>NZ_JARVHC010000001.1:315000-5403024 GCF_040459995.1 Bacillus cereus group sp. MG9 | reverse complement strand
AGGTGTCCCTCCTTTACAAAGATGGTAAAAGAATAAGGTTGCGCAACAATTGTACAACCTGTAAATACTTCTAATGCATATTTATACGAAACGTATTTTAAAATATAAAAACGTCGTTAGTATCCGAGATAGAGTTTTCGACAAAATAACACATGTGGACAACTATTTACTCACATGTGATTTAAACTATCCACATGTTATACACAAATTGTGGATAAAATAAAGGTGTGGAAAACTTATTCAAAGTGAAAACACAACTATAATATCAAAAAAAAGCAGCTATAGCAATGAATTTAAGAAAGTTATCCACAAAATCAATACCTTGTGGAATAAACTTGTCCACAATACGATATACTGTGTAAAAGTAAAAAAAGAGTTTGTGGATACAAAAAAGAGAAAATATATTTATCCACAAGGAAATATAGGTACTGTGAAAAAGTTTGTGAATAGGTTAAAAATGAATATTTGATGAAAATTTCGAGAACCATTGACATTTTCCTATTTGATTTACTATAATTTATTAGACTGTCTTTAACAGATATTCCTCAGGGAGGTGTCATATAATGAAAAGAACTTACCAACCAAATAAACGTAAGCGCAGCAAAGTACATGGTTTCCGCAGCCGTATGAGCACAGCAAACGGACGTAAAGTGCTAGCAGCTCGTCGTCGTAAAGGAAGAAAAGTATTATCTGCGTAGACCACTGATCGTTCAGTGGTCTTTTTTTCTAATAATAATGAGTTTCCGCTGATGAAATACAGGAGTGTCAAATGATATGAAGAAAAAAAATCGTATAAAAAAGAATGATGAATTCCAGGCTGTTTTCCAAAAAGGACAATCGAATGCCAATCGCCAGTTTGTTGTATACAAATTAGATAAAGAAAAACAGCCGCATTTTCGCATTGGTCTTTCTGTTAGTAAGAAAATAGGAAATGCAGTAGTGCGTAATCGAATTAAGCGTATGATTCGCCAATCGATTATAGAATTAAAAGATGAGATAGATTCTGGAAAAGATTTTGTTATAATAGCAAGGAAGCCTTGTGCAGAGATGACATATGAAGAGTTAAAGAAAAGCTTAATTCATGTCTTTAAACGCTCTGGTATGAAAAGAATAAAAAAGTAGCGTAAGGAAATGAATTACACTATATACATACCGAAACAAGGAGGAGCAGGCTTTGAAAAAGAAAATAGGTTTATTAGCCATGGTTATTATGCTAATGGCAATTGCTACCGGCTGTAGTGAAACAAATCAACCGATTACACCGAAAAGCACTGGGATTTGGAATGAATATTTCGTATACCCGCTTTCTCAGTTAATCACGTATTTTGCAGAATTATTTGGTAGTAATTACGGTTTAGCAATCGTTGTTACAACTCTTATCATTCGTTTTGCATTACTACCATTAATGATTAAACAAACGAAGAGTACGAAAGCAATGCAGGCGTTACAACCAGAAATGGTGAAATTAAAAGAGAAATATAGTTCTAAAGATCAAGCAACACAGCAAAAACTACAACAAGAAATGATGCAGTTATATCAAAAGAATGGTGTAAACCCATTAGCAGGATGTTTACCAATATTTGTTCAGATGCCTATTTTATTCGCGTTTTATCATGCGATTATGAGAACAACAGCAATTAGTGAACATACATTTTTATGGTTCGATTTAGGACAGGCGGATCCGTTCTATATCCTTCCAATTGTTGCAGCTATTACGACGTTTATTCAGCAAAAGCTTGCAATGGCAGGAACGGCTGGACAAAATCCGCAAATGGCAATGATGATTTGGCTTATGCCAATTATGATTTTAGTCTTTGCAATTAACTTCCCAGCAGCACTATCATTGTACTGGGTAGTTGGTAATATCTTTGGTATCGCTCAAATGTATATGATCAAAGGGCCTGAAATTAAGGCTAGTAAGGCAGGAGGATCAAGCAAGTGAGTATGATTACTGCTAAAGGACAAACAGTCGAGCTGGCAGTACAAGATGCTTTAAGACAATTAAATGCTTCGAAAGATCGAGTAGATATAAATATTATCGATGAGGGTAAGAGGGGGTTCCTAGGTTTATTTGGGAATCGCCCCGCTGTTGTAGAAGTTGTATTGAAAAAAGATCCAATCCAAGAATGTGAAGAATATTTAAAAAATGTTATTCAAAATATGGGTGTGGAAGTTGAGATTAGAAAAATTGTAAAAGGACGCGAAGTTGAATTTACAATTTCTGGTGAAAATATTGGTGTTTTAATTGGTAAAAGAGGGAATACGTTGAATTCTTTACAGTATTTAACAAAGCTTGTTGCGAACCGTAATACAAAGCAATATATTGGTATTACACTGGATGCTGAAAACTATCGTAGTAAAAGAAAAAATACGTTAGAATCTCTTTCCTATCGATTAGCAAAACAAGTAGTGAGTACGAAAAAAAGAGTTGTTCTAGAACCAATGCCTTCTTTCGAACGAAAAATTATTCACCAAGCATTATCTAATCATCAAAATATCATTACAACTTCTGAAGGAAAAGAACCACATCGGTATGTTGTAATATCTTCCAAGTGACCGGTTACTCAATTGAGTGCCGGTTTTTTTGAGGAGAAAATAAATGTGGATAACTAAAAAACACTAAACTTATCCACTGTGAATAAGTTTAGTGTTTTTTACATAAGGACATAATAAAATGAGTTATTATTCTTTTGTAGATAGGTTCGTTATGGTATCCTAATAATTTAGTGACGGAAAAAATTCATGTTGAAATAGAGATAAATAAGCAAGTGAGGTGAAAGGACATGGAATTTGATACAATTGCCGCAATTTCCACAGCACTTGGGGAAGGTGCAATTGCCATTGTTCGAGTAAGTGGGGATGATGCGATTGAGAAAGTCGATCGTATTTTTAAAGGGAAGGATTTAACACAGGTTTCTTCTCATACAATTCATTATGGTCATATTGTCGATTTAGATACAAATCAAGTTATTGAAGAAGTTATGGTGTCCATTATGCGTGCACCAAGGACTTTTACGCGTGAAAATATAGTAGAAATTAACTGTCATGGTGGACTTGTTTCGGTAAATAAAGTATTACAGCTTATTTTAGCGCAAGGAGTACGACTGGCAGAGCCTGGTGAATTTACAAAACGTGCTTTTTTAAATGGACGTATTGATTTGTCACAAGCAGAAGCTGTTATGGACTTAATCCGTGCGAAAACAGATCGTGCTATGAATGTAGCGATTAACCAAATGGAAGGACGATTATCTAAATTAATCGGCCATCTGCGTCAAGAAATATTAGAAACATTAGCTCATATTGAAGTGAATATAGATTACCCAGAATATGATGATGTAGAAGAGATGACGCATAATATTTTAATTGAGAAAGCTACACATGTCCGTGCTGAAATTGCAAAGATATTAGAAACATCGAAGCAAGGAAAGATTTTACGTGAAGGCATTTCTACCGCGATTATCGGTAGACCTAACGTTGGGAAATCATCGCTATTAAATAGTCTTGTTCAGG
The DNA here is from genome assembly GCF_040459995.1 of Bacillus cereus group sp. MG9. NCBI lineage: Bacteria > Bacillati > Bacillota > Bacilli > Caryophanales > Bacillaceae > Bacillus > Bacillus cereus group sp. MG9. The sequence continues at coordinate 5,399,514 of NZ_JARVHC010000001.1, read as the reverse complement.
AGAAAAAGGCAATTGTAACTGATATTGCAGGAACAACTCGTGATGTTATTGAAGAGTACGTTAATGTGCGTGGTGTACCACTTAAACTTATAGATACAGCCGGAATTCGTGAAACGGAAGATATTGTTGAACGAATTGGTGTAGAGCGTTCGAAGGAAATGATGAGCCAAGCAGACTTAGTGTTAATTGTAGTGAATTATAGCGAGGCTTTAACAAATGAAGATGAGGATCTATTCCGTGCCGTACAAGGAAAAGATTTCATTGTTATTGTAAATAAGACAGATTTACCGCAAGAAATTGATATGGAACGTGTTACAGATTTAGCGGTAGGCAATCGTGTTATTACAACATCTTTAATTGAGGAGCAAGGAATAGATGAGCTTGAAAAGGCAATAGCTGATTTATTCTTTGAAGGAACAATTGATTCTGCGGATATGACATACGTGTCTAATGCGAGACATATCGGATTATTAACACAAGCAGGAAGAACAATTAACGATGCAATTGAAGCGATAGAAAATGGTGTTCCGATTGATATGGTTCAAATTGATTTAACAAGAGCGTGGGAAATACTTGGTGAAATTACTGGTGATACTATCCATGAAAGCTTAATTGACCAATTGTTCTCTCAATTTTGTTTAGGAAAATAAAGTAAAACTTTAATCAGAGATGATTTAGTAAGATAGAGGTTATTAGGAGGAATAAACAATGGGATACAATGCCGGTTTATATGATGTCATAGTAATCGGTGCAGGTCATGCAGGATGTGAAGCTGGTCTTGCGGCAGCACGGATGGGCTCAAAAACATTAATGTTAACAATTAACTTAGATATGGTAGCGTTCATGCCATGTAACCCTTCTGTTGGTGGACCAGCAAAAGGGATTGTTGTTCGTGAAATTGATGCATTAGGCGGAGAAATGGGACGCAATATTGATAAAACACATATTCAAATGCGTATGTTAAATACGGGTAAAGGACCAGCTGTACGCGCGCTTCGTGCACAAGCTGATAAATTCTCTTACCAGCATGAATTAAAGAAAACAATTGAAGAAACACCAAACTTAACGTTGTTTCAAGGTCTGGTAGAGCGTTTAATTGTTGAAGATGGTGTATGTAAAGGGGTAATTACGCAAGCTGGTGCTGAATACACAGCGAAAACAGTTGTAATTACAACGGGAACATTTTTACGTGGTGAGATTATTATGGGAGATTTAAAATATTCAAGTGGTCCAAATAATCAGCAACCATCTATTACATTATCTGAACACTTAGAGGAACTTGGTTTTGATCTTGTTAGATTTAAAACAGGTACACCTCCGCGTGTAAACAGTAATACGATTGATTATAGTAAAACAGAAATTCAACCAGGTGATGATAAGCCACGTGCTTTCTCTTTTGAAACAACAAAATTTATTATGGATCAAATTCCATGTTGGTTAACGTATACAAGTACAGAAACACATCGTTTAATAGATGAAAACTTACATCGCTCAGCTATGTATTCTGGTATGATTAAAGGAACAGGGCCTAGATATTGCCCTTCAATTGAAGACAAGGTAGTAAGATTTAATGATAAACCACGTCATCAAATTTTCTTAGAGCCAGAAGGACGTAATACACAAGAAGTATATGTACAAGGCTTATCGACGAGCTTACCAGAAGATGTACAGCGTGCAATGCTTAGAACAATTCCTGGCCTGGAAAATGTTGAAATGATGCGTACGGGTTATGCAATTGAATATGATGCGATCGTACCAACTCAACTATGGCCAACACTTGAAACGAAAAAAATTAAAAATTTATATACAGCAGGACAAATTAATGGAACTTCTGGTTACGAAGAAGCGGCAGGACAAGGGCTTATGGCTGGAATTAATGCAGCATGTCGTTCTTTAGGTAAAAAAGAAGTTATTTTAGGTCGCGCTGATGCATATATTGGTGTTTTAATTGATGACCTTGTAACAAAAGGCACAAATGAACCATACCGTTTATTAACGTCTCGTGCAGAATATCGTTTATTATTACGCCATGATAATGCTGACCTTCGTTTAACTGAAGTTGGTCGTGAAATTGGCTTAATTAAAGAAGATCGCTATGAGCGATTTACAAATAAAAAGTTACAAATTGAACAGGAGAAGGAACGGTTAGAGAGTATTTTTATTAAACCGCGTCCTGAAGTTCAAGAATTAATTCGTAGTATTGGTGGAAGTGAATTGAAAGATGGAATACGTGCAAGTGACTTATTACGTCGTCCAGAGGTGACATATGAGCATATTCATCTTTTAGTACCAAGTGAAGTACCATTAAGTGATGAAATTACGGAACAAGTTGAAATTCAGACCAAGTACGAAGGATACATTGAAAAATCTTTACAGCAAGTAGAACGTATGAAGAAAATGGAAAACAAAAAAATTCCTGTGGATATTGATTATGATGCGATTTCTAGCCTTGCCTCAGAAGCGAGACAGAAATTGAAAGATGTTCGTCCGCTTTCAATGGGGCAAGCTTCACGTATTTCTGGCGTAAATCCAGCTGATGTTTCCATTTTGCTTATTTACATTGAACAAGGAAAAATTGCACGAGTATCGAACCAATAACATAGTAAGGAGATATTGCTAGATGAACATAGAACAATTTCAATCTATGCTAGAAGAGAAGGGTATTTCCCTCTCTTCTAGACAGTTAGAGCAGTTCGGAATCTATTTTGAAACATTAGTAGAGTGGAATGAAAAAATGAACTTAACGGCTATTACGGAGAAAGAAGAAGTATACTTAAAACACTTTTTTGATTCTGTTACAGCGGCTTTTTATTATGATTTTTCGAAACCATTTTCTATTTGTGATGTTGGAGCAGGAGCTGGATTCCCAAGTATCCCTTTAAAAATCTGTTTCCCGCACTTAAAAGTAACAATTGTAGATTCATTACAAAAACGTATTAATTTCTTAAATCACTTAGCGCAAAAGTTAGAATTAAGTGATGTTGCATTTTGTCATGATCGTGCTGAAACATTTGGAAAAAAAGAAGGTGTACGTGAAGCATACGATATTGTAATGGCACGTGCAGTTGCACGTCTTTCTGTATTAAGTGAGCTATGTTTACCACTTGTAAAAGTAGGGGGAACATTCATTGCAATGAAAGGTGCAGCGGCGAACGAAGAAATCGAAAATGGCAAATATGCTTTAGAGGTACTTGGCGGAGAATTGAAAGAAATGTCTACGTTCCAATTACCGTTTGAAGAAAGTGAGCGTAATATTTTATTAATCGAGAAAAAGCGCAAGACACCAAAGAAATATCCACGCAAACCGGGAACGCCCAATAAATTACCTATTGAAAAATAAATCTTATTAGACGTAAGATTAAATTATATAAATGAAAACGTAAATGTTTCATAGGAAACATTTTATGTAGAACAGTCAATAGGCCTAAAAGGTGGTGGAATATGTATGAAAAATACGTTTTCTCGTTTATTTGGCTTTGGAGATAAAGAGAGCGAATTCGAATTACAAGACGAAAGCCATGAAGAAATAGCTAAAAAGGTATATGAAGAAATACAGGAAATTCCGATAGTAAACATTACCCCTAACCGTTATCAACCACGAACAGTTTTTGACGATGCACGTATTGAGGAGCTAGCATTAACGATTCGTACGCATGGGCTTATCCAGCCGATTGTTGTGAGACAGTATGAGGATGATAAGTACGAGATTATTGCCGGGGAAAGGCGTTTCCGCGCAGCAACAAAGTTAGGGTGGGAAAAAGTTCCTGCAATAATAAAGAATTTAAATGATACTGAGACAGCTTCTGTAGCGTTAATTGAAAATTTGCAACGTGAGGAATTAACAGCAATTGAGGAAGCTGTGGCATATCAAAAGCTGATTGAGTTACATAATTTAACACAAGAAGCATTGGCACAACGACTTGGAAAAGGACAATCGACAGTCGCAAATAAATTGCGATTATTAAAATTGCCTGAAGAAATCAAAAGTGCATTATTAGAAAAAAGTATTACAGAACGGCATGCTCGCGCCCTTATTCCTTTGAAGAATGAGGAATTACAACTGAAGGTTTTACAAGAGATTGTGGAGAAGCAATTGAATGTAAAGCAAACAGAAGAACGAATTGCAAAGTTATTAGAAGAAGTAAAACCAAAGCGCAAAGCGAAGCAAAAAGCAGTAAGTCGAGATGCGAGAATTGCTATGAACACGATTAGACAATCATTACAAATGGTTGCTAATAGTGGTTTGAATGTTAATTCTGCGGAAGAAGAGTTTGATGAATACTATCAAATTACGATTAAAATTCCGAAGAAAAAATAATTACGTGCTAGAGACCTTATCCTATTGGAGAGGTCTCTTTTACTATATTTTCTTGTTAAAGCAAGAAGGAGTTTAGAAATAAATTTTGAAGTTTAATAAGGACGTAAAAGAAAAACTTTTATTTCATGTTACAATAAACGTAATTGTTTCTAGAATAAGAAAGAAAGGTTGAAAGTAGGTGACATCATGGGAAAAATCATTGCTATTGCTAATCAAAAAGGCGGTGTTGGAAAAACAACAACATCCGTTAATTTAGGGGCTGGATTGGCACAAGTAGGAAAAAAAGTCCTTCTCGTAGATATTGATGCTCAAGGAAATGCAACGACTGGTGTAGGGATTGAAAAGTCTGAATTGGATCAATGTATTTATAATGTTCTTGTAGAAGATGCAGATGTTCAAGGTGCCATACGGAAAACCGCAACTGAAAACTTAGATGTTCTACCCGCTACAATTCAATTGGCTGGTGCTGAAATTGAATTGGTACCAACCATTTCCCGGGAAGTACGCTTGCAAAGAGCGTTACAGCCGATTCGTGATGAATATGAGTATATTATTATTGACTGTCCCCCATCCTTAGGGTTATTAACGATTAATGCATTAACAGCAGCAGATTCTGTTATTATTCCTGTACAGTGTGAATATTACGCGCTGGAAGGGTTAAGTCAGCTATTAAATACAGTTCGACTTGTGCAAAAGCATTTAAATAAAAATTTAGCAATTCAAGGTGTATTGTTAACGATGTTGGATGCTCGTACAAATTTAGGAATTCAAGTTATAGATGAAGTGAAAAAATACTTTAGAGATAAAGTATATCGTTCGATTATTCCTCGTAATGTTCGCTTAAGTGAGGCACCAAGTCATGGAAAACCAATTATGCAGTATGACGCTAAATCAAGAGGAGCAGAAGTATATTTAGATTTAGCAGAGGAAGTGATTGCAGGTGGCTAAGGGATTAGGAAGAGGAATCAACGTGTTTTTTCCAGATTTAGATGTGAAAGAAGAAGAAACAATTCAGGAGATTATAGTAACTGAATTAAGGCCGAATCCATATCAACCACGTAAATATTTCAATAAAGAAGCGATTCAGGAATTAGCGGCTTCTATTAAAGAGCACGGTATATTGCAACCTTTAATTGCTCGAAAGAGTATTAAAGGATATGAAATAGTTGCAGGTGAAAGAAGATATCGTGCTGCTAAAGAGGCCGGACTTGAGAAAGTGCCTGCTGTCGTAAGGCAATTAAATGAGCAGCAAATGATGGAATTTGCTTTGCTTGAAAACTTACAACGAGAAGATTTAAATCCTATGGAAGAGGCAATGGCATATCAGATGTTAATGAACGAGCTAAATGTAACACAAGAACAATTAGCAAAACGTCTTGGTAAAAGCAGGCCTTATATCGCAAATTATACTCGTTTGTTAAGCCTCCCTTCATTCGTTCAAGATATGATTGCAAACGGTCAACTTTCAATGGCTCATGGAAGAACTTTACTTACAATAAAAGATGAAGAACAGTTGAAATCTTTATTGAAGCGAATTGAAAAAGAAGGACTGAACGTTCGCCAATTGGAACAAATTGTCCAGGAAATTAATCAACGTGTTTCACGTGAAACACAACAAGTGAAAAAAGAAAGAAATATATTTTTTGTAGAGCGCGAAACGTTTTTAAGAGAAAAGTTTGGTACGGATGTAAAAATTAAAGAAACGAAAAAAGAAAAAGGTAAAATCGAAATCGAATTTTTTAATAAAGAAGATTTAAATCGAATTTTAGAATTATTATCAAAGGGAAATTAAAAAGCAAACCATCTTATTGTTTATAGATGGTTTGCTTTTTTTAATGCAGATAATTTTTGATCGGTTTCTTTTATACTTTGTGCAATTACATCGGCCATCTTCATAACTAAACTTAGTCTTGTATTTTGAAGTACGAAAAACTCCATGAAACCATTTAAATTTACGATGCCATGAATATGCAAATCACCAATTTCAGGTAATTTCTTATTCATCGCAGCTCCAGGTTTACTGGGGCCCTTTCCGGTAGTTATAGAACCGATACTTTGAGATTTTCCTAAACATGCATCAACAGCAATAATAAATGAAGCAGGGTTTTCTTTCTGTATATTCTGAATTTTTTCCTCTAGATTTAGTGCATGTATTGGTTCGTCTAGTGTGCCGAATACTTGAAGGTTTTTGATTTCAATTTGTTCTAGTTTAGTACCAACTAATGGACCAAGTGCATCACCGGTGGAACGGTCTGTTCCGATACAAACGAGAATGAGTGGCATATTAGTCTTAATGGGAATATGGGAAAGTAAGAAATTACTGATTGTCTCAGAGGCTTCTAAGTCATGATGCATAACATTTTGAGTTTCTTTTTCAAAAAAAGGTAAGCGAAAACTTCTAATATTCATGAAGCACCCATCCTTTTAATAAATTTTCACAATATGTTATATGGTGTGTGAAATGGAAAATTATAAGTGCATACTTTCTACAAACTGTGAATGAAAATGGAAATAATAGTACTAGTATATATATATTCGTTTCATTTTATACCTGAATGGAAGTTAACAAATGGAATTAAAGTCATAAATTTTTTTCAGAAATCAGAGAGAGTTCTGATACAATAATAAGGATAACTAAAAAGAAATTTTAGCTAGAGAGGTAGAGGGACATGGATTTAGCGTTGAAATGGTTTGAGTCCATTGATTGGACGAATATAGGTGTGAAGTCACTAAAAATAATCGTTATTTTAATACTTGGTGCAATCGTTGTGCGAGTTGCAAGGGCAATTGTACGAAATGCGTTTCGTATGGGAAGCCGTTCGCCGATTCAAATTTCAGAACGTCGTACAGTTACGGTAGCGAAGTTGCTTGAAAATATTGTGGCATACGTTGTTATGTTCATTATGTTAATTGCGATTTTAGGTGTGTTTGATATTAATGCATCAGGTCTATTAGCCGGTGCTGGGGTAATTGGTTTAGCAGTCGGTTTTGGTGCACAAAGTTTAGTTAAAGATGTTATTACAGGATTATTTATTTTGTTAGAGGATCAATTTTCAGTAGGTGATTATGTAAGAATAGGGCAATTTGAAGGAACTGTTTTGGAAATTGGACTACGTACAACGAAGATGAAAAGCTGGACAGGTGAAATTCATATAATACCAAATGGTAGTATTGTACAAGTAACGAACTTTTCCGTTAGTAATAGTGTAGCATTTGTTGATGTATCTATTTCTTATGAAAGTGATATAGTACGAGCGGAGCAAGTTATTGAAGATTTATTAGTAGAATTACCAGGAAAATATGAGAAAATGGTAACAACACCTCAATTGCTAGGTGTTCAAACATTGGCAGCGTCTGAAGTTGTATTACGTGTTATTGCTGAAGTTGAGCCGATGCAGCATGCAGTTATTGCGAGGGCTCTTCGCAAAGAGATTAAAAATCGTCTTGATTTACATGGGATTGAAATTCCATACCCACGTATGGTTTTATATAGTCGCGAAGAATTAGTTAGTGAAAAAGCAATTTAATAGTGGGAGGGATTTAGAGAATGGAGCAAAAGCAATATAACTTGTACGATGTTGTGGAAATGAAGAAAGCCCATCCATGTGGTGAAAATCGCTGGAAGATTATTCGTATGGGAATGGATATCCGCGTTAAGTGCGAGGGGTGTGACCATTCGGTAATGATTCCTCGAAGAGAGTTTGATCGCAAGGTGAAAAAAATACTTGTGAAGCACGAAGAATAGTGAAAAAGCAACGGCTGCAGTAGACAGTCGTTGCTTTTTTTCATTTGGTGGAAACTTGTCATTTTTTTCGTTACTATCTATAATGATGAAAGATTGAGACATAGGAGTGAAAAATATGGGATTAACGGCTGGGATTGTTGGATTACCTAACGTAGGTAAGTCCACTTTATTTAATGCAATTACACAAGCAGGAGCAGAATCTGCGAACTATCCATTCTGTACAATCGATCCAAACGTAGGGATTGTAGAAGTACCAGATGAGCGTTTAAATAAATTAACGGAATTAGTAGAACCGAAAAAAACTGTTCCGACTGTATTTGAATTTACTGATATTGCAGGTATCGTAAAAGGTGCGAGTAAAGGTGAAGGGTTAGGAAATAAATTCTTATCTCACATTCGTCAAGTAGATGCAATTTGCCAAGTTGTTCGTTGTTTTGAAGATGAAAATATTACGCACGTTTCAGGAAAAGTAGATCCAATTGATGACATTGAAACAATTAACTTAGAACTAATCTTAGCGGATTTGGAATCTGTTGATAAGCGTATCGAACGAGTTGCGAAGTTAGCAAGACAAAAAGATAAAGAAGCTGTATATGAGCATGAAATTTTAGTTCGTTTAAAAGAAGCTTTTGAAGAGGGAAAACCAGCTCGTACTGTTGAATTTACAGAAGAGCAAATGAAGATTGTTAAAGGCCTTCATTTACTTACAACGAAAGAAATGCTATATGTAGCAAACGTAAGTGAAGATGATATTATGGATCCTTCTGACAATAAATATGTACAAATGGTAAAAGAATTTGCAGCAAATGAAAATTCTCAAGTAATCGTTGTATGTGCAAAAATCGAAGAAGAAATCGCTGAGCTAGACGAGGAAGAGAAAAAAGTATTCCTTGAAGAACTAGGCATTGAAGAATCTGGTTTAGATCAATTAATTCGTGCTGCATATGATTTATTAGGACTTGCTACTTACTTCACAGCTGGTGTGCAAGAAGTACGTGCATGGACGTTTAAACAAGGTATGAAGGCACCACAATGTGCTGGCGTAATTCATACAGACTTTGAGCGTGGATTTATTCGCGCAGAAACAGTTTCTTATGATGATTTAATGACAAACGGTTCTATGACAGCTGCAAAAGAAGCTGGAAAAGTACGTTTAGAAGGAAAAGAGTATATCGTAAAAGACGGAGATGTTATGCACTTCCGCTTCAACGTTTAATTTAATATTTCCTAGGAAAAATAAAGATATGAGCTTGGCAAATATATTATGTGTTTGCCAAGTTTTTTACGTATTGGTGAGTTGATTCATATAACTTACTATGATATAATCTAAACTCGTGAGTAATTACTATAAATTAATTGCTCCTTGCCCATTATGGGCCGTTTAGACCAAAAGGAGGTGAAAGTGTAATGAGAAAGTACGAAATTATGTACATCATTCGTCCTGGCGTTGAAGAAGAAGCTCAAAAAGCTTTAGTTGAACGTTTTGCAGGTGTTTTAACAAACAATGGTGCAGAAATCATTAACACGAAAGAGTGGGGTAAGCGTCGTTTAGCTTACGAAATCAACGACTTACGTGAAGGTTTCTACATGATCTTAAACGTGAACTCTAACTCAGAGGCGATTAACGAATTCGACCGTTTAGCTAAGATCAACGAAGATATCCTTCGTCATATCGTTGTTAAAGAAGAAGAAAAATAATTGATATATAAGGGAGAGTGGTTCGATTGATGAATCGTGTTATCCTCGTTGGTCGTTTAACTAAGGACCCTGACTTACGTTACACGCCCAATGGTGTTGCAGTAGCTACTTTTACGTTAGCTGTGAATCGCGCATTTGCGAATCAACAAGGTGAGCGTGAAGCTGACTTTATTAATTGTGTAATATGGCGTAAACAAGCAGAAAACGTGGCAAATTATTTGAAAAAAGGTAGCTTAGCAGGCGTAGACGGACGTCTTCAAACTCGTAATTACGATGGACAAGATGGTAAACGTGTATATGTAACAGAAGTTCTTGCGGAGAGCGTACAATTTTTAGAGCCGCGTAATGGCGGTGGGGAGCAACGTGGTTCATTCAATCAGCAACCATCAGGAGCTGGTTTCGGTAACCAAAGCTCTAACCCATTTGGTCAATCTAGTAATTCAGGTAACCAAGGTAATCAAGGTAACTCTGGATTTACGAAGAATGACGATCCATTTTCGAATGTTGGTCAACCGATTGACATTTCGGACGACGATTTACCATTTTAATGGTGTGAATCGGCTATTTTTAACAAAGAATGGAGGGAATAGACATGGCAGGACGCAAAGGTGGACGTGCGAAGCGTCGTAAGGTGTGTTTCTTCACATCTAACGGCATCACTCGCATTGACTATAAAGATGTTGATTTATTAAAACGTTTCGTTTCTGAGCGCGGTAAAATTTTACCTCGTCGTGTAACAGGAACAAGCGCGAAATACCAACGCAAACTTACAGTTGCAATTAAACGTGCTCGTCAAATGGCACTTTTACCATATGTTGGTGAATAATAGCGTATGAAATGCACAGTAGAGTCGGACTCTACTGTGCATTTTGCTATGCTTTTCTTTTTGAAAGAGAGGTTAAAATGTGAAACAAGCAAGGTTTATTACCGAAGGCGCAGCGTTATTGGCTGTATATGCAATGTTATTGCTCATATCTATGTATGTTCCGATTTTGGGTACAGTTGTAACATTTGTATTGCCGTTACCATTTATATTGTTAACGATAAAATATGGCGTACCTAATGCTTTTGTGGTTTTTACAGCAGCATTTTTCATTGCTGTTATTGTGGGTCAACCGATAGGTCTAGTAAAGACAATTATGTTTGGGTGTACGGGTATTGTTTTAGGATACATGTATAAAAAACAAAGAAAGCCGTTGGAAATTTTGATAGCAGGGACACTTGCATACTTAATCGGTATTATGCTCATTTATGTTGTGAGTATAAAATTTTTCAACATAGATTTAATACAGAAAATGCAAAATATGTTTAGTGAAAGTGTAGTACAAAGTGAAAAGATAGCAAATGCTGCTGGTATGCAGGTTAGTAAGAAACAAAAAGATTTATTCGCACAAATGAATGATATATTACAAACGATACTCCCGAGTATACTTGTAATGGTTTCTGTGTGTCTTTCTTGGATTACGGTTATGATATCAGGTAGTGTTTTGAAAAAGTTAAAGCATGAAGTAACACTTTGGCCTAAATTTAAAGACATACAATTGCCAAAGAGTATTATTTGGTATTACGTCATATTTATTTTGTTAGCAACTTTTATAAAGGTAGAACCAACATCATATTTACATATGGTATTTTCTAACCTATATGTAATCTTTGCACTATTGCTCGTACTGCAAGGTTTGACATTTATCGCCTTTTTGGCACATAGAAAAGGATTTACTAAAGGTGTTCCTGTTATTAGTTTTATTGTCTGCATGTTTATTCCGATGATGTTTCCTCTTGTAACAATCTTAGGTATAATTGATTTAGGGATTTCATTGCGTTCTAAAATAGGGGAATAAAATAATATTCCTTACACTATTTTAATTTGTTTAACTAACTGGAAAGTGAGTTAGTTTTACTTTATAGGAGTTGTATACATGCCTGAATTTTATAAGAAACAGTGGTTTTTATATCCTGTTTACGTATTGGCATTTTTTGTATTCGTGCTAATTTCACTCCTCTGTTACTTTCATTTAATTATGGGGATATCAGCCTTTTTTATCTTTTGTATTGTACTTTTTTTCGTTATACGATTCGAACTTACTTTTCAAAGGAATTTTGAAAAACATACGACAGATATGATTACAAGGGTAAAGAAAGTGAGTAATGAAGCATTTAACCAAATGCCAATTGGTATTTTGTTATACAATAAGGATTATGGGATTGATTGGGCGAATCCTTATTTATCATCATGTTTGGGGCAGCATGCATTAGCTGGTTGGCACCTTTACGATGTATCAGAAACATTACTCCTTTTTATTAAGGGGGAAACTTCTGACGATATAGTTTCTTTAAATAATCGAAAGTTTCGTGTTTTTGTAAGGAAAGAAGAAAAACTAATTTATTTCTTTGATGTAACGGAACAAACAGAAATTGAAAAGATGTATGAAGATCAACGCACTGTTTTAGCTGTTATTTATTTAGATAACTATGATGAAGTTACACAAGGATTAGATGACCAATTACGTACGAATATAACAAGTCTTGTGACGTCACGTCTAAATGAATGGGCTGTTAAGTATGGTGCATATTTGAAACGTGCATCTTCAGAAAGATTCTTCGTTGTACTAAATGAAAGTATTTTAGCGCAAATGGAGAAAGGGAAATTTAGTATTTTGGATCAAGTGCGTGAAGAAACATCAAAAAGGAATATACCACTTACATTAAGTGTTGGTGTTGGCTCAGGTGATTTACCTTTATCAGAGCTTGGAGCGATGGCCCAATCTGGTTTAGACCTTGCATTAGGACGAGGAGGAGACCAAGTAGCTATTAAACAAGCAACGGGTAAAGTTAAGTTTTACGGTGGTAAGACGAATCCGGTTGAAAAGCGTACTCGTGTACGTGCTAGGGTTATTTCGCATGCATTAAAGGATTTAGTATTAGAAAGCAGTAATGTCATTATAATGGGGCATAGAGCTCCTGATATGGATGCGATTGGTGCAGCGATTGGTATTTTAAAGGTAGCTCAATTAAATGAGCGCAAAGGATATATTGTATTAGATGAAAATGATTCTGATAAAGGAATCAAACGTTTGATGGATAAAGTGAAACAAAATGAAGAGTTATGGTCACATTTTATTACACCAGGGCAAGCGATGGAATTTGCAAATGATGATTCATTACTTGTTGTTGTTGACACGCATAAACCTTCAATGGTGATGAAGGAAAAACTGTTACACAAGATTGAAAATGTAGTAGTTATTGACCATCATCGCCGCGGGGAAGATTTCATTGAAGATCCATTACTTGTTTATATGGAGCCATACGCTTCTTCAACGGCAGAGCTTGTTACAGAATTACTTGAGTATCAACCGAAAAATTTAAAGATGACAATGTTAGAAGCAACGGCATTGTTAGCTGGTATTATTGTTGATACAAAAAGTTTTACATTCCGTACAGGCGCTCGTACATTTGATGCCGCTTCTTATTTACGCTCGCATGGCGCAGACACTGTACTTGTACAAGAGCTTTTAAAAGAAGATATGGGTCAGTATTTACGAGTTGCAAAAGCCATTAAAAATGCGTACATTTATAAAAATGGAATTGCGATTGCTAAAGTTGATGGTGATGAATATTATGACCAAGTACTTATTGCACAATCAGCAGACACATTATTGACAATGACAGGTATCATTGCATCGTTTGTTATTGCAAAACGTGGAGAAAATTTCATTGGAATTAGTGGTAGATCTTTAGGTGAATTGAATGTACAGCTAATTATGGAGAATTTAGGAGGTGGCGGGCACTTAACAAATGCAGCCACACAAATGAAAAATGTTACAGTAGATGAAGCGGAGGAGAAGCTTCGATTTGTTATTGATGACTATTTACAGGGAGGCACACAATCATGAAAGTAATTTTTCTAAAAGACGTAAAAGGTAAAGGTAAAAAAGGAGAAATAAAAAACGTACCAGACGGTTATGCAAATAATTTCTTACTAAAACAGGGGTTAGCTGCCGAAGCGACAAACAGCAGTATGAAAACTTTAGATGCTCAAAAGCGCAAAGAGGAAAAAGATGCAGCAGCAGAAGTTGAGAATGCAAAAGAGCTGAAAGAAACATTAGAGAAATTAACTGTAGAAGTAAAGGCGAAATCTGGAGAAGGTGGCCGCTTATTTGGTTCTATCACGAGTAAACAAATTGTAGATGTAATGCAAAAGTCACACAAGATTAAACTTGATAAACGTAAATTTGAAATGGATGATGCAATCCGTGCATTAGGTTATACAAACGTCAATGTGAAATTGCATCCGCAAGTAACAGCAACAGTGAAAGTTCATGTTAGTGAACAATAAAAATAAATTAAGCAAGGAGGATTGCGCATGAGTGATGTAATGGCTGATCGTACCCCTCCGCATAATATAGAAGCTGAGCAGGCAGTCTTAGGTGCCATATTAATTGATCAGGATGCGTTAACGTCAGCATCGGAACTATTGGTACCTGACTCATTTTATCGAACGAAACATCAAAAGATTTTTGAAGTCATGCTTGGGTTGTCTGATAAGGGAGAACCAATCGACTTAGTAATAATGACATCAGCGATGGCTGATCAAGGATTACTAGAAGAAGTTGGTGGGGTTTCTTATCTAGCAGAGTTAGCAGAAGTTGTTCCAACAGCTGCTAACGTAGAATATTATGCACGCATCATCGCTGAAAAGGCACTTTTACGTCGTTTAATTCGAACGGCGACTCATATTGTATCGGATGGATACGAGCGAGAAGATGATGTGGATGGCCTTTTAAATGAGGCTGAGAAAAAAATATTAGAAGTATCTCACCAAACAAATGCAAAAGCATTCCAAAACATTAAAGATGTTCTTGTAGATGCTTATGATAAAATTGAACTTTTGCATAATCAAAAGGGTGAAGTTACCGGGATACCAACTGGATTTACTGAATTAGATAAGATGACCGCAGGTTTTCAGCGAAATGATTTAATCATCGTGGCGGCGCGTCCATCGGTAGGGAAAACTGCATTTTCACTAAATATAGCACAAAACGTAGCGACGAAAACTGATGAAAATGTAGCGATTTTTAGTTTAGAGATGGGCTCTGATCAGCTTGTTATGCGTATGCTTTGTGCAGAAGGAAATATTGATGCACAAAGACTTCGTACCGGTTCATTAACTTCTGATGATTGGGCGAAATTAACAATGGCGATGGGTAGCCTTTCTAATGCTGGTATATATATTGATGATACACCAGGGATTAAAGTAAATGAGATTCGAGCAAAATGTCGTAGATTAAAGCAAGAGCAAGGTCTTGGGATGGTTTTGATTGACTATTTACAGCTTATTCAAGGAAGTGGGAAATCAGGAGAAAACCGTCAGCAGGAAGTATCTGAGATTTCTCGTACATTAAAAGGGATTGCACGTGAATTGCAAGTACCTGTTATTGCCTTGTCGCAGTTATCTCGTGGTGTAGAATCTCGTCAAGATAAACGTCCGATGATGTCTGACATTCGTGAATCAGGAAGTATCGAGCAGGATGCTGACATTGTAGCCTTCCTATATCGTGAAGATTACTATGATCGTGAAACAGAAAATAAAAATACAATTGAAATTATCATTGCAAAGCAACGTAATGGTCCGGTAGGTTCAGTAGAGCTTGCGTTTGTTAAGGAATTTAATAAATTCGTCAACTTAGAACGCCGCTTTGAGGATGGACATGCACCGCACGCATAAAGGCAGTATAAAAAAGAAACACATTTCTTATAATAAGATGTGTTTCTTTTTTTTTATATGAAAGATAGGGCTTTCATAAGGTGAATATGTAATTCTTACGAACGAAAACGTTTTTCGATAAAAAAATGTTCGCTTTTTGGTTGACTTCTCTTTCTGTTTTGGTACAATTATATTGTTTGAATAGATCGTTTGAAAATTGCGGAGGTGCTTTAATAATGTCTTCAGTAGTAGTTGTAGGAACACAATGGGGCGACGAAGGAAAAGGTAAAATCACTGATTTTCTTTCTGAGCATGCGGAAGTAGTTGCAAGATATCAAGGTGGAAATAACGCGGGACATACAATTGTTTTCGGCGGAGTTAAATATAAATTACACTTAATTCCATCTGGTATTTTCTATAAAGAGAAAATTTGTGTAATCGGAAATGGCTTAGTAGTAGATCCGAAAGCATTACTTGAAGAGTTGAAATACTTACACGATCGTGGTGTAAGTACTGATAATTTACGTGTAAGTAACCGTGCACACGTTATTTTACCTTATCACTTAAAACAAGATGAATTAGAAGAAGCGAGTAAAGGTGATAACAAGATCGGTACAACGAAAAAAGGTATCGGTCCTGCATATATGGATAAAGCTGCTCGTATTGGTATCCGTATGGCTGATCTTTTAGACCGTGAAGCATTTAAAGAGAAGCTTGAGCGTAATTTAGTGGAGAAAAATCGTTTGTTTGAAAAAATGTACGATACAGAAGGTTTCAGCGTAGAAGAAATCTTTGAAGAGTACTTCGAATACGGACAACAAATCGCACATTACGTATGCGATACATCTGTCGTATTAAATGATGCACTAGATAACAATAATCGTGTATTATTTGAAGGTGCACAAGGTGTTATGCTTGATATCGACCACGGTACGTACCCGTTCGTTACATCTTCTAACCCAATTGCTGGTGGTGTAACAGTTGGAACTGGAGTTGGTCCTGCGAAAGTTACTCGCGTTGTAGGTGTATGTAAAGCATATACAAGCCGTGTTGGTGATGGTCCATTCCCTACTGAACTTAATGATGAAATCGGTCACCAAATTCGTGAAGTTGGTCGTGAATACGGAACAACAACGGGTCGTCCACGCCGTGTAGGTTGGTTCGATAGCGTTGTTGTAAGACATGCACGTCGTGTTAGTGGTTTAACAGATTTATCATTAAACTCTATCGATGTATTAACAGGTATTCCAACTGTTAAAATTTGTGTTGCTTACAAATGCAATGGCGAAGTTATCGATGAAGTTCCAGCTAACTTAAACATTTTAGCGAAATGTGAGCCTGTATATGAAGAGCTTCCAGGTTGGACAGAAGATGTTACTGCTGTGAAATCACTGGATGAGCTTCCTGAAAATGCAAGAAAATACGTAGAGCGTGTTTCTGAATTAACAGGAATCCAATTATCTATGTTCTCGGTTGGACCAGATCGTAATCAAACAAATATCGTTCGTAACGTATACGAAGCTTAATTGATATAAAAAATTGATTTTTTTAAGAAAAAACTCATATTTTTATGAGTTTTTTCTTATTTTTTATAAAAAAATAAAAAAAGGTATTGCAAAAATGAAAGATAGCATGTTATGATATGTCTTGTCGTCACGAAAATATGACGTTGGTGAGTATGAGCCATTAGCTCAGTTGGTAGAGCATCTGACTTTTAATCAGAGGGTCGAAGGTTCGAATCCTTCATGGCTCACCATTTTATTTTTCGTGGCCCGTTGGTCAAGTGGTTAAGACACCGCCCTTTCACGGCGGTAACACGGGTTCGAATCCCGTACGGGTCATGTTTTTTTTATGTTCATTTTTGGTCCCGTGGTGTAGTGGTTAACATGCCTGCCTGTCACGCAGGAGATCGCCGGTTCGACCCCGGTCGGGACCGCCACTTTTGTTTATACCACCATTAGTGGTTTTATATATAGTTTTGGCTCGGTAGCTCAGTCGGTAGAGCAGAGGACTGAAAATCCTCGTGTCGGCGGTTCGATTCCGTCCCGAGCCACTCTCAGGATATTAAGTGGGCCCACTTAATATCCTTTTTATTTTGTCCAGTTTTACAAATGTGGGTAGTTATTTTACAATAGAATGAGGAGCCTCTAGCAGTTGAAGCTAGAGGTTTTTCTATAGATCGTATAGGATTCCGTGTAAAAGTGGATGATACATGAGTCTATGAGAATAGAGGAGAAATACTTAGACTAAGATTGTTGTCATATAGGAACATACTATAGAAACACCAATATGTTTGAGGATTATTGATCATATTTTTATAAGGAGGAAATAGACGATGATGGGAAAGAAAATTTTAGTAGTTGATGATGAAAAGCCAATTGCGGATATTTTGAAGTTCAACCTAGAAAAAGAAGGTTTTGAAATTGTAATGGCGCATGATGGTGATGAGGCGATTGAAAAAGCAAATGAAGAACAGCCAGATATGGTTTTATTAGATATTATGTTACCGGGAAAAGACGGTTTAGAGGTATGTCGTGAAATACGTAAAAGCTCAGAAATGCCAATTATTATGCTTACAGCAAAAGACTCTGAAATTGATAAAGTATTAGGGCTTGAGCTTGGGGCAGATGATTATGTAACGAAGCCATTTAGTACGAGGGAGTTACTTGCTCGTGTGAAAGCGAATTTACGTCGCCATCAGCAGGGTGGTGCTGCAGAGAAAGAAGAAAATACCGAAATGGTTATTGGACCAATCGTTATCAATTCGAACGCTTATAGTGTAACAAAGCGTGAAGAAAGCATTGAGCTTACACATCGTGAATTTGAATTACTACATTATTTAGCGAAGCATTTAGGTCAAGTTATGACTCGTGAACATTTATTACAAACAGTTTGGGGTTATGATTATTTTGGAGATGTACGTACAGTAGACGTAACAGTACGTCGTTTACGCGAAAAAATTGAAGATAATCCAAGTCATCCTACTTTAATTGTAACTAGACGTGGGGTAGGGTATTACTTGCGTGACCCAGAACAGGAATAGTATATGAAGAAAGTTGGTTTTTTTCAATCTATTCATTTAAAATTTGTGCTCATATATATGCTGTTAATATTAATAGCAATGCAAGTAATTGGTGTATATTTCGTCAGGGAATTAGAAAAAAGCCTTGTAAAAGGCTTTCAAGATTCCTTAACGCAGCAAACAAATCTACTTTCTTATAATCTGAAGCAAGAGTTTGTAAAAGAACGTCCTAAAACAGAATCAGTAGATAAAGCTATTAATGATTCGATTCAAAAATTCGCATCAGATCGTAAGAAAGATATTCAAGAAGTAAGTGTAATTGATTCTACTAAAAAATTAATGGCAATTTCAGACGGGTCTAAGCAAAATAAGGTAGGAAGAACGTCAGCAGATACAGCTGTACAACGGGTAATGGTACAAAAGAAACCAGAGTCAAAGATTGAGAAAGATGGAAATACAGGTCATCGAGTTCAAGTTATGATTACCCCTATTCTAAAAGATCCAGGCGGAGAGGTACTTGGTGTCATTCATATCGTTGCATCTATGGAAGATGTGTATAAACAAATGAAGGACATCAACCAAATTTTCGCAACGGGTACAGTAATTGCTTTATTAGTAACAGCTGTACTTGGAATTTTATTGGCTCAAACAATTACGAGACCAATTTCAGATATGCGAAGACAAGCAATTGAAATGGCGAAAGGAAATTATTCGCGAAAAGTAAAGGTGCATAGTCACGATGAGATTGGACAATTAGCATTATCTTTTAACAATTTATCTAAAAAATTACAACAAGCTCGTTCCTCCACAGAAAGTGAAAGACGAAAATTATCATCCGTTTTATCACATATGACAGATGGAGTAATTGCTACTGATCGAAAAGGGGATATCATTTTATTAAATGATCCTGCGGAAAAGATGTTAAATGTTTCGCGTGAAACGGCGCTAGATCAATCAGTGTTAGAAGTGCTAGGAATACAAGAAGAATTTACACTGGATCATTTATATGAAGAGCCTGATTCAGTTTTATTAGATTTTAGTACGAGAAATGAACCATATATTTTACGTGCTAGTTTCTCTGTTATTCAAAAAGAAACAGGGAAGGCAAATGGTTTAATTGCTGTATTATATGATGTAACAGAGCAGGAGCGGATAGAACAAGAGCGCCGTGAGTTTGTTGCGAACGTATCTCATGAGTTAAGAACGCCGTTAACAACGATGCGCAGTTACTTAGAAGCACTTACTGATGGAGCATGGCAAGATCCCAATATTGCACCGCAATTTTTAACAGTTACACAAGAAGAAACGGAAAGAATGATCAGGCTTGTAAATGCATTGTTACAATTATCTAAACTAGATAGTACAGAACATCGCTTAATGAAGGAATGGGTCGACTTTACTGATTTCTTTAATAACGTTATCGATCGTTTTGAAATGTCTAAAGAGCAAAATGTAAGCTTCAAACGATCTTTCTCTAAAAAATCTCGATTTATTGATATGGATACAGACAAAATTACACAAGTTTTATATAACATTATTTCCAATGCACTAAAATATTCGCCAGAAGGTGGTACAGTAACATATCGCCTACGTGACCGCGGGGAGTTATTAGAGATTAGTGTGAGTGATCAAGGAATGGGAATTCCGAAAGAAAATGTAGATAAAATATTTGAACGTTTTTATCGTGTAGATAAAGCGCGTTCGAGACAAATGGGTGGTACAGGTCTTGGGTTAGCCATTGCGAAAGAAATGATTGAGGCACATGGCGGCTCGGTTTGGGCGAAAAGTGAGGAAGGAAAAGGGACAACTATTTATTTCACATTGCCAATGGCGACAGATGAAGAGGACGATTGGGAATGAGTATGGAAAACTTTAAAACGATAGTTCTAATTAATTTGGTTGTCATTAGTCTATTTCTTACTTTTAACTTGTGGACATATGTTCCTGATTCTACTTCTATGCAAAATACAAAGTTCGTTCAAGGTAACGAAGAGATAAATACGATAAAGATTTCGGAGGTTGTTCGCCCATCCTCTGTCGTTATTCATAAAGAGAAAAATCATTATGTAAGCGAAAAAAAGGAAAATGTGGATTCGATCTATAAAATTCTTGAAAACGGAGAATTACATAATTTCGAGGAAATAACGGGGACAGTCCCTAAAGGTGATTTTCTGTCTTATGTACACGGAGAAGAAAAAATTGAATTTGTTTTTCCTACAAATATCCCGTTAGATACGATTAAAAATATGTCTAATATTAAAGATAAAAACATAGAAAGTAACAGAAGTTTTAATCGTATTATAATTGATCCTTCTAGAAGTAAGGACCAAGAAATTAAAGTTAGCTTTGTTTCCTATGATACTCCTCATAAAATATATCAAGCAACATTGAGTGGTGCTTATATAAAGGATATTATAAATGCTCAAAATCAACTTATAACAGTAGCAAGACCATATTTTGAGTATCAAATAAATGATACAAAAAAACTTTTTTTACCAGAGGGGATTACGGAATTAAGTAAGGCAGAGTATATTACAGCTAAACTAGAAGTGGATCCATTTAAAAATGCTTTATTTAGTGATCCACGTTATTTAAGTCCTATTTCTGAGAAAACAAAGGAAACATTTACAGATGGCATCCGTTCTATGGAAATTGATAAGTCGGATGCAATGTTGAAATATAAAAATTCCGCTGTACATGGTGATAAATCTACGGATAATGCGGTAATTTTACAAAAAAGTTTTGACTTTGTAAGTGGGCATAGTGGATCCTTGAAGTCCTATCGTTTTGATTATATTAATGGGAGGAAAACTTCATTCCGTTTATATGAGGATGGTTTGCCTGTATTTAATGCAAATGGAATGGCGGAATTAAAACAAGTATGGGGTTCAGGTGAAATTATGCAGTATGAAAGACCCTTTTTTGAGTTCAGTATTACTTTGCCTAGTAAACAACAAACAACTTCTCTCGCATCAGGTCGTACAGTGATGACATCATTAGAGAATAATCCAGAAATTGATAAAAAATCAATTCAGGATGTTGGTATTGGTTATAAAATGTCATTGGAACCGTCCATCAGTGATGTGAGAATCGCTGTCTTACAGCCGATATGGTATGTAAAATGTGAAGAAGATGGTAAGCAACAAATATATGAGTGGAGTGAGGGGGGACTAAATGGATTGGGATCGAATTAAAACCATATTTATTGTGACCTTTTTTGTTTTAGACCTCTTTCTTATCTTTCAGTTCATTCAAAAGCAAGATAGTAATCAATTAGAACTTGTGACGGAAACGAAAATCGATCAACAATTAAAAGCCGAAAAAATTACTATGGGAAATTTCCCTAAAGAACCGAAAAAAGAGTCATTTATAATGGCAAAAAATAAGGGTTTCAAAGAAGAAGATGTGCAATCTTTAAAAAATCAGACAGCGCATGTGCAAGACGAATATCAAATAGAGGGTAAATTAAAAGAGCCTTTTTTAAATACAAAATCATTGTCAAAAGATAAGTATAATGAGTTTTTGAAAAATTATGTGCTGGATGGACAAAAATATGAGTTTGGAGCAATAAAGGACTCAAAAATTTACTTCTTTCAAAAGTATAAAGATAAACCAATCTTCTACAATAATCGTGCGATGATTGTTGTAGATTTAAATGAAAAAAATGAGCTTATTTCATATACACAAACAATGTTAACGGATTTGAAGGAAATGGGCGAAAGCGAAAAGACGAAAGAACAAGAAATTATTACTGCTCAAACAGCTTTAGAAAATATATATTTGAAAAATAAAATTGCAGAAAATACGCACGTGAAAGAGGCGCAGATTGGATATGCGACTCTTGCGGAGTCTTCTTCTAATATACAAGTGCTTGCTCCAACATGGAACTTAAAGACAGAACAAAAAAAGGATTTTTTTGTGAATGCAATTGAAGGACAAGTTATGGAATTAGGGGAAACTCAAGTGCCGGAAGAACATAATGGAGTGAGAAAGAATGAGCATGCATTTTAGTGTACTTGCAAGTGGAAGTACAGGGAATATGCTATATGTAGGAACAGATGAAAAAAAACTGCTTGTCGATGCAGGTTTAAGTGGTAAAGCGACAGAGGCTTTATTTAAACAAGCTGAACTGAATATAAATGACATATCAGGTATTCTTGTAACACATGAGCACAGTGATCACATTAAAGGATTAGGTGTATTGGCGCGTAAATATGATTTACCTGTTTATGCGAACGAGAAAACATGGAATGCAATGGAACATTTAATAGGTAATATCCCAACTGATCAAAAATTCATTTTCTCAGTAGGAGACGTGAAAACATTTGGGGATATTGAAGTTGAATCATTTGGTGTTTCTCATGATGCGGCGGAACCGATGTTTTACGCTTTTCATAACAATAATAGAAAGTTAGCTCTTATTACAGATACGGGCTACGTAAGTGACCGTATGAAAGGTGTTATTAAGGGAGCAAATGCTTTCGTGTTTGAAAGCAATCATGATGTGGAAATGCTTCGTATGGGACGCTATCCATGGAGCATTAAGCGACGTATTTTAAGCGACGTTGGCCACGTTTGTAATGAGGACGCTGCATTAGCGATGGCTGATGTTATTACAGATGAGACAAAACACATTTATTTAGCACATTTAAGCTTAGATAATAACATGAAAGAATTAGCGCGTATGTCTGTATCACAAGTATTAGAAGAAAAAGGTTTTGGGGTTGGAGAATCCTTTGAAATACATGATACGGATCAAAAAGTGCCTACGAAAATTCAATACGTATAATTCTTCATTTTAGTAAACAATAAAGGTGAATATAGTTGTTTTCAGGAAGATAGGTGAACAAATATGTCCTTTATTGATGAAGAAAAATATCGTATTAAACGTGCAGGCAAAAAGAAACATAAAGGTATTGTCATTTCTAGCATAGCGGGGACGATTGTAGGGGCTTCATTATTTGCATTTGGAGCTCCTTTATTTTCAAATCATGCGGGTAAGCTTCCGCAAGCTGAAGCAAGTGAAAAAAATATGGCTGAAGCTCAAAGTGGAAATGTTCCTGTTAAACAGATTAGCTTTGTAGACGCTGTTGATCGTGCTTCAGAGGCTGTTGTTGGTGTTATTAATATTCAACGAGACAATTTTTCGGAGGCTGATTCGGAAGCTGGTACAGGCTCTGGTGTGATTTATAAGAGAACAGATGGACATGCGTATATTGTAACGAATAACCACGTTGTTGCTGGGGCGAATCGTATTGAAGTGAGCTTAAGTGACGGTAAGAAAATTCCAGGTAAAGTATTAGGAACCGATGTAGTCACGGACTTAGCTGTACTAGAAATAGATGCGAAGCATGTGAAGAAAGTGATTGAAATTGGCGACTCTAATACCGTTCGTAGAGGAGAACCAGTTATTGCGATTGGAAATCCACTGGGGTTACAATTTTCCGGAACTGTCACACAAGGTATTATTTCGGCTAATGAGCGTATTGTTCCTGTAGATTTAGATCAAGATGGACATTACGATTGGCAAGTAGAAGTATTGCAAACAGATGCGGCAATTAATCCAGGTAATAGTGGTGGAGCGCTTGTAAATGTAGCGGGACAATTAATAGGTATTAACTCAATGAAAATTGCAGCAAAAGAAGTAGAAGGAATTGGATTAGCTATTCCAGTTACGAGAGCTGTTCCTATTATGAATGAACTAGAAAAGTACGGTAAAGTAAGAAGACCTTACGTTGGGATTGAACTAAGATCATTAAATGAGATTCCGAGTTACTATTGGTCAAAAACATTACACTTACCAGGTAACGTAACAGAAGGAGTCTGCATTTTAGATGTGAAAAGTCCTTCGCCAGGTACGGATGCGGGTCTTAGAGAACATGATGTTATTGTGGCGGTAGATGGAAAAGCGGTGCACGATATTATTGGGTTCCGCACGGCCTTATATAATAAAAAAATTAATGATAAAATGACTCTTACGTTTTATCGTGGTACAAAACGAGCGACAACAACGGTGAAATTAGGCATTCAAAAGTATTAAAAACAGGAGGGCCTACCTCCTGTTTTCTATTGTAGAAAAGTGAGGTGAGGAATATGAATTTACCTTGTTGTTTAGAACATGTTGAATTAGCATTAGATATCATTGTGGATGAGTGTGAAGTCGCACCGGTTATTAACAATGTGGATAACTCTGAAGAAGAGAAAAAAACATGTGAATTTTGTCAAAATGAGGCGACATATGTTGTATCGAACACAGATTCTCACACAATATGTGGGTAACATTTGTGGATATGTGGATAAGTCCTGTGGATAACGTGTTTGTAAGGTGGGGAATAAATGTGAATATCTCGATTATTTCAATCGGAAAATTAAAAGAAAAATACTTAAAACAAGGTATAGCAGAATACTTAAAACGATTATCTTCTTACGCAAAAGTAGAAGTAATTGAATTGCCAGATGAAAAGGCACCAGAAAATTTAAGTGCAGCAGAAATGTTAATTGTAAAAGAAAAAGAAGGTATTCGTATACTGGATAAAATTTCTGATGATACGCATGTCATTGCGTTAGCTATAGAAGGAAAACAAAAATCATCAGAAGAATTTGCGATAAGTATAGATCGCCTTGCTACATATGGAAAGAGCAAGATCACATTTGTAATTGGTGGATCACTGGGGCTTAGTTCTGAAGTAATGAAGCGTTCAAACGAATCTCTTTCTTTTTCGAAGATGACATTACCACATCAATTAATGCGATTAGTATTGCTTGAGCAGGTGTATAGAGCGTTTCGGATTAATCGTGGTGAACCGTATCATAAATAAATTTTTCATTTGTATATAAAGAGTAAAAAAGACCATTGGACAAAAATCACCGATGGTCTTTTAAACATTAATAGATGGTATGTAGATTTCCTAAAATAAGTATGTTTCTATTTCTAAAAAAATATGCTGTAATATGAAGAGGGAAAAA
The DNA here is from genome assembly GCF_040459995.1 of Bacillus cereus group sp. MG9. Taxonomy (NCBI): domain Bacteria; kingdom Bacillati; phylum Bacillota; class Bacilli; order Caryophanales; family Bacillaceae; genus Bacillus; species Bacillus cereus group sp. MG9. Next base: position 5,374,061 of record NZ_JARVHC010000001.1, on the reverse strand, counting down.
GTATAAGTAGTCATAGAAGTGAGGAATTAAAGGTGAAGAAGTTTAAGAAGTTTTACTTGGAGATTACGAGTGTATGTAATCTTGCGTGCAGCTTTTGTCCGCCGACGGAAAGGCAGAAGCAATTCATTTCTGTAGAGGATTTTGCTAAAAGATTAGACCAAATTAAACCTCACACAGACTACATTTATTTGCACGTGAAGGGTGAGCCGTTGCTCCATCCGAAAATAGATCAACTATTAGATTTAAGCCATGAAAAAGGGTTTAAAGTTAATATTACAACGAACGGAACGTTAATTAATAAGAGAAGGCATAGACTGTTAAATAAGCCTGCGTTAAGACAAATGAATTTTTCACTGCACAGTTTTGATGGACACCCAGGTTCGCAAGATAAAGAGGGCTATGTAAGGAGTATACTTTCTTTCATTAGAGAGGCAACAAGTCAATCGGACTTAATCGTTTCACTAAGATTATGGAATTTAACTCAGGATAATAAAACAAATGCTGAAATCCAAAAAAATAGGGATTTATTATCTATAATTGAAAATGAGTTTGATCTATCTTATCAAATTGAAGAGAAGCTTACACCGGGAAAAGGTATAAAAATTGCGGAACGTGTCTTTATTAATCAGGACTATGAATTCCAGTGGCCGGCATTGCATGAAGAAGAGGATGATGGAAAAGGATTCTGTCATGGTCTTCGAAATCAGGCTGGAATCTTAGCGAACGGAACGGTTATTCCTTGTTGTCTAGATGGTGAGGGAATTATTAATCTTGGAAATATTAATAATGATTCATTCTCTAATATTATTGAAGGCGAAAGAGCGAACAATATTGTAGATGGATTTTCAAAAAGGGTTGCAGTAGAAGAACTATGTAGAAAGTGCGGATACCGCAAAAGATTTGGAAAGTAAATATAGAATAAGCCCTCATAAAGCGAGGGCTTATTTTTATTCTTGATAAGAACGTTCTAATTCATCAATTAAGGAACCGACGTAAGAAACGGCTTTACGGATTGCATCTGGTTTTGACATGTCTACTCCAGCGTGTTTCATTAATTCAAGTGGTTTCATTGTACCGCCTGCACGGAGTACATCAAGCCAGCGATCAACAGCAGGTTGTCCCTCTTCTTTAATCATTTGAGCTACAGCGGTAGAAGCAGTTAGTCCTGCAGAATATGTGTAAGAATATAAGCCCATATAATAGTGAGGTTGACGCATCCATGTTAAACCGGCGCCTTCATCAATTTCTACGGAATCTCCCCAGAATGTCGAAAGGACCTTCGTTTTTATTTCAGTTAAAGTTGTAGCTGTGAGTGCTTGCCCTTCTTCTGCTAGAGCGTATACTCTTCTTTGATATTCTCCCTCAAGTAGATGGGTAACGAAGTTGTGGTAATATGTGCCGAGTAGTTGCAGAATAACCCATCTGCGCATTCTCTTATCTTCAGTAGTCGCAAGTAAATGCTGGGCTAATAGTAATTCATTCATTGTTGATGGAGCTTCAACGAAGTACATAGATGGACGCACATTCATAATACGCTGATTTTTATTTGCTAAATAAAAATGACCAGCATGTCCAAATTCATGAGCTAATGTGAAACACCCGCGCATCGTACCCTGCCATGTAATTAAAATATAAGGGTGAGAACCGTATGGGCTAGAACAGAAGGCACCTGTTGATTTTCCTACGTTATCTGCAAGGTCTATCCATCTTTCTTTGAAGCCCTTTTCGATAATGGAACTATATTCATTTCCTAATACTTTTAAAGAATCTTGAATGAGTTTGCCAGCTTCTTCGTAAGTGATTGTTGGATTAAATTCAGGATCTAACGGTGCATGTAAGTCACAGAAAAGCATTTGATCAAGCCCTAATACATTCTTTTTTAAATCTGCAAAACGGCGCATATGAGGCGCTAATTCGTTATAAATAATATCTAGTTGGTTGTTATACATTTCAAGTGGAACTTTTTGAGGTTCTAAAAGCATATGGGTAACGGACTCGTACTTGCGCAAACGAGAAAGCGCCACTTGTTTTTTTACTTCAGTAGCATATGTTGTTGCAACTGTATTTTTATATCGTTTCAATGTGGAAACAAATGATGAATATGCTTTTTTACGTATATATGCGCTTGGAGAAAACTCATATTTGCTTTCGAATAATGCAAACGATACAGGCAAATCATTTCCCTGTTCATCTTGTATAGAAGGGAAATACATATCGGCTAATTTAGTCATGCCGTAAATTTTGTAGGGTGAACTATGAACTTCGCCGAGTGCAGCAAGAGCTTCTTCTGTTTCAGGAGAGAGAGTGTGCTGCCTCTTTTTGAGTATCTCTAGTAATGATTTACGGAAAGGTTCAAGTTTTATTTCCTCAGTTAAATATTTTTCAATTGTTCCCTCCTCAAATGAGAGAATTTCGTTATGAATAAAGGATAGTGCGGTATGTATATTCGTTCCTAGAGCGGAAATTTTGGAAGAGTTCGCTTGAATAACTGAATCTGTACGATCAGCGGATTCTTTTAAATTTGCATATGCGCCGAGTTTTGTTAGCTTCATTAAAAGCTCTTCTTCTAAAAGTAGGCAATTTAATAAGGTAGCGGGGCTAGTGTGTAATTGTCCTTTAAATGCATCAAGTTTTTTTATATCGTCTGTTAATACACGTAATGCAGTTTCCCACTCTTTATCAGATTCGTATAAATCAGAAAGGTCCCATGTCAATTCAGTAGAGACTTCCGCGCGAATAAGGCGTTTCTCAATTACATTTTTCATTTGTTATATCCCCCTTATTATAAGTATCTAAAAACATGATACTAGAAAATTCAGTGAAATGAAAATATTTTACATTTTTATACATGAAAAAGAAGGACAAGCATAAAAAATGCTTGTCCTTCTAGTTAAATTTATAGATTAATATACTTTGTCACCGTTGAAAATAGAGTTTTTCACGACTACATAATCTACAGTACGAATTGCGTCTAATTTTGTTCCACCAGCGTAAGAGATAGAAGATTGAAGATCTTGTTCCATTTCGATTAAAGTGTCTTCTAAAGAACCTTTATGCTCAACGAACATTTTCTTACCTTCAACGTTTTTCTTCTCACCTTTTTGGAATTCAGAAGCTGAACCGAAGTACTCTTTATAAAGTTTGCCATCTTTTTCGATTGTTTCCCCTGGAGACTCTTCATGACCTGCGAATAGAGAACCGACCATAACCATAGTTGCTCCAAATCGAATTGATTTAGCTACGTCGCCATGTGTACGAATACCACCGTCAGCGATAATTGGCTTACTTGCAGCTTTTGCACACCAGCGAAGTGCAGCTAGCTGCCAACCGCCAGTTCCAAAGCCTGTTTTAATTTTAGTAATACAAACTTTACCAGGTCCAATGCCAACTTTTGTTGCATCAGCGCCAGCGTTTTCTAATTCTCTTACCGCTTCTGGAGTTCCAACGTTTCCAGCGATAACGAAGCTTTCTGGTAAATGTTTTTTAATATGTTGAATCATGTTGATCACAGCGTTAGAGTGACCATGTGCGATATCGATTGTAATGTATTCAGGTGAAAGTTGCTCAGCAGCTAATTGTTGTACGAATTCGTACTCGTCTTCTTTAACACCAACGCTGATTGAAGCAATTAATCCACGTGATTGCATATCTCTAATGAATGAAATTCGTTTCTCTGGTTGGAAACGATGCATGATATAGAAGTAATTATTTTCAGCTAAATAAGTTGCGATTCTTTCATCAATAATCGTTTGCATATTTGCAGGTACGACAGGTAATTTAAATTTATGTTTTCCTAAAGTGACAGTTGTATCACATTCAGATCGGCTATTTACAATGCATTTTGCAGGAATTAATTGAATATCTTCATAGTCAAATACGTTTTCCATCATTTACACCCCTAAAATACGAATATTTTATTTTTATTGATTGAAAATGTTCGTCCATAGGATAATTTACATCATTTTCAGTAAGAAGTCAAAGATTTTCTTAACGTTTTTTTGAAAAGAAGCCAATACATTTTAAAAATAACGTTAAAAACGAATTTAAATAGATTTATTATGCATAATGTTCGTTTATAAAAAAGTAAGGAAAGTTGCGATAATTGCATAAGATTGTATGTATGCCTCTTATTTTGAGCGAGGGGGCTGGGGAAATACTATGAAAAAGTTAATACTAATAATAGGAATAACTTTGTTGGTTACTGCCGGATGTAGCAATAATGATGCATTTGATAAGGCAGAGAAACAAGGAGATTTAGCATTGGAAAATAAAGAATACGATAGAGCAGTCGTATCTTTTGAATTAGCGTTAAAAGAAAAGAAGGATGATCGGGAAATAAGGCTGAAGGTGAATCAAACAAATAAATAAAATGATTGAAGCATTACAGGGAAGTAATATAGACCGAGCAATTTCGTTATTGAGGGAAATTGAAAATGATTCTGCTAGTTCAGTTATATTAGCCAAACAAGCAAAAGAAAAACGAGAAGTTTTAGCTAATCAAAAAGATGAGGAAGAAAAATATAAGCAAATGCTAGTTAAAGTAGAGGAGTTGAAAAACGAGCAGAAGTTTGCGGATGTAAAAGAGCAACTTAACGTAATTATTAGGGAAACGAAAGGGAAAGAACAGTTTAAAATATATTATCAAAATGCGAATGAACAAATTATACAGAGTGTGCCGAGGGCAGTAGATGTAGATAAAACAAAAGATGAGAACCGTAAGGAAGAAAAAGTAATAGAAGAGAAGCCGAAGAAAGAAAGTGTTATTACCGGTCAGAAGGCAGAATAATATGGAATAATATTTTTAAAAAGTTTTTAAAATAGAAGATCCTTTTGTTTAGTCAGGCGAATCACGAATGATTCGCCTTTTTATGTGAGCTTTCAAGTATAATGAATAAGGTGATAATAAGGTATATGATGATTCATTGATAGAAAAAGCGAAAAAAGAAAATAATACAGAATAAAAAGAGGTTAATATATGAGTAAAAAAAGTTTTACCGATTATGCATTAAGTAAAGAAATTGTAAGAGCACTTACTGGTTTAGGATATGAACATCCAACGGAAGTGCAAGGAGAGGTTATTCCAGTTGCCTTGCAAAAGAAAGACCTTGTCGTGAAATCACAGACTGGAAGTGGAAAAACCGCTTCATTTGGCATACCACTTTGTGAAATGGTGGATTGGGAAGAGAATAAGCCACAAGCTTTAGTTTTAACACCGACGAGAGAGCTTGCGGTGCAAGTAAAAGAAGATATTACGAATATAGGTCGTTTCAAAAGAATTAAGGCCGCTGCAGTTTATGGTAAATCTCCATTTGCACGTCAAAAATTAGAGTTAAAGCAAAAAACACATATTGTAGTTGGGACTCCTGGCCGTGTGTTAGATCATATTGAAAAAGGTACCCTTTCTTTAGAGTGTTTGAAGTATTTAGTTATTGATGAAGCGGATGAAATGCTGAATATGGGTTTTATCGATCAAGTAGAGGCAATTATTGACGAATTACCTAAAAAACGAATGACAATGCTATTTTCAGCAACACTTCCAAAAGATGTTGAAAAGTTATCTCGTACGTATATGGATTCGCCAACGCATATTGAAATTAAGGCTACCGGGATTACAACAGATAAAATTGAACATACACTTTTTGAGATGAGAGAAGAGGAGAAGCTTTCACTTCTTAAAGATGTAACAACGATTGAGAATCCAGATAGTTGTATTATTTTTTGCCGTACGCAAGAAAATGTAGATCACGTATTTCAGCAGTTAAAGCGGGTTAACTATCCTTGTGACAAAATACATGGTGGTATGGTACAAGAAGATCGTTTTGAAGTTATGGACGATTTTAGAAAAGGAAAGTTCCGTTATTTAGTAGCGACAGACGTAGCTGCTAGAGGAATTGATATTGATAATATTACACATGTTATTAACTATGATATTCCATTAGAAAAAGAAAGTTATGTACATCGTACGGGAAGAACGGGACGAGCTGGTAATAACGGGAAAGCTATTACATTCATGACGCCATATGAAAATAGATTTTTAGAAGAGATTGAGGAGTACATTGGCTTTGAAATTCCAAAGGCACTTGCACCTTCAAAAGAAGAAGTTATGAAAGGGAAAGCAGTATTTGAGGAAAAGATACATGCTAAACCAATTATAAAGAAAGATAAAAATGCAGACCTAAACAAAGGAATTATGAAATTGTACTTTAATGGCGGGAAGAAAAAGAAAATTAGGGCGGTAGATTTCGTCGGTACAATTGCTAAAATTAAAGGTGTTACAGCAGAAGATATAGGAATTATTACAATACAAGACAATGTTTCTTACGTTGAAATATTAAATGGAAAAGGACCACTTGTTTTAAAAAATATGAAAAATACAACGATTAAAGGGAAACAATTAAAGGTTCATGAAGCAATTAAGTAAACAAAAAAACTATCCACCTCTAACAGGTGGATAGTTTTTTTGTTTAAGTTTCTTTGAGGTCATCAACTAGTTTCTCTGCTAAACGTCTATACATATTACTCATAGTCACGAAGGATGTTAGTAATAAAAACTTTTCTAGCTTTGGATCTTCTAAGGAAGAAACCTCGTTTACTTCCTTAACACGGTTATTCACGTCTTGCTTAAAGCTTTCCACATTGGTGTCAGTAAGAGAAAGGTAATCTTTATATAGAGTATTTAATTCGAATGTATCATCGTTTATTAACGGTGCATTTATATTTTCTAAGGAGCTTTTTATATCATTAATGGAAAGAGCTCCTTTTAATTGATAAATTAAGCTGATTAAAATCATATGTTCTTTTGAATACTTTTTATTTTTGATAGGGATGAATAATTTCCCTTTTGCGTAATTGTTAATCATTGTTTTTGTTAATACTTTTTCATCATCAGTTCTCGTTGTATCCGCATAAGTATTCTCAAATAGTTGGACAACTTGGTCTACATATAAGTCGACATTTGGGATATCCTCAAGTTTAATACTTTTTTCTAAATGTAATGATTCAAGTAATTTATTTATATTTTCCACGTAGAACCCCTCACTTTTATAACTTAGTGGAACTTAATGTTTAGTATATCTTTAAATATGGTATTACGAAACAAATGAATTGTAAATGTTGACCCGCACGGATAATATGTATATAATTACATGTAGTTATGAAAACTACATGTAATTATATGAGGGGTGTTTATATGAATGTTTATGTAAGAGAACCGGTTAATGCATTTACTCACTTAGGAGGAGCTGTATTATCATTTATTGCATTATTAGCTATGCTTGTGAAAGTTTCTGTTAAGGTGCCATCTGTTGCTGCAATTACAGCTGTTATTTTATTCGGTATCGGGATGATGGTCCTTTATATGGCATCAGCTGTGTATCATAGTGTCGTAGCCAGTGAACGTGTTATTTATTTCTTTAGGAAGCTAGATCATTCTATGATTTTCATATTAATTGCAGGTACATATGCACCCTTTTGCTTAATTACATTAAATTCGGCAAATGGTTTACTATTATTTTGTTTAGTTTATGCAACGGCAATTTGTGGTATTGCTTTTAAAATGTTTTGGTTTAATTGTCCAAGATGGTTATCGACAGCAATTTATCTTCTGATGGGTTGGTTAATTGTTCTATTCTTTGCACCGCTAGCTGAGAATCTAAGTACAGGAGGTATTATTTTCTTAGTACTTGGAGGTATTTTTTATACAATTGGTGGGTTTATTTACGGTGCGAAGCCAAAATGGTTGGAGTTTAAATATATGGGACACCATGAAATTTTTCATGTTTTTGTATTGTTAGGTAGTCTTGCACATTTTCTAAGTGTATATTGTTACGTAATTTGATCAAAAAACGCCACGCGATGTCTGTTATGTGGCGTTTTTTTATTACCTGATTTGAATCGTGTATTGTACAAAAAATCATGGGATAAAATGTAAGTTTCTGTGTTCGCATAATAAACATATGATAAGAAATATGTGATATACTTTGAGAAGTTTATAATGAATGAAATATGGAGGACTATAATTATGGCAATACTTGTAACAGGTGGAGCAGGATATATTGGTAGTCATACATGCGTAGAATTACTAAAAAACGGTTACGAAATTATAGTAGTAGATAATCTTTCGAATAGCTCAGTAGAGTCTATAAATCGAGTGACAGAGATAACAGGAAAACAGTTTAAATTTTATAAAGAAGATATTTTAAATCGAGAAGCACTTGATACGATTTTTGAAGAAAATACAATTGAAGCTGTTATTCACTTTGCAGGCTTTAAGGCTGTAGGGGAATCAGTAGAAATTCCGTTAACATATTATCATAACAACATTACAAGCACATTAGTGCTATGTGAAGTGATGCAGAAGCATGATGTGAAGAAGATGATCTTCAGTTCGTCTGCAACAGTGTATGGTATTCCAGAAACATCACCAATTACGGAGGAGTTTCCATTAAGTGCAACGAATCCATATGGTCAAACGAAATTAATGATTGAACAAATTATGCGTGACGTAGCATTTGCGGATGCAGGATGGAGTATTGCATTACTTCGTTATTTCAACCCATTTGGTGCACATGAAAGTGGACGTATTGGAGAAGATCCAAACGGAATTCCAAATAACTTAATGCCATATGTAACGCAAGTAGCAGTAGGGAAGTTAGAGGAATTAAGTGTATTTGGAAATGACTATCCAACAAAAGATGGCACGGGTGTCCGTGATTATATTCATGTTGTAGACTTAGCAAATGGCCATGTAAAGGCGCTTGAAAAGGTACTTGGCACTACTGGGATAGATGCATACAATCTCGGTACAGGTACTGGTTATAGTGTGTTGGAAATGGTTGAAGCATTTGAAAAGGTTTCGGGAAAAGAAGTTCCTTATAAAATTACGGAGCGTCGACCTGGCGATGTGGCAGTATGTTTTGCAGATGCATCGAAAGCGAAGCGTGAATTAGGATGGGAAGCAAAACGCGGATTAGAAGAGATGTGTGCAGACTCTTGGAGATGGCAATCAAATAACAAAAATGGCTATCTAGAAGTTTAATAAACAGATAAAAAAATGACCTTTTGCGGGAGCAAAAGGTCATTTTTATTTATTGATTTCCATTAAGTTTATTAGCAAATTTAGTAAAGAAAGTTCGCCGTTTTATAGGAGTATTTGACTGACAAAACGTATAGTAATCAATATCTTTAATGTAAGTAAAGAGTCTAGAAATAGCATATAAGAATGTAATAGAAGATCCGAGTGCAAAACTAATACCGTAACCATTGAACCCAAATGGAAGTAGAAGAAGACTTAATAACAAATTTGCAGAAAAGAACAGGGCTGATGTTTGAAATGCCCCTTTACGATCTTCAAAATATAAGAGTAGTAACGTGATAACAAGGACCATCCCGTTTGCATAAGCACCAATTATAGTCAGCTGCAAAATAGAGTATTCAAGTGTTACGTTCCCAGATTGTGAACTAAACATCCATATTATAAAAATAATAAGTAAAGAAAAAATACCTTGATTACGAAGTATTCGTTCCATTTCTTGCTTTAGGACAAAGTTCATTGATTCTTTTAATTGTAAAATTGTATTTAATGTCGCCCCATTGTTAACTGAACCGAAGAACTTCTTATACCGTTCATAAAACCTTGTTTCAATGGATACTACGAAGAAAATATAGGTTGGGATAATGCTTAAATAGGCCCAGAAAACAGATGTATCATAAATTTGATGATAAATAAACGTGTTTTCAATATTTCCTCGCCCTTCTCCGAACCAAATAACAAAGTTACATACCCAAATGCCAATATTGTAAAGTAAGCTTGACCAAAATAGTTCTGGATATTTATCTAAATAAGAAAGAAAGGTAAATTGTTCAGTAGCATCACTATTTGGAAACATTCGTACAATAACTATACTTAACCACACTAATGTAATGAAAGTCCCGATTGTAAAAGAAATTAAAAGTAATAGGGCTAATCCGTGTTCTATTCCAAGTGTTGGATGCCAGTAAGCGATAAGTGCAATTCCAGATAAGGAGAAAATGGAACCAATTAAAAATGCAAGAGCGATGGACTGATAATCTTTAGCTGCTGTTAAAGAAATGGATTGAATCCAAATGATGTTTAAAGCTAAAAATAAAAATAGCATCACAATTTTATAATACAAGGCTAATGGTTGTCCTTCAGATATACTTGTTAATACGAGAATATCTGTTTGTTTTAAGTAATCTTTAATATTTACTTTGCCGGTCATTATTACATGCTCTTCTAATCCTAATTGTTGAATTAAATCACGACATTCCTGAGCATATTCTGCTTCTTCTGTATCAGGACCTAGTAAGTATATAAATGGAATATCTTTTTCTAATAATAATTTAGCTGCATAAATCATTGTTTTTACATCTTTAATTGGCACAACTCGTATAATAGCGGAAATGATGAGTTTATCCGAATTGTATTTTGGTTTACGTAACCCTTTATAGTCAGATAAAGTAACGCCATTTGGAACGATTTTTAGTTTATGGGCCGGAGCACCTAATTCTTTTTGATATGCACTATTTCGGCCGAACAACGTAATTACATCAGCGGCTTGTTCATATGCTTGATGAGACAAGTGATGAAAGAAACCCATCTTTTTTTATATTCAATTGGTATCCAAGTAGATTGTAGTATTTCTTCTTCACGCTCCCGAGAATAAATACCGTGTTCAGTTAGAATAAATGGTATATCGGACTTGGCACTAATTGCAGCACCAAGCAATCCACCATACCCTGTCGATACAGAATGAATAAGATCTAATTCAGGAAAATCAATTTGTAAAATTTGAATTATTGGTGTGAACATAGATCTCCACATCCAAAAGTAATTTAAGAAGGATCCACTACTTTCTTCATATAAATAGCAAGTGTTCAAAATGAGAAACTATCAAGATTGACTATCACGCTTTAGGTCAGTAATAAGATTATCTTATAAAGATAATCTTATTACTGACCAGCCCCTTTCACATAATAGGGGGAGATTTAATGAATTCGAACGAGTTGTTTATGGTATACTGTATTACCTTCTTGGCTTGTATATGGCGGGATACTTCGCCCAAAACAATTTGCAACAATATTGGAGTGGCCAGGATAAGAAATACGAATTTCATACAAATCAATAGAGTCATCTAAATCAGCATAAAAAACTGCTAAGTGGTTGCCTTGTAAAATATATGGGAATGCTACTTCCGTATTTTCACCAAGTAGTACAGGTAATTTTACAGGATTAGAATAGTTAGACCAATCCCAAACCTCTATAGTTACATGGTGTGTGTAATATGCATCTAAATTTACAATGTTTACTACTGCTGAAACAGTTGCGGGCTCTCTTGTTAATACACCTGTGGAGTGAAAAACAAAATGATTTGGATAATGAAGAGGCATAAATATCAAACCTTTCTAAATTAATATGAGTGTACGATATTCTATGCAAAAAATTAATAGAATGAGATAGGGAAAATGTATCATTCTACTAATTTTTTATAGAAATTCAAAACGTAGTATTGAAAAGTATTCCAACACTTGTATCATTGTTAGAGTACGTTTATAATCAAGGAATCCTATTTCATGTTTTGATAGGGTTATTTATTATTGAAAGCGTTTTAAATTTGTTATTTTTTAAGGTAGGAAGTCTAACTTATTCAGGTTAAAAATTATGTATGTAGTTTTAAATAGGAAGAAAAATAATAAAGTGAAACTTTAATCAGTGGGTGGGGGTTGTTCATCCCCACTGATTATTGGCCTTCACCAATCGGGCTTTACGGGCAGTTGATCTCCCACTTAACTTCTTTGCTCTAGCTGAATTTTGAGGTGGGGGTTGTACTGCTCGTTAATGCAGGATAAAGTATCACTTTATATTGTGGGGAGGTTAAAAGTGTGAAAGGGAAAGATTTTCACACGAATATATATGGGTTACGTAGGATTATTACTTTCAGGTGCAGCTTTATTTTTAAATAGTCTTGTCATATTAGGCAAAGTAGAGATGAAAAGTGCAGGTGTTTTTAATTTATTTGTAGGAGCGTTACAAATTATTATACCGTTTTATTTAATTATGATTTCTGATCAAAGTAATTGGACGGTATATTCATATGCAGCTACTTTTTTATTTGGTTTAACTTATTTATATGTAGGCGTTACTTTTATTAAAGGAATGGATAGTAGTGGACTAGGCTGGTTCTGTATTTGGGTAGCAATTATTGCTTTATTCTATATGGTTGTTTCATTTGTTCAATTCCACGATGTTGTTAATGCGTTAACATGGTTTATGTGGGCATTACTTTGGTATTTATTCTTTGTATTAAATGCACAAAAAAAGAATATCAATCAATATCTTGGCAGAATTGCTTTTGTACAATCGTGGGTAACATTGACGTTGCCTTCACTCTTTTATTTTATGGGAGTATGGGGCGAGGGATTCATATATGAACTATGGGTTTATGTATCAGTAATTTCTATTTTATATTGCTGCTATTGTATTTTTAAATATCGAGTACGTTAATGTATCGTGTGTAGAAAAAACATGGAATCGTTAAACTGATTCCATGTTTTTTTATTTTAGCGTTTATAATAATAGAGGTAGTATTTTACAATTTGTAAAAACGGGGATGATGAAGGTGAAAAAAGTATTGGTGCTAGGGGGAACAAGATTTTTTGGTAAACATTTAGTAGAAGTACTGTTGCAAGCTGGACATGATGTAACGATTGCGACGAGGGGAGTTACTGAAGATCCCTTTGGAAGTGCAGTAAAAAGACTGATTGTAGATAGAGAAGATGAGAGGCTACTAGAAGAGCGTTTTGAAGGTAAAAGTTATGATATCGTATACGATAATTTATGCTATAGCTCGAATGCAGCGAAGATAATATGTGAAGTGCTAAAAGGAAAAACGAAGAAATACATTATGACATCTTCAATGGCTGTCTATGAGCCTGCGTTAGGCCTATTAGAAGAAAACTTCAATCCGTACGAGTATACAATTACGTATGGAGGTAGGAATGATTTCAATTATAGTGAAGGCAAGCGATTAGCTGAAGCAGTTTTATTTCAACATGCAACATTCCCAGTCGTTGCGGTAAGATTTCCCGTCGTTATTGGAGAAAACGATTATACGAAAAGATTACAATTTTACGTTGAACATGTTGTGAAACAAGAGTCTATCGTTGTGGATCATGTAGATGGAGAGTTGTCATTTATACATGAAAAGGAAGCAGGACAGTTTTTAGCTTGGTGCGGGATGGAAAACATAGAAGGGCCAATTAATGCTTGTAGTAACGGGGTGGTTTCTACCAGAGAAGTTATTCGTTTCATAGAAGAGAATACCGGGATAAAAGCGCTCATTCAAGAAGTAGGAGATAATATAGCTCCTTATAATGAAGTGATTAATTGTACGTTACATAATGGAAAGGCTCGTGAATTAGGGTTCCCGTTCCGAGAGTTGAAATTAGAGACGGAAAAAGTTTTACGTTATTACATAAATACAATGAAATAATCATAAATCCCCCGGTGGCAATCCGGGGGATTCTGGAGGATTTCGACAATACTAATTTTACATTACCAAATTTACCTTATACGTACGACTAATGTGTTTGTGATTGAATTGCTTGTAAATACTTTTCATTTACCCGGTCCCAGTTCACCGTATGCCACCAGTTGGTAACAAATTCTGGACGCCGATTTTGATACTTTAAATAATAGGCGTGTTCCCATACATCGATGACGAGTAATGGAATTTTACCTTCTTGCAAAGGTGTATCTTGATTGGGTGTACTCATAACGGAAAGTTCCTCACCGTCCAGAACAAGCCATCCATAGCCACTTCCAAAACGACTAATAGCTGCTTTGGAAAGTTGATCTTTTAAGTTGTCAAAGGTATTGAAATAATAATCAATTACTTTTGCAACGTCTCCATTAGGCTCACCGCCACCTCGCGGGCTCATTAATTCCCAAAAAAGACTATGACAATAATGTCCACCACCGTTATTTCTGACAGCTGTAACAATTTCTTTTGGTAAAGTTTCTAAATTACATAGTAACTCTTCTAAAGATTTATTATGTAATTCCGTATAGTTTTCTAAAGCGGCATTCAAGTTATTTACGTATGTCGCATGGTGCTTTCCATGATGAATAGAAAGCGTGTTGCTATCGATATATGGCTCTAGTTCATCATAGTCATATGAAAGCTTTGGCAATTGAAATGAAGACATAACATTCCCTTCTTTCTTATTAAAAAAAGTTGGTCTAGGTAAAAATAATTTACCTGAGTCAAAAATACACCTATTTTTTATACAAGTCAATAGTAATCTCTTTAATTTTCTGAAAAATATTACAATAAAAGTAACACTTCGACTTTCATTTGTGACTCTTATTCTTTTTGCTTATACTGTAAAGTAGTAACGTTTTGTTGAAATAGAAGGAGATCGTTTATGAGTAAAACGAAACAATTAATAGAGGAAGCGAGTCATTTTATTACGGTTTGCTATAAAGAGCTTAATAAAGAACAATTCATAGAAGAGAGAATAAAAGAAATTCAAGTTGAGATAGAGAAGACGGGGACGTATGAGCATACATTTGAAGAACTTGTTCATGGATCACGAATGGCATGGCGCAATAGTAATCGATGTATCGGAAGACTATTTTGGAGTAAGATGCACATATTAGATGCACGTGAAGTAAATGATGAGGAAGGTGTATACAATGCATTAATTCATCATATTAAATATGCAACGAACGATGGGAAAGTTAAACCGACAATTACAATTTTTAAGCAATATCAAGGTGAAGAAAATAATATACGAATTTATAATCACCAATTGATTCGATATGCAGGATATAAAACAGAAATGGGAGTGATTGGTGACTCTCATTCCACTGCGTTTACAGATTTTTGTCAGGAACTTGGCTGGCAAGGAGAAGGTACGAATTTCGATGTATTGCCACTTGTGTTTTCTATAAACGGGAAGGCACCTATATATAAAGAAATTCCGAGAGAAGAAGTAAAAGAAGTGCCAATTGAACACCCAGAATACCCGATTTCGTCACTTGGAGCAAAATGGTATGGGGTTCCAATGATTTCAGATATGTGCTTAGAAATTGGCGGTATTTCTTATACGGCAGCCCCGTTCAATGGATGGTATATGGGAACGGAGATTGGGGCTCGTAACTTAGCGGATCATGATCGCTATAATTTACTTCCGGCTGTTGCGGAGATGATGAAGCTCGATACATCGAGAAACGGTACGTTATGGAAAGACAAAGCGCTAATTGAATTAAACGTGGCTGTTTTACATTCTTTTAAAAAACAAGGAGTTAGTATTGTGGATCACCATACAGCTGCACAACAATTTCAACAATTTGAGAAGCAGGAAGCGGCATGTGGACGGGTTGTAACAGGTAATTGGGTGTGGCTCATTCCACCGTTGTCGCCAGCTACCACTCATATTTATCATAAACCGTATCCAAATGAAATTTTGAAGCCGAATTTCTTTCATAAATAATAGCTAGTATAGTTTTTTTTTCTGCAAAATATAATTTTTTTTAATTACTGTTACGTAGCAAATGGAAGCCTTTACTATCGGTTATTTTTGGAAAGGACTTTTTGAACCAAGGAGTTCCTTATGTTATAATCAAATTTCTGTTTCGAAGACCTTATAGAAATATAAGGTCTTTTGTTTTGCTTTTTTATGTAATAGGAATAGAAAATTTCTTTTAAATAAGGGATTTAGCATATTTTTAGGGACAACATAAGTGTGTAGGAAATTGATGAATTATTATGCTTATATAATCATTGTGTTTTGGGTGTAAACAAGAAAACATAATAAAGTTGTTTTTTTAGATTGCTGAGGAAGGAGGAAGTGTAAATGAGGATGAAGAGTCGAAAAACGGATTGGCCTGTATTTCTTATCAGTGGTGGCTCACTTTTATTATTTGTAATTGCAGTTATTTTAAATAAAAGTTACGTAGAGGGAGCCATTAATAGCAGTTTTGCAGCTTCAATTAAATATTTTGGTGCCTTTTGGCAGGTTTTATTAATTGGTACATTTGTTGTTGCAATGTGTATGGCGTTTTCGAAATATGGGAGAGTTAAACTTGGGGGACTAGAAAAACCTGAGATTAGTACGACAAAATGGCTCGCTATTATTATGTCTACATTACTTGCCGGAGGTGGCGTTTTTTGGGCAGCCGCAGAGCCGATGTACCATTTGATGACGGTGCCACCAATACATGAAGGTATAACTGCTGGAACGAAAGAAGCGGTAATGCCGGCTTTAGCACAAAGTTATATGCACTGGGGTTTTCTGGCTTGGACGATTTTAGGTACAATTAGTGCGGTAGTTATGATGTACGGGCATTATCATAAAGATATGCCTTTAAAACCTCGAACGCTTTTATATCCTATTTTTGGAGAGAAATTGCGAAAGAGTTGGCTTGGAACAATGATCGATGTATTTGCCATTATTGCGGTAGCTGCAGGGACGATTGGTCCAATTGGATTTTTAGGACTACAAGCAAGTTATGGGTTACAAGCATTGTTTAACATTCCTGATGTGTTTACTACTCAATTAGCCATTATTGTTTGTGTAGTAGCTGTTTCTACTATATCTGCGGTAACAGGAATTGATAAAGGGATTCAAATTATAAGTAATTTAAATGTTAGGTTAGCAGTTCTATTAATGGTATTTGTATTACTATTTGGACCAGGTGGATTTATTATCGATTCATTTGTTTCTTCGTTTGGGTTTTATATAAATGAATTTATTCCAATGAGCACATATCGTGGTGATACAGCTTGGTTAGGATCGTGGACAATCTTTTTCTGGGGATGGTTTATTGGATATGGACCGATGATGGCAATTTTAGTGAGCCGAATTTCAAGAGGAAGAACAATCCGAGAAATCATCGTTGCAATTGGAATTATTGCACCTATTATTACAACGTTTTGGTTTACTATACTAGGGGGATCAGGTGTGTTTTATGAGTTAATGAATCCTGGTTCTATCTCGACCGCATTAAGTGAATCTGGTATGCCAGCGGCTATGATTGCAATTACAGAGCAACTGCCACTATCTAATATTATTGGACCTGCATTTCTTTTATTAACAATTTTATTTGTAGTGACAACAGGAGATTCAATGGCTTATTCGATTTCAATGGCAGTGACTGGAGATGGAGATCCTAGAATTAGTTTGCGAGTTTTTTGGTCGCTTATTATGGGCGCAGTTGCGGCGATTCTTTTATATATGGGTGAGGGAAGTATTAATGCCTTACAATCCTTCATTGTAGTGACGGCTGTTCCGGTATCTATTCTGTTATTCCCAATGCTATGGCTAGCGCCTAAAGTCGCAGGGGAATTAGCGTTAAAACAAGGTATTGTAAAAGAAGAAGATAAAACTAGCTTCTTGTTCCAAAAAGCTAGTAAATCAAAATAAATAATTGTATTTATATAAGAAGAGGAAGCATTTCATTTGAGATGCTTCCTCTTTGCTATTTATCCAAATACTTTTCCTGAGGGGACAGTATTTGGATAAATATTTCGTACAGTTTCAATCTATTCTAATACTTTATCTTTCGTCTCTGGGACACATAATAGCATTGTAACTAAACCGATTGGATAGATAATGAAGATGAGAGATAATGCTCCCATTAAATTACCACCTGCAGCAAGTAAGCCGATAATAACAGGTCCAAATCCAGCTAACCCACGTCCTGTACCGAAAATAAAGTTCTCTGCTGTCGAGCGAGCTTCAGCAGGATAGTTTTCAGCTAAAATTGCTCCGAATCCCCCCATCATGCCATTGGCAAAGAATCCAAGCAATGCACTTCCCCATAACAATGATGTTGAGTCTGTGAATAAGAAGAAGTAAATGAGACAGTATATAGTACCACCGACATAATAGATTGTAAAAGTTTTACGTCGACCAATTTTATCGGCTAGAATACCAAAAGTTGCAATTCCAATTAGCATGCCGATTGTAGAGATGAACATCCAACCGCTCGCTTTTGCTAACGTGTAATTATATTTATTTGCTAAAATAGTTGGCATCCAAGTGAAAATTCCATAATATCCGAAGTTCTGGATAAATGACATAATAATAAGACCAATGGTTGTTATCGTTACTTTTTTATTGGCAAATAACTTTCGAAGTGGGAACTTTTTTATTTGCTTTAGTTGTTCTGCTTCAGTGGTTGTTAAATTAACTTCAGCTTCTTTTTGTAACAATTCTTTTTTGTATCGTTGTTTTTGTTCCCATATTTTCGGTTCACTTAAACTTTTGCGAACGTAAACAGCTAATAGAGCGGGAATGAGTCCAAATAAGAAAACAGCTCTCCATCCAAAATGCGGGACGATAAATGCCGGAAGGAGTGAAGCGACTAGTACGCCAAATTGCCATCCAAGTGCAACAACGGATGTCGCCTTAGCGCGCATTTCTTTAGACCATGTTTCAGTTACGATGGCCATTCCAATTCCGAATTCACCACCAACCCCCATTCCAACTAAAAAGCGAAGAATTAATAATTGCCAATAATCTGTTGCAAAATAAATAAGTGCTGTTGCTAGTGAGAATAGTAAGATTGTGAAGGCCATCGTACGGATACGCCCAAATAAATCAGCAATAAATCCAAATAAATAAGACCCGGTTAGCATTCCTATTGTGGTAGCTAATGTTAAGTTTCCACCTTCAACAGGGCTTAAATGAAATTCTTTTAAAATGTAGACGAGTACGAAAGATAAGAGCAACATATCTAAACCTTCTGCTGCATATCCTAGCGCAGAACCAAACAATGTTTTATATCTTTTCTCCTTCGTTTCCTCTGTTGTTGATTGTACATCAGTAGTGACGTTCATCATTACTCCTCCTTATTTTCTTCTACAGTCGCTATGGAAGAATAACAAAAGGCCTTCTCACCTGATATGATGAGAAGGCCAAAAAAGCATACGTATCCCTAAAAAAGACCATACGTATAGTATATTCCGACTTCCTTCTCAACCTCACGGGGTTGGGTTAAAGGACTGTATTATATTACTTTATTTTTAGCACTCTTCTGTTAGATTGTCAAATAAAGAGGGGATAGTTATGTGTGAAATATTTCAAAAGATATTGCATTCTTCTTGACGCCCACTTCATTATTTTCCCATAATAAAACTAACTCATATAAAAAGGAATGAATCACAGATGCTAAATTTAGTACTTATGATGATTGAACGTGTCGGACTTATTGTTATTTTAGGATTTTTACTTTCTCATATTAAAACGTTCAGGCGCCTTCTTCATAGACAAGATGGGTATGTAGATAAGCTTAAGCTTATTTGTATTTTTTCAGTGTTTACAATTGTAAGCAATTACACAGGAATTGAAATTGCCGGGAATACAATTATGAAAGAAAATTGGCTACAAGGTGTTTCGTCATCTAGTACAATTGCGAATACACGTATTATGGGTGTTGGAATTAGTGGATTGCTTGGTGGTCCTATCGTCGGTATTGGAGTGGGATCGATTGCGGGTATTCACCGTTATATGCTTGGCGGGACGACAGCGCTCAGTTGTGCAATCTCATCAATTTTAGCAGGTGTTATAACGGGGTATATTGGATACATTTTCAAAAAATATAATCGTGTAATTACGCCTAAATTTTCTGCGATTTTAAGTGTTTTTATCGTTACTTTAGAAATGCTTATGATTCTATTAATTATAGAAGATGGACTTAGTGTTGTAAAAACAATTGCGCTACCGATGATTCTTGTAAATAGTTTTGGCAGTTTCATTTTACTTTCGATGATACTAGCTATTTTACGACAAGAAGAAAACGCAAAAGCTTTGCAAACGCATAAAGTATTACGAATTGCTGATAAGACGTTACCATATTTCCGCCAAGGGTTAACAGAAGAGTCTTGTAAACATGTGGCACAAATTATTCACCGCTTTACGGGAACAGATGCGGTATCCTTAACAGATACAGAGGAAATCTTAGCTCACGTTGGATTAGCATCAGATCATCATATTCCTTCACACAGTTTAATAACAGGTTTATCAAAAGAAGTATTAAAAACAGGGAAAATAATGAAGGCAAAATCACGTGAGATTATTAATTGTCAACATGAAGGGTGTCCATTACAAGCGGCAGTTGTTATTCCATTAACTTCACATGGAAATACGATAGGAACATTAAAACTTTATTTTAAAAACCCTAATCAATTAAGTCGTGTTGAAGAAGAGTTAGCGGAAGGGCTAGCGAAAATATTCTCCACACAGCTTGAGTTAGGTGAAGCTGAGTTACAAAGTAAGTTATTGCAAGATGCCGAAATAAAAGCGTTGCAAGCACAAATCAATCCGCATTTTTTATTTAATGCAATTAATACAGTATCAGCTTTATGCCGAACAGATGTAGAGAAAGCGAGAAAATTATTATTGCAGCTTAGCGTTTATTTTCGTTGTAATTTGCAAGGGGCACGACAATTACTTATTCCATTAGAACAAGAGTTGAATCATGTACATGCATATTTATCGTTAGAGCAAGCGAGGTTTCCGAATAAGTATGAAGTGAAGATGTACATTGAAGAGGAACTAAAGGTGACTTTAGTTCCACCATTTGTGCTTCAGCTATTAGTTGAAAATGCATTGCGCCATGCTTTTCCGAAAAAGCAGCCAGTGTGCCAAGTCGAGGTACATGTGTTTGAAAAAGAAGGGATGGTTCACTTTGAAGTAAAGGATAATGGACAAGGGATTGAGAGTGAACGTCTAGAGGAATTAGGAAAAATGGTAGTTCCATCAAAGAAAGGGACGGGAACAGCCTTATATAATATTAATGAACGACTTATCGGGTTATTTGGGAAAGAGACAATGCTTCAAATTGAAAGTGAATTAGAGCAAGGGACAAAGATCCTCTTTGTGATTCCGAAAAAAGTAGAGGAGGAAAAACGGAGTGTTAAAAGTATTAGTAGTTGATGATGAAATGTTAGCACGGGATGAATTGAAATATTTATTAGAGAAAACAAAAGAAGTAGAGATAATTGGTGAGGCGGATTGTGTAGAGGATGCATTAGAAGAATTAATGAAAAACAAACCAGATATTGTTTTTCTAGATATTCAGTTATCTGATGATAATGGATTTGAAATCGCAAATATATTAAAGAAAATGAAAAATCCACCTTCAATTGTGTTTGCTACTGCCTATGATCAATATGCATTGCAAGCATTTGAAGTAGATGCGTTAGACTACATTTTAAAGCCATTTGATGAAGAACGTATCGTACAGACATTAAAGAAATATAAAAAACAAAAGCAAATAAAGTTAGAAACAAAGCAAGATGTAAAGAGTGTAGATGTAACGGCCGAGATGCATAAATTAGCATTACCAATTGAGGAATCAATTGTACTTGTTAACATTGAAGATATTATTTATGTAGGGCTTGTAGATGGGAAAGTAACTGTAAAAACAATGAAAGAAACATATGTAACACATGATACGCTTGTCATTTTGGAAAAGAAATTACCACAAACAATTTTTATGCGTGTTCATCGTAGTTTCGTTGCTAATATTAATCATATTTCTGAGATACAGCCGTGGTTTAATTCGACTTATAACTTAATTATGAAAGAGGGATCCAAAGTCCCGGTTAGCCGTACATATGCAAAAGAACTTAAAAAGCTGCTTCGTATTTAAGAAGCAGCTTTTTGTATTTCGTCTGCCTATTTTTGTAACTAATTTTGTATATTTGACGTTCCGTTATGTAAACGCTTACAGTTTTATTTTTATCTTATACAATAAAGGTACCAAATCGAAAGAGGTGGCCAAAATGAGTACGAAAAAAGTATATAGTTTCTTATCACAAGCATTCATATTTTCAGCTATTATGTTAGTTTCTAATATTATTGCAACGCATTTACCAATTCCGATGCCTTCATCGGTGATCGGATTGGTTATTTTATTTAGCCTATTATGTTTAAAAGTTATTAAATTGGAACAAGTTGAATCACTCGGAACGGCTTTAACAGGTATTATCGGATTCCTTTTCGTTCCATCAGGTATTTCGGTTATTAATTCTCTCGGTGTAATGGGACAATATTTTGTACAAATTTTAACTGTAATTGTTGTCGCAACAATTATTTTACTCGCTGTAACAGGATTATTTGCACAATTTATTTTAGGAAAAGACGATAAAGAAATAGAAGATACGAAAGAATTGAAAGTAGTAAATAAAGGACGCAAGCACGGAAAAGTTGCGTAACCAATTTAGTATATATTGTTAGGAGGGAATGAACATGGCAAGCACAATGACTCCATATTTCGGAATCGTCGTTTCATTAATCGCATACGGAATCGGAACATTATTATTTAAGCATTCAAAAGGATTCTTCTTATTCACACCATTATTCGTAGCGATGGTATTAGGGATTGTCTTTCTAAAAGTAGGTAACTTTACTTTTGAAGAATATAATACTGGCGGAAAAATGATTAGCTTCTTCTTAGAACCAGCAACAATCGCGTTTGCAATTCCATTATATAAACAAGTTGATAAGTTAAAAAAATATTGGTGGCAAATTTTATCGGCTATTGTGGTTGGATCTATTTGTTCAGTGGTTGTTGTGTACATTGTCGCAAAAGCAATTGGTCTAGACACAGCTGTAATGAACTCAATGTTACCGCAGGCAGCAACAACAGCAATTGCATTACCAATCTCTGAAAGTATCGGTGGTATTCCAGCAATTACATCATTTGCAGTTATCTTTAATGCTGTTATCGTATACGCATTAGGAGCTTTATTCTTAAAAACATTTAGAGTTAAACATCCGATTGCTAAAGGTTTAGCGCTTGGAACAGCAGGACATGCGTTAGGGGTTGCAGTAGGTATCGAAATGGGTGAAGTAGAAGCAGCTATGGCCAGTATCGCTGTGACAGTGGTTGGTGTCGTAACAGTGGTGGTTATTCCAATGTTCATGCCGTTTATTGGATGATAAAACTTACTAAAAAAAATATAAAAGCAAGTTATTTGTAGGACGGATTTCTACTGATAGCTTGCTTTTTATGTTACAGTAGTGGTAAGACCTATTGAAGGATAAAAGTTTCCTTAAATCTTCATTAATACTACGTATAATGCGTTCTGAAATAGGTCATTGTATTGTAAAATAAGAAGTAACATAATATATAGCACAATTAACGGGTGGTTAGGGTTGAATATAAATTGCTCGCAATGGCTTTAATATTAAAGGATAATTATAAGTAGAGGATAGAGAGAGATCTACTTGTTAACGTTTTACTTTATAGGACAGGAGAGAGTACTCGTCGATTATGCAAATAAAAAACCTGTTTCAAAGCAAAGGATTTCAGAGGTTAATCGTATTAGTATTACTTGCTCTCATATTGTATGGGATGCAAAGTATGTTAAATTTAATTTTAATTACGTTTATGTTGACGTATTTAATGGATCGATTCCAAAAGTTTATTTCTCGTAAATTAGATCATTTCATGCCAATTAATCGAAAAATTATTATAGCGCTTTTATATGTAATGTTGGTGGCAGGAATTGCCATTACGCTATTTAAATATTTACCGGTATTAACAATACAAATTTCACAATTGATTTATCAATTTAATGTATTTTTAAGAAATCCACCTGATAGTGAATTAATTAAGTATGCAGTTAATGCTGTTAATCATATGGAGCTTTCTAAATATGTGGGGCAAGGCGTAGACATTTTGTATAAATCTATTACGAATGTTGGGAAATTTGGCCTTCAAGTTTTACTTTCTGTAATTTTAAGCTTATTTTTCTTACTTGAAAAAGCACGTATCGTTGCTTTTACTTCGAAATTTAAAGAAAGCCGACTTGCAATTTTCTATAACGAAATAGAGTATTTCGGAAAGAAATTTGCACGTTCATTCGGAAAAGTAATCGAAGCACAATTTTTAATTGCAATTGTTAACTGTGTTTTATCTGTTATTGCATTATGGATATTAGGATTCCCGCAATTACTAGGTTTAGCGTTAATGATTTTCTTGCTTGGTTTAATTCCAGTGGCGGGTGTTATTATCTCGTTATTCCCACTCTGTATGATTGCTTACAATATTGGCGGTATTATGTATGTCGTTTATATTGTAGTTATCGTAACAGTAATTCATGCACTTGAGAGCTATGTATTAAATCCGAAGTTTATGTCTCAAAAAACAAACTTACCAATCTTCTACACATTTATGATATTAATTTTCTCTGAGCATTTCTTAGGTGTGTGGGGACTTATTATCGGTATTCCAATCTTCATTTTCTTATTAGATGTCTTAGATGTGACAAGTGATGAAATGGAGAAGGACGTTGGAAAAAAATAAAGTGAAGTAAAGAAAAAGCATCGATGTTCGATGCTTTTTCTTTTATAACATGACGTTCCTTATGCCATACTGTAAGGAGAAGATAGAATAGGGGTGAAATAATGGCTGTAAATGAAAAGATAGAGTTAGCTACGTTTGCCGGAGGGTGTTTCTGGTGTATGGTTTCGCCATTTGAAGAGATGGAAGGGATTATACAGGTTGTTTCAGGCTATACAGGTGGCCATAAAGAGGATCCAACGTATAAAGAAGTGTGCTCGGAAACAACTGGGCATTATGAAGCAGTACAAATTACATTTGATGCAAATAAAATGCCGTATGAAGAGTTGTTAAATATATATTGGAGACAAATTGACCCGACTGATATAGGGGGACAATTCCACGACCGTGGACAGTCTTATGAAACGGTGATTTTTTATCATAATGAAGAACAACATAAAAAGGCAGAGGCTTCAAAAGAAGAGCTCGAGAAAAGTGGGCATTTTTCGAAGCCAATTGCGACAAAAATATTGCCAGCTGCTACGTTTTATCCAGCTGAAGAATATCACCAAGGATATTATAAGAAGAATACATTTCGCTATGAGTTATATCGTAAAGGCTCAGGTCGAGATGCTTTTATTAAACAACATTGGCCAAAGAATAATGCTCATTTAAAAGAAAGATTAAACGAGATGCAGTTTTATGTAACACAGGAAAATGGGACAGAACCGCCTTTTCAAAATGAGTATTGGAATCATAAAGAAGAAGGGCTTTATGTAGATATTGTTTCGGGGGAACCATTATTTACTTCTTTCGATAAGTTCGATAGCGGCTGTGGATGGCCGAGTTTTACGAAACCAGTTATGTCAGCTAGTGTGAAAGAAAAAATGGATGTTAGCCATAATATGACGCGTACGGAAGTGAGAAGTAAAGAAGGAGATTCACATCTTGGGCATGTATTTCCAGACGGCCCAGGACAAAACGGCCTTCGTTATTGTATTAATTCGGCAGCGCTACGCTTTATTCAAAAAGAAGATTTAGGAAAAGAAGGATATGGTGATTTCCTAATCTTGTTTGGGAATAAAAAATAACCTCGCAGTCAGCGAGGTTATTTTTTTATTTTACTTTTTTCTTTTTAAATTTGCTTAATGCTTCATAAACGATTGGAACAATAAAAAGTGTTAATAACGTTGAACTTGTTAATCCACCAATTACTGTTACGCCAAGTCCTTTAGAAATTAAGCCGCTACCCTCAAATCCTAATGCAAGCGGGATAAGAGCCCCGATTGTTGCAATTGCAGTCATTAAGATAGGACGCAGGCGTGTTGTACCAGCTTCTAATAATGCTTCACGTGTTGATAGGCCGTCATTTTCTTTATGAATAACACGGTCAATGAGCACGATTGCGTTCGTTACAACGATACCAATTAGCATAAGAGCCCCAATCATCGCAGATACGCTTAACGTTTCGCCAGAGATTAATAAGGCAACGAGTGCACCAATGATTGTGAATGGTAGCGAGAATAAAATTGCGAATGGTGCAAGGGCACCGCCAAATGTAACAACAAGAACGAAGTATACAATGGCAATCGCAGCTAACATCGCTAAGCCAAGTTGTTTGAATGATTCTTGAATATCTTGTGTAACACCACCCATAGAAACATCTATACCAGAAGGAAGATCCATTTTATCTACTTCTTTTTGAACAGCGGCAGATGCTTTTGAAACGTCATCAGATGTTAGTTTTGCACTAACTTCCGCATAAACACGGCCATCACGATGTGTTACTGTGTTAGAAGTTTCACCTTCTTTTACAGTCATAACATCTTTAACAGCAACTTCATTACCAAGTGGTGTTGTAATTTTACGATTTGTTAAGTCATCGATCGTTTCATAGTTTTGTTTTTCAGTTTCTACATATACATTTATATCTTTATTATCTTTTTTAATTGTTGTAAGAACAGGGCGGTCATGTTGATTAGAAAGTCCCATTCCAATTTGAGCAGCAGTTAGCCCCATTTTACTTAACTTTTCTTGATCAGCGACTAAAGTATATTCTGCATATGTTTTTGCAACACTAGAGTCTATGTCTTTTAAATCTTTATTTTTCTTCATGATATTTTGAATGTCTTTCACGACAGGCTTAATTTCTTCAGAGCTATCTCCATAAACGTATAGCTTAATTTCGTTACTACCGCCACCTGCTCCGAAATCTTGGTTTTTCCATTCACCTTTTCCAGACATCTTTTGTAAATCTTTAACGACTTGTTCTTTCTCTTTTTCAAAGTTTTTCGTATCGTTATCATATTGAACGAAGAACATCGCTTGATTTGTTTGACCAGGGCTCATTGGGTTTTCGCCGCCTAATGAGAATTGAATCGTTTTGACGTCTTTTTTATCTTGGAAATGCTTTTCAGCTTTCGTTGCAATTTTTTCAACGTCGTCTAACGTTTGACCTGGCTCAGGTTTGTACGTTGCGATAATCATTTTTTCTTCTTCAGATGGTAAGAAGCTGACACCGATGATTGGTACAAGTGCAAGGCTGCCTACTAATAGGAGGACTGTGATACTTGATGTAATAATTTTATGGTTTAACGCCCATTCAAGTATACGTTTATAGCCGTTTGCTAATTTGCTTGGTTTTTCCTCATGATGTACTTCTTTTTCTCTCATGCTTTCCTTCTTAAATAAGGAATGTGCTAGCATCGGCACAATTGTAACTGCCACAAGTAAGGAAGCAAGTAGGGCAAAAACAATTGTTAAAGCAAATGGTAAGAACATTTCACCAATCATACCCTTTACAAGCCCAAGAGGTAAGAATACAGCGATTGTTACAATTGTAGAAGACATAATCGGGATAAACATTTCTTTCGTAGCTTCACGAATTAAATCTTTCCCACGTAATTTCTCTTCTGATAAAGACATACGTCGGTAAATATTTTCAATAACAACAATTGAGTCATCAACAACGCGTCCAATAGCAACTGTCATTGCTCCAAGTGTCATAATGTTAAGGGTAATATCCATTTGTTTTATTACTAAAACTGCAATTAATAAAGAAAGTGGTATAGAAACGACAGAGATTAGTGTTGTTCGAATGTTTCGCAGGAACAACATAATAATAACAATCGCAAAGATAGCACCGAAAATAGCTTTGCTAAGCATTGTTTCGACTGATTTTTCAATAGGCGCACCTTGATCGAATGTTGAAATAATCTCTAAGTCTTTATATTTTTTCTCAAGGTCCTTCACTTTATCTTTAACTGCATTTACAACATCAACTGTATTCGCATCAGCAGCCTTCACAATTTGAATACCGATTGCTTCTTTTCCATTCGTTCGAGAAATGGATTCTGCTTTTCCAACTTCTTTAATATCAGCAATCTCCTCTAATGTAACCGTTGGCATGCCGTTCATAGCGGCCGGATTCATCTGTGGTGCTTGGCTACCTTGACCATTCGGTGATGAAGGGATAGCTGGAATTTTTAATTCTTTTAATGCTTTAATTGTTGTAATGTTACCATCGACAACAACTGATTTTTCCGTATCTTTAAATGTATATAAGCCAAGTGGTAACGATACGTCCGAACCTTTAACCATATTTTTTACAGTATCTTCACTTAAACCTAATTCTTTCATCTTATCTTTTTTGAAGACAAGCTGTACTTCGTCTACTTGTTGACCTGCGATTTGAACAGATGCGACACCATCAAGTCCTTTTAATCCAGGAACAACATTTTTTTCTACATTTTCTGTTAAGGCAGCTAAAGATTCATTTTTACTCGCTACGCTTAATGAAATAACAGGAAAGGCATTAAAGTTTACTCGTGAGACTTTCGGGTCTTTCACACCTTCTGGCAGTTTCACGTTTGCGAGCGATTCTTTAATTTCCGTTTCGGCTTTTTCCATATTTTTATCAAAATCATATTCTACCTGAATAGAAGATGCGTTTTGATAAGATGATGAACTAACAACGTTTACACCGCTTAAATTTTGGAGTTGCTCTTCCATTGGTTTTGAAATTTTATCAGCTACTTCTTCTGGTGTAGCACCAGGATAAACCGTAGTTACTGTTACAATAGGCGTTGTAATATCAGGAATTGTTTCTAACTTCATATTCATCCCAGAATAAATGCCTGCAATGGTAACAATAATGGTTAGTAGCCAAACCGCGAACTTATTTTTTAACGAGAAATTGATAAGTTTGTTCATGTTTGCGCTCCCTTTTTATTGTATTGACCAACTGGTCAGTCTAATACATAATATAACTGACTGATTGGTCAGTCGTCAATGAAAAGGGATGGTATAATAAAGTGAAACTGTAAGGGGAGAGATTTTTTACTGGTCCTTACTGAATCATTAGCTTTTATTAATTGAGCTTCTATATAGATAGTAGGCCTCGAAAAGAATTTTGTCTCGCTAAATTTTTGGGTAGTGATCTTGCTACTTGCTAATATAAAATTAAATTGAATTTAAATTTACATAAGATGCGAAATTAAGTTTAGGAGAGAAGATATGAAAGAAAAAGAGCGCTTAATTATAGAGATGGCTATGAAGTTATTTGCGACTAAGGGTGTAAATGCAACGTCAGTACAAGAAATTGTCACAGCTTGTGGGATATCAAAAGGGGCTTTTTATTTGTATTTTAAATCGAAAGATGAGCTTTTATTAGCAACACTTCGATATTATTATGACAAAATCCAAAAGAAAATGCTGGATATTGAAAAAGAATCGTTATTACCACGTGAAAAATTTGAAAAACAATTATATTTTCAGTTTACTGATGTGCAAAAACATAAAGAATTTATTATTATGCATGCAAGAGAAAATGCCATTCCATTTAATAAAGAAGTAGAAGAGTTTATGGTGCGGATGAAGTTAGAATCTCATGCATTTTATCGGAATAGCCTACTGTCTATTTATGGTGAAAAGATCAGTTCATACTTATTAGATTTGGTAATTATGGTGGAAGGGATATGCCACGGTTATTTACAATTAATTATTATAAATACGCCAGAAATTGATTTGTCCTATGTCTCAGCTTTTATTTTAAAAAGGATAGACAATTTAGTAGAGGGGCTTCTAGAATCTTCGGAGGAACCTGTTCTACATGAAGAGAGACTTGGAGAATTTCTTTGCAGTTCCGAGCTTATTAAGGAACAGGTGAAGGAACATTTTTTAAGTGAAATTATTGTATTTAAACGAACATTAGCTGATCAATTAGAAAATGATGAATTGCTTGTTACGCTAGATGTTTTAGAGGCTGAAATACGGTTATCAAATCCAAGGATTCCAGTCATTAGAGGGATGTTAGCTAATTTAAAAAGTTACGACGAACTAACAGATTTTAGGTTAAGGTTAACTGAGTATTACAATGCGCGAAATTAAAACAGAAATAAATTGCCAAGATAAAAAGGGCACCATTTGTAATGGGCCCTTTTTATTATTTAGGTCTTTCATCTGAATTTATTAGTTTAGAAGTATCGAAATTCTTTATTTCATTAGAGAAATCAGTTAGCCTTTGGTCATAATCATTTTTATTAGTAATAGGCTCAATTGTCGCTAATTGTTTTACAATCCAATCATTTATATATCTGTAATAGTGCGTTTGATCGGACATATAATTAGAAAGATTATACGTAACTTCTTTTTGATCTTGGAAATCATAGAGTTTTACATTTTTTAGTTCTTTTAATTTATTGTATACTTCTTTCTTAAATAACATATTTTCTTCTGTATGCTTTGGATCGTTTTTATCCATAACTACGTGATATGTTACTGGATACGGTGCATAGAAAAATGTAAACTGTACTTCCGGGTTTTGTTTTACAAGTTCAATAATATTAGAATCAAAAGATTTAAGCATTTGTTCATGATACCAACCCTCAATGATTGGTTGATGCGGTGTTCCATCGACAACCTTTTTGGCTATATCTACTGAGAATTTTGGCTCGTCATCTCCAAATTTATATAGCCAATGAGGATCCTGTGGAGATTTTGTTGGATCTAAATTTAATTTCATGTTCTGTAATGCCGTTTTTCGAGAATATGGGCTAAGAAAATATTGGATATCATTCAATTTATTTGTATCATACATGTAAGTTGGGAACGGTGAAGTTCCTTCTGATACCCATTCAGGTTTTCCAGAGAATGAATATAAATTAAGCTCCCAAATAATGTTTTTAACAGTTTTTGAATGCGTAGCTAACTGAGCTGTCATATTTTGTTCCCTTGCTGTTGAACCTGGAAGAGAGCCGTTAAAGCTTGTAGTATGAAGTAATTTATCAACATCAGGTTCAAGGAAATTTCTACCCATAGAAGTTCCTACAAATAAAGTATCATAATCCATATTTTTAACAAGTCCAGGCATTTGATAGCGTTCAGTAGCATAAAAATAATCATTTTTCTTAAATTTATATACGTACAATGGATCAAGCTTATAGACAATAGAGCAAACTATTCCAGATAAAATGAATAGGAATATAATAAACCAACATATAAAACGCTTATACATATTTTTCACCTACGGTTATTAGAAATTAAAGTATAAGAATGAACTTACACGATTTAAATACATTAAAGACAGTATAAACATGCTAGCTAATGCAAGAGCATAAATCGGTTTTGGACGAAAAGATTCTAATTTTTCTATAGAATTTTTCGTAAATAATACAATAACCATTCCAATTGCTAGGTATAAGATAGTTTGGAAGTTAAATTGACTACCAGTTACTTGGAATGGGAATAAATTAGCGATTGAATAAATTAAATTATCCAATGTAGAAACACCGGTTAATGTTTCTGGACGGAATTGGATAAGTGCTGTTTGGAGGTGCAAGTAATTTACATTGAACATGCGATTTAACATAGTTAATGCATCTTCTACTGAAGTTGCTCTGAAAAATACCCACGTTACATGAACAAATCCCATTGTTAAGATCCATGCGAATACTTTAGGCATTTTTCCACCTAAGTTTTTAAATAATCGGTGTATTACAATAGCCAATCCGTGTAAAACGCCCCAAATAACAAATGTCCATCCAGCGCCATGCCAAATACCACTAATAAGGAAGATTGTAAATAAATTTACATAAGTTCGAACTTGTCCCTTACGACTGCCCCCTAGTGGAATATATACATATTGAGTGAAAAATCGCCCTAATGTCATATGCCAGCGTCTCCAAAAATCTTGAATACTTAAAGATTTATAAGGAGAGAAGAAGTTAGTTGGTAATGTAATATTGAATAACAGCGCGGCACCTATTGCCATATCACAATATCCACTAAAATCAAAATACAGTTGTAATGTATATGCAAGCGATGAAATCCATGCATCAGTCGTAGATAGTTGATTTACGTTGCTAAAGCCAAAATCAGCCCATTGTGCTAGTGAGTCAGCAATTACTACTTTTTTAGTAAGGCCGATTCCGAATATATAAAGGCCTTTTGCAATATTCTCAACGTTCAACTTTCTCTTGGATTCATCCTGGAATTGAGGTAGAACCTTACTATGATGGACAATTGGTCCTGCAATAAGTTGCGGGAAAAACGTTACGAATAAGCAAAAATCAATAAAGTTAAACTTTGTTAATTCTCTCTTATAACAATCTACTAAAAAACCTATCTTTTGGAAGGTGATAAAACTAATTCCTAAAGGCAATAGCAGCTTTAATAAAGGTATATCAGTTCCAAATATAGTATTTATATTGTCTAAGAAGAAATCAGAATATTTGAAATACCCTAGCAATGAAATGTTAAATATTAAGCCAACTGTCAATAATATTTTTCGAGTTTTTTTATTCGTTTTTTGTATGATTTGTTGGCCTATAAAGGCGTTTGTAAATAATGAAACTCCTATTAGTAATAGATATTTCGCTTCAAAATATGCGTAAAAGTAGAGGGACATGCCCACTAAGAAAATTTTCGCAATGTTTTGATTGAATTTTTGCAATATAAAATATCCAATTACTGCTACAGGTAAGAAATAAAGCATGAATTCATAAGAATTAAAAAGCATATTATTGCCTCCAGCGTAAATAAAATCTTGTCTCTATAAAAAGCGTGACAACAGAATAAGATGTCGTCACGCAAAGTATAGTATATCATAAAATCATGGTTAATTATCCCATGTATATTATTTTTTGTTTTGTGCCCATTCTTCTATGTTCCAAGTTTTTGTTATCCAGCCTTCATAAAATTCTGGTTCGTGACATACAAGAAGGATTGTCCCTTTATATGCTTTCAGAGCTTTTTGAAGTTCTTCCTTTGCTGTAACATCAAGATGGTTTGTTGGCTCATCGAATAGGATCCAGTTACTTTCTTCACCCATTAACTTACATAAACGAACTTTTGCTTGTTCGCCACCACTTAATTGATTTAGCGGGCGAGAGATATGCTCATTTTTTAATCCGCATTTCGCTAACATTGCACGAATTTGATGTTGGTCCATGCTAGGGAATGTGTTCCAAACATCATCAATTGGTGTTATATTATCCGCTTTTACTTCTTGCTCAAAGTATGCAGGCTCTAAGAAGTCACCAAGACTCGTTTTACCGCTTAAAGGTTTAATTTTTCCTAAAATTGTTTTTAGTAATGTTGATTTACCGACACCATTACATCCAACGATAGCAATTTTTTCACCGCGTTCAATTGTCATTGTTAGTTTTGGTAATAATGGATGTGTATATCCGATTTCTACATCTTCACCTTCAAAGACGAAACGGCTACTTGCACGACACTCTTTAAATGAGAACTCTGGCTTAATTGCTGTTTCAGGACGATCAATACGCTCCATACGATCAAGTTGTTTTTGACGACTTTTTGCACGACCTGTCGTTGAATAACGAGCTTTGTTCTTTGCAATAAAGTCTTCCTGCTTTTTAATAAACTCTTTCTGTTTTTCATAAGCATTTATATGTTGATTTTTATTAATTTCGGCTAACTCTAGGAATTTTTCGTATGTCGCTGTATAGCGCGTCATTTTTGTAAATTCTAGATGGAAAATAACATCAACGCATTTGTTCATAAATTCCGTATCATGAGAAATTAATAAGAATGCATGTGGATATTCTTTTAAATAATTAGTTAACCAATGAATATGTTCAACGTCTAAATAGTTAGTAGGCTCATCGAGTAATAACACTTCTGGTTGCTCAAGTAATAGCTTTGCAAGTAATACTTTTGTACGTTGTCCACCACTTAGTGCTGAAACATCACGATCTAAACCGATTGCATCAATTCCAAGACCTCTTGCTGCCTCTTCGATTTTCATATCTAGTAAATAGAAACCACCTGCTTCGAGAGCATCTTGGATTTCTGCCATCTGCTCAAGAAGGTCCTCTAATTCTTCCGGTGTTGCCGTTCCCATTTTTTCTGCAACTTCATTTAAAGCTTTTTCTTTTTCAAATAAAGGTAAAAACGCGTCAGCTAATACATCACGAATTGTGCGACCAGGTGTTAAAATTGTATGCTGGTCTAAGTAACTGTAATTTGTACCAGGTGTCCATTCTACACGGCCTTCATCATGGATAAGTTGACCAGTAATAATATTCATAAATGTTGATTTACCAACACCGTTTGCACCGACTAATCCGACATGTTCTCCTGCTAGTAAACGCATGGATACATCTTTAAATAATGTGCGATCGCCAAATGTATGGCCTAGTTTTTCTACTGTTAATAAGCTCATAGTATCCTCCGTCCAACTTGAAATAGTACCTTGAATCATGATACTAAATTCTTGAGTATAATGCTATCCTTTCAAAAAGGTACATTATTCATTTTCCAGATCTTTATGGATAAAATACAGAAGATCGGCTTGGTTATTATGTTTTTATAGGTGTACAGGAGGAATTCATTAATTGGAACAATGCGTTAATACATACCGGAACGAATAAATAAAAAATAAGTATATTGACACTGATTAGGTTACTGGATAAGTTGATGAAAGAATTTGTAGAGATGCTATATTTAATAAGGGAACCTGTTATACTAAGTGAAGACAATTATGAAAAATACACTGGAAAAATACAAAGAATTTCATATTTGTGGTTTACAGGATACAGGTTATATATATGGGAAATAGATGTATTCGATTTAAATGGAAAGGTGAGGAGCCTTTCTTGAATGGTGTAAAGTATCTATTATATAATATGAAAAAATTTAAAATCTTTTTTTGGAGGTCAACGATGCCTAAAATTACGGTGCTAATGCCTGTATATAATGGTGAGAAATACTTAAGAGAGTCTGTTGATAGTATTTTAAACCAAACTTTTACAAATTTTGAATTGCTGATTATAAACGATGGATCAACAGATAGTAGTATGGAGATTTTGAATTCTTATAATGACGCACGAATAAGAATAGTGACAAATGAAGAAAATTTAAGATTGATTAAAACGTTAAATAAAGGAATCGATTTAGCAACAGGAGAGTATATTGCTAGGATGGATTGTGATGATATAGCAGATCCAAAACGTCTAGAAATTCAATTGCAGTATATGGAGAAGCACCCTGATGTTGCGGTTTGTGGAACTGGCGTTAAGGTTATAGATCAGAATCGAAAACCGTGGCAAATTTCAGGTTCACCAGATTTAATTAGAAATTGTTTATATGTTCGAAGCTGTATGATTCATCCATCTGTGATGATGCGTACGGAATTTTTAAAAGAAAATAACATTTACTATGATTTGAATTATTTACATGCTGAAGATTATGAGTTGTTCCAGAGACTAAGTGAGAAGTATAAGGTAGTTAACTTAGAGGAACCACTATTGAATTATCGATGGTCAGAAACAAGTGTAAGTAGTCTTAATGCTTCTGATCAAGAGGTTATGGCCGCAAAGATTTCTACAGAGGCTCTATCTCGCATTGGAATTGAATTTGATCGTGTACCATATGCAAGGAATACATTAACAAAAGAAGAACTACTAGAAGTAAAACGCCAATTAGAAGAACAATATTGTAAGGCCAACAGAGAGGATCAAAATATTAAACAAGTATTTCAATTTCTATGGCTTGATATGATTCTGAAAGGAACGCATCATGGTTTATGGAATATAAAAATACTGTTTTCTCCTAAGTTTTGTTCTGTTTCATTGATGGATAAAGGCCTTCTGACACGTATAATTGCGAAAAGTTTACTGAAAAAGTAATTGGAATGCAACTCAATGTTGATATATTACAATGAGAATAGTTTTTATAAGGTTAAAAATCAGAAAAGCGACGTGCTATTCACGAGTGAATGGTACGTCGCTTTTTATTACGTCTTTAAGATTTTTTTAATTTGGATGTAAATTTGGAAAGAGCCATGAATAAGATTTCATCTTTTGTCAGGAATAACAATAGAGTATATGCAAGTCCATTTGCGAAAACTAATGCTAGAAATAAAGGAATTGTTCCTGACACGTATAGTTGAACTACATAAGAAATTGGTAAGAATGTAAGGGAGTATAATAAATATTTAAAGTTGGCCATCGTAAATAGACGATAGTTTACCTTTAAGGATTTTCTGATATAAAAATATATATACGCAACAAGCAATAGAGTTGCAATTGTTGTTGTCAAAGTTGCTGTCGTTGGTGTGAATAAATTGGACTTCAGCAGTATTACTTTAAGTATAATATTTATAACCCCAAATACTAATAGCGCACGTACTAGTATATGTTCCTTACGTTTGATATACATAATTTGGTTTCCGAGAATGGATTGAATACCTAACACAACCATATAAACAGAAAAAATAGCCAATGTAGGTCCAGCGGCTGCATATTGTGCTCCACCATAGATTACAACAATTAAATTCGAGACAATGATAAGTCCGATTGCTGCTGGGAATAAGGTAATGAAATAAAGTTGAGATATTGTATTTAATAATTTATCGTATGCTTTTCCATCATCACTTTCAGATAAGTAAGAAAGTCTTGGTAAGGTTACTTGTATAACGCTTAACATGAGTAAGTTAATAATAGACATAATTTGAAAAGCCATTACATAGAAGGAAACATATTTTTCACCTACGTATTCTCCAAGGAAGAAGCGATCCAAATGAGTATAAAGTATATGTGCATTTGAAAAAATGGCAATTAATAATAATGGTTTTAAATGTTTTTTGATAGTGATATTTGAAAAATCAAATTTTACAGTACGCCTTATATATACGTAACTAATAATATTGTTTAAGAAATTAGAAAGTACTAATAGTCCTGTAAATTGATAAAAATCTTGAGAAGTTTGTACAAAGATAAAGAGCATTACGACGTAAATTAATTTTACAATGATGGTTTTCAATGTAATAAAGTCGAAATTTTCGTAGGCTTCATTTAACCATTCTACATAAAAAATATTTGCAATAAAGTTAAATCCGAATATAAGGAGGATATAAAACAATCCTTTGTCCGCATATCCGAAGTAACTAAATAGTAAGTATGCCCCAAATGTTAATAAATTCGTAAAGATACTTAATATAAATAAACTAGTAAATAATTGTTCAGACTTCTTTTTATTATCTTTAATTGCACTAATTTCTCTTAATCCATATTGATGAATGCCGAATACAGCAAAAATAAAGAAGTAAGTAAAAATTGTTTCAGAGAAGTTCACTTTTCCCATCGAAGAGGCACCTAGTGTACGATAAGCATAGGGGCCAACAAGAATTGGAAGTATGACATTGAAAACGTTTAATAAAATTTTGTATATAATATTTTTAGCAATTGATTTTTGCATAATAAAACCCTTCTAAATATATTTTTTATTTTTGTAATAGACCAAAATATTCGGTCTTAAAGGTTAAAAGTAAGAACAAGAACATCTGTATAAGTTTACCGCATATAAACTTTGTAAATCAACTTTTTATATTATTTATAATGTGGATAAAAGGTAGTTATTTCGTGCGAAGCTTTATACTGTGGATAAAAGGTAAGTCTATTACTGGAGGTTTTGATCAATAATATAATTATTGGTTATTTATATCGCTACATGGAGTAGCTTGCTATAGTTTAAATAGCGAGTAGGATGTAAGGAGAGCGAACAAATGTATGTTTAAAAACGATTAAATTTATAAAAAAGCCTCTTGATTGTCAAGATGAAATTAAGAGGCTTTTTTAATGTTAGATTTTTGAAAGATAAGTTCTAATGGATGAATCTTACTCTTTATCCTTTATTTTTAACTTTTGCTTTAATAAAGCATAATCTTGCGTTAATGTTACAAGTTGATGGTGTAATTTAGAGATTTTTCTCGTTAGGTCAAAAATTAAAATAAAACAGAATAATAGTCCGAATAAGAATAAAATGGACGGAGGATATTCTACTTTTAATAGTTTTCCAATCCAATTTATAATTTTATCCGTAGAACTTAAAATAGCCATTGCAACACAAACAAAAATCCATAAAATAGCATATTTTGTTTCTAAAGTCCCACGACGAATGGAATTAATAATTAAGAAGAATAGTAATAAAATAAAGATAAATGAAAAGGTAATTATATGCATTTATTATCAACCTTTCACGATTTTTTGCATCAATATAGCAAGACTTACCTTAACCATGTAATATGCAGATTTAAGGGGAGTGATGGAAGATTGTCCACCTTGTCGCTCTTGCATATTTACAGATATTTCATTAATGCGAAGTTTTTTCTTTTTTAAATGAATAAGGACTTCTGGCTCCGGATAATCTTTTGGATAATTGTGTGCAAAAATCTTAATTACTTCTCGATTGATAGCACGATACCCAGAAGTTGGATCCATAAATGTTTGTTTTGTTAGTACTTTCAATAGAGCGGTAAAATAAAAAATACCGATTCTTCGGGAAATACTACCTTTATATGCTGTTTTTTCTGTAAAACGTGAACCAAGCACCATATCGCATTGATCCTCGGCAATAGGCTGTATGATTTTGTATAAATCATCAGGATTATGTTGTCCATCAGCATCGAACTGAATCGCAATATCATATCCGTTCTCATAAGCGTATTTATATCCAGTTTGTACAGCTGAACCGATACCTAGATTGTATGGTAAATTAACAAGATGAACAGGGAAATCTTTTACGATTTGAGCTGTTTTATCTTTTGATCCATCATTAATAACGCAAATGCTTAATGCTGTAAAATGCTGTTTTAGTTCTAATAATCTTGTTAATGTATCTGCAATTGCTTCTTCCTCGTTATACGCTGGAATAATAATTAACGTTTTTGGTATTGAAATTGGTACCTCAATAGACATTATCGCACCATCCCTTATATACTTAATCATACTATGGTTATTTTTAAACGAACATTATTTAATATACCATTAATAGTATAACAAAATAAAGGAAAAGCTGATGGGTGATTTTAGGAAACAGGCATCGAATAAAAATGCTAAGGCGTAACACTTTATTATAATAAAAAATACATGCAAGGAAGAAAAAACCTGTGCATGTATAAGATAAAATCCTAATGTTACATATTCCAAGGCTTACTTAAAGTTAACACTTCAGCCATTTCTTTACTTTTTAAACGTCCTTTTTTTCTATTTTCTGCACGCTCTGAACCAGTTGTATGTAGCCAATGTTCTTCCTCTGTTTCAGGGATTACTTGTGGTACAGATGAAGGTTTTCCGTCTTTTAATGCGACAAATGTAATGAAACACGTTGCGGCCATTCTACGCTCGCCTGCTAGTAGATCCTCTGCAATTACTTTTACGAAAACTTCCATTGAAGATTTTCCTGTATAACATACGAATGCTTCATAACAAACAGAATCTGCTTGGTGAATTGGAGTTAAAAAATCAACGGAATCGATAGATGCTGTTACGCAATGTTTGCGGCTGTGTCTCGCAGCTGCAATTGAAGCTATACTATCAATTTCTGCTAATAATTTCCCCCCGAAAAGTGTTTGGTGATTATTTAAATCGTTAGGAAAAACACGTGTTGTTTTAATTGCTTTTGATTCTCGCATGAATTTCTTTTCCATATATTCATCCCCTATTTTCTGTTTTCAATCAGAGTGACATGTGTAAGTGGAGTACCCATATTAGATATTTAATGAAGTAAAGTGTTCCAAAAGAGGATTATCCCACTATTTGCGGGCTAATAGTCAGTGGGGGATGAACAAAACCCCCGTGGATTAAAGTTTCACTTTATTGAAATTTCTGTATTTGTATTCATGTAACTGAAAGAAAATTTATCATATATAAAATGTAGTGTAAAAGAGGATTCGCTTACATTGCAAGTGAAAAAGTAATGACTATGTATTTGTCATAGAAATTCCCTATTAACCTTGTGCTTATTCATGATAGAATCGTTTTGTTATGAATGGAAATAGAGGTGCAATGGACATATGAATCATATAAGAACAAATTTTTCGTCTTTCTTCAGTAAAATAATGATTGGTGCGATGCTCGCATTTTTTGCCTATAGTTGTTGGTCGGCTTTTGAAACAAGTAAGCAATTTTTTGGAGGAAGTACAACAAGTATAACAATTGTATTAGTGATTTTTGTTATTCTTATTTTGTTAGTAGCATCAATTTTGCAATATCGTTTTACAGATAAACAATTTCTTGTTTTTCTTATAAGCATATCTACAGTTGTAAGACTTATCACAGTTCTATTTGTAGATGTTCCAATGATAGGTGATATGAAAGCTATGTATGAGTCTGCAAAGCAGATTGCAATTGGCAATAATATAGAAAATATAGCACAGTTACCTTTTATTATTTATGAATCGATCATCATTCGTATATTTGGTGATACGGTATTCGCTTTACAATTATTTAATATTTTATTTTGTACAGGAACTGCATTTTTCATTTATCGCATTGCGTCAATGGTCTTTGGAGAAGAGTGTGGTCGTATTGCATCAATGTTTTACGCTTTATATATTCCAAATATATTTATGAGTTCTGTATTAACGGCGGAATCACTCGCAATATTTTTATTTTATTGTGCTTGTTACATATTTTTATATAAGGGATTAGACCATCCTTATATGTGGGTAATTTCAGCCATTTTATTTGCGCTTAGCAATATGATTTTCCCAATGGGGTTATTTTTACCTATTTTTATAGTTGTATATGTGCTGTTAATTGAATTATTTCAATCAGCAACGAAACAAAAATTACTATTAAAAGTGATGGGAATACTTATTCTGTTTTATAGTACTCATTTTGGTGTGAGCTATGGTATCAAGATGATGGGAATGTCACAGTATACGATTTCTAATCAGACTTATGTTCAATCTGTTTTAATTGGAAAAAGTCAAAATGAAGAAAAAATATCCAAAAATAAAAGTGTAAAAGAGCACATTGATCAAGAGTTAACAGAAATGGAAGTAGAAAGATTTAAACTGTTAAAACCAGTTATTAACCAGCTTTCAGACGAGGGAATAAATTCTATTATTTTTAAATGTGAAAAGCTTATATATATAGTGGTGACATTATTTATGGCCATAGCTTTATTACATTTTCTAATTAAGAAACAGCAAAGTGAAGGATATATGTTGTTTGTATTATTAATTACCGGATACGTGTCGTTAAGGCTCTTCCGAGTAGATATGGCATATTATAATATTATTATGCCAGCTTTGTTTATTTTACAAAGCTTTGGTGTTTATATGAGTTATTTTTACTGCCAAAAAATATTTTTCAGAAAATAAAAGAATCCATTTTGGATTCTTTTTTTGTAGATGGATGATAAGGATGAATGCAAAGCGGAGATGACGAATCTCCACTTTATATCGATTCGTCTTATCGGTTTAGTTCTAGTTGTAAATTATCCGCTGTTAAGGCCATTGTTGAGGAATCGTCTTGAATACTCTTCATTACTTGTGAGATAGTCTCTAATTCATTTTCAATTTTTTTATTTTGTTCTTTAGAGTTAGACATATCTTTTACGATTTCTTGGAAATATTGATCTGTCGCATGCATACTATCTGTCCCTTCAGATACGAGAGAGCTTATTTGTTCCACGGAAGAAGAGACGTGTATAATTTGTTCATTAGTTTTTTCAACGAGTTTTGTAACGTTGGAAATTGATTCTTTCGTTTGCTCTGATAACTTTCGGATTTCTCCCGCTACGACTGAAAAACCTTTACCAAATTCGCCAGCACGTGCAGATTCAATAGCAGCATTTAATGCTAGTAAATTTGTTTGCTCGGCGATTGATTTTACAATATCAATGATTTCGTTAATTTTGTTAGAAATATCAAGAAGTTCATGAGTATCAGTAATGATAGTTTCCATATTCGTTTGGATGCTTTCCATTCGTTTGTTTTGCAAATTTAATTGTTCTTTTCCTTTATTGGCCTTTTCTTCTGATGTCGTAGCTAATGATGTACCTGTTTTTGCAATTCCTACGATACTTTCTGATTTAGATGTTAACTGTTGAATAGAAGAGCTTGTTTTTTCAGATACTGCCGCTAGTTCTGTTGCAATATGTGTAATCGTCATAGTTGTCAGTTCTTTTTCTTTTTCATGTTCTTTTTGGATTCTTTCATATTCGGACTCATAAGCTGCAATAACAAGTTCCTGTTCTAATGTGAATAATTTATTTATTACGTTTATAGAATAAGAAAAATCGTCTATCGTTGAAATTTTCGTTTGCAAAATCTTTATGACGGAGCGGAATAATTCTTGATAAGCAGCGGTATACCATTTTCTATGTAAACCAATTTGTACGTGCCTTTTTGCAATTTTAACACGTTGTTCAATAAAATCTTCATTCATATTCCCGCTGAACAATTCTTTAATATGTGTCTTTAAAGTTTGTTTTAATTTGGGAATAGAGCTGTAGCGTTCAATAACAGCAATTAAATTAGGTTGTTTTGTGATGTTGGTGTAGAATTTTTCTGTTATCCAATCTATTTCCTCATAAATAAATGGCTGTAATACTTTAACAATTTGTAAATCTTCCTTTGAAATATGTAGCATATCCATTTGAGTTTTTAGTTCAGAATTAGCAGGCACGTTAAATATGATTTGTTGGTCTTTGCTTAATTCAATTATACTGGTGTTTGTTTTATTTTTTTTAAAAACCCCAAGCATCATTCTTCCCCCTGTTTATAAAACGTTTTCATTTTTTTGTTCTAATGTAATTATATATTTTTATATACAATTACTCTATAGTATATGGAATTGTATATAAATTAAGAGAATTCTATGTAGAATTCTCTTAATGGCCTTTATTAATTTTTGCATGTGTTTTAAAGAAAACTGGGAAATGTACATTATATATTACGGTGACTACACGAATAACGAATGTTATTAATAAACAGACATAGAAAGCTAATATGTGTGCCCCCATTGCATGTGTAATTAAGAAACTAACTGCTCCTAGAATAGAAGCAATTGCATATATCTCTTTTCGGAATACATACGGGATATCTTGAGCGCAAATGTCACGTAAAATACCGCCCCCAATACCTGTAATAACTCCCATTGAAACGACTAAAAACGAGGCGTCAACGTGATGTGACATTGCTGCATTTGCACCAATAGCTGTAAATACCCCTAAACCAACAGCATCAGAAAGCATAATAACGACTTGAAGTTTATTAATGCGCTCAAAAAACATACATGTGAATAATGCTGATAGTACACTTACGAAAAAGTAAATGGGTTTTACAAATGCGACAGGAGGCAGGTTACCAATCATAATATCACGAATAATACCGCCGCCGAGCGCAGTAGCTACAGCTAAACAAAGGACACCAAATAAATCTAGATCTTTTTTTAAACCAACTAATGTACCAGAAATGGCAGCGGCGATAATGCCAAGAAACGTAAATATATCGATTAATAACATGGCTTTAATTCCTTCCTCTTAAAGATGTTCCAGAGAAAAAATATACACTAAAGTTTTGGAAATAACAATTACTTTTCGCTACATGTAGAAAAATGGATGAAATAGCTAAAGAAAGCGTTTGAAAATGCTTGATAAGTAGCAATAAAGTAAAGCGAAAAAGTGTGGAAAGATTAATAGTATAGTTTTTTGATGTAGCTTAGTTGGAGGGATGGTACAATAAGATAAGTCCGATTTGTACATTTGTATAAAATGATAAATAAATATTTCTGTACGGTCGAAAATAAGTGCATATGTGTTAGATAGTTTTTATAGGGAGAGGGAAGGATAGCTAAAGGACAATGTTTTCGGTTACTAATAATGCTGGACTTGACTAGTTTCGGCATGAAAAATAGTTCTCAATTTAAATATGAGTTATGTTATAATTGCTAGGTGTGTTTAAACAGTAGAAAACTATGATTAAAAGATAATGTGAAGATTTTGTATGGAGGTCTTGGAATGTTAGCAAATCAAGCTAGGGTTAGATTTGAGCATTTTTTGCTCTTTTTTATTATTTTACAGCCTGTTTTAGATTTATTAACGTCTCTTAGCATTGAGTTATTAAAAGTAAATGCGACAGTTGGAATTATGGTGAGATTCCTCATTATGGCAATGGGCGGTATCTATATTTTAATTCAGGCAAAAGAAAGAGAAAATAGGAAGTTTTTGATTTATCTTGTATTACTAGGAGCTGCATTAGGAATAGGGTTTATTAATAACAAGTTAATCAAGAGTCCTATTGTACTCGCAGAAGAAGTTAAATTCATTGGAAAAGCATTGTATATATATATTATGCTTGGTTCATACATTTTAGCTTTAAAATCACTAAAGAAAACAGTAAATATTAGCGATAAAGTTAGAAATAACATTATGTATTCAACATTAATTATTAGTGCTGTTATGGTTATTTCTATTACGACAGGTACAGATTTCGGTAGTTATGAATGGATGAAAGTTGGTTCCCGAGGATGGTTCTATGCAGGTAATGAACTAGGGTCAATCTTAGCTATTATTTTCCCTATCGTGGTACTATATTCTATTCAAAAAACAAAGAGCGTGAAAAACGTTTTATATTGGATTCCATCGCTTTTAATGATTTACTCGTTAATTCAAGTTGGTACGAAAGTAGGGATGGGCTCAATTGGTGCTACGTTAGCAGCAGCAATCGGGATTATCGTACTACAATTATTATTTGATAGAAGAAATCCAAACAAAAGGTCTCTTGTACTTAATGGATTAATCGCTATTGTCCTATTAGCTGGTGTTGTCGGGACGTTTAAAATGACGCCATTAGCACAAAATATGGGTATTCATAACAACTATTTATCAGAACAAAATGTAGCGCAGCAAGGTCAAAAAGAAAAAGAAATTAAAGAGAAAATTAAAAAAGAAGAAAAACAACATAAAGTTGAGAAACC
The DNA here is from genome assembly GCF_040459995.1 of Bacillus cereus group sp. MG9. Lineage (NCBI taxonomy): Bacteria > Bacillati > Bacillota > Bacilli > Caryophanales > Bacillaceae > Bacillus > Bacillus cereus group sp. MG9. Next base: position 5,329,508 of record NZ_JARVHC010000001.1, on the reverse strand, counting down.
AGAAGAAAAGGCGAAGGTAGAAGCGGAAGTTAAGAAAGAGCTTGAGAAAGAGCAAAAGAAAGAAAATCAAGAAAATCTTATTTTCAGCGGACGTCAAGTATATGAAGAGAGACATAAGCAATTCTTTAAAGAAGCGCCAACGTCACAAAAATTATTAGGAATGGGTTATGCAGGTAACTTTAAGTATAATGAACAAAAGCAACCAGATCCGAAGTTAATTGAAATGGACTTCCATGATTGGTTTTATGATTTCGGAATTATTGGTTTTGCGTTAATGATGATTCCATTTATTTATTACGGCGTAAGAATCCTACTAGCATTTGTTACAAGATTTAAAGAGATATTTAATATAAAATATGGAATGATTACAGCAAGCTTAGTATTAGCATTAGGTATTGCATATATTGCAGGACATATTTTGACAGCACCAGGAGTCGGGATTTACTTTGTAGTGTTGTTAGCTTATCTAATCGTAGATCTAGAAATTGAATGATAAAAATAAAAGCTAACTTTTGTTAGCTTTTATTTTTTAGTACAGTAAAATAAAGATAGATGGAAATGTAGCGAGGATTTAAAGGAGGAAAAAAATATGAGGATATTGCATATGAATGCAGGAGCAGAAGATGGTGGAGGAAAAACACATATTATTTCACTGCTCGATCAGTTTCCGGATGGTGAAGTAGAATTAGCAGTATTTGAAGATGGAATTGTTGCGAAAGAAGCAAGAGAGCTAGGAATAAAAGTTCATGTGTTTTCACAAAAATCTCGCTATGATTTATCCATTTTAAAGAACATAAGTGAATTCATTAATAAAGAAAAATTTGATGTAGTTCATACACACGGTCCTAGGGCGAATTTCTTTGTTTCTCTAATGAAGAAGAAATTCGCAGCAAAATGGGTTACGACAATTCATAGTGATCCATTTCAAGACTTTACTAAACAAGGCTTAAAAGGCTGGATTTTTACTAAATTAAATTTGAAAGCTTTAAAAAATATAGATTTATTTTTTGTTGTAACGAATAGGTTGAAAAAAAGCTTAGCCGCATTAGGTATTTCAAATGAAAAGATGCATGTTATCTATAACGGGATTGAATATGATCAGGAAAAAGCAGATGGCTATAATAAAAAGGAAATGTTTAATATTGATGAAGATGTGTTTACGGCAATCCAAGTAGCGCGTTTGCATCCTGTTAAAGGACATGAAGTTTTATTCGATGCGTTACAACAAACAAAATTGGAGAAAATTAAAGTGTTATTAGTTGGTGACGGGCCGTTAGAAAGAGAACTAAAGGCGTTAGCTACTGAAAAAGGGATTAATGATAAAGTTGAATTTTTAGGGCATCGTCAAGATGTGAAACAATTATTTGCTTCATCACATGTCAATTTGTTAACATCCCATAGCGAAGGATTTCCATTAGTTTTATTAGAAGCGGCAAATCAACGTGTACCATCAATTGTGACTAGAGCTGGAGAAATCGAACCGTTAATTGCAGATGAAACTTATGGGTGGATTGTACCAACTGGTGATGGAAAAGCATTGGCATCGGCATTAGAAGAGGCGTATGATAAGTGGAAAACTGGAGAGTTATCAGTAATGGGCAAGCATATTTATGAGCATGCTACTATGAACTTCTCACTTCAAAAATTATATGAAGATACGAAAGAAACATATAAGCAATTAATAGCAAAAAACCTTTAATGATAGAGAGGATAGTTAATTATGGCAGTACAAACGGTTGATATTCTAGGTGTTCCTTTCTCTACAATGACAATGGATGAAACGGTCCAATATTTAAAGGAACAACTAGAATTGGAGCAAACTCATACTTTTCAGGTAGTAACAGCAAATCCTGAAATTGTTATGTGTGCAAAAAAGGATGAAGAGTTCCATAAAACATTACTAAATACCGATTTAATTACACCTGATGGTATTGGGGTTGTAAAAGCAAGTGGTATGCTTGGTACACCTGTAAAAGAACGTGTAGCAGGTTTTGATTTAATGTGTAATTTATTTGCGAAGTTATCAGAAGAGAATAAACCAGTATCTGTTTTCTTATTAGGTGCAAAACCACATGTTGTACAAGCCGCGGCTGATCATTTAACGAAGACATATTCGGCTGCATCTATCGTGGGGATACAAGATGGATATTTTAAACAAGAAGAAGAAGAGAATATTGTTTCACGTATTCAAGAGGCAAAACCAGATCTATTACTTGTTGCACTTGGCTTTCCAAGACAAGAAAACTTTATCCAAAACAATAAGCATCGTTTAGAAACGAAAATGGCTGTTGGAGTAGGCGGTAGTTTAGATGTGTGGGCTGGAGAGGTAAAGCGTGCGCCAAAATGGATTCAATCTATTCATTTAGAGTGGTTTTACAGATTATGTAGTAATCCAACACGTTGGCGTCGTCAGTTAGTATTAGCTGAATTTTTAAAAGAAGTAATGCGTTCAAAAAAGTAGCGGAACATCGCTACTTTTTTTTATTTGTTTATTTTTGATAAACATTTTACTTTTTGGGAATGATGAAGGGGAATTTTTTATAAGAAAGTATTTTACTTATGCAATACACACATGTAAAATGATGTGTAAAGACAGCTGTGTAAGGAGGACTTCTTGTGAGCAAGGTAAAAGAAATTTCGAAGCGAAAGCTACTTGGTATAGCAGGGCTTGGCTGGCTATTTGATGCAATGGATGTTGGAATGCTTTCATTTGTAATCGTAGCACTCCAAAAAGATTGGGGATTAAGTACTCAAGAAATGGGTTGGATAGGTAGCGTTAATTCAATTGGTATGGCAGTAGGAGCGCTCCTTTTTGGGATACTATCAGATAAAATAGGACGGAAATCAGTCTTTATTATTACATTATTACTATTTTCTATCGGTAGTGGTTTAACTGCTTTAACGACGACATTCGCGATGTTCCTCGTTTTACGCTTTTTAATTGGTATGGGACTTGGCGGGGAACTTCCAGTTGCATCTACTCTTGTATCAGAAAGTGTTGAAGCGCACGAACGTGGAAAAATAGTTGTACTATTAGAAAGCTTTTGGGCTGGTGGTTGGTTAATCGCAGCTCTTATCTCATATTTTGTTATTCCTAAATACGGTTGGGAAGTTGCTATGGTATTAAGTGCAGTTCCAGCGTTATATGCTTTATATTTAAGGTGGAATTTACCCGATTCTCCAAGGTTCCAAAAGGTTGCAAAAAGGCCATCTGTTATTGAAAATATAAAATCGGTTTGGTCTGTAGAATATCGTAAAGCAACAATTATGTTATGGATTCTATGGTTTTGTGTGGTCTTTTCCTATTATGGAATGTTCCTTTGGTTACCTAGTGTAATGGTACTGAAAGGCTTTAGTTTAATAAAAAGTTTTCAGTACGTACTCATTATGACTTTAGCTCAACTTCCAGGATATTTCACAGCTGCATGGTTTATTGAACGTCTTGGTCGTAAATTTGTATTGGTTACGTATTTAATTGGTACAGCATGTAGTGCTTATGTGTTCGGAATTGCGGATTCATTAACAGCATTAATAGTGGCGGGTATGTTACTATCCTTCTTTAATTTAGGTGCTTGGGGTGCATTATACGCTTATACACCGGAACAGTATCCAACAACTATTCGCGGTACAGGTGCAGGAATGGCAGCTGCATTTGGGCGTATTGGTGGTATTCTTGGACCACTATTAGTAGGGTATTTAGTTGCTTCACAAGCTTCACTATCGCTAATATTTACGATTTTCTGTGGATCAATTTTAATTGGGGCACTTGCTGTAGTTATACTTGGTCAAGAAACGAAACAGAGGGAATTAGTATAAAGAGAAACCTTAATCAGTGGTGTTTTGTCCATCAACCACTGATTATTAGCCCGCACCAATCGGGATAAAAGAAAAGGGGAACCAAAGTGGTTTCCTTTTTTCTGTTTTTTTAGATAAATAATGGTATAGTAAGAAAAAGGGAATGTTTCTTACTAAAGCGAATGTATACAACAAGACATATGGACAAAGGAATTAGGTGGCTGGATAAATGAAAATCTTACTTATCATGGAAGAAACAGAAGAGCGAAGAAAATTAGTTGAGAACTTTACTGAAAACATTCGAAATGTAGAATGTTTTGAAGCGAAAACTGGAACAGAATCTTTGCTAATAATGAAAAAACATACACCTGATTTTGTTTTTTTAAATTCGCAATTAATGGATGGTACTGGTTTTGAATATTCGAGTTTGTTACGAGAAGTGAATTGTTATACGAAATTTATTTTTATTGGTGAGGATATAGGAGAGGCAATTACAGCTTTTCGTTTCCAAGCGTTTTATTATTTATTACGACCATTTCGTGAAGAAGATTTACAATTCATTTTATATAAAATGGGAAAAGAACAAGGTGAGAAAGCAAAGAGTCATCTGCGTAAACTGCCGATAGAAGGCCATGAGGGGATTAGATATATTCTCCCGGAGGATATTGTATATATTAGTAAAAATAAGGAAAATAAAACCGTTTCAATTTATACAACGAATAATCAGTATATTTCAACATACACACTCCAGGAATTAGAAAATAAACTAAATGCATATGATTTTTTACGTGTACATAAAAGCTATTTAATTAATATGTCATATGTACAAGAACTTAAACCTTATTATAATGGCACGTATAATTTGCATTTAGACAGGTACGATGAGCAACCGATTCCAGTAAGCCGTAATTATGTAAAACGGCTTCGAAATAAAATTGAGCTATGACAAGTAATGAGAGAATTTTAACATAATAGCCTAGAAATCCTTCATGATAAGGAGGATTTAAATTAAATATTCAGAAAATTTAGTACAATCTCCTCTAAGAAGTAGTAATGGGGGGATTGTACGTGAAAACATTGAAATCAATTTTACTTTGGGGAGTTATTGCAGCGGTAGGAGCATCTGCTTTTGGTGTAATAGCTTTATCACAAGGTGAGACAATTAATGCTGTATGGCTATTAGTTGCTGCTGTATCAGTGTATGCGATTGCTTATCGCTTTTATAGTAGATTTATAGCAAGGAAAGTTTTTGGCCTAGATAATAATAGGCAAACGCCTGCTCATACGTTAAATGATGGGAAGGATTATGTTCCAACAAATAAATGGGTTTTATTCGGACATCACTTCGCTGCGATTGCAGGGGCAGGTCCTTTAGTAGGACCAATTTTGGCGGCGCAGATGGGGTATTTACCTGGGACTATTTGGATTATTGTTGGGGTAGTTATTGCCGGAGCTGTACAAGATTTTGTAATTTTATTTGCTTCAATGAGACGTAATGGTAAATCATTAGGAGAAATGATTAAAGATGAAATTGGTCCTGTTACAGGATTAATTGCGATGATTGGTATTTTAGGTATTATGATAATTTTATTAGCAGTATTAGCTTTAGTAGTTGTGAAGGCACTTGTTGGAAGCCCATGGGGAATGTTTACAATCGCAGCAACAATTCCAATTGCTATTTTAATGGGAGTTTACATGCGTTACATTAGACCAGGGCGAGTAGGGGAAGGATCAGTAATCGGTATTGTTCTACTAGTCCTATCGCTTATTGGTGGACAGTATGTAGCAGAAAATCCAACACTTGCAAGTATGTTTACTTTTAGTGGTGAAACAATTGCTATTATGCTTATCGTATATGGATTCATTGCATCGGCATTACCAGTTTGGATGCTCCTTGCACCACGTGATTATTTAAGTACATTTTTAAAAATAGGAACGATACTTGGATTAGCAATTGGTATTTTAATTGTAGCTCCAGATTTGAAGATGCCGGCAGTATCTAAGTTTATTGATGGAACAGGCCCTGTCTTCTCCGGGAATTTATTTCCGTTCTTATTTATTACAATAGCTTGCGGTGCTGTCTCTGGATTCCACGCTCTCGTTTCATCAGGTACGACGCCGAAAATGATTGAGCAAGAAGGTCATGCACAGCCAATTGGTTATGGGGCAATGTTAATGGAATCATTTGTAGCAGCGATGGCTATGATTGCAGCTTGTGTATTAACACCAGGAACTTATTTTGCAATTAATAGTCCAGCAGCACTGATCGGAACAGATGTATCACAAGCGGCTCAAGTTATTTCTTCGTGGGGATTTGCTATTACACCGAATGAATTAAAAGAACTTGCTGTTAACGTCGGGGAACAGACCATTTTATCACGTACAGGTGGCGCACCAACATTAGCAATTGGTATGGCACATATATTTTCACAAGTAATAGGTGGAACGGCGATGATGGCATTTTGGTACCATTTTGCCATTCTTTTTGAAGCACTATTTATTTTAACAACGATTGATGCTGGAACACGTGTAGGACGATTTATGATTCAAGATATTTTAGGGCATGTGTACAAGCCGTTTGCGAAAACAGATTCCACAATAGCGAATGTGGTCGCTACAACGTTATGCGTATTAGGCTGGGGGTACTTCTTATATCAAGGGGTGGTTGACCCTCTCGGTGGAATTAATACGCTATGGCCACTTTTCGGTATTGCAAATCAAATGTTAGCGGGGATTGCATTATTACTTGGAACGACAATTTTATTCAAAATGGGGAAAAAGGCATACGTTTGGGTAACGCTTATTCCGACTATAGGATTACTTATTGTAACGATGACAGCTGGTTATCAAAAGTTATTTCATGAAAATCCTAAAATAGGATTTCTATCACATGCGAAAGTATTTCAGGGAGCATTAGATGATGGTAAGGTATTAGCTCCAGCTAAAAATGTTGTGCAAATGAAACAAATTATTTTTAATGACTATATTGATGCGGCACTTTGTGGAATTTTTATGATAGTTGTAATTGCTGTATTAATTTCTGCACTTCGAATTTGGATTCAAGTATTAAGAAATAAGCCAATGCCGTTAAAAGAGGCACCATATATTCCAAAAGATGAAAGTGAGTCGAGGAACTATGCTTAAAAATTTACGGAACGTATGGGGAAAGAGAAAGCAATTTATTAGTTTACTTGTCGGAGTTCCAAGTTATGAAACGTATGTAAATCACATGAAAATAAATCATCCAGAAGAGAAAATTCTATGTCAAAAGCAATTTTTTGCTGAGGCACAAGAAGCTAGATTTAATGCAAAAGGCGGAAAGATATCGCGATGTTGTTAATGGAGGAGACGAAATTTCGTCTCCTTTTTTGTTTTACTGTTCCACGTGGAACAGTAAAACAAAAAAGATTGGGAATTATAGGGATTACGTAATACAATAGCATATAGAAAGGGATAGATGGAAAAGAAAAAGTAGGGAGATTATTTTATGTTCAGAGATCTATTTGTAAATATGACAATTATTCTGTCCTTTATCTTTGTTGGTGCTCAGCTTTTAAGAGATAAGCCATTAAAAGAAGGATTCTCTTTTTGGCAGAAATGTTTGGTCGGTATTTTAACTGGAATATTGAGTATATTGTTGATGCATTTTGGTGTGCATATTGAAGATATTATGTTGGATTTACGTTATTTAGCTGTTGTTTTGGCAATTATAATTGGTGGCCCGATAGCTAGTAGTATAACTGTTATGATTATTTTAATAACGCGGGTATTTTTTACTGAGTATTCTTTAGCCTCTGAATTAGCTTGCTATACTATCGTGGCAATAGGGATTGGCATTACTCTCATTTGGCGGATGAAGATTTCTATATTTACAAAATGGATATGGTTTAATGTGTACAGTTTGTCTATTTTAATACTACCACTTTATATTTTATTTAAGGATATATATGTAGTGGTATTATATTTAATTTGTTGTATTGTAGCGGCATACATCACATTTGTAAGTGCAAGTTACATATTGCAATCCAATGAATTATTTCAAACGATGAAGCATTATGCAACGATAGATGCATTAACGAATCTAGGAAATGTAAGACAGTTTGATTTTGAGATGAATCGTCATATTGATAGTAAGCATATGAAAAATGATTCACTTTGTTTATTACTTATCGATATTGATCACTTTAAGTATGTAAATGATACGTACGGTCATCCTGCTGGAGATGAAGTGTTAAAACAACTAGGGCGTATTTTGTTAGAGAATGCGCCATTCCCAAATTTAGTCTTTCGAAAAGGTGGCGAAGAGTTTGCTCTGTTGTTACCAAAAAAGAGAGTAGCATTTGGCACTCGTATAGGGGAACAAATTCGACTAGCAGTTGAAAAGCATTCATTTCAACTGCAAAATGGGGAAAAAATTAAAATTACAGTTTCTGTTGGGCTTTCAGAATATAAAAAATCACCTGAGCAATTTATTCAATCAGCGGATGATGCGTTATATTATTCAAAAAGAAATGGTAGAAACAAGGTTAGTTCAGCATCATAGGAATTCGGGGAGTACTTTAAAAGATTTCTGTAAAGTAATTAAAACCCACAGAACAATAAATGTTCTGTGGGTTTTAATCTATTTTTAAATTTATGAATAAAAAGCGTTATGTTAGACAAGTTCTTTCGGTGCAACGAATTTGCGGTATGCACCGTGATGTGTTGGTCCTACATATTCGTTAATCTTAAATGAATGACGAATTGCAGCTGTGATGAATTCTTTCGCAGTTTTTACTGCTTCTTTCACCGTTTTTCCTTTTGCAAGTTCTGCTGTAATTGCAGCAGAATATGTACAACCTGCACCGTGTGTATTTGTCGTATCAATCTTTTCTGATTCTAGAAGATCGAATGTTTCGCCGTCATATAACACATCAATAGCAGTTTCTGTGCCTAGTTTGCTACCACCTTTAATCAGTACGTATTTAGCGCCTAAAGCATGGATTTTTTTTGCAGCTTCTTTCATGTCCTCAAGAGAATTAATTTTCACACCACTTAATTGATATGCTTCAAATAAGTTTGGCGTTACGACTAATGCCTTTGGAACAAGAACGTCACGTAAGCAGTCATTTGTTTCAGGATGTAACGCTTCATCCGCTCCTTTACATACCATAACAGGATCAACTACTACATTTTCGAAATTGTGCTTTTCAATTGTTTCCGCAACCATTTCGATAATTTCTACTGATCCAAGCATACCCGTTTTTAAAGCATCTACGCCAACGCCTTCAATTGTCGTTTCTAATTGTGGTTTTAATGTAGAAGCTGGGATTGGGAATACGTTATGTGCCCAACCGTTATGTGGATCCATCGTTACGATTGTCGTAAGAGATGTCATTCCGTATACACCAAGTTCTTGGAATGTTTTTAAATCTGCTTGTATACCAGCACCGCCACTTGTGTCAGAACCAGCGATAGTAAGTGCCTTATTCAATGTCATTATGAAAGCCCCCTCAAGTGATATAATGAAAACTATGTTTTCACCATTATATCAATGTTACGAATAAGTACAAAGTGAAAAGTAGATGATTTATGTTAAGTACTATTTAAAATCTTGTATGTAGGAGACGAATTATGTTTCAAGAGAATCGTACAAATGAATTAGTTATATTAAAAGAGATTGCAGAAACGTTGAATACCTCAAATGATACATATCACGTACTTCAAGCTGTGCTGGAAAAGCTGTTGAATGTAACTGGTTTAACGACAGGATGGATTTTCCTTGCGGATGAAAATGGTAGATATACAAAATTAATTGATTACCAATTACCAGAGGGATTGAAATTCGAAAATAAACGACCGATGTGTGAGGGGAATTGCTGGTGCTTACACCGCTTTGTGGAAGGAAAACTAGAGCGAGCAGTTAATATTATTGAATGTAAGAGAATTAATAATGCGATTGAATACAACTGGGGAGATACAGAAGGGATTGTACATCATGCGACAGTACCGCTAAAAGCGGGAGAAGATGAATTTGGCGTGTTAAATGTAGCTAGCCCAGGTAAAACGCATTTTTCGGAAGAAGAATTAGTACTATTACAATCAGTTGCCTTTCAAATTGGAACGGCATTAAAGCGTACAAAACTGTATGAAAATGAAAAGAGAAGAGCTCATTATTATGTAAAGTTAGAACGCTTTATTCAAGCTTTAAGGACAATTCATAAATTTAATGCATTACCAGAAGAGATTGTAATGCAAATAGGGAGCTTATTTCTATGGGAGCAAGTTGTATTCTTTATTAGAGAAGAAAATGAACTAGCTGTGAGAGCTTCTTATAAGAAAGGTGAACTACAAGATGATTTGAGGGCAGTAGCACAGGAAGCGTTGGAAAAAGAAGAGTCTGTCTTGTCGAAGCGTCAGGTTGGTAATATAGAGCATCCCAATAGGACAGTTATCGCTATTCCGATACATATTCAAGATCATATATTTGGAGTATTAAGTGTAAGTTCTAATAATGGAGAATTTGATATAAATACGATAGATGTAGTACAAGCGTTAGCAAATCATATTTCATTAATGATAGAGAACTTAAGATTAAATGAAAAACGCCGCGAACTTGTACGAATGGAAGAGCGTAATCGTTTAGCTAGAGATTTACATGATTCTGTTTCACAAAAGTTGTTTTCATTAACGTTTATGACGAAAGGCGCTGAAGCTGTCTTAAAGGGTCAAAATGAAAAGGTAGATCAGTCTTTGTATGAGATGCGTGAATTAGCACAAGGTGCCTTAAAAGAAATGAGGACATTAATTTGGCAGCTCCGTCCGGCTGGATTAGAGAAAGGGTTATTACCAGCTTTAAAGCAATATGGTGAAAGTTTAGGATTGAAAATTCGGGAACAAGTTACAGGTGTACGTGATTTGCCGCGTGTAGTAGAAGAAGCACTATGGCGAATTGGACAAGAAGCTTTAAATAACGTAAGTAAGCATGCGGATGTAAGAGAAGCGACGATTTATTTCAAAGTGACGGAGAAAAATGTATCATTAGAAATAGTCGATCAAGGAAATGGGTTTGTAGAAAAGGATATAAAAGAGAAGAAATCACTCGGTATGACTACGATGCGTGAAAGAGTAGAATTAGTTGGTGGAACAATTAAAATTGTAAGTAGTAAGAAACGAACGAGTATAAAAGTAAATGTACCATTATGATGTGAAAATGAGGGAAGTTTGTGAAAATAAAAGTATTGTTAGTTGATGATCATACAGTTGTTTTAAAAGGATTAGCATTTTTTCTAAGCACACAGGAAGATTTTGAATTAGTTGGTGAAGCAAATAATGGGAAAGAGGCGCTAGTGAAAGTAGGCGAAACGAGTCCAGATGTCGTATTAATGGATTTATATATGCCTGAGATGGATGGAATTGAGGCAACAGCTTGTATTAAAAAAGAATATCCAAACGTGAAAGTAATTGTATTGACTAGTTTTTCTGATCAAGCTCATGTATTGCCGGCACTAAAAGCTGGGGCGAGCGGTTATATTTTAAAAGATATCGAACCAGATCAGCTTGTTGAAGCTATTCGAAGCGCGTATAAAGGTAATATTCAATTACATCCAGATATAGCAAATGCCCTTCTTTCTCAAACATTACCACAGGAAGAGAAAGAAGAAGAACCTTCCGTTCAAGTGGATGTATTAACAGCGAGAGAAAATGAAGTATTGCAGTTATTGGCGAAAGGGATGAGTAATAAAGAAATTGCTTCTGTTTTAGTTATTACAGAAAAAACGGTAAAAGCTCATATGAGTAGTATTTTGAGTAAGTTACATTTATCCGATCGCACACAAGCAGCATTATATGCAGTGAAAAATGGAATTGTATAAGACAAAAGTCGTAAGACCTAGTTCGCCTTTAGAAGGTGGACTTTTTTTATGGAAAAATACGTCTATGTGAGGACGTAATTGTCTTGATATAAAGATAAAATGTATTTGTAAGCAACAATAATTATAAGGGAGTACCCTTTTTCGTAAGTGATATATAACAACATAAGAGTGAGTAGTAGGAGGAAAAACAATGGCAACAGTTTTATTTGTAAAAGCAAACAACCGCCCAGCGGAACAAGCAGTTAGTGTGAAATTATACGAGGCATTTTTAGCAAACTATAAAGAAGCGCATCCAAATGATACAGTGGTAGAACTTGATTTATATAAAGAAGAATTACCATATGTAGGCGTAGATATGATTAATGGTACATTCAAAGCAGGTAGAGGATTTGATTTAACAGAAGAAGAAGCAAAAGTGGTAGCAGTTGCTGATAAGTATTTAAATCAATTTCTAGAAGCTGATAAAGTAGTTTTCGGTTTCCCATTATGGAACTTAACGATTCCAGCCGTATTACACACGTATATTGATTATTTAAACCGTGCTGGTAAAACGTTTAAATATACACCAGAAGGTCCAGTTGGGCTTATTGGAGATAAGAAGATTGCGTTATTAAATGCACGTGGCGGCGTATATTCTGAAGGACCAGCAGCTGAAATGGAAATGGCTGTAAAATATGTAGCGAGCATGATGGGCTTCTTCGGCGCAACAAATATGGAAACGGTAGTTATTGAAGGACATAACCAATTCCCAGATAAAGCAGAAGAGATCATTGCAGCAGGTCTTGAAGAAGCAGCTAAAGTAGCAAGCAAATTTTAATTAAAATTATAATCGCCACTCAAAAAAACAGCATTAACTTTTATGTTAATGCTGTTTTTTATATTTTTAGCTCGTCAGCAAGTTTTTCTAATTGATTTCGATCTTGTATATAATATGTTCGGCCTTCTTTTTTTAAATAGTTTTGCTGGCAAAACTGGTTTAATACATATAAAAGATGGCGATAGCTGACGTTTAAGTATTCTGAGGCCTCAGTATGTTTTTCTGTATAGCAATTATTTTGTTCCGTTAATAGAATAAACGCAGCTAATCGATTTTCAAACGGATAACTATAGTTTTTGGCGTAATTTTCCGTTCGGGTAATTGTTTTTTCTCCAATAAATTTGCATAGTTTCTGTAGAAAGGTAGCATCTTGCAATAAAAGATGCTGACAATCTTTAAGGGGAAGCGCTAAGCAAATACAATCTTCAATTACCTCAACCGCTTTCGTAACGGATTCTACGCCAATTAATCCTAATTCCCCAATGAACGAAGGTGCTTGAATAAAGTTAATTAATGAAACCTTTCCGTTTTTGTGACTCATATATATTTTGGCTTTCCCAGAAATTAAGTAATAGAGATAAGGGAGGTCGATTCCCTCATTACAGATCATCTCTTTCTTTTGAAAAGAATGCAGTTCTACATATGGTAAGACATTAAAGGAAAAAAGAGTATGAAATTGGTGAATTTGCATGTGTTGATAAATTTCTTTCTCATTTTTGCTGATTTTCATATTTTCACCCCTGTTTGTAGTATGAGATATCTCCTATTATTTTTACAAGGAAGAATGATACGATTTATGTAAATTTGTTTTTGTAGAAAAGAGAGTGTGAGGGGTTTATGAAAAAATATAAAACATTGCTATTTGATGTAGATGATACGTTACTAGATTTTCAAAAGGCTGAGAAAATCGCTTTACGGATGCTTTTTGAAGAGAAGGGGCTTCTTTTAACCGATGAAATAGAGGATCGTTATAAAAAAATAAATAAAAGCCTTTGGGATTCTTTTGAAAAAGGTGAAATAGCGCGAAATGAAATTATAAATACACGATTTTCCATTTTGTTTAAAGAGTACGGGGAAGAAGTAGATGGAATATTATTCGAAAATAATTATCGCAGCTACTTAGAAGAAGGAAACCAACTCATGCAAGGTGCGTTTGAATTTATAAATCAAATTCAAAGTAAGTACGATTTATATATAGTGACAAACGGTATTTCTAAAACGCAAGATAAACGTTTGCGTAATGCAGGATTACATTCATTGTTTAAAGATATTTTTGTTTCTGAAGATACGGGATTCCAAAAGCCGATGAAAGAGTATTTTGATTATGTTTTTGAACGTATTCCTAACTTCGCTTCTGAAGAAGGGCTTATTATTGGTGATTCGTTAAGCGCCGATATTAAAGGTGGATATGTAGCAGGAATTGATACTTGTTGGTTTAATCCAGAAAAGAAATCAAATGATAGCGAGATTATGCCAACATATGAAGTGCATAATTTTGAAGAATTATACGCACTATTAAAGCAGCTTGTGTAACAAAAATAGGCAGTGGAACTTTTGTCCCGACTGCCTATTTTTATTAATTTGTAGTTTCGTTATGTTTAGGAAGCGGAAATGCATTGCCAATTGCCGCAGCCCCGAGCATCGGTAATAATAAATTGAGCGGGAAAAACATGAGTAATAGTAATGTTATAGCTATTGGTTTTCTTAATGCATAGCTTGAAATAGCTGTCGTGACGATGGCTACAGAAGATATTGGATCTATAGGTAGAATAGAAGCTATAGCGTATCCGATACTTGATCCAGCAAATATAATTGGGAAAATATGTCCGCCGCGCCAACCAGTATTTAAACAAACGGCAGTAATACATAATTTTAAAACTCCTGAAAGAAGTAGTATCCAGAAGGATAAATGGTTCCATTCAACGACTAAATCTTTTAATTGATGTTCCCCTGAAAATAACGTGTACGGGAGAAAAGTTCCTGTAACTCCTAATAAAATGCCGCCGATAATTCCAAGTGATACTTTGTATTCCCTGAAGGGGTGGATTAATTTCTCTAATGCGAATTCTAATTTGAAATAAAAGAAACCAACTATAGCACCAATGCTAGCAAGTGGTAGAAAGGCGACCCATTCATTAAGAGCAAGAGACCCTTCCCCGAAATCAACAATAAAGGATCCGCGATTATCGAGTTTACTAAGTAATAAGTAAACGGAAAAACCAGCAAAAGTGGTAGCTAAATATACAATTGCTTTTTTTCCTTTAGAAAATTCGTTAATTTGTTCACCCTCATTTTCATTCGGAGCTAAGTAACCGAATAATGGTGCATTAAAAATTACACTTAAAGTAGCACCAATTCCAACCTCTGTTAGTTCATTCATTCCCTTTAAAGCAAAATTAAAGCGATCTCCTACCCATGTACAAAGTCCACCGATAATTCCAACAAGTGCAGCTTCTGGTCCTAAACTAGCTCCAAATATTAAAACGATAATCGCAGTTAAAGTAGCTTTATGTACAAAACGGTATTCAATTCTACCTGTTTTTTTATATTCAACCATCACTTCCGGCATAAGACGTGGATATGTACCGAAGTATTTTTGTGTGAAACCAACGAGGATACCACCGATGATTGTTACACAAATGGTGTAATAAGGGGGAGAAGAGAAAATAGTAGGTAAGTATCCCCAAATGAAGTGAATTCCGATATTTATTGTAACTAAAAATAACCAGACCGTAGCTCCTACTATAGAGCCTAAAAGAAGGCCATATAGGACGAGTATATAGTGCATGTCCTTTTTATTTGTCATGTTGTACCTCCGTTATGTAAGTTTTCATGTAGAAAGGATTAAATGTGCTAGTGTGAAATGAATTGAATATATATAGTATCTTTTTGAGGGTTTGGCTTATTCAATATATTGAAATCTCATGAAAATTTGAAACGAACGCGGTTAAACCACTTATTTAATTCTATATATTGATCGGAGTTTTTAAAAGGTCTTTTTCAAATGAATATGGAATATATTTCTTTTATTGTTTATATTAAATTCCTCACATTTAATTTGGAACATTCAGAAAAACTGTTTGACATTAGGAAATTATTGCTATAAAATCAACGGTAATTGCATAGTCTTATCAAGAAAAGGTGGAGGGACAGGCCCGATGAAACCTTGGCAACAGCCGTATAACGGAATTGTGCCAAATCCTGCAGGTAATAATCCTGAGAGATAAGAAAGAACCTTAGAGCGTGTTTTCAAACTGCTCCTTTCTTGTTTTCAGGGAAGGGGCAGTTTTTTATTTTGCATAAAAGAAAGGAGAATGAGAGATGGGAGAATCATGGGGGAAAGGAACGATTTGTGTGCAAGGTGGCTATACGCCAAAAAATGGTGAGCCGCGTGTTTTGCCACTTTATCAAAGTACAACGTATAAATACGATACGTCAGATGATTTAGCAGCACTATTTAATTTGGAG
Organism: Bacillus cereus group sp. MG9; assembly: GCF_040459995.1. Lineage (NCBI taxonomy): Bacteria > Bacillati > Bacillota > Bacilli > Caryophanales > Bacillaceae > Bacillus > Bacillus cereus group sp. MG9. Next base: position 5,313,575 of record NZ_JARVHC010000001.1, on the reverse strand, counting down.
GCAGAGGGATATATATATACGCGTATTGGAAATCCTACTCTAGCCGCATTTGAGCAGAAGTTATCAGATTTAGAAGGCGGTGTAGGGGCTGTTGCAACAGCTTCTGGGCAGGCAGCCATTATGCTTGCGGTTTTAAATATTTGCAGTAGTGGAGACCATTTACTTTGTTCTTCAACTGTTTACGGAGGAACGTTTAATTTATTTGGAGTGAGTTTGCGAAAGCTGGGCATAGATGTTACGTTCTTTAATCCTAATTTAACGGCAGATGAAATTGCGGCACTTGCTAATGATAAGACAAAACTCGTTTATGCAGAGTCGTTAGGAAATCCAGCAATGAACGTTTTGAATTTCAAAGAACTTTCAGCGGCAGCAAAAGAATTAGAAGTACCTTTTATCGTTGATAATACATTGGCGACGCCTTATTTATGCCAGGCGTTTGAACATGGGGCAAATATCATTGTCCATTCTACAACGAAATATATTGATGGCCATGCAAGTTCTCTAGGTGGGATTGTAATAGATGGAGGGAACTTCGATTGGACAAATGGAAAATACCCTGAGCTTGTCGAACCTGACCCGAGTTATCATGGCGTAAGCTATGTTCAAAATTTTGGAGCAGCAGCGTATATTGTGAAAGCACGCGTTCAGTTATTAAGAGACTACGGAAACTGTATGAGCCCATTCAATGCATATATTAGCAACATTGGCCTTGAAACATTGCATTTACGAATGGAGCGTCATAGTGAAAATGCTCTCGAAGTTGCTAAGTGGCTTGCCAATCATGATCGCATTGAATGGGTGAATTATCCAGGATTAGATAGTAATGAAAATTATTCGTTAGCACAAAAGTATTTGAAAAAAGGTGCTAGTGGAGTTTTAACATTTGGTATTAAGGGCGGATTAGAAGCAGCGAAAGAATTTATCGCAAATGTAAAGCTTGCAACTCTTGTAACGCATGTAGCTGATGCAAGAACTTGTGTAATACATCCTGCTAGTACGACGCACAGACAATTAAGCGCAGAAAATCAGCGTTTAGCTGGCGTTACATCTGATTTAATCCGTTTATCGGTCGGTATAGAAGATGTTTCTGATATTATTGCAGATTTAGAAGCGGCACTAGTCGGAGGCAAACAACATGCCGATCATAATTGATAAAGATTTACCAGCTCGCAAAGTATTGCAGAAGGAAAATATTTTTGTAATGACGAAGGAGCGAGCAGTAACGCAAGATATACGTGCTTTGAAAATTGCTATATTAAATTTAATGCCTACAAAACAAGAAACAGAGGCGCAATTACTTCGTTTAATTGGAAATACACCGTTGCAATTAGATGTTCATTTACTTCATATGGAATCGCATCTGTCTCGCAATGTAGCGCAGGACCATTTAACGAGCTTCTATAAAACATTCCGTGATATTGAGAATGAAAAATTTGATGGACTCATTATTACAGGAGCACCAGTTGAAACTCTTTCTTTTGAAGAAGTAGATTATTGGGAAGAGCTTGGACGTATTATGGAGTATTCAAAAACGAATGTAACATCTACGCTTCATATTTGCTGGGGGGCACAAGCTGGTTTGTATTACCACTATGGTGTGCCGAAGTATCCTCTTGCGGAAAAAATGTTTGGTGTATTTGAACATGAGGTTCGCGAGCAACATGTGAAATTGTTACAAGGGTTTGATGAAGTGTTTTTTGCTCCGCATTCTCGTCATACAGAAGTACGAGAGAGCGATATTGAAAAAGTGAAAGAATTAACGTTATTAGCCAATTCTGAAGAAGCAGGCGTTCATCTTGCTATTGGGCAAGAGGGAAGGCAAGTTTTCGCACTCGGACATAGTGAATACAGTTGTGATACGTTAAAGCAAGAATACGAACGGGACTGCCAAAAAGGATTAAATATTGATGTGCCAAAAAATTATTTTAAACATAATAATCCAAATGAGAAGCCAATTGTTAGGTGGAGGAGTCATGGGAATTTATTATTCTCTAATTGGCTGAATTATTACGTGTATCAAGAAACCCCTTATATATTGTAAATGATTGTATAACACGTGGTAGCGTTTTATTTGTAAAGATTAACCTTTATTTTTCTCAATATTCAAAATACATTGTTTTTCAGATTTTTTGTCTATATAATGGCATCTAAACACAATTTTTGAGGGGTGGACAGTATTATGAAAGAAATTCAAGTGGGGTTATTAGGTCTTGGGACAGTTGGTAGTGGTGTAGTTCGTATTATTACAGATCATCAAGAACGACTTATACACCAAGTAGGTTGTCCAGTGAAAGTAACGAAAGTATTGGTGCAAAACATTGAGAAAGAGAGAGAAGTAGACGTGCCTTCTACTCTATTAACACAAGATGTGAATGAAATTTTAGATAATCCTAATATTGATGTTGTCATTGAAGTAATGGGCGGCATTGATGATGCAAAAGCATATATTTTACAAGCTTTAAAAAGCGGGAAGCACGTTGTGACTGCAAATAAAGATTTAATGGCGTTACACGGAGCGGAACTCTTAGCGGTAGCAAAAGATAATCAGGCTGATTTATTTTACGAAGCAAGTGTAGCTGGAGGGATTCCAATTTTACGAAGCATCGTAGAAGGACTTTCTTCAGATCTTATTACGAAAGTAATGGGAATTGTAAATGGAACGACAAATTTTATTTTGACGAAAATGTCAGACGAAGGGAGAGCATATAACGACGTGTTAAAAGAAGCTCAGCAGCTTGGATTTGCAGAAGCAGATCCAACATCAGACGTAGAAGGTTTGGATGCAGCAAGAAAAATGACGATTTTGGCTACCCTCGGTTTCTCTACAAATGTAGAGCTTGGAGATGTGAAGGTAAAAGGAATTACTTCTATTACAGCAGAAGATATTGAATATAGTAAGAGCTTAGGCTATACAATTAAATTAATTGGTCTTGCAAAGCGAGATGGCGAGAAATTAGAGGTTACAGTTGAGCCAACGTTACTTCCAAATGCACACCCTCTTGCGGCAGTGCAAAATGAATATAATGCTGTCTATGTGTATGGTGAAGCGGTAGGAGAAACGATGTTTTATGGACCGGGAGCAGGAAGTTTACCGACAGCGACAGCTGTTGTTTCTGACCTAGTTGCTGTAATGCAAAATATTAGGCTTGGTGTAAACGGAAATAGTGCGGTAGTCCCGCAATATCAAAAGGTACTAAAAGAGCCAGATGAAATTGTTGTGAAAAAGTTTTTAAGACTTCATGTGAAAGACGAAATTGGTGTGTTTGCAAAAATTACATCATTGTTCTCTGAGCGCGGTGTTAGTTTTGAAAAGATTATTCAAATGCCACTTGAAGAGAAAGGGAAAGCAGAAATCGTAATCGTAACGCATCGTGCTTCTCTTGCGGATTATGAGTACATTCTACATACATTGCAATCGTATGAAGAAATAGATTGTGTGAAAGCAAATTATCGAATTGAAGGAGATGCTAAGTAGTATCTCTTCTAATAAAACGAAAAAACCTATTAAGCGGCTTGCTTAATAGGTTTTTTTCTATTTAAAATTTGCGTACCAACTTGAATAAAAGCTTGAATAATCCAACCTGTTGTAAAGGATAAGATAATTGTTCCAAAATAGATTGGCCCATCTAATAAGAAGCTTAATGTTAAAAATAAAAAAGCTAATGAAATTTCTGTTCTTCTAAATGTCCATTTCTTTTTCTCAGCAACAGTTAAAACGAAAGCCTCTTGAGGTGCTGCGCAAAGGTTAGTAGAGACGTAAAGACCAATTCCGGCTCCGACGAATAGATTTCCGCAAACAAGTGTTATATATTTTGGAAGAGAGCGGATAATGTCCATAATAGTCGTAATAGAACCAACCCAATCAACAAAAAGAGAAATAAGAATCATTGTGACAATTGTGCCGATTGTAATTTGTTTTTTGTCCCAAAAGAGTACGATCAGGGTAAAAACAAAGTTAATCATGAAAATCCAAAAACCAATACTTATCCCAAAATTTTGATATAGTGCAATAAAGAAGGAATCATAAGGGCTAAGTCCAAAGGAAGTAATTGTCGTCATCATATTAATACCGATGGCGAGAATGAGTAAACCGCCAATGAAAAATATATATTCTAGTTTGAATCGAAGCATAGTTGTATATCCTTTCAAAATGTATTTGCTAAGAAAGGATATACTGTGGAAAGCTTACCAGGTCAAGCGAGAATTTTTGAGGGGAAGGGGAGAATGAGATGACTAATATAAGAAAGATTGCTGAACTTGCTGGTGTATCTGTTTCAACTGTTTCACGTGTACTCAATAATCATCCGTATGTGAATGAACAGAAACGAAAAGAGATTTTAGCGATTATTGAAGAATTAAATTACACGCAAAATGTGAATGCGATTCATTTAGTGAAAGGAAAAACGAATGTAATTGGCGTGTTATTGCCGCACGTAAATGATCAATATTACAGTGCCATTATTGGGGGGATATCAAAGGAAACCGCAAAGAACAATTATAATATGATGCTTTGCCAGACAAATTATAGCGAGGAAAAAGAGCTTGAAATTTTACATATGTTAAAAATGAAAAAGCTTGATGGAGTAATTATATGTTCACGGACAAATAGTAAGGAAAAACTTGAAGAGTATACGAAGTTTGGTCCAATTGTGATGTGTGAAGAAATAGATTCGAAATTCATTTCGAGTGTACATATTGATTACTACAAAGTATTTTTGCGCGGGATGAAAAGCTTAATAGATGCTGGTCATACACGTATCGGATATTGCATTGGAAGAAGTAATAGTATTAATAGCCAGAGGCGAAAAAAGGCGTATGAAGATTCACTTCAACAGATTGTTGTAACACCGTTAGATGCCTGGAAGTTTAAGGGCTGTTTTACGGTGGAAGATGGGCGCAATGTAGTCAGGGAATGGGCTCGTATGTCTGTAAAACCGACGGCTTTTCTTGTATCTTGCAATCATATTGCTGCAGGAATGGTAACGGAGGCGAAAAAACAAGGAATTCGTATCCCAGAGGATATTACGATTATCGGATGTGATGATCAAGAGGTGGCAAATATATTAGGTATTACGACGATTTCGCATTCTAGTAAAAATGTTGGTGTAAAGGCATTTGAATTATTATATGAAAAGATTAATGATGAGGAAATAGATGTGAAACATGTAGAGTTATTACCAGGTTTGGTAGATAGGGAAACGACATAATAGAGAAGGTGTGAAAATCGCTTTTCGAAAATTCGTTTGGTATAATTATGGACAACCTATAGGGGCTAAAAGGGGTTTTGATATGAGATCAAAATTAGTAAAAGTAATTCTACTCATTACAATTGCGTCTTTCTGTTTATTTGCATACGGTTTTGTTTCGGGTGTAAATGATGTATTAAATCCGAAAGCTTCAAAATTAATTACGAAGACTGACGTATTGGAAAAAGAAAAAAAGAAAACAGGAACGTTACAAGTAGTTAGTTTAGGTGATTCGTTAACGCGCGGCGTTGGTGATAAAGAAGGAATTGGCTATATTGGACGAATGAAAGAGAATTTACAAAAAGATTATAAACAAAAAGTTGCACTAAGCAATTTGGCAGTTAGTGGTGCGAAAATGCCTGATTTATTAAAACAAATCGAAAGCAGCGGAGCTCAATATTCAATTAAGCAAGCAGATGTAATTGTTTTAACAATTGGAGGAAATGATTTATTCCCAGGATGGGAATCGCTCGGAAAGATAGATTTAGAGACGTATCGTCCTGATACGGAAACGTTTCAAAATGAAGCGAAGAAAATTATAGAAGAAATTCGTAAATTAAACACAGATAGTCCTATTTTTTGGTTAGGTTTATACAATCCTTTTGAGGATGTAGAAGATTTAAGAGGTTCATCAAATATTGTTGTTGATTGGAATGCTTCTTTAGAGAAATTAGCATTAAATGATAAAAATGTATATATTACACCGACATTTGATTTATTCCAAAATCGTGGAAAAGATTTATTATACTCCGATCATTTTCATCCGAATGAAGTAGGCTACACATATATGGCAGAGCGATTAGTCCAAAACGTCGTAAGTAAATTAAAACTAGAGCAAGGAGGGATAAAATGACGACGATACTTTCTGTACGAGACTTGAAGAAGGTAATTGGAAAGAAGACGCTTGTAGAGGACATTTCATTTGATGTAAAACAAGGAGAAGTGTTTGGCTTTTTAGGACCGAACGGAGCCGGGAAAACGACAACAATTCGAATGTTAGTTGGACTGATTAAAGCGACAGAAGGTACTATTTCTATCGGTGGTTATTCTATTAAGGAAAATTTCAGAGAAGCGATGCGTCAAATTGGAAGTATAGTTGAAAACCCAGAGCTTTATACATATTTAACGGGATGGGAAAACTTAAAGCAATTTGCGCGCATGCTTGGTGATATATCAGATGAACGTATTATTGAAATTGCAAAAATGGTTCATTTAGATGAGCGTATTCACGATAAGGTAAAAACATATTCCCTTGGTATGAAGCAGCGCCTTGGAATTGCACAGGCGCTACTTGGAAACCCGAAATTGCTCATATTAGATGAACCGACGAATGGTTTAGATCCAGCTGGGATTAGAGAACTTAGGGAATTTATACATAAGCTTGTAAAAGAAGAAAATATGAGTGTATTTATTTCGAGTCACTTGCTAAGTGAAGTGCAACTGATATGCGACCGTGTTGCTATTATTCATAAAGGAAAAATGATAACAGTTGCACCTATTGAAGAGTTGATCAAAACAGCGAGTGATCGTGTGGAATGGGTCGTTACACCGATTTCCAAAGCGAAAGACATGTTAGACGCTGCTGAAGAGATAGAGGAAGTTAGTGTAGAAGATGAGCGTTTATTATGTCGTATGGATGTTGCGTCTATTAATGTTTGGAATAAGCATTTTGTAGAAAACGGGATAGATGTACATAGCGTCAAAGAGCTTGTATTTACGCTAGAAGATTTATTTATTGAACTCACAAGGGGTGAGCAACATGCGTGAATTTGCGAATCTAGTTTTAAATGAATCAGAAAAGATTTATCGTAAGAAACGAATTGTTGTTGTCATGCTTATTTTAGCAATCTTGATTCCACTTTTTGTGTATGCTCAGTATCGTGAAATAGAAACGACGCAAAAAAGGCTTGGTACGACCGATTGGAAAGTATCATTACAGCAACAAATTGTTGATTCACAAAACCGCTTGAACAATTCTAGATTGCCAGAAGAATGGCGGGATTGGTTAAAAGTAAGAGTGGAACAACAACAATATTATTTAGATCATAATATTAATCCGACTGCGCCAGGAGCACCGACATTTGTGAGGGCGTTTATTGAACAAGGAATAACGTTATTTATTCCATTGCTCGTTATGATTGTCGCCATTGATATTGTTTCAGGAGAACGAAGCGATGGTACGATGAAAATGCTTCTGACGAGGCCAATTCGGCGCTGGAAAATACTCCTTAGTAAATATGTGACGATGTTATTTTTCATTTCGCTCATATTGCTTCTTGTCGGTTTGTTTGCTTACGCATTATCAGGGCTTGTATTTGGATACTCTGGATGGAATTTACCTGTGTTAACAGGATTCGTCATTGATAAGGAAACGTTAAATACGAACTTTGTCCATCTTATTCCGCAGTGGCAATACATTTTAATGGCGTACGGACTAGCTTGGTTTGTTGCTATCGTTGTTGGAACTATATCATTTATGGTCTCTGTTTTAATTCGTAATACACCAGCTGGTATGGGCGTTATGTTAGCTGCGTTAATTGCAGGCGGCATTTTAAGTTCATTCGCAACGTCTTGGGAAGGTGCGAAATACATTTTTAGTGTCAACTTATCGCTAACGGATTATTTATCAGGAAAACTGCCTGCATTACAAGGATTATCAATGGGATTTTCTTTAATAAATTTAACGGTTTGGGCAGTAGTATCTCTTATCATTTCGTTTGTAGTATTTACAAGGCAGGATATGGTGAATTAATTGGATAGGAAGTGAAGGAATGGAAAACATTTTGCAGAATGATTGGGGACCATTACTGGGGCCAGAATTTGAGAAAGAATACTATCAAGCTTTAGCTAACCTTTTAAAAGAAGAGTATGAGGAGCATGTGATTTATCCAAAGAAAGAAGATATTTTTAACGCTCTAGAGTATACAAGTTATGAAAATACAAAGGTCGTTATTTTAGGACAAGACCCATATCATGGACCGAATCAAGCGCATGGTTTAAGCTTTTCGGTACAACCTGATATTAAAACGCCGCCATCATTGCTAAATATGTACAAAGAACTTCGAGATGAATATGGTTATGAAATTCCGAATAACGGTTATTTAGTAAGGTGGGCGGAGCAAGGAGTTTTATTATTAAATACTGTGTTAACGGTTCGTCAAGGTGAGGCGAATTCTCATAAGGGAAAAGGATGGGAGCATTTCACAGATCGCGTAATTGAGCTATTAAATGAACGTGAAAAGCCAGTTATTTTCATACTGTGGGGACGTCACGCGCAGGCGAAGAAAAAGTTAATTACGAATACAAGTCACCATATTATTGAATCCGTACATCCAAGTCCATTATCAGCAAGACGAGGTTTCTTTGGAAGTAAGCCGTACTCTAAAGTAAATGAGATTTTATCTAACATGGATGAAAAAGAAATCGATTGGCAAATTCCGAATATATAAACGCAAAAAAGGTAGCTAACAATTGTTAACTACCTTTTTACTATTACTGTTCATTTTTTAGTTTTGCATCTAGTACAAAAGTACCAAATGGGATAACTGATGCAACAAGCGCACCAAGTGCCCATAAAATTGTTTTACGGTGTACGATTGTTACTTGAATTACCGCAAAGATGAATAGAATAAATAAAACGCCATGAGCCATGCCTGTAATTTTAACAGCTGTTGCAAATCCTGCGAAATATTTCAATGGCATTGCTACAAATAATAGTAATAGGAAAGAAATCCCCTCAATTAAGCCGATTGCTCTTAATCTTCCGATTGGTGTAGATAACATGAAGTAGCCTCCTTTAATGTATGCTTGTATATAGTAAATTTGTATTCTTTTTCAAAATGAAATAGTCTATTTTGTTTAATTATATACAAAAAGAAAGTTTACACTACGAGAATAGTGCAAAGTTCAAAATATAGTCACAAAAGCATTGCAATTTAAATAAAAACCTATTTGAAGTATTTGACTTCAAATAGGTTTTATGAATGAAAATATTAAACAAGTACTTCCGTTTTTAAAACGAATTTCTCTACAACTTTTGCAACGCCATCGTTCATATTTGTGTCTGTTACATAGTTTGCAATTTCTTTAATATCAGCTGGTGCATTGCCCATTGCAACACCAAGACCAGCGAATTCAATCATTGCTTGGTCGTTATAGCTATCACCCATTGCGATAACCTCTTCACGCTTAATACCAAGTTTTTGGATTAGCTGGTTTAGGCTTGTTCCTTTTGTAACACCATATTCAGTAAATTCTAAGAAGAATGGTTTAGAGCGCATAACGCTTAATTGACCTTCTAGTTGTTTTTGTAGTTTCTTTTCTACTTCAACAAGGCGTTCAGCTTCTTTATTCATTAATACTTTTACTACAGGTTCTTTAACAGCAGTTTTAAAATCATCTACTTCAATAATCGGCATGCCAGTAATTTCGCCCTCAATTTTAGTATAAGGATTATTTTCTTCTGTTACGATATCATCGCCAATATAAGTATGGATCCATACATCTTCAGTTTTACTAATTTCAAATAGGTTGTGAACGATTTCAGGAGATAGCGTGCTACTGAAGATTTCTTCATTTGTTTTACAGTTAATAATTTTTGCGCCGTTAAAAGATAGAATGAAGCTACCGTATTCCTCTAAACGAAGTTCTTTTGCAACATTGCGCATACCAAACGTTGGGCGCCCAGAAGCAAGTACAACTTTAACTCCTTGCTCTTGTGCTGTCATTAAAGCCTCTTTCGTACGAGGTGAAATTGTATGGTCGTCGCGTAATAAAGTATCATCTAAATCTAAAACAATCATTTTATAAGTCATATAGAAAATTCCTTTCTTTGTTGAAATAGAAATAAATTTTTATGAAGATAGTGGGGAATATAGTAAGACATCGAACTTCTTTGCATGAAACTAGGAGAAGTTCTGCATTGTTAGTATAAATTATCATGAGCGTGTTGCCCATGATAATTTATCCCGCTATTTGCCGGGCAGTAAGACTCCCACCTCAAAATTTAGCTGGAGCAAAGAAGTTAGGTGGGAGATTAACTGCCCGTAAACGCCCGATTGGTGCGGGCTAATAATCAGTGGGGATGAACAAAAACCCCACTGATTAAAGTTTCACTTTATCATTATCGTAACAACTCTAAAGGTAGAGTGCAATAATGGAAGTTTTCCAATTTACGATGGTTGTTTTTCATGCGAACGAGAAAATAATATTTCCAGCAAGATAGCCATTACAGATCCAAGAACAAGACCGTTACTTAAAAATGAAGCCAAAAATGGTGGTAGCGTAGAAAACGCTCCTGCTGGAACGAACATAACGCCGACTCCTGTAAAGATTGAAAGGCCTGCTACTTTAAATAATTGTTCTTTATTTTGTACAGTGTCATATTCGCGGAAAGCTAGACCAATCATGCTTGCAAATACAGGATAAATTGCAGCATACCCAACTGCAACGGGGATGGCTGCAAAGAATGAAGTAATCTTTGGGAATATACTAACAAGAATGATAAAGCTTGACCCTAACATAAATGGAAGGCGCTTATAAATATTTGTCGTTGCAATAAATCCTGCGGATCCAGAAATGGCAACAGGACCAATGGCTGAAAATAGACCGCCTAGCAATTGATTTATTCCTGTTATAATGCCAGCTTGTTTGAAGCGATCTGGAGCAGCATCTTCTTCATATTTAGAAACAACCTTTTGTACAACGCGAATACTTGCTAACATATTTGTTAGAAGTAGTAGTGTGACGAAAACTACCGTAATTGCCATGTTCCATTCAATGCGAGGCATTCCGAAAACAAACAGAGATGGAAGACGAATTATATCTGTCACAGGTGTTACTGGATTAGATAATCCGAAGCACGCAAATAATATCCAGCCGCAGACGATACTGAAAAGAACGGAATATTGTCCAATAATAGGTAGCTTCATAATGAAAAAAGATAGTAAAATAACAATGAGTGAAAGAATAAATACCTTTGGCTGTACTTCTGTATGTTGTCCATCAAGGCCAAACATGCCTTTTAAGAAGGAGCCACTAAGTTGTGCGACTAAAAGGAATAAATACGTTCCAATTACTGTCGGTGTAAAGTAACGAACTAGTTTATCAATAAGTCCAAAAACACTAAGAATAATACAAATGATGCCACTTAATAGGAAAGCGTACTGAAGGACCTTAAGTGTTTCATTGCTTGATCCAAATAATACGACGCCTAAACTTGCATACAAGGAGAAAATTCCCCACCAAAGGCCTGCAGGACCTTCTTGGATAGGAAGTTTATGACCAAATATAGCTTGCAAGAGACCGGCAAAACCGAGAACAAATAATGTTCTTTGTACAAACGCGATAGCTTCAGCGCCATCAAGGCCGTAACTAGTTGCGACACTAATTGGTACAATAAGACTTCCAGCTAAAATAAATAGTGCCCATTGTAAGGCAGAAAGAAATAGCTTCATTATATCAACCTCTTTCATAGATTCCGTTTTCTAGTATATACGTATTTCATTTCCTCTGGCAAAGATTGTAGATAGAGAAAAGAGTTGAAACATAATATGAATGTACGGAAGCAATTATGGATAGCGGTTATATGTATGACTTTTGTTGTAATTCTAGGAATGCTATGATTTATGACAATTGAAGAGATTAGCTTGTTTCAAGCATTTTGGATGACGATGATTACTGTATTAACGGTTGGATATTGCGAATCCGTTAACAGTGCATTATATTGATACAGTATTGTATGGAATAGAGCAATCATTTGTAATTGAAGAAATTCAAGTTGGTAAAGATTCTAACTTAGCTAGTAAATCGTTATTAGAGAGTAATGTGAGAAATCAATTTGGTGTAACAATTTTAGCGATTTTAAGAGATGGGGATATTATCCATAATCCAACGGGGCAGGAAAAACTGCAAGAACATGATATGATAATAGTATTTGGTTCAGTGGAGAAACTGAGGCAATTTGAGAAAGAACTACAAAGTAAGAGGTGACAAGGAATGCAAGTATCTAGCGATAAGGTTTTAAATAAAATGGCGAGTGAAATTGCAAAGGCAAAAAGTAGTGAAGGACAAAAATCAAAAGAGCATTTATTAGTTGTGCGTGCATTATGTGATTTATTATTAGATGAACAAGTTGAGCCTTCTACGTATAGAGAACCACAAGTTCAATCACAAATAATCGGATCTCAGCCTATAACAACAGTTCAACCGGTTATGCCAGTTTCTGGAGAACCTGTGTATATAAAAGAAGAAGGTGCAAATGGTAATTCTTTATTTGATTTTTAGGGATTAAATCGTTTGGATTATATGTGAAAATTGCTTATGATAAAAATAAAAAGGGGAATTAAGATGAAAATTTTCTTTTTACTAGGTTGTATTGCAGCGGGGCTATCTGTTGCATTAGGGGCTTTTGGAGCACATGGTTTAGAAAATAAAATTTCTGCAAAAATGTTAGAAGTGTGGAAGACGGGCGTTACATATCAAATGTTTCATGCAGGTGGCTTATTCGTAGTTGCTCTATTAATGGATAAAATGCAATCATCACTTTTAAGCGCTGCGGGTTGGCTTATGGTAGCTGGGATTATTATGTTCTCAGGCAGTCTTTATGCATTAAGTACAACAGGTATTAAATTCTTTGGCCCAATCACACCTATTGGTGGTGTAGCATTTATTGTGGCCTGGATTTTAGTCGGAACTGCAGTTGTAAAAGGGTTATAAAAAAACAAAAGCTGGCATTTGCCAGCTTTTTTTTATGGTCTTGGAGCATAAGTTGCTTGTTGACCAGGTAAATACATAATTTCTCCTGGGAATTCTACATAATCTAAGTAAATCATTAGTAGTAAAAATCGTTTTCCAGATTTCGGTTCACTAATAACGATATGGTCACGGCCAGCTGCCTCGATAATCCCTGTATAAGATTGTGTACCGAGCGAGCTACCACGCTCATAAGTCATTACAACGGTAGCTTGTTTACCCTTGTTTAAACGAAGGATATTTTCAATATACGATTGCTCTAGTGGCAACATACCTTGAGAAACTGCCAATTGAGCCTGAGCAGCTTGTTGTTGCATTGCTTGTTGCTGTTGCTGCTGTTGTGGGTTCATCTGTTGCGGTTGTACATAAGTTCCAGATGGTTGATAAAAACCTGTTCCATAGTATGGATTTTGTTGCTGTGCCATTCAAAAATCCCTCCTCATTTTCATTCCTTAATATACGCTTGGACAATCCTGACCGGATGGTTGGAAGAAGCAGTGCCTTTTAAAACGTCCAGAGTTTTGTTGGTCATACCAAGTTGGTGGGCAAGGACCTTCAGGTCTGAAAAACCATAAAGCGAAATTTGCAGGCCAAAAACGTTGTCCTTGAATGGTACGCCTTGCTAAGGCAATGTCTTGTTCTCGTGCTCGTTGATAAAAGTACCCTTTTTGAGTAGCTTCAAAACCACCAGGATTTTGATAAACCATCTGACGTAAGTTCCGTACTTTTTTAAAATCTAAACAATTTCCGCGGACACGATTTACACCGACATTTCCAACCATTAGCATGCCTTGTTGTCCTTCTCCTTCAGCTTCAGCACGCATGAGTCTAGCTAATAACTTTACATCTTCTTCTGTATGTGCGATAACACCCATTATGTGTCACCTCTCTTTTTGGAATACCCTTTGGAAAGAGGTTTTTCTTAGATGAAGTGTGGAACAATTACTAGTTCATACGTATGAGAAAAAGGACGCAGATATGACAACCAAACGAAGTTTTACATCTAGAGGGAAAAATAAAAAAAGCTAGCGTGAGCTAGCTTTTCATCATTAAAATACTTTAGACCATAAATTTGAGAAGAAATCGCCAATTGAACGCATTGTTAATACGAACCAATTTGCTTTTTCTACTTCTTCAGTCGTTTTTGCAGTAACTTTTATACTTTTATTTCCGTCTAAGAAACCATATTTATCAGATGGTTCTAAGACGATTGAACCTACCTTTGCATCTTTCTTAATAGGAGCAACTAAATGCCCATCTTCAGCAAGTGATTTATCTGCTTCAGTAGAAATTTTGTAAGGTGATTTGCTACCTTTTGCAGTAACTACTGTCACTTCTTTTTCTGGTGCAACTGTTACGTAGTCTTCTTTTCCTTTTACTACAGAAATTTTGTTATTTTTATCTATTTTTAATTTCTGTTTTTCGAAGTTATTAAATCCATATTCAATTAATGCGCGAGATTCTGTGAAACGTTCGTCCATTGATTTCGTTTTAATAATAACAGATATAAGACGTAAATCACCGCGTTTTGCTGTAATGGTAAAACCATACCCAGCGGTATCAGAGCTTCCTGTTTTTAAACCATCTGCTCCTTCATAAGAGAAAGCAGCACCTGGTAACATCCAGTTCCAATTTTCCATACGAATTGGTTTTGGATGATTATCTGGGAAGTTTCTAAATCTTTGTTTTGTATCCTCTAGCATTTCTGGATACTTTGTAATAATTGTTTTTGAAAGAATACCCATATCGCGAGCTGACATGGAGTTTTCTCCATTCGGATCAGTTCCTTCAGGATGTTTTCCTTTTAAATCAGCGTTATTTAACCCCGTAGCATTTACAAATTTATATTTCTTTAACCCTAGTTTTTTCGCATGTTCATTTGCGAGATTTAAGAAGTTCTTTTCACGGCCTGCAAGTAATTCTGCTAAAGCAATACTAGATCCATTTGCAGAGAAGATAACGATAGAATGGTATAATTCTCTTACAGTATATTGACGTCCTTTTTCGAACGGCACGTTAGAGAATTCATTATTACGTGAAACTTCATAAGCGTAATCAGAAATAGTTACTTTCGTATCCCAAGTGATTTTTCCTTCTTTAATTGCTTCTAATACGGCATAAATAACAATTAATTTTGACATACTAGCGATAGCTAGTAATTCATCTGGATTTTGTTCATGCAGTATTTTTCCTGTATCCGCATCAAATAGAAGTGCAGCAGCTGCCTCTATATGTATTTTTTCTTCCGCATGGGATGTTGTTACTCCTAAGGAAGAAAATGACAATAGAGACACTAGTAAAATAGACAAGATTTTCTTCATATACATTATCACCTTCGCATCGTTATTAGCATATAGCTCGTACCATTTTAGCATAAATTTGGATATAGAAAGGTTACAATTTTGTAAGGGACTTGAAAAGAATTTGTCGATTTTTGTTCAAATTTGCAGAGAAAAGAAGCTTTTTGAGGAGAAATATAGAGGGTAATAAAAAAAGGAACGAATTTCGTTCCTTTTTTACGATTTATATGTGTAAAAATTTCTCTACCTTTTCGTCTGGTAAAATGTTTCCAACGAAAAATGTTCCGAATTCACCATAACGAGCACTTACTTCATCGAAGCGCATTTCATATATAAGTTTCTTAAATTGAAGAACATCGTCAGCAAATAATGTTACGCCCCACTCAAAATCGTCAAATCCAACTGATCCTGAAATAACTTGGCGCACTTTACCTGCGTACTGGCGACCGATTTTGCTATGGCTGTACATAAGTTTCTTACGTTCATCCATAGGAAGCATATACCAGTTATCATTACCTTGGCGACGCTTATCCATTGGATAGAAGCAAATGTGATTTGCTTTCGGTAACTCAGGATATAAGCGAGCTAAGATTTGTGGGTTTTGGTATGGGTCTTCATCAGCTGGAAGATAGTTGCTTAGTTCAACAACAGATACGTAAGAATATGCAGGAACTAAATATTCAGCTAATGTTGTTTTATTTAATTCTGTTTCGATTTCATTTAACTCTTCCATTGTTGGACGTAAGATCATAAGCATAATATCTGCTTTTTGACCAACAACTGTATACATTGCATGACTGCCTTTTTTTGCAGTAGCTACTTCGTTCCATTTTTCAACGACATTTAAAAATTCAGACACTGCTTGTCCGCGTTCGTCACTAGATAATGTTTTCCATGCTGCCCAATCAATAGAACGTAAATCATGTAAACAATACCAGCCATCTAACGTTGTTGTTGCTTCACTCATTCTATTCACCTCAGTTAATGATATTTTACACGTTAACTATAGCATATATAGGATTAAAAACATCTACATAAAGTTTCGGCGCATAAAACTGTCACATTTATATTTACTGGAAAACGGGAGAAAATAAGGCTTAAGTAGGCAATATTTCTCGGCTGAATTTTATGAAAATATAATCATTTTCATTTTATCTATTTTTTGGGAGCTATAAGTTTAAAATATAGCTGAAAAGAAGTATTCTTAAAGGTAGAGTTTTTAACATTTGTAGGAGGGTTTATTCGTGAGCAATTTATTTACAGCAGTAAAAGAAAAAGTTCAAGGAAAAGGCATTTCTATCGTACTTCCTGAAGGAACTGATGAAAGAATTTTAGGCGCTGCAGAGCGTTTAGCAAAAGAAGAGTTAGTAAAACCAATTTTAGTTGGTAATAAAGAAGAAATTAGCGCAAAAGCTGCTAGCATGAACTTAACATTAGCAGGCGTTGATATTTACGATCCAGCTACATACGAAGAGATGGATGCAATGGTAGCATCTTTCGTTGAACGCCGTAAAGGTAAAGCAACAGAAGAAGATGCTCGTAAAATTCTTAAAGACGAAAACTACTTCGGTACAATGCTTGTATACATGGGCAAAGCACAAGGTTTAGTAAGTGGTGCAGCTCACTCTACAGCTGATACAGTTCGTCCAGCACTTCAAATTATTAAAACAAAACCAGGCGTTACAAAAACTTCAGGCGTATTCATCATGGTACGTGAAGAAGAGAAGTATGTATTCGCTGATTGCGCAATTAACATTGCACCAAACAGCCAAGATTTAGCTGAAATTGGTATCGAAAGTGCGAAAACTGCTGAACTATTCGGTATTGACCCACGCGTTGCTATGTTAAGCTTCTCTACAAAAGGTTCTGCGAAATCTCCAGAAACAGAAAAAGTTGTAGAAGCAACTCGCATTGCAAAAGAAATGGCTCCTGAATTAACTTTAGATGGAGAATTCCAATTCGATGCTGCATTCGTACCATCTGTAGCTGAGAAGAAAGCTCCAGGTTCTACAATTAAAGGTGATGCTAACGTATTCGTATTCCCAAGCTTAGAAGCTGGTAATATCGGCTACAAAATCGCTCAACGCTTAGGTAACTTCGAAGCAGTAGGACCAATCTTACAAGGTTTAAATATGCCTGTAAATGATCTATCTCGTGGATGTAACGAAGAAGAAGTGTACAAGTTAGCTTTAATTACAGCAGCTCAAGCACTTTAATTCTATAACGAATTAATATGAAAAAAGACCATCCTATTTCTTTTGGTCTTACCCCTGTCAAGTAGACAGTATGAAAAAGACTAAGCAGCCATCGAGATTCGATATTCTATCGGAGCTCGATGGTTGAGTCGTTTTTGGAACCGTTTATAGTTATAAAAGTAAATATATTCTTCAATTGCTTGTATTAAATCTTCTTCTGTTTTAAAATGATTCAAATACAACATCTCCGATTTAAAATGGGAGAAAAATGACTCGATACAAGCGTTATCATGGCAGTTTCCTTTGCGAGAGTGGCTACCAATGATACCTAAATCGGAAAGTCGTTTGTTGTAGGCATGAGATGTGTACTGGAATCCCTGATCTGAATGGAGAATGGTTCCACGCACATCTCTTTTTTGTGCCAACATTTCAATCGTATCTAATACAAGTTCATTATTATTGCGCGTAGATATTTTCCAAGAAACAACTTCGTTATTATAAACATCTTGTACAACAGAAAGATACCGAAATCCCTCTTGGAATCGTAGGTAAGTAATATCTGTAACAAGTGCCTCATTTTGTTGGCGATCTTTAAATTCACGGTTTAAAACATTCGGAAAAATATTGGAATAGTTCCCTTTAAAGAAGCGACGCTTCTTTCGAATAATAGATTGAATATTGAGCTCACTCATTAAGCGATATACTTTTTTGTGATTTATAAAATATCCCTCTTCCTGTAAAGCGATTTTCATACGTGGATAACCATATTCTTTGTGCTTTACGTGAATAGATCGTATTACCTTTTTTAATCGTTTCTCGGATTTTAGTCGTATGTTTTTCATACCTTTGGTATGAATCCATTTATAGTAACTTGAACGATGTACACCCGCAAATTTCGTAAGCCATATAACTGGATACTTTGTCTTTAATGATTCAATGATATGATATCTCTCTTTATATTTTAGTACACCTCCATTTATAGATTTGGATACTGCTTTTTTAAATATTCAACCTGTGCCTTATAGTAGTCACGTTCCTCTTCAATTGTCTTAAAATAAACACGTTTTCCTTTTAGAGGGTTTGGTATACCTTTCATTCCCCCATTTTTCCCGCGAGTATCTGTAATCTCACCACATTCTTTATATTTTTTGACCCAATTTTTAAGTTGGGTAGAACTTCTAATCTGATATCTTTCCTTTATCATATTGTAACTTCCTTCTCCGTTTAAATAACTTTGAACAGCTGATAACTTTAATTCTTCTGAATAGGTATTAAATGTCGATCCTTTTTTAGTCATGAAAAATCCCCTCCAAGTAATAGTGTAACATCCATGTGTGTACATGGTCTTTTTTACACTGTCTACCTAAAGGGGATAATATCATTTTGAAATGAGGGTGGTCTTTTTGGTTTCTATTTTTCTAAACCAAGTGCCTTATTATTACGGTCAATAATACGTTGTAAATTCGTCTCATATAAAGGAACTTCATCTACTGTTAGCTGAGATGATGTTAACTTTGGAGTGAATTGTTGCAACGTTTTTAAAAGGCGCATCATTAAATCTTGCACTGTAATTGTTTCACCGAGTAATTCAGATAGTGAGGCCATCGTACTCGGTACAATTTCGGGATACGTAAATCTTGTTTCTTCGCCTTGAATTGCTACGTTGTAAAAATCACGAACGAGTGCGGCACGCTCAGATCCGCTTCCTGTCGCACATAAGTAAATTTGTACAGCAACGCCTCCGCGAATACGACGCTGAGAAATACCAGCAAATTTTTGATTGCGAATGCTCAAATCGTAGCTACCAGGACAATAAGAACCAACAATTTCTTTTGCTTCGATAGTAACATCGTAATCTTTTAACATTTCCTTAATTAAATGCCACATCGTATCGTATCCAAGGTCGATATCGATACCCTTTTCTGTTTCTTGGAATAAAAGTGATACATTTAAAACACCTTCATCAAGTACGACAGCAAGTCCACCAGAATTACGAACGATAACATTGAAGTCGTTTTCTTTTAAAAAGGAAATACCTTCTTCTAAATGTGGTAGGCGTGAATCTTGAATGCCAAGAACAATTGTATTGTGATGAACCCAAGAGCGCATTGTTGCAGCGGATAGACCATTTCCAATACTTGTGCATAACGTGTCATCCATTGCGAATGACTGAAGTGCATGGAAAGTTGGTCCTAAACTAGACTGATCTACAATACGCCACTCTGGCTGAGATAAAATCGAACGGGAATTGCTCATATAACTAACCCCTTATTTTTAAAATGACAACCTTTATTATAGCAAAAAATGTAGAAAGGGGTTTTCTCATATATAAAGGGAAGTTTAGAGGTGAAAGAATAAAAAGGATGCATTGCATGCATCCTTTTTATTCTGCAATTTTTTCTAAGTTACCGTTTCGATCCATGCGGAAAGATGTTTGTGAGCGTTCCTCATCATCCATTACTGCTAATTTACGAGCACGGTTCATAATATTCATAAGTGTTTCGTAATCCTCTTGTACAGTATGAGATTGTTGTTCTAATTTTTCTAGTTTCTTTTCTAGTTCTTCATTTCGCAGGATTTGCGTTTTAATTTCTTGTTTCAATCTCGTATTCTCGTTTTCAAGAGCTGTTACTTTTATATTTGAAGATCCAACTGTTTGTAAAAAGTAAATAACATCTTGCATTGTTATTGAGCTTTTTGGAGCAGGGACAGTCGGCTTTTGATATGGAGTAGCTTCTGTATATTGAACAGCTGTTTCATACGGTACGTGTTCTTCATAATCAGTTATCGCCGCCGCTGAAGCTGGTGGTGTGTAAAGCAAACGTTTTTTTGTCTGTTCACCGCCCGCAGCACGCATTTTATCTTTACGATGTTTTTTTGCTAGTTGAAGAGCTTGTTCATAGCTATAGCGAACAACAGCATTCCAGCGGAAACCACAAGCAGCAGATGTGCGATTTAACTGATCTCCTACTTCTTCAAAAGCATTTAATTGAGTACTTCCTTCTCGAACATGGCGAAGCACCGTTTCAGCAAGTAATAAATCGTCCTCGTCTGTCCAAGCATCTTGTCTTACTTTCATAGATTCAACTCCCTTTCTTTTTATGAACTTCCTATTTTTATAATGGGCAAAAAAATGAGCTTTTATACAAAGCTTTTAAAAATATGGTAGATTTCAATGAAGAGAAGAAATGTGGCTATGAATGATGAAAGCTTTTGAAGGAGAAAATATAAAAAATAGGTAGCTTTATATAGGAATAGAGCTATGCCCGGAGACTTGCAACAAGCTTCAAAGAGCGGTAAAATACCATTTAGTGTTTATTTTTAAATGTACTTGTGAAAAGTTTAAAATAGAGGAAGTGTTATATATAATGGGAAACGAATTTCGTGTGTGTGATGATTGTCAGGCAACGAACGTTAAAACGTTGATTCCGAAGTTAAAAAAAGTAGATTCATGTGCAACGATTGAGGTTGCATGTCAGTCTTACTGTGGCCCTGGTCGTAAAAAATCATTCGCGTTTGTAAATAATCGTCCAGTTGCGGCTCCAACAGAAGACGAATTAATTGTAAAAATTGAAGCAAAATTAAATAAGTAAGAAAAAGAAGAGTGAACAGATTACTCTTCTTTTTTTATGTCCATAAGATAGCGTTTTGTATGAATTCGTATTTCAAAATAATGGTTGACAGTCTTTTGACGTGGTAGGTAGAATAGAAAGTGTCTGATTCTGATAATCATTATCATGAAAAAGGTCAATTCACCTAATTTTTTTATTATTATTTGAGAATAAATTTCATTTTATTAAATATATGTTGTTGGTTAGGATGGTTGAGGGATGGAAGCGAGCGCAAGGAGTATAGAACAGCAAGATGTGAATGTTAAAGAGATTAAGAGCAGACCGCTCGTTGCTTCTATTATTTTAATAGCAGGCACAATTTTGTTAGCTTTAAGTATGGCAGTTTCTATTTCGTTTGGTGCAGCAGATATTAGTTTAAAAACCGTTTGGCAAGCTGTATTTCAGTTTGATGGTTCCATAACGCACCATAACGTAATTCAAGAACTTCGCATGCCTAGAGCAATAGGGGGCGTAGTTGCAGGTGCTTTTTTAGCGGTATCAGGTGCAATTATGCAAGGTATGACACGAAATCCACTTGCATCTCCATCGTTAATGGGGATTACAGATGGTGCTGTATTCGGAATTGCAATTATGTATGCATTCTTCCCTAATTCACCTTATTTAATGTTTGTTATCGCATCTTTTATTGGAGCTGCGTTTGGAGCGAGCATTGTATATGGTATTGGGTCTTCTTCACCAGGTGGATTAACGCCTGTAAAATTAGCTTTAGCAGGTGCAGCAATTAGTGCTTTATTAGGGGCAATTTCATCTGGAATTGCATTGTATTTCAACCTTGCCCAAGAGGTAAGTATGTGGAATGCAGGCGGTGTTGCCGGAGTGAAATGGCAAAGTATTAATATGTTAGTACCGATTGGTCTTGTTTGTCTCATTATAGCAATTATGATGTCGAGATATATCACAATTTTAAGCTTTGGTGAAGAAATTGCGATTGGACTTGGTCAAAATACGACATTAATTAAATTTATCGGAACAGTACTTGTTCTTGTATTAACAGGTTCTGCGGTTTCTATGGCAGGATCAGTTGGATTTGTTGGACTTGTAATTCCGCATATGACTCGTTTCCTTGTAGGCTCAGATTATAGATGGGTTATTCCATGTTCTGCGGTCTTAGGTGGATTGCTAATTGAATGTGCAGATATGTTATCTCGCGTTATTAATCCACCATTTGAAACGCCAATTGGAGCAATTACAGCGCTAATTGGGGTGCCATTCTTCCTCTACTTAGCACGTAATGAAGGGAGAGGAAAGATGTGAGGACGAGCGTCTTAACAAAAAAGAACGTTTCTATTTTAACGATTTTAGTAGGATTAATTGTTGCTGTATTTTTAATAAGTTTAAATACAGGAACATTTAAAATTCCTCCAATAGATGTATTAAAGTCATTGGTTGGATTAGGTGCAGAAGATCAATCTGTTATTTTATTTGAATTTCGTATGCCGCGTATGGTTATTGCTATATTAGTTGGTTCTGCATTAGCTATGTCAGGTGCAATTTTGCAAGGGCTATCACGAAACCCGCTTGCTGATCCAGGTATTATCGGTATTAACGCCGGAGCGGGATTAACAGTTGTTGTATTCGTCTACTTTTTCTTTGGAAAAGTTGGAACTGGTACATTTTTATCTGTATTTATCCTTCCATTCTTCGCGCTAGTTGGTGCGATATTAGCAGCGGTTATTATTTATTTACTAGCATGGAAAGACGGCGTTTCATCAACTCGATTAATTCTTGTTGGTATCGCTGTTGCAGCCGGATTTGGTGCTGTTAGTTTAATTTTTTCTATGAAGATGACATCGAACGACTTCCGTTTTGCAACGATTTGGTTGGCAGGAAGTTTATGGGGAACAGATTGGAAGTTCGTACTAAGTGTACTCCCATGGATGGTTATTTTCTTACCACTTGCCATTAGTAAAGCGCACATATTAAATGTAATGAATTTAGGCGACTCTACAGCAGTTGGCCTTGGTGTAAACGTAGAAAAGGAAAGACGTAAATTATTATTTATTGCAGTTTGTTTAGCAGGTGCATCTGTTGCGGTGGCGGGCGGCATTGGTTTTATCGGTTTAATGGCTCCGCATTTAGCGAGACGCCTCGTTGGTGGTAAACATCAAATTATGTTACCAACAGCTGCATTAATAGGAACGTTCTTGCTTTTATTTGCAGATGTAATTTCAAGAAGCGTGTTACCAACTTCAGAAATACCGGTCGGTCTTGTTATTTCTGTAATTGGTGCACCATATTTCATATATTTACTTATGAGGACAAAATAAAGGGAGGCTTTTTGTATGGCAACTTTAGCAGTTGATGCGGTATCTGTTGGATATAATGAAGGGTTAATTATAGATGGATTAACAGTTGAAATTCCGGAAGGACAAATTACAACGATTATTGGACCAAATGGTTGTGGGAAATCCACATTATTAAAAACGGCTTCTCGTATTTTGAAAGCAAAACGAGGTACTGTTTATCTTGATGGAAAAGCAATTGAGAAACAGCCAACGAAAGAAATCGCAAAGAAAATGGCGATTTTACCACAAACTGCAGAAGTGCCAACAGGCCTTACTGTGTTTGAACTTGTTTCATATGGACGTTTTCCTCATCAAAAAGGATTTGGAACATTGAAAGAAGAGGATTATCGCTACATTCATTGGGCACTTGAAGTGACGGGGATGACAGAATTCGCAAATCGTCCAGCAGAAGCTTTATCAGGTGGTCAACGTCAACGTGTATGGATTGCGATGGCTCTTGCACAAGGAACAGATTTACTTGTGTTAGATGAACCAACAACATACTTAGATATGGCTCATCAACTTGAGGTATTAAACTTACTGAAGAAGTTAAACAAAGAAGAAGGCAGAACGATTGTTATGGTTATTCACGATTTAAATCATGCTTCTCGTTTCTCTGATCATATGATTGCATTAAAAGCAGGTAAGTTAATGAAACAAGGAACGCCAGATGAAGTTATGACGAGTGAAACACTTCGTAACGTATTTGAGATTGAAGCGCAAATCGTTCCATGTCCAGTAAACTGTAAACCAATTTGTTTAACATACGATTTAGCGATGATTAATAATCAATTGCGTAAAAAAGCATAATTAATAGAATTTCCCCCTCTTAAAGAGGTGAGAGGGGGAGTTCTAATGGACGTTGAGCTTCTTACCCACGGATGGGAAGTTGAACGCCCGTTAGAACGGGTTATAAACAACGATTAATAAAAATATATTAATTAAATGTTGTTTCGTTTCTTATAGTTACATGCAAATTATAAGAGAAATACAGCTAGAAGGAGTCGGAATATGAAGAATTTTAAAATGGCACTATTAGCAATGGTACTAGTTGTTACTTCTGTACTATTTGCAGCTTGTTCTAACAAAGAAGAAGAAAAGAAAGCAGATGCGAAAACTGAAGAGCGCACTGTACAACACGCAAAAGGGGAAATTAAAATTCCTGCAAATCCAAAGAAAATTGCTGACCTTAGTGGTTCAACAGAAGAATTATTAATTTTCGGTATGAAACCGATTATTACTGCAAATACAACACAAGAAAAAATTGATTCACATATTGAGAAGAAATTGAAAGATGTAAAACCGGTTGGTTCTGCGTGGGGCGATAAAATTAACATCGAAGCAGTGGCTGCTGCAAAACCAGATTTAATTATTGTAAACAATCGTCAAGAAAAGATTTATGATCAATTATCTAAAATTGCACCAACAGTTATGTTAAAAACTCCATTAGACCAATGGCGTCCAAAATTCGAAGAAGTAGGACAAATCTTCGGTAAAGAGAAAGAAACAAAAGAATGGTTCAAAAAGTATGATGAAAAAGCAAGCAAATTACATGACAAAATCGTTGCTAAAACTGGCGATGCAACATTCATGAAAATGGCTGCATATCCAAATGCATTCCGTGTATACGGTGACTACGGTTACGGTAGCGTAATCTTTGGTGATTTAAAATTACCAGCAGTTAAAGGTACACCAACTGATAAACCGTTAGTACAAATACAAAAAGAAGCTTTAATTGATTACAATCCAGATTACTTATTCGTATTTACAACTGGTGACGGTTCTCAGCGTCTAAAAGAATTCCAAGAAGAATCAATTTGGAAAAATATGAACGCTGTTAAAAACAACCATGTATTTACAATCAGTAATGAAGATGTAAACAAAGGATACTTCCCACTAGGTAAAGAAATGATCCTAGACGAAGTTACTGAGTTCATTTTAGGAAAATAATATATAAAGAAAAATCACCTTTGCTTTGGTAAAGGTGATTTTTCTTTATATAACAGGAATTAATATAGTCTTTCATTTCTTTCTGTTTCCTATATCGTTTATAATATATAGTAAGAATGCAGTAAAGAAAGGGGGATGTCGGAAAGTGGTATATTTAAACGACAAACTCAGCGAAACAAAAGTGTTTAAAGACCCAGTACATAAATATGTACACGTGCGTGATCGCGTTATTTGGGATTTAATCGGAACGAAAGAATTTCAACGCTTGCGCCGTATTAAGCAGCTTGGTACGACATTTTTTACATTTCACGGTGCAGAGCATAGTCGCTTTACTCATTCGTTAGGTGTATATGAAATTATTCGTCGTATGATTGATGATGTGTTTGATGGCAGACCGAACTGGAATGCTGAAGATAGATTGTTATGTTTATGTGCGTCATTACTTCATGATGTCGGTCACGGCCCATTTTCTCACTCGTTTGAAAAAGTATTTTCGTTAGATCATGAGAAATTTACGCAAAAGATTATCGTTGGTGATACGGAAATTAATCGTGTGTTAAGCCGTGTGGATAAGGATTTCCCGCAAAAGGTAGCAGATGTAATTGCGAAAACATCTACTAATAAATTAGCGATTAGTATGATTTCGAGCCAAATTGATGCCGATCGTATGGATTATTTATTAAGAGATGCATATTTTACTGGTGTAAAGTATGGGAACTTTGATATGGAACGTATACTGCGTGTCATGCGCCCGTACGGTAATCAAGTTGTCATTAAAAATAGTGGTATGCATGCTGTAGAGCATTATATTATGAGCCGTTATCAAATGTATTGGCAAGTATATTTTCATCCGGTAACACGTAGTGCAGAAGTAATTTTAACGAAGATTTTACACCGAGCTAAATCGTTGCATGAGAAATATTATGCGTTTAAAAATCATCCTGTTCATTTCTATTCTTTATTTGAAGAAGAAGTAACAGTAGAGGATTATTTAAAGCTAGACGAGAACGTAATGTATTATTACTTCCAAGTATGGCAAGAGGAAGAAGATCCGATTTTAAGTGACTTATGCCGTCGTTTTATGAATCGAAATCTATTTAAATATGTGGAGTTTACAGATAAGCACGGTTTAGATAATTGGATGGAGCTAAGTAGCTTATTTAAAAAAATTGGACTAGACCCAGAGTATTATTTAGTTGTTGATTCAACATCAGACTTACCGTATGACTTTTACCGTGCAGGAGAAGAAGAAGAGCGTCTGCCAATCTTACTTCTTATGCCGAACGGGGAACTTAGAGAGCTTTCGCGTGAATCGGATATTGTTGAGGCGATTACAGGTAAGAAGCGAACGGATCAAAAGCTATTCTATCCGCATGATTTAATCTATGAAGATGGAAGAAAAGGAAAATATAAAGAGAGAATTATCGAGTTGTTAGAAGGAAAGAAATAAGAAGCAGCTAAGAGCTGCTTCTTATGAAAAAACTTGAAATTATTTGTCGCTTAAGCGTTTTCCGCCAACTGCATAATGGTTTTTAGACATTTCTTCGATGAAAACAACGATGTTTTCTTCAGGAGCACCAGTTGTTTCGCTTACTGCTGCTGTTACTTTCTCAGCAAGAGCTTTCTTTTGTTCTTCTGTGCGTCCTTCTAGCATTTTCACTGTTACGTATGGCATATATGATCGCTCCTTTTATGTAAGTTACACTCTTATTATAGCGGATTATGAGGAAGAACAATCGGAAAAACAAATAATTTCTTTTTTTGACATATTGAAGAGGAGATGAAGTATGGATCAGTTATTTAGATACCCATTGCAACAAATTCCGTTGGTAGCAATGGCGATTATTATTGCGCTATCTGTGCATGAATTTGCACATGCGTATGTTGCATATAAATTTGGAGACGATACAGCGAAAAAGCAAGGGCGTTTAACGTTATCACCGATGGCTCATTTAGATCCTGTCGGTATGATTGCTGTATTAATTCTTGGATTCGGTTGGGCAAGACCCGTGCCTGTTAACCCATATAACTTTAAAAGACCGCGTCTTGCAGGAATATTAGTTTCTATTGCGGGACCGATAAGTAATCTTATCTTAAGTGCAATTGGTTTAATTATTTGGTATAGCTTAATAACATTTGGTGTGTTAGATGCGATGCCACTTGCAGTAGCAGATACGCTGGATCAATTTTTCCAAATTTTTATTATGCTTAATATTGTTTTACTTGTATTTAATTTATTACCAATCCCGCCACTTGATGGTTATCGCGTTGTGGAAGATTTAGCACCAGCAAATATTCGTGCGAAAATGACACAGTATGAAAAGTATGGATCAATTGCGTTATTAATTCTTGTTATTACACCGCTTAGCAATTACACAATTCAACCTATTTTCAATGTTGTTATTCCATATGTATTAGTATTTTTACAAAATATCATTGCGCCTATTTTCAGGCTTTTTTAATCATTAAGCGAGGAGGAGTTTACATATGACAGAGAAAAAGAAAAAAATCGGTTTTAATATCGTGAAAAATGATTCAACAGATGGACATGGTGGTTTTGGCGTTGGGGCATTAAGTTTAGAAAATATTTCTCCTGTATTTGTTGATGTATTAGAGAAAACTGCGTTCGTTGATATCGGTGCGATGCATGCGCGTAGTACAGTAGAAAAAGGAATTAAGTTTTTAACAAATAAAGATGAAGTTCCAAACGGAAAACCGTTTTGGCTTGTTTGGGTAACAATTGAAAGAACACCAAACGGTGCTTATTACGCAGGTGCAACAGCCTGTGAAATGACAGTTGATCGTGAAATTCGCCGCGGATATAAATCACTTCCAGAGCATGTAAATAAAATGGATAAATCACTAAAGCGTCACATCATGATTGATCATATGGATGAATCATCTAAAAAAGTACTTGGTACATTCTTAAAAGAGCATAATGAAGCAATTTGGAACGAATCTAGTGAAGAATTGCGCCACGCATTATTAGGCGAATAAAAATAGCTGACGGATTTCCGTCAGCTATTTTTTTACCACGGGAGATATTTTTTCCACCAACCCGTCTTTTTCTTCTCTTCACTAACCTTTTCGAACTCTTCCTTATCATCAACGTGATCCATACAATACTCTGTTGGCTCTGTACCTTTTGCGAAATACATTTTCACAGAAATGGGACAATTTTTTGTAGCAATCTTACCGTTTTCAGGATTAACATCGACTGCAACAACATCTGCTGGTTGTTTGAACTCTTGTTTAGGCTGTCCATCTAATCCTTTTTCCATTGTATCGGTCCATATTTTTTTTGCGTATCCTTGTTCTGCTACGTTTGAAATGGATTTAGGTTGATCGTATCCAATCCAAACCCCTGTTACGAGCTGCGGGGTAAATCCAATCATCCAACTATCAGTTTCTGTAGAACCAGACTTTCCAGCATATGTTCTTGATAGTTTTGATAACATCGATTGACCGGTCACAGCGGCATAACTGCTTAGTTTTTTATTAAACATGCCTGCCATCATTTCTTCCATCACAAAGGCTTTGCTTTTATCTAGAACTTGTTTACTTTCTAAATGAGCGTCGTATAGCATATTTCCTTCATGATCAACGATGCGCCTTATAAAGATTGGTTTTACTTCTTTCCCGCCGTTTGCAAACATGCTATAAGCATTGACCATTTCAATTGGTTTTACAGGAGATGTGCCGAGAGCAAGAGACGGAACATCTTTTAATGCGCTAGTAATACCGAATTGCTTCGCTGTTTTTGTAAGAATGTCTTCGCCTAAAAATAGATTTGTCTTCACAGCATATACGTTATCAGAAACAGCGAGTGCTTGTGCCATTGTCACAAAGTCGTCTGCATAATAGTTTTTATAATTTTTCGGTTTATATTTGGAAACACCGTCACCTAAAGTGAATACAGTGTATTCGCTTTTTAAGCGCGTAGCAGGGGTGAATCCTCGTTCTAAGGCTGCGTAATATAGGAATGGCTTAAATGTAGAGCCGGGCTGACGAGCGGCTTGTGTAGCTCTGTTAAATTGACTCGTATTATAATCAGTTCCACCAACAAGGGCAGCCACTTCACCCGTTTTTGGATTCATAGAGACGAGGGCAGTTTGGATGTTTGTTGTTTCAGGTATATGATTTTTTACAGCTTGCTCTGCTACAGATTGTAATTTAGGGTCTAGCGTTGTATAAATACGTAAGCCACCTCGCTGTAAGGCTTGCTCATCTAATCCGATATCACGAAGAAGAGAAGCTTGTACAGCATCTTGGAAATAAGGCGCGACCTCTGCCACTTTTTTCGTATCTAATGAGGCGAAAGTTAGCGGTTCCTTTTTTGCCGAGGCAGCTTGCTGTTTTGTAATATAACCTTGTTCTACCATTTCATCTAGTATGAGAGATTGACGCCCTTTAGCACGCTCTTCTTTTAAAAAGGGAGAGTAGAAGCTAGGTCCTTTCGGAATGCCTGCGAGCATACTAGCTTCCGCTAATGTTAATTCTTTTGCAGTTTTATCGAAATACAGGCGAGAAGCAGCTTCGATTCCGTAAGCACCATGCCCGTAATAAATTGTATTTAAATATCCTTCTAAAATATGATTTTTATTATAGTTCACTTCAAGGCGAACGGTATACATTGCCTCTAATAGTTTACGCTTCCACGTTTTATCATGATCTAAGTATAGGTTACGAGCATACTGTTGTGTAATAGTACTAGCACCTTGTACTTTTGCCATTGCTTTTAAATCGGCAACAATGGCACCAACAATGCGCTTTATATCAAATCCATGATGTTTGTAGAATCGTTGATCTTCAATAGATAGTGTTGCCTCTTTTACATAAGGAGAAATTTCATCAAGAGATACATTATAGCGCTTTTGTGTTTCATTACTTTGCCCTATAACAGTGTCATCATTAGCGTAAAAGACACTCGTTTGCGGCACTGCAACAGGGGGAGGACCCATAATTTTTGC
Organism: Bacillus cereus group sp. MG9; assembly: GCF_040459995.1. Taxonomy (NCBI): domain Bacteria; kingdom Bacillati; phylum Bacillota; class Bacilli; order Caryophanales; family Bacillaceae; genus Bacillus; species Bacillus cereus group sp. MG9. The sequence goes on along the minus strand of NZ_JARVHC010000001.1, from coordinate 5,283,245 downwards.
AGCTATAATGATAATAAAAAAGGAAAAAACGAAAAAAAGAACACAAGAAAACATTACGGTGAAGAAAAGACGTTTATATTTTTTAAGTTTTGGATTCATAGTCTGATCCATCTTTTTCAGCCCCTCATTAATACAAGCATTATTGTATTAGTATTGAGGGTTTTCGTTTATTTTAAACAATGAAATTTTGAAAACAAAAAAGCCCCTTCAATTAAGAAAGGAGCTCAAAGGCACGTGCTGGCCAATCGGTAATGATGACATCTACACCATAGTCAATCATAGTTTGTAAATCTTTATATTCATTAATAGTGTAAGGACGAAAAACGTATCCTTGCCCCTGTGCTAATTGGACAAACTCTTTCGTTAATAATTGAAAGTTTGGATGTAATCCAGTCGCCTCGCGCCTTTTTGCTTCAGCAATAGGATCTGCAAGTGGTGTATCGTACAAAATCGCTCTTGGAATTTCTGGAGCAATTTCTGCTAATAATGAAACGGAATCGTGGTTAAATGATGAAAATGCAATTTGATTGGATAGATGATATTCACGAACAAGAGCAACAACTTTTTCTTCAATATTTGGATAATGAAGAACATCTGTTTTTAATTCAATGTTAAGTTGTAAATTTGTTGTAGAGAGCCAAATAAATACTTCTCGTAATGTTGGGATTTTCGCCTCATGGAAAGAAGGATCTTTATGGCTACCAGCATCTAAAGCTTGTAATTCCTCTACAGTTTTCTCAGAAACAAGTCCCACGCCATTTGTTGTGCGGTCCACCGTTTCATCATGAATAACAACTAGTTCACCATCTTTTGATAGATGAACATCAAGTTCAATTCCATGAGCCCCAATGCGTTCAGCCTCTTGGAAGGCAATCATCGTATTTTCTGGGTGTGTTCCTTTTACCCCGCGATGAGCGAAAATAAGTGGTTTATTCATGTGGAAATCTCCTTATCATCTCTTTTCTTTTATTATGAAACTGCTTTGAGAAAAATACAATTCATATGACAAACATTTACAAAAGTATAACAGTTGCACAAAAGTTAACGTTAACGTAAAATGTAATAATCGGTGAAGGGAGGAATACACATGTATAAAATTGATGAAGTAACAAAGCAAGTTGGTTTAACAAAGCGTACACTTCGTTATTATGAGGAAATTGGTTTAATTCATCCCCCAGAACGCAGTGAAGGGAACATTCGCCTGTATACAGACGAGGACATTGCGAGAATTAAAAGGATTGTGGAAGCGAAAGAAGTACTAGGAATTACGCTTCAAGAAATGCAACATTTCTTATCGTTAAAAGAAAGAATGGAACAAAGAAGAAATAGTGAGAATCCGCGTGACCGTGAAGTGATTCAAGAAATTAAAGAGATGCTTGAAAAACAAGTGCAAACGTTAGACGAAAAAATGGAGCAAATGCAGCGTGTTAAGGCAGAGCTAGAGGATAGTTTAAGCCGTGCAGTTACATTTTTAGAGAATACAAAAGGAGAGTAATCAAAATGGAGAGCAAACAAAAATTAGGGAGATTGATTACAGTGGTGGCTACCTTCCTTGCCTTTTCAGGTATAGGAGTAGTCGACCCAATTTTACCAAGTATTGCTGAACAAATTGGTGCTTCGCATTGGCAAGTCGAGATGTTATTTACAGCTTATATTTTAACGATGGCAATTATGATGTTACCCGCTGGAATATTCGCATCAAGATTTGGTGATAAACGAATGATGACGATCGGTCTTGCGATTGTAACTGTATTTGCATTTATATGTGGTATATCGCAAACGATTGCTCAATTATCTCTTTTCCGCGCGGGGTGGGGATTAGGAAATGCGATGTTCTTCGCAACGGCGATGACATTATTAATTGCATTAAGTAAAGAAGTTCATGAAGCAGTAGGATTATATGAAGCAGCTATCGGTTTAGGGATGGCAGGTGGACCTTTATTAGGCGGTATATTAGGTGGACATTCTTGGCGTTACCCATTTTTTGCGACGAGTATTTTAATTTCTTTAGCATTTATTTTAGTTTTCTTTTTTGTAAAAGAACCGGAGCGAAAAGTGAAGCGTAAAGCGGCAGGCGTAGGAGAATTACTTAACCTGGTGAAGTATAAACCGTTTATGCAAGGTGCTATTTCCGGGATGTTATACTACTACGGATTTTTCGTCGTGTTAGCATATTCACCACTGATTATGCATTTATCTGCTATTCAATTAGGATTTGTATTTTGCGGATGGGGATTAGCATTAGCTTACGGATCAGCAATTTTAGCACATAAGCTAGAAGGTAAATATGAACCAAAAACATTGTTAAAAGGTAGTTTACTTGTATTTGCGATTTTCTTAATTGCACTATTCTTCGTTAAAATCATGTGGTTACAAATCGTGTTAATCGTTCTATCAGGATTAGCATCAGGCTTAAATAACGCGTTATTTACAAGTTATGTAATGGATATTTCACCTTATGAAAGATCTGTTACATCAGGTGTTTATAACTTCGTTCGTTGGTTAGGAGGCGCGATTGCTCCAATTTTATCAGGAGTCATCGGTCATACAGTTTCACCACAAAGTCCGTTTTTAGTCGGTGGAATTATTGTGTTAGTTGGTTGCGTAATGATTTTAATTCCGATTCGTAAACCGGTAGAAATAGAGACAAAAACCCTTTCTTAAGAAAGGGTTTTCTTTCCTATTACAGAGCAATCCCTTTTCACATATATGTTAGAACCCTCTGACTAAAATATATTTTCGGTATTTTTGTACTTTTAACTATACTTTTTGGATGTTTTGTTTTATTTTTGTTAGGGGACATTAATGATGTCCCTATTATAAATTTGCATTGAAAGGCGTGATTGTACGATGGAACTATGGTTCACTGAAAAACAAACAAAGCATTTTGGAATTACGGCGCGTATTAACCGCACATTACATACGGAGCAAACAGAATTCCAAAAACTTGATATGGTTGAAACGGAAGAGTTCGGAAACATGCTTATTTTAGATGGCATGGTTATGACAACAGAAAAGGACGAGTTCGTTTATCATGAGATGGTAGCGCACGTACCTTTATTTACACATCCAAACCCTGAAAACGTATTAGTAGTAGGCGGTGGCGATGGTGGTGTTATTCGTGAAGTATTAAAACACCCAAGCGTAAAGAAAGCAACTCTTGTTGAAATTGATGGAAAAGTAATTGAGTACTCTAAACAATACTTACCATCAATTGCAGGCGCATTAGATGATGAGCGTGTAGAAGTAAAAGTAGGAGACGGTTTCCTACACATCGCAGAAAGCGAAAATGAATATGACGTAATTATGGTAGATTCTACTGAGCCAGTAGGCCCAGCAGTAAACCTATTTACAAAAGGCTTCTACGCTGGAATTTCTAAAGCGTTAAAAGAAGATGGTATTTTCGTTGCCCAAACGGACAACCCTTGGTTTACACCAGAACTAATTACAACTGTGTTTAAAGACGTAAAAGAGATTTTCCCAATTACTCGTCTATACACAGCAAACATTCCGACGTATCCAAGTGGACTTTGGACGTTCACAATCGGATCTAAAAAACATGATCCATTAGAAGTAAGTGAAGAGCGTTTCCATGAAATCGAAACGAAATATTACACAAAAGAATTACACAATGCAGCATTCGCATTACCGAAATTTGTTGGCGATTTAATTAAGTAAGAGCGTTAAATTGAAATAAATAAAGTGTAAGTAACTCATTTAAGGTGTTTGTCTAGAAGGCTTGAACATGCTAGTTACTTACACTGCTACAAATGAAGTAGTCTTCTTGTGATAACAAGAAGGCCCAGGTAAATCGAGAAAGAGGAGCAATGCGCTCCAAATTTGAGAAATAGTGAAAGGTTGGGATACCTTAAGTTCCACATAAGGAGGAAAAGAATATGCGTTTTGATGAAGCTTATTCAGGTAAAGTATTTATTAAAAGTCATCCAAGTTTTGAAGAGTCAGAGGCAGTTATTTACGGGATGCCTATGGATTGGACAGTAAGTTTCCGTCCAGGATCTCGCTTTGGCCCTGCACGTATTCGTGAAGTATCAATCGGTCTTGAAGAATATAGTCCGTATTTAGATCGTGAACTAGAAGAGGTAAAATATTTTGATGCGGGTGATATCCCATTACCATTTGGGAATCCACAGCGCAGCATAGACATGATTGAAGAATATGTAACAAAACTATTAGATGCCGGTAAGTTTCCACTAGGTCTCGGCGGAGAGCACTTAGTGTCTTGGCCAATTTTTAAGGCAATGGCAAAAAAATATCCGGATTTAGCAATCATCCATATGGATGCTCATACTGACTTACGTGAGTCATATGAGGGAGAGCCTTTATCCCACTCTACACCAATTCGTAAAGTGTGCGATTTAATTGGTCCGGAAAACGTATATTCTTTCGGTATTCGTTCTGGAATGAAGGAAGAATTCGAATGGGCAAAAGAAGTAGGAATGAACTTATATAAATTTGACGTATTAGAACCGTTAAAGGAAGTATTACCGAAACTTGCAGGACGCCCAGTCTATGTCACAATTGACATCGACGTATTAGACCCAGCTCACGCTCCTGGAACAGGAACATTAGAAGCTGGAGGTATCACATCTAAAGAACTATTAGAGTCCATCGTAGCAATTGCAAATTCAAATATAAAAGTAGTCGGAGCAGACTTAGTAGAAGTAGCTCCAGTCTACGATCATAGTGATCAAACACCAATCGCAGCAAGCAAATTCGTGCGGGAAATGCTGCTCGGTTGGGTTAAATAAAAGCGTAGGCAGCTCGCTCAGAATCGCAGGTCATTGGAAAGCTCGACCGAGAAGCGCTTTTGGCTTCGAACGAGAGTGTGAAATGGCCGGGGATTCTAGCTGCTGTAGCTGGATAAAATAAAAGTGCAAGCGGCTCGCTCAGAATGTGAGGGGGATGGAGCTTCAGACGTAGAGGCGTTTTTTGCCTCGAAGGAAGAAGCGAAGCCACCGATCATTCTAGCCGCTGTAGCTGGATAAAGTAAAAGTGAAGCCGACTCAAAAAGTGTTTTGAGCCGGCTTCTTTTATTAATAGGTAGGTTATTATTGTTTTATTTAGTAGTTAAGTCGATATATGCGGAGTTGTGTTCAATATAATTTCACTTACCGTCAAGCGACATAAAAAAGAGCTATTCTCAAACGATGAGAATAGCTCCCTTTCTTTACGCAACTTTCTCTTCCGAAGTAATTCCGCGAATTTCATCAGCAGAACGGATTGGATATTTGCGGAACACAATGGAACCGACGTATCCAACAATAGTGGTAACGATTCCACATAATACGGCAGCAATCGTTACTTTTATTACATCATTAAATCCGAACAGTACGAGAAGTCCTGGAATTGGTGATGCTGTCCCTGGTGCATTATTAACGAGCTGGAATAGCGACGTAATAATACCGGCAAGCGCACCGCCAACAAAGTTTGTCATATAGATAGGAATTGGATTTGCTGAGACAACATCGGCCTGTGTTAACGGCTCGATTGCCACGGCGATTGTATCTTTCTTTGAACAGATTTTTAGTCGTTTAAAGAAAATGAAGTTCATTGGGGCAGAAGCTGCTACGGCAAGACTACCAATTGCCATTGGTAAACCAGTTAATCCAAGCATTGCAGTTAGTGCCATAGAACTTAATGGAGATGTAGAAATAACTGTTATTAATCCACCAAGCATAATACCCATAATGATAGGACTTTCTGTAGTTGCAACTGAAATCATAGAACCGATTTTACCGAGTGTTGCGTTAACGAGTGGATCCATAAGCATGGCCATTCCACGTGAAATTGGTGCGGCAATACATAGGATTGCTAAAAATTCTACACCAGCTGGTAATTTCTTTTCGAGAAATTTCACGACGAAAGCACAAACGTATCCAGCGAAAAATCCTGGTAAAATACCGAATCCACTAGTAGCTATACCGATTAAAACAGCGTATACGGGTGAAACGCCGATTGCTAATGCGACTAAAATTGCCGCTGCGACACCGCTCATACTACCAGAAGCTTCTCCTACTGATTGTAAAAAGTCATTATGAAACATTTCTCCACCAATATAACGGTGAAATGCTTCAATAAGAAAACTTGCGATTGCTGCATTAGCTAAAGCGCCCATTGCTTTCATTCCGTAAGGCGCACGGTAACTGAAAAGTGTAAATAGACAAAGTACAACAAGTAATAGTGCTAAACCTTGCAAGATAGCCATTTGAAAACTGTCTCCTTTGATTTTTGTAATAAAAATTTGTATCATTCAATAATAATATAAAAGTTTGTTAAACGGAAAAAATTTTTATTGGGAAATTGCTGTAAGGTGAAAAACTCTTACAATAATGTAAGGAAAGTGTAAGGCATTTCGATAGAGTATAGTATGCCTTTTTTCGTATAATACAGGTATAGACAGACAGTTAGTGAGAAAGAAGTGCAAACAGGAGGCGCATTTATGAAATTGGTAATTAAAGTTTTAGCTGTGTTCGCCATTATTTTAGGAGGAACAGCATATTATTTAAACACGAAAACAGAAGGTGTGCATGCTTTTGTAGACAACTTCTTTTCAAATAAAGAAATACAAGATTATTATGCTGTTATAGATAAAAGTGAAAAAAAAGACGATGAATATTTGTATACATTTAAAGGGTATACAGAAGATGGAAAGTTACAAGTTATTAAAAGAATGGTGAACCGTGAATTGCATACGGGTGCTTTTATAAAAATTTATGCAAAAGGTATGCAGGGAAAAGGATGGGCTGAAATCTCGAAAGAATCAATCCCGCAAAAAGCGTTGCAAAAAATAGAAAAACCATAAAAGGAGCGAATCGTTCGCTCCTTTTTTAGTGAGTTAAAATGGTGATAGCTGAACTTTCTTTATTAGAAATGATTTTTGCCCTTCCGCCAATTGGGAAAGTAAAAATAGGAGTTGTATGTCCGAAACTTGTATTTGCAATGATAGGTATATGTGTAAGTTCAGGCTTTGAAGCAATCATTTCTTGAATGTCTTCTATCGTACATTCTGCTCCTTTTTGCATTCGTCCTATAACAATGCCTTTTACATGTTCAAAGTCAGGTTGCTGCATAAGAGAATGTAAATATCGATCAAAAGTTTTTAGGGTAGATTTTCCTGTTAAACTATCCTCTTCAAGAAATAAAATTTTGCCCTGTAAGCTTGGCATATATGGTGTACCTTGCAGTAAATTAAATGTGCTCATATTGCCACCAATAATATCTCCCATCGCTTCCCCTTCTTGAATTGAAACATATCCTTCATTTTTAATAAATTCTCGATTTTCTTGATCCATATACCAAGAGTCATCGCTCCAAGTTTCAGCTGGTAGTATTTCAATAGGTTCATGAGAAGTTAAGCACTTTAAAAAGTAATCGGTCGTATAATCGAGCCCTTTCTCCATTCCAAATGAAGAGAAGTGAGGACCTGAATATGTAACTAAGCCTGTTTTAGCATAAATTGCGTTACTTAAAGCGGTAATATCAGAATAACCGCAGAAAATTTTCGGATTTTCTCGAATTAAATCATAATCGAGATGTTTCAATAAACCATTAGAGTTGTATCCGCCAAGTGTCGTCAAAATGGCTTTTACATTAGGATCTCTAAATGCTTCGTGGAGGTCTTGAACTCGTGAAGAAATAGAAGAGGAAGCGAATCGATCTATCTCATCAGCATATTTTGAGAATGTAACTTGAAAGCCTATGTCGGTTAATCTTTTTATAGCAAGGTCTCTGTTTTCATTTGAGACAATACTTAAACTACAAGATGGTGAAATAACCCTTATTTCATCACCTTTTTTTAATTTTGTTAGTAGCACCAAATTCACCCCTTGAAATGAAAGAATATTTAGATTTAAAAAATATTTTAACATATGAAATAAAGTGAAGGTGAATTATTTTTTGAAAAGGAGTTTTCCTGATTTTTCAGCAGACAGACAGAGTCTTTTTTTGATATGATAGGAAAAGTGATTTATTATAAGTAGTATTTAATATCTATAACATTTGAAGGGTGTGCAAGACGTGAAGAAACAACTTGCAGGCTTGCCGGTACACGTTCATTTCGTAACAGAAATCCGTGAAGGGGCGAGGAAGGAAACCGTTGCTTTTGAAGCAAATGGTCAATACTATGTAAAAGGTCAAGGTACATATATAACATTCCAAGAGCCGAACGAACAAGGCGAAGTGAAAACAATTATTAAAATTCAAGATGAACAAGTTCTCATTATGCGTTCAGGTGCTATTTCTATGCGTCAGACGCATGTGAAAGGTGAATGGACAACTGGTACGTATACGAGTGAACTTGGTACGTTTGCATTGCAAACGAAAACTGATAACGTTCTTTTTAAATGGTCGGATGAAAAGAAAAAAGGACAACTCTTCTTAACGTACGCATTGCTTCTAAGTGAACAAGAAGCTGGCAGATATACAATTACACTTAATTTGAAGGAGGCAAAATAATGAATTCTTTAGAACAAGTAAAAGGATTGATTAAAGAAGAAATTCAAGCTGCTGTATTAAAGGCAGAACTAGCGACAGAAGAACAAATTCCAAACGTTGTATTAGAATCTCCAAAAGATAAAACAAATGGTGACTTCTCTACAAATATGGCAATGCAACTTGCACGCGTTGCGAAAAAAGCACCTCGTATGATTGCAGAAGACTTAGTTGCAAACTTCGATAAAGCAAAAGCTTCTATTGAAAAAATTGAAATCGCTGGTCCTGGTTTCATTAACTTCTACATGGATAATAGCTACTTAACAGACTTAATCCCAACAATCGTCAACGCTGGTGAAGCATACGGTGAAACGAATACTGGTAAAGGTGAAAAAGTACAAATTGAGTTCGTATCTGCGAATCCAACAGGTGATCTTCACTTAGGACATGCACGTGGTGCGGCAGTAGGTGACACTTTATGTAACGTATTAGCAAAAGCAGGATATGATGTATCTCGTGAGTACTACATTAATGATGCTGGTAACCAAATTCATAACTTAGCTCTTTCTGTTGAAGCTCGTTACATGCAAGCTTTAGGTTTAGAGAAAGAAATGCCAGAAGACGGTTACCATGGTGCGGACATCATTGGAATCGGTAAACGCTTAGCTGAAGAGTTTGGCGATCGTTATGCAAAAGCTGATGCAGAAGAAAGCTATGAATTCTATCGTTCATACGGTTTAAAGTATGAGTTAGCAAAACTTCAAAAAGATTTAGCAAGCTTCCGTGTTAACTTCGATGTGTGGTTCTCAGAAACATCATTATACAAAAACGGAAAAATTGATAAGGCTCTTGCTGTATTAAAAGAGCGTGACGAAATCTTTGAAGAAGGCGGAGCAACTTGGTTCCGTTCAATGACTTACGGTGACGACAAAAACCGTGTATTAATTAAAAATGACGGTTCTTACACATACTTAACGCCAGATATCGCTTATCACCGTGATAAATTAGAGCGTGGTTTCGATAAGCTAATCAACATTTGGGGTGCTGACCACCACGGTTACATTCCTCGTATGAAAGCTGCTATTCAAGCACTAGGTTACGATAAAGAAACACTTGAAGTAGAAATCATCCAAATGGTACAACTGTACCAAAATGGTGAAAAAATGAAAATGAGTAAGCGTACAGGTAAAGCAGTTACACTTCGTGAGCTTATGGAAGAAGTAGGCGTGGACGCAATGCGATACTTCTTCGCAATGCGTAGCGGTGATTCTCATTTAGACTTCGATATGGACTTAGCTGTATCAAAATCTAATGAAAACCCGGTATACTATGCACAATATGCACATGCCCGTGTATGCAGTATCCTTCGTCAAGGTGAAGAGTTAGGATTAGCTACAGGCGGAGACGTGAATTACAAACTTGTTACTTCTGAGAAAGAAGTAGAGTTACTGAAAAAACTTGGTGAATTCCCAGCTGTAGTTGCGGATGCAGCGCAAAAGCGTCTGCCACACCGCATTACAAGCTATGCATTTGAATTAGCTGCAGCATTACACAGCTTCTACAATGCAGAAAAAGTATTAAACCAAGATAACTTAGAATTAAGTAAAGCTCGTTACGAATTAATGAAAGCAGTACGCACGACACTTCAAAATGCATTAGCAATCGTAGGAGTATCTGCACCAGAAAAAATGTAGTAGACAAAAGAAAAGATACTTATTTTTGTTTAGAAGTGATATACAAGTTGATATAAAAAACATCTGATCAGTCTATAAACTGATTACATGTCAAAGAAAGAAGACCAACGAAAAGCCGTATGGGGGAGAACCTCACGTACGTCTTGATGAGGGTAAACTGAAATAAAAAAGAGATGGCAGAGCTGTCTCTTTTTTATTTCAGTTTACTAATATAAATACATGTGACAAATATATGTTATGGTGATGAAGTGAAAATAGTAAAGTACCAATTAACTATTGATTTTTAGGAACGATTCTAGAATAATAGACTGTTGGGGGTAAAATTATCAAAAATCCATATATGTATTATTAGTTGGTGGGATGTTACTAGGAAATGGTGTGATTGTTGTAAAAAACATTGTTACAGCTATGCCAAATACTAAAATAACAATTCATCTAACCAAGTATCTAACCAATTAGTAATTAATCTTGAAAACTTCCAGCTTAGTCAAGAAACTAGGGGGATATGTTTAAAATAGTACATATAGTACAATTGAAGTTTTCATGATTTGATAAAAAATAATGAAAGGATATAAATCTCTCGGTTTTGATATTATCATCATATATAAGCTCATTTTAATTCTTCGACATAGCCATGGAACCCATTAGGCAAAGTGTTTTTTCTCGACACTCATTTATATACTCCAAAAATGAAAAGGCTGAATTTCGTATTTCTATGCGATTTACATGAAATCAGTTGAAAATCATACTCTTTTTTAGTTACCCCCAAATTCGGTCCACTGTATTCAAATTTGGAGAATATGACTATCATCTTGCATAGGCAAACAATACTTCATCCAGAGCGTTTTTAATTATATAATGCTGGCGGTGGAACGCTTCTTGTTCTACTTGTTTCGGTGTGTAGGTCGGCTGTGTAACTAAACACAAAACGTTTTAACATATGGCCAATTTCACCTCAACTCATAATGGCAGAAAATGCATCTTCAATAACATTTTTTAGAATACGAGTATCCTAGCATGTTTCACAATCGTAATCTTCCTCGGCTGATATGCTAATTTCGATTATAGATGGTACTTCTTGTTATTCTTTAGGAGGATAAGTAAGGAAGTTGACCAAATGCATATTTACTGTGAAGTAGCTAGGCCATACTTGCCGGTAACGAATTTTTCGGTATTTATAGAGCGAGCGTTTGCATTGGGTTTGGAGAAATTCCGGAAATTTTACAGCATAATAAGACGACAATGGCTGTCATGAGCTTTATCGTGAGTACTTTTCAAATTGTCTCCTTCTAACTTTGAAGTTATTCTGTGGTCCGTTCATGTGTACTTGTAATTTGAATTTCTTTATCGAAATTTGTCCTGTATCTGTTTTTGTTAAACAGTATATACGAGAAATGAAACATCAGAGAAATTAGATGAATCTATATAAGAGTCAAACTGCAAGTTTCTAAGTAATAGAAGGGTTGAAAAAAGAGAAAAAGATGATAATAGCTATCGAAAATATTTAAGTAAAGTGGCTTAATGACATTGAATAATAGAATCTTTGTCATAGTATGCTTGTACCAGGATCTATCTATTTTTAATTTTATAGGAGGATAACATAAAATATGTATTTAAAAAGAATTACTTCGATTTTTTCGATTATAATGATTTTCATGTTTACTATAGGTCAGAGTTTGCTACCTATAGTAGCAAATGCACAAGAGCTAAACACAGCAGGACTTGTGGATAGTTTTCAGATTGGTAAAACAAATCTAAGTACCACAGAACGGACTAAAGTAACTGTAAACTTCAGTGAAAAAGATGGACTTAGGCTGAAGCCTGGAGACACACTAACATTAACACTGCCTCCAGAATTAAAAGGATTAAATAGCGAGTTTCTATTAAATGACTATGGTACTTGTAAAGTTACAGCAGGTACTGTGGTATGTACATTTAATGATAAAGTGGATACACATGAAAATATTCAAGGGTATTTAAACTTTTTCGTGGAAGCTACTAATGTAGGAACGGATCAAAAGAAAGAGATTGAAACCAATTTTGGTACAAATGTAGATAAGCAATCTGTAACAATTACCGGCCCAAGCAGTGGTGGTGGTACAGATCCTGGAAAGCCACCGTTTTTTTATAAAACTGGTGATATGAACTCAGGTAAGGACGATGAAGTACGTTGGTTCTTGAATATAAACTTAGCTAAAGAAGAGTTAAGTCGTGATATTGTTGTGACTGATAATTTACAGGAAGGTCAAACACTTAATAAGGATAGTTTCTATATAATTGTAGATGATGATTTAGGTCGTCGATCTTTAACGCTACAAGAGCTTGAAGGGCAAGGTTACGGAACAATTACCTTTACCGGAGACAAATCATTTAAAGTTGTGCTTAATAAGGATAAAGCACGTCTTGCCTCCTTTTCGATTGGTTATACATCTACTATAACGGAAGCTGGGAAGACGCAAGATTTTTTTAAGAATGATTATACGATTGATTACCAAGTTTTAAACGAAGAACCAGTTACTGAATCGGGTACTCATCCAGTCGAAAATATGACAGCTGGCGGTGGTGCTACCGGTAACAAGGTCCCAAAAGGAAAGCTGAAAATTATTAAACATATTGAAGGAAATAAAGAAAAAATAATCCCGAATGTTTCGTTTAAGTTGTATAAAGAGTCTGGTGAACAAGTTGGGGGCGAATATACAACAAATGAAAAAGGGATAGTTGAAACTCCTCAATTATCACCAGGTAAATATTATGTACAAGAGGTTTCAGCTCCAGACTATATTGATTTCGATCCTCAGAAAAAAGTAGAGTTTGAAATAAAATCAGATGATGAAAATGGAGTCGAACTGGATATTCCAAATAAAGTGAAAACTACATCTGTTTCAGGAACGAAGATGTGGAAAGGCGATAACGAGAAAGATCGTCCAAGTTCAATCAAAGTAGAATTACTACAAAATGAGAAAATAGTAGACACGAAAGAAGTAACAGCGGCGGATGGTTGGAAATACAAATTTGACAACCTAGCAGTTTATGATGCAAATGGAGTAGCGTACAAGTATGAAGTAAAAGAACAACCGATAGATGGATACACAACAGAAGTAAATGGTTATGACATTACAAATACAAAAGTGGTACAAACAACCAAAGTAGAAGGAACGAAAACATGGAAGGACGGAAATGCGGAAGGTCGTCCGACGATGATTAAAGTAGACTTACTACAAAACGGTACAGTGATTATGACGCAAGAAGTAAGCGAAGCAACAGGCTGGAAATATGAATTTAAAGATTTAGCGATAAACGATGCAGACGGAAAAGCATATAAGTATGAAGTGAAAGAACAAGCAGTAGACGGATACGAATCAAAAGTAAATGGTTATGACATCACGAATACAAAAATAGGCAAGACATCAGTTGCAGGAACGAAGACGTGGAAAGGTGGTACAGAGGAAGAGCATAAAGCCATCAAAGTAGACTTACTACAAAACGGTACAGTGATTGCGACACAAGAAGTAAGCAAAGAAACAGGTTGGAAGTATGAATTTAAAGATTTAGTAGCGTTCGATGAAAATGGAAAAGCATACAAGTATGAAGTGAAAGAACAGCCGGTAGATGGATACGAATCAAAAGTAAATGGTTATGACATCACGAATACAAAAGTAGGTAAGACATCAGTTTCAGGAACGAAGACGTGGAACGATAACAATGCGTCAGATCGTCCGAAAACCATCAAAGTAGATTTAGTACAAAAAGATAACTCACAAGCACAAAAAGAAACAGTGATTGCGACGCAAGAAGTAAGTGAAGCAGCAGGTTGGAAGTATGAGTTTAAAGATTTAGCAGCGTATGATGAAAATGGAGTAGCATACAAGTATGAAGTGAAAGAACAGCAGGTAGATGGATACGAATCAAAAGTAAATGGTTATGACATCACAAATACAAAAGTAGGCGAAACAAAAGTAGAAGGAACGAAGACATGGAAAGACGATAATGCGAAAGATCGTCCGACAATGATCAAAGTAGACCTTTTACAAAATGGTAAAGTAGTAGACACAAAAGAAATAACAGCAGCAACAGAATGGAAGTACACATTTGAAAACCTCCAAGCATATGATGCAAACGGAGTAGCATACAAGTATGAAGTGAAAGAACAAGCAGTAGATGGATACAAACCGGAAGTCAACGGTTATGACATCACAAATACAAAAGTAGGCGAAACAAAAGTAGAAGGAATGAAAACATGGAAAGACGATAACGCGAAAGATCGTCCGGAAATGATTAAAGTAGACCTACTACAAAATGGTACAGTGATTGCGACGCAAGAAGTAAGCAAAGCAACAGGTTGGAAATATGAATTCAAAGATTTAGCGGCATACGATGCCGAAGGTAAGGCATATAAGTACGAAGTGAAAGAACAAGCAGTAGACGGATATCAAACAGAAGTAAAAGGTTATGACATCACGAATACAAAGGTTGGTCAAACAAAAGTAGAAGGAACGAAGGTATGGAAGGACGGAAATGGTGAAGGGCGTCCAGAAACCATCAAAGTAGACCTACTACAAAATGGCAAGGTAATCGATACAAAAGAAGTAAGCGCAGCAAGCGAATGGAAATATGCGTTTACAGATTTAGTGGCATACGATACCGAAGGTAAGGCATATAAGTATGAAGTAAAAGAACAACCAGTAGACGGATATCAATCCGAAGTAAAAGGTTATGACATTACGAATACAAAAGTAAGCAAGACGAAAGTAGAAGGAACGAAAACATGGAAAGACGATAATGCGAAAGATCGTCCGGAAATGATTAAAGTAGACTTACTACAAAATGGTAAAGTAGTAGACACAAAAGAAGTAAGCAAAGCAACAAATTGGAAGTACACATTTGAAAACCTCCAAGCATACGATGCAAACGGAGTAGCATACAAGTATGAAGTAAAAGAACAAGCAGTAGACGGATATCAAGCAGAAGTACATGGTTATGACATCACGAATACTAAAGTTGGTCAAACAAAAGTAGAAGGAACGAAAACGTGGAAAGACGATAATGCGAAAGATCGTCCGACGATGATTAAAGTAGACTTACTACAAAATGGCCAAGTAATCGCAACACAAGAAGTAACAGAAGTGACAGGCTGGAAATATGAATTCAAAGATTTAGCGTCATACGATGCTGAAGGTAAGGCATATAAGTATGAAGTGAAAGAACAAGCAGTAGATGGATATCAATCCGAAGTAAAAGGATATGACATCACAAATACAAAAGTAGGCGAAACGAAGGTAGAAGGAACAAAGACTTGGAACGATAACAACGCAACAGATCGTCCGACGATGATTAAAGTAGACTTACTACAAAATGGTAAAGTAGTAGACACAAAAGAAGTAAGCAAAGCAACAAATTGGAAGTACACATTTGAAAACCTACAAGCATACGATGTAAACGGAGTAGCTTACGAGTATAAAGTGAAAGAACAAGCAGTAGATGGATATCAATCCGAAGTCAAAGGATATGACATCATAAATACAAAAGTAGCGAAATTGACAGTAGAAGGAACGAAGATGTGGAAAGACGGAAATGCAACAGACCGTCCGGTAATGATCAAAGTCAACTTACTACAAAATGGAAATGTGATAAAAACACAAGATGTACTAGCAGTAATGGGTTGGAAATATATATTCGCAGATTTAGAAGCATATGATGCAAGCGGAGTAGCTTACGAGTATACAGTGAAGGAACAACCAGTAAAAGGATATCAATCCGAAGTCAAAGGATATGACATCACAAATACAAAAGTAGGCGAAACGAAAGTAGAAGGAACAAAGACTTGGAACGATAACAATGCAACAGATCGTCCGACGATGATTAAAGTAGATTTACTACAAAACGGTAAAGTAGTAGACACAAAAGAAGTAAGCAAAGTAACAAATTGGAAGTACACATTTGAAAACCTCCAAGCATACGATGCAAGCGGAGTAGCTTACGTGTATAAAGTGAAAGAACAAGCGGTAGATGGATATCAATCCGAAGTCAAAGGATATGACATCACGAATACAAAGGTTGGTCAAACAAAAGTAGAAGGAACGAAAACGTGGAAAGACGATAATGCGAAAGGTCGTCCTTCAATGATTAAAGTCGACTTACTACAAAATGGTAAAGTAGTAGACACAAAAGAAGTAACAGCAGCAACAAATTGGAAGTACACATTTGAAAACCTCCAAGCATACGATGCAAACGGAGTAGCTTACGAGTATAAAGTGAAAGAACAACCGGTAGACGGATATCAATCGGAAGTAAAAGGTAATGACATCACGAATACAAAAATAGGCAAGACGAAAGTAGAAGGAACGAAAACGTGGAAGGATGATAATGCGAAAGATCGTCCGACGATGATTAAAGTAGACTTACTACAAAATGGCCAAGTAATCGCAACACAAGAAGTAACAGAAGTAACAGGTTGGAAATATGAATTCAAAGATTTAGCGGCATACGATGCCGAAGGCAAGGCATATAAGTATGAAGTAAAAGAACAAGCAGTAGACGGATATCAAACAGAAGTAAAAGGTAATGACATCACGAATACAAAGATTGGTCAAACAAAAGTAGAAGGAACGAAGGTATGGAAGGACGGAAACGGTGAAGGACGTCCAGAAATAATCAAAGTCGACCTACTACAAAATGGCAAGGTAATCGATACAAAAGAAGTAAGCGCAGCAAGCGAATGGAAATATGTGTTTACAGATTTAGCGGCATACGATGCTGAAGGAAAAGCATATAAGTATGAAGTGAAAGAGCAACCAGTAAACGGATATCAATCCAAAGTAAAAGGTTATGACATTACAAATACAAAAGTGGCGCAAACAAAAGTAGAAGGAACGAAAACATGGAAAGACGATAATGCGAAAGATCGTCCGAATATGATTAAAGTAGACTTACTACAAAATGGCCAAGTAATCGCAACGCAAGAAGTAATAGAAGCAGGCGGTTGGAAGTATGAATTCAAAGATTTAGCGGCATATGATGCCGAAGGTAAGGCATATAAGTATGAAGTGAAAGAACAAGCAGTAGACGGATATCAAACAGAAGTAAAAGGTAATGACATCACGAATACAAAGATTGGTCAAACAAAAGTAGAAGGAACGAAGGTATGGAAGGACGGAAATGGTGAAGGACGTCCAGAAATAATCAAAGTCGACCTACTACAAAATGGCAAGGTAATCGATACAAAAGAAGTAAGCGCAGCAAGCGAATGGAAATATGTGTTTACAGATTTAGCGGCATACGATGCCGAAGGCAAGGCATATAAGTATGAAGTGAAAGAACAAGCAGTAGACGGATATCAATCGGAAGTAAAAGGTAATGACATCACGAATACAAAAATAGGCAAGACGAAAGTAGAAGGAACGAAAACGTGGAAGGATGATAATGCGAAAGATCGTCCGACGATGATTAAAGTAGACTTACTACAAAATGGCCAAGTAATCGCAACACAAGAAGTAACAGAAGTAACAGGTTGGAAATATGAATTCAAAGATTTAGCGGCATATGATGCCGAAGGTAAGGCATACAAGTATGAAGTGAAAGAACAAGCAGTAGACGGATATCAAACAGAAGTAAAAGGATATGACATCACGAATACAAAGGTTGGTCAAACAAAAGTAGAAGGAACGAAAACATGGAAAGACGGTAATTCATCAGAACGTCCTTCAATGATCAAAGTAGACTTACTACAAAATGGCCAGGTTATCGATACAAAAGAAGTAAGCGCAGCGAGCGAATGGAAATATGTGTTTACAGATTTAGCGGCATACGATGCTGAAGGAAAAGCATATAAGTATGAAGTGAAAGAGCAACCAGTAGACGGATATCAATCCAAAGTAAGAGGTTATGACATTACAAATACAAAAGTGGCGCAAACAAAAGTAGAAGGAACGAAAACATGGAAAGACGATAATGCGAAAAATCGTCCGAATATGATTAAAGTAGACTTACTACAAAATGGCCAAGTAATCGCAACGCAAGAAGTAATAGAAGCAGGCGGTTGGAAGTAT
Organism: Bacillus cereus group sp. MG9; assembly: GCF_040459995.1. NCBI lineage: Bacteria > Bacillati > Bacillota > Bacilli > Caryophanales > Bacillaceae > Bacillus > Bacillus cereus group sp. MG9. Next base: position 5,265,055 of record NZ_JARVHC010000001.1, on the reverse strand, counting down.
GAATTCAAAGATTTAGCGGCATATGATGCCGAAGGTAAGGCATATAAGTATGAAGTGAAAGAACAAGCAGTAGACGGATATCAAACAGAAGTACATGGTTATGACATCACGAATACTAAAGTTGGTCAAACAAAAGTAGAAGGAACGAAAACGTGGAAAGACGATAATGCGAAAGATCGTCCAAATATGATTAAAGTAGACTTACTACAAAATGGCCAAGTAATCGCAACACAAGAAGTAACAGAAGCAAGCGGTTGGAAGTATGAATTTAAAGATTTAGCGGCATACGATGCCGAAGGTAAGGCATACAAGTATGAAGTGAAAGAACAAGCAGTAGACGGATATCAAACAGAAGTAAAGGGTAATGACATCACGAATACAAAGATTGGTCAAACAAAAGTAGAAGGAACGAAGGTATGGAAGGACGGAAATGGTGAAGGACGTCCAGAAATAATCAAAGTCGACCTACTACAAAATGGCAAGGTAATCGATACAAAAGAAGTAAGCGCAGCAAGCGAATGGAAATATGTGTTTACAGATTTAGCGGCATACGATGCCGAAGGCAAGGCATATAAGTATGAAGTGAAAGAACAAGCAGTAGACGGATATCAATCGGAAGTAAAAGGTAATGACATCACGAATACAAAAATAGGCAAGACGAAAGTAGAAGGAACGAAAACGTGGAAGGATGATAATGCGAAAGATCGTCCGACGATGATTAAAGTAGACTTACTACAAAATGGCCAGGTTATCGATACAAAAGAAGTAAGCGCAGCGAGCGAATGGAAATATGTGTTTACAGATTTAGCGGCATACGATGCTGAAGGAAAAGCATATAAGTATGAAGTGAAAGAGCAACCAGTAGACGGATATCAATCCGAAGTAAAAGGATATGACATCACGAATACAAAAGTAAGCCAAACAAAAGTAGAAGGAACAAAAATGTGGAAAGACGATAATGCGAAAGATCGTCCGAAAGCAATTAAAGTAGACTTACTACAAAACGGCCAGGTTATCGATACAAAAGAAGTAAGCGCAGCGAGCGAATGGAAATATGTGTTTACAGATTTAGCGGCATACGATGCTGAAGGAAAAGCATATAAGTATGAAGTGAAAGAGCAACCAGTAGACGGATATCAATCCGAAGTAAAAGGATATGACATCACGAATACAAAAGTAAGCCAAACAAAAGTAGAAGGAACAAAAATGTGGAAAGACGATAATGCGAAAGATCGTCCGAAAGCAATTAAAGTAGACTTACTACAAAACGGCCAGGTTATCGATACAAAAGAAGTAAGCGCAGCGAGCGAATGGAAATATGTGTTTACAGATTTAGCGGCATACGATGCTGAAGGAAAAGCATATAAGTATGAAGTGAAAGAGCAACCAGTAGACGGATATCAATCCGAAGTAAAAGGATATGACATCACGAATACAAAAGTAAGCCAAACAAAAGTAGAAGGAACAAAAATGTGGAAAGACGATAATGCGAAAGATCGTCCGAAAGCAATTAAAGTAGACTTACTACAAAACGGCAAAGTGATTGCGACGCAAGAAGTAAGCAAAGCAACAGGCTGGAAATATGAATTTAAAGATTTAGCAGCATATGATGCAGACGGAAAAGCATACAAGTATGAAGTGAAAGAACAAGCAGTAGACGGATATCAAACAGAAGTACATGGTTATGACATCACGAATACAAAGGTTGGTCAAACAAAAGTAGAAGGAACGAAAACGTGGAAAGACGATAATGCGAAAGAACGTCCTTCAATGATTAAAGTAGACTTACTACAAAATGGCCAAGTAATCGCAACACAAGAAGTGAGTACAGCAAGTGATTGGAAATATGCGTTTAAAGATTTAGCAGCATATGATGCTGAAGGTAAGGCGTACAAGTATGAAGTGAAAGAACAACCAGTAGCGGGATACAAATCCGAAGTAAATGGTTATGACATCACGAATACAAAAATCAAGGACGAACCAGGTGTAGATCCAAAAGATCCAAGTACAGATCCGAAAGATCCAAGCACAGATCCGAAAGATCCAAGCACAAATCCAAAAGATCCAGGTACAGATCCAAACACAAATGCAGACAAAAATAGCGATTCAAAAGTTCCACCTACTACAGAAAATGATAAGCCAACATTACTTCCTAACACAGGAGGAACATCAGCAGAAATGAGTTCAATTCTTGGAGGTATGGTATTATTCCTTTTAGGTGGAATCCTACTCGCTCGTCAGCGAATAAAATAATAAAAAAGATTTAGATTATTGATTACACTGTAATCTGAGTAGCAGACAAATTAAAAAATTACTATTGATATTACGCCCTTTAGGTAAGTATTCAAAAACACTTCACGATAAAGTGAAGGGAAGAATGCAACCTGAAGGGCTTTTTTTAGAAAAAAGAGAACAATTTCAGGTTGGACTCAATCAGCGGCCGAATAATATGGTCAGCTTTCATAGAGCTAAGCGGCTCTAAAGTAACAATGAAATCGTTTTTGATAAGTCGATTATGTATTGGACCATAAGCTTAGAATGTGGTGTGGTATCTCATGTAATTTAAGATCAATGACCATGTTCCGTTAAGTTTTGGATGAATGCATAGCCATTTTTATGGCTAATTTAGAAATAGTATTTTGTAAAGCTTTGCTCGTGAGTAGCTGCATCAGCGTTTGTTTCAGGAATAAAGGCATTTGTTCCTAAAAATAACTGTTAAAGCTAACACAACTGCAAGAATAATCTTTTCATAGTAGAAAGCCTTCTTTATTAGATGTAATTACTAGTATTATTCTACATGGTAATACCATTCAATAATACAATTACATTAATATATTACGTTTTATATTATACACAATAAATCGTATAATTGATATACTTAAATTAATGTAGTAAGATTTTTTTAGGGTAATAACGCCATGTAACAAATATGCTATTATACATATTTGTTTTTCCTTAATAAAAAGCCACCGATTAATCGGTAGCTTGAAATAGTATTAAGCAGCTTTTTGACCTGTTTGAGTAACAGGTTTTTGAAGGGTGTTATAAACACCAGTTCCGATAACTTCTAATGCCATTTTCATACGTTCTGGTGAAATGTTCTCAAATACATTATCTTGAGGCGTGTGATATACCTTTTCGATATGATAGATTAATGGATTCCAACTATCGACACCCATCCAAATAAATAGTGCAGAAGGAATACCCACTTCAGCAAATGGTACGTGATCACTAGAGCCGAATTTTCCTTGAAGAACGAGATCATTATTTAATTGTTTACCTGCTTGTAAGGCAGCATCTGTTACAAGGTTCGTTGATCCATCAGGAGTCATTGCATATAAATTCTTTGCTTTATCATAATTTGTTGCAACCATGTCTGCGTTAAAGACACCTAAAATTCGATCGCGTTCTTTTTGGGACAGACTATTAACATAATAATCAGAGCCGAGTAAGCCAGTTTCTTCAGAACCAAAAGCAATAAAACGAATTTCTTTATCAGTTTCTACATTTTGAAAAGCACGAGCTAATTCTAATACTAATCCTGTACCAGAAGCATTATCATTTGCCCCAGGTGCTCCAACGACACTATCATAGTGTGAACTTACAACAACAGCTTTTTCATTACCTGTACTATTTTTTGGTTTCTTTTTAGCGATGACATTTAGGGATGTTAAATTAGATTCATGTCTCGCTTTTAGGGAAAGCATTGTTGTCTCTTTTTTAGCAATTGCTTCTTTAAACGCATTTCCTTGAGCATAAGCAAGACCAAAGACAGGGATAGACTGCTTTTTAGTTAAGCGAGGATTGAAGGTTTGTCCGTAGTTTCCACGACCTCCAATTAAGCTGTATAAAAGTACACCTTTTGCCCCTTTACTAACAGCATTTTCAACTTGTTTATTATAATCTGCTACTGTTGCACCTCTTTCGAATAAAACAATTTTTCCGTTTACCTCATTTGGAATATCATCCAACTTTGTACCACCTTGAACAAAGATAAGCGGAGCTGTAACAGCTTCTGTAGAAATTAGTGCATTTGGAGCAGCGCCAGCTTGCCAATTACGCTTTGTGGATAATGTTGATTCAATAAATCCAACGTATTGATCCGGCACTTGAAAGGGCTGATATTCTACTTCATATCCCATTGATTTAAGCTTCATACCAACATAGCGAGAAGCCCATTCTTCTGATTTTGTACCACCTGGTCGGGGACCGATTGTTTCGGATAAGAAACGGATATGCTCGATGGCGCGGCTTGCATCAACTTGTTTTGTAATAGATGGAGTTTGTGTAATTTCTGACGTGGAATCAGCTTTTGCTTGTCCGATTGGAGCTAAACTAACGGCGAGTGATACAGCAAGCAAGGAGCTTACTATTTTTTGTTTCAGTGATTTTCTCATTTTTTCCTCTCCCATTCTTCTATTCTCTCTGACTGACAAAAGAAGACGGATAACGACTTAATTTTAACTTTATATATCTGAATTTTCAATAATTTAATGTTGAGAAATAAAAAACGCTATATGCACATTTGTATATTTTCAGCAGATATATGTATGCTATCATTTTAAATGAAGGATTGCTTTCAGTTCTGAAGGCTCCTACATTGCATGAATCTAGTGTACCCAAACTTTAGATTATGTGGGGAAAAGAGATCTGTCATAGGGTTTCTTTTCTTTTGTTTGAATCATGTGATGATAACTATGTTTCCGCATTTCATAATTATCATCAGTGATATATGTAAGGCATCCATATGAAAATACGAGGCTGTTCAAAGGTTTTCCGTACTTTTGGACAGCCTCACCCCGTTAAAAAGGTGATACTTTGAGGCATCACCTTTTTATTTATATAAGCTTTTACATACCTAAATATAATAAAGAACAGCCGCTTAGTAGAAGGAATCTACAAAACGGCTGTTTTTTTATTATATTTCTGTTAAGATAATCGGTTCACCGCGCGTTACAACGACTGTATGTTCACATTGTGCAACAAGGCTTTTATCTGGTGTAACGAATGTCCAACCATCATCACCGCGCTCAATGATATGATCAGCTTTCATAGAGATGAATGGTTCTACAGCGATAACAAGACCGTCTTTTAGAAGCGCATTATCCATTGGATCATAGTAGCTTAAGATGTGGTTTGGAGCTTCGTGTAAGCTAAGACCAATACCGTGACCAGTTAAGTTTTGAATAACGTTATATCCACTTTTATGTGCAAAGTTAGAAACAGCACGACCAATTTGATTTTGTTTTGAGCCAGCTTTTACTTTTTTCATTGCTTCCCAAAATGAGTCTACTGCTGCTTGGCAAAGTTTTTCTTTTTCTTCATCGTCGCCAAGAACAAATGAGATACCTGTATCTGCATAATATCCGTCAAGTGCTGCCGATACGTCTACGTTTACTAAATCGCCTTCTTTTAATACGCGATCGCTTGGAATGCCGTGAGCAACTTCTTCGTTTACACTAATGCAAGTTACACCTGGGAATTTATATTCTTTTTCAGGCGCTGAAATAGCACCGTTCTCGTCTAATACTTTTTTACCAATTAAATCAAGCTCTTTCGTTGTCATACCTGGCTTCGCTTGTTTTTTCATTTCTTCGCGTGCAAGTGCAACGATGCGGCCGATTTTTCGTAAACCTTCTAAATCTTGTTCATTACGAATAATCATGAAAACCACTGTCCTTCCTCGAATATATGTCTTATCCGATTGTATCATGTTTGTTTTTGTACTGCTACTCGCATGCGGTATGCAGGCTGATTCCTCTCATAAAGAATACATGACAATTGTCATATGGATGTCATGACGCATCATACTGTTTCCTAACTTTTCCAGCACATACAATGTAAATATAAGAAACGGCGGGGGTGGAGAGATGGAAAAGATTATTGAAGTAAATGGTGTTTCTAAAACATTTAAACATAAAAAAGCAGTAAATAACGTTTCATTTCATGTAAATAAAGGGCAAATAGTAGCATTACTCGGCCCAAATGGTGCGGGGAAAACAACGACAATTTCAATGATGCTCGGATTAAAAGATCCGACAGAAGGGAATGTTTCGATATTTGGAAAGAGCCCGAAGCATAGAGATGTTCGTAATAGCCTCGGTGCGATGTTGCAAGAAGTAAGCGTTATTGACAGCATCACAGTAGAAGAGGCAATTGAGTTATTCCGTAGTTATTATACGAATCCAGTAGCGAAAGAAACATTACTTCAGCTATCGAATTTAGAATCAGAGCGAAAGCAAAGATGTGAAAAGTTATCAGGTGGTCAAAAGAGAAGGTTGAATTTTGCACTCGCACTTGCGGGAAATCCAGATTTATTATTTTTAGATGAACCAACTGTAGGGATGGACATTACGTCTCGAAAAGTGTTTTGGGAAACGATTCGAAAGTTAGCAAGTGAAGGGAAAACGATTATTTTAACGACGCACTATTTAGAAGAAGCAGATGCGTTAGCGGACCGCATTTTATTATTCGCAAACGGAAAAATTATCGCAGATGGTACGCCGGATGAAATGAAAGCGACGATTTCTCGAAAAACGATCTCGTTTTATTCAAAAGAAAGTATCCCTACGGGCCTGCTAAAGGAATTGCCGAATGTAACAGGAGTACAGTCAAATGAGGGGCGGATTATTTTAACAACGGAGGATACCGATGCCACGTTACAAGCAATTTATCAAAAGAACTTACCTGTAACAGATATTTCAGTTGAACGTGGAAGTCTCGATGAAGCATTTGAACAGTTTGTCGCAAATCAGAAGGGGGAAATCGCATGAGAGCACTATGGATGCAATGTAAAATAGAGGTTTTACGTACGTTCCGTAATAAATTATTTATCTTTTTCTCATTATTAATGCCAGTTATGTTTTACTACATCTTTACAAATGTTATTCAAGTACCACAAAACGGAGATGCTTGGAAAGCTCATTATTTAATTTCAATGGCGACTTTCAGTATTGTAGGGACTGCACTTTTTAGTTTCGGTGTGAGACTTTCTCAGGAAAAAGGGCAAGGATGGACACATCTTTTAAAAATTACACCACTTCCAGAGGGGGCATATTTAGCAGCAAAGATTATTGCCCAAACAGTAGTGAATGCTTTTTCAATCTTAGTTATTTTTATGGCAGGAATATTAATTAATAATGTTGAGTTAACAGTAGGTCAATGGATTGGTGCCGGATTATGGTTATTATTAGGCGTGACACCATTTTTAGCACTCGGAACAGTAATAGGTTCAATTAAGAAGGCAGATGCAGCTGCTGGCCTGGCTAATATTTTAAATATGAGCTTAGCGGTAGTTGGCGGATTATGGATGCCGATAGAAGTATTCCCAAAAGTATTAAGGTCTATTGGAGAATGGACACCGACATATCATTTTGGTAGTGGGGCATGGGATATTGTAGCTGGGAAGTCAGTTGGGTGGGGAAATATAGCGGTACTAGGAGGTTATTTCCTTATATTTGTTGTAGTATCAATATATATAAGGAAAAGACAGGAAGCGGTATAAATGATAGAGAAGAAGTTTGAGATTTTTCCGAAACAGATGGGTTTCTTCCCATATATGTGGTTAGTGTATCTGTTATTTCCGATTTACCATCTAACGCAGGTATCAGGGTGGAAACTTGGGATAGGGAGCGGTATGTTGGTGCTTTTTATTATCACATACCGTCAACTTTATTTTGTTAATAAGACGTTCATTTTATGGGCATGTATTCAAATGGTACTCATCTTTTTATTTGCCTTATTTTATAATGCTTTTATGATATTTTTTGGTTTTTTCACGGCAAGTGCGATGGGCTTTGCGCCAAGTAAGAAAGTATTTCGAGTGTTGTTAGGACTGTTGATTACAATGCTTGGGGCCTTTATATTCGTATATTTTAAGCATTTAACAACTACAAATTTAGTGAATATAGTTCCAATGTTTATTTTAATGCTTCTTACGCCATTTGGAATGCGTAATTTTAATCAAAAAAAGATGTTGAAAAATCAATTAAACGAAGCAAATGAACAAATTAAAGACTTAGTAAAACGTGAAGAGCGCCAGCGAATTGCAAGAGATCTTCATGACACGTTAGGACACACATTATCTCTTATTACTTTGAAAAGCCAGCTCGTGGAGAAGTTAATTGTGAAAAATCCAGATCGTGCAAGTATGGAAGCGAAGGAAATTACACAAACATCTCGCACCGCTTTAAAACAGCTGAGAGAATTAATTTCTGATATGCGTATGATTACAGTGGAAGAAGAACTTGAGCAAATAAAAGCGATTTTGCAAGCTGCCAATATTGAATTAGAAGTAAAGCAGGAGGCTAATTCTAGCTCGTTATCACCAATTGAAAAAAATATTTTAGGTATGTGTTTACGTGAAGCTGTTACGAATGTCGTGAAGCATAGTAAGGCAAAGGCATGTACAGTTTCTATATTAGAATCACAAGGTGAGTTGATTTTGAAAGTAGAAGATAATGGCGTCGGTTTGGAAAATCAAAGTCATGATGGAAACGGTATTCGAGGTATGAAGGAGCGGATTTCCCTTATTGATGGAGTAGTTGAACTGGATACGATCAATCCAGGGACACTGTTAACGGTGAAAGTTCCAATTGTAATTAGAACAGGAAAAGATGAGGTGAGGGCATGATTCGAATTATTATTGCAGAAGATCAACGAATGCTTCGTGGTGCATTAGGAGCCCTGCTTGATCTAGAAGATGATATTGAAGTAGTTGGGCAAGCGGCGAACGGTGAAGAGGCCTTAAAGTTAATTGAATCGTTAGAGCCAGATATAAGTATTATGGATATTGAAATGCCAATTCAAAGTGGATTAGATGTTGCAGAAACTTTAAAGAAAGAAAAATCATCTTGTAAAGTAATGATTTTAACAACATTTGCGCGTCCTGGGTATTTTGAAAGGGCAATGAAAGCTGGTGTGCACGGATATTTGTTAAAAGATAGCCCAAGTGAGGATTTAGCTTCGGCGATTCGTAACGTAATGAAAGGGAAACGAGAGATTTCTCAAGAGTTAATGTTTGGCTTATGGCAAGAGCAGAATCCGTTATCGGATCGTGAAAAAGAAGTGCTGTTACTTGCGAAAGAGGGAAAGACAGCAAATGAAATTGCGAAGGCACTTTATCTTTCACCTGGTACAGTGCGTAATTATATTTCTGAAGTATTAGCGAAACTGGAAGCAAAAAATAGAATTGAGGCAATTACAATTGCGGAAGAAAAGGGATGGATATAAAAAGAAGTTTACCTATGAGTGGTAAACTTCTTTTTTGCTTATTTTCCTTGTTGTACTTCTACTACTTTACTAATTTTTGCTAGTGCTTTATATCCATGTGCTTGGAAAGCCTTTTCGAATTCTGTCGATGTTGTATTGCCATATAAATCTTTTGCAGCCTGTACGATGTGGGATTGAAGTGATTCAAAATCTTCTGCTGAAGTTGCGTAATTTTGCAATGCACGCATAACAACTTTACTTACTTTTTCATTTCCTTGTCTTTGAACAGATATACCGTTATACGTTTTACCTTCAGCTAATTGATATAATACATGGCTGATAATTCCAGAATTCACGTGAGATTCTTGATCATTTCCATCATTATAGAAATCTTTTAAGTTTGTGTATAGTTTGTTGCCGCCGTCACCAATTTCCCCTGGGATGTCACGAATTGTTAGACCACCTAACGTATCACCCATAATCCAATTTCCTTTATCTTTCTTTACGTAATATTCTATTTGTGTACCCCAAAAATCTGCTAGACCTTCATTTAGCGCAGATGTTTCAGCACTTGGATATCGCACAATTTTATTTTTCGTCGTACCACTAAATACAGCATGTCCAAATTCATGAGCTGTTACGTCAAGAGCAGAGGTTAATTTTCCATTTAGCCCGTCACCAAAGACCATTTGATTCCAACCTGGATGCCAAAATGCATTTACATAGTTTTCTTTTACACCATCACTAACTTCAGTAGAATCAAATCCGTGGACGCTAGCAACAACTTTTGAGTCTTTATTATCGTAACTTTTCAGATTATGTTCTTTCTTAAAATAGTCGTAAATATCACTCATATTTTTCATAACACCAGCTGCTTCTTTATCTAAGAAGTTAGAGTTATCGCTTGAAATAAGTGTCCCTGGATAACCAGCTTGGCTATCGCCACCAAGGGAATCAGCGTAGTTTGCGTTGTAAATATAAATACCATTTCCGCGGGATAAATCAGCTAAATAAAATTTTCCATCAGAGCCTTTCGCAATATTAAATAATACATTTTCTTGTAGCGCATTTTTCCCAGTTCCTTGTTCTTTCGCTGGTGATAGTTTAGGTGCTGTTACTTGATTAATAGTTTTATTCTCTTTATTTTTAATAAACTTTTCTTGGAAAAGTACTTCACCAGTTTGTAAGTCCATGATTGCATTTCCGTTTATAACTTGTTCATTGTTTTCATAAGTAAATGTAAGGACCGTTGCGTATGTATAGTAGCCATCTTTTTTCTTATAAACTACCGTTTCGCTAGAAAATTCTGTTTCTGTCGCATCACTTGGAATTTGAAGTATATTGCGTAATTTAGATTTTACTTCATTTTTCGACAAAAAATTTGTTATAGTAAGATTAAGTTGTTGGTCTAAATTTTGGGCAACTTTACCACTAACAGTTGTAATTACTCCATTTTTATCTACTTTTACAATGAGATCTTGACCATATACTTTATAATTTTTGTATGTTTGTGCAAGGCGTAATTCGGTTTGATTTTCTTTTGTTTCTTTATTTGTAGGTTGAAAATCGACATTCTTTTCAGTAGTAACTTGCTCTTGTTGAGCTTTAGCCCCATTTACCTCACCTTTTAAATACTTTTTAGCAATATTCTCTTTTGTATCGTTTTGAGGTTGTGTTAATTTTCCGATTGTTAAACCAGGCTGAGCAATTTCAACTTTCACTTCATTTTTATCTAATTCTTGAGCGTGAATAGCTTCTGTTGATAAAGGACAAAGAAGACCGAATGTAACGACAGCACTAGCAAGTTTTCTATAATTCATCTATAACACTCCTAATCTTGTATTGTGTATGTGAGATGAATTGTATGAGGAATTAGCCGAATTTTATATATATTATGCATTATTTCATATCAAAAATTGTCGAATTCACATTATTGTAGTGGTATGACAACTTAAAAAAATTAGATTGTTATAATGGGATGGTGAGTAAGTATGCACGCAGAAAAATTAGGAAGTGAAATAAAGAAAATTAGGGTAATGAGAGGATTAACACAGAAACAACTCTCCGATAATGTATGTCATCAATCGGAAGTGAGCCGAATTGAATCGGGCGCGGTATACCCAAGTATGGATATACTGCAAGGTATAGCAGCAAAATTACAAGTTCCCATTATTCATTTTTATGAGGTACTCATTTATTCCGATATTGAGAGGAAAAAGTTATTTAAAGATAGAATTCAAATGTTGAGTAAGAAGAAACAATATGCTGAAATTTATAGCATTGTTTCAAATGAATTAAAAAAAGAAAAGTTTCATCCAGAATTTAATCAGTTTCTTCTTTGGTACTATTACTTATCTGCATATGTTTTACAGAAAATTAATTTTGAATATTGCATTTTAGAGTTAAAAAAAATTGTACATCAATCATACGGAGGGATAGATGTATTTCAAAATTTATATATTGAAAATTCTATTGCAAGTATTTGTGCAGAAAATAATCAATTAGATAGGGCAATAACTTCATTTCGAGCTATTTTAGAACGGTTAGAATCGCTACATAATAATGAGGCATTCACAGTTAAAGTTCGATACAATTATGCAAAAGCTTTATATTTGAGTGATCAGTTTGAAGAGGCATTGTATCAAGTAAATGAAGCGATTGAAGCTTCTCGGTATATGGGAAGTATGGAATTAATCGGTCAATTGTATTATCAAAAGGGCGAGTGTCTTGAGAAATTAGAGTATTCATCAGATGATATTAAAGAAGTGTATAAAAAAGCGTCTTTCTTCTTTGATTTATTAGATTTACATTCTTACAAAGAGACGTTATTAAAAAAAAAGAAGTATTTAAATTAAAATGATTTGGAATATGTATAGTGGTATATTTCGTAAGTTACATCCACAAAAAGTAATTAAATCTCCAAAAAATGGGTATGCATAATTGCATAAGTTGTGGATAAATTTTCATGATATATTAAAAGAAAACGATGTGGGTGATGGAATATGAAAAAACTACTTATTGGTAGTCTATTAACGTTAGCAATGGCATGGGGTATTTCATTAACAGATACAGCTTTAGAGAAAAGCCAAGTAATTTCTCATAATGATCAAGAGGTACAATTAGCTTCAGATTTACCATTTGAACATTAAAAAAACAACCGTCTTACTTAGACGGTTGTTTTTTTGTGGAGTAACCTCCAAACGTCTTTACTAGAAACAGGTTTGCTAAAGAGGAATCCTTGAATGTGGTCACAGTTTTGCTCGTGTAAAAACTTCCATTGTTCTTCTGTTTCTACACCTTCCGCAATAACCTCTAAATTTAATTCTTTTGATAGCGTAATAATGGAAGCGATAATGGCTTCTTCTAAAGGGCTATTTGTAATTCCACAAATAAATTCTCGAGCAATTTTTAATGTATTGATTGGATATTTCGTTAAATAAGCTAAAGAACTATAACCAGTTCCAAAGTCATCAATTGAAATTTGGATACCGAGATTTTGAAGTTCTTCTAGTTTAGCAATTACAGAATGATTTTGATTAATCGCGATACTTTCTGTAATCTCAATATCTAGCGCTTCCGGCTTTAGTTCGGTTTCTTCCAAGACTTTTGAAATAGTTGATATTAAATCTGCGTGATTGAATTGAACAACAGATAAATTTACACCAACCTTTAATTGAGAAAATCCTTGGTTATGCCACTTTTTTGCTTCTAAGCAGGCGGTACGTAAAATCCAATTACCAAGTTCAATAATAAATCCTGTTTCCTCTGCTAGAGGAATGAATTGGGCAGGCGATACAATTCCGAGTTTTGGATGTTTCCAGCGAATTAATGCCTCAAAACCGATAATTTGTTTTGTTTTTGTATTTACTTGTGGTTGATATTCAAGGAAAAATTCATTTTGTTGTAGAGCTTTTGAAAGTTCACCTTCTAGGAAGTGTATTTCATTTTGCGCAATACTCATTTCTTTTGAGAAGAAAATAAATCTATTTTTTCCATTAGCCTTTGCTCGATACATAGCCATATCTGCATTTTTCATTAATTCGGTTACATCGGTTCCGTAGTCAGGGTACATCGCAATTCCGATACTCGGTGTAACAGAAAGTTCTTCATCTTTAATAAAGTAAGGCTTATTTAAAATAGTTAAAATTTGTTCAGCCATAAAAGAAGCACTTTTTTCAGAGTACATATCTGGTAATAGAATCGTAAATTCATCTCCGCCTTGGCGGGCAACGATATCTTTTGAACGCAAACATCCACGTAATCTTTTTGCTACTTCAATTAATAATAAATCTCCGACATCATGGCCGAGTCGATCGTTAATTTTTTTAAATCGATCTAAGTCGAGGAACATGACCGCAACGTCATTAGTGGTGTTTTGAGCTGTATTTAAAATCGTTTTTAAATCTTTTTCGAATTTCCGGCGATTCGGTAGTCCTGTAAGTGCATCATGGAAAGCCATATGCTCTACTTGCTTTTGTTTTTCATATAAAGTTGTAATATCACGTGCTATACCAAACATCCCAACAACCTCTTTATTTATAAAAATAGGGATGAATGTAATGTGAAGGTGATAATAATATCCTTCTTTTTCTTTTGTACGAATTTCTAGAGTTTGTGGTCTACCTTCTTTTGTAATTTGTAAAGATTTCTTCAATAATTCATGATCTTGTGGATCAATGAAGTGTTGAAGAGAATAGCTTGTTACTTCACAATAATAGGCTGTAAATAAACTTTCACAAGCCTTATTAGATTGTTGAAAAATCCCATTCATATTTAAAGAAAAAACAGCATCAGGATGATCTTCGAATAAAGATTTATAACGTTGTTCACTTTTTGATAGGGCAGATACGCCTTCTTCAACTGCACCTTCTAGTTGTGTAGTCAACTGTTCATACGTATCGATTAATACTTGATTATCTTTCCACATGAAAAGTTGTCGTAGGAATAATAAGACTAGTGATAATACTAGACCGATTAGCATGAACTTATCATCCCAAGGCTGAATAACAGCAAAGGAAAAAGTAATGATTATACTAAAATAAGGTAATATAAAGCGTACATAATCGAATCGATAATATTTCGTTTTCGTTTCATGTTGTATTGGTTTATCCAAAATGTACAGTATGGACGATAAACCGATTAGTAAAATCGAAGCAGTATGTATTAAGTAAGAGACTTCAGAAGAGGTTTCCATCCCTGAGTTTATCTGAAGCAAGTGTATATATCCGTAAACAAGTATGATAGTAAAGCCAATAATTAATGAGATTCTACTAGAAGAATACCGTTCTCTTCTATATAGGCTAATAACGGCGTAAATTACTAATGATTGTGCAATAAAATACCCAATCAAAATCCACGCTTCCTTGGTTAACATACGAAAGCTTGAAATATCTAAAATAAAGGTTAAGGTAAAATAAATATTCATAATAACAATAAAGATGCTGTCGAATGAAAATTGAGCAAGGCCTCTAATAGAGTAATGTTTTATAAACTTTATAGCAAAGCCAGAAAAGAGCAAAATATATTGTATGATGAAAAAAGGCAATGCCTTATATGAGAATATGACTTGATCATATATAGAAAGTGAATGAAGAAATAAAGTTATCTCCATAGCTAATCCACATATACAAGTGCATAGTACTAGAACCCAAAATAGTTTGTCACCGTGCTTCATCTTCTTAATTGCTTTATATAGGCAATAGCAAGAAAAGAGTGTAGCAAAACAAAATAAGAAGAGAATGCCAATTTCTTTTATATTCAAGCTCTTAGGAATAAGGAATATCCAAAGAAAAAATATAATTATATACATCATGACAAAGTGTACATATTTTTTTTGATTAATCATATTATGACTCCGTTTCAATAAAGTTGAATCGCAGGTGGAAAATGCTAATTCCAATCATAGCATATAAAATAGGGTGTTTTTTACTATAAAAATTACTTTTTTTGAAAAAAATAGCGCAACATTACAATTTACCATTGCAATGTTGCGCTATTTATTCTTTTTATTCCTCTTATAGAGGATAGTTCACATATTAATTGTAGCATTGCTAAATCTTTCTGTTTACTTTCAATCATAATATCAAAATTATGATTAATTTTTTTTGTAATGTGTAAAAAGGGTTTAATAAATTCTAAATCAATATAATCTGCGTGGGCCCTAAATTCTTTTTCTGATCTAGGAGAAGAAATATGAACTTTAGGAAGGACATTTGTATGTGACCAAGTTTTAAATATCATAGGAAGTAATTCTTCTAGCGGTTCATTACAAAGGTTCGCTATGTGGTGATGATAATCGAACACGAAAGGGATTTGCTCTTTTTGACAAATAGCCAAAGTTTCAGAAGTTGTATATGTTTTATCATCATTTTCAAGAGTCATTTGTCTTTTTATATGGTAAGGAAGTTTCTGTATGTTTTCATGAAAACGTTCGATTGCCTTCTCCTTATTTCCATACGCGCCACCTACATGGATATTAATGTAGGAAGAATCTGCAATTCCCATAGCATTTAACACGTTATAATGATAGGTCATATCTGTAATTGCATTAGTTGTAATATGTGGTTTGTCGCTTGTAAATAGTGTGAATTGGTTTGGGTGAAAACTTACGCGTAAATTGTGTTCTTGAATTAATGCTCCTATTTTACGCCATAGTGGAGCAAATATTTGAATGTAATCAAATTCAACTTCAGGATGTGTTGCAAGCGGGACGATAGAAGATGATAAACGATATAATGGAATTTCGTGTGCAATATTGTAATGAAGGATGCGTATTGTGTGTTCTAGATTTTGCAGTGTAACATTATATAATTTATCTTCACGCTCTTGTTTTTTTAGCTTTTTCCAGCTTGTAAATGTCATTGTTTTGGCAGGCGAACAGTCCCATAATGCCGTAGCATGTGAGACATATCCAAATCGAATTATCATATGTGATGCACCTCCTTGGCCCTTGAAATTTCGCTATAAAAAGAACGCGAGTATCGTTCCTATCCATTCCTTTCCTCTATCGATAATGGAGAGAGGATTGACATCTTCGAAGGAAAGTAATAAGGAGCGTTCCAAATCTTCCTCGAATTTACGTTTTACTTCTTGTATGAAATGTTTATCGTATAAAAGGCAATTGATTTCATGGTTAATATATATACTTCTCATATCGAAATTAGCAGTTCCGATATCACAAGTATGATCGTCTACTATAATAATTTTTGCGTGGAAAAATCCTTGCTGAAAAGCGTAAATATTACAACCAGCTTGTATTAACTTTCGGCAATATGGGAATTTTGCTTCTCGAACGAGGGCGTGATCAGCTTTTTGTGGAACGAGAATAGTTATTTGAACCCCACGTTTTCGCGCTTTTAATAATGCATTCATAATTTTTTTTCCAGGAATAAAATATGGTGTACCGATAAAGAGTTCTTTTTTCGCGCTTTCGATTAAATGTAAAAATGTATTTTGTAAATAGGCACCATCAGTAGGGATGAAACGATGTAGAATGGTCCCTGGTTGTTGCATAGGAAAATAAAGAGATGAATCTAATAAATTTTGGTCTGTATCGTCGAGCCAATCATGTAAAAATTGTTTTTGTAAATCTTGTATCCCTTCTCCTGTAAGACGTAAATGATAATCTCGCCATAACCCTAACCTTTGATTATGCCCTAAATATTCTTCGCCAATGTTAAATCCACCAATATAACCAATTTTCCCGTCAATAACTGTAATTTTTCTATGGTTTCTTTGATTTGCAGAAAAGAAAGGAAAAGGAAATTTCACTTTATGACAAAATGAAAAAGAGACACCATGCTTTTGTAGCGAGTAAATCGCTTCTTTTGATAAATAATGACTTCCAAACCGGTCGAGTAAAAGTCTTACTTCAATTCCTTCTTGTGCTTTATCGATAAGTAACTTTAAAAACGTACGACTTATATCATCGTTTTTTACAATAAAAAATAAAACGTGCACATGGTGTTTAGCTTGTTTTATATCAGTAAAGAGAGCATCGTATAGATCATTTCCGTATGTATAAAGGCGAAAATCACTTTGACGTAAAGAGAAAGAACGAGAACGTACACGCTTTAAATGAACAATTCTCCCATATGAAAGGTCGATTGTAATCCAGAGAGCGCTGCCTAATAACAAGAGAGATAAGAAAAACATAAGTAAATTCCCTCCTTCACGGTCTTTTCACCATCAATTTTTTACAAATCAAAATTTCACTGTATCCCGCTATTTGCGGGCAGTAAGACTCCCACCTCGAAATTGGGTTAAAGCAAAGAAGTTGGTTGGGATTCGGACCGCCCGTAAAATCCCGATTGGTGAGGGCTAATAATCAGTAGGGAATAAACAGCTCCCTACTGATTAAAGTTTCACTTTATAGTTTCACCGAAATAAACAGCTTTATTAAAAAATGTGTTGTTGTATAACAAAAAACTGTTGACTGAATGCTCACTCATTATATAATGGGAATAGGGGATATAATTCAGAAAATTATATATTTTCGAAGATTCTAAAAAAGAAAGAGAGCTTACAAAGAGAGGGGTAGCATAAAATGAATAGCTTACTAATCATTAATTGGCTGGCTGCCATTGCTGTTATTGCTTATGCGGGGTATTTGTTTGTATATCTTATACGAACAAGGATGGCCTACATACAATTAGGAAAAAAGATCGAATTTGACCGTCGTTTTAAAGAGCGTTGGGATCTTCTTAAGGTCAATGTTTTCGGTCAGAAAAAGCTGCTGAAAGATAAAAAGAGCGGCATCATTCACGTTATGTTCTTTTACGGATTTATTCTTGTCCAATTTGGAGCAATTGACTTCGTTTGGAAAGGACTTGCACCAGGATCGCATCTTCCACTTGGACCACTATACCCTGCATTTACATTCTTCCAGGAAATTGTCACACTCGTTATTTTAATTGCAGTCTTTTGGGCTTTTCATAGACGCTATATTGAAAAGCTTGTTCGTTTGAAACGTAATTTTAAATCAGGCCTTGTTCTTATCTTTATTGGTGGCTTAATGATTTCTGTGCTACTTGGTAATGGGATGGGAATTATATGGCACGGCGAGGAGCTTTCATGGAGTGAACCTATCGCTTCTGCAATCGCTTACGTTTTCTCGGGATTAAATGAAACCGTAGCCATTTCAGTGTTCTATTTCTCTTGGTGGGTGCATTTACTAATTTTGTTAACGTTTTTAGTTTATGTTCCACAATCAAAACATGCGCATTTAATTGCTGGACCAGTTAACGTGTTTTTTGGTCGTCTTTCAAATCCGGGAAAACTTGAAAAAATTGATTTTGAAGATGAAACACAAGAAACATTCGGTGTTGGTAAAATTGAAGACTTTAGACAAAATCAACTTATCGACTTATATTCCTGCGTCGAATGTGGTCGTTGTACAAATATGTGTCCGGCAACAGGAACAGGGAAAATGTTATCACCGATGGATTTAATTTTAAAACTTCGTGATCATTTAACTGATAAAGGAGCAGCGGTAACATCAAAAGCACCGTGGGTTCCAGTTGTTGCTTTTAATAATACACAAGGAAATCAGTTAGCGATGATGGCAGCTGGAAAAGGACAACAAGAATCAGCGGCTACAGCGCTAGCGTACGACCCAAGTTTAATCGGAGACGTTATTACAGAAGAAGAGATTTGGGCATGTACAACGTGCCGTAACTGTGAGGACCAGTGCCCAGTTATGAATGAGCATGTTGACAAAATTATTGATTTACGCCGCTATCTCGTTTTAACAGAAGGAAAAATGGACGCGGAAGCGCAGCGTGCAATGACAAACATTGAGCGTCAAGGTAATCCGTGGGGACTGAACCGTAAAGAGCGTGAAACATGGCGCCAAGGTGACGATGAAGTAACAGTTCCAACTGTAAAGGAGAAATCAAAAGCTGGCGAAGAGTTTGAATACTTATTCTGGGTTGGATCAATGGGTTCGTATGACAATCGCAGTCAGAAGATTGCGATATCATTTGCGAAGCTAATGAACGAAGCAGGCATTTCATTCGCAATTCTTGGTAACAAGGAAAAGAACTCTGGTGATACACCGCGCCGCCTTGGAAATGAATTTGTATTCCAGGAAATGGCGACTAAAAATATTGAAGAATTTGAAAAAGCAGGAGTGAAGAAAATCGTTACGATTGACCCTCATGCTTATAACACTTTTAAAAATGAGTACCCGGACTTTGGCTTACAAGCAGAAGTCTATCATCATACAGAATTACTAGCCCAGTGGGTGAAGGAAGGTCGTTTAAAACCTGTCCATTCTATTGAAGAGACAGTTACGTACCATGATTCCTGTTACTTAGGAAGATACAACGAAGTATACGAAGCGCCGCGCGATATTCTAAAAGCAATTCCAGGTGTAAACCTTGTAGAAATGGCGCGTAACCGTGAAACGGGAATGTGCTGTGGTGCGGGTGGCGGCCTAATGTGGATGGAAGAAACGACAGGTTCTCGTATTAACGTTGCTCGTACAGAACAAGCGCTAGCTGTACAGCCGTCAATTATCGGTACAGGATGCCCGTATTGCTTAACGATGATTAGTGACGGCACGAAAGCGAAAGAAGTTGAAGAAACAGTTCAAACTTTGGACGTAACAGAGATTTTAGAACGCTCAGTTATCGGACAGAAGAAAGAAGCAATGTAGTTTGTAGGAATGCATTCAAATTTAGAAAGAGGTGCAATAATTGCACCTCTTCTAGGCGCAAGGATACCGAGCGAGCGCTCGGTGCTAAAAAAAGAAATGGGGGAAAGAAACATGAGTAAAACAGTTATTTTAAGTGCTGCAAGAACACCGGTTGGAAAATTTGGAGGAACTTTAAAAGACGTGAAAGCAACAGAACTTGGAGGAATCGCAATTAAGGCAGCGCTTGAAAGAGCGAATGTTTCCGCTAGTGATGTTGAAGAAGTTATATTCGGAACGGTTATCCAAGGAGGGCAAGGACAAATTCCATCACGCCAAGCAGCAAGAGCGGCCGGCATTCCTTGGGAAGTGCAGACAGAAACAATAAATAAAGTTTGTGCATCAGGGCTTCGCGCAGTTACGTTAGCAGATCAAATTATTCGTACTGGTGATCAATCACTGATTGTAGCTGGTGGAATGGAATCGATGAGTAACAGCCCTTACATTTTACGAGGGGCAAGATGGGGATACAGAATGGGTAACAACGAAGTTATCGATTTAAACGTTGCAGACGGTTTAACATGCGCATTTTCAGGTATACACATGGGTGTTTATGGCGGAGAAGTTGCGAAGGAAGATGGAATCTCTCGCGAAGCACAAGATGAATGGGCATATCGTAGCCATCAACGTGCGGTTTCGGCACATAAAGAAGGGCGTTTTGAAGAGGAGATTGTACCAGTAACAATTCAGCAAAGAAAAGGCGATCCTATCGTCGTGGCTAAGGATGAGGCGCCACGCGCGGATACAACGATTGAAAAATTAGCGAAATTAAAGCCTGTATTTGATAAGACGTCAGCGGTGACAGCAGGTAATGCTCCGGGACTAAATGATGGCGGTGCTGCACTTGTATTAATGAGCGAGGACAGAGCGAAGCAAGAAGGAAGAAAACCATTAGCGACAATTTTGGCGCATACGGCGATTGCGGTAGAATCGAAGGATTTCCCAAGAACGCCAGGTTATGCAATTAATGAATTGCTGAAAAAGACAGGTAAGACAATTGAAGACATAGATCTATTTGAAATCAATGAGGCATTTGCGGCTGTAGCAATTGCAAGTACAGAAATCGCAGGGATCGATCCGGAAAAATTGAATGTAAATGGCGGTGCTGTAGCAATGGGGCATCCAATTGGAGCGAGCGGAGCACGTATTATCGTTACACTTATCCATGCACTGAAGCAGCGCGGCGGCGGAATTGGAATTGCTTCTATTTGTAGCGGTGGCGGTCAAGGTGATGCAGTGATGATTGAAGTTCACTAATTAAGATTAGAAGATATATAGTTTATTAACAATTAAGGGGGAAGAAAAAATGAGTGTACAAAAGATTGTTGTAATTGGTGCAGGGCAAATGGGTTCAGGTATCGCACAAGTGTGTGCAATGGCAGGCTATGATGTGAAAGTGCAAGATTTAAAGCAAGAGCAATTAGATAGAGGGCTAGCTGTTATTTCGAAAAATTTAGCCCGCCAAGTAGAAAAAGGCCGTATGAAGGAAGAAGAGAAAGATGCGACTTTAAATCGTCTTACATGGACGCTTGATTTAAATAGTGTCAAAGAAGCTGATCTTATTATTGAAGCAGCTGTTGAAAAAATGGATATTAAAAAGAAAATTTTTGCGAATTTAGATGAAATCGCTCCAGAACACGCAATTTTAGCGACGAATACGTCATCGTTACCAATTACGGAAATTGCAGCGGTAACGAAACGTCCTGAGAAAGTAATCGGCATGCACTTTATGAATCCAGTTCCAGTTATGAAACTCGTTGAAATTATTCGTGGTTTAGCTACAGATGATGCAGTGTACGAAACGATTGAGGATATTACGAAAAAAATTGGGAAAGTGCCAGTTGAAGTAAATGATTTCCCAGGGTTTGTATCGAACCGTATTTTATTACCGATGATTAACGAAGCGATTTATACGTTATACGAAGGAGTGGCGACGAAAGAAGCAATTGATGAAGTAATGAAACTCGGTATGAATCATCCGATGGGACCACTTACGTTAGCTGACTTTATCGGTTTAGATACGTGTTTATACATTATGGAAGTGTTGCATGAAGGATTAGGAGATAGTAAATATCGCCCATGTCCATTATTACGTAAGTATGTGAATGCAGGATGGTTAGGACGTAAAACGGGTCGTGGTTTCTACGTTTACGAATAAAGGCCTCCCTTTATTGAAGTAGTGGTCTTACCAGATTGTTAAAAAGATATATAGCAAACGGAGGCGAAGTACATGAATTTTCACTTTACTGAAGAGCAACAAATGATGAGGAAAATGGTTCGAGATTTTGCACAGAAGGAAATAGCTCCCTTTGTTCCTAGTATGGAACAAGGGGTGTTCCCGAAAGAGATTTTGCAAAAGATGGGTGAGCTTGGACTAATGGGTATTCCAGCACCTGCAAAATATGGCGGGGCAGAAATGGATTTTATTTCTTACATCCTAGCAATTGAGGAAATTTCAAAGGTAAGTGCAACGGTTGGTGTAATTTTGGCTGTACATACGTCAGTTGGAATGAATCCGATTTTATACTTCGGAACAGAAGAACAGAAGCAGAAATATGTTTCTAAACTGGCGACTGGTGAATATTTAGGCGCATTTGCTCTAACAGAACCGAATGCAGGATCAGATGCAGGTAGTTTGAAATCAAGAGCTGTAAAGAAAGACGATCACTACATCATTAATGGATCGAAAGTCTTTATTACAAATGGTGGTGAAGCAAGTACATATATCGTCTTCGCGTCTACAAATCCAGATGCGGGGAAAAGCGGGATTTCAGCATTTATAGTAGAGAAAGATACACCAGGCTTAATCATTGGAAAAGATGAGCATAAGATGGGTCTTCTTGGTTCTCGTACAGTGCAACTTACGTTTGAAGATATGAAAGTGCCGGTCGAGAATTTACTTGGTGAAGAAGGACAAGGATTTAAGGTGGCAATGGCGAATTTAGATGTTGGGCGAATTGGAATCGGAGCGCAAGCATTAGGAATCGCGGAAGCGGCGCTTGCATGTGCGATTGATTATGCGAAAGAGCGTGAGCAATTCGGAAAGCCAATTGCGGCGCAGCAAGGACTCGGATTCAAACTTGCAGATATGGCAACAAGTGTAGAAGCATCGCGATTACTTGTATACAGAGCAGCATCGCTAAGAGCACAAGGATTACCATGCGGTAAAGAAGCTTCTATTGCGAAATTATTTGCTTCTAAGACGGCTGTTGAAGTTGCGATTGAAGCGGTGCAAGTATTTGGTGGTTATGGTTATACGAAAGATTATCCAGTAGAAAGATTTTTCCGTGATGCGAAGATCACACAAATATATGAAGGAACGAGCGAAATACAAAAGCTTGTAATTAGTCGAGCTTTATAAAAAGGCAGAGGGGGAGACGGGAATGCATTTTAAATTATCAGAAGAACATGAAATGATAAGAAAAATGGTTCGGGATTTTGCAAGGAATGAAGTAGCACCGACAGCAGCAGAGCGTGATGAGGAAGAGCGATTTGATCGCGCTTTATTCGATCAAATGGCAGAGCTTGGTTTAACCGGTATTCCGTGGCCTGAAGAATACGGCGGAATTGGAAGCGATTACTTGGCGTATGTAATTGCCGTTGAAGAATTATCCCGCGTTTGTGCTTCTACAGGTGTAACGTTGTCTGCACATACTTCACTTGCTGGATGGCCAATTTTTAAATTTGGAACGGAAGAGCAAAAACAAAAGTTTTTGCGCCCAATGGCTGAAGGGAAGAAAATTGGTGCATATGGCTTAACAGAACCAAGCTCTGGATCAGATGCTGGTGGAATGAGGACGACTGCAAAACGAGATGGAGACCATTACATTTTAAATGGTTCGAAAATCTTTATTACAAATGGCGGTATTGCTGATATTTATGTTGTTTTTGCATTAACAGATCCTGATTCGAAGCAGCGCGGCACGAGTGCATTTATTGTGGAGAGTGATACGCTAGGATTTTCGGTTGGGAAGAAGGAAAGTAAGCTAGGGATTCGTTCTTCGCCAACAACTGAAATTATATTTGAAGACTGCCGTATTCCTGTAGAGAATTTACTAGGGGAAGAGGGCCAAGGATTTAAAGTTGCGATGCAGACATTAGATGGCGGCCGTAATGGTATTGCGGCACAAGCAGTCGGTATTGCACAATCCGCTTTAGATGCTTCTGTAGAATATGCAAGAGAACGTCATCAGTTTGGGAAGCCAATTGCGGCGCAACAAGGAATTGGCTTTAAACTTGCGGATATGGCAACGGATGTAGAGGCAGCGCGTCTTTTAACATATCAAGCGGCTTGGCTTGAATCTGAAGGGCTTCCGTATGGGAAAGAGTCAGCGATGTCAAAAGTATTTGCAGGTGATACAGCGATGAAGGTAACGACTGAAGCGGTACAAGTATTTGGTGGTTATGGTTATACGAAAGATTATCCAGTAGAGCGTTATATGCGCGATGCAAAGATTACACAAATATATGAGGGAACACAAGAGATTCAAAGGCTTGTAATTTCTCGTATGTTAACGAAGTAGGAACAAAAGCGTAGGTATTTTCCTACGCTTTTTACTTCCAAAAATAATAGAGAGAGGTGAAGGGATGATTAAACATAATGTACATGCGTCAGTGAAAGATGAAAAATTAGTTGCGTTAAGACGTGAACAAATGATTAAAGGTGCGGTGCAGCTGTTTAAGCAAAAAGGATTCCCACGTACAACAACGAGAGAAATTGCGAAAGCGGCTGGATTTAGTATCGGAACACTTTATGAGTATATTCGCACAAAAGATGATGTATTATATTTAGTTTGTGATAGTATTTATGAACATGTAAAAGAGCGGTTAGAGGAAGTAGTGTGTACAGAGAAGGGAAGTATAGAAAGCTTAAAGATAGCGATAATGAATTATTTTAAAGTGATGGATGAATTGCAAGAAGAAGTATTAATTATGTATCAAGAGGTACGTTTTTTACCGAAAGAATCACTCCCATATGTATTAGAAAAAGAGTTTCAAATGGTCGGGATGTTTGAGGATATTTTAGAGCAGTGTACGGAAAATGGGACATTTACACTAAATAAAAAGGAAATACAGCTTCTTGCACATAATATTTTCATACAAGGACAAATGTGGGGATTTAGACGTTGGGCCCTGCAAAAACTGTATACTCTCGAAGAATATACAGAAATGCAAATTAGGTATGTACTGCAAGGAGCACATATGTCTCCGAAATAAAGAATGGACAAATTATAATTTTATTGCCCGTAAATAGCGGGATAAAAGTTTCCCGTTTTTTTTGTAGCATATTTGTGCGACTTTTGTTTATAATGAATAGTATGGATTTTTTTAAGCAGACCGTTATATATAAGCTTATATTTGAAGAAAGGAAGTGCCGCATAAGTGGGTTTTAAGCAATATTCACCAGAAGAGCTAAAAGAATGTTCAATGATTGAAGTTGTACATAGTGTTTTAGGGAATAAAAGACAAGCAACGACATTCAACGAGTTGGTTCAAGAAATCGCTCAAGTGCTGGGACTATCTCAAGGGCAAGTTAATACGAAACTCGCACAATTTTATACAGATTTAAACATCGATGGACGTTTCATTAATTTAGGAGAAAATCGTTGGGGGCTACGTAGCTGGTACCCATATGAGCAAATTGATGAAGAAATTCTGCCTCAGCCAAAACCGAAGAAGAAACGTAAAGTTGAAGAAGACGGTTTTGACGACTACATTGAAGAAGATGATGTAGAAGAAGTAGAAGAAGTAGTAGAAGAAGATGTAGTAGATTTGGACAAAGTTCTTGAAGACGAAGACGCAGATGATGATCTTGATGATTTAGAAGAAGATAATGAAGACTTCGCAGAAGAAGAACTTGAGTATGATGAAACTGAAGAAGAAGAAGAGGAAGAGCGGTAGTTCTTGACTTTTCATTATCGTCCATGTAGAATCATTTTTGGGCTCTTTAAAAAAAGACGATAATACTTTTAAAGTGTAAATATAAAAGAAAATTGCTCCCTACTTATTACTTTATGTGATGAGGGGAGCAATTTTCTTTTTTGTTTTTTGTTTAGAAAATAAAAAGAGCCTAACAATAAGATAGATACAGTGTTATCTACATACGTTGCGCTTTGCAACGGTGATTATATAACAACGAAGTAGAAGGGAGTATTTTCATGACTAAGTATATTTTTGTAACAGGCGGTGTAGTATCGTCTTTAGGTAAAGGTATTACAGCAGCATCTCTTGGAAGACTTTTAAAGAATCGTGGTTTAAACGTAACTATTCAAAAGTTTGATCCATACATTAACGTAGACCCAGGGACTATGAGCCCCTACCAACACGGTGAGGTATTCGTAACAGATGATGGTGCAGAAACGGACTTAGACCTAGGTCACTATGAGCGTTTTATCGACATCAACTTAAACAAATACAGCAACGTAACAACAGGTAAAATTTACTCTTCAGTTCTTCAAAAAGAGCGCCGTGGTGAATATTTAGGAGGAACAGTTCAAGTTATTCCTCACATTACTAACGAAATTAAAGAACGTGTATATCGTTCTGGTCGCGAAACAAATGCCGACGTTGTTATTACAGAAATCGGTGGAACTGTTGGTGATATCGAGTCTTTACCATTCTTAGAAGCAATTCGTCAAATTAAGAGCGACATCGGTCGTGACAATGTAATGTACATTCACTGTACGTTAATCCCGTACTTGAAAGCAGCGGGTGAAATGAAAACAAAACCAACGCAACATAGCGTTAAAGAGCTTCGCAGCTTAGGTATTCAACCAAATATTATCGTTGTTCGTACAGAACTACCTGTTTCTCAGGACATGAAAGACAAGCTTGCATTATTCTGTGACATCGATACAAAAGCAGTTATCGAAGCACGCGATGCAGATACTTTATATGCGGTTCCATTATCTCTTCAAGAACAAAACATGGACCAAATCGTTTGTGATCACTTGAAGTTAGACAATCCAGCTGCAGATATGACAGATTGGACTGCGCTAGTTAATAAAGTACGTAACCTTTCTAAGAAAACAAAAATCGCTCTTGTTGGTAAATACGTAGAGCTTCAAGATGCATACATTTCTGTTGTAGAAGCGCTTCGTCATGCAGGTTATTCATTCGACACAGATGTAGAAGTGAAATGGGTAAATGCTGAGCACGTAACAGCAGAGAACGTAAAAGAATTAGTTGGCGACACAGATGGTATCCTTGTACCAGGTGGCTTCGGCGATCGTGGTGTAGAAGGTAAAATCGTTGCAATTCAATATGCTCGTGAAAACAAAGTTCCATTCTTAGGAATTTGCCTAGGTATGCAACTTGCATCAATCGAATTCGCACGTAACGTATTAGGATTAGAAGGGGCTAACTCTTCTGAAATTAATCCTGACACACCTTATGCAATCATCGATTTATTACCAGAACAAAAAGATGTAGAAGATTTAGGTGGTACACTTCGCCTTGGTCTATATCCATGTAAGCTTGCTGAAGAAACAAATGCTTACAATGCTTACAATGAGCCGGTTGTATATGAGCGTCATCGTCATCGTTATGAGTTCAACAATCAATTCCGTCCAGATATGGAAAAAGCAGGATTTGTATTCTCTGGTACAAGCCCAGACGGTCGTCTAGTGGAAATTATTGAATTACAAGATCACCCTTGGTTCGTGGCAGCACAGTTCCATCCAGAACTTGTATCTCGTCCAAACCGTCCACAACCATTGTTCCATGACTTCGTAAGTGCTTCTATTACGAATAAAGAGAGCAAGTAATAAAAAAAAGCGCCTGAAATAGGGCGCTTTTTTTAATATTCGTTTAACATTTCATCAATTGTAAATTTCAATCCGTGATAAGCAAATAAAGCTATAATTAAACTTGGGAACCCATAGCGGTTACCTTCATCATCTGGAATAAGACCTTTTAACAGCTTTGTATCAATATGTACATCTGTATATTGTTCCAGTGATTCAACACCTTCTTGAATAGTCGAGATTCCAACGATAGATTGGCCTTCTTCATGAAGTTTTTTCGCGGTTTTTATAATTTCTTCATCTGTCGAAAAACGACTAATAAGAAGCACGCGGTCCGCAGAAGTCACTGCCGCCGGTTCACCGTTTTCTATTAAACGTTTTGCTTGTTTCATTGGTTCGGCGCCAAATAATGCTTCTGAAACAATACCTTCCATTTCGTTTGTACCATGCAAGTAAATGAAGCCGTCCCCAACTAACGCCTGGGCAAGTAGACGAGCGCTATCTTCTATATTCATTTCTTCTTTTTGAGAAATTTTGGAGAAATATCCACTTAATTGAGTCGAGAAAATTTTTAACATGTTGTTGCTCCTTTCTTTCGTGTTAGCTGGTTCTCATTATAGCTTATTTTTTTTGGAAAGGGGAAATAGTAGGGTGGCATAACAAAATAGGAAACGGTAAAATAAGAAAGAATAGGAAGGGATTTGGCAAAGAGTAGCGAAAATAAACCGATAAGATATAAGAAGCTTTAAATCTTGTACTTACACAGAAAGGTTGGGAGTTATGGAAGGGAAAATTTTAATCGTTGATGATCAATATGGCATTCGTGTTTTATTGCATGAAGTGTTCCAAAAAGAAGGTTATCAGACGTTCCAAGCAGCGAATGGATTTCAAGCTTTAGATATCGTGAAAAAAGATAATCCGGATTTAGTAGTGTTAGATATGAAAATCCCAGGTATGGATGGTATAGAGATTTTAAAACATGTAAAAGAAATTGATGAGAGTATTAAAGTGATTTTAATGACTGCTTATGGAGAATTGGATATGATTCAAGAAGCGAAAGATTTAGGAGCTTTAATGCACTTTGCTAAACCGTTTGATATTGATGAGATTCGTCAAGCAGTGAGAGATCAGCTTGCTGTAGAGGCGTAAAAAATGAATTTTTTATAAAAAATATGGAAAAAAGCGTTTACATGGACTATTGAGCAGGTGAATACAGTTGAGTTTTTGAGTACAAGTTGTTATCCTATTGAGTGTAGAAAGAAGTCCGGTATGTAAATATACATATTTTACCTTATTCTGGTCATACTACCAGCGATAAGAATTTATCGGATACAAAAAACGTTTTTTAGGAGGATTCACCATGCCTTTAGTTTCTATGAAAGAAATGCTAAACACAGCACTAGAAGGAAAATACGCAGTTGGTCAATTCAACATGAACAACTTAGAGTGGACTCAAGCTATCTTAGCTGCTGCGGAAGAAGAAAAATCTCCTGTAATCTTAGGTGTATCTGAGGGTGCAGCTCGTCATATGACTGGTTTCAAAACAGTTGTAGCTATGGTTAAAGCTTTAATCGAAGAAATGAACATTTCTGTTCCTGTAGCGATTCACCTTGACCATGGTTCAAGCTTCGAAAAATGTAAAGAAGCAATTGATGCAGGTTTCACATCTGTAATGATCGACGCTTCTCACCACCCATTCGATGAAAACGTTGAAACTACTAAAAAAGTGGTAGAATACGCACACGCTCGTAACGTATCTGTTGAAGCTGAGCTTGGAACAGTTGGCGGACAAGAAGACGACATCATCGCTGAAGGCGTAATTTACGCTGATCCAGCAGAGTGTAAGCACCTTGTTGAAGCAACAGGTATCGATTGCCTAGCTCCAGCTTTAGGTTCTGTACACGGTCCTTACAAAGGTGAGCCTAACTTAGGATTCGCTGAAATGGAACAAGTTCGTGACTTCACTGGCGTACCTTTAGTATTACACGGTGGTACTGGTATCCCAACTGCTGATATCGTAAAAGCTATTTCTCTAGGTACTTCAAAAATTAACGTAAACACTGAGAACCAAATTGAGTTTACAAAAGCTGTTCGTGAAGCATTAAACAAAGACCAAGAAGTTTACGATCCTCGTAAATATATTGGACCTGGCCGCGACGCTATCAAAGCAACTGTTGCTGGTAAAATGCGTGAGTTCGGTTCTAACGGTAAAGCGTAAGAATAAAATTCCGTTTTGGAAACCGTCTAGTCTTTTAGACGGTTTCCTTTCGTTGTATAATGAAAGCGCGAACAAGTCTAAAGATTTTATAAAGTGAATTTTTGGTTTGCAAATATAGAAAATAATGTGCATAGTCCTATTAATAAATGTGGTAAGTATCTGAATTGAGTAATTTGATTCGATGAATAGTTAATCTTCATCTATTTGTACAGCAGGGGAGCTACAGGTGATGGTTTTCTACTTATTGAGTTTCGGGATGGAAAGAGTGATTGAGATTCTTAAGGGGGAATCTTCTACTTCTTATAAAGAAGTAGAAGATAAATACATTCACAAGAAGGGAGCTCAATATGGAAAAGTTGCTAATTGAAGGCGGAAGAGCTTTAAATGGAACAATTCGTGTGAGTGGTGCAAAGAACAGTGCTGTTGCACTAATTCCAGCGACAATTTTAGCAGATACTCCAGTAACTATTGGCGGTGTTCCTAATATTTCGGACGTGAAAATGTTAGGAGACTTACTAGAGGAAATTGGAGGGAAAGTAACTTATGGGCAGGAAGAAGAGATGGTAGTCGATCCTTCTAACATGGTTGCGATGCCTTTACCAAATGGAAAAGTGAAAAAATTGCGCGCCTCTTATTATTTAATGGGTGCAATGCTTGGCCGTTTTAAAAAAGCTGTTATTGGGCTTCCAGGTGGATGTCATTTAGGGCCACGACCGATTGATCAGCATATTAAAGGGTTTGAAGCGTTAGGGGCATATGTTACAAATGAACAAGGTGCCATTTATTTAAGAGCAGACGAACTACGTGGGGCACGTATTTATTTAGATGTTGTTAGTGTAGGAGCTACAATTAATATTATGCTAGCGGCTGTACGAGCGAAAGGTAGAACTGTTATTGAAAATGCAGCGAAAGAACCAGAGATTATTGATGTAGCTACATTGTTAACGAGTATGGGAGCACGTATTAAAGGTGCTGGTACAGACGTAATCCGAATTGATGGTGTGGATTCACTGCACGGTTGTCACCACACTATTATTCCAGACCGTATTGAAGCTGGTACGTATATGATTTTAGGAGCAGCATCAGGAGGAGAAGTAACAGTTGATAATGTTATTCCTCAGCATTTAGAATCCGTTACTGCGAAGCTAAGAGAAGCTGGTGTTCAAATTGAAACGAACGATGACCAAATTACAGTGAACGGCAATAGAAGGTTAAAAGTAGTTGATGTAAAAACGCTTGTATATCCAGGGTTTCCAACGGATTTACAACAGCCGTTTACAACGCTTTTAACAAAAGCGCATGGAACAGGAGTTGTAACTGATACAATTTACAGCGCACGTTTCAAGCATATTGATGAATTGCGCCGTATGAACGCGCAAATTAAAGTAGAAGGCCGTTCAGCAATTGTGACTGGACCGGTTTTATTGCAAGGTGCGAAGGTG
Organism: Bacillus cereus group sp. MG9; assembly: GCF_040459995.1. Classification (NCBI taxonomy): domain Bacteria; kingdom Bacillati; phylum Bacillota; class Bacilli; order Caryophanales; family Bacillaceae; genus Bacillus; species Bacillus cereus group sp. MG9. Next base: position 5,233,747 of record NZ_JARVHC010000001.1, on the reverse strand, counting down.
AAAGCGAGTGACCTCCGAGCTGGTGCGTCCCTTGTTATTGCGGGTTTAATGGCAGATGGCATTACAGAAGTAACGGGACTTGATCATATTGATCGAGGTTACGAAAATATAGTAGACAAGCTTAAAGGGCTTGGTGCAAACATTTGGCGAGAACAAATGACAAAGCAAGAAATTGAAGAAATGAAGAATGCATAAAGTGAAACTTTAATCAGTATGGGGTATCCCACGCCGATTATTAACCCTCACCAATCGGGATAAGGTGGTGATACTTCCGTTAATGGGGAGCGAAGAATCACTACTAACGGAAGTACACTTTATAGAAAAACAAGGTTCACAAAATACGGCAGAAATATAAAGACTTAAAGGAGAGGGATTATCGTGGAAAGAAGTTTATCTATGGAGTTAGTACGTGTAACAGAGGCTGCAGCATTATCATCAGCGCGTTGGATGGGGCGCGGAAAAAAAGATGAGGCAGATGGTGCAGCAACATCAGCTATGCGTGATGTATTTGATACAATTCCGATGAAAGGTACAGTTGTAATTGGCGAAGGTGAAATGGATGAAGCGCCAATGCTATATATCGGAGAAAAATTGGGTACAGGATATGGACCACGCGTAGACGTTGCAGTTGATCCTTTAGAAGGGACAAATATCGTAGCGGCTGGCGGCTGGAATGCGCTTGCTGTTATTGCAATTGCAGATCACGGCAATTTGTTACATGCTCCTGACATGTACATGGATAAAATAGCGGTTGGTCCAGAAGCAGTTGGTGCAGTTGATATTGACGCACCTATTATCGACAACTTACGTGCAGTTGCGAAAGCGAAAAATAAAGATATCGAAGATGTTGTAGCGACAGTTTTAAACCGTCCACGTCATCAAGCAATTATCGAAGAAATTCGTAAAGCTGGTGCTCGTATTAAATTAATTAACGATGGAGATGTAGCTGGAGCAATCAATACAGCATTTGACCGTACTGGTGTAGATATTCTATTCGGTTCTGGTGGAGCACCTGAAGGTGTATTAGCTGCGGTCGCATTAAAATGCTTAGGTGGAGAAATTCACGGGAAGCTCTTACCTCAAAACGAAGCTGAACTAGCTCGTTGTAAAAGAATGGGTATTGAAGATATCAATCGTATCCTTCGTATGGAAGACTTAGTAAAAGGTGACGATGCAATCTTTGCAGCAACAGGTGTAACAGACGGAGAACTATTACGAGGCGTTCAATTTAAAGGTAGCGTCGGAACAACACAATCCCTTGTTATGCGTGCAAAATCAGGCACAGTACGCTTCGTAGACGGCCGCCATAGCTTAAATAAAAAACCGAATTTGGTTATTAAATAAAAAGCGTAAGCGGCTCGTTCAGAATGGGAGGGGGATGGAGCTCCTGACGAAGAGGCGCTTTTTGCCTCGCAGGAAGAAGCGAAACCACCGACCATTCTAGCTGCTGAAGCTGGATTAAATAAAAAGCGTAAGCGGCTCGTTTAGAATCGCAGGACACTTTAAGCTCTCGACCTTGAAGCGCTCTTTGCTTCGAGTGAGAGAGCGAAATGACCGGAGATTCTAGCCGCTGGAACTGGATTAAATAAAAGCAGAAATGCCTTATCTATTCTGCCTTAAAATCAGGTGAGTAGAAAAAAAGAAAGAAATATGAAAAGGCGAAGACAAATTTTCTTGTCTTCGCTTCTTGTATTTGTGTTTCAACGTATTGATTAAAACTAGATAAAAGGGTTACAATAGTGAATATTATCCTACTTGAACTTATTGCCTTTCATTATTATTTATTTGCCTTCCGTATTTTTCCCTTTACCCATGTGAAAAGAGAATAAAGTTAAAGTGTGGTGTCTGAATGAATTTGTCAATTGCAGCATTAGAAAACATGAAATTAAAAGAGTTATACGAGCTTGCGAAGGAATTTAAGATTTCGTATTACAGCAAGTTAACGAAAAAAGAGCTAATCTTCTCTATCTTAAAAGCTCGAGCAGAAAAAGAAGGTTTCTTTTTCATGGAAGGCGTATTAGAAATTATTCAATCAGAAGGATTTGGATTCTTACGTCCTATCAATTATTCTCCAAGCTCAGAAGATATTTATATCTCGGCTTCGCAAATTCGTCGTTTCGATTTACGTAATGGAGATAAGGTTTCTGGTAAAGTACGACCTCCGAAAGAAAATGAGCGCTATTTTGGATTGCTACAAGTTGAAGCTGTAAATGGAGATGATCCAGACTCAGCAAAAGAGCGTGTACATTTCCCTGCATTAACACCGTTATACCCAGATCGCCAAATGAAATTGGAGACGGAAACGAAAAAGTTACCGACACGCATCATGGATTTAATCGCACCAGTTGGATTTGGACAACGTGGTTTAATTGTTGCGCCTCCAAAGGCTGGTAAAACAAGTCTGTTAAAAGAAATTGCACACAGTGTCACAACAAATCATCCGGAAGCAGAATTAATTGTACTTTTAATTGATGAGCGTCCAGAGGAAGTAACAGATATTGAACGTTCTGTTAAAGGTGATGTTGTAAGTTCTACTTTTGATGAAGTGCCAGAGAATCATATTAAAGTAGCGGAGCTTGTATTAGAGCGTGCAATGCGTCTTGTAGAACATAAAAGGGACGTTGTCATTTTAATGGATAGTATTACCCGTTTAGCGCGTGCTTACAACCTTGTTATTCCGCCAAGTGGTAGAACCTTATCGGGTGGTATTGATCCTGCTGCTTTTCATAGACCGAAGCGTTTCTTTGGGGCTGCGCGTAATATCGAAGAGGGCGGTAGCCTAACGATTTTAGCAACAGCGCTTGTTGATACAGGGTCTCGTATGGATGATGTAATTTACGAGGAGTTTAAAGGAACTGGAAATATGGAACTTCACTTAGATCGCTCATTAGCTGAGCGCCGTATCTTCCCAGCGATTGATATTCGTCGCTCTGGTACGCGTAAAGAAGACCTATTAATTCCGAAAGAACATTTAGACAAGCTGTGGGGTATTCGTAAAACAATGCGTGATACACCAGACTTTGTTGAAGGCTTCTTACGTAAACTTCGTCAAACAAAGACAAATGAAGAATTTTTACAAAACATTGTTGCAGACTCAAAAAGGTATGTAACCACTAAGTAAGGGAAAAGATGGGGACTCGCTTATTTCGTAGTAAGCGAGTTTTTTATGTTTTTAAGGGAATATTAGAGAGAGTAATATATGGAAAAAATTGTTTTTTAAGATGGAAATCGTATTTGGATTGAGAGCTTGAAGTGCCCTACGATTCTGGGCGAGCCGCTTGCGCTTTAAGGGGTATCTAGTTCCATCTCCAGCGGCTAGAATGGTCGGTGGCTTCGCTTCTTCCTACGAGGCAAAAAGCGCCTCTACGTCAGAAGCTCCATCCCCCTCTCATTCTGAACGAGCCGCCTCCACTTTTAATTTTAAAAAGACAAAAACAGGTAGTTGCAAAATGGAGTTAGCCTTGTTATAATTTCATCATATGTGTTTCATCAATATAGTTGTGTAAGCAGCTGAAGATGAAAAACTCTGTTTCGAAAATGATTCAGGGCGGAAGGAGATGAAAAGAATGAAAGCAGGAATCCATCCAAATTACAATAAAGTTGTATTTATGGACACGAACACTGGCTTCAAATTCTTAAGCGGGTCTACAAAAGGCTCTAGCGAAACTGTTGAGTGGGAAGATGGTAACACTTATCCATTACTAAAAATTGAGATCAGTTCTGATTCTCACCCATTCTACACTGGACGTCAGAAGTTTGCTACTGCAGACGGACGTGTTGACCGCTTCAATAAGAAATACGGCATCAAGTAATAAAGAACATAAAACAGGCAAGTGTATGTATTCGCTTGTCTGTTTTTTTTGTGAAAATATTAAACCTTTACCCTACTTTGGATTAGGAAAGTAGATGAAAGGAGAGCTCAATGTACTTAATGAATCAAAATGGTTGGATTGAAGTGATTTGCGGGAGTATGTTTTCTGGGAAATCAGAAGAGCTCATCCGCCGTATACGCCGTACACAATTTGCGAAACAACATGCGATTGTATTTAAACCATGTATTGATAATCGTTATAGTGAAGAAGATGTTGTATCACATAATGGATTAAAGGTTAAAGCAGTTCCTGTTTCAGCTTCAAAAGATATATTTAACCATGTAACAGAAGAAATGGATGTTATTGCAATCGATGAGGTACAATTTTTTGATGGGGACATTGTGGAAGTGGTGCAAGTATTGGCAAATCGTGGCTATCGTGTCATTGTAGCTGGATTAGACCAAGATTTCCGTGGTCTACCATTTGGACAAGTTCCTCAGCTGATGGCGATTGCTGAACATGTAACTAAATTGCAGGCAGTTTGTTCTGAATGTGGATCTCCTGCAAGTCGTACGCAACGTTTAATCGATGGAGAACCAGCGGCATTTGATGATCCAATTATTTTAGTTGGGGCTTCAGAATCGTATGAACCACGTTGTCGTCATTGTCATGCAGTACCTACAAAACAAAGATAAGTGAAACTCGCTATGTAGAGCGGGTTTTTTTCGAAAATAGATGAAGATTGGTGGCAAGCTCTTCGTGTCTAAGAACCGCCGCTACTCAAGGTGAAAAGCACCTTTTGTGCGAGAGAACCTTAGCCAGTCAGAGCTTAGCGAGCCGCTTGCGCTTTAAATATTATCTAGCTCCAGCGGCTAGAATGGTCGGTGGTTTCGCTTCTTCCTGCGAGGCAAAGAGCGCCTCTCTGTCAGAAGCTCCAACCTCCTCCCATTCTGAGCGAGCCGCTTGCGCTTTAAATATTATCTAGCTCCAGCGGCTAGAATCTCCGGCCATTTCACTCTCTCGCTCGAAGCAAAAAGCGCTTCAAGGTCGAGAGTTCCAATGTCCTGCGATCCTGAGCAAGCCGCTTACGCTTTTAAATATAATTTGCGTTTTTTTGATTAAGTACCATATACTATTTGTATTAGATACTAGGATGTAGAGGTGAATGGTGTGTTAGATCGTTTGCAAGCTGTAGAAGATCGTTATGAGAAGTTGAATGAATTGTTAAGTGACCCAGAGGTTATTAGTGATACAAATAAGCTTCGTGAGTATTCAAAAGAGCAATCTGATATTCAGGACACGGTAGAGGTGTACCGTGAGTATAAAGATGTTCGTGAGCAATTACGAGATGCAAAAGCAATGTTAGAAGATAAGTTAGACGCTGATATGCGTGATATGGTAAAAGAAGAGGTTTCTGAATTAGAAGGACAAGAGAAAACATTATCAGAACGTCTGAAGATTTTACTTGTTCCAAAAGACCCTAATGATGATAAAAACGTTATCGTTGAGGTTCGTGGCGCTGCTGGTGGTGACGAGGCAGCTTTATTTGCTGGTGATTTATATCGTATGTATAGCCGTTATGCTGAGGTGCAAGGTTGGAAAACTGAAATTATCGAAGCGAGCTATACAGAGTTAGGTGGATATAAAGAGATTATCTTTATGATTAACGGTAAAGGTGCTTTCGCGAAGCTGAAATTCGAGAATGGTGCTCACCGTGTACAACGTGTTCCTGAAACGGAATCTGGCGGACGTATTCATACATCTACAGCAACTGTAGCTGTACTACCAGAGGCAGAAGAAGTAGAAATTAATATTCATGAAAAAGATGTTCGTGTTGATACGTTTGCTTCTAGTGGTCCTGGTGGACAAAGCGTTAATACAACGATGTCAGCGGTACGTTTAACGCATTTACCGACTGGTGTAGTTGTATCTTGTCAGGATGAGAAATCACAAATTAAGAATAAAGAAAAAGCGATGAAAGTATTACGCGCACGTGTTTATGATAAATTTAGACAAGAAGCGCAAGCTGAGTATGATCAAAACCGTAAACAAGCTGTTGGTACCGGAGATCGTTCAGAGCGTATTCGTACGTATAACTTCCCGCAAAACCGTGTTACAGACCATCGAATCGGTTTAACGATTCAAAAGCTAGATCAAATCCTACAAGGTAAGTTAGATGATTTCATCAATGCCTTAGTGATGGAAGATCAGGCGCAAAAGATGGAGGCAGCTGAGTAATGCGTGTCTATGAAGCCCTGAAATGGGCTTCTTCTTTTTTACAGGAAAATGGACGAGATGAAAATGCGGGAGAAATCGTCCTTTGTCATGTATTAAAGACGAACAGAACCGGAATGCTCATGAATATGCGTGAAGAAATAACTGCGGAACAAGAGAAAAGTTTTGCACAATTTATCCACAAGCACGTAGAAGGTACTCCGATCCAATATATGCTCGGTTATGAAATGTTTTATGGCCGATCATTCTTTGTAAATGAAGAGGTATTGATACCAAGACCGGAAACAGAGGAACTTATAGTTGGGGTGCTAGAGAGAATTGAGCGCCATTTCGGTAATGAGGAGCTTCACATAGCGGATATTGGAACAGGTAGTGGAGCGATTTCTATTACGCTCGCTTTAGAAAATAAAAATCTTCATGTGTATACAGTAGATATCGTGCAGGAGTCGATTGAAGTTGCAAAAGAAAATGCAAAAACTTTAGGGGCGGATGTAACTTTCTATCACGGCGATTTACTGTCTCCGTTTTATGGAACAGGTCAGAAGTTAGATGTTGTTGTTTCCAATCCACCGTACATACCAGAGGAAGATTGGCGTGGTCTTTCTACTGTTGTGAAGGAGCATGAGCCGAAGCGTGCGCTTGTTGGTGGTGAAGATGGACTAGATTTCTATCGTCGTTTTATGGAGGAATTACCGAATGTATTACAGAAAAAGGCGATTGTGGCGTTTGAAATTGGTGTAGGGCAAGGTGAAGATGTGAAAGCATTATTACAGCAAACTTTCCCGCGCGCTCAAGTTGAAGTTGTATTTGATATTAATGGAAAAGATCGCATGGTATTTGCAGAGATAGAGTAAGGTATAAGCCTTACTCTATTTTTTGTATGAAAAATTCGTAACTACTCAGCCATACATTCTATTTAGAAGTTTGGTAAGGAGTATTATTCCAGAGAAAATACGTACCTTATTACCTATAGATTGTTGTCATAAAGATAAAAATGGACATACACCTTGTTGCCTGTCTTTGTTTTAACACTTTGCGCGTGGCAGGAAAAGGCCCTGACCGCTCCTATACATAGCCAGTCCCTCTCGCCAATGAAAAAATGCTTTTCTATCGGTTTTTTATATAGATTTTGAATTTAATAGTTTAGAAAGAAGTAACTCTGTCCACACTGTTTCTAGAGGGGACGGTGGAGGAAATGAAAAAACAAGTTATTGCTTATTTTCTTTTATTATTAATTGGTGCACAGTTACTTGTGCAGTTTGGATATATGAAAGCTGATGCAAAAGGGCCTACTGTTATTCCGAAAGAGGCCGTTCGATTACGTATTTTAGCTAATAGTGATTCCGATAAAGATCAGGCGTTAAAGCGTAAAGTACGCGATGAAGTAAAAGCGCAAATTGATGGATGGGTAGCGGATTTAACGTCATTTGAAGAAGCTCGAAAAGTAATTCAAAATCATATTCCTGAAATTGAAAAGACAGTGGCAAATACACTGAAAAGAGAAGGAAGTAAAGAGGCGTTTCAAGTGAAATTCGGTAAGAATGTGAAATTTCCTACAAAGGTATATGGGAATTTTATTTATCCAGCAGGAGAATATGAAGCGGTACTTATTACAATTGGAAAAGGTGAAGGTGCAAACTGGTGGTGTGTATTATTTCCACCGATGTGTTTCTTAGATTTTTCAAGTGGTACAGCTGTAAGGAAAGAAGAACATGTTGTGAAAGCTGAATCTCCTGAAGAGGAGCAGGTGAGACAATTAGATGAGGAAGTAGTGGATGTACCGGAGAAGAAAGAGGATAAGGTGAAAGAAAAGAAAGTAGTAAAGCCGGAAAAAGCTGAAAAAGTAACAGCACAGGAAAAGAAAGTAGTAAAACACGAAACACAAGTAGAAGAACAGCCTGTAAAAAAAGTAGAAACAAAAACTGTGGAAAAAGTGGAGAAACCTGTGGAGCAAAAACAAGAAAAGCAAAATGAGTATGTAACAGTAGAAGAGGAAGAGAAACCAGAGGTTAAATTATTTATCGTCGAAGCTTTTACATCTTTATTCTCTAAATAGTGCTATTAATAAATCCTTCCTCATATATATCAATGAGGAGGGATTTATTATGAAGAACGTGTATTTTGCTACGAAAGCAGATGTAGAAAGATTACATTCTTTTTTCGGACAAGCTAATAAAAAAGATGATAAAATAAATGAGTTGTACGCACAATTTATGATCTTGGAAGAGGCGGGAGAAATACGAGCGGTAATTGGATATGAACAAAGTGGAGAAAATGCACTTATCCGTTCTTGTTTATTCACACCTAATGTGGATAAACAGACTTTCTTATATTTTTTCGAGATGTTTTTGCAGTATATGAAAGAAAAAGATATTCGACAATTGTACTTACTCACAAATCATCCACAATCTGTGACCATCTTTCAGTTTTTTAACTTTGTCATTATAGAGAAAGAGGAAGTGCCAGAGGAAATTCGACAGTTAGAACACTTTTGTAAAAATATAAAAGAGCTAAATGCAATAATACTAAATTGTCAGCTATTCACAAAGTTATCCACGGATTAACAAGGTTTATCCACATTTTGTGGATAAACCTTGTTTGTCTTTTGGATAAATCTTATAGTAAACTAAAAATAGACAAGTATTTCATGGTAGAAAAGGACGTGGGAAAAAATGCATACAAATATGTGGGTTGTGGATAATGTTGTGGAAAGAAAAAAATATTATCCACAATTAAAAGAAGCAGCGAGATTATTAAGAGAAAATGAAGCGGTGGCCTTCCCAACGGAAACGGTATATGGGTTAGGAGCAAACGCAATGGATGATGAAGCGATAGCGAAAATTTTTGAAGCGAAAGGGAGACCGAGCGATAATCCACTGATTGTCCACATAGGAACAAAATCTCAGTTAGATGGTATCGTAAGAGAAATTCCGCCGGTTGCAGAAAAGTTAATGGAGCATTTTTGGCCAGGACCATTAACAATCATTTTACCGAGAAAAAAAGGGATTTCAGAGAGGGTTACGGCAGGACTTAATACAGTCGGAGTGAGGATGCCGGATCATCCAGTAGCGCTCGCCCTTATTGAAGAGGCAAACGTGCCTGTTGCGGCACCGAGTGCGAATCGTTCAGGACGCCCAAGTCCAACGTTAGCTTCTCATGTGTATGAAGATTTAAATGGGAAAATTGCTGGTATTGTTGATGGCGGGGCAACAGGAGTAGGCGTTGAATCAACTGTAATTGATTGTACGAGCGAGGTTCCGACGATTTTACGTCCAGGTGGGATTACGAAGGAGCAATTAGAGGCCGTGATAGGAAATGTTTCTTTAGATCCAGCTTTAAAGGATGAGAAAGAAAAACCAAAATCACCTGGAATGAAATATACACATTATGCACCGAAAGCGCCACTTAGTATTGTTGAAGGGTCCCGTGAGTTTATTCAACGTATTGTGGATGAGAAAAAGAAAGAAGGGTTTAAAGTAGGTGTATTAACGACAGAAGAGTATCAGCATGTGTATAGTGCAGATGTTGTATTGTCTTGTGGTGTGCGAAGCGATTTAGCCAGCGTTGCGACTAAGTTATATGATGTGCTTAGAACGTTTGATGCAAGTGAAGTAGATGTTATTTTTAGTGAATCATTCCCGAATGAAGGCATAGGAAATGCAATTATGAATCGTTTAACAAAAGCTGCGGGACATCAGATTATTATTGAATGATAATGTACCTTTAGCAAACAGAATATTTCTCCTCGGATAAGCATATTGTGAAGTAGCACGTCCGAGGGGGGATATGAATGACACTTGAACAATTAATACCTTTAATAATTATGGCATTTGCCCTGGGGATGGATGCATTTTCAGTGAGCCTCGGTATGGGGATGGTAACATTAAAGTTAAGACAAATCCTTTATATAGGTATGACGATTGGGATATTTCATATTATTATGCCATTTATCGGAATGGTACTAGGACGTTTTCTATCAGAGAGGTATGGGGATGTCGCAAATTTTGCAGGAGCTATTTTATTAATTGGGCTAGGGTTCTATATCGTATATTCGTCTATTTTAGAAGGGGAAGAGACTAGAACTGCTCCAATTGGAATTAGTTTATTTGTATTTGCATTTGGTGTCAGTATAGATAGTTTTTCAGTAGGTCTTAGTCTTGGAATTTACGGAGCAGAGACAATTATTACGATATTATTGTTCGGACTAATAAGTATGCTACTGGCTTGGATGGGTTTATTGCTTGGTAGCCATGCCAAAAATATACTTGGCACATACGGTGAAATAGTAGGTGGTATTATTCTTGTTGGGTTTGGATTGTATCTCCTTTTTCCTATATAATTTTATGTAGGAGGGAATTATGAACAAGCTATTGGAATGGTATGTTAAGCTTTTAACCTTCTTTCCTCGATGGCTAAGAAGACTTATAATATTGGGTGTTATTTTGCAAATTTCGATGTTAGGTTGGATTAAGTTAATTCGTGAATGGTGAGATAGTTCCTTTCTGTGCATAGTTTCGTTTGTACTATATTGATCACACTAAAAAATTACAAATATAGAAAGGATGAGATGAATGACGAGATTGAAGCAAGTTTTTGGTATTATTATTAGTTTTTTTGTTTTTTGGTTCAGTATGCTCGGTGTACAAATGTTTGCTGAGTTTTTAGATATTGAGTCATTGAAGTTTGTTGCAGGAAAATCGGAGGCGGCGCGTACTTTTTATTCTCCGTACCCGTTTTTAATTGTTTTCCTTATTACGTTACTTTCCTTATATTTCTTTGTAATAAAGCTTGGTAGATCTAAAAAAGAGAAATTACCGGCATTAGAGGAGAAGAACGAAGAATTACGATAAAAAATCCCCCGCTTTCAGCGGGGGTTATGTTTAGGTGATGGAAGTGAACGGGCCCCTTGCGCTTTTAGGGGATATATCCAGTTCCAGTGGCCAGCTTCACCTCCTAGGCCCTTGAGTCTAAGAACCTTCCCCACGAGAAGATAAAAAGCATCTTCTGTGAGGAAGAACCTTAGCCACCGGGTCTTGGCAGTCGGTTCCGCTTTTAAATGTATCCAGCTCCAGCGGCTAGAATGGTCGGTGGCTTCGCGCCTTCCTGCGAGGCAAAAAGCGCCTCTACGTCAGGAGCTCCATCCCCCTCTCATTCTGAACGAGCCGCTTCCGCCTTTAGGGTGTGATATCCAGTTCGGGCGACTAGCTCTTCGCATCTAAGAACCTTCCGCCCGAAAGGAAAAAAGCGCCTTTAGGACGAAAGAACCTTAGCTGGTCAGAGCTGAACGAGTCGCCTCCACTTTTAGATAGGCCTCACTAATTCAAATTGTTCTCCTAGTTTTGCATAGTTGTGTCCTGCTAGGCGGCTTATTGGTTTTAGTTCTTCGGCGTGAATTCGACCGTTTTCGTATAAGTGTTCAGCGACGTGAAAGCGAACGACGCGGCCGATTAGTAGGTCACAAGCTGGCGAGTCTTCGGTTCCGCCGAGTGGGATAGCGCGTTCTAATATGCACTCCATTCGAATGTTTGCTTCTTTAACCCCTGGTACTGAAATGACATCACTGTCAATCGGTGTTAGTTTTGCTAATTCGATTTCACTTTCATTAGGAGGGAGGTTGGCTGCTGTTTCGTTGATCGCTTCTACGTAAGATTCATCAGAAATATGTACGACAAATTCCCCTTTTTCTATTGCGTTTCTGGAAGTGTCTTTCGGTTTTCCTTCTTTGCGTTGTACTGAAACTGAGATAAGTGGTGGATTGGCAGCGACGATATTGAAATAACTATAGGGCGCACCGTTCAATACACCATCTTTAGTTACAGAAGTAACGAATGCAACAGGACGTGGAATGATACTTCCTGTTAGTAATTTGTAATTATCTTTTTCGGTTTGTTCGTTTGGATTAATGGATAACATGTTGTAATCCCCTTTCTAAATATGAATACTTATTGTTTGTTTACAAGATATCAATGGGAATCTCCTGCTGAAAATAATATTTTTTTGATGATGTGAAAAAGAGATTACCTCAATTTGAAGTAATCTCTTTTTTGGTAAATATCTCGAAATAGAGATAAATATTAAAGTAAAACGTATGCGCCAGGACCGATTAAAGCTACACCAACTGCAACGGCGATTAAAATTAAATTATATTCAAATCCGTCTTGTGTTACCCAGTAACCATTTTTTCCGTGAACAGTGAAGATTGCCATTAACATTGTTCCAACGATAAATAATGAACCAATTACAGTGAAAATACCTGCTGCAAATAAGAAACCACCTAATAATTCAGTTGCGCCAGCCATAAATGCCATGAATACACCAGGGCGTAACCCGATTGATTCCATCCAGCCACCTGTTCCTTTTAAGCCATAACCGCCGAACCAACCGAATAATTTTTGAGCGCCATGACCCATGAATGTAATACCTATAATAAGACGAATAATAAGAAGACCGATATCCATCATTTAAAAAAACCTCCTAAAAGTTATTAACTTATCTTATGTAAGTAATAATAAAATAGTTACTTACTTTAGTCAAGTGGATTTTGAAAAAAGTTTGAAATTAATTTTACAAATTAACAACAAAAAAATAAAATGTAGTAAAGACCTCTAGACAAGTAAGTGAAAAAAAGAGAAAATATAAGTAGAAGTTAACTTCTTATTGTTATTCAGACAATCAGAATTGACTGGAATTTTGTGAGGCGCTACAATAAGAGTCTAGTAGTAATGACATGATTTATTTCGAAAGCGTTTTTACAGTATAACATTCGAAGTATGAAGTCTTACGTGTATTTCGATCTTGAATAGAGATTGCCCTATAAACTTTTAGGTAAATTATAAGGAGGACTATCCTATGTTTAAAAAATTATTCGGTTTTGGTTCAAAAACAAATGAAGAAACAATCGTAGCTCCATTAACTGGAGCAGTGAAAAATATTGAAGAAGTACCAGATCCAGTATTCGCTGGTCGTATGATGGGTGACGGTGTTGCGATCGATCCTACTGAAGGTGTAGTTGTATCTCCAGTTGATGGTGAAATCGTACAATTATTCCACACGAAACATGCTATTGGAATTAAAGCGAAAAACGGTACAGAAATTTTAATCCACGTTGGATTAGAAACTGTAAAAATGGAAGGTGAAGGTTTCGAAGCTCACGTTTCTGAAGGACAAGCTGTAAAAGCTGGAGATAAATTAATCTCATTTGACTTAGAATTAATTCGTGAAAAAGCGAAAAGCACAATTACTCCAATCGTTATTACAAACACAGATGCAGCTGAGTCTATTAAGACAACTGTAGGTGTAACAGCTACAAAAGGTTCAACAGAAGTAATGAAAGTTACAATGAAATAATTATTTGATAGAAGGAATCCGTTTCATATGAAATGGATTCCTTATTTTGTTTCGTAGTGTGTTCGTTATGTATGGTAAAATACTTTGGGCACTTGGAAATAGGGTTTCATATATGTGGATAAGGCGCATTTTTCTTAGAAAAAATATAAGAGAAATGCGCCTTTCGTATATTCACATTTCTTTTGTTCTATTCTAATGTACGCTATGATAAAGTGAAACTTTAATCAGCGGAGGGTGTTCATCCCCCGCTGATTATTAGCCTTCACCAATCGGGATAAATGTAGGAAACAGAAAAAAAGGGGTGGGTTTAGATGAAACGGGTGTTATTTGTTTGCACTGGAAATACATGCCGTAGTCCGATGGCTGAGGCTTTGCTTCGTCATTATGGAGAAGGTAAATTTGAAGTGCAATCTGCTGGTGTCTTCGCCTATCCTGGAAGCGATGTGTCGATACATGCAAAGGAAGCTTTAGCTGAAAAAGGAATTGTAATCGATCATGCCGCGCAGCAGGTAAACGATACTTTGGTTGATTGGGCGGATATTGTAGTAACAATGACGGAAAACCATAAGCAAATTGTACTTGGGTATTATCCGAGCGTGGAAAAGAAATTGGATACATTATATGGATTAACTAAGGGTGTAAGTAAGGATATTTCAGATCCATTTGGCGGATCGCTTTCTATTTATAAAGAAACGTTAGAGGAGATGGAAAAACTTGTACAAACTTTACTGAAAAAACATTCAGAAGGTTGATGTTTCGTGTATAATACGATATTGGAGATCACTTTGTTCCATTAAGGTAGCGAGTGTGAAATGAAGATAATTGATTGAAACTTCGGAGGGGTAAAAATGAAAGTAGTAGTAGCATCTGATCACGGCGGTATGAATATCCGTAAAGAACTTGTAAGTTTATTAGAAGAGTTAAATATTGAATATATTGATTTAGGTTGTGAATGTGAAGCTGGTTCTGTTGATTACCCTGATTTTGCGTTTCCAGCAGCAGAAATGGTCGCGAATGGTGAAGTGGATCGTGGTATTTTAGTTTGCGGGACAGGCATTGGTATGTCAATCGCAGCAAACAAAGTAAATGGTATTCGTTGTGCATTAGTTCATGATACTTTCAGTGCGAAAGCGACGAGAGAGCATAATGACACTAACATGTTAGCGATGGGCGAGCGTGTAATTGGAGCTGGTCTAGCGCGTGATATCGCGAAAATTTGGCTAACAACTGACTATGAAGGTGGCCGTCACGAAAACCGAGTAGGAAAAATTAAAACGTACGAAACAAAGTAATAGATTCTAACTATAAGTAGTATGAAATATAATTTGGTGAACCAACCTGTGAAAGGAAGAGGCGTAATGACAGAAATCGTAAAGGTAAGAGAACAGCTACAAATGTCGCTTTCTGATTTCCAAGAACAAGCCACGCTGCAAAGTGGTCAAATTTTTGTAGTGGGGTGTAGCACGAGCGAAGTGCTAGGTGAAAGAATTGGAACATCAGGAACGATGGAAGTGGCAGAGGCGATTTTTTCTGAGTTAAAACAATTTCAAGAGAGAACGGGTATTGAATTGGCGTTTCAATGTTGTGAGCATTTAAATCGTGCTTTAGTAGTTGAGAGAGATGTAGCGATGAAATATCAATTTGAAATTGTAACAGTTACGCCTGTTAGATCAGCAGGTGGTGCATTAGCGACGTATGCGTATCACAATTTTAAAGATCCGGTAGTAATTGAGTTTATTAAAGCAGATGCAGGAATGGATATCGGCGATACATTTATCGGTATGCATTTAAAGCATGTAGCTGTACCGGTTCGTACAAGTGTGAAGGAAATAGGAAGTGCGCATGTAACGATGGCGAAAACACGTGGGAAACTAATAGGTGGAGCACGTGCCGTTTATGCGGCAAATGAAGAAGCTATTCCTTGCCGTTAAACATGAAAAATTATAAAGTCTTATAACAGCTGTATATCGAAAGGTAAAAGGTATGTAGTCTGACCTTATAATAGAAGAAAGAAAAGACCAATTTTGGTCTTTTTTTTTCTTTTATGATATAGAAAGTCATGTTAGAATGTAGTTGAAAACATGAAGGTTCGAAAGAATTACAACCTGAATTTTCGTTTTTTCTGAATAAATGAGAAAAAACTATTGGGAATTGATGTAATTCGTTCAGAAAAGGGGGATTTTGGTGAATCATTTAAAACGTCAAGATGAAAAGGTATTTGCTGCAATTGAGGCAGAACTAGGAAGACAGCGTTCAAAGATCGAGTTAATTGCTTCGGAAAACTTCGTAAGTGAAGCAGTAATGGAGGCGCAAGGTTCTGTTCTAACGAATAAGTATGCTGAAGGATATCCTGGAAAACGTTACTATGGTGGTTGTGAACACGTAGACGTAGTAGAAGATATCGCACGTGATCGCGCGAAAGAAATTTTTGGCGCAGAGCATGTAAATGTTCAACCACATTCTGGTGCACAAGCGAACATGGCAGTATACTTCACGATTTTAGAGCAAGGCGATACAGTACTTGGCATGAATTTATCTCATGGTGGTCACTTAACACACGGAAGCCCTGTTAACTTCAGTGGAGTACAATATAATTTCGTAGAATATGGCGTGGATGCTGAATCTCACCGTATTAATTACGATGATGTATTAGCAAAAGCGAAAGAACATAAACCAAAATTAATCGTTGCAGGTGCAAGTGCATATCCTCGTGTTATCGATTTCAAACGATTCCGTGAGATTGCAGATGAAGTGGGCGCGTACTTAATGGTTGATATGGCACATATCGCCGGTTTAGTAGCAGCTGGTTTACATCCAAATCCAGTACCACATGCACATTTTGTTACAACAACAACACATAAAACATTACGCGGCCCACGTGGCGGTATGATTTTATGTGAAGAGCAATTTGCAAAACAAATTGATAAATCAATCTTCCCTGGTATTCAAGGTGGCCCACTTATGCATGTAATTGCTGCAAAAGCTGTTGCATTTGGTGAGACACTACAAGATGAGTTTAAAACATATGCACAAAATATCATTAATAATGCGAATCGTTTAGCTGAAGGCCTTCAAAAGGAAGGACTTACACTTGTTTCTGGTGGAACAGACAATCATTTAATCTTAATTGATGTTCGTAACTTGGAAATTACAGGTAAAGTAGCAGAGCACGTATTAGATGAAGTTGGTATTACAGTGAATAAAAATACGATTCCATTTGAAACAGCAAGCCCATTTGTAACAAGCGGTGTACGTATCGGTACAGCGGCGGTAACATCACGTGATTTCGGTTTAGAAGAAATGGATGAGATTGCAGCAATTATTGCTCATACATTAAAAAATCATGAGAATGAAGCTGAACTAGAAGAAGCGCGCAAACGTGTAGAAGCGTTAACGAGCAAATTCCCAATGTATACAAATCTATAATAGATTAAAAAAGACTGCTGAAACGTAATTGTTTTAGTAGTCTTTTTTTGTGGACATATATTATTTTTAAAGTATGTATACAAATGATGAATAAATTTTGGCGATATAATGAAGGATACAGCTCCCATAATTGGTAAAGATACTAGATAGATTCATCGTAAAATCATGATTTTACCAAATTTGCCCTTGAATATTAGTAGCGTTTTCTTTACAATCGTAAATAGTGTAAAGAAGCGTGTAAACGCATGAATATCATCTAAAGGAGAGATTCACATGGGAAAACTGTATGTATTTGATCACCCGTTAATTCAACATAAGATTACATATATTCGCGATAAGAATACAGGTACGAAAGATTTTCGTGAATTAGTGGACGAAGTAGCAAGCTTAATGGCTTTCGAGATTACTCGTGACCTTCCACTTGAAGACATTGAAATTGAAACACCTGTAAGCAAAGCGACAACAAAAGTGATCGCTGGTAAAAAACTTGGTTTAATTCCGATTTTACGTGCAGGTTTAGGAATGGTTGATGGAATTCTGAAATTAATTCCAGCAGCAAAAGTAGGACACGTTGGTTTATACCGTGACCCTGAAACATTGCAACCGGTAGAATACTATGTGAAACTTCCAACGGATGTAGAAGAGCGTGACTTTATCGTACTAGATCCGATGCTAGCAACAGGTGGTTCTGCGGCTGAAGCAATTAATTCTCTGAAAAAGCGCGGTGCAAAGCAAATTAAATTAATGTGTATCGTAGCTGCTCCAGAAGGAGTAAAAGTAGTGCAGGAAGAGCATCCTGATGTTGATATTTATGTAGCGGCATTAGATGAGAAGTTAAATGACCATGGTTATGTAGTTCCAGGTCTTGGTGATGCTGGTGACCGTTTATTCGGAACGAAGTAAGACAACAGACGAGAGGGGGATTCCCCGCTCGTTTTTTTTTCGCCCTCAGCGCACGGGGGAGGGGGAGATAAATATACAGGGTATATACAACATAAGTTATATACACATCACATATAATATAGAAGTCTTACGTCTCGGGGACACTATATTATGGAAGGAAAGCGCTATATCTTAAAAATATAATAGTGACAAACTTGTGAACATTTTCTTCTATTATAAAGAGAAAACTGTTAGAAATTGCATATCTCTAACCAGTATTTAGAAGGGGAACGTTTTCATTTTTGGGAGGAAATGCCTAATACTCAAATTTTTTGATTTTTTACGATTTCTCGTTGACACTGTTAATACCCTATTGTATGCTAACAACGGGGATAGATGGTAGGGCTTTCAGTGACAAAAATGCATCTATTCCGTGACGAAAATGTAAACTTTTTATTTTGTATAGAATTTATGCAGAAAAATGAGTTATTATTAACACATCGTGAATGAGGGTTACATATTGGAGGGATGAATCCTTGCAAAAAAACGATCGCAGCCATATAAAAGCGTATGCTTTAATGTCAGGAATACTTGCTCAGTTAGTTGGTTCTATTCTTATTGGAATCTTTGGTGGGCAATGGATTGATAATAAGGTTGGAACGTTTCCGTTGTTTCTTATTATAGGGTTATTACTCGGGTTAGGAACAGGGGTATACGCAATGATTCGACTCATTCAACATTACTATTCGGGAGAGCAATGATGATAGACGTACATGGACTTGTCCAACGACAAAAGAAATATATGTACTACTTGCTTGCGCTTCTAGTGCTAGGATGGGGAATTACCTCTTACAAGGATGTATTTCTTGGACTGATTATCGGAACGATTTTCAGTTTTCTTAGTTTGCGCATCATTGCACGTAGAACAGACAAGCTATTAGATCGCGTAACAAATGGAGAAAACGTGAAGTTTAAGGCGACAGCGGTAAGTACATATTCAAGATTCGCCACGATTGGGTTATTAATTTTATTTGCAGCCAAATATCAAGAGTTAATTGCGATGTGGGGCTTAGGTGTAGGATTGCTGACAGGATACCTTGTCATGATCATAGATTTTCTTTATTTAGAGTATACGAGCAGGGAAGAGAGGTGAATTACTAGTGGAACACGGTAAATTAGTTGAATTTCTAGGTTTAACGTTCGATTTGTCATCAGTTATGATGGTTACTGTAGCAGCAGTTATTGTTTTCTTAATCGCTGTTATCGGAACTCGCAGCTTAGCGCTTCGCCCAACCGGGATGCAAAATTTCATGGAATGGGTGTTTGACTTCGTGAAAGGGATTATCAATAGTACGATGGATTGGAAAACAGGTGGACGTTTCTTAACGCTTGGCGTTACGCTCATCATGTTTATCATCGTATCGAACTTCCTTGGTTTACCATTCATGTATTCAACAGTTGAGGCTGGCGAACATATTGCATGGTGGAGATCACCAACGTCTGATCCAGCAGTTGCATTAACATTAGCCGTGATGGTAGTTACCCTCACCCATTATTATGGAATTAAGATGAAGGGTACGAAAGAATATGTTAAAGGTTATTTCCAACCTATGAAATTCTTATTCCCATTAAAGGTTATTGAGGAGTTTGCTAACACATTAACGTTAGGTCTTCGTTTATTTGGTAACATTTACGCAGGTGAAATCTTATTAGGATTACTTGCTAAGTTAGGCGGGGCATCATTCTTAGGAGCATTAGGTGCACTTGTACCGATGTTAGCATGGATGGGATTCAGCGTATTCGTTGGTTCAATCCAGTCATTTATTTTCGTAATGTTAACGATGGTTTATATGGCTCATAAAGTAAGTCATGACCATTAATATAATTTAAGTAAGAAAAAATTTATTTTTTTATAATACAAAGGAGGACAAATTAAATGAGTTTAGGTGTAATCGCAGCTGCAATTGCAATTGGTTTATCAGCATTAGGTGCAGGTATTGGTAACGGTCTTATCGTATCACGTACAATCGAAGGTGTTGCTCGTCAACCAGAATTAAAAGGCGCACTTCAAACAATTATGTTCATCGGGGTTGCATTAGTTGAGGCACTTCCAATTATCGGTGTAGTTATTGCTTTCATCGTAATGAACAAATAAGGGAGACTCCCCTTACATAGATGGCGAAGAGTGTTTTTCCGAACTTTCTTCGCCATTGCTTTATGAACGAAACGTATGTCTTTTTTTTTCATATGATCAATTTAGATATTTTGAAGGGAGTGAATCCTTGTGCCAACTTTATTATTAGGGGCTTCCATTCCATTTGGAACGATTGCTTATACATTGTTCATTTTCTTACTTCTATTAGTAATGCTACGCAAATTCGCGTGGGGTCCTTTAATGGGAATTATGAAAGAACGTGAAGAGCATGTTACTAATGAAATCGACGCTGCAGAAAGAAGTAATGCTGAAGCGAAGAAATTAGTAGAAGAACAACGTGAAATGTTAAAACAATCGCGTGTTGAAGCACAAGAGTTAATCGAAAGAGCGAAGAAACAAGCTGTAGATCAAAAGGATGTTATTGTTGCTGCTGCGAAAGAAGAAGCAGAATCAATTAAAACATCTGCTGTACAAGAAATTCAACGCGAAAAAGAGCAAGCGATTGCTGCTTTACAAGAACAAGTTGCTTCTTTATCTGTTCATATTGCTTCTAAAGTAATTGAAAAAGAATTAAAAGAAGAAGATCAAGTGAAGTTAATTCGCGATTATATTAAAGAAGTAGGAGAAGCGCGATGAGCAATGGGATTGTAGCAAAACGTTATGCTGTCGCTCTTTTTAAAATTGCAAAAGAAAAACACGTATTAGAAATGTTTGAAGAGGAATTACGCCTTGTACAAAACGTTTTTACAAAGAACGGAGAACTACATAGCTTTTTAACGCAACCGAACATTTCAAAAGAGCAGAAGAAAACGTTTCTTGCAAACGTATTCGCATCTGTTTCTGAATCTATTTTAAATACGTTATATATTTTAATTGATAACAAGCGTATTGATATCCTACCTGAAATTGCAAATGAATATGTTGTTCTTGCTAATGAAGAACGTAACGTAGCGGATGCAACTGTATATTCTATTCGTCTTCTATCGGAAGAAGAAAAACTTAACATTGCAGAAGCATTTGCAAAAAAAACAGGAAAAGATGCAATTCGCGTGAAAAATGTTGTGGATGAAGATTTACTAGGCGGCATTAAAGTACGTATTGGAAATCGCATTTACGACGGAAGCTTACAAGGAAAATTAGCACGTATTCAGCGTGAATTAATGAAGAATAGATAGGGGTGAAGCACATGAGCATCAGAGCTGAAGAAATTAGCGCACTGATAAAGCAACAAATCGAGAACTATCAGTCTGAAATCGAAGTTAGTGATGTTGGTACAGTTATCCAAGTCGGTGACGGTATTGCGCGTGCTCATGGTCTTGATAACGTTATGGCTGGTGAACTTGTAGAGTTCTCTAACGGCGTTATGGGACTAGCACAAAACTTAGAGGAAAACAACGTAGGTATCATTATTTTAGGACCTTACACAGAAATCCGTGAAGGTGACGAAGTTCGTCGTACTGGTCGCATCATGCAAGTACCAGTAGGAAAAGAACTAATCGGTCGTGTTGTAAACCCATTAGGTCAACCAGTTGATGGTTTAGGCCCAATCAATACAAAAAACACTCGTCCAATCGAAAGTCCAGCACCAGGTGTAATGGATCGTAAATCTGTTCATGAACCACTTCAAACAGGTATTAAAGCGATCGATGCTCTTGTACCAATTGGCCGTGGTCAACGTGAGTTAATCATCGGTGACCGCCAAACAGGTAAAACAGCAGTTGCACTTGATACAATCATTAACCAAAAAGATGAAGATATGATTTGTATCTATGTAGCTATCGGACAAAAAGAATCAACAGTACGTAACGTAGTAGAAACACTACGTAAGCACGGTGCATTAGATTACACAATCGTTGTAACTGCATCAGCTTCTCAACCAGCTCCATTATTATACCTAGCTGCTTATGCTGGTGTAACAATGGGTGAAGAGTTCATGTACAATGGTAAACACGTATTAGTAGTATATGATGACTTATCAAAACAAGCAGCGGCTTACCGTGAGCTTTCATTACTATTACGTCGTCCTCCAGGTCGTGAAGCATATCCAGGGGATGTATTCTACTTACATTCTCGCTTATTAGAGCGTGCAGCAAAATTAAGTGATGCAAGAGGCGGCGGTTCTTTAACTGCACTACCTTTCATCGAAACACAAGCAGGGGACGTATCAGCTTACATCCCAACAAACGTAATTTCGATTACGGATGGACAAATCTTCTTACAATCTGACCTATTCTTCTCTGGCGTACGTCCAGCGATCGATGCGGGTACTTCTGTATCTCGTGTTGGTGGATCTGCTCAGATTAAAGCAATGAGTAAAGTATCAGGTACACTTCGTCTTGACCTTGCATCTTACCGTGAGTTAGAAGCGTTCGCTCAGTTCGGTTCTGACCTTGATAAAGCAACACAAGCGAAATTAAACCGTGGTGCTCGTACAGTTGAGGTATTAAAACAAGGATTACACAAACCGTTACGTGTAGAGAAACAAGTTATCATTCTTTACGCTTTAACACGTGGATTCCTAGATGATATCCCAGTAGCAGATATCACTCGTTTCGAAGAAGAATTCCATGCTTGGTTAGATTCAAATGCAACTGACTTATTAGAAGAAATCCGCACAACTAAGAAACTTGCGGATGACGACAAGTTTGCAGCAGCAATTAACGGATTTAAAAAAGTATTCGTAGCTTCTGAATAATAATAAAAAGTGAAGCCGACTGTGGCTTAGCTAGATCATATAAAGGCATCTCAGCTTTTGAGATTGCTGACGGTTATGTAAAGGAAAAGAGTAGGTGCACCTATTCTTTTCCTTCAATCATGAGCAAGAATATCTTGCAACGTAGATTAGAAAGAGGATTCTTACTAATCGTGCCAACTTCCGGAAAAAAGGTGGTGAAAACCTGTGGCATCTTTACGCGATATAAAAGCGAAGATTACCTCGACAAAGAAAACGAGTCAAATTACGAAAGCGATGGAGATGGTATCTGCATCTAAGTTAAACCGTGCAGAGCAAAATGCTAAATCTTTCGTTCCGTATATGGAAAAGATTCAAGAAGTAGTAGCGAGCATTGCGCAAGGAAGTAAAGGAATTAATCATCCAATGCTAAATGCGCGTCCTGTAAAGCGTACAGGATACATCGTTATTACATCTGATCGCGGACTAGCAGGTGGTTATAACAGTAACGTATTACGTACAGTAAGTAACGTAGTTCGTGAACGTCATAATATGGATTCAAACCAATATTCAATTATTGTGCTTGGACGACTAGGACGTGATTATTTAAAACGTCGCGGCTTTAACATCATTGATGAAGTAGTTGGATTATCTGACCACCCATCATTTACTGATATTAAAGATCTTGCTTCTCGAGCAATTGCGATGTTCGCAGACGGTGCTTATGATGAGCTGTACATTTACTACAACCATTATGTAAGTAAAATTTCACAAGAAGTAACGGAAAATAAAATTTTACCGCTTACGGATGTGGCGTCTAATAAACCGACGACAGCTTATGAATTCGAACCTTCTGAAGAAGAAATTTTAAAAGTATTATTGCCACAATACGCAGAAAGCTTAGTGTACGGTGCATTACTAGACGGTAAAGCAAGTGAGCACGCGGCGCGTATGACAGCAATGAAGAGTGCTACAGACAACGCAATGGAAGTTATCGATTCACTTACACTTTCATTCAACCGTGCGCGTCAAGCAGCGATTACGCAAGAAATTACGGAAATCGTTGGTGGAGCAGCAGCGTTAGAATAGTAATAAAAAATTAAAAGCCGACTTCTCTTAGAAAGCTGGCTAATTAAAAGAAAGCTAGGAGGGAACCCGATGAATAAAGGGCGCGTTACGCAAATCATGGGTCCGGTTGTAGACGTTAAGTTTGATGGCGGAAAGCTACCAGCAATCTACAACGCCCTTACGGTAAAACAAAGCAATGAAAACGGAGCAAGCATCAACTTAACATTTGAAGTTGCACTTCATTTAGGTGATGACACAGTTCGTACAGTTGCGATGTCTTCCACAGATGGACTTGTTCGTGGCACAGAAGTAGAAGATACTGGTAAAGCAATCTCTGTACCAGTTGGTGATGTAACACTTGGTCGCGTATTCAACGTATTAGGTGATGCAATTGACTTAGATGGTGATGTTCCTGCGGATGTACGTCGTGATCCAATTCACCGTCAAGCACCTGCATTCGAAGAACTATCTACAAGAATAGAAATTCTTGAAACTGGTATTAAAGTAGTAGATTTACTTGCTCCTTACATTAAGGGTGGTAAGATCGGTCTATTCGGTGGTGCCGGTGTAGGTAAAACGGTATTAATTCAGGAATTAATTAACAACATCGCACAAGAGCACGGTGGTATCTCTGTATTCGCTGGTGTAGGTGAGCGTACTCGTGAGGGTAATGACTTATACCACGAAATGAGCGATTCTGGCGTAATTAAGAAAACTGCGATGGTATTTGGACAAATGAACGAGCCACCTGGAGCACGTCAACGTGTTGCATTAACAGGTTTAACAATGGCTGAACATTTCCGTGATGAGCAAGGACAAGACGTACTATTGTTCATCGATAACATCTTCCGTTTCACGCAAGCAGGTTCTGAAGTATCTGCCCTTCTTGGTCGTATGCCATCTGCGGTAGGTTACCAACCAACACTTGCAACAGAAATGGGTCAATTACAAGAGCGTATTACATCTACAAATAAAGGGTCTATCACGTCTATCCAAGCGGTATACGTACCAGCCGATGACTATACTGACCCAGCACCAGCTACAACGTTCGCTCACTTAGATGCAACAACAAACTTAGAGCGTCGTTTAACACAAATGGGTATTTACCCAGCCGTAGATCCATTAGCATCTACGTCTCGTGCACTTTCTCCAGAAATCGTAGGAGAAGAGCATTATGAAGTAGCTCGTCAAGTACAGCAAACTTTACAGCGTTATAAAGAGCTTCAAGATATCATCGCTATCTTAGGTATGGATGAGTTATCTGAAGAAGATAAGTTAGTTGTGCATCGTGCTCGTCGTATTCAATTCTTCTTATCTCAAAACTTCCACGTAGCTGAGCAGTTCACAGGTCAAAAAGGTTCTTACGTACCTGTGAAAAATACAGTTAGTGGCTTCAAAGAAATTCTAGAAGGAAAATATGATGACCTTCCAGAAGATGCATTCCGTCTTGTTGGTAGCATTGAAGAAGTTATTGAAAACGCGAAGAAAATGATGGCGTAAGGCCTTAGGAGGGACGAATTATGAAGACATTTCCAGTCAGTATTGTAACTCCTGATGGACCGGTTTACGAAAAAGAAGTAGAAATGGTAAGCGTAAAAGCAGAGAGTGGGGAAATGGGGATCTTACCAGGTCACATTCCAACTGTTGCACCGTTAAAAATTAGTGCAGTTCGTCTGAAAAATGGTGGGCACACTGATTATGTAGCAGTAAGCGGTGGCTTTATCGAAGTTCGTCCAGATAAAGTAACTGTATTATCATCATCTGCTGAAGAAGCAAACCATATCGATATCCATCGTGCAAATGAATCGAAACGTCGCGCTGAGCAACGTATGCAAGATAAACAAGCACATGTTGACTTTAGACGTGCAGAAATGGCCTTGCAGCGTGCTGTGAACCGTTTAAACGTTTCTGATATGAAGTAAAAAAATCCGTAAGGGCTCTGACCCTTACGGATTTTTTGTTATGGATATAAATTAAAAGAGGAAAAAAACGCCTCTTTTTTAGGTAGGAGAGAGCATCCAACCATGCATAGAAGCGGTCAGAGCCTTTTTCTGCCCGATGCCAAGTGAAAATCGAGAAATAAAAAGAACTGCAGGTTATCTTTTTGTTATGCATAGCTGTGTTTTATTTAAATGTCGAAACTGAAACTCAATTTATTAGATAGAATGAACTGACAAAATTGGTATAATTATATTGTTGTTTGTATAAGTAGAGAATATATAACAATTTATATTTCATAAAGGAGATGAACAAATGATCGGTGAAATGAAACGAGAAGCATTGTACTCTTTAAAAGGAAAATGGGGACTAGGTGTTGGATCAACGATTTTACATATTATTTTAAGTTATGTTGTTTCAATGGCTGCAATGCTTATACTTTTAATTCCAGGAATTATTATATTTTTCTTAGTTGTTGGTTTAGCGGGTTCAATTGAAGAGGAAGCAATATCATTCGGTGCAGGTATTACATTTGGAATTTTTTATTGCATAATGATCATTTTGAGTAATGCATCTTATGGTATTACATCATACGGTTATACGAATGTGTTGCTACAAATTAGTAAACGAGAAGATGCTAGAGTAGATTATTTATTTGAAGGATTTCGTGGCTTTAAAAGAATGATGAAAACAATGTGGGCTATGCTTGCGATTTTGTTATATACAGGTACGTGGATTCCGATGTTGTTACTAGGTGTATTCGCATTTTTTGGTGAGGAAGGGAATGTATCATTAACGATTGCTTTCTTTGTACTATTAGCTATTTCGATTGTTGTAATGATTGTGATGTATTTTTCTTATGCGATGACGTATTATGTTATGGTTGAAAATCCAGATTATAGCGTTTCACAGGCGATGAAAGAAAGTAAGAACTTTATGAAGGGGCATAAACTAGATTTATTTCTTTTATGGCTTAGCTTCATAGGATGGGCTATTTTAGCAATTCTTACTCTTGGAATAGGATTTCTTTGGCTTAGTCCATATGTAGGTACAACGACAGCGCACTTTTATCGCTATATTGCAAAAGGTGAATTGCAGTAGGGACGTGCTATACTAATAGAATTGTTACGTATTGGAGGCTAATTATGATTAGTGATTTAAAAGGAGAAGCGCTAGATTCACTGGAAGGGAAATGGGGATTAGGTGTAGGGGCTACATTACTTATTTGGATTCTTACGTCAGCTTTTAGTGTTAGTATTAAATTTATTTTTTCGCAAGTATGGAACTGGGGAGAATGGAATAGTTCGCTTTCGATAGAGATTATTACAATTTTTATAGTGGGTCCATTAACGCTAGGTGGCTATTGTTTAGCGCTACATATAATTCGGGAAAAAGAAGTTCGTATTGGGCATCTATTCAGCTGGTTTACAGAAGGTACAAAGTTTCTAAAGTCATTTTTAGTATATATACTAGTAAATGTTTATATTTTTTTATGGTTCTTGCTTTTTATTATTCCAGGCATTATTAAATCATTTTCTTATGCGATGACGTATTATGTTTTAAATGATCATCCTGAGTACTCATTGAACCAAGCTATTACAGAAAGCCGTCATATGATGGCTGGACATAAAATGGAGTATTTCATTTTATGTTTAAGTTTTATTGGTTGGTTTATATTAAGCGTGATTACATTAGGAATTGGATTCTTATGGTTAACTCCATATTTTTATACAACAAAAGCAGCTTTTTACGAAGAGATTGCAGAAGAATATTACGAAAAAAGAATTCCGACACTTTAAAAAACACCCAGTGTGAACTATTGGTTCATACTGGGTGTTTTTTGTAGGAATTTTATAAACTGTTTACTTGTTAGAGGTTTACTGAAATAGTAACCTTGCATGTATTTACAGTTGTTTTTTTGCAGAAATTTAAGCTGTTTTTCTGTTTCAATTCCTTCAGCAACGACAGAGAGATTTAAAGTATTTGCAAGGGAAAGGATAGTGGAAACGATGGCCCTTTCTTCAGGCCGATGATCGGCTAGTTGTGTAAATTCTTTTGGTACTTTTAATGTATCGATAGGGAAAATTGATAAATAAGCAAGAGAAGAGTAGCCGGTACCGAAGTCATCAATGGACGTTTGAATACCATATTCTTTTAATTGCTTTAGTCTCGATAATGTTTCTTTTTCATCAATCATCGCAATTCGTTCTGTTAGTTCAAGTGTTACATCTTTCGGGTCAATTTTAACGTCCTTTAGTATTTGTGAAATATTTTCGATTAATTGATTTTGTTGAAATTCTTTCGCTGATAAATTGACACTCATTTTTAAGTTTGTGTATCCAAAACTTTGCCATATTTTTAGTTGACGACAAGACTCTCGTAGCACCCAATGCCCAAGTGGGATGACCTGCGGAGTCTCTTCCACAATTGGAATGAACTCACATGGTGAAATGTCACCTAATAGTGGATGTTTCCAACGGATTAAAGCTTCGGCACCGATGATTTTATTCGTTGTAATGTCAACTTGTGGTTGATAGACGAGAAAGAATTCTTTATTTACTAAAGCAAGTGGTAAATCTTTTTCAATTCGAGCTTTTCGCTCCATTTTTTTATATAACTCTTTCGTATAAAGTGAGCTACCATTCTTTCCTTTATTTTTGGTTTCGTACATGGCCATATCAGCATGTTGTAAAATAGATAACGGATCTTCGCCTGCTTCTGGGTATATTGCAATCCCGATACTTGGCGAGATTTGTAAATGTTGATTTTCAATTTCGAATGGCTCATTCATAGATAGTACAATCATATCAGCTATTTTTTGTACATCTCTATCTTCTTTATAATCTTCTATAAGAATTGTGAACTCATCCCCAGCTAACCGAGCAAGTTTCATATTTGACGTCGATATTCGTTCTAGTCTTTTTGCTACAGCAATTAAAAGAAGATCTCCTACCCGGTGACCGAGAGTATCGTTAATAACTTTAAAACGGTCTAAATCGAGAAACATAACAGCAAAAGGTCTTTTCGATATTTTTGCTCGTGCAATTGCCTTTTCTAACTGTTGATGAAATGAACGGCGATTCGCAAGTTCCGTTAAAGTATCGTGATATGCTAGGAAATTAATTTGCTCTTGTTGCTGCTTGCTTTCTGTAATATCTTTAATCATTAAATAGGCCCCAGAAATATGTTCCTTTAAAAAGATGGGAACAGCTGTAACATGTAAGTAGTAAATATCTCTATTTTTATGATATGCCCGTATTTCTAAAGAAATAGATTTCCCTTTTTTCACGTGATGAAAGGCAGTAATGATTTCTTCTAAATCTTCTTCATACATAAGTGAATAGTATGGTTGGTTTAATAATTCATTCGTTTGATAACCGAGTAAAGTAGTTCCAGCGTTGTTCACATTGAGAAAATTACCGTACAAATCTAATGTGAAAATTGGATCTGGATGATGCTCATATAAAGATTTAAACATTTGTTGGTTATGATATAACTCATTTTTTTGTTCTACTAAATCTTCTGTACGTAGTTCGATTTGTTTCTCGAGTTCTAAGCTGAATTGCATTTGTGCTAGCAATAATATTTTATTTTGTCTTCGAACTAACGTATGGCGTATGAGAACGAAGGCGAAAGTTACCATAAGTCCAATTACTACGATAGGTGCAAAAACATTTTCGACCAATATAAAAACAATAAGCATCACGACAGAAATATACGGTAATGATAATCGGATTGATTCACCAAATTGAGGCGTTAGTAATATTTGTTCTTGTTTTTCGGGCTCTTTTGTGTGAAGTATACAAGCGATTGCTACCAATAATAAGGTTACTTGATATAATGGAGCAACTGTGAACATAGAGTGCTCAGGCTGGAAGTATTTTATATAAGCATAAATAGAATCCGTAGTAGCATACAAAATTAAAGCACTGCCAAGAAGAGCACCAACTTGCTTTGGTAGTAAGGATAATGGTCTGAATAAAAGGTTGATTCCTATTAAAAGAAAGAGTAGATCAGCCATTGGATACGTGAGTTGAACAAACATGTCGATATATGATGTTGTAAAAATATGAATGGTTCTTTCAATAAGTAAATAGTAGCTTAAAGTAAATTGAGCAGTAACAATAATACAAATATCACATATCGTAAAAAGCTGTTCCAATAAATCTCGGCCATAAATAATTTCATATAGAAAGGCAAATGCAAAGCTAATTAAAAATAATAAGTAAAAAAAGTCTGATGGATCAACGAATGTATAGTAGTCATGCAGAATTAAGCGTTGATAAGCAACTACTATATCGCCGATGAAATAAGAGAAGGATCCGATAGTTAATGTTATCCAAAACAAACGAGATAACCCTTGTTTTATATTTGAAAAATAAAATATATAACTGCAAATTGTAATATCAATTAATATGGTACTTATTCCAGTTAATATTTGAAATGGGAGTGCGTACTCATATAAAAAGGACATTGATACGTAATGAATAGCTATATACAACAATGAAATGCTTATAAGAATACTTACATGTGTTTGTTTTTTCATTTATATCACCCACTGTATATACATAAGAACCACCTTTTTGTAGTTTATGTTTTTTATGATTGCTTGAAAGCATATAGAATTTCTATATTTATTTTACACATTTATAATGAGTTGTAAAAATAGATTTGCTCAGCAAGTATTAATTGTTGTTTCTGTTCCCAATATATCGACATAGGAATTTGAAGTTTGCTATAATGAATTAAATAGTTGCATTATTTAGAAAAATTTAAAAATAATAAATAATGCAAGTAAGACATATTGTTTACTATGTGAACTTGTTCTTAATTCAGGGGGGAGGGTTTCACAATGGCAAGTGTATATGAAAATAGTTATATGATCGTTTTGATTTTCTTGCTATTAGGTATATTGCTGCCGGTAGTGGCTCTTACATTAGGGAAAATGCTGCGTCCAAACAAACCGAGTGCAGCGAAAGCGACGACGTATGAGAGTGGAATTGAGCCTTTTCATGATGCAAATATTCGGTTTCATGCTCGTTATTACATTTTCGCTTTATTGTTCGTCATCTTTGATGTAGAAACTTTATTTTTATACCCATGGGCTGTTGCATATGACAAGCTTGGTTTATTTGCACTGATTGAAATGCTCATTTTTGTTGTGATGTTGCTAGTTGGATTAGCGTATGCTTGGAAAAAGAAGGTGTTACAATGGTTATAAATTTTGAGGAATTACACCCACAGGAGCGAGCGGAATTAGAAAGAAATATCTTTTTTTCTACATTGGAACAGTTGAAGGGATGGGCGCGGAGCAATTCTTTATGGCCGATGACATTTGGACTGGCATGCTGTGCGATTGAAATGATGGGAGTAGGCTCATCACATTACGATTTAGATCGATTTGGGTCATTTTTTCGGACTTCACCAAGACAATCGGACGTCATGATTGTGTCAGGAACGGTAACGAAGAAAATGGCACCTATTGTTCGGCGCCTATATGATCAAATGCCTGAACCG
This sequence comes from Bacillus cereus group sp. MG9, assembly GCF_040459995.1. Taxonomy (NCBI): domain Bacteria; kingdom Bacillati; phylum Bacillota; class Bacilli; order Caryophanales; family Bacillaceae; genus Bacillus; species Bacillus cereus group sp. MG9. The sequence goes on along the minus strand of NZ_JARVHC010000001.1, from coordinate 5,202,696 downwards.
AAGTGGGTAATTGCGATGGGATCTTGTGCAACGGCCGGTGGTCCGTATGTGAATTCGTATGCTGTTGTGAAAGGTGTAGATCAAATTGTACCAGTTGATGTGTATATTCCTGGATGCCCTCCAAATCCTGCTGCTTTAATTTATGGAATTAATAAATTAAAAGAAAAAATTCGTTACGAGGCGAGGACCGGGAAGCAGGTGACGAATAAATGAGTGATCCAAATAAAGACTTAGAAAGTATGAAAAGAGAAGCAGCCCGTCATGCGAAAGAGGAAGCGCGAAAACGTCTTGCTGCGAAACATGGGGCGGAAATGTCTAAACTTGAAGGAGAATATCGAGAAAAAGAGAAAGCGCTACCAAAAGATAAGGAGATTAATGTAGAAGAAGCGAAGGCGAAAGCTGCAGCAGCCGCAAAAGCCAAAGCAGCTGCATTAGCGAAGCAAAAGCGAGAAGGATCAGAAGAAGTAACGGACGAGGAAAAAGTTAAAGCAAAGGCGAAAGCCGCAGCAGCTGCAAAAGCAAAAGCAGCGGCACTAGCGAAGCAGAAGCGAGAAGGATCAGAAGAAGTAACGGACGAAGAAAAAGCCAAAGCGAAGGCGAAAGCTGCAGCAGCTGCAAAAGCAAAAGCAGCGGTATTAGCGAAGCAAAAGCGAGAAGGATCAGAAGAAGTAACGGACGAAGAAAAAGCCAAAGCGAAGGCCGTAGCAGCTGCAAAAGCAAAAGCAGCAGCGTTAGCGAAGCAGAAAGCCTCACAAGGTGAGGGGGATTCTGGAGATGAGAAAGCAAAGGCAATTGCAGCCGCGAAAGCGAAAGCCGCTGCTGCGGCAAGGGCAAAGGGATCTGTAAATAAGATAGAAGACGAACTGCAGCAGGAAGAACCATCAGTTAACCAACCATATTTAAATCGCTATGTGGAGGTTGTTAAGGAGAGGGTAGGAGAATATGCATTAGTAGATTCCTATATTAATAAGCTTTCAAAAGATGTTCCAACGCTTGTGGCGGAGCCTTCGAAATATTATGAAGTGATGGAATTGCTAAGATTCCATGAGGGACTTGCTTTTGATTATATGTCAGAGCTACATGCGACAGATTTTGTGACACATATGGAAGTATACGTTCATTTATTTTCATATGGAAAGAAACAGTCAGTAGCAGTGAAGTTAAAGCTGGATAGGGAAGCGCCGCAAGTACAATCGGTGACGCCGCTTTGGAAAGGGGCAGATTGGCCGGAGCGTGAAACGTATGATTTGCTCGGTATTGTATTTGAAGGTCATCCTAATTTATCTCGCATTTTAATGCCGGATGATTGGGTGGGGTATCCGCTTAGGAAGGATTATGAACCGTATGATGTGGAGGTGTAGCTTGTGATCCGTACGGAAGAGATGCTCTTAAATGTAGGGCCGCAGCATCCGAGTACACATGGTGTGTTTCGGCTTGTAATTAAGATTGACGGGGAAATTATTAAAGAGGCTACACCGGTTATCGGATATTTGCATCGCGGAACAGAAAAGATCGCTGAGAGCTTGCAATATACACAAATTATCCCGTATACAGATCGAATGGACTATTTATCAGCAATGACGAATAATTACGTCCTTTGCCACGCTGTAGAGACGATGATGGATCTTGAGATTCCAGAGCGTGCTGAATATTTACGGGTGCTTGCGATGGAGCTTGGGAGAGTTGCGAGCCATCTCGTCTGGTGGGGAACGAACCTGCTTGATATAGGAGCGGTTAGTCCATTTTTATATGCCTTTCGTGAACGAGAGATGATTATAAATTTATTAAGTGAATTGTGCGGTGCAAGGCTTACTTTCAACTATATGAGAGTCGGCGGCGTGAAGTGGGATGCGCCAGACGGCTGGATCGAAAAGGTGAAAGAGTTTGTTCCGTATATGAGAGAGCAATTGGCAGGTTACCACGACCTTGTTAGCGGAAATGAAATTTTCTTAAATCGTGTGAAAGGCGTTGGCGTATATAGCGCGGAAGAGGCAATCTCGTATTCTTTAAGCGGCGCAAATTTGCGGTGCACGGGAGTCCACTGGGATCTTCGCAAAGATGAGCCGTATTCTATTTATGATCGTTTTGATTTTGATATCCCTGTTGGGAGCACGGGAGATGCTTGGGACCGCTACGTTTGCCGGATGAAGGAAATTGAGGAGTCATTAAAAATTATTGAGCAAGCAGCCGAGCAGTTCCCGAAAGACGGCGCTGTGCTGGCGAAAGTGCCGAAAATTATTAAAGCACCTAAGGGAGAAGCGTTCGTCCGTATAGAGTCACCGCGGGGAGAGATTGGCTGTTATATTGCTAGTGATGGAAAGAAAGAGCCGTACCGCTTGAAATTTCGCAGACCGTCTTTTTATAATTTGCAAATCTTACCGAAGTTATTGAAAGGTGAAAACATCGCCAATTTAATTACGATTTTAGGTGGGGTTGATATTGTACTTGGGGAGGTTGACGGCTAATGATTGAGACGCTCTTACAATCACCTTCAAGCTGGACGAATTTCTTCATTTTTTTCGGATTAGCGGTGCTTCTATTATTTGCAGTCCTTGGCTTCGTTACATACGGTATTTTGGCAGAACGGAAAGTGATGGGATTTATGCAAGGGCGGATTGGACCAAACCAAGTTGGGGGCCGGTTCGGTTTACTCCAAACGGTAGCTGATGTTTTGAAACTATTATTAAAAGAAGATAGCATTCCGAAAGCTGCTGATAAACCGTTGTTTATATTAGCACCCGTTATTGCATTCGCACCAGCATTTATGGTGCTTGCGGTTATCCCGTTTACTGATAAATTTCAGTTCGCGGATATTGGCGTAGGATTGCTGTATTACATTGCTGTTTCTGGGATTACGACGATCGGAGTTGTAACTGGGGGATGGGCATCAAATAATAAATATTCCCTTTTAGGAGGGATGCGTGCGGCAGCGCAAATGATTTCTTATGAGATTCCACTTGTGATGAGTGTAATTGGCGTCGTTTTGTTAGCTGGTAGTCTTAACTTGAATGAAATTGTAGCGGCGCAGGAAAAGGTATGGTACATTTTCGCACAGCCAATCGGTTTCGTCATTTTCTTAATCGCGGCAGTTGCAGAGTTAAATAGGACACCGTTTGATTTACCCGAAGCGGAGTCAGAACTTGTTTCAGGATACCATACGGAATACTCAGGTTTTCGCTGGGCGTTTTTCATGCTTTCAGAGTATGTGTATTTCTTCGGGATGTCATCTTTAATTACAGTACTCTTTTTAGGAGGCTGGAATCCAGTTATGTTCCTTGGGTTTATTCCAGGAGCCGTATGGTTTGCTTTGAAATTCAGCAGTGTGGTCTTTCTATTAATTTGGTTCCGCGTTACGTTCCCGCGCATAAGAGGTGACCAGTTAATGGAGTTTGGCTGGAAAGTATTATTACCAATCGCACTTGCAAATATTTTCTTAACGGCATTGATTAAGGAGCTATTCTTCTAATCTATAAAGGGGGTGCCAGTAAGAGATGAAAGGACTATTTAAAGGGTTAAAATATACGCTTAGTAATTTGAGTAAGAAAAAGGTGACGTATGATTATCCAAATCAACCGTTGCCATTACCAGACCGATTTCGAGGTATTCAAAAGTTTTATCCAGAGAAATGTATTGTTTGTAATCAGTGTTCCAACATTTGTCCGACAGATTGCATTCAATTAACAGGAAAAAAACATCCTGATCCTACGAAAAAAGGGAAAATTATCGACACGTATGATATTAATTTTGAAATTTGTATTCTTTGCGATTTATGTACAGAAGTTTGCCCGACAGAGGCGATTGTAATGACAAATAACTTTGAACTTGCAGAGTATTCACGTGATGATTTATTTAAAAATTTGCAGTGGCTTGACGAGAACGACGAGAACATCAGGAAGGAGAATAAAGCATGAACGGCGAGTTTGTAGCTTTCTTTATATTATCCTTGTCTGCGATTATCGGCGGCGTTCTTATGCTGAATTTAACGAAAGTAATGCATATGATGCTGGCCCTTGTGCTTACGTTCCTTAGCATTGCGGGTTTGTACTTTCTCTTATCAGCCGAATTTATCGGAGTGGCACAAATTTTACTTTACTCTGGTGCAATCACTATTATTATGATTTTTGGCATTATGTTAACGAAACATAACGCGGAAAATGAATCGCGCCTTACTCTTCGAAAATGGATTATCTTCTTTGCGGTTGTAGCATTTGGAGCAGTTATGTATTTCGCTGTTAATAGTATCGATTTTTCAAATCAAAGCACACAAGGAAGTTTACCTCTCCATGAAAATAACACACTTCAAATCGGTACACTTCTCTATTCAAAATATATTATTCCATTCGAATTAACCTCAGTTATTTTACTTGTAGCACTTGTAGGAGCGATTATCCTTGCGAAGAAGGATGAGGGAGAGGAGGATTCCCATGAGTAGCGTTCCGGCTTCTGCGTATTTAACACTTGCGATTATTTTGTTTTGCATCGGCTTATTTGGAGCTTTAACAAAGCGAAATACAGTAATTGTACTAGTTTGTATCGAATTGATGTTAAACGCCGCCAATTTAAATCTAGTAGCGTTTAGTAAATTAGGCTTGTTTCCGAATTTAACAGGACAAATTTTTTCGCTGTTTACGATGTCTGTAGCGGCAGCGGAGGCAGCGGTAGGTCTTGCAATTTTGATTGCTTTGTACCGTAATCGCCCGACAGTTCATGTAGATGAGATGGATACGCTCAAAGGATAGCATTGTGACCGAAAAGGGGGAAGGAAACAATGATCGATTATGCATGGCTCATACCGCTTTTCCCGCTTGTTTCGTTTTTGTTACTTATTGTGTTCGGGAAGAAAATTAGAGAGGGAAGTAGTGTACTAGGTATTTTCTTTACCTTTCTCTCCTTTATATCCGCGGTAGTGGTACTAATAGAACGGTTTTCATCCGAGGCAGTGAAGCATAAGTGGGTATGGCTTAGGGTAGGAGATATAGATATATCATTTGGTTTTGAAGTTACCGCATTAGGGGCTTTAATGTTGTTTATCGTTACGCTTGTGAGTTTTCTTGTACATGTGTACTCAAAAGGTTATATGAAAGGTGACACTAGATTACCAACCTTTTATGCATATTTAGGGCTCTTTACCTTTGCGATGCTTGGGCTAGTTATATCGACGAATTTATTACAGCTTTATATATTTTGGGAGTTAGTCGGCCTTGGTTCGTTTTTACTTATCGGTTTTTATTTCTTTAAAGAAGAAGCGAAGGCTGCTGCGAAAAAGGCTTTTATTATGACACGCATTGGGGATGTTGGGCTATTTATTGGGATGATATTAATTTTTTGGCACGCAGGTAGTTTTGAATATGACGCGATTTTTAAAGCGATTCATACGGGTGACCTCTCTCCTTCTATGATTACAATAACGGCGATATTAATTTTTATCGGTGCGATGGGGAAATCGGGTCAGTTCCCGCTTCATACATGGTTGCCAGATGCAATGGAAGGACCGACGCCTGTTTCGGCGCTTATTCACGCGGCAACGATGGTTGCAGCCGGCGTATATTTAGTAGCGACGATGTTCCCGCTATTTTCAGCAAGTGCGGTAGCGATGCAAACTGTGGCAATCGTTGGGGCTTTCACCGCAATCTTTGCGGCCTCTATTGGTCTAGTGCAAACTGATATTAAGAGGGTTCTTGCTTACTCTACAGTTAGTCAGCTCGGGTATATGATGCTTGCACTAGGCTCGGCTGGTTATGTAGCTGGTATCTTTCACTTAACGACACACGCCTTTTTTAAAGCATTATTGTTCCTGGCAGCAGGAAGTGTAATTCATGCAGTCCATACGCAAAACATTAATAAAATGGGCGGTTTACAGAAAAAGATGAAAGTAACCGGTGCACTATTTTTAATAGGCACACTTGCAATTAGTGGTGTTCCTCTTCTTTCCGGATTTTTTAGTAAAGATGAAATTTTAGCGGCGGCTTGGATGAATGGCAATTACTTTCTATTCGTTTTAGCAGTAATTGCGGCATTTCTAACAGCATTTTATATGTTCCGTTTATACTTTCTGGTCTTTACAGGGGAAACGAAGACGAAGGAAGAGGTGCATGAATCACCTCGCACCATGACGTATCCGATGATTGTCCTTGGTGTTCTTGCGGTAGTGGCCGGTTATATAAATACACCATGGTTCGGAACGTTCCTTGGGGATTGGCTTACGAAAGATGTGGGCTTCAAAGTGAAAGACGTGCATGGACCAGCTTGGATTATGGTTGTTGCGACGCTCGTTTCATTTGCGGGAATTGCCCTCGCATATTTCATATATGGCAAGAAATCTATCTCTAGAGATTGGGCCGGCGGAGAAGGGACGTTTCTTTATAACCTTTTGAAAGAAAAATATTATGTGGATGAACTATACAATGCGGCAGTACTTCCTATTACGAAAGGAATCGCTCATGTGCTTCGCTTATTTGAAGTATACGTTGTAGAAGGAATCGCAGTTTTAATTGCTGGACTCGTTAAAGGTATGAGTGGCCTAGGGTCACGGCTTCAAAACGGGAATGTACAAGTGTATGGAACTGTAACAGCAGTTTCGCTCGCAGTGCTCCTAATTATTTTGTTATATACGGGAGGGGATTTACGGTGAATGGATTGCTATTAACGTTCTTCATTTTTTCCCCACTTTTAGGAATTCTCTTGCTTTTATTAACGCCGAAACGAGAATCGCGTACAGTACAGGCGCTTGGTTTATTCGGAACGGCGCTTCCATTTGGAATTGCTATCGTCCTCGCTTGTACATACGCTTCAGGAAAGAGTTTATCGATATTTGATGAAAAAGTGAAATGGATTAAATTTGGGGATTTCACAGCAGTGGACAAAAGGTGGTTTTCAATTTATTACGAGCTTGGTATTGATGGTTTATCGCTTGTAATGATGGTGCTCACAGCCCTTCTAGCGATGCTTGCAGCTATTGCGGCATTTTCTATTAAAAGAAATTTGAAAGCATTCTACATGCTGTTACTCATGTTAGAAATAGGCATGCTTGGTGTCTTCGGTGCTCAAAATTTAATACTGTTCTTCATCTTCTTTGAAATTACGTTGCCGCCAATGTTTTTATTAATTGGCAAGTGGGGGAAATTGTCGAGTGAAAAGGCTGCATATAGTTATTTAATATATAACGGTATTGGATCAGCTATTTTACTTATCGTTTTCTCGGTTTTATTTGCGAAAACAGGTACGACAAATATTACGGAGCTTAAAGAAATATTAACGAGTGTAGGTGCTGGGGGAGGAATGGCCGTCTCAAGTAGCTTACAGTTCGGCTTGTTTCTTGCCATAATGATTGCTTTTGCGATTAAACTCCCTGTTTTCCCTTTGCATCGCTGGATGGTCAATGTACACATAGAAGCGCATCCTGCTGTAGTTATGCTTCATGCGGGGGTTTTGCTGAAGATTGGCGCATACGGTATTGTTCGCTTCGGGAAAGGATTATTCCCAGAATATTTTCGTGATTTTGCAACGCTAATCGCGATTTTAGGGGTAATTAATTTATTGTATGGGGCCTTTCTAGCACTCATCCAAACGGACTTTAGAAAGGTACTTGCTTACTCTAGTATTTCGCATATGGGCATTGTATTAATGGGTCTTGCGGCGTTAAATGCACCAGGTACACAAGGGGCGCTGTTCCAAGTTGTGTCTCACGGTTTAATTGCGGCCTTACTCTTCTTCTTGCTTGGCATTATTGAAGAGCGTTTCGGGACTTCGGATATTACAGCACTTGGTGGACTTGCAAAAAGTGTTCCGGTGCTTAGCGGTTTCTTCCTAGCGGGCGGTATGGCATCGCTTGGAATGCCAGGGATGTCTGGATTTGTTAGCGAATTCCTTGCCTTTCTCGGTTTATTCCAAGGGAAACCAGTCATTGCCGCCGCCGGTGTACTCGGAATTATTTTAACCGCTGTATACGTATTAAGAGCGACACTTCAAGTGACATTTGGTAAGAAAGAATGGGAAGTGAAATCTGATATACACGGATGGGAATACGTTCCTGTTATAGTGCTTATCGTTTGTATTATTGCAATTGGCGTAATGCCAGAACTACTAGGGGATCCACTTCAAACTACATTGAAAACATTGGGGGTGAAGTAGGGTGGATATGAACACATTACTTAGCTTATCATGGCATCTCATGGTACCAGAATTCATTATTCTCGGGGCTGCCATCCTTCTTTCCATATGTGATTTATTTTTTAAGCTGAACCATAGGTATGTTGCGCTTGGTGCAATTGCCGCTGTCTTGTTAGCGATAGTGTCATTAATTATGCTATACAGCGAACCGGCAGGAGATATTTTAAATGGGTCGTTTGTGTTAGATGGGTTTTCAAAAGGATTTAAAACGTTGTTATTAGGCGGAGCAGCTCTCATTTTATGTATGGCAATGAGCGATGATGAGAAGGAGCCTATTCAAGATAAGGGAGAATATTATTATTTAATTTTAATGGCGCTTCTTGGAGCGATGTTCATGGCTTCAAGTGTTGATTTCATTACATTGTTCGTTGGTTTAGAACTACTTTCGCTTTCTTCGTATATTCTAGTAGGAATCCGAAAGAGAAACCGCGCATCAAATGAGGCAGCGATGAAATACGTCATTAACGGAGGAATTGGAACAGCAATTACACTCTTTGGAATGAGTTATTTATACGGTATTACAGGGTCGACCAACATAGTGGAAATGCAAAAGGTATTTACGCAAGAGTTGGCTGGTGGCATTCAATTATTGTTAGCTCTCGCATTTCTACTACTGCTCGTTGGGCTCTCGTTCAAAATTGCAACAGTGCCGTTTCATATGTGGGCACCAGATGTGTATGAGGGAGCGGCTACACCTGTCACAGCTTTCCTCGGAACGATTTCTAAAATTGCTGGATTTCTACTCATTACGCGTTTGTTTCTTATGGTGTTTGCAGGCGTGGCAGTCCAAGGAGACGCACAATCTTTGTACGGGCGTATGAGTATATACATTGCTGTACTAGCTAGTATTACGATGATTGTTGGGAATGTAGTAGCATTAAAGCAATACAACGTAAAACGTCTATTTGCCTATTCAGGTATCGCGCATGCTGGGTATTTGCTAGTCCCCCTTGTAGCGCTATCACAGTTTACGATGGATAGTATGTGGTTTTATATGCTTGCATATATGCTTATGAATATAGGAGCATTTGCAATCATCCACGGATTAATCTTACAAAATGATAAGGAAAATATGAAGATTTTCACAGGGTTATATAAGCGATCCCCCTTTACAGCTATAGTGATGACGATCTTTATTTTATCGTTAGCTGGAATACCGGGGACAGCAGGTTTTATCGGAAAAATTAACATCTTTTTAGGAGCACTTCATGTTGAACCTGCTCATTACGTATTAGCTTCTATTATGATGGGGACAACAGTTGTTTCATTCGTATATTACTTCCGGATATTACAGCAAATGTTTTTCCGCACGGGAGAGACAGAAGAAAAGCTTCGGTTACCGTTAAATATAAAGATTGTCATGAGTCTTTGCGCAATTTCGATTGTAATACTAGGGATTATGCCGATGATTGGTTACAATTTCTTCTATGAATATTTTCCATTAATGAAAGATTTCTTCTTCTTAGGGAACGTGGTACAATAGTAAAAATAAAAGGTGTAGAGTCCGTACTCTACGCTTTTTATTTTGGAGTAACAGCAAATGAAAACACCTATAGGTATATGTTTTTTAACAGAAAATTATGATGTAAAATGTAAGATGCTTATTTGCGTGTGAAAAAGTGTGGCTTCTACTTATTTATGGTATCGTTTTTTACATTTTGCGTAAGTAGTAGCCAAGCAAAAAAAGGGGTCGATTTTTTGGCACATCTTTTAGGGCAACAAGCACTGATTGCCATTGTTTCGCATTTATTGTTTATTACCATTACGTGGTGGGCCTTACAAGGTATTCACATTGAGCGCTTAATGAAGTCTGGAAAAGTGATGCAGACGAGAGTATTACTTATCCTAATTACAATTGCAATTGGGACATCTGTAAGTAACTTTTTCCTTGATTATTTAGGCTATTCAAAGAGTTTAACGTATTTAGTAAAGTAAGTGTATAGAACCTCATATCTCCGTTAACAATGGGGATAGGAGGGGATGAAATTGAAGTTTAAAGCCATTCTTATCGTTATCGTAAGTGTTGTTTTATTTTTGGTTGGATATAAAGAGATGAAACCTATAAGCGATGAACAGAAAATGGAGAGCATGATTGCAGCTTTAGAGAAGAACGATGCAAAAGTAGAGCGGTGGTCATGGTTAGCGCGAGAAACGAAAACAATTTCTAATATACATACGTTTCAAAAACTGTTAAACGATGTGAAGGAAGAGGCAAACATCGAAAGTTGGGAATTAGAACAATCTCCAGATGGATATAAGGCTACATCCTATAAAAAATCTTCTTCACATGAAGAACGAATAGTAGTAACTTGGAGTAAGGAAAATACTAAAGAAAACACTTTTATTATTTTTGAAGTGAGCGGGGCGAAATGGGACCCGAAGTACGTTCAGAACATGGATAAAATTTTTAGTGAAAAACCTATAATTTACACTTGTGTTCAAGGTGTACTGAATGATAAGATTGAAGGTGTTTTGCAAAATAAAACCAATCAGGTTTTGAAAGATCTTTCAGCAAGAGCGATCGAACAGATAGAAGAAAGAGCATTTGTATCAGTCTCCGCATATAATAAAAAGTGGAATGACGCTCTTTCAACAAATAGAGAGAAAATAAATGTGCAAATAGCAATACGTTCTACAAACAACAAAGATACAATTGTGGTTGGCACACCGATCATAACTTCTGAGTATTGAGTGAATAGATACTGAAAAAAGGACACGGAGGGGAATAATTTGGAAAAGATCATCGTCCGTGGCGGAAAGCGGTTAAGCGGCACAGTGCGTGTTGAGGGCGCAAAAAATGCTGTATTACCTATAATCGCTGCAGCCCTATTAGCGAGTGACGGAAAGAATGTACTATCTGAAGTACCAGTATTATCTGATGTATACACAATTAACGAGGTATTACGTCATTTAAATGCTGAAGTCGTATTTGAAAATAACCAAGTAACAATCGATTCTTCTAAAGAATTAAACATTGAAGCACCATTTGAGTATGTACGTAAGATGCGTGCATCTGTTCAAGTAATGGGACCATTATTAGCACGTAACGGTCGTGCTCGTATTGCACTTCCTGGTGGATGTGCAATTGGTTCACGTCCAATTGACCAACATTTAAAAGGCTTCGAAGCAATGGGAGCGAAAGTAAAAGTTGGTAACGGATTTGTTGAGGCACACGTAGAGGGCGAACTAAAAGGAGCTAAAATTTATTTAGACTTCCCAAGCGTAGGCGCGACAGAAAACATTATGTCTGCAGCTACATTAGCAAAAGGGACAACAGTCCTTGAAAACGCAGCGAAAGAGCCAGAAATCGTTGACTTAGCTAACTTCTTAAATGCAATGGGAGCGAAAGTACGCGGAGCTGGAACTGGAACGATTCGTATTGAAGGCGTTGAAAAATTATATGGTGCAAACCACCCTATTATTCCTGACCGTATTGAAGCAGGAACATTCATGGTTGCAGCGGCAATTACAGGTGGAGACATCTTAATTGAAAATGCTGTGCCTGAACATTTACGCTCAATTACAGCGAAAATGGAAGAAATGGGTGTTAAAATTATTGAGGAAAATGAAGGTGTACGTGTTATCGGCCCAGATAAGTTAAAAGCGGTTGATATTAAAACTATGCCTCATCCAGGTTTCCCAACAGACATGCAATCACAAATGATGGCATTATTACTACATGCTGATGGAACAAGTATGATTACAGAAACGGTATTCGAAAACCGCTTTATGCACGTTGAAGAATTCCGTCGTATGAATGCTGATATTAAAATCGAAGGTCGTTCTGTAATTATGAACGGTCCAAGTAGCTTGCAAGGAGCTGAAGTTGGCGCAACTGATTTACGTGCTGCAGCAGCATTAATCTTAGCTGGTTTAGTATCAGAAGGTTATACTCGTGTAACAGAGTTAAAACATCTTGACCGCGGTTATGTAGACTTCCATAAGAAATTAGCTGCATTAGGTGCAACTATTGAACGTGTAAACGAAAAAGTAGAAGAAGTGAAAGAACAAGAAGTTTCTGATCTTCACGCTTAATTGAAGTAGTCTCTATGTCTTTTGACGTAGAGGCTATTTTTTTTGGGTTATTACTGTTATAGTCAATAAATTCTATACTTATGCACGTACCAGTAAAAAAAATTAGAAAATTCGAGTTTTATTTTGCTATTTGCGGTCATGGGAACTTCGCCTCATTAAAGTTTCACTTTATACCGATACCGCCAAGTATGTTCTAAAAGATCCCGTATTTCCATAAGAATGAAAAGAATCCAACTTTATATTGGGGGAATAGGATGAAATTTTCAAAGCCACTTTTCATTACAGTAGCGCTCTTAATAGCGCTCGTTATCATTGTACCTGCTGCTCTTGTTATTCCGTTTGCGAAAGCAAAAGTAGGGGAAGAAGCAGCTTCTAAAACTCCTCCAGCGATAGAAAGTATACCAGCTCCAGGGAAAGTGGATACAGCGGTTCAAGTTGCTGTATATCGTGATCAGCAGAAGAAGGTAGAAACATTACCTATGGAGGAGTATGTGGCCGGTGTAGTAGCTTCTGAGATGAATGCCAGCTTTGAAATAGAGGCGCTAAAGGCGCAGGCATTAGCAGCAAGAACATTTGTAGTGCAGCGTATGCTAAGCGGAGGTAAGAAAAACAACGCGGATGTGATAGATACAGTGAAAGATCAAGTGTACAAAAGCAAAGAGGAATTGAAGAAACAATGGGGTAATAACTACGAAAATAATTTAAAGAAAATTGAGGAAGCCGTTTCGAAAACCGCAGGACAAGTTTTAACGTATGATGGAAAACCAATTTCAGCATCCTTCTTCTCAACGAGTAACGGACGAACAGAAAATGCAGCTGATTATTGGGGGAATGATTATCCGTACTTGAAAAGCGTAGATAGTCCGTGGGATCAAGCCTCTCCAAAATTTACGAGTGAGCAAAAATTCACAGTGGCTGATTTTCAAAAACGTCTCGGTGTGAAAGTACTAGCAAACGGAAAGGTTGGTAATATTAAAGACCTTACGGAAGGAAAGCGAGTAAAGGATGTAGAGTTCCAAGGGAAAACATTAACAGGAAAACAAGTTCGTGAAAAGTTAGATTTACGCTCCTCAGACTTTACGTGGAAACAAGAAGGGGATAACATCACCGTTACAACGAAAGGATTCGGTCACGGCGTCGGTATGAGCCAGTACGGTGCGAATGGTATGGCAGCGGAAGGTAAGAAATATACAGAGATAGTCGCTCATTACTATAAAGGCATTGAAATAAAGACGCTGAATGATTATGAAGGAAAATTGATGGTGAAGAAGTAGAGTACAAAAGAAGACCGTCCCAAAAGGTGTGTTGGGACGGTTTTTCATGTCGCATTTTGTAGTTAAGTCGATATTCCTTGTCGAATCGCTGATATATTCAGAGTTGTGATAGATATATTCGAAAAATCGTCAATGTTCAGTGAGGGGGAAATATAAAGGGGGTGTCGCCTGATCGACAACCGTTTTTGTTATGAAGGCTATCTTTTTATTTGGACAGCCTTCATGACAAATTCTTTTTCAATCTTTCAGGCGTGAACGGTGCTTTAGAGTATGCTTTTTTGTAATATCCCACTCTTTCGTCAAACTATAGCGATGATTTCCTTCAATAATTGCATTACGAATCATTAAGAATTCCCCTTTTATGTTTCCGTAGTTATGTAATACATGAAAACAGTCTTTGAAATATCATAATTTTCCATTAATTTTTTGTTATAATAAAATAAAAACTATTTTGGGGGAGACAGAATGGCGTTATTGGAGTTGAAACAATTAGGGTAATTAACTGTTACGATTTATTTAACCAATTATAACGAAAGTTAATTAAATATATCAGTAAGCCCTGCTAGTCAAGTGATTGGCTAGTAGTGAGGGTTAACTGCGGGGAATCCCTAAAGCTGATTGAACTACAACGTGGCTAGAAATGGTGAGCGTGAATGTCGCGAAAGCAGAAAAAATCAATCAGATCGTGCAAGGTTAAATCCTAAACACTAGAACAATGGGTCTTCCGCCTCGAATCATCTAAGTCAAAATTGATAAGATGAACGTTCAACGACTATCTCGTATAACTGACGAGAGTACATCACAAGCCTATGGTGGTGGAAAAATCCTCTATCTCTAAGTAGATAAACATATAGTCTGCGCTCATGTGAAAACATGAGAAGTTCATAAGAGAACTGGCTAAGGAATTGCGCCCTTAGTTGAACGAGATAAATCTAATTAAATCTATCAAACCTCATCGAATCTATCGAACGTATGTGTTATGGTCGATTCAATGAGGTGAGAATAATAATGAAATTTTCACGAGTTAGTCAAGTATCGGAATTAACAGGTTTGCATCCGAGCAGTCTCAGGAGAATGCTGGTGGAACACGCTACTATTCAGAAGAACCAATCTTTCATTATCTGAAAGGTGAGTGCCCGAATAATCGCACAGTAAAGGAGTTAAATTCTGATGATATTGGCGAAGAAAGTCAGACTGATTCCAACGCCTGAACAAGAAAAAGTGCTTAGAAACCATGCTGGTGCTGCAAGATTCGCTTATAACTATTGTAAAAGAATGAGTGATAGATATTATAAGCTATTTGGAAAATCTGTTTCACAGTTAGCTTTACAGAAACGATTTACAAAGATCAAGAAGCGAAAGAGATATGAGTGGTTAAATGACATCAACGCACAAGTTCCCAAACAGGCTTCAAAAGATTTTGACAAGGCGAGAAAAAATTCGTTCAAAAAGTACAAAAATGGTTATCACACTTCTTATAAATCCAAAAAAGATTTAATTCAAGGATTTTATGCCAATTATGAAAGACTGATTATTGGAAAGAAAGTAGTTCATATTCAGTCCATTGGAGAAGTGAAAACAAGCCAACAACTACCAAGAAACAAAAAACCATCAAATCCAAGAGTTACCTTTGATGGTCGCCACTGGTGGATTAGTGTAGGGTTCCAAGAAGATTTTGAATCCCAAGAACTAACCAATGAGTCGATTGGTGTGGATGTTGGTTTAAAAGAGCTGTTTGTAGCTTCTAATGGTATGAAAGAACGAAATATAAACAAAGATGCTAAGGTTAAAAAACTTTTGAAAAGGAAAAAGTCAGCGCAAAGAGATATGTCTAGGAGATTTAAAAAAGGTGTAAAAATTCAATCTGCCGGATATGAAAAAGCTAAAACTGAGCACCTGCGGTTATCTAGGAAAATTACGAATATCCGAAATAACCATATCCATCAAGCGACAGCTAAATTGGTGAAAACCAAACCAATGAGGATCGTTGTGGAAGACTTACCTATCTCAAACCTGTTAAAAAACAAAAAACTATCGAAAGCATTTTCATTTCAAAAATTAAACTTCTTCTTTCAATGTTTATCATACAAGTGCGAGAAGTATGGCATTGAGTATGTAAAAGCTGATAAATGGTTCGCTTCCAGCAAGATTTGCTCATGTTGCGGAGTAAAATACGACCATTCAGTTCAACCAGAAGGACAGTGGAGTTTAAAAATACGTGAGTGGTGTTGTGTTGGGTGCAATAGCCATCACGATAGGGATGTAAATGCTTCGATAAATTTATCAAGATGGGTAAAATAAATGCTTGATAATAGGAGGTAACGATACTGCCTCGTGTGGAGTGTTATACCCCTCGTCCCTTTGGGGCTGCGAGAACACGATGAAGCACTAACTTGTGTAAATTTGATTGAATTGTATAGATTTAGTTAAGTTTATCGTATCGGAAGACGAACCAGTTGCCGGCAATTGAACTGGAGGTTGAAAAAGGACAATGTGTTGTTTTGCAGTGTAATAATCATACAGCTAAAGTGTTGCATCGCATTATTATTGGTGAGGAAGAAGCTTCAACTGGAAACGTGCTATTTGAAGGAGAAGCGATTGGAAAGAAAAATTATTCCCGCATCGGCTTTTGTTTTTTGAAAGATGAAGCATACGACCGTTTGAAGGTGAAGGAGTACTTCAAGTTCTTATTAGGGCTTTATGAGTCACATATGGGTATAGAAGAAGTTGTACAATATGTCGGTCTCCTAGATAAGTTGAACGTTAAAATAGAAAAACTATCATTTTCAGAGAAACGCCGTCTTCATCTTGGGCGAGTTATGATTCATAATCCGGATTTAGTTATTTTAGAAGAGCCAGAGCAAAATGTCGATACAGAGAGTACGATCATTATTCGAAAAGCGATTATGAAAATGAAAGAGCAAGGAAAGGCAATCTTTATTACGTCCTCCTTTTTATCAGATGCCCTTTCGCTGACAGAAGATGTGTACATATTAAACAACGATGGTGTGAAAAAGATAGAAATAGAGCAAGAGGAAGTTGAAGAAGTCGATGAAGAAAAAGTAGTTCAAATGATTCCGCAAATGAAACTTGAACGAATCCCAGCGAAAGTGAACGATAAAATCATTTTACTGGATCCGATGGAGATTCATTTCATTGAAACGCAAAACGGAGTGACACATATTCATGTGCGCGAAGGGGATTTCGTATGTGCATTAACATTAAGTGAATTAGAAACGAGATTAACAGGATTCGGATTTTTTAGATGTCATCGCTCGTACCTCGTTAATTTACAAAGAGTACGAGAAGTCATTACGTGGACACGTAATAGTTTTAGTTTAATTTTGGATGACGAAAGAAAAAGTTCAATTCCGCTTTCAAAAGGAAGAATGGATGAATTAAAAGGTGTAATTGGGATATAAAAATGCTCCGATAAGCTCAAAATACGATTCATTCAACAGTAAAAATACTCCTTTTACTGGTATTTTACTGCGTAAACCCTTTGTTTTTCATATGATTGAGTCAAGAAAAGCGAAATAATCAAATCGAAACTTGCGAAAGTAAATTTCATCTATAAAAGAAAAACAAAGGGGATGACGAAATGACATTGGCAATTGAAATGAAAGATGTAATGAAAAGTTTCGATGGAAAAACGGCCCTTCGAAATGTAAATATTGAGGTAAAGCAAGGAGAAATCTTTGGATTCCTCGGACCGAGTGGATCTGGAAAAACGACAACCGTAAAAATATTAACATCTCAATTGCTTCATAGTATTGGAACGGTACGAGTGTTGGGGAAAGACATTACAGGACCAAGCAGCATCGATTACAAACGAATCGGCATTTTAACAGACAATAGCGGCTTATACGAAAGACTTAGCATTTATGATAACTTACTATTATTTTGTGACTTATACGATTGCAAAAAAGAACGAATTGATGAAGTGTTAGCACAAGTGAACTTATTGGATGATAAAAAAACACAAGTGAAAAAATTGTCAAAAGGAATGAAGCAGCGCGTCACACTAGCGAGAGCGATTCTTCACAAACCAGATATCCTCTTCTTAGATGAACCAACATCTGCACTTGATCCAGTAAATGTGCAAAACATTCATAAAATCTTAAAAGACTTAAATAAAGAAGGAACAACGATTTTTTTAACAACGCACAACATGGACGAAGCAGAGACGCTTTGTAACCGTATTGCCTTTCTGTGCGGCGGAGAAATTGTAGCGCTTGATACACCAGAAAACTTGCGATTAAAGTACGCGAAAGATCAAATACAAGTTGTGTTAAAAGATAAACAAAAAGAAACAGTGAAAAAAGACGAATTAGGTGCAAAACGTATTTCAGAATGGATGAACAAAGGAGAATTACTATCCATTCATTCACACGAACCAACTTTAGGTGATATCTTTATTGAAGTTACTGGGAGGGGATTATAATGACATTTTCAATGAGACGTGTATCAGCTATTTTTAGAAAAGAAGTACAAGATTTTAAGACGAATTCACAAGTGTTGTTAATGGCATTTTTACCAATTATATTTTCATTTTTATTTAGCAGATTTGGAGTGGGAAAGGAAATGTTAGGCACTACTACTATAACGGCTTTCCTATTTGTCGCAGGCTTTGTTCAATCTATGGTAATTGCAGAAGAAAAAGAAAAACATACACTACGTGTGTTAATGTTATCCCCAGCATCATCTGTTGAAGTTCTTCTTGGAAAGAGTTTATTAACAGCGGGTCTGACGATGGTCATTTGTATTGCAAATTTATTCATTTTAGATCAGTTAAATATCAATCTTCCATTGGTAGGATTGATATTCCTATGTGGAACTATTTTATTTATCGTGCTTGGAACAATGATCGGATTACTTGCATCTTCTGTACCACAAACATCATTAATTGGAATGCCTATTTTAATGACGATGTATTTAGCTGTACAATTTGAGTCACTAGTTGAAAATAAAACAATTAAGACGATGATTGAATATCTTCCAACATCTCATATTGTAAAAGCAATTAACAGCTTAGTAGGTGGGGCAGGATTTATTAGTATTGGTGGGCATGTATTAAATATTGCAGTTTGGCTTATCATTTCGCTTATTGCATGTTTGATCGTATATAAAAAGAAACAAATGGACTAAAAACTGAGCTCAAACGCTCAGTTTTTTCCTTTTTCTATCATTTCCTCGGAAATTTTGCAATTCCTATACATGTTTTTACAGATTTTGTCGAAAAGTAATTAGTTATAGGTTGTATAGGATGAGTGAATATTGTTCAAAATGATTGCTGAGGTGATGATGGAATGCGAGGAAGAAATAGTAAAAAGTCGCAAAAAGTAGTACATTTATTTCAAAAAAGATGGGTGTTTCCGGCACTATACATTGCTTGTGCAGCGGTAATCTTAATGGTTGCGCTATGGTTCCAGGGAGCTAATCCAAAGAAAGCTCCGAACCAAGATCAAGCAACGCCGTATACACAAACGGAAGATCCGGCAGTACCGGTAACAAAATCTTCAGAAGTAGTGAAAATGCCAGCTGCAGTAAATGCAGAAGTAGTAGTACAGAAGAAATTCTATGAAGATGCAGCATCAGAGGCGGAACAAGAAAAAGCACTTGTCTTTTATAACAACACATATTCCCCGAATAAAGGAATTGACATTGCTGCGAAAAACGGAAAAGAATTTGATGTTACAGCTGCTTTAAGTGGTACAGTAACGAAAGCTGAAAAAGATTCACTTCTTGGTTATGTTGTAACAGTAGATAGTGGAAATGGTGTAGCAGCATCTTATCAAAGCTTAGGCAGTGTGAAAGTAGAAAAAGGTGCAAGAGTCGCGCAAGGTGAAGTGTTAGGAAAATCAGGTCTAAATGCAATGAATAAAGATGCAGGTTCTTACGTTCACTTTGAAGTACGTAAAGACAATGTGGCTGTGAACCCTGAGCGTTATTTAAATAAATCAGTAGCAGAAATTAAAGCTGATGCAGGTGCTGCAAAGGCGACAAATGCTTCTGGTAAAAAAGCTGATGACAAATCTCAAAAAGAAGAAAAGTCAACAAGCACGAAACCAGAAGATAAGTCTCAAAAAGAAGAGAAATCAACAAGTGGTTCGACTAGTGATAAAGAGACGAACGGCAAACAAGATGAGAAATCTCAAAAAGAAGAGAAATCAACAAGCGGGTCGACTAGTGATAAAGAGACGAACGGCAAACAAGATGACAAATCTCAAAAAGAAGAAAAATCAACGAATGGTTCTACAGAATCATCTAACGGTTCTTCTTCACAAGAATAATAAAGTGAAAAAATCAGTTCTCATTAGGAGAGCTGATTTTTTTATCCCGCTATTTGTGGGCAGTAAGACTCCCGCCTCAAAATTAAGCCGGAGTAAAGCGGTTAGGTGGGAATCAACTGCCCGTAAACGCCCGATTGGTGAAGGCTAATAATCAGTGGGAGATGAACCGTCTCCCACTGATTAAAGTTTCACTTTATTTTTATATAAAAATAATCAATTTCGGGAAAAAATTTGCAATAACAAGGAAAAATGACGAGATTCTCGAATATATATTACAAAAGGGAGGGGATACTGTGTCATTTTTATCTGTTCTGTCGATTGCTATCATTTTATTGTTTGTTTTATTCGCTTTATATTATTATATTGCCGGTAAGAAAGAAGTCCCCCACCATCAGTTGTTAGAAGAAGAATATGAAAGAGAAGAGTGACACCTTTTATAAAGAGGTGTCACTTTTTTTCGCCATAATTGTCATCGTTAACGTATTTCTCACAAAAAAACGTAATTTTTCTTAACTTAGTCCGCAAAAATAGTGAACATGTAGCATATATCAGTAGTGCGGGCAATACAATGGTATAAACCAATGCAAAGAGAGTGTTTGAGGTGAGAAATCGTGAATCATTTCATTATAAATCCAAGAATGTTTAACGCTTACAAACAGCACTCACATTTACTTCATAGTCGTATGCAGCGAGTCTCATTTCACACTTCTCACATCCAATTTAGGGAGGCGAGTGGTGTGCACGATTACATCAAAGAGAGAACTATCAAGATTGGCAAGTATATCGTGGAGACAAGAAAGACAGTGCGTGTAATCGCAAAGGAGTTTGGGGTATCAAAGAGTACAGTCCATAAAGATTTAACAGAACGTTTGCCAGAAATAAATCCAGAGCTGGCAAATGAAGTGAAAGAAATTCTTGATTATCATAAGTCTATTCGTCATTTAAGAGGTGGAGAAGCAACAAAGCAAAAGTACCGAAAAGAAGATATAGAAAACCCTGTGCGCCAATAAATCTAAAATAGCAAACATTCCTTGTGAATTCGGTAATATTTTTCAGAAGAATTCTTTTTGCGAATATTACGTTTCTGTTAAATTTATGATAAAATCAGAAATTAGGTGTAAAAGAATTCGGGTGTAACCTGATTTTGAATATCGAGGAGGAAATGACGGGAATGTTTGCGCGAGATATCGGAATTGACCTAGGTACGGCTAACGTATTAATTCATGTTAAAGGTAAGGGTATTGTATTAAATGAGCCATCTGTTGTGGCAATTGATCGTAATAGTGGAAAAGTATTAGCAGTAGGTGAAGAAGCAAGAAGTATGGTGGGACGTACACCTGGTAATATTGTAGCAATTCGTCCGCTTAAAGATGGTGTAATCGCAGATTTCGAAATTACAGAAGCAATGTTAAAGTATTTCATTAACAAATTGGACGTGAAGAGCTTCTTTTCAAAACCTCGCATTTTAATTTGCTGTCCAACAAATATCACATCTGTAGAACAAAAAGCAATTCGTGAGGCTGCTGAACGTTCAGGTGGTAAAACAGTATTTTTAGAAGAAGAACCAAAAGTAGCCGCAGTTGGTGCTGGTATGGAAATCTTCCAGCCAAGCGGAAACATGGTTGTTGATATTGGAGGAGGTACAACAGATATTGCCGTACTTTCTATGGGTGATATTGTTACCTCTTCCTCTATCAAAATGGCTGGCGATAAGTTTGATATGGAAATCTTAAACTACGTTAAACGTAAGTATAAGCTATTAATTGGAGAACGTACTTCAGAAAATATTAAAATTAAAGTTGGTACAGTATTCCCAGGTGCACGTAGTGAAGAGCTTGAAATTCGCGGACGTGACATGGTAACAGGTTTACCGCGTACAATTACAGTATGCTCTGAAGAGATTACAGAAGCACTAAAAGAAGACGCAGCTATCATTGTACAAGCTGCAAAAGGCGTACTAGAGCGTACACCACCAGAACTATCTGCGGACATTATCGACCGTGGTGTTATTCTAACAGGCGGTGGAGCTTTATTACACGGTATCGACATGCTTCTAGCAGAAGAATTAAAGGTACCAGTATTAATCGCTGAAAACCCAATGCAATGTGTTGCTATTGGTACAGGTATTATGTTAGAGAATATCGATAAATTACCACGTCGTGCATTGAAATAAAGCGAGAAAGAGCTAAGGGAAAACCTTAGTTCTTTTTTTTGATTTTTTTAATTCTAATTTTTTACGAAAACGGAAGAAAAATAGAGGAAAATAAAGAAATAAGGTGATATATCCGTATATACAGTTAAATTTAATGTTTTCTTATTTGAAAACGTATGTAATATAATGATTCGGAATACGACATTAAGGCAAAAAATGTTTAAATACATATTGCCTTTCCCTAATTTGGGCATACACTCTTTTCTACCTCCGTGTCAGTTGCTGGGAAGTGCAACTATTTTAATGGAATAGAGTGTATGCATTTTTTTATAATAGAGAGTAAAGTGTTACTTTATAATGACAAATAATAAACAAAATGGGATAATAACAATATGTCCAAGTGGTAAGACCAATATTACAAAAGGGGCGATTGTTACATGCTAAATATAGAACAAATTAAAGAAATCATTCCACACCGCTATCCATTTTTACTTGTTGATAAAATATTAGAAGTGGATGAAGGAAAAAGAGCGGTTGGAATTAAAAATGTATCTGCAAACGAGGAGTTCTTTAATGGACACTTTCCTGATTATGCAGTTATGCCTGGTGTACTTATTGTAGAAGCATTAGCGCAAGTTGGTGCAGTTGCTGTATTAAAGAAAGAAGAAAACCGCGGGAGACTTGCTTTCTTCGCAGGTATCGACAACTGTCGCTTCAAAAAACAAGTACGCCCAGGTGATCAACTTCGTTTAGAAGTAGAAATGACGCGCGTACGTGGCCCAATCGGAAAAGGAAAAGCAATCGCAACTGTGGATGGTGAAGTTGCGTGTGAAGCTGAAATTACATTTGCAATTGGTGATAAGAAAGAATAGATAGTAATTAAAAAAATCCTTCTGTAATATGCAGACGGATTTTTTTAATTACTATATTTTTTGTTTGAAATATTAAAATGCAGAGTAATCAGAAATTTAATTGTAAATTAATGGGAGTTTGTATATAATGACGCTATAAATATCTTGGAATCAAGATGAATGATAGCGCGATAAAGATAGAGATGCCGTTGTCACATTATAGAGGTTATGAGATAGGACAAAGGTTATTATGATTCGTTATGATGAACTGTAGAGGAAAGTAATGGGGAAATTTAACGGTAGAAGTAAATGAAAAATAGGCGTAGCATATCGAGCATAAAAGAGAAAAAGGGAAAAGGTCGCATTTTGAAAAAGGAGACTAGAACATGTTCGGAAGAAAGAAAAGAAAACCATTACGACAATTAATTACACATAAAGAGCCTAAATCACGTATTACAGAACAATACCGTAACATTCGTACGAACATTGAATTTACATCTGTAGATAACCATATTCGTTCTATTATTGTCACTTCAGCAGATCCAGGAGACGGGAAAACAACGACTATTTCTAATCTAGCAGTTGTTTTTGGTCAACAAGGGAAAAAAGTATTGTTAATTGGGGCGGACTTACGTAAGCCGACATTACAAAACTTATTTGCGGTTCACAATCCAAATGGTTTAACAAATTTATTATCAGGACAGGCTTCGTTTATGCAATGTATTCAAAAAACAGATATAGATAATGTATATGTCATGCCAGCAGGCCCAATCCCGCCAAACCCAGCAGAACTACTAGGATACCGTAAAATGGATGAAATGCTTCTAGAGGCATATAAGATGTTTGATGTCATTTTAATCGATACACCACCTGTACTAGCCGTTACAGATGCACAAATACTCGCAAATAAATGCGACGGAATTGTATTAGTAGCTCGTAGTGAAAAAACAGAAAAAGATAAACTGATAAAGGCGAAACAAATATTAGATAAAGCATCTGGAAAACTACTTGGCGTCGTTTTAAATGATAAAAAAGAAGAACAAAAACAATATGGATATTATTAGAAAATAATGTGTAAAATAGTAATTTTTAAAACTGGTAAGTGTTTTTACCAGTTTTTTTGAATTATTTTAAAGTTATATATTGGATTATATAAAAAAAATGATATAATAGGAATTTTGGAAATTTGATGGAATGTGTTGTCATATTTAAGATTATTTTGTAAGATTATATATGTTTTCAAATAACAATCGTACATAGATATTACTAAAATAAAAAAATATAAGATTATATGTTATAATTTTTCTTATGTGCAAATTTTAGAAAGTTGGAGGAACTTATGGAAGAAACAATTAGTTTAAAAGAGTTATTTTATATCTTAAAAAAACGTTTAGCAATGATCCTCGTAATCGCCTTTGGTGCAGCTATTGTAAGTGCTATCATTAGCTTCTTCTTCATGACACCAATCTACCAATCTTCAACGCAAATTCTTGTTAACCAGAAAAAGCAAGAGGGTGCAATGATTCAAGCTGGTGAAATTCAAACAAATATTCAATTAACGAATACATATAAGGTCATTATTAAAAGTCCAGTAGTCTTAGACCAAGTGAATGAAAAATTACATTTAAATATGACTGCACAAGCTTTAACAGAAAAGATTAATGTTGCAAACGAAAAAGACTCACAGGTCATTTCTGTTACAGCGGAGGATAAAGATCCGAAGTTAGCTCGTGATATTGCAAATGCAACAGCAGATGTATTTAAAGGTGAAGTTGCAAAAATTATGAATGTTGATAACGTAACTGTATTGTCAAAAGCAGAAGTTGCGGAAAATCAATCTCCAATTAAACCACGCCCGATGTTAAACGTAGCAATTGCTTTCGTTGTTGGATTAATGGCTTCAGTTGGTCTTGCATTCTTACTAGAATACTTAGATAACACAGTGAAAAAAGAAGAAGATGTAGAAAGCTTACTTGGCTTACCGGTGTTAGGTATTGTAGCACGTATGGATGAAGAAACAGCAAGCGTGAAATCGCATGCTCCATCATCAAGAAAAGTGAGGGGACAAACAATTGGCTCTTAATAGTTTATTTAAAAAGAAAAAAAATCATCGTCAACGTCGTCAATTAATTGCTCATCAACAACCGAAATCACCAATTTCAGAACAATATCGTAATATTCGAACGAATATCGAATTTGCATCTGTTGATACGAATTTACATTCGTTAATGGTAACGTCTGCTAACCCAAGTGAAGGGAAAACAACAACGACAGCAAATATGGCAGTTGTTTTCGCTCAACAAGGAAAGAAAGTATTGTTAATTGATGCGGATATGCGTAAACCAGCGATGCATCAAATGTTCCAAGTAGATAATATCGTCGGATTAACGAATGTATTAACGCATAGTCAACGTTTAGAGAAGTGTATACAAACGACAAATGTAGATAATTTACACTTTTTAGCGTGTGGCCCAATCCCGCCGAATCCCGCAGAATTATTAGGTTCGAAATCAATGCAAGAACTTCTTGCTCAAGCGTATAGTATGTATGATTTAGTTATTTTTGATTTACCGCCAATTTTAGCTGTAACAGACGCGCAAATTATGGCAAATGTATGTGATGCATCCATTCTTGTTGTTCGTAGTGAATCGACAGAAAAGGAAACTGCGGTAAAAGCAAAAGGATTATTAGAATCTGCAAAAGGTAAATTGTTAGGCGTTGTTCTGAACGATCGTGAACGTGAACAAGGCTTATATTATTATTATGGTGCAAACTAATTAGAGAAGCGAGATATGATAGAAACATATCTCCTTTTTTCCCTTGAATATGAGTTGTCTCATATTCAAGGGAAAAAAGATTTTTATATGAGATAGGGAGGATGAAGCAAATGATTGATTTACATTGTCACATTTTACCTGGCATCGATGACGGTGCACAAACAGTAACAGATAGTTTAGCAATGGCGCAACAAGCAGTTGAAGAAGGTATTCATACAATTGTTGCAACACCACATCATCAAAACGGGAAATATACAAATGAACGTACTTCAATTATTCATCAAGTAAAACAACTAAATGATGAACTACAACAAAATGAAATTCCACTGAAAATTTTACCAGGACAAGAGGTCAGGTTATATGGTAATTTATTAGAAGACTATGAAGCTAGTAAAATCGTTACCTTAAACGAAACGAATAAATACATATTAATTGAGTTTCCATCTAATCATGTACCTCGTTATACAGAACAACTATTATATGAACTACGTGTAAAAGGAATGATTCCAATTATCGTTCACCCAGAACGTAATGCCGAGTTAATCGAGCGGCCAGATAAGTTATATAACCTTGTAAGTAAAGGTGCATTAACACAAGTAACGGCAGGTAGTTTACTTGGAAAGTTCGGTAAAAAGATAAAAAAATTCTCACTCCAACTTGTGGAACATAATTTAACACATATGATTGCATCTGATGCACATAACACAACATCAAGAGGATTTCATTTAGCAGGAAGCTATGAATTAATCGGAAAAGAATTTGGAATGAACGTTATGAGCGATTTAAAAGAAAATCCGTATTTATTAATTAGCGGAAAAGCAATTTATAAAGAAGATCCAGAACAAATTCGTCGTAAAAAATTGTTCGGTATTTTTTAAATAAAGAACAGGTGATGTCTCCTAACCGTTATCAACGGGGGCACTCGGTTGTGCTGTGGGTAGAAATTATATTTCAACCTACCTTAGATGCTTGTCGTCGGGAGTGTGACGTGAGGATGGGTTAGATGCCCATAATTTATTTATACTTAGAAACTCTACCTATGGAGTTATAAATATGACTCTATAGGTAGGGTTTTTTTGTTATTGCTACATATAGATAAAATAATGTTTTTTTGGGGGGACTAGATTTGAAAAAAGTAAGAAAAGCGATTATACCCGCCGCTGGTCTTGGGACAAGATTTTTACCAGCGACGAAAGCGATGCCGAAAGAAATGTTACCAATCGTCGATAAACCGACAATTCAATACATAGTAGAAGAAGCGATAGAATCAGGAATTGAAGACATTATTATTGTTACTGGAAAAGGAAAGCGTGCAATTGAAGATCATTTTGATCACTCTTTTGAACTAGAACAAAACCTTTTAGAAAAAGGAAAGCATGAAGTACTTGAAAAAGTACAAGCTTCTTCAAAAATTAATATCCACTACATAAGACAAAAAGAACCTAAAGGATTGGGTCATGCGGTATGGTGCGCACGTAAATTTATCGGAAATGAACCATTTGCGGTATTACTTGGGGATGATATTGTCCAAGCGGAAACACCATGTTTGCGCCAACTAATGGATCAATATGAAGGTACACAGTCGTCAGTTATTGGTGTACAAATGGTGCCAGAGAATGAGACACATCGTTATGGTATTATCGATCCAATTGAGCAGAATGGCCGCAGCTATCAAGTACGTCAATTTGTAGAGAAGCCAGCAGAAGGTACAGCACCATCTAATCTAGCAATTATGGGTCGTTATATATTAACACCGGAAATTTTTATGTTTCTTGAGAACCAACAAACAGGTGCTGGTGGAGAGATTCAGTTAACAGATGCGATTCAACGGTTAAATGAAATTCAACGTGTGTTTGCTTATGATTTTGAAGGAACTCGTTATGATGTTGGAGAGAAATTTGGGTTTATTAAGACGACTATTGAGATGGCACTGCAACACGAAGAACTTAAAAAAGAATTAATGAAATACATGAATGAAGTTGTAAAAAAAGAAGATGTATATTTATAAAAGTGAGGTGGGAGGGCTTGAGGTTAGCAAAAATATCAAACGAAAATTCGATGAAAGAAAATTCTCAGGGAATTGATTCGGAGCAGCTAAATTCCCGTAAAGGATATTTGATAATTAAAAGATTTATGGATATTATCGGTTCTCTAGTAGGACTAATATTATTAGCTCCAATTTTTTGTATTATAGCAATAATGATTAAAATTGAAGATCCTAAGGGACCGATAGTGTTTAAGCAAATTAGAGTCGGTAAAAATGGGAAAGAATTTCATATGTACAAGTTTAGATCTATGGTAGTTAATGCAGAAGAAAAATTAAAGGATTTATTAAATCAAAATGAAGTTTCTGGCGCTATGTTTAAAATGAAAGAAGATCCAAGAGTTACTAATATAGGTAGGTTTATACGGAAAACAAGTATAGATGAACTTCCACAACTCATAAATGTATTAAAAGGAGATATGAGTCTCGTTGGCCCGAGGCCACCTTTATTACGAGAAGTCAAAGAATACACGACCTATGATAAGCAAAGGCTTATGGTAACGCCTGGTTGCACTGGTTTATGGCAAGTAAGTGGAAGAAGCAATTTAAGTTTTGAACAAATGGTTGAGCTAGACCTATATTATATTATACATAGGAATTTGATTTTTGATGTTAAGATTTTGTTAAAGACTGTAAAGGTTTTGTTAGGGTCAAAAGATGCCTTTTAAAAGATAGATGTTTGAGGATAGTAAAGCTTTATAATTATGAAACAAAGGAGATTGTTTAAAAAAATGAAAAGAAAAATAATTACCTATGGTACCTTTGACTTGTTGCATTATGGACACATAAATATACTTAAGAGAGCAAAAGAATTAGGGGAACATCTGGTCGTAGCAATATCTACAGATCAATTTAATGAGTTGAAAGGTAAGAAATCTTATTTTTCCTATGATAAAAGAAGATTAATGTTGGAATCAATTAAATATGTAGACGAAGTAATACCAGAAGAGAATTGGGAGCAAAAAAAAACAGATGTAATAAATCATGATATAGACATATTTGTTATGGGTGATGATTGGCAGGGAGAATTTGATTTTTTAAAGGAATACTGTAAGGTGGTATATTTGCCAAGAACTGAAGGGGTCTCAACTACGCAAATTAAAACAGAATTACAATTTACAAACTAATAATGATACGAGAGTATGATAAATATGCATAATAAACTAACTAAAAATTTTATTTTTTTATTTCTAATGCAAATGGCTAATTTACTACTGCCATTAATAAGCCTTCCTTACTTAAGTAGAGTATTACAGCCGGAAGGTTTTGGCCTAATTGTATTCGCACAGTCTTTTATACAATATTTTGTTATTCTGACGGATTTTGGTTTTAATTTATCCGCAACGAGACAAGTATCTATATACAGAGAAGATCCAGAGAAGTTAAAGCAAATATTTAATTCAGTTTTAATTATAAAGTTAGCATTGGTTATAATTTCTTTTGTTGTATTGGTAAGTATAGTAATGTTGAACCATAGTTTTAGTGAATACTGGTATGTATATCTATATAATTTTGGAATTGTAATTGGTAACGCACTATTTCCACTATGGTTATTTCAAGGCTTAGAGGTAATGCAGTACTCTACTCTATTAAATGTTATTTCAAAATTAATTTTTACTTTGTTTACCTTTATACTAGTTAAGGATGCAAATGATTTATATATTGTGCCAATCCTAAATTCCATAGGTTTTATAGTTTCAGGGATATTAGGTATATCTGTGGCATTCAGAAAGTTTAATATGCGTTTTCAATTACCTCAAAGAGATGAAGTGATATTAGCATTGAAAGATAGTGCTCAATTCTTCGTATCAAGAGCATCAGTAAGTCTATATACGATAACAAATACATTTTTGATAGGAATCTTCTTAGGAAAAGCAGCTGCTGGTTATTATGCAATTGCAGAAAAATTAATTAATGTTATTGCTATGGTTATATCGACAGTAGTGGATGCTATATATCCCTTTATGGCAAAAACTAGAGATTTAAAAATGTTTAATAAAATATTTAAAATTGTAATGGTTTTAGGTGTGGTAGGATGCTTAGTAGCCTTTATTATTAGTGAGCAAGCTATTAGTATTATTTTCGGAGCGAATTATCAGGTTAGTGTAACACTATTTAATATTATGTTAGTAAGTTGTTTTATTTCTATTCCTAGTATGCTAATTGGTTACCCTTTATTAGCGGCATTTGGAAATTCTACGTATCCCAATTATAGTGTATTAGCTGGCTCACTAGTGCACATTGTATTATTATTACTTTTAATACAGTTAGGAAATATTTATGTGGTTGCCAGTATTTTAATAGTGACACAGCTAGTTATATTATCAATTAGGTATTATGGGGTTAGAAAAATAATACTTAGAAATAACAAAAGTAAAAGAATTGAGGTATAACATGCAAACTAAACTTTTGACATTAATATACATTTTACTTTTTCCTATATATTTATTATCAATACTTTTTCCAAAAAAGAAAAATCTAGTTGTAATAGGTGGATCACTAGGGAAGCATTTTGCAGATAATCCTAAATATCTATTCTTATATCTCAATCAAAATAAACCTAACTTTCAATATTATTGGATAACTAAAAATAAAGAATTGTATAGAGAAATGAGTGCTAATAATTTTTTATATCTTTATACTTTTAAAGGTATTTATATATTATTGCGATCTGAATATTTAGTTTTATCACATCAAATTAATGATATGTTCCCACCATTGCATGGTGGGAAGGAAATAATTCAGTTGTGGCATGGGACACCATTGAAGAAATTAGGATTTGATAGGGATGCAGAATTGAATTCGCCTTCGAAAAATAGATTAAAATCAATATTTTATTTTATTTTTCCATATTTATTTTATATGCGAACTGACTATATAGTAGTATCTGCAGAATGTTTAATTAATAATTTTAGTACGGCATTTAAGTTAGAGAAAAGTAAGGTGATCCCTTTAGGACAACCTAGAAATGACATATTATTACACCCAGAATTACTTAACGAGAAGTATACAAATAATAAAAAGTTTTTACATGAATTATCCAATTATGAAAAGGTGATTAGTTGGTTACCTACGCATAGGCATGGAACTAACAAAAATATAGTTAATTTGCTGGATGATTATGAATTTGATGCTATTAAGGTTAATCAACGATTAAAGCAGGAGAATAGTATATTAATTATCAAACCACATTTTATAGAACTGGGTATTATAAAAGATATATTAAAAGGGCATAGTAATATAGTTGTCTACGAAGAGGCGGACCCATATCCCTTATTAACATTTACCGATGTTTTAATAACGGACTATTCGAGTGTATTCTTTGATTTCTATTTAACTAAAAGGGATATAATTTTTGCACCCTTTGATTATCATGAATATAAAAAGAACTTTAAAGATTTTTATTATGATTATGATGGTTTACTTTCTGAATATCCAAAAGCGGATAACTGGAATGAACTATTAAATCTTGTTTGGAGTCAAAAGTATTTTAATAAGAGTAAGGAATATAAAAAATTACAGGATTTTAATAAATACACTGATGAGAATTGTAAGAGGGTTACTGAATTTATTGAGACATTGTGTAAATAAGTTTTATTTAAAAGGCTGGGATTATGTTGATCTTAAGATTTTTTAGTTTTATATATCTAACATTTCTATTATTTTTAGTAACATATCAAGATTTTTTCTTGGTTAATAAGATAGGGGAGGTAGGTCGCTCCCCTATCTTTTTATTATTACCTTTCTTCATTATGGGAGAAATATTAAATATTAAGTGTAAGAAGATAAATATAACTAAACTACAAAAATACTTATTTATGTATATTATTTATGTGTTTTGTGTAGGAATTATATATGTTTTTGTATACTCTTTAAAGGGAGTATACGTATACTTAAATGAAGATATTTTCTTGAAATTTATAAAGGGACAAATTTATTTCATAATAATATTTCTTTTTTATAGGCATTGTTATTTACTTTTTTCA
The DNA here is from genome assembly GCF_040459995.1 of Bacillus cereus group sp. MG9. Classification (NCBI taxonomy): domain Bacteria; kingdom Bacillati; phylum Bacillota; class Bacilli; order Caryophanales; family Bacillaceae; genus Bacillus; species Bacillus cereus group sp. MG9. The sequence continues at coordinate 5,171,115 of NZ_JARVHC010000001.1, read as the reverse complement.
ATAATTAAGATTAGGATCATTTTTAGAGCATTTTTTGTGACTTTAATGATGTTAAATATTATTATGGCCTTAGAATATTTTAGTATGCCAAATGCGTGGATGTGGCTTCATTCATCTGATGAGCCATACTATAGAATTAGGTTATTGACAGTGGAGAGTAGTTGGACTGGAACAATTTATCTTATATATAGTATTCTCACTTTATATTTAGTAAAAAAACTCTTTAATAATTTTAAAGCTAGATTATATACGATAACCATAATAATGTCATTACTTGCCTATGTATTTCTCACCGGTTCAAAAGGCTTTTTTATTGTTTTTGTAATGAGTCTAATCTTTTTTGTATTCAATTCTATTAATATATTTAGAATTAGTATGAAAAATGTTATTTTCAGCTTCTTGTTGTTATGCTGTACAGCTTTAGTTTTTATGATTTTAAAGGATGATTTTTATTCTTCTCTTATGAGTGATATTGAAAAATACACATCAGTTTCTACGAGACTAGGTTTATTTATGGTAGCAATAAAAGTATTTATTACGAACCCTTTAGGCGTTGGTACAGGTGTTTATATCGTTTTATTAGCAGAGAGTATTCAGGGGATAACTGAATTGTTAAGAGAGATATTTCTTACATTATTTAATGTTTCACCTAATTTAGATGAATTACAAAGATTAATGGGTACAACCAAAGGATTAGCTATTAAATCTAGTTTTTTTAACTGGTTAGTACAGGGGGGAATAGGAGCTTTACTGTACTTCTTTTATTCTTGTAAAGTGGCTAATCAAATAACAAAAAATGATAAGATGCTAAGATTTTGCCTGATTTTTGTTCTTATATCAGTATTTAGTTTTATAAATTTAGAAATTAAGTATGAGATTTGGTTATTCTTTGCTTTTATAGATTGGAATTATCAAAATAATAGAACACGTTTAAATAGTACGATTTAGTATGGTTTAAAAAGGAGTGAAATATTTTAAATGTTATCTGTAAGTATTGTTATACCAGTTTTTAATTCTGAGAGTATAATTGAACAAGTGCTTAACTCTTTAATTGAGCAAGATTACGATAAAAATAAGTATGAGATTATTTTAGTTGATGATGCATCTACTGATGGAAGTGTTAGTGTAATTCAAGGGTTTGTTGATAACTATGAGAATATAAAATTATTTGTCAATGATAAAAATAGCGGTCGAAGTAAAACTAGAAATAAAGCAATTGAGAATAGCTCGAATGAATTAGTCATAATGCTTGATTCAGATTGTGTACCTATTACCAATCAATTTATTAATAGACATGTTAAATTTCATATGAATAATAAGAAGGGATTGGGAATAGGAGCGATCTATTTCCCTAGCAAATCTAATAATTCCTTTGATCAGTTTAGAGAACAGAGGGAAAATATTAGACTAAGATATGGGGAAGATACAATAAACTTGGAATTTGTATATGTAACTACGGCTAATTTAAGTATCCGCATGGAGAATTTAAAAGAATCGCAAGGATTTGATGAAGATTTTAAGTATTGGGGATCCGAAGATATTGAGTTTGGCTATAGATTATTTAGAAATGGTTATGAGATTAGTTTAATAAATAAGGATGGGGATGTACATCATTTTGATGAAAGAATAAGTTTACCAGTATATTGTAAAAGAATAAAAAGCTTGGCTCAATATAATATGCCTATATTATTAGAAAAACATCCTGAGATAATTAACTTCTTTGGGAATTTTAAATATTTAGAGCCAGTGAAAAATAGGGATGCTGTTCCCAAATATAAAAAATATTGTATACAGTTTTTAGTTAAAAATTGTAATTTTATTTTTAAGCGCATTATAAAGAATGAAGCTAAGTTTAGTTTAAAACTATTATTCTTTGTATATAAATTATATATTGCTAACTTTTATATGGAAGGTGTACAAGAAAGGGTTTTAAAGTAGCTTCTAGATTTAATAATTTTAGGAGTGGATTAAATGAAAGTTTTACATATAGCTGAATATGTAAAGGGAGGAATTGCTACATATCTTCAGGAGGTAATGGAATATCAGGAACAGTGTGAAAACATTGACGATGTTTTTTTACTCTATGGAGATGTACATTCGGGGGAGTTAAAGAATATTAATCATGAGAATATATATGGCTATTCTTATAAAAGAAGTCCCCGATACATAATAAAAGCTATAAAGGAAATTAATGCGTATATAAATTTGATACAACCAGATATTATTCATGTGCATAGTTCATTTGCAGGACTATATGTTAGATTACTTTATTTTATTAAAAAGAGAAATGTCAAGATTGTTTATTGTTCGCATGGCTGGTCGTTTTTAATGGACACCTCTAGGCTAAAAAAAAGAATTTATTCCTTGATAGAGAGAGTGTTAGCCCTTAAAACCGATACTATAGTTAATATTTCTTTATACGAGTACATGAACTCACTTAAATATAATTTGCCTAAAAAGAAGTCTACGGTTATATATAATGGAATTTCCAACAGGACTAATGATAAAAAAATACCATTAGATATAGAAAAGGATTGCATAAATTTACTTTTTGTCGGAAGGTTTGATGAGCAAAAAGGTCTAGATATTTTAATAGATATTTTTAAAAATAATAGTTTGCCGAAGATTAATTTATATATTATTGGTGAACCTGTTGTAAGTCAGGTTGAATTTCAATTCCCTAAAAATGTTATAAATTTAGGATGGATTGACAATAAATTATTAGATAGTTATTATGCTGATATGGATGCGATTATAATGCCTTCACGTTGGGAAGGGTTTGGTTTGGTTGCGATTGAAGCAATGAAAAATAGAAAACCTGTTATAGTAAGTAATAGAGGAGCATTACCAGAATTGGTTAGCCAGGAGGTTAATGGATATATATTTGATTTAGAAAAAACAAATGAGTTAGTAGAAATATTATTAAGACTTGATAAAGTAGAATTGAAAGAAATGGGAAAACGAGGTAGAAGTATATATGAAGAAAAGTTTACTAGTGATATTATGAATGGGAAAATTATTGAAGAATACAAAAAACTAGTAGATAATGTAACTCGTTAAGTATTATGTTAGATAGAAATTATATTTAAAGAGAGCGGTGAATATCTTGAAGAAAAAAATATTTCTTTGGGCTTTAAGTATTATGGGCGTTATCCTAGTTGGCATAGGAATTTATGCATATAATGTTTATTCAAATGTATCTAATACATTAAATGCAGTACATAAACCATTAGATCGTGAAAAATCAGATAAAAGAGATGGAAAGGTAGATATTGCTGGTAGAAAACCTATTTCGATTTTATTAATGGGTGTAGATCAACGAGGAGAAGATCAAGGTCGCTCAGATTCTTTAATGTTATTTACGTTAAATCCTAAATCTAATTCAATGAAAATTATTAGTATTCCGCGTGATTCTTATACAGAAATTGTTGGAAAGGGAAAGAAAGATAAAATAAATCATGCCTATGCATTCGGTGGAATCGATATGACAGTGAAGACAGTTGAGAATTTTCTTGATATTCCAGTGGATCATTATATTGAAGTAAATATGGAAGGGTTCAAGGATATTGTAGATGCTGTTGGTGGTGTTGATATTAATAACGATATGAGCTTTAAAATGGATGGATTTGATTATCCAAAGGGAGATTTACATTTGGATGGAAAAAAAGCTTTAGTATATTCTCGTATGCGTTATGCGGACCCACGCGGTGATTTCGGCCGTCAAATGCGTCAACGTCAAGTAATCCAAGCGGTAATTAAAAAAGGTGCGAGTGTTTCTTCTCTAGCAAGCTATGGTGACGTATTAAAAGCAATTGAGAAAAACGTAAAAACTAGTTTAACTCAAGACCAAATGTTTGATATTCAAAAGAACTATAAAGATTGTATGCAAAATAGTGAAGAAATACAAATCCCAGGAGACGGCCACAAAGCCGCTGACGGTATTTGGTACTACTACGTTCCAGATGCAGCAAAACAAGATTTAACGAATAAGTTAAAAGCACATCTTGAATTGGCTAAGTAATATGTAATGAACCCAACTCCTTTGGAAGGAGTTGGGTTTATTTTTGCGTAGGTTTATATTAGTATTATATATTGTGAGATTAATAGATGAGGTGAATCGATGAATAAGAAAGCAGTACTTGTCCTATTTATTTTTGTAGTGTTTATTGCTTCGGTTGTAAGCGGTAAACTATATTGGAATAAGAAGATTGCGAATGCAACAGGACAAACGAGTGAAGTAACGAAAACAAAGGCTGAAGTGAAAGATAGCGGAGCGAAGAAAGAAGAGAAAAAACAAGATGCAAAGTCATCTTTTAATGAAGCATACGCAAAGAACTTGCCAGATGCAGTGAAAGAGAAGTTAAAGAAAGCTGCTCAGGATAAGAAGGCAGTAAATCTTGTTATTGTTGGTGATGAAGCTTCTTCATCTGAAAAAGATGCTTGGGTAGCTAAGTTCACTGCTAATTTAGAGGCTTCTTACGGTAAAGGTTTATGGAATGTGACGGTAAAGGAATATAAGGGTGAAAGTACAGAGGAATTAATCACGAATAAACGTGATAAAGAGATTGCTAAAGAAAATCCAGATGTAATTTTATTTGAGCCACCATTTATTACTGATAACGGAAAAACTGGTAATGGAAATTCTGTAGCGAGTACACAGAAGTTTGTGCAAGCACTTTCTACTAGTGCAAAAGGCGCTACAATTATGATTCAACCATCAAACCCAGTGTATGGTGCGAAGAATTATCCGAAAGCGATTGAAGCATTAAAACAATTTGCGACGCAAAATGGTTATACATATGTGGATCATTGGGGAGCATGGCCTGATGCAACAACGAAAGCAATTTTACCGTACTTACAAACAGAGTTCGGTTTCCCAAGTGCTAAGGGGCATGAAGTTTGGGCACAATATGTAACGGATTATTTTGTGGCTAAGTAATGAAGGATATATAAAAGGTATACGAGCAATCGTATACCTTTTATAATAAGAAAGTAATTAAGAAATCCTAATATATATGTAGGAGGAAAACAATGAACTCAATCTTAATCTGCGGCGGAGCCGGCTATATCGGTTCTCACGCTGTTAAAAAATTAGTGGATGAAGGTTTATCTGTAGTAGTAGTAGATAACTTACAAACTGGTCATGAGGATGCAATTACGGAAGGTGCGAAGTTTTATAACGGTGACCTTCGTGATAAAGCATTTTTAAGAGATGTTTTTACACAAGAAAATATTGAGGCGGTTATGCATTTTGCAGCTGATTCTTTAGTTGGAGTTAGTATGGAGAAGCCTCTTCAATATTATAATAACAATGTGTATGGTGCACTTTGCTTGCTAGAAGTAATGGATGAGTTTAAGGTAGATAAGTTTATTTTCTCTTCTACTGCGGCAACGTATGGTGAGGTAGATGTAGACCTTATTACTGAGGAAACGATGACAAATCCGACGAATACGTACGGAGAGACGAAGTTAGCGATTGAGAAGATGCTTCATTGGTATAGCCAAGCTTCTAATTTACGTTATAAGATTTTCAGATACTTTAACGTGGCTGGTGCTACTCCAAGTGGTATTATTGGGGAAGATCACCGTCCAGAGACTCATTTAATTCCTCTTGTTTTACAAGTGGCGTTAGGTCAACGTGAGAAGATTATGATGTTTGGTGATGATTATAATACACCAGATGGTACTTGTATCCGTGATTATATTCATGTTGAAGATTTAGTGGCAGCTCATTTCTTAGGGCTTAAGGACCTACAAAATGGCGGAGAAAGTGATTTCTACAACTTAGGAAATGGTAATGGCTTTAGTGTAAAAGAAATCGTTGATGCAGTTCGTGAAGTTACGAATCATGAGATCCCTGCTGAGATAGCACCACGTCGTGCAGGAGATCCAGCACGCTTAGTAGCTTCTTCTCAAAAGGCGAAAGAGAAGTTAGGATGGAATCCTGAGTACGTAAATGTGAAAACAATTATTGAGCATGCGTGGGATTGGCATCAGAAGAAACCTAATGGATATGAGAAATAAGTTTAATAAATGAGAGAGGGTACTGTCGTTCAACATATGTTCGACAATACCCTCTCTTTTTTTGTATGATTTTTGCTATACTAAACTGTACTATAATACAGGATGGAAGGAGGAGAATGATGAAAATACTTGTAGTAGATGATGAATCGAGTATTCGTAATTTGATTCGGATGCAGTTAGAGATGGAAGGGTATGAAGTATTGACGGCGGCTGATGGGAGAGAAGCTTTAGAGAGATGGAATGAGCAGCCAGATGTACTTATTTTAGATGTGATGCTTCCTGATACGGATGGGTATGAGTTATTACGTTTATTCAGAGAGAAGGAGCGTGATATTCCGGTGCTTATGTTGACAGCGAAGAGTCAGATGAATGATAAGTTACTTGGTCTTCAGCTTGGAGCTGATGATTATGTGACGAAGCCTTTTAATTATGCGGAGCTTATTCTTCGGGTGAAGAATATGGCGCGGCGCGTGACGAAGAAGGAGGTTCCTTTAAATCATGAGGTGATTGGGGCTGGTGATTTACTTATTTGTCCAAAGGAACGAAAGCTTCATGTGAGTGGGCAGGAGATTCAGTTAACGTACCGAGAGTTTAATTTATGTCAGTTGTTTGTTTCGAATCCGCAGCGTGTATTCATGAGAGATGAATTGCTTGAGAAGGTATGGGGGTTTGAGTATATCGGAAATACGAGAGCGGTTGATATTATGGTGCAAAGGCTTCGGAAGAAACTCGGGAAGAGCGGAGAGTATATTAAGACAATTTATGGTGTGGGGTATAAGCTTGATTGCTAAAAGGTGATGATATGTCTTTAAAACGAAATATGGTGTTTGGGATAGTTGGATTGTTGATTCCAATTCTTGTTCTTTTGTATGCGGTTGTTTATATTGCACTGGAGAAGAATGTGTATCATAATGCGGCAGATTCCTTAGAAAAGTTAAGTGTGGAAGCGCAAATTTATACGATGAATTATTTAGAGAAGGAAGCAGAAGTTGAGACGTTAGGGCCTAATTCACTTTTAATTGCTTCGTATTTAGCGAAGCGAATGGATGTCCGGGTGCAGATGATTGGGAAGAATGGTGATGTTGTTGCAGATACACAAAAAGGAGCGTTACTTCATCGGAATATTGACATTGAGAGTTCTTTGAAGGGAAAGAAATCTTATGTTTTCGAGGAGGGAGACCCAGCTCCAATTCTTTTGTTTTCAAGTCCGGTTTATTATGGAAACGATGTCATTGGAAGTATTCGTTTTATAAATGAGTTAACGGATGAGAAGGAAGTTTTAACAAATGTAAGTTGGACGTTTTTAATGACTTCTCTTTGTTTAGTAGCTGCTGGTATTTTCTTTGCGATTCGTTTGGCGAAGTCTCTTCATAAACCAATTGATCAGTTAAGGCAAATGGCATATCGGCTTGCGAATGGAGATTATGAAAGTAAGATTGAGCTGAATGAGTATGTGGAAATTGCGCAGCTTTCAGCGTCCTTTAATGCGATGGCTGATGGGATTGAACTGCATATTAAGCAGCTGAAGGAAGAGAAAGAGAAACAGAAAGATTTCTTGGACCGCATTACGCATGAGCTGAAAACACCGCTAACAGCGATTATCGGTTATGTGGATTTAATTCCGAAGTTGCAGTCGAAGGAGGATGTGCAGGAGAGCTTCCGTTATGTGTCTGTAGAAAGTGAGCGTCTATTATCACTTGTAGAGGAATTACTTAAGTCTTCAAAGTACGGGAAGAGTACGTTTGAAGTGTCACCTACAGTCGTGAATATTAAAGAATTGGCAGAAGAAGCGGTTTCGATTGTGAAACTTAGGTTGCAGCAGTTTGAAATTGAAGTTATGAATGAGTTAACAGAAGTACACGTCGTTGCGGATTTTGATAAGACGAAGCAAATTTTCTTGAATGTGCTTGATAATGCGATTAAATATAGTGATGCTACGCAAGTTCGTATGAATGTAATTATAAATGAGCAGGAAGCGAAAGTTTTTGTTCATGATGATGGTATTGGTATGGATGAAGGTGTGCTTGCAGAATGGAATGAGTCTCCGGAAGGTAAGGTGCTTCCTTCAAGTTACGGGAATGGCTATGGCTTATACATTTGTCAGGAGATTATGAAGAAGCAAGGCGGAAGTATGCGAATTGAGAGTAGTGAAGAGATGGGGACTACAATATGCATTACATTTTTACTTCCGAGACGGATGGAAGACATAAAAAACTTGAAAGCGGTTAAATGATACATTTATGAAACAATTATGCGGTATTTTCGAAACAACGTTTTTTTATCTTGGAGGTAGGCAGAAATGAAAAGGCTATCATTTCAAATTCTTATGTTTGTCTTTTGTATGATCGTTTCTCTTATTTTGTTTTATGTTATTGAGAAGCAAATATATAATCGAATCACAATTGTGGATGACAAACAAGCCGTTTTACAAAGAGTGAATGAATCCCTTCCTACTGAAGTGAAAGTAAGGCATGAGAAGTGGGGAGAAATTATTGTAACGGATGAAGTTCGTTTGCATACGATTGTTTCATTCTTTGACCGAATTCGAATAGAACCGAGAGAAGCGAGGAATCAAGAACAAGTATTTACTGGAGAAGTAACGTACTTGAATGGACATAAACGTACTTTTGCAGTAGGTGACTTGTTCCAGTACGAGGCTAATGTATACGGAAAGAATGGCACGGATCCGATGATCTCAGCATTTCAAACGTATTTGTTAAGTCTGTATTATACACCAGAGCGCATTAGTAATTTCTTTGCGGAGGCAAAGGAAGTTGTAGTGAGGCAAGGGGATGTAATACGTACTATAGATCTTACGCAAATATTTGATTCTATTCGATACGCAAAGCAAATTACAGATTACGGAGAAATTCAGAAATTATTACAATCACAGAATGAGCCGATTGCTTATATTACTGCCTATAAAACAGGCAAACGTGTAAAGAATGAGCGGGAGGATATTCTAACTATTTCTGTGTATCCATCGTACTTTGTTGTGCAATATCTCGGTGATAATAACGGGAATGTCATGTATATGAAGGGCTCCCTAGCAGAATTCCTTGTAAAGGAGAGTGTGTCATGAGAAAGATAGCCTTTTTCTTCTTTTTGCTAGTAATCGGAGGAGCGATGTCTAGTTGCTCTCGAGATACAACCTCTATTAAATATAATAAAAGTGGTCTCCCTATTTTGGATGATCGTCATCTCGTTGCGTATGTAGCGGCCCGCGAGGAAGTTGGTGAAGCTTTGCTTTCGTCATTTTGTAAACAACGCGGGTGTACATATGAATTTATTCGTCTATCGACAGAAGAACTTCTTCGGAGAGTAGAAGAGGAAGCTGGAAATCCGAAGGCGGATATTATTATTGGCGGTACAGTAGATGCGCATCAAATGATGAAGCAAAAGAACCTTTCTATTCCTGTTACGACCCAGCATGCGAATCGTATTTCAAAGACTGTTAAAGATAAAGACGGTTATTGGTACGGTTATGAAGTGGAGAAACTGGCAATCGCGATTAATAAAGAGCGGTGGAATGAAGAAATAGCGCCGCTCGGTCTTCCATATCCATCAAGGTGGCAAGATTTATTAGATCCGGTATATACGGGTAAGATTGCAATGCCTGATCCAAATGTTTCCGGCACAGCATATACTTTGTTTCAATCACTTATTGATACTTTAGGTGAAGAAGAAGCGAAAGAGTATGTTAAGAATCTTGCAAGGCAAGTTGGTGAAGTAACGGTGAATGGTTATATGCCAGTAGAACTTGTGGCGAGCGGTGAATATATGATAGGCATTAATTTTGCGGGAGATCAGAGAATGCTTCAAAAACAAGGCTTTCCTATTGTAAGTAACGAACCTGAGCAAACAGGGTTGTCTGTTAATGCGATTTCGAAACTAAAGCGTGCGCCGAGTGGTATTATTGCGGACTTATTTATTGATTATTGTTTATCAGAAGAAGCGGGGCACATTTTAGAAAAAGTTTCGTTTGGCGTACCAACGATGTTTGAGAAGAATCAGAAAGAGATAGAAGGTCAGCCGGTTAGAAGGACGAACAAAAATATATCAAATAGTGGAATAATCGAGATATGGAATAGACAGCGTCTCTCTCAGCAGTGAGAAAAGGAGACGAAAGAATATGTTTAAATGGCTTAAGCCAGCACCTGCAATTGAGAGATTGCCGGCGGATATGATTGACAGGGTATACAAATTATTACGTATTCGTGTGCTAATGGGAATTTCAGTTGGGTATGCTGCTTATTATTTAGTGCGCAGTAACTTTACGTTATCAAGTACGTATTTAGTACAAGAATATGGTTTTAGTACAGCTGAAATTGGATTGCTAGGTTCAGTAATGGCAATTGTTTATGGATTTAGTAAGTTCTTTATGGGGAATTTATCCGATAAAGCTTTCGCCCAGCGCTTTATCGCAGTCGGATTATTCTTATCGGGGCTTGTAAATATTTGTTTCGGTTTTGCATCTTCATTTGGGATGATTGTTACATTACTTGTCTTAAATGGTATTGTACAAGGTATGGGAGCACCACCTTGTAGTATCGTTATGACGAAATGGTTCTCGAAGAAAGAACGTGGTACGAAAACAGGTATTTGGAATATTTCACATAACGTTGGTGGAATGCTAGTGCCGCCCCTTGTCGGAATTGGTGTAGGTATTTTCGGTGAAAATCATTGGCAGGGCGGGGTATTTATTTTCCCAGCGATTATCGCAATGGTAATTGCAGTTCTTGTTTGGATTAATGCGAAGGATACACCAGAATCTGAAGGTCTTCCTCCAATTGATGAGTATCGTAATGATTATGAAAATCTTGAAAAAGCAGATAATGCTAATAAGATGTCACCAAAAGAAATTTTAATGAAATATGTAGTGACAAATAAGTTCGTTTGGTATTTATGTATTGCAAATGCATTTGTTTACTTAATTCGTTTCGGTGTTATTAACTGGGTTCCGCTTTATTTAACGACAGTTAAAGGTTTTTCAAAAGCAGAAGCACATGCTGCATACGCAATTTTTGAAGGTATGGCAATTCCAAGTTCATTAATCGTTGGTCTTTTAAGTGATAAGTTATTTAAAGGAAAACGTATGCCATTATGTATTATGAGTATGGCCGGAGTTGTTGTTGGTACGGTTGTATATTGGCAAGCATCTAGCGTACTTGTTGTAAGTATTGCAGTTTCTATTATTGGTTGTTTAATTTACGTACCACAGTTTTTAATCGGTTTAAGTGCGATGGAATTAGTACCGAAATTTGCAGTAGGTACAACAGTTGGTATGTGTGGTCTGTTCGGTTATGTAGGCGGAAGTCTTGTAGCAAACGCAGCAATTGGTGTTATTGTTGATCGTTCTGGCTGGGATGGCTGCTTCATCTTACTATTAGCAGGCGGTATTTTATCAACAGTATTCTTATTTATCGTTCAACGTGGACATGAGAGAAAAGGTCCTAAAGTGGCGTAATAGTTTATCCCGCATTAACGGGCAGTAAGATTCCCGGTTTAAAATTCGAATGTAATGCAAAGAAGTTAGGCTGGGGAATCAACTGCCCGTAAATGCCCGATTGGTTCAACTAATAATCAGTGGGGGATGAAACCCCCCCACTGATTAAAGTTTCACTTTATCCAGAAAAGCGATCCAATCATTATTTTGGATCGCTTTTTTAATAATTGAAAGGACGATCATATGTAAAATTAAAGTTTTATGTGTAAATCGTTTATATATTAAATAGTACTTTCAGTTACTGAGGGGCTAGTGATTTAATATAATTTTTTTAGATTTAATAAACCGACTATATACATGGATAGACCAAAAAATCCGCCACCACAGCAGTAAAGCACAACATTAAATAAAGAAACCGAGATTTCTTCTGAACCTAAATAGGGAAGGATATAATTCATAAAAACAAACATTTGGAAGCCCCAAAGTACACCTGCTTTTAAGCCAGCTTTTCTTAATGTTTTTTTATGTTGTAAATACTCTTCTTCTGTTGCGCACTCAGTATCATTTAGACCTTTCTTTTTGAATTTAAAAGTCAAGCAATTAGCATAAATCATATTAATAAGAAAAATAAATATAGTGCCTATAGATATTGTATGGTTCATAGTATCGACGAGTAACATAATAAGCATTACCAACATATTTAACCACCATAAACCAATTCCAGCTATAGCTAATTCTTTATTGATTTCTTGTTTTTGATACTCATCTCTTTCACTAATTGTTCCAATAAAATTATTATAAACTTTTTCTTTCCATTCAATTTTCATCATTTAATCTCCCTCCCAAAATAGACTGTTTAAATCTGTTTTTAGTGCTTTTGCTAATTCGATACATAAGGCTAAAGAGGGGTTATATTTATTGTTTTCAATTAAGTTTATTGTCTGTCTCGCTACATTAACTTTTTTAGCTAATTCTAGCTGCGATAGACCTTCAGATTTTCGATATTGTTTAACGTTATTCAAATATAAACCTCCTATTAATAATTGTAGACCTCGTGCATCAGAAATGTCATTTATATATGACATTTTATAATTGAATAAATGAAATGTCAAATATATGTGACAAAAATGATAATGGTGCAATTAGGAAAATGATTTTAATAATTTATCTTGGTAAGGAGTTGATTAATAAAGGATAGCTTTTCTTATATTAATATAATCTTTCCTTAAATCTATCTTAAAAGACAAGATGTCATATTTCTAATCATTGGAATTTTTGTTACAATATAAATGATTGTGTAAAACTTTGTAAAATGAGTGTAACAATGTAAGTGGGGATGCAATTTTCCGAAAGTTTTATACAATTAAATAGCTATTAAACTATTAAGATATAAAAGGAGAGAGAATATGTTACCAAATACGGTTCGTACTCCAAACAAGAAGAAGAAATGGATTATCATCGGAGTTATTGCACTAATTGTTATTGTAGCAGCAGTTAATATTTTTGTAATGCAAGGCAAGAAGAAAGGCGCAGCAACAACGACTGATGCTGTGAGCTTTGAGAAAGTGACAGAGCGAAAGCTTAATAATACGAAGTTAATTTCTGGTCAAGTGAAGCCAGGAAATATTGAAAGTTTCTATGCGGATCCGACTAAAGGAAAAGTGAAAGATATTGAAGTGAAAGAAGGACAAGAGGTAGAAAAAGGAACGAAACTATTCTCTTATGATAATGAAGAAATTAATCTTCAAATGAAGCAAGCTGATCTTGATCAGAAGATGGCTGATATGCGTTACGATCAAGGGAAAAAGAAGATTGATTCATTGAAGAAAGAAATTAAGAAGGTAAAAGATAGTGGGGCTGGGAAAGAAGTAACAGACCCAATGGAAGAGCAAGTAAGTGAGTTAGAAATGGCTCAGAAAACAACTGACCTTGAGAAAGAAAAAGGGAAGTTACAAAAAGAAGAGTTAAGTAAAAAACAAAAAGAACTTACGATTTATAGTAATTTTACTGGTGTTGTACAGAAGTTAGATAAGGATGCAGCGCAAAGTTCATCTCAGGCATTAGGTGGTCAAGGGAAAGCATTTTTACAAGTTGCTTCTAAAGACCCGTTCCAAGTTCAAGGGACTTTAACAGAGCTTCAAAAGTCACAAATTCAAAAAGATCAAACGTTCACTGTAACTGCGAAAGCAAATAATAAGAAGAAGTGGACAGGTAAGATTACGGAAGTAAGTGAATTCCCAACGAGTGCAGAGATGGCTCAAGCTGCTGGTGAGGGAACTCAAAATATGTCTCAATATACATATAAAGCAAGTCTTGATAGCCAAGATGGTTTATCTCCAGGTTATCACGTTTCTCTGCAAGTAAATTTAGAGAATAAGACGATGATTGCTGTTCCAAGTAAGAGCATTGTAGAAAAAGGCGAAGATGCATTTGTTTATATTGAAGAGAAAGGGAAGCTTCGTAAACAAAATGTGAAAAAAGGTTCTACTGATGGAGACTGGACAGAGATTGTTGAAGGCGCAACAGTGGGGCAAAAGGTGGTTAAAAATCCTTCCGACGACGTGTATGACGGAATGGAAGTGAAAGAGAAATGATTACGTTAAATAATATTGCTAAAACATATTATCAAGGAAAATTGGCAGTGCCGATTTTACATGGTATTAGTTTAACAATTCAAAGCGGTGAGTTCGTTTCTATTATGGGACCGTCTGGTTCTGGTAAATCAACGCTTATGAATATTATCGGTTGTTTAGATCGTCCAACAGAAGGTGAATATATGTTGAATGATGTGAATATCTTAACAGCAGACGAGTCAAAACTAGCTTTAATTCGTAATGAATATATCGGCTTTGTGTTCCAGCACTTTAATTTGCTGCCGCGTCTTTCCGCAGTGGAAAACGTTGAACTTCCGCTCATCTATGGTGGGGTGAAGAAAGCAGAGCGTCGTCAGAGAGCCCTTGAAGCGCTTGGAAAAGTTGGATTATCAGATAGAGTCCATCATTTACCTAGTGAGTTATCAGGTGGACAGAAGCAACGTGTAGCGATTGCGAGATCGATTGCAAATAATCCAACGTTTATTATGGCCGATGAGCCGACAGGTGCACTTGATACGAAGTCTGGTGCACAAGTTATGGATATTTTCACGAAGCTAAATGCAGAAGGTACGACGATTGTTATGGTTACGCATGAAGAAGAGGTAGCAGCGTATTCTTCCCGCCGCATTGTACTGCGAGATGGGAAAGTTACAGAAGATAGAAGGTGTGCAGTATGAGTTTACTAGATAGTATGAAAATTGCCTTATCGTCTATTTTAGCTCATAAACTACGCTCAGCTTTGACGATGCTAGGGATTATTATCGGTGTAGGCTCTATTATTACCGTCGTTGCGATTGGGCAAGGCGGGGAAGCTGCACTGAAATCCCAATTTGTTGGATCAGGTAATCAAACGGTACCGATTCATTATAGTGCCGATATGAATGATCCTTTTGGTATGGCGATGGTAGAAGCACCGAAGATAACTGAAGAAGATATTTTTGAAATTAAAAAAATTCCAGATATCGCACATGTTGTAACAACAAATTCAAGTATGGAACCAATTGATATTGAAGATAAAATAGAAATGGTGAATATTACTGGATTAGACAGTGAGTACTTTGCAGTAAATAAAGTAAAGTTGTTAAAGGGACGTTCTTTACAAGAATCAGATGTGGATCAAGGTAATAATGTTGTCATGATTAGTAAACAAATGGAAGAAAAGGTGTTTAAGGATGCCAATCCAGTCGGTAAAATTATTGAAATGAAAGGTCAACCGATGCAAATTATTGGTGTCTACAAATCAGATAACGAGTTTATGGGAATGGGACCATCAGAAGCACTAGTTCCAATTTCATTATGGCCGACACTGTATGGAAAAGATGAAATTCAAAATATTTCTGTTCAAGCAAAAAATGTAGATAATTTAGAAAAAGCAGGTAAAAAAGCTGCAGATGTCTTAAATAGTCGTAAACCGACTGATGCAACTGGTAAATACGAGGTTATGAATTTAAAAGAACTTCAAGAAGGTATTTCAAAAATGACTAATATTATGACGATGATCATCGGCGGTATCGCTGGTATTTCATTAGTCGTTGGTGGTATTGGTGTAATGAACATCATGCTCGTATCTGTAACGGAGCGTACGCGTGAAATCGGAGTGCGTAAAGCGCTTGGAGCAACACGTAGTAAAATTTTATTACAGTTTTTAATTGAAGCAGTTATGCTAACGCTTCTAGGTGGTTTAATTGGAATTGGTCTTGGGTATGGCGGGGCATATATCGTTTCCACATTTGCGAAGTGGCCACCGCTCGTTTCATGGGAAGTTGTCGTTGGGGGCGTATTGTTCTCTATGACACTAGGTATTATCTTCGGATTAATTCCAGCGAACAAAGCTGCGAAATTAGATCCAATTGAAGCACTTCGTTATGAGTAATTTACTAGTGTATTAGAGAGAAAACTCTCTAATACACATTACCGTTCTAGTGGGCGGTTCGTATCCTCTTGCATGAGGATGTGAACCGCCCGTTAGAACGGGTTATATAAATAGAAGGAGGCGTTATGATGGAAGCGAATATTAATATGCAAGATGAAGGTGCGAAGAAGCCGTCATTATTTGGAATGGTTACTTCTCCAGGCTTACAGTTTGAGAGAATGAAGACGAAAAGCCCAGTCTGGGGAGGATTTTTCTTATTTCTTTTAATGGGGACAATCTTATCAGCAGCGGTAGCTTATTTAGGATTACTTAATACTCCGGAGCTGGCGAAGCTGGTTAAGGATGATACGACGGGGATAATGAAATGGACTACACTTGGATTTGGGGCTTTTGGAGGTCTAGTTGGAACAGCTGTTGGTCTTTTTGTGGTAGCAGGATTTTATAAAGTTATTATGATGTTTATGAGCAATGATACTCCATATATGAAGATATTATCTATTTATATATATGCCAATGTTGTCTTTTATGTTGGTAGTCTTCTCAATGTGGCTTTAGGATATATTCTTGGTGGGAATGGCGCTGATAAATATACAAGTTTAGGGCCTTTATTTGAACAAGGAACAATTGCATATGGCATTGGTTCTGCATTTGAAGTTTTTAATATTTGGAGCTTAATTTTAACTGGCTTAGGCTTGCATATCGTTGCTGGTTTAAGTAAAAAACAAGCAATAATTTTAATTTCTATATTCTTTATCCTTACAATTGGCTTTAGTATGTTAGGCGGTATGTTCTCTGATTTTGGCGCATAACATGTTGTTTTGAAAAGGTGACTCTTCCTAGAGTCACCTTTTTTATTTTTACCCTTACTTCAAATACCCCCAGCAGAATTTCAAATACTGCCTAGTGTAATTTCAAATTCCGGCAGTAGTACTTGAAATTACCCACAATGAAATTTCCTTTCTCATTTTATATTGTAGAGGTACCGCGGAATACTAAAGAGGTATACCTTTTAGAAACGGGCACTGTGTGAAGCCAGAGACTTTTGCAGATACGGTTGTTTTGTATGAAGGTATGATTGTAAATCAAATAAAGAGGTTAAATATTTATCAAGATTATGAAGAGTATTACCAATGTGGCTTGATTGGTCTTTGGCATGCTTATGAAAGGTATGAGGAAGAGAAAGGAAGTTTTCCTGCTTATGCTGTCGTAACAGTACGTGGTTATATATTGGAGAGGTTGAAGAAAGAATGCGTAGTGCAAGAGAGGTATGTATGCACGGGCGAGTATGAGGAACGATTTGAGTGTGAAGATGCGGGAACGAGAGCGAAGGACTTTATGAGTGTGTTAGATGGGAGGGAGAGGCACATCATTTCAGAACGATTTTTTGTAGGTAAAAAGATGGGGGAGATAGCTATTGAAATGGGGATGACGTACTATCAAGTGAGATGGGTATATCGACAAGCACTTGAGAAAATGAGAGATAGTGTAAGGGGATAAGAATAATAAGTAGAATGGAAGGCAAAGGAAATATTGCGTTCCATTCTATTTACATTAAGGCAGTAAATGTGGCAAGAGGTTTTTTAAGGTAATGAATCTTTCATGTTCATTCGGGATAATACATGTCCAGATTTGAAAAATTGTTGCTGTAACTTATGAGAACCTATTTGTATTGTTATGGTAGTTCCGTTAAAAAAACGAATGTTAGCTTTGTTAGTTTTTTTTGGAAACTCTATCTCATCTATATGGTTATAGAACAACCAAATGCAGCTTGGAGAAGAAGGAGATTCTGTTGGGAAAACGCAAATATATTCTTTGTGATTAATCGGAATTGGAACATTTTGTTTGAGCTTAAAGTTTATTTGGACTGCATGACGTCTACCTTGATAAGTAGAATGAACATGTGTTAGACAAGATTTCTTTATGAGTTGGATAGCTGTTTGGCAAGAGTACAGAGGGTTTCCGCTACTGTCGATAATTTTTGTCCGGTAATAAGGGTGTTTGCAAGGTTCGAGCATCATTGTAGAACTAGAAATAAAAATATCATTCTCATTATCCATGATTCTAAAATCCTCCCTTATAAAAATTATTATTCCGAATATAATTATATACGAATTATGTAAAATCATTATTAACCTTTTGTTTCGTATTGTAAATTTTTACGGTTCGTTTACAATCAATAGATGATAGTCTTTCTAATTTGCATCGCTTGTACATATATATGAAAATAGAAAAGAGTAGGCGGTGATATAGCATGAAAAAAAAGTATATTATTATGGCTCTAGCTGTTGTTCTCTTAGTTTATTTAGCAAACAGTAATCCGGGTAAGGGAGAATATACGGATTGGGCAGCAAAACAATTTATGAAGCGTAATGATGTGAGTAAGAAGCTAGAAGAGGTTGAGAAAGAAAACAAAGAGGGTATACTTGGCGACTTAGCATCGGCGGGAAAAAAATTGGCAAATAAGTATGTTGAACCACAAGTTGGATTATTAATTGAGCATTATACAAAGCGAAATGATTATATTTTCTTCTCAACATATACGACAGAGTTTGATTTAGGCGGAGAGAATTATAAGTATGTTTGTGTTGGTTTTTCAAACATCTTTATTCCAATTGAAATGCCGAAGAAAAAAGACGAATCTGCAAAATAATGCAGATTCGTCTTTTTGATTTACGGAGTAATCTGAACTTCAGATACGTTTTTTTCTATGAGGCGAGCCCCTTTTTTACGAGTATTTTCACTAATTGACGAAAATACAGATGAAGAAAGAATGGTATCCATTACTTGATTTACGACTAGTTCATTTACTGGTGTGATGGGATTTTCGATTGAAAAGGCAACTGTTTTTCCATCTTCTTTCACGAAAATTAACCCTAGTACTTGCATGCTTTATTCCCTCCTTTTTAATTATAGATTAGAAAGATCTGACGTGCTTACAAGTTGTACAGCGTGAAGTGATGATTGTTGTAGTGAAGCAAGAGCACGTGCTACTTCATGTACTTTTCCTAAATCTGCATTTGTTTTCACACGTTTGAATTGTTTGTTCTTAAAAACTGTTTTACCGTTTTTGTCTAATCCTCCGTTTAATACAAGGCGTAAAGTTAAATCCATTACGATTGTTTCAACTGCCATGTTTATCACCCCCTTTCACTTTATAAATAGGGTGTAAATGTCATGTTTTGGCGTGAAATTTTTTCTTTTTTTTGGTACTCTTAAAAGACTAAGAGAGGGGTTTTCGGGAGAATGAATCGTAAATGGTTATTTTGGATTCCTGTATTACTATGGATGGGGATTATTTTCTATTCTTCAGCACAGCCATATAAAAAACAGGATATGCGCTCGGATATTGAGCAATATATAAATGTTGAGTTTGTGAAAGAGCATTTTTCATGGGTATCTATCGATTATGGGGGAGGTACACCTGTTAGTATCGCAAATAAAGGTGTAGGTGGATTTGTTGAGTTTTTCCTTCGTAAAGGTGCTCATTTTATGGTGTTCTTTATGCTCGGTTCATTGACGTATTATGCTTTTCATCGATCGGGTTATTCGAGAAAAAGGTGCTTTGCATACGCCCTCCTTTTCGTTGCGGGGTATGCAACATTTGATGAAATTCATCAATGGTTTACGGGAGACCGTACACCGATGTGGCAAGATTCATTGCTTGATACGTGCGGCGGGTTAACAGGAATTATAATAAGCAATTGGTTTTGGAATAGAAAAAGGAGCTAATCTCAGTTAGAGATTTGCTCCTTTTTCATTTATCCCGCTATTTGTGGGAATAGAAACATCCATCTTATCCCGCATTGACTGCCCGTAAAAGCCTGATTGGTGAAGGCTAATAATCAGTGGGGGATGAACAAAACCCCACTGATTAAAGTTTCACTTTATACGCCAAGTAATTCTTTTAGTTCGTCGGTTGATAGTTCGGTCATCCAACTATCGCTTGTAATGACGGCGTTGTTTAATGATTGTTTTCGTTCTAACATTTCATCAATCTTCTCTTCAAGTGTTCCCGTTGTAATAAGCTTATGAACGTGAACGAAGCGTTTTTGACCGATGCGATAAGCACGGTCTGTTGCTTGGTTTTCTACAGCTGGATTCCACCAACGGTCATAGTGAATGACATGGTTGGCGGCAGTTAAGTTTAATCCTGTTCCGCCGGCCTTTAACGATAAGATGAAGATGTCATACGTTCCGTTTTGGAACTGCTCAATCATCTTGTCACGCTCTTTCTTCGGTACGCTCCCGTTTAAGAAGAGGACGCGCTGACCGAATGTTTCTTCTAACATACTTTTTAGCATGTTCCCCATGCCAATGTACTGAGTGAAGATTAAGCAACTTTCATTTTGGTCTTTTATATTTTCGATGAGCTCCATTACCGTTTTTGTTTTCATAGAGCGCTCGACGATATTTTGTGGTTCTTCTTCTTTCAAATAAAGGGCTGGGTGATTACAAATTTGTTTTAGCTTGTTCAGCATAAGTAATATAAATCCGCGTCTTTCAATTCCGCTTAATCCTTCTACATTTTGTAATGTATCTTGAACAAGTTGTTCATATAAGGAAGCTTGTTCGCCAGTTAGTGGACAATAAGCTTTCTGTTCTTGTTTATCTGGTAAGTTTAATGCGACCGTTTGATCTTTCTTCGTACGACGCAGTAAAAACGGCGAGATAAACCGCTGAACTTGCTGGATTTTTCCTTCATCGCGGTCCTTTTCAATCGGTGTGACGAAGCGACGCTGGAATTGTCCTAAGCTTCCGAGATACCCATGATTGATAAAGTCGAAAATAGACCAAAGCTCAGCAAGTCGGTTTTCCATCGGTGTACCGGTTAAAGCAATTTTGTGATTTGCTTGTAGGTTTCTTACTGCTTTCGACTGTTTCGTATGTGGGTTTTTTATATTTTGTGCTTCGTCTAAAATAACAGCGTCCCAGCATAACGTACTAAGTTCTTCTTCATCAAGCTGAGCTAATGCATAAGAAGTTAATATAACATCTGCTGATTGAAGAAAATCTTTAAATGACTCATCCTTAGATCGGTTACTTCCATAGTGTAACTGAACACGTAAGCTTGGTGCGAAACGCTCAAATTCTTTTTGCCAATTTCCAAGGACTGATGTTGGTGCCACAATTAATGCAGGACCTGTTTGGAGATTGTTTTCTTTAGCGTATAGTAAGTAAGTTATCGTTTGAATACTTTTTCCGAGTCCCATATCATCGGCTAATAACGCTCCAAATCCAAGCTTTCGTAAGTATAGTAACCACTCAACACCGTGTTGTTGATATGGGCGGAGTGTTGCTTGTAGCGAAGATGGTACATCTACTTTTGGAATATCTCCAATGTGTAGAAGTTTTTGGAAAAGCTCTTCGTAATATCCATCTAGCTCGATTTCAATATCGGTAAACGGACTATCGTCTTCTACAATTTCTGTTTCTGCCGTATTAGATAAATGTTGCTGCAACACATCTTTCATTTCAAGTCCATATTTATCGGCACGGTGCATTAGTTTTTTTACTTCTTCAATAAAGGCAGGATCAAGTCTCATCCATTGACCATTTAAATTGAAAAGACGTTTGTTTTGTTCAACGAGTTCGAAAAATTCGCTTTCTGATAAATCAATTCCGTCCGTTGAAATGCGCCAGTCGAAATTAACGAGCGTATTCATGCCGAAGAAAGACTGTGTTTGTGCTGTACTTTGCTTCAGCTGTACACGCAACCTCGGTTTTGTTGCTTTTAAATTTTGCCACCATGATGGTAGTAAAATTGTAATGCCTGCTGCCAGTAATTCATTACTTGCTTCGGTTAAGAAGTTCCAAGCTTCCGTTTCAAAGAGTTCTTCTCGGAACTTGTCGTCCTCTTTTAGCCACGGTACGAGCTTACTGAATCCTTCTTGTGTTTCAAGGATACGTTCTTCGTAATCGTGCCATCGTTTTGGTAAGGAATCGATACTTTCATATACATATATGCGATGTGCACCACGTTTTGGTGTAACGATTGTTTCAAGCTTCCACATTTCAAGTTCTTCTTGTGGTTCTTGTAGTCTTAAGCCGACTGTAAATGGAAGATCATCTTCAATGTAACCAATTTTTCGAAGCCAATCCTCTTCATGTAGTGCTGCTTCCAATTGCCTTTTCGTAAAGTCGTAATGTTCGTATAGTCTCTTTGCATCTTCCCATCCGTCATTTGAGCGAGCATCTTGCAAAATACTTTCGTTCACAGCGGCAGAGAAAAGAGATGCTAACATGTCATCTTCAATTGAAGTATTCTGAACTTTCCAAGATGGCTGCTGAGACCAATGCTTCATGTCAGGTGCGAAGCTGCCGCTGACGAAAGCGTCCCATAATTCACTTGCGTCCTTTGTAAGTGCCGTAATAGGACCGTTCATTTGCATATTTGCAAATGAATTCATCGGTTTATTTGCGATGTATTCAAATGCCTGTGCATTCGTTAACATAACGCCTTGTTTTCCCTCATACGTTGCTTCTTTTAAAAACGTTCCGTAGAAAGAAGTAGAGTGCCATGCGAATGCATTTTTTTTCCAAGTTGCTACGGATAAGAGCGTACCGCTATCATCTTCTCCCCAAAGGAACCAACCTTGACTAACGTGCTGGAGCCTAATTGTTACTTCAGTTTGTATGATCATCGATTAATTTTCCTCTCCGTAATTCCTCTTGTAGTGCACGCAGACGTGAATGTAAGTTAGCGATATGAATAATGAAAGCATCCCATTCATCAGTTCGCTTCAGTCGTTTATAAAGCATACGTAATTTCTTTAAGTAACGAACGGCACGTTTATATGATTTGCGATTTCGCTCTTCAATTGCTTCCATTGCAGCATGGTGATAAAGAGGAAGTGCTGCTTCGGGCGCTTCTTTTTCAATATCTTTCAATGGTTCTTTCAAAAGTTCGATTACTTCGAATCCATATAAGAGCTGAAGTTCCGTCCATGCATGGTATTGTTTCTTCGCAAGTACATATTGTTCATAATTTGTGAAACTATACGGTAATAGTTCTTGTAAAATCATTTCTAATCCCGCTTGTTCATTCGTATGTGTTGCATATGTCTCATACATCATCACAAATAATCGAACGATATCTTGTATGAAGACGGTATTTTCTTGTTCCGTTATCGTTTCCTTTACTTGTTTATAAGTAAAGGAAAGCCAATCTTTCCCGCGGTCCCACTCCATCGCACTTAATAACTCTTCTAACCAATAGAAGTAAAGGCTCACAACAGAAGAAGGCTGTTTTTCCAGTAATTCCATTGCCGATACATCTTCACCGTTTAAAAAGAGCAGGTGAGAAGATGCTAATGCTTTGGAAAGTGGATTGATTTTAGTATCGATTCGTTTTTTTTCTTCTTGTAGCTGCTCCTCTGTTCTTAACAGTTCACCCCATACGTGACGATAAATGAAGAATCGCTCTTGTGTATAGGCATCGGTAGAGAAGAATGATTCATGTATGAGCCGCGCTGTTTCTTCTAAAATCGGTTTGGATTCTTCTGGAATCGCCTCTGTTTTTAGGTCCCTAACGGTAGATTCAACTTTATCAACGAATAGGCGAACGACGTTAACTGGTTGGTGATAAGAATATAGTTTGTTTGCTTCAAATTCTTGAATTTCTTCTAATAATTTTTGAAAGCAATAAAGTGCCGCGTGCAACTTAAATAATTCATGAATAGCAACGATGCGCGGAGCTTTCCGTTCTAATTTTGTATAGAAGTCTGTAAAAAGACTCATAAGAAAATACATTTGTTTATAAGTGAGCCGCGCTTGTTCTTTTTTAAATGATTCATATTCATTTTCAAAGTATGTTTGCCAACTTTTATAATCCATTTCTTCAAAAGCTGATGATTGCAATACTTGTCGTGCAGTTCGAATAGGAGGAAGAGAAGGTTTTGTATTATTTTTGAATAAAGTTAATACATCTCCTACTTGCCCAAAACTAGAAGCTGCAGATAGTAACACAGCAAGCATATGCTGACATTGCGTCGGCGCGAAGCAATCGCAATAGCTTTCAGTGACATTACGAATCGGGATGTGAACGCTATATACACTGCCTTCAGCATTTACAGTTCCGGATAGCGTATAGCCATCAAAGTCAACGTTATAGACAACACCACTACGATATAGTTGCCGAGCTGTAGCGACATGCTCTTGATCAGCAACTTGCTGTGGATCAAGTCCTTGAACGAACTCATTCGCAATCATCATAATTTCATCTTTCGTAATTGAGTCTTGCAGCATAATATTCCTCCGTACACAGATTTCTTTCCTTTACCATTATAAACAAAAAATGCTCAAAACAGAAAAAATGAAATTCTAATTACACAATTAGAAAATCATGGTAATATATATAATGTTAATTTTGTATATTACTATGTAATTAAAAGGAGAGAATTTGTTTGTCAGATTTACAATCGAAGTTTGGTAATGGCATGAATAAGTTGCAAGAGGGAATTGAGCAAGGCAAGATGAAGTTGCAAGTAGCACAGGAAATGGCACAATTAAAGAAGATTACACAAGAGAAGTTACAAGAAAAAACTGAAATTTTACTTGAACTTGGTCAAACGGTATATATGCAACTTCGTGATGATGAAGTTCGAATAGATTTGTTGAAAGCTATTGTAGCACCAGTGCAAGAGCTTGATGTTGCTATTTATAACACGCGCAGACAAATTTCTAATTTACAGAGACAAGAACAAAAAGGACAGTGTAGTTGCGGTGGTCCATTATCATTAAATGATAAATTTTGCGGGCAGTGCGGTAAAGAAAATGAGTTACTCCTTCAATCAAAAAATATTGAAAAAGAAGCATGTTCTTCATGTGGTGAACAAATTGCAACGGAAGCTACATTCTGTCCAGCATGTGGTATGAAGCAAAGTAAGGAGTGAGGAACATGTATTGTAAAATTTGCGGTTTAGAACAGCCGGAGGCAGTAAACTATTGTACACATGACGGCTCAAGTACGGATAGTATAGATAGCCATGTTATGTTAGTCCCGCAATCTTCGAAGTATTGCCGAACATGTGGACAGGAAAGTAAAGAATATGCTACATATTGTGAGAAATGCGGTGATTCTTTATTAGGAGTCGCCCAAAAAGAATCGAACATGAAATTACCAAATGCAGGAGCACAATTACATGTAAATGCATCAGGAAGTATGCTGAAAAAAGGATTATTCGGTGGTGCTTTTGCAATTGTATGTATGTTCATTGCAGGCTTCATTGGCAGTTTAATAATAGATTCTGCTATAAATGATGTAGTGGAGACAGCGGTTAGAAATACGGATGGTATGTTGAATATGACTACCATTAATCAATCATTTATTGGTATAGCACCATTAATTTTAATGTGTCATTTAATAGGTATTGAAATTAGCGGGAGCGGGGCATACACGATGTCATTCCTTCTTCATATGCCATTATTCATCTTGGTAACTATTCCGGCACTTATATTAGGTGGAAGTGGATTTTTTGTTGAAAGAAAAAAACCTTCAATTAGTTGGCGAGAGAAGTTCATGACATCATGTGTAATTGGCATGATATACGGTATTTTCTTATGTATTGTAAGCTTTATGGCAAGTTCTTCTACATCTATTTCTTATTTCTATCAAACGATGACTATTGATGTTGTATATTCTCATGTTGTTAGTTTATTGTTTGGTATTATATTTGGCCTATTATTCAGCTTTATTGGTATGAGTATTGAAGCAGGACCACATCGTATGCTTTCTTCTACTAGTCAGTTTGTCCCGTATGTAACGTCTATTTATTATAGTATAGTGACTGTTTTGAAAGGACTACTTATTACATTTGGTATTATACTTATTACGATTTTATTTAGTAGTTCAAAATCAATGGGTCCAATTGATTTTCCAGAGAAGGCGTATAAAGTATTACTTTCTTTAGAAGCAACACCTTTCATGTGGAATATGGCCCACCTTTCTCCAACTGAAATTGAGTGGGGAAATATGGAGAGAGAAATGCATAGATATTCAGTCGAAAAAGGGCCACTGCATGTATCGTATATGTCAGGCATATCAATACAGGGTACATCTTTAAAAGACCTGGAAATCGCTAATGGTGCTAGTGCTGATCGTATAAAAGATATTGATGATTTTAATTCGTATTTACATTGGTGGGGATTATTAATTCTTCTACCATGTATTCTACTAGTTAGGGCTGGAATGAAATTGGCTCAATATCGTATGCGAAATATGTACGTAACTATAGCAGTGTTTAGTGCTGTTTATACAGTGATGATGCTTTGTGTAAATGGATTAGCAAAAATTCATATTACAGCTTCAGGAAGTAAGGAAATTATGAAGGAGTTCGCTGGGATTTCTGGACCGATATTATCTATTCAAAGTAACACGCTATATTTAATAGTAGGTAGTTTTCTTATTTCTTACGTATTAACATTCGCGGGTATGAAATTAGTGAAAAAATAAGGGGGAGAAATACTTGAAGTTTTGTGGAACATGCAATAAACAAGTTGCGGATCATTTGAACTTTTGTCCTGATTGCGGAAGTAAAGTAGAAGAAATTGCTGATCAAACAGCTTCTTCTCACTCAGAAATGCGTAGAGAAACAAAGTCAGTGAAAAGTAAGAAGAACATGTTTTTACTTATAGGTTTTGTCATTGTTTTTGCTATTTTGTTTGGCGCATATAAATTCGGTGCGAGCAAGTTTTCGAAGGAAAAGCAAGTAAATGCAATGATTGAAGCATTCCAAAATAAAGATGTGAATGCAATCGATGAGATTTTGAAAGTAGACGATCCAACCTTAAAGGTTAAGACAGAAGATATTAAGGCGTATATCCGTTATTTAAAAGAGAATCCTTCTTATAATAAAGAACTGTTATCATATTTGCAAAGAGAGACAGTAGATCAAAAGTTAGCAAGTGATAAAGCATCTTTTAAAGATGGGAAAATTATAGAAGACGGGAAAGAATGGTTCTTGTATCCGAAGTATAAGTTCAGCATGAAGTCGTATTACATGAATGTTAGCACAACTGCAAAGAATGCTGAAATATATGTGAATGATAAAAAAGAAACAGAGCTTTCTAGTGATAAAACTTCGAAAGAATTAGGTCCATACTTCCCGGGTGCTTATGTTGTAAAGGCAAAGGCGAAGACGGAACTTGCTGAATTAGAGACAGAAAAAGAAGTGGATTTAGCAGATGAAAAGAATGGGACAGTAGAAGTGAATTTATCACTTGAAGGAAATTATGTAACCATTTCATCTGATGAAAATGATGCAACTGTATTTGTTAATGGCAAGAAACGTGGAAAGTTAAATTACGGAAGTTATAAACTTGGTCCTGTACCAACGGATGAAACGGTAGAAGTACATTTAGAGAAAAACGCTGAATTTGGTGTGATGAAATCTGAAATTATTAAAGTTGGAGATCAAAGTACATATTACTTAAAGTTCCCAAAAGAAGCTTCTAGTTCAGCGGTTGGAGATTTTGTACAAAATCATATTTATAATAACGTGCGTGCAATTGCATTAAACGATTTTAGTTTAATTGAAAATGATTATGATAAGAGCGGGAAATCGTATAAGGAAGACCGTGATTACTTACAATATCTACACAAAAAAGGAATTACAGAAGATTTATTGACAATGAATATTCGCAATGTAGAACGTCAAAGTGCAACGAAATATAAAGTAACGACATATGAAGAATATCATATTCGTTACGGTGACGGCTCTGTAAAATTCAAGAGCTTTAATAATGACCATATCGTTACTGTTAATGGAAATGGAAAGATATTGTACCATTCTCTTGGAGCGAATAATACGCTGAAATCAGAGGAAGTATCTGGTCCGACTCGTTAATATAAGAAAGAGGCTGTTCAATTTTGAACAGCCTCTTTCTTTAGGTAGCTTGCCGTTATTGTCAATCTTTGTCGGTAAATCGATATTCCATGTTGAACCGTTGATATAATTTTCTCTACTCGTGTTCATGAAGGGAAAGTAAAAAGGATATCACCTAGTTGGAAAATTCTACTAGATGATATCCTTTTTTGCAATTAGAAGCGGGCTTCCTTTAATATCGCTTGTACATATGGATCATTTAATATTTGCTTTATGAGCGGTAGCATTTCTTGCTCGAATGGAATATCAATAGGGAATGGCTTTTGAGAGCCTGGTTTTATTCCGTATTGTACGAGTTTGTAATGTGTATTTTCTTCAGACTTGAGCACAATTAATTTATAGCGATTGTCATCGTTTGTTAGTGAGAAGTCAATTGCGATTGCATCATATGTTATATCATCTTTATATATGTACGGTTTTGGTGTACCGACCCAGTCTACCTTAGCTTGTAAATTCATGGACGTCACCTCCTTATATGTATTATATAAAAAATAAAAGCCAGCTCTCAATAAAGAGAACCGGCTGTAATTTAGCAGTCATTGGTTATTTTAAAATTTTCACTTTAACAGTTTTGCGTCCCCATTTTTGAGCAGCGCTATCTGATCCAAGTAGAATGTCGATACGGTTACCTTTAATTGCACCGCCAGTATCACCAGCGATAGCTTCTCCATAACCTTCTACCCATACTTTAGATCCTAATGGGATTACTTTTGGGTCAACAGCGATCATTTTCATGTTTGGGTTCGCTGTTAGGTCATGACCCATTGCAGTTAATACACGGCCGCCGTATGTGCCACCGTTTTCGCTCGGATGAGCTGTATATGCTGTAGCTACAACTGTTAACTCACGACCATTAGAAGGTTCGCTAGTTTCAGCAGCTTTCACAGCAGGCTTAGCAGCTGTTTTTACTGGTGCAGGTGCTTGTGCCTTAGCTGGTGCTTGAGCAGGAGCAGGCGTTTCTTGTTTCTCAATAACAGGTGCTGTACCTGTTAAGAAAGGAACATGAACATAAGCCGTTTTCCCGTTATATTCAAATTGTAACCACTCATTTTGTACTTGGTTCGTTGTTTCGATCATATCGTCTTTCTTAAGCGTTCCAAGAATTTCTGAGTTTGTGTTCGCTTCAGCACGTACATTTAATACGTTAGCTGTTACATAGTAAGAGTTCTTTGTAAACTCTGCACTTACGAATGCGTCTTTACCATCTAATTTGATTTGTGACCATCCGTTTTCTGTATTTAGAACATCTAATTTATGACCATTCTGTAATTTACCGACAACTTTTGATTCAGTAGTAGGGTTTTCTCGTACGTTTAGTACGTCTGTTGTTACAACAGTTTCTGCATTAGCAGATGCGGTGAAAATCCCAAGACCAAAAACTGCTGCTGTTGCTATTCCAATTAATTTTTTCATGATAGCCTCCATTGCGTTTGTTTTCGTGTCCTCATTATAGCAACAGATTTTTTCGGATTTTGGGAAAACACACAATTACAAACCATTCGTAATAAGTCGTTAACACTTTGTAATATAGCTAGAATGAGAGGAAAGCGTTTTTCATTCCATATAATTAGTAGGTTTCTAGTTATATTCAAAATATTTAATACAACATATTTTTTTCGGTGTAAATAAAAATATTACAGGGGTGTTACATAATGATTACTATACAGTTACATTCCTTGAGTATTTTCCCGTTTTATGGGTAATATAGTTATATAAACATAAACATCTCGTTTGTGAAGTTATAAACACGCGCTATATACTAGCAAAAAACCGCATAATTGTTACAAGAAGAGAGGGTTGTAAAGAATAAATCTGCCCTTTTTTAAAACTGTAACACATCCTTTTTTGGGAAAATCTCTTCCCATCCGCATTTTTCTCACACAATTTGACAGTAGTATTCCAATCTTGTAGCTCTTGCAGAGTGGAAAGGTTGTACGGAAGGTAAGGCTGTCCATAAGAACTCTAATTGGTGAAGGCAAACTTGAGAGAGCCGAAAGAAAATCACCACAAAAAACTATGGTTTTCTATCCGATTTAACATATCGGAATTTATGATTTTTACAAGAAATGAAACATACGAAGGGGGATTTGATGAGGAAACTGACGAAAACATTTATTGTCTCATTAACATTATGTATTGCATTTACACTTTGGGGGATTATTCCCGAATCTATTATTGGAAAAGGTAGCTTAGGAAATGTAACGACTGTAATTCAAGCTGCGTTAGTTAGTAAGTTTGGATGGTTCTATATTATTTCCGTTTCTATTTTCTTAGGAATTGCTATTTTCTTAATTGTTTCTAAGTACGGTTCGATTCGTTTAGGTAAAGATGATGATGAACCTGATTATAGTTATATGACATGGTTTGCTATGTTATTTAGTGCCGGTATGGGAATCGGTTTGGTTTTCTGGGGTGTCGCAGAACCGATGAACCATTTATACACACCTCCGTTTGGAGAGAGTGCGACTGAAGAGAGTGCACGCCTTGCACTTCGTTTCTCATTTTTCCATTGGGGATTACATCCGTGGGGATTATATGCACTTGTAGCATTATGTATTGCGTATTTTACATTTAGAAAAGGAAGAGCAAGTACAATTAGTGCGACAGTGGGTCCGCTATTTAAAGGCGGTGAACATGGCCGTATTGCCCATATGTTTGATGTTCTAGCTGTATTTGCGACAGTATTTGGTGTGGCGACATCATTAGGACTTGGGGCAAAGCAAATTGCGGGTGGTGTTAGTTATTTAACATCCATTCCAAACTCATTATCGACACAGCTAGTAATCATCGGAATTGTAACTGTTCTTTATATGCTATCTGCGCAAACGGGACTCGATAAAGGAATTAAATATTTAAGTAATGCGAATATTATTTTAGCGTTTGCACTTATGATAATTGTATTATTTGCAGGTCCAACAAACTTTATTATGAATTATTTCACTTCAACAATCGGTTCCTACATTCAAGAATTGCCGAGTATGAGTTTCCGTTTAAGTCCATTAAATGAAGGCGGAAATCAATGGATTCAGTCATGGACAATTTTCTACTGGGCATGGTGGATTGCATGGTCACCATTCGTAGGTACGTTTATTGCTCGTGTGTCACGCGGGCGTACAATTCGTGAATTTGTTGTTGGTGTGTTACTCGTACCAACAGTAATTGGTGCGCTTTGGTTCTCTGTTTTCGGAGGAACAGGTATTCACATGGAGCTATTTGATGGTGCAAATATATATGGACAAATTAAAGAAATGGGCACAGAAGTAGGATTGTTTGCTATGTTAGACCAGATGGGTAGTATGGGACCGGGTTTATGTGTGTTAGCTATTTTACTTATTTCAACATTCTTTATTACATCGGCAGACTCTGCTACGTTTGTTCTAGCGATGTTAACGACAGATGGTAGCTTAAACCCACCAAATCGTATTAAAATGGTTTGGGGTATTGTTCTAGCGGCGTTAGCTTCGATCTTATTGTATGTCGGAGGATTAGAGGCGCTGCAAACTGCTTCGATTATTGCGGCCTTCCCGTTCGTATTTGTTATTTTCTTTATGATTGCAGCACTATTTAAAGAGTTGCAAAAAGAAGGACGTATGAAACAACATTAATAATAGAAGAAAAAAATTATGTATATATAAATAGTATTAGGACTGCCGACATTCGGCAGTCCTTTTTCACTGTTCTATACTATTGTAGGAAAAGCATTACTTTGTTGCGGAATACTATAGATATCGGTAATTTAAAAAGAAAAATCGATATAGTTCGACATTATCCGATGTTTTACACATTATATTCATATTTTTGACAAAAATATGTCGGAAATGTGTTGTCACTTTTATGTATATGTGCTATATTATTTCCTGTAAGCGATTTCAAATAGTTTTAAAGCGCATTCAAGGGGGACAACTAGAATAATGAAACGTTACGAAAGAAAGTGGAAGCATATTTGTTTGAAACGTGTGGCACATCGAAATGCCCAAGAAAGCACGGAACCAAAGACTGAAACTCGTAAAGAGCATCAAGAGAAGCAATTGGTTCTACAAAAATAGCAATCACTTTTTCGTATATAAATGAAGGTCGATCGTTCGTTGGGGGATGGACGTGAAATAACTTTCAGCTAAGGGGTATTGTCTGATATATATAGTATTACGGTAAAAAATAAGCACAGAGCATACGGCGCTCTGTGCTTATTTTTTAATGAAATCTATTTTTCTTTTTTAAATCGTACTGTTTTATCCCAACCAATTACTTGTTTCTTGCTCTTTGCACGTAAGTAAAGAATGAGACTGCGAATAAACAAATACGTAAAGAGCTGTGCGTACGTAAAGTACATAATGACGCTTATGAAAATATTGGTCGGTGTAAAGGTTCGTTCGACGCTCTGAGCACTAAATAATTGAGAAACATATGTAATATATGCGACATACCACATAAATAGTAATGGAATGCTATATTGAATTTGGAATATGCCGAGCAGTCCAATTATAAACCAAACGTTTGAAATGATTAGGAATAGCCAAAATACGACATACACTAAAACTTGTTGTAAGGAATGGACGAGAAGTTTCCCTTTAAAAAAGCTTAATGAAGAAAACATTTTTTCTAAAATGTATAAGTTTCCTTGAAGCCAACGTGTCCGCTGTTTTATAAGAATTTTTAAATGTTCAGGTTCTTGTTCCCATGTAATCGATTCCGGGACGATTGGTAAGAGATAGCCCTTTTGGGTAATTCTTAATGTTAATTCAGCATCCTCTGCAATTGCATAAGGATCATAGCCGCCAAGTTCTTCTAATGCGGAACGACGAAGAAGCATGTTTGTTCCGGTTAGTGAACCTGTTTGGAATAATAGCCAGCGTCCAGATTGCATAAGGAGCTGGAAAATCTGAAATTCTAATGAAATCATTCGTGTAAGCCAGTTTCTTTTCTCATTTACTGTACGAACGTGTCCAACTGCTCCAACGGCATCCTTTGTTGTTTCAGCATGTTCTACGAGCATTCGCAGTGCATGTGGTTCAGGTTGATTATCTGCATCGTAAACACAGAAATATTCACCATCCGAAATGCTAAGGCCGTAGTTTAATACACGCGATTTTCCTTTCGGTTCGCCAGGTGGTACACGAATGTGATGAATATGAGCATAAGCTTTGTCGAAATCATCGCCAATTTCAGGTGTTTCATCTTGAGAGTTATCGTTTAATAAATAAACGTTTAGTTTGCCTGGGTATTCAATCTTTGCCATTGCTTCTAATGTATCTTTAATAACCACCCCTTCATTATGGGCAGGTATTAAAATATCTACACTTGGATAATGTTCTAGCGTACGATCTTTTCGCTTACTATTTCGATGAATTAAGCCTGCGAGTGTTAAGAGAGAGTAGTAAACGAGTAGGCCTGAGAATAGAAAGGCAGTAAAAATAAGTACATATTTGATTGAAAATGTGATGCTAATCCAAAATACGAGTACGCAAAACAGAAGGAATAAAAGGAGTATAACGAGTGTCATCATAATAATGTCTGTCCTTTTGTCGTGATTTGTTCTCGTTTTATTTTAATGTCTTGAATTGCTTCAGCAGCAAGCCATTGCTCCATTTTTGGATGTAGACGGTTCATTACAATGTCAGCACCGGCTTCATTTGTATTTTGTAATAAAATGACTAATGTGTTGCTGTCATATTCAGCAGCAAGGTCAAAGTCAGTTCTGATTGTATTAACTAATAATGAAGCTACACGATCCATGACACTTTCCTTCGTATATTTACTAAAGGAAGTGAAATCGAAGAAAATGATAATGCCTGTTTCATTACGACGATTCATCGCAGTTGTTAATAATGCTTGTCGTCTTTCGAATTCTTGTCTTGTTAATAATTTTGATTCTCCAATGTATTGCTCAAGCACTCTCACTCGTTCAGTTAACTCTTTATTTTTAAGGATAACCTTTTTTAATAGGTGGGCTGAAATATAAACAATGAAGAAGTTAGCTGCCATCAGGAAGTGGGTAATAATATATTCCCATTGATCTGATGTACTCCATAAGTGAAGCCATGCTTGATAAAATAAATAGAATACTGAAATGATTGTTCCTAGTATGAAGAAAATAAATGCTGTTTTATCAGCTAAAAATAGGAATAGTACATTTATGATGACATATATAATTGTAAAAATGAGCGCGTGCTCATATTTCGTCACATGTACAGTAGTAAAATAAAATAAAATTTGTAAAATCCACATAGAGAGGACTTTATAGGACTTATCTTTCACGAAACGTTCCTCCTTAAAGCTAATTCGTGCTGGATATTTGTAGTATGCACAATTATTAAGAAATGGACCATGTAGCTGGAAGTCTTTTTTTAGTGAGCGACATCAGGTAGTATCCCTCTTGTACAAGAAAAAATAAACAGACATACATACTAATTATTGTAACATAGCGTCTATACATCTATACATAAAGTATTTAATATATATAAAAATTATATTTATGTTATATAAAAAAGCCTCCTCTTTAAAAGAGGAGACTTTACATGAGTCTATAGGAACATCATACCTGCGACTGCTGCGTTTAAGAAGTTCGCTAGTGTACCAGCGATAACTGCTTTAATCCCTAATTGTGCAATTTGTTTACGGCGAGTAGGAGCTAACGTTCCAGTTACACCTAATTGAATTGCAATAGAAGAGAAGTTTGCGAATCCACAGATTGCGAATGTTAAAATCAGATTTGTTTTTGCAGAGAACTCTGCCATATGTGGTCCTAAGTTTGCATATGCAACGAATTCGTTGATTGCAAGTTTTTGACCGATAAAGCTTGCTGCTTGTATAGCTTCACCTGGAGAAACCCCGATTAAGATTGCAAATGGTGATAATAAGTAACCGAAGATTAAATCTAGGCTAAGTTTAATATCGAACCAAGAACCAACCAATCCTAGTAATCCATTTAATAAAGCGATTAATGCGATGAAAGCCATTAACATTGCTGCTACGTTAATAACAAGTTGCATACCTTCAGATGCACCACGTGCAGCTGCATCAATAACGTTTGCGTCTTCACGTTCTGTAGAAAGCTCAACGTTATTATCTACTTCTTCTGTTTCTGGCATAATTAGTTTTGCAATTAATAAACTTGATGGAGCTGCCATAATTGCTGCTGCTAATAAGTGTTCTAACGGAATTCCCATCGCTGCATAGCCGACAAGAACTGACCCGGCAACAGCTGTCATACCACTTACCATAATAGTGAAGAATTCACTGTTAGTTAAACGTGCTAAGTATGGTTTAATTAAAATTGGTGCCTCAGTTTGTCCTAAAAATACAGTTGTTACTGAGTTTAAACTTTCTGCTTTTGAAGTTCCAAGAAGTTTACTTAATGCACCACCAACGACACTAACAAATTTCTGCATAATACCGAAATGATATAAGATTGCTACTAATGAACTAATAAATACAATTGGAAGTAGTGCTTGAATAAAGAAGACAAATCCCCAAGGGCCTTTTGCGTTGACTAAATCCCCAGCAACGAACTTAATTCCCTCGTAAGAAAAATTAATTAATCCTTGAACACCATCAGCAGCGTATTTTAAACCTGCTTTTCCGGCATCCCATCGTAATACGATAAATGAAAATGACATTTGTAATGCTAGCGCGATTAAAATTGTGCGCCAATTAATAGCTTTGCGGTTGGAAGATAGTAAGAAAGCAATTGCTAATACTCCAATCACACCGCCAATTCCCCATAAAACATTCATGCAGTGTATGCTCCTTCCTCATAGTAAAAAAGTGTATAAACCAGTTGTCTATACTTTTGCGAATATAACATCTTAAGTAACTTATCATAATGGACATCGGAGGTCAAACGTCTAACGAAAAGTTTAAATAAAAAGAAAATTCTTTGAAAAAACACATATAAAATGAATAGACATGAAATATGTTATGTTTTTTGTTGAAATATATTCATTATGATAACGTTTTGGACAATTTTTATAGAATATAGTGTATGAAATAGGAGAATGAACGCATAATTTTTTCGTAGAGAGAATGAAAGGGGATTACTATGTTGAGTCTTTTAAAAAGAGCCTTCTAGTAAACTAGAAGGCTCTGAAACTATAACTTAAGGTGCTTTCGTATACCCTAAGAAATGGCTTTTCCAATAAGAGTTGTTTAATGAAGCGATTGCTACACCTTTATCTCCAGATTGGATGAATGATCCCCCGCCAAGGTAGATACCCATGTGAGAAGGACCTGCTTTATAAGTATCTTTGAAATAAATTAAGTCTCCAGGTTGTGGACTTGAAGTTTGTGGTAAGCTGCTCCAATATCCAGCAACACTTTGGCGGCTAATGTTATGACCAAATTTCTTAAATACGTGGTAGATATAACCACTGCAGTCAACACCGTTAGCAGAAGTACCGCCCCAAACGTATGGTACGCCTTGCATTGATTTTGCATATGCAAGTATGGAAGAACTGTCACCGCTATTATTGCCTGTATTATTGTTGTTATTGTTGTTATTGTTTTGATTGTTATTTTGGTTGTCGTTAGGCTTATTATCTACTGCGCCACCAACTGGTGTTTTAGAAAGGTAACGTGTTCCGATGTAACCAGTTTGACCATTGTAGTTAATTTTGCTCCATCCAGAGTTTTCAGAGATTACTTGAACCTTCT
This sequence comes from Bacillus cereus group sp. MG9, assembly GCF_040459995.1. Lineage (NCBI taxonomy): Bacteria > Bacillati > Bacillota > Bacilli > Caryophanales > Bacillaceae > Bacillus > Bacillus cereus group sp. MG9. The sequence continues at coordinate 5,134,647 of NZ_JARVHC010000001.1, read as the reverse complement.
GTCCTTGTGGAAGTGCGCCTATGATTCTATAATTTGTACCTTCGCCGCTACGTACATTTAGTGCAGAAGCATTAATGTAGTAGTCACCAATTGCACCTTGTTCAGGTTGTTTCGGTTGTTCAGGAGTAGCAGTGCCACCTTTGACGAATTTTACAAATTCGCTACTAACATAGCCTGTTTTTCCTTGGTAGTTTACTTTAAACCAGCCGTTTTCAGATCCGACTACGTTTAATGTTGTGCCATTTAACACGCCGCCAATTACACTATGGTAAGCAGCAGGGCCTGTACGAACACGTAGAGATGTTGCGTTAACAACGTAAGTACCACCAGTTTGAATAGTTCCATTATTATTTTGCTCTTGGTTGTTACCTTGATTGACGTTTTCGTTAGAACCGCCTTTTGTTACGTAGTCCTTGCTTAAGTAAGCTGTTTGTCCTGCGTAATTGATTTTGAACCAATCTTGAACTTCGCCTACAACTTGTACTACTTGTCCTTGTTTAACAGAACCTACAGTTGGATGAGAAGTGCTAGGGCCTGTACGAACGCGAAGGGAAGATACATTTACTGTATAGTTTCCACTTGCTGGTTGAACAGTTGCTTCATTGTTACTATTGTTGTTATTGCTTGTAGAGCCAGTATTTGAAGAAGCGCCTGATACAAATTGGCTACTAACATAACCAGTTTGTCCGTTATGGTTGATTTTCACCCAACCATTTTCTTCTCCAATTACGTTTAAAGTTTGTCCTTCATATACACGTCCTGAAACAGAACTAGAAGTGTTAGGAGCTGTACGAACACGTAATACATCAGCAGTAACTTTATTGTTTCCACCTGTACTTACATTGTTATTTGGTTTTGCACCATTTTTTGATACAAATTCGCCGCTAACATAGCCTGTTTGTCCATTATGGTTAATTTTGAACCAACCATTTTCTTCTCCAATTACGTTTAATGATTGACCATTATAAACGCGAGAGATAACGTCGTGAGAAGTACTTGATCCTGCACGAACATGTAGTACGCTAGCATTCACCGTATATGATGAACTGTTTGATGCGGAAGCTTGGACAGTTTGTGTAGCAGCTTTTTGTTCAGGGGCAGCTTGAACGCTATCAAGTGTAGGGGCTGCTCCTCCTGCTACAGACACTGCCGCAAGACCGGCAAGGTATTTTTTCATAATTTGTCGATTCCTTTCTGTCTGTAATGTAGTGAAGAAATATTTACCAACTGTTAAAAATTCTAAAGAGCATGTCGATTACTGTCAAGACTTATGTGGTAATCTGAATATGACAAAAAGGTTACAAAAAAAAAATCAAGGTATAAATCTGCACCTTGATTTCCATTTAAATACATATATTTGATGTGGAAAATGAGAAGATTATTCGTATTTAGGAAGATGTGCTGTTGGATTTTAAAAGGCTTTGAGAAAATGACCTTTGTAGTAATTTGGTGATAGGGCCAACTTGACCATCTTGAATCGCAGTTCCATCGAGATGGGTCATCGGTAAAATTTCAATAGTCGTTCCCGTAAAGAAGCATTCATCTGCTTGATAAACATCGCGAACGCTGAAAAGCTCTTCCTTTACAGGAAGTTGAAGAGTGTTAGCTAAAGAAATGACGTACTGACGAATAATGCCGTTTAAAATAAGGTGATTGGCTGGATGCGTATACAGTGTTCCGTTTTTTATAAGAAAGAAGTTAGAGTGGCTACCTTCAGTTACAATACCATTTCGTACGAGAAGTGCTTCTTTACAACCTTTGCGTTCAGCTTTCGTATAAGCTAATACATTTGGTAATAAATTTAACGATTTAATATCACAGCGGAGCCAGCGTGTATCAGGTTCTGATATAGCACGTACACCGTATTCAATCCATAAAGATGGTCTTTCTTTTTTTGAAATATAAGCATAGATTGTCGGAGATATGTCATATGAAAATGCATGTGCTCGAGCTTGTACACCACGAGATACTTGTAAGTAAATTGTTCCGTCTTCGTGGAAATTATTGTTTTCAATTAATTTGTAGAGTAAGATGATGAGTTCGGCTTTTGAGAAAGGAAGTGATAATTCTATTTCTTCAAGGGATCGATATAATCTTGTTAAATGTGGGTCTAATAAGTGAAAGTTTCCGTTATAAAGGCGAATAACTTCATAGACGCCATCGCCAAATTGTAAACCTCTTTCTTCAAGTTCTATGTACGCGCGATGTTTTGTTGTATCAATAACTGCATCATTCCATAGTACAAATCTTTCGTATGCCAATTTTCGTCCCATCCTTTCGTTAGTACATGAATAAAAATCACTATAGTAATTTTTATGTAAGCAATTCTCTACATATGACGTATATGTATTTGTAAATCACAGAGAAGTAGTGGCGATTTATCCTGCATTAACTGCTCGTAAACGCCCGATTGGTGAGGGCTAATAATCAGTGGGGGATGAACAAAACCCCCACTGATTAAAGTTTCACTTTATAGCATTTTGTATATACAAATTCGGAAATGAGAAATAAGAATCCTGCTTTTTGAAAAAAAAAAGCAACATTCGTATGGAATGCTGCACAAGGAGGGTAGCTATCATTCATAGGGACATCGTCTTTAAAGGTTTCATTTATGCAAACAAAACACTTGGAAAGACAATTATAAGAAAGTTGAAAACAAATGATGCACACATTTCTCTAAGGGATCCTATTGAAGATGAGAGATAAGAAATATGTGGAACCTTGTTTACATATTTTATTATAAAGATGTTTCGTTAATGTGGTGTAAATATTAGGTGAAGGTTATGTAATTTTAAAGTTAATGAATAGGAGAGGAAGGATAGCAGAAAATAAAAAAAGAGGCTGAGATTATAAAATGTACCCTATAGAATAGACACTGAAAAAAAGTCTATTCTATAGGGTATTTCTTGTATAATGAGAGAAAATTGGAATCGGAGAAGGTTTAAAATGACAAAAAAGCTATTTACAGAAAGAGACATTCAAATTCTATCAAATAACCCATATATAAAATCTGTAAGTCAGAAAGGTATCACTTATACAGATGAATTTAAGCGTATTTTTATTGAGGAGAATGCGAAAGGAAAACTACCCCGAAATATTTTTGAAGAATGTGGTTTTGATATAGATATGATTGGAATGAAACGAATTATGTCATCAGGAAGTAGATGGCGTGCTGCTTACAGAAAAAATGGTGTATTTGGTTTACGAGATACACGCACCGAAAACGCGGGAAGAACTCTTGAGAGAGAGCTTACGTTAGAAGAGAAGTATGCTCGTTTAGAAGCCGAACGGAACTTACTAAAGGCAGAAAATGAATTGTTAAAAAAGATCAAACTTATGGAAGGGAGGATGAGAAGGAAATAACGTTATCACCTAGTCAGAAATATATCCTGATTCGTTCTGTTATCATAAAATATAACTTAAGAAATATGGTGAGTTACTTGTGTAAAGTAGCTGGTGTATCCCGTTCGGGATACTATAATTATTTTTCCATTTCATCTCAAGAACAACGGAAACAAAAGAACGATCAAGATGAAATCGTGAAAGAAATCATATTAAAAGCACTTCGATTTAGAAATCGAAAGAAAGGGGCTCGTCAAATAAAAATGACATTGGCGGGTCATTTTCAAGTTGTCTACAATTTAAAGCGTATCCGTAGAATCATGAAGAAATATGAGATTGTCTGTCCGATTCGGAAAGCAAACCCTTATAAAAGAATGCTGAAAGCTTCAAAAGAACATCGAGTAGTGCCGAATCAATTAAATCGAGAATTTAAACAAAACACCCCAGGAAAAACACTTCTTACAGATATCACTTATTTAGTTTATGGTAAGAATAAAAGAGCTTATTTATCTACAATTTTAGATAGCTCAACCAATGAAATTTTAGCTTACCATGTTTCAGAACAGATGACATTAGACCTCGTAACAACAACTCTTCATAAACTAAAACGGAATAAGAGGATTCGATTGACTAACGGTGCATATATTCATTCAGATCAAGGAGCCCACTACACAAGCCCTACCTACCAAAAATTAGTCAAAAAGCTAAAGCTCGGACAATCTATGTCAAGAAGAGGAAACTGTTGGGATAACGCTCCACAGGAATCATTTTTTGGTCATCTGAAAGATGAAGCACATATAAAACCTTGCGAGTCTTTTACTGAGTTGAAACAAGAGATTAAGAAATATATGACGTACTATAATCACTATAGATATCAATGGAATTTAAAAAAGATGACTCCTGTTGGATACAGAAATCATCTCCTTGATGTTGCCTAACTTTTTTCAAAATGTCCTTTACAAAGGGTACAGATTATTACTCAGCGCTCTTCTTTTCTTCTTTAATAGCTGTCTTTACTTCACCAGTTTTGATCTTGTTACTTTCAGAGAAGCGAAGTAAGTCACCTTCAATGATTTTGTCAGACATGTTCAATTCATTTTGGGCACGATCAATTAGTGGTTGAGATTCTTCTTTCGGTAATTGCACAACTTCGCCAGTAGTACGGTCGTAGAATGTACTGTTCGTGTACATGTACTTATCTGTAACGAAGCTACCGTCACGAAGAACAACGAATCCTTTATTTTCTGGTGAGAATACATCATGACCGAATTGAATTTGATTCGTAGAATCTACACCAAGTAAGTTTAGAATTGTTGGCTTAATGTCAATTTCACCAGTTGGTTTTGAAATTGTTTTACCTTCTTTTTGACCTGGAACGTGAATAAACATCGGTGTTTTTTGTAAGTTCATATGGTCAAATGTAGTGATTTCTTCTTTTCCTAAGAACTGTGCCATTGCACGGTTATGGTTTTCAGAAATACCATAGTGATCACCGTAGAATACGATAACTGAGTTGTCGTAAATACCTTCTGCTTTTAGACGCTCAATAAAGTGTTTCATTGCTTCGTCTAAATAGCGAGCAGTTACCATGTAACGGTCAAATACGCCATCACCAGAATTGTATTCATCGATTAATTTCGTACTGTCATCATAAGTGAATGGGTAATGGTTTGTTAAAGTAAGGAAGCGAGTATAGAACGGTTGCTTCACTTCTTTTAACATATCGATAGATTGATCGAAGTATTCGATATCTTTTAATCCCCAATTTAATTTTGTTTCTGGCGTAATTTTGTAGTCAAGCTCGTTGTAGTAACGATCATAACCAAGTGCCGGATACATAATGTTACGGTTCCAGAACGTTGCGTTATTCGCGTGGAATACTGATGTGTGATATCCTTGCTGACGCAAAATTTCTGGAGTTGCTGTATATTCGTTATTACCGTGTGTGAAGAATACAGCACCACGGTCTAGTGGATACATTGAAGTATCTACTAAGAATTCAGCATCAGACGTTTTACCTTGCCCAGTTTGATGGAAGAAGTTATCGAAGTAATAACTTTCTTTCGCAAATTGGTTTAGGAATGGTGTAACTTCTTGTCCGTTAACTTGCGCACCAATTAAGAATGTTTGTAATGATTCAAGAGAGACAACAATTACGTTTTTCCCTTTTGCAGTACCAAACATATTTGGATCTGGTTTACTTTGTGTTGTTTTCACATAGTTTTCTGCTTCTTGCAATTTACTACTATCAGCAAACGCTTTTTGTGAACTTGATTTTGCTTGTAAGCCAAGATCGTATGCTTGGTGTACATATAATCCTAGGTTTTTAACAAGCATAACGCGGTCGAATGAACGTGTTAATAGTTCTGGACGCTCAGCTTCTGCAAATCCTAGGTTTACGCAGAAAATAGCAACCGTTGACACGAAGTATAGAGAACGCATCGGACGTGCTACACGTTCTGTCGGTGCAAAATCTTTCTTCTTCTTCAATAGAACGAAGAATACGATAATATCCGCAAATGCAAGGATGATTTTGTAGTTAAATAATTCTTTCACACTAGAACCTAAACTTCCGAAATTAGACGTTTGTCCTAGTACTGGTAAAGTAACGAAGTCATTGTAGAATCCGTAGAACATTACGTTACCAACAAGAATGAACGTTAAGATAAAGTTAATTCCTAGTGCTATATAGTTACGTTTTTTCCCTTTTGCAAATAATGCAAGACCCACAAACAGTAATGATGCTGCTAATGGACTAATGAATAAAATGAATTCTTGCATGAAAGATTCAAGTTTTAAATCGAAGCTAGTGCGTGTAATGATGTAGGTTTTTAGCCATACGGCCAAAGCTACGAATAAAGTGAAACGCACATTTTGAAATTGTGATTTCATGGTTTCTTTCATTCATTTCCACCCTTTCTCTATCAGGCTTGGTCGATTTTGGAGCGAAAAATGTTAAAATAAAAAATACATAGTTTTCTTGGTCATAATTAGAGTTTCTATATTCACCCATATACGACTTTAACTATGCATACCCTTTTTGGTTTCTTGTGCTGCTCATAAGCATAACGTCATTTCTGTATTATACAACAAAATTCATTTCTGAGAAACACTATAACATTTTACATTTTTTGTATGTGATTTGTCACTACCAGAGAAAACTTTAACATTCGTTTATAGGCTCGTCAACTAGAAAATATAACAAAAATAGAAAAGAATGTTAAGCGGAATTGAAAGTTTTTTGGTTGAGAAATATGGAATAGAAATCTTTAAGTGGTTGTCTAGAAAACTATTATATGAAGGAAAATACGAAAAAATTAACGAACACTTGTTCTTTTTGGCTTTGTTTGTTACAATGAAATTTCATTGATAGATTATGTGTAATTTTGATGAACTTTTACTGATAACATAACATATTGTAGCTTATTTCTTTTGAAAATAGGGAGGCTTTTGAATGAAACAAAAATTTTCAGTTGAAGCGTTTTGGAAGAAAATAAAACATGTTGCGAAGCAGGCAGGGCAGTCGGTAATCTATGCGAGTTTATTGTTGTTTTACGTGTTGCAAAGACCGGATGTTCCAAAACGAGTGAAAATTATTGTAATCGGAGCACTTGCTTATTTCATTGCACCGATTGATGCCATTCCAGATTTCATTGCTGGAGTCGGTTATACGGATGATTTAGGTGCGTTAATGGCCGCACTATTACAAGCATCGATATACGTAAATGAAGATGTGAAAGATAAGGCACGAGTGAAGTTGGCAGAATGGTTTGGTTCGGATATAGACACATCATTTATCGATCAAAAATTAGATCAATAGGTGAGAACTGTCATAGGATGACAGGGCGAACGTAAGCGAGGAAGTGCATTATGCCATCAGGAAGAACGCATACGAAAATAAACTTAATATCCCTTCCGGTTGTTTTGTTTATGCTCTTTTCGTATGGATTAACAAGTTTTGATTTTTTATTAACTTTTGCAATTGGCTTTTTAGTAGGTACTTCATTTTTAACACCGGATTTAGATACGTACAGTAATGCGTATAATAAATGGGGATTCCTCCGCATTTTTTGGTATCCATATAGGAGCGTAATGCCCCATCGTTCCTTCTTCACACATACGATTATAATTGGTGATATTATTCGTATTGCATACATGTTAATCGTGTTTTCTCCGTTTTTATTCCTATTAAATATAATCGCATTCGGTGGAAATTTAATAGAAATTGCGAAGGAACACGAGGTTGAAATTGTAACGTTTGTAATGGGGATTGTTGTGGCGAGTACGCTTCACATTATAGCGGATAAAGCGAATACGCGCCGAAAGAAAATGATGAGAAAAAAGAAGAAACGCAGAAGATAAAGAAACCGTCCCAAAAGGTATTTTGGGACGGTTTTTTTCTTATTAATAGGTAGGTTACTCTTGTTGAACCGCCGATAAAATTTCATTTACGATCATGCGACATCAATTTTTGAACAGTTCCTTTTTAATTAAACGTTTGTTTAAAACTAAGCTTTCAGTACTTTAATACCTTTCACGATATTCCAAATGAAGTAGTATAAGCTAATGATTCCGCAAATGCATAAGACGATGATTGCTCCAATTCCAAGTGTTACGTCTGGTTGATCAGATCCGATGCCCATAATTCCTAAAATAACTAATCCAATAAATGAAGCGATGCTTGGAACGATATGTGTCCATAGAGCACGTTTCGCATGTGGTTTCGTTTCAGAATCGCCCACAATCCACACGATAATAGGGAATAAGATAGGTGCAAATAATACACTAAAGTATGATAAAGCTGCTAATATTTTGTTTCCGTTCATATATATCACCTCATAAGTAATGTCCGTTGTTATACTTTTAGTATGCGATAAATTTGGCAACCTTCCTATCGATTAACATTACAAAAACGTGACGCTTTTGTAAGATTTCCTTTTTAAATAATGAAATTTTCAAAAAAATCTTTTTAAATGAAAATTGTTGTGATAAAATTATTGAAAACGTTTTCTTGAACGTTTTGTATTTTTTAGACTTAAAGGTATGATGACCTGGTAGTCTATTGATAAGGTTATATCTTATTTAAAAGGGGATTCTTTAGGGGGAGAGAACAATGAACACATGGACACAAGTTTACGATCCGTTCGGTAACATTTGGATTTCGGCAGCAGTCGCACTTATTCCAATCATCTTTTTTTTCTTAGCTTTAGCGGTTTTCCGCATGAAGGGGTATGTGGCAGGATTTATTACAGTTGTATTAACGATTTTGGTGGCGTTATTTGCGTATAAAATGCCATTCACAATGGCAATGGCAGCGACCGGATACGGTTTCTTATACGGATTATGGCCAATTGCGTGGATTATCATTATGTCAGTATTTTTATATAAAATTTCTGTGAAAACAGGTCAATTTGATGTCATTCGTGCATCTGTATTATCCATTACGAATGACCATCGTTTACTCGTTATTTTAATCGGATTTTCATTTGGAGCATTTTTGGAAGGGGCAGCAGGATTTGGTGCACCAGTAGCGATTACGGCAGCGCTTCTGGCAGGTCTTGGGCTAAATCCTTTATATGCAGCAGGTCTTTGTTTAATCGCAAATACTGCACCAGTAGCGTTCGGAGCGATGGGGATTCCGATTACAGTTGCTGGACAAGTAACAGGCATTGATCCGCATAAAATTGGACAAATGGCTGGGCATCAATTACCGTTCTTATCTTTATTTGTTCCGTTCTTTATCGTATTTTTAATGGATGGCTTTAAAGGAGTAAAACAAACGTGGCCTGCTTTATTTGTAGCGGGTAGTTCATTTGCAATTACACAGTTTATTACAGCGACGTTTTTAGGACCAGAACTTCCGGATATTACGTCAGCGCTTGTAAGTTTAGTAAGTTTATCGCTATTCTTAAAAGTTTGGCAGCCGAAAGAAATTTATCAAACTAAGCAAGCGAATAGTGAAGTAGCAGCAACGACGACGGCGACATCTATGCCGAAACTAACGGTAGGAAAAGTAGTAAAAGCGTGGTCTCCGTTCATTATTTTGACTGTGATGGTAGTCATCTGGAGCCAGAGTTTCTTTAAAGCGTTATTCGCTCCGGGCGGCGCTTTAGAAAGTCTCGTATTTAAATTTGAAGTTCCAAGCTTGCACAATTTAGTAATGAAAGCAGAGCCAATTGTAAATAAACCAACACCTTATGAAGCAATCTTGAAATTAGATATTTTATCAGCGACTGGAACAGCAATTTTAATTGCTTGTATCATTTCTATCTTTATTTTGAAAATGAGTGCAAAAGATGCAGTAGCAACATTTAAAGAAACGTTAAACGAACTAAAAATGCCAATTTTATCTATTGGATTCGTATTAGGATTCGCATTTATCGCAAATTATTCTGGTCTATCTTCTACATTAGCGTTAGCACTTGCAGGAACTGGCGGATTATTCCCGTTCTTCTCACCATTCTTAGGATGGATTGGCGTATTCTTAACAGGATCAGATACGTCAGCGAACGCACTGTTCTCGAATTTACAAGCAATTACAGCGCAGCAAGTCGGTGTATCTGAAGTGCTTCTTGTTGCAGCAAATACAACGGGCGGTGTAACAGGTAAAATGATTTCTCCGCAATCAATTGCGATTGCTTGTGCGGCAGTTGGACTTGCTGGGAAAGAGTCAGATTTGTTCCGCTTTACATTGAAGCATAGTTTATTCTTCGTTACTATTGTTGGGATTATGACGTATGTGCAGGCTTATTATTTAACTTGGATGATTCCATAAGCAACAAAAGAAATAAACTTTGCATTTTTCAGATTATAGTGTATGATGGGAAAGTATTGAAAATTAAATCAGTGATAAACTAGGGGTGCCTAACGTATGCGTAGGCTGAGAGAGAAGCGTGTGAACTTCTTAACCCTTTGGACCTGATCTGGCTCGTACCAGCGTAGGGAAGTTAACGGCTTTACATAATTATGCCTTTATGAGCCAGGTCCTTATTCTTTTATGGACCTGGCTCTTTTTATTTTGGCATGCGCTGGCCATATCTCGTCCTTGTCACGAACAGGGGGGCAACAAAGGTTATGAAACATTCTGTTTCAGCTGAGCAAATTGAATTGAAATCGAGTTTACCAGGAAGTAAGAAAGTGTATGTGGATGGAACACGTGAAGGTATGAAAGTACCAATGCGCGAGATTGAACAAAGCGATACGAACGGTGTTCAAAATCCGCCAATCCGTGTGTATGATACGAGTGGACCTTATACAGATCCAGAGTATAAAGTGGAGCTGGAAAAAGGGTTGCAGGCGCCGCGCCACTCTTGGACCTTGGGGCGTGGTGATGTGGAAGCTTATGAAGGACGCGAAATTAAACCTGAGGATGACGGTGTGAAAGTGGCTTCAAAACATACACCTGTTTTCCCGCAAATGGATCGTAAGCCGCTTAGAGCGAAGCAAGGTGCAAATGTTTCGCAAATGCATTATGCGCGTAATGGCATTATTACGTCTGAGATGGAATATGTTGCGATTCGTGAAGGGGTAGAGCCTGAATTTGTTCGTAAGGAGATTGCAGAAGGTCGTGCGATTTTGCCGGCGAACATTAACCATCCTGAAGCGGAACCGATGATAATTGGACGTAATTTTCACGTGAAGGTAAATGCAAATATCGGAAACTCTGCTGTATCGTCTTCTATTGCAGAAGAAGTAGAGAAGATGACGTGGGCGACTCGCTGGGGTGCAGATACGATTATGGATTTATCTACAGGTAAAAACATTCATACAACACGTGAGTGGATTATTCGTAATGCTCCGGTACCAGTTGGAACTGTGCCAATTTATCAAGCGCTTGAAAAAGTAAACGGAATTGCAGAAGATTTAACGTGGGAAGTATATCGTGATACGTTAATTGAGCAGGCGGAGCAAGGCGTTGATTACTTCACGATTCACGCTGGTGTATTACTTCGTTACATTCCAATTACTGCAAAGCGTATGACAGGTATTGTTTCGCGCGGTGGTTCGATTATGGCGCAGTGGTGTTTATTCCATCATAAAGAAAACTTCCTATATACTCACTTTGAAGAGATTTGTGAAATTATGAAGCAGTACGATGTTTCGTTTTCTCTTGGAGATGGATTACGTCCAGGTTCTATTGCAGATGCAAATGACGAAGCGCAGTTTTCTGAGCTTGAGACACTTGGTGAATTAACAAAAATCGCTTGGAAACATGATGTGCAAGTTATGATTGAAGGACCTGGGCATGTACCGATGCATTTAATTAAAGAAAATATGGAGAAAGAACTTGATATTTGTCAGGGTGCGCCGTTCTATACACTTGGGCCGTTAACGACAGATATTGCACCAGGTTATGATCATATTACTTCAGCGATTGGTGCTGCGATGATCGGTTGGTTTGGAACGGCGATGCTTTGTTATGTAACCCCGAAAGAACATTTAGGTTTACCGAACAAAGATGATGTTCGCACGGGGGTTATTACGTACAAAATCGCTGCACATGCAGCTGATCTTGCGAAAGGGCACAAAACGGCTCATCAGCGTGATGATGCACTTTCAAAAGCTCGCTTTGAATTCCGTTGGCGCGATCAATTTAATTTATCTTTAGATCCTGAACGTGCGATGGAATATCACGATGAAACACTGCCAGCAGAAGGTGCGAAAACGGCTCATTTCTGTTCAATGTGTGGACCGAAGTTTTGTAGTATGAGAATTTCACATGATATTCGTGAATATGCGAAAGACAATGATTTAGAAACGACAGAAGCAATTGAAAAAGGGATGAAAGCGAAAGCGAAAGAATTTAAAGACACTGGTAGTCATTTATACCAATAATACGTTACACCTCTTTACTTGATTGATCACACTGTAGTACCTAACTTAAATATAGAAGAAGCCCCCTTTGCTAAGACGGTAGCAAAGGGGGCTTCTGCTGTCTATAAGGTGAAGAATAATTGTACCCAGTAGTATAAGAGGAATAATGTGACGACTGTTGTGAGTGGGATTACGATGAGAGATACGCTTAAATAATCTTTCCATTTCACTTTAATTTTGTTTTGTCTTAAGATATACATCCAAATGAGGGAAGCTAGTGTACCGATTGGTAATAATAGTGAACCGATGTCACTACCGATGATATTTGCGAGATAGATAGTTTTTAATGTGACTGGATCTAGTCCCATTTCTGTTAATGTGATTGTACCAATCATAAGTGCAGGGTGGTTATTGAAGATGTTAGAGAGGAGGGAAACGAGTCCGCCCATTGCAAAGCTGGCATAGAGTAGATGCTGACTTACAACTGGTTCGAGCCAACTTACAAGTGCCGCTGTTAACCCTGCGTTATGAAGCCCGTAAATAATTACATACATAGAGAAAGCGAAAATTAAAATGTGCCACGGTGTCTTTTTCAAAATATCGACTGGGTTTGTTCGTAAGTAGTACCATCTCCAGATGAGAAGAACGAGTGAACCGAGTACGGCAACGATTTCGATTGGAATCGATAAGAAGGATGCAACGAATAGAAGACAGCGCATAAGGAAAACGAAGCCTAATACTTTTAACATGAATTTCGTACGTTTTTGTTTCGTATTAACAGAATTTTGTCCTTTTAACGGATGGAAGTTTTTCGTGAAGAAAATTTCTTCAATATCATATGAAGAAACAGGTAATCTTTCTGGAAGTTTTTTCTTTAAAACTGTATACATGAGCCATGACATAAACAGTAGTCCTAGTGTTGCAGGTACAAACATCATAGCTGTATGCATATAAAGAGTCATATTAACAATATTTAATGCGATTAAGTTTACGATATTACTTACACCGATTGGTGCACTAGATGCAGTGGCAATTAAAGCACCGCTTAATAAATAAGGGATTTGTTGATGAGGTTTTAATTGAAGGTTTTTCAGAAGTAAAATCAAAATCGGTGTTGTAATTAAAATACTACCGTCATTATTAAATAAAAGAGTCATAAGAAAACATAGTAATTGAATGTACCAGTATAGGCGTCGTCCGGAACCTTTCGCTAAATTTGCGAGCTTCGCTGCAGACCAGTGGAAGAAGCCGAAGCTTTCTAATATAACCGCCATAACGATGGTCGCTAATATCGTTATAGAGGCACCGCCGATTTTACTTATAATGTCCATGACGTCTGGTTTTGATACAAGTCCAGTAATGAGGATAATGCTAGCGCCGACTGCTGCCGGCCACGCCTCATTTAAACCGCGAGGTCGCCAAAAGATAACAATCATCGTTAAGAAGAATACAATAATAGTAATCCATATTTCAATGCTCATATTTAACCTACCTTTCTATTTTCCCTTGAACAAATGTAGCTTGTCTCAAGTTTATATAGCATTATATTCAAAAGAAAATAAGAAGAACTAGGCATCTACCTTAATCTAGTGAATATGTGTATTTTGAGCAACAAGGCAAGTATAAGGGGTAGTGTAATAACTATTAGGAGAGGAGTCTAATAAATTAGGGGCATTCTATGTGTGAATGCCCCTAATTTACTATTTTTCCTTTAAAAATGTTCGATCTTTTAAGAATAAATTCCAGAAGAAAATAAATCCTGGTAGTAAAATTGCAATCCCGATTGCGTAAAGAATAAGAAGTGCATAGAATGTTTCGACCGTCGTAAAGCTTGTAAATACAGTTACGTCCGGGTAAATGATATAAGGTAAATGGGCGACGCCGTAAGCGTAGCTTGCAAATGCATATTGAGCGACGACAGCTAAAACTGCAATGCGAGGAAAGCCTAGTGTGCCATATTTCTTATTTGTCCACCAAAGAGAAGAGTATCCGATAACAAATAAAATGATAGAGACTGTAAACCATGGGAATTGCTTTATTAGTCCTTGCATAAGCCAGTGTGTTTCAGGGTCCATTACAACGAGAGCGATAATAGCAGTCACGAGCGTTGCAGGACCAAGTATGATGGCATTTCTTCTATAAATTCGGTACGTATCTTCAGAACCTTGTTCCCTAGCAAAATCAGCAAGAAAGAGAGATGATAGAAATAGTTCCGAAGTTAGTCCGAAGAGCATATAACAATAAATAACGGGACTAGAAAGAAGTTTTCCGTAAAGGAGCACTTCTTTTCCTTCAGACATCGTAATATAGGCACCTTCTGTAACTGGTAGAACGGTAATTAATAGAGCTGGGATTAAGAGCCCGGTAATACCTGAAATAATCCGAAGAAGGTGTTGGTATTTTGGCAGGGAGTAAGCAAATACCATAAATGTACTACGAATCGCAACGAGTACTAAAATTAACATAACTGGTACAAACATAACGGTTGCAAGGGTAAAGGCCGCTTTTGGGAAGAAACCGAGAAAAGCAACGACGACAAAGACAAGAAACGTATTCGTTACTTCCCAAGTTGGTGATAAGTACCGATTAGCAAGCTTGGCAGCAAGCGTCGGGTGTTTAGCGTATACCATGCCCCAAAAACCAGCTCCAAAATCAATAGACCCTAGTATGCTATATACGAAAATAAGAGCCCATAAGATGATGATTGCAATGCTTTCCTCATGCACGAGAATCGCCTCCTTCGTGATGTAAATCATTCTTTAACGGATGTTTCTTAAAGAATGTCCGTAGTACAAAGACTGTTAAAATACCGAGTCCGATATATAAAATGATGAATAAAACAAATAAAGGACCGACGAAATCAGCGCGCGTAGAAGCATCTACCGTGCGTTGCATGCCATAAATTGTCCATGGCTGACGACCACTACAACTAAAAATCCATCCGAATTCAATACCGAGCAACATAACGGGTCCACAGGCGGCAGCTCCCCAAAGAAGCCACTTCGGTAACTCTACTCCTTTTTTTCGGTAAACAAAGTACCAATATAAGAGGGCAATAGCTGCAACTGCAAAGGTAAAGGCAGCGGTGCCGACCATTAAATTGAACAGTGTATGTGTGTAAAATGGTGGCCATGTTTCTTGCGGGAATTCCTTTAGACCTTTTACAACGGTGTTAGGGTCTAGTCCCACTAATAAGCTAAGCATGTTCGGAATTTCAAGGGCATAGTTTAGTTCAAGTGTGTTAGGGTCCACAACCCCGCCAATCGATAAAGGCGCGTGTGATGTCGTTTCAAACAAAGCTTCAGCAGATGCTAGTTTTTCAGGTGAATGTTTATGTAAGGCAATAGCAGATTCATGTCCTGAAAGCCACATCGTAGCACCTGTGATAAATGTAACGACAAGCCCTAACAGTAATCCTTTTTTATGGTAAGCAATTTCACGAGCACTTAAATTTTTCTTTAATAATTTAAATCCAGCGATAGAAGCAATAACAGCTGCTCCAGTTGTATAGGCCGTAATAACGACGTGGAATGCACTTGTGCCAAAGCTCGGATTAAAGAAAGCTTTCCACGGATCAACGTTAAAAACTGAGCCATCTGGATTCATTGAAAAGCCCGCAGGTGTATTCATCCATGTGTTTGCCGATGTAATAAGCACGGCAGATGCAGTGGCGCCAATCATAACGAAAAATAGCGAGATTAATCTCATAACTGGAGGCAGTTTATCAGCCGCATATACGTAAATAGACATGAATAAAGCCTCTAAAAAGAAGGCGAAAATCTCAATTTGAAACGGAACGGAAATAACTTGCCCAACAATTTTGGCGAAACCAGGCCAAAGAAGTGAAATTTGTACACCAACAATTGTTCCAGTTGGAATTGCTACACCGAGAAGGATAGCAAAAGCCTTTGTCCATCTTTTTGCCATAATGGCATAGTCGGAATCTTTCTTCCAGTGATAGAGTATTTCACTTATAAAAATCATTAAAGAAAGCCCGACTCCAAGCGTTGCGAAGATAATGTGGAATGCTAATGAAGAACCAAAAAATGCCCTTGCTAATGTTACGGTATCCATATGTATACTCCCCTTCTTTTTGCCATTATTTTCTGATTGAATTGGAAAATTTATTCAAAAAACTACCAAAAATATATATGTATTTAAAAAATGAGTACGGTAATATAGTGTTTAAATATTCTAAAGAGAAAGAAAATGATATTTGGTAATATTTTATTTGTTTTTTAGGGCTGAATCTTTTATAATCTTTTATGCGAACGTAAGTTCTATTTCTGGGATGAAGAAGTTTATGTGAAATGGAGAGGGTGTTTTATGTATCCTGAAGTCATTAAAAAGATGGCATTTTCAAGAGAGCATAGAGATTTATTATTAAAGTTGTATAATAAAGAAATTACGCGTCGTGAATATGATCGACTTGTGGAATCGCTATATAGACCTTCTAAAGAGGCTTGCGAAGGATAAGGTGAGAGAGACAATCTAAAGGATTGTCTTTTTTATATTTGCGTATGCTCTGGTAAAATTAAGGTTAGCCTTAAAAGGAGGTGAAAAGCTTGCGAAAACGTTTATATATAGGGATTGGGGTTATTCTCTTAATCGCTTTAGGTGGAGTTGTATTTTGGTCAGCTTTACAAGGAAATCGTACCGAGCATTTTATTTTACGACATATGGTGAATGAAAATGGAACACTTGCAACGTATCGCTTAGAGGATACAAAGGCAGGTAAGGGTGAAGCGAAGGGCCGTGAAGCTTTATCAGAATCTGCAGGGTTATGGCTACAATATACACTTGATAAAGATGATCAAGCTTTATTTGATGAACAAGTGAAGGTTATTCAAAATAACTTTGTACACAAGGATCGCATCGTTATATGGAAAATCTCTGAAAAGGGAGAAATGCAGTCAGCTACTAATGCACTTATCGATGATCTTCGTATTATAGAACAATTATATCGTGCTTATGAAATGTACAAGGAAGATCGCTATAAAAACCTTGCAGATCAATTGAGTGATTCTGTACTTCGTTATAATAAAAAAGGTAATTATTACGTTGATTATTACGATGCAGATACAGGAAAACAAAATAACTTTGCAACAACATCTTACATAAATCCGCATGCATTCTCTTATATGAAAAAGTATGGAAAAATTTCTGCACAGCAGTATCAGGAAGTTGTTCAGTTTTTAGCGGATTATCCAAGGCAGGGTTGGGCATTCCCGAAAGAGTATAAAGATGATGGGACATTTACGTACGATAAAGAAGTGAATCTTATTGATCAATCATACGTTGCTTATCATCGTAGTTTAGGCGGTCTTTCATCAGATGCTTATTTGGAATTTATAAAGAAGAAATTTCGCGAAGACGAAAAGTTATATGGTCGTTATAACTTAGAAACGGGAAAACAAGCTGTGAACTATGAATCACCAGCATCTTACGGATTAACAATTTTGTACGTACTACAAACAGGTGATACAAAGTTTGCGAAGGAATTGTATGAGCGGATGACTACATTCCGAAATGATAATGTATTTAGTAGATATTATGGTGGATATGTAACAGGTGAGAATAATAATACACATATTTTCGATAACGTATTGCCGCTTTTAGCGGAAATGGAATTGGATAAGAGTAAAAAATAGAAGGTGCCACCCTATGGGGATGGTACCTTTTATTTGTGTCGTTATTTGTTTGTAAAGCGATATAATTTTACGCCCTAATATTGGAGAAGTAATCAATCACGAATTCACGAAATTGCTGGGCGGTGTTTGATAAATAGCGCTTCTTCGACCAACTTAAGCCGATAGTTCGTTCGCAATTAGGTTCAATAATACGTAACTTATTTGATGCTAAAGTAGAGTTTTTTAATAAAGTTAAACTTGGGACAAAGGCGATGCCAAGACCTTGCTTAATGAGATCGCTAATCACGGTTGGTTCATCTACTTCAAAAGCGATATGTGGAGTGAAACCAGCTTTTTTACAAAATTCATCTGTTAAGTGCCGAAATCCGTAACCAGTGTTCATACTAATAAACGATTCGTCTTTTACTTCATGCAAATAGATACTTTCGCGGTTTGATAACCGATGTCCTGAAGGAACAGCTAAGAAAATTTCTTCTGTGATAAGTGGTTCCCAAACCATTTCCTCGCCTTCAATTGGTATAGAGGAGATACAAAAATCAATTTCCATATTATCTAGTTGCCGTTTCATAGAAGGAGTAGATGCGAGAAATTGTTGGAATCGAACGTTAGGGTGTTCTAGTAAAAAAGAACCGAGTAGCTCGGGTAATATTCTTGGAATAGAAACTGCAAGTGTAATAGAGCCTTGTTGTAATTCAGCTAAATCTTTAATTTCACGTTCCCCTTCACTTAATTCATGAAAAATGCGTTCCACTCGTTTTAAAAATACTTTGCCGAAAGAGTTTAATGTAATCTGTCGACCTTGGCGATCAAATAAGGGGACGCCTAAGTCCTTTTCTAGTCTAGCGATTGTTTTACTGAGTGAAGGCTGCGCAATATGCAATTCTTCAGCTGCTTTTGTCATATGTTCTAGTCGTGCGACTGTCTGAAAGTATTTTAATTGAAGAAGTTCCACTTCGAATCTCCTTTCTATAGACCAAAAGGAATGAATTGATAATTAAAGATGTATTATACAGTATGGAAAGTGACGTGTATAGTAAATCTGTTAAACCATTCGAAGGGTGTTAAATTAGGAGAAGGAGTATGTTTCATGAAGGGAATTCAACTTATATTTAAAGATTGGAAGGCGATGTGGAACCATAAACATGGACGTATCGCTTTAATTTTTTTATTAATCGTTCCTTTAATTTATTCAGGATTCTTCTTAGCTGGATATTGGGATCCGTACGGAAAATTAGATAAATTACCTGTTGCAGTTGTTAATTTAGATAAGGGTGCTGTGATGGATGAAAAAAAAATCCAGGCTGGAGACGATTTTGTTAAAAATTTAAAAGAGAATAAGGAATTGGCGTTTCATTTCGTATCAGAAAAAGATGCTGATGAAGGGCTAAAAGAAGATAAGTATTATATGGTGGTTACGATTCCGGAGGAGTTCTCTAAAAAGGTAAGTACACTAATGGATGAGAAACCAGAGCCGGCACAATTGCAGTATAAAGTAAATCCAGGTAAAAACTTTGTAGCAGCTCAAATTGGAACGACAGCTGTTGAAAATATGAAAACAAAAATTTCAAATAGTATTACGAAATCTTATACAGAAGGTGTCTTTTCAAAGTTTCAAGATTTGGCACAAGGGTTGAGTGATGCAAGTAATGGCGCTGAGAAGTTACATGAAGGAACGACGGATGCAAAAAATGGGGCGAATCAGCTTACAGATGGTATTCATCGTTTAAATGATGGAACAGTGAAGTTAAAAGAAGGAAGTGATAAGCTTGCCTCTAGTCAATCGGCCTTAACTGGGGGAGCAAATGAGCTTAGTCAAGGAGCGACATCACTTCATAATGGTATGGAGCTGCTAGCACAGGGTGAGAAGTCTTTACAATCAGGAGTTAGTGAATTAAGTGCTGGTACAAATGAATGGGTGAACGGAAGTGAGAAACTTGCTGAAGGGCAAGTGAAAGCGGACAATGCAGCAAATAGTGTAAAACAACAATTAGAAGAGTACGTGAAAAGTCATCCAGAAGTGCAGCAAGATCCTGCTTTTCAAAAGATCATTGCTACTTCTAACGGATTAGCTAAAGCAACAAACACTTTAAATAATAGCCAACAACAATTGACACAAGGTGCGCGGAAGCTTACTGATGGTCAGCATAAGATTGAGGAAGGCATGAATACATTCGGAGTTAAGTTAAACGAAGCTACCGCTGGAACGAAAAAGATAGCAGATGGTGCTGAGAATGTAGCTGATGGATTTACGAAGTGGGGAAATGGATTTACATCATTACAAGAAGGTGTAAATCACCTTGCGAGTGGCGGAACAGAGCTGAATCATGGTGCTGATAAGTTAACGAACGGACTTGTTAAACTTGACGATGGTGCGAAAGAACTTTCTACGAAATTGGGAGAGGGCGCAGAGAAGATAGCGGATGTTCGCAATGATGATGCACGCAATACGATGTTCTCAGAGCCGGTTCAATTAGTGAAGTCGACAGTTTCTGATGTGCCTAACTACGGTTCAGGTATTGCACCATACTTTTTATCACTGGCATTTTATGTTGGCGGAATTATGGCATCGAATATTTTACCTCTTGGCCGTAGACAAAATATGAAGGTAAGCGGAACAGTACATTTTATTAATAAACTAGGATTAGTATATTTAATTGGACTCATTCAAGCACTACTTGTAGATGTGGTAGTGTTAGGAGTTATGAAATTAGAAGTTGCAAGTGTATCACTCTTTGTTTTATCAAGTATTGTTATTTCCTTTACGTTCATGACATTTATTCTTATGTTAGTAACGGTATTCGGCATTGTTGGGAAGTTCGCAGCGGTAACGCTTCTCGTTCTTCAATTAGCGACGAGCGGAGGTACTTTCCCAGGAGAGTTAAATATAGCTGTGCTTAGCAAAATTGGACAGTTTCTCCCAATGTCTCATTCTCTTAGAGGATTACAAGATGTTATCTCTTTAGGAGATTGGTCGCAATTGCGAATGCAAATTTTAATTTTATTATGCTATCTCGTTGTTGCTGGCGGAATCACATGGGTTACGAGTCATATACAGCATAAGGAGACGAATGCAGAGCAAGTTTCTTAAAATGAAAAAAGCTATCCGATTTTTCCGGATAGCTTTTTCTTATTTCTTTTCCATAACCGCAAAGTAATTACTTTCATTATCAGCGAAGTTAAAAGCTCTACCTGTAGGTAAATCTACAACTTGTCCAACTGTAACATTTTTCTCAGAAAGATCTTTATACAGTTGATCTAAGTTATTAGAGAAGAACATAAGTGAAGGGGTATTTAAGTTTAATTCAGGTTGCATCTTCGCAATTAACGCCTTATCGTGAAGGACGATGCTTGTTCCAGCTTCTTTTGCCGGCGCAATTTCAATCCAGCGAAATCCTTGACCGTTATTTTCTTCCGCAACGATTTGGAATCCTACTGTTTCTGTCCAAAATTGTACTGATTCATCCTGGTTATTTACATATAACATAATTTGCCCAATTTGATTAATCATAGGTGTGTCCTACTTTCTTTTCTTATATGGAATTCTATTATATCAAAGATATGGTTTGAATACCTTTTCGTGATTTTTTCGAAGTACAATCTTAGCCCATTTCATATTTGTTGTAGGAGAAGGTCCTGTAATCCATGTATGAAATGGTAGTGTACTGCAAATGACCATTGCTGAAATCGAGATTGTGGCCGTTATTGTAAATAATAATACGCTATATAATATTGTGTTTTCTTGCAGTGTGAATAAAGAAAGAAATTTTGTACATAGTTGCAAGAAGAAAAAATGAGCTAAATAAGCGCCATACGTGTAATTCCCGATAAAACGTAGAGCTTTATATAAGAAACCACGTCGCTGTACAATTGTAATAGATAACACGTACAGTATCATAATTTCACAAACAATATATAAAAACATGGACGGTTTTAAATAAGTAGAAACCGTTAAATGAATAGAATTGGCGCCGTAAAAACTAAATAACTCATAATTGATGAATAAAAATAAGATGAAAAATAAGATTGTTATAAGCGGAATATGTTTCATGACAAATATACGCCAAGTTTTTAATGATACAGCAGCTATTCCTCCCATGACGAAATAGAATGAGTAGAAGAAGAAGGAACGATCTGTATAATGTAAAATGGTTGAACTAGTCAGTTTCTCTCCATTAAAAATGTAGTGAGAAGAGTACCACATTAAGAAGAAATATAGACAAGCGAAAATGGTCATATATTTATATATGTCTTTTTTATTTTCTGTTCGTTTTTGAAACCAATAAAATAGTGTGCATAGTAACGGGAACAATAAGTGAATTTGGAACATCATAATAACGTACCAAAGATGAGGTGCAGCTGTTCCGAGTAATAAACTTTTTATTCCGCCTTGTAGTGTAATGACATCGTTTGTTGTTAATAGGTAAAGAATAGACCAGAAGAAATAAGGAATGAGTAAATGTGCGGCTTTTTCATAAATATATTCTCTGTAAACGAGTTGCTTCGTATATAGCCGAATTAAATGGAAGCCGACGATAAATATGAATGCAGGTGCTGAAAATTTTGCAAGATTAAATAGTATGCCCATAATTAGGGATTGCTCGAGTAAGACATTTCCTTGATTCATTGTATATAATAAGGAACTTTGCAAAACGACAGCAAGAAATGCAATGCTTTGCAAAACTTTAAATTCTGGTGCGCTTTGTGTCATCGTGTCCATCTCCTTTTCCATACATGATTATAGTACGGAGAAAGGATGAAAGGTGTGGAATGTTTGTGAAGATTATAACAAATTTGTGGCGGGATGGGATTATATTAACGCTTTTGCTAATATATCTATCACAACTTCAAATATATCGATTCACTGACAAATGACAACAAAAAGAGGATGCTCAAAACGAGCATCCTCTTTCTATATATTAAGCAAATTTATTTTTGATCCAGTTTTTACCTTCTACAAGGCGAGCTGTCATTACGGCACAAGCGTTATCTCCTGTTACGTTTAACACTGTTGCAGGAGGGTCGATGATTGTACTAATTGCTGCGATAATTGGCAATGCTTCTGGTGGGAATCCGTATAGAGAAACGATTAACATTTCACCAATCATACCCCCGCCCGGAATAGCACCCATTACTGTTCCTACTAATAGAGAAACAACAAGTGCAATTGCTAATGTTTTCGGTCCTTCGAATTCCATGTTGAAAATACCGAATAAGAAAGCAATTTTCAATACCCCGCCTAAAACAGATCCGTCTTTATGAAGTGTAGATCCAAGAAGGACAACTGTTTCACGAACGTCAGAAGAAATACCCATTTTCTTCGTTGCTTCTAAGTTCGCTGGAATACTTGCGGCACTACTACAAGTTGCAAGTGATGTAACTGTAGGAGAGACCATGTTCTTCCAAAATATTTGTACACCTTGTTTGCGACCTGCAAGGTACGCATAGAATGTAAAGAATACAAAGAAGTAAATAAGAGAAGCTGGATAGTATACCATTGCTGCTCGGAAGTAAGTTCCAAGAAGTTGTGGTCCGAATTCACCAACTAATGCTGCGAAGTAGGCAGCTAGTCCGATTGGAGCGTAGTACATAATGAAAGATACGACTTTCATTGAAATTTCTGCACCAGCTTGTAAGAATGTAGCGAATGGTTTCCCTTTTTCACCAACTGCTGAAGTTGCAACCCCCATTAAGATAGAGAAGAAAATAAGAGCTAGCATGTTCTCGCGAGATAGTAACTTTGAAAAGTCTGATACTGTTATGATACCGACAATTTGATCAGCAACACTAACTGCTTTTTCAGCTTTATCAGGCTGCGTTAGTTCTAATACAACACCTTGTGCTGGCGGGAATACTTTCACGATAATAATCATAAAAATAGCAGCTAAAATACTTGTAAATAAGAAAGTTCCAGCCATACTAGACATAATTTTACCGAAACGTTTTAATCCATCCATATTAGCAATAGATGACGCGATGCTAAAGAACACTAACGGTACAACAATCGTAAACATTAAGTTTAAGAAAATGTCACCAAGCGGCTTTAAAGCAACTGCATCGGCACCCATGAAATAACCAATGAAACCACCAATTAGGATAGAAGATAATAAAATAAGCGGAAAGCGATATGCCTTCATAAATATATCCTCCTATCGATTATAAAAAATCATACTGAATCATTATAGCGAGTTAGAGACTTCTTTACTAGGAAAATACGGATAGATGGAATAGCGTGAAAACCGAGAAATTTTTGTTTTTAAGCTCGGCATACAGTTAGAAATCTAGACATATATATTTGTAACCTAGTGGTGGCAAGGGCTACACCATAACTTAGGTTTGGAAAAAGGGGGAGGGGAGCGAGATGAATATTTTACTTTGCTGTGCAGCGGGAATGTCTTCCAGTTTGATTGTTACAAAAATGGAGAAAGCAGCAGAGGCAAAAGGGATACAGGTAAAGATTTGGGCAGTATCAGGTTCAGAAGTGCGAAATCATATTGATACTGCAGATGTACTTTTACTTGGACCGCAAGTACGTTATTTATTACCGAAAATGAAAGAATTATGTAAGGAGAAGCGAATACCTGTTGATGTCATTCAATCCGTCCATTACGGACTTTGTAATGGAGAGGCTATCTTACAAGCAGCTTTGTCCATGAAACCATGAGGAGAGTGGGATAGATGATAAAGTTTTTAGAGAAATATGTGATGCCAGTGGCAGGGAAGGTTGCAGAGCAGAGGCATTTGCAAGCGATTCGTGATGGAATTATTTTGACGATGCCTTTCTTGATTATTGGATCATTTTTCCTTATTATTAGTGCATTACCAATAACAGGATATAATGATTTTATGGCAGGTTTATTTGGTGAGAATTGGCAGAGGGCTTTAGGGTATCCAGTTAGTGCAACTTTTAATATAATGGCTTTAATAGCTGTTTTTGGAATCGCTTACAGACTTGGAGAATATTATAAAGTGGACGCTTTAGCATCCGGAGCATTGTCGCTTGTGACGTTTTTACTTGCAACTCCATTTCAAGTTGCATATATTATACCAAGCACGAAGGAAAGTGTGATTGTAGATGGAGCAATCCCAGCGGCGCTAATGGGAAGCCAAGGTTTATTTGTAGCGATGATTATTGCAATTATATCTACTGAACTTTATCGGTTTATTGTACAAAAAAAGATGATTATAAAGATGCCGGAGACAGTTCCGCCAGCTGTGACACGTTCATTTGCGGCACTTGTTCCAGGTTTTATTGTTGTAACGGTTATTTGGATTTTGCGCTTAATTATAGAAAATACTTCTTTTGGCAGTATCCATAATATTGTGGGGCAAATTTTACAGGAACCACTTAGTGTACTTGGTGCTAGTCTTTGGGGCGCAATAATAGCAGTTATTCTCGTTCATGTTCTTTGGTCGTGTGGAATTCATGGTGCTACTATTGTTGGTGGTGTAATGAGCCCCGTTTGGTTGTCGTTAATGGATCAAAACCGAATTGCTTTCCAAGCAGGGCAAGATGTACCGAATACGATTACCGCACAGTTTTTTGATTTATGGATTTATATGGGTGGTTCTGGTGCAACACTCGCTTTAGTTGTAGGAATGTTACTATTTGCGCGAAGTCAGCAATTAAAAAGTTTAGGGCGATTGTCAATTGCGCCTGGTATATTTAATATTAATGAAATGGTAACTTTCGGTATGCCGATTGTAATGAATCCAATTTTACTTATTCCATTTATATTGGTTCCAGTTGTGTTAACGGTTGTTTCTTACTTTGCAATGGAATGGGGATGGGTCGCACGTCCGAGCGGAGCGGCTGTACCTTGGACGACACCTATTCTTTTTAGTGGATATTTAGGATCAGGCGGGAAAATTTCAGGTGTTGTTTTACAACTTGTTAACTTTGCACTTGCATTCTTTATTTACTTACCGTTCTTAAAAATATGGGATAAACAAAAAGTAGCGGAAGAAAAGGGGGAGTAAATAACTAAAATGGATACGATAGAGACGAAAGCTTTTCACTTAATTTTGCATGGTGGTAATGCGAGAAGCTGCTCAATGGAAGCAATTGATTGCGCAAAGCGCGGTGAATTTCAGGAGGCAGAAGCGAAACTACAAGAAGCTTTAAATGAATTGCAAGAGGCGCATCGCTTACAAACAGAGCTCATACAGAAAGAGGCTGCCGGGGAAAAAAACGAAGTTACCCTTCTGATGGTGCATGCACAAGATCATTTAATGAACGCAATTACAGTGAAGGAATTGGCGAGTGAGTTTGTAGAATTATATAGGAAGATGTCGGTGGATGAATGAACCTTGCTTATGCGAGGTTTTTTTATGTATGTGTCCGTACCATCAGTGGAGTGTTTGTTCCACTGATGGTATTTACAATCCTCCTTTTTACGGATGAGTAAGAGTGATAATTAATCGGCAGTAATAATCTCTCCTGTACCACGAATTAGTTTTTTTATATGCATCTCGTTTGGTCTTAATATACTTACGATATAATCAATCGCTATTTGCGGTTCAACGGTCGTACCGCACGTATAACAGTCGATGGCTGCAAAGTTTTTTTCTGGATAAGTGTGAATTGAAAGGTGGCTTTCGGATAGTAAAACTAAAACAGTAACGCCATGCGGATCGAATTCTTTTGTACTTACGTTTAAAATATGGGCACCAGAGCAATCTGCAGCGTTAACTAAATGATATTCTAAAAAGTGAACATCATCTAATAGGGGAAAGTCCACTCCCCATAAATCTACTATTATATGCTTACCAAAAGTAGAATATTCCATAGGGTAGCACTCCTTACTATAATATTGTCAAAACTCCATTTCCTTTTTGTAACATTGATGTAGGATAAGATTCGATTCTGAGTTTAAAAGAGCGAGATTACGTTGTTCTAAATGTTCTTCTTTAAATTGAAACAAAGGAGAAAGAAGAGAAGGTAATGTTCGAGGAGTTGGTATTACATATAATTGCTCAATTTGATCGAGTACATAGGCAGAATTAGCAGCAATATGAAATCCCCAGTCAGTTCCGAAAGAAGGAACGATTGTATGATAACTTTTCACAGTTAATCCAGCATGTTCAATAGTGTTACCGATGCTCCAATATACTAGAGGTGCATCAGCAGGTGAATTAGATTGGCAGACGAACGCACCATCTTCTGTTAAAAACGTAGCTATACGAGCAAAAAGTTCGCTTGTATATAAAGCACTTAATAACTCTGTCGCTGGATCAGGGAAATCAATGATGATTACATCGTATAAAGATGAAGGTGAATTTAGAAATTCTTTTGCATCGCATACGTGCACGTTCACGCGATTATCAAAAAAAGCGTTTTTGTTTAAAGATACTATTTCTGGAACATTACGTGCCATATTAATCATTGCCTCGTCTAAATCAACAAGGTCTACGTGTAGCACAGTTTCATATTTCAAAACTTCTCGTAAGGCAAGACCATCGCCACCACCTAATATGAGAACACGTTTTGGATCAATTACTTTTGCCATAATCGGATGTACAAGCGCTTCATGATAAATTTGCTCATCAACGGAGCTGAATTGTAGTTGCTTGTCCAAGTATAAGCGAACATCGTTTACTTGGACTAAATTAATATTTTGATAATTACTCTTTTCTTCAAATAAATTCGTATGTTCACCAGCTTGTATTTCCTTTAGAGAAATTTCATCCCACACATCTAAGCTGTGTGAATCTGTGGGTACTATAATTACATTTTCCGATTGTACTTGTTTATCGTCTTCATCCTCGTCGTGTTTATCTGGTTTGTCGTGTTTGTCAGGTCTGTCTTGTTTATCTTCAGTGTCCTGTCGATCTAGTGTATCCGTGTTGGAATTTAATTCAGAATCCTCTTCTTGTTTATACCATTTATTTTGAACCTGTATTCTATAAATCTTCATTCTCTTCTTTTTTCTATGCTTTGGCATTGGAATCCCCTTTCAAAATACTTTATTGTATTTTATTCTATTCTATTCTATGTAATTTAATAGAGTTTGACTGGACAATAACTAGACGAGTGTCTTGAATAGGTATTTGTTTTGATTTGAGTTGAAATATTATATTTTTTGGTACTATATTTTCGCACTTTTAAAAAAATTAGTGTTTTTTTGTTTTAAACACAACTAGACAACTAAACACTAATCTATTTTCATACAGTTATGTGTTAAAAGTGAGGTGTTTTATAACACACTGTGTGTTTTTTTGGGGACACACTGATTGAAAGCGGTAACACACAAAGAAATCACTCGAAAAAACGCTGATTTTAGGCGTTTTGAAAAGTTGGCACGGTAATTGCATTAATAAATAGCGTAAAGAAAAATAAAAAACATAAATTTTTTATACCACACAAGGGGGATTTATAAATGAATATTTTATTATGTTGTTCAGCAGGGATGTCTACAAGTTTACTAGTTACAAAAATGGAAGCGGTTGCAAAAGCTCGTGGTCTAGAAGGTAAGATTTGGGCTGTATCTGGGGATGCAGTAAAAAATAATATCGATGAAGCAGATGTACTATTATTAGGACCACAAGTTCGTTACATGCTTTCTACAATGAAAACGCTTGCCGATGAGAAAAATGTTGGAGTCGATGTTATTAATCCAATGCACTACGGCATGATGAATGGAGAAGCAGTTTTAGATCACGCATTAACACTTAAAAAATAATTAGGGGGGAAGCGAAATGCAAAAGTTTATTGCATTTATGGAGAAATATTTAGTTCCAGTCGCAGGAAGAATCGGATCGCAGCGCCATTTAGTTGCAATCCGTGATGGCTTTATCGCAGTTATGCCTCTTATTTTAGTTGGATCGTTTGCGGTACTTATAAATAATTTACCAGTTGATGCATTCCAAAAACTTATGAAGGGTGCATTTGGGGATGTTTGGAAAGATGTCGGCGGTGGTATGTGGACAGGATCCTTTGCAATATTGGCTCTCATAGCCGCAGTTGGGATAAGTTATAATTTAGCAAAATCTTATGGTGTAGACGCGTTGTCAGCAGCAATTATTACATTCGGTGCATTAATTATTATATCTCCGACAACGCCAAAAGAAGGCGGTATTGATTTAGCTTGGACAGGATCACAAGGTTTATTCGTTTCTATCATTGTAGCTCTTCTTGTAACGGAGGTATTCAGGTTCTTTGTTCAAAGGGATATTACAATTAAGATGCCAGATGGTGTTCCACCAGCAGTAATGAAATCCTTTGCAGCATTAGTACCAGCATTTGTTATTTTAATCGCAACAGCAAGTATTCAATTAGCAGTGAAATTAGCAGGAACAAGTATTCATAAATTCGTATTTGAAACAATTCAAGTACCATTACAAGGTTTAGCAGGTACGTTACCAAGTGCAATTATTATCGCATTACTTATTCACGTATTATGGTTCTTCGGATTACATGGTCCTAATATTATCGGTGGTATTATCGACCCAATCTATTTACCAGCACTAGAAAAGAACATTAAATTATTTAACGATGGTATGTCTGCATATGATGTACCGCACATTTTCACAAAGCCATTCTTTGATGTATACGTATACATCGGTGGATCAGGTGCAACATTAGCATTCTTAGTAGCGGTAATGCTTGTTGCAAAAAGTGCGCAGCTTCGCGGTGTAGGTCGCGTATCTATTGGTCCTGGTTTCTTCAATATTAACGAACCAGTTATTTTCGGTACACCAATTGTATTAAACCCAGCGTTAATTATCCCGTTCGTACTTACACCAGTTGTATTAGTTATTACTTCTTATACAGCAATTTCCTTAGGATGGGTGCCAAAAACAGTTGCTTTAGTTCCGTGGACAATGCCACCAATCTTTAGTGGTTATCTTGTAGCAGGCGGAAGCATTGCTGGTGCTGCATTGCAGCTAGTAAACTTTGCAATCGCGGTAGTTATTTACTATCCATTCGTATTAATGTGTGACCGTACGTATGTACAAGCTGCGAAAGCTGAAACAAAAGGAAACGACAATTCAGTATCACTTTAAAAAGTGTTGTTCTGACGAGTTTTTATAGCTCGTCAGAACAACTAACTTTTATATCATGTTCAGAAAGATGAGACCCATCTACAAGAACACCAAACTATCATTAATAAAATAATAATTTAATAGAAATGTTCAAACTGAAGGGGTATTTAAATCGGTTGAACCATAATAGAGAGGACGGTAATTATGATGACTACAGCAGAACAAATTCCATTCCAATTGATTTTAAATAGTGGTAATGCACGAAGCTTTGCAATGGAGGCACTTCAATTTGCCAAACAGGGGAAAATGGCAGAAGCTGATGAAGCGATGGTAAAGGCGAAAGAAGCGATTAATGAAGCGCATCATTTCCAAACAGAGCTCATACAATCAGAAGCAAGAGGGGAAAAAACAGAGATTAGTGTTCTTTTAATTCATGCACAAGATCATTTAATGAATTCTATTACAGTAAAAGAATTAGCAGCAGAATTTATTGACCTTTATAAAAAGCTAGAAGCGAAAGGGGAATAAAACATGACTGGAATTAAAATTGCTACAATCGGCGGTGGCTCTAGTTATACACCAGAGTTAATTGAAGGGTTTATTAAGCGTTATGACGAGCTTCCTGTTCGTGAAATTTGGTTAGTAGATATTGAGGCAGGAAAAGAGAAGTTAGAAATCGTTGGTGACTTAGCGAAACGTATGGTGAAAAAATCAGGTTTACCAATTGATATTCATTTAACACTTGATCGCCGTGAGGCATTAAAAGATGCTGACTTCGTAACAACGCAGCTTCGCGTTGGTTTGTTAGAAGCACGTGCAAAAGATGAAGCAATTCCATTAAAATATGATGTAATTGGTCAGGAAACGAATGGTCCTGGTGGTTTGTTCAAAGCGCTGAGAACGATTCCTGTTATTTTAGATATTTGTAAGGACATGGAGGAGCTATGTCCAAATGCATGGCTTATTAACTTCGCAAACCCAGCAGGTATGGTAACAGAAGCTGTACTTCGCTACACGAACATTCAACGAGTAGTTGGTCTATGTAACGTTCCAATCGGAATTCGTATGGGTCTTGCAAGATTACTTGAAGTAGATGCAAGCCGGGTACACGTTGATTTCGCTGGTTTAAATCATATGGTATACGGATTAGATGTATACTTGGATGGCGTAAGCGTAATGGATCGTGTATTAGAACTTGTAACAGATCCAGAAAAGCAAATTACGATGGAAAACATTGCTGCGCTTAACTGGGAGCCAGACTTTATTCGCGGTCTTCGTGCAATTCCGTGTCCATATCATCGTTACTACTATAAAACACGTGAAATGTTGGAAGAAGAGAAAGCAGCTTCGATTGAAAAAGGTACACGTGCAGAAGTAGTAAAACAATTAGAAGATGATTTATTCGAGCTATATAAAGACCCAAATTTAGATATTAAGCCACCACAATTAGAAAAGCGCGGTGGAGCTTATTATAGTGACGCAGCATGTAGCTTAATTACGTCTATTTACAATAATAAAGGTGATATCCAGCCTGTTAATACACGAAACAACGGAACAATTGCAAGCTTGCCACATGATTCGGCTGTTGAAGTGAACTGTATTATTACGAAAGAAGGTCCAAAACCAATTGCGGTCGGAGATCTTCCAGTACCAGTTCGCGGTTTAGTACAGCAAATTAAATCATTTGAGCGCACAACAATTGAAGCTGCTGTTACAGGGGATTATCATAAAGCGCTGCTTGCTATGACAATTAACCCACTTGTACCATCAGATAAAGTTGCAAAACAAATTTTAGATGAAATGTTGGAAGCACATAAAGAACATCTTCCACAATTCTTTAAGAAGATAGAGAAATAAGAAGCGGCGCTGTTTAGCCCGCTTTTTTTAATTCTAGTAGGAGGTATTGCGATGATTAAACTAATTGTAAATGCAGATGATTTCGGTCTTACGGAAGGTACAAATTACGGAATTATTGATGGACATAAAAACGGGATTGTAAATTCAACGACGATGATGATGAATATGCCAGGGACAGAGCATGCCGTACGCTTAGCGAAAGAGTATAAAACGTTAGGGATAGGAGTTCATCTCGTATTAACGGCAGGAGAACCCCTTCTTAAAGATGTTCCATCACTTGTAAGTAGCGATGGATTGTTTCATAAACAAAGTGTTGTATGGGAAGGAAATATAAATCCAGAAGAGGTAGAAAAAGAATGGACTGCTCAAATTGAGAAGTTTTTATCTTACGGATTAACACCAACTCATTTAGATAGTCATCATCACGTGCATGGATTACCGCTTTTACACGACGTTCTTGAGAGATTAGCAAGTAAATATAATGTTCCAATTCGTCGTTGTGAAGAAGAGCGAGCGGTGCGCCCATTTTCAGATGTGTTTTACAGTGACTTTTACGCTGACGGTGTGACGGAAGATTACTTTGTGAAGTTAAAGGAAAGAGTGCAGGACGAGCAAACGGTAGAAATTATGGTGCATCCAGCTTATATTGACCCAGAGCTTGTGAAGCGTTCTTCTTACGTAATGGATCGAGTGAAAGAGTTGCGTATTTTAACGGAGAGCGAGTTGCCTGAGGGAATGGAGCTTGTGAAGTTTTAATAGAAAAAACGACGGCTAAATGGGGCCGTCGTTTTTTGTGCTTACAAAATGGATAGAACATATCCACCGAAGGCCCCGATTATAACGATAACCCAAGGTGGTGTTTTCCAAAAGGCGAGTAAGCAAAATAGAAGAGAAGCAAAAACGAAATCTACAGAATTCATAATTGTACTCGTCCAAATTGGATCATAAAAAGCTGCAAGTAAAATGCCGACAACGGCTGCGTTTACTCCAAGTAGTGCACCTTGTATGTAAGATACTCTCCTTACACTGTCCCAAAATGGTAAAACGCCAACAACGAGCAGGAAGGCAGGAAGAAAGATAGCGATCGTTGCAACAACTGCTCCGGCGGTTCCATTTAGCGCTGCTCCTATATAAGAAGCGAATGTAAATAGTGGCCCTGGCACTGCTTGTGTTAATCCGTATCCAGCAAGAAATTGTTCTTTTGTCATCATCCCGTTTTGTACAAACTCACTTTCAAGAAGAGGAAGTACGACATGCCCTCCGCCAAATACAAGTGCACCAGAGCGATAGAAGCTGTCAAATAAAGAGATGAAATAAGAGTATGGTCGTAACATCGGTAACAGTATTAATAGTCCGAAGAATAAGACGAGACAAGATATGGCTACCATTTTTGAAATAGGTACGTTTATTTTATGAGCTTGGCTAACTGGCTGGCCACGATATAAAAACCAACCGATGAAACCAGATACTATAATGAGAATTACTTGTGTCCAGCTACTTGGCCATAATAGGGCGATTGCGGCAGTTGCAATTGCGATTGTTGCACGGTTTCGGTCTGGTGTTAACTTTTGAGCCATTCCCCATATTGCATGAGCGACAATTGCGACCGCTACAAGTTTCAGTCCGTGAATCCAGCCAGTACTTCCAAGCTCGAATTGGTTAAGAAATGAAGCGAAGAAAACTAAAACGAGCACAGATGGGAGAGTGAATCCGATCCATGAAATAATGGCTCCTAATAATCCGCCGCGTAATAAGCCAACTCCCATACCGACTTGGCTGCTAGCAGGGCCAGGAAGGAATTGACATAGTGCTACTAAGTCTCCGTAACTTCGTTCATCCATCCATTTTCTTTTTTGCACGTATTCATGATGAAAATAACCAAGATGGGCGACGGGACCACCAAATGAAGTAAGTCCTAATTTAAATGATACGAGAAAAATCTCTATTAATGATTGGAAAGAGTAGTTATTATTTTTCAAAATTTCCTCCTAGACTGTTTTTCTAAGTGCATTATACAAGAGGGAGTAAAGCAAAAGAAACGATTTCAATGTAAAGATTGTGTGAATCTTTTCTTCGTAATTAAAATTTGAAAAAGTCATAAATGATTATGTCTAAACCATAAAGTAGTAGAAGTAGTGCTGGGAAATTTATATGAGGAGAATGCCCGTATGACAACACATTTCTTTGCTAGGTTAACAGGGAAGAGGGAAGTACCTCCTGTAAATACAGAAGCTTACGGTGTAACAGAGCTCATTTTTAGTGAAGATTTAAAGAAGTTGCAATATCGGGTCATATTAAAAAATATAAAAAAAATCACGTCATGCCAAATTCATTTAGGAAAAGCGAATCAAATTGGTCCAGTTATTTTAAGTTTGTTTGGTCCGTTAGAGCAAGGAATTAGTGTGAATGAAGGAGTCGTTACTGGTGTAGCTAGAGTAGAGGATTTTGAAGGGCCTTTACAGGGGAGAGCATTTGACAGCTTGTTTCAAGAGATAATGCAAGCAAATGTATATGTAAATGTTAATACGAAATCTAATAAAAAGGGAGAAATAAGGGGGAGAATAAGGGAAGTAAAGAAGTAAACGAAAAGGCTGTCCAAAAAACATTTTGGAACAGCCTTTTCTAATTATATAGAGTGCTACAATATCCCCTAGTTTAATTTTTTACAGGCTGATTTTTAATGAAGAAGTCCATTATATAAAATACTTCGTCATCTGGGATTTGTATTTCAAATGTATTTTCAATAGGTTGCAATGCTTTTTTCACTTTCATATACATCCAGTACTCATCTTGTCTTCGTTTCTCTTTATCAGGATGAGGGAGGAGACTTTCGCCTTTTTGAAGACGGTCAACCATACAGCTCATATGCAAAATCACACCCATTAAACTGTCGGGAGTTAGCTGTAAAGAAATCAATTCTTGAATTGTATTTAATGCATAACGAATTGTTTTAATAAGTAATGCTCCATCGTTACGCTGCATTTGTTGTTCAAGAATATCAGCCATTTTTGCATATGTTTCTTCATACGTAATCAATTCTTGAATTGGTTGAATAGCTGTGTAGTTCACAATGTCTTGGAAATGATATGTTAAGCAAGGTATTTGCATATCGAAATTCGTGACGATACAAATGATATTACGCTCTTTTTTTATGTTCTCGATCATTTTCGTTAAATCTTTTTCATGAACGATGCTAATCGGAATAATTTCAATTAAGTCTTTATCAAAGCGTAAATAGTTCTCTAACATTTTTTGAATTGCTAAAGCACTTCCTTCGCCGGTTAAACAAGCTGTTAAAATCACTGATTTCATTGGCGATAGTGGCTTTTTCTTTTCTTCCTGTACGTTTAAATAGAACGGCGTTAAGTTCTTCACTGTTTCGTATAGTGCATCTAATGAATAGCCAAGTTGAGCTTTTCGAGCTGCTTCTAGTGCGTGTGGTGTACTCGTCATGGAAAGAACACGTACAGGGATTTTGAATTCAGTTTCTAATATATCACCAATATAAGCGAGAGATCCCATATCAACAAGTAAGAGAAGCCCGTTTACATTTTGAAGTGTTTGCATATACACTTTAACACGCTCTAAGAAGTCTTTTGGTGATTCATGCAAGGGCATATCGATACCAGTTACTTCATCAATACCGAGAAGTTCGTTTGCAACGTTTGCCATTTCTGTTGCGATACCATTACCGTGTGCTAATATTAATACTTTTACTTCTGTTTGTGAGGCAGGAATTGGATCAACAACGAAGAACATTGTTAAAAAGCCAGCTTCATCAATAGGTATTGTTATTTGTAATTCTTCTTCTAATAGCTGAATACATTGCATAGCTACGGAAAAAGCTTCTTTATATTTCGTACGAATTTGATTTAATTGTGGGTGGTGAATTTGTTTCCCGCCCTGTAAACGTTGTAGAGTTGTCTGTACATGTAAACTTAAAGCGAGAAATACTTTTTCATCGAAAGTTTTAGATAAATATTTTTCAGCTAGTTCCGCAATTTTTTCACATACGGAAACGATATTACGATCCACAATTTTAAAAACATTTTCATGACTTGTTTTTTTAGATATTTGGTTAAAGTATTGGACGAAAAAGCTTTGAATATCATTTTCTATTAGTAATTCTAATTCTTCCTCTTCAATGCCGCGTGCTTGAAGTTCTTCATATTTATAATCAATATAATCGTAAATAGAAGAGCGACTTCCTTCGGGTTTTATTGTATGTTTACTCCAACCTTCATCACCTGTAAATACAAATGTTTCATTTGGTATTTGATATAGATGACGGCTCTTTCTTTCAATAAATAATCCTTCTTTCATATACCAAGGTAAATCTGTACTTGAAACACAGACAGAATCACGTTTTTTTGTTACGAAATCAGAATAAGCCTTCGCACAGGCAATTTGTACGTCCGTTTTCAATTGACCGATGTTATTTGGACAATTGTAAAAGACGAAAGCACGCATTGTATTTGGACTAACATGAATCTCTTTCCTTAGACGAATTGCTTCATTTGTGAAAAATAGTTGCAGTAAAGCAAACCGTTCTTTATGTGTTCGCTCACGAAGTGGTGGAAGCGTAACGGTCATCGGAATACGTCTTGTAAATGTTTTTAATAAAAATGAATTTGGTTCTTCGGTTGTTGCAGTAATAATCAACACTCGTGCCTTACGTTCATTTTCCGTTTCTCCAAGGCGGCGGTATACTCCGCGATCAATAAATGTGAAGAGCATCTCTTGTCCTTCTGGAGGAAGGCGATGTACTTCATCTAAGAAGAGGATTCCTTCATGTGCTTTTTCAATTAACCCTTTTTGATCACTGGCACCTGTGTAAGCTCCTTTTTTTATCCCAAATAACTGTCCAAGTAGTAGTTGTGGATTGTTTGCATAATCAGCACAGTTAAAGACGATAAAAGGTGCATCTTTTGGAAGTTGTTCCACTTCAATTGCGTATTCGTGCATTAAAGAAGCGAACATCGATTTTCCGACACCTGTTTCTCCAAGTAGTAAAGTATGCATACCGTTTGGAGGATAGAGAATAGAAGCTTTTGCTTTTTCAATTGCAATTTTTAGGCTTGTATTTTCAATAGCAAATGTATCTAATGAAGTGCCCTTTGTTGAATGCGTTTCCAATGAAGTGTTCGTTTCTATATAAAAACGGACAGGGCGTGTACTCGTTTTTAATAAACGATTATCTTTCACAAGCTTGTTTAAATCGCTACTAACATTTGCACGGTCTAGCTGTAGAAGTGTAGCGAGTTCTGATGCTGTTATACCTTCTGTATAATTCCCTTTTTGTATTGCGTTAAAAATGAGATCTATTCGTTTCATTTCTATTCACCTCGAAACTTCATCACTATTTAAAATTCTACACAAAAATGAGAAGTGTGGGAAGAGAAAAATAAAGTGAAACTTTAATCAGTAGGGTTTTTGTTCATTCCCACTGATTATTAGCCTTCACCAATCGGGCGTTTACGGGCAGTTGATCTCCCACCTAACTTCTTTGTTCCAGCTGAATTTTGAGGTGGGAGTCTTACTGCCCGTTAACGCGGGGTAAAACAGCTTTAGTACATAGGCACTAAAGCTGTTACAATCTTGTGTCTTTCCAAAAATTCACTTCAAGATGGGAAGATGGATTGTAGGGAAGTAGTTTATATCCTTGTGAGTGTAAATAATCAATTACTTTTGGGAGTATTTGCACTGTGACACTAGAATCATGCATTAAAATAACCTCTACTTGTTCATCGCTTTGATTTCGTACTCTTTCTAGTATTGCGGAAGGATTATCATAGCTTTTCCAGTCATATGTATCAATTGTCCAATCCCACATTTTATACTGGGCAGATACGAGTGCGTCACGGTAATTCTTTTTTAAGTAAGGCATGCTACCGTATGGGACCCGAACGAGATGTGTATTTAAATGTGTAACTTGCTGGACAATGTTTTGGGTTTGCTCCATTTCTGCAATTAAAACAGATGGATCGCCAGTATAAAGACGTTTTACATCATGCGACATACTATGGAGACCGATATAATGTCCATCTTTAATCAATCGCTCCATCGTTTTTTTATAATGTGGCACCTTTCCGCCAATAACGAAGAAAGTTGCTTTTCCGTTCTTCTCTTTTAAAATATTTAAAATTTGTGGTGTGTATTTATTTGGTCCGTCATCAAATGTTAAGTACGCAATTTTTGTTGTAGGAGAGGTAGTTTGAGTACTTTGGTAATCTTTTACTTGAATGTCTGTAGTTGCTTTTGTATTCGATGATGCGTACATAGTAATAGTTAAAAATAAAATTATACATTGAAGTAATCGCTTGATCATAACATTCACCCTCAGTTTGACAATCAAGATGTAAAAATGAAAATTTGATACTTTTTTCGTTATACGTATATCTTTCTCCAATAGAGGCACTCTCAAACAATCTATATTTTGGAAATGGGGAATAAGGATTAAAAAATAAAAAATAGCATCCTCTTATGAAAAGAGGATGCTATTTGAATATTTCATAATAGTAAAGGCTATACTACAATTAGTCTTCGCGTTTTTTCACTTTTTTATAGAAGGAAATAATTGGTTTGTAACGTTCGTGTACAAGACCGATTACTTCAGCAATGATTTCTGTAAAGAAGATTAAAATGAAAAGAAGAATAATGGATAACCATAATGTTGCACTACTGAAAATAATTGCATTTACACTAAAGAAAATACCCAATGCGTAAATAATTAGTACCGTTTTACGATGAGAGAATCCCATTGCAAGCAAACGGTGATGTAAATGCGATTTATCAGGTGCTGAAATAGGCTTTTTATTTACGATACGGCGGATAATTGCAAATGTCGTATCAAATATAGGTACACCTAAAATAATGATTGGAACGATAAAACTGAATAACGTTACGCTTTTGTATAATCCAAGTAACGATATAACAGAAATACAGTATCCTAAAAATAGTGCTCCTGTATCTCCCATGAAAATTTTTGCTGGATGGAAGTTGTAGAATAAAAATCCAATTGTACTTGCTAATGTAATCAGTGCTAGAGGTAATATAATAGCTGCTCCAGTACCCCATGGGCTAGTGAAGGCCATATATGCTAGCGTTGCAAGTACGATAGATGAAATCCCTGCGGATAATCCATCTAATCCATCAATTAAGTTGATGGCATTTGTAATACCTACAATCCAAAATACAGTAATTGGATAAGCAAGCCATCCGAGTTCAGTATCTCCGAAAATTGGAATATATAATACTTGCACTAATAATCCACTTTTGACAATCATGATGGCAACTAATAGTTGTCCACCGAATTTTACCCTCGCAGATAGTTCGTACATATCATCTAAAATCCCGATGATAACAATGATGATAGCACCTAAAGTTATCGATAACATTCTTTGTTCGTACAATCCACCGACAACAAATCCTACGGCTACACCGATGAAAATTGCTAACCCGCCAAGACGAGGCATAATTTTTTGGTGTACTTTACGCGCATTTGGCTTGTCTGTTGCTCCTATTTTGAAAGCTAATTTAATAACTAAAGGAGTAACGACGAGTACAGTGATGAAAGATGCCAAAATGGCATAAATCACTTGTGAGTCCATTAATACCCCACCCTTTATAGTTTAACGTAATTTTTTCAATCTTATTTATCTGAAAATTATGATGTTTATTTACAGGCTCATAACATATGGTATCACAAAAAGATTAGAATTCAATCTTTTTTTCTTTTGGCTGTAAAGGGCAGTGAATAGAATATATGACAATTGGATATGGAATGTTGTGTCCTTAGAGAAGGTTTATCTCATATTGTGTCTTGTAATATGACATTGTACTCCCCTCTCATATAGCGATGACTTTTGTTTCAGTATTATAAGTGTTGCACGTAAAATGAGTAAGTTCCGTGTTAAATTGTGGGAATTTACATTTTGTATATATTGCATCATTTAACTTTACAAAATCTTAAAAAATAATAAAAAAACGATTCATATAATAAAGAAGTGAAAGAGTTTTCTCATTCTTAGTGTGAGAGGGGGAAGCGCAGGGGGAGTTCTATGTATTCGTATATTTTCTTATGTATATTCCTGTGCGAAAAGAAAATGAAAATTACGATAATAGGTACCGGATATGTTGGATTGATTACAGGAGTAGGATTGGCGAGATTGGGACATTCAGTCACATGTTTCGATATAAATAGTGGGAAAATTGAACGGATTAAACAAGGCGAGTTACCTATTTATGAATGTGGATTAAATGAATTAATAAATGAAGCATACGAGAATAATCATTTAACTTTTACAGCAAGTAAATCAGCGGCATTTAATGATGTAGAGTTTATATTTATTGCAGTTGGAACGCCATCTTTATTAGATGGAACAGCAGATTTAACGTATATTCGTAGTGCTTGTGATGATATTGGAACATATGTGAATAACGATATTATTGTTGTTACGAAAAGTACGGTTCCTGTAGGGACAAATGATGTAATGAGAGAATGGATTGAGGATAAACTACAAGGTAGACATGAATTATATATTGTATCGAATCCAGAGTTTTTAAGAGAAGGTTCTGGTATTTATGATTTTTTTCAGGGTGATCGTATCGTAATTGGAGCATGTAGTGAAGAAGCTGCAAGGAAAGTAGAGAATTTGTACAGTAAATTAAGCTTACAAACGTATATTACAGATATTCGAAGTGCTGAGATGATTAAATATGCATCTAATGCTTTTTTAGCTACGAAGATTAGTTTTATTAATGAAATTTCTAATATATGTGAGCAAGTGGGTGCAGATATAGTAGATGTAGCTACAGGGATGGGGATGGATAAGAGAATTGGTGCATCTTTTTTAAATGCAGGCATCGGATATGGAGGATCTTGTTTTCCAAAAGATACGAAAGCGCTTGTGCAAATTGCAGGGAATGTTTCTCATAATTTTCGCTTGTTGAAAGCAGTCATTGAAGTGAATAATAAACAACAGTTGTTGTTAGTTAAAAAAGCGAAGAAAATTATAGATATGAAGAAGAAGCAAATTGCGGTTCTTGGTGCAGCATTCAAACCGAATACTGACGATATTAGGGAAGCGCCATCTCTTATTATAATAGAAGAATTAATTAATATGGGTGCGGATGTGGTTTTATATGACCCACAAGCTATTCAAAATGTAAGAAGTTTATTTGGAAATACGATACGATACGCTGAGTGTATAGATGAATCGATTAGAGAGGCGCATGCAGTTTTTATCGTAACAGAATGGGAATCAATTCGAAATTATCCGCTAGAAAAGTATGCACAGCTTATGAGGGAACCTATTCTATTTGATGGGAGAAATTGTTATACTAATGAGGATGCCGAGAAGCATGGATTAGATTATTACTCAGTTGGGCGAAAAGACGTCTGTAATAGTAATGTTTCTCAGGCTCGTTAAAAAATGTATTTTCACATGCATATTTTTATATGCGATAATAGAAGTTTTAACTAGTGAAAGAAAAGAGGCAATGAAATGACTGAACGTTTAAAAGTAATGACAATTTTCGGGACACGACCAGAAGCAATTAAAATGGCACCTCTTGTATTAGAGTTGCAAAAGCACCCAGAAAAGATTGAATCAATTGTGACTGTAACAGCACAACACCGTCAAATGTTAGATCAAGTATTAAATATCTTTGGAATTACGCCAGATTTCGATTTGAATATCATGAAAGATCGTCAAACGTTAATCGATATTACAACACGTGGTTTAGAAGGTTTAGATAAAGTAATGAAAAAAGCGAAGCCTGATATCGTACTTGTGCATGGTGATACAACGACGACATTTATTGCAAGCTTAGCTGCTTTCTATAATCAAATTCCAGTAGGACATGTTGAAGCAGGACTTCGTACATGGGATAAGTATTCTCCATATCCAGAAGAGATGAATCGCCAACTAACAGGTGTAATGGCGGATCTTCATTTCTCACCTACAACAAAATCAGCAACGAACTTACAAAAAGAAAATAAAGATGAGTCACGCATTTTCGTAACAGGAAATACAGCGATCGATGCACTGAAGACAACTGTAAAAGAAACTTATAGCCATTCGGTGTTAGAGAAACTTGGAAATGATCGTCTTGTACTTATGACAGCACACCGTCGTGAAAATTTAGGAGAACCAATGCGCAATATGTTCCGTGCAATTAAGCGTCTTGTTGATAAGCACGAAGATGTACAAGTTGTATACCCTGTTCATATGAATCCTGTTGTTCGCGAAATAGCGAATGATATTTTAGGCGAGCATAGCCGTATTCATTTAATTGAGCCGTTAGATGTAATTGATTTCCATAACGTTGCAGCTCGTTCATACTTAATGTTAACTGATTCTGGTGGTGTACAAGAGGAAGCACCATCACTAGGTGTGCCAGTCCTTGTCCTTCGTGATACGACGGAACGCCCAGAAGGTATCGAAGCAGGTACGCTGAAATTAGCAGGAACAGATGAAGAGACAATCTTTGGTCTTGCTGATGAGTTGTTATCTGATAAAGAAGCTCATGATAAGATGACGAAAGCATCTAACCCTTACGGCGATGGTCGTGCATCAGAGCGTATTGTAGAAGCGATTTTACAACACTTTAAGAAGTAACAACAATTGCGTGAAATAAAAAGAGCCAAATCGTATACGATTTGGCTCTTTTTTTATTCATGATTCCTCATAATCCACTCTGCATGAGCATTTGTAGAAGGGGGAGGAGGCGGTGGTGTTTTGTTCTCACTCGGCTCCTTCTTTGCTTTTGCGCTGGAGTTAGAATTTGAATCGGAATTTGTATTCTCATTTTTCGTAGTCTCTGTTGGAACTTTTGCTTTTTCTCCTATTTCCTTTTCAATTTCGTTACGTGCAGTCTCTACACTGATTGGATCTGGAAGGAAGTAATAAATACCGCCAATTTTTCGGTCTTCTCCTTCAAGTTTTAACGTTTGTATTGTAGAAGGATCGAATCCAGAGATTTTATTGTAAAGAGCAAGTCCGTCTGAAATAGGAATATCGGTTTTTATATATTTTCCAACTACCTTTGTTAAATCTTTAATTTTAAATACGGTAGAAGCAGAGTTTAGCTTTTGGGCAACAGCAGCCAGTACTTGTCTTTGTCTAGCAGCTCGACCGTAATCACCGTTAGGATCCTGCTTTCGCATACGGACGTATGCGAGTGCTTCTTCACCATTTAAGTTTTGTTGACCTTGTTTAAATTGGATTTTTTTATAGTAATCCACGTCAGAGCGTTCCCAGAAATCGAAGGGGACATCAACGGTAATACCGTCAACAGCATCAACGATACCTTTAAATCCTTGGAAATCAATTTTAATATAATGATCAACAGGAACTTTTAAAAACTCTTCGACGGTGTCGATTGCCATTTTTTCTCCACCGTAAGCATGGGCAGCGTTAATTTTGTCTTCTTTATTTTTGCCAACAATCTTAACACGAGAATCGCGTGGGATACTCATAAGTGAAACCTTTTTTGAGTTTGGATTAACTGTCGCGAACATGAGTGAATCTGTTCGGCCGTTTTGACCATCTGTTGCGTAATCCTCAATACCCATAATTAGTATTGTGAAAGGTTTTTTTGTGATTTCCACATCTTCTGCTCGTAATTTAGATTTTTCACGGCTAAATCCACTGTACATCCCCATGAGAGAAGTGTAGGAATTTAACATATAAAGTCCTACGCTACCAAATAAAAATGCGAAAATAAGAAAGAAGAAAAACTTTCTTCTACGTTTCTTTTTTATTCTGCTATTTTGGAGATGATAATCACGTTCTTCCATATATA
This sequence comes from Bacillus cereus group sp. MG9, assembly GCF_040459995.1. Classification (NCBI taxonomy): domain Bacteria; kingdom Bacillati; phylum Bacillota; class Bacilli; order Caryophanales; family Bacillaceae; genus Bacillus; species Bacillus cereus group sp. MG9. Next base: position 5,091,193 of record NZ_JARVHC010000001.1, on the reverse strand, counting down.
ATCTCCTTAGTTCATTTGTAGGGAATTAATTCACTACATTAATCTTTAAAGGCGATACGTTAGCTATTCTTAGATAACACCTTGTTCTAAGTACAACATATCTCCTTCTTTAATTGTACACTTCCCGTTTGTTAATTCAATCATCCAATCTGTAAATGTTTGTTTTCGATTTTCTTCTACATACGTATCGAATGTGACATTTTCTAGATAATGTATATCTTTAATAGCATATTCTGAATTGCGTAATTCATTTTCAACTTTGCCAAGTAAAGTGTAATCAATTTCTGTTTGCATAACGCGCATTAGTTTTCGTTCAACAACGCCTACATGGTTAAGACCTTCACTTGTACATTTTCCATATGCGCGAATTAATCCGCCAGCACCAAGTTTAATGCCGCCAAAATAGCGCGTAACGACGACGACAGTATCTTTTAGACCTCGTTTTTTTAATACTTCTAACATAGGTACACCAGCTGTGCCGCTCGGTTCACCGTCATCGTTCGCTTTTTGAATTTGATCTTGTTCACCGATTAAATATGCTGAACAATTATGTGTTGCATTCCAATGCTGTTTTTTTATTTTTTGTATAAATGTTTGAGCTTCCTCTTCCGTTGTGGCGCGATTCACATAGCAAATGAATCTTGATTTTTGAATCACAATTTCGTGCTCTCCATAGCCTTTTATTGTTAAATATTGTAATAACAATGGTATACGCCCCTATCTTTCAAAATAACTAGTACTTTACATTTTAAAAGCGAGCGTTTTTATATTCAAACATTTTTTACAAATATGTTGAAATTTTTGGTGAGTATTTTATCCCGCATTAACGAGCAGTAAGACTCCCACCTCAAAATTCAGCTGGAGCAAAGAAGTTAGGTGGGAGGTCAACTGCCCGTAAAAGCCCGATTGGTTCAACTAATAATCAGTGGGGGATGAACAAAACCCCCACTGATTAAAGTTTCACTTTATCTTTTTGTTGTAATTTGTCGAGCGAGTGATTGTAGTTTCTAGCCGGCATTTTTATGTATGGATGCACCTTTTCTAGTTTTCGTGTAAAATTAGGGGATAAAAATTTTTTATAAGGCAGGTACGAAAATGAAAACAGCTATTGTTACCGATAGTACAGCATATATACCGAAGCATATTCGTGACGAACTCAATATATATATGATTCCATTAAACGTTGTGTTTGGAACGGAATCTTATCAAGAAGAGGCTGAAGTTTCAGCAAATGATTTTTATATAAAGGTACGTGAACAAGAGGAACTTCCGAAAACTTCGCAACCAGCAATTGGAAAGTTTTTAGAGTTATATGAAGAGTTATCTAAAGAATATGATGCAGTTATTAGCATTCACCTTTCCAGTGGAATTAGTGGTACATATCAAACAGCAACGGCAGCTGGACAGATGGTAGATGGTATTGATGTATATACGTACGACTCTGAAATTAGTTGTGAAGTACAAGGGTTTTACGTGCGTGAAGGGGCAAAATTAGTAAGTGAAGGGAAAGCCCCAGAAGAGATTATCGCTCGTTTTGATGAAATGAAGCAAACGATGGATGCTTATTTTGTAGTGGATGATTTACATCATTTACAACGTGGTGGAAGATTAAATAGTGCACAAGCTTTTATTGGTAGTTTGTTACAAGTAAAACCAGTATTATACTTTAGAGATAAAGTAATTATTCCATTCGAAAAAATTCGTACGCGTAAAAAAGCGTTAAAGCGTATCGTTGAAATCTTTGATGAGCAGGCAAATAAAGGTGTGCCTATGGAAGCTGTTATTATTCATGCGAATCGTGAAGAGGAAGCTAATGAATGGAAACAAGAATTAGAAGAGATATACCCTCATGTTACAATTCGTACGAGTTATTTCGGAGCTGTAATTGGGACGCATTTAGGTGAAGGTGCGCTTGGTTTAGGTTGGTATACGAAGTGATAAAGATATAAAAGCTCTCTTACTTGAAGAGGGTTTTTTTACGGGGATTTGACAAGTTAATATTTGGAAATGGTGAAATGTATGTAAAATTAAATAATGAGGAAAGTTTTATTACTTACTTTTTACAAGAAACTATATTATAATAGAAGAGAGGTGAAACATATGGAGCATAATTCTTGTTTATGTCCAAAGTTTGAGTCAGCTTTTACAATGCTTAGTAAGAAATGGACTGGCTTAATTATTAAATCTTTGCTCGAAGAGCCGAAACGTTTCAGAGAAATCGCAGATATTATACCGAATATGAGCGATCGTATGTTGTCAGAACGTTTAAAGGAATTAGAAGGCGAAGGTATTGTAGTTCGTAATGTTTATCCAGAAGTACCAGTTAGAATCGAGTACGGTGTAACTGATAAAGGGAAAGCGTTGGAAAGTGTTATGGATGAGGTCCAAAATTGGGCTGAGAAATGGATGAAGTAACGTTTCTATTTCATTCATATTGGAGTATTTTCAAAACGTAAGGGGTTCCCTTACGTTTTTTTTCAATCCTATAAAAAACGGTGTAAGGCTCTTAAAATTCTACATATATATACAAATTTAGATATACTTTGCTATAGAGATAAATTTAATATTACATTTATTTTACAAAACCGTAACATTAGCAAAAAAACTCCCGAATTATGGTATAAATTTTAATAGGTTATATACGGAAAATGAAAAAAAGAAAGCGGTGTAAAAAATAAAATGAAAAAGCTAAAAATGGCATCTTGCGCATTAGTTGCAGGGTTAATGTTTTCTGGGCTAACACCAAATGTATTTGCAGAAGATAAAATTTCTGACGTGAAATCACAAATTAACACACAAAATGATACTTTACATAAACAACAACAAGAACGTGATGAATTACAAAAACAAATGAATGACTTAAACAAAACAATCCAAGGTTTGGATAAGTCTGTTCAAGAGAACGCTTCAAAACTTGATGAAACAACAAAAAAAGTTTCTGATACTGAGCAATTAATCGAAAATAAAAATAAAGATATTGCAGAACTACAAACAAAGATTGCAAAACGTGAAGAGTTATTAAGAAAACGTTTAGTTGCACTACAAGAACAGCCAAATACGAACATTGTAACAGAAGTTCTTGTAAACTCTAAAAACGTTGCAGATTTAGTTGATCGTTTAGCTTCTGTGTCTAAAATTATGGAATCTGACGAAGATATCATGAAAACACAACAAGAAGATCAAACGAGCGTGAAAAAAGATGTTGAGACAGTAAAAGAAAAACAAAAAGAATTAAAAGAAGCACAAGCTCAAATTGAAACTGCTAAGAAAGAACTTGACGTTGAAAAAGAGAAAAAAGCAACAGCAGTAAACGATTTAAGTGGTAAAATGGATACAGTTGTAACTACAATGACAAGTACGGAAGGTCAATTGAAAGAGCTTGAACAACAGGCATTAAAATTACAACAAATCGCTGAAAAAGAAGCGCAAGAAAAAGCTGCACAAGAAGCTGCTGCTCAAAAACAAGCAGAGCAAGCTGCTAAAGAAGCACAAGTTCAACAAGCACCTGCTGCAGTGCCAGCAGAGCAAGCCGCTCCAGCAAACAATGGTGGACAAGCTCAAAAAGAAGAGCCTAAAAAAGAAGAGCCTAAAAAAGAAGAGCCTAAAAAAGAAGAGCCTAAAAAAGAAGAGCCTAAAAAAGAGATACCTAAACAAGAAAATAAAAAACCAGAGCCAGTACCAGATCCAACTCCGGCTCCTGGCGTAATTGGTAAAGCGCAACAATACTTAGGTAAGCCATATGTTTGGGGAAGTGCATCTCCATCAAACGGTGGTTTTGACTGTAGTGGATTTATTTCTTACATTTATGGTGTAGGTCGTCAAGACGTTGCAGGTTACTGGAACTCAGTTTCGAAAGTAAGTAGCCCACAACCTGGAGATTTAGTATTCTTCCAAGGTACTTATAAAGCAGGTCCATCTCACATCGGTATTTACGTTGGTAACGACCAGATGATTCATGCAGGTGATAAAGGGATTGCTTACGCTAGCTTAAGCAGTAGCTACAACCAAAAACATTTCTTAGGTTACGGTAGATTATAGGATTTATAATTGAATAAAAAACGTGTATAAAGTCGATAGCTTACTATTTTATAAGTAGGTTATCGGCTTTTTTGAGTTTTTACGAGATAAAGAGCAGGATTTATAGTAGTGCTGGAGGTGGCTATTGATGATGTTAGCTGGTAGACAGTTACTGTTAGAAGAACTCTCTTCAGGTTTGCAGGATAAATTGGATCATCTGAAAAGGAATCGAGACGTCGTTTGTGTACAAGGGGTAATTAAGAAGTCTTCAAAATATATGTGTCAGCGCTGCGGAAATATAGAGCAGCGACTATTTGCATCATTGCTATGTAAAAGGTGCAATGAAGTATGTACGTATTGCCGGAAATGTATAACGATGGGCAGGGTAAGTGAATGTACTGTACTTGTTCGCGGGATTGCTGAAATAAGCGGAGAAAGTTATTTGAATCCGTTACAGTGGGAAGGCGTTTTGTCTGACGGTCAGGAGTTAGCTGCGCAAAGTGTCGTTGACGCTGTTAAGCAGAAAGAATCATTTTTTATTTGGGCGGTGTGCGGGGCTGGAAAAACAGAAATGTTGTTTCGCGGAATTGCAGAGGCACTACAAAAGGGAGAAAGAGTTTGTATTGCAACGCCGAGAACGGACGTTGTACTTGAATTAGCACCAAGATTACAAGAAGTGTTTCCAAATATAAATGTAGCTGCTTTATACGGAGGGAGTTTAGACCGAGAAAAAGATGCGGCGTTAATCGTTGCAACTACACATCAATTGTTACGTTATTATAGGGCGTTCCATGTCATGATTGTAGATGAGATAGATGCTTTTCCGTATCATGCAGATAAGATGTTGCAGTATGCAGTAAACGAAGCGATGAAAGAGAAGGCAGCGCGTATTTATTTAACTGCAACTCCAGATGAAAAGTGGAAGCGTAAGTTGCGAAGTGGTAAGCAAAAAGGGGTTATTATTTCAGGGCGATACCATCGTCATCCATTGCCAGTTCCGATATTTCAGTGGTGCGGAAATTGGAAAAAGGGTCTTATACGTAAAAAAATTCCTCGTGCTTTATTACAATGGTTAAATCTGTACTTATCGAAACGATGCCCCATTTTTTTATTTGTTCCTCATGTGCGATATGTAGAAGAAATTAGCCAGTTATTAAAATCATTAAACAATCAAATTGACGGTGTGCATGCAGAAGATCCGGCGAGAAAAGAGAAGGTAGCAGCTTTCAGAAAAGGAGAAATCCCTTTATTAGTTACAACGACGATTTTGGAACGAGGAGTAACTGTTAAAAATTTGCAAGTTGCAGTTTTAGGAGCTGAGGAAGAAATATTTTCAGAAAGTGCTCTCGTTCAAATTGCAGGGCGTGCTGGCAGAAGCTCTGATGAACCGCATGGAGATGTTATCTATTTTCATTATGGAAAGACAGAGGCGATGGTTCGTGCGAAAAAACATATTCAAAGTATGAATAAGAATGCTAAAGAACAAGGACTGATAGATTGATGCATTGTCTACTTTGTGATGAGTATATTTCATATGCGATTAGTTGGTACACTTTTTTTGTTAAGCTTCATAAAAAGTATATATGTGATAGATGTGAACAAAAACTTTCCTATATTATAGGAGATATTTGCAAGGAGTGTGGTCGGCCTTTAGAACTTGTACCAGCTGAATATAAAAACGGGGATATTTGTATGGACTGCATAAGGTGGACGAACGAGCAGGGGTTTCCGTCTCTCATAAATCGTTCGTTGCATGTGTATGATGAAGGGATGAAAGAAATATTAGCACAGTTTAAATTTCGAGGAGATGCTGAATTAGTGCATATTTTTCATCAGCCTTTTCGAAGTCTTTTTCAAAAATATTTTGCGAATGTTTCAGTTGCCATTCCGGTCCCTCTTAGTGAAGAGCGAGAATACGAGCGTGGTTTTAATCAAGCGGAGTTACTAGCTTCTTGTTTGCCTATCAAAATGTTTTGTACATCATTAAGAAGAATAGAAACAGAAAAACAAAGTAAGAAGAAGCGTAAAGAAAGGATATCGGGAGTTAATCCTTTTTATTTTCAGGGAGAAGAGATGTTTCATGAGCAACACGTTTTAATCGTGGATGATGTGTATACGACAGGAATTACTGTTAGGCAAATTGGAAGCCTTTTGTATGATCGAGGAGCGAGAGAGGTTTCTTGTTTGACGCTTTGTAGAGGTTAATATGTGAATGTCGAAAGGAGTAATAAAAAGACGACAGGTCTTCTTTGACTTACAGTCTTGTCATTCGCTATAGTCAGAATATGGGGCGAATGCCCTGATTTTAAGAGTGAAGGGAATGGAATGAACATGCAAGGACGAGTAAAATGGTTCAATGCAGAAAAGGGATTTGGGTTTATTGAGCGTGAAGATGGTGACGATGTGTTTGTTCATTTTTCTGCTATTCAACAAGATGGGTATAAGTCGTTAGAAGAAGGTCAACAAGTGGAGTTTGATATTGTTGATGGAGCACGTGGGCCACAAGCGGCTAATGTTGTGAAACTGTAAAAATTAAGTTTTTGGAAAAGATAGAGCTGTATTTTTAGCAGCATTATATAGATGGCGAAAGCTCTTGCTCGTAACAAGGGCTTTTTTGTTTTAGAGGAGTTGTCAAAAAGTTGTTTCTTTTCTGTAACTAATTGTCCACAGTTACATTCGTTATTCACGATGTTAATAGGATAAAATAAAGATAGAAACGATGCATCTTTTCATTTCAACAAAAAACGATAAAAAAATCGCAATTCCACTAATTTTTCAAAAAAATTAGAAGGAGTTTTTAAGCCAATGTCGAAATTATAGTACATAGGCTTGAAAGGAGGAATTCATCTATGAAATTCAACATTCGTGGTGAAAATATTGAAGTAACTCCAGCATTAAAGGAATATGTAGAGAAAAAGCTAAGTAAATTAGAGCGTTATTTTGATACATTCCCAGAGATTAAGGTTAATTTAAAAGTATACTCTGACAAGCAACGTATCGAGGTAACAATTCCATTTACAGATTTATTACTTCGTGCAGAAGAAACAAATAGCGATATGTACGCTGCGATTGATTTAGTAGTTGATAAAATTGAGCGACAAATTCGTAAACATAAAACAAAAGTAAACCGTAAATTACGTGAAAAGGGTTCTGTTAAAACTAATTTTATCCTTCCACAAGCAGTAGCTGTTCTGGATGAGGTAGAAGAGGATGAATTAGAACTTGTACGTACAAAACGATTCGATTTAAAACCGATGGACGTTGAAGAAGCAATCTTACAAATGGATATGCTAGGACATAATTTCTTCGTCTTCACAAATGCGGATACAAATGAAACTAATGTTGTATATGGCCGTAAAGACGGGAAATATGGTTTAATCGAAACAAAATAATCATTCAAAAGCGTAGCCGAAATGGCTGCGCTTTTTTTATCTGTTTTTGCCTTCCTATCTTGTAATATTGATATAAATTTAAATGGCTTATTCGTAATGAAATTTAGAAGTCATGTTTTGTAACGGTCAACTGTATTACTATTCCAAAAGGATCTCGCACAATGGCATAACCCGGGCTGAAGGAGTTTTTTTCAAAAGGCGTTAAAATATAAACCTCATCATGTTGAATTAGATTGTGATAGAGTGCTTCAACGGTTTGGAAATCTTTAGATTGAATGCATAATGATGAGCTATTACTTAATTGCCAAGGGCGTGTGGAATCCACTGCCTGTTCCGCAATCATAATTTTATTAGTGCCAATTTGTAAAACAGAATGGGTAATATAATGTTCTTGGCTTTCTTCATATGTGAAATCTGGATCTATTTCTTTCATCTCTTTATAATTCTTTTAAAATAAAACTTTTGCCCCTAAATGTTGTTCGTAAAATGCAATTGCTTTGGCACCTTGCCCATTTAATGATAAAAAAGGGATTACTTCAAAGTTCATTGTATTGCCTCCTTCATATATGTTTACACTTATTACTATACAAATATAAGGTGCCAACATATGGCACCTATAGGGAGAGTTTATGAAAAAAGTTGAACGTTTAAATCAGATGCTGCGTTTTATAAATCAAAAACAAATATTCACATTGAAAGATTTAATGGATGAATTTCAAATTTCAAAAAGGACAGCGTTACGTGATATTGCATCATTAGAGGGAATGGGTGTACCTCTTTTTGCAGAGTATGGTCGGTATGGAGGGTATCGTTTAATAAAAACGATGACATTACCACCGATTTCATTTACAAATCATGAAGTTTTTGCACTTTATTTTGCAATGCAAGCGTTAAGAAGTTTTGTAAGTATTCCCTTTCAAATTTCGTTTCATTCCATTAATAAGAAATTTTTAAATAGTGTTTCGTCAAAACAGCGTGAGCAAATTGAAAACTTGCAAAAGAGAGTTGCTTTTTATCATTTGGAACAGGCGCATGAATGTGGTTATCTAGAAGAACTTTTATTAGCTGCTGTTCAAAAAGAGGCATTAAATGTAAACTATGTTACGCCGAAGCAAACGACAATGCGTCGTATTCAGCCAATTTCGATTTATGCAATGAAAGGTTATTGGTATTGCCAAGCTTATGATTTAGATAAATCGGCTTATCGAGTTCTTCGTTGCGATCGCATTAGGTCGTTAGAAGTGGTAGGCGCCGAGGGTAGTGTGGATTTAGAAAATATAAATATACATAACGCACATAGTCTTTGGAAGGCGACTGAACAAGCTATTCATTTTAAATGCTCGATTACTGCAAAGGGGATAGAGATATTTAAACAACAACAATATCCTTCGATGAAGTTATGGGAAGAGCACGAAGATACATATTTGATAGGAACTTATGAGCCTGCTGAAATCAATTTTATTATTTCGTATTTGGCCAGTTTTGGTAAAACTATAAAAATAATTGAGCCATCCTCTTTAAAAGAGAACTTGAAAGAATACTACTTAGATTTAATACAAAATTTGTAACGAAGAGATATTAGTTTGTTGGAACAAATAAAATAAAATTTTTTTCTGAATATAAGACCCCACATTTGGACGATTGTTGTCATAGTTATAAGACAAGTGTTACAATTATCATTAGGTTTATACATTTTAGTTTTTTAATTAGGAGAAAAATTGGCATAACATAAAGTGAAACTTTAATCAGTGGTGGGTTCTTCCCACCTACTGATTATTAGTTGAACCAATCGGGCATTTACGGGCAGTTGATCCCATACCTAATTTTTGTTTTTGCTTAATTTTGAGGTAGGGATCTTACAGCCCGTTAATGCGGGGTAAATTTGATTTTTATAACGACTGATTGTAAAGAGAAAAAGAAAGCAATCGGAAGTTTTATTTTAATAAAAGAGGAGCGTATTTCCTATGATCGGTATTTTAAAAAAGGTATTTGATGTCAACCAACGCCAAATTAAACGTATGCAGAAGACAGTGGAGCAAATTGATGCATTAGAATCATCTATTAAGCCGCTAACTGATGAACAATTAAAAGGAAAAACGATTGAATTTAAAGAACGTCTAACAAAAGGTGAGACAGTAGATGATCTACTTCCTGAAGCTTTTGCGGTTGTTCGTGAAGCAGCGAATCGTGTTCTTGGAATGCGTCCATATGGCGTACAGCTAATGGGTGGTATCGCCTTACATGAAGGAAATATCTCTGAGATGAAAACAGGTGAAGGTAAAACGTTAACATCTACTTTACCTGTATATTTAAACGCATTAACAGGAAAAGGTGTTCACGTTGTTACAGTCAATGAATACTTAGCACAACGTGATGCAAGTGAAATGGGAGAACTTCATGAGTTCCTTGGCTTAACTGTAGGGATTAACTTGAATAGTATGTCACGTGAAGAGAAACAAGCTGCTTATGCTGCTGATATTACGTATAGCACAAATAACGAGCTTGGGTTCGATTACTTACGTGACAACATGGTGTTATATAGAGAGCAGTGCGTTCAGCGTCCACTTAATTTTGCTATCATCGATGAAGTCGATTCTATTTTAGTCGATGAAGCACGTACGCCGCTTATTATTTCGGGACAAGCTCAAAAATCAGCAGAGCTATACATGTTTGCAAATGCATTCGTTCGTACATTAGAAAATGAAAAAGAATATTCATTTGATGTGAAAACGAAAAATGTAATGTTAACAGAAGATGGTATTACGAAAGCTGAGAAAGCTTTCCATATCGATAACTTATTCGATTTAAAACATGTAGCACTTCTTCACCATATTAATCAGGCGCTTCGTGCACACGTTGTTATGCACCTTGATACAGATTATGTTGTACAAGAAGGCGAAATTGTAATCGTAGACCAATTCACTGGTCGTCTTATGAAAGGTCGTCGTTATAGCGAAGGTTTACATCAAGCTATTGAAGCAAAAGAAGGCGTAGAAATTCAAAATGAAAGTATGACGCTTGCAACAATTACGTTCCAAAACTACTTCCGTATGTACGAAAAATTATCTGGTATGACTGGTACAGCGAAAACGGAAGAAGAAGAATTCCGTAGTATTTACAATATGAATGTTATCGTAATTCCAACGAATAAAGATATTATTCGTGATGATCGTGCTGATTTAATCTTCAAATCAATGGAAGGTAAATTCAATGCAGTTGTTGAGGATATTGTAAATCGTCATAAGCAAGGGCAACCTATTCTTGTTGGTACAGTTGCAATTGAAACGTCAGAGCTTATTTCAAAAATGTTAACACGTAAAGGTGTACGTCATAATATCTTAAATGCAAAAAACCATGCGCGTGAAGCAGATATCATTGCAGAAGCTGGTATGAAAGGCGCTGTAACAATTGCGACGAATATGGCTGGTCGTGGTACGGATATTAAGTTAGGCGACGATATTAGAAACGTTGGCCTAGCAGTTATCGGTACAGAGCGTCACGAAAGTCGTCGTATTGATAATCAGTTACGTGGTCGTTCTGGTCGTCAAGGGGACCCTGGTGTAACACAGTTCTACTTATCAATGGAAGATGAACTAATGCGCCGCTTCGGTTCTGACAATATGAAAGCGATGATGGATCGCCTTGGTATGGATGATTCACAGCCAATCGAAAGTAAAATGGTTTCTCGTGCGGTAGAATCTGCGCAAAAACGTGTGGAAGGAAATAACTATGATGCACGTAAACAGCTATTGCAATACGACGATGTACTTCGTCAACAACGTGAAGTAATTTATAAACAGCGTCAAGAAGTAATGGATTCAGAGAACTTACGCAGTATTATTGAAGGTATGATGAAATCTACGATAGAACGTGCTGTTGCACTTCATACGCAAGAAGAAATCGAAGAAGATTGGAGCATTAAAGGTCTTGTCGATTACTTAAATACAAACCTTCTTGAAGAAGGAGATGTAAAAGAAGAAGAGTTACGTCGCCTTGCTCCAGAAGAAATGAGTGAATCAATTATCGCGAAATTATTAGAGCGTTATAACGAAAGAGAGAAGCTTCTACCTGAAGAGCAGACGCGTGAATTCGAAAAGGTTGTTGTATTCCGTGTTGTAGATACGAAATGGACAGATCATATCGATGCAATGGATCATCTTCGTGAAGGTATTCATTTACGTGCTTACGGACAAATCGATCCACTTCGTGAATACCAAATGGAAGGATTCGCAATGTTCGAGTCGATGATCGCTTCTATTGAAGAGGAAATCTCTCGTTACATTATGAAAGCTGAAATTGAGCAAAACTTAGAGCGTCAAGAAGTTGTTCAAGGTGAAGCTGTTCATCCATCAAGCGATGGCGAAGACGCGAAGAAAAAACCGGTTGTAAAAGGTGACCAAATGGGACGCAACGATTTATGTAAATGTGGTAGTGGCAAGAAATATAAAAACTGTTGTGGCATTGGGCAGTAATAAGAAACTGTAATTTAGACTGCTTTGCAAATTTTTACATCAAAAATGTATAATGAAAAGGATTAAACTCTCTCCGTAATAAGCGGAGAGAGTTTCCCTTGTTTTCATATGAAAGTAACAGCAATTACATAGAGGTGAAGGAAATGGAATTAGTAGAAATTAGGCAAGAATTAGAAAAAATGGCTAAGAGATTAGCGGCTTTTAGGGGGTCTCTTTGACCTTCCTACTAAGGAAAAACAAATTGCAGAATTAGAAGAAACGATGATGGGCGCAGGATTTTGGGATGACCAACAAGGCGCACAAGCTGTAATTAATGAAGCGAATGCGCTGAAAGATATGGTTGGAAGGTTCCGTCAGTTAGATGAGACGTTCGAAAACTTAGAAATGACGCATGACTTACTTAAAGAAGAGTATGATGAAGATTTACATGAGGAACTAGAATCTGAAGTGAAAACTTTAATTCAAGAAATGAATGAGTACGAGCTGCAGTTACTATTAAGCGATCCTTATGATAAAAATAACGCTATTTTAGAATTACACCCAGGTGCAGGTGGAACAGAGTCACAAGACTGGGGTTCTATGTTATTACGTATGTACACGCGCTGGGCTGAAAAACGTAGGTTTAAAGTAGAAACGGTTGACTACTTACCGGGCGATGAAGCTGGTATTAAGAGTGTTACATTATTAATTAAAGGTCATAACGCTTACGGTTACTTGAAAGCGGAGAAAGGTGTACATCGTCTTGTACGTATTTCACCGTTCGATTCTTCAGGTCGTCGTCATACATCGTTCGTATCTTGTGAAGTTGTACCTGAATTCAATGATGAAGTTGAAATTGAAGTGCGTACAGAAGATTTGAAAATAGATACGTATCGTGCAAGTGGTGCAGGTGGACAGCACGTTAATACGACAGATTCAGCAGTTCGTATAACTCATCTACCGACAAACACGGTTGTAACATGTCAGTCAGAGCGTTCTCAAATTAAAAACCGTGAGCATGCGATGAAAATGCTAAAAGCGAAATTATATCAAAAGAAATTAGAAGAACAACAAGCACAATTAGATGAGATTCGCGGAGAGCAAAAAGAAATTGGATGGGGCAGCCAAATCCGTTCTTACGTATTCCACCCGTATTCTCTTGTGAAAGACCATCGTACAAATACAGAAGTTGGTAACGTACAAGCAGTTATGGATGGAGAAATTAATCCGTTTATTGATGCGTATTTACGTTCTCGTATTTAATAAGAGAAAAAGCCAACAGAATTGTTGGCACATGCTGAGGTCCAAGAGGATATAAAGAGGCTTATCTTATTTATATTGATGAAATAAAGAGGAAGAGAAGTTGGAAACGACAACTTCTCTTTTTGATGAGATTATATGTAGAATACAATGCCGTATATTGTTTTGTAAAAGGTAGAGAATAGTAAAACAAAGTGGTAATAGAGTAGGACTTTATATAGAATTTCTCAGTTTTGATTGGAGAAAAAGGCTCTTTATAGAACTTTCTAAGGTGTTCACAGAATTGAAACAATTTATGAAAGCTTATTTTATTAGGCTTCTCACTATATTTGTGAAAAATATGAAATACACCTTAGTTTTTCTATATAAAGATAATGCTTATAATGAATATTGAATGTGTTATGAAAACTATTGCCTAGTTATGAATGAAAAGAATATCAACAATGGGGAGCGATAGAAGTGAAAAAGAAATTGTTGGCTATTACGCTGGGGACGTCAGTCGTTTTTGCTTTAGGAGCATGTGGAAATAAAGAAGAGAGTAAACCATCAAAACAATCTGCAAGCACAGATAGCGCAGAGCAAATTTACCAAAAAAGTTGTATAGGTTGTCACGCTAAAGATTTATCAGGAGCAACTGGACCAGATTTACGAAAAGTAGGACAGAAATATGACGCAGCAGAGATTGAAAAGATTATTGAAAAAGGCCGCGGTTCAATGTCACCAGGAATTATTCAAGGTGAAGATGCGAAAAAAGTAGCTGAATGGTTAGCGGAGCATAAATAAGAAACGTAATTAATAAACGAGCTGATTGTATAACTTGACCGAAAAGTGCTTCGAGTTAAGTAATTACATGAGCTCGTTTACCTTTTATTAGGATGTAACATAACTGTAACAAAAATGTATCCGAATTGGAAACCGATTGATGTTACAATGGGGTTTGTAGAATTTTGATGAAATATATTACATAGAGTAGCGTTGCTAATAAAAAGCATGTATGGAAGCTACCTTCAACAAGAATGGTCGAATGAAAATAAAGGTTTTTCTTTTATTTTCAAATGTACAGAAAAGTATTTCTAAAAAAATCATTAAGTATTGGGTGATAAATAATGATAAAAATGACGAATGTTTATAAGGAGTACCCAAATGGTATGAAAGCCATTGCTGGTCTCACAGTTAACATTAAACAAGGTGAATTCGTATACGTAGTTGGACCGAGTGGAGCCGGAAAATCTACATTTATTAAAATGATGTATCGTGAAGAGAAGCCATCTACAGGATCAATTAATGTAAATGGACTTGTAATTGAAACATTAGCAGAAAGAGATGTTCCATATTTCCGTCGTCAATTAGGCGTAATTTTCCAAGATTTTAAATTGCTACCTAAATTAACGGTATATGAGAATGTTGCGTTTGCTTTAGAAGTAATTGAAGAAGAGAAGGAAGCGATTCGTGAGCGCGTTACAGAAGTGTTAGGTCTTGTTGGTCTTGAAGAGCGTGCCGATGCACTTCCAAATGAGCTTTCGGGCGGAGAGCAACAACGTGTGGCGATTGCAAGAGCGATTGTAAATAAGCCAAAGGTTGTAATTGCCGATGAGCCAACAGGTAACTTAGATATTGAAACAGCTCTTGATATTATGAAGATTTTTAAACGTATTAATGAGCGTGGTACAACGATTGTTATGGCGACACATAACGCAGATATCGTAAATACAATTCGTCATCGTGTAATTGCAATTGAAGGTGGAAGAATTGTTCGAGACGAGATTGAGGGAGGATACGGATATGAAGGCTAAAACCCTTAGTCGACATTTGCGAGAAGGTGTGAAAAATCTATCCCGTAACGGATGGATGACATTTGCTTCTGTAAGTGCAGTAACAGTTACATTATTACTTGTAGGTGTCTTTTTGACAGCGATTATGAATATGAACCATTTTGCGACGAAAGTAGAGCAAGATGTAGAAATTCGTGTGCATGTTGATCCAGCAGCAAAAGAAGCTGATCAAAAGAAATTAGAAGAAGATATGAGTAAAATTGCGAAAGTAGATTCTATTAAATATTCTTCTAAAGAAGAAGAGTTGAAACGTTTAATTAAAAGCTTAGGCGATAGTGGAAAAACGTTCGAGTTATTTGAGCAAGATAACCCACTGAAAAACGTATTTGTTGTAAAGGCGAAAGAACCAACAGATACGGCAACAATTGCGAAAAAGATTGAGAAAATGCAGTTTGTAAGTAATGTTCAATACGGTAAAGGTCAAGTTGAAAAATTATTTGATACTGTAAAAACTGGTCGTAACATCGGGATTGCGTTAATTGCGGGTCTTCTATTCACAGCGATGTTCTTAATCTCTAACACAATTAAAATTACAATTTATGCTCGTAGTACTGAGATTGAAATTATGAAACTTGTTGGTGCAACAAACTGGTTTATTCGTTGGCCGTTCTTGTTAGAGGGATTATTCCTAGGAGTATTAGGATCAATTATTCCAATTGGCCTAATTTTAGTTATGTATAATTCGTTGCAAGGTGTGTTTAATGAAAAACTTGGCGGAACAATTTTCGAGCTTCTACCATACAACCCATTCGTATTCCAATTAGCTGGTTTATTAATGTTAATCGGTGCATTAATCGGTATGTGGGGAAGTGTAATGTCAATTCGTCGCTTCTTAAAAGTATAAAAAGTTGCAAACATAATTCGTACAAGCTTATCATATAGTAGAAATAGGTAAAGGCATCACACATCGTGTGATGCCTTTTGCTACACCACCTGTGTGTTCTGGAAAGGGGAATTCCGCATTGAAACGTAGAGTTGCAATTATTGGAATGGTTGTTGCATTTTTAATTGGTGCTGGCGGGATGTTTGGTGGTATGTACTGGTTTGGGATAAACCCAGCGTATGTAACGCAAACAGTATCGAATGGTAATGCTGGCACAGCGCAAGGGAATTTGGTAAAGATTAATGAGGCGTATGCACTAATTGATTCACGTTATGTGGAAGACGTGAAAGACGACAAATTAGTCGAAGGTGCGATACAGGGAATGTTGTCTACGCTGAAGGACCCTTATTCCACGTATATGGATAAAGAAACGGCAAAACAGTTTAGTCAGTCACTGGATCCTGAACTTGAAGGGATTGGAGCTGAAGTGAACAAGACGGACGGTAAGCTTATTATCGTATCGCCAATTAAAGGTTCACCAGCAGAAAAGATAGGAATTAAACCGAATGACCAAATTTTATCTGTAGATGGAAATAGTGTGAAAGATTTATCACGTGAAGAAGCAGTATTAAAAATTCGTGGTAAAAAAGGAACGACTGTTGCAATTGAAATTAAGCGCGCAGGAGTGGCTGATCCGATAGAATTTAAAATTAAGCGTGAAAAGATTCCGATTTTCACTGTATTTAGTTCTGTAAAGCAAGATAGCGGAAAAGATATCGGTTATATGCAAATTACTTCTTTCGCTGAAAATACTGCGAAAGAATTTAAGGATCAGTTAAAAGAGCTAGAGAAGAAAAACATAAAAGGCTTAGTTATTGACGTGCGTGGTAATCCTGGCGGTTATTTAAATAGTGTAGAAGATATACTAGGAGACATCATGACAGATAAAAAGCCAATGCTACAAGTAGAACAGCGAAATGGTGAGAAGAAGAAATTCTCTACGGAACTGAAAGAGAGAAAGTCATATCCAATTTCAGTATTAATTGATAACGGAAGTGCTTCTGCTTCAGAGATTTTAGCTGGTGCGCTAAAAGAAGGAGAAGGATACGATTTAATTGGTGAAAAAACGTTTGGTAAAGGTACTGTTCAACAGGCTGTTCCATTTAAAGATGGCAGCAACATTAAATTAACAATGTTTAAATGGTTAACACCAGATGGCAATTGGATTCATAAAAAAGGAATCGCGCCAACTGTAGAAGTGAAGCAACCAGATTATTATCATGCGACACCAATTCAAATTGAAAAGACACTTTCATACAATTCAAATGATGTACAAGTAAAACACGCACAAGAAATGCTTAAGAGCTTAGGATATGTACCAGGACGTGAAGATGGATACTTTAGCAAAGAGACAGAATCAGCACTAAAAGCATTCCAAAATGCGAATGAGATGGAAGCAACAGGACAACTCGATAAAAAGACAGCTGAAGCGATTCAAACTAAAATCATTGAAAAAATTCGTTCTGGAGAAAATGACTTACAATTACAGACGGCATTGAAATTAATAGCGAAATAAGAAAGAATACAGGCACTTTGATGCCTGTATTTTTTTATGTGTTAAATATGATAAGATAAAAAGAAAAAATGATATAAATGGTGGTGAATGAATTCGTGGAGGCATGGCTTTTTGAAATACTACGAGCAGTTGGACGTTTCTTCTTACACCCTGCTATCTATGTATTTTTAATTAGTAGTATCTTCGTTGGATACTTACGTATATTACGAGAACGAAAAGATTTTTCTTTTAAAGTATATGATATTTGGTTTGAACTACGAACAACTCTATTTGCAGGTATTGGGTACGGATTAATCGTATCTATTATTACGATTGGGCTTGGGCTTGTTGTTTCAAAAGCGAGTTTATGGGCAATTTTACTTTGGACGTTATTATTCGGATTAACTGCTATGTATCGATATTTATCTGTAGCTTATACTTTCGGAATCGCGATTGCACTCGTGTTGTTATCGTCTAAGATGCCAGTTTCCTTCTTACAGCTTGGAGAAGGTGAAGAGGGTACGATTGTATCCCTTGCTATTTTACTAGGCGTTATGCTCGTTGTAGAGGGTTTATTAATCTCTAAAAATGCAGTTCGTTATTCTACGCCAAAAATTAACAAAGGTAAGCGTGGGCTACGAATTGGACTACATGAATCCAATCGTTTATGGCTTGTACCAGTATTTATTCTTATACCAGGAGACGCGGTGACAGGATTTATTTCTTGGTGGCCTGTCGTTTCAATAGGTTCGACTACATACTCTTTATTCCTCGTTCCATTTTTAATTGGATTTATGAGAAAGGTTAGAAGTTATGAGCCGACGGAAGCTTTATTATTTACAGGAAGACGCGTCTATGGTTTAGCGGGGCTCGTACTCGTTTTAGGTATCGCAAGTTACTGGTGGCACGTACTTGCAATTATCGCGATGGGAGTCGCAATGCTTGGACGCTTTACAATCTCGATGCAAGAGAAAATTGCAGACGAGAAAAGACCAGCATACTTTGCCGCACGTAATGATGGACTTGTTGTGTTAGATACAATTCCGAATACAATTGGGGCAGAGATGAATTTAAAGCCTGGAGAAGTTATTACGAAAGTAAATGGAATCATTCCAAGAAGTACCGAAGAGTTTTATGACGCGCTTCAAACGAAGACAACAGGAGCGTTTTGTAAATTAGAAGTAGTAGATACAAATGGTGAGCTTCGTCTTGCTCAAACGGCATTATACGCCGGGGGACATCATGAATTAGGTGTTGTATTTGTTCAGCAAGAGCACGAGTGGGATTCGGAAGCTATATAAAATAAAATGGAAACCTTCATCAAATATAGATGAAGGTTTTTTTAGTTTCGTAGACGGATAACTTGAATAATTATTTGATAATGGTTATCATTTAGAGAGTCTTTTAATTTGGAAAAGGGAGGAAAGATATGCTACGTAAATTTTTTTCTTACTATAAACCGTACAAAGGTTTATTCGTACTCGATTTTTCCTGTGCAGTTATCGCAGGTTTACTCGAACTTGGTTTCCCGCTTATCGTAAATCAATTTATTGATAAGTTATTACCAGGACAAAACTGGACGCTTATTTTATGGGCTTGTTTCGGCTTGTTCGTAGTTTATGTGTTAAATGCAGGTCTGCAATATGTCGTTACATATTGGGGACATATGCTTGGGGTTAACATTGAAACAGATATGAGGCAGAAATTATTTGATCACATTCAAAAGCTATCATTCAGATTTTTTGATAATAATAAAACAGGTCATTTAATTTCACGTCTTACAAACGATTTAATGGAAATTGGGGAAATTGCTCACCATGGACCAGAAGATTTATTCATTGCCATTATGACTTTAGTTGGAGCATTTTCATTTATGATGATGATTAACTGGAAGTTAGCACTTCTAACATTCTTCGTAATCCCGTTCTTATTATGGTTGGCACTTTACTTCAATAAAAAAATGACAGGTACGTTTAGACGTTTATTCTCAGACGTTGCTGATTTCAATGCATGTATCGAGAACAATGTAGGTGGTATCCGCGTTGTACAAGCATTCGGAAATGAAAAGTTTGAGAAAGAGCAATTTGCTGTAAATAATGCTCGTTTCCGTACAACAAAATTAATGGCGTATAAAATTATGGCGTTAAATTCATCGATTAGTTATATGCTGATGCGTCTTGTAACACTCTTTGTATTAATATGTGGTACATGGTTTGTTCTGCAAGGTGAATTAACGTACGGTGGATTTATTGGATTCGTTTTATTAACGAATATTTTCTTCCGCCCAATTGAAAAAATTAACGCGGTTATTGAAAGTTATCCGAAAGGAATCGCTGGTTTTAAAAGATATGTAGAACTTCTGGAAACAGAGCCGGATATTGTAGATTCTAAAGATGCAATAGAAGTTAAACATGTACACGGCGATATTCAATACAATAACATCACGTTCGGATATGAAAATAAAGAGCCGATTTTAAACGATATTAGTTTGAAAATACATGCAGGTGAAACAGTTGCTTTCGTTGGACCATCAGGGGCAGGGAAAACAACACTATGTAGTTTATTACCTCGTTTTTATGAACAATCATCTGGATCAATTCAAATTGATGGCATTGACACCAAAGAGATGACGTTATCGTCACTTCGTAAGCAAATCGGAATTGTACAGCAAGATGTTTTCTTATTCTCAGGAACAATTCGTGAAAATATCGCTTACGGAAACTTAAAAGCTTCAGAGTCTGAAATTTGGCAGGCGGTAAAACGTGCTCAGCTAGAGGACTTAATATACTCGCAACCAGACGGTTTAGATACAGTTATCGGTGAGCGTGGTGTGAAACTTTCAGGAGGACAAAAGCAGCGCTTAGCAATTGCCCGTATGTTCTTGAAGAACCCGCCAATTTTAATTTTAGATGAAGCAACTTCTGCGCTAGATACAGAGACAGAACTTGCCATCCAAAAATCACTTGCAGAACTATCTGTTGGCCGTACAACATTAGTTATCGCTCATAGGCTTGCAACTATTAAAAATGCAGATCGCATCGTCGTTGTAAATAAAGACGGTATTGCAGAACAAGGTTCACATGAGGAACTAATCAAACGTGGCGAGGGTTACAGCCGATTGTATGAGGCGCAGTTTAGTTCGTAAATATAATTTCTGCTGAATTAGTGCACCATAAGTAAGTGGAAATCTTATTTGGGAGGCTACAAAGCATGATTGTAACAACAACTTCTACAATTCAAGGGAAAGAAATTATTGATTATATCGATATCGTTAATGGCGAAGCAATCATGGGTGCGAATATCGTGCGTGACCTTTTCGCTTCTGTCCGTGACGTTGTCGGTGGTCGCGCAGGCGCCTATGAAAGTAAATTAAAAGAAGCGCGCGACATTGCAATGGAAGAGATGAAAACTCTCGCAAGACAAAAAAATGCGAACGCCATTGTTGGTATCGATGTGGACTACGAAGTAGTTCGCGAAGGAATGCTAATGGTTGCGGTGAGTGGGACTGCTGTCCGTATATAAAGTGAAACTTTAATGGTCATCCCCCACTGATTATTAGTTGAACCAATCGGGCGTTTACGGGCAGTTGATCTCCCACCTAATTTCTTTGCTCAAGCCGAATTTTGAGGTGGGAGTCTTACTGCCCACAAATAGCGGGATAAAGTGAAAAGCCGTGCTGGTGCACGGCTTTTTGTTGTTATTGTGTCTAACATGATAGGTAGGGTGATATTCTATGTCGAAGCCTCGATATTTCTTGGGAAATGCGGAAGGTCCCGTCGATATATGGGGAAGACATTAGAGCGCTTCTTTACACTGCCGAATTCGAACTAATAATTTTTCGTATTCTTGTTCGAGAAATGTGATGTCATCATGCTGATTTGGGATAGAAATCCGGCTGATGATTTCTGTTAATTTTGTTTGTAATCGTAATAATTCTTGTTCAGTAACGTTTACAGAAGCTTGGGTGGTTCTTTTTGTGTATTGCTCGTAATTGCCGTGGAATATTCTTGGTTCGCTCTCATCTACTTGTAGAATATGGTTTGCAACAGAACGAATAAAGGCACGGTCATGGCTAATGAAAAGTATTGTACCAGGATACTCCTGTAACATGCTTTCTAATTCTTCTTGCGTTGCCAAGTCTAAATAGTTTGTCGGTTCGTCGAGCAGAAGCATATTATAGTTTCCTAAAAATACTTTTGCGAGTGCAACCTTCATGCGTTCTCCACCACTTAAGATGTGCACAGGTTTATGAACATCTTCACGGCGGAATAGGAGCCTTGCAAGTATTGTTCGAACGAACGATTCTGTATAGTTTGTTTCTTCTAGAACGTTTTCTAAAATTGTTTTATCTGTTTTTAAAATAGATAATGTTTGTTCAAAGTATCCAATTTTACAACTTTTCGAAAGCTGAATGCCACGCTCGTTCGCGAGAAGCATTTTGAACAAAGTTGTTTTTCCGCTTCCGTTTTCCCCTAAAATAGCAAGTTTTGCCCCAGGGACAATTGTTCCATTCATATTTTTAAATAATGTGCGATCCCCTATTTTCTTCGTTGTTTTATTAAACTGAACAACTGCTTTACTATGAATTGGTGTGTGGTATTGTACGTCAAACTGAGCTTGAGAAAAGTCCTTCGGTTTTTCTTTCTGTTCCAACTTTTCAAGGCGTGTTTCTAGTGCTTTCGCTACCTTGCTAACATTTTCTTGCCCATGAGCCCCGCTGCACTTATAAAGTTTAGATTCAGATGAACTGAACCGTGTTGGGATTTTTGTCATGCTAGAAGCACGTTGCTTTCTTTGTGAAATTGACTGTTCTAACCGATTTTTTTCTTGTATATATTGATCATATTCTGCCTGCTTTTGTATTCGCTCACGTTCTTTTTGCTTTCGATAGTTTGAATAATTACCTTTATATTCTTGAATAGTACCGTCTTCAACTTCGATGATTTTTGTACATATGGCATCTAAAAGATCACGATCATGCGATATTAAAACAAGTGCACCTTTATAAGATAAAAGTGCCTTTTCTAATTGCTCTGTACCGAACATATCTAAGTGACTTGTTGGCTCATCAGCAAATAGAATGCCTGCATCTTGTTCGAGGGCATGGGCGATCTTTAGGCGCATTCGTTCACCCCCGCTCATTGAATTTGCGACGTTTGAAATATTCCATTTGCCCTTAGCGAGGGGAGAAGCGGTTTCCGGTATCCCCTCGCTAAGCTGTGGAATGATGGCGATAGAACTATGATGAGTTACTGTGCCTTTGTCAGCTTCTATTTCTTTACTTAATATTTGTAATAACGTAGATTTTCCAGCTCCGTTGACTCCGACAATTCCTATACGATCGTTTGCTTGAATTTCTAGTGATGGTAACGTAAATATGGTGCGATCACCAAAGCTCTTTTCGATATTACGTGCGATTAAAATAGTCATAAAAAAAACCTCCCTAGTTTCACTAGAGAGGATAAATGTCGCCCTTTAATGTAAAAATCGTACATAAATAAACGATTTTTTACATGATCGTATCGAAAGAAAGTATCGACAAATGGACAGACTAATCCTCTGCTAGTTTTCATCATTTTTGTTCACTATTTGTGATGGATGAAATAAATAAGAGAATTAGAACTTCATTGGTCAAAGTACCTTCCTTTCATAATATTATTTTTATTGTATGCGCATACAAATGGATTTGTCAAACTTATTTCTGTGTGCTATTTTTGAATTTATTATTATACAATTGTGCTTTTGCCAGCGCCTCAGCATCGTTCTTGATTTCATCTAGTCCATTCGCATCCCCAATAATATACCCTTCAAATGATGAACCAACAAAATCAAAGATATATTGAAACTGGGCGATAAGTGGCAATGCTTTCAGTTTTGGACTGTCTCCGCCAACGATGACAACGTACATTTTTTTGCCTTTCATTTTTTCTTTGAAATGAAGAGATTTATTACGCAAGCTTTGTGACCAGCGATCAACGAAGTTCTTCATGTGGCCGCTCATTCCGTACCAGTATAGCGGTGTAGCGAAGATAATCGTGTCGTGCTCTAGCATGCGCTCGATTAACTGCTCGTAGTCATCATTTACAGGTTGAAATCCTTCTACATCATGGCGGTGATCTATGATTGGGTGGACGATATGATCACGCAAGTAGATTTGTTCTGTTTCAATCCCATCAATCACCATATGTGTTAAAGCTTCCGTATTTCCGTTTTGTCTTGAACTGCCATGTATAACAAACATGTAATCATCCCTTTTCTTTTGCTTGTTTTAGGAGTGAAACGTGTTTTTGCAAATTCGTTTGAATGTTGGAAAGTAATGTGATTTGCTTCGTTACCTCATCAAGTTTGTCTTCGTAAAGTGCAAGGATACTACTACACGGATTTTCGTAGAGATGTGGCTCGATTTCGAGGCAACGTAGCATTCGTTCTGTTTCTTCTAAATTTAAGCCGATTTGCAAGTACATTTGAATCAGCTCTACTTTTTCGATTGCACTTTCATCAAAATCACGGTAGCCATTTGCTAGGCGTTTCGAAGGGAGTAATCCCTTTTCTTCATAATGTCTTAGTGCCCTTTCGCTAACCCCAGTTTCTTTTGATAACTCTCCAATTCGCAATGCGTTTCACTCCTTTTACATGTATTGTAAACCTTCACACTGATGTGAAGGTCAACTCTGTTTTTTCGCAAAAGAATCTACGTGTTTTAAAAAGACTTGAATAGCTTTAGACGGGATAAAATATTTGCCGCGCACGATGGAGAATGGACGGATTAGCTCTTCGTTCGGAACAGGGATGTGGAATAGTTCTTTTGCTAATAGTTCTTTTCGAACAGTCCAATCTGAAAGGATGGCGATGCCAAGACCGGCTGCAACGGCTTCCTTCACGCTTTGAATACTGCTAAATGTAAAGAAGCGTTTCATTTTTAAATGATGTTGGTGTATAAATCGATCGCTATAGGCACGTGTGCCAGAGCCGCTCTCCCTTAATACCCAGACTTGGTCTTGCAATGCATTTTCGTTAATCCCCTTGATATGGAGCAATGGGTGGTTTGGCGGGACGACGAGTTTCATTTCATCTTGCATAAAAGTTTCAACATCTACGTCAGCGTACACGACTTGGCCTTCCACTAAGCCGATATCAATTTGATTAGAGCGGAGGCTTTGCAAAACTTCTTCCGTATTGGAGATAAATGTATGAACTTCGACGTGTGCATTTTCATTGGCAAAGCGCGCAAGTATTTTTGGAAGTAAGTATTCGCCAATTGTAAAGCTAGCGCCGATGCGAAGTGTTCCTGTTACGACGTTATGCAGCGCATTAATTTCCTGTTTTGCATCTTCATAAAGTGAGAGCATCTGCTTTGCGTGTATGTATAATATGTTTCCAGCTTCCGTAACTTGGACGTGCTTTGGGGAGCGCTGAATAAGTGTAGTCCCAAATTCATTTTCCAAGTTGCGAATGTGCATACTAACGCCAGGTTGTGAAAGGTTTAATAGTTCCGCAGCACGCGAAAAATGTTTTTGTTCAACGACAGTAACAAAGATCTTTAAAATGTCGACGTTCATTTGTTAGGCCCCTTTATTTTTGCTTTTATTTTATCATAAGTATTTCTGATGATAGGGATTCAATATTGATATTAAACTTATTATTAAAACTCTCTTATAATGTAACTAGAAAGAACATGCATGTTCCAATACGATTATTGGGGTGGTACAAAGTGGAACAAACACTTGTTATACAAAAGAAGAAGGGCTTTGGATTTTCGCAAGGTATTGGGATTACGTTATTAATCGCAATCGCCGCGAAATATTTAGCAGAGCTTCCATTTTTAAATATTATGGGACAATTAGTAATCGCTATTCTAATCGGGATGGTTTGGCGCGCGGCAATCGGGATTCCTAAAGAAGCGATAGTGGGAACGAACTTTGCGAGTAAGAAGTTGCTACGCTTTGGGATCATTTTACTTGGAATGCGGTTAAATCTTGTAGATATTGCGAAGGCGGGGCCGAAAGTATTGGTCATCGCAGCGGTTGTTATTACATTTACAATTTTCGTTGTATATGGACTAACGAAAGTATTTAAAGTAGAACAGAAACTTGGAATTTTAACAGCATGCGGGACTGCAATTTGCGGTGCGGCTGCGGTCGTGGCAATTGCACCGCAAGTGAAAGCGAAAGATGAGGAAACGGCAGTTGGGGCAGCAATTATTGCAATTTTAGGTACAATATTTACACTTATTTATACGCTATTATACCCAGTGCTTGGCTTCTCACCCTACGGTTACGGGGTGTTCTCAGGGGCGACGCTGCACGAAATTGCTCACGTTATCGCTGCGGCGGCGCCAGGAGGTAGCACGGCTGTAGACATCGCAGTTATTGTGAAATTAACGCGCGTTGCGATGCTTGTGCCAGTAGCGATTTTAATTGGATTATGGTTTGGTAAGAGTGAGGACAGCAAGGAAAAAAGATCGTGGCGCGACCTTCCGATTCCTTGGTTCATCTTCGGATTTTTAGCAATGAGTGCGGTGCATTCGATTGGGATTATCCCAGAAGTTGTTGCCGGATATATTGTAGTAATTGCGTACATGCTTATTGCAATGGCGATGGCAGGGCTAGGCTTAAATGTAGAGTTTAAAACGTTCCGTAAATTAGGAAGTAGGGCATTCATGGCAGGATTGATTGGCTCGGTTTGCTTATCTGTTCTTGGGTATGTTCTTGTGTATGCTTTAGGATTTATGTAGTAGGACGAAGAAGCTGTTCCAAAAGATATTTTGGGACAGCTTTTTTCTTATGATTATAGTGCTACGGATGTCGATATATTTAAAAAATCGCTGATATAAATTGAATTACTCTTGTACTTGGTTAGAGAAGATGTTCAGTGAAATGTTTTACTAAAATTTGTAAAGATATCTTTACTTACAACTGGAAAATATTTATAATTAAAGTAAAGATATCTTTACTTTCGAAGGTGGAGCCTATGGGTGTGAAAAATAAAATAAAAGAGTTAAGAAAGCAACATCATATAACGCAAGTTGAAATGGCAAAGGCGATGCAGGTGACACGGCAGACGATTGTGGCGATTGAAAACCATCATTATAACCCGAGTCTAGAGTTATCCCTAAAAATCGCCAAATATTTTGGGGTGAAGGTGGAGGAAATATTTACGCTAGAGTAAGGGGAGAAAAAATGGAAGATACTAAAAAGTTATTGATTGGTGCGACTATTGGATTGTTTTTGGGAGACATTGTAGTTCATATTATGAATCCGGCTATACCAATTTTACCGCTCGTAGTGAGTAACGTTTTAGCAATTGTATTTTTGATAGTGTATGCCTATTACAAAAAGCGTAAGTACAAAAAAGAAGAACTTCCAGATATAGATGAGCGAGTAAATGAAAATATAAAAAATATGTAAATGTCTCATTTGTATTCGCGTTTCTATTGCTTATTGTTTATATTGTTGCGAGTAAAGCAATGGGCAGAGCTGTTATACCAGTGCAAGAAATATTTAGGATATGTAGTTCCTTATTTGCGGGTAGTCTCATCATAGGAGTCATGATAGGGAAACGAGCATAGAGATAGGAGGAATGAAAAATGCAAGATGAGTTTGAGAGATTCCAGTCAGATAAAGCGTTTAAATATGTAGGGTTATTTTTTACGATTAGTTTAGCGATATGGAGTTTATATAATTTAATTGTTGATGGAAATGCTGGTATGCCGTTTGTTTTATTTGTACTAGGGCAGTGGGTGTATTTTCTTGTGAACTATTGGCCGAAGTGGAAGTATAGAAATCAACAAGAGGCTGATCATGTATGAGTAAGTAAGATGTTATACGGTTCATAGGAAGTTTGTTTTTAGCGGGTCTTGCTTTAACGTATTATCCGAAAGAAGTCTCCTTCCTCAAGCGTGTGAAAGACGATAGTCTAGCGGCAGGTGGGAGATGAATTTCAGTTTGCGGTAGTCAGAAAATTGGTTTTCTTCTTTATTTTGCCTCTGATATAATCAGTCTTATAAGAGGTAAAGTTTGGTATAACAATGAAAGTAGATAATAATCTTGTAATGTTCAGGTTGTGTGATCACCGTCATAGCTTATGGGAAATGAAGCGAAAACTGAGGTGAATGGATATGACAAAGCAGAATAAGGCGTACAAATTTCGTCTGTATCCAACAGAAGAACAAGCACATCTCATACGTAAAACGTTCGGGTGTGTACGCTTTGTATATAATAAAATGTTGGCTGAACGAAAAGAAGTATATGAAAAACACAAAGCGAATAAGGAAGAACTGAAGAAGAAAAAATTTCCTACTCCTGCGAAATACAAGGCGCAGTATGAATGGTTGAAAGAAGTTGATTCATTGGCATTGGCCAACGCGCAATTAAACTTGCAAGCTGCGTATAAGAATTTTTTTAGTGGTCAAAATGATTTCCCTACATTCAAAAGTAAAAAAAGTAGAAAATCCTATACAACGAATCGAGTAAACGGAAATATTATGTTATTTCATGGTTATATCAAATTACCAAAATTGAAAATGGTGAAACTGAAGCAACATAGGGAGATACCGCCAAATCATATCATCAAATCGTGTACGATTTCGATGACACCTACTGGTAAATACTATGTGTCCATCTTGACTGAATATGAAAAAGAGATTGTACAAAAAGAAGTACAAAGTATAGTTGGATTAGACTTCGCAATGGCTGAATTGTACGTGAGTAGCGAAGATGAGAAAGCCAATTATCCTCGCTTTTATCGCCAGATGTTAGACAAATTAGCGAAGGCACAACGAGTATTAGCCAGACGTGTAAAAGGTTCAGAGCGCTGGAATAAACAGCGCATTCGTGTAGCGAAATTGCATGAAAAGGTCGCCAATCAACGTAAAAATTTCCTTCATCACAAGTCTAAAGAATTAGCTACGAATTTTGACGTTGTAGCAATCGAAGACTTACATATGAAAGGAATGTCACAAGCGCTTCGCTTTGGTAAAAGTGTAGCGGACAACGGTTGGAGGATGTTTACGACATTTTTAGCATATAAGCTACAAGAACAAGGAAATCAGCTTGTAAAAATAGATAAATGGTTTCCTTCTACAAAGATGTGTAGTCGTTGTGGCAACAAAAAAGAAATGCCATTATGTGAGCGCATGTATGTGTGTTCGTGTGGACTCACAATCAATCGTGACTATAACGCAGCGATCAATATCAAAAAGGAATCCATACGCTTATTAGCGTTGGCATAAATAGTAACAAAATAACCTTTGGAACAAGGGAGTTAGCTCGGGTGTCCTAGGACAAATTCGTTAGCTATCAAAAGTAGCGATGAACCGAGAAGCCCCCACTTAGGGGTAAGCTCGTAAGAGATACTAAGTGGGGGTAGTTCACGTATTTCGTGGGGAACTATTTTTATATCGAATGTAGCACTAGTCATTTTATATGGTATTTCGGAATATAGAGAACAAAAGCGTTTGAAAGAAGAGGGAGTACCGTCGATTGATGAGCGAGTTGTGAATAAGATGAAGTCATATTTTACGATTTGTATTACAAGCTGCGTTTTTTTGTTCATTATGTAACTTTGTGTAAATAAGTATTTAGATAGGCAAGTAGTACATGTAAATGAGTTATTATATATTGCTATTTTTGGTTTATTAATAAGTATGGCATCGACGAGTGTGTTAGCAACAAGGAATAGATAGAAAAAGGGGAACTGGGATGGGATTACCGGTATTATGTGTCGCTACGGCTATTTTTGCTTTGTTTTGGGGAATACAAAACTTCTCTCGTAATCCAGTGCCAAGTGCATGTATTATGATTGGTGCTGTAGGTTTATCATACTATTTATTAATTTTAGCGCATTATCATAAAACAGCAACAAGTGTTGTTGTAGGGGCAATTATTTTATTTTGTGGGCGTGCTATACAAAAGGGGTTATTTCCATAAAAGCTGTTTATACAAAAGGTATAAATAGCTTTTTGTATTTTTTTTACAAACTACTTGAAAGTTACGTTACGTCACCTTTTATAATGAAGGAGAAGAGGTGATGGAGTTGATTTCAATTCAAGAACTAACGAGGGAAACAGGGGTTACAGTAAGGACGTTACGTTATTATGATCAAATTGATTTATTAAAGCCGAGTGGGAAAACTGATGGAGGACATCGGTTATATAGCGAGAGAGATGTTGTTCGTTTGCAGCAAATTTTATTTTTAAAAGAAATGGGTTTTTCATTAAAAGAGATTATGAATATGTTAATAACGGATGAGCTCAATTTAAAAGTATCGCTTGAAAAGCAACTTAGATTTGTACAGGAAGAACAGAAAAAATTTAATCGAATGGAACGTATTTTACAGGCAGTTGTTTATTCAGTAGATGTGGAGGGAGAACTGGATTGGAAAGTTATGTTTGAACTCATTCAGCTTTCGAAACAGTCTCCGCGAATACGTGAGATGTTTCAAAATGAAGTTTTTTCTAAGGGAGAACAAAAGTTGCTTCATAATTTGCCGAACATGAGTGAAGAAGATCCGAATGTTTTAGAATGGGTAAATTTATTGAAGCAACTACGTAACTTTATGAAAGACGGTAAGGAAGCATCATGTGATGAGGTACAAGGCGCAACAAAGAAATTAATGCAGAAGTGTTTAGAGATGGCAAATGGTGATGAAGCATTTTTAGATAAACTGTGGGAAGTAAGAAAGTCAAAAGAAGATTCACAGAAAATGAGTATGTATCCAATTGAGGAAGAGCTTCTAGTATATATGGATGAGGCTTTTCGTATATATGATGAAAGGGAGAGGGATAAATGAGTATACTCGCAGAATATCGATGGTACTTTTTAATTGGTGCAGAGATTGTATTTTGGCTATCAGCTATCGGATTCTTTTTACTAAGGTATGGATTTCGCTTGAAAAAGGCGAGCTTTATTATGGGGATTGTGCTACTCATAAATGAAGTGTTTATTTTAACTTTAGGGGTATTGGACTATTATCAAACAGGGAAGTTCTCTAATTTTCAAATCATTACGGTAATCATTTTATTATATGCAGTTTTTTATGGGAAAAAGGATTTGAAGAAATTAGACATATATGCACAAAAATTAGTTGCGAAGTGGCGGAATGAACCGGCGCCTATTATCGAAGAACCACTTGAAGTAACAGGGATGGCGCATGCGAAGCAGGAAATAAAAAATTGGATTTTACATCTTATTTTGTTTATTGCGGTTCATATATTCTTTTTCTTCATGTATGGGCTTATTCCAGTAGAACAGTGGGGGAATTGGTTAGAGTCAGGAATCGTTTTAAATAAAACAGCAAGCCGTGTAAGCCAAGTATGGGCTATTATTCTTTTAGTGGATACTGCGATTTCATTTTCATATGTGATTTTTCCGAAGAAGGAGAAAGGAAACAAGAAGCTACTTTCATAGAGGAAAGTAGCTTTTTTCTAGTATACCAATAGTTTGTATAGGAGAGGATAACAATAGGGAAAAGAACAGGTTTTATATGCTTATTTCTCTTTAGTTTAGTAGCATGTTCACAACCTAACAGTGCAATTGATAAGAAGAATGATGTCGTTGCAAAGGGGGCAGAAATTTCTAATCTAGATAAATTCGAGAAGTTCATTTGGAATGTGGAACAAGGGAAAGTTGATAAAATAAGAATTGTACAGTATACACATGAAGGTGATCCTGTTTTTCAAACGTTAGAGCATAGTGAGAAAGATATACTTTATGTGTTAGATAATAGACAAGATCAATTTGCTGGTGACCATAAAGGGTTACATAAAGATAGTTGTAAAAGGATTGTTAAAGAGCAACGTGAATCAGAAACGGTATATAGGTTAATAGATTGTACGAATGAAAATGGGCGCAATGGATATGACTTATTATATGTACTTGAAAAATAGAGTTAGTAAAGGAAGGAAGTATTTATTCCTTCTTTTTTTATGTATATCTTGTCGAAAATTTTACCGAATATCTGTTCGTTTTTTTAGGTTTTTTATGGGCATTCGTGGTAAAATAATAATACAGATTTTTATGAGGAGGTCGGTTTTTAGTTGGAACATCCATTTGAAATTATCTCAGAGTATTCCCCGCAAGGTGATCAGCCGGGAGCGATAGAGAAGCTTGTAGAGGGAATTAATAGTGGAAAGAAAAAGCAAGTGTTGCTTGGAGCGACAGGAACGGGTAAGACATTTACAATTTCAAATGTCATTAAAGAAGTGCAGAAGCCAACACTTGTAATGGCTCATAATAAAACGTTAGCAGGACAGTTATATAGTGAGCTGAAAGATTTCTTTCCTAACAATTCTGTGGAGTATTTTGTTAGTTATTACGATTATTATCAGCCGGAAGCGTACGTACCACATACGGATACGTTTATTGAAAAAGATGCGCAAATTAACGATGAAATTGATAAATTACGCCACTCGGCAACGTCTTCCTTATTTGAACGAGATGATGTTATTATCGTTGCGAGTGTTTCGTGCATATACGGTTTAGGTTCTCCGGAAGAATACCGCGAGTTAGTTGTTTCGCTTCGAGTTGGTATGGAAAAGGACCGCAATCAATTGCTTCGTGAACTTGTTGATGTACAGTATGGACGTAATGATATTGATTTTAAGCGTGGTACATTCCGTGTGCGCGGAGATGTAGTTGAAATCTTCCCCGCATCACTTGATGAGCATTGTATTCGAATTGAATTTTTTGGGGATGAAATAGATCGTATTCGAGAAGTAAATGCATTAACGGGTGAAGTATTAGCAGAACGTGATCATGTAGCAATCTTCCCGGCATCTCACTTCGTTACACGTGAAGAAAAGCTGAAGGTTGCTATTGAAAATATCGAAAAAGAATTAGAAGAGCGTTTAAAAGAATTAAATGATAACGGTAAGTTGTTAGAGGCGCAGCGCATAGAACAGCGAACGCGTTATGATTTAGAAATGATGCGCGAGATGGGCTTTTGTTCAGGGATTGAAAACTATTCCCGTCATTTAACACTTCGTCCAGCAGGCTCAACGCCGTATACGCTTTTAGATTATTTTCCAGAGGATTTCTTAATCGTTATGGATGAGTCGCACGTATCGGTTCCGCAAGTAAGAGCGATGTATAACGGGGACCAAGCACGTAAGCAAGTGCTTGTTGATCATGGATTCCGTCTGCCATCAGCTTTAGATAATAGACCGCTCACGTTTGATGAGTTTGAAGAGAAAACGAATCAAGTTATTTACGTTTCGGCAACGCCAGGACCGTACGAGTTAGAGCAGTCACCGAAAGCAATAGAACAAATTATTCGTCCAACAGGGCTTTTAGATCCACCAATTGATATACGACCAATTGAAGGACAAATAGATGATTTATTAGGAGAAATCCATGACCGGATTGCGAAAAATGAACGTGTATTAATTACGACTTTAACGAAGAAAATGTCAGAGGATTTAACGGACTATTTAAAAGATGTAGGAATTAAAGTGAATTATCTTCACTCTGAAATTAAAACATTAGAGCGTATTGAAATTATCCGTGATCTTCGCCTTGGTAAGTTTGATGTACTTGTCGGTATTAACTTATTACGAGAAGGGTTAGATATTCCAGAAGTATCACTTGTAGCTATTTTAGATGCAGATAAGGAAGGGTTCCTACGTTCAGAGCGTTCATTAATTCAAACAATTGGTCGTGCGGCGCGTAATGCAAACGGCCGCGTTATTATGTACGCAGATCGCATAACGAGATCAATGGGAATTGCAATTGAAGAAACACAGCGTCGTCGTAGTATACAAGAAGCTTACAATGAAAAGCATGGTATTACGCCGAAAACGATTCAAAAAGGAGTACGTGACGTTATTCGTGCGACAACAGCAGCTGAGGATACGGAAATATATGAAGCAACACCAGCTAAGAAGATGACGAAAAAAGAACGTGAAAATACAATTGCGAAGATGGAAGCAGAGATGAAAGAAGCAGCAAAGGCATTAGATTTCGAGCGTGCAGCTGAATTAAGAGATTTACTATTAGAATTAAAAGCGGAAGGGTGAAAAGAGTGAGTAAAGATTTTATTGTTGTAAAAGGTGCTAGAGCGCATAATTTAAAAAATATTGACGTAACCATTCCGAGAAATCAGCTTGTTGTTGTGACGGGATTGTCTGGTTCGGGGAAATCATCGTTAGCATTCGATACGATTTATGCAGAAGGGCAGCGTAGATACGTGGAATCTTTATCTGCGTATGCGCGCCAGTTTTTAGGGCAAATGGATAAGCCGGATGTTGATATGATTGAAGGTTTATCTCCAGCGATTTCAATTGATCAAAAAACGACGAGTCGTAATCCTCGTTCAACGGTTGGAACGGTAACGGAGATTTATGATTATTTACGTTTATTATTTGCACGAATTGGTACGCCGATTTGTCCGAATCATGGAATTGAAATTACATCACAAACAGTGGAACAGATGGTAGACCGTGTTCTTGAATATCCTGAACGTACGAAGTTGCAAGTGCTAGCGCCTATCGTGTCAGGGCGTAAAGGTGCGCATGCAAAAGTATTAGAAGATATTAAGAAGCAAGGTTATGTTCGTGTGCGCGTTGATGGAGAGATGCTGGATGTATCGGAAGAGATTACTTTAGAAAAAAATAAGAAGCATTCAATTGAAGTTGTTATTGACCGTATTGTTGTGAAAGAAGGAATTGCAAGCCGATTTGCAGATTCACTAGAAAGTGCTTTAAAGCTTGGCGGGGGCCGAGTTTTAATCGATGTAATGGGAGAGGAAGAACTTCTATTTAGTGAACATCATGCTTGTCCACATTGTGGTTTTTCAATCGGAGAATTAGAGCCGCGTATGTTCTCGTTTAATAGTCCGTTCGGCGCGTGTCCTTCTTGTGATGGACTTGGATCGAAGTTAGAGGTAGATTTAGAACTTGTTATTCCGAACTGGGATGTATCATTAAATGAACATGCGATTGCTCCTTGGGAACCGACAAGTTCACAATATTACCCGCAATTATTAAAATCTGTGTGTAATCATTACGGCATCGATATGGATATGCCGGTGAAAGATATACCGAAGGATTTATTTGATAAAGTGCTGTACGGAAGCGGGGAAGAGAAGCTTTATTTCCGCTATGTGAATGAATTTGGTCAAGTAAAGGAAAATGAGATTTTATTTGAAGGTGTTATTCCGAATATTGAGCGTCGTTATCGTGAGACGAGTTCTGATTATATTCGTGAGCAGATGGAGAAATATATGGCAGAGCAAGCTTGTCCGAAGTGTAAAGGTGGACGCTTAAAGCCTGAGAGTTTAGCTGTTTTCGTTGGTGAAAAAACGATTGCCGATGTAACGAAATATTCTGTTCAAGAAGTACAGGAGTTCTTCTCAACTGTTGAGCTAACTGAGAAACAACAAAAAATTGCTCATTTAATTTTAAGAGAAATTCAGGAACGTGTTGGGTTCTTAGTGAACGTCGGTTTAGATTATTTAACGTTAAGTCGTGCTGCAGGAACTTTATCAGGTGGTGAGGCGCAGCGTATTCGTTTAGCGACACAAATTGGTTCTCGCCTTACTGGCGTACTTTACATTCTTGATGAGCCTTCTATTGGTTTGCATCAGCGTGATAATGATCGTCTTATTCGTACATTGCAGGAAATGCGTGATTTAGGAAATACGTTAATTGTTGTTGAGCATGATGAAGATACGATGATGGCTGCTGATTATTTACTTGATATCGGACCTGGTGCAGGTATTCATGGTGGTCAAGTTGTATCAGCAGGTACACCAGCTGAAGTTATGCAAGACGAGAATTCATTAACTGGGAAATATTTAAGCGGTAAAGAGTTTATTCCGGTACCACTTGAAAGACGTAAAGGTGACGGACGTAAAGTGGAGATTGTCGGTGCGAAAGAAAATAACTTAAAGAATGCGAAAATGTCATTCCCTCTAGGAACATTTGTAGCAGTAACAGGCGTATCTGGCTCTGGAAAAAGTACGATAATTAATGAAGTACTATACAAAACATTAGCTCAAAAGCTATATAAGGCGAAAGCGAAGCCAGGGGCTCATAAAGAAATTAAAGGTCTTGAGCAGTTAGATAAAGTGATTGATATTGATCAATCACCAATCGGGCGTACACCACGTTCAAATCCGGCGACATACACTGGCGTATTTGATGATATTCGTGATGTATTTGCGCACACGAATGAAGCGAAAGTACGTGGGTATCAAAAAGGACGTTTCAGCTTTAACGTAAAAGGCGGCCGTTGTGAAGCGTGCCGTGGTGATGGAATTATTAAAATCGAAATGCATTTCTTACCAGACGTGTATGTTCCGTGTGAAGTTTGTCACGGTAAACGTTACAACCGTGAAACGTTAGAAGTGAAATATAAAGATAAGAATATTTCTGAAGTGTTAGGGATGACAATTGAAGATGGGGTAGAGTTCTTTGCTAATATCCCGAAAATTAAGCGTAAACTTCAAACGCTTGTAGATGTAGGGCTTGGTTATATGAAATTAGGACAACCAGCTACGACGTTATCAGGTGGTGAGGCGCAGCGTGTGAAATTAGCTTCTGAATTACATCGTCGTTCTACAGGGCGTACGTTATACATTTTAGATGAGCCAACGACTGGCTTACATGCACATGATATTGCACGCCTTCTAGAAGTGTTGCAACGTCTTGTTGAGAGTGGTGAGACGGTACTTGTAATTGAGCATAATTTAGATGTTATTAAAACAGCTGATTATATTATTGACCTTGGACCAGAAGGCGGAGACAAAGGCGGACAAATTGTTGCTTCCGGAACGCCAGAGCAAGTAGTGAAAGAAGAGCGCTCTTATACAGGTAAGTATTTAAAAGAGATTTTAGATCGTGATAAAGCAAGAATGAAAGAGAAAATAAAAGAAGTAGAGTTATCACAATAAGTTGTTAATAAAAACCGAGTGGGAATTGCACTCGGTTTTTATTTCACTAAGGGAAACTGGCAAGAATGTTAGTAGGTATACAAGTATAAAGAATAGAATAAATTGGTATAAGTGTTTGCATGTTACTTGCGTTTATTAGCTATTAGCGTATGATGAAATATATATGTTAAAAGGATGTGTAAGGAAATGAGATGGATTGTATCACTTCTTGTAAATAGCGTTGTGTTAATCGCTGTATCCGGACTTTTAAAAGGGGTTGCACCAGACGCATTTTACATAGCAAATATACAAACTGCAATTATTGCGAGTATTATATTGGCGATTTTAAACGTATTTGTAAAGCCGCTTTTAATTTTAATTACGCTACCGATTACTCTTGTAACTTTCGGTTTCTTCTTAATTGTTATTAATGCGATTACGTTAAAGATGACGGATTCGTTATTAGGGGACGCCTTTAATATATCTGGATTTGGTGTAGCGATTGTTGCGGCAATTTGTATTTCTATTTTTAATATGATAATTGAAAAAGTAATTGTTGAACCATTACATGAAAAAAAGAGAAAATGACAAAAAGAAAAACATTTCATGATTCATATGAAATGTTTTTTTCTATTTATTAGAAACCGAGTTTCTTGTTTCCAGAAAAAAATGGTACAATATCCGATAGAATGGAATTTTACATCAAATGAGACTGAACCCGCAGCGGAGTGGAGGTTTATACATATGCCGAAAGTAAGGACAAAAGATTTAATTGAACAATTTCAATTGGAGTTAGTAAGTGGTGAAGAAGGGATTCATCGTCCGATTGATACGAGTGATTTATCGCGACCTGGAATTGAAATGGCAGGGTTTTTTACATATTATCCAGCTGATCGCGTGCAGCTTCTTGGAAAAACGGAGCTTACGTTCTTTGATACGTTAACGACAGAGCAAAAGCAAGAGAGAATGAAAGCGCTTTGTACTGAGGAGACGCCTTGTATTATTGTAACTCGTAATCAAGATGTACCGGATGAGTTATTACAAGCATCACGTGAATCAGGCGTGCCTTTATTACGTTCTGCTCAAACGACAACGAGATTATCAAGTCGTTTAACAAACTATTTAGAAGGTAAGTTAGCGCCAACAACAGCTGTTCATGGTGTGTTAGTAGATATTTATGGTGTTGGTGTTTTAATTACAGGTCAAAGTGGTGTCGGGAAAAGTGAGACAGCGCTTGAACTTGTAAAGCGTGGTCACCGCCTTGTTGCGGATGATAGCGTAGAAATTCGTCAAGAAGATGAAGATACATTAGTAGGGAGCTCACCTGATTTAATTGAGCACTTATTAGAAATTCGTGGTCTAGGTATCATTAACGTAATGACGTTATTCGGTGCAGGGGCAGTACGAAATTATAAACGTATTACACTTGTTATTAATCTTGAAATTTGGGATCAAAAGAAAAATTATGATCGCTTAGGTCTTGATGAAGAGAAGATGAAGATTATTGATACAGAACTTACGAAGATTACACTTCCAGTTCGTCCTGGTCGAAACTTGGCTGTTATTATTGAAGTAGCAGCGATGAACTTCAGATTAAAACGTATGGGAGTCAATGCGGCACAACAGTTCTCTGAACGATTAATGAGTGCGATTGAGTTAGGAAATCAAGAGTAGACTCTGGAGAGGGAGGTCATATATATGCTGTTAGGTTCTGTACCACAGCTTGACCGTATAGCAGTCCAACTTGGGCCGTTCCCTGTTTATTGGTATGGGGTTATTATCGGTACAGGCGTGCTATTAGGTCTTTGGCTAGCAACTCGCGAGGGAGAAAGGCTTGGTATTCACAAAGATACATTTATCGACCTTGTATTAATCGCAGTACCAATTGCCATTCTTTTTGCGAGAATGTATTATGTCATTTTTGAATGGGAATATTATTCGCAAAATCCGAGTCAAATTATTAATATTCGTCAAGGTGGTTTGGCGATTCATGGTGGTTTAATCGGGGCTGTTATTACAGGAATCCTTTTTGCGAAACGACGCGGGCTTTCATTCTGGAAGTTAGCGGATATTGCTGCGCCGAGTATTTTACTAGGACAAGCAATTGGCCGATGGGGAAACTTTATGAACCAAGAGGCGCATGGTGATGAAGTAACGAGACAGTTTTTAGAAGGTCTTCATTTACCAGATTTCATTATTAATCAAATGTACATTGATGGTGTGTATTATCACCCAACGTTTTTATATGAATCATTATGGAACTTTGCAGGTGTTATTTTACTACTCGCGTTACGAAAAGTGAATTTACGCCGTGGTGAATTATTCTTCACATATTTAATTTGGTATTCAGTGGGACGCTTCTTCGTAGAAGGTTTGCGTACAGATAGTTTAATGTTAGGACCACTTCGTATTGCACAAGTAATGTCTATTGGAATTGTTGTTATTTCTATCATTTTCATTATTGTGAGACGAAAAATGGGGCAAGCTGATAAAAGATATTTAGAAAATTAGAGAAAAGTAGCATCTTATATAAGATGCTGCTTCTTTCATATTCAGGTAATGAAAGGATTAAGGACGATGAAAATAAATACAGTGTTATTTGATTTAGATGGAACGTTAATTAATACAAATGAACTTATTATCTCTTCTTTTTTACATACGTTAAATCACTATTATTCTAATCAGTATAAGCGTGAAGATGTATTGCCATTTATCGGTCCATCTTTGCATGATACTTTTAGTAAGATTGATGCAAGTAAGGTTGAAGAGATGATTACATGTTATCGTCAATTTAATCATGAGCATCATGATGAATTAGTGGAAGAGTATGAAACTGTATATGAAACGGTTCAAGAATTGAAGAAGCAAGGTTATAAGATCGGCATCGTTACAACGAAAGCGAGACAGACGGTTGAAATGGGATTAAAGCTTTCGAAACTTGATCAGTTTTTTGATGTTGTCGTGACGATTGATGATGTGGAACATGTGAAACCACATCCAGAACCACTTCAAAAAGCATTGAAATTATTAGATGCAAAGCCAGAAGAAACATTGATGGTTGGTGATAATCATCATGATATCGTCGGTGGACAAAATGCAGGTACGAAAACAGTAGCGGTTTCATGGACATTGAAAGGTAGAGCGTATTTAGAAGCGTATAAACCAGATTTTGTGCTAGATAAAATGAGTGATTTACTACCGATTTTGTCCCGCATTAACGGGTAGTAAGATTCCTGCCGGTTAAAGTGTCACTTTATATAAGTAGAGGAGAGAGTTCAGTGCGACGGACAACGCGCTATCCTGTTTCAGGAGAAAATTCATTGTGGAATGTGTATAAAACAGTTTCTTTTTGGAAGGTAATGAAAAACTTTATTATCATCCAAATCGCACGTTACACGCCATTTTTATCCGTAAAGAATTGGTTATATCGCACGTTTTTACGGATGGAAGTAGGAAAGAAAACGTCGTTTGCACTTATGGTAATGCCAGATATTATGTTTCCAGAAAAGATTACTGTGGGAGACAATTCAATTATCGGCTATAATACAACGCTTTTAGCGCATGAATATTTAATTCGTGAGTATCGACTCGGAGAAATCGTCATAGGGAATGAAGTTATGATTGGAGCGAATACGACAATTTTACCAGGTGTGACAATTGGAGATGGAGCTATCATTTCTGCAGGCACACTTGTCCATAAAGATGTACCAGGCGGCGCTTTCGTAGGCGGAAATCCGATGCGTATTATTTATACGAAAGAGGAAATGGCCACTAGAGAAGGTTGATGTTAAAAATGTAACATTTCCCTTCTCTTTTTATGAATAAAAAGGAAATAATTGATTATAATATACTGTTTTGTTTTTTATGGAATCGTTTATACTTATAGATAGAAGAATGTGTGAACGAAGAAAACAAAAAACTGGAGGATATATGGGGAAAAATCAAAGAATATATAAGGAGAACGGACAAGTTATCTCTTTTAATCAGTTAGCGGACTTCTTTTATAAAAAAGGGATGAGGGCTTATAAAGGGCAAAAATTGCAAGATGCAATTAAATATTTTCGAAGAGCAGCACAAAGCGAGAAGGAGCCGTTTATTTTATGCCAACTAGCAATAGCATTATCTGAATCTGGTGAATATCAAGAGTCGAATCAGATATTTCTAAAGCTTGTTAGATCCAATCCTGAACTTGAGCAATGCTATTATTTTATTTCAAATAATTATGCATATATGGGCTTGTTTCAACAGGCGAAGAAGTATGCAGAGCGATATTTAGAAGTTGCGGAAGAGAAGGAATTTGTAGAAGATACATTAGAATTGCTTGAGATTATGGAAGAAGATGCAATGGGTGCGGAAGAGATTGAGGATGAAGATGAGCTAATTGTTATGCAAGAAGAAGCGAACCGCTACATTCGTAACGGACAATTAGAAGAGGCGATTGCTACACTAGAAGTTGTTACGAAAGAATATCCAGAATTTTGGTCAGGACATAATAATTTAGCGATTGCACATTTTCAATCAGGTAATGTAGATCAAGCGCTTAAGTTAACAGAAATGATTTTAGAGAAAAATCCTGGTAATATGCATGCGCTTTGTAATACGCTTATTTTTCTATATTCAATTGGAGAGCATAAGCAAGTAGAGTCATTAGCGGGGCAGTTAGTTTCGGTATATCCAATTTCATTTGAGCATCGTTTGAAACTTGGAACAACGCTTGCAACAATTGGTCATTTTGAACCTGCATATAAATGGTTCAAAGTATTAAAGCGTCAAGGGTACGAAGGAGACGTCAGTTTTTATTACTGGTTTGCATACTCTGCGTATATGGTGAAGGAACAGCAAGTAGCTGAAAAAATGTGGCAACATGTTGTAGAATTGCATCCTGATAAAAAAGGAAAAGAACCGTGGAATGCACTGAATTTAGCAGATGAAGGACAAAATCTTTTATTTGAAGAGTTACGAAAATCATTTCAGCAAAGTACGACGCTAGAAGAGAAAATGCTAGCTTTATATTTAATGAATGAATTGTCAACACCAGAGAAGGTTGGATTCTTCTTTGATGTAACGCAAGCGAAAAATGGTGTTCCAATCGTATCGCAACTTGCAAAATATTTCTTTTTACTTAATAGTCATAAAAGCATCCCAGCTGATTTACAGCAATTTGAAAAGTGCGTACGAATCGCGGATGCATTATACAATTATACGAAAAAAGACGATGAATTAATCGAAGAGTGTTTGAATTTTTGGTTTTGCACGTTCATACGTTTATATACATCTGGAGCGACTTTTACAAATGTGTACGGTTGGTCAGCGGCAATTGAATACATTGTGCGCGGCGAACAAAGAAATAAGATGACACAGGCAGAGCTTGGTGATGTATATAATGTATCTGTAGCGACTGTACGAAAGTATGTGCAGGCTGTTAAGCGCACGCACACGTAGGGTAGGCAAATCATTGGGAAAAAAATGATGCTAACAGTATAATGAGGGTAACTTAATGTGTATGAATGAATGGGAGTGAATAGTGTGTCAGAAGAAAAAATTTATGATGTCATTATTATTGGTGCAGGACCAGCTGGTATGACAGCTGCGGTATATACATCTCGTGCGAATTTAAGCACACTGATGCTTGAGCGTGGTATTCCAGGTGGACAAATGGCAAATACAGAAGATGTAGAGAACTATCCAGGTTATGAGTCTATTTTAGGACCAGACTTATCAAATAAAATGTTTGAGCATGCGAAGAAATTTGGTGCTGAATATGCATACGGTGATGTGAAAGCAATCATCGATGGTAAAGAGTACAAAACAATTATTGCTGGTAAAAAAGAATATAAAGCACGTGCAATTATCGTTTCAAGCGGTGCAGAGTATAAAAAAATTGGTGTGCCAGGTGAAACAGAACTTGGCGGCCGCGGTGTATCATATTGTGCAGTATGTGATGGTGCATTCTTTAAAGGGAAAGAACTTGTTGTTATTGGCGGCGGAGATTCTGCTGTTGAAGAGGGTGTGTTCTTAACACGCTTCGCATCAAAAGTAACGATCGTTCACCGTCGTGACACTCTTCGTGCACAGAAAATTTTACAAGATCGTGCTTTCCAAAATGAGAAAGTAGATTTCATTTGGAATCACACTATAAAAGAAATTAACGATGCAAATGGTAAAGTAGGAAGCGTAACACTTGTAGATGTAAACAGCGGAGAAGAACAAGAAGTTAAAACTGACGGCGTTTTCATATACATCGGTATGTTACCATTATCAAAACCGTTTGTTGAGCTAGGTATTACAAATGAAAATGGTTATGTTGAAACGAACGAGCGTATGGAAACGAAAGTTCCTGGTATTTTCGCAGCTGGTGATGTTCGTGAAAAAATGCTTCGTCAAATTGTAACGGCAACAGGCGATGGTAGTATTGCAGCGCAGAGTGCACAGCATTATATAGAAGAGTTAGTAGAGGAACTAAAGACTGTAACAGAAAAATAAGGTTATTTTTCCTTTTGAGAAGAAAGCTACCGATAGGTGGCTTTCTTTTTTTGTCCAAATGTCAAACTATTGTCAAAAACAATTAAGAATATAATGATTCTTATTGTTATACTAAAATTTACGGGAAAAATCATTATAAGAAATGAGGAATTTATTCAGTATGGAATGGCGTAATATATATCGTGGATTTTGTATGGGCGTTAGTGATTTAATTCCTGGTGTGAGTGGCGGAACAATCGCTGTTGTGTTGGGAATTTATGAACAATTGCTCGCAGCAATTAGCGGATTTTTTAGTCGTGAATGGAAAAAACATTTAGCGTTTTTAATCCCACTTGCAGCTGGTGTAGCGGCAGCTTTTCTAACGTTAAGTCACGTTATTAAATATTTATTAGCAAATCATTATGAACCGACTCAATTTTTCTTCCTCGGTTTAATTATTAGTATATTACCGATGTTAATGAGAGAAGCTGATGCAAAGGCAACGTTTAAAGGTAGTCATATCGTCTTATTAATAATTGCAGCAATTCTTGTTGCAATAACAGCATTCTTTAAACCAGATAAGGCAGCTGATCCGATTACGACGTTAACAATTTTAAATGCAATTGGTTTATTTTTCGCAGGATGGATGGCTAGTATGGCTATGCTTCTTCCTGGAATTAGTGGATCGTTTATTTTATTAATTATTGGTGTGTATCCGACAGCAATTAACGCTTTAACTACACTCAATTTACCGTTAATCGTGGTTATCGGTGCCGGCGTGATGGCTGGATTTGTTGTAAGTAGTAAAGGAATTAGTTATTTGTTAGATCGTTATAAAAGTATGACATTTGCGGCAATTATTGGGCTCGTTATCGGGTCGATTGTCATTGTGTTCCCTGGCATTCCGACTGGTGGAATTTCAATTGTAAGTTCAATTATTACTTTTATTTTAGGATTTGCGGTTGTTACTTATTTCGGTAAGAAATAAGTGTTTTAATCCCCTTAACGATAAAAATCGTTAAGGGGATTTTTATGTGCTATTCATGGGAAGTAAGGTGTTTTGATTGCTTGTTATAGAAAGAATTTTTACAATTGCTTAGCGAAAGGGGACTGGCACCTTCGTTGTAGCAAACTGTTTTTGATAGTATAATGAAATGAGTATGCAGTGAGAAATTTTGCTGCAAGTAGCTGAGGTGAAGAAACATGCAAAGAGTGACAAACTGTGTGTTAATTAGAGATAATGAAGTACTCTTACTCCAAAAACCTCGCCGGAATTGGTGGGTTGCACCGGGCGGGAAAATGGAGCGTGGTGAGACAGTAAGAGATTCCGTTGTTCGCGAGTATCGTGAAGAAACAGGTATTTATTTAAAGAATCCAGCATTAAAA
This sequence comes from Bacillus cereus group sp. MG9, assembly GCF_040459995.1. Classification (NCBI taxonomy): domain Bacteria; kingdom Bacillati; phylum Bacillota; class Bacilli; order Caryophanales; family Bacillaceae; genus Bacillus; species Bacillus cereus group sp. MG9. The sequence continues at coordinate 5,047,148 of NZ_JARVHC010000001.1, read as the reverse complement.
GGGGTCTTCACTTTTGTCATCCAAGAAGGTGATAAAGTTGTTTCTGAATGGATGATGTTCTCCTTTTTAGCAACAGATTTTGCAGGAGAAAATAAATTAGAGAGCGAAGAAGGCATCATTGGTTGGCATACATTTGATAAAATTGATGATTTAGCAATGGCACCAGGAGATTATCACATTATTGATTATTTAATTAAAGGGAATGGTATAATCTACGGTACATTTGTATATACCCCAGATTTTGAGTTGCTTTCATATCGATTAGATCCGAGTTAAACCTGCAAGGAGAGGATACGATGACAGAGAATAATGATATAAAAATGGTAATTATTACAGGGATGTCTGGAGCTGGAAAGACGGTAGCGTTACAAAGTTTCGAAGATTTAGGATATTTTTGTGTAGATAATTTACCACCGATGTTATTGCCGAAGTTTATTGAACTTATGGCAGATTCAAAAGGTAAAATGAATAAAGTGGCACTCGGTATTGATTTACGTGGCCGAGAGTTTTTTGAATATTTATGGGGAGCGCTTGATGATTTATCAGAACGTACATGGATTATTCCTCATATTTTATTTTTAGATGCGAAAGATAGCACACTTGTAACTCGTTATAAAGAAACGAGACGTTCACATCCACTTGCGCCAACTGGATTGCCGTTAAAGGGAATTGAAGCTGAGCGTGGTCTCTTAACTGATATGAAGGCACGAGCGAATATTGTGCTTGATACATCTGATTTGAAACCGAAAGAATTACGAGAAAAAATTGTTCACTTATTCTCAACAGAAACTGAGCAAGCATTTCGTGTAAATGTTATGTCATTTGGATTTAAGTACGGAATTCCAATTGATGCTGATTTAGTATTTGATGTTCGTTTTTTACCAAATCCATATTATATTCCACATATGAAGCCATTAACAGGACTGGATGAAGAAGTTTCGTCGTATGTGTTGAAATTTAATGAAACACATAAGTTTTTAGAGAAATTGACGGATCTTATCACTTTCATGCTGCCTCATTATAAAAGAGAAGGTAAGAGTCAACTTGTAATTGCGATTGGATGTACAGGTGGGCAACATCGTTCTGTTACGCTTACAGAGTACCTTGGGAAACATTTGAAACCAGAGTATAGCGTTCATGTATCTCATCGTGATGTGGAGAAGAGAAAGGGCCATTAAGGGATGAAAAAAGAGAGAAAACCTAAAATTGTTATCATGGGAGGTGGAACTGGACTTTCTGTTTTATTAAGGGGATTAAAACAATATCCTGTTGATATTACAGCAGTTGTAACAGTAGCCGACGATGGAGGCAGTTCAGGTAGACTACGTGATGAGCTAGAAATTCCACCTCCAGGTGATATTCGTAACGTACTTGTTGCGTTATCGGATGTAGAACCATTAGTGGAGGCTTTATTTCAGCACCGTTTTACAACTGGAGACGGACTGAAAGGGCATGCGTTAGGAAATTTACTATTGGCAGGTATGACTTCGATTACAGGAGACTTTTACCACGCGATTACGGAAACGAGTAAAGTATTAAATGTCAGAGGACGTGTATTACCAGCAGCGAATCAAAGTGCGGTACTTCATGCAGAATTAGAAGATGGAGAAATTGTAACAGGTGAATCAAAGATTCCTCATTTCGGGAAGAAGATTAATCGTGTCTTTTTAACTCCAGAAGATGTAGAACCGTTATGTGAAACGTTGACGGAAATTAAACGAGCTGATTTGCTTGTTTTCGGTCCAGGAAGTCTGTACACAAGTATATTACCGAATTTAGTTGTTAACAAAATTGGAGACGCTGTTCTTGCTGCAAAAGCGAAGAAGGTATATGTATGTAATGTTATGACTCAAGCGGGCGAAACGAAGGGTTATACTGCATTTGATCATGTGCAGGCGTTACATGATCATTTAGGTAAACCATTTATCGACACTGCGATTGTAAATAATCGTGATATTCCTCGTGAATTACGTAAGTTATATGAGGAAGAGATGTCGGAACCAGTTGCACTGGATACAAATCGTTTTGCTGAACATAATATCGAAATCATTCAAGATCGATTAGCGAAATATGATGATCGTGTTGTAAGACATGATACATTAAAGTTAGCTTCTATTTTATATTCATTGTTATAAATGTGCGTTGCCTCATTTGAGGTAACGCTCCTCATTCATATAGGACAAGATTTTTGTTCCAAAGTAATAGTATAAGGAGGTGTTGACTGTGTCATTTGCATCAGAAACAAAGAAAGAGTTGACCAACCTTGAAATGAAGGAATGCTGCGAGAAATCAGAATTATCGGCGTTGCTTCGAATGAACGGATCGCTTTCTTTTTCAAACCGTCGCCTATCTATCGATATTCAAACGGAAAATGCAGCAATTGCAAGAAGGATTTATACGCTTTTGAAAAAAGGATATGATGTGACGGTAGAATTACTTGTTCGTAAAAAAATGCGATTGAAGAAAAATAATGTATATATCGTGCGGCTTGTTGAGAAGTCTCGTGAAATATTAGCAGATCTTCACATTGTTCGAGATGACTTTTCGTTTATTCGAAATATATCGCAGGAATTAATCGAGAAGAAATGTTGTAAACGATCGTATTTACGCGGTGCATTTTTAGCAGGTGGTTCAGTAAATAACCCAGAAACATCATCTTATCATTTAGAGATCTTTTCGTTATATAAGGAACATAATGATTCTATATGTGAACTGATGAACGGATTTGATTTAAATAGTAAGACGTTGGAAAGAAGAAAAGGGTACATTACGTATTTGAAAGAAGCTGAAAAAATTACAGAGTTTTTAAATATTATAGGTGCTCATAATGCACTTTTAAGATTTGAAGATATTCGAATTGTTCGCGATATGCGTAATTCAGTAAATCGTTTAGTTAATTGCGAAACAGCTAATTTAAATAAAACAATTGGTGCAGCGCTAAGGCAAATTGAGAACATCCGCTATATTGATGAGACGGTTGGGCTTGATATTTTGCCAGATAAATTAAGAGAAATTGCACAGTTACGAAGAGATTATCAAGATGTAACATTGAAAGAGTTAGGTGAGATGGTATCCGGGGGGAAAATTAGTAAATCGGGTATTAATCATCGTTTGCGTAAAATCGATGAAATTGCAGAGAAATTACGCGCGGGGGAAACAGTAGCAAAAAAATAAAAGGTTAAAGGGGAAATGGAGCTGTGGTTCAAAAACTGGTTAAAGTGGCATTAAAAAACGGCTTACAAGCACGTCCGGCTGCGTTGTTTGTACAAGAGGCAAATCGCTTTCATGCGGATATCTTCATCGAGAAAGATGGAAAGACAGTGAATGCAAAGAGCATAATGGGGATTATGAGCTTAGCAATCGGAACTGGTAGCATGATTACAATCACAACAGAAGGTTCAGATGCAGAAGAGGCTTTGGAAGCATTAACTGCATATGTACAATAAAGGGTTATCGCGAATGTGCGATAGCTTTTTTTATTTTTCTGTTTGTGGGGTGAGGTGAGTTTGAGTGGTGGGGGTATGTGATACCCTTGTACATAATAAAAAAAGCGCCCTGTTGACGGGCGCTTCCGCTTTTAGTTGTATCCAGCTCCAGCGGCTAGAATGGTCGGTGGCTTCGCTTCTTCCGTCGAGGTAAAAAGCACCTCTTTGTCAGAAGCTCCATCCCCCTCTCATTCTAAACGAGCCGCCTCCGCTTTTAAGTGTCTTAACGATTTGTAAAGATCTTATCGATTAAGCCGTATTCTAGAGCTCTTTCTGCTGTCATGAAGTTGTCGCGGTCTGTGTCGCGTTGGAGAACTTCAAGTGGTTGACCTGTGCGGTCAGCAAGAATTTGGTTTAATTTTTCACGTAAGAATAGGATACGTTTTGCAGCGATTTCGATTTCAGTCGCTTGACCTTGTGCTCCGCCAAGTGGTTGGTGAATCATAACTTCACTGTTTGGAAGTGCGTAACGTTTTCCCTTTTCACCTGCTGCAAGTAAGAATGCACCCATAGATGCAGCCATACCGATACAGATTGTTGATACTTGTGGTTTAATAAACTGCATTGTATCGTAAATTGCCATACCAGCTGTGATAGAACCACCAGGGCTGTTGATGTAAATGTGAATATCTTTTTCTGGATCTTGAGATTCCAAGAATAAAAGCTGGGAAACGATTGAGTTTGCTACGTTGTCATCAATTGCGCTACCAAGCATAATGATGCGATCCTTTAATAGTCGAGAGTAAATATCGTAAGCGCGTTCTCCACGATTTGTTTGTTCAATTACTGTAGGAATTAAATTCATCTGTTATTTCCTCCTTTAAAAGCTTTCTTAGTCTTATAATACAATTATGGTCAATGAAGGTCAAACGAAACCACTTTAAATCAAAAAATATGTAGTTGTATCATGATTTATTCGCTATGTTTTTAAAATTCCCTGCTTATGTATCTTCAACATCATAACCGAATTACATAAATTTAAACGTGATTAATGGTGTGGGAAAGGCAAAAGAACGCCTTTTGTATAGAAGCGTTCTTTCATTTTTTATTCTTTTAACAGATAGGTTACTTTATTTAAGATTTTCTCGATTTGTTTTGCGTTTTTACTATACATATCACTCGCTGATTTTGATTTTGTTTCTAAAGAGAATAATTCAAGATCAGCATTGCATTTCTTTAAGGATGCCAATAGTAAAGGCTTGTTTTGAGGAGAAGGCATTTGGAGTTTATCATTATAGATGTCGATAGTAAGTTGTCCGTATGAATCAACTTGACCAAGAAAGACATTTTCAATGACAACACCGAGTTTTTCTAGCTCAGAATGTAACCAAGCGCGATTATGCCCGCTAGCAGAAAGAGGTTCATCTAGTACATTTCCATCCATAATAACAGTTTGCGGTTCTTTTTCGTTTGGCACTTTTAAGCTGATATCTTTTGCTGTAAGTGGTTGGCGATCTTTCTTTAATAATACATTTAATTCACCGCTCGGTTCTAGTACAGCAAATTCAACATCAGCTACGCTGAACGCATTTTTTCCTCTGAGAAGCTCAAGTAATTCATCACTTGTATACTTTTCTTTCTTTAAATTATCTTCAAGTATTTTGCCATCTTTTATTAATACGGTAGATTTTCCTTCAAAAAAATCTCGAGCTGTTTTGTTCTTTAAAGAGAGGATTCCAGTGAAAAAAGGTACCACAGCGAAAATGAGTATCGCAAAGACGCCGTGGAAAAATTTTGAATCAAGCCCTGTAGATACTTGGGCAGCGATGTCACCGATTGTCATTCCGGCTATGTATTCAAAAAAGGAGAGCTGAGAGATTTGTCTTTTTCCTAACCATTTCGTAATAGCGAATAAAATAATTAATATGAATACAGAGCGAAGAATGACAAGTGTCCATTCCGGCAGGTGAGACATAGTCATTTCCTCCAGTCTACTTAAAACCCTTTATATTGAGGTTCTTCACGTTCTAATACTGAAACTCTATTCTGTAAATCGGTGATGATGCTGTCCATTTCTAACATACATTCATGAAATACACGTTTTGATTCCGCGTCCTGTGAATTTAGTGAAAGGGAGCTTAAACTTGCTTGAGCGCCCCTTACACTGGCAAGGCAGGTTTTAACGCTAGCGATAACTGTCATACGAACACCTTATCCTTTCGGTTTGAATAGCAATGCTCCAATGAAGCCGAAAATAATGGCAGCTGATACACCAGCACTCGTTACTTTAAACATGCCGGTAATAACGCCGACGATGCCATGTTTGGCTGCTTCCTCCATCGCGCCATGAACGAGGGCATTACCGAAACTTGTAATAGGTACAGTTGCGCCAGCGCCTGCAAAGTCGATTAATGGTTCATACAGATTGAATCCATCTAATATAGCTCCAGCAACAACGAGTGTTGCCATCGTATGAGCGGGGGTTAGTTTGCCGACATCAAACATAAGCTGTCCGATTACGCATATGAGTCCACCAATGACGAAAGCCCAGAAAAAAATCATTGCGTTGCACCTCCAAATTCAATCGAAACAGCGTGAGCGATACACGGAATCGTTTCTTCTTGTTGGAATGTAAGTGGAGATAGTAAAGCGCCTGTCGCAACGACAAGTATTTTCTTGAATTCTCCTCTTTTCATTCGGTTTAATAAATGTCCGTATACGACTGTTGCTGAACAGCCTGGACCACTTCCACCAGCTATGACAGGTTGACCTTCTCTATAAATGATGATTCCGCAATCTTGAAATTGCTCGCTCTTTACCTTTGTTCCATGTTTATGTAGTAGGTCGTAAGCGATTTCGCGACCGACATGTCCAAGGTCACCTGTTACGATTAAGTCGTAATAAGAGGCGTCAATTTGTCGTTCGCGTAAATGAGCTTCAATCGTATCGACAGCAGCTGGGGCCATCGCACCACCCATATTAAAAGGATCTGTTAGTCCCATATCAATAACACGTCCAATGGTGGCCGATGTTACTTGTGGACCATATCCAGTGTCGCTTAAAATAGCCGCGCCTGCACCGGTCACTGTCCACTGAGCCGTAGGAGGTTTTTGACCACCATATTCAGTTGGATAGCGGAATTGTTTTTCTACCGCAGCGTTATGACTTGATGCCCCAGTTAATAAATACTTTGCACCTTTTGCATTTACGATACTTGCGCCGAGTGCTAAGCCTTCCATAGAGGTAGAACAGGCGCCGAATAAACCGAGATAAGGTGTTCCGAGTGTGCGGCATGCAAAGCTCGTTGGAGTTATTTGGTTAATTAAATCCCCTGCGAGTACGAATTGAATATCGTCTTTACGGAGCTTTGCCTTTTCGGTAGCGCGGCTACAAGCTTCTTCAAATAAAATTTTATGCGCCTTTTCGTAAGAATCTTGTCCGAGCCATAAATCTTCATGCAGGGTATCGAAGTCTTCAGGAATTTTTCCATTTGCCTCAAATGGGCCACCGACTACACCTGTTGAGATGATAACTGGTTTGTTTTCGAATACCCATGTTCGGTGTCCTTGTAACATTTACAGCCCTCCCCATTGAAAGAGAATCGTTTTAATAAGTGCGATGACGAAAGCGGAAAATACGCCAAATAAGATGACCGATCCTGCTAGTTTAAACATGTTACCACCAACGCCGAGAACGAACCCTTCTGTACGGTGTTCAATACACGCGGCAATAACAGAGTTACCAAATCCAGTAACGGGAACTGCGGTACCAGCACCAGCAAATTGTCCGAGGCGATCGTAGACGCCAAATCCCGTCAGTAGCATGGAGATAAAAATAAGAGTTGCAACGGTAGGGTTCCCGGCAGATCTTTCAGTGAAATCAAAGTACGTAATATAAAAGGTGGAAATCAGTTGGCCTATTAGACAAATTAATCCCCCGACGAAAAAAGCTTTCATACAATTTTTTAAAACGGGGCGCTTCGGTTCGCGCTGTTGTTCGAATTTTTTATATTCTTGTTGTACAGGTGTTAAATTTTTATCTTTACTAGACATTTGAATCCTTCCTTCTCTTTTAGAAAGCTTAAATATTAGATCCCATTTCTGATTGAATGAGTTTTAACTGTTCTTTAATGCCATCCTTACTCACTTTCTTTTTCTTAATTTTGTTTTCAAGTTCTTCTATGAGCATAAAGATCTTTTTGTCTGTACTTACACGAATATCGAAAGTAGGGTTTTCATCACTTAGCTTCTTTTTTAATTTACTTCTTAAAGGCTTTAAACCAAATCTTTCGTGATGTTCAGGTTTAACGGCTATGTAAAGATCTAAATTTGTATTAACTGCGGTGGCTTCTGTAATTCCCTCTATAGTGAGAGCCTTTTTCTTAGCTTCTTGCGATATAGATTGATTAAAGGATTCTGTACTCATTTTTGTTAATTTAGGGCCCTTTTTCTCATCTGTTCGCTTAGCTTCTTCTTTCTTTACTTTTTTATCTAACGGGCTATTATCACATCCGGTAAGTGAACCGAATAGGAGCATAAATAACGCGGTTATGATTCCGAGTTTTCGCATTATAATCATTCCATTTCTATTGCAGTATGTAATTTGCGAGAAAAAGGATGATTGCATATCATCCTTTTTCTCGCATTGTGTACCATTAGATACAATGGCACCTTTGGTTATTGCTGTGTGTATTGTGGTTCTTCTTGCTGGACTTCTTCAACACGTGGGTTTAAAGAATCAATAATTGTTTGTGTTTGCTGCGCAGCTGTTTGGAAAAGTTGCTTTGCTTGTTGGTTATCCGTATCAAGAGCGAATCCCTCTAAGCTAGCTTGTGCACTTTTTAATCCAGAAACAGTTTGCTTTAGTTTTGTAATTACAGTCATTGAATGAAGCCCCCTTTGGAATATCAATTCAAAGATTATAATTTGTGGGTTTGGGTGAATTTATGATTGGAAAATTTAGGTTTTTGAAGTTGAAGCTTTGATTCAAGCGTCAATGAATTCTTTGTTATAGTGGCGCTTTATAAGATGGAAGAGGATGATATGTAATTCATGATGTAGGTATGTTACCTGTTGAAGATTAAAAAGTAACTGAAAATTACATGAGGTTAAATTTCTAATTATTCACAAAAAACACATCAATAAAATATATATATTTCTATTCTTGTAGTTATTTTCAATTTAAAATAAAATTTTCTTGTATAGTAAAAAAAAGGATGTGTTCAGTTTTTAAAAAATAATATCTTCATTATCTTATTCATTCAATCGAAGTCATTCACGAAAGAAGAACGTTATTAAATCAACGTTTAGAAGAGAAAGTCGAAAGTAACAAAAGTCATTTATGTTGTATTCGTCATTCATCAAAATGAATACGCTATTCACCACAAGCCAACCCAAATGAAAATTTTCCGAACCCTCCAAGCCACCCCGCTGAGCCGTCGCAGGAGTCCCTTAGAGATAGTATTTGTGATTTTTGAATCAGGGGGTTGATCTCTCGCGAAGTCCTGACGCAGCCCAGCGAATTGTCTTTTACCCAATCCTCGCCGAGTTTCTACTATCAAAGAAAATAACGTTTCTAATGCGATTGGGCAGCCGTTATCGGAACTTACCCCCGACAGTGTGTTAAAATTAATCGAAGCGGAAAACGAGGATCTCCAATTGACTGGACGTGTGATCGGTTGGACAGTTTAAGAGGGTTGTATAAAAAGGGAGATGGCGCAAAGATGGTGAGATCAAAAGAGAATGATTTAACGGAGAAATTGGCAGAAGGTCACCGAGAATATGGTGACGGCAACTTTACAGTACAGAACATCGGTGATGAAACTAACCCGAATTGGACTGTCGTAAAAAATGTGAGGAAGGGATCGGCAGGCATTCGTGAAGGGGAAGATATATTTAGCCTGCGATCAAAATATATAAAATAGTGCGGAGATGGGCGGGCATCACTTCGCCTGTCTTTTTTTTATAGACTATATGCGAAAAGTGCGATGCCGAGAGATGCAATTCTAGACGATTAGATTTAATATGATGAAGTTATGAGCCTATATACGTTCTATTTCGATTTAAGTAGATTAAGGGGGAACGAAAGAAGGAAAACTGCGCGCTAAAGCTAGTGTAGAAGAGGTTTTTATGCTTGCGTATTAGGTTAGCGTCAGGATATAATATCCATATGTAAAGAAGCGAACGTCTACGTGTTGGTGTTCGTATCCTACGTTTAACTTTCGGTAAGAACAAATCGGAAGAAGACGGAAGCAAACCGTTGATATTATCATAATCTCATGCGCCCATAGCTCAGTCGGATAGAGCGGTGGTTTCCGGTACCACGTCTGCCGGGGGTTCGAATCCCTCTGGGCGCGTTATGTATTGTTGTTGTGATGTGTTCTATTTAAAAGTATTGAGTAAATAGCACATAATAGCGTGAAGAACGTGTTGAAAATTAATAGTAAATCTAAAGAAACCCCTTGTATGTGATTAGAAATAATCGTGTATAGGGGGTTTTTCGTTATGAAAAGAATTAAAGAGTGAAATGCAATTCAAATCAGAACAGATTTTAGCACTAAAAGAAATTGTAACGAGATATATTGCACAAGCGTATTGTTAAGTTGCTGAACGAAGATATGACACGTAAGATAGTAGTGATTCACAAAGCAATAGGGGCAGGCTAGCCGTCTTTGCCAGTAAGCTGAAGTTTTAATAAAAGTAATCATCTTTCGTTGGCATTATCGGACTTTCTTGACCGTTATGAAGGAGAAGAAGAATGAAAAAAGGTTCTCGCAAGCTATTTGAAATAAAATCGTTTCTTACATGTATTGAAGAAGAGGAGTGCGGAGAAAAGGTCTATTATGTAACGATGGAACATCACAACAGTAGTGTGACTCGTCACAAGATAACGAAAGATGATGCATTCGAAATGTTAGTTGTGTATGCAAAAGGAATACCTGAAATCATGGAGGTCTTCATGGAAGATGAAAATTTCAATGAAGTTTATAAGATAACGGCATCGCTAGGTATTTATTGCAGTTAAGTAAAAAGTACATGTCATAAATGTTGTTCACTTGTACGAATAGACCCTGGAAAAATAACTCAGAGGTAATCCAAGTCACAATTCGAAAATTACACAAAGCAGATAAACAAGAAAGTATCTTTATAGCAAATCGCAACGCTTTGAATTTGGTGCGTGTGGTACTCGTAGAGGATACGAACGGAATTAATCTATCAAATGAAAATGCGACAATGGTGAAGAAACGTGTAATATTCGATATGTACTCGCCATTGTAAAAAAAGGTCGGAACTTACAAGTATAAGTTCCGACCTTTTTTTATTATCACTTGTTATATCTGATAATAAGATTTACTATTAGTACGTGGTAATAATTTTTATGCGTTATTATTTTCTTTCAATATTATTCAAATTTCGGTTGTAAGTTGTAAATCTCATTAATACATATAAATTAATAATATTTTGGAATGGGTGTCTGCGTGAGGATTCTCCTTTTACCAAACTTATTGTACAATAGAAACAAGGGGGAGATTAGTTTGAAGGCAAGTCTTTTACAAGAACAAAGCTTACGTTTGGCAATGACACAAGAGTTAAGGCAAGCGATTACAATGCTCCAGTATAATGTACAAGAATTATCGGAGTTTTTGTATGAGCAATCGTTAGAGAATCCCCTTATTGAGTTAGGTGGTTTTGAGAGGGAGAAGAAAAAGAGCTCTAACACAAGTAAAAGTACCCGCAAACAAGTCGAGAATCAAATGGAAATCTACAGTGTGGATTCTACAACGATTCAGCAACATTTATTAAATCAACTACAGTATTATAAAATAGATGAAGAAGAGCGAAAAGCAGCTTCTTTCATTATTATGAACATGGATGGAAATGGCTATTTACAAGAAACAAATGAAGAGTTATCAGAGCTTCTTTCTGCGCCAATTGATGTAGTGGACTGTTCCGTGGAGCTTGTTCAATCGTTAGAGCCAGCAGGGGTAGGTGCGCGTAATATTCAGGAATGTCTATCAATCCAATTGAAGCGCTTACAAAGAAGGAATGGGTTAGCGGAAGAAATTATAGATGATCATTTTAATTATTTCGTTAAGAAAGATTGGCGAAAGCTCGTTCAAGTGTTGAAGTGTACCAACGAGGAATTACAGGATGCGGTGAACTGTATTACATCATTGCAGCCGAAACCAGGTCTTGCATTTTCTTCTGATAAACCACTTTATATTGTGCCTGATATGGCGGTGAAAAAAGATGGCGATCATCTCGTTTTACAGATGAATGAGAGAAATATGCCAAGAATTGAAATTCACTCTGAGTATAGTGCGTTACTAAATAATAGTGAAAGTGAAGTGGCTTCTTACGTATCGGAGAAGTATCAGCATGTGCAATGGATTATGCGCAGTTTGAAACAGAGAAAACAAACACTCTTACAAGTGATGAATATTATTATGGAAAAACAGCATGATTTCTTCTGGGGAGGTCCAGAGTATTTAAAACCACTTGCTTTAAAAGAGGTGGCGGAAGAGTTAGGTGTGCATGAGTCTACAATTAGTCGTGCAACGCGTAATAAATATGTGCAAACGCCGCACGGTTTATTTGAGATGAAATCGTTCTTTAGTAATTCTATTTCTACGACGGAAGATGAGGCGGTTTCTACAAAGCGTGTGAAACAATTCATTCAAACGCTTGTTGGAGCAGAAAATAAGAAAAAGCCACTTTCGGATCAAAAGATTTCAAAATTATTAGAAGAAGAGCATGAAATAGTTATTTCTCGAAGAACGGTTGCGAAGTATAGAGAACAAATGCATATTCCTGCTTCGTCTCTAAGAAAAACAATTGGATAGGTGAAGAAGATGAAGGTTGTACTATATACAAAAAAAGATTGTGGTCTTTGCGTGAAGGCGAAACAAGTTTTAAAAGAAGTACAATATGAATATTCTTTTCAAATTGAGGAAATAGATATATATGAAGATAATGACCTTTTAGAGAAATACCATCTAATGATTCCTGTTGTAGAAATAGGCGGAAGACAAGTAGAATATGGTAACATTCACAAAGGTGTCATAATAAACTATATAAACAATGCAGTTAAGAGTTGAATAAGTTTCTGTCTCCTGTTACAATAATACACGTAGCAGGGATTATTTTTTTAACCTAAGTGGGACACAAAATGTCACTACGGGACATAAAGTGACCACGAAGGGAAATGAACCGATGTAGTGAGGAGAAAAGATATGCGCTCATGGATTCAGAACACAAAAAAATTATTACCTGATCTGCTACCTGTTATGCAAACGAGAATGCAAGTGCTTCAGTACATTAGGCTTATGCAGCCGATTGGAAGAAGAAACTTATCTGCAAGTCTCGGTATGACAGAACGAGTATTGCGAAGTGAAGTTCAAGTTTTGAAAGAACAAAACTTAGTTCACGTCGCTTCTTCTGGAATGACTTTGACAGAAGAAGGAACAGCTTTAGTTCTTGCTTTGGAAGACTTTATGAAAGAAATTTCCGGGTTAAAGGTTTTAGAAAAACAACTTAAGGAAACATTAGACTTGGATGAAGTTTTCGTTGTCCCTGGTGATAGTGATGAATCACCTTGGGTCAAACTGGAGATGGGCCGTGCTTGTGTGACTTGTATAAAAGACCGTCTGACAGTGAATAATATCGTTGCTGTGGCTGGAGGAACTACGCTAGCTGCTGCTGCGGACATGATGCAACTTGATTGCAAAGATTTACATATGCTATTTGTCCCAGCACGTGGTGGAATTGGAGAAGGTGTCGAGTTAGAAGCCAATACCATTTGCGCCAAAATGGCACAAAATACGATGAGTAATTATCGCTTATTGTATGTTCCTGATCACGTTAGTAGCGAAGCATATGCGTCTATTGTAACAGAGCCCTCCGTGAAAGAAGTTCTTGAGTTGATTCGATCTTCCAATATCGTCATTCATGGAATTGGTGATGCGTTAACAATGGCACGTCGCAGAAATACTTCAGAAGCAGATTGGTTAAAGATTCAGGCAAGCGAAGCAGTTGGCGAAGCTTTCGGTTACTACTTTAATGAACAAGGAAATGTTGTTCATAAAGTAAGAACAGTTGGTATGCAACTTGAAGATTTACAACATGTATCTCACGTTGTCGCAGTCGCTGGAGGTTCTTCAAAAGCAAAAGCAATACAGGCTGTAATAAAGCAAGGGCACACTTCAATTCTAATTACAGATGAAGGTGCAGCAAAACAATTAACAAAGGGTATTACCCTTTAATATAATCCCCCAAGGAGGAAATTTAAATGACTAAAATTGGTATTAATGGATTTGGACGTATCGGACGTAACGTATTCCGCGCAGCTCTTAACAACTCTGAGGTAGAAGTAGTAGCAATCAACGACTTAACAGATGCTAAAACATTAGCTCACCTTTTAAAATATGATACAGTTCACGGAACTTTAAATGCAGAAGTATCTGCTAACGAAAACAGCATCGTTGTTAACGGTAAAGAAATTAAAGTTATCGCTGAGCGTGACCCAGCTCAATTACCATGGAGCGACTACGGAGTAGAAGTAGTAGTAGAATCTACTGGCCGTTTCACTAAAAAATCAGACGCTGAGAAACACTTAGGTGGATCAGTTAAGAAAGTTATCATCTCAGCTCCAGCTTCTGACGAAGATATCACTGTAGTTATGGGTGTTAACCACGAACAATACGATGCAGCTAACCACAACGTAGTATCTAATGCTTCTTGTACTACAAACTGTCTAGCTCCATTCGCTAAAGTATTAAACGAAAAATTCGGCGTAAAACGCGGAATGATGACAACAATTCACTCTTACACTAACGACCAACAAATCTTAGACTTACCACACAAAGATTTACGTCGTGCTCGTGCAGCAGCTGAAAACATGATCCCAACATCTACTGGTGCTGCTAAAGCTGTAGCATTAGTATTACCAGAACTTAAAGGTAAATTAAACGGCGGCGCTGTACGTGTTCCAACTGCTAACGTTTCTCTTGTTGACTTAGTTGTTGAACTTGACAAAGAAGTAACAGTTGAAGATGTAAACGCAGCATTCAAAGCAGCTTCTGAAGGCGAATTAAAAGGTATCCTTGGATACAGCGAAGAGCCATTAGTATCTATCGACTATAACGGATGTACAGCTTCTTCTACAATCGATGCATTATCTACAATGGTAATGGAAGGTAACATGGTTAAAGTACTTTCTTGGTACGATAACGAAACTGGTTACTCTAACCGCGTAGTAGACCTAGCTGCATACATGACTTCTAAAGGTCTTTAATTCTTAAGTATATAAGCAATCAATGACAAAACGAGGGAGAGGGTTTGTTCCCTCTCTCTCTTCTTTCGTTTTAGAAGCAAATGTGTTAAGCTTTTGAATGGGTTTTGTCAATCCTAACTAGTAGTCGGAGGGAAATCCAATGAACAAAAAATCAATTCGTGACGTAGATTTAAAAGGTAAGCGTGTATTTTGCCGCGTTGATTTCAACGTACCTATGAAAGAAGGCAAAATTACAGATGAAACTCGTATCCGTGCAGCTCTTCCTACAATTCAATATTTAATAGAGCAAGGTGCGAAAGTAATTTTAGCAAGTCATTTAGGCCGTCCAAAAGGTCAAGCAGTAGAAGAATTACGTCTTACGCCAGTAGCAGCACGTTTAGGCGAGCTTCTTGGTAAAGATGTTAAAAAAGCGGACGAAGCATTCGGACCAGTTGCACAAGAAATGGTTGCAGCAATGAACGAAGGCGACGTATTAGTTCTTGAAAACGTACGTTTCTATGCGGGCGAAGAAAAGAACGATGCAGAACTTGCGAAAGAATTTGCAGCTCTTGCTGATATCTTCGTAAACGATGCATTCGGTGCAGCTCACCGTGCTCACGCTTCTACAGCAGGAATCGCAGACTACCTACCAGCAGTATCTGGTTTATTAATGGAAAAAGAGTTAGATGTATTAGGTAAAGCACTTTCTAACCCAGAACGTCCATTCACAGCTATCATCGGTGGTGCGAAAGTAAAAGATAAAATCGGTGTAATTCGTCATCTATTAGACAAAGTAGATAACTTAATCATCGGTGGCGGACTTGCTTACACATTCGTTAAAGCATTAGGTCATGAAATTGGTCTATCTCTATGTGAAAACGACAAAATTGAACTAGCTAAAGAATTTATGCAACTTGCAAAAGAAAAAGGCGTAAACTTCTATATGCCAGTTGATGTTGTAATCACAGAGGAATTCTCTGAAACTGCAACAACTCAAATCGTTGGTATCGACTCTATCCCTTCTACATGGGAAGGCGTGGACATCGGTCCTAAAACACGTGAAATTTATGCAGATGTAATTAAAAACTCTAAGCTTGTTGTATGGAATGGACCAATGGGTGTATTCGAAATGACTCCATTCGCAGAAGGTACAAAAGCAGTAGGGCAAGCATTAGCAGATGCAGAAGATACATACTCTGTTATCGGCGGTGGTGACTCTGCAGCAGCTGTTGAAAAATTCGGTATGGCTGATAAAATGAGCCACATTTCTACTGGCGGCGGTGCGTCATTAGAATTCATGGAAGGTAAAGAACTTCCAGGTGTAGTTTGTCTTAACGACAAATAAGTAGCAGCCAAAGAAAAAGGACGGTGCAAAGCATGCGTAAACCAATTATCGCAGGTAACTGGAAAATGAATAAAACTCTATCTGAAGCAGTTAGCTTCGTAGAGGAAGTTAAAGGTCAAATCCCAGCAGCTTCAGCTGTTGATGCAGTAGTTTGTTCGCCAGCTCTATTCTTAGAGCGCTTAGTAGCAAAGGCTGAAGGAACTGACTTACAAGTAGGTGCACAAAACATGCACTTCGAAAAAAATGGTGCATTCACTGGCGAAATTAGCCCAGTAGCACTTAGCGACTTAAAAGTAGGCTACGTAGTACTTGGCCACTCTGAGCGTCGTGAAATGTTTGCTGAAACAGACGAGTCAGTAAATAAAAAGACTCTTGCAGCATTTGAACATGGTTTAACACCAATCGTTTGTTGTGGTGAGACTTTAGAAGAGCGCGAAAGCGGAAAAACATTTGATCTAGTAGCAGGTCAAGTAACAAAAGCACTTGCAGGTTTAACGGAAGAGCAAGTTAAAGTAACTGTTATCGCTTATGAGCCAATCTGGGCTATCGGTACAGGTAAATCTTCTTCTTCTGCAGATGCAAATGAAGTATGTGCGCACATCCGTAAAGTTGTTGCAGAAGCTGTTTCTCCAGAAGCTGCAGAAGCTGTTCGTATTCAATACGGCGGTAGCGTAAAACCAGAAAACATTAAAGAGTATATGGCACAATCTGACATCGACGGCGCTTTAGTTGGCGGTGCTAGCTTAGAGCCTGCTTCGTTCTTAGGTCTTCTGGGGGCGGTAAAATGAGAAAGCCAACAGCTTTAATCATTCTTGATGGTTTCGGACTACGTGAAGAAACTTACGGGAATGCTGTAGCACAAGCTAAGAAACCTAATTTTGATGGTTACTGGAACAAATTCCCTCACACAACGCTTACAGCTTCTGGTGAGGAAGTAGGTCTTCCAGCAGGTCAAATGGGTAACTCAGAGGTTGGTCACTTAAATATCGGTGCTGGCCGCATCGTATATCAAAGCTTAACACGCGTAAACGTTGCAATTCGTGAAGGTGAGTTCGATCAGAACGAAACTTTCCAAAATGCAATTAAAAGCGTGAAAGAAAAAGGTACTGCTCTTCATTTATTCGGTTTACTTTCTGATGGTGGTGTGCACAGTCACATGAACCATATGTTTGCTCTTCTTCGCTTAGCAGCAAAAGAAGGCGTGGAGAAAGTATATATCCATGCATTCTTAGATGGCCGCGATGTTGGACCACAAACAGCAAAAGGTTATATCGATGCAACAAATGAAGTAATTAAAGAAACAGGAGTAGGACAATTCGCGACTATCTCTGGTCGTTATTACTCCATGGACCGTGACAAGCGCTGGGATCGCGTAGAAAAATGTTACCGTGCTATGGTGAATGGTGAAGGCCCTACTTATAAATCAGCAGAAGAGTGTGTAGAAGACTCTTATGCAAATGGTATTCATGATGAATTCGTATTGCCGTCTGTAATTGTTAACGAAGATGACACGCCAGTTGCAACAATCAATAATGATGATGCAGTTATCTTCTATAACTTCCGTCCAGACCGTGCAATTCAAATTGCTCGTGTATTTACAAACGAAGACTTCCGTGAGTTCGATCGTGGTGAAAAAGTACCTCACATTCCTGAGTTCGTTTGTATGACACATTTCAGTGAAACTGTAGATGGTTACGTGGCATTCAAGCCAATGAACCTTGATAACACATTAGGTGAAGTTGTTGCGCAAGCGGGATTAAAGCAACTTCGCATCGCGGAAACTGAAAAGTATCCGCACGTTACATTCTTCTTTAGCGGTGGTCGTGAGGCTGAATTCCCAGGAGAAGAGCGTATTTTAATTAACTCACCGAAGGTTGCAACGTATGACTTGAAACCTGAAATGAGCATTTATGAAGTAACGGACGCTTTAGTAAATGACATCGAAAATGATAAACATGATGTTATCATTCTTAACTTTGCAAACTGTGATATGGTTGGCCATTCTGGGATGATGGAACCAACAATTAAAGCAGTAGAAGCAACTGACGAATGTTTAGGAAAAGTTGTAGAAGCGATTCTTGCAAAAGATGGTGTAGCACTTATTACTGCTGACCATGGTAATGCCGATCAGGAGTTAACTGCTGAAGGTGGACCAATGACAGCTCATACAACTAACCCGGTTCCTTTCATCGTTACAAAAAATGATGTAGAGCTTCGTGAAGGTGGTATTTTAGGAGATATCGCCCCAACAATGCTTACACTTTTAAATGTGGAACAACCGAAAGAAATGACAGGTAAAACAATTATTAAATAATTTGCTTATATAAAAAGGAGAGAATTTATTATGTCAACAATTATTGATGTTTATGCTCGCGAAGTCCTTGACTCTCGTGGTAACCCAACTGTAGAAGTAGAAGTTTACACAGAAAGCGGCGCATTCGGACGCGCTATCGTACCAAGTGGTGCATCTACTGGTGAGCACGAAGCAGTAGAATTACGTGACGGTGACAAATCTCGTTACCTTGGTAAAGGTGTTCTTAATGCAGTAAACAACGTTAACGAAGCAATCGCTCCAGAAATCGTTGGTTTCGACGTAACTGACCAAGCTGGTATCGACCGTGCTATGATCGAATTAGATGGCACTCCAAACAAAGGTAAACTAGGCGCTAACGCTATCCTTGGTGTATCTATGGCAGTAGCTCACGCAGCAGCTGACTTCGTAGGTCTTCCATTATACCGTTACCTTGGTGGATTCAATGCAAAACAATTACCAACTCCAATGATGAACATCATCAACGGTGGTTCTCACGCTGATAACAACGTTGACTTCCAAGAGTTCATGATCTTACCAGTTGGTGCTCCAACATTCAAAGAATCAATCCGTATGGGTGCTGAAGTATTCCATGCACTTAAAGCTGTATTACATGACAAAGGTCTTAACACTGCAGTAGGTGACGAAGGTGGATTCGCTCCAAACCTTGGTTCTAACCGTGAAGCATTAGAAGTAATCATCGAAGCTATCGAAAAAGCTGGTTACAAAGCTGGCGAGAACGTATTCTTAGGAATGGACGTTGCTTCTTCTGAGTTCTACAACAAAGAAACTGGTAAATATGACCTTGCAGGCGAAGGCCGTACTGGCTTAACTTCTGCAGAAATGGTTGATTTCTACGAAGAGCTTTGCAAAGACTTCCCAATCATCTCTATTGAAGATGGTTTAGACGAAAACGACTGGGATGGTCACAAATTATTAACTGAGCGTATCGGTGATAAAGTACAATTAGTTGGTGACGATTTATTCGTAACTAACACTCAAAAACTTGCTGAAGGTATCGAAAAAGGTATCTCTAACTCAATCTTAATTAAAGTTAACCAAATCGGTACTTTAACTGAGACTTTCGAAGCAATCGAAATGGCTAAACGTGCTGGTTACACAGCAGTTGTATCTCACCGTTCTGGTGAAACTGAAGATGCTACAATCGCTGACATCGCAGTTGCAACTAACGCTGGCCAAATCAAAACTGGTTCTATGAGCCGTACTGACCGTATTGCTAAGTACAACCAATTATTACGTATCGAAGACGAGCTAGGCGAAATCGCTGTTTACGCTGGTTTACAATCTTTCTACAATATCAAACGATAATTGTAGAAAATAACGACAGACCGTGAGAAATCACGGTCTGTTTTTTTTTGCTAAAATTGTTCGTCTGTCATAAGTGACATGAAGTATTTAAAGAAGAGATTATAATCAAAATCGATAGCAATTTGCTGCGAGGGCCGATTGGTGAATGGGCTTAATCCTACTAAAGAGCGGAAATCACCGATGCTTGCTCCTTGAGCGTAAGATTCGGTCATGACGGTAATTGGTGATTTGTAGTAGGTAAACATAGAATTATCAAGTAAAGCTAATATCGGTATCGTGTCATGAAAAGGGCAGCCTTTTAATTGTGGTAAAATTTTTTCGTAATATCCATAGTAGTAATGATCGAATAGAGGTTTGACGAGAGAAGCCTTTCCTTTCGCCTCAATATATTCAGCCATATCAGGTGTAACGATGGAATACTGAGTTACATTTAACGGATATATGTACATGTTGGATGCAGATTGTAATACAATGTTAGCCGCGATTGGATCGCCATAAAAATTCGCTTCTGATACGGGAGTTACATTACCTGGGTGCATAAAGGAACCACCCATTACATAATAAGATTTAATTTGCTGCATTAAGTTTTTACATAAAATAAATAAAGCAGCTAGGGAAGTGAGTCGCCCTAAACTTACAATGATTAGTTCGTCTTTATACTGCTCGATAAGAGGGATAACTTCAAAAAAATTCTCCATTTCTCCGTTTTGTAACTTTTCATTTGGGATGATTGGCCCTAACCCTTCTTTACCGTGAATATTAGTAAAAAAAGCGGGTGGACCTCCATTGAGAGGACGGTCTGAACCACCAAATATTTTCATATCTCTATTTCTTGATTTTTGTTTAAGAAAATGAGCATTTTGTACGGCCATTTCTTTTGGAACATTGCCGTAATCAGCGACAATCCCAACAATTTCAATTTCATCGATAAAGAATGCGAGGAGGAGGGCTATCGCATCGTCGATTCCAGGATCACAAAAAATGAGAATTTTTTTAGACATACGTTCACCACCTATCTTTGTCCCGTAAAAGCCCGATTGGTGAGGGCTAATAATCAGTGGGGGATGAACAAAACCCCCACTGATTAAAGTTTCACTTTATATATATGTGTGCTAGAGAGAAGGCAGAATAAAAATGAAGTGAAGGATTTTGTTTTATTAAAATAATAACCATCAAAATTCAGAAAATATAAACTTTATATATTAGGTCAATGTTTTTGACGTAAATCACATTGGGAAACGCAGTCATATCAAGGGTGTAAGCGTGTAATATAGTGGGTTTTCGTTGTCGATTTGATAAATTGCAGGTTTTTACAATTTATACTATGATAAGGATATTAACAGAAGATCGTATAAACATAAGGGATGATGAACATGAAACTTACAAAGATTCTTGTCCAAATTGCTGCTCTTTATGTATTTTATATGGTTGGAAATTGGGTGCAAGAAATGTTGAATCTTCCGATTCCAGGAAGTTTGATTGGGATGTTCCTCCTACTTGTTTTGCTTAGCCTAAAAGTACTTCCAGTGAAATGGTTTGATTTAGGAGCAGAAACACTCGTTGCTATTATGCCGTTTTTATTAATTCCGCCAACGCTTGGCTTAATGAATTACGGTGCTTTTTTTATGAGTAAAGGAATTTCCCTTTTCATTACAGTTGTAGCGAGTACGTTTTTAATTATTATTGTCGCAGGACATACAGGACAATATCTTGCGAATAGAAAGGAAAAAGAGACACAATGAGCCAAATATTAATCGGAATCGGTTGGGTTCTTTTTACGGTGCTATTATATCAATTATCTAAAAAAATCTACAAATTATTTCCAACACCATTTACCATTCCAATGCTTGTTGCAACAGGATTAATGGCTTTCTTATTTATAATGCTTGATATACCATATCAAAATTATATGGAAAGTGGTGGTGGCTGGATTGCGAAGCTACTAGGACCAGGTGTTGTAGCATTTGCAATCCCGCTTTATAAACAACGTCATGTTCTGCAAAAATATGTTGTACCAATTGCTGGTGGTGTATTAGTAGGTACAACAGTTGCTATTGCAAGTGATTTTGCTATCGCCACACTTATGGGAACAGATAAAAGCTTAATTTTATCTTCTTTACCAAAATCAGTGACAATGCCAGTTGCGATGAGTGTATCTGAACAAGTTGGTGGTGTCCCGTCCTTAACAGCAGCATTCGTCGTTATCGCAGGGATTACTGGAACGATTTCAGGACCAATTTTATTAAAATGGAGCCGTGTTACAAACTCAGTTGGTAAAGGGATTGGCTTTGGATGTGCGTCTCATATTATGGGTGTTATGAGAGCGATGAAAAATAATGAGCATGAAGGTGTTATTGGATCGGTAACAATGACATTAACAGCAATTTTGACATGTTTGCTTGGACCGTTATTCGCAATGATGTTCATGTAATAGAAGAAAAGCGAGAGCGATTCTATAGCTCTCGCTTTTCTATAGGATTTATGCTACATTTAAAATAACTGAATCTTTGTAGGAGGTACGCCAAGTGCATACGTTATTATCAGTTTTACTTATTATTGTATCGATTTTAATGATTGTTATGGTACTTATGCAGTCTAGTAATAGCTCAGGCCTTTCAGGCGCTATTTCAGGTGGTGCAGAGCAATTGTTTGGTAAGCAAAAAGCACGTGGAATTGAAGCGGTATTAAACCGTGTTACAGTTGTCTTAGCTGTACTATTCTTCGTACTAACAATTGGTGTTACGTACTTAAATTTATAAAATTAAAAGAAGAAGCGTTAGCGGATTATGCTAATGGTTCTTCTTTTTTTGATTTGTTATTCAAAAAAAGTTTCTAATTAGATTATAGAATTATAAATATGGTACACTAAGAATAGAAAGAATACGACTAGATTACAGAAGAGAAAGAGGAGAAGTACATGATGAAATTAGCATCTCCAAAACCATTTACATTTGAAGGTGGAGACCGCGCTGTTTTATTATTACATGGATTCACAGGGAACTCAGCTGACGTACGCATGCTAGGGCGTTTCTTAGAGAAGAAAGGCTATACTTGTCATGCGCCAATTTATAAAGGACACGGTGTACCACCAGAAGAGCTTGTTCGTACAGGCCCTGAAGACTGGTGGAAAGATGTAATGAATGCCTACCAGCATTTAAAAGATCAAGGTTACGAGAAAATAGCTGCGGTTGGATTATCATTAGGCGGAGTATTCTCATTAAAACTTGCTTATACATTACCGATTTTAGGTGTTGTACCAATGTGTGCACCGATGTACATTAAAAGTGAAGAAATTATGTACCAAGGTATATTGGCATATGCCCGCGAATATAAAAAGCGTGAGCAAAAATCACCAGAACGAATTGAGCAGGAAATGTTTGAATTTAAACAGACACCAATGAATACATTAAAAGCATTACAGGAGTTGATTCGTGACGTACGCAATAATGTTGATATGATTTATGCTCCAACATTCGTTGTACAAGCACGTCATGATGAGATGATTAATACAGATAGTGCTAACATTATTTATAACGGTGTAGAATCTACGTTAAAAGACATTAAATGGTATGAAGACTCTACGCATGTCATTACACTTGATAAAGAACGTGATGTGCTACATGAGGATGTATATAACTTCTTGGAGCAACTAGATTGGTAAGGTCTAGTTGCCTCTTTTTTTCATAAGGGAATTTTTATCCCGCTATTTGTGGGCTAATAATCAGTGGGGACGGACAAAAAACCACTGGTTAAAGTTACACTTTATGAAAGCTGTAAAAAATCATTGGGAGATGATTAAAGTTTCACTTTATACATCCCCCATCTTTCGGATACACTAAATAATATAAGGGTTTAAAGGAGGTATTTCTGCTTGGAAGAAATCATGCAAGAACATATTGATAAGTTGTTATTATTTATGAGGGAAGAAGCGTATAAACCGTTAACGATACAAGAATTAGAATCGGCATTTGGAATCGAAGGCTCTGAGGGCTTTAAAGATTTCGTAAAGGCACTTGTAATGATGGAAGAGAAGGGGCTTGTTATCCGCACACGTAGTAACCGCTACGGTCTTCCAGAAAAAATGAATTTAGTACGCGGTAAATTAATTGGGCACGCACGTGGTTTTGCGTTCGTCGTTCCAGAAGAGAAGAAAACAGGAGATGATGATCTTTTCATCCCGCCGACAGAATTAAATGGTGCACTTCATGGTGATACAGTATTAGCACGTGTTAGCGCACAATCAAGTGGATCACGCCAAGAAGGCGCGATTGTTCGTATTTTAGAGCGTGGAACGAAGGAACTAGTTGGTACATATACAGAGTCAAAGAACTTTGGATTTGTTATACCTGATAATAAACGCTGGACAAGTGACATTTTTATCTTGAAAAGTGCATCTATGGGCGCTGTAGAAGGCCATAAAGTAGTTGTGAAAATTACGGGCTACCCAGAGAACCGTTTAAGTGCAGAAGGTGAAGTTATTCAAATTCTAGGTCATAAAAATGACCCAGGAGTAGATATTTTATCTGTCATTCATAAACATCATTTACCTTTAGCATTCCCTGAAGAAGTGATGGAGCATGCAAACAGTGTACCAGAAACGATTTCAGAAGAAGATATAAAAGATCGTCGTGATTTACGTGATCAAATGATTGTTACAATTGATGGTGCGGATGCGAAAGACTTAGATGACGCTGTTACAGTAACGAAGCTTGAGAACGGTAACTATAAGCTTGGTGTTCATATTGCGGATGTAAGTCATTACGTTCAAGAAGGTTCTCCAATTGATGTTGAAGCAGCAGAGAGAGCAACGAGTGTATATCTTGTAGACCGTGTAATTCCGATGATTCCGCATCGTTTATCAAACGGTATTTGTTCATTAAATCCGAAAGTAGACCGTCTGACACTATCTTGTGAAATGGAAATCAACAATCTAGGTGATGTTGTAAAACACGAGATTTTCCAAAGTGTAATTAAAACGACAGAGCGTATGACGTATGCTGACGTAAGAAGCATTTTAGAAGATGAAGACGAAGCACTAATTGAACGTTACGAGCCGCTAGTACCAATGTTTAAAGAAATGGGGCAGTTAGCACAAATTTTACGTGAAAAACGTATGCGCCGTGGTGCGATTGACTTTGACTTTAAAGAAGCGAAAGTACTAGTAGATGAAGAAGGAAAACCGACTGATGTTGTAATGCGTGATCGTTCTGTATCAGAGAAGTTAATTGAAGAGTTTATGCTTGTTGCGAACGAAACAGTAGCGGAGCATTTCCACTGGATGAACGTACCGTTTATGTACCGTGTCCATGAAGATCCGAAAGAAGATAAGCTTGAGCGTTTCTTCGAGTTTGTAACAAACTTCGGATATGCAGTAAAGGGACGTGCGAATGAAATACACCCTCGTGCATTGCAGCAAATTCTTGAAATGGTTCAAGGTCAGCCGGAAGAAATAGTCATTTCAACAGTTATGCTTCGTTCTATGAAGCAAGCACGTTACGATTCGAACAGCTTAGGACATTTTGGTTTATCAACTGAGTTCTACACGCATTTCACATCGCCAATTCGTCGTTACCCAGATACGATTGTTCATAGATTGATTCGTGAATACATCATTAATGGTAAAGTAGACAACGAAACGCAAGCGAAATGGCGTGAAAACTTACCTGAGATTGCAGAGCACTCTTCTAATATGGAACGCCGTGCTGTTGAAGCAGAGCGTGAAACAGACGAAATGAAAAAAGCAGAGTATATGGTCGATAAGATCGGTGAAGAGTATGACGGTATGATTAGCTCTGTAACAAACTTCGGTTTATTCGTAGAGCTTCCAAATACAATTGAAGGTCTTGTACACGTTAGCTATTTAACAGATGATTACTACCGTTATGACGAAAAACATTTTGCGATGATCGGAGAACGTACAGGTAACGTATTCCGCATCGGTGACGAAATTACAATTCGTGTTATTAACGTAAATAAAGACGAGCGTGCAATCGACTTTGAAATCGTTGGCATGAAAGGCACACCTCGTCGTAAGTTCAAAGATCGTCCAGTTGTGATTGAACAGCCAAGAACAGGCAGAAAGAAACGCGGTGGACGTAGCGAACGTAGTAATGAGCGCGGTGGTGAACGCGGCACAGGAAGAAAGTTTGATCGTAGTGGACAAGGAAAAGCATCAGCATCAGCATCTGCATCTGCATCCACATCCGTTAGTCAGCCAGGGAAAAAAGATGGTAATAGTAATGGTAAGAAGAAAAAAGGATTCTTTGAAAATGTACCAGGATTCAAGAAGAAAAAGAAAAAGCGCAAGTAAGAAAAGAGTGGCTTCGCCTCACATTCTGAGCGAGCCACTTTCGCTTTTTATGGAATCCAGCTACAGTGGCTAGAATGTTTGGCGGCTTCGCTTCTTTCCAGGAGGCAAAGAGCGCCTCAAGGTCAGAAGCTCCATCCACCTCACATTCTGAGCGAGCCACTTTCGCTTTTTGTTTACATTTGTTACAATGGTAAAAATAGAGGAGGGACGTTATATGCCAAAAGGTACAGGTAAGGTTATTGCGCAAAATAAAAAGGCATTTCATGATTATTTCATCGAAGAAACATACGAAGTAGGGCTTGTCCTTCAAGGAACGGAAATTAAGTCGATTCGCGCTGGACGCGTGAACTTGAAAGATGCGTTTGCACGTATACATAACGGTGAAGTATGGGTTCATAATATGCATATTAATACATATGAACAAGGGAATCGTTTCAATCACGATCCGCTACGTACAAGGAAGTTACTTCTTCATAAAAAAGAAATTGATAAGCTAGCAGGTTACGCAAAAGAAACAGGATATGCATTAGTTCCAGTTAGAATCTATTTGAAAAATGGATTTGCGAAAATGGCACTTGGTTTAGCAAAAGGTAAGAAGCAATATGATAAGCGTCACGATTTAAAAGAGAAAGAAGCTAAACGTGAAATTGCACGCGTGTTCCGTGATCGTCAAAAGATGTAATACAGATATTTACATTTGTAAAACGGCGCGCGTATGATATAATAACTTATGTAAGATTGTTGCACATTGAAAAACAGCTCTTAGTAGCTATCACGATATTTCTTCGTATGCTCCATTTTTATCATGGGGACGTTACGGATTCGACAGGGATAGTTCGAGCTTAGGTTGCGAGTCGAGGGGATCGGCCTCGTTAAAACGTCAAAGCCTATAATTGGCAAACAAAACAATCTTTCTTTAGCTGCTTAATTGCACTAAAGGTTCCTCCCTCCATCGTCCATGTGGTAGGGTAAGGGACTCAAACTAAGTGGACTACGCCGGAGTTCGCCGTCTGAGGGCGAAGGAAGAGAACAATCAGACTAGCAACTTGGAAGCCTGTCGATAGGCCGAAGAGTTCGCGAAATGCTAATATATCGACTACACTCGTAGAAGCTTAAGTGCCGATATTTTTGGACGTGGGTTCGACTCCCACCGTCTCCACCAATACATAACTGTTTGGTGGTTTTTTATTTTGTATGATATGAACCATAACTTTGCCAGAGTGGCGGGGGTATGGTTCTTTTTGTTTGTGGCAAACTTATGCTTCCTTTTTGTTATACAAGGATATATTGCACTAAAGTTATGACTTGTAAGAAATGATAAGGTAGATGAGCGTGTTGAATTTTCTACCCTAACTAGGACACTCGTTTCAAAGATTAGGGATACTACGGAGACAAATGCAAAAATGGATCATAATTTGGATTGTAATTCCAGTTATGACCCGTTTGCATGTTATATTGTACCTTGGATATATATTTCTTATTTTTTTAATGATAATAATTATGAAAAAAATATTCAAAACTTTCACCTAGTCAAGTATAGACGATCTGTTAATGATTTAATTAAAGGACTCATATTTTGAATTAAAGTAAGATACCTTTCACTGTTTTTCATAGTATCTAATGTTTCTTTGTCTGACCAAATACTTACTACACCAAAAGAAAGATTGTCATCTTCAGCACTAGGCTCTAAGAAATATGCATTCATAGAGCCGGATTCTTTGTTGATAGGTATGAGTACATCTCGACCCATTTCTCGCAATTGTTCTTCCATTCCCGCTTTACTATCAAGAGTTACTACTCTAATTAACATTAATTTACCCCCTAAAAATTATTTGTTTAGAACATATTTCAACCAATCGTACCTTCTATTGTTGAGTTGTTCTACGAATTTTTACTTCCCTTAACGAAAAAAATGAGATTGATCCTTATGAGACGATTTTTTCTTTCAACCAAGAATCAATTTTAGTAAGAGAGCCCTTTGACGATGTATTATTAAGCGCCTGGTGTAAAGAGAGAATTGTTGTATGTTTTAGGATGGATTTCCATGCATTTTCAGCTTCTTCCATTACGTCAGATAATAGACAGGTTGTGTTTTCTTTTAATTGGAACATCGTATGATAGATGCCATTTGAATGATAAAGGGATTCTACACCTTCTACGGCAATGTACACGTCATATATTCGAATGTTTTCAGGAACAGCTAATAATCGAAATCCGCCTTTTACCCCTGGCACTGAAGAAACAAGCCCTGCTCGTACAAGTTTTCTCATTAATTTTTGAAGGTAAGTTGGAGAAACAAGTAGTTGTTGACTTAATGATTCACCTGATAACATTGCCTGTTTAGGTAAACGATTAAGTAACAAAAGAGCATATACAGCTTGTTCCACACCAGTGGTCATTTTCATGTGTTATCATTCTTTTTGAATGATTGCTTTTCCTGTTCTTTTTTCAATTTTTCAGGTGTAACATCATTACCCAAAGGGTCTAATATCGTTAACCCTGTAACAGTGCTGTTCACTTGACCGCGAATAATTTGAAGGTATTCTTGGCGTAATTCTTGACGCTCCTGTAACTCTGTTTGTGTTAAACCATCTTCTTTTTGTTTTTTTGCTAATATGTTAATTCGATTTAAAATTTCAATCATTTCTTTTTCCACCTTTCTCTTTATAAAAGTTCTTTTGCAAGTAATCGGTAAGACTGTAGTCTTGCTTCATGACTATGACTTATTGTTCCAATTACAGCTTCATTAATATCAAACTTCTCATCATGTTCACGTAACGTACTCGCAACATCTTTTGCGCTTCCTACTAGGAATCGGTTACGATTTTTCTGTATATGCATCTTATCCATTTCCGTATAAGAATAACTTAATGCTTCCTCAGGAGATACTATTTGAAAAGGCATCCCTTTATCTAAGAATAATAAGTTTAAATCTAAACTAGCTGCATGATATTCAGCTTTTTCAGTTGTTTCTGCTGCCATCACGAAATAGCCAACATTAATTTTAGGATTCTGCATAAACTCCGAAGGAGTGAAATTTGTACGGTAAGACTCCAACATTTCGGCAGATAATTGTCCGCTAATGAATTGAGCAAATGAATATCCAATACCGAATCGTCCTGCCTGCGCAGCGCTACTACCACTAGATCCTAATAACCAAACTTCAGGTAATGGAGCGCCTAATGGAGCAGCGAGCGTACGATTATACAGATGATCAGCAGGCATCGTTTCTGACATAAACATCATTGTTTCCGCTAATTTATCGTACTGATTGAACAAGTTCGGTTGTTTTCCTTCATGTAATGCAAGGGTAGAAAATTGATCACCACCGGGTGCACGACCTACACCGAAATCAATTCTGCTAGGATATAAAGTCGTTAATGTTTTAAATATTTCTGCCATTTTTAATGGCGAGTAGTGCATTAGCATGATTCCACCAGAACCAACACGAATTTGGTTCGTCACTGATGCAATATGAGCAATCAATATTTCAGGTGAAGCACTCGCTAAGTTTGCAGATCCATGATGTTCTGAATACCATATTCTGTGATATCCTAATCCATCTACTAATTGAGCTAATTCAATAGTATTTTGTATAGTTTTAAGAGCAGTCTGCCCGTTTGAAACTGGAGTTTGGTCTAAAACGCTTAATTTCATAAAATAACCTTCTTTCATAGTTAATATAGATATTTAATATCCATAATTAGAGTGTGTTTTTTATTTCTGTATTGGTTTCATATCTTGTATTTGGAAATTCCTTGTCTATAGGCAGACTAGTAAGAGTCTACAAGTAAATCAGGGATTTTCGGTGTTAAGAAATTTTGTTTTTTTCGCTGTTCTTTTATGTTAAGGGAACCGATTTATCAATGGTTCCCCGATTATAAAAAAGTGATTTGCAAATTAGTGATGATTAAAGCTTTCCATTCCAGCAGGTTACTTCATCAACACCTAATCTTACAGTGGGGAATCCCGCCTCTCTTGCTTTACCAACAGTAATCATTAGGATGTTAACTAAATTTTCTGGGACATTAAATTCCTTACGGAATTCTTCAATGCTATAACCAAGCATAGGTACTGTATCATATCCTCTTGCTTTTGCAGCTAGCATAAATTGCATAGCTAGCAGACCACCATCAAGCATTTGCCATTCTTTTTTTACTTGTTCACTTACAGAACCATAATAACCCTGCACACTGTTGTTAATTCTGTCTTTAATTTCTTCTGTCATATAACCAATATCAACAGCTCTTTGATTGATTTTATCAGCGTTCTCTATTGTATAAGCATTCATATCTCCTAACACCACAATAACTGCGGATGCATCGACCACTTGCTGTTGTCCAGAAGCCATTGGAAGAAGCTTCTCTTTCATAGCTGGATCTGTAAAGACCATAAAACGCCAAGGATTTAGATTTGTTCCACTTGGTGCAAGCATAGCCTCTCCAAGAAGTTCTTTGATTTCTTCTTCAGTCATTTTAACTGAAGGGTCGTAAAAGCGAACCGAACGACGGTCGCGAATCACATCATAAAAATTTGTCGTGTGATTTTCTTTTTTCATATGTGTTACCTCCATTATTTATCTTGTATGATAGTGAACTCATTATGAATGGAATGTTTAATGTATAAGAATACATCACCCTTTCACATAAGTTGCTAACAACCCCTATTATGGTATAGTACTGATATAATGAAAAGTACGCACTTTTTCGTGATATAGACACCTTTTCGTACTATAGGCACGGAAAAGTACCTGTCGGATATATAAAGGAGTTTGGTATGAAGAAGGAATACAATAATAGAATAGAAGTAGTTTTAGAAGTTATTGGTGGGAAATGGAAAGCGCATATTTTATATCACTTAACAAGGGGCCCAATACGAACAGGTGAATTAAAACGCTTAGTAACTGGTATTACCCAAAAAATGCTCACTGAGCAATTAAAAGAGCTTGAAAAAGATGGTTTGATATCTAGAAAGGTATACAATCAAGTACCACCAAAAGTTGAATATTCCCTTACAGAACAGGGACAATCATTAAAAGAAGTTTTAAAGGTACTTTGTGATTGGGGAGGAGATTATATTAAGTATAGGTACCCTAATGGGGAAGTTATAGTTAGGGAAAATTAGTTTTTATGCACGTCAGAATAAAGTAATAAAAGAAAAAATAAATAAGAGCATGTTTTGAACAATATTTTTTCAAAGCATGCTCTTTCTCTTCCTAGATTTGAGTCAATATTTTGGACACTTTATGGTTTAAATATGAAGTTTAAGTCAAAATATGCTTTATTTATTTTGGAATAATACATAATTCTTAACTAATATTAGGATATTTTATGATTTAATACATGGTCAAAATATGATTTAATTTACATTGTGTGATATGAACCATAAGTTTGCGGCAAATTTATGCTTCCAATTTTTACGTTGTAATTAACTTTAATTTATGGATTTTAGCGATGGTATCAAATTTGAGATTATACCTGCCTTTTTAAATGAGGGTGGAAAGAGTTATACATATGCTGATTCTAACAATAGAGGAAGTTGGCAAGTTTGTAAGCCTGCACTTGAAATAGAGGCTATAAATGAATTGAATTTTCATAGACAACTGTGGAGAGATCAAATTTTCATTTTGGAATCCTGCCCCATTGCCATTAGGCTAAAAAGAACGAGTTACCCCAAAACAATAAAAACAAGCAAAATGCACAAAATTTTTGTTATAGGGGTATTATAAGACCTTAACTTGATGGGAATGCATCAAGTTAAGGTCTTGAGGCATTCTATATTTACCAGACAGGTCTCAACTTCAATGGTAAATTACCTTCATTTGCTTCATAAACTAGTTTTGTTAAATCTTCCTTGAGCATTTGCATTCGTTCAGCACCTATGTTTTCAATCCAGCGCGCCTCAATTTCAGTTAGTATCTTCTCTTTTGCTTGCACTACTAACCAACCTCGTTCAGTCAAAACGATAATTTTCCCTCTCTTATCAGTGGGATGAGTTTTACGCATTACATAACCACTTTTCTCAAGATAATCCACCATTTTACTTACAGCCTGCTTTGTAATCCCTAAATATTCAGCTAGTTCTATACCTGTTGCTCCATTAGGAGTGATGTATTTAAACATAAAACCATGTATAGGTCTAATATCTCCAAATCCCAATTCACTCAATCTGTCATGTAGTTCATTAATCGATGTACTAAAGGATAATGACAAAAGTGATGTAAGATCTAGTTCCTTAAATCCTTGATGATTCATACATATGACCTCCTTGAATAAAGTCAATTAAGTTGACTTTAATTTTACTACAAACGGCATAATCAATCAAGTTAACTATGTAGTTTTTGTTATGAAAGAAATATGACTCACTTAAAGCAACGCATTATTTGTAAAATTTCTTTTATAAACAGTAATAGAACTCAAATATTCAAAAACTTAATAACAGCATTCAAAGTAACCTTTAGTAAGTTGGTTTGCTTTATGTAATCGCGATACCCTTAAGGTATTTGTACGTCAATGACTATTTCCTCACATAAAAGCTCAATAAAATTACATATTAATAAGAAATAACAGGATGAAAATATTGAGTTTTTTCAATAAAACTCCTCATCATAAAAATATACAGGTTACTTTAAATATCCAATTAATTATAAATTCCTACTAAAGTAAAGGAATTGTTTTATTTATTTGATATAATTTATGTGATTACAATAAATGTACGGAGAATAAAAGATTACAAATCATCTATATGGAGGTATGAGAAATGGATGAACAACGAGACATAGGGCCGAAAATAGAAAAAAGCTTTGAATTAATAGGAAAAAGATGGACAGGACTAATTATTTATGTACTTATGAGTGGTCCTAAACGGTTTAGTGAAATTCATTCAATGATTCCAGATTTAAGTAAACGTATGCTTACAGAAAGAATGAAAGAACTTGAGGATAACGATATGGTAGTACGACATGTGACCGCGGAACGACCTGTACGAATAGAGTATTTACTAACAAAAAAAGGAACAGAATTAGGAAGAATTCTTGGACCGATTAGTCAATGGGCTGAAAGTTGGATAAAAGAGTAAATAAAAAGGCCCTTTCAAATATGTAAATCAAACACATATTAAGACAAGACGAAGTGCAATTTCCTAAAAAATATAGTCAATCAATTCAATAAGTAGACAATTCATATTAAAAAAATTACACTGTTTCATATTAAAGTAATAACTGACCTCATTTTAGAAAGGCAGGAAGAAACAAATGGCAAATCTTCTTTATATTACAGCGCATCCATTTGACGATACCGAATCATACAGTATGGCAGTTGGAAAAGAATTTATTAAATCCTATAAAGAATTAAACCCCTATGATGAAGTTGTTCATCTTGATTTATACAAAGCGGATATTCCATATCTTGATGCTGATGTATTTAATGGGTGGAAGAAACTTAGATCTGGCATTCCTTTACATGAATTAACACCTATTGAAATATCAAAAGTAGGACGTCTAGCTGAATTAGGCGGGCAATTTGTATTAGCTGACAAGTATGTATTCGTCGCTCCAATGTGGAATTTCTCTATTCCAGCCATTTTAAAAACATATCTTGACGCTGTGGCTGTATCAGGAAAAACATTTAAGTATACAAAAGAAGGAGCGGTAGGATTATTAACAGGTAAAAAAGCATTGCATATTCAAGCACGTGGCGATATTTATTCTGAAGGACCAGAAGCGCGTAAGGAGATGGGACATCGGTATTTAGAGGTTATGATGGAATTCTTTGGAACCTCTTTCTTTGAAGGAATATTTGTCGAAGGACATAACAAATTTCCAGAACAGGCTGAAGAAATTAAGGGAAAAGCTATTATTAGAGCTAAAGAAGTTGCTAAATATTTTTAAATATTTCAATCTAAAAACACAGTATTACTAATTATATTTATTATAGTAGCAATACTGTGTTTAATAAAAACTCTCCTAGGATTTTCTTCGCTTACCTTGTATCTAATTCATCCTACAGTATTATCTCGCTCTATAGTATTGTGTACATCAACTTAATCCACCAAAAAAATTTTCAGTCGTTTACTCAGATCATTTTAGGGCTATAATTATAACCGTTATCAGTAGACACTAAAAAAGATGGCTCCGATAGAATATCGAAACCATCTTTTAAGTGCTCGATTTTTTATGGTCTTTTTATTAAACTGTCCATTTTATAGAGTACAGTTCAATTCTTTACAATCTCAATTGATTGACAGTAACTTATTTACATCAACCAAGAAATCAAAAAGGGAAGAGTGACAAGAGACATAAGCGCACTAATAAAGAAAGAAGAGGCTGTCTCACCTGCTAGACTGTCAAATTTCACTGAAATCATAGCAGCTACTGCAGATCCTGGGAATGCTACTAATAAAACTAACTTTGTTACGTCACCTGAAGATAATCCGATTGCATGCGCAATTCCAATCATGAGAAGTGGTTGGACGATTACTTTAAGAAGCGAAATCCCAAATGCAGTTGAGCTAAATTGAACTTTACGAATTCCGATTGTAACCCCAACAGCAAATAACGCTGCGCCCGATGTAATACCACCAATTTGCTCTAAACTTTTCGCTAATAAATGAGGTGCCTGGAACCCGCATAGCACAAGAATAACCCCAATTAAAGGAACACAGGCCAACGGCTCTGAAAGACCATGTAAAATTGATTTAATAGTTACTTTCAAAAGACTTTCTTTCTCGTCGGTCTCTTTATTTTTACTTTGACCTACTGCACCAATAATAGTAGCTAATGGATCTAGTATGGCATTCACAACGATTCCTGTAATGGCAATTGGAAGCGCAGCCACACTTGCTCCAAACAAACTTCCTAAAACCGGAGTTCCCATAAATGCAAAAGTTGGTTGGGCTGAGTTTAAAGAAAACATGGATGCTTCTGTTAATGAAAACTTAAATACGTATTTAGCAATTAATAGGAAAACAATATAAAAACCTACAATACCAATAACTAAGGCAAGTAAAAATGGCCATTTTTCAATTAATGTTTGCTTAGGGGTTGTTGTAATCCCCACAAACAGATGGGCTGGTAATGCAAATTTCGTTACTAATGTATTTAATCCTTTTGATGTCGTCGCATCAAATTTTTTAAAATATCCAGCTAAATATCCTAATAGGATGGTAAAGAAAATAGGTGTTAGAATAATAAAGATTTGACTCGTTTCCATTTTAAAATCCTCCATACTTCACATTGATCTGGGTATATATATCCCTAAATTACGATTTAACTTCAAAGTGAATAGTTTCTAGTAAATACCAATGCCTATCAAGGTGATAGGCATTCATTTAAACCTACATAGTTATCTCCGAATTTTCACTAGCTTTGATTGATTTATAAGTTGGGTGCCACATAGCATCTTTTACAGCTTGTTCAACATCTTCTGGAACATGTTGAGCCACGCCATCTTGAATAGCTGCTTTTGCAACTTGAATTGCTACTGCTATAGAAACAGAACGCAAGTCCTTTGTACTTGGAAGTAATGAAGCACCAGCTTTACGACTATCAGTCATATCAGTCACAGCATTTGCAACAGCAGTAAACATACCACTTGTAATCACTTTAGCTTTTACGACAATCGAACCAAGTCCTAAACCAGGGAATACAAATGCATTGTTAGATTGACCAATTTCGTATACTGTCCCTTTATAAGAAACGGGATCAAATGGACTTCCTGTTGCAATTAGTGCTTTTCCATCTGTCCAAGTAAGTAAATCTTGCGGAGTTGCCTCTGCTAATGGCGTTGGGTTTGACATTGGCATAATGACTGGGCGTTCCACATGTTTGGCCATTTCTTTTACAATTTCTTCTGAGAAGGCTCCCGTTACACCTGATGTTCCAATCAGAATAGTAGGTTTTACTTGTTTAATTACTTCCAGAAGAGTTATTTTACCGGATTCATCACGCGCCCAATCTTTTACTTCTTCCGATTTTTGTAAGTAAGGTTTTTGGAAGTTTAAAATAACATCCATATCGTCTGTTAAAAGTCCTCGGTAATCAACAGCCCAAAATCTACTATATGCTTCTTCTGTCGAAAGACCATCAAACACCATCGCATTATGAATTTGATCAGCATTACCAATCCCTGCGGCTCCTGGTCCAAATACCACTACTCGATGCTCTCGTAATGGGACACCAGTAACTTGAACAGCAGAAAGGATGGCTGCTAATGTAATAGCTCCAGTACCTTCAATGTCATCATTAAATGTTAAAATCTTATCTCCGTATTTTTCAATAATGTTGCGCGCATTGACATTACCGAAGTCTTCCCAATGTAATAAAGCATTTGGGAACATTTCTAATGCTTTTTCAACATATGCATCAATAAATTCGTCGTATTTTTCGCCTCGAACACGTTCATTTCGATTTCCAATATAAAGAGGATCTTGTAACAACTCTTCGTTGTTTGTCCCTACATCTAATACAACAGGTAACACACGACTGGGATCGATACCAGCAGCTGCCGTGTAAACAGCCAATTTACCAACAGAAATATTAATTCCATTTGCTCCCCAATCTCCAATACCCAGAATACTTTCAGAATCTGTAGTTACAATTAAATCAATATCCTCTGCTTTAACTCCACTATTTGCAAATGCTTTTTCAATTCCATCCATATCATTAATAGAAAGATAAACACCGTCTGGACGATGATATTCATGACTATACTCTTGAATGGCTTGTCCAACAGTCGGAGTGTAAATGATAGGTAACATTTCACTAAGATGATCTGTTAGTAATCGATAGAATAATACGGTATTGCGATTAGATAAATCATTTAACCAAACATTTTTTCGTAAGTTATTAGGTTGTTCTTTAAATTGTCGATAAGCACGCTTAACTTGTTCTTCTAACGTTAAAACTGTTGGAGGTAATATCCCTTCTAAGCCAAGATCTTTACGTTCTTGTTTTGTGAATGCTAATCCTTTATTTAAGAAAGGTTGAGCAAGAAGATTTTTCCCTTTCAAATTTGTTTGAATAGATCCTTCATTGGAAAGATTAAATGTAGTCATGTGATTATTCCTTCTTTCTTAAACCCTTAATGTATTTGTAAAGTGTCTTATTTGATTGCGTCACTCAAGGTTACTAATAGTAACTCGTGTCACTCAATGTTACTAATCGTAACCAGGGTGATTTAAATAGTCAACAATTTTATTTTTCCTTATTTTCCCTTATTCTTATTTCTAATTCTTTTTTTATAGGCTAGTAAATAAATAGTTTCCTCTATATAAACGTAAATAAAAACCATATATAATAAGGGTTTTGTTTTTTATTTACATCAAAAAATTAATAGAAATAATTTAGAAAATAAGAATTTATGTAGATGTTTTTTAGAAAGGAAAATATAAATACAATAAAAAGTATTTGGATAAATTAATCATATAGGTTACTATTTGTAACTTTGTTATTTTATCGACCACCCTATGCGTGGTTTGTTATCGATCATATTAAAAACAGAAAGGTGAGAATGAATAATGGGAAAAGTGATGTAAGATCCAATTCACTCAGTATTGGATGATTCATATGTAAAACCTTCTCCAATTAAGTCAATTAAGTTGACTATATTAGAGTTCTGTTGTACTATACGGGATATAGTCAACTTAATTGACTGTATTTGGAGCATGAAAAGAATAAGATTCACCTAAATAAAATTAATACATTATGGAGGTTTCTCATGGCTAATATCGTAAAAATTAGAGGAAGTGTATTTGCACCTTATGCTTGGTTAGAACCTATTAAGGAGTCTGCAACAGGAAGAATCTTAGAATATGCTGGTGATGCACGTGAATTTACACCATATGCAGTAAACACAATGCGATCAAGATTAGAGCAAGAAGTGATTATTGATTTTTATAAAAAAGAAATTTTCACATTTGCAGATGCTTGTATTACAACTGTAAAAATTACAAATCCAGATGGTTCTATTGAGCATAAAAAAGGAAAAACAGGTACAGACAACATTGTATGTACGAATGTTGTGTGGGGCACTGATGAAGTTTCTTTTGAAATGAGAGCAAGTGCCAGCAACCCTTTAGATACAGCAGCACCTGCGGCTGACTATTTATTAACTATACGTGTTAACAAAAGTGGAGCTTTGTATATTGAAGGTTCTCATGATGGGTTCCCTTGCTATGAATTTTATAAGCAAACGGATTTTGGTCGATTTGAATTAATCTATACACATGATTACAGAAAAACCGGTGATACTCCAGCGGCGCTAGCTGGAGAAATGGAATACAGTTTTAAAAAGACAATTTAAATATAAATATGAATCAGAAGCGTATTACTATTTAGACAAGAAAGAGCGAATATGAAAGGAAAAGCAATTGATTATGAGAAAGAAATTGCAACCTGTTTTGCTCAATGATTAAAGGTTATGTATTATCCAAAATAAAATTCCAGAGGTGTTTCTCATGACTAATATCGTTAAAATTAGAGCAAGTGTATTCATTCCAACGTCTTGGACTCCAATAGGTTGGACTGGATCTAAGAAAGATAATCAAACGGGAACCTTAATCGAATTCGAAGGTGACGCACGTGAATTTACCCCTTATGCTGTAAACGCTATGCGTTCTAGAGTTGAACAAGAAGTAGTTGTAGATTTTCACAAAAAAGAAATTTTCACATATGGGAATACGGGTATAACAACAGAAAGAGTCACAACTTCAGATGGTTCTGTTAATAAGAAATCAGGAAAAGCTAGTACAGAACGTATTGTATGCACTGATATTGAATGGGCTTCTGATGACGTCAAGTTTCAAATGAGTGCAAGTGCTAGCAATCCATTAAATATAAATGCACCTGCTGTTGACTATCTTTTAACTGTGCATGTCAAAAAAGATGGTACTGTTGATATTGAAGGTAAACATGATGGGTTCCCTTGTTATGAATTTTATAAACAAACAGATTTTGGTCCGTTTGAACAAATTCATACACACGATTTCAGAGAAACTGGTGATACACCTGAAGCTCTAGGTGGGGACATGGAGTACAGTTTTAAAAAGATATTGTAAGGACGATGTTTTATCAAATTGTTATGGAACCAAAATAAATGACAATGGAACAATCCCGTTACATTATTAGTAAATAAATTCTTCGCCGTAAGTATGCGGATACAATGTAAGCA
This sequence comes from Bacillus cereus group sp. MG9, assembly GCF_040459995.1. Classification (NCBI taxonomy): domain Bacteria; kingdom Bacillati; phylum Bacillota; class Bacilli; order Caryophanales; family Bacillaceae; genus Bacillus; species Bacillus cereus group sp. MG9. Next base: position 5,007,991 of record NZ_JARVHC010000001.1, on the reverse strand, counting down.
TATATTTTTTCATCTAGATAGATAAAAAAGTGAGGTAACGTATATATGACTGTAAAAATTAAAGTTTATTCTGATTTTGTATGCGCATTTTGTTTTTTAGCAACAGGTCCTTTGGATGAGGTTGTAAAGGAAAAAGATGTAGAAGTAGAATGGATGCCATTTGAATTGCGTCCTAGTCCATCACCGAAAATTGATCCACGGACACAACCTCGTGTAATGGAAGCTTGGAATACATTTATTTATCCTACTGCTAAAAAATTAGGATTAGAAATAAAGTTTCCACATTTTCGTTCATATACGCACCTTGCGTTTGAAGGTTATCAATTTGCAAAGGAACATGGAAAAGGAAATGAGTTTCATCATAAAGTGTTTATTGCACATTTCCAAGAGGAACAAAATATTGAAGATATCGAAGTGTTAACAAAATTGGCGGAGGAAGTGGGACTTTCTCAGGATGTATTTAAGGAAGCATTGGTATCACGAAAGTACCGAGAAATGCATCAAGAAGCGATAAAGCATGCCCATAGAGAAGCAGAAATTATGGCTGTTCCTACGTTCTGTATTGGTGATGAAGTTATTCAAGGGTTTACTAGTAAAGAAAAATTAGCAAAGATAATTGATCAAGAAATAGAAAAGAATAAAGAGAATGAGTTGGATGGACTGCAATGTAGTATAGATGGAGAGTGTTAATGCTAGATTAGTAGTAAAATATAGATTTCAAAAAAATACAGTCAACCTTGTTGACTGTATTTTAATGCTGTTGTAAAATACATAATGAAGTCAATTGTGTTGACTATATTGTTTTTGTTATAAAAGTAATAGGTTACTCTTTTTAATGAGTAAATATAGAAAAACGTAAGAGTGAGTAATAGGAGGAAAAAAACATGACAACAGTTTTATTTGTAAAAGCAAACAATCGTCCAGCAAACCAAGCAGTTAGTGTGAAATTATATTATGCTTTTTTAGCAAGTTATAAAGAATCACATCCAAATGATACAGTGGTAGAGCTTGATTTATACAATGAGGAATTGCCATATGTAGGAGTAGATATGATTAACGGTACATTTAAGTCTGGTAGAGGATTTGATTTAACAGCAGAAGAAGCAAAGGCAGTAGCTGTTGCTGATAAATATTTAGATCAATTCCTTGCAGCTGATAAAGTTGTATTTGGTTTCCCGCTATGGAATTTAACAATCCCAGCTGTACTACACACATATATTGATTACTTAAACCGTGCGGGCAAAACATTTAAATATACGCCAGAAGGTCCAGTAGGTCTTATTGGAGATAAGAAAATTGCATTATTAAACGCAAGTGGCGGTGTATATTCTAAAGGACCAAAAGCTGAAATGGAAATGGCTGTTAAATATGTAGCAAGTATGATGAGCTTCTTCGGTGCAAAAGATATAGAAAAAATAGTAATTGAAGGTCACAACCAATTCCCAGATAAAGCAGAAGATATTATTGCTGAAGGGCTTGAAAAAGCGATTAAAGTAGCAAGTACGTTTTAAGTAACAAAAATATTTGTTACTTCTATATAGCAGTACCAACACTTTTATAGCGGTGGTACTGCTTTTTTTATTCACTTATCTCTTTACTTTTGAGTGCTAAGACCCCAATTGATGCGAACTTTCCATTCTCAAGTTATTCAAACGATAGAAAGAAGGATTACATTACAATGGAACGTTTATGGACGAAAAACTATATAATGCTGACAATTACATCATTATTACTATTTAGTGGTTTTTATTTATTAATGCCAACACTACCTATGTTTATTAAACAATTAGGTGGAAGTGAATCGCAAGTTGGATTTATTATTGGAGTGTTTACAATATCGGCAGTCATTTTCCGTCCTATTGTTGGAGGATTAATGGATCGATATGGCAGGCGCGTATTTATAATAAGCGGACTACTATTTTTTGCAATTACAATGTATTTTTATGATTGGGTAACAGGAATTGCATTTTTAGTGGTATTACGTATCATTCATGGAATCAGCTGGGCAGTTGGTACCACTTCGATCTCCACAGCTGTGACTGATGTGATTCCACCATCTCGTCGCGGAGAAGGAATGGGCTGGTATGGACTTGCAATGACTTTAGGTATGGCTTTAGGACCAATATTAGGTCTTTGGGTAGTAAAATCATTTTCATTTCATTATCTATTTCTTCTATGCACAGCATTAGCACTTATTGCATTCATACTTGCATTTGGTACAAAAATTCCAGCAGTTCAATATACATCAAAAAAGCCAATATCATTTTTTGAAAAAACAGTATTACCAACCGCTATTGTTACATTTTTCTTATCCTTCACTTTTGGTGGCATTACAACATTTTTACCACTGTTTGCGGCAAACATTCAAGTTAATGCTGGTACTTTTTTCTTAGTTTATGCTGTTACACTTATCGTAATTAGACCACTTGGGGGAAAGATATCCGATAAACATGGAGAAGGAGTCATTATTGTTCCTGCGCTTTTTATACTGATAGTCGCACTATTAGTCCTAGCAATGACAAATGGGGTTGTCGGACTAGTTATTACAGCTATTTTGTACGGAATTGGATTTGGATCGGCACAACCTGCGCTTCAAGTGGCAATTTTACGATTAGCTCCACCAGAGAAAAGAGGAGTGGCAAACGCGACATTTTTTACTGCTTTTGATTTAGGAATTGGTTTAGGCGCTATTCTTTTAGGGTTTGTTTCACAGCTCATGGGATATCAAATGATATTTATTGTTTGTGCTGTATCTGGATTTATTAGTCTGCTAATTTTTATTCTGTTTGTAAAAAAGACACTAAAATAACTTTTTAATTTACAAAAAAAGCGCTATTCTTTTTGTAGAAATATACAGAAAGAATAGCCTGTTTTTTTATTTGAGGGAACTTATGCTTGGAAGGCAAAGGTTATTGTTAGAAACACTTTTATTAGTAGTAATAACGTTTTCTTACTTTACAATAACAGCTGTACCATAACCAATTAATTCGGAAGAACCTTGTCCAGCAGCCATTTCTAAGCGTATTATCGAATTACATAATGGGAATATTACCGTCGATAGTAAATTGGATAGAGGCACGATATTTACAATTTCATTGCCTAAAAATACGTCATAAAACGACTGAAAATAGCTGATATAAATAAAATATTTACAAATAGAATAGCTTGTCCTATTTCTAGCTTTGTGTAACATTGTATCAATTCTCATTTTTGCTAATAAGAAAAGGCAGTTTATCTTGGCTGCCTTTTCTTATTATTATTTTATAATAATGCTTTTCACAATTGAAAATTCATCTTTATCCTTATCGTATCCTGCATCAAACCCACGTACAGTAACAGTATCGCCAACTGTTAAATCAGTAATTGTTACATCTTTTTGAAAATCTATACTGATTTTCTTTTCGCCCTCTAGCTCAATGTTATCTGTATTTACTTTTTTCACCACACCAGCTATCTCAACGACTTTCCCAGCGTATTTCCTACCGGTTGGATCTTGAACATATTCGTTAGAATATTGGTGTGTATCTACAGTTACTAATTCTTCTTTCGGAGGATCCTGAACCATCTTATCTGCAGCTCCCCAAAGCGTTTTCCCGAGTGGAAATAAACCAATGCCTCCCAAAATCGTTAATATCAATAATGTTAGACAACCCCATTTCAATACATTTTTCATGTTGTATCTCTCCTTATTTCATTGTTTGTTAACTTGCTACAATTGCATTATAGGAGATCAACCTTAAACTCTATTAAAGTCAATCTTAAGAACATCTTAAAAAATGATTCAATGTATAAAAGGCAGGTTTAATAGAAAGAATACAGTTTTTTTGTTTTGTGGTTTTATAAAATGCTTAAGTTGAGGATGGTGCCCTTGAAACAGAAACTGAATGAATAGTTATTGATGATAAGCAGGTAGATACTATAGCTGCCCCTTAATGATTGAAAAATATTCATTTAAATCTTCATATATTTTGTGTTTTTCTCCATATCTATTGTAAGATTATATAGAGTTCTCCTAATAAGCTGTTATAATGACTTTTTTTAGGTATTTAATATTTATAAATCTTAAATTATTTTTTGGGGATAACTTTTTATCCAACTAAGTTATATTGAAGTAGAGGTGAACCATCGGTGAAGCAGGTGTTAGTAATTAAGAATGAACGGTCTTTTGCAAAGAAAATCGTAAGCGGTTTGACGCAAGAAGGCCATTTCATTTTAAAACTTCACAATGAAAACCAAGGTTTAAATATAATATATGAAGAAGATTGGGATATTATCGTATTGGATTGGGATTCATTAAGTATATCTGGACCAGAAATTTGTAGACAAATACGACTTGTTAAAACGACACCGATAATTATTGTAACCGATAATATTTCTAGTAAGGATTGCGTAGCAGGGTTACAAGCAGGAGCAGATGATTATATAAGAAAACCATTTGCGAAAGAAGAATTAGTAGCAAGGGTTCAAGCTATTTTAAGGAGAAGTGACTGTAACCAGCAAAATGAGACAACCTTTTTTCAGTTTAAAGATCTCTTTGTTGATGCATCTAGTAATATTGTAAAAAAAGGTGGTAAAAATCTCTCGCTTACTAAGCGCGAGTACGATTTGCTTGTATTTTTAATCAAGAATAAAAATACAATATTGAGCCGTGAAATGCTTTTGAACCAAGTTTGGGGATATAACGTAGTAGTAAATCCCAATGTAGTAGACTTATATATTGGGTATGTAAGAAAAAAGTTAAAGTGCGAGAAGAAAGACAGATATATTCAAACAATACACGGCAGGGGCTATTCAATGATTGAATGATAAAAATAAGATAATAGGTAAAGTACGGTTTTTCATAACAATCAATATCCAGCATAATAGAAAAAACGAGTAAAACTGTTTCATTCAGTTTTACTCGTTTTTTCTATTAAACCTGATAATCAAATAGTTTCTGTGAAATATTAAAAGACGGAAACTATAAAAAGAAGATTGCTACCAGGCAATGGATTATGAAAAAATTAGCTATTAATGGGCACTTTTTTTGCAGTAGAAATCATGGTTTATAAGGTGCCTAATCTATTGATTAGTACGTGTGGGGGATGACTCTGGTGCGCATTAGATGAGACTGTATCTAATGTATGTTTAATTTTATTAACTCACACCATTCACAAGATTTTCACATAATTAATGACTATACTTATTAACAGGATGTTCAAATGAAAATGATTATCAATAGCAATTTAGATGCATAAAGGTTACTATCTAATTTAATCTATGGACGTCATCATTTTCGAAATAAATTACACTATAAGGAGTATACGTATGAAAAAAACTATGCTTTTAAAATTAGTAAGTATTCTAGCAATTTTCACTTTAATGTTAGTAGCTTGCTCAGATTCAAGTAAGGAAACTTCGAAAGCTAATAAAGGTGATAGTAGTGATAAGCCAAAGACGGTTGAAATCACTGATGCCCATGGAACTGTTAAAGTCCCTGTAAATCCAAAGAATGTAGTTGCTTTAGATAATAGAACTTTTGAAACTTTATCTGATTGGGGAATTAAATTAGCGGCTGCTCCAAAGGATGTAATGCCTGCAGATTCAGCATATAAAAAAGATGATTCAGTTAAAAATATTGGGAATCACCGCGAACCAAATCTTGAAATTATAGCAGCTGCAAACCCTGACCTTGTAATCGTTGGTCAAAGATTTGCTGGCCATTACGAAGAAATCAAAAAATTAGTGCCAAATGCAGCTGTTATTGATCTTAATGTTGATGTTTCTGAGAAAGCTACTAAGCCTGGAGAAAACTTAGTAAAAGGACTTAAAGATTCTACAACTACTTTAGGGAAAATCTTTGATAAAGATAAAGAGGCTAAACAATTAGTAGCTGATTTTGATAAATCTATTGAAAATGCAAAATCTGCTTATAATGGAAAAGATAAAGTTATGAGTGTTATCGTTACTGGTGGGAATATTGGTTTTGCTGCGCCACACTCTGGTCGCGTTTGGGGACCAATGTATGAAATTTTTGGTTGGACTCCAGCACTAGAAGTGTCTAATTCTACTGCAGGTCATAAAGGTGATGACGTTTCTGTTGAAGCTATTGCACAAACAAATCCTGATTGGCTTTTCGTATTAGATCGTGATGCTGCAACATCTGATGCTGCTACTTCAGCTCCTGCTCAAGATGTTATTTCTAAATCACCTGCTCTTCAAAATACAACTGCTGTTTCTAAAAAACAAGTTATTTATGCACCAGCAGATACTTACACAAATGAATCAATTGAGACTTATATAGAGTTATTTGGAAATATCGCAAAAACTTTAGCTAAGTAGTGTAAAGGAGTACGAAACAGTGTCAAAAAATATGATTTCTAGGGTTGAGAATATTTCTCAACCCCAGTTTTATAATCACAATAAAATATGGACAAAACCTTTTATAATAGCGATTATAGTTGTTATAATTTTAGGGAGTATATCACTGTTTACTGGAGTTTATGATATACGTGGACAAGAGGACGGAATGGAGATGTTTTTCATAACTCGTGTTCCGAGAACAGTTGCATTAATGCTTACTGGAGCCGCAATGGCGATGGCAGGGCTCGTAATGCAATTAATTACACAGAATCGTTTTGTTGAACCTACTACAACGGGGACTATTGAATGGTCAGGCTTAGGCCTGCTTTTTGTATATTTATTATTTCCTGCCCCGACGTTAGTTCAAAGAATGACTGGTGCAATCATTTTTTCTTTTATAGGAACTATGATTTTCTTTCTATTTTTAAGAAGAGTTAAACTTCGTTCGTCTTTAATTGTTCCGATTATTGGATTGATGCTTGGAGCAGTTATTTCTGCAGTGTCTACTTTTTTGGGACTCCTTTTTCAAATGACGCAAAGTATTGAAACTTGGTTCGTAGGTTCATTTGCTACCGTTCAGGTGGGAAGATATGAATATTTATGGCTGATTGTTATCGTTACTGTGCTTATTTTTATGTATGCTAATAGATTGACTCTAGCTGGACTAGGAGAAGATGTCGCAACAAGCCTTGGAGTTAATTACAATAGAATTGTTCTTTTTGGGACTGGCCTTATCTCTGTTGCAGTTGGAATTGTTGCAGCTGTTATTGGAAACTTACCTTTCTTGGGATTAATTGTTCCAAACATTGTTTCAATGTTTAGGGGAGATGATCTTAGGAGTAATTTACCTTGGGTATGTGTGATCGGAATGGGGACAATAACTGCCTGTGACATCATTTCTCGAACAATTATAAAGCCTTTTGAAGTACCTGTTTCTTTAATACTTGCAACAGTGGGAGCAGTCGTATTTATTACTATTTTATTGAGAAAAAGAAAACCAAGGAGGCTGCGATGATCACATTAGACTATAGAAATAAAGAAAATGTCGAAATCGATTCTAGCCTTCATAATGAAAGTAGATCAGCTAGCGCTTTTCGTTCTAAGAAGGAAGCAAGACGTTATTGGATTGTACTGATAACATTGATCGCTTTAGGTCTCCTTTCTTCATATGGACTTTTAGTTTATAACAATCCAGTTCCGATAGATTCACCTTCTTTTATCCCAGTTGTTAAGAGAAGGATAATAGCCATTGTTGCGATGATTATTGCTGCAGTTTGTCATAGCTTGTCGACAGTTGCTTTCCAATCTATTACGAACAATAAGATTATTACTCCTTCGCTTTTAGGTTTCGAATCACTTTATTCAGCAATTCATACGAGTACAATATTCTTCTTTGGTGCTAGTGCATTAATAAACTTTAATGGAATTGGATCGTTTGTATTACAAGTTGTTGTTATGGTCTTCATGAGTTTGATACTTTATGGATGGTTACTTTCCGGTAAATACGGGAATTTACAACTTATGCTTTTAGTTGGAATTATTATTGGTACCGGACTAAATTCTGTGTCAACTTTTATGAGAAAGCTACTTGCGCCTTCAGAGTTTGATATTTTACAAGCGAAATTATTTGGTTCTGTTAATCACGCAGATCCTGCATATTTTCCTATTGTAATTCCTATGATCATAATTGTAGCAGTATTAATTTTTGCTCATTCTAAGAATTTGAATGTTTTGTCACTAGGAAAGGATGTTGCTACTTCTTTTGGAGTTAAATATCAACCTAGTGTAATTTATACGCTTGTATTAGTTGCTATTTTGATGTCCATTTCAACAGCTCTAATTGGGCCACTTACTTTCTACGGCTTTTTAGTAGCAACTTTGAGTTATCAGGCGGCGTCAACTTATGATCATAGATATATTTTTCCAATGGCTTTTGCAATAGGATTTTTGATAATGACGAGTGCATACTTTTTAATGTATCATGTATTCCATGCTCAAGGTGTAGTTTCAGTTATTATTGAATTATTTGGTGGAATAATATTCTTAACTATAGTTTTAAGGAAGAGGGCTTTATGATAAAAATTGATAATGTTAAAAAGTTCTATACTGATAAGGTGAAAATAGGACCTTTGGATATTGAAATACCAAAAGCGGGCTTTACTTCTTTAATTGGACCAAATGGCGCTGGAAAGTCAACGACACTATTGATGATTGGAAGACTTTTAGATATGGATGAAGGCCAAATTCAGGTAGCAAATATGGATGTTTCTGAATCCAAATCAAAAGACTTAGCAAAAGTTTTGACTATATTGCGACAAGAGAATCATTTTGTAACTAGGCTTACTGTTAGACAATTAGTTGGATTTGGGCGCTTTCCTTATTCAAAGGGAAGATTAACTAAAGAGGATGAAGCTATTATTTCTAAATATATCGATTTCCTAGATTTAACTAATTTAGAGAATAGATATTTAGATGAGCTTTCTGGTGGTCAAAGACAAAGGGCATATGTAGCGATGGTATTGTGCCAAGAGACTGAATATGTACTTTTGGACGAGCCTCTGAACAACCTTGATGTTGCTCGTTCTGTTCAAATGATGGAGCATTTGAGACGTGCAGCTAATGAATTTGGAAGAACAATTTTGACTGTTATGCATGACATAAATTTTGCAGCCAAATATTCGGATAAAATTTGTGCTATGAAGGATGGACAAATTGCTGCTTTTGGAACAGTAGAAGAGGTTATGGACCCAACAATTTTAACAGATATTTTTGAAACGAAAATTGAAATTATCAAAGGTCCTTATGGGCCAATCGCTGTTTATTAGTTACAAAATGTGAAAAATGAGTATGTCAAAAAAATACTGTAGCTTGTGTAAATCATGCCAGCTACTCTAGTTGAAGTTGCTGTCTGTATTTTATAGGCAGCAGCTTTTTTTAATGCGGTTGCCCATGATAACTCTTAATATTTCTGGCTGCTCGTAACAGTCCTACATGTATTTCATTACTTCCGGTCCTGCGATGCTTCCAACAATAAACTTGTAAATTACTCATGAAATGCAAAGGAACGCTTCGTGTTTTCAAGTATTTACCAAACGGAAAATTTATCTCTGTATAACTTTTTATAAGAATTCAGCTTGTTTTTTTTGTATGTAATATTGCATATAAGAGTGTATTGATAAAAGTGTAAGGGGTCACTATAATGAGGGCATAAAGATAAATCACATTTTCGTAGCAATAAAAAAGGAGGAAATAATATGGAAATCGCAATGGCAGTTTTGAAATTTGTAGGTGGCGTAATCCCGTTAATTCAAGAACTTTTGAAAGCATTTATGTAGGTTTATTAGTTAGCTATCATTTATCAATCATTATCATATCTTACTAAAAAAAGAACGGGGTGATTTTTCTGAATATTAAGAAAAACACTAAAAGAAGAAAGTTCCTTGCGTGTTTATTAGTTAGTCTATGCACTATTAATTATTCATCTATTTCCTTCGCAGAAACACAAGTAGGTAATGCAACTGATGTAACCAAAAATGCTAGTGGCATTGATACTGGTATAGCAAATCTTAAATATAATAATCAAGAGGTTTTAGCTGTAAATGGTGATAAAGTAGAGAGCTTTGTTCCGAAAGAAAGTATCAATTCAAATGGTAAATTTGTAGTAGTGGAACGCGAGAAAAAATCACTTACAACTTCACCAGTCGATATTTCGATTATTGATTCTGTGGTGAATCGTACGTATCCAGGAGCGGTACAACTTGCAAATAAAGCTTTTGCAGACAATCAACCGAGTTTATTAGTGGCTAAGAGAAAGCCTTTGAATATTAGTATAGACTTACCTGGCATGAGAAAAGAAAATACAATTACTGTCCAAAATCCGACATATGGTAATGTGGCTGGAGCAGTAGATGATTTAGTATCTACTTGGAATGAAAAGTATTCTAAAACACATACGTTACCCGCAAGAATGCAGTATACAGAATCTATGGTTTATAGTAAATCACAAATCGCAAGTGCCCTTAACGTTAACGCCAAATATCTTGATAACAGTCTAAACATTGATTTTAATGCGGTTGCAAATGGAGAGAAAAAAGTGATGGTAGCGGCATATAAGCAAATATTTTATACCGTAAGTGCTGAACTACCTAACAATCCATCCGATCTTTTTGATAATAGTGTTACTTTTGGTGAGTTAACTCGTAAAGGTGTAAGTAATTCGGCCCCACCTGTTATGGTCTCGAATGTAGCTTATGGTAGAACTGTTTATGTAAAATTAGAAACAACATCTAAGAGCAAAGATGTACAAGCTGCTTTTAAAGCCTTACTTAAGAATAACAGCGTCGAAACGAATGGACAGTACAAAGATATTTTTGAAGAAAGTACCTTTACTGCTGTAGTATTAGGCGGAGATGCGAAAGAGCATAACAAGGTTGTTACTAAAGATTTCAATGAAATCCGAAATATCATTAAAGATAATGCTGAATTAAGTCTTAAAAATCCAGCATACCCAATTTCATATACAAGTACTTTTTTAAAAGATAATGCAACTGCTGCTGTTCATAACAATACAGATTATATCGAGACGACAACTACAGAATATTCAAGTGCTAAAATGACACTGGATCATTACGGTGCTTACGTTGCGCAATTTGATGTATCTTGGGATGAATTCACATTTGATCAAAATGGTAAAGAAGTACTAACACATAAAACATGGGATGGTAGCGGCAAAGACAAAACGGCTCATTACTCTACAGTTATCCCTCTTCCACCAAATTCAAAAAATATAAAAATCGTAGCAAGAGAATGTACTGGTCTTGCATGGGAATGGTGGAGAACAATTATTAATGAACAAAATGTTCCATTAACAAATGAAATAAAAGTTTCAATTGGAGGAACAACATTATACCCAACTGCTAGTATTAGCCATTAGGTATAAAAAGGCGCCCTGTGAGCAGGGCGCTTTTTTACTTAGTCACAAATTTTACTCTTTCCAAAACTGTTCCAGTAGAATGACAAGCATGGTACCCACAAGTAATCCATTACTTAAAACATATTGTAAGGAAGAAGGAATTCTGCTAAATGCACTTTCTGGAAGAAACATTATTCCCAAACTGATTAATAATGAAATTCCTAATATAGTTAATCGGCGTTGATTTAATTCTTCACGTAAAATGGATTGAAATGAAATGCCTATTACTTGGACAAATGTTGCTAAAAGTGCGGCATTAGCAATAGGACCTGGTAGCAAGGATATAAAGTTTACAATTGAAGGAATAAAAGAAATTCCTGCTAATATAAGACTTGCTATAAGGAACGACTTCACTTTTCTTTGTCCTGTTAGTTGAATAAATCCTGCTGATGCAGGTAATGGTACAATTCCAATTGTAGAAAACAACGACGAGATAATATGCGATATACCTCCGGCCCACACGCCGCGGTTCAGTATTTGCTTTTCATTTTCTTTAGATAACGGAGCCACTTGTTTTACAGCCGAAATAGCAGCGATTGTATTTGCAACTAAAAGAAATGTAAATAAAGTTGCAGTTAGAGCCATTCCAATATCTAATCTAGGTGTGCCCCAAGAAAATAGCTCTGGTAACTTAACTAGCGGTGTGTGTGAAGGCATATGAGATGATTTTCCTAATACAGCATACAAAAGCCAACCACATGAAATTCCAAGTAACACAGCGTAACTTTTCATCCATTCGTTCCCTTTAATTGATAAGAAAGTAATAAGGGCAAAAACAAAGAGCGCAATAGCAGCCGTTGTATAATCAGGATGAGTTACAGCTCCTTGTAATCCCATCATTCCTTTTAGTAACACACCACTAAGCTGAAGAGATAATATTAAAAGAAAAGTTCCTGTAACCAAGGGTGTAAATAAACGTAGAATTCGATGAACAAGCCCTGTTATACCAAGGACGAAGAGTAATATACCTGCAATAATTAATCCACCTTCTAAAAGTTGTAATACATCCTTTGCACTTTGTCCCTGATGCATAGCGACTTGTCCCAATATGACAAATATACTTACCCATGAGCCGGCTGGCCCATCCGCTATGGGATAGCGATGCCCAAACCATGCTTGTATAAATGAACTTACTCCTACAACTAAAAAAGTTCGTTGCATTAATGTTGAGATATCTTCTATTGATAAATGGAATATGCCACCAATAATGATCGGCAATGCAATTGCATTTGCTAATAAAAACACAAACCACTGTAGAATACTAAAGCTCGTATCGACGTATTTTTTATTCATATTATTCTCCCTTGTATAAAAAGAATCTCATAGTAAAAATCCATCCTTTCTACACAGCTAGATTAAAAAGGATGGATTTTGTAAATCTATAAAATTACTTTAATTATATAGATAGATTTTTAATTAATTACCATGTACGGAACGGTAAGAATTTCCCGTTAAGTGTAATCACGATACGAGGGTCGCCACCTTTTGGATCTTCTTGTGTGTCCACACCTAGATTGAAGTTAATTGCACTCATTACACCTTCGCCAGCTTTTTCTAGGATTAATTCTCTAAGAGTTGGTGCGTATTGTAACATCATTTCATATAATCGATATAAGATTGGGTCAGTAGGAGGCATTTGCATTACTTGACCTCTAAGTGGAACTACTGTTAATGCTTGAACTACTTCTTCATCTAATTCTAATAGTTTACCGATTTTTTCTGCTTCTGGACGTGTCATTGTAGCTTGTCCTAATAACGCTGTTACAACCCAAGTCTCAGAGTTTTCACTTACTTTTGAAATTTCTTCCCATGTTAAACCTTTTGCAATTTTTGCTACCATAATTTTTTGCGTAGCTTCTTGTCTATTCATATCTAATAACTTCCCTTCATTTAAGTAATAATTAATTTTTCATACCATTTAATGCTTTATATCCATCAACTATTAAATCTAATTTACCTGTGTGAGGATCAATAACTAAACCATGTACAGGAACATCTTTTGGAATAAGTGGATGATTTCTTACTAAATCAACATTAGCTTGAGTTGAACCGTTGACATCATCGAATCCAAATAACCATTTTTCAAGGTCAACACCAGCATATTCAATCGCTGATAAAATTTCTGGTGAAGCTACTCCACGATCTAATATTTTTTGAAGTGTTCCTTTTGGATTAGTTTGGCTCGCACCACATCTTTGGTGTCCGATAAGGAAGATTTCATCTGCATTTAGATCATATACTGATGCGACAACACTTTGCATAACACTATCGAAAGCAGAGGCAATTTTACCACCTGCATTTCTGATAACTTTTGCATCACCATCGTGTATATCTAAAGCTTTTGGAAGTAGCTCAATTAAACGAGCGTCCATGCAAGAAACAACAACCATACGTTTTTTAGGCAGTTTTGTCGCTTCACGAGGAGCGTATTCTTTATTTTCTACAAATTGTTCATTGAACGATAAAATCTCTTGTAATAACATATTTGTAACCTCCTTTAAATCTAGATGTATTTTTTTGTTGCGTCCTCTGTGTTATAAGTAAATATAACTGATAAACAATGTGATGTAAGAGGATAAACTAAGTATAGTGAATTGTATCGACAAGCAGAATAAGTTGGCGAAACACTTTCTGACTTTCTACTTTCACGATGAAAGGATTGGTTTATATCATTGATCAAACAGATTTTGAGATACTGAAATTATTAGGAGAAAACTCAAGAATACAATGGAAAGAACTTGGTCAAAAAATACATATGACGGGGCAGGCTGTAGGAAATCGAATTCGAAGATTAGAGGATTTAGGGATTATTGAACAATATACAATCGCAATAAACCGAATCAAATTAGGACAAGTAGTGACTGCATTTGTTACTTTATTCGTAACAACAGCTAATCATCAAGAGTTTATGAATTTCTTTCAAAAAGAAGAAGGGATTTCTGAAGTAGACCGTATAAGTGGTGACGGATGTTATTTATTAAAAACACATTTTGCTTCCAATGAAGACTTAGATAAATTTCTAGGACGACTATTAGAGTACGGGAATTATCGTGTTAACCTATCAATAGGAAAGTTAAAATAAGATTTCTTTTTTTGAGGTTATAGTAACATTATTTGCTAATCCCTATTTGTATAGAGATAATAAAGTCGTTTGATTTTTATCCCGCATTAACGGGCGAGTTAAAACGATTGGTAACTGGTATTACGCAAAAAATGCTTACTGAGCAATTGAAAGAGCTTGAAAAAGATGGGCTTGTGTCTAGAAAAGTATACAATCAAGTACCACCGAAAGTTGAGTGAAACAGGGACAATCATTAAAAGAAGTTTTAAAAGTACTTTGCGATTGGGGAGGCAACTATATTAAGCAAAGATATCCTAATGGTGATAGTGAAAGAGGACGATCATATATGATTTAACACTCCTATAATTGTAAGTTTGCTATAATGAACAAGTACTTATACGAAGGGGAGTTTAAAGAGAAAATGAAATCATTTAACATCGATCATTTTATTGCTAGTGTCTTGCAGTGGATATTAAATATAGCTCTAATCATATTATCCATTGTCTTATCTATCTTTTTAATTAATGAAACGATTACTTTTATTCAATACATATTTTCGACGAAGAAGTATACATCTTATAAATTAGTTGAAAGTATTATCGTCTATTTCTTATACTTCGAGTTTATCGCATTAATTATTAAGTATTTCAAATCGAATTATCATTTTCCGTTACGTTATTTTATTTATATCGGAATTACGGCTTTAATTAGATTAATTATTGTATCTCATGAGGAACCGATGGAGACGTTATTATATGCGGGATCCATTCTTGTTTTAGTTATTGCTTTATACATATCGAATATGAGAGATTTGAGAAAAGAGTAGTGCAGACATAAGTTTGCACTACTTTTTGTACCTTGACCTTCAAGTTACTTGAAGGTTTACAATGTAATTAGGGCGTTTGAAATCGAAAAAAATTGAGAAATTAAGTGAAGAGGTTATTTTACTTGGAGGTTATAGAAATGAGTCAGGAATTAAAGTTACGTCCTTTAGAACGGGAAGATTTAAAGTTCGTGCACGAACTTAATAATAACGCACATATTATGTCTTATTGGTTTGAAGAGCCGTATGAGGCTTTTGTAGAACTAAAGGATTTATATGATAAACATATCCACGATCAAAGTGAACGCCGTTTTATCCTGGAGAAAGATAATGAGATGGTTGGATTAGTTGAGTTAGTGGAAATTGATTATATTCATCGAAGAACTGAATTCCAGATTATTATTGATCCGAATTATCAAGGACATGGTTATGCAGCGGAAGCGACGCGTTTAGCGATGGATTACGCTTTTTCTGTATTAAATATGCATAAACTCTATTTAGTTGTTGATAAAGAGAATGAAAAGGCTGTACATGTTTATAAAAAGGTTGGATTTATGGTAGAAGGAGAACTTCTCGACGAGTTTTTCGTTGATGGAAACTACCATAATGCGATAAGAATGTGCATGTTCCAGAAGGAATATTTTAGAACGAAATAATGGAGTGAAAAGGCTATAGACGATCATTGTCTATAGCCTTTTTTTATTATGTTTAACAACAACTTTTTATTGTAAAACAATAAAAAGTTGTTGACTTAAAATGTTAGTGGGCTTATTATGATGGTATTGAGAATAGTAAAAAGGAATGCAGATAAATTAATTGTGAAATCAAAGGAGAATATATTATGAAAAAATATTTATTAGCTTCTAGTCCAATATTTTTAGGAGTGTTATGCATCATTATGTTTAATGTAATTGGTTCGGAAGTAAAACCAGACGGAACTTTAGTGGAGCCATTTTACTTAATTCCGTTAGCATATTTATTTACCTTCACTGGAATTGTTGCAATTTTGTTTGTGGCTCTTTTCTCGGTGCTTCGAAAAAAGACAGCGTAATAAAACACTTGCCATGAAATAGAAACATACGATAGGGAAGAAAAATAAAAAGTGAGCTGAATCATGGTGAATCATTATTGTTATCCTGAAAGACAAGTAGGATCGGCTATTACTTTGGCAGGAGCAAAGAAGTTAGGTGGGAGATCAACTGCCCGTAAACGCCCGATTGGTGAAGGCTAATAATCAGTGGGTAAGAACAAAACCCCCACTGATTAAAGTTTCACTTTATTTTCCATTCCATATGGCGGGACATACTTCTTATGAAAGAAAGCGACTCAATAGAGTCGCTTTTTTATATTCCACCGAGCTTCATTCCAAGGAATGCGAATAGGATACCAATTATGTAAGTAGTACTTAAATATAAAAGGAATGTGTAAATTTTTTTGCGATTGAGAAGCTGAATGGACTCTAATTTAAGTGTCGAAAATGTGGTGAATGCGCCCATAAATCCAGTTCCTAATAATAATTGCCATCCTGTAGAGACTCCGTTGCCAATTATATACCCGAGTAAAAATGCTCCTGTTATATTAATAAGGAATGTAGCAATTGGAAAGGGTGTTTTATTTCTTTTTTTAAACCAATTGCTAATTGCAAATCGTGTAATCGCACCGAAAAACCCTCCAGTTGCCACTAATAAAGCTTCCATCATAAGCGATCACCTTCCGTAAGATGTTTCTTAATTAAGAAATCACCTAGTGTATAGCCAAGACTAGACATAATGAGGCCGCCAAGTATGCTACATGATACATATAAGAAAGCCGTGCTCCATTCAGAATGATTGATTAATTGCACAGTTTCTACACTAAATGTTGAAAACGTCGTAAAGGAACCGATGAATCCAGTCCCGATGCCTGTGATAACCTCTGAAGGTAAGATGTTTAGCCGGGCGATATACGTAGTTAGCCATGCTAATAAGAAGCAGCCGGCTAAGTTAATGAGTAATGTAGCTAATGGAAAAGAATGATGCCAAAATGTATGAATAGTAAGACCTAAATAATAGCGGGAAAGGGCTCCTAATATGCCGGCGATGCCAACGATAATATAAATCAATTTTCTCACCTCTTTAAATAGCTTGCTCAAAAAAATAGACTCCTACCAGTAGTTATACTGGTAGGAGTCATTAGCTAAGCAGCGGTTATGGCGAACTCCATCGCCTATGATTATTACATATAGTGTACTAAACATTGCGTTTAATTTCCAGTGGAGAAGTTGGTGCATTTTGTATTTATATAATAGTTTAAGATAAGGAATACTTACTTATAAACTAAATATAGTGATATAAGGTTTTCAATGTGATAAAATATTTCGTATGTCTGTCATTTTTTTATTTAACTGAAAATAAAGAAAAGTAAAATCGTATGTTTTAGAAAAGGAGTCGTTTATTTGAAAAAGTTATTAAAAATAGTACTTATATGTATTTTAGTAGGTGTGGGAGTTGTAGGTGGTTTTTTAGCTTATATGACACTTACAAAAGAACAGCCGGCTGATGTTATAAGCTTGAAGGTGGAAAACAATAAGGAGCGCGTAATTGCGCATGAAAATGAATTTAAAGTTACAACATTTAATATTGGATATGCTGGACTAGATAAGGATCAAGACTTCTTTATGGATGGGGGAAAAGGGTCTGGTTCAAGTAGTAAAGAACAAACGGAAACTAACTTAAAGAATATGCTTTCGTTTTTACAAAATGAGAATAGTGATTTTGCGCTATTACAAGAAGTAGATATAAAATCAATGCGATCATTTGATGTAAATGGGCATGAATTTTTGAAAAAAGGACTGCCTGATTATACTTCTTCGTTCGGAAAGAACTATGATACAAAATGGGTTCCTGTACCAATCACAAGTCCAATGGGATATGCTGAAGCTGGATTAAGTACATTTTCTAAATATACGGTTCAAACAGCGAAGAGATTTCAGCTTCCTGGAATGGAGCCGTGGCCAAAGCGTTTATTTGATTTAGACCGAGCGATTGTTGAACATAAAATTCCTGTTAATAATGGGAAATTTGTTAGACTCGTAAATTTACATTTGTCTGCTTATGATGAAGGCGGAAAAATTAGAAAGCAGCAAGTGGAGTATTTAAAAGAATATATGAACAAGCATTATAAAAATGGTGATTATGTAATAATGGGCGGAGACTGGAATCAATTAATTTCTAACGCTCAGTTAAGTGATCCGAAGTTCGTGAAAGAGCGTCCTGAGTGGTTAGTAGAGTTACCAAAGGACTTTACTGATGGTGGCTTTAAGTGGGCTGTAGATCCGTCTGTTATGACTGTGAGAGATGATGTGAAGAAATATGAGGAAGGTGAAAATTTCGTCACGATTATTGATGGCTTTATCGTTTCACCGAATGTTGAAATTGTAAATGTACAAGGGAAAGATTTGAAGTTTGAAAATAGCGATCATAACCCAGTGAGTGCGGTATTCAAGCTGAAGTAATCGATACGTATGAGTAGAAGGTGGGGCTTCATATATGGAGTGGTTAAAGAGAACTTGTTTTTCTAACCTTGAGAAAGAATCACAGAAAAATCATTTATTGCTATTTATCACGATGTTTAGTTTCTTCCTTGGGATAATCGCGATTGGGTATTACGGATATATTTTTACAGAGAGAGCAATAGCATTTTGGATGTGTGGTATTTCTATCGTAGTATTTGGAACGCTGCTTACTTTTATAGAAAGTATGGAAGCAATGTATAAATACATCATGACATGTATGCTACTTATTATGTCTTTCATTATGGTACAAGCATTTAATGAAAGCCCAGCTGTATTTCAAATGGTCTATTTTACATTAGCGGTTTCACTTATTTATTTGAGTGAACGTCTTATTTTAATTCTTGGCGGGGTAGCAGTTGTTGTTACATTTATACTTTGTAGTTATTGGCCAAATCAATTTTTTGCGTATACAGCGTCATCTGAAGCTGCAAATTTCGCAAGCTTGTTAGCGATTGTAACGATTGCAATGTGGGGTGTAACGAAGATTGGTTCTAATCTGTTGGCTCGTTTAAGTGATGAGAAGCAAGCGGTGATGAAGAAAGCTCAGGAGTTAGAAGAAACGCAAAGGCTTATTGAGAGAACAGTTGTGAAACTAGATAGTAATTTCAATCATTTAAGACAAAATATGAATACATCGATGGAGTCAATGAGTGAAATTAACTTTGCTTTTGAAGAAGTAGCAGTGGGAACTCAATCGCAATCAGAGATGATGTCACGTTCAGTAGAAGTATTGAATGATATGGAGGGAAATATTGACCAAATCATCTCTCAAGTAAGAAATGCGTCGATGCGTGTTGATAAAAGTTTGGAAATCTCAAAGGGTAGTGTAAATACTTTAAGAAATTTTGAAGCTAACATGAGAAGTTTAAATGATGTTGTTTCACAATCAGGAACGATATTTAGAGAATTAATGACACAATCGAAACAAATTAATGAAATTGTAGATGTAATAACGAATATTTCAAGTCAGACGAGTTTGCTAGCTTTAAATGCAAATATTGAAGCTGCAAGGGCAGGCGAGCATGGAAAAGGTTTTGCTATTGTAGCGAATGAAGTATTAAAGCTTGCTGAAGAATCGAATCGTTCTGCGGGGAGAATTCAAGGAATTTTGAAGGAGTTTAGTAATCAAGCAAGTAAAGTAGAAGTGCAGGTAGAGAAGTCAGAAAGAGTACAAGAAGAATGTAACGAAATGTTAGCAAGTGTTTTGACGAATGTAACGGATTTAGGGAAGTTTATTGATGCGATTAATGATGTAATGAGGGAGATTGTTGGTCATCAAGAAAGTTTCCAAGCTAAAACGACGAATATCGTAAAGGACGTTACACATGCTTCTAACGTAATTCAACAAACTTCTGCAGCTACGGAAGAAGTGTTAGCGAGTGTTGAAGAAGAAAAGCATCGAAATGATACATCGGTGAAGACGTTACATACTGTTAGCGAGCAAGTGAAGTTGCTAGAAGATATTTTAGAAAAGTAATATCGATGAAAAAGACCACTTGGTAGGAATTTAATTGCTTTTCTCCGCATTTTCTGCCAAGCTTAAGGAGAAAAATACTTCGAAGAAAGAAATATATAGGTGACGCATATGATTGAAGTTAAGACTTCTGAACTTAGTGATGGAGAATTTAATAGAGGTGTATTTGCAACTCGTGATATTAAAAAGGGTGAGTTGATACACTCAGCACCAGTTATCTCTTATCCGAATGAACAGCATGAACACATTGAGAAAACGTTACTTGCTGACTACGCATTTGAGTATGGGGTAAATCATACGGCATTCCTGTTAGGATACGGCATGTTATTTAATCATGCATATAATCCGAATGCAACGTATGATATTGTCTTCGAGAATCATACGTTTAACTTCTTTGCTTACAAAGATATAAAAGCGGGAGAAGAGATTCTAATCAATTATAATGGTGAAGTTGATGACGATGAGCTATTATGGTTTGATAAGGAAAAAGAAGAGAACGAAAAATAAGTTAAAAAGTATAGAAAGGGCACATTCTGTGGGATGTGCTCTTTTTTATTGATGAAAATAAAGTAAAGATTACAAAAAAATACCACTTTTCTTTCGTATGGTATAGTAAGATATTGAAGGGTATTACTTTGAAAAGCCTATATATTTTACAAATTGTTGTCTATATGGTTACATGTCAAGTTTAGTAGCCCATTTGGGTTGCTTTATTATGCGATATATATTTTAATATGAGTGGAACCTCTTATAATTTAAGAGGTTTATAGGTGTGCTTTATGTACACTGTATTCACCACGTTAGCTGTTGTTTTGTAATGCATTTTTATGTGGGGATATTATGGACCCGTATATAGCGGGATAAAAAGATTATAGAAATAGAGGAATCGTAAAATGAATATGCACGAGGTTTATAAATATTTAAGTACAGTATTGCCTGAAGGTCATGTGAAGCAAGATGAAATGTTAAAGAATCATACGCATATTAAAGTGGGCGGGAAAGCGGATGTGTTCGTTTCTCCTACGAATTATGATGAAATTCAAGAAGTTATAAAGTATGCGAATCAATACAATATTCCAGTTACGTTTTTAGGAAACGGCTCTAATGTTATTATTAAAGACGGTGGTCTGCGCGGGATTACAGTAAGTTTAATTCATATTACAAATGTTATTGTAACAGGGACAGCGATTGTTGCGGGGTGTGGTGCAGCAATTATTGATGTGTCACGAATTGCATTAGATCACTGTTTAACAGGACTTGAGTTTGCTTGTGGTATACCAGGTTCAGTTGGCGGAGCGTTATATATGAATGCTGGTGCATATGGCGGTGAGGTTGCATATGTGCTAACAGAAGCTGTCGTAATGACAGGTGATGGAGAGCTACGTACTTTAACGAAAGATGCATTTGAATTTGGATATCGTAAGAGTGTATTTGCGAACAATCATTACATTATTCTTGAAGCGAGGTTTGAACTTGAAGAAGGTGTGCGTGAAGAGATTAAGGAAAAGATGGATGATTTAACGTATAAGCGTGAATCAAAACAACCTTTAGAGTATCCTTCATGTGGCAGTGTATTTAAGCGTCCACCAAATAATTTTGCGGGTAAGCTTATTCAAGAATCAGGACTGCAAGGTAAGCGAATTGGCGGAGTTGAAGTTTCTTTAAAACACGCTGGATTTATGGTGAATGTTGATAACGGAACTGCACAAGATTATATCGATTTAATTCATTTCGTACAAACAACTGTTGAAGAAAAATTCGGTGTGAAATTAGAGAGAGAAGTAAGGATTATTGGAGAAGATCTACAGTAATCTTTGAATAAAAAACGTATAAAAGTATGAATTATTTCGAAATAACATTTGGGTATTGTTGACAATTTGATTTGGATTCAATATAATGGCTAATAATTTAACAAATAAAATATACGTTGAAAGAGCCCAGTAGCAGTTTGTCACTGTTATTAAAGAGAGCTAGGGGTTGCTGGAACCTAGCACAAACAAACTTGTGAATTACACTCTGGAGTATCTTAGGTAACGCTAAGCGGACTAGCAATCGATATTATTGCTAAGAGTGGTATGAATAGCTATGCTATTTATGCAAACTGGGTGGTAACACGGTGAATAATCGTCCCTATGTCTATTGTAGACATAGGGGCTTTTTTGTTTTCAAAAAAATAAAGGGGATGACAAAAGATGAATATTATTGATGAATTAGAATGGCGCGGTGCTGTGAATCAGCAGACTGATGAAGAAGGTTTACGTAAGTTAGTAGAAGAGAAAAAGATTTCACTATACTGCGGAGTTGATCCGACTGGTGATAGTATGCATATCGGACATTTGATTCCGTTCATGATGATGAAAAGATTTCAATTAGCTGGCCATCATCCGGTTATTTTAATTGGCGGGGCAACAGGAACAATTGGTGATCCAAGTGGACGTCAATCAGAGCGTCAACTGCAAACTTTAGAAGTGGTGCAGCATAATGTAGATGCGTTAACAGCGCAAATGAAAAAGCTATTTGACTTTGGCGGGAATAGCGAAGTGAAGATGGTAAATAACTATGACTGGACACATAAAATAAACATTATCGAGTTTTTACGTGATTACGGAAAAAACTTTAGCATAAATAGCATGTTAGCGAAAGATATTGTCGCAAGTCGTTTAGATACAGGGATTTCTTTCACAGAATTCACGTACCAAATCTTGCAAGCGATGGATTTTCATCATTTATACACAAAAGAAGATGTTCAATTGCAAATTGGTGGTAGTGATCAATGGGGAAATATTACGAGTGGTCTAGATTTAATTCGTAAGTTAGAAGGTCATGAAGCGAAAGTATTCGGATTAACGATTCCATTATTATTAAAATCAGATGGTACGAAGTTTGGTAAATCAGCAGGTGGTGCTATTTGGCTTGATCCGGAAAAGACAACAACGTTTGAATTTTACCAGTTCTGGGTGAATACAGATGACCGTGATGTAATTAAATACTTGAAATACTTTACGTTCTTAACGAAAGAGCGAATTGATGAATTAGTAGCGAAGGTAGAAACAGAGCCTCATAAACGTGAAGCACAAAAAGTATTAGCGGAAGAAATGACGAAATTCGTTCATGGAGAAGAAGCATTTTTACAGGCAGTGAAAATTACAGCAGCGTTATTTAGCGGAGATATTAAGTCGTTAACAGCTGATGAAATTGAACAAGGCTTTAAAGAGATGCCGACATTCCAATCTTCAAAAGAGACGAAAAATATCGTAGAGTGGCTAGTTGATTTAGGAATTGAACCTTCTAGACGTCAAGCTCGTGAAGATATTAATAATGGGGCTATATCTATGAATGGTGAAAAAGTAACGGATGTCAGTAGGGATGTTACTGTAGAAAATTCATTTGATGGACGATTCATCATTATTCGTAAAGGGAAGAAGAACTACAGCTTAGTGGAATTAGGAGAATAGTTCTTGTGAAAGAGCGGAAGTAGGGAAGATATCTACTTCCGCTCTTTTCATATACACAATTTCGACATAAAAAAGTCAGTATATTTTGATAATTAAAGAGGTTATATTATTCTTTTGCCGAATAAATAAGTTAGAGAAAATTACGGATAAAGTGAAACTTTAATCAGTGGGGGGTTTTGTTCATCCCCACTGATTATCAGCCCGCAAATAGCGGGATAAAAATAGCCCGAACCATGCAGGGCATGATTCGGGCTTATATTCAGATTAGTATGCTAAGCTGAATAGACCTTTAATGTGTGATAAATAACGAACGTTACTTGCTTCTTTCATTAATGATGCTGGTAAACCTTTAAGCGGAGTATTGCTTGCTCCGATTGTAGCAACAGCATCTTTACGTCCTAGACTAGCAAGTGTTCCAGAGTTGATAGGTGCGAACTCTTCGAATGCTTTGCCTTCTAGTGCTGCGTATAAGTTGTATCCAATTAACTCACCCATTTGCCAAGCGATTTGTGCAGTTGGTGGGTATGGACGACCGTCTGGAGAGAAGACAACAGCGCTGTCTCCAGCAACGAATACGTCTTTGTGAGAAGTAGATTGTAGATGTGCATCAACAGTTGCACGACCGCGGTTTACTTCAAGACCTGATTCACCAATTAATGGGTTACCTTGTACGCCGCCTGTCCAAACGAATGTGTTAGCAACGATTTTTTGACCGTCTTTTAAGTCGATTTCATTACCAGCAACGTTTGTTACAGGAAGACCTGTTAAGAATGTAACACCGCGTGCTTCTAAGCTAGCAGTTGCACGTTCGATTAAGTGGTCTGGTAATACTGGAAGGATTTTTGGACCTGCTTCAACAAGAAGAAGTTTAACTTCTTTTGGATTTACGCCGTGGCTTTTTGCAAGTTTAGGCATAATGTCAGCAAGCTCACCAACTAGCTCAACGCCAGTTAATCCGCCACCACCGATTACGATTGTAGCATCAGCTTCGTTTTTCGTTTTAGCGTATTCACGAATACGGTCTTCAACGTGTTTGTAGATTTTGTTTGCATCAGCAGCAGATTTTAATACCATGCTGTTTTCTTCTAGTCCTGGAATACCGAAGTAAGCAGTTTTACTTCCTAAAGCAACTACAAGTGCATCGTAAGATAGCGTAGTGCCACCAGCTAGTTTGATTTCTTTGCTATCAACTGAGAATGACTCAACTGTTGCAATTTTAAGATCGATGTCTTTGCCTTTGAAAAGCTTTGTAAGTGGCATTGCAATTGCTTGCTCAGCAACGTTACCAGCTGCAAGGCGGTGTAGTTCAGTGATGATTTGGTGTGTTGGGTATTGGTTGATCACTGTAACTTGTGCTTCTGATTTGCTGTAATATTTACGTACGTTTAAAGCGGCAAGAAGACCGCCATAACCAGCGCCTAAGATGACAATTTGTTTTGACATAGTATGTTATCCCCCGTCTTTACTAATTGTTGTTATAAGTAAAATTATTTATTATTACGTTCTGCACTAATTTGAAGGTATGCGTTCACAAAGCGGAACATTTTTTGTGCTTGTGGGTCTTTTAGTAATTTTAATAGACCGAACAGGCCGATAACTTCGTTGCTTTCGTCAGCACGATCTTTCGCTTCGATAGCAGTTGCAGCCATGCTTTTCACTGTATCTTTTACAGGTTCTACAAGCTCTGTGATTGCACTAACAGTGTCGTTTTTTAATACTTCATCAGTAGCAACAGTTTGAGCGAAGTCATAAGACTTAGTTAAAATGTTAACAAGCTCAGTTAATTTTGGAAGCTGTTCCACTAGTGTTGTTAATGATTCTTGTACCTCAGGTTTTAACAACTGATCAAGTACATCAAGTTGTCCTTGGCTAGCAGAAATTTGTACAGTTTCTTGTTCTGGCTTTGTTTGAGTCATAGTTTCTGGCATCTCCAATTCTCCTTTACGATAGCAATACTCTTATTTTTTATAAGTAAGATAGTAACCGTTTACGAAACTTTATACAAAGTTTCACAAAACACAATAAAATGCCTTTAAATTTATGACAGCAAGTAGGCTGAAAACATAAATTTAAAACCATAACGTCTTACCTATTATTTATGAACTGTCCGATACATGGCTTGTCCGCATAATGGAAAGTTCCCTTATCGGAAAGTGTATATAATATATATCCTATATTATATACTATATACACGTATGTTAACATAAAAATGATTCCTAATTATTTGATATTGAGCCCGTAACCTAGTAATGACAAGGTATGAAAGCGCATAAATTATTTTATCTATCTTAAAAATGTACATATATATAAAGAAAAAAAGGAGGAAATGGACAAATTTATGTTCATTTTTTCCTTTTTTTATTGTTCACCTTCTGTAATTAGCATTGATGTGTTACCGCTTTTTTCAAGGTGGCATTCGCCCCAAGTACAAAGAGAATCAAGAATGGATTCTAAAGACCAACCGTAGTCTGTAAGAGAATATTCTACTTTCGGTGGTACTTGATTGTATACCTTTCTTTGAATAACTCCGTCTTCTTCTAATTCGCGTAATTGCTGTGTTAACATCTTTTGTGTAATACCAGGCATGAGACGTTTTAATTCACTCGTTCTCTTTGTACCTTTCGTTAAGTGGCAAAGAATAACGACTTTCCATTTTCCGCCGATAACCTCTAAAGTCGCTTCAACGGGAATATTATATTTCTTCATATAAAAATCTCCTTTGATGAATGTAGATTTCAGTTCTCCAACAAAAGAAGCCAAATAATTTAAATGTTACTAAAAAGTACCTATAGCACTTTAAAGTACGTACTTTTTATCATGTTGAATATGTTCCATAATAGCATACGTAAGAGGGAAATGAGTAGTACGGTACTAAAAAGTGCCTATGTTACTTTTTGGTACCTATCGTACTTTAAAGTGCGTTCTTCAAAAAAAGAGTGAAGCCATTCATAATAGCATATATCAGCAGTAACATTATTTTTGTAGAAGATAAAAAGGCCTTTTTATCACACTATTATGATTGGATTTCTCGCATTAAGGAGGAATTCAATTGAATTCATATGCAGTATCATCTTCGGCTGTTCAGACGAATCGAAGAAGTATGTTTGCTTTATTAGCGCTAGCAATTAGTGCATTTGGAATTGGTACAACCGAGTTTATTAGTGTCGGTTTATTACCATCTATTTCGGAAGATTTACATGTTTCTGTTACAACAGCGGGCTTAACCGTTTCTTTATATGCATTAGGGGTAGCGTTTGGTGCCCCAGTATTAACGTCATTAACAGCTAGTATGTCGCGAAAGACGTTATTAATGTGGATTATGATTATTTTCATTATTGGTAATGGAATTGCGGCAGTGGCAACAAGTTTTACTGTGTTACTTATCGCGAGGGTTGTCTCTGCGTTTGCACATGGCGTTTTTATGTCGATCGGATCCACAATTGCGGCTGCGCTTGTACCAGAGAATAAACGTGCAAGTGCAATTGCATTTATGTTTACTGGTTTAACTGTTGCGACGATTACAGGTGTACCAATTGGAACGTTTATTGGTCAACAATTTGGCTGGAGAGCATCTTTTATGGTGATTGTGGTCATTGGAATTGTTGCCTTAGTCGCAAACAGCATGTTAATTCCGTCTAACTTAAAAAAGGGTACACGAGTATCATTTCGTGATCAATTCAAACTTATCACGAACGGAAGACTCTTACTTGTTTTCGTCATTACTGCATTAGGATACGGAGGAACATTCGTAACATTTACGTATTTATCTCCGCTATTACAAGAAGTAACAGGATTTAAATCGAGTACCGTTACAATCATTTTGTTAGTGTACGGGATTGCAATTGCGATTGGGAATATGGTCGGCGGAAAATTATCGAATCATAATCCAATTCGTGCACTATTTTACATGTTCTTTATTCAAGCAATTGTATTATTCGTACTAACATTTACAGCGCCGTTTCAAGTAGCGGGGCTTATCACAATTATTTTTATGGGGCTATTCGCGTTTATGAATGTTCCAGGACTACAAGTGTATGTCGTTATATTGGCTGAGCGTTTCGTGCCGAGTGCCGTTGATATCGCATCAGCAATGAATATTGCAGCATTTAACGCAGGAATTGCTCTTGGGGCTTATTTGGGCGGTATTGTAACGAACTCGTTAGGATTAATTCATACAGCTTGGGTAGGCGGCATTATGGTAGTAGGCGCTGTTATTTTAACAGCTTGGAGTATGAACTTAGAAAAAAGAGATCAAGCAAAATAAAGGAGAGAAAAATATAATGAAAAATTTACAAAGTAAAACAACATTGCGTAACGGTGTGGAAATGCCTTGGTTCGGTTTAGGTGTATTTAAAGTAGAAGATGGACCGGAACTTGTAGAGGCTGTGAAAGTAGCCATTAAAGAAGGATACCGTAGCATTGATACAGCTGCGATTTATGGAAATGAAAAAGCAGTTGGAGAAGGCATTCGCGCTGGTATAAAAGAAGCAGGAATTTCTCGAGAAGATTTATTCATTACTTCAAAAGTGTGGAACGCAGATCAAGGATATGAAACGACACTTGCTGCATACGAAGAGAGCTTAAAAAAATTAGAACTAGATTATTTAGATTTATATCTTGTCCATTGGCCTGTTGAAGGGAAATATAAAGATTCGTGGAGAGCGTTAGAAACACTTTATAAAGAAGAACGCGTGCGTGCAATTGGCGTAAGTAACTTCCAAATCCATCATCTGAAAGACGTACTGGAAGGTGCGGAAATTAAGCCGATGATTAACCAAGTAGAGTATCACCCGCGTTTAACGCAGAAAGAACTACAAGCTTTCTGTAAAGAACAAGGAATCCAAATGGAAGCATGGTCACCACTTATGCAAGGGCAATTATTAGATAATGAAACTTTACAAGAAGTTGCTGATAAGTACGGTAAAACAACAGCGCAAATCATTTTACGTTGGGATCTTCAAAATGAAGTTGTAACGATTCCGAAATCAACGAAAGAACAGCGTATTATTGCGAATGCTAATATATTCGACTTCGAATTAACAAAAGAAGATATGGAAAAGATTGATGCTTTAAATCAGAACCACCGCGTTGGTCCAGATCCTGATAACTTTGATTTCTAATAGAGGTAAGTTCAAAGGGTGCAAAAAAGTTTGCACTCTTTTTTGTTTTGTCTATGCATAAAAAACTTTTCTAGCTAAATAATACATAGTAGTAAATTTGTTATTTTATAAGGGGTTGTAGACATGAATATAAAACGATCGTTCAAGCTAATGGCCGCTTTTTTGAGTGTTTTATTTGTATTTGCGAACTTATTATTCCCACTTCAAAAGGCATCCGCAGAGGTTATGGATCACACGAAGTATCAAATGGATTGGAGTTATAGTAAGTCAAAGAAAAAACCAATTCGAACAGAGCTTATTAAAACAGCAGATGGCAAAATTGCTTTTTGCTTAAATGTAGATTTGAAATCTCCGAGCGGCCAAGACTTACCTGAAATGGGTAAAGTAGATATTAACGTATATCGTGTACTATTAAACGGGTATCCACAGAAGAGCCCACAAGAATTAGGTGTTTCCGATTGGAGAGAGGCACATTACGCAACGCAGCTTGCGGTGTGGAATGCGTTAAAACAAATTGATATTAACGATTTAGATTTCCGTAATAAAAATGTAGAAAAAGTAACGAAAGCTATAGTTGAAAAAGCCAATGCTAGTGAAGATTTACAAGAAATTACGATGAGTGTAATACCGTCAGAAGAACAAGAAGCCGTATTAAAAGATGAGTTTTTTGAAACTGGTTTATATACAGTGCAAACAAATGCAAAAAGCGGAACGTATAAAGTACAAGCAACAGGTGCACCAGAAGGCGCGAAGTTCGTAAATGAAAAAGGCGAGGGAAAAACAGAATTTAATGTAGGAGAAAAGTTCCGCATTTTAATTCCGAAACAAACACCATCGGGTGGATTTAGCTTTAAAGTATCAGGGAATTTAACGAAACTACAAGGAATTGCACATAAAGGAACACCGACAATTCAAAATGCAGTTGTATTATTAGAGCGTAGTGAAGAGAAAACAAGTCCAGAGTTGGCGGTAAGTTGGAAAAAAGCAAATGGTCATGATAATAAACCAAATAAACCCTATACACCAAATGAACCACATAAACCGAATCAAATTAAAAGATAGTGGAAAAAGCATTGGCGTTTGCCAGTGCTTTTTTGCATGCTTTGGATTTCTTACATCGCCAGCATTAATGTTTTGATCTGTACGGTATAATGAAAACAAGAAATTAGAAAGAGAGATAAAAAATGAAACTTCGTATTTGTGAAATAACGAAAGAAAATCGGCATGAAATTGCTAACTTAAAAGTAACAGAAGAACAGCATAAATTTATTGAAAGTACAGTTGGAAATTGTTTAGTTGATGCTGAAACAAAATATAAAGAAGATGCAGTTTCAGTAGGTCTATATGATGCTGATATACCTATTGGATATGCAATGTATGGCTGGTTTGAGGAAGAAGAAAAGGCTGTATATTTAAATCAATTTGTCATCGATAGTGCATGCCAAGGAAAAGGGTATGCAAAACCATTATTGTGTTTGTTAATGGAGCATTTTAAAACAGAATATAATTGCAAAGTTATGTATTTAAGCATACATCCAGAAAACAAACTCGCGCAAAAATTATATGAATCAATTGGGTTCCATTTAACCGGTGAAATTGAGGATGAGTGGTTACACGGAAAAGGATTTATTTTGAAATAGCATTAAACGTTTAAAATAAAAACATTACGATTTTTGGATTTTACTCATAAAATTGTGATATTAATCTAATTGAAAAGGCTATCTAACGAGAAAGAAATCATGTACAATTCATTTTGGAAAAACTGTCCATAGATGGATGCCTATGAATGAATTGTAAAAAACGATATTTTTATACACATTTTTCATGTATAGACAACAATACTTGATAAAACCATCTCTCATCATTATTTTGACATGAAAAAGAGAACTCATCACGAAATATAGAGAAAGGTGAGGAGGAACTTTTGCTTTAAAAAATTTGTCACATAAGAAAGAGGATACATTTAAAGTGAACGATGGTAAGAGGTGTAGGGGCGCGAGGTTGAGTTGTATATATTAAATGATTGTATAAAGATAATTTGATTTTACAGTAAATAAATATATCTATGATGGTTTGCATTACAAAAAGAATAGGGGACACAGATTATGTCGAAGAAAAAGAAGAGTAGGGTATTAGTAGCTGGTATATGCATATCTACATTATTATCACCAGTAGCTTTCGAAGCATCAAAAGGATATGCGGCACCTTTGGAAGAGAATAAAGGTGGGAATTTAGAAGAGAATAAATTTGAGCAGAGGGCGTTTCAGTTGCCGGGTAAAGGTAGCGTAGATGAAGAAAATGAACGTTTAAGAGTTACTTGGAAACTTTCTGCTAATGAGCCGACTGGAATTTATGCAGCGCCAAATGAAGAGATTACAATTGACATAAAAGGAACGCAGTCTATTCAAGCTTTCATAGGAACGAGATCTTATGATGAAAAGGATCCAGAAGAGTTTGATTTAAAACCAGGGAAAAACGTTATTTCATCTCCAAGAGGCGGTATTTTATATTTTTACAATATGAATAGCGAAGGTAATGTAACAGCTACAGTTACGAATGGTGGTAGCCACTTCCCTTTGTTTATTTTAGGTAAACATACGAAAAAAGATTGGGATGAAATGTTAAAAAAATATAAGGATCCTTATGCAGTTGAATTAAAAGGTGAGAGAAGCTTAATTACTACTACTTATGATTCTGTGCAGAAATATACGAAGAATACGGATCCAACAGAGCTAATGAAATTACACGATAAGATTATTCGTTTGGAAAACGCAGTGGCAGGATTATCTGAGGACGGTGTTGGGGTTGCGAAATCTCCAACTCATTATGTTCAGTTTGTTGAAAAACGGAAGCCTGCTGAAGGGAACTTTATGTTTGCGACAAATTATCATACAGGATATATCCCGACGGCAATGAATAGAGTTTTAGATTTAGAAGTACTTGAAAAGGATGGCTGGGGACCATGGCATGAAGTTGGACATTTACATCAGCAAGAACCTTGGAAGTGGTCTAAAGTAAGAGAAGTCACAGTAAATATTTACTCATTAGCTGTTCAAAAGGCATTAGGGAATCAATTAGAAATGGATGAGCACTATAAAGAATCATTTGAGTATTTAGAGAGACCTAAAGCAGAAAGGGTCATTGATGAAATCAATCCTCTTACAATGTTTTGGCAATTAAATGTAGTGTATGGAGAACATTTTTATCCTAGGTTACATCAAGCTTATCGTTTGTTGCCTCAGAGTGAAATGCCTAATTCTGATGAAGAGAAAAAGCAACTATTTATTTATATGACATCAAAAGTGGCTGGGCAAAATTTAATTCCTTTCTTTGAGGAATGGGGATTAACGCCAAATGATGATACTAGAGAGAAGATAGAAAAATTAAATTTACCTAAATTAGAAAAAGAAATATGGAAAGCTACTGATAGTAATGATATTCGTGAGAAGCAAGTTGAACCGTATAAGGTTCCGTATGGTGAACCTGCTAATGAGGTACAAAACCTTTTAGTTGGTACGGATTCTGATGAAAACGAGGCGAGTAAACTCGTTCAAAATTTAGGTGAGAATGTAAAAGTAACAGGTAAGATCATATGGCCTAAATTAGAGAATGGAAAACAGGAAGTGTTAGTAGAAATTGAGGATGAGAAAGGAAATAAAAATTCAATTCCTGTCCAAGTTAATGGAGTTTATGGTGACAGTATAATTTTTCAAGGACTTTCAAATGAAGTAATGTCCACAGTGATGCTTCGTCACAATGAAAAAAAATTAAATGTAAACTTTACTAATAATAAAATACATTACCGTTTTGAAAAAGAAGAATATATGGGCTTAACGCTATATGATCGAAATGGGATTGAAAAGAAAAGTGTATCAGCAGAAGGGCAAGAAAATGGAAAACGATTTGCGCTTGAACTAAATGGATTGGATTTTGAATATGGTGATGTAGTAAAAGTATTCCATGCAGAACCAAGCCGTTTGAAGTGGTACCAAAATAACGCACTTGTAGATCAAGGAAATGCTAAAAATAAAAAAGAAAAATTATTCCAAATCACTCCGCAAGGGTTCGAATTTAAAGATGGTTTACAAGAAGTAACAGCAGTACCGCAAAAAGTAGTAATCGGAACAGATGCTGAAAAGTTAGAAGCGAAAAACTTCGTACAAGTAAAAGATGGGGAAGTGAGTGGTTTTGCAGAAAAACCAAACACATCAAAAATCGGTGAACAAAAAGTAAAAGTAGAAACAAAAGATCGATTTGGAAATAAGCAAGTGACGGAAGTTCCTCTAACAGTAACATATGGAGATAGCTTACTTGTATATGGATTAAGCTATGGTGCTGACGATATGAAATCAATTATAACGTTACATCATGATACGAAAAAACTGAGTGCAACAGATACAAAGAATCTGATTCATGATTACTTTAAAGATGAGAAGTATTTTGAATTCACACTGTACGATAAAGAGGGAACAGAGAAGAAAAATATAGCGGTAAAAGGTTTGGAGAATACGAAAGCTTTTGCCAAGGAAGTAAATGGACTTGCATTTGAGTATGGAGATGTGGTGAAAGTATACCATGCAGAATCTTCTCGTTTACATTGGTACCAAAAAGATTTATATGTGGGAGAAGGAAACAGTAAAGAGATAAAGGAATTAGTCTTCAAAATTACTGAAAATGGATTTGAAAGGTTAGACGGTGAGCAAACAGTAAAAGCAAATCCACAAAAAGTAGTAATTGGAACAGATGTAGAAAAGTTAGAAGCGAAAAACTTTGTTGAAGTAAAAGATGGAGAAGTAGTTGGATTTGTAGAGAAACCAAATACATCAAAAATCGGTGAGCAAAAAGTAAAAGTAGAAACAAAAGATCATTTTGGAAATAAGCAAGTGACGGAAGTACCGTTAGAAATAATTTACGAAGATAGCATTATGTTCTTTGGTACAAGCTATGGCGGAACAAATATTAAATCGGTTGTTACATTAAATCATGAAGAAAAGAAATTTAGTACGACAAATTCAGAAGGTCCAATGCATACTTCATTTGCAGATGAGAAGTATATGGAAATGACTGTATACGATAAAGATGGAAAAGAGAAGAAAGCAGTATCTGTAAAAGCGTCTGAAAATACGAAAGCATTCGCAGAGCAATTTAATGGAATGTCATTCGAATATGGCGATATGGTAAAAGTGTATCAAAAAGAGTTTGATAGATTTAAAGTGTATAAAAAGAATGAATTCGTGGATGCACAGTATGGCGTTCATGAAGTGTTCTTTAAAGTTACGGAGCAAGGTTTCGAAAGAATGGAAGCTCAGCAAGAAATAAAGGCAGTACCACAAAAAATAGTAATCGGAACAGATGATGCAAAATTAAATGCAAAAGATTTTGTTCAAGCGAAAGATGGAGAAGTGATTGGTTTTGTAGAGAAACCAAATACAACGAAAATCGGAGAACAAAAAGTAAAGGTAGAAACGAAAGATCGTTTCGGGAATAAGAAAGTAACGGAAGTATCACTAGAAGTAACGTATGGGGATAGCTTGGTATTTAAAGGGCTAAATTATAGTACTGATATTAAATCGATTGTAACATTGCAACATGATCAGAAAAAATTCAGTACGACAGCTGATCCGAATCCGGTGCACCATTATTTTAAAGAAGAAACGTACTTTGAATTTACATTATTAGATCAAAAAGGAATAGAGAAGAAGAAAGCGACTGTAAAAGGTGTTGAAAACACGAAAGAGTTTGCAAAAGCGATTAACGGCTTAGAATTTGAATACGGTGACGTTGTAAAAGTGTATCATGCAGAATCGGATCGATTTAATTGGTATCAAAATAATAACTTTACTGGTCAAGGTAAGGCGAAAGTAGAAAAAGAATTATTCTTTAAAGTAACAGAAAAAGGTTTTGAAAGAATAGAAGCTCTACAAGAAGTAAAGGCAGTACAGCAAAAAGTAGTAATCGGAACAGATGCTGAAAAGTTAGAAGTGAAAAACTTTGTTGAAGTAAAAGACGGAGAAGTAATTGGATTTGTAGAGAAACCAGACACAATGAAACTCGGTGAGCAAAAAGTAAAAGTAGAGACGAAAGATCGTTTTGGGAATAAGACAATAACAGAAGTACCGATTGAAGTGACGTATGGAGATAGCCTGGTGTATCAAGGTGTGTCCAATGTTACACGTTCTATTGTTACGTTAAATCATGACGAAAAGAAATTACATGCAACATTTACGAATGATGTGATTCATTATCGTTTTGTGAATGAACAGTATTTAGGTTTTACGATTTATGATCAAAATGGAAATGAGAAAAAGCATATATCAGCAGACGGTCAAGAAACCTCAAAGAATTTTGCAGAACAAGTAAATGGTACTCCATTTGAGTATGGGGATGTTGTAAAAGTGTATCATGCAGAACCAAGTCGTCTGAAATGGTATAAAAAGAATGAGTTAGCAGAACAAGTAGCTTCAGCAGAAGTTGTATTTAAAATCACTCAAAGTGGATTAGAACTAGTAAAGGGAACATTGTAATAAAAAATGCGCGTAGATATTGGATCTACGCGCATTTTTTTCTATTACTCAGCTTCAGAAACTACTGTGAAGCGTTCGTTTACGTGTTTTGGATTTTCGATTTCATCAAGTGCTGCAACTGCGAAGTCTTCGTAACTTACGTAGCTATCACCTTTTGAGTTAACAAGAAGGTTGTCTTTTCCAGCTGTATAAGAGCCTGTGCGTTTTCCTAATGCAAATAGTGCAGAAGGGCTGATGAATGTCCAGGTAATATCGTTTGTTTGTTGCAGAATTTCTAAGTTTTTACCTTGGTTTTGAGCTGTTGCAAGGTATTCATTTGGGAATCCTGGTGTATCAAATACACGTGTTGTTTTCTCTTCGTCTACAAATAAGCTACCAGCGCCGCCAACAACAAGTAATTTTGTATTAGGTGCACCTTTCATAGCTTCGATAAGTACGTTTCCTGCATCTACGTGAAGGTGTTCTTGTCCGGCTGGAGCACCGAATGCATTTACAACTACATCAAATGCTTGTAGGTCATTAGATGTAAGAGCGAATACATCTTTCTCTAAAACTTTTATATTTTCTTCTGTAATTTTTGCAGCGCTTCTTACGATTGCAGTTACTTCATGTCCGCGATCTAATGCTTCTTTTAAAATACGACTTCCTGCTTTACCAGTTGCTCCGATGATTCCGATTTTCATAATAAATCCCTCCAAAGTGTTTTGTTAAAATGTATATCTGAAAGTAAATAAATGTATTGTAATTAGGTTTGTTACAACCTGCTGTAACTATTATAGTTACAGGTTGGTATTTTTGTCAATGGTGTTGTTTGTAGATTTATTTTTTGTTTTAGTATGTACATTTAAAGGGAGGAGAGTCATAAAAAGATTGTTACGTTATAAACCACTAACATTTGGAAAAGTGTAAATTGTCGAAAAATGTTGATTTTTAAATATTTTTTAAATATAATTCGTTTTATGAAGAAAAAAGGAGGGGGTAATTGTATGAATATTTTAGAGCAATTCGTTTCATCAACGAATACAATTCTTTGGTCGTATATTCTTATTGCAATGTTGATTGGTTTAGGTCTTTATTTTTCTATTAAATTGAAATTCGTACAAATCACTCATTTAGGGGAAATGGTTCGACTAATGAGTGATGGATTAACTGGAAAGACGCGTAAAAAAGGTAGTGTATCTTCTTTCCAAGCGTTTTGTATGAGTTCAGCAGCTCGTATTGGTATTGGGAACTTAGCTGGGGTAGCGTTAGCTATTTCAATGGGAGGACCTGGAGCGGTATTTTGGATGTGGGTGATTGCGATTATCGGTGCGTCTTCGAGCTTCGTAGAGAGTACGCTTGCGCAAATTTATAAAGTAAAAGATGGCAGTGGCTTCCGTGGTGGTCCTGCTTATTATATGGAAAAAGGTTTAAATAAACGTTGGATGGGAATTTGGTTCTCTATTCTAATTACAATTACTTACGGATTAATTTTCAACTCCGTACAAGCAAATACAGTTACATTAGCATTTAAAAATGCTTTTGGTATTGAGCGTTACGTTGTTGGGATTGTGTTAGCGGTATTAGTCGCGGTTATTATTTTTGGTGGTGTAAAAAGTATTGCGCGTATGTCTGAAATGATCGTTCCGCCAATGGCGCTTATTTATATTGCAGTAGCAATTTTCGTCGTTATTAAAAATTATTATTTAATACCGGATATGTTTACAGAAATCTTTAAAGGGGCATTTGGTTTAGATTCAGCTGTAGGTGGCGGTATCGGTGCTGCAATGAAGTTTGGTATTCAGCGCGGATTATTTGCGAATGAAGCAGGTATGGGTAGTGCGCCAAACGCGGCTGCAACAGCTGATGTAACGCATCCAGCTAAACAAGGATTTATTCAAACAATCGGTGTTTTAGTAGATACGTTCTTAGTATGTACATCAACAGCGTTTATCGTACTATGTTCTGGTGCATATAAAGCAACAAATTTAGAAGGTATTGAATTAACGCAAAATGCATTAAGTTCACAAATTGGCCCATGGGCAAGTAGCTTCTTAGCGATTATCATTTTCTTATTTGCTTTCAGTTCACTTCTAGGAAACTACTATTATGGTGAAACGAATATTGAGTTTATTAAGCAAAGTAAAACTTGGTTAACGATTTACCGTATTGCGGTAGTGGGAATGGTATTATTCGGTTCTATTGCGACGCTTCAAGTTGTATGGAATATGGCAGACTTATTTATGGGTCTAATGGTAATCACAAACTTAATTGCGATTACACTTCTTGGCCGATTTGCGTATGCTGCGTTGGCGGACTATGTGAAACAAAAGAAACAAGGAAAAGATCCGGTATTCAGTGCAGATTCTATTCCTGGTTTAACGAACACAGAGTGTTGGGATAAGCCGGCGGTAACAGATAAAGAAAAAGCAGTATAATAAAAAGGCGAGCATCGAGATGAATTCGATGCTCGTTTTTTTGTTGTAATTAATGATATTAAGGCTAAAAGATGATTAATATAATTTTTATAAAAAATACGGATGTTATAATTGTTAACATTTTCATGTTATAAAACCTTACATTTCTTGTCGAAAATTCTTGATTGTTAAAAGTTTTTAGAATATAATCTTCTTAGTGTTATGAAGAGGGGGAACGCAATGATGGATTTTTTAACTAGTGTTATTGGGGATATAAATAATGTTCTTTGGTCATATATTATTATTGCAATGCTAATTGGACTTGGGCTTTATTTTTCTTTCCGAGTAAAGTTTGTTCAAATACGTTACTTTGGAGAAATGATTCGTTTACTTGGGGATGGAGCGAGTTCAAAAACAAGAAAAGCGCAAAAAGAAAAAAGTGGTGTATCATCATTCCAGGCTTTTTGTATGAGTACAGCTTCTCGTGTAGGTACTGGTAACTTAGCTGGTGTAGCTATCGCAATCTCAGCAGGTGGACCAGGAGCGGTATTTTGGATGTGGTTAATCGCGGTAATTGGGGGTGCTTCTGCATTTGTAGAGAGCACATTAGCGCAAATTTATAAAGTAAAAGATGGGAATGCGTTCCGTGGTGGTCCAGCGTATTATATGGAAAAGGGTTTAAAGAAACGCTGGCTAGGAGTTGTCTTCTCTGTTCTAATAACAGTTAGTTTCGGATTAATTTTCAACGCCGTGCAGTCAAACACAGTAGCGGCGGCTTTTGATGGAGCATTTAACACAGATGGTAAGTTTGTAGGTCTGTTTATGGCTGGTTTACTTGCAATCATTATCTTCGGCGGAGTAAAACGTATTGCACGTGCGGTTGAAATGATTGTTCCAGTAATGGCAATTATATATGTAGCAGTGGCATTATTCGTTGTTGTAACAAACATTACGGCAATTCCATATGTATTTAAAGAAATTTTCTTACATGCTTTCGGAATTAAAGAAGTAGTGGGCGGGGGATTAGGAGCTGCGATTTTACTAGGGGTAAAACGTGGATTATTCTCAAATGAAGCAGGTATGGGGAGTGCGCCGAACGCAGCTGCGACTGCAAACGTAACGCACCCAGTTAAACAAGGTTTCATTCAAACTTTAGGGGTATTTACAGATACATTATTAATTTGTAGTTGTACAGCATTTATCATTCTATTATCAGATGTGCCTGGAGCGGCTGATTTAAACGGAATTCAATTAACGCAACAAGCATTAAGTCAACATATCGGACCGTGGGCTTCTATATTTGTAGCAGTTGCAATCTTCTTGTTTGCATTTAGTTCATTAGTAGGTAACTACTACTATGGTGAAACAAATATTGAGTTTTTAAATGGAAGTAAAGTTTTACTAAATGTTTATCGAATCGCGGTACTTGGTATGGTTATGTTAGGTTCTGTAGCAACAATTCAAATTGTTTGGGACTTAGCAGATTTATTCATGGGTATCATGGCTATTATTAACTTAGTGGCGATTGTATTCCTTTCTAAGTATGCTTTCGCGGCATTATCAGATTACGTAAAACAAAAGAAACAAGGAAAAGATCCAGTCTTTTATGCGGAGTCTATTCCTGGTTTAAACAGTACAGAGTGCTGGGACAAGCCAGCAGTAGCAGATAAAGAAAAAGCTGTATAATAAAAAGGAACGAGCATCAGAGAAATTTGATGCTCGTTTTTTTTATGGTGATAAACTAAAGGGAGAGGGAAAATACGAACATTAATGAGTGTTTTATAATAAAATGTATTTTTTTAAGAAAAGTGCGGATGTGAGTTATAATTTGTGTTAGAATGGAAAATGGCTTTGAGACAAGAGATTTTATGGTTTTTCATATCCAATTAAAGGTTTTGGAGGAGAAATGGAAAGTTCGGATTATTCCTTGTTTTGAGTAGTCAGACGTTCAACGTTAATGAAGAGTTAAATGGAGGATTTTATTAATGAAGTTTGTTATGTTTCTTGTAGGACTACTAGTTGTATTCGTACTCGGCTTTCTTATAAGTTCTGATCGTAAGAAGATCAAGTATAAACCAATCGCAATTATGCTTGTTATTCAGCTAGCGTTAACGTATTTCTTATTAAATACGCCAATTGGTTATATTTTAGTAAAAGGAATTTCAGATGGATTTGGAGCGCTTCTTGGATACGCGGAATCTGGAATCGTTTTCGTATTTGGTGGCCTTGTTAATAAAGGGGAGGTTTCATTCTTCTTAACAGCTTTATTACCAATCGTATTCTTTGCAGTGTTAATCGGAATTCTGCAACACTTTAAAATTTTACCGATATTTATTCGTGCTATTGGTACTATGCTAAGTAAAGTAAATGGTTTAGGAAAATTAGAATCATATAATGCAGTAGCGGCCGCAATTGTTGGGCAAGCAGAAGTATTTATTACAGTAAAAGATCAATTAAGTAAAATCCCAAAACATCGTTTATATACACTATGTGCATCTTCCATGTCGACAGTATCGATGTCGATCGTTGGTTCTTATATGAAAATGATTGAACCAAAATATGTAGTAACAGCACTTGTATTAAATTTATTTAGTGGTTTCATTATCATTCATATTATTAACCCGTACGATATTACAGAAGAAGAAGATACACTGAAGTTAGAAAATAAGAAAAAACAGTCATTCTTTGAAATGTTAAGCGAATATATTATGCTTGGTTTCACGATTGCGATTACGGTAGCAGCAATGTTACTTGGTTTCGTAGCATTAATTACAGCAATCAATAGCTTGTTTGATTCAGTGTTCGGTATTACATTCCAAGCTATTTTAGGATATATTTTCTCTCCATTAGCATTCGTAATGGGTATCCCGCAAGCAGAAATGGTAACAGCGGGACAAATTATGGCAACAAAATTAGTATCAAACGAGTTTGTTGCGATGCTTGATCTAGGAAAAGTAGCTGGTGATTTATCAGCTCGTACAGTCGGTATTCTTTCTGTATTCCTTGTATCATTCGCGAACTTCTCATCTATCGGAATTATTGCAGGTGCAACGAAAGGGATCGATGAAAATCAATCAAACGTTGTTTCATCATTCGGATTACGACTTGTATACGGTGCGACATTAGTAAGTCTTTTATCGGCGATTATCGTTGGTGTTATGTTATAAAAAAGATGGTCCTAGCTCATAGCTAGGGCTGTTTTTTTATGGTAAATTTACATGAAAAAACCAATTATTTAGGAATATATTAACATATAAAAATATTTTAAAATTTATATTGCATTTCGATTAGTTAACGCTTACAATTTGATTTGTAGGTGGTATCAATTTCAGACTTTCAAGTATGGTAGGAGAGAAGAGGCTACCTTTTATAAATCGCAATTTATGTAAACGCTTACTGGTTTTAGATAACAGTTGAATAATATTTAGGGGTTTTAAATTTTTTTAACATCGATGGTCAGACGTCATTCGTTATACGTTATACGACCAATAACTCGTGAGAGAAGTGGAGGATTCACATATGAAGTTAGTAATGTTTTTAGTCGGTTTACTTGTAGTGTTTGTACTAGGTTTCCTTATAAGTTCAGATCGTAAGAAAATTAAATATAAGCCAATTGCACTTATGCTTGTAATTCAATTGGTACTTGCGTATTTCTTAC
The DNA here is from genome assembly GCF_040459995.1 of Bacillus cereus group sp. MG9. Lineage (NCBI taxonomy): Bacteria > Bacillati > Bacillota > Bacilli > Caryophanales > Bacillaceae > Bacillus > Bacillus cereus group sp. MG9. The sequence continues at coordinate 4,966,613 of NZ_JARVHC010000001.1, read as the reverse complement.
TAAATACAAAGGTCGGATTTGTGTTAGTAAAAGGGATTGCAGATGGGTTTGGCGCTATTTTAAAATTTGCGGAAGCTGGGGTTAATTTCGTATTTGGTGGTCTAGCGAACGATGGACAAGCACCATTCTTCTTAACAGTATTATTACCGATTATTTTCTTAGCGGTATTAATCGGGATCCTGCAACATATTAAAGTTTTACCGATTATCATTCGTGCAGTCGGTTTCGTATTAAGTAAAATTAACGGTTTAGGAAAACTTGAATCATATAACGCAGTAGCAGCTGCAATTGTTGGTCAAGGTGAAGTATTTATTACAGTAAAAGATCAACTAAGCAAATTACCGAGAAATCGTTTATACACACTTTGTGCATCATCAATGTCAACAGTATCAATGTCAATCGTTGGTTCTTATATGAAAATGATTGATCCGAAATATGTAGTAACAGCACTTGTACTAAACTTATTTAGTGGATTCATTATCGTTCATATCATTAATCCATATGACGTAAACGAAGAAGACGATATTTTAGAATTACAAGAAGATAAGAAACAAACATTCTTTGAAATGTTAGGCGAATATATTATGCTAGGTTTCTCTATCGCTGTAACAGTAGCGGCAATGTTAATTGGTTTCGTGGCATTAATTACAGCAATTAACGGTGTGTTCGATTCTATTTTCGGAATCACATTCCAAAGCATTTTAGGATATATCTTCTCACCATTAGCATTTGTAATGGGTATTCCAACATCAGAGATGCTAACAGCGGGACAAATTATGGCAACGAAATTAGTAACGAACGAATTTGTTGCGATGCTTGATCTAGGAAAAGTAGCTGGTGAGTTATCAGCCCGTACAGTAGGTATTTTATCAATCTTCCTTGTATCATTTGCGAACTTCTCATCTATCGGAATTATCGCAGGTGCAACGAAGAGTATCGATGGCAAACAAGCAAATGTTGTATCATCATTCGGACTAAAACTTGTATACGGTGCAACGTTAGTAAGTATATTATCAGCGATTATCGTTGGGGTTATGCTTTAATAAATTAAGAAAAGCAATGAGCGTAGGCTCATTGCTTTTTTGTTTAACTTGCTTTATCCAAGTCTTTTTTAAATCGTGGTCTTTTTAAATAAGTTCCCATTCTCCACGCATATTCTACAGGCCCCATTCGGTATTTCTGTAGCCAGTAAGTGCTAACAAATAGTTGAATCGTATAAATTCCGATGGTTAACAGAATACCGAAGAAATAGCCAATTTTACCGTATAAGCCAAATCCGTATGCGTAAAAAATAGTTGTTGCGATAATAGATTGAGCTAAGTAATTACTAACTGACATTTTTCCCATGTTCGCCATGTATGTTAGTAAGCGCGATGCTTTTTTGTAATGGAACAATAAAATAATTGTGCTTCCGTAAAAGAAGGTCATGGTTACTGGTGTAATACCTGCCTGTAACATAATTAAAATCGGATGATTTACGAACGTGGCTAAAATTTTGATTGTAAAAGAGAAAATACCAGTAATAAGCCATATTTTTTTGACAGCAGACATATGTTTATCAATCTCAAATAACCACCCCTTTTTTCCTACGTACATGCCGAGTAAGAAGAGTGGAGACATAAAAATTAATGCGAAAATTGACAGGATAACTAATCCGAAGACACCGTTAATTCCCATGTAATCAAAAGGATTCTCATTTAATCTAAAGTTGATATGATCCATATAGCTTCCAGTTTCATGAACTTTATGCTCTTTTTCAATATAAGGTGTGACATCATTGAATGTGTTTGATGTTGGTTCAGATTGATAAGATGCGAACATAATGAGTGCTAATAAAATGGATGCCCAAATGAGTAACGTTTTTGGTTTTCGATTGATGAACATCATTAAGAAAATCCCGACAATCCCGTAGGCAAATAAAATATCTCCCTCCCAAACAAAAGTGCCGTGAATGAAACCTAGTAGTAAAAGAATGCTAATACGCCTTATATATGTAGGGAAAAACTTTTTTCCTTTTGCAATAATACTTTTTTGCAACAAAATAATGCTAAGACCAAATAAAAAAGAGAATAGGGACATGAAATTGTGGGTGCCGAAAAATTGAATAAACCAATTAGCACCTTCATCAAGTTTGCCAAATATGTAAGTTGGTTTTTCACTGGAAAAGAACCCAAATTGAATTAAGGTCATATTGACAAGTAAAATACCAAACAAAGCGAAACCACGGATTGCATCAACAGCTTCTACACGCTGATTCATTTTTTCTCTCCTCGTATATTATTTTATCCCGCTATTTGCGGGCAGTAAGACTCCCACCTCAAAATTCGGCGGGAGCAAAGAAGTTAGGTGGGAGTCGGGCTGCTCGTAAACGCCCGATTGGTGAGGGCTAATAATCAGTGGGGATGAACAAAACCCCCACTGATTAAAGTTTCACTTTATATTGAAAATAATACCATTTTTTTACTGGTACTATGTCAAATACAAGGAAATTTAAGGTGATTTTAAGCTATAGAGAAAATAAAAAAATCACCTTAATACATTCATTAAGGTGATTGAAATATTATTCAGCTGGAGGCGTAAATGTACGTTTCTCTAATTCAGCATCTAGCATAAATAATGCGTTTGAATCGCTTGTAATACGTTTTAATTTTTGGATGATGCTATCAAATGAAGCTTCTTCTTCTACTTGCTCGTCAACGAACCATTTTAAGAAGGTAATTGTTGCGTGTTCACGCTCATCCCAAGCGATATCAGATAAGTGATAAATGCGCTTCGTTACTTCACGCTCGTGCTCAAGTGCTACTTCAAAAGCATTCAATACAGAATTATATTCGTTATTAGGATGATCAAATCCAGTAATAATAGCGCGCTCGCCGCGGTCATTAATGTAGTTGTAAAGCTTCATTGCGTGGAAACGCTCTTCTTCAGCTTGTACAAGGAAAAAGTTAGCGAATCCATCGTAGCTTTCCGCTGTACAGTAAGCAGCCATTGCCATATAAGCGTGGGCAGAGTAAAATTCAAAATTCATTTGTTCATTTAGTGCGTCGTGCAATTTTTTAGATAACATAAAATCCCCCTTATTATTTTGACAAGAACATTATATCACAATTGATAATGTTCTCATTTAGATGTTTCGAATCTTTTTGAAAGCTTTGTGACGTGTGTTTCCATAATGTCTTGTAAATCCAAATCATATTTTTGTGAAAGAATAATAAGATTAGAAAGTACATCACCAAGTTCTTCTTTTAGTTCTTGTTTTAGCTCTTCTTGTGTTTTCGTTTGTTCATCAGGGCGATCACGACCGATTTCAATTGCGCGAACAACGCGTGAAACTTCCCCAACTTCCTCAGTTAAGAAATTTAAGCGAATAAAGGAATTATACTGTGACCAGCTTCGTTTTTCATAAAATTCCTCCACCCACCTTTGAAATGCGACGATATCCATTTCTTTCTCATCCCTTCAATATGTTGTACAATACCCATTGTATCATAACAATATATAGTTTCGGGGTGTAGGAATGAGAAAGATTTGTGTGTTTGCGGGTTCGAATTTAGGGGGAAGACCAGAATTTAAAGAGCAGGCAATAGAGTTAGGGAAAATGTTTGTTGAGAACGATTATGAGCTTGTATACGGCGGTTCATGCGTTGGATTAATGGGAGAAGTAGCAAACGAAGTTCTTCGTTTAGGTGGACGTGTAACAGGTGTTATGCCGCGTGGTTTATTCCGTGGTGAAATCGTTCATACAGGATTAACAGAATTAATTGAAGTAGAAACGATGCACGAACGTAAAGCAAAAATGGCAGAGCTTGCGGATGCTTTCATTGCATTACCAGGCGGATACGGAACATTTGAAGAGCTATTTGAAGTTGTATGTTGGTCACAAATTGGTATACATGATAAGCCAGTTGGTTTATTAAACATTAAAGACTTTTACGGACCAATTCTGCAAATGGTTGATCGCGCAGCGGAAGAAGGCTTTATGAACCCATCGAATAAAGAGTTAATCGTTTCAGCTGAGACGGCTGCTAAATTAATTCATGAAATACAAAATTATGAGCGTCCTGTTTTGGGGACGAAGTGGAAGCAGTTATCATAGTACATTTTTATAGTGGATTTTGGAAACACATGTCTTTTTATCGCAAAAAGACATGTGTTTTTAATTTGGTTAAATATATTGATAGCGAGATGTGAAATCGTTGGAAGAGGGGAAGTAGATGGATGTATGTTTTGCTGACTTAAAAAAAGAACATCTGAATAAACGGTGAGTAAGGATTTATTGAGTGACATAGAATTGTTCCGTTAAAGGGTCAGATTGTGGAAGATGGCGAATGTTTTTTATGAAGTTAATAGAGGTTTTTTTAATCGTAATCAGAATAAATTTTATAGATGTAATCCTTTGGGAATTTTTAATCAGTTATGTATCATAATCTAATCATTAAAATGAAAATTGGAGGAGAAATGAGCATGGGTCGTTCTGTATTAAAAATGTATAACTACCACTTATGGGCAAATGAAGTTATTTTAAATCGCTTAAAAGAACTACCGCAAGACATTTTCCATAAGGAAGTTAAGAGTGGTTTTTCTTCGGTGGCAAAAGTAATGTCTCACATATACCTCACAGATTTAGCCTGGCTCGAGATCATTTCCGGCAAAAGTATGAGTGATGCAATGGTACACACAGACCAATTGAAAGAACAGCTAGAAACAAAAAATATTGAGGAAATGGAAACTAGTTTTTATGAATTATCTAAACGATATAAAGAACTTTTAAGTAGTCAACAAGATTATGAAAAAGTGTTTGAGGTTGATAATCCGTATGCTGGGCTCCTGGATACGACGGTTTCTGAAACAATACTACACGTCGTCACCCACGGAGCATATCACCGTGGGAATATAGCCACAATGTTGCGGCAAATGGGGCATACCTCTGTTATGCAAGATTTTGGACTATTTCTATATTCAAAATGAATTCTTTTTATTTACGATAGAATATGGGTTGTATGATGTTTTTGGGGACTGATTTTATTAGTGGTTTAAGCTTAATTATGTATTAGAGAAAAAAGGCATTCCATATTATTTTGGAATGCCTTTATCATTTTGATTACTTTGTTTTTTATACAGGTACCAGCCACCCCAGCCGCCACCAATAGCTACAACAACGAGGAATGCATAGTCTTTAACCTCGACACGTATGTTGAAAATATTAGCTATGAGTAAGAGAATCCCAACTGTTATTAACGCAAAAAATGCTCTAATTAAGTAGTCTTTCAACTGAACCACTCCCGCCATTTAAGTAGTAAATGATGAACTTGGACAAGCTTTTTGGATCTAATTACTAAAGGGTGTTTCCTATATTTTAACATAAAAGAGATTGTAATATATTGATAAAAGTAGTGGAGGGGAGTGCTATTATTGTCGTGATTTGTTGGTAAAGCGATATTCTTTGTCGAAACGTTGATATATCGTGAGTTGCAATCGATATAATTTTATGTATTATCAAGTGCGACCAATCAATAGAAAAAAGCGACTCTGAACGAGCCGCTTCCGCTTTTAGTTGATATCCAGCTCCAGCGGCTAGAATGTTCGGTGGCTTCGCTTTTTCCTGCGAGGCAAAGAGCGCCTCTACGTCAAAAGCTCCATCCCCCTCACATTCTGAGCGAGCCGCTTCCGCTTTTAATGATATCCAGCTCCAGCGGCTAGAATCTCCGGTCATTTCGCTCTCTCGCTCGAAGCAAAAAGCGCTTCAAGGTCGAGAGCTCCAATGCCCTGCGATTCTGAACGAGCCGCTTCCGCTTTAAAATATATTATTGATTCAAGAACGCGCGTAGCATCCAAGCGTGTTTTTCTAGTTCTGTGTAGATGCCTAGTAGTAGGTCAGATGTCATTTCGTCGTCAGATTCTTGAGCGATTACCATGCCTTTTTTCAGTTCAGTTAGCATCATTTCGTAGTCTTTCATGATTGTTTCGACCATCCCTTCTGCAGTTTCTCCGTAAGCTGCTTCTTGAATAGAAGATAGTTCTAAGTATTCTTTCATTGTTGCTACTGGTTTGCCGCCAATTGCTAAAATGCGTTCTGCGATTTCATCGATGTGAGTAGCTGATTCTGTGTAAAGCTCTTCAAATTTTTCATGTAGTGTGAAGAATTGAGGTCCTTTTACGTACCAATGGAAGTTGTGTAGTTTTGTAAATAAAACGCTCCAGTTTGCTACTTGTTTGTTTAATGCTTCGATTACTTGTGTATTCATTATGATCAATCTCCTCTTGAGTTATTATTTTATACAAATTACTAATTTATAATTATTATAATCTAGTAATTTGTATAAATCAACCCTTTTGCTGGAATTAATTTGAACAAATTATGAACTGTTGTAAATAAAAAATCCCTATTACTGTGAAGTAATAGGGATTTTTTATTTGATATATAGCTCCAGCGGCTAGAATGTTCGGTGGCTTCGCTTCTTCCTGCGAGGCAAAGAGCGCCTCTACGTCAAAAGCTCCATCCTCCTCACATTCTGAACGAGCCGCATCCGCTTTTAATTATTATATAGCTTGTTTCTTCTCTTCTAAATCTTGCCCATCCCAACACTCAGTATTCTTTAAGCCAGGGATAGAACTTGCGACGAAAACAGGATCTTTTCCTTGTTTCTTTTGTTTTATATAGTCTACTAATGCTGAGTAGGCAAATTTGCTAAGGAATGAGATGGCAATTAAGTTTGTGAGTACCATTAGTCCCATGAATAAATCAGCTAAGCTCCAAACTGTTTGAAGGGCAGCGGTTGATCCGAAGAAAACCATTCCTACAACTGCAACACGGTAAATCATTAACCATGTTTTGCTTTCTTTAATGAATGCGATATTTGTTTCACCATAATAGTAGTTTCCAAGTAAAGAACTGAAAGCGAATAGGAAAATAATAATCGCTAAGAAAGTGCTAGCCCACGGTCCGATTTGTGAACTTAATGCTTGTTGTGTTAATTCAATTCCTTGTAAATTTGATCCTTTGTAAAGTCCAGAACATAATACGATAAATGCTGTTGATGTACATACTAAGAATGTATCTACGAAAACACCTAATGCTTGAACAAGTCCTTGTTTTACAGGATGAGATACATCTGATGTTGCAGCTGCGTTAGGAGAGCTACCCATACCTGCTTCTGTCGCGAATAAACCGCGCTGAATTCCGAATTTGATTGCTGCTCCAATACCACCAGCGATGGCTTGGTCTAAACCGAATGCGCCGTTAAATATTTCCATGAAAATGCTTGGTAACATATTGAAGTTGTTAATAACGACAAAAACAGCTACGCCGATATAAATGATTGCCATTGGAGGAACAATCAATTCTGTAATACGTGAAATGCTTTTAATACCACCAAAAATAATAACAGCAACTAATAAAGCTAATACAGCTCCTACGATAGTTCGCTCTAGTCCAAAAGCATTTTCAAACGCTATTGTTACTGTATTTGCTTGTACTGAGTTGAAGATTAATCCGTATGCAACTGTAATGAGAAGTGAAAACCAAATACCCATCCAGCGCTTGTTTAAGCCTTTTTCCATATAGTAAGCAGGACCACCACGGAATCCACGTCCGTCTTTTACTTTATAAATTTGTGCGAGAGTACATTCTACAAAACTAGTAGCTGCACCGATAATGGCGATAAACCACATCCAAAATATTGCGCCAGGTCCGCCCATTGAAATTGCTAGTGCTACACCAGCTAAGTTCCCGATACCAATACGTGCAGCTGCACTTAAGCAAAATGCTTGGAATGGAGAGACGCTATCTTTTTTCTTTTCTTTTCGATTGAACCCTTTACTAATTAAACTGACCATTTCACTGAAATGAGTAATTTGGACAAATTTTAATTTAAAAGAGAAATAAAGACCGAAGCCGATTAGCATTGCAATAAGAATATATGACCACAAAATATTATTCGTTACTTCAAGGAATCTGCTAAAGATATCAACCATATAATACACTTCCTTTTTTTCGTAATAAGAAAATTATATGCAAAAAATATACCAGAATCAATTTTTCTAAAAAATCATGTTACTTAAATGCGTTTTATGTTATGATTATGTTACATAGCGATATTTTTAGAATTATTTACATTTTGAAAAACTAAATTTAAAGCGAAAAAGAGGGGATAATTTGAAAGAAGAATCTTTATTGAAAGTAAGTCTTAAGAGTTTGAAAATAAGAAGTAATTTATTTTTTATCATTACATCTTTAAGTATCTTTTTAGGAGCCACTTATTATTACAATAAAAGATTTCCAAGTCATAGGTATCCTGAATGGTTAGAATTTCTAAAATTGATTGGATGAACAAAAGACAGAAAAACAGAAAATTAAAATAAAGAAGTTATGGAGGAGCTAAATATGAATATTAGAGAAAGTGAACTTCCGGGTATTGGTTACAAGTTTCAAATCGTTACGAAAGGTAACGAAAAAATGGTGATTGTTATTCATGATGATGGACGTAGAGAAATGTATCATTTCGATTCAGACCATGAAGAAAGTCTATCAAGCATTTCATTGCGCGACTCAGAGGCAAGACAAATTGCAGCAATATTAGGCGGGATGGTATATAAGCCTAGGGCACTAGAAAATGTTGAGATGGTCTTTGAAGGTTTAGCAATTGAGTGGTTCAAAGTGGAGAATGCAGCGCCAGCAATTGGAAAAACAATTGGTGATCTTGAAATAAGAAAAACATATAGCGTAACGATAATTGCAGTTATGAAAAAGAATATGAAAAAGCTATTTAATCCAGGTCCAGACACGGTGATTGAAGAAGGAGATATGCTTGTAGTTTCTGGTGAGAGAGAAGAAATTAAAAAGATTATTAATGAATTACTTTCGAATAGGGGGACTGACTAGATGGATACTTTAATTTTTGAAGTTGGTACAGCTTTAGTTTTAGTAGCAATTGCGGCGGTAATCGCTGGAAAGTTTAAATTCTCAGTAATTCCTTTTCTAATTGTTCTTGGCATGTTAGTAGGGCCGCACGCGCCGACAATAGGTGTTATCGATCTCAAATTTATTGAAAGTGCAAGTGTGATATCCTTCCTTGGAAGGATTGGCGTTCTGTTCCTTCTTTTCTATCTGGGATTAGAGTTTTCGATGAAAAAACTAATTAAATCTGGACGTTCTATCGCGATTGGCGGAACAATCTATATTTTGATTAACTTTTCACTAGGATTATTATACGGATTTATAATGGGGTTCCCGTTACTCGAAATCTTAATTATTGCGGGTATTATTACGATTTCTTCTAGTGCTATCGTTGCAAAGGTATTAGTTGATTTAAGAAGAACTGGTAATAATGAAACCGAATTAATTTTAGGAATTATTATGTTTGAAGATATATTCCTTGCTGTATATTTATCAGTTGTCTCTGGTTTAGTTCTAGGGGATCATGCTTCCTTCCTAGGCGCTCTTACCTCAATTGGAATTGCTTTAGGATATATGCTTCTATTCTTTATTGTAGCTAGAAAGGCGACGCCGTTATTAAATAAATTGCTTAATATTAGTTCGGATGAAATTTTCATTATTGTAGTATTTGCTTCGTTGTTCTTTATTGCAGGTTTTTCAGAAACAATTCACGTTGCAGAAGCAATCGGGGCACTTCTTTTAGGGTTAGTTTTCTCTGAGACAGAGCATAGTGATCGAATTGAACATCTTGTTGTTCCATTTAGAGACTTCTTCGGAGCTATCTTCTTCTTCAGTTTCGGATTAAGTATCGATCCGTTTTCATTGGGCGGAGCAATATGGTTAACGTTAGGTGCTGTACTTCTGACGATAATCGGAAACTTTGTAGCAGGGATGATTGCGGGACGACAAGCTGGATTATCTCATAAAGCATCAACAAATATTGGATTAACAATCGTTTCAAGAGGAGAATTCTCCATCATTATGGCTAATATCGGCATCGCCGGTGGTTTAATGTCAGTACTGAAACCATTCTCAGCACTATACGTGCTTATACTATCGATCTTAGGTCCACTTCTGACGAAAGAGTCAAAGAATGTATATAAATTTTTAAATAAAATCTTTAAGTGGGATACAAAGAATAGCTAAATTTTAAACAATTGACGTGTAAGGTCAGATTTTATATAAGGTATTATCGTGAAGGAATCTATAGTTAAATAGATTCCTTTTTTTATGGGAAATTAATAACTGGCTGTTATTTGTTAGAGAAGGATATGTTTAATATTTTACATATTGTGGCATACATATAGGAAAAGGGAGTTTAGGAAGGGGATTATTGAGAAATGGAACTCCAGTTTCAAAATGTATATCAACAAGTTGAGAATTGGTATGTGTTGGATTCGGAGCTTCCTTGGGATGTCAAAAAGTTAAGAAATGATTTGTTTTCTCTTATTGAAGTAAGTGCAACGCCAGTTATTTTTTGTGATACGTGTGATGCGAATCATGTACTTTTATCATTAGGAGAAGAAGAAGAGGAGTTTTTATTCCCAGTAGGTGGTTTTTATCATAAAGAAAAACAATTAATTTTCGTTTGTATGTGGGAAGAGTATGAGCAAGTGCTCAAAACGCTATTGCATGAATTCAGGCATGCGATGCAGCATAAGGACGATGTACTATATGTTGGAAATGAACTATACGAAGAAAGATGGATTGAGAAAGATGCGAGGCATTTCGCGGAGAGGAAGCTAGATGAATATAAAAATAGAAATTTAATCTGAAGCATAGTGGAGAAAAATCACTGTGCTTTTATTTATTGCTAATTAAAAATAAGTAGTTGACCTTTAATAAGTTTAATTCTAAACTAATAGTATCAAATGAGCGAGGTGATGGAATGAAAGCAGGGGAAAGACTTGGAGTACTATTATGGTTTCGTTTATCACGCTTTTATAATAGAAGTATTCGTGAGACGAATCAGCATTTGAAAAAGTGGAATGTATCTGCCGCTCAGTTTGATGTATTAGTTCAAATTGGAGGAAACGATCGTTTAACGCAGCAAGAACTTGGAAATAAGTTGTTTGTTACGAAAGGAAATGTTACTCAACTTTTAAATAAGATGGAGCAACTAGATTGGATTCAGCGTGAACAAGAAGGTACCACAAAATATATTTCATTAACAGAAGAGGGAAAGGTTCTATATGAAGAAATAGTCCCGCCGCAAGAAACATTTCAAGCAGAGCAATTTGATAAGTTAAATAGAGAAGAACAAAAACAATTATTAGAATTACTGAAGAAGTTGCAGTGATAAAATTAAAAATAAATATCTCGATTTCGAGATAATATGAGGTGAAGGATATGTTTAGAAAAGTTGATCATAAAAATATGGGAAGAGCAAATCACGGTTGGTTAAATACACATTTTCATTTTTCCTTTGCAAATTATTATAATCCAAACAACATGAATTTTGGAGCAGTACGTGTTATGAATGATGATTTAATAGCGCCACAAACTGGTTTTGATATGCATCCGCACCGTGATATGGAGATTATCTCTTACGTTATAGATGGTGAATTAACACATGAAGATAGTATGGGGAACCGCGGGACAATTGAGCGTGGGCATGTTCAATATATGAGTGCAGGTACTGGTGTATTTCACAGTGAGCATAACTTAGGAAGTGAAACATTACGTTTATTGCAAATTTGGATTTTACCAGACCGCGACGGTCATAAACCAAACTATGGTGAGTTTAAATTTGATTGGAGTAAACGTGAAAATGAGTGGTTCCATATGGTATCTCCTTCTGATGGAGATGCACCAATTCATATTCACCAAGATGCAAATTTATATTCTTTATCATTAGAAGCTGGTAAAGAAATTCATTTTCCTGTTAAAGAAGGACGTCAATTGTACCTTGTACAAATTGAAGGTAGCAGCGTTGTAAACGGTGAAACACTTGTAATGCGTGATGCAGCGGAGGCTGTAGAAGAAGATATTCACATTCAAGCGAAAGAAAACTCTCACTACTTAGCGATTGAAATGAAAATGGAATAAAGTGAAACTTTAACCCATGGCGGTTTTAAGTATGTGAATAGTGAGATAAAAAGTTATAGGGAAGAGGATATCGAAAACGATATCCTTTTTTGTGTGAGTTAAATTAACAGAAAAAACTTTCTCAATTTTTGAGAGCAGGTATTGGAAAGATTATTCAGAATATTTATAAAGGTGTTAAAAACTTTTAGGGAAATGGGGAGTGTTAGATTGAAAAAGCAAGTAATTTCATCAGCATTAGCATTAACTGTTATCGCAAGTGGGTTTGGGGCATTTGGAGCAACTACGACGAAAGCAGAAGAGCAAAAAATCCAGTATCACCAAGAGTTTAAAACACCAGCTTACATAGGTGAAGAATGGAAAGCGCCGGAAGGACTAGATAAAAAAGAGACGGTCTTTCAATATTTAGAGAGTAAAAAGGATATGTTTAAACTAGCGGGAAATATTGACAAACATTTCAATATCGTTGGTGAAGAAAAAGATGCTGAGTCTGGTACAACACATGTGAAGTTAGTTGAGAAGCATAATAACATTCCTGTGTATGGTTCAGATCAAACGGTTACGCTTGATAAAGAGAACAATGTAAAAGCATTTTTCGGACAAGTTATTCCGAGTTTAGATGATAAAAATATTCCTGCATCTGCAAGTATTAGTGCGGAACAAGCAGAAACGATTGCAAAAGCTAATATTGAGAAAGAAATTGGTAAAGTAAAGAATTATGATGGTGTGAAAAAAGATTTATATGTGTATGAAAAAGATGGTCAATACTATCTTGCATATCTTGTAAAAGCGTCGGTTTCGAAACCAGCTCCAGGATATTGGCATTACTTTGTTGATGCAACAAATGGAAATGTTATTGAGAAATATAATGCTGTAGATAACATTACTGGATTTGGTTACGGAGTATTAGGTGCTAGACAATCATTTGAAATTGCTCAAGATACGAAAACAGGAGCGTTCAACTTATTTGATGGTACACGAGGACAAGGTGTCCATACATTTGATGCAGAGAATATGAATGAAGACTGGTTTAATTTATTCTCACAAATTCTTGGATATACAGGAGAAGAAATTGCAAGTAAATCTAAGTTCTTCGAAGATAAAGCGGCAGTTGATGCGCATGTGAATGCAGGAAAAGTATATGATTATTATAAAAAGACATTTAACCGTAACTCTTTCGATGATAAAGGTGCAAAACTTATTTCTGCTGTTCACGTAGGTGAATCTTGGAATAACGCAGCGTGGAACGGTGTGCAAATGATGTATGGTGATGGAGATGGTAAGACATTTATTCCATTATCAGCAGGGCTAGATGTTATTGGCCACGAATTAACGCATGCTGTAACTGAACATACAGCAAACCTTGTATATAAAAATGAATCAGGAGCGTTAAATGAATCGTTATCTGACATTATGGGTGTAATGGTAGAGAAGAAGAGCTGGGATTTAGGAGCTGATATTTATACACCTGGTAAACCTGGTGATGCACTTCGTTCTCTGAAGGATCCAGCATCTATTCCAAACCCATTAAAACCAGGTGAAGGTTACCCAGATCACTATAATAAACGTTATACTGGAACAGCTGATAATGGCGGCGTTCATATTAACAGTAGTATTAACAATAAGGCGGCGTATTTAGTGTCTGAGGGCGGCACGCATTACAATGTGAAAGTAACTGGAGTGGGCCGTGAAGCAACAGAAAAAATTTACTATCGTGCTCTTACAAAATATTTAACTGCAAACTCTGATTTCAAAATGATGCGCCAAGCTGCACTTCAATCAGCAGAGGATCTATACGGTAAAAACTCTAAAGAGGTACAAGCTGTAACGAAAGCTTATGATGCAGTAGGAGTAAAATAATAAGAGAAAAAAGACCTGACTGGATTGTGATATTATCCCCTTTAGGTAGACAGTGTAAAAAAGACCATGTACACACATGGATGTTACACTATTACTTGGAGGGGATTTTTCATGACTAAAAAAGGATCGACATTTAATACCTATTCAGAAGAATTAAAGTTATCAGCTGTTCAAAGTTATTTAAACGGAGAAGGAAGTTACAATATGATAAAGGAAAGATATCAGATTAGAAGTTCTACCCAACTTAAAAATTGGGTCAAAAAATATAAAGAATGTGGTGAGATTACAGATACTCGCGGGAAAAATGGGGGAATGAAAGGTATACCAAACCCTCTAAAAGGAAAACGTGTTTATTTTAAGACAATTGAAGAGGAACGTGACTACTATAAGGCACAGGTTGAATATTTAAAAAAGCAGTATCCAAATCTATAAATGGAGGTGTACTAAAATATAAAGAGAGATATCATATCATTGAATCATTAAAGACAAAGTATCCAGTTATATGGCTTACGAAATTTGCGGGTGTACATCGTTCAAGTTACTATAAATGGATTCATACCAAAGGTATGAAAAACATACGACTAAAATCCGAGAAACGATTAAAAAAGGTAATACGATCTATTCACGTAAAGCACAAAGAATATGGTTATCCACGTATGAAAATCGCTTTACAGGAAGAGGGATATTTTATAAATCACAAAAAAGTATATCGCTTAATGAGTGAGCTCAATATTCAATCTATTATTCGAAAGAAGCGTCGCTTCTTTAAAGGGAACTATTCCAATATTTTTCCGAATGTTTTAAACCGTGAATTTAAAGATCGCCAACAAAATGAGGCACTTGTTACAGATATTACTTACCTACGATTCCAAGAGGGATTTCGGTATCTTTCTGTTGTACAAGATGTTTATAATAACGAAGTTGTTTCTTGGAAAATATCTACGCGCAATAATAATGAACTTGTATTAGATACGATTGAAATGTTGGCACAAAAAAGAGATGTGCGTGGAACCATTCTCCATTCAGATCAGGGATTCCAGTACACATCTCATGCCTACAACAAACGACTTTCCGATTTAGGTATCATTGGTAGCCACTCTCGCAAAGGAAACTGCCATGATAACGCTTGTATCGAGTCATTTTTCTCCCATTTTAAATCGGAGATGTTGTATTTGAATCATTTTAAAACAGAAGAAGATTTAATACAAGCAATTGAAGAATATATTTACTTTTATAACTATAAACGGTTCCAAAAACGACTCAACCATCGAGCTCCGATAGAATATCGAATCTCGATGGCTGCTTAGTCTTTTTCATACTGTCTACTTGACAGGGGTAAGACCATTGTCAGGTCTTTTTCTTATTTAATCACGAATACCTAATGCAATTTTTGCCATACGTGACATACGTTCTTTTGTCCATGGCGGATTCCATACAACGTTTACTTCTATTTCATTTACTTCAGGTACGTTCGTTGATAATACTTTTTTAACGTCTGATACGATTTGGCCAGCCATTGGACAACCGATAGAAGTCATTGTCATTGTAACGACAGCATTATTATTTTCATCCGCTGTAACGTCATAAACTAATCCAAGATTGATAATATCAACACCTAGCTCAGGGTCAATAACAGCTTCTAAGTTGGCATATAACTTTTCTTCAAATGCTTGTTGTGACATGTGTAGCACCCCCTAAATATTAATGATATCGGTTCTCATTATAACGGATATGCGGGATAAGTGCAGGAAATGAGCTCAAAAAAATATTCCTCCCTGAGAGGAATATTTTTTTGAAAAGCTATTCAGTTTTAAAATGAGATACAAGCTGATCTAATTCTTCAACTGTTTGTTTCATTTGTTTTGCAGTGAGAGTCATTTCATTCATCACGATGACTTTCTGTTCAGCAGATTGTGCCGTTGCGGCTGTTTCACTAGATACTTCATTTGAAATAGAAGCGATGTTATTAAGTGAAGCGTTCATTTCTTCAGCGCTTGCAGCCATTTCTTCAGCAGTTGCTGATATGTCTTGCATTTGAGTTGATACTTTATTTACTTGTTCAACAATTGTTGTGAAAGAAGTACCAGCCTCACGAACGACAGTAATGCCTTCAAATGCTTCAGAGCGGCCTTGAGACATCATAGAGCTAGCGGTCTCAGTATCATTTTGAATTTGGTGCAGCAATTGGTTAATATCTGTTGCAGCTGTTTTTGATTGTTCAGCAAGTTTACGAACTTCATCAGCTACGACAGCAAATCCTTTTCCTTGTTCACCGGCACGAGCAGCTTCAATAGAAGCATTTAAAGCAAGTAGATTTGTTTGTTCAGCGATATTAGAAATAGATTGTACAGCTGTATCAATATATTTTGTATGAGTGATTAGACGTTCGACTACTTCTGATGTAGCATTTACAGCTTCATGTATCGTTGTCATTTGTGAAACAGATTTTTGGATAACAGTACTTCCGTCGTTAGCGTGTTCAGATGTAGCTACAGCAAGTTCGGCTACAGATGAAGCAGATTCAGCGATACGCTGAACACTTATTGCCATATCATCCATCGCAGTCGAGCTTTCTTCCATACTAGAAGTTTGCGATTGAATACTTGAATTTAAGTTGGACATCGAGCTTTGAACTCTTATTGTTGCCTCGCGTGATGTATTAGTCTTTTCTAGCATATTTTCAGAAGCTGTTTGTACTTCTACAGATGTTTTTTGAACACGATTAATGATATGTTGCAGGTTTTCTAACATTTTATTAAACGATGATGCAATTGCACCGATTTCATCATTGCTATTTACTTGTAGACGGGCTGTTAAGTCGCCTTCTTGAGAGGCTAATTCTTTTAGTTTAGTATCAATTTGTTGAATTGGTTTTACAAGCTTACCAGAGAACCACCATGCAAGAATAATTGCAGTTACAATACAAATAACAAGTGATAAGAAGACAACATATTCAATTCGTAGTGAAGATTGATCAATTTTTTCAATAGATTGTTCACGTAATTTAGCTTGTTCATTACTGTAATTTGTGAAATCACCGATTACTTTATAAACAGTGCCATTCTCTGTAGAAGCTACTTGTAAAGCTTCTTCCCATTTTTGTTCTTTTGCAAGAGTGAATACTTTCTCTTCAATGAACTTTCTCCAAGTGGATCCTAATTCCATTGTGCTTTTCACGGACTGAGAAGTGTTAGGGTTAGAAAGAAGTTGCCCTTTTGTATCTTCAAGACGTTTACTCATCTCATTAAACTTGTCTAATTCGACTTGATCATGTTGTAGTAAATAACCTCTTAAAGCAGAAAGTTGTACTTGATAAGCGTCTCCGCGCTCTTTCAATTCTGTTGCAAGAGGAGAAATTTCTTTTTGTAATGTTTCAGCTTTATGAGACTGATCCATGGTAAAGAATAAAATAAAAGCTAAGGCGATGCCGAATAAAGCGCAAATCATTCCCATCATGAACATTAGTTTTTTTCGAATGCTAATAAAATTCATATGATAAAAATCCTCCTTGTAAAATCTTAGTATTAGAATTAATTAATTAATTAATGTAAAAAATTGAAAGAAAGCTTTACTCCATCTGGAATAAAGCTTTCTTCTTTCCTTTAGGAATTATAGCAGACAGAATGGGAGATAGAAAGAGATATTTTAGCGTGAAAAAAGAGAGACTCTAAATCGCTCTTTCTAACAATTTAGAGTTCGTAGAAGTATAAATGAAATTTTCATTTTAACTATTTGTTTTGAAATGAGAAACGAGCACTTCAAGTTCTTGCACAATTGTTTTCATTTCTGATGATTTTTTAGCAACGACACTCATTTTGTTTACTTGGTCACCAGCTGAAGTTGCTGTTTTCGATGTTTCGGCAGCAACTTCATTTGAAATAGAAGCGATATTATTTAAAGCTGCATTCATTTCTTCAGAACTTGCGGCCATTTCTTCAGCAGTTGCAGACATTTCTTGTATTTGTGTAGAGAAATTGTTAATGTGATTAACAATTTCTGAGAATGAAGATCCAGCGGTACGAATGACTGTAATTCCTTCAGAAGCTTCTGACTGACCTTGTGTCATCATGTCATTTGCTATTTTTGTGTCCGCTTGAATTTGATGAAGTAAATGGTTAATGTCATTTGCTGCTAGCTGAGATTGTTCAGCAAGTTTTCGTACTTCATCGGCAACAACAGCGAATCCTTTTCCGTGTTCACCAGCACGGGCCGCTTCAATAGAAGCATTTAAAGCGAGCAAATTCGTCTGCTCGGCAATATTAGAAATAGATTGAAGTGCAGTATCAATATGATTCGTATGTGTAATGAGTCGCTCTACCACTTGTGATGTAGCGTTAACAGCTTCGTTAATTGTATGCATTTGTGTAATAGATTTTTCAATGACTTTATTTCCATCATCTGCTTTTTCAGAAGTTGTAACAGCTAGGCTAGCGGCAGAAGAGGCAGCTTGTGCAATGCGCTGAACACTCGTTGCCATATCATCCATTGCGGTTGAACTTTCTTCAATGCTAGAAACTTGTGAACGAATATTGTGCTCAAGAGCATTCATAGTCTCTTTAGTTTTTGCGGTATTTTCCATAGAAGCAGTTGTTTCGATAAACACATTTTCAGAAGCTTCTTTTACACTTGTTGATGTTTGTTGAACTTGCTTTATTATACGCTGTAAGTTAGCAAGCATTTGATTAAAGGAATTTGCGATGTCACCAATTTCATCTTTACTCGTTACGTGTAATCTAGCGGTTAAATCGCCATCTTGAGAAGCTAATTCTTTTAACTTCGCATCAATTTGTCGAATCGGTTTAACGAGTTTACCAGAGAACCACCATGCCAATAGAATAGACGTTAATGTACATGTAATGAGTGAGAAGAAAATAATATATTGAATAAGGGATGAAGAAGACTCTACGTCAGCAATTAATACGTCCCGTTTGTCATTTTCTTCATTTGCATATTTAGTAAAACGACTTAAAAGATCATTTACATAATCTGTTTGAGCAAGAGCAATTTTGGATGCTTCATCCCATTTTCCTTCCCGTGCAAGAGGGAGGACTTCATTATCTACGACGCTGCGCCATTTTGCTCCCATTAAAATGGCCTCTTTCATTCCTTCTGGGAGTTTTTTATCACTTGTTACTTTCTCCCTAGTATCAGCTAGTTTTTTTCCTTCCCGGTTGAATTTATCCAATCCTTTTTGGTCATGTGATAGTAAATATTCTTGTAAACCAGCGACCTGCGCTTGGAACCAATCGCCACGTTCTTTTAAAATCGTTGCTCTTTTCGATACATCATTCTTTAATGTTTCGATTTCACTTGCTTGATTCATCGCGAATGAAAGAATAACAATAAGAGCAATGCTAAATAAAGAAGAAATGCTTAAGAGTGTGAACAGTAGTTTTTTTCGAATGCTAACATATTTCATTGTTACCCCTACCTTTTTTGAAAAACTATTTATTGTGATTTATAAATATCGAGAACGAAACTAATAAAAACATAATTAAGAAGTTATTAATCTGTTCAATGAAAATTATAGCAGATAATGGAATATGGCAGATTAATGTGAGTAAATGTTCTTAAAATGTATACATTTGTATATCAAAAAATTCATAAATAAAAATCAGAAATGGTATTGTAATTTGAAATAACATCCTGTATACTTCTAATTAGTTGATAACGATTATCACTATCAACTAAACATTACTCTTCGTTATGTTGGTCATACCCCTTTTTGACGACGTAAGTCAGAGACGAATGTTGAAATATCTTGTGTCCTATTCTACAGAATTATGGTAATCTCCAACCTCAACTTATATGCGTAAGCATGCAAAAAAAGGATCCTATCCGTGAAGGGATCCTTTTTTGCATGTTGTCGCAATTAATGTGTATAGACCTGGTATACGTTCTTCAATTCCTTCGGGTGAAGTAGAAGGGAAAACCCACCTTTGATGAGATCCGTGTTCTTCAATCAATTTTTCAACCTTGAAATTTGTTTCTGCCATTGATGTAATTATTTCTCCTAGTGTCCAGCGCCTAATTTTTGTTCTCGGTAAAGCGTATTTCTGTGATCCCGTAAGGAGAGTACTATAAGCTACGTCATCTTCAATAAGTTCCTCGTCGAAATAATTTCCATTTGCTCGAAATGATGGATGATCTACTCCTAATAATTTTGTATAAACGGGATGATAGTCACGTAGTATAAAGGTCCCATCTTGTTTTAGTAAGTGAGAGATTATATGAAAGAGTGGCTTTAAGTCTAAAAAGTAATGGAGCACGCCAAGTTCCAGTAACACGATATCAAATGATTGGGATAGATTTAAATCTAGTACATCGGAAATGATATATTGAATAGAGACACCAGCAGCTTCGGCTAGTTCGGTTGCGTATTTTTCATTACTTGCTGAAATGTCTACAACTGTTACATCGGCTCCTAAAAGAGCAAGAGCAACTGCTTTATTTCCTTTTGATCCGAGTAAGTTAATAATACGCTTTCCTTTTGGAGATTGTATGTAAGGTAAATAATGATTTACCTCGCGCACGGGATCTTCCATGAGCTTTTTCGCATAATCCTCTGGTGCCCCGTGGCGATTTGTCCAAGCTTCATAAGCAGCTGCGTTCCAACTTTTTTCATTAATAGTACTTAGTTGTTTTTGATTCAATTTTATCACTCCTTTTGTGAACGTATAGTTATTCGGTGAATGAGTAGGATTTCCTGTTTTTTTGAATAAAAGTTTGATTTTTCTGTTGTTAAGTCGTAAAATACGTTTTATACATAAAAGCGTTGAAAAGGAAAAGTAGAATGGAACCATTCTTTCCAGAGAGCTTCGGTAGCTGAGAAGAAGCAAGAATATTCATTTGAACAATGGCCTTTGAGCTTCGTCCTGAACTTATCAAATGATAATAGTAGGCGGCGACGAGAGTTGGTACTCGTTATCAAAACCACAGTATAAGAGCATGAATTGCTCCGTACTTGTTAAGGTTAGTTATGCGAATGACTGACGAAATAAGGTGGTACCGCGACTGTTTATAAAGCCCCGCCCTTATCTTTTTTAAGATAAGGGCGGGGCTTTTTATATTTTAAAGGAGGAATATAAGATGAGTATTTTTATTGGAGGCGCTTGGCCGTATGCAAATGGTTCGTTACACCTTGGACACATTGCTAGTTTGTTACCAGGAGATATTTTAGCACGTTATTACAGGGCAAAAGGTGAGCATGTGTTGTATGTTTCAGGAAGTGATTGTAATGGAACACCGATTACAATTAGAGCAAAGCAAGACGGTGTGATGGTGAAAGAAATTGCTGATAAGTATCACGAAGAGTTTGAGAGATGTTTTCGTAGCCTTGGTTTTACTTATGATTGCTATACACGTACAGATAGCGAGCATCATCATGAAACTGTTCAAAAAGTCTTTTTGCGACTATTAGAAGAAGGTTATATTTATAAAAAAGTAGTTGAACAAGCTTATTGCGAAACGTGTACGCAATTTTTACCGGATCGATATGTAGAAGGTATTTGTCCGCATTGTCATGAAGCAGCAAGGGGCGATCAATGCGATGCTTGTTCCGCTATTTTAGATCCACTCGATTTGTTAGAAAAGAAATGTAAGTTATGTGGTAGTACGCCATCAGTACAGGAAACAGAGCATTTCTATTTTGCATTGCATAAATTTCAGCAGCAAATTAAAGAGGCCGTAGAAATTGCAAAGCAGAAAGGAACATGGCGCGACAATGCAATTCAATTAACAGAGAGATATTTAAAGGAAGGATTACAAGATAGGGCAGTGTCACGTGATTTACCAATTGGGGTACCAATTCCAGTGGCAGGATATGAAGATAAGAAAATTTACGTATGGATTGAAGCAGTGACAGGATATTATTCGGCGAGTAAACACTGGGTTGAAGAAACAGGGAAAGATGATCAAGAGTTTTGGGATAAAGAAGCGAAAACATATTATGTACATGGTAAGGATAATATTCCGTTTCATTCAATCATTTGGCCAGCGGTATTACTTGGAATAGGAGAAGAAGCAATCCCGCGTCATATCGTTTCGAATGAATATTTAACAGTTGAAAAAAGAAAATTATCGACAAGTAAAAACTGGGCAGTATGGGTGCCTGACATATTAGAACGCTATAATCCAGATTCTATTCGTTACTTTTTAACAGTTAACGCACCAGAAAATCGTGATACTGATTTTTCATGGCGTGAATTCATTTACAGTCATAATAGTGAATTGTTAGGTGCATATGGGAAATTTGTGAACCGGACATTAAAGTTTATTGAAAAATATTATGGTGGTACTGTACCGAAGGGAAGTATTGATGTAGAGCTGAAAGATAAAGTAGAAGGATTATATAAAAGTGTAGGAGAGGCGATTGAACAAACTAAATTTAAGGTGGCACTAGAAACAATATTTGATGCAGTACGCTTTGCAAATAAATACTTTGATGAAAAGCAGCCTTGGAAACAAAGAGAAGACGACCCAGTTTCATGTGAGGAAACAATTTATAATTGTGTTTACCTAATAGCAAACTTTGCACAACTGCTTGAACCATTTTTACCGTTTTCAAGTGAAAGAGTTAGAAATACATTATCGAGTGTTAAAGTAAATTGGGAACCTCAAAATACGTTGCCAAACCGAATTGATAATGTGCAGCCATTATTTGAGCGAATCGATGTAAAACAAATTGAACATGAGGTAGAGAAGTTATATGGAGCGGTAAAGTGAAATATAAGGAAAAGGCCTTTCAAATAAATGAAAGGTCTTTTGTTATGCTGTATAACCCTCTTTCTTATCTTTCAAAAAGAAAAGCACAGCAAGGATTACGAGAATAATAGCCGCAATATCATATGTTATTTTGAAGGTAGTAATAAAGTTTAACATATCGTAACTTTATTCACATTTATATACAAGTTGATGTTGTCACGCACTATGAACACGATTATGTTTTTTTTCTTTCCTAGCAGTAAGTAGTTGTGGTGTGAAAATACCGAGTAATATAACCACAATCCCAATCCACTGCATTGGCGATACAACTTCATGAACAAGTGTAATAGAAGCGATAATTGCTGTTGGTAATTCAGCTGCACCTAATATTGTACCAAGTCCCGTTCCGACTTTTGGTACACCAATTGAAAAACAAATGACAGGTATAATAACCCCGAACAGTCCAAGGAAGAAAGCATATTTCCATAGGCCTGCTTGTAAAGCGCCGTCCGTTAAAAAGGTAGGCGGGAAAAATAAGCATACAATAAGAGTAGCACTCGTTGTCATAAGAAAGCTTTTCGTATAAGGCGGAACATCTGTAGCAACGCGCCCGCTTACAAATACATAGAATGAGAAAGAGACGGCAGCTAATAGTCCGAAAATAATACCTTTCGTAGAAAAGTTTTGTCCAAGACCTTCAAATACTCCACCAGCAAACAATGTACCAGTAAATAAAATAATAATAGATATAACTTTCTCACGGCTTGGGAATGTCCGGTTGGCAATCGCTTCGATGACTACACCAATCCAAGTGAACTGAAAGAGTAAAACGACAGCGATAGAGGCTGGCAATTCTTCTACGGAAATAGCATAGAAAATACCTGTCATACTCATTGTTGTGCCGACTGTTAGTAACGAAAAGAATTGTTTTTTTGATACTTTATGACGTGAAAAGAACAGAACGAGTAAAAGGAGTCCAATCCATCCGAAGACATATTGCCCTCCTAGTAGTTGGTGTGCGGAAAATCCGTCGATGAATCCGAGTTTAAAAATAGTTGAAAGTACGCCGTAGCTACAAGCGCCGAATAAAACTAGTAATGAATACTTAAACTTCTCCATAAAAATCCTCCTTTTAAATAATAAAAAACGCCCGCTATCCAAATAAGGATAACGGGCGAACGAAACAGAGTAAGATACTCTACAAAATTCCGCCATTCATACGAAGTATGAATTTGGGGTATGAAATTAGAGTAGGTTTTACATTGCTTTTGGGAATACAATGGAGCATTTTACACCTTGAGGTGTGTTTTGTATTCCATAAGGAAACTGATGTTTATCTAATATTTGTTTTACAATATATAACCCAAGACCACTACCTTGTACTAAGCCATGTTTGTCAGGATTTGCGCGATAGAATGGTTCAAATAAATGGGCAAGTTTATCTTCATCA
This sequence comes from Bacillus cereus group sp. MG9, assembly GCF_040459995.1. NCBI lineage: Bacteria > Bacillati > Bacillota > Bacilli > Caryophanales > Bacillaceae > Bacillus > Bacillus cereus group sp. MG9. Next base: position 4,942,620 of record NZ_JARVHC010000001.1, on the reverse strand, counting down.
ATTTGAGAACCTGTATTTAATACTTCTAATGCGTAACCGTTTGGCTTTTCATAAAGTTTTATATATACATGCTGATGGTCAATTGTATAATGAATTGCATTTGAAATAATGTTAAAAATAGCAGTTTGCATAAATTTAGGATCAGCTAAAATTTGTGCATCTTGTTTAATGTTAGATTGAACATTTAATTGTTTTACAGATACAAAATAATCTACTTTCTTTATAACGTCCTCAATAATATTAGTTAATGAGATAACTTTTAAATTTGGTTTAAATTGAGGGTTTTGTATTTTGGATAATTCTGACACTTTTTCCGTTAATATGTTAATATCTTGCATCATCTCATATGAACGTTTTAAATATTTATCTCTATCTTTATAAGCGCCAATTCCGTGAATCATGCCATCGAGTTGTCCCATAACGGCTGCGATTGGTGTTTTTAATTCATGGGATATCATAGACATAAATTCTTTACGAGATTGTTCTAACTGTTGTTCCTTCTTGAGTTCATTTCTTAAATCTTGATTGCTTTCATGTAAATTTTTCACAATAGTAGGTACTTGTGAGGCAGCTACTTGCAAATTAAAATCTGTTTGATCTGTATTTTTGTTAAGTAGCTTTTTATCTGAGAAATCAAGATTCATAATATCTTTTAAAGCATCGCTCATATATCGGAAAGGTTTGGCGATTATTTTTGCGTAGATTAAAGATCCAAGCAGAGATAATGCAAGCATTGTCGCCCCAATATGTGGAGCTAACTGCTGCAACACATCTGTTAACTTTGGATTATCATGTGCATCATTTGCTTTACTTGCTGCATTTTGTGTATGTAAGGAATCATTGTTAGTAACTTGCTTTTCCGCTTCTGTAAGTGAAGACGTTGTGTTACTTTTCCCCGGAATATTTTGTGCATGTTCTTTTGCTTTTGCAGTTTGGCTAGGCTGCAAAAGATGATTGATGGCTGTAGAGAGTGTTTTCATGTCTATTTGAGAAGATTGAAAATTAGAGATGCTACTCTCTGACACAGCTTTATTTTGCTTTGTTTTACTTTGGTCGTTTTGTTTGTCTGATTCCGCTTGTTCCGCAGTTTGCGTTCCAGAAGCTTTCAAACGATCTTTATCGTAATTTGAGGCTAGAAAATAAATAATTTGATAAAGACAAAGTGATAACAGAATACAAAATAATAAGGTTTTGATGAATATATTTTTGGTGATGTTGTCTTTGCTACGATTCGATTTTGTAGCCAATGCCTTTCACCGTTTTAATATAAGGAATTTCTAATTTTTTTCGTAAGTTTTTAATATGTGTATCTATAACCCTCACATCACCATAATGTTCATAGCCCCATACCTTATTCAACAAATCACTTCTTGATAGTACTTTTCCCCGATTTTGCAGTAAAGTATATATAATTTCAAATTCTTTTGTAGTCAATTCAATTTGATTACCATGAACATAAGCGGCATATGCTGTAGAATTTAACATCAATTCATGGAATTGTAGTATAGTTGCAGCTTCTGCTTCCTTTGTTGCTGCCCTTCTTAATACAGCTTCTACACGTTTTATAAATACGGTGTAATGGAACGGTTTTGTAATATAGTCATCAATACCTAACTCAAATCCTTTAATTTCACTTTCTTCATTATGTAAGCCTGTTAACATAATGATTGGTACATCAGATTGTCCTCGCATAATTTTACAAATACTATAGCCATCTATATCTGGTAACATTACATCGAGGAGGACAAGATCGTATGAATTTTTTTGGAAAAGAAGAATGCCTTCTGTTCCAGCACCAACTACATCAACAGTAAAGTTTTGTGCCATTAGAAATTCACGAATAAGTTCTTGTATATCTGGGTTGTCTTCAATCACCAGTATATGCGTCATAGTAACACCTCCTAAATAACGCTTTTTACTGCAATATTCGAATTCATCATTTTTCGGATGACTCAGATTGTTTATACATATAATAAGCCCCCGCTATAAAATAGTAATGAAAGTAGCAAGGGGGATTGTTTAGTGTCACTGAATAGTTCAGAATTACAGTAGTTCTATTATAGTATGTATTGTAAAATTTATAAAATATTATAACTGTATAATTTTAATATCTATGTTTATCAATGTTACGATGATGTTGAATGCAATCTATTTTTATTATATATGTAAATACAGTTATTTTGCTACTGTAAATGAATAAATAAAATAAGCCAAGACATAAAATTCTTGGCTACACATAAATCTTGTTCTTAGGCTAATTTACAGTGACAGTAGCTTGCTGCTGAACGCGCTCAAATAACCAGTGAATATCATTGTTAAACATACGAATACAACCAAGTGTTGTTGCTTTCCCGATTGCTTGATTATTGTTAGTTCCATGAATCGCATACGTTGTTCCGTAAGTTCCTGCCATATTTAATCCGAGCCAGCGGTCCCCAAGTGGATTACGTGGATCGCCGCCTTTAATTTTTCCTGTATAGTAAGGACGGTTTTTAATTTTATTTACGATTTGAAAAGTACCCTTAGGTGTTGGTGTTGCTGCTTTTCCAGTAGCGACAGTGAAACTTTTTATGAATTTTCCATCTTGATAATAATCCATTTTATTTATTTTTGTGTTTACGATAAGCTGATCTTTCGTCGTAGCTGCTTCTGCAGTAGTGAATGGAAGAGTTAAAAATCCTAATGATAATAGCGCACTTAATAATAGTTTTTTCATTATATTCTCCTTTTACTTATTGTAGTAGTCTTACATACAATGAATTTGTAATCCTCGTAATGCTTGATTGACATTTTCATCTAATGTTTCAAAGAAGGTAGTAATCTTTGTATTACATTTGTTGTTTTTATCGATAAGTAATCTTTCATTTAATAAAAGCTCACCATGTAGTCCAAAACTTTGAACTCGAATATTTAGTTCATCTTCAGTTTCAGAAATAATCGGTAAGAAATAGTGAAAAGCTTTCGTTGGAATGATGTAGCTTTTGCCAATCATGCTTTCTTGATTTGAATTAACCCATTTTCTCGTGACGATCTTAATGTTCTTTTTTGAAACGATAAAAGACAGCGTTGTAGATTTTGTTAAACTTACGTCAAATTCATTTGTTTCACATATTTGTAAATTAAAAACGGTTTCATTTTGATGAGATTCAACATTCGTATTAATAAAATCGTGCATTTTATAAGCTTCCATTTCTTATTCACCCTTTTTTCAATTTCGAAAAGCGACTTATATTTATTCAGTTTAATGTTTAGTCATATATTAGCTAAATTTTTCAACAAATTCCGATATAATCTTACAATACGTATATGAAGCTAATATGAAGTTCATATGAGTTTGTGGTGGTTTTTTATAGAGAACAAAATAAGGTGGTTTTCGAGAGTTAAAAACTGGATGAAAAATGTATATTAATGGATTTCCTTCGCGTGATATATAGTTGTTAGCTTGTTTTTAAATGCTAATAGATATAAGTAAATAGAGAACAAAAAACTTTAGAATGAGCCTTACAAAAATGTAATAAAAATGTAAGCTATTGTGATAGTTATTTCGACAATTTTTTTATACAATAATAGTAACAAGTTGTACGTGAATGAAAGGGGAGATGACATGGAATGGGTTCATGAATTATTTCAGCAATATGGGTATTATGTAGTACTTGTAGGCCTGCTGTTAGAATATATTGCACTTCCGTTTCCGGGAGAGCCAACATTAGCATATGCGGGGTTTTTAGCACAGAAGGGTGATCTAAGTTTACCTATTTTAATTATCCTTTCCTTTATTGGGACAAGTGTAGGAATGACGATTCAATACTTTTTAGGTAATAAGCTTGGTATGCCTTTTGTTCAAAAATACGGGAAGTACGTATTTTTAACACAAAGAAAAATTGATTTAACGAGAATGTGGTTCGATAAATACGGATATTTCCTTATCTTTATTGGCTTCTTCATTCCTGGTGTACGTCATTTTACAGGATACTTTGCAGGTATCATTAACTTACCGTTTCGCCGCTTTGCAATTACAATTTATTCAGGTGCTTTATTCTGGGTATCGTTCTTCTTAATTGGCGGCTACTGGTTAGGTGGTAACTTACATGATATTTTCGGATTACTGGGAGATCATATCGGCAAAATCATTTTCGGAGCGATTGTCATTGTAGCAATTACGTTAAGCGTTCGTTTCCGCAAGCAACTAAAACGAGTATTTTTACAAAACGCAAGTTAATATGGAATCCATTCTATGTCAGATTTTAGGGAGGCAGTGCAAAAGCACTGCCTTTTTTATTGTATTTTCCAGTTTGCTTTTATTTTTCCATCGATACCGTCACCGGTGGCTGGTATATAATACGTTTCTATTTTTTTTCCGTATGTGATTATTAAAATCTATTATCTAAGTTATATATTTAGGAGAATATAGATTTATTTTTGACATGTATATAAGTCAAAATGACAATTATAATTGACAAAGATAAGGATATTATTTACAATTTTATTTAAATAAATGAAAAAGAGGGAAGACATGAAGCTTCAAAATCGAGTGAGGGAATTTCGAGCAAAGCATCGTTTATCACAAGGGGATTTAGGGAAAGCGATTGGCTCATCACGGCAAACCATTAGTTTAATTGAGCGTGGAGATTATGCACCATCTATTGTGTTATCGCTAAAAATCGCACAAATTTTTGGAGCGCCGGTGGAGGAGATATTTATGTTGGTGGAGGGGGAAGAGGACGATGAAGATGAAGAGTAAACGAAAAAAACAATTTGATTTTGTGGGGAAAATAGCATTAAGTATGATGGGTGGATTTTTAACATCTTATATAGCTTTAAATTTACTCTCGAATGAACCGAGAGAATTATCATCTAATACATTTATAGGTGTATGTACTATTTTTGGAATCTTAATGATGTACTACACTTGGAAGAATACACGTATGTTAGCGGAGGCACGCGATGAAGAAGAGAGCGTACAAGGCAGAAAATTAGGCATTATAAGTATATATTTACGTGTAGGTGATATAGTTACGCAGGCATGGTTTGTATATGCAGTTATTACATGTAGACGTGCACTGTTACAGGATACAAATGTGTCATTTGCAGTGTGGAATTTAGTAGCTTCTATTGTCTGTTTAACTATTGTAGTGGTTATCGGGCTCATAACAAAAAATCGTTATAATAAGCTATATCCTGAACAAGGTGTAACATATATGGAATCTATGAAAATGTGGACGAAAAACGCAGATGAAGGATTAAAGCACATTGTGCATGAGGCTGGATATAAAGCATATGAATTTACGAATACAATATTGGCATATGTATGGTGGGCTGCCGTTATATATACAGCGGCTAGTGATATCGATTTTGTATTAATTGGCTTAATCTCATTTATTTGGATATTGCATCTCGGAAAATTCATGTACGAAATGCAGAGAAAAATGATTTATTAAGGGGAGAAAAAGGTGGATATTTTAAGAAGGCCAGCTGGTTCCATGACGGCGGCGCTAGTTCTGTCCATTTTATACGGAGTAATTCGAACTGGGAAATTAGAAGTAATGTTGAATATATGGGCAGTATTTGGAATTGTATTATTAGTGTTAGCCATTCATGAGCTAGGGCACATAGTATTTGGTTTGATAGGTGGTTTGAATTTTAAATTTATGACAGTAGGACCTATCACTGTTCAAAAAGAAAAGGGGAAATTACGCATTCGAGAAAATAAATTATGGGCGTACTTTGGTGGCGTGGTGATGTTAGTACCGTCTTCTATAGAGACACCGAACCTTTCAAAGAAATGGGCGTGGATGACTTTAGGCGGACCAATTATGAGTTTATTATTCGGTATTACTTCAGGTTACATATACATGGTGAGCTATTATCAATATCTTTTATATTTTTCCGTTTTCCACTTTGTGATTTTTGCAGTTACAATCGTGCCGATAAAAGGAACGCTTCTGAGTGATGGCATGCAATTTCTCATTTTAATTAAAGATGATGAAAAAGCTAAGCAGCATTTATATACGATTCAAATATCGAGTGAGTTATTTAGTTATAAAAGACCGAAAGATTGGGATGAGAGATTAGTAGAACTTAGTGAGGAAAAATTAAAAGAGGATAAAAGTATAAGAGAGATAATGAGCGGACTTATGCTCGTCTTTTATGCCCGAGCTGATCAAAAGGGAATGGAAAGAGCGATACCGTATATAGAACAAATTGTTCAGCTATCTGTAACGAAGGAAAATAAATTTTTCGTTGGTAGTTTTCATAGTTGGTATCTTTTATATAAAGCTCTTTATCAGATGGATAGCCTTTCTCTGCAAGAAGCAAAGGAACATGCAAAGGCCATTACCAAAATGGATTTAAACGGATATTACCGTACACAAGGAATTATTAAATATTTAGAGGACGATATGGAAGCTTCCCGCTGTTATATGAAGAAAGCTGATAAGGAATTAGAGAGTGCTGAGAAGAGTGGAATGGGATATTTACAAGTAGAGAGAGAATGGTTTGAGCAGCTACAGGCGAGGGTATCTTACGATGGGTGAGGTATCCTCTTTTTTATATGTCATCTTATTCGATTTCATAAAAAACGAAGTACAGGTAGAATAAAAGAGATAGGAGGAGATACATATGGAAATTTTATCGATTATTTTGATAGTCTTGCTCATTTATGCTGTTTTTAAAGTGGCGTATGTAGCATTAAAGGTACTCGCGATCCTATTAATTATCTTTTTAATTGTTGAGTTCGGCAGTAAGTTACTTGGGGGATAGGCATGTTGTGCGTTTTGAGTGTCGAACCGTCGGTATAATGAAAAAATCGCTGATATAAGTGGAGAAACGATCGATATATTTTAAAAATCGTTGATATATTTAATTGAATACTAAGTGGGGTATATGGGAAAGAAGTTGCCGTGGAGGTAACTTCTTTTTATTTTGGTGATGGGGTATGAACAGGAAAGAACAGTAAACAAAAAAGCTGGAAGAATTTCTTCCAGCTTACGAGTTACTTTCAATTTGACGACCATTTTCTTCTTCAGTGTCCTGTAATAGATTGAATACGTCTGCTAGGCAGAATGCGATAAACCAAGTCCATAGACCGTGGAAGAAAGCTGAGCTTAATTGAAGTGGTAATGTATAGTTTGTCATTGAGTAGGAAATACATCCACCAACGATTCCGATCATTGTTAATAACATTGTTTTTTGAGCATTTTCTTCTGGATTGAAGAGGAAGAAAATGTATCCACCTAAAATTGAAGCGCTTACAAGGGTTTCGATTCCATTAAAAATGATATTCTCTCCAAGCTCTGTGTTTGTCCAGAAACAGATCACGCCGCCGACGATCGCAAATAGGACAGCTAGTGTGTATCGTATATATTGATTCATATGTTCATCTCCTTATGTAATAAGATGATTTGGAAGTCAAAAAGGTAGGTATAGTATATTGAAGTGAATTTTAGTTGTACGTATCTTTTATAAAAAGATCAGTGAAGAATAACTAAGATGATCGGTTTTTTTTAACCGTTACGTGTATGGTGTCTGAAATATACCCGACTGCTCGTTTCTTTTTGCTTATAAAAATAAGAGAAACTTCCAAGTCTATATACTCTTTTTTGTAAGTCTAGTTTTATTATAACATATTTAGTGATACAATAATAGAATTATCTGATTTTGTAATAAGTGTAAAAAATAAAAAACGCAAGGAATTGTAGTTCCTTGCGCTTTTTTATATACGTTTGAAACGGCCGACAATTTCAACTGTTTCAGTAATGTTCATAAATGCTTTATTATCCACTTGGCGGATAATACGTTTCATTTCGCCCAACTCGTAGCGAGTTACGACAGTGTAAATCATTTTTTTCTTATGGTTTGTATAGCCGCCGACAGCATCTACCATTGTTACGCCACGTATGCCGTGATGTAATAGTGAGCTTTTTATTTCCTCACCTTTTTCTGTAATTGTCATTATCGTTAATTTAATATGTTTTGTATGCACGGCATCAATTACTTTGCTGACTACAAACCGACTAATTAACGTATAAAGCGTAATATCCCATCCGAAAATAAATCCTGCTGCAACAAGTAAGATTAAGTTGAATCCAAAGATGATTGCTCCAATTGAAACATCGCGATGTTTCGCTACAATCAATCCAACAACATCAAAACCACCTGTTGAAGAAGCAAATCGGAATATGATTCCTGAGGCAGCACCGCAGATGACACCACCGAATACAGAAGACAGCAAAATATCATCTGAAACTTGGTGTACTGGGATAATGTTCATCGCTAAAGATGATACAGCTACAAAGTATGCCGTTAAAAAGGTTGTCTTCTTTCCTAAGTAAAAGTGACTTAAAATAAGAAGCGGAATGTTTAGTAAAAAGATAAGTGCTCCGATATTGTAGTGCATTAAATAACCGATAATCATCCCTACACCAGCGAATCCACCGCTAATCATATTATGCGGGATAAAAAACATATTCATAGAAATTGCATACAAAATAGAAGCTATAAAAATAACAACTAACTGTATGATGAATTCTAAATGAAATGTTTTAGCTGCTGGGAAGGATAAAAAGGCGGTGTCGGGAACGTAATCGGCGTCTCCTAGTTGACCCATAGTATGTTTCATCTCCATATTCATTTTTGATTACAAGAAGAGAATAAAGCTTTTTTCAAAAACTGGCAATAGTTTTATTATAATGCAAAAATTTTATAAATTTCTAACAAATCAAACCTATTCAAAGATACGTGTGAATATACTAAAGAAAGCGAATACATTGGTTTTCTAGCATAATTTTTTGAGAAAATATGCAAAAAAACTTTTGAGAACAAAAGGAAATAGAGAATGTTTGCTGAATATGCTAAAATGACTTTATTAAGGATGTGAAGCGATGGAATTTTTATTGCAGGATGCAATTCTATATATATCGTTTGTAACGACAGCGCTTTGTGTATTAGAAGTCTTTTTTCTTGCTAACGTTTCTCGCTTTGTGCGTCAGCAAGCATCGAGCGGTAGACAGAGAGCTTTTAAACTAGTAGATACGTGTGAAGAGGGTACAAGAAATGTACCGCTATTTTCTATTTTTTATAAATATGGAATGATTCGTTCTGTCCGCAGACAAGAATCGAGTGGAGAGAGTGACGAGGTAGGTCCGTATACACCAATGTTTCGCTAATTAATTACGAAACATTGGAGGAATGAACATGTTAAAATCATACCGAGCTAGGCTCATTAGTTTATCATTATTACTTGTTTTTGTTTTATCTGGCTGCAGTAATGCAGGCACAATTGATTCACATAGTACGGGGATTTGGAACCATTATTTCGTATATCCAATCTCATTTATGATTCAATTTGTTGCTCATCATATACCTGGAGCTAGCTTCGGGATTGCCATCATTATCATGACGCTCGTTATTCGTTCAGCAATGATTCCATTAGCTGTTTCGCAATATCGTAGCCAAGCGAAAATGAAAAAAATGCAACCTGAATTACAGAAGCTGAAACAGAAATATGGTGATGTGGGTAAAGATCTTGAAAAACAAAAGCAGTATCAAAAAGAAATGTCAGAACTAATGAAATCAGGCGGTTGGAATCCGTTAGCTGGGTGCTGGCCAATCTTTATACAAATGCCGATTTTCTCTGCTTTGTATTATGCGATTAGCCGAACTGAAGAGATTCGTACATCTTCATTTTTATGGGTGAACCTAGGACATGCAGATCCATATCATATATTACCGATTATCGCAGCGTTAACAACATTTATTCAAATGAAGGTGTTCCAATCAAATGTAACGCCTGGAGAACAAGTTCAAATGCTGAAAATACAGCAAATTATGATGCCTGCAATGATTCTATTTATGGGATTTGCGGCGCCATCAGGACTGGTACTGTATTGGATTACAGGTAACTTATTTACAATGACACAAACAATTGTATTAAGAAAAGTAATGGAACGTGAAGAATTACAATTACAAAAAGCTTAGAAAAACGCCGCTCGTGATGAGCGGTGTTTTTTATTTAAATCGTTAAGGAAATTTTAAGAAACCAACATTACTATTGGCATTGTATACGAAAGTGTACATGCTTTAGAACTATGAAGGAGGAAATTTCCTATGAAGAAGAAAACAGTTGGGTATTTAGTAATTGCAGGTGCTCTATCATTTGGAATTGTAGGAGGAGCTGGTATACCAGCGTTTGCGGCAACTAATACTCCAGCAGCTGAGCAAGTTACAAAAGGAACTGCAAAGAAGAATTTAGATGAAGCAACAAAACAAAAAGTAAAAACGATTATGGATGATACAAAGAAACAGTTAGAGGAACTAGGTGTGAAACTTCCAGAGAAGGAGAAACGCAAAGACATGCTTGCGGACTTAGATGAGGCGACAAAAGAAAAAGCGAAGTCGATTCTAGAGCAAGAAAAATCCGGGAAATTAACTCGCGAACAAGCAAATGAGGAATTAACAAAGCTAGGCGTGAAATTCCCAGAGAAAGGGAAGCACAAAGATATATTCGCGAATTTTGATGAGGCGACAAAAGAAAAAGCGAAGTCCATTTTTGAGCAAGAAAAGTCCGGAGCATTAACGCATGAGCAAGTGAAAGAGAAATTGAAAGAATTAGGCGTAACGCTTCCAGAGAAAGGGAAGCATGGTGACATGTTCGCGGATTTAGATGAGGCGACAAAAGAAAAAGCGGAAGCAATTTTGAAGCAAGAAAAGTCTGGAACACTGACTCGTGGGCAAGCGAAAGCGAAGTTGAAAGAACTAGGTGTGAAATTCCCAGAGAAAGGGAAGCATGGTGATATGTTCGCGAATCTAGATGAGGCGACAAAAGAAAAAGCGAAGTCCATTTTTGAGCAAGAAAAGTCCGGGGAATTAACTCGCGAGCAAGCGAAAGAAGAATTGACAAAACTAGGTGTGAATCTTCCAGAGAAAGGGAAGCATGAAGACATCTTTGCAAACTTAGATGAGGCGACAAAAGAAAAAGCGAAAGCGATTCTAGAAAAGGAAAAGAAACAATTAGCAGATTTAAATGTGGATCTTCCAAATCATAAATTTTTTATGAAAAAAGATGATAAATAATTGAACTATGTAGTATCTTTCGTGTGGGCAACCGAAAGGTACATATGACAAATGCGAGGACCGATTTCTGTAAGCAGAAATCGGTCCCTTTTAATGATTCATTGAAATTCTTTTCATTGTTAGTATGTATCCAAAGATGCAGTAGAAGATTGCAAAACCGATAAACACTTCAGTATATTGGTATTTACCTAATACGTAGAAGGAAGCAGCTGGTATAATAGCTACCGCTAAAATGCTATAACTAGGATACTTATATCGATACATGATAGCGAATATAAAAGAAAGAACCGTAGCGATGATACAAAAAATAGCAATCATTATTAGTACACCTCCTACATGAATTGTACCATTTTAGGGAATTAGAGAAGTGTTGGAACTTCTGTTATAATATAAGAAGAGAAATGTTTCTTATGTTATATAAAAAATATATTGATTTTTTCTAACAATTCAATATAATGGGAAACAACTACAAAATTCGACATCAAGAAGTGATGATGAGGATATGATCAGTTTTTTACGATTATCAGAGAGGGAGGCCTTTGGCTGTGAGCTTCCTAATACGGGAAAATCGATTACCACCTCTGAACTGCAGCAGTGAACGTATATCTAGTAATTGCATGCCGGCAAAAACCGTTATTTAGACTTGAGAAATTGGTGAAGTGTGTCACTTTACTAATTGAAACAAGGGTGGAACCACGAATACAACACTCGTCCCTTTTTTAGGGAGGAGTGTTTTTTTATTTCATTTTTGCATCACACTAGAATTGGAAGGAGGATACGCAGCATGCATCATGATGAGAAAAACAAAATTGGTTTAACAGTAGCACTTTCTATCGTAGTAGGAACTATTATTGGGTCTGGTGTGTTTATGAAACCAGGGAGCGTATTAGATTACTCAGGGAGTTCTAATATGGCTATTCTTGCTTGGGTAATTGGTGGTCTGTTGACGTTAGCAAGTGGTTTAACAGTAGCCGAAATTGGAGCGCAAATTCCGAAAAATGGTGGGTTGTATACGTATTTAGAGGAGATTTACGGAAGTTTTTGGGGGTATTTATCTGGCTGGATGCAAACAATTGTTTATGGACCAGCTATTATTGGAACGTTAGGTTTGTATTTTAGTTCTTTAATGATCAATTTTTTCTATTTAGATAAAGTCTGGAATTTACCAATCGCAATTGGAACAGTTGTGTTCCTAGGCGTTATAAATAGTTTGGGAACAAAATATGGGGGCATCGTCCAAACGGTTACGACAGTTGGGAAGATGATTCCAATTATATTAATTGTTGTGCTAGGGTTTTGGAAAGGGAATAGTGATATCTTCAACGTAGTTGTACCGATATCAGAAAATCAAAGTATCGGGATGGCAATTTTAGCAACTTTATTTGCCTATGATGGCTGGATTTTGCTTGCTTCTATTGGCGGAGAAATGAAGAATCCAACAAAGTTATTACCGAAGGCAATGACAGTTGGGATTTTAATTGTAACAGCTGCTTACGTGTTAATTAACTTAGCGTTATTAAATGTATTACCAGCAGCGAAAATTGTAGACCTTGGAGAAAATGCAACAGCGACAGCTGCGGGTATGTTACTTGGAGAATATGGCGGGAAAATTATTAGTATCGGTATTATCATTTCTATTTTCGGTTGTTTAAATGGAAAGATTTTAACGTTCCCACGTATTCCGATGTCGATGGCAGAGCGTGGACACCTTCCGTTTTCTAAGTTTATTGCAAAAGAAAATTCGAGATTTAAAACACCAGCAAATGCGATTACTGTTGAAATCATTTTAGGAATTATTTTAATGCTTATTAGTGATCCGAATAAGCTATCTGAGATTTCCGTATTCATTATTTATATTTTCTACGTAATGACGTTTATTGGTGTCTTCATTTTACGAAGACGTAACAAGGATAAAGAGCGTGCATATAGTGTACCGTTATTCCCGATTGTACCAATCGTTGCGATTTTAGGGTCATTGTTTGTACTTGGAAGTGCGATTATTAACGATCCGGTAAGTTGTTTCTTATCAATTGGAATGGTATTTACTGGACTTCCGGTGTATTGGTACTTAAATAAGAAGAAAGAAACTGGAGTTTAATGATTGAAGGGCAGGCGTATAATACGCCTGCTTTTTTCGCTGTAAAAAAATTGTACTTGCGTCCACCTTCTCTTTTGGTTACTATAATGGTAGTAACCAAAAGAGAAAGTGTGGGGGAAGACTTGAATTTTCGTGTATATATTTTAGCTATTGCGGCTTTCGTAGTCGGAACGGTTGAGCTAATTATAGGAGGAACGCTTGATTTAGTTGCCAATGATTTAGGTGTGTCGATTAGTGCAGCTGGTCAGCTTATTACAATATTTTCAGTAGTATTCGCTCTATCAGGGCCAGTTTTATTAGCATTAACAGGCAAGTTTGAAAGAAAGAAATTGTATGTTGTGGCATTATCAATTTTCTTAATTGGAAATATCATTTCGGCATTTAGTGTGAATTACGAGATGTTAATGTTCTCGAGAGTAATTTGTGCAGCGAGTGGATCGCTTATTATTGCACTATCGGTAACACTTGCTTCTAGTGTAGTAGAGCCGCATTTCCGTGCGCGTGCAATTGGAATCATTTTCATGGGTATTAGTGGATCACTCGTACTTGGAGTACCGCTCGGTCTTGTGCTCGGAAATGCATATGGATGGCGTGCACCATTTGTATTAATTTCAATATTAACGGTTATGGCGATTGCTTGTATTTCATTATTCTTAACGAAAGTACCAGCGACATCGGTATTATCAATAAGAGAACAAATTGCTACGTTAAAGGATAAAAAAATTGTAAGCGCACAGTTAACATCATTTTTATTTTTAACAGGTCATTTAACGCTATACGCATATTTAACACCGTTTTTAAAAGATGTGATGCATGTTGAAGCAAATTGGATTAGTGTGTTTTACTTCATTTTCGGAATTGCAGCGGTACTTGGAGGTGGCCTTGGCGGCTGGCTTGCTGATAAATGGGGATCGAAGAAAAGTATTATTTCCATCATTATCGTATTTGCATGTGCAATCTTTATGTTGCCGATGATGACATTCTCATTCCCGCTTTTCATTATTATGATGGGGCTTTGGAGTATGCTGAGCTGGGCAATTTCGCCAGCACAGCAAAACTATTTAATTGAAATTGCGCCAGAATCAGCTGGTATTCAGCAAGGTTTAAATAACTCTGCACTTCATTTAGGAATTGCACTTGGCTCAACAGTGGGCGGAGTTGTTATTGAGAAATCATCTGTTATATATAACGCTTGGGTAGGCGGCGTTTTCATTATATTGGCACTGTTTTGTGCGATTTTCTCTATTACGAGAGGACGCTCGAATCAGCTTACGAAAGAAGAATCTATCATTTGATAGGTTCTTTTTTGTGTAAAAAATTGCAGGGGTTAGTAGAGAAATGGAGAAGGGAGTATATAGCGAGGTGATAGTATATGGAGTCTAATTTTTCAATTATTGGTTTTCTAATTTCTTTAGTCCCATTATTTCTTATTATTTTTGTATTTAGATGGATTCGTTTCATCTATCAAAATTCTGAGAAACAAGTAGAGCAAAATGAGAAGATTATTGAGCTTTTGATGGAGATAAAGGAGCAAAAGAAGTCGTGAAATGAACGTTCTGTATTTACAAATCAAAACCATCCGAAAAACCAACTACATAAAATTGAATTAGCGAAAGCGTAAAAAAGAGCTGTACCAAATGAGTATGTAAAACTCCGTTTGGTACAGCTTTTTTTGTATAAAAATTATATTATCTATTCAAATGGTAGAATCGATTTTGGGATTTGTTAATACCTCAACTTCATCAACAATTCCTTAATTTCCTCATCCTGCATAAAGAGATCATGGTGCTTCTCTGTAATCTTCGCAAGTGCAACGTCATGATAGAAGAACTCCGTAAAGAACTTCACGAAAGGTTGTGACATTGTTTTCATCGCTTGCCATGATTCTTGCTCTACACCAGCAAATAAAATTTCACTATCGTCAACGATGAGTAGTAAATAACGCTCTAATGCGTTAGGTTCTTGAGCTGGGATTAAAAAATGCATGTTTTCTAAGTCAGTTTCCACTTTTCCAACTATGAGGGACTCGACTTGGACGCCTTGTTTTTCTTTTTGTTCTAGTAAAGGAAGATATTCTAAAAGGGTATCGTTCCATGCGGAGATGCGTATGGATTCTTTCGCATCTTCTATAAGTTGCCTACTTTGTACTTTAATAGAAGACTGCATTTTTAAACTCCAAACGCGGTCATCTGTAAATGATTTTTTAGAAATATTATTTTCAAGTTCTTTAATATTAGATTGGAATTCTGTCGTTAACTTTTCAATTGCTAGCTTGAGTGGTAATGCTGTATACAATTTTTTCTTCTCAGAAACAGAATCCATTACCATCCCTTTATCAATGAGTCGTGCTAACACTTCGTATATTTTTGCTTTTGGAACACCTGAATGTTTAACGATAGTTGTTGCATCTAATGGGTCATTGCTTGATACGACAACTTCATAAGCTTGGCTTTCATATTGTGAGAAACCGAATTTTTGTAGCATAGTTCCCTCCGAACGAATGAGATTATATGTTAAGGATAATGAACTATTTGTTTTTACACAAGTGTTGAGATAACAAGTAAGTTGATTGAAATGAGAATAAATTTCAATTTTTTAAACTATATGGATTGAGCTTTCTAATTTATCTATTATACTTAATATAGTGATTAATACGATTAAATTTTACCGAGAAGGGGATGCTTGAGGGAATATGTTGAGAAGTTTACGTTTAAAAATTGCAGTAGTATTTTCGGTACTTATTTCTATGATGTTCGTAATATTAGGTACAGCTATGTATCAATTACAGAAAGAAAAGGAAGTGCGTTCCTTAGACCAGTATTCTCAAAATACGATGGACCTTGTGACAGAGCAACTTACGACATTTGTTCAAAGAACTGATGAAGATATGGGGTATTACGCGAACAGTGAGATGATTCGTAATATGATTCAAGATGGGGTTACTCCAGAAGAGGAAGCGTTTTTAACGAAAGAGTTTGCAGAGTATAAAAAGAATCATCCCGGTATTTTAGATTTATATATTGGTACGAAAGATAAAAAAACATTAAGTGCCAATCTTGCTGAAGGTGGGCAAGTGCCAGAAGGATATGATCCAACGACAAGAACGTGGTATAAAGATTCAGAGGCTGATGTGAAAAGGGTTCATTGGGGACAACCTTCTTATGAAATTGCGACAGGAAAGTTAAGTGTAGGGGTTTCTAAAGCAATTACAGCTCAAGATGGATCTGTATTAGGCGTTGTTGCGATGGATGTATCGCTCGGAACAATTCAGAAATTGCTTCACAATATTCAATACAATAATGACGGAGAAATGTTTATTATAAATGATAAAAATATGGCTCTTGTTTATCCAGAAAAAGTAGGGAAAGATGTTTCTAAAGAGCCACTTATGAAGAGTTTAAATAAAGAGGTAACAAAATATGCTGTCACTACATTAAAAGGTGAAGATGTAGTTGTTTATAGTCAGTCATTTGATGCGATGAAATGGAAGATAGGAATCTTTTATCCGAAACAAACGATTGATGGATTGTTAAGTAGTACGAGAAATACAGTTATTATAATGGCGTGTATTAGTTTATTGGTTGGAATAGTAGCATCATATTTATTCTCAAGAAGATTAGCAAGACCATTACAACTATTAACAAATCACGTTCAAAAAGTAGCGGAAGGTGATTTAACACTACAAATGAAGGTGACAAGTAAAGATGAGGTTGGTATGCTTACGACTCACTTTAATGATATGGTTGAGCAAATGAATGAAATGGTAAGTAAAATTAAAAATAGTGTATCGACAGTACAGAAATCGACTCACAATCTGCATTATTTAACGAATGAAACTGTAGCAGCTAGTAGAGAAGTTTCAGGTGCAATGGATGATGTGAGCGGAGGCGCGTCTACTCTTGCTAATAGTGTAGATGAAGTTTCAGAACAGCTCGAGAATATGGCGCAGTCAGTGGAACAAATGAATAACTCCGTTGGTGAAATAAAAGGAGTGGCTGGCAAAGCTGAAGAGGCATCTAAGCAGGGACTCAATACGATGCGTAATTTAGTTCGTACAAGAGAACAATCATCTTCTATCGTTGTTCATACGGAAGAAGCGTCCGGTAAGTTAGAGCAAAGGGTTGGATCGATTCAAAATGTGGTAGAACTTATAAAAGGTCTTTCGGATCAAACGAATTTACTGGCTTTAAACGCTTCAATTGAAGCAGCACGTGCAGGTGAGCAAGGTAAGGGCTTTGCTGTTGTTGCTGAAGAGGTTCGGAAATTAGCTGAACAATCAAAAGAGGCAACGGGTGAGATTACAATAATGATTAGCGATGTGCAGTTAGAAGTAAAACGAGTTGTAGAAGTTGTAAGTAAATTGAAAGACATTGCGGATATACAAAATAAAGTTACGACAGAGGCGGAGACAGAATTCCGCACAATTATGTCAGTTGTAAATACTATTAGTACCTCAGTTGAAAAAATTGTAGAAGAGGTAAATAACATAGGTCACGAGCAAGAAGAAATTACAGAAGTTATGCAAACAATTGGTAGCACGAGTCAAGAGAGTGCGGCTGTTTCTGAAGAGGTAAATGCAGCAACTGAGTCACAAGTGAATCATTTAGAAAAAGTAGCTCATACGATGGAAAGTTTGACAGAGAATATGCAGGACTTAGAAAGATTGGTTGAGCAGTTTAAAGTAGAAGAGTAACGTATTAGTAAAATGATGAGAATTTCGGTAAAATAGACAATGGATATATAAGAAGCAGTAATAGGAGGAAGATTATTATGGCAATTGTTGATGTATCGATTATTCCAGTAGGAACAGGTAATCCAAGTGTTAGTGAATATGTAGCAGAAGTACAAAAGGTACTAGAGAAAAATGCTGATCGCGTGAAGTATCAATTAACACCGATGAATACAGTAATTGAAGGAGATCTTCCTGTCATTTTAGAAGTCATTCAACAAATGCATGAAGTTCCATACACGAAAGGTGCACAGCGCGTTGCGACAACAATTCGTATCGATGATCGCCGTGATAAAGTAAGTACGATGGAGAAGAAATTAAACTCTGTTCGATCAAAATTATAAGAAAAAGCAGCGATCTTCGCTGCTTTTTTCATATAGGAGGAAAATAAGATGAGTGAAAAGTTTAATGAGCAGTTTGATGGCTTGCTAGAGAAATACACGGAACTATTACTTGGAGAGAGCAACGAAGAGCGAAAAGAGCAGGTACAGAAATGGGCACTTTATTCTTATATGGCTAAGACGATGCCAGCTTTAGTGAAACATTGGAATGAGACGTATCCAGATGCAAAAGAAGAGATGGTACAGTTAATTACGAATATTAAAAAGCTGAATGATGAGAAGCGAAATGAGAAGTAAGAAGGCTTGAGATAATGTTACCTCAAGTTTTTGTTATTAATATCCTTATATAATTTACAGGAAATATAAATGGTTTTGTGAGCATGTCGAATATTTTCGGCATGCTCATTTTTTCCCTAGTAAACCCGTTTTTTCTGAATGTCGAAAAATAGTTTCTTTATATTTACAAACGAGAATATAGAGTTTTAAATGTTTTGATAGTATTTTATAAATTATCTAAATAATTATTTGTATCAAATAATTTTAAACAGTGATATAATTTCGGAGAGGGGTAAAAAACAGATAAATTATAGTCGTAGGGGTGAATTACATGGAACAATTAATGCGAAATTCGTTTCTTTTCTTATCTAAAAATAAAGCGCTAACAAAACTGGCTAAAAAGTACGGTTTACGCTTTGGTGCAGGTCGCTTCGTCGCAGGGGAAACGATTGAATTAGCGACAGCTGCAATTAAAGCATTAAATAAGCAAGGTCTTTGTGTAACAATCGATTATTTAGGTGAATTCGTTGATAACGAAGCGGAAGCAAATGAAATGGCTAGCGAATCGATTGAAGCGATTCGTGCAATTGGAAGAGAAGGTCTTAATTCACAGCTTTCTTTAAAAATGACTTCTATGGGATTAGATATTTCTGACGAAATCGTAATGAACAATATGCGCCGTATTTTAGAAGCTGCAAAAGAAAATGGTGTGTTTATTACAATTGATATGGAAGACTATACGCGCTGCGGAAAAACAATTGATATCTTTAAACAATTAAAATCTGAATACGATAATATTGGTACAGTTATTCAAGCTTACTTATATCGTACAGAAAAAGATATTGAAGATTTAAACGCTTATAATCCTAATTTACGTCTTGTAAAAGGGGCCTATAAAGAACCTGAAGAAGTAGCGTTCCCGGAAAAGAAAGATGTAGATGACAATTATAAAAAAATTATTAAAATGCACTTATTAAATGGAAATTACACTGCAATTGCTTCGCATGACGAAGCGATTATTGAATATACGAAAAAACTTGCGGAAGAACACAACATTCCAAGGGATCAATTTGAATTCCAAATGTTATTTGGTATTCGTACAGAGCGTCAACTTGAGCTAGTAAAAGAAGGTTACAAAATGCGCGTTTACGTGCCTTATGGAAACGACTGGTATGGCTATTTCATGCGCCGTCTAGCAGAACGTCCAGCAAACGTTGCGTTCGTATTAAAAGGTATGATCAAAAAATAACCAAGGAGAAAATACTCCTTGGTTATTTTAATTGCTGAAATGCGTAGTGCGCCATTTTCTTCGTATCAGGATATAGCTGCGTACGAGTAGAAGATAACACGACGTTAATGACGCGTTTACCGTCTTTTTCATCAACTGTTACGACTGTGTATTTTCCGAGTGCTGATAAACCGCTTTTACTTCCAATCGCATATGGATCATCATATAGTTCTTCCCGTCCATAGTTTGCGATTTTCGGAGAACGCTCTGAAGTATGTAGTGTTGTATGTATTGAATTCATATATTCTAAAACGATCGGATACTTCAAGGCTTCTTTCGTAATAATAGCAATGTCATATGGTGATACTTTATTTCCAAGTGCATCAGCACCGCTTGCGTTTTTGAAAGTCGCATGTTTTGTCCCAAGTTCCTTCGCCCTAGCGTTCATCATTTTCATAAACTCATTTTTTGATCCTGCGATATGTTCTGCAATTGACTCAGCGATTGGGTCTGCACTAATAATAAGCATAAGTTTTAATGCCTCATCACGTTTTAATTTTTCACCCGCGCGAAGCTTAATCTTCTTACTTTGACTTTCCGTTTTAATCGCATTCTCTGTAACCGTAATTTCTTCATCTTCTTTCACATTTTCTAGTAAGAGTAAGGTAGTCATCATTTTCCCTATACTAGCCGGATAAGAGCGTTCATCTTCCCGTTTTCCATACAAAATTTCACCTGTGTCTGCATCGATTGTAATCCCGTATTGCCCAGTAATGTTAGGCTGATCTGCTCTTACAACTTGTTGCCTTTGTGCATAAGAGAAGAAAATCATCCCTGTAAATAGTGTGGCAATCATTACAATCATAATTATTGTTCGTTTCATCGTCGTTCCCTCTTTTGTTTTCCATATGTACAAATAAATTGGGCAGAAAAAGCAGCCATTAATCATTATGCCACGTTCTCTGCCCAAAAATATAGCGTTATTTTTCGCCCATATTATGCTTCTTATATTGTTGGTTATTACTTTGACGCCCTTTTTCAACACCTTGATTATGCGGGCCTGCATTTCCAGTTACGCTTGCTGCGCTAATTCCAGCTTTTGAAGGGTTCTTCTTAAGTTTTGCCATATATATTCCTCCAGTTTCGTCAGATTATAAAAAGGAAAAGTGCATTTTGATGAAGAAAATACACATGTATAGCATAGCCAAATGAAAGAAATATATTTATTTCAGAAAATTTTATCAATAAATATATTGCGAAAATTCAAACTGTATCATATATTTATTAGTAGAGGCTCACTCATTGATTGCGACTTATGTCGAAAAATTGAATGAGCATTCATTCAAGAATAGGGGGAGAAATGGATGTTCCAAATTAAAAAGGCTGCTGTTCTAGGTTCAGGCGTAATGGGTTCAGGGATTGCGGCACACTTAGCTAATATTGGTATTCCGACATTATTGCTTGATATTGTACCACCTGCGCTTACGAAAGAAGAAGAGGCGAAGGGACTTACATTAGAACATAAAAGTGTGAGAAATCGTTTTAGTAATACGGCTGTGCAAAAACTATTAAAGCAAAAACCAGCTCCTCTGACAGTGAAAGGAAATTTAGCACTGATTGAAGCAGGTAACTTAGAAGATGATCTTGAGCTTCTAGCTGATGTAGATTGGATTATTGAAGTAGTAGTTGAAAACTTAGATATAAAGAAGAAACTATTTGAAAAAGTAGATGCTGTTCGTAAACCAGGCTCAATTGTGAGCTCAAATACATCAGGCATTTCCGTTGAAAAAATGGCAGAGGGTCGTTCAGACGACTTCCAGAAACACTTCTTAGGAACACACTTTTTTAACCCACCACGATATTTAAAACTTCTAGAGGTAATACCGACGAAAGAAACTGATCCACAAGTATTAAGCTTCATGAAACTATTTGGCGAAGACGTTCTTGGAAAAGGCGTTGTTAT
This sequence comes from Bacillus cereus group sp. MG9, assembly GCF_040459995.1. NCBI lineage: Bacteria > Bacillati > Bacillota > Bacilli > Caryophanales > Bacillaceae > Bacillus > Bacillus cereus group sp. MG9. The sequence goes on along the minus strand of NZ_JARVHC010000001.1, from coordinate 4,920,915 downwards.
CGCAAAAGACACACCAAACTTTATTGGAAACCGCATCGGTACGTATGGCTTGCTTGTAACGCTTCAAGAAATGATTAAGCGTGGCTATAGCATTGGAGAAGTTGACTCTGTAACAGGTCCATTAATTGGTCGTCCGAAGAGCGCAACGTTCCGTACATTAGATGTTGTTGGTTTAGATACATTTGTACACGTTGCAAATAACGTATATGAAAATGTACAAGAAGAAGAGCGTGATGTATTTAAAGTACCTGCTTTCATGCATGACATGCTTGATAAAAAATGGCTTGGAAGCAAAACAGGTCAAGGCTTCTTCTTAAAACAAGGAAAAGAAATTTTAGAACTAAATCCTGAAACGATGGAATACGAAGCTCGCAAGAAATTAAAAGCTGCATCTATCGAGTTAAGTAAACAAGAAAAAGGTTTATCGAATAAATTGAAAGCGCTTGTATACGCGAAAGACCGCGCAGGAGAGTTGTTATGGAACATCATTACACCAACTCTTTTATACTCTGCAAAACTTCATAAAGAAATTGCTGACGATATCGTTGCAATTGACCAAGCGATGAAGTGGGGCTTCGGCTGGGAGCAAGGGCCATTTGAAGTTTGGGATGCAATCGGCGTTGAAAAGTCCGTTCAAAAGATGGAAGAAAACGGCGCAGTTGTTCCGACTTGGGTGAAAGAAATGTTAGAGAAAGGTTTCACTACTTTCTACAAACACGATAACGGAGATAGCTACTATTACGATAATGGCGAATATAAGCTAATCGAACGTAATAAAAAGGCAATTTCTCTTAAACAATTAAAAGCGAAAAATGGCGTATTAAAGAAAAATAGCGGAGCGAGCTTAATCGATTTAGGCGATGGTATCCTTTGCTTAGAATTCCATTCGAAGAGCAATGCAATCGGTATGGATATTACGCAAATGATTAACTACGCTGTTGATGAAGTAGAGAAAAATTATAAAGGTCTTGTTATCGGAAACCAATCGAAGAACTTCTGCGTTGGTGCAAACCTTGCAATGATCTTAATGGAAGCACAAGACGACAACTACTTTGAAATTGAGTGGGTTGTGAAAAACTTCCAAGATGCAATGACGAAAATTAAGTACTCTTCTAAGCCAGTTGTAGCGGCGCCATATGGTATGACGCTTGGCGGCGGTACAGAAGTTTGTTTACCAGCAGCGAGCATTCAAGCTTCTAGCGAAACATATATGGGCTTAGTAGAAGTAGGTGTTGGCTTAATCCCTGGCGGAGGCGGTAACAAAGAGTTATACATTAAACACTTAAACAAAATGGCAAACGGTGTAGAATTTGACTTACAAAAAGTTGCGAATAAAGTATTCGAATCTGTAGCGATGGCGAAAGTTTCTACATCAGCACAAGAAGCTGTATCGAACAACTTCTTAGGCGATAAAGACGGTATTAGTGTGAATGGTGATCACTTACTATATGATGCGAAACAAAAAGCACTTTCTTTATATGAAGCAGGTTATAAAGCACCTATCCGCAAAAAGATACCAGTTGTTGGTGAGACAGGATATGCAGCGCTTGTACTTGGTGCAGAGGCAATGCATTTATCAGGTTACATTTCTGAACATGATCTGCACATTGCGAAGAAACTGGCATATGTCATTGCGGGCGGAAAAGTGCCGTACGGAACAGAAGTTGATGAGCAGTATTTATTAGATGTAGAACGTGAAGCATTTATTAGCTTAGTAAGTGAGATGAAATCACAAGCAAGAATGCAGCACATGCTTGTAAAAGGAAAACCATTACGTAACTAATAACGAGGGGAGATATCGTTCATGAGAGAAGCTGTCATTGTTGCGGGAGCAAGAACACCAATTGGAAAAGCAAAGAGGGGTTCATTAAAAACAGTTCGTCCTGACGATCTAGGGGCGTTAGTAGTAAAAGAAACGTTAAAGCGTGCGAATTATGAAGGACCAATTGATGATTTAATTTTCGGTTGTGCGATGCCAGAAGCAGAGCAAGGTTTAAATATGGCTCGTAATATCGGCGGGCTAGCAGGACTTTCTTACGATGTTCCAGCTATTACAATTAACCGTTACTGTTCTTCAGGTTTACAAAGTATCGCTTACGGAGCAGAGCGCATTATGCTTGGTCACTCTGAAGCTGTATTATCAGGCGGAGCGGAATCAATGAGTTTAGTTCCAATGATGGGGCACGTTGTTCGTCCGAACAGTCGCCTTGTAGAAGCTGCTCCAGAATATTATATGGGTATGGGACATACAGCAGAGCAAGTTGCTGTGAAATATGGAATTTCTCGTGAAGAACAAGATGCATTTGCAGTAAGAAGTCATCAACGTGCTGCGAAAGCATTAGCTGCAGGGAACTTTGCGGATGAAACAGTATCTGTAGATGTGACGTTACGCTCGGTTGGATCAAACAACAAACTGCAAGAAGAAACAATCATTTTCGCACAAGACGAAGGTGTAAGAGCAGAGACGACGCTAGACATTTTAGGTAAATTACGTCCAGCATTTAACGTTCGCGGTTCTGTAACGGCTGGTAACTCTTCACAAATGAGTGACGGTGCAGCATCTGTACTATTAATGGATCGTGAAAAAGCAGTGAGCGATGGCATGAAGCCACTTGCAAAATTCCGTTCATTCGCAGTAGCTGGAGTACCACCAGAAGTAATGGGAATCGGCCCAATTGCTGCAATTCCGAAAGCGTTAAAATTAGCTGGTTTAGAGCTATCTGATATCGGTCTATTTGAACTAAATGAAGCATTCGCTTCTCAATCTATCCAAGTTATTCGTGAACTTGGTCTAGATGAAGATAAAGTAAACGTAAACGGCGGTGCAATCGCACTTGGACATCCACTTGGCTGTACAGGAGCAAAACTAACACTATCTCTTATTCACGAAATGAAACGTCGCAACCAACAATTCGGTATCGTAACAATGTGTATCGGCGGCGGAATGGGAGCAGCGGGAGTGTTTGAATTACTATAAAAAAGTGGAAGCGGCTCGCTCAGAATGTGAGGGGGATGGAGCTTCAGACGAAGAGGCGCTGTTTGCCTCGTAGGAAGAAGCGAAGCCATCGAACATTCTAGCCGCTGGAACTGGATTATATAAAAAGTGGAAGTGGCTTGCTCAGAACAGGAGGGCGTTGGAAGCCCTGACGAAGAGGCGCTGTTTGCCTCACAGGAAGGGGTGAAACGACCGACTGTTCTAGCCACTGGAACTGGATTATGAAAAAAGTGGAAGCGGCTCGCTCAGAACAAGAGGACGCTAAAGCAAAGAATGGAAGCAACAAAGGTTTATAAAAAATAAAATTGAGAGCCAGCTTCTTTCAAAATGAGAGAAGCGGCTTATGAAAATATGAAGGAGGAAATTTTCATGGAAAAAACAGTAGGAAATGCGGTTAAAGGCGGTAGCTTTTTAGTAGAGGAAATTACAATTGATCAAGTGTTTACGCCAGAAGATTTTTCATCTGAGCATAAAATGATTGCAAAAACGACAGAGGACTTTATCGTAAATGAAGTTCTTCCAGAGCTTGAATATTTAGAGCAACACGAGTTTGATCGTTCTGTTCGTCTTTTAAAAGAAGCTGGTGAACTTGGTTTACTAGGCGCTGACGTACCAGAAGAGTACGGCGGAATTGGTCTTGATAAAGTAAGCTCAGCGTTAATCGCAGAGAAATTCTCGCGCGCTGGTGGTTTTGCAATCACTCACGGTGCTCACGTTGGTATCGGATCTTTACCAATCGTATTATTCGGTAACGAAGAGCAAAAGAAAAAGTATTTACCATTACTTGCAACTGGTGAAAAATTAGCTGCATACGCATTAACAGAGCCAGGTTCAGGATCTGACGCATTAGGTGCAAAAACAACGGCACGTTTAAATGCAGAAGGTACACATTACGTATTAAATGGTGAAAAGCAATGGATTACAAACTCTGCATTCGCTGACGTATTTATCGTATACGCAAAAATTGATGGAGAGCACTTCTCAGCATTTATCGTAGAGAAAGAATATGCTGGTGTATCTACAAGCCCAGAAGAAAAGAAAATGGGTATTAAATGTTCTTCAACTCGTACGTTAATTTTAGAAGATGCATTAGTACCGAAAGAAAACTTACTTGGTGAAATCGGTAAAGGTCATATTATCGCGTTCAACATTTTAAATATCGGCCGTTATAAATTAGGTGTTGGTACAGTTGGATCTGCGAAACGTGCAGTAGAAATTTCAGCACAATATGCAAATCAACGTCAACAGTTCAAACAACCAATCGCTCGTTTCCCATTAATTCAAGAGAAGCTTGCGAATATGGCAGCGAAAACATATGCAGCTGAAAGCTCTGTATACCGTACAGTAGGTTTATTCGAAAGCCGCATGAGCACATTATCTGAAGAAGAAGTAAAGGACGGTAAAGCAGTAGCAGCTTCTATCGCTGAATATGCAATCGAGTGCTCTTTAAATAAAGTATTCGGTTCTGAAGTACTAGATTATACAGTAGATGAAGGTGTTCAAATTCACGGTGGTTACGGATTTATGGCAGAATACGAGATTGAAAGAATGTACCGCGATTCTCGTATTAACCGTATTTTCGAAGGAACGAACGAAATTAACCGCCTAATCGTACCAGGTACGTTCTTACGTAAAGCGATGAAAGGTGAATTACCGCTTCTTCAAAAAGCACAAAAATTACAAGAAGAGTTAATGATGATGATGCCAGAAGAAGTAGGCGATGAGCCATTAGCACTTCAAAAATATTTAGTAAAGAACGCGAAGAAAATCGGCTTAATGGTAGCTGGATTAGCAGCTCAAAAATACGGTAAAGCATTAGATAAAGAGCAAGAAATTCTTGTGAATATCGCTGACATCGTAAGCAACCTATACGCAATGGAGTCAGCTGTTCTTCGTACAGAGAAAGCAATTAAAACAACTGGTCTTGAAAAGAATAAACAAAAAGTGTTATACACTGAAGTATTCTGCCAAGAAGCATTCAACGAAATCGAAGCAGATGCGAAAGAAACACTTATCGCAGTTGAAAACGGCGACATGCTGCGCATGATGTTATCATCATTACGTAAATTAACTCGCCACACACCACTTAATGTAATTCCGAAGAAACGTGAAATTGCTGCGAAAATTTTAGAAGATGAGCGTTACACAGTTTAATAGCTGTAAAGAAAAGTAGTCGTATAAACGGCTACTTTTCTTTTTTTTTTGTAAAAATGAAATTTTTAGTGACACAAAACTAATGCCATTAGTATAATGAAACTAATGATATTAGTTTTCGTGAAAAGGGAGATGGAAATATGAGAATGATGCATGAAAAAACGGTATATCAATTGTCATTTTTGCCAAGAGTGTTTCCTGTGAATTGTTACTTTGTGGAGGAAGAAGATGGTTTAACTTTAATTGATGCGGCTTTGCCATATAGCGCAAAAGGTATTTTACAGGCGGCTGAGAAAATAGGGAAGCCAATTACTAAGATTGTATTAACACATGCGCATGATGATCACATCGGTGCATTAGACGCGTTAAAGGAAGTACTTCCTAATGTTCCAGTCTATATTTCTAAGCGGGACGCAAAGCTGTTAGAAGGAGATACGACGTTACAAAAGGATGAACCGAATATACCGATAAAAGGCGGTGTACCTAAAAAAGTAAAAACGGTACCTGATGTTTTATTGGAAGATGGCGACCGAGTTGGATCCCTTCTTGCGATTATGACACCGGGACATACGCCAGGCTCCATGTCATTTCTTGATGTACGAAATAAAGCTCTTATTGTCGGGGATGCCTTCCAAACAAGAGGGGGTATGGCTGTTTCGGGGCAAATGAAATTTTGGTTTCCGTTTCCTGCAATGGCAACGTGGAGCAAAGAAATATCATTACAAAGTGCAGAGAAGCTAAGCGAATATGAGCCTTCCTTACTTGCGGCAGGACATGGGAAAATGATAAAGGATCCAGGCACTGTCATAAAACTTGCTATTAAGGAAGCTAAGCGGAATATAGAAGGTAGGAAAGAGGGATAATTTATGTCACCGAGAATCGGACTTACATTACAGAAAATTGTAGAAACAGCGGCAGAAATTGCAGATACAAATGGAATACAAGAAGTAACGTTAGCTTCATTAGCGAAAAGATTAGGGGTACGTTCACCCTCGCTATACAATCATGTGAACGGTTTACAAGATGTACGGAAAAATCTCGGTATGTACGGAATAAAACAGCTGCATAACAGACTGGAAGAAGCTGCTGAGGGTAAATGTATGGACGAAGCAATTCATGCTTTAGGAGAAGCGTATGTCGCATTCGTACGCAAACATCCTGGATTATATGAAGCAACTTTTTTACGAGAGGAAGAAGTAAGAAAAGCAGGTGACGGAATTGTAAAGCTTTGTCTTCAGGTTTTACAACAATACGGCTTAGAGGGAGAGAATGCACTTCATGCGACACGTGGATTCAGAAGTATTTGTCATGGATTTGCGTCGATTGAACAGCAAGGTGGATTTGGTTTGCCACTAGATTTAGATAAAAGTTTACATGTATTATTGGAAACGTTTATTCAAGGATTACATGTAATGAGGGATTGAATAGGAAGCGAGACACCCGGAAACCTTAGAAGAAATTCTAAGGTTTTTTTAGTGCATATGATTTTAAAAGAACGGTAGGTGGGCCGAGTAAAGTTTCACTTTATAGATGTTAAAAATAAATTACAATTAAAATATAGAAAATAATGTAAAACAAGGAGAGGTTATGAAACAGAGTGGGAATTCACAAAATAATCTCGTTGTACTTAGAGCAGAAAAGCGCTGGTCACAAACTGATTTAGCGAACAAAGCTGGGGTAAGTAGACAAACGATCGCCTCAATTGAAGCGAATCGTTACAATCCATCTTTAATTTTAGCATTTGAAATTGCACATATTTTAGGTAAGGAGTTTCATGAAGTTTTTCAATATAAGATAGAGGGGGAAACGGAATGAGTATTGTAATAGGGATAATAATTTCAGTAGCAGGACTAATAGGTGTTTTATATTCAACACGTTTTCAGAAGAATGAGGGGGAAGATGAAAGAGGTGAGCATATTACGGGAATGCAGCTGAAATTTCATTATTTGTATTTTTATTTCTATATTTAGTTATCTTTTTAATTGGGAATCTATATTCATTGACAGGCGAACAGTATAAATTAGCAAATGCATTTTTATTAGCTGGAGTACTTTGTTCGTATGCTTTAACTATCGTAGTTTTGAAAAGAAGATATTAGATGGAAAAGAGTCTCTAATGGTTTAGAGGCTCTTTCTTATTAAATGATATTATTTTGCAGGTTTGAAAAATGTGTATATGGCTAAAAAAAAGCAAACGAAACTGAATGCGATAGGATCTTGATAGGGGTTAGGTTCAGAGCCTTTCTGGATTTCTGTAAGGAATTCATGAGTTTTCATAGTCGTTGCTCCTTTGTTATGTAGAGTTTATAAAAGGATGTTTTTCATTAAACTAACGCTTACCAATAGAGTTGCACTAATAAATATTAAGAAAAACGTGGTATTACGATTTCTATAGTTGTTAAGCGCAATGAACAAAAAACAAATGAGAAATAACATATGTAAAGGTATAGAAGTGAATAGTGGTTTTAAAGTTGATATATCAATCAACAATTTTACATACAGGATTGCATAAACCATTAAGAAGATAACTTTAAAATGTTTTTGCATAAGCACACCTACCTACTATGCTATGGGTTGTTTGTGGATTATATTGTTGTTATAGGTTACCTGTTGAAAATTTGTATTTTTCTGTAATTATAACATTTTATTGGATTTATAAATAGATGTGATTGATTTGAAATGTAAGAAAGCTTTTTAATGAATATGATTTAGAAAGAACAGAATACTAAAGGAGAATGAAAGAAGAAAGGTAGGAGTATTCTATGCAAAACTTAACAGAGCTTGAAGTAGAAAACTTACGTCATTTAATTGGTGGACATGCGACGATTATTAACAAATTGGACCAGTATGCACAGGCTTGTACAGATCCACAGCTAAAGCAAATGCTACAAAAGGATGCACAAGATGCACGAAATACGAAACAGCAATTAATGAATTTTCTAGGATAGGAGGAAGAGAGAAATGAATGAAAAAGATATGGTAAATGATTATTTAGCAGGGTTAAACTCAAGTTTAACAAGTTATGCAAATTATATTTCTCAGTCTGATAATGAACAGTTACATCAAACGTTAATTCAAATTCGTAATCAAGATGAATCCCGTCAACGTAATATGTATGAATACGCAAAGCAAAAAAGTTATTATAAGCCGGCAGCACCTGCTAATCCAATGATTGTGCAGCAATTGAAAAGTCAATTAAGTGCGGAATAGTGTGATGAATGAAACGAGCGAATGGATTCGCTCGTTTTTTTGTTTGGTATATGTCAATAAATACATAATAAATATTTTTTCAGTTGTAACAAATATGACGAAAATGTAATATGACAATTCACAAAAAGGACAAAAACTTTGCTCAATATTTCACAAAGTATCCATGGTTTCTATCGTGAGAACCTCTATAATTAGGGGTGTAAAGAACGAAAGAAATAGACTACATGATCAATTAGGAGAGATTGCTATGAATAGAAACACAAGAAAAATTGCAATTATCGGTACTGGATTAGTTGGATCAAGCTGTGCGTATTCCATTGTAAACCAAGGGATTTGCGAAGAGCTATTGTTAATTGATATAAATCATGAACGTGCAGTTGGAGAAGCGATGGATTTATCGCACTGCATTAACTTTACAAATACAAGAACAAAAGTATATGCAGGAAGTTATGAAGACTGCAAAGATATGGACATTGTCATTATTACAGCAGGACCAGCGCCGAAGCCTGGACAAAGTCGTTTAGACACTTTAGGAGCCAGCGCTAAGATTATGGAGGCTGTTGTTGGCGGCGTCATAGAAAGTGGATTTGATGGCATTTTCTTACTCGCATCGAACCCAGTTGACATTATTACATATCAAGTGTGGAAGCTATCTGGATTACCTAGAAATCGTGTGATTGGTACTGGTACATCACTAGATTCTTCTCGCTTAAGAACAATTCTATCTGAAATGTTACATGTAGATCCTCGTAGTATTCATGGGTATTCATTAGGAGAACATGGTGATTCTCAAATGGTTGCTTGGTCTCACGTAACTGTCGGTGGTAAGCCGATTCTACAAATTTTAGAGGAACAAAAAGAACGATTTGGTGAAATCGATTTAGATGAAATTGTTGAGAAGACTGCAAAAGCGGGATGGGAAATTTATAAGCGTAAAGGAACTACTTATTACGGAATCGGAAATTCTTTAGCTTATATTGCTCGCTCAATTTTCAATGATGATCACCGTGTTATCGCTGTTTCAGCTATTTTAGATGGTGAATATGGCGAATATGATATTTGTACAGGAGTACCAGCAATTATTACTAGAGACGGTGTAAGAGAAGTGGTAGAACTAAACTTATCAGAAGATGAAGAAAGTCGCTTTGCAAAATCAAACGATGTTTTACGCGATTATATGAAAACAATTGGTTACTAAATTATAGGAGAAGGTGAAACAAATGAAGGAATATATAATGTCTCGTGTGTTTAAAGCTTCTGCCGGAATCGCACAGGGTATTTTCGTATCCCTTGGAATTGGTTTACTGATCGAAAATATAGGAAGAATTGTTGATATACCATTACTTATTACAATCGGAGTTGTTGCAAAATCACTTATGGCACCAGCAATTGGAGCCGGAATTGCTTTTATGCTTGGTGCAAACGGACTCGTAATTTTCTCAGCAATGGTAGCTGGAGCAATTGGAGCAGGTTCCATTTCAATTACTGAAGCTGGTCTCATCATTAAAACAGGTGAACCAATCGGTGCATTATTAACAGCGACTTTAGCAGTTTATATTGGTAAACGATTAAGCGGAAAAACTGCTTTAGATATGATGCTCGTTCCATTTGCAGCAATATTAGGTTCTGGTTTAGTCGGTATTTGGTTAGCTCAAAATATTAGCCCAGTTTTAAATACAGTTGGAGCATTCATTAAAGATAGTTCAGCTGGTAGCCCGTTTATCGCTTCTATCGTGATTGCTGTAGTTTGGGGATTGTTACTTATCTCTCCAGCTTCATCAGCTGCGTTAGCGATAGCGCTTAGCTTAGACGGCGTTGCAGGCGGTGCAGCACTTGCAGGATGTGTTGCTCAGTTTATCGGATTCTCTGTTATTTCAGCGAAAGAGAATAATTTAGGTGGCATATTAGCTCAGGCACTTTGTACTCCAAAAGTACAGTTGCCGAACATTACTAAAAATCCAATGATTCTCATCCCAACTGTCGTCGCCAGTGCTATAGTGGGCCCAGTATCAGCATTAATTTTCCAACTGGAAGCAGGAAAAGAAATTGCAGGTCTTGGATTAAGCTCTCTTATCGCACCAATTAATTTAATTTCCAGCCAAGGGTGGGAAGTTGTCCCAGCGATGGTAATCACTTATATCATCATTCCAGTAGCTGTTTCTTATATACTGTACATTGCTCTTAAAAAAGCAGGTCGTATTCATTCTGGTGACATGACTGTACCACAATCTTAATTTGAAAATCTCCTTAATATAGAGAAAAGCAGACTGAAGCCACAGTCTGCTTTTTACATTTTTTGATTTTGTTTTACTGGAACACGTACGGTTTCTTTTGCTAATAACAACTGAACGCCGAAGTAAAGTACGCTTGCAAGCGTCATTCCAGAAATGGCGTCTACAAATGCATGCTGCTTCGTAAATAATGTTGATAAAATAATAAGCGTACCGAAGAAAGTAAGGATGTAATATTCCAAAGTATGCTGTTCCTTGCGCTTAAAGGCAGCTAACATAATTACAAATGTCGTAAGGACATGAATGCTTGGGAAACAGTTTACTGGTTGATCAATACTATAAATATAGCGGACTAGTTCGGAAAATACATCTGTTCCAACGACGGTTGGGCGTGGTACAGTTGTCTGCCAAAAAAAGTAAATCGAAAAACAAGCAAGTTTTCCAAGAATTACACTACTTAAAGTGACATAATATTGCTTTCGATCAGCAAAACAGTAATAAATAAGTGCACCGTATAAGTATGGAAACCAAAGTAAGTAAGGAATAATAAATGCTTTCACAAATGGAATCCAATCATCTACTACAGTTGTGACATCTACTGCGTGAACAGTAGATTTATTTAATACATCGTAAAGGGGACTTACGAGTACGAGTAGAAGTATATAACTTAACGGAAGAAGAGATGAAAGTTTAAATTTCTTCATGATAATCTCCTATGTTTTAGTAATGTAAATAAATTCAATTGATTATAATATAGAAAATCCAATTGGGCTATCGATTTTACTTACATTTTCTTGAATTCACCTTACATTTTTGTCACTTGACTTAAAAGAGGGGGAGGGTGCTATATGAAGCGTTCATTTTATTTCTTAGTTTTTATATTGTTATGCCTAGTGAGTACTGGGTGTGCAAAGGATAAAGAAGGAGAGAAATTAGAATACAACGGGAGAGCACTCGTAATTGGAGTTGTTGGTGAAAAGCCGAAAGATACGTTTAGAAATATAAAGTTTGAAAACGTTAAGTTAGAAGAACTGAAAAAGGAATCTGGAGCAGTAGATGGTTTTCTAATAATGAAAGAGCACTTTCAAGAAGCTTCGAAAGAGCAGTATAAAGATTTATTTTTATCGTTAAAGAAACCAGTGTTTTTTATTGGCTTACAAGATAAATCATATTCGACTTTTATTACAAAAAATATAGAGTATAACAGTGCACCAAAAGATGTAAATGCTATGTACGCGCAAGGTTTTGCAAATATTGGAAGTGGCGAAGGGCAACAATGGGGAGTAGGTTTATCGAATGGTGGAAATACAGAAGAAAGTATTCATAATATGTATATAGTAGTATTTCAAACCATTTCGGACTATTTAAGTCGATGATGAAGGAGCCTGTAAAAGGACTTCTTATTTTTTAAATAAAGTGAAACTTTAATCAGTGGGGGTTTTGTCCATTCCCCACTGATTATTAGCCCGCACCAATCAGGCTTTTACGGGAAGTTATCTCCCATCTAACTTCCTCGCATTTGCCGAATTTCGAGGTGGGAGTCTTACTGCCCGTTAATACGGGATAAACGTTTGTTTAAGATATATGTTCGGTATAGAAAATCATGTATTCCAAAGGTGATATAGAAAAACATGAAATTAATCAAACGTTTGTTTAAGAGGTATGTTCGGTATGGAAGAATTCATGTATTCCAAAGGCTGGGGTAGAAAAACATGAAATTAATCAAACGTTTGTTTAAGGTATATGTTCGGTATAAAAGAATCTACGTATTCCGAAGGTTGAGGTAGAAAAATATGAAATTAATCAAACGTTTGTTTAAGATATATGTTCGGCGTGGGATGAGAAAAAATTTTTAAAAAATTATATATTTATTTTTTCTTAATAAATGGCGGAAAAATAAGAAAAATTAGCAGGATTATTAAAAATTATCACGAAATAAGTAAAAGTTTAGCGAATAATCGTTTGAAATAATAAAATGTTTTCTATATGATAAAGGTAAAGGTTAGTAAAAAAGTAGGTGAATTTATGACAGTAACATTTTATTCATATCCAAAATGTGGCACATGTCAAAAAGCAAAGAAATGGTTTGAGGCAAACGATGTAGCATATGAGATGATTCATATTGTTGAAAATCCACCGTCAAAAGAAGATTTACGTAATTTACATGAGAAAAGTGAATTACCATTAAAAAAATTCTTTAATACAAGTGGAATGCGTTACCGCGAACTTGGTTTAAAAGATAAGTTAAAGGATGCAAGCGAAGACGAAATGTATGAGCTTTTAGCATCTGATGGCATGTTAATTAAACGTCCAATTGTAACAGATGGAACGAGTGTAACACTTGGTTTTAACGAAGAGCAGTTTGAAAGTGTGTGGAAAAAGTACCAATAAGGTATTTTTACATAATTAATACATTCACTGGAGGTACAGTCATGAGCATTCCAAATAATTTACGTTACTCTGAAGAACACGAATGGGTAAAAACAGAAGGTAATGCGGTTGTTATCGGTATTACTCATTTTGCGCAAGGTGAGTTAGGCGATATCGTATTCGTTGAACTTCCTGAAGTAGGTGCAACAATCCAAGCTGACGAGCCATTCGGAAGCGTAGAATCTGTTAAAACAGTTTCTGAACTATACGCACCTGTAAGTGGTAAAGTTGTAGCAGTAAACGAAGAATTAAGTGACCAACCAGAACTAGTTAACGAATCTCCATACGAGGGTGCATGGATGGTTAAAGTTGAACTTTCTGATGCAAGCCAAGTTGAGAAGTTATTAACTGCAGAAAAATATGCAGAAATGACAAACCAAGACTAATTATAGTCGAAGAAAAAGGACAGCCTTTGTGCTGTCCTTTTTTATGTTGTGTACATAATGAATTTAAAAACATATATATTAATTATTATGTAGGAGAACGTTTTTGAAAAACTTTTTTCATGGAGGCTTCATGCTGAGCGAGCCGCTTGCGCTTTTCATTGTCTAGCTCCAGCGGGCTAGATTGTTCGGTGGCTTCGCGTCTTCCTGTGAGGCAAAAGGCGCCTCTACGTCAGAAGCTCCATCCCCCTCACAATCTGAACGAGCCGCTTGCGCTTTTCTTTGTCTAGCTCCACCTCCTAGCCCTTCATGTCTAAGAACCTTCCGTACGAGAAGACAAAAAGCGTCTTCTGTACGAAAGAACCTTAGCCAACAGGGCTAAACAGTCGGTTCCGCTTTTCGTTATTGTCCAGCTCCAGCGGCTAGATTGTTCGGTGGCTTCGCTTCTTCCTACAAGGCAAAAAGCGCCTTTACGTCAGAAGCTCCATCCCCCCCACAATCTGAGCGAGCCGCTTGCGCTTTTCGTTGTGATCCAGCTCCAGCAGCTAGAACAGTCGGTCATTTCACTCCTTCACTTGAGGCAAAGAGCGCCTCTAGTTCAGGAGTTCCAATGCCCTCCTGTTCTGAACGAGCCGCTTGCGCTTTTCTTTTGCAAAAATAAACAGGAAACAACATGAAAATAACGAATATACTATATACTAAGTTAAAGGTTGTATAGTATATGGTGATCGGGTGATGACATATGATTTATGTGGAAAAAGTCATTATTGTAGAAGGTAAATCGGATAGAAGAAAGATTGAATCTATTATTCGTGAACCAGTGGAAATTGTTTGTACAAATGGTACAATTGGTTTGTCGAAAATGGATGAGCTCATTGATCAATTTTTTGATAAGGACGTATATGTGCTAGTGGATGCTGATGATGCAGGAGAAAAGTTAAGGAAACAATTCCGAAAAGAATTTCCGCAAGCAGAGCATATTTATATTGATCGCTCGTATCGCGAGGTGGCGACTGCACCTTCTTTACATTTAGCAAATGTATTATGGGGAGCAGACATTGACGTTTATACAGAATATTTACGGTAAGGAATGATAGAAGTGATTGATTGGACAGGTGCCGAAGCTACAGCCCTAATAGGAAATGAAGAAAAAACAGTGTTATATGTGTATACACCAATGTGTGGAACATGCCAATTGGCAAAGAAGATGTTAACGGTCGTTGAGATGACGATTGAAGATTTGAAAATTGGAATGTTAGATTTAAATTATGCCCCGCATTTAGCGAAAGAGTATGGGATAGAAAGTGTACCGTGTTTACTTATTTTTGAAAATGGGACACTGATGAAGAAAATATATGCATTTCATTCGGTGGAATATTTATATACGGAATTAAAGTAGGCGGCAAAGTTTTTGCCGCCTCGACATATTTCTTGGGAAATATGTCGACATGCGTGATAGATACAGTATTTGTCGAGCGAAAATAACAGGATTGCCCTTTAATAAGAGGGAATGGTATGTAATAGAAAGTGATATGAGGGATGTGGTTTAGGATGAAATTATATTCTTTGCTTCAATCATTTGTAAATTACGCTAATGGTCAATATCATTTAGAACCGCTTTTAAGGCAAGGAGAAAGAACTGTTAATTTTCGTTTTGGAGATGAATGCTGTTCGTTACAAATTTCAAGAGATTATATAGAACTTTTGAAAGAGGCGAGAGGAACGGAACAAATCGTTTGTTTAGAGGAAGAGGATGTACAAAAGTTAGTGACTGGAAATATGAGGTTGCAAAAGTTAATGAGTGATGGACGGGTACAATATTCTGGAACGTATCGAACGATGTTATTAGTTGAATCGATGTTTCATATATGTAAACCGATGTCAGTCGGAGCTTAAAATTCTGAAGTTTCTTTTTTTACGAAAATTTCTGTTGACAGAGCGTGTGGATATTGATACAATTCAATTCATAAAATATAGACAATTTCATAAATTTTAAATCAGACGAAAATTTAATCTGATTTCTCTTATTAAGAGAGGTGGAGGGACTGTGCCCTGTGAAGCCCGGCAACCGTCAACTTATGTTGAAATGGTGCCAATTCCTGCAAAGCAAATGCTTTGAGAGATGAGAGAGAGGGATAATGTTGTTATATACGCATATAAACCTTTCTGCTTCTCTAGAAGCGGAAAGGTTTTTTGTCGTTTGAATGCGGAGGACATTCAAATAATAAGAGGAGCTATAACGATGGACTACACGCATCAAAAATAAAAAAATTGCGGAGTCTATCCAAAATCTAGCTTCAGCGGCTAGAACAGTCGGTCGTTTCATCCCTTCCTATGAGGCAAAAAGCGCCTCTACGTCAGGGATTCCAACGCCCTCTTGTTCTAAACGAGCCGCTTGCGCTTTTTATTAAAAAAAGGGGTGAACATCATGATCTTATTAGAAAATGTAAAGAAAATATATAAGGCAAAAAGCGGTGATGTCACTGCTGTAGATAACGCCAACTTACAAATAGAGAAAGGCGAAATATTTGGTGTTATTGGATATAGTGGCGCTGGGAAAAGTTCGTTAATCAGATTGTTTAATCAGTTAGAGAAACCAACTTCTGGCCAAATTACAATTGCGAATCGTGTGATTTCAGCGATTACTGGAAATGAACTTCGTAAGGCAAGACAAGAAATCGGAATGATTTTTCAGCATTTCAACTTACTTTGGTCACGAACTGTGCGTGAAAATATCGCATTCCCACTTGAAATTGCAGGTGTCGATAAGGCGGAGAGAAGAAAACGTGTCGATGAGTTAATTCATCTTGTTGGATTAGAAGGAAGAGGAGACGCGTACCCATCTCAGCTAAGTGGTGGACAAAAGCAGCGCGTCGGGATTGCAAGAGCGTTAGCAAATAATCCACAAGTACTTTTATGTGATGAAGCAACGTCAGCTCTTGATCCGGAAACGACAGATCAAATTTTAGATTTATTGTTAGATATTAATAAGCGTCTCGGCTTAACAATTGTATTGATTACGCATGAGATGCACGTTATTCGCAAAATTTGTAATCGAGTTGCTGTAATGGAGAAAGGGAAAATCGTAGAAACGGGTCCAGTACTTGACGTATTCCGTAATCCACAGCAAGACATTACAAAACGATTTGTACAGCAGTTAACTGATTCTGAAGATACAAATGAAACGATTGAAAGTTTAATAGAAAAGTATCCAGATGGAAAAGTAATTCGTTTGCAGTTTGTCGGTGAAGCGGTAGAAAGACCGGTACTTCAAAGGTTAATGCAGCGCGGTGATATAGAAGTTAGCATTTTGCAAGGAAATATCGCGCAAACGAATAACGGCTCTTACGGAAGTTTAGTCGTTCATTTAAATGGTGAAGAAACAGCGATCCAGCAAGCAATAGAAGGGATTCATCAAGATCAAGTAGAGCTGGAGGTGATTGCACATGGATAAGTTAATCGCAAATATTGATTGGAATCAAATGTTAGAAGCAACTGGTGAAACGTTATATATGACGGCAATCGCAGCGCTTGCCACATTTGTTTTAGGACTTATTTTAGGATTATTACTCTTTATGACAGCGAAAGATAATTTATGGGAAAATAAAGCGATTAATACGGTGATTGGAGCGTTCGTAAACATTTTCCGTTCTATACCGTTCATCATTTTAATTATTTTATTAATCCCATTCACAAAGATTCTTCTTGGAACAATTCTCGGAGCGAGTGCAGCGCTGCCAGCTTTAATTATTGGTGCAGCACCGTTTTATGCGAGAATGGTTGAAATCGCGCTTCGTGAAATTGATAAAGGTGTAATTGAAGCTTCAAAAGCGATGGGAGCAAAAACAAGCACAATTATTTTGAAGGTGTTAATTCCAGAATCGTTACCAGCGTTAGTATCTGGTATTACGGTTACTACTATTGCTTTAGTAGGCTATACAGCAATGGCAGGTGTTGTTGGTGCTGGTGGTCTTGGAACACTTGCTTACTTAGAGGGATTCCAGCGTGGAAATAACGATGTAACAATCGTTGCGACAATTTGTGTATTACTCGTTGTATTTTTAATTCAGTGGATTGGTGATAGTTTAACGACTCGAATAGATAAAAGATAATGAAAACAGGGGGATATTTCAAATGAAAAAATTATTACTTACAGCACTTATTTCAACTTCAATTTTTGGGTTAGCTGCTTGTGGCGGGAAAGATAAAGATGAAAAAAAACTTGTTGTTGGTGCTTCTAACGTACCGCACGCTGAAATTTTAGAAAAGGCAAAACCGTTACTTGAGAAAAAAGGAATTGAGTTAGAGATTAAAAAATTCCAAGACTACGTGTTACCGAATAAATCGTTAGCAGATAAAGAATTAGATGCAAACTACTTCCAGCACATTCCTTATTTAGAAAAAGAGATTAAAGATAAGAAATATGATTTTGAAATAGCAGGAAAAATTCATTTAGAACCGATTGGTGTGTATTCTCAAAAATATAAGAGCTTAAAAGAACTTCCAAACGGGGCGACAATTATTATGAGTAATTCTGTTACTGATCATGGTCGTGGTTTAGCAATTTTACAAAAAGAAGGCATTTTAAAAATTAAAGACGGAGTAGAGCCAGTTAAAGCAACTCCAAAAGATATTGCGGATAATCCGAAAAACTTAAAGTTCAAAACAGATATCGAGCCTGGTTTATTGCCACAAGTGTATAACAATAAAGAAGGCGATGCGGTTCTCATTAATTCTAACTATGCAATTGATGCGAAATTAAACCCAGAAAAAGACGCGATTGCAATTGAAGGAAATGATTCTCCATACGCAAACGTAGTAGCTGTTCGTAAAGGCGATAAAGATAAAAAAGAGATTAAAGCTCTTATAGAAGTACTGCATTCTAAAGAAATTGAAGACTTTATTACTAAAGAATATAAAGGGGCAGTTGTTCCTGTAAAAGAATAATTGCGGAAAAAGGGCTGGTGTATGCCGGTCCTTTTTTTACTACATAACTATAGGGGAGAAGGGGACATCATATGAAAAAGATTCTATTGTCAGTTGTTACAGCACTGTCTGTATTTACATTAGCTGCTTGCGGGGGGAAAGATGAGAATAAGCTTGTCGTTGGCGCTTCTAATATACCGCACGCTGTTATTTTAGAAAAGGCACAGCCAATATTAGAGAAAAAGGGCATTAAGTTAGAGATAAAAAAATTCCAGGATTATGTTTTACCAAATAAGGCATTAGCTGATAAAGAAATCGATGCAAATTATTTTCAACATATCCCTTATTTAGATAAAGAAATTCAAGAAAAGGGATATAAAATTGTAAACGCAGGAAAAATCCATTTAGAGCCAATGGGCATTTATTCTAAGAAATATAAAAGTTTAAAAGAACTTCCAGATGGAGGAACGGTTATTATGAGTAATAACGTAGCTGAGCGTGGTCGTATGTTAGCGTTGTTACAAAAAGGCGGCGTTATTAAATTAAAAGACGGTGTAGATGTTGTTAAAGCGACAGTAAAAGATGTTGTAGAAAATCCGAAAAATTTAAAGTTTAAAACAGATGTAGAACCTGGACTTTCACCGAAGCTGTACGAAAACAATGAAGGTGATGCTTTATTCATTAATTCAAACTACGCAATTGATGCGAAATTAAATCCAACAAAGGATGCAATCGCAATTGAAGGATCAGACTCTCCTTACGCAAATATTATCGCAGTTCGTAAAGGTGACGAGAAGAAAAAAGAAATTAAAGAGCTAGTAGAAGTGCTACATTCAAAAGAAATTCAAGATTTTATTAACAAAGAATATAAAGGTGCTGTACTTCCTGTGAACGAATAGGTGCAGGAAAGGATTGGGAAATTCCCAGTCCTTTTTTCTTTATATATATAAGAAGAAAAGTGTATCATATAAGGATGCAAGGGAAATACTTATATACATTTGTGAAAAAATTGTTACTTTTTTTCGTCGTTTGCGATATCATTTTATTTGCTATAAGATTAGAATGAGAATAAAATGAGAATATGAACGTTTTAGGAATTTTTAAAATGTATATAGAGGATTAATGGAGGTATTGAGATGGCTGGTTCTACATTAACGGTTAAAGACTTACACGTATCAATCGACGGTAAAGAAATTTTAAAAGGTGTAAACCTTGAAGTAAAAGGTGGAGAAATCCACGCAATTATGGGACCTAACGGAACAGGTAAATCAACTTTATCTTCTGCGATTATGGGTCACCCAAAGTATGAAGTAACAGAAGGTAGCATCATCATTGACGGTGAAGATGTATTAGAAATGGAAGTAGACGAGCGCGCACTAGCAGGTCTATTCTTAGCAATGCAATATCCAAGTGAAATTAGCGGAGTAACAAACGCTGACTTCTTACGTTCTGCAATTAATGCACGTCGTGAAGAAGGCGAAGAAATTTCTCTTATGAAATTTATCCGTACTTTAGATAAAAACATGGAATTCCTAGAAATGGATCCAGAAATGGCACAACGTTACTTAAACGAAGGTTTCTCTGGTGGAGAGAAAAAACGTAACGAAATTCTTCAATTAATGATGATTGAGCCAAAAATCGCAATCTTAGATGAAATCGACTCAGGTCTTGATATCGATGCATTAAAAGTTGTATCTAAAGGTATTAACCAAATGCGCGGCGAAGAGTTCGGCTGCCTAATGATTACGCATTACCAACGTTTATTAAACTACATCACTCCAGACTTCGTTCACGTTATGATGAACGGTCGTATCGTTAAATCTGGTGGCCCTGAGCTTGCACAACGTCTAGAAGCTGAAGGTTACGACTGGATTAAAAAAGAATTAGGTATTGAAGACGAAACAGCAGAGCAAGAAGCGTAAGAGAGGAGCATAAACATGACAATCGGTACATTACCTTTCGATCAAGAAACAATCCGTCAGCGCGCAAGCGAAGTAAACGAAGCTGCTTGGTTGACTGAGTTCCGCTTACAAGCTCTTGCACAAGCAACTGAACTTCCAATGCCAACGCCTGATAAAACGAAAATTGAAAAATGGGACTTTATCGGAAAAGGCGACGCTGCTAAGCAAGAGCCTGTAAGTTCTTTAACAGAGCTTCCAGAAGCAGTGAAAAACTTAATCGATGAAAATAACAGCGTATTAGTACAACGTACTGGTACAACTGCTTTCGTTTCTTTAGCAGACGAAGCAAAAGAAAAAGGTGTTATTTTTACAGACATCGTAACAGCTGCAACAGAGCATGCTGAATTAGTACAAAAGTACTTAATGAAAGACGGCGTGAAAGTAGACGAGCATCGTCTAACTGCACTTCATGCTGCATTAATCAACGGCGGTGCATTCGTATATGTTCCGAAAAACGTTGTTCTTGAAACTCCACTTCAAGCTGTATTCTTAGTAGACGGCGAAGAAGCTAACGTATATAACCACGTATTATTCGTAGCTGATGCGAACAGTACTGCAACATATGTAGAAAACTACGTTGCAAATGAAAATGCTAAAGGTATTGCAAATATCGTAGCAGAAGTAATCGTGGAACAAGGCGCACAAGTGAAATTCGGTGCGGTTGATCTATTAGCAAAAGACGTAACAACTTACGTTAACCGCCGCGGTATTGTTGGACGCGACGGCCGCATTGATTGGGCTCTAGGCCTTATGAATGACGGAAACACAATTTCAGAGAACGTTACGAATTTAATGGGCGACGGATCATATGCTGATACAAAAACAGTAACAATTGGTCGTGGTAACCAAACACAAAACTTTACAACTAAAGTTGTTCACTTCGGTAAACACTCTGAAGGTTGGATTTTAAAACACGGTGTACAAAAAGATAGTGCAACATCTATCTTTAACGGAATTGGTAAGATTGAACACGGTGCATCTAAATCAAATGCACAACAATCTTCTCGCGTTCTTATGTTAGATGAGAAAGCTCGCGGTGATGCAAACCCAATTCTTTTAATCGATGAAGATGATGTAATGGCAGGTCACGCAGCTTCAGTAGGCCGCGTAGATCCATACCAATTATACTACTTGATGAGCCGTGGTATTCCAAAACGCGAAGCAGAACGTTTAGTCATCCATGGATTCTTAGCACCTGTAGTAAATGAGCTTCCAATTGAAGGAGTAAAGGCACAGCTTGTTGAGGTAATTGAAAGGAAAGTTCGCTAATGAATATTCATGAAATACGCAAACAGTTTCCAATTCTTGATCAAAAAGTGAACGGCAAACAACTTGTATATTTCGATAGTGCAGCAACTTCTCAAAAACCAATTCAAGTCATTGAAACGTTAGAACGTTATTATAAAGAATATAATTCTAACGTGCATCGCGGTGTTCATACGCTCGGTACGAAAGCTACCGACGCGTATGAAGGTGCACGTGAGAAAGTTCGCAAGTTTATTAATGCGAAATCAATGGAAGAGATTATTTTCACACGCGGAACGACAACTGCATTAAATACAGTAGCAGCTAGCTATGGCCTTGATAATGTAAAAGAAGGCGATGAAATCGTCATCTCTTACATGGAGCACCATAGTAACATCATTCCGTGGCAACAAGTTGCGAAGAAAACTGGTGCAACTTTAAAATACCTTCCGCTTCAACTAGACGGTACAATTTCTTTAGAAGATGTTCGTCAAACAGTTACACCGAATACAAAAATCGTTTCTATCATGCACGTTTCTAACGTACTTGGAACGATTAACCCTGTAAAAGAAATCGGAGCAATCGCACATGAAAACGGTGCAATCATGATCGTTGATGGAGCACAAAGTGCACCTCATATGAAAGTGGATGTACAAGATTTAAACTGTGATTTCTACGCATTATCTGCTCATAAGATGTGCGGACCAACAGGTGTCGGCGTATTATATGGTAAGAAAGAATTGCTAAACAATATGGAACCAATTGAATTTGGTGGTGAAATGATTGATTTCGTAGACTTACAAGAGTCTACTTGGAAAGAGCTTCCGTGGAAGTTCGAAGCAGGTACACCGATTATCGGTAATGCAATCGGACTTGGTGCGGCAATTGATTTCCTAGAAGAAATCGGTCTTCATAATATTGAAAAGCATGAACATGAATTAGCGCAATACGCTTTAGAGAGACTATCAGAAGTAGATGGCGTTACAATTTATGGTCCAAAGCATCGCGCTGGTCTAGTTACATTTAATATTGAAGACGTACATCCTCACGATGTAGCAACTGTATTAGATGTAGAAGGCATTGCGGTTCGCGCAGGACATCACTGTGCACAACCGCTTATGAAGTGGCTAAAAGCTTCTTCTACAGCACGTGCGAGCTTCTATTTATATAATACAAAAGAAGAAATTGATACATTTGTTGAATCACTAATCAAGACAAAGGAGTATTTCACAAATGTCATTTAATAATTTAGATACGTTATATCGTCAAGTTATTATGGATCATTATAAAAATCCTCGTAACCATGGCGTGTTAGAAGATAGTGTTACCGTTAACTTGAACAATCCAACTTGCGGCGATCGTATTCAACTTACGATGAAAGTAGAAGAGGGTATTGTACAAGAAGCGAAGTTTGAAGGCGAAGGATGTTCAATTTCAATGTCTTCAGCTTCAATGATGACACAAGCAGTAAAAGGAAAGAAAATTGAAGAGGCCCTTAAGCTTTCTAAAATTTTCTCTGACATGATGCTAGGAAAAGAGTATGATGACAGCATTGATTTAGGAGATATTGAAGCATTACAAGGCGTATGCAAGTTCCCGGCACGTATTAAATGTGCAACATTAGCGTGGAAAGCGTTAGAAAAGGGCTTAAACGAAGATAAGTAATGTTAAAGGTTCCTAAAAACGAGGTTATATAAGGAGGGACACACCAACATGGCGAAGCAACTGCCAGATATCGGCGATTATAAATATGGTTTCAAGGATAAAGACGTTTCGATTTTCCGTGCTGGACGCGGTTTAACAAAAGAAATCGTTGAAGAGATTTCACGTATGAAAGAAGAACCACAGTGGATGTTAGACTTCCGTTTAAAATCACTGGATAAGTTCTATGAAATGCCAATGCCACAATGGGGTGGCGACTTAAACGACTTAGATTTCGATGAAATTACGTACTACGTAAAACCATCTGAGAAATCTGAGAAGTCTTGGGATGAAGTACCTGAGGAAATTAAAGCGACATTTGATAAATTAGGTATTCCTGAAGCTGAGCAAAAATATTTAGCTGGTGTATCTGCACAGTACGAATCTGAAGTTGTATACCACAACATGAAAGAAGACCTAGAAGATCTAGGAGTCGTCTTCAAAGATACAGATAGCGCATTAAAAGAGAACGAAGATATTTTCCGTGAGCATTTCGGAAAAGTAATCCCACCAACAGACAACAAATTCTCTGCATTAAACTCTGCAGTTTGGTCTGGTGGATCATTCATCTACGTTCCAAAAGGTATTAAAGTTGATACACCACTTCAAGCGTATTTCCGTATTAACTCTGAAAATATGGGACAATTCGAGCGTACGCTTATCATCGTAGACGAAGGCGCACACGTACACTACGTAGAAGGTTGTACAGCACCTGTTTACACGACTAACTCACTTCATAGTGCGGTAGTAGAAATCATCATTAAGAAAGATGCATATTGCCGTTATACAACAATCCAAAACTGGGCGAACAACGTATACAACCTAGTTACAAAACGTGCGGTTTGTGAAGAAAACGCAACGATGGAATGGATTGACGGTAACATCGGATCTAAATTAACGATGAAATATCCAGCAGTTATCTTAAAAGGCGAAGGCGCTCGTGGTTTAACATTATCTATCGCGATTGCTGGTAAAGGCCAACACCAAGATGCTGGTGCGAAAATGATTCACTTAGCACCAAACACGTCTTCAACAATCGTTTCTAAATCGATTGCGAAGCATGGTGGTAAAGTAACTTACCGTGGTATCGTACAATTCGGACCAAAAGCGAAAAACTCTCGCTCTAACATCGAGTGTGACACGTTAATCATGGATAACCAATCTACATCTGATACAATTCCTTACAACGAAATCAAAAACGATTACGTTTCACTTGAGCACGAAGCGAAAGTATCTAAAGTATCAGAAGAACAATTATTCTACCTAATGAGCCGCGGTATTTCTGAGCAAGAAGCTACAGAAATGATCGTAATGGGCTTCATCGAGCCATTCACTCGCGAACTTCCAATGGAATACGCAGTTGAAATGAACCGTCTAATCAAGTTTGAGATGGAAGGTTCTATCGGCTAATATATGTATGAAAAAAGCGCCCTGTTGTGCAGGGCGCTTTTTTTATGTTGTGCTTGGTTAAGTCAGGCTTCGAATACTAAGGCGGGTATTCAGCTAAATATATCAGCGATTATTCAAATATATCGACGATTCGACAAGGGATATCGACTTATCAACAAATTACGACAGGAAGAACAGCCCGTATACCCCGAACCTAAATCGTATCCACCTTATCCACAGGTTTAATACGCTCCAAAATATGTTTCATCCCAATGAAAGAACCATATCCAATTAAAGCACCTAACATATTCAATATGATGTCATCAATATCGAAAACACCAGTAAAAGTAAGGAGTTGTAACGATTCAATTAATAAAATAAACTTAATGAAAATTTTTGATGCCATTTTTACATTGTTTATTTGTTTAAATAATAAAGGTAGAAGGAATCCGAATGGGATAAATATGATGACGTTTCCTAATGTATTCATAAGTACGATGTCTAGATTATAAGAATCAAATTCAGTTAAATAGCGGATTGTACTTCTGAAAGGAACTAAGTTTATTAACCCACCGTGTATAGAATGCCAGTCACCTGTTTCAAAGAAGTACTTCAGATTACCAAAGTAAAAAGCTGGCCTCCCGAGCAACAGTTTAAATAATAAAACAAATGAATACGGTAAAAATAATCCCCAACCAATCCACTGTACATATTTTTGCGTAGAAGATTGCATCGCTTTTTCAATTTCAGTTCCTAAAGTAGAGGCTTCTCCGAAGTTTTGAATGGCTAATGTAGTAGCTTCTTCTTCAGATTTTCCTTGATCGAGAAATTCTTGTTTCAAACTTGTAAGATGATCGTAAATTTCGAAGTAAAGTTCGTCTCTATCAGGTTGCGATAGGTTTGTTTTTTGAACGATACTCTTTATGTATTCTTCAATCGTCATTAATTTAAAGCTCCTTTCTGACAAGTTTTAATAAGAGCTGTAACTGAATCCCACGCTGTTAGTTTTTCTTCTAAAATTTTCTTGCCGCTCGTAGTAATGCGATAAAATTTTCGTTTCATACCAGTTTCAGATTCACCCCAGTAGGAATTGATTAAATCCTTTTGTTCCAAGCGCTTAAGTGCTGGATAGAGTGTACCTTGGCTCATCGTGTATAGATCATTGCTGTTTTCTTTTAGCTTTTGAATAATTTCATATCCGTACGTATCGTGCTGTTTAATGATGGAGAGAAGTAAAATATCAATACTTCCTTTTAATATCTCTTTATCCATTTTATGGTTCACCACCTTATGATGAGATTGTAACACGACATATGTCGTATTACAAGGTATATATGTAGGGTGATCCCCCGTCTAGTATCCATTAAAATATATCAGCGATTATTCAAATATATCGACCACAACTCGGAATATATCGGCGATTATTGCAATGTATCGACGATTCGACAAGGGATATCGACTTATCGACAAAGTAAGACAAAAGAAATTCTTCATATACCCCGCAACATTTTATATGAAAAAAGAACGACTGGAAGTAAGGCAAAGATACTGACAAATCCACTGACAATCTATTGGAGAATCCAATCGAACCCCAACCACCGGAATTTCTGTTAAACTTTTTGACAAATCCCCCGAATCCTAACCCAACCCAACCCAACCCAACCCAACCCAACCCAACCCAACCCAACCCAACCCAACCCAACCCAACTCCACCAACTAAAATCCTTCCACACACTAGAAAAAGTTTTTATATTAAAAAGGGCAATCTTTTGCTTTTTCTCTTAATGCGAGTACAATGTAGAATAGCAAGAAAAGACGAAAAGTATTTACAGGATTATTGCGTACGTATAGCGTAAATGGCAGTAAGGAACTGAGAGGAGGTTTTTTCTCTGAATATAAATAAAGAAACAATCATCCACCTTTATCATACAAACGATATACATAGTCATTTTGAAAATTGGCCGCAAATTTCTCGGTTTGTACTAGGGGAGAAAAGGCGAAGACAGGAAGCGGGAGAGACTGTTTTAACTGTGGATATTGGCGATCATGTGGATCGTTTTCATAGTATTTCGGAAGCGACAAATGGACTTGGGAATACAAAATTATTAAATGAGGCGCTATATGATTATGTAACGATCGGAAATAATGAAGGAATTACATTGGCGAAAGAGCATTTGAATCGTCTATATGATGATGCTGGGTTTGAGGTGCTCGTAGCGAATTTATTTGAAAAAGAAGGTGTACGTCCGGCGTGGGCGCAGCCTTATAAATTACATACAACGACAGATGGGATTACGATTGCCTTTATTGGATTAACGGTAGCTTATCCAGAGTTTTATCATATGTTAGATTGGCATATTGAAGATCCAATCATCCATTTAGAGTCTATTTTAGAAGAAGTTAAGGATACAGCTCATATTACTGTTGTGCTTTCTCATCTTGGAAAAAGTATGGATGAGTATATGGCGGAGCATTATGATATAGATGTTATTTTAGGGGCACATACGCATCATTTATTTGAGCGTGGCGTTCTTGTGGATAATACTTTGCTTTGCTGTTGTGAAAAGTGGGGACATTACGTCGGTCACGTTCAGCTTACTATGGATAAAGAGACGAAGAGACTGTTGAAAAAAGACGGTAGAGCGATTAAGACAGAACGGTTAGGTGCTTATAGCGAGCCGTTATCCACAATTGAAATGCTAAAGGAAGAAAGTAAACAGATAATGGCTGAGCCTGTCGTTCATTTAAAAGAATCATTGCCGGTTGATTGGTTTAAGGAGACGACGTTTTCTCATATGTTGGCAAGTGCACTTAAAGAGTGGTGTAATGCGGATGTTGGGATGGTGAATGCTGGTGTACTTCTTGAGGGATTAAATGAAGGTGTTGTGACGCGCGGAGATATTCATCGGATTTGTCCACATCCAATTAATCCATGTCTGTTAAAAGTACCAGGGAAAACGTTAAGAGAAGTTATTTTGAAAGCGCGCCGCCCGAATATGGAGAATCTTGAGGTGAAAGGATTCGGATTTCGTGGAAAAGTAATGGGGAAAATGATTTACGATGGTTTGGAAGTGATTCCAGATACGATTCCAGGGAATAAAATTTTACTAGAAGATGTATTGATTAACGGCGAATCGCTGGAATTAGACCGGATATATACGGTAGGAACGATTGATATGTTTACATTCGGATACTTATACCCAGAGCTATCCACACTTTCTGACAAACAATATTATATGCCGGAATTGCTTAGAGATGTACTAACAGACATGTTGATAACTTATACATCTTCAGTCAAACTATAGGCTAGTTAACTTGTAACACTCATTTTTCTCTTGTCATAAAGATAAGAAAGAGAGGAGTGTGAACTATGGTTAATGTAGAGCCAATTATAATTGATAACTATACGTTCATTGCTGTTAGCGTAAAACTTCCAAAGACAAATTTGCTAGCTGTAATGAGCGATAAAGGATATATTATGTGCGGTGCTTTAGATGTAGGTCTTCTAAATGAGAAGTTAGGTGATCGAGGAATTATTGCTGGCCGTGCGGTTGGTGTAAGAACGATTGAACAACTTCTTGAAGCACCGCTGGAATCAGTAACGACTGGAGCCGAAGCTTTAGGTATTCCGGTAGGCACAATCGGAAAAGATGCACTATTAAAAATGAGATAAGCATATATCGTCCCTCTTTCTTGCATAGAAATAATATAAGAAGGAGGGTTTTCTTATGGGCATATTTCGTTCGAAAAATTCGCGGTTTCGAAGGGGACCGATTTCCTTTCGGTATATACTGCTTATTTCATTTATTCTTTTTATCGTAATGGTAGTTCAAGGTTTATGGATTGTAAATAAAAGTATTCAGCCAACGTTAATTAAATATGGGGAAACAGAGACTCATAAAATGGCAACAGCAGTTATGACGAAAGCGGTAAAAGACCGAATTAATGAAGGGTTTGATGTAGATTCATTAATGAAAGTACAAACGGATAGGAACGGGAAAGTATCTACAATTGATTTAAATACAAAACAAGTAAATGAAATATTAACATCGACTACTGCATACATAGAAAAATATTTACAACAAGTAGAAAAAGGGGATACGAAAGCACTTGGTATTTTTGAAGAGAATGGGGTATCTATGTCAGTTCCTTTTGGGCGTATAACTGATAATGCGCTTCTTGGTAATATAGGACCGGATATTCCGATTAATTTTACGCCAATTGGTCATGTGAATACGGATATTAAACAATTAGTTGAGCCGCAAGGAATTAATAATACAGCGATCAAAATTATTATGGAAGTGGAAGTGACGTTACAAGTTATGATTCCGTTACGCACGAAAGAAATTAAAGTGAAGCAAAACATTCCGATTGCGACGCGCATCGTTCAAGGTGAAGTGCCTACTTATTACGGAAGTGGCGGAGTTGTTGTACCAGATAAAAAGAAAACGGATAATTAGTCAGTAGTGTTCTATTGATTTATATTTATAAAAAATAACCGTAGCAATTTGCTACGGTTATCGTTTTGTATTTGCTCGTTCTTTTCGTTCCCAAAGGCTTAAATGCATGTATGGATCGAAAGCCCATTCTGTATAGCCATTGTCTTTATACATGCCGAAATGTAAGTGGGGCGGGAATTTTCCAGCTGTACCAGGAGGACCGTAGCCGGTACTACCGACAAATCCGATTACTTTTCCTGGTTCGACAATTTGTCCGAGCTGTATTTCTTTAGAGAACCCGCCTAAATGAGCGTAATAGTGGTAATTATTATGAAGGTCACGAATACCAATGCGCCATCCACCAAGACGATTCCATCCTTTTGTTTCAATAACGCCATAGCAGGTTGATCGTACTGGTACGCCATATCCAGCAAAAATATCGGTTCCTTCATGAATCCTCCTGCCGCCAAAGCTTCTACCAGCACCGAAAGTACTACGATAGCTATGGTCACTGCGAATCGGGAGAGGGAAAGCATTACCTTCTAAATTAATGCGTCCATAATGTTTATAAATTCGGGCGTATTCTGTAATTAATTCAACTGTTTTTGCACGTCTATAATATTCCCAAAGCATAATGTTAATACGGTCTTCCGATGTTCCTTGTTTCTTTAAAATAGTTGCTGCTGTATGCAGAAGATCACGGTCGTTATTTGCATTTGCAAATCCATCTTTGTCACCATCTAAACCCATTCCGCCAAATAGAGAAATTGTATGGGGGAGAGTATCATTACTATTAACAGGTCCAGCCCATATTTCAGGTTTGAAATAAAGGGAAATGATGGCATCTGGTTTTTTCGGAATATCTTTTCTTACGCTCCGTATGTTTCTTTCGTATTGATCCATTGCGGCTAAGTAATACCACGGAATACCGGAAGATTGCTCAGTTTCTTTATATAGTGCCATGCGCTTTTCATATATGCTTTGCTGATTATCTTCACCGTAAGCGATGTTTTGGTGGAGAAGAAAGCAAATCGAAAGCAAAAGAGAAATTTTTCGAAGCATGAAATAGACTCCTTTCACAACATCACTCTTTTTAGTGTGGGATATACGGAGTATTTCATTATAGGGAACGATTGGAAAAAATCTTAGAATCTTCATTTGAGCAAATCGCTTTCATACGTTAGAATAGATATGTTACATTGAAAGAAGCGAACACGGTAAACTATTTCATATTGTGCGGAGTTGATAACCATGACAAAACAAACAGAGTATAAGCGCAAGCCCGAATGGTTGAAAATTAAGTTAAACACGAATGAAAACTATACAGGCTTAAAGAAAATGATGCGTTCTAAGAATCTTCATACAGTTTGTGAAGAGGCGAAATGTCCGAATAT
Organism: Bacillus cereus group sp. MG9; assembly: GCF_040459995.1. Taxonomy (NCBI): domain Bacteria; kingdom Bacillati; phylum Bacillota; class Bacilli; order Caryophanales; family Bacillaceae; genus Bacillus; species Bacillus cereus group sp. MG9. Next base: position 4,890,458 of record NZ_JARVHC010000001.1, on the reverse strand, counting down.
TCATGAATGCTGGGCTGTAAGGAAAACAGCAACATTTATGATCTTAGGTGCGGTTTGTACACGTGCTTGTCGTTTTTGTGCGGTTAAAACAGGCTTACCAACTGAGCTTGATTTACAAGAGCCAGAACGCGTAGCAGATTCTGTAGTACAAATGGGCTTAAAGCACGTTGTTATAACAGCGGTTGCACGTGATGATTTAAAGGACGGCGGAGCAGCTGTTTTTGCTGAAACAGTACGCGCTGTACGTCGTGAAAATCCATTCACGTCTATCGAAGTATTACCATCTGATATGGGTGGGGTAGAAGAAAACTTAAAAATGTTAATGGATGCAAAACCAGATATTTTGAACCATAACATTGAAACAGTACGTCGATTATCTAACCGAGTTCGCGCTAGAGCAAAATATGACCGTTCATTAGAGTTTTTACGTCGAGCAAAAGAAATGCAGCCTGATATTCCAACTAAATCGAGCATTATGCTGGGCTTAGGTGAAACGAGAGAAGATTTAATTGAAGCAATGGATGACTTACGTGCAAACAATGTGGATATTTTAACTCTTGGACAATACCTACAACCATCTAAGAAGCATTTACCAGTTATTAAATATTATCCACCAGCAGAATTTGCAGAGCTTAAAGAAATTGCACTTAGCAAAGGATTTAGCCACTGTGAAGCTGGTCCACTTGTACGTTCTTCTTATCATGCGGACGAGCAAGTACGTTCTGCAAAAGAAAAAACAGCAGAAGCGAAATAATGAAAAAAGAGAGCTAATCATTAGCTCTCTTTTTTCTTATACTCTAAAACTTTATTTTGACATGTGGATAAAATCTTTTTTAATTCCTCTGTGGATAATTCAATTGTAAATTCAGGTACACCAGGTGTAATTAAAATTTTATCGTAAGTATAAATTGAACTGTCCACAATAATCGTTACATCTTGTGAATAACCGAAAGGAGCTACACATCCAGGAGTGCAACCAGTCTCTTCTCTTAGCTCATTAGGAGAACAGAGAGATAAGCTCTCTCCTGTTATTTCCTTCATCTCTCCTCGGTTGAGGCGAGTGCCTTCTAACGTAAAGAATACGTAATGCTCCCCGGATTTTGATTTTAAAAATAAGCTTTTACTTGGAGTGCCTTGCAAACCAAGTCTTTCACGAACGATACGATCTGTTTCATAGTCAAGTACTGGTTCGTGTTCAAATTTTTCATAAGAAGCATTTGTTTTATGTAGTAAAGAAAGTACGTCTTCGTACATATTGAATGATACCCCTCTCTATGTTTACTGCAGTTCTACCATATCTCCTCGCGGTGTCAACTGAATGTATTGGAAAGGGATATTACTTGGATGGCGCTTCCCATAATCGTTTTATGATAGATTGTTCATCAAGTGTAATTTCATAAATATCAGGATTCGTTAAAGTTTTCCATGTGTCAAAGCCAATAGTATGATTAAAGTGCTTTAAAATTAATGTGAGTAAGTTGCCGTGTGTAACGAGTAATGTTGTGTCATGCTCTAGTTTTAAAACTTCCTGAATAAGTGAGATGGCGCGATCCATCGCTTGTTTTGTTGACTCTCCGCCTGAAAAGGCAATATCTATATTGGTAAAAGTGTATTCTAGTTTTTGAAGCCAATCATCCATTGAAACAGTGCTTAATATGCGTTCTGCTAACCGTTCATCTTCTTGAATAGATAAATTAGCTTGGAGGGCATATGGCCGAATAGAATCGATAGCTCGGACAAATGGGCTTGAAATAATATGATCTATTTGTAGATGATTTTCCATGAGGAATGTAGCAACGGTGTTTGATTGGTCTCTTCCCATGTTTGTTAATTCGGCATTACGCTCTTGTCCAGTTGCGGAACAATGTCGTATTACAATAATTTTCTTCATAATTCATCCCCATCTTTCAAGTTGACCATATATACTTCGACAAATGCGGAAAAAATTCCTTTTTATTGGAAACGGAATAGTGATCTAAGTATGTGGAAAAGTAATGTGGATAATGAAAATTTGAGGTGCAATTATGAAAAAAATGATATGCATTGTATTCAGTATTTGTTTTCTCGCGCAATTGTCCACAACATATGCACAATCAAATCAAAAATTAGACTATCCAAGCAATCGAAATAAGCCATTTGTGAGTGAGGATGTGTTTTATGAACAGTTAGATAAGAAAATCTATAAAGAGTACAAAAATACAGCATATAGTGTTCGTAAAAAAATCTCATTTAAAGAAGTGGCCGATGAGGAATTTATTTTTAGGCAAAAAACAGCTGTCGGCTGTCGTAGTAGAGTGGTGCTTCAAGATTTGTTTATTCACCCTGATCGCCAAGTATACTTTTTCGCTTCTTTTTCTCAAAATGAAGTAGAGGAGTTGCATAAATATATCGTTATAGATGCAGAAACAAAGAGGGAGCTGCAAGGGGGGAAAAGCTATCATCATTACGATAATCCGTATAAAGTGAAACTTTAATCAGTGGGGGATTTGTCCACTGATTATTAGTTGAACCAATCGGGCAGTTATGGGCAGTTGATCTCTCACCGAACTTCCCTGTATTCGCCGAACTTTGAGGTGAGAGTCTTACTGCCCGTTAATGCGGGGTAAAAAATAACCCACCAACTGGTGGGTTATTTTTTATTCTGGCACACTTACTAATTTCTCTTTCATTTTACGAATAAGAATGAAACCACCAATCGCGAAGAGAAGAGTAATTCCTTCTGCTACAAAGATGTTAATCATTTTTGTTTGGTAAAGTGCTGCGAAAAAGTCTACAAGTGCGTGGAATAGTATAGCGTATACGAGGAAAATGTATTTCTTTTGTTTTACTGCGTATACGACAAGCATTGTGAAGGCAATTTGCAATACAAGAGCCATAATTCTTTCCAAGCTGCCAAGGAAGTATAAATAAGCAGGTTGTTCTATTAACATATCCTTTACAAGATTTAATTGTGGTAGTTTTTCTGCCATTTGAGCGAAGCTACCATTGTTAATAGCATTAGCGAATATAAGTGTCTGCAATGCAGAGAATCCGCCAACTAAAATGGATTCAATCCCGCCATGACCAATTCCATAAGCGAAGCCATCTTTATATTCTAGATATTTTTTTAGTAGGAAGAAGAAGGCAACGAAGCGTCCTAATTCTTCAAAAATACCAGCAGTTAGTCCGCCATAAATTGCAAAGACATACGGATTTTCTAAAAATGGAGCGATTGCTGGATTACCACGCATAAATAGGTGGAACGGTGTTTCGAGAATTTGGGTAAATCCAATAAAGATAAGAACACCAACGCCGACCACTTTCCAATTAATATTATATTTTTTACGGAAATAAACGAGTACAATAATTGGGACCAGAACCGAAACAACGAGTTGAAATATGATGCTGGCAATTACAGTATTTGAAACCATACTTTCACCGCTTTCTAATATATGTACATATCTATTATGCATGAAATATGGGAGAGATGAAACTTTTAGAGATAAATGAATTTACTTATTGACTCTAACGTTGCGTCATACTTTATCGTATGTACTAAGGGGGAGATACGCATGACAATGAAGGTAAAAGAAGTAGCTAATTTAGTTGGGATTAGTGTGCGCACACTGCATCATTACGATGAAATTGGGTTATTAACCCCAGACGAGACGACAGAGTCTGGATATCGTCTGTATTCCAATGAAAATTTAGAAACGTTACAGCAAATTTTGTTTTTTAAAGAGCTAGGCTTCCCTTTGAAGAAGATTAAAGAAATTATCAAGAGTCCGTCATTTGACCACAAAGAAGCACTACAGATTCATAAGAAAATGCTTCTTGAAAAGCGTGCCAGGTTAGATAAGGTGATAGCGACGATTAATAAAACAATTCAGCATACAAAAGGAGAGATTGATATGACGAATAAAGAGAAATTTGAAGGATTTGATTTTAGTCATAACCCATACGAAGAAGAAGCACGTGAACGATGGGGAGATGAGGCTGTAGATAAAGCGAATAAAACAGCGAAGGGGATGTCTAAAGAGAAACAGGAGGAGTTTAATAATATTTACAGAAATCTAGCAACACTTCGAAATGGAGCACCTGATTCTAAAGAGGCGCAATCCGCAATCGGGGTATGGTACGATTACTTGCAAAACTTCGGTGAATATTCATTAGAGGCCTTTAAGGGACTCGGTCAAATGTATGTTGCTGATGAGCGTTTTACGAAAAATATTGATAAGTTTGGTGAAGGTTTAGCGCAGTTTATGTGTGATGCGATGGAGGTTTATGCGGATCGTAAGAAATAGTAAAAAGGTGGAGGTTTTCTCCACCTTTTTATTTTTTAATCATGTCATTTAAAGTTTGATCCCCCGTATTGTTCAAATGAGGATTATCGCTCATTTCACGTTTTAACATATCAAGACTTTGTTCATATTCTTTATCGTTTAAGCTACCAGATTGAAGACCTTGAATTTGAGAAATCAACTTTTGGTTTGTTGATACATATGCTTTATAATAGCGAGGAACGATGGACAAAGCAGTTTTATATACTTGATCTGTTACGAGTTTCGGATCTGTTGTGTTTGCACGGTATACAACGAACACTTCGTCGTCGGTAACGAGTGTAGCGGCATTGGTGACGTCAGGAAGTTTGACTGTCATGCTTGTAATCATTTCAGCGACTTTCTCACGGTTAATGGCGCCTACTTGTTTGTTAGATACTTCATGTTTTTGTTTAGATGAATAGCCTACCCTTGTGAGCCGTGTATTTGTATTTTCCGTATGATACATGTCGTTTTTGTTGGAAACAAGAACACGACTTCCTTCTTCACGCTCCATTTCGGCTTTATTAGTTGATTGGCAGCCTGCAAATAAGGAAAGAGTGAGAAGAGAGAGTATAATTTGTTTTTTCACGATGTAGCACCTCCTTCTCCATAGCATGCACTAATTTTCAATTTTTTGTATTTGAAATTGTTGGTTGTTATGCTTTGTGATACGATAAAAAGAAGAATGCTTAGAGAGGAAGTTCATAATGGAGCAAAAGCAAGAGATTCATACTACGGTGAGCGTTAATAATGTTCAGTACGAAGTAATTAAAAACTTTCGTGACGGTTTTAGTGAAGAAGCACTTAAAGAGCGCTATGCAGAAATTTTAAATAAATATGATTATATCGTTGGAGACTGGGGTTATGAGCAACTTAGATTGCGCGGATTCTTTGATGATAGTAATCAACGTTCGACATATGATACGAAAATTAGTACTTTATCAGAGTATTTATACGAGTACTGTAACTTCGGTTGTGCACACTTTGTATTGCGAAAAGTGAAGAAATGAAAAAATCCTCTTACGATTGTAAGAGGATTTTTTCATAGCAATTATACCAATTATGAGGAGGCTGTTTACATTACATCTAATTCATTCAATAAATCAATCGTACCTTTTCTCACCTTTAACATGAGAGTCCTCCTTACAAACAAATTGAAATGTAATCACCTTCAGAAAGAGTTTTGTTTGGTTTCATTTGTTGTCCATTTAGTTGGATAGCTCCATTTTTAATTTTCTCCACAATGAGTGCACGGCTCCAATCAGAAATATATGTGGATAACACTTTATCAATCCGGTGGGAACCGAAAACTATGTCTAATACGATCGTTATTTCGGCTATACCACTTTCTTTGTATTGTGTAATGGAAATAGTAGTACTTGTTTCCGTTTGTTCTTGCTGAGTCATATCGACAGTTTCGACGTGATCAGTAAATGATTTATAAATATGAAGTTTTTGATTCCACGTATGATCTTTCGGACATTTATAAATTGCAAATCGGTATATGTTCTTTCCGTTTGCGTTATGCCTGCGAATGTTCATAGTGCGTCTGCAATTTTCACAGCCATTTCCGAACGTGAAAGCCCATCGTCTTTAGGCATGGGCTGAAAGTGAGGTTGGATACGGAGTACCACTAATGATCGTAAGGTTTGTGGTACTTTAAGTGTTCAAAGTATGTTTCTTCGAGTCTTTTTGTTGTAATTTTTCGGAAATAACTGATACATTGTAAGTATGATTATAGAAGAACGAAAACGACCGTATCATTCACTATCATTTTGTATTTTGTCCACGATACAGAAGAAAGTTTTTTAAAAACACTACCAATACTTAGTCCTGTTGATGCAATGGCAAATGTAGAAGGAGTGACATCAAAGCGTTTGAGAGAATAATTTCCTCATCTCATGTACTTGCAAAGTTTATGAACGCGTTCCTTTTTTGTTTCTATTGCTGGAAATGTATCAAGTGAGGTAATTCAACAATATGTTGAAAATCAAAAAAACAAGGGGGTGAAACGTATGTCACAGGCCCTAACAGTTAAAGTGAAATTGATTCCAACAAAAGAACAAATTAGCTTATTGGAACAAAGTAGCTGTGAGTATATCAAAGTTATAAATATGCTTGTATCTGAAATGGTTGAAGCAAAGAAAAGCACGAAAAAAAGTACAAAAGATATTGAAGCGAATATCCCAAGTGCGGTGAAGAATCAAGCAATCAAAGACGCGAAAAGTCTGTTTGCTACAAAAGTAAAGAAAAGCAATTATAAAATTATTCCGATTCTAAAGAGACCTGTTTGTGTATGGAACAATCAAAATTATTCATTTGATTCCACTTATATTTCAATCCCGTTTATGGTAAATGGAAAGGCAACACGTTTAAAAATCCGCGCTTTATTAAACGATAAAAACAATCGCAATTTGGATTTGTTAACACATAAGTTAGGTACACTTCGTATCACAAGGAAATCGAATAAGTGGATTGCACAAATATCTGTCGCGCTTCCTATAAATGAAAAAGTAGGGACAAGAATTTTAGGAGTAGACTTAGGTCTCAAAGTTCCTGCGGTAGCAATCACAGATGATGATAAGGTTCGTTTCTTTGGGAATGGTAGGCAGAACAAATATAGGAAGCGTAAGTTTCGTAGTGTTCGTAAGAAGTTAGGAAAAGACAAAAAAATGAATGCCATCCGGCGATTTGATGATAAAGAACAAAGGTGGATGCAAGAAAAAGATCACAAAATAAGTCGTGAAATCATTAATTTTGCGATTGCTAATCACATTTCTGTCATTCGATTAGAACAACTAACGAATATAAGACAGACGGCAAGAACAAGCCGTAAAAACGAAAAAAACCTACACACTTGGTCATTCTATCGTTTGTCAAAATTTATTGAATACAAAGCAATATTAGTTGGTATTAAGGTTGAATATGTGAATCCGGCTTATACAAGTCAAAGCTGTCCGAAATGCGCTGAAAAGAACAGGGCACAAGACAGAAAGTACAAGTGTCAATGTGGATTTGAGACACATCGTGATATCGTTGGGGCGATGAATATTCGCTACGCAACTGTGATTGATGGTAACAGTCAATCAGCTTAAGCACCTATATGGTCTGGTTTAGGAGGGGCAATGAGATGCCCTTATCTTGAAGGCTGTTCAAAACAGAAATGGACTGCGAACGTTTAGTCATTCAAGAATCCCACACCGCCGTAACTCCGTAAGGATTCGGGCTTGCGACTTCAATCGTGGGAGTCTCAAAAAGTAAATGTTGGCATACGCAGATAACGTCCTTTCTATCCAAATAGATTTGTTCATAAGTATAACACATAAGATTGAAAATTCAAAATATAAATTGTAAAAAAACACCAGCTAACATAGCTGGTGCACCAGATAAATTATATAAGTTCAAATAAAAATGAGCGTAATTCTTCTGCATTTTCTTCAGACATCGAAAATGCATGCTCTAAGTAGCCTTGTTCGTTTAAATCGTCAGGACCAATGATAGCAAATTTGTTGCTTTGCATATCAAGGACTATCGTTTTACCGTAATGACGATCGGAGTATAAAAGCGCTAAATCATGACGCTCATTTTCCCCCAAAAAGCTAACGAAACGAGTTCTTGTAGCGACTGTATCGTCGTACAGAAAGAAACGTTCTTCCATACACATGGCTCCTTTATTAAATATCTAAGTTTAAGTGTGGTTTATGATCTAAATGGTGATGCGTTTTAATGAAACGTACTGTTCTTGTTTTGTAACGCATTACGATAGAATATGTTTCAGCTAAATCTCCGCCAAGGAATTTCACGCCGTCTAATAATTCACCAGCAGATACACCTGTTGCTGAGAAGATTGCATCATCACCAGATACTAAGTCATCTAACATAAGAAGTTGACGAGGATCTTCTAATCCCATTTCACGACAACGAGCTTCTTCTTCTTCGTTCATTGGAACTAAGCGAGCTTGCATTTCACCTTCAAGGCATTTTAATGCTGCTGCAGAAATAACGCCTTCTGGAGCTCCGCCTACACCTACGAATAAGTCGATACCTGTTCCAGGTAAAGCTGTAGCGATTGATGCACCAACATCTCCATCACCAAATAGTTTTACGCGTGCACCTTTTGCACGAACACGGTCAATAATATCTTGATGACGTTCACGTTCTTGGATGATAACCGTTAGGTCACGAATTTTTTTATTGTTTGCTTCTGCTACAATATCAATTGTTTTTTCAATTGGATCATCTAAGCTAATTTTACCAGCTGCTTTTGGACCAACCGCGATTTTTTCCATGTACATATCCGGAGCATGAAGAAGGTTTCCTTTATCCGCGATTGCGATAACTGCCATTGCATTTGCAAGGCCTTTCGCAACGATGTTTGTACCTTCTAATGGGTCAACGGCGATATCTACTTCTGGACCGTTACCTGTTCCTAGTTCTTCACCAATATACAACATCGGTGCTTCATCAAGTTCTCCTTCACCAATTACAACTGTACCTGCCATGTTTACTGAATCGAACATATCACGCATAGCTGTAGTTGCTGCATCATCTGCTTCGTTTTTCTTTCCGCGGCCCATCCACTGTGCGGATGCTAAGGCTGCTGCTTCTGTTACACGGACAATTTCTAGTGCGAGTTCACGTTCCAAGGTTGCATTCCTCCAATTTCAAAAATCATACAAATATAACTATAACAAATAACGAGGAAAAGGTGAATTCGAAAAATTGTCGATTTTTTCAGAAGAAAGCGTTACAATTAAAATGTAAATGCTTTAATTTCCAGGTAGGTGACATTCATGTACTTCGTAGACAGAAAAAAAATAGAACAAATGCTAGTGTGTTTAGAACGAGCAACAAATACATTTCAAGAGAAAAAGACATATGAAACCGAGTTTGAATTTTACGCATTAGAGCGCATGGCGCATCTTATTATCGATTGTATATTAGATGTAGGGAATGCGATGATTGATGGATTTATTATGCGCGATCCAGGAAGTTACGAAGATATTATTGATATTTTAATGGACGAGAGAGTTATAAGTGGAGAAGAGGGAGCGCATATTAAAGAAATTATTCTTCTTCGAAAAATGCTTACGCAAGATTATATTCAAATGAATCATGATGAATTATATAAGACGATTCAAAAACATATCGCCGTGGTAGAGAAATACCCAGCGAATATTCACAGTTATTTAGAAAAGGAATTAGGACCTGTATCTGCATTTGTACCAGAATAATTGTGCTTATAAGATCCCCGGGAATTCCTTTGGGGATCTTATATTGTATAGGAGAAAGAAAAGGGAGAAGGGTGAGCTATGGGGGAAGCACGTACTACGAGAGAAGAGATTGTACAATTACTGAAGATAAAAGGAGAGCATACTGTAGCAGAATTAGCCGAAGCTTTAGAAATTACAGAGATGGCGATTCGTCGACATTTAAGTAAACTAGAAAATGATGAGCTAATTTATTCAAAGATGGTAAGGCAGCATGTTGGACGCCCAACATATTTGTATGGATTAAGTCAAAAGGGAGAAGATACATTCCCGAAAGAATATAAGCAGTTTGCTATTGAAATATTAGATGATTTAGCTCGAATGGGCGATGAAAAAATACTTCGTTACGTTTTACAAGCGAGAACGAAACGAATGGAAGAACAGTTAAAAAAGAAGATAAGTAACCAAAGTAATTTAGCGTATAAAGTACAAGAAATAGCTGCTATGCAAGAGAAAAATGGTTATATGGTTCAAATAAAGAGAGATGGGGAACGCTCTTTCATACTTGAAAAGCAAAACTGTCCGTTAAAGGAAATAGCGGAGAAATACCCGCAAGTGTGTGAAGATGAAAAAGATATGTACAAGCGGTTATTAGCAGGTGCAAATGTGAAAGCGCTAACGAACATGTGCGTGGGCGATTGTAATTGTTCGTACCAAATAAAAGAGAAAAAATGAACGTTATGGGACGCTTTAAGGTAAAGCGTTTTTTTCTTTTGAAAAAGGGGTTAATATAAGAGTGGTATGATAGATGAGAACGTTAGCATAGAAGGAGAGACAAACAGATGTATAAAGGCTATTTAATTGACTTAGACGGTACAATGTATCGCGGTGAAGAGCAAATTGAAGAAGCAAGCGACTTCGTAAAAGCGTTAGGAGAGCGCGGTATTCCATATTTATTCGTTACAAATAACTCAACTCGTAAACCAGAACAAGTTGCAGAAAAGCTTGTTCGTTTCGATATTCCAGCGAAAGCGGAGCAAGTATTCACAACAAGTATGGCTACAGCGAACTTTATTTATGAGCGTAAACAAGATGCAACTGTATATATGATTGGTGAAGAGGGCTTACACGCTGCTCTTGTGGAAAAGGGATTTGAAATTGTGGATGAAAATCCTGATTTCGTCATTGTTGGTTTAGATCGCGATATCACATATGAAAAATTAGCAAAAGCGTGCCTTGCTGTGCGTAACGGTGCAACGTTTATTTCAACAAATGGGGATATCGCAATTCCGACTGAGCGCGGATTATTACCAGGTAACGGTTCATTAACATCAGTTGTTGCAGTATCAACAGGTGTGGACCCAATCTTTATTGGTAAACCAGAATCAATCATTATGGAACAAGCGTTAAAAGTGCTTGGCATAGGAAAAGAAGAAGCTTTAATGGTTGGGGATAACTACGATACAGATATTTTAGCGGGGATAAATGCTAGTATGCATACCCTTCTTGTCCACACTGGAGTAACAACTGTGGACAAGTTAACAGAATATGAAGTACAACCGACGCAAGTTGTGCACAACTTGACGGAGTGGATTGAGAAGATGTAATGAAATGCAGGTAACCGGAGGAGGTTGCCTGTTTTTTTATGCATAATTGCATATGTACTGTAGTTATATAAAATGTAGAATTTATATGTATTGATATAAAAGGGGAGGGAATAAGAGTGTACTGGATGTCATGCATTATGTTTGTTTTTGCATTATGTGTTTTGTTCTTTGTTCTATGGAAGATATATAAAATAAATGCAATGAAAAAAAGCGCGGGAAAACTTATTGCAACATATCCTCGGGTGAAACGGCGTTGGATTGCATCACTTGGACCGGCGTATTTCATCGGACAATGTATGTATACATATGCTCAGTACGTAAGTGGTGATATTGGTACAATTGAACAGTTTCTCGTTCAGTCAGGTAGTTATGCTGTAGTAAGTTGTTTTATGACTTTAATAGCTATCCATCTGATTAAAAGTGTACAAATATATGAAAAAGGTGTAATAGACGGATTGAACTTTTATTCATACGAAGAATTAAAAGGCTATAAAACATCAACATGGGAAAATCCAAAGGAAAATATATTTTTATATCGCGGGCGAGAAAAAATGAATGATAATGTAAATTTACTTATTAGACAGGAAGATATGAATGAATTAGAAAGCATTCTTCAAAGATATATTCCGAAATTGATGATGAAATAAAAACTCCGGTTGTTATAACCGGAGTTTTTTATTAAAATGCACGATTCACAACGTCTTTAACTTCTTCAAGATAGTGTTTACGCACACTGTCATCCACAGAAGGAACACTCGTATAGAATGTATGCTCAAGTGTTTCAATGCCTGTAAATTCAAAAATACCAACATCCGCTGTTTTCTTCATTGCGTCAAACATACCACCTGCTGTGTATGCTTCTTTTGTATTTCCCATTGTAGATAATAATAATCCTTTTTTACTGCTTAATAACTTTTCAATGCCATTTTCACCGTAAGCATAAGCGAAGCCGTGGCTAAATACGCGGTCAACATATCCTTTTAAAATAGCAGGAAGTCCTGCCCACCAAACGGGGTAAATGAATGTAATGCTATCAGCCCAAGAGATATGCTCTTGCTCTTCTTTAATATCTTCTGGTGTATTTCCTTGAGAAAATGAGGTGAAATCGGAAGCACCTAATACTGGATTGAAATTTAATTCGTATAGATCACGAACGCGCACTTCATGCCCTTTTCCTTCTAATTCACTTTTTACAGTTTCTAAAATTGCATGGTTGAAGCTTTCTGTATTCGGGTGTGCATAAACGATTACATGTTTCATTGTTCTTCCTCCTATTTGTGGATATGTGAATAGTTTTTATATATTTGTGTAACTATTATGTTTACTTTCGTTGCGAGAATCAACTTTTCTGACATGAGAAATAAAATGAAACTTTAATCGGTGGGTGGGCCATCCCGCACTGAGTATTTGCTCACACTAATCGGGCACTTACTACCGGTTAATATAAATGTTAGTATGTGACAAAAAAATACAAAATAGTAGGGATTTTGCATTTCTGAATAGAATATATAGATTGGTAAATAGAGAGAAGGGGATATTGGGATGAATATTATTGAAATTGAAAGGTTAGAAAAATCATTTGATATTGGGGATAGTAAAGTAAAGATCTTAAAAGATATTAATGTTCAAATTCAAAAAGGAGATTTTGTTTGTATTATGGGGGCAAGTGGATCGGGTAAAACGACCTTACTTCAGCTGCTAGGTGGATTAGATATTCCATCGGTAGGTAGTATTCGAGTTGATGGTACAGAGATTTCAACATTAAAAGAAAAAGAGCTCGCTTTATTTAGAAGGCATAAAATCGGTTTTATTTTTCAACAGTTTAATTTAATTCCAGTGTTTAATGCGGAGGAAAATGTAGGGTTGCCTTTACTATTAGATAATGTTTCGCACAAGAAGGCAACGGTGACAGCAAATCGTTTATTAGAGCTCGTTGGATTGAAAGGAAAAGAAAAGCATTTACCAGCACAGTTATCAGGTGGGCAACAGCAAAGGGTTGCGATAGCAAGAGCTTTTGCAAATGAGCCGGCTATTATATTAGCAGATGAGCCAACAGGGGCGTTAGATTCAGAAAACAGCAAAAATATTATCGCGGCACTTCGCAATGCATGTGATGAATTAGGGCAAACAGCTGTCATTGTAACGCACGATCCGTTCGTAGCGGCCCATGCTGATAAAGTCGTTTTCTTATTAGATGGTGAGGTGATTCATGAGCATACTGAAAGTAAAGGGTGGAAATTTCGAAATATCCCGCAACAAGTTACTCAAATTCAAGAGATTATGAATCGTCACTTTAAAGTAGGAGGTAAAGGTGATGCGATGGGTAATTAAGTATGCGGTAAAATCGATGAAACAAAATTGGTTGCGAAATATGTTGATTGCCCTCGGTGCAGCTTTAGGTGTTATGTTAGCGACGATGTTATTACTAGGTAATCAATCAGTAGAGCAAAGTGTGAAGGAACAAGTAGTAAGTCGGTATGGAGATTATAATTTACAATTTGGCTATATAAAAAATGACATGTATTTAAATAATGAAAGTTTAAAAGGAATAGATGGCTTAGAAAATGCTGAAAAAATATCAAAAGCACTTATACCGTATCCTTTTCCACATTATAAAGAACTATCGGGAAAGCCATCTTATTGGGGTGTTGAGCAAGATTCTCCAGAAATGCATTCTTATAAAATATTAGAAGGACGATATCCGAAAGAAGGTGCTGAAGTAGCACTGACAAAAGGGTATACAGATCGTGAAAATATACGGGTAGGAGATACGATTAAACTGCCATTCCCGCAGCATGGTGAAAAGGCTGTGAAAGTTGTCGGTATTTTAAATCCACCGTTAATGGCGTCAATGGGGCATAGTGCTTATTTTCCAATCCATTGGCTTCAAAAAGAATTAAATTTACCAAATCAATTCAATCTTGTTCAAGTGAAAGTACAAGATGTAAATGTGAAAAAAGCAATTGCTTTTGATGTATATAAAAAGATTGAAAATATAAAGGTGGACCAACGTACTTATGTAGATAAGGCATTTGAACGCCTAAATGTAATGAAGCCATTAATTTTTAGTTTAGGTGGTATTGCCTTATTTGTTGTAGCCCTTTTAATAATGGGAAGTTTCTTCTTATCTGTCAGAAGTCGATTTAAGCAATGGGCATTATTACGTGCACTTGGTAGTAATCCAAATCAAATTATATTAGTCGTTTTATTAGAGGCTTTATGTATTGGGGCAATCGGATCGCTAGCAGGAGTTATTCTTGGAGCGGGTACGCAAACAATCGCCGCATCATTCATTAATAAATGGGTGAATATTGAGGGGGCAGGGAAAGCATCATTCTCGATTTCAGGTGAGATTTTACTCATTACGTTTTTACTAGGGATTGTTATGTCTGTCATAGGGGCTATTATACCAGCTTTCATGGTTAGGAAGATTCCACCAGTTCAAGCACTTCGGCCAGGTCTTCCTAGTAATGAGAAAACAGAAAAAAGATGGAGTGCTTTTAGCCTTAGCATTTTAATCATTGGTACTGTTATTGGACTAGCAGGTAACGTAGTAGAGCAGTATATCGGTTTTAATCCAAGTGCGATAGGAGCGCTGTTATTTGCAGTTGGTTTGTTATTTGCGATTCCGTTATTTATTCGGATGATAGCACCAGTGATTGCAAAACCACTTCAAATGATATTACGAATTGAAACGACGATTAGCAGCCGGAATGTAATCCGTTATCGGAATAAGGCAGCTGTATCGGTTGCTATACTAGCATTTGGTTTTATGTTAGCACTTGTTGGAACGATGTATATAAACTCTATTTACGAAGGCATGAAAGATGGGTTACAAAAACATTTACCAGCTGATTTAGTAATAAGAATTCCAATAGAGTCGCAAAGTACTGAAGTATTACCATTTAGTTGGATGGAGAAGGTTAAAAAAATTGATGGTGTAGAAGAGAGCGTAGCAAATGTTACTGACTTTACAGCGAAGCTTATAAATTATGATTTTAAAAAAGCGGATCAAGAGTGGTATGAAAATGTGAGGAAAGATGATTTTGAATATGATGTGATAGAAGTTGTGGGGAATGATATTGTTGCTTATCAAAAAGTAACCAAAGCGAAAGTGATTACAGGACAAGATTTAAATAAGCCATTACAAGATGGTGAGGGAGTCGTTACGAAGAGAACTGCTAAAACATTAGGGATTCAGTTGCATGATACGATTGAAGTACAAGGAAAAGGGAAAGAAAAACAAACGATTAAAGTCGTTTCGATTATTGAGCAAGGATTAAGGGGAAGAGGATTAGACATTTTCGTAAATGAACAATGGGTTCGTGATAAGTTTCACGTGCAAGGATATGAAGCAATTCAAGTTATGACAAATTCTAATCAATCATTTGAAGAGATTAAGAAGCAAGTAAAACAAATTACAAATAATAAAGAGAACGTAGAAGTTATTAATAGCCATGATTTATTAAAAGAACAGGAGCAGTTATTATCGCAAATGATGATGTTAATTCGCTTGTTAGTTGTAATTGTTTTCATTATTTCTGGTATAGGGTTAATGAATGCGATTGTCTCAAGTTTACATGAAAGACGTGCTGAAATTAGTATGATTCGTGCGGTAGGAGCTATTCCGAAGCAAATGAGACGGATTGTTTTATTAGAGGGCACTTTACTTGGAGCGATAGCTGGTTGTATTGGGGTTTTAGGTGGAATTGTATTTAGTTATATTGTGTTATCAAGCTTAGAGTTAACGGTTATTATCATTCCGTATAATCAAGTTTTAATATTGGCACTAGCTAGCATTATACTCGGAGCAGGAGCAGCAATGATTGCTTCATTACAATTAAGAAGGTTCAAATTAAGTGATACTTTAAAAGAGTTATCAGCATAAAAGATTACTATATTCCACTCATACAAAGAACAAAGAAGACGAATAAAATGATAACAATACCAATGCCAAAGTTAAATACAAGAGTACTATCCATATATGTAACCTCCTTGTTTGAAAGTAAAAAGCACTCTGGCTGGAGTGCTTTTTATTATCCGAATCTGTCGCAACGAACGCCGCAACATATAGAAAGGGAATAATGCGTTTAAAGAGTTATATTAATTTATGCATTAATTTTGTAAATGAGCAGGTCCTGCTCAGGTATAGAAAAAAAGACACTCTTTCGAGTGTCTTTCATGATGACAAAACGTGCCAATTGCTTGAGTTTGATAAGACGTTAATTTTCCGGTTAACAGTCTTTCTTAATCAAGAAGTGTAACAACAGCGATTCAAATAAATTTTAGCATTTTTTAAAGGGGTGTGCGTATGTAACTATGCATATTACGATTAGAGGAGAATCAAGTTTGGAAAATGAATGAGTAAATACATATAGATTAGTAGAGTATTTGATAAGGAGCGAGATGAATGGATATACATAAGTTAACAGAAGAAGAAGCGAAAGAAATAAATACGTGGAAGTATGAAAATCCCTATACGTTATATAGCTTTTCGGGAGATGCTGAAGTAATAGAAGAGTTGCTAGATGGAACGTATTACGGTTGTTGCGGAGAGAATGGAGAATTCATCGGCTATTTTTGTTTTGGAGAAAATGCACAAGTGCCAGGGGGAAGAGATGCTAATTTATATAGGGGAGAAGATGTAGTAGATATTGGGCTTGGAATGAAGCCGGAGTTAACAGGAAAAGGGATGGGGGAAATATTTTTTCAAGCGGGAATAGCATTTGCTACTGAGGAATTGAATTCGAAAATGTTTCGACTGAGTGTAGCGACATTCAATAAGAGAGCGATTAGGCTATATAAAAATATTGGATTTCAAGTAGGACCTGTTTTTTGGAGCCGTGGAAGAGAGTTTATGCTTATGGAATATGAAAGGCCGTCAGTATGAAACTGACGGCCTAGATACGTTACTCTGAATGCTCAGCACGGTGCGCTAAACGACTTGAAGCAGCGGCAGCGATTCCGCCAACGATATCATCAAGGAATGTGTGCACCTTTCCAGTTGATTTATCATTTAAGTATTCTAAAATACCTGGTTTTAATTTATCGATATATCCAAAGTTCGTGAAGCCAATTGACCCGTACACGTTAACGATAGAAAGCGCGATGACTTCATCAATGCCATATAGTCCTTCATCGCGTTTTACGATATCTTGTAACGGCGCGCTTAACATTCCCTTTTCAGCAAGGACATCAAGTTCAATGCCTGTAATCAGTGCGTTTTGTACTTCTCGTTTTGATAGTACACGCTCAACGTTATAGCGACATTCTGACATCTCTAAATTTGCATGGTATTTCTTTTGAAGAAAATGAACAAGTTCAGCAATATCGTCAATTGTTACACCGCGTTCTTGTAATAGTTGTAATGCTCTTTCTTGTAGTTGATTTGAGTCTTTCATGTTTATCACCTTTTTTTCTTTTTAGTATTTGTATACGTTTCATTGCTTTATCATGTGCATAGGAATGAAAGGCGAGCACAAGCTCATATATATAAAGAAAAACCATAGGTGGCGACTGCGATGATTCAGCATATTTATGAGCATTATCACATGCATGTTAAAGAATTAATCCCCCTTGGCCCCTATAAAAGCTTTTGGATTCGCAACAAAATTTATGTACTTGTTCCAATTGGAGAAATGGAGGAAGAAGTACTTGTAGAGATGAAAAAGCTCAGTGATTATATGAACCAGCAAGGGGATATAACTGTTTCGACTTTCGTTCCGACTATACACGGCTACTATGTAAGTGAGATAGAAGAAAAAAATTACTGCTTATTAAAAGGTATGCGTATGTTAGAGCGACATGCTACATCATTAGGAAGTGAGCTTTCTATATTCCATAAACGTGGCGCATTCTTTCCAGAAGAAGTTGAGCAATTAAGCCGCATTGGTGAATGGAAAGCATTATGGGAAAAAAGGCTCGACCAATTAGAAAGGTTTTGGCAATCGCAAGTGATGAACCATCCTTCAGACGTATTCGATCAATTGTTTATTGAATCCTTCCCGTATTACTTAGGAGTTGCAGAAAATGCAATTCAATATGTTGTCGATACAGAAATGGATGATACACCACAAATAACTGACGCAGCAACAATTTGCCAAGAACGATTTACACCTTTATTATGGCAGCAAACGAAGCGTTTAAAACTTCCTTTTGATTGGGTATATGATCACCCAAGTAGAGATATAGCAGAATGTATTCGCTATATGATGATAGAAAAAAAGAAAGATTGGGAGCAAACGGTAGTTCAATTCATTACAGATTATGAACGTAATTATTCGCTCTCTTCATTTGGTTGGCGCTTATTATTCGCAAGGCTTCTGTTCCCGCTTCACTACTTTGAAACAATTGAACGATATTATCAAACAGGAAACGAAGAACAAAAAGGCATATATAGAGCCCGTTTAGAAATCATTTTACATGATGTGAAGCGCACTGAGCAATTTATGAATCATTTTTACGAGTCATTTCGTTTACCTGTTGATAAGTTAGGCATTAGGAAATTAGATTGGCTGTCTTAAAATGAAAAAAGAGACCGGGTGAGGTCTCTTTTTTATATATCACAATTGTATGTAATACATTATGCCCCTACCTGTTGATCTGCACATATATTTAAAATGAATTGATGTCTTTCGATTTTTTCATTTACTTTACTCAATAATTCTTGCTGGATTTCTTTAAATAAAAATTGATAACTTGCATTCCATGTTGGTATAACGGATGAAAGGTCTAATAAATACTCTTTTTTCTTTTCTAGTTCTTGAATTGTTAAGAAAGTGTTCCCCATTCTTGGCATGTGTCGTCCCCCTATGTTTTTTTCTGTATATGTGTGAACGATTCTATAGTATTAATTATCGCACTTTTTGAGAAGGATTTCCAATTTTGTTTTATGATGTTAAAGGGGAAGTGTTATTTGAATAAAAAAAGAGACCCATTTGGGTCTCTTTCTAGGAAGCAATTCTGAACGAGCCGCTTCTGCTTTTAGATTAATATCTAGCTCCAGCGGCTAAAATGTTCGGTGGCTTCGCTTCTTCCGCCTCACATTTTGGACGAGCCGCTTCCGCTTTTAGATGTTATCTAGCTCTGGTGGCTAGCTCTTCGTGTCTAAGAACCTTCCGCATAAGAAGGCAAAAAGCGCCTTCTATGCGAAAGAACCTTAGCCAGTCAGAGCTGAACGAGCCACCGCCGCTTTTAGATAATGTCTAGCTCCAGCGGCTAGAACAGTCGGCCATTTCGCGCCTTCCTGTGAGGCAAAAAGCGCCTCTTCGTCAGGAGCTCCAATGACCTTCTGTTCTGAACGAGCCGCTTCCGCTTTTAGATTAAAATACTTGTTCTACTTCAATAACGCCTGGTACTTCTTCAAGTAATGCGCGTTCGATACCAGCTTTTAGTGTGATTGTAGAACTTGGGCAGCTTCCGCATGCACCCATAAGGCGTAATTTTACGATACCTTCTTCAATGTCTACTAATTCAACGTCTCCGCCATCGCGAAGTAAGAATGGACGTAATTTATCTAATACCTCTAGTACCTGTTCTTGCATATGTGGGTTTTCCATTTTTATCGACTCCTTTCATCAGTTTTATTATAATCAAGATAGAGGGGAAAATCTATTTTTTCTCTTCTTGTTTTATTGTCAAAATATTATATCGTGTGTACAACGTGTTTTTTCAGTATAGGGGTATGGAATAAGTTTGTAAAATGATGTGCTTATGAAATAAGACATCTGAATATACTGTTAGAACGAGAAGTGGGGGAGAAGAAATGGTTAATGTGCAAGTGTATGGGACGAAAGTAATTTGTGCGAGCTGCGTTGGAATGCCATCTTCAACAGAAACGTTTGAGTGGTTACAAGCGGCGATTGGTCGTAAATATGAAGGACAAGAAAATAAATTTAAGTTTGAGTATATTGATTTTCAAGAAGAACAAGAAGATGAAGATAAAAAAGTATTCGCAGAGCGAGTAGTGGAGGAAGATCTATTTTATCCAGTCGTTCTTGTAAATGGTGAAATCGTTGGAGAAGGAAATCCACGTTTGAAGGATGTTTATGAAGAAATCGAGAAATATTTATAAAGCATGAAGCCTTTGCGAATTTGCGAAGGCTTTTTTTATTGGAGGGATAGATGTGGAGAATGGAATAAAACATGCTTTACCAGAAGAAGTAAAGCAATTAATGGAGCAGTACATAGTAGAATTAAAAGGAATTTTTTCGGATGAAAAAATAGTCGGGGTATATATTTACGGATCAATCGCGCTAGGAGCATTTCATATAGAAACGAGCGATGTTGATTTTGTTACGGTAATAAGTGATTCCGTGAATGGAGCTGAAAAACAACAAATTATAGAACTGCATAAAAAAATTAGTAAAAGTACGTTAGGTAAAAGAATGGATGGTATGTATATTCCGCTTGCTGACTTAGGGAAATACAATCATGAAATAAATGAGTACGTGTATTGTACAGATGGTAAGGCTGATATTGGTCATTGGGATATTAACGCGGTCACATGGTGGACATTGAAAAATCAAGGTATTACAGTTAGCGGGAAAGAAGTAGAAGACCTTTCCTTTCAAATAAAGTGGGACGATGTAGTAAATACAATGAAATACAACGTAGAACATTACTGGCTTGAAAAAGTGAAGCGTCCTTATTTATTTTTCATAGAAGAATGGGTAGAATCAGCTGTCGTTACGATGGGACGTATTTTATATACGTTAGATCATAAAACAATTGTTTCAAAAGATAGAGGATTACAATACATGTTGGAACTTTACTCTCATAAGTGGGAGCCTTTATTAAGAGAAGTAGAGCGAATGAGGCAGAATCCAGAAGGAAAGCGAATAATCTCAAGGTGGAGAAGGGCTGATATGACGAAGCAGTATTTGCTGCATTTAATTGAAACATGTAGAGAGAAATGGTAGGGGAAAAAACAGACGATACAGTAAATTGTATCGTCTGTTTTTGTGTTAAAATTGGTATATAATGGTTTAAAAGGTTTAATTATACTGGAGGAGATAGGATGAACACAGAATTAGCTACATATGAAGAAAAGAATATACAAATGAGTATGCTCGAAGTAATTAGCATTATAATAATTATTTTTGGGGTAATGCATGGATTTGTTTTTTTGAACTTTTTATATGACTCCTCATTATATCCATGGTATGTAGACCATCTTATTCCACTCTTTACGTTTTGTACGATTATTGTAATGTATGCACCAGCAAGAAATTATTGTTCACAGCTAGTAAAATCACTACAGTTCAATAATTTTAAACATTATGTAACAATAGTAATGACGATGATCATACTGCTTATATATCTTGCGGTATTAAATTTAGTTTTACCACATGGGCTTAGTGTGGATGAGTCAAATATAGTAATAGAGCCTACTATAAGTGAAATCATTTTATACGTAGTTGTACTCACCATTTTTGCACCGATTTGGGAAGAACTTTTATTTCGGGGGATATTTTTCACGAAATTATCTCAGCGCTTCTCTACACTTACTAGTATTGTTATAAGTGCTTTTATATTTACTTTAGGTCATCCCCTTACTTTAGGTAGTATGTTATATATTTTTGGTATAGGTGTATGTTTAGCCTACACATATAAGAAAACAAATAATTTACTCGTTCCATGGGGAATTCATTTATTAAATAATTCATTTTTTATATTAGTAAATTTTCAAATGTAAAAAGACGCCTTTTTGAAAAGGGCGTCTTTCCTATTTTGCAGTAGGTAGAAAAGGCTTTACAAGTATTATGTAGAGGAAAGATAATAGAAAAAATATGTGTATGGGGGAAGACGATGAGTAAGTATAAATTACATATAAATAAAGAACAATTATGGATAGTTTCATGTGAAACATTTTTATTATCAAATATATAAAATTCTTAACTTAGTGTATTAAACGTATCATTTATAAGTATTTTAATATATTTAAAAGTAAAATGGAATAATAAACAGGTAATTGTCGGAATATATTCGATTTACGTTCATTTTTATGAAATATATGTACTTTTTGTTAGATTCCTTCTTTTTATTTCTATAAAATACACGTATGTAGAAATAAGAAAAGGATGATGTACGTGAAGGACACTGTTTTACAAGAAACAATTTCTCCGCAACAGTTACATACAGTCGTTCAAAAGAATACGGCGTATTATGACTTTAAGTGGGGAAAAGTAGAAAATCCAGCGCAAGGAAATACGTGGAACTGGGTAGCCTTTTTCTTTCCATTTTTTTGGCTAGCTTATCGTAAAATGTATAAGTTATTTACTATACTTACATTATTGGCGGTACCTAGTGTATTTGTAACTCCTTTTATAGATATTCCAGATGAGATTTATTTAACATTTAGTGTAGTTCTTCAACTAGGAATGATGATATTTACTGGATGGCAAGGAAACCGTTTATATTATAAGCATGCTGTTCGTATTTTACATAAGGGAGAAAATATGCCTGATCATGAGAAGGCGTATTACTTACAATCAAAGGGTGGCGCTAGTTATGCTGGCATGATTGGTTTACAAGTTATTGTGGTGATAGTATTTGGCGGAGCCACGTTCGGACTATCCTTTTTACCAACTGAGCCAAACGTTAAAAATGTTGTTCGTTCAAGTGGTGAAGGTGTTACTTTAGAGATTATGACGGATAATCCAACGTGGAAGTTTGTAAAGAAAGAACAAGATTATGAAGTAGTAGAATTTACTGGATATGATTATGAAGAGAAGAAAAATATAAAAATTAAATTTGCTGTTTATTTCGATGAAGATTATTTCGAGTGGCAGGAAGTATATGAGAATAATAAGAAGTTAAGTGAAGAAGAGTTAGAAGAATATCAATTTTACATTGAAGAAAATAGTTGGAGTTTCTAGTGAGAGCTCGTTCATTTTGAAAAGAAGAATCTTGTGAAGGTTCTTCTTTTTTATTGGAAACACTATACGAATTGAAAATTTGTAAAATACAATAAAAAATGAGAATTTGAGGTAGGGTTGTCAATAACGTGAGACTATGGCAGTATAAAGAAATGCTATACAAATTTTATTTATCGAGATGTAAACATCAAATTTGATTTTTACGTATAAATAATGAACGGAGGAAATGAATTTATGGCTACTTTACCAAATTGTCCAAAATGTAATTCAGAATATACGTATGAGGATGGCGCTCTTTTCGTATGTCCAGAATGTGCCCATGAGTGGGGTCAAGAAGCGGAAGCTGAAAGTAATGATGGTGCAAAAGTTGTAAAAGATGCGAATGGAAACGTTCTTCAAGATGGCGATGCTGTTACTGTAATTAAAGATTTAAAAGTAAAAGGAACTTCTTCAGTTGTAAAGATTGGTACGAAAGTAAAGAGTATCCGTCTAGTTGAGGGAGATCACGATATTGATTGTAAAATCGATGGTTTCGGAGCTATGAAGTTAAAATCACAGTTCGTTAAGAAAGCGTAAGATTAGCAAAGAAAAAAGACGCTCTGTAAGTAACGTGCAGAGCGTCTTTTTTATGATTGTACTTCAACTTCTTTCAACTGGCACCGCTTATTAAAGAACGTTTTATACCCAAGCTGTAAGAAGATAATAACAGAGAAAGCTGTACTTCCAGAAATGCCAAGTATAATCGCAATTTGATATTGGATAGCTGTAAATGGTGATACACCGGATAAAATTTGTCCTGTCATCATGCCTGGAAGACTTATAATTCCCATTCCGACCATGGAATTAATTGTTGGTAAAATAGCAGAATCGAAAGCGTCCCGTATGAGCGGAGCAGCTGCTTGTTTTGGAGTTGCGCCAAGCATAAGTGCACCTTCAATATGGTCTCTTTGTGATTTCATACTGTTTAAAAAGGTGTTTGCCCCGAGGCAAATACCTGTCATAGCGTTACCGATTAGCATGCCGGCAATAGGAACGATATACTGCGGAGCATACCAAGGATCGTGTCCGATAATGACAAAGATAAATAGTAGAAGAGGGCCAATTGATCCAGCAATCATGGAGAGGGCGGCTACTCGTTTTAATTCTTTTGACATTGGAATATTAACTCGTTTATAAATATTGAAAATCGCAAATGTAGTAATAGAAGTAATGAGAGCTATTGTATAAAACGGATTACTATTTTCAAATATGTATGTAAGAACATATGCGACTAGTACGAGCTGAATTGTCATACGTAATGTAGCAATTGTAATTTGTTTCTCACGCGGTATTCCTTTTAATTTCACAAGCCCGATTAAAATAAGGATGAAAATATATGCAGCTGCAAGTTGCCAAATTTGTAGTTCAATAACGCCCTTCAATTGATAGCACTTCCTTTCTAGTTGCACCGTTTGTTTTACTAATTTCAATAATATCGTCTGCGATTTCTTCTGGAAGTTGTTGCGAGTGCGTGATGAAGATAACTGTTTTTTTCTTTTCTCTTGCTAGCATAGTAAATTGTTTCATAACGCGGCGTTCTGTGTCACCATCTAGTGCCGAAGTTGGTTCATCTAATAAATAGACGGGCGGATCCATTAGTATAATACGAGCGAAAGCAAGTCTTTGTTTTTCGCCACCTGATAAAGAAGAGGCGTTATCTTCTAATTTTTTATCTAGGCTAACAGTCGTTAATGCGCCTTGCAGGGCATCGTCATTTGGAAATGGCTTTTCAGAAAATCGAAGTCCCATTAATAAATTATCTTTAATTGTTCCATCAAAAATAGGCGGAGTTTGTCCGAGCATGACAACTTCACGGCGTAATTGAATGGGAGGATAATCTAAAATAGATTTTCCGTTATATTCAATTGTGCCAGATGTTGGTGATTGTAAATCGTTTAACATGCGAAGTAATGTGCTTTTACCACTACCACTTTCACCGATAATACAAGTTGTTTTTTCTTTTTGAATCTGTAAATAAGGAATGTGTAGAATATCTTTATATATGATGTCTTTTAATATAAACATAAATTGCTCCTTTCTGATTCTAGTTATATCGTATCAAAAAGGGAGAAAAATAGGAAAATAAAGTCTATTCAGAGGGAACATCTTTTTTCTTTGTTTGTAGGATTAGATCGTTTTGAGACGGAAGTTAGCTTCGTTAATAAGTTTAGCAAGCGATCTAAGTCTTGACTGAGAGAAATGACTTTATCGTGAGAAAATCCATATTTTTCAACGAGGTGGATTAATTCTTTCTTTTTCACTTCTATTTGATTATTTAGTTTTGTTAAGTTCATAAGTGAAATGAAATGCCTCCTATTATGTGTAGTACTTATAGCATAAAAAATAAGACCGAACGTATTCGGTCCTAAAGAAAATAATAAAATGAAACAACTCTTACATATAGCATACACTTTTAATTGATAGTTTTTAATATTAAAATAGGGAAGTTTCGTGAATCTATATTGAGAAAGTTATTTTTTAAAAATGAATAGAAAAAGGCTGTCTACTATGTAGGCAGCCTTTAAAGTATTAACCGTTATGATATTTGTACATCCAAAGAAGACCGGATTTTAATAATCTCGGTACACGTCCCATTAATGGTTGGTTTGCTAGTAAACCAAATCCGTGTTTTTTGCCGAGAGAACCGAGAACACCTTTTAATTTAATAACAGGCAGTTCATCAGGAAGGGGTTCATTATTCCAACGTTTTAATAATATTTGGACAATTTGTTCTCCTTGACCTTCAGCAAGTTGAGCAGATGGTGCGTGTGGAAGTGCTGCACAATCTCCTACGACATAAACGTGCTCGTTATTTGGAATATTGTGATATTTCGTTAAAACAACCCGTCCGCTACCATCTTGTTCTACTGGAAGGTTTCGAACAACTTCATTTGCTTGAATACCAGCTGTCCAGACGATTGCATCACATTCAAGTGGTTCATCATGGTTGTATACAATGTTTGGTTCCACTTTTGTAATGTTAGAGTTTCGTATAATGGTAACTTTATGTTTTACAAACCATTCTTCTACGTATCTACTTAATTTCTCTGGATATGGGAATAAAATTCTATCTTTTCGATCAAATAAATAGATTTTTAAATCTGAACGGCTTTCGCGAAGTTCACTTGCCACTTCAACGCCGCTTAAACCAGCCCCAACGACAGCTACTGTTGCATTTGGTTCTAAGCTATTTAATTGTTCATATGTCTTACGTGTTTGTTCAATTGATTGTAGGCTATGTGTATATTCCTTTGCCCCAGGAACGTTATGATATTTATCTTCACAGCCAAGCCCGATAATTAAATCATCATATTGAATCGTTTCACCGCCATCGAGATGAACGGCCTTCGTTTCGAGGTCAATATTTGTTACTGTTCCGTATTGAATATTGAGACGTGGGTGCTCAGGAAACGGTATGCGAATATGCGTTTCTGAAATTGTACCCGCAACTAATGCATAATATTCAGTTTTAAAGCAATGATATGGTACTTTGTCGATTAATGTCACTTGTACATCATCTGGAAGTTGGTTGCTTGGAAGTAGCCGCTGCAGAATTCTCATTCCACCGTAGCCACCACCTATTAGTACGAGGTGTTTCATGATGGATTACCCCTTTTCTGTTGAAATATCCCCTAATCATACAATTTTATATTAATAAAATATTTTGACTTTACACAATCAAATTATATCGAATTTGTGAACAAATAACAATGCATGAATGAATACTCTGTTGTACAATAAGAAGAAAAGTAAAGTAAGTGGTTTTCATTTTCTAGTTACTATTTACTATTTCATTATGAGTAGTATGTTATATAAAGAAGACCATCTATTATGAAGTGAAATAGTGAAGTAACTAAATAGTTTAGAATATATAACGAAAACAACAAGAAACAGCTTAGTTTTCTTCTTATAAATAAAGTGGAATGGTAACAAGTAGAGAGGGTTACTTATCCGTTTCGCAAATTAGGTATGCACATACCATATAAAGTAAATGGTAATTTGTTTAGAGATACAGGGGGGAGAGAGTTTTGATTAAACCATTAATCGAATTTTGTGTAGGTAACCTTGCAAGCGGTTCGCAAGCAGCTTTAGAAAAATTAGAAAAAGATCCTAATTTAGACGTAATGGAATATGGTTGTTTAGGATATTGTGGCATCTGTTTTGAAGGTCCATTTGCACTTGTAAATGGTGAAGTGGTACAAGGTGCAACAGTAGAAGAACTTGTAAATAATGTATATGATTATATGGATGAAAATCCAATGTTTTAAAGCGTTGCAAACAGGCAACGTTTTTCTTTTTTCATTTATCCCGCTATTTGCGGGCAGTAAGACTCCCACCTCAAAATCCAGCTGAAGCAAAGAATTTAGGTTGAAGCCCTGTTGCCCGTCCCCCCACTGATTAAAGTTTCACTTTATTAGGAGTGTTTATTTCGAAAAAAAAAGCCCTTTTAGAAGGGCTTTTTTCTTACACGATTTGTGTAAGAACGGCTTATTGCCAAAACACTGTCAAATATGAGAAACGGGGGACATTCATATTGTGTTCTAAAAGCATGCATTTTATACTTGAAATAATAAATTATTTTTGGAGTGAATAAAAATGAGCCAATTTTCTTTTACAAAAATGCATGGTCTTGGAAATAGTTATATATATGTAAATATGTTTGAGGAACAAATTAGAGAAGAAGATTTAGCAATTGTAGCGGAAAAGGTTTCAAATATTAATACTGGTATTGGTGCAGATGGAATGATTTTAATTTGTCCTTCTGACGTGGCACCAGTAAAAATGCGCATGTTTAATAACGATGGCTCAGAAGGAAAGAGCTGTGGAAATGGTTTACGCTGCGTAGCGAAATATGCGTATGAGCATAAACTAGTAGAAGGTAAAGTTTTCACAATTGAAACGTTAGCTGGTATTGTTACGGCAGAAGTAACGGTAGAAGATGACAAAGTTACATTAGCGAAAATCGACATGGGAGCACCTCGTTTAACACGTGAAGAGATACCGATGCTTGGTGAAGGAGAAACACCATTTATTCGTGAAAACTTCTTATACAATAATCACCGTTATGCATTTACAGCTGTTTCAATGGGGAATCCACATGCGGTTATTTTTGTTGATGATGTAGAAAAAGCGCCTCTTACAACGTTAGGACCGGTTCTTGAGACGCATGAAATGTTCCCAGAGCGAGTGAATGTTGAATTCATCGAGATTTTGAATGATGAGGAGATGAATTTCCGCGTTTGGGAACGAGGATCTGGTGTAACACAAGCTTGCGGGACAGGAGCATGCGCAGCTGTCGTTGCGGCAATTTTAAATGGGAAAATGGAACACGGTAAAGAAATTACGGTTCACTTAGCAGGCGGCGACTTAATGATCGCATGGACAGAAGAAGGAAATGTATTAATGAAAGGACCTGCGGAAATAATTTGCCGCGGAGTGTATGAGTACAAGATAGAAGCGTAAAGATGTATAATAGAATGAGAACAGAAAGGATGGTGTATTTCATGATTGAAGTAACAGAACAAGCAGCTTTTCAAATTAAAGATATGTTAAAAGATGCTGAAGATGGAGAGAAGTACGTGCGCCTTGCTGTACATGGCGGCGGATGTAGTGGTCTTTCTTACGGCTTAGGATTTGAAGTAGAACCAAAAGAAGACGACACAGTTCTTGAGTTTTTCGGTGTTGAATTTGTTATCGATAAAGAAAGTGCTCCGATTGTAAAGGGAGTGAAAGTTGACTATAAGCAATCTATGCTTGGCGGCGGATTCACAATCGACAATCCAAACGCGATCGCATCATGTGGATGCGGATCATCTTTCCGTACAGCGTCGAATGCTGGTAAGCCAGAAGATTGCTAAGTTTTTTCATCCCTTTATTCTAAGTGGAAATTGAATGGGTAGGTTGCATATAAAGACCTTCTTAGCGATGAAACCAAATCGTTAAGAAGGTCTTTTCTTTTGCGCTAAAAAGAAAAAGAGCATGACAAAGATAACGAATATATGCAAGAAGAAGGATAAAGAGGATGCATGAAGGTGCAGGCCATATCAAATTGTATAGAACTGACTCGTTCCATATTAATTAAAATACGCTGATTACTAGAAATTAAAAACTACCGGAGGAATTACAATGAAGTCATTTAAGAAAGTACTGGTATTAGGGATGACGTTGGTTACAGCATCAATATTTGGAGCATGTTCTAACGATACCGACGTGTTAACAAAAGCGGGAGCAAAGCAACAGGTGAAATCGGAAGCGGAAGTACTAAAAGAACAGAAGGAAACCCCTATGACTACGAGCGAACGTGACAGCATTAAATATGAGGACGCTCCGTCATCACAGAAGCGTTATATTTCTCGCGACGAAGCCGAAAAGATTGAGGAAGGCATGACATATACGGATATTCTTAATACGATTGACTACGGCGGTGAGAACATAAAAAATTATAATAACAAGGAAAAACGCGTGTTTTATACTGAAAAGGATACGGATGGTACATATGAAATTATGGTTGAATTAAATACATATGGTTACGTTGTTAATATTGAACGCACTGCTATAAAGGATGCGGATAAAGAGAGTCAGGTATCTACGAAAAGCAGTGAAGAGCCTGTAAAGGAATATGAAGAAAAAAACGACCGCGTACCGTGGTATAAAGATGTAAATAACGATTCGGCGGAAGTAGACTATAATCACTATTTGAAAATCAAAAAAGGTATGCCTGCGAATCAAGTAAAAGCTGCGATTGGACAGCCACGTATGATTGAGAAATATAAATCGTATTCAGTATACGGCTATACCGGTTATGGCGGCGAAGGAACATTACGTGTAATATTCGAACCGAATGGAACTGTTACGCAGGTAGTAGAAGATGGATTACAACGATAATAAGTTAATTACGGGAACAATTGCAGTAAAGTTGTCGGTGGCTTTATAAAGTCTTGGAGAGAGAACCGTGAGTAATCGGAGAGGACAATGATGAACGAAGATAAGATAACGATAATTATGCTAGCAGTATTAACGATAGCGTTAGTATTTGTTGGGGTTTCATCCAAATTCAATAGCCTCATTGTGGACGCTATCGCCGTACTATTTTTGTTGATAGCTACTGCAGTAGGCGCAGCGGTTGTAACAGAACGTAGATTGCGCAAAAAGAATGGGAAGTAGCAGTTTTTTGTACGAGCGGGAGGGGACGCAAGATTGACGATATTTTTGAATTCGTAAGGAGATATGTGATTAAACCTATAATTAGATTCGTAAGTTACCTTATAATTGATATCATAATAGAGTGCGTAATAGAAGGTGTAATAAGCGGTATAAGGAAATTACGTGATAAGATTCGTGACAAGTGGAAAAATTGGCGTTAATAGATTGTCATGACTAGGCTAGATGAGTGTCAATAACGTTTTTAATGAAAAAAAACTGATTAAAGTTTTAATTTACTATCTTACAAAAGTGTAATGTTCATGTCATGTTTTTGAATTTCTTCTTTAAAGCTTAGGCCTTAAGATAACAATATAAGAAAAACATATGAGGTGAAGGAATTGAAAAGATATATTGCACTTTTTAGTATTTTAGTCGTATTTGCAAGCCTATTAGTTGGCTGTGATTTAAACCGTATGGGTAAAGATGAGTATTACGTTCAAATTACAGTAGATGGAAAAGAATATAATGGTAAAGCTGATAATGGTCAGCCGTATAAAGATTACGAATATAAGCTAACTGGTTTTGATAAAGACGGTAAAGAGAAAGAATTAGAATTCATAGCGCAAAAAAATCTTCGTAAAGAAGCATTCCTACGCGTATACCACTCAGATAAAAAAGGTGTATCTGCTTGGGAAGAAGTGAAGAAGGACGAGCTTCCTGCAAAAGTGAAAGAAAAATTAGGTGTGAAATAAGTAGTGAAGAAAAGGAATTGACGATCATGGTCAATTCCTTTTTTCGTTCTCAAAATCCTCTTCTGAAATGACTTTAAATCCATGTCGGCGGAATAAAGCTGTTGTTACCCCGTAACCTGTTTGTTTATTGCCGTTAAATTCCCCTGTGTAAATAGTAGAACTACCACAAGATGGACTGCGTTCTTTTAAAATTATATATTCTGGGTTTAAATCTTTTATTTGTTCTAATGCTTTATAAGCACCACGCACGAAAGCTTCCGTGACATCTTGTCCTTCTTTCGTCATTACTTTTGCTTTTCCATCTAAAACATCATCGCCATTACCGCCGATAATTTCAGCAGAAGGGCGTGGTGTTGGTAAACCGCCTAATACTTCGGGACAAACAAGGATGGTATCTTCCCTCTGTAATAACTCTTCTATTTGTGAAACAAGATTATCGTTACCGTCATAACGACAAGCAATACCACCTAAACAAGCGCTAATTACGATCATATTTTCATCTCCAATAAAAAATATTAAATATCACGCCAATTTCTCTTCCTGACTCTTACCTATAGATGAGGTGATAGAAATGGGAAGCTTATATAACTTAATGAAACCATATAGTGAATTTCGAAGTAAAGAAGAGTTTAATACATATCAAAAGCAAGTTTTTAAATGTTATCAGTTTCAACTGAATAAGACGGATTCTACCGTCATTCATTTTTTAGGAAAGTATGCGGTTAATGAGAAGAACAAAACAGTTGGTGTTGCTTGTCCGTTAATGGAGACAATTGCGACGAATATTGGAAAGAGTATTCGGACGGTACGTCGCTCGATTGCGAAGCTAGAGGAGCTTGGAATTATAAAACGTGTTGCGACAAAAGAAAGATATAAGCGCGGGGGATATAGTGCAAACTTATATGTATTTCTTAAATCTGCAATTGACCGCATGGATGACCGTATGAAAATGTCCGAATGTGAAAGTGATGATCGTACAGATGGCTGTAGTGGAAACGAGCAAAAACGAGCGGGAGAAACAATTCTTTCTAAAAACATTCCACAAATAAAAGAGAAAAG
The DNA here is from genome assembly GCF_040459995.1 of Bacillus cereus group sp. MG9. NCBI lineage: Bacteria > Bacillati > Bacillota > Bacilli > Caryophanales > Bacillaceae > Bacillus > Bacillus cereus group sp. MG9. The sequence continues at coordinate 4,858,468 of NZ_JARVHC010000001.1, read as the reverse complement.
AAAAGTAACGTACGAGCTTGATGAAACGTATTGTCGTCACGATATACCGAAGCCTTTTATATACGCACTGGTGTCGATGACGAGTAATCCGAAGAAGATTAATATATTTTGGAGTAAGGTGGAACTTGCTTATAAAAAGAGCGGATTACTAGAGCAAGGTGCTTTATTAGAGGGAATATTAGCTGATGAAGAAGTGCGTGGGAATTTAATTTGGAGGGTGAAAAGTGTTGTGAGAGCGTATAAGTACGGAGAAATTCGTAAAGATGTTGGAGCACTATTGTATAGTACGATGCGAGATTTATTTTTAGAAATTGGATTAGAGTGGGGAGCGGCATTAAGGAGAAGTAAGGGAATACCGTTATTCGATCCATTTAAAAAAGAGCCATGCGTATAATACATGACTCCAAGTAGCTAATCGAACTTTCTTACAACTGGAACACGAATTGCTACAAATAGTACAAAGACGATAACAGCGATTGCACCGCTTTTCATAACCGTTACAATTGGAATGCCTATCCCAAGTGTAAGCGATGTAAATGCGTAAGAGAGCGGAATGAATCCCATCGATGAAAGCATGAGTAAGCTCATAACGCGTCCCATCATCTCTTCTTTTACTGTTGATTGAATCATTGCCATAAGTGGAACGATAGCCATCGCAATTGTAATACCGTAAAACATTCCAGCTAATAACGCTTGCCAAAGTACGGTGCTAAAGTTGATGGCTAGGAAGAATACACCAGACAGTAGCATCATGATAATACAAAATAGACCACGTCTGCGGTTAATGTTTTTTAATCCGACAATGACAGCGCCTATCGCCATCCCGCCGCCAACAGACGCTTCTAAGTAACTAAACTGAAGTGAATCACCGTGCAGAACGTTTTTGACGAAGAGCGGGAAGCCTACTTGCATTGGGCCGATTAAAAATAAATTTAAAAAGGCGCTACATATAAGGAAAGTTGAAAGAAATGGTGATTCTTTTACATATGAAATTCCCTCTTTAATAGAAGTAAACATGCCTTTATCTGTTTCATTTTTTTCGGGTACTGTAAATTGTATTTTTTGAACGAGTATCGCAGCGATAATGAGTAGCAGGATTGTAATTGAAAAGATTGTTTCATAGTTCGTAAATTTAATGAGAATACCGCCAAGTACAGGTCCTAAAATGACAGATGCTTGGTTTGTCATTTGAGTAAGTGAATTTGCTTGTGTTAAACGGTTTTTTTCTACAAGTTCAGGCAGAATAGATCCATCTGCTGACCAGAAGAAAGCGTCAGCAAGTCCGAAGAACAAAGCAAACAAAGCAAATGTATATAGTGTTACATCACCGACGATGAACCAGGTGAGAATGGTTGCGACAAGAATAGCGCGAATAATATTAGAGTAAAACATAATATTTTTTTTCGGGAATTTATCAGCTAATGCTCCGCCGATAATCATAAAGATGAGTCTTGGAACACTAAGAGCCACGAAAACAATACCGAGTGAAGCCTCAAGGTTTAATGTTTTTGCTATGTACCATGTTTGTGAAAAAGTAAAAAAGGCTAAAGCAAAACTTGAAAAGAGAGTAGCTGCCCAAAGAAAAAGGAAGTTCGTATTTTTTAATAACGGTTTTCCGCTTCCTTCTAAAGCAGATTTATTTTGTTGTAGTTCCTCCATATTGCTTCCTTTCTATGTACCAAATTTAGACTGAAAAACCTATTAACAATCGTTTTATCCCGCTATTTGCGGGCAGTAAAACTCCCACCTCAAAATTGGGCTAGGGCAAAGAAGTTAGGCGGGAGACCAACTGCCCGTAAACCCCCACTGAGTATAGTTTCACTTTATACAGTTTCTAATATTTCTATACTGCACTTTCTCATTGTAGACAATAATAATGAATTTGCACAGTGGCTATTTAACGACAAAAAAGAAGATACCAAAGGGTATCTTCTTTTTGTCATTCACGCTAAAGCGATATAAATATCCACTTGTACGTTATTTGGATCTACTGCATTTTCGTCATAAAGCTCAAAGTCTGTTGTAAAAGCACGTTTGTTTTCTTTCGACCATTGCCAAATATATTCCCAAGTTTCACAAATGACTTCAGACACAGGACCTTTTCTCGTTGTAAATACCGCATACGTTGCGGCAGGTATTGTTAAGGCTGTCATATTTTCAGGAACGTCTTCTAATGAAGAAACAGGCATGCCAATAGTAAATTGATATGTACCAGTTTCATCTGATTCGTAGTTTGAGTAGAAAGCGAATGTTTCTTTTGTTTGTTGATTTGGGATGTGATGCATGATTTGTTCTTGGAAGTATTGGTTCCAAAGTTGTGGGATTTTTCCTTCAGTAGATGCCTCTTTTTTATTTGTCGTCGTAATAGAAACGCCGATTGCTTGGAAAGCTTCTTTCTTAATGATAATAGGTTCTTTCATTATAAAATTTCCCTCCATTGAATGAAACGTACGTTCTGTTTTATTGTAACATATTTTAGGAGTATGTGGTATTTTTTTCTAAGGTACATAGCTGTGAAGAAAGAGAGGTAATTTGGATTAGGGATCTTTATAACAAAAGAACTCCTTTCATGTAAAAGGAGCTCTTTTCATTTCTATATTAAAACATGCTTGAGCTATGCATTGGTTGAAGTTTTGCGTTTGGATCGAAGTAAGCTTTGGCATTGTTTACTGCTGTCGGTGCTTCACCAAAGCCGCAAGCAATGAGTTTTACTTTTCCTTCATATGTACAAATGTCACCAGCAGCGTAAATGCCAGGAATATTTGTTTCCATTTTTGAGTTCACGAGGATGCTGTTTTTTTGAATATCTAAGCCCCAATTTTTAATTGGACCAAGTGAAGAAACGAAGCCGTAGTTTACGATTACGTCATCAACATCGATGATAATTTTTTCTTCTGTTTTTACGTGCTGAAGAACAACTTGTTCAATAGTATCATCACCGATAAGTTCAACTGGAACGTAAGGTGTGCTTACTTCTGCACGGGAATTCATTAAGCTTTCTACGCTATGTTCATGTGCACGGAATTTATCGCGGCGATGAGCAATTGTAACTTTGTCCGCAAGCGGTTCTAACATCATTGTCCAATCTACTGCTGAGTCACCACCGCCGAATACAACGACGCGTTTTCCAGCAAATTTATTCATATCATCAACGAAATAATGTAAGTTTTTCTTTTCATATTTTGCTGTGCCTTCTAATTCTAAGCGGCGTGGTTGGAAAGCACCATTACCAGCAGTAATAATGACAGATTTAGAGTAGTGAGTTTGTTTATTTGTAACAAGCTTAAATATACCGTCAGCTTGTTTTTCAAGCGTATCAACAGCTTCTTCTAAGCAAACGGTTGGATCGAACTTTTTCATTTGTTCTTTTAAGTTATCAACTAACTCTTGTGCGCGCACTTTTGAGAATCCAGCTACATCATAAATATATTTTTCGGGATATAGTGCGGATAATTGCCCTCCAAGTTGAGGTAAGCTTTCAATAATTTTTACACTTGCTTGTCTCATTCCGCCATAAAATGCGGTGAATAGTCCTGTTGGGCCACCACCAATAATCGTTATGTCGTAAACTTTTTGATTTTCTGTCATTTTCATTCCCCCTATAGATGATGGAATTTTAATATTGATTTCATATATTGTTCATATGTACATGAAAATCCTGCAAATGATGACACTTTCAAATAAATGATAGCATATTTCAGTTAATAATACTTCTGGAAACGACTGAATAATAAGTAAGTTTGCGCATAGATGTTTTAGAATTGTATAAAATATAGCGAAAGGAAAATACATGAAAAAAAGGCTAAAAAACCCTTGAAAACGCTATGTTATTTTAAAATATTGATAATTCTCTAGGTGCTTGAATTATGGAATGAAACCGACTAATATAGGGAAGTATTATGTTAAATTTCTATGACAAATTTCGTACGATTTTTTGACTGCGTTTTGTTATGATATAGAATGTGATGAATTCCACATTCTTGACAAATAGAGTTTTTAGTACTTGGTATTATTTTTTATTACTATTATATAAAGAAAAGGGTTGTGATTTAGTGAAGACTCCAAAAATCGTAGTTTTAGGTGCAGGTTATGGCGGGATGATTACGACTGTTCGTCTGCAAAAAACATTATCTGTAAGTGAAGCTGAAATTACGTTAGTAAACAACAACAGCTATCACTACCAAGCAACTTGGTTACATGAGAGTGCAGCTGGTACATTACAAGATGATAAAATCTGTCTAGATATTCAAGACGTTATCGATACAAATAAAGTGAACTTTGTACAAGATACAGTAGTAGAGATTAAAGCTGCTGAAAAACGTATTATCTTAAAAGATGGTGAATTAGAGTATGATTACTTAGTAATCGGTCTTGGTTTCGAATCAGAAACGTTCGGAATTAAAGGATTAAAAGAGCATGCATTCTCAATCACTAACATTAATGCAACTCGTCAAATTCGTGAGCATATGGAAGAAAAATTCGCTCAATATGCGACTGAAAAACGTGATGAGTTAGTAACAATCGTTGTTGGTGGCGCTGGATTTACTGGTATCGAGTACGTAGGTGAGCTGGCAAATCGTATTCCTGAACTTTGCAAAGAGTACGATGTTCCACGTGAAAAAGCACGTATCATCTGTGTAGAAGCTGCTCCAACAGCACTTCCTGGTTTCGATCCAGCATTAGTAGAGTACGCTGTAAAACAACTTGAGAAAAAAGGTGTAGAATTCCGCATCGGTACAGCAATTAAGGAAGCAACTGAAGAAGGTATTATCGTTGCCAACGGTGATGATGCTGAACTTCTTAAATCTGAAACTGTAGTTTGGGCTGCAGGTGTTCGTGGTAATGGTATTGTGGAAGAGTCTGGATTTGAAGCAATGCGCGGACGTATTAAAGTGGATGAGTACATGCACGCTCCAGGTCATGAAGATGTATTCATGGTTGGTGATGCAGCGTTAATCATCAACGAAGAGATTAACCGTCCATACCCACCAACAGCACAGATTGCAATTCAAGAAGGTTATAATATTGCACACAATTTAACTGTGTTAGTTCGCGACAAAGGTGAAATGAAAAAGTTCGCATTTGATAATAAAGGATCTGTATGTTCATTAGGTCATGACGATGCAATGGGCGTTGTTATGGGTAAAAAGTTAACAGGTTGGAAAGCTTCATTCATGAAGAAAGTAATCGACAACCGTTACTTATTCTTACTAGGCGGACCTTTATTAGTTCTTAAAAAAGGTAAATTGAAGTTCTTTTAATATATAGTAGAAAAAGCAGAAACGGCTATGAGCTGTTTCTGCTTTTTTCGTATTGAAAATATAGTATAATATATAAAAAAGAAAGAATATTCTGTTCGTTTTGATGGAGGAGGTTACATCATGGGGAAGCGAGGGAAAGTGTGGTTAGCTGTCAGTGGCTTAGTAGCTACAGAAGATGGGAGATGGCTATTCGTTAAGAAAAAATACGGTGGATTGAAAGGGCAATGGTCTTTACCTGCTGGTTTTGTTAATGAAGGCGAGACTGTTGATGAAGCTGTGAAACGTGAAATTTTGGAAGAGACAGGCATTGTTGCTCATGTAAAGGGGATTATTGGTATTCGCTCAGGTGTTATTCATAATGAAATTAGTGATAATATGATTATTTTTCTTCTAGAGCCAGAGGGAGAAGACGTTATCGTACAGGAGAAAGAATTGTCGGAAGTAGCTTTTTTACATCCGGAAAATATTGCAGATGATCAAAATACTTCTGTACTCATCAAATATTTATTAGAAGGAAGAGCAGAGTCGCATTTTGAAATGGACAAAACATTAAATCCAGGAGAGCAATTTGGTTATACGGCTTATCATGTGTTTACGGCGTATGCGAAGGAGAGGGAGAAGAAGTGAGTATACCGGTACTACTTATTTCAATGATGTTGTTCTTTATTTTATTTTTTGGAATTGGATTTTTACTCAACATGATTTTGCGAGCTACGTGGGTAATGGTTATTGTATATCCGATTATTTGTATGCTTATTATTAATAAAGCGAGTGTATGGGACTATTTTTCAAAGCCAAAAGAAACATTTTCTTCATTTGGGACAAGTGTATCGCATTTAGGACACGCAGATGTGTTTATTCTATCTACTGGATTAGTAGGTGCTGCTTTAGCAGGAATTATAATTAAAAAACTTCGGAAAAGTGGATATCAAATGTTTTAATCTCCAATCAATTTGGAGATTATTTTTTTGCATATTCCTTCATCGTATAGGGAATGATTAACGATGAAGGAGTGTGGAATATAAAAATGTTAAAACGATATTGTATTCGCATTATGATGACTTGTTTACTTGCATTCGCATTATGCGTAACATGGCAGGCTTTCACAGGAGTTTCTTTATTAGAGATTATAAAATCATATGAAGGAACAAGTGTAAAAGAAGTACATGCAGCAGAAATTGAGAAAAAAGTTGCTCCGAGTAAAGAAGTGATAAATGCTTTAGAGCAGGCAAATGACTGGTCTAAATATCGTGTTATAGAAATGACTGCAACTGGTTATACATCAGGTATAGAGTCGACTGGAAAGAGGCCGGGGCATCCAGAGTATGGCATTACATATTCAGGTGTTAAAGCAAAAAGGGATTTATATTCCACAATCGCTGCCGATTTACGCGTATTCCCGCTTGGGACAATTCTATTCGTGCCAGGTTACGGATATGGTGTTGTAGCTGATAAGGGCGGTGCTATAAAAGGAAATCGTCTCGATTTATATTATGATACGGTGAAAGATGTTTATAGCCAATGGGGTAAGAAAAAAGTAAATGTGTATATAGTGAAAATAGGAAATGGCAAGTTTTCGGAAGAAGAGTTAACGATGTTAAATCAAGACGAAACGATGCAAGTGTTTCGTGGACAATATTTAAAACAAAGATAGTCTAGTGGTAATAACGCTAGACTTTTTTCTTGTCTTATTTCACCATAGAAGATATTGGAGATAGCATCTTTATCCTGCTATTTGCGGCCGGTAAAACCCCCACCTCAAAATTCAGCTGGAGCAAAGAAGGTAGGTGGGAGCCCTGCTACCCGTAAACGCCCGATTGGTGCGGGCTGATTATAGTTTCACTTTATATGAAATAACAGAATTTAGAATTGTCGCATTTTATCGAAAATAAAGTTATAATGGACGTAGAGAAATTTAGGGGGTCTGAACATGTTTCAAGTACAAAAAGAATTAGTAAGTCATGAAGCGGTAATTGTTGCCTTATTTGAAGAAGATAAAACGAGTAGCTTTGTACAAGAACTGGATAAAGCGTTTGAAGGACAATTACAAGTTTTATTAGAAGAAAAAGAACTTTCAACTAAGAAGAAAGCCATTTCAAAAGTACATAGCTTAGGAAAAACAAATGTTAAACGTTATTATTTTGTTGGTTTAGGTAAGAAAGAGTCATATACAACGGAAACGTTACGTGCTGCTCTTGGTAAGGCGTTTAAAGCGTTACAAGCAGCAAAAGTACAAGATGCAGCAATCTTACTTGATTCTTTCGTGACAGATAAATTAGATGCGATTGATGTAGCTCATATTGCGGCAGAAGTACAAGGTCTTGGTACATATGAATTACAAACGTATAAATCAGATAAAAAGGATCGTGTAGAATTAGAGAAGTTTACGGCTATTACAGCAGAAGATGCACAAGAAATTGAAGCAGCATTAACGGTAGGATACGTACATGGACGTGCAACGAATTCAGCTCGTACGCTTGTAAATATGCCGCCAAACGTATTAACAGCGACAAAGCTTGCTGAGTATGCAGTTGAATTAGCAGAAAAATACGATATGGATTATAAGGTTCTTGAGAAAGAAGAGATGGAAGAGCTTGGTATGGGTGCATTACTTGCAGTAAACCAAGGATCTACTGAACCGCCAAAAATGATCGCTCTTATTTATAAAGGAAAAGAAGAGTGGAAAGATGTAATTGGATTTGTTGGAAAAGGGATTACATATGATACAGGCGGTTATTCTTTAAAACCACGTGAAGGCATGGTTGGTATGAAAGGTGATATGGGCGGAGCTGCAGCTGTTCTTGGCGCGATGGAGATCATCGGTGAACTTCGCCCAGAGCAAAATGTAATTGCTGTTATTCCATCAACTGACAACGTTGTAAGTGGTACAGCATTTAAGCCAGATGATGTTATTACATCTATGAGCGGAAAAACAATTGAAGTATTAAATACAGATGCAGAAGGTCGCCTAGCGTTAGCTGACGGTATTACGTATGCGAAGAAACTTGGCGCAAATTACTTAGTTGATGTTGCAACATTAACAGGCGGTGTAATTGTTGCACTTGGAAATCATACAACAGGCGCGATGACAAATAATGAAGAATTGTTTGAACAAGTGTTAGAGGCTTCTATGGAAACGGATGAGCCAATTTGGCAATTGCCGATTTTTGAACGTGATAAAGAACGTGTCAAAAACAGTAAATTTGCTGATTTAAATAACTCACCAGGCCGTGAAGGACATGCGGTTATGGCTGGGGCATTCCTTGGTGAATTTGCAGAAGAAACACCATGGGTACACTTAGACATCGCTGGAACATCTGAAACATCAGGAGCACATGATTTAGGACCATCTGGAGCAACAGGTGCAATGGTGCGTACACTTGCAACACTTGTTGAGCGTTTCGGAGAAGAATAATTTTTGAAGAAAAGGCTGTCTCAAATTTTTGGGATAGCCTTTTCTTATTGATATGGTATGACTATTGTCAGTTTTTGTCGGTAAGTCGATATATTTGGAGTTACGGTTAATATAATTTCATTTACTATTTTACCGTTCCAAAAAGTGCTACATAGTGAAAGATTCGTCCTATAAAGAAATCGTATATAACGTCCCACCTAAAGCGAATGAAGTACGCCCTGTTTCCTCAGAGACAACTAATATAAGTGCATCAATTTTCTCGGATAAGCCAATTGCAGCCCTGTGACGTGTTCCTAGCTCAGGATTGATTTCTGTGCTTTTTGTTAATGGAAGAATATTAGCTGCTGAGAGAATATGATTGTTTTTAATGAGAACGGCTCCGTCATGAAGAGGGTTCCCTGGATAAAAAATCGATTCAAGTAGTGGCGCGGTTAAGTGTGCGTTTAATGTCGTTCCAGTTTGAATGAAAGAATCAAGAGCTTCACTTCGTTCCACGATAATAAGAGCACCGTGTTTTCGAGCGCTTAAATGTTGGACAGCTGTAGTGATGAAATGTGAACTTTCCGTATAAGGTGATAAATATGCTTGAATATAATATGTAGCTGCTAACGTCTGTACATTTGTTAACATATGATGAATATCTTCCATTTTACATAAAATACATTCATCTTCTTTATCGATTGCATGCTTCATGTTTGATAATTCTTTTTCAGCAATTTCAATCATCTGCTTTGTTTTTATTTTGAGCTCTTCTGACAAGCCCCATTCTTGCATAATCCTCATTCCCTTTGGTGGAGTATTTAACCATAGTGTATACAAATATTTATAGTAAAATCCTGTTAGATTTTAAAAAATATTGAGATGCAGGTTGTTTTTTTCATATAATGAAGGTACGACAGGCGAGAGGAGATGGAAGTATGAATTGGAAACAAGAATTTAGTCGCTGGCTTTCATATGCAGAATTAGACGCAGAATTAAAAGAACAGCTAGAAAACATGAAGCAAGATGAGAAGAAAATCGAGGATAGCTTTTATAAAAATCTAGAGTTCGGCACAGGTGGTATGCGTGGTGAACTTGGTGCTGGTACGAACCGTTTAAATGTATATACAGTTCGTAAAGCAACAAAAGGATTAGCTAAGTTTATTGAAAAATTAGGTGAAGAAGCGAAAAAACGCGGTGTTGTTGTCGCGTATGATTCTCGTCATAAATCACCTGAATTCGCAATGGAAGTAGCTGCTACTCTTGGTGCACAAGGCATTACAACATATGTATTTGAAAGCTTACGTCCAACACCAGTGCTTTCTTTCGCAGTTCGTCATTTACATACAGCAAGTGGAATCGTTCTTACGGCAAGCCATAATCCGCCCGAATATAACGGTTATAAAGTATATGGTGAAGATGGTGGCCAGTTGCCTCCAAAGGAAGCTGATGAGTTAATTAGCTACGTAAATGCAGTAGAGAATGAATTAACAGTTGAAGTTGCTGATGTTGAACAATTAAAAGCTGACGGTTTATTACATATAATTGGACAAGAAGTAGATGATGCGTATGCAGCAGAATTGAACAATGTCATTATTAATAAAGAGATGGTGAAAGAAGTAGGAAAAGATTTAAAAATCGTCTTTACACCATTGCATGGAACATCAAATATTTCGGTACGCCGTGGTTTAGAAGAAGTTGGATTTACAGATGTAACTGTTGTAAAAGAGCAAGAGTTACCAGATCCAAACTTCTCTACAGTAAAATCACCAAACCCAGAAGAGCATGCAGCGTTTGAGTATGCAATTCGCGACGGTGAAAAAGTAGGCGCAGACGTGTTAATCGCAACAGATCCTGATGCAGACCGTCTAGGTGTAGCAGTTCGCAATCACGATGGTGAGTTCCAAGTATTAACTGGTAACCAAACAGGTGCGTTAATGCTTGATTACTTATTATCACAAAAGAAGGAAAATGGAACGCTTCCAGAAAACGGTGTTGTTTTAAAAACAATCGTAACGTCTGAAATTGGCCGTACAATCGCAAAAGCATACGGTTTAGATACAGTTGATACGTTAACTGGATTTAAATTTATCGGCGAAAAAATTAAACAGTATGAAGAAAGCGGACAATATGAATTCCAATTCGGTTATGAGGAAAGCTACGGTTATTTAATCCGTCCATTCTGCCGTGATAAAGATGCGGTGCAATCAGTTCTATTTGCATGTGAAGTAGCTGCATACTACAAATTACAAGGTAAAACGTTATACGATGGTCTGCTAGAAGTATTTAAGAAGTATGGGTTCTTCCGTGAGGACCTTGTATCGTTAACGTTAAAAGGAAAAGATGGTGCCGAACAGATTCAAAAGATGATGGCAACATTCCGTGAGAATCCTCCGAAAGAAGTAGCTGGTTTAACAGTCGTTGCAGTTGAGGATTATAAAGAAAGCATCATTACAACGTTACAAGATGGAAATAAGGAAGAGATTCACTTACCGAAATCAAATGTGTTAAAATATCAATTAGAAGATGGTTCTTGGTTCTGCTTACGTCCATCTGGAACAGAGCCGAAAATTAAATTCTACTTTGGTGTACAAGATGATTCCTTACAAAATAGTGAACAAAAGTTACTTACTATTAAAGAAGATATTATGAATCGTTTATAATAGAATAGAGTGCTACTGATAGGAAAAGAGGAGAACGGAGAACGGCCTCCTCTTTTCTTGTAGTTTTGTTTGATGTAGAGGATTATTACGAGCGAGTGTTATAAATTTACACTTTACTAAGAGAATTAGAATGAAAAGCGAGGGTATTTGTCATGAAAAAAGTGAGAAAAGCAATTATCCCGGCAGCGGGATTAGGAACACGCTTTTTACCAGCAACGAAAGCAATGCCAAAAGAAATGCTTCCAATTGTAGATAAACCAACAATTCAATACATCGTAGAAGAAGCAGTAAAATCAGGCATCGAAGATATTATTATCGTTACTGGTAAAGGAAAGCGCTCTATCGAAGATCATTTTGATAACGCATTTGAATTAGAGCAAAACTTATTAGAGAAGAAAAAGTATGAGTTACTTGAAAAAGTACAAGCTTCTTCTAAAATGGTAGATATCCATTACATTCGACAAAAAGAACCAAAAGGATTAGGACATGCTGTTTGGTGCGCACGTAAATTCATTGGTGATGAGCCGTTTGCAGTATTATTAGGCGATGATATCGTTCAAGCTGAAAAACCATGTTTACGTCAATTAATGGACGAGTATGACAAAACACTTTCTTCTGTTATTGGTGTACAAACTGTTCCTGAAGCAGAAACACATCGCTACGGAATTATTGATCCGTTAGAGCAAGAGGGACGTCGTTATCAAGTTCGTAAATTTGTTGAAAAACCAGCGCAAGGTACTGCGCCTTCAAACTTAGCGATTATGGGACGTTACATTTTAACTCCTGAAATCTTTATGTTCTTGGAACAGCAACAAGTTGGAGCGGGTGGCGAAATTCAGTTAACGGATGCAATTCAAAGCTTAAATGAAATTCAACGTGTATTTGCATATGATTTTGAAGGAAAGCGTTATGACGTTGGTGAAAAATTAGGATTCGTTCAAACGACAATTGAAATGGCATTGCAGCACCCAGAATTACGTGATGATATGCTAGTAATGATGAAGAAAGTTTTAGACGAGCAAATGAAGCAAGAGTCTTAATATAATAAACAAGGAGCTGTTCCTATAGGAACAGCTCCTTGTTTATTATGAAATCGTCGAATGAGAATGCTGATAAGCGGAACGACGTACAGCATAGTATATGCGAGGTGCGATAATAGCGCCGATAATTGTAAACGCAATATCCTTTACTGCGAACCACATCATAATCATCCAGGCAGCTTTATAACTCATATTACCACCCATGAAAATATTGACTGCCCCGTACATATAAGTAGTACCGATAATATACGTTAAAATGATTCCGACGAAAGAAGAAATTGTAAAGGTGCTGAATGTTGGTCGTTCTTTTTGTTCTACTAGTTTTCCTGATACGTAAGCAACGATAATAAATGCGATAATAAAACCACCAGTAGGATCTAAAAGTGCTCCAAATCCAGCTTTGAAGTTAGCGAAGATTGGCGCACCTGCTACTCCAACAAGCATGTAAACAGTCATTGATAATGCCCCAAGTCTACTCCCAAGAAGAAGACCTGCTAAAATTGCGAAAAATGGTTGCATAGATAATGGAATGCCCGCTATTTGTAAGAATGGTGCCCACGATACAATATTTGCACCAATAGCCATAAGAGCGACGAACATGGCAGCTAATGCTAAATCTAAAACATGAAGCTTCTTCATAATGTTAACCTCCAGTTGTGTTTAGGTTAACATTATCGTAGCGAAAATATTTACTTGTTGTCAATCAAAATATTTTGATAAGAAGGCTTTAAATAGTCTCTAAGCAATGTGTATGGAATACGAAACTGCGGAATTCCGCTTGAATAAGGAGCAATTTCATATAAAGAGAAATAAATTACAAGATTATCCGGTTCTAAAAAGTAGTGAAACTTTTTAGTGCTCGTTACCTTTTCGACTGCATCAGGAAAATAAATGCTTTCATTTTGTTTAATTTGTCTTACAATCTCTGTGCGAATTATTTCTTTATATTTATCCTCTTGTTGAAATAAATCGTCTAAGTGTAATAATTTTTTTTCGTTTAAATCAAATGTATTTGCCTTCCACGTATACAGTCCATGCGCTCCGCCTGTATATTGATAGTAATTCACATATAGGCTGAGGAAAGGTGGTTTGTTTAAAGCTACTTTATAGTCAACATTTGCAACGTATGGATGAAAAGGTGTGCTAGATCCTTCTGTTTCTTCATAATATTTCTTCGCTTCTTTTTCTAAGTTACTTTTAAATTTAGTAGTAGAGTTTTTGTAATAGGAATTCAGCTTATTTTGAAATTTTGAATCAGAAAAGTTGTGAAAGGAAGGCCTATTAATTTGATATTCTATATAAGGTTTCTTACCTTTTTGCGTTACAGTCTTAACATTGATTGTCAGGTTGGATGCTTTGGCTGCTATTGCACAATTTGGTACAATAGTCAGCAAGGAGAACATAAGCAATAGTATACAAAATTTCTGTTTCATTTAAGTGAAACCTCCTTATATAAGTGTTATAGGTAGTTTGAAATTAAACAGGTAAAATTATACATTTGATCTAAAGTGAGAGAGGTTGAAAACGATATGTCAAAAACTTTAATGGATTCGCTTGGAATTGAGTTGTTAGAAATGACAGAGGATAAAGTAGTTGCTACAATGCCTGTTGATGAACGCACGCATCAGCCGTTTGGATTTTTACATGGCGGTGCATCTGTTGCATTAGCAGAAACTGTGGCAAGTGTTGGTTCATACAATTTAATTGATCAAGAAAAATGTATTTGTTTCGGATTAGAAATTAATGCAAATCATATTCGCTCAAAGCAAGATGGAATTGTAACAGCAATTGGAACACCGATACATAGAGGACAATCGACAATGGTTTGGGATATTCGCATCATTGATGAAAATGATGAGTTACTATGTATATCAAGATGTACAGTAGCAATTAAAGAAAAACGTGAAAAGTAAAAAGAGGCGGCTCAATAGAGCGCCTCTTTTTTATAATTAGAACTGGATTTTTTTCTCTAAGAAACCTTTTAGTTCGCTAATTGGCATACGAACTTGTTCCATTGTGTCACGGTCACGTACTGTAACAGCTTTGTCTTCAACAGAGTCGAAGTCGTATGTGATACAGAATGGAGTACCGATTTCGTCTTGACGACGGTAACGTTTACCGATAGAACCAGTTTCATCAAAGTCTACCATGAAGTCTTTAGCTAGTTCTGCGAATACTTCAGTAGCACCTTCAGATAGCTTTTTAGATAATGGTAAGATAGCTGCTTTATATGGTGCTAAAGCAGGGTGGAAACGAAGAACTGTACGAGAATCGTTTTCTAATTGCTCTTCTTCATATGCATCACATAAGAATGCTAATGTTACACGGTCTGCACCTAGAGATGGCTCGATGCAGTAAGGCACGTAACGCTCATTCGTTTGTGGATCGATATAGTTAAAGTCTTCGTTAGAGTGTTCCATATGACGTTTTAAATCGAAGTCTGTACGAGATGCAACGCCCCATAGTTCGCCCCAACCGAATGGGAATCTGAATTCAATATCAGTTGTTGCGTTACTGTAGTGAGATAATTCGTCTTCACCGTGGTCACGAAGACGCATGCTTTCTTCAGTCATACCAAGTGAAAGTAACCAGTTTTTACAAGTTTCACGCCAGAATGCGAACCACTCTAAATCTTCACCAGGCTTACAGAAGAATTCAAGTTCCATTTGTTCGAATTCACGTGTACGGAATGTGAAGTTACCAGGTGTGATTTCGTTACGGAAACTTTTACCGATTTGGCCGATACCAAATGGAAGTTTCTTACGCATAGAGCGTTGTACGTTTTTAAAGTTTACGAAAATACCTTGTGCTGTTTCAGGACGAAGGAAGATTTCGTTTGTGCTAGACTCTGTAACACCTTGGAATGTTTTGAACATTAAGTTGAACTGACGGATTTCCGTGAATTCTTGGCTACCGCAATCTGGGCATTTTACTTCATGTTCTTTCATTAAGTCAGCCATTTGGTCGAAAGTAAGACCGTCAACGACCATTTCGATACCTTTTGCGTCTAATGCATCTTCAATTAATTTGTCAGCACGGTGACGAGCTTTACATTTTTTACAGTCGATCATTGGATCATTAAAGTTACCAACGTGACCAGAAGCGATCCAAGTTTTTGGGTTCATTAAAATAGCAGCATCTAAACCAACGTTGTGTGGAGATTCTTGAATGAATTTTTTCCACCAAGCTTTTTTGACGTTATTTTTTAATTCGATTCCAAGTGGACCGTAATCCCATGTGTTTGCAAGACCACCGTAAATTTCAGAACCAGGGAAAACGAAACCGCGATGTTTCGCTAAGTTTACAACTTGTTCCATTGAATACATAATAAAATCCTCCTTTTGAAAGTTAACGTATTTGCGATGACGTGATGGGTACTTTGGAAACGAGCAATATATGCTTTAAAAAACATAAAAAAACGCTCATCCCAAGGCTTAATCGCCTAGGGACGAGCGTTTGCCCGCGGTTCCACCCTAGTTGATACACAAAATGTGCATCCACTTTATCACGTATTGCTCGAGACTGCCGTTTCCTCGCAGCTTCAGGCTTTCACTATCCCTGAATCGCTTTTTATGCAAGTACTTATAAGTCCGTCATCGCTACTTATATTAATAATAATGAACATATTTTAACACGTTCTTTTTTAAATCTCAATAGAGGAACGTGCCCATCTAGGATAGAGTTTCGCCTATTTTTTCGTTATTTATTCCGTAATTTTCTTTAATGTGCTTAATTGCTTCGCGTTTACTTAATGGAGCGAGTTCGTTGTTTTGAACGTATTCCCATACTACATCTGGTTTTGTTTTTGCATATTCGCGAAGGACCCAGCCAATTGCTTTTTGAATGAAAAATTCTTTTGAGGAATGTAGTTGACCGATAATCCAGAAAAGGAGTTCTTCATCCATTTTTTGTTTATATTTCAGCTGGAATAAAATAGCGGCACGTTGTAACCATATGTTTTCTGATGCAATCCACTTTGGAATATATGCGGAAATTAATTCTGGATGTTTTAAAAAGATAGCACCTAAAAATGTAGGGACGATGCTATCAACAGAATCCCACCAAGATTTTGTGACAATAAGTTCTTCTAGAAATGGGATATGAGTTTCGTTTATGTGTTTTTTATATTTTTGCATGATATCAAGTGCGGCAGCTTGAAATTCACGTTCTGGTAGGTCCCAAAGTTCACGCACGATAATCTGGAAGTCCTTTTTATCTGGGAGAGTATGTATTTGAATTACGTCTTTCAATAACTGTCTTCTCTCAGGAGTTTGAATACCGAGAAACGGGAAGTGATTTTTCATATAACGTGCCATCGGTTCTGCTTTTTCGGGATTTTGATGAGCTGTAAAATGCTCTTGTAATGCCTTTACAAATGGATGCATAGGTATGTACTCCTCTCTTATTATCTTTCTTCTCTTATTATACAAAGAGTTTGGGTGAACTACCCACCACTTAGTATCTCTTACGAGCTTACCCCTAAGTGGGGGCTTCTCGGTTCATCGCTACTTTTGATAGCTAACGAATTTGTCTTAGGACAGCCGAGCTAACTCCCTTGTTCCAAAGGTTATTTTGTTACTATTTATGCCAACGCTAATAACCGTATGGCTTCCTTTTTGATATTGATAGCTGCGTTATAGTCACGACTGATTGTTAGTCCACACGAACACTTATACGTGCGTTCAGATAGTGACATTTCTTTTTTGTTTCCACAACGACTACACATCTTTGTAGAAGGAAACCACTTATCTATTTTCACAAGCTGTTTTCCTTGTTCTTGTAGCTTATATGCTAAAAATGTCGTGAACATCCTCCAACCGTTATCCGCTACACTCTTACCAAAGCGAAGTGCTCGTGACATTCCTTTCATATGTAAGTCTTCGATTGCTACAACGTCAAAATGAGTAGCCAATTCTTTAGACTTATGATGAAGGAAATTTTTACGTTGATTTGCGACCTTTTCATGCAACTTCGCTACACAGATCCGTTGTTTATTCCAACGCGCTGAATCTTTCATACGTCTTGCTAATACTCGTTGCGCTTTTGCTAATCGATCCAGCATCTGACGATAAAAGCGAGGATAATTGGCTTTCTCATCTTCGCTACTCACGTACAATTCAGCCATTGCGAAGTCTAATCCAACTACACTTTCTACTTCTTTTTGCACAATCTCTTTTTCATATTCAGTCAAGATCGATACAAAGTATTTACCAGTAGGTGTCATCGAAATCGTGCATGACTTGATGGTGTGGTTTTGCGGTATCTCTCTATGTTGCTTTAATCGCACTACTTTCAGTTTCGGTAATTTGATATAACCATGAAATAACATAATATTCCCGTTTACTCGATTCGTTGTATAGGATTTTCTACTCTTTCTACTTTTGAATGTAGGAAAATCACTTTGACCACTAAAAAAATTCTTATAAGCAGTTTGCAAGTTTAATTGAGCGTTGGCCAGTGCTAATGAATCAACTTCTTTCAACCATTCATACTCTACTTTGTATTTCGCAGGAGTAGGGAATTTTTGTTTCTTCAGTTCTTCCTTATTCTCTTTGTATGTTTCGTATACTTCTTTCCGCTCAGCCAGCATTTTATTATACACCAAGCGTACACATCCGAACGTTTTACGTATCAGATGTGCTTGTTCTTCTGTTGGATACAGACGAAATTTGTACGCCTTATTATGCTTTGTCATATCAGTTCATCTCACTTTCCCATAAACATTTCTACTTTATCTATGGTGGTGATAACACAACATGAACACTACATGATTATCTCATTTCATTGTCATACCAAACGTTACCTCTTATAAGGCTGATTATAGCAGAGGCGAAATAAATTCTAAACCGAAATTCATCTCCCACCTACCGTTGGATTATTGTCCTTCACACACTTGAGGAAGGAGACTTCTTTCGGATAACGCGTTAAATTTTAAAACATAACTTGCAATGTAATGAAATATGTTGAGAAGAGAGAGGAGAGGATAAGATGGAGGATCAAGGCGTACTAGCAGGTTTCTTTGCTCTTAGTTTTGCGTTTATTCTTGTTATAATAATTTGGGCAATTATTTCGTATTTGTTAACGGCTTTTGCACTTTATACGATGGCGAAAAATGATGGTGCAACTGATGGTGTTCTTGCTTTTATTCCGTTTATAAATAGTAAGATATGGGGTGATTTAGCGAAAGATAAATTACCAGATTTCTTGAAAGAAGAAGCAGGGTGGAAAGTATTTGGCATATATGTTGGATGCTTCATCTTTAATTTCGTACCAATTCTATATATATTAGCAACAGCTGTATCACTTGTACTGTCTATTTATCTTATCTATGCTATTTTGGATAGATACGGAACGAATTCCATACTATTTACGATCATTCATACAATCACGTTTTCGGTTTTCTTGCCGATTCATTTGTTCATTATTCGGAATGAGCCGGTGAGGTATAACGAGTAGGCGTATCAAAGTTGCCCTGCGGTCGATATATTTGGTTCTATAATAATTCGGATATGCTGAAAAAAGAACGAAAGCGCCCTGCTGAGCAGGGCGCTTTTTTCTACTACATAAGATAGCGTAAGTAAATGTAAATATGAGAAATGATTAATGAAACGATCATAATTGGGAAGCCGACTTTAAGGAATTCCATGTAGCTGAATTTATGTCCTTCACGACTTGCGATTCCGGCTACGATTACGTTAGCAGAAGCTCCGATTAATGTTCCGTTTCCACCTAAGCAAGCCCCTAATGCTAATGCCCACCATAGTACGTCGATTTGTGCGTCAGAAGGTGATAAACCTAGCCCAACTGCCATATCGTTAATAAGTGGAATCATTGTTGCAACGAATGGAATGTTATCGATTGTTGCAGAGGCGATACCAGATACCCATAGAACAAGGATAGATGCCTGAGAAATATCTCCGCCTGTTATTCCAATTACTTTTTGAGCTAACATTTTGATAAGCCCGATATCAATAAGTCCTCCAACGAGTACGAATAGTCCCGCGAAGAAGAAGATTGTTACCCACTCTACACTTGCGAATACCTCTTCAATTTCATGCTCTTTCACACCGATTAGCATAAGTACAGTAGCGCCAGTTAAGGCGATGATAGCTGCATCAATATGGAAAATGGAATGAGTCATGAAACCTAAAATAGTAAGGCCAAGTACTGTTAAAGATTTCTTCATTAATACTGGGTCTTTAATGTATTGTTTTTCATCTAAGCTCATTAATTTTTTAATTTGTACAGGATCAGCAATTAATTGCTTACGGTACATGAAGTAAAGAATTGTTGCCGTAACAGCAATAATGATGATCACGATAGGTGCTAAGTTGAATAAGAAAGCATTGAAATCTAAATGCTTATTTGCAGAACCAATCATAATATTTGGCGGATCACCAATTAATGTTGCTGTTCCTCCGATATTTGAAAAAATAATTTCAGAAAGTAAATATGGAACAGGATTTACTTGCAAGATGCGCGTAATAGATAAAGTAACTGGAACAACAAGAAGTACTGTTGTAACGTTATCTAAAAATGCGGAACCGAGCGCGGTAAGTAAGGAAAGTGAAATTAAAATTTTAATTGGATTTCCTTGTGCTCCTTTTGCGGCTTTAATGGCAACGTATTGGAAGACACCTGACTTACTTGTAATGTTTACGAGTATCATCATACCGATGAGTAATGTAATTGTTCCCCATTCAATATGTTTCGTAAAGGCATTGTGTAAGTCAACGACCCCTGCAATTACCATGAATGCTGCACCAAGAAGTGCGATGACAGCACGGTTAATTTTTTCAGAAATAATAATGGCATATGTAATTAAAAAGACTGCGATAGCGAAATAATACTGCCAGTTTGCGAGTTCTTGCGTTGTTTCGTGCAAAACTCTCATCTCCTTTCATTCACTTTTCTTAGTGTGTCAAAAAATTAACTAGATGAAACACACATAACGTCATTATAAAGTAGAAAAATGGCGGATGTAAATGAAAGGGTTTATTTTGTCATATTTTCTGCATAGGTCATTTTTTCTTATTTTTAAAAATATTTGTGGGCATCTGACATATATATAAGATACATCCAATCTGAATATTTAAAATCGAATCAGCATTCGAGCTTGTTCGTGTAGGAGTGTCAAATAGAAAGGAATGACAAATATGATAAGGAAGGGATCGTATGGATGAACAACGATTTTTATTTTTAGACTTTGAGTTTACGATGCCCCAGCATAGAAAAAAGCCAAAAGGTTTTTTCCCAGAAATTATTGAGGTCGGACTCGTTTCAGTTGTTGGTTGTAAGGTGGAAGATACGTATTCATCGCATATTAGACCGAAAACATTTCCGTCTTTAACGGATCGATGTAAAAAATTTTTAGGAATTAAACAGGAAGTAGTGGACAAAGGAATTTCTTTTCATGAACTTGTTGAGAAACTTGCAGAATATGAAAAGAGTGGTAAACCGACAATTGTAACGTGGGGAAATATGGATATGAAAGTCTTAAAGCATAACTGTGAAATGGCGGGAGTAGAATTTCCATTCTTTGGACAGTGTCGTGATTTATCGCTTGAGTATAAGAAGTTTTTTGGAGAGAGAAATCAAACAGGGCTGTGGAAAGCAATTGAGGCGTATGGAAAAGCAGGAACAGGAAAGCATCATTGTGCGCTTGATGATGCGATGACGACATATAATATTTTTAAGTTAGTAGAAAAAGATAAAGAGTATTTAGTCAAACCAGCACCTCCGACATTAGGCGAACTTGTTGATTTTTCGAAAGTGTTAAAGAAAGTGAGTACACAGTAACGACCAAATTGCAAAATATGTAATTTGGTCGTTTTGTTTTTTAAAGTTTGTAATCTTGCTTCAATTGCTGAAGTGTTTCTAGACTACGCCCCGCAAAAGGTGAATCATCTTCAGAAAATGAATTCATTTGAGTTTCTAATGCTAATTTTAGTGACTCTGTATAATCCGGAATTTCCCCTTCATATTTCTTCACCATTTGCTCTGGAATGTTCGTCTGTTCACGAAAAGCTAAAGCACGTCTTTCATGGAAGAATGGTACGTCAGCTTGTTTTACGTTATGTAAGTCACCTTGCACTGGATGTTTTAAAACAGCTAGTACTTTTACGACGTAACTGCCAGGACGGCTATTTGTAATTTCGCCGATGTATTTTCCAGTTTTATAAATACCAGTAACGATTTCACCAATTTCAAATGTTTCTCTCATATTTTTCACCTCAAGTTTATAGTAAGGAAAGTGCGCGAAGGAGTCAAAGAAATCATTCGCTTTCGGAACGCCCCCTTGAGAATATGAACTGGTTCAACTATAATTTAAAGATATATAACAGAAAATTCTGATGTTTTTTTGAATCCTATAATAAGGAGTGTTCGTTATGATGCCTTTATATTTCCCTGAAGATAAAACGGAGTATATTATTCCAGGTATTGTTTGCGTTCTATTTATCATCGGTGCGGTTGCTACGTGGCGTATGTTTATTCGTGTATCAAAACGAGAAGCAGAGCGATTACAGAAAGTAGAAGAAAAGCTTTTAGCTGAAAAGAAACGGTAATTCATTTTTGTATGTTTCCCTCTATGCTCGGACAATCTAAGGGCAGAAAGCATTTTGGAGGGAATTGAATGAAAAGACGGCTTTTTTTCAGTTGTTGTTTATTATTTCTAATGGCGGGTTGTGACCAAGGGAAGCCGAAAGAAAT
Source organism: Bacillus cereus group sp. MG9 (assembly GCF_040459995.1). Taxonomy (NCBI): domain Bacteria; kingdom Bacillati; phylum Bacillota; class Bacilli; order Caryophanales; family Bacillaceae; genus Bacillus; species Bacillus cereus group sp. MG9. The sequence goes on along the minus strand of NZ_JARVHC010000001.1, from coordinate 4,836,399 downwards.
TGATGTGAAATTACATAATGCTTCAGGTGATGAAGTTGGGACTGCAAAAGTAGCTCAGCAAACAAGTGGAGTGAAAATTACGATTAAAGCGGAAGGTTTTACACCAGGACCACACGGTATACATGTACACGAAATCGGAGAATGTAAAGCGCCTAGTTTCGAATCATCTGGGAATCATTTTAATCCAGATAATAAAAAACATGGGCTCTTGAATCCGAAAGGTGCGGAAAATGGTGATTTACCGAATGTAGTGGCGGATGGTTCTGGAAAGATTAAAGCAGAAATCGATGCTCCGCATATAACGCTTGAAGAAGGAAAAACGACGATTCATAGAAAAGATGGAGCGTCTATTATTATTACAGAAAACGCTGATGATGGTATGACGCAACCAACTGGTAAATCTGGTGGCCGAATTGCTTGCGGTGTTATCGTGAAAAAAGCGTCGGATCTGAAGAAAAAATAGAAGCTACCGTGAATGATAGCTTTTGTTGTAAAACCGCATGATAGTAAGTGGAATTATATCGATTTACCGAAAAAAGGAGGCTATCCCAAAATCATTTTGGGATAGCCTCCTTTTTTGTTATGAGAATGTATGGTGTAGTCTGTTTAAAATTTCTTCTAAAACAGATCTAGGACAGCCAATGTTAATTCGGATATGGGCTTCCCCGCCCATTCCGTATTTCTCACCGGGCTCAATGATGATTTTACCTTTCTCTTCAAGCAATGCTGTTCGTTCATCTTGAGAAAGATCCAAGTGGGAACAATCAATCCACAGTAAAAAACTACCTTCTGGTTTAATTACAGAAAGAGCTGGTATGTGATTTTGAATATACTCACAAGCAAATTGAGCGTTATCTTCAACATACAATCGAATTTCATTTAGCCAATCATTACATTCTGTATAGGCACTTTGCATTGCTGTATAAGCAAATGTATTTAATCCGTGGAATCCTTGTCTATATTGGATAGACATAAAGGCATTACGGAGATTTTCATTCGGAATAATAATGATCGATGCTTGTAATCCAGCGATATTAAATGTTTTGCTCGGAGCCATACAAGTAATAGTGCGTGCTGCTAATTCTTCAGATAAAGAAGCAAACGGTGTATGAGTATGGCCTCTATAAATAATATCGGCGTGAATTTCATCCGCGACAACGGTTACATTATACTGCGTACATAATGTACCGAGTTTTGTTAGCTCCTCTTTCGTCCAAACGCGTCCGATAGGATTGTGAGGACTGCAAAGAAGCATTAGTTTTACACCTTGTTTAAATTGAGTTTCTAGATGCTCGAAGTCTATCTTATATATGCCATTTTGTTTAAATAAGGGACTCTCACATAATTGTCTATTATTTGTTTTGACCATTTCAAAAAATGGTGGATAAATAGGAGGTTGTACTAGTACGGCTTCTCCTTCTTTCGTTATAGCTTGTATGCTCGTACTAAGAGCTGGAACGATACCTGCGCTAAATACAATCCATTCTTTTTGTATTTCCCAATTGTATTGGCTTTTCGTCCAATTACAAATGATATCCCCAATATTTTCAGGAGGAAGTGTATAGCCGAAAATAGGATGTTCTGTGCGTTTTTGTAATGCAGTTTGAATTGGTTTTGGTACTTCAAAATCCATATCGGCAATCCAAGCGTGGATGAGCTCTTCATTTTTATATGTATCCCATTTTGTACTATGCGTTCCGCGACGATTTACCGTTTTATGAAATAGTTGCATATGTTTGCTCCTTTCTTCTGTCAAACTGTTAAGTTATGAAAATTCTCACTCTTCTTATAGAATAGCTGATGTGATACGATAAAGAAAAGCATTAAAAAGTGAAAAGGCGGGAAGCAGATGGGTGCATATGACAAAATGATTGAGGTTGTGAAAAATTGGGATCCGTTTCAAATGGGACCGGAGTTTTATGAAACAGAAGCGAGCGATGTTGTAAACGTCGTAAGTGTGTTTGATGATCCGAAATACATCGCAAAGAAGATTCAACATATATACTTTATGTCTTTTGAAGAAGTACCTGCACTTGAAAAATGCGAAAAATTAGCAGTAGAGTTACTCGTACTAAAAGAAGGCGGAAGTTGTTCGTTATAGGCTGTCGGAATTTACGACAGCCTTTTTGTTTATTTTCATTTGTGCTGATTGATTAAAGCTTCACCTTATCCCGTTTTAACGGGCAGTAAGACTCCCGCCTCAAAATTCGGTTGAAGCAAAGAGGTTAGGCGAGAAATCAAACTGCCCGTAAAAAACCCCCACGGATTAAAGCTTCACTTTATTGCGTCGCAAACGTAATAATTTCTTCATAAACATGATCGGGCTTTTCTTCAGGTAGTAAGTGCCCTGTATTTTCGTAAGAAATGAAAGTTGAATTAGGTAGGTCCTTATGGAGACGGTGTCCTACATGTACAGGGACGACGCGATCTTTTTCACCCCAAATGAGTAATACTGGGGTTTCGATTTTTTGTAATTCAGTTGAAGATAAGTCACCTTCCCGGTCTCTTATCATTCGAGTTAAAGCAGGGAATATACGATCATCATAAAAAGGAGCAGCATAGCCTTCCATCATTTCATTGTCAATTAATGAATGGTCATGAACGACATTCATTAAGTTATGGACGATGCCCCTTCGAATAATCCAGTTCTTCACGTATAAGTGGAAGAACGGTAAATAAGAGGAGTACAGTAAAGGTAAGTTTGCGCGTGCTAAATAACTAGAGCTACATAGTAAAATCGTCTTTGAAATTAATTCAGGGCGTAAACGGTTTACAAAGAGTGAAATTTGTCCGCCCATAGAATGGCCAACTAATACAATATTCGAGAGAAATAAATGTTCGATTAAATCGATAATAATAGCTGCTAAATTGTGATAAGAATATTTAAAGAGATGAGATTTATCACTTTTTCCGAATGGTGGTAAATCAAGGGCAATTACTGTACCTTCCTTTGTTAGTAAAGGAATGAGTCGTCGATAGCTAAATGAGGAAGAGAGGAAGCCGTGAACGAGTACGAAAGTAGGTCGTTCTTTTTTAGTATTATGTTCATACAATTCGTAATGAATAGTAGTCCCGCGAGTGGAAAAAGTGAAGTAAGGGCATTTGCATTCATGGTTCATTTTTTGTCACTCCATTGATTTTTGTTCATATCATCTCCCGGCAAGAAACAAAATATGTTAACAAAAAAAGGCAAGATGACATCGTCATCTTGCCTTTCGCTTATTTATAATTACCCACGCACAATATTAGGTGGTGTTTTTCCTTGTAATCCTGCTACTAAATTTTCAGCAGCTGTCATTGCCATTTGCTGCCGAGTTTTTAATGTTGCAGATCCGATGTGCGGTAAAGTTACAACGTTTTGTAATGATAAGAGCGGATTCTCTTTTTGAATCGGCTCTTGTGTAAATGTGTCGATGCCGGCTGCAAATATTTTCTTTTCTGTTAACGCATGAATTAATGCAGTTTCATCTACTGTTTTCCCGCGAGAAGCATTAATGAAAATTGCTGTTTCTTTCATTAGTGAAAATTCCTTTTCACCGATAAGATGATACGTTTCATCTGTTAATGGAGTAAGAAGAATAATAAAATCAGATTGTTTGATTAAAGTTTGTAAATCACAATATGTAGCATCAAATTTTTGCTCAGCTTCTTCTTTACGGCGACGGTTATAGTAAAGGACATTCATATCAAAGCCGAATTTCGCTCGTTTTGCGACAGCTTCTCCAATTCGTCCCATTCCGATAATACCAATCGTACTATGATGTACATCTAGTCCGAAGTGTTCTTTTCCAATTTCAGCGTTCCATTCACCATTTTTTACATAGGAATTGAGTTCGCAAACACGGCGACCAGCAGATAACATAAGAGCGAAAACGAGATCGGCTACTGTATCATCTAACACATATGGAGTATTCGTTCCGATAACATTTTGTTTCTCCATCGCTTTTAAATCAAAGTTATCATGGCCAACAGAAATGTTACTTACTACTTTTAAATTAGGAGCAACCTGCAATAACTCTTCATTTATAGTAGATCCGAAATTTAATAACCCATCTTTATCTTTTATTTTTTCTAATAGAACATCACGAGGTACTTTCTCGTTTTGATCCCATTTTTCAAAATCACAGTGTTCTGATAAATAGTTTTCTACAAATGTTGGAACTGGTTCGGCAATATATACTTTTGGTTTCACGGTTCCATCCCCTTTCACTTTATCCTGCGTTTTTTCACTGATTAAAGTTTCACTTTACCCCGATTTAACGGACAGTAAGCCTCCCGCCTCAAAAAGCAGCTTAAGCAAAGAGGTTAGGTGGGAAAGCAACGGTCCGTAAAAGCTCGATTGGTTCAAATAATAATCAGCGGGGTGAGTCTTTCCACTGATTAAAGTTTCACTTTATTTTGACATAATTCACTAAAAAAATCTTCTTTTCAAATTGGAAAGAGTATTTGTATAATTTAGACAGAAACTAAAAGGAAGGATGATTTATATGGTAACAGAGAAAGAATTGGAATTATTAGCTTGTCTTGAAAAGAATAGTCGTTTATCTGTAGATACATTAGCGAAGTTGTTAAATATAGAAGTAGAAGAAGTGGAAAAAATGGTTACGAAATTAGAAAGTGAAAAGATTATCGTGGACTATGTAACACATATCGATTGGACAAAAGTGAAAGAACATACTGGTTTAACGGCGATGATTGATGTGAAAGTTACACCGAAGCGTGGTGTCGGTTTTGATGCAGTAGCTGAACAAATTTATCGCTATTCAGAAGTGAAATCCGTTTATTTAATGTCTGGGACATATGACCTTTCTATTACATTAGAAGGAAAGACGATGGGAGAAGTAGCGATGTTTGTTTCTGAGAAATTAGCAACAATTGAATCTGTCGTTTCAACGACAACTCATTTTATTTTGAAGAAGTATAAACATGAGGGGATTATTTATGAAAAGACAGATGATGATAAGAGAATTGTGGTGACACCGTGAAGCAATTTGACCTATCTAGAGTAGCAGAATCTTTACAACCGTCCGGTATACGAAAGTTTTTTGATTTAGCGGCAAGTATGAAAGGTGTTATTTCACTTGGAGTGGGAGAGCCGGACTTTGTTACACCTTGGAATGTAAGGCAAGCATGTATTCGTTCTTTAGAACAAGGATATACGTCATATACAGCAAATGCAGGATTATTGGAGCTCCGTCAAGAAATAGCAAAGTATCTAAAAAAACAATTTGCAGTATCTTATGATCCGAATGATGAAATCATTGTTACAGTTGGAGCGAGTCAAGCGCTAGATGTAGCGATGCGTGCTATTGTAAACCCTGATGATGAAATACTTATTATTGAACCAAGTTTCGTTTCGTATGCACCGCTTGTTACGTTAGCGGGCGGGGTCCCAGTTCCAGTGGCGACTTCATTAGAAGATGAATTTAAAGTACAGCCAGATCAAATTGAAGCAGCTATTACAACGAAAACAAAGGCAATATTACTTTGTTCTCCCAATAACCCAACAGGCGCAATGTTAAATAAATCCGAATTAGAAAAGCTAGCTGTTATTGTTGAGAAGTATAATTTAATCGTGTTATCGGATGAAATTTATGCAGAGCTCGTATACGACGAAGCATATACGAGTTTCGCGAGTATTAAAAATATGCGTGACCATACGATTTTAATTTCAGGATTTTCAAAAGGGTTTGCCATGACGGGATGGCGTCTTGGGATGATTGCAGCCCCTGTTCAATTTTCAGAATTAATGCTCAAAATCCACCAGTATTCAATGATGTGTGCACCGACGATGTCTCAATTTGCAGCACTTGAAGCATTACGCGGGGGAAATGATGAAGTAATTCGAATGAGAGATAGCTATAAAAAACGTCGTAACTTTATGACGACATCTTTCAATGAAATGGGCTTAACATGTCATGTGCCAGGCGGGGCATTTTATGTCTTCCCTTCTATAGCTTCAACCGGACTATCTTCAGCAGAATTTGCAGAACAATTATTATTAGAAGAAAAAGTGGCTGTTGTTCCTGGAAATGTGTTTGGCGGGAGTGGTGAAGGATTTATTCGTTGTTCGTATGCAACATCGCTTGAGCAACTTATGGAAGCAATGAAGAGAATGGAACGGTTCATAGAGAATAAAAAAAGGACAAAACACAATACGTTTTGTCCATAAAAGGGGGGGAATACTAGAAAGCCATGTGTTAGTATTCTATCCTAATATTGGAGAATTATACGTATTACAGGAAATTTTTTCGTGAATTTTGAATGAGTTCTATCAAAGTGGTATAATTTACTAATATAAGGTAGGAGTATCCTCGGTGTTTTACTTAGGATACTTACTCACTAATCGGATATTTAACAATAAATACATCTGCTTTGCTATTTACAATTGTAGAGAAAATGGTAAACGTATGGGAGTGTTTCACATGTCAGAACAATATACAACGGGAGTGGTTGTAACAGGGAAAGTAACTGGAATTCAAGATTACGGTGCATTTGTAGCTTTGGATGCAGAAACACAAGGACTTGTGCATATATCTGAAATCACAAATGGGTATGTAAAAGACATTCATGACTTTTTAAAGGTCGGAGATACAGTAGAAGTAAAAGTACTTTCAATTGATGAAGAACACAGAAAAATGAGTTTATCGTTAAAAGCGGCGAAAAGAAAGCAAGGACGAATTCTTATACCGAATCCATCAGAGAACGGATTTAATACACTGCGAGAAAAGCTAGCAGAATGGATTGAAGAGTCGGAAGTAATAAAGTAAAAGAGGAACGCATATGAGCGTTCCTCTTTTACTGTGACTTATGATATATATATTTGCAAATATGATTGCATGCAATCATATTCGTATGTCGGAGGCGAAAAAGACATACTGACTATTGAATTTCATGTGTTTCTGGGTGAGTACCAAGATTCTCGGATGGTTTAAATAGTAAGCCGAGATTGATAAGCCCAGAAATACCAACGATGCCGTAAATAATACGTGCAAGAGCTGAGTTCTGTCCCCCGAAAATAGCCGCTACTAAGTCAAACTGGAAGAACCCGATCAGTCCCCAGTTAACAGCGCCGATTACAGTGAAGACTAATGCGATACGTTGCAAGGTACTCATGAAAAGCCCCCCCTTAATGTGAAGCGTGAGCAAGCAAGGAGTTAATAAGAAAATTTAACTCCTTTATAGAATGGTATAGTTTTGTTGTTTTTATACATGAAAAATGTACGAAAAACGATGTATATACATCTATACCGAAAAATTCGAATTTTTATGCAAAAAATGAACTTTTTCTAAAAAATAAATAATGGTTACGTTTACAATTGTTGAATCGCTTGATTTACAACTTTAGTTTCGCTAAAGTGAATACAGAAATACATATACATAATTGGAGGGAAAAAGATGAGTACACATGTAACGTTCGACTATTCTAAAGCGTTATCCTTCATCGGTGAAAATGAACTAACTTATTTACGTGATGCAGTAAAAGTAACACATCATGCAATCCACGAAAAAACTGGAGCTGGGAACGATTTCCTTGGGTGGGTAGAGCTTCCGCTTCAATATGACAAAGAAGAATTCGCTCGCATTCAAAAATGCGCAGAAAAAATTAAAAATGACTCTGACATTTTACTTGTTGTAGGTATTGGTGGTTCTTACCTAGGAGCACGCGCAGCAATTGAAATGTTAAACCATTCTTTCTATAACACGCTTTCTAAAGAACAACGTAAAACTCCACAAGTGCTATTTGTTGGACAAAACATTAGCTCCACTTACATGAAAGATTTAATGGACGTACTAGAAGGTAAAGACTTTTCTATTAACGTTATTTCCAAATCAGGTACAACAACAGAGCCTGCAATCGCATTCCGTATTTTCCGTAAATTATTAGAAGAAAAGTATGGAAAAGAAGAAGCACGCAAACGTATTTATGCGACTACAGATAAAGCGCGCGGTGCTTTAAAAACATTATCTGATAATGAAGGCTACGAAACGTTCGTTATTCCAGATGATGTTGGCGGTCGTTTCTCTGTATTAACACCAGTAGGTTTATTGCCAATCGCTGTAAGTGGCCTAAACATTGAAGAGATGATGAAAGGTGCAGCTGCTGGTCATAATGATTTCGCGAAATCAGAACTTGAAGAAAACCCAGCTTACCAATATGCAGTAGTTCGTAATGCTCTATATAATAAAGGGAAAACAATTGAAATGCTTGTTAACTATGAGCCAGCACTTCACTACTTCTCTGAGTGGTGGAAACAGTTATTTGGTGAAAGTGAAGGAAAAGATCAAAAAGGTATTTTCCCATCTTCAGCAAACTTCTCAACTGACTTACACTCATTAGGTCAATACATTCAAGAAGGTCGTCGTGACCTATTCGAAACAGTTCTTAAAGTAGGTAAATCTACACACGAACTAAAAATCGAATTAGACGACAACGATTTAGATGGATTAAACTACCTTGCTGGTGAAACGATAGACTTCGTAAACACAAAAGCATACGAAGGTACATTACTTGCACATAGCGATGGCGGAGTACCAAACTTAATCGTAAACATCCCTGAATTAAATGAGTACACATTCGGTTACCTTGTATACTTCTTCGAAAAAGCATGTGCGATGAGCGGCTACCTATTAGGCGTAAATCCATTTGACCAACCAGGAGTAGAAGCATACAAGAAAAACATGTTTGCTTTACTTGGTAAACCAGGATTTGAAGAATTAAAAGCAGAATTAGAAGAGCGTTTAAAATAATAAAAAGCGATCGGGTCTCCGGTCGCTTTTTATTATTTTATTGAAAGGTACATCGGTATATTCAAACTAGAATGGGTATGCTAAAGGAAAAGTCTAGGAGGGATGGGCTTGATTCCGATTCAATCAAAATTAGAAGGATGTACATATGCGTTATATAAGTTAGAAGAGGTTATGAAACCACTTGGATATAGTATTGGCGGCAATTGGGATTATGATAAAGGATGCTTTGATTATAAAATAGACGAAGAAGAAGGGTATCAATTTTTACGCGTACCATTTACAGCGGTGGATGGGGAACTAGATGTGCCTGGTGTAATAGTCCGTCTTGAAACACCGTATATTCTTTCGCACGTATATCAAGACGAACTAGATGATAATGTTAATGCTTTAACAGCTGGAACGAGTGGATTGGATCAATTTGCGGAGCCGCAAGATCCAGATGGAGATGTGAAAAGAAAGTATGTCAATATTGGTAAAGTATTGGTACAAGAACTAGAAAATCATTTTTTTAATGGTGAATAACGATGAGTATGTCGCTTTCGATGAGAATGAAAGAATGAACTGGATTGATCATATATTGTTCGTCGCGCTTTACACCTAGTAAGAGAATGTTTTGCTTTAAAAGAGTATAGCTACAATTTGCAAAGGGTTGTCCGGTGCAGGACGGGGGAATCTCCATCAGTTGTAATTTGTTATCAGAGATTTCATCGTAAAGTGAGAATAGTACACCTGAAATGGAAGGGAATAAAAGAGAAGCGGTAAATACATAGCTCGTTAATTTATTTCCTTCTATAATTTCTGATACGCCAGCTCTCGTTGCATTTTGGATTTGTTCAGAAGTAAGAAGTTCAGCGATGCAGTGAATGTTTGGATTAAGTCCTTTTGCAGTTAAAATATTTAAAATGGACTGTGTATCTGCTAAGCTTTCGTTCTTCTCTTTATCCGCTGTTATTAATATAGTGTGAGCTGTTGTAATGTTAGCTTTTAATAAAGTTTGATCGTGATGCGGACAACCTTTTATAAACTCTAAATGATGAAATGGCTTTGGAAGTAAAGAAAGTGTTTCATCAATTAAAACGATATCAAGGTTCGGTTGTAATATGTGCATTTGTTTTACAACATGTTTTGCACGCTCATTCCAGCCAACGATAATCATATGACCATTAGAGGTAGCAGCTGTTTCACCTTTAATTCTCATATATTGTTTATTAATCATGTCGGTAGCGAATAGAACCATATAATAAGAACAAAATCCCGTTCCTAATAAAATAATACATATACCAATAAGTTTTCCTATCGTTGTATGGGGGGCGAAATCCCCGTATCCAACGGTGAAAATGGTAACGATTGACCACCAAACCCCGTCGAACCATGTGGTGAAGTGAGATGGCTCTAATATATGTATAAGAAAGCCGGAGAGGGCAGTAAGTACAATAATAAAGCAAATTAAACGAAAAATAATGGAATCACGAAATGTATCTACTAAATTCGGACGGGATTTCAAGTTCCTATTCCTCCTTACTTTTCAGGACTACATTCATTGTTACCATTATAGAAAAAAGAAAAACTCTCTAATAAAAAAGAGAGTTCATTTCATAATTAATACATACTTTCAACTTCAGTTTGTTGAACACTTTCAAGACGCTGAAGAGCATAATAAACATCAGCAGTATGTCTTTTTTGATCGATAGACAATTTTAAATGTAAATAGTGCGAACCATTTTCCAATGTTTTGAGCTTCATGTTCTTAACTTTTATATCCATTTCTTTTATTTCTTCAATTACGGTCGGGATATTGTCCATATTTCGTACAACGAGTCTCACTGCGATATCACGTTGGCGAAATGATCTAGGACCGACGTATTTCATCGCTAATGGTATAAGTTCTACACTAATCATAAGGAAACACATTCCGAAAATAGCCTCGATATAGAAACCAGCTCCAACGGCAATACCGATGCCAGAAGCACCCCAAATCATAGCGGCGGTCGTTAACCCCGCAATACTATCGTTTCCTCTGCGTAAAATTACACCGGCACCTAAAAAACCAATTCCTGATACAATTTGAGCGGCAAGTCGAAGTGGATCCATATTCATATGATCGGTATGTGGTAAGTTGTAAGCTGCTTTAATAGAAACAATAGTTAGGAGGCAACTAATAATAGAAATAACTAAACACGTTTTTAAGCCGAGTGGTTTACGTTTTAATTCGCGCTCTAAACCGATAGCGAATCCTAAAATAGCCGAGAGACCTAGTTTTATTAATAAGTCGGTGTAGTCCATGTATATTCCTCCTTGTATGATATGGTATATGAATAAAACGTTTATCCCACTATTTGCGGGCAGTCAGCCCCGCCTCAAAATTCGCCGAATGCGAGAAAGTTAGGTGGGAGACGACTGCCCGTTAATGCCCGATTGGTGAAGGCTAATAATTAGTGGGGGATTAACACCCCACACTGATTAAAGTTTCACTTTATATAGAAAGAAACGTTTTTTGACAGAGTGACTTTCTATAGAATATATGTAGGAATTACTTAGAAATGAAAGAGATGTTTCGTTTAAGTATATGATATTAAAAAAAGAAATGTAGTTGGTTTCAAAAAAGTTTTCAAAAGGTGTTGCATTTCATTTTTTCACATGATATATTAATAAACGTCGCTGATGCAGAAACGCAGAAAACGACAAAAAAGAAATTGAAAAACATAGTTGACATCGAAAAATGAAGATGTTAATATGATGAAGTCGCTTCTGAAGCGGCAGATAAGTTCTTTGAAAACTGAACGAAACAAACAACGTGAACGTCAATTTTTATTTTTAGATGCTAGACAAACTAACTTTATTGGAGAGTTTGATCCTGGCTCAGGATGAACGCTGGCGGCGTGCCTAATACATGCAAGTCGAGCGAATGGATTAAGAGCTTGCTCTTATGAAGTTAGCGGCGGACGGGTGAGTAACACGTGGGTAACCTACCCATAAGACTGGGATAACTCCGGGAAACCGGGGCTAATACCGGATAATATTTTGAACTGCATAGTTCGAAATTGAAAGGCGGCTTCGGCTGTCACTTATGGATGGACCCGCGTCGCATTAGCTAGTTGGTGAGGTAACGGCTCACCAAGGCGACGATGCGTAGCCGACCTGAGAGGGTGATCGGCCACACTGGGACTGAGACACGGCCCAGACTCCTACGGGAGGCAGCAGTAGGGAATCTTCCGCAATGGACGAAAGTCTGACGGAGCAACGCCGCGTGAGTGATGAAGGCTTTCGGGTCGTAAAACTCTGTTGTTAGGGAAGAACAAGTGCTAGTTGAATAAGCTGGCACCTTGACGGTACCTAACCAGAAAGCCACGGCTAACTACGTGCCAGCAGCCGCGGTAATACGTAGGTGGCAAGCGTTATCCGGAATTATTGGGCGTAAAGCGCGCGCAGGTGGTTTCTTAAGTCTGATGTGAAAGCCCACGGCTCAACCGTGGAGGGTCATTGGAAACTGGGAGACTTGAGTGCAGAAGAGGAAAGTGGAATTCCATGTGTAGCGGTGAAATGCGTAGAGATATGGAGGAACACCAGTGGCGAAGGCGACTTTCTGGTCTGTAACTGACACTGAGGCGCGAAAGCGTGGGGAGCAAACAGGATTAGATACCCTGGTAGTCCACGCCGTAAACGATGAGTGCTAAGTGTTAGAGGGTTTCCGCCCTTTAGTGCTGAAGTTAACGCATTAAGCACTCCGCCTGGGGAGTACGGCCGCAAGGCTGAAACTCAAAGGAATTGACGGGGGCCCGCACAAGCGGTGGAGCATGTGGTTTAATTCGAAGCAACGCGAAGAACCTTACCAGGTCTTGACATCCTCTGAAAACTCTAGAGATAGAGCTTCTCCTTCGGGAGCAGAGTGACAGGTGGTGCATGGTTGTCGTCAGCTCGTGTCGTGAGATGTTGGGTTAAGTCCCGCAACGAGCGCAACCCTTGATCTTAGTTGCCATCATTAAGTTGGGCACTCTAAGGTGACTGCCGGTGACAAACCGGAGGAAGGTGGGGATGACGTCAAATCATCATGCCCCTTATGACCTGGGCTACACACGTGCTACAATGGACGGTACAAAGAGCTGCAAGACCGCGAGGTGGAGCTAATCTCATAAAACCGTTCTCAGTTCGGATTGTAGGCTGCAACTCGCCTACATGAAGCTGGAATCGCTAGTAATCGCGGATCAGCATGCCGCGGTGAATACGTTCCCGGGCCTTGTACACACCGCCCGTCACACCACGAGAGTTTGTAACACCCGAAGTCGGTGGGGTAACCTTTATGGAGCCAGCCGCCTAAGGTGGGACAGATGATTGGGGTGAAGTCGTAACAAGGTAGCCGTATCGGAAGGTGCGGCTGGATCACCTCCTTTCTATGGAGAATTGATGAACGCAGTTCATCAATAAACGTTGACTTGTTTTGTTTCGTTCAGTTTTGAGAGAACTATCTCTCAAGTTTAAATGTATGTTCTTTGAAAACTAGATAACAGTGTAGCTCATATTTTTTTAATTTTAGTTTGGTTAAGTTAGAAAGGGCGCACGGTGGATGCCTTGACACTAGGAGTCGATGAAGGACGGGACTAACGCCGATATGCTTCGGGGAGCTGTAAGTAAGCTTTGATCCGAAGATTTCCGAATGGGGAAACCCACTATACGTAATGGTATGGTATCCTTACCTGAATACATAGGGTATGGAAGACAGACCCAGGGAACTGAAACATCTAAGTACCTGGAGGAAGAGAAAGCAAATGCGATTTCCTGAGTAGCGGCGAGCGAAACGGAATCTAGCCCAAACCAAGAGGCTTGCCTCTTGGGGTTGTAGGACATTCTATACGGAGTTACAAAGGAACGAGGTAGACGAAGCGACCTGGAAAGGTCCGTCACAGAGGGTAATAACCCCGTAGTCGAAACTTCGTTCTCTCTTGAATGTATCCTGAGTACGGCGGAACACGTGAAATTCCGTCGGAATCTGGGAGGACCATCTCCCAAGGCTAAATACTCCCTAGTGATCGATAGTGAACCAGTACCGTGAGGGAAAGGTGAAAAGCACCCCGGAAGGGGAGTGAAAGAGATCCTGAAACCGTGTGCCTACAAATAGTCAGAGCCCGTTAATGGGTGATGGCGTGCCTTTTGTAGAATGAACCGGCGAGTTACGATCCCGTGCGAGGTTAAGCTGAAGAGGCGGAGCCGCAGCGAAAGCGAGTCTGAATAGGGCGTTTAGTACGTGGTCGTAGACCCGAAACCAGGTGATCTACCCATGTCCAGGGTGAAGTTCAGGTAACACTGAATGGAGGCCCGAACCCACGCACGTTGAAAAGTGCGGGGATGAGGTGTGGGTAGCGGAGAAATTCCAATCGAACCTGGAGATAGCTGGTTCTCCCCGAAATAGCTTTAGGGCTAGCCTTAAGTGTAAGAGTCTTGGAGGTAGAGCACTGATTGAACTAGGGGTCCTCATCGGATTACCGAATTCAGTCAAACTCCGAATGCCAATGACTTATCCTTAGGAGTCAGACTGCGAGTGATAAGATCCGTAGTCAAGAGGGAAACAGCCCAGATCGCCAGCTAAGGTCCCAAAGTGTGTATTAAGTGGAAAAGGATGTGGAGTTGCTTAGACAACTAGGATGTTGGCTCAGAAGCAGCCACCATTTAAAGAGTGCGTAATAGCTCACTAGTCGAGTGACTCTGCGCCGAAAATGTACCGGGGCTAAATACACCACCGAAGCTGCGAATTGATACCAATGGTATCAGTGGTAGGGGAGCGTTCTAAGTGCAGTGAAGTCAGACCGGAAGGACTGGTGGAGCGCTTAGAAGTGAGAATGCCGGTATGAGTAGCGAAAGACGGGTGAGAATCCCGTCCACCGAATGCCTAAGGTTTCCTGAGGAAGGCTCGTCCGCTCAGGGTTAGTCAGGACCTAAGCCGAGGCCGACAGGCGTAGGCGATGGACAACAGGTTGATATTCCTGTACCACCTCTTTATCGTTTGAGCAATGGAGGGACGCAGAAGGATAGAAGAAGCGTGCGATTGGTTGTGCACGTCCAAGCAGTTAGGCTGATAAGTAGGCAAATCCGCTTATCGTGAAGGCTGAGCTGTGATGGGGAAGCTCCTTATGGAGCGAAGTCTTTGATTCCCCGCTGCCAAGAAAAGCTTCTAGCGAGATAAAAGGTGCCTGTACCGCAAACCGACACAGGTAGGCGAGGAGAGAATCCTAAGGTGTGCGAGAGAACTCTGGTTAAGGAACTCGGCAAAATGACCCCGTAACTTCGGGAGAAGGGGTGCTTTCTTAACGGAAAGCCGCAGTGAATAGGCCCAAGCGACTGTTTAGCAAAAACACAGGTCTCTGCGAAGCCGTAAGGCGAAGTATAGGGGCTGACACCTGCCCGGTGCTGGAAGGTTAAGGAGAGGGGTTAGCGTAAGCGAAGCTCTGAACTGAAGCCCCAGTAAACGGCGGCCGTAACTATAACGGTCCTAAGGTAGCGAAATTCCTTGTCGGGTAAGTTCCGACCCGCACGAAAGGTGTAACGATTTGGGCACTGTCTCAACCAGAGACTCGGTGAAATTATAGTACCTGTGAAGATGCAGGTTACCCGCGACAGGACGGAAAGACCCCGTGGAGCTTTACTGTAGCCTGATATTGAATTTTGGTACAGTTTGTACAGGATAGGCGGGAGCCATTGAAACCGGAGCGCTAGCTTCGGTGGAGGCGCTGGTGGGATACCGCCCTGACTGTATTGAAATTCTAACCTACGGGTCTCATCGACCCGGGAGACAGTGTCAGGTGGGCAGTTTGACTGGGGCGGTCGCCTCCTAAAGTGTAACGGAGGCGCCCAAAGGTTCCCTCAGAATGGTTGGAAATCATTCGTAGAGTGCAAAGGCATAAGGGAGCTTGACTGCGAGACCTACAAGTCGAGCAGGGACGAAAGTCGGGCTTAGTGATCCGGTGGTTCCGCATGGAAGGGCCATCGCTCAACGGATAAAAGCTACCCCGGGGATAACAGGCTTATCTCCCCCAAGAGTCCACATCGACGGGGAGGTTTGGCACCTCGATGTCGGCTCATCGCATCCTGGGGCTGTAGTCGGTCCCAAGGGTTGGGCTGTTCGCCCATTAAAGCGGTACGCGAGCTGGGTTCAGAACGTCGTGAGACAGTTCGGTCCCTATCCGTCGTGGGCGCAGGAAATTTGAGAGGAGCTGTCCTTAGTACGAGAGGACCGGGATGGACGCACCGCTGGTGTACCAGTTGTTCTGCCAAGGGCATAGCTGGGTAGCTATGTGCGGAAGGGATAAGTGCTGAAAGCATCTAAGCATGAAGCCCCCCTCAAGATGAGATTTCCCATAGCGTAAGCTAGTAAGATCCCTGAAAGATGATCAGGTTGATAGGTTCGAGGTGGAAGCATGGTGACATGTGGAGCTGACGAATACTAATAGATCGAGGACTTAACCATATAATATGAAGCACTGTTATCTAGTTTTGAAAGAATATAAAAAACTTGTTGACTTTAAATGTCGAATAAGTTATGATAATTCTTGTCTTAAATGAATACAGTCTGGTAATGATGGCAGAGAGGTCACACCCGTTCCCATACCGAACACGGAAGTTAAGCTCTCTAGCGCCGATGGTAGTTGGGACCTTGTCCCTGTGAGAGTAGGACGTTGCCAGGCAATTCGGAGGATTAGCTCAGCTGGGAGAGCACCTGCCTTACAAGCAGGGGGTCGGCGGTTCGATCCCGTCATCCTCCACCATTTAGCCGACTTAGCTCAATTGGTAGAGCAACTGACTTGTAATCAGTAGGTTGGGGGTTCAAGTCCTCTAGTCGGCACCAGAAAATCATGGCGGTTGTGGCGAAGTGGTTAACGCACCGGATTGTGGCTCCGGCACTCGTGGGTTCAATTCCCATCAGTCGCCCCATTTTTCTTTTTAAATTATAATATGCGGGTGTGGCGGAATTGGCAGACGCACTAGACTTAGGATCTAGCGCCTTTGGCGTGGGGGTTCGACTCCCTTCACCCGCACTTTAATAAAATAACTCAAACATGTCTTGCGGAAGTAGTTCAGTGGTAGAATACAACCTTGCCAAGGTTGGGGTCGCGGGTTCGAATCCCGTCTTCCGCTCCAATTTTCAGTATGACATGCCGGGGTGGCGGAACAGGCAGACGCACAGGACTTAAAATCCTGCGGTGGGTGACCACCGTGCGGGTTCGACCCCCGCCCTCGGCACCATATGCGCCCGTAGCTCAATTGGATAGAGCGTTTGACTACGGATCAAGAGGTTAGGGGTTCGACTCCTCTCGGGCGCGTTTTTTATTAACGGGAAGTGGCTCAGCTTGGTAGAGCACCTGGTTTGGGACCAGGGGGTCGCAGGTTCAAATCCTGTCTTCCCGATATTTTCAAAATATGGGGCCTTAGCTCAGCTGGGAGAGCGCCTGCCTTGCACGCAGGAGGTCAGCGGTTCGATCCCGCTAGGCTCCACTTATTTGAATATAACTTATGGCGGTGTAGCTCAGCTGGCTAGAGCGTACGGTTCATACCCGTGAGGTCGGGGGTTCGATCCCCTCCGCCGCTACCATAAAGGACCTTTAGCTCAGCTGGTTAGAGCAGACGGCTCATAACCGTCCGGTCGTAGGTTCGAGTCCTACAAGGTCCACCACTCAAAGTTCATATCTCGGAGGTATACCCAAGTTCGGCTGAAGGGATCGGTCTTGAAAACCGACAGGCGGCGAGAGTCGCGCGGGGGTTCGAATCCCTCTACCTCCTCCATTTTTTCTAAATTAAATATTATATCATCGCGGGGTGGAGCAGTACGGTAGCTCGTCGGGCTCATAACCCGAAGGTCGCAGGTTCAAATCCTGTCCCCGCAACCAAATGGTCCCGTGGTGTAGTGGTTAACATGCCTGCCTGTCACGCAGGAGATCGCCGGTTCGACCCCGGTCGGGACCGCCATTTTTTTACATAAAGGCTCGGTAGCTCAGTCGGTAGAGCAGAGGACTGAAAATCCTCGTGTCGGCGGTTCGATTCCGTCCCGAGCCACCATTTTGAAATCGCAAGCCGGCTTAGCTCAATTGGTAGAGCAACTGACTTGTAATCAGTAGGTTGGGGGTTCAAGTCCTCTAGCCGGCACCACTTTCAAAATGAGCCATTAGCTCAGTTGGTAGAGCATCTGACTTTTAATCAGAGGGTCGAAGGTTCGAATCCTTCATGGCTCACCATTTTTAATTTAATGCGGGTGTAGTTTAGTGGTAAAACAAGAGCCTTCCAAGCTCTGGTCGAGAGTTCGATTCTCTTCACCCGCTTTTTATGGGCCTATAGCTCAGCTGGTTAGAGCGCACGCCTGATAAGCGTGAGGTCGATGGTTCGAGTCCATTTAGGCCCACCATAATTATTCCGCAGTAGCTCAGTGGTAGAGCTATCGGCTGTTAACCGATCGGTCGTAGGTTCGAGTCCTACCTGCGGAGCCATATTATAGAGAAGTACCCAAGTGGCTCAAGGGGCTCCCCTGCTAAGGGAGTAGATCGCGAACGCGGTGCGAGGGTTCGAATCCCTTCTTCTCTGCCAGATTTTGGCCCGTTGGTCAAGTGGTTAAGACACCGCCCTTTCACGGCGGTAACACGGGTTCGAATCCCGTACGGGTCATACTAAAAGAGATAGCATAATCTGCTATCTCTTTTTTGTTGTATATATGTTATCTAAAGCGGACTTTTAGTAGTCTGCTTTAGATAACATATATAGATAGAAGAAGCTGTCTCTAAATAGGTAATCTATTGGAGACAGCTTCTTTATGGTGTTATCCTTGTCGAAACGTCGATATAACCAAAGTTTTGTTCGATATAATTTCACTTACCAAGAAAACTTTAAGAAAAAACCTTTCACAATCTAAAGAAAACGCCTCCATTGAGATGGATTTCACCCGCATTCTAACAACTTTACACTCTATGTGAAAAAGTTCACAAATAGGTCATAATTTGTGAACTTTTTCACAATAATCCGTGCTACAATATGTATGTAAAGAAGTTAAACAACATTAAATTAGTATTTTAATTAATTACTTAAACAATAATAAAAAATAGATGTAAACAATTGAAAGGGGAAATTAACATGAAAAAAGGTATTAATCGCGTAGTATTAGTAGGAACAGGAGCTGTAGGTTGTAGTTACGCTTACTCAATGATCAACCAAGGTGTAGCTGAAGAATTCGTACTAGTAGATGTTAATGAAGCAAAAGCAGAAGGGGAAGCAATGGACTTAAGCCATGCGGTACCATTCTCTCCAGCACCAACAAAAGTTTGGAGCGGTAGCTATGCAGATTGTAAAGATGCAGATTTAGTAGTTATCACTGCTGGATTACCACAAAAGCCAGGCGAAACTCGTTTAGACTTAGTTGAGAAAAATACAAAGATCTTTAAACAAATCGTTCGCGGCATTATGGATAGCGGATTCGATGGAATTTTCTTAATCGCTACAAACCCAGTTGATATTTTAACTTACGTAACTTGGAAAGAATCTGGTTTACCAAAAGAGCGTGTAATCGGTTCTGGTACTACTTTAGACTCTGCTCGTTTCCGTTACATGTTAGGTGACTACTTAGATGTAGATCCACGTAACGTTCATGCTTACATCGTTGGTGAGCACGGTGACACTGAACTTCCAGTATGGAGCCACGCTACTGTAGGTGTACAAAAACTAGAAACAATCTTAGCGAACAACGAACAGTATAACCAAGAAGATTTAGATAAAATCTTCGAAAATGTACGCGATGCAGCTTATCATATCATCGAACGTAAAGGTGCAACTTACTACGGAATCGGTATGTCACTACTTCGTGTAACTAAAGCAATCTTAAGCAACGAGAACAGCGTATTAACTGTATCGGCATACCTTGAAGGTCAATATGGTGAGAAAGATGCTTTCGTAGGTGTTCCAGCTGTTATTAACCGCGAAGGTGTACGTGAAATCGTAGAACTTGAGCTAAATGAAGAAGAAAAAGCGAAATTCGCTCATTCTGTAAAAGTATTAAAAGAAACAATGGCACCAGTACTATAATAATTGCTAAATAATTCAGAGGCGGGAAACTGCTTCCTACCTCTGAGTTTTTATATAATTTAATATAAATTCCTTTTCCGGTTTCCCTTGTATATCCCCAATATACCCCTTTTGCTGGATAAGGGTCGTTTATAGAAAAGAGCACTCTATTTTCGAATAGAGTGCTTTTATGTGTTATTTTTTCGGTGTTAATCCTAATTTCTTTAAAATATCTGCGAGTGTACCGCTCTTTGATTTTTCTACAGGTGTTTGTGATTTTGCTGCATCTGGTCCTTTTTTCAAGAAGTTCTTTTCTATGAAGCGAATGTCTTTTTCGTCGACGATGCCGTCATTATTAAGATCGCCATCTTTTACAGATACTCCTTTTTTACCATAGTTATTAGCGATAATTTCAGCATCTTTAATATCAATTACTTTATCGCCATTTACGTCGCCTGCAAGGTTTTCATCTGGACGAGCATAATAATATTGACCGAGTAGCTTACCATCTTTTTCAGTACCTAATTTCGTTGTTAGACGGCTTGTTAAATGCCCGGGCACTTCTACGTATAAGTTATAATCGCGTTTATTAACAGGGAGTCCATTAAGTTTGAAGTATCCATATCGATCTAACGAGCCTTCAAACTTATGACGGTAAGAATCAGTTGCATATACTTTTACGCCAAGTTTCGTATAATCGAACTTTTCATCTAAATATCCACGTTCATTTACGAATGCACCAGGCTTAATATTACCTTCTACTAGTGAATTTAAGGACATAACTGAGAATGTTTGATCTTGTAGTATGCGCATTCCATTTGGTTCTGTTTCACCTTGTTTCCAGTAAACGAACATTGGTAAATCTAATTGAGCATTTGCTTGATAAAATTCATCATTTTCTACTTTGAAAGTTACATCGATGAATGGGAAATCGCCGTCTAATCCAGCGAAGTTTTTATCATCGATAGCTCCGCCCACCGTAACAGATCCCTCTTCTAATTTTGTTTCATTTAGTTTTGTTTTCACGCCTTTTTCGGCAGCTAATTTTTCAAAAGTAGGATTTAATTTAGCGTGTGAGAATTTAAAGTTTTTCTCTAAAAATTTCACGTTAAATTCTCCAGATACAAATTGTTTCACATGTTTAGCATCTAGTGTCACAGTGAATTCATCATTTTTATATAATTCTTTTTTATCATAACTAGCTTTTGCATATTGAGCACCTTGCGGGATAAACCAATAGTTATTTACACCGCTTGGATAGTCGGGGCCTGCAGTTGCATAATCGAAAATGTATACGCCTGTGTTCATTGGACCTTCAGTTTTAAATGAATCAGGTGTAATACCAACTTTAAAGTTACCATTTTCATTAATAGGTAAAAACTTGTGCAAGTATGGAGAATAATCATAGTACATAACACCGTTCGCTTCTTGCGTAATGTTTAATCCTTTTCCTCTTAAGTAGTCAACGTTAGAATCATATACATTTCCTTTAATCCATAGTGCTTTTTTACCGTCTTCTACTGTGTAGTTTTCTTCATTTAATTCATAAATACCAGGCTGTAATCCAGTTAATTTCACTTCTGGTGGTGTATTATCAATTACGACATAATCACCTTTCACACGTGCCTTCCCGGCTTTATCGTAGCCAACAAATTCAATTGTGTAATCACCTTCTGGTAAGTCGATTTTCTCATCACCGATTGGTTTTGCAGGATCACTTGTAAAAGGATACACTTTTCCGTTAAAGAATGAATCTAAGTAGTAATAAACATCAGTTTTTAGTCCGCTTGTATTCAATGTTCCAATGAAGCCGAGCGCTTTATTTGTTTTTGAGTCTTTCACGATAAGATCTAACGTTTCAAGTTCGCTATTTAATTGGAACGCCCCGTGAACATATGATTCACGGTATGGATTGAATGTAGATGTATCAGTTGAGATTGTTTTTCTTGATAATAGTGCATTTTCAATACCAGGCTCTGACACACGAATAGAGAACGGAATTTGATACGTTTCTTCTTTATTTTTCGTGTTCGTAATATGAATATATCCTTCATATCGGCCTTGCTTTGCACCTGCTGGGACATGGATTTTCGCTTCGATTTCATCTGCTTTTCCAGCATCAATTGTTATTGTTTCAGAAGTAGAAACTTTTACACCGCTTGCGGTAGCATCGTTAATAGTGGAAGATGCTGGTGTATAAGAAATTTCTGTTTTAAATTCTTTTTTCTCCTGTTTATTGCGATTTTCAATTTTAATTTTTCGTTTTTGTTCAATTGATTCCCCATCTTTTTGATAGTACTTCCCGAATGCAATTGATCCAGTTTCTTCTGGTACTTCAATCACTTCATCATTAACTATTGTTTTTGTTGTATCTAACACTTTAAAACTCGTTTCAGTATGAACGGAGTTGTAAGCATCTACTCGTCCAGCTCCAACTTCATATACGGAATACTTCTCTTTTAAATCATCAGCAGTATTCATGAGGGAAGCTTTCACATCAAATGGAGAGTATTCTGGGTGTTCTTGCAAAATAAGTGCAGCCACACCAGCGATGTGAGGAGAAGCCATTGAAGTTCCTTGCATGCGCTCATAGGAAACATCATAATTTTCCCCTTCTTGTGGATCGTTAATATATTCAGGGACTGTTGAAAGTACCGCAACACCAGGCGCTGTAATATCAGGTTTAATATCATCATTTGATGTAACAGGGCCGCGTGAGCTAAAGTCTGCAAGATGATCGCCTTCTGTTTGAATGTAATTGATTTCATCGAAAGTTAAGGATGTTTTGCCTTGTTCAATTTGAGCTTTTAGTTTTTCGCCATCTTCTTTCGTTAGGCGGAATGCTGGAATGTATTTTGTACTTTCGCCAATGTAGTAAGGAATCTCTCCATCGACATTGTTATAAATAATAACGGCCTTTGCACCTGCTTGTTTCGCATTAGCGATTTTTTCATCAAATGAGATTGTTCCGCGCGTAACGAGGGCAATTTTTCCTTTTACATCTTTTTTGCTAAACTCGTCAGGGGTACCGATTCCTACAGATTCAATAGGTAAAGATTGTCCTTTAAAATCTTCTATTTTATCAGTGAAATTTTTTCCGAATAAAATTAGGTTAGGGAATTGTAATTGTCCAGCATGACCTGATAGTTTCGGTAAGGAAATAGAGCTATCGCTTGCCCCAACTGTAATAGCAAATGGAGAAGCGCCTGGTGATCCGAGGGTCGCTGGATTTGGGCCAGAGTTCCCGGCAGCAACGACTGTAACAACGCCCGAAAGCATTGCGTTATTGACAGCGATAGACGTTGGATCAAGCGGATTGTTGCTATCGTCACCTAACGATAAGTTAATGACGTTCATACCGTCAGAAATAGATTTATCGATTGCAGCGATAATACCAGAACTATCGCCGCTTCCATAAGGACCGAGTACACGATAGTTATACAGTTCAATGTCAGGTGCAACACCTTTTACTGCGGAATCTGATTTATTTTTCTTTTGAGCAGAAACGATACCTGCTACGTGAGTACCGTGTGCTGTGTAGAAGGAAGAACCACGATCATCAAATTCAGGAGCGCCAGATTGTTGCCACTCTGTATAAGTTGTTTCCATCGGATCTGCGTCGTTATTAATAAAGTCCCAACCTTTTACGGAGTTTGGGTCTACCTGACTAGAATCTTCACCCGGTTTTGCGCGATAGCCTTTATACACGTCTTTTAAGTCAGGGTGATTGTAATCAATACCTGTATCTAATACACCAACTTTAATTCCTTTTCCGGTAATGCCCTCGCTATGTAACTTATCTATCCCAATTTGCGGAATGCTATCTGTTAGTTTTTGAGGTGCTTTCTGCTCCGCTTGTTTTGGTAAATTTAATTTAACTTCGTAATCTTTCCAAATACGTTTTACGACGCCAATTCGCAACAGTTCTTCAACTGTATTAGCTGGTAATGTCATCGCCACGCCATTCATCGCATGTTTATAAGAACGTTTAATTTGTACAGACTGGAAATTCCCTGATTTTACTGATGGGCTAAATTGATAAAGACGTTTGAGTCCTTTTTGGAATTCCTCATGTTCTTGATCAATACGTGCCTTTATATTTTCAGGAGCAGCTTGTAACCCTTTTTCTTTTTGTTTTAATTCATTAATCTTTACTGGAGCAGTTTGAAATTCTACAATGATATTTACTGGTTCAGAACTACTCGTATTAATATCTGGCGAAATAGTAAAACCAGGATTGGCATCTAACGTTTGTAATGCCTGGCGCTGTTCTTTAGAAAGTTTTGATAGTAAAGACTGGGCGTTTGAAGAGTCAATTTGGTTAATAGGGTTTTCAGCAAGTACATTGAACGGAAGGGTAGTTGAAAATAGAACACCAGCCGTTACAATTCCGGTAACAAAACGATTTTTCTTTTTCATTTATAAGCCTCCGATAATTTGTATTTTTTAATAGAGAAAAAATAGGATTATTTCTCTTCACCTTTTGTTTGTTCTGCATTGAATGTCCAGCTTAGTTGTAAAGAATCACCTTGAAACTTATTTTGATCTTGGTCATTATCTTCAAATGAGAAGAGAACGTGTAAGTAATCCGTTTCACCAGATTTAATACCGTCTATTAAGTTATGACGTTCTAGAGAAGTAGCTACATCCTCCGGTTTCATAGTTTTTAATTCTGATAGTTTTGTTTCCCACAAAATTTCATGATCATCGTTTGGATTAGATGGCTTTCCATCATTCACTAAAAATTTGACGATGATGTGATCACCTAAATCTTCACCATCATTATTTTGTTTTGCATCTGTAACCTCATAGGATGTTTCAAGTGCTACTTTTGCAATATCCAATGTTCCTTTGTTTTCAAGCTTGAAATTTCTTTCAATAAAATCACCTGGTTTTAAATCTTTCACGTTAACGATTACACTTGGGTTAATAGAAAGGTCTAACGTACCAGCTTGAAATGAATTATCCGATGTTTCGGAGTCGCTGAAATAGGCGAATACACCGCCGAATGTAAGGGATAAGCCAAGTGAAGCTGTGACAACTCCTATTCCAACCTTTTGTTTTAATGACATAAGAAAGCCCCCTAATTTAATTTTTATCAAACTTTCGCCTGGAGCATCGATAGAGTAAACATAGTGTTTCAGTATGAATTATATTTGCGAAGGTTCAACGTTCTTTATTGAGAACAAGTATATGCTTATGAATTTTCCGTTTCAATAAAATTGTGACAAAAAAATGTTGAGAAACATTTTTTATGACAGATTATTTTGTTACGATTTTAAGTGATAAATAGCGAGTAAAATAGGATAAATCTTATGAAATAAAGGTTGAGAAATAAATAATAGGATGAAAGACTAGTAGGAAATGAAGCGTTTGCAATGAATATTCGTCAAAATTCGATATTTTACACAGTAAATGTGAACATTTTAAGTGAAATTTAAGAAAAAAACGAATATTTTTAAAAAAATAACAAGGATATTTCAGTTTTTCGCAGAAATGATAAAGAGTAAAAAATTTCTGTCATCTTAGTGAGGTGAACATATTGGATGTAATAAATTGTGAAGAAGTGAAACGAGATGAGTTTCATACAGAAAAGTACTATGACAGTTATAACATCTTTGGGGCACATATTGTGACGGAAGATGGGATGCGAGGTGTACGATTCACAGTATGGGCTCCTCATGCGAAAGCAATGAGTGTTGTTGGGGATTTTAATGAATGGGATTATGAGCAACATAAGATGCTACAAGTGACAGAAGAGGGGATTTGGTCCTTGTTTGCACCGCATATTGAAGAGAATGATATATATAAGTATGCGATTGAAACGATGGACGGTGACGTTATTTTAAAAGCGGATCCTTATGCAGTATATGCAGAAGTAAGACCAAATACGGCATCTGTAGTTTTTGATATAGAGGGATATGAATGGAATGATAAAAACTGGATTCGTAAGAGAAAGAAAAAATCGATTTATAAAGAAGCGATGACAGTTTATGAATTACATTTCGGTTCTTGGAAAAAGAAAGAGGATGGC
This sequence comes from Bacillus cereus group sp. MG9, assembly GCF_040459995.1. Taxonomy (NCBI): domain Bacteria; kingdom Bacillati; phylum Bacillota; class Bacilli; order Caryophanales; family Bacillaceae; genus Bacillus; species Bacillus cereus group sp. MG9. Next base: position 4,810,586 of record NZ_JARVHC010000001.1, on the reverse strand, counting down.
GCTCTGTATTCTTACAGAGAAATGGCCGAGGAGCTCATTCCGTATGTGGTGGAACATCAATTTACACATATTGAAATTATGCCGCTTGTTGAGCATCCCTATGACCGTTCTTGGGGATATCAAGGAACAGGATATTATGCAGCGACAAGTAGATTCGGCACGCCACATGATTTGATGTATTTTGTCGATGAATGTCATAAATATGGAATCGGTGTCATTTTAGATTGGGTACCGGGGCATTTTTGTAAAGATGCTCACGGTTTATATTTGTTTGATGGGACACCGACTTATGAATATAAAGATAGAGACGTACAAGAAAACCTTGTATGGGGAACTGTTAATTTTGATTTAGGGAAGAGAGAAGTACGTAATTTCTTAATTTCAAATGCGTTATTTTGGATGAGGCATTTCCATATTGATGGTTTCAGGGTAGATGCAGTTGCGAATATGCTGTACTGGAATAAAGAAGGAAAAGAGCAAAGCAATGAACATGCTGTTTCTTTCTTACGAGAGTTAAATGAAGCCGTGTTTGCAGAAGATGAAGAGTTTCTTATGACAGCGGAAGATTCAACAGCTTGGCCACTTGTAACAGCTCCAACATACGAGGGTGGACTTGGATTCAATTATAAATGGAATATGGGTTGGATGAATGACGTGCTGAAATATATGGAATGTGCGCCAGAGTACCGGAAATACATTCATGAGAAAATGACATTCTCTTTAATATATGCTCACTCTGAAAACTTCATATTGCCGCTTTCTCATGATGAAGTCGTTCATGGGAAAAAGTCGTTATTAAATAAAATGCCAGGAGATTACTGGGATAAGTTTGCTCAGCTTCGTTTATTATATGGATATTTCTTTACTCATCCAGGTAAGAAATTACTCTTTATGGGTGGAGAATTCGGGCAATTTGATGAGTGGAAAGACCTTGAAGATTTAGATTGGAATTTACATGATTTTGAAATGCATCGTAATATGCATGATTACTTTAAAGAGCTCATAGCATTGTATAAGCGCTCAAAACCACTTTGGCAGTTAGATCACTCGCCTGAAGGATTTCAGTGGATTGATGCTAATAATAATGAGCAAAGTATTTTCTCGTTTATCCGCCAAGGGGATAAGCAGGAAGATGCGTTAGTTGTCGTATGTAATTTTACGAAAGCTACATATGAAAACTATAAAGTAGGTGTACCGGATTTCGAGTACTATAACGAAATTTTAAACAGTGACTCGGCGCAATATGGCGGATCGGGGCAAGTGAATAAGAAACGTCTCAAGACGATTCTAGAGCCATATCATAATCAAGCGGCACATGTAGAAATTACAATTCCACCATTTGGCGTATCCATATTACGACCAGTGAAGACGAGAAAGGGGAGCAAAAAACAAGATGGCTCAAAAACAAAAGTGCGTAGCAATGTTACTAGCAGGGGGAAAAGGTAGTCGTTTAAGTGCATTAACAAAAAATTTAGCCAAGCCAGCTGTTCCATTTGGTGGTAAATATCGCATTATTGATTTTACGTTAAGTAACTGTGCAAACTCCGGTATTGAAACGGTGGGGATTTTAACACAATATCAACCGTTAGAACTTCATAATTATATTGGAATCGGAAATGCTTGGGATCTTGATCGTGTAAACGGTGGAGTCACTGTGTTACCTCCTTATGCGGAGTCTTCAGGTGTGAAGTGGTATACAGGTACGGCAAGTGCTATTTATCAAAACTTAAACTATTTAAGTCAGTATGAACCAGAATATGTCCTTATTTTATCAGGCGATCATATTTATAAAATGGATTACAGCAAAATGCTAGATTACCATATTGAGAAAGAAGCGGACGTTTCGATTTCTGTTATTGAAGTGCCGTGGGATGAAGCAAGTCGCTTTGGCATCATGAATACAAATGAAGAGATGGAAGTTGTTGAATTTGAGGAGAAACCGCAATTTCCAAGAAGTAATCTTGCATCAATGGGAATTTATATTTTTAACTGGGCTATTTTAAAAGAATATTTAGAGATGGATGCAAGAAACCCTGAATCTAGTAATGACTTCGGAAAAGATGTACTTCCGCTCTTGTTAGATGAAGGGAAGAAGTTGATGGCGTATCCATTTGAAGGATATTGGAAAGATGTTGGAACGGTGAAAAGCTTATGGGAAGCGAATATGGATTTACTTCGCGATGAAACATCGTTGAACTTGAACGATCGTAATTGGCGCATTTATTCTGTAAATCCAAACGAGCCGCCTCAATATATTGCACAGCAGGCAAAAGTAGAAGAGTCACTTATTAATGAAGGGTGCGTCATTGAAGGGGACGTGAAGCATTCTGTTTTATTCCAAGGAGTGACGGTGGAAGAAGGTAGTATGGTAATCGATTCTGTCGTTATGCCGGGGGCAAAGATTGGTAAAAACGTTGTGATTGAAAGAGCGATCGTTGGATCGGAAATGGTTATTGAAGATGGGACAATAATTCGTCCAGAAAAAAATGTTGATGATGTAGTACTAATTGCTGAAGGAAAATAGAAAAGGGGGATGAAATGAATGGGAGAAAAAATGTTAGGAATTATTAATGCAACGGGAAGTTTTCCTTCCTTAAAGAAAGTAACAGGGCATCGTTCATTAGCGGCGTTACCGTTTGGAGGCCGTTATCGCCTCATTGATTTCATGCTTTCAAATATGGTGAATTCTAATATTCATAGCGTGGCGGTTTTTACAAGTCATAAAAATCGTTCTTTAATGGATCATGTCGGTTCAGGAAAACAGTGGGATTTAGATAGAAAGCGTGATGGACTGTTTTTATTCCCACCGAACTGCCAATGTGATCATGACGAATTTGGATCTTTTGCACATTTTAGAAGACATATTGATTATTTTCTAAGAAGCAGAGAAGAATATGTTGTTATTACGAATAGCCATCTTGTAACAGCGTTAAACTTTCAAGCGGTGTTAGAGCGACATATACATACGTCTGCAGATATTACTGAAGTTTGTCATGAAGGGGTTTCGCTTCAAACATATGTGTTAAAGAAACAATTATTGCTAGACTTATTTGAGACATATAAAGATGTGGAGCAATACAGTTTATTTGATGTAGTGAGAGAAAAGAGCGGGAAATCACTGCATATTACTACGTACGAACATACAGGATATGTAGCTATTATTGATTCTATTGAAAGTTACTATAAACATAGCCTAGAAATTTTGCAGCCTTCTATTTGGAAGCAATTATTTAAGAAAGAAGCACCAATCTTTACGAAAGTAAAAGATGAGCCACCAACTCGTTATGTGAAGGGTGCAGTAGTGAAAAATACGATGATTGCAAACGGCAGTATTATTGAGGGTGAAGTAGAAAATAGTGTTGTCTCCCGTTCTGTTAAAATTGGAAAAGGTTCAATTGTTCGTAATAGTATTATTATGCAAAAGAGCCAAATTGGAGATAATTGCATAATAGACGGTGTTATTATTGATAAAGACGTGAAAATTGGTGACGGTGTTGTACTAAAAGGAAACGCCGATGAGCCATATGTTGTAGAAAAAGGAAGCATTCAAAACAGTACGATTAATAGTTATTCTTAAAAGAATCAGTGGGGGTTTTTCCTCCACTGATTAAAGCATTCATTCAAATGAAAACTCGAAGGGAGGAAGCTGCAAGGGAAGTCGTATAAGCTTTTCGTGCAGTGGGACAACAAGTGAATATTTTATTTGCAGTATCAGAATGTGTACCATTTGTTAAATCGGGAGGATTAGCTGATGTAGCAGGTGCGCTCCCAAAAGAGCTGAAAAAATTAGGTGTGGACGTTCGTATTATACTTCCAAATTATAGTCTTATTCCGCAAAAATTAAGGGATGGATGTACGTTACATAAAGTAATTAACGTCCCGCTTGGGTGGAGAAATCAATATTGCGGAATTTTAAAAGGTGAGCAAGACGGGATTACGTATTACTTAATAGATAATGAATATTATTTTAAGAGAGATTCTCTATATGGTCATTATGATGACGGAGAGCGTTTTTCTTATTTTTCGAAAGCAGTTTTAGAGTGTATTCCGCATCTTGATTTCGAAGTGGATGTTCTCCATAGCCACGATTGGCATACAGCTATGGTGAATTTCTTACTACGTGAAAAGTATCAAGATAATCCATTATATGAGCATATTAAAACGGTGTATACGATTCATAACTTGCAGTTCCAAGGTGTATTTCCTCCTGAAGTGATGTACGACTTGTTAGAACTTGGTGATGAATATTTTCATAGTGAGCAGCTAGAGTTTTATGGAAATGTGAACTTTATGAAGGGCGGAATTATCGCTTCTGATCAAATTACAGCAGTTAGCCCGACATACAAAGAGGAAATTCAATATGAATTTTTCGGTGAGAAGTTAGATGGGTTGTTACGAAAAAATAATGGTAAGCTTAGCGGCATCGTAAATGGAATTGATACGAGCGTATATAATCCAGAAACGGATTCGTATATTACTGCTCAGTATGATGCAGAGTCATTAGAGGAAAAGAATGAAAATAAACGCGTATTGCAGCGTTATTTTGGTTTGCCAGAAAAAGAAGATACACCAATTATTTCGATGGTAACGAGATTAACGAAGCAAAAAGGTCTTGATTTAGTACGTACTGTATTCCGCGAAATAATGGAGGAAGATGTGCAATGTATTATTTTAGGATCAGGTGATTCTGAATATGAACAATTCTTTGAGTGGATGGCATACGAGTATCCTGAGAAGGTAAAAGTGTATATCGGATTTAATGAAGAGCTAGCCCACCAAGTGTATGCGGGAAGTGATTTATTCTTAATGCCATCACTATTTGAACCGTGTGGACTTGGACAACTTATTGCATTAGCGTACGGTACAATTCCGATTGTAAGAGAGACAGGCGGATTAAATGATACTGTACAATCTTATGACGAAGAAACTGGAGAAGGAAATGGTTTCAGTTTCACGAACTTTAATGCGCATGACATGTTGCACACGGTTCTTCGTGCGATTGAATTTTATCATGATAAACCGGTATGGGAGCAGCTTGTAAAACAAGCGATGACTGAAGATTATAGCTGGGAGAAATCAGCTCTTGCCTATAAGAAATTGTATAAAAGTCTCATGGAATAACATGTAGGTGGTGAAGAAATGTTTACTCATGTTGAAAGTTTCAAATCAGCTTTTCTAGAAAAGTTAGAGACGATGTATGGTAAAAGTTTTAAAGACTCTACAACTCGTGATCAATACAATACGCTTGGGTACATGGTACGTGAGTATATGAATAGTCAATGGATTGCAACGAACGAAAGTTATCGGTCTGGAGAGCAAAAGCAAATGTATTACTTATCCATTGAGTTTTTACTTGGGCGTTTGCTTGGAAGTAACATATTAAATTTAGGCATCAGGGATGTATGTGAACAAGGACTTTCTGAGCTTGGGATTTCTTTGCAACAATTAGAAGAGGTGGAAGCAGATGCAGGTCTTGGAAATGGTGGACTTGGACGATTAGCAGCCTGTTTCCTTGATTCACTTGCATCTTTAAACTTACCAGGTCATGGCTGTGGAATTCGTTACAAACACGGCTTATTTGATCAAAAAATTGTTGATGGTTATCAAGTTGAATTTCCAGAACAGTGGCTTCTTCATGAAAACGTATGGGAAGTAAGAAGGCATGATCAAGCTGTAGAAGTAAGTTATTTCGGCAATGTTGAACCGCTATACATTGATGGGCGTTTAGAGTTCAGGCATACGAATGCAGAAGTGATTATGGCAGTACCATATGACGTTCCAGTAGTAGGTTATGAGACGAGTACTGTAAATACACTCAGACTTTGGAATGCTGAACCAGTTCCTTTCCCGCAAAATTGCAAAGATATTTTGAAATATAAGCGTGAAACAGAGGCTGTATCGGAGTTTTTATATCCAGATGATACGCATGATGAGGGGAAAATACTTCGTTTGAAGCAACAGTATTTCCTCGTATCAGCAAGTTTGCAAAATATCGTTCGTATGCATAGAGAAAGATATGGTGACCTTCGTCAATTACATGAGAAAATTGCGATTCATATTAATGATACACATCCAGTTTTGGCGATTCCAGAACTAATGCGTATTTTATTAGATGAAGAAAAACTAGCATGGGAAGAAGCTTGGCACATAACGACACAAACGATTTCTTATACGAATCATACGACGTTATCAGAAGCGCTTGAGAAGTGGCCAATTCACATTTTTAAACCGTTATTACCGAGAATTTATATGATTATTGAAGAGATTAATGAACGTTTCTGTCATGAACTTTGGGAACGTTATCCATATGAATGGCATCGTATTGAAGAGATGGCGATTATTGCGCATGATCTTGTGAAAATGGCTCATTTAGCAATTGTCGGTAGCCATAGCGTAAATGGTGTAGCAAAAATTCATACGGAAATTTTAAAGCAACGTGAAATGCGATTGTTTTATGAGTTTTATCCAGATAAGTTTAATAATAAAACGAATGGAATCGCTCATAGACGTTGGTTAATGAAGGCGAATCCGCAGCTGACAAACCTGATTTCAGAGGCGATTGGAAGAGAGTGGAAGAAAGAACCGATTAAGCTTCAAGCGCTGCAAACAGTTCAACACGATGCGAGTTTCCAAGAGAAATTTGCAGAGGTAAAACAAGAGCGTAAAGAGATTTTAGCGGAGCGTATTCATAATAAAATGGGGATTACAATTGATCCTAATTCTATTTTTGATGTGCAAGTAAAAAGACTACATGCTTACAAACGACAACTATTAAACGTTCTTCATATTTTATATTTGTATAACCGTTTGAAAGAGGATGCTAGTTTTACATTTTATCCGCGTACTTTTATCTTTGGAGCGAAAGCATCACCTGGCTATTACTATGCGAAAAAAATTATTAAATTAATCAATGAACTCGCAAGGAAAGTAAATAATGATCCGTACGTAAGCCAATATATGAAAGTTATCTTTCTAGAAAACTATCGAGTGTCTTTAGCGGAAGATATATTCCCAGCTGCGGATGTGAGTGAGCAAATTTCAACTGCGAGTAAAGAAGCATCAGGAACAGGGAATATGAAATTTATGATGAATGGTGCGATTACACTCGGAACGTTAGACGGAGCTAATGTTGAAATAAAAGACCGGGTCGGTGATGATAACTGTTTCATTTTTGGCTTAACAGCGGAAGAGGTTCTTCATTACTATCAAAATGGTGGATATCGTGCAAGTGATTATTATCACCACAATATGCATATTAAAAAAGTAGTAGATCAGTTAACGAATGGTTTCTTTGCACAGTCGGGGGCTGAATTTGAAGCGATTTATGATTCACTTGTAATTCAAAATGATGAATACTTCGTTCTGCGAGATTTTGGTCCATATGCGGAAAGGCAAGAAGCTGTTGGTAGAGCGTATGAAAACCGAACGAAGTGGTTAGAAATGTCGATTTTAAATATTGCACAGTCTGGTCATTTTGCGAGTGATCGAACGATTTTACAGTATAGTAATGAGATTTGGAGTATTGGTAATGCGGTTACACAGTATTAAGTGAAAGTCCCTTTTGAAGGGACTTTTATTCATGGAGACAAAGTGTAAAAATGAATAATACGTATAGGGACGCTAAAGTGTATTCACTTTTAAAAGAGGAATATAATCACTTAAAAAACCGAGCTTAATCTCATTAAGCTCGGTTTTCTTTTTTTGCTTAAGAAAGAAATGGGATAGCGGTATATATGATACCTGTTCCACCATATTCTCCCGTCGCAAAGTATGAAAATGTAAAGAAACCTGTAAACGTAAAAATTACAATTAGAAAAAGTGCAAAGATAAATTTTAGCATGTAAGGTCCCCTTATCCAAAAATAACTTCATATATTATTATAGTATAAGGATATAGGGTTTCCAATCATTACCTGGTTAAAAATGAGAAGTCAGACATGTTTTGTATGTTGTCATGGCATGATTATTTGTAATAGATTTTGTGTTTTTTGTAAAAGTCATGTTGTGATGAACATGTGCATATTCCCAGTCTTGTTCATTAAAATGGACATTGCGCGGAGGGAGAAGAGGAACGACATCAAATAAATTAACAAAGCGAAAGCTACTAGCTACTTGTAGTTTATAATAATTACGAAATACAATATCGCCCACTTTGGGAGAGGCAAATGTATAAAGACCGTACTGTGCGAAGGCGGTGTTGATACGCGCATCGAGTATATGTAGTGTGGCGAGCGCGCCGCCTAAGCTATGGCCTGTTGCAAGAAGTTTCTTATGGGCTGGTAATGACACGAGCATATCCATAATAGAATCCCGGCAAGATTCATAAATTGAAAGAAAGCCGTTATGAACATTTCCGCTATTTAAAGCGTATGGGTATGGTCTTTGGTTGACGAGTGAATCGATAATCCAATCTGTATCTGTTTGTGTGCCCCTAAAAGCTACAATAATCGTATCCTCAGATTCTAATATGAATCCGAACCATTCTGTCTTTTGAATGGCCTTTCCTTGAAACCCTTGTACATATTGGAACCCATCGGGTATTTCGAAAATGCCATTTTGTTTATATTGTTCATACGTTAACTCGCAGCAAGATGCTAACAATATGGCAGTGTCTTTATCAAAGGATAAAGGAGTACGCATCAAGAAAGCCCTCCTTAAGAAAAGGTATAGTTCAATATATGCAGTGAGGGACTTGATTCATTCTTTTTGAAAAAAGGCTTGAACCTACAGTTACGTGAGGGAGTATGATTTTTGTAAACATATTGTTAGGAGGAGTGTAGGATGAGCAAAAAGGAAGGCTATTCAATTGGTGAGTTTTCAAAGAGAACAGGTATATCAATACGAACACTACAGTATTACGATGAACTTGGTCTGCTTAAACCTGAAAAAAATATAAGTTCAGGACACCGTGTATATAAAGATAGAGATATATTAGCGCTCCAAAAAATAGTGAGTCTTAAAGTATTAGGATATAGTTTAGAAGAAATTCGTGTCATGCTCAATGTGAAAAGTTTGAATATAAGCTTAAAAGAAACATTACAAAATCAAAGAGTAGCCTTTGAAGAAAAGAAAAACCAACTTGAAGTTTCGATAAAGGCGATTGAACGAACAATGGAATACCTTGAGGAAGATGAAGCGGTAGATAGTAATATATTAATGAGCTTAATTAATAGTATCCAAAAAGAAAACGAACAACGTTTATGGCTTGAAGAATATGTACCAAAAGAAGTGGCTGATGGATTATATAATAAGCCGGAAGAAGAGGACATAGCACTTGATAAAGAGTTTATGCGTTTAGCAAAAGAAGTGAAAAGGTTATTTGGAAGACAAATTGAGGATTCAGAAGTGCAAAAATTGGTTGATGAACATATGAAAGCGACTCTTAAGTATGTCGGTGAAGAGACAATGTATTCTCTAGGTAAATTAGAGAATGTAGAAGAACAATATAATAATACGATGCCTTCTCCTTATACAGAGGAAGAAGAGTTATGGCTTAATGAAGCGATGGAATGTTATATGGTTAAAAATGGTTTGTATAGTCCACCTAAATAAAAAAGCCGATTTCAATCTCAAGGAATCGACTTTTTTATTTATACTTAATGAACTAACGCATGCGTTAGTTCATTAAGTAAGAGGTTTGAAAAATAGCCTGTATATATTTGAACGATGAATAACTTACCTATTTTCTTGTGTTTGTTTGCACCATATACAGAAAATCAGGGAAAATATAACATATTATTTATCTGTTTGTTTTTGCTTTTTTTTCAAATACTCCGCACGCAATTTTTCAAGTTGCTGCTTTTTATCAAATTTGGCAGGCGTCTGTTTTTCATGAAACTTTGCCACAGCTACCTGACTTTTGTAATCCAATTGATATTTTCCCACTTTGTTCACCTACTTTTCTTGTCTTTAAAGAGAATCTATTCAACCAATATAATATACCTTATTTTACTGAAGTAAACCTTATTAATTTTTTACTTATATCTATTTTAATCCAAATATTACCTTATTAAACCAACCTGCCCGTTAGCTTAAGGCAGATTTTATCTAAATAATGCGGGGTGAACCAAAATGGAGAAAAAACGAGGACAGCATTATGTCTGGACATATTATCTAACCTCATGGACTGATGATTTGGAAAATTCATTTCGAAATTCTTCACCTAGTATGCGTAACTCCTCAACCAACGTGTTGTTGTTTGTAGACGTAAATTAAAACACCCTTTCATGCAGTACTATGAAAGGGTGTTTTAATTTTATTCATTCTCTTAAGTTGATGGCTAAGGCCCCAGAAGGACACTATTTATTCTTTCCCATCTAAAAGGCGACCAAGTCCGCCTAAAACGCTGCCTTCACCGCTGTTTTGAGCTGCTGGGCTTGTAAGGCGTGCTGCTAAGCGGCTAAGTGTTAAGGACTGAATCCAAACCGTTCCAGGACCTTCTAGCGTTGCGAAGAATAAACCTTCGCCGCCAAATAGAGCTGTTTTTACTTTTCCAACGAATTGAACATCGTAGTTAACATCTTTCGTCATTGCAACGAGACAACCTGTATCAATGCGAAGTTTCTCGCCAGGTTTCAATTCACGCTTATATACAGTTCCGCCTGCATGCATGAAAGCTAGACCATCACCTTCAAGTTTCTGCATGATGAAACCTTCACCACCAAAGAAACCAGTTCCTATTTTTTTAGTAAACTCAATTCCGATAGAAACACCTTTTGCGGCACAAAGAAATGCATCTTTTTGGCAGACTACTTTTCCTTGATATTCTGTTAAATCAACAGGAATAATTTTTCCAGGATAAGGAGCGGCGAATGATACGTGTCGTTTGCCATGACCTGTATTTGTAAATACAGTCATAAACATACTTTCACCTGTAACGAGACGTTTACCTGCGCCCATTAATTTACCGAATAGACCACTAGATGGTCCAGAACCATCACCGAAAATCGTTTCCATTTCGATATGATCTTCCATCATCATCATTGCGCCAGCCTCTGCGACAACGCTTTCTTCTGGATCCAATTCAATTTCAACAAACTGCATATCATCGCCATATAATTTATACTCGATTTCATGTGCTTGCATTTTTTCACCTCATCATATGTAGTAATTATATTGTACAGAAATCAAAGGAATTAGAATACTGTAGTTTTATTAATTTTTGAATAAAAATAGAATGAAAATTTAAGGTTATACTAGAATTATAAAAAACGATGGGACGAAAGTGTTCTCATTTGACGTTTTTGATATAGCATGATATAGTGAAAACACTATTGAGCTACATAATGTGGTACGGAAATAAAGCACGTTGTATTAAAGGCTGTAAGCTTGTTATACATTCATGTCCTTTATATCCACCTTTTCATGTGGATTCATAGTTTCATTTTTATTTAGGAGGTACATGACATGCAAACAGGTAAAGTTAAATGGTTTAACGGCGAAAAAGGTTTTGGCTTCATCGAAGTTGAAGGCGGAGAAGACGTATTCGTACATTTCTCAGCTATTCAAGGCGACGGCTTCAAAACTTTAGAAGAAGGTCAAGAAGTTTCTTTCGAAATCGTTGATGGAAACCGCGGACCACAAGCAGCTAACGTTACAAAAAACTAATTAGCTAGCGAAAAAAAGCATTCCGAATTTCGGAATGCTTTTTTTATGCTTTAGAACCAGACTCATCTGAAGATAATTCACCTTTAAAGGTGCGTTCTTCAAAGTCATCAAGCAATTGTTCATATTCTTCATGTTCTTCTGTTGCGAAAACTTGTGGGTTTTTTCCATACATATCTGTTCCAATAAAGTTTTCGAAATCCTCTACATACCCAACATTTTCTTCACTATTTACGTACATGCCATTATAGTTTTTTGAATCCTGTCTTTCTAAATCGGATGGTGTTTCTGATGTTCCGTAATTTGCGACGTCTTGCCAAGCATCTTCAGCATCGTACTCTACAGAATGATCTTCGTCGTGCTTATGAAACGAAGAATTTAGCACCTCTTCTTCAACTGGGCGCGTCTGCATATCTAATTTATTTGTAGTGTGCTGAATACACGTTGTAGCAGTTGGCATTGCTTCTAATCTTTCAAATGGAATTTCCTCACCAGACACTTCGCAAATTCCGTACGTACCAGCTTCAATTTTTTGCAGAGCATGTTTCGTATCTTCTAACTGTTTATGCCAAAATTCGATGAGTCCGAAATCTTTCTCACGTTCGTACAATTCTGTAGCCATATCACCTGGATGGTTGTCATAGCTAGACAATTCTCCTACTGAATCACGTTCAGATGCACGGTTTTCATCTTCATGAGTTTGTATCGTTTGTTCAACTTCTTGCTGTTGTTTTTCTAGAATAGATTTAAATTGATTTATTTGTTGTGGAGTTAACATAGTCGTCCACCTTCCTACAATTCAGTTTCTTTACATAGTATGGGCGTTGAGAGTAGGAATTATGAGATGAATTTCAGTCGGGAAGTCGGTATATGAAAAAAGAGCCGCATAAGCAGCTCCTTTCTATCCCGCTATTTGTCGGGCAGTAAAACTCCCACCTTAGAATTTGGCTGGAGCAAAGAAGTTAGGTGGGAGTCGGGCTACCCGTAAACGCCCGATTGGTGAGGGCTAATAATCAGTGGGTGATGAACAAAACCCCCACTGATTAAAGTTTCACTTTATAGGAAGTATCCAAGCAATAATCCGATTCCCATTAGGAGACCGAAAATTGTATTTGTTTTTGCTGTTGAAATCATCGCAGGTACCATTTCCATTGGAATGCTTTTGCCGATAAAGCCTTTCGTCGCTTTAAATGCTTTCGGTACACTTAAGAATACGATAAGCATCCATGGTGATACGATGTTAACGATGATTAAAGCGATTGTCCAAATGTAGGCAACGATAAACATAGAAGCAAGTACACCAACGGCTCTTTCGCGTCCGACGAGAATTGCTAACGTTTTACGACCATTTTCTTTATCACCATCTAAATCACGAATATTGTTAGATAGTAAAATTGCACCAATTAAAATGGAGCTTGGAATAGATAATAAAATCACTTCTGATGTTACTGCGCCTGTTTGGATAAAGAATGAAATACCAATAATAATGACACCCATAAATAATCCTGCTGTTAGCTCTCCAAATGGTGTGTACGCAATTGGAATGGGGCCACCAGTGTAAAGGTAAGCAACGGCCATACAAACAAGACCGATTGCAGCAAGCCACCAGCTAGAGTTCATACAAATATAAACACCTAATAGCGTTGCGATGCCTAAAAATCCGAATGCTAAGTTAAGCACGGTTTTTGGTTTAATGCCATCGCGGACGATAGCACCTCCGATTCCAACTGAACCTTCATGATCGAGTCCTCTTTTATAATCAAAGTATTCATTAAACATGTTCGTTGCTGCTTGAATGAGAAGGCAAGCAAGAAGCATCATAAAGAAAAGAGGAAGATGTATTTGATTTATACCTCCGACCTGCATTGCAAAAGCTGTTCCGATGAAAACAGGAACGAAAGCTGCTGTTAATGTATGGGGACGTAATAAACTCCACCAAATTCGCCAGCCTGTTTGTTTACTTGGCTTTGGCGCCGTAGGAGAGGAATTCGTTTCGACGTTCATTTCCATGTTGAATCCTCCTTGGTCACATATTGTACACAATTAAGTGTAGAAAAAGCATCATTTAGTGTCAACGTTTATTTTCTAGGAAGAGAAGGTGAATTTCTCAGAAATGCTAAACGTTGACAGGCCTTTCCTTTGAATGCTAAACGTTGACAGGCCTTTCCTTTGAGGTGTATCTTAAAATCAAGCGTAATTATGACTATTTTTCGCCCATAGGGGGGAGACAATTGTGATTCAAACGAAACGAAAAGGCTTACAAGAAGTTCTTGTTACAGCTATTAAGCGTACGACTGATGAAAAAACATTAGTTAGTTTTGTAAAACAAATAGATTGGGTGGATCCACTTCTGTTTTATGCAGCAGGAAAAAGGATCGCATTCGAAAATAGATGTTATTTTGCAGACCCAGCTCAGCATGTAATATTTGCTGGAATTGGCTCTGTTTTCACTATAGCAAATTCTTCTCACAAACGCTTTCAAACTGCTCGTGACGAGTGGGATCAAGTAAAAGAGAAAGCATTCGTACAAAGAGAAGGATACGAATTTGGAACAGGTCCTCTTTTATTTGGTGGATTTTCATTTGACCAAGAAAAAGAAAAAACGAATCTTTGGAAAGAATTTGATGATACCACATTTTCACTACCAGCATTTTTATTAACTGTAAAAAATGAAAAGGCGTGGTTAACGATTAATCAGTTCGTTTCAGCTGAAGATTGTGCAGAAACTCTTTATAACGAAATTATTTCTGTAGAAGAGAGAATTTTACAAGAGAGTAAATGTGCACTAGTAGGATCAAAATTAACAGTTACTTCTAAAGTAGAAGTTGATCCGAGTGGCTGGATGAACGCGATTGGAAAAGTGCAAGATGAAATGAAGCAAGGGAACGTGCAGAAGGTTGTATTAGCAAGGGAGCTAAAATTAACGATGGATCAGCATATTGATTCCGTTCTTGTTTTAGAAGCGCTTCGCATTGGGCAACCGGATTGTTACGTATTTTCTTTTGATTATAAAGGAGCATGCTTCTTAGGGGCGACACCTGAGCGATTGATTCGAAAAGAAGGCGAGAAGTTCACATCGATGTGCCTTGCTGGCTCAATTGGTCATGGCAATTCTATAGAAGAAAGTAAACAAAATGGTGAGACGCTTCTTCATGATGAAAAGAATTTGGCTGAACACGGTTATGTAGTTAACATGATTCGAGGTGTGCTAAGTGAGCATTGCGAATCTGTTAATATTCCGGAGAGCCCAGGCTTATTAACGACGAAAAATTTAATCCATTTATATACGCCAGTAGAAGCAAAAGGTGATGCAAGTCTTTTAACGATGGTAGAAGAATTACATCCAACACCAGCTCTTGGTGGTACACCTCGTCATGAGGCGTTGAAATTAATTCGTGATGTAGAGCTTTTAGATAGAGGATTATATGGTGCACCAATTGGCTTTATAGATGATGAAGGAAATGGTGAATTTGCGGTTGCACTTCGCTGCGGATTATTAAATGGCGAGAAGGCATCCTTGTTTGCCGGCTGTGGTATCGTAATTGATTCAGTAGCGCAGCTTGAATATGAAGAAACAAGTTTGAAGTTTAGACCGATGCTTGGTGCTTTGGAGGAATTAATGAAATGAACAATCATATAGAAGCATTATCATATTATTTAGGCGCGTTCGTGGACGAACTGACGCGTCTAAATGTATGTGATGTTGTCATTAGTCCTGGCTCACGGTCAACGCCGATTGCCTTACTAATGGAACAACATGAAGGAATGAAAACATATTTACATGTAGACGAAAGATCAGCAGGATTTTTTGCGCTCGGTATTGCGAAAGCAAAAAAACGTCCTGTTGCGCTATTATGTACGTCAGGGACGGCAGCAGCGAACTATTATCCAGCTGTATGTGAAGCGTTTCATTCACGAGTGCCGCTTATCGTATTAACAGCGGATAGACCGCATGAATTAAGAGATGTGGGTGCACCACAGGCGATGAATCAATTTAATTTATACGGTACTTTTGTGAAGCAATTTACAGAGATGGCACTTCCTGAAGCGAGTGAAGCAATGTATCATTACGCTCGAATGACAACGCAGCGTACGATAGCAAGCGCACTTCTAGCGCCGCAAGGACCTGTTCATCTTAATTTTCCAGTTCGTGAGCCGCTTATACCGGATTTCTCATTAGAAAGTTTATGGGATAAAGGGCGTGGTGAATATACAGGAGTAGTTCAGCAAGGGAACGTGACGATGCCGAGTGAATATGTAGATTCTCTTGTAGGGCGCCTTTCACATATGGAAAAGGGGCTTATTATTTGTGGAGACGGCAGTCATCCAGAAATAACAGAAGTTGTTATGAAAGTAGCTGAGAAAACAGGGTATCCAATTTTAGCAGATCCACTTTCTAACCTCCGTAGTGGTAATCATGATAAAACGATGGTTATAGATTGTTACGATACATTTTTACGAAATGAATTGTTAAAAGAAACGTGGAAGCCGAATGTTTTAATTCGTTTCGGAGGAATGCCTGTCTCTAAAGCATTAACGCAGTTCATCAAAAAACAAACGAAAGCTGTTCATATCGTTGTCGATGAATCTGGACAATGGAGAGATCCAGCTTTAGTTGCGACAGAAGTTGTACAAGCTAGTGACAGTGAATTTTGCAGAGCATTACTAGAGAAAATGCCAGTTATGAAAAAGAATGATTGGTTCGGAACGTGGAAACATATAAACGAGAAAACGAGAGAAACGCTTCGTGAGATGGAAACATATGAAACTGCATTTGAAGGAAAAGTAATTACGGATATTGTAAGTGTATTACCAGAAGGGGCAACGTTATTTGCGAGTAATAGTATGCCAATTCGCGATACCGATTCATTTTTCTTCACATCGGATAAAAACATTCAAGTAATGGCGAACCGCGGTGTAAATGGTATTGATGGAATCATTTCAACAGCTTTAGGAGCGAGTATTATTTGTGATCCGCTCGTATTAGTAATCGGTGATTTATCATTTTATCACGATTTAAACGGACTATTAGCCGCGAAACTACATGAGTTAAATATAACGATTGTTGTTGTAAATAATGATGGTGGAGGTATTTTCTCATTCTTACCACAATACGAGAAAAAGGAACATTTCGAATCATTATTTGGAACACCAATTGGGCTTGATTATGAACATGTTGTCAAAATGTATGGTGGTTCATTTAGCCGTGTAAATGGTTGGGAAAACTTCCGAGAAGAAGTACAAACTGGAACGAAAACGAATGGATTACACGTTGTGGAAATTTGTACGAATCGCGAAGGAAACTTGAAATTACATCGTGAACTATGGGCAAAAACAATGGACGTTATTACTACATCTTTGCAAGGTGAATCAAAATGAAAGTAACATTGCAAGGTGTATCGTATGAATATGAAGTAGCCGGAAGCGGGGAACCACTTCTACTTCTTCATGGTTTTACGGGAAGCATGGAAACGTGGGGTTCCTTTATTCCTTCTTGGAGCGAGCAGTTTCAAGTCATTCTAGTAGACATTGTTGGACACGGGAAAACGGAAAGTCCTGAAGATGTGACGCATTATGATATTCAAAATGTGGCACTGCAAATGAAAGAACTACTGGATCATCTTCATATTGAAAATGCGCACATACTTGGCTATTCAATGGGTGGTAGACTTGCGATTACGATGGCATGCTTATATCCAGAATATGTGCGTTCGCTTCTTTTAGAAAACTGTACAGCTGGACTTGAGAGTGCAAAGGAGCGAAAAGAACGCAAGGAAAAAGATGAACGACTTGCCGATAAAATTGAGCAAGAAGGCATCCGAAGTTTTGTATCGATGTGGGAAAATATTCCGCTATTTGAAACGCAAAAACGTTTAGTGCAAAGCGTAAAAGAAGCGGTGCGAAAAGAACGACTTGCTAATAATCCAAAAGGACTTGCAAATAGTCTTCGCGGCATGGGAACAGGGGCTCAGCCTTCATGGTGGAACGAATTGCAAAACCTAAAAATGCCTGTCCTTTTACTGAATGGAGAAAGCGATGAAAAGTTCTTTCGCATATTAAAAAACATCGAAAAATGCATCCCTCATGCGAAATTTGTCAAAATTGATGGGGCTGGCCATGCAATTCATGTGGAACAACCGGAAAAGTTTGATACAATAGTAAAGGGATTTCTAAAAACTATGCAGTGATACTTTTTTCAGCAAGAAGGAAGTTGCACTTATAGCGGAGATCAGAAATATAAAAGGAGGTAATAGTAATGACTATTGAATGGGTAAAAGAAGGCAATTACGAAGATATTATTTATTCAACATACAATGGCATCGCAAAGATTTCGATTAACCGCCCTGAAGTACATAATGCATTCCGTCCTAAAACGGTAATGGAGTTAATCAATGCTTTTGCACACGCTCGTGATGATGCAAATGTTGGCGTTATCATTTTAACAGGTGAAGGTGGACGTGCATTCTGTTCTGGCGGCGACCAAAAAGTTCGCGGTCATGGTGGCTATGTAGGTGACGACCAAATCCCACGTTTAAACGTATTAGACTTACAACGTCTAATTCGCGCAATCCCTAAACCGGTTATCGCAATGGTAGCAGGTTATGCAATCGGTGGTGGACACGTACTTCATATTGTATGTGACTTAACAATCGCTGCAGACAACGCTGTATTCGGACAAACAGGTCCTAAAGTAGGAAGCTTTGACGGTGGATACGGAGCTGGTTATTTAGCTCGTATGGTAGGCCATAAGAAAGCTCGTGAAATTTGGTACCTATGCCGTCAATATAGTGCACAAGAAGCACTTGATATGGGCTTAGTAAACACAGTAGTACCATTAGAAGAACTTGAAGCAGAAACAGTACAATGGTCACAAGAAATTTTAGCAAACAGCCCAATGGCACTTCGTTTCCTAAAAGCTGCATTCAACGCAGACACAGACGGTTTAGCTGGTATTCAACAACTAGCTGGAGACGCAACGTTATTGTACTACACAACTGACGAAGCAAAAGAAGGCCGCGACGCGTTCAAAGAAAAACGCACTCCGGACTTCGGTCAATTCCCTCGTTTCCCGTGATCAAATCAAAAGCGGAAGCGGCTCGCTTAGAACAAGAGGGCGTTGGAACTCCTGACGTAGAGGCGCTTTTTGCCTCGTAGGAAGGCGTGAAATGACCGACTGTTCTAGCCGCTGTAGCTGGATGAAACCAAAAGCGGAAGCGGTTCGCTTAGAACAAGAGGGCGTTGGAACTCCTGACGTAGAGGCGCTTTTTGCCTCGTAGGAAGGCGTGAAACGACCGACTGTTCTAGCCCCTGTAGCTGGATGTTTCAAAGCGGAGCCGACTGTTTAGCCCCGTAGGCTAAGGTTCTTTCGTACAGAAAGTGTTTTTTACTTTCTCGTGCGGAAGGTTCTTAGACGGAAGCGGCTCGCACACAATGTGAGACGCTCCCAAAAGATCACACCGGAAACAAAACAACTAAGAGACTTGATGTCATATCAGGTCTCTTTCTTTCATGAAAGGAGAATGAGTGATGGAGACGATGCCGAATTGGTTAATGCAACGTGCATTTTTAACACCTGATCGCACTGCAATTGAAATTGAAGAGGAGAAGGTTACTTTCGTGCAGCTGCATGAAAAAGTAGTATCTGTTTGTGAACACCTCACGCATGTAGGAGTGAAGCGGGCGCAAAAGGTGGCTGTTCTGATGAAAAATGGTATGGAGATGATTACAGTTATTCACGCCCTATCTTACATAGGTGCAGTAGCTGTGCTTTTAAATACGCGTCTTTCAAGAGAAGAGCTACTTTGGCAAATAGATGATGCGGAAGTTGTTTGTTTAGTGACCGATCAAGAGTTTGAGACGGAAAATGTTCCAGTATGTTCATTTGCTGAAGTGATGCAAGGACCGAAGGCGGAAGCATTTATACAAGAAGAATTCTCTTTAGAAGAAGCGATGACAATTATTTATACGTCAGGGACGACAGGGAAACCGAAAGGCGTTGTTTTAACGTACGGTAACCACTGGGCAAGTGCAGTCGGTTCTTCGCTTAATTTAGGGCTTCGTGATGATGATTGTTGGTTAGCTTGTATGCCAATGTTCCACGTTGGCGGGTTATCTCTTTTAATGAAAAATATTATGTACGGTATGCGCATTTTACTCGTTCCAAAATATGATGCTAATTTTATTCATAAAGCACTTCAAACGAGAGGCGTTACGATTATTTCTGTCGTTTCTAAAATGCTAACAGATTTATTAGAACGACTTGGAGAAGAGATATATCCATCTTCTTTACGATGCATGTTACTTGGGGGAGGACCAGCACCGAAGCCGTTATTAGAAACATGTGTGGAAAAAGGAATTCCTGTGTATCAAACGTACGGTATGACAGAAACATCATCGCAAATTTGTACGTTAACAGCAGATTACATGTTAACGAAAGTAGGATCAGCCGGAAAACCACTATTTCAGTGTCAGCTTCGTATTGAAAAAGACGGCGTAGTTGTGCCGCCACGTGCTGAAGGAGAAATTGTAGTAAAAGGACCGAACGTAACAGGTGGCTACTTTAACCGTGAAGATGCGACGAGTGAGACAATTAAAAACGGATGGCTTCATACTGGTGACCTCGGTTATTTAGATGAAGAAGGATTTTTATACGTATTAGATCGCCGCAGTGATTTAATTATTTCTGGCGGGGAAAATATATATCCAGCTCAAATTGAAGAAGTATTGCTCTCTCATCCGGCGGTAGTAGAAGCGGGTGTTGTCGGTATGGCTGACGAAAGTTGGGGACAAGTACCAGCTGCTTTTGTTGTAAAAAGTGGAGACGTAACAGAAGAAGAAATTATTCGTTTTTGCGAAGAGAAATTAGCGAAATATAAAGTGCCGAAGAAAGCATGTTTCTTAGAGGAATTACCACGAAATGCTTCGAAGAAATTGTTAAGACGAGAGTTAAGACAATTAGTGGAGGAGATGTAGGTGGAAATAAAAAAAGCGACACTTTATATAACGGAAATGCCGCTCATTATCCCGTTTGCGGCAAGTTACGGGACTTATGAAAAGCGTGAAAGTATCGTCATTGAATTAGAAGATACAGATGGATACATTGGTTTTGGTGAAGTCGTTGCATTTTCTGAACCGTGGTATACGGAAGAAACGGTGAAGACAGCGCTGCATGTACTTCAGGATTTTTTATTACCAGATTTATTGAAAGCTGAAATTTCTCATCCGAATGAAGTACCGTCTTTGTTCAAACATATAAAGAGAAACCGAATGGCAAAGGCCGGAATTGAAGGTGCTGTTTGGGATTTATATGCGAAGCGTCAAAAGCAGTCGTTAGCGATATTGCTTGGCGGAAATAGGTCTGAAATTGAAGTCGGCGTTGTGATTGGGATCAATACAATTCCCACTATGTTAAAACAAATCGAGAAGTACGCGGAAGAAGGATACGAGCGCTTTAAAGTGAAAATAAAGCCAGAACATGATTACGAATTACTGAAAGAAATTCGCAAAGAGTTTCCGAACATCCCGTTAATGGCTGATGCAAATTCAGCTTATACATTAGCGGATACGGAGAAGTTGAAACGACTAGATGAATTCAGGCTTATGATGATTGAACAACCGTTAGCGGATTACGATTTTCTGGATCATGCACAACTGCAAAAGAAAATTGAAACACCGATTTGTTTAGATGAAAGCATCCATAGTTTAGAAGACGCACGTGTTGCGATTAGGCTTGGCAGTTGCCGCGTCGTTAATATTAAACCAGGGCGAGTGGGCGGATTAACAGAGTCCGTTCAAATCCATAATTATTGTATGGAGCATAACATACCAGTTTGGTGCGGTGGCATGGTAGAAATGGGGATTTCACGAGCTCAAAATGTTGCACTCGCTTCATTGCCAAACTTTACGATTCCTGGAGATATATCTGCTTCTAGTAGACATTGGGAGAAGGATATCATTTCACCAGAAGTGATGCTTGAAGGCGGAAAAGTAAGGGTACCGCAAAGTATTGAACGTGAGTATGAAGTAGATCGAGGCAGGTTGGAAGAAGTAACAAAGCAGCGGATTATTTTTGAGCGATGAATGGGAGCTTTTATTAGTACTGACTACCTGCAAATAGCGGGATGATTTTGTCGTTAATTGTCGGTAAGTCGATATATTTAAAAAATCGCTGATATAATTTAAATTACAGTTGATATATTTTGAAAATTGCCGATATAATTTCATTTATCAAGGTTACTCTTATGAGTAGCCTTTTCTTATTGTACAAATTGGATAGACTAGTTTAAAATCGAGCGTATGAAAACAGAATAAAGTAGGGGGACTAAAATGAAGCGCATTTCAATTTTAATAGCTGATGATGAAGCGGAAATTGCTGATTTAATTGAGATACATTTAGAAAAAGAGGGTTACCACGTCGTTAAAGCAGCTGATGGAGAAGAAGCTATGCATATTATTCAAACGCAGCCAATTGACTTAGTGGTTTTAGATATTATGATGCCGAAAATGGATGGATATGAAGTGACGAGGCAGATTCGCGGCAAGCACCACATGCCAATCATTTTCTTAAGTGCGAAAACATCTGATTTTGATAAAGTGACAGGTCTTGTATTAGGCGCAGATGATTATATGACAAAGCCTTTCACACCGATTGAATTAGTTGCACGTGTAAATGCACAACTGCGTAGATTTCTTACGTTAAATCAGCCGAAAGTAGCGGAGAATAAATCTGCTTTAGAAATAGGCGGAGTCGCTATTGATCCTGAGCGAAGAACAGTAAATGTGTACGGAGAGCCAATTGAATTAACACCAAAAGAATTTGATATTTTATATGTATTAGCAAGTCATCCGAAGAAAGTGTACAGTGTGGAAAATATTTTTCAGCAAGTATGGGCTGAAGGGTATTACGAAAGTGGAAATACAGTTATGGTACATATCCGTACTTTGCGAAAAAAGCTTGGGGAAGATAAAAGAAAGGATAAGTTAATAAAAACAGTGTGGGGGGTAGGTTATACTTTCAATGGCTAAAACGATGAGAAGCTTTCGCTCGAAGATGATTATGCTATTTGCGTTAAGTATGATATTAGCTGGTGGCGTAACGTATTTAATTTATGAGGGGCTACGTCTCTATTATAAATTAGCAGTTCGTTATGAGGATCCTTTAGCCCAATTTCGTTCAATGGTAAGACAAATTGGGGACATTAATTTCTTTTTAATTGTATTTATTCCTCTGTCCATTATGTTTTTCTTCTTCCTTACTAGACCGTATTTAAAATATTTTGATGAGATTTCGAACGGGATTCATCATCTTGCGAACGGAGATTTTTCAAATCAAGTTCGTGTTTCATCAAATGATGAGTTTGGATATATCGCACGCGAAATTAATGTAGCGAGTGAAAAATTAAAAGAAGCGGTTGAACGAGGAGACTTTGCGGAAAGTAGTAAAGATCAGCTCATTGTCAACTTAGCTCATGATTTAAGAACGCCGCTAACATCTGTTTTAGGGTATTTAGATTTAATTCTTAAAGATGAGAATTTGACGAAGGAACAAATTAAACATTTTTCCACAATTGCTTTTACGAAATCCGAAAGGCTTGAAATCTTAATTGATGAATTATTTGAAATAACGAGAATGAATTATGGCATGTTGCAAATTGAAAAAAGACCAATTGATATAAGTGAATTACTTATACAGTTAGATGAAGAATTATATCCGTTATTAGAAAAAAAAGGTTTAGAAGCGAGATTGAATATGGATTCGCATTTACCTATTAACGGTGACGGGAAATTGTTAGCTCGAGTATTTGAAAATCTTTTAACGAATGCGATTCGCTATGGATACGATGGAAAGTTTGTTGATGTGAACGGATATATTGATCATGAAGAGGTAGTTGTACAAATTATTAATTACGGCGATAGCATTCCAGAAGAGGATTTACCATATTTATTTGATATGTTTTATACAGGTGATAAGGCGAGGTCAGAGCAACAGGGCGGAACAGGCCTTGGGCTATTTATTGCGAAAAATATTATCGAACAGCATGATGGGACAATCTCTGCTGAAAGTAACGTAATTAGAACGATATTTGAAGTGAGATTACCAAAAGAAGAGAGCAAAGCAATTTAATAAAAATTTAAACTTTACCCCACTTTTTATTTTAATAGTTTTTTCTATTCTATACGTAAGTTACGTTAAGGAGGAACTAGAAATGAAAAAGTGGGTATTTATTTCTCTTTTTATAGTATGTACAGCATGTGTAGGCTTTTATATATCACCAGTATTTCAAAAGGAGATTGATGTTAAAATTGCAGAAAAAGATTACAAAGTAAAAGCCGTGAACACTGAAAAGATAGAGGTTACAGAGGAACAAATTTATAAAGGTGATCTATTATTAGTTAATAAAGATTATCCGGTTAAAAAAGATAGTGTTAGGTCCGATATTGTCAATGTAAATCACAATAGTGAATTAGTAAGAGGCTATGTAATATTTGATAGAAATCTTCGCTTATCAGAGGGTGTTGTAAAAAAGTTTTTGAACGTTGTCGATGCAGCTGGGAAAGATGGAGTACAGCATTTCTTAATGAGTAGCGGTTACCGAGATTTTCAAGAACAAAGTAAATTATATAAAGAAATGGGATCGGATTATGCACTTCCAGCAGGATATAGTGAACATAATTTAGGGTTATCACTCGACGTTGGGTCTACTCAAAAGAAAATGGAGAAAGCTCCTGAAGGAAAATGGATTGAAGAGAACGTATGGAAGCACGGATTTGTTTTACGTTATCCGAAAAATAAAAGTGATATTACGGGCATTCAATATGAGCCGTGGCACATACGTTATGTCGGCTTACCACATAGCGCAATTATGCAAAAAAAGAAGATTACGTTAGAGGAATATTTGGACTTTTTAAAAGAGGAAAAAGAAGTTTCAACTGAGGTTGAAGGTAAGAAATATACGGTTTCTTATTATAAAGTTTCAGATCGTATGAACGTGAATATTCCGGTGAATAAGCAGTATGAAATTTCGGGGAACAATATGGACGGGGTTATTGTGACGGTTCAGGAATAGAGAAAAAGGCTGGTCCGTTTTGGGTCAGTCTTTTGGCATATAAGAAATAGATTGCCGTTTTTTGTCGGTAAATCGATATTCCTTGTCGAATCATTGATATAATTTCCTGTACTATCAACATTTTGTGGATTGTTTTTTTATTTACCATTAAACATTATAACGTTATATTTACTTTTCTTTTTTTTCATGATACTCTAAATATGTGAAAGAGATATAAAATGAAACTTTAATGTAAGCGTATTCTTACGGCTTCTTATAGAAAAGGGTGGAAATACAATGACAGAACGATTCGTGCTACGTAATGTGAAGCGTGTGAACGGGGAAGAGATTGACATTGTAGTTGAAAATAATAAAATCGCACAGGTGACGAAAGCTGGTGCTGGCGAGGGTGGAAAGGTTCTTGATTACTCAGGTACTTACGTATCGAGTGGATGGATTGATTTGCACGTTCATGCTTTTCCAGAGTTTGATCCGTATGGCGATGAGGTAGATGAAATTGGCGTTAAGCAAGGGGTAACGACAATTGTTGATGCGGGAAGCTGCGGGGCTGATCGCATTGCGGATTTAGTATTAAGTAGAGAACAGGCAAAAACGAATTTATTTGCCTTTTTAAATATTTCTCGCATCGGTTTGAAACGAATTGATGAATTATCCAATATGGAATGGATAGATAAAGAGAAAGTAATAGATGCAGTAGAAAAGTATAAAGATGTAATCGTTGGATTAAAAGCGAGAATGAGTAAAAGTGTCGTTTGTGATAGCGGAATTGAACCGCTGCACGTAGCGCGCTCTTTATCTCGTGAAACATCATTGCCGATTATGGTACATATCGGTTCAGCTCCTCCACGTATAGAGGAAGTTGTACCTCTTTTAGAAAAAGATGATGTCATTACACATTACTTAAACGGGAAAGAAAATAATTTATTTGATGAAGAAGGAAAACCGATATCTGTGTTATTAGATGCATTGAAACGCGGTGTGCATTTAGATGTTGGTCACGGTAATGCTAGTTTTTCTTTTAAAGTAGCAGAGGCAGCGAAGCGTTACGGTATTGCCTTTAATACAATTAGTACAGATATTTACCGGAAGAATCGTATACACGGTCCAGTTTACAGTATGGCTAACGTTCTTTCGAAATTCCTTTACTTAGGGTATCCGCTAGAAGAAGTAATTGATGCAGTTACGAAAAATGCGGCAGAGTGGCTGAAGAAACCAGAGCTTGGCCGTATTCAAGTAGGGGATATTGCAAACTTAACTTTGTTTACGGTGAAAGATGAACCGATTACGTTAATTGATTCAGAAGGGGATCAGCGCATTGCTGAAAGAAGAATTGATACGAAAGGGGTTGTAATTAATGGGTCATTCATTGAATGCTAAGTACGGATTAAAAAGAGTTATTAATGCGAGCGGTAGAATGAGTATTTTAGGTGTATCCGCTCCGACAAATACAGTCATGGATGCGATGAAACATGGTGGACAAAATTATGTGGAAATTGCCGATTTAGTAGATAAAGCGGGAGACCATATTGCGAGAATTTTAGATTCAGAGGCAGCGGTCGTTGTGAACTCAGCATCGAGTGGAATTGCGCTTTCTATTGCTGGTATTGTTACAGAAGGAAATCGTCGTAAGAGTGAACGACTTCATCAAGAGGTAATCCTGAAAAACGAAGTGATTATGTTAAAAGGTCATAACGTTCAATACGGTGCTCCTGTTGAAACGATGATTTATTTAGGCGGCGGTAAGCTCGTTGAAGTAGGTTACGCAAATGAAGGGAAAGCGGAACATATTGAAGATGCAATCGGCGAAAATACAGCTGCGATTCTGTATGTAAAATCCCATCATGCAGTACAAAAAAATATGATTTCTGTTGAAGAAGCGTGGGAAGTAGCACAGCGAAATAATGTACCACTTATCGTTGATGCAGCAGCTGAAGAAGACATTCAAAAATACGTGAAGTATTCAGACCTAGCCATTTATAGCGGTTCAAAGGCAATTGAAGGACCTACTTCTGGTATTGTCGGAGGGAAACAAAAATATATTGAGTGGCTGAAAGTGCAATTACATTGCAGCGGTAGAAGTATGAAAGTTGGGAAAGAAACAACTTTCGGTTTACTTCAAGCGCTTGATGAGTACGGAGTAAAAGAAGATAAGAGTGAACAAGAAAAAGAGTTATTACAAGTACTTATGCCGCTAAAAGAATTAAACGGTATAAATGTAACGATCGTTCAAGATGAGGCAGGAAGAGCGATTTTTAGAGCGCGTATTCATATTAACGAGAAAGAGTTAAATAAATCAGCAAAAGATGTTGTGACGGCATTACGCGAAGGGGAAATCGCAATTTACACACGTGATTACGGAGTAAGACAAGGGTTCTTTGATATTGATCCACGTCCACTTCAAGATGATGACATACATGTGATTGAAGAAAAAATGAGAGGAATTATAGGGGGAAATTAAAATGACAAACATTCAAAAACGTTTTTATAAAGGCCGCGTAGCATTAAATGTATTAGCGAACAATACCCGAAATGCGAAAAACATTTTTGAAGCAGCAGAAGGTTATGTAGTCGTTGGAGTGTTATCAAAAGATTATCCAACAGTAGAAGAAGCAGTAACTGCGATGAAAGCATACGGAAAAGAAATTGATGACGCTGTATCAATCGGACTTGGAGCAGGAGATAATCGCCAAGCGGCAGTTGTAGCTGAAATTGCGAAGCATTATCCTGGTAGTCATATTAACCAAGTGTTCCCTTCAGTAGGAGCGACGCGCGCAAATCTTGGCGGCAAAGATAGCTGGATTAATAGTTTAGTATCACCAACAGGAAAAGTAGGTTACGTAAATATTTCTACTGGCCCAATTAGTGCGGCTGGGGAAGAAAAAGCAATCGTTCCAATTAAAACAGCAATCGCACTTGTACGTGATATGGGCGGGAATTCATTGAAATACTTCCCAATGAAAGGCTTGGCTCATGAAGAAGAATATCGCGCTGTTGCGAAAGCATGTGCGGAAGAAGGATTTGCATTAGAGCCAACAGGCGGAATTGATAAAGAGAACTTTGAAACAATTGTACGTATTGCATTAGAGGCAAATGTAGAGCAAGTTATCCCGCACGTGTACTCTTCTATTATTGATAAAGAAACTGGCAATACGAAAACAGAAGATGTTCGTGAATTACTAGCGGTCGTGAAGAAGTTAGTTGATCAATATGCGTAAGAAAATTGCAGCATTCGGTGAAGTAATGATGCGCCTGCAAGTGCCAGGGTATGAATTGCTGTCGCAAGCAAACTCATTAAATTACTCATTTTCAGGTACAGGTGTGAACGTTGCAGCAGCACTTTCTCATCTAGGTCATGAAGGTTTTCTTATTTCAACTTTACCGGAAAATTCGGTTGGAGATGCGGCGGTATCGCACATTCAAAAACTAGGGATTCAAGCACCGTTTATTTCAAGAGGCGGTAAATATGTGGGCATGTACTTTTTGGAAAATGGATTTGGCGCACGTGCAAGCCGCGTTACGTATTCTAACCGATTAGAAAGTAGTTTCAATACGGCGTCTGAAGAGATGTACCAGTTTGAAAAAATAGCTAAAGAAATTGATATCGTTCATTTTTGCGGAATTACCCTTGCGATGAATGATACTGTGCGCCATCATATGAAATCTTTGGCGAAGGCAGTTAAAGAAAATGGAGGCACTGTCGTTTTCGATTGCAACTATCGTCCATCGCTTTGGGGAGAAGATGGGTATGAACAGGCGAAACCTCATTATGAAGAAATGCTAGGCTTTGCCGATATTGTAATGATGAATGAAAAAGATGCGATGTTTGTTCTCGGAATGAAAACGGAAGAGACAGAGCGAGAAGCACAGCTTGTTGATCTTATTCCAAAAGTCGCTGAAATATATAATATCGCTACAATTGCTGGTACACATCGTTCTATTAATAGCGATAATACACACTCACTTCGCGGATTCATATGTAAAGATGGAACGTTCACTTTTGCCAAAACACTTACGTTTTCTGTATATGATAGAATAGGTGTTGGAGATGCTTATACGAGCGGAATTATTCATGGCGAGATAGAAGAGTTTGCACCAGAGAAAGCTGTTTCATTTGCGTCAGCAGCTGGAATGCTTGCACATACAATCGTCGGTGATACGCCAATGTCATCAGAGAAAGATATACTTCGGGCAATGACGGCATCAGTAGGTGATGTAGAAAGGTAGTGGGTGTAACGGTGAACGTAACGAGAAAAAGAGGTCCATTATATTTACAAATTAAAAATATTATTCGTGATCGAATATTACATGGTGTTTATGCCATTCATACAAATATTCCTTCTGAACCACAATTAGAAGAAGAGTTCAAAGTGAGTAAAATTACAGTGCGAAATGCAATTAAAGAACTCGTTCAAGAAGGATATTTAGAAAAGAAAAGTGGTAAAGGAACGAAAGTCATTCGAAATACTTCTGCGACAAAGCTTTCAAAGGGAAAGAAATTTACAGAAGTGTTAGTGGAAGAAGGCTATAAAGTACAAAAGAAATTGCTAAAGGCAGAAGTGGTTCATAATGAAGAAGGAACAGTACCATTTCGTTTGTTTGGTAAAGAGAGTTTTCGTATTGAGCGTCTATATGCTTTAAATGATACTCCGTACATTCATTATACGCACTATTTCTCAGCACAAATGGCAAGTACAGACTTAGCGGACTTTGACTTACAATCGCTTTATGATCTAGTCGAGGACCGTGGTATACATTTAGAAAACTTCAGAGATGAATTCGCTGTTGGATTTGCGCCTAATTTCGTTGCAGAAGCGTTAGGAGAAAAAGAGGGAACAGCGTTATTAAAACGTATGCGCTATTCTTACGATGAAGTTGGCGAAGTAATTGAATATAGTGAAGGCTACTACAATACGGAAATGCAGCATTACGTTGTAAATTATGATGTGTAAAAAATGAAGAGGGACCAATTCCCTCTTTTTTTGTAAAAAAATTTCATATCGAAGGGGAATGGGATATGGATATATACTTATTAATCGTCACGTTAATTGCGATCGCAATTGTTATTTTAGGAGTATCATGGTGGAAATGGCATGCGTTTATTAGTTTAACAGTTGCTAGTCTATTTTTAGCTATTATGTCTGGGTTGAACTTGACCAAAATTGTTACTGCCTATGAAACTGGTGTTGGTAGTGTACTAGGGCATTTAGTTGGTATTTTGGCTCTCGGAACAATTTTAGGGAAAATGATGTCTGATTCAGGGGCTGGCATGCAAGTAGCAGATTTCTTCATTCGATTCTTCGGGGTGAAAAAATTACCTTGGGCTATGTTATTCGCCGGATTTGTTATAGGTATTCCAGTGTTTTTTGAAGTGGGAATCGTCATTTTATTACCACTTGTTATTTCAATTCGAAAAACGACGAAGCAAAATATATTATTAATTGCGTTACCTGTTATTGCTGGATTATCGATTGTACATGGGCTAGTGCCGCCGCATCCAGGTGCGATGACAGCAATCGGTATTTATAATGCGAATTTAGGAAAGGTACTATTGTATTCATTAATTATCGCGTTACCAACAGCAATTATCGCAGGACCGGTATTTGCAAAGTGGGTACATAAGAGGGTTATACCTGAAAATGAACCGGAGCTTGTTCGAGTTACGACAGTATCAACTGATTTACCGAGTCGTAAAGTTTCATTTTTTATTATTTTACTGCCAGTAGTTTTAATGATTTTATCAGTAGTCGCACCATATATTTCATTACCGAAAAAAATAACTGAATTTTTAGTATTTGTGGGAAGTCCGGTAATCGCTTTACTTATTTCATGTTTCGCAGCGTTTTATTTGCTTGGTATAAAACAAGGAATTAATAAAAAGATGATTAAAAAATTAACAGATGAAAGTTTACTACCTGTCGGTTCCATTATTTTAATAATTGGTGCAGGCGGTGGATTTAAACAAATATTAATTGAAAGCGGCGTTGGAACAGCCATCGCTCAAATGGCAGAACACATTTCATTATCACCAATCGTCTTAGCGTTCATGGTAGCGGGATTAATCCGAATTGCAACAGGTTCAGCTACTGTAGCATTAACGACAGCAGCTGGAATTGTTTCACCGGTTATTCAGCACATGTCTGGTGTAAATTTAGAATTACTCGTTATTGCAACCGGTGCAGGTTCATTAATGTTTTCTCACGTAAATGATGCAGGATTCTGGCTTGTAAAAGAGTATTTAGGTTTGACAGTAAAAGAAACGTTTAAAACGTGGACGGTGCTGGAGACATTGTTATCATTTATTGCATTCGGCTTTGCGCTTTTACTTAATATGTTTGTTTAGAAGAAGGGGGTGCCTATTTAAAGGTATCCTCTTTTTGTGTTGGGGCTCTTTTCATGAAACAAGCCCGTTTTTAGGAGTGCCAAGCTTCCTATTTGCCCTGAAAACATAATATAAATGGAATCCCCTCATTTAGAGCAAGACGATCTTGTTATGAATGATACTAAAGGAGGAATAGAGTAATGAGCGAAAAGTGTGAACACAGACATGATGATTGTAACCGCAGGCATGATGATTGCGACCGTAGACGTGGCTGCGGCGGCGGTTTTGCGCTTCTAATCGTATTGTTTATTTTATTAATCATTATCGGTGCTAGCTGCTTCGGCGGAGGCGGCGGCGGTTATGGTGGTTACGGCGGTTATGGCGGCGGCTATGGTGGATATTGCTGCTAATTATTTAAAAACTATTGAAAATAGCCTTGTGCAATATGCACAAGGCTATTTTATTCATATTTTTATATGCTGTGATAATTTATTAATGTACAGAGAGCGGATTAAGAAAAAGAAAATAATCTCGATAATCCCGAAAAAGGTGAGTACAATCAGTAACTCTTTTAGTAACGAGAAAGAAAACATGCTTTGTAAAAACTTAACCGCAAATAACGTGTGAACACCAGCAACGATGTAAGGAACGAAAAATAAAATTCCTAATTGAATCGTTGCGGAGCGAAACATTTCTGATTCAGTTAAGCCCAGTTTTGTAATCGTAATGTACTTTTGTTTTTCATTCGTTAAGTCGTTATACATACGGAAGTATAAAACGCTAGCCGCACCGATAAAGAAGATAAAGCCAAGAAATGCCCAAATAAAGAATTGAGCAACTGCATTTCCTTTATTATGGAGTAACTCATCAGTAGCTGTATAAATATTAAAAGGGACGGGAGATGCATGCTTATCGTCTTTATGTGCCTCATAATATTTTTCGGTGTCATTACTAATACTTTTTAATATATTTTTCGTTGGAATAATTGCATTTTCCCAATTATCCACGAAGTAATTATAAACTGTAATGGTTTCAATATGAGGAATCATAGTATCGATTGCATAATCTTGCATAATAACTAAATTTGCTAATGCAAATGGTGGTGCTATTCCTTTGTTAATAAATCCCTTTATATAAAACTCCTTTTTATTGGATTCAAGCGTAATTGTATTTTGTTTTACAAATGGATTTGATACAAGGTTTAATAGCTCTGGTGAATAGCCAGAAATAATGTAAACTTCTTTTGAATCAAGGGTGATTGTAGGTCTCTTTAACTGCTTAGCAATTTCGTTATAATCACTCATTTTCATAATTACAATCTCTTCTTTTGAAGCATTATCTTTTAAAAGCGTAAATTTATATTTTTTATATTGAAAATGAGCATTGGAAAGTTCGGATTCAATAGTATTAACGTGCTTTCGTTCAAGGGAATGATCCCCTTCTAATTTGTATGTGAAAGGAATAGGATATCGCTCTAGTATCGACGCTTTTGTATTATTATTCGCAGCAAATAGTCCGATAATAATCGTAAATGCAAGCGCAGATAGCATAGAAACGATAAAGAGTACATTAATATTACTACGGGTACGAGCAACTAAGTCTGAAATCCATAACATGTTTATTTGTTTCAAATAAAACTTTCTACGCTTCTTTAAAATATAGATAAAAAGAAGAAATGTTTGTGAAAAGAAAAAATATGTTCCGACTACTACGAGTGGCAAAATAGATAATATAATAAAGAAGACAGATCCGTTTTGCACATTTTTTTCGGTTACGTAGCCTTGTGGATAACCAGCAATATAATAACATAACCCTAAACAAGTTAAAGCAAATATCGAAATGAGTATAGACGGCCTTTTTTCGGCTGTCACTTTCTTGTTCCCTTTAATAAGATGGACTGTTTTACGAGTCCGAATAAACATAGGTGTAAATGTAGAAACGATTAAAAATAAAATGATAAACGTTACGGTTGTCACGATAATCGCTTCTGTTGGCCAATATAAATAGAGACCTTTCGCACTTGTTAATTTTGAAGTGACTAATAAGAAAAAATTAGAGAACACTAGGCCACCTTGTATACCGATAAAGATGGACAATATCCCGATTATCATGTTTTCAGTAAATAACAGTCTTTTTAATTGTTTCTGTGAGATACCGAGAATCGTGAGTATCCCGAATTGCTGCTTCCGTACATTTAAAAATGTTCCAATTGAATATAAGAGAAAGAAGAACGAGAACATAACAATCACAAGCTGTGCTGTACTCGCTAAGTTCATTAGAGGATCCCGTTCTTGAAAGCTTTGTACATTTTGTAAGCGTGGATGATACGCGTATACAGTAAATGAAAAGAAAACCATAATAGAAAAAGCACTACTTACAAAATAAGCAAAATATGCTTTAGAATTACGCGAGACATTTTTAAATGCAAATTGCCAAAACGTCATCCACGCCTTCCTCCTAATAATGCTAAAACATCTAATATTTCTTGATAAAATTTCTCGCGATATAGTCCGCGGTGTAATTCATTGTAAAGCCCACCATCTTTAATGAAAATAACGCGGTTACAATAACTTGCTGCAAACGGATCATGAGTAACCATTAAAATTGTGGCATCCTCTTCTTTATTTAATTTCGTAAATAGCTCCATTACATCAATTGCTGCTTTAGAATCTAAGTTTCCTGTCGGTTCATCCGCAAGTAGAAGTGACGGATGATGAATAACAGCGCGTGCTACCGCGGTACGCTGCGCTTGTCCTCCAGAAACTTCAAAAATACGCTTGTCCAAAATATGATCAATTCCAAGTTTCTTTGAAATGTTATCGAGTTTTTCGTCCATTTCTTTTAAAGGAACATTATCTAACGTTAAAGGCAGTACGATATTTTCACCGATTGTTAGTGTATCTAATAGGTTAAAGTTTTGGAAAACAAACCCTAACTCTTGGCGGCGGAAAATAGCTAGTTTCTCTCTACGAAATGTGTGCGGTTTTTTTCCATTAATCACGACATCACCAGAAGTAGGGGAGTCAATTGTAGAGATAACGTTTAAAAATGTAGATTTACCGCTACCAGATGGTCCCATGATAGCAACAAATTCTCCTTTATCTACATGTAAATTTATATTTTTTAAAGCAGTATGAGGGACCTTTCCTTCATACACTTTTGAGACGTTTTTTATGTGTAATACTTCTTCCATAATAATCACCTTTCTATTTTTAAAACTTAATATGTTGTGATAATTTTTGCATATAAAAGGAACGAATTAAAAGGAAAAAGATAATTTCAACCGTTCCAAAGATTACAAGTACAACTGTAATCTCAGCGAATAATGATAGATGTAATATCTCTTGTAGCATCTTTGTCGCAAACATCGTATGGATCGATGCCATAATGTAAGGAACAAAGAAAAGAATCGCAAGTTGAATTGTAGCGGATTGCTTCATTTCGACTTCTGTTAAACCGATTTTTGTAATCGTTATATACTTTTCTTGCTCATTTGTTAAATCTGTATACATACGGAAGTAAAGAACACTGCCAGCTCCGATAAAGAAAATAACACCTAGGAAAGTACCAATTAAGAAAAACGAAGCAACATTTAATTTTGTTTTGTATAGAGAATCGCTTGCTTCACTTGCATGAAACGGTGGATGTTCTGCCTGAATAGCTGCATTGTCAGTATCAATTTTTGTTATAAATGCTGAACCGATATTATGTGCCTTTTCCCAATCTGGAACTTTGAAACTATATAGACTCATCTGTTTTGAAGCGGTTGATAAGGCTTCTACATTTTCATCAGATAATACGAGAAGTTGTGATATTAAGCTATTCGGGAAAGGGTTATAACTTTTATATTCTTTCACTTGTAGCTGTAAAGAGTTTTGAGTAAGTGTCAGAGTATTTCTCTTTTCTTGATCAAAAACTGTTCCAATGAATTGATCATCTATGTCTTTAATAAGGATATAAGACTCATTATTACTTACGGTGAGCGTTTCCCAATTTAATGCTTTAGCAAGTACATTATAGTCACTTTGTTTAATGGCATAATAGAGCTGTGTGTTATCTTCTGCTGAAGATACTTCATATATGTCTGTTTTAAATTTTGTATAAGTAAAGTGCTCTTCATTAAATTTTTGCTCTAACCAGTTTAAATGTTCATCAGCTAACGTATTTTCAGTATGTGATAAATAAGTAAACGGGAAAGGGTTTTGCCTTATTTCATCAAACTTTGTGAATTTCCCAAACCCATATAAGAATGTAATCATTGTAAAAGCGAGTGTCGATAACATCGTCACGATAAAGAGCATGTTAATATTTGTCCGAATCCGAGTTGCTAAATCAGAAACCCAAAGCATATTAATACGTTTCATATAAAATTTTCTTCTCGTCTTTAATATGCGAATGAGTAAGAAGCTAATTTGTGAGAAGAAAAAATATGTCCCAGCTGCAGCAAGTGATGGGATGACAAATATACAGGAGGCAGCGTACAAAAGCCCAGCGATATCTCCTAGTGACATAAAATATAGTGGGTTTGCTGCTAAAACATATCCAGATATTAAACATATCGCACCAAAGAGAGAGATGAGTACAGATGCTTTTCTTTCTTTTTGTTTTGTTCCTTCTTTTAAAAGACGTACAGCTTTTCTCGTACGGATTAGCATCGGTGTAAAAGATGATACGAGAATGAAGAGTCCAAGAAAGATAATTATAGTTAAAACGATAGCAGCTGTAGGCCACCAATATAAATATAAACCAGGCACATGCGTAATTTTGGCGGTAACTAATAAAAAGAACTGTGAAAAGACAAGGCCAAATTGAATGCCGAAAAATATGGATAGGCCACCAATTAGCATGTTTTCTAGAAATACGAGCCTCTTTAATTGCTTTGGAGATATGCCAAGTACTGTTAAAATCCCGAACTGTTTTTTTCGTACTTTTAAGAAAGTACCGATTGAATATAGTAAAAAGAAAAATGAAAAGAATACAATGACAACTTCTGAGATTGTCATTAATATGTTCAGAGCAGCATTCACGCCTGTCATATGCAATTTAGGATGAAATAAATAAACTGCAAACGAGAAGAAAATTGCAATGGAAAACGCACTACTTACAAAATAGGCGAAATAAGCTCTGGCGTTCCGCGTCACGTTTTTAAATGCAAACTGCCAAAATGTCATGCGCCTAAACCTCCTAATAGAGTTAATGTGAAAGGAGTATGAGGGGGTCCGCATACTCTTTTCATAAAGCTCACCTTTTGCTTATTTAAAACTTAATATGTTGCGATAATTTTTGCATATAAAGTGAACGAATTAATAGGAAAAAGATAATCTCAACTGTTCCAAAAATCACAAGTACAACCGTAATTTCAGCGAACAATGATAAGTTAATAATATCTTGCAACATCTTTGTCGCAAACATCGTATGAATAGAAGCCATAATGTATGGAACGAAAAATAAGATTCCAAGTTGAATGGTCGCTGAACGCTTCATTTCTGATTCTGTTAAGCCAATCTTCGTAATCGTTACATATTTTTCTTGCTCGTTTGTTAAATCTGTATACATACGGAAGTACAGTACACTACCAGCTCCAATAAAGAAAATGATCCCAAGGAATGTACCAATAAGGAAGTAGGAAGCACTTCCGGATTTGATTCTGTATAAAGAGTTACCTGATTCAAAAATACGAACGAGAGATCCTTCGTGCTGGATACTCGCGCGGTCTTTATCTGCTCGTTTTACAAACTCATCAGCAATAGCATATGTATTCTCCCAGTTTTCTACGTTGTAATTATAGACTGTCACATGTTTAGTGTTAGTTGGTAAATTGTTAACGGCAGAATCAGATAATACTAATGTTTCATAAGCAAAAGTAGACGGGAGGGTATTATCTATTTTGATCCCTTTTATTTGTAGCTTATAATTTGTATTAGTGAGTGTAATATGTGTTCTATTGTAATTTGGATCGAATGAAGTAAATAATGGGACATATGCTGCTCCAGATAATACATATGTTTCATTCTCATTTATAAATAGTTTTTGTAATTGTAATGACGTAGCGAGTTTATTATAGTCACTTTGCTTTATGGCATATGTGTCATAATAAATTTCTGTATTATTTTTCGCTTCTACAGGCGTAGCGTATAAATCTACTTTAATTTTGTCGTAAGAGAATTGCCCATCTTCTAATTGTTTTTCTAGCCAATTTAAGTGCTGGGAAGTAAATGGATTCTCATCAAATGAGAAATATGAAAATGCGAATGGCGAATTTCGTTCAACATCAAGCTTCATAAATTTCCCGAACCCATATAAAAATGTAATCATCGTAAAAGCAATTGTAGATAGCATTGCCACAACGAAAAGCATATTAATATTTGAGCGAATGCGGCTAGCTAAATCAGAAATCCAGAGCATATTAATACGCTTCATATAAAAATTCCGTCTCTTTTTCAACAGGTGAATGAGCAAGAAACTAATTTGCGAAAAGAAGAAATATGTTCCGATTGAAACGAGTGCCGGAATGACGAAAATACTTGAAAGCATATAAACCATTCCTATTTGTGGGCTTATTGATACGAAATATATTGGTTTGCTCGCTAAAGCGTAGCCACCTATTAAACAGATAGCGCCAAATAGAGAGATAAATATGGATGGTTTTCTTTCCTTTTGTTTCCCAGCATTAGTTTTTAAAAGGTTTACCGTCTTTTTCGTACGAATTAGCAGGGGTGTAAATGAAGATACAGCGATAAAGAGACCAAGAAACACAATCGTCGTTAAAATGAAAGCATTCGTAGGGATATATAAATATATCCCTGGTAGATGTGTAATTTTCGCTGTTACTAATAAGAAAAACTGCGAAAAGACAAGTCCAAACTGCATACCGAAAAAGATAGATAAAATACCAATTAACATATTTTCAGTGAAAATGAGACGGTGTAATTGTTTTCTTGATATTCCTAAAACGGTCAAAACGCCGAATTGTTTTTTACGTACTTTTAAAAACGATCCGATTGAATATAGTAAAAAGAAAAAAGAGAACAAGACAATGACAACTTCTGAAAAAATCATTAATCCTGAAACTTCAGAGATCATACTGGAATTTTGTAATTTCGGATGAAATAAATAAACAGCAAACGAAAAGAAAACAGCAATGGAAAAGGAACTGCTTAAAAAATAGGCAAAATAAGCTCTTGAGTTGCGCGTTACATTTTTAAATGCAAACTGCCAAAATGTCATAATATATGCCTCCCGTTAGCAGGCCGATATGTAGTCTTATTGCAAAAAATGTATGAGAGTAAATTCTCATACATTTTGCTAGCATATGTTATGGTCATGCTTCGGTCACCTTCTCTGTATTTTCTGCTTGATTATTTGCAGCGTTGTGGAAGATGATTTTAATCGTCGTTCCTTTACCAACTTCAGAGTCTAGTTTCACAGAGTGACCTAAATAATCACAAATTTTACTTACAATATAAAGCCCCATACCAGTAGATTCTCCGAATGCACGACCGTTTTTTCCAGTGTAAAAAGGTTCAAATACTCTTCGAATATCTTCTTGTGGAATACCAACGCCTTCGTCACGAACTTCCAAAATAATATCTTTACCATTGCGATAAGCTGATAAGAAAACTTTCTTTCCGCGCTCACCAGAGTAGCGAACTGCATTTGTCATTAACTGATAAATGATGAACTTTAGCCACTTCGCATCAGAAGCAACCTTTAAATCTGAATGAACTTCTAAAACGGGGAAGACTCCGTTTCGAATGAATAATTCTTTCAATCCGTTAATATTTTTTGTCACAGCATCTTTTAATGAAATCGTCTCAACATGGAAGTCTTCATGGAAGTTATTTAGCCTTGCCATATATAAAGCCATATCGAGTCCTTGATTTAATCGTTCTAATTCTTTTTTGAATTTCGGGATTAAATGTTCATCTTCCATTTCAAGCACCATAAGCTGCATAACAGAAACAGGCGTTTTCATTTGATGCACCCAATGGTTAATAAATAATTGGTGTTCTTGCTGTTTTACTTCGAATGTTTGTAGGTCTTTTTGGAATAGACGATATTGCGTACGAACGAGCTCGTTTACACCGTGTGGCATAGGAGCAGTCGCTCTTTCAATAAACGCATCTTCCAGTTTCTCTGGTGGTTCACTTAATCTGTGATACATTCTACGGTTACGAACGTAACGATAAGCGAGGAAACAGATGAATAAGTATAAACTTAAAACGATGAAGTAAAACTTATTATTTTGAAATCCGTCTACTGCATCATAAAGAACGAAAATGATTCCGAAGTTTAATACATATAGTAGGAAAAATGCAAAATGATCACGTAAAAATAGTTTCATGCTTATTCACTCCAAGTTGCGTTAAAACGATACCCAAGTCCACGTACTGTTTCAATAGCATTTTCAATACCAAGCTCATTGAACTTTTTACGAAGACGCGTGATGTTTACGTTTAATGTATTTTCCTCAACGAAGCTTTCGTCGTCCCAAAGAGCGGCTAGTAAATCTTCACGACTCGCTGTACGAGGAAATTTAGATAACAACATTTCTGCTAAAATTGCTTCTTTCTTCGTTAAAAGAACTTGCTCAGCGCCGAAATGAATTTCTGGACGCTCAGGGAATAGTTTTAGTCCTTCAACTTCAACGATACGCTCAGAAATATTTGGTGCATAATCACCGTAAATACGGCGTAATTGCCCTTTAATTTTTGCCATTACAACGTCGTAGTGGAACGGTTTTGTAATGTAATCATCCGCACCGCTTTCAATCGCCATAATTTGCTCCATTTCACCTGCGCGTGCCGAAATGAAAATAATTGGACAAGTAGATTCATGGCGAATTTGACGGCACCAGTAGAATCCATCGAATTTCGGTAAGTTTACATCAAGTAAAACAAGATGTGGTTTCACAGCGTTAAACGATTCCATAATATCATCGAAGTTCTCCGCAACAACAGCATCATAGCCATATTTTTGAATGTGAGATTGTAGTAATGATGAAATATTTGGATCGTCTTCAACGATTAAAATTTTATACATATGTATATTCCTCCTAAAAAAACAATTGTAGCTATAGTGTATCATGTGTTTCTCGTCTTTTCATTATGTTGAAATATAAGCTAGTAAACAATATAGGTCAAAAGTGGAAAAAGTAAAAAGGGCTAGGGATACAATTGACAATTAACTGAAAATATTTTAACATTTAGATAAATATCTAAATGTCTAATTATCGAAAGGAAGAAAGACATTGAATCAAGCATTTAAAGCATTAGCAGACCCGACAAGGCGAAAAATTTTAGACTTATTAAAAGAAGGCGATTTAACAGCTGGCGAAATTGCTGAACAGTTCAATATGACAAAGCCAAGTATTTCTCATCACCTAAATGCGCTTAAAAATGCTGAACTTATCCAAGATGAAAAAAGAGGACAATTTGTTATGTACTCTTTAAACACAACTGTATTTCAAGATTTATTGACTTGGGTGTTTACGTTTACGAATAAGGGGGAAGAGGGGAAATGAAGAAGCATATATTTCCGTTATTATTAATTGCTTTAACGATTATTGCATGGTGCATCGCGTGGCCTTATTTACCGGGAGAAGTTCCAAGTCATTGGAATATTAATGGTGAGGTAGATGGACATATGTCAAAAATGGGAATGCTGATTTTTGATGTAGCAATTATGGTTTTCATATATGCACTAGTTACTGTATTGCCTAAGATAGATCCGAAGTACGACAACTACAAAAGATTTCCTAAAGCACTTGGAATGATAAATGGAGCAATTTTATTTTTCTTATTTACTATTAATATGATGACACTAGCAAATGCTTTAGGGTATAACATTCCAATTGGAATCGTTGTGAACATAATGGTCGGTATCCTTTTCATCGTACTCGGCAATTATATGCAGCAATGTAAACCAAATTTCTTCATAGGTATTAAGACGCCATGGACGTTAAGTAGTGAAAATGTATGGAGAAAAACGCATAGGATAGGATCAAAGATCATGATGATTGGCGGTATTGTAATCATATTTTCCTCGTTTCTACCGGGAATGTGGAAGATGATTTGTTTGTTAAGTGTTGTTGTTGTACTGGTTGTTGGTACGATGGTGTATTCCTATGTTGCTTATAAGAAAGAGATAGGAGCTTAATAGAAATTTTATGGGGGAGAGAGGATGAAAAGACACGTATTACCATGGAGTTTAATTATTGCAATTGCAATGGGATGGTACATTGTATGGCCATATTTACCGGAACAAATTCCGCGTCATTATAATGCTGCGGGAATAGTAGATGGATATTTTTCTAAAGTAGAGGCAAGTTCATTTTCAATAGGTAGTATGGTGTTGCTGTATTTGATATGGCTAGCTATGGGGTATATTGATGTAACAAAAGATAAGTATAAACAGCATGCTAAAGTCCTTTCTGCAATTAACTATGCCATTCTTTTTATAGGATTCGGCTGTAACATATTTGCGTTATTAGCAGCGTCTAATTATATTGCTTCAGGCTCAATCGCCTTTAATTTCGGAATTGGAACGTTGTTTCTTGTACTAGGTAATCACATGCAACAAACGAAGCCAAATGGTTTAGTAGGCATTCGAATGGACTGGACCTTAGAAAATCCTGTAGTTTGGAGAAAAACACACAGATTTGCTTCGAAGGTATTTGTAATAGGTGCACTTTGTATATATGCGGGAGCGTTACTTCCAGATCCATTCAATATCTTTGTGGGGATTGGAATAATATTAGTATGCATCTTCATATCAACGATAAAGTCATATGTTATTTATAAAAAAGAAATGCAATTGTAAGCAATAAGCGATTGAACTACACTAATCAAATTATATATTTATAGTTTTTATGTGTTAACAGGTTCTAATACTCAGTGGGGATAACAAACAAAACTTGCTGAGTAAAATTAAAAGCTTGATAATCTGAATATTTTGTTTTTTATCCGAGAGATAGTTTGGGGGAAATCACATGTTAGAAATTATAAATTTTAGCAAGACATACAAAGGTGGCAAAAAAGCAGTAGATCAGTTAAATATTACTGTTCAAGCAGGAGATATCTTTGGATTTATTGGGCATAACGGTGCGGGGAAAAGTACAACAATTAAGTCGTTAGTTGGAGTTATAGATTTTGAAGAGGGTGAAATTTTTGTTGATGGATATTCAGTAAAAAAGGATCCGATTGCATGTAAGAGAGTAATGGCGTATATTCCCGATAATCCAGATTTATATGAGCAATTAACAGGAATTCAATATTTAAACTTTGTTGCGGATGTGTTTAAAGTGTCTGCAAAAGATCGGGAAAAGGAGATACAAAAGTATGGAGATGCTTTTGAGATTACACCGTACCTAGGTGATTTAATATCTTCTTATTCACATGGTATGAAACAAAAAGTGGCGATTATATCAGCGGTTTTGC
Source organism: Bacillus cereus group sp. MG9 (assembly GCF_040459995.1). Lineage (NCBI taxonomy): Bacteria > Bacillati > Bacillota > Bacilli > Caryophanales > Bacillaceae > Bacillus > Bacillus cereus group sp. MG9. Next base: position 4,768,159 of record NZ_JARVHC010000001.1, on the reverse strand, counting down.
ATAAACCGAAATTATTAGTTTTAGATGAACCTTTCGTGGGTCTTGATCCAAAGGCTGCTGTAGTGTTGAAAGGTATTATGAAGGAGCTTTGTGAAAAGGGAAGCGCGATTTTCTTTTCTACGCATGTTTTAGATGTGGCGGAGAAGTTATGTAATAAAATAGCGATGATTAATAGAGGGAAATTAGCACTTTCAGGGGAAGTGAATTCTTTAATAAAGGAAGGATCATTGGAAGAGCTCTTTATGAAGGAGCTTGCTAATGAATATTAGTAGTCTAGGTCTTTTAAAAATCCGCTTGATAACGCAGCTTGGTTTAAATACTTTTAAATACGAAAAAGATAAGAAAAAGAAGCAGAATAAGATTTTACTGACAGCATCTATTGCCTTGGTGGGTGTCATGTTAATGCTATATTGTGGGGCCTCGGCATATGGATTGGTGAGACTAGGAATAAGTGAAATTATCCCAGTTTATGCACTAGTTATTAGCAGTGTATTGACGTTGTTTTTCACTATATTTAAGGCAAATGGAGAGATTTTTGCTTTTAAGGATTACGATCTTTTAATGTCATTACCGATTCGTGTAAGTACGGTTATTACAAGTAGGTTTTTATATTTATATTTGCTGAATACGATCTTTTCAATCATAATCATGCTACCAATGGGAGTTGTTTATGGCATACATGAGAGGCCATCAGTTTCTTTTTACTTTATGTGGTTCATCAGTATGTTTATAGCATCTTTAATTCCAACAACAATAGCAGCGATTTTTGGAGCTGCGATTACGGCAATCGCTTCTAAATTTAAAAATACGAATAAAATAACTACAATTTTAAGTTTCATAGTAATTATTACATTCGGTTTCTTTATGCTGAAAAACGGAAATGCTCAATATAGCCTTAATGATATGAACGGGATTGGTGCAATTGTTTCGGAGCAATTAACTAAAGTGTATCCATTAGCTAACATGTTTCAAAAAGCAATTGTTCATGCTGATATTGTAGCTTTCATCCTGTTTGTTGGGATATCGGTTATTTGGTATTATCTTTTTGTAAAAATCCTTTCGTTAAAATATAAGCAAATAAATACAGAGATTACCACTTATCATATGCTTTCAAATTATGAAATTCATAGCATGAGAAAAGAAAGTGTATTGGCCGCATTGTATAAAAAAGAACTGAAGCGTTTCTTTTCTTCTACAGTGTATGTGGTAAATAGCGGAATGGGAGTTGTGATGGCGCTAGCTTTCGCACTAGCTATAGTTGTAGCAGGGCCAAGTCAATTAATAGCGTATCCTGGAATTGAGGCCCTGTTGCAAAAGATTGCTCCATTTGCTATTTCAGCAGCGATTTCGATGACGTGTACAACATGTGTGTCATTGTCTTTAGAAGGAAAAAATGTATGGATTATTAAGTCGTTGCCTATAGCGCCAAAGATGATTTATGACAGTAAAATTCTTATGAATCTTTCATTAAGTATACCTGCATCACTTATTAGTGCTGTATTACTGATAATAGGGTTAAAACTAGATGTTTGGAGTTCTCTTTTCATCGTAATAACACCGATAACATATTCATTATTTTCGGCAGTATGGGGGATTTTTATTAATAATCGATTTGGTTATTATGATTGGGTATCAGAAACTCAAGTAGTAAAACAAAGTATAGGATCGTTTGTCGGTATGTTCGGTGGCTTAATTATGGCTGTTATACCTGCCTTGTTAATCGGTACTGCTACGATCTCGAACTACAGAGTGTTTACTTTTGGAGTTGTTATAGTACTTACGATTGTTACTATTTTCTTGTATAAGAACGAGTCGAGAAGAAGTATAAAATAAAGTTAATGTCATATTCGTATTTTGTTTGTAAAGAAGAAGTTAAAATAAAAAAGCTACTGCTCCTTTGAAAGGAGCAGTAGCTTTTTTATTTTAGGGAAATTTGGATCTAGACATTATTTCTTCAAAGCCGGTATCCAAATTTCACTTTTGAAGTTTGGAGAAGTTACATCTTTCTGTTCATTCCACAATATTTCCGGTCCTTCTGCTAGTTCATAGTTCGAAGAAGGGAACCATTCGGAATAAATACGTCCCCACACATTTTGTAATGCATCAGGAAATGGACCGACAGCTTCAAATATAGCCCATGTTGAAGCAGCGACTTCAAGTTGCGCAAATTGCTCTGGGCAATCTTTCGTTGTGGCTACTCCAATATAGTGATCGAGTTCGCCTTTTTCTTCCATTCTTCCTTCAGAAAAGTTAGTAGAGGCATTAATGATTCCATTTGGGTTCACATTTGAAAGCATCTTTAATGTTTGAATGGACTGTGGGGTTAAACTTTTCCACATAGAAGCAATTTCTTCGTTTACACCGTTAAAAACGATTGGTACTCGTTTTTGTATGCCAATGATTTGAAATGGCTCTTTTTCTTCAATTCGATAGTTCATTTCATTTCCTCCTTGAATGGATAGTTGGAATGTCATTGGTGAATAAGCCTTCAAAGAGCGAATTGTCCTTCGAGCTTCTGAAGGCGTTATTCCGTGCAAATTTTGAAATGCACGTGTAAATGAATCTGGTGAGTTGTATCCATATTTTATAGCGACATCAATGACTTTTGCATTGCTATCTTTTAGTTCAAAGGCAGCAAGGGTAAGACGTCTACAGCGAATATATTCTGATAGTGATATGCCAGCTAGAAAAGAAAACATTCTTTTGAAATGATATTCGGAGCAGAAAGCTATTTTTGCGACTTCTTTAAAATCAATTTCGTGTGTAAGGTTGTCTTCAATATACTGCATTGCCGCATTCATATTTTTAAGTGAATCCATTATATGACCTCCTTTGTATATAGAATATCAGGAATGAAATAGCTCCATCCGACATTTCATGCACAACTTTGTAGGGGGCATTTTTAACCTTACAAAATTGTAATGTTCCTGTAAGGAGAATGAATGGATGGCATGATATCCCAATGTTATAGTAACAAAGTACTTTAGTACATTAGGTTAAATTCTGATGTCTTTACTTATGTGCCTTACATAACTGTCATGTTTGTGTAAGAAACATCGATAGTGGCAAGAGTAGAGAGTGTATATAGTTGAAAATAGAGAATAGAAGAAATGAGGGATGTCGAGATGAAAACAGTGTTAGAAGCAAAAAATATTGAAAAAGTATATGACACAGGTGGGAATAAATTTGCAGCTTTAAAAGGTATTAACTTACAAGTAAAAGAAGGGGAGTTCGTTGGAATTATGGGACCTTCTGGTTCGGGTAAGACGACTCTTTTAAATGTTCTTTCTACAATTGATAATGCGACGAACGGTGAGATTTTAATTGATGGAAAAGACATCGTGAAGATGAACGATGATAAGCTAGCGTTATTCCGCCGTGATCATTTAGGGTTCATTTTCCAAGATTATAACTTATTAGATACGTTAACGGTGAAAGAGAATATTGCGTTACCTCTTGCGTTATCGAAGGTGAAAGCGAGTGAGATTGATCGCCGCGTTCTTGAAATCTCAAAGAAATTCGGTATTGATCATATTTTAAGTCAGTTCCCATATCAAGTATCCGGTGGACAGAAGCAGCGCTGCGCAGCATCGCGCGCGATCGTTACAAGTCCTAGTATGATATTTGGGGACGAGCCGACTGGAGCACTTGATTCTAAATCAGCGACAGATTTATTAGAAAGTATGAAGTCGTTAAATGAATATGATAACTCTACAATTTTAATGGTAACGCACGATGCATTTGCGGCGAGTTATTGTAAACGAGTTATTTTCATTAAAGATGGTGAGTTATATAAAGAATTACACCGTGGTGAATCAACACGTAAACAATTCTTCCAAAAAGTCGTTGACGTAATGTCTTCTATTTCTGGAGGTATGGCTGATGACCTTATCTAGCATTGCCCTCCGCAACATACAGCGGAACTTTAAAGACTACTTTGTATATTTTGCATCTATGATATTTAGCATCGTCATCTATTTTACATTTAAGGCGTTGCAGTATAATTCACAAATGGAAAAAGCTGCGGAAGGTTCTAAAAAAATTAGCGGTGCATTTCAAGTTTCAAGTGTCATGCTAATCATCTTCGTAGCGGTGTTCATTATATATTCGAACGGTTTCTTTACACGAAAACGTAAAAAAGAAGTTGGGCTATATTCGTTACTCGGTATTCGTAAAAAACAAATCGGTAAAATGCTCTTTTATGAAAATATGTTAATGGGATTAATGTCTTTAATTATAGGGATTGCGATTGGTAGCGTCCTTTCGAAACTATTCCTTGAATTATTAGTAAGCATGATGGGATTAAACTTAAATGTTCATTTTGAAGTACCGATGGCTGCAATTGTGGATACAGCAATTATTTTCTTTGTGATTATATTGTATACATCACTTCAAGGGTATCGTTTAATTTATCGATTTAAGCTAATTGAACTTTTCCGCGCAGAACGTGAAGGAGAAGAAATGCCAAAAGGATCAGTTATTATGGCATTAATTTCAGTTTTCTTAATCGGTTCAGGTTATTTCTTAGCATTAATGTATGTGAAGGCACTTAAGTATGCAGACTTTATGTTAGTCGCACTTTACATTTTACTTGCGACAGTAGTAGGTACGTACTTACTATTTATGTTCTTTACAGTATTCGTATTAAAACGTGCAAGAAATAATAAATCATCGTTTTATAACGGTATGAATATGGTAACGACGTCACAGTTACTATATCGTATTAAAGGAAATGCAAAGTCACTTGCGACAATTTCTATTTTAAGTGCAGTGACATTAACAGCGGTTGGTACGTCAGTTACGATGTATTACAACACATTTACGCAATCAAAAGTAGCTGCGCCGTACAGTTATTCTTATGAGAAAAAAGATGAAGAGCTTGATAAGAAAGTAAATGCGATTTTTGCTGAAGAGAAGGCGAATCACCCTGTCAAAGATCAATTTGAAATTGAGACGGTTCCTGTAAAAGGGAAGTTCGAAGGGGATAAAGTGGACTTCATTCTTAATCTAAACTACACGATTTCAGAGAAATATCAGTTTATGTCTCAGTCCGAATTTAATAAACTTGCAAAAAAAATCGATGCAGAAACAGTGAATGTAGCTACTGGTGAAGCATTTATATATGATAGCTCTTATATTGAAGGGTATGAGTTTAGCCCTGGGTATAAAGGAAGTGAAGCAGTATTCCAAATTGGCAATGAAACGAAGACATTAACGATTCAAGGTGCAAATAATACAGCAATTACGAACTTAGGTGAATTAGTGATTGTCGTTTCAGATGAAATGTATGAACAGGCGAAGCAAGCATTTGGAACACGTACTGTAAAAAATATTGATGTAAAAGATGAAAGAAACAGTAAAGTATTAACAGAAAAGTTAGCAAAAGTGATGCCAGCTGGTGAATCAGAAATGGTACCACTATTTAGAGATTTCTATACTGGTTTCCAGACGGGGCTTGAAGGAACGGGGCTCATGATGTTCATCGGAATGTTCTTAGGACTTGTATTCTTACTAGCAACAGGCTCTATTATTTACTTTAAGCAATTAACTGAAGCAAATGCAGATCGTGAGCGTTACGTTGTACTTCGTAAAGTTGGTGTAACGAAACAAGAAATGAAAAAAGCTATCGCAAAACAAGTAAGCTTTATTTTTGCGATTCCGTTAGTAATCGGAATTCTGCATAGCTTATTTGCACTAAAAGGTTTAGCAAACTTATTACCATTCGAAATTATGATTCCGCTCCTAATTAGTATCGGAGTATATGGCGTCATTTATATCGGATATTACTTCTTAACAGTTCGATCTTATTATAAGATTGTGAGCGCGAAGTAATAAGGAGACAGCTATCGCTACAAGTGATAGCTGTTTTTTTATTCTTCATAAACTCTTAAGAACTCTTCTCAATATTTGTTAAGTAACGATCAAACTTTGGATATAGTAGTATATAATAATTTTAAATTTTTTTATAAAGAAGATAAAAAATAGTAAGGAGTAACAAGATGATCATGCAGGTTTCTAAGAAGAAAATATTATTATTTCTTTCAATTATTCTTTTGGCTTTATTGATGGTGTATGTATGTACAAATAATAAGCATGTCCAAAATATTGTTCATAATGTTGAATTAGAGCCAACCAATCACCCTTTAGCAATAGAACAAAGAAATGGAATTACTTTAGAGAGAGTTAAAGAAATACAAGAAATTATACAACGGCATAATTAGATTAGAAGAAAAAAACGAGTGATATCACTCGTTTTTTTCATTACACAACATTAGGATTATAAATCATCGTAAAGTGCGCTTGTAACAACTCAATATGACACGGTGTATGTAGAGAGCTTTCACCATCTGTATCTACTTCTTTTTCTTCTTCTGTTTCAATATGAATGGATTTAGCTTTGACGTGGAAGATGTCATTTTCATTTGAGTCTTCAAATAGTTTCTTTCCGATGTAATCTTTAAACGCTTGAATGCCTGTTGATTTGACTACGAAAATATCAAGTGTTCCGTCATCACATTTTACGTTCGGAATAAAGGATGGGATACCCCCGAGATATTCACCGTTTCCAACCATAACAAGGACAGCTTCATCTTCATACACTTGTCCGTCGTAAGTAATTTTTACTGGGAATGGTTCAGCATTTTTTACAGTTCGAATGGTGCTTAAATAGTAACCAATTTTACCAAGCTTTGCTTTCTCTTCTGCATCAATATTGTTTGATACTTCAGATACGAGTCCAATGCCCCAGAAGTTTAAGAAGTGTTGTCCGTTTGCTTTTGCGACATCAATTGGTTTTACATGTCCTTTTGTAATGAGTTTCGCTGCTTCTGCAATATTTTGCGGAACACCAAGTGTGCGAGAGAAGTCGTTGCAAGTTCCACCTGGAATGATTGCAAGTGTAGGTCTAGTTTCAAGAGGGGCTAAGCCGTTTGTGCATTCAAATACAGTTCCATCACCACCAAAGACGATAATTAAATCTACTTTACTAGCAAACTCTTGGCAATATTTTGTTGCATCACCTTGTTTTTTCGTATGAAGGATATGTAGGTCAGGAAAAGCTGTGGCAAGTGGTGGTACGATTTTTGTTAAGTTCGTATGTAAATCGCCTTGTCCTGCTTTCGGATTTACGATGAGGAGTACTTTTTCAAATTTTGTTTTTGTCATTCTTCATCTCTCCCTTTGTTTTTATAAATTACGGTAGAAATAAAACTTCCACCAATAATGCATGGAAGCTTATTTGATCCCGCTATTTGCGGGCCGATAATCATTGGGAATGGACAAAAATCCCAATGATTAAGGTTTCACTTTATTATATTATTCCGTTACAACTGAAGCGATAAATGGTAAGTTACGATATTTTTCTGCACAGTCGATACCGTAGCCAACGATAAATTCGTCTGGAATTTGGAAGCCAACATACTCAGCTTTTAAGTCCACTTTACGGCGTTCAGGTTTATCAAGTAACGTACAGAACTTCAATGCTTTTGGTTTATGCATGAAGAAGTGATCTTTTAAGAAGTGAAGTGTTAAACCAGAATCGATAATGTCTTCTACGACAATTACGTTTTTTCCAGTAATGTTTACATCGATATCTTTTAATAGTTTTACTTTTCCAGTTGTTTCTGTTTGATTTCCGTAGCTAGATGCAGAGATAAAGTCGATAGTTACTTCGTTTTTAATATGGCGAATTAAATCAGCAGCGAATACGAAAGATCCTTTTAATACAGCGATTACAACGATTTCTTCTCCTTCAAAATCACGTTCGATTTGAAGCGCTAGTTCTTTTACTTTTTCTTGTAATTGTTCTTCAGAAATTAAAGTGTCTTTTATTTCAATTTTCATTTGAATCCTCCTACAGTGTAAAACTTGTGAACATTTCGACTGTAAAGGATAGAAAGAAAAAAGTCAAAGAAGATATAAGGTTTTTACAGAAATCCCCACAAAATAGTCAGATGATATGATATACTGATAATATTAAGAAAACGCTTCCAAAAAGGGTGATTATGATGAAAAAGAAACAGTATACAAGTGTAACATTTATAAAAGCATTGCTTTTAACAATTGTTCTTGGTATGTTGGCTTACATAATTGATGTACCTGCAATTCGCATTTCACTAATTGGAATGGCTTTAGTATTAGGCGCAATTTCCCACGGTATGATGTCGCAGCTGCAAGAGGCTGGACTTGATGATATGAAAGATTCTATAGATAAGAAATGAAAAACCTTCACGTATATAGAGTGAAGGTTTTTCGTTTCTTACAAAAATGTAAGGTGATTTGTAAGACAAATCGATAGTTGCATAGTAGTGTTTTGGATAAACTATAGGTGTAAGGTAAAAGGCAAGCATATTTTAGGTAAATTAAGTTTTAGGCACTCTATATGTGAAAAAGGAGTAGGAGGGCATGGAGAAACATTGGACGACCTTTTCTTTTTTAGCAACTAGTAACACCGTAATGCTAGCTGGAGAAATGGATTTTTTGCATACGTTTGATCGAGAAGACGATCATTCTTCTTCTAAATTTACAATGAAATGGAGTAAGTGGAGCGATAGTTGTAAATTGGAAGAAGAGGCCCCTAACGAAAGGCAAAAAATTATTTTAACAAATCCTATTAAAGCATGGGTCGTTCAATGTCGTAAGTGTAACGTCAAAAATCACTTCAAGAAAACTGAGCCGAGACAATTAGTTATCACTCCGGCCCTTTCTACTTCTCAATCACGCGAAAGTAACAAATAAATATCGAGACACACACCCGAAAAAACATCGTATATATTACGGTGTTTTTTTATTTTTCTAAAATGAAATCTTTAACAGAATTCCATTTCATCTGCATCTTATATTTACATCTCTTGTTTATTCTAATAATACATCCGGTGCGACGTGATGTGTTACTAGAATAAAGTATAAAAGGAGAGAAATAAAATGAAAAAAAAACTATTACCAATTTGTGCAATGGCACTTTTAACAGTAGGATATTCTTCAGTAGCGAGCGCTTCTACTGGAACATTAACAAAAGAAGAATCAGCGCAAATGCAGCAAGATAAAGCTAAAAAAGAAGAAGCAATTAAGGAACAGCAAAAGAGCGAAGTAGAGAAAAAAGAAGCGGCACAAGTACAAGAAAAAAGTGATATGGCTAAAAAAGAGGAAGCAATAAAAGCAGGGCAAAAGAATGATACAGCGAAAAAAGAAGTAACACCACAAGTTCAAGAAAAGGAAGCTCTTGCAAAAAAAGAAGAAGCAATTAAGGCCGGGCAAAAGAATGATGCAGCGAAAAAGGAAGTAGCAAAGCCAGCTGTACAAGGTGAAAAATTACCAAACACAGCATCAAATAATGTAGCAATGATGGCACTAAGCGCATGTCTTGTAGGGATAGGGACATTATTTGGTTTGAAGCGTCGTAATAAAGTTAAGGCGTAAATAAAATATTTTTCTATAAAGAATGGGATAATTTCATATATTAAAAATGGTAGGTTATTCCTACCATTTTTTGCATGGAGGGATGGAACATGAAGTTACTCAATTATATCGGTATCATATTGATGGCCATAGGGCTATTCATGGGATCGTATTGCGCTGTGGAATGGTATAAAGGAAAAAGCTCTGCTCGAGAATTAACGAAAGAAGAAATAAAGAGCCTTAAAAATATACAAGATAATCAACTTTCACATGAAACACCTGTAACTTCCCAAGTACCTTCTTCTCAAACCGAGCATAAAGAAGGAGAAAAGGTAGCAATGTTAAATATACCGAAAATAAAGAAGAAGTTTTCTATATATTGGGGAGCAAATGATGCAATATTGAAAAAAGGAGTCGGTATGTTTGTTAGTGATTTAACGACAACACCATCTGGAGGGGGACATACTGTACTGAGTGGGCATCGAGATACTGTATTTACAGATTTAGGAGAGTTAAAAGAAAAGGATAACCTTATTTTGGAGTATGATAATAAAATTTACACATACGAAATTCAAAAGACATGGATTACACATGCGGATGATCGCACTGTTATTGTAAAAAAAGAAGAGCCGACATTAACACTGACGACTTGCTATCCATTTGATTATATAGGGGATGCACCGGATCGATATATTATCGAGGCAAAGTTAATTACGAGCAATTCAAAATAAAATTATCAAGTACAAAATGCTAGCTACTTAAAATGAGAGGGGGAGACATAGATTATGTCAAAAAACATTTTAATTGTTGAAGATGAAGATATTTTACGCGAAATATTAAAGGATTACTTTTTGAGTGAACAATATAAAGTGCTTGAAGCGAGAGATGGAAAAGAAGCTTTAGTCTTATTTGAAGAAGAAGAGGTCGATTTAGTTATACTTGATATTATGTTGCCGGAACTTGATGGATGGTCTGTTTGCCGAAGGATCCGTAAGACGTCCGGGGTCCCAATTATTATGCTGACGGCACGTGTAGATGAAGATGATACGTTACTTGGATTTGAGCTTGGGGCAGATGATTATGTTGCGAAACCATATAGTCCGCCTATTTTATTAGCGAGAGCGAAACGATTATTAGAAAGTAGACAAGCATCAAAGAAACCTTTAGAAAATGAAGATGATACGTTATCAATTCATGGCATTCACATCCATTTTCCGTCACGTACTGTTACTGTTGATGAGGCAGACATTACTTTAACACATACAGAATTTGAAATATTAGCTTATTTCATGAAAAATCAAGGGATTGTTTTAACGAGAGAACAGTTAATTTCAAGAATTTGGGGGTACGAATTTGCTGGCGATGATCGAACGGTTAATAGTCATATTCGTAATTTGCGAAATAAATTAGGAGAGAAAGCAAAGTACATTACAACTGTAGTGCGAACCGGTTATAAATTCGAGGGGAACATATGAGAAAAGGGATTGTACTTAAATTATTTATCCTTACAACAGCTCTATGTATGTTGATTTTAGCGACGATATTTATTGGTCAAACGATATTTTTTAAACAATATTATGCGAACCGAAAAGTAGAAGATATTAAAGTGAATTTAAATTCCTTTGAGAAGAATTATTTGAATTATGTAGGAAATGCAGAAGGAATTCAGAAGCTGGAGCAAGATTTTTTAAGAGAAAATAATACGTGGATTACGATATTAGATCAGAATGGGAATTTAAAACATGTGGATGATTTTTATTTTGAAGTAACGATAGACCGTAGGCAACAAAAGAGCTTTGGACAACAAATATTCAAGATTCCCTTAGGTAATCTCGTCAATATAGAGGAGATTGATAATAAATTATCAGAGCAGTTTTTAGGACAAGAAATCTATTTTTCTGGAGTGAAAAAAGAAGAAAGTTTTATTCCATTCTCTTTCTCGTTAGGTAAGCAAAATTTAAGTGGATCTAATAAACCGTTAGAAAAAGCATTTAATGAGAAAATGATTAAATTAGATCAGGAGAAAAAGAAAGCAGCTGAGGAACAAGTTGTTAAGGAAAAGAAGCCGGCCGTTCAGGAGCAAGTTGCTCAGGAATTAGATGCTTTCATAGTAGGACGTGTTACGAAAGTACAGTTCCCCGATGTAAAAGGTCCTGTGAATCCAATTTATAAAAATAGTTTATTCTTAGATAGCATAAAGGAATTTCAAACTGATTTATTATTAAAAGAGAATAATCATATACAGTATTCAACACAAATAATGGACTATGAAAAAAATGATATAAAATATAAATTATTAATTAAACCAAAAAAAGAAAAAGACGGATCGGTGACATACATATACGCGATGGCTTCTTTACAACCTGTCGATGAGGCGGTACAAATGGTGCAAGATTATTACATCTATATTGTTGCATTTGTAGTCGTTCTAATTTTTCTAGCTTCGTTTTATTACTCAAAACAAATTGCAAAACCGCTACTAAAAATAAATGATACAACGAAGAAAATAGCTCATTTGGATTTCACAGAAAAAATTCCGATTACTTCAAAAGATGAAATTGGTGATTTATCGCAAAATATTAATACATTATCTAATAAACTACATTCACATATTGGACAGTTAGAACAAGATATTGAAAAAGAAAGAAAGTTAGAAAACACAAGGAAAGAATTTATTGCGGGTGTATCGCATGAACTAAAAACGCCGCTGAGTATTATGAAAAGCTGTATTTTCATTTTAAAAGATGGGGTAGCTGAACATAAGAAAGACTACTATTTTCAGGCGATGGAAAAAGAAGTAGACAAGATGGATATACTAATTTTGGATATGCTTGAATTAGCTAAATTTGAGTCTGGCACATACAACATGAAGATGGATTCTTTCTATATCGATGGAGTGATTGAAGAAATATGTGAACAGCTTTCATCGGAGATAGAGAAAAAAGAACTGAGTGTGCACAAACATATATGTCCAGCAGAAGTGATTGGGAATCAAAATAGAATTGAACAAGTAATTGTGAATTTTATTACGAATGCAATACGTTATACACCAGAAAAAGAAGATATTATTATTTCCACAATAGACGGGAAGGATCATATAAAAGTATGTATTGAAAATAAAGGTGCTCACATTGAAGAAGAACAATTAGATAAAATTTGGGATCGTTTTTATCGCGTGGATGCGGCAAGGAAACGTTCACAAGGTGGAACAGGGCTTGGTCTTGCAATTTCAAAAAATATTTTAGAACTGCACAATGCTGAATATGGGGTGAAGAATACCGAAGATGGTGTGTTATTTTACTTCTATTTACCGAAAAAAGCGTAGACAATCATGTTACGCTTTTTTAATTTGTTTTCATATTATCTTTACCTAATCTTTATTTTGGAGCAGTATAATTTGGATAGAAAATGAGGTTATGTAAGGAGTCGATGAACCGTGCATAGCAATTGGCTAAGTATAATGGTATTTATTTTCTTTTGTGCATTTATTGTATTTTTAATTGATATTACGATGTGAAAAAAGAGCGCTAAGTTAAGCGCCCTTTTTTTGTGTATTCATTTGATAAGCACCGATGCTTTTGAATAAGCGTGGTGAAGTTGTAAATAAAAGAATTAGTAATACAGTACATAGTATGAAAGAACCAATCATGGTACTGCCGTTTACAATTAATGAATATAGCACAGCTGATTGTCCTTTAGGTGCATATTGACCAAAGAAAATAATACCAGCAATAAAGTGACAGAAATAGCGTGCAAAGCTGCCGACAAATGTGGCAAGGATAATGTAAACGAGTGCTTTTTTTCCTTTGTTTTGTTTTGGTTTATCTTTGCGAATACCAAAACTTGAATGCTCTGCATTACTGTTGTCTGAGGCAAGTGCTTTTTGAATTGGACGATAGAATAAACCAGCAAAGCCGATAAAGGCAAAGGCAATGAAGTACTCAATGAATGCTTGAACTGGTGTTAGAATGTAAGCATCGCCTACGACAATTTGTAAAAGCCCCCAAATTAAGCCTCCTAAGAAAGCCCTTTTGAAGCCCCAGCGGTATGCGATAATAAAAATAGGAATCATAGCAAATGAGATGGAACCGCCTGTTGGAAGTTTAATTGATAATGGTAGAATGTCGATAATCAAGGCGAAGGCTGCAAGAATAGCAGATTCGATCATCGCTTGTAAATTGGTGTTACGCATGTTGTCTCCCCCTAAATCCAAGTTGCACAAAAAAGAACATTATCATAGGAGGATACGAAATACGTAAATAAAAAAAGAGGTGTGTATTTCGGACGTTTGCACAATTCCTGCGTTAGCATTAACTAACAGGTTCAAAGGGTCGGAACGAATTGTTCCCTCTCAGCGGTAAGGCTCCCCCTGTGATAACGAGATTCTTTATTTGTTATTGTTTATTGTAAGTGAAATGGATGAGAATGGCAAACATACTTTGTATGACAATTATTGAAATATAATTGTATTGAAATGTTAATAAATATGAAGCAAAAAGATATAGTCCAAGTGAAATAGAGTATGATATAATTTTTTTGAAAATAATTATCATTCTCTTCTGAGGGGGAAGGTTATGAGCTTAGTAGATATTAAAATTGGTGAGAAAGTGTTAGTAAAAAGTATTCAGTCGTTAGATCAGTTATTAAAGCGGAGACTAGCTGCTTTTGGTCTGGCGGAAGGAAGCGAGCTTCGCATAAAACAGAAAGCGATGTTTAAAGGTCCTTGTACATTGGAGTGTCGTGGGCAGTTAATTAGTATTCGTCATTGTGACGCGAAAATGATAAAGGTGGAATTAGCGTGAATAAGGTTGCTTTGCTAGGGAATCCGAATACAGGGAAAACATCATTATTTAATGCACTTACTGGTTCTTATGAATATGTAGGAAACTGGAGCGGTGTAACAGTAGAAAAGAAGGTTGGTAAATTAAAAGATAAGCAAGGAACATTAATTGATTTACCAGGCGTTTATGATTTGAATCCAGTTTCACGTGATGAAGGTGTCGTTACGAATTTTCTACTAACAGATGAATTTCATCATATGTTAAATATAGTGGATTCTTCTCAATTTGAGCGAAATATGCATTTAACATTGCAATTACTTGAATTTGGTAAGCCCGTTTCAATTGGTTTAAATATGATTGATGTGGCAAAGCAAAGAGGAATTGTGATTAATGTAAAACGGCTATCAGAAATATTAGGTGTAACAGTCGTTCCTGTCATCGCAAGAACCGGAAAAGGCTGTGAAGAATTACTTACTACTCTTCATGAAGAGAAACAAAAAGAGAAAAAGCCATTCATTATTTCATATGGTGTACAAATGGATGAAGGAATTCGAGAGGTAATCGCTCTTTTAGAGACAGTGAATTATGAGCATCCGAGATGGTTAGCCCTTCAATTTTTAAGCAATAACGAAGTAGTAGAAAAAGAAATGAAAGCATTACCAATTTATAAGGAACTTATAGCCATTCGATCTCGTTTAGATGGAAAACTTGATTGTACGTTGGAAGAGCACATTTACAAGACTCGTGAAGCGTATATTGAAAAGTTAAAAACAAATGTTATGCAACATGAGAAAGAAGGAAAAATTCCTTTTTCAGAAAAAATTGATAGGTTAATTACACATAAAATTTTAGGACTTCCAATCTTTTTAGCAGTTATGTTTTTTATTTTTCAGGTTACGTTTACGTGGATTGGTACACCTTTATCTGATATACTTGATGGATTTTTTGGCGGACAACTTACTGATTGGGTTACAGCTGGGCTCACAAGTGTTGGGGCTTCTGACTTTATTCAAGCACTCGTTACAGAAGGTATTATTGCTGGTGTTGGTGCGGTATTAGTATTCGTTCCACAAATCTTTGCACTATTCTTCTTCATTTCATTACTAGAAGACTCAGGATATATGGCACGAATTGCAGTTGTTATGGATAGAATTATGGAGTTTTTCGGTTTAAACGGAAAAGCATTTATTCCGATGATTATCGGCTTTGGATGTAACGTTCCAGGTATTATGGCAGCGAGAACGATTGAACAAGAAAAAGAAAGGTTACTTACAGTTCTTGTAACACCGTTTATGTCTTGTTCGGCACGTTTACCTGTATATGCACTATTTGCGGGAGTTTTCTTCCCTCATAGTCAGGCGACTGTTGTGTTCTCTTTATATATCGCAGGGATTGTTCTTGCATTACTCGTTACAAAAATTATGTCTCTTACTATTTTAAAAGCAGAAAAATCTATTTTTGTAATTGAACTACCACCTTACCGTGTGCCGCAAGTGAAAACGTTATGGCTGAGCACGTGGGAGAAAGGTAAAGGATTTGTTCGTAAAGCGGGTACATTCATCTTCGGTGGTTCTGTTGTCATTTGGTTATTAAACTATGCAGGTCCATCAGGATTTGGTGTTGATATGGGAGACAGTTTCTTAGCGATGATTGGTGGATTTATTGCACCACTTTTTGCACCGCTCGGTTTTGGAACGTGGCAAGCTGCGGCATCCCTTTTAACAGGATTTTTAGCGAAAGAAGTTGTCGTTTCTACGATGGCAATTATTTATGCGGTTAAAGAAGATGTGCTAGGAAATGTAATGGGAGCACATTATACTGCGCTATCAGCATATGCATTTATGTTCTTTATTTTATTATATGTTCCGTGCTTAGCGACAGTAGCTGTTATTAAACGTGAAACAGGATCGATGAAATGGACAGTTTTCTCTGTCGTTTATCCGCTCGTTGTTGCTTATGTATTAACGCTCATTATATACCAAGTTGGGTCCTTACTCGGATTCTAGAAGGAGATGTATCGCGGTGATGGTCAATATTATAATTGGAGCTATCATTTTTGGTTATGCAGCATATACGTTAGTTAATTTTGTAAAGAGAAGTAAAAAGGGAAAATGCGCAGCATGCTCTTTAAGTAAGTCATGTCAGTCGCAAACTTGTAGTCCAGATATGGAGCAAATTGCTCAGAAATAGAAAAAAGCTTTGCGAATTTCGCAAAGCTTTTTTGTTTACTTTTTAATTTTTACAAGTTGTGATGCTTCTACTCCATTTGCTCCAGGTAATTCTTTGCTAGGGTCTTTATCAAATTTTAGAATACCTACAGATTTTTCTTCACCTTTTACATTTCCATATGCTGCGTCATCAACGATGGCAAACATATCTCCATAAGAACGGCCGTCACCGATAATTGTGTTACCTTCATATTTTAATTTCGCTCCATCAAGTGTAGCATTTTCAACTTTCTCTTTTGCAAATAATACACCTTGCTCTGCTGTTACAGCTGGTAACTTATCAATTGCTTTTGTGTCATCATTTTTATCGACTTTTTTAAGTAGTTCTTTCTTAACGAGTTCTTCACCAGTTTTCTTATCCATTACAAGTACTTTTTTACCTTCAAGTGTTGCAACTTTCATTTTATATACATCTTTTTCTTTTACATCTTTTTTGTTTTTATCTGCGATTTGCTGAACTTGATCTTCCGTTCCGTATAATACTAAGCCGTTCGCTTTTTCTCCTAATAAAGAACAACCTGATAATGCTCCGAATGAAATTGCTGCTGCTAACCCGATTCCTACTAATTTTTTCATGATGATTTCTCCTTTTTATATGTTTTATAGTAAATACAGTTTTTGTATTAGTCCTTACAGTATGAGAAGCTTTTTTGTTATTCCGTTGCTTCTGGTATTAGTGTATAAGAAATATTGAAACGTAACTATCGAGTTAGCTTACAGTAACATTACAATTATGTAATTTAGTGAAATCGCGCAAAAATAAGTTAATTTTGAAGGCAGAAATAATAAGGATATAGTAGGAATACAATATTATATCTGGAATGTCATATTATATTAGTTGTATTTTGGAAATAACATGTAAGGACATCTTAGTTTTGTTATAATAAACACATAGGTTGTAAAAATGAATATTCTTACTGAAAAGGGAGATTTTTAATTTTCCAAGTAGTGAATTTGAAATATGAGGTATATCATAGGAGGAATTTGGATGTCTGTATTTAAACGATTAAGAGATTTAACAATGTCGAATGTGTATTCATTAATTGAAAAAGCTGAAGATCCAGTTAAGATGACGGATCAATATTTACGCGATATGCAAGCGGATGTACAAGAAGCTGAGAAAAGTGTAGCAGCTCAAATCGCACTTGAGAAGAAATTCAAAATATTATTTGAAGAGCAAGAAGCACTTGTGAAAAAACGTGAAGAGCAAGCTCATATGGCTGTTCAAGCTAGCAACTTAGATCTTGCGCGCCGTGCTTTAGAAGAAAAACAAAATGCAGAGCAAAAGATGAATGAGTATAAAGCGAGCTATGAGCAAAACAAAGCAGCTGCTGATAACCTTCGTCTTAAGCTAGAAGAAATGCGTAAGCAATTAACAGAGCTGAAAAATAAACGTGAAACACTTGTTGCACGTGTAAATGCAGCGAAAGCACAAAAGAATATTAATCAGGCGATGTCTGGATTTGATTCAAATTCAGCAAAAGCTGGTTTAAGCCGTATGGAAGAGAAAGCACTTCAATTAGAGGCTGAAGCAGAAGCAAGCGGTGAAATTTACAAGAAAGAAAAGTCGTTAGATGATGAATTCGCAAGCTTAAACAAAAATTCTGTTGTTGACGATGAATTAGCTCGTATTATGAAGCAGTACGAGAAATAATATAGAATAGACAAAGAAACCGACATGTCTGAAGAGAATTCATGTCGGTTTTCTATTACCCCGCTATTTGCGGGCAAAGACTCCCACCTCAACATTTTGTGAAAGCAGAGAGGTTGGTGGGAGATCGACTGCCCGTAAATGCCCGATTGGTTCAACTAATAATCAGTAGGGGATGGAAAACTCCCCACTGATTAAAGTTTCACTTTACTTTTTTAGAGGAGGTTTTGTAATGACGTGGATGAATGTTTTAGCTATGCTTGTATGGACTGGAGCGAGTGCGGTACTTTTATTTGCAATTATGTGGGTTGATTCGATTTTTACAAAATACAATGATTTAAAAGAAATGAAAAATGGAAATACAGCAGTGACAACGCGTTTCGTTATGAAATTATTTGCGCAAGGGTACATTTTATCTCAATCTATAACGAAAGCGAATGACTTATGGCAAGCGCTTCTTGCCTCAGCAGTTTCATTCGTTATTTTATTAATTGTAGAAATGTTCATTGAGTTTGTGTTAAAGAAAATGTCTGGTTTAGATTTAGAAGAAGGAACGAAAGAAGGCAGCTTAGCACATGCGTTGTTAGCTGGTTCATTACATATCGTTGGTGCACTTATTTTAGGTGCTTGTTTATAAAGAGAAAAGGAGGGGTAGATTGTGAGTTTATTTAAACGTATTAAAAATATAATGAAGAGTCCGGAGCCGCCGAAGCCAGAAAAGAGTCTTTTAACGTTGGCTCCTGGCGATATGATTGAAGTCTCGTTAGTCATGTACGAATTAACTGGGAAAACGAGCATGCATTCTCGCAAGGAGATTATTTTAACTTTGCAGGATGGGAAAGATATTCGTTATTTGAAAATTGAAGACCGTGAAAATACGTATTACAAATTGTATACACCGATTGATGGTCGTTTAGATTCAATCGATGAAATTCCGACGACGATTGAAATGGATGATATAGAGTATCATATGGAAGAACAATATAATGGACGTGTTGTTGTTATGGGGAAAACACCATTTGCTGCTTCAGAAGAACAGTACGTATGGGAATTCCAATCTGATAACCGTAAATTATTACGTGTTGAATGGCAAAATGGTCGCACAATGATGTATGAGGGAGAAGTAATTATTCCTGCTGATGTACAAATCATAAGAGCAACATAAGGGGGGCGTAATCATGTCAAACCGATTGTTTACCATGATTAAATCGTTCGTAATCCCTATACTTGCTATCGTTACATTACTTGTTATTGCCGGTTATGCTTTATCGGGCTGTCAAAGTGGTCAGGCGAAGTCAATTCAGGACCGTTACCCACTAGAGTCTGTCGCAAAGGATGGTAAACAAGAATCTTACGTGTATAGGGCCGCCAATCGGTCAGTTCCTGAAGTTGCAAAGGAACTTATAGCCGAAAGGAAACCGAAGCAAGCATCTAAAGAAGACGAAAATCAAATGTTCCTCGTTTATTCTGATAAAATGTATAATTTACAAAAGGATAAAGAGAAACCATCTGATACGTTAATTGAAATAAGCAATGAAGAATTTGTCCGTCAAAATTACCAACCATCCTTCTTACAAGGATATATTATGGGGAGTATATTAAACGATATATTCGGTTCACGCAAATCATCATACGGTGATTATCGCGGATATAATGACAGACAAAATCATAAACCGGTGATCCCGGAAAGACCACCTACGAAAGAGGAAAAGAAAACCCCGCCTCCAATTACGAAGGAAGGGAAAGGATCTATTATTAAGCGAGGCGATAATGTAGATCCGAAATCATCTGTAGGTGATAAAGGAAGTATTACGGAAAAAGGAAGTAAAACGACGCCACCGCCTTCTACCGGAAGCAAAGGGAAAATTTCGAAAAATCCGGGTGGCTCGAGTGGATCTGATGTGAAGCCGAAATCATCCATTAAAACCCCACCAAAGAATACGTCGCCCCCGAAAACAAGGGTTGGCGGTTCAGGGAAAATTATGAAGAGAAGATAGTATAGAGACTGAAAAGTGGAATTTGCTTTTCGGTCTTTTTATTATGGGAATTAATTCCTTATAGCTGGTACAATTAAGTTATAAGGAGGAGATTATTATGAGTATATATAAAAGGTTTAGTTTGATTATGTTCCTCGTCTTATTCCTCAGTTTGTTTATTAGCACAACGATGAAATTTCACTTTATAGTAGGTATTCTATGGATACTATGTACATGTACTCTCTTTCTATATATTCCGCTTCGCTTTCAGCATGAAGTGCCCGCTTTTCAAAAATACGTCGATTGGATTAAAAGCGGGGGAAGATGGGGGGAGTAAAATATATCAACGGTTTTTCGATTATATCTATCGTAGCTCAAAATATATCAACGATTCGAAAAGGAATATCGATTTACCAACTTCATAATAAAAAGAGGGTGTACCAATATTTTGGCACAGCCTCTTTTTTCATAATGATTAATGAATATCACGTTTCTTAAAGTTACCGCCTTTTACTTCAGCTACGTCATAAACTGTAATAAAGGCATTAGGATCGATTTCATTAATCAGGTCCTTCATTTTACTTTCTTCTAAACGGTTAATTACACAAGAAATTTCTTTGAATTTCTCTCTTGAATAACCACCGTATACTTCGTTATACGTTGCGCTTCGGCCTAAACGATCGCGAATTGTTTCTACCATTAATTCAGGCTCTTTCGTGATGATTTTAAATGTTTTCGAACCACTTAAACCAACTTCAACGATATGAATCACTTTCGAAGCGATAAAGTAAGCAATTGCCGAAAGGATAGCCCCTTGAAGACCAAATACTGTTGAAACAAAAATAAAGACAAACATATTTAAGAATAAAATAAGGTCACTTGTTCCAAAAGGTAACTTACGAGAAAGTAATACAGCTAGCATATCGATTCCATCTAATGCGCCGCCGTTACGTAATGCTAGTCCCATACCAAAACCGATAATAATACCACCAACAACTGTAACGAGTAATGTATCACCTTCAATAATAATTGGTATTCCGTGCATGACAACGGTACCTATTGCTAATGAAGCAATCCCGATAATAGAATAAATTGCAAAACTTTTACCAATTTGTTTATATCCTAACCAAACGAAAGGAATGTTAATAACTGCGATTAGAGCTCCTAATGGCAATCCAAATAATCTTGAACTAACGATACTTAAACCAGTCACACCACCGTCTGATACGTTATTTGGAATTAATACGGATTCTAATCCGTACGCTGTGATAAATGCCCCAATAATAATCATCAAAGCTTTTGAAGCGATTTTTAGCTTATTGGGCTTACTCTTGACAATTTTCTTCATGTAATTTCCTCGTTTCAAACTAGTTTCTTATTTGTTACGTAATTCACACCTAAATTCCATTTTAACATTTAATTTGAAAAAATTCTCCTTTAATGGATGTATGCAGGGGATATTATCACCATATTACCATTAAAATATTTTTGAAATTCGTATAATAAATCCCATCCTTTTAAAGGATGGGATGTTGTTAAGAAAGTATAAAACTAACGACTGTTAGGAATAAAGCGAAACCTAAAATAGTTCCACATATTTTCATATGGCGTTTACGCCCCATAACGACAATTGCGACATATTCGCGAATCATTGCATTAGGCCAGTAATAAAAGGCTGTTTTTGATCCGATTCCTTGGCTATTAAGGCCAGCTTGTCTTGCATATATGCCAGCACGGAAAAGATGGAAATTATTCGTTGTAAAAATACTTTTATACTTACCTTCTGGTTTTAAAGAATCCATAATTTCTTTAGAGAACGACATGTTTTGATATGTGTTTACAGAACGATTTTCTTGTACCGTATGTTCAAGCGGAATTCCTTTTTCAACAGCATAATTTTGCATCGCTTCTGCTTCCGGAAGACCTTCATCAGGCCCTTGCCCACCAGAGAAAATGATTGTTGGTGGTGTATTCACAGCGGCTTGCTTCCAATAAAAGTCGATTGCTTTATTAATGCGACTTGCAAGTAAGGGTGGCACTTTGTCATTAATTAAGCCGCTACCAAGAACGATGATGAAATCTTGATTACGTCTCGGTCTATTGAATTGGTATAGAAAATAAGCGCTTAAGAAGTTAGATAAATGTATAAAGAAATACATAGTTACAAGAGAAATAGCAGCAAAAATAAATTGAAAATGCTCTGAGAATAAACTTGCTGGATTTATGATAGGGATTAGTATACAGAATAAAATCCCTAAAGCAGCAATTAAAGTTAAAGAGTTTGTAAAGCGTCTTCCTTCACGCCTCATCAAGATTCTCGCATTAAGAAATAGTCCAAACATTAGAGCAACGATGCCAAAAGGTATCATGAAAAGTAGAGCTAACATGGGTAGAATAACGATGAAATGTAAAGTGTTACTACCAGATGCAAACGAGGCGATTGCACAAAATAATAGAAATGAACAGAAAAAGGCATTAAATAAAAAGCCATTTATTATTTTTCGTGGATCTTTTAAGTAAGAGATAAGAAAAATAATAAACAATATAAGAGGAATGATTCCGAAAAACATAAATATAGTACACCTCAATTTGTATAATGTTTTATTGCATCCTTAATATTACATGATTTTGAAGATGTTGATAAAAAAATAACGATTTCGAATTTTCTCAATAACCGATATAGTTAAATATGGTAAAATGTATTCAAAGTGATATATTAAAAGTAAAATGGTTGAAGAGGCACTCTGTGGAGTGTCTTTTTCTTTTTGGTATGTAATTATGCATATTATGTTTATTTTCAAGGGAAGAGGATTAAAATATAAGTTGTGGATACACGCTATAAAGCAGAATTTTATATTAATATTTACCTCTACTCTTTTTTTACCTAACAATCTTGTAACAATTCATGATTCTGTTTTCTAGTGTGTGTTTACAAAAAGCGGGATGGGGTATATATAAACAGGGGAAAGGACGTCTTCTTGAAAGGCGTCTTTTTGTTTCTTAGTATAGATAATTTCCACTATTAACGTAGTGCAAACTATCTATACTAAACATTAGCAATCTTCCGTATAAATATTATCAATTTACTATATATTCCAGTGGTGTTAAGTTAAATATGAAAGGCTTTCTTTTTCAAAATATTACCCCTAATAAATTTTTGAAAAAGTCAACTGTCTCCAAACTTGCCATTAATGCTTAGAGAAAAAGCACTCAATTTGAGTGCTTTTTCTTATTGAAACATGCTATTTTTGTAGGCGATGTTCATAAAATAAAAGTAACGAAATGAAAGTAGGTGATAAAATGCCAGCTATTGTGGAAGGGGTTATTATTGAGAATTGTAACGGGACAATTAACTTAGGTGATAAATATAACGTACATCCAATTGAAAAAACGAAAGCTTATAATGGATCTGGATCTTCAAATACGGGACTAAATGTGAGGACATTCAGTGGTATTAGTACGGCAGATGTAACGGATAACGATGTGTATGACCAAGTAATTCAATCTACGTTATAATTTTTATATGTAAAATTGCATAAAATGATGTGCTTGCCCTGTGATACAATTTAGTTGTGAGCTGTTAGTGATTCTTCTTTATCATAGTTGTTAGATTAGAAATGTAACATCTTATCGAAAATCATACGTAAAAAAAGACACTTCAAGCGAAGTGTCTTTTTCATTTTAGTGATATCCTTTAGCAGAGTCTTTATGAATTTTATTTTTAAATATGCTGTAGCTCCAAAGCTGATATCCAATAACGATTGGTACCATGACGATTGCAATGAAGAACATAATTTTTAAGTTTAATTGACTACCAGCTGCGTTGTATAACGTTGTACTATAAGCGTCGTTAATACGAGATGGTAACATTCTTGGGAACATACCTGCAAAACCAGTTGTCATAAACATTGCGATTGTTAAGCAAACGAATGTGAATGCAAGGCTGATTTTATGTTTGTACACCATAATAAGTGTGAGTACACTCATTAACATTGCAAGTACTGGAAGAATGAATAGTACAGGATATTCCGTGAAGTTTTGGAATAAATTTGTACGATTTGCAGTTGCGACATAGAAGATAGCTAAAATGATAGCAGCTGCCATTGAAAATGGTCTTACGATTTTATAAGCACGATCAGATACTTCGCCAGTTGTTTTAATCATAATCCAAAGGGCACCAGATACGACGAATATAGCAGTGAAGAAAAGACCACCTAAAATACCATAATGGTTTAGTAAGCTAAGTAAAGTTCCTTCATAACCATCTTTTCCGATTTGCAGCCCGTAATACAGGTTAGCGAATGTAACGCCGAATAAGAAGGCGATTAGGAAACTACCAATTGTAAATGCCCATTTACAAGTTTTTTGCCAAATTGGTGAATCGTCTTTATGCATAAATTCAAGTCCAGCGGCACGAGCAAATAGTGCAAGTAATACTAAAAACAGTGGTGTATATAGGTAACTAAACATATTTGCATATGTGATTGGGAAGGCAGCAAATGTTGCACCACCAGCTGTAATTAACCATACTTCATTACCACCCCAGAATGGACCAATTGCTTCTTGTAATTGATTTCGTTCTTGTCGGTCTTTCGCCACGAATGGGAAAATCATCCCGTTACCGAGTGCGTAGCCATCAAGAATGAAGTAAACTGTCCAAATTACGCCCCATAAACCGAACCAGATAATTGCAAGCATATCATGAGACATGAGCTGTACCTCCTTCAGTAGCAGGTTCTTCTAATGCAGCTGGTCCTTTTTTCGCGAACTTCAGCATTAAGTATACGTCTGCAATTAAGAGTAAAGTGTAGAACAATATTAAACTAATTAATGAGAACCAAATTTGTGGAACTGATATAGGTGACACGGATTCTGCTGTACGCATTAGTTTATAAACTGTCCACGGTTGACGACCTACTTCAGCAACAATCCAGCCAGCATTAATCGCAATGTACGGAAGTAAGACAGACCACATTGTAATTTTTAAATAACGTTTTGAGTTTTCTAGTTTTCCTTTTCGGTTTAAATAGAAACCGTACCAAGTTAATGCCATAAAGAGCATGCCAAGTGCAACCATTAAGCGGAAGCTATAGTACACGAGGTTAACATTTGGACGATCTTCTTTTGGAATATCTTTTAAACCAACAATTTCTCCATCAAATGAGTTTGTATAGAAGAAACTTCCGAGCTTTGGAATAGTAAGGAATTCAAAGTTCTTTTCATTTTTTACATCAGGAATTTGAATGATTGAGAAACCTTGTCCTTTTCCAGTGTCCCAAACAGCTTCCATTGCAGCTCCTTTTGCTGGTTGATACTTAGCCGCTGATACACCAGATTGATGGCCCATAAATGGTGTAATTGTTGCTGCGAATAACCCTAACATTAAGCCAAACTTAAATGATTTTTTGAAGAATTCCACTTCATTTTTACGTAGTAAGTGATATGCACTAATTGCCATAACGAAGAAAGCACCGACAATATAACAACCAATTACAGTGTGGAAGAACATATTCCATGCATATGGATTTGTAACAAGTGCCCAGAAGTCATTTAATTCAGCGCGGCCGTTACGTACTACGTACCCAACAGGATTTTGCATGAATCCGTTTGCAGTAATAATCCAAAGGGCAGAAATATTTGTTCCAAGTGCAACCATCCACATACAGAAAGCACGGAACTTTGGTGAGATTTTGTCTTTACCGAATAACCATATTCCCATGAAAGTAGATTCTAAGAAGAAGGCAACGAGTGCTTCGATTGCGAGAGGTGATCCGAAAATATCCCCCATATATTTGGAGTACTCAGACCAGTTTGTTCCAAATTGGAATTCCATCGTAATCCCAGTTATAATCCCCATTACGAAGTTAATTGTAAAAAGTTTTCCCCAGAAATTTGCCATTTTTCGGTATGTTGGATTCAATGTGCGGGCGTATTGAGTTTCCATACATGCTACTAAAATAACAAGTCCGATTGTCAAAGGTACAAATAAAAAGTGATAAAAAATAGTAATTGCAAATTGAAAACGACTTAGTAACAGAACGTCGGACATAATAAATATTCACTCCTTTTTTACATTATCTACAATCAGTTTATAGTGAAAAAACGTTTAAAGTATGTGAGACTTGTTACAAAGGTGTGTGTATATTTTGAAAGAATTATGTCGATTATCTGAAAATATCCTATTTTTACTATAAAGCAATATCCTTTTTGAGTTTTTCAAATTTTGGTACACTACATATGTAATGTAAATGAGAGAAAAGAGGGTTCTTTACTATGAAGTCATTAGAAGAGATTTTACAATACAATGAAAAATTCGTTGAAGAGAAAAAATACGAAGAGTATGAAACAGGGAAATTTCCAAACAAAAAGATGGTAATTATCTCTTGTATGGATACTCGTCTTGTTGAATTATTACCGAAAGCAATGAATATGCGTAACGGTGATGTGAAAATTATTAAAGTAGCAGGTGCTGTTATTTCACATCCGTTTGGAAGTATTATGCGTAGTATTTTAGTCGCTGTATATGAGCTTGGAGCTGACGAAGTATGTGTTGTCGGTCATCATGATTGTGGTATGGCAAAAATTCAAGCAAGCAGTACAATTGAAAAAATGAAAGAGCGCGGCGTAACAGAAGAGAAATTAGATACACTTCGTTATTCTGGAATCGATTTAGAAAGATTCTTACAAGGGTTCTCTAGTGTAGAAGAAAGTGTAGAACATAGTGTGTCAATACTCCGCAACCATCCGTTACTTCCGGAAGAAGTACCTGTTCACGGTCTTGTTATAGATCCTGACACAGGAAAATTAGATTTAGTTGTGAATGGTTACGACAATTAAGAATTTACTTTGTCATCCTTTTTATCTGGGACAGGATCAAATCCTCCTGGATGGAAAGGGTGACATTTTAATATACGCTTACATGTAAGCCAAAATCCTTTTAGGGCACCGTGTTTTTGAAACGCTTCTAATCCATAATGAGAGCAAGTCGGATGAAAGCGGCACGTTGGCGGTGTCATCGGAGAAATGAACTTTTGATAAAAGCGTATAATACCGATAAAAATCTGTTTCATAATGGTCTCCTTTTCAGCATAGTCTTAAAGTATTATAGCACGACAGTACATAATTCTTTACTAATGTCGATTTCCGTTATATCATATTGGATATAACGGAATTAAATTAAAAGCGGGAGAGATGTTGTATGCCATCAGTAGAAAGCTTTGAATTAGACCATACGATTGTAAAGGCGCCTTATGTAAGACATTGCGGAGTCCACAATGTAGGTAGTGACGGTATTGTAAATAAATTTGATATTCGTTTCTGCCAACCGAATAAACAAGCAATGAAACCAGATGTTATTCATACGTTAGAACATTTATTAGCATTTAATTTACGTAAATATATTGATCGTTATCCGCATTTTGATATTATCGATATTTCACCAATGGGTTGCCAAACAGGATATTATCTTGTAGTAAGCGGAACACCGACGGTTCGAGAAATCATTGATTTATTAGAACTAACATTAAAAGATGCGGTTCAAATTACAGAAATTCCAGCTGCAAATGAAACACAATGTGGCCAAGCGAAGCTTCACGACTTAGAAGGAGCACAACGCTTAATGAACTTCTGGTTAAGCCAAGATAAAGATGAACTTGAGAAAGTATTTGGATAGAAAGAAAAACTGCCTGTGAAAGGGCAGTTTTTTTTATTTTGTTAAGAGAAAACTTGCTCTTCTTTTATGAAAGTATACTAGACACTCCAACATATAAAATAAAGACAGAACCGAGAAAATAAACAAATGCTTTTGCTTTTTGCTGCTCTTTTATTTCATCAATTCCAAAAAGGATAAACATAATACTTAAAAGGATAAATACGAATGGTAAAAGCATAGAGAGGTTTGCAAAGAGGCTAAGTAGAGCGAGAATGAGAGCGATAGTAGCTATTATAATTCGAAAGTTTTTTAACATGAAATCCTCCTTAGTAGAAGTATTGTTATCGAGAGACAAGAATAAGAATGACAATAATTAAAGTAAAGACACCAGAAAAGAAAGAGATTGTACTATTTACTTTCTGTTGTTTCTGTTTTTCTTCTGCGCTCATGATGAAAGCCATGATAGATAAGGCAATAAGCATATAGGGCATAATAACAAGCGGGTTTGTAAACATTCCATATAGAGCGAGAGCGATGACGATCAGAGCGGATATAATACGAAATACTTTTAGCATACTATTCTCCACCTTTTTTTGTTTAGGTTATCCTCAAATTTATTACCTGTTCGACAAAGCCAAATTGGTGAAAGGGAATAGTCAGTAGGTGATTAAAATTACATGTTACATGTAACGAAGGTAGTTCGATATTACAATGAAGAGCATAAGAATAGAAACGAAAAAATGCGAGATACCCATTGATTTTCTTCCGGATTTCAGTTCATTAATTCCTAGAAGAATAAAGAAACAACTGAGAGCAAATTGCATGTATGGGAGAAGTGTGAAATTATCGGTAGCAAGAGAATAAGTGCAAAGAGAGATTGTGAGAAGCATGAAAAAATAGCGTATTCCAGTTAGCATCGAATTCCTCCTTTAAAGAGACTATTTATCGAAATATTTCTGAGAAGCCAAGAAATAAAGCAACAGCTCCTGCTAACAGAGCAAGTATGCTACCACCTTTTTGCTGTTTTAAGATTTCCTCTATACTAATAATGAAAGCCATCCCCCCTAAAAAGATGAACATATAAGGCATGATTTCCCTATTACCAGTAAAAAAGCTATAGATTGCTATAGATAAAGCAATAAGTGATAAAGTAATCCGTAATCCTTTCAGCATAAAAGACCCTCCTCTATTTTATGTAGGTAATGATAAAAACAAGCCAAATGAAAGCACCAGCAACAATGCAAATAAATCCGGTTCCTGAATCCTTCTTTTTTATTTGCTCAATTGCGATGAGAAACATTAAAGCTCCTAATAGAAATTGTGAAAGTGGTAGAAAGTTATTTTGACCTGTATAGAGCCCAATTGCCGACATAATTATCACAGTGAGTGCGATTGCGATGCGAAGTATACGAAGCATACTATGATTCCTCCTTATTATTTTTCGAGTAAGGGTTATCTTCTGGTTTATCAATCGAATGTTTGTAAGAATAGCCTTTATTAATCGGCATTATAATCGTACTAATACGATCAGTACGATTATAATGCCGATAATTAATATTTTGAGCATGAAATCCCTCCTTTTCTTTATTTTACATAATTTTGTAATTGATGAAAACAATAGAAATTAAAAGGATGAAAGAAGGGTGTTACATGGAGAATAAAAAAACATATTATATATCAGTTGGAAATGGTCAAATTTCGCAAGTGAAGACGGCGGATACGTATAATTTTGAAATTTATGCAAATGACGAAGAGATTACGGAGTTAAGAGAGTATTTTGATCAAGCGTATGAAGAGGACTTAGGTTCGTATGTACGCTCCCACGTTCCATTCGTTGAGTATCATCACGATTCGAATAATGATCGATATGATGAACAACTACAAAAAGCATATAAAATGATTTATGATCTAGGGAATCATGAAACGAAAGAATTAGTCGCACAAATGGGAATAATCAATGGATTGTAATTGGATAATATTATGCAGAAAAGCGAGAATATGCTACAATTTGTGGTAGGAAAAACTTGTAATCATCAATAGGGGAGTAATGGCATGTACAAATTTAAAGATTATTACCACAACACTGTACAATTATCGTTTGAACGTTACCCATTTTCTCCTGAGCCAAAGCATGTTTGGGTTGTATGCCGGTACGGGGATCAATGGTTATTAACGCATCATTTACGCCGTGGTCTTGAATTTCCAGGTGGTAAAGTAGAACTCGGGGAAACACCGGAAGAAGCGGCAGTTCGAGAAGTTCATGAGGAAACCGGCGGCATAGTTTCTGATTTAACTTACTTAGGGCAATACAAAGTATCCGGAAAAGACAAAATAATCATTAAAAACATTTATTTTGCAACAATTAGTGCGGTAGAGCAACATACGCATTACGAAGAAACGAAAGGGTCTGTTTTATTAAAAGACATTCCTGATAATATTAAAACTGATAGAAAATTTAGCTTTATTATGCGCGATGATGTATTAGCGCGTACGATGAAACATATAGAAGAAATCGGCTGTTTTACGAAGTAAAGTGGCCGGTTTCTTTTTTTGATTAAATACCCAAAAAAGGTGTGAATATATCTTTACTTTTAGGGAGGCATTTGGGAATGAAAGTATCCACTTACTATTGTCACTTTTTGTCGGTAAATCGATATATTTCAAAAATTGCTGATATATTTGGAGTTGCGGTCGATATATTCGAAAAATCGCTGATATAATTTATTTACTATTGTATTGTTTTTACCTCCACCTCTAAAAATGAAAGAACCTCCAACAAATCATCCACGACACGTGAATGTTCAAAGTCACCCCAAAATGAATCTCTCTTCCAAACGCCAAGAATGCCTATTTGTTCAGCTCCTATTACGTCATTTTCTGGATGGTCTCCAACGTAAAGGCATTCTTCTGCTTTTACGTTTAGCTTTTGCAAAGCTCGTTCGAAAATCTCAGGATGTGGTTTTTTAATTCCTTCTGCTTCTGAAATGAAAATTGTGTTTGTATACGTATGTATGTTTAGTGCTCGAAGGGTGCTCATCTGAAATTTAGTAAAGCCGTTTGTAATAATACCAATTTTAATGTTTCGCTGAGTTAGTTGTTGAAGTAATTCATGCATGTTTTGGAAAGGAATACAATGATGTTGGAAGTTTGTAATGTAGTCGTGCAGCAGTTGCTCTTGCGTTAAAGTGGTAATGTTGTATTCGCAAAGGAGAGTGGAATATACCTTATCTTTCCACGTGTAACCATTATTGTCGAGTTCGAGAAAACGAGAGCAATACTCGAATTTTTCTATGTTTATCAAATGAAAGGCGAAGCGATTATATTGATCGCGAATAAATTGCTCTAGAGATTGGCGACGATCTAATAGTGTTCCATCTAAGTCAAATAAGATTGCTCGAATCATGGGAAACCTCCATACAGCTTTTATAATTAATTATCGCATATTCGTTAAAAAATGATTATGATATTTTTGTAGAATGGAATAATGGAGGTGCGTATGAAGAAACTGTATGGCAAGTTAATGTGTTTTATGATTTCAACGGGCTTAGTAGCTGGATGTGATATGTCGGAGCAAACTTCGAAAAGAGAGAAAAAAGATGTGTGCGAAACGACAGAAGAATGCACACAAATAGGTGATAAAACACTTCAAAAAGTATATAAAAAGATAGATGGACTTTCAGAACTTGAAGTACTAGAGGATTATGATTTAGAAGGACATTCAAGTAACGATATGAAAGAAGCAGAAATGAAAAAAAAGGATGATGAAAATTATTTCTTTTTAGCTTCTTATTATATCGATGGTGATGAAATTGTAGATCCTTATTTCGATAAACTAGATCGCAAACGATTGAATAAGGCTTTTGCGGAGGATAAGGACGCGAAAGAAGAAGTATTAAAGCAACGTCAAGATAGGGATTATCATGAATCGTTATGGGAGATGTATAGCACGCTTATTCCTGCTAAGTATCGCACTGACATAAAAGAGTTTGATATGGTAACAGATGGATACGATGGAATTGTGGCTCATGTTATGCCGAGTATGGAGTATCCGAAAGAGTGGACCATTAGTTTAGATACGCTTGATTCTGCAGTAAATATCGATCAAGTGATGAAAACATTAATACATGAGACGGCTCACGTATTAACGCTGGGACATAAACAAATACCAGTAAATGAAAAGTACTTAAAGGCTTTTGAAGAAGATAAAGATATTTCATCATACCAAAATAAATGTAAATCTCTTTTCTTACAAGAAGGATGTGCGAAGGAGAGCTCTTATATAAATCAATTTTATAATTCTTTCT
This sequence comes from Bacillus cereus group sp. MG9, assembly GCF_040459995.1. Classification (NCBI taxonomy): domain Bacteria; kingdom Bacillati; phylum Bacillota; class Bacilli; order Caryophanales; family Bacillaceae; genus Bacillus; species Bacillus cereus group sp. MG9. The sequence goes on along the minus strand of NZ_JARVHC010000001.1, from coordinate 4,736,172 downwards.
GGAAACCAATTGGCCAGGAGTGGACAGAAAAGAAAGTGGAAGAAAGCGAAGAAGCTCAAATTGAATTTTTTAAGGAAAAGCATGGTGAGTTTGTTTCACTGTATGGGACGACAAATGTAGCAGAGGATATTGCGGATACATTTACAGCGTTTATTTTACAAGATTCAAAAAAGGTGAAAGAAGGAACAGAATTAAAATATAAAAAAATTATCTTCTTCTATCAATTCCCCGAGCTTGTAAAAATGAGAGCGGAAGTGTTAGCGGGATTATATGATGTTTCGAAAACGATAGAACAACCAAGTGGACACTAATGCGAATTATGTGTTCGATATATTTTAGCCAAGGGAAAACGTGAAGAATTATAGTTCTTTGCGTTTCTTTATGTTGATAAAATTGAAAATTCTGTCTTTTTTTAAAAAAGAAGAAGGAACTGAATCATTAAAATAGAATTAGTATAAAAACGTCACAAATTAGACACAATTATAATGCGCATAGTATAGGGGCTATAAGTTTACTCTCGAGGAGGTAATGAAACGTATGAAAACGATTCTTGCTGTTGCTGGTCTCATTTGGGTAATGTCTCACGGTTTTCCGATTTTTGAAGGAGAGCAAATTCGTAGTGCATTAAATAAAGAGTTTAATGATTATCATATTATTGATCGAAAAGATAATGTCGTTACGGTGCGTGTGAAAGATTGTTTCCATACAGTTACGGTTGCTAATGGGAATATTGCAGATGATTCAAAAATGTGTGATAAAAGGTAAGAGAAAGAAGCTGACTCTAGCATATCGCTCTAAGTCAGCTTTTTTTTCGTTTTCCAATAAGGAGTTTTTCAAATGCCTCGACAAATACATACATAAGAGTTGCGAGGACGCAAGTGAGCAATACACTGAGCAAGACGAGTGTGAAGTTAAAGACTTGGAATCCATAGCTAATTAAATAGCCAAGTCCTTGTTTAGAAACGAGGAGTTCCCCGAAAATAACACCGACCCATGATAAGCCAACATTTACTTTTAACGTTGAAATAATTGCAGGGAAAGATGAAGGGAGAATAACGTGCTTATAGCATTGCCATTTATTTGCGCCAAATGTGTCCATGACCTTAATATAGTTGGAATCGACTTCTTGAAATGCGCTGTAAATAACGAGAATGGTAATGATGATGGAGATGATTACCCCCATTGCGATAGAGGATGAAATATTTGGACCGAAAATAACAATGATGATTGGACCGAGTGCAACTTTTGGCATTGCATTTAGGACGACGAGATAAGGATCAAGTACGCGGGCCAAAAGTGGCATCCACCAAAGGAGAGTAGCAATAATAGCTCCGAGTACAGTTCCGAGAATGAAGCCTATTCCTGTTTCAAGTAATGTCGTCCATATGTGGACCCAAAGTGAACCGTCAATCCATTTCGTTAAAAAGAGATCCCAAATACTTGAAGGAGAACTAAAGAGTAAAGGATCAATCCATTCTTTTTTACTAGCTATTTCCCATATTGCAAAGAAAAGAACAAGAAGTACAAGTTGTAAAGAGCGAGCTAACCATGCATGTTGTCTTTCTTTTTTTCGAAACTGTTCATGTAGTTGTTTTATATTATCCAAGTCGTTCCAGCTCCTTCCATATTTCTTGGAAGAGGGATGGGAAGTCATGGTGGTGGCGTGCTTCTAACGGCGATAAGGAACGGATACTTTCTGGGACGATGAACGTTTTTGCAATTTTTCCAGGGTTCGCCTGCAGTAAATAAATACGATCACTCATCGCAATTGCTTCTTCAATATCATGTGTCACAAGTAGGGATGTTTTCTTATAGTTACGTAGTAATGTGAAGACGAGATCTTCTAGTTTTAATTTTGTTTGATAATCAAGAGCGGAAAATGGTTCATCTAACAATAAAATTTTTGGGTCGGTCGCTAATGTTCGAACGAGTGCAGCACGTTGGCGCATACCACCGGATAGTTCACGAGGGTATTGCTGTTCTATATCATATAGGCCGACTTGTTTTAAAAGCTTTAATGTATGTTCTTTCGTATTTTCATCATAAACCTTCCGAATATGAAGTCCGAGCATAATATTTTCTTCAATTGTTTTCCAAGGAAACAAGTAATCTTGCTGGAGCATATAGCCCATAGATGGGGTCTTAGTTGTAATCGGTTCACCATCTAAAAATACGATACCTTCAATTGGATCAAGTAGACCTGCGATGATGGAGAGGAGCGTTGTTTTTCCGCAACCACTTGGACCAAGGATTGAAATAAATTCGCCTTCGTCTACTTGCAAACTCATATCTTCAAGAATAAGTTTGGCATTTTCTTTTGCAAAAAAGCAGTGAGAAACGTTACGTATTTGTAAAAAGCTCATACACTTCGCCTCTATTTCTTAATAACGCTTTCGGCAATTTTTGTATTGACGAGCGCTTCATGTGGAACTTCTTTTTGTAATTCACCAGATTCTTTCATAATCGTTTGGAGTTGTTTCCATTCTGCATCATCTAATAATGGATTTGTCGCATATGAATGTTGTTTTTTGTAGCGCTCAATTACTTTTACTGAAATGTCTTTTGAAGTGTCTTTAAATAGTGGTGAAACGGCATCGGCAATCTCTTCTGGACTATGTGTATCAACCCATTGCTGCGCTTTATATAGTGCGCGCGTGAATTTTTCTGCAGCAGCTTTATCTTTCTTTAAGAAACTTTCTTTTGCCATAAACGTTGTATAAGGGACAGTACCAGATTCAGCTCCGAAAGACGCGACGATATAACCTTTTCCTTCTTTTTCAAGTATACTTGCAGTCGGTTCAAAGAGCTGTACAAATTCTCCCGTACCAGATGCAAAGGCATTTGCAATATTAGCAAACTCGATATTTTGAATTAAGTTCGTATCTTTGCGAGGGTCAATGCCATTTTTCTTTAAAACGTATTCACCAACCATTTGCGGCATGCCGCCTTTACGCTGTCCTAAAAACGTAACGCCTTTTACGTCGTTCCAATTAAAAGAGTCTAATTTTTTACGGGAAACTAAAAATGTGCCATCTGTTTGTGTAAGCTGCGCAAAATTAATGACAGGATCTTTTGCTCCTTGTTGATGAACATAAATAGACGTTTCTGAACCAACGAGAGCAATATCAATTCCGCCAGATAAAAGGGTGGTCATCGTTTTATCTCCGCCAGCTGTTGTTTGTAAGTCAATATTTAAGCCTTCATCTTTAAAAAATCCTTTTTCAATTCCAACATATAATGGTGCGTAGAAAAGAGAGTGTGTAACTTCGCCAACGCGAATTTTTTGAGCTTGTTCTTTCGTACTTTCCTTTGTACTACTACAAGCAGCGAATGTGAAAACAGCTAGTAACATGATGCAAAAAACGGTTATTAATTTTTTCACTATATGACACCTCCTAGAAGTCAATCTACAAGCATAATATGTAGGTAAGTGCCCATATGTGAGTATAGATAGCAGGAATTTTTTAGGTAATAAAGAAGTACAAATATAAGGGGTGATAAAATGGATTACGAATATGATGATAGCGTACATTTACATCTTGATTATTTCGGAACTGAATGTGATATGGAATCGATTGCTTATAAGAGGAAGCATGAAGACGTGTGGGATGTGTATTTTAATTTTGGAGTATACGGTATTCAAAAAGATGATGTAGGGGCAGGAATGTTTATGGACGAATATGCCGGTTATTACGTTTTTTCTGTACATGCTCGTGATTTGAGCTGGGAATTTGGAAGTGCTCAGTTTGAGGAATGGGTTTTGAAGAACCATATAGTAGAAAGAACGCTTCAAAAATAGGGAGGAATTTTGTGTTTGAATTTCTCATCTTATTGCTTATTTGTGTAATTGGAATTTACATCATGCAAGTGCTCACTTACCGATTCGCAAAGAAAAATATTCATAAATATAAGGAAATGAAATGGATTCATATGTGGCTAGACATGACTATGAAAAAGGGTCCGAGATTAGATTTGTTTGATTTTGTACTTATAGTAATCGTAAGTATCATATGGAAAATATGGATGCTTCCTCTTGTATAGTAAACATGCTAATCATCGTATCCTAATAAATAACGAGAAGAACCTGTCATACGACAGGTTCTTCTCTATTTGGAGCATGTAGTGTTACATGGAAAATCCAATATATACGACAAATTACGACAAAGGGATTCATACATATTTGTTATTCTATTAAAGGTCATTATTTGTAATATATATATAGGAGGATTTTTTAATGTTAAAAAAATTATTATTATTTTTACTTACGGGCTTATGTGTAGTTGTTTTAACAGCTTGTAAAGATGAAGAGGAAAAGCTGAAGGTAGCGGAAGAACAGAAAATAGATGAGAAGAAAGTTGAAGAAGATAAGAAGGTAGAAGAGGAAAGCAAACAAGAAGAGCAGCAAAAGGAAGAGGAAGAAAAACGTAAGCAAGAAGAGCAGCAAAAGGAAGAGGAAGACAAACGTAAGCAAGAAGAGCAGCAAAAGGAAGAGGAAGAAAAACGTAAGCAAGAAGAGCAGCAAAAGGAAGAGGAAGACAAACGTAAGCAGGAAGAGCAGCAAAGAGTAGAAGAAGAAAAACGTAAGCAAGAAGAGCTGCAAAGAGTAGAGCAAGAAAAACGTAAGCAAGAAGAGAAACAGAAGGCTCAGCAACAACATTCTGCACAACAAGAGAGAACACAGAAACAAGAAAAAACAACAGAAGCAACAGGTGGGAAACCGACAAGATCACAAATTTCGGTTGGTTCACATGTAGTTATTCAATTGGATAAAGATTATAGTAAAACAGTGAGTGGTGTTGTGAAAGATATTTTAACAAACACAGAAACACACACGTACGGAATTAAAGTTCGATTACAAGATGGACAAATTGGCCGTGTTCAAAGTGTTGGATAAATAAAAAAGAGGTCGTCCATTTTTGGACGACCTCTTTTTTGTTATGCTTGGCTAGTGCGGAAAAATGGAAGCTTCTGCACAGCGTAAACTAACCCATATGCAAGAATTAAGCACATAAGAGGGTTAATGAAAAATCCGTAGCGATTAATTGCTAAGAATAAGTTTGAGAAGATGATGTAAATAACAGAACTTGCTACTAGCATCATAACGCGCTTATGCTTAAATGAATTTAGCATGAAGCAGAAACTGCTCAAGAATGTACCAATGATAAAGACTCTATGACACATTTGTATAAAGTTATGAATACGGTATTGGTCTACAGCAGGAGCTGTTTTGAATAACTCAATTGTTTTACCGACAGTGAACCAAGCGAACCAATATGTGAAGTCCGTTTTAAATCCATTTTTGATTAAATCTTTTGCGTATGCATTTTTATCATCTAAGCCCTGGGCTTTCATTTGGTTAACTACATTTTCATAGCCAATTTTGTTAAATGGATCTGCACCGGCAATTAATGGGTCTGCACCTTGGGTTGAGAATAAGATAAATTGATTGAACGCTAAATAGTTACGAACAACCCAGGCACCGATAATAAAGAACGGGCCAATGAACCATAATAATCCAATTCGAATTGAGTCTTTAAATCCATATGTGAATAAGACGACAAGAACAGGAATGAGCATCATTGGAGCTGGATTTGGGCGGAACATAAGTAAAATGGAAACGACAATTCCAAACCATATATGGAATTTTGCTTTATTGTATTTCCATGCGAGAACAAATACATACACGCTTAACGATAATAAGAATATTGAAGGAACTTCTGTTAGTAATGTACGGAAGTATGTATAGTTACTTGGATAAATAGCATATAAAATACTCGCAACAATTCCATAAATATTCTTTTCAAATAACTCTTTCCCTATTAAGAATACTAATAACACTGTGCAAAGGTTTAGTATCATATTAATAACAGTTGCTACGTAATAGTAAGGAAGTGATGTAACATCAGAAATAATCATAGCACCAGCTAATAATAGCGGCTGACCTGGTGTGATGTATGCATTTTTTCCAGGCACTTCACTAGGTTCTAAATAAACATAGCCAAATACACCATGTTTTAATAATTGTTCAGCTGTTAACGAATAGTTAAAGGCATCATTTGCACCATATGTTACTTTGACTAACTCTCCATCTAATCCTGGCTGTTTTACTAGACAAAAAACGTGCAGTAGGAAAGAAAGCGCCAAAATTACATATACCGCTTTAGGTAGATTTTTAAACTTATTTAGCAAAAATGAGCATCTCCTTTTTTATTGTTTCTTTCGTATTTTCATGATAAAACCCTATTAGTATTAAGGTTTTCCAAAACATAGTTATTATATCATAAAGTGGAATGAAGGAATTTAGTTTTTTAAGAATGAATAGTTGGTATTCCAAAAATTAACTGTTGATTAAGGGAGAATTAAGAAACTACAGTTATAGTAGAATCCAGTGTGAAGACGAAATGCGTGAAGTATGTTATCTTAATAGAAACTGTTTTTACGGTGCGGGGTGAAATTAATAAACAGAAAAGAGGGAATGAATTGAGGTGTGATTTTTCATTTCATCAGCCAAGAAGAAGTATATTAATTTCAGCGATGTTAAGTGGCCTAGTAACCCTATATGTAATACCCACACTTTTTTTGATTTTAAAATATTTTAGTTTAGATACGATGAAAGATATGTTAAATCAAAAAATTGTCTTAAGTATAATGACAATTTTGATGTGGATTGTACTATTGTATGTTGCGCATTTGAATAAAGATATTGTTAATAAATTTAAACCGATTATTCGGATTTATATTAGAATGTTTTTAGTAGCGCATGTGGTTACTTTGCTTTTTATTTTCACGCAAAATAATATGAATCTCGTAAATACACTGAATTGGATTTACAATTATAACGCACAGTTTATATTTAGTTTAATTGTAATTTATGCGATATATGTTTTGGTGTATAACGTGCTTGGGAAAGTTTTTTTGAGTACTATTTTGGCAAGCATTTTGCTAATCATTTTGGCTATTGTAAATCACTTCAAAATTGTTTTTAGGGGAGACCCACTATATCCTTCTGATTTTACACAGATTGGACATATGCAATCTGTTATACCAATGGTGATGGATTATTTTAGTTGGGGTTATATTCTTCTTGTTATTGTAAGTGTTGTTGTCTGTATTTTGGCGGGTATGTATGTGAGGAAGTATATTCAAAATGTAAAAGTTCATGCAGGCGTACGAGTTCTATTTATAATAGGATCCGTTTTTATTTTATATGTGTATGGTAATTTTACGAATACGTTTATAAATAAATGGTTTCAAAAGTCGGGTATAGAGTTCGTTTTGTGGGATCAAAATGAAAATTATGCTTCAAATGGTTTTGTGCTAGGATTTATAAGTAATTTAGATACGACAGTCATTGAAAAGCCGAAAGATTATTCAAAAGAAAATATGCTTCAAATAGCAAACGATATAAAGAAACAATATAGTAGCAATATAGGGGCGCAGAAGCAAAAAGAGAAACCGAATATTATTTTTGTAATGAGTGAATCGTTTTGGGATCCAACGAAGTTAACGAACCTGTCCTTTAGTGAAGATCCTTTACCGAATTTGCATCATTATATAGAAAATTTTCCTGGTGGACAAACTATTTCTCCTACATTTGGAGGAAATACTGCGAACGTTGAATTTGAGGCGTTAACGAGTTATTCAATGAGTTTGTTAAAGCCAGGATCTATACCATATCAGCAAGCCGTTACAAGTAAGATAGAAGTTCCATCTATTCCTCGAGCGCTGAAAAAAGAGGGGTATTACACAAGCGCTATTCATTCGTTCGGTCGCTCATTCTTTAAACGTGATGATGTATATAAAGTGTTAGGATTTGATAAGTTTAATGCACAAGATACGATGAAAAATGTAGAAGTTGATGGAGACTATATTAGTGATTTATCTATGAGTAAAGAGATAATAGCTGAATTAGAGAAGCAAAAACAACCTACTTTTATTCATGCAGTTACGATGCAAAATCATTTTCCATTTACAGAAGGAAGATTTGGCGAAAATCAAATCGAGATTAGTGGATTAGAAAATGAAGAATCGAAGGCTGAATTAGAGACTTATACAGAAGGTTTAAGACGTTCAGATGAAGCTCTTCAATATTTAATAGAGGAGCTAGATAATTTAGATAGACCTACATTATTAGTATTCTTTGGGGACCATCTTCCGTCGCTAGGAACAAATAAATCTCTTTATAAAGAGAATGGGTATATAACGAATGAAAAAACGCCAAGTGAACGATTAGCGATGGCGCAAACGCCGTTATTAATGTATGCAAATTTTGATATACCAAATGACAATTTAGGTTTAGTAAGTCCAATTTATTTTTCAAATCTTGTCTTTGATTATGCTGGATTAAATAAGGTACCATTCTATCAATTTTTATCGAAGTTATATGAAGAAATTCCTGTACTTCGTGACGAATTGAGGATAGGAAAAGACGGAAAAGCAATAAAAAGTTTAACAGAAAAACAAAAAGAAATGCTAAAGCAATATGAGCTTATTCAATATGACTTACTCGCCGGAAAGCAATATAGTAAGGATATATTATTTAAATAAGCGAAAAAAAGAACTTGTATACGATACAAGTTCTTTTTTCATAGTATTTAACGGGGTAACCAGACAAGCTAGGTTTAGGGAGTATTACTTGTACATTTAGTATAAAGTAAAATAGAATCGTTTTAATAATTGATTTGTGAGAAGTATGTGAATTTTTCATCTAGTATATAATTGGACAATTTGTTTAATTTTAATAGAATCAGTTCCAGATTTATTATTAGTTTTTAGTTTACAATTATTTGTTGTGTGGATTTATAAACAAACAGGATTTCGAGTGGTTAGTATTTATGCGTTTAACGATGAGCGTGTTTATTTTTTATCTATTCTTTGTATGACAATTGTTCCAACTCTTCATTTTTTCCGCATTATCGTTTTATTTTTAATGGAAGAGAAGAATAAGTCATATGTGGAATTTGCTCGTGCAAAAGGTAGTTAAGAAAAAAGAATTTGCCGTAAGGGCAAATTCTTTTTTTACTGTAAAGGAACTATGAATTTAAAAATTTTATCAGTTCCTTATTTAATTCATCCGCTTGATCGATTGGAGAGCCGTGGCCACTATTTGTAAGAGGATATAGTTCAGAGTTTTTAATTCGCTCTTTTGTTAGCTCAGCACTTTTATAAGGGATGAGTTGGTCGTGAACACCGTGGAATATTTTTGTTGGGACGTTAATTTTACTTAAGTCCTTCGTTACGTCTTCGTTTGCAGCGGCTTGCAAAATTTTGATGAGAGCATAAGAAGCGGACTGCATACCGAGATAAGAAAACCATTCTAACGTGGCAGCTCCTAAGTTTCTATTAAAAAATGATAAAGATACATCACTTAGAAACTTAGGTAAATTTACATACATTTGAGCAATCAGAGCATCTGCTTGTTCTTTCGGTACGCCGTAAGGGGATTCTTGGTTTTTCACGAAAGAAGGAGAGACAGCATCCACTAATGCAAGTTTGGAAATACGACGCCCATTATATCGTGACATATACCGAATAGAGAGAGCACCACCGACTGAGAAGCCGACTAACGTAGCATTTTCTATTTGAAGTGCATCTAATACAATTGCGATATCATCAGCTAAACGATCATAAGTGTAACCAGTCCATGGTTTATCAGACTGTCCGTTTCCTCGTATATCCATGGCGATGCAGCGGAAACCATGTTGTGGTAAGATATTAAATTGATATTGGTACATTTGATGATTTAAAGGCCAGCCATGAACGAAGAAGACAGGTTTACTTCCAGGGCCTGGGTTAATATCCTCAACAAAAATGTGTACATCTTTTTCCACTGTAACGAACATGATGTATCCTCCTCATGCATTTTAGTAGGCTCTCTTCCAAAATCGCTGTTTTGTCATTGCCTGAATAAATTCATTCGCAAGTAAGGTAGGATTTTGTTCTGTTATAACGCCAGGTTTTCCTTCGATGTTTAAAGATTGAACAATAGTAGTTCCATTTTGGAAAGCGCCAATTGGCTTAAAGTGATTATACGATTCTACGACGAATGAACTTGCCTTGTTAAGAAAATGATCATTAATATTTCCACCAATAAGAAGTAGCCCATCATAAAGAAGTGGTGATCCTGTTAAGAAAGTATCATTCACTTCCCACTGTCCATTTTGAGAGCCTTGCACAAAACCTAATCGTTCGGAAATAATAACGGGCTGAAGACCGGCTTGTTTGAATTGATTTATAATATATTGTGCGTTTTGACCGTCATATCCGTTTGCGACAATGACGCCTACTCGTAATGTATTTGGGCTGAATGTTGTATGTTCCATACTTAGTGCTGGTGAGGATTTTGTAACATTTGATTCTTGAACATTTGGTACTGTTGCCCCGACTGCTTCAGCTACTAAAGTAGCTAATTCCGTACTTATATGACCAATCATACCTACGACTTGTTGGCGAACTGATTTACTTTTTACTTTTCCTAATTCAAAGGAAAAGGCCTGCATAATATGGATTTTTTCGACGTGGCTCATACTATTCCAAAATAAACGGGCTTGTGAGAAATGGTCTTTAAAACTTGCGGCTGTCTCTCTTGTTTTATGTCCAGAAACAGTAGAAGGATATGTAACGAAACCGCCTTTCGTACCAGGTACAGTAAAGGGAGAGTTATTAGCTAAAGAGTTATTATGGTAAGCGACTTTTCCTTTATCAATTATATATTTAGACGCACCATCTCTTTGATTGTTATGAAAAGGACATACCGGACGATTAATCGGTAACTCTTGATAGTTTGTACCGACGCGTGCTAATTGTGTATCTGTATAAGAAAATAGTCTACCTTGTAAGAGAGGATCATTTGTAAAATCGATACCGCGGACGATGCTTCCAGGGTGCAGTGCGACTTGTTCTGTTTCCGCAAATACGTTATCAACGTTTCGGTTTAACGTCATTTTTCCGATGATCTTAACAGGGAAGTCTTCTTCCGGCCAAATTTTTGTTGCATCTAATATATCGAAATCGTATTTAAATTCATCCTCTTCTTCTAAAATTTGAACGCCAAGTTCGTACTCAGGGTAGTTTCCGGCATTAATATTTTCCCATAAATCACGGCGATGATAATCTGGATCAGCGCCGCCTAGTTTTTGAGCTTCATCCCAAATTAACGAGTGAACGCCAAGCTTTGGCTTCCAGTGGAATTTTACGAATCGTGACTTCCCATGTTTATTAACTAAACGAAATGTATGAACGCCGAACCCTTGCATCATTCGAAAACTTCTCGGAATTGCGCGATCCGACATAATCCACATCATCATCGCAGCTGATTCTTGATTATTGGCGATAAAGTCCCAAAAAGTATCGTGTGCTGTTTGTCCTTGGGGAATCTCATTATGTGGCTCTGGTTTAAGAGCATGAATAAGATCCGGAAATTTAATACCATCTTGAATGAAGAAAATCGGAATGTTATTACCCACTAAATCGAAATTTCCTTCCTCTGTATAAAACTTAACAGCGAATCCTCGTACATCTCGGTTCGTTTCATTTGCACCTTTTGATCCAGCAACTTCAGAAAAACGAATAAAAATAGGTGTCTTTTTAGATGGGTCTTGTAAAAAATGAGCCATTGTTAAGTCTTCTAAAGAATCATATAGCTCAAAAACACCATGTGCTCCGTAACCGCGGGCATGAACGACTCTTTCAGGAATTCGTTCACGGTCAAAATGAGCGAGTTTTTCTCGCATCAGGAAATCTTCTAAAAGTGTAGGACCACGATCGCCGGCGGTTAAAGAGTTTTCATCATTTGAAATTTTGACACCCGTATTCGTTGTCATCTCTTTTCCTTCATTGTTTTTCGTAAAGGATTGTAACTGTTCTATTTTTTTATTTTCACGACCGTCCATATAAAGCACCTCCCATATTATACGTATTATTTTTCGTTAGTTTTATGCTTATATAACTATGGGTATATATTACTTATTTGGTTTATTTTATCTTTGTTTACCTATTAAAATCGTTTATTATAATAAATGGTATTCTTTGAAATATCATTTTGAAGGGGTGTTGAAGTGAGAGGAAGTTTTCTATCGGCTAAAGAAGAAAAGAAAAACGCTAAGATTTTCTTATGGATATTACATGTTATTTTAATAGGATACGAGGTTGCATATGCCATTATATTAGAAGATAAAATGCCTTTAGAAAATTGGTATAAAGTAATATGGAAGATTACATATATTATGACTATATTAGGTATTAGTGTTTATTTATTTGAGAGGGGCAAAGCACATTTAGTTAAATATACATACTTATTTGCATACATGATTGCGGAGATTTTTAATATTGGATGGTATGCCTTTCATAATAAAATAGCATTTGATGAAGGGAATATCATCGAATTTATTTTCATTTTTTTCGTGCCAATATTTTTAAGTAAACGATATTTATTTATGTTAACGCCATTTCTTATAGGGAAATATATGATATACCTATTTGTATTTGGAGAACTTAATTTATTTACACCTCTTGTTATGAATATGTTATTGCTTTTCGTGTCGTATATTATTTTAAATCGGTTTTTACAATATCTTTCAGCAGTAAAGAAAAGTATTACAGAGGCTAGTCAGTCACAAAAATTGGCGGTTATCGGAAAAATGGCAGCGACAGTCGGGCATGAAATAAAAAATCCACTCGCGTCATTAAAAGGGTTTACGCAATTACAAAAAGAAAAGCACAAAAAAGATGCGACATATGGACAAATGATTATTGAAATAGAAAATATAAATAACATGATTAGCGAATTGATGGAGGTTGCTACATGTAAACCTTCTGTTTATGAAAAACATATTGTAAGTGATGTTCTAATACAAGCAGTAGCAAATATGCGTGAAAAAATGGATGAGCTAAATATAAATTTCACCTTCAATGAAGAGTATAATAGAAGTGAAATTGAATGTGATAAACGTAAAGTAAAAGGGGTATTCTTGTATGTTATTAAAAATGCTTTAGAGGCAATGGAGCACGGTGGAACATTACAAATACAAGTTGAAGATAAAAAAAGAGATTATGTAATAGTAAGTATAGTAGATAATGGTTTCGGGATAAAAAAAGAGAATTTAGGAAGAGTTACAGAGGCTTTTTATACAACGAAGCAAGACAAAATCGGATTAGGCCTTACGGTAGCAGAGCGAATTATTAAAGAGCATCTTGGAGAATTACATATTTCTAGTGAAGTAAAGAAAGGAACGAGAGTAGAAATAGTACTTCTGAAAAAACTTGAGCGTAATGTGGCACAAGATTAAGAGGTGTTGTTAAAGGAGCTACTATATGGACAAAGACTATATATTTGAAAAGGAAGAAATAAAGGCGTTGAAAATATTTTTAAGTTTATTCTTTGTTATATTTTTTGTGTATGATTTTGCTGAAAAGGCTACTGTCTTTTTCTCGGAGGGAGATCTAAAGCCAGCAGATGTTTTTGGAGAAGGATTAGGTTTATGGTTATATATTTTGATGGTCTTATTATTCTTTACTGGAATTTATTTTATGAAACAGAAAAAGCCATATATTGTGAAGTACATTATTTTAATTGGCTATAATATATTGGATTTTATTCATAACTTCATTATTTATTACGGAAGTGATGCTGAATTTGATGGCGGTAATATAGTAGAAGGATTTTTTATTTTATTTGCACCAATCTTTGTGAATAAAAGATATTTTTTGTTAGTGGCAGGGATACTTGTTGGAAAGTACGCTCTTATGGGAATCGTTATTCAATCCGCTATCGTTCTAATTCCAATGGCATTATGCAGCGTATTTGCTATTATATGTTGGATTATACTTTTAAGATTTCAGTCTTACGTTCGCAAACTTGAAATGATGGATAAAGAAATACAAAAGGTAGAAAAATTAGCGATGGTTGGAAAAATGGCAACAGTAATTGGCGATAAGATTAGAAGGCCGTTAGTGAAATTGAAAAAACTTGTGAATAAGCAAGCGAAAAAACATCCAGAAGATAAGGTTTATAGCGACATTATGAAACAGGAAGTAGATCGTATTAATATAATTGCTAACGAACTAAGTGGATTTGAGAACTCTAAATCGATAGAATCAGAAACTCATAACATAAAAGAAATCATCTCTTATGTTATCCGAGTTATGGAAAAGCCAGCATTAGAACAAGGGGTGAAAATACATGCTATTTATAGTAAAGATATACCTCCAATTACATGCGATGAAAAACGATTGAAACAAGTATTTTTTAATTTAATAAAAAATGCGATTGAAGCAATGTCAGTTGGCGGAACTATTACTGTGAAAGTTATTGTGGAAGATGTAATCATTGTTCAAGTTATAGATGAGGGATGCGGCATTCCAAAAGATAAAATTCCGAAGCTAAATGAAGCTTTTTACACAACGAAAGAAACTGGAACAGGCTTAGGATTAGTAGTTACGGAAAAAATTATTAAAGATCACCACGGTAAATTGAACTTTGAAAGCGAAGTTGGAGTTGGAACGACTGTTGAGATTATGTTGCCGATTTAATGATAGTGTAAGAGATAAATAGAAAACATCACTTAATCAAAAGTGATGTTTTTTTAATTTATCTTGCGTTAAGATCCAATTGGTTCAACCAATAATCAGTAGGGAAGGGATCCCCCTACTGATTAAAGCTTTTTCTATAGAGTACAGTTTAAATAGAGGTAATTAGAAAAATAGAGTATATAGCACTGTCAGTAATCCCAGGGCTAATATAAAGGCATAATGCGTCTCCTCTTGAAACTGGATTTCCAGTTGTTGTACTAGTCCAAATAACAGTGGCAGGTCCTGGTAAAGGGGTAGGGTCATACACTTGAACTAGCTGTGATCCAACGTCTGAAGGAGTAATAGTAAATGTGATTGTTCCAGTGATTTTAGCCGTAGTGGTAAAAGTAATAGTAGATATAACGTGATTAGAGGTAGGGGCGGAAAGGTTTGTTGGGACATTAGTGCAGATTTGAATTGTATAAACTTCTATAGGCAAATTATTTACATTTATAGATGCAGAAAAACCAGCTATATTTCCAAATCCAGCAATTACATAAGGAATAATATTGGAATCAACTGCTGGAGCACCTGCTATACGTTGAAACTCAGCGTTAGTTCCTTGGAAAAGGATGCTTTTTGCTGAACTGCTACCGGTGTGCCCAGTGATTCCGGTAGGTCCAGTAATACCAGTGGGTCCAATGCTGCCAGTAGGACCAGTAGCTCCGGTAGAACCAGTAGAGCCAGTAGACCCAGTAGAACCGGTAGGACCACCTTCTACCAATACGATATAATCTTGAGACACATTCGGAAATCCTTGAGGTGCATCTTTTTTTACAACATAGCCGCTACTCGTGTAAGTGACAACTTGTCCCGTTTTATAGTTAGGAGCGGCTGCTAGACTAAAAGCGGTAGTACTTTGCAAACCGGCCCCGGCATTGCCAGTAGGTCCAGTAGCGCCGATAGAACCGCTGTTGCGTCTACCGTCACAACTAAAGCAATTGCGTTGGTACATATATTATCTCCTTTCTATATTTTTGAAAATCTAGTTTTAAAAGTAGAACTACTATATATATATTGCAGATTCTATATTTTTGTGTGGTCGATCGTATTGTGTATATAGATTTTAAAAATAGGGGAGGTGTTATTAGTTTTATAACCACCAGGTCTCCTGCGGAATCAAAGTAACATCTACATCAATGTCTCTTTCACTAAATATTCAGAGGCAGAGTGTGACACACCGATGAGTGAGTATTTATGCCTACCATAATCATTGTCGATATGGCAATGGATTTCTCCTGTAATACATGATTAAGTTATTGTTCTATTTCTTTTAAGGCTGGCATGTTTGGTAATCCTCTTTAAGATAGTTCTTACTTTGTTAGTTGTTTTTGTTTTTTTATGGAAAAATAAGAAGCGGATAGGAAACAAATAAAACCTAGAATCCAGCCAATAGAAGGAGAATAGGGAAGTATATGTTGTAATACCATTCCGCTAGAAATAAAAAAGCTACCTAATAGACCTAAGAAAATGAGATATCGCTGTAGTTTGAACATCAGTGATACAACCTCCTTTATCACGCATTAACTGCTCGTAAAAGCCTGATTGGCGAGGGCTAATAATCAGAGGGGGATGGATACCTCCCTGATTAAAGTTTCACTTTATCACATATATTTTATAGTAGTCTTAATTTTCTGCATATAAGATTCGAGAAAAATGGTGGTACAATATATAAATGATACGAGAAGAGAGGATGTAGATTCACGCATGTACGTTACTGTAACAGAAGCAGCATATAAAAAGATTATGGATACGATTCCAAGTGAAACGAAATATATAAAGTTATTTTATGATAATGAAGGTTGCGGTTGTGTTATGAGCGGGATTATTGATTTAGTAGCCGTTTCAGAGAAAGATGAGCGCGATGTAGATATCGAATCAAGCGTACTAAACTTTATTGCAGATCGCACAAAGCTTGTATTTATGGATGATAAATTAACAGTTGATTGGCATGAAGTTGGAGGGACTTTCCAGCTGAAGAGCCCAAGCCAGTTTTATAATCCGAATATGAAGTTACATGTTCGAGTATAATGAAGAGAGAAGGAGTATATAATATGCTCCTTTTTCTTATGGATTTTTTCACATAATGAAATGTACATATAGTTGAATTTTCTGTATAATTCTCTTTGCGGAGGGGGTTGCGCATGAAAAGATGGGGAATTGAGTTATTAATTTTAAGTGTCGTTATTATTTGGGGGATTAACTATACGATTGCGAAATATGGACTTTTAGAATTTACAGCAATAGAGTTTACTGCAGTTCGAATGATGACAGCAGCACCACTACTGTTATTACTTACGTTCTTTATCGAAAAGTCACTTTATATGGAGCGAAAAGATATACCAAGATTAATCATCGTTAGCGTTGTAGGTATTGTACTGTATCAAACGTTATTTATGGAAACTGTAAAATACACATCCGCTACAAATGCTTCTTTACTCATATCTATTTCACCTATTTTTACAACTGTATTTGCGATTTTCTTGAAACAAGAAAAATTTTCTTCTCGAAAGTTAGTTGGTTCCATGATTGCCTTTATTGGTGCTACATTAGTTTTAGTAGCGGGGCATTCACTCGCTAGTTCTTTCTACGGAAATGGGATTGGACTTATTACATCAATATGTTGGGGACTTTATCCCGTTTTAGCAGGGCCGCTTATTAAAAAATACTCAGCATTACGTGTTACTGCATGGTCGACATTAGTTGGAGCGATTCCGCTCTTATTGTTAAGTGGTCCACATGTATTTGTCATGCCAATTCACATTACACACGGAATGACATTGTTTGCTTTACTATATTCTATTTTCTTTGTAACAGTATTCGGTTTAGTCATGTGGTATGTTGGTGTTCAAAAAATTGGTGCGTCACATACGATGGTATATATGTATATTACGCCGCTTGTAGCTGTTTTATTTGCAGCTGTATGGGCAAATGAATATGTATCGTTTCAACAAATAATTGGTGGAATCATCATTTTCTTCGGTCTATGGTTTGTGAAATCAGAGAAAGTAGAAGCTAATTCTATCGTGCAAGAACCTATATCAAAATAGGAAAACAGATCACCTATGATCTGCTTTCCTATTTTTTTATTTTTGGTAAAAATACGAGGAATAAAATGGCAGTAATAAGTGGGATTAAATTAAGAAAAGGAATGCGGAAGAGTGTAATAAGAATAATACCTGGAAGAAGAACACCGAGGACAGCATAGAAAATACTATGTTTTTTCGTGTACCAATACAAGGAAAGTCCAATAAGTGCAGGAACAATGAGATGAATGAGAGCCATTAAAAAATAAATCATTAGACGCCCCCTTTATTTATGTGCTTATTACATCATATCCGTATGTTCATAGATTGATATCAATTTTTTCATAATTGGACGAAAATGTTTTGAAAAACGTCACATTTATGAGGGATTCTATATTAGAAATCTTGTATAATATTATTTCCTAAAAGCATTTAAAAAACATAAACATACTGTTTATGTTTTTTAAATTTGAGTGAAATGAATTTTAAGTAGCATAGACTCGAAAGAAATGAGTTATATAGCTTTGGTTGGATAGATAAAAACTATTGAAGGGGAGTACAATATGATTAGTATGTCATTAAGGTCGTTTAAAATTCAATCGTATTATCTACTAGGTATTCTGTTATTAGGCTGGATGTTAACACCGTTTTCAGCACATTTTCTAGGTGCAGGAATTGGACTTATTGTAAGCATGTATTGTGTTTGGATTTTAGGAAGGCGTATCGAAAAGCTTGGAGATAGTATAGTAAAGAAGACGAAAGCGCCGACGCTTGGTATGTTTAATCGCTTTGCAGCTGCAATTTTGGGTGCTATTATCATGTACGAAATTGAGCATCATATGGTAATGTGGGCATTTGCAGTAGGTATTCTGGGTGGTTATTTCTTAATCGTTATTAATTTAGGGTATTATAGTATGAAGGATGAGGAAGAATTAACGAAGGGCTGAAAAAGATAAAAAGATGAAAAGCCTCTTTTTAGATGGAATAGAGGATTCGGCGGTGGATAGAAGCGTTCAGAGCCTTTTTTAGCCCCATGCGGTGTGAAACCAGAGCGAGGTAGTGAGCAGGAATATAATTTATATGTTCGAAGCCGTAATTTGTATATATGAAAATCTGGTTATTTAAATTGAAAATTGGCTTACTCTGGAATAAGGGATCCGGCGATGGATAGTACAACAGGAAGCGTAACTTTGTATAAAATATAGGTTTCCGCTTCCAATAAGTTAATATGAAATCACTTAGTAGTATGACTCTTAGGTTCTTTAAAAAAGTTGGATACAATACAACAAACTATTCCGGTAATTAGAATAATGTATTTTGTCGTTTCACTTGTATGCTCAAATAAATTAACGTTAAGCATTACAAGTCCCCAAAACATTTGAATCGCTCCATAACTGAATAAAATTTTTCCTGTACGAGAAAAATTTTTCATGGGCCTCACCATTTCCTTTATATGTAAATTATATCATAGGAAACTACAAACGAATGATTATAAAATGAATTTTATGTAAATTTATGGGTATTGGTATGCAATAGATGAAGAGATTAAAGTTTCACTTTATATAAGATATAGAAAGAAGCTTACGTTTTTAACGTAAGCTTCTTTTTTATGTAAGTGTGTGTAACCGTTAAGCCGCATTGGGTTTTGTCGGTGAGTACGCGGAACTTTACGGTTACACGACACTTATTCATATGAGTAAAAGGGTTATTCCAACAGAAAATTTGTAATTAAGCGATTGGACCGCCTAAGTTAATAATATTTTCAGAAACGCTATCGAATTTTTTGAAGTTTTCTTTAAATTCGTTTGCAAGCTCAATTGCTTTCACTTTGTAAGCATCTTTATCAGCCCAAGTTTGTTCAGGCATTAATACTTCATCAGGTACACCTGGAACATGACGAGGTACTTCAAGGCCAAAGATGTCGTGTTTTGCAGTTTCAGCTTTAGCAAGTTCACCGCTTAGTGCTGCTTGAATCATTGCACGAGTGTAACCTAAGTTCATACGTTTACCAACGCCGTATTCGCCACCAGTCCAGCCAGTGTTTACTAAGAATACTTTCGCATCATGTTTCTCGATTTTTTCACCAAGCATTTCAGCATAACGAGATGCATCAAGCGGTAAGAACGGTGAACCGAAGCAAGTAGAGAATGTAGCTTGCGGAGATGTAACACCGCGCTCTGTTCCTGCTAGCTTACTAGTGTAACCGCTTAAGAAATGGTACATAGCTTGCTCTTTTGATAACTTACTGATTGGAGGCAATACGCCAGATGCATCAGCAGTTAAGAAAATAATTGTATTTGGATGTCCTGCAACACTTGGCAGTACGATATTGTCAATCGCATGCATAGGGTATGCAGCACGTGTATTTTCTGTTAAAGTAGTATCGTTATAGTCAGCGATGCGTGTTTGACCATCAATGACAACGTTTTCTAAAACTGAACCAAATTTGATTGCATCGAAGATTTGTGGTTCTTTCTCATGAGAAAGGTTTACACATTTTGCATAGCAACCGCCTTCAATATTGAATACGCCGTTATCAGACCAACCGTGCTCATCGTCACCGATTAATTTACGGTTTGGATCAGCAGATAATGTTGTTTTGCCTGTTCCAGATAAACCGAAGAATAGTGCTACGTCGCCTTCTTCGCCTACGTTTGAAGAGCAGTGCATAGAAAGAATGTCTTGTTCAGGTAGTAAGAAGTTCATAATAGAGAAGATTGATTTTTTCATCTCTCCAGCATATTCTGTACCACCGATTAGTACGATACGTTTTTCGAATGAAACCATAATGAATGCTTCAGAATTTGTACCGTCAATTGCTGGATCTGCTTTGAAGTTTGGTGCAGAAACAATTGTGAACTCTGATTCGTGAGTTGCTAATTCTTCTTCATTTGGACGAATAAATAATTGATGTACGAACAAATTATGCCATGCATATTCGTTAACAACTTGAATTGGTAGGCGATAGTTGCGATCAGCGCCAGCAAATCCTTTGAAGATGAATAACTCTTCTTTTTCTTTTAAGTATTCTAAAACTTTTATATATAATTTATTAAAATGTTCTTCAGAGATCGGTTGGTTCACGGCTCCCCAAGCAATTTTGTCAGCAACCGATGCTTCCTTCACAATAAATTTATCTTTAGGAGAACGTCCTGTGTATTTTCCTGTTGAAGCAGAAACGGCACCAGTAGAAGTTAATTTCCCTTCGTTTCGCATTAATACTTTTTCCACTAATTGCGGAACACTTAATTGAATCTGTGCATTGCTTCCGTTCAATAATTCATGTAAACCAATTTGGACATTCACAGTACTCATATTTATATACCATCCTTTTCATTTAATGAAATATTTCTCGTAATCCCCATCAATAGTATAACACAATTATATAAATAATGTATACTATTTATTTATTTTTGTTTGTGTGAATGTATCATTTCCCTATTAATATTTCATTCTATGGGTATTGAGAAAAACTTTCAGGAAAATGTGAATATTAATTGACAAATGAATATCATTTCTTTAGTATAGGTTGGGACGGATACTCTCTTATCCCGAGCTGGCGGAGGGACAGGCCCGATGAAGCCCAGCAACCTCACTTGTAGTGGTAAATACAGGTGAATAGGTGCTAAAACCTGTGCGAGGCTAACGGTCTCGAACGATAAGAGCAAAGGGCAAAAAGCAGTATGCAAGTAGCAAATTAAACCTTTCCTCTATGTTAAGTAGGAAAGGTTTTTCTGTATGCTTGTGTGGGAGAATAAATGTATGTCGCAGTTTGTGGCAAATTAAGGATGAGTTCCGTACAATATATACAATTACTGTAGGGAGGTTTACCACATGACAAAAAAACGTCATCTGTTCACATCTGAGTCTGTAACTGAAGGACATCCAGATAAAATTTGTGACCAAATTTCTGATTCAATTTTAGATGCGATCTTAGCAAAGGACGCAAATGCACGTGTAGCTTGTGAAACAACTGTAACAACTGGTTTAGTATTGGTAGCGGGGGAAATTACGACTTCTACTTACGTAGATATTCCAAAAATCGTTCGTGAAACAATTCAAGGCATTGGTTACACACGCGCAAAATACGGATTCGATGCAGAAACTTGTGCAGTTTTAACATCTATCGATGAGCAATCTGCTGACATCGCTATGGGTGTTGACCAAGCGCTAGAAGCACGCGAAGGTCTAATGACTGACGCTGAGATTGAGGCAATTGGTGCAGGAGACCAAGGTTTAATGTTTGGCTTCGCATGTAATGAAACACAAGAATTAATGCCACTTCCAATCTCGCTTGCTCACAAATTAGCTCGTCGTTTAACTGAAGTACGTAAAGATGACACATTATCATACTTACGTCCGGATGGAAAAACGCAAGTTACAGTTGAGTATGATGAAAATGGTAAACCTGTACGTGTGGATACAATTGTAATTTCTACACAACATCATCCAGATGTTACGTGGGAAGAAATCGATCGCGATTTAAAAGAGCACGTAATTAAAGCTGTAGTTCCAGCAGAATTAATGGATGGAGAAACGAAATTCTTCATTAACCCAACTGGCCGCTTCGTAATTGGTGGACCACAAGGTGATGCTGGTTTAACAGGACGTAAAATCATCGTTGATACTTACGGTGGATACGCTCGCCATGGCGGTGGTGCATTCTCTGGTAAAGATGCAACGAAAGTTGACCGTTCTGCAGCATATGCAGCTCGTTATGTTGCGAAAAACATCGTAGCAGCTGGTCTTGCTGACAAAGCAGAAGTACAACTTGCATACGCAATTGGCGTAGCACAACCAGTATCAATTTCAGTTGATACATTAGGCACTGGTAAAGTATCTGAAGACGTATTAGTAGAACTAGTTCGTAACAACTTCGATCTTCGCCCAGCTGGTATTATTAAAATGCTAGACTTACGTCGCCCAATTTACAAACAAACAGCAGCTTACGGCCACTTCGGACGTACTGATGTAGATCTTACATGGGAACGTACAGACAAAGCAGCTACTTTAAAAGAGCAAGCTGGTCTATAATATATGAAAAAAAGCTTTGCGCTGTGTGCGCAAAGCTTTTTTTATTTGGTTTTATCCCGTAAAAGCCCGATTGGTTTAACTAATAATCAGTGGGGAAGAACAAAATCCCCACTGATTAAAGTTTCACTTTATTTACTACTTGAATGCAAGAACTACAATAAACTTCCCCGTCTAGCTCAATATACTTCTTCATATTTGTCATACCACTTGCCGGAAATGGCATATGAATCCACGCTTTTTCATACGTTTGTATTTCCTTGTCACATGATTTACAAAGGATTGGTTTCTTACGGAACATAGACGGTCACCCTTTCAGTTGGCGTGCTTTTCCTGCGCAAAAAGCACTGCTCAGTAAAAATAGCGTTGCGAATATAATACTCACTAATGTAGCGTATGGAATTGCTCCTTTTAGAGAAAAACCGACAGTGATGGAAGCAACAAATAAGAGGATGAATGTTGTTGTTAATTTTTTGTATAGTTCCATAGTGAGTGAACCTCCAAATTATTTTGTAATTTAAAATGAAATCTACTATGTAGAAAATATAAGGGGATTTAAAGAGTAGCTAATGGTGTGTAGTCCAGGCGTATAAGAAAGTATATTTTCCTTTTTGTGGTCGTATATACTTATATTGTATCACGGTGCATCATTGGCTTCATACATAATTGTGTAAAGATATGTATGATAAAATGAAGAAAAGTCTTTAGGAAAGGAAAGATGAAAAATGAGTGTAACTGAACATAAAAAACAAGCTCCAAAAGAAGTGCGCTGCAAAATCGTGACGATTTCCGATACACGTACGGAAGAGACGGATAAGAGCGGACAACTATTACATGAATTATTAAAAGAAGCAGGACATAAAGTGACCTCTTATGAAATTGTGAAAGATGATAAAGAAAGTATCCAGCAAGCAGTGTTAGCAGGTTATCATAGGGAAGACGTTGATGTCGTGTTAACGAATGGCGGAACTGGTATTACGAAACGTGATGTAACGATTGAGGCAGTGTCAGTGTTATTAGATAAAGAAATTGTTGGATTTGGTGAGTTGTTCCGTATGATAAGTTACTTAGAAGATATCGGAAGTAGTGCGATGTTAAGTAGAGCAATCGGTGGTACAATCGGGCGTAAAGTTGTCTTTTCGATGCCAGGGTCTAGCGGAGCGGTTCGTCTTGCGATGAACAAGTTAATTTTACCGGAATTAGGTCATATTACATTTGAGTTGCATCGTCAATGAAAATTGCAGGAATTGTATTAGCTGGCGGACAGTCTAGTCGTTTCGGAGAACCGAAAGCATTGGCGATTTGGAAGGGAACTACTTTTGTTGAGCATATTGTGCAAGTAATGGAAAGTATTTTGCAAGATGTTGTTGTTATTAGTCATACTGATATAAAAGAGAGAGTAGAGCAATTAGTACAAGTTCCAGTTATAGAAGATATGTCGCACTATAAAGGAAATGGGCCACTTGCTGGAATAGTGTCAGGAATGGAATACATAGATTCAGATTGGTATATTATCATGCCTTGTGATGCACCGAACGTTTCAAATGAATGGATTACCATTTTATTAGAGCAAACGAGCAATGAATATGATGCGGTTGTACCTATTATTAATGGAAGAAAACAACCGTTACTTGCAGCGTATAATAACCGCGTGAAAGAAAAGATTTATGCTTTGCTTCAAGAAGAAAAAAGAAGTATGGGCCAGCTTTTATCACAATGTAATGTGAAATATATTGCTGGTGAAGATGTACAAGCGAATGTAGATTGGTTTATAAATGTGAATACGAAAGAAGAATATGTGCAGGCTCAAAAAGACCTTTCAAATGAATGAAAGGTTTTTTGGTATACAGAAATTGGAGAACAATTGCTGTATAAAGGTATGTGAGTAAGTTGATTTTAAGGGGATTTCGTGAACTACCCGCCACTTAACGTCCTAAAGGAGTGTTTGAAGTGAGGGCTTCTCGGTTAATCATTACTTCTGATAGCTAACGAATTCGTCCTAAGACAGTCGAGCTAACTCCCTTGTTCCAAAGGTTATTTTATTACAATTTATGCTGACGCTAAAAGACGTATTGCTTCATTTTTGATATTGATGGCTGAGTTATAATCTCTATCGAGATTTACACCGCATATACAAGAATATATTAGTTCAGACAATGTCAGACTTTTCACATTTCCACAGCTACTACATGTTTTTGTTGATGGAAACCATTTGTCTATTTTCACAAGTTGTTTTCCTTGTTCGTTTAGTTTATAAGTTAAGAAAGAAGTGAACATACCCCACCCATTATCAGCGACACTTTTTCCAAAATGAAGTGCTTGCGATATTCCTTTCATGTTTAGATATTCAATAGCTACAACATCAAAATTGGCAGCTAACTTTTTAGACTCATGATGAAGAAAATTCTTACGTTGGTTAGCTACTTTCTCATGTAACGTAGCTACACGAATACGTTGTTTATTCCAACGTTCAGAACCTTTATTGCGTCTTGATAATACTCGTTGCGCCTTTGTTAATCGGTCTAACATGTTACGATAGAACTTAGGATAATTGGCTTTCTCATCCTCAGAACTGACGTATAATCCATCCATTGCAAAGTCTAATCCAACAACTGTTTCTACTTCTTTTTGTACAATCTCTTTTTCGTATTCAGTCAAGATTGACACATAGTATTTACCAGTAGGTGTCATAGAAATCGTACAAGACTTGATCATATAATCTTGTGGTATCTCTCTATGTTTTTTGATACGTACCATTTTCAGTTTTGGCAATTTGATATGACCATTAAGCAACAGAATATTACCGTTTACTACATTCGTTGTATAAGACTTTCTGTCCTTTTTACTTTTGAATGTTGGGAAGTTATTTTGACCACTAAAGAAATTCTTATATGCAGTTTGCAAGTGTAGTTGAGCATTTGCCAAAGCTAATGAATCAACTTCTTTTAACCACTCAAATTCTGCTTTATATTTCGCAGGGGTTGGAGGCTTTTGTTTCTTTAGTTGTTCCTTATCATCTTTGTATTTTTCGTACGCTTCTTTTCGCTCAGCTAACATTCTATTGTACACGAAACGTACACAACCGAAGGTTTTACGTATAAGATTTGCTTGTTCTTCTGTTGGATACAACCGGAATTTATATGCTTTATTCTGCTTTGTCATATCATTTCACCTCACTTTTTACCTTGATTTTCAATATGTTTCTTTACTACGTCTATTGGCGAACTACCAGTAGTTAGTAAGCAAAAACTTCTTGACCAAAACATTTCTTTCTAAAGTTTTTTTCACTTGTGGAAAGTCTTTCTTGATTAGTTGAGAACTTGCACTTTTATAAGCATTAATAAATTTTGTCATTTCTTTTTAAGCGAGTAATTCTGATGCGGTGTGCTGAAGGACTGTTTCATATTGGTCAAGTAAGCCACGAAAGATTCCATCCCAGCTTTTTGATTGGGCATAAGACGAAGCCGCTATGCCCATTTGCATAAGTTGATCTTCATTTTGCAATAAAGAATTGATGGAGGATAGAAAGGAATCTATATCTTTTGGTGGACAAAGAATTCCTGTTTTTCCATCTGTAATAATATTTTTAACCCCGCCACTATTCGCACCAATAACAGGTGTACCACATGCGAGTGACTCCAGCACGACGTTCCCAAATGTTTCAGTAGTAGATGGAAATACCATTAGATGGGAGGAAGCATAGACTTCAGCTAAATCTTTACCTTGTAAATATCCAGTAAAGGTTACATTTGTTTTTGGAACATTTTCATGCAGGCCCTTGGCAAGAGGTCCATCTCCAGCGATGAGCCAATGAATATCGTCACG
The DNA here is from genome assembly GCF_040459995.1 of Bacillus cereus group sp. MG9. Lineage (NCBI taxonomy): Bacteria > Bacillati > Bacillota > Bacilli > Caryophanales > Bacillaceae > Bacillus > Bacillus cereus group sp. MG9. Next base: position 4,709,722 of record NZ_JARVHC010000001.1, on the reverse strand, counting down.
TTCTTTGTTTGTCGTTTGAATAAGTGTTTGAAGAGTATCGATATCTTTTTCAGGAGCAAGGCGCCCGACGTAGGAAAGAATATATTTCGCTGTAATATTATATTTTTTTCGGAATAGGTCTTTATTGTAAGTTGGATGAAAGAGAGTACAATCTACACCACGTCCCCAAATATAGAGCTGTTGAAATCCTTTTTTCTTTAATTGATGTAATGTTTCAGGAGAAGGAACAAAGTTTTTTTGCATATGACTATGAAACCACCTTAAATAGTTCCATAGCATATTGGAGAGAAATTCGATTTTGTAATAGCGTAAATAGGCGTCAAAATCAGTATGATAAGAACCGACAACTGGGATATTTAACTTTTTGGCATAATATAACCCACAAAGTCCCATATTGAAAGGCGTAGCGATGTGAATGATATCAGGTTTAAAGGCAAGAAGTTCCCGCTTAATGCGCGGAGTAGGAAAGGCAAAGCGACATTCTGGATATAATATTGTTAACGGGATACTTCTCATTTTGTTCACATTCGCTACGAAATTATCTTCTGCCGTATGCTGAGGGGCGAAAACAGAATAGGCGATATTTTCTTTTTGAAAATATTTAGTTAAACGTTCCAAAGTTTTCGCCACACCGTTGACTTGTGGTGTAAATGTATCGGTAAATATGGCGACTCTCATCATATCGCTCCTTTACATGAGTGGAATGAGTTGATAAAAAGAGATGATGCCAGAGCAAGTGCCAAGGCACATGCCTACAAATACATCTGACGGATAATGAAGCCCTAAATAAATACGGGAAATACTGACGCATAATGCTAACGGTAATAGAAAAACAAGCAAGTTTGGATTATAGCAAATAAATGGAATGAGGACAGAGAAAACAGCCGTTGTATGTCCGGATGGAAAAGAATGATCTTTTAATGGATGAACTGGATATTTCGCATCCTGAATTGTTAAATAAGGGCGTTTTCGTGGATACCATCTTTTTAATATTTGCACAGGAATATGGCTAATTGTTAAAGAAATAGCAGTTGCAATTGCAGCTTGATGCAAATTCCCTGTTGCGAAAATTAAAAAGAATAGGGTAAGTGCAATGGAAAAACTTGCACCACCGATATGGGTAATATTGCTGAAAAAGATGTTTAATGTTTTTTGATCAAAGTAGCGATTAATTCCTTTGAAGATGTAACATTCTATTTTATATAGTCCACTGACCTTCATGAGATTTTTCCTCCCTCATTTACATATATATGGAGTTATTAACTTCTATTTTAATAAGATTTTATTGAGGGAATAATAATGTTTTGTAAAGAAAAAGTTAGATTTTTTCATAAAAAAAGCTGCCAGTCTTATGGCAGCGATAAAATCACTTTTGTAACGATTTATAATATTGTCCTTTTTCAACGTATTGTGTGCGGATACGTTCCATATCTTTACGGTCTTCTTCTGTTAATTCGCGAATGACCTTCGCAGGGCGACCGAAAGCTAACGTATTAGGAGGGATTTTCTTTCCTTGTGAAACGAGACTACCAGCACCGATGAAAGCTCCTTCACCAATTTCAGCGCCATCTAATATGATAGATCCCATTCCGATTAAAGCATCTTTTTCAATTTTGCAGCTATGTAAAATAACTTGATGCCCAACGGTAACGTCATCTTCTAAAATAAGAGGATACTGGGGGCTTTGGTGAAGTGTACATTGATCTTGTACATTTACTCTATTTCCAATTATCGTTGGTGATACATCACCGCGGATGACTGTATTAAACCAAATGCTAGATTCTTCGCCAATTGTCACATCGCCTGTAATGGTAACATAGTCAGCGATAAAAGCACTACTCGCAATTTTCGGATTTTTTTCTTTGTAAGGATATATCATGTAAAGCCTTCCTTTCCTAGAGACTAGTTTTAGTGTATCAAATTATGAGAAAGAGTGAAATGGAGGAGGTCCGTATGTGGAATTATGAAGCAGAGGAAGCGAAAGCTGTAGTCGTTATCGTGCACGGCGCAATGGAATATCACGGACGTTACGAAGCTATAGCGGAAATGTGGAATCATATCGGCTACCACGTTGTGATGGGAGACCTTCCATCACATGGAACGACTTCGAGAAATAGAGGACATATTGATTCATTTGATGAATACATAGAGGAAGTTAAATTATGGGTGAAAGAGGCAAGGAAGTATCGATTACCTATTTTTATATTTGGTCATAGTATGGGTGGTCTTATTGTCATTCGTATGATGCAAGAAACGAAGAGAGAAGATGTAGATGGTATTATTTTAAGTTCACCATGTTTAGGTGTATTAACTGGACCTTCTGCTCCGCTTCGAGCTGCCTCAAAAATATTAAATGTTGTTGCTCCAAAATTGCAATTTGCAACGAATCTTACAGTGGAAATGTCAACTCGTAATCATGAAGTGAGAGATGCGATGGAGAATGATTCATTGTTCTTGCGCAAAGTATCAGTACGTTGGTATAGTGAATTGATTAAGTCTATCGAAATTGCGCATAAAAAAATAGGCGATTTTCCAGACGTTCCACTCTTGCTAATGCAGGCTTGTGAGGATAAACTTGTAGATAAAATACGTGTCCGTACTTGGTTTGATAATGTTAAAATAAGTGATAAGGCTTTTAAAGAATGGCCGAATTGTTATCATGAGTTATTAAATGAGTATGAGCGTGATGAAATTTTGAATTATATTCAGTCATTTACTGAAATACGCATCAATAACATAATAGAAACAAATAAGTAAATTATTTGTACATTGAATAGAGGAGATGAAGGAAGAAGTGAACGTACCGAGTAATCCCATAACGCTCATGGCGAAAGTATACCGTGATGTGTTTCCGGTAGTACACCATGAGCTAGCGATGTGGAAAGAGCGTGCCTACCATATTCCGAATGACGAGCTTCATAGTCAGGCAATCGCAAGTATTGAGAATAAAACGTTTCATTGCGAGGGCGGTGGCATTTTAGCGCTACTAGCAAATGAACACCGAGAGGAATGTATTCGTTTTATCGTAGCTTATCAAACGATTAGCGACTATTTAGATAATTTATGTGATCGTAGTACATCACTTGACCCGAAAGACTTTGCGGCTCTTCATGAGTCGATGGTAATGGCATTAAGCCCTGAAGTTGAAGGGGGCGGTAACTATTATCGTTATCGTGATGATCAAGATGATGGTGGTTATTTAGATGAGCTTGTTGAAACATGTCAGGATGTTTTAAAGAAAACGAAGCATTATGATAAAATTGCTCCAATTCTTCATGAACTTGCTTGTTATTATTGTGATTTGCAAATTCATAAACACGTGAAGTTAGAAGAAAGAGAACCACGCTTAAAAACATGGTTTGAAGCACATAAAGAAAACTTACCAGAGATGAGTTGGTTTGAATTTTCAGCATGTGCCGGTTCTACACTTGGAATTTTCTGTCTTGTCGCATATGCATTTCATGATGAATTACATGATGAAGATATTGCGAAAATTAGACAAGGATACTTCCCTTACGTACAAGGACTTCACATTTTACTTGATTATTTCATCGATCAAGAAGAAGACCGTATAGGCGGGGATTTGAATTTCTGTAGTTATTATGAAAACGAGCAAGTGATATTAGATCGTATGAAACATTTTGTAGAAGAAGCAGAGAAGAGTATTGGTGATTTGCCTCATGCGAAGTTTCATCGTCTCATAAGCCGAGGGTTACTTGGTATTTATTTATCAGATCAAAAAGTATCAGCACAAAAGAATATGCACAAAATGGCACGGCGCATTGTAAAATACGGAGGGCTTACTTCACGATTCTTCTATTGGAACGGGAAGATGTACCGAAAGAAAATGGCGCAGTGATGAAGAAAACCACTCTTGTAGAGTGGTTTTTTTATTATGATCGTATTTTTAAAAATACATATATGAGAAGTTCAATCGCGAAAATAACTAAAACAGATAGTCCGAATAAAGGCATGCCAGCGCCTAGTATAACCATCATGATAAAGAAAATGAATGTGCTTTTCTTATCTCTTTGCTTAGGAGGTGCTGCTAATTTTCCTTTCGGTTTTCTCGCTAACCACATTTTTACTCCGTAATAAATAAGAAGTAATAAAGATAACGTCGTTAGTAAGCATAATATTTTATTTGGCCATCCGAATAAATGTCCTTCGTGAAGCGGGATACCGTAAGTGAACCATTGTGCAAATAATCCATAATCACGATAGTCCGTTTTCGAAATGAGTTCTCCGCTATATTGATCAAAGTAAGCTGTTATTTCTTCATTTGGTGCCACATCCATACCTGTAATACCGGAACCGCTTGATTTCGAAACAGTGAATACACCTTTCGGATCAGTCGGTAGTGAGATAACGTATGGCTTCTTTATTTCAATTCCTTTTTGTAATTCATCGACAGAAATTGCTTTTGGCTCATTTGAATTCGATTCAGGAGGAGCTTCTTTTCTAGTTGCCCACGGTAATTCTTTTACCTTCGATTCAGGCGGTGCCATATACAATGTCGGATATCCAATCGATTCATTCGACGATGCGATTTTATAAATTTGGTTCCCCATAAATCCTGACCATGGTAATCCAGATGCGACTAACAAAACGAGTGGAATTGTAAATATAATACCGATAATAGAATGACGTCGTTTTGCTTTTTCTCGCTTAGTGGATGCGGGTGTGTTTTTGAATTGGCGTATACTCATATACAATCCAGTCACAATTAAAAAGATTGTCCAGCATGCCGCAAGCTCTACAGTATAGTTGACGACAGTGCCACCAACTAAAAGAGAACTATGTAATTCACGCATTATATTGGCAAACGTTTCAGCTGCATTTTGATCCCCAACAATTTGATTATTGCTATCTAAATACACAAATTTTTGCTTTCCTGTATATTCATTAGCAATGGTAAGTCTCGTATTATAATCCCCATTAAACTCACTAATTTTCGTCACGCTATAATGCGGATATTTTGTCTCTGTTAAGAAAAGCGAATCAGACATCGAAATAGATTCTGTCTGGGCGCTCTTCCCAAAATATAAATCTTTATAGATGAAATCTTCAACTTCTTCCCGAAATAAATACCCAATTCCGCTCAGTGACAAAGTAATAAGAAGCGGCGTAATAAAAAGCCCGGCATAAAAATGCCAACGCCAAAAAATATAATGAAGCGAACGATTTTGTTTCATACGACAGTTCCCCTAACCTTCCCTATATGAATAAACTACTTATTTAATATAGCGAGATTAAGTGTGATTACTTTGAAAGAATTGTGAAAAAAGTTAAAAGTTTTGGGGATTTTTATCAAATACAAAGCACATTTCAAAAGGGATGTGTTCTATGTTTATGAAGACCTTTTTATATTTGATGCATAGATCCTAACAACTGCTTTCGCAAGACATTGAGCGGAATCAACAAAGTCCTCACTCACCACCACATTCAAATCGGTACATGCGATAATAGCGGTATCTACTTCGTCTTTTAACTGTAAAACGAGCAGACTCCATAATTTGCGAGCTTCCTCAATTTCTCCGCCTTTAATACAAGTAATAATTTGATTAATCATTTCTTGCCATTGTTCATTATGAATGTACTCTATATTACGTTTTGTAATCCCGTCTTGGTAAATACCTGCTTGAACAGTCGCTTCTGTTGCAAGAAGAGCGACTCTTTTTGTATTTTCAGGAATTGCTTTTAACGTCTCATCGACTATATTCAAAATAGGAATGGTAATAGAACGCTGTAATTCCTCGAAATAAAGATGCGCTGTATTACATGGCATTGCGATGAAATCTACACCAGTACTTTCAAGTCTTTGCGCTCCTTCAATAATCGCTTTTTTCATCGCCGCATGATCAATAGGGCGATCCATATAAAACGGTGTTGGGCACGAATAAATCATCATATGAGGAAAGTCTATATCATGCTTTGCTCCATATATTGTTTGGCACCCTGCTACAACTGTATCGACGAATGGTCCGGTTGATTTTGGACCCATTCCTGCTAGTATTCCAATCATTGTTTAGTCCCCTTTAATAGTGTATACATCCATTATATAGGAGAATAAGAAAAAGACGTGCAGTGAGTGCACATCTTTTTTTGTTATGTTTTGTCGAATCATTGATATTTTATCGCTTCTCAATCGCTACAATAAATGGCGGGTTATTTTGTTGGTTAATGAAGCCATATCGCAGTACGTGAGCTTGTTTTTGGTCTAATTCTTCTGCAAATTTGAGAACAGCGTCGCGTTCTACTTGTCCTTCTGGATGACCGTGATAAATAACAAGGACGATGATACCCTCTGGTGCCATTACGCCTAGTAATTGTTCGATAGCCGAGAGAGTTGAGTTCGGTTTTGTGACGATATGCTTGTCACCGCCTGGAAGGTAACCTAAGTTGAAAATTGCGCCTGTTACTTTTTCTTTTGCATCTTCTGGTAGTACGGATAGAAGCGTATCGTGACTATCGTGAACTAAAACAGTACGTTCAAAAAGCTCTTTTTCTTTTAGACGGATAGTAGAGCTTTCAATTGCTTCTTTTTGAATATCAAATCCAAATACTTTTCCGTTATCTCCAACGATTTCAGCTAGGAAGCATGTGTCATGTCCATTGCCGAGCGTTGCATCTACAGCGTAATCGCCTTCTTTTACTGCCGTTTGCAGCAGCGAGCGAGCAAACGGTAATACACGTTCTAATTTCATTTTTGTTTCTCCTCATTTGCATATTTTCCTTGCCAGCTTCCGCGGCGTACAAATTCTGCATCGATGGAATTTAATACTTCCCATTTATTTAAGCTCCACATTGGGCCAATCATTAAATCAGGCGGACCGTCACCTGTGATGCGGTGCACAATTACATCTTCTGGAATAATCTCAAGTTGGTCAACAACGAGACTTACGTAATCTTCAAGAGAAAGGAATTCTAGTTGTCCTTTTTCATATTGCTTCACCATTGGTGTTCCTTTTAATAAATGAAGTAAATGAATTTTAATTCCTTGTACATCAAGCTTCGCTACTTCACGAGCTGTTTCCATCATCATGTCGTAATCTTCAAGTGGAAGACCGTTAATAATATGAGAGCAAACTCTAATGCCGTGTTTGCGTAATTTATTTACGCCTTCCACATAAGATGGATAATCGTGAGCACGGTTAATAAGATTTGCAGTGCGTTCATGAACAGTTTGTAGTCCGAGTTCAACCCAAAGGTACGTACGTTTATTTAAGTCCGCTAAATATTCAACGACATCGTCTGGTAAACAATCTGGACGAGTTGCGATAGAAAGACCGACAACGTCTTTTTCTGCTAGAAGCGGTTCGAATTTTTCTTTTAACACTTCAAGTGGTGCATGTGTATTTGTGTACGCCTGGAAATAAGCGATACATTTTCCGTCTTTCCACTTTGAGCGCATTTTTTCTTTCATTTCATGATATTGCGTTATAACATCATCGCGGCGATCACCAGCGAAGTCACCAGATCCAGCAGCACTACAAAACGTGCAGCCGCCGTAAGCAACTGTACCGTCACGGTTCGGGCAATCGAAGCCAGCATCTAATGAAACTTTAAAGATTTTTTCACCAAATTCATTTCGTAAGTGGTAATTCCATGTATGATAACGTTTATTGTCATTTGTATATGGAAAAGGGTTTTGAACCTTCATTATTTTCCCTCCTAAGACGAGTCAAAATGAAACAAAATCCATTATAACATACTCATAAGGTTCATATGGAAGGGACACACTAAAGGGGAATTGAAGCAAGGAGGGACAATTATGGCAGAGCGTCAATCACTTGAAGAGTATATTACACAGGCAGAACAAGCGGTGGAATATGCGAAAGAACAATTAGACCAAGGCATGAGACAGGAGCATTACAATACGATGGAGTATTCGGATGCTCAGTTGCAATTAGAACAAGCATATAATGATTTACAAACGATGCAACAACATGCGAATGATGAGCAACGTGAGCAATTAAATAGAGCACGTATGGCAATTCGCCAATTGCAACATCAAATGATTATTACACCGCATTAATAAGGAGTGAATGTAATGGCGAAACGTTCAGATCAAAATAATCCAGAGCAAAAAACGCAAAATGGACATAACGCTGAGTTTTCAAATGAACTTGATCCAGTTGTTCAAGTGAAACAGCGTAATAGTAAAAAGGGACAACCTCAAAAATCAAAGCAATCAGAGTAAACCAGGTCGCAATATGACCTGGTTTTATTTTGCTATATGACAATAATGTAAGATTTCTGTAAGGTTTGTCGATAGTTGTAAGCTTACTTTTCCAGTAGAGTGAGGGAGGATTTAATTTTGGACAAGGAGTTGTATTATGGGGAACAATATTACAAACAAACGAATTGAAGAGTTAGATTACATTCGTGGCTTCGCATTACTGGGGATTATTTTAGTAAATATTCTTGCACTACTGAATATTAAAGTTCCAGATCCTAGTACAGTGGATGCAAGTTATCAAAGGTTTCTATACTTATTTGTAGAAGGTCGTTTCTTCTCAATCTTTTCATTCTTATTTGGAGTGGGATTCTATATCTTCATTACAAGAGCAATTGCGAAAGGGAAGAATGGATATGTTCTATTTCTACGCCGCTTAGTTGCACTATTTATTTTTGGTTTGATTCATCAAATGTTTCAGCCTGGGGAAGCACTAGCGTTATACGCAATTTGTGGATTAGTCACTTTACCATTTTATAAAGTGAAGAAGCAAATAAATTTAGTAATTGGTCTTATTCTTACGATAGTTTTTAGTATTATGGCAGCTAAGGAATTATTACCATTAGGTTTAATTTTATTAGGTCTTGCTGCAGGACAGTACAAAGTATTTGAAAATCTTTCAGCGAAAATAAAGCAAGTCGCTATTTTTACAGGAGTTATGTTTGTTTTAAGTGTGATAGCTTTATGGTATCAATATGGGCACGTTCCTGCTAATCCATTTGTAAATATGATACTTATGACTGAGGATGGAACAATGGATGCTGCAGGTCAGTTTTTAAAAATTGGTGTTACAGTTGGACCAATTATTTCAGCTTTCTATGTAGGAGCATTAATTTTATTACTTCAGTTAAAACCAGTTCAAGCATTGTTAGCTCCACTGAAATACTATGGTCGTATGGCTTTAACAAATTATATTGGACAAACTGCAATGATTTTAATTGCAGGTAGTGTATTTAACTTTGCAGGAAACTTAACGTACATGCAGACGCTATATGTGTGTATCGCAATTTATGCAATTCAAATTATTTTCAGTGTGATTTGGATGAAAATCTTTAAAATGGGTCCATTAGAATGGATTTGGCGTGTTATTACGTATTGGACGGTAACGCCTTTAAAGAAATAAAGACAGAAATGGGCTGTTCCGCTTGTGGAACAGTCTATTTTTTTGTCAGCTTTTTGCGGTAAATCGCTAATGAAATTTTATCTACTAATGAAGAAAATGAATTTGTTTTTAAAAGGATAAAAGCTAAGCTTACACGCTCACCTTTTTTATATTACAAAAGTGTAAGGTAATTGTAATGTTAATAAATAGCAGTTCACCTCCAAAAGGCGCAAAATAGGTAATGGAAAAACAAGCGTAGGAGGATATATATGACGAAACCAGTTGTAGACGTGAAAAACGTTCAAAAAGTGTACGGTAAAAAAGGTGAGAACCAATCACACGCGTTAAAAGGTGTTTCATTCTCAATTCAAGAGGGTGAGTTTGTTGGAATTATGGGACCATCTGGTTCTGGTAAAACGACATTGTTAAATGTAATTTCAACGCTTGATAAGGCGACAGGCGGCGTTGTTGAAATTGCGGGTACGGACATTACGAAAATGAAGCAAGGTGAGCTTTCTGATTTCCGTTCGCAAAAGTTAGGATTCATTTTCCAAGACTTCAACTTATTAGAGAACTTATCTATTTATGAGAACATTGCACTTCCACTTTCACTTCAAGGTGTTTCATCACGTAATATTGGACCGAAAGTAGAGAAAGTAGCGGATATGTTAGGGATTACAGAAATTCTTCAAAAGTATCCAACTGAAGTATCCGGTGGACAGAAACAACGTTCAGCAGCAGCACGCGCACTAGTACATGAGCCGGCAATTATTTTAGGAGACGAGCCAACAGGAGCTCTTGATTCGAAAAATGCAGCAAGTTTACTTGATGCGATGACAAACTTAAATGAAGAACAAGGCGTATCTATTATGATGGTTACGCATGATCCATATAGTGCAAGTTACTGTCAGCGTATTTTATTCATTCAAGATGGTGAGCTATATAAAGAAATTCATCGCGGTGGTACGCGTGAAGAGTTCTACAAAGAAATTTTAGATGTACTTGCAGATTTAGGTACACAAAAAGCGTAAGAAAGGAGGTTCCAGTATGTTATTTAAACTTTCCATGTCGGGGCTGAAGAGTAAGCTGAAAGATTATATCGTCTTACTTGTTGGTCTTGTCATGTCTATCTCAATTTTTTATATGTTCCAAACGTTAGCGCTGAATAAAGCGTTTATCGAATCTAACTCAGTTATTCAATCAATTGGATTCGTATTCCAAGCAGGTTCATTTTTATTAGCAATTATAACGTTCTTCTACATTTTATATGCAAACTCTTTCTTATTATCTCTTCGTCAAAAAGAGTTTGGTATGTACATGATGTTAGGTGCAAAAAAGCATAAAGTTACATTACTTATGTTTATTGAAACGATTGTATTAGGTGCTGCGTCTCTTGCGATTGGACTTACAGTTGGTGTAGGACTTGCAGAAGGTATCGGACAGTTATTAATGAAACAATTAGAATTTGCTGGTGAAGGCTATAAGGCATTTTATCTACCATCTATGACTGTTACTTGTATTTTCTTCTTTGCATTATTTGTATTATCAGCAATTATGAACAGTATTAAGTTATCACGTATTTCAGTACTGCAACTTGTACATGCAGATGCACAAACAGAGCGTGTTGCAGTAAAAGGTAAAATGACAGGTGTCGTTGCAATCCTTGCTGTTATTTTATTAGGAATTGGCTATGCATCAATGATTTACATGGAAAAATTAAGAGAAATGGGAATCCTTATTGCATTAATTACAACAACAACTGGTACTTACATGCTATTTGGATCACTTCTCCCAGTTATCATTAGAAAGTTAAAGAGTAATAAAAAACGTAGTGAAAAAGGACTTAATGCTTTTACATTTGCACAATTAAATTTCCGTATAAATAGCTTAACGAAAGTACTTGCAACGGTAGCGATGTTAGTTGCTCTTGGAGCGGGTGCAATTTCAGGTGGTATGGCGTTTAAAAATAACGTTATAAAAATGGTTGATGGTTTAGTAATATATGATTCAGTTATTCATAACCCAACAGCTGAAGAAAAGAAAATTTTAGATGGTATTACATTTAAAGAGAAAAATGAATATCGTTACAAAGTTGATAATAAATACGTTTATTATGTAAAAGAAGATTTAGAGAAAAACCCTCCTTTCGTACAAGATACAAAACAGATGGAAAGTATGAAGGATTTAGGAAAAACAAAGAAAGTTTCAGAGGAACTACCAGTAGGTGCAGTTTCTAGAGAAATGAATGAAAAAGATGCGAGTGCTAAAGAACTTCCAGAAGAATGGAACGAGGCTTTCAGAACAATTCAGCCATTTTATCTATATGAAGATCATGCAATTAAAATTGTAGATCAGAAAATGTACGATACTGTAAATGGTAAAGAAGGAATCGTAGTTACTGGAAAAACAGACGATTTTGTAGCATACACAAAAGAATGGAAAAAACTTGACGAGTTGCAGCTAGTTAAATATAAAAATGTAAAAGCTGAAAGATTAGATAGTAAATATCAATCTTACAATGGATTCTACGGCATTGCGAGTGGAACAGTATTTATGGGATTCTTCCTTGGAATTGCGTTCTTAGCAATGATGGCAAGTTGTTTAATGTTTAAAATTCTTTCTGGTGCATCAAAAGATATTACGCGTTATCAAATGCTTCGCAAAATCGGTGTGCGTCGTGAATTATTAACGAAATCAATTTATAAAGAGTTATTCTTAGTATTCTTATTCCCAGCAATTGTGGGGATCGCTCACGTATTAGTTGGTATGAATATTTTCGGATTTATTTTAATGGATCCTTACTTCCGTATTTGGGTACCAATCGTAATTTTCGTAGTTATTTATGCGATTTATTACTTCATTACAGTTCAATTGTATAAAGGAATTGTTCTTCCAAAAGAAGATTAATAGGTAAAAAGCCGAGTGAAAGTGCTCGGCTTTTTATATTTTCAGAAAAAACACTTTAATGTTACTGAAATATATAATATAATGTAAATAAGTAACATAATATGTGAGTATCAGTAACTGGAAAACGAAAGGAGGAATTCGATCTATAGAAAGAAGCTGAACTTGTATCCCCTATTTTTCTACCCACACCGTATTTGTACAATCATAAATTTCCAAATGAAAAATTGTCAGACCTAAGTCGTATATTGTGAAAATAATGGATAATACATGGAAATCTCATAGCATGATAAGGTAAAATGAACAGGATAATGAGAAAATTACCGTTCATAAGATGAGGAGATACATGTATGGAAGTTGTAGAGGCATTAAAAGATATAAGCCAAATTGAGGCTATGAAAAAGTACTTAAAAGAGCACTCGCAGCGAGATTATCTTTTATTTGTTATTGGAATTAACACTGGATTAAAGATCACTGAGCTACTTAGTATGAAATTTGAAGAGGTATTGAATGAAGATGGAACTGTTAAAGAGTTCTATTCTCTTCCTGTGAAAGATGAAAAATTTAAACAAGATATTTATTTAAATACAAAAGTAAAAGAAGCCCTTTTAGATTACGTACAATCTATTGATGCTCAAAGAGAAAACTACGTATTTCAATCTAATAAAACGACAAATTCAATCTCGCGCCAACAAGCGTATCGTGTTATCCATAGCGCAGCTGAAGCGGTTGGGATTGTTGGAAAGATTGGAACGAATTCAATGCGAAAAACATTTGGATTTCATGCGTACAAAAGAGGAATAGCGATTGCGCTATTGCAAAAGCATTTTCATCACGCAACTCCATCAGAGACGCTCAAGTATTTAGGAATCTCAAAAGATGAGAAGTTTAAAACAGAGATTGATGTAGATTTGTAAAACCCGTAACTAAAAACTTTAGGAGGCGGAAAATATGAATATTAGAGAGAGTGAACTACCGGGCATTGGATGTAAATTCGAAGTGATAACAAAAGGTAATGAAAAAATGGTTATCGTTATTCATGATGATGGCCGAAGAGAAATGTATCATTTTGATGCGGATCACGATGAGAGTATTTCAAGCATTTCTCTTCGTGATTCTGAAGCGAGACAAATTGCGGCTATATTAGGCGGAATGGTATATAGGCCGCAAGCGCTAGACACAATTGAGATGGCTTTTGAAGGATTATCAATTGAATGGTTTAAGGTGGAGAATAATGCACCAGTAGTACAACAAACAATTGGTAGCTTACATGTCAGAAAAACGTATAACGTAACGATTATTGCTATTTTGAAAAAGAATATGAAGAAGTTCTTTAATCCAGGCCCAGATTCTATCATTGAAGCTGGCGATATGCTCGTATTATCGGGCGAAAGACATGAAGTGAAAAGAATCATTAAGGAATTACTTTCGGCAGGAGGTGATTCCTAATCGATGGATACTTTAATTTTGGAAGTTGGAACTGCGTTAGTATTAGTAGCTTTTGCAGCTATCCTCGCTGCGAAGTTAAAGTTCTCGATTATTCCGTTTCTCATTATACTCGGTATGTTAGTGGGGCCTCATGCCCCAGATTTAGGACTTATCGATTTAAGGTTTATTGAAAGCGGAGAAGTTATTTCCTTCCTCGGCCGTGTTGGCGTCATATTCCTCTTATTCTATTTAGGTTTAGAATTCTCAATAAAAAAATTAATTAAATCAGGAAAGTCGATTGCTTTTGGGGGTAGTGTTCATATATCGCTTAATTTCATATTAGGTTTACTTTATGGATATATAATGGGCTTCCCCTTACTAGAAACATTAATTATTGCTGGAATTATTACAATCTCATCGAGTGCAATTGTAGCGAAAGTAATCGTTGATTTAAGAAGATCTGGTAATAAAGAGACAGAGCTAATTTTAGGAATCATTATGTTTGATGATATCTTTTTAGCTGTATATTTATCAGTTGTTTCAGGATTAGTACTCGGAGGTGCAACATCATTTGTAGGTGCTCTTACATCGGTGTTAATCGCAGTAGGGTATATGCTCCTATTCTTTGTAATCGCTAGAAAAGCTACGCCGTTCCTAAATAAAGTATTAGATATTTCGTCAAACGAAATTTTTATTATCGTAATATTCGCTATTTTATTCTTTGTAGCAGGATTTTCAGAAACAATTCATGTTGCGGAAGCGATTGGGGCTTTATTGTTAGGACTCGTCTTTTCAGAAACAGAGCATAGTGACCGGATCGAGCATCTCGTCGTCCCGTTTCGTGATTTCTTTGGAGCTATATTTTTCTTCAGCTTCGGTTTAAGTATAGATCCGTTTTCACTTGGAGGAGCAGTATGGTTGGCATTAGGAGCAGTTTTCATTACTCTCATCGGTAATTTTACAGCTGGAATGATTGCAGGGCGTAAAGCCGGGTTATCGCATAAGGCTTCTACGAATATCGGTTTAACACTTATATCACGTGGGGAATTCTCCATTATTGTCGCGAATCTCGGAATAGCGGGTGGCTTAATGGCAACGATTAAACCATTCTCAGCTTTATATGTTTTAATATTGGCGTCGTTAGGACCATTATTAACGAAGGAGTCTGGGAGAATATACTCTCTACTAGACAAAATATTTAAATGGAGTGCGAAAGAAAGTGCAAAACGTAAAAAGGAAGTTGGATAACCTTTCGCGAGGGAACGATTCCATTATTTATAGATTAATATTTTACAAAGACGATTAGAATACATTCTAATCGTCTTTGTGCTATTATCTGAATTTCATCAACTATTAATCAGTTGCCTTCCTATTTAAAAACGACTACAATTTTACTGTTATATATATGAACGAAAAAAAGAGAATAGGAGGGGAGACTATGCCAAGGAAAGTATGGCTATTAGTAGCTGGGATGATTATTAATGTCACGGGTGCTTCTTTTTTATGGCCTTTTAATACAATTTACTTACATGATAGTTTAGGGAAATCTTTATCAGTAGCCGGAATGGTATTAATGATCAACTCGCTTACTGGTGTAATCGGAAACTTGCTCGGCGGTGTTTTATTTGATAAATGGGGCGGTTATAAATCAATTTTAGTAGGGATTGTCATTACACTTGTATCGATTTTAGGTCTTGTATTTTTCCATGGTTGGCCATTATATGTTGTGTGGCTAGCATTAATCGGATTCGGTTCTGGAATGGTGTTTCCATCGATGTATGCGATGGTCGGTACGGTTTGGCCAGAAGGCGGGAGACGAGCGTTCAATGCAATGTATGTTGGACAAAACGTTGGGATTGCGATTGGAACAGCGTGCGGTGGATTAGTTGCGTCTTATCGTTTTGATTATATTTTCTTAGCGAACTTTATTTTATATTTTATTTTCTTCTTAATTGCGTTTATTGGATTTCGTGGTATGGAAGCAAAAAAAGAGCAAGAGGTACAAAAAGAAGCCGAAACGAAAAAAGGTTGGTCACTTACACCTGGCTTCAAAGCGCTTCTAATCGTATGTGTAGCATATGCTTTATGCTGGGTTACATACGTACAGTGGCAAGGGGCAATTGCGACTCATATGCGAGAATTAGATATTAGCCTCCGCCATTATAGTTTATTATGGACGATAAACGGAGCGATGATTGTTTGTGCGCAGCCACTTGTTAGTATGTTAATTCGCTGGATGAAGCGTTCTTTAAAACAACAAATTATGATTGGAATCGTCATTTTTGCGGCGTCGTTTATTGTTTTAAGCCAAGCGCAGCAATTTACGATGTTTCTTGTTGCGATGGTGACATTAACGATTGGTGAATTATTCGTATGGCCGGCAGTTCCGACTATTGCAAATATACTTGCACCGAAAGATAAACTTGGATTTTATCAAGGGGTTGTAAATAGCGCAGCGACTGTAGGAAAAATGTTCGGACCGGTCGTTGGCGGGGCAATTGTTGATTTATACAATATGGAAGTATTGTTTATAGCGATCATGGTAATGCTTGTAGTAGCGCTTATAGCAACGAGTATTTATGATAGACGAGTAAAAGTAGAAGAAACAGTTGAAGAAAAAATTGCAGTTTAGTTTGACGGAACATGCAACATGTTTTAGAATATATTTAAATAAATAGTAACAAAATAACCTTTGGAACAAGGGAGTTAGCTCGGCTGTCCTAAGACGAATTCGTTAGTTAGCAAGAATAACGATTAACCGAGAAGCCCTCGCTTCAAGTAAGCTCTTAAGAGATACTAAGTGGTGGGTAGTTCACATTAACTCATATTTGTAATAACAGTGAGAAGGAGTAGTAGTAATAGAAGCTGGTTTAGAGAGTTGACGGTCGGTGCAAGTCAATCCACGTTTCGTTATGAACTCGCCTTTGAGTTGCAGTTGTGAAATCATTAGTAGCAATTGCCGTTAATCCACGTTACGGATCTAAGCGAATGTATTTATTACATTAATTTAGGGTGGTACCGCGGGAATCTATAACCTCTCGTCCCTTTCTAGGGATGAGAGGTTTTTTGTATTTTGGGCGGTGAAAATAAATAGAATTTCAAGGAGGGTATCTCATGAGCTTTAATCATCAAGAAATTGAGAAGAAGTGGCAAGGGCATTGGGAAGAGAATAAAACATTCCGTACGCCAGATGAAACAGAAAAACCAAAATTTTATGCACTAGATATGTTCCCATATCCATCAGGTGCAGGCTTACACGTAGGTCATCCAGAAGGTTATACAGCGACAGATATTTTATCTCGTATGAAGCGTATGCAAGGATATAACGTTCTTCATCCAATGGGATGGGATGCATTCGGTCTTCCAGCAGAGCAATATGCACTTGATACTGGGAACAGCCCGGCTGAATTTACAGAGCTTAATATTAATACGTTCCGTAATCAAATTAAAGCATTAGGCTTCTCTTACGATTGGGATCGTGAAGTAAATACAACAGATCCAACCTACTACAAGTGGACACAATGGATCTTCCTAAAACTATTTGAAAAAGGTTTAGCTTACGTTGATGAAGTACCTGTAAACTGGTGCCCAGCACTTGGTACAGTACTTGCAAACGAAGAAATCATTGACGGTAAGAGTGAGCGCGGTGGACATCCAGTTGAGCGTCGTCCGATGAGACAGTGGATGTTAAAAATTACAGCTTACGGAGATCGTCTATTAGCAGATCTAGATGAGCTTGATTGGCCAGAAAGCTTAAAAGATATGCAGCGTAACTGGATTGGTCGTTCTGAAGGTGCAGAAGTACACTTCAACATCGACGGTACAGATGAGAAGTTCACAGTTTTCACAACGCGCCCTGATACACTATTTGGTGCAACATACTGTGTACTTGCTCCGGAACATGCACTTGTTGCTGACATTACAACAGCAGAACAAAAAGAAGCTGTAGAAGCTTACATTAATTCTGTAAAAATGAAGAGTGACCTAGAGCGTACAGAACTTGCGAAAGAGAAAACTGGTGTATTCACTGGTGCTTACGCAGTTAACCCAGTAAATGGTGAGAAGTTACCAATCTGGATCGCTGACTATGTTCTTGCAACTTACGGAACAGGTGCTGTAATGGCGGTTCCAGCTCACGATGAGCGTGACTATGAATTCGCATCAATGTTCAATATTCCAATGAAGGAAGTTGTAAAAGGCGGAGACATTACGAAAGAAGCGTACACAGGTGGTGGTGCACACGTAAACTCAGCATTCCTTGATGGTTTAAATAAAGAAGAAGCAATTGTAAAAATGATTGAATGGCTTGAAGTAACAAGCGCAGGAAATCAAAAAGTAACATACCGTCTACGTGACTGGTTATTTAGCCGTCAACGTTACTGGGGTGAGCCAATTCCAGTAATCCATTGGGAAGATGGCACAATGACAGCTGTGAAAGAAGAAGAATTACCATTAGTTCTTCCGAAAACAGAAAACATTCGTCCTTCAGGTACAGGTGAGTCACCACTTGCAAACATTGAAGAGTGGGTAAATGTTGTTGATCCTGAAACTGGTAAAAAAGGTCGTCGTGAAACAAATACAATGCCACAATGGGCTGGTAGCTGCTGGTACTACCTACGCTACATCGATCCAAACAACAGCGAAGCACTTGTAGATCCTGAAAAAGTAAAACAATGGCTTCCAGTTGATATTTATATCGGCGGAGCAGAGCACGCTGTACTTCACTTACTATATGCTCGTTTCTGGCATAAAGTATTATATGATATCGGTGTAGTTCCAACGAAAGAACCGTTCCAACAATTATTCAACCAAGGTATGATCTTAGGTGAAAATAACGAGAAAATGAGTAAATCAAAAGGTAACGTTGTAAATCCTGATGATATTGTAGCAAGCCACGGTGCAGACACACTTCGTCTATACGAAATGTTCATGGGACCATTAGACGCTTCAATCGCTTGGTCTGAAAATGGTCTTGACGGAGCTCGCCGCTTCCTAGACCGCGTATGGCGCCTATTCATTCAAGATAACGGTGAATTAAGTGAGAAAATCACTGATGCACCAAATAAAGAGCTTGAAAAAGCTTACCACCAAACAGTGAAGAAAGTTACAGAAGACTATGCAGAGCTTCGCTTCAACACAGCGATTTCTCAAATGATGGTATTCATCAATGATGCATACAAAGCTGAAACACTTCCGAAAGAATATGTAGAAGGTTTCGTAAAAATGATTGCACCAGTTGCACCTCACATCGGGGAAGAACTATGGAGCAAACTTGGATACAGTGAAACAATCACATATGCAAGCTGGCCAACATTTGATGAGTCTAAACTTGTAGAAGATGAAGTTGAAATCGTTGTTCAAATTATGGGCAAAGTTCGCACAAAACTAACAATGAGTAAAGACGCATCAAAAGAAGAAATGGAACAACTTGCACTTGAGGCAATCAAAGAACAAATTGAAGGAAAAACAGTTCGTAAAGTAATTGTTGTTCCTGGAAAACTTGTTAACGTTGTTGCAAACTAATTAATTATTAATAAAAGCTCAGAGCGTTTATGCTCTGAGCTTTTTTGCGTGAAAAATAAGCTCAGGATCACCTTCATCTAAGTTTTCGATCATTCCACTACGCATAAATCCATTTGCTTTAAAAACTTTTTGCATATTTGTATTCGATTTGTTCGTTGAAGAAAATATTTTTTGAGTAGGAGAATGTCTTAACATATATGAGATTAATGAGCTTGCATGACCTTGTCTTCTTTTCGTTGGCGAAACAATGATTAATGAGAGGAAAGTATAACCAAAGAAATTTGTATCGTATGTTAGAAAACCAGAAATGGAATTGTCCTCTTTTGCAATGATGCAGGTTCCTTCATCAATAGCGTGTTTAATATAATCTCGTCTACTATCGTCTCCGATTACATCAACATCTATATGTAAGATTGAATCTAAATCGTCGATGGAAGCTTTTGCTACGTTCTCCAACGAAAACGCCTCCTTTGAAAAAATAATCAGTTAATTTAGTTTGTCATGAATGAAGAACGAAGAAAAAGGCGCGGAATTCCCATATAGACAAACACCTATTCTTCTATAGGAAATATGATGAAAAAGGTAGGTTAAATTGAACAGAAGAGGTGAAAGGAATGAAAGGGATGGACAATAATGCACCACATGGCTTCTTCGGAGGTGGATCGGATAGTTATGGACAAATGATGTTCATGGGAGGAGATGGTCAACACGGATATGGCGGAATTCCAAGTTGGATGGGAGGAGCAGCTGGAGGATTTCCGACGTCAGTGGCGGGTGTACAACCAGGATTCCCAACATCAGTAGCTGGAGTGCAAACAGGATTTCCGGCACTAGTAGGAGGTACACAAGGAGGAGTGCCTGTAGGTATGCCAACTACATTCCCATCTTTCGTTGGAGGCGTACAACCAGGATTCCCTGTACCAGGCGTTGGTGTTGTAGCTGGTGGAATCGGCGGATTCCCTCAAGGTGTTCACGGTCATCATGAGCATCACGGTCATCACGGTCAGCATGTACATCATGAGCATCACGGCCATCACGGTCATCACGGTCATCATCATCAACAACACGGCCATCATCAGCATCATGGCCATCATCAACAACAAGTACATCATCATGGTCATCATCAAATTCATCCGCAGGCTGTCCTTTATCAAACTCATCATCATGGTCACCAAGGCCAGCATCAACACCATGGTCATCATGGTCACCAAGGCCATCATCAACACCACGGCCACCATCAGCAACAAGTACATCACCAAGGTCATCATCAAATTCACCCGCAGGCTGTCCTTTATCAAACTCATCAAGGTCAACACCATCACCAAGGCCAACACCATCACCAAGGCCAACACCATCATCAAGGCCAACACCATCATCAAGGTCAACATCAGCACCAAGGCCAACATCAGCACCAAGGGCAGCAACATCATCAAGGCCAACATCACCACCAAGGGCAGCAACACCACCAAGGCCAACATCACCACCAGGGGCAGCAACATCACCAAGGACAACAACATCAACAAGGGCAACAACAAATTTGGTACGGTGGAGGAGCTGGAACTGCAGCGGGAACAGCTGGAGCAGCGGGTCATGCTGGACATTAATGAATTACATGAAAAATTCTCTTGTGCACAAGGGGATTTTTTATTTTGAGGAAAAATATATTTGCAGTTCGAAATGCGATATTGATTCATTAGTAAAATACGGGGTTCATGACCTGTGAATGATAGTACAAAAAAACTGCTAAGAATATTCCTAGCAGCTGATTCTATATTATTTTCCTGCTTTTGCTAATGCCTCTTGACGTTGGCGTTCGATTTCCGCACGAAGTTGTGGTTCCGGTGCTTGCCATCCTTCTGGTTTCATAATTTTGCCGTCGCCCTCGCGGAATCGAGGCTTTCCATCAGGGAATAGTTTTGCCATGTTAGCATTGTTTACAATTTCGAATCCTTTATCTGGACGTACGCCCATTTCTGCAAACGTTCCGAATGCAAAGTAAATAAGGTCAATAAGTGCATCATATTGATCTTCAACAGTTGTTGCTTCTAGAAATTCTTCTAGCTCTTCTTGCATAAAGCTAGCACGAATTTTTGCACGCTCTTCTGTTAGTTTTGTTGGAGTACTTGTCACAGGATGTCCGAATTCTTCATGCATTTTCGCAACAAGTTCGTATCCTTTATCTAAACCTTTTTCGTTTGTCATGTTGTTTCATCCTTTCTTACGTTATGCCGAAGTTTATTGTAACATAAGGTAGTTATTTAATAAAAAGAACATCTTATGAGAAATAAGATGTTCGCTCGTTATTCTTCTTTCTTAATTAAAATGGATAAAATAAGATCGATGCCAAACATTCCGATGAGTAGCATTGGTATAACGACAAGTAGATAACGTGTGAAGGAAACATTTTTTAAGTATGTATGAGCAAATAAAAAGACGCCGAGAAATAAAATACCGTTTAAAATAGGCTTTACTAATTTTTTAGACATAAGCTCCCCCGTAAATATCCCTTTTCTCTATTTAAAAATAAAAACTCCCCTCTCCGTTGTACCATGCCAGAGAGGGGAGTTCAATCATTAACTTATTCAATTACACCAGAATTTGTAATGTTAACTGTGTATTTTATTGTAATGGGAACATCTTTGTACATTTTTCTCCACTCTTCTAATTTAAATGGACGATAATGTTCTTTATACCTTGCACCAAGGCCGAGTGGATCCACATTTAACGATTTAAACTGTTTAATTAATTTGTTAGCTGTTGCATCTAATTGTTTTTCAACTGATTTTTCTATTTTTTTTGTGTTCTTTTTATTATCTAAGTTGAACTGTTTAGAGAGTTCTTGAATACGCGCTTCTAGTTTGACGTGTATAAAAAATGATGGTTTTCCGTCTTTAATATTTACTTGGTAAGTAGGGACGGAGCGAATATTATTAATGATTGTGTATCCGGAGTTTGCTTTAAATTCATGTGAATCTAATCGGTGTTTTTCCAATAAACCTTTGAAAGCGAACATATCATGATAATTAATTTTTCCAACGTATTTATCTCTTTTTAAAAGACCGATACCAGTAATTCTTATTTTATCTTTATCTCTTTTTAGGATTGGTAAATAAGAATCTTGGCCTTCACGATAATATCGATAGGCTCCTAAATGTAGATTGTCAGTAGGTAAAGGGCCTGTTTGCATATTATGGTCTAACATTTTCTTTATATAAATTGCAACGTTAGATGATGTTGTATATTTACCTTTTAGTAAGTCCATCCCTGTTCCCTCTAATAAACCGACATACATAGAGTTCCCGATGTTCACATCACGAATTAACGTGTCAAAGGAAGTTGATAATCCTTTTTTTGCGATTTTTGTAGTAAATAAAGCAATACGCATTTGTCCACTTGCAAATGGTTGAGAGGATTCTAAAGAAGTATCCGCTTTTACTTGTTTTACTGCGTTTCCTACTCCTTCAAAGACTTGAACTTTATTACCTTTTTTCTGTATAGGACAAACGAATGTGACTTTTACTTTATTATCTTTTGCTGTATCAAAAACAGTCCCTTGAATGAGATTGACATCATCGATAATATTTTTTTGTAAGCAACCAGTTAGACTAAGGATGCTGATACAAGAAAGAAGCATTAATTTTCTTTTGATTTTTTCCATTTTCTTTTCACCCACACAATAATAAATAGAATTGGGATGTATATGTATATAAGCCAAAAACTAATTCTTGACGCATTACTAATAAAGTCATTAATATCATGTCTTTTTGTTAAAAGTTGTGAAACAATGAGGGTAATGAGCATAAAAGCAATTAAAACACCTCTTTGTTTTACACGAAATATTTCGTGTGTTCCTCTTGTTGCTGCCCATAAAGGAAGAATGAAGCTTGTAACAATAACGAGAGTGTAAGCTGAGATTGCAATGTACTCTAGCCTTTCTATGAAAGGAAGTTGGATAACTTGAGTCATAGAGAGCTGGGCCCAAATTGTTTTGGATAATTGTTTTTCGCTAAAGAATGTAAAAGCTAAGAGGGTACTAAATAAATATAAAAGATTAGAGAATAGCACACCGTATTGTGCAAATTTATGAGATTTCTTAGACTCTTTTACAAATGGATAAATCATAAGAAAAATTTCAAATCCGCTCATAGTATAGATTGATAATTGAGCTGCTTTTAAAATGTCTGAAAGTGAATGTGAAAATACAGGGAGTAAATTAGACCAGTGAGTGTATTTTAAGATAAAAAGGCTAATGAAAAGATATCCGAGTGTCCCGCCGATAGAAATGACACAGATACCAGTAATAACACGAAAACCAGATGAGATTATATAATAACCGACTAAGCATAGAAAAGTTGTTAGCATCCAAATCGAAGCAGAAGGAAACATCCATACTTGAATAATTTCTACATATGTTCGAACGACAGAAATACTGACCATTAAAAAATACACCATAAAGATAATGTTAATCCCATTCCCGAGCCACTTTCCGAATGTTTGTTTATGCAAATCAATTAAATTGCCATCTATACCTTTTAGTGAGGAATACATCATCCATAGGAGAATATGAATGGTGATGCCTATGAGAAGGACACCTATCCAGCCATCGTATCCAGCTGTTTTCGCAATAATGCGGGCAAATCCCAGAACACCAGCACCAAATTGTGCACCGTGAATTAAGAAGAAAACGAAGATAGGTGATATTTGGTGTTCTGCTTTAATTTTACTCATCGATGCACCTCATTTCTTAATCATCAAAATCAGATGTATGTTTTGTTGAAATTCCGTTTGCTGATTTCTTAACATGCTGTGGTCTAGCTTGTACATCCCTTGTATCAATCATCGTTAATGGAAAACGAATCCAAGAGTCCTTTGCTGATTGTTCGCGTGTTGGATAAAACAGTGCGTACGGCTTACGTAAAGAAGTTAGTCTAAAAAGATGGGTAAATAAAAAGATAAACCCAAGAGAAATACCAAATAGACCACCTATTTCTGCAAATGCGAGAAATGGGAAACGTAGTAAACGAACGGCGTTACCCATTTTATAAATGGGTGTAATAAAGGAAGCTAACGCTGATAAGGCAACGATAATTAATAAAATGTTACTCGTTAACCCAGCTTGAACGGATGCTTGTCCAATTACGATACCACCTACAATACCGAGTGTTTGTCCTACTTTCATCGGTAACCTAGCCCCAGCTTCTCTTAATAAATCAATAACTAATTCCAAAAAGAGTGCTTCGATTAAAGGTGGGAATGGTACTTGTGCTCTTGATAAAATCAATGTTTCAAGTAAATCGCTTGGAATGAGTTCGTAATGATAATTTAAAACGGCAACATATAATGGGGCTGCACAAATTGAGAAAAGAACCGCGATAAGTCGTAAAATCCTTGAAAATGTAGCGTACAGCCAAGAGACGTTATAGTCTTCTGGTGAAATAAAGAAATCGAAATATGAGACAGGAGTTAGTAGAACGTTTGGTGAACCGTCAACAAAAATTGCAATTTTGCCATCAATAAGTGCCTTTGTCACTCTATCAGTTCGTTCTGTATTTATATATAATGGGAAAATTGACTTTTCTCCCATTAATTCTTGAAGATAAGCACTATCATTAATTTGATCGTATTCAAGAGCTCGCAATGATTCTTCGAGAAAATCCACATTATCTTTTTCTGCAAGGTTGTCTAAATACATTATTACAACCTTTGTTTTCGAAAAGGAGCCAATTATCATTTCTTTTGTTTGTAACTCTAAAACAGGAAGGCGTTTACGGACTAAATTAATATTTGTATCAATAGCTTCTACAAAACCTTCTTGCGGACCGATAACTGTTGATTCATTTAATGGAGGGCTTGGTGCCCGATAAGTATCAATTGCAATGTTTGCAAGCATACACTTTTGATCTTGCTGGTTCAATTGAATAATCGCATGTCCTTTTAAAACCATATCCTCAATTTTTTGTAAGTCGTTCGTAATTGTAATACCGCTCATTGGAATATGTTCTTTTAATTCCTCAAGAGAAGAACAATAGTGTTCTAAAAGTGTAGGCATTAAATACTTTTGAAGCTTTTCTCCATCAAGTGAAGGACGATAATAAGAAATCCAATAAGGCATCGTTTCATCATCTGATGTGTGATAATTAATAAAATCACTAGACTGCTTTAGCTTTGCTATTAAGTCTTGTAGAGAATGAATATGGTCACTTTCTGGTTTGCTAAAGTCATAAATGCTGTTACCTCCAGAGCTTTGCTGCTTGTTTTGAGAAGACTCGTCTTGCTTAGCATCTTGCTGTTTGTTTTGAGAAGACTCGTCTTGTTTAGCATCTTGCTGTTTGTTTTGAGAAGAATTGTCTTGTTTAGCATCTTGCTGTTTGTTTTGAGAAGACTCGTCTTGTTTAGCATCTTGCTGTTTGTTTTGAGAAGACTCGTCTTGTTTAGCATCTTGCTGTTTGTTTTGAGAAGACTCGTCTTGTTTAGCATCTTGCTGTTTGTTTTGAGAAGAATTGTCTTGTTTAGCATCTTGCTGTTTGTTTTGAGAAGAATCCTCTTGCTTAGAACTTTGTTGTTTGTTTTGAGAAGAATCATCTTGCTTAGAACTTTGCTGTTTGTTTTGAGAAGAGTCCTCTTGTTTAGAATCTTGCTGCTTGTTTTGAGAATTATCCTCTTGCTTAGAACTTTGCTGTTTGTCTTGAGAAGAATCCTCTTGTTTAGAACTTTGCTGTTTGTCTTGAGAAGAGTCCTCTTGTTTAGAACCTTGCTGTTTGTTTTGAGCAGAGTCCTCTTGTTTAGAACCTTGCTGTTTGTCTTGAGAAGAGTCCTCTTGTTTAGAACTTTGTTGCTTGTTTTGAGAAGAATCTTCTTGTTTAGAATTTTGCTGCTTGTCTTGAGAAGAATCATCTTGCTTAGAATCTTGTTGCTTGTTTTGAGAAGAATCATCTTGCTTAGAAGGTTCCTCAGTTTGTTCCATATTTTTTTGCTGGCTATTCTTATCTTTGCTCTGTTTCATGCTTCTAGTTTGCTTTGTGTTATTGTTCTCTTGATCGTTAGGCTGTTGTTCCGATTCATTTGTCTCTTTTGCTTCTGCTGTATTTGAGTTTTTTTTCTTACGTAACCAATTCCAAATCATATGTATGCCCTCTTTGATTGTGTAATATAGTGCTATTTTGTGGCTAATTTTGTATATTATTCATTTATTTATGAAAAGAAGGAGGAGATTGGTTTGTATAGAAAAAATCCTTTAGTAAGCAGTTCATAATATGGCGGGAAGAAGGCGAGTCTGTGCAAATTGTAAAAAAGGAGAAGTTTGTTTTAAAAGAGTTTGTGTTTGAAAATGGTAGGGAAATTCCTGTTCAAATGGGGTATGAAACGTATGGTACTTTAAATAGAGAAAGATCAAATGCAATTTTGGTTTGTCACTATTTTAGTGCAACAAGTCATGCGGCAGGAAAATATACAGAGCATGATGAGGAAGCTGGTTGGTGGGATGGATTGATTGGACCTGGAAAAGCAATTGATACAAATAAATATTTCGTTATATGCACTGATAACCTTTGTAATGTACAGGTGAAGAACCCCTACGTAATTACAACGGGACCAAAATCGATAAATCCGATGACTGGTTTTGAGTATGCGATGGATTTTCCAGTTTTCACATTTTTAGATGTAGCACGTATGCAATATGAGTTAATAAAAGATATGGGGATTGCTAGGCTACATGCTGTAATGGGACCGTCGGCAGGTGGGATGATTGCGCAGCAATGGGCTGTTCACTATCCTCATATGGTAGAGCGAGTGATTGGAGTTATTACGAATCCACAAAATCCAATTATAACGTCGGGAAATGTAGCGCAAAATGCGATTGAAGCAATTCAGCTTGATCCAAACTGGAAAGGTGGAAAGTATGGAGAAGAGCAGCCAACGAAGGGTCTTCATTTAGCAAATCGAATGATGTTTATGAATGCGTTTGATGAACATTTTTATGAAATGGCATTCCCGCGGAACAGTATAGAAATGGCACCTTATCAGGAATTTTCTGCATTAACATCATTTGAGAAAGAGATTAATAAAGTGACATGCAAAAGTATAGATTTAGTAGATGCAAATTCGTGGATGTACACTGCGAAAGCAGTCTTATTACATGATATTGCGCATGGATTTTCTTCTTTAGAAGAGGCTCTTTCTAATATAGAAGCGAATGTACTCATGATTCCGTGCAAACAAGATTTACTTCAGCCACCTCGTTATAATTATAAAATGGTAGACATTTTGCAAAAACAGGGGAAATATGCAGAAGTGTATGAGATAGAAAGTATAAATGGGCATATGGCTGGGGCATTAGATGTTCATTTGTTTGAAAAGAAAGTTTACGAGTTTTTAAATCGGAAAGTATCTAGTTTTGTGTAGGAAATAATTAATGTGGAAAGGTGCATGATTTATAGTAGGCACCTTTTTTTACATGATTTGCAGACGGAAAATATATGAAGCGACTGATAAACCGAAGAAAGCTATACTAAGTAATAGAAATAAGAATGACATTTCTTGAGGGGATTTTATCTTTTTATTATTTTTCATACTAAGAGCAATAACTGCAAAAACTAAGAAAATGATGCCCATAATGAAAAGAAAAAGTGTCATTTTAACTGGCTCCTTTCATCAAACAAGTATATTGAGGATACAATGCGCCAGTTATGTTTGTAAAGAATAAGTTTTGCGGGGAAATTGAGAAATAAATGTTCCATTCTTTGCGTTCCTTCCTTCGCATGCTAAAATTGATGAGAAATGATTGTTTAAAGAAGAAACTGAAGGTTTTATTGTATATAAGGAGGAACTACATATGACAGAAGTAAAAACAATTACTACAGAAGAAGTGCAAGAGCGTTTAGAAAATGGAGAAACATTATTTTTAGTAGATGTAAGGGAAGATGAAGAAGTAGCGGCAGGGAAAATTCCGGAAGCTGTACATATTAAAATGGGCGATATTCCAAATAAAGTAGATTTCTTTGAGAAAGAGAATGAATATATCTTTATTTGCCGTTCGGGAATGCGTAGTGAAAATGTATGCCATTATTTAAATGAGCAAGGATTTAAAACGGTGAATATGGTTGGCGGTATGCTTCAATATGAAGGTGAAACGAAATAGTTAATTGTTAAAAACTTGAAACGAGTCTGTTTCAAGTTTTTTTCTTTTGCATACAGTATACAAAAGGGGGAGGCGAAATGGGAATTAACATGCGTAAAGTAAAAATTATAAATAATACAGGAGCTGTTAATGTTGGCGACTGTTATGATATCTCACCTTTAGCTGTGGCAAAAATATATGCTGGTGCTGGAGGATCGAGTGCGGCTGTTTTTTTAAATGGGAAACGACAGCCAGAAGCTGTGATTAGAACATCAGTGTTTCTTCCGCCATTAGCGACGAGTACACGTACATTAGGTGCATAAAGGAAAGGTAGAGTGTAAGTATGCCTGCACGTATTAAAGAATTTATTATCGTTAATAATACTGGGAATATATTTACAGGGGATAATTTGAGTGATACTTCATTTACTGCTTCGAAATCGTATAGTGGTTCAATGGGGTGCACTTGGATTGACGTTGTTACAGTAATAGGGACGGAGACGAAGCTTTGTTTACAACCGGGAGATTCGGTGACGACAACCTATACACGAGGTACCCCTGCTGGTACTGTAACGGGAACAAATATGGGGCAAGTTGCAAATATGTCGAGTATATCGCAAGCTGTCCCTAATACAGATAATATGGATTCAGTTGCTGGACTCCCTTAAGGAATTAAGGGAGTTTTTATTATTTAGAATAAAAATAGTCTTTGAGATTGTTTTTGTAAATACATATTAAGAAGAAGAGGTTTGTTTAAAGTAAAAAAGATGGTGTGTAGGTGGTGAAAGTGTGAAAGAGCGCGATAGACAAAATTCATTAAACTCTAATTTCAGAATTTCACCGAATCTTATTGGACCTACTTTTCCTCCCGTTCCAACGGGATTTACTGGCATTGGGATTACTGGTCCAACCGGTCCACAAGGCCCGACTGGCCCACAAGGACCAAGGGGATTTCAAGGTCCGATGGGGGATATGGGCCCGACAGGACCTCAAGGAGTGCAAGGGATTCAAGGACCAGCTGGACAAATGGGTGCAACAGGACCAGAAGGACAGCAGGGACCACAAGGATTAAGGGGACCACAGGGAGAAACAGGAGCGACAGGACCTCAAGGAGTGCAAGGGTTACAAGGTCCAATTGGTCCGACCGGAGCGACTGGGGCACAAGGTATACAGGGGATACAGGGATTACAGGGGCCGATTGGAGCTACCGGGCCAGAGGGACCTCAAGGAATTCAAGGAGTGCAAGGGGTACCGGGTGCAACAGGTTCACAAGGAATACAAGGAGCTCAAGGGATACAAGGCCCACAAGGACCGAGTGGAAATACGGGAGCAACAGGAGCGACTGGTCAGGGGATTAGTGGTCCGACTGGAATAACAGGTCCAACAGGGATAACTGGCCCATCTGGAGGACCTCCAGGTCCGACTGGAGCAACTGGTGCGACAGGGCCAGGAGGTGGACCGAGTGGAAGTACAGGTGCGACGGGAGCGACTGGAAATACTGGAGTAACTGGAAGTGCGGGAGTGACTGGAAATACAGGTCCGACTGGAAGTACAGGAGAAACAGGAGCACAGGGCCTGCAAGGAATACAAGGGGTTCAAGGGCCAATTGGACCAACGGGTCCAGAAGGTCCGCAAGGTATTCAAGGTATTCCAGGTCCGACAGGAGTAACTGGTGAACAAGGAATCCAAGGGGTTCAGGGAATTCAAGGGATAACGGGGGCAACTGGAGATCAAGGTCCGCAAGGTATACAAGGGGCCATAGGACCTCAAGGTATAACAGGAGCAACAGGAGATCAAGGCCCACAAGGAATCCAAGGGGTACCTGGTCCAACCGGGGACACAGGCTCACAAGGAGTCCAAGGAATTCAAGGGCCAATGGGTGATATAGGACCAACAGGCCCAGAAGGCCCAGAAGGACTTCAGGGTCCGCAAGGAATACAAGGAGTGCCAGGACCAGCTGGAGCAACTGGTCCAGAGGGCCCACAAGGAATCCAAGGAATTCAAGGACCAATAGGAGTAACAGGTCCAGAAGGTCCACAAGGAATTCAGGGAATACAAGGGATTCAAGGTATAACAGGAGCAACCGGAGCACAAGGAGCAACTGGAGTTCAAGGTGTTCAAGGGAATATAGGAGCAACAGGTCCAGAGGGCCCGCAAGGAGTGCAAGGTACTCAAGGGGATATAGGTCCAACAGGTCCAATGGGTCCACAGGGAGTTCAAGGTATCCAAGGAATTCAAGGACCGACGGGTGCGCAAGGAGTGCAAGGCCCACAAGGAATTCAAGGAATCCAAGGTCCGACAGGAGTAACTGGAGATACGGGTACAACAGGGGTGACAGGGGAAGGGACTACAGGAGCAACTGGAGTAACTGGTCCAACAGGTGTAACTGGTCCATCAGGTGGACCAGCCGGACCGACTGGCCCAACAGGTCCATCAGGTCCGACGGGAGTGACAGGTCCATCAGGTGGACCACCTGGTCCGACAGGAGCGACAGGTGTAACGGGAGGAGTAGGAGATACGGGAGCAACAGGGGCGACGGGTGTGACCGGAGCAACTGGAGTAACTGGTGCAACCGGAGCAACGGGGCTGCAGGGTCCACAAGGAATACAAGGAGTACAAGGAGACATAGGCCCAACCGGTCCGCAAGGTGTTCAAGGTCCACAAGGGATCCAAGGTATAACTGGAGCAACGGGAGATCAAGGGCCGCAAGGAATTCAAGGCCCGCAAGGAATCCAAGGTCCAACCGGTCCTCAAGGAATCCAAGGAAATCAAGGCCCACAAGGGATACAAGGGGCAACAGGTGCAACCGGAGCACAAGGCCCACAGGGCATTCAAGGGATACAAGGAGTGCAAGGTCCGACTGGTCCACAAGGCCCAACCGGAATACAAGGAGTGCAAGGAGAAATAGGTCCAACTGGTCCGCAAGGTTTACAAGGTCCACAAGGCCCAACCGGGGACACGGGTCCAACAGGAGCGCAAGGTTCACAAGGAATTCAAGGTCCAACGGGGGCAACAGGAGCGACAGGTTCACAAGGAATTCAAGGTCCAACGGGGGCAACAGGAGCGACAGGTTCACAAGGAATTCAAGGTCCAACGGGAGCAACAGGAGCAACAGGAGCCACTGGAGCGACCGGGGTGACTGGAGTTAGTACAACTGCAACGTATTCCTTTGCAAATAATACTTCAGGAAGTGCTATTTCCGTGTTGTTAGGCGGTACGAATATACCATTACCGAACAATCAAAATATTGGACCGGGAATAACAGTTAGTGGTGGAAATACTGTGTTTACCGTTACAAATGCAGGTAATTATTATATAGCCTACACAATTAATATAACGGCAGCTTTACTTGTAAGTTCGCGTATAACTGTAAATGGAAGTCCGCTAGCAGGAACAATAAATTCACCGGCAGTGGCTACAGGTTCATTTAATGCGACAATTATTAGTAATTTAGCTGCGGGCTCTGCTATTAGTTTACAGTTATTTGGATTACTTGCAGTGGCTACATTATCTACGACAACGCCAGGAGCTACTCTAACTATTATTAGATTAAGTTAATAAGCAAAAAAACCTTGGAACTTTTATGTTTCAAGGTTTTTTATCCCTCTATTTGTGGGCTAATAATCAGTGGGGATGGACAAAACCCCCACTGATTAAAGTTTCACTTTATTCACTTGAGCAAAAACATCGCGGTTCAAAAATATATTATAATAGAATGAAGAGAGGTATAAATTTGGCAGAAAGGGAGAGTGGCGATGCAGGAGAAGGTTAAAGATTTTTTCGGACGCCCACTTCAAGATTTACGCATCTCTGTCATTGATCGTTGTAATTTACGGTGTACGTATTGTATGCCAGCGGAAGTGTTTGGTCCTGATTATGCTTTTTTGAAAGATGAGTTTTTACTGACATTTGATGAAATAGAGCGATTAGCAAAAGTATTTGTTAGCATCGGTGTACGGAAAATTAGACTTACTGGTGGCGAACCCTTGCTCCGTAAGGACTTAACAAAACTTATCGAACGTCTCGTGAAAATTGACGGTTTAGTAGATATAGGATTAACGACAAATGCGATTCATTTAACGAAGCAAGCGAAGGCGTTAAAAGAAGCTGGGTTACACCGAGTAAATGTTAGTTTGGATGCGATAGATGATAATGTGTTCCGCGCAATTAATGGCCGGAATATGAATACGAAGCCAGTGTTAAAAGGAATTATGGCAGCGAAAGAAGCAGGCCTTGAAGTGAAAGTAAATATGGTTGTGAAAAAAGGAATGAATGATCATCAAGTACTTCCGGTTGCTACGTATTTTAAAGAACAAGGAATCACGCTTAGATTTATTGAGTTTATGGATGTTGGCAGTACGAATGGATGGAATTTTGATCAAGTTATTACGAAACGAGAATTAATTGATATGATTCATGGGGTGTATCCAATTGAGCCAGCTGAAGCTCATTATTTTGGTGAGGTTGCGAAGCGGTATCGATACGTTGGAACGAATGTAGAGGTTGGTTTTATTACCTCTGTTTCTGAGTCATTTTGTTCTTCTTGTACGAGAGCAAGAATTTCGGCAGATGGAAAGTTTTATACTTGCTTGTTTGCAACAGAAGGAATGGATTTAAGGAAACTTCTGAGGGAGAACCTTTCGGATAATGAGTTATTAAAAGCTATACAATATGTATGGGAGAATAGAAAAGATCGATATTCAGATGAACGGACAGAAGAAAGTGCGAAAAATCGTCCGAAAATTGAAATGTCTTATATAGGAGGATAAGAAAGGGGGATGTCGTATGCAAGAGCGATATTCAAGACAAATGTTATTTTCTGGTGTTGGGGAAGCAGGGCAACGGAAAATAAGAGGGAAGCATGTGCTCGTTATCGGTGCTGGTGCACTCGGAGCAGCGAATGCAGAAGCAATTGTTAGAGCAGGTGTTGGAAAAATAACAATTGCGGATCGTGATTATGTAGAATGGAGTAATTTACAAAGGCAACAATTATATACAGAAGAAGATGCAAAGCATTATAAACCGAAAGCAATAGCGGCAGCAGAACATTTAAAGGCAATTAATTCCGAAGTAGAAATTGTACCGGTTGTGACTGATGTAACGGTGCAAGAAATGGAAGAGTTAATTAAAGGTGTAGATTTAATATTAGATGCGACAGATAATTTTGAAACGCGCCTTCTTATTAATGATATATCGCAGATGTATAACGTTCCGTGGATATACGGAGGATGCGTTGGAAGCTACGGAGTAACTTATACAATCTTGCCAGGAAAAACGCCGTGTTTTCGATGTTTAATGGAACATCCGGCGAGCGGAGCGACATGTGATACGGCCGGTATTATACAGCCAGCAGTGCAATTAGTAGTTGCACATCAAATAACGGAAGCCTTGAAAATATTAGTAGAAGATTTTGAGGCACTTCGTGAAACGATGCTATCATTTGATCTTTGGAATAATCAACAGATGGCATTTAAAGTGAATAGGCAGAAAAAGGATACATGTTTATCCTGTGGAAAGTTACGTACATATCCGAGTTTAACATTTGAAGCACAAACGAAAACAGAAGTATTATGTGGGCGAAATACAGTTCAAATCCGTCCAGGTGTGCGTCAGGGTTTTAATTTAGAAGAAATTAAAAAGCGCTTACAAAAAAGTGTGGATGTAAAAGCAACGCCGTATTTATTATCATTTCCAGTGGAAGAATATCGTTTTGTTTTATTTACAGATGGCAGGGCGTTTATTCATGGTACGAATGATATGAATGTTGCGAAACGACTATATGCAAGATATATAGGTTGAACCTAAAGGGGAATCCTTTAGGTTCAAATGGAAAAGGTAGGATTAAGAATTTCTAATATAATCTCCATTTTTTCCGCCCGTTTTTTCAAGTAAGTACGTTTCGCCAATAATCATACCCTTATCAACGGCTTTACACATGTCATATACAGTAAGAGCGGTAGCGGAAGCAGCTGTTAAAGCTTCCATCTCAACGCCGGTACTACCTTCTGTTTTAACTTTTACTTCAATAAGTAGCCGATATTGTTCTTCTGACTGTTTCCAATCGAAAGAGACATCAACACCTTTTAATAATAAAGGATGGCACATTGGGATAATATCAGAAGTACGTTTTGCAGCCATAATACCTGCGATTTGTGCGACGGCTAATACGTCACCTTTACCAATTTCGTTGCGTGAGATTTTATCAAAAATTTCTTTTGTAACGAGAATGCTAGAGCATGCTATTGCTGTTCGAACGGTTATTTTTTTGTCACTTATATCAACCATTTTAGCGCGCCCTTGGTCGTTGAAATGTGTGAATGAAGACATGGAATTCCTCCTTGAAGTAATTGCGATTTAATATATAAAGTGTAATCGAGATTAGATATTTTGCAAATATGAGGTGAGAAACAATGGTAGAAAAACGAATCCCGATTCAAGTTGCTGAGGCTGTAGAGCGGGTTATGAAATATGCTAAGCATGGTGAAGTAGAAGAAGTTTCTATTACAGAAAGTTATGGTAGGATTCTTGGAGAGGATGTTGTCTCAGATCACGACGTTCCTCACTTTGATCGTTCTCCTTACGATGGTTTCGCAATTCGAGCAGAAGACACGAAGGAAGCGAGTCAAGAGCAGCCGATTGAATTTGAAGTAATAGGGGAAATCGGAGCAGGATCTGTTTTTACAGAAGAAGTAGGGGCTTTTCAGGCGGTTCGTATTATGACAGGAGCAGCTATTCCAGAAGATTGCAATGCAGTCGTAATGCTAGAACTGACGGAAGGATTCGAGAGGAACGAAAGTACATATATGAAGTTAAAACGTCCTTTCCAAAACGGTGACAATGTGTCATTTAAAGGAGAAGATATAAAACAAAATCAAGTCCTCGTTAAGAAAGGTGTTGTAATCAATCCAGGTGTTGCCGCATTATTAGCGACGTTTGGATATAGCACTGTGAAAGTTGTAAAACAGCCTGTTGTCGGTATTGTAACGACAGGAAGTGAATTACTAGAAGTGCATGAGGCGTTAGAGCCAGGGAAAATTAGAAATAGTAACTCTTACATGATTGCCGCTCAAATTATGAAAGCTGGCGGGAAAGTGCGTTACTATGGGCAACTTGCCGATGAGTTAGATGCATGTTTTACAGCTGTTAAATCAGCGATGGATGAGGTTGATATTTTAATTACAACGGGCGGTGTTTCAGTAGGGGATTACGACTATTTGCCAGCTATTTATGAAAGGTTACAGGCGAATGTACTCTTTAATAAAATAGCGATGAGACCGGGGAGTGTAACGACAGTAGCTGAAGTTGATGGAAAGCTACTCTTTGGTTTATCAGGTAATCCATCAGCTTGTTATGTAGGTTTCGAATTATTTGTGCATCCAATTATGAAAACGTATTTGCATGTGAAGGAGCCTCACGTATATAGAACTGATGCTATTTTACAAAAAGATTTCCCGAAACCAAATCCGTTTACTCGTTTTGTAAGAGCAAAAGCGAGTATTGTTAATGGGGCACTACAAGCGATGCCAGTCGGTTTAGATAAATCGAGTGCAGTCTCTTCACTTGCGGATGCAAATGCTTTTATCGTGCTGCCTGGAGGGACGAGAGGATTTGAAGTAGGAATGAAAGTATCTGTATTATTGTTAGAATGCTCTGAGGGAAGTGATTGGCCGTGGGCAAAGCCTCTTCAATCTTACAAATAGTAGGGTATCAAAATAGCGGGAAAACAACACTTGTAGAGAAGATGGTACATGCATTAGCTGAAAGAGAAATGAAGGTTGCTACAATTAAACATCATGGTCACGGGGGCTTTCCTGAAGTAGCGCAAAAAGATAGTGAAAGACACAGAAAAGCTGGTGCTGTAGTAAGTAGTGTAGAAGGTGCCGGATTACTATCTTTGTCCTCTTTGCGAGATGAATGGTCCTTGCAAGAAATTATCCGCTTGTACGAATTTTTTGAAGTAGATACGATTTTAATAGAGGGCTATAAAGCTGAGAACTATCCGAAAGTAGTGTTACTTCGTTCTGCGGAAGACGCTGAACTTTTACATAAAGTAGAAAATATAGCGGCAGTTATTACGTGGTATGATACTTCGTCAAATGTACGAGAAGAATATAAAGTATTTCATATAACAGAAGAAAAATTGTATATAGACTGGTTTTTACAAACGGCTAGGGGTGCAAAATGATAAATACGTATTATGAAGTAATTGATACAGAAATCTCGATTGAAGAGGTGACAAAGAAAGTAGTTCGCCGTGAATGTGGTGCTGTTACAACATTTATCGGGACAGTTAGGGAGTTTACGAAAGGGCGTCGTACACTATACTTAGAGTATGTAGCTTATAAGACGATGGCAGAAAAGATGCTACAGAAAATTGGGTCAGAAGTGAAGGAGAAGTGGCCCGGTACACATGTTGCGATTACGCATCGCATCGGCACGCTGCAAATTTCTGATATAGCGGTTGTTGTTGCTGTATCAACGCCTCATCGCAAAGAGGCTTATGAAGCGAATGAATATATTATGGAGCGTATTAAGAAAATTGTTCCAATTTGGAAAAAGGAGTTTTGGGAAGATGGTGACTCATGGATTGGTGACCAATTAGAAAAAACACCATATCCAGCAGGAGAGCCTGGGAAGGAGTTATAAATATGATTCGAGTATTGTTATTTGCGAACTTGCAAGAAGAAGCAGGAACGAGTGAATTACAAATAGAGAAAGAAGATATTACTGTTGCAGAGTTAAAAGATATTGTTGCGAAAGAATATAATGTACCAGTTTCAGCGCCAATTATGGTTGCGATTAATGAAGAGTACGCAAATGAAGATGATACGATACAATCTGGTGATGTAGTTGCACTAATACCACCAGTGAGTGGTGGTTAATATTGGATTTTTGCTATAAAAAACGACTTTCCTACATAGGGAAAGTCGTTTTTTTATGGCGTTTTGGAGAATACTATCTTATAGGAAAAGGAGGAAGTTATGAAAAAGATATGTGTAATGATTTCAATGATATGTTCTGTTTTTTTCTTTTCTCCAAGCAATTATTTGGCAAAAGAATCGACGGAACAGCTTTTAGAAAGTGCGTTACTGAATCGATATTACTCGGTTATAAGGCAAGTGACAGAAGATCAACATGAATGTGAATCCGTTACAAACATAAAGCGTCTAGGCAAGAAAGATGAGTTCATTCCTAGATTTGAAGTGACGCTACAATTTCTTACGTTTCAGGGTGCACATAATCCGCCGAATGATAAAGTTACACTTACTTTGGAAGATAATTTAGATCACGTAAAGATAAAGAAAGTGGAGCGAGAAAAGAATGTTTCTGGTGCTATTGTAGAAAAGATTTGTGCACGGAAAAACGAAAAAATAAAAGCTCATTCTAATGATTTAGAGCGGTAACCTATGACATTTTGTAGAGAAAGGTAATGAGCGATGGATATACTTTTAGCGATTTTACCAGCTATATTTTGGGGGAGTATTGTGCTATTTAACGTGAAACTGGGCGGGGGACCGTATAGTCAAACGCTCGGTACAACGTTCGGTGCACTTATCTTCTCAATTGTTGTTTATATTTTTACGAAGCCGGTATTAACTCCGACCGTTATTGGAGTTGGAATTGTATCCGGCTTATTTTGGGCACTTGGTCAAGCGAATCAATTAAAAAGTATTGATTTAATGGGTGTTTCCAGAACGATGCCGATTTCAACAGGGCTTCAATTAGTCGCGACAACATTATTTGGGGTTATCGTGTTTCATGAATGGTCAACGACGATATCGGTCGTCCTTGGAGTTTTGGCGCTCGTTTGTATTATTATCGGTGTTATTTTAACATCACTTCAAAGTGAAGAAGAAAAAAATGCAGAGCAAGCAGCAAATTTTAAAAGAGGCATCATTATTTTATTAATTTCAACAGTCGGTTATTTAGTTTACGTAGTAGTTATTAGGCTATTTAACGTAGATGGTTGGTCGGCTTTATTACCACAAGCAGTTGGTATGGTGTTAGGAGGTATTTTACTTACGTTTAAACATCATCCATTTAATAAATATGCGATACGAAATATTATTCCAGGGTTAATTTGGGCAGCTGGGAATATGTTTTTATTCATTTCGCAGCCAAGAGTCGGGGTCGCAACAAGCTTTTCCCTTTCACAAATGGGAATTATTATTTCGACGCTTGGTGGGATTCTTATATTAGGTGAAAGAAAAACGAAACGCCAATTAACAGGGATTGTTGTTGGAATCGTTTTTATTATCGCAGCCGGAATTATGTTAGGGATTGCAAAAAGTTAAAGGAGGTATTGAAATGTATAGCGATTTAGAAGGGAAAGTTGTAGTTATTACGGGATCAGCGACTGGTCTCGGAAGAGCGATGGGAGTACGATTTGCTAAGGAGAAGGCAAAAGTGGTTATTAACTATCGCTCACGAGAGTCAGAAGCAAATGATGTGTTAGAAGAAATTAAAAAGGTGGGCGGAGAAGCGATTGCTGTAAAAGGTGATGTAACGATTGAATCAGATGTTGCGAATCTCATTCAATCTGCTGTGAAAGAGTTTGGTACGCTCGACGTTATGATTAATAATGCAGGAATAGAAAACGCCGTACCGTCGCATGAAATGCCGTTAGAAGATTGGAATAAAGTAATCAATACAAATTTAACAGGCGCATTTTTAGGAAGTCGTGAAGCGATTAAATATTTTGTGGAACACGACATTAAAGGATCTGTCATTAATATGTCTAGTGTTCATGAGAAAATTCCGTGGCCACTATTCGTGCACTATGCAGCAAGTAAGGGCGGTATTAAACTTATGACAGAAACGTTAGCGTTAGAATATGCGCCAAAAGGTATTCGAGTAAATAATATTGGACCAGGTGCAATTAATACGCCAATCAATGCTGAAAAGTTTGCTGATCCTAAAAAACGTGCTGACGTAGAAAGTATGATACCGATGGGCTACATTGGAAATCCTGAAGAAATCGCAGCAGTAGCAACTTGGCTCGCTTCATCAGAGGCGAGTTACGTAACTGGAATTACGTTATTTGCAGATGGTGGAATGACTTTATACCCATCGTTTCAAGCTGGGCGTGGGTAATGCAAAAGGACAAAGAGTCTTCTTATCTCTTTGTCCTTTTATAATGTGTGTGACTATAAATATCTTTTAAAGAAACTATCTAGCTGTTCTACTACAGGTCCAACAAACTGCGGTCTATCGTATAAGTCAACGTGCGTCGCGCCGTTAATTAAGAATAGCTCTTTCGGCTCTTGCGCTCTTGCAATTGCCATTTCACTAAAATAGCGTGTGTCCGCTTCAGTACCAGCAATTATC
Source organism: Bacillus cereus group sp. MG9 (assembly GCF_040459995.1). Lineage (NCBI taxonomy): Bacteria > Bacillati > Bacillota > Bacilli > Caryophanales > Bacillaceae > Bacillus > Bacillus cereus group sp. MG9. The sequence continues at coordinate 4,670,084 of NZ_JARVHC010000001.1, read as the reverse complement.
AATAGTGGATGTGGTGAAATTAATGGAAATTTTTTTGAGGAAAAGGGGTTTTGAAAGCAAAAAAAAAATAGCGGTCGGCTATTTTTAAAATTAATGATTGATTGTATCTTGAAGAAATTCTGTTGCTTGATGTTCTGAAACATTCTGTACAAGTGCAACTTCACTAATAACCATTTTACGCGCATTATCTAGCATTTGTTTTTCGCTCGCATTTAATGCTCTTTCTTTATTGCGACGAAGTAAATCACGAACAACTTCTGCACTATCTTGAAGATTGCCGTTCTTCATTTTTTCCATATTCATTGTATATCTTTGTTTCCAAGAGAGTGAGGGGTCTGATTCCCCATGATGAAATTCAAGAAGTATACCATCTAACGTACCTTTATCGACGATATAACGTATACCTGATTTTTGTAATTGATTTATCGGAAGCATTACTTGCATATCTTTACTAATGATGCGTATAACACAATATTGACGCGTAGTGCCTAATATTTCTTTCTCTTCAATTGCTTCGATGATTCCTGCACCGTGCATTGGATAAACGATTTTATCACCAATTTGAAACAAATCATCCACCTCCGTATGTGGTAACTACTTTTAATGATAACATACTAGGGTAAAAATATCAAATTTTATATAATATCACATCTGATATGCTGTAGTCAATATATAAAAGTCGTTTTTTTGTTTGTTTTTTTGCTCTTATAAGTTGAATAAATAGGGGGAATTTTTTTAGAAAAATAGTACAGGCGCAGAAAGAGGGCATATCCACTTATTTTTAAGCATAAAATATAAAATCGCTAATACAATATACCTAAATCCGTTCTTTGCAAGGGAGGGAGAGAAGGTGGGGCGCACAATTAGAATTGATATTACAAATAAAGTTGTAGCCAAATTTAGGCAAGATTATTTGGAATTATATACGAGTAAGTTTATGATAGGTAAGTTTTATGTCTATACTGAAGATAAACAATATGTGTTAGAAGACGGATATATATATGAAGATGGAAAGTTTTATCGCATCATAGATACGCACCGTGGCAATAAACAAGCGGCGGAGGGCTGCGATCTAGGATGGTGTTAACATGATTCGTGTGAAAGTGTTTGATGAAAGTCATGAAAAAGACTTAGAAGACGCTGTAAATGTATTTTTGAAAAAAATTGATGATGGAAATTTTGTAGATATAAAGTATCAAGTTGGTGTTTCAATTAACGATGATGAAAATCAAATTTATTGTTTTTCAGCGATGATTGTTTATAAAGCATAAAAAAGAGCTGGGGAGCCAGCTCTTTTTTATGCTTTACGTTGGGACAACATGTGTCGGTAAAATATTCATAATAGATTGTGTTGCGCCTGTTTTCTTTTCCGTTAAAAGAACTTTTCCTGCTTCGTGCTCCTGAGCATCAGTGCACATACCGAGGTGATAACGATCACCTAAAAATGGATCAATATAAAAACCGTTTTTAAAAACTTTATCATTCGGGTGTTTTTCATGGTGAATTTCAGAACAGTTAATGCAATAGAACATAGCTTTCATCTCCTTTTTATTTTTGTTTAAAAAAGTGGGTTGGTAGTCATTTCGCTCCTAAAGAAATGTTGAGGAGAAGAGAAATAACTACCTACCCAAATGGCGGGCATACTCCTTCTGATTTTTACATATCTCGCGTATTGTCCCCGAGGGAAGGAGGGGAGACGAAGTACAGATGAGATAAGTTAGGCGCTTCTCTCAATAGGAGTGATAGAGTTTCATATTGAGGGAATTTTCTATTTTTCATTGCCTTTGTGAGTATATTATGAAGGAATGGTGAGAGGGTGTTTGTCCTGTTGAAAAAATGTTGAGAATTTCTCAACAGTGAAAAAGAGTCTTTCTTGACATGTAACCAAAAGGTGTTATATTGTTAATGTGAAACTAAAAGGTGTTATATTTTAATGCCGAATAAAGGAGATATAAAATGGAACAACAAAATATATTAAATGATATTAAACAAACAATCGTTTTTAACGCGCCTATTCAAAAAGTATGGAAGGTAGTATCGACTGCAGAAGGAATTGCGTCATGGTTTATGCCAAATGATTTCGAATTGGCGGTAGGACATGAGTTTCATGTGCAATCACCTTTCGGACCATCACCATGTAAAGTGTTAGAGATTGATGAGCCGAATTATTTATCTTTCTCATGGGACACAGATGGCTGGGTTGTTTCATTTAATTTGAAAGACCTAGGAGATAATAAAACAGAATTTACGTTAATTCACGGCGGCTGGAAACATCCTGATGAAATCCTTCCGAAAGCGAATGCGAAGAGCTCTATTATTCGCGATAGAATGAATGGTGGCTGGATAGCGATTGTAAATGAAAAACTGAAAAAGGTTGTCGAAGGTTAAGTGTCCTCGTCAGCAGCGAAATATGATGTATTTCAAGCAATTGCTGATCCAACCCGCCGAGAAGTGTTACGGTTATTAAGTGATAAAGAGTTACCAATTTCAAAAATAACGGATCATTTTCCGATGAGCCGTACTGCAGTTGTAAAGCACCTTCATATTCTTTCAGAAGCGAATTTAGTGAGTGGAAGAAAGAGCGGAAGAGAGAAGATATATCGTTTGCATCCAGAACCATTAGAGGAATTACAGCAGTGGCTCTCGTACTATGAACGATTTTGGGATAATAAATTGTCCGTGCTTAAACATATTGTGGAGAATGAAGAGTAGATTTTATGCAAAAAGGATGACCAAAATGGTCATCCTCTTTTTATTGTTCACTTGTTTGTTTAGCTGGCTTTAATAGGATCCAAGCGATAATTAATGTGAATACCGCTAATACGAAAGTGCTCATATAAATGACGTGTACACTTGATGCTAATGCGGATTGTGACTCGGTTACTACGTTTGCTGTAGCCCCTCCATGTCCGCCAGAAGAAACAAGATCAAGGTTTTTAATGCCACGTGCATGAATCATCGTATTGAAGATCGTTCCGAAGATTGCAGCTCCTAGTGTTTGACTAAATGTATTAATAAATGTATTTAAACCAACTGCCGTTCCGCGCGTATGGGCCGGTACAGCTGCTTGAATTGTTACCATGTAAATTGGTGTAACAAGCCCCATTCCTAAGCCGAATAATCCGACTGCAACATAAATAAGGAATGATGGTGAATCTGTTGATAATGTAAATAATAAGAAAGTAGCAACTGATAAAATGCTAGCTCCAAGTAAAATAATTTGTTTCGTTTGTAACTTGCCAACTAAGTTACCGGAGAACATAGCACCGAATGTCCACATAACAGGAATCGGCATTAAAATGAGTCCAGCCTCTGTCGCATTTTTTCCTAAAACACCTTGGCTCCAAATTGGAAGATACACTGTAATACTAATAATCATTGCGCCAGCAATAAGTGTTAGTATGTTTATTGTAGATAATGTACGGTTAGAGAAAAGTGCTAGCGGAATTAATGGCTCCGGAGACTTTTTCTCGATGTATAAGAAAATAATGAATGAAACAGCGGCAAAGATTAATAGGCCGATAATTGAAATGTCTCCCCAGTTTTGCTTACTGCTACCTGTTAATAATGCGTATAGTAAAGCAATTGTACTTAATGAGAAAACTGTCGCACCAAGATAGTCGATATGTTGCTTAGCGGCGGACTTAACAGATTCCTTATAAGAAGTGGCAAACATTAAGCAAGCGATAATTCCAAAAGGAACGTTTAAGAAGAAAATATAGCGCCAAGAAAGAGAATCAACTAAAAATCCACCTACTAACGGCCCAATAACACCAGATACACCCCAAACGGCACTCATCCAGCCTTGTGCTTTCGCGCGGTCTTTAGCTTCGCTATATAGATCTCCAATAATCGTCATTGTGATCGGCATAACAGCACCAGCCCCTATACCTTGAAGAGCACGGAAGAAGATTAATTGTTCCATTGATGTAACGACTCCGCAAAGTGCAGAACCGATTAAGAAGATTGTTGCTCCGATGAGCAGAACTTTTTTACGGCCGAATAAATCAGCTAGCTTTCCGTATATTGGAGTCGAAACAGCTGTTGCAAGCATATAGATTGCATATACCCAACTAACAAGTTCGACACCTGACAAATCACTCGTTATACGAGGGATCGCTGTACTAACAATCGTTCCTTCTACCGCAGAAAGAAACGTCATTAGCATTAAAGACATCATGACTTTTTTTCTCATTTGTTTTCCCCTTACCTTTTTTCGAATATTCAACAATATAAAATATAAAGGTACTAAGGTATATAAAGCAACAAAAAAGCAATGGGAAGTTAGGAGGAAGGGATATTTTTGAAGAAACGGTCGATATATTTAAAGTATCGCCAATATAATTTCGTGTACTGCTTTGCTATTTCAACATACTAAAAAAAGAAACAGGAGTCCCTGTTTCTTTTTTTAGTATTGCATTTTCGCATTTTGTCCTGCTGTTGTTCCGGCAATTCGGCCAGTAACAAGGGCAGATGTAATGTTATAGCCGCCAGTATAACCGTGAATATCAAGAACTTCTCCGCAGAAGTATAAACCATTCGTGAATTTCGAAGCCATTTCTTTCGGGTTAATTTCTTTAACGGATACCCCTCCGCCAGTAACGAATGCTTTTTCAATTGACTGCGTACCATTTACATGGACGGTAAATTCTTTAAAGTCTTTCACAAGTGCGCGAATCTTCTCATGAGAAACTTGTCCAGCTTGTTCGCTACCGTCAATTTCATTTTTTTCTAATAAGAATAGGAAGTAACGTTCAGGAACATAGCCTTTTAAAACGTTTTTAATTCCTTTTTTCGGATCTTCTTTCATTTGTTTCAGCATGCGCTGGAACAGTTGCTCACTATTTTCTTCTGGCAATGCATCGATACTCATGTGCACTGTGTTCGTTTTAAACTTTTTCATCGCTTTCACAACGAATTGGCTACAGCGAAGAGCAGCAGGACCAGATAGGCCGAAGTGAGTGAAAAGCATGTCCATTTTATGAGAAATGATAACTTTTCCTTTCGGGTTTAATACACTTAAGTTTACATCTCGTAAAGCAAGACCTTGTAATGTGCGGTCACGAATAAACGGTTCGTTTGAAAGAATTGGTACTTCTGTTGGGAAAAGTTCTGTAATTGTATGCCCAGCTTTTTCAGCCCAAGCGTATCCGTCTCCAGTAGAACCAGTTTGAGGAACAGATTTTCCGCCAACAGCGATAACGACGTGATTCGTTTCTAACACTTCACCTGTTTGCAGAATAACAGCCTTCGTTTGACCGTTTTCATACTCAATCGTTTCGACAGGCGTATTCGTACGTATTTTCACACCTAAGTCTTTTAATCGTGTTAACAGTGCATCTACAACAGATTGCGCTTTATTTGATACTGGGAACATGCGGCCATGGTCCTCTTCTTTCAGTTGTACACCGAGATTTTCGAAGAATGTAATAATATCTTCATTACTGAAAATAGAAAAAGCACTGTATAAGAAGCGACCATTTCCAGGTATATGTTTAACGATTTCATCAAGTGGTAGACGGTTCGTTACGTTACAACGACCACCACCAGAAATCGCAAGTTTACGTCCTAGTTTATTTCCTTTATCAAGAAGTAAGACGCTTGCGCCTTCTTCAGCAGCACCGATTGCAGCCATTAGCCCTGAAGGACCGCCGCCGATGACAATAACATCATAATGCATAATATATCGACCTCATTTTCTACATTTCCTGCCTAAAAGAATAGCATGTTTTCCCTTAAAAGAAAAATAGAGTGAAGTACTGCTTAAGAGGAGAATTGTGGTACAATACAAAAGTTAGAGTTCAGCATTATCGTGCTATTTATGGGCAATAAGACTACTACCTTAAGATTTTGGAGAAGTAAAGAGGGAGTTAAAAAGGTCCGTAAATGCTCGAATGATTAGTAGGAGGGGAGTCTCCCACTAATTATAGTTTCACTTTATGTAGATGTAGGAGGATTTTCGTATGTCCGATTCAAAATTTCTGCGCGGAACGCTTATTGTGACGTTAGGGACATTTTTAGTAAAGTTCTTAGGCATGATTTACGTTTTTCCGTTTCATGCATTAGTAGGCACAGAAGGCGGAACGCTCTATACATATGGATACATTCCATATACGATATTTTTAAGTATCGCAACGGCAGGAGTGCCGCTTGCTGTTTCTAAGTTTGTTTCCAAATATAATGCACTTGGAGATTATAAAACGAGCCGGAGAATGTTCCGCTCGGGAATGGTTATGATGATAGTAACAGGAGTTCTTTCCTTCTTAGTACTGTACATGACCGCACCATTATTTGCAGAAGCAATGCTTGGTAAACAAAGTTTACAAAATAAGGTAGAAGAAGTTACGACGATTATTCGCCTCGTAAGTTTTGCGCTTATTGTTGTGCCGGCAGCAAGTTTGATTCGTGGTTATTTCCAAGGCCACCAATCGATGGGACCGACTACGGTTTCACAAATTATTGAGCAAATTATTCGTATCGTCTTTTTATTAGCGGGTAGTTTCATCGTTATTAAAGTACTTGGCGGTACAGTAGCAACGGCAGTTGGGGTTGCGACATTCGCTGCGTTCGTTTCAGCAGTTGGAGCACTTGGCGTATTAATTTGGTACTGGTTAAAACGTAAAAAATATTTGGATCAATATTTAATTGAGCAAACTGTACCAGAATCGACGGTAAGTACCGCTCAATTGTTTAAAGAGTTGTTTGCATATGCAATCCCTTACGTTGTAATTGGATTAACAATTCCTTTATATCAACAAATTGATACATTGACATTTAACTCTATTATGCAGGCGATTGGTCAAGGAGATATCGCAGAGCGAGCACTCGGTATTTTCACGATGTGGACGCATAAATTAATTATGATTCCAGTATCACTTGCAACAGCGTTTAGTTTAACGCTCGTGCCAGCGATTACAAAGTCGTTTACTGAAAAGCAATACCGTTATTTGAAATTACAAATTACACAAACATTCCAGGCGAATATGTTTTTAACATTGCCAGCAGTTGTCGGTATTTCTACACTTGCATATCCGATTTACACTGCTTTCTACGATTCAGACCCACTAGGTGGACAAGTATTAATGTGGTATGCGCCAGTTGCATTGTTATTCGCTTTATTCACAGTAACAGCAGCAATTCTGCAAGGGATTAATCAGCAGAAACATGCGGTTATTGCGCTTGTGATGGGTGTTATTTTGAAATTTGTATGTAACGTAATCTTTATTCGTTATTTCGGTACAGTTGGGGCGATTTTGGCTACTGCAGTCGGCTTCTTAGCTTCCGTATGGTATACGAATAGACAAATTAAAAAACACGCACACTATTCATTTGGTGTTGTATATAAGAGAACATTCCAAATTGCAGTCTTAACACTTGTAATGGTTATTGCTGTGAAACTATCACAATGGCTTCTATCCTTCATGATTTCGCCTGATGGCCGTATTGGTGCTCTTATTACAGTTGTGATTTGTGCAGGTATTGGTGGTCTTGTTTACGGATTGGTAGCGATTCGCACGGGAGTACTAGAAAGAGTATTTGGCGGAGAAGCTTTAGAGAAAATCCAGCGTAAACTTGGTAGTAGATTCAAAATAAAGTTGAAATCAAAAGGGGCGTAAATACGTCCCCTTTTCTTATGATAAATAAAGAAGGTGAAGAACATGAGATTAGATAAATTATTAGCGAACATGGGACACGGAAGTAGAAAAGAAGTAAAGAAATTATTGAAAGACGGCGTTGTGAAAATTGATGGGACGCCAGTGAAAGATGCGAAGTTTCATGTGAATGTAGAAGAGCAAGAGGTTATGATTCACGGTGAAGTTGTGGAATATAAAGAGTTTGTTTATTTAATGATGCATAAACCACAGGGTGTTATTTCAGCGACAGAAGATGATAATCACGAAACAGTAATAGATTTATTAGAATTAGAAGATGCGATTTTTGATCCATTCCCTGTTGGAAGGCTCGATATTGATACAGAAGGTTTCTTATTAATCACAAATGATGGGAAGTTAACGCATCAACTATTATCTCCGAAAAAGCATGTGCCAAAAAAATATTATGCACACATTTCAGGCGTTGTAACGGAAGAGGATGTAATAGAATTCGCTAAAGGTGTTATTTTAGAAGATGGCTATGAAACGAAGCCAGGCAAACTTACAATTTTAAAAAGTGATGATATTTCCGAAATTGAGCTTGTTATTACAGAAGGAAAATTCCATCAAGTGAAGCGTATGTTTGAAGCAGTAGGGAAAAAAGTAGTGTATTTAAAGAGAACAGAGATGGGACCTTTAATGTTAGACGAAGAGTTAGAACTTGGGCAATATCGTGAATTAACAGATGAAGAAGTAGAAATGTTAAAGACGTATCAAGTAGATAACGAAAATTGACACTCCCACCCCTAAAGGGGCAAGCTGACTAACGTCAGTGGGATTCTTGCTATCAAAGGCGAAGTCCATTTCTGGTATCGCTGACGTGCAAGATTGCGGTGTGCCATCACCACTCTCACGACAGACCATATAGGTTCGTGAGCTACGGTACTATCACCATACCGTACAGATTCGTGTTCAGGTGTTTTAGCGTCTTGTTCTTGACGACACATATCATTTTACCGATAGCATGAATTCGGCTATCGAACTCCCTATGATATCTTGTTTTCAAGGAACACATTGTCGTTTTAAAGACTTGTACTTGTCTATAGTTTAATTATAACCAACACACAACTGTTTTTCTATGAAAAAGCGATCCTTTCATCCCATGCCTAAAGGCGGACTAAAGTCCGATATGGGCTTTCCCGTATCGCAAAATCTGTAACGCCAATTTCAGAGCATAGAAAAGACCCCTTTCTAATGAGTTAGAAAGGGGTATGTATTTATTTACATACAATTATTTTTTATTATGAGGTCATTCTCACTTTCTTTCCTGTCGTTGTCCACTTGCCGCGGCAAGGGCTATACACGAGTTCATTAAACTGCAACACATTTAGATCACGTTGTATTGTTCGCGGTGTGATCCCGAACTCATCTACAAGGTCTTTCGTTGTTACCGTACCGTTTTCATTGATGTACATATAAATCGATTTAATGCGTGTTAGCATACGAGTAGTTGTAGGTTTCAAGAGAAAACCGCTCCTCTACTAGTTTTTTTGACCCCATTCAGGAAAGAAGGTCGTTACTACCATTGTACTCTACATGATAAAATTCATGCTTTAACTTACTTAAATTTTACAAAAGTTTAACAAATATTCATATAGAAAAATATTGGTAGTTGACATTGTATATCTGGTCAGTCAACTAACTCATAAATTTCTACGTAAAACGCCAAATTCCTGCAAATTTTTTTTAAAAAATAAAAGAAAAACTAATAAGAAATATCTGAAATATTACAATTGTCCGTTATTAGGTTTTCATGTATGGCATAAGAGATTTTCGTTTGCTATGATGAAAGAGACAATATAGTGAAGGATGGATGCGTGATGTCGACGATTAATTGGACAGAAGAAGTTACAAAACGAAAAGATGATTTAATTCGTGATACACAAAAATTTTTACAAATTAAAAGTGTATGGGAAGAAGAATCTGCGAAAGAGGGCGCACCATTTGGTGAAGGTGTAGAAAAAGCCTTATCTTTCATGTTACATAAAGGAGAAGCAGAAGGTTTCTGTTCTAAAAATTTAGAAGGATATGCAGGTCATCTTGAAATGGGACAAGGAGAAGAATTAGTAGGTATTCTTTGTCACGTTGATGTTGTACCAGAAGGAGATGGCTGGACAACTCCTGCGTATAGTGCGGATATTCGCGACGGGAAGATTTTTGCACGCGGTGCAATTGATGATAAAGGGCCGACGATGGCAGCTTATTATGCGATGAAAATCGTTAAAGAATTGGGCTTACCTCTTTCAAAACGTGTTCGTATGATTTTAGGAACAGATGAGGAAAGTAATTGGAAGTGTGTAGATCATTATTTTAAAAATGAAGAAATGCCAACAATCGGTTTTGCGCCGGATGCAGATTTTCCGATTATTAATGCGGAAAAAGGAATTTCTGACATACAAGTTGTGCAAAGTGGTGGCGAAGAGAAAGAAGGCACATTTAAGCTTATTTCATTTGAGTCAGGTCGTCGTTTAAATATGGTTCCTGATTTTGCAGAAGCAGTTATTACAGGAGAAGATGTAAATACACTTACAGTAGCATATGAAGAGTATTTACAAACTGCTAAAAAAATAGGTAAAGCAATTGTAGAAGGAAAGACGGTGACGTTGCAAATCAAAGGGATTTCAGCTCACGGATCTACTCCGGAAAAGGGAGAAAATGCAGGTTTATTATTGGTAAACTTCTTAACGAAAGTTTCTCTTGATGGAAAAGGGGCTTCATTTGCCTCGTTTGTAACAGAAACATTTACAGGTGATATTATTGGAGAAAAAGCTGGTATTTCTTATAAAGACGATATTAGCGGGCCGTTAACAGTGAATGTTGGTCGCCTGTCTTACTCGCAAGAAAACGGTGGTAATTTAGGATTAAATGTACGCTATCCAGTTACAACTAACTTTGAAGAAACGATTGCAAAGTTAAAAGAATATGTTGGTACTCATGGATTTGAAGTAGCGGATTATTCTAACTCTCGCCCGCATCACGTTGACAAAGATCATACGTTAATTCGTACTTTGCAACGTGTATATGAAGAACAAACTGGTGAAAAAGCTGAATTGTTAGCAATTGGCGGTGGTACTTATGCTCGTTCATTGAAAGCTGGCGTTGCATTTGGCCCGTTATTCCCAGGAAAAGAAGAACTTGCGCATCAAAAAGATGAGTACATTGAAATTGAAGATTTATTAAAAGCGACAGCGATTTATGCTCAGGCAATTCATGAATTAGCGAAATAAAAGATATTTAAATAATGACCGCTCTCTACTTTAGAGGGCGGATTCTTTTTAGCTGAATGAGATATGGAAGAAAAGCAACAATAACATAAAGGAGACGATGTAGATGGTGCCGCATTATTTTGTCGCAGTAACTTTACCACGTCATATAAAAGAAATTCTTTCTAATTATAAAGAGGAAATGAAGGATGAATTACCATTTCGCTCGTGGGTACATGAAGAAGACTATCATATTACCCTTTCATTTTTAGGAAGTGCGACAGAGGAACAGTTAGAAGGAATAAAGAATGGATTACAAACACTTACAGAAAAAACGGAATTATCGTTCACGTTACAAGGACTTTCTACATTCGGACAGGTGGACCAGCCGCGTATATTTTGGGCGGGGATAAGTGATAATCAAGATTTGTTTACTTTACAAAAGCAAGTGCATACAATTTGTGAAGAAAATGGCTTCTCTCTAGATACACGTCCTTATCATCCACATATTACTGTTGCGCGTAAATGGGTAGGAGAAAAAGTGTTTGATCTGACAAATGTAAAAGAGTTACCTGTAACATCATTTCAAGCAGATACGATTACTTTGTATGAATCTCACGTTAAGGAAACGCCGAAGTATAAATCGATTACTGAAATAAAACTACAAAAATAGAATGTATGAAAACGTTTTTTATACAGGTGAATATACTATAGGGAATAATGTGTTACTGTATAGAGCTTCGCTGATAAGAAAAACCTTATCATTTGCAGCTCGTTTCATTTTAACTTTAAGAATGATGGTGATTTTTTATGTTGAAAGTAAAACGTCCATTTGATGCCTATTTAGATGAAATGAATAAAATTACAATTTTGCTCCCGCATGCGTATGGAACAAGCCGGACATTTCGTTTACAAGAAGGAAGCAATGTGAAAGAGTTACCGATTGTTCATACTATTGCTCTTCCAGATGCAACGAAGTATGAATGTTTTATAGAAGAGCCGATAGATGTGGGGAAGTATTATACAGTACGGGATGAACGGAATGAAGAAACAGATTTACAAATAGGCGCTGTGATTCGAACAGTAGTTTTCGATGAAAAATATTATTACGAAGGTACCGACTTAGGTGCTGTGTATACAAAAGAAGAAACAATATTTAAAGTATGGGCTCCGACTGCAAGGCTTGCGAAAGTACGGATTTATAAAAGTGATAAAGAATATATTGATTATGAAATGTACAGAGAAGAAAACGGAGTGTGGATTCATACATTACAAGGTGATCATGATGGAGTACGATATACATTCCTTGTTTGTATTAATTTGATATGGAACGAAGCGGTTGACCCTTATGCAAAGTCTGCGACGATAAATGGAAAATACGGCGTCGTTATCGATTTGGAAAAAACGAATGTGACAAAACGAGTAGAATTATCACCATTACAGTCAATGACAGATGCCATATTGTATGAACTGCATATTCGTGACGCTACTATTCACCCAAACAGTGGGGTGAATAAGAAAGGAACATATAAAGGGCTAATGGAAGAGGAGACAGTAGGGCGAAATGGGACATTAACAGGATTGTCTCATATAAAAGATTTAGGCGTTACACATGTTGAACTATTACCTTTACATTGTTTTGGTGGTATAGATGAAGTGAATCCTGCTTCCGCATATAATTGGGGCTACAATCCGTTATATTACAATATACCAACAGGATTTTATGTTACAAACCTTTCTGATCCATATAACAGGATAGTAGAGTGTAAACAACTAATTGAAACATTTCATGATCACGGCATTCGAGTGATTATAGATGTTGTATATAATCATGTTTATGAAAGAGAATTATCATCATTTGAGAAGCTTGTCCCGGGATATTATTTTCGTCATGGGGAAGACGGTATGCCTTCTAATGGGACGGGAGTTGGAAATGATATAGCATCTGAACGGAAAATGATGAGGAAATTTATTATAGAATCTGTTTTATATTGGCTTACTGAATACAATGTTGATGGATTCCGATTTGATTTAATGGGAATTTTAGATGTTGAAACGATGAATGAATTACAAAAAGAAGTACGAAAAATAAAGCAGGATGCGCTGTTATTAGGTGAAGGATGGGATTTGCAAACACCGCTTCCTCTTGAAGAGAAAGCGACGTTAAATAATGCGAATAAAATGCCATGTATCGCACAGTTTAATGATCAATTTCGTGATGGAATAAAAGGAAGTACTTTTAATATAAATAAACGTGGCTTTGCATTTGGTGGGCATGTAGACTGTAATCATTTGCAGTATATAGTAGCTGGTAGCCTTTTAAGTATGAAAGAAACAGGATTGTTCCTAGAGCCAGTACAAAGCATCAACTATGTAGAATGTCATGACAATATGACGATGTGGGATAAACTAGTGCAAAGTAATCCAGAATCAGAAGAAATTTTGAAAAGGCGTCATCGTTTAGCAACCGCAATGGTTATTCTTTCACAAGGGATTCCTTTCTTACATGCGGGGCAAGAGTTTTATCGTACGAAGCAAGGGAACGAAAATAGCTATAATGCAAATGATGAAATTAATCAATTAGATTGGGATCAAAAAGAGAAAGAGATGGAGACCGTTAACTATATAAAAGGGTTAATTGCGATTCGCAAAGGGCACGGGGCATTCCGATTACAAAATGCGGACCTTATAAAAAAGCATATGACTTTTTTGCAAACATCTACAGAAGTACTGGCATACCACCTAGAGCATGTAGAATTATTTGGACCGTGGAAAGAGATTGTAGTTTTATTTAATAGCGGTTTGGAAGCTAAAACGGTGCAGCTTCCAAAAGAAGAAACGTGGCATGTGTTAGTAAACGAAAAGCAAGCGAAAATAGAGCCAATTTCTTCATTTAGAGGAAAGGAACTTCAATTGGCTCCAATTAGCACGTATATATTGACGATAATGTGACAAATCGCTACTTGACGATGAGAATGTAATAAATGTAGAATTGACAAAGGTGACGATTTTCATAAGTTGTCATTCTATGATTGATTTTGTAAAATAAACTAGAAGAACAGGTGATTTATCCTGTTTTCGGCTTATGCCAAGTTTTTTCATTCAAATACAGTAAAATATATGAATCCACAACATGTGTAGAAATGTTGCGGTTTTTCTTTTCATAACTATAAAAGATAAGGATTTGTTAACGGGTAATGAATATGGAATGGTTGGAACAATTATTAGGAAAAGAGTGGAGTCTTATACCGGCTGGTGGAGTAACGGGCGATGCATATATTGCGCAAAACGGACAACAAAAGTTATTTTTAAAGCGGAATACATCGCCCTTTTTAGCGGTATTGTCAGCAGAAGGAATTGTTCCAAAATTACTTTGGACAAGAAGGGTAACGAACGGTGATGTAATTTCTGCTCAAAAATGGCTTCCGGGACAGAAGTTAGAGCCAGAGGATATGAAACTAGAACGTGTTGCGAAACTTTTGAAGAAAATACACTCCTCTAAAGCGCTTGTGCAGATGATTCAAAGGCTAGGAAAGCAGCCGCTTCATGCGCAAGAGTTATTACAACAATTACAGCTCGTTTTAAGAGGAGATATAAGAGTTGATGAAACAATTCAGCAAGGTCTTCAATATTTAACGGAGTCATTAAAAGATATTGAGTACAATGAATTCGTTGTATGCCATTGTGATGTAAACCATAACAATTGGATATTGTCGGACGAAGATGAATTGTTTTTAATTGATTGGGATGGGGCTGTTATTGCTGACCCAGCTTTAGATCTTGGTATGTTATTATATTGGTATGTTCCGCGCCATGAATGGAGTGAGTGGCTCGGATATTATGAGATTGAACTAGATGAATCATTGCTTAGGCGTATGAGATGGTATGTGATAGCACAAACGATTTTATCTATGCAATGGCACACAACAAAAAAGCAGCAAGCAGAAGCTAAATATTGGCATCAATATTTACAGCAACTACTTGCTTCAGAATAATACTTAAGAAAAATTGTCCATTCCAGCAATCCACTGAGTAAGTTGTTCTTGATTATTGGAAATATGGTTGTCCAAATTAGAGGAAGATTTACCCGATTGACTATAAGAATATACATCGTTTAGCATTACTTTAGTGTCACTACTTATACTATCGTTTGCGAGTAACGATTGAATGAGTCGCTCTAATTGCTCGCATTCAGAAACTGTCCCGCAGCAATCACTTTGATGGTTGATTAAAATATCTTTTAATACTTCTAATTGATGCTGTTGATTAATTGGCATGAACGGATCATCCTTTCGAGTGTTTTTCTCTCCCTAGAAATATAAGAGAAAAAGCTGTTTCGTCATGGAATGTTTAATGCTTTATGTAGTTTTTATCAAAATGGTACATCTTATACTTGAAAGAAACGGACCGAGTGCTCGTACGTACTTGGTTTTTTGTTTGATAGATTGATTAAAACAGAAAGAAGGAATTTTTCCTTTAAAATAGTTTTGTAAAGAGAGGGAGACATCTATGCGTTTAAGACATAAGCCTTATGCAATGGATCGAATTAATGAGTATTCACATATCGTAATTGGAAACCCAGAGGAGAGCGCTGGTAACTGGAAAGAAATATTTGGAAATGAACAGCCGATTCATATTGAAGTAGGTACAGGACGTGGCCGCTTCATGTATGATATGGCAAAAGCAAATCCGCATATTAACTATATTGGAATTGAAAAATTCACAAGTGTTGTTGTAGATGCACTTGATAAATTAATTGAAGAAGAAGTACCGAACTTAAAGTTAATTAATAAAGATGCTGAAGATTTAACAGTTTTCTTTGCGAAAGGTGAAATTGACCGCGTTTATTTAAACTTCTCAGATCCATGGCCGAAGAATCGTCATACGAAGCGTCGTTTAACGTATAAAACATTTTTACGCAATTATGAAGAAGTGTTAGTAGATGGTGGAGAAATTCATTTCAAAACTGATAACCAAGGTTTATTTGAATATTCTATTATGAGTATGGCTGAGTATGGTATGTTATTAACTTACCTTAGCCTAGATCTTCATAATAGTGATTATGAAGGAAACATTATGACAGAATACGAAGAGAAATTTTCTAGTAAAGGTCATCGTATTTATCGAGTTGAAGCAAAATATCGTACGGAGCCTATGCAGTAATGCATAGGTTTTTTATATGAAAAAGAATCGGAATATTATGTTAAAATTAAATAGAAAAGGGGGATGGGATATGGAACAGTTACAAATTGGAAATATAAAAGTGACGTGGCTAAAAGGTGGGAATACACATTTAGATGGAGGCGCGATGTTTGGAGTTGTGCCAAAAGTACTTTGGTCACGAAAATATAAACATAATGATACAAATCATATTTATTTACGAACAGATCCGTTACTCTTACAAACGAAAGAAGGAAACATGCTTATTGATTCAGGGATAGGGAATGGTAAATTGAATGAGAAAATGAAGCGGAATCAAGGTGTAACAGAAGAATCATCAGTTAAGGAATCTTTAGAAAAATTGGGACTGCATAATGAAGATATTCATTACGTCTTAATGACGCATCTTCATTTTGACCATGCATCTGGTTTAACAAAATGGGAGGGAAATCGCCTTGTTCCGGCGTTTCCGAACGCAACGATTTATGTAAGTGAGACTGAATGGAATGAAATGAAAAATCCGAATGTTAGATCGCGTAATACATATTGGAAGGAAAATTGGGAGCCAATCGTTGATAAGATTGTTACGTTCAGGCAAGAAATAGAAATTACGGATGAAATAAAGATGGTGCATACGGGTGGTCATAGCGATGGACATGCTGTTGTCGTCCTTGAAAGTCAGGGTGAAACGATGCTTCATTTAGCGGACATTTTACCGACGCATGCACATCAAAATGTATTATGGGTAATGGCATACGATGACTATCCAATGACATCGATTGAACATAAACAAAAGTGGATGAAGTATGGTGCTGAAAAAGAGGCGTGGTTTACTTTTTATCATGATGCATATTACCGTGCAGTAAAGTGGAATGAGGAAGGGCATATAGTGGAGAAGATAGAGAGAAAAACAAATATAGAAGCTTAATATTAATAAGAGGAAGGTGTCCAAAAATATTTATTGGAACAATCTCCACTTATTATGTATTGCTGTTATTATCAGCTTTTGTTGGTAATTCTAAAAAAAAAGAGGTTCACCTAATGGGAAACCTCTTTTTATGCTGCTATAACCTCTAAAACAGTACCTGTTTTAGCATCAACTAAAAATTCAAATCGTTCTTGTATTTCATCTAACATCGTTGTAAGACCGCCGCGATAAACTTCGTACGCGACATCATATTTTTCAAATGCCTCCGGAACCATATGTACCCAAGAGCCAGTAATTTCACCTTTATGACTTAATGCTTGTTTCACCATTTTCAATGCTTTTTCTGAAGAAATATGGGATTGTTCTTGTACTTTGTTTGCAACGAAATAACCAGCTGCGAACCCAACGCCAAGACCTGTGACTAAACCTTTCCAGCTCATATATTCACCTCAATTCTGTAAAATAAAAATAGTGTACCAATAATAATTATAATGCAAATGCAACTAAAAAAGAAGAAACTAGAAACATTTCGAAAATTTCGTTACAATAAAAGAGGTATTCTACTAAGGTTTGAAAGAAGGGGACTTCGTGAATAAAGAGACATTACAATTATTTCGTACGTTAACAGAATTACAAGGTGCATCAGGTTTTGAACATGATGTGCGCAGTTTTATGAAGCAAGAATTAAGCAAATATGCTGATGAGATTGTGCAAGACGGTTTAGGTAGCGTATTTGGTCTGAAAAAAGGGGACGAAACTGGCCCGCGCGTTCTTGTAGCAGGTCATATGGATGAAGTAGGTTTCATGGTTACGCAAATTACGAAAAATGGGATGCTTCGTTTTCAAACGTTAGGTGGCTGGTGGAGCCAAGTACTATTAGCTCAGCGTGTACAAGTTATGACGAAGAATGGTCCTGTTATTGGGGTTATTGGTTCCATTCCTCCTCATTTATTAAGTGATGCGCAACGTGCAAAACCGATGGATATAAAAAATATGTTAATTGATATAGGTGCAGATAGTTATGAAGATGCGATTGAAATTGGCATAAAGCCAGGGCAACAAATCGTTCCAATCTGCCCATTCACACCAATGGCAAATGAAAAGAAAATTATGGCGAAAGCTTGGGACAACCGCTATGGATGTGGCCTTGCTATCGAATTGCTAAAGGAATTAAAAGATGAAACATTACCAAACACATTATACTCTGGTGCGACTGTACAAGAAGAAGTAGGTCTTCGCGGAGCACAAACTGCTGCAAATATGATTCAACCAGATATTTTCTATGCGCTTGATGCAAGTCCAGCAAATGATGCATCTGGTGATAAGACGCAGTTCGGTCAATTAGGAAAAGGCGCTCTTCTTCGTATTTATGACCGTACAATGGTAACACATAGAGGAATGCGCGAATTCATTTTAGATACAGCAGAAACACATAACATTCCGTACCAATACTTTATTTCACAAGGTGGTACAGATGCGGGACGTGTGCATACAAGTAACTCTGGTATCCCATCAGCAGTAATTGGTGTTTGTGCACGCTACATTCATACACATGCTTCTATTTTACATGTTGATGATTATGCGGCAGCGAAGGAATTAATTACGAAGCTTGTGAGAGCGACGGACAAAACGACGTTAGAGACAATTAAGAATAACGCGTAAAGAGGAAGGGTGAAAAACCCTTCTTTTTTTAGGTTGAATAGATGACCCAGCGATGAATGGGAGCGGTCAGTGCCTAGTTGGTGTTCGAGCGATGTATTAAGACCGCGGGTAGGAAGAGAGAGGAAGGCTGTTTTTGGAAAACCTTTTCTTTTTTTAGGTGGGAGAGATGACACAGAGATGCGTGTGTGCGGTCAGGCGCACTACGGTATAAATCTCAGTCATGAAGACTGATTTGGTGTTCGAGGCTAGTATTAGGATAGAATGATGAATTTATATAGAGGTGAATGAAATGAAGGTAGTAGTTGGATCGAAGAATAAGACGAAGGTTGGGGCTGTGGAGAAGGTTTGGGAAGATGCTGAAATTACATCTCTTTCTGTTCCATCAGGAGTAGCAAATCAGCCTTTTTCAGATGAAGAGACGATGCAAGGAGCAGTAAATAGAGCGAAGAGAGCATTGCAGGAAGGTGCAGCTCATATCGGCATTGGGCTAGAAGGCGGCGTTATGAAAACGGAGCATGGGTTATTTATGTGTAACTGGGGTGCTTTAGCGACGATTGAAGGTAAAACATTTGTTGCGGGCGGGGCACGTATTAAGTTACCAGACGATTTTTTAGCACCGCTTGAAGAAGGAAAAGAGCTAAGTGAAGTGATGGAAGAGTTTGTAGAGCGAAAAGATATTCGTAGTCACGAAGGTGCTATCGGTATTTTTACAGATGATTATGTCGACCGAACGGAATTATTTGTACACGTTGTTAAGTTACTTGTTGGGCAATATAAGTATGATGAAAAGCAAGCATAAACCTTGCACCATGCGCGATGTATGGTAGTATAAAGAAAAGATTATAGTGTGAAAAAGTGCACTCGTTAGAGGAGGAAATATAGATGAAATCATTAGAAAGCATGGAACAATTCCAAGAATTAAAAAATGAAGAGAATGTAGTCTTCATGTTCTCAGCAGAATGGTGCCCAGATTGCCGTTTCGTTGATCCATTTATGCCAGAAGTAGAAGAGAAGTATAGTGATTTCTCATTTTACTATGTAGATCGTGATGAATTTATTGATTTATGCGTGAAAGTAGACGTATTTGGCATTCCAAGCTTTGTAGCGTACAATAAAGGTGAAGAAACTGGACGCTATGTAAATAAAGATCGTAAAACACAAGAGCAAATCGAAGAGTTTATTGAAGGTTTAAAATAAGACAATTAGCCAATTGAATTGTAAAAACAACCTCTACCTTCGCGGGGGAGGTTATTTTTTTGGAAGGGAGGAAAAAGAGATGAAAATGACAAGTAAAAAGATGAAAGACGAGTTAATGAAGAAATTATCTCGACCAGAATGGGACTGTCATTATGATAGCGAGAAAGAAGTTCTTCGTATTGAACAAACAGACTCGAAAAAAGGTATTAACGTATCACTTCCAGGAGTAGTTGCAAAATGGGAAGTGAACAAAGAAAAAGCAATTGAAGAGGTCGCTTATTACGTACAAGAAGCGCTAATTGCAATGCATAAAGAAGAAAATAGCACGGCGAAAATTTTACCTGTTATTCGCTCTACTTCTTTCCCGAAACAATCAGAAGAAGGAAATCCGTTTATTATGACGGACCATACGGCGGAAACACGTATTTACTATGCGCTAGATTCTAATAAAACGTATCGATTAATTGATGAGCGCTTATTGCAAAAATTAGAGCTTACAGAGGAACAAGTACGTGAAATGGCATTATTTAATGCTCGCTCATTAGGCTATGAATTTAAGCAGGAGACAGTAGCAGGTAATACATTCTACTTTTTAAACACAAATGATGGATACGATGCGAGTCGTATTTTAAACGAATCGTTACTACACTCGATGCGTGAAAAGATCTCTGGTGATATGGTTGTTGCAGTTCCTCACCAAGATGTATTAATTATTGCTGATATCGTCAACGAAATCGGTTATGATATTATTGCACAAATGACAATGAAATTTTTTGCCGAAGGGCATGTTCCGATTACATCACTTTCATTCGTATATGAAGATGGGGACTTCGAACCAATCTTTATTTTAGCGAAGAATCGGAAGAAGACAGATGGAAAAGAGAAAGGATGAACGAAGTGAACGTTTTTTACAACCTTGAAGGAATTGGTGACACTTTAATTGTTACCTTACAAGATATTACTTTAGAAAACCGTACATTTGACCGTAAAGGAGATGTTGCTCGCGTATACGATCGTGAAAGCAACGTAACAGCAGGATTCAACATCTTTAATGCGTCTTCTTATGTAGAAGTAACAGACAACGGAAACGTTACATTAACGAAAGAGTTTGTTGAAAAAATTAACGGAATTTTAGCGAAGAATGGCTTTGAAGAAAAAGTAGAAGCTGATTTCACGCCGAAATTTGTTGTAGGCTATGTAGCTGAAAAAGAGAAGCATCCAAATGCTGATAAATTAAACATTTGTACAGTAGAAATCGGTACAGAAACATTACAAATCGTATGTGGTGCACCAAACGTTGATGCAGGACAAAAAGTTGTTGTTGCAAAAATCGGTGCTGTAATGCCAAGTGGTATGTTAATTAAACCAGCTGAACTTCGCGGTGTTCCTTCTTCTGGAATGATTTGCTCTGCACGTGAGTTAGAGCTTCCAGATGCTCCAGAAGAAAAAGGTATTCTTGTATTAGAAGATAGCTTTGAAGTTGGACAAGAATTTAAATTTTAATTGATGTTAGAAAAAGTAGTCTCGCATATGTGAGGCTATTTTTTTGTGCGAAATTCCTAGCATTGTAACGTTTCCTCTCAAAATCTATATTGTATTTCAAAAACGGATTAGGTAAAATTTAGAAAAAAGAAGGGGGTAGACGTATGAAGCAACAACCAAAAATTGCAGAACTTCTGAAACGAATTGAAACTTCAAAACAGCAAGATATCGAACTAGGTTCCTATGAAATATATGTGTTTAGCGAAAATGAATTAGAAAAAGGACAAATCGGTTATCGATATGATAAACATAAAAATTCATTAATAAGTGAAGAAAGTGGAAAATGGAAAGAGGAATGGATTGTTATCGGATATGAAACGGATATGGGGGATCCTGTTTTCGTAAATGTAGCTGATGATGCTTATCTAGTCTATACCGCAGAGCGTGGTACAGAAACGTGGCAACCCGTTCATATTGGAAATATGGATGAAATTATAAAACAATTATAAGAAAAACTTTGAGACCGGTGCAAAGTGATAGGAGAGAAAAATGAAGTATATAAAAATAATGAGCGCTATTGCAGTCATTGGAATATATATGGGAGGTTGTTCGCAAGAAGAGACGAAAAAAGAAACAACATCTTCTATACAAGAAAAAAACAAAGATAATAAGGAAGACGCACCGGTAGAAAAGCAGCAAGAAGAACAAGAAAAGAAAGAACAGCCGCAAGCAATTCAAACGAATGAGCAAGTGGAACATAAGCAGGAGGAAGTGCCGGCCGAGGAAAAGAAAGAGGAAACTACGCCGCTGCAGCCAACTGAGCAACCAGTACAAAATAATGAACAAAAAGTAGAGAGTAATGAAAAACAAGGAAAGTTTCTCGTCGTTATTGATCCAGGGCATCAACAAAAAGCGAATTTAAATTTAGAGGCAATTGGTCCAGGAGCAACTACGCAAAAATATAAAGTAACAGACGGAACAGCGGGAGTTGTAACGAAAAAGAGGGAATCAGTTCTTGTATTAGAGATGGCTTTTATATTGAAAGAAAAACTGGAAGCAAAAGGTATACAAGTATTGATGACGAGAACGTCACATGAGGTTGATATAAGTAATAAGGAACGAGCAACATTCGCGAATGATTATAAAGCGAATTTATTTTTGCGCCTTCACGCAGATGGTTCTGAAAATCCAAATCAAAGTGGATTTGCTGTATTGACACCGGCAGAAGGAAGTCCGTATACGAAAGAGATTTATGCTGAAAGTCTTCAAATCTCTCAAACGATAGTAAATAAAATGAGAGAGAATCATCAAGTGAAAGTAAATGGAATTAAATTTCGGGATGATCTTTCTGGATTTAATTGGTCAAAAGTTCCAGGAGTACTATTAGAACTTGGATTTATGTCAAACCCTGAAGAAGACAAAAAATTATCTGACCCACAGTATGTAAATTCTTTATTGCAAAGTGTAACGGATAGTGTGGATGAATATCGGAAGGGTAAAGATTAAACGAGGTCTTACATGTAAGACCTCGTTTTTCTATATGAAAAACAATCGTGAATTAGAATATTATGGATAAAACTAATATGCTTAATTTTACCTGCACTTTTTGCCGAATGCTGATACAATAAAGGATGTTACTATTTAGTAGAAAGAGTGGTAAACATGTTAGATTGGATGAAAAAGCTGTTTAACAAAGAGGAAGAAAAAACAGTGATGAATAAAGAAGTACCGGCACAAATTGAAAGTCAGCCGAAAATTCCTCGTGTAAACCACTACACTGAAGCAAGAGAAGCACAAATGGCAAGTCGGAATGCAGGGAAATGTCGTTTTCCATTAATACCAGATAATGGCTTCGATGAGGAGGATGTAAGAGAACTGCCTAACTTTGAAGAACAACCTATTCAAAGAGGAGCATATGAAGAACAGCCTACTCAAAGAGGAATAAAAGTGGAAAGAAGCAGACGACCGTATGTGGAAACAGAAGCACCTACATATGAGGAACCGGAATTGCAATATGAACCGGAACCAGAGCCTGTCGTAAAAAAAGCATTCGTACCGTCGCAAGAAAGTAACCGTAGACCATTTCGTCCAACAGAAATGATTTCTCCGATTTATGGATATAACCGTCCTTCAGTAGAAACGAAGGTTGTGCAGGAGGAAGAAAAGGTAAGAGAAGATCTTGAAATATCTGTTGAAGGAAAAGCTGTTGTTGACGCATGGTTAGAGAAAAAGGGATATACATTATCTGACTTTTCGGGAGTTCTACAAGGAAGTTCATCTGTTAAGAACGGAGTGAACGAACGAAGTAATAAAGTAGAAGAAAAATCGGTTGTGGATACATGGTTAGAGAAAAACGGTTACGAAGTTGAACGTCAAGCCCCTTCATTAGAAGAAAGCCTAAGTGATGATTTGCTTCATAAAACAGTAGGACAGCATGTGGAAGAAGAGGCTACAATTGTACAAGCCTTGAAGCAGGAGCAAGATGTAGTAGCGTTATCATCTACAGAAGATAACGAAGAAACTTTACAAGAAGAGTCAATAGATTCTAAAGTAGAGCATGTGTATTCGATATTAACAGAAGAAAATGAATGTAATACAGAAATAGAAGAAACTGTTGCTGAAGTTGCAGCAAATCAAGTCGAAGAAGAAACATTAGAAGATGTAGTGATTGTAAAAGCAGATGAAAAGCTTGAAGAAACAATTACTATAGAAATACCAGATGCTTTTGAAGAAGCTAAGGAAGCAGAAGAAGTTGTGGAATTAGAAGAAACTGAGGAAGCAATAGAAGAAGTTGTGGAATTAGAGAAATCTGAGGAAGCGACAGAAGAAGTTGTGGAATTAGAGAAACCTGAGGAAGCAGCAGAAGAAGTTGTGGAATTAGAGAAATCTGAGGAAGCAGTAGAAGAAGTTGTAGAATTAGAGAAATCTGAGGAAGCGACAGAAGAAGTTGTGGAATTAGAAGAAACTAAGGAAGCGACAGAAGAAGTTGCAGAATTAGAAGAAGCTAAGGAAGCGACAGAAGAAGTTGTGGAATTAGAAGAAACTAAGGAAGCGACAGAAGAAGTTGTGGAATTAGAGAAACCTGAGGAAGCGACAGAAGAAGTTGTGGAATTAGAGAAATCTGAGGAAGCAGCAGAAGAAGTTGTGGAATTAGAGAAACCTGAGGAAGCGACAGAAGAAGTTGTGGAATTAGAAGAAACTGAGGAAGCAATAGAAGAAGTTGCAGAATTAGAGAAATCTGAGGAAGCGACAGAAGAAGTTGTGGAATTAGAAGAAACTAAGGAAGCGGCAGAAGAAGTTATGGAATTAGAGAAATCTGAGGAAGTGACAGAAGAAGTTGTGGAATTAGAAGAAACTAAGGAAGCGACAGAAGAAGTTGTGGAATTAGAGAAACCTGAGGAAGCAGCAGAAGAAGTTGCAGAATTAGAGGAAGCTGAGGAAGCGACAGAAGAAGTTGTGGAATTAGAGAAACCTGAGGAAGCGACAGAAGAAGTTGCGGAGTTAGAGGGTACTAAGGAAGAAGAACCAATTTCTCAAGAAACAGTAATTGAAGAAACGATGAATACAGATTTAGTGGAAAATACACCAGTTGCAGAGCAACCAGTGATTTCTCAACAAGAAACAATTACGTTCAAGGAAGAAAGTGAAGTATTCGTACCAGTTTCAGAAACGGATGAGCAAACAAAGAAAGATGTTCAAAACTTTGCGAACGTTTTAATTGAAGAAGCGGAAGAAAAGAAGCAAGTTGCTGAAGAACAGCCTGCTTTACAAATAGAAGAACCGAAACGTGAGAAAAAACGTCATGTCCCATTTAATGTTGTCATGTTAAAGCAGGATAGAAAGAAATTAATGGAAAGACATGCGGCAAGAACGAACGTAATGCAATCAACTGTCAGTGAACGAGTGGAAGAAAAGCCAGTGCAGCAAGTGGTAGTAGAACCACAAGCAGAAGAAAAGCCAGTGCAGCAAATGGTAGTAGACCCGCAAGTGGAAGAAAAACCAGTGCAGCAAGTGGTAGTAAACCCGCAAGTGGAAGAAAGTCCAGTGCAGCAAGTGGTAGTAGAAGCCCAAGTGGAAGAAAAACCAATGCAGCAAGTGGTAGTAGAAGCCCAAGTGGAAGAAAAACCAATGCAGCAAGTGGTAGTGGAACCGCAAGTGGAAGAAAAACCGATGCAACAAGTAGTGGTGGCTGGACAAGTACAAGAGCCAATTTCAAGTACGGAAGTACAAGAGAAAGCATATGTTGTAAATCAAAAAGAGAACGATATGCGCAACGTACTACAAGCGCCACCGAAGTATGAACTTCCGCCATTAACGTTGTTGTCAATTCCACAGCAGGCAGCATTAGATAATACGGAGTGGCTAGAAGAACAGGAAGAATTATTAAATACGACATTTAATAATTTCCATGTTGGAGCACATGTGATTAATGTGTCACAAGGGCCGGCGGTAACTCGTTTTGAAGTACAACCAGACCCAGGTGTGAAAGTAAATAAAATTACAAATTTAAGTGATGATATTAAGTTAAGTTTAGCTGCGAAAGATATTCGAATTGAAGCGCCAATTCCAGGGAAGAGTGCAATTGGAATTGAAGTTCCAAACAAGGAAAGTAAGCCAGTATTCCTGCGTGAAATTTTAAGAAGTCCTGTATTTACAAAGAGTGAATCACCGCTTACAGTTGCGCTGGGGCTTGATATTTCAGGTGATCCAATTGTAACTGATATTCGAAAAATGCCACATGGACTTATTGCGGGTGCAACTGGTTCAGGGAAAAGTGTGTGCATTAACGCGATTTTAACGAGTATTTTATATAAAGCGAAGCCGCATGAAGTGAAGTTGATACTAATTGATCCGAAGATGGTTGAGCTTGCACCATACAATTCTGTTCCACATCTTGTAGCACCTGTTATTACTGACGTAAAAGCAGCTACAGCTGCGTTAAAGTGGGCGGTTGAAGAGATGGAACGTCGTTATGAATTGTTTGCTCATGCTGGTGCTCGTGATTTAACTCGTTACAATACGATTGTAAGTGGTAGAGAAATCCCAGGTGAGACATTACCTTATATTGTAATTGTCATTGACGAGTTAGCGGACTTAATGATGGTTGCTCCTGGTGATGTTGAGGAAGCGATTTGTCGTATTGCACAAAAAGCGCGTGCTTGTGGTATTCACTTATTAGTTGCGACGCAGCGTCCATCTGTAGACGTTATTACAGGTTTAATTAAATCAAACATTCCAACGCGTATTGCGTTTACAGTATCATCTCAAGTTGATTCGCGTACGATTATCGATATTGGGGGCGCGGAGAAGTTACTTGGTCGTGGTGATATGCTATTTTTAGGAAACGGCACATCTAAACCAGTTCGTGTACAAGGTGTATACGTATCAGATGATGAGATTGAAAGAACAGTTGATCATGTGAAAAAGCAAATGAAGCCAAACTACTTATTTAAGCAAGAGGATTTATTAGCAAAATCAGAGCAGAGTGAGTCTGAAGATGAACTATTTTTTGATGCATGTCAATTTGTTGTAGAGCAAGGGGGAGCGTCCACATCTTCTGTACAGAGAAAATTCCGCATAGGTTATAATCGCGCGGCACGTCTAATTGAAGAGATGGAGTCGCAAGGGATTATTTCTGAAGGAAGAGGAACGAAACCGAGAGATGTCCTTATTTCTGAGGATGAATTCGCTGCTATGCAGGAAACAAATGTATAGGAAACGGTTTTGCTGTATACTAATAGAAAATGTTGGATAGTAAAGTAGGGAGTAAAGCGACATGAAAGAAATTGAATTAAAATTAAAAGGTGAAATAAATCGACTAACAAATAAAACATTTAAATTTGATGAACGTGTTGGAGAAGGCTGGTTCTCTGCCGTTTACTTTTTAAAAACTAGAGAAATCATTGAAGAATTTCGCCCGAAAAGTGTTGTAACAATGCAGTTTTTTCAAAAAGAACATGCAGTTCTTTGCGGAGCAGATGAGGTAATCGCATTGCTACAAACATTTGCCAAAAATCCTGAGGAATTAGAAATTCATTCTTTAAAGGATGGCGATAATATTAGTCCGTTTGAAACAGTTTTAACAATTCATGGTCCTTATGAATACTTCGGCTTTTTAGAAGGTGTAATTGATGGGATTTTAGCTCGTCGTACATCAGTTGCGACAAACGTATATAACGTTGTCCAAGCTGCACGTAGTGTAGATAAAGAAAAACCGGTTATTTTCATGGGAGATCGTGACGATCATTATACGCAACAAGCTGGTGACGGCTATGCCGCATACATCGGAGGTATGAGCGCGCAAGCGACGCATGCAATGAATGAATGGTGGGGCAGAAGTGGTATGGGGACGATGCCTCATGCTTTAATTCAAATGTTTAATGGTGATGTTGTTGAAGCTGCAAAGGCATATCATAAAAAATTCCCAGAAGATGAATTAGTCGTACTAATTGATTATAACAATGATGTCATTACAGATGCACTTCGCGTAGCGCGTGAATTTGGATCAACATTAAAAGGTGTACGTGTCGATACGTCTCGCACAATGATTGATCAATACTTCATTCGTCACCCAGAAGTACTTGGAACATTCGATCCACGTGGTGTAAATCCATCACTTGTATTTGCACTTCGTAAGGCTCTTGATGAGGAAGGGTTCCAACATGTAGATATCGTTGTAACTGGTGGGTTTGATGAGAAGCGTATTCGTGAATTTGAAGCTCAAAATGTTCCTGTCGATATATACGGAGTAGGAAGTAGCTTATTAAAAATGAATATTGGTTTTACTGGTGATAACGTAGAATTAAATGGAAAACCAGAAGCAAAAGCTGGTCGTAAATACCGTCCAAATTCACGTCTAGAGCGTGTTCAATTAGAAACAAAAGAAGATATGTAAAAGCGAGAAAAACTGATAGGTGATTGACCCTATCAGTTTTTCTGTTATCATAGTATAGCGGCTTGTTTTTTGCTATAATAAATGTGTTATGGACATAAAAGAAGTACGTACGAGTTTATCACTGATAAGTGAATATAAAAAGAAATTCACTGCATCAGAAATGTATGATGATTACCAAAATAAGAAAAGATTCATATACTGTCTTATAGATAGGCCGTTGTATTAGTTCGAAATGTTGGAGGTTCTTTAAGATGACAGTTTACCATTTTGTAGGAATTAAAGGAACAGGAATGAGTTCATTAGCACAAATTCTTCATGACATGAAGCATACTGTTCAAGGGTCTGATTATGAAAAGCGTTTCTTTACACAAACAGCATTGGAAAAGCGTGGTATTTCCATCCTTCCTTTTGATAAGAATAATATTAAAGAAGGACAAGTGATTATCGCAGGAAATGCATTTCCTGATACGCATGAAGAAATCGTAGCAGCAAAAGAATTAAATATCCCAGTACATCGTTACCATCACTTCTTAGGTGATCTTATGAATCAGTACACAAGTGTTGCTGTAACTGGTGCACATGGAAAAACATCAACAACTGGTTTGTTAGCCCATGTAATGCAAGGTGCACACCCAACATCATACCTTATTGGAGATGGAACGGGGCATGGGGTAGAAAATAGTAAGTATTTTGTATTTGAAGCTTGTGAGTATCGTCGTCATTTCTTGTCTTACTATCCAGACTATGCAATCATGACAAATATCGATTTCGATCACCCAGATTACTTTGCAGACATCAATGATGTATTTAATGCATTCCAAGAGATGGCATTGCAAGTGAAAAAAGGTATTATTGCATGTGGTGATGATGAAGAACTTCAAAAAGTTCAAGCGAAAGTACCTGTTATTTTCTATGGATTTGGAGAAGATAACGATTTCCAAGCACGTAACATTCAAAAGAGAACTGATGGTACTATATTCGATGTATTCGTTCGTAATACGTATTATGACACGTTCAAAATTACAGGATACGGCGATCACAGCGTATTAAATGCATTAGCAGTAATCGCGCTTTGCCATTATGAAAACGTTGATGTAGAAGCAGTTAAGCATCAGCTAACAACTTTTGAAGGCGTAAAACGTCGCTTTAATGAAAAGCCAATGGGAGAACAAGTTATCATTGATGACTATGCACACCATCCGACAGAAATTAATGCAACGATTGAAGCAGCACGTCAAAAACATCCAGAGCGTGAAGTTGTCGCTGTATTCCAACCACATACATTCTCACGTACAGAGAAATTTTTAGATGAGTTCGCGGAAAGCCTAAGTAAAGCTGACCAAGTATACTTATGTGATATTTTCGGATCAGCACGTGAAAACAAAGGTGAATTAACAATTGAAGATCTGCAAAAACGTATCGATGGCGCAGAACTAATTACAGATACAACAACGGATGTGTTAAAGAAACATAAAAACGGCGTTCTTATTTTCATGGGCGCAGGTGACATCCAAAAATTCGAAGCAGCTTACGTAAAAGAAGTTCAAGTTGCAGAGAAGTAAGAAAAAAGACGCATAGCTGTGGCTGTGCGTCTTTTTTGTTGTGTTCGATATCTTTTAAAAAGCGTTGATATGTTGGTATTGTTCATTTTTTTTGTATAGTTGTTTTAATAAGAATATATATAGTGAACTAAAAAGTACATATCCAATTAAATAATAGAATGAAAACATATCGAATTGTTTTGTTATCATAATTCGAATAGCGAAAAAGCTGAATGGGAGAGCAATTAGCAGTCTTGAACTGATGAAAATAATTGTTTTAAAGTATTTTAATAAATCTATATTCCAATGGTTTTCTCTAAAGATAAACCAAATGTTGCTTGCAATAAAGGCTAGTAAAAATGGTAAATTAGCAGAAAAATTTATAAAACCGAGTACAATAGGCACTGATAAAGCGCCGAGTGGACCGATAGATAGGCCGGAATAATATTTAATAAATGTATTTGTAGATTGCTGTGCATTTTGAATAACATCTGTATATTCTACTGCAATTTCCTTTGCTAATTCTTTTGGAGGAAGAAATTCTTCAATCACTTGTGAAGGAATGCTTGCTGATGGTATCCCTTCACTTTTTTTACTTAATGCATTTTCATATAAATCGGATTTGATTTCTAGCACATGTTGTTCTCTTGCTGACGTAGGTAAGTTCATTAAACCTTTATGAAGATCGTGTAAGAAAGAAACAATGAGTTCATTTGAAAAGAATTGTTCCTTGTTCATTTTTTATCCTCTCCTTTAGCTAGTAACATTAGAGCTTGGTATACTGCATCATAATCATGTAAGCGACTATTTAAAATTTCTCTCCCTTCGTCTGTAATGCGATAGTATTTTCTTTTTGGCCCATCACCGGACTCTTCCCAATAGGAAACAGCCCAATTGTTTTTCGTGATTCGATTTAATATAGGGTATATCGAACCGTTCGGGATATGAAACACAGGGATATCTTGTAAGGCACTTGTAATTTCGTATCCATACATAGGTTGTTTGCTTATTAAAGACAAAATAGCGAGATCAAAAACACCTTTACGTAATTGAATTATAAAATTATCATTTTTTTCCATACTTTAACTATATATGATTCATATCTAGATATCAATCATATATAGTGATTGTTCTTATGTAAAACCGAAAAAGTGCGAATGTTTAACTTTTTTTCACCTATAAGTGTTAGAATAATAGGAAAATTAAAAGGGGCTGAAAAAACATGTTCACACTCCGAGTAGATGACGAAATCGAATTACAACTATTAGAAAAACATCATAAAGAGGGACTATATGAATTAATAGATCAAAATCGTAATCATTTAAGAAGATGGCTTCCGTGGGTAGATGGGACGAAATCAGCTGATGCGTATAATGAGATTTTTCCGATGTGGTTAAAGAAATTTGCAGAGGGAGATGGGTTTGAGGCTGGTATACGCTATAAAGGAAAGCTCGTTGGGATGGTAGGTATTCATCCGGTGAGCTGGGGTAAGAAAGCTACGAGTCTTGGATATTATCTTGCAGAAGATGCTGGCGCGAAAGGTATTATGACGCGAAGTGTGAAGACTGTGCTTCATTATGCATTTGATAATTTAAAGCTGAATAAAATTGAAATTCGTTGCGGTGTTGAAAATGCGAAAAGCCGTGCGATTCCAGAACGTTTAGGTTTTAAATTAGATGGTATTTTAAGAGATGAAGAATGGATATATGATCATTTCCAAGATATCGCTGTGTATAGTTTACTAGCTTCAGAATGGAAGAAGATTCGATGAACGAGAAGATTTGTATTATTCCGTATGAAAGTACGTTTCAAGATGAAGTAGTAGATCTTATCGTTCATATTCAGCGAAAAGAGTACAATGTCCCTATTACGAAAGAAGAGCAGCCGGACTTACTTGAAATAGAAACGTTCTATCAAAGGGACAACGGAAATTTTTGGGTAGCAACTTATGATGGGAAAGTAGTTGGAACGATAGCTTTATTAGATATTGGGAAGCATCAAGTAGCGCTAAGAAAAATGTTCGTGAAGAAAGAGTTCCGCGGAAAAGAATGGGGCGCATCATATACGCTACTTCAAACGGCAATTTCTTGGGCGAAAGAAAAGAACTTGAAAGACATTTATTTAGGAACAACAGTGAAATTTTTAGCAGCGCATCGCTTTTATGAAAAGAATAATTTCCAAAGTGTGAGTATAGACGAGTTGCCAAAAAGTTTTCCAGTGTTACAGGTGGATAAGAAATTCTATAGATATATTGTTTAAGAAGGTCATGTAGAAATGGCCTTTTTTTATGAACTAAAATGGAAAAAGTGGTATAATTTGGGGTAGGGGGTGCGTGTATGAACATTCCGATTCAAAGAAGTAAATCGGTAGTAATTTTCGTTTGTCTCACGTTAGCTTTTATGTTTGTATATCCACTTGTCATGATTCTCACAAATAAAGAGCAGTGGATGTCAGCGTTAATTGGAATGGGTTTATGTTTCCTTGTAAATGTACCACTCGTTTGGGAAGTATTTATTAAAAAGCATAAAGTAGAAAATGGTGTATTAAAGTACGGCATTTTAAATGACGATATCGTATTGAAAGAGATAAGAATCATTCGTCAAGTGGGAAAATCTCTTGAAATTACGACGAATGCATACAAAGTACATATGGTTGCGATGCCGCAAGATATGAATGAATTTTTCGCGCTTATCGAGAAAGAGAACCCAAATGTGAAAATAGCAATGGTAGGTAAGAAATGAAATATGTAAAACCTTTATTCTGTTTAGAAATTTTGTTTGTGCTTGTTGGTTGCACTAGAGTATATATGAAATGGGATCTGCCTCTATATGTACCAATATTAATAGGTACTATTGCAGTGGCGCTTTTATATTATTTTCATTTTCAGCAAACAAAAAGCGAGAAAAGTAGCTCTATGTAGTACAGGAGGGTTAGAAATGAAAAAAATCTGTATGTTGTTTTTGCTTCTGATAACAGCATCATTTCTTGTAATAGGGTGTAGTACGAAGAAGGAAAAGGCAGATATGAACTTAGAAAAGGCACAAAAGGTTGAAATTGAAACACTTACTGATTCAAGTGAGAAAAAAGTAATTACTGATAAGAAAGAAATTGAAAAGCTGTTTGAAGTTATGAATATGGATAAGTGGGAAATGCAGTCGGCTCCTTTAGATACTCCGCAAGGGAAAACATTTAAAATGTACCAAGCGGATACAAAAAAATTATCGGAGTCGAGTAAAGATAAAAAAGAATTACATGAAATTGGTACTATGACAGTATATAAAGATGTTCCGTATGTCGAAGTTGAAATGAAAAATAAGAAAATGAGTTTTAAAGTGCCAGAAGATGTGGCGAAAGATTTATTACAATATTAATAAAAAGACGCTCGGAGAAAATTCCGAGCGTTTTTCATTATTTTAAGTTCTCTGGGTTTAAAGCTTCTAGTTCAGTTACAACGAAGCGTCCGTCTTTACGGATTAATACGTCGTCGAAGTAAATTTCACCGCCGCCGTATTCAGGGCGCTGAATGCATACTAAATCCCAGTGTATGTTTGAGTTGTTGCCGTTCCATGCATCTTCGTAAGCTTGTCCAGGAGTGAAGTGGAAGCTGCCATCGATTTTTTCATCGAATAGAATGTCTCCCATTGGATGTAAGATGTATGGGTTTACGCCGATTGCGAACTCACCAACGTAGCGTGCGCCTTCGTCTGTATCGAAGATTTTGTTAATGCGCTCTGAATCGTTTGCAGTTGCGTCAACGATTTGGCCATTCTCAAATTTAAGTTGTACATTTTCAAATGTATAGCCGTTGTAAGGTGAGGGTGTGTTATAAGAAACTGTACCGTTAACAGAATCGCGAACTGGTGCAGAGTATACTTCACCATCTGGAATGTTTAAATGACCCGAGCATTTAATAGCTGGAATGTCTTTAATAGAGAATGTTAAGTCAGTTCCAGGGCCAGTTAAGCGAACCTTATCTGTTTTATTCATTAATGTAACAAGGCTATCCATCGCCTTATCCATTTTACCGTAGTCTAAGTTACAAACTTCGAAGTAGAAGTCTTCGAAAGCTTCTGTGCTCATTTTAGCAAGCTGCGCCATAGAAGCATTTGGGTAGCGAAGAACAACCCAGCGTGTTTTCGGAACACGGATGTCTCTATGAACTTTTTTGCCAACTGTTTGGCCGTGAACTTTCATACGTTCACTTGGAACGTCAGCTTGTTCGTTAATGTTATCGCCAGAGCGAAGGCCAATGTAAGCATCCATATCTTTCATTACACTAGCTTCATATGCAGCGATTTGTTCGAAATGTTCTTCAGTAGCACCCATTAATAAAGAGCGATCTACTTGATGATCTTTTAAAGAAACGAATGGGAAACCACCAGCTGCATATGCTTCTTTTACAAGTGCAGTTACAAGTTCTTTTTGTAAGCCAAAGTTTTCAATTAATACTTTTTCGCCTTTTTGTAAACGAATAGAGTAGTTAATTAAATTGTATGCTAACTTTTCAATGCGTGGATCTTTCATATGTAAAGCCTCCCTACTAATTATGTATCCTCTCCTATTGTAACCTACTTAGTGGAATTTGTTGAATCATTTATGTTAAAGTTAACGAATAAGTATGAAAATTCTAATGAAAAGATAGGGATTAGAATGAAACGGAAAATGATTGTATAATGGGAGAAAGTATGAAAAAGATAAAGGAAGTGATGAAATGCAAGTTCTTCTATATGTAAGTGCGGCTATTATCGCAGTTGCTTTCGCAGTATTAGTAGTGTATGTATGCAGAACGTTGTTATCGGTTCAGAAGACGTTAGAAAACGTTGCGAGCACGTTAGAAGGTTTAGAAAAGCAAATGCAAGGAATAAGCGTAGAGACGGAGCAATTATTACATAAGACAAATGCGTTAGCTGATGATATTCAACAGAAGTCACAGTCGCTAAATAAAGTAGTAGAAGGTGTGGATGGAATCGGAACGACGATTCACTCTTTAAATACGAAGCTTCGCAATGTATCAGAGTCTGTTACGGACGAAATTGAAAATAATGCAGATAAAGTAGCACAAGTTGTACAGTGGAGCAGCGCAGCAATTGAAGTATATAATCATTACCGTACTACGAGACAAGAGAAAAAGATTGAAAAAGAAGAGCGTAAACTTGAGAGAGCTGAGCAGAAGGCTGAAAAGAGAGAGAAGCGCTCTAGACTTCGCATGAGAGGTGAGTAATGATGAGTATGATGAAGATTGAAACAATTGAAGAATTTGAAGCGTTAGTAGAAAAGAACGAGCCTTACGTTCTTTTTAAACATAGTACGACATGCCCAATTAGTCACGGTGCATATACAGAGTTTCAAGCATATTGCGGTGAAGAAAGAGAAGTGCCAGCATATTACTTATACGTACAAGAGGCGAGAGATGTTTCGAACCATGTTGCAGAGCAGTACAGCATTAAGCATGAATCTCCGCAAGTGTTATACATAAAAGATGGAATGGTAGTATGGCATACATCGCATTGGAATATTAAAAAAGAAGCTTTAGAAGAGAATGTAAAATAGGGAGAGGCAAGCGAAGGGCTTGCTTCTTTTTTATTTTGTTGCAATATATTTAGTGGTACACTAGAGATACTTTAAAACTAAGTAAATTGACTTTTGAAAGTGGGTTTTAAGCAATGAAGAAAATGGCATTATGCATCGCAAGCTTAAGTTTATTACTGGGGGCTTGCAGCAATAATACTATTGAGAAGAAGGATGAAGTTGTACAGAAAGATACGAAAGAAAAAAGTATGATTCCAAGAACTGCTGTTTCTAAGGATTACTATAGAACTGTTATTCCTTTAAAAGAACAAAAGGTAATTAATACAGTTAATGTTAAAACTAATTCTAAACTAGATTTAGCAGAATATGAAAATGGTTTAATGGATATTGCTTCAAAACAATTCGATACAGAAAATTACGTATTACAATTAAATCAATATATTCCAGAGAAAACAATTGATGAATTAGTTACGAAACAAGAAGTACCAGTTTTGACTAATATTATAGAACAGGACTACTTCGGCAAACAAAATTCAAATGAACTAAGCTTATCTGGTGTTGTTATTGGTTTATCTATGTCTTCAAGTGTATCTAATGAGGAAGCTATTTCTAAAGGTACTGAAGTCGCTAAGGGGCTTATAGAAGCTATTAATAAAAATGATAAATATAACAAATCTCCAATTACATTTGCTATATTCAAGCAAGAAAGTACAAGTTCTTTAAAGAATGGTACTTATATTTCAAGCGCTACTGTTCAAAAGAACGAGACTAATCTTGGGAATTGGGATACTATTGATGAAAAGTCGTATTCGTATCCTTCTCAAGAATTTGGGGGGGCACATGGAGAAGATAATGATAAGCTAAAGAAATTTTCTGAAGCAATGAAGGCATTTTCTCCAGGAGATTATATCCCTGTTAATGCTAAGATTTCTTATAAGCAAAATAAGATGGATAAATTAAAGATGGATATTGTCGTTAAATATAACGGTAAGTCAGAATTAATGGCACTCTCTCAAACGGCTGCTCAAAGTATGTTAGAACAATTTCCTAAAGATGCTAAAGTTCAATTACAAATAAAGTCCGAGAATAAAATCGAGGCTGTTATTATAAAAGAGAAGAACAGCGATAAACCGTTTGTTTCTTTCCTATAATAAAAAAAGACAGTTTTTAAGCTGAGGCTACTGAAAAAGTGAATACTTCGAGAAAAACATTTCGAATTTCCTAAAGATGTTGAAAGAAGAAAGGAGGTCATTACCTGTACATAATAGGGAATGACCTCTTTTTTCTTATGAAATAGACTCTTTCAGTGCCTTCTTTAAAGTGTCAGATTATGTTGATGTTATTCAAATTGGCGCTCGCAATATGCAAAACTTTGAACTGTTAAAGGCAGCTGGTGCTGTAAATAAACCAATATTATTAAAGCGTGGTTTATCAGCAACAATTGAAGAATTTATTAATGCAGCAGAATATAGTATGGCAGAGGGGAATGGTAATATCATTTTATGTGAGCGTGGTATTCGCACATATGAAACAGCAACGCGTAATACGCTTGATATTTCCGCTGTGCCAATTTAAAAGAAAGAAACACATTTACCTGTTGTTGTCGATGTAACGCATTCTACAGGGCGACGTGGCCTTCTATTACCGTTTGCAAAAGCGGCTATGGCAATTGGTGCTTTTGCTATTATGGCTGAAGTACATCCAGACCCAGCAGTTGCATTATCCCGCATTAACGGGCAGTAAAACTCCCACCTCAAAATTCGGCTGAAGCAAAGAAGTTAGGTGGGAGATCAACTGCCCGTAAAAGCCCGATTGGTGAAGGCTAATAATCAGCGGGGGATGAACAAAACCCCCACTGATTAAAGTTTCACTTTATCAGATGAAGCGCAGCAAATGGACATTCCAGAATTCAATGAGTTTATGAAAGAATTAAAATCATTCGGAAGTAAATTATAAAAAGATTTCTTAGTCTATGTAGCCCTTGTTACATGGTTTTTTTACAAAAATTGACCTTTTTTGCATAAAAAATACGAAAATACGAGAAAAGAAGCGAATTTTTTCGAAACTTTTGCGGGAAAATATTGTATGACCCTGTGTTTTTAGCGTATCATTAGTAAAAGGAAGAACTCGGGACGATTGTTGGCATCTGCAAATAGAGTTGATGTCTTTTTTTCATTCAAGTGAACCGATACATAAAAATAGATAACATAAATAGAAGGAGTGTGCGAAGAGATGAACGTAACAATCTATGATGTAGCGCGTGAAGCAAATGTTTCAATGGCTACCGTATCACGCGTTGTGAATGGTAACCCAAATGTAAAGCCTACAACAAGAAAGAAAGTATTAGAAGCAATTGATCGTTTAGGATACCGCCCGAATGCGGTAGCACGTGGACTAGCAAGTAAGAAGACAACTACAGTGGGTGTTATTATTCCGGATATCTCAAATACGTTTTATGCAGAACTTGCTCGTGGAATTGAAGATATCGCAACAATGTACAAATATAACATCATTTTAAGTAACTCTGACCAGAACAAAGAGAAAGAGTTCCACTTATTAAATACGATGCTTGGGAAACAAGTGGACGGGATTGTTTTCATGGGTGAAGATATTACAGATATTCACGTTGAAGAGTTCAAAAAATCTCCAGTACCAATTGTATTAGCAGCGTCATTTGATGAACAAAATGAAACGTCATCAGTAAATATTGATTATACACAAGCAGCTTACGATGCAATGAAGCATTTTATTGAGCAAGGACATAAACGTATCGGTTTCGTCTCTGGTCCTTTCATTAATAAAGCAGGAAGCGCGAAGAAGTTACAAGGTTATAAAAAAGCTTTAGAAGAAGCAGGTATTTCATATGATGAAAATCTTATAATTGATGGAGATTACACATATGATTCAGGTATAGAAGCGTTTGAAAGACTTTGGGGCATGGATGAAAAACCAACAGCAATCTTCGTATCTTCTGATGAAATGGCACTAGGTGTAATCCACGCAGCACAAGACGCGGGATTAAACGTACCAACGGATATCGAAGTGCTTGGTTTTGACAACACACGTCTTGCATTAATGGTTCGCCCGCAACTTTCGACAGTTGTACAACCAATGTATGATATCGGTGCAGTAGCAATGCGTCTACTAACGAAATATATGAACAAAGAAAAAGTAGAAGATCACTCAGTTATCTTACCTCACCGTATCCAATTTAGAGATTCAACGAAGTAAGAATAAGAGAGCTCACAGCGATAGCTGTGAGCTTTTATTCATATTCAGGATAATGGTGTTTAACTACTGTATCTACACTTTCAGTTTTCTTAACATGTAAAAAGCGTGCATATAATTCTTTTCCTGTCTCAAATGGTGTGTCATCTAATTCGAAAACATGCAACACTTTTCTAAACGTCCATGTTACTTGCTCACCGTACATATTATCGTACGTATCTTCAGACTGTAGAGCTATCTTTTCACCTAGCTCATGAGCTTCCTCTAAACTGTTCGCCTTAACGAGAATGATACTTTCTTCAAAAAGTGTATCGTGATTCTCTTCATAATGTTCATCAATTTTACTAGGATTAGGCTCACCTGAATGGACAGATTCAAATAATAATTTTACAGCATACACATGAGATCAGTCTCCTTATGCTGAATGTTTTATTTTATAAACAATACTCGCGATAAGTGAAGCCGGTATTGTAAATACGTTACTTTGATAATGATAATGTATTTTGGATTCTTCATAAGATATTCGCTACAGTTTGGATTATTCCTTGTTATATGTCACACAAGTGCAAATTTAACTATTATAGGGCAATGTCATGTATAATAGAAAGAAAAGGCTTGTGAGGGGGGAGAAGAGATGATCGTTCTTTGGATAATTACGCTTTGCATGACTGCTATTTTTGCATATATGACGTTAAAACAAAATGGCTTAAAGCGATTTGTTCCAGGAAGTATTCTTGCAGGAATCGCCCTTATCACGTATGTAATTTCTATTTTTATTGAAAGTGTATCAGTGGACATGAGCACAAGTTTAATGTTCATGGGTATTACACTATTTGCAGGTAGTATTATGGTACTTATGGTCGCTGGTATTATTTTATTTATTCATATGAATTCAGAAACGTTATAGCATATAGAAAAGGCATGTCCCGAGGGGGCATGCCTTTTTATCCGTTCAATTATGCTCTATCTTTAGAAGAGTTTTGTTGTTTTAGTAAGTCGCGAATTTCGCCAAGAATTTCTTCTTCTTTTGTTGGTTCTGGAAGTTCTTCTTTCTTTTCTTCTTCTTCTCTTTTAGATGTTAGTTTGTTGAAAACTTTAACAAACATAAAGATAGCAGCTGCAATAATTAAGAAATCAAAAATAGTTTGGATGAAGTTACCATACATAATAGATGATTTACCGAATGTAAGTTTTAAATCTGTAAAGTTAACGCCGCCCAGTACCATACCAAGTAATGGTGTGATGATATCTTTTACTAAAGAACTAACGATTTTACCGAATGCAGCACCGATTACAACCCCGACAGCTAAATCGATTACATTCCCTTTGAATGCGAATTTTTTAAACTCGTTCCACATGTGTTAATCCCATCCTTTCCACGATTCATTATGAAATTTATAATTCCTATCAACATATTCTATAGAAATTTGCGACAGAAATAAAGGGAAAATGGGAATGAAAGTAAATTCTGAAAAATGTATCCGTTTTAATTTTTAGTTGCATTCTCCAGTAGAGATTGCAACAGTTGCTGCGTTTTTAATCCTTCTAATCCATCTACAACAGGTTTTGTATCTCCGTGAACACATTCGATAAAATGATGAACAGCATCTTCAAAACCGCGCTGTTTTAACGTCGTATCCCATGATGGTGAACCGCTTTGCGAAACGGAGTTTTCTTGTTCAATTTCAAATGTATTCATATTTTTTACGCGAATAATTTTCCCTGTCGTTACAAGTTCAATTTGTTCTAAGTTTGTACCTGCATGGCGATGCATCGCGGTAGAAAGTAACAGTCCACTTGGAGTTGTATATGTATGATGTCCGTAAAGAAGTTCATTCTTTTCATTAATTTGCATCATATTATGAACGACGTTAAGATCATCATTAGCTAACCAGCGAGCAGTATCTACAATATGTAAGTAATCATCTAACATAGTAAAGTCGTACGTATATGGCCCGACTTTATTTGTGCGGTGTTTTTCAATTCGAACCCATGAAATATTATGAGCTTGTTCTTTTGCAGCAACATACATAGGAACGAATCGGCGATTAAATCCGACCATTAACTTTCGGTTATGCTTTTCGCTCAACTCGACTAGTTGCTCAGCTTGTTCCACTGTAGCTGCTAGCGGTTTATCAACATAAACGTCAATTCCTTTTTTTAGAAGTTCAGAAACGATTTCATAATGTGTAGCAGTTGAACTGTGAACGAAGATTGCATCACATTCCGAAGCTAACGTTTCAATAGAATGGAAGTCTTGAATGCGGTATTGCTGGCAAACTTGTTTCCTTTTCTCTGCGTTAGGTGTAAACGCCCCTACAAAATTCCAATCTGTTTCTTTTGTAAGTGTTGGAAGATAGGCCTTTTGCGCAATACTTCCAAGTCCAATCATCCCAATTTTAGGTTTGTTCATGTTTATTCCCACCCTATTAATATTAATGTAACGGGTTAAATGTAGCATAGGGTGGGGGAGGAAGGCAAAAATTAGCTTTTTACTTACGCCCTTCTAACAAAATCTTCTCTATCTCTTCAAAGTTATGAGCGCGAGCATGCTCTAACGGGGTAACACCATCGTTGTCTGGAATATTTACATCTGCACCGTGCTCAATAAGAAGCTGAATGACTTGTTGCTGTGTTTCGTTTCCATTACTTAGTACGATGGCTTCCATTAAAGCGGTCCACCCGAGATTATTTACATGGTTAACATCAATAGTTGTTCGCGTAAGGAGTTCTTTAATAACATCAATATAGCCATGTTCTGAGGCGGGGATAAGAGCTGTTCCGCCGTAACGATTTGTAAGCGATGGATCTGCACCGGCATCAATCGTTAGTTTTAAAATATCAAAGTAACCTTCTGCACCGGCGTATAGAAAGGGATTGTTTTTCATATCGTCTTGGATATTTACGTCAGCACCAGCGTCGATAAGAGCTTTGGCGGTTTTTACATCATTTTTGTATGTAGAAATCATAAGAGGGGTACGTCCTTTATTGTCTGTTATATTTATGTCAGCCCCTTTTTTGAGTAATGATATAACAGTATTCGTTTCTTGTTTCTCAGTAGCTGTTAGTAGCGCTGTCTCCATGTTTGTCATCTCCTTTTTAACCTCTTGTTCTTGCGAGCATCCTTGCAAAAAAATTACGCAACAGATCATGCTTAATGTTTTTTTGAACATGGAATTCCAACCTCCTCATTTCAACTGTAAAATAAGAACATTAAATTTTTATAAACTGACGCTAAAATTACTATAAAATCGCTTGAGTATTTGAACATATATTTTTATGCTTATGAATAACAAGGTTTGATAAAGTGAAACTTTAATCAGTGGGGGGTACCCCCCACTGATTATTAGTTGAACCAATCGGGCTTTTATGGGCAGTTGATCCCTACCTAACTTCGTTGCTTTCTCTGAATTTTGAGGTGGGGGGTCTTACTGCCCGTTAATGCGGGATAAAGTGAGGATGTAACATATGTCTATTAAAACAAGATTTTTATTTTCTTATATCGCTGTTATTCTCGTTTCCATCACGCTCATATTAGTCGCGGGATTTTTAATTGTTTTTTCCATAACAGGAGACTTGGAATCTGTGAAAAATTTCTATAAAAGTTCCTATATTCAAAAGCCGCTTACGCCAGAAGAAGAGAATACGTATATTGAATTGAAATTAGCGGCAAAGAAAAATCAATCACAACTATTAGATGAATCGTTCGTTTCATCACTTGAAAAAGAAGGTGTGAAAATAGTTGTAAGAAAGGGAGAAACCATTTCTTATGCTACAAAAATATTTGAAGGTGTATCTTTAAAAGAAGCCATTCCGAAATTTGAATCAGCAAATATTAATAGTCGTGGTACAACGGAACTAGGCGACACATTTTATCGATATGTAAAATTTGATTTTTATTTTCCCGGAGATGAAGAAGGGAGTATATTTGTACTAAAAAGGCAGAGTTCATTTGTCGATCTTACACAAAAATTATTTCCAATTTTGTTCGGAGCGCTTTTACTGTTAGCCATTTTACTCATAGGGTTATTAAGTTATTTCGTCTCAAGAAGTGTGATAAAACCAATTTTTGTATTGAAAGATGCGACTGGGAGAATTAAAGAAGGGGATTTAGATTTTCAAATTCCAGTTACATCCTATGATGAGATTGGACGATTAAATCAAGGGTTTGAGGAAATGAGGAAGAGATTAAAAGAGTCGATAGAGATGCAAACACAGTATGAAGAAAATCGAAAAGAACTCATTTCAAACATATCTCATGATTTAAAAACACCGATTACATCTATTATTGGATATGTAGAAGGCATAAAAGATGGAGTCGCAAATACGCCAGAAAAAATGGATAAGTATTTAACGACCATTCATACGAAGGCAAAACATATGGATACACTCATTGATGAGCTCTTTTTGTTTTCGAAGCTTGATTTGAACCGAGTTCCATTTCAGTTTGAAACGATAGAGTTAAACGTGTTTATGCAGGAATTATTAGAAGAGATGCAGATGGATTTAAGTGAGGGAGGTATAGAAGTTTACTTACAATTACAATCATCACCACTATATGTAACGGCTGATTGCGAAAAGATAAATAGAGTTATATCAAATTTGATTCATAATAGTGTGAAATACATGGATAAAGAAGAGAAGAAAATTACTGTAATAGTATTGAGTGATAACAATAAAGTTATTGTGAAAGTGATGGACAATGGGTCAGGTATAGAAGCTGATACGCTGCCGTATATATTTGAGCGGTTTTATCGTGCAGAGCAATCGCGAAATTCTAGCACAGGTGGAAGTGGACTTGGCTTAGCGATAGCGAAGCAAATTGTTGAAGAACATGGCGGGGAAATTTGGGCGGAAAGTAAGCTTGGGGAAGGTACAAGTATTTTCTTCTCATTGAAAAAAGTACAGGAATGTGGTGAGTAGAATGAAGAGAATTTTACTAGTAGAAGATGAAATAAGTATTGCAGAATTACAGCGAGATTATTTAGAAATTAGTGATTTTCAAGTTGATGTAGAGCATTCTGGAGAAACAGGCTTACAAAGGGCTTTACAGGAAGATTATGATTTAATTATTTTAGATATTATGCTTCCGAAAATGAATGGTTTTGAAATTTGTAAACAAATACGTGCTATAAAAGACATTCCTATTTTGCTTGTTTCAGCAAAGAAGGAGGATATAGATAAAATTCGCGGACTCGGATTAGGTGCAGATGATTATATAACGAAACCATTTAGTCCAAGTGAGTTAGTCGCAAGAGTAAAAGCACATATTTCTCGTTATGAAAGATTATCAGGAAATGTGAGTAAGCAACGCGATACGTTATATATTCATGGAATTTCTATCGATCAGCGAGCGAGAAAAGTTTTTATAAACAATGAAGAAATTGCGTTTACAACGAAAGAATTTGATTTATTAACATTCTTTGTAATGCATCCAAACCAAGTATTAAATAAAGAACAGTTATTTGAACGTATTTGGGGACTAGAATCAGCTGGCGATTTAGCCACTGTCGTTGTTCACATTAGAAAGCTACGTGAAAAAATTGAAAGAGATCCTGCTCACCCGCAATATATTGAAACAGTGTGGGGAGCTGGTTATCGCTTTAACGTGTAATGTACCTGCCAAGTAATTGGTAGGTTTTTTATGTTATTCGAACAAAAAGGGAATAATAGGTAATTTATGTTAAAATATAAAGAGAGATAAAACATAGGAGAGCATGAGAGGGCGTGCTACATTTTGGGAGATACATTAAAAGATAATAAATCAAACAAGGCTTTAAAGATTGGAACCAATATCATACTTATCTTATTAATTATCGGTGCAATACAAATGTTTTATGATGAAGATTCTACGAATGATCATTTCGGTGGGTTATTTATGATGGTCTTTTTTGGAATTAAAATAATTTCTAATTTTATGATGAGTATAAAAGCAGGAGATAAAAAGTCGATATTCATTGATGTAGGCTTAATGATTTTTTTGTTCTTCTTGTTGTTTCTAGTGTGAAATATTTCTTTTGAAAAAAGTTCATATTCTTATAGAGGCTGTGAGCTTTCCTTAGTAATAACGGTACTAGTGTAACGATTTATAAAATGTTTGAGTAGTAGAAGTAAACTGAGCAGCTTCTTCTAAAAAAGGATAATGGTTACTCTCCTCAAATATCACAAAGATAGAATTACGTATACCCTCATGCATCTCGATAGAATATTGGATCGGGCACTGCACATCATGTCTTCCGCAAATAATAAGCGTCTTTGTGTGGATAGAAGGTAAGTACTTTCTTAA
Organism: Bacillus cereus group sp. MG9; assembly: GCF_040459995.1. NCBI lineage: Bacteria > Bacillati > Bacillota > Bacilli > Caryophanales > Bacillaceae > Bacillus > Bacillus cereus group sp. MG9. The sequence continues at coordinate 4,625,321 of NZ_JARVHC010000001.1, read as the reverse complement.
ATCAAATAACGGATATTCACAAGAGAAAGCATTCATCCGGCTAGCGGACATTGTTTTTTGGATTGGTTTACAAAAATAAGAGTTGTAGTTTTCAGGTTTATACAATGATAATTCGGTTCTCTTAGTAGATAATTTTTTTCGTTCTGCATTTGTAAGATGAGGGCTTTTCAAGTTTTCGATGAGTTCTTGCATATAATGGAACTGTGGATGTTTTGGATGATAAATACAAAATGGTGTTTCGATATAGTTACTTGCTGCGGCTCCGGCGATGAATAATGATTGTAAGGAATTTGGATATGTAATAGCGTATAACAGTCCCAGCATACCGCCTGTTGAATGACCAGCGAAATGCCATATAGGAAGTTGTAAAGCTTCTTTTATTGCTTCTAAGTCATGAATCGTTTCAATCATGGTCAATTCTTTTACAGAATTGGCTTTTACAGAATTACCAGCATCACGTAAATTAATGAGCAATACACGATGCGTAGCAGTGAAAACATCCGCAAAGTAATCGCCAGTTTCATTAAATTGTGAATAGTGATGTGTAATGCAAAGCGGTTCGCCATTTCCTTTTGTAAAGATTTCAAATGTGCCACGTTTCGTGTTGATTATTTGTTGTGTCCACATAATATCACGACCTTTTCTCATAAAAGTTGGACCGGCTAATTCTTAAATAAAATATATCAGCGAATCTCAAAATATATCGACTTACCGACAGAAAACGACAATAATAGCTAGCTATAAATAAAAGGAGGCTGTTCAAAAGCGAGCCTCCTCTCTGTTTAATATAAAGATTTTGTCATATTATTCCGAATAATTTCAAGAGATTTCGCTACAGTTAATGCATTTTTTTCTTCGATTTCTGGTTTTCTAGGGATAGGTTGATACATGTTGTCTGGATCTTCCCATGTAAGGGGAAGGTCGGTTTCTGCTTGTCCTTTCCAAGCGTCAATCCATTCTGGAGGGAGATAACCTGAGATGTTTTGGATGTTGTTCATTTCGAGCCAAATGAGTGCCCAAGCTCTTGGTACGACGCGCCAGTGATCATAGCCACCACCGCCGACAGCAATCCAGCGACCGTCGCAATATTCATTAGCGATTTCACGAGCGAGCTTCGGTATTTCACGGTAAATGTTCATCGTTGCGCAAAGGTGTGTAAGTGGATCGTAATAATGTGCATCAGCACCATTTTGCGTTAAAATAATATCCGGTTTAAAGTATGCTGCCACTTCTTTTACAACTGTTCGATATGAATCTAAAAACGATGCGTCTTCTGTAAAAGCGTCGAGTGGAACGTTAAAAGAATAATTATATCCATTTCCTTGTCCACGTTCATTTACTGCGCCAGTTCCAGGAAATAAATAACGCCCAGTTTCGTGTAATGAAATGGTGCATACGTTAGGGTCGTCGTAAAAAGACCATTGTACCCCGTCACCGTGATGAGCATCTGTATCAATATATAAAACGCGTAAACCGTATTTCTTCTGAATATATTTCATTGCGATAGAGCTATCGTTATAAATACAAAAGCCAGATGCTTTACCACGAAAGCCATGATGTAAGCCGCCACCTAAATTGAGGGCATGCTTTACTTTCCCAGAAATAACAGCATCGACAGCTGTTAATGTTCCGCCAACGAGTAATGCACTTGCTTCATGCATATTTGGAAACATTGGTGTATCTTCTGTTCCAAGTCCATATGTCATCGCAATTGATTTTTCTAACTTTCCTTCTCCAGCAAGTTTTACCGCATTTATGTACTCCTCTGTATGAATGAATGCAATTTCCTCATCTGTAGCCATTCTTGGCGGGATGACTTGAGAAGGGGAGATAAAACCGCTCTTTTGTAATAAGTCATACGTAAGTGTGACGCGTAGTTGGTTAAAAGGATGATCAGGGCTAAAAGAATAGCCCCGAAAGTCATCCGAATAAATGAAGGCGCTGCTCATGCTTGCATCCCCATTATGTTTGGCCATAATACGCGGTAGCCCTCTGCTTCGAGTGCATCGATCACTTTTAGAGGATTCATCGTTTGAATGCGGAAAACGAGTACTTTATCATTCTCATCTTTTGCTGGATAGACGAGAACGCTCACAATATTTATTTGTAAATCACTAAAAATAGCAACGACTTTTCCAAGAATACCAGGTTCATTTTTCACTTGAATTTCAATTTGTGAACTCGGTTGATGAGCTCCTGTTAATTTTACTAACGTGTGCAGCACTGTAGATTCAGAAATGATACCTACGAGTTTTCCAGCTTTCGTAACAGGAAGACAGCCTATTTTATTTTCAAAAAATAAAGTCGCAATTTCCTCAACGAAATCGAGAGGGTGACAAGTCATAACAGGGTGTTTCATTATGAGTTCAAGCGGTTGCTTCAGCATATCGAGTGAAACTTGTTCATCTAAAATAGACGGACTTGCATCTCTTACATCCCGATCAGAAATAATGCCTACGACATGATTATTTTGATCGACAATTGGAATGTGCCGAATGCCTTTCGTACGTATCGTTCGGATTGCTGTTTCGATTGTATCGTTTGGATGTAGTGTTACTACATTTTGATTCATAATTTCTTCTACAATCATTCCAGTTGCCCCCTTTATTAATACATAAAACGATTGTGAAAACGTAGACGATCGAATGCTTGAATGGAATCCGTATCAACACGTTTACCGATGCGGACCATTAAACAGTTGGCAGGATGTGAACAAATTTCAGGATCATCTGTAGCCATCCATTGTAAACCACCAGCATTCATCATTTTTTCCATTACTTTTCGGTATTCCCAAACATTTAAGCCTGTTTGTTTTAAATCCCAGTGCCAATAATATTCAGTCGTTAATATAATGTAATCTTCCATATGATCGTCCATCATTGAAACTTCTAATAAATTTTTTCCGACAGAGCAACCACGAAAGGCTGGGACAACTTCAATCGCCCCGAGTTCAATTAAGTTTTCAATCTTTCCTTCTGACCATCGCTCGAGCGGATCAGGATATAAGTATGTAACATATCCAACGATCGTTTGGTCATGTCTAGCAATAATGAGACGAGCTTCTGGTAACTTAGAAATTTCGACAATTGCTTTATATTGCTGCTCGACAGGACGAAACGCAATTAAGTCTGGATGAAATTCATACATTTCAAGATTATGTGTAGAGACAGGACCTTCAATAATTAAAGTGCCTTTCGCTGTTTTTAAGTTTCTGGCATTATATATTTTTTTATGAATCAATTTATTGCTCACCACCTTGAGGGTTTGTGAATCTATTAATATCGTACTTTATAATATATGCGATGTGAATCGAATTTTGTCATTAAAAATTTGTCTAAAAATCAACAAAAATACTGAAAATTTTAAATAATGTCATTATAATAGATAATAGAATACATAGGAGGGGGATGTAAAGTATGAAAGTGGAAACGCTTCCTGTCATTAAAGGAGAAAATAATTTGCCGAATTATGAAGAGGCATACGCGAATTTTAACTGGGAAGAGGTTAATAAAAATTTTACTTGGAATGAAACAGGACGAGTAAATATGGCGTATGAGGCAATTGATAAGCATGCGAAATCAGATCGAAAGAATAAAGTAGCACTTTATTATCAAGATGGATCGCGAAAAGAGAAATATACGTTTAAGGAAATGAAGGATTTTTCGAATAAAGCAGGAAATGTCCTGAAAAACTATGGTGATGTTGAGAAAGGCGATCGCGTTTTTATTTTTATGCCGCGTTCCCCAGAATTATATTTCGCACTTTTAGGTGCAGTGAAATTAGGGGCAATTGTTGGACCATTATTTGAAGCATTTATGGAAGGCGCAGTTCGCGATCGTTTAGAAGATAGCGAAGCGAAGGTGTTAATTACAACTCCTGAATTGTTAGAGCGCATACCATTAAATGATTTACCTGCTTTAAAAACAGTTTTCCTTGTTGGAGACAATGCAGAAGAAGGCGGTAAAACTGTAGCGTTCAATCCTTTATTTGAACAAGCTTCAAAAGAATTACATATCGAGTGGTTAGGCCGTGAAGACGGTTTAATTCTACATTACACATCTGGTTCTACTGGTAAGCCAAAAGGCGTCCTTCATGCTCAAAACGCAATGGTTCAGCACTATCAAACAGCGAAATGGGTATTAGATTTAAAAGAAGATGATGTATATTGGTGTACAGCTGACCCAGGCTGGGTAACTGGAACAGCTTACGGTATTTTTGCACCGTGGTTAGTGGGAGCATCAAATGTTATTTTAGGCGGGAGATTTAGTCCAGAGGCATGGTATGAAGCACTGCAAGATTACGGTGTAACAGTTTGGTATAGTGCACCGACAGCGTTCCGTATGTTAATGGGAGCTGGACAAGACGCAATTAAAAAATATGATTTATCACAAGTGCGTCACGTATTAAGTGTTGGTGAGCCATTAAATCCAGAAGTAATTCGCTGGGGTATGAGCGCATTTGGACTTCGTATTCATGATACGTGGTGGATGACAGAAACAGGCGGACAAGTTATTTGTAACTATCCTTGTATGGAAATCCGTCCAGGTTCAATGGGGAAACCAATTCCGGGTGTGAAAGCAGCGATTGTTGATAATGAAGGAAATGAAGTGCCTCCATACACAATGGGGAACTTAGCGATTGGTAAAGGTTGGCCATCTATGATGCGTGCGGTTTGGAATAACCCACAAAAATATGATTCTTACTTTATGCCGGGAGATTGGTACGTATCAGGTGACTCTGCTTATATGGATGAAGATGGATACTTCTGGTTCCAAGGACGTATTGACGATGTAATTATGACGTCAGGTGAGCGTGTTGGTCCGTTTGAAGTAGAAAGTAAATTAATCGAGCATGCTGCTGTAGCAGAAGCTGGTGTAATTGGTATTCCTGATCCAGTACGCGGGGAAATCATTAAAGCATTTATCGCGCTTCGCGTGGGATACGAACCATCTGAAGAATTAAAAGAAGAGATTCGTCAATTTGTAAAAAAAGGCTTAGCAGCTCATGCAGCGCCAAGACAAATTGAATTTAGAGATAAATTACCGAAAACGAGAAGTGGTAAAATTATGCGCCGCGTATTAAAAGCGTGGGAATTAAACTTACCAACAGGTGACTTATCGACGATGGAAGATTAAAAGAGGAAGGGTCTGAACAAGTAATATGTTCAGACCTTTCTTTTTTTATGTTATGATGTAGTTGTTCAACTTATATATATGAGTTAAAGGGGATAGTATGATGAAAACAGAAAAAGAAAAGATGATACAAGGGTAACTAACTGTTACGATTTATTTAACCAATTATAACGAAAGTTAATTAAATATATCAGTAAGCCCTGCTAGTCAAGTGATTGGCTAGTAGTGAGGGTTAACTGCGGGCAATCCCTAAAGCTGATTGAACTACAACGTGGCTAGAAATGGTGAGCGTGAATGTTGCGAAAGCAGAAAAAATCAATCAGATCGTGCACGGTTAAATCCTAAACACTAGAATAATGGGTCTTCCGCATCGAATCGTCTAAGTCAAAATTGATAAGATGAACGTTCAACGACTATCTCGTATAACTGACGAGAGTACATCACAGGCCTATGGTGATGGAAAAATCCTCTACCTCTAAAGAGATAAACATATAGTCTGCGCTCATGTGAAAACATGAGAAGTTCATAAGAGAACTGGCTAAGGAATTGCGCCCTTAGTTGAACGAGATAAATTTTATTGAATATGACGAACGTATGTGCTATGGTGAATTCAATGAGGTGAGAATAATAATGAAATTTTTACGAGTTAGTCAAGTATCGGAATTAACAGGTTTGTATCCTAGTAGTCTGAGGAGAATGCTGGTGGAACACGCTACTATTCAGAAGAACAAATCTTTCATTATCTGAAAGGTGAGTGCCGAATAATCGCACAGTAAAGGAGTTAAATTCTGATGATATTGGCGAAGAAAGTTAGACTGATTCCAACGCCTGAACAAGAAAAAGTGCTTAGAAACCATGCTGGTGCTGCAAGATTTGCTTATAACTATTGTAAAAGAATGAGTGATAGATACTATAAGCTATTTGGAAAATCTGTTTCACAGTTAGCTTTACAGAAACGATTTACAAAGATCAAGAAGCGAAAGCGATATGAGTGGTTAAATGACATCAACGCACAAGTTCCCAAACAGGCTTCAAAAGATTTTGATACGGCGAGGAAACATTCGTTCAAAAAGTACAAAAGTGGTTATCACACTTCTTATAAATCTAAAAAAGATTTAATCCAAGGATTTTATGCCAATTATGAAAGACTGATTATAGGAAAGAAAGTAGTTCATATTCAGTCTATTGGAGAAGTGAAAACAAGCCAACAACTACCAAGAAACAAAAAAACATCCAATCCAAGAGTTACCTTTGATGGTCGTCACTGGTGGATTAGTGTAGGGTTTGAAGAATCCTTTGAAGTACAAGAATTAACCGATGAGTCGATTGGTGTGGATGTTGGTTTAAAAGAGCTGTTTGTAGCTTCTAATGGTACGAAAGAACGAAATATAAACAAAGATGCTAAGGTTAAAAAACTTTTGAAAAGGAAAAAGTCAGCGCAAAGAGATATGTCTAGGAGATTTAAAAAAGGTGTAAAAATGCAATCTGCCGGATATGAAAAAGCTAAAACTGAGCACCTGCGGTTATCTAGGAAAATTACGAATATCCGAAATAACCATATCCATCAAGCAACAGCTAAATTGGTGAAAACCAAACCAATGAGGATTGTTGTGGAAGACTTATCTATCTCAAACCTGTTAAAAAACAAAAAACTATCGAAAGCATTTTCATTTCAAAAATTAAACTTCTTCTTTCAATGTTTATCATACAAGTGCGAGAAGTACGGCATTGAGTATGTAAAAGCTGATAAATGGTTCGCCTCAAGCAAGATTTGCTCATGTTGCGGCGTTAAATACGACCATTCAGTTCAACCAGAAGGACAGTGGAGTTTAAAAATACGTGAGTGGCGTTGTGTTCCATGCAATAGCCATCACGATAGGGATGTAAATGCTGCGATAAATTTATCAAGATGGGTAAAATAAATGCTTGATAATAGGAGGTAACGATACTGCCTCGTGTGGAGTGTTATACCCCTCGTCCCTTCGGGGTTGCGAGAACACGATGAAGCACTAACTTGTGTAAATTTGATTGAATTGTATAGATTTAGTTAAGTTTATCGTATCGGGAAATGTACATACCGGCTGATCCCGTTTTAGTAAAGGACAGGGAGCAAGCTCGTATATTAACGAGAAAATTAAATGAAACACCAGAAGTAAAACTAGAAGAACGTAGTGCAATCGTAAAAGAATTATTCGGAACGACTGGAGATAACATTCATCTTGAATCTTCTTTTAGATGTGATTACGGTTATAACATTCACGTTGGTGAAAACTTTTACGCAAACTTTGACTGTACGATTTTAGACGTATGCCCAGTTACAATCGGAGTGAACTGTATGTTAGCTCCAGGTGTTCACATTTATACAGCAACGCATCCGCTTGATCCGGTAGAGCGCATAAGCGGATCAGAGTACGGAAAACCAGTTACAATTGGCGATAACGTATGGATTGGCGGAAGAGCGATTATTAATCCGGGCGTAATAATTGGAGATAATGCTGTCATCGCATCTGGCGCTGTTGTAACGAAAGATGTGCCAGGTAATGTAGTAGTTGGCGGGAATCCTGCGAGAATCATAAAAAAAATAAAATAATATTTGAACGAAGCGCCTTCCTCGTCTGTATACATTTATGAAAGAATAGATGAGGGAGGCTTTTTTATGTCTAATAAATTGATGCTGACTTTTGCTTTAATTGGAATTATAGTTGTGTTTTCTTGTGGTATGTTATTGCCTATACCAATTGGATTTAAAATTTCAATGATTACAGTTGGGATTATAATGATTGTTATCTTTTCAATCCTTATTCCGTTTGATAAGAAGTATATTGTACGAAAAAATGGAAATAAAATTGATTTTACAAAAACAAAAATATATTTTCGTTGGAATGTATTTGATACAATTTCGGTCTGTCTTGCAGTGTATGCATGTATATGTGTGCTGGCGTTAAATATTTTAGTTTCAACCGGCCATACGATTCAAAACCCATATGTTCAATTTTTTACGAATCAGTCACAAGCATGGGTCATTGTCGCAAGTGCATATTTAATTTCCCGTATTTCATTAACGTTAAAAGGAATAAAGGAGATCAGAAAAAATGGCGCAGATTGGGATTGAGGAGGAGCTCATGCTTGCGTACCAAAATGGAGATAAGCAAGCTGGAGAAAAACTATATGTTTTAATCAAACCAGCGCTATATACATTTTTGTATCGATTTAATCGTGATGAACAACTGAGTATAGATCTCGTTCAAGATACGTTTTTGACTCTAGAGCGTAAGAAACATATGTATGAAACCCGAAAAGGAAAAATTAAAACGTATTTATTTCAAATCGGTTATCGTCTTATGATTAATAAATTAAATAGAAGAAAAAAGTGGCGTTCGCTCTTACCGTTTTTAGTACCAGTGCAAGAGGTAGAGTTTTCCCATGAAGACCGGCTTACGGTAAGAGAAGCAATTTTGAAAGTTCCTGAAGAACAGCGAGCGGTCCTGATTCTCTCTTATTATCATGATATGCAGCAAAAAGAAATTGCAGAGGTACTGGATATTCCTGTTGGAACAGTGAAGTCGAGACTTCATAACGGGATAAAGAAATTGAAACAATTGCTGGAGGTGGATGAAATTGAGCGAAAATCCTTTTAAGAATGAATATAAATTAAAGCAGCATTTAGATAGCGATCATGTAGAAATACCGGATTTTCCAAAAACGGTAAGCCGCTTCGAGCGATTTCTTGGATTTCTTGCTTCTCCAGCGAAAGATCCTGTGGAAGCGACGATTGGGAATGATTTATCGGTTGTGTTTCATGTGTCGTTATTAGTTGGTGTTCCAGTTATTTCTCTTATTACGATATTCCTTGCGACTTTATAAAGGATTGGTAGGGAAAGAACTCATACCTCTATTTGACACGCCTATATAAATGATGGTATAAAGAAAAGTATATGAATAATTGAGCGTGGAAAGGGAGAAGTAGTGATCATTTCCCTGTTTTAGAGAGCTGATGGTCGGTGGAAATCAGCACATAGATGATCGCGAATTACGCCCCTAGAGCATCTTTTTTCGATTGAAGTGTATTCAAAAGGGAAAAGACGGTGCTAAGCCGTTATGTAAATAAGGTGGTAGGCTTTTTTTGCCTGCAACTAGGGTGGTAACGCGATAATCAAAATCGTCCCTTATTTAAGGGGCGATTTTTTTATGTTTTCAACCTTCACGCCAGTAATGAACTTAAAGGAGAGTATGTAGGATATGGGTATTTTACAAGATCTTGAATTTCGCGGTTTAATTAATCAGCAAACAGATGCTGAGGGACTTGAGCAATTATTAGAAAAAGAAAGCGTTAAATTATACTGTGGTTTCGACCCGACAGCGGATAGCTTACACATCGGTCATATGTTACCAGTATTAATGTTACGTCGTTTCCAATTAGCTGGTCACCAACCAATTGCACTTGTTGGCGGTGGTACTGGCATGATCGGTGACCCAAGTGGTAAAAAAGCAGAGCGTACATTAAATACGAAAGATACAGTTGCTTACTACACAGAAAGCATTAAAAACCAACTTTCAAACTTCTTAGAGTTTGAAAACGTGGACAACCCAGCAACAATGGCTAACAACTATGATTGGCTTGGTAACTTAGATGTAATTTCATTCTTACGCGATATCGGTAAAAACTTCGGTTTAAACTATATGTTAGCAAAAGATACAGTAGCATCTCGTTTAGAAACTGGTATTTCATTTACTGAGTTTAGTTACATGATTTTACAATCATACGACTTCTTAAACTTATACCAACAACACAATTGCCGTCTTCAAATCGGTGGTAGTGACCAATGGGGTAACATTACAGCTGGTCTTGAATTAATCCGTAAATCAGAAGAAGATGCGAAAGCATTCGGTTTAACAATTCCGCTAGTTACAAAATCTGATGGTACGAAGTTTGGTAAAACAGAGGGCGGCGCAATTTGGTTAGACCCAGAGAAAACAACTCCTTACGAGTTCTACCAATTCTGGATCAATACAGATGACCGCGATGTAGTTAAATACTTAAAATACTTCACATTCTTATCTCATGAAGAAATTCTTGAGCTTGAGAAGCAAGTAACTGAAGCACCAGAAAAACGTGCAGCACAAAAATCATTAGGATCTGAAATGACAAAACTTGTTCACGGCGAAGAAGCGTTAGAGCAAGCAATTAAAATTTCAGCTGCATTATTCAGTGGCTCTGTAGCAGAACTTACTGCAAGCGAAATCGAGCAAGGATTCAAAGACGTACCATCTGTAGAACGTACTGCAGAAGATACAGTATTAATCGACTTACTTGTAGAAAGCAAAATTTCACCATCTAAACGTCAAGCACGTGAAGATGTAACGAACGGTGCAATCTACGTAAACGGTGAGCGTACACAAGCGTTAGACTACGTTGTAACAGAAAACGACCGCATTGAAGGTAAATTTACAATCATTCGTCGCGGTAAGAAGAAATATTTCTTAATTCGTTACTAATCAGAAAAGAATTTAAAACAAATAGTACCCCGAATGGTAGGCTGAAAAGTCTATCGTTCGGGGTTTTTATGTATGCATTTAAATTGCCTCATGATTTCTTTTAAATAGAATATGAAGAATTAATACGAGCATATAAAGTAAGCTAATTAGCATAACGACAAATGCCCCGGGATAAAATTTTGCCGCATATATAAAGAAATCGATTTGATAAATATCGTCATAATGTGAAACGTACCCTTTAAAATAATTCGTAAACTTAGCGCTATATTTCCATTCATCAGGATAATCTATTAAATTACTCCCTTGATACCAACTCATAAGTGCTGAAGTAATAAACAGCATAAATGCACTGCCTAACTGAACCATTTGGTTTATTGTCAAAATGAAACAACCTCCTATTTAATGGTTATTATAGCGTGCATTCGTATTCCTGGAACCTTTTTGTTGTAATCTCCTTTTCGAGTTCATACGGAAATCACATGTAAGCGGTATGATAAATGTATAACAAATAGAAAGGAGTGGTAAAACAAAATGTCACTAGAAGCGCTCATTATTTTTTCTTTGTTAAACGCTGGTCAGCTTGCAGAGCATTCGAAGGTTGATGTACATAAAGAGCAGAAAGATGCTTATGTATATGTTCAAAAAGAGGAAAATAAATAATTTTAATATATAAATAAAAGCTACCAGAGAGAACGTTTTAGTTTCTTTGGTAGCTTTTTCTATTGAGGTATAATTTGGAAGTAATGAAAAAAGGAGTAGTCTGAAAATGAAATGATTATATGTTTAAAGGAATAAGTATAACAGCATGTAATGAAGATGGATTATAAAATTTTGCACAATAAACGGAGCTAGTATTAAAGAGAATCCAATCGTTGGAATGAATAAAAGAGAAGTAAGGACGATTATCCATAACTCATGAAAAAACTTCCTTGAAGTATCTTACTATACATACGACATTTATATAAATAAAAAAAGCCCAGGCCCCTTGATAAACAAGGTTCCTAAGGCTTTTAATAATACTCTTTGCAGAGTACCGAGATTAACGAGAGTAGAACTCTACGATTAATGCTTCGTTGATTTCAGCTGCTAGCTCAGAACGCTCAGCGTGACGAGTGTAAGTAGCTTCTAACTTATCAGCATCGAAAGTTAAGTATTCTGGTACGAAGTTGTTAACTTCGATCGCTTCTTTAACAACAACAAGGCTGTTAGATTTTTCGCGAACGCTGATAGTTTGGTTAGGTTTAACGCGGTAAGATGGGATATCTACGCGAGCGCCATCAACCGTGATGTGACCGTGGTTTACTAATTGGCGAGCTGCACGACGAGTGCGAGCTAAGCCCATGCGGTAAACTAGGTTGTCAAGACGAGCTTCAAGAAGGATCATGAAGTTTTCGCCGTGCTTACCAGGCATTTTACCTGCTTGGTCAAATGTGCGACGGAATTGACGCTCAGTCATGCCGTACATGTGACGAAGTTTTTGTTTCTCTTGTAATTGTAAACCGTATTCTGAAAGTTTCTTACGTTGGTTAGGACCGTGAGGACCTGGTGCGTAAGGGCGTTTTTCTAATTCTTTTCCTGTGCCGCTTAGAGAGATTCCAAGACGACGAGACAGTTTCCATGCTGGACCTGTATAACGAGCCATAGTTGACTCCTCCTTTAAAAATGTTTTTATTTTCGTAAAATAAAAACAGACGTAATCGATATTTACGGGTATTTTGTTTTCATGTACCTTCGCTCCAGCAGCAGGGAGTTACGAGATACACCTCCGCAGAGGAACAAAATACAAACGATAAACTCACATTACAAGGCTGCCTTTTTATTTTACACAAACGCTATTATATCTTTTACTTACAGTTTCGTCAAGAGACTCCCTTTTTGTTTTATGCAGATAAATTTTGGAAATTAACAAGAAGGAATTTAAAACAATATAAAAGAAGAGATAGAAACAGAAGTGAAACGCTTACATAAAATGTAGTAAAGACGTTCATCAGATTTTTCCTGGTGGATATGTGGAAATAAAGACATAAGGGGGATGTTTTTATGAAAAAGAAACATATAGAGACAGCATTAATTCATCACGGATATGAATCAAATGAAAATAAAGGGAGTTTAACACCACCTTTATTTCAAACTTCTACATTTACGTTTGAGACAGCACAGCAAGGAGAAGCGAGTTTTGCGGGAGAAGATCCATCTTATATTTATTCAAGGCTTGGGAATCCAACAGTGAAATTATTTGAATAACGTATGGCTGTTTTAGAAGATGGAGAGGAAGCGCTGGCGTTCGGTTCAGGTATGGCAGCCATTTCAGCAACTTTAATCGGTTTTCTAAAGGCTGGAGATCATATTATTTGTTCAAATGGATTATATGGATGTACGTACGGTTTTTTAGAAGTATTAGAAGAGAAATTTATGATTACGCATTCGTTTTGTGATATGGAGACAGAGACTGATATTGAAAATAAAATTCGTCCAAATACAAAGCTCATTTTCGTTGAAACACCGATAAATCCAACGATGAAATTAATTGATTTAGAAAAGGTGATCGGGGTAGCGAAGCGCAATGATTTGCTTGTTATTGTCGATAATACGTTTTGTTCCCCTTATTTACAAAGACCTCTTGAGCTCGGTTGTGACGCCGTCGTTCACAGTGCGACAAAATATATTGGTGGTCACGGGGATGTTGTAGCGGGTGTAACAATTTGTAGAACGAAAACGTTAGCTGATAAAATTCGTCCGATGCGAAAAGATATCGGCGGTATTATGGCGCCGTTTGACGCGTGGTTATTGTTACGCGGATTAAAAACATTAGCAGTAAGAATGGATCGTCATTGTGATAATGCGGAAAAAATTGTATCGTTTTTGAAAAATCATGAAGCAGTAGAAGGTGTTTGGTATCCGGAGGGAGAATTAGCATCCCGCCAAATGAAACGAGGCGGGGGCGTTATTTCTTTTTCAATTAAAGGCGGGAAAGAGGAAACACAGTCGTTTATCAATGACCTCCATTTTATTACAATTGCCGTAAGTTTAGGTGATACAGAAACGTTAATTCAGCATCCAGCGACGATGACGCATGCAGCTATTCCAGCTGAACTAAGAATAGAAATGGGTATTTTCGATAATTTAATACGCCTATCTGTCGGCTTAGAATCATGGGAAGATATCGTTTCTGATTTAGAACAGGCGCTAAAGAAGATATCTACTGTGAGTAATCAATAAAAAAGAGTGAGCTATCGGTTTCGTACGTTACGTACGTAATCGATAACTCGCTCTTTTCTTTTTTTAAATATGTTTTAGGAGTGTTTCCACAAACTTTTCTAAATAGTGCTGATCTACTTCATCGAAACGATTTTTTTCAGGACTATCAATATCAAGCACACCAATGATATTCCCTTCTTTCATAATCGGTACAACGATTTCAGAATTAGAGGCACTATCGCAAGCGATATGTCCTGGGAATTGGTGAACATCTGCTACAAGTTGCGTTGTTTTTGTTTCAGCTGCAACGCCGCAAACACCACGTCCGAACGGAATACGCACGCAAGCTGGCATCCCTTGGAATGGTCCAAGAACAAGTTGATTTCCTTCTGTTACATAAAAGCCAACCCAATTAACGCGATCTAAAAATTGATTTAATAGTGCGGACGCATTTGATAAGTTTGCGACTACGTTCGGTTCGCCAGTTAATAATGCATCCAGTTGTTTAATTACTGTCTCATATTGCTCTTCACGAGATCCTGCATAACTTTCTTTTGTAAACATGGAAACAACTCCCTTTTTAGCGAGATATGTAAAACGATAGCAAAATACGATGTATTTCACATGACTTTGTCGATAGAAAATTAAAGGAATTTGTCTTAAAAGTCAAGAAATTTAAACTATAGCTGTTCAGTGAGAGGAAGTGAGCGCATGAAACAGACGAAACAAAAAGTAATTGATGCGGCAATATCATTGTTTAATACGAAAGGTTATGATGGAACGTCGGTGCGAGAAATTGCAAAGCGAGCGGATGTGAATGTAGCGAATATTTCATATTATTTTGCTGGAAAGCAAGGGTTATTAGAACAGCTTATTACTGATTTTTTAGAAGGATATATTCACGTAATTGAAACGTCATTTGAACAGAGAGAATATTTATCGGCTAAAGATGTGATGGTGCAAATGGTGCGCGGGATTTTACGATATCAATTTGATAATAGAGAACTGACACGTTTTTTTTATAGAGAGCTTTCGCTTGATACGACATTAATTCGTGAAGTGATGACCGTTTATTTTTCTAGAGAAAGATATTATATAGAGCAAATCATTAAACAAGGACAAATGAAGCAAGAATTTAAAAAGATATCTTTTACAATGTTTATGACGCAATTAAAAGGCATGATAAATATGCCGTTTTTATATCCACAATATATATCAGAGGTGCTACACTCATTTCCGTCTGAGACGTTTTTCTTAGAAATGTATACGAAGGAAATTGAGCAATGGATGGAACGAACATTATATAAAGCGAGTATGTATTATGAACTACCAAGAGCTGTTCATATGTAAAAAATCCCCACCTAACGAACTGAGGTGGGGATTTTTATATGTTGTTTTCTTTGCCATAAATTGTTGCATACTAGCGCAATAATTGTTAATGAACAGCTAATTGTATACCTAGAAATATGTGATGTAAGGAAAATGATTATGAATGTGTTTCAATGTATGGGCGCGAAACCAATAATTGCGGTTGAAACATCTTATGCAGAACCGATGATTGCGATGGTAGGAGCTGGACTTGGTATAACATTGCTTCCGGAAACCGCTTTACAGTAAGCTGTAATGCAAGGTAACGTACGTGCGATTTCTGTAGAACCACCACTAATGCGAAAGATTTATTTCGTCTCTCATATGAAAGAGAGCTCGTTATCCTGCATTAACTGCCCGTAAAAGCCTTACCTTTATTGCATTCATTTGAGGACGGATAATGTAATAAGTGGAATATTAAGAAATATTACAATCATATGTAAAGAAACATGAAATTTTAAAAAAAACTAGGTCAAAAACACGTCATTACATGGTATGATTAGAACATTGTTAGTTGTTAAATATAGGGGAATTCCCTTTTTATACATAATGCCTTCCATTTCATAAACGGAACGGACAAAAAAAGAGATATAACTAGGAGGCTTTTTTGCATGGATTCTATCCTGACGATCGTTATCATTGTAGTAAGCTCTATTCTAGTGCTGCTCATGATAGAGCTTGTGATAAGAAATCGTTCATATAAAGATATTGAAGCACTGGAGCAGTGGAAACAAGAGATAAAAGATAAACCTGTGGCAGATGAACTAAAGCGGGTAAAAGATTTAAATATGACAGGTCAAACAGAAGAGCTGTTTGGTAAATGGCGTGAAGAGTGGGATGAAATTGTATCAACAACTCTTCCGAAAGCTGAAAAAGATTTAGCGCAAGCGCGAAAATTCGCCTCGCAATTCTCCTTCCGCAAAGCAAAGCATGCGATGAAAGAATCCATAGGTGGTTTAGATGACGCTGATAATCGTATTACAGACATTTTAAATGAATTACAGCAACTGTTAGAAAGCCATGAGAAAAATAGCTCGGAAATTGAAGGGTTACGTGATACATATCGTAGTATGAAAAAGAGCGTTCTTGCTCATCGACACATGTATGGAGCAGCTGAGCAAAAAATTGAAGAGATGTTAGATGTTGAATCCGAGAAGTTCAAAACTTTTGAAGAGGCAACAGATAATGGTGATTATTTAAAAGCGAGAGAAATTGTTATTAGTTTAGAAGAAGGTTTAGCAAGTTTAGAAATCGTTATTCATCAAATTCCGGATTTATTGGTAGAGTGTCAAGCGACATTACCAGTTCAGCTGGAAGATTTATTACAAGGCCATGATGATATGATAAGACAAGGCTATGTATTAGAGTATTTGGAAATCCCTAAAGAAGTCCGCGATATGACGACACAACTACACACATGTTTAATGGATATACAGGAACTTCATATAACAGAAGCAGCAGAAAAAGTAGAGAACTTAAAGACTCGTTTAGACAGTTTTTATGATCAACTTGAACAAGAAGTGCATGCGAAACATTATGTGGAGCAAAAAACACTGTCTGTTTATGAAGATTTAGAAGAAATTCGTACAGAAACAATTGAAACGAAAATAGAAACACAACTTGTGAAACAAAGTTATCAATTACAAGACAAAGATATTGAGTCACAAAAAGTAATTGAAAAGCAAATGCATATTTTAATGAAACGTTTTGAAGTGTTACAAATACGCGTTGCTGAACAAGATATTGCATTCTCTATCATTCGTGAGGAACTAGAAGAGGTTTATGAGCAATGTGAAACTTTAAAAGTACTTCATGCAGAATATAAAGAAATGCTGCAAACGATGCGCAAAGAAGAATTTGAAGCACGTGAGAAGTTACAAGAAATGCGAAATACAATTTTTGAGACGAAACGTTTTATGCAGAAGTCGAATTTACCAGGTCTTCCAGAGAATATTATGGAAGATTTACAAAAAGGGCAAATGGCGATGCAAGCTGTATATGAGCAATTAGAAGTAAAGCCGTTAAATATGAATACTGTAAATAGCAGTTTAGAAGAAGCATACACAGTTGTGAATGGTGTATCTGAAATGACAGAAGAATTAATTGGACAAGCTTATTTAGTTGAAAAACTAATTCAATACGGTAACCGATACCGCAGTCATGATGAGAATCTTGCAGAAAGCTTAAATTATGCGGAGAAATTATTCCGTGAATATCAATACGATGCAGCTTTAGAACAAGCGGCTTCTATATTAGAGCAACTTGAACCTGGTGTTGTTCAAAAAATAGCTGAATATGTAGACAATGAGCAAACCCTTTAATAAAGGGTTTGTTTTTTTGTGTAATTTTGAAGTCGATGTTGCTATAATGAATAGCGGAATACAGTAAGGTTGTTCGTTTCAAAATAAAGTGAAACCATAAGTAATGGGGTTTCATCCACCACTGATTATTAATCTTCACCACTCAGTATGCCTGCAAATGGCCGGGGGAAATGTACACTTTTATATAAAAACGGAACCTTTGAGTAGTCTTAGCGTAATTACACGTATTTGTGATATGATTATATGATGTGATAGCGCTGAAAGGGGAAGAACGATGATCTATTTTGATAATAGTGCGACGACGAAGCCATATCCAGAAGCGCTGCAATCGTACGTAACGGTTGCAGGGAAATATTTTGGTAATCCTTCTTCTATTCACTCGCTTGGAGGAGAGGCAGAGCGTCTATTAACACAATCGAGAACGATTGCGGCACAGCTCCTTCACGTTAAACCTTCTGAAATTATTTTCACATCAGGTGGAACGGAAGGGAATAACCTTGCGATTAAAGGGATAGCGATGAGGAATCGTTCGCGCGGCAAACATATCATTACAACAAATATTGAACACGCGTCTGTGTTTGAAGCATATAAACAATTAGAAGATCTCGGTTTTGATGTAACGTATTTACCGGTTAACGAGCACGGTGTTGTATCGGTAGAAGATCTAAAACGAGCACTTCGTGAAGATACGATTCTTGTGTCAATTATTCACGTGAACAACGAGACTGGAGCGATTCAGCCCGTTGCTGAAATTGGAACATTATTAACGAACTATCCGAAAATAAGATTCCACGTGGACCATGTACAAGGGATAGGAAAAGTACCACTTGATTTATATGCTTCTCATATTGACCTTTGTTCAATATCTGGACATAAATTTCATAGCGTAAAGGGGACAGGTCTTCTTTACGTACGTGATGGTGTAAGATTAGATCCAATCTTATCAGGTGGTCAACAAGAGCTCAAGTATCGTTCAGGTACAGAAAATTTACCTGGTATTGTAGCGATGGTGAAAGCACTTCGTATGACGATGGAACAAGTGAAAGAAAAGATAGTTCATTTGCAAAATTTACAAACAGAGCTGGTCCGTTTCTTTAAAGAGATGGAAACTGTAACGATTAATACATCACTTGAATATGCGGCACCGCACATTTTAAATGTATCATTTGTCGGTTTAAAACCAGAAGTAGTCGTTCATGCTTTAGAAGAGCATGGTGTATATGTATCGACGAAGTCTGCTTGTTCTTCAAAAGCAAATGAAGTGAGCAGAGTACTAGTGGCAATGGGAGTACCGCACGCCGCAGCTACAAGTGCGATTCGCATTAGTCTAGCACCAGACAACACGATGGAAGAAGTAAAACAATTTGAAGGTATTGTTAAAGAGACGATGCCAAAATTATATGAAGTGATGAGGTAAAGAAATATGATGACATATGAATATATTTTAGTTCGTTATGGAGAGATGACGACAAAAGGAAAGAACCGTTCTAAGTTTGTAAGTACGTTAAAAGATAATGTGAAATTCAAATTAAAAAAATTCCCAAACATTAAAATTGATGCAACACATGATCGTATGTACATTCAGTTAAATGGTGAAGACCATGAAGCAATTTCTGAAAGATTGAAAGATGTATTTGGTATTCATAAGTTTAACTTAGCAATGAAAGTACCATCAGAATTAGAAGATATTAAAAAAGGTGCATTAGCAGCTTTCTTACAAGTAAAAGGTGATGTGAAAACATTTAAAATTACAGTGCACCGCTCTGATAAGCGCTTCCCAATGAAGACGATGGAGTTACTTCCAGAAATCGGTGGGCACATTTTAGAAAATACAGAGGATATCACAGTAGATGTTCATAATCCAGATGTGAATGTACGTATAGAAATTCGCAGTGGTTACAGCTATATTATGTGTGGTGAGCACATGGGAGCTGGCGGTTTACCAGTTGGCGTTGGCGGAAAAGTAATGGTACTTCTTTCTGGTGGTATCGATAGCCCGGTAGCAACTTACTTAACGATGAAACGCGGCGTATCTGTGGAAGCAGTTCACTTCCATAGTCCACCTTTCACAAGCGAGCGCGCGAAACAAAAAGTAATCGATTTAGCACAAGAGTTAACGAAATACTGTAAACGTGTAACACTTCACCTTGTTCCATTTACTGAAGTGCAAAAAACGATTAATAAAGAAATTCCATCTAGCTATTCTATGACAGTTATGCGTCGTATGATGATGCGTATTACAGAGCGTATTGCAGAGGAGCGTAATGCACTTGCAATTACGACTGGTGAAAGTCTTGGACAAGTAGCGAGCCAAACGTTAGATAGTATGCATACGATTAACGAAGTGACAAACTATCCTGTTATTCGTCCGCTTATTACGATGGATAAATTAGAAATTATTAAAATTGCAAAAGAAATTGGAACGTATGATATTTCAATTCGTCCATATGAAGACTGCTGTACAGTATTTACACCAGCAAGTCCATCGACGAAACCGAAGCGTGAGAAAGCAAATCGTTTTGAATCGAAGTACGATTTCGCGCCGTTAATTGAAGAGGCTGTAGCGAACAAAGAAACAATGGTATTACAAACAGTAGAAGTAGTGGCTGAAGAAGAAAAATTCGAAGAACTTTTCTAAACCCATAAATTACCACATTCAAATGTGCATGAAGTCATGTTGTTTATCACACTCTATACTCACAAGGAGGTGATACAACATGGCAAGCACAAATAAATTAGCAGTATCTGGTGCTCAAGCAGCATTAGATCAAATGAAATACGAAATCGCTCAAGAGTTTGGTGTTCAACTTGGAGCTGATGCAACATCTCGCGCTAACGGATCTGTTGGTGGCGAAATTACTAAACGTCTAGTTTCACTAGCTGAGCAACAATTAGGCGGTTACCAAAAATAATCCCATATACGATGGCTTAGAAAGAGCGGGTTCTCCCGCTCTTTCTTTTTGTCGTTTTCGTCGTTATTTGCCGATGAATCGTTATGTTAAAAACATCGTCGCTATACATTCATACATCAATTCGACATAAATATAAAAAAATTGTCAAAAGAAGAGGGTTCAAAATTTACTGAAAATTCTTTATTATATAAGGGAGGCATAGAAATAAAGGAGGATGTTATATGAAGAGAGAGGAATTGTTAGCGCCGCCGTCTTATAATTTAGTTTCGGAAATAGAGAAATATACGAGTGATAAAGAGAAGCTTGCTTTAATTTGGCAAGATGATAAAGGGAATAGACGAGAGATTACATATTTTGAATTAATGCAAGGTGCGAATAGAATTGGAAACGCTTTTATAAAAAGTGGCTTACAAAAAGGGGACAAGCTCCTTATTATGATGCCGCGCTTAATTGAAGCTTACATGACGTATATTGCTGCGATTAAAGCAGGATTTGTCGTTATTCCAAGCTCAGAAATGTTGCGTAAAAAAGATATTGAGTACCGTATTGGGCACGGAGAAGTGAAAGCAATTGTAAGTTACGAACCGTATATTGGACAATTCGACGGCGTAGAAGCGGTGGAATCTCTTCAAAAATTCGTTTTGAGCGAGCGTTCAGTAGATGGTTGGAAAAATTTAAAAACAGCATTAGAAACAGAAAGTGACATGTTAGAAATGGCGAAGACAGATAAAGAAGATATGGTCTTTTTATCTTATACGTCAGGGACGACAGGAAATCCAAAAGGAGTTGTTCATACGCATGCATGGGCATACGCTCATTTACGTACAAGCGCTCCGAACTGGCTCGGAATTGAAGGAAATGATGTTGTATGGGCAACGGCTAGTCCAGGTTGGCAAAAGTGGATTTGGAGCCCGTTTGTAGCGACTCTCGGTTCAGGTGCAACAGGATTTGTATACAATGGTAAGTTTGAACCAAAAACGTATTTAAATTTATTAGGCGATAATAAGGTGAATGTGCTTTGTTGTACGCCGACTGAGTATAGATTAATGGCAAAGGTAGAAAATTTAAGTGAGTACAATTTAGAAGCGTTACATAGCGCTGTATCGGCAGGTGAGCCGTTAAACAGGGAAGTTATTGAAACGTTCCAAAGGCATTTTGATATTACGGTAAGAGACGGTTATGGGCAAACGGAAAACACATTACTCGTTGGGATAATGAAAGGGATGGACATTAGACCAGGATCAATGGGAAAACCGACGCCAGGAAACCATGTTGATATCGTAAATGAAGAAGGAACTCCTGTACAGGTAGGAGAAGTTGGTGATATTGCAGTTCACATTGAAACACCAGCACTCTTTAAACAATATTATAAAGACGATGAGCGCACAGCGATGCAATTCCGCGGTGATTATTATATTACCGGTGATAAAGCGAAAAAAGATGAAGAAGGCTATTTTTGGTTTGAAGGTCGCGGTGATGATATTATTATTAGCTCTGGTTATACAATCGGACCGTTTGAAGTCGAAGATGCACTTGTAAAACATCCATATGTAAGAGAATGTGCGGTTGTCGCAAGCCCTGATGAAATTCGCGGAAGTGTCGTGAAGGCATTTATCGTATTAAGAGAGAATATAGACAAGAACGAAGAAACATTAATTCCAGTGCTCCAACAACACGTCAAAGAATTGACTGCACCATATAAATACCCTCGCAAAATTGAATTTGTAGATGAACTACCAAAAACGATTTCCGGAAAAATTCGCCGTATTGAACTTAGAAAACAAGAAATGGAGCTTCCTTCAAAATAATTTTGAAAATAGGGAAGTAAATAGTTGAATGAAATGTAAAACGATGATATTATAAAAACGAACACAAGTTCGATTTTATAAACTAAAAAAAGAGGTGTCCGTATGATTTTAGGTATTAATCCGTACTTAGTTTTAGATGGTAGTGGGCAAGAAGCTGTACAGTTTTACAAAGAGGCGTTAGACGCAAAAGTAGAAGTAATGCAAACTTTTGGTGACATGCCTGAAAATCCAGAATACTCAATTCCAGCTGAAGCGAAAGAGCGCGTTTTACATGCTACTTTAAAAGTTGGTAATACGGACCTTATGATTTCTGATACATTCCCAGGTCAAGGGCATGCAATCGGATCTCAAGTAACAATCGCAATTCAAATTAATAATGCAGAAAAAGCGAAAGAAGTATTTGATAAGTTACAAGAAGGTGGAGAAGTTATTATGCCACTTCAAGAAACTTTCTGGAGCCCAGCATACGGACAACTAAAAGATAAATTTAACATTGAATGGCAAGTTACAACGAACCCTACTGAACAAAAATAATTTTTGGAAAAGCACCATTTTTAATCGAAATGGTGCTTTTTTTATACGCTCTAATTTCGTAGACTAAAGGAAAAGGGGGACGAGTATATGGGAGAAATTTGGTATGGCGGCACCATTTACACTATGCGAGAAGAGAATGAAAAAGTAGAAGCTATTTACGTTGAAAATGGCGTCATTGTTCATATGGGGAATAAAGAAGAGTTAGAAAACCGATATTCAGAAGTGAAGTTATATGACTTAAAAGGGAAAACGATGATTCCAGGACTCGTTGATAGCCATATGCATCTTATTGGGCATGGGGAGAGGTTGCTTCGTCTAGATCTATCAAATTGCAAATCTTATAGCGAAGTACTTACTCTTGTTCAGAAGCGCGTAGAAGAAGCGCCAAAAGGATCTTGGATTATCGGAGAAGGATGGAATGAAAATAATTTCACAGATACAAAACAAGTTCATGTACGTGATTTAGATGAAATCTCTAAAGAACATCCGATTTTATTAAAGCGTGTTTGTCGTCACGTGACATGGGTGAATTCATACATATTGCAAGAAGCGAACATAACAGAAGCGACGCAAGATCCAAAGGGCGGAAAAATTGGTCGTGACTCATTAAATAAATTAACAGGACTTTTATATGAGCAAGGACAAGAGTTAATTAAACATGTTCAGCCCGAAATAGATGGAGTGTATTTGCAAAGTGCTCTGCAAACAGCGATTTCAGACTGCTGGCAATATGGACTCGTTGGCGGACATACGGAAGACTTAAATTATTATGGCGGCTTTCAAAAAACGTACAATGCGTTTTCACACGTTATAAAAGAAATGCGGTTTAAAGCGCATTTACTCGTTCACCATGAAGTAGCGAATGAACGAAAAGAATATGAAAATGAGCACTATATTGAATTTGGTGCGATGAAAATTTTTTCTGACGGTTCTTTCGGCGGAAGAACAGCTTTATTAAGTGAACCGTATGAAGATGCGAAGGAAACGAATGGAGTTGCCATTTTCTCACGTGAAGAGCTTGCAGGTTTAGTGAAAAAAGCACGAGATTTACATATGCCAGTTGCCATTCATACAATTGGTGATTTATCGCTTGAATATGTCATTGATGCGCTTGAATTATATCCACCTGCAGAAGGATTACGTGACCGTATTATTCATTGTCAGCTAGCTCGTGAAGAGTTGATTGAAAGAATGAAACAATTGCCAGCTATTATTGATATTCAGCCAGTCTTTGTTTCGTCAGATTTTCCATCAGTTATTGAAAAACTAGGAGAACGCCGTCTTCGTTATGCGTATGCTTGGAAGACGTTACTGGATGCAGGATTACACTGTAATGGAGGCTCTGATGCTCCAATTGAACAAGTGAATCCGTTTTTAGGTATATATAGTGCTGTTACACGTAGAAGTTTTATTGACGGCGTATGCTATATGCCAGAGGAAAGATTAACGGTGTATGAGGCTGTTTCTTTATTTACAACAGGAAGTGCGTATGCAATTGGAAAAGAAGGAAAGCGAGGAAAAATTACAAAAGGATATGAAGCAGACTTTACGATATTAGACCGCAATATTTTTGAAGTTGAGGCGGAAGAAATAAAAGAAGTACAGGCAGAAATGACCGTCATTGATGGGAAGATTGTTTATAGAAAAGACGTCTAAAAATTTGAGGGAGCGGCTCCGAAAATACATTTTGGTGCTGCTTCCTCTTTTTAGATAGGTTGATGATGTCGGTAAATTGATATTTTGGATAAAATCGTTGATATAATTTCATATACTTTTGTCCTGTTCCAAAATGTTTTGTGAAACAGCGTCAAGTTGCATTTGATAAATAAAAAACCCTCGAATTATGGAAATCCCATAATTCGAGGGTTTTTTGATTACTATAAAAACGTTCTCTGTACTTTTTCCCAGAAAGAGTTGTTTTTTAATTTAACAGTTTTAATTTGTTTATCGCTTAAACGAACAACGGCTTTTTCCACTTGTTTAATGCTAAGTGCTTCGTTATCCATTCCGATAACAGGATAATCATTTCCATCTGGTTTAAGTGTTAAAGTTAACGTACGCTCGTGATTTAAAAGGAACGGTGACCCGAGTGTACGGTATGTGTTGTTATTTAAAGATGCTAGTTCGCTTACTTGGAAACATGGGATAAGTGGATCGACAACTGCACCATGTAATGATTTATTGTAAGCGGTACTACCTGTTGGTGTGGAGATAACTAATCCATCACCTCTAAAGGTTTCGAAATGTAAATTGTCGACGTGTACATCTACGACAAATGTTTTAATGATACTAGAGCGTAATGTGAATTCATTTAAGCAATGGAAAGATGTACCGTGATCTACATCTACTTTAATTGTTGGATATTTTCGCACTTCAATTTCGTTTTTTGTAATTTCTTGAAGGGCTGTATCAACGTGATCGATGTGGAAATCGCAGTAGAAAGAAATTTCATCTTTCGTAGAAATACCTGCGTATAAGCAATCTTCTCTAAAGCCGGTTTTACGAACGGCTTGTAAGAAAGTCCCATCATCTCCAACGCTGACGATAGCGTTTGCATTTTTTGGATGATCTAATATGGTAAATCCATTCTCCTCTAAAATACGATATACTGGTTTCATTTTTTCAACGAGCGTTACTTTGTCATCACCATAAAAGAAAAATAAATTGCGACGATTTGCCATTATGTATCCCTCCACTGCAGTTAAATTTTCTAGTCTTAGTGCTACATATCGTCAGAGTATGTTTCTGGATGATATGTTCAAATAGTATATTTCGATATAAATTGTCAAAATTCCTTTTTATTTTTAGAAAAATTTTTATATTCAATTTTATCAAAGTCTGTTTAATGATGAATAAACTTGTCGATAATGGGTATGGAGTGAAAGGATGGTAAGAATGAAATGGCTTGTAATTGGAATGATAATTCTTCTACTTTTTATTTTGCTTATACTATTATCGAAAATATCGCTTAAGGTGACGTTTTTATATTCAGAAATGGAAAAACAATGTTTATTTCAAGTGAAAATATGGATGATTCGATATACGTTTGATGTATTGGAAAGAATTGAAAAACAACAGAAAAAAACGGGGCAGAAAATCGAAAAAGCTGAGAAAGATGGCGGAATAGATAATAAAATTATGGCACAACTTGATAGCATTGGAGAACTGATAAAAAAGCTTCAAGAAGTTCATACTATTGTTAAAGATTTTCTCAAACGAGTGAAAATCAATAGTTGGAAGTGGCATTCACAAATTGGAGCAGGCGATGCGGCTAGTACTGGAATTGTCACTGGGTATGCATGGGGGACAAAAGGAATGGCTGCTGGAGTTGTAGGACAATATATGCATATTGTCGACGTACCAGAATTTGAAATTACCCCTGTTTTTCAAGGGAAAGGATTTGCATCAAGGTGTGAGTTAACAGCATCTTTTCGTATATTTCGTGCTATAAAAACGGGTATCAAATTACTCACGTTTATGAGAAGACAAAGATCTGGTACGAACGAAAAATCAGTTCAATCATAGGGGGGATATAAAATGGACCATCCAATTCAAGGTTTAATGACAACCGCAATGCAGCATTTAAAACAAATGACTGATGTAAATACAATTGTTGGTGACCCAATTAAAGCGGCAGATGGAAGTGTAATTCTTACAGTTTCGAAAGTCAGTTTTGGATTTGCTGCTGGTGGAAGTGAATTTGGTAAAGTAGAACATTCAGGCCGTCATCCATTTGGCGGGGGAAGTGGTGGAGGAGTTTCTATTAATCCTGTTGCCTTTCTTGTTATAAATGGAGAAGGTGTGAAAGTATTACACTTAGATAAGCAAACACACGTCATCGATAAAATAATTGAATTAGCGCCACAAGCTGTTGATAAAGTGAAAGAAATGATGGATAAACGAAAAGAAGATGATCCTGAATTTCAAATTTAACGAATAAAGAAGCTGATCAATGGATTAGCTTCTTTATTTTTTTGTAAATAAAGCGATTTTATTTGCATTATTGATAGGGACAAACTATCATTTACATTGTACATATTTTGTTTAAAATAAGGGAGGATTTTTAAGTGGCAAATGTAACTTTTAAAGGTAACCCAATGACTTTAGTTGGAACAGAAGTTAAAGTTGGCGATCAAGCGCCTAACTTCCAAGTATTAGCAAATGACTTATCTCCAGTAAGTTTAGAGACATACAAAGGTGAAGTGAAATTAATTAGTGTTGTACCTTCAATTGACACAGGTGTGTGTGATGCACAAACTCGTCGTTTTAACCAAGATGCAGCAGGTATTGAAAACGCGAAAGTATTAACAATTAGCGCTGATTTACCATTCGCTCAAAAACGCTGGTGTGCAGCAAACGGTTTAGAAAATGTTGTAACACTTTCTGATCACCGTGACCTTTCATTCGGTGAAGCTTACGGCTTAGTAATGAAAGAACTTCGTTTACTTGCTCGTGCAGTATTCGTAGTAGATAGCAATGACAAAGTAGTTTACGCAGAATACGTAGGCGAAGGTACAAGCCATCCAAACTATGAAGCAGCATTAGAAGCAGCTAAATCTGCGAAGTAATGTAAATGAAGACGACCTCTCATTAAAGTTTTACTTTAGAAGAGGTCGTCTTTTCTCATGTATTGTTAACTGAACCAATATATGAGAAAAGACGTTACATCATAAACAACTTGAAGGGGAGCTCTTTGCAAGAGGTCGCTTTTTCTTTTGGGAAAAATTTAGATTATGGTATGATATAAGTTATGTGTAAAAGAGAGAAGGAGGAATGTACGTGAGTCAGGCAGTAGAAACATTATTTTCTATTTTTGATTCTTCTACGGTAGTTTTACGTAAAGAATTAGATGTAACATATTTAGAGGCGCTTGTAGAAACAGGTGATAACTTGTTTGAAGGAGCGATTTTACAAGAGGAATTATCCGAATCAACAATTGAACGGTTGAATCGTGAATATAGTACGTTTAATGAAGAAACATATAAAGGGGAAGAAATTCGTAAAGCATTTCAGCTAGCCATTTTAAAAGGAATGAAAGAGGGCGTACAAGCGAATCACGAAATGACGCCAGATGCAGTTGGAATGTTCATGAGCTACTTATTCCATAAGTTTATGCAAGGTCAAAAAGAAATTACTGTTTTAGACCCTGCAATTGGAACTGGTAACTTAATGACTACATTGTTTAATAGCGCCAAAGAAGAACTAACAATGAGTGGATTTGGTGTAGAAGTGGATGAGGTGTTAATTAAACTTGCTTTAGTAAATGCAAATTTACAAAAGCATGCAATCGAATTCTTCCACCAAGATGGACTAGCACCACTTTATATTGATCCAGTTGATGCAGTCGTTTCAGATTTACCAATTGGTTATTATCCAAATGAAATTGTTGCAAGTGAATATACATTAAAAGCAAATGAAGGAATGTCATATGCACATCACTTATTTATTGAACAAAGTGTGAAACATACGAAAGAAGGCGGGTATTTATTCTTCTTAGTACCAAACTTCATTTTTGAAAGTGATCAAGCGCCAAAGCTACATGCATTCATTAAAGAGACATGTTTTATTCAAGGATTATTACAGCTTCCTGTTTCCATGTTTAAAAACGAGAAAAATGCAAAAAGTATATTTGTTCTCCAAAAGAAAGGCCAAGGTGTAACAATGCCGAAACAGGCACTACTAGTGGAATTACCTAAATTCTCTAACATGAAGGCTATGGAGAACATTATGGATCAATTGAATACTTGGTTTGCAACACATAAATAATACGATATATATGTAACAGGGTTAGTAATTAATGTAGTACAGTTTTATAGGATATGTAATGTTTTTTAATATATACAAGATTTAACTGAATTTTTTTGAAATCTGTAATATATTTTTTTTCTTGGTGTTACAATTTTTTCACTTGAAATATATGTCGGACGATGTTTAAATTAAAATCGTGAGTATAAAATTTACTAATGATGAAACGTTTTCATAATGAGTGAATTTAATTAGATAAAATCGAGCGGTTTGTGGAATGATCCACACAACTACCAAGAGAAAAAGGGGCGAAAGACTAGATGTCAAAAATCATCGCGATTAACGCAGGAAGCTCTTCGTTAAAGTTCCAATTATTTGAAATGCCAAGTGAAACAGTATTAACAAAAGGTTTAGTAGAACGTATCGGTTTAGAAGATAGTATCTTCACAATTACTGTAAATGGCGAAAAACAAAAAGAAATTACAAACATCCCAGATCATGCAGTAGCAGTTAACATGCTTCTTAAGAAATTAACTGAAAACGGAATCGTAAAATCTCTTGATGAGATTGGCGGTATCGGTCACCGTGTTGTACACGGCGGCGAAAAATTTGCTGATTCTGTTTTAATTGATGCTGAAGTATTAGCTGATATCGAAGAATTAAGCGATTTAGCACCACTTCACAACCCAGCAAACCTTGTTGGTATTAAAGCATTCCAAGAAGTACTACCAAACGTACCAGCAGTAGCAGTATTCGATACAGCATTCCACCAAACAATGCCGGAATCTGCATTCCTATACAGCTTACCATATGAGTACTATGAGAAATTTGGCATCCGTAAATACGGTTTCCACGGAACTTCTCATAAATATGTAACTGAGCGTGCGGCTGAATTATTAGGTCGTCCAATTGAAAGCTTAAGCCTACTTTCTTGTCACTTAGGTAACGGTGCAAGTATCGCAGCAGTAGAAGGCGGTAAGTCTATCGATACTTCTATGGGCTTCACTCCACTTGCTGGTGTAACAATGGGTACACGTTCTGGTAACATTGACCCTGCGTTAATTCCATACATCATGGAAAAAACAGGCCAAACTGTAGAAGAAGTAGTTAGCGTATTAAACAAGAAGAGTGGTATGTTAGGTCTTACTGGTTACTCTAGTGACCTACGTGACATCATTGCGAAAGAAGAAGAAGGCGACCACCGTGCGAAAGTAGCACTTGACGTGTTCGTGAGCCGTATCCATAAATACATCGGTTCTTACACAGCTCGTATGAAAGGCGTTGACGCAATCATCTTCACAGCTGGTGTAGGTGAAAACAGTGCAATTATTCGTGAGCGCGTATTAGAAGGCCTTGAGTACATGGGCGTATACTTCGACGTAAAACGTAATAATGTATTCGGTGAAGAAGCATTCATCAGCTTCCCGCACTCTCCAGTAAAAATTATCGTAATTCCAACTGACGAAGAAGTTATGATCGCTCGTGACGTACTACGTCTTGGAGATATTGGTTAATATACTATATGAAAAGAAAGACGAGATCCTATAGGATTTCGTCTTTTTTCTTTTGGATATATTTCGAAATTCCATCCGGATATAGTAATTTTTCCTTCTGAATGAAAGCTGTAATGGGAATCCATTTCGCATACGATACGGTTTGCTCATCTTGTATATTCATTTTTTCCATTTCATATAGTGACATGTCTAATAAGCGTAAAGAATATAGCTGAATGATTTCATGACCAATTTCTCCATCTAGATGAAAGATGTTTTCTAAGCAGCCTAAATAATTGGTGATTTCCACTTCTGTGTGAAGCTCTTCTTGAAATTCGCGAATAACAGTATGTGCTGATTTTTCACCAAGTTCAATTGATCCGCCAAGAGGTCGGTAATATGTTTCATCGCCTGTATGATATTCTTGTACAAGAAGGCGACCGTGATGTATAGCAATGCCAAAAGCTTTTGCACGTGGATACATATATAATCACTCCTTATTTATTTTGTATAAGGATGATTATAAGGCAGGGTGTGATAAAAGGTGACGTGTATTTAAGCGTTTGGCCGAATTGTGATGCCATTAAATAAGTCATTCCAAAATGCTTCATTGTACTGGTATATATCCATCACTGGGCATTTTATAACACAAATATTTTGTAATCCCCAATCTTCTTGGGCGATAGTTGGTACATCTTCAGGAATGAGTAATAGGACAGAGAATGTATGTTTAACTATTTGAGATAAAATTTGTTCCAAGGAACGTGCTTCTTCGTATGTTCCTCCCGTTCGAATAAACAATGTGGATTCTGCCGTTTCGATTGTAGTTAGAAAACGATTAATTCGATGCTCATAGTTTAACTTAATTTCTGTATAAGAAGGCCAGGATGTTGGTGTGTTTACATCGGTTTTAAAATCATGGCAGGAGTCGATTTCATAAAGATTGTCTCTTAGTCGTAACTTAGCATCATCATCCCAAAATGAGATGAAAGACAAATTTTCTAATCCTAAAAAACGGTCAAATCGATTTTGTAATAATAAATTCACTTTTTCTAATGAAGGGCTTAGCATAAAATCGATAACACCAAAAAATGGTGATAATTCGAATTGATATAAAGCCCAAGCAGGCCAGCAGTTTTGTCCTAAGCTGAATACTGCATTATAATTTTGTTTTATATTGGATAAATTCATGTGAGGCATCTCATCCTTTTTGCTAATATTTTATGTCATTAAAAAATGGTATGTGAATAAAGATAGACAAGCATATTTGCAAAGAACAAGCGGAAATATGTTACAATAGGAAAAAAATCGAACGAGGTGGTTGTTGTGATGCGATCGAAGCGAGAACAAGCCATTTTAGACAATATAAAAGAGTGGGAAGGGCAATTAGTAGAGCAAGAAGCGACCGATTTTCAAAAGATGTTTGATAAGTGGTTGCATACTACAGTTGCAAAACTACCTGAGAAAAAACGAAAAGACTTTTTTACGAAAGCAGATGGATGGCTCTTTCATTTGCATGCACTTATTCAAAGTTCACAATCACAGTTAGATGCACGTAATCGTATTTTAGGAACATCGAGATTGTTTGATGAATCAATTGAGCAACTTGAAGATTTGAAGGCGTTATCTATTGATCAATTAACATACATAGCAGAGCAGCAAACAGCACGTCATCGTCTATATTCATTCGTACAAGGTGGAGCAACTGGTGCTGGTGGTTTATTATTATTAACGGCTGATTTTCCGGTTATGATTGCGTTAAATGTGAAGGCTGTCCAACTTGTTGCGACATCATTTGGGCATGATGTGAACAAGCCGTATGAAATGATGCTTGCGTTAAAGGTATTCCATGCAGCATTATTGCCGGCGAGACTTCAGCAATATGCATGGTACAATTTACTGAGAGAACTCGAACAAGAGGATTCATTCTTCTATGAAGGAGACGAAGCAGTATTAAAGCCAGCTTCTACTGAGGTTGTGTTAAAACAAATTTTGAAGACATTTTCGATTTATGCTCTCCGTCGTAAAGTATTCCAAGGCATTCCTGTACTTGGAATGGCAATTGGCTCTACAGTGAACTACCGCTTAACGAGGAATGTTACTGAATTTGCAAATAAGTTTTATCAAGTACGCTACATATTAGAAAAAGAAAAGAGAGCATGAAAAAAGCGAGAGGCCGAAGCCTTTCGCTTTTTAGTTTGTCGCATGTTTTTTGGATATTGGAATAGAAACGGGTTGCTTTGCTGCTTTCTTTTCTGTTTTTGGATAGTAAATTAAATCCAATGTTTTTGCCTGTACGGCAATCGAAAGAATAGTAAAAGCAATTTCTGTCCAATTTAAATAATATAATGAAAGCGCAAGAACAATCGCGTCAAAGACGAAGAAAATTTGCCCAATTGTAAACCGAGTTCGTTTACTTAATATAATTGTTAAAATATCGTCTCCACCGGTTGCACCGCCAAATCGCAATATAAAACCGAGTCCAATACCAGCTAACGCACCGCCAACTACTGCAGCTACAAATAAATTATTTGATAAATCTACCGTAAAAGGAGAATAATTTTCCATAAGGGAATAAAATACTCCGAATGAAAGTGAACCTAAGAATGAATAGCCAACCATTTTTCTACCTAAAAATGAAGCACATAGTAAAATAATAGGGATATCCATTACTACAGTTGAAATAGATGGTGAAATATCATAAAAATTTTGGATGAATAGTGCAATACCTACAAAGCCACCTTCTGTTAAGTGGTTTTGGAAGTGAATGTGATATAGCGCTGCTGCTAATATAAATGAACCGATTAAAACCATAAAAACTTCTTTAATAATTTGTCGACTTTGGATGTTCCTCATCGTTATTCCTTCTTTCCGTAGTTAGTAGTCCTTTGGTGTTGTAAACTAACTACGAGCTCACATGTAGCTTTCAGTTAGTTTACGAAAAAAACTAACTACGCTATATGTCGCTGAAGAAATAACGAATAATCCTCTCGTCCATCAATTCTCCCTACCTTCGTTTTAGTTTAAGTCTTAAAGCGACTAAACAAAACGGGGAGTAGGATTCTTCATTTAGCAATCCTGCTCTTCTTTGTTTTGTTTAGCTAGTAACAATTAAGTCCTAAACAAAACGCTATGTGTAAGAAGAGTCTTTTTTTTGCCAAATTATCCTTCGGGCAATCATAATTTCCCCACTCTCGTATTTTTTTCGCTAGACTAAAGTATCTGAGCTGAAAAATACGCTACGTGTATGATTCGTCAATACGATGCCACATGCTCCTTCGAGCGATCATGATATCAAAATCCCTTCCTTCAAGATTTATATTATTATATCATACTTTCAAAAAATACATGCGGATGGAAACCGACAATAACCGAAGAGAATCTACAAAAAATGTTATGTTTAAATATTTTTGTAGAAAAGCCTAAGTTATTTCGTAGAACTGGACAACTTTTAGAAGTTTGTCCAATAAGTAAGAAAAGAAGGGTTTTTATTCAATTGTATTGTTCTCATCACTTTTATCTTTAAAAAATGCATCCCAGCTAATGATACTTAAAAAAGTTAAAGCGATAATAATGAAAGCTCGCATAAGTTTGAGACCTCCTTTTGTACATAGTATATGAATAATTTGTTTCGGAATGTGTCATTTTTTTACAAGCTCTAACTATTATGAGAGTATATTAATATAGATAGATGAGGGGGAGAATGGAGATATGCTAAAAGACATGTTTAAAAGAAAAGAATTAAAATGTGTTTCATGTCAGAAAAAGATTCAATATGAAGAAGAGCTAGTTGCTTTTGTGAAGTTGCCGAAAGAAAGAAGTGTATTAGTAGGCCCGTTTGATGTATGTTTAGCAAAAACGGCGCAAGAAATATATTGCAAAGCTTGTTACGACAAAAAAGCATGACCCGAATTAATTGAGGGGCATGCTTTTTTCATTGGTGTGCTTTTCCCTCAGATACGTTTTGGGTTAGACGATACCAAAGCCAAAGATCGTTAATAATTGAAGCAAGATCGGCAATTTCTGAATTTAGCCTGCAAGAAATTTCGAAGTCTTCTTCGTTATTTAAGTGGTGTTGTTTAGCGTTAATATGGTGCTCAAGTTCCTTTATGCGATCAGGTATTTTTCCGCGAACTTGCTCCCATTTTAATAAAATAGAATGCTGCGCTTGTTCAGAGATGTCTTCCCATTTTTTTTGTATGTTCGGTACTTCAATTCCTAGATGTTCATTGTATATAAAATACTTTTTCATAGACACCCCTCCATTTTCCTTCCTCTATTTTACATAAAAAAAGAAAGAAGTTCGACGAAATTGTTTGAAAAAATTTTATAAATTCCCCTTGATTCATTTTATGAAAGGTGATAAAGTTTGGATTATTATAAAAAAAGATGAATATTTATTCTTTAGGGGGATGCAAAATGGAGAAGAAAAAAGTTGTATTAGCATATTCCGGAGGTCTTGATACTTCCGTTGCAATTAAATGGTTACAAGAGAAGAATTATGATATTATCGCGCTTTGCTTAGATCTAGGGGAAGGTAAAGACTTAGCGTTTGTAAAAGAAAAAGCACTTTCAGTAGGTGCAATTAAATCATATATGATTGATGTTCAAGAAGAATATGCGAATGAATATGCATTGATAGCGATGCAAGCTCACACGTTATACGAAGGGAAATATCCTCTTGTCTCTGCATTATCTCGTCCGCTTATTGCAAAAAAATTAGTAGAAATTGCAGAGCAGGAAGGCGCAAGTGCAGTTGCACATGGATGTACAGGGAAAGGGAATGACCAAGTTCGTTTTGAAGTTTCTATTCAAGCGTTGAATCCATATTTAGAAGTTATTGCGCCTGTACGTGAATGGAAATGGTCACGTGAAGAAGAAATTGCATATGCAAAAGAAAATGATATACCGATTCCAATTAATTTAGATAGCCCGTTTTCAATCGATCAAAACTTATGGGGACGCAGCAACGAATGTGGAATTTTAGAAGATCCATGGGCAGCGCCGCCAGAAGAAGCATACGAGATGACATTAGCATTAGAAGATACACCGAATAAACCAGAGTTTGTAGAAATCGGATTTGAAGCAGGAGTACCGACGACTTTAAACGGCACTGCATATTCACTTTCAGAACTAATTAAAAAGTTAAATGCACTTGCTGGAAAACATGGCGTTGGACGTATCGATCATGTAGAAAATCGCCTTGTCGGTATTAAATCTCGTGAAGTGTACGAATGCCCAGCGGCAATGACATTAATAACAGCGCATAAAGAACTTGAAGATTTAACACTTGTGAAAGAGGTTGCTCATTTCAAACCGATGATTGAGCAAAAACTAACAGAATTAATTTATAACGGTTTATGGTTCTCACCTTTAAAACAAGCGCTCAATGCTTTCTTACAAGAAACGCAAAAAAATGTAACAGGTACAGTGCGTGTGAAATTATTTAAAGGTCATGCGATTGTAGAAGGGCGTAAATCTGAGTACTCTTTATACGATGAAAAATTAGCAACGTATACTGCCCAGGATGGATTTAATCATGATGCAGCAGTTGGATTCATTTCATTATTCGGTTTACCTACGAAAGTATACAGCCAAGTGAATCAAAAGAAGGTGGAAGCGTGAGCAAACTTTGGGGCGGACGTTTTACAGAAGAAGCGGAAGCGTGGGTTGAAGAGTTTGGAGCATCCATCTCCTTTGATCAACAATTAGTAAATCAAGATATAAAAGGGAGTATCGCACACGTAACGATGTTAGCAAAGCAAGGCATTGTTACGAAAGAAGAAGCAGAGAAAATAAAGATAGGGCTTCAATATTTACTAGAGGAAGCGAAACAAAATAAATTGAATTTCTCAGTCGAGGCTGAGGACATTCATTTAAATATTGAAAAGATGTTAATTGAAAGAATCGGTGAAGTAGGAGGGAAACTTCATACAGGCCGAAGCCGTAACGATCAAGTAGCGACAGATATGCATTTGTATTTAAAAGAAAAAGTAGAAGATATTATAAAAGCTACAAAACAATTGCAAACTGTTCTTGTTCATCAAGCGGAAAATAACATCGAAACAATTATGCCCGGCTATACGCACTTGCAACGTGCACAGCCGATTTCATTTGCGCATCATATTCTTGCTTATTTTTGGATGTTAGAGCGCGATGTGAATCGTTATGAAGATTCGTTAAAGCGTATTAACATTTCACCATTAGGAGCAGGAGCACTAGCTGGTACAACATTCCCGATTGACCGAGAATATAGTGCGGAGCTTCTTGGATTTAATGGAATCTATGAAAATAGTTTAGATGCGGTAAGTGATCGTGATTTCATACTGGAGTTTTTAAGTAACTCATCTATGCTTATGATGCACTTATCACGCTTTTGCGAAGAACTTATTTTATGGAGTAGCCAAGAGTTTCAATTTATTGAAATGAGCGATCAATACGCAACAGGCAGCAGTATTATGCCGCAGAAGAAAAATCCGGATATGGCGGAACTTATTCGTGGTAAAACGGGCAGAGTATATGGTAATTTATTCAGTTTACTTACAGTAATGAAAGGATTGCCACTCGCTTACAATAAAGACTTACAGGAAGATAAAGAAGGAATGTTTGATACAGTGAAAACAGTAGAAGGATGCCTTCATATTATGGCAGGCATGCTTGAAACGATGACTGTAAACAAAGAAAAAATGGGGCAAGCTGTGACGCAAGACTTCTCTAACGCAACAGAAATTGCCGACTATTTAGCAAGCAAGGGACTGCCGTTCCGTCAAGCTCATGAAATTGTCGGGAAACTAGTTCTTCATTGTACGCAAAAAGGAATCTATTTATTAGATGTACCACTTGAAACGTATAAAGAAATGAGTCCGTTATTTGAAGAAGATTTATATGAAGTTCTTTCACCTTATGCAGCTGTAAAGCGTCGTAACAGTGCTGGCGGGACAGGATTTGAGCAGATTGAAAAGGCTTTGGAGAAGGCGAAGGGGTTAACTAAAGAAGTTATTAGGAATTGAGTTGGAAAGTACGCCAGTCTGTGAAAGTCTGGCGTACTTTCTTTTTTACTAGTGTGTAAGTTATAGTATAGTGAAAAAACACAATTTAGGGGAAATTTATGAAAAAAATAGTATTTATCATTTTACTGTTAATTAGCTTAATTGCAAACGTGAAAGTATTTCTTTTGGACAAATATATGTTTGTTGGTGAACAAGAAAAGCGAGAAGAAGCGATTATCGCAACGATGTGGCACTTGCAAGAGAAAGGATATAAAGAAAGTGATATTTCATACATAAAACCGGCCTTTTATAGTAAAATCGGTTCTTACGGTATGAATGTACAGTTTAAAGATGAACCAAATGAATCGTATACATATAGAGTTTCGAAAGATGCTAAAACAAATAAAATAACTGTACACCAAGATAGCAATGAGCCAGGTGGTATGGGTGGGAAGCATCAAGAGCTTAAATAGATATAGGAGACTGCTGATAAGTAATATGAGCAGTCTTTTATATTTTTAGAAGGGAGTCGAGCATTTTATAGTTGTTCTTCATAATGCTAAAATGATGCTTCTCATGAATCGCTAATAGTTGGATAGATTGAATAAGGTTAGGATAGTGAGCAATTGGATCTAAAAATACGATATGTCCTGCAATATCTTCTTCTATATTTTGAACTAGTTTTTTTATTTCATCTGTTTCACGTGAAAGTAATTCTTCTAATTCGTTTACATTCATAGAGTAATAGACTTTTTTTGAAGGGATTAAAATCCAAGGAGCTTTCATTCCTTTACCGTGTTTTTCTTTATATTCGGCATAAATGTCATGCATGTCAGTTGCAAATGGGGCGTTTTTTCTTAGTTTGGCATAAGGGATAAGAGTGAAAGAGAATTTAATCGCTACTTTTAGCATCCTTGCAATTAAATATAAGTGATAAAAGTGTTCACCAATAGACCATTTTCCGTCCTCTTTTCTATGCCATAGTTGTTCTTGTGAAAGTGAATGAAGCTCAGGAAGGAACTGGTTTCTTTGCACATGTAATGTGTGAAAATGTTTTGAGATATTTTCAGATTTCATATTCTGGTATCCTCTGCATTTTTTCCTAATTATAACATTTTTCGTATAGATGTAATTAAGCCTAGAGCAATATGTTCTAGGCTTAAAGTTTCATCGATTAATCATACTTGTGTCGATCTTCCGTAATCCGAATGTATTCAATATCCATTAAATCTCGAAGCAATGCACCGTGACTTAGTTCAACACCATGTTTTTCTTTAAAATGAGTACGAATCGTATCTAACATTTCGATTTCTTTTCCATTCACATCTAAAATAATACGTTCAGAATCATCCATATAGCATCCTCCTTTTTTAGACATATATATTTTGTCCGTCTATTTCTAAAAAATGTATGTTAACGTAATGTTAGGAAATGAGAAAGGAATGGGAAATGAGACGTATATATTTTGTAGGGTAACTAACTGTTACGATTTATCTAACCAATTATAACGAAAGTTAATTAAATATATCAGTAAGCCCTGCTAGTCAAGTAATTGGCTAGTAGTGAGGGTTAACTGCGGGCAATCCCTAAAGCTGATTGAACTACAACGTGGCTAGAAATGGTGAGCGTGAATGTTGCGAAAGCAGAAAAAATCAATCAGATGGTGCAAGGTTAAATCCTAAACACTAGAACAATGGGTCTTCCGCCTCGAATCATCTAAGTCAAAATTGATAAGATGAACGTTCAACGACTATCTCGTATAACTGACGAGAGTACATCACAAGCCTATGGTGATGGAAAAATATTCTACCTATAAAGAGATAAACATATAGTCTGCGCTCATGTGAAAATATGAGAAGTTCATAAGAGAACTGGCTAAGGAATTGCGCCCCTAGTTGAACAAGATAAAATTAATTAAATCTATCAAACTTTAATGAATCTATCGAACGTATGTGTTATGGTAAATTCAATGAGGTGAGAATAATAATGAAATTTTCACGAGTTAGTCAAGTATCGGAATTAACAGGTTTGTATCCGAGTAGTCTTAGGAGAATGCTGATGGAACACGCTACCATTCAGAAGAATCAATCTTTCATTATCTAAAAGATGCGTGCTCGAATAATCGCACAGTAAAGGAGTAGGCTTCTGATGATATTGGCGAAGAAAGTTAGACTGATTCCAACGCCTGAACAAGAAAAAGTGCTTAGAAACCATGCTGGTGCTGCAAGATTTGCTTATAACTATTGTAAAAGAATGAGTGATAGATACTATAAGCTATTTGGGAAATCTGTTTCACAGTTAGATTTACAGAAACGATTTACAAAGATCAAGAAGCGAAAGAAATATGAGTGGTTAAAAGACATCAATGCACAAGTTCCTAAACAGGCTTCAAAAGATTTTGATAAGGCGAGGAAAAATTCGTTCGAAAAGTACAAAAATGGTTATCACACTTCTTATAAATCCAAAAAAGATTTAATCCAAGGATTTTATGCCAATTATGAAAGACTGATTATAGGAAAGAAAGTAGTTCATATTCAGTCCATTGGAGAAGTGAAAACAAGCCAACAACTACCAAGAAACAAAAAATCATCAAATCCAAGAGTTACATTTGATGGTCGTCACTGGTGGATTAGTGTAGGGTTCCAGGAAGACTTTGAATCACAAGAACTAACCAATGAGTCGATTGGTGTGGATGTTGGTTTAAAAGAGCTGTTTGTAGCTTCTAATGGTACGAAAGAACGAAATATAAACAAAGATGCTAAGGTTAAAAAACTTTTGAAAAGGAAAAAGTCAGCGCAAAGAGATATGTCTAGGAGATTTAAAAAAGGTGTAAAAATTCAATCTGCCGGATATGAAAAAGCTAAAACTGAGCACCTTCGGTTATCTAGGAAAATTACGAATATCCGAAATAACCATATCCATCAATCAACAGCTAAATTGGTGAAAACCAAACCAATGAGGATTGTTGTGGAAGACTTACCTATCTCAAACCTGTTAAAAAACAAAAAACTATCGAAAGCATTTTCATTTCAAAAATTAAACTTCTTCTTTCAATGTTTATCATACAAGTGTGAGAAGTACGGCATTGAATATGTAAAAGCTGATAAATGGTTCGCCTCAAGCAAGATTTGCTCATGTTGTGGAGTAAAATACGACCATTCAGTTCAACCAGAAGGACAATGGAGTTTAAAGATTCGTGAATGGGACTGTGTTCCATGCAATAGCCATCACGATAGGGATGTAAATGCTTCGATAAATTTATCAAGATGGGTAAAATAAATGCTTGATAATAGGAGGTAACGATACTGCCTCGTGTGGAGTGTTATACCCCTCGTCCCTTCGGGGTTGCGAGAACACGATGAAGCACTAACTTGTGTAAATTTGATTGAATTGTATAGATTTAGTTAAGTTTATAGTATCGGTTAATTTTGTACACGCTAATTGTATTACACGGTGCATTCCCAAATATCTTTTCATTTGAGGATATAGAAACAGTACACATTGCGACATTTATCTTTGCTCTATTTGTAGTAGATTGCTGTATATCGATATGGCTTTCGAAAAGAAAACATGTACAAGATAAAAAAGAAATGGAACGGAAAAAGAGAAAACGTTCATTTTGGATGCCGACATACTGTTTATCTTTAGTGCTTATTGCTGTCTTTTTTAGTGAGTATATTCCATTAGAAAGATTAGATATTGGATTTGGAGCGTTCGTGTTTGCATATTATTTTTTTATGCACTTTCTTCCTTATATGAAAGAAAAGCGAGGAGAAGAGGAAGATCCGATTGAAGAAGAAGTGAGAGAACAAGAGAGTAAGAGAATAGAAGAAGACATAAAGAAACTTGGCGAACAAAAGTGGTATTTAAAATCAAAAATTATATATGTTTTTTGCTTCATTGCGCCGCCAATCGGTTATGTGTATGTTTTCTTACTTCGTAAAAAAATGACAGAAGATGCAAAGCAAACGTACTTAATTGTTGCGACGATAATGATGGCGCTATGGTCTTTGAAATTCCTTCCGCCGTATGTGTTGGCAGGTACCGTTGTTGTTGTAGCTTGTCTTGTATTTATAGTGAAGTTTGTGAAATGAAAAACACCAAGCCTATGTGGACTTGGTGTTTTATTTATAAATTAAAGATCACCTTGCTCCTCGTCACCACGAACAACAAGGACATCGCATTTCGCATAGCGAATAATATGTTCAGAGACGCTACCAATTAGGAAACGTTCTACAGCATTTAAACCAGTTGCACCACACATAATTAAATCCACTTTATGGTTTGGAGCGATTTCTTTTGAAATTTTAGATTTAGGATTACCAAATTCTAATACAGTTTCCACTTTTTCAAGACCAGCTTCAAGCGCAGTTTTTTTGTAGTCTTCTAATAAGTCTTCTGCAAATAGATTTGCACGTTCAGCAATTGCGCGGCTATAAGCCTCTACTGCTGAGTATGCTTTTACATCAACGATATGAGCAATTGTTAATGTTGCGTTGTTTCGTTTTGCAACTTGAATTGCTTTTTTAAAGGCTT
Organism: Bacillus cereus group sp. MG9; assembly: GCF_040459995.1. Lineage (NCBI taxonomy): Bacteria > Bacillati > Bacillota > Bacilli > Caryophanales > Bacillaceae > Bacillus > Bacillus cereus group sp. MG9. The sequence goes on along the minus strand of NZ_JARVHC010000001.1, from coordinate 4,583,789 downwards.
TTTCTGCTTCTTTAGAACCGTCCACCGCAATTAAAATATTTGTATATGTATTATTCATAGTAAATTCCTCCCAATCATTTTTATTACCGTTTACAACTTTATTATAAAACAAATTTTGGTAATGTGCTTGTCGGAAACGTTACAGAATTTTGAAAACTTTTCCTTAATTCATTTTAGTTGTAATTGAAGCGAGAACTTGTTACATATGGAGTATAGCAATTTAAAAGGAGGCATGTTTGTGAGACACGCGCTCATTACAGCCGGTACGAAAGGTTTAGGAAAGCAAGTAACAGAAAAGTTATTGGATAAAGGATATTCAGTAACAATAACATATCATAGCGATACAAGTGCTATGGAAACAATGAAAGAAACATATAAAAATATGGAAGAACGTCTACAGTTCGTGCAAGCTGATGTCACGAAAAAGGAAGATTTACATAAAATAGTAGAAGAAGCGATGAGCCGTTTTGGCAAAATTGACTTCTTAATTAATAATGCTGGTCCTTACGTATTTGAAAGGAAAAAATTAGTCGATTACGAAGAAGACGAATGGAATGAAATGATCCAGGGTAATTTAACAGCGGTGTTTCATTTATTAAAACTTGTCGTACCGATTATGAGAAACCAGCAATTTGGTCGTATTATTAACTATGGATTTCAAGGGGCAGATAGCGCGCCTGGATGGATTTATCGTTCAGCCTTTGCAGCTGCGAAAGTCGGACTTGTTTCTTTAACGAAAACAGTCGCATACGAAGAAGCTGAATACGGTATTACTGCGAATATGGTATGTCCTGGTGATATAATTGGTGAAATGAAAGAGGCAACGATTGAAGAAGCACGAAATCTGAAAGGTAGTAACACACCAATTGGTAGATCTGGAACAGGGGAAGATATCGCAAGAACCATTTCGTTTTTATGTGAGGACGATTCTGATATGATTACTGGCACGATTATTGAAGTAACAGGCGCTGTTGATGTTATTCATAGACATCGATAGAATTAAATAAAGTGAAGTTTCGAATAATTGGACAGTTTATCCTTTATACTGAGAGGTACGGATAATACTGTCCTTTCATGTAAGATTAAATCTATCGGAAAACTTGTATTATTTTTTGTCAAATATTGAGATATTATGTTAGAATATAAGAGTATAGAAAGCGCTTTAAAAAAATGATTCAGGGGTCATTTCATAACTCAAGGGGGAACTAATAATGCGTATCGGTATTCCAACAGAAATTAAAAACAATGAAAACCGCGTGGCAATGACGCCAGCGGGAGCTGTACATTTAGTACAAAATGGTCATGAAGTTTTTGTTCAAAAAGGATCAGGTGTAGGATCAGGCTTTACAGATGAAGAATACGTACAAGCTGGTGCGAAACTTGTTGAAACTGCTGAAGAAGCATGGAATCAAGATATGGTTATGAAGGTAAAAGAGCCAGTTGAAAGTGAATACGGTTATTTCCGCGAAGGTTTAATTTTATTCACATACTTACACTTAGCTCCAGAGCCAGAATTAACGAAAGCATTAATTGATAACAAAGTGGTATCAATTGCATACGAAACAGTACAATTAGACAATCGTTCTTTACCATTACTTGCACCTATGAGTGAAGTAGCTGGTCGTATGTCTGCGCAAATCGGTGCACAGTTCCTTGAGAAAAACAAAGGTGGTAAAGGTATTTTACTTGCAGGTGTTCCAGGGGTGAAACGCGGTAAAGTAACAATTATCGGTGGTGGTCAAGCTGGTACAAACGCAGCGAAAATTGCAGTAGGTTTAGGTGCAGATGTAACAATCATCGACTTAAGTGCAGAACGTCTTCGTCAATTAGATGACATTTTCGGAAACCAAGTGAAAACGTTAATGTCTAACCCGTATAACATTGCAGAAGCTGTAAGAGAATCTGATCTTGTAATCGGTGCAGTATTAATCCCAGGTGCAAAAGCGCCAAAACTTGTAACAGAAGAAATGATTCAATCAATGGAACCAGGTTCTGTCGTTGTAGATATCGCGATTGACCAAGGTGGTATTTTCGAAACAACTGACCGTATTACAACTCACGACAACCCAACTTATGAGAAACATGGTGTTGTTCATTATGCAGTTGCAAATATGCCAGGTGCGGTTCCACGTACATCAACTCTTGCATTAACAAACGTAACAGTACCATATGCAGTACAAATTGCTAACAAAGGCTACAAAGAAGCTTGCCTAGGCAACACTGCATTATTAAAAGGTATTAACACATTAGATGGCTACGTAACATTCGAAGCAGTTGCAGAAGCGCACAGCTTACAATACGCTGATGCGAAAGAGCTTCTTGAAAAAGCTCCTGCTTTATCATAATAGAAATACATGTAAGCCCCTCCTTTTGTAAGGAGGGGCTTTTTATTTAGCGTGCCCAGCTAAGCTGGGCACTGCTTGCTGGTGAAAGTCCAGCCTAGGTAAGAGCCAAGTCGCCTAGTAGCTGACAGGCAGCTGGTGGAGAAATCCTAAGGTTGAAGCCCTGTGACAAAGTAACTTTTACTAGAAGTGCGAGCGAATCAACAGACCGTAACATAAAGTGAACCTTGCCGCCTCGTTAAAAGCAACCTAGAAATAGGACAAAGGGAAGTCGAGCCTGGTGAATATGGGCGAAGACCATGGAAGATGTAAAGAACTTGGAAATACGACATCGAAGAATCCCTCGGGGTACGGAGGGCGGTATGTTGAGAAAGTAGTGTCTGGAACTGGGGAGCCCCTCCTTTGCCCTTTCTTTCAGAAAGGAGAGAGGAAACCTATAAGCATATACGAAATGGTGGACTGTAAAGAGGGAGTCGGAGGAGGTCATAGTACTGAATATCATAACGACAACACAACGTTATGTAGGGAAGGACCTCTACTTTGTTCATAAGTTGGAAGGAGGTAAGAGTGAGTGAATGCTGGAAAACTAGCTAACTACACTGATGTAAAAGCTCAAGAACTTTGGAAGACTTTATATCTTTGTGCCAAAGAAAGTTCAAGTCGTAGGTTTCACGCGTTGTATGACAAAATATATCGTCCTGACATATTGGCTGAAGCATGGAGAAGGGTAAAACGAAATCAAGGAAGCGGTGGAATTGATGGACAGACGATTGAAGAAATCGTGTATCAATATGGAGAACGAAACTTTCTCAATGAATTATATATAGAATTGAAAAGTAAATCATACCATCCACAAGCTGTAAGAAGAATGTATATTCCAAAAGGTGATGGAAAACAAAGACCGCTTGGAATTCCCACGATCAAGGATAGGGTTGTACAAATGGCAACGAAATTGGTGATAGAACCTATCTTCGAAGCCGATTTTCAAGACTGTTCGTATGGGTTTCGCCCGAAACGAAACGCACATCAAGCGATATCGAAGATACGGAAAGCGAGTAAAACATCTCATTGGATTGTAGATGTAGACATACAAGGATACTTTGACAATATTAATCATGACAAATTAATGAGGCTTGTAGAAAGAAGAATCAGTGACCGAAGAGTGTTAAAACTCATTAGAAAATGGTTGAAAGCGGGAATCATGGAACATGCGCAATTTCATGAAACGACATTAGGTACACCACAAGGTGGCGTGATATCTCCATTACTTTCTAATATATATTTAAACTATATGGATACCATTTGGGAAAAGAAGTGTAAACATTTGGGGGAACTAATTCGATATGCGGATGACTTTGTCATCGTATGTCAAACAAAACAACAAGCATTAGAGAGTATTCGGATACTACAATCCATTATGAATAAGTTAGAACTTACAATCCATACAGAAAAGTCGAAGCTAGTGAATACGTGGGATGGAAACGAGGGATTTGATTTTCTAGGATTTCACCACCGAAAATACCCTAAACATGTGAAAGGCGGGAAGAAAGTGCATGTGATGGCACATATTCCGAGCCAGAAAGCCATGAGGAAAATGCGGGAACGCATTAAAAGATACACAGAGCCGAGGAACAAACTGTATTTACAATTGGAAGAGATGGTGAAAGGTTTAAATAGAATTCTGCAAGGATTCAAGAATTATTATAGCTTATCTTCAATTGGACAGAAGTGGCTCTGTAAAATAGACTGGTACGTCCTAGAACGACTTAACCTTTTTTGGAATAAGAAAAGAAATGTTCGAAAGAAACATGGTCGTATCAAGGACTTGATGAAGAAAACAACATATGCACTCGTGAAAGTAGGAGGATAGAACAAAACTGAACGCCAAAGAAGGAAGAACATCGGAAAGCCGTATGAGGGAAAACCTCACGTACGGTTTGATGAGGGGAAGCTGAAACAGAAAAGGGATGGCAAAGCCATCCCTAAAGAAAATTTAATCTGTTTCAGTTTTCTACTCTACGAAAAATGATTTAACAATAAACTCAAAAGAGTTTCTGTACCAAATGAAGTCTTTAGCAAAAAAATAGTGAAGGTATACCAAGTGATTATTTTGAACAATATTATAAAGAAATAAAAAACATCAAACCAAAAGACCTACCAATATACGGTGTAGTTGTAACAGGGAAAACAGAGGATTTACAAGATTTACAAGGTTTACAAGGTTTACAAGGTTTACAAGGAGCGCCATATATTAAAGCGGCTGTTAGAGGTGTAACAGTGGAGAAATATTAATTACAGTTAATTAATGTGAATAATCAGAAAAAATATGTTATAATATGGGAAAAGGAGGTTTATATGAGGCAAATACATGGAGCAATTTATATTTACATAACAATGTTTTTCGTGGCGATATCCTATGGATTAGGGCACGTGTATTCGCATCCTATACTAACTTTTTTAAGCGGAGCATGTATGGCGTTTGCGTGTCTTGTCCACCTTTTCTCAGTTTGGATCGTGAAATTTCAAATTAATATTAGTGAAATAGAAGAAGGCACTTTTTAAAGGGCCTTCTTTAATAAAAAGGTAGCGATCACGCTACCTTTTTTATTATTTCACAAATTGTAATTCTTTCGGGAATTTCGTTAAGATTTCTGATCCGTCTTTTGTGATGTAAATATCATCTTCAATACGAACGCCGCCTACGTTTGGTACGTAAATACCTGGCTCGATTGTGAAGACCATACCTTCTTTTAATAGAGACTCATTGCCTTCTTTTACATCTGGATATTCGTGTACGCTAATTCCAAGTCCGTGACCAAGTCGGTGTGGGAAGAAGTCTCCATAACCTGCATCTGCGATAACAGAGCGAGCGGCGTTGTCAATTGCACCAAATGTAACGCCTGGTTTACATGCTTCAACTGCTTGTAGTTGTCCAGCAAGTACAGTGTTGTAAATGCGAGTTTGTTCTTCAGAAATATCACCAAATGCTACTGTACGCGTAATATCAGAGCAATAACCTTCAATGATTACACCTAAATCAAATAGTACGAAATCGCCGCGTTTCATTTTGTTTGCACCTGGAATACCGTGTGGAAGAGCAGAGTTTGAGCCTGCTAATACCATCGTATCGAATGACATTTTATGGATGCCTTTTGTTTTTAATTCATGCTCAATAATTGCTAATACTTCTAGCTCACTACGATTTTCTTTAATTGCATTTACACCAACTTCAACAGCATAATCTGCCATTTTAGCCGCTTCACGCAAAATAGAAAGTTCTTTTTCGTCTTTAATTAAGCGAAGTTCGCGAACTTTCTCTTCAGCTGATTTGAAAGCTGCATTTGGGAATAACTTTGTTAATTCTTCGTAACGTTCTACGTTTAAATGTTCTTTTTCAATTGCAACTGCATTTGCATCAATACCACGATCTTTAATTGCTTTTGCAATCATATCCCATGGTCTGTCCGTATCAGTAAATCCGATAATCTCATGTGCCCAGCCAGCGTTACGTGCTTGGCCTTCTTCCATTTTAGGACAAATTAAAATAGGCTCTTTTTCTTGGAATACAAACATACCAAGTAGTCTTTCATGTGGTTCACAGTGGAAGTTTGTCATGTAGAAGACGTTCGGTGTAGAAGTTAAGAACGCAGCTTCTACGTTTTTTTCTTTTAGCCATTGCATTAAATTTTCTAATCTAGCATTCATCGATTGGCACCCCCGAGATATTTAATTACAAATATAACTTTACATCGGAGGAAAGCGTTATGACAAGTAAATCGATGTTAGAAAAGACAGGGAATTGAGAAATCATGTAGAATAAAAAGTGAGAATGTGAATAGGGGAGGAATGTAATGATGAAAGTATCGTATCACGGGCATTCAGTTGTAAAGATTGAAACGAATGGAAAAGTTATTTTAATTGACCCATTTTTAACGGGAAATCCGAAAACAGATTTAAAGGCTGAAGATGTAAAAGTTGATGCGATTATTTTATCGCACGGACACGGTGATCATGTTGGGGATACAGTAGCGTTAGCAAAGAACAATAATGCGGTCGTTGTGGCACCGTTTGAATTAGCGACATTTTTAGGGTGGCAAGGTGTAAATACACATCCAATGCATATTGGTGGTTCACATGAATTTGACTTTGGAAAGGTGAAATTTACTCAAGCATTCCACGGCTCTAGTTATATTGATGAAGAAAATAAGACGATTACATATACAGGTATGCCAGCTGGTATTTTGTTTACAGCAGAGGAGAAAACGGTATATCATGCAGGAGATACTGCTTTATTCTCTGATATGAAGTTAATTGGAGAACTGAATAATATTGATGTAGCATTTTTACCAATTGGCGATAATTTCACAATGGGGCCAGAAGATGCTGTGTTAGCAGCAAAATGGATAGAGGCGAAAACAGTTGTACCGATGCATTACAATACGTTCCCAGTTATTGAACAAGATCCATATCAATTTGTAGAAAAGCTACAAAATTGTACAGGGAAAGTATTAGAAGCTGGAGAAAGTATTACACTATAAAAAAGAAACCCTTCATTTGAAATGACAAGTGAAGGGTTTTTTATGTGTGTAGTACAGTTTTTAAAGTTTGCGCTTGTTTTGGTGATTCTTTTCTTTTTGGAAGTGGCTGTTCGGGTGTTTCATTCAACTCCATTGCAACTTTTTTCCCATCTACGAAAGCTAAAAATACAGCACCTACAACCTCTAAAAATTTTTTCATCATGTATTCGCTCCTTTGTTTCATTTCTTGTCTTGTCTTAATTGTATATTGAAGCGTCTGGACAAACTATCGAACGAGATGACAACAGCATTACATTGTTGTAATAGAATGACTGGTGGAATGTAAGGGGTATTTTGTTATAAAAAAAATGGTACAGGCATATAAAGAGAGAGTGTAACAGTTTTGAAAATATAGTATACTGAAAATACAACACATGAAGAATTTAGGGAAAAGAAAGTATGGTGAAACCATTTGGCTACCAAACATAATCAAATTTTAGAACATATTAATAGCCTGCCGGTAGGGCATAAAATTTCTGTGAGGCAAATTGCGAAAGATTTGAGTGTAAGTGAAGGGACAGCTTACCGTGCAATTAAAGACGCAGAAAATAAAGGATATGTTAGTACAATTGAACGTGTCGGAACAATTCGAATTGAACAAAAGAAGAAAGAGAATATCGAAAAACTGACATATGCAGAAGTCGTTAACATTGTCGATGGTCAAGTACTTGGAGGCAGAGAAGGACTACATAAAACATTAAATAAATTCGTAATCGGGGCTATGAAATTAGAAGCGATGATGCGCTATACAGAAGCAGGGAATTTACTTATCATCGGTAACCGTACGAACGCACATCAATTAGCACTAGAAGCTGGGGCAGCAGTGTTAATTACGGGCGGATTTGATACGGAAGATCATGTGAAGAAATTAGCAGACGAATTAAAACTTCCAATTATTTCAAGTAGTTATGATACATTTACGGTCGCAACGTTAATTAACCGTGCAATTTATGATCAACTTATCAAGAAAGAAATTGTACTCGTTGAAGATATTTTAACGCCAATTGAAGAAACGTTATATTTAAAGCCAAATGATACAGTACAGCAATGGCATGCGTATAATGAAGAAACGATGCATGGACGTTATCCAATTGTTGATGAAAATAAAAAGGTGTTAGGTATTGTAACTTCAAAAGATATGATTGGTGTCGTGAAAGAAACACCAATTGATAAAGTGATGACAAAGCATCCAATTACGGTAAACGGAAAAATGTCTGTCGCAGCTGCAGCACGTATGATGGTGTGGGAAGGTATTGAGTTACTTCCTGTTGTGGAAGAAGGGAATAAATTGCAAGGGATCATTAGTCGCCAAGATGTACTTCAGGCGCTGCAAATGATTCAACGTCAACCGCAAGTTGGAGAAACAATTGATGACATTGTAACGAACCAATTTATGACGCCGAAAGAAGCGAAAAATGAGCATTTGTATCAATTTTCAGTGACGCCACAAATGACGAATTCAATCGGGACGTTATCTTACGGTGTATTCACAACAATTGTGACAGAAGCAACAAACCGTGTCATTCGTGCGCAGAAGAAGAGCGATTTAATTGTTGAAAACTTAACCATTTATTTCGTAAAGCCAGTTCAAATTGATAATGTTGTATCAGTTCATCCGAAAGTATTAGAAATTGGGCGTAAATTTGGTAAGATTGATGTAGAAGTGCATCATGAAGGTAATGTTGTCGGGAAAGCATTACTTATGGTGCAATTGATCGATAAATAAAAAGATGGAACAAATCGTTTTGGTTTGTTCCATCTTTTTTGTTTTATTGGGTTTGGAAGCTGTTGCTAAAGATGTGGAAGAGTTTTAGCGGGAAATATATATATAAGGAGAGATGATTTTATAATTAGAAAAAACAGAATATTAATTCATTTAGATTGTATACTATGATATAATTAGATTGTAAGATAATGGATGTCGGAAGGGGGATGCAATATGTCATCAGAATTACTCTTTTTTGGTGGTATCGCACTCTTTTATTTCCTTGTGATGATACCAATTCAATACTTATACTTACAAGGATTAAATGAAAAAAAGAAACGAACAGGATTATCTCAGCAAGAACTATACAAACAGATGTCTTTTGGAGAAGAACAATTACATTTTCACGTGCAAGGTAATCCCTTTAATATACCATCTGCGTTTGTTGCATATATGATTTTGAAAGTGAAGGGACGTAAAAAAGCATCACAATGTTGATGCTTTTTTTACGTTGTTTTATAAGATTCGGCTTCTTTGACTGCTAATGGTAGAAAATGTTTATATTGGCGGAATCCATTAAATGTACTCGCGCTGCCAAGTAAAATAAACAAAACACCAACGATAATGCGTGCAGTTGAAAGTTCTAAAAAGAATTGGTTTATCCCAAAGAATAGGACGAATAAGCCGAGTGCCATTGCGGATTTTCCTGAGAGCCAACCTTTCTCCATTGGACGGTTTGTACGAAAGAACTTTGTTTTGTAGAAGAGGTACAACACAAATGAGATGATAATACAAAAGACGAATATTGGCATAATACACGCTCCCATCGATTGGTATAAAAATAATAATTTAGAAAAAAGAAAAATCTAAACTTTCTAACTTTTATTATAAAGCAATTGTTCGCATGTATGAAATGTTTTCCGTTATAATGAGGGATAAAGTGAAACTTTAATTAGTGTGGGGAGATCCCACGTACTAATTATTAGCCCTCACCAATCGGGCTTTTACGTGCATCCAGGCTCCAAATTAATTTTGCCCCATTGTTTTTAATACTTTTGAGGCGGGAGTCTTACTACACGTTAATGCGGGATAAAATGAAGAAGTTGAATAAAAAGGAGATTATACATATGCATGAGCAAATTTTAGGAGCAATTAAAGAGTTTGATACAATTATTATTCATCGTCATGTGCGTCCAGATCCAGATGCATTAGGTTCACAGGGCGGTCTTGGTACAATTCTACAAGAATCGTTTCCAGAGAAAAATATTTATACGGTTGGGTACAATGAACCGTCACTAGAATATTTACGAGTAATGGATGATATTGAAGATAGTGTATATGAAAATGCACTTGTTATCGTATGTGATACTGCGAACCAAGAACGTGTTGACGATCAACGCTATGCAAAAGGGAAGATGTTAATTAAAATTGATCATCATCCGAATGAAGATCCGTACGGAGATATTACGTGGGTAGATACGACATCAAGTTCTACAAGTGAAATGATTTATGAGTTTTACAGTTATGGAAAAGATAAAGGATTACAGATAACGAAAGAAGCAGCTCGTCTTATTTTAGCGGGTATTGTTGGGGATACAGGTCGTTTCTTATTCCCGAATACAACAGCGAAAACACTTCGTTACGTAAGTGAGCTCGCTGACATGGATGTGAAATTCACAGATTTATACAATGAAATGTATAAGACAAAAGAAAAAATTGCTCGTTTAAACGGTTATATTTTACAAAACTTCACAATGGTAGAAGAAGGCGCAGCGTACATTAAATTAACGAAAGAGGTACTAGAAGAGTTTGATGTACTTTCTACTGAAGCATCTGGTGTTGTCGGAGCACTTGGTAATATTGATGGATTAAAGGCATGGGTTCTATTTTTAGAGGAAGATGATGTTATTCGTGTTCGTCTTCGTTCAAAAGGACCAGTTATTAATAAGTTAGCAATGCAATATAATGGCGGAGGACATCCGATGGCTTCTGGTGCAAAAGCATCTTCTTGGGAAGAAGCAGATCGCCTGTTTGCTGATTTACGTGAGCTGTGTAGATAAAAATTGTATGTTGAACGAAAGAGAAGGAGAGGCACTGAAGCCCTCCTTTTTTTTATTTTTCTTTCTCTATATCAATACTAATTTCAAGTACGGTATCAAAAGAGACTGTGTCTACTTTAAAGCGGTATATACGATCGTAATGTTTGTACGTTTTATTTTCGATGACTTTTTTGAGCAGGTCTTTATTTTTTGCGATGCTTTGAATGTTTTTCGTTAAAAGATGCTGGAGATCATTATGGATAGAAGTGGTCATGTTTTCAAGTGTAAGATTGTCTAAATTATATTTTTTTCGATTTATAATTTTTATTTTGATTTCTTGAATTGTTAAGAGCCGTTTATTTTCTGTGTTCAATTTCTCTTGGTCTTCGAGAAGGACGTGGAGTTTTGCTTCTTGTTTTTCGATAATTTCTTTTTGTTCTGCTATTTTACTAGTTTGTTCTTCTTGAAAAACACCGTATATGTACAAAAAAACAAACCAGCTCAACACTCCTCCAACAGCAGCACCAGCTAAAACTAAATACCACCTTTTGGCTGTATTGGCGCTGGGTACTCTCATACATGTTCCTGTGTAAGCCATTTAATAATAATAAGACCAGTTTGCATACCGCCAGTTGCAAAAAAAATAAGGAGAATTTGTTTTACGATATCTTTCATATCTCCGCCAAAGAAGCTTCTTTCAAAGCTATAAAAGGTATCGAACGTTCCGCCAATTGCTGCAACGAGTGCCCAAATCCTTAAATTTTGGGCGAATTGATTAATATAAGTTAGAGTTGGTTTTCCGATGAGAAATGCACCAAATCCGCCAATTAATGAACCACCAAGTATAACTCCAAAGGCAATAAAATAACTAATAATAAGCAGAGAGAAAAAAGTATGTTCTCTTACATCCATCGTCATTCCCCTTTCTTCTTCATATATATGGACAAAGTATGAGAAGTATGTTTTGATTTCCGCTTTCCTCATCACCTATAATAAAAGTAGTCACATAGGTAAAGAGAGGGTACAACAGTGAAGTTTGTGCATTTACAATGTCAAACCGTTTTTAGTTTATTAAAAAGTGCTTGTAAAATTGATGAGCTTGTCATTCGGGCGAAAGAGCTTGGATTTTCATCGCTGGCCATTACAGATGAAAATGTTATGTATGGAGTTATTCCGTTTTATAAAGCATGCAAGAAAAATGGTATACAGCCTATTATCGGCTTAACAGCTTCTATTTTTAGTGAAGAAGAAGAAAGGTCTTATCCACTCGTCTTACTTGCTGAGAATGAAATAGGCTATCAAAATTTATTAAAGATCTCTAGCAGCATTATGACGAAGTCAAAAGAAGGTATCCCGAAGAAGTGGCTTGCTCATTATGCGAAAGGGTTAATTGCAATTTCACCAGGGAAAGACGGAGAGATTGAACAGCTATTATTAGAAGACAAAGAGAGTCAGGCTGAAGAAGTAGCTCATACGTATCAAAATATGTTCAGCAATTTTTATATAAGTTTGCAGCATCATGCAATTCAAGATGAACTGCTTTTACAAGAAAAACTGCCTGAATTTATTAATAAGGTAAACGTTCCAGTCGTTGCAACAAATGATGTTCGCTATATTAATCAAAGTGACGCACTTGTTCATGAATGTTTATTATCTGTTGAAGGCGGAACGAAAATGACTGATCCAGATAGACCGAGAATGAAAACGGATCAGTATTATTTAAAGTCATCGGATGAAATGGGAGCATTATTTTCTCATGCTGAGGAAGCGGTTCAAAATACAATAACAATCGCGGAACGTTGCCAAGTAGAAATTCCTTTCCATGTAAATCAATTACCGAAATTTCCTGTTCCATCTAACGAGACGAATGATACGTATTTGCGCCGTGTTTGTGAAGAAGGCTTGCAGAAACGCTATGGTACGCCGAAAGAAGCGCATATAGGACGTTTGGATCATGAATTAAATGTTATTTCTCGTATGGGATTTAGCGATTATTTCCTCATCGTGTGGGACTTTATGAAATATGCACATGAAAATCATATTTTAACTGGGCCAGGCCGTGGATCGGCAGCTGGTTCACTCGTTTCTTACGTATTGGAAATTACAGATATTGATCCGATTGAATATGAATTATTATTTGAAAGGTTTTTAAACCCTGAACGTGTGACACTTCCAGATATTGATATTGATTTTCCAGATATAAGACGTGATGAGATGATTCGATATGTGAAAGATAAATATGGTCAGCTTCGTGTTGCTCAAATTGTAACGTTCGGAACTCTTGCAGCGAAAGCCGCAATTAGAGACATTGCTCGTGTAATGGGACTCCTGCCAAGAGATATTGACATATTTTCAAAACTTATCCCATCAAAGCTTGGTATAACGTTAAGAGATGCATATGAGGAATCGCAATCGCTCCGTGAGTTTATACAAGGGAATCTGTTACATGAGCGTGTGTTTGAAATTGCAAAACGTGTAGAGGGATTACCGCGTCATACGTCTATTCATGCAGCTGGCGTTATTATGAGCCAAGAACCGTTAACGGGAAGTGTAGCGATTCAAGAAGGGCATAACGATGTCTATGTTACGCAATATCCAGCTGATGCATTGGAAGAACTTGGATTGCTCAAGATGGATTTTTTAGGCTTACGTAATTTAACGTTACTTGAAAATATTATAAAATTTATTGTTGAAAAAACTGGGCAACAAATTGATATAAGAAATTTACCTCTGCAAGATGAAAAGACGTTTCAATTGTTAGGAAGAGGGGATACAACAGGTGTATTCCAGCTTGAATCAGGTGGTATGCGAAATGTACTTCGTGGGTTAAAACCGAATGAATTTGAAGACATAGTCGCTGTTAACTCGTTATACAGACCAGGACCGATGGAACAAATTCCAACCTTTATTGAATCGAAGCATGGGAAAAGACGAATTGAATATTTACATCCGGATTTAAAGCCGATTTTAGAAAGAACATACGGCGTAATTGTATACCAAGAACAAATTATGCAAATCGCATCGAAGTTAGCTGGATTTTCGCTTGGAGAAGCAGATTTGCTGCGCCGTGCAGTGAGTAAAAAAAATCGTGATATTTTAGATCAAGAACGTAAGCATTTTGTTCAAGGTTGTTTGGAAAACGGATACGATGAGACATCTTCAGAACAAATTTATGATTTAATTGTAAGATTTGCGAATTACGGTTTTAACCGAAGTCACGCTGTAGCTTACAGTATGATCGGATATCAGCTTGCATATTTAAAAGCAAATTATACGCTGGAATTTATGACTGCGTTATTATCAAGTGCAATTGGAAATGAAGATAAGATTGTGCAGTATGTACGAGAAACGAAGCGGAAAGGTTTTCACGTTTTACCGCCGTCTCTTCAGAGAAGTGGTTACAACTTCCAAATAGAAGGGAATGCGATTCGATATAGTTTACTTTCGATTCGGAATATCGGAATGGCTACCGTGACGGCATTACTCGAAGAACGAGAGGAAAAAATGTTCGAAGATTTATTTGAGTTTTGTCTTCGTATGCCATCAAAATTTGTAACAGAGCGAAATTTAGAAGCATTTGTCTGGTCTGGTTGTTTTGACGGTTTTGGTGTTTCGAGGACGACGTTATGGAGAAGTCTTAAAGGAGCGTTGGAGTATGCAAATCTTGCACGTGATTTTGATTTAGGGGATGCTGTTCCGAAATCAAAATACGTACAAGGAGAAGAGCTATCCTTTATTGAACAGTTAAATAAAGAGAAGGAAGCACTCGGTTTTTATTTATCTAGCTATCCGACAGCGCAGTATGCGGAGCTAGGAAAAGAATTAGAAATTCCATCTCTTGCTCAGGCGATGCGACATAAGAAAAAAGTACAAAGAGCGATCGTATATATAACAAGTGTGAAAGTTATTCGTACGAAAAAGTTGCAAAAGATGGCGTTTATTACATTCTGTGATCAAAATGATGAAATGGAAGCCGTTATTTTTCCAGAGACGTATATACATTTTTCGGACAGGTTACAAGAAGGTGCAATCGTTTTAGTTGATGGTACGATCGAGCAAAGAAATCATAAGTTGCAATGGATCGTGAATGGACTATATCCGCTAGAAGAAATGGATGTTTATGAAGGAATGAAAGAAGCATCTGTTTACGTGAAATTGCCGTCTCAATATGAAAAAAAGCTTGTAAATCAAGTTACAAAAATATTGTTTGATTATTCAGGTTTTACGAAAGTACTAATTTATTATGAAAAGGAACATAAAATGGTACAATTATCTCGAAGTTTATCGATTCATCCAAGTGAAGAATGTCTAGGAGCACTTCGTGAAATTGTCGGTGACGAAAATGTCGTTGTGAAAATATAATGGACAATTTCCCTACACTTCGATTATTATAGTAGTAGTGTTCGTGGTCAGACCACTTGGAGAAATTGATATCAGCAAGCATAATTTGAGGAGAGTGGATAGTTTGTCAACACTTCGTGAAGAAGCACTTCACATGCATAAAGTGCATCAAGGAAAATTAGAAACTGTATCAAAAGTAAAAGTAGAAAATGCAAAAGATTTAAGTCTTGCATATTCTCCAGGGGTTGCAGAGCCTTGTAAAGAAATTTATGACGATAAAAGTAAGGTATATGAATATACAATGAAGGGAAATATGGTAGCAGTTGTGACAGATGGAACGGCTGTACTTGGTCTTGGTAACATTGGACCTGAAGCATCTCTTCCAGTAATGGAAGGTAAAGCTGTATTATTCAAGAGCTTTGCTGGTGTAGATGCATTCCCGATTGCCTTAAATACAAACGATGTAGATAAAATTGTTGAAACTGTAAAATTAATGGAGCCAACTTTTGGCGGTGTAAACTTAGAAGATATCGCAGCGCCAAACTGCTTCGTTATTGAAGAACGTTTGAAAAAAGAGACAAACATTCCAATATTCCATGATGATCAACACGGAACAGCTATCGTAACAGTAGCAGGCCTTGTGAACGCGCTGAAGTTAGTTGGAAAGAAAATGTCTGACATTAAAGTTGTCGCAAATGGTGCAGGTGCAGCAGGTATTGCAATCATTAAACTTTTATACCGCTATGGTGTACGTGACGTTATTATGTGTGACCGTAAAGGTGCAATCTATGAAGGTCGTCCTGTCGGTATGAATCCGGTGAAAGATGAAGTTGCAAAATATACAAATAAGAGTCGTATAGAAGGTTCTTTAGCTGACGTTTTACAAGGTGCGGACGTATTCATTGGTGTATCTGCAGCAGGTGCATTAACTGAAGAGATGGTTCGTACAATGAATGACGATGCAATTATTTTTGCAATGGCGAATCCGGTTCCAGAAATTATGCCAGAATTGGCAAAAGCAGCGGGCGCAGCTGTTGTTGGAACAGGTCGTTCTGACTTCCCGAACCAAGTAAATAATGTACTAGCGTTCCCAGGGATTTTCCGCGGTGCACTTGATGTACATGCGACACAAATTAATGAAGAAATGAAGATGGCAGCTGTACAGGCCATTGCAGAGCTTGTATCAGAGGATGAGTTGAATGCAGATCATATCATTCCAGCACCATTTGACGCGCGTGTAGCGCCTCAAGTAGCGGCTTACGTTGCGAAAGCAGCAATGGAGACAGGAGTAGCTCGCCGTCAAGTAGATCCAAATGAAGTCGCTGAGAAAACAAAACAATTAGCGCTGATTGGTAAAGAATAAGCGAGGAATTTCCATTGACATCATCAAATACAAAAGTATATCTCGAAATTGTAAAAAAAATCCGTTCCATTATGGAAGAGGATTGTTTAGTAGCAGGGGATCGTTTGCCATCTGAGCGTGAGTTAAGTTCACGCTTAAATGTTGGACGTTCCTCTGTAAGAGAAGCATTACGTGCGTTAGAACTGGTAGGATTAATTGAAACGAGACGTGGTGAGGGAACGTTTATTCGAAACTTTTACGATAACGGTCTTGTACAATTAATTGCTCCGTTCTTGCTGCAAGATGAGAAAACAATTCGTGATTTATTACAAACAAAACGATTGCTTGAGAAAGATATGATTCGACTTGTATGTAATTTACCGAAAGAAACGTTTTCTGAAGTACTAAGTAAATTACACAAAGTGCTTGAAGAAAATGAAAGCTCAATTCCGGTGCTTCATCAAACGTTCTTTAAAACACTTATTGAACAATTCGATAATTATTTACTCTATCGCATTTGGATGATCGTAAATGATTACGTTGCAACTCTTTCTTGTGAAGTTTCAGGAGATTCTATCGAAATGTATAGAAAGCTTTATGCTACTTAGGAAGTGAAACAAGAAAATGATGCATTAAAAATTTACGATGAATTAGTAGAGAATATACAGTTTCACTCGTAATGTATAAAATTTGTCGAAATGACCATGACACGTTATGACAAACATTCTACCGCATAGCGGTTAAAGTTAAACGTAAAGAGAGAGGTTATTAGACAGATTGAGAAGATAAGGCTAACATCAAACATTGGTGTTAGCCCCATTTTCTTCTTACGCTAACCTTAGCTCTCAATGAAGGGGGTCAAATTGTGCTAAGAGATTTATTCGTGAAAAAGAAAAAGTACGCTGCAATACCTTCAGAACAAGTACGAAAAGATGTACCAGATGGCGTTATGACAAAATGTCCGAAATGTAAAAAAATCATGTATACGAAAGAGCTTCTTAAAAATTTAAAAGTATGCGTGAATTGTGGATATCATCATCCGATGAATGCATGGGAACGCCTTGATAGTATATTGGACGAAGGTTCATTTCGTGAGTATGACAAAGAGATGGTTTCACTAAATCCACTTGAGTTTCCGGGATATGAAGAGAAACTAGAAAACGATCGTAAGAAGACTAAATTGAATGAAGCGGTTGTAACTGGTGAAGGAACAATTGATGACATGCTTGTTGTTGTTGCAGTAATGGATTCTCGTTTTCGAATGGGCAGCATGGGCTCTGTTGTAGGAGAGAAAATTGCCCGTGCGGTTGAAAAGGCATACGACTTACAAGTTCCATTTATTATCTTTACTGCTTCGGGTGGTGCTCGTATGCAAGAAGGGATATTAAGTTTAATGCAAATGGCAAAAACAAGCGTAGCTTTGAAAAAGCATAGTAATGCAGGAGGGTTATTTATTTCTGTTATGACTCACCCAACGACGGGCGGGGTTTCAGCGAGTTTCGCTTCACTTGGTGATTACAATCTTGCAGAGCCAGGTGCACTTATCGGATTTGCTGGTAGACGCGTAATTGAACAAACAGTGCGTGAGAAACTACCGGAAGATTTCCAAACGGCAGAATTTTTACTAGAGCACGGTCAATTAGATGCGGTGGTGCATCGTGATGATATGAGAGAATCACTCCGTAAGATTTTAGAAGTTCATCAAGGGGGGGAAATGGCTGTATGGCAGAGCTAGAATTTGAAAAACCAGTTGTTGAGCTAAGAAATAAGATTCGTGAACTGAAAGACTATACGAAAAACAGCCAGATGGACTTCAGTGAGGAGATTCGTATTTTGGAAGACAAGCTAGAAAAACTAGAGGAAGATATATACGGCAATATGAAAGTATGGGACCGTGTTCAAATTGCTCGTCATGCAGAACGACCGACAACGCTCGATTATATTGAGCACTTATTTACTAATTTTTTTGAATGTCATGGAGATCGCCTATTTGGCGACGATGCAGCGATTGTCGGCGGCATTGCGAAATATAAGGGGATGCCCGTAACTGTAATTGGGCACCAACGCGGAAAAGATACGAAAGAAAATATTCGTCGTAATTTTGGGATGCCTCATCCAGAAGGATATCGAAAAGCACTGCGTCTAATGAAACAAGCGGAAAAGTTTAATCGTCCCATTATTTGTTTCATCGATACGAAGGGAGCTTATCCTGGTAAAGCAGCTGAAGAACGTGGACAAAGTGAGGCAATTGCCCGTAATTTATTTGAAATGGCGGGTTTAACTGTACCTGTTATTTGTATCGTTATCGGTGAAGGTGGTAGCGGTGGTGCGTTAGGTCTTGGAGTAGGAGATTACATTCATATGCTGGAAAATTCCACTTATTCTGTTATTACACCAGAGGGTGCGGCGGCGATTCTTTGGAAAGATGCTGGTAAAGCAAAAGAAGCTGCAGAAGCGATGAAAATTACAGCATTAGATTTGAAAGAATTAGGTGTAATTGACGAAATTATTCCAGAGGCAAAAGGCGGAGCACATCGTAATGTTTTGAAACAATCAGAAAATATAGATTTAATGCTTAAGAAAACTTTTGAACAATTAAGCGGAATTTCGAAAGATGAATTAATCGAAAAACGTTATGAAAAATATATGAAAATTGGGCAAGTTTCGTTTTCAAACGCTTCCATTGGGATAAAATAAGAAAAGCGTGCGTTCCTCTTCGCGAATGCACGTTTTTATTATGAAAAGACACATCTTCTCCATTGTGTTTTTGTATTTTTTCGTGTTATTTTATTATAAGGCAAATAATCTTTATGAGGTGAGTACAAATGAAACGTATTGGTGTATTAACAAGTGGTGGAGATTCACCTGGTATGAATGCTGCCATTCGTGCAGTTGTTCGTAAAGCGATTTTCCATGATATTGAAGTATATGGTATTTACCATGGATACGCTGGTTTAATTTCTGGTCATATTGAAAAATTAGAACTTGGTTCTGTTGGCGATATTATCCACCGTGGTGGTACAAAATTATATACAGCAAGATGTCCTGAGTTTAAAGACCCAGAAGTACGACTAAAAGGAATCGAGCAATTAAAGAAACATGGTATTGAAGGACTTGTCGTTATTGGTGGAGATGGTTCGTACCAAGGCGCAAAAAAATTAACTGAGCAAGGATTCCCATGTGTAGGTGTACCAGGTACAATCGACAATGATATCCCTGGAACAGACTTCACAATTGGTTTTGATACAGCTTTAAACACTGTTATTGATGCAATTGATAAAATCCGTGATACAGCTACATCTCATGAACGTACATATGTTATCGAAGTAATGGGACGTCACGCTGGAGATATCGCATTATGGGCTGGTTTAGCTGATGGTGCAGAAACTATCTTAATTCCAGAAGAAAAGTATGACATGGAAGATGTTATCGCTCGTCTGAAACGCGGTAGTGAACGTGGTAAAAAGCACAGTATTATCGTTGTAGCTGAAGGTGTTGGAAGTGCAATTGACATCGGTAAGCACATTGAAGAAGCAACAAGCTTTGATACTCGTGTAACTGTATTAGGTCACGTACAACGTGGTGGATCACCAAGTGCACAAGACCGTGTATTAGCTAGTCGTCTTGGTGCAAGAGCAGTTGAATTATTAATTGCTGGTAATGGCGGACGTTGTGTTGGTATTCAAAATAATAAACTTGTTGATCATGACATTATCGAAGCGTTAGCTCAAAAGCATACAATCGATAAAGATATGTATCAATTATCTAAAGAATTATCTATCTAATCGGCTTAATGCCTTGTATTTGGGAACGGTTTCATAATTTTCGGAGGTGCAATATGCGTAAAACTAAAATTGTATGTACTATAGGTCCTGCTAGTGAAAGTATTGAGAAATTAGAGCAATTAATGGAAGCGGGTATGAACGTTGCTCGTTTAAACTTCTCTCATGGTAGCCATGAAGAGCATGGAGCTCGTATTAAAAATATTCGTGAAGCTTCAAAGAAAACTGGTAAAACAGTTGGTATCTTACTTGATACAAAAGGTCCAGAAATCCGTACACATGACTTCGTAGACGGACAAGCTGAGCTTGTAACAGGTGCAGAAGTAATTCTTTCTACTGAACAAGTATTAGGAACTGCAGAGAAGTTCTCTGTATCTTATGCTGGTCTTTATGATGATGTTGATCCAGGCTCTCGTATTCTAATCGATGACGGTCTTATCGAACTAGAAGTAATCGAGAAAGCTGACGGAAACATCCGTACAAAAGTATTAAACAGCGGAACTGTAAAAAATAAAAAAGGTGTTAACGTACCAAACGTAAGCATTAAGCTTCCAGGTATCACTGAAAAAGACGTGCAAGATATCGTTTTCGGTATCGAGCAAAAAGTTGATTTCATCGCAGCATCTTTCGTACGTAAAGCATCTGACGTATTAGAAATTCGTGAATTATTAGAAGGGCATAACGCTCAATACATCCAAATCGTACCAAAAATCGAAAACCAAGAAGGTATCGACAACATCGATTCAATCTTAGAAGTTTCTGACGGTTTAATGGTTGCTCGTGGTGATATGGGTGTAGAAATTCCACCAGAAGAAGTACCATTAGTACAAAAACGTCTAATCAAAAAATGTAACGTATTAGGCAAACCAGTTATTACTGCAACACAAATGTTAGATTCTATGCAACGTAACCCACGTCCAACTCGTGCGGAAGCAAGTGACGTAGCAAACGCAATCTTCGATGGAACAGATGCAATCATGCTTTCAGGTGAAACTGCTGCGGGTCAATACCCTGTAGAAGCTGTAACAATGATGGCTAACATTGCGGTACGTGTTGAAAAATCATTACAATATGAAGATATGTTCAAAAAACGTATTAAAGAGTTCACACCAACAATTACAGATGCAATTAGCCAATCTGTTGCGCACACAGCACTTGCTCTTGATGTAGCTGCAATCGTAGCTCCGACAGAAAGTGGACATACTGCGAAAATGATCTCTAAATACCGTCCGAAATCTCCAATCGTAGCTGTAACATCTGACGAGCAAGTGGGACGTCGTCTTGCACTTGTTTGGGGTGTTCAAGCATTTATGTCTGAGAAACGTGCAGCTTCTACTGACGAAATGTTAGATACAGCAATTCAAACAGGTATGGATGCGGGTCTAATCGGACTTGGAGATACTGTAGTAATCACTGCTGGTGTTCCAGTTGCTGAAACTGGTACAACAAACTTAATGAAAATCCACGTTGTTGGTGAAAAAGTTGCTAAAGGGCAAGGAATCGGTCGTAAATCTGCAAAAGGTAAAGTAGTTGTAGCGAAAACAGCTGCTGAAGCTGTAGCGAACGTAAATAAAGGTGATATCCTTGTTACAACAAGCACAGATAAAGATATGATTCCTGCAATTGAAAAAGCTGCTGCTCTAGTTGTAGAAGAAGGCGGTCTAACAAGCCATGCAGCTGTTGTAGGTGTATCAATCGGTATTCCTGTTATCGTTGGTGTAAACGGCGTAACAACAACTTTAAAAAATGGCCAAGAAGTAACAGTTGATGCAGCACGCGGAATTGTTTATAATGGACATGCGGAAGTGCTATAAGAAGTAATACGGAGAGAAGGATCGGAGTCCTTCTCTTTTTTTTACACAAAAAAGGATAGAGATAGCTTTAAATACCTGAAATCGCTTTGAAAAACGTTTATTATAACGTTTAGTGGGAGAGGGTTATTTGTCCTTTGTGAAGCTTGTATGAGCGTTTTAAGGGGCTTATAAGGGGTTTTGTAAGGGTGGTACTTTCAAACCTTTTAAATGAAATATGAAGGAGTGCGAGCTATGAAGTGGTTACTGTTCTTACTTATTTTAGTGCCGGCGATTGAGATTACGGTGTTAATAGGGTCGAGTCATGTAATAGGTTTATGGTCTACGTTCGCTATGATTGTATTTACGGGTATTGTGGGTGTATATTTGGCGAAACGACAAGGGTTTAAAGTACTTAGAGAGATTCAATTTAGGCTAAATAGAGGAGAAATGCCGGGTGATGCGGTTCTAGATGGTATTTTTATATTCGTAGGAGGTATTCTTTTAGTACTGCCTGGATATGTGACGGATATAATAGGTTTTATCTTTGTTGTTCCTATAACGAGGGCTTTATTGAAGCCGGCTGTTATGAAGTGGATTGATTGGAAATTTAGAAAGAGAACTACTATTATTGTTCAGAAATAACGCGTAGATTATAGCGATCTACGCGTTATTTTTTTATTTGCCACTTATAGTCAATTGTTAGCTTCCTGATCGGGTTGGATTTTTGTTAGTTATTAAACGATAGGATGCAGAGGGTTCTTGTGAATGAAAAGTGTTACGTTAGGATGATGTTTTTTGCTTGTAGTAAGATTCGACTAGTGAGCAGAAGTTAGACAGGAGAAGAAAAATTACTGATTAAAGGGTTCGTCCGCCTTGTTTTGTATATTTATTCGTTTACATAAAAAGTAATAAATGTAAGTAATAATTATAAAGTATATAGAATAAAAATGTATTTTTGTCCTAAAATATGCGTTTTTATGCAAAAAAATAAGAGGATTATCCTTTTTTAGGAAATTCTCTTGTAGATGTAGGTAGTACAAAAAAGTACAGTGAATAATCAGTGGGAAATTCCCACTGATTACAGTTGATTTTTTATTGTGTATGAATTAGGAAATATTATTTTGATGGTGAACCCTTAATGAATTTCCATAAGTCGTGGAATACATGAGCTTTGTGTAATGTATTAAGTAGTACTAATATGACTGGACCGATGATTAATCCTAAAAAACCAAAGAGCTTAAAGCCGACAAATAGAGCGATGAGTGTCGCTAATGGATCTAGTCCAATATTAGATGAAAGTACTTTTGGCTCCATGATTTGTCTTTGGACAATCACGACGATGTATAGGATGAGAAGACCGATGGCGAATGCAGTATCGCCTGTGAAAAATACGTATATAACCCAAGGAACGAAGACGGCTCCAGTTCCTAAATACGGGAGTAAATCTACAACCCCTGTAATAATCGCGATAGTAATTGCGTATGGCACGCGTAATATTAAAAGGCCGATTAGTACAATGATAGTTGTCATAGATACGAGTGTAAGTTGCGCTTTAACAAAACCAAACAAAGCTTTTCTTAAATCGACAAAAATAGTTTTTCCGTATCCATGCAAACGATTAGGTAGAAGTTTTCTTACTTTATGAGCAAGACGGTGCCAATCGTAACTAATGAAGAAGGTGGCTAATAAGACGAAGACAAGGACAGTTAAAGTTGTTGGTAATGCACTAATGAAATTTGTTAACCCACTTATAATGGCGGTTAAAAGTTCTTTCATTTGTGTCGTTGCTTCGGTGCCTAAGTTTTGAATGTTTTGTGTAATAGTGTATCGCTGTGGTTCTCCGAGATGATTAAATTTAGAGATTAAATCATCATAGAGAGGCATAATATGATTAAGTGCAAATTGTTGGGCGAATGCAACGATATCTGGAAACTTAACTGTAACAATTTGTAGTAAGTACGTTGTGGCAGATATTGCTTCAGTTACAAGGTATGTAACAAGTCCAACGATAGCTCCGAATACGAGAATTAAGCTAACGAGTACCGCTAATGCGCGAGGGAATTGTAGTTTTTGATTAAGGAAATTGACGACAGGATTAATCAAATAAGCGAATGCAAAAGCGATAATAAAAGGGTAGATAAGGCCTGACATGTACAGCAATGCATAGAACCCAACTACCGTTGCTACAATGACAAACATGAGTCGTAATATCATATATAGTAAGTTTCGGTTCAAAGATGTATACCTCCCATTCCAATTTGGATTATCCTAATTCGTTCAACTTATAACTAGTGAGATTCACTGATCAAAGTTTCACTTTATGTTATAGTGGAATGATGGATTTTTCCTGCTTTTTCAATATATGAGTGACCGGAAAAGCTTGGTGTTGATGCTTCTACTATATGGTAAAAACTTCATTTTCTCTTCTTTTTATTTTACCTGTTTCTTAATAGAAAAGAAAGGAGAGACGACCGTTTTTAAAAATGTATACATGCTTAAATTTTTGATGGTTAGAGTTTCAGTTTGTCATTTTAAAATATGAAAAAAATGAAGTGGTTATTGTTGCATATACATCGATATAGCATGTATAACGATAGGTTTAAAGGTATTTTTGTTTGGAAGCGAGTTCATTATTTTCAGAAAGGAAGTGCAAACATGATTAGTCAGTCAACGTTATTTTTATTCATACTACTTATTATAGGACTTATTGCTAAAAACCAATCGCTTACTGTAGCTATTGGAGTGTTATTCTTATTGAAATTTACGTTTTTAGGAGATAAAGTCTTTCCTTATCTACAAACGAAAGGGATTAACCTTGGTGTAACAGTCATTACAATAGCAGTGCTCGTACCGATTGCGACAGGGGAAATAGGCTTTAAACAACTCGGAGAAGCAGCGAAATCGTATTATGCATGGATTGCTTTAGCCTCAGGTGTGGCGGTCGCTTTGTTAGCGAAAGGCGGCGTACAATTATTGACGACGGACCCACATATTACAACCGCACTTGTTTTTGGGACAATTATAGCTGTAGCTTTATTTAATGGAGTCGCTGTAGGTCCATTAATTGGGGCTGGAATTGCCTATGCAGTTATGAGTATTATACAGATGTTTAAATAAGGAATTTTATAGTAATATAAAATTTTTGAATTCTTTCTGTTCACAAAAGTCAGATAATTGTTTATAATAGGATTAGAAACTTTGAAAAGTTACATAACAGCAGAGACTTTACACCAGATAAAATAAAAACAACATAAAACAATTTTATAATGATATTGTTTTATGTTGTTTTTATCATAAACTCTTCGGAATTCATTTTCCTCACTAACTTGTTGTTCTGAGCGTGAGGATTCGGGGAGACATTCACGCTCATGCTTTCCATGTAAGCAATGGACAATAAGAGGGGAACATCGCAATAAATTTGCATGAACGTGCATTTTGCTTGCCTAAAGAGTGAACGAGCGTTCATAATTTATAAGGGGAGCAAATAGATATAAGGAGCAAGGTTGGGAGAATTTTCAGGAAAAGGAGAGAATGTCATGACTGTTATTCGAGGTTTAGAAGGGGTAGTAGCAACAACATCATCTGTGAGCTCTATTATTGATGATACATTAACTTATGTTGGGTATAATATTGATGATTTAGCTGAGAATGCTACGTTCGAAGAAGTAGTGTACTTATTATGGCACCGCAAGCTTCCTAACGAAAAAGAACTAGCGGAATTTAGTGGAACAGTATCTGAATACTATAAGGTACCAGGTGAGGTTTTAACATATTTGAAACAAGTAGATTTAAAAATCGCGCACCCGATGTCGGTTTTACGAACTGCGATTTCCATGCTATCATTATATGATGAGAGCGCTGAAATAATGGATGGAAAGTCTAATTATTTGAAAGCGGTTAAATTACAGGCTCAAGTCGGAACTTTAATTGCGGCTTATGCAAGAATTCGCAAAGGTTTAGATGTTGTTGAGCCAAGAAAAGATCTATCATTAGCTGCAAACTTCTTGTACATGTTAAATGATCGTGAGCCAAATGAAGTTGAAATTGAGGCTTTTGATAAGGCACTTGTACTTCATGCCGATCATGAGTTAAACGCTTCTACATTTACTGCACGTGTTTGCGTAGCTACACTTTCAGATGTGTATTCTGGTATTACAGCAGCAATCGGTGCATTAAAAGGTCCTCTTCACGGCGGGGCAAATGAAAATGTAATGAAGATGTTAACTGAAATTGGCGAAGAAGAAAATGTAGAATCATATATTCATAATGCTCTTCAAAATAAAGTGAAAATTATGGGATTTGGTCATCGCGTATATGAGCATGGTGATCCACGCGCGAAACACTTACGCGAAATGTCTAAGAGATTATGCGTGCTTTTAGGAGAAGACAAATGGTATAATATGTCTATCAAAATTGAAGACATTGTAACAAAAGAAAAAGGTCTTCCACCAAATGTTGATTTCTATTCAGCTTCTGTATACCATTGTTTAGGAATTGACCATGACTTATTTACACCTATCTTTGCAATTAGCCGTATGTCAGGCTGGTTAGCTCATATTCTAGAACAATATGAAAACAACCGTTTAATCCGTCCGCGTGCTGATTATGATGGACCGACACATCAAGTGTACGTTCCGCTAGCGCAACGATAAGCGAAAAACACTATTTTGATAGTGAAAATACGCTTTCAAAAGTCTGATTTTTTTGGGAAGATATAATGATTAGAATATTTAAATTTGAATAACGGTTTGAACTGAGGGGTTATTCCCTCAGTTTCATACATATGAAATTTCAAACATGGGGGTTATCACATTGACGACAGGTGAAAAAATTACTGTAACTAATGGTGTTATGAATGTACCAAACAATCCGATTATTCCATTTATCGAAGGAGATGGAATTGGTCCTGATATTTGGGCTGCAGCATCTCGCGTAATAGAAGCAGCAGTTGAAAAAGCTTATGATGGTGAGAAGAAAATCGTTTGGAAAGAAGTGCTTGCAGGGGAAAAAGCATTCAACCAAACAGGCGAGTGGTTACCAGAAGAGACTTTAAATTTAATTCGTGAATATTTAATCGCAATTAAAGGTCCACTTACAACTCCAGTTGGTGGTGGTATTCGTTCTCTAAACGTTGCGCTTCGTCAAGAATTAGATTTATATGTATGTCTACGTCCAGTTCGTTACTTTGAAGGTGTTCCTTCACCTGTAAAACGTCCGGAAGATACTGATATGGTTATTTTCCGTGAAAATACAGAAGACATTTACGCTGGAATTGAATATGCACAAGGTTCTCCAGAAGCAGAAAAAGTTCTTGCTTTCTTAAAAGAAGCAATGGGTGTTAATAAAATCCGCTTCCCAGAAACATCAGGGATTGGTATTAAACCAATTTCAGAGGAAGGGACAAAGCGTCTTGTTCGCGCTGCAATTCAATATGCAATTAACGAAAAACGCTCTTCTGTTACATTAGTTCATAAAGGAAACATTATGAAATTTACAGAAGGTGCTTTCAAAAACTGGGGTTACGAAGTAGCTGAACAAGAATTCGGCGACAAAGTATTTACTTGGGCTGAATATGATCGCATTGTTGAAAAAGATGGAAAAGATGCAGCGAATAAAGCGATGGCAGACGCAGAAGTGGCTGGGAAAATCATCGTAAAAGATTCTATTGCAGACATCTTCTTACAACAAATTTTAACTCGTCCACGTGAGTTTGATGTTGTTGCAACAATGAACTTAAACGGAGACTACATCTCTGATGCACTTGCTGCACAAGTAGGTGGAATTGGTATTGCACCTGGTGCAAACATTAACTATGTGACTGGACATGCTATCTTTGAAGCTACACATGGTACAGCTCCAAAATATGCAGGTTTAGATAAAGTAAACCCATCTTCAGTTCTTCTTTCTGGTGTATTATTATTAGAGCACTTAGGATGGAACGAAGCTGCGAATTTAGTAACTGATTCAGTTGAGAAAACAATTGAATCAAAAGTAGTAACTTATGATTTCGCACGCTTAATGGAAGGTGCAACAGAAGTGAAATGTTCTGAGTTCGCTAATGAACTTATTAAAAACATGGATGTAGCGATAATCAAAAACGCATAATTAAAGCGGGGGGTAAATTATGACAATCAAACGCAAGAAAGTTTCAGTCATCGGTGCAGGATTTACAGGAGCAACAACAGCATTCTTATTAGCACAAAAAGAACTTGCAGATGTTGTATTAGTGGACATTCCACAGCTGGAAAATCCAACAAAAGGGAAAGCGTTAGATATGTTAGAAGCGAGCCCAGTACAAGGTTTTGATGCTAACATTATTGGTACATCTGATTACGCAGATACTGCTGATTCTGACGTTGTCGTTATTACAGCAGGTATTGCGCGTAAGCCTGGTATGAGCCGTGATGACTTAGTAGCAACAAACTCTAAAATTATGAAAAGTATTACGCGCGACATTGCGAAACATTCACCAAATGCGATTATTCTTGTATTAACAAATCCAGTTGATGCAATGACATATTCTGTATTTAAAGAAGCAGGATTCCCGAAAGAGCGTGTTATCGGTCAATCGGGTGTATTAGATACAGCTCGTTTCCGTACATTTATTTCACAAGAGTTAAACCTTTCTGTGAAAGACATTACAGGATTTGTTCTTGGTGGACATGGTGACGATATGGTACCTCTTGTACGCTATTCCTATGCAGGTGGCATTCCGTTAGAAACATTAATTCCAAAAGAGCGTTTAGAAGCAATCGTAGAACGTACACGTAAAGGTGGCGGTGAGATTGTAGGCTTATTAGGAAACGGTAGTGCATATTATGCGCCAGCAGCTTCTTTAGTTGAAATGACAGAAGCGATCTTGAAAGATCAACGCCGTGTATTACCAGCTATTGCGTACCTTGAAGGTGAATATGGTTATAGTGACCTTTACTTAGGGGTACCAGTAATTCTAGGTGGTAACGGAATTGAAAAAATTATTGAATTAGAACTTCTTGCAGATGAGAAAGAAGCGTTAGATCGCTCTGTAGAATCTGTACGTAACGTTATGAAAGTTCTTGTTTAATAATTAAATATAAGTGGAAAAAGATTCGGGGCCCCGAATCTTTTTCTACTATATATTGAAATGTTTTTTTGAAATAATATGAAAACGCTATCATTTGGTGTATCCTATAATGAAACTATAGACTTATACTATACATTGCCCTCATCACAGTAAATTTCGGATAAGGTATCGCTTTTAGTAGGATAATAAGGTGAAAAAATCGGAGGGGGTTGTAACATGTTAAAGAAAAAAGTTCAAATTGGTCGTAGAATGGATGAAATTACAGTAGGAGAGAAATTATCTATCACTGAAAAAATTGAGGATAAAGATTTGTTATTGTACTTAGGGTTAACGAATGATGCCAATCCATTATATATTCAGCATGATTACGCATCCCAAACTCCGTATGAAAAGCCGATTGTCCCAAGCATTATGCTAACGGGGCTGATTACAACGGCGGTTACGAAATATTTACCAGGTCCAGGTAGTCATATTACTAGGAAGGACCTTACGTTCGTGAAACATGTTCACCATTATGAAACGTTACAAATCCACTTTGAAGTTGTGGCTGTTTCAGAGGAGGAACATACAATTGATATGATTGTATCTGCTCATGATGAAAAAGGAGAAACTGTTGTAAAAGGTTCATTAACAGTAACACCACCTTTTAAATCTGTTTCCATTATGGAAAAAGCATTAGATAATTTTTAAAATATGAAAATATGAATAGCGTTAGCATACCTTTTATAAGGGGCTAGCGCTATTTTAGTTGAAAAATCCTTCTTTGAACCCTTCAGCAAATTCTGAACAACCTGTTTTAATCGTATCCCAGCTAGGTACGTTAAAAGTAAGGAAACATGTTACTACTAAAGTTAAAATAGGTAGTAATATTCGCATAATAGCCCCCTTTTATCGAATTTATTTATATATTTAAATTAGTAATATGATTATTGGTAATTGAAGTCAATTAAGGGGGAGGTTTTTTTAGATGAAGTGGAAAAGAGAAGACGTTATCTTTGAAACGATAAGAGAAGCTGAAGTATGGGCCGATTCAATCGTAAATGAAATGTACGGGAAAGTATTTGATGGATATGAAACACCAGATTATAAAATAGCGTATGCTCTTTCGTTTTTCCTAGCGCAAAATCGAGAGTTTATAGTTCATACGGAAGAAGAGTTTAAAAAAGATAGATTCATCTATAAAGTTTGGATAGCGACCGGATAGAGGGAATGAAGTTACGATTGCTTTTATTTTCCGAAACTCTAGTACAAACGAGCTCCATGAATAGACAATTATATTGAGGGAGACCTTGTTTTCTAGTATGATGAGAATAACGGGGAAAATACTAGGATGAAGAAGGTTTCAAGTCTATAACTTGGAGGAAAAGAATGAACAATCGTATTTTAGTAGTTGATGATGAGGAATTTATCTTAACTTTAATTGAATTTAATTTACAACAAGCTGGGTTTGAAGTTATTACAGCAATGGATGGAGAAATGGCGCTTCAAAAAGCGACTACAGAACGCCCAGATTTAATTATATTAGATTTAATGCTTCCAAAAATGGATGGTATGGAAGTTTGTAAAGAATTACGATTGCAGCGTATTATGACGCCGATTTTAATGTTAACAGCAAAAGATGATGAATTTGATAAGGTGCTAGGTCTTGAGCTTGGGGCTGATGATTATATGACGAAGCCATTTAGTCCAAGGGAAGTTGTTGCTCGTGTGAAGGCGATTTTGCGCCGTACGAAATTACAGCAGGAAGAACAAGTTTCAGAATCGACAGATGAAGAGAGCATCAAAATTGCAGAACTTAAAATTTTACCGGAGTTTTATGAAGCGTACTTCCAAGGAAGGAAACTGGAATTAACACCGAAAGAATTTGAGTTACTTGTTTATCTTGCGAAAAATAAAAGTCGTGTATTAACTCGTGACCAATTATTAAGTGCTGTATGGAATTATGATTTTGCCGGTGATACAAGAATTGTTGATGTCCATATTAGCCATTTGCGCGATAAAATTGAACAAAATACGAAAAAACCGACGTACATTAAAACGATACGTGGTTTAGGTTATAAATTAGAGGAGCCAAAAGTGGATGAATAAGTTTCGTTCCAGGCTTCTTTTTACATTTGTTTCTCTTATCGTTTTTATTTTAGTTGGACTAGGTGTATTATTAGAAACTGTATT
This sequence comes from Bacillus cereus group sp. MG9, assembly GCF_040459995.1. Lineage (NCBI taxonomy): Bacteria > Bacillati > Bacillota > Bacilli > Caryophanales > Bacillaceae > Bacillus > Bacillus cereus group sp. MG9. The sequence goes on along the minus strand of NZ_JARVHC010000001.1, from coordinate 4,552,633 downwards.
TGAAAACTACTATATAGATCATGCTAAAGAGAGAATGATAAAAGAGACACAGTATGTTGCGGTATTAGCAGAAGAGCAAGGGTTTGATGCTGTTTTAAAAAAGCCTTATGTATTTGAAAAGTTAGAAGAAAAAATACCAGCTTCTATTATATTTGTTGATGAAAAAAAGAAAGTTCAATATAGCGGAGGGCAACCATCTGCATTTAGTCAAGAGATGATTAAAGAACTTTCTTCCGAAACAGCAAAGAAAGAAAATAAAGTCATTACGAAAGAAACAGATCAAAAGAATGAATTTTATCATGCTGTGTTCGTCCAGGATGTAGAAGGGAAACAAGGATACATTTTGGTGAAAAGTACAATTGATACTTTGAGGGACGTTCACCAAAAAACGTGGGGATTATTAATTATCGGATTTGTCATTGCTTGTCTTGTAGTTGTATTCCTAGGTGTCAAAATTACAGGACAATATATTAGGCCGATTGAATCAGTTACGAAAGTTGCGATTGAATTAGCGAAGGGTAATTATAAAGCGCGTGCATATGAAAGTCATTCGGATGAAACAGGAATGCTGAGTAAAGCAATTAATATTTTAGCTCGTAATTTACAAGAGATGACACTCGAACAAGAAATGCAACAAGATCGTTTGCACACATTAATTGAAAATATGGGAAGCGGAATGATTTTAATTGATAGCCGTGGTTATATAAACCTTGTAAACCGTTCTTATAAGGAGACTTTCCACGTAACAGATGAAGAATATTTAGACCGTTTATATTATGAATCATTTCACCATACGGAAATTATTGAGCTTGTGGAAGAAATTTTTATGACAGAAGTGAAAGTGCGTAAACAAATGTTATTGCCACTTAGTATTGAGCGAAAGCATTTCGAAGTATATGGAGCGCCAATTATTGGGACGAACCATGAGTGGAAAGGGATTGTTCTCGTATTCCATGACATTACTGAGCTGAAGAAATTAGAACAAATAAGAAAAGACTTTTTAGCGAATGTTTCTCATGAACTAAAGACACCGATTACTTCTATTAAAGGTTTTTCAGAAACACTCTTGGACGGAGCGATGGATAATAAAAAATTCTGCGAACATTTCTTACATATCATTTTAAAAGAAAGTGAGCGTATGCAAGGATTAATTGAAGATTTATTAGATTTGTCAAAAATCGAGCAGCAAGGGTTTAGATTAAATATGGGTACGGTTGATATGAAGGGGATTCTTGAAGACATTCACATGGTGCTTGATAATAAAGCGGGTGAAAAAGAAATCTCTTTACAAGTGAATGCATTGAAACGAGTTTCCGTTATTGGAGATCCAGGCCGCTTGAAACAAATCTTTATTAATTTAATTAATAACGCGATTGTATATACACCGGCTGGAGGCGTTGTTTCTGTTGAATTGGCAGAAGATAAATATAATGCTTATATAAAAGTATCTGATACTGGAATTGGTATTAGTAAAGAGGAAATCCCACGTATTTTTGAACGCTTTTACCGAGTGGATAAAGCAAGAAGTAGAAATACGGGTGGAACGGGTCTTGGTTTATCAATTGTAAAACATTTAGTTGAAGCGCATCAAGGTACGATTACGGTGGATAGTGAGGTTGGGGAAGGAACAACATTTACAGTTGTTTTACCAAAATCAGCTACTGAAAAATAGGATGAAGGATATTTACAATATATTAACAATGGCTTAATTAAATATTAATAAAGCTCTGTTAATATAATATATGAAAACCCCTTCATCCAAGGAGTAATTTTGGACGAGAGTAGTTATGCTATTCTCGTCACTTCCCTTTATGCCAATGTAAGTCTGTTTATATATGATAGAAAAAAACCGTTATTTTTCTTCTCTCTATTAGTCATGTTAATATAGAGAGAGGACAGGAACGGTTTTTTTCTGTGGAAAAAATCGTTTCAAATATGTATGGGGAGGTTTGTAGTTTGGAAAAAAAAGTCGTATTAGTAGATGGTAATAATATCGCGTATCGTGCTTTCTTTGCACTACCGCTTTTAAATAACGACAAAGGTATACATACGAACGCAATTTATGGTTTTACAATGATGTTAATGAGGATACTAGAGGAAGAAAAACCGACGCATATGCTTGTGGCGTTTGATGCGGGGAAAACAACATTCCGTCATAAAACGTATAGTGATTACAAGGGAGGGCGTCAAAAGACTCCACCTGAGTTATCAGAGCAATTCCCGTTTATTCGTGAGGTGCTTGATGCATTCAATGTACCGCGTTATGAGCTGGAAAATTATGAAGCGGATGACATTATGGGAACATTAGCGAAAGAAGCGAGTGAGCAAGGGTTTCATGTTAAAGTTATTTCAGGAGATAAAGATTTACTGCAACTTGTTTCAGATAATACACTCGTATGTATTCCTCGCAAAGGGATTACGGAAGTAGATGAATATACGAAAGAAGCTTTATTTGAGAAATATAGCTTATCACCAAAGCAAATTATCGATATGAAAGGTTTAATGGGAGACCAATCGGATAACATTCCAGGTGTACCAGGTGTTGGTGAGAAGACAGCCATTAAATTATTAACGCAATTTGAAACGGTAGAAGCAGTATATGAAAACTTAGATCAAGTGAGTGGAAAGAAATTAAAAGAAAAGTTAGAAGCGAATAAAGAACAAGCTCTTATGAGTAAAGAACTTGCGACTATTATTACAGACGCACCGATTACTGTGCATGTAGATGATATGGAATATAAAGGGTATGAACCAAGCGATTTGATTCCAATGTTCGAGAATTTAGGATTTACATCCCTTTTAAATAAGTTAGGTGTTACGCCGGAGGAAACGGCTCCAGCTGAATTAGATGATATTACATTTGATATTGTAGAAGAAGTTGCAGAAGAAATGCTTCAGCAAGATAGTGCGCTTATTGTTGAAGTGCAAGAAGATAATTATCATAAAGCCGATATTCAAGGTTTTGGTATTCAAAATGAAAATGGTTGTTACTTCATTCCGGCCGATGTTGCTCTTAAATCGGATGCTTTTAAAGAGTGGCTTGCAAATGGAGAAATGAGAAAACATACATTTGATGCGAAGCGTGCTATCGTTGCTCTCAAGTGGAAAGGTGTAGATATTCAAGGGATTGACTTTGATTTATTAATTGCCGCTTATTTACTTGATCCAGCCGATACAGATAAAGATTTCCGTACTGTAGCGAAAATGAAAGAAACGCATGCCGTAAAATCTGACGAAGAAGTTTACGGGAAAGGTGCGAAGCGTGCTGTTCCGGAGCTAGAGGTAGTAGCGGAGCATGTAGCTCGTAAAGTGCATGTATTATATGATGTAAAGCAAACGTTCTTAGAAGAATTAAAAAAGAACGAGCAATATGAATTATTTACGGAATTAGAATTACCACTTGCACGTGTATTAGCTGATATGGAAGTGAAAGGTGTAAAAGTTGATACGGAGCGTCTTCGTAATATGGGAGAAGAACTTGCAGGTAGATTAAAGGAAATGGAACAGGAAATTTATAAGCTTGCGGGAACAGAATTTAATATTAATTCACCGAAGCAACTTGGGGTTATTCTGTTTGAGAATTTAAACTTACCAGTTATTAAAAAGACGAAAACAGGTTATTCTACGTCGGCGGATGTGTTAGATAAACTTATGGATCGTCATGAAATTATTCCAAATATTTTACATTACCGTCAATTAGGAAAGCTAAATTCAACTTACATTGAAGGTTTATTGAAAGTTGTACATGAAGATTCATCTAAAATCCATACTCGTTTTAATCAAGTGTTAACGCAAACAGGTCGATTAAGTTCAACAGATCCGAACTTACAAAATATCCCGATTCGCTTAGAAGAAGGAAGAAAGATTCGTCAGGCATTCGTTCCATCAGAAGAAGGATGGATCATGTACGCGGCTGATTATTCACAAATCGAACTTCGTGTGCTTGCTCACATTGCAAATGATCCAGGGTTAGTTGAAGCGTTCCAACATGACATGGATATTCATACGAAAACAGCTATGGATGTATTTGGTGTTGGGAAAGATGAAGTAACATCTAACATGAGACGACAAGCAAAAGCTGTTAACTTCGGAATTGTGTATGGTATTAGTGATTATGGTCTTTCGCAAAACTTAGGAATTACAAGAAAAGCAGCAGCGGAATTTATTGAAAAGTATTTAGAAAGTTTCCCTGGTGTACAAGAATACATGGATGAAATCGTAAAAGATGCGAAACAAAAAGGATATGTGGTTACATTATTAAATCGTCGCCGTTATATTCCGGAAATTACGAGTCGTAATTTCAATTTACGTAGCTTTGCTGAGCGTACAGCTATGAATACACCAATTCAAGGTAGTGCGGCTGATATTATTAAAAAAGCGATGATTATTATGGCGGATCGCTTAGAAGAAGAAGGTCTACAAGCTCGCTTACTTCTGCAAGTACACGATGAATTGATATTTGAAGCACCAAAAGAAGAAATTGAAAAATTAGAGAAGCTTGTACCTGAAGTAATGGAGCATGCAATTGAACTAGCCGTTCCATTGAAAGTTGATTATTCTTACGGTCCAACTTGGTACGATGCGAAATAAGGACGTGATGAAATGCCGGAATTACCAGAGGTTGAAAACGTTAGACGGACGCTTGAAAATCTTGTAACAGGAAAAACGATTGAAGATGTCGTTATTACTTATCCCAAAATAGTAAAACGACCGGATGATGCAGAAATTTTTAAAGAAATGCTAAGAGGCGAGACAATTGAAAATATAAAGCGAAGAGGTAAGTTTTTGCTTTTGTATGTAACGAACTATGTAATTGTTTCACATTTGCGCATGGAAGGTAAGTTTTTACTTCATCAAGAGGATGAGCCGATTGATAAACATACGCACGTCCGTTTCTTATTTACAGATGGAACTGAATTACATTATAAAGATGTGAGAAAGTTTGGTACGATGCATCTCTTTAAGAAAGGTGAAGAGTTGAATCAAATGCCTCTTGCTGACTTAGGCCCGGAGCCATTTGATGCTGAATTGACACCGCAGTATTTACAAGAAAGATTGCAAAAAACAAATCGTAAAATAAAAGTCGTATTATTAGATCAGCGTCTTTTAGTAGGGCTTGGAAATATATATGTAGATGAAGTGTTATTCCGTTCTCAAATTCACCCAGAACGAGAAGCTGCATCTTTAACAAAAGAAGAAGTAGAAAGAATTTACGAGGCGATTGTTACAACGCTGGGCGAAGCTGTTAAGCGAGGCGGAAGTACAATTAGAACGTATATTAATTCACAAGGACAAATTGGTTCGTTCCAAGAACTTCTAAATGTATATGGGAAAAAAGGAGAACCGTGTGTTACTTGCGGTACGATATTAGAGAAAACAGTTGTTGGCGGAAGAGGAACGCATTACTGCCCGATTTGTCAGCCGAGAATATAGAAAAGAGATAACATCGGATAGGCATTTGTCATATACATACAGCAGGGCTATGTATAAGGGAGGAGCTTACCGATGTACCTTTATTTATCTCTTATTTTATTAGCTTTTACATTAAGCTTAGATAGCTGTAGTGTAGGGCTAACATATGGTTTAAGAAGCGTAAGAATTCCACTAAGATCAATTATAATTATCGGGATCTGTTCAGCAGCTGTAATGCTCGTTTCCATGGGAATTGGACATATGATCGCGAAAATATTTTCACCTGTTATCGCAACGCGTATCGGTGGGCTTGTTCTTATTGGAATTGGAATTTGGGTATTATACCAATTTTTTCGAAGTGATAAAAAAGAAGAACCAAAGCAAGAGGAGAAGGTTTGGAAATTAGAAATTGCTTCACTCGGGCTAGTGATTCAAATTTTGCGGAAGCCGACAGTTGCGGATTTTGATAAATCAGGAACTATCTCTGCAGGAGAAGCGTTACTTCTCGGTATCGCTCTTTCTATAGATTCGTTTGGTGCTGGAATTGGTGCATCTTTATTAGGTTATGCACCCGCGATGATGGCGGTATTAGTCGCGGTTATGAGTTCTTTATTTTTATTTATTGGAATGAAGCTCGGTACGATTTTATCAAATATGAAATGGTTACAAAAATTTACATTCCTGCCTGGGGTATTACTCATTATTATTGGAATTTGGAAAATGTAAGTAGGGGCGTGGAACATTAGTTTCGCGCCTTTAATATTGTGAGGAGGATTATTATGACAGTAGTAATTGGATTAACAGGAGGCATTGCAAGCGGAAAAAGTACGGTATCAGAAATGTTTCGTGAAATGAGTATACCGGTTATTGATGCAGATATTATTGCGCGAGAAGTTGTAGAACGAGGAAAACCGGCATATAACAAAATTGTAGAGGTGTTCGGAACGGAAGTGTTACAAAAAGATGGAGAGCTTGATCGACCAAAGCTTGGGAGTGTCGTTTTTTATAATGAAGAAAAACGATTGCAGTTAAACGAAATTGTTCATCCTGCAGTGCGTGAAGAAATGAATGCACAAAAGGAGATGTACATAAAAGAAGATATGCAAGCGGTTGTGTTAGATATCCCTCTTTTGTTTGAAAGTAAATTAACAAATCTCGTTGATCGTGTTTTAGTTGTAGCAGTCACACCGAATACGCAATTGGAACGTTTAATGAAACGAAATAACTTTTCAGAAGAAGAAGCAACGGCTCGTATTCAATCTCAAATGCCATTAGAAGAAAAAGTAAAGAAGGCAGATGAAGTAATTTATAATGATGGCACAATTACTGGAACGAAAACACAATTAGCCTCTATTTTGAAAGAATGGAACATTATTGATTAAAAAATTGTGAAATTAATGAAAATGCTTAGTGACATATCTCCTTTTTGTGTTATACTATTATTGGGATTGGAGATAAATAGTATAACGCATTCAAGGGGGATAACATATTATGACTCGTGTGGCAATTAATGGATTTGGACGTATCGGGAGAATGGTATTTCGTCAAGCAATAAAAGAAAGCGCATTCAAAATTGTAGCAATAAATGCAAGCTATCCATCAGAAACGTTAGCGCATTTAATTAAATATGATACAGTTCATGGAAAGTTTGACGGAACAGTGGAAGCATTTGAAGATCACTTACTAGTTGATGGGAAAATGATTCGCCTTTTAAACAACCGCGATCCAAAGGAGTTGCCTTGGAAAGATCTAGGTGTTGAAGTTGTAATTGAAGCAACTGGTAAATTTAACTCGAAAGAAAAAGCAATTCTTCATGTTGAAGCTGGAGCGAAAAAAGTTATTTTAACAGCACCTGGTAAAAATGAAGATGTAACAATCGTAGTTGGTGTGAACGAAGACCAATTAGATATTACAAAGCATACTGTTATTTCAAATGCATCTTGTACAACAAACTGTTTAGCGCCTGTTGTAAAGGTGTTAGATGAGCAGTTCGGAATTGAAAACGGTTTAATGACAACTGTTCATGCTTATACAAATGACCAAAAAAATATTGATAACCCACATAAAGATTTAAGAAGAGCGCGTGCTTGCGGACAGTCTATCATTCCAACAACGACGGGTGCTGCAAAAGCGCTAGCAAAAGTTCTTCCACACTTAAACGGAAAACTTCATGGTATGGCACTTCGTGTACCAACACCAAACGTGTCTCTTGTTGATTTAGTAGTAGACGTAAAACGTGATGTAACAGTTGAAGATATTAATGAAGCATTCAAAACTGTTGCAAACGGTGCATTAAAAGGAATTGTAGAATTCAGCGAAGAGCCTTTAGTGTCTATCGATTTTAATACAAATACACACTCAGCTATTATTGATGGTTTGTCTACAATGGTAATGGGTGATCGTAAAGTGAAAGTACTTGCTTGGTATGATAACGAGTGGGGCTACTCTCGTCGTGTTGTAGATCTTGTAACGTTAGTTGTTGATGAATTAGCGAAACAAAAAAATGTGCAACATATTTAAGTGAACGAGAGAGGGCAAGTGAAAATTTGCCCTCTTTTTTATTTTTTTCTGAAAAGGAAAAAAATTATATAAGTATATTTTTAAATAGTGGACATACCACGAAACGTTGGGATTACTGTATTCGTGAATCATTAATTTTTTTTAGGGAAAAGTAAAGAGGAAAATATGACAGAAAATCGAAAAAACTGTTGTTGCAAAATGAAAATAAACAAAGTATACTAACACTCGTAAACTTAAGAGCTGAGGTACGTAGTCACTACTTAAAGGGTTAGGACCTCTCTGGACTAACTTTCCCCCGTGGTAGTGGAGCAAGCCAAATTGCAAATTAGTTTTCAATTCGAACAGTTAGAATAAATTTACAAGGGGGAACTGTAGAATGGATACTATGGATACGATGGGTCGTCACGTGATTGCTGAACTTTGGGATTGCGATTTCGACAAGCTTAATGACATGCCGTATATTGAACAATTATTTGTGGATGCAGCACTAAGAGCTGGTGCTGAAGTACGTGAGGTTGCTTTTCATAAATTTGCACCACAAGGTGTAAGTGGAGTAGTAATTATCTCGGAATCACATTTAACAATTCATAGCTTTCCGGAGCACGGTTACGCAAGTATTGATGTTTATACTTGTGGGGATCGTATTGATCCAAATGTTGCTGCAGAATATATTGCAGAAGGTTTAAACGCGAAAACGCGTGAGAGCATCGAGCTTCCTCGAGGCACTGGTAGCTTCGAAATTAAGCAGAGAGAAACAAAAGCTCTTTAAAAAAGAACATAATTGATTTAAAATGTAAAGAGGTGTATAATGCACCTCTTTTTTAGTTTATATAAAATAGGATCACGATATGTAATAACTTAGAGTGGTCATTATAGAAGAATGAGTTATATAATATTGTATATATATTTTCACATGTAGGTGAGTAGCGAAAGAATAAAGATTATAGTGTAAAGGAGTGAATGAATTGCGTTGTCCATCCTGTTTTCATAATGGAACAAGAGTGTTAGATTCGCGTCCGGTAGACGAGGGGCGCTCTATTCGAAGAAGAAGAGAGTGTGAAAGTTGTTTAAGTCGCTTTACGACATTTGAAAGAGTAGAAGAATCACCTCTTATTGTTGTTAAAAAAGAAGGAACACGAGAAGAGTTTAATAAAGAGAAAATTTTACGCGGTTTAATTAAAGCGTGTGAAAAAAGACCTGTATCTTTAAGGCAGTTAGAGGAAGTAACACAAAGTGTGGAGCGTGAACTTCGTAACTTAGGTATATCAGAAGTAAAAAGTGATATGATTGGTGAAATTGTTATGGAAGAACTTCGTGATATTGATGATGTTGCTTACGTACGTTTTGCTTCTGTGTATCGTCAATTTAAAGATTTAAATGTATTTATTGAAGAATTAAAAGATATACTGCAAAAAGAGAGAGAGTAGAAGGAATCTCTTTATATACTGTAAGTAAACGAGATAAGAGAGCTAGAAGCGGAAGCTAATAGCTCTTTTTCGCTAATAAATTATATAATAAAGATAGAACGAGTGAAATGTAGGCTAGATTGGATGAGAGAAAGGAAAAGCAAGAATGGAAAAACAGTCATGGATGGAGCTATTGCCGATTGATCGTTATAAAGTAAGTGCGAAAGGGTTGTTACATAATTACGACCGGAAAGTATTAACGATGTTGTATCAGCCGTTAATAGGTAGTAGAGCTTTTAGCTTATACATGACACTATGGGGAGAGTTAGAGCAAGATCGTGTGTTTGGAAAAGAGAATACACATCACTCCCTTATGGTGACTATGCAAATGCAACTTCCTGAAATATATGGGGAACGAGTAAAGTTAGAAGCGATTGGCCTTTTAAATGTATATATTAAGAAAGAAAAAGATATTCGGATGTTTATATATGAATTGCAACCACCTTTATCTCCGAAGCAGTTTTTTGATGATATTGTTTTAAGTATCTTTTTATATAATCGCTTGAGTCGGACAAAATACAACCAAGTAAAGCAATATTTCTTAGAAGAAGAATTCGATTTTGCTTCTTATGAAAATGTTACGCGCTCCTTCAACGATATATTTGATTCGTTTAACCCAGGTCAGTTTGAATATGCGCAAGAAGAACTGCGTATCCCGAAAACAACAATTATGCCAAGTAACGAGAATGGGGATGCTCCGAAAGTTTGGAACGATTTCTTTGATTTCTCTTTATTTGTAGACGGACTATCAGCCCTTGTTCCTAAAAAGGCGATTACAGATCAAGTGAGAGAATGTGTTATTACACTCGCTTATGTGTACGGTGTGGATGTGTTATCGATGCAAAATATCGTTCTTGGCGCAGTGACAGAAGTGCAAACAATTGATATCGAAAGGCTTCGGAAGGGAGCACGCGATTGGTATCAATTCGAAAATGGTCAAGCGTTACCTGTATTAAGTGAAAGAGTGCAACCTCATGCTGCTCGTACAATGAAAGAGAAAGAGCCATCTACGCAAGAAGAGATGCTAATGAAACAGTTAGAGGAAATCTCGCCAAAACAACTATTGAAAGAGATTTCAGGCGGTGCAGAGGCGACGAAAGCGGACTTGCAAATCGTTGAGGATGTAATGATAAATCAAAAGTTAACGCCAGGGGTTGTGAATGTACTTATTTATTACGTTATGCTACGCTCAGATATGAAGCTTGCTAAAACGTATGTCGAGAAGATTGCTGGACATTGGGCGCGAAAAAAGGTCGGTACAGTAGGCGAGGCGATGGCGCTAGCGAAAGAAGAGAATCGTCAATATCAAGAGTGGGCTGAGACTAAGAAAAAAGGTCGTACAGCGAAGAAAACAGTGCGAAAAGAAATGGTACCAGATTGGCTTAAAGAAGAGTCGAAAGAAGAAGAGAAAGAACCTGTAAAAAATGACGTAAGTGCGAAAAAAGATGCAAGTACGTTAGAAGATGAACGGAAACGATTAGAAGAAGTATTGAAAAAATATAAGCGTGATTAATAAAAGAAAATGAACGCTCTTTGAGGTGAGAAAATGGAGCATATTCAAAATTCATTTACGAAATTAATGGAAAATAAAAACTTTAAAAATAGATATGAAGTCTTAAAGGCAGAAGTGATGGCGCACCCTCGTGTGAAAGAATTTATAGACGAACATAAAGGTGAAGTAACGACTTCTATGATTGAACGAAGTCTTGTGAAGTTATATGAATATATTGGACAAAGTGTAGGGTGTGCGGATTGTCCAGATTTAGGGTCATGTAAAAATATGCTACAAGGATATGAGCCGAAGCTCGTCATTCAAGGTAAGATGATTGATATTCAATACGATCGTTGTATTAGAAAAGTAGCATATGATGAGAGAAAAAAATATGAAAAACTCGTTCAAAGTGTATATATGCCAGTTGACATTTTGCAGGCAACTATGGAAAATTTAGACCCTTCAGATTTAGATGCACGTATTGATGCAATAGGTGCAACGAATGAATTTTTAAACACATACGAACCAGGTAAAAAAGCACAAGGTTTATATTTGTACGGTAAATTTGGTGTAGGGAAAACATATCTTTTAGGGGCAATTGCAAATGAGCTTGCGCGAAAGAAAATTAGTTCGATGCTCGTATACTTCCCTGAATTTTTACGTGAAATCAAAAGTTCGATTCAAGATAATTCGATTAGCGGAAAGATTGATGCTGTCAAACGTGTACAAGTATTAATGTTAGATGATATCGGGGCAGAAGCGATGTCAAGTTTTGTACGTGATGATGTACTCGGTGCAATCTTGCAATTCCGTATGTTGGAAAACTTACCGACGTTCTTTACATCTAACTTTGATTTCAAACAGTTGGAACATCATTTAACGTATACACAGCGCGGTGAAGCAGAAGAGATGAAAGCGGCCCGTATTATGGAACGAATTAAATATTTAGCGAAGCCAATCCCAATTGGCGGGAAGAATCGTCGTAATAAGTAAAGAGCGAGCTGAGAAGCTTGCTCTTTTTTATCCCGCTATTGGCGGGCAGTAAGACTCCCACCTCAAAATTCGGCTGTAAAGCAAAGAAGTTAGGTGGGAGCCCTGTTGCCCGTAAAAGCCCGATTGGTGCGGGCTAATAATCAGTGAACGATGGACAAAACCTCCACTGATTAAAGTTTCACTTTATTTTAATCATTTTTTCAGAGTAGCTTGTATCATTTTTTTCTCCCTCCCTTAATATATATAAAATTAGCAAGCCATATCGAGTGGATGTTCTAACAATGGGAGATAGGTTTCTACTAAGAGTGAACTTCCATAGATCGGACTCTTATAGGATTTGTAACGTATAGATGCAATCCTTTAGAGCGGGGATAAAAGGGGGGACAAAAGTGATTGAAATTTGCTTCGAAGAAAAAAATGATGCTGTGTACGTATACAGACAACTAACGAAAAGAACAGAATCCTTATATAAGGAAACAAGTGTATATTTAAACGAACAAAAGGTTGTTATTCATATACCATTATGTGAATCAAATTATATTGAAAAGATTTTATTGCCAGTATTACTATATTTCATTATGAATGTGAAACAAAATGAATGGATTCATACCATTTTAAAGGAAAAGTTTTTTTATGAAGAACAAGAAGAGTGTCATCAAATATTGCATATGGCACATGAGATTTTAAAGGAAAGAAGAAAAGGAGTATCTAGTGATTTAACACGTCAAAAATTTGAATCTTATATTGCGTCGTCTTTGAATGATTGGCTTTGTGATCCGCTCTCATTCTCGTTTTCATCATACGTTCGTTTTCGTCTTCGTACATATAGGGAAATGGTAACTAAGCTTGCTGAAGTTGCAATTGATGAGTATAAGATGGAGCAGGAATACCAAATATTCATTGAGACACTTCGCCAACAAGTAAGTAGCCGGAAATCACGTTTGTCCTGTGTACATCTTATTTTTGATGAAAGTTTTATTTTCTATGATGATAAAGGTAGGCGTTTAAAACAGGAGAAATTGGTTCAATATATAGATGAAGAATTATTAAAGAAACAGGATGTATATATCGATACGAAAGTAATTGCACCACTTCTTTCTATTTCGCCGAAAAAGATTTATTTATATACGAAAGAACAAGATCATAATATGATTATTACTTTGCGAAATGTATTTCAGGAACGAGTGCAACTACATGGATTACATGAGTTTGAGCGCAATGTGAAAAATTTAAAAAATAAAGGTAACGCCCTTGATTTTCTAAGTTTTTGAGCATATAATTACCTACATAAATGAAATATATTGAAATGTCATGATGAGGACATGAGTAGTTATCTACGATTTTCAGAGAGGGAAGCCTTAGGGTGCGAGCTTCCTAGTACGGGATTATTACTTACCACCTCTAAACTTTAGCAGTGAACGTTTTTCTAGTAATTGCTAACGGACAACACCGTTATGTTGAACTTGAGCAATTAACAATAAGGTTAATTGGAACAAGGGTGGAACCACGAATTCAACACTCGTCCCTTTTTATGGGATGAGTGTTTTTTATTTTGAAAAAAAAGAGGAGTGACCAGTGATGGCAGATGTAGTTAAAATTACTTTCCCTGATGGAGCTGTGAAGGAGTTTCCAAAAGGAGTAACAACTGAAGAAATCGCAGCTTCTATTAGCCCAGGCTTAAAGAAAAAAGCTGTGGCTGGAAAATTAAACGATGAGATGATCGATCTTGTTACACCAATCGAAGAAGATGGTGCAGTTTCTATTATTACATTAGATTCTGAAGATGGCTTATATATTTTACGCCACTCAACAGCTCACCTTTTAGCACAAGCGTTAAAACGTTTATATAAAGATGTTAAGCTTGAGCTTGGCATTGGTCCAGTAATCGAAAATGGCTTCTACTACGATATTGATATGGAAGAAGCAATTACAGTTGAAGACTTCAAGAAAATCGAAAAAGAAATGCAAAAAATCGTGAACGAAAACTTAGAAATCGTTCGTCATGAAGTACCACGTGCAGAAGCACTTCGTCGCTTTGAAGAAATCGGCGATGAGTTAAAATTAGATTTAATTAACGATCTTCCAGAAGATGCAGTTATTTCAATCTATGAGCAAGGCGAATTCTTCGACCTTTGCCGTGGTGTTCATCTTCCATCTACAGGGAAGATTAAAGTGTTTAAATTATTAAGTGTTGCTGGTGCTTACTGGCGCGGCGATAGCAATAATAAAATGTTACAACGTATTTACGGTACTGGATTCGTTAAGAAAGCAGAATTAGATGAGCACTTACGTATGCTTGAAGAAGCGAAAGAGCGCGATCACCGTAAATTAGGTAAAGAGTTAAAACTATTTACTAATAGCCAAAAAGTAGGACAAGGTTTACCACTTTGGTTACCAAAAGGTGCAACAATTCGCCGTATTATCGAGCGTTACATCGTTGATAAAGAAGCAAGCTTATGCTATGATCACGTATACACTCCAGTATTAGGAAGTAGAGAGCTTTATGAAACTTCTGGTCACTGGAACCATTACCGTGATGGCATGTTCCCATCAATGGAAATGGATAATGAAGAGTTAGTTCTTCGTCCAATGAACTGCCCTCACCATATGATGGTTTATAAAAATGATATTCACAGCTACCGTGAATTACCAATCCGTATTGCGGAACTTGGAACAATGCACCGCTATGAAATGTCTGGAGCATTATCTGGATTACAACGTGTACGCGGAATGACTTTAAATGATGCGCACATTTTCGTTCGTCCAGATCAAATTAAAGAAGAATTAAAACGTGTTGTAAACTTAACGTTAGAAGTGTACAAAGATTTCGGTTTAGAAAACTATTCATTCCGTCTATCTTATCGTGACCCAGCAGATACTAAAAAGTATTATGCTGATGATGAGATGTGGGAAAAAGCACAAGGTATGTTAAAAGAAGCTATGGATGAAATGGGTCTTGATTACTATGAAGCTGAAGGTGAAGCGGCATTCTATGGTCCGAAACTTGACGTTCAAGTTCGTACTGCTCTTGGAAAAGACGAAACACTTTCAACTGTACAATTAGACTTCTTACTTCCAGAACGCTTTGAATTAACTTACGTTGGTGAAGACGGTAAACAACATCGTCCAGTTGTAATTCACCGTGGTGTTGTATCAACTATGGAACGTTTCGTAGCCTTCTTAATTGAAGAATACAAAGGCGCATTCCCAACTTGGTTAGCTCCAGTTCAGGCGCAAGTAATTCCAGTTTCTCCGCAAGTACATTTAGACTATGCGAAGAAAGTACAAGATGAATTACGACGTGCTGGTATCCGTGTTGAATTAGACACTCGTGAAGAGAAAATTGGTTACAAAATCCGTGAAGCACAAATGCAAAAGATTCCGTACATGCTTGTAGTAGGTGACAATGAAGTTACTGAAAATGGCGTTAACGTACGTAAATATGGTGAACAAAAATCAGAAACAATCGCATTAGATGCGTTTGTTGACATGATTAAGGTAGAAGGAAAACGATAAGAAAGAGCCGCGGTATACCGCGGCTTTTTTATGTATTATAAAAAAGAAAATCTAGAAAAAATAACCAAACAATACTTATCATAAAAAAGTATTGCAAGTATGCTGGTTGTTTGTTACAATATTTCTTGTTGTTAGTAAAACACATCGCGTCTTCTTGACAGACGTCATGTCCTATGATAAACTCATCAAGGATAATAGAATATGGTTTTGACAAGTAGAAGCACCCGCTTCTCACCTGATGGACGCATTCGCAGTTAGCAGGTAAATGTATTTCTTACTAAAGATATTACAAGTGTGGGTGCCGTGTGCCCGCACTTTTTTTGTTCGGGTTCTACAATTGCAAAACGTATTCTAAGAAAACCTTGGAGGTGGCTTACTATTAGCAAGGATATGATGATTAACGAGCAAATTCGTGCACGTGAAGTACGCTTAGTTGGCGCAAACGGCGATCAACTTGGAATCAAGTCTCGTAATGACGCTTTAGACTTAGCTGCAGGTCTTAATCTTGATTTAGTATTGGTTGCTCCAAATGCGAAACCACCAGTATGCCGCATTATGGACTACGGTAAATTCCGCTTTGAGCAACAGAAGAAAGAAAAAGAACAGCGCAAAAATCAAAAAGTAATTAGCATGAAAGAAGTTCGTTTAAGTCCAACAATTGATGAACATGACTTTAACACAAAACTTCGTAATGCTGTCAAGTTTTTAGAGAAAGGCGACAAGGTTAAAGCGTCAATTCGCTTTAAAGGACGTGCCATTACTCATAAAGAAATCGGTCAACGTGTTTTAGATCGCTTCTCAGAAGCTTGTGCTGAAGTTAGTACAATTGAATCTAAGCCTAAAATGGAAGGACGTAGTATGTTCTTAGTTTTAGCACCGAAAAACGATAAGTAATAGATAGAGGAGGAAATACCTATGCCTAAACAAAAAACTCATCGCGGCGCTGCAAAGCGTTTCAAAAAGACTGGATCTGGTAAACTGAAGCGTTCTCACGCTTACACAAGCCATTTATTCGCTAACAAATCTACAAAAGCTAAACGTAAACTACGTAAAGCTGGTGTAGTTAGCGCTGGTGACTTCAAACGCATTCGTCAAATGCTTGACAACTTAAAATAAGTTCGGCTGATATATAGAACAAACTAGGAGGTAATATTATGCCAAGAGTAAAAGGTGGTACAGTTACTCGTCAACGTCGTAAAAAAGTTATAAAATTAGCAAAAGGTTACTACGGTTCTAAGAGTACATTATTTAAGGTTGCTAACCAACAGGTTATGAAATCTCTAATGTATGCATTCCGTGACCGTCGTCAAAAGAAACGTGACTTCCGTAAATTATGGATTACACGTATCAACGCAGCAGCTCGTATGAATGGTCTTTCTTACAGCCGCTTAATGCACGGTTTAAAAAATGCTGGCATCGAAGTTAACCGCAAGATGCTTGCTGACTTAGCTGTTCATGACGAAAAAGCTTTCGCTGAATTAGCAACAGTTGCAAAAAACAACATTAACTAATTGTTTAAAACCTTAGAAGATTTTCTTCTAAGGTTTTTTTATTTGCATTTATTGTAAAATCCTCCACTTATTATCGTTATTTCTTGCTCAAGTATATTAAGATGTGCTTGTAAGAATTTTTGTAACGATAACGAGGAGACTTTTACATGAAAGTAGGAAAGATTAACGGATGTGTCGTTATCGATATGACAAAATCAATATAAAAGCCATAGCGATATAAAAGAATATATAAAAAAAGTCAGGAGAATCCTCCTGACTTTTTTTATCCCTCTATTTGCGGGCAGTAAAACTCCCACCTCAAAATTCAGGTGGAGCAAAGAAGTTAGGTGGGAGATCAACTGCCCGTAAAAGCCCGATTGGTGAAGGCTAATAATAAGTGGGGATGAACAAAACCCCCCACTTATTAAAGTTTCACTTTATTTGAACTCATTCGTGAGAAGTGCATCTTTCCTAGCAGAAACGACACTGCTATAATGGAAAGATGATATGGAGCTTTCATCAAGTGAACAATCTATGAGTGATGATTGAAACGTATTTGCAAATTAAGGACAAGCTATCTTTATAAAGATGTAGGTAGCTGACTTGTTAATAAGAAACGAAAAATAATAATGAACTTTGAGATGAAACAACATTGTTGCGGAAAATGCGATGTTGGAGGAGGACAATAGAATGGACTTACTACAACTATTTAAATTACAAAAAGAATTAGATGACCGTATTGTGAAAGAACATGACTTACAACCGAAAAAATTGTTAAAAGAAAAAATGTTAGCTCTTCTTGTAGAAATTGGAGAACTTGCAAATGAAACACGTTGTTTTAAATATTGGAGCAATAAACCAGCTTCAGAACGTGAAGTAATATTAGAAGAATACGTAGATGGTTTACATTTTATTTTATCAATCGGAATCGATTTAGGAATTGATAAAAACTTCTTATTCTATAAATGTGCGCAAACGAATAAAACACAAGTGGAAATTTTCTTAGACACATATGCGAAAGTAATTCGTTTTACAGATCAACCTTCTATTACGAACTATATTGAACTATTTACAAGCTATCTTCGCCTTGGACAAGCGCTTGAATTTGAACAAGATGAAATTGAAAAAGCATATTTAGATAAAAATGAAGTAAATCATCAGCGTCAAACACAAGGATACTAATTTAATTTTTGAATATTTCAATTTCCTTTTGTATAATAAAGTGACTGAAGAAAAAGGAGGGTGTTGGCAATGATAAAATTAGACGAGACATTGACAATGCTAAAAGAATTAACAGACGCACGCGGTATTGCGGGTAACGAGCGCGAACCACGTGAAGTAATGAAGAAATATATTGAGCCGTTTGCAGATGAACTTTCTACTGACAATTTAGGAAGTTTAGTTGCGAAAAAAGTTGGGGAAGAAAACGGCCCGAAAATTATGGTTGCAGGTCATTTAGATGAAGTCGGATTTATGATTACGCAAATTGATGACAAAGGCTTCCTTCGTTTCCAAACGGTGGGTGGCTGGTGGTCGCAAGTTATGCTTGCACAGCGCGTAACGATTGTAACGCGTAAAGGAGATGTAACAGGTGTAATTGGTTCAAAACCACCGCACATTTTACCTCCAGAAGCTCGTAAAAAGCCAGTTGAAATTAAAGACATGTTCATCGATATTGGTGCTTCTAGCCAAGAAGAAGCGATGGAGTGGGGCATACGACCAGGAGATCAAGTTGTACCGTACTTCGAATTCCAAGTGATGAAGAATGAAAAGATGTTACTTGCAAAAGCATGGGATAACCGAATTGGTTGTGCAATTGCAATTGACGTATTAAAACAATTAAAAGATGAAAAGCATCCAAACGTTGTATACGGCGTTGGGACTGTACAAGAAGAAGTTGGTCTTCGTGGTGCGAAAACATCTGCAAACTATATTAAGCCAGATATCGCATTCGCAGTAGATGTAGGTATTGCTGGTGATACACCAGGTGTAACGGCAAAAGAAGCACAAAGTAAAATGGGTGATGGTCCGCAGATCATTCTATATGATGCTTCGGTTATTGGTCATACAGGTTTACGGGATTTCGTTGTTGATGTTGCGGATGAATTACAAATTCCATATCAGTATGATTCTGTAGCGGGCGGGGGAACGGACGCAGGAGCAATTCACATTTCTGTAAATGGTATCCCATCTATGGCAATTACGATTGCGACACGCTACATTCATTCTCATGCAGCGATGTTACATCGTGATGATTATGAAAACGCAGTGAAGTTAATTGTAGAAGTTATTAAACGTCTTGATAAAGAGGCTGTACATAACATTACATTTAATTAATAGAAAGAAGCGAAGGATAACCTCCTTCGCTTTTTTCATTTTTAAAACGGTCTTTCTAATCCTGCTGCAGTATGAGCTCCTAAAATAATTAAGCGAGTTAATTGCATTGCCATGAAATGTGGGGTATAAATCATGCCTCTTTTTAACCATGACATAATCATTCCGATATGAGCGCCTGTAACATAACTAATAAGAATATCACGAGGGACCATAAGGTCTTCATCATCTGGCTGGGAAATAGATAGGCTTAATGTTAAATGTGTTTGAATTGTTTTCATCATTTTATAAGAATAGTTTCCAGCTGCCTTATCGCCGAGCATAACGTTATAGAAATTAGTATTATCTGCGATATGCTCAAATAAAGCTAAAAAAGTTGGATGCGGTGAATCAAAAGTGAGCTGAAAATCTTCTTTATTTCGATTTTGTGGTTTAATTACTGCAGCTAGTTTTTCTAACATTTCTTCTATGCTTTTTTCTAATAAATCATATTTATCATGGTAATGGCTATAAAATGTAGCACGATTTACAGGAGCGCGTTCCGCGATATGTTGCACAGTTACATTTTCGAAGCCCTTTTCGCCTACTAAAGCGACAAAAGCATCCTGTATGAGTTGTCTCGTTCGTTTTACACGTGGATCATTTGTATTTTTAATAGACATTTTTACTTCACCTCGTTTAATTTTTTAACCTTAAACAACACATGTATAGTGTAATGTTGTTTAAACAACATATAGGTTTAAATTGTTGGTTGTAGATTCGGGATAATTATTTATAATTATAAACGATAGTCCTTTAGAAATCAGCACCGCTAGGATGCAGACAAAACATAGTTTGCGTCGTAAAAGGTGTGCTTTTTTTGTTTAAAGGTTAATATAATTAACAATTAAACAATATAAACACTAAGGATGTAAATAGTTTAGAAAAAAATTATATGCGATATAAGGAGAGGAATGCAATGAATCAGTTTCGAAGAATGGTAATTATCAACATTATCACATTAATTGTATTAGTTGGCGGCGGTATTGGCGGTTATTACTATTACAATCAATCGGAAAACTATTTAAAAACAGAAAATGCAAAGATTGACGGGAAAGTAATCCCAATTGCATCACCAGTAGCAGGTAAATTAACAGACTGGAAAGCTGAAGTAGGAAAAAACTACAATGAGAACGATAAATTAGGTGCGGTTACTGTAGCAGGAGCAAATGGTGAGCAAACAGTAGATGTAACAATTCCGCAAAATGCAACAGTTGTACAATCAAATGCAACAACTAATGCGTTCGTTGGGGCAGGTAGCCCAATTGCTTATGCATTTGATATGAGCAATTTATGGGTAACAGCAAATATTGAAGAAACAAATATTGATGATGTTCAAAAAGGTCAAACAGTAGATGTGTATGTAGACGCATACCCAGATACAACGTTAACGGGAAAAGTAGAACAAGTTGGATTAACAACAGCGAATACATTCTCGATGTTACCATCAAGTAACGCAACAGCGAACTATACGAAAGTAAAGCAAGTTGTACCAGTTAAAGTTTCTTTAGATCATAGTAAATCAGTAAATATTGTTCCTGGAATGAATGTGTCAGTTCGTATTCATAAGTAAGGGGGAGATGAGATGTCCTCAATTGCAATTGTAGGATATGCACTATTTTGTATAATCGTCTTCTTCCTTGTAAATCGTCTTTTACGAAAGAAAAAAACGAATGTGGGAGAAGAACAAGTCCCAGCCGTAAGTAAGATAGAAGTAAGTCAAGCAGAAACAGTAGAGAAAGAACTTGAACAAAAACAAGAAACAGAAGCTTCTAACGTAGTGGAATTAGAAACAGGGAAGCAAGAGCAAGTAAAACGGGAAAAAGAAATGCTGAAGAGACAATTGCCGGTAGAGAATGTGAATGTAAAGGCAGTTGTAGCTGTATTAATTCTCGGTATGTTCGTTTCTATTTTAAACCAAACGATCATTAATGTTGCACTGCCTCCATTAATGAATGAATTTAACGTATCAACTTCAACAGCACAATGGTTAATTACAGGCTTCATGCTTGTAAACGGAATTTTAGTACCAATCAGTGCATTTTTAGTTTCACGATTTACGTATCGTAAATTATTCATAGCAGCAATGTTATTCTTCACTGTAGGATCTATTATTTGTGCTACATCAGGAAACTTTACAATGATGATGACAGGCCGTGTTGTTCAAGCGGTTGGTGCAGGTATTTTAATGCCAGTTGGTATGAATATCTTCATGACATTATTCCCGCCTAATAAACGCGGAGCAGCTATGGGGTTACTTGGGGTAGCGATGATTTTAGCACCAGCTATCGGACCAACTGTAACAGGTTGGGTAATTGAAAACTATAGCTGGAACTTAATGTTCTATGGGATGTTTGTTATCGGTTTAATTATTACGTTCTTATCTTTTAAATTCTTTACACTAGCTCAGCCAGTGTCTAAAACAAAGTTAGATGTATTCGGTGTTATTAGTTCAAGTATTGGACTAGGTAGCTTACTGTACGGATTTAGTGAAGCTGGAAATAATGGCTGGACTAGTGCAGAAGTTGTTATAACACTTATCATCGGTGTCATTGGTTTAGCTGTATTTATTTGGAGAGAGTTAACAACAGACAATAAAATGCTTGATTTACAAGTGTTTAAATATCCGACGTTCACTTTCACATTAGTAATTAACGCGATTGTAACGATGGCCTTATTCGGAGGTATGTTATTACTTCCAGTATACTTGCAAAACATTCGCGGTTTTACACCGATGGAATCTGGTTTATTATTACTTCCAGGATCATTAATTATGGGGATCATGGGACCAGTTGCAGGTAAACTATTTGATAAGTATGGTATTCGTCCGTTAGCAATTGTCGGATTAGCCATTACAACATTTGCGACATATAAATTTACAACGTTATCGATGGATACACCGTATAGCGTTATTATGACGGATTATATTATACGCTCAATTGGTATGTCATTCATTATGATGCCAATTATGACAGCTGGTATGAATGCACTGCCGATGAAATTAATTTCTCACGGTACAGCAACGCAAAATACGTCAAGACAAGTAGCTGGTTCAATTGGAACAGCGATATTAATCACGCTTATGACGCAACAAACTACTGCTCACGTAGCGGATTACGGCAATATGTTAACAACGTCAAACCCGATTTTAGTTGATAAAGTACACGGTATGGGCCAAAGCTTAGCGGCATTAGCCGGATCAGCTCAAGCAGGAGATGCGATGAGTACACAACTATTATTCGGACAAATTTCAAAGCTATCTGCAATTAACGGTATTAACGATGCCTTCTTAATTGCAACTATATTAGCCGGTATTGCTTGGGTGTTATCGTTCTTCTTACCATCAGGCAATAAACCAAATAGAAAAGCAGGGAATTAATTTCCCTGCTTTTTTGTCTTTTTAAAGAGTGAGATATAAAAAATGATAACCAGTTACGGAGCACAGCCCTGTTATAAACAAAATTGTCCCCATAGAACGAATACTCGATATTTGCCCTCCGCTTATAATAGCTAATAGTCCAGCTAAAGAGAAGAAACACCAATATAAAGTTCCTGAAATTGGAACCACCCCCTCTAAATCTATTCCAAAACTTATACAAATGATAGGAACAACGATAAGCGATATGCTAATTAAACCAGCTATACCGATAAATGATTTTCGATATTTCATTCCGGCAGCAATTAAAAAAATGCCAACGATGCCTTCACATAATAACAAAATAGGGGCTAAGATAAGCCAAATAAATAAGTTGGTAGATTCCATATGTAATAACTCCTTAACGAATAAAAGATGAATCAGGCATGGACATGAGTTGATAGCAAATAGCTGCAAACAGTCCTATTGAGAAAATAATGAATCCCATGTTGCGTATACTCTTAATTTTTGAACGTACCCCATTCAATCCTGCTAATAAACCAGCTAGAGAGAAAAGTATCCAATATAGGACAGGTGGAATGTGGAGAACGGTCTCTCCATTGATCCCTTTGTTCAAAAAAATAAAAGGCATTATAACGAATGAAAAGCAAATAATCCCCATTAAGATAACAAGTAATTTCCGATATTTAATTCCTGTTACCATTAAAAAAATACCACCAGCAATCCCGCATAGTAAGAGAAGTGGCGTAAAAAGTATCCAAATAATACTGAACATATGTAAACTCCTTTAAGTGAATTAAGTTATATTTTACTACATGAGGTTTATTTTGGATATTATTAATAAATATGTATAAATTGATAGAAATGAGAAGCAACGATACGAATTAATAGATGTAGAGAACGTTAGAGAGGAGGGGACATATGAAAATTACAGAAGAGAACGTTGCAATGCAACTACGGAAAAGGAACGAAAAAGCATTATATTTTATTATCGACCGGTACGGCGGACTTATAAAAAGTATTATTCAGAAGCATTTAGCCTCTTTTCAAGATGTACAAGAGGAATGCATGGATGATGTGTTATTGGCAATTTGGAATCATATTGAAAAGTATGATGAGGAGAAAAATACTTTAAAAAATTGGATTGCAGCTATTACAAAATATAAATCTATCGATTATGCGAGGAAATATGCGAAGACAGTAAATGAAAAAGGATTAGATCAAATAGGTGAAATAGCGGTACATACCGATACTACTAAAAATGAAATTAGTAATGATATGGAACATATATTAGATCATTTAAAGAAGAACGATAAAGAAATCTTTATGAAGCATTACGTTGAAGAAGACAGTGTAGAAGATATTGCAGAGAAAATGGGGATGAAAACTTCTTTTATATACAATCGTCTGTCGAGAGGCCGGAAGAAGCTAAGGGCATTATTTTTACATAATCGAATGAAGTAAATAAGAAAAGAGGTGAAGGAAATGAAAGATCCGTATGAAATGTTAAATGATATAAAAATTGATGAAAATGAATATAAAGAAGTTAACTTAACTCATATAGAGAAAAAGAAAATACAAAAGCGAATTAGCAAAAAGATAAGAAAGAACAAAGGTCATACGAAACGTAATATAGCTATTGTAACATCGGCTGCGGCATTATTTATCATGATGATGACTGTAGATATGAGAAGGATGATTGCAGATATACCGTTAATCGGAAGTAAAATGGAAGACTACGTAAACAGTAGAGGAGAACCTTTAAAAGAATATAAAACGACAATAGGACAAACGGTTTATGATAACGGTGTAGAAGTAAGGTTAGATGAAGTGATGATAGATGAAGGGCAGATTATTGTTAATAGTACGTTTAAGTCTAACAGTGTTAATCTGGGAGATATTTTTTTACCGTACCCAGATGTTTATATAAATGGAAAAGAGTTAAATGGTAGTGGTGGTGGAGGTAAACAAAGAGTAAATGATTATACATACACATTTTTTACTACTACAAATTTGAAAGATTCACAAATGAAGCCAATGGAATTGGATGGGGAACTAGATATACAAATTATATATAGAAGACTTATGCCGTTAAAAGATAAAACCTCAATAAAAGGAGAATGGGGCTTTTCCTTTAAGGCATCTGGAGACAAATTAAAAGCTGAAACGAAAACAATCCCAATCCATAAACATTTTAAATTGGAAAATGGTCAAACAATAGAAGTGGAAGATTTGAAAGTGTCTCCTGTATCTACGAAGTTAAATTATAAAATGATGAACGGAACAAAGTTAGATGTGACATTTACTGTAAAAGATCAAGATGGAAAAGAGTTAAAACCAGTTTCAGGTCATACATTAGCGGAAAATAGTTATTGGCGTTTTGAAAAGCTAGAGGACAGTGTAACGAAAATTGTACTGACCCCTGTTCTAACTTCTGGTGAAGAGGGAGAAAAGAAAACGAAGTACCGAAAAGTGTTAACGGAAGAAGAGTTTGAAGTTGTGATAAAAGAGTGAAAGAGGTATCGCGATGATACCTCTTTTTAACTCAAGAATGCCAACATATTATTCATAATATGAAATAACATAGCTGGAATAATGGATTTTGTTTTTTTACATAAAATAGCCATTAATAATCCCATGAAGAAAGTAATTACCATTACTCCAAGTGAGTATGTATGAGCGATACCGAAGAAGAAGCTTGTTATGATGGCTGCAATCCAAAATGGAAAGCGTTCTGAGAAGAAGCGAAGTATAAAACCACGGAAAATAAGCTCTTCAAAAATTGGTGTGAGTATAGCGAAGCCGAGAAGTAATAATATTTGATACTGCTTAAAAACGTCTAAGTTTAGTGCGGAAGATTGCTGCTTTGTTGCGTCTTGGAACACATAATTTAACAAGATGTAATTGAGTATAATGTTTATAGCGAAGAAAAGAAGTAAGTATACGTATGTACGCCATTCTTTAAGTACTTTAAAGTTAAAAGATTTTAGTAGTAATTTTTTTGCGGGTTCGAATTTAAAAATGAAGAATAACAACACGGCTAGTTGTAATACGATACTTGCAGTATTTGCAATAGATTCATACAGGGCAATTTGTTTTTTATCTGTAAGACCGGCTGTATAAATTGTTAAGGGCATTGCGAGGAACACAGTAATAAGTCCGGTTCCGAAAAAAGCGAATAAAACGGAGCTAATAAATTGTCCCCATGACATAGAGTATTTCTGTTCATTAGAAAGTTGTGTAGCGGGTTGCATTTGTAAAATCACCTCTTTATATTTGTATATTTAATTATAAAGTATTTTGCTTTTGAGTGTAACATTTAAATATTACATACAAAGGTGTATTTTTCGCAAAATAATAAAAGAGGTATCACCCTATAGTGATGCCTCTTTCTCATTGATAACTATGTTCTGCCTTGTCATTCAATTTCTTTTGCTCTATTTGTAATTCACGCTCTACCAATCGGTCTAATTGCTGAATAGCTTTAAGTGCTTTTTCGTAAGAAATCGTTCTATAATGGTGCGCTCCGCCCGGTTCTTCATCTGCTTCGTCTGCCCATTTAATAATGTTTTGAAGAGATGTTCTTTCAATTTCTTGCTGTACTAAGAAAGAATCTGTATGAAGAAGAATCGCAATAGAAATTTCTTTTGCTAGTTTAGGATGTTCTCCTAATCTAATAAGCAATTTATGAGATCTTTCTGCCCCTTTAATCGCATGTATATCATTCTTTTTATACAAGTCATAGTCCCATTCGCCGCCTGTGTACCACGTATGATGTCCGATATCATGAAGGAAGCCAGCCTTTGTCGCAGCATCGACTGAGGCGTGATGCTTTTTGGCTAAGTGAAACGCATGGTAAGCGACAGCAATCGCGTGGACCATTCCAGAACGGTTTACATATTTTTGTGTAATGTGATGTTTAAAAACTTGTTCAAGCGTAATACGTTGCATAAAACATTCACTCCTTTTATCTAATGATGTACATGAAGAAAAATCGATCGGTTTAAATGTATTTTGAACATTGTACTCCATCGGGGTAGCGTTAGTAAAGTAGAAATGTTTAGGAGAAGAAAAATTTTATAGACATAAAAGGTCACCTTAGTTTTTTTCTAAGGTGACCTTTTATTGCTTATTTTTTTAATCCTTGCTCCAGTGTTCCTAACATTTCGTGTTTTTCATTTTCATCAGCATTTTTCCAAATGACTTCGAATAAAACGCCAAGACCTGGAAGCATTTTTTCTTCACCGCTTTGAATTGCATCGACAATCGTTTCTTGTAATTGGTCTTGTGAATTTCCAGATACATTCGCTAATACCGCGCCGCGTAAATTAAAACTCATTATCTTCACCTCTTCTTCAGAATTGAAACTGACGTTAGTTTTTGTTCTTTTTTATGTAAATATGTATGAAAAATAGGCTATAATGATAAGACAAGAAGAGAGGGAAATACATATTATGAAAAACATTGATTCAGTACAAAACCCGCGTGTGAAGCAGTGGAAAAAGCTGCAGACGAAAAAAGAGCGCGATAACAAAGCTTTATTTTTTGTAGAAGGATTCCATTTAGTAGAGGAAGCGTTAAAGGCAGGAGTTGTAACAGAACTTATCGTTTCAGATCAGACAGATCTTCCGAAAGATTGGACAGTTAATGATGTTGAAATGTATATTGTGCCTGAAGCAATTGTAAAAGTACTTCGCGAAACAGAAACAACGCAAGGTGTATTTGCTGTTTGTGAGAAACATGAGAAAGAAGTAGCTCTTACTGATGGGAAATTTCTTTTATTAGACGGCCTTCAAGACCCAGGTAATTTGGGAACGATTATTCGTACAGCGGATGCAGCTGGTATTCATGCCGTTGTGCTTGGAGAAGGGTGCGTTGATGTTTATAATAGTAAAGTACTACGATCTACACAAGGTTCTATTTTCCACTTACCGGTTGTAAAAGGGAACTTAGAAGAATGGGTAGACAAGTTAAAAGAAAATAACGTCCCTGTATATGGAACAGCTCTTGAAAATGGAGTTCCATTTGCTGAAGTAACCCCGGCTGGAAGTTTTGCATTAATTGTAGGGAATGAAGGAAGCGGCGTACGCCAAGAAATTCTTGCGAAAAGTGATCAAAACTTGTATATTCCGATTTACGGCGGGGCAGAATCATTAAATGTTGCGGTTGCAGCAGGGATTTTAACGTATTATTTACAAAGCCCAGTTGCGAATCGATAAAAAACTTCTTATAATAAGTTGAAGTGCATGTTCATAAAAAAGTGGTGAAATGAGTATCGAACTTTTTTGAACATATAATAAAAGTATATTAATGAAAAACGTTGATAGAGAAGAGTAGCTTACAAAATCGCCATATAGGGAGAGAGTGCCGTAGACTGAAAGCATTCTTATGGTAGATGGAAGTGAATTCACCTCTGGAGTTGGCGCCAGGACCATTTATATGTAAAGGCGTTCCGGTCAGAATTGATCGTTATAACTAATGAGTGGGCAGACTTGTTCTGTCAATTTAGGGTGGTACCGCGAATTTACCTCGTCCCTTTTTGGGAGCGGGGTTTTTTTATTTTTAAAATTAGGAGGGTTCCAAATGGAAGCACGTTTAAAAGAGCTAAAGCAAAAAGCGTTAGAGCTTATTGAAGAAGCGAAAGAGCTAAAGGGCTTAAACGACGTACGCGTAGCGTATTTAGGGAAAAAAGGTCCAATTACAGAAGTATTACGCGGCATGGGAAAATTATCAGCAGAAGAGCGTCCACGTATGGGAGCATTAGTAAATGAAGTACGTGAAGCGATTCAAACGCGTCTAGAAGACAAAATTGGTAACTTAGAAAAAGCAGTAATTGAGGCGAAATTAGCTACTGAAACAATTGATGTTACACTGCCAGGTCGTCCTGTTGAAACAGGTTGTCACCATCCGTTAACAGCAGTTGTTGAACAAATTGAAGATGTATTCATCGGTATGGGTTATGAAGTAGCTGAAGGAACAGAAGTAGAAAAAGACTACTACAACTTCGAAGCATTAAACTTACCGAAAGATCACCCAGCGCGTGATATGCAAGATACATTCTACATTACAGAAGAAACGTTACTACGTACACATACATCTTCTGTGCAAGCACGTACGATGGAAAAGAATAAAGAAAAAGGACCGATTAAAATTATTTGTCCTGGTAAAGTGTATCGCCGCGATGACGATGATGCAACGCATTCACACCAATTCATGCAAATTGAAGGTCTTGTAATTGATAAAAACATTCGCATGAGTGACTTAAAAGGTACACTGCAAGTATTCGTGAAAAAGATGTTCGGTGAAGATCGTGAAATCCGTCTTCGTCCAAGTTTCTTCCCATTCACAGAGCCGTCTGTAGAGATGGATATTTCTTGTATGATGTGTCACGGTAAAGGTTGTGGCACTTGTAAAGGGACTGGCTGGATCGAAATTTTAGGAGCAGGTATGGTTCACCCGAACGTACTTGAAATGGCTGGTTATGATTCAAAAGAATATCAAGGTTTCGCATTCGGTATGGGCGCAGAGCGTATCGCAATGTTGAAATACGGCGTAGATGACATTCGTCATTTCTATACAAATGATGTACGTTTCTTACAACAATTCAAACGAGCGTAAGGGAAGGAGAGGATAAATATGTTCGTATCATATCGTTGGTTACAAGAGTATGTAGATATTAAAGATGTAACAGCACAAGAACTAGCAGACAAAATCACGAAAAGTGGTATTGAAGTAGAAGGTGTTGAAGTATTAAATAAAGGTGTAAAAGGTGTTGTAGTTGGTCACGTATTAGAATGTGAAAAACACCCAGAAGCTGATAAATTAAGCAAATGCTTAATCGATATCGGTGAAGAAGAACCGGTTCAAATTATTTGTGGAGCTGCTAACATTGCAAAAGGTTTAAAAGTACCAGTTGCAAAAGTTGGCGCTGTACTTCCTGGTAACTTCAAAATTAAAAAAGCAAAACTACGCGGGGAAGCTTCTCACGGTATGGTTTGTGCTCTTCAAGAGCTTGGTATTGATGGGAAATTCGTTGCGAAAGAATATGCAGACGGTATCTTCATCTTCCCAAGTGATGCTGAAGTTGGTGCAGATGCACTTGAAATTTTAAATTTACATGATGAAGTACTTGAGCTTGGTTTAACACCAAACCGTGCAGATTGCTTAAACATGTTAGGTGTTGCATATGAAGTAGCTGCTATTTACGGCCGTGAAGTAAAACTTCCAGCTATCGACTTACAAGAAACAGCAGAAAAAACTTCTGATTACATTTCTGTAAGTGTAGAAGCGAAAGAAGAAAACCCATTATATATTGCAAAAATGGTGAAGAACGTAAAGATTGGTCCATCACCAATGTGGATGCAAACTCGTCTTATGGCAGCTGGCATTCGTCCAATTAGTAATGTAGTTGATATTACAAACTACATTTTAATGGAATACGGTCAACCGTTACATGCATTCGATTACGATAAATTAGGTTCAAAAGAAATCGTTGTTCGTCTTGCAAAAGAAGGCGAAAAGATTCAAACATTAGATGCTCAAGAACGTACGTTACAAAGCCACCATCTTGTAATTACAAACGGCACAAAAGCGTTAGCTGTTGCTGGTGTAATGGGCGGAGCGGATTCTGAAGTTGATAGCGAGACAGTAAACGTTCTAATTGAGTCTGCATACTTTGCAGGTCAAACAGTGCGTCGTACATCAAAAGACTTAGGTCTTCGTAGCGAATCAAGTGCACGTTTTGAAAAAGGAATCGACCCAACACGTACATTTGAAGCAATTCAACATGCAGCTGCTTTAATGGCAAAATACGCTGGTGGAGAAGCACTTGAAGGTGTAGTAGAAGCTGATAACTTACAAGTACAAGAACGTACAGTATCTGTTACAGCTGAAAAAGTAAACCGTGTATTAGGTACAGATATTTCTGCGAGTGAAATGGGTACAATGTTCACAAACTTAAAATTCCCATTCACAGAAGTAGAAGGAACATTCCATGTAAATGTACCAGCACGTCGTCCTGACATTACAATTTCAGAAGACTTAGTAGAAGAAGTAGGTCGTCTGTATGGTTATGATCACATTCCAGTTACATTACCATCTGGAACAATGACACGTGGTAAATTAACATCAGCACAAACGAAACGTCGTAAAGTACGCCGCTTCCTAGAAGGTGCTGGTTTATATGAAGCAATCACATATTCATTAACAAGCGCTGACAAAGCGAAACAATATATGATTGAGCCGAACGAAAAAGCTCCTGTAAATCTTGCGCTTCCAATGAGCGAAGAGCGTAGCCAACTTCGTTTAAGCTTAGTGCCACAATTGTTAGAAGCAGTTTCATACAATGTTGCACGTAAAAACGACAGCGTTGCATTATATGAAGTAGGTTCTATCTTCTTACCAACAGAAGCAGGAGAACTTCCGAAAGAAGAACAACATCTTGCAGGTGTTATGACAGGTCTTGCTCTTCACCATGCATGGCAAGGTGAGAAGAAAGTTGTAGACTTCTTCGTTGTTAAAGGTGTATTAGAAGGATTATTCGACGTACTTGGTGTGGCAAATCAAATCACTTATGCACCAGCAAAACGTGAAGGTATGCACCCAGGCCGTACAGCTGACATCGTATTAGATGGTGAAGCAATCGGATTCATCGGTCAATTGCACCCGGAAACAGAAAAACAATTAGATGTGAAAAATACATTCGTATTCGAATTATCTCTTGCAAAAGTATTCGGTGCAGACGCTGAGGAAACTTACTACTTAGCAATTCCACGTTTCCCATCTATGACACGTGATATGGCTGTTGTAGTAACAACAGAAACAAAAGCTGGTGAAATGAAGCAAGTCATTGCTGAAGCTGGCGGAGAACTTCTGAAAGACGTAGCACTATTCGACTTATACGAAGGTGAAAAAATGGAAGAAGGCAAGAAATCACTTGCATTCTCTATGAACTACTTCGATGCAGAACGTACATTAACAGACGAAGAAGTAACAGAAGCACATAACCGTGTATTAACAGCGGTAGAAGAGAAATTTGGTGCGGAGTTACGTAAGTAATAAAAAATTGCCGGATTAAGTCCGGCAATTTTTTTATGGCACGATTGTCGGAAAATGTCGGTAAGTCGATATATTATAAAAATCGCTGATATATTTTCTGGCATCTTGCATCTTTCTCTCGAATGTAGTACATTAATTTTAGTTTAACAAAACGAAAGACGATGATAAGGAAAAGTAGTATATACTATAATCCAAAGCGAGTCAGGGACGGTGAGAGCCTGATGAGGCGGTATATGTGAAGAACACCTTGGAGTTGCTAACCGAAATTGAAACTTGTATTCAAGAGTAGACTTAGACGGGAATTCGGCCTGTTACAAACCGGGAAGTATGTATTACATACGAGTTAAAGTTGGTCTTTATGACAAATTGGGTGGTACCGCGAAGTTTAACCTTTCGTCCCTTTATGGATGAAAGGTTTTTTTGTATTTAAATATATGAGTAAAGGAGAATTTTACTATGGAAAACACATTAGTAAAAAGTCTGTATAGAGATACAGATAAATACGCAGATCAAACAGTACAAGTATCGGGTTGGATTCGTAACTTACGTGATTCAAAAGCATTTGGTTTCATCGAATTAAACGACGGTAGCTTCTTCAAAGGTGTTCAAATCGTTTTCGATACAGAATTAGAGAACTTCAAAGAAATTGCAAAGCTTCCACTAAGCTCTTCAGTTAAAGTAGAAGGTAAAGTAATTGCAACGCCTGGAGCGAAGCAACCATTTGAAATTAAAGCAGAAAAAATTGATATCGAGGGCTTATCAGACTCTGATTACCCACTTCAAAAGAAGCGTCATACGTTTGAATATTTACGTACAATCGCTCACTTACGTCCAAGAACAAATGCATTCTCTGCAACGTTCCGTGTGCGTTCTATCGCAGCATTTGCGATTCACCAGTTCTTCCAAGAGCGTGGATTCGTACATGTTCACACACCAATCATCACTGGTAGTGATACAGAAGGTGCAGGCGAAATGTTCCGCGTAACAACGCAAGATTTAAACAACGTACCTAAAGGTGAAGACGGACAAGTTGACGAATCAAAAGACTTCTTCGGTAAAGAAACAAACTTAACAGTAAGTGGACAGCTTAATGCTGAAGCTTATGCGTTAGCATTCCGTGATGTGTACACATTCGGTCCTACATTCCGTGCAGAAAACTCAAACACAACTCGCCACGCAGCTGAGTTCTGGATGGTTGAGCCTGAGATTGCATTCGCTGAGTTAGGCGATGTAATGGATCTTACAGAAGATATGCTGAAATATGCAATGAAATACGTACTAGAGCATGCACCAGAAGAAATGGACTTCTTCAACAGCTTCGTTGATAAAACAGTTCTAGAGCGCATGAACAACGTAATCAACTCTGACTTCGGTCGCATCACTTATACAGAAGCAATTAAAGTACTTCAAGAATCAGGTGCTGAATTCAAATACCCAGTAGAATGGGGTATTGACTTACAAACAGAGCACGAAAGATACTTATCAGAAGAAATCTTCAAACGCCCTGTATTCGTAACTGACTATCCGAAAGACATTAAAGCATTCTACATGCGTATGAACGAAGATGGTAAAACAGTAGCAGCTACTGACCTTCTAGTTCCTGGCATCGGCGAATTAATCGGCGGAAGTCAACGTGAAGAAAGAATGGACGTTTTAGTAGACAGAATTAAAGAATTAGGTATGAACGAAGAGGACTACTGGTGGTACTTAGAACTTAGAAAATACGGCGGTACAAAACACGCTGGATTCGGTCTAGGTTTCGAGCGCTTCCTAATGTACATTACTGGCATGGCTAACATCCGTGACGTAATTCCATTCCCAAGAACTCCAGGTTCTTCTGAGTTTTAAGATATAAAAAAGCGAGAGGATTTCCTCTCGCTTTTTATTTTGCGTGCCCAGCTAAGCTGGGCACTGCTTGCTGGTGAAAGTCCAGCCTAGGTAAGAGCCAAGTCGCCTAGTAGCTGACAGGCAGCTGGTGGAGAAATCCTAAGGTTGAAGCCCTGTGACAAAGTAACTTTTACTAGAAGTGCGAGCGAATCAACAGACCGTAACATAAAGTGAACCTTGCCGCCTCGTTAAAAGCAACCTAGAAATAGGACAAAGGGAAGTCGAGCCTGGTGAATATGGGCGAAGACCATGGAAGATGTAAAGAACTTGGAAATACGACATCGAAGAATCCCTCGGGGTACGGAGGGCGGTATGTTGAGAAAGTAGTGTCTGGAACTGGGGAGCCCCTCCTTTGCCCTTTCTTTCAGAAAGGAGAGAGGAAACCTATAAGCATATACGAAATGGTGGACTGTAAAGAGGGAGTCGGAGGAGGTCATAGTACTGAATATCATAACGACAACACAACGTTATGTAGGGAAGGACCTCTACTTTGTTCATAAGTTGGAAGGAGGTAAGAGTGAGTGAATGCTGGAAAACTAGCTAACTACACTGATGTAAAAGCTCAAGAACTTTGGAAGACTTTATATCTTTGTGCCAAAGAAAGTTCAAGTCGTAGGTTTCACGCGTTGTATGACAAAATATATCGTCCTGACATATTGGCTGAAGCATGGAGAAGGGTAAAACGAAATCAAGGAAGCGGTGGAATTGATGGACAGACGATTGAAGAAATCGTGTATCAATATGGAGAACGAAACTTTCTCAATGAATTATATATAGAATTGAAAAGTAAATCATACCATCCACAAGCTGTAAGAAGAATGTATATTCCAAAAGGTGATGGAAAACAAAGACCGCTTGGAATTCCCACGATCAAGGATAGGGTTGTACAAATGGCAACGAAATTGGTGATAGAACCTATCTTCGAAGCCGATTTTCAAGACTGTTCGTATGGGTTTCGCCCGAAACGAAACGCACATCAAGCGATATCGAAGATACGGAAAGCGAGTAAAACATCTCATTGGATTGTAGATGTAGACATACAAGGATACTTTGACAATATTAATCATGACAAATTAATGAGGCTTGTAGAAAGAAGAATCAGTGACCGAAGAGTGTTAAAACTCATTAGAAAATGGTTGAAAGCGGGAATCATGGAACATGCGCAATTTCATGAAACGACATTAGGTACACCACAAGGTGGCGTGATATCTCCATTACTTTCTAATATATATTTAAACTATATGGATACCATTTGGGAAAAGAAGTGTAAACATTTGGGGGAACTAATTCGATATGCGGATGACTTTGTCATCGTATGTCAAACAAAACAACAAGCATTAGAGAGTATTCGGATACTACAATCCATTATGAATAAGTTAGAACTTACAATCCATACAGAAAAGTCGAAGCTAGTGAATACGTGGGATGGAAACGAGGGATTTGATTTTCTAGGATTTCACCACCGAAAATACCCTAAACATGTGAAAGGCGGGAAGAAAGTGCATGTGATGGCACATATTCCGAGCCAGAAAGCCATGAGGAAAATGCGGGAACGCATTAAAAGATACACAGAGCCGAGGAACAAACTGTATTTACAATTGGAAGAGATGGTGAAAGGTTTAAATAGAATTCTGCAAGGATTCAAGAATTATTATAGCTTATCTTCAATTGGACAGAAGTGGCTCTGTAAAATAGACTGGTACGTCCTAGAACGACTTAACCTTTTTTGGAATAAGAAAAGAAATGTTCGAAAGAAACATGGTCGTATCAAGGACTTGATGAAGAAAACAACATATGCACTCGTGAAAGTAGGAGGATAGAACAAAACTGAACGCCAAAGAAGGAAGAACATCGGAAAGCCGTATGAGGGAAAACCTCACGTACGGTTTGATGAGGGGAAGCTGAAACAGAAAAGGGATGGCAAAGCCATCCCTAAAGAAAATTTAATCTGTTTCAGTTTTCTACTCTACGAATAGTTTATTACCTCGTAGCAAAAAGTAACGCGAAGGGGTGAATATAAATGAGTAAAAAAGTGAAAAAAGATCATTCAAGATCAAGCCTAGGTTCTCCAGAAGTAGAAGGACAAGGAACGACGACACATGAAACAGGTTCTCATAAAGTATCTTCATCAAATAAGAAGCAGAAACGAAGCTAACATAAAAAAGGAGAGTCTTGGCGGCTCTCCTTTTTTTATGTATTACATCTTATTATCATTAATCTCTTTTGTGATTTTATCTACATCTTTGTCTAATCGATCTAAATAGAAAAACCACAGTAAGCTTATGAGCACGTAATAGATGGCCATCACACAAAGACTATCAGATATATTTTCAAATGTGGATTTAGAAGTGAAAAAAGCTCCCCAAATGGTAGAAATAGTGAGGAAAGAAAGCGGGCCTACGAGGTGTACGAAAACATATAATAACTTTTTAACTTTTACAGCGTTCATATGAATTCCCTCCTTATGTAAACAATCTTTTTCTTCTAATCATAAATTCAAGTTCCTCACAGAAGTGTTGCAGCTTTACTGGGTTATGTATTAACAAGCGGGCATCGTGTTTCCCGATAAATCTTCGAATCCGAAAGTTTAATAAGAAAGATCGGCCATAGCGCTCTATTAAATCGTTGAACACTGGTTGTTCACTTAGTAGCTGAATGTTTTCTCTAATTTCGAACTGTCTTTCGTGTGGATCACCTAGTAAAATATTTAGAATCATTTGTAGAAGTAGTAATAGGAACTCATATGTTTGAAAAATATGTATATTTTAATTATAACAAAAATACACAGGCGATAGTAGAGTGGACTAAAGCGAAACAAAAAACAGGAGTTTGTAGGCTCCTGTTTTTGTCGATACTATTTTAATAAGCGAAACGCCTTCTCTGTATTAGCAAAATGCACTTTCACAAATTCAGGTAGTCTTTCTTTACCGACTTTTTGAATTAATTTAGCAGCGGCAATATCAACTTGTTTACCAGCACCTTTCGGAAGTTGCATACCAGCTTTTTTGCTTAGTTCGTCAAATTGTTTTACGAATGAGTACCGAGCTAAAATGGAAGCGGCGGCTACTGCTAAATGGACACTTTCACCTTTTGTAGCGAAGTAAACATTTTCACGCTGTACCTGTTTTTGTTTTGCTAAATATTTATAGTATGTATCAGGCTGTGTAAATTGGTCGATTAAAATGCCTTCTGGTTTTGTAGGCGCGATTTTTGTCAATAAGTTTGTGATGGCTTTGTTA
This sequence comes from Bacillus cereus group sp. MG9, assembly GCF_040459995.1. Classification (NCBI taxonomy): domain Bacteria; kingdom Bacillati; phylum Bacillota; class Bacilli; order Caryophanales; family Bacillaceae; genus Bacillus; species Bacillus cereus group sp. MG9. The sequence goes on along the minus strand of NZ_JARVHC010000001.1, from coordinate 4,515,812 downwards.
TGCAGTAAAGCTTTTAGTTTACCTTGGTTGTTTCCTTTATCAAATAGCTCGTTATATTTTTCATTATGAAGAACGAGGGAGCTGTAAGGAACAACGTGAAGGAGTTGTTTTGCAATCTCAGCAATTTGAGCATCATTTAAGTTTTTGGAGTCTTTTACACCGAGTTCTTTTAAAAGTGGAATTTGCTTCGCATCTACATATACAGCAACAACTGTCATCGGTCCGAAGTAATCACCAGTACCTACTTCATCGGACCCTAAAATCGACATTGTACCAATAGAAGAAGGTGGTGCATATTGATGCGAATTGACCGATTTTTTTACAGCGGATTTTGGTGTTTGAGAGACAGTTTGCCAACGAGAAGCCTCTGCTTCAGCACGTCCACCTTGAAACATTACTTTCCCTGACTTATAGGCTGTAATTGTGCAAGATGGAACCTTTGCCATAAAGATACCGCCTTGCGGAATTTTGGGGCTAAGTGCTTGTTTGTATTGTTGTTTCATGTCTTCAATTACTGTAGAACTTGTTTGTATTACGATAGAATTTGACAAAATGGTCGCTCCTTTTTTATGTTGTTATTTTTATCATATCGGATTGTTCTTTCTGTTTCCATATTATGATGGTTCATGGTATGATAAACTTTAGGATTCTGTACGTGATTGGAGGCCGGTGAGTTGTCACAACAAAAGGGAAATAAAAGTCGAATTAATGTAGAAATATATGGCCAACAGTATTCAGTTGTTGGCGATGAAAGTACAAGTCATATCCGCATGGTAGCAGCGATTGTGGATGATAAAATGCGCGAACTCAATGCCAAGAATCCTTCGCTTGATACGAGTAGACTAGCGGTATTGACGGCGGTAAACGTCATACACGATTACATAAAATTAAAAGAAGAACATGAGAAGTTGAAAGAAAGTATGACACAAAAAGGAATGGAATAAACATGATTGATATTATTATCATTTTATTGCTTGTTATGGGATTTTTCCTCGGTTTACGCAGAGGATTTATTTTGCAACTTGTAAAGTTAACAAGCTTTATTATCGCATACCTCGTTGCATACTGGTACTGTAAAGATTTAGCGCCAACGCTTGCGAAATTTATTCCGTATCCATTCGATAAGAATGTATCTGTTCCAGAATGGATAGATGCGAATAATATTGAGGGTGTCTTCTATCAAGCAATTGCGTTTATTGTATTATTTATTATTACAAAAATCGCACTTTCACTACTTGGTAATTTACTGAATATGTTTGCAGAAATCCCAGTTTTAAAGCAAGTCAATGCGGTTGCTGGGGCACTTCTTGGCTTTTTAGAAGTGTATATCATTCTGTTTGTCTTAATTATTGTTGGAACAATTCTTCCAATTGAACAAATACAAACACCATTACAAAAATCATCAATTAGCAAAATAATTGTAGACGATACACCGATTCTTTCTGAAAAGGTGAAGGAACTATGGCAGACAGGTAGCAGAGTGTAACTTCTCTTTTTTCGGAAAGAGAAGTTTTTTTCTATGAAAGAAAGGCGGGGCAATGATGAAAGTGAATAAAAAACAAGTTATCAAATTACTAGAGACAATCGGCCTATTTATGGAACTAAAGGGCGCGAATCCATTTAAAATATCTGCATTCCGTAAAGCGGCGGCAGCATTAGAAAGTGACGATCGTAGTCTTTCTGAGATTGAAGATTTCACGAAGATTCCGGGCATTGGAAAAGGAACAGCAGCAGTTATTCAAGAATATATAGAATCGGGAACATCTGAAGTATTACAAGAGCTTGAGAAAGAAGTGCCAAGTAGCTTATTACCGTTATTAAAATTACCAGGCCTTGGTGGTAAAAAGGTAGCTAAGTTATATAAAGAACTTGGTGTTGTTGATATGGAATCGCTAAAAGCGGTTTGTGAGGAAAATAAAGTACAAGCTTTAGCAGGTTTCGGTAAGAAAACAGAAGAGAAAATATTAGAAGCAATTGATCAAGTAGGCTCTCGTCCAGAGCGTTTACCAATTGCGATGGTATTGCCTATTGCCGGGGAAATAGAGGAGAAATTGTCGAATGTTGCTGAAATAATTCGTTTCTCACGCGCTGGTAGTTTACGCCGTGTTCGTGAGACAGTGAAGGACTTAGATTTCATCATTGCAACGACAGAGCCAGCAGTAGTGCGTGAACATTTACTACAATTTGATAATATGATTGAAGTGATTGCAAGTGGAGATACGAAAGTATCTGTTCGTCTTCAATATGAATATGATATTTCAATTGACTTCCGCTTAGTAAAACCAGAAGAATTTATTACAACTCTTCACCATTTCACAGGATCAAAAGACCATAACGTAAAAATGCGCCAAATTGCGAAAGATAGAGGCGAGAAAATTAGTGAATACGGTGTGGAAATCTTAGAGACAGGTGAAGTGAAAACATTCGAAACAGAAGAAGCATTCTTCGCCCACTTTGGCCTTCCATTCATCCCACCAGAAGTGCGTGAAGATGGAAAAGAAATTGAATTAATTAAAGAGTATCCGAACTTAATTCAGTTCTCTGATATACAGGGTGATTTACATATGCATACAACGTGGAGTGACGGTGCTTTTTCAATTGAAGAAATGGTGCAAGCGTGCCGCGCTCGTGGATATAAATTTATGGCAATTACTGATCACTCGCAATACTTGAAAGTAGCAAACGGTTTAACGAAAGAGCGTCTTCGTGAACAAGCGAAAGAAATTGAACGTATGAATGAAAAGTATCCAGACATTACAATTTTGCGCGGGATTGAAATGGACATTTTACCAGATGCGACACTTGATTTTGACGATGAAGTATTAGCAGAACTAGATTATGTCATTGGAGCCATTCACTCTAGCTTCTCACAAGACCGTGAAACGATTATGAAGCGTCTTCGCACTGCACTTGAGAATAAGCATGTCACAATGATTGCTCATCCGACAGGACGTCTTCTTGGGCGCCGTGAGGGTTACGATGTAGATACAGATTTATTAATCCAGCTCGCAAAAGAAACAAATACAGTTTTAGAATTAAATGCAAATCCAAACCGTCTAGATTTAAGCGCGAAATTATTAAAACAAGCACAAGATGCTGGTGTAAAAGTAGCGATTAATACGGATGCCCATACACTTGAAATGTTAGAAGATATGGAAACAGGTGTAGCAGCAGCGCGTAAAGGTTGGATTCAAAAAGATAACGTGATTAACACATGGGATATTGAACGTTTATTAGACTATATTAAACGTAATAAGTAATACAGGGGGGACCTGCAACATGTTAGAACGAACGTTGCGTGTATTAGAATACAATAAAGTAAAAGAACAATTACTTGAACATACAGCATCTTCACTTGGTCGTGATAAAGTGAAGAATTTAGTGCCAAGCACAGATTTTGAAGAAATTGTGGAATTGCAAGAAACAACGGATGAGGCAGCGAAAGTCATCCGTTTAAAAGGACATGTACCACTTGGAGGGATTTCTGATATTCGTGCAAATATTAAGCGTGCGAAAATTGGAAGTATGTTAAGTCCTCATGAATTAATTGAAATCGCAAGTACGATGTACGGTAGTCGCCAAATGAAACGTTTCATTGACGATATGATTGACAACGGTGTTGAGCTTCCAATTTTAGAAACACATGTCGCACAAATTGTGTCTTTATATGATTTAGAAAAGAAGATTACAAATTGTATTGGTGACGGCGGTGAAGTAGTCGATAGCGCAAGTGACAAATTGCGTGGTATTCGTAATCAAATTCGTACTGCGGAAAGCCGTATTCGTGAGAAATTAGAAAACATGACGCGTTCTTCAAACGCGCAAAAAATGTTATCAGATGCAATTGTAACGATTCGTAACGAACGCTACGTAATCCCGGTAAAACAAGAATACCGCGGCGTATATGGTGGTATTGTTCACGATCAATCTGCTTCTGGACAAACATTATTTATCGAACCGCAAGTAATCGTGGAATTAAATAACGCACTTCAAGAAGCACGTGTGAAAGAAAAACAAGAAGTAGAACGCATTTTAATGATGTTAACGGAAGAAGTAGCAGTGGAAGCTGATATTGTTTTATCAAACGTAGAAGTAGTTGCAAATCTTGATTTTATTTTTGCGAAAGCTCTTTATGCGAAGCGAATTAAAGCGACGAAGCCAATCGTAAATAATGAACGCTACATGGATTTAAAACAAGCACGTCATCCGCTTATTGATCCGGAAATTATCGTGCCAAATAACATTATGCTTGGTAAAGACTTTACAACAATCGTTATTACAGGACCGAATACAGGTGGTAAAACAGTTACACTGAAAACAGTCGGTATTTGTGTCTTAATGGCGCAATCTGGTCTTCATATTCCAGTAATGGATGAATCAGAGATATGTGTATTTAAAAACATCTTTGCTGATATCGGTGATGAGCAATCGATTGAACAAAATTTAAGTACATTCTCTTCTCATATGGTAAACATTGTAGATATTTTAGAAAAAGCTGATTTTGAAAGTTTAGTCCTATTTGATGAATTAGGTGCTGGGACAGATCCGCAAGAAGGGGCTGCACTAGCGATTTCTATTTTAGATGAAGTATGTAACCGTGGTGCTCGCGTTGTTGCAACGACGCATTACCCAGAATTAAAAGCATATGGATACAATCGTGAGCAAGTTATTAATGCGAGCGTTGAGTTCGATGTGAATACATTAAGCCCAACGTACAAATTATTAATCGGTGTACCAGGACGTAGTAACGCCTTTGAAATTTCGAAGCGTCTTGGTTTGTCTGATCGCGTTATTGATCGCGCTCGTAACCATATTAGTACAGATACGAACAAAATCGAAAATATGATTGCAAAGCTAGAAGAAAGCCAAAAAAATGCAGAGAGCGAACGAAAAGAAGCGGAAGAACATCGTAAGCAATCTGAAAAACTTCATCGTGAATTACAGCGCCAAATTATTGAATTTAACGATGAGCGCGATGAAAAATTATTAAAAGCGCAAAAAGAAGGGGAAGAAAAAGTCGAAGCTGCAAAGCAAGAAGCAGAAGGCATTATTCAAGAACTTCGTCAATTGCGTAAAGCACAGCTTATAAACGTGAAAGACCATGAGCTTATTGAAGCGAAGAGCCGTCTAGAAGGTGCGGTGCCAGAGCTTGTGAAGAAACAAAAAGTACATGTGAAAAATACAGCGCCGAAACAACAGTTACGATCAGGTGATGAAGTAAAAGTGTTAACGTTCGGTCAAAAAGGTCAATTGCTTGAAAAAGTAAGTGATACAGAGTGGAGCGTACAAATTGGTATTCTGAAGATGAAAGTGAAAGAATCCAATATGGAATACATTAATACACCGAAGCAAACTGAGAAAAAAGCAGTCGCAAGTGTGAAGGGTAGAGATTATCACGTGTCGTTAGAGCTAGACCTTCGCGGCGAACGTTATGAAGATGCAATGATGCGCGTTGAAAAATATTTAGACGATGCACAGCTTGCAAGCTATCCTCGTGTATCAATTATTCACGGTAAAGGAACAGGAGCGCTTCGCCAAGGTGTACAAGATTACTTGAAGAAACATCGCGGTGTGAAAACCTACCGCTACGGTGACATGGGCGAGGGAGGCCTAGGCGTAACAGTTGTCGAATTAAAATAGCAAACAACCAAACAAAAGGGGAAACCATTATATGTTTATGGACAAACTTGCAAAAGTATTGTTAGCTTGTTGCGGAATATTTTTGGTAATTGGGGTTATTTATTTAGTTGTTTTTGCGAAGTAAAGGAGCGTCAATCTTGGCATAATGATATTGCCATGGATTGACGCTTTTAATCTATAAGAAAAGGAACAAAACATGAAAATCAACCAATACATAAGCGAAGCAAAATCCTGCTCAAGACGTGAAACAGACCGTCTCATTAAAGCAGGACGTGCCTGTATTAACGGTGAAGTATGTACGCACGGTGCACTCGTTAATGAAGGTGATATTGTAACAATTGATGGGCAAGTTATTGCAAAAGAAGAGAAAGAAAAGGTGTATATTGCCTTCCATAAACCAGTCGGAATTACTTGTACAGCAGCCGAACATATTGAAGATAATATTATTGATTATATCGATTATCCAGAACGAATCTTTCCTGTTGGACGATTAGATAAAGCATCGGAAGGACTCATCTTATTAACGAATGACGGTGCGATTGCGAATCAAATTTTGCACGGTGATCATGAGCATGAGAAAGAATATGTTGTCGCTGTTGATAAGCCGTTTACAGATTGGTTTATTGATGAGATGTCCAGCGGTGTAAAGATTAAAGATGGAATGACGAAGCCATGTAAAGTGACGAGAGTTAATCAGTCTACATTCCGCATCGTTTTAACGCAAGGAATGAATAGGCAAATTCGTAGAATGAGTCGTGCTTTCGGATTTACTGTAACAAAGCTAAAGCGAGTACGCATTATGAATATAGAGCTAAATGAGCTTGAAGCTGGAAAATGGCGAGACATTACACCTAAGGAATTAGAAATATTAATAGGGCAGTTATAGGGAGGAAAGTTCTCTCCCTATATTTTTTTGTCAGAAAAAATAAAACTATTGATTTTTTAAAAAATAGCCCATATAATAAAAAACAACAAGTTTCGACAACATATTTTATAAAAGTAATGATGAGGACATGAGTTGTTTTTGACGATTCTCAGAGAGGGAAGCCTTAGGCTGTGAGCTTCCTAATACGGAAAGACAAACTTACCACCTCTAAACTTCAAGAGTGAACTGCAGATGCATTGTAATTCTTGGCGGATAAAACCGTTATCAATTTACACGAGCTATAAAATGAGCTTATTTCGTTATAAATTCATTTTATTAGAATAAGGGTGGAACCACGATTTCAACACTCGTCCCTTTGTTAGGGACGGGTGTTTTTTGCGTTCTTTTACGGGGAAGTATGCTTGAAAGAGGATATGTGACGGATTTTAATTCAGAATATTTTGTCAATAAAATAATTAGGAGGTAGTAGAAATGAAGTCATCTTTAAAGTTTTCTGAGATGTTTGCAATAAGCTTAATGTTATTTGCACTGTTTTTCGGTGCCGGTAATATGATTTTCCCACCAGCGTTAGGGCAAGGTGCTGGAACAGATGTATGGATCGCGTTATTTGGCTTTATCGTAACAGGTGTAGGACTGCCTTTATTAGGAGTTATTGTTATAGCTCTAAAGGGAGATATTAATGAATTAGCAGGACGTGTACATCCTGTATTCGCGCTAATTTTCATTACTGCAATTTATTTATGTTTAGGCGTATTTGTTAGTGTGCCACGTACAGGGACTGTTGCTTATGAAATGAGTGTTGCACCGTTTTTACCAAGTGAGATAGCTGGTCAATCGTATCCACTTGTTATCTTTACATTTATTTTCTTTGCAGTAACTTTCTATTTAGCATTAAACCCATCGAAATTAGTGGGGCGCATTGGTAAAGTGTTAACTCCAATTTTATTAGCTGTTATTGCAATTATTGTAGCGAAAGCAATTATGACTCCAATGGGAGAGTTTGGTGCCCCTACAGAAGCGTATAGTGCCCCGCTCTTTAAAGGTTTTATTGATGGATATTTAACTTTAGATGGACTTGCAGCACTTGTTTTCGGAAATGTTGTGATCAATGCTTTAAAAGCAAAAGGCATTACAAATAAGAACAGTATTGCAAAAGTAACAATCTTTGCAGGATTTATTGCAGCACTTGGCTTACTTCTTGTTTATTTAGCACTTGCTTACCTTGGAGCTTCTAGTGTTTCACTTGGAATGGGAGCAAACGGCGGAATTATTTTAACAAACGTCGTGAATCATTTATTTGGTAGCTACGGAACATTATTACTAGGGATCGCAATTACAGCAGCGTGCTTAACAACTTCTGTCGGTATTGTTGCAGCTTGTGGAGAATATTTTTCTTCGTTATTACCAAAGCTTTCTTATCAAAAAGTCATTTTCATTTTCTCTTTATTAGCATTTATGGTAGCAAATCTTGGTTTAACTCAGTTAAACGCATTAGCATTACCAATCTTAATTGCAATTTACCCAATTGGTATCGTACTGATCGTATTATCACTTGTTGAAAACTATATTCGTCTTCCATTAGCTATGTATGTAGGCGGTATTGTAGGCGCATTTGCAATTAGCTTCTTTGATGGATTGCATAATGCCAATCTTCAAGTAGCGGCCCTTGCTCCTATTTTAGATAAAATTCCATTATATAGTGTAGGGATTGGTTGGTTAGTTCCGGGTATCATTGGAATTGCAATTGGATATGTAGTTTCTTTATTTCAAAAGCAAGAAATTGCTGTAGAAAAATAAGGGAAAGAGGCTTTCTTTAAAAGAAAGCCTCTTTTTTTGTAGAAAAATTATATATAGAAGAATTTAGATATTAAAAATTTTATACGTAATATAGTTGACAAAAAAATTACCAGTAGGCTAAGATTGACTTAGTTGTGGAAATATTGGAAGGGAAGAGGTTTTCTATGACTATATCATTTTTGTAAGAAGAGGTGATAAAACGATAGAATTAGGCGGTTTATTTTTTTTGAAATTCGTTGAGAATGATAATCAATAAAATAATGAAAGAGTTTTATGTTTATTCTTATAGGAAAAATTGGTGGGATTATTTTTTTGTCTATCAATGAGAATGATAATCAATATATTTCTAACTACATAGTGTTACTCGTTATAAAATAGAGATAGAAAGATTATTTTTTTTCTTATATATTGAGAATAATTATCATTTTCAAAAAAGAAAAACAAGGAGGCAGTAAGGTAAATGAGAAAGTTTTCGGTATTACCCGCTTTTATTATGACATTCGTATGTATGCTAGCTTTTCTCGTAGTGCCATTCGGACAAGCTTCGGCAAATGTAGCTGACGGTACTTACGATATTAACTATGTCATACAAAAAGCAGAAAATGATTCAGCTTCAATGGCAAATGATTATTTTGAAAAACCAGCTAAGTTAATTGTAAAAAATGGTGAGATGAGAGTACAAATTCCTATGAATCATAGTGCTTGGATTACAGAATTTAAAGCACCAGAGAACGGGAACTTTGTTGATGCAAAAGTTGTTAGTAAAGATGAATCTGCAGATAAAAGAACTGTAGAGTTTAAAATAGACGACTTATCTAAACCAGCAGCTGTAAAAATTCATGTTGTTGTACCGAACGTAAATTATGACCATAACTACACAATTCGCTTTGCGTTTGATGCAAATGTAAAAGCAGTAGGTGGAGAGAATAAGGCAACTGCTGCAACAAAAAATGAAGATCAAACTCAAAAAAATACACAAGTAAAAGAAGAAGTGAAGAAAGAAGAGAGCAAAGAAACAAACAAAGATGTAAATAAAGGAACAAATGAAAGTGGGAAAGCTGAAAAAACAGATAACCCAAAAACAAGTGATGAAGCACGTATCGGATTATTTGCAGCATTACTTCTTATTTCAGGTGTTTTCTTAGTTCGTAAAGTACGTCAAAACTAAATAAAGGAGCGGTATTCTATTGAATAAATATCTTAAAATTGTTGTTGCGATGTTTTTAATGGTATTTACATTCGCATCAACATTACAACCCCTTGCAGTTCAAGCTGCTAGTCAACTAGCTGACGGTGAATATTCAATCGGTTTCAAAGTTCTTAAAGACACATCAGATGAAGAATCCATGATGAATCAATACTCTGTAAGTCCAGGAACTTTAAAAGTGAAGAATGGGAAAAAGAAAGTATCCTTTACGTTAGAACATAGTTCATGGATTACAAAGTTTGAAACGGAAAAAAGTGGTCAGTTTGTTGCGACAAATGTAATTAGTGAAGATCAAGAAAAAGATACAAGAGTCGTAGAATTTGATGTGGACGATGTAGAGAAGGTATTAAATGCGAAAGTAAAAGTAGACATTGATTTTTTAAATTATCATCATGACTATGATGTGCGTATTGCATTTGATCAAAATAGTATTACACCGATTCATGTAGAACAACCAAATGAAAAAGAGGACCCAGCTAATAAGCCAGATCCAAATGAAAATCCGGATCCGAGTCAGAAGCCCGACCAAAAGCCTGACCCAGATCAACAACCAAATTCTAACACAATTAAAGATGGAGAGTACAGCATTCCATTTAAAGTGTTAAAAGATCAAACAGATGAAGAATCTAAGATGAATACTTACATGGTAAATCCAGGGGTATTAAAAGTAGAAAACGGTAAGAAAAAAGCAATTGTAACGTTAAAAAATAGCTCATTAATTAAAAATTTCCAAACGGAAAAAGATGGCGCATTTGCTGATGCAAAAGTAGTGAGTGAAGATAAAGAAAAAGATACAAGAGTAGTAGAATTTGAAGTAGACGATTTATCTAAAAAACTAAATACAAAAGTATTTATTGAAGTGGCATCACAAGGTTACAAGCAAACACATAATGTACAACTTTTATTTGAACAAGATAAACTTGAACAAATTAAAAATGAAGAGAAACAACCGGAAGTAGAAAAACCAGATACTGAAACAATTAAAGATGGTGAGTACAGCGTTCCGTTTAAAGTGTTAAAAGATCAAACAGATGAAGAATCTAAGATGAATACTTACATGGTAAATCCAGGGGTATTAAAAGTAGAAAATGGTAAGAAAAAAGCAATTGTAACACTAAAAAGTAGCTCATTAATTAAAAATTTCCAAACGGAAAAAGATGGTGCGTTTGTTGATGCAAAAGTAGTGAGTGAAGATAAAGAAAAAGATACAAGAGTAGTAGAGTTTGAAGTAAACGATTTATCTAAAAAACTAAATACAAAAGTATTTATCGAAATGGCATCAAGAAACTATAAGCAAACACATGATGTGCAACTTTTATTTGAACAAGATAAGCTTGAACAAATTAAAAATGAAGAGAAACCAGAAGTAGAGAAACCAGAAGTAGAGAAACCAGAAGTAGAGAAACCAGAAGTAGAGAAACCAGAAGTAGAGAAACCAGAAGTAGAGAAACCAGAAGTAGAGAAACCAGAAGTAGAGAAACCAGAAGTAGAGAAACCAGAAGTAGAGAAACCAGAAGTAGAGAAACCAGAAGTAGAGAAACCAGAAGTAGAGAAACCAGAAGTAGAGAAACCAGAAGTAGAAAAACCAGATGGAAACAAAAATCCAGATGCTGAAACAATTAAAGATGGTGAATACAGTATCAATTTCAAAGCTTTAAAAGATCAAACAGAAGAAATTTCAATGATGAACACGTATACAAAGAGTCCAGGCGTGTTAAAAGTGAAAGATGGTAAAAAATATGTATCATTCACATTAACGAATAGCGCTTGGATTACAAAGTTTGAATTTGATAAAAATGGTTCGTTTGTTGATGCGAGTGTATTGAGTGAAGATACGAAAGCTGATACGCGTGTAGTGGAAGTGGAAGTAGCAGATTTATCGAAAAAATTGAACGCAAAAGTAAAAGTCGATATCGATTCAATGAATTATCATCATTTCTATGATATTCAATTTGCATTTGATAAAGATAGCATTAAACCGTTAGATAACCAAGGCGGAAACGACAACCAAGGCGGAAATGATAACCAAGGTGGAAACGACAACCAAGGCGGAAACGACAACCAAGGCGGAAACGACAACCAAGGCGGAAACGACAACCAAGGCGGAAATGATAACCAAGGTGGAAACAACAACCAAGGCGGAAACGACAACCAAGGCAATAATACAACAATTGATCCAAACGCTCTTAAAGACGGTGAATACAGCATTGGCTTTAAAGTATTAAAAGATCAAACAGATGAAATATCAATGATGAATACATACACAAAAAGCCCAGGTGTATTGAAAGTAAAAGATGGTAAGAAATATGTATCGTTTACATTAACAAATAGTACATGGATTACAAAGTTTGATTTTGAGAAGAATGGCTCGTTCGTTAATGCAAAAGTATTAAGTGAAAATAAAGAGCAAAATACAAGAGTAGTAGAAGTAGAAGTAAATGATTTGTCTAAAAAATTAAATGCAAAAGTAAAAGTAGATATTGATTCAATGAATTATCACCATTCCTACGATGTTCAATTTGTATTTGATCAAGATAGTATCAAAGCTTTAGGGAACCAAGGTAGAAACGATAACCAAGGCGGAAACGACAACCAAGGCGGAAATGACAATCAAGGTGGAAATAATACACCGAAAGTAATAGTTGATCCGAAAAATTTAGTAGATGGTCAATATGATATTACATTTAAAGTGTTAAAAGACAAAACAGAAGAACTTTCAAAGATGCATGACTATACTGTAAATCCAGCAAAATTAATCGTTAAAGATGGTAAAAAGTACATTGAGATGACGCTGAAAAATAGTGCGTGGATTACGAAATTCCAAACAGAAAACAATAGTCTTTTTGCTGATGCAAAAGTAGTAAGTGAAGATAAAAATGCAAATATGCGAGTAGTACAATTTGAAGTAGAAGATTTATTTAAAAAATTAAATGCAAAAGTGAAAGTAGACATTGATGAGATGAACTACCACCACTTCTACGATGTCCAAATTCAATTTGATACAAATAATATTGGTGCGTTAGGGACTATTAAAGAGGATCCAAAAAAAGATCCGAAAAATGATCCGAACAATCCAGTGATTACACCGAAAGTAGATAATGTAAAAAAAGTAGATAATCCTGATTTTAACCGAAATGCAGATGATAAGAAGAAAAAAGAAGATCAAAAAAATGATTCGAAAAAAGAGAAAAACTCAAAAACGGCAGATACAGCACAACTAGGTTTATACATGGTGCTATTGCTTGGGTCACTTGCTTTACTAGTTCGTAAATATAGAGCAGGTAGATTGTAATTTTTGGAGTCTTGATGCATGTTTGCATGCATCAAGACTTGTTTCATATTGTTTGGAAAGGAGTGGTGATTAAGAGTGAAGAAAATTGTAAGTGTACTAATGGCTATCATTTTATTAGTAAGTATAGCTGGGTGCTCATCACCAAAAAAAGAAACAGCGAAGCAGGTAAAGAGTGAGGGTAAAGAGAGGATTGTCGCAACGACAGTTGCTGTTACTGAAATTATGGATGCGTTAGAAGTAGATTTAATTGGTGTACCAACAAGTACTAAAGATTTACCAAAGAGATATAAAGGTTTACCTGAAGTTGGGAATCCGATGAGTCCTGATATGGAAAAGGTAAAATCATTAAAGCCGTCAGAAGTATTATCAGTGACAACACTTGAATATGAATTAAAGCCAGTTTTTGATGGTGTAGGTATGAAAGCAAACTTTTTAGATCTAACAAGTTTAAAAAATATGCAAAATTCCATTAGTAATTTAGGTAAGCAATATGGACGTGAAAAGCAGGCTGAAGCAGTTGTAACTAAGTTAGATAACAAGGTTGCAGAGATTCAAAAAGCAGTAAAGGGAAAGAAAGAACCGACAGTGCTTATTTTATTAGGTGTACCGGGGAGTTATTTAGTAGCAACAGAGCATTCTTATATTGGAGATTTAGTGAAACAATTAGGTGGTAAAAACATTGTACAAGGTGAACAAGTAGAGTATTTAGCTTCTAATACAGAGTATTTAAAAAAAGCTGATCCAGACATTATTTTACGAGCGGCACATGGTATGCCTGATGAAGTTGTAAAAATGTTTGATAAAGAATTTAAAACAAATGATATTTGGAAACACTTCGCTGCAGTTAAAAATAATCGTGTTTACGATTTAGAAGAGCGTTTATTTGGAACGACAGGAAATTTAGCAGCGACTGAAGCGCTAGATGAATTGAAAAAAATGATGTATCCGTGATGCATTTTAATATAAAGGAAGATTAGCATGAATAAAAAATTTTGGAGTTTCTTTATTGTTACTGTATTACTCATCATTATGACTTTGTTGTCAGCGACGAAAGGTAGTTTAGAAGTAGGTATTATTGACCTTGTACAAGGAATATTTACAGGGGCAAATGAAGATGTTGAAGTGATTAAAGATTTACGTTTCCCACGTATTATTATTGCACTATTTACTGGAGCAGCTCTTGCTGTTTCGGGCGTGCTCTTCCAAGCTGTCATGAAAAATCCACTTGCTGATGCTGGGGTAATCGGGATATCTTCAGGAGCAAGTTTTATGACACTTGTTATTATTACGCTATTCCCGCAATTCTTTTTCTGGACGCCGGTATTCGCCTTTCTAGGTGGTGCGTTTGCGTGTTATCTCGTTTATTCGTTTTCATGGAAATCAGGATTAAGTCCGCTTCGCATTATTTTAATTGGTATTGCCATTAATGCGATGTTCACTGGATTAAATGAATCGTTCATTACGATTTGTGGATACTTCATTAAGAGTATTAAGCAAACGACGACTTCTAATATAACGATGAAGACGTGGGGCGATGTAGAAATAATGGTTACTTATGGAACAATTGGTCTTATTCTTGCACTGTTTGTCGGAGCTTGGTGTAACTTATTATCTCTACAAGATAAGACTGCAAAAAACTTAGGCTTGCACGTGACGAGAGTTCGTCTTATTATTTCTGCCATTGCAGTACTCTTAGCGGCAGTATCAACAGCAATTGCAGGTGTTATCGCTTTCGTAGGATTACTCGTTCCGCACATTTCAAGACAACTAGTTGGTTCAGACCATAAAGCATTAATTCCATTTTCTGCTCTTGCAGGGGCGTTATTAATTTTGACGGCGGATACGATTGGAAGGTTAATTGTGCCACCTAACGAAATTCCAGCAGCGACGATTATGGCAGTTATTGGTGGCCCATTCTTAATATTCTTGCTTAGAAAGAGTGATAAAGTTCATGGAAATTAAAAATGTAACCTTTTCGTACGATAATGTAACGGATCGATTAAAGTCGGTTAGTAGTGAAATAGAGATTGGTAAAATTACAACAATTATTGGACCAAACGGTTGCGGGAAATCAACATTACTTGGTGTGATGTCAAGAAATCACGATCCTCGTAGTGGAGAGGTAATACTTGATGGGAAGGCAATTAGCCAATATAAACCGAAAGAGTTTGCTAGAAAGTTAGCCGTTGTCCATCAACAAAATGAAGCACCGGCAGATATGACGGTAGAGAAATTAACAAGCTTTGGCCGTATGCCTCATAAAAATATATTTTCTTCGCAAACTGATGAAGATAGAGAAGCAATAGAAAGGGCTTTAGCATGTACGAATTTACTAAGTAAACGTGATAAGGAAATTCATGCTTTATCTGGTGGAGAAAGACAGCGTGTTTGGATTGCCATGACGTTAGCTCAGAAGACGCCAATGCTCTTTTTAGATGAACCGACAACATATTTAGATATTTATTATCAACTTGAAATATTAGAGTTAGTAAAAGAATTAAATGAAGCACAAGGATTGACAATCGTTATGGTATTACACGATATTAATCAGGCGATTCGCTATAGTGATCATATCATTGTTATGAAAGACGGCGAAATTGTTACAAAAGGCAAGCCGAATGATGTTGTGACAGAAAGTATGATAAAGACGATATACGGTGTAGATGTCGTTGTAAAGCAAGATGAAGATACAGGATTGTATATGGTCCCAATGGGTATTTAAACATGCGAACAATCCGTTTTGAGGTGATAATTTGAGTAGCAAAAAAGAAAGGAAGAAGAATTCTTTTTTTCAACGAATACTTACAGTTGTTTTTTTAGGTACCTTTTTCTATTCAGTATATGAATTAGGTGATATTTTCATGGATTACTATGAAAATCGTAAAGTAATGGCCGAAGCACAAAACATTTATGAAAAGAGTCCGATGGAAGAGCAATCACAAGACGGGGAAGTACGTAAACAGTTCAAAGTTCTACAGCAAATTAACCAAGAAATAGTTGGATGGATTACGATGGATGATACACAAATTAATTATCCAATCGTTCAAGCAAAAGACAATGATTACTATTTATTTCGAAATTATAAAGGTGAAGATATGAGAGCAGGAAGCATTTTTATGGACTATCGTAATGATGTGAAATCTCAAAATCGAAATACTATTTTATATGGTCACCGTATGAAAGATGGTTCTATGTTTGGAAGTTTAAAGAAAATGTTGGATGAAGATTTCTTCATGTCGCATCGTAAATTATATTACGATACATTATTTGAAGGATATGATCTTGAAGTGTTTTCGGTGTATACAACAACAACTGATTTTTATTACATTGAAACGGATTTTAGTAGTGATACGGAATACACATCATTTTTGGAGAAAATTCAAGAAAAATCGCTGTACAAAACGGATACAAAAGTGACAGAAAGTGATCAAATCGTAACACTTTCGACGTGTGACTATGCACTTGATCCAGAAGCGGGAAGATTAGTAGTACATGCGAAACTAGTAAAAAGACATTAAATAAAAAAAGTATAGAATATGAGAAGTGGTAACACTCTTCATATTCTATACTTTAAAAAATAAATATGCTTACTGTGCTGCAGCCATTGGCATACGTACAACTTTTACATCATAGTAAGCAATTTTATTATCAAGAATATAGTCTGGCATCCCGCCTTGATGTGAGTGAGCATCTTTAAATGCTGAGCTCTTTGTCCAACCTTGGAAATCTTCTTTTGCATTCCAGCGAGTGCTAATTGTTACTTCATCATAATCAACTGTATTTTGCGTTAAAAGAACTTCTAATCCTAAAAATCCTGACATTGTTTCAACTTTACCTACTTTATTAAAACGCTCAATTAATTTATGGCCATTTCCCTTTGTAATTTTAGTTGTATTTGTAACAATAATCATGTTTATTCCTCCTATAAATGTAGCCTTTATTTTCAAGAACTCATATACATTAAATGATAATGAAAATCATTATCATTGTCAATAGTAATTTTCATATAAATGTAGAATTAAGGATGAATTTACTATTATATAAATAATTTGACCATATAGTTAATGAAGTTATATATTATTAAAATAAAACAAAATAAGAAATATACACAAGCAAAGTATGGTTTATACCTTGCTTTCGCAATACTATGAACAAGGAGGGTATTATGGTCGAATCACTGTTACTTAGTATCGTTATTATTATTACACTAGGCATCGCCTCACAATGGACTGCATGGCGCTTCCAGCTCCCTGCTATTGTTGTTATGGCAGTTGCCGGATTATTAATTGGTCCAGTTTTCGGTATTATTAATCCAAAAGAGGTGCTTGGAGATGTTTTTAGTCCACTCGTATCACTTTCTGTTGCTATTATATTGTTTGAGGGTAGTTTAAGTTTAGATGTACGTGAACTGAGGGGACTATCAAAACCAGTATTTCGTATTGTTACGTTTGGTGCGTTTATTGCTTGGATTGCTGGCTCACTTGCAGCTCATTACGTCGCTGGATTGGATTGGGCGGTTGCATTTATTATTGGAGGACTTTTTATTGTGACAGGTCCAACTGTAATTATTCCGTTGTTACGCCAAGCACGATTAAAGCCAAGGACAGCTGCAATTTTAAAGTGGGAAGGGATTATCGTTGATCCGTTTGGAGCATTACTTGCTGTATTCGCCTTTCAAATTGTAAATTTCTTAACGAAAGAAAATGTACACTTACATACGTTACTATATTTCTTTGCAGGTTCGTTATTTGCAATGGTGCTTGGGTATGCGTTTAGTATTTTTATGAGTTATATGATTTTAAAAGGGAAAGTACCAGAATATTTAAAGGCACCGATTTTGCTCGTTACGGTATTACTATGCTTCGGCATTGCAGATGAAGTCATGCATGAAACAGGTATGCTAGCCGTAACAGTAATGGGGATTACACTTGCACGGATGAAGAAATATATTTCTTCTATCGGTGATATTCGTCATTTTAACGAAAATATTTCCGTACTATTAACATCGACTGTTTTCATCATCTTAACAGCATCACTTCCAAGAACGACGATTATGGAGATTTTTAGCTGGCCTATTATTAGCTTCGTACTTATGATGATATTTGTTGTTCGTCCTTTATCAATTTGGGTATCGACAATCGGAACAGAGTTAACAAGATCAGAAAGGGCGCTAGTTGGTTGGATTGCGCCGCGAGGTATTGTTGCATTAACGGTTTCAAGTTACTTTGCGACGGAGTTATTACAAGAAGGGTATAAAGATGCTTCTATATTAACAGCACTTACATTTGCACTCGTAATTACGACCGTTTGTGCTCATGGATTTTCAATTGGATTTTTAGCAAAAAAATTAGGATTAGCCAATACACAGCCACCAGGTATTTTAATTTCAGGAGCTAGTACATTCTCAACTGCATTCGCTATGCATTGTAAAGAGATGGGGATTCCGAGCTTAATCGTAGATGTATCGGAAGAACATTTGCAATGCGCAAAAGTGAAAGGGCTTAATACATATAACGGCCAAGTACTCTCAGAGCAGTTGCAATTTGAAGTAGATATGAATCAGTATGAATACTTAATTTCAGTTACAGATACGGATTCTTATAATGTATTAGTCGCAAACACATATGTACCGCAGTTTGGACATCATAATACATTTTTACTTCCGATTCATGATGTGGAAAAGATTGAGCAAGAACGCATCTCTCTTTCGAAAAAAGCTCATTTACTGTTTGGTCAAAATGAAATTTATGAAGAGTTAGATAGAAAAATTGAAGAGGGTTATACATTTAAAACGATACAAGTTGAGGAAGAACAAAAAATTAATAAAGAAGAGAGCGATTCAGAGGATGTAATATTATTTATTCGTCACGATGATGGTAGTCTTACTTTTTCAACATTGTATAAATATATAGCGGTTATACCAGGAGATGAGCTAGTTGTACTAGCAAAGCAATAATATGGTATAGTGAAACGAGGCTTTTTTCAGCCTCGTTTTTTACATTGCTTCCTACTAATTAGAAAGCATTCAAATGGAAAGGAAGACATTACATGCGATCTGAAGTAACTATAAAAATAAAACCGAAGTTTATAAAAGAAATTAAAAGTGGATATCCACTTATTTTAAAAGATGCTATTCAAAATTTAAATGATGTACGTGAAGAAGGAACAATCATCAACGTAGTAGATGAGAAGAACCAATTCATCGGAAAAGGCTATTATGGAAAACAAAATAAAGGATATGGATGGATTTTAACGAGAAAAGAGAAAGAGCAAATTAATCAACCTTTCTTTGAAAGTAAAATCAAATCTGCTTTACATAAACGAAAAGATTTTTATAAATCAAATGATACAACAGCATTTCGTGCCCTGAATGGTGAGGGCGATGGCCTTGGTGGTTTAATCATCGATTATTATGACGGCTATTACGTAATAAGTTGGTATAGTGAAGGGGTTTATACTTTCCGCGATGAGATTATAGCAGCACTTCAAAAAGTAGCAAATTTCAAAGGGATTTATGAGAAAAAGCGTTTTGATACGAAAGGGAAATACATTGAAGGTGATGATTTCGTCGCAGGAGAGCGCGGTGAGTTCCCACTTATCGTAAAAGAGAACGGTGTAAACTTTGCTGTATATTTAAATGACGGGGCGATGGTTGGTGTGTTTTTAGATCAGCGTAACGTTCGAAAACAAATTCGTGATAAATATGCAAAAGGAAGAACGGTTTTAAATATGTTCTCTTATACTGGGGCTTTCTCTGTATTTGCAGCGCTTGGCGGAGCGAGTAAAACAACGAGTGTGGACCTTGCAAATCGTAGTTTAAGTAAAACGATTGAGCAGTTTAGTGTAAATGAAATTGATTATGAAGCACAAGATATTATTGTAGAAGATGTATTTCTATATTTCAAATATGCAGCTAAGAAAAAGATGAAATTTGATATGGTTGTACTTGATCCCCCAAGCTTTGCACGCTCGAAAAAATATACGTTCAGTGCGGCGAAAGATTATAAAAACTTATTAAAAGAAACAATTGCGATTACAGAAAATAACGGTATTATCGTTGCTTCTACAAATTGTAGCGCATTCGATATGAAAAAGTTTAATGGCTTTATCGATACAGCATTTAAAGAAATGAACGGTAAATATAAAATATTAGAAGAACATTCTTTACCGGAAGATTTCCGTACAATTGATCAATTTAAAGAGGGAGACTATTTAAAAGTAGTTTTCATCGAAAAAATTAAAGGTTAATGAAAATAAGAAAAGGAGCTCAAGTTTAAATGAGCTCCTTTTCTTATTGAATAATATTTTGTACTCTGCCAACCTGTCCGTCTTGCAATCTTACTTTAATGCCGTGCGGATGTGAAGGTGAGTTCGTTAAAATATCTTTTACAATTCCTCTTGTTAGCTTACCTGTACGTTGATCTTGTTTTAATACAATATCAACTTCAAGACCTGATGAAATGTTAGATCGTTTTTGCCCGTTCATTTATACACCTGTACGTCTACGTTGGTTGTTTGTTTTCTTCGTTTGTTGGTTTTGTAATTTTTTCGTTTCTTGACTTTGACTTCCATTATTTGAGCCGTTTCCATTTCCTTGCTTTTTCTTCGCAAGTTGTTCGCGCATTAAATCAGCTAAGCTTACTTTTTTGTTTTCTGACATGATAAGTCTCCTTTATATAAAGTTAATTATGAACAATCGTAGTGAATTTCATCATATCATTGTTAAGGAAGGAAGGGAAGTTGGTTTGAAAATTCATATAATTCTTTCCAGCATTCATTCGTTACGATACAATTAAATTGTTAATGTTTGTTAAAAAAGGGGATAGAAATATGTCACATCATATTTTATTAGTTGAAGATGACATCTCAATTCAAGAGATGGTTGAAACATATTTAGTAAGAGAAGGTTTTCAAGTTACAATCGCATCTGACGGAGAAGAAGGAGTTGGCGTATTTTCAAAAGGTTCATTTGATTTGATAATTCTCGATATTATGATGCCGAAGTTAGATGGGTTAGAGGTCGTCAGAATCATTCGAGAAAAAAGTGCAGTTCCGATTTTAATGATGTCAGCGAAAGATACAGATGTTGATAAAGCGGTTGGATTAGGCCTTGGAGCAGATGATTACATTTGTAAGCCGTTTTCTATGATTGAACTAGCTGCACGTGTAAAAGCGGGTATTCGGAGGTCTACAAAGTATTCAGCTGTGGAATCAAAAGATGAGGCGATTCAGATTGGTGATTTAATAATTGACCCAATTAATTTTACTGTGGAGAAAAAGGGAAGACAGCTTAAACTTACTTTAAAAGAATTTGAGATTTTAAAGCTATTCGTGAAGAATCAAAATCGTGTTTTTACGAAAGCACAAATATATACGCTTGTTTGGAATGAAGAATATTATGGTGATGATAATGTTATTAATGTTCATATGAGAAGATTACGTGAGAAAATTGAAAGTGATCCATCTAATCCAGAATATATTAAAACATTATGGGGCATCGGCTATAAGTTGGAAGTGATGTAGTATGGTTGTATTTTTAACAGTGGTGATTATTATATTGCTTATCGTTATTTACGTGCAATATAAAATTAGGAAAAATAGTAGTAGGAATTTACGCTACACGTATGAGAAGTTAAATCGAATTGTAAAAGAACAAACTGGTGAGAAGCTATTAATTATGACAGATGATCTAGAATTGCGAAATTTATTAGTGGCGATTAATCATTTATTAGATGCAAAACAGAAAACGAATGCAGATCATGCGAAAGTGGAAATTTCGATGAGAAAAATGCTTTCAAATATTTCACATGATTTGAAAACACCACTAACAGTTATTCTTGGATATACCGAAATGTTAAATAAGGATAAAACGATAAATGAGGAAGAGAAGCAAATATTACTCGAAAAGGTGCATGTAAAAACACTAGAAGTGATGGAACTGATTCATAAGTTTTTTGATTTAGCAAAATTAGAATCCGGTGACAAAGCAATTGAGATGACAAAAGTAAATATGAATGAAGTTTGTCGCGAGAAGATTTTATCTTTTTATGATTTAGTGACGACGAAAGGGTTTCAAGTTCATATTGATATACCAGAAAGAAATATATATGCACTTGGAAATGTAGAAGTATTAGGTAGAGTATTGAATAATTTAATATCAAATGCGATTACATATGGTGACGATGGAAAGACACTTGGTATGACGTTAAGAGATGATGAAACGAGTGTGTATATAGATGTATGGGATACAGGAAAAGGAATTGATGAATCTCACATTGATAAAGTGTTTGAGCGTATGTACACACTTGAAGATTCCAGAAATAGATTGTACCAAGGAAGCGGTTTAGGGTTAACGATTACGAAAAGGCTTGTGGAAGCGATGGACGGAGAAATACATCTTTCTAGTAAGCCGTATGAAAAAACAATTTTTACAGTTGTATTAACAAAGATGCTGTTTTAGCTTGTAGAGAAGTAAATTCTACAAGCTTTTTTTCAGCGTAAGGAATTTGTAAGGAACGGGTAAGAAAAAAGAGATTTCCGTTGTCTATTATAGAAATATAAAGTAGTGCGAAAGGAGAAAATGACATGACATATATATTAAAAACGAATCAGTTAACGAAAGTGTTTAAAGGGAAAGAAGTTATTTCTAGCGTTAACATGCATGTGAAAAAAGGAGAGATATACGGTTTCTTAGGACCGAATGGTGCAGGTAAAACAACGATTATGAAAATGATCACAAATTTAATAAAACCGACGAGCGGTGATATTGAAATTTTTGGTGAGAAGTTAACGGATACATCTTATGAATTGTTAAAGCGCATGGGGACAATTATCGAATATCCAATCTTTTATGATAAATTAACGGCGAAGGAAAACCTAGAATTACATTGTGAATATATGGGGTATTACGACAAGAACGCAATTGATCATGCTTTACATTTAGTAAAACTGCACGGTATAGATGATAAAAAAGTAAAAGATTTTTCATTAGGGATGAAGCAACGACTTGGTATTGCAAGGGCGATTATGACAAAGCCAGAATTACTCATTTTAGATGAACCAATTAACGGTTTAGATCCAATAGGTATTAAAGAATTAAGAGACTTATTTAAAATGCTCTGCAAAGAATATGGGATTACATTATTAGTTTCTAGTCATATTTTAGGCGAGATGGAACTAATGGCAGATACAATCGGTGTGATTCAAAATGGAAAACTAATAAAAGAAGTTTCAATGAAGAGTATTAACGGAAAACAAACAGAGTACATTGAAATTACTGTTCCTGATGTGAAGCGTGCAGCTTATATTTTAGAAGATAAACTGGGTATAAAAAATTACAAAATAATGAGTGGAAACATGATTCGTGTGTATGAATTAAAGGCGACGCAGCAAGCTATTTCAAAAGCACTTATTATGAACGATGTGGAAATTGAAAGTATTAATAAGAAACATAGTTCCTTAGAAGAATATTTCTTAAATGTAATGGATGGAGAGGGCATTCATGCTTAATGGATTGTTAGTGAATCTAGTAAGTGGATTGATCGTAATGTTCATAAGTGGGATTTTATATTATAGAAAACCTGAGCGGAAATGGCCGTTAATTTTACTAGTGGTAGGAATAGTAAGCGTAGTTACGGCTGGAATTAGAATGTTAGTAGCATAGAGATAGTTATGTCAGTAATGGAGGTGTGGTTTATATGTTTAAATTAATGAAACTTGAATGGAAGAAACATAAATTATCTAGTTACTTTAAAGGGGTAGCCATTTGTATTATAGCAATTTTTGCTGCGGTAAGTCTTATGGGGTTGGGAGCGAAAGGTGAAGCAGATGCGGCGCTCACTGATTTCACAAAATATATGACTTTAGCAAACATATTTATTAGGATGACATTTCTTATTTTTAGTGCGGTCATTTTATCGCGTTTAGTAATTGATGAGTATAAGAATAAAACAATGCAACTATTGTTTATGTATCCACTGCAAAGGAAAAAGTTAATGAGAGCGAAATTAACAATTGTTTTTAGTTTTTGTTTTATTAGCATGATTATCGCTACGTTCACTATTAGTTTGCTCATATTTTTTATGAACCCAATGATAGGGCTAATTGAAACACCTATTACGATGGGAGAAATAATAGCTACCGTTCCAGCTACTTTTATAAGTGCATTTATGATATCTGGAATAAGTTTAATTCCTTTATTTTTTGGGATGAGAAAGAAATCGACACCGACAACGATTACTTCTGCAGTAATAATTGGGATGCTAATGAACAGTAACGTTGGTCCTGGAAACGGTCAAGTAAGTATGTATGATTTTATATTTATCCCAATTGTACTCTGTTTATTAGGAATTTTTATTAGTTATCTTTCGTATCGTAAAATCGACAAGATTGATGTAGCGTGAAGGAAGTTTAAAACAACGACGAACTGGGGTATGAACAGTGAAAAAAATAATAGTAATTGCAATATTATTAATTACAATTGCTAGTGTGGTTTTTGGTTTTAAGACATTTCAGGGGAAAGATTTTAAGAAAGAAAAGTCTTTTGAGATAAATCATATAAAAGAAATAGAAGTGGACAATGAAAACTGGGATATTGAATTTAAAAGTACAGACGCTAACAAAATAGTGATTTTCGCTCAAGGTCAACGAGCAGATAACAATCTAGATCCCGTCGAAATAGAACATGAAGGAAATAAAGTTGTGATTAAGCAAAAGCAAAGGATGAACAGATTCTTTAATGGTTTTACGTTTAGGAAGAAAAATAGTATATCTATAGCTATTCCGAAGAAAGAAATAGATAAAATTGTATTAAATAATAAATCGGGTGATGTGAAAATAAGCGATATAGAAGTGAAAAATATCGTGACAAAAAGTGAGTCTGGAGATGAAATGGTTGTAGGACTATCAGCCGAGAAAGGTGAATTCATATCGCAAAGTGGAGAGTTAGCTGTAAAAGATAGTTCAGTACAAGAATTAAATATAAAGTCTACGACTGGTGATAACTATATAACAAATGTAAGTAACTCAAATATAAACATCACTTCAACATCCGGTGAAGTATTACTGAAAGATATGAAAGAAGGAAAATCGTTATTTGTAGAAACAAAATCAGGAGATATTGGCGTACGGTATAAAGGTGTTCCGACATCTTTAAAACTTACGGCTAAAAGTAATTCGTCTGACGTAATGGTGAATGTAAATGGACTTAAGAAAAATAAAAATACAGAAAAAATAAAAGCGGGAACCATTGGTGATGCAAAAAACGAAGTGAAGATTTTAAGTAAAACAGGAGCGATTTATATCGATTAAAATGTAAATGAAAGGAGGACTATTATGCTACATCTTATGAAGCTAGAAATGAAGAAGTTTAAGCTTGGATGGTATGTAAGGGGAGCGATTATTGCAAATATCGCTATACTGGCATTAATGATCTTTACGAGCATCGTTGCTCAAGTAGAAGGTGATCCGGAAATAAGGGATCCGCAGATGATGTTATTAACGGCTAGTACATTAGTAAGAGCAACATTTATTATTTTTGGTAGTGTATTAATCGCAAGGTTAATAATTAGTGAATATAAAAACAAAACAATCCTACTTATGTTTTCTTATCCTATTAATCGGAGGAAAATGATGAGTAGTAAGTTGGCCATTATAGCGATAGTAACATTTATAACAGTTATTTTATCTAACATTTTAGTAGTAGGAGTTTTCTTTGGGATAGATAGCTATTTTTCAATTCTTCCTAATTCATTCACAATAGATCAATTGAAGCAAGAAGGGATAAACCTTGTTCCTTTAGCCATTGCAACTGCGGGAATAAGTTTAATCCCTCTATATTTCGGAATGCGTAAACGTTCGGTGCCAACTACAATTGTTTCATCTCTGATTGTTGTATCAATTGCAATTAATAACACTCCTATGTTTTCTACAGCAACTTTTCTTCCCCTTCAACTAGCACTTGCTGCGATTGGAGCTGCGATTGCATATTACGGAATTAAAAATATAGAGAAGGAAGATATAACAGTATGACAAGAATACGTAAAAAAGAGTTGGCGTTATACCAACTCTTTTTTGTATATGTATGCTTCGTTACTACTCTGTAAATTTATAGTGTTTGCTTAAATACTCTTGCACTCCTGGAGAAATATTAAAGTTATTAGGATTTTTATATTCGATAGTAAACTCTCCATCTGCACTTGTTTCAAAGGAGATTGCATAGCTATTCATTTTAGCATCGTAAGAAGTATTTTTGACTTCTGCATCTAGATTAAAGTATTTTGTAATATAATTTTTTGATTCTGCAATTGCTGTTTGTTTTCCCCAAGGGGTACCATAACTTGTGAAGTAAAGAGATACACTGATAACTCCAATGATAGAAGTTAGTAAGAGAGTTCTTATTGTTATTTTTTTGTTTTTTGTATTCAATTTAGTTCCCTCCAATTAATATGAATTTATCTTAACGTATTTTCTCATAAAATACCATTTAGTAGAAAATAGTTTCACATGAAACAAGTTACAGAAAAAGACAAGGTGCATAAATTAAATAGACTAAACTAAGAAGAGGATATTATGTTCAATATATGAGCATATATCCTCTTTTCTTATACATATTAGATTAGTTATACAGATATTGAAAATATAGTTAAATGTGTATATAATATTCCGAAAAATTTGTATAATTTAGGTGGCGGACGTAGCCCATAGCGGGAGGCGTAGTGAGGTCTTTAGACCGATCGTTAATATTTTTTAGGGGTGAAGTGCTATGAGGGTACAAGAGGTTCTCATAGAGAATAACAACAAAAGATACATATTACTGGATCAAGAAGGATTCCCTGTAATGCCAGTTATGAAATATATAAAGTATTTAGATAAGACAGGAAAAAGGCCTAATACTCAAAAAACATATTGTTATTCCTTAAAACATTTTTATACCTACTTAGAAGAAACAAATAAAGATTACAAGTTTATTAGATTAGAAGATTTAGTTGACTTTGTAGGGTGGTTAAGAAGCCCCTATCAGAGTTCAAATGTCACTCCTTTTCAACAAAAGAAAGCAAAGCGAACGGAAAAAACAATTAACCATACAATTACCGTTATAGCAAACTTCTATGACTACCTCTACCGAAATGAAGAAGTACAAAATGACATGATGGAGAAGTTAATGAAGCAAGTATTTACAGGAGGACACTCGCGTTACAAAAGTTTCTTACATCATGTTAATAAGGACAAGCCATCAATCAGAAACATATTGAAGTTAAAAGAACCACGCAAAAGAGTAGAAACACTCACAAAAGAACAAGTACAAAAAGTATTACAAGCAACTACTAATATACGAGATAAGTTCTTAATTCAATTGTTATTTGAAACGGGGTTGCGTATTGGAGAAGCTCTCTCTCTTTTCATGGAGGATTTTGTTTATGACCATCAAAAAGGTCATCGGATTCGTTTAGTAGAACGAGGGGAATTAGAAAACGGTGCGATGTTAAAGACAGGAGAACGTGAAATTTATGTATCACCATCCTTAATGGATTTATATGATGATTACTTGTATGAAGTGCTTGATGAATTAGAATTGGATTCAAACTTTGTTTTTGTAAAACTGAGAGGAAAAGATGTGGGAAAACCAATGGAATATTGGAACGTTGAGTCTCTATTTAAGCGTTTAAAAAAGAAAACAGAGATAAGCCTACATCCTCACCTATTTCGTCATACACACGCTACAATGTTCTACCAGAAAACAAAGGATATTAAGCAAGTACAAGAACGATTAGGACATTCTCAAATTCAAACAACGATGAATCTATACCTACATCCTTCGGATGAAGATATTCGAGAAGATTGGAATAAAGCACAATCCGAATTTAACCTAAAGAAAAAAAACTGAAAGGAATTACTGTATGAAGCAAATCAAGAAGGTTCAGGTAGAAGAAATAGGCTTTCATGAAGGCTTACAAAGAGAACTTTCAACATATCCTGAAAAAACAGTATATGAAGATAGTTCTGTTTCAATTGAACAAGTAAACAATCCCTATTTCTTAGTTAATGACACATGGAATATAAACGTTGTAGGTGGAATTAGGCAGTTCGAAGAAGTGGTAGCACACTATAATGATTCCAGTAAAAATATTTACTTTCGACTTAATAATCCTTCACTCAATTTAGAAGTGAAATATGTGTATTATCAGCAATTGTTTAATGATTTCTGGACAATCCAGAATATATTTAGCTCTCAAAGTCCATTAAAAAGAATGATAGAGTTCATAAACGAAAAATACCCCAAAATATCATCCTTTTTGAATTTGGATATTGAAAAAGCAGAACGGGAATATGTCTTTTGGTTGAATAAAAAGGGAATCAAAACTTATTACACTAAAAAACATGAAGATTGTAAAGATAGTTATATAAAAACCGCAATAGCAAGCTTTTTAAGAATCGTTTATACTACATTAATCCAATTCACTGATAAGAGAGATGAATGGGAAAAAGACAAGTGGGATATTCGTAATTTACATGATAAATATGGTATTGACTACAATAAAAGCACAAATCTCTACAAACTTGATTTCTCAAAGATTGATGAAATGGTTCGTGAACAAGTTAAAAAATATTTTAAGCAACGATTGGTCAGTAAAAACAGATTTTCTACGGGGACAGCACAGAGTTATCTAAAACATATACCAGGTTTTTTTAAGTTTATATTTTCATTGGAAACAACATGGAAAGACTTAAAGCCTCTAACAAGAGCACATATTGAGAAGTACATCGAACATTTACATGAATACGCTAAAAATAATTTAAAAAAACGTAACGCTCACCCTGCAAGTTATGTTATGCGATCGCTGTCTTTTCTACAAAAATTCCTGGAAGACATTCAAGGGTATGGGTACGATATGGCTCCCGAAGCTAATGTACGATTATTAATTTTTCCTGAAGATAAACCAAAGCTAAGAAAAAAGTCAATTGAACAAATTGACTATATTCCCGACTATGTATTAGAGCAACTCTTTACTCATATTGATCACTTGCATAAAGAAGTTGTTCCTATCGTTTGGATTGCGTTTAAAACAGGACTTAGAATTTCTGATGTATTAGGTTTAACCTCTGATTGTTTAGTAAAACTAAATGGTCAATACTCCATTGAAACCGATATTGAGAAAACATATGTAAAAGGGCATCGAATTCCGATTGACAATGAATTAGCAGATATTCTTGCGGTTCTTATCGAGAAATCAAAAGAACTTAGCAATCAAGACAACAATCCCGAAGAGTATATTTTCGTTCGTTATCGTGGCCGACGGAAAGGAAAACCTTTTGGACAAAGCTTTCTAGGGAAAAAATTAAATATATTAGCAAATAAAAAAAACATCACTGACGAAAACGGAAATATTTTCCGTTTTAAATCCCACCAGTTCCGACATACTTATGCAGTAAAGATGTTGAACGGTGGTGCGGATATTCTTACGGTACAAGAGTTATTAGCACACTCATCCCCTGAAATGACAGTAAGATATGCCAAGCTATTAGATGATACGAAAAGAAAAGCCTTTGAATCGGTAATAAAGCAAGGTGTTTTTAGTTTTGACTTAAACGGTGAAGTACAAGAAATTAAATCAGGAGAAGATATTCCAGCAGACATATTGGATGCCTTATGGCAAGACCATAAGCTAAATGCGATGGATAACCCTTATGGAACGTGTCACGCCCGTCTGAATGGAAATTGCCCTCATATGGAAGCACCACCTTGCCTAACTTGTGGTGACAATCAAACGCCATGTAAAGACCTAGCAGTAGGTTTTTCGGAATTAGATAAGGAAAAATATGAACTTCACATTAAAACAACCATAAAAGCTATAGAAATAGCAAAACAAAGGGGGCGAGAAGATATAGCCGAGAAAAACGAAAAAAATTTACAACGCTATCAAAACATTTTCAATACCCTACAAGAAGGAAATATTATATTTGGTAGACAAGCTCGGATGAAGAGAAAGTTAGGTGTTAAACATGTCTGAATATGACCGTTCTGCACATTTGAAAGCGATTCATGCCAAACGAAAAGCAAATACCCTTCAGCGAGTAGATGAAGCTATTAAAAGGCTTTTAAAAGCGAATGAAAAAATTAATTTTAACAGTGTATCCAATGAAGCGGATGTATCAAAAGCAACGCTTTATAACAACAAGGGCTTTCGTTCGAGAATTGAAACATTACGAAATCAACAGTCACAAGTGCCTGCACCGAAACAAGTAAAGCGAGAAATGAATGAAAGTAACAAGGATGCCCTGATCGCTTCCCTAAAAAGGAAAAATAAGAAATTGGAAGATGAAAACAAGCAATTAAGAGAGCAACTGAAAGTAGCTTATGCAGACGTATATAAGAAGTTATAGTCAATAGGAGAACGTTGTTCTCCTTCTTCAACAATCGGGCCAGATTATTGGAGAATTAATTGTATCTATTTTATAAACAGTTTAATATTAATCATGCTGAACCATATCATAAGTAAGTGAGGTTTTTGATTTACTAAGTAATGAGTCTAGTCTTAGTTGATTAGGCTCCTTTAAATATTTCATATAGGAGTGGAAAGTATGAGTTTTGAACCCACCATAATTAATAGAAGTTGGGAAACAAAAGTTTCTGCAATGCCTAACATACCTAGAGGAGAAAAAGGTTTTCCTCATTCTTTACGCTTAATATTAGAAAAATTAAAAAAATGCACCCCGCTAAATACCAAAATTCAAATAGATGGAAGTAATAGCAAAAATACACTGGAGGATTTACTAATTCCTATAAGACCCTCTGGGATTGTAAAGAAAATTTCAACAGGCTGGGTTACTTCTGAGGAAATAGAATATTGGTTGGATACTAAAGATAACTTATATTTGGCACTAATTCTCAATGGTAATATTAAATTTATCTCTGAAATATTAGCATTTTTTAAAGAAAGTCCTAAAACTATAAAGGATATTAGAGAGTATGCTGCATTAGATTATAAATTAGAGTGGAAATCAAAATCAGAAATTCTAGCTAGATTGAATTGGTTGAAAGACTTAGATTTAGTTATTTATCAGGATTTTTCAATGACATACTCTATAACAGAATTAGGGATAAAATTTTTAGGGATATCTGGATTTGTGAAAAAAGAGGAACTAGAAAAACAAATCGACTCAACAATTTCTGAAAATCATATTATAGTTTCTTCATGGGCAGAAGAAATGTGCGAAATTTCAAAGCGAGATCTGGATAATAGAAAAACAGGTTTGGGATATTTTCCAGGTAGTATGCAAGTAGCACATATTACTACATTAGATTATTTATTTTTGGTGAAACAAGGCACAGAATTAAATGTGATTCTAGAATATTCAGCAAGCACATTTGGCATTTCAGAAACTTCAGCAAAACAGTACTTAGCAACTTTAATTCATTTAGGATTTATAGAAAGAATATCAAAAACGTTATATAAAGCTACTGAATTAGGTAATCTATTTACTAAAGATAATTTTGAATTAGACTTTGCTTGTTGTGTAAATAAAAAATATGCATTTGTATTTGAAATATTATTTGAATTGCAAAAGAAAGAACTAAGTACTAAAGAACTTGCTATAATAGCGAAGGTTTCTTTTAATTTTCCCAGTGAAGATTCTTCAAATATCAGTAAAAGACTTCACATTTTGAAAAATGCTAATTTAATTCAAGAACATGGTGTAAGTGCTTATACACTAACTAATAGAGGTATTCTTTTTTGTGAAAGATTTAAAAATTGCTATCAACTTAATAATTCTTCTAAGTTAAACCTAGATGAAAATATTGCAGGCAAATTAAATGAAGATACAGTAAAAAAAATATTAAATGAACTAAGAGTTTCATCAAGGGACTCTGCAAATCCCGATCGCTTTGAAGAAGTACTTTCGAAAGCATTTATTTTACTAGGGTTTAAGGCTGATTGGTTAGGTGGATCTGGCAAAACAGATGTTTTAATACAAGCACCAACTTCTCCAAAATTCACTTATAAAGTAGCTATAGATGCAAAAACAACTTATAGCGGAGGAATTACGGAGAGTCAAATTAATTTTGATACAATAGTCGATCATAGGAAGAAACATAAAGCAGATTATTCATTAGTAGTAGGACGTGAATTCCAAGGAGAAAGATTAATAGAAAGGGCAGCCAAACATAATGTTGCACTCCTTGATATAGAAATGTTGGAAGATTTAATAAAAATGCATATAGAAGTTCCTCTGAAATCAGAGTCATATCGAAAAATTTTTAATCAAAAAGGATTAGTTGATATTCGTCCTTTAGAAAGTGATCAATCTAAAATAATTAGAGATGGTATATTACTTCAATCACTTATGCAATGTTTATCAGAGGAGAGTGAGGATTCTTTAACAGAAGGAATTATGCAACCAAGAGAGATATATTTATTATTGAAGCATAAAAGCGAAATAAAACCTTCTCCGACTCTAGAGGAAATTAAACAAATGTTAGATTTCCTATCTTCTCCATTAATTGGGTGTGTAGGTATCACTAAAGAAGGCTATTATGCTATTGGGTCATTATCCGACGCTGCTCAAAAGTTTGAATTTTACTTAAAAGCATGTAAAAACTAGTAGTATTCAAAATCGCTCATAGAATAGTTACGGTGAACCGTATCATAAGTAAATGATATCGAAAGGGGAATAATGGTTTTTGATGTGTAAGCTTATTATAAAATAAAGTATTATATTTTAGGGGAGATTTACATGTTTAGCAAAGAACGTTTGGCTTTTTTAGAAAGGATAAATCCTTTGGAATTAATCGAGAAAGTTAGTAAATTTAGAAGTTTAAATATAGCAATGATGACTCCAGCAGCAATTAATAAGGCAATTTATGATGTCTTGACTTTCGAAGGTCAGTTTATTTATTTTACTAATGGAAGTACTTATCCTAAAGGAACATTATTTTTCCGTGCAAGAAAATTAGATTCTTCAGTATTTCCAAATGCTGAATTAATGTATGAACCTCATTTTTGGAATGCACCTGCAGAGTGTATTAAGACGTATGGAAGACTAAATAAACCTGGTGAATCGTTGCTTTATACAACTCCAGGCATTCCTGAAATCACATTAAAGGAAATAAAAATACCTGATAATTCTTATTATGCTCTTATGGTATACGAAGCAACTGATGATATTAAGGTTAATTTAATCGGTCAACAATATAATTATGAAATGTTAGGAATTCAGAGTGAAAAAATTAAGTTAATTAATAATATCTTTAATGATTTTTTGAAAGATGAATTTAGTAGAGATGTAGGTGAAGGTACTGAATATTTATATATCGTATCGGAACTAATTGCTAAGAATTTCTTTGATTTGCCACCAAAAGATATACAAGATGCTTGGGCATACCCTTCTCTAAAAGATAAAGAAAAATATAATGTATGCTTTAGACCAGAAATTGCAAAAGAAGTATTAAAACTGAAAGGTGCTTTAATTTGTGAAAAACTTCCTCAATCTTATGAGATACATGTTAAATGTATTCAATCTGAATTTGATAGTTCTGGGAAGGCTCAATTTTATGCGGTAGGAAGTGAAGAACAACACAAAGTTTTTCCTGAAATCACTCCTGTTTCGTAATTGTGTAAAATATATTTATGATGCATAATGTCTTATCTAGCAGAAAAGAAGAAGCGGAATATAAAAACCCCTCACTTAGAGCTATTAAGGTGAGCCGTATCATAAATATATATCAAGGCTATTTGGTACAAAGGTTTAATATTCGTTCTTCAGCAATCGGGCGCGATTGTGGAAGAAGAAAGGAGATTACATATTAGTCATATAAAATATGTAATCTCCTTTAATTTATTTATCTTTTTTTAATTTAGGTCTTGATAAAAATAATCACCTTGTCTTTTTCTGTCGTTACATTTGGGGAGCTTCCATTCCAGTAGCAGCCCATTCTTCTTTTGCAGGACCATAAACGCCAGGGACTGTTAAGCCAGCTTGACGCATTAAAACAGTCATCTGTCCGCGGTGGTGATTTTGATGATTGATGAGTGTCATTAAAAATATAGAATTCGGCATAGGACGACCAAAGAAGTTATTAATAGTAGCTAAGTCTTTATCAGTCCACTCACTTTGAAGTGCTTCAATAAAAGCCGTATTCACTTTGCGATACCCATCTGCAATTGTTTTTGCTGAAGTTGGTACAGGATAATCTTTCGTTTCTCCTTCAAACTTAAGCCCTGTCCCTGATAGCATAACAGGAAGTGCTGTAACGATATGCCAAGCGACTCTCCCTAAAGTCCAGTGCCCAGGTGCAATTTCTTGTGATAAAGATTCATCGGTTAATGCATCGAGCATCTTCTGAGTAGACTCAGCCTCGTATGTCCATGATTGTAGAAAACCTTCAATAGTTTGGTACATATTTATCCCTCCTAGTTATGTTCATAGGTTACATTCGTGAAAAAAAGATAGTTTCCTTTTAACCTATCAGAACGAATAAAAAAGAGGCTTCTCATATTAAGAAGCCTCTTTTTTTAACCAACCTTCTTCCCGCTCTTCCTCATCAACCATAAGAAATAAGGTGCTCCAAGTACAGCAACGACAAGACCAGAAGGGATTTCTTTCGGGTATGCAATTGTTCGTCCGAGTAAATCAGCAATGGAAAGAAGGATTGCTCCAAATAGTGCGGAGCAAATGAATAATCTTTGATGATTCATACCAACGACGATTCGTGCTAAGTGTGGTGCAACAAGACCTAGAAAGGCAATCGTACCGACAGCTGCGATATTTACAGATGCAAGTAGTGTCGCTAACACAATTAGAGCAAGACGCGTTTTATTTACAGGCTGCCCGAGTCCGGTTGCTAAATCATCTCCAAGTACAAGAACGTCAAGTTGTTTCATTAAGAAAAAGATAATTGGTATAAGAATAAGAGATGGATATAGAATGATATTTTCTAAGTGATTCCATCCTCTTGCATACGTACTGCCTGACAACCATGTTAAGGCCGCAGCAACATTCAAATTTGCTCTAACGATAAAGATTTGAATAATCGCTGAGCCGAGCGCTGAAATGCCAATTCCTATTAAAGCAAGAGCTGTTGGACTAAATCCTGATTTCCATGAGAAGAAGAGGACAATTCCAACTGCAAGTAGTCCACCAATAAATGCACCAATTGGTAGGAAGAAACCAGGAAGTGCGGGAAAGACATACATAATAGTTAAAGCGCCAACACCTGCTCCCGATGAAATACCAATAATAGAAGGATCGGCAAGTGGGTTTCGTAATATACCTTGGAAAACAAGTCCGCTTATCGCAAGGCATGCTCCAGCAATAGCAGCAACGAGCATTCTTGGTAAACGAAGGTTCATCATCATATTTTTATCAAATTGTGTTAATTGTCCTGATATAACATTTGTAATACTTTCGATATAAGCGTTACTACCGATTGTAACACCAAGAGCAATCGTCACAATGCAAAGTGTGATAGAGATAATGATTACCTTTTTATAAGAGTAATAGCGAGAACTAGCTCCAGCTGCATTTGCGCCGTTATCATTCATATATTGTTTCGATTTCATCATTCGATACACTAAATAAATAAGCCAAGGTGATCCAATCATTGCTGTGACTGCTCCGACAGGAAGTTCAGCCCCAGTTGGATCTATTAGTCTACCAACGACATCAGCTCCAAGTAATAGTACAGCTCCCCATAAGAAAGAAGAGAGAAGGAGAGTAAAGTGTTGACGGTAGCCAATAAGACGCATTAAATGTGGTGCAACTAAGCCGACAAATCCAATTGGTCCAACAACAGTTACAATTACTGCTGTTAAAAAGATCGCAGCAATGAAGGCGATAAGACGTGTTACTGCTGTTTTTTCACCAAGAGAAACAGCAACATCATCACCAAGTAAGAGGATGTTGAGTTTACGAGACATAAATAGTAAAACTAGGAAAGAAATAATGATAAATGGAAAAGCAAATTGAACGCCATCCCAGTTATTTTGAATAAGAGATCCAGCTCCCCATAAAAATAAACCAGCTGTTTCATTTTCATAGAAAAGCTGCATCGTTCCGGTAAAGGCAGAAAGCATTAATGTAACGACCATACCAGCTAGTGCCATTCTAAGTGGGGTTCCCTTTTTCCCACCAGAAATACGGTATACAAATAAAGCAGTAATAGCACCGCCGATAAATGTGAAAAGAAGTGAATTAATTTGCAGACCTTTCGGTAAGAAAATTGTAGCCGCTACTAGAAAGAAATATGCGCCAGAGTGAATACCCATTGTACTGGATTCAGCAAGTGGATTTTTCGTTAATGTTTGTAAAATAACCCCAGATGCAGCAAGAGCACCTCCAGCTAAAATGGCAATTACAGCTCTAGGTAATCGAAGCATGATTAAAATTTGATGCTCTAGTGATTGGTTCGGTGAGATAAGAGCATCAATAATCATACTATAGGAAATGTTTGCTTGCCCTTGTCCGATATGAATAAAGAAAAGGAGGAGCAAGAGAGCTGCTCCTCCTCCGAATACAAGACTTGCTCGAAGTGTATGTTGTAAGCTATTCATCGTGTAATCACTTCTTCGCTGTCATTACATCTGCTACTTGTGTTGCTAAAGATTTTGCAGACTCAGGACCACCGAAAATCCAAGTGTCGCCTTTTAATTTATACATTTTGTCTTCTTTTTTGAAATTTAACCCTTCCCAAGCAGGGTTACCTTTTAGTTGCGTGTCAAAAATGTTATCATCATCCGCTACAATGTAAATGAAGTTTGAATTTTGTACACTTTGTAATGATTCTACAGTTGTTTGTTTGAAACCATCTGCCTCTGATTTCCCAGCTTCAAAAGTGTTTGTTAAACCTAATTTTTTTGTAACTTGTAAAGCTGTAGAATTGTCAGTCAATATACGGAATGTTGGTACGTTTTTAGCTGTAAATGCTTGTACCATTGCGATGTTTTTATCTTTTAAGTCTGCTTTGTCAATTTTCGCTTTTGCATCTGCAAATGTTTTATCCATATCAGCTAATACTTTTTTACCTTCTTCTTCTTTTCCAACTGCTTTTGCAATTTGTTTAAATGTCTCTGTCATTTCAGCAAAGTGATCGTTATTGCTTGTTGATGGATCGAACATAACTGTAGGAGCGATTTGCTCTAATTCGTTTTTAATAGCTTTACTACGGAATGAAGCTGTGATAATTAAATCTGGTTTTAGACGGCTAATTTCTTCTAAGTTTGGTTGTTGACGTGTTCCTACATCGACAACATCTTTACCTGGTTTTGTTGCTGTATTTACCCATTTATTATAATTCTTAATGTCTGCCATCCCTACTGGCTGAACACCAAGCGCTAATAAGTCTTCTGAATATACCCACTCAAGTACAACAACTTTTTTCGCTGGTTTATCTAACTTCGTTTCCCCTTCAGCGTGTTTAATTGTTATAGCTTGATTTTTATTGTCCGCTTTTGTTTCTTTTTTCTCCTCTTTTTGCTGCCCGCATCCAACAGCGAATAGAAGAACTACTATGAAAATACTGAAAATTCTCTTCATCTTCTGCCCCCAAATAAAATGTTTTATTTGCAATATGTACGATATTGAAAATCGTTATCAATTACAACACCCAAATCATACTATGAGGGCGTTTTGAGTGTCAATATTTTTTAAAAATTTTGACTAAAAATAACGATTTATACGGATTTTAATATATCGCATTAAAGTGCATACGTGTATCAAGGTTGAAGGAGCTGAAATTCCTTAAATGAGGAAGGCGAAAGTACAAGCGAAAGGAGAGCGTATTGCATGTAATATTTATTAGAATGTAAGGAAAAAAACTTTGTTTATAAAAGGTTTGTTCCAGAGCGGGTAGTTGATAAGGAAAATAAAAACTGATTTTTATTAGAAAGATATTTTTAATTAGTGGGCTTACTTAAAAGATCGAACACGAAGGAGGGTCAACATGTCTTTATGGAGTAATAATGCAAATGGATATTGTGGATGTAATAATCAAAATGGTTTACATGTTGATTCGTGCTGTTTTAGTTGCGATGGGACAGTTCCTAAGCTCGGTCCAACAGGTCCAACAGGAGCGACAGGTGATACAGGAGCGACAGGTTCAACGGGAGCAACAGGAGCAACGGGAGTAACGGGAGCAACGGGAATAACGGGAGCAACGGGAATAACGGGAGCAACGGGAGCGACAGGTTCAACGGGAGCAACAGGAGCAACAGGAGCAACGGGAATAACGGGAGCAACAGGAGCAACGGGAGCAACGGGAGTAACGGGAGCAACAGGAGCAACAGGTTCAACAGGAGCAACAGGAGCAACAGGAGCAACAGGTCCAACAGGTCCAACAGGTCCAACAGGTCCAACAGGCCCAACAGGCCCAACAGGAGCAACAGGAGCGACGGGTCCAACAGGTCCAACAGGTCCAACAGGTCCAACAGGTGAAACAGGAGCGACGGGATTAACAGGTACAAGTATCACGGCAACGTATGCATTTGCGAATAATACATCAGGAGCGGCAATATCAGTGCTTCTTGGTGGAACAAATGTCCCACTTCCAAATAATCAGAATATCGGTCCCGGAATTACAGTGTCGGGGGGGAACACAGTATTTACGGCCGCAAATGCGGGGAATTATTATATTTCATATACAATTAATATAACGGCTTCATTATTAGTTAGTTCGCGAATTACAATTAATGGTGCACCGCTTGCTGGGACGATCAATTCTCCTGCATTAGCAACGACATCATTTAGTGCGACAATTATTACGACTCTTGCGGCGGGGAGTGCAATTAGTTTGCAGTTGTTTGGATTGTTAGCTGTTGCGACGTTATCAACGACTACTCCAGGAGCGGTGTTAACAATTATAAGACTAAGTTAAATAATAACTCTCTTACTCTTTTAAGAGTAAGAGAGTTTGTACATATAATAAGAAGTTAATGAGGTAAAGCATAGTTATATAAAAGTCAGAATATTATGATTGTAACGTTGTTATGACTATAATATAATGAAAACAACCATCATGAATGAACATTCATTTATTTTTTATGTATTTGAAGGGGGAATGAAGGTGGAAAAACCTTGGTTGAAAAGTTATCCAGAGGAAATTCCTAGTACTATTTCTTATGATATTCAGCCACTTCATGGATATTTAGAGAAAATAGCTTCTCGTTATCCAGAAAAGAAAGCGCTTCATTTTTTAGGTAAAGATGTTACATTTTCAGATTTCCATGACAAGGTAAAGAAGTTTGCGAATTATCTTCAAAGGCTTGGTGTTGAAAAGGGAGATAGAGTTGCGATTATGTTGCCGAATTGTCCGCAATCCGTAATCGGTTATTATGGTACTTTGCTTGCGGGGGGGATTGTTGTACAAACGAATCCTCTTTATACAGAAAGAGAGCTTGAGTATCAACTTCATGACTCGGGGGCAAAAGTCATTCTTTGTCTTGATTTAGTGTTTCCGAGAGTTACTAATGTTCAAAATGCCACAAAGCTGGAGCACATTATCGTAACTCGTATTGCAGATTTCTTACCATTCCCTAAAAATTTACTTTATCCATTTGTACAAAAAAAGCAGGCGAATCTTGTTGTGAATGTGTCGGAAAGCGAAACGATTCATCTATGGAAATCAGTAGAAAGGGAAAGTAATGCTGATGTTGAGGTTCCCTGTGATCCTGAAAATGATCTAGCTCTTTTGCAGTATACGGGGGGAACGACAGGATTTCCAAAAGGGGTTATGTTAACGCATAAAAACCTCGTTTCGAACACTTTAATGGGAGCGCATTGGTTATATAATTGTAAAGAAGGAGAAGAAGTAATCCTTGGTGTCCTTCCATTTTTTCATGTGTACGGAATGACAGCTGTAATGAATTTAAGTATTATGCAAGGGTATAAAATGGTGCTTATTCCGAAGTTTGATATGAAAATGGTTTTTGAAGCAATTAAAAAACATAAAGTTACACTATTTCCAGGAGCGCCGACCATTTATATTGCTCTTTTAAATAGCCCTCTTTTAAAAGAATATGATATTTCTTCTATTCAGGCTTGTATTAGTGGCTCTGCACCGCTTCCTGTAGAAGTACAGGAGGAGTTTGAGAGCGTTACAGGTGGTAAACTAGTAGAAGGTTATGGATTAACGGAGTCATCACCTGTTACGCATGGGAATTTCTTGTGGGAAAAACGTGTACCAGGAAGTATTGGGGTACCGTGGCCAGATACGGAGGCAATTATCATGTCACTTGAAACAGGAGAGGCATTACCTTCAGGTGAAATTGGTGAAATAGTTGTCAAAGGCCCACAAATTATGAAAGGGTATTGGAATAAGCCAGAAGAAACGGCGGCTGTATTGCAAGATGGCTGGCTTCATACAGGTGATGTAGGATACATGGATGAGGATGGCTTTTTCTATGTGAAAGATCGTAAGAAAGATATGATTGTTGCTAGCGGTTTTAACGTATATCCTCGGGAAGTAGAAGAAGTGTTATATGAACACGAAAAGGTGCAAGAAGTAGTGACGATCGGTGTTCCTGATCCGTACAGAGGGGAAACTGTAAAAGCATTTGTTGTTTTGAAAGAAGGCGCTGAATGTTCTGAAGAGGAATTAGATCAGTTTGCACGTAAATATTTAGCAGCTTACAAAGTTCCGAAGGTATATGAGTTTAGAAGTGAGTTGCCGAAGACGACAGTCGGAAAAATTTTACGCCGTGTCCTAATAGATGAAGAGAAGAGAAGGAATGAGGATGAGCAAACGGGCTAAGGCCCTTTCTTTTTGAAAAAATAGGATTGACACTTTTCTAAATAGTCAGTATTATAAGAATATGAATGACTATTCATTCAGTCATCTTCTTGAAGGGGACAGTAAAGTGAAGAAAAATAGACCGAAATACAATCAGATTATTGATGCTGCAGTCATTGTGATTGCGGAGAATGGATACCATCAAGCGCAAGTTTCTAAAATTGCAAAGCAAGCTGGGGTAGCTGATGGCACGATTTATTTATATTTTAAAAATAAAGAAGATATATTAATATCCTTATTCCAAGAGAAGATGGGAGAATTTGTTGAAACAATTCGTCAAAAAATAGCAGGAATTGAAAGCGCTGTAGCGAAGTTATTCATGTTGGTAGAAACGCACTTCTTGCTGTTGTCACAAAATGATCCTCTTGCTATCGTTACGCAATTAGAGCTAAGGCAGTCCAATCAAGACTTGCGCCTTAAAATAAATGAAGTATTAAAAGGCTACTTACAAGTTATGGATGAGATTTTAGAGACAGGTATAAAGCAAGGTGAATTTCAGGCGGATTTAAACGTTCGCGTGGCAAGACAAATGATCTTTGGAACAGTAGATGAAGTTGTGACCAATTGGGTAATGAGCGATCATAAGTATGATCTGGTCGCACTTTCAAAAACGGTACATGGGCTACTTATTGCAGCTTGTGGTTATCGTCAATAATGGGAGGGATCATGTTGAAATTCCTATCTGTAAAAGTTGAAGATCATATCGCGGTGGCGACGTTAAATCATGCGCCAGCTAATGCGATGTCTTCACAAGTTATGCATGACGTTACTGAATTAATCGATCAAGTGGAAAAGGATGATAACATTCGTGTTGTTGTTTTACATGGTGAAGGACGCTTCTTCTCAGCAGGGGCAGATATTAAAGAATTTACATCTGTTACTGAAGCGAAGCAAGCAACAGAGTTAGCACAGCTTGGACAAGTTACGTTTGAGCGTGTTGAAAAATGCTCAAAACCAGTTATTGCGGCAATTCATGGAGCGGCACTTGGCGGCGGCCTTGAGTTTGCTATGTCTTGCCACATGCGCTTTGTAACTGAAAGTACAAAGCTTGGTTTACCTGAATTAACACTTGGATTAATTCCTGGTTTTGCAGGTACACAGCGCTTACCACGTTATGTTGGTAAAGCGAAAGCTTGTGAAATGATGTTAACAAGTACACCAATTACTGGTGCAGAAGCATTACAATGGGGACTTGTTAACGGAGTGTTTTCTGAAGAATCCATTTTAGAAGATACGCTTAAAATTGCAAAACAGATTGCTGGAAAAAGCCCAGCAACAACTCGTGCTGTGCTAGAGTTATTACAAACGACAAAATCGTCTCATTATTATGAAGGTGTACAGCGTGAATCACAGATTTTTGGTGAAGTATTTACGAGTGAAGATGGAAGAGAAGGCGTAGCAGCGTTTTTAGAAAAACGTAAGCCTTCATTTAGTGGTAGGTAGTCCAATTATTTTTTTAATAAAAATTAACAGAATTTTAAAATTGATAGAATCTTTCTGAAAAATAAGGGGGTAAATGGAATGAACATCTACGTACTCATGAAACGAACATTTGACACAGAAGAAAAAATCGTAATTAAAAACGGTGCAATTTACGATGGCGAAGCGGAATTCATCATCAACCCTTACGATGAATATGCGATTGAAGAAGCGATTCAAGTAAGAGATGCACAAGGTGGAGAAGTTACTGTTATAACAGTTGGTGGCGAGGATAGTGAAAAAGAACTTCGCACAGCATTAGCGATGGGCTGCGATAAAGCGGTACTAATTAACATTGAAGATGATGTTGAGAATGGTGACCAATTTACAACAGCAAAAGTGCTCGCTGAATATTTAAAAGATAAAGAAATCGATTTAATTTTAGGCGGGAACGTTGCGATTGACGGTGCATCTGGACAAGTTGGTCCACGAGTAGCTGAAGCGTTAAATATCCCATACGTAACGACGATTACGAAGCTTGAAATTGATGGTACAAATGTGAAGATTGAGCGTGATGTTGAAGGGGATACAGAAGTAATTGAATCATCATTACCTCTTCTAGTAACAGCGCAACAAGGTTTAAATGAACCGCGTTATCCATCACTTCCAGGTATTATGAAAGCGAAGAAGAAGCCACTAGAAGAAGTAGAATTAGATGATTTAGATTTAGAAGAAGATGATGTGGAAGCAAAAACAAAAACAATTGAAATCTATTTGCCTCCTAAGAAAGATGCAGGAAAAGTGTTACAAGGCGAGCTGCAAGATCAAGTAAAAGAACTTGTATCGTTGCTCCATACAGAAGCGAAAGTAATCTAATAAAATACGAAATTATATATGCAGGAGGGAAAATCTATGGCTCGTAAAGTATTAGTAATGGGTGAAGTTCGTGATGGATCGCTACGTAACGTTTCGTTTGAAGCGGTAGCAGCAGCAAAAACAATTGCAGAAGGCGGTGAAGTGGTAGGTCTTCTAGTTGGAGACAGCGTTGCCTCTTTTGCAAATGAATTGATTCATTACGGTGCAGATCGCGTTGTGACAGTTGAAAATGATAAATTAAAATCATATACATCTGATGGATATGCACAAGCGTTTTTAGCTGTATATGCTGAAGAAAAGCCAGAAGGCATTGTATTTGGACATACGGCACTTGGTAAAGATTTATCACCAAAATTAGCAGCGAAATTAGAAGCTGGTTTAATTTCTGACGTAACGGCTTTAGAAGTTGAAGGTGGAAATGTTATCTTCACTCG
Source organism: Bacillus cereus group sp. MG9 (assembly GCF_040459995.1). Lineage (NCBI taxonomy): Bacteria > Bacillati > Bacillota > Bacilli > Caryophanales > Bacillaceae > Bacillus > Bacillus cereus group sp. MG9. Next base: position 4,472,480 of record NZ_JARVHC010000001.1, on the reverse strand, counting down.
TCCGATTTACTCTGGTAAAGCATTTGAGAAGAAGATCGTAACAGATGGTATATTATTTGCGACAGTGCGTCCAAATAACATTGCAACTCTTGAAAAAGACGAGTCTCGCACAGCTGACGTGTCTTCTATTACAGTTGATGTGAAAGATTTACGTACAATCATTCAAGATGTTGTCCGTAAAACTGCAGAAGGTGTTGATCTTTCTGAAGCGAAAGTTATTATAGCTGGTGGACGTGGTGTGAAGAGTGAAGAAGGATTTAAACCGTTAAAAGAATTAGCTGACGTACTAGGCGGCGCTGTTGGAGCATCTCGTGGTGCTTGTGATGCGGAGTACTGTGATTATTCATTACAAATTGGTCAAACAGGTAAAGTTGTTACACCAGACCTATACATTGCATGCGGGATTTCTGGTGCGATTCAGCATTTAGCTGGTATGTCTAATTCAAAAATAATCGTTGCGATTAATAAAGATCCAGAAGCTAGTATCTTCAAAGTAGCTGACTATGGTATTGTCGGTGATCTGTTTGAAGTATTACCTCTTTTAACAGAAGAGTTTAAAAAGTTAAAAGTACATTCATGATTTGAGTACCCTTGAGTTCCAAGTGAAGTACCCCTATATATAGAAAAAGGTGAGAGATCCCCTGTCTCTCATCTTTTTAGTATTTCATCCATATTTTTATATAGTATAAAGGAACATTTTTTTGTTACAATACATAACGATACATAATATTCGCCACGTATAAAAGTTAATGATATACTCTTGGTAGAATATACTTGAAGGAGGAAATAAAATGGCAATTATAAATGCAAATGACCAAAGCTTCGCAGCTGAAACTAGCGAAGGTGTTGTACTATTAGATTTCTGGGCGCCTTGGTGCGGACCTTGTAAAATGATCGCTCCTGTATTAGAGGAAATCGATTCAGAGTTAGGCGAGAAAGTAAAAGTAGTAAAAGTGGACGTTGATGAAAACCAAGAAACTGCTCGTCAATTCGAAGTAATGAGCATTCCAGCTCTTTTCGTATTAAAAGACGGTAAAGTGGTTGATCAAGCGTTAGGATATAAACCGAAAGAAGCGTTAGTAGAATTAGTTTCTAAACACTTCTAAAATAAAGAAGCTACCATTTGGTAGCTTTTTTTATTTTCTTTTTTACAACCTTTCCGTTACAATAAAAGAACGTATGTTGGGTGTTTTGGCATAGTATGTTTTTATCCCGCATTAACGGGCAGTAAAACTCCCACCTCAAAATTCAGGTGGAGCAAAGAAGTTAGGTGGGAGATCAACTGCCCGTAAACGCCCGATTGGTGAAGGCTAATAATCAGTGGGGGATGAACAAAACCCCCACTGATTAAAGTTTCACTTTATGTGAAAATAAAAATGATAAGCATAAGCATGTAGAAATGGAGGGAGACGAGTGCACGAGCATTTAAAAGAGAAGTTAGCAATTTTGCCCGATCAACCTGGTTGTTATTTAATGAAGGATAAGCAGGGAACGGTTATATATGTCGGAAAAGCAAAGGTACTCAAAAATCGTGTGCGCTCGTACTTTACTGGTTCGCATGATGGGAAAACACTTCGGCTTGTTGGAGAAATTGTTGATTTTGAATATATTGTGACTTCCTCAAATTTGGAGGCTCTTATTTTAGAGTTAAATTTAATAAAAAAATATGATCCAAAATATAATATTCAATTAAAAGATGATAAAACATATCCTTTCATTAAAATTACAGCTGAAAAACAGCCGCGCTTACTCATTACGCGAAATGTAAAAAAGGATAAAGGAAAGTACTTTGGGCCTTATCCAAATGCGCAATCGGCACATGAAACAAAGAAATTATTAGATCGTATGTATCCACTTCGTAAATGTTCAAATATGCCAGATAAAGTTTGCTTGTATTATCATATGGGTCAATGTTTAGCACCTTGTGTGAAAGAAGTAACGGATGAGCAAAACAAAGAAATTGTTGATGAAATTATTAAATTCTTAAACGGTGGGCATAAAGAAATTCGTTCAGAATTAGAAACGAAGATGTATGAGGCTTCAGAAAAGCTAGAATTTGAACGGGCGAAAGAGTTGCGAGATCAAATTGCTCATATTGATGCAATTATGGAAAAGCAAAAGATGATTATGAGTGATTTAGTGGATCGCGATGTGTTTGGATATGCAGTTGATAAAGGGTGGATGTGTGTTCAAGTTTTCTTCGTTCGAAAAGGAAAGCTAATTGAACGTGATGTTTCTATGTTTCCGATTTATGATGAACCAGAAGAGGGATTTTTAACTTTTATCGGTCAATTTTATGAAAACAGTAGTCATTTCAAGCCGAAGGAAATTGTTGTTCCAGGAAGTATAGATTCAGAATTAGTAGAGCGCTTTTTAGAAGTTGAAGCGACACAGCCGAAGCGTGGGAAGAAAAAAGATCTTGTGGAATTAGCAAATAAAAATGCGGAAATTGCACTAGAAGAGAAATTTCACTTAATTGAACGTGATGAAGAACGGACGATTAAAGCTGTTGATAATCTAGGGAAGCAACTAGGGATTGAAACACCATATCGTATTGAAGCGTTTGATAATTCAAATATTCAAGGAACAAATCCTGTTTCAGCAATGATTGCTTTTATCGATGGGAAACCAGCGAAGAAAGAATATCGGAAATATAAAATTAAAACGGTTCAAGGTCCTGATGATTACGAATCTATGAGGGAAGTTGTAAGACGCCGTTATACGAGGGCGCTTAAAGAGAATTTACCTTTACCAGATTTAATCATTATTGATGGTGGAAAAGGCCATCTGGCCGCTACAAGTGATGTTCTGGAGAATGAACTCGGATTATATATTCCGATGGCAGGGCTTGTAAAAGATGACAAACATAAAACATCACATTTAATTATTGGAGCTCCGCCTGAACCTGTGATGCTTGAGAGGAATAGCCAAGAATTTTATTTATTGCAACGCATTCAAGATGAAGTGCATAGATTTGCAATTACATTCCATCGCCAGTTGCACGGGAAATCGGTCATTCAATCAGCATTGGATGATATTCCAGGAATCGGCGATAAACGAAAAAAGGTATTGCTAAAACATTTTGGTTCATTAAAAAAGATGAAAGAAGCTTCCATATCGGAATTTGTCGAAGCAGGTATGCCGAAAAATGTTGCAGAGATGATTTATACTTATTTAACAGATAAGAAGACGTTGTAGTTTACAACGTCTTCTGTTTTTTGGTATAATTTCTGAAGATTTAAAATAAACACACCTAAATGAATATACAAAAAAGTCAACTAAACTTATATGTCTAGTTGACTGTAAGTAGATGCTACACTTCAATGAGATCTTTTATATCCCATTTAACAAGAAATGTAATAGAGTCTGAACGCTTTTTCTGTTCCTCATAGGACTCTGCAACGACGTTTCTTTGTCTTTGAATTTGCTCGGCGATAAATCCAGCTTCTAATTGATAAGATGAATGTCTTTTTTGTTTTTGACGCTCAGTAATAAGTGTACCTTTAAGTTGAAACTGCATTTCACGACGTTTATGTTCAATGATACTTAAAGTGCCCCAACCAGCTTTTTCAAAAAACTGAATGACTTCTTCAATTGTTTCTAGCGGATATTTTCTCGCAAGGTTTCTACCAGCCCAGTATAAAATACCATCTAAATCGTTACCAATTAAATCAGGTAGTAATTCTTCACGTAGCAATTCATAAGCGAAGGCGTTCAATGAAACATCTTCTAAAGATGTTATATCGATTGTATTTTTGCTCACAATATTCCCCTCTTTCTATAGGGATTATTATATAACATTTTTCATTTATAAAAATAGATTTTTCTTTGGGGAAATCTGAATATATAAGAAAAAAAAAGAATTGGCAAATTATATGCAAATTATGTACAAATTATGTATACGTTTTCTTGACGCTTCGACAAAAATAGGGGTAAAATGAACTTGTTATCAAATTATGCTGAAATATTTCGAATAATTTTTTCAGTTTTTCTTATGCCAATAGTGAAAAAACATTATTGTTGTAAATTAATCTGAAAACAGCAGTCAAACATTCAAGGGGGTAATGGGGACATGAAAGGCCGCGAGTATACGTTTCGTAAGTGGCACTCATTAATGGGGGTCATTCCGGTTGGTGTCTTTTTGACGCAACATTTAATTGTAAACAACTTTGCAACAAGGGGAGCAGAGGCTTTTAACAAAGCTGCAGGCTTTATGGAGCTCCTTCCATTCCGGTATGCGCTAGAAATTTTCATCATCTTTTTACCTATACTGTACCATGCTATATATGGCTTATATATTGCATTTACAGCTAAGAACAATGCGGTATCTTACGGCTATTTCCGTAACTGGATGTTCGTCTTCCAACGAATTTCAGGTATCGTTACGCTGATCTTCATTTCTTGGCACGTCTGGGAAACTCGTATTCAAGCATTGTTAGGTAAAGAGGTAAACTATGATATGATGGCAGATATTTTAAACAACCCATTTATGTTTGGTTTCTATTTAGTTGGTGTTGTTTCAACAATTTTCCACTTTGCAAATGGACTATGGACATTCTGTATAAGCTGGGGAATTACAGTATCTCCACGTTCACAAAGAATCTCTACTTATGTAACATTAGCTATTTTCTTAGGTCTATCTTATGTAGGTGTGAGTGCATTATTAGCGTTCATCGATCCACAGCTAGCAAACCAGTAAGGAGTGGGAGAGCATGAAAGGGAAACTTATAGTAGTCGGCGGTGGCTTGGCCGGCTTAATGGCAACGATTAAAGCGGCAGAAGCAGGAGTAAATGTTGAACTATTTTCTTTAGTACCAGTAAAACGTTCACATTCTGTATGTGCCCAAGGTGGAATTAACGGTGCCGTAAATACAAAAGGTGAAGGGGATTCTCCATGGATCCACTTTGACGATACAATTTATGGTGGGGACTTCTTAGCGAACCAACCACCAGTTAAAGCGATGTGTGATGCAGCACCTGGTATTATTCATTTAATGGATCGCATGGGTGTTATGTTCAACCGTACGGAAGAAGGACTTCTGGATTTCCGTCGTTTCGGTGGAACACAACATCACCGTACAGCATTTGCTGGCGCAACAACTGGTCAACAATTACTATATGCATTAGATGAGCAAGTACGTCGTCATGAAGTAGCAGGACTTGTAACGAAATATGAAGGTTGGGATTTCTTACGAGCTGTTGTAGATGATGAAGGTGTGTGCCGAGGAATCGTCGCGCAAGACTTACAAACTATGGAGATAAAAAGTTTCCAAGCTGATGCCGTGATTATGGCAACAGGGGGCCCTGGTATCATCTTTGGAAAATCAACAAACTCTATTATTAATACAGGTACAGCAGCGTCTGCTGTATATCAACAAGGTGCATATTATGCGAACGGTGAGTTCATTCAAATTCATCCAACGGCAATTCCTGGAGACGATAAGTTACGTCTTATGAGTGAATCTGCACGTGGTGAAGGTGGACGTGTTTGGACGTATAAAGATGGTAAGCCATGGTACTTCTTAGAAGAAAAATATCCAGCTTACGGAAACCTTGTACCTCGTGATATTGCAACGCGTGAAATCTTTGATGTTTGCGTAGAGCAAAAACTAGGTATTAACGGTGAAAACATGGTGTACTTAGATCTTTCTCATAAAGATCCGAAAGAACTAGATATTAAACTTGGTGGAATTATTGAAATCTATGAGAAATTTACAGGTGATGATCCTCGTAAACTACCAATGAAAATCTTCCCAGCAGTTCACTATTCAATGGGCGGATTATGGGTTGATTATAAGCAAATGACAAGTATTCCAGGTTTATTTGCAGCAGGTGAGTGTGATTATTCTATGCACGGTGGTAACCGCCTTGGTGCGAACTCATTATTATCAGCAATTTACGGTGGTATGGTAGCAGGACCGAACGCAATTGAGTATATGAAAGGTCTTTCTAAATCATCTGATGCTGTTTCATCTACTGTATATGAGCAAAATGAATTAATCGAAACAGAGAAATTTAACAATATTTTAATGCTTGATGGTAACGAAAATGCATATGTTCTTCATAAAGAGCTTGGAGAATGGATGACAGATAACGTTACAGTAGTTCGTGAAAATAAAAAGTTACTAGAAACTGATGCGAAAATTGAAGAGTTAATGGCGCGTTACAAACGCATTAACATTAACGATACAGCAAGATGGAGTAACCAGGGTGCTTCATTTACACGCCAACTTGCAAATATGTTCGAGTTAGCACGTGTTATTACAATTGGCGCATATAACCGTAATGAAAGCCGCGGAGCGCATTACAAACCAGAATTCCCAAATCGTGATGATGCAAACTTCTTAAAAACTACGATGGCGAAATTTGAGGGAGAAGGAAAGGCACCAGCATTCCATTACGAAGAAGTGGATGTTTCATTAATTAAACCACGTAAACGTGACTATTCCTCAAAACATGATGTAGCTGCTAAGGGTGAAGAGAAGGGGGATAAGCAACATGTCTGAGAAAACAATCCGCCTCATCATTACGAGACAAGATGGACCAGATGCACAAGAGTTTGATCAAGAGTTTGAAATTCCATATCGTCCAAATATGAACATTATTTCGGCACTGATGGAAATTCGTCGTAATCCTGTTGATTCAAAAGGAAACCAGACGACTCCGATTGCATGGGATATGAACTGTTTAGAAGAAGTATGTGGTGCTTGTTCGATGGTGATTAACGGAAAACCACGTCAATCATGTACAGCTCTTATTGACCAGTTAGAGCAACCAATTCGCTTAAAGCCGATGAAGACATTCCCGATTGTACGTGATTTACAAGTTGACCGTAGCCGTATGTTTAACGCGTTAAAACGGGTTAAAGCTTGGATTCCAATCGACGGTACGTACGACCTAGGGCCAGGTCCAAGAATGCCAGAGAAAAAGCGTCAATGGGCATATGAACTTTCGAAATGTATGACATGTGGTGTTTGCTTAGAGTCATGTCCGAACGTAAACAGTAAGTCTGACTTTATTGGACCAGCACCGCTTTCACAAGCGCGTTTATTTAACTCGCATCCAACTGGTGAAATGCATAAAGCAGATCGCTTACGTGCAATTATGGGTGATGGAGGACTTGCAAACTGTGGTAACTCTCAAAACTGTGTGCAATCATGTCCGAAAGGTATTCCATTAACAACTTCAATTGCAGCATTAAACCGTGATACAACAATTCAATCGTTCAAAGATTTCTTTGGTAGCGATAATAACTATTAATAAATATTGCCTCTTCATGTTGAAGAGGCAATATTTATAACTTTATATTTCTGTTTATTCTGTTTATCCCGCATTAACGGGCAGTAAAACTCCCACCTCAAAATTCAGGTGGAGCAAAGAAGCTAGGTGGGAGATCAACTGCCCGTAAACGCCCGATTGGTTCAACTAATAATCAGTGGGGGATGAACAAAACCCCCACTGATTAAAGTTTCACTTTATTTTAAGGGCGAAAAGGAGAGGGAACGATGAAGAGAATTTCTTATATTGAAGACTTTGAGCAATGGGAAAGTGGTTTTTTATTTTATAATCCTGTCAAAGTTCGTTTTGGTGAAGTAGATATGTTTGGACATGTAAATAATGTCGTTGCTTTTACATATTTTGAAGAAGCGCGTATCGCATTGTTTAAAGAACTCGGATTTATGCAAGAATGGACACATGAATCATCAGAAACGATGATAGTCGTCGCAGATCTACAATGCAATTTTATTAAACAAATTTATTTTGATGAGCAGTTGAAAGTATATGTAAAGGCGGGAGCGGTTGGGAATTCCTCTTTAGATTTACACTATATGGTCAAAAATGCAGAAGGAGAAGTTTGTTTAGTTGGACGGGGTATGATGGTCCAAGCATCGAAAAAAACTGGAAGAGGCGAACCGTGGCCTGAGGAATGGAAGGAATTGCTATTATAATAGAATAAAAGAAAAATAAGAGAGCGATTCGCTCTCTTATTTTTTGTCCTTCGTTGCCTCTTCTAATGTTAGGTGGTGCTTATATATGTATGCGGCATATGGATTGCCAACGTAGCGTAAGTGCCACGGTTCATATGAATATTCTGTTGTCTCTGTTTTATCCTCTAAATAACGAATGACAAATCCGAACTCATGGGCATGTTCTGCAACCCATTTTCCTTCTGCTGTCTCTCCGAAAATTGGTTCTAATTGGAATTTGGAAGATTTTGAGCTAATATCCATTGCTAGACCAGTTTGATGCTCACTTGTTCCAGGAATTGCACTTACCGAATCAGCCTCAGCTTTTCCTTGGCGTTTAATATATGTATTATGTAATGACTGTTGGCGTTTGTAAGAACGGTAACCTGAAACTGCTGTAAGTTCTAAACCTTCTTCTTTCGCTGCTTGGAACATTTTTTCAAGAGCGTCTGCAGCATCTTTGCGAAGCAATGTTTTCTCTTTATCTTTTGGACTAGTAAATGGTACGTTCGGTTTCGTTAAATCTTCTGGAATGTAACCATTTGGTAATTTACGATGTTTATTGACTAATACAAGAGCAGAATCTGGATTTGTTACAACGGAAAAATTATCATCTAGTTTCTTTGCATTATGATCAGCTTTTGGAAAAGCAGGAATCTCTTCTTTTGGATGGTTACTATGTTTTTGACTTTCGACAGCTTTCGCCTCATTTTGCAGTGGTGATTTAGAACCAAAGTAAGCGAAAGATGTGATACCGATTACAATAGTAGTGGCAGAAATAATTATTATCTTTTTCATGATACCTTGTAATCACTGTCCTTTCCTAATAAAATATGTATCGTTTTTATTATAAGTTTAGTTTATTGAAAAAGAAATATAAGAGTCATAACGTAATAGAAATGCAAAGAAAATGTCAGAAAATGTGTGAAAATGTAGTATTTTTTCATATAATTCATTTCTTATCTTTCATGAAGTGCATTTTTTATGTAATATATGTATATAAGAAGATGTAGCGATTATCGAGAATAAAAGACTTCTTGTATAGACTAGGAGTGAATGGGAATGGATTTTGCAACAATTATTGGAATCATTTTAGGAGTATTAGCGGTAGTCGTAGGGATGGTCGTCAAGGGTGCTGACATAACAGCCTTACTAAATCCTGCCGCAGCACTAATTATTTTCGTCGGTACATTTGCTGCAGTGTGTATTGCATTTCCGATGAATCAACTAAAAAAAGTTCCAAAATTATTTAAAGTTCTTTTTGGTTCAAATAAAAAAGATTTAAGTTATGAACAATTGCTAGAATTATTTGTTCATTGGACATCTGAGAGTAGAAAATACGGTATTTTGTCTTTAGAGCAACAATTAGATGAAATTGAAGATGAATTTCTTTTGCGTGGTATGAAATTTGTTATTGATGGTGTATCTGCGGAAGATTTAGAACAAATTTTAGAAGCCGAATTAGAAGCAATTGAAGAGAGGCATGCAAAAGGAGCTGCTATTTTCTCACAAGCAGGTACATATGCACCTACATTAGGGGTTTTAGGTGCTGTTATTGGTCTTGTAGCTGCTCTTGGTAATTTAACTGATATTGACAAGTTAGGACATGCTATTTCAGGTGCGTTTATTGCAACGATTTTTGGTATTTTTTCAGGTTACGTATTATGGCATCCATTTGCAAATAAGTTAAAGCAAAAATCTGCAGCTGAAATCGAGAAAAAGCGTTTAATTATTGATTGTTTATTAATGTTACAAGAAGGTACATATCCGTTTATTATGAAGAACCGCATTTTAGGTGCACTTTCTGCAACTGAGCGTAAAAAGCTAGAAAAAGGAGCAGAAAAAAATGCGGAGTAAGAAAAATAGAAGAGGCAAAAAGAAAAAACATGATGAGCATATCGATGAAACTTGGTTAATTCCATATTCTGATATGTTAACGTTGTTATTTGCATTGTTCATCGTATTATTCGCAATGAGTAGTATAGATGCTGCGAAGTTTAAACAGATGGCAGTTGCTTTTCGAAGTGAGTTAGCCGGTGGAACAGGAAATAAAGAATTTTTAAGTGATCAAAAACCAAATGAGGAAAAAGAATTATCAGCAAGTAGCCTTGAGGCAGAACAAGCAAAAAAACAAGCGGAAGATAGAGCTAAAGAAAAAAAAGAAATGGATGAGTTGAAAGCATTACAAAAAAAGATTGATCAATATATTAATGAGAAACAACTATCCTCTTCTTTTCAAACTAAGTTAACTGAAAAAGGATTAATGTTAACGATATTAGAAAATGTACTATTTGATTCAGGGAAAGCAGATGTGAAATTAGAATCGTTAGGGATTGCAAAAGAGATGTCTAACCTACTTGTTTCAGCATCACCTCGTGAAATTACAGTGTCTGGTCATACAGATACTGTTCCTATTGCAAATGCCCAGTTTGCATCAAACTGGGAGTTAAGTACACAGCGTGCAGTTAATTTTATGCAGGTGTTACTCCAAAATAAAGAATTGCAACCAGAAAAATTTAGTGCAATTGGTTACGGAGAATACCGTTCAATTGCACCAAATGATACGCCAGAAGGAAAAGCGAAAAATAGACGTGTAGAAGTGTTTATCTTGCCTTTAACAAGAAATATGCAATAAAAGAGGATGGCGAAGGCCATCCTCTTTGTTATTTTGCATCAAATGATTTTAAATTGTCACGACGGATTTTGTCTTTTTCTGCATCTGATTTTTTGAAATTATAGTCATATAGAGCACCTTCCCAATCACCGTACATTGGATTAGGGAAAATGATGAATTTCTCACCAAATTGTGCTTTTGATTCTGCTACTGTTTCATTGCGATCTTTTACAGATTTTCCATCAAAACCAGTGAAATCAGATAAGTTGTCACCGAAGAATAGGACGATGTCATGTGTTTGAGAAACAAGTTCACGACGCTTTTCTTTCCCTTTTTCTTTCGGGTCTTGTAGTAATATATGTTCTTTCGTCGCTTGAGGAGCACCTACGCGCTCAAGGTTTTTAATTGTTGCATCTAGTTGATTTGTTTTACGATTTGAGATGTAGTAAATATCTACACCTTTAGACTCTGTATATTTTAAGAAATCAATAGCGCCTGGAAGAGCTTCAGCTTCAGCCTTATTAATCCAATCGTCCCATTTATAAGGATAGCCTTTTCCTGTTTTTACGCTCATTGCTTGATGGGGACTGTTATCTAAAACAGTTTCATCTAGATCAAGTACGATAGCAGGTTTTTTTTCTGTCCCTTTTGCAAGAGCTGCATCAAGCTTTAATTGACCAATATTGTAGCCTTGGTAGTAAAGTGCTTTCGTTTCGCCAGCTGTTTGATACCATAAATCGGCCATCAATTGCTGGTCTGTTAATTGTACTTTCTCTTCTTTTGCCACTGTTTTCTCAGCTGTTCCTGAACATGCTACAAGCGATGTGGAAAGAACGGCTATAGATAATAAACTGGTAATACCCCTCTTCATCTTCATATGTATCCTCCTCGATGTTAGAAAATCATCTTATATTATATATTAAAATATAAATTTTTTTTTATGAACATTTGCATATTGTCTTTTGTATATGTAGTAGTTTGTCCTATATTAGAAAGATGGGTTAAATAATAATAATTATTTTGACAAGTTTTATTGTCGTAATGACAATTATAATTGACAAAAACAGGATTTTTATTTACAATTTTAACTAAATGAAACAAATGATGGGTTAGATGTAGTGATACATATAAGAGAATGAAATATAGTACTATATTTCATTCTGAACAATCATAGGCTTTAACAGAGGGTACGAATGATACTAAAGGGGAGGCTTTATACATTGAGTTTACAAATTCAAAACTTAACAAAAATATTCGGAGAATCTAAAGCAGTTAATGGTTTGCAAATCTCGTTACCGAAAGGTGAAGTGTTAGGGTTACTTGGCCGAAATGGTGCAGGGAAAACAACGACAATTAAAATGTTACTAGGTTTATTAACGCCAAATGAAGGTTCTATTACGTGGGATGGAAAATCATTTGGTGATAGCGGGGTAACAATTGGATATTTACCAGAAGAAAGAGGATTATATACAAAAAGTAGAGTAATAGACCAGTTGCGATATTTTGGTAGATTAGAAGGAATGACGAAAAAAGAAGTAGATCTTGCAATTGATCACTGGTTAGAGCGCTTAGCAATCCCAGAATATAAATTCAAAACAGCAGGAGAACTTTCGAAAGGGAACCAGCAAAAAATTCAATTGATTGCTGCTCTTCTTCACAATCCAGAACTTCTTATTTTGGATGAACCATTTAGCGGACTTGATCCAGTTAATGCTGGAATGTTGGCTAGTATTATTGGAGAACAAGTACAGAGCGGAAAGACAATTATTTTATCTAGTCACCGTATGGAGCAAGTAGAGGCTTTTTGCCAACATGTATGTATTTTGAAAAAAGGTGAAGCAGTCGTAGAAGGACAATTAAGTGATATTAAGAAAGAATACGGTTTTCGTAATTTAACAATCGAAGATACAAAAGAGAATGAAAAGGGATTAGAAGCTATACATGTCCCGTATGAAAAACAACAAGGCCTTCTTTATGTGAAAGTACAAGATGATGCAGAAGCTCTAAAGATTTTGCAACAATTGCAAGAACAAGGTGTTGGTTTACGACAATTTAAAATGTTAGAGCCGACGTTAAACGAAATCTTTGTAGAGAGGGCGAAATAAATATGCGTAAATTTTCTCATGTATTTTCATTTTATTTTAAAGAAGCATTTTTATCTAAAAAATCATTAATTACGAGTGCGATTTTATTTTTAGTTGTGTTTGGGATTTTTGCATTTAATCATTTTACTTCAGGCGATGATAAAAATAAGGATAAAGATAAAATTGCAGTTGTAGTAGAGAGCTCCACATACAAAGTACAAAAAGAAGAGCTAAATAAGCTATTGCCATCAGCAAAAATAACGGTTGGTTCAAAGGATGATTTTGATAAACTGCATAAGCAAGTAGAAGAAGGCGATTTAGATGGTCTATTCCATGTGACGGAAAAGGATGGGACTCCAGCAGTTACATATATGTATAATGGATTTCCGAGCCAAGCAACTTCTGCGATTATGGCGGGTTATTTAAAACAACAATATACGAAGGTGGCGATTGCAAAAAATAATGTTTCACCAGAAATTGCGCAGCAATTACAAGCAGAAATTCAAGTGAAGCAAGAAGCGATAAAAGATCGTACATCTTCTTTCGGAATTGCATATTTCTTTACATTTGCTTTGTATATGTTTATTGTAGCTTTCGGAAATACAATCGCAATGAATATTGCATCTGAAAAGGCGTCACGTGTAATGGAAGTAATGCTTCCGAAAGTAAAGCCTCTTACGATGATGTATGCGAAAATTTTGGCGGTTGTTTCAACGGCGTTATTACAACTTGTAATATTGGCGTGTGGTTATCTTATTCCTTATTTGTTAGGTTGGGTCGATTTAGAAAGTGCTTCATTACTTGGTGTTCCAATTGACTTTACAAAATTAGATGCAAAGGTTATAAGTATGTTTCTTGTTTATTTCATTACAGGGTATTTACTTTATGCGATGATGTACGCTGCGGCTGGAGCTGTTGTGTCTAAGACAGAGGATTTACAAGCTGTATCTTTCCCGATAATGATTTTGATCATGGCTGCATTCTTCATTAGTATTAAATCATTAAGTGATCCAAATAGTACTATTGTTGTTGTAAGTTCGTATGTTCCGTTTTTCACACCAATGGTTACCTTCTCGCGGATTGTAGCTGGTGAAGCAGGTATGTTAGAGATTACGATAACATTAGTAGTTTTATTGGCGACGATTGGTATATTAAATGCGATTACAAGCCGTATCTATGTAAACGGTGTAATGAATTACTCTGATAAAGTGAAGTTTAAAGATTTGGCGAAATTTATAAAGCGTCAATAATAGAGGGAAAGCATGATTTTCTAATGGAATCATGCTTTTTCTTTACCCCGCTATTTGTGGGCAGTAAAACTCCCATCTCAAAATTCAGCTGGAGCAAAGAAGTTAGATGGGAGTCGGGCTGCCCGTAAACGCCCGATTGGTGAAGGCAAATAATCAGTGGGGGATGAACAAAACCCCCACTGATTAAAGTTTCACTTTATGTATAAATTAAAAATAGTATATAATAATAAGAGTTGTCTTTTAATAGAATGAATAAAAAGGAGGGTGTGCAGATGGGAATTAGTAGTCGTTTTACAGTAGGTGTTCATATGTTAACGTTACTTGCAATAGATCGAAACTCTCGCTGTACCTCTGAATGGATTGCTGGTAGTGTGAATACAAATCCAGTTGTGATTCGTCGCATTACAGGAATGTTGAAGAGAGCAGGACTTGTTGATGTACAAGCTGGTAAAGGTGGTACGACACTTGCTCGTGATTTAGATGAAATTACATTACTTGATGTATATAAAGCTGTGGAAGTTGTAGAAGAAGGACATCTATTTTCTTTCCATGAAAATCCCAACATTGAATGTCCAGTAGGAGCTAATATTCAATCGGTATTAGAGATTATTTTAATACAATCGCAAGAAGCGATGGAAAACGTACTTGCAAATGTAACGGTGCAGCAGTTAGTTACAAATTTAAAGTCGAAAATTAAAGAATAAAAAAGCGAGCTTCCTCATGATGAGGGCTCGCCTTTTTTTATTCGGAAATATTGAAAATTCTATTTTTCAGTATTTAAAATAAACTTTCCTACAACAGCTGCTACGATACCACCAAAAATTGGGGCAACGATGAACACCCATAGTTGAGAAATTGCTTCTCCGCCAGCGAATAGAGCTGGTGCGATACTACGAGCTGGGTTAACAGATGTTCCAGTTAACGGAATACCTAATAAGTGAATTAATACTAATGTGAAACCAATTACTAGTCCAGCTAAAGAAGAACTTCCCTTTTTACCTGTTACAGCAACGATAACTAAAACAAATACGAAAGTTAAAATGAATTCAACTAAAAATGCTCCAGATAAACCAAGAGTTCCAAAACTATTTTGTCCTAAATTATCTAAAGGTAATTTAGCAGATCGTAAAATTGTTACTAACGTTGCAGTTCCTAATAAACCACCTAAAATTTGAGCTAATAAATAATAGCTAAGTTCCATAGCGTTCATTCTTTTGTTGATGAACATAGCGATTGATACTGCTGGGTTAATATGACATCCAGAAATTGTTCCAATGCTATATGCCATAGCCACGATAGATAATCCGAAAGCCATAGCGATACCTAATGTTCCAATTCCTTCAATTCCGCCACCAATGACAGCTACTCCAGTTCCGAATAATACAAGTACAAATGTACCAATAAATTCAGCGATTGCTTTTTTTAACATAATTTACCTCCTATTAATGCGCATGAAACGTATTATAGCATAGGTTTTAGTATAAACAGCTAATGAAATACTATTCTGATAAGGCGAAATAGGGGGACAATAAAAATAGATATGGTTCTTCTTCATAGAACCATATCTATTTTTATGCTGATTTTTTTTGTTTAATGACTGGAACAGAACGGTTTAAAACACTATTTACGACCATTCCTAGCATGATAATAATCATCCCAATCAGTGACAGACCACTAGGGAATGAGCCATTTAAGAAAATAATCTCACCAAGCACGGTAAAGACCATCGTTCCAGCTTGTGTTGCTTCAACAGCTCCAAGTAAAGCAAGATTGTCTTTTGCTAAGTCAGTAGCAAAGAAAAATGTCATCGTCGCAATAACTCCGGAACATAATGCTAACAAAAATCCTTGCATCATTTGAGTTGATGATGGAATACCAGTAGTAGAAAATCCGTATATACCAAGTAGAATTGTAATAGGGAGACTTCCAATTGCCATTCCTAATACACGTTGAAATGTATCAAGACGTCCCCCAACAAGTTCCATCATTTTTCGGTTACCGAACGGATATAAGAAAGCTGCTAAAACGACAGGTAAAAAACCAGAAATGAATTGAGTCATTGTAATATGACCCGCTTCAGTAGCTTGCATACAAAGTACACCAAGTAAAATAAATAAAGCGACGTATAAACTGCGTAGTGGAATTTTTCCACGTACAAGTTTTGTACCTGATTTTGTTTCTATTTTAATGAAGAATAATGGCGATAAAAGTAAACCTGCTAATATCGTAACTTGCCAAGTTCCAGCAACGAGCCAAGCTGGAGAAAAAACAGCTGCGAAACTTAATAAAGAATAGAAGCCGATGCCAGCGACCGAGCCCCACCCGATCCATACAAATGGATGTTTTTTTAATTCTGCCCATAAAGCTCCTAAGTTTTTGCGAAATAAAACGATAAGGAATAAAATAGGGAGAGCAAATAGAAAACGGAAGGAAGCAGTCCAAGCCCAGCTTGTTCCAGATACATTCATTGCTCTGTTAATAATAAAGGTTGCAGAAAAAAAGGCCGATGATAAAAGACCTAGTAATATTGCGCGCATGAAGTATGGCACTCCTTTCGGAATTGAGTATTTATGTATAGTATAATATACTTAAATTTAATAAAAGTAAACTATTTTATATTTTAAGGTGGTTTTTATATATGAAAGAAAATGAAGATATGCAAACGAAAGAAGTAATTCAGCAAGTAGGTCAGCTATTAAGACAAATTCGAAATGAACAAAAATTAAGTTTAGAAGAATTAGCCCAAAAAACAGGGGTTAGTAAATTAACATTAGGGAAAATTGAGAGAGGCGAAACGAATCCAACGTTAGCTGTTATTTGGAAAATAACGAAAGGGTTATCGATTCCTTTATCGAGATTAATGGTTGTTGGAGAACCTGTAGCTGTTGCGCGCTGCGGAGAAGGATTTGCAGTAGATGTAGGACAAGCATGGCATTTAGAAACGATGTTCCGTTACACGAAAGAAACAGGGATGGAAATGCACCGTGCTTGTTTAAGAGCGAATAGTATATATGAACCGGAAGCTCATCATGAAGGAGCAATTGAGCTTGTAACAGTAATGAAAGGGAAAGTTTCTATTCAAGTTGAGAATGACGTATATGTGCTAAATGAGTTTGACTCCATTCAGTTTGAAGCTAATAAGAAACATAGTTATAAAAATGAAGAGGATGAAGTAGCGGTATTACATTTAACGATGAAATATTCTTCATGAAAAAATCCCCTATAGAAAAATCTATAGGGGATTTTTTATACGCTATGCTCAAATATATGAAAGAATGTTATTAGTAAGAGCGTGGCATAAATAATAAACAAATAAAATAAACTAAAAACCCCGTCCCAAAACATAAAATAGCAATGACCCAAAGTATGCGAATGAGAGTAGAGCTAATATCAAAATATTCTCCTAAACCACCGCATATACCAAATAACATTTTATCAGTTTCGGATTTATATAACCTCTTCGACATATTATGATCCTCTCCTTTTTATATCACCGCTGTTATGTATGAGTGATACAGTGTACTTTTATTCTATATGGAAATTTATCCCGCATTAACGGGCAGTAAAACTCCCACCTCAAAATTCGGCTGAAGCAAAGAAGTTAGGTGGGAGATCAACTGCCCGTAAACGCCCGATTGGTGAAGGCTAATAATCAGTGGGGGATGAACCCCCCCACTGATTATAGTTTCACTTTATGAGAAGACCATTAGGTTATATTACATTTTTTTGTGAAAGGACAATACAGTGGATTAATTGTCTTAATTTTCAGTTGGTATTAAAATGAAAATGAGGGTGTGACGTATTTTCTAATATAAGGTGGGGAAATGGTAATGACATTATATTGGTTGACTAATGTAAAGCTTGAAACAGGTTATACATATGAAGAAGCGAAAATTTCACAAACGGAAACTGAGATATGCAGTCTTCTTATTGAAGATGGGCGAATTAAAAGAATTATATCGGGAATCGCCCAAGAGGAAGGAACGTTAACTTTTGATGCTAATCGTTTATTAGTTTTACCAGCTTTTGAAGAGATGCATATTCATATTGATAAAACATATTATAGTGGGCCTTGGAAAGCTTGTATGCCAGCAGAAAATATTTTCACACGTTTTAATGAAGAAAAAACGATTTTACCAAAGCAATTAGCAACTGCTCAAGACAGGGCGGAAAATATGCTAGAGTTATTGCTTCGAAATGGCGCAACAAATATTAGAACGCATTGTAATGTGGATCCGGTTATTGGACTTCGTAATTTAGAGGCAACGTTAGCGGCTTTAGGAACATATAAAGATCGGTTGTCTGGTAGAATAGTTGCATTTCCGCAACATGGATTATTGCGAAGTAATTCTATGCAACTTGTGAAAGATGCGATGCGTATGGGCGCACAATTAGTTGGCGGAGTGGACCCAGCTACAGTAGATAATGATATTGAAAAATCATTACATACGATTATGGACATTGCGGTAGAATTTAATGCGGATGTTGATATTCATTTGCACGATGCGAATAATCTTGGAACGTTTACAATGAAGAGATTAGCAAGTCTAACGGAAGAAGCAGGATGGCAAGGTCGTGTAACAATTAGTCATGCGCTTGGACTTGGTGGTGTTACTGATAAAGAAGCTGAAGAAGTGGCAGAAAGACTAGCAGCATT
The DNA here is from genome assembly GCF_040459995.1 of Bacillus cereus group sp. MG9. Classification (NCBI taxonomy): domain Bacteria; kingdom Bacillati; phylum Bacillota; class Bacilli; order Caryophanales; family Bacillaceae; genus Bacillus; species Bacillus cereus group sp. MG9. Next base: position 4,453,908 of record NZ_JARVHC010000001.1, on the reverse strand, counting down.
AAAGATTGATATCACTTCAACCGTTCCAATCGGTAAACAAGTAATCCCAATTCCATTATTAGATCGAAAAGGAGTTAAAGTTTCATTAGGAAATGATAGTATTACAGATCATTGGTCTCCGTTCGGCACAGGTGATATGCTTCAAAAGGCAAATCGATTGGCAGAACGATTTGGTTGGAGTGATGAAAGGTCTTTAGGGAAAGCTCTTCGTTTTATTACTGGAGGGAAAGAAACGTTAAATAATGAAGGAAAACGAGTGTGGCCGAATGTAGGGGATGAGGCAAGTTTTGTTTTAACGAATGCAACATGCGCCGCGGAAGCAGTTGCTCGTCAAACAGAGAAGCGTGTAGTTATGTATAAAGGGAATGTTGTTATAGGGGATTTAGATCAAGTGAAATCTGATAATCTTGTATAGAGGAATCGTTTAGATGTTTTTAGAAGGGTTCTAATTGTGAAAATAGAACCCTTCTTTTTTATTTAGTAGAAACAGGGAAGTACTATACTTCCTTATAAGGAAGCACGAAGGGATGAAAAGTTTGGACAATCAACATAATCAAAATCATATTATGGGAACTTTGCAATGGTTTATTTTTTTATTAGCAAACTCAATCGCGCTACCAATTGTCGTTGGCGGATTATTTCATCTTACGACGGAAGAAGTATTTTATTTAATGCAGCGTACGTTTTTCGTAGTTGGTATATCTTCTTTTTTACAAGGATGGCTTGGACATAAGCTTCCGATTGCGGATGGACCAGCTGGATCTTGGGTTGGTGTATTTACCGTGCTTGCTTATGCAACTGTAGGGCAGGATCAATTACATAGTACATTGCAAATTTTAGAATTAGGAATGATGGTTGCGGGAGTTGTTTTAATAGGGCTAGGAGTAACGGGAGTTATCGGGCGTATTTTATTTTTATTTACGCCGCTCGTGACAGGGACGTTCTTACTTTTATTATGTTTACAATTAAGTGGTGTATTTTTAAAAGGAATGCTAGGAATTACAGCTACTGTTTCTCAAATTGATGGATTTACAGCATTAATTGCTTTTGGCATATTTTTATTCGTAGTCATACTCTCCAACTTCGGAAAAGGGTTTGTTAAAAGTTATGCGGTTTTAATAGGGTTAATTAGTGGCTGGATTATTTTTCTCATTGCAGGAAAAGTGACGATCCCATCTCAAGTAACTCATTTTGTGCAACTTCCACATATATTCGCGTGGGGAATTCCAAAATGGAATACAGGTATGGCTGTATCAAGTTTCGTTATGGTATGTATTTTAGTTTCAAATACAGTGGCAGCTATTATAGCAATTAATCAAGCTACCATTCATAAAGCGACTATTGAACAAAAACAGTTGAAGGATGGAACGTGGGTTGGAGGGATTTCACATATCATTTCCTCTGTATTTTCAACTGTAGGTGTCGTTCCGTTACCAGCAACGGCAGGTTTCATACGTTTAACAAATCAAAAGTACATGCGTACATTCTTATTTGCATGTGTACTATTAGTCGGTATGTCGCTGTTTCCAAGTATTATCCGCTACTTAGCCTCTCTGCCATCCGCGGTCGCATCTGCGGTTTTAATGGCTTCGTTCGTGCAGCTTATTGGAATTGGATTTCATAATATAAAACAAGTACCACTTAGCGAAAGGAATGTAACGATTTTAGGAGTTGCTATATTATTTGGAAGTGGTGTTATGTTTTTACCGTCTGGAGCACTCCAATCCTTGCCGTCTGTGATGCAATATATATTCGGAAATGGTTTGTTCGTAGGTACAGTTGTCAGCATATTACTAGAACAAATATGGCGTACTGAAAAGTAAGTGGATAAAAAGAGTGTACGCACTGTATAAAAGTCTAAAATAACATAAGAAATAAAGCCCATTTTCATTCACCACCTGCACATTTCGTTCATACAATATCTTGACTAAATAAACACCCAACTTACACATATACAGCTCTGGCTTAAGCAAGGAGGGTTATACCAGTTGAAGGAAAAAGCGTATCAATCTAAACCGTTACTCACAAAGAGAGAAAGAGAAGTATTTGAATTACTGGTTCAAGATAAAACGACGAAGGAAATTGCAGGTGAACTGTTTATAAGTGAAAAAACAGTACGTAATCACATCTCAAACGCAATGCAAAAGCTAGGGGTTAAAGGACGTTCACAAGCAGTTGTTGAGCTTCTTCGTATGGGAGAGCTAGAACTATAAGAAAGCAGCCGACTTTTATACAAAAGGTCGGCTATTTTTCTGTTTGTTTCATGCTCCATATGAATGATAAGCATGCTTCATATATAAATAGGTAAGGCTATAAAGAACGCGATAAATAAAATATAGAAATAAAACTCCCGCTATTAATAAAAGTAGCGGGAGTTTTATTTTGAATGAGCATTTTATATAGAAGAAACCGACTTTCATATAGAAGGTCGGTTATTTTTCTGTCTTGCAAATTATGAAAAAAAGGAGCAAAATAAAAAATGTCCTGATCTATATAGGTACAAATGAAAATTTTTATACAGGGGCACTTTAAGTTAGCGAACTTAAAGTGTGTAAAATATACTGATAAACATAAAAGATGATGAATGAGAAAACGGGTGATTAAGTTGAATAGAGCGATCGGTGTTATTGATTCAGGAGTGGGCGGTTTAACAGTAGCGAAGGAATTAATTCGTCAGTTGCCGAAAGAGCGTATTATATATTTAGGGGATACAGCACGTTGCCCTTATGGTCCGCGTTCTCGTGAAGAAGTGCGTCAATTTACGTGGGAAATGACGGAGCATTTATTAGATTTAAATATCAAAATGTTAGTTATTGCGTGTAATACAGCAACTGCGGTTGTATTAGAAGAAATGCAGAAACAATTACCAATTCCAGTAGTTGGAGTTATTCATCCAGGATCACGTACAGCTTTAAAAGTGACAAATACGTATCATGTTGGGATTATTGGAACGATTGGAACAGTAAAAAGTGGCGCCTATGAAGAGGCGCTAAAGTCTATTAATAACCGTGTTATGGTAGAAAGTTTAGCGTGCCCACCTTTCGTTGAGCTTGTAGAGAGTGGGAATTTCGAAAGTGAAATGGCGTATGAAGTTGTAAGAGAAACATTGCAACCGTTGAAAAGTACTGACATTGATACGCTTATTCTAGGATGTACACATTATCCGATTTTAGGTCCTGTTATTAAAAAGGTAATGGGGGATCAAGTACAATTAATTAGTTCGGGTGATGAAACAGCGCGTGAGGTAAGCACGATTTTATACCATAGTAAGATGCTAAATGAGGGAGAAGAACAAAGTGATCATCTCTTCTTAACGACTGGTAAAATAGGCCTGTTTAAAGAAATTGCATCAAAGTGGTTCGGTCAGCCGATTGAAAATGTGAAGCATATCAATTTAGAAACAGAATAATAGTAGATTCATATAAGAGAACTCCTGAGAAATCAGGGGTTTTTTCTGTATAAGTAGCCATAGCTTGTTCTAAAATATGAAACAGCTCGTATACATAATAGTACAAACTTAGATTTTAGGGGGGAATGGCATGCCTAAATCCACTTTTAAATGGGTTGTTGGTGCTACTGTGAGTGCGATTTTATTATCAGGGTGTGGCTTGTTAAATCAAGAGAAAGCGACAGAACAAATTGATCCGCCAAAAAAAGTTACGTATACAGAAGGTGAAAAGAAAGAAACTGCTAAAAAAGATAAACAAGAGCAAACAGTAAATAGAGAGTTATACCTCGTTGATAAAAATGGATATGTCGTACCGCAAACTATTGCAATGCCTACTCCGAAAGCGAATGAAGTTGTACAGCAAACGTTAGAGTATCTTGTGAAAGATGGACCAGTCACAAATTTATTGCCAAATGGATTTCGAGCAGTCCTTCCAGCGAATACGACGATGACCTTGAATTTGAAAAAAGGCGGGACAGCAGTAATTGATTTCTCTAAAGAAATGAAAAATTATTCAAAAGAAGAAGAACGTCAAATTGTTGAATCAGTAGCGTGGACTTTGACTCAATTTACAGAAATAAAACAAGTGCAGTTCCAAATAAATGGTGAAAAGTTAGCGAAGATGCCTGTTGCGGGTACGCCGCTTGGTGAAGGTGTAAGTCGTGCGAATGGAATTAACTTTGATGATGAACAAGTAGCAGATGTGACGCATACAAAACCGGTTACACTTTACTTTATGGCGCAAAATAATAATAAGCAGCAATATTACGTACCGGTAACAAGGCGCGTTGCAGAAGGAAAAGAAAATGATTACTCGGCAATTGTGGATGAGCTTGTAAAAGGTCCGATTCAAGGATCGCTACTAAATGATTTTAATCCAGGAGCTAAGCTTATTACGAATCCAAAAGTGGAGAACGGAAATATTACATTAAACTTTAATGAAAATATATTTGTGAACCCAGACAAAAACATGATTTCAAATTATGTGTTGAAATCGTTAGTCTTATCTTTAACGGAAAAACAAGGTGTGAAAAATGTTTCTATTGAAGTGAATGGGAAAGCAAATCTTATGGATGAGAAAGGTGAAAAGTTAATAAAACCTGTTGATCGTCCACAAAACGTGAATACAGGTAGTTTTTAATCGCGAATAATTTGATATACTTATGTAAGAAAGGGGAATTGCTTTTTGAGTTCCCCTTCTTTTATTGTTATACATAGCGTACATTTAAATTTGGCTATACTAATGAGAGTATTTATGAGGGGGTTATTTTTATGCGAGTAGATGGTAGAGGAAAAGCAGAGCTACGCCATATACATATTCATACAAATTATTTAAAACATCCAGAGGGATCAGTACTAATTGAAGTTGGAGATACAAAGGTAATTTGTTCAGCGACAATTGAAGAGCGTGTACCGCCGTTTATGCGCGGAGAAGGAAAAGGCTGGGTAACAGCAGAATACTCAATGATTCCACGTGCGACAGAGCAACGTACAATCAGAGAGTCAAGTAAAGGGAAAGTAACAGGGCGCACAATGGAAATCCAGCGTTTAATTGGACGAGCATTACGTGCGGTTGTTGATTTAGAAGCGCTTGGTGAAAGAACGGTTTGGATTGACTGTGATGTAATTCAAGCGGATGGCGGAACGAGAACAGCTTCTATTACAGGTGCTTATGTAGCGATGGTATTAGCTTTTGAAAAATTATTGCAAGCAGAAAAAGTATCTAAAATTCCGGTGAAAGATTATTTAGCGGCAACGTCAGTAGGTGTTGTTGAAGAACAAGGTGTTGTTTTAGATTTAAATTATGCTGAAGATTCTAAAGCAGACGTTGATATGAACGTTATTATGACTGGAAAAGGTCAGTTTGTTGAAGTGCAAGGAACTGGAGAAGAAGCGACGTTTAGCAGAGTTGAATTAAATGAATTACTTGATGCTGCTGAACAAGGGATTTTCCAACTTGTTGAAAAGCAAAAAGAAGCGTTAGGTGACATCGTATCTCATATAGAGTAGAGGTGGAAAATATGAAGCAAGTTGTTGTAGCGACGAAAAATCTTGGGAAAGTACGTGAGTTTGCTGAGTTATTTGAGAGATTTGACTTAGAAGTGAAATCTTTACACGATTTTCCTCATATTGAAGAAGTCGAAGAAACTGGTGAAACATTTGAAGAAAACGCAATTTTGAAAGCGGACAGTCTTAGTAGACAGTTGAATTCCATCGTAATTGCGGATGACTCAGGTCTTATTGTAGATGCCTTAAACGGGAAACCAGGTGTATATTCAGCTCGTTTTGCTGGAGAGCCGAAAGATGACCAAGCGAATATCGATAAAGTGTTGCAAGAGTTAACTGACATCGATTTAGAAAAACGTACAGCTCGTTTTTACTGTGCACTAGCGGTTGCTTTCCCTGAGGCAGATAAAGAGCCGGTTATTGTAAACGGAACGTGTGAAGGGAAAATCTTAGAACAGCGCCGCGGGGAAAATGGTTTTGGATACGATCCGATTTTTTATGTAGAAGAATATAAAAAGGCAATGGCGGAGCTAAGCTCAGATGAGAAAAATGCCATTAGCCACCGCGGACGCGCTCTTCGTAAATTAGAAGAGAAAATCCCGGAATGGTTTTTAGAAGAATAAGGGAGAGAGATTGATGAAAGCTTTAATCGTAAGCGATAGTCATAGCTCTGTGAAGGAATTACAGCAGTTAAAAGAGAAATATGAAGGGAAAGTAGATGTCATGATTCATTGTGGTGATTCAGAGCTAACGCCTGCTCACGAAGAGCTACAAGGTTTCCAAGTTGTAAAAGGGAATTGTGATTATGCTAACTTTCAAGATGAAATTGTAACTGATGTAGATGGAATTCGTTTCTTAGTTGTACACGGTCATCGTCATAATGTGAAAATGACGTTACAAACGTTAGCGTATCATGCAGAAGAAGTAGGAGCACAAGTAGCATGCTTTGGACATTCTCATATATTAGGGGCAGAATTAATTGATGGGATTTTATTTATTAATCCAGGAAGTATTTTGCTCCCACGCTCTCGTGTGGAAAAAACATTCGCTTTATTAGAAATGGATGAAAACCATATAGAAGTTCGTTTTGAAACATTAGATGGACAGCTGGTGGAACAAGCAATTTTTAAAAGAGGATAAGAAAAATTATCCTCTTTTAAAAAAGTGTTGACTTTATAAGTAGTTATGAATATAATAAATATTGTCGATAGGGCAACGGCGCTAACGAAGAAAAATAAAATAACATATGCGGGTGTAGTTTAGTGGTAAAACAAGAGCCTTCCAAGCTCTGGTCGAGAGTTCGATTCTCTTCACCCGCTCCATGTCCCAGTAGCTCAGCCGGATAGAGCATACGCCTTCTAAGCGTACGGTCGGGAGTTCGAATCTCTCCTGGGACGCTAAAAAAACCTTGTTATCTTTTGATAACAAGGTTTTTTGTTTGTTTTAAATTAGTTATTAATAAATTTTTCAAAGACAAAACCGTAATCTTTCACGTTATATTGCTTTTTCGTATCAACGAGCCAGTTAAAGGCGATCTCGTTCATCTCTTTAAACTGTTCTGCTAAATTTACTTGTGCATTTGAAATACGGCTGAAAGCGTTAGATGCCATATCTAAACTTTTATGTGCATAATGCAATGTAATGTCGTTGTCGTATGAAATTTCTTCGATTTTAAGAAGAGCCTTATATAAATCTTTTAATTCTTCAATATGTTTTTTATGAACATCAATTGAGTAATGCTCATCTCCCATTTGAAATTTAATTTCTACATCTAAATCAATCGTTCCTGCAGTTTCAAGTGCTACGTTTTTAATTTGAAATTTACTATAGCTAAAGCGGCGTAATGTACGTTTTTTGCTTGTGGCACTTGTACCATCTAGGTGAATTAATCCTTTGTTTGTGAAACAATATTCATCTGATTTTGATTTAATAAGAAAGTAAATTTTCTCCCCATCTTCATGCATTACGTAATCATCAGCATCGACCTTATCGTAATCTTTTGGTGTGATAACGGAACCTACATCGCTTAATCCTAAAACGTCAGCTGCCATTTTTTTGAACATATATAATCCCCCTTGTAAATTAAATTCTTAATTGTACAAAAATATATTAACATGATTTTAAACTTATTTTTGAAATCTTACAACTCTGTAAGGTAAGTGTAAGGAAGTTCGATGGTAACAAATTACTAATCTTATATAATGAAGATAACAACGATAAATGAGGAGGAAGAGATGATGAAAGGATTAATCGTAACGGGTTTAACAGTAGCTTTTGGGTTTGTGGCGTATGAAAAGTTAACATATGTAATTGATGTCGTAAAACATTTAGTAGCGTAGAAAAAACTGCCATGAGAGGGAATGAGTGAATGAATGGAATGGTTATTTGGAATTATAGGTACTTGTAGTGTAGTTTTATTGTTCTTTGTCCCGAGTGGTATACTTAGTTCGACAACGAGTTTGTTCTTTTTAAGTTTGTTTGCTTGTACGATGCTTATTATTATGTTTTTAATGAAGCGAAGTAAACCAATCTTCTATTTTAGCATGATTGTTATGGCAATTATTGTTCTCCAAATTATTACCCTTGTTATATACCCCACAATTATAAAAGCTTTCCATTAATGATGAACCCTCTGCCGTCTGTTGCTGAGGGTTTTTGTTTGTGAAAAATGAATTTCATTTAGAAGTTTGTTGCTTTTTCGTTATGAAAATAGAATATTCCTATATTTCAAATAAATAATTTTGGAATGTTGTGTTCTCATTACGCATTTGATATATTTACTTTGAAGATCATTAAAATCTAGAAAAAGAGGCGGACGTATGGATAAAAAAGAAAATACGGTCGTATTGTTTCCGCAACTATCAGAACGCTATATTGATAAAGGTTTTTTAGCGTTGAAAGAGCGGGAATTCGAAGATGCATTGCGCTGCTTTGAAATATTACGTCAGTATAATGCAGAAACGGAACAAACAGAATTAGCTTCCGTTATTTGTTTGCTAGAATTAAAACGTATGGAAGAAGCGAAAGAAAAATGTGAGCAGTTGCTTGAAACAGGAGCTGTATTATTTGGTGATATTCTTGAAACGTATGTAACTATTTTAGTTCAAACAAATGATTATGAAGGTGTCATTGAAACTGTTGAGGAAGTTTTGCAAACGAAAGATATAATTCCTGAGCAAAAGGAAAAATTGGCGCAGCTTGCTTTGTTTGCGCAAGGGATGCTGAATGAAGAAGATAAACCGCTAGTGGATTCGAATTTTGAATTAGAAGAATTTACCGATGGGCTTTTTGGAGAAAACTTTGGTCAAAAGCTAAGAGTGATCCAGAAACTTTCGTTAAAAGACCTGGATCTCGCACTTCCTACTTTAAAGAAATTTTTAATAGACGAAGATCAGCACCCGTATTTAAAAACTTCTATTTTGTATAAAATGGTAGAAAATCAAATAGAAGAAGAGATAGAAGTAGAGAAGTTTGGAAATACGATAAAGGTGATTCCAGCATTTACAGGTCATAATGAGGAGCAATCCGATAAAATTATACATAAATTCTCAAACCGATTAGAGCAAAATTATCCAGATATATTTAGTACGATGGTTACATACTGGAAAGAATTACAAATTAGCATTTTTCCGTTCCCTCTATTAATGGATAAAGTAGAAATTTGGGCTGCTGTCTTAGAGAGAATTGGAAGAAAGCGTTTCGGATTGGCTATTGATGAAGAAGAACTTATGACAGCATACAATATTGAGTTTGAGGAATTTCATATTGCCTATCAATGGTTACTGCGCATTGAAAGAGAAGGGTATTTGCCCGTATAATTATGAAAAAGAATCGTTCAGTTATTGAAACGAGCACATTCTATGTTATAATGTAAGGGTTGCAAAAGGCAGAAATCTGCCTGTTTGTAAGAGAAGAGGAGTATAATTCTCTTACTTAATATGTTTCATATTAGTCTCGAACAAAATATACCGTAGTTGTCTTTTAGACAATTAGTAGATTGGAACATTGTATCTGAAAGCTTTTTGCTAGAGGGTTATTTGTACATTTGTTATTTCAAGAAAGAGATAATAAAAATTTTGATCTATAGAGGTATGTGCATACATTATTATAGTTGGAGGGAAAGAATAAATGTCTACAAAATGGGAAAAATTAGAAGGTAACGTTGGCGTTTTAACAATCGAAGTTGATGCTAAAGAAGTAAATAACTCTATCGACGCTGCATTCAAAAAAGTAGTAAAAACAATTAATGTACCAGGTTTCCGTAAAGGGAAAATGCCTCGTCCATTATTCGAACAACGCTTTGGTATTGAATCTTTATACCAAGATGCTTTAGATATCATCTTACCAAAAGCATACGGTGAAGCAATCGATGAAGCTGGTATCTTCCCAGTTGCTCATCCTGAGATTGACATCGAGAAATTCGAAAAAGGCCAAAACTTAATTTTCACTGCAAAAGTTACTGTAAAACCTGAAGTTAAATTAGGTGATTACAAAGGTTTAGCAGTAGAAAAAGTTGAAACAACTGTAACTGACGAGGATGTAGAGAACGAAGTAAAAGCTTTACAAGAGCGTCAAGCTGAACTAGTTGTTAAAGAAGAAGGAACTGCTGCAGATGGTGATACAGCTGTAATCGACTTCGAAGGTTTCGTTGATGGCGAAGCATTTGAAGGCGGAAAAGGCGAAAACTATTCTCTTGCAATCGGTTCTGGTACTTTCATCCCAGGTTTCGAAGAGCAAGTAATTGGTCTTAAATCTGGTGATTCTAAAGAAGTTGAAGTATCATTCCCAGAAGAGTACCATGCTGCTGAATTAGCTGGTAAACCAGCAACATTCAAAGTAACAATTCACGAAATCAAAACAAAAGAACTTCCTGAGTTAAACGACGAGTTCGCTAAAGATGCTGACGAAGAAGTTGCAACTCTTGATGAATTAAAAACAAAACTTCGTACAAACTTAGAAGAAGGCAAAAAGCACGAAGCTGAGCACAAAGTACGTGACGAAGTAGTAGAATTAGCTGCTGCTAACGCTGAAATCGACATTCCAGAAGCTATGATCGACACTGAGTTAGATCGTATGGTTCGTGAATTCGAGCAACGTTTAAGCCAACAAGGTATGAACCTTGAGCTTTACTACCAATTCACAGGTACTGACGCTGACAAATTAAAAGAGCAAATGAAAGAGGATGCACAAAAACGTGTAAGAATCAATCTTGTTCTTGAAGCTATCATTGAAGCTGAAAACATCGAAGTTACTGAAGAAGAAGTAACTGCAGAAGTTGAAAAAATGGCTGAAATGTACGGTATGCCAGTAGACGCTATCAAGCAAGCTCTTGGAAGCGTAGACGCTTTATCTGAAGATCTTAAAGTGCGTAAAGCTGTAGACTTCTTAGTAGACAACGCTGCATAATAAAATAACAAGGCGCGATTTTAATCGTGCCTTGTTTTATAAATATAGAAATATATTTATAAAACTTTTCGATGAAGAAGGAAAAGTGCCTTTGTAAGTCGAATATACATATTTCAAAAGTTTTAAAATTTTTTTATTTGTACATAACTAGTCATATTATTTGTATTTCTCGCTACGTAGTGACATAATATGTATTTACATACGATACATTTATCGTGTACATACGAAGGCAAGAGGTTAGCACTTTGTAAGGGGTGTGAAAATATGTTTAAATTTAATGATGAAAAAGGTCAATTAAAATGTTCTTTCTGTGGTAAAACACAAACGCAAGTTCGAAAGTTAGTTGCAGGTCCAGGTGTTTACATTTGTGACGAGTGTATCGAGCTTTGTACTGAAATTGTACAAGAGGAGCTTGCGAAGGACGAAGAAGTAGAATTCAAAGATGTACCGAAACCGGTAGAAATTCGTGAAATCTTAGATGAGTATGTCATCGGACAAGATAACGCGAAAAAAGCACTAGCGGTAGCGGTATATAACCATTACAAACGCATTAATTCTAACAGCAAAATTGATGATGTAGAATTAGCGAAGAGTAATATTTCACTTATTGGGCCAACTGGTAGTGGTAAAACATTATTGGCACAAACATTAGCGCGTATTTTAAATGTTCCATTTGCAATCGCGGACGCAACATCTTTAACAGAAGCTGGATACGTTGGGGAAGATGTAGAAAACATCTTACTAAAACTAATTCAAGCGGCTGATTACGATGTAGAAAAAGCGGAAAAAGGAATTATTTATATTGATGAGATTGATAAAGTGGCACGTAAGTCCGAAAATCCATCAATTACACGTGATGTATCTGGTGAAGGTGTACAGCAGGCACTTCTGAAAATTTTAGAAGGTACTGTAGCGAGCGTTCCACCTCAAGGTGGTCGTAAGCACCCGCATCAAGAGTTTATTCAAATTGATACAACGAACATCCTATTCATTTGTGGTGGAGCGTTTGATGGCATCGAGCCTATTATTAAACGTCGCCTTGGTGAGAAAGTAATTGGATTTGGTGCTGAGAAGAAAAATGCTGATGTAAATGAGAAGCATGTTTTATCTCACGTTTTACCAGAGGATCTTTTAAGATTCGGTTTAATTCCGGAGTTTATCGGTCGTCTTCCAGTTATTGCGAACCTAGAGCCGCTTGATGAAGATGCTCTTGTAGATATTTTAACTAAACCGAAAAATGCACTTGTTAAGCAATTCCAAAAATTATTGGAGCTTGACGATGTTGAGTTAGAGTTTGAAGAAGGTGCACTAGTTGAGATTGCGAAAAAAGCAATTGAACGTAAAACAGGTGCTCGTGGACTTCGTTCTATTATTGAAGGCTTGATGCTTGATGTAATGTTCGAACTTCCATCTCGCAAAGATATCGAGAAGTGTATTCTTACGAAAGAAACAGTAGCTGATAATGAACCGCCGAAATTGGTGTTACAAGACGGTACTGTACTTGATACAAAAACATCTGCATAATGCGAAGAAGAAACAGCAATTTTTATAATTGCTGTTTTTCTTTATGTTTAGCACTATTCCTCCCAGGAAATACTAAAAGGTAAAACATAGCGGGAGGAAATGAATTATGAGCTGGACAAATATATTTTTACTTGTTCAACTTGTTTTTGGCGTAATTGTCGGATTGTATTTTTGGCATTTACTTCGAAATCAGCGAACACAAAAAGTTTCAATTGATCGAGAATCGAAAAAAGAATTAGAGCAGCTTCGTAAAATGCGTGAGGTTTCTTTAACAGAGCCGCTTGCGGAAAAGGTACGTCCTACATCCTTTATAGACATTGTAGGGCAAGAAGACGGGATTAAGTCGTTAAAAGCGGCTCTTTGTGGTCCTAATCCGCAACATGTGATCATATACGGTCCGCCAGGTGTCGGAAAGACAGCGGCAGCACGCCTTGTATTAGAAGAAGCGAAACGAAATCCGAAATCTCCATTTCGTACAAATGCAACATTTATCGAACTTGATGCGACGACAGCTAGGTTTGATGAGCGTGGTATTGCGGATCCATTAATTGGTTCAGTGCATGATCCTATTTATCAAGGAGCAGGTGCAATGGGACAAGCGGGTATCCCGCAACCGAAAAAAGGGGCTGTAACAGATGCGCATGGTGGTATTTTGTTCATTGATGAGATTGGTGAATTACATCCAATTCAAATGAATAAAATGCTAAAAGTGTTAGAAGATCGGAAAGTGTTTTTGGAAAGTGCGTATTATAGTGAAGAAAATTCGATGATTCCAACGTATATACATGATATTTTTCAAAAAGGTTTACCTGCAGATTTTCGCTTAGTTGGTGCAACAACACGTTCACCAGAGGAAATTCCTCCAGCAATTAGGTCGCGTTGTTTAGAAGTGTTCTTCCGTGAGTTAGATACAGAAGAAATTCAAAAAGTAGCGAAAAATGCAGCTGACAAAGTGGAGATGCAAGTAGGTGAGAACGGTATCGAAATGATTGGAATGTATGCAAGAAATGGGCGAGAAGCAATTAATCTCGTGCAAATTTCTGCTGGTATGGCGATAAATGAAGAACGACCTTTCATTAAAGATGAAGATATTGAGTGGGTTGTTCATTCTAGTCAGCTTACACCAAAGTACGAAAAACGTATTTATCCAATTCCGAGAATCGGTCTTGTGAACGGGCTTGCTGTATATGGGCCGAATACAGGTGCGTTATTAGAAATTGAGGTAACAGCTATTCCTGCGAAAGATAAAGGATCAGTAAATGTCACTGGAATTGTAGAAGAGGAAAGTATTGGAAATCAAACGAAATCGATTCGTCGAAAAAGTATGGCGAAAGGTTCTGTTGATAATGTGTTAACAGTACTTCGTTCTCTAGATGTGTTGCCAGAAGGGTATGATATACATATTAATTTTCCTGGTGGTATCCCGATTGATGGTCCTTCAGCAGGTATTGCTATGGCAACAGGTGTCTATTCAGCAGTGCATCGTACGTATGTGAATAATGAAGTAGCGATGACAGGTGAGATAAGTATCCACGGAGAAGTGAAGCCTATTGGTGGTGTGTACGCAAAAATAAAAGCTGCGAAAAAAGCGGGAGCTAAGAAAGTCATCATTCCGGCTGAAAACATGCAACCATTTTTGTATACAATAAAGGGAATTGAGATCATTCCTGTTCGCAAATTAAAAGAAGTATTTGAATTAACATTTATGCAGGAAAATATGCATCGTGAGCTTGATGCACATAATGATTTGGACGAAACAGATGCACAATCAATGTGAGAATATACAATAATAAAAATTTGCCAGACTTCGTTTAAGTTTGTATGCTTAAGCGGAGTCTTTTTTCTTTTCGTGAGGCACAAAAAACAGGGGATTAACAATTGCGAAGAATCTCTGCAATTGCATCTAGATGTATTGTAATATAAAATAGTTGAACAGGAGTTTAATTTATTATGGAGGTGCTATGTCTAGTATGAATACGAATGAAAGAATTGTGCCCCTCCTACCATTAAGAGGCATTCTCGTATATCCAACGATGGTTCTGCATCTTGATGTAGGACGTGATAAATCGATACAAGCACTAGAGCAGGCGGCAATGGATGAAAATATCATCTTTTTAGCAATGCAAAAAGAAATGAATATCGACGATCCGAAAGAAGATGACATATATAGTGTAGGTACAGTGGCGAAAGTGAAGCAAATGTTAAAATTGCCGAACGGTACGCTTCGTGTCCTTGTAGAAGGTTTACATAGAGCAGAAGTAGTAGAGTTTATCGAAGAAGAAAATATAGTGCAAGTTTCTATTAAAACGGTAACGGAAGAAGTAGAAGATGATTTAGAAGAGAAGGCTCTTATGCGTACGTTACTGGAGCATTTCGAACAATATATTAAAGTTTCGAAAAAAGTTTCAAATGAAACATTTGCAACGGTAGCTGATGTAGAAGAACCGGGAAGACTAGCTGATTTAATTGCTTCTCACTTACCGATTAAAACGAAGCAGAAACAAGAGATTTTAGAGATTGTATCTGTGAAAGAGCGACTACATACACTTATTTCAATTATTCAAGATGAACAAGAGTTACTTAGCCTAGAAAAGAAAATTGGACAAAAAGTGAAACGTTCAATGGAGCGCACGCAAAAAGAATATTTCTTACGTGAGCAAATGAAGGCGATTCAAACTGAACTTGGTGATAAAGAAGGCAAGGGCGGGGAAGTTGAAGAACTTCGTGAGAAAATTGAACAGTCGGGAATGCCTGAAGAAACAATGAAGGCTGCACTGAAAGAATTAGATCGTTATGAAAAATTACCTGTAAGTTCTGCTGAGAGTGGTGTCATTCATAATTATATTGATTGGTTATTAGCTCTCCCTTGGACAACAGCAACAGAGGATATGATTGACCTCACTCATTCGGAAGAAATTTTAAATAAAGATCATTACGGTCTTGAAAAAGTGAAAGAGCGAGTACTTGAATATTTAGCTGTACAGAAGTTAACGAATTCATTAAAAGGGCCAATTCTTTGTCTAGTAGGACCTCCTGGGGTTGGGAAAACTTCGTTAGCACGTTCTATTGCAACATCGTTAAACCGTAATTTTGTACGTGTTTCTCTTGGTGGTGTGCGTGATGAATCTGAAATTCGTGGTCACCGTCGTACGTATGTAGGAGCGATGCCAGGACGTATTATTCAAGGTATGAAAAAGGCGAAAACAGTTAATCCAGTCTTCTTATTAGATGAGATTGATAAAATGTCTAACGATTTCAGGGGAGACCCATCAGCAGCGTTACTTGAAGTGTTAGATCCAGAACAAAACCATAACTTCAGTGATCATTACATTGAAGAGCCATATGATTTATCGAAAGTTATGTTCGTTGCAACTGCTAATACACTTGCAAGTGTTCCGGGCCCATTGCTTGACCGTATGGAAATCATTTCAATTGCTGGTTATACAGAACTTGAAAAGGTGCACATTGCTCGTGAGCATTTATTGCCGAAACAATTAAAAGAGCACGGTTTGCGAAAAGGTAATTTGCAAGTACGTGATGAAGCGCTTCTTGAAATTATTCGTTATTATACACGCGAGGCTGGTGTTCGTACGTTAGAGCGTCAAATTGCAAAAGTTTGCCGTAAAGCAGCAAAAATTATCGTTACAGCAGAACGCAAGCGCATTGTTGTAACAGAGAAAAATATTGTTGATTTACTTGGTAAGCATATATTCCGTTATGGTCAAGCTGAAAAAACAGACCAAGTTGGTATGGCAACAGGTTTAGCTTACACAGCAGCGGGCGGCGATACACTTGCAATTGAAGTGTCTGTAGCGCCAGGAAAAGGGAAATTAATTTTAACAGGGAAACTTGGGGATGTTATGAAAGAATCCGCACAAGCCGCGTTTAGCTATATTCGTTCTCGTGCAGAAGAACTTCATATTGATCCGGATTTCCATGAGAAAAACGATATTCATATTCATGTTCCAGAAGGAGCAGTTCCAAAAGATGGACCGTCAGCAGGTATTACGATGGCAACGGCACTTATTTCTGCACTAACAGGTATTCCTGTAAGTAAAGAAGTTGGTATGACAGGTGAAATTACACTTCGTGGTCGTGTATTACCGATTGGTGGTTTGAAAGAAAAAACATTAAGTGCTCACCGCGCGGGATTAACAAAAATTATTTTACCGGCGGAAAATGAGAAAGATTTAGATGATATTCCAGAGAGCGTAAAAGAAAACCTTACGTTTGTGCTTGCATCTCATTTAGACGAAGTATTGGAGCACGCATTAGTAGGAGTGAAACAATGAAAGTAACAAAAGCAGATATTGTAATTAGTGCCGTTAAACCGGAACAATATCCAGACAGTGATTTACCAGAAATTGCCTTAGCAGGTCGTTCTAATGTCGGGAAGTCTTCCTTTATTAATAAAATTTTAAATCGTAAAAAGTTAGTACGTATTTCTTCTAAACCAGGAAAAACGCAAACGCTGAACTTTTTCTTAATCAATGAAATGATGCATTTTGTTGACGTTCCAGGTTATGGATATGCGAAAGTATCTAAAACAGAGCGCGCGGCATGGGGCAGAATGATTGAAACTTACTTTACAACACGTACGCAATTAGACGCAGCTGTATTAGTAGTTGATTTACGTCACCAACCAACAAAAGATGACATTATGATGTATGATTTCTTAAAGCATTATGAAATCCCAACAATTATTATTGCAACGAAAGCCGATAAAATTCCGAAAGGGAAATGGCAAAAGCATTTAAAAGTTGTAAAAGAAACGCTTGCTGTTGAAATTGGCGATGAAATCGTTCTATTCTCTTCTGAAACAGGACTTGGAAAAGAAGAAGCATGGAAAGCAATTCATAAAATGACAAAAACAAAAAACGCGTGACGAATGTCGCGCGTTTTTTTTTATTTACTAAACTTTTAGCGTACGTTTAATGTAACTTCAATATTTCCTCTTGTTGCTTTAGAGTAAGGACATACACCGTGAGCGGCTTCTACAAGTTCTTGTGCTTCGGCATGAGAAACACCAGCAACATGTACGTCAAGTACAGCAGATAGTCCGAAACCACCATCTGTATCTTTACCGATAGAAACGTGTGCAGTCACTTCTGTACTTTCCACCTTCATACGTTTTGTACGAATTACAAGTTGCAATGCACTATCAAAGCAAGCTGCATAACCAGCTGCAAATAATTGTTCTGGATTTGTTGCTTCTCCGCCTGCGCCACCTAGTGCTTTTGGCATTTTTACATCAAGATTTAATATGCCATCATCTGAAACTACCTTACCGTTTCTTCCACCTGTTGCTGTTACTGAAGCAGTATATAATTTATCCATGTTTATTCCCCTTTTCTGTCATTAATTTTTTTCATTGTTTCAATTAATGTGTTTAATTGGATTAATAAAGAATGATATTCTTGCTCTGTAATGCCTAAATTTGTAGCCATCGTTGTTGGTAATGAACAAGCTATTTCTTTTAAATCTTTACCTTGTTCTGTTAATTCAATACAAACTTTTCGCTCGTCTTCTTTTGAACGAACACGTTGTACAAGTTTTAATGATTCCATACGTTTTAACATAGGTGTTAAAGTACCAGAATCTAAAAATAGACGTTCTCCAATTTCTTTTACTGTTAGTCCGTCTTGTTCCCAGAGTACGAGTAAAGTAATGTACTGGGGATACGTAATGCCCATTTCTTCTAAATAGGGGCGGTAAAAACGGGTAACCTCTCTAGAACAAGCGTAAATAGAAAAACAAAGTTGGTTATCTAGATGCAAAGGATTTTCTTTCATAGGCAACTCCTTGTATTTTTAAATTGTGCACAATTTAATTTTGTAAAACCAATATAACGAAAAAGAAATACAATGTCAAATGCATTGCATCGAGAAAGTGAGTACTATATTTTGGAACAATCATACATATTTTCCTTCATGATGAAAGAAGATAGAAAAGATGATGTTATAATTAATATGGAATAGTTTCCATCACTTGATTATGAGGACTTTTTTTGGTAACGTACAAATAGAGTTATTATTTTATAATTATTATAAAGTAGAAAGTTCTTTATTAATCTTACTGAAGCTCCTTTATTACATATGGAGAATAAATAAAAAATAATCAGTTGTTCACACGATTGTCAGATTCATAAGAGGAAAGTTGTATTATGATAGTAGATAAAGTGATAAAACGGGTGAAGGGGGACATGCTGCGTGCATATTCTTGTTGTTAGTGTAAATTATCGAACAGCCCCTGTAGAATTTCGTGAGAAACTCACATTTCAGGCAGCAGAGCTAGAGCAAGCAATGACTATATTACAAAACCAAAAGAGCGTGCTAGAAAATGTCATTGTATCAACTTGTAATCGCACTGAGATTTACGCTGTTGTCGATCAATTACACACGGGACGGTATTACATTAAGAAGTTTTTAGCTGATTGGTTTCAGCTTGAAATAGAAGAAGTCGCACCATACTTGTCTATTTTTGAACAAGATGGCGCAATAGATCATTTATTCCGCGTAACGTGCGGTTTGGATTCTATGGTTGTTGGAGAGACGCAAATTTTAGGTCAAATAAAAGATAGCTTTTTAGAAGCACAACAAGTAAAAGCGACAGGTACAATTTTTAATGAGTTGTTTAAGCAAGTGGTTACGTTAGCAAAACGTGCGCACTCAGAAACAACGATTGGTGAAAGTGCGATGTCTGTTAGTTATGCTGCTGTTGAGCTCGGAAAGAAAATATTTGGCGATTTAACAGATTGTCATGTACTTATTCTTGGTGCGGGTAAGATGGGTGAACTTGCACTGCAAAACTTATACGGAAGTGGAGCTCGTAAAGTAACGGTTATGAATAGGACGCTTACGAAAGCGGAAGTGATGGCTGAGAAATATATGGGACATGCAAAGCCTTTAAGTGAATTGCAATGTGCATTATTAGAAGCGGATATTTTAATTAGTTCAACGGGTGCATCAGAATATGTCATTACGAAAGAAATGATGACAAAAGTAGAGAGAATGCGCTCTGGTCGTCCGTTATTTATGGTTGATATTGCAGTACCACGTGATATTGATCCGGCGATTGATGAATTAGAAGGCTCTTTCTTATATGATATCGACGATCTGCAAGGTGTAGTTGAAGCAAACCGTGCTGAACGTTTAAAAGAAGCAGAGAAAATTCAATTTATGATTGAAGAAGAAATGGTTTTATTTAAAACGTGGTTAAGTACGCTAGGTGTTGTACCGTTAATATCAGCTCTTCGTGATAAAGCGCTAGCAATTCAAAGTGATACGATGGAAAGTCTTGAGCGAAAAATACCAAACCTTAGTGATCGTGAGAAAAAAGTAATTAGTAAACATACGAAAAGTATTATTAACCAATTGTTAAAAGACCCAATTTTAGTAGCTAAAGAATTAGCTGTTGAAGAGGGAGCTGGCGAAAAATTAGCTTTATTTGCGAAGATTTTTGATTTAGAAGTGGAAGAAGCGGGAAATACGGAAGAAGTAGAACATAAAAGAGCGTGGACACCATCCGTTCCATCTTTATAACTTGGAAGGATGATCGGATGAGTTTTTTAAATAACAGTATTATTTATCATATTGCAATTATTTTATATGCTTGTAGCATTAGTTTATATTTTATAGATTATTTCCAAAGTAACCGAAAGGCGAACCGCTTTGCTTTTTGGTTACTTTCGATTGTATGGGTTCTGCAGTCTATCTTTATGTTGCTTAGGGCTACAGATTCAGAAACGAATCCTATTTTAACTTTATTATCAGGGATTTATTTTTATGTTTGGTTATTGATTACGATGTCATTAGTCATTAATCGATTTATGCGTATTGACTTTTTAGTCTTTTTTACAAATGTTGTAGCATTTGGCGTAAGCGCTTTTTCTATTTTTACACCGCTCGGAAAGATGTCGCCAGTACTTGCAGAGCAATTAGTTTCAGAACTTGTATACGTGCATGTCGGTATGGCGATTATTTCTTATGCAACGTTTACTGTATCGTTTATTTTTTCTATTATGTATTTATTGCAATACCGACTATTAAAAAAGAAAAAGTGGAATGCGAGATTAAGAAGATTAGGAAATTTGCCGAAGCTTGAATCTATGTCTTACGGATTAAATTTATTTTCTGTTCCGTTTTTCTTATTAGCAATTATATTAGGATGCATATGGGGATATACAAAATTGGATAATTTCCATTGGTATGATACGAAAGTAATTGGGTCTTTTGTCGTTCTATTTGTATATTGCGTGGGCTTATATTTACGAGCAGCAGATGTGTTGCAAGGTAAGAAAATTGTGCAGTGGAATATCGGGGCATTTCTCGTAATGCTAGTTAACATTTTTCTATTAAGCAGTTTATCTAATTTCCACTTTTGGTATTTATAATGAGGAGAGAGAATTATGCGCAAAATTATTGTAGGTTCACGAAAGAGTAAACTAGCATTAACACAAACTAATTGGTTTATTGATCAATTAAAAGCGCTTGGTTTACCATATGAATTTGAAGTGAAAGAAATCGTCACAAAAGGTGATGTTATTTTAGATGTTACTCTTTCAAAAGTAGGCGGAAAAGGTTTATTTGTAAAGGAAATTGAACATGCGTTACTTACGAAAGAAATTGATATGGCTGTACATAGTATGAAAGATATGCCAGCTGTACTTCCAGATGGATTAACGATTGGTTGTACGCCAAAGCGCGTTGACCCTCGTGATGCTTTTATTTCTAAAAACGGAGAATCGTTTAAAGACTTAGCAGAAGGCGCGATCTTAGGAACGAGTAGTTTGAGACGTAGTGCACAACTACTAGCTGCGAGACCAGATTTACAAGTAAAATGGATTCGCGGGAATATCGATACACGCTTACGTAAGTTAAAAGATGAAGATTACGATGCAATTATTTTAGCGACAGCTGGATTACAGAGAATGGGCTGGGACGGAGAAGTTATTACAGAACATTTAGATGAAACGTTATGTGTACCAGCCGTAGGACAAGGTGCATTAGCGATTGAATGTCGTGAGGATGATACGGATTTACTTCAGTTGTTAGCACATATTAATGATGCAGTAACAGAAAGAACAGTGGCTGCTGAACGAGTATTTCTTCATAAACTTGAAGGTGGATGCCAAGTTCCAATCGCTGGATATGCAACTCTTAAAGAAAATGATGCAATCGAATTAACAGCGCTTGTCGGTTCTATGGACGGTTCTGTTTTATTGAAAGAGATAGTAGTAGGTAATGATCCGAAGCAAGTTGGATTAGAGGCTGCGGACCGTTTAATTAAACAAGGAGCAAAAGAGCTCATCCTTGCTGCAAATAAGGAGCAACAATAAATATGAACGCTCTCGCTGGCAAAACAGTATTGATTACACGTGCCCAGCACCAAGCGAAACAAATGAGTGTAGCAGTGAAAGAAAGGAGCGGAATTCCATTGGAAATTCCGCTTTTGCGTATGGAAGGTACGTCTCATAGGCAAATTCAACATATAGCAGGGCAGCTACATTCGTATGACTGGGTTATTTTCACGAGTAAAAATGGTGTAGCTTTTTTTCTAGATAGTTTGAGAAAGAAGCTCCCCGGACCGATTAAAATTGCTGCAGTAGGCGTGAAAACAAAGTTAGAGTTAGAAAAGCGAGGCTATCAAGTAGATTTTGTTCCCACTGCATTTGTTGCAGAAGTATTTGCAGAAGAGTTTGTAAAAAAACTAAGTGGAAACGAATGTATTTTATTTCCGAAAGGGAATTTAGCAAGAGATGTTATTCCAGTTAAACTCCGGGAAATGGGTGTTTCTCTAGAGGAGCTAATCGTATACGGTACGAAAGAAAATGTAATGAAAAAGCAAGAGCTTATAGTAGCGCTAGAAGTAGGGAAAGTAGACATTATTACATTTACGAGCCCTTCAACTGTTGATAGTTTTGTTCGTTTACTTGAGGGTACAAACTGGAGAGAATGGACGAAAAAATGTACAATTGCTTGTATAGGGCCTATTACGGAAAAAGAGGCGAACCTCTATTTTCCACATGTTATTGTGCCAAAAGAGTACACTGTAGAAGCATTACTACAATGCATTTGTGAATCTATAAAGTGAAACTTTAATCAGTGGGGGGGTTGTTCATCCCCCACTGATTATTATTTGAACCAATCGGGCGTTTACGGGCAGTTGATCTCCCACCTAACTTCTTTGCTCCAGCCGAATTTTGAGGTGGGGGTCTTACTGCCCGTTAATGCGGGATAAAATAAAAGAATGGGGATAGAAATCTATGAATTCTTTACAATTTAATCGTCATCGTCGTTTAAGACAAAGCGGGGGCATGCGTGCGCTTGTACGTGAAACATTTTTACATACAGAAGATTTTATTTACCCTATTTTTGTATTAGAAGGAGAAAATACTCGTAATGAAGTTCCTTCTATGCCAGGCGTATATCAAATGTCTTTAGATTTATTGCAAGCTGAAATGCAAGAGGTCGTTGATTTAGGTATTCGTTCTGTTATTGTATTTGGTTTACCTGCTGAAAAGGACGAAGTTGGATCATCGGCATATTGTGAGCATGGAATTGTACAGCGTGCAATTAAGCAAATTAAAGATGAGTTCCCAGAGCTAGTAGTAGTTGCAGATACATGTTTATGTCAATTTACAAGCCATGGTCATTGCGGTGTTATTGAAGATGGCGTTATTTTAAATGATGAGTCTCTTGCAGCTCTTGCAAAAACAGCTGTAAGTCAAGCGAAAGCAGGGGCAGACATTATTGCACCATCTAACATGATGGACGGATTTGTAACAGCAATTCGCCATGCATTAGATGAAAATGGTTTCGCGCACGTACCAGTTATGTCGTACGCTGTGAAATATTCATCAGCATTTTACGGACCGTTCCGTGATGCAGCACATGGTGCACCGCAGTTTGGTGACCGTAAAACATATCAAATGGACCCAGCGAACCGTATGGAAGCATTCCGTGAAGCAGAATCAGATGTAATGGAAGGGGCCGACTTCTTAATTGTAAAGCCAGCTCTTTCTTATCTAGATATCGTTCGTGATGTGAAAAATAACTTTAACTTACCAGTCGTTGCTTATAACGTAAGTGGTGAATATTCGATGATTAAAGCAGCAGCACAAAATGGTTGGATTAATGAAAAAGAAGTTGTACTTGAGAAATTAATTAGCATGAAACGCGCAGGAGCAGACTTGATTATTACGTATCATGCAAAAGATGCAGCAAGATGGTTACAAGAAGGAGGCGCTAAATAATGAAAAAATTTGATAAATCGATTGCGGCGTTTGAAGAGGCTCAAAATTTAATGCCTGGAGGCGTAAACAGCCCTGTTCGTGCTTTTAAGTCTGTTGGTATGAATCCGCTGTTTATGGAGCGCGGAAAAGGCTCTAAAGTATATGATATCGATGGGAATGAATACATCGATTACGTATTATCGTGGGGACCTTTAATTCATGGTCATGCGAATGATCGTGTTGTTGAGGCTTTAAAAGCTGTTGCTGAAAAAGGAACAAGCTTTGGTGCACCAACAGAAATTGAAAATAAATTAGCGCAGCTTGTTATCGAGCGTGTACCATCAATTGAGATTGTGCGTATGGTTAACTCTGGAACAGAGGCGACAATGAGTGCACTACGTTTAGCTCGTGGTTACACTGGACGTAACAAAATTTTGAAATTCATTGGTTGTTATCACGGTCATGGTGATTCTTTATTGATTAAAGCAGGTTCGGGTGTAGCAACGCTAGGTTTACCAGATAGCCCTGGTGTACCAGAAGGTGTAGCGAAAAATACGATTACAGTAGCGTATAACGATTTAGAAAGTGTAAAATATGCTTTCGAACAATTCGGTGATGACATCGCTTGTATAATTGTAGAACCAGTGGCAGGGAATATGGGTGTTGTTCCCCCGCAACCAGGGTTTTTAGAAGGACTTCGTGAAGTTACAGAGCAAAACGGTGCACTACTTATTTTTGATGAAGTAATGACAGGATTCCGTGTTGCTTATAATTGTGGACAAGGTTACTACGGTGTAACTCCTGACTTAACTTGTTTAGGTAAAGTAATCGGTGGTGGCTTGCCGGTAGGAGCATACGGTGGGAAGGCAGAGATTATGCGTCAAGTTGCACCAAGCGGACCGATTTACCAAGCTGGAACATTATCGGGTAATCCACTTGCAATGACAGCAGGTTATGAAACGTTAGTGCAGTTAACGCCAGAATCATATGTGGAATTTGAGCGTAAAGCAGAAATGTTAGAGGCTGGACTACGTAAGGCAGCTGAAAAGCATAATATCCCGCATCACATTAATCGTGCAGGTTCTATGATTGGTATTTTCTTTACAGATGAGCAAGTTATTAATTATGATGCAGCAAAATCTTCAAACTTAGAATTCTTTGCAGCTTACTATCGTGAAATGGTAGAACAAGGTGTATTTTTACCACCTTCTCAATTTGAAGGTTTATTCTTATCGACAGCACATAGTGATGCAGATATTGAGGCGACAATTGCGGCGGCCGAAATTGCAATGTCAAAATTAAAAGCATAATTTCTTAGAGAAAATCGCTTTCCATTAGGGGAGCGATTTTTTTTATTCATAAAGTAGCCTTAGGGAACATAAATCTGTAATGACATATAGTTTGGGAGGGGGAAAAGAAGTGGCAACAGATCATTCATTACGATTTTCATTAAAAGAATCTGTTTGGTTCCAGAAGGGACAGGAAGTCGAAGAACTTTTGTCAATTTCGTTAGATCCAGACGTTGAGATAGAGGAGCTCGATCATGAAGTTATCGTGAGGGGGCAATTAGATTTAACGGGAGAGTACGTTGCAAGGCAAGATGATTCAGCTTATTCGTTAAGAGAGCTATCACCAGCAAAGGCAATTGATTATGTAGAAACAAGGGCAGACGGGGTTAATGAGCTTGTCCATTCCTTTCCGCTCGAAATATCAATTCCAAGAAATCGAGTGAAAGTAATTGAAGAATTATATGTATCAATCGAGGAATTTGATTATGAATTAAAGGAAAATGGTTGCTTACAACTATTAGCGGATATATCTATTACAGGTTTATGTGACGAAGAAAGAACCGAGGATGAAGAGGAAGAGACGGTGTATGCCGAGTTGGAAGCTGATTCAGCTGAAGAAGATGAAAGTAGACCTGTACCGCACGAAGAGGTACCAGCCTATAAAGAATCAGATGGATGGGAAGATTATGCATTTGAGCCGTTTCAGTTAGAAGAAAGAAAAGAGCAAGAAATAGAAGAAGAGGAATTAGAAGAACATGAACTTGTGGAGCGTGAAGAGGAGCAAGAAAAGACGCCACAATTTGAATTGTTCGGGCGGAAAAATTTCAAGAAAGAAAAAGCGAAAAAGCAGGAAGAGCCAGAGGAAGAAGCATATTCACAGCGAGATGAAAATGCACTTTATTTAACGAAATTATTTACGAAAGAACCAGAAGAAGAATTTACGAAGGTAAGAATGTACTTCGTACAAGAAGGAGATACAATTGAATCGGTTGCAGAACGTTATGAAACGACTGTACAAAGCTTATATCGTGTAAATCAATCAGAAGATATATATTTAACTACAGGGCAAATTATATATATTCCTGTTTCAAAAGCAACAGTGAAATAAGTGAGTGAGTTTTTTCACTCACCTCTTTTCTTTTCCTAGAAGCTATGTTTTGAATAAGAAAGGGTTATTCGTATGGATATTGAATTACGAAATCGCTATGAACCCATTGTGAGGCAATATAGATTGGACACTCAGCATATGGAAGAGCACGGAAGTGTAATGAAAATTTATACGAATCAAGGTCCGTATGCGTTAAAGAAAATACAAGATAGAAAATTAGAGCGGAATAATTTTTTACACCATATTCAGTATTTGAAGGAGAAAGGTTTTTCGAATTATGTACCTATCTATCACACGACGGACGGGAATTATGTTTTAAGTGATGGGGCGTATAGCTATTATTTAATGCCTTGGTTAGAACGTGCGGAAGGAAATGGCGAAGATAATGATCAATACCATAAGATGTTTCAAACGCTCGGGACGTTGCATCAAAAAACGGTGAAAGAGGAGACTTATACAGAAGAAGATTTAGAAAAACATTATACAAATATATCCGGCCGTTGGGAAAATGATGGCGAGATATTAGAAGAGTTTCTCATAGAATCTGAAGCGAAGTGGTATATGTCTCCATTTGAATTACAATATTGTACGTATTATCACCACGTTATGAGAGCACGTGAGTTCGCAACGAAACAATTAAGTGAATGGCATGATGCAATGAAAGAAAAGGAAAAAACACGTACTACTTTCGTTCATGGAAATGTATCGCTTAATCACTTTTTATTTGATTATGAACGAAACGGTTATTTTATTAGTTTAGAAAAGTCTCAGTTTGCTACACCGGTACAGGATATCGTCAGCTTTTATTCAAGGTCTTTGAACACATATCCAATTGCGCGGAGCGACCGCTTTGAATGGTATCAAATGTATCAAAAAAATTTTCCATTTACGAAAGAGGAGCAGCTTCTTATGTTTGCGTATATGACGTACCCGTCGCATTTTATTCGGCAAATTCAGTCGTATACGAAAAGAAGAAAGAGTCGTAATGAAGAAAATGAGCTTCGCGGGGTAAAAATTCTGCAGCAATCGCATTGGCTCATTAGTAATACAGAATATTTCCTTTCGCAATTACAAGCTGCCCAGCAAGGGAACGGATAAAGAAGATAAGTAGGGAGAACCCTGCTTATCTTTTTTTATTAGTTCCATAAAGAGATAAAAGCCGTAGTTTCAAATTTATCTTGACGAATAAGGTTTCGTTTTTTACACTATTGTATATAATAATTAACAATCACATAAATGCATTGAAGGGGAAGAGTATAACATGAAACGTCTTCAGAGAGGGGAACCATTGGCTGGGAGGTTCTCTAGATAGTTATGTTAGAAGGTAGCCCTGGAGCATCTTTTCTGAACGGAATGATTCTTATTAGGAAAAGACGGATTTGTCCGTTATCAAATTAAGAGTATAAGCAAATTCTGAATTTGTTTGTAAATAAAGGTGGTACCGCGATGTCCCTCGTCCTTTTTTGGATGAGGGGCATTTTTTATTTTAAGGAGGGAAAATAATGTCAAACACGGAAAATAATTTACCAACTAAATATGATCATATGTCCGTTGAAGAAGGCCTTTACAAGTGGTGGCTTGAAGGCAAATATTTCGAAGCAACAGGAGATGAGAAGAAACAACCATATACAATTGTAATTCCACCTCCGAACGTAACTGGTAAGTTACACTTAGGTCACGCTTGGGATACGACGCTTCAAGATATTTTAACTCGTACAAAGCGTATGCAAGGTTACGATGTATTATGGCTTCCAGGAATGGACCATGCTGGTATCGCAACGCAAGCGAAAGTAGAAGGAAAACTTCGTGAAGAAGGTATTTCACGTTACGATCTTGGTCGTGAGAAATTCCTTGAAAAAGCTTGGGAATGGAAAGAAGAATACGCTTCTCACATTCGTCAACAATGGGGGAAAGTTGGTTTAGGACTAGACTATTCTCGTGAACGCTTCACATTAGACGAAGGTTTATCTAACGCTGTTAATAAAGTATTCGTTCAATTATATGAAAAAGACTTAATTTACCGCGGTGAGTATATCATCAACTGGGATCCAGCAACACGCACAGCTCTTTCTGATATTGAAGTAATTCATAAAGAAGTTCAAGGTGCATTCTACCATATGAACTATCCGTTAACAGACGGCTCTGGTCACATTCGCCTTGCAACTACTCGTCCAGAAACAATGCTTGGTGATACAGCGGTAGCAGTTCATCCAGAAGATGATCGCTACAAACATTTAATCGGAAAAACAGTTACACTTCCAATCGTAGGCCGAGAGATTCCGATTATTGCTGATGAATACGTAGAAAAAGACTTCGGAACAGGCGTTGTGAAAATTACACCAGCTCATGACCCGAATGACTTTGAAGTAGGTAACCGTCATGACTTACCACGTATTTTAGTAATGAACGAAGATGGAACGATGAACGAAAAAGCTGGTAAGTATAACGGTATGGATCGTTTCGAATGCCGTAAAGAGTTAGTGAAAGACTTACAAGAAGCTGGCGTATTAGTAGAAATCGAGCCTCATATGCACTCAGTAGGTCATAGTGAGCGTAGCGGTGCAGTTGTTGAGCCTTATTTATCAACACAATGGTTCGTAAAAATGGCTCCACTTGCAGAAAAAGCGGTAGAACTTCAACAAAAAGAAGAAGAAAAAGTAACGTTCGTACCAGAGCGTTTTGAAAACACATACTTACGCTGGATGGAAAACATTCATGACTGGTGTATTTCTCGTCAATTATGGTGGGGACACCGCATTCCAGCTTGGTATCATAAAGAAACTGGTGAAGTATACGTAGGTACAGAAGCACCAGCAGATCTTGAAAACTGGAATCAAGATAATGACGTGCTTGATACATGGTTCAGTTCAGCATTATGGCCATTCTCAACACTTGGCTGGCCGAATGAAGATGCAGCAGACTTTAAAAAGTTCTATTCAACAGATGCTTTAGTAACTGGTTATGACATCATCTTCTTCTGGGTATCTCGTATGATTTTCCAAGGTTTAGAGTTTACAGGAGAGCGTCCATTTAAAGATGTATTAATTCACGGTTTAGTTCGTGATGAGCAAGGACGTAAAATGAGTAAATCTCTTGGTAACGGTATTGATCCGATGGATGTTATCGAGAAGTACGGTGCAGATGCAATGCGTTACTTCTTATCAACAGGAAGTGCACCAGGTCAAGATTTACGTTTCAGCATGGAAAAAGTAGAATCTACTTGGAACTTCATTAATAAAATTTGGAACGCATCACGTTTCGTATTAATGAACATGGATGACATGAAGTATGAAGAAATCGATTTAACTGGTGAAAAATCAGTTGCAGATAAGTGGATTTTAACTCGCTTAAACGAAACAATCGAAAGTGTAACACGTAACATGGATAAATATGAGTTCGGTGAAGCTGGTCGTTCATTATACAACTTCATTTGGGATGATTTCTGTGACTGGTACATTGAGATGGCGAAACTTCCACTATACGGTGAAGATGAAGCAGCTAAGAAAACAACTCGTTCGATTTTAGCTTACGTATTAGACCAAACGATGCGTCTATTACATCCATTCATGCCGTTCGTAACAGAGAAAATTTGGCAACATTTACCGCATGAAGGCGAGTCTATTACAGTAGCAGCATGGCCAACAGTTCGCGAAGATTTACAAGATAAAGAAGCGGCAGCAGAAATGCACCTTCTAGTTGATATCATTCGCTCTGTTCGTAACATCCGTGCGGAAGTAAATACGCCAATGAGCAAAAAAGTTCAAATGCAAATTAAAGCAAAAGACGAGGTAGTACTAGCTCAGCTTACGAAAAACAGCTCTTACATTGAGCGTTTCTGTAACCCAAGTGAACTAACAATTAAGATTGATTTACAAGCGCCAGAAAAAGCGATGACTGCAATCGTATCAGGTGCAGAGTTATTCTTACCGTTAGCTGATCTTATCAATCTTGATGAAGAGAAAGCGCGTCTTGAAAAAGAACTTGAGAAGTTCGGTAAAGAAGTAGAACGTGTACAGAAGAAACTTTCAAACCAAGGATTCGTAGCGAAAGCTCCTGCAGAAGTTATTGACGGAGAGCGTGCGAAAGAGCAAGATTACCTAGAAAAACGCGAAGCGGTTCGTCAACGTCTAGCGGATCTTGAGAAATAAAAATGTTTTTCAGAGACTCACTATATTGGTGAGTCTCTTTTCTTTGCGTATAATAGAATTAAGAAGTTTGTCTTTTGAAAGGGGAATAGCAAACGTGATACATACATACGAAGAAGCGATAAACTGGATTCATAGCCGATTGAAATTTGGGATAAAACCAGGACTAGAAAGAATGCAATGGATGTTAGAAGAACTCGGAAATCCAGAGCGTCATATAAAATGTGTTCATCTAGCCGGCACAAATGGAAAAGGTTCAACCTTAACATACATGCGCTACATGTTAGAAGGTGCGAAATATAAAGTAGGATCGTTTACATCGCCTTACATAGAAACATTCAATGAACGTATTAGTGTAAACGGAATACCGATTGCAGATGAAGAGATTGCGGAACTTGTAAATATGGTAAAGCCAGTCGTTGAAAAATTAGATGAGACGGACTTAGGAGAAGCGACTGAGTTTGAAATCATTACAGTAATGGTAATTTATTATTTCGGTAAAGTTAATTTCTGTGATGTTGTTTTATTTGAAACGGGGCTTGGGGGAAGATTTGATTCTACAAATGTTATTCATCCGGTTCTCACGATTATTACGAATATCGGCCACGATCATATGCATATTTTAGGCAATACACTAGGAGAAATTGCATATGAAAAGGCAGGGATTATTAAGTCTGGTGTTCCAGTTATTACTGGTGTGAAAAATGAAGAAGCATTGCAAGTAATTCAAAAGGTTGCTAAGGAAAACCATGCAAGCTTATATGAACTTGGAAAACAGTTTACAACATTACATAAACATTCTAATGAAGATGGGGAACATTTTGATTTTGATTGTCCATTTGCCTCGTTTGAAAATGTTCGAATTTCAATGAAAGGTATTCATCAAGTAGGCAATGCAGCGCTAGCGCTTATGGCAGTAATGTATTTAAAAACATATTTATCATTTTTAATTAATGAAGAGGAGATGAAAGTTGGCTTACAAGAAGCATACTGGATTGGTCGATTTGAAAAGTTACAAAGTAATCCAGATATTATAATAGATGGTGCTCATAATCCAGAAGGTATTGAAAGTCTTGTAAAAACAGTAGAGGCACATTATAAAAAGAAGAATGTAATAGTTTTATTTACTGCTCTTGGTGACAAACAGTTACATAACATGGTAGGGCAATTAGAAAAAGTTGCTGATGAAATAATATTTACGACGTTTGCCTTTGATCGTGCCATTTCTGCTGACAAGCTTGCATCGTATTCACAACAAGAGTCAAAATTAGTTTTTGAAGATTGGAAAGAGGCAATTGATACAAAGGTTGACATGATAGGAGAACATGATGTTTTTATCATAACAGGTTCTTTGTATTTCATTTCCGAAGTTAGAAAATATATTCGCGAGAAAAACTAGATAGTCTTTGCTATCTAGTTTTTTGTTCTACAAATGAAGTCAAATGCATACATATAAGATAATAATATAGGGTTATTTGACGAATTCCTCTGACAAATATCTCGTTTTTTTGTGGAATGAATATGATATGATGCGGACAATGACAAGAGGTGAGGTGTGAGTGTATGGACAAGCAATCACGAACGATCTCGGTGAAAGTAAATGGAACAGAAGCGAAGTATGAGGAAAAAAAGAAGGATGAGTTTGACTGGATGATAGCAGAAAGTGAGAGACCGAAAAATGTCGTTCCGTTTCAAAAAGCGAAATCAGTATCTATGGAAAAATATCGAAAGAAGTGGAGCAATACAATAATCGCAATTGTTGCAACTGCAATAATTATCGGTACTGCATTTGGGATGGGTATGATTCATTTATTAACTGGACAAGGGACGACAGGAGAAGGTAAGGTAACGGCTTCGAAGCAGACAGGTAATGAGGAACAAAAGGTGGGTGGAACGGCAGAACAAACACCAACACCGAAAGAGGAAAAACCAAAAGCACAGGTAGGAACGTCATTAGAACCAATGAAACTATTTTTCGTTCAAGGAGGGCTTTATTCCTCTGAAGAAAAAGGACAGGCTGCTATTGAAGAGTGGAAAAGTAATGGGGGCGTGGCTACTTTGAAACCGAGTGGTGATAAGTATGCGTTAGTTGTTGCTATTACGAGCGATGAACAGGCTGTTAATCAATTAATAGATCAGTATAAGCAAGATGGTGTTTCAGTTTTGAAAAAAAATTGGGATATTACAGATAAAGCATTGCTCAAAAATGATAAAGAAGTAGGAATGTTTTTAGCGAAAGTGCAGCCATTATATACTCATTTAGCAAAATATGTGTCCAGCGTACAAACTAGTGGAAAAAGTAATCCAAAAGATATAGAAGCGATTCAAAAAGAGTGGAAAGCTATTGAAAAGGAAGGGAAGAGTATGAAGCGTGAAGATGCGAAGAAGCTTTATACGTATACGTCAATAGCGGTGCAAACGATTAAGGAAGGGAAGAGCGATAAGGAATCTGTAGCTAAATTAAATCAAGTTATTATTGATGGTATACTTTCGTATGAAAAAATGGTTTCACAAAAAGTGAAATAATAGGATAATGAAATGACGAAGAAAGAAGTACATATACTTCTTTCTTTTCTTTTGAATTTAGAACAAAGTGCTTTCTGTATGGGCAGCATATAATCGTATTTAAAAAGAACTATTATTTTGTTTAGAGAAAATGATATTTCTAGAATTTGTGGGGAAACTATTCCTTTGATACGATTGATTTAAATTATTCTGCTTCATGTGAGAAGGGAAGGAGAAAATATGAGGAAAATTATTTTAGCTTCAGGGTCACCTAGGAGGAAGGAACTGCTTGAATTAGCAGATGTTCCATTTGAAATCGTTGTTAGTGAAGTAGAAGAGACGATTGGTGCATATTCATCACCTTCTGATATTGTTATGTCGCTTGCTTTGCAAAAAGCATCTGCTGTGGCAGAAAACCATAGTAATCAAGTTGTACTAGGTGCAGATACAATTGTTACATATGATTCGCGTATTCTTGGAAAGCCGTCTAATGAGGCTGAGGCGAAAGAAATGTTACGATTATTATCGGGGAAAACACACGAAGTATACACAGGTGTTGCAATTATATCGAAAGAAAAAACGGTAACTTTTTATGAACGTACAGAAGTAACATTTTGGGGATTAACAGAAGAGGAAATAGACGTATACGTTGCATCGAAGGAACCACTTGATAAAGCAGGGAGCTATGGAATTCAAGGTAAAGGGTCTATTTTTGTTCAACATATTCAAGGGGACTACTACAGTGTAGTTGGCTTGCCAATTGCGCGTCTTGTCCGTGAATTAAAACAGTTTGATAGCGATGTAACCCATGTGTAAAATTGCATGGGGTTTTCTTTAGGAGAAATCGTAAAAAAAGGGGTGGAGAGATGAACGGTATTCGTGATGTTGTGAGAGAAGAACAGCCACGGGAGCGTTTATTGTTAGAAGGAGCAGGAAGTTTATCGAATCGAGAACTTCTTGCAGTTTTACTCAGAACGGGTTCTAAAGAAGAAACGGTGTTAACGTTATCAGATAATATTCTCCATCATTTTGACGGCTTACGAATGTTAAAGGATGCAACGTTAGAAGAGATGATGAGCATTCATGGTGTTGGGATTGCAAAGGCGTCGCAGCTTATGGCTGCTTTTGAATTAGGTAGAAGAATGGTACGTTTAGAATATCAAAATAGATATAGTATTCGAAGTCCAGAAGATTGTGCGAGTTATATGATGGAAGAGATGCGTTTTTTGCAACAGGAGCATTTTGTTTGTTTATATTTGAATACGAAAAATCAAGTTATACATAGGCAAACTATTTTTATTGGAAGTTTAAATACGTCGATTGTGCACCCAAGGGAAGTTTTTAAAGAAGCGTTCCGTCGGGCAGCAGCCTCTATTATATGTCTTCATAACCATCCCTCAGGAGATCCGGCGCCGAGCCGTGAAGATATTGAAGTTACAAAACGATTAGTAGAATGTGGTCGAATTATCGGAATTGAAGTACTTGATCATATCATAATAGGTGACCATAAATTCGTGAGTTTAAAGGAAAAAGGTCATATTTAAGACTATTCTTTTTACTTATTTTGTTTTATAATGTGATTTATGAGTTTTTTGTAGAAAATTATCTACAAAAAGGATGCAGATATAAAAAAACGTACTGTTTTTATAAATATAAAGTAAGAAAAATGAGTCCGTGAAAATAAGAAGGGAAGATAAATGATATGTTTGGATTTGGTGGATTTACTCGCGATCTTGGAATAGACTTAGGAACAGCGAATACGCTTGTATATGTGAAAGGGAAAGGTGTAGTTTTACGTGAACCTTCAGTAGTAGCATTACAAACTGATACGAAACAAATCGTTGCGGTAGGTAGCGATGCAAAACAAATGATTGGTCGTACACCAGGAAACGTAGTGGCACTTCGTCCTATGAAAGATGGTGTAATTGCTGATTACGAAACAACAGCAATAATGATGAAATACTACATTCAACAAGCTCAAAAATCAAATGGATTCTTCTCACGTAAACCATACGTAATGGTATGTGTACCATCTGGTATTACAGCTGTAGAAAGACGTGCAGTAATCGATGCGACTCGTCAAGCTGGTGCTCGTGATGCTTATCCAATCGAAGAGCCATTTGCAGCAGCAATTGGTGCAAACTTACCTGTTTGGGAGCCGACTGGTAGTATGGTTGTTGATATCGGTGGTGGTACAACAGAAGTTGCAATTATTTCTTTAGGTGGTATTGTAACAAGTCAATCAGTTCGTGTTGCTGGTGATGATATGGACGATTCAATCATTCAGTACATTAAGAAAAGCTACAACTTAATGATCGGTGAAAGAACAGCAGAAGCATTAAAATTAGAAATCGGTTCTGCAGGCGAGCCAGAAGGTATTGAGCCTATGGAAATTCGCGGTCGTGATTTAGTAAGTGGTTTACCGAAAACAGTACTAATTCAACCAGAAGAAATTGCAGATGCATTAAAAGATACAGTAGATGCAATTGTAGAATCAGTTAAAAATACGTTAGAAAAAACTCCACCTGAATTAGCAGCGGATATTATGGACCGTGGTATCGTATTAACGGGTGGCGGGGCATTACTACGTAACTTAGATAAAGTTATTAGTGAAGAAACAAATATGCCAGTTCTTGTTGCAGAGGATCCATTAGATTGCGTAGCAATTGGAACGGGTAAAGCATTAGACAATATCGATCTTTTCAAAACTGCTGCTCGATAATATTGCAAAATAAAAATCAATGAAATTAAGAGGGTGTGAACGTGCCACAGTTTTTCTTAAACAAAAGATTAATTGTTTTGTTAGTTAGTATTATTCTTCTCGTGGCATTGATTGGAATCTCATTGAAAGAACGGAACAGTTTATCATGGCCAGAGCAGTTTATAAAAGATACTGTCGGTGTTGTAGAACGTGTATTCCAAAAGCCAGCGAATTATGTTGCCGGATTCTTCGAGAACGTAGAAGATGTAAAGCGCACGTATGAAGAGAATAAAAAGCTGAAAGCAAAATTAGATTCTACCGCAGATTTATCTGCAGTAGTGAAAAATTTAGACGATGAGAATAAAAAACTACGAGAATTAACTGGTAAAGAAAAGTCCCGTGGTGATTATACGGAAGTACAAGCTAGTGTGGTTTCTCGTAATCCCGATAAATGGTACGATTTAGTTGGAATTGATAAAGGAGCACAGCAAGGGATCAAAAAAGATATGGCTGTTGTAACTCCGAAAGGTTTAGTTGGACGCGTAAAAAGTGTATCTCAGTTTACATCTTCAGTAGAGTTGTTAAGTTCGATGAGCCGAACAAACCGTGTTTCTGCTATTGTACAAGGACAAGAAAATATCTTTGGATTAATTGAAGGTTACGATAAAGAAAAACAACTACTTCTTTTCACAAAGATTAGCTCTGATGCAGAGGTACAAAAAGATCAACTAGTTGTAACATCTGGACTTGGTGATATCTTCCCTAAAGGTCTTGCGATTGGGAAAATTGTTGATGTTCAGCCAGATCCATACGGTTTAACAAAAACGGCTTATGTAAAACCATCCGCTGATTTGAATGATGTAGAGCATATTATAGTTGCAAAACGTGATATGCCTACAGCGCCGTTAGAATAGGAGGGAGAGAAGAGATGATGACGATTTTAAAAAGAGCAGCTCTTCCTCTTTTGCTCCTTTTTGTTTTTTTATTTGAAAATATGTTCTCTACTGTTGTTCCAACAGACGTCTTTTGGAAAGGCAGTATAGCAGCACCGCATTTCTTTATAATTGTGTTATGTTTTATTACAGTGTACTATAGTCCGGTTCAAGGGATTTACTACGGACTATTATTTGGTTTCTTATTTGATACCGTATACACGGAACTTGTCGGTATATATATATTTGCTTATCCGATTTTAGCTTATTTAGTTTATAGTGTGATGAAAGTATTACAATTGAATTTATTTATTGTCGCTTCTATCGTACTGGCTGGCATTGCAGCATTAGAGTATTATGTGTATGGGTTTTTAACTTTGTTAGGACGTACTCACATGTCAGCATCTGTCTTTTTCACAGATCGTCTCCTTGCTACTTTATTGCTAAATGGAATTTTCTTATTAATAGTTTGTTTCCCACTGAGACGATATTTAGTGCGTCTTTCAAAAGCGATAGAAGAAAAAGAAAAAAGGATTTTCTAATTTTATGTCGAATTGAATCGGTGGGGTGAACTTTAGTGGAAGAAAAAAAGCAACAAAATGTAACGATAAAAGGGACAAAAGATGGAATAACACTTCATTTAGATGATTGCTGTTCATTCTCTGAGCTACTAAAAGAATTGGATGAAAAGCTTTCTACACATTACTATGAGAGTGACGGACGTTCTTTAATTGAAGTGCGTGTTAAAGTAGGAAATCGCTATTTAACAGAAGTACAACAAGAAGAGATTCGTACGTTAATTCGCAATAAGAAGAACCTTGTTGTAGAATCAATCGAAAGTGATGTTATAACAAAAGCAGAAGCAATAGCTTGGAAAGAAGAAACAGAAATTGTCCCTATTTCCAAAATTGTTCGCTCTGGACAAGTGTTACATGTAAAAGGCAATTTATTATTAATTGGAGATGTTAATCCAGGCGGAACGGTTATCGCTGGGGGGAATATTTTTGTCTTGGGATCATTAAGAGGAATTGCACATGCGGGGTATGATGGAGATTCAGAAGCTGTTATTGCTGCATCTATTATGAACCCTATGCAACTCCGAATTAGTGATGTGACAATGCGGGCTCCGGAAGAGAAAGAAGACGGAGCAGAGGCGGCAGAATGTGCGTACATTAATGAGAACAATCACATTGTTGTCGATCGCCTGCAACTTCTCACTCATCTTAGACCTAATTTAACAAAGTTAGAAAGGGGAATTGTATAGCTGTGGGAGAGGCAATAGTAATTACATCTGGAAAAGGCGGAGTAGGTAAAACTACAACGTCTGCGAACATTGGTACAGCCCTTGCGTTATCTGGGAAAAAAGTGTGTTTAATTGATACAGATATCGGTTTACGCAATTTAGACGTAGTAATGGGGCTAGAAAATCGTATTGTATTTGATCTTGTTGATGTCGTTGAAGGGCGTTGTCGTTTACCTCAGGCTCTTATTAAAGATAAGCGTTTTGATGATCTTTATTTATTACCTGCAGCACAAACGAGCGATAAGTCGGCGGTAACACCTGAACAAATGGATGAATTAATACAAGTATTACGTCAAGATTATGATTACATATTAATTGATTGTCCTGCGGGGATTGAGCAGGGGTTTAAAAATGCAGTAGCAGGTGCGGATAAAGCAATCGTTGTAACAACACCAGAAGTATCCTCAATGCGTGATGCGGATCGTATTATCGGGCTTTTAGAGAAAGAGGATATTGAACCACCGAAACTTGTCATTAACCGTGTGCGTAGTCATATGCTTCATGAACAGGATATGTTAGACGTTGATGAAATCGTACGTACACTGTCAATCGAGCTTCTTGGAGTTGTCGAGGATGATGATGAAGTTATTCGTGCTACGAATACAGGTGAACCTGTAGCGCTGCAACCTAGCGGGAAAGCAGCAATAGCTTATCGTAATATTGCAAGACGCTTGTTAGGTGAGAATGTACCATTACAAGCATTTGAACAAGAAAAAGTATCGGTATTTACAAAGATGAAAAATTTCTTTGGAATCCGTTAAAAGCACTTCGCATAAATGCGGAGTGCTTTCTTTTTTCTTCGCATGAATATCTTCCTTCTATAACTCATACATATGTACAAACTGTATATAACTGTTTCTATTTGAATAAGGCTAACGAAAGAAAGGAGACAGTATGAAGAATAGACGTGTGGAAGAAATTAAAAAGCGGATTGCGAAAAGGAAAGCAGAGCAAGAATTGCTAGAAGAAGAGCAGTATTTTGCGGGAGGAGATTTTGATAGCGAAACGGTCTTTATTGAAGAGGGGGAGAAGGAAATTCATCCTCTATTTCGAAAAGAAGTTTTTCTCTTCAAAGTTTTGCTATCAGCAATATTAGTTCTTTCGGTTGCTATTTTATTTAAGAACGCACCTTCTTCTTTTGATGGTACTAGAGCTGTTACAGAAAAAGTTATGCAAGAAGAATTTCAATTTGCTACTATATCAAAATGGTATGAAAATCAGTTTGGAAAACCTCTCGTGTTCTTTTCTCCAAATGAGAAAAAAGAAGAGGCTATTCAGCAAAAGGATTATGCGATTCCTGCCTCTGGAAAGGTGATGCAAGGATTTCAAAAAAACGGCCAGGGTGTATTTGTTCAAACGGCTACAAATGCAACGGTGGAGTCAGTAAATGAAGGTATAGTTGTTTTTGCGGGCAAGAAAGAGGAACTTGGAAATACAGTTCAAATTCAGCACGCTGATGGTACGGAGTCATGGTATGCAAATTTAAATGATATGTCAGTAAAATTATATGATTACGTTTCAAAGAAACAAAAAATTGGAATAGTGAGTAATGATGAAAATAATAAAAATGGCAAATTTTATTTTGCAATAAAAAAGAATGAAAAATTTATTGATCCAATTCAGGTGATTTCATTTGATTAAATATAGGGATGTTTTCACGAAAATTTCTGTGCATCCGTTGTTTTGGGTTATTATTGTCATTGGTATTTTTACAGCACGTTTTAAAGAGTTACTATTACTATTTTGTATCGTTTTAGTTCATGAACTTGGGCATGCTTTTGCCGCAGCGTATTATAATTGGCGTATTAAACAAATTCAGCTTTTGCCGTTTGGTGGTGTAGTTGAGATGGAAGAACATGGGAACAAATCGTTAAAAGAAGAATTAATTGTCGTTATGGCGGGGCCAATTCAGCATATATGGATGATTGCAGTCGCTTACATTTTGTATAAAGCGGGCTGGGTAACTGACGATTTGTACCATTTCTTTGTATGGAATAATGTCATTATTTTAGGGTTTAATTTATTGCCTATTTGGCCACTTGATGGTGGAAAAGTATTATTTAATGTATTATCATATCGTTTTCCCTATTTACAAGCACATGAAAAGATGATGAAATTGTCATGTGTTTTTTTTAGTGTAATATTAGGATGGCAGTTACTTTGGAATAGTAATAACATTATGATGTGGGTATTACTCGTTTTTCTAGCGATTTCTTTATATCAAGAATGGAAACAAAGACGGTACGCATTTATGCGTTTTTTATTAGAGCGTTATTATGGGAATAAAAGAGATATTGAAAAAATAGCACCTATTGAGGTGAAAACGGAAGATCATTTATATACGATTTTCACAAAATTTCGCAGAGGATATAAACACTCTATTATCGTCCATGGAAAATATAAAGAGCATTACACATTGGACGAAAATGAATTGTTGTATGCGTATTTTGCTGAAAAACGAACAACCTCATCTGTTGAAGAATTAATTGGTTAGTGTTGACGACGACACTAACCTTTTATATTGTAAGGAAAAGAAATGAAAAGTGAGGAAAGAATTTTGAAGACGTTATATATTAACTACACTGGTTCGGAAAAGCGTGTTGCGATAGAAGAGAAACAAAAAATTGTAGAGCTTTTATGGAAACGGAATGAAGAGCAGGAGATTGTCGGACATATTTATGTTGGGCGTATCGTAAGAACAATTGCTGGAATGAACGCAGCCTTTGTAAATATCGGATTAGAAAAACATGCATATCTTTCATTTGATGATGTACCATCTTCATATCGCATACATGAAGGACAGGCGATACTTGTACAAGTTGTGAAAGAGGCAATTGATACGAAGGGGCCAAAATTAACGGCGAAGATAGAATTTACCGGAAAATATGTCGTTTACATGCCCTATGATGAAATGCGCGCTGTTTCTCGGAAAATAAAAAATAATAAAAGAAGACAACAGTTACTGGGAATTGAAGTAGAAGGAACAGGTGGATACATTTTCCGTTCTGCTTCTGAAAAAGGAACGATCGATGAAATACAAGCTGAAATGCAAGGGTTGCAGCAGTTATATGAAGAGTTAAAAAGAAAAGAAGATCAAGGGAAGGCGCCCTTACTACTTCATCAACCAGCGACGTTTTTAGATCGTGTATTTCAGGAGAACCCAATTGAAACAATTGAAAAAATAGTTGTAGATACGAGAAGTATAGTAAAAGAATTAGAAGAAAAAGTAGGGAAAGAAAGAGTATCCTTTTATAATGAAAAATCTTCGATGTTTAACCATTTTGGAATAGATCGTGAAATCGAGAAAGCACTTCAAAAAATTGTGTGGCTACCAAATGGTGCCTATCTAATTGTAGAACAAATGGAGACGATGACTGTAATTGATGTGAATACAGGTAAATTTACTGGAAAACAAAATTTACAAGATACCGTATTTCGCACAAATGAAATGGCTGCTGAAGAGATTGCTCGTCAATTAAGACTTCGTGATATTGGCGGGATGATATTAATTGATTTTATTAATATGAAAAGACGGGAAGATAAAGAGAAGGTAAGAGAGCGTTTAATGATAGCTTTACAAGATGATCGCACATATACAAGAGTGCTTGGGTTTACAGAGTTAGGTATTTTAGAGATGACGCGTAAGCGCAAGAAACATTCGTTACGTGACGTATTATTAGAAGAGTGTGCGCCTTGTAAAGCGACAGGTTACGTTATATCTAATGAAACAATTGCGTATGAGCTAGAGAGAGAGCTTATTACTTATGGTAATATAGAGGATGAAGCTGTATTGATTGGTGCTTCAAAAAAAGTACAAAAACATTTTTCACAAAAAGAATTACAAAAAAATATTCCATTTGAAATTTATTTCAAAGATGATATTATCGAAAAGTACGCTATTATCCGTTTTGGAAGTAAGAAAGAAATTGTAGAACGGAAAAAATAGTTAGCAGAACATTCATTGACAATAGTCAATGAGTCATGGTAATATTTTTATGTTATAGTTTATAGCACCTAAACTGCTATATGCTACAACCGCACAAGACAGGTTCCCTAAAGACATTTTATGTCTACCTCGTTTTTGGCGAGTCTTAGTAATTAAGAGGAGGTGCAAGTATGTACGCAATTATCGAAACAGGTGGAAAACAAATTAAAGTTGAAGCTGGTCAAGCAATCTACATTGAAAAATTAGATGTTGAAGCTGGTGAAACTGTTACTTTTGACAAAGTTCTTTTCGTTGGTGGCGAAAACGTGAAAGTTGGTAGCCCAGTTGTAGAGGGTGCAACAGTTACTGCGAAAGTTGAAAAACAAGGTCGCGCTAAGAAAATCATCGTTTTCAAATACAAAGCGAAAAAGAACAATCGTAAGAAACAAGGTCATCGTCAACCTTACACTAAGCTAGTAGTTGAAGCTATCAACGCTTAATTCTGGTTAAGATGATTAAGATTACGATAAGTCGCACGAAATTAGGAAGTATCCGATCATTTAAAATGACTGGACATGCCAATTATGCGCCACATGGACAAGATCTTGTCTGTGCTGGAACTACAGCGGTTGTGTTTGGTTCTATAAATGCAGTGGAAGAACTTTGTAATGTGCAGGCAACTATTGAACTCGGAAGTGATGGCGGATTCTTGACGTATGAATTGCCTAATGATTTAGACGTTCATACAGCAGAAAAAGCACAAATACTTTTAGAAGGATTGGTTGTTTCACTTAAGACGATTGAACTTGATTACGGAAAGTATATCCGTTTAATAGAAAAAGTGCAGGAGGTGTAACGTATGTTAAGATTAGATCTTCAGTTTTTCGCATCTAAGAAAGGTGTAGGTAGTACAAAGAACGGTCGTGACTCTCAGTCAAAACGTCTTGGTGCTAAACGCGCAGATGGTCAAACGGTTTCAGGTGGTTCAATTCTTTACCGTCAACGCGGTACAAAAATTTATCCAGGTGTTAACGTTGGTCGTGGTGGCGATGACACTTTATACGCGAAAGTTGACGGCGTAGTACGCTTTGAGCGTCTTGGTCGTGACCGCAAACAAGTGAGCGTATATCCTGTTGCTCAAGAAGCATAAGAACTCACGGAAAACTCTAACCTGAGTGCAGGTTAGAGTTTTTCTATATTAAGGGGTATCTAAATGAATGAAAAATGGACAATTATAGATGCGTTGAGCCACTCGAGACATGATTGGCTCAATCGTTTGCAGATGGTTAAAGGAAATCTTTCCCTTGGAAAAGTGGAAGAGATTCATAGGCTCATCGATCGTTTTGTCCAAGAAGCGAGACAAGAATCCAATCTGATGGGGCTATCAATGCCTTTATTTTCAGAGTGGATTTTAACATATAATTGGAAACAGCAACCGTGCTTATTGGAGTACGAAGTATTAGGGAAATTACATAACTTATCTCATCTAGATGAGACTGTATGTACATGGACGAATCAGTTTTTCTTAATGCTTCAGCATAGTTTAGACGTATATGTTGAAAATTATGTTTGTATCACAATTGAAAGTGACGCGGAGAATGCTCGTTTC
Organism: Bacillus cereus group sp. MG9; assembly: GCF_040459995.1. NCBI lineage: Bacteria > Bacillati > Bacillota > Bacilli > Caryophanales > Bacillaceae > Bacillus > Bacillus cereus group sp. MG9. The sequence continues at coordinate 4,410,773 of NZ_JARVHC010000001.1, read as the reverse complement.
TTTTTTGATTTTCGTGGAAAGCTAACGAATGTAGAAGAACTACAAACGTGGCTTGCGAACGAAAACAATAAATGGTATTCCATTTCTTATACAGTACGAGACGAAGAAGTCTCAGTTATATTACAACTAATCGAAAAAAGTGTGGTGAAATAATGTTTGTAGATCAGGTCAAGATATATGTAAAAGGCGGCGACGGTGGTAACGGAATGGTTGCGTATCGTCGTGAGAAGTATGTACCTAAAGGTGGCCCAGCAGGTGGCGACGGTGGTAAAGGTGCAGATGTTGTTTTTGTTGTTGAGGAAGGCTTACGTACATTAATGGACTTCCGCTACCAACGTCATTTCAAAGCTGATCGCGGTCAGCACGGAATGAGTAAAGGTCAGCACGGTCGTAAATCTGAAGATTTAATCGTAAAGGTTCCACCAGGAACAATAGTGAAAGATGAAAAAACAGGTGAAATTCTTGCCGATTTAGTAACGCATGAACAAACAGCTGTAATCGCAAGAGGTGGCCGTGGTGGCCGTGGTAATTCACGTTTCGCAACAGCGACGAACCCAGCTCCAGAAATCGCTGAGAACGGGGAACCAGGTCAAGAACGTGATGTCACGCTAGAACTTAAAGTGCTAGCAGATGTTGGACTTGTTGGATTCCCAAGTGTAGGTAAATCTACATTATTATCTGTTGTATCATCAGCGCGTCCGAAAATTGCAGAATATCACTTTACAACAATCGTTCCGAATCTTGGTGTTGTTGAAACTGGTGATAACCGCAGCTTCGTTATGGCTGACCTTCCTGGACTAATTGAAGGCGCACACTCCGGCGTTGGACTTGGACACCAATTCTTACGTCATATCGAACGTACACGTGTAATTGTACACGTTATCGATATGTCTGGTTTAGAAGGACGTGAGCCATATGAAGATTATGTCACAATCAATAATGAACTAAAAGAATACAATATGCGTTTAACTGAGCGTCCACAAGTTGTTGTTGCAAACAAAATGGATATGCCAGATGCAGAAGAAAACTTACAAGCATTTAAAGAGAAATTGGGAGACGAAGTGAAAATTTTCCCAATCTCAGCTGTAACGAAACAAGGTGTTCGTGACTTACTATTTGAAGTAGCGAACTTATTAGAAACAACACCAGAATTCCCAATGTACGATGATGTAGAAGAATCTGAAGCAAGTGTAATGTACAAATTTGAATCTGAATCTAATTTTGAAATTACACGCGAAAGTGATGGCACATTTGTTATTTCTGGTTATGACATTGAGAAAACATTCAAGATGACAGACTTCTCACGTGATGAATCTGTACGCCGATTTGCTCGTCAAATGCGTGGAATGGGTATTGATGAAGCCCTTCGTGCACGTGGTGCAACAGACGGAGATATTGTGAAAATTCTTGAATATCAATTTGAATTTATCGATTAAGACTGCCGAAATATGGCGGTCTTTTTTTTTCGTTATTTGAGTCCAGTGAAAACCCAATTCATATAGGTGAACCATAAGTCGATATAGGAAAAAATCCCCATTGATTAAAGTTTCAATTTATAATAGACAAAGGAGTGATTTTAGAAGAATATTTTATGGGGAGAAAAGGAATATGTATAAAATATTAATTGTAGAAGATGATGAAAAAATTGCAGAGATATTAGAGGAGCATTTAGAAAGGTATGGATATCAATCTTTCAGAGTGAGCGATTTACGGCATATAAAAGATGAGTTTGTAAAAGTAAGTCCTCATCTTGTGTTACTTGATATTAATTTACCATACTTTGATGGCTTCTACTGGTGCCGCCAAATCCGCACTGTATCGAATGCGCCGATTATTTTTGTTTCTGCAAGAACAGGGGAAATGGATCAAGTAATGGCGATTGAAAATGGCGGAGATGATTACATTACAAAGCCATTCCATTTAGATATCGTAATGGCAAAGGTGAAAAGTGCACTCCGCCGCGGGTATGGTGAGTATGCTTTGGCGGCGGAAAGTGACTGCTTAGGTGTTAATGGATTGTTATTATTCCCATCACAGCACACAGTAGAGTGGAAAGGTCAACAAACGGAACTTACAAAAAATGAGTTTTATTTATTAGAATGTTTAATGAAACAATCAAATCAATACGTGACACGTGAAGAGCTGTTAGAGGCTTTATGGGATGAAGTAGCTTTTGTTGATGATAATACATTAACCGTGAATGTAAAGCGTGTAAGGAAGAAACTTGAGGAGTTAGGCATTAAAAATGCAATTGTCACAAAGCGTGGGTACGGTTATGCTCTTCTTACTGAGTGGGGCGAAGGGCATGAAGATTAAAAGCTACCTCATAGACCGTTTTTCCTTAATCCTTTCTTACATTATAAGCCTTTGTTTATTTGGGCTCGTATTGCAGTTGCAAAGCCTTTTAGAAAAGCGTTCGCTGGACTGGAGTACATGGCTATACGGACTGTTATTAGGGTCAGTTGTGTTTAGTGTATACCTTATTTACGATTACCGAAAACGAAGTGTGTTTTTAAAGAGAATAGAACAGTATATTGCCGGTGGACATACATTACATGACTCTTTACTTATCGATACTTCTTATACGTCAGAGCAAGAACTGGTTGTTGAAGCGTTTACGCTATTAAGGCAGCAATATATGAATGAAGTTCATAAACAGCATGCAAAAGAGCAACAGCAAATGATTTTCATGAATCAATGGATCCATCAAATGAAAACACCAGTATCCGTTATTGAATTATTGTTACAGAAATATGGTAAGGAACACCGTGAAGCAAGGGGAACGATTGAAAGTATTCGTGAAGAAAATAACCGTATTTTAAATGGGTTAGATTTAGCGTTACATATGGCAAGGTTAGATCAGTTTTCGAAAGATTATAAAGTAGAAGTAGTAAATGTTATAGAGGTCATTCGAGATATTATTAATGAAAATCGGAAGTCGTTCATTCAATCTTCTGTATTTCCGAAAATGATGTTTGAAGAAGAGACTTGTATGATTGCGTCTGATAGAAAGTGGCTTAGTATCGCGATGAGCCAAATTGTTGTGAATGCAATTAAGTATACAAAAATTTCAGAAGCAGAGAAAAAAGAAATTCAATTTCAAATTGAAGAGAAAGATCAAAAGGTGTTATTACATATTAAGGACAATGGAATTGGTATTCCTGAGCAAGATGTAAAGCGTATATTTGATCCGTTCTTTACGGGAATAAACGGCCGTAAAACAAGGGAAGCGACAGGTATGGGTTTATATATTACGAAGGAAATCTGCGGTAATTTACATCATGGAGTGTATGTACAATCAACTGAAGGGGAAGGAACAACAGTTACGTTCCAATTTGCAAAAGATGAAGAATATCATACATTAATGAGAAAAATGACAAAACTGTAAGATAACAAAACGTTTTGTAAGGGAAATCACTCGTTTCTTTTTCTTATTTTTCTTATAGTAAATGTAAGAAGAAAACACGTAGGGGGATTAGAAATGAGTGTTCTTGAAGTAAAAGGGTTAACAAAGGTGTACCAATCAAAAGGTTCAGTAGCGACGACTGCTTTAAATGATATAAATTTTAAAATTGAAGAAGGCGAGTTTGTAGGGATTATGGGGCCTTCAGGAAGCGGAAAAACAACGCTTTTAAATTTATTAGCAACAATTGATAAGCAAACTTCAGGTCATGTGCTTGTAAATGGTGAAGAAATTAATCAAATGCGTGCTGCAAAATTAGCGGAGTTTCGTCGTACACATTTAGGATTCATCTTCCAGGATTTTAACTTACTTGATACGTTATCGATTAAAGAAAATATCATTTTACCACTTGTAATGGCGAAGAAATCTGTAAATGAAATCGATGCGAAAGTGCTTGAGATTGCAAAGTTTTTAAACATCGAAGAAATTTTAAATAAAAAAGTATATGAAGTGTCAGGCGGACAACAACAACGTGCAGCAGCAGCGAGAGCAATCATTCATGAACCTACGCTAATTTTAGCGGATGAGCCAACTGGAAACTTAGATTCGAAGTCAGCAAAATCATTAATGAGCGCGTTGCAAGATTTACATGAACAAAAGAAAGTGACAATTGCAATGGTAACGCATGATCCAGTAGCGGCGAGTTATTGCGAACGTATTCTTTTCATTCGCGACGGAGAAATTTTCTCGGAAATACATAAGGGAAGAACGAAACAAGCCTTTTTCCAAGAAATTCTGGATGTACTTGCGATGCTAGGAGGAGAATATCATGAACTTTCGCCAGCTCGCGCTTAATAACGTAAAAGGAAATTGGCGTAATTATAAAGCGTTTCTTATTAGTAGCTGTTTATCGATTGTCGTATTTTTCATGTATGCTTCCTTCATTTATCATCCAGATGTCGTAAGCGGTAATATTAGTATGAGGGATATGATCTCAAAAGGGCTAGAATCGATGAATTATATTGTAGTCATCTTCTCAGCACTCTTTATTTTATATGTGAATTCAACATTTTTACGAGCAAGAAAAAAAGAGTTTGGTCTATTAACATTAATAGGCGGAACAAAATCTCAACTTGGCCGAATGATTATATTAGAACAGCTTATGTTAGGTAGTATTGCAATTGTAGTAGGTATTGGGCTTGGCATGCTTTGTTCAAAATTATTTTTCCAAGCATTAAGCGTAATATTGAAAATAGATAAAACACTTCCACTCGTATGGAATAGTAAAGCAATTCTTATTACAGCTGGTGTATACTTTATTCTATTTTTAATCCTATCATTGTTTAGTGTTTGGACAGTAGGGCGCTTGCAAATTATTGATTTATTAAGAGAAGCAAGAAAACAAAAAGTAGAACCTTTTGCATTTACATCGTTATGTGTAGTTGGTATAGGATGTATTATTGTTGCATATGTACTTAGCTTCCAAGTGACATTTATGAATTTTATCATACTGTTTTTACCGATTGTAGGGCTGACGATAGGCGGAACTTATTTACTGTTTACACAAGGTAGTACAGTCGTATTAAAAGCACTGCAAAAAAGAAAAAGATCTTTTTATACATATCCAAACATGTTCGTACTTAGCAATCTTATTTATAAAATGAAAGATAATGCTCGTTTTCTATTTGTAATTTCTATCATTACGGCGGTTGTATCTTCGGCAGTTGGTACACTGTACGTATTTTTTGAGGATATGAGTTATAAGGCAGTAACTAGTACCCCGCATGCTATTTCGTATGAGGAAAAAGGCATTCATACGCATAATGTCATAAAAGAAGGGAAAACAAAAGAATTAATAAAAAAACACGGATTTGAAGAAGCGCGAGAAGTAACGTATGTAAAACTTCCTGGAACTCAAAAAATCACGATGTTTAACAGTGAACATGAAGTACCGATGGCGATTGTTTCAGAAAAAGAATATAATGCTGAAGCACGTAAACAAAAGAGGGAGCAAGTTAGAGAAGTTCATAATGCACCAGGTAGTGCAACGATGGTCATAATGGATATGGCGAAAGATATGATGAAGGTAGATCTTGCAAAACCATATGAATTTAAAATTAACGGACAAACGCAGTCTGTTCAATTAAATGAGCCAACTCCATTTTCTGTTTTTAATGATAGTGAATATCTCATTGTGAATGATCAAGATTTTGAGAAATACGCAAAGCTCGTACCAGATGAAGAAAAGACGAAATATTACGGTTATTATATAGAAGACTGGAAAAGTACGGAAGACCTTGTGTTAGATTTGAAAAAGGAAGTTGCACCAGATAAGCAAGAGGAATTAAATAACTCGGTGCTCGCTTATAAAAATATAAGAGAATCAGGAGCAATTACGATGTTTATCGGTTTCTTTGTAGCTGTACTGTTCTTCTTCTTCGCTTGTAGTATGACATACTTTAAATGGTTTAACGATAAAGAACAAGATCGTATTCAATTTAAATCGTTAAAGAGAATCGGTATGACAGATAAAGAAATTCGTAAAATTGCAATTCGACAAATGGGTGTTATCTTCTTTATCCCAATTTTAATCGGTACAATTCATAGTGGGTTTGCTCTTCATACGTTAGGGAAAATGCTTTATATCGATTTATGGAAATCAGGTGCGATTGTAATAGGGGCTTATATTTTAGCTTCTGCCATTTACTTTATGATCGCGCAAAGAGGATATTTAAAACACGTGAAAAGCTAGGGAAACCTCTAGCTTTTTGCCTATGTAGTAAGGTACAGGAGGACGATAGATGAACATTCGGCAACTGGCGCTACAAAATATAAAGGGAAATTGGCGTAATTATAAAGTGTTTTTCTTAAGTAGTTGTTTTGCCATATTTGCTTCTTATGCATACATGTCTGTCATTGTACATCCGTATATGCAAGAGACGATGTGGTATCAAAATGTACGCTGGGGACTTATCATATGTAACGTTATAATTATTTCTTTTTTCGTCATATTTATTTTGTACTCTACTTCTATTTTCATAGAAGCACGTAAGAAAGAATTAGGGTTATATATGTTAATGGGAGCGACGAAGTCTAACGTAATAGGAGTGATTATGACCGAGCAAATATTGATCGGAATTTTCGCTAATATTTTCGGTATCGGGCTTGGCATGATTTTTTTAAAACTCTTTTTTATGGTGTTTAGCATGTTACTTCGCCTTCCGAAAGAACTCCCTGTCATATTTGACATGAGAGCGATTGGTGTAACGTTTGTTATATATATGCTCGTCTTTGTTCTGTTATCTTTTATAAGTGCTTTACGTATATGGAATATAAAAATCATACGGTTATTAAAAGAATTTCGAACAGGTAAACGAGAGAGGAAAACATCAAAGTGGCTTTGTTTATTCGGCTTTGTTTGTTTAGGAACGGGATATGCGCTAGCGCTACAAGTGACGATGCCAACGATAGCATTATACTTTTTCCCTGTGTCTATACTTATTTTTTTTGGAACGTATTTTTCTTTTACACATGGTGTTAGCCAATTGTTAGAAGTGATAAAACGAAATAAAAAGATTATGTATACATATCCGTATTTATTTATAGTGAATCAATTGTCACATCGAATGAAGGAAAATAGTCGCTTTTTCTTTCTGTTGTCTATGGCAACAACGTTTGTCGTTACGGCGACAGGTACGGTGTTCTTATATTTTTCTAGCATGCAAGATATGTGGCGTGGCGGAGGAGTACACTCATTTTCATACATAGAAAAAGGTACTTCTGCTCATGAAGTTTTCGAGAAAGACAAGGTTGAAAACTTATTACATCAATATGGATATGATAATTTTCAATATATGAGTTTTGTTGGAGTGTATGCATCCTTTCAGTCCAATAAGGGAGAAACAGAGGTAGCACCGCTTATAAAGGAAAGTGAATACAATCAAGAGGCAAGAAAACAAAAACAGAAAATGTATTATCCTAAAAAAGGAACAGTTACACTTGTCTATTATAATAAACGCAATTATCCAAATGTATATAATCAAAAAGAGATTCAATTGCAAGTAATGAATCAAGCGTATCCATTCGCATTTAACGGTCAGAAAGAAGGGATACAATTTAACTATCACCGTTCATACATTAATGGTCTGTTTTTTGTCATGAATGATGAAGATTTTAACAGTATAGCAAATACAATTCCGGATTCTGAAAAAATGATATATAGAGGTTATACATTACCAAATATCGAAAATACGAAAGAATTAAACGAAGCTTTACGGAAACATATGAAACAAGATGCAAATGATGCATTTCGAAGTAATATGGAGTTATATGTGAATATGAAAGAAGGCGGTGATATTACTCTATTTGTAGGCTCATTCATTAGTATATTATTCTTCCTTACTTCATGTAGTATCGTATATTTTAAATGGTTTCATAATATTGCATCGGATCGTAAACAGTACGGGGCACTCTCTAAACTTGGGATGACGAAGGAAGAAGTTTGGAAGATTTCCCGTTGGCAATTGTGTATGCTATTTTTTGCGCCAATTATAGTAGGAAGTATGCATAGTGCAGTTGCGTTATATACGTTTCATAATACTCTCTTTATGGACGGTTCATTAAGAAAAGTAGGTTTGTTTATTCTGTTTTATATCGCTGCATGTATCATTTATTTCTTCTTCGCTCAAAGAGAATACAAGAAACATTTAGACTAGCGAATGCTAGTCTTTTTTAAATATTCGAAATTTACATAGAAGAATATAAAAAAGTATGGTATAACAGTAAGAAAACGAAAAAGAGAGGGAAAAGACGATGATTCGAGTAGGATATTTAGGACCAGAGGCAACATTTACAAATATGGCGGTGAGTCGTTTTTTTCCGGAAGCAGAGCATGTACCGTATCGAACGATTCCAGATTGTATTGATGCAGCCGCAAATGAAAACGTAGATTTCGCAGTTGTACCGTTAGAGAACGCCATAGAAGGTTCAGTTAATATAACGGTTGATTATCTCGTACATGAGCAGCCACTTTCCATTGTAGGAGAAATTACAGTGCCAATTCAGCAACATTTACTCGTACACCCGCAGTACGAAGGAGTGTGGAAAGAAGTATACGCTGTACATTCTCATCCGCATGCCATTGCACAGTGCCATAAATTTTTAAATGAGGAATTAAAAGGGGTAACCGTTCGCGATATGACATCAACAAGCGCTGCTGCACAATATGTGAAAGAACATCCTGAAGAAAAAATTGCAGCTATTGCAAATGAAGCAGCGGCAGAAAAATACGGATTAACAATTGTAAGGCGTGATATTCATACGCATAAAAACAATCATACACGTTTCCTTGTTCTCCATAAGAAAAAGAAAGCAGTACTCCCAAATAACGGAGAAAACCGAGGAGAGAAAACGACGCTTATGATAACGTTACCCGCTGATTACGCAGGGGCACTATATCAAGTGTTATCAGCTTTCGCATGGAGAAAATTAAACTTATCAAAAATCGAATCTCGCCCGATGAAAACAGGTCTTGGAAATTACTTTTTCTTAATCGACGTAGATAAAGCATATGATGACGTATTATTGCCAGGCGTAATGATGGAACTTGAAGCACTCGGTTTTTCTGTTACAGTGCTGGGGAGTTATTCTTCTTATTGGTTGTAAGAGAGGTGGATGAACTGTCGATATTTCCCTTCTAATCGCTGATATAATTTTATCGGATAATACATTTTGTGATAGATAAATAGAATCCCACCTATAAATGGTGGGATTCTATTTATTTTAACTTCGCAAGACGATCCTCTAACTGACCACGCCAAATCTCAGCTAGTTCTGGAACAGCAAGAACCTTCTCAATGCCATCTTTATCTTTCCTATTATGAAAATAAATTTCGTTAGAGAACAAAACAGATACATTGTTTGATGGACGCTCTAATAATGTAATTTTAGAATCTTGACGTACAGTACCTTCTTGAAGAACGCGGCATAAATAACCAGTATATCCAGTTGCTACAATGCGTGGCAAAATGCCAGGAATACCGAGACGTTTTGAAATTGTGCTACAAGGTACTCTCGCTTGTGTAACTTGAATGATTGCTTCGCCTAGTTGATATGTATCTCCGATGCATACATCACGCTCTAACATATTTGTTACGGTAATGTTTTCGCCAAATGTGGAAGCTGGAAGTGTAGTTTGAAATTCCTCTTCCCATAGTGCGTAATGCTCGTGTGGGTACACACAAACTGCGCGATCAGGTCCCCCGTGGTGTTTTAAATCCGCTACATCATCACCACGGAATCCGTCTTTTGAGAGGAAGGCCTCTTCTGTAGGATCTTTACATATACCTGTTATCATTTCTTTATCTTCGCCATATTTCATTTGTTTCGGTTTACCAGTGCTAAAGTGAACGAGTTCAATTCCCATAGTTGATCTCCTTTACAATTGATTTCAATATTATATCACTAAAAAAGCACAGAGAATGATGAAAAACTCTGTGCTGTACATTAATTAATAAACGAGAAATCCAGCTCGATCTAGTGCCTCACAGGCAGCATCTAATTTCTCTTTAGAATCTGCTTCGATTGTATGTAAGTGAATACCATCTGTTAGTTGCGAAAGATAGGAAGCGTTTGTGTTTTCGATTTTTTGTAAATATTGTTCTACATCGAAGCGATTACTTACCATAATCGATGCTGTTAAGTCGCCGTATACAGGATGCTCAACTTTTACGTCTTTAATCGTAACGCCGTGGTCAACTAACATAGTAAGTTCTTGACGTACTTCTGCCGGTTTATGTTGGCATACGATTACGCGTTCGAAAGCTTGTTGTCTTGTTTGTGGCTTTAAATATAAATATCCTTGTGCAGTCGCAATAATTGGTTCATTTCGTGCTTTTAGTAAGGAAATGTCTTGAACGATAACTTGCCTACTTACGTTTGTCTTTTTAGATAGTTCATTCCCTGATAACGGTTCATTTGCAGCAAGAAGCCACTCAAGGATGAGTTGTCGTCTTTCTTCGCCTAAAATCTTTTTTTGATCATTTTGTTTCATTATGATTTAACACCTCTATAAAATTGATTTCCAATTGTGTGTAGTGCATGAATAGTTGTATCAATTTGTTCTTTCGTTGTGTGATGTCCGAAAGAAAAGCGGACATATTGTTTTGCCTCTTCATACGTTTTTCCAATTGCAAGCATTGTTTTTGAAGGGTCTTGTTTACCTACTTGGCAAGCACTTCCAGTTGAAATGGCTATACCATGACGGTTACATTCTAACATTGTATACTGACCTTCTATTCCTTTTATTGTAACCCCAATAATATGTGGTAAACAAGAAGTAGAATGTCCTTTCACTTCAATTTCTAGAGGAAGTGTTTGTAATTGCTCTAAAAAATAAGATCGTAATTGTTTAAAACGAAAGCTCTCTTCCTTTTGATTCTTTAATATATGCTCTGCGGCTGTTAAAAAAGCAGCGATTCCAGGAACGTTCACTGTACCAGGGCGAAAGCCTTTTTCATGAGAAGTTCCTGGAAATACTTGTTCCCAGCGAACTTGCGGATTTATATAGCAAGCTCCAACTCCTTTTGGTCCGTATATTTTATGGGCTGAAACAGAGAGGCTATCAATCTCCATCGCTTTAACGTCTATTGGAAGTTTACCAAACGTTTGAACACAATCCGAATGAAATAAAACATTATATTTTTTTAAAAGTGCTCCGATCTCTGCAATGTTTTGAACGGTCCCGATTTCAGAGTTTCCGTGCTGTATACTTGCTAGAGCAGTATCTTCTGTAATAGCTGCTTCTAAATTTACTAAATGAATTATCCCACTTTTATCAACAGGAATCTCAGTAATAGTATAACCTTGCGATTGTAAGGATTGAAAATAACTTCGAATCGATGCGTGTTCCATAGGTGTCGTAATAATGTGCTTTCCATTTCTAGCATTTAGAAGGGATTGAATCGCAAGGTAGTTAGATTCTGAACCGCCGCTTGTAAAGAATACACCTTGTTCCTTACCCCCAATCATTTCTGCAAATGTTTCTCTACAAACTTGCAATAAAGATGATGCGCTTCCGCCGATATCGTGTAAACTTTGTTCATTTCCGAAATATTTCTTTGCTGCTTCTACATATGTTTCTAAAGCTTCTTCGCTCATAGGTGTTGTCGCTGCATAATCTAGATATATCATCATGTAATTTCCTCTCTTCAGTAAGAGTGACATTTGTTTTCGTTTTTAGAATGGTAGTGAAAATAAGAATTGTAAAAAACTCTTGTCATTATTTTAAAACTATGTAAATATAGGTGTCAAGACAGTTGGAAAGTGTAAAGTGGGAGGCAACAATTATGCCAAGTGCAGATGTCTTGATTATTGGAAGTGGCGTTGCGGCGCTTCGTGTTGCGAAAGAGCTTTGTCACGAAAAGAATGTGATAATTATCACAAAAAAAACAGGACGTAATAATAATACACATTTAGCTCAAGGAGGAATTGCAGCAGCAGTTGCTACATATGACGATCCGAGTGGGCATTTTGAAGATACATTAGTGGCAGGTTGCCATTATAACAACGAAGAAGCAGTTCGTTATTTAGTTGAAGAGGGACCGAAAGAAATAAGTAAGCTTATTACGAATGGAATGAAATTTGATGGGGATGAAAAAGGGATCCACCTTGGTAAAGAAGGGGCGCATCGAAAACGGCGCATTTTACATGCCGGAGGAGATGCAACTGGTAAAAATCTATTAGAGCATTTAATACAAGAAGTAGTTCCGAACGTTACTGTCGTTGAGCATGAAATGGTGCTCGATTTCATTATAGAAAATAATAAATGCATAGGAGCTTTAACGCGAAATAGTGAAGGGAAGTTGAAGCGTTACTATGCTGATAATACGGTGTTAGCATCAGGAGGAATAGGTGGTTTGTACGCCTTTACATCGAATGATGAGACAATTACAGGCGATGGACTTGCGATGATATATCGAGCTGGGGGGGAACTTGTTGATTTAGAATTTGTACAATTTCATCCGACGATGTTATACGTGGACGGGCGATGTTGTGGTCTCGTTTCTGAAGCAGTCCGTGGTGAAGGAGCTGTCCTTATAAATGGAAAAGGACAGCGTTTTATGATGGATATACATCCCGGGAAAGATCTCGCACCGCGTGATGTAGTGGCAAGGGCAATTCATGAACAACTTCTTGCAGGTGAAAAAGTGTACTTAAACATCGAAACCATTCAAAACTTTGAACAACGTTTTCCGACCGTCTCATCATTATGTAAAAAGAATGGTATTGATTTAAAAGAAAATTCTATTCCGGTCGTACCGGGCGCTCATTTTCATATGGGCGGCGTGAAGACGAATTGTGACGGAGAGACGTCCATTTCAAACTTATATGCGGTCGGTGAAGTGGCTTGTAATGGAGTTCATGGTGCGAATAGATTGGCGAGTAATTCATTATTAGAAGGTCTTGTGTTTGGAAGACGAATAGGAAAACACATTTTAGCTAAGCCAGCAGAGGAAAGAAAAAATGTGCCGGAAGAGAGAGGGAAAAGTTTTATAGCTCTTAATGATTTACCGTTGAAAGAAGAAATACAAGAATGCATGATGAAATATGTTGGGATTGTGCGAACTGAGAAAAATTTATCATATGCTCAGAGATGGTTTAGTAGGTACGGTGTGCGAAATATGATCTTACAATATGATGCACTTACAAATGAAGAGATAACGCTTATTAATATGTTAACAGTTTGTGAGCTTATAACAGTATCAGCTTTGCAAAGAGAAGACAGTATTGGTGGTCATTATCGCATTGATTATCCAGAAAGAAATAGCGTGAAAAAAGAGATTATCCGAGTGAGAAGAAAACTACAACTTGTTTAATAAGGGGAAGAGGGGTTTTATGAATACGTTAAAAGTTAAGGAAGCATTAAATCGATTTTTTCTAGAAGATATAGGAGAAAGAGATGTAACATCTCAGCTTATCTTTCCCGATAATGCACTTGCGAAAGGAACGTTTCTTGTAAAGGATACAGGGGTATTTGCAGGGTGCTTAGTAATTGAAGAAGGATTTAAATTAATTGATCAGAGAATTGAAGTTGAACTTCATAAAAAAGATGGGGATCTTGTAGAAAAAGGCGAAATAATTGCAACCGTGCAAGGTCCAATCGCATCATTATTAACGGCAGAGCGCGTTATATTAAACGTTATTCAGCGTATGAGCGGGATAGCGACGATGACACGTAAGGCGGTTTTTGCTTTAGATAGCAGTCATACACGCATTTGTGATACGAGAAAAACGATGCCAGGACTACGTATGTTTGATAAATATGCTGTAGTATGCGGGGGCGGATTTAACCACAGATTCGGTTTATATGATGGTGTCATGATTAAAGACAATCATATTGCTTTTGCTGGCTCGATTACAAAAGCTGTTACATCGGTGAAAGAAAGATTGGGACATATGGTGAAAGTAGAAGTCGAAACAGAGACAGAGGCGCAAGTGAGAGAAGCGATAGAGGCCGGCGCAGATGTTATTATGTTCGATAATCGTACGCCAGAAGAGATTCGTGAGTTTTCAAAAATTGTACCAAGTGCCATCGTTACGGAGGCTTCAGGTGGTATTACAATTGAAGATTTATCAAAATACGGAAAAACAGGGGTAGATTATATTTCACTTGGAGCGTTAACACATTCAGTGAAAGCACTTGATATTAGTTTTAATATTGAGGCCTAATGAGAGTGGTTTAGAGGGGGAGAATCATAAATGGGTATTTTAGAGAAAGTTCAGCCAATCGAAGTAATGTTACCAGAGCGTTATCAAACGATGTCTACATTAGAGATGGAAGAGCGTGTCCGTGAAATTAAAGAAAAAATGGGGGCATTACTATTTATTCCAGGACATCATTATCAAAAAGATGAAGTGGTGCAATTTTCAGATGCAGCAGGGGACTCACTTCAACTCGCGCAAGTTGCAGCGAATAATAAAGAGGCAAAATATATTGTGTTTTGTGGTGTGCACTTTATGGCAGAAACGGCAGATATGTTAACGACAGATGATCAAATTGTCATCTTACCAGATATGCGTGCCGGCTGTTCTATGGCAGATATGGCAGATATTGAACAAACAGAAAGAGCGTGGAAAGAGCTCGCGAAATTATTTGGGGATACGATGATTCCATTAACGTATGTAAATTCAACAGCTGCGATCAAAGCGTTTTGTGGTCGTAATGGAGGGGCAACAGTAACCTCTTCTAATGCAAAACAAATGGTGTCTTGGGCGTTTACACAAAAAGAGCGTCTCGTCTTTTTACCAGACCAACATTTAGGAAGAAATACAGCGTATGATTTAGGTATTCCGTTAGAAAAAATGGCAGTGTGGAACCCGCATACAGATTCATTAGAGTACGATGGAGATATAGAAGAAATTCAAGTGATTTTATGGAAAGGCCATTGTTCTGTTCATCAAAACTTCACTGTGAAAAATATTGAAAATGTGCGAAAAAATCATCCGGATATGAATATTATTGTTCACCCTGAATGTTGTTATGAAGTGGTTGCTGCTTCTGATTATGCAGGATCAACGAAATATATTATTGATATGATTGAAGCAGCTCCGGCGGGAAGTAAGTGGGCGATTGGTACAGAGATGAATTTAGTGAACCGAATTATTCAGCAACATCCAGATAAAGAAATTATTTCGCTAAATCCGTTTATGTGTCCTTGCTTAACGATGAACCGAATTGACTTACCTCACCTGTTATGGGCACTTGAGAACATAGAAAGAGGAGAACAAATTAACGTTATTCGTGTAGAGAAACAAGTAACAGAAGAGGCAGTTCTTGCATTAAATCGTATGTTAGAGCGCGTTTAAAGCAGCGGGATTTCCGTTGCTTTTTTTCGTACATATAATCATAACAAGGATGAAATAGGCATACATTGTGTTGAGGAAATCATTGCGGTTTTTCTATGCTTATTCCACTTCGAATCATATTGAAAATAGAAGAAGTGATAAAAGTAAAAGAAGTTAATGTTGTTTAGAAAGTGTTACTTCAAAGTGTTTTTACTTATAGATAAGTTATACAGGAGGGGGAAAATTTGAAAATTCATATCGTGCAAAAAGGGGAGACCCTTTGGAAAATTGCAAAAAAGTACGGAGTGGATTTTGAAACGCTAAAAAAAACAAATACACAGCTTAGCAATCCAGACCTAATTATGCCAGGGATGAAAATTAAAGTGCCATCGCATAGCGTTCATGTGAAACAACAAACTGGATCGGGTTCAGCGCCCCCGAAACAATATGTAAAAGAGGTGCAGCAAAAAGAGTTTGCATCAACACCAACGCCACTTGCAATAGAAGATGAAGATGAGATCACGTATCAATCAACACCTATTACACAACAACCAGCTATGCAACAAACACAAAAAGAAATGCAGATAAAACCGCAAAAAGAAATACAGGTGAAGCCGCAAAAGGAAGTGCAAGTGAAGCCACAAAAAGAAGTGCAAAAAGAAATTCCGATTCAAAAAGAGAAGCCAGTTGAAAAGCCGCCTGTCATTCAAAAACCACCTGTTGTAGAGAAAGTAGAAAAATTAAAACCTACTACGAAAGAAAACACTAAATTTTCTATCAATGTATTACCACAGCCACCGCAACCACCAATTAAAGCGAAAAAAGAATATAAAATTTCAGACGTAATAAAAAAGGGAAGCGAGTTAATTGCTCCTCAAATTAATAAAATGAAACCTAACAATGTCATTTCTCCGCAAACGAAAAAAGACAATATAGGAAACATAGTGTCACCGCAAGTGAAAAAAGACAATATAGGGAATATAGTGTCACCGCAAGTGAAGAAAGAGAATGTAGGGAATATAGTGTCGCCGCAAGTGAAGAAAGAAAATGTAGGGAATATAGTGTCGCCGCAAGTGAAGAAAGAAAATGTAGGGAATATAGTGTCGCCGCAAGTGAAGAAAGAAAATGTAGGGAATATAGTGTCGCCGCAAGTGAAGAAAGAAAATGTAGGGAATATAGTGTCGCCGCAAGTGAAGAAAGAGAATGTAGGGAATATAGTGTCGCCGCAAGTGAAGAAAGAAAATGTAGGAAGCATAGTCTCACCAAACGTATCAAAAGAAAGTGTTATTATCCCGCAAGTAATACCGCCTAATATTCAAGTGCCGAATATAATGCCAATAATGGATAACAATCAACCACCAAATATAATGCCAATAATGGATAACAATCAACCACCAAATATAATGCCGATAATGGATAACAACCAACCACCAAATATAATGCCAATAATGGATAACAATCAACCACCAAATATAATGCCGATAATGGATAACAACCAAATGCCAAATATGATGCCGATAATGGATAACAACCAAATGCCAAATATGATGCCGATAATGGATAACAACCAAATGCCAAATATGATGCCGATAATGGATAACAACCAAATGCCAAACATGATGCCGATAATGGATAACAACCAAATGCCAAACATGATGCCGATAATGGATAACAACCAAATGCCAAACATGATGCCGATAATGGATAACAATCAAATGCCAAACATGATGCCGATAATGGATAACAACCAAATGCCAAACATGATGCCGATAATGGATAACAACCAAATGCCAAACATGATGCCGATAATGGATAACAATCAAATGCCGAACATGATGCCGATAATGGATAACAATCAAATGCCGAACATGATGCCGATAATGGATAACAATCAAATGCCGAACATGATGCCGATAATGGATAACAATCAAATGCCAAACATGATGCCGATAATGGATAACAATCAAATGCCAAACATGATGCCATATCAACAGCCAATGATGCCGCCATATCCGCCGTATCAGCAACAAAATCCATACAATCAAATGCCGTATCAACAAATGGCGCCGCAATATACCTCTATGCCAAATCCAAATATGATGCCAATGGATAATAATATGCCGCCACTCGTGCAAGGTGAAGAAGATTGTGGATGCGGAGGAGAAAGTAGGTTATATAGTCCACAACCGGGTGGACCACAATATGCTAATCCTTTATATTATCAACCAACTCAGCCAGCATATGCACCACAGCCAGGAACGATGTATTATCAGCCGGACCCACCAAACGTATTTGGAGAACCAGTTTCAGAAGAAGAGGACGAAGAGGAAGTTTAAAAAAAGGTGGGGTTATTCCCACCTTTTTTGTATTCGTGATAGTCAGGAATATGGTGAATTTACATTAAGTGCTAGAAAATTCCTAGTGAAATATTAACAGTGTAAAAAAACTCTCTGTTACTCATCATAAGGGGGAGCTTTTCGAAAGAGAAGTTCATTCTAACAGAGGGGGTTTTTGTATTGAATACGAAAGTAAAAGTTATTGCTGCTTCTTTGTTAGTTACCAGTGCATTAGCTGCATGTGGTACACCAAAAGATAATAATGCGATGGATGGACGTAACTATAATTACGAGCGTACATCTTATAATGATACACACCAGTATCGTGATAATGTAGCGCGTAACGATCGTTATACAGATTATGTAACATATCGAAACGGTCGTAATGATGCAGGATCCAACTATTATCGTGATGTAAATTACAATGGGCAAATTGCTAATCCACACCCAACTCGTAATATTACAATGAACAATTCATACATTAACAATGATGGTAAAACTGCGGAGAAAATTACGAATCGTGTGAAACGTATGAATAACGTAGAGCGAGTTTCTACAGTTGTATATGGAAACGATGTAGCGATTGCGGTAAAACCACGTAATACAGCGACGAATGAAACAGCGATGGCGAACGAAATTCGTCAAGCTGTTGTGAATGAAGTTGGAAATAGAAACGTATATGTTTCTGTAAGAAATGACATGTTTACTCGTGTCGATGCAATGAGTACGCGTTTACGTAACGGCACAGCTACAAACGATTTTAATCGTGACATAACAAATATGTTCCGAGACATTCGTTACGGTCTGACTGGTACTATGCGATAACAAATTAAAGAGGAAGGGCTAGCCCTTCCTCTTTATTCATCTTCGTCTTGTAAACGGCGTTTTGTTATAAAATAACTAACGGAGTAAGACGCTAAAAAGCATATGAAGAGAATACCACCTGTTAAAATAGCTTCAAATAGAGGTCTTTCTGGACTGAAAATGATATAAATAATAGTCATGATAATTCCTACAATAAGGGAACGCAATACAATTTTGTAATATGGCGTTAATTTTATTTCTTTTTCGGTTTCTTCTACATCGATTGAAACTCTAAGTTGTAGATAACTAATTAACATACTTGTAAGTATAAATAATAACCACAATGGAGATTTCGTAATTTGATCAATTCCTTCAGTAAATCCGATATAGCCTAAAATTCCGATTATACCAATTGATTGAAAAAGAAAGGCAATACGTATGTTTTTTAACGTTTGAAGTATGAGGCGCTCATCTTTAATTTTTTTCAAGGCATTCATCCCCTGTTTATATTTATAGCATTAATTGTAATATATATATTACATTAATAAATTTATAATTTACATAAATTTCAATTGGTTGAAAGAGGAAGAAAAATATATTTAGAAATATATTGCGCTTCTACCTTGTTAATGTTATATTAGCAAAGCGATGAGCTAATTTACGTAAGTCGAGAGATATGCTTAAGTGCTAAACACGCGAATGTGGTCGCCTGGTCTTTCGCCGTAAACGCATCAGACGCCTGCTTTGCAGGCGTCTTTCATTTTATATAAAAGTAAATGATACATGCAGATGAGGATTAACCCTTATCTGCATTTTTTATTTTCCTTAGAAATTTAATGCTATTGTTTATATGGATAAAACCCCCATTTCCGGAAAAACTACAAATGAAAGTATGATTTTGCCTAGAAGAGGTGAACGGAAATGAAATGGATACTAATTGCATTGCAAGCTTTCGTTGTGATGTTTTGCTTAGCTTATGGATCCGATGTGAGGGCAGAAATAACAGAGAAAGTACCTGAAGTTACAA
The DNA here is from genome assembly GCF_040459995.1 of Bacillus cereus group sp. MG9. Classification (NCBI taxonomy): domain Bacteria; kingdom Bacillati; phylum Bacillota; class Bacilli; order Caryophanales; family Bacillaceae; genus Bacillus; species Bacillus cereus group sp. MG9. The sequence goes on along the minus strand of NZ_JARVHC010000001.1, from coordinate 4,391,359 downwards.
TTTTATTAGAGCGTATGTATGTTGATGGAGAAGTAAGCGAGGAAATACTGACAGAAAAAGTAGCGGATTTAGAAAAGTTTTTGCAGCAATATAAAGAATGGCAACTTGTTGATCGTGATGATGTGCAAATCGTATTACAAAGGAAAGTTGATGATATTTCTCCTTTACTGAAAACGAGCGGTTATTTTGGTGTTTCAGAGGAAGGGATATTGCAAATTTTTAAAGGGGTACCGAAAAGTGATAACGCGATCCATTCCTTCTTTCAAATTGATATGAAAAAGCTTGAGAGTTATGAGCGAGCAAAACTAAAGCGTGGTATTCGTATTAAGTCAAAAGAAGGATTCGTGAAGACAATCGAAAAAATGAAGCAATACGCAGTGCAAAATAATAAAAAAAGCAGCTCAGGGTGAGCTGCTTTTTTTATTTATTCTTAGCTAAAATCTCTTTTGCGATTTCATCAATTAGCATATCTTTTCCGATTGGATTGAATGCTTTCGTATTGAAGACTTCATTCGATACTTCATATACGTGATTGTTTTTTACTGCTTTATTATCTTTCCAAACCGCACTGTTTTTATAGTCTTCGTACACTTTATCAGCTTCTCCGCCGAAGTTTACAATAAACATTTGATCAGGCTGGAATGCAACAAGACCTTCTAGTGATACTTGTGCCATCGTTTGTTTTAAATCTGTACCTTTTGTTGCTGGAAGCTTTAAGTCGTTAAAGATGATGTCACCGTATCCGAAGCTACCGTATACACGGAAGTTTTGTGGTGTTACTGCAACGAACATAAAGTTCTCATCTTTTGTTTTTTCTTTAATTTTTTTAGATAAAGAGTCTGCTTTTTTATCGTAATCTGCAATCCATTTGTCGGCTTTCTTTTCTTCGCCAAATAGTTTACCTACTTCTTTAAACTTACCGCGCCAGTCTTCTAGATTTGTTTCTAGAACAACTGTCGGTGCCACTTTTTCTAGTTGATCATAAATTTTCAATTGACGATTGTTTAAAATAATTAAGTCTGGTTTTAAAGCGGTAACAGCCTCTAAATCAACTTTAGGTGCCCAGTACCAGCCGACTGCCTTTACCCCGTCTAGCTTGTCCGTTAAGTGATTTTGGATTTTATCTTTATATGTGTTTGCTGTGCCAACAGGTTTATGTCCAAGGATTAATAATTCCTCTGTTGATCCAGATAAATCAACAATTCTCTTTGGATTAGCTGGAATTGTTGCTTCCCCTTTAGCATGTTTTACAACTTTTGTTTTCGGTTGTTCTTTTGCTTTTGCTTCTTCTTTTTGAGAAGAACAGCCAACGATAGAAAGAACAACTAGCATAATAGTAAATAAAATAAATAGCTTTTGTTTCATCCTGATGTAACCCCTTTAATTAATATTGATAATCATTATCGACTTCTGTATATTAATGTTCTTTTTGTATTTATGTCAATAGAAAAAAACGGAAATTGTAAACGGGGAACATTTGTTGGGGCAGTCTCGCTTTTCTATTGTTAAATATGTTAAAATGGAATACATGATTTGAGAGGGAGAGATCGTATTTTGTTTGAATATGTTACAGGTTACGTGGAGTATGTAGGACCGGAATATGTCGTAATTGACCATAATGGAATTGGTTATCAAATTTTCACACCAAATCCGTATGTATTTCAAAGAAGTAAGCAAGAAATCCGTGTCTATACATATCATTATGTGAGAGAAGATATTATGGCACTTTACGGGTTTAAAACACGTGAAGAGCGTTTATTATTTACAAAATTGTTAGGTGTATCGGGGATTGGACCAAAAGGTGCTCTTGCAATTTTAGCTTCTGGTCAAACCGGACAGGTCGTTCAAGCGATTGAACATGAAGATGAGAAGTTCTTAGTGAAGTTCCCAGGCGTCGGAAAGAAAACAGCGCGCCAAATGATTTTAGATTTAAAAGGAAAACTAGCAGATGTTGTACCAGATGCGTTTGTTGATTTGTTCTCAGATACTGAAAGTTTTGATACGAAGAAAGGTTCATCAGTTGAACTTGATGAAGCACTGGAAGCACTGCGTGCACTTGGCTATGCAGAACGAGAAGTCTCTCGCGTTGTACCAGAGTTATTAAAAGAATCACTAACGACGGATCAATATATTAAAAAGGCACTTAGTCTTTTACTAAATGGTAAGAGGTGAGTATAATGGACGAACGTCTCCTTTCAGGGGAATCTGGATACGAAGATGCGGATTTAGAGTATTCATTACGGCCACAGACGCTCCGTCAGTATATTGGCCAAGATAAAGCGAAACATAATTTAGAAGTGTTTATTGAAGCGGCGAAAATGCGTGAAGAAACGTTAGATCACGTACTTTTATATGGCCCACCTGGACTTGGTAAAACGACGCTTGCGAATATTATTGCCAATGAAATGGGTGTTAACATTCGAACGACGTCAGGTCCCGCAATTGAAAGACCAGGAGATTTAGCAGCTGTATTAACAGCGCTTCAGCCAGGAGATGTATTATTTATTGATGAAATTCATCGTTTGCATAGATCTATTGAAGAAGTGTTATACCCAGCGATGGAAGACTTTTGCCTTGATATCGTTATTGGGAAAGGACCATCAGCTCGCTCTGTACGTCTAGATTTACCTCCATTTACGCTAGTTGGGGCAACGACGCGTGCAGGTGCATTATCAGCACCACTTCGTGACCGTTTCGGTGTACTTTCACGATTAGAGTACTATACAGTAGATCAGCTTTCTGCGATTGTAGAACGTACAGCAGAAGTGTTTGAAGTTGAAATAGATTCGTTAGCTGCATTAGAAATTGCAAGACGTGCTCGTGGTACACCTCGTATTGCGAATCGTCTATTACGACGTGTACGTGACTTCGCACAAGTTCGCAGTGACGGAACGATTGCGATGGAAATTACACAAATGGCGTTAGAACTATTACAAGTAGATAAATTAGGACTTGATCATATCGACCATAAATTACTGCTTGGTATTATTGAAAAGTTCCGCGGTGGTCCAGTTGGATTAGAAACTGTTTCAGCAACGATTGGGGAAGAATCTCATACGATTGAAGATGTGTATGAGCCGTATTTATTACAAATTGGCTTTTTACAAAGAACGCCAAGAGGCCGGATCGTAACACCGCTCGCATATGAGCATTTCGGAATGGAGATGCCAAAAGTATGACGGAGATGCCAAAGCTGCTTATTACAGCTGGTATTTTGCTCATTGTTGTTGGATTAGCTTGGAAGTTCATAGGAAGGCTTCCAGGCGATATTTTTGTGAAAAAAGGTAACGTTACCTTTTATTTTCCTATCATTACATGTATTGTGTTAAGTATTGTATTATCTTTTATTATGTATATAATAAATCGATTTAAATAAGAAATAGGTGGATACAGTTATGGATATTAATCTGTTTGATTTTCATTTACCAGAAGAACTTATTGCACAAATCCCATTAGAAGATCGTGAAACATCAAGATTAATGGTGTTAGATCGTGAAACAGGCGATATTGAGCATAAACATTTTACAGACATTCTTTCTTACTTACATGAGGGGGATTGCTTAGTTTTAAATGAAACGAAAGTTATGCCTGCTCGTTTGCACGGTGTGAAAGAAGATACAGGCGCGCACATTGAAGTACTTCTTCTAAAACAAGAAGAAGGCGATAAGTGGGAAACGCTTATAAAGCCAGCGAAGCGTGTAAAAGAAGGAACTGTCATCTCTTTTGGTGAAGGAAAGTTAAAAGCAACTTGCATTGGAACAGCAGATCAAGGTGGGCGTCAACTTGAGTTTTCATATGACGGCATCTTTTATGAAATTTTAGACGAGCTTGGAGAAATGCCACTTCCTCCGTATATTAAAGAGACGCTAGAAGATCGCGATCGTTATCAAACGGTATATGCGAAGGAAATCGGTTCAGCAGCAGCACCGACGGCTGGCCTTCACTTTACAGAAGAGTTACTTGAGAAATTGAAGCAAAAAGGCGTCGGGTTAGCATTCATTACACTCCATGTAGGACTTGGAACTTTTAGACCAGTTTCTGCAGATACTATTGAAGAGCATCATATGCACGCAGAGTATTACCATATGTCTGAAGAGACTGCGGCGTTATTAAACCGCGTGAAAGAGAATGGCGGCCGTATTATTACTGTAGGTACGACATCAACTCGTACGTTAGAAACGATTGCGACAGATAATAGTGGTAAGCTTTGCGCAGCTTCTGGCTGGACAGATATTTTTATGTACCCAGGATATGAATTTAAAGCAATTGATGGTTTAATTACAAACTTCCATTTGCCGAAATCAACATTAATTATGCTTGTAAGTGCATTTTCAAATAGAGATAATGTACTTCATGCTTATAATGAAGCAGTAAAAGAAAAATATCGTTTCTTTAGTTTCGGTGATGCGATGTTCGTTGCATCTCACGCTAAAATGAGAAACAAATAAAAGGAGTAAATTATGACAGCAATTCGTTATGAATTTATTAAAACTTGTAAACAAACGGGTGCGCGTTTAGGTCGAGTGCACACGCCACACGGCTCATTTGATACACCGACATTTATGCCAGTTGGTACACTTGCAACAGTTAAAACAATGTCACCAGAAGAATTAAAAGCAATGGATTCTGGCATTATTTTAAGCAATACGTATCATTTATGGCTACGTCCAGGCCACGAAATTATTCGTGAAGCAGGTGGCTTGCATAAGTTTATGAACTGGGATCGTGCAATCTTAACGGATTCAGGTGGATTCCAAGTATTTAGCTTAAGTGATTTCCGACGTATTGAAGAGGAAGGCGTTCATTTCCGCAATCACTTAAATGGCGATAAATTATTCTTATCTCCAGAAAAAGCGATGGAAATCCAAAATGCATTAGGTTCAGATATCATGATGGCATTTGATGAGTGTCCACCGTTCCCAGCTACTTTTGAATACATGAAAAAGTCGGTAGAGCGTACAAGCCGCTGGGCAGAGCGTTGCCTAAAGGCGCATGAACGTCCACAAGATCAAGGTTTATTCGGTATTGTACAGGGCGGGGAGTTTGAAGAGCTTCGTCGTCAAAGTGCGAAAGATCTTGTTTCAATGGACTTCCCTGGCTATGCTATAGGCGGTCTATCTGTTGGTGAACCGAAGGATATTATGAATCGTGTTCTTGAGTTTACAACACCACTTCTTCCTGATGATAAACCACGTTACTTAATGGGTGTAGGTTCTCCTGACTCGTTAATTGATGGTGCGATTCGCGGTGTTGATATGTTTGACTGTGTACTTCCGACTCGTATCGCTCGAAATGGTACATGTATGACAAGTGAAGGCCGCTTAGTTGTGAAAAACGCGAAATTCGCTAGAGACTTCGGGCCGCTTGATCCGAACTGTGATTGCTACACATGTAAAAACTATTCTCGTGCGTACATTCGTCACTTAATGAAATGTGATGAAACGTTCGGAATTCGTTTAACGTCTTATCACAACCTTCATTTTCTGTTAAACTTAATGGAGCAGGTGAGACAAGCTATTCGTGAAGACCGTCTTGGCGATTTCCGCGAAGAGTTCTTTGAACAGTATGGCTTTAATAAACCGAATGCTAAAAACTTCTAATACATAATTTAAAAGGAGGAACACAAGATGAATGCAGGTATGATGAATATCGTTATGATTGTTGCGATGTTTGCGATTTTCTATTTCTTATTAATTCGCCCGCAACAAAAGCGTCAAAAAGCAGTTGCTCAAATGCAAAATGAAATCAAAAAAGGTGATGCTATCGTAACAATCGGTGGTTTACACGCTACAATCGAATCAGTGGATGAAACAAAAATTGTTGTTAAATCTGGTGGTTCACACTTAACTTTCGATCGCAATGCGATTCGTGAAGTTGTGAAAAACTAATGATGAAGGCCCTGCATGAAATGTGCAGGGCCTTTTTTTAACTATTTTGTTTTGACATATTTACACCGAAAATACCTCCGAGTGTACTCGCACCCATTAATGCTAATTGGTAGAGTAACTGTGAGTTCGATAAAGTTTGAGAGAAGCCTAAATAGTTAACGAGAAAGACGAGAATAGCGAATGTAAGGCCTGTTGTGAAACCTACTAGCCATCCTTTTCCTTGTGCCTTTTTACCAGCAATAAATCCAGACATAAGCATAGATAGAAGGGCTATTATAAAAATAATAATTACTAATGTCCCTTCATTAATATTCGTAAATTTTAATAAAAGAGCCATGATCATACTTGTAATAGATGCGAGGATTAATAAGGTAATAATACCGAAGCCGATTGCGCTCGATAATTTTTTCGTTCCATCCATTATGCATTCCCCCTTTTTAATACAAGCATATTTTCATTTTGTTTAAGTTAGACTAGTTTCTTTTTTGTAGGGGAGCCTATAAGTAAAAAAAGGGGATGTAGAAATGGAATGGGTATCAATAATCGGACGAACAATGCTTTTGTATATAATCATTTTAATTATTTTTCGTCTTATGGGTAAACGTGAAATTGGAGAATTAAGTGTATTAGATTTAGTTGTATTCATTATGCTCGGTGAAATGGCTGTAGTGGCAATCGAAAATACAGATAAATCACTTTGGCATCAATTAGTTCCAATGACTTTTCTTATGTGTATACAAATCATTTTGTCGGTCATTTCTTTAAAGTTTCAGCGTTTTCGGCATTTAATAGAAGGGGAGCCTGCGATTCTTGTGAATGCAGGTAAAATTGATGAAAAAAAGATGCGGAAGCAGCGATATAACATAGATGATTTATTGATGCAGCTACGTGAGCAAGGAATCGGAGATGTGCGTGATGTAGAATACGCTATTTTAGAACCATCTGGAAAGTTATCTGTCTTTCAAAAACAAAAAAGTAAAAAGAGCAAAAATGATGCACCAATTTTTACACTCCCACTAATTATTGATGGAGAAATTCAATACAATCATTTGCAAATGATCGAACATACAGATGGGTGGCTCGTTGAGAAACTGAATAACTTAGGTTATAAAGATGTGAAACGGATTTTATATTGTAGTTTTCAAAATGGACAGTTTTTCGTTGATTTGAAAGAAAATTAGAGGCTTACCATTTTGAATGGCAAGCCTGCTTACTTCAAAAATGAAAGTTTCCGAATGATAGGGAGACGACTTAATTCTTCTTTTCGAATGAGTTTGAAAACGAAGAGGAGAACGATATAAACGATTGTTGTTAAAGTGATTTCCCATAATGTTTGTATGCCAAGTGAATGAGAAAAAACGATATACTTATGAAGATAAAAACCGAAGGTACCAGCAATCCCGATAGCAATTCCGCCGAAAATATAGTCTTTTGCATAAATGGTAAATGCAATTTTCTTTAAAACAGTGGCGTAGTGAAGGAATGTTACGGTTACTATATTTGCTGCGATGGCGAGGGCAACCCCCATCATTTGGAACTCTGGGCGTGAAGCGAGTACAAAGATAACGATTAATTTTACGATAGCGCCAATGAATGTGTTCATCATAGCAGCGCGTGCTAAGTTTAAAGCTTGCAAGACAGACGTAAGGGGGCTTTGAAAATAATGAAATAAAAAGCAAGGTGCAAGAAGCTGGATGAATGCGGCCGCGTTGTCTGATCCGTACATGAGAGTTAAAACTGGAGAAGCAAATACATATAATATAACGACTGACCATCCGCCGGTTATTAAGGAAATTCGAAGTGCTTGTTGTAATCGGTGTTCCACTAATTTGTGTTGTCTCTTTGCCATTGCCTCGCTAATTGATGGGACGAGTGCTGTAGAAAGAGCGTATGTAATAAAGGCTGGCAGTGATAGAAGCGGGAACGCATATCCGTTTAATATACCGTATTGCTGAGTTGCGACAGAAGCAGCAACGCCGGCGATCGCTAAGCTTTGCATAACGACGATAGGTTCAAAGAAATAAGAAACGGAACCAATTAAACGGCTTCCTGTAGTTGGTAAAGCAATGTCCATAAGGGAATAAAACGTATTTTTGCTCTCCTTTACAGTAGTGAAAAATCCAGAGCGTATAGATAAATGTTTTTCGCGTTGGAATAAAGTAAGTAAAAATAATAAAGATGCAACTTCGCCAAGAACAGCTGATAGCATGGCACCGGCTGCAGCATATTCTACGCCGTAAGGTAAAAATAACCGAATGCATACAGCGATAATTGTAATGCGGACAACTTGTTCTATGACTTGAGCGTAAGCGCTCGGCTTCATGTTTTGTTTCCCTTGGAAATAACCACGTAAAACGGAAGAAACTGCAATAACGGGGACGACAGGTAAAATAGCCATTAATGGATAGTAAGTTCTTTCATCTGTTAATAATGTTTTTGCTAAAATAGGTGTGAGTAGCATAATCCCAATTGTTAAAATGATGCTAATAATGGATGTAACGGCTAGCGAGACAGTTAATATTTTTTTAACTCTTTGTTTATCGTTCACTGCTTCCGCTTCTGCTACAAATTTTGCGATTGCAACAGGAAGGCCAATTTGTGTTAGTGTAATTGCTAAAATGAAGGTGGGGACAGCCATCATATAAAGGCCAACGCCTTCTTCGCCTAAAATACGTGCCATTACAATGCGGTTAATAAATCCAAGGATTTTTGTAATAAAGCCAGCTATCATTAAAATAAATGCACCTTTTAAAAAGCTTTGTCTCGTCATACTCTTCTCCTACCTTCTCAAAATCAATGGAATGATTTACAATAATTTATATGCACGTATGAGACAAGAATGACAAGCATTTAAGAGAGTGAAGTATGAATGGTACTCTTGAAAGAAGTTATTACTGTCCATTAGAGCGGGATTAAAAGCGACTTTTTGTGCTGAAATAAGAAGGAGATGTTATATATGTTGGATAATGAGGCTTTGGTAGAATCATACCGCGGACAGTTACAAGTCGTTTTAGAAAGTAAAGTAGAAGAGTTTCACATGTTCGGTTACGACCGAGTGACAGATAATGATATTTGGAAGTTTCTCAAGGCGAAAAAGTGGAAAAAGATAGACAGTGATGTTAGGTTGTATGCATTAGTAAATGATGTATTAAGAGTAAGTACTAATGAATATATGAATTATTTAACTGTTGAAGCATATCAGGCGCCACTTTGGTCGTTTGATGAATATGAAAATAAATAACCGACTGTAATTGGTTTGTTCTTCCTTTTGCAGTATAATGATAGGTATTGATAAAGAGGAATTAATTATGTCTAAGATTATATATAAAGGAGGTAGTGAAGAGAAAAAATAAATAATGAAAGTGTAGGTATTGTGAAAAGCTTACCGACACAGCTAGTGATGAACTAGCATTTTATAGAAAGTAAGTCTACTAACTAGGCGTATGCACACGTGCGAAAATGAATCGTAAGAGATTTATTGAAAGTGTTAGTAGCAGAAAGAGGGTACATATGGCAAAGCGTGGTACAAGAATTGCCGCCTTTTTCCTCATCGTTTTATTAATTGGTGGAGTAATTGGTGCGGCAGGAAAAGACATAGCAAAAGGAATTAGTCTAGGACTAGACCTTCGCGGTGGTTTTGAAATTCTGTATGAAGTAAAACCAGCCAAAAAAGGTGATAAAATCGATCGTGATGCACTTGTAAGTACAGTAGGTGCCCTTGAAAATCGTGTCAATGTTCTTGGTGTAAGTGAGCCGAACATTCAAATCGAAGGGGAAGATCGAATTCGTGTACAGCTTGCTGGTGTACAAGATCAGCAAAAAGCACGTGAAATGTTATCAACACAAGCGAAACTAACATTCCGTGATGTGGATGATAACCTGCTTATGGACGGAGCGGATTTAAAAGGCGGCGGAGCGAAGCAAACATTTGATGAGCAAGGCCGTGCGAGCGTAGGTCTTACACTAAAAAGCGCTGAAAAATTCCGTGAAGTAACTGAAAAGATTTCAAAAATGCCACCACCAACGAATTTAATGGTAATTTGGCTTGATTTTGAAGAAGGAAAAGATTCATATAAAGCAGAATCAGCAAAACCGAATCCGAAGTTTTTATCAGCAGCAACAGTAAGCCAAGTATTTAACCAAGCTGAAGTATCTATCGTAGGTGGAAACTTTACAGTTGAAAGTGCGAAAGAACTTTCATCTTTATTAAATGCAGGTGCACTTCCTGTTGATTTAAAAGAAATGTATTCAACATCTGTTGGAGCGAAATTTGGTCAACAAGCATTAGAGCAAACGATTTTCGCTAGTGCGATTGGTATTGCTATTATCTTCTTATTCATGCTTGTATTCTACCGTTTACCAGGACTTGTAGCGGTTATTATGTTAGGTTTATACATTTTCGTTACATTACTTGTCTTTAACTGGATGCATGCAGTTCTTACGTTACCGGGTATTGCGGCATTAGTGCTCGGGGTTGGTATCGCAGTTGATGCGAATATCATTACGTACGAGAGATTGAAGGAAGAGCTTAAAATTGGTAAGTCGATGATGTCAGCATTCCGTGCTGGTAACCATCGTTCATTATCGACAATTTTAGATGCGAACATTACAACAATTGCAGCAGCTGGTGTATTATTCGCTTACGGTAATAGCTCTGTAAAAGGATTCGCAACAAGTTTAATCGTAAGTATTTTAGTTGGTTTCATTACGAACGTATTCGGTACTCGTTTCTTACTAGGTTTACTTGTAAAGAGCCGTTACTTTGATAAGAAACTATCTTACTTTGGTGTTAAGGAAAAGGATATTATTCCATTAACAAAAGGTGCAGTACATCCACCGACGAGATTTGATCGTATTAATTTCGTAAATATCGGTCATAAATTTTTCTTATTCTCAATTGTAGTTGTAATTGCTGGGGCAATTATATTACCGATTTTCAAAATGAATCTTGGTATTGACTTTGCAAGTGGTACACGTATTGACTTGCAATCAAAACAAGCAACTACTGTTTCTAATATTCATAAAGATTTGAAAGAATTGAACATCGATGTGAAGGAAGAAGATATTGTACCGACCGGAGATGACAATAAAGGTTTCGCTGTTCGTACGTTAGGAGTTTTATCGAAAGATGAAATTGCGAAAACAAAAACATTCTTTAACGATAAATACGGTACAGAGCCAAACGTAAGTACAGTTTCGCCGACAATCGGTAAAGAGATTGCACGAAATGCATTCATCGCGGTTCTGATAGCTTCATTGGTTATCATCTTATACGTAAGTATTCGTTTCCGCTTCACATATGCATTATCTGCGGTAATCGCATTATTACATGATGCATTCGTTATGATTGTTATGTTTAGTCTTTTCCAGATAGAGGTAGACTTAACGTTTATCGCTGCGATATTAACGATTATTGGTTACTCTATCAATGACTCAATCGTTACGTTTGATAGAAACCGTGAGTTATACAAACAGAAAAAACGAGTTCGCGACATAAAAGACCTAGAAGAAATCGTAAACTCAAGTATTCGTCAAACAATTGGTCGTTCAATTAATACAGTGTTAACAGTGTTATTCCCAGTAATCGCACTACTTATTTTTGGTAGTGAATCACTGCGTAACTTCTCACTTGCATTATTAATTGGATTAGTTGTAGGTACGTACTCTTCTATTTTCGTGGCTTCTCAAATTTGGTTAATGCTTGAAAACCGTCGTTTGAAAAGGGGAAAAAACAAGAAGAAGGTTGAGAAAGAAGAACCTGAACCGCAAGTATAAAAAAGATGATGTCTCATTATGAGGCATCTCTTTTTTCGTTTGTGGATACAATAAGATAGCAACTTTTGAAAGAATGAAATGGAATAAAGTGGTGATGTTATCGCTGATTTTGTTAAAATAAAGTGAAACTTTAATAAGTGGGGGTTTTGTTCATCCCCACTTATTATTAGCCCTCACCAATCGGGCTTTTACGGGCAGTTGATCTCCCACCTAACTTCCTTGTATTTGCCGGATTTTGAGGTGGGGGGCTTACTGCCCACAAATAGCGGGATAAAAAGATAGGTTAAGAAAAGAAGGGATTTCAATTATGGAAAAAGATGAACGTTTTAAACAGGCCGAGTTTGGTGCTATTGTCGGAATCGTTGGTAATATTATATTAGCGATTGTAAAAGCGGTAATTGGTTATATTGGAAACAGTAAGGCACTTTTAGCGGATGCGGTGCATTCTGGATCAGATGTAATTGGCTCGTTAGCTGTACTTTTTGGATTACGAGCGGCAAAGCAACCGCCTGATGAAGATCATCCGTATGGTCATGGTAAAGCGGAATCGATTTCAGCGATTATTGTTGCGGTATTATTATTTATTGTTGGAATAGAGATAGCGATTTCGTCTATAAAAGCTTTTTCACAAGATTTAGAACCACCAAAAGGAATTACGATTTTTGCAGTTATTCTTTCGATTGTAGTGAAAGAAGGGATGTTTCAGTATAAATATCGATTAGGGAAGAGGATAAATAGTGATGCAATTATTGCAAATGCATATGAGCACCGTTCGGATGTGTTTTCTTCAATTGCAGCTTTAATCGGCATTTGTGCAGCTATTATCGGTGGTAAGTTAGGTATAGATTGGCTTGTATATGCCGATCCAATTGCAGGATTATTTGTCTCAATTCTCGTTGCTAAGATGGCGTGGAGTATTGGAGCAGAAGCTATTCATGCAACGCTCGATCATGTTCTGCATGAAGAAGATGTTGTTCCGCTTAGGGAGGCAGTTTTTCAAGTGGAAGGTGTGAAAAAAATAGGCTCTTTATATGCAAGAGAACATGGCCACTATGTTATTGTCGATATTAAAGTATCTGTAGATCCATATATCACTGTAGAAGAAGGTCACCGCATCGGAAAACATGTAAAAGAAAAACTTATGAAACAAGATAACGTACAAAACGTTTTTGTACATATTAATCCGTATTCTCCAAATTAAACATAACAGATATTTAATTATATAGATATCGAATCGTAGTTTGCATTATATTGTCACCCCTTAATCTGTCTTGTATAATGGATAGGTTAAGGGGTGATTTCGTGTTACAACCGAAGACGCGTTGGAAAGAAAAAGAATATAATGAGGAACTAGTGAGTGAATTAGCAAATAAATTGCAACTATCACCTCTTGTGACTTCATTATTTCTTGGCAGAGGCTTAAATACAGAAGATAAGATTGTAGACTTTTTAAATACAGCAGATCAAGAATTTCATGATCCATTTTTACTTGAAGGAATGGATCGGACTGTAGAACGTGTGAAAAAAGCTATTGAAAATGGAGAACAAATATTAATATTTGGCGATTACGATGCGGACGGAGTAAGTAGTACGACTGTGTTATATCTTGCTCTCAAAGAATTAGGTGCAGAAGTAGAATTTTATATTCCAAATCGTTTTACTGAAGGCTATGGGCCAAATGAAGAAGCGTTTCGTTGGGCGCACAGTGCAGGGTTCTCACTAATTATTACTGTCGATACTGGTATCGCAGCGGTACATGAAGCGAAGGTAGCGAAGGAACTTGGAATAGATCTTATTATTACAGATCATCATGAGCCACCACCGGAATTACCAGAGGCACTTGCGATTATTCATCCGAAATTAGAAGGCGGTGTTTATCCGTTTCATTATTTAGCGGGTGTTGGTGTTGCATTTAAAGTTGCACATGCACTTTTGGGTCGTGTACCAGAGCATTTGTTGGAAATTGCAGTAATCGGTACGGTAGCCGATTTAGTATCGCTTCACGGTGAAAATAGATTGTTAGTACAGCGTGGACTGAAGCATATGCGAATGACTCGGAATATCGGTTTAAAGGCGTTATTTAAAGTTGCTAACGTTTCGCAAAGCGAAATTACAGAAGAAAGCATCGGGTTCGCACTCGCACCTCGTATTAATGCAGTTGGTCGTTTGGAAGATGCAACACCTGCTGTACACCTTTTATTATCAGAAGATCCAGAGGAAGCGAAAGAGCTAGCTGAAGAAATTGATGAGCTGAACAAACTTCGAAAAGATATTGTAAAGCAAATTACTGAAGAAGCTATCGCTGAAGTCGAAAATAATTTCCCGCCAGAAGAAAATAAAGTGTTAGTCCTTGCAAAAGAAGGTTGGAATCCAGGGGTAATTGGAATTGTCGCTTCTAAGTTAGTTGAACGTTTTTATCGTCCAACGATTGTATTAAGCATTGATCCTCATAAAGAAACAGCAAAGGGATCGGCTCGTAGTATTGCAGGATTTGATTTGTTTGCAAACCTTTCAGATTGCCGTGAATTGTTACCGCATTTCGGGGGTCATCCGATGGCAGCGGGAATGACACTTAATATGAATGATGTGGATGAATTAAGACGCAGGTTAAATGAGCAAGCAGATGTAATTTTAACAGCAGAAGATTTTATTCCGATTACAGCAGTGGATGCATTTTGTAAAGTAGAGGATGTAACGCTTGCCGCGATTGAGGATATGCAAAAGTTAGCGCCATTTGGCGTAGGAAATCCGAAACCGCGTATTGCGGTGAAAGATGCCGACTTAGAAAGTATCCGTGCAATTGGATCTGATGGTTCGCATTTAAAAATGGCTCTTCGTGATGGACAAGCAACACTGGACACGATTGGATTTGGATTTGGTACTTATGCGAAAGAAATCTCTCCAGTTGCGAAGGTTTCTGTAGTAGGAGAAGTGTCCATTAATGAATGGAATAACTTTAAAAAGCCGCAATTAATGGTGCAAGATATTGCTGTAGAGGCATGGCAATTATTTGACTGGCGTAGTATGCGTAATGTAGAAGCAAATTTAGCAGAACTTCCGAAAGAAAAAATAACAATGGTGTATTTTTCTGAAGAGGTATTGAATAAATTTTCTTTAGAAGGCTATAAAGAGCATATCGTGCATGCATCAGAGGTAGCTCATTTTGATGATCAATACATTGTGCTACTTGATTTGCCGAAAGGAGCAGATGAATTAGGTGATGTATTTAAGGCTGGATTCCCAGCTCGAATTTACACGCTATTTTATCAAGAGAATAATCATTTATTTAGTACGGTCCCAACGAGGGAGCATTTTAAATGGTACTATTCTTTCTTAAGCCAAAAAACACCATTTTCTTTAAGGCAATATGGGGAACAACTGTGTCGTCATAAAGGTTGGTCAAAAGATACAGTAAATTTCATGACACAGGTGTTTTTTGAGTTAGAATTTGTTACAATAAAAGACGGTGTCATTTTTATGGCAGATAAAAAACAAAAGCGTGATTTAATTGAATCGAACACATATCGTGAGAAAATGAACCACTTACAATTAGAGAAAGAATTGGTTTATAGCACATATCAGCAACTATATACATGGTTTGAAACGATTCGTGATCATAAATAAGTAGAACAGTTAGGGTAAAGGATTTGTATTTACAAACCTTTTATATCTGAGGAGGATTCAGAAATATGGATTTCAAGCAACATATCGCAATTGTACCAGATTATCCGAAAGAAGGTATTGTGTTTAAAGACATTACACCTTTAATGAACGACGGAAAAGCATATAAAGCAGCAACAGATGCAATCGTTGAGTATGCAAATAAAAGAGACATTGATGTTGTAGTAGGACCAGAAGCGCGTGGTTTTATTATTGGTTGCCCAGTTTCTTATGCATTAGAAGTAGGTTTCGCACCAGTTCGTAAATTAGGAAAATTACCACGTGAAGTAATTACAGTTGACTACGGTAAAGAATATGGAACGGATGTTTTAACAATCCATAAAGATGCAATTAAGCCCGGCCAACGTGTATTAATTACAGATGACTTATTAGCTACAGGTGGAACAATCGAAGCGACAATTAAACTAGTTGAAGAACTTGGTGGAGTTGTAGCAGGAATTGCATTTTTAGTAGAGCTTACTTACTTAGATGGTCGTAAAATGTTAGATGGTTACGATGTATTAGTATTAGAAAAATACTAATCATTATATAGGTGAAACTACGGTGATAAAAAAGTACCCGTGAATCTCTTGGAGAGGAGCGGGTACTTTTGTATAATTGCACAAAAAAACATGGTGAAATGTCAGTAAAATCTTTTCCTTTTCACAATTCACAATCATTGGGTTATAATGATAGAATATAATTTATTCTATTCAATAAAGATAAAGTCAATTTTCAATAAAAGGTGATTCGATGGCAAATGAGCAAGTACTAACAGCTGAACAGGTACTCGAGAAAGCAAGTCAATATTTAGCGGATGGAGATATTGAGCTAGTGGCACGTGCCTATGAATATGCGCGTGATGCACATAGCGAACAATATAGAAAATCGGGTGAACCATATATTATTCACCCAATTCAAGTTGCAGGTATTTTAGTTGATTTACACATGGATCCGGCTACAGTATCGGCAGGTTTCTTACATGATGTAGTGGAAGATACAGAAATTACATTAGAAGACATTGAACGGGAATTTAATAAAGAAATCGCTATGCTTGTCGATGGTGTTACAAAGCTTGGAAAGATTAAATACAAATCCCATGAGCAGCAACAAGCAGAAAACCATCGCAAAATGTTTATTGCAATGGCTCAAGATATTCGAGTTATTTTAATTAAACTAGCTGATCGTCTTCATAACATGCGTACATTGAAACATTTGCCTCAAGAGAAGCAGCGTCGCATTGCAAATGAAACGTTAGAAATCTTTGCACCTTTAGCACATAGACTCGGAATTAGTACTATTAAATGGGAGTTAGAGGATACGTCACTTCGCTATTTAAACCCGCAGCAATATTATCGTATTGTGAATTTAATGAAGCGTAAACGTGCAGAGCGTGAAGAATATTTAGATGAAGTAATGACTGGCATTCGCGAGAAATTAAAAGAGGTTTCAATTCAACCTGAGATTTCTGGAAGACCAAAACATATTTACAGTATTTATCGTAAAATGGCATTGCAAAATAAACAATTCAATGAAATTTACGATTTACTAGCTGTACGTGTCGTTGTGAATAGTATTAAAGATTGCTATGCGGTGCTTGGAATTATTCATACGTGCTGGAAACCAATGCCAGGTCGTTTTAAAGATTATATTGCAATGCCGAAAGCAAATTTATATCAATCTCTTCATACGACTGTAATTGGACCAAAAGGTGATCCGCTAGAAGTGCAAATTCGTACGAAAGAAATGCATGAGATTGCAGAATTCGGAATCGCGGCACATTGGGCGTATAAAGAAGGTAAAGCAGCAGAAACAACGGGTACATTAGAGAAGAAACTAACTTGGTTCCGTCAAATATTAGAATGGCAAAATGAAGCTTCTAATGCAGAAGAATTTATGGAGTCATTAAAAATTGATTTATTCTCTGACATGGTATTCGTCTTTACACCAAAAGGCGATGTAATGGAATTACCACTTGGCTCTGTTCCAATTGATTTTTCGTATCGTGTCCATTCGGAAATTGGAAACAAGACAATTGGTGCAAAAGTAAATGGGAAAATGGTGACGCTTGATTATAAGTTGAAAACTGGTGACATCATTGAAATTTTAACATCGAAACATTCGTATGGTCCAAGTCAAGATTGGGTAAAGCTTGCTCAAACATCTCATGCGAAAAATAAAATACGTCAATTCTTTAAGAAACAACGTAGAGATGAAAATATTGAAAAAGGCCGTGAACTTGTTGAAAAAGAAGTGCGTGGCTTAGAGTATGAGATGAAAGAAGTATTAGCGCTTGATAATTTAAAACGTGTCGCTGAGAAGTTTAACTTTGCAAATGAAGAAGATATGTTTGCAGCAGTTGGATATAACGGAATTACAGCAGCGCAAATTGTTACGCGACTAACGGACAAGTTCCGTAAACAACGTGAAGAAGAAGACATCGTTGAAGTTAAAGAAGTTCGTAAACCGATGAAAATTCGAAAATGGGATTCTGGTGTAAAGGTAAGTGGTGCAGATAATTTGTTAATTCGTTTATCAAAATGCTGTAACCCAGTTCCAGGTGATGATATCGTTGGGTATATTACGAAAGGTCGAGGCGTATCAATTCACCGTTGCGATTGCGTCAATGTGCATACAGAAGAAGCGGTGGAGCGTTTACTAGAAGTAGATTGGGAAGGTAGTCCTGAAAAAGAAATTGAGTACAATGTTGATATTGAAATTTCAGGCTATGATCGTCGTGGTTTATTGAATGAAGTATTACAAGCTGTTACAGAAACGAAGACGTATATCTCAGCTGTTTCTGGTAGAAGTGATCGTAATAAGATGGCAACGATTAACATGTCGATTTCTATTCGAAACTTACAACACTTGAAAAAAGTAGTAGAGCGCATTAAACGTGTTCCAGAAATTTATGCCGTACGACGCATGATGCATTAATAGGGAGTGTAGAAAAGATGAGAGTTGTTTTACAACGATCAAAGGAAGCGTCTGTCACAGTAGATGGCGAGATTGTAGGACAAATTCCATTCGGTTTAACATTACTAGTTGGCATTACGCATGAAGATACAGAAAAAGATGCAACTTATATCGCAGAAAAAATTGCAAACCTACGTATTTTTGAAGATGAGAGCGGAAAGATGAACCACTCTGTACTTGATATGAAGGGACAAGTTCTATCTATTTCGCAATTTACATTATACGGAGATTGCCGCAAGGGAAGACGTCCAAACTTTATGGATGCTGCGAAACCTGATTATGCAGAACATTTATATGATTTCTTTAATGAAGAAGTTCGTAAACAAGGACTGCATGTGGAGACAGGACAGTTCGGAGCAATGATGGACGTTTCTTTAATCAATGATGGTCCGGTGACCTTAATTGTGGATAGTAAATAGTGTTGCTTAAGAAGAGGGGATTATATAATCCTCTCTTTTTTATACATTGTTGTATGTTTTGTTTATTTATCCCGCTATTTGTGGGAGTAAGACTCTCATCTCAAAATTCGGCGACTGCGAGGGAGTTAGATTGGGAGTCGGACGAATAATCAGTGGAGATGGACAAAACCCACTGATTAAAGTTTCACTTTAATTGGAATCAATAGCTGTTTTCAGTTATGTATAACTCTTTCATCAATATGGAACAATAACAAGTAAAACATCCATATTGAATGTGAGGGATATACGTATGCGTATGAATGAAAAAGGGCATTCTGTTACAAATGGTGCAAATCAACTGTTTAACGTGAATTTTCATGATTTTATTTCAAAAGAGCAAAACAATACTTCAATGGAGCTTGCTTCAGAGTTCGGAATTTCACTGCAAGATGTAAAGCGCCTAAAGAAGCAAATTGAGCGCTCTTAGAGCACTTGACAATCCTACTCAACAAACGTATAGTAATTTTATATTTACATATGAATATAGCCGTTGATAGAGGAGAGTAAATGAGATACACATGGAAAGAGAAGAAATGTCCTAGGCTGAAAACATTTCTACATGATGACTGATTGAATGACACTCTGTAGGTTTCAACTTGAAAGGCTTATACGCTTAGTAGAGATGAACGCAAATTTAAGCGTTATTAAAAAAGTGGAAGCATACGTGCTTCAATTAGGGTGGCACCACGGGTATAATACTCTCGTCCCTACTGTTCAAACAGTAGAGGCGGGAGTTTTTTTATTTTTATTAAGATTAAAACAATTTGAGGAGGAACTGAATATGTCTATTCAAATCCCACGCGGAACGCAAGATATTCTTCCAGGTAGTGTTGAGTTATGGCAGTATATCGAAGGGCAAGCGCGCGACATTTGCCGTCGTTACAATTATAAAGAAATTCGTACACCAATTTTTGAGCACACAGAGCTATTTTTACGTGGTGTTGGTGATACGACAGATATCGTACAAAAAGAAATGTATTCATTCCAAGACCGTGGAGAGCGTAGTTTAACATTACGTCCAGAAGGTACTGCACCTGTTGTACGTTCTTACGTTGAAAACAAAATGTTCGGTGATGCAACACAACCAACAAAATTATACTATATCGGCCAAATGTTCCGTTATGAAAGACCACAAGCAGGTCGCTATCGTCAATTCGTACAATTCGGTATTGAAGCAATTGGTAGTAACGATCCAGCAATTGATGCAGAAGTAATTGCACTTGCTGTAGAGTTTTACCGCGGTATGGGCTTGAAAAATATTAAAGTTGTATTAAATAGCTTAGGTGATGCAGCGAGTCGTCAAGCGCACCGTGATGCGTTAATTGCTCACTTTGAGCCGCGCATCGGAGAATTCTGTTCTGATTGCCAATCTCGCTTAGAAAAAAACCCTCTTCGTATTTTAGACTGTAAGAAGGACCGTAATCATGAATTAATGAGCACGGCACCATCTATTACAGAATACTTAAACGAAGATTCAGCAGTATACTACGACAAAGTACAAGAACTACTAACGATGATGGATGTTCCATTTGAGAAAGATCCGAATTTAGTACGTGGTTTAGACTACTACCAACACACTGTTTTTGAAATTATGAGTGAGGCAGAAGGTTTCGGTGCTATCACAACATTAAGTGGCGGTGGCCGTTATAACGGACTTGTACAAGAAATCGGTGGACCGGAAATGCCAGGTATCGGTTTTGCGATGAGTATTGAGCGTTTAATTATGGCACTGAAGGCTGAAAATATTGAGTTACCAATTGAACATAGTATTGATTGTTACGTTGTAGCACTTGGTGAAAAAGCGAAAGACCGTGCTGCAAAAGTTGCGTTCGATCTTCGTAAAGCTGGATTATCAGTTGAAAAAGATTATTTAGATCGCAAAATGAAAGCACAATTTAAATCTGCAGATCGTTTAAATGCGAAATACGTAGCTGTATTAGGGGAAGATGAGCTAGATAAAGGCATCATTAACTTAAAAGATATGGCAACAGGCGGACAAGAAGAAGTAGTGTTAGATGTATTTGCTTCATATGTAGCAGAGAAATTAATATAGGGGGAACTTAAAGTGGCTGAAAGAACACATGCATGCGGGAAAGTAACAGTAGAAGCGGTTGGACAAACAGTTCAATTAAAAGGTTGGGTACAAAAACGCCGTGATTTAGGTGGATTAATCTTTATCGACTTACGTGACCGTACAGGTATCGTACAAGTTGTATTTAATCCAGAAACATCAAAAGAAGCGTTAGAAGTAGCAGAAACGATTCGTAGCGAATACGTATTACACGTAGAAGGTACAGTTGTTGAACGTGGTGAAGGCGCAATTAATGATAATATGGCAACTGGTCGTATTGAAGTACAAGCATCGAAAGTAAATGTATTAAACGCAGCGAAAACAACGCCAATCATTATTGCTGATGATACAGATGCATCAGAAGATGTGCGTTTAAAATATCGTTACTTAGACTTACGTCGTCCTGCAATGTTCAACACATTCAAAATGCGTCATGACGTAACGAAAACAATTCGTAACTTCTTAGATACAGAAGAGTTCTTAGAAGTTGAAACACCAATTTTAACGAAGAGCACGCCAGAAGGAGCTCGCGACTATTTAGTACCAAGCCGTGTGCATGATGGTGAATTTTATGCATTACCTCAATCTCCGCAGCTATTTAAACAGCTTCTTATGGTCGGTGGATTTGAACGTTACTATCAAGTAGCACGTTGTTTCCGTGACGAAGATTTACGTGCGGACCGTCAACCGGAATTCACGCAAATTGATATCGAGGCATCATTCTTAACACAAGATGAAATTTTAGAAATGATGGAGCGTATGATGACGAAAGTCATGAAGGATGCAAAAGGTGTAGAAGTTAGTGCACCATTCCCTCGTATGAAATATGCTGATGCAATGGCTCGCTTTGGTTCTGATAAGCCGGATACACGCTTTGAAATGGAACTAAAAGACCTATCTGAATTTGCAGTAGGTTGTGGATTTAAAGTATTTACAAGTGCTGTAGAAAACGGCGGACAAGTAAAAGCGATTAACGCAAAAGGTGCAGCGAGCAAATACTCTCGTAAAGACATCGATGCATTAACTGAATTCGCCAAAGTATACGGTGCAAAAGGTCTAGCTTGGCTTAAAGTTGAAGAAGACGGCTTAAAAGGACCGATTGCGAAATTCTTCGGTAAAGAAGATGCAAACGTGTTAATGAGTACATTAGAAGCGGATGCTGGTGACTTATTACTATTCGTAGCAGATAAGAAAAGCGTTGTTGCAGATAGTTTAGGTGCACTTCGTTTACGTTTAGGTAAAGAGCTTGAGTTAATTGACGAAAGTAAATTTAACTTCCTATGGGTAACTGATTGGCCACTTCTTGAGTACGATGAAGATGCAGATCGTTACTTCGCAGCTCACCACCCATTCACAATGCCATTCCGTGAAGACGTTGAGTTATTAGAAACAGCACCAGAAAAAGCACGTGCACAAGCATATGACCTTGTATTAAACGGTTATGAGCTTGGTGGTGGATCACTTCGTATTTACGAGCGTGACGTACAAGAAAAAATGTTCAAAGCACTTGGATTCTCACAAGAAGAAGCACAAGAACAATTCGGATTCTTATTAGAAGCATTCGAATACGGTACACCACCACACGGCGGAATCGCATTAGGTTTAGACCGTCTTGTTATGTTACTTGCAGGTCGTACGAACCTTCGTGATACAATTGCATTCCCGAAAACAGCAAGCGCAAGCTGCTTATTAACAGAAGCGCCAAGCCCAGTTGCAGAAGCTCAGCTTGAAGAGCTAAGCTTAAAGTTGAGCTTGAAAGAAGAGAAGTAAGAATAGAGTCTAGATGGTTATACTAACCCCATCTAGGCTTTTTTTATAGAGGTTGTTTAAAAAGTCCGGTTCAGATAACCGTCGCATCTCATCGTTACTTATGCTAGTCCGGTGCTCGAGTAGTAAAGCTACACTGTGCTTCTCCTAGTATAAGTGCCTCGATCTGCTCGGCCATCTGAATCCTCCTTTGTAAACTTGCATTTAGGAAGAAGTAAAAGCCCGGTTTACACTATGTTTTCATTTTTAAAATATGTATTTTTAAGGATTCTATAACTTTTTCTATACAAATAGTCGGAAAAACGCTAGAATACATGGTAGACCATTTTTGTAATAGGAGTGTAGAGCTGAATGTTACATCAATTTTCACGTAATGAATTAGCCTTTGGAAAAGAAGGCCTTGAAATATTAAAAAATAGTACAGTCGGTATTTTAGGTATTGGCGGCGTAGGATCATTTTCGGCAGAAGCGTTAGCACGTTCTGGCGTAGGACGTCTTGTATTAGTTGACAAAGATGTTGTAGATATTACAAACGTAAACCGTCAAATTCACGCGTTAGTATCTACTGTAGGACGTTCAAAAGTAGAATTAATGAAAGAGCGTATTGCAGATATTAATCCAGAGTGTGAAGTAATTGGACTAGAGATGTTTTATACAGATGAAACATATGAAGAGTTCTTTAAACACGGTTTAGATTTCGTAGTAGATGCATCTGATACGATTACGTTCAAAATTCATTTAATTAAACAATGTTTACGTCGTAAAATCAAAATTATCTCATGTATGGGTGCGGCAAATAAAATGGACCCAACTCGTTTCCGTATTGCGGACATTTCTAAAACACATACAGATCCAATTGCGAAAGTAATTCGTACGAAGCTTCGTAAAGATGGTATTAAAAAAGGTGTAAAAGTTGTCTTCTCTGACGAAAACCCAATCGTAATTCGTGAAGAAGTACGTAAAGAAATCGTACCAGACGAAAATGCAAAAATTCGTAAAGCAAAATTACCACCTTCTTCAAATGCGTTCGTACCATCTGTGGCTGGTTTAATTATGGCAAGTCACGTTGTACGTGAGCGTATTAAAAACGTAGAAGTGAAGCGTGTAGGGCAAGAATAAAAAGGAAGCATATATCGTTTAGGATATATGCTTTTTGTATGTTTTAAAGAAATATCGATGTCGAATCGTTAATATAATTACATTTACTATGGTGCTTTTTCACTAAGGGAAAATAAACAGGGATGTCACTTAGTTGAAAAAGTGGCATCCCTGTTTTTAGTTTTCTGCAGAATATATAATATCTAAATTTCCATTTTGATCGGTTTTGAAAATCGGAGCAATTTGCTCTTCTTGTTCTTCGACCGAAACAAGTTTTCGAGCACGATCCATAATTCTAACAAGCATTGCATAATCTTCTTCGATTGCTTGTTGTTTTTTTGTGAGAACAGCTAATTTTGCTTCAAGTTCATTATTCGTTTTTTTCAGGGAAGTGAGCTGATCTTGTAATACGTCATTTTCAGTTTGTAACTTTGCGAGTGAAGGGTTATTGTGCTCCAAGTTTTGCAAAAATGAGATGACATTTTGCATTGTAAGATCTTGTTTATTTGGGGCGATATCTTCTGAAAACTCGGCATCGATTACGAGTTGCCGAGTTTGTGTGAACTGCTCTTTTTCTATTTTAGCTTCCGAACGCTTTAATTCTTTACGTTGTTTTTTTGCAATTTGCACCGCATCTTCATAATATGGTCTTACTTCAGCATTCCATCTAAATCCACAAGCTGCTGAAGTTCGGTTTAATGTATCACCAACTTCATCGAATGCTTTTATTTGTGTACTTCCGCTGCGAATATGTCGTAAAACAGTTTCTGCTAAAAGGAGATCGTCTTCTTTTGTCCATGCATCTTGACGTGTTTTCATAAGCGAACCCTCCGTAATGGTGACGTTTTCGCTTATATTACCCTTTATTCTTCGTTTTATGCGAACTTTGTAATCTTTCATAAACAGTAGAAAGTGCTTGTTCAAATTTTCCTGTCGTTTTCGGTTTATAATATTGCTTGTTTTTAATTTTATCAGGTAAGTATTGTTGTTGTACCCAACCGTTTGGGTGATCGTGTGGATATAAGTATCCGATGCCTCTTCCTAACGATTCGGCTCCTTTATAATGACTATCTTTTAAATGACTTGGAATATCGCCTGTTTGGCCATTACGTAAATCGTGTAGTGCGGCATCGAGTGCTTTATAGGCCGAGTTTGATTTCGGTGATAGACAAAGTTCAATAACAGCATTTGCAAGTGGTATGCGTGCCTCTGGGAAGCCGACCCGTTCAGCTGATTCAATCGCTGCAAGTGTACGTTGTCCAGCTTGTGGGCTAGCAAGTCCGATATCTTCATATGCCATAATAAGCAGACGTCTACCGATGCTTTGTAAGTCACCAGCTTCAATAAGACGTGCTAAATAATGAAGTGCGGCGTTCACATCACTTCCGCGTACTGATTTTTGAAAAGCAGATAAAACGTCATAGTGAGCATCGCCACCTTTGTCGTGAACGAAACTCTTTTTCTGTAAGCATTCTTCTGCGATTTCAAGTGTAATTTCCGCGGCTTTGTCGTCAGTTGTAAAGCTAGATAAAACAGCTAGTTCAAGTGCATTATAAGCTGAGCGCATATCTCCGCCTGATGCATTTGCAAAGTGATGTAATGCTTCATCCGTAACAGTTACATCATATTCCCCAAGCCCTTTTTCTTTATCTTCAAGCGCTCGTTTTAAGCCAATTAAAATATCATCTTCTGTTAATGCGTGTAATTCGAAGATTTGACAACGACTTCGAATAGCAGAATTAATAGCATGGAACGGATTGCTTGTCGTTGCACCAATTAAAGTAAGAAGTCCGCTTTCTAAATGGGGTAATAGAAAGTCTTGCTTCGCTTTATCTAGCCTATGAACTTCATCCAAAATTAAAACGAGGTGCCGATGCATCTTCGCTTCTTGTACGACAACTTCCATATCTTTTTTATTATGAGTAACAGCGTTTAAGAGGCGAAACAGGGTTCCAGTACTTCCTGCAATTGCGCTGGCGATTGATGTTTTTCCTGTGCCTGGAGGACCGTATAAAATCATTGATTGAAAATGATTTGCTTGGACCATTCGCCATAAAATCTTGCCTTCACCAACTAAATGCTGTTGTCCGATAATTTCTTGAATATTTGTAGGGCGCATTCGATGTGCGAGTGGTTGTTTCATTTGACCCTCTCCCTTAATGTATAATCTCATTCTATCGTATCATTTTTTTTGATGAAATTTGAAATAGGATGCTGTTTTATGGGAAAAACGAAGGATAATATTTTCATTTTTCTTTCAATTGTAATAATTTCCGAGTTTTTCAATGTGATTTTATGTTATCATTTTGATACACAAGTTGAAATTTCTTATAATACTATATTATGCTATAATTTCATAGGATTTTAAATTGTGTTCTTTTATAAATAAGATATAACCAATAGAAGTGAAAATTTGAAATGAGGTGCAAATAGATGAAGATTTCAACGAAAGGCCGCTACGGCTTAACAATTATGATCGACCTTGCAAAAAAGTTTGGTGAAGGCCCAATTTCATTAAAATCAATTGCGCAGGCGCATGACCTATCTGAGCATTACTTAGAGCAATTAATTTCACCACTTCGTAACGCTCGTCTTGTAAAGAGTACGCGTGGTGCATATGGTGGATATGTATTATCTGATCAGCCAGTCAACATTACAGCTGGAGATGTAATCCGTGTACTAGAGGGTCCAATTAGTGTTGTAGAAATGATAGAAGAAGAAGAACCAGCACAACGCCAATTATGGATGCGTGTTCGTGATGCGGTGCAAGAAGTATTAGATAGTACAACTTTAGAAGATTTAGTACGTTATGAGGAAGAAAATCACGGGGGCTATATGTTTTACATTTAATTCCTTGTGAAACGATTTGGAAAGAAGGAGATTTAATGGAACGCATTTACTTAGATCATGCTGCGACATCTCCGACTCACCCAGAAGTGGTCGAAAAGATGATTCCATATATGACAGAAACATTTGGAAACCCGTCTAGTATTCACTTTTATGGGCGTCAAACGCGCCATGCGGTAGATGAGGCGAGACGTGTGTGTGCACGTAGCATTCACGCGAGTCCAAATGAAATTATATTCACGAGCGGTGGTACAGAAGCTGATAATTTAGCACTTATAGGTGTAGCGCGCGCGAATCGTCATAAAGGTAACCATATTATTACAACGCAAATTGAACATCATGCGATTTTGCATACGTGTGAATTGTTAGAGCGTGAAGGATTTGAAGTGACGTATTTACCTGTTGATGAAACAGGGCGTGTTCAAGTTTCTGACATACAAAAGGCACTAACGGAAGAGACGATTCTTGTATCTATTATGTTCGGGAATAATGAAGTAGGGACAATACAACCAATTGTGGAAATAGGTAAGTTGTTAAAAGAGCATCAAGCTTATTTCCACACAGATGCTGTACAAGCTTACGGTTTAATAGAAATAGATGTGAAAGAGTTTGGTATTGATTTATTATCGATTTCCGCTCACAAAATTAACGGCCCAAAAGGTGTAGGGTTCCTATATGCTGGTGCAAATGTGAAATTTGAACCGTTATTAATAGGCGGAGAGCAAGAAAGAAAACGTCGTGCTGGTACTGAAAATATACCTAGTATTGTTGGACTTCAACATGCAGTTTCTCTAGCTGAAAAAACTCGTGAGCAAAAAAATGCCCAATATGAAGAGTTTAAAGATATAATGGTATCTGTCTTCAAAAATGAGGACATTCATTTCGAGGTAAACGGAGACTTGGAATATCGCTTACCACATGTGTTTAATATAAGTTTTACAGGAATGAATATTGAACCGTTTCTTGTAAACCTAGACTTAGCTGGTATTGCAGTATCAAGTGGTTCTGCTTGTACAGCTGGTTCGATTGATCCATCACATGTATTAGTGGCGATGTTCGGAAAAGACTCCGATCAAATACGTTCATCCGTACGCTTTAGTTTCGGACTTGGAAATACGAAAGAGCAAATTGAAAAAGCGGCGTACGAAACAGTGAAAATCGTGAAGCGATTAACACAAAATTAGCATGGGAGGTGACATGATGAACAAACTACCTCAAGAAACACGCGTTGTCATCGGGATGTCCGGTGGCGTCGATTCATCTGTAGCAGCTCTTTTATTAAAAGAGCAGGGTTATGATGTAATCGGAATTTTTATGAAAAACTGGGATGATACAGATGCAAATGGTGTCTGCACAGCAACAGAAGATTACAATGATGTAATTGAAGTGTGTAACCAAATCGGCATTCCGTATTATGCAGTAAACTTTGAAAAACAATACTGGGATAAAGTATTTACGTACTTTTTAGATGAGTACCGAGCTGGTCGTACACCAAACCCAGATGTAATGTGTAACAAAGAAATTAAATTTAAAGCATTTTTAGAGCATGCAATTGCACTTGGTGCTGATTATGTAGCAACAGGTCATTATGCACGCGTTGCTTATATGGACGGCGAATATAAAATGCTTCGCGGCGTTGATGACAATAAAGATCAAACATATTTCTTAAATCAATTAAGCCAAGAGCAACTATCAAAAACAATGTTCCCATTAGGTGAATTAAAGAAACCACAAATTCGCGAAATGGCGACAGAAGCTGGTTTAGCGACAGCGGCGAAGAAAGATAGTACTGGTATTTGCTTCATCGGTGAGCGTAACTTTAAAGATTTCTTAAGTAACTATTTACCGGCGCAACCAGGTGTGATGCAAACATTATCTGGTGAAGTGAAAGGGAAACATGATGGTTTAATGTATTATACAATTGGACAACGTCATGGCCTTGGTATTGGTGGTAATGGTGATCCGTGGTTTGCTGTTGGAAAAAACTTGAAAGAAAACATTTTATATGTTGATCAAGGATTCCATAACGAACTTCTATATGGTGATGAAGTTATTGCTACGAATGTAGGCTGGGTAAGTAATAAAGCGAAGGAAAAAGAATTTACGTGTACAGCGAAATTCCGTTATCGTCAAGCAGACAATAAAGTAACGGTTCAAATCGTTGATGAAAATACAGTTCGTATTCTTTGTGATGAGCCAATTCGTGCGATTACGCCAGGCCAAGCAGTTGTTTTCTATGATGGAGATGAGTGCTTAGGCGGCGCTACAATTGATGAAGTATATCATAGTGGTAAGAAATTAGATTATTTAGGATAACACGAGAAGCCTCTGCCGATTAGCGGTTAGAGGTTTCTTTTACATAAAGCGAATTTTCGTTCGCTTGGAAAATACATTCTTTGTTATAATTTGTTGTAGAGGTGAAGGATATGTCAAACAAACTTGAAACAGGTATTAAATATATGCAAGAAGGAAACTGGGAAGAAGCAGCTAAAAATTTCACAGAAGCAATCGAAGAAAATCCGAAAGATGCGCTTGGATACATTAACTTTGCGAATTTATTAGATGTATTAGGTGATAGTGAGCGAGCAATTGTATTTTATAAACGTGCATTAGAATTAGATGGTAAATCTGCTGCTGCTTATTATGGCTTAGGAAATGTATATTACGGTCAAGAGCAATTTGCAGAGGCGAAGGCTGTATTTGAACAAGCGATGCAAGTGGGATTACAATCAGCTGACGTAACATTTATGTTAGGTATCACACATGTGCAACTTGGAAATGATCGTCTTGCACTTCCATTTTTACAAAGAGCGACGGAATTAGATGAAGGCGATGTAGAAGCTGTTTTCCAATGCGGACTTTGCTTCGCACGACTAGAACATATTCAAGAGGCAAAACCTTATTTTGAAAAGGTGTTAGAAATGGATGAAGAGCATGCAGATGCGTATTATAATTTAGGTGTTGCGTACGTATTCGAGGAGAATAACGAGAAAGCTCTTACTTTATTTAAGAAAGCGACTGAAATTCAAGCAGACCACTTTTTAGCTGGTAATGGTATTCGTTTATTAGAGCAAGAAGCTGAATAAAGTGAAATTATAGTTTAATGCGCAGTTACCCCTCATCTAAAGATTGTGAAAGAGGTGGGGGATGTACTGCTCATTAAAGTGAAAAGAACTCGGAAAGGAGAGGAAATATGGGAAATCAACATGCAATGGATTTGTTTGAGGAAGAAAAAAAATTTATAAAAGCGCAAGTTCTTCATACCATTTTCCACAACGAAGAAAACCTCTATTCCGTTGTCAGTATGAAAGTCATTGAAACGAATGAAACATACGACGAAAAAAAAGTAATGATAAACGGTCATTTTCCCCGTATGCATGAAGATGAAGTGTTTACATTAACAGGTCATTTTAAAGACCACCCAAAGTATGGAAAACAATATTTAGTTGAAACGTTTAAAAAAGAACTGCCACAAACAAAAGCAGGTATGGTGCAATATTTAGCGAGCGATTTATTTAAAGGGATTGGAAAGCGTACAGCCGAAAAAATCGTGGACCATCTTGGTGAGCATGCGATTTCTAAAATTATGGATGATCCGGATGCGTTAAGTGGTGTTGTAAACAAGCAAAAAGCGCAGGAAATATATGAGACGATTATTGAGCATCAAGGGCTCGAGAAAGTGATGAGTTTTTTAAATGGTTACGGTTTTGGAACAAAACTTTCTATTAAAATTTATCAGCAATATAAAGAGATGACATTAGAAGTGATTCGTAATAATCCGTATAAACTTATTGAAGAAGTGGACGGAATTGGATTTGGAAGAGCAGATGATATAGGGCGTGCAATCGGAATAACGGGCAATCACGACGACCGTGTACGTGCAGGGTGTTTTTATACGTTAGAGAATATTTCATTACAACTCGGTCACGTGTATATGGAAAAAGGTCAGCTTGTAAGAGAAACGATGTCACTTTTAAATAATCAAGAAGGCAGAGTGACTGAGGAAGATATTGTAGGCTGCGTTGAAATGATGCAAAGCGAAGGGAAAGTCATTATAGAAGAAGAGCGAGTGTATTTAGCTTCTTTATTCTATTCTGAGAAAGGCGTTGTAAAGTCAATTCGTCGTCTTATGAATCAAGAAGAAACCCCTGCATTCCCTGAAGCAGAAGTGTTAAAAACGTTAGGAGAAATTGAAGAACAGCTCAAGGTACAGTATGCGCCGCTTCAGCAAGAAGCAGTTCAAACTGCACTTCATAAGCCGATGATGTTGTTAACAGGTGGACCAGGGACGGGGAAAACAACAGTTATTAAAGGAATTGTTGAAATGTATGCGTCACTTCACGGAGTATCATTAAATCCGAATGAATATAGTGATGATAATCCATTTCCAATATTATTAACGGCCCCAACTGGAAGAGCGGCGAAGCGCATGAGTGAATCGACAGGACTTCCAGCTTGCACAATTCATCGTCTGCTTGGATGGACGCCAGAAGGATCTTTTCAGCGCAATGAAACAGACCCTGTACAAGGGAAGCTCCTTATTATTGATGAGTTTTCGATGGTAGATATTTGGCTTGCAAATCAGCTATTCAAGTCACTTCCGACAAATATTCAAGTTATCGTTGTAGGTGATGAAGATCAGTTGCCATCTGTAGGACCTGGACAAGTGTTAAAAGATTTATTGAATGCAGGTGCGGTTCCAACGGTCAAGCTTACAGAAATTTATCGTCAAGCGGAAGGGTCATCTGTTATTCAACTTGCCCATGCGATAAAGGACGGAACACTTCCGCCAGATTTAGCACAAAATAAAAAAGATCGTTCATTTATCAGCTGTGCAGGTGCTCAAATTGTTGAGGTTGTTAAAAAGGTTTGTGAAAATGCTAAGACAAAAGGCTTTAGTGCAAGAGATGTACAAGTGTTGGCACCAATGTACCGCGGACCAGCAGGTATTAATGTGTTAAATGAAGCTCTTCAAGAAGTGTTTAATCCGAAAAAAGAAAAGAGTAAAGAAATTGCCTACGGTGACGTTGTATACCGCAGAGGTGATAAAGTACTTCAATTAGTCAATCAGCCGGAAAGCCAAGTGTTTAATGGTGATATTGGAGAAATTGTTTCAGTATTTTATGCGAAAGAAAATGTCGAGCAACAAGATATGATTATCGTTTCATTTGATGGAATTGAAGTAACATATACAAAGCCGGATTTAAATCAAATTACGCATGCCTATTGCTGCTCGATTCATAAATCACAAGGTAGTGAATTCCCAATAGTTATTATGCCAATTGTAAAGAGTTACTACCGTATGTTACGTCGTAATTTAATTTACACGGGTATTACAAGGAGTAAGAAATTCCTTATTATTTGCGGGGAGGAAGCAGCGTTTCAATCCGGTGTAAATCGCCTTGATGATGCAATGCGTCAAACGACTTTAGCTGGCCGATTGCAAGAATCACAAGGAGAAGTGCAGATGGTGACGGTTAATGGTGAAGAAATGGACGTGGAAAACATTTCACCGTATGATTTCATGTAACAAGGTGAAATTATATAGTGAACCTTTCAAACGTATAACGTTGAAAGGTTCTAGCAATGTATAAATGAATGCAGTTTGGACATAATGGCGAATAGAATCTGGGAGACTGTAAGGAGATGAAAGCCATATGTTCAGTTGTCCAAATTGCAAAGGGAAAGACATCGGAAAAATAGGTGTCAACCAATTTTATTGCTGGAATTGTTATATCGAATTATCGGTTTCAAAGGGGAAAATCCATACACATCAAGTAGAGGAAGATGGTTCATTAAGCTCTCTTGATGATTTATTTGATGATAATGAAAGAACGATCGGATAACGAAAAGGGGGATTTACTTTGAATCTACGCAATTCATTAATCGCATTAGGTGTTGGAGCTGCAGCGTATCAATATGCTCGCAAACAAGATGTATTCTCAAAACGCAATGTGAAAAAAGCACGTAAGATGATTAAGTCTTATTTATAAGGCGTAAAAAACTCCCTTTATGATAAGGGAGTTTTTTTATGCGCTTGTATGCAAATATAAAAGTCCGATTTCAGAGAAGAGATAAGATAAACCGTAGCATCCAACGCCAAGCATTCCATAATGCCATAAGTGCTTAGCTCTTTCCTTTCGTGAGGAACGAATAAAGAAGCCTTTCCAAATACCAAACCCGATACAAATCCATTCAAGAAGCATAAAAAGTGCGGATAATGCAAGCATAAATAAGATCATTATGAGCCCTCCTGATTATATTTTGACATTTTGTATTTTCAGGGGTGGTTGTCCTTATTATGTTAAATATATGTATGTCTTTAAAAAACAGTATGGTCTGTATAAAAAGATTTTAAAACTTTTGCACATAACCTAACCTATTTATTTTCAAAATAAAGGTGGAGGAGGTTTTTCGTGTGAAGAATCTTAAAATCATTTGGATATATCGTTTAGGATTATTGTTACTCGTTTTTCTTTGTTTGCTCGTCTTTTTAAAAATTAAGCCACTATGGGCACCGATTATTTTTGTATTTAAAGTGGCAATCACACCGTTCTTTATTGCTTGTTTTATTGCTTATTTATTACACCCTTTAATTGAAAAAATCCATAAGGAAGGAATGCCACGCACACTTGCTATTTTGCTCATTTATATTCTTTTCTTTGGCGGAATTGGCTATGGAATTTATAAAGGAACGCCAGTTGTTATTAAACAGTTACAAGAAATTAATGAACAATTTCCGCAGTTTACAAAAATGTACGATTCTTGGATGGATGGAGTTACAGAACAAACAGCGAATTTCCCATCATTTATTCATGAAAAGGTGAAACAAATTTTTGGTGGTGTAGAAACGAAGATTCAAGCGCTTTTAAATAAAGTCATGAGCACAGCTCGTGGTGTACTGGATTCGTTACTCATTATTTTCTTAATTCCGTTCATTGTATTTTACATATTAAAAGATTACGGTGAGTTTTATCATATATTTTGGAAATTAGTCCCGAGTAAGTGGCGTAGTACGGGGCAAATGCTTGCGAAAGAAATTGATAAATCACTCGGAAGTTATATTCGAGGGCAGTTATTTGTTTGCTTAGTATTAGGGGGAGTATCTGTTCTTTCTTTTTGGTTTATCGGTATGAAATATCCATTGCTGCTCGGCATTATTATTGGGGTAACGGATATAATTCCGTACTTTGGTCCTATTTTAGGGGCGATTCCCACGTTGATGATTGCGGCAACGGTATCAACGAGTTTACTCATTAAGGCGGGGATTACAATTGCTATTTTGCAATTTTTGGAAAGTAACATTTTATCGCCTTACATCGTTGGTAAGTCGCTTCGTATGCATCCTGTGATCATTATGTTTGCATTACTAGTAGGGGGAGAAGTTGCGGGGATTGTAGGATTACTAATATCGGTTCCTATTTTAGCGGTCATTCGGACAGTGGTCGTTCATGTGAGACCTCTTTGGAAAAAAGAAGATGTGTAATATGATAGCCCTCTACTTATAAAAGTAGAGGGCTATCATTATTTAGAGAGTTGCTCGTGTATTTGTTGAACGAGAGAGCTTACATCATTTGTTTGAATATGTTTTATTTTTTTCCATTCATTATCGTACATAAATATAATTTGATTGCTGAAAAGACGCTTTTGCTCTTTTAGATTAGAAATGTTTGCAAAAGAGTACTCTTCAAATATTGGGTTCTTACTTACATCTGGTCCATAAAAGAAGAGCCGTTTGTTCGTTAAAATTAACAGTCCTGGTCTTGCGACGGAACGATATATAAATATATTTAATGAGCATGCTGCATAAAAAAGGATTTTTTCATCAGTTGTTAACATTTCTTTAGCTTGATTCAATAAGGTTGTCATTGTAATCGCTCCTTTATTGTTAATAATTTAATTATAACAAATAATGTAATATTTAGAAATTTACATAAAGTATTTTTTGAGAGAAGATTCCTATTTAGTAATAAATGCATAATATATTTAAAGGCTGTTAAGAATGAATAGTAGAATAACTATGATTAATAAGCAATTGATACAATATAAATGATTATCTACATTGACAAACTTAAGAGAATTCTATTATATTTAGTCATATAATACATTAAATCAATGACGGAACAAGTACGTTACAGTCCATTTGTAGAGAGAAGCTTCCACTGGCTGAAAGGAGCTTTAAATGAAGGGTAACAGAAAGCTAATCCTGAGAGCAGCTAATCACTGCCGTCTTGCCACGTTACGGCACCATGAGGTGATGAATTGATTGTTATAATAATCAATTCATAATTAGGGTGGTATCGCGAGTTAACTCTCGTCCCTTTTATTAGGGGCGGGAGTTTTTTATATTTAAGGAGGAAAATACAATGAAACAACTAACAGGCGCACAAATTCGTCAAATGTTTTTAGACTTTTTCCAAGAAAAAGGACATGCAGTAGAACCAAGTGCATCACTAGTTCCTCATGAAGATCCATCTCTGTTATGGATTAATAGTGGTGTAGCGACATTAAAGAAATATTTTGATGGTCGTGTAATCCCACAAAATCCACGTATTACAAATGCACAAAAATCAATTCGTACAAACGATATTGAAAACGTTGGGAAAACGGCTCGTCACCATACATTCTTTGAAATGTTAGGGAACTTCTCAATCGGTGATTACTTCAAAGAAGAAGCAATTACTTGGGCTTGGGAATTTCTAACGAGCGACAAATGGATCGGATTCGATAAAGAATTACTATCTGTTACAATTCATCCGGAAGATGAAGAAGCATTCACAATTTGGAATGAGAAAATGGGTGTTCCAAAAGAACGCATCATCCGTTTAGAAGAAAACTTCTGGGATATCGGTGAAGGACCAAGTGGACCGAATACAGAAATTTTCTATGACCGCGGTGAATCTTACGGTAATGACTTTAGTGACCCAGAATTATATCCGGGCGGAGAAAACGAGCGTTACTTAGAAGTATGGAACCTTGTATTCTCTCAATTTAACCATAATCCAGACGGTTCATATACGCCACTTCCTAAGAAAAACATCGATACAGGAATGGGTCTAGAGCGTATGACATCTATCGTTCAAGATGTACCTACGAACTTTGATACAGACCTATTCATGCCGATGATTGGTGCAACAGAATCAATTTCTGGTGAGAAATATCGTAATGGCGATTTAGAAAAAGATATGGCGTTTAAAGTAATTGCTGACCATATCCGTACAGTAACATTCGCTGTTGGTGACGGTGCTCTTCCATCTAACGAAGGCCGTGGTTATGTATTACGTCGTTTATTACGCCGTGCTGTTCGTTATTCTAAGAAATTAAACATCAACCGTCCGTTCATGTTTGAATTAGTACCGGTTGTTGGAGAAGTAATGAAAGACTTCTATCCAGAAGTACTTGAAAAGAAAGATTTCATCGCAAAAGTTGTGAAGAATGAAGAAGAGCGTTTCCATGAAACACTTCATGATGGTGAATCAATTTTAGCTGAAGTAATTGCAAAAGCGAAAGAAGAAAAAACAACTGTTATTTCTGGCGTAGATGCGTTCCGCCTATACGACACGTACGGTTTCCCAATTGAATTAACAGAAGAATATGCAGAAGAAGCTGGTATGACAGTTGATCAAGCGGGCTTTGAAAATGAAATGGAGAAACAACGTGAGCGTGCACGTGCTGCTCGTCAAGACGTTGATTCTATGCAAGTTCAAGGCGGTGTACTTGGTGAAGTTAAAGTAGCGAGCGAATTCGTTGGTTACGGTACAGTTGCAACAGAAAGTAACGTTGTTGCACTTGTGAAAAATGGTGAGTATACAGATAGCTTACAAGCAGGTGAAGAAGGACAATTAATGCTTGATGTAACGCCATTCTACGCTGAGAGCGGTGGGCAAATTGCAGACCGTGGTTACCTTCTTGCTGACGGCGTGAAAGTTGTTGTAAAAGATGTACAAAAAGCACCAAATGGTCAAAACTTACACAAAGTAGTTGTGGAAGAAGGTACATTAACGAAAGATGCGGCTGTAAAAGCTGTTATTGATACAAAGAACCGTAGTAGCGTTGTGAAAAACCATACAGCAACTCACTTACTACACCAAGCATTAAAAGATATACTTGGAACGCATGTTAACCAAGCTGGTTCTCTTGTAACATCTGAACGTTTACGTTTTGACTTCTCTCACTTCGGTCAAGTACAAGCTGATGAATTAGAAAAAATTGAGCGTATCGTAAACGAAAAAATTTGGGAAAGTATTGATGTTGCGATTTCTCAAAAAGCAATCGAAGAAGCGAAAGAAATGGGCGCAATGGCATTATTCGGTGAAAAATACGGCGATGTTGTACGCGTTGTGCAAGTAGGCGATTACAGCTTAGAGCTTTGCGGTGGTTGTCACGTTGATAACACAGCTTCTATTGGTATTTTCAAAATCGTTGCTGAGTCTGGTATCGGTGCAGGAACTCGTCGTATTGAGGCGGTAACTGGTAAGTCTGCATACGAATTAATGA
The DNA here is from genome assembly GCF_040459995.1 of Bacillus cereus group sp. MG9. Classification (NCBI taxonomy): domain Bacteria; kingdom Bacillati; phylum Bacillota; class Bacilli; order Caryophanales; family Bacillaceae; genus Bacillus; species Bacillus cereus group sp. MG9. Next base: position 4,354,322 of record NZ_JARVHC010000001.1, on the reverse strand, counting down.
ACGATCAAGTAGGTTTATTAAAAGAAGCAGCAGGAAAAATGAAAACAAATCCAAAAGATATTTTAACAAGAGTTGATGGTTTATTTACTGAAGTAAAACAACTTCAAAAAGAAAACGAATCTCTTGCTGCGAAATTAAGCAATATCGAAGCTGGAAACTTAACTGATTCAGTAATGACAGTTGATGGCGTGAACGTATTAGCGGCGAAAGTAAATGTTGCAGATATGAACAACTTACGTACAATGATGGATGACCTTAAAAATAAATTAGAGTCTGCAGTTGTTGTATTAGCGTCTGTAAATGACGATAAGGTAAACATTTTAGCTGGCGTAACGAAAGATTTAATTAGTCAAGGTTACCATGCGGGTAAACTTGTGAAAGAAGTAGCTTCTCGTTGTGGAGGCGGCGGTGGTGGCCGTCCTGATATGGCACAAGCAGGCGGTAAAAACCCAGCGCAAGTAGAGGAAGCTTTAGCGTTTGTACAAGAGTACGTTAAATCTGTTTCAAAATAAAGAGATAGTAGTGTACAATGGTAGGGAGAGGAGAAGTTCTTCTCCCTATACTTACTACTTACAAGTGAGGTGCTTGAAATGGACGGTTTTGATAAGACAATGAAGTTTAGCATTCAAGATGAAAAACAGAGTGTCCATGTAAATGATGTACTTTTAACTGTGTATGATGCACTTCAAGAAAAAGGTTATAATCCGATTAACCAAATCGTCGGTTATTTATTAAGTGGAGATCCAGCATACATACCTCGCCATAAAGATGCACGAAGCATCGTTCGCAAGCTTGAACGTGATGAGATAATTGAAGAGCTTGTGAAGTCTTACTTGAAACATCATCGTGAGGAGTAGTTTATGCGGATATTAGGTTTAGATGTTGGTACTAAAACAGTCGGTGTTGCAATGAGCGATGAAATGGGCTGGACAGCACAAGGGCTGGAAACAATCAGGATTAACGAAGAACGAGGCCACTTTGGTTTTGACCGTATTTCTGAGTTGGTAAAACAGTACAATGTGGACAAAATAGTAGTAGGTTTACCTAAAAATATGAATGGTACAATCGGCCCTCGTGGTGAAGCGTGCCAGCAATTTGCAGAAAACCTGCGAAATCTGTTACAATTAGAAGTTGTAATGTGGGACGAGCGTTTGTCGACGATGGCAGCGGAACGTCTGCTCATTTCAGCTGATGTGAGCCGTAAGAAGCGAAAACAGGTAATCGATAAGATGGCTGCAGTCGTGATCTTACAAGGATTTTTAGATAGTAAATAAGAGGTGACCAAAATGGAAGAAAATCAAATTACAATTGTAGACGAAAAAGGAAACGAACATTTATGTGAAATTATTTTCACTTTTGATGCTGAAAAATTCGGCAAAAAATCTTACGTAGTCTTCTCTCCAATCGGTGAAGTAGACGAAGATGGAGACCAAATCTTCGATGCAATGGCATATGAGCAAAGTGAAGAAGAGGGCGGAACATTACTTTCAATTGAATCTGAAGAAGAGTGGGAAATGGTACAAGAAATGTTTAACACTCTTGCTGATGAGCAAGAAGAAGAATAGTAATGGATAAAAAGGCGAACTGTGTACACAGTTCGCCTTTTTTGTATTTATATGCAACATGACAGATTTTTTGTCGAAACTACGTAATTGTTTATAGTATAATAAGACGGGTTGTATGAAAAAAGGCTTTAAATAAGTAGCTGTCACCGATTATTTAGAAATGATTGGTTTTGCTTTATGTTTGTAGGGCATTGTATAGAGGAAGTGTATACGGTCTACAATTGAATAAGGAGGAAGAATTTTGGTAGAGAATCAAGTGAAGAAGAAGCGTAGACGTATTTTTTTAATTTCGATTATCGCACTGCTTTTAGTTTGTGGATCAGTCTATGCGTATATTTCATCTGCATTAGGACCAGTTGATAGTGGAAATAAAAAAGAGATTGAGGTAGAGATTCCAAAGGGGTCATCTACAAGTAAAATCGGTGAGATTTTAGAAGAAAAAGGTGCTGTGAAAAGCAGTACAGTTTTTAGTTTTTATACGAAATTTAAGTCGAAAAGCTTACAAGCAGGTACATATTTATTAAATCCTTCGATGAGTGCTAACGATGTCATTGAACAAATGTCATCTGGCAACGTACATCGTCCGGCTCTTTATAAAGTGACGATTAAAGAAGGGGCGCAAGTAACTGAAATTGCTGAAGTGATTGCGGCAGAATTAAAGTGGAATAAAGATGATGTTGTGCGTCAATTAAACGATAAAGCATTTATTCAAAAAATGCAGCAAAAGTATCCGAAGCTATTAACAGATAAAATTTTTGATAGCAACATTAAATATCCACTAGAAGGATACTTATATCCAGCAACGTATTCTTTCTATAAAAAGGATACAAAATTAGAAGAAATTGTAATCCCGATGCTTGAGAAAACAAATGCAATTATTGTTCAAAATGAGGCGAAAATGAAAGCGAAGAACTGGGATGTTCATCAACTTCTCACGTTGTCTTCACTTATTGAAGAAGAGGCTACTGGCTTTACTGATCGCCAAAAAATCTCTAGTGTTTTCTATAATCGTCTAGCGAAAGGCATGCCGCTTCAAACGGATCCGACGGTATTATACGCGCTTGGAAAGCATAAACAACGTGTATTATACGAAGACTTGAAAGTAAACTCACCGTACAATACGTATGTTGTGAAAGGGTTGCCGGTTGGACCGATTGCAAACTCTGGTAAACATTCAGTGGAAGCAGCGTTAGATCCTGCGCAAACAGATTATTATTATTTCTTAGCTGCACCAAGTGGTGAAGTGTATTATGCGAAAACATTAGAAGAACATAATGCATTAAAGCAAAAATACATTACGAAAAAACAGTGAAATGGGGAGGGATAGCGAAAAGGGTCGCATATCCCTCTTTTTTGTGGTAAAATATATCGGGTTAAAAACTGGCAGAAGAATCGTTTTTAATATCAAAACGGGACGTACAAGCTAAGGGTGAAACTGGCTTGTATTTTTATTGCATTCTATGTGTGAAAAGACAAAGGTTGACGCGTCATAGAGGCACTTCTCCATGTAAATAAGGAGGACCAATTATGGAGGATGCAGTTAACGAGTACCTATTATCATTTATTGATCCAAAAGATAAATTAATTCTTGAAATGGAAGAGTATGCAACTGAAAACCATGTGCCGATTATGGATCGACTTGGAATGGAATTTATGCTGCAATTTTTACGTTTAATTGGACCGGAAAGTATTTTAGAACTTGGAACAGCAATCGGTTATTCTAGTATTCGTATGATGCAAGCTATTCCGAACTCTCGCATTGTGACAGTAGAGCGCAATCGTGAACGATATGAAAAGGCACTTGAATATATAGAATGTTCCTCGGTAACAGACCGTATTTCTGTTATTTACGGTGATGCTTTAGAAACGGGCGAACAAGTGAAAGAACATGGAACATTTGATGTTATTTTTATTGATGCAGCGAAAGGGCAGTATCGTCGCTTTTTTGACTTATACGAACCGTTATTAAATCCTGGTGGCGTTATTATTTCAGATAACGTTATGTACCATGGTCTTGTGACGACAAAAGAGAAAATTGAAAATAGACGTACCCGTGGTTTGATTCGTCGTATTAAGACGTACAATGAATGGCTTATGAATCATGAAGGATATGATACAACGATTTTCCCGATTGGCGATGGAGTGGCTGTAAGTAAAAAGAGAGGGTGACAAAAGTATGAAGAAACCTGAATTGTTAGTAACGCCTAGAGCGGTGGCGGATATTGAACCTCTTGCGAAAGCAGGGGCAGATGCAGTAATGGTTGGTGAACAAAAGTTTGGTTTACGTTTGGCAGGAGAGTTTTCACGTGAAGATGTGAAACAAGCTGTAAACATTGCGCATGAAAATGGTGTGAAAGTATACGTTGCAATGAATGCAATGTTCCACAATGATAAAGTAGAAGAATTAACGGACTATGTTGCCTTTTTAAATGAGGTAAATGTAGATGCGATTGTTTTCGGAGATCCAGCGGTATTAATGGCTGTTCGTGAAGTTGCACCAAATATGCAACTTCACTGGAATACAGAAACGACAGCAACAAACTGGTTTACTTGTAACTATTGGGGGCAAAGAGGAGCGAAACGCGCTGTATTAGCTCGTGAGCTTAGCTTAGATGAAATTGCTGAATTAAAAGAAAATGCTGAAGTGGAACTTGAAGTACAAATTCACGGTATGACTTGCATGTTCCAATCGAAGCGTTCACTAGTAGGAAACTACTTTGAGTATCAAGGGCGTAATCTCGACATCGAAAAGAAAAAGTATGAAGAGAATATGTTCTTATACGACCCGGAACGTAATAACAAATATCCAATTTATGAAGATGAAAATGGTACTCACATTATGAGTCCGAATGATATTTGTTTCATCGATGAGTTAGAGGAACTAATCGATGCTGAAGTCGATAGCTTAAAAATTGATGGTGTCCTAAAAAGTTCTGAGTACATTATTGAGGTAACGAAGAAATATCGTAAGGCGATTGATTTATGTGTAGAAGATCGTGATGCGTATTATGACGTGAAAGATGATTTATTTAAAGAGATAGAAGAAATACAACCGGTAAATCGTCCGTTAGATACAGGATTCTTCTTTAAAGAAACGGTTTACTAAACGAGGAGGGTGTAGGAAATGACTGTACAAGAAATTTCACGAGTGATCGATGGCAAACGCGTTATTGTGAAAAAACCTGAACTGTTAATCCCTGCGGGTAACTTAGAAAAATTAAAAGTAGCTATCCATTATGGGGCAGATGCTGTATATTTAGGTGGACAAGAATTTGGTCTTCGTTCTAATGCAGGTAACTTTACGCTGGAAGACATGGCAGAAGGCGTTGAATTTGCAAAGAAATATGGAGCAAAAATATACGTAACAACAAATATTTTTGCACATAATGAAAATATGGATGGGCTAGAGGAATATTTAAAAGGGATTGAAAAAGCTGGCGTAACGGGAATTATCGTTGCCGATCCGCTTATTATTGAGACATGTAAACGTGTAGCTCCTTCTGTTGAGGTGCATTTAAGTACACAACAATCACTATCCAACTGGAAAGCAGCACAGTATTGGAAAGAAGAAGGTTTACATCGTCTTGTATTAGCTCGTGAAGCAAGCTATGAAGAAATGAAAGAAATTAAAGAAAAAGTTGATGTTGAAATTGAAGCATTCGTCCATGGTGCAATGTGTATCGCGTATTCAGGGAGATGTACATTAAGTAACCATATGACAGCGCGTGACTCTAACCGTGGTGGTTGTTGTCAATCTTGCCGCTGGGATTATGATTTAGTTCAAACGGTATCACAACATAAAGATGCAAAAGAGCTTCCTCTATTCCAAGAAGAAGATGCTCACTTTGCGATGAGCCCAAAAGATTTAAATTTAATCTTATCAATTCCGAAAATGATTGAAATTGGAATTGATAGCTTAAAAGTTGAAGGACGTATGAAATCTATCCATTACGTAGCGACTGTAGCAACTGTATATCGTAAAGTAATTGATGCGTATTGTGCGGATCCGGATAACTTTGAGTTTAAACAAGAATGGTTAGATGAACTTGATAAATGTGCAAATCGTGATACAGCTCCTGCATTCTTTGAAGGGGTTCCAGGACATCAAGAGCAAATGTTTGGAAATCATAGTAAGAAAACAACGTATGATTTTGCTGGTTTAGTGTTAGATTATAATGAAGAAACGGGCATCGTAACGCTTGAGCAACGTAATCACTTCAAACCAGGACATGAAGTGGAGTTCTTTGGGCCAGAAATAGAAAACTTTACGCAGACGGTGGAGAAAATTTGGGATGAGGATGGAAACGAATTAGATGCAGCGAGACATCCGTTGCAAATCGTGAAATTCAAAGTGGATCAACCAGTGTATGTGAATAATATGATGCGCAAAAACATACTTCAATAAGAAAGAGTGGTAGTCGAATGGGGACGAATAAGCCTGTTGTAATTGGAATCGCTGGTGGTTCAGGATCAGGAAAAACAAGTGTAACGAAAGCGATTTTTGACCATTTTAAAGGTCATTCCATTTTAATCTTGGAGCAAGATTATTATTACAAAGATCAAAGCCATTTACCAATGGAAGAACGTTTAAAAACAAATTACGATCATCCGTTAGCGTTTGATAATGATTTGTTAATTGACCATTTGCAGCAGTTGCTTGCATATGAGCAAGTGGAAAAGCCTATATATGACTATACATTGCATACGCGTTCAGAAAAAATTATTCCAGTTGAGCCGAAAGATGTAATCATTTTAGAAGGAATTCTTATTTTAGAAGACCCACGTCTTTGTGAGTTAATGGATATTAAGGTGTTCGTTGATACAGATGCAGACCTTCGTATTTTACGCCGCATGCAGCGCGATATTGAAGAGCGCGGTCGTACAATGGATTCAGTTATCGACCAATACGTAAACGTTGTACGTCCAATGCATAATCAATTTATTGAGCCTTCTAAGAAATTCGCAGATATTATTATCCCTGAAGGTGGACAAAACCATGTTGCAATTGATATTATGGTTACAAAAATTGCAACAATTCTTGAACAAAAAGTAAATTTGTAATAGCATAGTAAAAGATATACGATAGGAAGGGATTTTTTCCCTTCTTATCGAATACAATGAAACATGAAACCTCACCTACCAATAGGTGAGGGCATATTTATATCAACTTTCCATACATACCTTCTTTATATAAGGAAGAATTGGAGAATAAGGGGTTGTATGTGACAACTCCACTAGTGCTACGTGTGCTAGAAACCTCCGCTATATAAGCGGAGGAGTTTTCATATGGAACTCCTCTTTTTTTCGGGGGATTGGTATATAAAAGGAGTGGAAAACATGGCAACAGAAAAAACATACCCTATGACGCAAGAGGGTAAGCAAAAACTAGAGAACGAAGTTGAACAATTAAAAACAGTAAGACGTAAAGAAGTTGTAGAGCGTATTAAGATCGCACGTAGCTTCGGAGATCTTTCTGAGAACTCTGAGTACGATGCAGCGAAAGATGAGCAAGCATTCGTAGAAGGACGTATTACACAACTTGAAAACATGATTCGTAATGCGGTTATCATTGAAGACAATGGTGAAGAGTCTACAGTTGTAACATTAGGTAAAACAGTAACATTTAAAGAGTTACCAGGTGGAGACGAAGAAGCGTACATAATCGTAGGTAGCGCAGAAGCCGATCCATTTGAAGGAAGAATTTCTAACGATTCTCCAATCGCAAAAAGCTTATTAGGTAAGCAAATTGGTGAGAAGGTAGCAATCCAAACACCAGGCGGAGAAATGCAAGTAGAGATTATCTCTGTAAAATAACGTAAAAAATCACTCGTGTAAAAACGAGTGATTTTTTATTTGTATAAAAGGTGAAACACCTCGTCTAAACTACAATAGACGAGGTGTTTTTTATGAAAATGAAACGGAGAATTATAATTGTTTTAATTTGTTTTATGGGTGTGATTTTTTTATTACTTTGTCGTTTAATCCAAATACAGATTATAGATACGGAATCATTTACTGACCGAAATATCAATCTGATTGAAAAAAGTGTTACGCAACGAACACAATCACTTACAGTAGATAATGGAAGAGGGCATTTTACAGATCGAAATGGTAAGGAAATTGGTGAAGAGAAATATCCAGTCTTAATTATTTTTCCATTTTTACAAATAAAAAATGACATGTTAGAGAAAATTGCGCATATCATTGGTGTGTCGAGACAAGAGATAAGACTGCAAATGAAAAATAAGAATCAAGCATTTATATTACGAAGGGAGAATACCCCATTTCAATTAACGCTCGAGCAGATGAAGAAGGTAAATCAATTAGATATTTTAGGTATTGTAGCAGCAGAAGTTCGACTGAAGCAAATGGGAGAGGCAGATCATTTAATTGGTGATGTGGGAGAGAATGAACAGGAATTTCAAAAGCGTTATGGAGAAATGAAAAAAACTTCGAAACAAACGCCAATTGGTATTTCTGGATTGCAACAATCATTTGATGAATTTTTACTGACTGATGGAGAAGCGAAAGTACTATATCAAGTGGATCGACAAGGAGAACCGATTTTTGGGAAGCAGGCGAAATACACTTCACCAGGAAATCCATTTTATCCAGTTACTATTCAAACAACAATACATAAAACGTTGCAACGACGAGCAGAGAAGATTATAGATGAAAACGGAATAAAAAAAGGTGGGTTAGTATTACTAGACATAAAGAATAGTGAAGTTGTAGCAATGGTAAGTAGGCCTTCTTTACAGATGAATGATAGGAGGATATATAAAGCTACACTTGAAAATCAAATGTTAACTCCTCATTTTCCGGGGTCTGTTTTTAAAACAGTAGTTGCAGCAGCAGGAATTGATGAGAATTTGGTGCGGTTTAATCGTACATTTAACTGTAATACAGATTTATACGGTGAAAATCTTCCACAAGTTATGATGGGGTCATTAAACTTTAAGGAAAGCTTTGCTAGAAGCTGTAATCGAACGTTTGCTGTATTAGGTGGTGAACTAATGCAAAAGGATAGGGAATTGTTAGAAACGTATTTAGAGGCCTTAGGAGCACGTGAGAAGGTAGGTTGGAAAGGTTCGGTATTTCATACACCAGAATTTGAGCAATTGCCAGAAGAAAAGAGTGCTATTATTTGGGAAAGTGAAGAAAATAAAGATAGTAGAAAAGCGATTGCTCAAACGATGGTCGGACAAAAAGATGTACGTGTGTCACCTCTAGCTATAGCGAATATGATGGCGACAATTGCTAGAGGTGGAGAGAAGATGGAAGTGAAAGTCGTTAAAAAAATAGTGTATAAAAATGGAACCGACTTTTTTACATTTGAAAATCATAAATTAAATGGGAAACAGCTTTCTTATGAAACGATGAAAAAATTACAACAGTTGTTAAGAGGCGTTGTAACGATGGAGAAAGGAACGGGAACCGCATTCCGTTCGTTGCCACTAACTGTCGCTGGAAAATCTGGGACGGCACAAACAGGAAAAGGAGAGAGGGTGAATCGCTGGTTTGCAGGTTATTTTCCATATGAAAACCCAAGATATGCTTTAGTTGTAGTTGATATAGAAACAGATAGTAATGAAAATGTAGTCACACCAGTTTTTGCAGAAATGGTAGAGGCAATCCATCAATTAGAAATTGAAAAGTAATCTTGCAATTATTTATGAAATGTTTTCATTTCGTGAAAATATTATTGTAAATGTTCAACCTTTCTAGATTTAATGTTACAATAGCAAGTATGAAAAACTGCATGGAGGTTTGAAGAATGGCAGGAGGATCTAGATTCCAACAGAAACAACAAAAACGTCGTCAAAACGGTGTTTTAAATATTGCGATTGCTATTGTATTAGTAGCAGTAGCTATTGTAGCATATCAATTGTTTGTTCCTGGTACAAAAGAGCAAGCGTCTTCTAGTGATAAAAAAGTAACTCAGCAAACAACAAAAGAGAATAAAGCTGAGAAAGCTAAAGGTAAAGAAGAGCCGAAGAAGAATGAGCAAGATAAGACAGAGGCTAAGAAGAAGGAAGAAGAAGAGAAGCAAAAGGCTGAGGAAGAAAAGAAAAAAGCTGAAGAAGAAGCGAAAGCTAACGAGAAAGCACCAGCTGAAAAAACACAGTCACAGGCAACAGATGCTTATACGAAATCTTCTTGGAAGCCAGTAGGTACAGAGCAAGGTGCAACACCTGCGATGACGTTTAAAAAAGGTACAGCAGATTGGAATGAGATGAATCAAGCGATTTCAGCTGCAATTGACGTTCCAGTAAATCAATTAGTTATCCATAGAATTGGAAATAACGGTAAGAATAAAGCTTACGGTAACGTACAAGATAAACAATCAGGTAAAAAATATTATGTAAATATTGATTGGGTAGACAATGAGGGCTGGAAACCAGTACTCGTTCAAACTCTAAACTAAAAAAAGAGAGGCTCTTAAGAGCCTCTCTTTTTTTAGTTAGCGTAATTTCTTTAATTTAAAATGAACAACCGCACTATAATAAGGTCTTTTGCTTTCAGGATCCATAATCATTTGGTGAGAAATATGATGAACTTCGAGCATAAGTGCTTTATTATTATCGATTTGTTCGTTAATTTTTTTTTCTAGAGAAACTAAGTTTGCAGCCTCGAAAAATTCTACTTTATCTTCTAACATTTCAAAGGTAAATGACACGAAGATGCCCCCTCTCCTATGATAATCACCTATAGTGTAACAAAGAAAAGAAGGAAATACTACGTACATTTCAATTGACATTTTTAGAAAGAGAGAATATCATACTGATAAAACCGATAAGAAAAAGGGGAATTTTTATGGGAACAGAATTTAATGGTTTATTTGATGAATGGGCTCATACGTACGACTCATTTGTACAAGGCGAAGATATACAATATAAAGAAGTTTTCGCCCATTATGAGGACATTTTAGAGGATGTAGTTAACAAGTCATTTGGCAACGTATTAGAATTCGGTGTTGGTACTGGCAATTTAACAAATAAATTATTACTTGCTGGTCGCACAGTTTACGGTATAGAACCGTCACGCGAAATGCGTACTATTGCAAAAGAGAAATTACCAAAAGAGTTTTCAATTACAGAGGGTGATTTTCTTTCATTTGAAGTCCCAAATTCAATCGATACTATTGTGAGCACTTACGCATTTCATCATTTAATAGATGAAGAAAAAGACGTAGCAATTGCGAAGTATAGTCAATTGCTAAACAAAGGTGGTAAAATAGTGTTTGCTGATACGATATTTGCAGATCAAGATGCATATGATAAAACTGTCGAAGTAGCAAAACAAAGAGGTTTTCATCAGTTAGCAAACGATTTGCAAACAGAATACTATACACGTATTCCGATCATGCAATCTATTTTTGAAAACAATGGCTTCCACGTAACGTTTACGAGATTAAATCATTTCGTTTGGGTAATGGAGGCAACTAAGCAATAGAAAGAGGGATTAGATTGAGAATTGCTGTAATTGGAGCAATGGAAGAAGAAGTACGTATTTTACGTGACAAACTAGAACAAGCAGAAACAGAAACTGTTGCAGGTTGTGAATTTACGAAAGGGCTATTGGCAGGACATGAAGTAATCTTGCTAAAGTCTGGTATTGGTAAAGTAAATGCAGCGATGTCAACGACAATTTTATTAGAAAAATATAAGCCTGAAAAAGTAATTAATACTGGCTCAGCTGGTGGATTTCATCATTCTTTAAATGTTGGAGATGTGGTTATTTCAACAGAAGTTCGTCACCATGACGTAGATGTAACAGCATTTAACTACGAATATGGTCAAGTGCCAGGAATGCCACCTGGATTTAAAGCTGATGAGGCATTAGTTGCATTAGCTGAGAAATGTATGCAGGCAGAAGAAAATATTCAAGTCGTAAAAGGTATGATTGCAACAGGTGATTCATTTATGAGTGATCCGAACCGTGTTGCAGCAATTCGTGATAAATTTGAAGATCTTTATGCAGTAGAAATGGAAGCAGCAGCTGTTGCGCAAGTATGCCACCAATATGAAGTTCCGTTTGTTATTATTCGTGCACTTTCTGATATTGCTGGTAAAGAATCAAATGTTTCATTTGATCAATTTTTAGATCAAGCAGCTCTTCATTCTACAAACTTTATCGTAAAAGTACTAGAAGAGTTAAAGTAATGTAACAAAAAGGCAACTGTCTCATATAAAGAAAATACATACAGTTGCCTTTTCTTTATTGGCAAATAAGGGGGAGAACACGATGAATGTATATCGTGGAGTTCATGAGTTGATTGGTCATACACCAATCGTGGAAATTACTCGTTTTTCACTTCCGAAAGGAGTCCGTTTATTTGCAAAGCTTGAATTTTACAACCCAGGCGGAAGCGTTAAGGATCGTTTAGGAAGAGAATTAATCGAAGATGCACTAGAAAAAGGGCTTGTTGCAGAGGGCGGAACAATTATTGAACCGACGGCTGGGAATACTGGCATTGGACTGGCACTTGCAGCGTTAGAACATGATTTACGCGTCATTGTTTGTGTACCAGAGAAATTTAGTATTGAAAAACAAGAATTAATGAAAGCGCTAGGTGCAACGGTCGTGCATACACCGACTGAGCAAGGAATGACCGGCGCAATTGCAAAGGCAAAAGAATTAGTAAAGGAAATACCAAATTCATACTCTCCAAGTCAGTTTGCTAATGAAGCAAACCCTCGTGCTTATTTCAAAACACTAGGTCCTGAACTTTGGGATGCGCTGAATGGAGAGATTAATATATTTGTTGCAGGGGCAGGAACTGGTGGTACGTTTATGGGAACTGCGTCTTATTTAAAAGAAAGAAATATTGATATTAAAACGGTTATTGTAGAACCAGAAGGATCTATTTTAAATGGCGGTAAAGCTGGTTCACATGAAACAGAAGGTATTGGTCTTGAATTCATTCCACCATTTTTAAAAACATCTTATTTTGATGAAATTCATACGATTTCTGATCGAAATGCATTTTTACGTGTAAAAGAATTGGCGCAAAAGGAAGGCCTTCTCGTTGGAAGCTCTTCAGGAGCGGCATTTCATGCAAGCTTACTTGAGGCAGAAAACGCAGCACCAGGTACAAATATTGTAACGATTTTTCCTGATAGTAGTGAGCGCTATTTAAGTAAAGACATATACAAAGGATGGGAATAAAAAATGAGAGCAAAGACAAAGTTAATTCATGGTATTCGCATAGGAGAACCTTCAACTGGATCTGTAAACGTGCCGATATATCAAACGAGTACGTACAAACAAGAAGCAGTTGGTAAGCATCAAGGATATGAATATTCACGAACAGGTAATCCAACTCGTTCAGCTTTAGAAGAAATGATTGCAGTGTTAGAAAATGGTCATGCTGGATTTGCATTTGGTTCAGGGATGGCAGCTATTACAGCAACTATTATGCTATTCTCAAAAGGAGATCACGTCATTTTAACAGATGATGTTTATGGCGGTACGTATCGCGTTATTACAAAAGTACTAAACCGTTTCGGCATTGAGCATACATTTGTAGATACAACAAACCTAGAGGAAGTTGTAGAAGCAATTCGCCCAAATACGAAAGCGATTTATGTGGAAACACCAACGAATCCATTACTGAAAATTACTGATATTAAGAAAATATCCGCTCTTGCTAAAGAAAACGATTTATTAACAATTATTGATAACACATTCATGACGCCATATTGGCAGTCGCCAATTTCTTTAGGAGCAGACATTGTACTTCATAGTGCAACGAAATATTTAGGTGGGCATAGTGATGTAGTTGCAGGCCTAGTAGCTGTAAATAGCCCGCAACTAGCAGAAGACCTTCATTTCGTACAAAACTCAACAGGAGGTATTCTTGGACCACAAGACAGCTTCTTACTACTTCGTGGTTTAAAAACATTAGGAATTCGTATGGAGGAGCATGAAATAAATTCACGCGCAATTGCTGAGTTTTTAAATAACCATCCGAAAGTAAATAAAGTATATTATCCAGGTCTTGAATCACATCAAAATCATGAATTAGCAAAAGAACAGGCGAACGGATTTGGTGCAATCATCTCATTCGATGTAGATAGTGAAGAAACATTAAATAGAGTACTTGAGAAGTTACAGTACTTTACACTTGCTGAAAGCTTAGGAGCAGTAGAAAGCTTAATTTCCATTCCATCACAAATGACACATGCATCAATCCCAGCAGATCGCCGTAAAGAATTAGGAATTACAGATACATTAATTCGAATCTCTGTTGGTATTGAAGATGGAGAAGATTTAATTGAAGATTTGGCACAAGCACTAGCATAGTAAAAATGCACTGCTAATATAGAGCAGTGCATTTTTACTATATTAATATGTGAAATATTTCACAAATTAGACATACACAAATGAAATGATTTCATGTATATTGAATTCATGAAATATTATTCACGAACAAACTTGTGAAATGTTTCACAAGTGATGGGATTCATGTAGGAAGGTAACTCTATTTTTTTACGCTAATCGGGACTTTTTATGACCTATAGGGACTTATGAAGTCCAAGATAGCAGAATAGGAGGAAATTTACATGGTAGTCAAAGAGAAAGTTGTAAATGAAATGCAAGAGGTAAAAGAGATGATTGATACGTTAGTAGATAACGGTCAAAAAGCTTTACAAGCATTAGAAAGTTTTACACAAGAGCAAATTGACAACATTGTTCATGAAATGGCGCTTGCGGGTGTCGATCAACATATGCCGCTTGCGAAGTTGGCTGTTGAAGAAACGGGCCGTGGCGTATATGAAGATAAATGCATTAAAAATATTTTTGCCACTGAATATATTTGGCATAGTATAAAGAAAGATAAAACGGTAGGAATTATTCATGAAGATCCTCATGAAGAAATAATAGAAATCGCAGAACCTGTCGGTGTAGTAGCTGGGGTAACGCCAGTAACGAATCCAACATCGACAACAATGTTTAAAGCATTAATCGCGATAAAAACGAGAAATCCAATTATTTTCGCATTTCATCCTTCTGCACAAAACTGTTCCGTTGCAGCGGCAAAAACAGTATATGATGCAGCAGTGAAAGCTGGTGCACCAAAGCATTGTATTCAATGGATTGAAAGACCTTCTGTGGAAGCAACGAAACAATTAATGAACCATGATGGTGTCGCACTCGTTCTAGCAACTGGAGGGGCTGGTATGGTGAAATCGGCTTATTCTACTGGTAAACCCGCGCTAGGTGTAGGGCCAGGTAATGTACCATGTTATATAGAGAAATCGGCACATGTAAAACGTGCTGTTAATGACTTGATTTTATCGAAAACATTTGATAACGGTATGATTTGTGCGTCAGAACAAGCCATCATTGTAGATAAGGAAATCTATAATGATGTTAAAGCAGAAATGATTGCAAATAATTGTTATTTTGTAACAGAGGAAGAGAGAAAGAAATTAGAAAAGCTTGTTATTAATGAAAATACATGTGCAGTAAATAGTGATATTGTTGGGAAATCAGCACAGTATATTGCTGAATTAGTAGGAATTACTGTACCTGAACATACAAAAATGCTTGCAGCTGAAATTAAAGGCATCGGAGCAGCGTATCCACTATCTCGTGAGAAACTGAGCCCAGTGTTAGCTTGTGTAAAAGCAAATTCATTAGAAGAAGGATTTACATATTGCGAAGAAATGTTAGAGCTTGGTGGCCTAGGGCATTCAGCGGTTATCCATTCTACAAATAAAGAAGTACAAAAACAATTTGGGTTACGTATGAAAGCCTGCCGTCTCATTGTAAATGCACCTTCATCACAAGGTGGAATTGGTGATATATATAATGGATTTATTCCATCACTTACGCTTGGTTGTGGCTCCTACGGGAAAAACTCAGTTTCCCAAAACGTAACGGCGACTCATTTATTAAATATAAAAAGGTTGGCAAATAGAAAAAAGAATATGCAGTGGTTCAAATTACCACCCAAAATTTATTTTGAAAAACATGCGACAGCATATTTAGCAAACATGCCTAACATTTCCCGCGCATTTATTGTAACGGATCCAGGGATGGTTGAGCACGGTTATGTAGATACAGTTACGCACTATTTACGTAAGCATGCAAATGATGTGAAAGTTGAAGTTTTCTTTGAAGTTGAGCCAGATCCATCAGATGAAACTGTATTTAAAGGTGCGGACATGATGAAAAGCTTTAAACCAGATGTAATTATCGCGCTTGGTGGCGGTTCAGCTATGGATGCAGCAAAAGGGATGTGGCTATTCTATGAGCACCCAGAAACGACATTCTATGGAATAAAACAGAAGTTTTTAGATATAAGAAAACGTACATGTAAGTATCCGAACTTGGGAAATAAAGCACAATTTGTTGCCATTCCAACAACATCAGGGACGGGATCAGAAGTGACGCCATTTGCGGTTATTACAGATAAGAAAAATAATATTAAATACCCGCTTGCGGATTATGAATTAACACCAGATGTAGCGATTGTTGATCCGCAATTTGTAATGACAGTACCACCTCATGTGACGGCAGATACTGGTATGGACGTATTAACACATGCAATTGAAGCGTATGTGTCTGTTCTGGCAAATGACTATACTGATGGTTTAGCATTAAAAGCAATTGATCTCGTATTTAAATATTTACCGAGAGCATATAAAAATGGAAATGATGAAGAAGCACGAGAAAAAATGCATAATGCTTCCGCAATCGCAGGGATGGCATTTGCAAATGCTTTCCTAGGTATTAATCATAGTTTAGCGCATAAAATTGGACCGGAATTCCATATTCCGCATGGACGTGCGAATGCAATTCTTATGCCGCACGTAGTTCGCTATAATGCTATTAAGCCAAGAAAACACGCATTGTTCCCAAAATATGAGCACTTTGTGGCTGATGAACGCTATGCACATATTGCGAGAATGCTAGGGCTTCCAGCAAGCTCAACAGCGGAAGGTGTGGAATCACTCGTCCAAGCAATTATTGAGCTTGGAAAAAGCTTAAATATAAATATGAGTATTGCAGGACAAGGAGTTGCTAAAGACCAATTTGAAGGGGTTGTTGGATTATTAGCAGAAAGAGCTTTTGAAGATCAATGTACAACAGCTAATCCAAAATTACCGCTCATTTCAGAGCTGAAAGAAATCTATATGGAAGCATATAAAGGCGTATAATAGATAAAAAAGAGCCGCGAGTAAGCGGCTCTTTTTTACTTTGGAAAACATCTCCCAGATTGGTTCTATTTACTTGTCTTTAAGCTTGATAGAATGTGATAAAGTGAGGATGGGAGTGATAAGCAGATGAAAGAATTACAAGAAAAAATAGCAGATTATACCCGGTTTGCACAAGTACTTTTAGCTATAAGTACATTTTTAATGATCGGTTTATTAATTCCAAGTGGAATAAAAAGTATGGTACAGTCTTTTGTTATGATGGGGAGTATTATTGTATTTTTAGTTCTTGCTTTTTTCTTCTTTAAGCGTGTTAGAACGATGCGTGATCAATTAGAGGAGAGCGAATATGAAGAAAATTGTTAAATAGGGCGCTACGAAAAGAAGAAATCTTTTTGTAGCGTTTTTTCATTTTTGTAGAAAATGTATGCGTTTCATATTGACAATGATAATCCTTATCAATTAAAGTAGAATAGTAGTTAATGATTATTATTATCAATTAGAGGTGAAAGAATGAACAAATCTATTACGCTGTTCACAGCGATTTTATCTATTTTTTTCTTATTAATAGGTTGCAGTGCAAAAGAAAACGAAAAAGCATCCGCAACAAAAACAGACAAAGGAACAGACAAAATCGAAATTACCGATCTCTCAGACAGAAAGATAACATTCAATAAAGTTCCTGAAAGTTTTGCTACGTTGAGTATGGGAGACATGGATATCATTCATGCTTTAGGTGGAAAAATAGTAGGTCGTCCTGATACAAAATTAACTCTCCCAGAGGAATTAAAGAAAGCACAAGTAATCGGGAATGCACATCAACCGAACTTTGAGCAAATTGCTAGTTTAAAACCGGATGTACTTGTTGCTAACAATGGATTCCAAAAGAACATTCCAACGGTCGAAGGACAAGGAACAAAAGTAATCATTTCTTCAGCCAACTCTGTAAAAGATATTCAAAAGGGTATTGAAATGTATGGAACAGTAATGAAGAAAGAAGATAAAGCAAAAGAGCTTAACCAAAAAATTAATGATCAAATGAAGAAATATGAGAAAAAGAGTGATGTTAAAGCGTTGCTAGTTTATGGAGCACCAGGCACTTATTTAGCAGCATTACCAACATCTCTATCAGGGGATATTTTAGAAAAAACAGGCGGGAAAAATATCGCAGCTAGTTTTCCAGAAATGAAAGAGTATCCGCAATATGCACAGCTAAGTGTAGAACGTATTATTGAAGCAAATCCAGATGTGATTTATTTAATTACACATGGAGATCCCAATAGTGTGAAAAAAGCATTTGAAGGCGAAATGATGAAAAATGAAGCATGGAAAAATTTAGATGCAGTAAAACAAAATCGTGTAGTTATTTTACCACCAGATTTATTTGGATCAAATCCTGGGACAAAAGTTACAGAAGCGATGGACTTTATGTATAAAAGTATACAAGATGTAAGGAAATGATAAGTATGGAGAGTAGTGAAATAGTAAGAGAAAAGGAACATCCTTTTGCGAGAAAAAGGTGGATAATAACAGTTACTTTAGTCGTATTAACTGTTCTAGGTCTTTTTTATGGCCTTTTTGCAGGGAGCTTATCTTTTTCTTTACGAGACATTATAGAAGGTATACAAGATGAAGGTTCGACAGTTCATCGAATTGTATGGGATCTTCGTATACCGAGAGTGCTCGTTGGTTTTATAGTAGGAACGTGTTTAGCTGCATCAGGAGCATTATTGCAAGGGGTTATGAGAAATCCTCTTGCAGATCCTGGAATTATCGGAGTTTCATCAGGAGCAGGTCTTGTAGCAATTATAATCATGATTTTATTTCCTCAACATATGGCATTCTTACCACTAGGAGCGTTTTTAGGAGCTTTTATTACAGCAATGGTCATTTACGCACTATCATGGCAAAAGGGGGCGCCACCTTCACGAATTGTATTAGTAGGTGTTTCAATAAACGCCTTAATTGGTGCAGCGACTTCAGCGCTAATGTTATTACATAGCGACAAAGTACAATCAGTTTTACCGTGGTTAGCTGGTGGTATTGGTGGTGTTAGTTGGGCACATTTAAATATGATTATTTACTATGCGATATTCGCTATTATATTAGCTTTCTTCGGTATTAAACATATTCGAGTATTAATGCTTGGGGATGAAATGGCAAAATTATTAGGATATAACGTGGAAAGAAGTCGGTTTTATTTAATAGTAGTAAGTACAATGTTAGCTGGAATAGCAGTTAGTGTTTCTGGTCTTATTGGATTTGTCGGTCTTGTTGTACCGCATATGTTACGTTTATTAGTTGGAAATGACTATAAATATTTACTGCCATTATCATGCCTTGGCGGTGGGATATTACTTGTTTTTGCGGATGCGATAGCTCGAAGTTGGTTCGATCCAATCGAATTGCCTGTTGGTATTTTATTGTCCTTCTTAGGTGGTCCGTTCTTCTTATATTTAATCCATAGAGGAGGAAAACAACGTGATTTCCGTTAACAAAGTGTTTTACGCACATTCTGAAAGATTTCAAATGCAAAATATGAATGTACATATTAAAGCTGGAGAAATCGTTAGTTTAATCGGTCCGAATGGATCGGGGAAATCTACTTTGCTTCGTTTAATAGCACGGCTACTTAAACAAAGCGAAGGAGACATCATTTTAGATGGGGAAAATATTTATACGATGAAGAGTGCAGATGTAGCGAAGCAATTAGCGATGTTACCACAAATGCACGATCATCAATTAGATTTAACAGTGAAAGAACTAATAGAGTTCGGAAGAGGTCCTCATAAATCATGGAGTAGTCGCTTAAATAAAGAAGATGAAGAAATTGTTGATTGGGCATTGTCTGTTACAAAGCTTGAAGGGTATGAATATCGTCTTTTACAATCCTTATCAGGAGGAGAAAGGCAACGTGCTTGGATTGCAATGACGCTTGCACAACGCACAAATGTCTTACTATTAGATGAACCAACAACCTTTTTAGATATCGTCCATCAGTTAGAAGTAATGGAACTTGTTAAACGATTAAACGAAGAGTTTGGTATGACGATTGTAATGGTTTTACATGATATTAATCAAGCGGCTCAATATAGCGATCGTTTACTCGTATTAAAACAAGGGAAGATTCAGTATGATGGCGTACCAGAAGAAGTACTATGTCATCAAATGTTTCAGCGTGTATTTGGAATTGAAGTTGATATATTCCAAGGGAGTGACAAGCCATTTTTTACACCGAAACGAATTTGTGAAAAGGGAGAAGAGAGATGCAAACAGACGAGCGTATTACCACTGAGTTAGTAAGGGAATTTGTTATGGCAGCTCACGGAGATCTAGAAAGAGTACAGGAGCTTTTGGCCGAATCACCGAGCTTACTTCATGCTTCTTATAATTGGGGTGGCTCAGATTGGGAAAGTGCCTTAGGAGCAGCGGCCCATGTAGGCCGTAAAGATATTGCTCTTTATTTACTGGAAAAGGGAGCTCGGATGGATATTTTTGCAGCAGCTATGCTGGGTGAACTTGAAGTCGTACAAGCCATTTTAGTAGCACAACCAGAAGCATTACGTGCATCTGGCCCACATGGCATCTCTCTTCTTCAACATGCACGAATGGGTGGAGAAAAAGCTCAGCGTGTATTTGAGTACTTAACAGTGCTTTCTTAATGACCGCAAAGTTCTTATGTGCGGTAAACTTTCCACTCAAAGGATTGGAAGGTTTACCGCCCGTTAGAACGGGATAAGTATCTAGTATATTTGAAAATCCTACACCCCCTCAATTGTAGTTTTCTTTATACTAGTTATGATATGGATGCAGTAGACACTCTTTTGTCTACTGCTTTTTTTTGATATAATACACTTTTATAAGATTGAATTTTCTTTCTTTTTGGTAACTTTCCTGATATGAATTATTCAACACTTACGTAGTTTGAAATATGTTGTTATGTAATGAGGTTCAAAATGATGGGAGTGAATAAAAGAGTGTTCCATACAGATCGCTTACAATTTCGCAAATATACAATGGATGATTTACCATTTTATGCTTCTTTATGGGGGGATGAGAAGGTAATGCGCTATATTGGAAATGGAACGTTAAAAACATTTATGCAATGTAAAAAAAGTTTGGAGGAGAGGGTACTTCCAAATTATAAAAATGGTCTCGGTTTATTTGTAATGATTGAAAAGGAAACTGGGATAAGAATTGGTCATGCAGGACTTGTCAAGCAGAAGGTAGATGGAAAAGAGGAAATTGAGATTGGCTATTGGCTACTTCCTAAGTATTGGGGGAAAGGGTATGCGAAAGAGGCTGCGGCGGCATTTCGAGACTATGGTTTTCAAGCATTACAAATGAATAAATTAATTTCACTTATTAATCCGAACCACCCAGCTTCAATATTTGTTGCTAGAAAAACAGGGCTTAGTTATGAGAAAACAACTTCATTTCATGAGATGGATGTTCTCGTTTATTCCATTAAGCGGGTTGGATGAAAAAAGGTGAATTGCATTTTTTGGAGAATGGTATATAAAAAATAAAGGGAGGGATTACATGTATATTTATCATAATGGACTAATTATTCGTGAAGGAACGAATGGAGTGCCAGCATATGCGATTAAGACATTATTTGAAGATGCTGGCTGGAGTAATGATAATATCCCTTCTTGGCAAATTGAAAAGTTTACGATTGCATTTGAAAATTCAACATGGGCTTTCACAATTTGGGATGAAGAAGAAATGGTCGCGATGGTTAGAGTTATTTCTGATCAAATCATGGTTGCTAACATAGTAAATTTAGTTGTGAAGTGTGAGTATAGGGGGAAAGGGTTAGGTAAGAAACTTGTAGCTCTTTGTTTACAAAAGCTTCCGCATGGCGATTGGTTTGCGCATACGTCCGCTAACAATTTTGATTTTTATAGAAGTTGTGATTTTGAAGTAAGAGAGTTATCAAGAAATGGAACATGTGCGTACTATGGGTATCAAGTGGCAAAAAAGGAAGGGCATCGATAACTTATAAGGTAATAAAGAAAAAGGATTGCTATTTTAATAATATAAACTGAACTGAGACTCATTTTGTGGTAAAATAAAAGAAAATTCAGTTTATTAAACGGGGGATAAAAATGAATGTAAAAGTTGGGGATATATTTAAATACGAAAGAAGATTTACCGAGGAAGAAGTTTTTGAATTTGCAAATATTACAGGCGATAAAGGTAGACATCATATGGAATATGATGAGAATGGACGATTAATGGTCCATGGTTTATTGACTGCTAGCATTGGGACGAAAGTAGGCGAAGAGTTACATTACATAGCGAGGGAATTAGTAAGTGAGTTTATTAGACCAGTTTTTACAGGGGATACGGTTACTTGTGAATTAACTTTAACAAATATTGAGCAAATGGAAGGATATAAAAAAGTTTCAATTGAGTCAGTTTATCGCAATCAACATGAAAAGACCGTACTAGTTGGGACGAGTTATGGAATTATAAGGGAATAAAAAAGAAGCCTGTTACGAAACAGGCTTCTTTTTTATCGTTTAGTAAACACGTTTTCGATTTTCCGCATGACTAGAGATAAGTAATAATGCAGATTCTTCACCTATATTGCGAACAATATGAGGAACGCATGCATTCCAAGAGAAAGAATCACCTTCTTCTACAATCGCAATATCTTCTCCATGTTGAACTTCTAGTTTTCCGCGTAATACAAGATGACACTCTTCACCTTCATGAGCATTTGGTGAGTTTTCTTTCGGGAATCCGGCAGAAATTTCTACTAGAGATAGGCGGAGACCACCTTGCTCCGCAACATGTTCAATTCTTTGTTCATCTTTTCCATACACACTGTATTTACGCTCTTCTTTTTTTACAATTTTCAAACGATCTTTTTGTTCTAACAATAAATATGGAAGGGGAACATTTAAAAAATTAGCGATCATTTCTAAAGTTGAGATAGATGGTGATGTTTTATTGTTTTCAACCTGACTCATAAAGCCTTTAGAAAGACCTGTTCCTTCACAAATTTGGGCAATCGTAATTCCTCTACGTTGACGAATTTCACGAATCGCAGAACCGATATTCATAAAATCATGCTCCTTTTTGTAAACAACTATTTGTATCATAGCAAAAAAAAAATATTTTTTCTCATGAAAAATGAATTGACGAATAAAAATAATTAGTGTATGTTTTGTAATGTAAATAAAAGTTTTGTATAACAAAACTATAAAGGAGAGAAAGAAATGAATCAACATATTGGTAACTTAATTATTCGTATCGTGTTAGGGGTAACGTTCTTTATGCACGGTTTAACAAAATTCCAATCAGGAATTGACAATATTGCAGGGTGGTTTACAAGCATTGGTTTACCAGGAGGACTTGCATACGGTGTAGCAACAGTTGAATTAGTTGGAGGTCTATTGTTAATTCTAGGTTTAGGCGTAAGGTATATTGGCTTATTATTTGCACTTGTTATGGTTGGAGCGATTGTGAAAGTAAAATGGTCAGCTGGTTTGTTAGGAGACGGGAAAAATCCTGGATTTGAGTTAGAACTTGCATTATTAGCGATGGGTGCTTACTTATTTGTTGCGAAAGCTAATGGTTTTGTAGATAATTTCTTAAAAGAGAAAATGTTAAAGAAGAATTAATTAAAATGGGGGTATAACAAAATGGGCTTTCCACTTCATCCCGAAACAACACTTGGGGTTGTTCATTTATATGTATCAAATTTAAAGAAATCGCTAGAGTTTTATACAGAAGTATTAAGTATGAAAGTGCTAAAAGAAGAGGAAACAGTCGTTACATTTGGGAATGAAAATGAAGAACCACTCCTTATTATTGAAGAGAAGAAAGAAGCTTTACCAAAGCAAAGAGGGAGAACAGGGTTATATCATTACGCGATTTTATTACCAAACAGACAGGACTTAGCGAACATTCTTCGTCATCTTGTAGAGATGGTATATCCACTGCACGGCGGAGCCGACCATTACTTTAGTGAAGCTCTTTATTTAGCTGATCCAGATGGAAACGGGATTGAAATTTATCATGATCGCCAAAAAGAAGTTTGGCATGATGAAAATGGAGAGCTACCATTTGTTAGTAACCCGTTAGACGGCGAAGGATTATTACAGCAAGGAAGTACATGGAGTGGATTTCCAGCTGGTACTGTGATGGGGCATATTCATGTCCATGTAGCTGATTTGAAGGAAGCGAAACGTTTCTATGTTGATGGTCTTGGCTTTGATGTAACGATCCCAGCTCGTAATGGAGCACTGTTTGTGTCAGCAGGCGGTTATCATCACCATATCGGTTTAAATACATGGCAAGGTGAAGGTATACCATCACAAATGCCAAATTCCGTTGGCTTAAAGTATTTCACAATTATACTAGCAGATGAAAAACAAAAAGAGCAAGTGTGTGAAAGCTTAAAATATATTGGCGTAGTGGCTACGTATAAAGATGGAATATTACAGGCCAAGGATCCGTTTGGACATTGTATACATTTTAAAGTAAAAGGAGAAGCCTAAATAAAGGCTTCTCTTTTTTTTACTTTCTTATAATAGCTTTTTCATTTTGTAAAAATAGTTCATCAAATTGCTTTGCAAGGTCAAAATCTAGTTTCGTTAAACCTTTTGCATTCCAAGATGACAAAGTAATAATGACTGCTTTATACTGGATAAGGATAAATGGGTGGTGATTATGTTCTTCTGATAGTTTGGCGGCTTCAGAGACAAATTCGACTCCTTTTAAGTAGTCGGAAAACATATATTTTCTTTCAATCCATTTTTCATCTTTCACTGTCCATTTATCCAGCTTTGCTAACTCCTCTTGTACTTCTTCATTAGTTAATCGTAGCATCATTTTTCACATCCTTTACCTGCAGTAACGCAAGACCATTGTTAATAAGACGTGTTACAGATTCTTCAGTTGTGAAAGTAGAAAGTTGTTGTAATAATGCTGCTGATGCTTCGTGACCTTTGTTATGTTCTAAAAGCAATTCTAAAATTTCAAGACGAAGCAACCATTCTTTCGGATGAAATTTATTTAATACTTCTTGAATAGCTATTAATTGATCAGTATGAGTATCGTGTAAAATACTATCGTTACGTATATCTCGAACTGTTTGATACATACGTTCAAGCTTATTCAGTACAAGTGGATCAGGCGTTTCTTGTACTTCTTCATTCATCGGGAAAAATGCAGCCGCATCTGCCGCTCCTGGGAATACAGAAGTGATTTGTGAGCCGACAGCCATATCAAATGCTCCCCATGAAGGATCAAATAATAAGCGATCTTTATGAGTAACTGCACAATTTATAAAGGAGATAAGAGCAATTTTTTTATCATTCTTTACAATGTCTGTTACTGTTCCTTTTACATGAATGCCACTTGCAAAAGTAAACTCTGCACTGCTTCCAATTGTAATGCCTAATGATTGTAATTGTTCTTCTGTACAATTTTCTAATGCAATATCTCCATCTAGTAATCCGATTGGTGTCCCGAATCCATCGCTGTGCACAGATGTAGAATGATTTGCTAGTTGTTTATTATGAATTGCTAATGCAGTTGGTGAGCTTGTTCGTGTGTAAATAACTTCACCAGTATCATTTTTAATTGTCTCTGTAAATGTACCCGTAATTTGTAATCCACTACTTAGCTCAGTTGTAGCATGATTTTCGGAGCGGATTGCTTTTTCTAATCCTTCTGTTCCACCTGTTTTAAATGCCATCGTTGTAGAGAACTGCTCAAGGGCCTCAGTCAATTCTTCAAATGATTCACAAACAAATAGCTGTGGTTGCATTTTTGTTACATCATAAGTTGTCCCGGTGCAAGCTTCAATTGAGAATGGGACTTTCTTTACAGCGTTTGTTAAGCAATGCTTACTTTCACCGACAGAGGAAAGGAGACCAGCACCGTAAATTTTCGGATCATTTATATTGCCGATTAAGCCGTATTCCACTGTCCACCAGAATAAACGTGAAATTTGTTCTGCTTCTGATAAACCAGAAACTAAGTTTTGTTTTTCGATTACAGCATTTTCAGCAACTGCAACTTCTTCAGGTGTAGAAGTAGGGCTTTCTTTTACGATCGTTAATGTACGAACGGCTTCAAAAGCATCATGTTCTTCTTTTGTGGAGAAAGCTTTCGCTCCAATTTGTCCAAAGCGTTTCACATATTTTGCATATGTAGAATCAAGCAAAATCGGTGCGTGGCCTGCAGCTTCATGAACGATATCAGGAGCGGGTGTATACTCGATATTTTCTACTTTACGAATATCTGTTGCGATTGGTAGTAATCCATGCCCCTGAAAATCGAAGAATGCGACGCCGGGAATAAGTCCGTCAATCGTTACGGCACCCCAGCCGCTTGGTGCTAAACAGTCATTCATTTCTTCTACTTTTGGAATTGCATCTATATTAATACCAGATGATTGTAGTCCGTTAACATAGGATGGATGAGCAACATCTTTTAAGAAGCTATGGTTTTGTCTCATAATGTAACGCCAAACAGCGTGATTCACCGGTGTGTATTGATCATAATGCTGTGTGGATACGAATGGTTTTAAATGTGATGGAATTTCTTTTTTCTTTGTCATTTAGACGTCCTCCTTTTTCTCTATAAAAATGAATACCAGTTTTGTATAGCTTGTACCACCTCCTTTCATAATTGTAAGCGCTTATAAAATTTTATCATAACATTCGAAATTCTTTAACAACTGTTTGCGTGAGAAATAGAAAAATCCCCTATCGGAAAATCCGATAGGGGCGAAAAAATCGCGGTACCACCCTATTTGTAAGTGAAAATATACTTACATCTCAACTAATGATAACGGAAAAATCCCGTCTTTTCCTTCATGCATAAAAGCACTACGAAAAAGAAGCTCCAGAATTGTAATTCGTACTTATATATGTGCTAATTCCCACCGACCATTAGCTCTCTGAAACAGGGATACAAAATACTACTGCGATTCTTTCAACGCGTATATATGAAGTTATTTAAAAGGGAAGGACGCAAAAAAGCCCCTATCGGAAAATCCGATAGGGACGATAAAAATCGCGGTACCACCCTATTTGTAAACAATTAATTGTTTACCACTTACTTTAAGATAACGGAAAGATCCGTCTTTCTCTTCATGCATAAAAAGCATTACGGGAAAGAAGCTCCAGAATTGTAATTCACGCTTGTATATGTACTGATTCGCACCAACCATCAGTTCTCTGAGACAGGGATATAAGTCGCTACTAGTATTCCTTCAAAGCCGATATATAATTCGTTCAACTAAACTATGTTTTGTATTATAAAACTATATTTAAAAGTTTGTCAACAATAATTTTATTATTTCACTTCTAAATCGACGTTTAAATTAGATTTATTTCCAGCTGCATCGGTTGCTACAATATGAATTGTATTCTTTCCTTGTTGTAATTGACTACGATCGAAATAAATTTCATAGTTTTTCTCCCAAGGATTTAGGTATGCACTTTCCCATGCTCCATTTCCGTTAATTTCATACTGTATCGTTACGGGATGTCCTGGAGCAACCCATCCGGATTCTGCCATCCAATCCAAAAGTATATCATCTACTTTACCTCTAATTACGAGGTTTTCTTGATCTACTTCAGACGATAATTTCGGTGCAGTACGATCGACAAACACAGCTCCTGTCTGTTTCGTTTCTCCACCAGAGTTAGAAGCAACAGCTTCGATTTGGTATAAGCCATCAGGTAGAGGAGATCCGTCAGTTTTCGTACCATTCCATTTGAAAGATTTATAACCAGGTGTTTCGTTTTTACCTTGATGTATCATGCCTTGATATGTTACACGGTCTTTCGTAATTAAATTAGCGTGAAATGTTACATCCTCCACTGGTGTAACTAAATAGTAATTGATCAGGTTGTCATCTAGTATTCCATCATTATTTGGACTAAAAGTAGAATTAACGATTTCAAGACCATCAATACGTTTGTATTCTTTCGGATCAATGCTAAACGTAAATGGAATACGCATTTCTTCAGTCTTACCTTGCTCTTTCACATATAGATTTACTGTATATACACCTTGTGGTAAGGAGCTATCTACAGTAATAGTAAAAGGCTTTTCAATGTTACTATTAGGTTTCACACTAATAGAAGAAGAGAAAGAAGTCTGGACTTTTGTTTTTGTATCTAGTAATTCAATGCGAGTTGAAAAGTTTTTCTTTTTGTTAGAAAGATTTTGTAACGTAATATTTTGTGTTAACTTCACTTTGCCGCTATTAGGTTTAATAAGACCGAAACTTACATTGTTAGGTTTCACTAATGCATCTGTTTGGGCTGCTTTTGGAATGTTAATTAAACCAGATCCTTGTGCCATGACAGGATATGCATTTTCATTGACATCCTTTAATGTTTTTGCAGTGTTGGCAAGAGCTGCTTTCAATTGTTCTGTCGTCCAATCAGGGTGCATTTGACGCAGCAGGGCAACGGCTCCCGCTACTTGTGGCGCAGCCATACTTGTTCCGTCGTGAGATTCATAGCCACCTCTCGGCACTGTACTAGTAATTTTCACTCCAGGTGCAACTATATCAGGTTTTATAAGCCAACTACCTTGTGATGGTCCTCTTGAACTAAAGTTACCAATAAGTTCTGTTTGCTTTGGTTGTCCAATTTTTATATTTTTCTTTCGTTTTGTAATTAAAGTTTTTAACTCTTCGCCATTTGTATTTGATAGTTGCATAACTGGAAGAGCTACATCTTCACGTGCAAAATATTCGGGCATAAGATTAATTTCTTTTTCGTTAGAAATTAGTAGCACGCCAAGAGCGCCAGCTTGTTTCGCTTGTTCTGCTTTTACTAATGTGCTCGAAGTTCCTTGTAAAACAAGGGCGAACTTACCTTTTACATCTTGTTTAGCGTAATCGCTTGAATTACCGTAGCCAACATATACAAGCTGAGCATCGTTTCCTACTTGGAAGTCTGCTTTTGATAACGGTAATCCTTGGTAAGATTTATTGGAACCAGCTACTTGGAATGTTGGAAATGGAATAGAAACTGTAGATGCTCCAACAGAGATGACACTACTTGCGTTACCAGGAGCGTCAACAGACCAAGGTTTTGGTCCATCATTTCCATTTGAGACGACCGCAGTAACACCAAGTTTTGCTGCGCGTTCTAACGTCATTGTTACAGGTTGATCAGGTACATTCAAATCTTGACCAAGAGATAGATTTAAAACATCGGCACCATCTTGAATAGCGCGCTCAATACCTTGAATAATATCTTCGGTCGTACCAGTACCACCATCATTCATGACACGGTAAGCAAGTATAGAAGCATTCGGAGCAATCCCCTTTATTTTTCCGTTACCAGCAATAATTCCTGCAACATGGGTACCGTGAACGTTTCCATCCATCGGATCATTATCCTCATCGACTGTATCATAGCCACCGATATAATTTGCTTGTAAATCAGGATGGGTATAGTCGACACCTGAATCGATAATAGCGACTTTCATCCCTTTTCCATCAAGGGATTTGCCAGTCGGATCTTTTAAATTCCAAGCTTCAGGTGCACCAACTGTAGGGCCTCCAACGTTTGGTGTTTCTTGATCTGCTAGGCTTTTTGACGTTTCATGTAATTTATATGTTAAGTTCGGATAAATTGCTTTTACTTCAGGTAAAGAAGCTAGAGCGGCAATTTGATCCCCTGGGATAGAAATAGAAAATCCAGAAAATAACGTACTATACGTTTCTTTTATGGTTGCTTTCGGTGCTTTTTCTTTTATTTTCTTTGTTGTATCCTCTTGTGCTTTTTTTAGTTGTGCATGGTATGATTGCACATTGCTATTTTGTAGGTCCGGAGCATGTTGAATGTTACTTTGTGAAGCGAGTGGAGCATGTTGCAATTCTACAATAACTGAAATTTCTTTTGATGTTTTTGTTTCAACATTTTGCGCGATTTTGTTTTCTCCCCATTGTTCAATATTTGCTTTTAACTGTGGGCTAAATTGCTTCTCTTTTTGCAGTGATTCAGCATGGGCGCTTAATGCTCCAAAGCTCGAAAAGACGAGCGCCATACTTAATAGTGTTGATGTAGTTTTCTTCATTGAAACTCCCCCTGATAAAAAGTGCCAATTTTCCGAAAATAAATATTACATTTTTATCGTTAATTATAGGAACGGATGTTGGCTAAACTATACATTCGACATAATTCATACCAAACCTCTTTGAATTGAAAATTTCTTGGGAAATTTTTTGGAATTATGTCGAATGGATAATATTTGCATATAGTAAGCGGAATATGAGGAATGCTAAAGGGGGAAATGGGGGTGCTATATGAAAAGGTTTATAGTAAGTGGAATCGTGATTTTGTTCCTTTTTTTCTGTTCAAGTTCTATTACTAGCGCAGAAAACAATGGAGTAAAAGTTGCCTTTATTCGTAATCATAATCTATGGATTAAAGTCGGTGAAAAAGAAAAACAAATTACAAAAGGAGAGTACATAACAGGGCCGAAATGGTCACACAATGGAGAATGGCTTGCATATGCAAAAGGAAAGAAGCGAAATCACTTTGAACTGTATCGGCTGAAAGATGGAAAGAAAGTTACGCCATCTCAATCAGAAGCATCGAATTATCAATGGTCACCAACAGAGAATATAATTGCATTTGTATTTGCACGCACATTAAATACATTTGATGCTGAAAAAAAGAAAGCAGATTTTGAAAACGTAGCTAATGGTGTAGGTGACTATGCATGGTATCCTGATGGTAAGAAGTTTCTTGTATCATCAGAAGCGTACTTGCTTCCAACAGGATGGACAGGTGCTCAGTTATATGAAATACAAAAGGATGCAAATATGAATCCTCATAAGATGAAACATTTATATGCACTACCGAATGAGCATGATGACTTTTTAGCATTAGTTGGAAGTGGATTTAAGTGGTCGCCAGATCAAAAATGGATTTCGTTTTTGGCAGTACCAACAGCTTCTTTGTCAGCTGATGGTAATACCCTTTGCTTAATTCGAGCAGAGGGCAGTCGTTTTGAAACAGTAGATCAAATGTTATTAAACACACAATGGTTCAAATGGGCGCCATCAAAGAATATATTAGCCTATATTGAAGGAAGCGGGAGAGTGGCTTTAGAGAATAAGCATTTAAAAATAAAAGAATTGCCGGCTCTCCAGCAAAATACATTTACTCCAAAAGGCTATGTTGATTGGGATTTCACATGGAAGAACGATAATGTAATTATCGTTTCAAGGGCAAAGGAAGCAGAGCTATCGGTCCCTCTAGAAAAAAGACCACTACCATCTTTATATGAAATAAATAGTACAACAGATGAACAACATCAAATTACAAAGCCATCAAATAGCCAAGGCGATTATAACCCTATTTTTAGTAAGAAAAGCAACCAATTAATGTGGCTCCGTTCAAATCGTAAGAAAGCTGATGTATGGCTTGCTCATAGCGATGAAAAACATGAAAAGAAGTGGATTGAAAATATAGATGTGCCAGAGTGGTATTATGAGAAATGGAATTGGGAAGATGTCGTTTCGGTTAAAGACGAGTAAAAAAAACCTGCCTAAAATATAATTTTTAGGCAGGTTTTTCAATGTTATTTATGTGTTTTATTTGGCTTTTTTTTCGCAGGGTTTCCGTTCCCTTGGCGCTTTCTATTTTGTTCATCTTTTGCTTGTTTTTCATGTAATGTATCTAAAAAGTCATTTGAGTTACTCATTTTTATATCTCTCCTTTTTTCATTGCGTCCTAGTTACTATAACCATTTAGGAGGATAATCATGAGATAAAAGTTAAGCACTTAGTTTTCTTCGGTAGTATACGTAAAATATGCCATATGTAATGAATAACATAAGTAAAACTTGTAACTCTACATTTTCTTTTAAAATAGTTGCGACAGAAGATGGTAAGTAAGGTGATGTAGCGCTCGTTCCTAAACCTAACCATTTGTTTAAGAGGTTCATGATACAAAATATGAAAACACCAGACCAGCTTGCGATAATTGCTTTTTGTTTAATTTTTGTTTCACGCTCATCATCTGTAATCCAAGGATTAGCAGTTTTATCACTATTAAAAAAGCCATTTATGTATCCCCATATGATCATTCCCATAAAGACGATAATCCATTTCATATTTGTAATCCTCCTCTTATTGTAAAAAGTATTTTACATATATAATTGTAATATTTTTCAAACGTTGGTGTCAAACACTTTTTACATTCTGCTTTTTAAAATAGCAGGAGTAAAGAAAAAAATAGGGAAGAAATATGTGAGACTATTTGATAGTGAGAGGAAGAGGAGAATGAAACTTATTTTTGTTCGGCATGGTGAAGGTGAACATACGAAAGATTTACCATTAAGTTTACAAGCAGTGAATCCGCCATTGACAGGCGTGGGAAAGAAGCAGGCTAAATTGCTTCAGTGCGATGTACCATTACAAGAAAAGGATATATTAATCGCTAGTCCTACACTTCGAACTTTACAAACTGCGACAATATGGAGTGCGGAAGTTGCTTGTCAAAAAATTGTTCACCCATATATATCCTCGCGTATTTTTCCTTATCGGGAATCCGCCAAAACATTACCGTGCGATCAATTGTTAGATCGAAAGATAATACAAAAATTATTTCCACATTTTTCATTAGAAGAAAGTAGAAATGAATTGTTATGGAATGAGGGAGTCAATATCATCTCGGAGATGGAATTTCAGCAAATAGTAGATGAATTTCTGCACTGGTGCTATCAGTTAAAAGCAGAAAAAATTTGTATCGTTGCACACGATGGAACAATTACAGCGTATAGGCAATATTTACAGAAAGTCGCTTTAACTAGAGCTGATTTTTTGAAAGAAACGGATATATATGAAATGGACTTATAGGAGAGGAAATTTGTAATGGAAGAGTTAGGAGAAGATGTATACGACTTAAATGAGCCGAGAGTATACTTTAGCGTAGCGGAAATTAAATAATATGCAAAATTGCATATTGCACATATTGTAAATGGTTGGTATAAGTTTGGGGAGTTGAAACTAGTAGAATCGATTTTACATAATGGTGCAAAATCGCATGTTAGATCGATAGATTATGTAGATGGAAATGTAGTACTTATGTTTACAATACGCTGTATTTTACAGGCTTATTAACCATGACAAAATGTTAGAAGAAGTTGTTCGAGAAGCGAGATTAACCGATGAGGAGACATGTGCATTTCGAGTATATAAACAATATGAAACGGATTTATTCTATATTCGAATGAATGCGTTTCACATTTAACTCACAGTTTTTTTACATTTTTTTCAATGAAAATGATTATCACCTGTGGTATGATATGTTCAAGTTTTTACAGGTAATAAAAGTTACTATATAAACGTTAGTATTTAATGTTTTTTATGTATGTCACAAATTATTCACGATTAACATTTTAAAAGTAAGTAACTAATGTTATTATATTATCTGTAACTGACTTAATTACAACTTTAGGAGGAAGATATGATTATTCAATTTTTAAGAGAAAACAAAGCAGTTTCTTTTGTTTTAGCGATAATTCGAGTGTATCTTGGTTACACATGGGTAATGGCTGGAATCGGTAAACTACAAGGAAAAGGCTTCGATGCAACTGGTTATTTACAAGGTGCAATTGAAAAATCTAAAGGAGCACAACCAGCTGTTCAATCTTGGTGGGCATCATTCTTACAAGATTTTGCAATTCCAAACGTTGATTTATTTAATACACTTGTGACGTGGGGAGAAATTTTAGTCGGAATTGGTTTAATTGTAGGCTGTTTAACAAAAACAGCGGTCTTTTTCGGTCTTGTAATGAACTTTTCCTATATGTTTAGTGGGTCAATTGGTGTAAACCCTGAAATGGTTATCTTATCCATGTTCGTTCTTGTTTCTGGTATGAATGCTGGAAAACTTGGAATTGATGGCTTAGTTATTCCAAAAGTACTAGGATCAAAAATTCAAAAACGCCAAAAGCAAGCTGCTTAATATATGAAAACGGGTATCTCAAAATGAGATACCCGTTTATTTTTCAGCACTTATAGCATTTTTCTCGAAGAAATCTTTTACATACCCTACAAATTCTTGTGGCTCTTGACGAAATGGAGCATGATAACCTTTTTCAATAATATGGAAAGTGCTATTTTTTAAGAATTGATGATAAGTTTCTCCTTCTTTCCAAGAAACGCTACTATCATTTCTTCCCCATATAATTAAAGTTGGTTGCTTAATTTCAGTTGCATTGATTTGAAGACGCCTAGGCCATAATTTCATTTTATTATAATGCTCTTCATCATTACGCTTGAATTTAACTTTGCTCTCATCATAATCTGCAATAGAAGAAACGGCACTTAAATCAGTCGACAACTTTGGTTTTGGTGAACCTTGTTTATTAACGAACGTATGAGGGCCGCCTGTAGCATCAGTTAAAATAAGGTGGGTAACCGCTTCGGGGTATAAATATGTTAAATTAAGAGAAATTTCTCCGCCCATAGAATGTCCCAGTATTGCGAATGAGTCATACCCTAATTTTTTCATTAACTTATAATACAAATTTGCATGAGTTGGGAAAGAATAATAAAAATCCATCGGTTTAGAGGAACGTCCGAATCCTAAAGCATCAACAGAAATAATCGTATGATCTTTTGCTAAATCTGAGTAAACCTTTTGAAAACCATTGGATGATCCTCCAAATCCATGGATCATAAGTAAAGGTGGTTTTTCATCACCAATCTTTTTAAAGTAAATCGTTTGACCATCTATCTCTACCATTTTTTCCTCGGTAGTTAGTTTCGCTGTAATTGTATTTTTAAATTGTTTTACTTGTTCTACTGGCTTTTCTGCTGCACTACATCCTACTAATAGTGTAAGAGTAAGACAACCTACCATAAAATAGCTAAATCGCTTCAATTAGGTGTCCCCTTTCTAACATAACGCTGCATCTATCATAGCAAATAGTATATTACGATTTCCAGGAAGTTGATTACCGTTCTTTATCATAAGAGGTGAAAGGAGCGTTTCCTGGAAATTTTCTGTTTGAAGAAATTGACGGAAAATGAATTGTGAGTGCGGAACATCAATGCGTATTGTCCCATTCCACGAGTTGCAAATTATTTCTAATAACTGAATAGCGTCTTTTTCTTTTTTTGAAATAAGCGGAGTGATACATAGTACATTTCCTTTTTGTATGCATAAAGCAAAAGCATCTATTTGATTATCCGGCTCTATTTTAAAGGAGTAAGTAGCTCTCGATAGTAGTGATAAATAAAGCTTAGAACGATCTGCACCAGTCGCAGTTTGATCAAGAAAAATGAGAGATTGAAGATCGGCTTGCTGAATTTGTTTTATGGGAAAAGAATTTGTACTTATATGAGCCGCTTGTTTTTCGAAACGATGAATTGTTGTTATTGATTGAAATCCATAAGATTCATATAAGGATTCACCAGCTTTTGTTGCAATGAGCGTAATAGGGAGCGATGGATAAGTTACTTTTAAGCTATTGTTTAACAAAATACGGCCAATTCCTTTTCTTTGAAAATCAGGATGCACGATTAACATACCGATAGAAGAAAATCCATGGGCAAACGAAAAGACCCCGCCCGCTGCAACAAGTTTATTCTCATGTACATAGCCAAAAATTGTGCCAATGGAAAGGTACATATGGAATTGCTCTTTCATAAAACTCTCATGCTGTAACCACCCAACTGATTCGCAAAGAGAGAGTAAATCTGGAATGGAAGATTCGTCTAGTTTTACTGTTTTCATAAAGTTCACCATATTTCTATTTAAATTAGAAAAAATAAGAATAATATTAAGAAATGTAAAATAATAGGTTCGTATTAAAAGAAATCCAACATGTTTATATTTATCTTTGTAAAGGGGAGTATGCTTGATATGAAAAGACAAACTTATACAAATTATAACTTAAATTTACATAAGTTAACAAAAAATTTACATATAACTCATTTTCTCTTAACAGTCTTCTATTAAATTTGATAGTGGGAAATGAATAACCTAATTAGGGGGACAAGACAGTGAAAAAGTTTGTAAAAAAAGCATGGCCATTTGCAGTTGTGGCGTCGTTAGCAGTTACTTCGGTAGCAACATGGAATTTTACGCGTTCTAGTGAGGTTAATGCAGATGAGAACGGAAACAATGCAAAAATTAAAAATGTCATTGTATTAATTGGGGACGGTATGGGGCCTTCATATATGACAGCTCATCGTTATATGAAAGATAATCCAAAAACATTTGAGATGGAATCTACAGAATTTGATAAGCATCTTGTAGGAACACAAAAAACATATCCAGAAGATGAACATGAAAATATTACAGACTCTGCATCGGCAGCTACTGCGATGTCAGCAGGTATAAAAACATATAACGCAGCTATTGCAGTAGATAATGATAAAGCTGAAGTGAAAACAGTATTGGAGCAAGCGAAAGAAAAAGGGAAGTCAACGGGACTCGTTGCAACTTCTGAAATTACGCATGCAACACCAGCTGCATTCGGTGCACATGATATTAGTCGTAAAAATATGGACGCAATTGCAAATGATTACTTTGATGAAAAAATTAAAGGTAAGCATAAAATAGATGTTATGCTTGGCGGGGGCGTAAAGAACTTTGTTAGAAAAGACCGCAATCTTACAGAAGAATTTAAGAAGTCTGGTTATAGTTATGTAACAGATCGTAATCAATTATTAAATGATAAAAGCGATCAAGTTCTTGGCTTATTTGCACCAGGTGGTTTAGACAAAATGATTGACCGTACTGACAAAACACCTTCATTAGAAGAGATGACAAATGCAGCGATTGAGCGCTTGAACAAAAATAAAGACGGTTTCTTCTTAATGGTCGAAGGTAGTCAAATTGATTGGGCTGGACATGATAATGATATTGTCGGTGCAATGAGTGAAATGGAAGACTTCGAAAAAGCGTTTAAAGCAGCAATTGAGTTTGCGAAAAAAGATAAGAACACATTAGTTGTTGCAACAGCAGATCATGCTACTGGCGGATTATCTTTAGGTGCGAATGGTGAGTATAATTTTAAAGTAGATCCGATTAAAGCTGCGAAACGTACGCCAGACTTTATGGCAAGTGAGATTGTAAAAGGTGCAAATGTAGAAGAAACATTGAAAAAGTATATTGATCTACAATTAACACCAGAAGAAATTAAAGCTGTAAATGATATAGCTCCATCAAAAGATGTAACAAAGATTGATAATGCAATTGAAGATATCTTCAATAAGCGTTCGGTTACAGGTTGGACAACGGGTGGACATACAGGTGAAGATGTGAACGTATATGCATTCGGACCAGGTAAATACTTATTCTCTGGCGTTCAAGAGAATACAAATATAGCTAAACGTGTCTTTGACATCGTTGGCGGTGGCGATCCGAATAAAGGAAGACGCTAATTATAAATGAAAGTGAGGCGAAATGCCTCACTTTTCTTTTTAGGAGATGGAAAGATGAGATTTTTTTTAGGGAAATTAAGATTCCTTCTAGTATTCGTATTATTGCTAGTTGGATGTCAATCTCAAGAGAATAATATAGAACAAAAATCTGCTGGGAAAACTGAGGAAAAGGTACATATAACGAAAGAAGAAGAGAAATCCATTCAAGATGTTATTGAGGCATTTGTACGGACGACGAATGAAAAAAATCTTGCTGAACATATGGAGTTATTTTCAAAGAAGATGCCTAGTGCTGAAGACTTAAAAACACAAAAGGAAGCGGCATTTCAAAAGGGAAATAAGAAAATAGAGTTAGAACATATGAATATGAAAGCTCTTAAAGGTGGGCTTGTTATTGTTGAAACGGAGGAAAAAGAAGTAGATGGAGAGGTTACTCTTCAGAAGAAAATGCAGTACGCACTTGGAAAAGAAGAAGAAGGGTGGAAGATTGAAGAGGTTCGTACGATAGAGAAGAAATAAAGTGAAACTTTAATCAGTGGGAGTCTTACTGCACGCAAATAGCGGGATAAAAAGGTTCTCATAGGAGAGAACCTTTTAAAGTGGTAATAAAATTTGATTTGAACATGCTTCAATGTCATCAATATCTTGACGGATTGTTGCCATCTTATTATCGAGGTCTTCAGCTTTCATAGCAGCGTCATGTAGTTCATCTTTCAAATAGTCAGGTATATTTCCTTCATATTTGTAGTAAAGCTTATGTTCTAAACTTGCCCAAAAGTCCATGGCAAGTGTACGTAATTGAATTTCTGCAAAGACATCTTTCGTACCAGAATTTAGTGACAATGGATATTTAATAATCATATGCAAACTTTTATAGCCATTTCCTTTTGGATTAGCAATATAATCTTTTACTTCTACAATTTCCATATCTCCACGATTTTCAATAACTTCTTTTAAATGATAAATATCTTCTACAAAGCAACATGTAATACGGATGCCAATAATATCTTGTAATTGTGTTTGAGCATTTTCAACTGTTGGTGATAAGTTTTTACGCTCAAGCTTCCTGATGATACTTTCGGGTTGTTTAAGTCTTGTTTTTATATGTTCAAACGGGTTGTAGTCTTCTAAAAATTGAGCTTCCCGGTTCATAATTTCAAATTTAGTTTTTAACTCTTCTAAAGCAAATGTATAAGGTAATACAAAAGCTTTCCAGTAGTTAACGGTTGATTGGTTATATTCCATTTATATACACACCTTTTCTTATTTACAAGTGAAGTTGTTATTATACTAAACACCAAATCATGTAGGCGCAAGCAGCAAATGATGAGATCATAAAGCGATATTTAGTTTTCATCTTTTCAACCCCTTTCAAATAAAATTATATATGAATAAACGTCATTGTTAGTAATTTCACTATGTACAATTCTTATAGTAATAGATTCATGTGAAATTCGTATGAACTAATTGTTTCAGCTTTTTGTCTTTTTGTTAATGATTTTTGGTTTTGTTTGTTGTAATTACCTTAAATTGTAATAAGGGAGAGGGTATGATGAATCCAAAAGATAAAAAAAGAAAAGAGCAAGTGGCTCATATTATTGAAATTCCAGATGAATATAGGCTTGTTGTAGATGATCAAGAAGGAGTGGATGATCCGTATCATCTATTATGGTGGGGGCATAAAGAGGATGAGGAGAAAAAGATACAAATTACATTAAATAGACATACGGGTAATTTATTTGAATTCAGGATAGATGATGAAAATTATTTTT
Organism: Bacillus cereus group sp. MG9; assembly: GCF_040459995.1. Taxonomy (NCBI): domain Bacteria; kingdom Bacillati; phylum Bacillota; class Bacilli; order Caryophanales; family Bacillaceae; genus Bacillus; species Bacillus cereus group sp. MG9. The sequence continues at coordinate 4,315,411 of NZ_JARVHC010000001.1, read as the reverse complement.
CGAGTGATAAAGAAGTGATAGAGGAGAATAAGGCAAGAGAGATTGCAAATGTATTTATAAAAAAATATGTGGAAGAAGAATTAGAATTTTATACATATGTGTCAATTAAGGATGACTGGCGTGGTTGGAAAGAAATAAATTATATGCAAGAAGTGAATGGATATCCATTGCCGGATACAGGATGTGTTGTGCGAGTTCATCCTTCAGGTAATGTTGTGAATTTCCGTTATAACGGAGGGGAAAGTATACAGGGAAAACCGTTATGGCCAATTGAAATTGTTGATGAGAGCACGGTTTTAGATAACCTCAAGGCTAGACAAGATATAAGACTTGTATTTGCTGATTTAACATACTCCTCATGTGAATATGAAAGTGGAGAAGAAGTAAAAGGGTACCATCTTGTGTATGAGCCAGAACCTAGTCATGCGTTTATTGATGCAAGTACAAGTAAAGATTTGTTTGGCCCAGATCATTATAAATTGCCTCCAACTGTAGCTGTTGAAAAACCGAAAAAAGGTGGTCAACAAGGTGATATATTTGATTTATTTGACTGGAATAAAGATAGCTTTACAAAAGTAGCTGAGACGGAAAATGAAGATGAAATAAGGATGGAATTTGTGCTGAAAGAGGAATTGCAAAAACAGAAAGAGGAAAAGAATCCATATTTAATGAATGAATTCTTTAAAAAGCATTTACCGATGTTAAAATATAATAATTTAGTTGGCATTATGATTGATAAATCAACCAATGAATTAATTGGTTTTATAAAACTGGCAGACGATAAAGAAGTAAAACAAATACTGTCTAGAGAGGAATGTTTAGAAAAAGCACTTCAATTTTTAGAACGAGTTATTCCAGATACCACACAATATCTTCGTCTTTGGGAAGAACGTGAAGAAGCAGAAGATGGGATTGAAAGATTTACCTTTTCCGTATATGTGAATGGAATTCCAATAGACTATATGCAATTTATGATCAACATCAATACAGAAAATGGTGCTGTGATGCACTACTCAGGAGAATCTAGCAACTTTATAAAAGAATTACTTGCATATGAAACAACACCAAAAGTAACAAAAGAAAAAGCGTTAGAAATATATAAAGAGGTAATTCGAGTAAAATTAGAATGGTGTATAGATCATGATGCAGAGGAAATGAAATATAAACTGCTGTATAAACAAACGACGAGTGAAAATCATAAAGAGCCCTTCGATTGTAGTCGAGAAATTCGTTATATTGATGCCCACACTGGGGAAAAGATTTGGAGTAAATAAGTCTTTAAATAGGGAAAAAAGTCTTCGAGAGAAGACCTTTTTTAGAAAGAACGATTATTCTTCGCATGTATCAATTTTGTATAACCACTTCTGTACACTGGCAGGTGGTCCTTCTGTTCTCCACTTTGTTGTACACATTCCGCAAGAACAGTGAACTTTTCCTTTTGCAAAAATACCGACAATTTCAGGAGTATATCCCCATGCGTGTTTTGCAATATTCATCTTTCGGTGCATTGTACGCTGACGTTGGTGTCTTGTATAAGCGCGTGTTCTTTCAAATTTCATATTTGTAATCCCTCCTTGTAGTACAAGCAGCTTGCAAGAGCGTACAAGGAGTTCATCTCTTACAAGCTACTCTGGTACAAGAAGGTAATAAAATGTTTCACATTTTACCCTCCTATCTTTTGTTTAAGTATACGTAACGAAGTTTTGTGCGACAAATATCATGCTTAAAAACATGTTGGAATGATATCGTACAGACACAAACAACCTCATGCCCACATACACATAGTAAAGACCACTATTTTGGCGGAGGTGAAAGGTTTGAGTCTATTCGCCGCAATTGGATATATGGTTCGAGAAGTGTTTGTATTTGTTTCTTATGTGAAGAACAATGCGTTCCCGCAGCCGTTATCATCAGATGATGAGAGAAAGTACTTAGAGTTAATGGAGCAAGGTGATGCTCAAGCGAGAAATCTTTTAATTGAACATAATTTACGGCTTGTAGCTCATATTGTTAAGAAATTCGAAAACACTGGTGAAGATGCAGAAGATTTAATTTCAATTGGTACCATTGGGCTTATTAAAGCGATTGAAAGCTATTCAGCAGGGAAAGGAACTAAGCTTGCAACATATGCAGCACGCTGTATCGAAAATGAAATTTTGATGCATTTACGTGTGCTGAAGAAAACGAAAAAAGACGTTTCACTTCATGATCCGATTGGGCAAGATAAAGAGGGTAATGAAATATCACTTATTGATATATTAAAATCAGAATCTGAAGATGTAATTGATATGATTCAGCTTAGTATGGAGTTAGAAAAAATTAAAGAGTATATCGATATTTTGGACGAACGAGAGAAAGAAGTAATTGTGAAGCGTTTTGGACTTGGGCTTGATAAAGAGAAAACACAGAGGGAGATTGCGAAGGCACTCGGTATTTCAAGAAGCTACGTATCGCGAATTGAAAAGCGTGCTTTAATGAAAATGTTCCATGAATTTGTGCGGGCTGAGAAAGAGAAAAAAGCAAAAGAATAATGTGTATTGTAAGCAGCTACACTTTAAAAGTGGCTGCTTTTCTTTCGGGAAAACGGAAAGAAAACGAGCTGTTCTAAGAAGAAATACATGTTCACTGTTGAAAATGGCGGGTTCTATCTGTAATATTAGAAGGTGCTAAACAATTTAAGAATAAAAATTATACTTAGTTTTTCTTCGTGTATAACGAGACGGCTCCATTCTATATGTGGGAATAAGAACCAATTTTACATATGATATAGAGAGAAAAGAAGGGGAAACTAAAGTTATAGGCTGATTAGGAGGTTTCGTAATTTGCGACGGACATTATATCGACTTATGATCGAACTTACAAATGGTCGTTTTACTTCTTATATATTACGTAAATTTGCACAATCTCGTTTGAGCTCTATCATTATTCCATCGTATGTGAAAGTTTTTCAAATTAATCAAGATGAGATGGAAAAGGGTTTGAAGGAATATCGAACATTGCATGATTTATTTACACGTAGGCTAAAAGAAGGAAAGCGTAGTATTGATACTGATGCATCGAGTATCGTTAGTCCTGTTGATGGTGTTTTTGCTGATCAAGGTCCTATTGAGGATACAAAAACATTCGATATAAAAGGAAAGCGTTATTCAATTGTGGATATGCTAGGTAATGAAGAGCGTGCAAAGCGATATGCAGGCGGTACATATATGGTAATTTATTTGAGTCCAAGTCATTATCATCGTATTCATAGCCCGCTCTCTGGCTCTGTGACTGAAAGATTTGTACTCGGCAGAAAATCATATCCGGTAAATGCAGCGGGTATGGAGTATGGGAAAGAACCATTGTCAAAAAATTATCGCTCTGTTACAGAAGTAAATAGTGAAGGCGAACATATGGCGCTTGTAAAAGTAGGTGCTATGTTTGTTAATAGTATCGAGCTCCTTCATGAAAGAAGTACTGTTCAAAAAGGTGAAGAGATGGCATACTTTACATTTGGCTCAACAGTTGTTTTATTATTTGAAAAAGATATGATTAAAGCAGTGCAGGAATTGACAAGTGGGCAAGAGCTGCGTCTTGGTGAAAAAATTGCAACCCGAGTATCTCATAAGTAAAGAAAAGGTTTTATAATATACTTATGAAGCTCTAATTAAGAAATGTGGACAAAGATGCTTAATGAAGAAATCCCCTAGATGGGAGTACTTGTTTATTCGAGAGCCATCGCAGGATGGCTCTTTTTACAGGCCAATCAGCAATCTATATGTACTCAAGAAGATTTGACGAGCTTGTCCTCTAACGAGCGTCTAATAATTTCTTGTTTTATAAGTAAAATGAAGTCGGGATTTAATTTTAGTTCTTTTGCTTTATAATAAGACTCAGTGAGTAAATCAGTAGATAACTGTTCCATATGTTTTGTTTTCAAGGTGAGTCACCTCCTAATAATATAAGGATTGATTCGTTGTTGCATTTAATGTACCAAAAAAATATGACAGTCACAAACAAGAGGTTATCCACATAACTCAGTGGATAAAATGTGGATAGATTGTTAGTAAATTCCAAATTGGCTGAAAAATTAACGTGGATAGTGTGTACAAGTTTATCCACAGGTTATCTATCGAAAAATGTTGTCGAAAAATTTTATGGAAAATCCTCAAAGAGGTGAAAGAAATTGAAGTTATTTTTACCAAATGAATATGTGAAAAATATATATCATATTCAACCAGAAGATTTGAAAAAACGTGGAATTAAAGGAGTTATTACTGATTTAGATAACACTTTAATTGAATGGGATCGTCCAAACGCAACGCCACAGCTTGAAGAGTGGTTTTTGAAAATGAAAGAAAATGATATTCAAGTAACGGTCGTTTCAAATAACAACGAGCAACGCGTTAAAGACTTCGCTGACCCATTAGGTATTCCGTTTATTCATAGTGCGCGCAAACCGTTTGTTCGCGCATTTAAGCGTGCAATACATGAGATGCACCTGCAGCCAGATGAAGTTGTAGTAATTGGAGATCAGTTACTAACGGATGTGCTCGGCGGGAATCGTGTGGGACTTCATACAATTTTAGTTGTACCGGTAGCGCAAACGGACGGATTGGTGACACGATTTAATCGGAAAATTGAACGAAGAATTATGAGAAACATGAAGAAAAAAGGCTTAATTAACTGGGAGGAATAAAGTTTGACTGAAACAATTAAATGTATTGGTTGCGGTGTAGAAATTCAAACAGAAAATAAAAATGAAGTAGGATACGCTCCTGTATCATCTTTAGAAAAAGAACAAGTAATTTGCCAACGTTGTTTTCGTTTGAAACATTATAACGAAATTCAAGATGTATCTTTAACAGATGATGATTTCCTTCGTATTTTGAACGGAATTGGACAGTCAGACGCACTAGTGGTTAAAATCGTAGATATTTTCGATTTCAATGGTAGCTGGTTACCGGGCTTACATCGTTTTGTAGGGAACAATAAAGTATTACTTGTAGGGAATAAGGCTGACTTAATTCCAAAGTCAGTTAAGCATGATAAAGTAAAACATTGGATGCGCTATAGTGCAAAGCAACTTGGTTTAAAACCAGAAGATGTCTTTTTAATTAGTGCAGCTAAAGGACAAGGAATCGCTGAACTTGCTGATGCAATTGAGCATTACCGCGAAGGTAAAGATGTTTATGTTGTTGGATGTACGAATGTTGGTAAATCAACATTTATTAATCGTATGATTAAAGAGTTTAGTGATGAGACTGAGAATGTAATTACAACATCACATTTCCCAGGAACAACGCTTGATTTAATTGATATCCCATTAGACGAAACGTCATCTTTATACGATACACCAGGTATTATTAATCATCATCAAATGGCGCATTATGTTGGGAAACAAAGCTTAAAGCTTATTACACCGACTACAGAAGTTAAGCCAATGGTATTCCAATTAAACGAAGAACAAACATTATTCTTTGGTGGATTAGCACGATTTGATTATGTAAGTGGGGGCCGTCGTGCATTCACTTGTCATTTCTCAAACCGTTTAACAATCCATCGTACAAAGCTTGAAAAGGCTGATGAATTGTACGAAAAACACGCTGGAGAATTATTGAATCCACCGACACCAGAAGAATTAGAAAATATGCCTAAGTTTGTGAAATATGAATTTAATATTCGTGAGCCAAAAACGGATGTTGTATTCTCTGGATTGGGCTGGGTTACTGTAAATGAATCAGGAGCGAAAATTGTTGCTCATGTACCAAAGGGAGTAAGTGTTTCATTACGTAAATCTTTAATTTAATATGGAGAGGGATTTATGAAACAATTATATGGTGTAATCGGAAATCCAATTGGACATTCATTATCACCCGTTATGCATAACGATGCATTTGAACACTTGAATATGGATGCCCATTATCATGCGTTTCTTGTAGAAGAAGAAGCGCTAGGGGAAGCAGTAAAAGGTTTGAAAGCATTAGGTATTTCAGGATTTAATGTAACGACTCCGCACAAAGTTGCAATTATGGAGTACTTGGATGAGATTGCCCCGTTAGCAAGGCAAATCGGTGCGGTAAATACAGTAGTTCATCGAGATGGAAAATTGATTGGGTATAACACAGATGGAATTGGTTTTGTTCGTGCCCTGCAGTCAATTAGTGAAGATCCACTTCAAGAGAGACGTATTTTATTAATCGGTGCAGGTGGTGCTAGTCGAGCTATTTACTTCTCGCTTGCCGATGTAGGTGTGAAAGAAATTGATATTGCTAATCGTACGAGAGATAAGGCGAAAAACCTTATCTCTGGGTGCATGGCAAATGTTAATTCGCATGCTCTATCGTTAGAATGTGCAGCAGAAAATCAAGGGGAATATGATATTATCATCCAAACAACAACGATAGGTATGCATCCACATGTTGAGTATACGCCGCTGGAAATTCGTTCATTGAAACAAGGAACGATTGTTTCTGATATTATTTATAATCCATTTGAGACGAAAATTTTAGGCGATGCGAAAGAACAAGGTGCAATAATTCAAAATGGAATCGATATGTTCGTTTATCAAGGTGCACTTGCGTTTGAAATGTGGACAGGGTGCGTGCCGAATATTGATAGAATGAAACAATTAGTAATGAGAGAGCTTGGAGGCTAATTATATGTTAACAGGAAAACAAAAAAGATTTTTACGTGCAAAGGCACATCATTTAACACCGATTTTTCAAGTTGGAAAAGGCGGCGTGAATGAAAATATGGTGAAACAAATTGGAGAAGCATTAGAAGTTCGTGAACTATTTAAAGTGAGCGTATTACAAAACTGTGAATTTGATCGTAGTGAAGTTGCAGAAGAGCTTGCACAAGGTGCACGAGCTGAAATCGTTCAAGTAATCGGAAGCACAATTGTTTTATACAAAGAATCAAGAGAAAATAAGCAGATTAAGCTTCCACGATAAATTGAAACTTTAATTTGCGTTTTTTAGCCTTCACCAATTGGGCTTTTGTGTGCAGTTAATTTCCCATCTAACCTAGTTATTGTCAGTGACTTTTGAGGTGTTGGCAAATAGCAGGATAAAAATCACGTATATTATTTCCATAATTGACGCTTGATAGATAGAGAGTGAAATCAATTGAACTTTTATTAACAGTGGGCTCTCTTCGAATATGTATGGGGAGAGTTGCTGTATGTAAAAGGAAGGGGCGTTTCTTTTGAGAAAAATTGGCATTATTGGTGGCACGTTTGATCCACCTCATAATGGGCATTTGTTAATTGCAAATGAAGTGTATCATGCTTTAGGGTTGGAAGAGGTATGGTTTTTGCCGAATCAAATTCCACCGCACAAGCAAGGACGTAACATTACGAGTGTGAAAAGTCGATTAAACATGCTGCAAATAGCGATTGAGGAAGAAGCATACTTTTCAATTTGTTTAGAAGAGCTAGACAGAGAAGGCCCATCTTATACGTACGATACTATGGTACAATTAACGGAGAAGTATCCGGATGTGCAGTTTCACTTTATTATTGGCGGAGACATGGTTGAGTATTTGCCGAAGTGGTATAACATTGAAAAGTTACTTAAGCTTGTAACTTTCGTTGGAGTTGCAAGACCAGGTTATACATTACATACGCCTTATGATATCGTAAAAGTGGAAATTCCAGAGTTTGCAGTTTCTTCTTCTCTGTTACGTGAGAGATATATGACGAAGAAAACGTGCAAATATTTACTCCCCGAAAAAGTACAGGTATATATCGAGAGGAATGGGTTGTATGAATCGTGAGGAAGCACTTAGTATTGTCAAACAACAAATGCATGAAAAACGTTATATACACACGGTTGGTGTAATGGAAACAGCGATTGAACTTGCTCGGTTATATGGTGTAGATGAGGAAAAGGCAGAGACGGCTGCTATATTTCACGATTATGCAAAATGTAGAGCGATTCCAGAAATGGAAGAGATTATCAAGAGAGAAGCGTTGCCAAAGGATCTACTGCACTATAACAAAGAGTTATGGCATGCACCTGTTGGGGCATACTTAGTAGAAAAAGAAGTAGGCATTACTGATCCTGAAATTCTACAAGCTATTACATATCATACAAGTGGTCATGAAAAAATGACAATGTTAGATAAAGTTATTTATGTAGCAGATTACATTGAACCAGGACGTAAGTTTCCTGGTGTGGAAGAAGCGAGGAAACTCGCATATAAAGATATAAATCAAGCTTTACTGTTTGCTTTAAAGCGAACAATTCAATTTTTAATGGAAAAAGATCAAACGATTTATCCATTAACATTCCAAACATACAATGAAGTTATCAAGGAGGAAATTAATAAATGAAAGATAAAGAGTTATTAGTATTAGCGGCAAAAGCAGCTGATGATAAGAGAGCAGAAGATATGGTTGTACTAAATATGCAAGGTATTTCACCGATTGCAGACTATTTTATTATTTGTCACGGAAATTCAGACAAGCAAGTACAAGCAATTGCACGTGAAATTAAAGCGAAGGCACATGAGTTCGAAATTAACGTACAACGTATGGAAGGCTTTGATGAAGCACGTTGGGTTTTAGTAGACCTTGGTGATGTGGTTGCTCATGTATTCCATAAAGATGAGCGTAATCACTATAATTTAGAGCGTCTATGGGGCGATGTGCCGCGTGAAGATATTGCAGATGAGCTAGATCAATGAAATACGAACAATTTGCTTTGCTGTATGACGAACTGATGAATGATGTCCCTTATGATAAATGGGTGGAATTCACAGAGGAAAGTTTACAACAGGCATCTATGAAAGAGGCAAGAATCCTTGACGTAGCATGTGGAACTGGTAACGTAACACTTCCGCTTGTGCGAAAAGGTTATGACTTAATTGGTGTAGATCTTTCGGAAGAAATGTTAACTGTCGCGCAGCAAAAATTGGGGGGAGAAGGCTATTTTATTCCTTTTTACCAACAAGACATGAGAGAGCTCGATGTTCCTGGTGAATTTGATTGTGTGACAATCTTTTGTGACTCATTAAATTATGTATTGCAAGAAGATGGAGTGCAAGAAACATTTAGAAGAGTTTTCCACCATTTACGTCAGGATGGCTTGTTTTTATTCGATGTACACTCTTTATATAAAATACATCACGTATTTCAAAATGAAACATATACAGTGAACGGCGAAGAAATATCACTTATTTGGAACTGCTTCCCTGGAGAAGAATCAGATAGTGTGGAACATGATTTGACATTCTTTGTACAAGATTCAGAAGAAGATGTGTATCATCGTTTTGACGAATGTCACGTGCAACGTGCGTATTCGGTTGAAGTGTTAACAAAATGGCTTGAAGAAGCTGGGTTTACAGTGCTTCGCGTCACAGGTGACTTTGAACGAATTGAAGTGACAGAACAAACAGAGCGCATCTTTTTTATGGCGAAGAAGAATGGATAAAACAAAAGCAACCGATAAGGTTGCTTTTATTTTATAGAAAAGATGTAGTTTTAGTTCTAGAAAAATAAAAAGATGATATGTGTAAAGTGTAAAAATGCTAGTTTTAGTGAAAATGTAGCATGAAAAAGATAAGTATTAATAAAAAGGGTTTGGGATTACGATGGCGTATTTATTATGTGTGTTTATTGAATTGCTGCTCAACGCATTTTAAATCTTCATCAAATTTCTCATGTGTCCGTTCGATTAATTTATGAAACATATCCCCAACGTGCTCTTCTAAAATACGAATACCTTCTCCTGTAACACCGCCTTTAACGCATACCTTTTCTTGTAAAGTAGGTAATGTAAAAATTTCTTTTTCGAGTAATTTCCCCATTCCAATGACCATTTCACTTACTAAAGTAGTGGCTTCTTCATGTGTAATATTTGTTTTATCTACAGCAGCGTTAATGAAACATTGTAATAAATAACTAAAAAAAGCAGGGCCGCAGCTTGCTATATCAGATGAAACGCGCGTTATATCTTCTTTTATAACAAGGGGAGTAGAAATGTTTTTGAATAGACGAAGTAGTTTTTGTTGCCATTCTAGAGAGCAGTTATTTCCAAATGTAAATAGTGATGCGCCGGATAAGGCGCGGTTTGTGATGCTTGGAATGATACGAGCGACGTGGCAAGGTATAAGTGTTTCTAATTGTGATGGAGATATAGGGCTTGTGATAGAAACTAAGCAATCTTCGTCTGAAAAATGGTCAGCGTATTTTTGTAGAATAGGGTATATATCTATCGGTTTTACGCAAATGAAAATAAGCTGGGATTGTTCGATTACCTCTTGGATTGTTTTGGCTATATGAACAGAAGGGTATTTTTCTTTTATATGATATGCTTTGGCAGGCGTACGATTAATAATAGTAAGGCACGAAGGTTTGACAGCACGGGTTTCTAAAAAGGCATCGATTAGTATATTCCCCATGTTCCCTGTCCCTATAATTCCTATGTTCAATGTTTCATCCCTCCTTCGTAACAGCTTTCTCCTAAACAATATGAATGATGTTATAAATTTATGATTAGAGGTGTAAAATGATGTGGGATTTTCCGAAAAAATGGTTGGGATTAGTGGTTATTATTGGCACTTTGATTTTTCTTTTTTTCTGGAAAACGAATCAGCAAACAGAGCAATCGCTCATTACAACGGAAGTTCAAGTGAAAGATGTGGAGAAAAAAAGTAAACCGAAAGTATTGGATACAAAGGAGCAGAAAAAAATAATTATAATTGATGTGAAAGGGGCGGTTTTTAAAGAGGGTGTGTATGAAATGAAGGAAGGGGACCGGGTGAAGGAGGCGGTTGAAAAAGCTGGTGGTTTGTTGCCGGATGCAGATGTGAAGAAAGTGAATTTGGCGCAAATGGTCCAAGACCAAATGCTTCTTTATGTTCCTAACAAGAATGAGCCAGTGCAAGAAGGGGCTACTTTTTCAAAAAGCGAGGGTAAAGTGCAAATAAATACAGCTTCTAAAGAGCAACTTGAAAAAATAACAGGCATTGGTTCTCGGAAAGCGGAAAGTATTTTGAAATACCGAGAAGAACATGGTCCGTTTCAGAAAATAGAAGATTTATTAGAAATTGATGGGATTGGTGCGAAGTCTTTAGAGAAAATAAAAGATCAAATTATTATTCCATAAAAGATTGACGAAGTTTTTCTTTTTTCGCTACACTACAAGTAGACAAAAAAGAAGGTGAAAAATATGGAACGAATTTCATGGGATCAATATTTTATGACGCAAAGCCATCTACTATCTTTACGTAGTACATGTACAAGGCTTGCGGTAGGAGCGACAATCGTTCGTGATAAACGAATTATTGCTGGTGGATATAACGGTTCAATTAAAGGTGGTGTGCATTGTATAGACGATGGTTGCTATGTCATTGATAATCATTGCGTTCGTACAATTCATGCTGAAATGAATGCTTTATTGCAATGTGCGAAATTTGGTGCAAAAACAGAGGAAGCGGAAATTTATGTCACACATTTTCCTTGTTTGCAGTGCTGTAAGGCGATTATTCAAAGTGGTGTTACAGCGGTTTATTATGCACAGGACTATAAAAATCATCCGTATGCCGTAGAGTTATTTGAACAAGCGAGTGTAACAGTAAAGCACGTTCCGCTAGAATACGATATTACATCGCTAGAGGAACAAGAGCGTCATTTACAGCTAAAGGAATTATTCGCAGCTTTAGAAAAAGATAATTTATCAATGGAAGAATTACAGCGTGTATTCACTAAAGCGAAAATGATGCTATAAGGAGTGAGTATGAGTTGAATGGGCAATGGGGCTATGTTGCAATCTCGTTTATAATTGGGATTGCAATTACCTTTTCCGCATCGCATTTGTTGGCTGCTTGTTGTTTCGTTTGTTATGTTTTATTTTGTTTATATCGTACTTCGCGTAAAACCTTCATATTTTGTATAATAGCGTGTTTTAGTGGCGTTATGTACACCACGTATGTTCAGAGTCTAAATAAGCCACTAGGGGAGTCCTATGAAGTTACACGAGGGGTCGTGCAAAATACACCTCTAATTAATGGGGATCGTCTCTCTTTTCAAATTGAAGATCAGAATAAAAACTTAGTGCAGTTAAATTATAAAATACAATCTGCTTCGGAAAAGAAGCAGTTGCAACAATTACATGCAGGTATATCGTGTACATTTAAAGGGGAGGTGAAAGAACCACAAACTGCCCGGAATTTTCATGTTTTTGATTATCGTAATTATTTATATCAGCAAAAAATACATTTTATATTTGATGTGACATACATTTCTGAATGTCAAAAAACATCGTTGTCACTCGTGCAATGGATTTTCCTTCTCAGGCAACAAACAATCTCGAAAGTTACAGAAATGTTCCCGGAACAATCAGGTGCATTTATGAACGCATTATTATTTGGAGATCGACAACAAATGACGTTTGAGGTAGAAGAGCAATATCAACAATTTGGTCTTATACATTTGTTAGCAATTTCAGGATCGCATATCGTATTATTAATGGTTATAATGTATTTTGTTTTGCTAAGAAGTGGTGTGACGAAAGAGATAGCAACAGTATGCCTTATAGTTTGCATTCCTCTGTATATGATCATAGCTGGGGCGTCGCCATCTGTTGTGAGGGCTTCTATAACAGGAGTTTTATTATTGGTAGCTTTCATGTGCTCTGTTCGCTTATCTAGTCTAGACGCCTTAAGTATAACGGCTATATGTATGCTTATATACGATCCGTATCTTATTTTCAACATTGGATTTCAATTCTCATTTGTAGGTAGTTTTTCTTTACTACTATCTGCGCCGATATTATTAGGGCGTAGTAATGGGATAGTTCGAAATTCTATTTACATTTCTATAATTTCACAGCTCGCTAGTACCCCCATCTTGTTATATCATTTTGGTTATTTTTCTCCTTATAGCATTTTCCTCAATCTTATATATGTTCCTTTTCTATCCATTATTGTATTGCCGTGTAGCATCATTATTCTTATATGTATGCCGGTTATTCCATTTTTCGCAAAAGGAATTGCATATGTACTTTCACTATGTTTAACCATTTCTAATGATTTTCTAAGTTACTGTGAAAGTTTCCCTTTCATCCGACTTACTTTTGGTCAAACTCCTTTATTTCTTGTGGCTATATATTGTTTTAGTATCGTTAGTATATTTGTGTTTTGGGAAAGGGTAATAACGAAAAAAATTTTGTGCATAGTTGTGGGTGTGTTTCTTTTTATTAGTACTTGTCATTATGTATATCCATATTTTCGCGAAAGTGGGAGTGTTACATTTCTTGATGTTGGACAGGGAGATGCGATATTAATTCGTCTTCCGTACGATAAAGAGGTTTATCTTATTGATACAGGAGGAGCCCTTCCTGTCAAGAAGGAAGCGTGGCAACAGAAAAAGCATGAATTTTCTGTTGGGCATGATATTCTTGTTCCTTTTTTACAAAAAGAAGGTATAAAAACGATTGATAAATTAATTGTAACGCACGGAGATGCGGATCATATAGGTGCTGCGCTGGATTTGCTGTCATCTATTATTGTAAAAGAAGTTGTATTTGGGAGAAAGGAACAAGATGCTGTATTGGAAAAAGTGGTGAAGAAAAAGGCGTTAGAAAAGAGCATGAAGATAAGTGTAGTAGGAGAAGGGGAAGGTTGGAGGGTAAATGAAGCGGAATTTTTCGTATTAGCTCCAAAGGGGAAAGAAAAGGGAGAAAATGACTCTTCGATTGTACTATGGGCCAGACTAGGGGGACTAACATGGCTATTTACGGGTGATCTAGAAGAAGAAGGAGAAAAGTTTATAGTATCAACATATCCTGATTTGCGGGCTAATATTTTAAAAGTTGCCCACCATGGGAGTAAAACATCGTCTACAGATCCATTTTTAAGCCTTGTACAGCCTGCTGTAGCGATTATTTCTGTGGGGGAGCGTAATAGGTATGGGCACCCGCATAAGGAAGTTATAGAGCGTTTTAAGAAGAGGGGTATTGATATATGGCGTACGGATAAGCAAGGTGCTATTTCCTATGTTTTTAATGGAGAAAAAGGAACCTTTCAAAGTAAAATCACATATGATGAAACACATAGAAGATGAAAAAAAGAAGACTGCCGTTAAGCAGCAGCCTTTAAGAACCGATGAATTTAATAACAGTTGCAATAATGAAAAGTGTTGCGAAAAAACCAAATGAGACGATAAATCCTACCCCTGAATCAATAGCGTCATTGCGTTTACTTTGAACGTTTTGTTCAAAATCATTCATTTAGAATCCCTCCCCAACATTCCATTTTAGTATAAAATATTGTCAGAAAAAAATCTACAATTTCCATATGAAGTGAAATAGAGTATTTTTATACTTTTTCTAGTTAGTTAAGTAGCGTGAATTTTTCATTTCCAATCATGTTAACAGTTGGCACTTATACTAAGATTATTATTGTAAATAATAAAGGGAAGGTGATTACCGCACACCAATAAGAAATCCGGGGCTTATTGCGTGGCGTTTTATATAAATAAAGGGGCGGGTTATAAAGACCGTCCCTTTGTACTTGTAAAACAAAAGCTAGGGCATTAGTATAAATATATATTGCCAAGTTAGGGAGTAGGAAAAAATATGAGTGATATACATAAGAAGATTAAAAAGAAACAGTTCGCTCCGTTGTATGTACTGTATGGAACGGAAGCCTATTTTATAAATGAAACGATAAAGCTTATTACAACGGAAGCGCTTGAAGAGGAAGATCGAGAGTTTAATGTTGTGACATACGATTTGGAAGAAGCGTATTTAGAAGATGTAGTTGAGGATGCGCATACGCTTCCTTTTTTTGGAGAGCGTAAAGTTATATTAATAAAATCACCACTATTTTTAACGGCACAAAAAGAAAAATTAGAACAAAATATAAAAATTTTAGAAGAATATATTGGGGAGCCATCTCCTTTTTCTATTCTTGTTTTTGTTGCGCCTTATGAAAAATTAGACGAACGAAAAAAAATTACAAAACTATTAAAGAAAACAGCGGATGTAATAGAAGCAAATGCGATGCAAGTGCAGGATGTTCAGAAGTGGATTGTTTCTCGTGCGGATGAGGTGCATGTGCATATTGATAATGCAGCTGTTAGTTTATTGTTAGAGCTTGTGGGAAGTAATGTAACAATGTTGGCGAAGGAAATGGACAAGTTAACGTTATACGTCGGTATGGGCGGAGAAATTACGCCAAAACTTGTCACGGAACTTGTGCCGAAATCTGTTGAGCAAAACGTGTTTGCTTTAACAGAAAAAGTGGTGAAAAAAGATATCGCTGGTGCGATGCAAATTTTAGACGGATTATTTACACAGCAGGAAGAACCGATTAAACTGCTCGCTTTATTAGTAAGTCAGTTCCGCTTGCTACATCAAGTGAAAGAGTTGCAACAGCGTGGTTACGGACAAAATCAAATCGCGTCCCATATTGGTGTACATCCGTACCGGGTAAAGTTGGCGATGAATCAAACGAAGTTTTTCTCTTTTGAAGAATTAAAAAAAGTTATTATAGAATTGGCGGAAGCTGATTATAGTATGAAGACTGGAAAGATGGATAAGAAACTTGTGCTTGAGTTTTTCTTAATGCGGTTAAATCATATGTAGTGACACAAAAAAGTTCACGTACTTAGTACGTGAACTTTTTTGTGTATATAAAAAACGATCCGAATGGATCGTTTTTTAAACGCCTTACGCGTTTACTTGTTTCGCTAAGCGAGATTTTTGACGAGCTGCAGCGTTTTGGTGGATAAGACCTTTACGAGCTGCTTTGTCAAGTTTTTTAGAAGCAGTTTTGAAAGCTTCTTTAGCATTTTCAAGATCGTTATTAGTAACTAAAGTTTCTACAGTTTTAACAGCAGTACGCATGTCAGACTTGATAGAAGCGTTATGTGAACGACGCTCTTCGCTAAGTTTAGCGCGTTTGATAGCAGATTTGATGTTTGCCATACTTTTCACCTCCCTGGTGCAATCGAATGACTCGATTCTTACATAGAACAAGTGATATTTTATCAAACGGTGAAGAGAATTGCAATAGTATATCAATGAAATTTCACGTAAAGGAAAGAATGACCTAATATAACTTGGGGAAATCTAACGATATTTACTATGAATTACGGAGGAGATACGATGAAAGAACCATTAGATTTAAGTAAATATAGTGTTAGAACTGACCTTGCTGTAGAGGCGCACCAAATGCTACAAGAGCGCCAAGAAGAACAAAAAGGGATACAGGGAGTTATTGTAAAAGAGAGGGAAGAAGAGGGAGTTACAATTACAAAAGTAACTATTGATGAAATTGCATCTGAGTCGATGGGGAAAAAACCTGGAAGTTATTTAACTCTTGAGGTGCAAGGTATACGACAACAAGATACGGAACTTCAGCAAAAGGTAGAGCGTATTTTTGCAAAAGAATTTTCTTATTTCTTAGAAGAGGTTGGAGTTTCAAAAGAAGCGAGTTGTTTAATCGTAGGTCTTGGGAATTGGAATGTAACGCCGGATGCACTCGGACCGATAGTTGTAGAGAACGTATTGGTGACGAGACATTTGTTTAAATTGCAGCCTGAAAGTGTGGAAGAAGGGTTTAGACCTGTTAGTGCCATTCGTCCAGGGGTAATGGGAATTACAGGGATTGAAACGAGCGATGTCATTTACGGAATTATTGAGAAGACAAAACCAGACTTTGTCATCGCAATTGATGCATTAGCTGCGCGTTCTATTGAACGAGTAAATAGTACGATACAAATTTCTGATACAGGAATTCATCCAGGATCTGGTGTTGGGAATAAGCGTAAGGAACTAAGTAAAGAAACATTAGGTATTCCTGTTATCGCAATTGGTGTGCCAACTGTGGTAGATGCTGTTTCGATTACGAGTGATACAATTGATTTTATTTTGAAACATTTTGGCCGGGAACTGAAAGAAGGAAACAAACCGTCACGCTCTTTATTGCCAGCAGGTTTTACATTTGGAGAAAAGAAAAAATTAACAGAAGAAGATATGCCAGATGAAAAGAGTCGAAATATGTTTTTAGGAGCTATTGGTACGTTAGAAGAAGAAGAAAAGAGAAAGTTAATTTATGAAGTGTTATCTCCTCTTGGTCATAATTTAATGGTAACTCCAAAAGAAGTAGATGCGTTTATTGAGGATATGGCAAATGTAATAGCCAGCGGTTTAAATGCAGCGCTGCATCATCAGATTGATCAGGATAATACAGGGGCATATACACATTGATGGAAAGAGGCAGAAATAGCTTGAGTCAATTTACGCTGTTATGTATATGCGGTACAGTCTTATGTTTGCTTATGATGATAGCTGGAGTGGGACTCGCTAATCATGGTCTAAAAAGTATGAAGGGATATCGTCAGCTGTCATATGAACAAATTGCTCATATGACAGGAACAGAAGGCGATGGGGCTGAATCGGAAATTTCGGGAGAGACGTTTTCGATTATTGAAAAACAAAAACAGTTAGAAAGCTTAAGAAGTTTTAATGTTGTAGAAGGTATCGGTATGGCGATAGCAAGTGTTGCTCGTGATATGACAAAGTTTGGAACGGATATAGTTGTTGGGGCAATAAAAGGAATTTTTAGTTAAGGGTAGCGGGAAGGATGGTTGTCTTATGTTTGTAAGAGAGCTGTCTTTTAATTTGAAAAAGGTTTGTCTCTTATGGTTTGTTCGCATAAGATATAGATAGAGTGATTTGTATTGTAAGCAGCACGAGTTTTCATTGAATCTTTGCTGCTCTATTGATATAATCAGTGCTAGTGTATATTGGCGAGACTATTAGGAGTTGAGAACATAGATGAATAAAGAAGAAAGAGCAAAAAGACAGTCCAAAATTCGTAACTTCTCCATCATTGCTCACATTGACCACGGGAAATCAACGTTGGCAGACCGTATTTTGGAGAAAACAAACGCGTTGGCACAGCGCGAAATGAAGGCGCAATTGCTTGACTCTATGGAGTTGGAGCGTGAGCGTGGTATTACAATTAAATTAAATGCAGTACAACTAACGTATAAAGCGAAAGACGGTGAAGAGTATATTCTTCACTTAATCGATACTCCAGGACACGTCGACTTTACGTACGAAGTATCTCGTAGTTTAGCGGCTTGTGAAGGTGCAATTCTTGTAGTGGATGCAGCGCAAGGAATTGAGGCGCAAACATTAGCGAACGTATATTTAGCGCTTGATAATAATTTAGAAATCTTACCAGTTATTAATAAAATCGACTTACCAAGTGCAGACCCAGAACGCGTACGTCAAGAGGTAGAAGATGTAATTGGTTTAGATGCATCGGAAGCTGTACTTGCTTCAGCGAAAGCTGGCATTGGTATTGAAGATATTTTAGAACAAATCGTTGAAAAGGTACCAGCTCCAACAGGTGATTCAGAAGAGCCGTTACAATGTATGATTTTCGATTCTTTATATGATCCGTACCGTGGTGTAATTGCATATATCCGTGTTGTAAATGGAACGGTAAAAGTTGGCGATAAAGTACGTATGATGGCAACTGGAAAAGAATTTGAAGTAACAGAAGTAGGTGTGTTTACACCGAAAACGACGCAACGTGACGAGTTAACAGTAGGTGATGTAGGTTTCTTGGCAGCATCTATTAAAAATGTAGGCGATACACGCGTAGGTGATACGATCACACATGCGAAACGTCCGGCTGCAGAGCCGTTAAAAGGGTATCGAAAATTAAACCCAATGGTATTCTGTGGTTTATATCCAATCGATTCTGCACGTTATAACGACTTACGTGATGCGTTAGAAAAACTAGAATTGAATGATTCTGCTCTTGAATTTGAGCCTGAAACATCTCAAGCTTTAGGTTTTGGTTTCCGTTGTGGTTTCTTAGGGCTTCTTCACATGGAGATTATTCAAGAACGTATTGAACGTGAATTCAAGATTGACTTAATTACAACAGCGCCAAGTGTTATTTATAAAGTGTATTTAACAAACGGTGAAGATTTTATTGTTGATAATCCATCTAATATGCCAGATCCACAGACTATCGATCGTGTAGAAGAGCCGTTTGTGAAGGCTGCAATTATGGTTCCGAATGACTATGTTGGAGCTGTAATGGAAATTTGCCAAGGGAAACGTGGAACGTTTATTGATATGCAATATTTAGATGAAACACGTGTTACATTGACATATGAAATCCCGTTATCAGAAATCGTATATGATTTCTTCGATCAATTGAAATCAAATACGAAAGGATATGCATCATTTGACTACGAGTTAATTGGTTATAAACCATCTAAACTTGTGAAAATGGATATTCTTTTAAATAATGAACAAGTGGATGCTTTATCATTTATTGTACATCGTGATTCAGCGTATGACCGTGGTAAAGTAATTGTAGAGAAATTAAAGAAATTAATTCCAAGACAACAGTTTGAAGTGCCAATTCAGGCGACTATCGGAAATAAAGTTGTATCTCGTTCTACAATTAAGGCGATGCGTAAAAACGTACTTGCAAAATGTTACGGTGGTGACATTTCTCGTAAGCGTAAACTTCTTGATAAGCAAAAAGAAGGTAAAAAACGTATGAAGTCTGTTGGTTCTGTAGAAGTGCCGCAAGAAGCATTCATGGCTGTACTGAAAATGGATGATAACTAATGGAGTGAACTATAATTAGTGGAGATTTTTCTATTCTTCGCTAATTATTAGCCCGCACCAATCGTGATAAAAGTAGAAGCCGTTCGTTCGGCTTCTTTTTTATATGCTACTTTTTAGACATCTTATCATCTCTCATTTACAATAGTGAGAGAGCTTTTTAGTGATTGATATAGAGTTAGGAGACTATTAATGTCCGAAAATATTCGAAAAGATATTCGAGAGAAAATACAAAAAGGTAATTTTAATTGCGAAAAGGAACTGACGCTTTCTATAATTAGTGGGAAGTGGAAAGTTGTGATATTGTGGCACTTAGGTGTGGAAGGTCCGCATCGTTTTAGTGAATTGCAACGTCTGTTCCCGAGCATTTCTCATAAAGTGTTGTCAAATCAATTGAAAGAGTTAATGGAGGACGGGATTGTTGATCGAACGGTATACCCGGAAATTCCTCCGCGTGTTGAGTACTATATGACGGAATTAGGTATGTCGCTTTTACCGATCGTTGAAATGATGTATGATTGGGGAAAAATGCGAATGGAACAAATCCGTAATACAGTAGAGAAGTAAAGAATCCTCCGGAGTGCGGAGGTTTTCTTTTTAGAAAGGTAGGAGTTATATTTGGTACAAGCTGCATATATTCATATTCCATTTTGTCAGCATATTTGTCACTATTGTGATTTTAATAAAGTATTTATTGAACGCCAACCGGTTGATCAATACTTACAATATTTAGAGAAAGAAATAATAAATACGGTTCAAAAAGTACCGTTTGAAAGTATGAAAACGATTTTTGTTGGCGGAGGAACTCCGACAGCTTTAAATATGGAGCAAACAAAAAAACTACTCGACATCATTAACCGTCGTTTGCGCCCATTTGCGCCGAATTGTGAATTAACATTTGAAGCGAATCCAGGTGATTTACCGAAAGAGAAGTTGAACGTATTGCTAGAAGGTGGAGTAAACCGAATTAGTTTTGGTGTGCAAACGTTTCGTGATGAGCTACTTGAGAAGATTGGACGCAGACATACGAGAGAAGATGCATTCGTAGCAATTCGAGAAGCGCAGGAAGTCGGTTTTACAAATATTAATGTAGATTTAATTTATGCTCTGCCAGGACAGACGATAGAAGATGTAAAGGAAACATTAGACATTGCTTTTACGCTTGGTGTACAACATTTCTCGGCATATTCCTTAATTGTGGAACCGAAAACCGTGTTTTATAACTTAATGAATAAAGGGAAATTAAGACTTCCAGGTGAAGACCATGAAGCGAAAATGTACGAAATGGTAATGGATGAAATGGAGAAACATGGTTATAACCAGTATGAGATTAGTAACTTCTCAAAAGGTAATAATGAAAGTAGACATAATCTCACATACTGGAATAATGAAGAGTATTATGGATTTGGAGCTGGAGCGCATAGCTATGTGAACGGGGAACGAATTCAAAATGTAGGTCCGCTCAAGCAATATTTCACTAAAATTGATGAGACAGGATTTCCATATTTAGATGTTCACCCAGTGACAGAGAAAGAAAAAATGGAAGAAGAGTTGTTCTTAGGACTTCGAAAAACAAAAGGTGTTTCTAAGTTAGAATTCCAAAAGAAATTTAATGTGGAGATGGACCATGTTTTTGCAAAGCAGTTACAAAGTAATCAAGAACAAGGATTACTTGAAAACAGAGATGGACATGTTTGTTTAACGAGGAAAGGGAAACTATTAGGGAATGAAGTATTCCAGTCATTTTTGATTGATTAATTAAATGTGCCATAAGCGCGAAAAATTTTTGTTATTTCGTGACGTTTCCGTTGACAATTGAATGTCAATTTTGGTAAGTTATTAATAGATTTAGCACTCGAAGACAAAGAGTGCTAACAGAGGTGATGATGAGATGCTTACGGAACGTCAGCTCTTAATTTTACAAACAATTGTTGATGACTTTATTGGATCAGCGCAACCAGTTGGTTCGAGGACGTTGGCTAAGAAAGATGAAATTACGTTTAGTTCAGCTACTATTCGAAATGAAATGGCTGATTTAGAAGAACTAGGATTTATTGAAAAAACGCATAGTTCTTCTGGGCGTGTTCCTTCTGAAAAAGGATACCGATTTTATGTAGACCATCTTTTAGCGCCGCAAAACTTACCGACCGATGAAATTGTACAAATTAAAGATTTATTTGCTGAAAGAATTTTTGAAGCAGAAAAAATTGCACAACAATCAGCTCAAATTTTATCAGAGCTTACGAATTATACGGCCATTGTTCTTGGTCCCAAATTGAGCACAAATAAACTTAAAAATGTACAAATTGTACCGCTTGATCGTCAAACAGCAGTCGCTATTATTGTAACAGATACAGGGCATGTGCAAAGTAAAACGATTACCGTTCCGGAATCTGTTGATTTATCAGATTTAGAAAAAATGGTTAATATTTTAAATGAAAAGCTATCTGGTATACCTATGGCAGAACTTCATAATAAAATCTTTAAAGAGATTGTTACAGTCTTGCGTGGGTATGTTCATAATTACGATAGTGCAATAAAAATGTTAGATGGTACATTTCAAGTCCCTTTATCGGAAAAGATATACTTTGGAGGAAAAGCAAATATGCTTTCGCAACCAGAGTTCCATGACATTCACAAAGTAAGATCTTTGCTGACGATGATCGATAATGAGGCTGCGTTTTATGACATTTTGCGTCATAAACAAGTCGGAATTCAAGTGAAAATTGGTAGAGAAAATTCTTCTACGGCAATGGAGGATTGCAGTTTGATTTCTGCAACGTATTCGATTGGAGAAGAGCAACTTGGAACAATTGCAATTTTAGGTCCGACGAGAATGCAATACTCTCGTGTAATTAGTTTACTGCAGTTATTTACAAGACAATTTACAGACGGACTTAAAAAGTAAATGAGAGTAATACATTCGCTCAAGTGATGAAATTTTCATTGCTGTGTGTAATATATAATGCTTAGGTAATCATGCTAAGCATGATACCTAATACCTTTTAAGGAGGTGAAAATTGTGGAAGAGCGTAACGAACAAGTGGTAGAAGAAGTGAAAGAAGCGCAAGTTGAAGAAGCTGTCACGCCAGAAAACAGTGAAAAAACTGTAGAAGAAAAAAGTGAGGCTGCTCTTTTACAAGAAAAAGTAGATGAGTTACAAGCGAAACTAACGGAAACGGAAGGTCGCACATTACGTCTACAAGCTGATTTTGAAAATTATAAGCGCCGTGTCCAAATGGATAAACAGGCTGCTGATAAATATAGAGCACAAAGTCTAGTTTCAGATATTTTGCCAGCTCTTGATAATTTTGAAAGAGCGATGCAAGTGGAAACGACTGACGAGCAAACGAAATCCTTGTTACAAGGTATGGAAATGGTGCATCGTCAATTGCTAGAAGCGTTGACTAAGGAAGGTGTTGAAGCGATTGCAGCTGTTGGTAAACAGTTTGATCCGAATGAACACCAAGCTATTATGCAAGTGGAAGACAGTGAATTTGAATCAAACGCGGTAGTTGAAGAATTCCAAAAAGGTTATAAACTAAAAGACCGTGTGATTCGCCCATCAATGGTAAAAGTAAATCAATAATTTACATAAAAGTAGGAGGATTCGCCATGAGTAAAATTATCGGTATTGACTTAGGTACAACAAACTCTTGTGTAGCTGTTATGGAAGGTGGAGAACCAAAGGTTATCCCAAATCCAGAAGGAAATCGTACAACACCTTCTGTTGTAGCTTTCAAAAATGAAGAGCGTCAAGTTGGGGAAGTTGCGAAGCGTCAAGCAATTACAAACCCAAATACAATCATGTCTGTTAAACGTCATATGGGTACAGACTACAAAGTAGAAGTTGAAGGTAAAGATTTTACACCTCAAGAAATTTCTGCAATCATTTTACAAAACTTAAAAGCTTCTGCTGAAGCATACTTAGGTGAAACAGTAACGAAAGCTGTTATTACAGTACCTGCATACTTCAACGATGCAGAGCGTCAAGCAACGAAAGATGCTGGTCGTATCGCTGGTTTAGAAGTTGAGCGTATCATTAACGAACCAACAGCCGCAGCACTTGCTTACGGTTTAGAAAAACAAGATGAAGAGCAAAAAATCTTAGTATATGACTTAGGTGGCGGTACATTTGATGTATCTATCCTTGAGTTAGCAGACGGCACATTCGAAGTTATTTCAACTGCTGGTGACAACCGTCTTGGTGGAGATGACTTTGACCAAGTTATCATCGATCATTTAGTAGCTGAATTCAAAAAAGAAAATAGCATTGATTTAAGCCAAGATAAAATGGCACTTCAACGTCTGAAAGATGCAGCTGAAAAAGCGAAGAAAGATCTTTCTGGTGTAACACAAACACAAATTTCATTACCATTCATTAGTGCTGGAGCTGCTGGCCCATTACACTTAGAATTAACGTTAACAAGAGCTAAATTCGAAGAAATTTCAGCTGGTCTTGTTGAAAGAACATTAGAGCCAACTCGTCGTGCATTAAAAGACGCTGGTTTTGCTCCAAGCGAATTAGATAAAGTTATCCTTGTTGGTGGATCTACTCGTATCCCAGCTGTACAAGAAGCAATTAAACGTGAAACTGGTAAAGAGCCATACAAAGGTGTAAACCCAGATGAAGTTGTAGCATTAGGTGCTGCAGTTCAAGGTGGCGTACTTACTGGTGATGTAGAGGGCGTTCTATTATTAGACGTAACTCCACTTTCTTTAGGTATCGAAACTATGGGCGGTGTGTTCACGAAACTAATCGAGCGTAACACTACAATTCCGACAAGTAAGTCACAAGTATTCTCAACAGCTGCTGATAACCAACCAGCGGTAGACATTCACGTACTACAAGGTGAGCGTCCAATGTCAGCTGACAACAAAACGTTAGGTCGTTTCCAATTAACAGACCTTCCGCCAGCACCACGTGGAATTCCACAAATCGAAGTAACATTCGATATTGATGCGAACGGTATCGTTAACGTACGTGCAAAAGACTTAGGAACAAGCAAAGAGCAAACTATTACAATCCAATCTTCTTCAGGTCTTTCTGATGAAGAAGTAGATCGTATGGTACAAGAAGCTGAATCAAATGCTGATGCTGACCAAAAACGTAAGGAAGAAGTTGAACTTCGTAACGAAGCTGACCAACTTGTATTCCAAACAGACAAAGTTGTAAAAGATTTAGAAGGTAAAGTAGATGCAGCTGAAGTAGCGAAAGCAACGGAAGCGAAAGAAGCATTACAAGCGGCAATCGAGAAAAACGAACTTGAAGAAATCCGTGTAAAAAAAGATGCTCTTCAAGAAATCGTACAACAATTAACTGTTAAATTATACGAGCAAGCTCAAGCGGCTGCAGGGCAAGCAGAAGGTGCACAAGGAGCACAAGACGCTGGCGCGAAAAAAGATAATGTAGTAGACGCTGAGTTTGAAGAAGTAAAAGAAGACAAGTAATACAGTGAAATAAAATAAGTAAGATGACAAAAAGTCAAAGTCAAGCGTGCCTTGGCTTTGGCTTTTTTCACGAATAAGAAGAAATGTGTGAGGATCTTAAGTTTTTTATTTTGCATACTGTAAGTGAGGAAACTTTGTTGCAAAGCACTTTCTTTCGGTGTTAAAATTACGTTTATGTGAAAGATTCGGGGGTTGCAAATTTATGAATAAACGAGACTATTATGAGGTCCTTGGACTTAGCCAGGGCGCTTCAAAAGATGAAATTAAAAAAGCGTATCGTCGTTTGGCTAAAAAATATCATCCAGACGTAAGTAAAGAAGAAAATGCAATTGAAAAGTTTAAAGAAGTACAAGAGGCATACGAAGTATTGAGCGATGATCAAAAGCGTGCGCAGTATGATCAATTTGGTCACGCTGGTCCGAATCAAGGTTTCGGTGGCGGAGGAGACTTCGGCGGTGGCTTCGGTTTCGAAGATATCTTTAGTTCATTCTTTGGCGGTGGCGGCAGACGTCGTGATCCAAATGCTCCACGTCAAGGTGCTGATTTACAATATCAAGTTACTTTAGAGTTTGAAGAAGCTATTTTTGGTAAAGAATTAAACGTTGAGATTCCAGTGGAGGATCCATGTGATACTTGTAAGGGTAGTGGAGCAAAACCAGGGACTTCAAAAGAAACATGTAAACATTGTTCAGGATCAGGGCAAGTAAGTGTAGAACAAAATACACCATTTGGGCGTATTGTAAACCGTCAAGCTTGTGGACATTGTTCAGGAACAGGTCAAATGATTAAAGAGAAATGTACGACATGCCATGGTTCTGGTAAAGTTCGTAAACGTAAAAAAATCAATGTTAAAATTCCAGCGGGTATTGATAATGGTCAACAAATTCGTGTATCTGGAAAAGGTGAAGCAGGCGTAAATGGCGGACCGGCAGGTGACTTATATGTTGTTGTTCATGTGAGAAATCATGAATTCTTTGAACGCGAAGGGGATCACATTATTTGCGAAATGCCAATAACATTTGCGCAAATGGCACTTGGTGCGGAAGTAGAAGTTCCTACCGTTCATGGCAAAGTGAAGCTGAAAATTCCAGCAGGAACACAAACAGGAACAGAATTCCGCTTAAAAGGAAAAGGTGCTCCGAACGTACGTGGATATGGTCAAGGAGATCAATATGTAGTCGTTCGTGTTGTTGTGCCGACGAAATTAACTTCACATCAAAAAGATTTATTGCGTGAATTTGCAGGGCAAGAAGAGCAGGATGATAGCTTATTCAGAAAGCTTAAACGTGCTTTCAAAGGGGAATAATGGAAATAAAAAATGGAGTTGGTAAATTGTGAAATGGTCAGAAATTAGTATTCATACAACAGAAGAAGCAGTAGAAGCTGTCTCTCATATTTTGCATGAAGCAGGCGCTAGCGGGGTTGCGATTGAGGACCCAGCGGAGTTGACGAAAGAGCGCAAGCAACAATACGGTGAGATTTATGCACTTAACCCAGATGAATATCCAAGTGAGGGTGTTTTGGTAAAAGCATATTTCCCGCAAACGGATTCTTTACACGAAACGGTTGCAGGTGTAAAATCATCTATTGATGCACTACCATCTTTCGACATCGAAATTGGTAAAGGAACTATTACAATTAATGAAGTCGATGAGGAAGATTGGGCTACTGCTTGGAAGAAGTATTATCATCCAGTTCAAATTTCTGATACATTCACAATTGTGCCGACGTGGGAAGAGTATACACCGTCTTCTCCAGATGAAAAAATTATTGAATTAGATCCAGGTATGGCGTTTGGTACAGGGACACATCCAACAACGACGATGTGTATTCGTGCGTTAGAAAAAACGGTTCAGCCAGGTGATACTGTGATTGATGTGGGGACAGGTTCGGGGGTACTTAGTATTGCTGCGGCAAAATTAGGTGCGGCTTCTGTTCAAGCGTATGATTTAGACCCAGTTGCAGTTGAAAGTGCAGAAATGAATGTGCGCTTAAATAAAACAGATGACATTGTCAATGTTGGACAGAATAGTCTATTAGAAGGTATTGAAGGTCCAGTTGATTTAATCGTAGCAAATTTACTAGCGGAAATTATTCTTCTATTCCCTGAAGATGCAGCGAGAGTTGTGAAGCCAGGTGGATTATTTATTACATCTGGTATTATTGGGGCGAAAGAAAAAGTAATTTCTGAAGCGTTAGAAACAGCTGGATTTTCAATTGAAGAAGTACTTCGAATGGAAGATTGGGTAGCAATTATTGCACGAAATGCGTAATATAGATTTTAGTCTATAAAGAACAGGGGAGTCTCTCACCGTATAAGGTGAGGGACTTGCCGTTTGTTATATGAAAATGATAACGTTTCGTTCTTTTCGTAAGTGTTGACTTACGAAAGGAACGAAACTCTACTAAGGTGATTATATGCAACGTTATTTTGTAGAAGAGAAATATGTAAATGAGACAAGTATTCGCATAATGGGTGATGATGTCCATCACATCGCAAGAGTGATGCGTATGTCAGCTGGTGACCACATTTATTGCTGTGTAAATGGTAAAACAGCAGAGTGTTCAATTGCTGAAATTACCAGTGAATTTGTGGATACCACTATTGTAGAATGGGTAGAGGCGTCAAGCGAACTTCCTGTGTTCGTGACGATTGCAAGTGGACTGCCGAAAGGAGACAAGCTAGAGTTAATTTTTCAAAAAGGAACTGAGCTTGGGGCAGCTGCATTTTTACCATTTCAAGCATCTCGATCTATTGTAAAGTGGGATGCGAAAAAAGCAGATAAAAAAGTTGAGCGTTTGAAAAAAATTGTAAAAGAAGCTGCGGAACAATCGCATAGAAGTGAAATTCCAGAAGTACACGTTCCCTCATCATTTAAACAACTGCTGTCGATGAGTAGCGAGTATGATGTTTGCCTTGTTGCGTATGAAGAAGAAGCGAAACAAGGTGAGAAATCTAATTTTGCGAAAGCTTTAGCGACGATTAAACCAGGCCAAAAACTGCTGATTGTATTTGGACCAGAAGGCGGTTTAGCGGAGGAAGAGATAACCGCACTTCGTGAACATAAATTTGTACCATGTAGTTTAGGACCAAGAATTTTAAGAACAGAAACGGCTCCGCTGTATGCGTTAAGTGCCGCTTCTTATCATTTTGAATTGATGGGGTGATAATCAATGGCAACTGTTGCGTTCCACACGTTAGGTTGTAAAGTAAACCACTATGAAACAGAAGCGATTTGGCAATTGTTTAAACAAGGTGGTTATGAAAGAACTGAATATGAAAAAAAATCTGATGTATACGTTATTAACACATGTACAGTAACGAATACTGGGGATAAAAAAAGCCGTCAAGTAATTAGACGTGCTGTACGCCAAAATCCAGATGCGGTAATTTGTGTAACTGGATGTTATGCACAAACATCTCCAGCGGAAATTATGGCAATTCCAGGTGTAGATATTGTTGTTGGTACGCAAGATCGTGAGAAGATGTTAGGATACATCGAAGAATTCCGTAAAGAGCGTCAACCAATTAATGCTGTCCGTAATATTATGAAAACACGTGTATATGAAGAGCTCGATGTACCATATTTCACGGACCGTACACGTGCATCTTTAAAAATACAAGAAGGTTGTAATAACTTCTGTACATTTTGCATCATTCCTTGGGCGCGTGGTTTAATGCGTTCTCGTGATGGAAAAGAAGTTATTAAACAAGCGCAGCAATTAGTAGATGCGGGCTATAAAGAAATCGTATTAACAGGTATTCATACAGGTGGGTACGGTGAAGATATAAAAGAGTATAACTTAGCTGGATTACTGCGCGATATGGAAGCGGAAGTAGGCGGATTGAAACGCCTTCGTATTTCTTCTATTGAGGCGAGTCAAATTTCTGATGAAGTAATTGAAGTGTTAGATAAATCAGAAGTAGTTGTACGCCACTTGCATATTCCATTACAGTCAGGATCTAATACTGTATTGAAACGTATGCGCCGTAAGTATACGATGGAATTTTTCCAAGAGCGTTTAGATCGTTTGAAAGAAGCGTTACCAGGTCTTGCGATTACATCAGACGTAATTGTTGGATTCCCAGGCGAAACAGAAGAGGAATTCATGGAAACGTACAATTTCATTAAAGAGAATCGTTTCTCTGAATTACACGTTTTCCCTTATTCGAAACGTACAGGTACTCCAGCAGCACGTATGGAAGATCAAGTTCCTGAAGACGTGAAGAACGATCGTGTTCACCGTCTAATTGAGCTATCAAATCAATTAGCGAAAGAGTATGCTTCTAGATTTGAAGGTGAAGTACTTGAAATCATTCCGGAAGAGACATTTAAAGATGGTGACCGTGAAGGTTTATATGTAGGTTATACAGATAACTACTTAAAAATTGTGTTTGAAGGATCTGAAGAATTGATTGGTAAGCTAGTAAAAGTGAAAATTACAAAAGCTGGTTATCCATATAACGAAGCGCAGTTTGTTCGTGTTCTTGAAGATGATGTAAAAAAAGAATCAGCAAGCGCATAAAATGAAACTTTAATCAGTGGGGGGTTTTGTTCATCCCTGCTGATTATCAGCCTGACCCCCGCCTAAGTTCTTTGCTTTCGTTGAATTTTGAGGTGGGGTTCTTACTGTCCTGGCAAATAGCGGGATAAAAAAGCATGCAAACGGAAACAATTTGCATGCTTTCTTTTTTTTTGTGGAGAAGTTAAGTACTGAAAAGGCAGGTACGTTGAATGAGTAGTTATTTAATGCTTTCTTGTATTAAACAAGGTGTAATGATAAAAAATATAGTTGTCTTCAGGGGAAAAGGATAATAGCTATCTACATAGCTTTTGAACAGGTAAGGGCATCTATTCTTCTTTTATTCTGCCAAATAGTTGACCTGAAGTGATAAAATGTATTATAATCGTAAAAGACATGCTGAAGAAGGGTTTCTTTTTGCATGCTGAAATTAGTATGTAAGTGTGATGTTTCGGAGGGAGGGAAAGAGAATGTCAAAAACAGTCGTTCGTAAAAACGAGTCTTTGGAGGATGCACTTCGCCGTTTTAAAAAATCGGTTTCTAAAACTGGTACACTTGCTGAAGCAAGAAAGCGCGAGTTTTATGAAAAGCCAAGTGTAAAACGTAAGAAGAAATCTGAAGCGGCAAGAAAGCGTAAGTTCTAAGAGAGGGTGTAAGTTATGAGTCTTCTCGGTCGTTTAAACGATGATATGAAACAAGCGATGAAGAATAAACAAAAAGAAAAATTAACCGTTATTCGTATGGTTAAGGCTGCTTTACAAAATGAAGGTATTAAACTGCAACATACTCTTACTGAAGAAGAGGAATTAACAGTTTTAGCTCGTGAAGTAAAACAGTATAAGGACTCCCTCCTTGAATTTAAAAAAGCTGGTCGTGAAGACCTTGTTGATAAACTGCAAAGTGAAATTCAGATTTTAAGCGCATATTTGCCGGAGCAATTAACAGAAGAAGAACTAGCGGATATAATTAAGCAAGTTATTTCTGAAGTTGGTGCTACATCTAAAGCAGATATGGGTAAAGTGATGACTGCTGTTATGCCGAAAGTAAAAGGTAAAACAGACGGATCACTTGTGAATAAGCTGGTTATCCAGCTATTAGCATAAAAAAGCGTCTCATTTCGTATGAGACGTTTTTTTATGCTTTTTTCAGTTTGGACGTGATATTACAAGCTCTTTTTTCATACATATGGGATGAGAGGGGGTCTTTTGAGATGAAAAAAATAGAACAAATGAAGAATTGGTTAACGAAGCAAATAGACCTGCCAGTGGATGTGTTAATGGATCTACCTCGGATCACGCTTGTTGGGCAAGTACATATCTATATAGAAAATCATCGAGGATTATTAGTGTTTTCAGATAAAGAGGTAAGATTGCTATTGAAACATGGTCAATTATTAATTAAAGGTCAATCCTTTGTTATTAAAACAATCCTTCCAGAAGAACTGTTGCTTGAAGGGATTATTGAACAAGTGACGTTTTTAGAAAATGAAAAGAAAGAGGAGTGAGGAGAAACTTCCGTTTGTGAAGTTTTTCTTCGTTACCTTGTATTAACAGGCGGTAACGTTCTGGCCTCAATATTCGGTTCGTACAAAGAGGATAGGTGGGAATTGAGTTCCACGTAAAAAACTGGCTCGTGAAGGTTAATAATTAGTGAGGATCAAGGAATCTGCTAATTAAGATTTTAGTAAGAGCTAGTTTGATAATCGAATTGAAAAGTAGTGTATCTACTTTTAGAAAGGTAGTGGAGATAGTCGATGAAAAATAAATGGTTTATAAAATGGCTTGGGTATGTAAAGGTGCGAATTGAAGGTAGAGGAGCGGAACGCTTTGTTAACGAGTGTGTGCGGAAGAAATTACTCGTTTGGGATGTAAAGAAGATAGCTGATGAAACGTTAGTTTTTTGTATGTTATTACGAGATGTGAAAAAGATAAAACCAATTTATAGAAAAAATGAATGTAAATTATATTTTATTGGACGTTACGGTTTTCCTTTTTGGAATAAGCGTATAATTAAAAATAGTGGATTTTTAATTGGGTTTTTAATATTTTTTTTCGGAATGATCGCATTGTCAAATATGGTGTGGAAAATTGAAATTACAGGAGCAAAACCTGAAACAGAATATATATTGATGAAAGAATTGGACAAAATGGGTATAAAAAAAGGTAAATTACAATTCCAAATGCCGAGTGTAGAAGATGTTCAACGTCATTTGACAGACAATATTAATGCGATTACTTGGGCGGGATTAGAAATAAGAGGGACAACATATCATTTTAAGATTGTTGAAAAAAATGAGCCGAAAAAAGAAAGTGAACAACAGCCACAAAACTTAGTAGCAAAAAAAGAAGGGATTATTACAAAAACATTTGTGGAAGTTGGGAAGCCGGTTGTCATGAAAAATGACCATGTAGAAAAGGGGCAACTTCTCGTATCCGGGATGTATGGTAATGAGGAGAATCCGACAGTTGTTTCGGCTAAAGGGATTGTATATGGAGAAACGTGGTATAAATCTGAGGTGGATGTTCCGTTAAAGACACAATTTCAAGTGTATACTGGTAATTCATACAATGAATATTTCCTTAAATTTGGGAGTACTAAAATAAAAATATGGGGATTTCTACAGGATAAGTATAAGCGCTCTCGTACTGAAAGTGTAAAACATGATGTGAAATTATTTGGATTTACATTACCAATTGCATACGAGAAAGATATTGTACGAGAAGAGGAAGAAGCGAACCGAGAATATACCGAAAAACAAGCAATGAAAGTAGCGAAAGAGATGGCAGAAAAAGAACTGAAGAAAAAATTGGATGAACATGCTATGATTGTAAGTGATAACATTTTGAGTAAAGAGGTTGAGGCGGATCACCTAAAGGTCACATTACATTATACAGTGATTGAAAATATTGCAGAGCCACAACCAATATCTGAATCCGATATTCAAGGAGACTGAGTAATGGCAGAACAATTAGTAGAAATGAACCAACAATTGGAAAATCCCAACGAAGCAATCGCTCTTTTTGGGGTAAATGATGCTCATTTAAAAGTAATTGAACGAGAACTTAGTGTATCGATTGTGACTAGAGGAGAATCTGTTCGTGTATCTGGGGCAGATGAAACTGTGGTGCTCGTAGAAAAAATCTTACAACAGTTACTTGTTGTTATCCGTAAAGGTGTATCAATTTCGGAAAGAGATGTTGCGTATGCGATTCAGCTTGGGCAACAAGGGAAAATTGCTCAATTCGAAGAATTATATGAAGAGGAAATTTTTAAAACGGCAAAAGGTAAATCCATTCGTGTGAAAACGATGGGGCAAAGACGATATATTCATGCAATGAAAAAGAATGATATTGTATTTGGGATAGGACCTGCTGGGACAGGAAAAACATACTTAGCCGTAGTAATGGCTGTGAGAGCTTTAAAGCAAGGGTATGTAAAGAAAATTATTTTAACAAGACCTGCTGTAGAAGCTGGAGAGAGCTTAGGGTTTTTACCAGGTGATTTGAAAGAAAAAGTAGATCCGTATTTACGTCCACTATATGATGCGTTACATGATATTCTTGGACAAGAATATACACAACGTATGATGGAACGTGGTGTAATTGAAATTGCACCTCTTGCTTATATGAGAGGGCGTACTCTTGATGATTCATTTGTTATATTAGATGAGGCGCAAAATACAACTGGTGTTCAAATAAAAATGTTTTTAACACGATTAGGTTTTAGTTCTAAAATGGTTATTACGGGGGATCCCTCACAGGTAGACTTGCCAAAAGGGGTAAAGTCAGGTCTTTCTATTGCTGCTAATATTTTATCTGGTGTATCAGGTCTTTCGTTCATTACATTGGAACAAACGGACGTTGTGAGACACCCGTTAGTGCAACGTATTATTGAGGCATATGATAAAATGGAATGATCCTATTTGTCAGGGTCATTTCTTTTTGTATGATAAGGTTGGCGAGTGGCATATTTTTTACTATCATTAAAGACGAGGGAAATGAACTATAGGTGATAGTGGATAAAAACGTTGTCCAAAAAGTATCGTTGCCTAGAAGAAATGAAAGCTATAAATAGTTTCACTTTATTTCTGGAGAGGAGAAGGTATTGAAATCATGTCAAGATCTCAAGAAATTTCTAAGTGGTTTCGTAATTTACAACATTCGAAAAAACTAAGTTGGATTTCTTACGTTTTATTAGGAGCAGTGCTGTTTTTTGCACTTATGAATAATGTAAAACCAGAGCAATTAGATGTTACAACATATTCTATTGCGAAAAAAACAATCCATTCTCCTATTAAAATTGAAGATAAAGTTACAACGGACAAAAAGAAAAAAGAAGCCGCTACAAAAGTTGAAGATCAATATACATATAAAAGTGAGTATAAACAAAATAAAGTGGATATTGTGAATGACGTCTTTGCTAAAGTAGATGAAGTGATACAAGAGATTAAAGCGGTTGGACCGGATGAGCAAAAAAAGATTACTGATGCTGAAAAAGTGGACAAGTTGAAAAAAAAATTGCCTACTGATTTAACGAAAGAATTATCTGATTCAAACTTACTAAACTTAATTAATGCAGATTCGAACCAATTAGTATTAGCGAAAGATGCAACAGTTACAGCTATTAATAGTATCATGACTGAGCATGTTAAAATGGACGAATTGAAGGATGCGAAGGAACGATATGTAAGTGAGATGAATAGTGTTAATGTTGATAATGGTTTAAAGGAATCTATTAAGGCGTTAGGGAAATATGCGATTTCTGCAAACTATTTTTATGATCCGACCTTAACAAAAGAGAAGAGAAAAGCGGAAGAAGATTTAGTTCCACCTGTTTATATTCTTCAAGGGCAAGTCCTTGTTAGAGAAGGTGAAACGATTTCAAGTGATATGTACAATCAGTTGAAATTAGTTGGCCTGTTAGAAAAAGGGAACAGTTTTCAACCCTATGTTGGGTTAGCGGTACTCATTGGTGTGCTATTGTACTTTATGCATAAGCAGTTTGAAGTGTTTTTACAGCGGAAAAGAGAAGATAGGCCGTATGTCTTAGCTTATATTACAATTTTGTCTATCACGATTGTTTTAATGAAAATCATTAGTTTGTTTCAAAAACTTGAGTATGCAGGAATCGCGTATGTTGTTCCAGTTGCCATGGGAACAATACTTGTAAAATTAATGATTGGTGATCGATTTGTATTTTTAACGAGTATGATCTTTTCTGTATGCGGAAGTATTATGTTTAATGAAGGTGTAACGAGTACACTGAATTATAGTGTGGGGATTTATGTTTTATTAAGTTCATTATCAGTTAGTATTTTCTTGAGAGAAAAAAATCGTCGTACAATGATTTTACAAGCTGGTATACTCGTTTCTGTATTAAATGTAGTCGTATTAGCGGCTTTGCTATTATTACGTAACGGGAATTTTTCGCCTCTTGAAATTGGGGTGCAATTATTAATGGCTGCTGTTTCGGGTATTATCTCTTCTGTTCTAGCTATGGGGATTTTACCGTATTTAGAAAGTGGTCTTGGGATTGTATCGAGTATGAAATTGATGGAACTTTCAAGTCCGAATCACCCGCTCGTGCGCAAAATTTTATTAGAAGCACCAGGTACATATCATCATAGTGTAATGGTAGCTAATCTCTCAGAAGCTGCTTGTGAAGCAGTTGGAGCAAATGGAGTATTAGCGCGTGTAGGGGCGTATTATCATGATGTAGGGAAAACGGTACAACCACAGTTTTTTATTGAAAACCAAATGGGTATTGAAAACCCGCATGATAGATTAGACCCTGTAACGAGCAAAGATATTATAATTGCTCATGTAACCGATGGGGTGAGAATGTTAGAAGAACACCATATACCTCAAGAAATTATCGATATTGCTGGACAGCATCATGGTACAACGTTACTTAAATATTTTTATTATAATGCGATTAAAGAAGATAAAGAGAAATATACGGAGGAAATGTTCCGCTATCCAGGATCAAAAGCAACTTCTAAAGAGTCGGCGATCGTTGGTATTGCTGATAGTGTGGAGGCGGCGGTACGTTCGATGAACCATCCAACACCAGATCAGATTAATAATTTAGTGCAAAGTATTATTAAAGATCGCCTGCAAGATGGTCAATTTAGTGAATGTGATTTGACATTTAAGGAACTACAAATCGTTGGAAAAACGTTATGTGAAACGTTAAATGGTATTTTCCATTCCCGTATTACATATCCGGAACCGCCGGAAGAAAAGGAGAAAGAATGAGTTTATTAATTGATTTTATTGATGAAACAGAAGAAGTGAAAGAAGAATATATAAGTTTGATTCGAGGTTTAGTAGAGAAAGCAGCCCAAATGGAGAACATAGAAGAAGGCGCAGAATTATCGGTTACATTTGTAGATAATGAACGTATTCGTGAAATAAACCGTGATTACCGAGATAAGGATCAGCCTACGGACGTTATTTCTTTTGCTATGGAAGAAATGGGAGAAGGCGAAATGGAAATTGTCGGTGCAGAGATGCCGCGTATGTTAGGAGATCTTATTATTTCTATTCCAAGAGCAAAAGAACAAGCTGAAGAATATGGACATTCTTTTGATCGAGAACTTGGGTTTTTAGCACTACATGGCTTTTTGCATTTGCTTGGTTATGATCATATGACAGAAGAAGATGAGAAAGAAATGTTTGGAAGACAAAAAGAAATTTTAGAGGCCTTTGGATTAGGGCGATGAAAACAGGAAAACTTTTAGATAGTTTTGGATATGCTATAGATGGTATATACTTTTGTCTTCGTCATGAACGAAATATGAAAATTCATTATTTAGCCGCAGTCATCGTTATATGCTGCGGCTTTTATTTCCATATTACAACAATGGAATGGATTGTCGTACTTATTGTGATAGGGATTGTAATGAGTTTAGAGATGGTGAATACGGCTATTGAAAAAACAGTAGACTTAGCAACCGTCGATATTCATCCGGTTGCAAAAATTGCAAAGGATGTTGCAGCAGGGGCAGTTTTATTATTTGCAATTATAGCTGCTGTAATTGGTGCTATTATCTTTTTACCGTATATGGTATAGTTGCATTCCGAAGCTTTTATTAAGCTTTGGGAGCGCCGTGAAGGCCTTTAATGAAAGAGTGTATCTGTTCACATCTATGAACGGAAAGGATGCGGGAATATGAATAGCAAACAATTAATTCAAGAAGCAACCGAAGCGCGTAAACGAGCGTACGTACCATATTCTAAATTTCAAGTAGGTGCAGCTTTACTAACTCAGGATGGAAAAATATATCGTGGATGTAATGTTGAAAATGCATCATATGGTTTATGTAATTGTGCAGAAAGAACAGCGTTATTTAAGGCAATTTCTGAAGGGGATAACGAGTTTGTAGCTATTGCAGTCGTAGCGGATACAAAGCGTCCAGTACCTCCTTGTGGAGCATGTCGACAAGTTATGATAGAATTATGTAAACAGGATACGAAAGTATACCTATCAAACTTACATGGTGATGTTCAAGAGACAACAGTCGGAGAATTGTTACCAGGAGCATTTTTAGCGGAGGATTTACATGAATAGAAAAGGTTATAAATCAGGTTTTGTCTCTATTATTGGCAGACCGAATGTTGGGAAATCTACATTTTTAAATCGTATTATTGGCCAAAAAATTGCCATTATGAGCGATAAGCCACAAACAACTCGTAATAAAATTCAAGGTGTATATACAGAAAATGATTCACAAGTAGTTTTCATTGATACACCAGGAATACATAAACCTAAACATAAACTAGGCGATTTCATGGTGAAGATGGCTCAAACGACATTAAAAGAAGTTGATATTGTTTTGTTTATGGTCAATGCAACTGAAGGATATGGTCGTGGTGAGGAATTTATTATTGAGAAATTACAAGAAACGAAACAACCGGTATTTTTGGTAATTAATAAAATTGACCAACTTCATCCAGAGCAATTGCTGGAGTTGATTGATCAATATCGTAAATTATATGAGTTCGCGGAGATTGTGCCAATTTCTGCATTGGACGGTAATAACGTTGAAGCGTTAATCGGAGCAATTAAAAAGTATTTACCAGAAGGACCGCAATATTACCCGGATAATCAAGTAACGGATCATCCAGAGCGATTTATTATTTCAGAGCTTATTCGTGAAAAAGTATTACATTTAACACGTGAAGAAGTACCGCATTCTGTAGCGGTTGTTATTGATGCAATTCAAAAGCGTGAGGGCGGAGCGGTTTATATAAACGCAACGATTGTTGTTGAACGTGCATCACAAAAAGGAATTATTATAGGTAAGCAAGGGAAGATGTTAAAAGAAGTCGGTAAGAGAGCTCGTTTTGACATTGAAGCACTTCTTGGTTCTAAAGTATTTTTAGAAGTATGGGTGAAAGTGCAAAAAGATTGGCGCAATAAGATGTCACAGCTTCGTGACCTTGGTTTCCGTGAAGACGAGTATTAATATGAAGTAAAGTTGTGATCAGTGGATGTTTTGTTCATCCACTGATTATTGGTTTTTATGAACCTTGATAAATTAGGAAAAATTTTTCTCACATGAAAATGAACAAAATGGGTCAACTTAATAACAACAAAAGAAATTGGTTTATAGGCTACGCTTATTGAGAAAGGTGGATTCTTATGCTAGATTTTACCTGGAAGTTTTTCTCCAAAACAGGAAGCATTGAAACGTATTTGCTTTTGAAAGAAATGGAAAAAGACGTAAACGATGAGATGGATCAACATGAAGAGGAGTTAGCGCATCTAGACTCTCCAATTTCTTGACCCGTTTTGTTCAAACCTTGGATGGTGACGAACATGTTTCAAAAAGTTGAGGGCATTGTTATCCGTACGACAGATTACGGAGAAACAAATAAGATTGTTACAATATACTCACGGGAATTTGGTAAGGTAAGTGCAATGGCAAGAGGGGCGAAAAAGCCGAAGAGTCGGTTAGCAGCTATTTCGCAACTTATGACACATGGTCATTTTCTTATTCAAATGGGATCTGGACTTGGAACTTTGCAACAAGGCGAGATTATTTCATCTATGAAAGAAATTCGCGAGGATATATTTTTAACTGCTTATGCATCATTTATTATCGAATTAACTGATAAAGCAACAGAAGATAAGAAGCATAATCCGTATTTATTTGAAATGTTATATCAAACGTTGCATTATATGTGTGAGGGTGTTGACCCAGAAGTATTATCATTAATTTATCAAACGAAAATGCTTCCGGTATTAGGGATGCACCCGTACTTTGATACATGTGCTATTTGTCATCAAGAAACAGATTTTGTCGCCTTCTCTGTCAGGGAAGGCGGTTTTCTGTGCTCGCGTCATGCGGAACAAGATCCGTATCGTATTCCGGTGGGAGAGGCTGTTCATAAATTATTACGTCTCTTTTTTCATTTTGATTTACACCGACTCGGTAATGTATCGGTGAAGGATAGTACAAAAAAACAAATGCGCACAGTATTGAATACATATTATGATGAATATTGTGGGATTTATTTGAAAACAAGGCGTTTCTTGGAACAACTTGATAAGTTTCAAATATAAAAAGGGCCGTATACGGTCCTTTTTACATACTTTCTTTTTCGAATAGCATATTTAGTATATAATATTTAAGAGATAGTATAACTTTTTTCGTTGTGCATTAAAGGTGGTGATTATCATAGAGCTGAATAAACGGCAAGAGCATATCATTCAGATTGTAAAAGATCACGGTCCTATTACAGGGGAGTCAATTGCTGGGCAATTGGGTTTAACACGTGCAACGCTAAGACCAGACTTAGCAATTTTAACGATGGCTGGTTATTTAGAAGCGCGTCCACGTGTAGGTTATTTTTATACGGGTAAAACCGGGGGACAGCTATTATCTGAAGCTGTTAAGAAAATTAAAGTGCAAGATTATCAATCTAGACCGGCTGTAATTGATAAAAATGTATCAGTATACGATGCAATCTGTACTATGTTTCTAGAGGACGTTGGTACATTATTTGTTGTAGATCAAGCTACTTTATTAGTTGGCGTTGTATCTCGTAAAGATTTATTACGAGCTAGCTTAGGAAAGCAGGATTTAACCTCTCTTCCGGTTAATATTATCATGACAAGGATGCCAAACATTGCGATGTGTCGCAGGGAGGATTCTTTATATGATATTGCGATGGAATTAATAGAAAGACAGATTGATGCGTTGCCAGTTGTGAAGGATACGAAACAAGGTTTAGAAGTGATTGGACGAATTACAAAAACAAATATTACACGTGCGTTTGTAAATTTAGTAAATAACGAATAAGTGTAATTTGTTTAAAGTGAGGTAATGTAATGGATAATAAAATCGTATATGTCGTATCTGACTCGGTAGGAGAAACGGCTGATTTGGTTGTTAGAGCGGCAATGGGACAGTTCCCATTCGCTCCTGATATTAGGCGTGTACCGTATGTAGAAGATACAGGGACATTAAAAGAAGTAATCTCGATTGCCAAGAACAATCAAGCGCTTATTTGTTTTACGTTAGTAAAGCCTGATATGCGTCAATATTTATTGACAGAAGCGGCAAAAGAAGGAGTAGAGGCATACGATATTATCGGACCTCTTATCGATCAAATTGAAGAAATTACAGGGCAAGTACCAAGGTATG
Source organism: Bacillus cereus group sp. MG9 (assembly GCF_040459995.1). Lineage (NCBI taxonomy): Bacteria > Bacillati > Bacillota > Bacilli > Caryophanales > Bacillaceae > Bacillus > Bacillus cereus group sp. MG9. The sequence goes on along the minus strand of NZ_JARVHC010000001.1, from coordinate 4,275,190 downwards.
AGCCAGGTGTCGTTCGAAGATTAGATGAAGAGTACTTTAAAAAAATTGAAGCGATTGAATTTGCAGTTAAGTATGATGATGGTAGAGATGCACGTGGTATTTTAAAAGCTGATATCGTGTTGATTGGAATTTCACGTACATCAAAAACACCACTTTCACAATATTTAGCGCATAACAAACGTTTGAAAGTTGCTAATGTACCACTTGTACCGGAAGTGGATCCGCCTGAGGAATTATATCAAGTGGCAAAAGAGAAATGTTTCGGTTTGAAAATTATACCAGATAAGTTAAATCATATTCGAAAAGAACGATTGAAGTCACTTGGATTAAGTGATGGAGCAACATATGCAAATATTAATCGTATTCAAGAAGAAATTGATCATTTTGAGGAAGTAATTAGTAAAATAAATTGTCAAGTGATTGATGTATCAAATAAGGCAATTGAAGAAACAGCAAATATTATTGTGAATGCAGTGCAAAACCAAAAAATGTTTTAGCACATTTACCAAAGGTGAATGTGCTTTTTTCGCTCGTGAGAAGGCGTTAGAGGAAGATGCGAAGTAGAGCATGAACTTTCGGCTTAGTAATAGAATATAGCGGAATGGTTATACTTATATTCTTCTGTTTTTTTATTATGCTAAAGGAACGATTTCGTTATCTTTAAGTGTAAGATGAAAATTAAAGGGATATGTAGCGTAGTTGAAGAAAATATATTATAATAAAAAATTGTGATAAAAACCTATATTTTACGTTTAGACTTTAATTTTTCAGAATAAACTAGGGATAGGATTTTCGAAAAAGACATGTATTTACGCTAAATCGACAAAATCTAGACAAGAAAACGCACATTATGGAAGGATTCACAGAAGGGATGTAGAATACAGACATATGCAAAACATCAGATAAGATATTATTTGATGCAGATGCGTATCCCGTGAAGAATGCAATTGTGCAAGTTGGAACAAAATTTTATGTCGAAATTTTGTTTGTCGTATCCTATGCTCATCGTTCAAGAAAACAGCAAGGTAATTGGGTCTATGTAGATTCTGAGCAAGATGAAGTTGACTGTTATATTTATTAACATGCAAAAGCTACAGATCTCATGATCATACAGGCTATAGTGCTTCTTGCTAGTCTTCTTGTGAAAAAGGAGTATATGTATTGTCTCCAGGAGATACATTTGTAACAGATGAGCAAATGTATACAATTTTATATAGTAGTATGTATCTGCGAATTTACGCAGACTGGGGACTTATACGAAAGGTCCAAAATCGTTTACACAATGTGATCGACAGTACTTTCTAACAAATTTAGAAAAATATTGTCGAATTATAAAGGAATCTTTTAATTTATATCGAATACAAAATACGACACGGAGATGGAGTTATGGGGAACAGAATTCCTGAAGAAGTTGTTGAACAGATTCGGACATCATCCGATATTGTAGAAGTGATTGGTGAGTATGTTCAACTTAGAAAGCAGGGGCGTAACTATTTCGGCCTTTGTCCATTTCATGGTGAGAATTCTCCTTCATTCTCTGTTTCATCTGATAAGCAAATTTTTCATTGTTTCGGATGTGGAGAAGGTGGAAATGTATTTTCTTTTCTTATGAAAATGGAGGGACTTGCTTTCACAGAGGCTGTTCAAAAGCTTGGCGAAAGAAATGGAATTGCAGTTGCAGAATATACATCAGGGCAAGGACAACAACAACAAGAAGACATATCTGATGACACTGTCATCATGCAACAGGCTCATGAACTTTTGAAAAAGTATTATCATCATTTATTAGTAAATACAGAAGAAGGAAATGAAGCACTTTCATATTTATTAAAACGTGGTATTACAAAAGAGATGATTGAGAAATTTGAAATTGGTTATGCATCACAAGCTTGGGATGCAGCAACGAAAATTTTACAAAAAAGAGGTTTGTCGCTATCTAGTATGGAACAGGCTGGCCTTCTTGTAAGAAGTGAGAAGGATGGCAGTCATTATGACCGCTTCCGCGGAAGAGTTATGTTTCCGATTTATACTTTACAAGGTAAGGTGATAGCGTTTAGTGGAAGGGCATTAGGAGATGACACTCCGAAATATTTGAATAGTCCTGAAACACCGATTTTTTACAAAAGTAAGCTGTTGTATAATTTCCACCAAGCAAGGCCGTTTATTAGAAAACGTGGGCAGGTTGTCCTTTTTGAAGGTTATGCCGATGTACTAGCCGCGGTGAAAAGTGGTGTGGAAGAAGCTGTTGCGACAATGGGAACAGCTTTAACTGAAGAACAAGCGAAACTTCTGCGACGTAACGTTGAAACTGTTGTTCTTTGCTATGATGGTGATAAAGCAGGGCGAGAAGCGACGATGAAAGCAGGGCAATTACTATTGCAAGTTGGTTGCCAAGTGAAAGTTACATCCTTGCCAGATAAGCTTGACCCTGATGAATATGTGCAACAATATGGGACAACCGCTTTTGAAAATCTTGTGAAATCAAGTATAAGTTTTGTTGGTTTCAAAATAAATTATTTGCGTTTAGGGAAAAATTTGCAAGATGAGTCTGGCAAAGAAGAATATGTAAAAAGTGTTTTAAAAGAGTTATCATTGCTACAGGATGCGATGCAGGCGGAATCATATTTAAAATCATTATCGCAAGAATTTTCGTATTCAATGGAAACACTTTTGAATCAATTGCACCAATATCGCAAAGAACAAAAGGTACAGCAAAAACAAATAAAGCAGGTTTCTAAGCCATCTCAAATTGTTCAAACGAAACCGAAATTAACAGGTTTTGAAAGGGCAGAAAGAGAAATTATTTACCATATGTTGCAAAGTGCAGAAGTGACAGTGCGTATGGAACCTCATATAGAAGATTTTTATACAGAAGAACATAAAGGGATTTTATATGAACTATACGCATATTATGAAAAGGGGAATGAACCTTCAGTCGGAACATTTTTAAGTTGGCTCTCTGATGAAAAGTTGAAAAATATTATTACTGATATTTCGACGGATGAATTTATTAATCCAGAGTACACAGAAGAAGCGTTACAAGGTCATTTGGAGGCGCTAAGACGCCATAAAGAAAAACTTGAAAAGATGGAAATTATCTTTAAAGTAAAACAAATGGAAAAAACAGATCCTGTAGAGGCTGCTAAATATTATGTGGCATATTTACAAAGTCAAAAAGCAAGAAAATAGCTTTTTCGATAAAGTTTTAGTATAATGAATGTTTGTATCTCGCGTAAGGAGGGGAACAGATGGCTGATAAACCAGCTCGTTCTAAACAAATTGAAACTGAAATGACCCTTGAGCAAGTGAAAGAACAACTCACTGAGCTCGGAAAAAAACGTGGCGTTCTTACATATGAAGAGATTGCAGAACGCATGAATGGATTTGAAATTGAATCCGATCAAATGGATGAATACTATGAATATTTAGGTGAACAAGGGATTGACTTAGTTGGTGACAATGACAACGACGAAGGTCCTAATAATCGTCAAATTACAAAAACGGAAGAAGAATTTGACCTTAATGATTTAAGTGTGCCGCCAGGTGTGAAAATCAATGACCCTGTTCGTATGTACTTAAAAGAAATTGGTCGTGTAGACTTACTATCTGCTGAAGAAGAAATTCGACTTGCGACACGTATTGAAGAAGGCGATGAAGAAGCAAAACGCCGTCTTGCGGAAGCAAACTTACGTCTTGTAGTAAGTATTGCAAAGCGCTACGTGGGCCGTGGTATGCTTTTCTTAGACTTAATCCAAGAAGGAAATATGGGTCTAATTAAGGCAGTTGAAAAGTTCGACTACCGTAAAGGTTTTAAATTTAGTACGTATGCAACTTGGTGGATTCGCCAAGCTATTACACGTGCGATTGCAGACCAAGCGCGAACAATTCGTATTCCAGTTCATATGGTTGAAACAATTAATAAGTTAATCCGTGTACAACGTCAATTATTACAAGATTTAGGACGCGAACCATCTCCTGAAGAGATTGGTGAAGAAATGGATCTTGCTCCAGAAAAAGTACGCGAAATCTTAAAGATTGCACAGGAGCCAGTTTCTCTTGAAACACCAATTGGTGAAGAAGACGACTCCCATTTAGGTGACTTTATCGAAGACCAAGAAGCAACATCGCCTGCGGACCATGCAGCGTATGAATTGCTAAAAGAACAATTAGAAGATGTGTTAGATACACTAACAGATCGTGAAGAAAATGTTCTGCGTCTTCGTTTTGGTTTAGATGATGGACGAACTCGTACGCTTGAAGAAGTTGGGAAAGTATTCGGCGTAACGAGAGAACGTATTCGTCAAATTGAAGCGAAAGCACTTCGCAAATTAAGACATCCAAGCCGTAGTAAGCGTCTTAAGGATTTCTTAGAATAGGCTACCTTTAAGTTTACTTCACTTTTGTGAAGTAAACTTTTTTATTTTGTTAATTTTTGTTAAAGTTTAGCTATCGGCAACGATTACAATTTCTTGTAATTTATTTTACAGAATTGTCTTTTGATTTGCAAATGCTCATTTTTCGATTTTTCGATTTATTTTGTTTATTATATACAAAATAATATGTAGAAAAGTAAAAAATATGATGAGAAACGTTAGTAATTATCGAAATAATATGCGATATAATAGTGAAAATCAATAAAATGAATTTACGGAATATTTTTAACAAGTAGTAGTTTGCTCTTTTCTGATAGGGCGTTTTCAAGTACAATATAAATGACTGAATCATCTAACTATTTAGCGGTATAGAGGGGGGAGAAGAGATATGAAACGTAATCCGTTGATTCCGTTCGCTCTTATTGCAGCATTAGGTATTATCGTTATGTTTGTATTTTCATTTCAGGGGCTAAATAAATCTAAAGAGTTAGCTGATGCAAAAAATGGTGGGAAACCAGCGCAAACAGCATCAAAGCCAGAGGATATTGTAAAGCAAAGCTGTACGAGCTGTCACGGTGATCAGTTACAAGGGGCAGTGGGACCTAATTTACAAAAAATTGGTGGGAAACTTTCGAAAGATGAAATTAAAGAAGTTCTTTCAAAAGGAAAAGGAAATATGCCACCAAATATAGTTCCAGCTGATCAAGCGGCAAAAGTAGCTGATTGGTTATCGAAGAAAAAATAAAGTTTCATATTACAAGCCTTTTGCTTTTGTGCAAAAGGCTTGTTTTTCTATACTTTCTAAAATACGATTAGTAATAGAGAATTGAAGTGTTGTTATGGACTTGCAACAACTACTATAAATTCATTATCATGGAGACAGACTGACAAGAGAAGGAGTAATGGAAATACATGAATGAAGTAAAGCTTTCGAAACGATTAGAAGAAGTTGTGAGGGAGATTCCAGTAGGCTCTACAGTAGCTGATATTGGATCGGATCATGCGTATTTACCGTGTTATACAATTATAAATAATATTGCTACAAAAGCAGTTGCAGGAGAAGTTGTAGATGGACCGTTTCGCTCTGCACAAGCAACTGTAGCTGAAAGTGGCTTACAAGATAAAGTAGACGTTCGGAAAGGGAATGGATTAGCTGTTATTGCACCAGGAGAAGTAGATGTTATTACGATTGCTGGTATGGGTGGAGCGTTAATTCGTGACATTTTAGAAAGTGGTAAAGAAAAATTAGAAGGTGTAACACGTTTAATCTTACAGCCGAATATTGCAGCACACCATATTCGTGAATGGTTTATTGAAAATGGATGGGAGCTTATCCGTGAGAAAATTATAATAGAGGACGGAAAGATTTACGAGATTTTAGTCGGAGAGCGAGGAGATACAACAGTACCTTACTCTGAAAATAAACAAACTGAATTGTTTATGGGTCCATTTCTAATAAAAGAAAAAAGTGAAGCTTTTGTTGAAAAGTGGGAAGGGGAATTGAAAAACTTCCAAAATATTTTAAAACAGTTAGAGCGTGCAGCAGAGTCTGAAGAGAAGAAAGCGAAGCGTGCAGAAGTAGAAGCGAAAATGAAAATGATAGGAGAGGTTTTATCATGAGTAAAATTCCAAATGGCCATGAAATTATTTCTTTATTTGAAGGTATGTATCCGAAGCATTTAGCGATGGAAGGGGATAAGATCGGCTTACAGATTGGAGCGCTTAATAAACCTGTGCAGCACGTATTAATCGCATTAGATGTAACTGAGGAAGTTGTGGACGAGGCAATCCAATTAGGAGCAAATATCATTATAGCGCATCACCCTTTAATCTTTAATCCATTAAAAGCAATTCATACAGATAAGGCGTACGGAAGAATTATTGAAACGTGTATTAAAAATGATATTGCAATTTATGCCGCACATACAAATGTAGATATTGCTAAGGGCGGGGTAAATGATTTACTTGCTGATGCGTTAGGGTTACAAAATACAGAAGTATTAGCTCCTACATATGCAGAAGAAATGAAAAAAATTGTTGTATTTGTTCCAGTAACCCATGCAGAAGAAGTGCGCAAAGCTCTTGGAGATGCGGATGCAGGTCATATCGGTAATTATAGCCACTGTACGTTCGGTAGCGAAGGGGTAGGTACGTTTATCCCTCAAGAAGGTACAAATCCTTATATCGGAGAAACTGGGCAGTTAGAACGTGTGGAAGAGATGCGTGTCGAAACGATTATTCCAGCTTCATTACAAAGAAAAGTTATTAAAGCGATGTTGGCAGCCCATCCATATGAAGAAGTGGCATATGATGTATATCCGCTTGATAATAAAGGTGAAACATTAGGTCTTGGTAAAATAGGGTATTTACAAGAAGAAATGACGCTTGAGCAGTTTGCTTTACATGTGAAACAATCATTACATGTAAAGGGTGCAAGAGTTGTTGGAAAGTTAGATGATAAGGTGCGTAAAGTAGCTGTACTTGGTGGTGACGGTAATAAATATATAAACCAAGCGAAATTTAAAGGAGCAGATGTATATGTAACAGGTGATATGTATTATCATGTTGCTCACGATGCGATGATGATTGGTTTAAATATAGTCGATCCAGGACATAACGTTGAAAAAGTAATGAAGCAAGGTGTACAAAAACAATTGCAAGAAAAAGTAGATGTGAAGAAATTCAATGTACACATTCACGCTTCGCAGTTACATACAGATCCATTCACATTTGTATAAGAAAAATAAAAACCGTTGCTCATGTAGGCAACGGTTTTTATTATTGTTCTTTTTTCACTTTTACACGAGGTAGTATCTTTTGAAGTGGTACTTTTCGAATTCTTTCCCATGTAGCTGGATTCATTGGGTCATATTGATCTAAGAAAGCAATAACTTCTTTTGTAATTGGCGTTGGAGTAGAAGCACCTGCTGTAACAGCTACGTTTTCTACACCTTGTAGCCATTCTAATTGGATTTCACTTACGTCTGCAACGCGGTATGCTGTCGTACCAGCGATTTCTTGTGATACTTGTGCTAAACGGTTTGAGTTGTTACTTTTCGGATCACCGACAACAATTGTTAAATCTGCAACATCAGCTTGTTTAGCGACAGCTTCTTGGCGAACTTGAGTTGCTAAACAAATTTCCTTGTGGAATTCTGCTGTTGGGAATTTTTTCTGAATGTCCTCCATTAAATGTTGAACATCCCATTGACTCATTGTTGTTTGATTCGTAACTAAAATTTTATCCGTTGGAATTTCTAGTGTTTTTAAATCATCAGCTTTTTCGATAAGATGAACGATATCAGGTGCGATACCAACTGCGCCTTCTGGTTCTGGATGATTTTTTTTGCCGATATAAATGACATGGTATCCTTCAGCTTTCTTTGCTTCGATAAGGTCATGTGTTTTTGTAACATCTGGACAAGTTGCATCAATTGTCGTTAAACCTTTTTCTTTTGCACGTTGTTTAACTTCTGGAGAAACACCGTGTGCAGTGAAAATAACAGTACCAGAATCGATTTTATCTAAAATTTCTAATCGACTTGGACCGTCTAATGTAATGATGCCATCCTCTTCGAAAGCATCTGTGACATGCTTATTGTGAACAATCATACCTAAAATATAAATGGGTCTCGGTAATGATTTATCTAATGCGGCGTTACGTGCAATAACCATTGCGTCAACAACACCGTAGCAATAACCACGAGGGGAAATTTTAACAATCTTCATGTGAGTAATCCTCTCCTTCTAAACAAGGGATACTTTTGTGCATAGTCCATTACATTATAAAGGAGGAGTGGATAGAAAACAAAGGATTGTTACACATATAGTTTTGGTTTTGTTGCTGATTGTTGAACGGATTCTTTCGGAACCTCTTTTTCTATTACCGGTTCAAGCACTATTTTTTTTCGTTTCCTTTTTGGAGGTGGAGGAGGTGGAGTTGCTACCTCAACCTGTTCTGTTGCATCTTCAGTTTGATTTTCTTCCGTACTTTTTCCAGAGGTGAGGATTTTAACAATGCTTGGTAGACTACGCATAATGGGACCGTACTGTTCGACAACAGGACCGACAGATTGCACGACTTGAGATACTTTTTCGATATTATTTATCATATTAGTTGGGTTCGAAATTAAATTTGAAAAAAAACTACCGATGCCGCTGCTAGATGCCGCTGCAGCTGATGCAGCACCACGTGTATCATTTGATTCATACATTTGAGGTGGTATCATCTGCTCTGGATATTGCTGCATGTATGGCTGATATTGTTGTGTATATTGTTGTTGGTATGGCTGTTGCTGTTGATATTGGGGCGGCGGTTGTTGGTGCATCATCGGTGGCCCTTCCATTTGTCGATAAGGAGGGACCATTTGCATGAAAGGTTCGGTTGGATCGTGTTTTTTAAAGAGTTTAGCAAGGAAACCTTTCTTTTTTTGAGCCATCGGTGGTAGTTGTGGAATCGGATATGGTGTGTAAGATTGTTGTCCTCGATTCGGATACATTTGTCTTATAGGGGATTTCGGAAACATGTGGGAAATCCTCCTTTCTTCAGTTAGGTATATACACATACAATATGCAATGGAAGGAAAAAAGGTTAGTTTTTGAGATAAAAACCTAAACTAAAGATGGATTTTACTTGTAGATTTCGATATAATGTAGACTTGACTGATTTGTGCGCAGTAGAAATTTTAGAAAGAAGGTGTAACTTATGACACTACAAACTTTTACACAGTATGATTTTAAACCATTTTTAATAGATGCAGTTCGTGAACTACGCTTTACAGAGCCAACAGGAATTCAAAAGAAAATTTTCCCGGTCGTGAAAAAAGGTGTGAGTATAATTGGACAATCCCAAACTGGTTCTGGGAAAACACATGCATACTTACTTCCTACATTAAACAGAATTGATGCAAGTCGTGAAGAGGTACAACTTGTTATTACAGCGCCTACTCGTGAGTTAGCACAACAAATTTACGAAGAAATTGTGAAACTAACAAAGTTTTGTGCAGAAGGTCAAATGATTACAGCACGCTGTTTAATTGGTGGAACTGATAAACAACGATCAATTGAAAAGTTGAAAAAACAACCTCATATTGTAGTTGGAACGCCAGGACGTATTAAAGATTTAGTAGAAGAAAAGGCGCTATTTGTTTATAAAGCGGATACTATTATTGTCGATGAAGCGGACTTAATGCTTGATATGGGATTCATTCAAGATGTAGATAAAATTGCGGCACGTATGCCTAAAAATCTGCAAATGTTAGTTTTCTCTGCAACAATTCCTCAAAAATTAAAACCATTTTTGAAGAAATATATGGAGAATCCAGAACATATTCATATTAATCCGAAGCAAGTTGCAGCAGGAAATATTGATCATTACCTTGTGCCTTCAAGACACCGTAATAAAACTGAATTAGTGAAAAATATGCTACTTCAATTTAAACCATATTTAGCAATTGTCTTTACAAACACAAAGAAGAAGGCTGACGAAGTAGCCGATGGATTAGCAGAACGTGGATTAAAAGTAGGGCGTATACACGGTGATTTATCACCACGTGATCGTAGAAAAATGATGAAACAAGTTCGTGATTTAGAGTTCCAATACATTGTCGCAACAGATTTGGCGGCACGCGGTATTGATATTGAAGGAATTAGCCATGTTATTAACTATGAACTTCCACCAGATTTAGATTTCTTCGTTCACCGTGTTGGAAGAACTGCACGTGCGGGTCATTCAGGTATTGCAGTGACGATTTATGATCCAGCAAATGAAGAAGCGTTAGATAGTTTGGAAAAACAACGTCATATCGAGTTTAAACATGTAGATTTACGCGGAGATGAATGGGCGGATTTAGGTGACCGTCGTCGTCGTAAGAGCCGTAAAAAACCAAGTGATGGACTAGATGTTATGGCAACAAAAGTTGTTAAGAAGCCGAAAAAAGTAAAACCAAACTATAAACGAAAACTTGCAACAGAACGTGACAAAGTGAAGAAAAAATATAGCAATAAAAAAAGATAAGGGATTTCCCTTATTTTTTTTTATCTCACTGCTTGAGAGAAAGTCGATTAATGCAGACTAATAATTAGTGAGGGGTACAAAAAACGTTGAATAAAGTTTCGCTTTATTGGGTTAATTTAAGTATAGAGTGCAGATTGTTTGAATAGTCTGTTTAATTTATGTAGTGCCTTTTGTGTGAACAAACAATTCGCTACATATTTCTACAAATTATGCTATCATTATATCTATTGTATATTGAAGAGGTGATTGTATGTTAAAGATTGGATCTCATGTTTCAATGAGTGGTAAGAAGATGTTATTAGCAGCAAGTGAAGAGGCTGTTTCGTACGGTGCAACAACGTTCATGATTTATACAGGTGCACCGCAAAATACACGAAGAAAACCAATTGAAGAATTGAATATAGAAGCAGGAAGAAAACATATGGAACTAAACGGTATTGAGGAAATTATCGTCCATGCTCCGTATATTATTAATGTTGGGAATACGACGAAACCTGAGACGTTCCAATTAGGTGTTGATTTTCTGCGTATGGAAATTGAAAGAACGGCAGCATTAGGGGTAGCAACACAAATTGTTCTTCACCCAGGAGCTCACGTTGGTGCAGGAGCAGATGCTGGTATTCAACAAATTATTAAAGGGCTTAATGAAGTAATAACGCCAGAACAAACGGTTAATATTGCGCTAGAAACGATGGCAGGAAAGGGAACGGAATGCGGTCGTAGCTTTGAAGAAATTGCGAAAATTATTGATGGTGTGAAATATAATGAAAAACTATCTGTATGTTTTGATACGTGTCATACGCATGATGCAGGTTATGACCTTGTAAATGATTTTGACGGTGTGTTAAACGAATTTGATAAAATTGTTGGGATAAATCGTTTACAAGTACTTCATATTAACGATAGCAAAAATGTACGCGGAGCTGGAAAAGACCGTCATGAAAATATTGGTTTTGGTCATATTGGCTATAAGGCATTGCATCACATTGTGCATCACCCACAACTTACGCACGTACCAAAAATTCTTGAAACGCCGTATGTAGGTGAAGATAAAAAAGATAAGAAGCCACCATATAAATTAGAAATCGAAATGCTGAAAAATGGTACTTTTGATGAAGGGATTCTTGAAAAAATTAAAGCGCAATAAGGAGGGGATTTTCCCCTCCTTATTTTAATAGCTGCTGAAATAAAATATTTACTTGTTGGGCAGTGGCAGGAGTAGTTACTTTAGCGATTTGTTTTAACAAATCTAGTCGCTCGGTATTATCGTAAATGTTAATGTTTTTCCCTTTCATAAGTAAAACGATTTTATCAGCTTGTGCAGTTGTGATTGGAACTTCGTATTCTTTACTATATTTCAATAGTTCTTTTGTAGAAATATGATTTAATTTTTTGTTGACAATTTGTTTAATGAGGTTCATCGTGTTGTCCTCCTTCACACGTTCTTCTATCGAAATATATGTACGCATAGCTTGTACATATTCGTATCAAGGTGCATTTTTTCAATGGGGAAAAGAAGCTTATGTTATAATATAAGAACAAAACTATAGATAAAGAGTATAAGGAGGACTTATGGAAAAAAAGCAACATCGAAAAGAAAGTGTTATTCATCTTGTATATCGTTTAGTTATGATTGTCTTTGGGGCAGCGTGTGCGGCGGTAGCGATTGAACTGTTTTTAATGCCAAATAAAATTATTGATGGTGGAATTATTGGTATTTCTCTTATATTAGATTATCTTACTCCTAATATTTGGTGGTTAAGCTTTTCTACTTTAGTTGTTATCCTCAACATTCCTTTTATGTACTCCGGGTATAAGCAAATTGGAAAAACATTCATGTTATCTTCAGCATTTGGAATTGTAGCTTTAGCATTTATTGAATCAACGTTGCATGCTATCCCGCCATTTACAACAGAGCCGATTTTAGCAACAGTTTTCGGCGGTCTTATTTTAGGGATTGGTGTAGGACTTGTTATTCGTCATGGTGGATCGTTAGACGGGACCGAGATTATGGGAATTCTATTAACGAAGAAATTACCGTTTTCTGTTGGTGAATTCGTAATGTTTGTGAACTTATTCATTTTTGCATGGGCAGCATTTGTTTTTGGTGTTGAACAAGCGATGTATTCTGTTATGACGTACTATATCGCATTCAAAACAATTGATACGGTAATTCAAGGATTGGACGAAACGAAAGCAGTTTTAATAGTATCGGATCAATATGAGGAAGTATCAAATGCAATTTTACACCGCCTTGGTCGTGGAACAACAAAACTTGTTGCTAAAGGTGGCTATACAGATAAAGAAAAAGAAGTTATTTATGCAGTTGTAACACGTCTGGAAGTGACGAAGTTAAAATCAATTGTGCATGAAATTGATGAAAACGCATTTGTTACGATTATGAATACACAAGAGACAAATGGTGGTAAGTTTAAATCAGCAATTCACTAAAAAGTTAATTGTAATATCTTTTGAAAGCAGAGAATTATTCTCTGCTTTTTGTTATAATAATAAGGTTTCTTGAAATAAAGAATATATTTTAGGCAGATTGGTTTACAACTATAATAAGCTGTACTATAATTCAAATAGAGATAAATCGGAATCATTCTGAATTAAAATAGGTGAGATGCTATGAATAATATATTGGAAATAGAAGGATTAACGTTTCGGTATGAAGATCGCAACGTGTTAGAAGATATTAATTTGCAAGTTCCGAAGGGAGCTTTTTTAGGTTTAGTTGGACCGAATGGTTCAGGGAAATCGACTTTACTTAAATGCTTATTGGGTGTTTTAAAACCAAAGCAAGGAAGTATTAGATTGTTTGGCATTGATAGTAAGAAATTTAAAGAGTGGAATAAAGTTGGTTATGTATCCCAAAAGGCAAGTAGCTTTAACTCAGGTTTCCCGGCAACTGTTTTCGAGGTTGTTTCAATGGGGCTCGTTTCGAAAAAAGGGCTTTTTCGCTTTTTTACGAAAGACGATAATGCGAAAGTAGAAAAAGCGATTGCTGATGTAGGTATGAGCGAGTTTCGAGGTCGCAACATTGGAGAACTTTCTGGTGGACAACAACAGCGTGTATTTATTGCTCGTGCACTTGTAAGTGATCCGGAATTGCTTATTTTGGACGAGCCTACTGTTGGGATTGATGTGAAGAATGTGGCAAGTTTTTATGAGATACTAGAGGATTTAAACAAAAGATTGGGAATTACGTTAATTCTTGTTACGCACGATATGGGTGCTGTGACAGAGAAGGTGACGCATGTTGCATGTTTGAATCAGCATTTACATTTCCATGGGAATGTAGAGAAATTCCGAGAGTTAGAAGATGCAGAAATGTCGATTTTATATGGACATCATGTTCATCGCTTAGAACATGAACATGGGCATCACGGGAGGATATAATGATACAGGATTTTTTACAATATGATTTTTTACGTAATTCCTTATACGCTGGTATTTTAATAGGGCTTGTCGCACCACTTATCGGCGTGTTCGTTGTAATTCGCCGCATGTCGCTTATTGCGGATGCATTAAGTCATGTGACGTTATCAGGAATTGCAGCAAGTTTATTACTTGAAAAGACAATCTTTACCGGTGGGTTTTTAAACCCTTTATATATGGGGATGTTTTTTTCAATCGGTGGAGCATTGCTAATTGAAAAATTACGTACTGTATATAAACATTATCAAGAGTTAGCAATCCCGATTATACTTTCAGCAGGGATGGGGATTGGAGTTATCTTCATCTCACTTGCTAATGGATTCAATACGGATTTATTTAGTTATTTATTTGGTAGTGTAAGTGCTGTAACAAGTGCGGATTTAATTATTATTGGTATAGTAGCAATTGTTGTTATTGCGACGATTGTTTTATTATACAAAGAGTTGTTTTTACTATCATTTGATGAGGAATACGCTGTATCAACCGGTTTAAGTGCAAAGTGGATTCACTTTATCTTCATTATATTAGTTGCTCTTGTAATTGCGGTATCAATGCGTGTTGTAGGTGTTCTTCTCGTATCATCTTTAATGACGTTACCAGTTGCAGCAAGTATTCGTATTGCAAAAGGATTTAAACAAACAATTTTCTTTTCCATTTTATTTGGTGAAATTGCAGTAATTGGTGGAATGTTTGCTTCGTATCAACTTGATTTAGCTCCAGGTGGTACAATTGTTATGATAGCGGTTCTTATTTTAATTGGTGCAATTTTATGGAAGAAGAAAAAAACTGCATAAAGTAGGGATAGGTATGAATCTAACAGAAGCTTTACGCCTAATGAAGGAAAAGGGATACAAACATACGGGGAAAAGGGAAGAAATGCTGAGATTATTCGCAGCTCATAATCGTTATTTAACTGCGAAAGATGTTTTAGAGCATATGAAGGGTGGTTATCCAGGACTTAGTTTTGATACGATTTATCGTAACTTAACGGTTTTTGCTGAAGTCGGTGTTTTAGAGCAAACGGAATTAAATGGTGAAAAGCATTTCCGTTTTACATGCTCCATTATGGAACATCATCATCATTTCATTTGTTTAGATTGTGGTGGTACAAAAGAGATTAATTCCTGCCCGATGGATTTTATGAATAAAGATTTTAAAGGTTATGAGGTAACGGGGCATAAGTTTGAAATATATGGTCGTTGCCCAAAATGTGCAAAATGAGAGGGCTCGTCAGTTATATAACTGACGAGTTTTTAATTTGAATGTAAAAAAAGGTTGCTCACAAAAATTGTGGCAACCTTCTTTTTATTGTTCTTGCTTTTCTTTTTCTTTTTCTCGTTCGGCAGCCATTTCAGCAGCGATTACATCAATTTCTTTTTTCAGTTCTTCTACCATTGTTTCTTCTGGTACTTTACGAACGACTTGCCCTTTACGGAATAATAAACCTTCTCCGCGTGCACCGGCAATACCGATGTCAGCTTCACGAGCTTCACCAGGACCGTTTACGGCACAGCCGAGTACTGCAACCTTAATTGGAACTTTAAGTGTGGAGATGTATTCTTCGACTTCATTAGCAATGCTAATTAGGTCGATTTCAATACGACCACAAGTTGGACAAGAAATAAGTGTTGCGGCATTAGATGCAAGACCGAATGATTTTAATAGTTCACGTGCAACTTTTACTTCTTCAACTGGATCAGCGCTTAAAGAGATACGAAGTGTATTTCCGATGCCTTTACTTAAAATTGCTCCAAGACCGGCGGCGCTTTTTACAGTCCCAGCAAACAATGTTCCTGATTCTGTAATACCTAAATGTAATGGATAATCAAAAGCGCGAGCAGCTTTTTCGTATGCTTCAATTGCTAAGTTAACATCAGAGGCTTTCATTGATACGATAATATCGTGGAAATCTAAGTCCTCTAAAATTTTAATATGGTGCAGTGCGCTCTCGACCATACCATCAGCAGTTGGATATCCATACTTTTCTAAAATATGACGTTCTAATGAGCCGGCATTTACACCGATACGGATTGGAATGCCACGCTCTTTCGCTGCATTTACAACAGCTTCTACTTTATGGCGACGTCCAATGTTACCTGGATTGATACGTACTTTATCAATGCCGCCTTCGATTGCTTTTAAAGCAAGGCGGTAATCAAAATGAATATCAGCAACAAGTGGAATGTTGATTTGTTTTTTAATATCAGCAATAGCATTTGCTGCGCGTTCGTCTGGAACAGCAACACGAACAACTTGACAGCCAGCTTCTTCTAAACGTTTAATTTCAGCAACTGTAGCCTCAACATCATGCGTTTTTGTTGTCGTCATACTTTGTATAATTAATTCATTGTTACCGCCAATTGTTAAATTACCGACTTTAACTGGACGTGTTTTTGTGCGTTGAGTCATTTCATTCACGAATTGATCGCTCTCCTTATAAAAGAAGTTTCTTATTTTAGTCCCTTACATCAATGATAGTATGTGTGAGAAAGGGCTATAGAAACCAAAGTACTCGGTTTCACTTTTACTATTGTATCAGCGCCTTTATGTAATTGACAAGGATTAAGTGATTGCTTATTGATATAAGGGGAATTTATAAGACTTTCCAACTTGGATTTTTGTAGCAGATGTATTTTTATTTAATTGCTTAAAATCATCAATTACTTTTTCAATAGAAGGAATTTTTTTCTTATTAATCGCTTCTGTAATAGAAAGAACTGTATCGCCAGTTTTTACTTCGATTGCTTTATAAGCTGTATCCGTTTCTTTTTCTGTTTCTTTCTCTTTATTTTGTTTTGTATCTGTATTTTCTTTTTTTATCGTTTGGGCAGCAGATGTTTTTTTGTATGAACTTAACATCGGTAAAGTACCGATTTTTATGTCGTAATAAAATATATAACCGAGGACAAGCACGAATAAGAGTACACCTAATCTCTTCATATCCTTCACTCCTTTGCTAGGAATATATGCTTGTCCAAAAAAAAAATGCCTATTTAGGCATTTTTTTATAGTTCTTGTTTTTCTTTCGGCTTTGGAACTTCTTTAATTGTTAAGTATAGAACGATTAAAACAACTGCAATGTAAATGAATGTTGCGCCAGGTACGTTTATTTTGAATAAATCCATAATCATAAAGAAGATTGTTGGAATTGTGTAGCTGTAAGCAGTTAATGTCCAAACTTGTTTATAAGATAATTTGCGTTGACCGCTCATCGCAGAACCGATGAAGGCAAGCAATGTAACTCCTACAAAGGTAATAAATAATTGGAACAAGTACAGTAAGAACCCAATAACGAATAATAAGATTGGATAAATACTGTCAAATAACGAAATGAAATCTTGTAAATCTTTTTTCTCAAGAGATGCGCCTAATAAGTCATTATAGGAGTATGTTTGTGTTTGACCATTCCCCATGGAGACTACTTTATCTTTTAAAACAAATAAACCTGTTTTATTTTGATATTTTTCTAAGTCTGTTGAATTTGGATCAAATACGAAAAGGGCATTTCCATCTTCTTTTTCGATAGGTTGATCAATATCAGCTGTTAGCTCGCCATTTTCAATTTTAAAATCAGGTAAATCTTTTTCGATTACTTTATTTACCATGTTAACACCATCTTGAATAACGCTACCGTACAAGAAAGTTCTTGGAATAGTAGTGATTAGGCAAAGAAGCATAATATACAAAATGGTTTTACCGATTTTTTGAAAACGGAAAAGCGCCATATCTTTAGGCGAATATACGCTTTTTGCTAGCTGTGTAAAAATGGACATAGATTCACTTCCTTTATGTATGTATAAAATCATTGTAACGTACGAATCTAGAGAAGCTCAAGATATATTATATTTACATATAGTAGAGAGGACTAAATTCCTTCTTATTAATTTACTTCTTTTAGTAGAGAAAAATACAATTGACACTTTTCTTTCGTATATGGTAAATTTATCTTACATTTTTCAAACGATATATCCGATTGGAATTTAGTTGTTTTTAATGGTACATACATAATCGTGGACCCTTAGCTCAGTTGGTTAGAGCAGACGGCTCATAACCGTCCGGTCGTAGGTTCGAGTCCTACAGGGTCCATATCCATTTCATATGTTTATTATGTCAGCAGGAAGCTTCCTTGTAGAAGGAAGCTTTTTTTCGGAATATATGAGCATTTTAATTGAAAAGAAGTGGGAATTTTGCTACTTTAATGATAGCAAGACAAAGCGATTTATTTGTTTGCACCCTATGGCAATTAGGGTAGAATGAAGTTGTAGGTCACATATGTAGTGACAATACATAAACCGGGAGGAATATAACAATGGCAAAACACGAATTACCAAATTTACCTTATGCGTATGATGCTTTAGAACCTCACTTTGATAAAGAAACAATGAACATCCATCATACAAAACATCACAACACGTATATTACAAACTTAAACGCTGCTTTAGAAGGTCATGCAGAATTAGCTGACAAAAGCGTTGAAGAATTAGTTGCAAACTTAAACGAAGTACCTGAAGCAATCCGTACAGCAGTACGTAACAATGGTGGCGGACATGCTAACCATACATTCTTCTGGACAATCCTATCTCCAAACGGCGGGGGACAACCAGTAGGCGAACTTGCAACTGCGATTGAAGCGAAATTCGGTAGCTTCGATGCATTCAAAGCAGAATTCGCAAAAGCTGGCGCAACTCGCTTCGGTTCTGGTTGGGCTTGGTTAGTAGTAAACAATGGTGAGTTAGAAGTAACAAGCACTCCAAACCAAGATTCTCCTCTAACTGAAGGTAAAACTCCAGTTATCGGTTTAGATGTTTGGGAGCATGCTTACTACTTAAATTACCAAAACCGTCGTCCTGACTACATCGGTGCATTCTGGAACGTTGTAGATTGGAACGTTGCTGAAAAACTTTACCAAGAAGCAAAATAATTAAAGTTAATACAGCTAGAAAAAAGCTAGGGGGTTTTCTCCTAGCTTTTTTCTATGTTCTCCTTTTACATAATTGAGCTTGTTTTTGGAAGACTAGAACATGAAGTAAAGGAGAGTTGTGTATGAAGTGGAAACATGTAATCGGTGATGTTGAAGTGAATCGGGATTTAGTATTATTGCTCGTTATAGGAGGTTTATACACGCTCGCAATTTCTTTATCGAATACGTTTGTAAACATTTATTTATGGAAGCAAACACAAAATTATGTGAATCTGGGCTTGTATAATTTGGCCAGCGTTGTATTGCAGCCTCTAACATTTCTTGTGGGCGGGAAATTAGCGAAACGTATTGATCGCTCGATTTTATTGAGAATCGGTGTAGGCACGTTAGCTGTTTTTTTTATCGTCGTTTTAGTAGCGGGAAAAAGTGCATCTCACTATATTTTATTAATGGGAGCCCTTTTAGGAGTTGGTTATGGTTTTTATTGGCTCGCTTTTAACTTGTTAACATTTGAGATTACAGAACCAGAAACAAGAGATTTTTTTAACGGTTTTCTAGGACTTCTTACATCGTTCTCTGGAATGATTGGACCGATAGCAGCCGGATATACAATTTCACGTATGGAAAAATGGAGTGGTTATACTGTCGTTTTCTTCCTCTCGTTAATGTTATTTGCGTTTGCAGTCGTTCTAAGCTTTTTTTTATCGAAGAGGGAATGTGAAGGACGCTATGAAATTGTGCAAGTATTGAAAGAGCGGCAAGTTGATGAAAACTGGGGAAGAATTACGCGCGCTCATTTCTTCCAAGGTTTGAGAGAGGGAACGTTTATTTTCGTTATTTCGGTATATGTCTATTTAGCATCTGGTAGCGAGTTAGCACTAGGGAAATATAGTTTAGTGAATTCTGCAGTATCATTTGTATGCTATTATTTAGTTGCTCGTATGTTAAAGAAAGAATGGCGAAAAAAAGCAATTTTACTTGGCGGTATTATTTTATACGCGGTTGTATTTTTAGTTATTTTTAATGTTACATATACGAAATTACTTATTTATGCAGCATGTATTGCGGTTGCATATCCTATTTTACTCGTTCCGTACGGCTCCATGACATACGATGTAATTGGTAGAGCAAAACAGGCGAGAGAATGGCGTGTAGAATATATAGTGGTCAGGGAATTATGGTTAAATGCTGGAAGAATTTGTTCCATTTTAAGTTTTTTATGTGCTGTCATATTTTTTCCGCCTGAAAAAAGTTTACCTTTCTTACTATGTATTTTAGGAGCTGGACATTTCCTTATTTATTTTGCAGTTAAAAATGTCAAATATGATGAGGGGAATGTGAACAAAACCAGTGTTGTAGCGCAAGGGAGCACACAGAATCAAACTGAACCAGAAGGTTAACTTATCGCGTGTTTTATGCTAGAATAGAAAAAGATGTAAGACAGCAGTGAGGGCACCTGTATGAAGGTGTCCCTTTCACATTACATAGCTGTTGGTAGAGGGGGTTTGTATGAGCAAGAAGCAGAAAAAGAACCAGACAAAGAAAAAAACCCACGTTCCCTTTCGGTTAAACGTGTTGTTTTTTTGCGTGTTTTTAATGTTCTCCGCGGTTATTGTAAGGCTTGGATACGTACAAATTGTTCGTGGTGAGGAATATAAAAATGAAGTTGAGAAAAAAGAAAATTCAACGATAAGCAATCCTGTACCACGCGGGAAAATATTTGATCGTAATGGAGAAGCGGTCGTAGATAATGAGCCTATTCGTACAATTACATTTACAAAAATGAAGGGATCAACTGCAGCAGATCGCTTAGAAACGGCGAAAAAGTTAGCAGATTTAATTGAAGTCCCAACAGATAAGTTAACAGATCGCGATAAGAAAGATTATTGGCTTGCTTTACATAAAGAAGAAGCAGAAGCAAAAATCACAAAAAAAGATCGTGAAGATTTTAAAGCGAATAAAATTGAAGATAAAGAACTAGATGAACGTCAACGAAATCGTGTAACAGAAGAAGAGATTAATCAATTGTCAGCAAAAGATTTAGAAATATTGGCGATCAAAAGCAAGATGGAAAGCGGATATGCAATGACGCCGCAAATCGTTAAAAAAGGTGCAACAGAAGAAGAATACGCGATTATTAGTGAAAATTTAGCGAAATTACCAGGCGTAGATACAAATGTTGACTGGGAGCGAAAATATAAGTATGACGATATGTTCCGAAGTGTACTTGGTGGTGTAACTTCTTCTGATGAAGGGTTACCGAGAGAAAGATTAGATTACTATCTTGTTCGTGATTATAATCGTAATGATCGCGTAGGAAAAAGTTACCTTGAGCAACAATATGAAGATAGCCTACACGGTACAAAAGCTGAAGTAAGAAATGTTACAGATAAAGAGGGTAATATTTTAGAAACTATTAATGTGTCACAAGGACAACGAGGTAACGATCTAAATTTAACGATCGATATGAAATTACAAAAGCGCGTAGAAGAAATTCTTACAAAAAACTTAATGAGATTTAAAGGGAGCGAGCCTCTTTTAGACCGTGCATTCGTTGTAATGATGAACCCGAAAAATGGTGAAGTTTTATCTATGGCGGGGAAACAATTAGTGAATAAAGACGGGGAAACGAAAGTAGATGATTTTGCATTAGGAACGATGACAAGTTCTTATCCGATGGGTTCAACTGTAAAAGGTGCGACAGTACTTACGGGATATCAAACTGGTGCGATTCAACCTGGAGCTGTACAGTATGATGAACCGATTAAATTAAAAGGGACACCTACGAAGTCATCTTGGAAAACGATGGGGTATATTAATGACCTGACAGCGTTAAAAATGTCTTCTAACGTTTATATGTTTAAAACAGCGATGAATATCGCTGGGGTTCCATATGTACGAGGCGGTACGTTAGATATTCCGAAAAGTGCGTTCGATACTATGCGTTACTATTTTGGTCAGTTTGGACTTGGTGTGAAAACAGGAATTGATTTGCCAAATGAAACTGCTGGTCAAATAGGTAAAGGAAATCAACCAGGTTTCTTATTAGATTTATCAATCGGGCAGTATGATACGTATACACCGCTTCAATTAGCGCAATATATTTCGACGATTGCAAATGGTGGATATCGTATGCAACCCCAAGTTGTAAAGGAAATTCGTCAGCCATCGGCGAAGCCAGAGGAAGTTGGAAAAGTTGTTCAATCCATGGAACCGAAAGTATTAAATCGTGTTGATATGCCTGAATCACAAATTAAACGTGTTCAAGAAGGATTTAGACAAGTGTTTAACGATACAGGTGGTACAGCTACAAAATACTTTGCAGGTGCACCATATAAAGCCGCTGGGAAAACAGGTACAGCTCAAACTGTGTATGGCGGAGATAAAGAGATTGGTAGAAATGCAAAGGGTGAGCGTATTGAAACATATAACTTAACATTAGTAGGTTATGCGCCACTTGAAGATCCAGAAGTAGCATTTTCTGTTGTTGTGCCATGGGTACATGATGATAAAACAGGGATTAATGGATATATCAGTCGTGAAATAATGGACGCTTACTTTGATTTGAAAAAACAAGCATTAACTGGTGAAGCTCCGCAAGATGAAAAAGTGAAAAAAAATAAAAATCAAGATGATGAATAAAAAAGTTGTAAAAAAAGCACACTATCTGAAAAGATAGTGTGCTTTTTTTTATGCCTTACGCATATGGTTTAGTAAATGTGGACAAGCATAAAATATTGAAAAAACATGTAGTTTCAAAAACGATGAACACAACAAGATTAGTGCATACGCTCTAAGTTTGTTGTGTGTGATAGGCGATAGCAGTTTTATCCCGCGTTTGAGGGCGGTAAAACTCCCACCTCAAAATTCAGCTGGAGCAAAGAAGTTAGGTGGGAGCCCTGCTGCCCGTAAACGCCCGATTGGTGAGGGCTAATAATCAGTGGGGGGATGAACAAAACCCCCACTGATTAAAGTTTCGCTTTATGGATGATTAGAAAATTTCCTGCATCTAAAGTACAAAAGTGAAAATAAAGTTTGTGTATACAGTTGTTTTTGTGGGACTTTACAAAACTTTTACAAATAATTAAAACCGAATTAATAGTTTAGCAGTATTCTTATATCTGTAATCCTGTTATTTCCGGTTACTTCTAGGAGGAAGAACACGTGAAATGGATGAGCGCATCGATTAAAGTTTTGACATTATCGACATGTTTCCTTTGTTTTAATATGTCTACTGCATTCGCTACAAATGAAATGGGAGAAGTGAGAGTTGATGGATCCTCAACGGTTTTCCCCATTATAGAGGCAGTAGCAGAGGAATATACAAAGGCCCATCCAAACGTGAAAATTTCTATTAGTATTTCTGGGACAGGGGGAGGATTTAATCGTTTCAGTAAAGGAGAAGTAGATATAAACAATGCTTCGAGATTGATGAAACCGGTAGAAGAAAATGCAATGCAGAAAAAATCCATTCAATTTACACCATTTGAGGTTGCTTATGACGGTCTAACGATTGTTGTGAATCGTCAAAATACGTGGGTAAACAATATGACGATAGACGAGTTACGTCTATTATGGAGTGAAAATGGAAGATTGAAACGATGGTCACAAATTCATTCATCATGGCCTCGTGAACAAGTTAAATTTTATGCGCCAGGCGTAGACTCTGGTACTTATGATTATTTCCAAAATGTTGTCTTACAAAATAATCGCCTTGTAAAAACGGTTTCTTTGTCTGAAGACGATCAAGTTATTATGCAAGGGGTAATGAATGATAAAAATGCCATTGCTTTTGTAGGATATGCTTATTATATGGCCAATCGAGATAAGGTAAAAGCAATACAGGTGGATGGTGTATTTCCAACGAAAGAGACCATTCAGTCGGGTACGTATAAGCCATTATCTAGGCCGCTATTTACGTATGTGAATCATGCATCTATCAGAAATAAAATTAATGTAGCAAATTATGTTGAGTTTATGATTAAGCATGTTGGAAGCCTTGCTGAAGAGGTCGGATATGTAAAATTACCAAAAGAAAAATATAATGAACAGCTGCGAATGTTAACAGAAATAAAAAGGTAATGTCAGGGTGGAAAGGGGTTTTCATCTGTGGCTCATAATGACAAAAGTCAAATTACATTTTCTGTACAACATTTGATTGAGAGAAATACAAATAGAAGAAAAAAAACGCAGCGAATCAATCGAATTGTTCCGTTAATACTAAAAGCCATTGCTAGCGTGTCCATTGTAACGACACTTGGAATTATTATTACGTTGGCAAATGAAACAATCATGTTTTTTCAAAAGATATCATTGTATTCTTTTTTGACAGAAAAGGAATGGTTACCTTTTTTTGAAGATCCAAAATTCGGTATATTACCACTTATATGTGGAACAATCCTTGTAACAGCAATTGCCATGTTCGTAGCAATTCCTATTGGTTTAGGTTGTGCCGTGTTTTTAAGCGAATACGCTTCGAATGGCGCTCGGAAAATATTAAAACCGTTGTTAGAGCTACTAGCAGGCATCCCGACAATTGTATATGGTTTTTTCGCGTTAACAGTTGTCACACCACTTTTACAACGGATTATACCAGATTTACAGTTTTTTAATGCTATTAGTCCAGGTATTGTTATAGGGTTTATGATGATACCGACGATTGCGTCTCTCTCTGAAGATGCTATGAGAGCTGTAGAAAAAGGAATTAAAGAAGCCTCATTAGCGCTAGGAGCAACTCGTTTTGAGATGGTAAAACAAGTGGTGTTTCCATCGGCTTTTACGGGCATAATGGCAGCGATTATATTAGCAGCTTCCAGGGCAATTGGTGAAACGATGATTGTTGTTATTGCTGCTGGATCAACACCTAATGTATCAATAGATCCGACTCATTCTATTCAAACATTAACAGCTTATATTGTACAAGTGAGTTTAGGTGATGCTCCGCACGGAACGATTACTTATTACAGCATGTATGCTGTAGGTGCAACGTTATTTATGTTTACTTTTATTATGAATATCATTTCGCAATATATTATGCGCCGTTTTAGGAGGGTGACATAATATGCGAATGTTAAACCATAAAAGAATACAAGAAAATATGGCATCGCGTTTTTTAAAGGATCGGATTTACAAGTGTTTGTTTTATATAGCAATTTTGTTTTCAGTAGTAATACTTTTTATATTGCTTTTTCAAATTTTTGAAAAAGGTATAAGTTATCTTTCAATAGATTTCTTTACAAACTTCGCCTCACGTAATCCGAGAGAAGCTGGGATTGTAGCTGCTTTGTCAGGAACAATACTATTTATGAGCATTGTTATACCGGTCTCTTTTATATTTGGAGTCGGAACAGCTCTTTATTTAGAGCATTATGCGAAGGAGTCCGTTTTTAAAAAGTTAATTGAATTAAATAATCAAACATTAGCAGGGGTACCTTCCGTTGTGTTTGGTTTACTCGGGTTAACTATTTTCGTATACGCTCTCCATTTAGGAGAGAGCATAATTGCAGCGGCACTGACGATGAGTTTACTCGTCTTACCAACTGTTGTTGTAGCTAGTCAAGAAGCGATTCGAACTGTGCCGAGCTCATTACTAGAGGCTTCTTACGGATTAGGTGCTACGAAGTGGCAAACGATGTATCAAATTGTATTGCCAGTAGCTTTACCAGGGATTGTAACGGGATGTACGTTAGCGGTATCGAGAGCAATTGGTGAGGCAGCACCATTATTAGTCATTGGGGCTCTTGCCTTTGCAAATTATGTTCCGTTCAGTATGTTTGATAGATTTACGGTTTTACCAATTCAAATTTTTAATTGGATGAGTAGACCACAAGAAGAATTTCAGTATGTAGCAGCAGCTGGGATGATTGTTTTGTTAGGGTTGCTGCTCTTTATAAATATATTTGTCTTATGGTTACGAAATCGAAAATAAGTTGGAAGTGGATGAAAGGGGAATTCAAATGGTAGCAACAGTAGTAAATGTACAGGTGAAAAACGAGAAAAAGATTGAGACAGCACCAAAAAAAGTGGTATTTGATACGAAAAATTTAAATTTATGGTACGGAGAAGACCACGCTTTAAAAGATATCAACTTAAGTATTCATGAGAATGAAGTAACAGCGATTATCGGTCCAAGTGGTTGTGGTAAATCAACGTACTTAAAAACACTAAATCGTATGGTAGAGTTAGTGCCTATCGTTCGAACTACGGGCGTTATCGAATATAGAGAACGAAACATATTCGAAAAGTCATATCCGGTTGAAGAATTACGTACGCATGTGGGTATGGTATTCCAAAAGCCAAATCCATTCCCAAAATCTATTTATGAAAATGTAGCATATGGCCCGAAAATCCATGGTGTTCGTGACAAAAAAACACTTGATGAAATTGTTGAAAAGAGCTTGCGCGGAGCAGCGATTTGGGATGAGTTAAAAGATCGTTTGCACGATAACGCATATGGTTTATCAGGTGGACAGCAACAGCGCCTATGTATTGCACGCTGCTTAGCGATTGAGCCAGACGTAATTTTAATGGATGAACCAACATCGGCGCTAGATCCAATTTCAACATCAAAAGTAGAAGAGCTAATTCAGGAGTTAAAGAAAGACTTTAGTATTGTTATCGTGACGCACAACATGCAACAAGCAGCACGTATTTCAGATAAAACTGCTTTCTTCTTAAGTGGAGAAGTTGTGGAATATACAGATACGAACAAATTATTTACAACACCTGCAGATAAGCGTACAGAAGACTACATTACAGGACGATTTGGTTGATATCGCTAGCAAGGCTAAGAGTAAATACCCTCTTAACAGAGGGTAACTAACTGTTACGATTTATTTAACCAATTATAACCAAAGTTAATTAAATATATCAGTAAGCCCTGCTAGTCAAGTGATTGGCTAGTAGTGAGGGTTAACTGCGGGCAATCCCTAAAGCTGATTGAACTACAACGTGGCTAGAAATGGTGAGCGTGAATGTTGCGAAAGTAGAAAAAATCAATCAGATGATTAAGGAGTTGACTTCTGATGATATTGGCGAAGAAAGTCAGACTGATTCCAACGCCTGAACAAGAAAAAGTGCTTAGAAATCATGCTGGAGCTTCAAGATTCGCTTATAACTATTGTAAAAGAATGAGTGATAGATACTATAAGCTATTTGGAAAATCTGTTTCACAGTTAGATTTACAGAAACGATTTACAAAGATCAAGAAGCGAAAGAGATATGAGTGGTTAAATGAAATCAACGCACAAGTTCCCAAACAGGCTTCAAAAGATTTTGATAAGGCGAGAAGAAATTCGTTCAAAAAGTACAAAAATGGTTATCACACTTCTTATAAATCCAAAAAAGATTTAATTCAAGGATTTTATGCCAATTATGAAAGACTGATTATAGGAAAGAAAGTAGTTGATATTCAGTCTATTGGAGAAGTGAAAACAAGCCAACAACTACCAAGAAACAAAAAATCATCAAATCCAAGAGTTACATTTGATGGTCGTCACTGGTGGATTAGTGTAGGGTTCCAGGAAGACTTTGAATCACAAGAACTAACCAATGAGTCGATTGGTGTGGATGTTGGTTTAAAAGAGCTGTTTGTAGCTTCTAATGGTACGAAAGAACGAAATATAAACAAAGATGCTAAGGTTAAAAAACTTTTGAAAAGGAAAAAGTCAGCGCAAAGAGATATGTCTAGGAGATTTAAAAAAGGTGTAAAAATTCAATCTGCCGGATATGAAAAAGCTAAAACTGAGCACCTTCGGTTATCTAGGAAAATTACGAATATCCGAAATAACCATATCCATCAATCAACAGCTAAATTGGTGAAAACCAAACCAATGAGGATTGTTGTGGAAGACTTACCTATCTCAAACCTGTTAAAAAACAAAAAACTATCGAAAGCATTTTCATTTCAAAAATTAAACTTCTTCTTTCAATGTTTATCATACAAGTGTGAGAAGTACGGCATTGAATATGTAAAAGCTGATAAATGGTTCGCTTCCAGCAAGATTTGCTCATGTTGCGGAGTTAAATACGACCATTCAGTTCAATCAGAAGGACAGTGGAGTTTAAAGATTCGTGAATGGGACTGTGTTCAATGCAATAGCCATCACGATAGGGATTTGAATGCTTCGATAAATTTATCAAGATGGGTAAAATAAATGCTTGATAATATGAGGTAACGATACTGCCTCGTGTGGAGTGTTATACCCCTCATCCCTTCGGGGTTGCGAGAACACTTTGAAGCACTAACTTGTGTGAATTTGATTGAATTGTATAGATTTAGTTAAGTTTATCGTATCGGCATTTCTCACTTTCACCTCATTCTAATAGGGGAGTAATATTTCTCTTTTCTCAAGGCGTAATAAACATACAAGAGGCGGGGTAGGGGATTTATCCCGCTATTTGCCGGGCAGTAAAACTCCCACCTCAAAATTTGGATGGAGCAAAGAAGCTAGGTGGGAGTCGGGCTGCCCGTAAACGCCCGATTGGTGAAGGCTAATAATCAGTGGGAGATGAACAAAACCCCCACTGATTAAAGTTTCACTTTATATATAATGGCACATAATATTGAGGGGGAAGAAATGATGGTAAGAGAACAGTTTCAATGTGATTTAAAAACGTTACAGCAAAAGGTGATCGAGCTTGGTGAGTTAGCAAGTGGAGCTTTATTGATTGCTATGGAAGGTCTTCACAACAGGGATGTAGAGAAAGCGTTAGAAGTCATTGATGGAGATTATCGCATGGATAATTTAGAAGAGGAAATAAATGACCTTGCGCTTATGCTTATTACAAAGCAGCAGCCTGTAGCAAGTGATTTAAGAAGAATTTTCATTTCAATTAAAACAGCGACAGATTTAGAACGTATTGCAGACCATGCTGTTAATATTGCGAAATCAACAATTCGTCTTGGTGAAAAAGAAGTGGTTGTTAGTTTACATAATATTGAGGAAATGTTTGAGATTGCTCATAAGATGTTAAATTTAGCATTAGAAGCATATGAGCAAGAAAATTTAACTTTTGCTAAACAAATTGCTGAAATGGATGATTCAGTTGATGAAATTTATGGGAAGGCGATTCGTGAATTTATTTCATCTATCCCTGGACAACCAGAAGCGATTACACAAATTACACAACTATCCTTTGTTGCAAGATATATTGAGCGTGTAGCAGACCATGTTACAAATATTGCCGAGAATGTATTTTATGTAGTAAAAGGAAAGCATTATTTATTGAATGAGTAGGGGGAAAAGTAGGTGATGAGAAATCACCTGCTTTTTTTAGTCAAAACATGACAAAAAAAGCTCATTGTTTCCTTTAGTCTATGATGATAAGATGTATCATAATTAATGGAAAAATAAGTACATATATGTTAGTTACGTCTTATTAATTATTTTACCAAGTTAATGGTAAGCGCTTTCTTTTTTGGTGGGAGTTAAAAGGTACATTTATTTATAAAGTGAGGCTTTAATTAGTGGGGCTGTCTCTCGCTGATTGTTAGATCGTACCAAACCGGACTTTTACTGCAGTTAATGTGGGGTAAATGATATACGGAGTTCTTGAACATTATATAAGTGGAGGCTGAAGTATATGAAGGGGGTTATTTTAGCTGGAGGAAAAGGGAGACGCCTTAGACCATTAACATGTAATACTCCAAAACCGATGTTACCATTGTTAGAAAAACCAGTTCTTGAATATAATATTGAATTATTACGTCAGCATGGTATTCGTGAAATTGCAATTACAGTTCAATATATGAGTACCGCTATTAAGCAATACTTTGGTGATGGTAGTAAGTGGGGAGTTAACTTGTATTATTTTGAAGATTCTCCTCCGCTTGGAACAGCAGGGAGTATTAAGCAAGCGGAAAGTTTTTTAGATGAAACATTTGTTGTTATTAGTGGGGATGCACTAACTGACTTTCAATTATCAGAAGGAATTGCATTTCATGAACAGAAGAAGAGAATGGTAACGATGTTTGTGAAAGAAGTAGAAAACCCACTCTCATTTGGCTTAGTTGTAATGAATAAAGAACAAGAAATTATACGATATATAGAAAAGCCGAGCTGGAATGAGGTAGTTTCTAATATTGTGAATACAGGTATTTATATAATGGAGCCAGAAATCTTTTCTTACATACCATCCATGGGATTTTCGGATTTCAGTCATGATGTGTTTCCTTTATTGGCAAATAAAAATGCTTTATTTGCATATTTATCAGAAGACTATTGGCTAGATATTGGTACATTTGATCAATATCGGCAAGCTCAATTCGATTTATTGACGAAAAAATTGAAGGTGCCTATTCCATATACAGAAGTATTACCGATGGTGTGGATGGGAGAAGGTGTAACGATAGGAAAAGGGACGAAAATTCATGGCCCTTCTTTTATTGGAGAAGGAGCAATGATTGGTGCAGGGGCTGTAATTGAACCGTACTCTATTATCGGGAAAAATAGTATCGTTTCAAGTTATTCTCATCTTCAAAAAAGCATCATTTTTGCAAACTCTCATATAGGAAAAAATTGTGAGTTGTTAGAAACAACAATAGGAGATCATACAATGGTCGAAGATGATGTTACACTTTTTCAAAAAAGTATTGTAGCGGATCATTGTCATATAGGGAAAAGTACAGTAATTAAGCAAAAAGGAAAAATATGGCCATATAAGGAGATAGATAGTCATTCGATAGTAGGTTCTGCCGGTGTTAAAGAGAGTGAAAAGAGTGCAGGATGGTTACAAAAAAGCCGGATTGTAGGAAGGGGTAATGTTGAAATTACTCCTCAATTTATTGTGAAAGTTGCAATGGCTTATGGATCTCTTTTTGCTAAAGGAGAGAGTATATTGATTGGAAGTCAGGAAAATATAGAAACAACTTCCTTTAAAAATTTATTCCTCCATGCCATTCATGGCAGCGGGATTCATACGATGGAATGTAAAGAAATGAATGAGTCGCTTTTTCAGTATGCCATTCATAATTTGCAATGTGCAGGTGGAGTTTTCGTTCAAGTAGAAAGCGAAAGAGGGATTGTTATACAACTGTATGGCAAGGAGGGCTCGTTTTTAACGTATAAGCAGCAAAAAGCGATAGAACAAGTATATATGTCTGAGTCTTTTTATTACGCTTCTGAGAAAGAAATGGGGCGAAATAAGCTAGTTCACGTTTCTGTAAATAATTATGTAGAAGCTGTGTTAGAGCGTATTGATATTGAAACGATACAAAAACAGAAGTTTCATCTTCTTATTAATAAGAGAAATGATATGTTACAACATTTACTTATGATCTTTCTACAAAGGCTTGGATGCACAGTTACATGGATTTACGCGAGTGAACAAAAAGATCATGTGAAAGCTCTGATGAAATCGAGTAAAGCAAATATGGCGCTTATGTTTTCTGAACACGGAAATCGCTTCGAATTATATGACACTCACAGTAATATTTACCAAGGAACTGATTTTGAAGAAGTAGATATTCCAGATTTATTACTCGAATCAGCAGATAATGTTTACCCAATGTCTTTGAAATTAGGGGAATGTTATCTCCTCTTTTATATGCATAACGAAAAAAACTCTTTTCAATTAAGATGGAAACGAGATATTTTATATCGAATTGGAAAATTATTCGAATTAATAGCGTTGCAAGGAAAAACATTACTTAGCATAGCAGAGCAATCACCGCCACTGTATCTACTTTATGATGAAGTTGTATGTTCATGGAAGGAAAAAGGGAAAGTAATGAGGAAATTATTGGCCGATATGGAAAGAAAAGAAGAAGGTATATTTGAAGGGATACAGTTCAAATATACCGAAAAAGAGTGGTCTTATATCGTTTCTGATACAAAACAACCAAAAATTTTGGTGTATTCACATGCTAGAAACCCAGTAATAGCAAGGGAAAATATGAAAAATCTTATAGAAAAAATTAGACAATATCAAAAGGTGTAGAATTTTTATTTTAAAAGTGGTATTATAGTATAGTCTGATTTAAGTTATTAGTGACTGGAGGGAAATAAGAATGCGTGTGAATATTACTCTAGCATGTACAGAATGCGGAGATCGTAACTATATCTCAAAGAAAAATAAACGTAACAACGCTGAGCGTATCGAGCTTAAAAAGTATTGCAAGCGTGACAAGAAGTCTACGTTACACCGTGAAACAAAGTAAGCAGTAGGAATATTTTCCTACTGTTTCTTTTTTTTATGCGATTCCTACGTAAAAGTGATACACTATCTTCGTAGAGTAAAGTGTCACTGCAAGGGGGAAAAGTGTGTGAAAGAAGAGAAAATACGTTTACGCAAACAAATAATAGAACACATGAATTCTTTATCTGAAGAACAGTATACAACTTTATCGGAACAAATTGCAGTTTCGGTGTATGGACAAAAAGAGTGGGTTGAAGCTAAAACAATTGGAATCACTCTCTCGATGGAGCATGAAGTGAATACATATCCTATTATCGAAAAAGCTTGGGAAGAAGGAAAGAAAATTGTTGTTCCGAAGTGTAATAAAGGGACAAGAACGATGTCTTTTCGACAAATTAGTAATTTAAATCAATTAGAAACAGTATATATGAATTTACGTGAACCGATTCCAGCGCTTACGGAAGAAGTGAATGCGTGTGAAATTGATCTTCTTATCGTGCCGGGAGTAGCTTATACACGCCGAGGAGAACGGATTGGATATGGCGGTGGCTACTATGATCGTTATCTCGTGCACTATAAAGGGAAAACGCTATCATTAGCTTATGATTTTCAAATTGTAAAACATATTCCGGTAGAGCCATTTGATAAAAATGTAGAAAAAATTATTACAGAAAAAGGAACAATGGTTATAAATGGGCTTGTATAGACAAATAAAAATTGACGAGACTTTTTCTTCTTGATTATAATAAAATATGTGAACGTTTTCTTATTATAATTTTTTTATAGTAAGTGAGCATAAAGGGTGATGAAATGATATCCATTTATGATATTCAGCAATTGCTAAAGAAATTTGGCACGATTATTTATACGGGTGATCGAATCGCTGATTTACAATTAATGCAAGATGAATTGCGTGAATTAAATCAATCACAACTAATCGATCCACAAGACTATCAAACAGCTTTATTTTTGTTGAAGCAAGAAATTCAAAAAGAGATAAATAAGAAATAGATAAAGGTAGGTACGTAACATGGAAGAGAAATGGTTAGTTGGTGTTGACCTTGGTGGTACAACGATTAAATTAGCATTTATTAATGTGTACGGTGAAGTTTTACATAAGTGGGAAATCCCTACGAATACAAATGAACAAGGAAAACATATTACACTTGATGTAGCGAAAGCTATTGATAAAAAGTTAGAAGAATTAGGTGAATTAAAAAGTAAGCTAATTGGTATTGGTATGGGAGCTCCTGGTCCTGTACATGTGGCATCTGGAATGATTTATGAAGCGGTTAATTTAGGATGGAAAAACTATCCGTTAAAAGATTTACTAGAAGTAGAAACGGGATTACCTGTTGTTATTGATAATGATGCAAACTTAGCGGCGCTTGGTGAAATGTGGAAAGGTGCTGGTGAAGGAGCAAAAGATTTAATTTGTATGACACTTGGCACTGGTGTTGGTGGTGGTGTTATCGCCAATGGTGAGATTGTACATGGTATAAGCGGTGCTGCTGGTGAGATTGGACATATTACAGTTGTTACAGAGAACGCTTTTCCATGTAATTGCGGGAAGTCGGGTTGTTTAGAAACGGTAGCCTCTGCAACAGGTATTGTACGTGTTGCTATGCAACAAATACAAGAGACAGATAAAGAAAGTGTTTTACGTTCTATGTTAGCAGAAGAAGGGCTTATTACATCAAAAGATGTGTTTGAAGCGCTTGGACAAGGTGACGAACTAGCAGGTGAAGTAGTGGAAAAAGTAGCTTCTTATTTAGGATTAGCTGTAGCGAACCTTGCTAGTACGTTGAACCCAGAGAAAATCGTAATTGGTGGTGGCGTATCTAAAGCTGGAGACGCACTATTAGAGCCAATTCAACGTTATTTCGAGCAATATGCTTTCTCTCGTGCTGTAAAGAGCACAAAGTTAGCAATTGCAATACTTGGTAATGATGCAGGTGTAATTGGAGGAGCGTGGCTTGTAAAAAAGCACAAATACGAGGCGAAGATGATATAAGTTGTGAATAATGAAAAGAGGAAGGGGCCCCCTTCCTCTTTTTATGCAAGATCTTGTTGGAGAATAAAAATGTAAATGGATTAAGCTGGTGGGTACCCATTATATAGAACAGTCATGATTGTAAACCATCCGAAAACAAGTACGGTTGCAATAGCGAAGCCACCCGCGAATAAGTTTTTTTCGCGAAGTGTTCTAAGCGTAGCAAATACAGCTAACAGAGTGACTAGCGTAAAAATAATAACAAGGCCCATACAATATCCTCCTCTGTCTACTCATTCCTTAGAATAAGTTTTTAGAATATTTACTCTTTTATATTGTACATGTTTTAAAAATGATTGTCGAGATAACACGCCTTCTTTTCCTAAGAGAAAGAAATGTTGTATCATTAAAAGTAAATTAAATAACTGGAGGAGATTTTCATATGAAATGGATACAAATGCCTTTAGGCCCATTACAAACAAATGCTTATATTTTAACGAATGATCAAAATGAGTGTATTATTTTTGATCCTGGTCATGAAGGAGAGAAACTTGTTACATATTTACAGGAAGCACAGTTAAAGCCACTTGCGGTTTTATTAACACATGCTCATTTCGATCATATTGGTGCTGTTGATGCCGTGAGAGACGCTTTTCATATTCCGGTATACGTACATAAAGAAGAAGCGAATTGGTTAGGCGATGCAACTGTGAATGGCTCGCAAATTTTTATGATGAACCGCAGTATTACAGCAAAACCAGCAGATCATATTATCGACGAAGAGGGTACATTAACGATCAGTTCTTTTAGTTTTGAAATTTTTGAGACACCAGGACATTCTCCAGGAAGTATCTCTTATTATAGTAAAGCAGCGAATGCTGTATTTTCTGGAGATGTATTGTTCCAAATGAGTATTGGAAGAACGGATTTACCTGGTGGAAGTTTTGCTGAATTAATTGGAAGTATTGAAGAGAAGCTATTTGTATTACCAGATGAAACAGCAGTGCTATGTGGACACGGTCCAGAAACAAGTATTGGATTTGAAAAAGAAAATAATCCATTTTTACAATAAGGAGTCATTATGGGGATGGAGCTCATTTTAAGAGAATGGATGGAAAAAGAAAAGGATCATTCGATTTCATATAGTACGTATATGAACCTCGTATTATATGCAGAGGAACATGGGTATTATATGAGAGAACGTGAAAAAATTGGAAGACAGGGAGATTTTTTTACGAGTAGCAATGTATCTTCTGTATTTGCGAAGACTTTTGCTAAGTTTTTTATTCGGCTTGTTGAAAAGGGAGAAGTTTTTCCAAATATTTGTGAGATTGGTGGGGGAACAGGAAAGTTTGCCTATGATGTTTTACAAGAATGGAAACAATTATCTCCGGAAACCTTTATCAATTTAAACTATTCAATTATTGAAGTGAGCCCTTTTCATAGAAGGCTACAACAGGAGAGGCTTTGCTTATTTGATAATGTGTCGTATTATACATCTTATATTGAAATGGGAGAGTCTTTCGAAGGAATTATTTTTTCGAATGAATTATTTGATGCGTTTCCTGTTGAGATAGTTGAGAAAAGAAATGGAATTTTGTATGAAGTACGTATCACGTATACAGATGAGGGAAACCTTACAGAAGTATTTAGACCGATAGAGAAAAGAGTCGGTCGTTACTTATTGAAATATAACATTCATATTGCTGAGGGACAGCGCTTTGAAGTGCCTATTGCAATGGAAGAGTATATAGAAGAGATTGCGAAATGGTTTCAGAAAGGTATATGTATTACAGTTGATTATGGATATACAAAAGAAGAATGGATGCATCCTGCACATCGTGAAGGAAGTTTAAGAGGATATTATAAGCACAAGCTAATTCGTAATCCTCTTGCATATCCAGGAGAAATGGACCTTACTACGCATGTTCATTGGGATGAGTTGAAGATGAATTTTGAGCTACAAGGAATTAATACGATATGGCATAGGAAGCAATCAGAGTTTTTGTTAGCAGCAGGAATATTAGATCAGCTTGCTAGCCATCAAGATACCAACCCTTTTTCTGAAACTCAAAAACTAAATAGAGCTATTCGCTCTATGATTTTGAACGGAGGATTAGGTAATGCTTTCGATGTTGTTATACACACAAAAGATATGAAGAATTTACTTTTGAATCAATATTTAACAATATGAAAAAAACAAGACACAGTATTTTCTGTGTCTTGTTTTTTAATACGACTTTTAATTATGTAGCATTATATATTTTCTCTCATGATATATATTTATATTAAAGATATGAGATGAAAAATATAGAATACACTCTTTTTCTCTGTCTATAGGTCCCTAACCTAATAATACGCGAACGAGTTGAATGATTGTTTCGTTTTCTACTTTGTAGTAAATTTCCAATCCTTTTCTTTCACTAGAAACGATTTTAGCACTTTTTAACTTTGCTAAATGCTGTGAAATTGTAGATTGTGGCATGTTTAAGCCTGTGTACATTGTAGAAACGTTGCTTGGGCCACGTTCAATTAATCCCTTTACAATACATAAGCGAACAGGATGAGCAAGCACTTTCAATAATTCTGCATTGCTTTCATATAGTTCTATTTCTTTTTGAAAGGTTTCTAACATGTTCTTTTCCACCTCCGTGTGAGCTGTTATACCATACTATACATACCAAAAAATCAAAGAAAAGAAAACAGTTGTTGCAGAAAAAAAGTCCTAAAGTAAAGAAATTGTAAGAAAAGAGACCCTGATGTAAATAAAATAGATAAATTTGCACAGTTTTGTAAAATGACATTTTTGAGTGAAAATTTTGATGCGTTTCAAAAATTGAAAGATATAGATATATTCGTAACACAATTTTATCATGATTTTCTTATTCTTTCAAATGAATATACAAAATTTTTAAAATAATATGACAAAGGAATTGTAATGTTATATATAGAATATATAACAGGTTAAAAGAAAAGAAGCTGATTATGATCAGCTTCTTTATGATGATAATGAAATGTTTGGATGTAACTGATACATCTTAGAATAATCAAGTCATCAGTCATTTATTCTAGAGTTCATCTTTTTAAACAACTATTTTATTTCTTGAAGAGTTTTATTATTCGTACACAGCTTCGTTTCTTCCCTTTATGCATTTACAGGTTCTTCTACATAAGAAAGGGCATTTTCAAAATCGGATATTAAATCGTCAACATTTTCAAGACCAACCGATAAACGAAGTAATGAATTAGAAATACCTCTTTCATCACGAGCTTCTTGCGACAATGCTGCATGTGACATTTTAGCTGGGTAGGAAAGAATCGATTCGACAGCTCCTAAACTAACTGCGAAGACAGGTAGTTTTACTTTTGATAAAAATTGGCGGAGTGCGTCTTCTGATTGTAAAGTGAAAGATAGGACAGCTCCGGCTGATGTAGCTTGAGATTGTTGAATGTCAAATCCAAGATGTGTTTGTAAGCCAGGATAATAGACATTTTGAACTTTAGTGTGCTCTTGTAAAAAATGTGCGATTTTGTTGGCACCTGCAGCTGAATGTTCGAGACGTACATGCAATGTTTTAATGCCGCGAAGCACGAGAGAACAATCTTGCGGTCCTAAAATAGCACCAAAAGCGTTTTGTAGAAAGCCGAGCTTTTGAGCGAGTTCTTCATCTTTTACGACAGCTAATCCGGCGGTGACATCGCTATGACCAGCAATAAACTTTGTAGCGCTATGAAGAACGACATCAGCGCCAAGATCAAGCGGTTTTTGAAATAGTGGTGTCAAAAATGTATTATCAACAAAAGTAAGAGCACCAATAGATTTTGCAAGATTAGAAACAGCACGAATATCTGTCACTTTTAAAAGTGGGTTAGAAGGTGTTTCTACATAAAAGAGCTTCGTATTTGGTTTAATGTTTTCTTTTACTTCTTCCACATTGGTCATATCAACAAATGTATGTGAAACACCATAACGGGAGAGAACTTCAGTAACAATTCGATAAGTACCTCCATATACATCTTCTGAAATAAGAACATGGTCACCTTGTGAAAGAAGGAGAAATGCAGTAGAAATGGCTGCAATGCCTGATGCAAAGGCAAATCCTTTTGTCCCGCCTTCTAATAAAGCAATGATATCTTCAAGAGCTTCACGTGTTGGATTTCCAGATCTACTATAGTCATACTTTCCGAAAGCATCTACATCAAACTGATGGAATGTTGATGTGTTATAGATGGGAACGTTAACAGCTCCTGTGTGTGTGTCATGCTTGTATTGATTATGCAGTAAAAGCGTATCTATGGAATAACTCATATTCTTACACCTTCTTTTACAAGTTTAATTGCTTGCTTTAAGTCTTGAATTAAGTCGTTGCTATTTTCGATGCCGACTGAAAAACGGAGAAGACGATTACACACACCACGTGCTGTTCGAACATCTTCTGGAATATCGGCATGAGTTTGCGTTGCTGGATAAGTCATTAAACTTTCGACACCGCCAAGACTTTCAGCAAATGTAATTAAGGATAAAGATTGTAAGAAAGGATTAATCCAAGTTTCATCTTGAAGGCGAAATGAAATCATACCACCTCTTCCTGGATAAAATACATCTGTCACACCATCTTCATCATTTAAATAAGCAACAATTGCATGAGCGTTTTCTTCATGCTGTTTCATGCGAAGTGCTAAAGTCTTCATGCCTCGAATTAATAGCCATGAATCAAACGGGCTTAAGACAGCACCAGAGGCATTATGATAATGAGCAAGCTCCTCGCAAAGAGATTTCCCTTTCGCAACGACAAGTCCGCTTAGTACATCGTTATGACCGCCTAAATATTTAGTTGCGCTATGAAGGACGATGTTTGCACCTTCTGTTAATGGTTGCTGTATATAAGGTGTATAGAACGTGTTATCTACAATAAGAAGTAGTCCGTGCCTTTTCGCTACACTTGCTACACTTACGATATCAGTTACTTGCATTAATGGATTAGTCGGTGTTTCTATGAAAATAGCCTTCGTTTGAGATGTGATTGCTTGCTCAATTTGTTTAATAGATTGTGTATCTACGTATCTACATCGAATATTCCACTTGTCTTCATGTTCGGAAAATAGACGATATGTTCCCCCGTATAAGTCTTCAGATACGATAAGCTCATCTCCGGAACGGAATAGTGAAAGGACAAGGAGAACAGCCGCCATTCCTGAACTACAGGCATACCCTTGCTCACCGCTTTCTAAGTCTGCAATTGCCTGTTCTAAAAGGCCACGAGTCGGATTTCCAGTTCTTGAATAGTCAAATCCAGTAGATTTACCAATTCCTTCGTGACGATAAGCAGTTGAGAAATAAACAGGTGGATTAACCGTTCCTGTTGTAGCTTCGCTACGGTTCCCGATTTGTGCTAGTTTTGTTTCGATTGTTGACATGTGAAAATTCCCCCTTTTTAAAGTGAACGACTAAGTGAAAATAAAAAAAGCCTTCTAAGAAGAAGGCTTTCGGATTGAATAGAGTCTTCTTCTCATCTGTCAAATCTTTCACAATTTGCTGGAATTAGCACCTTATTAACGAATGAATGTTAATGGTTGCTGAGGCGTCAAAGGGCCAGTCCCTCTACCTCTCTAGATAAGAATGTTCGTATGAAATTTTATTATGGTTTTAACTTTACAACAAAAGATAATTGAATTGCAACTTTATTTTAAATAATTTTTATTTTTCCGCAAGTGTCATTGACTTTTATTTTAGTGCGTGCTAAATTTATAAAAAATTAACAAACATTGTTAAAAGGGGAACGTATTTCCTTTTAGCTACATAAATAAAATAATAAAGACAAACTCTTATTGAGAGCGGTGGAGGGAAAGGCCCTGTGAAACCCGGCAACCTTCAAACTAAATGTTTGAAACGGTGCTAAAACCTGCAAAACGTGTGTTTTGCATAATAAGAGGAGGAACAATTATGTCCCCCTCTTCAAAGTGAAGAGGGGGTTTTTATATTGATAGAAATGAGGGAGATTCGTGAAATTACTAGATTTATTATCAAAAGGAATTGTAATAGGTGATGGTGCGGTTGGAACGTTATTACATTCGCATGGTTTACAAAGTAGTTTTGAAGAATTGAATTTGTCTGATCCGGACTTAATTATATCGATCCATAAACAATATGTAGCTGCTGGAGCGGATGTTATTCAAACGAATACGTATGGTGCGAATGAAGCGAAACTCCGCATGTATGGTCTAGAAAATCAAGTTGTCCAAATTAATAAAGCGGCAGTGAATATTGCGAAAGCATCAGTAACAGATCGGAATGCAATTTTAGGGACAATTGGAGGTATGAAACATATTGGTGCTGTTACAACGACTGATATAGAGCGAGAATTTATGTTACTTGAGCAGGCAGGTGCTTTACTAGAAGAACAGGTTGATGGATTACTATTAGAAACTTTTTATGATGAATTTGAATTATTGCATGCGGTTAAAGTATTGCGTAAACAAACGAATATTCCGATTGTTGCTCAGTTAGCGTTACATGAGGCAGGTACGACTCAAAATGGGAATGATGTCAATGAAATATTAAAACAGCTTTTAGATTACGGTGCCAATGTTGTTGGGTTGAACTGTCAACTAGGCCCGCTTCACATGACGGAAGCTTTCAAAATGATATCGATTCCTCAAAATGGCTATTTATCAGCATATCCGAATGCAGGTCTCCCGAATTATGTGGAAGGGCGTTACGTATATGAGGGAAGTCCAGCGTATTTTGAAGAAATGACACCGAAATTTATTGAACAAGGTATTCGTTTATTAGGTGGTTGTTGTGGTACTACCCCGGAACATATTGAAGGAATGAAACGTGCTATTGCAAATGTTGCACCTGTAATAGCAAAGGAGACGATTCAAAGGCCTAAAGTGGTCCATACACATGAGAAGCGTTCGAGAGCTCATGTTACTCTAGCAGAAAAGGCAAAGAAACAAACGACAGTTGTAGTGGAATTAGATCCACCGAAAACGTTAGACACGCAGCGTTTTTTTGAAGGGGCAAGAGCACTGAAAAGGGCTGGAGCGGATGCTATTACTCTAGCAGATAATTCATTAGCATCTCCTCGTGTTTCGAATATGGCTATGGGTGCATTATTAACGAAGCATGATATTCCAGTATTGACGCATTTAACGTGTAGAGACCATAACGTCATTGGACTACAGTCTCACTTACTTGGATTATCAGCATTAGGTATGGAGGAAGTGCTAGCTTTAACTGGTGATCCAGCGCGCGTTGGTGATTTCCCAGGTGCAACTTCTGTATATGATTTGTCATCGATAGAGCTCATTAAAATGATTAAAGAGATGAACGACGGACGCTCTATTTTAGGGAAATCAATTGGTCCGGCAACAAGATTTTCTGTTGGAGGTGCATTTAATCCTCATGTAAGGCATTTAAAAGCAGCGGTCAAGCGAATGGAACGAAAAATTGATGCTGGTGCTGAATATTTCTTAACGCAGCCGATATATGATGTTGCTTTAATAGAAGAAGTATATGAAGCGACAAAGCATTTGGAACAACCTATCTTTATTGGAATTATGCCGTTAGTAAGTAAGCGGAACGCAGATTTTCTTCATTTTGAAGTGCCGGGTATTACTCTCCCTGAAGAGATAAGACAAAGAATGGATGGACATGAAACGAAAGAGGCAGCCATAGAGGAAGGGATTCGTATTTCACAAGAGTTGATCGATGCGGCGATGAAATACTTTAACGGTATTTATCTTATTACACCGTTTTTAAAATATGAAATTACAGAACATCTCGTGAAATATGTGAGAGAAAAGCAAGAAGTGAAAGAAGGTATTAATTGATGAAACGAATAGAAGAGAGATTACAACATGAAATTTTAATATTAGATGGTGCAATGGGAACGATGATTCAGCAAGAAGACTTAACAGCGGAAGATTTTGGAGGAGAAGAATACGAAGGTTGTAATGAATATTTAGTAAAAACAAGACCGGATGTTATTTTAAATATTCATAAAGTCTACATTGAAGCTGGAGCAGATATTATTGAAACGAATACGTTTGGTGCAACAAATATTGTATTAAGTGATTATGCATTGTCTCATTTAGATGAAGAGTTAAACGAAAGGGCAGCGCTTTTGGCGAAGCAAGCGGTTAAAGAAAGTGGGAAAGAAGTGTATGTTGCGGGAGCGATGGGACCAACGACGAAAGCGATTAGTGTTACAGGTGGTGTGACTTTTGAAGAGTTAATTGAAGCCTATACAAGGCAAGCGAGAGGACTATTAAGAGGAGAAGTTGATGTATTACTCGTTGAAACGAGTCAAGATATGCGTAATGTGAAAGCTGCGTACATTGGAATTCAATCGGCGTTTGAAGAACTAAACAAAATAGTACCTATTATGATTTCTGGAACAATTGAACCGATGGGAACGACTTTAGCGGGTCAAACGATCGAAGCCTTTTATTTATCGGTAGAGCATATGAAGCCATTATCGGTTGGATTAAACTGTGCTACTGGTCCAGAATTTATGAGGGAACATATACGTTCCCTATCTGATTTATCGGAGTGTTATATTTCGTGTTATCCAAACGCTGGTCTTCCTGATGAAGATGGGCATTATCACGAATCTCCAGCGTCACTTGCTGAAAAAGTAAAACGTTTTGCTGAAGAAGGATGGATTAATATTATTGGTGGTTGTTGTGGCACAACACCAGAACATATACGTGTAATGAAATCGGCGCTTGCCTCGATTAACCCTCGTGAGCATCATGAAAGGGTTGGACATGGAATTAGTGGACTAGAAGCGTTGCAATACGATGATTCTATGAGGCCTTTATTTGTTGGAGAAAGGACGAATGTAATTGGATCGCGTAAGTTTAAAAGATTAGTAGCAGAAGGGAAATTTGAAGAGGCTGCTGAAGTGGCAAGAGCGCAAGTGAAGAAAAATGCTCATATTATTGATATTTGTATGGCAGACCCTGATCGTGATGAAATAGAAGATATGGAAAGATTCTTGGCAGAAGTTACGAAAGTGTTAAAAGTACCGATTATGATTGATTCAACAGATGAAAATGTTATGGCGAAAGCTCTTACTTATATTCAAGGAAAAGGTGTTATCAATTCTATTAATTTAGAGGATGGAGAAGAACGTTTTGAAAAAGTGACACCCCTTCTTCGGAAATACGGTGCTGCGATAGTTGTAGGGACAATTGATGAAGATGGTATGGCAGTTAGTGCAGAAAGAAAGATAGAGATTGCTAAAAGAAGCTATGAATTACTAACGAAAAAGTATGGTATACGCCCATCTGATATTATTTTTGATGCGCTTGTGTTTCCTGTAGGAACAGGTGATGAAGAATATATAGGTTCAGCGGCAGCGACTATAGAAGGAATTCGTCTTATTAAAGAAGCGTTACCAGAATGTTTAACGATTCTAGGTGTGAGTAATATATCTTTTGGTTTACCACCAGCTGGACGTGAAGTATTAAACTCTGTCTTTCTATATCATGCAACGAAAGCAGGATTAGATTATGCGATTGTTAATACGGAAAAATTAGAACGCTATGCGTTAATTCCAGAGGAAGAAAAACGTCTTGCGGATGCATTATTATTTGAAACGACGAAAGAGACGTTAGAAAAATTTACAAACTTTTATCGTGTTGCCAAAAAGAAAGATGTCGTTATACAAGAAACGCTAACACTTGATGAACGACTGGCAAATTATATTGTAGAAGGTACGAAGCAAGGACTACAAGAAGATCTAAGTCTCGCGCTTACAGAAGGACGAAAACCTCTGGATATTATTAACGGGCCGCTTATGACAGGAATGGATGAGGTGGGGCGATTATTTAATGGTAATGAGCTTATCGTTGCTGAAGTATTGCAAAGTGCTGAAAGTATGAAAGCTGCCGTAAGTTATTTAGAGCCACATATGGAATCTAGTGAGAGTGCAAAAAAAGGGAAAGTATTATTAGCGACTGTTAAAGGAGACGTACATGATATTGGGAAAAACCTTGTTGAAATTATTTTATCAAATAACGGATATGAAATTATTAATTTAGGAATTAATGTTCGTTCGGATCGAATTGTTCAAGAAGTACAAGAAAAGAAACCTGATATTATTGGCCTTTCTGGTTTGTTAGTAAAATCAGCGCAACAAATGGTAACGACTGCTGAAGATTTAAAAGCAGCGAATATTGATATTCCAATTGTTGTAGGTGGTGCAGCACTAACGAGGAAATTTACAGATAATCGTATTTCTCCATCTTATAAAGGGCTCGTATGTTATGCAAGTGATGCAATGACAGGTCTTGATATTATTAACAAATTACAAAAAGAAGAAGAACGTGAAAAGATGAAGCGAGATAAAAAGGAACGCCATCTTCATATTGTGAAACAAGAGGAGAAAAAAATAGAAATTCCCGCAGTTATTGAGCCGTTGCCAAAAGCAACTGTTATGATACCAGATTCGACGAAACGAGTTGTATTACGGGATATTCCTGCCCTTCATCTTGCACCGTTTTTAAATAGACAAATGTTAATTGGACACCATCTTGGGTTAAAAGGAAACGTAAAAAAACTCTTGCAAGAAGGGGATAAAAGAGCACATGAGCTAAATGATTTAATTGATGAATTATTACAAGAAGGACAATCTTGGTTACGCCCAAAAGCGGTGTATCAATTTTTCCCGGCGCAAAGTGATGGACAAAATATAATTATATACGATCCGGAAGATCACACACGTATTATAGAGCGATTTGAATTTCCGAGACAAGGGAAAGCACCATACCGTACTTTAGGAGATTATATACGCCCGATTGGAGATGAGATGGATTATGTCGCTT
This sequence comes from Bacillus cereus group sp. MG9, assembly GCF_040459995.1. Classification (NCBI taxonomy): domain Bacteria; kingdom Bacillati; phylum Bacillota; class Bacilli; order Caryophanales; family Bacillaceae; genus Bacillus; species Bacillus cereus group sp. MG9. The sequence continues at coordinate 4,230,473 of NZ_JARVHC010000001.1, read as the reverse complement.
TCTTATCTGTTACCGTTGGAGAAGGGGTTCGAGATATTGCAGAGGAATGGAAGGCGAAGGGAGATTATTTACGCAGTCATGCGATTCAGTCGTTAGCACTTGAATTAGCAGAAGGACTTGCTGAAAAAACACATATGCTCATTCGTGATCGTTGGGGAATTCCAGATTCACCTGAACTGACGATGGAAGAGAGATTCCGTACAAAATATAGAGGAATACGCGTATCATTTGGTTATCCAGCATGCCCAGAACTTGCTGATCAAGAAAAATTATTTTGCTTAATTCATCCAGAAGAAATAGGTATTTCATTAACAGAAGGATTTATGATGGAGCCAGAAGCGTCTGTAACGGCTATGGTATTTTCTCACCCTGAGGCAAGGTATTTTAGTGTACTATAGTGTAGAAGGGGGAGACGTATGAAAAAAATAGTCTTTACAGGTGGCGGTTCGGCCGGGCATGTAACACCTAATTTAGCAATTATTCCACATTTACAAAAGCAGAACTGGGATATCTCTTATATTGGTTCTCATCAAGGGATTGAGAAAACGATTATAGAAAAAGAAGGAATCCCATACCATAGTATTGCAAGCGGGAAGCTACGTCGTTATTTTGATTTGAAAAATATAAAAGATCCTTTTCTCGTGATGAAGGGTGTTATGGATGCGTACGTAACAATTCGTAAACTAAAACCGGATGTTATTTTTTCAAAAGGTGGTTTCGTATCCGTACCAGTCGTAATAGGAGGGTGGCTAAATAGAGTGCCAGTTTTATTACATGAATCTGATATGACACCTGGACTAGCAAATAAAATTGCGCTCCGTTTTGCCTCGAAAATATTTGTTACATTTGAAGAAGCAGCGAAACATTTACCGAAAGAAAAAGTAATATATACAGGATCGCCTGTACGTGAAGACGTACTAAGAGGAAATCTTGAAAAAGGTTTAAAGTTTCTAGGGTTTTCCCGGAAGAAATCAGTTATTACTGTTATGGGAGGAAGTTTAGGCGCAAAGAAAATTAATGAAACGGTTCGATCGGCACTTCCAGATCTTCTGAAAAATTATCAAATTGTGCATCTTTGCGGAAAAGGAAATCTTGATGAATCCTTACAAAATAAAGAAGGATATAGACAATTTGAATATGTACATCAAGAGTTGCCGGATATATTAGCAGCAACAGATTTTGTTATTTCGCGTGCGGGATCCAACGCGATTTTTGAATTTTTAACAATGCAAAAGCCGATGGTTTTAATTCCGTTATCGAAATTTGCAAGCCGTGGAGATCAAATTTTAAATGCTGAATCCTTTAAAAGACAAGGGTATGCATCGGTATTATATGAAGAGGATGTAACGGTGAACTCACTTATAAAGCATATAGAAGAGCTATCTCATAATAATGAGACGTATAAAACAGCATTAAAAAAATATAATGGAAAAGAAGCGATTAAAACTATCATTCAACATATTTCAGAGGCATGATTAAACAATCATGTCTTTTTTAGTAGGATGAAAGATTCCAAGAATTGATATTTTTATGTTACAATAAAGTGAAACTTTAATCAGTGGGGGGTTCATCCCCACTGATTATTAGTTGAACCAATCGGGCTTTTACGGGCAGTTAATCCCACACCTAACTTCTTTGTTTTCGTTGAATTTTGAGGTGGGGGTCTTACTGCCCGTTAATGCGGGGTAACAAATGGTTAATAGGGAAATTCCAATTGATTAAGCGTGAAAATACGAATGGATTAGGAGTGACTGTGTTGGAGCTAAGTCTCTATGAAAATACTGCACTTATTATATGCTTTGTGTTGTACGTTGGTAGTGTTATTGTTTATATTTCACGGAAATTTTCACAAGAACGAGAGCTTGAAAAATCAGAAATAACAGCTGAACTAGAAATGTTAGCTGATGAAAGTTATAAAAAACAAAAAATAAAAGAAGATCATGAGGCACCCCATCATTGAAACGCAAATAAGTTCTAAGGATGGGGATTTTTTTTGAAAAAATCCCATTAACGCTAAAAAAGGAGTTTCCCCATACATATTTAAGGAGTGAATATAAATGAAATTTTATATTGCTTCAGGATTTCAAAATAAACATCTTGTTCGTTTCGTATCAAGCCAGTTGAAAGAAGTGGGATGGCAGCATACATATGATTGGACGAAAAATGAAAGAGCAACCAATAGAGAACAATTGCAAAAGATTGGTGAAGAAGAACAAGAAGCGATACGAGAAGCTGATGTTTTCTTACTCATACTAGAGGGTGGGAATGGAAGTCATACAGAATTAGGGATGGCAATTGCTTTAGAAAAGAAAATTTATATATATCACAAGGGCAATGAGTTGCAAACGACATTCTACCATTTACGAGAAGTTGATATTTTCGAAGGAGAAGTTGAGGGGCTTGTCTCATATATATTGAATAAAGTGGAATGTTAGACGTGGGAATGCAGTGAGAAATATTTCTTGCAAAAAAAGAGTGAAGGTTACCATTAGGCTATTTTGGGCACAGTTATTATAAGTAAAGCATATAAAGGAGTTATAAATATGAAATTAGAAAATGGATGGGAAACAAGTTTTTTAGAGGTTGTACAAAACAGTGAATTTAAGAAAGATGCAATTCTTAGTCAATTGCTTTTTGCGGATAGTGAAGAAGTAGAAGAGCTTGTTGATGATTACGGTTATGAAGAGATTATTGAACGCGAACATGATGATGAGTTAGCAGGAATTTTAGGAGAAGAACTTTTCAGTGAGCTGGAGCGAAACGTATTCTTATCTCCACAGCCAGAAGAAAAACTTATTTCATTCGTAAATGGATTAGGTTTTCATGTGTTAGATTGGATTGTGCTTCTTGAAACAGAATTTGGCATTGATAGCGCAAACTTCACATCGGATGCAGTGAAAATGTTAGAAAAGCGCTTTAGACAGTTTCCCTATATAGAAGAGAAGACAATTTTTGATATGACGTTTGAAGAAGCGATGGATGTATTAGAATCTGTTACAGGATTACAGCTGAAGGGGAAAATGAACGTATAATGAAAAAGAACGTGATAGCTTCACGTTCTTTTTTTTTACATAATAATAATTTTATCATCTAGCTTTGTTTGTCCAGTAAGAAGTGCATTTAAATACTCTACTTTTCGTATGCAAGCTTGTATATGTCTTTCAACCTCTTGTAACTCTGCTTGGTGATGCGTTTCAATTGGATGAATTTGTACGTTAAATTTTTCGAATTGACTACTATATGTTATTTCTGCATAGCCGCTCATAATATCGGTTTCGTTATGAAATAAAAATTGCTTCGTTTCTTCACAGAATGATACATCCTGAAAGCCATATACTTTTAATGCTTCAATTACTTTGTTAATCATGTTTATATTCATTTTTTAACCCTCTTTACGAAGTTCTACTTTTATATTATAACATAAAAAATTACGTAGAAAGCGCTTCCAAGTGTATTTTATTATAAACTTTACGTTTCAATCATAAAAATGAAACAAAGAAAAAATAATTGTAAAGAAGGAAGGACTCTTTTATTGTTTCGTCATATATATAGAGAAATAGTGCAATGAAAGGAAATTTTCCGAGGTGGAGATTGTATTTCCAATTTGAGCGCAGTAAAAGAGGTGAGAATCTTGAACTTTGATATTGTAGGACAAAAAGCATATATAAAAAATGGGCCGCATCGGAACCGAATTGGAACTGTAAAGAAAAATGAAAAACAATTAGAATCCCATTTTTCTATTGTAATTGGGGAACAAAGTATTGATGTAGAGCTAAAGGATATTGTGTTAGTTGGAGTAGATGTAGGACAATTTCATAAATGGTGCGAGCAAAATGGTTATTTGTGAAAGGGACGGGCTGTGAGATAATGAAATATATTTGAGAAAAGAGAATATGTTATTGTATTCTCTTTTTCTGTGTTTAAAGGGGCTGTATAGCGACACAACGGCGCTAACTAATAACTCATTGATATTACAACAATCTGTGTAAATTAGTTGTGACTTTTTCGTCATAAACCTATGACACAAGGTTACCAACTTAATGGGGAAATAAAACAAATTGGACAACGCAAAATGAGAAGATTTGGCCAACAAAAGATGAAATAACGAAAGGCCAATATTTACTTCATCACGATAAAAAAGGTGCAGAATTAGCAGTTGATCCATCACCTGTGTATAAGAATTCTGGTGGAATCTATGCAGGTTCGAAAAACTACTGGTTCCGTGTAACAGCGTATAGTAAAGCTGGGCATGCTGAAAGTGAAATTTCGCATGAGTTTGTACCTAGATTCTCCCAAGATTTCGGATTTATAGGGATGTTTGATTACTGGGCATCGGTTCCGGTGTTAAATGGTAAAGTGAATGCTACAAATGGTAACTTTATCATGAGTGAGAAAGATATTACGTTATCAGGGCGTGGACCAGATGTATCAGTAGAAAGAACGTATAATAGTCTAAGTAAAAAGGTAGGTTTATTTGGTACAGGTTGGTCTAGTGGATTAGAAGAAAGAATTTGGGCCGACGGAAATGGAAACTTACTTTTAATTTCTGCAGATGGAGCAAATATCACATTTACTAGAACGGGAGATAATACGTATCAAGCTCCAGTAGGTGTATATTTAGAAATTAAGCAAGTGTCAGGCGGATATGAAATAAAAGATAAAGACCAAACGGTTACTTTCTATAAATCTGGAGATGCACAAGGACGTATCGAGTATACAAAAGATAAGTACGGAAATACGACGACGTATGAGTATGATGGTGAATCACGTTTATCAAAAGTAAAGAACGCTTCTGGTAAAGAGTTAGTCGTACAATATGATGGAAATAATAAAAAATCAGCAAGAGTAATCGGTCCAGATAGCAAGACGATTACATTTAAATATGATGGAGATTTACTTGTTTCTTCTACAACACCAGAAGGAAAAGTATATAAATACGGATATGATAATGGTTTATTAACATCTATTTATGACCCGCAACATACCGATGCAAAACCGTATAAAACATCGTATGCATACGAGAATAATAGATTAGTAAAAGTGACAGACCCATTAGGGAAAGCTACGACATTAGCATATAATACGGATGCGAAAGAAGTTACGTTAACGAATCCTAAAGGGCGTAAGACTATTTATACGTATAACGATGCTGGAAATCCAGTGAAAACAGTTGAAGATTCCGGGCGTCTGAATTTAACGACGACGTATGAATATAATGCGAATAATTTAGTGAAAACAACAACTCCTAAAAATCAAACAGAAACAGCGACCTATGATAATAATGGGAATGTAACTTCTGTTACTGATGAAATGGGGACAGAAAAGTTTGAGTACAATAAAGACAATGGGATTATAAAAGCGACAGATAACGAAAATCGTGAAACAACTGTTGCTTATAAATCAGCAAACACAGAAGTATCTGAAACAGATCAATCGGCACATACATCTTCTGTTACTCAAGATGATAAATACGGCAATCCGATTGAAACAAGTAAAGAGTTAGGAACAGGGGAAAACCTGATTCAAAATCCGAGCTTCGAGATAAATGGCACGGATAAATGGGCACCAGTAAATAACAATAATTCCGGTTCTATCGCAAAAGATGCAACACCAGCACCAGGTGGTCTTGGCGGGGAATCATCAATCAAAATTACAACGAAAGCAACGAATAATGATTGGGGCTATATTGCCGCAATTCAAGAAATAACGTTAGAACCAAATACAACTTACACATTAAGTGGTATGGTGAAAACGGATTTATCTAATGGTGCAGCTTTCTTCAATGTACAGTCACTAAATGAACATGGTGCGGGTATAGATGGTGGTTGGCACGATACTCGTCATAATAAAGTGCAAGGAAAAAGTGACTGGGTTAATCGCCAAGTAACCTTTAAAACAACAGAGCAAACAAGAAAAGTAAAAATCTATTTACAAGTAGAAAATGGTGGTTCTTCTACAAGTGGTTCCGTATGGTTTGATAAATTACAGCTTGAAAAAGGAGAAGTTTCTTCTAGTTTCAATCCTATTACAAATAGTAGTGTAGAGAATGTAACTGAACAAGGATGTATTCCTGGATGGATTCGAGGAGACGGAACAAGTTGTGATCCAAAAGATGTTTCTCATCAGGAAAGTTTTACAGGACATTCGTCTATTGTATTAGAGCGTAGCCAATATGGCGGTTCAAATGTAGGATATGGCAATCATGTAAATTTAAATCAGAAAAAAGCAGAACCAATCACGTTAACAGGAATGTCTAAATCTGAAAATGTAGAAAATGATGCGCCAGATAAACTATCACGAGACTATTCAATTTGGGCAGATGTTTACTATCAAGATGGCAGCGGTGAAAATTATCAAGCAAAATTCCCAAGTGGGACAAATGATTGGAACCGTAGTGCGGTTGTCATTCCAGCTAAGAAACCAATTAAGCAGATTCAAGTATATCTGTTATTTAGAAATAATAATAAAGGGAAAGTATGGTTTGATGATGTTCGTTTACTAGAAGGAAATGCTCTTATTAAAAACGAGTATGACAACGATGGAAATGTTATTGCCGCGTATGATGAAGAGGGGCAAAAAAATACCTTCGCATACGATGCATCAGGAAACAAAAAGAGCGAGACAGATGAAAAAGGAAATACAAAATTATATGATTACAACAAAGATAATCTATTAACAAAGGTTACATTAAAAAATGGTACTTCTGTAAATTATCGTTATGATCATAATGGAAATACAACAGAAAAATCTGTCATGTTTGGTGGGAAAACACAAACACACAAATATGAATATGATGTAGATAATAAAAATACAGTGTATATCGATGCATTAAACCGCCGTATTGAAAATACGTACGATGAAAATGCAAACAAGATTAAAACAACAATGCCAAACGGCTCTATTTTAGAATCTGTATATGATACAGCAGATCGCGCGATTGGTGAAAAGCGAAATGGAAAAGATTCATTTACATTCGAACGTGATCAGAATGGACAAGTTACGAAAATAAAAGACCATATCAATGGTGTAGAACGTACAAAAACATACGATAAGGCTGACCGTGTCACAAGTGCAACGGATAGCCGAGGTGGAAAAATTGACTGGGCGTATCATGACAAAGCAAACAGTAAGACAGAAAAATTAAAAGAACAAACAGTAACGCAAGGTGGATACACAAATAAAGTATCGTATGATTACAACACGTTAGATCAAAATATACGTGTAACAGATGGTTCTCAAACATATCGATTTGATTATGATGATCAAGGAAATGTTCGTACGTATACAGCTGGAAATGGCTCAGGTTCTACCTTCAACTATGACCATGCGAATAAAATTAAAGATTTAGTAGTAGGTACGTCAAACAGTATTCTTCTTTCTGAACGATATGAATATGACCAATCGGGCAACCGTACGAAGATTAAACATGAAGGTGCAGGCGGGAAAGTAACAGAAACAAACTTTGTATATGACCCGATTAACCAATTATTAAACGAAGCATTACAAAACGGAACAAGTAAATCATACACATATGATGGATTTGGAAATCGTACAAGTGTGAAAGTTGTAGAGAATGGAAAAGAAACAAAATCTATAGCGGCAACGTTTAATGCTGGAAAATCTTATAGAGCTACACGTCAAGTGAATAGTTGGAATAACAACGCTAAAAATCTTCATTTTGAATCAAGGATAGTTAAGAAGAATATGACTAGAAATAAAGCCTTGAAGTGGGAACAAGGTCATGTGAATAGAATATCAAAAGCTAAAGGGAAATTTAATCCCAAGTATCATAAAAGACCACAACCATGGTGGTGAGAATAGGGAGTGTATAATAACAAATGATAGACGTTATGTTTTATGATTGGTGTAAAAATAGATCGAAGAAACATAAATTACAAGCTCATGAAATAAGAATTTTTGAATTGATTTTTTCTAGAAAGTTAAGAGAATTTGATTTAGGACTAAACGGTATTGAAATTGTAGAAGTATTTTGTTTAGCTAAGGTTAATAAAGGAGATTTCTGTGAATTCATTGTGGATATGAATCAAATTGATATATCTATCTCATATGATTTTATGGATTTTTTAACACTTAATTCAGTTGAAGAAAAATATGAAGAATTTTGTAAATTAGTGCGCCAATATGTAATACCTGCACTCGAAGAAAACTCAAATCTATTGCCGAATACTATAAGGGGATATATTGAAGATTCTTTGGATGAAATAGTAAAGCAAAACTATGAAGGGATATTTTTGGTAGGGAAAACTCCTAAGAAAAGCCCTAGCCGTAAGAAGATAGCGATATTAAAAGGAATTCATCGTGTAAAAGGTTTCCAACTAAGATGTGAAGTGTATGATGAAAAGGGTTTAAAGATTCGTGATCAATTATTAGTGGAGGAGGTAGGTAACGAAATGGTGTATGCAAGATTTTTGGGGACATTGAAATGGGAAAGTGAAAATTTAATTGTGGTCCAGTCTAAAACAAGTAGTTGGAAAGAAGAAATCTGTATTTAATAATAAATTCATTTTGGAGGATTAAAAATGCTTAGTAGAAATAGAAGAAATAGATTCAAAGAAGTACCGAATGAGTATATAAGAGTAGAAAATGTATATGAAATCTTACCACCAGATGGGACAATTATTGATATGGCAACGGAAGAAGAGATGCGAGTTGCCGCGGAGATAGAAGCCAAGCATCATGCGTTAATGAGGATGCAAGAAATAAATTTTCAACTGGATGGACATGCTTATAAAGAGATTTTAAAAGAGATGGAAGAGTTTGAAAGAAAGTCAATGGAATTTTGGAAAGGTGTTTATAATCGTGTATCTGCGCCGTGGGCATGGACACTTCGCATTGATGTAGCAAATGGACCGATTTTTGTTGCAAATGAAGGTTTATTATATGATACAGAAGAAGTAGAAGAGGAAGAATAGGTTAAGGACTACTTTTGAGAAAGAAGAGCTGGTATTGGCTCTTCTTTCTTTTGTATTAAAAAATTTTGCAGTTATGATGATAAGGGGAATACAACGCAGCAGACGACCCATTTGGATATGCAGGATACATGTATGATAAAGAAATCGGTATGTATTACTTGATTGCGAGATACTATAATCCGGAGCATGGTGGATCCAGATCCGGGTGATGAGGATGATACAGTAACGCAGAATGGGTATACGTATGGTTATAATAATCCGGTAATGAAGATCGATCCTGATGGAAATAAAGCATGGAAAAAGATTTGGTATTCAACAAAGGCTGGAGCTAAAGCCGGTTTTAAGGCTTGGGCAGATGGATATGCAAGTGGTTGGAAAGCTATATCGTCTAGTTTTGAGTTTGCGAGCGGGTATTTTACGGGGAAAGCTATGTATAAAAAGGAAAATATGCCAGCTTTTAATAAGGCATTTATAAATAAGGAAGCTAGAAAAGTTGGAGGGAAAGCTTTAGGGGGAATCGGACTGTTAGAAGATGCTTAGACATTTGGTAAAGCTGCGTATGATGGATCTCCAATATATAGAGCATTTCATTTATATAATTTTAGAATATCCAATACGTGTAATTATAGTTCTATTTGCAATAGGAATTATGTTGTATTGTATAAAAGAAAAGTATATGCTATCAGCCTTGTTGACTTTGTTGCCAATTATATTAGTAGTAATTGTGGCATTTACTGAGTTGTTAACTCCTATTTTAAAGGGTACTCCGATCATATTTTTTTATATTATAGCAATTGTTTATACAGTTGTATTGTGCGTAATATATGATTATGAGCTATTTAAGGAAAAATAGGTTCATCAGTATATGATAGAAAGAAGAGCTGATGTTGGCTCTTCTTTCTTTATATATGTCACTGCGGTGACAAAACAAAATAAAGAAGTTAAATACATGGGATAACGTATTAAAGAGTGATACGAAAGGTATCGCAGCAGATAATCTATTTGGATATGCACAACACTGGATAGGAAAGGGGTATGTTAAGGTTAAACCAAAGGCTATCACATGGTGGAATAGTAGGAAAAAAAGCAAATAATGAATATTTCAATCGATAAAAATTTATATGGCAAGACATATCGATAGATGTCTTATAGATGAGCTGCTCTCCAAGTATTCAATGTAATATTTGGAGGGCAGTTTTATGTGATAGGAAGGTATCGAATGTAGTGTTAAAATAAACGACTAAATAAAGTATAGTGTAATCACAACTATAGTCAGTTTTATAAAAAATTAATGGAGTAATATGAATATGGCGATTGTAATAACGGTGGGTTTAATATTGTTAGGTTTCATTTTTATTTGTCTAAGTATTTATAAATTCGTAAAAGAGATTAAAGAACAGACAACAAAGAAAGATAGATGGGGTATTGTATGGGGGAATATTTTAGAACTATTTAATAATCCGTTATATGGACCACCATTTTATTTTCTTTTGGGAGGGATTTCTTTAATAATAGGTTTTTTGCTCTTATTTGTGGGTATAGGATGGATTGAAGGATAAAATGAAAATTATTAAATGAAATAAAAGAGTGTGAAAGTGAATCAGATGATTTATTATCCAATAAGATCATTGTACAAAATTTCATAAACAAAGTGATTATTTATTGAGTAGATCTACAGAGTTACCATTGCAATGCAAGTGCAAGCAAAAAATGTTCAAACCCGAGGCTATAGTAGATAAAAAAGGACGCTAACATTTTTGTTAGCGTCCTTTTTTATTATGAAGCAATCTCACCAGTTTTTACATCATCTTGATTGTACGTATCCTGATCTAATTCACCAAGCCATTTACTAGAAATAAGACCAGCTGTCATAGAACCACTTACGTTAAGAGCTGTACGACCCATATCGATTAATGGTTCAACTGAGATAACAAGAGCGACAATGCCGATTGGTAAGTTCATTGTAGATAGTACGATTAACGCTGCGAATGTTGCACCGCCACCAACACCGGCAACACCGAATGAGCTAATAGCAACGACAGCGATTAAAGTTAAAATGAATTGTGGTTGTAATGGATCAATTCCTACAGTTGGAGCGACCATCATAGCAAGCATTGCTGGATAAATACCTGCGCAACCGTTTTGACCGATAGATACCCCAAAGGATGCAGCGAAGTTAGCGATTCCTTCAGAAATACCAAGCTTTTCTTTTTGAGCTTCAATATTTAATGGCATTGCACCAGCACTAGAGCGAGATGTGAATGCAAATGTTAATACAGGGAACACTTTTTTCAAATATTGAATTGGATTTAAACCAGATAATGCGATTAATAATAAGTGAATGATAAACATTACGATAAGAGCTACGTAAGATGCTAACACGAAGTTACCAAGTTTTAAAATAGCGTTAATATCGCTACCAGCAACTGTCTTTGCCATAAGAGCTAATACGCCGTATGGAGTAAGACGTAAAATTAATGTTACCATACGCATTACGATTGCATATACAGCATCAAGCATTTTCTTAAATAGCTCTGCTTGTTCTGGATATTTTCGTTTTACACCTATAAAGGCAATCCCGATAAAGGCTGCAAATATTACAACAGAAATTGTTGATGTTGGACGAGCACCTGTTAAATCAAGAAAAGGATTCGTAGGCAACAGTTCTAACAATTTGTCTGGAATTGTTGTCTTTTCAATAGAAGTAAATCTTTCTTCTACTAATTTCAGACGAGCAGATTCTGCATCACCTTGTTGTAAACCTGTTGCTGATACATCAAATCCTGCGCTTGCAGCTATACCGACAGCTGCGGCAATTCCTGTAGTAAGAATTAAAATTCCGATAATAAGACCACTGATTTTACCAAGGTTTTTCGTTAATTGTAATTTTGTAAATGCTGAAATAATAGATACTAAAATAAGTGGCATAACGATCATTTGAAGTAATTTCACATAACCGTTACCAATTAAACTAAACCAGGTATTTGATTCGATAATTACTTTAGAAGTAGGTTCATAAATAAATTGTAATATAAGACCAAAGATAATTCCGACTCCTAAAGCAGTAAATACACGTTTATTAAAAGATACATGCTTACGTTGCATATAATACAATACGCCAACTAAAATGAGCATGACTGTGATGTTAATCCCGACAAGCAGTGTATTCATGTTGATTCCCCCTAATTCCAATGTGTTATATAGAATATAAGGTAATAAAACCTATAAGTCAACTAGGGAATTACGGAATTAAAAAAAAGATGGCAATTTGCCATCTCTTAATGCCCAGCTCCAGGGACAAGTAAAAATGTTGTGTACCATGTAAATCCGATGAAGAAAACGGTTAAATATGCTCCGAATACGTATATATACATACGCTCTGTTAATTTTAAATAACTTAAAAGTACGAAGAATCCTGTTTGTCCTAAAAATAGTAGTGCGGTCGAATGCATATCCCCTACGTAAAACATAACCGAGAAAATTCCAGTCCAAAAGCCGAGAACGCGAAACATGCGCTCCATGCCATCTCCCTCCTTTTCTAAAAAAAGTAAAACCTCTTTTCATTATAGTTTATTTTTCTAACTATTGTAAATATTCATTCGTATAAAAAGAAGCCAATTATAATATTGACTTCTTCTTAGTTGAAAAACTAAATTTGAACTTTATCCCGCATTAACGGGCAGTAAAACTCCCACCTCAAAATTCGGCAAATGAGAGGAAGTTAGGTGGGAGATAACTGCCCGTAAAAGCCCGATTGGTGCGGGCTAATAATCAGTGGGGGAAGAACACCCCCCCACTGATTAAAGTTTCACTTTATAGTTACAAGATTTGCAGCCATCTAGTAGACTATCGTTTCGTGTTAATTCCACGTTCGGGAATAGGATTTCAAAAATCCCCTTCATCATATCTCCGTGCATATTACAAATTTCAGTCGGATGATGCGCAGCAACTTCTTTAAATGGGCAATTGTGTACATCATAGAAAATTTTTGTGCCATCTGTACTTAATTCAAAAGCAGGGGATAAGCCAGCTGTTGAGAATGCTTCTTTTGCGATTAGCATTTTTTGTTCTATCGTCAATGCTTCTGCACTTACATTTAAGCGATGCATATGTTGTTGCATTAATTCTTTGCCGAATTGTTTCCCTGTTTCATATAGCGCTTTTTCACCAGCACTACCTAAGCTTAGCAGTGAATTAAATGCTATCTGCGCTAATAATTGATAATCGCGAAATGGGAATTGTAACTGGATGACATCTTGAGACAAGACGTATAGTCTGCTTGGTCTGCCGCCTTTCCCAGTTTTTTTTGTTTCTGATTTGAGCATATTAACATCTTCTAATTTAGATAAATGTAAACGCGCTACGTTTGGATGAATGTTAAACTCATCTGCAATTTCTTGTACAGTTACGTAATTATGCTTTTGCGAAATATATTTATAAATGTAATAACGAGTAGGGTCAGATAACACACCTGTAATTTTTAAAGCTTGTTCCATTAGGATCTCCACCTTTATCACTTTATCCAAGATATTAACATTATAATACAGATAAACTTCCATATAGGTAATTTCAGACAATAATTCAGAAATTGTTCATAATTTCACAAACATATTTTCCCTTTTTATCCTAGTGAAAATACAAAATCTCTAATTTTTCTTGTGCATTTTTTTATGATATATACATAGTGAGGAGGGAAACTTGATGAATAGTGTCGAGCTTTTTGCAAATATGATTATGAAAGAAGCTTGTGGGGTGCAAGCATCGGACTTACATATTGTGCCCAGGCAGAAGGATGTGGCGATTCAATTACGTATTGGAAAAGATTTAATTACGAAACGGTGTATTGAAAAGGGATTTGGAGAAAAGCTTGTTTCGCACTTTAAATTTTTAGCATCAATGGATATAGGAGAGAGGAGAAAACCTCAAAATGGTTCGTTGTACTTACAAATTGATGGACAAGAAGTGTATTTACGCCTTTCAACACTTCCAACAGTATATCAAGAAAGTCTCGTTATTCGCCTCCATTTACAAGCATCTGCTCAGCCGTTGTCTCACCTTTCGTTATTTCCAAGTTCAACGGAAAAATTACTCTCTTTTTTAAAGCATTCGCATGGGTTACTCGTATTTACTGGGCCGACTGGTTCTGGAAAAACAACAACAATGTATGCGTTATTAGAAGTAGCTAGAAAATGGCAAACACGTCGCATCATTACACTAGAAGATCCAGTTGAGCAAAGAAAAGACGGTTTATTACAAATTCAAATAAATGAAAAAGCTGGTATCACATATAAAACAGGATTAAAGGCTATTTTGCGTCATGATCCAGATATTATTTTAGTTGGCGAAATTCGTGATGAAGAAACAGCAAAAGTAGCTGTAAGGGCCAGTTTGACGGGACATTTAGTAATGACAACCTTGCATACAAATGATGCGAAAGGAGCGATACTACGATTTATGGATTATGGTATTACAAGGCAAGAAATTGAACAATCATTATTAGCAGTAGCTGCTCAGCGGCTCGTCGAATTAAAATGTCCATTTTGCAGAGGGAAGTGTGCAACTTTATGTAAATCAATGAGGAAAGTGAGACAGGCAAGCATTTATGAACTGTTATATGGATATGAATTAAAACAAGCGATTAAAGAAGCAAGTGGAGAACATGTTACGTATCACTATAAAACGTTGGAATCGTCGGTTCGAAAAGGGTATGCTTTAGGCTTTTTAGAAGAAGATGTATATGTTTAAGAGAAAATGGAGTTTAAGTGATCAAGCATTATTATGTAAAAGATTAAGTGATTTATTAGAGAAAGGTTACTCACTTTTGCAGGCGTTAGAATTTTTGCAGTTGCAACTACCATTAGGGAAGAAATTACAGTTACAGCGTATGATCGAGGGATTGAAAAATGGACAAAGTTTGCACGCTTCTTTTCACCAATTAATGTTTCACTCTGAGATGTTAAGTTATTTGTTTTATGCAGAGCGACATGGTGACATTTCTTTTGCTTTGCAACAAGGGAGCGTACTTCTTTACAAGAAAGATAAATATAGGAAAGATATGATGAAAGTAATGCGATATCCTATGTTTTTATCATTTTTTTTAATGATTATGCTTTCTGTTTTTAACCTCATTTTATTGCCTCAGTTTGAAATGATGTATAGTTCTTTACGTTCTACAGCACCACCACTTACGGAGCAAATTTTAGTTGCAATTAAATTATTACCCTACTTCATTTATATGATTGTTCTTATCGTTATAACGGGATTTAGTTTATATATATTTTATTTCCGAAAACTTCCGCCTACTCAAAAGGTAAAGATTATGATCCGTATTCCCCTTATGAAAACATTTCTTATTTTAAATCATTCGCATTATTTTTCCACTCAATTAAGTGGTTTATTACACGGTGGATTGTCGGTACACGAAGCATTAACAATAATGATGAAGCAAAAGTATCATCCGTTCTTTCAGTATGAAGCAGACCGAATTGAGCGGCAATTAATTGCAGGAGAACCGTTACAATCTATTATTGATAAAAGCGGTTATTACGAAAAAGAACTTTCTTATATCATTACGCATGGACAAGCAAACGGTAATTTAGCAAATGAGCTTGGTGATTACAGTGAGCTCATTATTGAAAAGGTAGAACAAAAAATTAAACGTATGTTATTTGTGATTCAACCCATTTTATTTACATGTCTTGGGGTTATAGTCATTTTGATGTACTTAGCGATGATTATGCCGATGTTTCAAATGATGAATTCTATATAGGGGGCATTTACATGCAGAATGAGGAGGGTTTTACTCTTTTAGAAATGTTATTAGTTATGGTTGTCATAACTGTATTATTACTATTAATTATTCCAAATGTAGTTACACAGCGCTCATCCGTCCAAGGAAAAGGATGTGCAGCCTATGTGAAATCTATAGAAGCACAAATACAAGCATATCACTTGCAACATAATAAGATTCCATCAATAGAGGAACTTGAAACAGGAAAGTATATTACTTCAAAAACTTGCCCGAAAGGTGAACCAATCCATATTTCCGATGATGGTACGGTATCAGCTGGGAAATCGTGAAGCAAAAAGGTTTTACTCTTTTAGAAATGCTACTTGTCTTATTTGCTATTTCTGTACTGAGTGTTGTTACGCATTTTAACGTTACTTCATTACATGAAAAACAAAAAGTTGAGCAGTTTTTGAAACAGTTTTCAAATGATATTTTGTATATGCAGCAGTTGGCGATTAAGCGTCAACAACATTATACGTTACGCTGGTTTAAAGGGAAACAGATGTATTATATTTCGGAATCGGAGACAGACCTTTTAATTGTTAAGAGAGAATATGATAAAGATGTCCAAATGGATTTGCATACCTTTCCAAATCCAATGACATATAATCCGAGCGGGAATATTAATAGGGGTGGTACGATTTTACTTTCCTATCGAGGGTATAAATATGAGATTGTATTTCAGCTTGGAAGAGGGAGATTTACGTATCGTGAAGTGTCAAAAAGGATCAGTAATGGTTGAAATGGTTGTAGCGTTAAGTTTAATAATGATGGCGGCATCGTTATTGCTCCCGCAAACATTATTAATTATGCAAGAAAGAAAAAATATAAAAATGAGCTATAAAGCATTAATATTATTAAAAAAAGAAGCGGCCTTATTTAAGTATGAGAATGAGGAAAAGCGAGTAAAAGAGCAAGTCATAAAAGGAATTGTATATTACACATATTGGAGAGGAGATGAAGTTTGTACGATGTGGAAAGATAGGAGAGGAAAAGCGATGGAGCAATGCCTTTATGCAAAGGAAAAATAAAAAAGAAGCGGGATTTACATTAATAGAAATGATTGCATGTTTGTTGCTTTTATCAATGTTCTTTTTACTTTTACCGCGTCTTCATATTATGGGGATAGAAAATACACATTCAAAAGGATTAAATGACTGGGAGTGGGATGTGTTTTTAGGACAAATGCAATTAGAGTTTCGTGAAGTATCAAGTGGGAGGAAGATAGAGCTAGAAAACGGTGGGAATATTTTACGCTTCCAACTTCGTAATGGTGATCAGGTGACGTATGAAAAGTTGAATAGTAATTTAATAAGAAAAGTAAATATGCGCGGAAGGGAATTTATATTACAAAGGATTGAAGCGATTTCGTATAAATTAACACCTCATTTCTTATATATATATGTGAAAGATATAAGTGGTGAAATATATGAAGGCGTGGCTGTGCGCTATAGTGAAATTGAGATAGAAACATGAGAAAACAAAATGGATTTGTAATGCCAGGAACAATTATTTTTCTTATTTTATTCATTTCATTTTTGATGTACGAAACGAATATGTTACTTTCGGATAAAAAATTTTATTCTGAAATAGAACAAAGTTTTTTCATGGAGGAACTTGTTGATCGAGCTATTTCAGATATAAAAAGAGACTTACAGCAAAAAGAAAAAGAGGATGTTTTTTTATTTCAGTATGAAAGAGGAGAAGTGAGTGGAAAGTACGTCTTTGAAAATGATGTTATTATCATTTCGTTGCAATGTGTTACAAAACAGAGAGTTTTCTATACAGTGAGCTTTCACTATAGGAAAAAGGATAATAAAATATTTGATTGGGTAGAAGGATAATATGTAAAATATATGGAGAAGAACCATGAGTTTCTATTGTGGAGGGAGTCAATTTCTTTGAGGAAAGGGATAAGAACGATGTTCAAAAGTTTAAATTTTCTCAAAAAAGAGAAAGGTAGAAAGAATATGATATATTCATGCTATCCAATCATTTTTTCTAGGGAGATAAGAAAATGACAAATAACAATCAAATAGGTGAAAGTAAGGAACAAACTATTTTTGATCATAAAGGAAATACGATTATGACAGAGGATAGGGAAATACAAATTATTTCAAAATTCGAAGAACCTCTTATTGTTGTATTAGCAAATGTATTAAGTGATGAAGAGTGTGTTGAATTGATTGAATTGTCTAAAAGTAATATGAAACGTTCTAAAGTTGGTTCATCACGTGATGTAAATGATATTCGAACGAGTAGTGGTGCATTTTTGGAAGAGAATGAACTTACTTCGAAGATTGAAAAACGAATTTCATCTATCACGAATGTTCCTGTAGCGCATGGAGAAGGATTGCACATTTTAAATTATGAAGTGGATCAAGAATATAAAGCGCACTATGATTATTTTGCAGAACATAGCAGGTCAGCTGCTAATAATCGTATAAGTACTCTTGTGATGTACTTAAATGATGTAGAAGAAGGCGGGGAAACATTCTTTCCGAAATTAAATCTTTCTGTACACCCTAGAAAGGGAATGGCAGTATACTTTGAGTATTTTTATCAAGATCAATTACTAAATGAGCTTACGTTACATGGAGGAGCACCTGTAACGAAAGGTGAGAAATGGATTGCAACGCAGTGGGTGAGAAGAGGTACTTATAAGTAAAAGTGAGCCAGCTTGTTTGATTACGAGAAAATAGTGAGTATGTTACGTTTTGTTCTTCATAGCATAAGAAGAACAAAACGTTTTTTTATTAAATAAAGTAACATCTTTCGTTATAATAACAAATAATAACGGATGATTGAGAGGAACGAAAATGAAATCTATATACATAACTGGCTATATGGGAGCCGGGAAAACAACAATTGGAAAAGTGTTAAGTAAAGAACTTCATATGGATGTTGTAGATACAGACCAAAAAATTGAAGAGAAGCAAGAGAAGGCAATTCGTGATATTTTTGCCGAAGAAGGCGAAATGGCTTTTCGGGAATATGAAAGTGAAATGTTACGTTCACTACCGGTTCAGAATGTAATTATTACAACGGGTGGAGGGATTATTGAACGAGCGGAAAATCGAAAGTGGATGAAGGAAAATGGAACTGTTGTGTATTTATATTGCGATCCACATGTAATTGCAGAAAGGCTTCGTGAAGATACGACACGTCCACTATTTCAGAAGAAAGATATAGATGCATTTATAACGAAATTTGAATCGCGCCGAGCTTATTATGAAGAGGCTGATATTCATATCGATACGACAAATAAGTCGGTAAAGCAAATCATGAATGAATTAAAGCAAAAGATTAATGAATAAAAAAGTGGACATACTAATCAAGTAGAGGTGATGATAATATGTCTACTAATGATTATGTACGCTTTGTGACACAGCAATTTGTGTCATATATGGATGCTCCAAAAGAGGATCGAAAACAACAGAAACAACAACGTCGTGCGGAGAAAGAGCCATTCTTAAATAAATGGTTTGGTGTTATGCCACTGAGCGCTGCTTTGTTTTATCGAAATGTAAAAAATAAAAGAAAAAAATCAAGCTAACTTTTTCGTAATATGTCTGGCAAAATAAAGATCCCCTAGTGCAACAAGCTGCTAGGGGATCTTTATTTATTGTTGCACAGATTCTTTTTCTTCAGTAACCGCATGTATCTTATTATTTACCCATACAAACCCTATTCCGATGCAAATAGAAATACCCCAGCCAACAGCGGTCATAATAGCTCTCATTTCACCATATCCATCTACACCGAAAACAGAGATGAAATAGATTTTCAAGAAGCTTTTTAATATAAATTGAAGGCCGAAAAATAGTGTTAAATATTGCAGTGCTGGATATATACGACTATCACGATAAAGCTCACGACTTTTATCACGATCATGACCTTGCAGTGCTGAAATATCCGCTGCGAAATATAACATAAGTGGTTTTTTTATAAAGATTGTACATATAACGATGCAGCCAAGTACGATATGATAATATGCATCATTCCATAGCATTCGTTCCGCTGATCGAGATATTAAGTCTACCGTTGTATTAGAAATGAGTGTAATTAAAATAAAGAACCCTGTAACGTTAAACTGTTTTTCTTTTTTAAAGGTATACAGTGTATAAATAATCCCCGGAACAGAGGAAATTAACATTGCGTAATAAGGATCGATATAAGGTTTTGCAAATTTCCAAATGAGGAATGGGAATACGAGATAAAAGACAAGATCTAATATAGCTTTTTTATTTTGATTCATACAAATCCTCCTTAAGTCATACATATATTTTATAATATAATTTCTGAAAATTGTATAAGGTTTAATAAAAAAAAGAAAAGTAGATGATTAGTAGATTAAAAAAATTGTCCCTAGCGTAGTAAGTTTTTTTAGTATATAATAAAGGAAACGCTTTCATTTTTTGATTTGTTCACAAAATGGATGGAAAATCACATATTTACTATTGATATGTTACTTTATAATGAAACTAATTAAATATACATGCATACAATATTGTGAAATAAATAACATAAATAATCTATATAAATGTAAACGTTATCAAAAGAGAGGTGGAGACAATGAGTAAATTTTTCTTCAATCATAATCCAGCAACATTAGAGGATGGAAGACTGGTTAAGTATGCTGAAATTATTTATGGAGAAGGTGGCCGTTCTGTATTAGAAAATTTAATGGTGAAGGCATCTATCAGATTACGTGATCGTTATCCGAATAAATCTGACGAACAGATCTCGAACCTCGTAAATCAAGGCATCCATGATATGTTTCAAAAATACGTGAATGAGTAAGAGCAGCTACTGGCTGCTCTTATTTTTTTGTATAAGGATTGTGCCTCTAGCTGAAAATAAAGATGCATTTTGAAACATGCAAAAAGGAGGCGAAAAAGATGAGTAATGGAATTGGTCGTTCAAAAGAGAATCTTCCAACTGATGCAAACCATGTAAGTGCAAAGGATCGTGCATATCAGAAACGTATGACAGAGAAAAAACAGCAAGAGCGTAATGAAGATAGAGAATAGGCTGGGAACATATCTTAAAAGAAGCTCCTTCAATCTGAAGGAGCTTTCTTTAAGATAGAAAATGATTTGCGGTAACATAAAAGAGACCACCGTTTATAATTTGTATTGTAATGCGTGGCTCGTATTGTTCTTGTAATGCTTGCTTTTCAATTTCATAGCTTTCTGGAAGTTCATCGCTATCTTCGTAAAATCGATTTAAAAGGTCTAAATCGTGATTCCAACGCACTCTCGCTTCTTTTGCCCACGTGTGGTCATCTTCAGCGATTATACTTTTTAAAGCATCCTCTATACGTTGTAAGCCACTTTGTGGCTTAATGATAGGTGAGAGGGTAAAACAAAAGTCAGGTATTTTCGGTGTGAGTTTGATCTCTGCTAAAGTGTCGTGAAAGTTTGCAATCATTGTCCCGGAAATAAGATGAATACCGATGGAATGAAGTATGTCTTTTTTTCGGTCGCATTGATAAGATACTTTTATATTTACACCAAGCCAAGGATGAAGGGGGGTATGAGTTGCCCCGCTATGTTTCACTTCCTCATATAAACGTATGTATGAACCTAGTTCTTTTGTTGTTTCAAATATTTGATGCAAACGGGGTGAACCGTAATGAATAAGTTCACCTTCGTTTTCTTCGTTTTCCGGATTTGTAATAAGAGTAAGGCGCATCGGGTTCGGAACGCCTCCTGTTTTTTCAAGATAGTGCCAATAGAAAGGGCGGTTCATTAATAATTTATCCATTTCAATTGTTAACTGCACGTCTAATAGGTGAGGGGAACGTTCTAAAATTTCGCAGTTATTCGCCTCAAAAAAGTTATATAAGTAATTATGAATTTCATTTTGCTGCATAGTCCTGCACCTCTGCTTCATTGCGCTTCGCAAAATCGATAATAGATGTTAAATTTTCCATCTTGATTCGAATTTCACCTTCGCTTTTTGACTGCGCGAAAATTTCTTGAATATGCGCATCAATATTTTTCATGTTGATTCTCGTTAAAATTTCATCGAGTTCACCGATTACACGTTCAAATAAATTAATTTTTTCATATAGTAGTTTTAAAATGTGCTCTTCAACAGTGTGCTTTGTTGCTAAGTTATAAATGTGGACATCATTTTTTTGTCCAAGACGGTGAATACGTCCAATCCTTTGCTCGAGTCGCATTGGATTCCACGGTAAGTCGTAATTTATCATATGGCTACAAAATTGTAAGTTAATTCCTTCACCACCAGCTTCGGTCGCAATTAATACTTGGGCATGATTTTGGAAAAGCTCCTTCATCCAATCTTTCTTCCCGCGCTTAAATCCACCGCGAAATGGAACAGAGGAAATGCCATGTTGTTGTAAGAACCATTGTAAATACATTTGTGAAGCTCTATATTCAGTGAAGATAATGACTTTATCGTCAACTTCTTTTATAAGC
The DNA here is from genome assembly GCF_040459995.1 of Bacillus cereus group sp. MG9. Lineage (NCBI taxonomy): Bacteria > Bacillati > Bacillota > Bacilli > Caryophanales > Bacillaceae > Bacillus > Bacillus cereus group sp. MG9. Next base: position 4,208,301 of record NZ_JARVHC010000001.1, on the reverse strand, counting down.
TCTAGTGCTTTATTTGCTTTGGAGTTGAACGGAATATGATTAATTTTGTCCATCAGCACATCAATATGTGGGTCCTTTATGTAGTGCTCATTTTCTTTCTGTCTTTTTTCTACATGTTTTTTTAATGAATAGTAAACAGCTTCACGACTACTACATGCTTCCCGTTTTAAAGTTAAGGATGAGAAAGCAGATGTGACGGCATCTTGTCCACGCCAATTTTCAATTTCATTATACAAAGCTTGTTCTTCTTCATTGAATTCAACGAAGATTGTTCGTACATGCCTCTTCGGCCAATCAATGCCAGTGTTATTGCGTCTATTTCGAACCATTACTTTATTGATAAGAGCTTTTAAATCTTCATCGGATTCAGTGGAACGATTTTTGGAAGCGTAATATTCTTCAAAATTAGATTGATTGCCTAAATGACCTGGTTTTAATAAAGAAACGAGGTTGAAGATTTCATCGATTTTATTTTGAACAGGAGTTGCAGTTAGTAATAAACAAAACTTCTTTTTTAATCGCTGTGCAAATTCATAGTTTTTTGTTTTATTATTTTTTAGTTTATGTGCTTCATCGATAATAATAAGGTCATACTCTAGGTTTAAAACGATATCGCGATGCGGTGAACGTTTCGCAGTATCGATTGATGAAACGATGACATCAGCTTGTTCCCAAGAATAACTTTTCTTTTGAGCGACCGCAGGAATAAAAAATTTTGTGTTTAGTTCATACGCCCACTGAGATACGAGAGAAGCTGGAACGAGAATGAGTACCTTTTTTACAAGTCCTCGAACCATATATTCTTTCAAAATAAGTCCAGCTTCAATCGTTTTTCCAAGTCCAACTTCATCTGCTAGAATCGCTTTACCATTCATTTGTTCAATGACATTTTGAGCGACCTCTAATTGATGTGGAAGCGGCGTGAAATGTGATAAATGTTTCGGTGCTTGCAATCCATCAAAAGTAGGGACGAGTAACGATTTCTCTGTTTTATAAGCTAAATGATATAAATCCCAATTTGTCCAAGGACCATCTTCATCAATTCTTTTTAAAAAATTATTTTGCCACGTTCGATCTACGGAAATATCGACATTCATTAAGACTCTCCCACCTTTTATAAACTAAAGTGATTATTAAAAAAATCTTTATTATAAGCCTTGTAATAAGGCGCTATCACAATTACTAAAAGTTAAAGAATAGACAACGATAAAGGTCTAAATCTTAAAAGTTGTATTTAATAGGATTAAGAATAAAAAATTCTAAATTATTTTTTATGCTAGAATATTGATGAAATATAGCGAATAATGTTAGGATAATGGTGTGAAATGTGTGGAATCTTTCGTATTTTATCCAAGAAAGTAACTTTTTATTTACGCTTTCATAAAAAAATATACTGAGATTCCGTATAACCTTATCTTTTCAGAATGAAAATGTTTAGATATGGGAAGCAACTTTTATTGATTTGTCAGAGCATAAGGGGGAAAGAGCATGATTACATTACAACGTACACCGTTATTTGATGTATACGCGAAGTATGGTGGGAAAACAGTCGACTTCGGTGGTTGGGAATTACCAGTTCAATTTTCAAGCATTAAAGAGGAACATGAAGCTGTACGTACAGGAGCAGGTTTGTTCGATGTATCTCATATGGGAGAAGTAGAGGTAAAAGGTGTAGATAGTTTAGCATTTTTACAACGTGTTGTTACAAATGACGTATCTACCTTAAAGGTAGGGGGCGCACAATATACAGCTATGTGCTATGAAAATGGTGGCACAGTAGATGATTTATTAATCTACAAACGTGGTGAAGAAGACTATTTATTAGTAATCAATGCATCAAATATCGAGAAAGATTACGAATGGTTAGCTAGCCATGTAATTGGCGATGCGAAAGTAGTCAATGTTTCTAGTGAAGTTGCGCAGCTTGCAATTCAAGGACCAAAAGCAGAAGGCATTTTACAAAAAGTTGTGTCAGAAGATTTGAAAGAAATTAAGTTCTTTAAATTTAAAAATAATATTCTTGTAGATGGAATTCCTGCACTTGTATCTCGTACAGGTTACACAGGTGAAGATGGATTCGAAATTTACTGTAAGAGTGAAGATGCAGCAAAACTTTGGGAGAAACTTCTTGAAGTGGGAGCAGAAGAGGGCTTAAAACCATGTGGCTTAGGTGCTCGTGATACACTTCGCTTCGAAGCAACACTTCCGTTATACGGACAAGAGTTATCAAAAGATATTACACCGATTGAAGCGGGAATTGGCTTTGCGGTAAAACCAAATAAAGAAGCAGATTTCTTTGGAAAAGAAACGTTAAAAGAGCAAAAAGAAAACGGTGCATCTCGTAAATTAGTCGGCATCGAAGTAATCGAACGCGGTATTCCTCGTACGCATTACCCTGTATTTATAGGAGAAGAAAAAATCGGGGAAGTAACGAGTGGTACACAATCTCCAACGTTAAAGAAAAGCATTGGTTTAGCACTAATTGATGTAAAATACGCAGCAGTTGATACAGAAGTAGAAATTGAAATTCGTAATAAACGCGTCAAAGCAGTAGTTGTTCCAACACCATTTTATAAACGTTCAAAGTAACGGGGAGAGGGGTAGATTTCATGTTGCATCGTTATCTTCCAATGACAGAAGAAGACAAAAAAGAAATGTTACAAACAATCGGCGTTCAAACGATTGATGAGTTATTCTCTGATATTCCAGAGAGTGTTCGTTTTAAAGGGGATTTAAAAATTAAAGAAGCAAAATCAGAGCCAGAGCTTTTAAAAGAGCTATCTCAAATGGCTAGCAAAAATGCGAACTTAAAAGAATATGCTTCTTTCTTAGGAGCAGGTGTATACGATCATTACGCTCCAGTAATTGTTGATCATGTTATTTCTCGTTCAGAGTTTTATACAGCTTACACACCATACCAACCAGAAATTTCACAAGGGGAATTACAAGCAATTTTTGAATTCCAAACAATGATTTGTGAATTAACAGGAATGGATGTAGCAAACTCTTCTATGTATGACGGAGGTACAGCTTTAGCTGAAGCGGCAATGCTAGCAGCTGGTCATACTCGTAAAAAGAAAATTCTTGTATCTAAGGCAGTTCATCCAGAATCAAGAGCAGTACTTGAAACATATGCAAAAGGTCAAAATCTTGAAGTTGTTGAAATTGATCATAAAAACGGTGTAACAGATTTAGAAGTATTACAAAGTGAAGTAGATGATACAGTTGCTTGTGTAATCGTTCAATATCCAAACTTCTTCGGACAAGTGGAAAAGTTAGCTGATATCGAAAAAATCGTTCATCAACAAAAATCATTATTTATCGTTTCTTCAAATCCATTATCATTAGGCGCATTAACACCGCCAGGAAAATTCGGTGCTGATGTTGTAATCGGTGATGCACAACCATTCGGTATCCCAACGCAGTTTGGTGGACCGCACTGTGGTTACTTTGCAACAACGAAAGCATTTATGCGTAAAATTCCAGGACGTCTTGTCGGACAAACTGTAGATTCAGATGGTAAACGTGGATTTGTATTAACGTTACAAGCACGTGAACAGCATATTCGTCGTGATAAAGCGACGTCTAACATTTGTTCAAACCAAGCGTTAAATGCATTAGCAGCTTCTGTTGCAATGACGGCACTTGGCAAACAAGGTGTAAAAGAAATGGCACGTCAAAACATTTCTAAAGCACAATATGCAAAACGTCAATTTGAAGCGAAAGGTTTCACAGTAACGTTCGCTGGTCCATTCTTTAATGAATTTGTTGTAGATTGTAAACGTCCAGTTAAAGAAATAAATGATGTATTAATACAAAAGAATATTATCGGTGGTTACGACCTAGGCCGTGATTATAAAGAGCATGAAGACCATATGCTTGTAGCGGTAACAGAGCTTCGTACAAAAGAGGAAATTGACACACTTGTAAACGAAATGGGGGCTATCCAATGAAGAACCAAGACCAAGCACTTATTTTTGAAGTGACTAAAGAAGGACGCGTAGGATATAGCTTACCCAAATTAGATGTAGAAGAAGTAAAATTAGAAGATGTGTTTGAGAGTGATTATATTCGAGTAGAAGATGCAGAGCTTCCAGAAGTATCTGAACTTGATATTATGCGCCATTACACAGCGCTTTCAAACCGTAACCACGGTGTGGATTCTGGATTCTATCCACTTGGGTCTTGTACGATGAAATATAATCCGAAAATTAATGAAAACGTAGCTCGTTTCGCAGGCTTTGCAAATATTCATCCACTTCAAGATGAAAAAACAGTGCAAGGTGCAATGGAATTAATGTATGACTTACAAGAACATTTAATTGAAATTACAGGTATGGATACTGTTACGTTACAACCAGCAGCTGGTGCACACGGAGAATGGACAGGATTAATGTTGATTCGTGCATATCATGAAGCGAACGGTGACTTTAACCGTACGAAAGTAATTGTTCCTGACTCTGCTCACGGAACAAACCCGGCGTCTGCAACAGTAGCTGGTTTTGAAACAATTACGGTGAAATCAAATGAACATGGTCTTGTTGACTTAGATGATTTAAAACGTGTTGTAAACGAAGAAACAGCAGCACTTATGTTAACAAATCCAAATACATTAGGTCTATTCGAAGAAAATATTTTAGAAATGGCTGAAATCGTCCATAATGCAGGCGGTAAATTATACTATGATGGTGCAAACTTAAATGCGGTATTAAGCCAAGCGCGCCCAGGAGATATGGGATTTGACGTTGTGCATTTAAACCTTCATAAAACATTTACAGGTCCGCATGGCGGCGGTGGTCCAGGTTCTGGTCCAGTAGGTGTGAAAGCTGATTTAATTCCGTACTTACCAAAGCCGATTTTAGAGAAAACGGAAAATGGCTATCACTTTAACTATGATCGTCCAGAAGCAATTGGGCGTGTGAAACCATTCTATGGTAACTTCGGAATTAACGTTCGTGCATACACATATATTCGTTCTATGGGCCCAGATGGCTTGCGTGCAGTAACTGAGTATGCTGTATTAAATGCGAACTATATGATGAGAAGATTAGCACCATTCTATGATCTTCCGTTCGATAGACATTGCAAGCATGAATTCGTATTGTCAGGTCGTCGTCAAAAGAAACTTGGTGTACGTACATTAGATATTGCAAAACGTCTGCTTGATTTCGGTTACCATCCACCAACAATTTACTTCCCATTAAATGTGGAAGAATGTATTATGATTGAGCCAACAGAAACAGAATCAAAAGAAACATTAGATGGTTTCATTGATAAGATGATTCAAATTGCTAAAGAGGTAGAAGAAAATCCAGAAGTTGTACAAGAAGCACCACATACAACAGTAATAAAACGTTTAGATGAAACATTGGCTGCTCGTAAACCAGTTTTACGTTATGAAAAGCTAGCACCTGTACAAGTGTGATTGGAAAAAAAAGAACTCGCTACATGCGGGTTCTTTTTTTTGCAAAATTGGTGTGGCTAGAATGAAAAAAATGTTAAAAATTTATATTTTTTGTTTCATATTGCTGTAAAGATGCGGTTTTATAGGTGATTTTGTTGAAAAAGTCGGTTTGATAAAAGTATTTATTTTTGTTAGAATTTTATTGAAATTAAGAAGATGTGATGAGGTAGAAATTACTCATTTTTATGTATATGTGAAAAAACGAGCAAGACGGGGGTGGAAGCGTGGGATATCGATGTTATAGAATGGTATACCATTTAGAAAATGGAGAAACAATTAAAGATGTAAAAGAATTTTGTTACCGAGACCAAGGGAAAGTGTTAGAAAGAGTAGCGCACCGTGTAATGGATAATAGAGAAGTGACAGCGATTGATAAACAAGGAACAATCATTTCAATAGCGTGTGAGGACATTGTAAAGGTAGAACTTGATTACATAACAGAAAGTTAACCTTGAGTCATATCGAATTATTCGATACAATATACTGTTGAATGGTGAAGAGAGAAGAGAGGAGTTTATCATGGGTAATACACGACACTTTTATATGTTTATTTTAGCGTTTGTTCTTGTTGTGGCGTTAACGATTTATTTAATTGTTGATAGCAGCTGGTACAATACAGTTCATCCAGCATTCCTTCTTTTTATGTATGTAGGAATTGCGGTTGTTAGTTTCGGAATGAGAGACGAAATGTTAGATCGCTTTGAAAAGTGATACATATACGAAAGACCAACAGGAAAATGTTGGTCTTTTTTTCTTGCCAAAAATAGGATGGTGTGTATATACTGTGTATATAAGGTATATACAGTATATACACACTGGAGGAAAACATGAATATTATTATTTCGAATTCTTCCCAAGACCCTATTTATGTGCAAATAAGAAAACAATTAAGCCAGCTTATTTTAAATGGTGGTTTAAAGGGTGGAGACCAATTACCGTCTATTCGTAGCTTAGCGAAGGAATTACAGATTAGTGTAATTACAACGAAGCGTGCGTACGAGGAGCTTGAAAAAGAAGGATATATAGAAACTGTTGCTGGGAAAGGGACTTATGTTTCACGTAAAAATAATGAACTACTAAAAGAACAAAGGCTTCGTTTATTGGAAAGTAAAGTGGAAGAGGTTGTAAATGAAAGTAAAGCGTTGCAGCTTTCACTTGAAGATTTACAGCAGATGATTGCGTGTTTATATGAGGGGGAATAAGGGATGTTAGAGCTAAAAAACGTTTGTAAAAGTTATCAAGATTTTGCAGTGAAAAATGTAAGTTTTACATTACCACGAGGATATATTATGGGATTTGTTGGACCAAATGGAGCCGGGAAAAGTACGACAATCAAAATGATTATGAATTTAATTAGAAAAGATAGCGGCGATATAAAAGTTTTTGGCAAGGACAATAAGAAAGCCGAAAAGGAAATAAAACAAAATATCGGTTTTGTATATGATGAAAATCATTATTACGAAGATTTAACGTGTGAGCAAATGAAACGGATTATTGCACCGTTATATAAAAAGTGGGACGAAAAGCAGTATCAATCGTATATGCAGAGATTACAAGTTCCAACGTATAAAAAGATTAAAGAGTTATCCAAAGGGATGAAAATGAAATTTGCGATTGCAATCGCACTTTCACACCATGCGGAATTCATTATTATGGATGAACCAACAGCAGGATTAGACCCAGTTGTTCGAAGTGAATTACTTGATATGCTGCAAGAAATTGTAATGGAGGATGAAGTATCCGTATTATTTTCCACACACATTACAACAGACTTAGAGCGCATCGCGGATTATATTACGTTCATCAACGATGGAGAAATTATATTTACTGGTGAGAAAGATGAATTAATGGAGAATTACGTAATCGTAAAGGGAAGTAATGATTTATTAGATCAAGAAGGAAAAGAGCTATTTGTTGGATTACGAAAAAATAAGTTTGGTTTCGAAGGTTTAGCGAAGGATAAACAAGCAATTATAGATTGGTTTGGAAATGAGGTCGTACTAGAAAATCCTACATTAGATGATATCATCGTTTACACTGCGAAAGGGAGAGGTGCCTATGCGTCAGCTCATATATAAAGATTTGTTCTTTTTTCGGGTAACGTGGTTAGTGAATTTTGTTATGCCTCTTTTGTTATTTATGTTAGAGCCAAGTGGTGAATTGTTATTTCCGATGAGTTGTTTATTTATAACCCTTTCCTCGGTTATGACGTTAATCTTTATGGATGAAAGGAATAAAAGTGACATTATTATAAATAGTTTACCGGTAAGCCGAAAGGATATCATCATTGCTAGATATATTTCCTGTGCAATATTCATTGTTGGTGGCATACTCTCTACGATGTTAGTTGTTTTTCTTATAAGAGGCATTGTGGTCATTGGTGATATCGGTGCCTATCATCCTAATCTATACATTGAAATTCCATGGTATGAAGTAATAAATGGAGCTGTTTACGCCTTGTTTTTTGTTGTGATACTTTTCCCTAGTTATTACGGTACAAAATCGAAGGTAGTAAGAAGTATAATATCAGCAGCATCAATGGGAGTGGGTGTAATTTTTTGGATGTTTATTAGTGATGGGCTGAATGAAACAGCACCTTCATTCATTGAGTGGATTATGAATCCTATGCATATTGGTGTATTTATAGTTGGATTCATTACATTAGTTAGTATTTACATTGCTTCTATGTTTCTTACAATTAAAATTTATGAAACGCGTGATTTATAGAGAGGAGAATTCAGATGCAACAGTTGATTTTGAAGGAGTTTTTCTTACAGAAGAAGATGTTTCCTTTCTATTTTTTAATACCCATTTTATCTATTTTTAAGAATTCCGTCGAACCAATGGGGATTGCAATAGGATTATTTATAACATGTAGTACGATTATATATATTTCTTTTTATTATGACGAGAAAAGTAAAATAGAAAAAGTATTAGTGAGTTTGCCGATAATGAGAAAAGAGATAGTTATAGCTAAATATATTTCAAGCACATTATTTATTATAGTCGGTTTGAGCATAACTTCTATAGTCGTAATATTAGGAAATATTTTGTTGAACAGAGATATAGTTATTCCTGGATATGCAATATTTTCAGCAATAGTAGCAACTTTGATTTATTGTGTAGTAACGATACCTACTAATTACATTGGAGGATATAAAGCTATTACTGTCTTGAATGTGATTATGATTTTTCCTTTAATGGGTATGATTGGCCTTATGTGCAATATTTTTGGTGATGAAATAATTATGTTAAAAGTACTCCACTCTCAAGAGGCTACACTAGCAATGAGTGTTCTTGGTATCGGAGTGTTAGTAAGTATAGTCATATCAATGTTTCTCTCAATGAAAATGTTTCAGGAGGCAGAGTTATAGAAGGGACATTTTCATATTAGGAGGTGTAATACATGATCAAGCAATTAATTTTAAAAGATTTCATCATTCAATGGAAATTTTTAATTTGGTACATACTCTATCCTATTCTCTTTTATATGGCTTTAACAGATACGGAAAATCTATTCATAATTATGTCTGTAATTATTACAATTGGGGCAACAGTAAAAACATTTGAAGCAGATAGTAAAAATGAGAGTGAAGTTATAGTAAATAGTTTACCAATATTGAGAAAACAAATTGTATTTGCGAAATATATAGTAGCAATTATTATTCTTTTTATAAGCGTAACGGTCGGTTGTTTCACGATGGGAATGAAGAATGGGGTTAACCTATTTGAATTTATTGAAACGACAATGGTTGCTAGTATTAGCTTTATTTTAGTGTATTTAAGTTTTGTTTTACCGATATCGTTTTGGCTAGGGTATAAAAAAACTATTTTTATTACGATAGTAATATTCATGGCGCCGATTGTTATTTTAGAAACTTTGTTTCAAATCAACCTGGAACAAATTCAACTATACAACAGCGTGTTATTCGTTAGTTCAATTTGCATGTTCATAGTATCTATCTTCGTTTCAGTGAAATTGTATGAGAAGAGAGAATTTTAAAAGGTGCCTTATATAAGGCACCTTATTCAATAACGACAATATGAAAGTAAGAGTTTATAAACAGAGAGGCTGTTTGGTACAACATCTTTTGGAGTATGTAATATAAAGCTGAAAACGATAACGAGAATGAGAAAGAGGAAAAATAAAAACAGGATCTGCTTATGTATAGAATTTTGCATATAACCCACTCCTTTTTTAGGTAGTATGTCCAAAAGAAAGAAGGATATGAAAAATTTTAGGAGGGAGAATGATGAACAAAAGAAAGTGGTTATATAGAATTGGGGTACTTTTATTTTCAATCGGTCTCATATTAGCAAATTTTTACTCAGATATACCATCGCCATTTCCTAATTTGTATAAAGGGATTGGTATGAGTGTTGTCATAGCTGGTCTGCTTTGTCTGATCGCATCAAATTTCTATAGAAAATCAGAATGAATATAAAGTGAAACTTTAATCAGTGGGGGTCTTACTGCCCGTTAATGCGGGATAAAAAAGGACAGTTACTTCTTTTCAGAAGAACTGTCCTTTTTAAATAACTTGTTCCATAGCTTGGCGATACTCCATATAATCACGATTGTAATGGAGGCAATAATTGACCAAGCGATAGATGCAATTTCAAGTGCCATGTTAGGAAGGAATGTAAGAATGGATAATACTTTATGAAACAGCCATTCTATTATATGAAAACTTATTTGTAATAGAATGACGATCCCGAGTGTAATCCATGCTAACATTTGTTTTCCTTTTTCTTTCCACATGACATTCACCTCACGTTAGCCTAATAATTTTAAGCCAACAGCGCCGCACAGAATGCAGCTTAAGAAGGCAAGGCGACGCCAATCCGCTGACTCGCGGAAAATAAGAATACCGAGAAGTGCACTTCCGGCAGTTCCGATTCCAGTCCAAATTGCGTAAGCAGTTCCCATCGGTAATGTATTCATTGCAAGAGATAAGAAGAAGAAACTTACGCCAAAGTTAGCGATTAAAATAACTTTTGGTGCCCAGCCTTTCTTTTCAGTGGCTACTTTCATAAAGAGTACACCAACAATTTCACAAATACCAGCTAGAATTAAAAATACCCAAGCCATTTTATGCGGCCTCCTTCGCTTCTTTTTCTTCTGTTACTCGTTTTAAACCGATTACTCCGAAGAAGATTAAACCGATTAATAATACTTTTACGATAGAGAAAGGTTCTCCGAAGATGAAAATCTCTGTAAGAACGATTCCACCAGCTCCAATTCCTGTAAAGACTGCGTATACAGTGCCGACAGGTAAATCTTTATATGCTCTAAATAATAAGACGAAACTAATTGTAATTAATAGAGCAACACCAGCCCACTCAAGTGGTGCCTCCGCTTTTTTAAGTCCAATAACCCAAAAGATTTCAATAATACCAGCTATGATTACATAAATCCATGCCATATGTCATTTCTCCTTCCTACCAGTCGTTAGGTAAAGGGCTTAAAAACGACGCATTGCAAAGGAGCAATCCGTCAGTTTGAAAGTCCGCGCCAAAATACTTTCCAAGAAGCTTCTAAACGTGTCTCAAAACGATTTAAACCTGCGTATAGTAGTTCAACCATAAGACCGTCAAGTAAGCATAAAAAAGCCTCCAAAGCGTCTTTTACTTCAATGTTATGCAGTTCATCTTGTTCGCTTGCTCTTTTAAACACAGGGAATAAAAGTTTTCCGACATTTTCAATGTGTACATTCGCTTTATCAATAATTTGTTCGCGAAATGCATCCGGCGGAAAATAAGAAGTTCGTAACCAAAACATTGATTCTTCACTTTCACCAAATCGTTTTGCATAACCTTTTAACAGATTTACTAGCAATTCTTCAGTAGACGATTTTGAAAAACTTTCGATATCGTCAGTGAAGCTTTGTAAATCTTTTTGAAGAGCGGATTCTAAGCATGTAAAATATAGCTCTTCTTTTCCTTTAAAGTGTGCGTAAATCGATGGTTTTTTAATCCCAACTTCTTGAGCAATATTTGCTAATGAAGTTCCTTCGTAGCCGTAGCGTGCGAAATGAGAAAGTGCTACAGCTTTAATGCGGTTTGCTGTCATTTTCATCCCCTACCTACCGTTCGTTAGGTTCATTATATGAGATAAAAAATATAAAGTCAATAGGTGAAGAACTGAAAAAAGAGTGCTATGGTTGGCACTCTTTTCTAGACTGTTTTTCGCTCAATTAAATGGAATGAAAGTTCTTCTGAGTTTCCAATAATGTGTTCGTTTTGTATCTGTTTATGAAATAAAGAAAAAGCACGTGATCCCATTGTGAGCCCGGGATGCTCAATAGTTGTAATTTCTAATGCTTTTGAAATTTCATGGTTATCAAATCCCAGTATAGCGAGGTCTTCAGGTATGCGAATGCCATGTTTTTTTGCCTCTGTTAATAAACCAGCAGCTACTTGATCGTTCGCTGTGAAAATAGCGGTTGGACGATTTTTCATGTTTAAAATACGATGAAGTATTTTTGCCCCGTCCTGCATCGTATAACATTGATGGAAAATCCAATCAGGGTGCACTGTTTTTCCTTCGTGACGAAGAGTATCGGCGAAAGCTTTTTCACGCTCGATTGAATTAACACTTGTTTTTCTTGCTAAACAAATGCCGATTTTTTCATGACCTTTACTGAGTAAATAGGAAGTACCAAGGCGGAATCCTTCGTAATGATCTACATAGACAGATGAAATGAGGGGATGGTTCATTTTTTCACATGAAATAATAGGAGCAAATTTTGCGAACGGTTCAATTTGTTCCCATGAACTCGTGCGAGAGCAAATAATCATCCCGTCAAATTGTTTCATTTTCATCATTTCAAGAACGCGAATTTCTTCAATACTATCGTAATTCGTTTGGCATAAATTAATATGATATCCAGCTGCTAACGCTTCGTTTCCGATTCCTTCAATGATCGTGCTAAAGTACGGAAGATTAATAAAAGGTAGCATAACCCCGATTGTATACGTTTTTCCCTTTATTAAATGGATAGCATTTATATTTTTTGCATAGTTCAATTCTTCAACTGCATCTAAAACACGCTTACGCTTTTCTTCTTTTACGTAAGGATGATTATTAAGAACACGAGAAACAGTTGATATAGATACACCAGCAGTTTTTGCAATTTGTTTTATATTGGCCATATGTATCACCTCTTTCCTTAATTATAAGGGGAAAATAATAAGAATGAAAAAAATCTTGACCTGAAAAGCTTTTCACAATCTATGTTATAAGCATGACTTCTGTTGTTCGCGTAACCTTTTTATTTGGGCGTAAGAATAGTGGGGTCTTTTTTGTATGTCTGCAAATAATTTTTGTCAGAATGTGTGAGAATAACGTGGAAAGTTTTCGGAGGAGGCGTTTGATAACGAAGCGAATAGTAGAGAGTATAAACGCTTCACTCGTTAAGAGAGCGGTATGAAAGGGCGGAAACAAATTGAAAAAAGGAATCATTTGTTTCGTGTTTTCTAGTGTAATACTTAGCTCATGTTCATTTCAGCAAACGATGCAAGAAGAAAAAACATTTGTAGGAACAACAGGAGGGGCTAAGGACCGTGTTACTGATCCGATTCCGCTAAAGGAACTTCCAAAATATTTTCCGGCGAAGTTTAAAGTTCCAACGTTTTTACCTTATGACATTACGAGTGATGTGCAGGGAGAGGTAAGAACGATGGGAAAGAAGAATGCTGTCTTAACGATTAAATATAAGCAACAAGAGAAAGGAAGGCACGATTATATAGAATTAACAGTGGCCAACTTTTCTTACAGTTTTCCATACCTCGTAGAAGAGAATCGATTTCAAGAACAAATGAAATTGAATAATGGAGCACCTGCTTATTTTAAAAATAAGGATGATTACGAGAGAGGGGACGAATTTGCTACGCTTATATGGAAAGAGAAGGGGATTGAATATCAGCTATTATATCGTAATGTAGATGAGAAAGCTGAAGATGTGATTAAACAAAATCTGCTGTACATTGCGAACAATATGGAATGAAAAAACTAGCTGTATCGTGCAGCTAGTTTTTTGTATATTATTTCTTTTTAATTTTTCCTGACCAAGATTTAAATCCACCTTTTAATTGGTAGAAATCTGTGTAGCCTTGTTTTTTTAAGTATTGAGCTGCACGACCTGTACGGAATCCGCTTTGGCAATATAAATAAACCGGTTGATCTTGGCGAAGTTCTTTGTGGCGAAGGCGAATTTGTGATAATGGAATGTTACGCGCACCTAAAATATGTCCCGCGTTAAATTCATCCGCTTCGCGAATATCGATAAGCTGTGCTTTACGGTAGCCAGCGCGAAATTCATCTTCTGAAAGTGTTTTAATTAATTTTTTCTGATAGAAATACATCCATACAGTGTAGCCGATGAATGCTGCAATTGCGGCTAGTATAATAATCAAGTTTGTTGACACGATTCTATCGCTCCTTTTTTCTTATCCTACTTTCAATATTATAATGCCCATATGTATTTATGCAACAGATTCATTTGTATATAAGAAGAAATTTCGTATTCTTTCACAAATTTTGTCGAATTTGGTAGACTAGAGAATGTGAAAAATAATTGGTTATATGAGGTGCAGGATGGGAAAAGAAAAATGGTGTTATATTAACTCTGGTCAATGTTCACCAGCATTTAATATGGCGTTAGATGAATGTTTATTAAATTGGCAAAGTGCAAAGAAAATGTCACCAACAATTCGTTTTTATGAATGGGAAGTACCAACATTAACAGTCGGGTATTTCCAGCGTGTTGAAAAAGATATAAATATGGATGTAGTTAACGAAAAGAAATATGGATTCGTTCGTCGTCAAACAGGCGGCAGGGGTGTACTACATGACAAAGAATTAACGTACAGTGTTATTGTGTCTGAAGATCATCCGAATATGCCAAAAACAGTTACAGAAGCATACCGAATTATTTCGCAAGGCTTATTGGACGGTTTTAAGGCATTAGGATTAGAAGCGTATTATGCAGTTCCGAAAACAGAAGCGGATCGTGAGAATTTAAAAAATCCGCGTTCAGGAGTATGTTTTGATGCACCATCTTGGTATGAGATTGTAGTTGAAGGAAGAAAAATCGCGGGTAGTGCCCAAACACGTCAAAAAGGTGTTATCTTACAACACGGTTCTATTCCGTTAGAAATAGATTTAGATGAGTTATACGACCTATTTTTATTCCCAAATGAGCGAGTAAAAGAGCGTATGAAAAACATGTTTTCTTCTAAAGCGGTAGCGATTAATGAATTAACAGACCGCACATTTACGATTGAACAGTTAATTAAAGCGTTTGAAACTGGATTTGAAAAAGGTTTAGATATAGAGCTTGTGCCGTATGAACTAACAGAAGAACAGCTTCATGAAGTTCAAACTTTAGCAAAAGAGAAGTATGAAAGTAATGAATGGAATTATAAAAAATAAGGAGATGGCGACCGCCATCTCCTTATTTTTATAGTAAATTAAGTACTTTTTCTACTTTGATTCCTTTATCTTGTAAAGAACGAAGGCGATTTACAACGTCCATAATTTCTTTGTCGAATGTAACGCTAATACCTTGGCTTTGTAGTTCTTTTTTTAATCCTTCAATAGAATCATCTATGTCGATGCCAAGCTCGTAATCTTGACAAACTTCAATTGTCTTTTTCACAAGTTTAACATAATTTTCTTGTAGTTTTGTATTTGTTTCAGTCAAAGCAGGTTGCTTCGGTTTTATAGGAGTAACCGGTGCTGTCTCTTGCTTTGTAACTGGAGTAGGTACTGCTTTTTTCACAGGTGCTGGAGTAGATAGTTCTATAGCTGCTTCAACACTTACTGACTTCGACGTTGGTACCGGAGTAGGTTTAGGTGCAGCAGGTGTTGCTACTCGCGTAATAGGCTTTGGAGCAGGTGTAACTGCTTTTGGAGCTTCTGCAACTACTTCTTTTTTCGGAGTAGCTTCTACAACTGTTTCTTCTTGCTCAGCAGCTTCTTTATTTTCTTTGCTCCACATAACGCGTTCAACTTCTAGAGAAACATTGTTTTTGTTCATCGCTGTTAATGTAACTTTACCAACCTCAGCGTTCCCAGTGAAATCAACAATTTTATAAATAACACTCTTGTTCCAATCCACGTTTCCGCTCAAAAATAATTCTTCGTTACATTTCGGCGTTAAGCCCTCGATTTTAATTTCTGCGTTTACACCGTTTTCACTATATACCATAATTAGCGAAGCATTTACATCTTCGTCTGCTAACATTAGTTCACGTACCATTTTGCCGGTGCGTACTTGCGTTTTCTTCTTAACTGACATCAAATTTCTCCTCTCAAAAATTCAGTAATAATAAAAAAATCGTATAACGAAAAATAATTGCTCACGAAGATTTATGATACCGATAATAAAAGCATCACGTCAACAATTAACTTTAATTATTTTGCATTTTTCTTATTTTCTTTATGAAATTTTTCAATTTGTAAAATTATACAGAAGAAAAACAGCCGTTTGAAGGGCTGTTAAAAATTTGATTTTTTGTATAGTAATTTATATAAAATAAAAAATAGGATAGCGATTAAGGCGTTTTGCCAAAAGGTTAGATGATAAATGAGATAAGGTTGTTTTTTAAAATAGACATTTAAAAATACAGCTGAACAAAATGGAGTAGCAAATGCGAATCCAAATAGAATCCTTCTTTTCCAATTCATCTTTTGATTAAAGGAATAGCGCTTTAATAAATATAAAATGAAAAGTATACCTAGTATAATAAGTGAAACGAACAAAGTGGTTCCAGGGATGCTAAAAGCTGGGCTTAATTGTTCGATATTCTTCCCGAAGATTAAAATGAAAGTCGAAACAAGTGCATCTATTCCAAACTGTATAGCAAGAAGTAAGCTAATAACAAAACCGATTAAAGAAGTTTTTTCTAGCTTTGTTTGGGTTGGTAAAGCTGATATAAGTTCATCACAGTAAGATCGTAAATCATTTCCGAAAATATCATAAGCATTTTTATTTTCTGCTTGTGCTTCGATGAGATGATCTAATATTTCTAATAAAATTTCTTCTAATTTTTGTTCGGGTACGTTAGAGAATCGGAGATATACTAGCATATCACCGTAAGCAGCTTCGTTTTCAGGTGTTAGAAGCTCGCGTTTTTTATTGTTCAATTCAACCATGTCTTTCGCTTTCATCCCTATCACTCCCCTTGTAATAAGTTGTTTACCGTCGTTGAAACCATTCCCCAACTTTTTTTAAATTCTTCAAGTTGTTCTAATCCCTTATCAGTTACGTGATAATATTTTCGCTTCGGTCCCAGAGAGGAAGCCTTTAATGTACCTTCAATAAGTTTCTCTTTTTGCATGCGTAACAATAAAGGATAGATGCTTCCTTCACTTACGAATGTAAAGCCGTGTTTATTTAATTTTGTACTTAGTTCATATCCGTACACTTCTTCTTGTGAAATGATATATAGAATGCAACCTTCTAGTACACCTTTTAACATTTGGCTGTGCATGATTTCACCACCTTTTATCCAGGTAACTTGCCTTGCAAGGTAGCTGTTATCCAAATTATAACAGTCAGTAACTTGCAACGCAAGTTACTGAAGTGGAAAACTTTAATCTGTGTTAATTTTCATGTGCTTCCCATACTAATGAGAGGAGGGAAGCACATGAAACCATTTATGCCAAAACTCGTTTACTTTGAACCGAGGGCACTCGAATATCCGCTTGGAAAAGAGCTTTATGAGAAGTTTACGAAGATGGGATTAGAAATCCGTGAAACGACATCACACAATCAAATTAGAAATTTTCCAGGGGAAAATGAATTGCAAAAGTATCGTAATGCAAAAGCAACACTTGTCGTTGGGGTGAGGAAGACGTTAAAGTTCGATACATCAAAACCTTCAGCTGAATATGCAATTCCGCTTGCAACAGGGTGTATGGGACATTGTCATTATTGTTATTTGCAAACGACACTTGGGAGTAAACCTTACGTAAGGGTGTATGTGAATCTAGATGAAATCTTTGAGAAGGCAAAGCAATATATGGATGAAAGGGCCCCTGAAATAACAAGATTTGAAGCGGCGTGTACATCAGACATCGTTGGAATTGATCATTTGACACATGCATTAAAACGGGCGATAGAGTTTATCGGAGAAAGTGAACATGGACGTTTGCGTTTCGTTACGAAATATTCGCATGTTGATCATTTATTAGATGCAAAGCATAATGGGAAAACGCGTTTTCGATTTAGTATTAATTCACGTTATGTTATTAAAAATTTTGAACCAGGGACATCGCCATTTGAAGAGCGAATTGAGGCTGCTCGTAAAGTAGCGGGGGCTAATTATCCTCTTGGCTTTATTGTTGCGCCAATTTATATGCATGAAGGGTGGGAAGAAGGGTACCGTGAATTGTTTGAACGATTGTACAATGCGTTAAAAGACATGAAGATACCAAATTTAACGTTCGAATTAATTCAACATCGTTTTACGAAACCAGCCAAAAAAGTCATTCAAGAACGTTATCCGAATACGAAACTTGAAATGGATGAAGAGAAGCGGAAATATAAATGGGGACGATACGGTATTGGGAAATATGTATATCAAAAGGATGATGTGGAAGTATTAGAAGAAACAATACGAGGTTATATATATGAGTATTTTCCCGATGCAGAAATTCAATATTTTACATAAGGGGAATCTGGATTCTTTTTTTGTTTTATATATTTAGGCTCGTTTCCACCTTGTCACGTTATTCTTTCTGGTGTATCATTTTATTGATTGCTTCGTACGGAATAAGCAAAATGAAATTGGATGGAGGAAACCGATGCCTACCCCTAGTATGGAAGATTATATTGAACAAATTTATTTGTTGATTGATGAAAAGGGTTATGCCCGTGTATCTGATATTGCTGAAGCGCTTAGTGTACATCCATCCTCTGTAACAAAAATGGTACAAAAATTAGACAAAGACGAATATCTAATTTATGAAAAATATAGAGGGCTTGTATTAACATCAAAAGGTAAAAAAATCGGAGAACGTCTCGTATATCGTCATGAATTGTTAGAACAGTTTATGCGCATTATCGGTGTGGATGAAAGCAAAATTTATAATGATGTAGAAGGAATTGAACATCATTTAAGTTGGGAATCAATTGACCGTATCGGTGATTTAGTACAATACTTTGAACAAGATGAAGTTCGAGTAAAAACACTTCGTGGTGTTCAAAAAGCAAATGAAGAGAAAAGTAATTAAGGGGAACGTGTGGCGTTTCCTTTTTTATTTCAATCGAAAAGGACGGGAGAATAATGAAAGCAATTATTTTTGATTTTGATGGATTAATTGTGGACACAGAAACAATATGGTTTCACTCTTTCAGAGATGCTGTTCGTGAATACGGCGGCGAGTTACCTTTAGGGGAATTTGCAAAATGTATTGGAACGACAGATGAAGTGCTTTATGCATATTTAAAAGAGCAATTAAAAGAAAAATTTAACGAGCATGCATTAAAGGGAAAAGTAACAACTTTACATAAAGAGAAAATGAAAATACCAAAAGCGCGTGACGGGGTAAAAGAATATTTAGAAGAAGCGAAAGAACTTGGATTGAAAATCGCATTAGCCTCTAGTTCATCTAGGGAGTGGGTCGTTCGTTTTTTAGAAGAGCTACAAATTAGAGATTATTTTGAAGTGATTAAAACGCGAGAAGATGTAGAGAAGGTAAAACCAGATCCAGCTCTTTATAAAGTTACGATAGAAGAATTAGAAATTGAACCATCAGAAGCTGTTGTATTTGAAGATTCATTGAATGGATTGAAAGCAGCGGTGGCAGCAGGATTAAAGTGTGTCGTCGTACCTAATGATGTGACAAGAAATTTGCAATTTGAAAACCATCACCTTCGTATCGAAAGTATGAAAGAGAAAAGTTTGAAAGAAGTGCTTCAACATATAAAGTGAAACTTTAATCAGTAGGGTTTTTCGCATCTTCCACTGATTATTAGCCCCGCACCAACCGGGATAAAAAAAGACCGTATTTCCTAAAAGGAAGCACGGTCTTTCTTTTTGTTTTTTTTACCTTCAATGACAGTTAAATGAGATTGTTTTCTTTTTCTTTTCAACGATGGAGAATTACCCTTTTTCCCCTTGTCATCAGAAGCATTTCGTTTCAAGAAAGAATTGCTTAGGGGTGCTACATTTTGTTTCCCGTGTTTGCGGTTCGATTGTTTCGCTGCACGCTTATATGAGCTTTGCGAATTTGCAGAACCACTAGAGTTTGTAAACATTTTGTAGAGTAAGTAAAAGATACCGACGACAGCTAACATGATACCAATGTTTTTCAATACTTCCATTGGATTTGTAATAACAGATGAAACAAGGCCGAATATTGCCAATCCGATAATAAGCACAAATATAGCGAATGTAAACGAACGACCGTTCATAAGGGACACCTCCTAAAAACATATATTAAAATTAGTATATTAACGATGAGGAAAGGAGTTGAACACCATTTTTAAATAATTATTGTTTGTTTTCTAAACGTAATAATTCTTCAAACGATGCGATTGCAACTTCCGCTTGATCATCTGTTGGTTCTTTCGTTGTTAATAGTTGCAGCCATAATCCTGGATATCCAAGTACTCGTAAAACAGGGACATCTCGTAATCGATTGGTAAATTGTAATACTTCAAAAGAAATACCGAGAACAACTGGAATTAATAAAATTCGGTTTACTACCCTTGCCCAAAGTGGATCTGTAGGGACGAGGAAATAGACAAACATTCCAATAATGACTGTAAATATAATAAAGCTACTGCCACAGCGATAATGGAGGCGAGTTTGCTTTTGAACATTTTCTACAGTCAGTGGAAGATTATTCTCATAAGCATTGATTACTTTATGTTCCGCACCGTGGTACTGAAATACCCGCTTAATAAGTGGGGTTAAAGAAATGAAGTATATATAGCTCAATAATAGCATGAGCTTAATGACACTTTCGACAATGATTTGCCCTGTATGAGATGGGAAAATCGGTCTCGTTAATTCAGCTAAAAGTGCAGGAACTGCTGTGAAAATTACTTTACCGAATATGAACGATAAAACGCCAACTGCTGCAACTCCTAATACCATCGTTAATTTTGATTGTTCTTCTTTTTTATTTGCAAGTTGTTCATCTTCTTCTGGGTGGACATCAAATCGTTCTGAAGCAAAGTTTAAATGTTTCGCTCCGTTCGCACTTGCATCCACAATAGCGGCAATACCTCGTAAAAATGGAATTTTCTTTAATAGAGACAATGCTTTATTACGAACGCGTGGTAAACGATAAAATTCAATCGATTTATCTTTACGACGAACCGCTGTAACAGTATATTCTCTACCGCCAAACATAACTCCTTCTATGACTGCCTGCCCGCCATATATTTGTTTTGACTCTTCTGCCATGTTAACACCAACCTGTATTTGTTTCTCTCTTATGTAGAAAAAGAGGCAATTGTCATACTTGGTTTTGTCATCTTGAAATAAGACAATCACCGAGTTTCCTTTATTTTATCGACAAATACAGGCAGATGACAAGGGAAAATGTTACGAGAGTCGGACATTTCTTATTCTTTTTATAGACAAATTTTGCAGGATTTAAACATGCCTCAAAATAGTTTCGGGCATACTAGTGTGCGGAGGTGTCAATGTGAATCAAGAACAATCAACAATAAGAAACTTTGTACAAATTGGTTTATTTGGTGGCTTATTTTGGGGAGGTATATGGTATTTCCTTCATATATTCTCATTTACAGAAGCTGGACCTAACTATTTACTTTTACCGTTTGCATTTGGAGATTGGAAAGAAGGGGTTTGGGGAAATGTACTAGGTATCGTTTGTATGGGACTTCTTTCAATTTTAGTGGCATTTCTCTATAAAGCCCTTTTTAAAAAGTTTGAAGGAGTATTCCCTGGCGTACTATACGGTTTGTTTTGGTGGGCATTATTATTTTTGGGGATGGGGCTAATGGCACCTGTTATTAAAAGTGCACTCCATTTACCGAAAGAAACAATTGTAACGACAATATGTCTCTTTATATTATATGGTGTTTTTATTTCCTATTCTGTAGCATTCGAATCGAATAATACAAATAGAGGAGAAGGGGTCGAGAAGACAAACTATTCAAATAAGTGATTCCTATGTTAAAATGTCGTATAGACATTTTTTAATATTAAGGAGCTTTAAGAAAATGAAAAAGTTACTCCTCGTAAATGGTCCTAACCTAAATCGCCTTGGCGTTAGGGAAGTAAATGTATACGGAAAAGGAACGTTAGCGACGCTTGAAACAGATATGAAACACGAAGCAGAGAAAATGGGAGTGGAGTTAGAATGTTTCCAATCGAATCATGAAGGTGCTATTATCGATCGTCTTCATGAGGCTGAAGATATATATGAAGGGATCATTTTAAATCCTGGAGCATTTACGCATTATAGCTATGCGATTCGAGATGCAATTGCGAGCATTTCGATTCCAGTTATTGAAGTACATATTTCTAACATTCATCAGCGTGAGTCGTTTCGTCATGAATCTGTGACAGCGGCTGTTTGTGCGGGACAAATTGTTGGATTTGGTTTTTATGGTTATAAGCTAGCGTTATTTGCATTAATGGAGAAATTGAGGGAGGCATAAAGTAATGGAAAAGATCGAGAGATTAAGAAGTGCGTTTGATGAGGCTGGTATTGACGGTATCGTATTAACGAATGAACATAGCCGTAGATATATGGCGAATTTCACAGGAACAGCTGGTGTTGTACTAATTTCAAAAGAGCGTGCTCTATTTATTACAGATTTCCGTTATGTAGAGCAAGCTAGTAAGCAAGCAGTTGGATACGAAATAGTGCAGCATCCAGGATTAATTCTTGATGAAGTTGCGAAACAAGTTAAAGAACTTGGAATTCAAAAGCTAGGCTTTGAGCAAGATACTCTTACATATAGCTCTTACGTAACGCATAATGAAGCGATCGAAGCTGAATTCATCCCAACTTCTGGGCTTGTAGAAAAGTTACGCTTGATAAAGACTGATTCAGAGATTAAGATATTAAAGGAAGCTGCACAGATTGCAGATGCTGCCTTTGAGCATATTCTATCATTCATTCGCCCGGGAGTATCTGAAATTGAAGTGTCAAATGAACTTGAATTTTTCATGAGAAAACAAGGAGCAACATCTTCTTCGTTTGATATTATCGTTGCTTCAGGTCTTCGTTCGGCATTACCGCACGGCGTGGCATCTGAAAAAGTGATAGAAAAAGGAGATTTCGTTACATTAGACTTCGGCGCTTATTACAAAGGATATTGCTCTGATATTACTCGTACGATTGCAGTCGGTGAACCATCTGATAAATTAAAAGAAATTTATAATATCGTTTTAGAAGCACAACTACGTGGTGTGAACGGTATTAAAGCTGGTTTAACGGGTCGTGAGGCTGATGCATTAACGCGTGATTACATAACGGAAAAAGGATATGGTGAATACTTCGGACACTCTACTGGTCATGGAATCGGTCTTGAAATCCATGAAGCACCAGGTTTAGCGTTCCGTTCTGATACAGTACTTGAACCAGGTATGGCTGTAACAGTAGAACCAGGTATTTATATTCCAGGTGTTGGCGGGGTACGTATTGAAGATGATATCATTGTAACAAGTGAAGGTAATGAAGTAATAACGAAATCACCAAAAGAACTTATTATTTTGTAATACACAGGAGGATTTTTTTACATGATTTCAGTAAACGATTTTCGTACAGGTTTAACAATTTCAGTGGACAATGCCCTTTGGCAAGTAATGGATTTCCAACACGTAAAGCCAGGTAAAGGTGCTGCATTCGTTCGCTCTAAACTACGTAACCTTCGCACAGGATCTGTTCAAGAGAAAACATTCCGTGCAGGTGAAAAAGTAGAAAAAGCACACATCGAAAACCGTCGTATGCAATACTTATACGCGAGCGGTGAGTCTCACGTATTTATGGATAACGAAACTTATGAGCAAATCGAACTTGGTGAAAACCAAATCGAGCGCGAATTGAAATTCTTAAAAGAAAACATGGGAGTATCTATTATGACATACCAAGATGAAGTACTTGGTGTTGAACTTCCGAACACAGTTGAATTAAAAGTTGCAGAAACAGAGCCTGGTATTAAAGGTGACACAGCTTCTAACGTAACAAAACCAGCTAAATTAGAAACTGGTCTTGTTGTACAAGTACCAATCTTCATTAACGAAGGCGAAATGCTTATCATCAACACTGGTGAAGGTAAATACGTTTCTCGTGCATAGTAGAAAAGCACTCGTGATTATCACGAGTGCTTTTTTTATAGGAAATAGGGCAGATAGTAAATTGCAGTTATAGCAAAACTAACTGTGACGAGTGAAAGGGTACCCATAATATATGGAGTCAAAACAATTTGAAACGGGCGTATTTCACCAGTTTCAATACCGGTAAAAGTTTTATTCGTTGCATGATCCATATTGTTATTTCTAAAGGTACTCATAATAATTAACCACGTAATTGCAAATATTGCTAGACTGCCAAGGAAAAAGCTCTCCATAAATGACCAGCCGACCATTTTTGAAAAAAGATAAATAATAGCTAATTCTACTACAATTGTTAAACTAATTTTCAATCCTTTCATATTTTCCCCCCTCATTTTGTACTTCCAACCAATTTGAAAAATTCTTGCGTGATACGACATGTAGTGAGCAAGGTGACTTTACTTCTTTCTCAAGTGCAGCATGTTCGCCTGGAAACTTGTTTTCCACATGCAATGAAATATAAGGTAGTTTCTCTTGCGCCTTTAAAGAGCGAATGTTAGTCGTTTTGGCACCAGCGAATACGTATGTGAGTTGTAAGTCTAAGAAAGCAACTTTAAAGATTTCTTTTTTAGCGGCCTCGTTATATCCTTTTCCCCAGTATGGATAGCCGATCCAACTGCCAATGTGAGATTGCTTTTTCTCATAATTAATATGTTTAAGTGTGGTGAGGCCAATTATTTCATTTTCTTCATTTACAATCACTCTTGATAAGGAGTGCTTTTTTCGTTCCTCTTCAATTGCAAAAAGAATGAATGTTTTTGTATCTTCCACTGATTCTACTTTTAGCCCTAATGCATTTTTTACATGTGGATTGCTTGATAGCTCAAAAATCACATTTGCATATCGTAAATCGAGCGGTAATAAAGTAACTTGCTTCATCATCTATGCTCCTTTTCTATTAAATATACCATAAATTAATTAGAATATTCAGTTTTAGATTAAGTCGATAGAGAAAAATTATGTTTTTACTTCTGAAATAGACAACCTCTGCATATGGTTGTACAAATATATTCTTTTTCAGAATAAGGAAGTAGTAACTGTTATGGGAGAAGGTGGGAGAATGAAACAGTGGCTAGCGGCAATGGAAACATCCGTGCTTGTTATGGGATTACTTCGGTTGTTTTCAGGAAGCGCGGAAATATTCGCCGCTTTGCTTATGCTTTACGTGAATGATGCGAAGAAAGCATTGTTTATAAATGGTATGTTGGCGTTTGTTGGACCGACCGTATTAATTTTAACAATGACAATTGGCATAGCGAGTGTAGCAAGTGAGATTTCTTTCTTGAAACTCTTTTTTCTAGCGCTTGGAATTGGCTGCATTTTTATCGCGTTGTTGAAATAGTAAGTCGAGTATAGTGGGGAGAAGCTTATGAAAGAAGTATTAGAAGTTTTACCGAAAGCGATGAGACAGTTAGTTGAAGGCTGTAAACAATACGATACTCTAGAGGAAATTCGCGTTCGAATTGGAAGGCCACTAGAGTGTATTGCACATGGAGAAGTGTTTTTCTATGACTATATCGCTACAGCGGAAGATGCAATCCATTTATTGAATAAATTAAGTCAATTCTCAATTTATACGATGGAAGAGGAATTGAAACGTGGATATGTGACACTACGAGGAGGACATAGAATTGGCCTAGCTGGAAAAGTCATTACAGAAAAAAGCGCAGTGAAAATGATTCGAGATGTCTCTTCTTTTAATATTCGTATTGCCCGTCAAAAAATAGGGATTGCTGAGCCGCTTCTGCCATATCTTTATGAATCGCGATGGTTAAACACGATGGTAATTGGCCCACCGCAAACGGGGAAAACAACACTTTTAAGAGATGTAGCACGCTGTATG
Source organism: Bacillus cereus group sp. MG9 (assembly GCF_040459995.1). NCBI lineage: Bacteria > Bacillati > Bacillota > Bacilli > Caryophanales > Bacillaceae > Bacillus > Bacillus cereus group sp. MG9. The sequence goes on along the minus strand of NZ_JARVHC010000001.1, from coordinate 4,182,661 downwards.
AGTCAAGGTGTAAGTGCTTCGAAAATTCCTTCATGTAAAGTGGGGATTGTTGATGAACGATCAGAAATTGCGGGCTGTGTGAAAGGAATCCCGCAATATGACTTTGGCGTGCGAGTAGATGTATTAGACGCTTGTCCAAAAGCTGAAGGAATGATGATGATGATTCGTTCTATGAGCCCAGACATATTAATCGTAGATGAAATTGGACGTAAAGAAGATAGTGAAGCGATTATGGAGGCGGTACATGCAGGTGTTCAGCTTTTTATAAGTGCACATGGATTTTCTTATGATGATGTTGTGAAACGTCCATCGTTACAGGCGGTGCTGGAACTTGGTGTATTTGATAGGTTTGTGGAATTATCAAAAGCGAGAGGGCCAGGAACAGTTATGCAAGTGAAAGATAGAGATGGAAAACCAGTATTATCCCATAGAAAGGTTCAAGGCGTATGGTGAAAATATTTGGTGCGGTATTAATAGTTGCTGTTAGCACTTTTTTCGGATTTTCATACGCTAAAAGGTACAGTGAGAGACCGCGGCAACTTAGGTTATTGAAGGCAGCATTGCAATCATTAGAAGCTGAAATTATGTATGGACACACGCCGTTATCTGAGGCTGCAGAGCGTTTAGTCAAACAAATGCCGAAGCCGTTAAATTGGATATTTCAAAGCTTTTCGAAACGGCTAGAGGACGGGGAGCAAACAGTTAGAGAAGCTTGGATTGATAGTTTGAAGGAGAACTGGACGTTAACGGCGTTTAAACAAACCGAGTATGAAATCTTACAACAATTTGGTGAAACACTTGGACAACATGATCGTGAATCACAGCAAAAACATATTCGCTTATGTATTACACATTTGGAGAGAGAAGAAGGAGAAGCGAAAGCATTACAACTACAATATGAAAAAATGATAAAGAGTTTAGGGGTACTAGCAGGGCTACTTATCGTAATTTTACTGCTATAGGGGGGAGAAAGGCGATGTCCATTGATGTTGGATTAATATTTCAAATCGCCGGAATCGGCATTGTTTTAGCTTTCATTCATACTGTACTAAAAGAATTAAAGCGAGAGGATATTGCAAATTGGGTTATCCTTGTCGGTTTTGTCGTTATTTTGTTTCATGTTGCATTTTTAATTAATACTCTATTCGACAAGATTAAAAGTGTCTTTCTCTTCCAGTAAAGGAGGCGGTTCGAATCGAAATTATACAAATTGTCGGATTAGGCCTCGTTGCTACATTTTTAGCTGCTGTTTTAAATCAGCATAAGTCTAGTATTACATCGTTATTTATTGTGTTCATTGGTAGCATGATGTTTCTTCTCTTAATCGATCAAATTCATTCTATTTTACAAATGATTGAGAGAGTGGCGAGTGAAGCGAAGGTTAGCAACGTATATGTAGAAACGTTATTGAAAATTATAGGGATTGCTTATATCGCTGAGTTTGGTGCGCAAATTACAAAGGATGCTGGTCAAGGTGCAATCGCTTCGAAAATTGAATTAGCTGGGAAAATCTTAATTCTCGTCATGGCAATTCCTATTTTGACGGTTGTAATTGAAACAATTCTCGGTTTTTTACCTACGGGATAAGGGGGAGTGAATGTTGAGGAAGTTTGGAGCTAAGCTATTATTTGCTTGCTTCCTTTTCTTTTCTTTACCGATTGTTGTACAAGCTTCTCCTATAGAAACAAACGTCGTTGATCAACAATTGGATAAGCTCGGAATTGAAGATGTGAAGCAATTTTGGGACGGGCTTGTTACAAAGTATGGAGGCTATTTACCAGAGAGTCAAAAAGGAAGCTTTATGGAGTTTGTAAAGGGAGAAAAAGAGTTTTCCATAAAAGAGTGGATGATAGGTCTACTAAAATATTTATTTCATGAGCTTGTTGCAAATGGAAAGTTACTTGGAACGCTCATTATGCTCACGATTTTCAGTGCATTGTTGCAATCGTTGCAATCTGCTTTTTCAAAGAGTAGCGTGAGTAAAATCGCTGATGCAGTCGTATACATGGTACTTATTATTTTCGCTTTAAATAGTTTTTATGTCGTTATGACATATGCAAGAGAGACGATACAAACAATGGTAGATTTTATACTAGCGCTATTACCAATTTTACTTGCACTCGTAGCAACAGGCGGCGGTGTTGTTTCTGTATCATTTTTTCATCCAATCATCATTTTCTTAATGAATACGAGTGGGCTTCTTATGAACTATATCGTTCTACCACTTTTATTACTTGCAACTATATTAAGTATTGTAAGCACGATGAGTGATCAATATAAAGTTACGAAATTGTCCAAGCTTTTGCAAAACGTTAGTGTTGGGATTATTGGTATCTTTTTGACGGTTTTTTTAGGCGTATTATCTGTACAGGGAACAGCGTCAGCCGTTGCTGATGGTATAGCTGTGAAAACGGCTAAATTTGTAACAGGAAATTTCATTCCTGTAGTAGGAAGGATGTTTACTGAGGCGGCGGATACTGTTATTAGTGCATCTGGATTATTAAAAAACACAGTCGGAATTATCGGGCTCGTTATTTTATGCTTAATTGTCGCTTTCCCAGCGATTCAAATTTTTTGTATCGCGTTTATTTATAAATTCGCAGCAGCAGTATTGCAACCAGTAGGCGGAGGAGCAATTATTCAATGTTTAGATATCATTGGACGAAGTATCATTTACGTATTTGCTTGCTTAGCTATCGTATCATTTATGTTCTTTTTAAGTATCACAATTATTATTGCTGCCGGGAACATTACTCTCATGATGCGGTAGGAGGTGAAGAGTATGCAATTTGTTACAGAGTGGATTAGAAATATTATCGTTTTTTTACTCTTAGCGACAATGCTTCATCTTATTCTTCCAAATTCAAATTTGCAAAAGTACGTTAAATTCGTTGTAAGTCTATTGTTAGTCGTATTAATTTTAACGCCTCTATTTAAGTTGTTACAAACAGATGTAAATGAAGTTATCGCAAATTTCAATGAGGAAAAGTACGTAGCAGATGGATCTGTAAAAAATTCGATAGATTCGAAGAAAAAAGAAATACAAGCTCTAACACGTGCATATAGTTTAGAAGAGATGGCTACCAAAATGAAAAAAGACGTAGGAAAAGAGTTTGAGAAAAAGTATGGTATGACAGTCTCTGAAATACAAATAGTCGCAGTGGAACATGCAGAAGAAGTAAAGTCAGCGAAAGATATTCAATCTGTTGTTGTGACGTTGAAAGAAAAAGAACGTAGTAAAAAGGATGCAATCGAAACAGTAAAGCCAATTGAAATTAATATGAAAGAACCTCCAAAAAAAATAGAAGAAACGAATGTAGAAATGAAAGATTTCTTTTCAAGCAGGTGGCAACTAGAGGATAAACAAATCCAAGTTCAGATGGAAGGGAGGACAGGTAGCGTAAATGGACAATAAAGATAAAAATTCGAGGTTCTCATTTTTTCGAAACCTATTAAATGGGGATGGAAAAGAAAGTAATGAGAAGGGGAAAAAGGTAACACCTAAGTTTTTGCTTGTCCTACTCATACTTGGGATTGCGCTTATGTTTTCTAGTAATTTCTTATCACCTAAAAAAGAAGAAGTGCCTGTGTTTAAAGAAAAGACAAGTCAAAGCCAAGATAAAGATGTACCAACTTTCGGTCAAAAAAACAATGATAATATGTCAAATGTAGAAAAATACGAAAAAGCGTATGAACAAGAATTGAAAGCTTCTTTAGAAGAGATAGCCGGAGTAAAAGATGTAACTATTAAAGTGAACTTAGATTCATCTGAAGAAAAAATACTCGAGAAAAATACAGTAAAACGTTCACAAACGACAGGTGAAACTGATAAAGCAGGCGGGAAAAGGGAAGTAGAAGACGAGTCTCTTGATGAAAAGACAGTCATTATACGTGAAGGTGATAAAGAAACTCCAATTGTTTTGCGAACAGAGAAACCGAAAGTACGAGGTGTTCTGGTCGTAGCAAAGGGAGTGGATAATATACAAATAAAAGCAATGGTAAAAGAAGCTGTGACGCGATTATTAGATGTACCAGCTCATCGCGTTTCAGTATCACCGAAAAATTGATAGGGAGGAAATAAAGTGTTAAAAAAACAAACGGTTTGGCTATTAACGATGTTAAGTTTAGTGGTTGTACTATCTGTTTATTACGTAACAACTCCTGATAAAATGAATACAGCAGCACCGGCAACGGGTGAAAAGATGGGACAAGAAAAGCAAGGCGTTGATAAAGCAGTTACAAAAGAAACAACGAAAGAAACTACAAATAAAGAGACAACAAAAGAAAATACAAGCAAGGAAACTACAAATAAAGAAACAGACAAGAAAGAGAATGACAAAAAAGAAGCAAGTAAAAAAGAGGCTAGCGTAACAGTTCAATCAAGCGATGAGAATTTTACAGCGCTACGTATGCAAATGGAAGATCAGCGTAGTGTAGAGAAAGAAAAGTTACAAAATGTAATGAAGTCATCAAAATCTTCAGCAGAAGAAAAGAGTAAAGCGAAAGATAATCTTGATGCAATCACTACGATGGAAACGAAGCAACAATTACTTGAGACAGTGATTAAATCTCAAGGCGGATATAAGGATGCTCTTGTAAGAGCTGATGGAACAGACATTAAAGTAACAGTTAAATCGGCAAAGCATTCACAAAAAGAAGCGAATAAAATTATTCAGCTCGTAAGAAGTGAAGGTGGTTCAAAAGATGTAGGTGTGAAATTTGATCCATCAGTAAAATAAATTGAAATTATAATAGGTGTTGCTGCTTCAAATTAGATAAAAGAATAATAGAAAAAAGCTATCGTTTTCGATAGCTTTTTTCTATTTCATCTTTGCAGTTGTATTTAGTATTTTCAATTGGAAACGGGGAAATACGCTGTGAGTAAAAGATTAATGGTTCGTGATGATGGTGATTAGTTTTTCCAGATTTGACGTGAATGAAGAGGACCAATGTCCAAATCACTACGGCAGGCAAGAACAGGATGAGCCATATCATATGTCCGCACCTCACTACAATAAATTTGCTACACTTTGAACATACTATTCTTTTATGAAGGAAGAATGAACGGCGCGTAAACAAAAAAATAATATTTGGTAAAAATATGTTTTTTTACCGTGGATAAAATGAAGAATGCTGAGGGAATTACGTTTTTACACTTTGCAGTTTTGAAAAAGTAAAGAATGTTTTTTAGGAAGTGGTCTTGCCAATTTTGTGTGAAACTTGGTATTATTACTAGGTAATAATTTTTTGGTGGAATAATATTTTTACAGGAGTTTCGATTTATAATAAAGAAATATAAATTGGAATGTTTAAAAAATTTAGCGTAAGATGGGAATAGTAAATATTTCTATTAGTAAATGTCATAGGAATAAATTTTCTAATAGAATACATCGTATTTTTACAGTAAATCAGTTTGATGCCAATCTGTAAAAACGGGACAAACAAGAGTATGGGAGTGGATTTTACATGTTTAAAATTCAAGAAGTTCGTGAATTAATTAAATTAATTGATAGCTCTAATATTGATGAATTTGAATACAAAAAAGACGGTACAACAATCAAAATGAAAAAACGTGGTAATGAAGTAGTTACTGTGCAAGCACCGGTAACGAAACAGGTAGTACAGCCAGCAGCATCTGTCGAAGTAGAAACAGCAGTAGCGGCAGCGCAAGTAGAAGCGCCAAAACAAGAAGAGAAGAAAGTTGTTCAAGATGAAAACCTACATAAAATCACATCACCGATGGTAGGGACATTTTATTCCTCTTCTTCGCCTGATACACCTCAATATGTAAGTGTTGGGGACAGAGTATCGAAAGATTCTATCGTATGTATTGTTGAAGCTATGAAATTATTTAACGAAATTGACGCAGATGTAGAGGGCGAAATTGTTGAGATTCTTGTTAATAACGGACAGCTTGTTGAGTATGGACAACCGCTATTTCTTGTAAAAGCGTAATAAGGGAGTCTTTGTGATGATAAAAAAAGTATTAATAGCCAATCGTGGGGAAATTGCTGTACGAATTATTCGTGCTTGTAAAGAAATGGATATTGAAACAGTTGCAATTTATTCAGAAGCAGACAAAGAGTCACTTCATGTGCAAATTGCAGATGAAGCCTATTGTGTTGGACCAACGATTTCAAAAGAAAGCTATTTAAATTTGACGAACATTATTAGTGTTGCGAAATTAACAGGTTGTGATGCAATTCATCCGGGATATGGATTTTTAGCAGAGAATGCAGATTTTGCAGAATTATGCCGTGAGTGTAACTTGATTTTTATCGGTCCAAGCCCAGAAGCCATTTCAAAGATGGGCACAAAAGACGTTGCACGTGATACAATGAAAGAAGCAGGGGTTCCGATTGTACCAGGTTCACAAGGGATTATTAAAAATACCGAAGAAGCGATCGAGCTTGCTAATCAACTTGGATATCCAGTTATCATTAAAGCGACTGCAGGTGGCGGCGGAAAAGGTATTCGTGTTGCGCGCCATGAAGAAGAGCTTGTAAAAGGAATTCAAATTACACAGCAAGAAGCCAGTACCGCTTTTGGGAACCCTGGTGTATACTTGGAGAAGTACGTTGAAGATTTCCGCCATGTTGAGATTCAAATAATGGCAGATACACATGGAAATGCCATTCATTTAGGAGAGCGTGATTGTACAATTCAGCGCCGTCTGCAAAAACTATTAGAAGAAAGTCCATCACCTGCACTTGATGAGAATATTCGCAAGCAAATGGGTGAGGCAGCAGTTAAAGCGGCGGTAGCGGTTGATTATACAGGTGCTGGTACGGTTGAGTTTATTTATGAATATAAAACGAAAAGCTTTTATTTCATGGAGATGAATACGAGAATCCAAGTTGAACATCCAGTTACTGAAATGGTAACAGGGATGGATTTAATTAAAGAACAAATTCTTGTTGCTTCTGGAGAAAAGTTATCGTTACAGCAAGAAGAAGTACAATTTAATGGTTGGGCAATGGAATGTCGAATTAATGCGGAAAACCCTGCCAAAAAATTTATGCCATCTCCAGGTAAAGTAGAAATGTACTTACCACCAGGCGGATTTGGTATTCGCGTCGATTCAGCTGTATATCCGGGATATTCAATACCACCTTTCTATGATTCGATGGTTGCTAAATTAATTGTTCACGGAAAAACACGTGAAGAGGCAATTGCAAAAATGAAGCGAGCGCTCAGTGAGTTTGTCATTGAAGGCGTACATACAACAATCCCGTTCCATTTGCAATTGCTAGAGCATCCTGATTTTGTAAAAGGTGAGTTTAACACGAAATTTTTGGAAGAGCATGAACTTGTGACGCAGTGATACATTAAAGGAGGTTTTTTTCATGGCTGAACATATGTTAGATATGGGTCAAGATACAACTCTTGGAAAAGTAGAAATTGCACCAGAAGTAATCGAAGTAATTGCAGGTATTGCAGCTGCTGAAGTAGAAGGTGTAGCGGCAATGCGTGGTAATTTTGCTACAGATGTTGTTGAGAAGTTAGGTAAGAAAAATCATGGTAAAGGTGTAAAGGTTGAATTAGCAAACGAAGATATTATTGTTGACCTTTATGTTGTGATGTATTTTGGTGTAGCGATTCCGGTTGTTGCACAAAAAATTCAAGACAATATTCGCCAAGCACTCTTTACAATGACAGGACTTGAGCCAAAAGAAGTGAACGTTCACATCGTTGGCGTAACATTCGAAACACAAAAAACAGAAATCGAACCAGTGTAAGAGTGGAAAAAGGTGCCTAGTAAAATAGGCATCTTTTTTATCGTTTCATTTCTTCACAAATTAAAACCCTCTAATTATTATACTATTTCAAAAAAAAAGAAAAATAAAACGGTATGTTTCATTTTTCCAAAAAACGTACATTGTGATAAGATATGGAACTTGAAGTTAATCTTTTTATTATTTTTCAGCCTTGTACCCCGTGTGTGAAACGATAAATTGTGTTATTATCATTGTATTATAAGGTTGGAAAATCAATGAAAACTGCAAGAGTAAGTGAATTGACGGCTTATAAATTATAATAATATAACAAAACATAAGGAAAGACTTGAAGTATAAAGGAGAGTTACAATGAAACGTAGGACGGCTAGAGAAAGAGCAATGCAAGCATTATACCAAATGGATATTACAGGTGAATTAGAACCGAAAGTAGCGGTGGAAAATACGCTAGATGAAGGCGAAGAAACAAATGAGTTTCTAGAATCACTTGTTGTAGGATTTGTAGACAACAAAGAAGAGATTGACGCAGCAATTCGTCAAAATTTAAAAAAGTGGAAGCTTGAGCGTATTAGTATTGTTGATCGCAGTATTTTACGTGTAGCTGTGTGTGAGATGAAATACATGGAAGAAATTCCGCACAATGTAACAATTAACGAAGCAATTGAAATCGCAAAAACATTTGGGGATGAGGAATCTCGTCGTTTTATTAACGGCGTTTTATCTAATATAAAAGATACACTGTAATTTCTTTAAGGGGGAAACTTAAAATGGTAGCAGTAATCATCAAAGGAAATGAAGTTGCGGAGAAAAAACGAGCACAATTAAAAGAAAAAGTTGTGAAGTTAAAAGAGCAAGGGATTGTACCAGGATTAGCAGTTATTTTAGTTGGAGAAGATCCAGCATCTCGTTCTTATGTAAAAGGAAAAGAAAAAGGCTGTGAGCAAGTAGGAATCTATTCAGAGCTAATTGAACTTCCTGAAACGATTACTGAGGAGCGTTTGCTTGCTGAAATCGATCGCTTAAATGGAGACGACCGCATTAATGGCATATTGGTACAATTACCTTTACCAAAACATATTGAAGAAAAAGCTATCATTGAAAGAATTTCACCGGAAAAGGATGTAGATGGATTTCACCCAATCAGCGTAGGACGTATGATGACGGGACAAGACACATTCCTTCCATGTACACCGCATGGCATTTTAGAATTAGTAAAAGAAACGAATCTTGATATTTCTGGAAAGCATGTTGTTGTAATTGGAAGAAGTAATATTGTTGGTAAACCAGTGGGGCAACTGTTTTTAAATGAAAATGCAACTGTCACATATTGTCATTCTAAGACGCAAAATATAAAAGAATTATCGAAGTTAGCTGATATTTTAATCGTAGCCGTTGGACGACCGAAAATGGTAACAGCTGACTATATTAAAGAGGGTGCGGTTGTAATTGATGTTGGTGTTAACCGTTTAGAAACAGGCAAACTTTGTGGTGATGTTGATTTTGACAATGTATTAGACGTTGCAGGTTACATTACGCCTGTGCCAAAAGGAGTCGGCCCAATGACTATTACAATGCTTCTTCACAACACTGTGGAGTCTGCAAAGCGTGCAGGTGTTGTTTTTCAATAATTTGAATCGGCTATGAGGAGAGAGAAATGGAGAAACAATATTTAACCGTTACAGCATTAACACGCTATATTAAAACAAAAATAGAGTATGATCCGCATTTACAGTCTGTTTGGTTAAAAGGAGAAATTTCCAACTTTAAATATCATAGTCGTGGTCATATGTATTTTACATTGAAAGATGAAAATGCAAGAATTGCAGCGGTTATGTTTGCGGGTCATAATCGTAACATTAAATTCAGGCCGGAAAATGGAATGAAAGTACTTGTAAAAGGAAAAATTTCTGTTTACGAGGCGAGTGGTTCTTATCAAATTTATATTCAAGACATGCAGCCTGACGGAATTGGAAACTTGCATTTAGCTTATGAGCAATTAAAAGTTCGTTTAGAGGAAGAGGGCTTGTTTTCTCAAGTTTATAAAAAAATAATTCCTCCGTATGCTAAAACAATAGGTGTAATCACGTCGCCAACAGGAGCAGCAATTCGCGATATTATAACAACAATTAAACGTCGTTATCCAATTGGAAATGTTATTGTGTTTCCTGTACTTGTACAAGGGGAGTCAGCAGCTCCCTCGATTGTACAAGCAATTCGTACAGCGAATGAAATGGGAGATATTGATGTTTTAATTGTTGGACGTGGTGGAGGCTCTATTGAAGAATTATGGGCCTTTAATGAGGAAGTAGTTGCAAGAGAAATTTTCACAAGTGAGATTCCGATTATTTCGGCTGTAGGCCATGAAACAGATTTTACAATCGCAGATTTTGTCGCGGATTTACGTGCACCAACACCGACTGCAGCAGCTGAATTGGCGGTACCTAATACTATAGAGTTACAAGAAAAGGTATTACAAAGAACTCTGAGATTGCAAAGAGCAATGAGAGAGAGAGTACATAAAAAAGAAGAAAAACTGCAAGTGTTACAAAAATCTTATGCGTTCCGTTATCCAAGGCAAGTGTACGAGCAAAAAGAAGAGCAGTTAGACAGGGCTCTTGAACAACTTGTTTTAGCGAAAGAGCGTTATATAGATAAAAAAGTAAATCAATTAAAGCAACTTTCATTTTATTTAGAAAAGCACCACCCATCTCAAAAAATTATACAAACGAAAACGGCAATTGAAACGTTGCAAAAGCAGTTGCAACGTGAAATGCAAACATTACTTCAAACGAAGGAGTTCGTATTTGTGAGAGCGGCTCAAAAGCTTGAGGTATTAAGCCCGCTTAAAGTAATGATGAGAGGGTATGGGCTTGTATACGATGAAGAGAAACAAGTATTAAAAAGCGTGAAAGATGTTAGCCTTGGAGATGCTGTTTCGGTTCAATTACAAGATGGAATACTAGATTGTAGCGTATCAAGCATAGAGGAGCGTGAATTGAATAATGGAAAATAAGTTAAGCTTTGAAGAAGCAATTTCGCAGCTTGAGCATCTCGTTTCTAAGCTTGAACAAGGTGATGTACCTTTAGAGGAAGCAATTTCTTATTTTAAGGAAGGCATGGAATTATCTAAGCTTTGTGATGAGAAATTGAAAGATGTACAAGAACAAATGGCAGTTATCCTTGGGGAAGATGGAGAGCTTAAACCGTTTACTGCTTTAGGAGATGAAGCATAGTGACACATATAGCTTTTGATGCTTTTTTGAAAGAGAGTAAAACTTTCGTAGAAGAAAAGCTTGTAAGCTATGCAAATGAATTACAATGTCCAAATGTGCTTCGTGAAGCGATGGCATATTCTTTGGAAGCGGGTGGGAAACGTCTCCGCCCGTTACTTTTATTTGCAACGTTACAAGCGTTTGGGAAAGAAAGAAATCTTGGAGTGGGTGCAGCTTGTGCCCTTGAAATGATTCATACATATTCGTTAATTCATGATGATTTACCTTGTATGGATGATGATGATCTAAGACGAGGAAAGCCTACAAATCATAAAGTATTTGGTGAAGCAATGGCAGTTTTAGCGGGAGATGGTTTGTTGACATATGCTTTTCAAGTTATTATGGCATATGAGCAAAAAGAAATCTCTGCTGAAAAAAAAGTAAGACTTGTACTTGAGCTTGCGAAAGCAGCAGGACCTGAAGGAATGGTTGCTGGACAAGTGGCAGATATGGAAGCTGAAGGAAAACGACTTACAATTAATGAATTAGAGTACATTCATAATCATAAGACAGGTAAACTGCTTGAGTTTGCTGTACTTGCAGGCGCGATACTTTCTGATGCTACAGAAGAGCAAGAAGAGAAGTTACTTGCATTTGCGAAATATATCGGTCTAGCTTTCCAAATTAGAGATGATATTTTGGATGTAGAAGGAACAGAAGAAGAGATTGGAAAACCGATTGGTAGTGATGCTTCCAACGAGAAGAGCACATATACGACGTTATTTACTGTAGATAGAGCAAAATCTATTTTAGAGGAGAAAATTGCAAAAGCAAAAGATTCTATTAGCTCCTTACAATTACAAGATGAATATTTACTATCTATTTGTGATTTAATCGCAAAACGTAATAACTAATATAACAGCGTTTCCATTTGTTGAGTCATTCATCATTTTATGATATAAATGTAGGAAAGGTTTTTCTTTTCTTGTTATTGGCAAAAATATATGTAGATTACATTGCCGTTATCACTTCGTGTTAGCGGCTATTTTTTTCATCACGTAAAGAAATATGATGTATAATATGATAAGTGAAAAAATGGAAGTGTTTTCTGAAAGCAGGACAAGATAAAAAGAATAGAAAAGATAATTTCTTGTGTTGTGTAAATGTTTCTTATAATATTTGACATGTTGACAGATTATGAAATGAAAGTGAGTGATCCATGTGGATCTAACGCAAATTCAAAACCCTAGTTTTTTGAAAGATATGTCTATCAGTGAACTAGAGGGGTTGAGTGAGGATATTCGTAAGTTTTTAATTGAAGAGCTCTCTCAAACAGGTGGACATATTGCACCTAATTTAGGTGTAGTAGAACTCACAATTGCTCTGCATAAATTATTTGATAGTCCGAAAGATAAGTTTTTATGGGACGTAGGACATCAATCCTATGTACATAAAATTTTAACAGGGCGTGCGAAAGAATTCGGCACATTAAGGCAATACCAAGGTCTATGTGGTTTTCCAAAACGCTGCGAGAGTGAGCATGATGTTTGGGAAACTGGTCATAGTTCGACATCGTTATCTGCTGCAATGGGAATGGCTCTAGCACGTGATTTAAAGAAAACGGAAGAATACGTTATACCAATCATTGGCGATGGTGCATTAACAGGCGGAATGGCTTTAGAGGCATTGAACCACATTGGGCATGAAAAAACGGACATGATTGTTATTTTGAATGACAATGAAATGTCAATTGCACCAAACGTCGGTGCACTTCATAATGTACTTGGTCGTTTACGTACCGCAGGGAAGTACCATTGGGTAAAAGATGAACTAGAGTATATATTGAAGAAAATCCCAGCAGTCGGCGGGAAAGTTGCTGCGACAGCAGAGAAAATAAAAGATAGTCTAAAATATTTACTAGTATCAGGCGTCTTTTTTGAAGAATTAGGCTTTACATATTTAGGTCCGGTCGATGGGCATGATTATGAAAAGTTATTCGAAACGTTGCAATATGCAAAGAAAACAAAAGGCCCAGTACTTGTTCATGTTATTACGAAAAAAGGAAAAGGTTATAAACCAGCTGAAAGTGACGTTATTGGAACTTGGCATGGAACAGGATCGTATAAAATTGAGTCAGGTGACTTCGTTAAACCGAAAGAAGTTGCACCAGCATGGAGTGCTGTTGTTAGTGAAACAGTGCTTAAGCTAGCGAGAACGGATGAACGTATCGTTGCAATTACGCCTGCAATGCCTGTTGGATCGAAACTTGAGAAATTCCAAAAAGAATTTCCGGATCGCATGATTGATGTAGGTATTGCAGAGCAGCATGCTACAACAATGGCAGCTGGTATGGCAACACAAGGGATGAAGCCGTTCTTAGCAATTTATTCAACATTTTTACAAAGAGCATACGACCAAGTTGTTCATGATATTTGTCGCCAGAATTTAAATGTTTTCATTGGAATAGATCGCTCTGGATTAGTAGGAGCAGACGGTGAAACGCATCAAGGTGTATTTGACATCGCGTTTTTACGTCACTTGCCGAATATGGTGCTTATGATGCCGAAAGATGAAAATGAAGGTCAACATTTAGTATATACAGCGATGCAATACGAAGATGGACCGATTGCTTTACGTTATGCACGCGGAAATGGACTTGGCGTTCAAATGGATGAAGAATTAAAGGCGATTCCAATCGGTACATGGGAAACGTTAAAAGAAGGCACACAAGCAGCAATTTTAACGTTTGGTACGACAATCCCGATGGCAATGGAAGCAGCTGAGCGTCTTGAACAAGCTGGAGTATCAGTGAAAGTAGTGAATGCTCGCTTTATTAAGCCGATGGACGAAACATATTTACATGAGCTTTTAGGGAAAAATATACCGATTTTAACGATTGAAGAGGCTTGTTTAATCGGTGGCTTTGGAACGGGAGTAGTTGAATTTGCTTCTGAGAACGGATACCATAGTGCTTTAATTGAACGAATGGGTATTCCTGATCGCTTCATAGAGCATGGTAGTGTAACAAAACTGTTAGAAGAAATTGGTTTAACAACAGATGCTGTTGTAGACCGTATTCATACAATGATTCCATCAAAACAAAAAAGGGCGTAACAAATGAGCGTAAAAAAAGAAAGAGTAGATGTACTATTAGTAGAGCGAGGACTTATAGAAACGCGTGAGAAGGCTAAACGTGCTGTTATGGCAGGTCTTGTATATGCGAATGAAATGAGACTCGATAAGCCAGGGGAGAAAATCTCACAAGATACGGAGATTACGGTGAAAGGGCAAGTCATGCCGTATGTAAGCCGTGGTGGTTATAAGCTTGAAAAGGCATTAGAAACATTTCAACTTGATTTACAAGATAAGGTTATGATAGATATTGGTTCATCAACTGGTGGTTTTACAGACTGTGCGCTTCAAAATGGGGCGAAGTTATCCTACGCATTAGATGTAGGATATAATCAACTTGCGTGGAAATTGCGTCAAGATGAGCGTGTTGTTGTGATGGAACGAACGAACTTCCGTTACGTGACACCGGCAGATTTAGAGCGTGGTTTACCGCAGTTTGCAAGTATTGATGTTTCATTTATATCATTAAGGCTTATATTGCCGGTTTTAAAAACAATGCTTATGCCAAATGGTGATGTAGCTGCATTGATTAAACCTCAGTTTGAAGCTGGACGAGAACAAGTCGGGAAAAAAGGCATTGTTCGTGATAGAAAAGTACATGAAGCTGTCGTGGAAATGATTGTCGATTTTGCTCTTAAGGAAGGCTATAATATCGAAGGTTTAACATTCTCACCAATTACAGGCGGGGATGGAAATATTGAATTTTTAATTCATCTAAAGTGGCACGGTGAGCGTGAGAATGGCGAAAATCATTCTCCGGTTTCTATTGAGCAAGTTGTTACAGAAGCACATGATGTTCTAAAACAAAAAGGGAAAGGGGAATAACATATGTTGTTCCTCTTTTTGTTGTAATCGTATAATGATTGTAAAAACAATTGTGTACAAGTAATGGATTATACGGTAACATAAATAAATGAAGTATACCAATGTTTAAACTATGGTAAGAGATAGTGTGAGGTGCAAATGTATGAATAAAGGTCAGCGCCATATTAAAATCAGGGAAATTATTGCTAACAAAGAAATTGAAACACAAGATGAACTAGTTGATATTTTACGTAATGTGGGGTTTAATGTAACGCAAGCAACAGTATCGCGCGATATTAAAGAACTGCACTTAGTGAAGGTGCCATTACATGATGGCCGCTATAAATATAGCTTGCCAGCAGATCAACGATTTAATCCGTTGCAAAAATTAAAACGAAATCTAGTGGATTCATTTGTAAAATTAGACACGGCAGGACATATGCTTGTGCTAAAAACATTGCCTGGTAACGCTCATTCACTTGGGGCACTCATTGATCATTTAGAGTGGGATGAGATCGTCGGAACCATTTGTGGTGATGATACTTGCTTAATTATTTGCCGTACACCTGAAGATACAGGTGTTGTCTCTGATCGTTTCTTAAATATGCTTTAACAGAAAAATCTTGTTTACTTTCCTCTGTAAAGTGGAAAGTAAACAAGATATTTTTATTGGCGAAAAATACGGATTTTCAAATACAATACATTATTTTTTTTGAATGAAGTTAGAAAATAGGTGGATTGACCCGTAAAACGAATGTTTGGTACAATGGAGCGGGTTAGAAGAGTAATTTATACATACAAACATATAGTATAACTATTTGAATGAAGAATACTGAGAAAAGCCCTTAATAGGGGATTAGTTTATAACGAGGTGAATGGGGCATTGTTATCGGAATTATCGATCAGAAACTTTGCTATTATTGAGGCATTAAATATTTCTTTTCAAAAAGGTTTAACCGTTTTAAGTGGTGAAACAGGAGCTGGAAAATCCATTATTATTGATGCAATTAGTTTGCTTGTTGGTGGCCGTGGTTCAGCAGAATTTGTTCGATATGGAACAGAAAAGGCTGAGATAGAAGGCTTATTCTATGTAGAAGATGACAAGCATCCATGTATCGCAAAGGCAGAAGAGTTAGATATAGAAATAGAAGATGGCATGATTATTTTGAAGCGTGACATCGCTGCGAACGGAAAAAGTGTCTGTCGTGTAAATGGGAAACTTGTTACACTCAGCATATTAAAAGAGATTGGAAAAACGCTAGTTGATATTCATGGACAGCATGAAACACAAGATTTAATGAATGAAGAACGTCATATGTTTATGCTTGATCATTTTGATGGAAATCGCATTGTTAAACAATTGGGCATATATCAAAATGTATATACAGACTATGAGAAGTTAAAAAAACAGCTGAAATCTTTAAGTGAAAATGAACAACAAATGGCCCATCGTCTAGATTTAATTCAATTCCAACATGAAGAAATTCGTAAGGCGGATTTAAAAATGGATGAAGAATATGAATTGACTGAGGAACGATTAAAAATCTCCAATTTTGAAAAGATTTATAAAGCATTAGGAGATGCGTATCGTTCGTTAAGTGGAGACGGACAGGGATTGGATCACGTAAGAAATGCAATGGGACAAATGGAGAGTATTACGCACTTAGATGAAGCGTATCAAGAAAATCATGATTCTATTGCGAATAGTTATTACTTATTAGAAGAAGTTGCATACCAGCTTAGAGAAAAATTAGATATGATGGAATATGATCCGAAACGTCTAGATGAAATTGAAACACGTTTGAATGAAATCCGTATGTTAAAGAGAAAGTATGGAAATACTGTAGAAGAGATTTTAGCGTATGCTGATAAAATTGAACAAGAAATTTTTACGATTGAAAATAAAGACGTACATATTGAAACGACGAGAAAGCAGTTAACGAAATTAGAAGGTGTTATTGTAAAAGAAGCAACGTTGTTAAGTACTATGCGTCATGAGCTTGCAGATCATCTTACAAGCGCTATTCATCAAGAATTAAAAGAACTATATATGGAAAAAACGAAATTTGAAGTGAGAATTATGAAGAGGGTAGGAAATGTAG
The DNA here is from genome assembly GCF_040459995.1 of Bacillus cereus group sp. MG9. Taxonomy (NCBI): domain Bacteria; kingdom Bacillati; phylum Bacillota; class Bacilli; order Caryophanales; family Bacillaceae; genus Bacillus; species Bacillus cereus group sp. MG9. The sequence continues at coordinate 4,165,675 of NZ_JARVHC010000001.1, read as the reverse complement.
AAGAACCTCTCGTGGAAGGAACACCGGTAAAACTTACGGCGGATGGCTACGATCATGTGGAATTTTATATTTCAACGAATCCGGGTGAACCGTTAAAGCCACTTTCAAAGGTCGCTTCTGGCGGAGAGTTATCTCGTATTATTTTAGCTTTAAAAAGCATTTTTTCTAAGCATCAAGGTGTTGCATCTGTTATTTTTGATGAAGTGGATACGGGTGTGAGTGGTCGGGTTGCACAGGCTATTGCGGAAAAAATTTATCGTGTATCAGTAAACTCGCAAGTACTTTGTATTACGCACTTACCTCAAGTAGCTTCAATGGCGGACTCTCATTTATTTATTAGAAAACAAGTGGCGAATGATCGTACGATTACATCGGTTACTGTGTTAAGTACGGATGAAAAAGTAACAGAAATTGCTCGAATGATTTCTGGTGTTGAAATTACAGATTTAACGACAGAGCATGCGAAAGAGTTACTTACGCAAGCGCATCATTTCAAACAGACAGCAGAGGCTATCCAGTAATGGATAGCTTTTTTTTCTCAAATGACGATTTCTTAATTCTTCCGGTTATAAATAAAGCGCTGCAAGGAGAGATTAAAAAGTGAAGCCAAGAGGCTGAATGTGGGGTAGGAGCGAGGAGAGTGAACAAATTGAAATTAGAAAGATTTCGAAAAATAATAGGTCTTTGTCTCCTTGTTTCTCTAGTTTTTATTGGATGTTTTAAACCGCTTCGAACGTTTATTTCATCTCCGAAGCAACTTGTTGTTTTTGAAGGACAACAATCAGAAATAGCATCATTACCAGTTTTTAAGGCTGCATCTACAAATCGTAATGTGTTTACTGTAAGTTCAAATGAACAAGAACTTATGGTAAATTCTCACCAAAATGGTGAAGCTGATATGGTGTTTCAACTTGCTGGATTTCCAGTGAAAAAAGTAAATGTGAAAGTATTAAAAGATTTTAAAGTTATTCCAGGTGGACAATCGATTGGTGTAAAATTGAACACAAAAGGTGTACTTGTTGTAGGCCATCATTTAATTCAAACTGAAAAGGGTAAAGTATCTCCTGGTGAAACAGCTGGTGTACAGATTGGAGATATGATTACTGAAATCAATGGTAAAATAATTGAAAGAATGAGTGATGTAGCACCATTTATTCATAATAGTGGAGAAACAGGTGAACCGCTTAATCTTGTTTTATTAAGAGATGGAAAATATATTCGTGCTAAGCTAACACCACAAAAAGACAATGGTGAATCCTCTTACCGAATTGGACTGTATATTCGTGATTCAGCAGCTGGTATCGGAACGATGACATTTGTACATCCAGATTCTATGAAATATGGAGCGCTTGGTCATGTAATTTCCGATAATGATACAAAAAAGCCAATTCAAGTAGAAGATGGACAAATTATGCGTTCGACAGTAACGTCTATTGAAAGAGGAAGTCACGGGAACCCGGGAGAAAAATTAGCAAGATTTTCACCGGATCGTGAAGTGATTGGTAATATTACAATAAATAGCCCGTATGGTATTTTTGGGAAATTAAACACAGATATGACAAACGGCATAATGGATAAAGCAATGCCTATCGCATTATCCCATCAAGTAAAAGAAGGGCCAGCGAAAATATTAACAGTTATTGATCAAGATAAGGTGGAAGCGTTTGATATTGAAGTTGTTAGTACGGTACCACAAAAGTTCCCGGCTACAAAAGGTATGGTTATAAAAGTGACAGATAAACGTTTACTAGCAAAAACGGGTGGTATTGTACAAGGAATGAGTGGAAGTCCGATTGTACAAAATGGGAAAGTAATTGGTGCGGTTACACATGTATTTGTAAATGATCCAACGTCAGGATACGGTGTTCATATTGAATGGATGTTACATGAGGCTGGAATTAATATTTATGATCAAGAGAAAAAAGCGAGCTAATACATATTAGCTCGCTTTTCTTTTGAAAAATTCGTTGAAATTTTGTAAAAGCTCCGCAAGAGCTGTTTTTTGTTGTAAGATATAAGCAAAGGGTTGAACGTTTCGCTGTAATTCTATGATGGAATGTGTTGCGAAAGTAAAAAAATGAACGATAAACATATTTTTTTGTGATTTTATCGGAAAGTAAGAAACTTTAAAGGGAATTTTCACACAATTGTCGAACAATTCATGTAGCCTAGAAGCTTACACATGTCGGAAGAATCGATTCGGTAAGGGAGGAAAAACTGTGGAGAAAATTAAAGTATGTCTTGTGGATGATAATAAAGAATTGGTATCGATGCTAGAGAGTTATGTTGCTGCCCAAGATGATATGGAAGTTATCGGAATTGCTTACAATGGTCAAGAATGTTTAAACTTATTGAAAGAAAAGCAGCCTGATATACTCGTTTTAGACATTATTATGCCACATTTAGATGGTCTAGCTGTGCTAGAGAAAATGCGACATATTGAAAGGTTAAGACAACCTAGCGTTATTATGTTGACAGCATTCGGACAAGAAGATGTGACGAAAAAAGCGGTTGATTTAGGGGCATCATATTTCATATTAAAACCATTTGATATGGAGAATTTAACAAGTCATATTCGTCAAGTTAGTGGTAAGGAAAGTGCTACTATTAAACGTCCATTACCATCTTTCCGATCAGCAACAACGATAGATGGAAAACCGAAAAACTTAGATGCGAGTATTACAAGTATCATTCATGAAATTGGTGTACCCGCTCATATTAAAGGGTACATGTACTTACGAGAAGCAATCTCTATGGTGTACAATGATATCGAATTACTAGGATCTATTACGAAAGTATTATATCCAGATATTGCAAAGAAATATAATACAACAGCAAGTCGTGTCGAGCGCGCAATCCGTCACGCAATTGAAGTAGCTTGGAGCCGTGGGAATATTGATTCTATTTCGTCCTTATTTGGTTATACAGTATCCATGTCAAAAGCAAAACCTACGAATTCCGAGTTCATCGCAATGGTTGCGGATAAGCTAAGACTTGAACATAAGGCTTCGTAAACGCTGTAATATCAAGGTGTTAAGCGTATTTCATAACAAAATTTAATAACCAACGAATTACGTATGTAGGCAATAAAGTACATAGGTAATTGGCGGTTAATTTAAAAACCTTCTATTTATTGGATTGAAATTTTAATTCCAATAGCTAGGAGGTTTTTTTGTTGTATGAATAAGTTTCAGATGAATGTTGAAAACTTTTTGCTTCATTGCGATGCAAAGCATCTAAGTAGGAAAACAATTCGGTCATACGACCAAACGTTGAAACTATTTGTTTCATATTTAGAAAGAGAACTAAAGATTACGGATGTTGATAAGGTGAAACCTCTTCATATTCGAACGTACATTAAATATTTGCGGGAACGTGGTAAATACACATTTACATCTAATATGGCTAGTGAACAAATTAATTATCCAACACGTAGAACAGATTATGGAAAGACCATTAGTGAAACAACAATTGCTAATTACCTTCGAAATATTAAGGTGTTTTTCAACTTTTTAGAAGCTGAAGAGGATATCGTTAAGAATCCGGTATCTAAAATTGAATCGATTAAGCCGCAACGGAAACAAAAGATATTGTTATCGGTAGATGAAATAAAGAAAGTATTATACTCAATCGATATAAGTACATTCCATGGGTTTAGAAGTTACGTCATGATTAAACTTATTTTAGATACAGGTGTACGTGCAGGAGAATGTTGTAGTATGCAAGCCGAAGACATTGTTCCTCGTCTTTTTTTTGGTTTCGGTGCCGTCCGTCCATATAAATAATGATTTTTTAGAGTTTAGTGTCACGTTTTATGCGTGTAGAGACCAATAGAAAGGGGAGAGATAGTTCCTTTCCCTTTTTAGACATTCATAAATACAACATTTTTTATGATTTTGTCACATTGGATTTTAAAAATTATGAAAATTAGAGAGGGACGGCAACATGAAATTATACAAAAGAGAAAAGAAAACACACATTCAAATACAGCAGGAAGATAAGTTAGAACGAATAAAGCGAATTTATGATAATAAAAAAGTAAATCAGGTGCTTGCAGTAGAAAAGACATGGAATAAGTATGCTTTACTTCGATTGGAAGAAGGAGAGGATGCCTTCCATATCATTTTTAATGATTATTTAATTGGATGGTTAATTCAATCAACTCTCAATAAATTTGAAAATGCATGGAAAAATAAGCGGATTTTTCGAGATGATTTCGAAAGTGTATTTTGGGAGAAGTTATGGCGTGTTTGCCAAGAACATTCATGGAATGATGAGCATTATCTGTATGAAAAAATCAGAAAGTCATTAGAATGTACAGGTTACAACCTAATAAAATCGAAATTAACGACTGATAAGAGAAGGGCTAATCATCAAAATATTGACCTTGTGGAAGACTTAGAAAAGATTGATTCGCCGTTTCGTATTGAGGGGAATGTAGAAACTAGGTTATTAATCGACCAGTATTGTAATGATGTCGAAGTGAGTTGAATAACAACGTATATAGAAAGTCCTCATTTATCATATAGAGACTTAGGGCGTTTACATGGGATAAATCATCCTGAAAGAGTGAGACGGATACTTGATTCAGCAAAGAGGAAGTTAAGTGAATTTATATTTTGATAGGGTTCTCGTATTTATTTGCTTTATATAGCAGACAGCTTCATTTCAACTTCTTTAAAAGGAGTGGATTAAATTTTTTTGCTAGAAAATCCGAATATTTAGTACAGTAAAATAGTTTCACGTGATATAATTCGTTTGTAAAATATTGTATGAAGAAGGGGTAGCATGACGCAAATAAAGGTTACGCCAGAACGGCTAGAACAGTCAGCAAGGCTTGTTCTTGAAACTAAAAATAGGTTAGAACAGATACATAAAGATTTATATAACCAAACGGAATACGTAGCTTCAATGTGGAATGGTGCAACGAGTCAAAGGTTTTATCAGATGTTTAATGAAACAAAACCTCAAATGTTTAATGTGTTTCGGGAATTTGATAAGATTGCAGAAGAACTAATGCACGCTGCTGAAAAGTTTCGTAATGCCGATGAACGTTATGATGGTAATTTAGTTGATGGAAAGATAGAAGAAGGGGCAATGTGTGGTAAGCTACCTGAAAAATCTACTTTCGAAAAAATTCGGGATGGTATTGTAGAAGGTGCAGGGGAAGCCGTTGAAGATACTATAGAAGGATTTAAGGCACTTGGTAAATGGGAAACGTGGCAAAATATGGGGAACGCAGCCTTGCATCCTATTGATACACTTAGTACCATGTATAATGTATTGTCGGATTCATTTATTAAAGATGTAATAAATGGTGACGCAGAAAGTCGTGCAAAATGGGGAAGTTATGCTTTAACTCAAGTTGGTTTAGGACTTATTGGTGATAAAGGAATAAGCAAAGTCACTACACTTGCAAAGGGTACGAATTTAGCAAAGGTATCAGAAGGTATCTCGCATTATACAAATAAATTGCAAATGGGAGACCGCTTTGCATATGCTGGCGTTGGTGAGTTTAGAGATATTCCGAAAACTTCTTTTAATTCTTTAGAAGAAGCACGTAATACATTTATGTTTGCTGACCCTGGTAATTTAAATACACCTAGATTCCAAGAATATCTTGGCCAAGTAGAAGAAATAACAAATAGAAAGATTCCTGAAAACCAGAGGGAATTACTACAAGAACACTTGGAAAATAATAGTTATGAACGATTAAGCAAAGAAGAAGTAGATACAAGAAGGAACGAGTTCCGTTCTGAAAAAAATAAGCTGATAGCTGATTGGGAAAAAGAAACAAACCAAACATGGCCTACATATGCTGAGGAAGTTATTTCGAAAAGAGGTAAAGTAACACGGAGAATTGATAAGCCATTTGATGCACATCACCTTATTGAAAATGCACATGGTGGAGAACATGAATGGTGGAATATGCACCCAGCTAAATACCCTGATGAACATCAAGGTGGTATACATGCTAAGGAAAGTATTTCAAGAGAAATTTTTAAAAAGTAATTAACGGAGGTAGTAAAAGTTATGTTTGATTTTTTGAAAAAGTGTGTTGTAGCTGATGAAAGTATAAAATCTGACCAAACACCTATTTTCTATCCTTTAAAAAGTGAAGAGATAGAGGAAGCAGAAGATTTATTAAAAATGAAATTCCCTAAAGAATTGAAAAATTTTTATAAAGAAATTGGTTATGGTTTTTTAGAGGCATCAAGTAAGTTCTTTTTTAACAGATTTATGGACCCCTTTTCTGTTGTAGATTTTCGTTTGAGACAAGATATCTATGAATATAACCCTAATATAGATGGTGTAGACGATGAAGAATCATTAGTGTTTTTTGAAGTGACAGAACTTAGCTTTTTAACAATTAAATTTAAGCAAGCAAATGAATTAGGTCAATGCCCTATATATTCTGGTTCAATGAAAATAGCTGGTTCTTTAGAAGAATTTTTAATTAAAATGGATGAAAATCCTGACTATTATATTTAATCTTTTTAAGACTTGCTTTAAGGCGTAGGATTTGAAAAATATCTAATCATGAATAAAAAAGCTTATGTATAACTTACATAAGCTTTTTTAATGTACATGAACTAGACACTTACAAGATGGAGATAGTGCAGACATAAGCTGGCCTATACCAAAATACAACAGCTATCCTAAAGGAGAATAAATAAATTTAGAAAGAGGTTTTTATATGTGGAAAAATCTGATTTTAGAAATTGAAAAGATAGAGAAAAGTTTTAATGATAAACTGAATACACCCGCAACGGATACTGAAATTGGTAAATTAAGAGAACGTGTGAAAGAGAATTTTAATGTTGACTTACCGAGTGAATATGAGGAGTTTCTTAAAATTGTAAATGGTTTAGATTTTAATGGGCTGGTGATTTATGGAGTTGACCCTTCTTTACTAGACACAGAAAGGGACGAACTAATTAGTGGACTTATAGACACAAATGAGATTTGGTATGAAAATGAATTTCAAAAAGAGTATCTGTTCCTTGGAGATTCAAATATTGCGTGGTTTTGTAAGAACTTATCTGACGGTACTTATCTAGAACTTGATAAACCATCGGGTACAGTGATGGAGACATATAGTGATTTTAATACAATGATTGAGGAAGCATTAAAAACAACTCTTCTTTAATATGGTGCATTCTATCCTACGTGATTTTGAAGATGAAGAGTAATCAAGCATGAATAACAAAAAGCTTATGTATAACTTGCATAAGCTTTTGTAATGTCCATTACCTTTTTTAATTGAAAGTACTTTGAATAGATGATACAATCAAATTTAGATAAGCGATAAATTCTACACTTCTAACCAATAAATAGAAGTTTTTAATAATTGTTATGAAACATACAATGCCTTGATATAGTGATGGTTATACAGTATCCATGTCAAAAGCAAAACCTACGAATTCCGAGTTCATCGCAATGGTTGCGGATAAGCTAAGACTTGAACATAAGGCTAGTTGAGATTAGTATATTCAAAATAAATATTTTTATAAAAGATCAATGAGTCTAAAACACTCGTTGATCTTTTATTTTGTTTCCCACATTCATAATTTTAGTGGGTAAGTTATCCGTGATATAATAGGTGATAATAAAAAGCCCTGCAAAACAGGACTATATTATTCTTCGTCTTTATTTTGTTTTTCTAATTCAACTAACTTTTGTATTAAAATATGCTGTGGCATATGCATAAGTTGTTCAAGTGGAACACCTAACGCTTTTGATAGGCGGACTGCAGTGTCTGGAGAAATTTGTAATGGTCTCATAGAAGTACCTCCTTTTTCGTATAGTATAGCATAAGATTGGGGGAGTGAGGATGACTCTTATATTTGCGCATCGTGGTGCGGCGGGAACGTATCCGGAAAATACAATGATTTCATTTGAAGCAGCAGAGGCTTTCGGGGCAGACGGAATTGAACTCGATGTTCAATTCACGAAAGATGGAAAAGTTGTCGTTATTCATGATGAAACGGTGGATCGGACAACAAATGGAAAAGGTGCGGTTCGAAATTATTTATATGAGGATTTATGTAAGTTGGATGCGAGTTATAAATTCGGTGACAAAGTAGGTTTTTGCAAAATACCTCTTCTAGAAGAGGTGTTAGAATGGCTCGCAAAAACGAAATTGCTACTCAATATTGAACTGAAAAATAATAAAATCCCATACAGAGGTTTAGAAGAAGAGGTTATAACACTTGTACGTAAGTTTAGTCTAGAGGATCGGATTGTGTTTTCTTCTTTTAATCACTACAGTATGAAGCGATGTCATATGATGGCTCCTGATATTCAAACAGCTATTTTGTATCGTGAAGGTTTGCATAGCCCGTGGGCATATGCAAAAAAGATGGGTGCTACTGCAGTACATCCGAATTATCGTTATCTTCAAGATGCTATCGCTGAATTAACGATGGGAAGTGGTGTGGAGGTTCGTCCTTACACGATAAATGAAGAAACGCTTATGCGTAAATATTTTGATATGAATATATCAGCGATTATTACTGATTATCCTGAAACAGCAAGAACTTTATTACCGATAAAAAAATGAGACCTAATATAATGGTCTCATTTTTTATTTATGATATGTGAAAACTTTGTTTTATCTTCTGAAGCGTGCTTGTACTTTATTTCTCTTACGATCTCTGTGTAAGACGAAGCCGCCGAAGATATAAAACCCGAGTGCGAAGCAAAGAGCGCCGATTAAAAATTGTAACCATAATATAGGGATTGGGGAGAACAAAATCCCAAATACAGTATCTCTCATTAGTTTAATACCAAGCACGGCTAATGAAATGGGGATGAGTGCTAATAATAGAGCGAGGTAACGCCGCATACATAACGCTCCTTTTCAGATTATTTTGTGTATTTTAATGATGTTATATGGAATGGGGGTTTGTCAAGAGGTTGCTGAACGAGTAAGATAAGAATGTGAAAAATTTTGCAGAGATACTTCGAGAGGAAGTGTAATGTATGAAACAAAATGTGTTAATTGTTGGAGCAGGTGAAGGTGGGAGTACACTGCTGAGTCTGTTGCAAAATTCGAATATATTTCAAATTATAGGAGTTATTGATAGTAATCCAATTGCGAAAGGATTACAAATCGCAAAGGAATATGGGACTCCGATTGGTGATAGTGTAACTCCGTTTCTTTCTATGCATATTGATGTAATGTTTGATATGACAGGTGATTATGATTTACATAAAGTTTTATTGGGAAGCAAGCATAAAGACACCCTTCTTATACCAGGGGATATTGCAAAAATTGTTACGAGACTAGCGCATGAGAAGGAAAGCTTAATTGGAAAGCTAGAAGAACAGACGCAACAAGGGAATTTAATTTTAAATTCAACGCATGACGGTATGATTGTTATAGACCAAGAGGGACAAGTTCGTCTGTTTAATAAAAGCGCAGAGCGTATTACTGGATATAAAAAAGAGGAAGCAATAGGGAAATATATTTTAGAAGTTATTCCAACGAGTAAGTTGCTTCGTATTATACGCACGAAAAAAATAGAAGTGAATCATGAACTGACGTTAGAGAATGAAAAAAAGATTATTACAACGCGTATTCCGATATTAAAAGAAGGTGGAGAGGTTCAAGGGGCATTTGCGATTTTTAAAGACATTACAGAAGTTGTAGATTTAGCGGAAGAAGTTACAGACTTAAAAGAAATTCAAACGCTACTTGAGGCGATTATTAACTCATCTGAGGAAGCAATTTCGGTTGTTGATGAGAAAGGAAGAGGACTAGTTATAAACCCTGCTTATACGAAGTTAACGGGTTTGACTGAAGAAGAAATTATTGGGAAGCCGGCTACAACTGATATTGTGGAAGGTGAAAGTATGCATATGAAAGTACTTCGGACGCGCCGAGCGGTACGAGGAATACATATGAAGATTGGGCAAAAAAAGCGAGATGTAATTGTAAACGTAGCACCGGTTATTGTCGATGGAATATTGAAAGGGAGCGTCGGGGTAATTCGCGATGTATCAGAAATTCAAAAGTTAACAAATGAATTGAATAGGGCAAGACAAATTATTCGAACGTTAGAAGCAAAATATTCATTTGATGATATTGTTGGTGATTCAGATGAAACGACGGCAGCTATTGAACAAGCAAAACTTGGAGCGAATACACCGGCAACAGTATTGCTTAGAGGGGAATCTGGTACGGGGAAAGAGTTATTTGCACACGCTATTCATAACAGTAGTAATCGAAAATACAATAAGTTTGTACGAGTAAACTGTGCTGCTATTTCTGAGACCTTATTAGAAAGTGAATTATTCGGTTATGAGGAAGGCGCGTTTTCTGGAGCGAAAAGAGGCGGGAAACGAGGATTCTTTGAAGAAGCGAATAATGGAAGTGTTTTTTTAGATGAAATCGGAGAGTTATCTGCAAATACGCAAGCGAAGCTCCTTCGTGTGCTACAAGAAAAAGAAATTGTGAAAGTAGGGGGAACGAAAGCGATACCTATTAATGTCCGGGTAATTGCAGCAACACATGTGAATTTAGAAAAGGGCATTCTAGAAGGAGAGTTCAGAGAGGACTTGTATTATCGTTTAAATAAAATCCCGATTCAAATTCCTTCCCTTCGTCAGCGTAAAGGAGATATACCAGCGATTGCAGAAAGGTTAATTCAAAAAATTAATCAAGATTATGGTCGTAATGTAGAAGGACTCACCGATTCAGCCGTTTCGTATTTACAATCATATGAATGGCCAGGGAATGTTAGGGAACTTGAAAATATTTTAGGACGAGCTATTATCTTTATGAATTATAACGAAATATATATTGATGTACATCATTTACCGCCTTTACATAAAGAAGAACAAGTAGAGACGAAACAAAATAATTTATTACCTGAATTAGAAGAGAAGGCCCTTGAACACCTAGTGACAGAATTTGAGGGGAATATTATCCGTGAATATTTAGAGAAATGTGATGGGAACAAAACGAAGACTGCAAAAGCGTTAGGAATTTCAGTTCGAAACTTATATTACAAGCTAGAAAAGTATGAGTGTGCAAAAAATAGCACGCAATAAATTGCGTACCGTGCAATTTATTGCGTGGTATACAAAAAGCGACAAAACGAGACAGAATATTTCGTTGTTTTCCAAAGTATTGATTTTACTGCATTTTGAATGCGTTTTCATTATTGGTAAGACCACTTTTGGAAGTTGGCACGGTATTTGCTTAATGAATAGACGAGGGACGACGGAAAGGGTTGATTACAAAATATGAAGTTAGAACACTTAATTGATCAAGCAGCAGGACAGCCTAAAAAAACTGTGGCTGTAGCAGTAGCTGAAGATCATGAAGTAATTGAAGCTGTAGCGAAAGCAATCAAGTTACAGCTAGCTCAATTTCGTCTATATGGAAATCAAGAGAAAATAATAGGGATGCTACAAGAGCATGGGCTACAAACTTCAGAACATATTGAAGTGATTGCAGCAGCGTCAAGTGCTGAGGCTGCTGAACTTTCTGTTAAATCTGTAAGCAATGGCGAAGCAGATGTGCTAATGAAGGGGAACATCCCAACAGCAAATATTTTGAAAGCTGTATTAAATAAAGAGTGGGGACTTCGTAAGGGCAGCGTGCTTTCACATGTTGCAGCGTTTGAAGTTCCAAATTACGATCGTCTTATTTTTGTTACAGACGCAGCGATGAACATTGCACCTGATGTAACACAAAAAGCTGCTATTATACAAAATACTGTAGAAGTTGCCCAGGCAATAGGAATTGATTTGCCAAAGGTAGCGCCAATTGCAGCGGTAGAGGTTGTTAATCCTGCGATGCAAGCGACAATTGATGCAGCGATGTTAACTCAAATGAATCGCCGCGGACAAATTAAAAATTGTGTCGTTGATGGACCACTTGCTTTAGATAATGCAGTATCACAAATTGCAGCAGAACATAAAGGCATAGTAAGTGATGTAGCAGGTAAGGCAGACATTTTACTCGTCCCAACGATTGAAGCTGGAAATGTGCTATATAAATCACTCGTCTATTTTGCAAATGCAAAGGTAGGAGCGATGATTGCTGGCGCTAAAGCACCGATTGTTTTAACATCACGTGCTGATTCAGCAGAAACAAAAGTATATTCATTAGCATTGGCAGTTGCGACTGCTTCAAAATAAACCAAATAGGGTAAAACAATTAGGGGGAAACGACAATGACATTAGAAATCTTCGAATACTTAGAAAAATATGATTATGAGCAAGTGGTATTTTGTCAAGATAAAGAATCTGGTTTAAAAGCAATCATTGCAATCCATGATACAACACTTGGACCAGCTCTTGGTGGAACAAGAATGTGGACATATGATTCTGAAGAAGCGGCGATTGAAGATGCATTGCGTCTTGCAAAAGGGATGACATACAAAAATGCAGCAGCTGGTTTAAATTTAGGTGGTGCAAAAACAGTAATTATCGGTGATCCACGTAAAGATAAAAGCGAAGCGATGTTCCGTGCATTAGGACGCTACATTCAAGGACTAAACGGACGTTACATTACAGCTGAAGATGTTGGTACAACAGTAGATGATATGGATATTATCCATGAGGAAACTGATTTTGTAACAGGGATTTCACCATCATTTGGTTCTTCTGGTAACCCATCTCCAGTAACTGCATACGGTGTTTACCGTGGTATGAAAGCAGCTGCAAAAGAAGCATTTGGTACAGATAACCTAGAAGGAAGAGTAATTTCTATTCAAGGTGTTGGTAATGTAGCGTATCACCTATGCAAACATTTACACGCTGAAGGAGCAAAATTAATCGTTACAGATATTAATAAAGAAGCTGTACAACGTGCAGTAGAAGAATTCGGTGCAACAGCAGTTGAGCCAAATGAAATTTACGGTGTTGAATGTGATATTTACGCACCATGTGCATTAGGCGCAACAGTTAATGATGAAACTATTCCACAACTTAAAGCAAAAGTAATCGCTGGTTCTGCAAATAACCAATTAAAAGAAGATCGTCACGGCGACCTTATTCATGAAATGGGTATTGTATACGCACCAGACTATGTTATTAATGCAGGTGGCGTAATTAACGTAGCAGACGAATTATATGGATACAATAGAGAACGTGCATTAAAACGTGTTGAGTCTATTTATGACACAATTGCAAAAGTAATCGAAATTTCAAAACGCGATGGCATAGCAACTTATGTAGCGGCAGATCGTCTAGCTGAAGAGCGCATTGCAAGCTTGAAAAACTCTCGTAGCACATACTTACGCAACGGTCACGACATTATTAGCCGTCGCTAATCATTCATATATAACTTTTACAAAAGGTGTGGTTACCTCTTATGAGGTTTCCACTTCCTTTTAAATTTATTAGTGGAGGTAGCAACATTGTCTGTAAATCGAATTCTTGTTATTAACCCAGGTAGTACATCCACAAAGATTGGTGTTTTTGATAATGAAAGACCCGTTCTAGAAGAAACTATTCGTCATGACGTAGAACAGATTGGAAAATATAAGCGAATTATCGACCAATATGAGTTTCGTAAAGAAACGATTTTAGAAGTTCTACATTCTCATGGTATTAACATTTCAAAATTAAACGCTGTTTGTGGGCGTGGTGGATTACTTCGTCCAATCGAAGGCGGTACGTATACAGTAAACGATGCGATGTTAGAAGATTTGAAAAATGGGTTTAGTGGTCATCACGCTTCAAACCTTGGAGGCATTTTAGCATATGAAATTGCTTCTGGATTAAACATTCCTGCATTCATTGTGGATCCTGTCGTTGTAGATGAGATGGAGCCAATTGCTCGTATAAGTGGTATTGCTGGTATGGAACGCAAAAGTATCTTCCATGCATTAAACCAAAAAGCGGTTGCTCGTAAAGTAGCAGATGAATTAAATCACAAATATGAGGATTTAAATTTATTAGTTACACATATGGGCGGCGGTATTACAGTTGGTGCTCATAAAAAAGGAAAAGTTATCGATGTGAATAATGGCTTAAACGGAGAAGGACCATTTAGTCCAGAGCGTGCTGGTACAGTACCAGTAGGACAATTAGTTGAAATGTGTTTTTCTGGTGAGTATTACCGAGACGAAATGGTTAAAAAACTTGTCGGACAAGGTGGACTTGTAAGCCTTATCGGTACAAACGATGCAATTAAAGTAGAACAAATGGTTGAAAAAGGTGATCCTGAGGCAACTCTTATTTATAAAGCAATGGCGTATCAAGTTGCAAAAGAGATTGGCGGAGCTAGTGCTGTACTTCACGGGAAAATCGATGCAATCGTATTAACTGGTGGACTTGCGTACAGTAAAATTCTTGTCGATGAAATAAAAGAACGTGTTCACTGGATTGCAGATGTTATCGTACATCCAGGAGAAGATGAATTACAAGCGTTAGCAGAAGGAGCACTTCGTGTATTACGTGAAGAAGAAGCTCCAAAAGAATATATTGTACGAGAAAAACAAACAGTAGCTAGGGGTTGAGATAATGGCAAGAGAATATGATTTAGTCATCGTTGGCGGCGGTACTGGTGGATATGTTGCTGCTATTCGTGCATCACAACTAGGGTTAAAAACTGCACTTGTTGAAAAAGAAAATCTTGGTGGTACTTGTTTACACAAAGGATGTATTCCTAGTAAAGCTCTTTTACGTAGTGCGGAAGTATACGCAACTGCTAAAAAAGGAGAAGAGTTCGGAGTTATTGCAAGTAATGTAGAACTAAACTTTGCTAAAGTACAAGAGCGTAAAGAGAAGATTGTAACGCAGCTTCATAAAGGCGTTCAGCATTTAATGAAACAAGGTAAAATTGATGTGTTTGAAGGTATTGGCCGTATTCTTGGCCCATCTATTTTCTCTCCAATGCCAGGTACAATTTCAGTTGAACTTGCAAGTGGAGAAGAGAATGAAATGTTGATTCCAAAAAATGTGCTTGTTGCAACAGGTTCTCGTCCAAATTCATTACCAGGATTAGAGTTAGACGGAGAGTATGTAATGTCTTCGGATCATGCCCTAAAAATGGAAACGCTTCCTAGCTCAATCATTATCGTTGGTGGCGGTGTAATTGGTATTGAGTGGGCATCTATGCTTGCTGACTTCGGTGTAGAAGTTACTGTATTAGAATATGCGAAAAACATATTACCACTAGAAGATAATGACGTTTCAAAAGAAATGCAACGTCTATTCAAGAAAAAAGGTATTAAAGTGGTAACTGGTGCAAAAGTATTACCAGAAACATTGGTAAAAGATAATGGAGTAACAATTCAAGCTGAACATAACGGTGAGAACAAAGCATTTAAAGCAGAAAAAATGCTTGTATCTGTCGGAAGACAAGCGAATACGCAAAATATGGGCTTAGAGAACACAGATATTGTTGTGGAAAAAGGATACATTCAAACAAATGAGTTTTATCAAACGAAGGAATCTCATATTTACGCAATTGGAGATGTAATCGGTGGCTTGCAACTTGCTCACGTTGCTTCTCATGAAGGAATTGTTGCAGTAGAACATATCGCTGGTAAAGAAGTTACACCAATTGATTATTCTATGGTATCAAAATGCGTATATAGTAGTCCAGAAGTTGCTTCTGTCGGCTTAACAGAACAAGAAGCAAAAGAAAAAGGCTATAAGTTAAAAGTCGGTAAGTTCTCATTCCGTGCAATCGGAAAGGCACTTGTATACGGAGAATCAGACGGTTTTGTAAAACTTGTAGTTGATGAAGAAACAAATGACATTCTCGGTGTTCATATGATCGGACCACATGTAACAGATATGATTTCTGAAGCTGGTCTTGCAAGAGTACTTGATGCAACACCTTGGGAAGTAGCACATACAATTCATCCGCATCCATCATTATCTGAGGCGATTGGTGAAGCTGCACTTGCTGTAGATGGAAGAGCGTTACACGCATAAAAATGTGGATTTAGGAGGTTATGAAAAATGGCAGAAGTAAAAGAAAAGCGCCATGAAGAGCTTGGCTTAAGTGATGAGCAAGTATTAGAAATGTTCCGTACGATGTTACTTGCACGTAAAATTGACGAACGTATGTGGTTATTAAACCGTGCAGGTAAAATTCCATTCGTAATTTCTTGTCAAGGACAAGAGGCTGCACAAGTTGGAGCGGCGTTCGCTCTTGATAGAGAGAAAGATTATGCATTACCATACTACCGTGATATGGGTGTTGTACTAGCGTTTGGTATGACAGCTAAAGAGCTTATGTTGTCTGCTTTCGCAAAAGCTGGAGATCCAAACTCTGGTGGTCGTCAAATGCCTGGTCACTTCGGTCAAAAGAAAAATCGTATTGTTACAGGATCATCACCAGTAACAACGCAAGTACCACATGCAGTTGGTATTGCACTAGCTGGAAAAATGGAGAAGAAAGATTTAGTAACGTTCGTTACATTCGGAGAAGGCTCTTCAAACCAAGGTGACTTCCATGAAGGAGCAAACTTTGCTGGTGTACACAAACTACCTGTTATTTTCATGTGTGAAAATAATAAATACGCAATCTCTATTCCAGTTGAAAAACAATTAGCATGTAAAAACGTATCAGACCGTGCAATTGGTTACGGTATGCCTGGATATACAATAGACGGAAACGATCCGCTTGCAGTATATAAAGCTGTAAAAGAGGCAGCAGACCGCGGCCGTCGTGGTGAAGGCCCAACTTTAATTGAAACAGTATCATATCGTTTGACAGCACATTCTAGTGACGACGATGATCGTGTTTATCGTGATAAAGAAGAGGTAGAAGAAGCGAAGAAAAAAGATTCAATTATAACATTTGCAGCTTATTTAAAAGAAGTTGGTGTGTTAACTGAGGAATTTGAAAAACAAATGCTAGACGAAATTATGCATATCGTAAATGAAGCAACAGAATATGCAGAAAATGCTCCGTATGCAGCACCTGAAGATGCATTGAAGCACGTATACGCAGAATAGGGGGGAACGTTTCATGGCTGTAATGTCTTATATTGATGCTATTACATTAGCAATGCGCGAAGAAATGGAACGCGATGAGAAAGTATTCGTTTTAGGAGAAGATGTTGGTAAAAAGGGTGGCGTGTTTAAAGCGACACACGGTTTGTATGATCAATTTGGTGAAGATCGTGCGCTTGATGCACCGCTTGCAGAATCTGCAATTGCTGGGGTAGCAATTGGTGCGGCAATGTATGGTATGCGTCCAATCGCTGAAATGCAGTTTGCTGATTTCATCATGCCAGCAGTAAACCAAATTGTTTCTGAGGCAGCAAAAATTCGTTATCGTTCTAACAACGATTGGACTTGTCCAGTTACAATTCGTGCGCCATTCGGCGGGGGTGTTCACGGTGCATTGTATCATTCACAATCTGTAGAAGCGATGTTTGCAAACCAACCAGGTTTAAAAATTGTTATCCCTTCTACACCATATGATGCAAAAGGCTTATTAAAAGCTGCAATTCGTGATGAAGATCCAGTATTATTCTTTGAGCATAAGCGTGCATATCGCTTAATTAAAGGTGAAGTGCCAGAAGATGACTATGTATTACCAATCGGAAAAGCAGATGTAAAACGCGAAGGTGATGATATTACTGTTATCACTTACGGATTATGTGTTCACTTTGCTCTTCAAGCAGCTGAGAAGTTAGCACAAGATGGAATCTCTGCACACATTCTTGATTTAAGAACGGTATATCCGTTAGATAAAGAAGCGATTATTGAAGCGGCTTCTAAAACAGGTAAAGTTCTTCTTGTAACAGAAGACAATAAAGAAGGAAGTATTATAAGTGAAGTGGCAGCAATTATTGCTGAAAACTGTCTGTTTGATTTAGATGCGCCAATCGCACGTCTTGCAGGTCCAGACGTTCCAGCAATGCCATATGCACCAACAATGGAAAAATTCTTTATGGTAAATCCAGATAAAGTTGAAAAAGCAATGCGTGAACTTGCGGAATTTTAATCGGGGGGACTATACATGGCTGTAGAAAATATCACAATGCCTCAGCTCGGGGAGAGCGTTACAGAGGGTACAATTAGTAAATGGCTCGTTAATGTTGGCGATCACGTAAACAAGTATGATCCGCTTGCAGAAGTAATGACTGATAAAGTAAATGCTGAAGTACCATCTTCTTTCACTGGTATTGTGAAAGAATTAATCGCTGGTGAAGGTGAGACGTTAGCTGTAGGTGAAGTAGTTTGTGTTATTCAAGTAGAAGGCGCAGATGAAGTAGCAGCGACAGCTGTTGAGGAAAAAACAAAAGAAAAACCAAAGGCAGATATAACTACGCCTGAAAAAGCACCGAAAGCAAAACAACCAACTGATGGAAAACCACGTTTTTCACCAGCTGTTTTAAAACTTGCGGGTGAGCATAATGTTGATTTAGATTTAGTAGAAGGTACGGGAGCAAATGGCCGTATCACTCGTAAAGATATTTTAAAGCTAGTGGAATCTGGAAATATTCCGCAAGCAGGTGCGAAGAAAGAGGAAGCGGTAGCGGTAGCAGCAGCAGTAGTAGAAGCGCGTCCAGAAGCACCAAAAGCAGCGCCAGTAGCACAAAAAGTAGAAGCTGCAAAACCAGTTTCTGTACCAACAATGCCTGGCGATATCGAAATTCCAGTAACAGGTGTGCGTAAAGCAATTGCAGCGAACATGTTACGTAGTAAACACGAAGCGCCACATGCTTGGATGATGATTGAAGTAGATGTGACAAACCTTGTGTCATACCGTAATTCAATTAAAGGTGATTTCAAAAAGCGCGAAGGTTTTAATTTAACGTTCTTTGCTTTCTTCGTAAAAGCAGTAGCACAAGCGTTAAAAGAGTATCCTCAAATCAATTCAATGTGGGCTGGCGATAAGATCGTTCAGAAGAAAGATATTAACCTTTCTATCGCTGTTGCAACAGAGGATGAACTATTTGTACCAGTAATTAAACACGCGGACGAGAAGACGATTAAAGGTATCGCTCGTGAAATTACAGAGCTTGCAGGAAAAGTACGTACGAAATCGTTAAAAGCGGACGAAATGCAAGGCGGAACATTTACAATTAATAACACAGGATCATTCGGTTCTGTTCAATCTATGGGTATTATTAATTACCCACAAGCGGCTATTTTACAAGTTGAATCAATTGTAAAACGCCCAGTAATTATGGATAACGGTATGTTCGGTGCTCGCGACATGGTTAACTTATGTTTATCACTTGACCACCGTGTACTAGATGGCCTAATTTGTGGTAAGTTCTTAGGACGTGTAAAAGAAATTCTAGAAAATACGTCAGAAAATAATACATCTGTATATTAATAAAAAGCTCGCTTATGCGAGCTTTTTATCATCTTATTTCTTCATCTACATCCTACTATATGTATAATATCTTTCCCAGTAATCTTACAATGAACGATTATGTATTAGGAATTTATGAAAATACATTGCTGATATATGGTATATGGATATAAAATAAGAAAAGAATAATTTTTTTGGCAAATCTTACTGATGAAACTGTAGTATAATATATTGTATTGTATGAAAAAGAGAGTTATTCTATATAAGTGTTTTATAGATAATGTGTAATCAGTCGTCAAAACATGAAGAATGTTGACTCCTGGTTTTTTATTTTGCTGTAACAATGTTTCAGGAGGATGTCATGAAAAGAAGTACCGAGTTTCTAAAAAGTTTAGATGTAAAATTAATATTAATTTTGTTAGCATTATGTGTTACGAGTATAGCTGCTATATATAGCAGTCAGCAAACTGGCCAATATGGAGAGGCAAACTTTGCGATGAAACAGGGTTTGAACTACATAATTGGAGTTGTATTGTTATTGCTTGTTGCAAGCATCGACTTAGATCAATTACAAAAATTGTCTTGGCCACTTTATATCGTCGGATTTGGTTCACTTATTCTTTTGAAAATACTACCGGTTTCCACTTTCACACCTGAAAAATTAGGTGCAAAAAGATGGTTTGTATTTCCGTTAGTTGGACAAATTCAACCATCTGAGTTTTTCAAAATTTCATTGCTTCTCGTAGTAGCAAGTATAGCAGTGAAACATAATGCACAGTATATGGCAAGGACATTCCAAACGGATTTACAATTAGTAGGTAAAATTGTGCTTGTATCCCTTCCGCCCATGGCTGTTGTATATAGCCAACCGGATACAGGGATGGTGTTCTTATATGCTGCTGCAATTGCATGTATTTTATTTATGTCAGGTATTCAGAAGAAATTGATAGCGTTATGTACAGTTATTCCAGTCACCATATTATCGGCGTTAATATTTATTTACGTAAGGTATGAGGATTTCTTCTTTAATAAGTTAGTTACGTTACTAAAACCTCACCAACAATCACGTATTTTAGGTTGGTTAGATCCATTTGAACATACAGATCAAGGTTATCAAACACAGCAATCGATTTTAGCTGTAGGTAGTGGTGGTATGGAAGGGAAAGGATTTGGCGAAGGGAACGTCTATATCCCTGAGAAGCATACTGACTTTATTTTCGCTACAATTGCCGAAGAAGGTGGATTTATCGTAGCCGCGTTAGTTGTGTTCTTGTTCCTATTACTGCTATATCGAACAATTATTATCGGTTATTCTGCTGATAATTTATTTGGTACATTATTATGTGCTGGATCAATAGGAATACTAACGGTTCAAATATTCCAAAATATTGGTATGATCGTTGGATTAATGCCTGTAAAAGGGATTGCATTACCTTTCTTATCGTATGGGGGAAGTTCCTTATTCTCGAATATGATTATGATGGGGCTCATATTATCGGTACGGAAAACGTATAAAAAATATATGTTTTCAGTTAAGTAAAAAAGCTGGTTCGTTTTTAAACGAACCAGCTTTTTTACATATATGCTCCTAAACGTTGCAAACTAAAACAGACTAGCAGTTTGGGATGTAAGGAGTGCAAAGTGATGCATATGCATATTTTTGAAGGAGCACGGCATCTTTCTAACGGTGAATGGGTTGTTCGAGCTATTATAGCGTACACATTTTTAATATTAGTTGCGAAATCGATGGGACAAAGATCCATCGCACAACTTCGCTTTTTAGATGTTGTATTAGTGTTATTACTTGGTGGTAATATTTCTAATGCGCTATCTGATGAAAAGGTCGGATTACTCGGTTCAATGATTACAACTTTTATACTAGTTGTACTTCATATTATAAGCTCTGTTTTAATGTTGAAATGGGATAGATGGAGACGCTTTTTAGAGCCTGCACCTATTATTCTTATACACAATGGTGCCATTGATTTTAGCAATTTGAAAAAGGCGAGAATTACGGCGGAATATTTATTTTCGGAACTTCGCATGCGAAATGTGAGCGATATTCAAACGATTAAATTAGCATTATGGGAAGCAAGTGGTGTTGTTTCTATATTTCAGTATCCAGAATATGAAGCAGTTTCTCGGCTTGATCTTAAAGTGGCGGGGAAAAAATCTCCAGTTGCTTTTATTTTAGTGAAGGATGGAAGAATTCAGCAGGACGTTCTCGCTTTAGTAGGAAAAACAGAAGAGTGGGCGAAAGAGTTTTTAGAGAAGAATGCAGAAATTGAATCCATTATGTTAGCTACAGTAGATGAAGCACATAAAATAAATATTTTGTTAAAAAAATGAAAAATATACGCATTTTGTCGTTTCATACATATGATACAATAGTGTGGACAACGTAAAAATGGGAGGTGTTTCCATGGGATATGTAGAGGAATTACGAAAAGTAGTTGGTCATCGCCCTTTAATTTTAGTTGGTGCTGTTGTACTCGTTATAAATGAAAGTGGATATGTATTATTACAGCAAAGAACAGAGCCTTACGGAAAGTGGGGGTTGCCTGGCGGGCTAATGGAGCTTGGTGAATCACCAGAAGAAACAGCTTACCGTGAAGTATATGAAGAGACAGGAATAGAAGTAAAGAACCTCCAATTAATCAATGTATTTTCTGGAGCGAACTATTTTTCAAAATTAACAAACGGTGATGAGTTTCAATCTGTAACGACAGCCTATTATACCGATGAATACGAAGGGAATTTTGTTATGAATAAAGAAGAAGCGGTTCAGCTTACATTCTTCCCACTAACAGAACTACCTGACTATATTGTAGGATCGCATAAAAAAATGATTGGTGAATATATAAAAATTATGGGAAATAAGATATAATATATAATGAAAGAGATACAAAAACACAGTTCTGGTCGGTAGTCCAGACGCATGATTTCATGTCAGTAACCTTCCCCTCCGGGATGTCCAGTATTTCTAATTTTTTTAAAGGAGGGGCTGTCAATGGATTTGACAGTATATCACGATGGTCAATTTTTCGTAGGAATTATTACGCATAAAGAAAAAGGAAAATTGTATGGAGCAAGGTATATTTTTGGAATGGAACCTTCAGATGAAGAAGTACTTATATTTGTGAATGGTCCAATGTTAGCATATTTCCAGCACGTTGCAAAATGCGGTGTGGAAGTGAAAGAAAAACAGCGTCCCAAAAATATAAAACGTATCATACGACAAGCGGCAAAAGAAGTAAATGTAAAACGTTTTACTAAGGCACAAGAAGCGATTAGTTTATCTTATGAATTGTATAAACAAGAAAAGAAAGTGCAGTCTAAAGAGAAGCGAGAAGCTGAAAAACAAAGAAGACGTTTAATTAAAGTACAAAAAGCAAAGCAAAAGCATCGTGGCCATTAAAAAAAGGTGTTAGAGCAAGGGCTCTAACACCTTTTCTATGCCTAAATACAAGTAAACTTACTTGTATTTCATAAACATTAACTGGTAAGATACAAATAGGTAGAATTAGAGGAGGGAAAAGATTGATTAACTTTAACTTTTTTATGAATGATGTTGTCCGTCAAGCGCGTGAAGAGATTGTCTCTGCGGGATATACAGAATTGACGACACCAGAAGCAGTCGAAGAAGCATTTAAAAGAAATGGTACAACACTTGTAATGGTAAACTCTGTATGTGGTTGTGCAGGTGGCATTGCTCGTCCTGCTGCTGCACATTCCGTACATTATGATAAACGCCCTAACCACCTTGTAACGGTATTTGCGGGTCAAGATAAAGAAGCAACAGCAAGAGCTCGTGAATATTTTGAAGGATATCCACCTTCATCTCCATCATTTGCGTTATTGAAAGATGGAAAAATTGTAACGATGGTAGAACGTCATGAAATTGAAGGTCATGAACCAATGCAAGTAATTGCAAAACTACAATCTTATTTCGAAGATAATTGCGAAGAACTATAAGGAAGAGAAAAAGGCGGTACGTCCACAATCAAGTGGGTGTACCGCCTTTTTTATTTAGTTTTTAAAACAATTAAACATGCAGAAGTTGTTATTTTATGCATGTTTTTATGCATTAACAACAGCTTTAATACTGTTTTTATATTTATTTTTATTTTATATATTGCATAAAAATTAAAGTGCTGATACAATACAAACATCGAATAAATATTCTATTAAACTTTTAAATATACATTATTAGGGGGAAGAAAGATGAAGAAGTTATTATCAATATCGTTTGCACTTATTTTAATTGTAAGTATGTTCAGTGCTTGTAGTAATGGGGAAGAAAAGGCGAATGGCGAAAATAAAAAAGTACTCGTTATGGGGACTTCAGCAGACTATAAACCGTATGAATACGTGGAAGCTTCAAAAAGTGATGAAATTATCGGCTTTGATGTTGATATTGCCAAATATATCGGAAAAGAACTTGGATACGAAGTGAAAGTGAAAGACATGGATTTCGGCGGATTATTAGCATCTCTTAATTCAGGAAAAGTTGATTTCGTTATGGCGGGTATGACGCCAACTGCAGAGCGTAAAAATAATGCTGATTTCACAGATATATATTTTGTTGCAAAAAATATGATCGTTTCAAAAAAGGGCTCTAATATTAAATCGTTAGAAAATTTAAAAGGGAAAAAAGTAGGAGTACAAACAGGATCAATTCAAGAAGAAAAGGCAAAAGAATTTCAGAAACAAGTCGATTTCAAAGCTGAGGGACGTGACCGTATACCAGAAATCGTACAAGAAATTAAAGCTGGTCGTTTTGACGCTGCAATTATAGAAGACACAGTTGCAAAAAATTATTTAGAAAAAATGAAAGAACTACAAGGAATTGAAATTCAAGAAGCACCAGAAGAAGTAGGTGCAGCAATTGCTCTTCCGAAAAATAGTGATAAAACAGAAGAATTTAATAAAGTAATTAAGAAAATGCAAGAAAATGGAGAAATGGATAAATTAGTGAAGAAATGGTTTGGCAGCGGAAAATAAGCTGCCTTTCACTTTTCTGTGAGGGGAATGAAAAGGATGAATCTAGATTTTTCGGCAATTACGCCTTCAATACCATATATATTAAAGGGATTAGAAGTTACATTGAAAATTGTAGCTGCATCAGCTGTGGTAGGATTTATTTTAGGAACGTTATTAGCACTTTGCAAAATTGCTAGAATACGAGTATTAAATATTGCAGCAGATATTTATACGTCAATATTTCGTGGCACACCGCTAGTATTACAATTAATGATTATTTATTTCGGTGTTCCGCAAATGATGGGTTATGAGATACCGGCCTTTTTAGCAGCTGTACTTGCATTTAGCTTAAATTCAGGTGCATATATGTCAGAAGTAATTCGTGCCGGCATTCAAGCAGTCGATAAAGGACAAACAGAAGCAGCAATGGCTTTAGGTATTCCGTACAGTAAAATGATGAGAAATATTATTTTTCCTCAAGCTTTAAAAAATATATTACCAGCACTTGTGAATGAGTTTGCGACACTTACGAAAGAGTCGGCTGTAGTAACCGTAATAGGAGCGACTGATTTAATGCGCCGTGCTTATATTGTAGGTGGTGAAACATTTAAATATCTTGAGCCATTACTTTTTGTTGGACTTATTTATTATATATTAGTAATTATTCTTACATTAGTTGGGAAAGCCATTGAAGGGAGAATGAAGAAAAGTGATTAAAATTGACAACCTTCATAAATCATTTGGGAAAAATGAAGTATTAAAAGGAATTACAACAACGATTGAGAAAGGAGAGGTTGTTGCAATTATTGGACCGTCTGGATCTGGAAAGTCAACGTTTTTACGCTGTATGAATGTATTGGAAGCGCCGACAGATGGTCACATTTGGATTGGAACGGAAGAAGTAACGAATCCGAAAACAAATATTATGCACGTTCGTGAAAATGTCGGAATGGTATTTCAACATTTTCACTTATTCCCTCATATGACTGTATTAGAAAATATTACGTATGCTCCTATCAATGTAAAAGAAGTAACGAAGCAAGAAGCTGAAAAAAAAGCTGAGAAACTTCTAGAAAAAGTGGGGTTATTAGATAAGAAAGATGCATATCCAAATCGTCTTTCAGGAGGACAAAAGCAACGTGTAGCAATTGCAAGAGCGTTAGCGATGGAACCGGAAGTTATGTTATTTGATGAACCTACCTCTGCGCTAGATCCAGAAATGGTGAAAGAAGTGTTAGAAGTTATGAAATCATTAGTTACGACAGGAATGACGATGGCAATCGTTACACATGAAATGGGATTTGCAAAAGAAGTAGCAGACCGTGTTCTCTTTTTAGATGGTGGAAAGCTCGTAGAAGATAGTAATCCGGAAGAGTTTTTTACAGCACCAAAAAGTGACCGTGCAAAAGAATTTTTGCAAAAGATATTGTAATATGTGAAGGGTACGTGAATAATAGGTAGAAAAGGATGACATTGCGTCATCCTTTTTTTATACTATTTTTAAATACATTTATACATATAGGAGTAATGATATGTTTAAAATTGGATATAGAACAGTGAAAACAGCGCTTGGAACGGGAGCGGCAGTTTTTATTGCTCAGTTATTAGGATTAGAATTTTATAGTTCAGCTGGTATTTTAGTCATTTTATGTGTGCAAAATACGAAACGAAAATCCGTTCAAGTATCGTTGCACCGTTTTTTAGCTTGTGTATTATCGATGGTATTTGCGTTTTGTATTTTTGAAACGATTGGTTATACACCACTTGCGATTAGCGTATTACTGCTTACCTTTATTCCAACTGCAGTTATGTGCAAAATTCAAGAAGGGATTGTCACGAGTTCGGTTATCGTTATGCATCTGTATTCATTAAAGCAAATTACATGGTCTATAGTTGGTAATGAAATTGCTATATTAACGATTGGAATTAGTGTCGCTTTATTAGTAAACATGTACATGCCAAGCAGTGAGAATAAACTGAAAGAGTATCAAGGAAAAATAGAAGAGCATTTCAGAACGATTTTGTTTGAAATGGTCGTTTATTTACGGAATCGAGATAGTAATTGGAGTGGGGCCGAATTAATTGAAACAGAAATGATGCTGAAAGAAGCGAAAGATTTATCATTTAAAAAACTTGAGAATGAATTTATGCGTGAAGATGACTATTATTATCGGTATTTTGATATGCGTATGCAACAATTTGAAATTTTGGAGCGCATGATACCATTAGCTGCATCACTATCTTGGACGTATGAACAAGCTGATATGATTGCAGACGTAATTGAAAATATAGGGAATTCTATTCGACCTGAAAGTACAGGGGTCATTTCGTTAAGACAACTTCAAGAAATGCGAGAAGTATTTAGAGAAATGCCTTTACCAGTCTCGCGAGAAGAATTTGAAATACGTGCAAAACTTGTTCAACTTGTTTATGAGATGGAGCAATATTTACTCATTAAAAGTCGTTTTAAGGGAAAGGATAATATAAAAGAACTTATTTAGAAGGTAGGAACTATATATGCCGTATCTTCTTTCTTTAGTATTATGTCTTTCTCTATCACCGATCTGGCCTCTTGGTGATAACCCACGTGCTGGAGATCCTTTTATAATTGTAAATAAAGCAACGAATAAACTAGCTTATATCGATGATGGGAAGATCCAAAAGGTTTTTCCAGTAGCGACAGGGAAAACAAATGAATTAACCCCAGAAGGAACCTTTGACATTGTATTGAAGGCGAAGGATCCCTATTATATTGCGAAGGATATTCCTGGGGGCTCTCCAAAAAATCCACTTGGATCGAGGTGGATGGGATTTAATGCAAGAGGAACGGATGGAAGTAAGTATGGGATACACGGGACAAACCAGCCTAGTTCAATTGGAAAATATATTTCGCAAGGATGTATAAGAATGAAGAAACATGATGTGGAATATTTGTTTGATCGTATTCCAATTGGAACGAAAGTATCGATTGTGAAATCGAAAAAAACATTTCAGCAATTGGCGAAGGAAAAAGGGGCCATAGTATTTGGAAAAGTCAACGAAACGGTTGGCTTTTTCTTTTATTATAAGTTGTCTTGACATGTGTACATAACCATGCGTTAATGAGAATATATAAAGATAATTGAGTAAAGGGGTTGCTCATATGTATTTAAATCCAAAAATTTCTTACATGCAGTTTTGTGTTGGTTTTCTATTTGTTATTACATTCATATTGGCAACTTTTAATATATGTTCTTACGTTGTAGCGATTGTATTTATGGCATTACTCAATCTTACTTTTGTTATTGGGGCATTTCAGCAGAAACAATATACAAGTTTTGTAATAGCACTTGTAATGGCCTTTTCCTTTAGCATTGTAGCAATTGTAATATATATAAAATAAAATGTTCATTACAAGATAGACTATCTCGATTTCGAGATGGTCTATTTTGTATGTGTAAGCAGTAAAAAAAGGACGAGTGAATCGTCCTTTTTACCAAAACATACTTGCGCCAGTAAGTAATGTTGTTACAAGCATAGAAATTAGCATTATATAAACCATAATTTTTTGAGCTTTTTTATGCATCGTTAAACCTCCTTGCAAATCAGTACAATTTCATTGTAACGAGAAATGAAATTGTGGACAAGGGGAGAGAAAGGACAAAATTCGGGAAGGGGATGCAAAATATTACAGGAAATTTGAGCATACGTAGAGAATATGTTAAAAGATAGATTATTAATTTTTTGTTATGCAAGCTGAAGAATGGAGATACAATGATGAAAATATACGAGACAGATCGTTTACATTTAAGAGAAATTGATGAGTCGTATGCGGAAAAAGTTCTTCAATATTACGACAAAAATCGTGAATTTTTAAAAGCGTGGGAAGAGTATAGACCGGAGGGGTTTTTCACGTTAGATTATCAAAAGAAAAAGTTACAAAAGGATAGAAAAGAGTTCGCGGAAGGCAAGATTATCAGGCTTTGGATTTTTAAAAAGGGTGATGATACAAAAATTATTGGATGTATTTCATTTAATCTAATTGTTCGCGGAATTTATCAATCTTGTGTACTCGGTTATAAATTAGATAAGGAAGAATTGAATAAAGGTTACACAACAGAAGCGCTTAGAAAAGCAATTCAAGTTACCTTTGAAGAATTTCATTTACATCGTATAGAAGCACCAATTATGCCACGAAATTTAGCATCTATACAAGTAGTGACGAAGATAGGATTTCAATATGAAGGTGTATCTCGAAAAATGCTAATGGTAAATGGCATCTGGGAAGATCATATGCGCTGGGTATTGTTAAACGAGTAATAGAAGGCAGATGGGTATCTAGATGTGTTAACCATCTGTTTTTTGTCTTGTATTTCGAAACTTTTGCGAAATTCTGTTATAATTAATGTTGTTACATACATAATGGTAGTGCAGGAGGCGCAGTCTTATGATTAATCAAGAACGTTTAGTAAATGAATTTATGGAGTTAGTACAAGTAGATTCTGAAACAAAATTTGAAGCAGAAATTTGCAAAGTGTTAACAGAGAAATTTACTGCTTTAGGTGTAGAAGTATTTGAGGATGACACGATGGGTGTGACTGGTCATGGTGCAGGTAACTTAATTTGTACTTTACCAGCAACAAAAGACGGTGTTGATACAATTTATTTCACTTCTCATATGGATACAGTAGTTCCTGGTAATGGAATTAAGCCTTCTATTAAAGATGGATATATCGTATCAGATGGTACTACAATTTTAGGAGCCGATGACAAAGCTGGATTAGCATCTATGTTTGAAGCAATTCGTGTCTTAAAAGAGAAAAACATTCCTCATGGTAAAATTGAATTTATTATTACAGTTGGAGAAGAATCTGGTCTTATTGGCGCAAAAGCGTTAGATCGCGAGCGCATTACAGCAAAATATGGTTATGCATTAGATAGTGATGGAAAAGTTGGTGAAATTGTAGTTGCAGCGCCAACACAAGCGAAAGTGAATGCGATTATTCGCGGGAAAACAGCTCATGCTGGCGTAGCACCAGAAAAAGGTGTATCTGCAATTACTATCGCAGCAAAAGCAATCGCAAAGATGCCACTTGGTCGTATCGATTCTGAAACAACTGCAAATATTGGACGTTTTGAAGGTGGTACACAAACAAATATCGTTTGCGATCATGTTCAAATCTTTGCAGAAGCTCGTTCTTTAATAAATGAGAAAATGGAAGCACAAGTTGCAAAAATGAAAGAAGCATTTGAAACAACTGCAAAAGAAATGGGTGGTCATGCAGACGTTGAAGTAAACGTTATGTATCCAGGATTTAAGTTTGCTGCTGGCGATCACGTTGTAGAAGTTGCGAAACGTGCAGCTGAAAACATTGGTCGTACGCCTTCTCTTCACCAAAGTGGTGGCGGAAGTGATGCGAACGTAATCGCAGGACATGGTATCCCAACAGTTAACTTAGCAGTTGGTTATGAAGAAATTCATACAACAAATGAAAAAATTCCTGTTGAAGAATTAGCGAAAACAGCAGAATTAGTTGTAGCTATTATCGAAGAAGTAGCGAAGTAAGTAATAAAGTCAAAAAGACGTGTGAACCAATTATGGTTTACACGTCTTTTTTTATTTTGATTCAATTGCTTTCACAAGGCGGATAAGCCAATATAAGAAGACCCACGGAAGTACATAAGTTGTTGTAAAACGTATGAAATGAGAGAAGATTCCTAAAGCGTAAATGTTAATGTTAAAAAGGGGAAGTAACAAATAATTAATCGCAAGGATTACTATAATAATAATAAATACATAATTGAGTTTATTATGTTGTTTCATAACGATTCACCTCCCTTACAATAATATCCATTTGTTACGTACAGTATAGCAAAAAATAGATAGAGAAAACCCAATAATTATTATAACGCGTAAAGAAATTTGATATAATGAAGGAACAAATGTTCTTTAAGGGGTGAGTAGTATGCGAGAAATGTATCCGAAAAATGGACGTGTTATTTTACATGTAGATATGAATTGTTTTTTCGCATCTGTTGAAATTGCTCATGACCCATCATTACAAGGAAAGCCATTAGCGATTGCGGGGAATGAAAAAGAGAGAAAAGGGATTATCATAACATGTAGTTATGAGGCGAGAGAATATGGAATACGTACGACGATGCCTCTATGGGAAGCGAAGCGATTATGCCCGCAATTAGTTGTGAGGCACCCTAATTTTACATTATATCGAGAAGCTTCATTTCAAATGTTTCAAATTCTTTCCCGTTTTACAGAACAAATACAACCGTTTTCTATAGATGAAGGGTATTTAGATATTACAGATTGCTATGCGCTCGGTTCGCCTCTTGAAATAGCGAAGATGATTCAACAAGCGTTACTAACAGAGTTACAGCTTCCATGTAGCATTGGGATTGCCCCAAACCTTTTCCTAGCAAAGACTGCTTCAGATATGAAAAAACCTCTTGGAATTACAGTACTTCGAAAACGTGATATCCCAGAAATTATTTGGCCACGATCAGTTGCAGAGATGCATGGAATCGGAGAGAAAACAGCTGAAAAACTAAAAGACATTCATATACATACAATTGAACAGTTAGCAAAAGGAGACGAGCATATCATTCGCGCTAAAATTGGAAAGCACGGTGTTGATTTACAAAAACGTGCAAAAGGTATGGATGACAGGGAAGTTGATCCGAATCAAATGGGACAACATAAAAGCGTTGGAAATTCGATGACTTTCTCAAAGGATATGGACGAAGAAAAAGAATTACTTGATATGTTAGAAAGATTATCGAAATCAGTAAGCAAAAGGCTACAAAAACGAACTCTCGTTAGTTATAACATTCAAATTATGATTAAATACCATGATCGTCGCACGGTAACACGGAGTAAACAATTGAAAAATGCAATATGGGAAGAACGGGTTATTTTCCAAGCAGCATCACGTTTATGGAAGCAACACTGGGATGGTGATTCTGTTCGTCTGTTAGGTGTTACAGCTACTGAATTAGAGTGGAAGACAGAATCAGTGAAACAGTTAGATTTGTTTTCATTCGAAGAAGATGCGAAAGAAGAGCCGTTACTTGCTGTTATTGATCAAATTAATGAAAAGTATGGAACACCTCTTTTACAGAGAGGTAGTCAATTATTGCGTAAGCAAGAAAAGTCGTTTCAGCAAAAATTAGAAAATAAGTTTATGTAGAAGGTGGCATGAAGCAGTAAATATCATGCCACCTTTCATATTTAACTCGCTTCCAAATCTAATGAAGTCTTCCAACCTGCGGCAGTAACGCCAGATTCTAATAACATTCTACTTACTATTTTCTCAATTAAGACGGCTGTATTTGTATTGCAATGTAATGTAGCTCGTATAGATACTTTTTGGTTAGAATCAAAGTCTTCACTATACAATTCCTTTAAACCGATACCTTCTGAACTTACCATGTGCATAAGAGAATCTTAAAAGTGTTTTTATACTTTTTTGCCTTAAAGGATTTGCTAAAATCTAAAATGCCAATAGAACCTCTTTCGGGGCTCTATTGGCATTTGTAGATTGATAACGTATATTTTTCATATTTGCACCACAGTAGGAATATTTTCTTTGTTTAATAGTAAGAGCAAGGTTATATATTACAAACCATCTGATGGAAAAGGTGATTTCATCTCATTCCAGAAATCAACAAGCAAATTAGGCTTTTAATTATTAGGTAAATCTAATATGTATTTTATTTTCTTACCATTTTTTTCGCCTAGATATACTAACTTCACCGGTGTACTAAGTGCAACACCCCAGCTTTCTCTCATTTTCATTGTTACAATGCCTTTATGATTTTGTAAACTCTCCCATGAAACTATTGTTTTCCTTGTACTCTCATTAAACATTCCATTCGTCTTGTTAACACCTTTTAAAGGTGCTAATATATGCAAATCTGTAAAAATTGTTTGTTCCGTTTGCGTGTTATTTGTTGCCTCAATATCAAAAACATAATGAACTTCTTTATTTCCGTTATCATCAATTACTTGTTTCTTCTTGAAAGAATTAATGCTAAATTTAAATATATCTGTATTAAATGATTGACCTAGATTAATATTCTCTGATTTCACAATATAAGATTCATTTAAATTATTTACTACCTGATATCTCCAACATGCCCCTAATATAAAAAATGTACAAATAATCATAAAAACATATCGTTTTTTATTCATATCTTTCTCCCTCTACATCTCTGAAGATAGTGATACTTTACCATTTTCAACTAGGAATATTCTGTCTGCAATTAAATTTAATGTTTCACTATCATGACTCGCAACTAATATAGTTGTACCTGTAGACTTTAAATCTAATAAGATTTTAGTTATATCCCTAATTCCATTTTCATCTAAAGCGTTTGTAGGCTCATCTAAAATTAATAACTTAGGATCTTCCATAATTGCTTGTGCTATACCCAATCTTTGTTTCATTCCAAGTGAATATTTTTTTACTTTTCTTTTATCTTCTGGATTTAATCCTACGAGCTCCATTGTTTCACTAATTGTTTTATCCGTTATTTTATTTTGAATAGAAGCTAATAGTTTTAAGTTTTTAAATCCTGTATAGTCTGGAATGAATCCTGGATATTCAATGATAATGCCTGTATTTTCAGGAAACGGATGATCAATACCAATTATTTTTTTATCTATTAATATTTCACCACTATCTATTTTCATCAATCCTAATAAAGCTCTAAAAAGCATTGTTTTACCTGAACCATTTCTCCCTTTAAAACCATAAATCTTTCCCTTTTCTAATTCAAAATTAACATCATTTAAAATAATATTACCTTTTAGCATTTTAGAAACGTGCTTAGCTTCAATGTATATCATCAGAATCATCCTTTCTATTAACAAATTCAAATGTTTTCCCTACCCAATAACCACTTATCCATAGAAAAAAAGTGCACAAAAGAAAATAGGAAATAGAATATAGAAAATGTTCATTATTAACGTAAAATAAACTCTTACGGATTAACATACTATCGAATGGATTACATATAACCGGTATAAATATAGTTATGGTAATAATCACTATAATCAATATATATGAAATAATACTTTTGAATTTAGTAGACACAATTAAATAAACCCAAACTAATAAGGAAGATGTTATTAGTTGTAAAGTAAAGCTTTTTATAACAAAAATGGTTTCTTTTAAATGATTATAAATTTTAGGATTAATATTTTCTGTATATATCCCCCAGTTAAATTGATAAGAACAAAAAATACCTCCCCAGAAGAACACGGCAATATAAAATAATAAAGTTATACAAATAGTTAGTATACCTGTACTAATAAATTTGCTAAACAATACTTGATACCTAGACACTTTCCTTGCTAAAAGATACGGTGTCTGTTGTATAAAATCAGCTCTTACATAAGTACCTAATATAAAACAATAAGATAATTGTAATATAAGCCATGTTACTGGAAGCTGGAATCGCCCCATTTCAACTTCTTTAAAAGATATCCCTTTTAGTAATTCATATAAAACATCAAGAATTGTTATAGCATTTGAAGGCAGTTCTCTATACAGGGCTGATTGCTTTAATAAAAATACCTCTCCCAAAACCAACACACTATAAATAATAAATGATATTATAAATCTTAATTTCATAATATGAATGCTTAATATTAAATCCCTTTTTACCAATTTATAAAAAATACTATTTTTCATCGTAATTAATCACTTCCGTTATATAAGTCCATCCGATGTAAACAAATATTCAATATAGCAAATGAAATACTAATAATCCCTAACATAAAACCCAATTTCATCAAGATTATATCTATTAGAAACCAATCTTTTTCTTGAAAAATCAAACCTTTTGACCAAAATAAAGAGAAATTATATTTTTTTTCTAACAACTGATCTATCGTAATAAGGAAGTAAATAGTAAAAATACAAATAGCTTTATTTTTAATGAAAAAAACTAGTATTTGTGCAAAAATGCATATTGCTACAGTTACTAGCCATAACGATACTATAAAATATGTAATTACTAACCAATTTGAAGATGGGAGCAACCAAATCACTATTTTTTCTTTCACAATAAAAAAATTAATTCCTACAATTAACAGATAGATACTTGAATAGATGATTGTTAGACTTACAATTTTTATGATTAAATGAAAACAATATGATTGACGAGTGTTATGTCTAAAATACATATAAACATTCTTATCCGTATAATTAAATGAATAGAAAAAAAGCAACAATAATGGAAGATAACTAAATAACACTATTTTCATATCTCTTGAAGTACTAAGAAATGAAAACAAAGAATCATTAGATAAAAAGTAAAATGATCTAATGAGGTGAATAGACACACCAACTATAAGAAATAAAATATTAATCACAAATAACCCTCGTTTTTGAAACAACTCTAATAAATACATTTTTAAAAGGTTATAAAATAACATGTCTTTTTACTCCTCTTAAAAATAAAATTATCGATAAAATAAAAATCCCTATTAACACTAAAATAGAAACAATAATATTGGCTCCATGATATATATGGGATTCAGATAAGAAATATATAGGAGCGAGGGGCATAGGATAAAATAAATTAATTATCATTAAAAAAAGTTGTAATAAAAAAGCACTTAATAAAGTTACAAAAGTATGCTTGGCATAAAAGGACATACTAAGAGAAAACAAAGCAAATGCTCCTCCATAAACAAAAGCAATAACTGTATATAACATCATATGAATAAAAGGATGAGTGAAATAAATGTTAATAAAAAAGGTCGCTCGCTCATACATCCCTATATTGGAATTTAAAACTTCGTCAGGATTTACATTTGGAAGAAACATAAATGATAAAAAAATGTTTAAAATCAATGGAATAATAACAACAAAGCCACCGATAAAAAAGGTTTTACTAAACAGCTTAAGAAAATACATTTTATAATTACTTCTTATAATTACAAACAAAAAAGATCCATTTTTTTTATCTTCCTGAAAGATCGATGAACTAGGTAAACTTGCAATCACTGGAAGTATAAAGAAAAATAAAAAGGAAGGTGTTACAATACTATTAATTCCCATCCAAGTTGTATATGGAGTGAAGATAACATCCTTTTTATCGGCTAGTGGAATTACATAATATAATATATATACACAAGATAAGGCTATTCCTAACATAAGCGAAAAATAAAAATTCCTATTATTCATTCTTTCATTAAAATAAGTACCCATGTTTCACCTCTTAAAAATTCAAATATACTCCTCGTAACATTTAAAATATGTAATGTTACGAGGAAAGGCTTACAAGAATATAAAGTATTATATTTATAAGTTCATTTTTTTATATAATTATTTACGAATACTATCCGGGCTCCAAACACCGCTTGCTGTACCCTCAGCCCATCTTCTGGTATCAATTTTAACCTTGATACCAGAATTATATTTCTCAACTGCTAAATTGTATAAGAATTCTTCTTGACCATCACGCATTTTGTATGAATGACCATCCGAAACATCAGTACCATCTTTTAATGCAGCCCAGGCATTGAAATATCCATCTAATCCCGACATGTTGTCTACCCTCATATAATAAGCCGTTTTATTATATTTAGGTTGAGATGGTGTTTCATCATTAGGACTGTA
This sequence comes from Bacillus cereus group sp. MG9, assembly GCF_040459995.1. Lineage (NCBI taxonomy): Bacteria > Bacillati > Bacillota > Bacilli > Caryophanales > Bacillaceae > Bacillus > Bacillus cereus group sp. MG9. The sequence continues at coordinate 4,129,813 of NZ_JARVHC010000001.1, read as the reverse complement.
AACACGATATACATTTGACCAGGGTCTATCTTCATGATTAGACTTTGCTGCTGCTGATGCTGCAAAGCTTGACAAGGCAATTCCTGCCGTTAAAGTTAGAACTGTTATTTTTTTCATTTTTTCTCCTCCTATTCTTTTACTTGTAAGCCCTTAAAAAAATATAGCACACTAAATAAAATTAAATATATAGATTTACTAATATTAATATTTCTTTAATATTAGCTATAACTTTTTAACAAATATCTTATAAAAAATATCATTACACAAAGTTTTTCAACCAATAAAAACTGTTTTACTTATAGATATTAAATAAAAACAAGATATTTACAAAAAAAAATACAATATAGTTGCTTCAATTGCGCTACAAGCAAAAGGATTATTTAATAAATCAAGTGAAAAGATAATTTTAGATGAATTTGATCGGAGTATGTATACAGATTTTCGGACAGAAGATGATTGTTTGTTAAGTAAGTATAAATAAAAAAGCACTGTAACCAGTGCTTTTTATTATAGATTATGAGATTGTAGGATTTTCAAAAATAACAATTTCTGAGTTACTTGTTGTTGAAACGCGTTGTGCGTAATATGTTAAAGCTGAAGAAATATATGTTGGTAACGTCTCATTTGTATGTGATGTTGTATATTCATGGATTAATTCTTTTAAAGTCGTCCATTCTAATTGTGCTGGGTGATCAGAAACGAAAGAACTTACCCAGCGATCAAATGAAGATGAAAAATCAGTTTGTAAACGAAATACTTCTTTCATAATAAAACGCTCCCTTAAAATGTAGTACAATCATTTTACCACAAAATACGAACGATAGCTAAATTTTTTAAGTATAATGTTCGTGTTATATAGTTGTCTAGATGATTGGTTATACAAATTCAATTTGCCATTTGAAATAACATTCCGTAAGATGAAAGATAGATTATATAAAGAGCTGGAGGAAAGAAAGTGGAATTTGTATTTTTAGGGACTGGTGCAGGTGTTCCTTCAAAAGGAAGGAATGTTTCAGCAATTGCTTTGCAGTTGTTAGAAGAACGAGGACAGACTTGGTTATTTGACTGTGGCGAGGCGACGCAACATCAAATACTACATACGTCTGTACGTCCACGCCGCATTGAAAAAATATTTATTACGCATTTACATGGCGATCATATTTTTGGATTGCCGGGTTTATTGGGTAGCCGTTCGTTTCAAGGTGGAACAACAAAATTAACAGTGTACGGACCAAAAGGAATTAAACAATTTATTGAATTGGCATTATTAGTAAGTACGACACACGTTAAATATCCACTTGAAATCGTTGAGATTACGGAAGAAGGTATTGTGTTTGAGGATAATGAATTTTGTGTAGAAACAAAAAGGTTATCACATGGAATTGAATGCTTCGGATATCGAATTGTAGAGAAAGATATACAGGGAGCTCTTTTAGTGGATAAGTTACTGGGAATGGGTGTGAAACCTGGTCCAGTTTTTAAACGCTTAAAAGATGGTGAAGTAGTTGAATTAGAGAATGGCACAGTGTTAGATGGAAAAGATTTTATTGGCCCACCTCAAAAAGGAAAAGTTATTACAATTTTAGGCGATACACGATATTGCGAAGCGAGTAGAGAGCTTGCGCAAGATGCTGACGTACTTGTTCATGAAGCGACTTTTGCGGCAGAAGATGAACAACAAGCGTATGATTATTTTCATTCCACATCTAAGCAAGCTGCGAGTATTGCACTTCAGGCAAATGCAAAACGCTTAATATTGACTCATATTAGTTCTCGTTATCAAGGAGATACATATAAGGAATTATTGAAAGAGGCAAGAGAGCTATTTTCTAATACAGAAATAGCTACGGATTTAAAATCATTTCCAGTAGAAAGATAATAATGTTGTGAAAAAATGGTGACGATAGGTTGCCATTTTTTTTATTTCTAAAAAAAATTAAAAATAAAACTGTTATCATTTTATTTTTATATAGGATGACACAGAAAGTTTTAATGATGTGAAGATATAGGATAAAAATACATAATACCGATTATTTAGAAAAACTGTTATATAAGTCAGACGACATACGAGTGGTACAAATAGCGAAAATGGATTTTTATTCAGAACTTTTAAAATTCATTAAAAGTAAGCGTTTTATTAAAAACAAGCTATAATGAGGGCAGATTATAATTTATTGTAGGCTACATGCGTTTTAGCCATTTGTCATAACAAGTGAAGTTGACTAAATCGTGAGAGAGCAACATGGAAATTATAATAGGAAGGATATTACTATTATTTGTACTAAGTCTTTTTTCCCTTTTTAGCTTTAAAATATCAAAAGGTATGAAAGCAATGGGAGTTTCACTTGTTTATGCTATGCTTGTAAGGGGTTCTGTGTTAAACTTTGGATTGCTACCAGACTTTATTGTGGACTATCTTATATTATTTTTAAATGCAGGTAATGCTAAGTTTCTTATTTATTATTATAACTGGTATTATTTCAGGATATATTGCTTCACTGTTATTCAAAAACTATCCAATTCTTACAGCGGAACAAATTCGTGGTACGACTGGAACAGCAACCGATTCGGTAGCTTAATAGAATAGTAAATAATTTTTTCATAGAGGTTTAGGGGGAGTTATGATGAAGTATCGCTCAGTGTTTGATATTATTGGTCCGGTTATGATTGGTCCATCAAGTTCACATACAGCAGGCGCGGCAAGAATGGGGCAAGTTGCTCGTCAGCTGTTTCGTCATGAACCAGAGAGAGTTAGCATTTCATTATATGGTTCATTTGCAAAAACATACCGTGGTCACGGTACGGATGTAGCGCTAATCGGTGGAATACTAGGATTTGAAACAGATGATTTACGTATTCCAAGTGCGTTAGATATTGCAAAAGAACGCGGGATTGAAGTGGAATTCATTGAAGAAGATGCAAATGCTCCGCATCCAAATACAGCGAAAATTCGTCTGTATAAAGGTGAAGAGGAAATTGAAGTTGTTGCTTGCTCAATTGGTGGCGGTAAAATTGAAGTTGTAGAATTAAACGGATTCGATCTTCAATTAACAGGCACGAGTCCAGCACTACTTATTGTAAATAACGATCGCTTTGGTGCTATAGCAGCTGTAGCTTCAATCCTTGCTAAGCATGAGATTAACATAAGTACAATGAGTGTTTCTCGTAAAGAAAAAGGAAGAAGAGCGCTTATGGTCATTGAAACAGATGAATTATTAGCAGATGAAGTAATTGCGGAAATAAATGGGCAACAAAATATTTGTCAAGTAACTATTATGGATTAATTGCAGGGGGGACACACCATGTTTCGGAACGCAGCGGAACTAGTGGCGCAAGCTAAAGAGCAAAATGTAAAAATCGCAGAAATTATGATTCAATGTGAAATGCAAACAAGAAATATCTCACGTGAAGAAGTAATTGCTGGAATGGAAAAGAACTTAGTCGTGATGGAACAAGCAGTAGAACGCGGTATTCGTGGTGTAAAATCACCGACTGGTTTAACTGGCGGGGATGCTGTGAAAGTCCAAGCGTATATACAGAGTGGAAAAGGTTTATCTGGAGATACGATTTTGGACGCAGTGAGTAAAGCTGTTGCGACAAATGAAGTAAATGCGGCGATGGGAATTATTTGTGCAACACCAACAGCAGGATCTGCTGGAACAGTGCCAGGTGTACTGTTTGCACTGCAAGAAAAATTACAGCCGACACGCGAAGAAATGATTGAATTTTTATTTACAGCAGGAGCTTTCGGTATGGTTGTTGCGAATAATGCTTGTATTTCTGGCGCGGCAGGAGGTTGCCAAGCTGAAGTAGGTTCAGCAAGTGGAATGGCAGCTGCAGCAGCAGTTGAGATGGCTGGTGGAACACAAGATCAAGCAGCTACAGCGATGGCGATTTCATTAAAGAATATGCTTGGTTTAGTATGTGATCCTGTTGCAGGGCTTGTAGAAGTACCTTGTGTAAAACGTAATGCAGCAGGAGCTGCGAATGCCATGATTTCAGCTGATTTATCATTAGCTGGTGTAACTAGTACAATTCCATGTGATGAAGTCATTGAGGCGATGTTTAGAATTGGACAAACGATGCCAGTAGCACTTCGTGAAACAGCAGAAGGTGGCCTTGCAGCAACACCGACAGGTCGTCGTTTGCAAGAAGAGATTTTTGGTAAGAGTAATAACTAAAAGCATATCATATGATTAAAGTAAAAACGGAGCTCAAATAAAGTTGAGCTCCGTTTTTTATTTTTCTTTTGCTATTTCTTCTAATGTTTTTCCAAGATCGTGTGATCGTTTCGTTGCTTGTGTAATACATGAGATTAATGCTTGTTGAAAATTATGCTCCTTTAATACTTCAATACCTGCTTCAGTTGTTCCGCCAGGAGAAGTAATTTCTTTTCGCAAAATAGAAGGGTGTTTTTCGCTTGCTTTTAGCATTTCAGCAGAACCAATCATCGTCTGAAGAATAAGAGATTTTGCAACATCTTCTTTTAAACCAATTTTTTTTGCTGCCTCTTCCAGTGCCTCTACCACGTAATAAATATAAGCTGGTCCACTTCCAGATAATGCAGTGATAGCATGCATATCTTCTTCTTCTACAACAGAGACGAGACCAATCGTTTCAAATAAAGATGTTGCAGTGCGAATATGTTCCTCCGTTGTGTGTTCTGAAGGTGAGATAGCGGTAGCGGATTTTAAAATGGCTGCAGATGTATTTGGCATTGCACGAATAATCGGAACGTCTTTTTGAAGTAGGTTTCTAATTGAATGAGTAGAAACACCTGCTAATAACGAAATAATAAGCAAGTCATTATTTATGTATTCTTTAAGAGGGATAACCGCTTCTGCGACATCTTTTGGCTTCATAGCTAGAAAAAGAATATTTGCATCAGCAAGTAATTCCTTTTTATTATGTGTACCTTTGACACCGTATTTTTTATGTAACTCCTGTAATCTTGTCTCGTTAGAACGATTACTTACAGTGACGTGTTCTCCCTTAACAACATTTGCGTTTAATAAGCCACCAATAATCGCTTCGGCAATAGAGCCTGCACCGAGAAAGGAAATGTTTTGCATAGACATGATGTGCCTCCTTTAAATTTGGTTAGAAATACTTATAAATGTACATACATTCGTTTTTTTATGGAAAAGACCTCTTTTTATCTGAAAATAATGACAAATTTATAGGGAAGTTGTAAACTGAAGAGGTATTCATTTTTGAACCGGAAAAAGACAGGGGGGCTAAGCATGACGGCGATTCATCGAATGGAGATTCCTGTTCCATTTGCAGTTGAGACAGTGAATGTGTTTTTAGTTGAGGGAGAAACATTAACGTTAATTGATACAGGGACAAATACAGAAGAAGCAAAGAAAGCACTAGAAAGTCAATTAGGTGCATTAGGATATAAGATAGAAGATATTGAAACGGTAGTGATTACGCATCACCATGCGGATCATTGCGGACTTTTAAATACATTTTCTGAAAAAGTAAAGATTATCGGACATCCTTGGAATGAACCGTGGATTACACAGAATGCTGAATTTTTAAAGAGGTATCATGAATTTTTTAAAGAGACAGCCTTGCAGTTCGGCGTTCCAGCAGTATTTCTGAATGGTGAGGCGTTATTGACGACGAAGACACTTAAATATTCTTGTAATAGATCGTTAACACATACCGTGAGAGAGGGAGATCGTATAGATTCGTTACCTGGATTTACAGTGATTGAAACCCCGGGTCATGCTTCCACTCATATTTCATTATATAGAGAATCTGATGGAATATTAATTGGTGGGGATGCTCTCATTAGTCATATTTCTTCAAATCCAATATTAGAACCACCATATGAAGGGCAAACAGAAAGAGCGCATCCTTTATTGCAGTACAATCAAACGTTAAAACGTTTAAGTGAAATGAATATTTCACGGATTTTATCAGGGCATGGGGAAGATGTTCTGAATGTGAAACAACTTATTGAAACAAGATTACAAAAGCAAGAGACACGTGCTTTTAAAGTGCTTGAACTATTAAAGGAAAAGCCAATGACAGCATTTGAAGTGTGTGTAAAACTATTTCCGGTATTATATAAAGAGCAATTACCACTTACTATCTCAGAAACTGTTGGACAATTAGACTTTTTAGCATATAATCAACAGGTGATGATTGATGAATCTTCACAACAATTGATTTATTATGCAAAGTAGGTGACAGCAATGACGGGACGTTTACAAGAAAAAGTAATCGTCATTACAGGTGCTTCTAGTGGAATTGGAGAGCAAGTGGCAATGCAGGTTGCAGAGCAAGGGGCGACGCCGGTATTAATGGCTCGAACAGAAGAGAAGCTACAAGCATTAGCAGACAAAATTAAAGTAACTTATAATACGCCTTGCTATTACTATGTATTAGATGTAAGTGAAGAAACGAAAGTACAATCTGTTTTTTCAAAGGTATTACAAGAAGTAGGACGTATTGATATATTGGTAAATAATGCTGGGTTTGGTATTTTTAAAACGTTTGAAGATGCTTCAATGGATGAAGTAAAGGATATGTTTCAAGTAAATGTATTTGGATTAGTAGCTTGTACGAAAGCGGTATTACCTAATATGGTAAAAAGGAACGAAGGACAAATTATTAATATTGCTTCATTGGCTGGAAAAATTGCAACTCCGAAGTCGAGTGCTTATGCAGCAACAAAACACGCTGTATTAGGATTTACGAATAGTTTACGTATGGAGTTATCTAACACAAATGTATATGTAACAGCAATTAACCCAGGACCGATAGATACGAACTTTTTTGAAATAGCCGATCAATCAGGTACATATGTGAAAAATATGGGACGTTACATGTTAAAACCAACATATGTAGCAGAACAAATCGTAAAGGCGATGCAAACGAAAAAACGTGAAGTAAACTTGCCGAAGTGGATGGGAATGGGGCCAAAGCTCTACGCATTATTCCCAGGTTTATTTGAACGCGTTGCAGGCAAATCATTAAGTAAAAAATAGGAGATTTCCATATGGAAATCTCCTATTTTTTATTTTCCAGTCACATAATCGTAAACGATATCCTCAACAGCCTCGTATACATCAATTTCAGTATTTAAATGAATTATCATTTGAATATGTTTAATTAGCATTGCCTGATCCTCTTTTGAAACAGGATTACATTGATATTGCCGAAAGCTTTTTATAATCATTTTCTCAATTAATTTTTTATTCATGTTTTTCCCCGCCTGTATGTATACATGTATTGTTTTATTGTACTTGAAGTGAAATGAAAATACTACTATGCACTATTTTTGCATAAAAATCCACTTGTGTATATTGCTTTTATAGTGAGAATAATATTTTGAAGTTTTTAAAAATTATAAATATTTAATTGACTTTATAATTATGCAATATTATAATCAAACTTAATTTAAAGAATAGATATGAGGAGGAGCTTATGAAAGTCGCAATTATTGGAGCAACTGGATATGGAGGTATTGAGTTAATTCGGTTATTAGAGCAACATCCATATTTTTCGATAGCATCTCTCCATTCTTTTTCACAAGTTGGTGAATTTATAACAAATGTATACCCGCATTTTCGAAATGTTCTTGTCCATACGTTACAAGAAATTGATGCGGAGAAAATAGAGAAGGAAGCTGAAATTGTATTTTTAGCAACCCCAGCGGGAGTATCGGCAGAGTTAACACCAAAATTGTTGGCAGTAGGTTTAAAAGTAATTGACCTATCTGGAGACTTTCGTATGATAGATCCCTCGTCATATGAATTGTGGTATAAAAGGCCAGCTGCACAGGAAGAATTTCTTAGGAAAGCAGTATATGGATTAAGCGAATGGAAAAGGCATGAGATCCAAAATGCAAATTTAATTGCAAACCCAGGATGTTTTGCTACAGCTGCATTATTAGCGGTAGCGCCGTTAGTACGTAGCGGCATAATTGAAGAAGCTTCGATTATTATTGATGCGAAATCAGGAGTATCTGGAGCGGGCAAAACGCCAACAACAATGACTCACTTTCCTGAGTTATACGATAACTTACACATTTATAAAGTTAATCAACATCAGCACGTTCCTGAGATTGAGCAAATGCTTGCAGAGTGGAATCGTGAAACGAAGCCAATCACGTTTAGTACACATTTAATACCGATATCACGAGGGATTATGATTACACTTTATGCGAAAGTGAAAGAGGAAATGAAAATAGAGCAACTTCAAAAGTTGTATGAAGAAACGTATGAATACTCAGCTTTCGTTCGAGTTCGCTCGCAAGGAGAATTTCCAAGTCCGAAAGAAGTAAGGGGCTCAAATTATTGTGATATTGGGATAGCTTACGATGAAAGAACAGAAAGAGTTACGGTCGTTTCTGTTATAGACAATATGATGAAAGGTGCGGCAGGGCAAGCAGTTCAAAATGCAAATTTATTAGCGGGACTAGAAGAGACAACGGGTTTACAGCATATGCCGCTTTATCCATAAGGGGGAAATTATGATTAAAGCATCGTCTATTACAAAATTAACAAATGGTTCAATTGTTACACCAAAAGGCTTTTTGGCAATCGGTACTGCAAATGGTCTGAAAAAGGTGAAAAAGGATTTGGGTGCAATCGTTTGTGAGGTGCCAGCATCATGTGCCGCTGTGTATACAACAAATCAAATACAAGCAGCGCCGTTGCAAGTAACGAAGGAGAGCATAGCAGCAGAAGGGAAATTACAAGCAATTGTTGTAAATAGCGGCAATGCAAATGCTTGTACGGGGATGAAAGGATTGCAAGATGCTTATGAGATGCGAACATTAGGAGCGGAACACTTTGGAGTAAAAGAAAAGTACGTCGCAGTCGCTTCAACAGGTGTAATTGGAGTACCTTTACCGATGGATATCATTCGAAAGGGAATTGAATCTCTTGTGCCAACAAAGGAAGTAAGTGAAGCTTATTCTTTTTGTGAAGCAATTTTAACGACAGATCTTATAACGAAAGAAACTTGCTATGAGATGATAATTGATGGGGAAGCAGTGATCATTGCTGGGGTCGCAAAAGGTTCAGGGATGATCAAACCGAATATGGCAACGATGCTTAGTTTTATTACAACAGACGCCAATATAGAGCATGAAGTATTGCAAACAGCATTATCACAAATTACGAATCATACGTTTAATCAAATTACGGTGGACGGAGATACTTCTACAAATGATATGGTCATCGTTATGGCAAGTGGATTATCAGAAACGAAAACGATGAATATGGAACATGAAGACTGGGAAACTTTCGTAGTTGCTTTACAAAAGGTATGTGAAGATTTAGCGAAAAAAATTGCACAAGATGGTGAAGGTGCTACGAAGTTAATAGAAGTAAACGTGTTAGGGGCTAGAACAAATGAAGAAGCAAAGAAAATTGCAAAACAAATAGTCGGTTCCAGTCTTGTGAAAACAGCGATATACGGTGAGGACCCAAATTGGGGACGAATTATTAGTAGTACTGGACAGAGTGAAGTAATTATTAACCCAAATACAATTGATATCACTCTTCAATCTATCGCCGTGTTAAAAAATAGTGAACCTCAAATGTTTTCTGAAGAGGAAATGAAAAAGAGATTACAAGAACATGAAATTATTATTGATGTGTATTTACATTTAGGAGAAGAGAACGGATCAGCTTGGGGCTGTGACTTAAGCTATGAATATGTGAAAATAAACGCTTGTTATCGTACATAAGGAGAGGGAAGATGAGCGATTATATTGTAGTGAAATGCGGCGGTAGTATGTTGGATCAATTAAATGATGTGTTTTTTGATTGTATAAAGAAATTGCAACAAAAGTATAAGGTAGTGATTGTTCATGGTGGTGGTCCAGAAATTGATGCCAAATTAAAAGATTGTAACATCAAAGTAGAGAAAAGAGATGGGTTACGAGTAACACCAAGAGAAGTTATGGATATTGTTCAAATGGTGCTATGTGGAAGTACGAATAAAAAACTCGTAATGAATTTACAAAAACATGATTTACTTGCGGTGGGGCTTTCAGGATGTGACGGTAATTTACTTCAAGTTCAACCTGTTGGCGAAGCGATAGGATATGTAGGAGAAGTAAGTTATGTAGAAACAGCCCTATTGAAAGGGTTGATAGATATGAATTATATTCCTGTCATTGCCCCAATTGGGATAAATGGTAATGAGGTTTATAACATAAATGCAGATACCGCTGCAGCTGGAATTGCGGCAGCATTATCTGCAAAAGAACTCATTTTTATAACGGACGTAGATGGAGTATTACACGAAGGAAGATTGGTAAAGAAAACGGATGAATATGAAATTCTTACTTTTATAGAACAAGGCGTCATCACAGGTGGAATGATTCCGAAAGTACAGGCGGCACTTACATCGTTAAAAATGGGAGTGAAAAAGGCTAGTATCGTAAATGGTACAAAGGATTTTACTGAGGTTACAGGAGAGTGTGTTGGAACTACGGTAACAAAAGGAGTGAGTATCGTATGACAAGCCATCTTTTTCAAACATATGGAAGAAGAGAAATTGAATTTCTAAAGGGCAATGGGGCGAAAGTTATTGATAAAAGTGGTGAGCAATATTTAGATTTCACTTCTGGTATTGGAGTATGTAACTTAGGACATTGTCATCCTACGGTTGTAAAGGCAGTAGAAAAGCAAATTAGAAATATATGGCATATATCTAACTTATTTACGAACTCCTTACAAGAAGAGGTCGCATCATTATTAACAGAAGATACAGCATTAGATCATGTGTTTTTTTGTAATAGCGGGGCGGAGGCAAATGAAGCGGCTTTAAAACTAGCGCGTAAGCATACTGGAAAATCTCTCGTAGTAACATGTGAGCAATCTTTCCACGGGAGAACATTTGGAACGATGAGTGCAACAGGGCAAGATAAAGTGAAAGAAGGATTCGGTCCATTACTTCCGTCTTTTTTACATATACCATTTAACGACATACGAGCATTAGAGGAAGTAATGAATGAAGAAGTTGCGGCGGTAATGGTAGAAGTTATTCAAGGAGAAGGAGGAGTAATATTAGCTGATCCATCCTTTTTGAAGGAAATTGAAAAACTATGTAATCAGTACAATGCTCTTTTTATTATAGATGAAGTACAAACTGGAATAGGCAGAACAGGAACACTATTCGCTTATGAGCAAATGGGAATAGTTCCTGATATCGTTACCATCGCAAAGGCGCTTGGGAATGGTATTCCAGTTGGAGCGATGATTGGCCGAAAAGAACTAGGTTCTTCTTTTACTGCCGGGTCACACGGTTCAACTTTCGGTGGGAATTATATTGCTATGACTGCAGCGAAAGAAGTATTGCAATGCATTAAGGAACAATCGTTTTTTAAAGAGGTACAGGAAAAGGGCGAGTACGTATTAAAGAAATTGCAAGAAGAATTACGACACGTTGAATGTGTTCAAAATATTCGTGGTAAGGGACTTATGATTGGAATCGAATGCAAGCATGAGGTTGCAAATGTCATAGAACAACTAGAAAAAGCAGGACTTCTCGTATTACAAGCAGGGCCTAATGTTATAAGACTATTACCACCACTTATTGTAACGAATGAAGAGCTAGAACAGGCAATATATATGATAAAAAGAGTGGTTTGTACAAAAAATGCATCAATCATATAAGGGGGAAATTTCATGTCAACTGTACAAGTACCGAAATTAAATACGAAAGATCTTTTAACGTTAGAAGAATTGACGCAAGAAGAAATCATTTCTTTAATTGAGTTCGCTATATATTTAAAAAAGAATAAGCAGGAGCCTTTATTACAAGGGAAAATATTAGGTCTCATTTTTGATAAACATTCAACCCGTACTCGCGTTTCTTTTGAAGCAGGAATGGTACAGCTCGGAGGACATGGAATGTTTTTAAGTGGAAAAGAGATGCAAATTGGCAGAGGAGAAACGGTGTCAGATACTGCGAAAGTACTATCTCATTATATTGATGGAATTATGATACGCACATTTTCGCATGCGGATGTAGAGGAGCTTGCAAAAGAGTCCAGTATCCCAGTTATTAACGGTTTAACTGATGATCATCATCCTTGCCAAGCATTGGCAGATTTAATGACGATATATGAAGAAGTTCATACGTTTAAAGGAGTTAAATTAGCTTATGTAGGTGATGGGAATAATGTATGTCATTCACTATTGCTAGCGAGTGTAAAAGTCGGAATGAATATGACTGTGGCAACGCCTGTGGGGTATGAGCCGAATGAAGAAATTGTTAAAAAAGCATTAGCGATTGCTGATGAAACAGGGGCTGAAATTGAAATTTTGCATAATCCTGAATTAGCGGTAAGTGGAGCAGATTTTATTTATACTGACGTTTGGATGAGTATGGGCCAAGAAGGAGAAGCAGAAAAATATACTTTATTCCAGCCTTTCCAAGTAAATAAAGAGCTTGTTATGCATGCGAAGCAAACATATCGTTTCTTACACTGTTTACCTGCCCATCGTGAAGAAGAGGTAACAGGAGAAATTATAGATGGACCACAGTCTATCGTATTTGAGCAAGCTGGTAATCGATTACATGCGCAAAAAGCATTATTAGTAAGTTTATTTAAAAATGTAGAAGAGCCTTCCTAAATGATGTGCACCCCAATTGTTAGACACGAATAACAATTGGAGGTGTATTTTTTTATGGTTAAATTCTTACTAGAAGAAAAAGTAAATGAAATAAAAACATATTCCCTTCAGTATACACTGAATGTACTTAATTATATGGATAGACGAGGGATATCCATTAGAGAAATAGCTACTTAATTTTTTATCTAACCTTTTGGGCCCTGTTCACCAGGAAGGCTCTTTCCTTTACTTCACATACACATAGGCTTCATTTGTTGTTAAGCAGGTTTTATGTTATATAAAGACTTTTGGTTAGCCTGAAGTTTCCGTATTTACATTTTTTCTTTTTATCTCATAATTTTAATTGGGAGAGGGAGGAAAAAAATGGTTCAAATTAAAGTAACACCTGAAATGCTAGAAGAAGTTGCTAATCGTGCAAGTAATACTCGAATCGCATTAGAATCTATACATAATAAATTATGTAATGAAATAGATCAATTGTGTTTTCAGTGGATTGGTGCCTCCAATCAACAGTTCATTCAAATGTTCAATGATGCGCGACCAAAAGCTTTTACATCTATTCATTCACTTGTAAAAGTAGAAGAAGATTTGAAACGAATTGCTGAGAAATTCCGCAATACAGATAATCAAGATGTTACAATGGAAAAAGGTGCAATGTGTGGACCACTATCATCAGAAAAAGAGGGTTTTGATGGTAAAAAACTAGCTAGGGATATAGCGGGTGAAATAAGTGGGGAGTATGATGTTCGTCGTGTTTGGGATGGTATTGATCCATCTACTGGCGAAAAACTTTCGGGGTGGGAACGTGCTGGGGCAGGTGTCATGGCTGTAGCCGGCCTTACACCCTTTGGAAAGATAGCTAAAGTAGGAAAAGGAGTTAAAATGACTGCTAAGGCTACTGAGGCTGTGAATAAAGCTAAAAAAGTACCTGTGGAGAAAGTCAATGGAGTTAATGGTGCGGATAAAGCTCTATTGACTAATGAAGGAAAAGTTGGAACCTATAAACAACTTGTGAAACAAGGAACTGCTTTTGATAATATTACTCCACATCATATGCCTTCTGCACAGAAAATGAAACAAGCTGGTATAAAAAGGAATGATGGTGTGAGTATGAATATGGAACGACCTCATCCTGGAACTGGTGGGAGACATCGTGAAACATATACATATGGTCTATCAGGAGAAAAATCGCAGGCGTATTTAAACCTTAGCTTTCGTGAGGCCTTATCTCATGATATCTTGGATGCTCGAAAAATTTATATAAAAGATGGTTTATATACTGCTGAGATAAGAGAAGGTTTAAGAGAAGTTATTAAAAGAAACAAAGAGCTGTATCCGCATTTATTTGATAAATAAAACATGGAAAGGATGATTACCTTTGGATATTAAGAGTCATTTAAAAAGACTATATGATAATCGTTTATTAGAAAATGAAAATGAGATACGAGATTTTAATGAGTCATTAATGGAAGTAATAGAGTACAATGACGTCTCTGTTATTACAGATTTATGTTTAGTTCTGGATGATGAGACTGAGCAATTTGAGGTTATGTTTGGTTTGATTCATGGAATAGAGAGCTTATATAAAAATAACATAGAAGAAGGACTTGTATGTATTGTTAAAGCTTTTCCAAAGATGATTAACTCAGCTAAAGAATGGGTAGAAATTTTACATTATAGAATTCTTAATCACCCTCAAGTAAGATTAGCATATGGAAAAGTACTTTCGGGATTTGATCCATCAATTACGATTAGTATTAAAGAATTATTGATTGATATAAAAAATGAAGACCCTGATATGTTTAGTGAATCTGTTAATGAGGTAATTAAGAGCATCTAACCATCTAATGTTTAAAGTTGAAACGATATATAAGCACATAAGGCAAGCTAACAGAAAAGAATTTATTATTGGAGTGGAAAGAAAAAGAATAAGAATAAGAATAAGAATAAGCTATTAAAAAGTACATACTCCATGATGGTTGTACCATCATGGAGTACTGTGTGCAATGATAGAATAGAAAAACGAAGTACGAGCTTAGGCGAGATGACATTTTACTGGATGATGAATATAAACACATGGAATGGACATAAAACTAATGAACTCGTACAAACTCGTAAGTTTTAACGTAGTAGTTGTCACAACATATAAAGGCTGTCAAACTGTTACTACAAAACTTAGAAATCTATGCTACTTAAAAACAGATGAACTTAAAGCACTGGGTTGTCGATTAAAGGCAACAAGTGCTTTTTTCGTCTTGATATAAAAATAAATGACATGGGACAAACATTAGGAGAATAAATAAGAAAAAAGTCGCCAAACTGAAATACCCCTCCAATTGTTAGACACGAATAACAATTGGAGGGGTGCTTTTTTATATTGAAATGTCGTATGTATATTTGGTTAACCATCTCTATATCATTTATAATAAAAAGAGTAAACTACATTTGTTTTTCATATCATGTAAGGACATACTAGATAGAAAAAATATAGTTAAAGAGATGATGAATTTGAAAACAACTAAGAAAACATATTCGTTTTTTCAGCGGATGTGGAGAATATTAAAGTTTCAATATTATAAGTTGCTTCGATCACCAGAAGGAGCAAAGAAAGTGTCGTTAGGTTTTGCGATTGGATTTGGTTTAGAAATGTTGGTAATTTATACGGCATCGCTCGTATATTTAATATTTTATCCAATTGTCAGGTTAGCAAAGGGATCTTTTCCAGCCGCAGTCATTGGTAATATTATTGGGAAAATATCGTTTCTCCCAGTATTTTTATTTCCGTTTGCTTATGCGTTAGGGAAAATGATTTATCCATTTGATGTACAGAAAATACATCATGAACCATTTACGATATCAGATTTGTTTTCGAGCCATATTTTTACGATGTTAAAGAGTTTATTGCAAAGTGAAGTGTATGTATTAATTGGTATGACGATAATAGGGATTGTGTTTGGGGTAATTTCATATTTCGTTGTTCATTATTTATATGAAAAAAATCGTAAGTTACGTTTGAAGAAAAGAAAGAAACAAGTGAGAGAACCACTTGTGCAAATATAAAGAATGTCACATTCATTTTCTCCATTGAATATGTTTAAGAAAAAGGGGGAGAGAATGAATGTATTATTACTATGTACCTCAAGTATATCCATATACAAATTATTATCCTGTAACTGGAGTGAGACAGCAATTCGGAGTATATCCGCAGCAACAAATACAGCAAATGCAGCAAATGCAGCAAATGCAGCAAATGCAGCAAATGCAGCAAATGCAACAGCCTGAGCAGCAACTTGTTCAAGAACGAAAACCGTATTTAATGACATGGCCGTATTCAAATGTATACTATGGTAATTATTACGAATCATAAAGCTGCTTCTATTTAGAAGCAGCTTTATGCGTTTGTTTTCAAAATTAAATTTTGAATGGTTTTAAGAGAATAAATGAGCTTTTCACGCTCTTCCTCAGATAATGTTTGAAAATTTTCTTTTAGTTTTCCTAAAATGAATTGCTGATACTGACTTACTAACATTTTCCCTTCAGTTGTTAGGGAAATTAAAATGACCCTTCGATCTTTTTCGCTATAATGACGCTCTATTAGCTCTTCTTGAATAAGTTTGTTTAATAGAGGGGTCATGTTAGGCCGTGAAATCGCTAGCCGCTTGCCAATTTCTGAAACTGCTAATGTACCATTTTCATGCAAAAGCAGTAACACTTGCGTATGTGATGGCGGCATATGTCTTTGAGAAGAAAACTCTCCAGGAAGCATAAATTTGCGATAAAAAAGAGGCACTAGCGAAAGAAGATGATCAACAATACGTTCCCACTCGCGTGATTCCATATAACGGCCCCCTTCTACTATCAT
The DNA here is from genome assembly GCF_040459995.1 of Bacillus cereus group sp. MG9. Taxonomy (NCBI): domain Bacteria; kingdom Bacillati; phylum Bacillota; class Bacilli; order Caryophanales; family Bacillaceae; genus Bacillus; species Bacillus cereus group sp. MG9. Next base: position 4,113,340 of record NZ_JARVHC010000001.1, on the reverse strand, counting down.
TGTAACAAAAAAGACAAGGTATAAAAATAGAATTGTTTCATGGTAGCCTTAATATTTGTAGGATAACACTTGCTTTGTAAATGTATTGGCAATAATCGTATAACCGTTATCATTTGGGTGTACTTGGTCAAATAGTAAATCTTTTTTATCCTTCGATATTAATTTGCGAATTGGTAAAACAATCGACGGTTGATGTGCTTTTGAAATAGAATAAATAGAATCATTCCAACCATCTAAAAACATATCTGCATAACTTGCGATGGAGTCATCTAGTTGTAAAGGGTTATAGAGTTCAGATAGAATGAGTAAAGCATTCGGATTTTGATCTCGAACGGTCTTTACAATGTTTTTTACATCCGTTTCAAAACGGGCTTTTTCTTTATTTAACATTTTAATACCATCTATAACACCTACATCACGATTTAAGCGGAATAAATTATTTGCTCCAATATTAATAGTAATTATATTTGCTTCCCTAATTTTTTGTTGAACTTCTTCTGACTGGACTTTTTTAACGAGACGATCTGTAGTGAGACCATTTACACCGAGGTTTTCTACCCTAATTGGTTTATGAATTTGTCCTTCTAATTGTTTAGAAGCTAATTCGGCAAATCCCCCTTGTGTAGATCCATATCCTTTTGCAAGTGAATCACCTAATACGAGGTGATAAAAGGAATCATTCGTTTGCTTATCAATCCAACTGGGAGCAGATGTTTTTTCTGTTTTTCTTTCAATTTCTTTTTGTTTTGTCTCATCGTTCTTTTCAAAATAAGAATAAGAAATGATTAGAAGGAGGAGACAAACAATTGTTAAGATGACTTTTTTCATAAATTCATCCTCCTTGTAATTGGTAATTGTATCATATTCAGCAGTATAAGCAATGTAAGGGCATATTATATATTTATGAAAACTTTACAGAAAATTTGTAGAAGTGTGTCAAAAAATATTGACGATATGAAAGCACTTTAGATATGATAATGTCAGATAAGGTGAAGATTATCGCTCTAATAGAAGAAAAAAGGTATGTGGTTAGAGACTGATAGAGATTCACTTCATTATTTTGGGGTAATTGTATAAGGGGGATTTTTTGTGAAAAAGTCAAAAAAAATGCTAGCTGGAGCAACACTTGCTATTGGCGTTATAGCACCGCAAGTGTTGCCAACAACAGCTCAAGCAGAGGAAAAAGCTGGGGAGAGTACAGTTAACTTACGAATTTTAGAAACATCAGATATTCACGTTAACTTAATGAATTACGATTATTATCAAACGAAAACAGATAATAAAGTAGGCCTCGTGCAAACTGCAACACTTGTTAATAAAGCACGTGAAGAAGCGAAGAACTCTGTCCTATTTGATGATGGGGATGCATTACAAGGGACACCGCTTGGAGATTATGTAGCGAATAAAATAAAAGATCAGGAGAAGGAGAATTCTGTTGATCCTAACTATGTTCATCCATTATATCGTGTAATGAATTTAATGAAGTATGACGTCATCTCTCTTGGGAATCATGAATTTAACTACGGTTTAGATTATTTAAAGTCAGTGATTAAAAAAACTAAGTTCCCTGTTATTAACTCAAATGTTTATATAGATGATCATGATGGTAATGATGAGAATGACAAGCATTACTTTGATAAACCATATCATATTTTTGAGAAAGAAGTAGTGGATGAATCAGGTCAAAAACAAAAGGTGAAAATTGGTGTAATGGGATTTGTTCCACCTCAAGTTATGAATTGGGATAAAGCGAATTTAGAAGGAAAAGTAAAAGCGAAAGATATTGTTGATACAGCGGAAAAGTTAGTTCCAGAAATGAAGGCGCAAGGTGCGGACGTTATTGTTGCATTAGCCCATTCAGGTGTCGATAAGAGCGGCCGTAGCCCCAAAATGGAAAATGCTTCATATTATTTAACAGAGGTTCCTGGTGTAGATGCAGTATTAATGGGACATTCACATACTGAAGTGAAGGATGTATTTAATGGTGTTCCTGTTGTAATGCCTGGTGTCTTTGGAAGTAACCTGGGTATTATTGATATGCAATTGAAAAAGGTAAACGGAAAATGGGAAGTACAAAAAGAGCAATCGAAGCCGCAACTTCGTCCGATTGCTGATAGTAAAGGGAACCCATTAGTAGAATCTGATCAAAGATTAGTTAATGAAATTAAGGATGATCATCAAGCGACAATTGATTATGTGAATACAGCTGTAGGAAAAACGACAGCGCCAATTAATAGTTATTTCTCATTAGTACAAGATGATCCTTCTGTACAACTTGTGACAAATGCACAAAAATGGTATGTAGAAAAGCTATTCGCTGAAAACGGACAATATAGTAAATATAAAGGAATTCCAGTATTATCTGCAGGAGCACCATTTAAAGCGGGTGGCCGAAACGGTGCTACATATTATACGGATATTCCAGCAGGCACATTAGCAATTAAAAACGTAGCGGATTTATATGTATATCCAAATACGTTATATGCTGTAAAAGTAAACGGGGCACAAGTAAAAGAATGGCTTGAAATGTCTGCTGGTCAGTTTAATCAAATTGATTCAAAGAAAACAGAAGAACAGCCGTTAGTAAATATAGGCTATCCTACATATAACTTTGATATTTTAGATGGCTTAAAATACGAAATTGATGTAACACAACCGGCGAAATACGATAAAGATGGAAATGTTGTAAATGGAAATACGAATCGTATTGTAAATATGACGTATGAAGGTAAGCCTGTAGCTGACAATCAAGAGTTCATCGTAGCTACAAATAACTATCGTGGAAGTAGCCAAACGTTCCCTGGTGTAAGTAAAGGGGAAGTTGTATACCAATCACAAGATGAAACACGTCAAATCATTGTGAAATATATGCAAGAAACTCCAATTATTGATCCAGCAGCAGATCAAAATTGGACGTTTAAGCCGATTGTTGCAGATAAATTAAATACAACATTTGATTCTTCACCAAATGCACAAAAGTATATAAAGAAAGATGGAAAAATATCATATGTTGGACCATCTGAAAATGAATTTGCTAAATATGCAATTGATATAACGAAGAAGAATGATGATAAGGAAACTGGTGGAGAGAATCCAACAACACCGCCAACAGGTGAAGGCAATAACGGAGAAAATCCAACGACACCACCAACAGGTGAAGGCAATAATGGAGAGAATCCAACGGCACCGCCAACAGGTGAAGGCAATAACGGAGGAAATCCAACGACACCACCAACGGATGAAGGTAATACTGTTAATGAACCAAAACAAGATGGAAACAACGCGGGATCTGGACAAACTATAACAGATAATCAAAATGAAAAAGAAACAACGAAAGTAAGTGAAGGTAAAGAAGAACGTGATTTACCGAAAACAGGTACAAGTGTTGCTTCTACAATTGGAGCAGGTCTGGCGTTTGTTGGAGCGGGATTACTTATGTTATTTAGAAGAAAGAAAGCGAATAGATAGCGGAGAAATATAAAAAGGATTACCGATTAAGGTAATCCTTTTTATTATATTATGAAACTGGTACTGCTTTTTCTTTCTTCCATGAAAGACCAAATCCAGTGAAACCAACAATAATTGTTAAGACCGGGCAAGCTAAACAGAAGATTGCGAATGGAACGTAATCAAATGTCGGAACGCCAAGGACGTTCGATAAGAATACGCCACTTACTCCCCATGGTACGAGCGGGTTAATAACTGTACCTGCATCTTCTAATACTCGTGATAAATTACGACGTTCTAAACCGACTTCATCGTATTTGTTAGCGAATGCTTGTCCTGTTAAAACGATTGATAAGTATTGTTCGCCAAGTAAGAAGTTTACACCAATTGCAGTTGAAGCAGTAGAAATAATTAAGCGTGTGCTATTTTTTACGAAGCTAGAGATGATATTCATCAGCTGCGTGATAATGCCCATTCCTTGTAGTAATCCTCCCATACAAAGAGCTAGGAAAATAAGTGCAATCGACATCATCATACTTTGTAGACCACCACGAGATAGTAAGCTATCAATGTCTTTAATACCAGTTTTAGAAACGTAACCGTCTTGCATAATTTTCATTAAATCAGCTAAAGAAGTGCTAGGTTTAAAAATAAAGAGAATAATAATTCCTACCACAATTCCTGCGAGCAATGTTGGAACTGCTGGAACCTTTTTAAATGCGAATAGGAACAGTAATAAAATTGGAATAAGTGTAACGATAGAAATCGTTGTGTTTTTTTCTAACGTGCTAATAAAGTTTGTGAAGTCAACGTCTCCACTAGTACCGCTTCCTAAAATGAAAAATGCGATAAAAGCAATAATGAAAGCAGGAACTGTTGTCCAAAGCATGTTGCGAATATGCTCAAATAAATCTACACCTGTTACAGCAGGAGCTAAGTTTGTTGTATCAGATAAAGGAGACATTTTATCTCCAAAGAATGCACCAGAAATAATTGCACCAGCGATCAGAGCTGGATCGTATCCGAGAGCACTACCCATTCCCATAAAGGCAAGTCCTACAGTTGCGGCAGTTGTAAATGCACTACCGATACTCGTTCCAACAATTGCACAAACAACAAAAACAGTTGGGACGAAAATTTTAGGAGATACAAGCTGGAATCCGTATACCATTAAAGTTGGAATTGTTCCAGCTGCGATCCAAACACTAATTAATACGCCTACAAGTAAGAAAATAAAAATAGATGGAATACCAGCTGAAATACTACTGATCATCCCTTTTTCCATAGTAGACCAAGAGATTTTTTTCATAAATCCAAATGCTAATAAAAGAACGATACCAAATAAAATTGGGATGTGTGGTGAAACTTCTAATTGGATAACACTAAAGCCAATACAGAAAAAGATAAATAATGTTAAAAGAACAGATTCAATTTTTGAAACCATTGTTTTTCCCTCCTAAGTAATTTAAAATAGCTCTTTTTTATATAAAATTCGCCAATATTGTATATTTCCTTCTAAAATTTAGAATTTTGTGACAAATTACCGGTAATTGTCAACATCTCAATATGATACGGAAATGATTGGATAAAAAAACGCCCCTGCATATAATTATGCAGGGACGAAGAAATCGCGGTACCACCCTAGCTTGTGAAAGGAGTGTATCACAAAATAAAGGGTCATATGATATGCGCTCATAAAATAAAAACGCCCCTGCAATATATGCAGGGACGAAAAATTCGCGGTACCACCCTAAATTGTGAAACAGTTTCATTTCACCACTCTTTAGACATAACGGTCTAAACCGTCTTTCACTACTCCTCACGTTTCGTAAAAGAAGCTCCAGGGGGTAATTCATAAATCGCTCTGTACTGGTTCGCACCGACCACCAGCTCTCTGAAATCAGAAAACGAAATACTACTAAATCCTATCAACGCCGATTCATATGATGTTAGTTAAATTTTTATCATATATTCATCATACATGTCAATAAAAACATTCGATATTTTTTTAGGGGAATAAAGGAAAAATGTTTTTCATACTGTAAAAATGTGCGTTATAATGAATTTGAAAGGGGAGGAAAGAGTGAAGAAAAAAATAATTCTTTTTACCACCTTACTAGTCGTTGGCGGAAGTGCTGGAATTTACACAGCTTTTGCAGCTGAATCAGAGAAGTCGAAACAAAAGCAAATACAGCAGTCAGAAGTGAAGAAAGTGAAAGAAACTGAAGAGAAGAAATCGATGGAAAAAGCAGCTACTAAACTAGGAGTTTCTACTGAGGGGAAAACAAAAGAAGAGGTTACAAAAGAAGTAGATACCGCTAGATTTGAGCAGCGCCATGATTTGTTAATTGAGCATGCTAAGCAACTTGGAATTGATACAGAAGGAAAAAAAGATGAAGAGATTATTTTAGAAATTGGAAAGATACAACATGGAAAGTAGAACAACTTATCGTATGATAAGTTGTTCTTTTTTGAGAACTGTTTGATTTAAAAATAATTGACAGTCATTTGTTTTTAATGTTAACTATATTTATAAATGAGTTAACATTAGGGGTGACAATTGTGGCTGTTAATAGTAACACGAGTGAAAAATCGTCTTATACATATGAAGAATTATCGAAGAAGAATAAAGATTACGTATGGCACCCATTTACACAAATGAAAGATTATTTAGAAGAAGATCCTGTCATTATTGAACGTGGAGAGGGAAGAAAGCTATACGATGTAAATGGAAATGAATATTGGGACGGTGTTTCGTCTATTTGGTTAAATGTTCATGGGCATCAAGTACCGGAACTAGATGAGGCAATTCGTGAGCAATTAAATAAAATTGCTCATTCTACTATGCTAGGACTTGCTAACGTTCCATCTATTTTATTAGCAGAAAAAATAATTGAAGTTGTACCAGAAGGTTTGAAGAAAGTATTCTATTCAGACTCTGGTTCTAGCGCCGTTGAAATTGCAATTAAGATGGCCTTTCAATATTGGCAGCATAAAGGAAAACCGAAAAAACAAAGATTTGTTACATTAAAAGAAGCATATCACGGTGATACGATAGGTGCTGTTTCAGTAGGAGCAATAGACTTGTTTCACCAAGTGTATAGTTCACTATTATTTGAGGCAATTAAAATGCCGTATCCATATACATATCGTTCTCCTTATGGAGATAATAAGGAACAAATTGTAAAGAAACATTTAGAAGAAATGGAAGAAATGCTACAAGAAAAACATGAAGAAGTAGCAGCTATTATTGTGGAGCCATTAATGCAAGGTGCTGGTGGGATGATTACAATGCCAAAAGGATACTTAAAAGGGCTTCGCGATTTATGTACAAAATACAATGTATTATTTATTACAGATGAGGTAGCGACTGGATTTGGGCGTACCGGGAAAATGTTTGCATGTGAACACGAGGATGTAACGCCAGACATTTTAACAGCCGGAAAAGGTTTAACAGGTGGTTATTTACCAGTGGCAATTACGGTAACGACAGATGAAATTTATAATGCCTTTTTAGGAGGCTATGAAGAACAAAAAACGTTTTTCCATGGTCATAGTTATACAGGGAATCCGTTAGGGTGTGCCGTAGCAATTGCAAATTTAGAACTATATGAAAAAACTAATTTAATAGAAGATGTTGCGTATAAAGCAGAATATGTAGCGGCACAATTAGAAGCTCTTAATGAATATAAGCACGTAGGAGATATTCGTCAGTGTGGGCTAATGGTTGGTATTGAACTTGTGAAGAATAAGGAAATGAAAGAATCGTTTGAATGGACTGAAAGAGTAGGCGTTCAAGTATGTAAACGTTCAAGAGAGCTGGGCATGATTTTGCGACCACTCGGTAATACGATTGTATTTATGCCTCCTCTTGCATCTACGGTGGCTGAGATTGATGAGATGTTACGCATTTTATATAAAGCAATCTCGGATGTTACGGAGGGAGAGTAATGAGTGGTTTCTTTATAACAGCAACGGATACAGAAGTTGGCAAAACGGTAGTGACAGGAGCATTGGCAGGTATATTTCGAGAGCGTGGACATAATGTTGGTGTATATAAACCGTTGCAAAGTGGACATGTTGCATTAAATCCTGAGGGTGATGCAGCAAGATTAAAAGCATTATCGGGTGTACCGACAAAAGAAGATAAAATTTGTCCTTATTCCATTGAAGAACCACTTGCTCCGAGACTTGCTATGAAAAGAGCTGGAAGGACGGTAATGTTAAAAGAAATTACTGCTCACTATAATGAACTACTAAAAGAGTTTAATAGCCTATTGGTAGAAGGAGCTGGTGGGCTTGCCGTCCCATATACAGAAGACGCTTTAGTGATTGATTTTGCAAAAGAATTACAGCTCCCTCTTATTGTAGTAGCGCGTCCGACACTAGGGACAGTTAATCATACTGTCTTAACAATTTCTTATGCAAAGGCACACGGTTTAACAGTAGCAGGTGTAATTTTGTCTGGTTGTAAAGAATGTGAAAAAGAAAGAGTGCAAGAAAACAAAGAAATGATTGAGGAGTTAAGTGGAGTACCTGTTTTAGGTTTATTACCATTCCTTGAAGGTGAGTTTACAAGGGAAGAATTATTGGAATCGGTAAAAGAACATATTATGATTTCAAAATTAGAGGAGCTCATCCAAAATGAATCAAATGTGGCGCACGCATCTTCAATCTAAAGTAGAACAATTAAAGGAGCAAGGGCAGTATCGTAATTTACATGTAACAGAGAAAGCGGAAGAGACATGGCTTATTCGAAATGAGAAAAGGATGCTAAATTTAGCATCAAATAATTATTTAGGGTTAGCTGGAGATGAAAGGTTGAAAGAAGCTGCTATTGCCTGCACAAGAAAATATGGAACTGGAGCGACAGCATCTCGTCTCGTTGTAGGAAATTATCCACTGTATGAAGAGGTTGAGAGAAGTATATGTGATTGGAAAGGTACTGAAAAAGCCTTAGTTGTAAATAGTGGATATACCGCAAATGTTGGAGTGATTTCTTCATTAGCCTGTCGTCACGATATTGTGTTTAGTGACAAATTAAATCACGCAAGCATCGTTGATGGGATTATATTAAGCGGAGCAGAGCATAAAAGGTATCGTCATAATGATTTAGATCATTTAGAGAAGCTGTTGCAAGTAGCACCGCCAAAAAAGAAAAAATTAATCGTAACAGATACTGTTTTTAGTATGGATGGTGATACTGCATATCTAAGAGATTTAGTGCAAATGAAAGAGAAATATGGAGCAATGATTATAGTCGATGAAGCACATGCGAGTGGAATATATGGAATTGATGGAGCAGGGTTGTCTCATATAGAAAAAGATATTGCTCAAAAAATTGATATACATATGGGGACGTTTAGCAAAGCTCTAGGGTGTTATGGTGCGTATTTGACAGGTGATGCAATGTATATAGAGTATTTACAAAATATGATGAGAAGCTTTATTTTTACAACAGCTTTACCACCAGGAACGTTAGGAGCAGTGCAAAAAGCAATTGAAATTGTGAAAGAAGATAATGAAAGAAGAGAGAGACTTATAGAGAATGGAGCATATTTTAGGACACATTTGCAAGAAGCTGGTTTTGATATTGGGAATAGCTCAACTCATATTGTACCGATTGTAGTCGGTTCAAATGAAGCAGCTTTACGGTTTAGTAGAAGGCTGCAAGAGGTAGGTATTGCAGCAATTGCAATTCGTCCACCAACGGTTCCAGTTAATAGTTCACGGGTCCGTTTTGCAGTTACGTCCCAACATACAATAGCTGATTTGAAATGGGCTATTCAGCATATTATACGCATTGGTAAAGAAGAGGGGTTATTCGTATGAAAGAGCTAAAGGTTATTTTTATTCCTGGATGGGGAATGGAAGAAGGTGTTTGGACTTTAGTTCTGCCGTATTTTAAAGGATATTCTGTTCAATGTATAGATTGGCGTAATGTGAAAGAACAAAGTGAATTTGCGGGGCGAATAATAGATGTAGCAAAAGATGAAAATGTAATTTTAGTTGGATGGTCACTAGGAGCGTTAGCAGCAGTTCAAGCTCATAAAAAGGTTAAGGCAAAAGGTATCGTACTAATTGGTGGTACCGCTAAATTTACCAATACAAGTGACTATACAAGTGGATGGAATTCCTTGCATGTAGAACGTATGAAAAAGAATTTAACGAGAAAAAAAGAAGATACTTTGAAGCGTTTCTATGAAAATATGTTTACAAAAAGTGAGCTGAGGGAGAATACGAGTTTTGAAGAGATTGCGCAGAAGTTTAAAGGAGACTCGATTCAGTCTTTACAATTAGGCTTAGATTATTTAATAGAAACAGATATGAGAAATGAAGTAATAGATATGAAAGCCCCGCTGTTACTCCTTCATGGAGAGCAGGATGTAATATGTCCATTGTCTGCAGCCCATAGTATGGCGAATAATACGAATGCCAATCTAAAAGTAGTAAGCGGTGCTGGGCATGCATTATGTGTAACGAATTTTGAATATTGCGCAAATGAAATTATTCAATTTGTAGAGGGGATACGACATGATCAACAAAACGTTACTGCAAAAACGGTTTAACGGGGCGGCTGTATCCTACGATCAATATGCAAATGTACAAAAAAAGATGGCGCATTCGTTACTTTCTACATTGAAGGAACGATATAGTGAAACATCATCGATACGTATTTTAGAACTTGGATGCGGGACAGGATATGTAACAGAGCAATTATCAAATTTATTTCCGAAAGCTCATATTACAGCTGTGGATTTTGCTGATGAGATGATTGCAGTCGCGAAAACTAGAAAAAGTTTGGGAAATGTGATGTTTCGATGTGAAGATATTGAACAATTAAAATTAGAAAATCCATATGATGTCATCATTTCAAATGCTACATTTCAATGGCTTAATGATTTAAAAGAGACAGTGAAAAATTTATTTAACTATTTGTCTGAAGAAGGAATATTATTATTTTCCACGTTTGGTAATACGACTTTTCAAGAATTGCATACGTCTTTTCAGCGTGCTAAGAAAGAAAAGGGGATACACAATTGTACTTCAATAGGACAACGATTCGTTTCGAAAGAACAGTTAGTGAATATATGCAAAAATCCATTAGGAAATGTACATGTTTCTGAAACGTGTTACATAGAAAGCTTTACAGAAGTTAGGAAGTTTCTACATTCTATTCGAAAAGTAGGGGCAACCAATAGTAATGAAGAGTCTTACTGTCAAAGCCCTTCACTCTTTCGTACGATGCTTCGTATATACGAAAGAGACTTCACGGGAAAAGAAGGGATAATGGCAACATATCATGCTTTATTTACGTATATAACAAAAGAGGGGAAGAGATGAAATGAAACAAGTACAAACAAAAAGGGATTGGAAAAAACTTGCATACGACGTAGTAGAAGAGAAAATGATTACGAAAGAAGATGCAATTGCAATATTAGAAGCTGATGATACAGAGGTTTTAGAAATTATGAATGCAGCTTACATCATTCGCCATCATCATTTTGGTAAGAAAGTAAAGTTGAACATGATTATAAATACGAAATCTGGATTATGTCCTGAAGATTGCGGGTATTGTTCACAGTCTATTATTTCAGAAGCACCGATTGATAAGTATGCATGGTTAACACAAGAGAAAATTGTTGAAGGAGCGCACGAAGCAATTCGTCGTAAAGCAGGTACATATTGTATTGTTGCATCTGGTCGTCGTCCGACGAATAAAGAAGTAAATCACGTTATTGGAGCAGTTAAGGAAATTCGTGAAACGACAGATTTAAAAATTTGCTGTTGTTTAGGATTTTTAAATGAAGATCAAGCAGGTCAGTTAGCAGAAGCTGGTGTGCATCGTTATAATCACAATTTAAATACGCATGCCAACAATTATGATAGCATTTGTTCAACGCATACGTATGACGATCGTGTTGATACAGTCCAAAAAGCGAAGCAAGCCGGTATTTCTCCATGCTCTGGAGCAATTTTCGGAATGGGAGAAACGATTGAACAGCGCGCTGAAATTGCATTTGAATTACAACGTTTAGATGCGGATTCTATTCCATGTAATTTCCTTGTTGCTGTAAAGGGTACTCCGCTTGAAGGACAAAAAGAATTAACACCTGTAGAATGTTTAAAAGTGTTGGCGATGATGCGTTTTGTAAATCCAACAAAAGAAATTCGTATTTCAGGTGGTCGAGAACTTAATTTACGTTCTGTACAGCCACTTGGTTTATTTGCAGCAAACTCTATCTTTGTCGGGGACTATTTAACAACAGCTGGACAAGAGCCGACTGCGGACTGGGGTATGATTGAAGATTTAGGATTTGAGATTGAAGAATGTGCGCTATAAGATAGATGAAAAGCAAACTCTTTAAAGGGGTTGCTTTTTTTTGTAAATAAAATGTAATAAAAGTCCATTAACGCTTGATAGTAGTCACTTTTGGACGAGAAAAATAATTTTGTAGACGAATTTTCCAAGCCCCAATTGTACATAGTAAATATGTAATTTATATTGGGTTGGAGGATTTTACATGCACAAATATATATTAGCGATTATGACTTGTCTAATTTTACTAAAAGCAATAAGTGCTGATCCAGTTAAGGCTGCCGAAAATCCTGAACAAAAAGAAATGCAACAACGAATTGAACAACATTTTCGAACGAAAGCTGAACATTTTGGATTGAAAACAGAAGGGAAAGATTTAAAGGAAGTGCGAAAAGAAATTACTATTATAGAAGAAGCGAAGAAAAGAGAGAATGTATGGAGAACAGCACAAACGCTTCGTATACAAACAGAAGGAAAAACAATGGATGAATTAATAAAAGATGTACGGAAAAAAGTAAAAAAATAAAAAAGAGGCCGCAGCCTCTTTTTTATTTTTTATGCCCATTGTTTTGATAAATGAGCCATTTCAATCGCAGCAACTGCCGATTCATATCCTTTATTACCAGCTTTTGTACCTGCACGTTCAATCGCTTGTTCAATTGTTTCTGTCGTTAATACACCGAAAATAACTGGAATGTCCGTTTGTAGTGATAAAGACGCAACACCTTTTGCTACTTCATTACAAACGTAATCGTAATGTGTTGTAGCACCGCGAATTACTGTACCTAATGTAATAACAGCATCATATTTTCCGCTATTGGCCATCTTTTTAGCGATTAAAGGAATTTCAAATGCACCAGGAACCCATGCAACATCAATATCATTCTCTTCTACACCGTGACGCTTTAATCCATCTAAAGCTCCGCCAAGTAACTTACTTGTAATAAACTCATTAAAACGTCCAACAACAACCCCAACTTTTAATCCTGTACCAACTAAATGACCTTCGAATACCATAATGTATCTCTCCCTTAATTATAAGTTTAGTAAATGTCCTAATTTGCTTGCTTTCGTTTGTAAATACGTTTTATTTTCTTCTTTTGTTGGCATTTGTAACGGTACACGCTCGGTTACTTCTAAATCGTAACCTTGTAAGCCAGCAATTTTTCGTGGATTATTCGTTAATAATCGTAAACTTTGTAAGCCTAAATCTTTTAAAATTTGAGCGCCAATACCGTAATCACGAAGATCAGCTGGGAACCCAAGTTTTTCATTTGCTTCTACAGTATCTAACCCTTCTTCTTGTAACTTATAAGCGCGAAGCTTATTCAGAAGGCCAATGCCTCGTCCTTCTTGTCTCATATAGAGAAGAACACCTTTTCCTTCACGCTCAATTTGAGCAAGTGCAGCATGTAGCTGTGGTCCGCAATCACAGCGGCACGAACCAAATACATCTCCTGTTAAGCATTCTGAATGAACGCGTACAAGTACAGGTTCGCCTGTTGAAATATCACCTTTTACGAGCGCGATATGTTCTTTCATATCTAATGAGTTAGAATAGCCAATTGCATGGAAAGTACCGAAATCTGTAGGTAATGTAATTTCCACTTCTCTTGTCACAAGTGTTTCGTGATGGCGGCGATAAGCAATTAAATCTTCTATTGTAATCATTTTTATATCAAATTGTTTTGCGCACTCTAGTAAATCAGGTACACGTGCCATCGTACCGTCCTCATTTATAATTTCGCAAATGACTCCAGCTGGTTCTGCTCCGCAAAGTTTGGCTAAATCGACAGCGGCTTCTGTATGACCAGCACGGCGCAGTACACCGCCTTCTTTCGCAATTAATGGAAAGATATGTCCAGGGCGATTGAAATCAGAGCCTTTTGATGCAGGGTTTAACAATTCTTGTATCGTAGTTGCACGTTCATGAGCACTAATCCCTGTTGTTGTAGAAACATGATCAATGCTCACTGTAAACGCAGTGTGATGTGAATCTGTATTATGAGATACCATTGGTTCTAACTGTAGACGTTCTGCGTACTCCTCCGTAATGGGTACACAAACGAGACCACGACCGTGTGTAATCATAAAATTAATCGTTTCTGGTGTAATGTACTCTGCTAAAGCAATAAAATCGCCTTCATTTTCTCGGTTTTCATCATCACATACGATAACAACTTTTCCTTGTTTTAAATCTTCTAGAGCTTCTTCAATACGATGAAACATTGTGCTTCCTCCTTATAGAAATCCGTTTTCTTGTAAAAAGCTTTCGGTCATTGAACCAGTTCTTTTTGCGGGCTTTGAGATAAAGCGTTCAATATATTTTCCAATCATGTCACACTCAATGTTTACGATGTCCCCGGCTTTTTTTTCTCCGATTATAGACTCGCTTACTGTGTGGGGGATGAGTGAAATTGTAATTGAAGATTCGTCTATATCAAATATTGTTAAGCTAGTGCCATCAACAGCAACGGATCCTTTATGCAAACAATAGCGTAGTAATTCATCAGAAATTGCTATTTTGTAATAGATGGCATTGTAATGTTGTTTTTTAGTTAAAATCGTGCCGATGCCATCGATATGTCCGGTGACGAAATGTCCACCGAATCGTCCGTTTGCAGCCATCGCCCGTTCTAAATTCACTTTGGCACTTGGCTTTAGCATACGAAGTGATGTTGCTTTCATTGTTTCAGGCATTGCGTCGACAGTGAATGAAGTAGTCGTAAAAGTAGTTACTGTTAAGCAAATGCCGTTAACTGCGATACTATCACCTAATTTGACATCCGATAAAATTTGCTTTGCGCTAATAGTTAGCTTCATTGCTTCACCACTTTGAGTCATGCTTGATATCGTTCCTAACTCTTCTACGATTCCTGTAAACATTCCGTCACCTCGCTTTTTAAGGTTGCAACAATTTTTATATCATTACCGATTTGTTTCATCTCTTGAATTGTTAAGGAAAGTGCATCTTGTAACTTCGAAAAACCAGCTCCGCCAAATAAGGTGGGTGCATCTTTTCCACCAATTAATTTCGAGCTTATATAGGTCACGATTTCATTAAAACTATTTGTTTTTAAGAAGTTTGCATGCACCGTTTGACCACCTTCAACGAACAGAGAAAGAATTTGTTTCTCACCGAGTAGGGATAGGACATCTTGTATTTCAATTTGCTGTGTTTTCATTTGGAATACAGCTATATTGTTAGATTCATAAGACGCTATTTTCTCTTTGTTTACATCCTTACCGACAATAATCCATGTCGGAGTTAAGCCATCTGTTATGACATGAGAAGATGGCGGCGTTCGTAAGTGGGTATCTAAAATAACGCGTATAGGATGTTTACCTCCGTTTGGAATTCGTGTTGTTAAGTGTGGATTATCAGTTAGAACTGTATTCACACCGACTAGAATAGCATCATGTATATGACGATATTGGTGAACGTCAGCGCGTGCTTCTTCGCCTGTAATCCACTTACTTTCACCGGTTATAGTTGCTGTTTTTCCATCTAAGCTCATTGCTGTTTTTATTGTTACAAAGGGACGTTTCGTTTTCATATAGTGAAAAAAGTATCGATTTAATAAAGTGGCTTCCGCCTCAAGAACACCAGTAGTTACCTCGATTCCAACTTCTTCCAATCTCCTTTTTCCATTTCCGGAAACGAGGGGATTGCAATCAAGAGTAGCAATTACAACACGCTGAACTCCTTTTTCAATGAGTAATTCACAGCAAGGGGGTGTTTTTCCAAAATGGCTACACGGTTCAAGTGTTACATAAACGGTAGCGTCTTTTGCTCTTTCACCAGCCATGTGAAGAGCATGAACTTCAGCATGTTCTTCACCGGCACGCATGTGGGCACCCATTCCAACAATTTCCCCATCTTTAACAACAACGGCACCAACCATAGGATTTGGGCTTGTTTGTCCCGATGTTCCTTGTGCTAACTGCAAGGCAATCCTCATATATTCTTGATCTGTCATTCTTTTCACCTCTCCTGAAAAAATCAAAAAACCCCAAGGATTTTATATCCTTGGGGTTTGGGAGACGTGATTTCTAGAAATATAGTTCGAATACGAAAGTATAGGAAAGAAACCTAACGATGACTGATATTTTGGCATAAGGAAAAAACCTAGCAAAATATCAAATTCTTTCAACGCTAGTCGTATCTTTTTATTTCAGTATAGAAACATAACTATACAAAATAAAACATATATAAAGATTCAAAATGAAACTTTAAAAATATGCATACTGAAATAAAAGTGTATTCGCTATATAAAATTACTAGAAAACATATCCTTCTCCCATCCAGACTATACTGTCGGCCCTAGAGTTTCACTAGATCCACCGTTTTCGCGTTGAAAACGGGTCACGGACTTAGAAGCTATCGCTTCATCACCGCCGGTTGGGAATTTCACCCGACCCCGAAGGATGTTGTTTGCTCACATTATAGCACAAAAAAGAAAAAAGCATAGTAAAAAATGTTCGAATGTGAAGAATTGTTTGAAAATATATGCCGATTTGAATGGGGAAGAAAGTAATAAAAATGTGGAAAGGGGAAGGGCTGTATAGGCTTTGATCAAAAGAAAAAACATACACAAATAAATGTGCATGCTCTTTAAATATTTATTCTGCCTCTGGTGCTCTAACAACAGACTCGAATTTTCCTTTATGCGAAGCATCGCAATAAGGCATATTTTTTGATAAACCACAACGACATAAAGAAAATGCTGGTTTTGCTGGGAATACATTCCCTTGTGAGTCAACTAATTCCACGTCCCCTGTAACGCGAAAAGAGCCATTATCATTCACTTTAATTTGTACTTTTGCCAACGTTATCCCTCCTTTCCAAACGCTTACTCTAATCATATAATTAGGGAGAGTACTTGACAATATAAAGTGAAACTTTAATCAGTGGGGGCATCCCCACTGATTATTAGTTGAACCAATCGGGCGTTTACGGGCAGTTAATCTCCCACCTTACTTCTTTGCCTAAGCTGAATTTTGAGGTGGGAGTCTTACTGCCCGTTAATGCGGGATAAAAAGAGCACTTTGTTTGAGAGAGAAGAGAGTGTTATAATAGTTTTTATAACTGACTAGAGTAAGGTGACGAAAGATGGATAAAAAATTACACACACTACAAAATATTGCAAATGAGCGCACATGGGCATCATTTTTGAATGATAATCATCCATATAGTTTACTTCATTGGTCAATCGCAGGTGTAGGACAAGAACCGAAAGATGTTTGGTTACTTCAAGATGAGGTAACTTTTCAAACGACGGAATTCCCAACGCTAGACGAGGCAGTAAAGTGGATTTCTGAAAATATGGAACAAGTTACAGACGTTTTAGCGCAGTAAAAAAACAGGCTTATGCAAGCCTGTTTTTTGTTTCTTTTACATATGTGTTTAAAAATTGATCGATGGCATCTTCGTACTCTTCTTTATTTTCATTATAAGAGCAAGCGTGTGCACCATGTTCTGCAATATAAAGCTGTTTATTATTTTCTTTCGCTTCATAAAGTGATTTCGTCATATCAGATAAAATATAGTCATCATCTTTACTATGAATAAAGAGAACCGGATTGTTAATATTTTTTATACAATCAATTGGTGAAACTTCACGAATTGTATAGCCATCACGAACTTTTAAAAAGGCATTTGCTAAAGGTAATAAAGGCCATTTTGGCAAATGAAACTCAACTTTCAAACGATGTTGTAACTGTCCATAAAAATCAGAGAAAGGACAATCAGCAATATAAAAATCAGCACCATCTTCTACAAGTCCTGCATATTGAAGAAGAGTTGCAGCGCCCATAGATTCACCATGAATTCCGAGTGTAATATTCGTTCCGAAACGATCTTTTAGCCAGTCAACTACTGACTTTAAATCATGTTTTTCATAATAGCCATAACTTGTTGTTTTACCACCGGTTTTACCATGACGGCGATGATCATAAATAAATACGTTATATCCTCTATTTAAAAATAAGTTTGCATATTTAACGGAATTCATTTTATTTACAGTCACACCGTGGCAAAAAATCATAAATTTATTGGAATGACCAGCTGGCATGTAATATCCGTGAAGTTCGTATCCGAATTGAGAAGGGATGTGAACCTCTTCTTTTTGAATAGCCTTAAAATCGTCCAAATGAAAATGCTTTTTCGTTTCGCGTTCTAAAACTTCTTCCTCTGTTTTTTTCTTCAAGTACATAACTTTATTTGTAAAGAAAATCCCAATCGCAGTTAGTGCACCTAGTATAGTAAACAATGCTGTAAAAAAACGTTTCATACTTTACCTCATCCTCCAAATACCTCTACATGTGATACACTAACATTGTATCACAATGATGTGAAAAGGGGAGAAATCGTGTATGGTTCATATACAAAAAATCACACCAGAAATGAAAGAAGCAATTCAGGATTTTATGTGTGAAAACTGGGGAAGCTCAATGATGGTCTCGCGAGGCAGAGTACATCAATTAGAAGAATTACCTGGTTTTATTGCCCTTAGAAATAACAGAATAGTGGGAATTGTAACATATAAAGTGATAGAAAACATGTGTGAAATTGTATCGTTAAATAGTTTTGAGGAAGGGAAGGGGATTGGTACAAAACTGGTGGATTGTGTGTTGCAAGTGGCAAAAGAGAACGAATGTAAAAAAGTGTGGCTTATTACGACGAATGATAATATGAACGCACTTCGTTTTTATCAAAAACGTAACTTCATGATGACGAACTTGTATATTGATGCGGTAAAGGAAGCACGAAAAATAAAGAAAGAAATTCCGTTTATTGGTTATGATAATATCGCGATTTCACATGAAATTCAGCTGGAGTATATTTTCTGAGTAGAGTGGAAATTGTGTAACAATTTTCAGAAATATAAAACAATAACCTTGACGAATGTTATATTTTGGTTTAATTTAAAATTGTAATCTATTACCATATTAAGGGGTGACGATGTGGCAACTATACGTGATGTTGCAAAATTGGCCGGTGTTTCAGTCGCAACCGTTTCAAGAGTCATTAACGAAAAAGGATATGTCCATGAAGATACGGTGAAACAAGTAAAAAAAGCAATTGAAGAATTACATTATAGACCGAATGCTACAGCAAAGCCTTTATTTAAACAGCCTTCAACGGTGATTGCATTACTTGTACATAATTTGCATAATCCATCATACATCACTTTGCTCCGTTTCGTTGAGGAAATAGCATACAAAGAAGGGTATCAAGTAATAGTTTGTAATATAGAAAATAAGAATAGATACATAGATATGTTGGAACAAAATAACATTGCAGGCGTTATAATGACGAAATCTGTTTTTCGAAGTATAGGAGAAATCTCACTTCCTTTCGCTGTGCTTGAAGAACGACAATCTCTTATGAGCTATTATGAAAGTGGACAGAAAGCTGTTTCTTTATTAAAAGAGAAAGGCTGCCAGTTTCTTGCTTATATCGGTGAGGGAGTAGAGAGTGAAGAAATGGAAGAGCATGTGGCAGGATTTCTAGATACTGCTTGGAAAGAAGGACTTTCTTATCGAGAGGAAATTGTACAAGGGTATACGAATCAACAGTTTCTTGAATTGTTACAAAAGCATCCATACATAGATGGGGTTGTAGCTTCAAGTGATAAGGTCGCTATTGAGCTAATCAGGGCGGCGAAAACTCTTAATATTCATATACCAGGTAAGTTACAAATCATTGGATTTAACGGGAGTGTAGAGGGTGAATGGATAAGTCCATCATTAACGACGATTGGAAGTTATATCGAAGAAAATGGGGAAATAGCTTTTCAACAGTTAATAGGAAAAATAAAGAAGAAACAAGTGCGACAAGAAGAAGTGGAAACAGAATTTAGGTGCATTGAGAGAGAAACAACAAAGTAAAAGGTGCGTTTTTAAAACGCACCTTTTATAGTGTAATTGCGGCAATAAAGCCGAATATAAGTAACGGTATATTATAGTGTAGAAATGTTGGGACACATGTATCCCATATATGATGGTGCTGACCATCAGCATTTAAACCGGACGTTGGTCCAAGTGTACTATCAGATGCTGGAGAACCTGCATCACCAAGTGCACCAGCTGTACCGATAATTGCGATTGTAGCCATGGGACTAAATCCGAGCTGGACGCATAATGGTACGAAAATTGTTGTTAAGATTGGGATGGTTGAAAAGGAAGAGCCAATTCCCATCGTAACGAGAAGTCCAATAATGAGCATAAGAAATGCAGCAAGCGGTTTATTATTTCCGATTATATGTGCACTCGTTTGCACAAGAGATTCAACATGTCCAGTTTTTCGAAGAACAGCGCCAAATCCAGCGGCAGAAATCATAACAAATCCGATAAAGGACATCATACGCATTCCACTCGTTAAAATAGCATCGGCTTCTTTAAGAGGGAGGCTACCGCTAACTGATAAGACGATAATACCTGCTAAAGCACCAAAAATCATTGATTCTGTTGCTAATTGCACAGTTAATGTAGCGAGTATTGATAATAAACCCAAAGTAATGCTTCTTTTCGTATAGGGAACGATTTCATTCTGTGCAGAATGAATTTGTTCTGTTTCATATGTACGTGGTTTTCGGTATGTAATGAAAACCGCTACACATAATCCGATAATCATACCGATTGCTGGAATAGTCATCGCTTTTGGAATAAGTGCGACATCAAATGTAAGACCGCTTTGCGCAGCATTTGTTTGCAATACGTCATGATAAATTTTTCCGAACCCTGCTGGAACCCACATGTAAGGGGTAATTAACCCAAATGTAATAAGACATGTTACAAGCCTACGATCCACCCTCAGCTCATTTAATACTTTTAAAAGTGCTGGAATTAAGATTGGGATGAAGGCGATATGAACAGGGATAATATTTTGTGAGAAACAAGCCATTGTTAAAATGATAAATAATATAAGTATTTTAGAATAGACTTGTTTTTTCGTGTCTTGTTCGTTGCCGATCCATTTTAAAGCTGATTGGATCATTGCATCAGGAAGTCCTGTTTTTGAAAGGGAAATAGCAAATCCACCGAGCATTGCGTAGCTTAATGCGATAGGAGCACTGTTCCCAAGACCGGCTGTAAAAGTACTGATTGTTTCTGAAATACCGAGTCCGCCGATAAGTCCGCCTGTTAAAGCTCCAACGATAATGGCGACAATGACTTGGACACGTAACAAACTAAGCAGTAGCATGACTGCTACTGCGATGAGTACAGCGTTCATAATAAATGTAATCTCCCTAATTTTTATTCTGTTAAGGCAAGCAAGTGTTTGTAGTGACATATACTTGCGACATATCATTATAAAATGTTTTCTATGAAATGTAAAAGCGCCTTTTGTTATTAATGTTGAAAAGATAGTTCTTGTTTAATTGATTGTAAAGATTTAGCGAATAACTCAGGCTCTTCTAAATCTGGAGAATGTGCCGAGTTTGGAAACCAAATCATCTTTTTAATAGGAGCTTGAATGATATCGCAATATTGTTGAACGAGTGCATAAGGAGTTTGATAATCATAGCGACCAGAACAAAAATAAACAGGAATAGATAAACTTGAAATAGATGAAAAGAAATCGATTGTCAGCATCTCTTCCCATAAAACTCCGGATTTTAAATTTCCTGCGAGAAATTTGAACCAATCTAATAGCGTATATTCAGGAGAAAAGAAGCCTTTTCGTATGAAAGAAAAGGAAGATCCATTTTGGATTGCTCCTCCAAATGTACCAAGCCACTTTCTTTGAATAATGAGGCGTCTCGTATCTAAAAAGGGTGGTTTCCCTAATTTTAAAAGAGAAGCTAATGCCTTTTTATGGTCATGTTTTTTGGCAGAGCTAATTAAATGTTGATATAGTAATTCTTCATTTTGCTTCATATGTACGATTTGACCGATGCCGATGTATGCTTCTATATATTCGGGACATTGATTAGCGATTTGTAGTCCGATAATACTTCCCCAAGAATGACCAGCGAGAAATAGTTTTTGCTTATTAAAGCGTTTGAGAAGATATTGAATAACCTTTTTTGCATCTGAAAAAAATTGATCAATCGTAAGATTTGTTTGGATGTCCCGCCATAAAAAGGATTTACCTGCCCCTCGCTGATCCCAATTAATAACGATAAAGTGCTTTTCTAACTCTTTTTGAAAATGGCGAATAAAGCCGATTTGTGCCATACCAGGGCCGCCGTGACAGCATAATAAAATAGGCTGGTCCACGTTTTGGCCGCGTATAAGGAGAGATTGTTTCCGGTCATTAATCATAACGCTTTCTATCGTAGCGATACTGTTAGGGATTAGTTGCTTCTTTTCGTTGTAAAACTGAGGGGTATGGCTACGAAAAAGCATATGTAAACCTCCTTTTCTTAAATGGTATGAATCGCACAGGCTCTTTCTTTTGCATATACTACTAGAAAATCATTGTATCATAACATACTGGTTTGATTTCAAGTTTAGGCGATTAAGAGAGGAGGGAGAATATGACGATTGGAGAAATTATTGATTCTTTAAATAGACGCGAATCAATCGCTATTATAGCGAAACGGCTTGAAATGAGCCCATATACATTATCAAAGAAATTAAGGGTGATTGGATATGAATATGATGGAGAGCAGAAAAAACGTATCTTTATAGGTGATGGTGAAGAGCCACGTCATTTGCAAATACAAGAAGCTACTGCCCTTCAATATGCAAAAACAGACTATCAATTACTAATTTATGAACAATTACAAAGCATTTATGAATTGCTAAGAAAAAGAGAAGAAGTAAGTGTTCAAATTATAAGTAAGAGCACAGAGAAAAAGAAACGAACCTTTTCGATTAATATAGAAGTATTAGCAAGACTAGATGTTATATCGGAATCAAAAGGGATTCAAAAGTCTAAAATTGTAGAAGAAGCACTACAGGAATTTTTGCAACGGTATGATGTTAATCATGAAACGTATCCAGAGAAATAAAAGAAAGGATACTATGTTCCATATAAGAGCGTGTATCCTTTCTTTTATTTCATTTTTTGTTTTGTTTCGAAAAGTAATATAGGAACCAAACGGCATGATTTTGTTCATCAGCTGCTGCGCGCCGAAATGTTTCTTTCACTTGTTGATTTGTCGTTTCGTCAGCAATTTCTAAGTGAAAATCAACTGTTCGTTGCTCATCTTGCCGAATTTCAAGGATTTGAGTTCGTTCATTTATGTCTGGAGATAAAGTAGCTAATCTAGCATAAAAATGAATGGCGCTATATTCTCCATTAATTGCTTTCTCAATACTACGAATGTGTTTGTCGATACAATGTATCGTCATTGTTTGATAGAAATACATACAAATCTTCCCATTATAGTTTTCTATATACTACGAAGAAACAAGGGGCTATGTGCGTATCCTTTACTGCACTAGAAGAATGACAATACGTATGACTCTAAAAGAAGAAGCTCCTTGCATATAAAAGGAGCTTCTTCTTTCGAGTGTCACGCACTAGTTTGAATAGTATTTAATTGTTTTTTTGAATACGTCCATCAATAATCGGCTGAATTGGTTCTTTCACTTGTTTTACATAATCGACTAATGCTTCAAAATCGTTTGGACCAGTTTCAGCATTTTTTCCATTTTTAAAGGATACGAATCCATCACCGCCAGAAGCTAGGAAAGCATTTGCAACTACGCTATACGTTTTAGAGGGAACTAATTCTTCCCCATTTGTTAAACGGATATTCGTAACCTTTTCGTTATTTGGTTTGTTTGCATCCCAAGTGTATTGAATACCTGAAATTTGAAGCATTCTCGTTGCTCCTTTTTGCCATTGTTGATTTAATATATCACGAATATCTTGACCTGTTAGATCTACTTTAATTAATTGGTTTCCGAAAGGCTGAATGCCGTATAATTCGCCCCATGTAATATCTCCAGCGTCTAGATCATTACGAATTCCACCAGGATTCATAAGAGCGATTTGTGTTTGCATTATTTGGCGCTGTGCATCGGCAATTAAATTTCCAAGAGTAGACTCACCAGCATCGTTTTGTTTACGGTCGATAGGTGCTGTAGATTTTCCGACAACTTCATTTACAAGCGGTGCAATTTTTTCTTTATATTGATTTAACTTTTGTTGTACTTGTTTATCAGGCTCTACACCTTCATGATATGTTGTAATAACTTCAGCTTTTTTCTTTACAATATCTTTTGTTTTACGATCAATTGTTACATCTACATCTGAGAAAGCCGTTCCGTAAGAGTTCGCTTGGACGATAAGTTTATTATTAACTGTACCATTTACATACGTATGACTATGTCCACCAAAAATAACATCGACTTCTGGATCTGTTTCATTTGCAATTCGAGTGAGGTCTCCATTTGTTACACCAGACTCATCAGTTGTTCCGCCGACATGTGCAAGGACTACGATAGATTTAACGCCGAGACGCTTTAATTGTTGTGTGGATTTATTAATAGCCTCTACTTCATCAGTGATTTCTACATTTTTAAGCATAGTAGGCATAACGACATTTGGTGTATCCGTTGTAACAACTCCAATGAACCCTACAGGAACTCCGTCAACCATTTTTACAGTGAATGGTGGTAAAAATAAGCGGCCAGTTGATTTATTATAGAAGTTTGCAGCGACATAAGGGAAGTTTGCTCCTTTGAAATTCCCTGTTTTTTCGTGATATCCACCGTAAATGAGGCGTTTCATTTCATCGATACCTTCATCAAATTCATGGTTTCCGATTGTACCAACATCAAACTTTAAGTCATTTAAAAATTCAATTGTTGGTTCGTCTTGTAATAATGCGGAAACTGGTGGGCTGGCTCCGACAATATCACCGGCATGTACGAGAAGTGTATTAGGGTTTTGTTTTTTGCGTTCTTTTAAATAAGTAGCTAAATAATCAGCGCCACCAGCTTCTTTATTGTTAACTTTTTTTACAGTATCTAGTTGACCATGTAAATCATTAATACCAAGCATTTGTACGTCTATGTATCGGTTTTGTTCGGCAGGAGTCTGAGATGGAGGAGCGGCGAATACGCTTGAAAAAGTAATAGTACTTAAAACAGCAACAGCAGGAATAATTTTTTTCCACATAATTAATTTCTCCTTTTTTTATAATCTGACATCATACGACATAATTTTAATAGATTACTAGGATTATATCTATATAAAAATTTAGTTTTTTCGAAAAATTAACATATTTACAAAAGATAAATAATAGAGTAGGGAACCTTTTTTATTGTCGATTTCGCCGTGTATCCTCTATAATGGAGAAAAAAGTAAAAGGTGAATAGTATGAAGAAAAAGAAGCAAAGACAAACACAAAGACACTCTCAAATGAATCAACCAGAGAAAGAATCACTTACACTAGGTGATCAATTGAACGATTCGTTAATGCAACAATTAAAGAATAAGAAAAAAGAGTTGCAAGTGAGAGAAGAGAAAAAAGAGGCAGCAGAACAAGAAAGAAAGCGTAAAGAACAAAAAGAACGTGAAAAGAATAAATCATTTGAAGAACTCTTAAGTGAAAGTAGCCTTACTTGGAAAGACTTTAAATAATAAAAAGATGATCAGTGAAATGCCACTGATCATCTTTTTGACGAGTTTGTAAGAAAAGGGGAGTTAGAATGAGGAAAATTGTAGTCGTTCCGTATGAAAATCATTGGAGTGAGAAATTTCAAATGGAGGCCGAAAGATTAAAATCGGCGATGCCAGAAACGGTAAAAATCCATCATATTGGAAGTACATCAGTGCCAGGACTTGCGGCAAAGCCTATCATTGATATGATAATGGAAGTAGATAATATTGAAAGAGTAGATCATTGGAATGAAAAGTTTGATGAGCTTGGTTACATTGTGAAAGGAGAAAATGGTATTTCAGGTCGTCGTTTTTTTATTCATGGAACTGAGGAGAAACGCTCGTATCACTTACACGTGTTTGAAAAAGAAAATCCTGAGATAGTAAGGCATTTAGCATTTCGTGATTATATGATGGCTCATTGTGAAGAAGCAGAGGCGTATGCGACTTTAAAGAAAGAACTAGCTGAAAAATATACATATGATGGCACGTTGTATACAGAAGGAAAAAATGAATTTGTACGTAAGGTTGATGAAAAAGCGAAAGAATGGAAAGGAAATAACGTGAATGACTGAGTTCACGTTATTTTTTTTAATGTGTATAAAAGTATTATGTAAACTGTACGTATGTTTTGACTTTTTGGATGAATCTTGTTGAAATAAAGTAGTGGCTTATAAAAATGTAACAATGAAAGGGAGAACGACTGTGCATATTCCAACAACTACACTTCATAATGGCGTGAAAATGCCGATGATTGGTCTAGGCGTTTATAAAGCGAAAGAAGGCGACGAAGTTAAACAAGCAGTAAAAACAGCGTTAGAAGTTGGATACCGTTCGATTGATACAGCAACTGTATATGAAAATGAAAGCGGTGTCGGAGAAGCGGTTCGTGAATCTGGAATCCCGCGAGAAGACTTGTTTATTACAACAAAAGTTTGGAACGACGATCAAGGGTATGAGGAGACGCTCGAGGCGTTTGAAAAAAGTTTAAAGAAATTACAAATGGAGTATGTAGATTTATATTTAATCCATTGGCCGATAAGAGGGAAGTATGTTGATACGTACCGTGCTTTAGAAAAGCTATATGAAGAAGGTAAAGTGCGCGCGATTGGTGTTTCTAATTTTCATAAACATCATTTAGAACTGTTATTACCAAATTGTAAAGTGAAGCCGATGGTCAACCAAGTGGAACTTCATCCGATGTTAGCGCAATTTGAATTGCGTGATTTCTGTCAAGGTGAGCAAATTCAAATGGAAGCTTGGAGTCCTTTAATGAGAGGCGGCGAAGTATTCCAGCATCCAATTATTCGAGATATTGCCAAAAAATATGAAAAGACACCTGCACAAGTTATATTAAGGTGGGATATTCAAAGTGGGATTGTGACTATTCCTAAATCTGTTACGCCATCTCGTATTAAAGAGAACTTTACTATTTTTGATTTCTCATTAACTGAAGAAGAGATGGATCAAATTAATACGTTAAATCGTAATTTACATGTAGGAACGAATCCTGATAAATATGATACGTTATAAAAAAAGACTGCCGCCTAGTGTTGGGGGGCAGTCTTTTGCTTTTATCGGTATCAATATTTTAGCGATGCAAAGCATATGAATCATACTTAACAATCTTTTGAAGTTGTACATATTCTTCTTTTGTTAAAGATAACTGTTGGCTAGCTTGTATATTTTCTTGCAATTGTTGAATAGAGCTTGCACCAGGTATAACAGCTGCAACAGTTTCGTTATGTAAGCAATATTGAATAGCTGTTCCTGTTAAAGAGCTTTCTCCGATTATTTCTTTTACACTCGCGAGTGTCGAATATAACTCATCGTAAGAATAAGAGAGGTAATCTTTTTCTTTTACTCTTTCTATCTTTCTTGCATTATTGTTAGTTAAAATCCCTTTTGCAAGTGGTCCGCGAGCAATAACGCTAATTTGCTGTTCATTAAGAAGCGGGAACCATTCTTCAGGGCGACGATTTAAAAGGCTGTATTCCATTAATATGCTAACGATATTTGATCGTTTTGCATACTCACGAATGACATTTGGACGTATAGAAGAGATACCATAATGACGAATAATCCCTTCTTTTTTTAATTCTTCAAAGGCTTCAACTGTTTCATCTATAGGATCTTCAATCGTCCCGCCATGCAGTTGATATAAATCAATATAATCTGTTTGAAGTCTACGTAAACTCTCTTTTACTTCGGCCTTTATATAAGCTTTAGAAGGATCCCAAGACCAACCGTTTTTTTCTTCTGTCCATCGATTTCCAACCTTTGTTGTAAGAACAATTTGGTCGCGTTTTCCTTTCAGAGCTTTTCCAACAAATTCTTCATTTAATCCATAATCGTATAAGTCCGCTGTATCAAAAAAATTAATTCCTAAATCGATTGCCTCATCGATAATACGCATAGCTTCAGCCTCAGATGCACCGAGAGACATACAGCCAAATCCAATTTCCGTAACATATAAATCTGAGTTTCCTAATTGACGTTTTTTCATAGGTCAACCTCCTTACCTTTATTGTACGAAAGGGGAAGAAGGTTGACAAACGTTTACTTTTTATTTGCTGTAATCCACTCTTGTACAGTTGTATACTCTTTGCCATATTGTTTTAGCTTATGACGAATTTGCCATGCTTTGCCGACTAAAGTGACGCGATTTGGTAAAATGTAAACTTTCATTTCTATCACGCTCCTTTCAATGTGGTAAAATGTATGAAGAACGATTAGGAAATAGAACAGGGAGATGAAGTAGTATGAGTAATCTTGCAGAAAGAACAGTAAAAACTGAACCGATTTTTGATGGTAGAGTTATAAAAGTTCGTGTTGATGATGTAGTATTACCAAATGGAGAAATGAGTAAACGTGAAATCGTAAATCACCCTGGGGCAGTTGCTATTATTGCTATTACTGATGAGGGGAAAATTGTACTCGTTGAGCAGTATCGTAAAGCTCTCGAAAAGGCAATTGTGGAAATTCCTGCTGGGAAGTTAGAACCTGGGGAAAAGCCAGAGGTAACAGCAGTTCGTGAATTAGAAGAAGAAACAGGATATGTATGTGAAAATATGGAGCTTATTACATCTTTCTATACATCACCTGGTTTTGCAGATGAGATTTTATATGTATATAAAGCGACAGGATTAAAACAAAAAGAAAATAAAGCAGCTTTAGATGAAGATGAATTTGTGGAATTAATGGAAGTGTCATTAGAAGAAGCGATTGATCTTATGAAAGACCTTCGTATACATGATGCTAAGACGATGTTTGCAGTACAATATTTACAATTACAAAAATAAACACTCGCCTAAGGCGAGTGTTTTTAGTTGATTTTTGCATATACACGTGCATCGCGTAAGCTGCCATCGGGTGCTAGGAAATCATTTTCCATTGTACCTTCTAAAATAAATTCTAGACGTTCTGCTAAGTTACATGCGTTTATATTTGTTGCATCAGTACGAATTTCAATTCTTCTAGCACCTAGTTTATCAAATGCAAATTGAATCGCACCTTTAATGGCTTCTGTCATATAGCCATGCTTTGTATAAGCGCTATGTAGCCAAAAGTGAAGTGAAAACTTTGGAATATCCCAGTTTTCAGGCTTGAGCGTAATAGCTCCGATGAATGTACCAGATACTTTATCGTATAAGTGGAAATCAAGTGTTTCACGAAGTAAAAACTGTCCGTGAGCTTCGCGAACAATTTCTTCAGCACGTTCTTCTGTTTCAGCTGTAATTGGCATCCATGGTAATAAGTCTTCTAGCGAAGCTTGGATTGCTTCATATACTTCTGTGCCATCACCTGGAAACGGCTTACGTACTTGCAAGCGCTCAGTTTGAAATAATGTTGGAAAATCTAATAATAATGGTTTCAAGAGAAATCCCTCCTATTCTCTACTTTTTAGTTTAGCAAAGTAGAGCGGAATTTCAATGCTAATTCGTCATACTTTTTTTCTTTCTTTCATACATTTTTAGTAAGAGTGTGAACGGAGGGAAGGAAAATGTGGCGAAAAACGTGGCAAGACCGTGTAATGTCTCACATACAGGAAAATTCTTCACTATATATATTTAATGCGGTTTTATTACTGATGGGAGTAATATTTGGAGCGATTCTTGTGAATAGTTTACAAATAAACCAAAAGCAAGATTTATCATTTTATTTACAGCGTTTTTTTGGACAAGTTTCTAAAGGAGAATTTGCTGTCGCGGGCGAAATGTTTCGAGAAAGTTACTTTTCGCAATTAAAATATATCGGCTTTATTTGGATTTTGGGGATTTCAATTATTGGGTTGCCGCTCATTTTTATCTTACTATTTTTAAAAGGGGTAGTTGTTGGATTTACAGTAGGTTTTTTAGTAAGTCAGCACGGATGGAATGGACTATTATTAGCATTTGTATCTGTATTGCCACAAAATTTAATTATAATTCCTGTATTTCTCGTAATGACAACAATTGCTGCAAGCTTTTCCTTACGCATGATTAGGCATCAATTTATTCGGAAAATAACTGAGCCACTATTACCGTTATTAATTCGCTATACATGCTTTTTTCTCGTGATTGGAGCGGTATTAGCTATTGCTTCCAGTGTCGAAGTGTATGCATCACCAGTTTTAATGAAAGAAGTTGTGGAGGCTATTAACAAACAATAAATACTTTTTGAGAATAATTATCAATTTGTTTTTATTGTTTTTCTTTTGACAGGAGCCCTTCTTCTGATATAATGGTGTAAGAGTGGCGAGGAGGGAGTAGTACCGAATGGAAGAAAGAATTGAACGAATTAAGAAGCAATTACATGCAGCGAGCTATAAATTGACACCACAACGTGAAGCAACAGTTCGTGTGCTGCTAGAAAATGAAGAAGATCATTTAAGCGCAGAAGATGTATACCTCCTTGTAAAAGAAAAGTCGCCAGAGATCGGATTAGCAACCGTTTATCGAACTTTAGAGTTATTGTCTGAGTTGAAAGTTGTCGATAAAATTAACTTTGGAGACGGTGTTTCGCGTTATGACTTACGCCAAGAAGGTGCACAGCGTTTCCATCATCATTTAATCTGTACACAATGCGGTGCTGTACAAGAAATACAAGAAGATTTACTTGGTGAAGTGGAGAGTAAAGTGGAACGAGACTGGAGCTTTAAGGTGAAAGATCATCGTTTAACATTCCATGGGATTTGTAAAAATTGTCAAGAAAATGAAACGGATGAAAAATAACCTTTTCCTATTTAACTAGGAAGAGGTTTTTTATTTGAATAAGGTATAAATTGATGAAAGCTTGGCATATGTTGTAATAACTTATATTTTGGAGGAATTTACAATGCGCCGAGCTTTAAAATTAACTTTTGATGGGATGAAAGTATTTTTATTATTTACAAGTTGTACGATTTTGTTTTATTTCGCTATACTATGGATAAATGAAGAATATGAAAGTTACCATCGTTATGAAAAGCCAAAAGAAGAGACTGTAGAAAAAGTATCAGGGAATGAGGAGCCGGAAAAGGATGCTTTCGTAAATAGAATGATGTTTTTCTATGAAAATGGGGAGTAGTGTAGATTGGAAGATCAATTAAAAGATTTTATTCATTATATGATTGTTGAAAAAGGTTTAGCGAAAAATACAGTTGTATCTTATGAACGCGATTTAAAAAGCTATGTGAAGTATTTGCAAAATGTAGAACAAACGAAGACGTTTCATGAAGTGACACGCTTGCATATTGTTAACTTTTTGCAGCATTTAAAAGAAAACGGGAAATCTTCAAAAACATTGGCGCGTCATATTGCATCGATTCGTTCGTTTCATCAATTTTTACTTCGTGAACGAGCAGTGGAGCATGACCCATCGGTACATATTGAAACGCCACAAGGGGAACGAAAATTACCAAAAGTATTATCAATCGACGAAGTGGAAGCATTGCTTCAAACACCGAAAACTGCAAGTGCTTTTGGGATTCGTGATAAGGCAATGTTAGAGTTGTTGTATGCAACAGGACTTCGTGTTTCAGAATTAATTGCATTAAATTTAGAAGATGTGCACTTAACGATGGGATTTGTTCGCTGTATCGGGAAAGGGAACAAAGAAAGAATTATTCCACTAGGAAGCTTAGCGACAGAAGCGATTCAAAAGTATATTGAAAAAGGAAGAAGAGAATTGATGGGTAAAAAAGCAGTAGATGCGCTCTTTTTAAACCATCATGGTAATCGATTATCGAGACAGGGATTTTGGAAAATTTTAAAACGGCTAGCGAAAGAAGCGAATATTGCAAAAGAGCTTACACCGCATACGTTGCGTCACTCTTTTGCTACGCATCTATTAGAAAATGGGGCAGACTTACGTGCTGTACAGGAAATGCTTGGACATGCAGATATTTCGACGACACAAATTTATACGCACGTTTCAAAAACTAGATTAAAAGATGTATATAAACAGTTTCACCCGAGAGCATAGTCACTATGCTCTTTTTTCATAGATTAAGAAGAGTGAACCATTTCACAGAAACTTCACAAACATTTCGTACATTGTTTTCAGCAGAAGACTAGAATATTACAATGTATTTCCTCTATACTAAGGAAAGTATGAAGGAGGAAATGAAGATGAAAAAACTTATTATTACATTATTTATCGCGATGCTAGCATTGGCTGGCTGTAATACAAACAAAGAAGAACCGAAAAAAGAACAAAAACTTGAAGCTGTAAAAGTAGCAGTTCAAACGAATCCGAAAGAAATTAAACCAGGTGAAAAAACAGAAGTACAAGCACTTGTTACACAAGGAAAAGAAAAAGTAACAGATGCTGATGATGTAAAGTTTGAAATTTG
Source organism: Bacillus cereus group sp. MG9 (assembly GCF_040459995.1). Classification (NCBI taxonomy): domain Bacteria; kingdom Bacillati; phylum Bacillota; class Bacilli; order Caryophanales; family Bacillaceae; genus Bacillus; species Bacillus cereus group sp. MG9. The sequence goes on along the minus strand of NZ_JARVHC010000001.1, from coordinate 4,081,192 downwards.
GAAAGATGGCGACGAGAAGCGCGAGATGCTAGATGGTAAGCATAAAGGGAAAGGTGTTTATGCTGTAGAAAAAACATTCGAAACGGATGGAGTATATCATGTTATTGCTCATACAAATGCACGTGAAATGCATGTTATGCCAGAAGTAAAAGTGGCTGTGGGAAATGCAAAAGTTGAAGATGCGAAAAAAGAAGAAGGTCATGGGGATCATAAAAGTGATACGATGATACATCTTATGGCTGGTGATATTAAAGCAAATGCTGAGTCAACAATGAAAGTTCATTTAAAACAAAAAGAAGAAGCGTTAACTGGTGCTGAAGTACAACTTGAGATTTGGAAAGACGGCGTTGAAAAACACGAATTTATTCCGGCGAAAGAAGGGAATAAAGGGGAGTATGAAAGTAAACATACTTTCAAAGAGAATGGTGCTTATAAAGTGAAAGTTCATGTAAGAAAAGGTGAACTACATGAACATAAAGAAGAAACAGTAGAAGTAAAATAAAAAGTAGCTCTTTAGAGCTGCTTTTTATTTTAGGAAATAAGTCATGAAATGATTAGCACTTCTTTGCAGAATGGATTACAATAGAAGGGTAAAGAAAATGAGAAATTCTACGAAAATGTATTAAAAAGAAAGCGTAAACATGTTATGATATCAATATCAGATGTCTGACATCTGACTTGGAAAAACCTAGAAGTTTTTTGGTTCGTTTGAAAGTAAAACGAAAAAGTTAGAGAATGATTTAAAGCAGTACTGTTTAATAATGAGGACGAAAGATAATTCCCATTGATAACAGTTTCACTTTATAGCGTTTTGAACATACTACAAGAAGTAGAACTGAACATATAGGAGGTTGCAGTTATGAATAAATATAAACGTATTTTCCTAGTCGTAATGGACTCTGTGGGAATCGGTGAAGCACCGGATGCTGAGCAGTTTGGTGATTTAGGTTCTGATACAATTGGTCATATCGCTGAACATATGAATGGATTACACATGCCAAATATGGTGAAATTAGGCCTTGGTAATATTCGTGAAATGAAAGGAATCTCTAAAGTAGAGAAACCGCTTGGATATTATACAAAAATGCAAGAGAAATCTACAGGTAAAGATACAATGACAGGTCACTGGGAAATCATGGGCCTTTACATTGATACACCATTCCAAGTGTTTCCTGAAGGATTCCCGAAAGAATTACTTGATGAATTAGAAGAAAAGACAGGTCGTAAAATTATCGGTAATAAACCAGCCTCTGGAACTGAGATTCTTGATGAGCTTGGTCAAGAACAAATGGAAACAGGTTCTTTAATTGTTTACACTTCTGCTGATAGTGTATTACAGATCGCAGCTCATGAAGAAGTAGTACCACTTGAAGAGCTATATAAAATTTGTAAAATCGCACGTGAATTAACATTAGATGAGAAGTACATGGTAGGACGTGTTATCGCTCGTCCGTTCGTTGGAGAGCCAGGAAACTTCACACGTACACCAAATCGTCATGACTATGCATTAAAACCATTTGGTCGCACAGTAATGAATGAACTTAAAGATAGCGATTATGATGTAATTGCTATTGGTAAAATTGCTGACATTTATGATGGAGAAGGTGTAACTGAATCACTTCGTACGAAATCAAATATGGATGGAATGGACAAGCTTGTAGATACATTAAATATGGACTTTACAGGTATTAGCTTCTTAAACTTAGTTGACTTTGATGCCTTATTTGGTCATCGTCGTGACCCACAAGGGTACGGAGAAGCCTTGCAAGAATATGACGCACGTCTTCCAGAAGTATTCGAAAAACTAAAAGAAGATGATCTATTATTAATTACAGCAGACCATGGTAATGATCCAGTACATCCTGGTACTGATCATACACGTGAATATGTACCGTTATTAGCATATAGCCCAAGCATGAAAGAAGGCGGACAAGAGTTATCACTTCGTCAAACATTTGCTGATATTGGTGCAACTGTAGCAGAAAACTTTAATGTTAAAATGCCAGAACATGGAACAAGCTTCTTAAACGAGCTAAAGAAATAGGGGGATAAACAGATGAATCGTGAACTAATTACAAAATCAGCTTCATACTTAAAAGAGAAATTTCAAGAGACACCACAAGTAGGACTAATCCTTGGATCTGGACTAGGTGTATTAGCAGATGAAATCGAGAACGCAGTAACAGTACCATACAGTGAAATCCCTGAATTCCCAGTTTCAACTGTAGAAGGACATGCAGGTCAACTTGTATTCGGTACACTTCAAGGTGTAACAGTAGTAGCAATGCAAGGACGTTTCCATTTCTATGAAGGATACGATATGCAAAAAGTAACATTCCCAGTTCGTGTTATGAAAGAACTAGGTGTAGAAACAGTTGTTGTAACGAACGCAGCTGGTGGTGTAAATACATCATTTGAACCAGGCGATCTTATGTTAATTTCAGACCATATTAATTTCATGGGTACGAACCCATTAATCGGACCAAATGATTCTGAAATGGGTGTACGTTTCCCTGATATGTCTACATCATATACGCCAGAACTTCGCGAAATGGCGAAACAAGTTGCAGCAGATTTAAATATTAAAGTACAAGAAGGTGTATATGTTGGAATGACAGGTCCTGTATATGAAACACCTGCTGAAATTCGTATGCTTCGTACACTTGGCGGAGATGCAGTTGGTATGTCAACAGTACCAGAAGTAATTGTAGCTCGTCATGCAGGTATGAAAGTACTAGGTATTTCTTGTATTTCAAATATGGCAGCTGGTATTTTAGATCAACCACTTCACCACGATGAAGTAATTGAAACGACAGAACGTGTTAAAGCTAATTTCTTAGCATTAGTAAAAGCAATTGTAAAACAAATGAAGGGGTGACTTCACAATGAGAATGGTGGACCTAATTGCAAAAAAACGTGATGGACATGCATTAACGACAGAAGAAATTAACTTTATCGTTGAAGGATATACAAATGGTAGTATTCCAGATTATCAAATGAGTTCATTTGCAATGGCAATTTTCTTCCAAGATATGAATGATCAAGAACGTGCAGATTTAACGATGGCAATGGTAAATAGCGGTGATACAATTGACTTATCAGCCATTGAAGGGGTAAAAGTAGATAAGCATTCAACGGGTGGAGTTGGTGATACAACGACACTTGTATTAGGTCCATTAGTAGCTGCTTTAGGTGTACCAGTTGCGAAAATGTCTGGACGAGGTCTAGGACATACGGGTGGTACAATTGATAAATTAGAAGCAGTACCAGGATTCCATGTGGAAATTGAAAATGATGAATTCATGCGTCTTGTAAATGAAAATAAAATCGCTGTTATTGGTCAAAGTGGAAACTTAACACCTGCTGATAAAAAGTTATATGCGCTTCGTGATGTAACTGCAACAGTAAATTCAATTCCTCTTATCGCTAGCTCAATTATGAGTAAGAAAATTGCTGCTGGTGCAGATGCAATTGTTCTTGATGTAAAAACTGGAGCAGGCGCGTTTATGAAAACGGATGAAGATGCAAAGCGTTTAGCAGAAGCAATGGTACGCATCGGTAATAACGTTGGTCGTAATACGATGGCGGTTATTTCTGATATGAGTCAGCCGCTTGGTGAAGCAATTGGTAATGCATTAGAAGTACAAGAAGCAATTGATACATTACAAGGTAAGGGACCGAAAGATTTAGAAGAGTTATGTTTAACACTTGGAAGTCAGATGGTGTACCTTGCTGGACAAGCTTCATCTTTAGAAGATGCACGTGAAAAGTTAATTGAAGTAATGAACAATGGTAAAGCGCTAGAATCATTTAAAACGTTCTTATCCGCGCAAGGCGGCGATGCATCTGTTGTTGATGATCCTTCTAAATTGCCACAAGCACAATTTAAAATTGAAGTGGAAGCGAAAGAAGACGGTTACGTATCGGAAATCGTTGCAGATGAAATCGGAACAGCAGCAATGCTTTTAGGAGCAGGGCGTGCAACGAAAGAATCTGAAATTGATTTAGCAGTTGGTCTAATGCTTCGCAAAAAAGTAGGCGATAGCGTGAAAAAAGGTGACTCTCTTGTTACAATTTACGCAAACCGCGAAAATGTTGAAGACGTAAAAGCGAAAATTTATGAGAACATGAAAATCGCTAAAGACCACGTAGATGCACCAACTTTAGTACACGGTATTGTAACGAAGTAATAAAAAAAGCTGAGGAGATTTCTCCTTGGCTTTTTTTACTATTTTTTGTTTATAATAGTAAAGGGTGAAATTATGATTAGAATTTGTGCAATAACGAAAAAAAATGAAGTTTTATATGATGTGTCGCTAGAAGAAACGAGACAAGAAAACATCGTATGGTATTGGCTTGATTTATATAAGCCGACGAAAGAAGAGTATACATATATTTTACAAGATCACTTCAAATTCCATCCCCTTGCAATTGAAGATTGTGTAGAGTATGTACAGAGGCCAAAGGTAGATTTTTATGATGGATATAACTTTTTAGTTCTCCATGCATTCGGAGAAGACGGATTAGAACCGCATGAAATCGATTTATTTGTTAGTGATCGATATATAGTCTCTTTTCACTTCTCTCATAACAATGCGATTGAAAGAGTATGGAAAACGCTCGGTGAGAAGAAACGTATTAAGAAGAGTCCTTTAAATGTAGCACATACAATTATTGACCAAATTGTAGATGATTATTTCGCACCTGTATATTACATTGAAGACCATTTAAATGCAATTGATGATAATTTAACGGGTGAGACAGCAGGAAGTGTGCTAGAAGAGGTATTTGATATTCGGACAGATTTATCTAAGCTAAGGCGTACGATTATTCCGATGCGTGATTTATTGTATCGCATTTTAAATTCAACTCGTTTTTACGGTATAAGCGATCATGAAATTTATTTTAAAGATATACATGATCATTTGCTTAAACTGACAGAGATGATTGAAGCGAGCCGTGAATTGACAGCAGATATTCGAGATAGTTACTTTTCATTGAATTCCCACCATATGAACAATATTATGAAAACATTAACTGTTTTCTCAACTATTTTCATGCCGTTAACATTTATTGCAGGGGTATACGGCATGAACTTCGCACATATGCCAGAGCTTGGCGGGAAGTATAGTTATTTTATTTGCTTAATTTTAATGGCGTTAATTGGCGGCGGAATGATGGCTTGGTTTTATAAAAAAGGTTGGTTTAAGTAAACAAACACCGAGGATTTCCTCGGTGTTTGTTTCTTAGCCAATAGCGTGTAATACGAACATGGCTAAGAATAAGCATGTAATAATATACATGGACGGTGCGACTTCTTTACGCTTTCCAAGAGCAACTTTCAAGATAGGATAAGCAATAAATCCGAACGCAATGCCATCAGCGATACTATATGTGAGCGGGATCATAACGATAATTAAAAACGCTGGAAATCCTTCTGAAAAGTCGTTCAGAGGAATTTGTTGAATGCTTGTAATCATCAGACCGCCAATAATAATTAAGATTGGTGCAATGGCACTGTCAGGAATTATTTTGACAAACGGAAGCGCAAACAGTGATGCGAAGAATAACAACCCTGTAACGATAGACGTCAGACCTGTTTTTCCGCCTGCAGTAATACCTGCGGCACTCTCTACTGTTGAAACGGTAGGGCTTGTGCCAAATAGACCACATGTCATTGCTGAAATTGCATTTGCTTGGTAAGCACGTGGGAATTTACGATCATCTTCTAATAAACCGTGCAGTAGTCCCATGTTCTCAAAAATAAGCACCATGCTTAAGGAGAATGTTGCAATCCAAAATGGTAAGGAAGAAAGTTTTCCAAATGACATAGCTCCAAACACATCGCCATAATTAGCGAATGAAAACGAACTATTTCCCATTTGACTCGTATCAACAAGACCAAACAGCCATGCAATACCAGTTCCAATTGCAATCGTCCATAAAAAGTTTCCACGTACGTTACGAACAAATAGCACAAGTGCGACAATAAGAGTAAGTAGTGTTGCAAGAACGACAGGACTACTTAATTTCCCCATTGCAACAGCAGTATTAGGATGCGAAACGACTAAACCACCTTTTTGCAAGCCGATGAAAGCTAAAAACAACCCGATACCGACAGTGATCGCTTCCTTTAATGACTTTGGAATCGATACCGAAAGCACGCGAGCAATTGGTGTAAAAGCAGCAATTGCAAAAATAATACCGGCGATAAAAACAGCTGCCAATGCTTCTTGCCAAGCTAAACCGAGCGTATGCACAGCAGTGTACGTGAAGAATGCATTTACACCCATACCAGGGACAAGAATAGCAGGTGCATTTGCCCAAAATGCCATAAGTAGACATCCGACAAATGAACTGAAAACAGTTGCCAAAATTCCTGCTTCAAGAGGAATGCCGGCATCTGATAAGATTGACGCATTTACAATCATAATATAAACAATTGTGAAAAATGACGTGACTCCAGCTAAAACTTCTTGTTTTGGTGATGTTTGGTGTAAGTCTAATTTAAATGTTCTTTCAAGTATTCCTTTCATGTTAAACCTTCTTTTTCATATCCCTCTCCCACCCGTGATATCTCTTATGTAAGAGCTCACCGTCCTTTATTATATCAGAACATCATGTTTTTACAACAACGAAAATGATAACGGTTACTTATAAATGAATTTATTTATAAATACGTAAAAATTGCCCGGATAGATGAAATGATTTCTAGTTCTCCTGATTGAATGGGCGGAGCTGCTTGCGCATGCAAAGTAGCATATGATGCGATCTCCCGTGGTAATTGGACAGATTCTTCAACGAATGAGAGGGGAACAGGATTAATATTTAAATTGTAGGTACTCGCAATTGTACGAGCTTTGTCTACTGCTTGTTGCAGAGCTTGAATGAGAGCTTGCTCATAATATTTATTTGGATGAGATATTCGAAAACGTAATCCTTTTGCTACGTTTGCACCATTCGTAACGGCTATATCATATACTTCCCCTGCTTTTTGCACATTTAAAACGGTAATTTCATACAAATGCTCCACACGGTATCCTTGTAGTAATGCTTTATCATTTACATATTCGTATTGAGGAGTAATCGTATAAGAAATAGTTTCTATATCTTTATCGGCAATACCTAGCTGTTTGAGTGCATCAAGCAATTGTTTCGATTGCACTGCATTTTCTTCTTGCGCTTGTTTTACATTTTTACTATCGGTTCGAATGCCCAGTGTTAATATGACAACATTTGGTTTTGCCTTTATAATGCCTTCTCCTTGTACAGTAATAGTAGCTTCTTTACCAGTATTTGTCGTACGGATATTATGTAAATACGGATTCATTCCACTTTGCATTTATGCTCACCATCCTTTTTTATATGTATATGTGTGAACAAAAAAGAAAATCTTATGAAAAAAGTTACATAAATGAGAATGTTGAGGGAAGAAAGCATATACAATATAGGTATTTATAGATTATAATATGTGTAAATATGATAAAAAAGGGACGAGGCTAGTGAACGAAAATAGAGAAACACTGATTTTAGATTTATCTGCATCATTTCGAAAGATGATACGTTTATTACAAAATGATATTAATACACGTTTTTCAGAGCATATGCCATATAATGAATTTTCTGTATTACGTGCGTTATTTTTAAAAAGTCCACAGATGGCTTCGCAAATTGCGAGTGAAGTAAACGTAACCTCCAGTCATATTACAGCTGTAACAGATCGTCTCGTGCGAAAAGGGTTTGTTGAAAGAAAACGTTCAAATTCGGACCGTCGTATCGTATACTTAGAAATTACTGAAAACGGACGAGAAGTAACTGAAAAGCTTGAAGCTGTGCGTAAAGAATATTATAAAGAGAAATTTAAAGGTTGGAGCGACCAAGAGATAGAAATGGTTTTAGAACTATTTGGCCGCGTATTATAATAAATGAGGATAGGAAGCGAGAGCTTTCCTATCCTTTTTCTTTTGAATAAAAATATTTTGAAACTCCGATACTTTAATTAAACAGATCGGAGGAAAGATTATGAAATATATTGCTGGACTTACCATTTTATTAAGAAGTTTTTTTTGTTTTAATACATTTTTATACGCTGAAACTCCAATTCAAGTCGTGCAAAAAGAAGTGAAATACATTGAAAACGATAATACTGTCTTATATTCGAAATTATGGGTTCGTTCTATGCAAAACGCAGTATTATTTCATCATAGCGATAATGTTCGTAATCAAGACACATTGCGTAACGTAACAAGTTCATCGCTCATTAAAGCGAAGCACTTGCCATTTCAGAAAGCATCAATGTATATTCCAAGATTATCGCAATACGTATCAAAAGCAGGAAAAGAAAATATTCAAGTGTATTACATTGCGGTGCACTATAATGTGAAAAAAGAAAATGCATATCAATTAAATGGTATGAACTATTTTCTGCAAGTATTTGTGAAAGAGCGCGGCGAATGGAAAATTGCTGAAAGTGTAGTCGCGCCGACAGAGCAAATTGTGCAAAATGGTGATGGATTTGGGATGAAAGAAGAGAGGGTGTATGGAGATAGGAGAGAGAATGTGAAATAACCTCCTTTTAGTGAGGAGGTTATTTCGTATGAAGTAAAAATTTTTTATTTATCAAATAGTGAAGTATTATATAGCTAAATAGTCCTATTATTATGAACCCAGCGTAATAACTTAATAGCGGATCACTTTTTCCACCTGTTATCCGGCCTCCTAATAGAGCAAAACATATTGTAACACACGGTATAAATAAACCATTTAGTTTAGTGAATAGTAATATTTTACCGTTATTTTCATTTGGGGTCCGATCATATAAAAATACTCCTAATGGTAAAAGGATGAGAATATATAGAATCGGAGTGATAAGCTTCCAGATAGGTTGAAATTGATGGTGCTCCTTAACTGATTCTTTTAAATTATTAATGTCTACTTCTTTTACTTTTGGATTAAATGTATAAGATATATAAGTATTATTAGTAGGTGCAAAAACTTCAATATTCTCTATATATGATGCATAATTCGCTTTCTTAAGGGAAAATTCAGTTGTAGATACATTTGTGTGAATCCAAGCAAAATGAAAAAGTAACATGCCTAATCCAGATGGTAATATAATGAAAACTAAGCTTAATATACTATGTGAAATAACATTCCCAGCAATTGTTCCGATAAAAATAGCTATTGTAAAAATCGCAATCCATGTAATGGTAACATACCATAATAATGTACGCATTGGCCCGAAAGATTGGTATTGGCTAAAAAGATTAATCTTTAGGATGAAATAAATTAAGATGCCATTAAGACTCATTATGAATAGAATTGCGATTGTCCCGAACAGCCACTTAGAAAGAAAAAGCTCTTTTCTCGTGAATGGCATTGCAAATAACAGATAGTCTGTTTGATTTTGTCTTTTCCAACTGATTAATGAACAGGCGAGTAATATGAAAATTGGAATGAAGGGGATGATAAGAGTATCCCCATTTAAACTATAGTAGAAATAGCCATCTTCGTTTGGTTGAACCTGTAAATCATTAAAGTAGCTAATAGGTAAAAACCAAAAACTACTACAAGAAAAGAGTAAAAGAATGTACTTACTTTGCTTGTAATGATGGAGCCATAAAGCTTTATGAAACATGTAATCCCTCCAGTACAAAATTGTGATAATGATGAGTTTATTTAGCGTTCCAAGAGAACTTCCATTTCAATAGTTTGGATAGAAGAAAATAGCTAATTATGCTTGATCCAAAAAGTCCAATGTAAAAATTAAGTAATGATTTGTCTCCACTTAAGACTAAACCACCAACTATTCCTATAACGAAAATACCAATGCTCATAATTATTTTTTGTAACTTCGGATATAGGAGGAAGTTTCCATTTAGCTCATTGACTGAACGAACATATAAATATATACCGAGTGGTAATAAAATAATGATATATGTGATAGGTGCAATCAATAATTTTGCTGAAGGGATTTTTGTAAAGTTTGGTTCATTATGACGCACTCCATCCTCATCAGTAAAAGCGCTTTGAGGATCGTAATTAAAGCGAATAGTAAACTCTTCTACTGGACCAGAAATCCGTATGTTTTCCATAACACGATGCATATTGCCATTGTTCTCATGAAAGTCAACATTTGAGTGAACAGCGATGACTCCCGAGATAAGTGGTGGAAGTAATAATGGGAACATGAATATAGCTGCAGTGAGAAATCCTTGCGAAATAACATTCCCAGTTATTGTTCCTATACACAAGGCAAGTGTATAAATAGCAATTAATACAATTAACATGTATATAAAATAAGAATGAAATGGGGAAAATACTTGATATTTATTATGAAAAGTCAACTTTTTCATAATAGCAAATAGTCCCCAGTTTATACTAACAGCTGCTACAATGTTATAAGTACCAAACAACCATTTTGTCATAAAAAGGTGGGAACGTTTAAAAGGCATAGACCAAAGGAAATCAATGGAGTTATTTTGCCTTTCCCAACCGATTAACGTACAGGCCAGAATGATAAGTGCGCTACCTTGAAAGATGACAGGGTCCATAAGTGATAAACCAAAATTGTAATGATATACATATTCCCCTTCTTTTGGCATCTTCAGAAGGTATTCTTGTTCAATCGATGTTATATAGTATTTGTATGACAAAGTATAGAAGCTGACGAGCCAAAATAACCATACAACATATTTACTTTGTTGATACGTTCTTAGCCATAGTGCTTTTTGAAACATAGGATCTCTCCTTTAAAAAACTTTATAATTTGTTAGGCGTGATAATACAACATAAGTAATGATTCCAGCGAGAAACAAACCGATATAGTAGTTAAATAAGAAACTAAATTGATTTATTTTATAGCCACCTAGTAATGCAAAGTAAATGGTTGTTCCCCATATCCATATTCGTAAATGTTTTTGGAAAATAAATATCTTTTGAGTGTTTTCATTAGGCGATCGTGTATATAAATATGCGCCAAGTAGTAAGTAAAATATTGTATACAAAATAGGGACTAACACTGATTTAGCCGAATAATACGTATAAGATGCTGGATCTCTTAAAGTAGTTGGGTCATTTTCTTTTTTGTGCGATTCTGGATTATATTGGTAATAGATTGTGAAGTTATATATCGGTGCAACTATATTTGTCTTTCGATTGATTTCATCAAGCTGTTGATACAAGTTGGTATTTCTATTATCTGTAGCCTGTAAATGGTTTATTGTAAAATTGTACAATAATGAAGTAAATGTAAGTCCCATTAGCAGCCATGGAATACAAAAAAAGATTTGCGAAACAATGCTCCCAGTAAAAGTACCGATACATAATGCAGCTGTATAGACTGCAACATAAGAAACAATCGCATAAAGAAAGTATCGATGAAATGGACTGAATGTTTGATACTCAAAATGAATTGTTGTTCTATAAATAATGTACATAAGGATCCAGTTCATAAGGAGAGACCCTATAATCCAGAATGAACCGAAAGCCCATTTAGAGAAGAAAATATTTTTTCTTGTAAATGGCATTTCCATAAGTAGGGTATTAGACTGGTTGCTACGTTCCCATCCTATTAATAGACAAGCTAAACAAATAATAAGAATAGTTAGCCAAAAACTATTACCTGTATTTGACAAAAAAGCATAATAGTAATAGAACGTTCCCTTTTCTTGCAATTTATAATAATTAGCAAGTTGTAGTTGAGCTTCCCTATAGTATCTGAAAGATAAAAAATAAAGTGAACTAAAGAAAAATAGTAACGCAGCGTATTTTCCACGCTTCCAATTCCACATCCACAACGCCTTATGAAACATACCCATCCTCCTCAAGTGTCGTAACGAAGACATCTTCAAGTGACATTGATAATTCTTCAATGAGTATTGGTTGCTCTTTATAAAACTTCTCCAGTGTTGTAGCCACATTTTCCTCAATTAAGATTGTATATACTTTTCCTGTTTGGTTTAATATTTTAATATTGCTTAAGTTTTCTAGTTTTTGAGGTAATGAACGTTCATAAGCAACTTGTATTTTGGCAAATCGTGATTTTGCATCATCTAGTGATGTAATAGAATCTACTGTATGTCCTTTTAAAATAATGATTGTATCGGCAATTTTTTCAACTTCATCTAAATGGTGAGTGGAGATGAAAATTGTAATTTCTTTTTCTGCTACTTCTTCAACGAGAAATTGTAGAATCTGTCTTTTAACGATAGGATCAAGTCCGTTTGTCGGTTCATCTAAAATGACATATTCTGCTTTTGCAGCGAAAGCTAAAATGATCGCAAGCAGTGCTTTCATTCCTTTTGAGTAACTACGAATACGTTTGTTTGGTAAATTAAAACGTTCTAATATTTCATAAAAATACTGTTCATCGAATGCTGTATAAACCGCTTTATAAAACTTTACGATTTCCTTCACTGTATATCCGTTCAGTATGTTAGTAGAATCTGGAACGTATACAACTCTTTGTTTAATTTCAGGATGCATATGAACATCTGTACCCTCATATGTAACAGTTCCTTCATCGGGGTCTAAAATGCCGACCATCGTTCGTAATAAAGTTGTTTTCCCTGCGCCATTTCTTCCGAGCAATCCGACGATACTACCTTTTTGTAATGTGAAAGAAACATCTTCTAAAATCGTTTGGTTATCAATTGTTTTCTTCAAGCTTGTCACTTTCAACATCTGTAGTTCCTCCAATCTCCTTGTAGTATGAATCTATCCAATCATGAATTTTATCTTTCGTAATCCCAAGATAAGAGGCTTCTAGTAATAATTGATGAAATTGCTTTTCAACCATAGCGATTTTCCTTTCGTCTAATGTTGGGGTAATCGATTGGGCTACAAATGTTCCTTTTCCTCGTAATGTTTCAATAATCCCTTGTCGCTCTAATTCTTGATAAGCTTTACTTACTGTATTTGGATTTATAACGAGTAAAGAAGCAAGCTCGCGTACAGAAGGAAGTTTATCACTTGGAGCTAACATATTTTTTAGTACGAGCTCTTTTATATTTTGAACAATTTGTTCCCATATCGGAGTGTTGCTTCTTGGATCAAGTTGAATATGCAAGAGCAATGTCTCCTTCCTGATGAGTATTAAGTGTACTACTACGTGTAATACACTTAATACAATATAGGCAATGAATTTATTTGTCAACTGAAAATAATAGAAAAATATGGTATTAAAAATGTATAAATTGGAAAAAATAAGTTTGATATAGAATGGAGGGTTAGTCATGAAGCGAGTTTTTGGAATACTTGTTTGTTTCATGTTATTGCTTTCTGGTACTTCAGTTAGTTTCGCACAATCTGAGAAAACGAAGCAGGAGAAAACAGAAGAAGCCGCGCCGAAGTTAGCGGAACAAGCGTCGTCAGCGATCGTAATTGAGCAAGATACAGGTAAAGTTTTGTTTGATAAAAATCCGAATGAAAAGTTACCACCTGCTAGTATGACAAAGATTATGACAATGCTATTAATTATGGAACAAGTTGAAAAAGGAAAACTAAAACTAAACGATAAAGTTAGAGCGAGTGAACACGCAGCTTCAATGGGCGGATCACAAATTTTTCTAGAACCTGGGGAAGAGATGACTGTAAATGAAATGTTAAAGGGCATTGCAATTGCATCTGGAAATGATGCATCTGTTGCAGTAGCTGAGCATATCGCTGGTTCAGAAGAAGGTTTCGTAAATATGATGAACAAAAAAGCGAAAGATCTAGGATTGAAAAATACACATTTTCAAAATCCGACAGGTCTTCCGGCCAAAGATCATTATTCTACAGCGAATGATATGGCTATTATGGCGAAAGAGTTGATGAAGTATCCACTTATTCGAAAATACACAGGTAAATATGAAGACTATTTACGTGAAAATACGGATAAGAAGTTTTGGCTTGTTAATACGAATAAGCTAGTACGTTTTTATCCTGGAGTAGATGGAGTGAAAACAGGCTTTACGACAGAAGCGAAATATTGTTTAACGGCATCGGCTGAGAAAAATGGTATGCGTGTTATTTCAGTTGTAATGGGAGCACCTACATCAAAAGAGCGGAACAATCAAGTAACGAAGCTTCTTGATTATGCATTTGGACAATACATGACAAAGAAATTGTATACACGTGGTGAGAAAATTAAGACTGTACAAGTAGGAAAAGGTAAGGAAGAAAAAGTAGATTTAGTTGCGTCAGACAATGTGTCTCTTCTTATGAAGAAGGGCGAAAATATGGACAAAGTTAAACAAGAAGTGATTGCTGAAAAGAAAGTGAAGGCACCGATTAAAAAAGGTGATGCACTTGGCACACTTGTTATTAAAAGAGATAAAGATGTTTTATTAAAACAAACAATTGTAGCGAAAGAAGATGTTGAGGCAGCGAGCTGGTGGGAGTTATTTAAAAGAAGTTTTGGGATGTTTTCAACATCAAAATAGCGGCGGGAATTTTGATGTTTTTCTGTTCGTATTTACTGAAATAATTGCTGAAAGGTTTCACTTTATGACGAAATAGTTCTTCTTTTGTCAGTAGGAAGGATTCTGATTTTATATCACGAAAATCTTATGTTAATGAGTAAAGTTTGAGCATAAGGAGGAAATCGTGTGAGTCTTTCCATGCATTTAGAAGTAAAACGTGACGTCTTATGTGTGAGGCTAGAGGGCGAGTTAGATCATCATACTGCTGAAGAGTTGCGAACGAAAGTCACAGATATGATTGAGACACATGGTGTTCATCATATTATTTTGAGCCTAGAGAACTTAACATTTATGGATAGTTCTGGTTTAGGCGTTATATTAGGCCGATATAAACATGTAAAGGGATTAGGTGGAGAGATGGTTGTCTGTGCAATTTCACCGCCCGTTAAACGTTTATTTGAAATGTCAGGTCTATTCAAAATTGTTCGTTTAGAAGAAAGTGAAGCGCATGCGCTCGCGACGTTGGGGGTGGCGTAGATGAGAAATGAAATGAACCTTCAATTTTCAGCGTTAAGTCAGAATGAATCATTCGCTCGTGTTACGGTAGCTGCTTTTATTGCGCAATTAGACCCGACGATGGAAGAACTAACAGAGATTAAAACAGTTGTGTCAGAAGCGGTTACAAATGCAATTATTCATGGGTATGAAGGAAATGCAGAAGGTGTTGTTTATATTTCAGTGATTTTGGAAGAAGCGATGGTGAAACTCACGATTCGAGATGAAGGGATTGGTATCTTTAACTTAGATGAAGCAAGACAACCCCTTTTTACAACTAAACCTGAATTAGAGCGTTCCGGAATGGGATTTACTATCATGGAAAATTTTATGGATGAAGTAGAAGTTATTTCAAACGAATCTTTCGGGACAACAATCCATTTGACAAAATACTTATCAAATAGTAACGCTCTATGCAATTAAGGAGAATAGCCAATGGACATAGAGGTCAGAAATGAGAAGAAGAAACCTCAGTTAAAGGACCACGAGCTAAAAGCGTTAATTCAAAAAAGTCAAGATGGAGATCAACAAGCGAGAGATACAATCGTTCAAAGTAATATGCGTCTCGTATGGTCGGTTGTACAGCGATTTCTTAATCGAGGATACGAACCAGACGATTTATTTCAAATTGGATGTATTGGACTCTTAAAATCGGTAGATAAATTTGATTTATCTTTCGACGTGAAATTTTCAACATATGCAGTTCCAATGATTATCGGTGAAATACAACGATTTTTACGTGACGATGGATCAGTGAAAGTAAGTAGATCTTTAAAAGAAACAGGAAACAAAGTCCGAAAGATGAGAGACGAGCTTTCGAAAGAATTTGGAAGGGCTCCAACGATTAATGAGGTAGCACAGGCTCTTGAACTAACGCCGGAAGAAGTTGTTCTGGCGCAAGAAGCGAGTCGTGCTCCTTCGTCGATACATGAAACTGTGTATGAAAACGACGGAGATCCAATTACTATTTTAGATCAAATTGCAGATCAATCGGAAACGAAATGGTTTGATAAAATTGCTTTAAAAGAAGCAATTAGAGAATTGGATGAACGAGAAAGGCTAATTGTGTATTTGCGCTATTATAAAGACCAAACCCAATCAGAAGTAGCGGAGCGCATAGGCATTTCGCAAGTACAAGTTTCAAGACTTGAAAAGAAAATATTAAAACAGATGAAAGATCGAATAGATGAATAGCTATCTATTCGATTTTTTTTATTGTCACGAAAAGGAGAAGATTCCAACTATCGCTAAAAATTTACAGAATTTATTGATAATTTAGTTAATTTAAACTATAATCCAAGTATGAACTTGTCACAAAGGGGGAAGGAAACATGGAAACGAGGCAACAATGGGGAACTAGGGCTGGATTTATTTTTGCAGCAATCGGTTCCGCTGTTGGACTAGGGAATATATGGCGTTTTCCTTATACAGCGTATGAAAACGGGGGAGGCGCATTCTTTTTACCGTACTTATTTGCATTATTAACGACTGGTATTTCATTGTTAGCTTTCGAGTTTGCTCTTGGGCATCGTCATCGTGGTTCGGCGCCACTTACATTCTTCCGTATTCATCGACGTGCTGAATTTATTGGGTGGTGGCAAATGTGTGTGACATTTATTGTTTCAACATATTACGCTGTAATCATTGCTTGGTCTATTTCGTATACGTACTTTGCAATTACTGGAGCATGGGGGAAAGACACGCAATCATTTTTATTTAAAGAATATTTACATGTTGCAGATAAGCCAGGACAATTCGGGGGGCTCGTACCAGAAGTATTAATTCCGTTAGCTCTCGTTTGGATTATTGTGCTTGGTGTTGCGTTTAAAGGAGTTAAAAAAGGAATCGAAGTTGTTAACCGTATTTTTATTCCTTTACTAGTTGTTATGTTCCTTATTATCGTTGTTCGTGCAGTGACGATGGAAGGTGCGATGCAGGGGCTAGATGCATTTTTTAAACCAGATTGGAGTCGTATTTTTGATGGGAAAGTATGGCTTGCTGCTTACGGTCAAATTTTCTTTAGTTTATCTTTAGCATTCGGAATTATGATTACGTATTCTAGTTATTTACCGAAAAACTCAGATACAACAAATAATGCTTTTATTACAGGATTTGCAAATTCAGGATTTGAATTATTGGCAGGTATTGGTGTCTTTGCAGCTCTTGGATTTATGGCGAATAACATGGGGGTACCGGTTGATAAAGTAGCTAGTGCTGGTGTAGGACTTGCATTTGTAGTATTCCCGCAAATTATTAATGAGTTACCGATGTCGCCGTTATTTGGTGTATTATTCTTCTTATCTCTAACTGTTGCTGGAATTACATCACTCATTTCACTTGCAGAAGTATGCTTTGCCGCTGTATCTGAAAAATTCAGCTTGAGTCGTCAAAAGACGATTGGAATTATGGGAACGCTATTAGTATTAGTTTCTCTTGTTTTTGCAACACGTGGTGGACTTATGTTCCTAGATGTTGTTGATTACTTCGCTAACAATTTTGGATTGATTACAATTGCACTCGTTGAAGTAGTTACAATAGGACTAATCTTGCGCCGTTTACCAGTTTATCAAAATCATGCAAACTTTGTATCTGATATAAAGTTAGGAACGTTTTGGAGAGTGAGTTTACTCGTTATTACTCCACTTATGTTAGGGTATATGTTAATTGATGGTACAATCCAAAACATTAAAAAGAACTACGGAGGTTATCCAACAGAGTTTGTTGTAACGTATGGTTGGTCGATAGCGGCAGCATTCCTTCTAGTCGCGTTAGTTATTGGTCTGAAAAAATGGAATGCACAAATACATTCAGACTCTGTCCAGCTTGAAAAAGAATGGAAGGACCGAGGTGTTTCATGATGAGTGGATCAGCGATTATGATGATGGTTATAGGTATGGTAGTCATTTGGGGAGGACTTGCATTAAGTATTGCAAATTTATTTAAGAAAAAGGCATAAGCTAAAAACATCTGTACCGAAGCGGTACAGATGTTTTTTTATGAAAAAATTGTATTAGAAAAAAATTCAATAACCATACTACAACTACGAGGAAGAGTGAAGGGGTGAATGGAAATTGGAAGGAACAATTTATATTAAAATGCGCAATCGCTTAAAAGTGTCTCCTACGTATGAAGTAAAGCTGAGCGATGTTGCTCAACTTGCCGGAGATTCTTTTGTAGTTGAGTCGTTACAAAATGAGATAGTCTACAAAATAACAGCACATGATAAGACGCATGTTGTAATTGATGTTATGAAAGTGATTGAGATTATTCAACAAAAAGCGGCTCACATACAAATTAATTTACTTGGTTCTGGACAAACTCTTGTTGAAATTATATACGAAAAAAAGAAAGTGCATCCGGTTTTCTTCGGACTTGTATGGTTGTTACTTTTCATTGGAGCGGCCCTTGCGATCATTTATTTCCATGAAGATGTAAGTATGCAACAAGTACATCAACGGTTATATTACATGATTACTGGAGAGTTTAAGGAGCAACCACTATTATTTCAAGTTCCATATTCAGTAGGTCTTGGATTAGGTATGGTTTTATTTTTTAATCATGTATTTCAAAAGCGAATTAATGAAGAGCCTAGTCCGTTAGAAGTTGAGATGTTTCAATATCAGCAGTCGCTTGATCAATATGTAATTGTTAATGAAAACAAGGATAACACGAAACAGCTTGCCGATGATTGAATGTGGGTTTGTTATATTAATTGGTTTAGCTGGCGGGATTGCAGTAGGTAGCGGATATGTTGCCTTTTTAGCTGTTCTCGGTATTATCCCGCGCTTAGCTCAATTAACGAGAAGTGGAAAGCATATTCAATATTTTGAGTGGGCTGTCATTGCGGGTACTTTAACTGGGGCTTGGTGTAGTTTGAAAAACATTACATTTCAAACATCGCAATATTGGCTTGTAATATTAGGGTTATTTTGTGGCACATTCATTGGAATGCTTGCTGCGGCATTAACAGAAGTATTAAATGTTTTACCTATTTTAGCGAAACGAGTCGGGGTAGAGGGGAAAATTGTTGTTTTACTCGTTGCTCTTGTACTTGGAAAAGTAATAGGCTCATTGTTTCACTGGATTTATTTCGTAAAGTAGGAGGCAATATATATGACAAGGCGAAAACTGAAAGATGATTACATAAATAAAGTGAAGGAGTACCATCCAAAGCCAAACTATTTGCTAAATTGTGTGAAGGCATTTCTTGTAGGTGGGCTCATTTGTACAGTCGGAGAAATATTGATGAAATTTTATATACATTATTTTCACTTTAGTGAACAAGAGGCAGGAAATCCGACAGTTGCAACGCTTGTTTTATTGTCGGCGATTTTAACAGGGTGTGGTGTATATGATAAAATCGGGCAGTTTTCTGGAGCGGGATCAGCAGTACCAGTTACTGGATTTGCGAATTCTATGGCGAGTGCCGCACTAGAACATAGGAGTGAAGGGATTGTTCTAGGAATCGCTACTAACATTTTTAAGCTTGCAGGAAGTGTCATTGTATTTGGAGTCGTCGGTGCATACATTATCGGATTAATAAGATATACATTTCAAATTTTAATGTCTTAAAGGAGGGGTGGGTATGAGATTGACAGGAAAGCAAACGTGGGTATTTCAAAATGATATCTTCGTGAATGCAACTGGTACTGCTGTCGGTCCGAAAGAAGCTGAAGGCCCTCTTGGAAAGGATTTTGATATTTCATATTCTGACTTACATTGCGGAGAGGAAAACTGGGAACTTGCTGAACGAAGGTTAATGTCAGACTCAATTCAACAAGCGATGCAAAAAGGGAATATAAAAAAATCGCAAATTGATTTCTTTTTAGCGGGAGATTTATTAAACCAAACAGTGACAGCAAATTATGTTGCTCGTGAGTATGGTATTCCTTTTTTAGGGATGTTCAGCGCTTGTGCGACGTCAATGGAAACTTTGGCGATTGGATCAGCTTTTATAGATGGTGGATTTGCGAATCGTATTTTAGCTACAGTAAGTAGTCATAATGCGACGGCTGAAAGGCAATTTCGTTCCCCAACAGAATACGGAGGACAAAAGCCAGGGACAGCAAACTCAACTGTTACCGGAGCAGGGTCAATATTAATTAGCAATGAGGAGAGTGCAATTAAAATAACAGCAGCAACAATTGGTAAAGTGCAAGATTTAGGAATTGCTAATCCTTTAGATATGGGATCAGCGATGGCACCAGCTGCTGCTCATACAATTCAACAACATTTTGAAGATTTGAGAAGAAGTGCAGCTGATTATGATCTTATTGTTACTGGTGATTTATCGGCTGTTGGGACACCAATTGCGAAACAACTTTTACTTGAGGAAGGGTATGATTTGGGGAATGTATACAATGATTGTGGATTAATGATTTACAATTCAAATCAAGAAGAAGTGTTTGCAGGGGGCAGTGGTTGTGCTTGTTCAGCTGTTGTAACATACGGCCATTTATTGCGTGAAATGCAAAAAGGGAATTTACAAAGAATTTTTGTCGTTGCAACTGGAGCTCTATTAAGCCCCATGATGATACAACAGAAGGAAACGATTCCAACGATTGCGCATGGTGTTGTGTTTGAAAGCGTTAAAGGAGAGTGAATTGTGGATTTTATATATGCATTTCTTGTAGGAGGAGCTATTTGTGTAATTGGACAAGTGTTGCTAGATTTCGCAAAGTTAACACCGGCACATTTAATGGCAACTTTTGTAGTCGCCGGAGCTATTTTAGACGGATTCGGATTGTACGATAAACTTATAAAATTTGCAGGTGCTGGGGCAACAGTCCCTATTACAAGTTTTGGACACTCACTATTGCACGGGGCAATGCATGCGGCAGAAAAACATGGATATTTAGGAATTGGAATCGGTATGTTTAGCTTAACGTCTGCGGGGATTTCAGCAGCGATATTATTTTCATTTTTTGTTGCACTTATATGTAAACCGAAAGGATAAATCAAATGAGACGAAGGGTTGTTTTGGTCACAGATGGAGATGAATATGCAAAGCGGACAATTGAGCTGTTAACAAAGGAATTTGGGGGGAGGTGTATTTCAGCATCGCAAAGTAATCCGACCAAATTGACAGGGAAGAAAGTTGTTGAGCTTATTATGCAAACGCCATATGACCCTGTATTTGTCATGTTTGATGACAGCGGATTTATAGGAGAAGGATCTGGTGAAAAGGCGTTAAAGTATGTCGCAACACATAAACAAGTTGATGTACTCGGTATTTTAGCAGTAGCATCTAATACACATCATTGGGAATGGGCGCGTGTAGATGTAAGTGTAGATCGGAATGGGAATTTGACAGAATATGGCGTTGATAAATTTGGACTCCCAGATGGTGAAATTGGCAGGATTAGTGGGGATACGATTTATTGTTTAGATGGTCTGAATGTTCCTGTCATAGTGGGGGTCGGTGATATTGGCAAGATGTGCGGAAATGATGAATGGGAGAGAGGATCACCTATTACTAGAAAAGCGATTCAATTAATTTTGGAAAGGAGTGGCTTTTATGACGAAGCCTAAAAAAGTGAATATCCCGATTTCATCTTTTTTAAGTGATAATGAAAATTATTTAAAGCAAACAGTTGGACTTGGTGTTACATACGATGTTGGTATTCGTAAATTTCAAATTTTAAATAAAGAAATTGGTGTGTTATTTGTAAATGGACTTTGTGATACGAATTATATTATCCCTATTTTAGAAGAAGCGGTGGATACAAATGAAATAAGGGATGTAGAAGAAGATACAGTAAAGCTTTTAGAGAATCGTTTAATTCATCAACAAGTAAGTAAAGTAAAAACGATGGATGATGTAATGCTCCAAGTATTATCAGGACTCATTGTTATATTTGTGGAAGGTGAAACTGAAGCGTTCGCAATAGATGTTCGTAGTTATCCGGGCCGGACACCGACAGAACCAGATACAGAAAAGGTAGTGCGTGGTGCAAGGGATGGCTTTGTTGAAAATATCGTTGTAAATACAGCGTTAATTCGTAGAAGAATACGCGATCCACGTCTTCG
The DNA here is from genome assembly GCF_040459995.1 of Bacillus cereus group sp. MG9. Classification (NCBI taxonomy): domain Bacteria; kingdom Bacillati; phylum Bacillota; class Bacilli; order Caryophanales; family Bacillaceae; genus Bacillus; species Bacillus cereus group sp. MG9. The sequence goes on along the minus strand of NZ_JARVHC010000001.1, from coordinate 4,059,203 downwards.
AAATGAAATGATTCGAGTAGGGGATAGATCGCAAACGGATATTTGTATTACATACGTACAAGATGTTGCAAATCCAGATTTAGTGAAGATTATAAAACAAGAATTAAATAATATTGAAGTAGATGGGATTACGATGGCGGATAAAACGGTAGAAGAATTTGTAGTGAAACAAGGTTATAATCCATTCCCGCTTATCCGATACACAGAGAGACCAGATGTAGCAGCAAATCATCTGTTAGAAGGACATGTGTTAGTACTCGTTGATACATCACCAAGTGCTATGATCACTCCAACAACATATTTTCACCATTTACAGCATGCAGAAGAGTTTAGACAAAATCCAGCTGTAGGTACATTTTTACGTTGGGTACGTTTTGTAGGTGTTATATTTTCGCTATTCTTACTGCCATTTTGGCTAGTTTTCGTTTTTGATCCGACTCTTTTACCGGAAAGTCTTGCTTTCATTGGACCAAATAAGATGACGCATTTACCGATTTTATTACAAATTTTGATGGCGGAAGTCGGACTCGAATTTTTAAGAATGGCCGCCATTCATACACCGACATCATTGTCGTCGGCAGCAGGATTAATTTCAGCTATATTAATTGGTCAAATTGCAATTGATGTAGGTTTGTTTGTACCAGAAGTTATTTTGTACGTAGCAGTTTCTATGATTGGAGCATACGCTACACCAAGTTATGAGTTAGGGCTTGGGAATAAGATTGGGAAATTGTTTGTCATTATTTTAACAGGCATATTTCATGAAATGGGATTTGTCATTGGAATGACGATATTGATTCTATTTTTAACATCTATAAAAAGCTTGCAAACACCGTATTTATGGCCGTTTTTACCGTTTGATTGGGGCGCGTTAACGAAAATTTTACTTCGTCCAACTATGTCTAGTTTAAAGGTTCGTCCAAGTATTGTAAGACCTCAAAATGTGCGAAGACAAAAATAAGCGGGATTATGCTCCGCTTATTTTTTATTGAAAATTTATTGTTTTTTTAACAAAAATCAAACATTTTTTTTGTACAATTAGAGTAGATATTGTGTATGGAAGGGGAAGAGGACATGATTAAACTATTTGTAAGTGATTTAGATGATACACTCGTTTACAATATGAATGATATGCAAAAAGAAGATGAACGAGCGCTTTGTTGGCTAGCTGAAAATGGGACAAATATTTGTTTTGCCTCTGGCCGTTTTACTCACCGAATTGATGAGGCGGTAAAAAGGTTTTCGTTCCCGTATTACACAACTAGTTTAAATGGAGCGACAGTGATACTACCGGATGGAAAAGTATTTCATGAATCGAGTTTTGAAGATGGGGTTGCCCAGGAAATATATCGATATATACATAAAAAGGGACTAGCAGATATTGTTTGTGCAAATGAGCAGCGATATACAAAAAGGAAGAATGAACATCACCATACTTTTGAAGAGTATATGGGAGTGCATATTGCTGAAATCGAAGAGTTAGAAGAGGAATTTGGGAAGACTGTACATCCTGCGAAATTATTTGTTTTTGGCGAAGAAGAAAAAATTGTAGCATTAGATCAAGAGTTGAGAGATACATTTCATAGCGAAGCGGAAGTCTTTATATCGGGTAAGCGATATGTTGACATTATGCCAAGAGGTGTAAGTAAAGGAAGCGCTCTGAAGCGATTAATGGAACATTTACAAATTGAAGCAAATGAAGTTGCATGTATTGGAGATTCTTTCAATGATATTTCTATGTTTGAAGTAACCCCGCACTCCTTCACCCTCCATCATGCTCATCCGTATGTGAAGGAGAAAGCAAATTATGTTGTCCGTTCGGTTGAAGAAGCTATTATGAAATTACCGTTACTTGTATAAAAAAGAAGCTCGTCATTGGCGAGCTTCTTTTTTACTTGAATAAAGATTTAACGAAATCAATGATACTAGAGAAGAAATCTTTTACTTTATCTAGGAAACTTTGCCCTTCATCAGATCCTAAGAAGGCAGACACATGGTCTTTTGCTTTTTCTAATTGGCTACCAACTTGGTTCCAATCGATATTAAGATTTTTCATTTTATCAAATAACGATACTAAGTTATCCAACTGTTCATCTGTTAATGTAATGCCAAGTTGATCAGCAATTTTTTTAATTAATGAACGTAAATCTTCAGTGGTTTTGGGCTGTTCTTTTGCAATTTCTTCTTTAATTTTTGCAACAAGTTGAACTGCTTTTTCTTCGCCGATTTTATCACCAAGCTGGGCTGTTTGTACCATTTCTTCATTGGCTACTTTTTTTACTTCTTCAGGAATGGCTTTGTTTGATGTTGTTTCATAGGCCTTCATTAAACCTGTTAAAGCAGCAGTTCCTGAAACTTTAAATGGTGCAGTAATTTGAATCTCTGCATCTTTCACACCTGCTGTAATAAGTGCATTTGTGTACATTGCATCTGTTATCGAATTAATGTTTTTTGAGCGTACAATGAGACCTGACCCTGGTTTTGTGTATGTAATCATAGAAGAGGAAATTGCTCTCGTACCAATTTGCGCTTTTGGAACGATGCCCTCTAGAAATTTATGTTCTTCCGCATTAGATACAGTAATAATTTGTGCATCTTTTGGTGCTTTCATTTCTTTCAAAAGATCTTGTTTCTGTTGTTCAGATAAGTTTTCTCCTAGTGTAACAATTGATTCTCCCTCAATGATGTCTGCAAATGAAGCTGTTGGCATAATAAATACGGCTACAGCTAATAGCAGAGCTAGTAATTTCGTTTTCACGAAAAATCGCTCCCTTTCTCTTTCTTAAATTTTCGGGCAACACAGTTATTATAGTATATTTTTCTTATTTGTCACCTAGCTTCTTCCACATTTCAAAAAAGAAGTATGCAGATTGTCGGATTCTTTTTGTTTCTCGTCATGAATATGGTAATATAGTGCTGAGATAGTTGAAAGGAGACATATACATATGAAAACTTTAGGATACATATTAATGGAAAATGGCGAAAAAATCGATTTAGAATTTTTCCCAGAAGAGGCACCAAAAACAGTAGAAAACTTTAAAAAATTAGCAGAGCAAGGATTTTATGATGGTGTGACATTCCACCGCGTTATTCCTGGCTTCGTAAGCCAAGGTGGAGACCCAACAGGCACAGGTGCAGGTGGCCCAGGTTACTCTATCCCATGTGAAACTGATGGAAATCCTCATAGACATCTTGTTGGATCACTTTCTATGGCACATGCTGGTCGTAATACAGGTGGTAGCCAATTTTTTGTTGTTCATGAGCCACAACCGCATTTAGATGGCGTACATACTGTATTCGGTAAAGCAACAAGCGGTATTGAAACGGTATTAAACATGCGTCAAGGCGATGCAATGAAAGAAGTTAAAGTTTGGGAAGAATAAGTTACGAGAAAAAGAGAGCGATTTTGCTCTCTTTTTTTATTTCCTATAAACAGGGATTGGTATATATTTTAAAGTATATGACACAAATAGGACGGCTACTAACGTTAAATTATATTGTTCATGAGAACAAACTTTTAACAAAATACATAGGATGGAGTACGAATTATATGCTTCAATAAATGTATTTCTCTTAACATATTGCTTTTAGTAGAACTACTTTGTTCAAAAATGGTTAATAAGTGAAATGTGATGAGAAAGGGATTTTCCTTTTAGTTCCTATATAGTATTGTCTCTTTTTTGAGCGGTGTAATAGAAAGAAATAGCGTGGAAACATATATTTGACTTTCTTCTTAACGCTTTGTATGATTATCAAGTTGTTTCAGCCCCTTCTCACTCTGGTAAAAATATTGTAGAATGAATGTGATATGAAAAGAGTGATTGAGGGGATAAATAGTTTGTAACTTTTGTAAGAAGGGATAAGGGTTATGTTAATTCGTTTTAAAAAAAGTTATGAAAAAATTGCAATGGGGCTTCTTTCATTTATGCCAACTGAAAAAGATGTGAAAACATTACAATTGACAATGAAAGAATATGAAGCGAAAGAGGATTGGCAATTGTATTTGTGGAAACAAAATGAAGATTTTGTTGGGATAATGGGGATTATAAAAAAAGAAGATCAGGTATTGGAAATTCAGCATTTGAGCGTGAATCCGTCTCACCGTCATATGGGGATTGGGACGAAGATGGTTCAAGAGCTTAAGAGTAAATTTCTTGAGTTTACAATTTGCGGAAATGAGCAAACAGCAAGTTTTTGCAAAAAGTGTAAAGAGCTTGAACAAAATATACATTCATGAAAGCAGGGATAAGTAGTTTATTATCTCTGCTTTCTTTTTTGTAGTTGCTCGTGTCGCTCAGAAATGACTTCTGTTCGATCACGCAATGTGTGCTTACTTATGATGTATTCACCAGGAATGACGTTCACATCTTTCCAAGAGAGGTTTTGTTTCTTACATAACTGTATGCATTGTTTTTCTAACGATACGTCTAATAAGGGTAAAAATAACGGCGCAAAAATTTCCTTTTTGTGGATAGAGTGTAATCTTTCATTTAATAAGAACATAAGTTGTTTATGATCTATTCCTAATTGATGTAAAGATGTACTGTTCTTTTCTAAAAGTGCTATTGCGCTTTTCATCATCTTCTCTGCACCATTCCAGTTGGATCGTCTGTGATGGTATAAGGAAACAGCAATTTGAATGAGACCGACTAAGTAATTGTCGCGTTCGCCTCTAGGTTTTAATTTCCAATACTCTTCTAATATTTCATGACATTCAAAATAATCATAGTCTCCGTGAAAATGAATTAAAAATTGTACGTACTCGGTAGGATACATTTTATTCGCTCCTGTCTAACGGTTATATGTACAGTTTATCATAGAAATATTAACAATAAGCGACTAGGGAAATATCCCTAGTCGCTTTATTGCGTCCTATTAGCAGAAGCAAGCTGCCCCTACAATGATTAGTAAAATGAACAGTACAACAAGTAATGCGAACCCACCGCTAAAACCGCAATCAACGTGACCCATAGTTTTTTGACCTCCTACATTGTTCTTACTACATTGTTATCATATGAAGCGGTGGGCATTATGACATGGGCATAGGTCTATTTTTAATTAAATTTCTTAAAAAGGTTGGATAGAACATGAGTATGCTCTATACTTATGGTGTTATAGAAAAAATGTGGTGGGATGCTTTGTGCAGTATAATTTTAAAGTAGAGGCTTTTGAAGGGCCTTTAGATCTATTGTTACACTTAATAAATCGTTACGAAATTGATATATATAATATTCCTGTAGCGAAAATTACAGAGCAATATCTATCTTATGTCCATACGATGAAAGAATTACAATTAGATGTTGCCAGTGAGTATTTAGTAATGGCTGCAACGTTATTACAAATTAAAAGTAAAATGTTGTTACCGAAACAAGAAGAAGATGTACCTGATAACGGTGAAGACTTTATAGATGATCCTCGTCAAGAATTGATGGAGAGGTTAATTGAATATAAGAAATATAAGCAAGTTGCTACTGAGTTAAAAGAAAGAGAACAAGAAAGAGCACAGCTATATACACGTCCGCCAATTGATTTTACATCATTTCAACAAGAAGAGGAGACAAGCTTACCTCTTGATGTTACGTTATATGATATGTTAGCGGCATTTCAAAAGCTAATGCGTCGTAAAAAAGCAAAAAACCCCGTAACAACGCGAATTACTCGTCAAGAAATACCAATTGCACAGCGAATGACTGATATTCTACAACAATTAGAAGTAAGAGGCGGTCGTCAAAGCTTTTATGATTTGTTTGCTGATGAAGAACGTGAAATAATGGTTGTAACATTTTTAGCGGTTCTTGAGCTAATGAAAAATCAACAAATCATAATTGAGCAGGAACATAATTTTGATGAAATTTTCGTATCAAGCTCTAATAAATCCGTATAGAGTTGATGTGAAGATGGGATAGAAATATTTTATCTCATGTTAGGTTTTAATGTATCGTTTGGAACGAGAGAAGAAATATTGAACCGAACGCATTTACTGTGATTCGGTTTTTTTATGTGTGTTTTTTATGGGAAATAGGAGGAAGGAGTTCGTAAAATGGATAGAAAAGAACAAAAAGCGATTATTGAAGGGCTTTTATTTGTTGCAGGTGACGAAGGGATTTATCCGGAACAGATAGCTAAAGTTCTGGAAGTTGAAGTGGAAGAAGTACTAAACAGTATAGAGGAAATGCAAAAAGAATGCGAAGGATCGAATCGCGGTTTGCAAATTGTACAATATGCAAAAGTGTATCGTTTTGCAACAAAGAAAGAACATGCTTCGTACTATCAAAAATTAATAGATACTCCAACCGCGGCTTCACTTTCTCAAGCAGCTCTTGAAACGTTGGCAATCGTTGCGTACCGTCAACCGATTACAAGGACAGAAATGGAAGAGATTAGAGGTGTGAAAACGGACAAGGCATTACAAACGTTAGTTTCACACTTACTTATAAAAGAAACGGGAAGAGCGGAAGGACCAGGGCGCCCTATTTTATACGGAACGACGAAAGAATTTTTAGATACGTTTGGATTGAAAACATTAGATGATTTACCACCTCTTTCGGAAGAAAATGAACAAATGAATGAAGCAGATTTATTCTTTGGTTCTTTACAGGAATTATCAAAATAAAAGCTTAGCATTTTGCTAAGCTTTTTTTGTATATCAATTACAGAGCGTGCCATACTAAATGAAAAAAGGAGACGAGTTATGAAAGGTGTACGGAGTATTCTATTGTTGGTTTCTGTTTTATTATGTTTTTCGTTAAACAGCGCATCGGCTAAAAGATATATGATGTCTATTCATACTGCGTCTTCTATACATATGCATCGGCAACATTTTGGTAAAATGAAAGTGAGTTTTTTAAAAGTTGGACAAGGTGATGCGACACTTATTACATTGCCAAATGGTCAAACGATGTTAATAGATGGGGGCCCTTATGAAGCGGGAGAGGTTATTATTCAAAAACTAATTGAAAAAGGAATTAATCATTTAGATGTGATTGTAAGTACTCATCCTGATATGGACCATATAGGGGGGCTTATTCCAATTGTAGAACAAATGCCGGTTTCACTCGTATTAGATAGTGGAAAAACATATAGTTCATTTACTTATCATACGTATCGGAATAATATTAAAAAAAGGGGCATACCTTTCATTTCAGTGAAGGAAGGACAATACATACCGTTAGATCCACATGTTTCTATACAAGTATTAAACAATGGTAAATCGAAAGACGAGAATAACGAGTCCTCAATTGTGTTAAAGATTCGATATGGTAAAGCGGACTTTTTATTAATGGGTGATGCTGATATACGGACGGAAAATGAAATATTAAAGCAATTTGATGTACATGCAGATGTATTAAAAGTTGGGCATCATGGCTCGTATACTTCAACGAGTGAAACATTCTTAAAAAAAGTAGATCCACAATTCGCTATTCTTTCGTACGGGAGTAGAAATCCGTATGGGCATCCTCATCAGAGTGTAGTAAGACGATTAAAACAGCGTGGTATAATGATATATGGAACAAACAAGCGAACTGTGGAAATAGAAACAGATGGTGAACATATTACTATGGGGGCAAGCGGTCTTATGCCATTACTTAAGTAACTAATTATATAAGAGGTTATTATCCATTTTGGTAAAAATGGATAATATATATTAGAATGAAAAAGAAATCAATTTCCTTTTTTCACTGAACGAAGAGGAAATTTCATTAGAATGTATAGACAACTACTTGTGTGTATATTAAGATGGAATTAGGCGAATAAGGTAATAATAATAAGTAGGTATTTCATGGGAAAGGGTCGATGAAAATGAAAACGCAAGTTGTCATCAATGCCGAAATTTATACAGGTAAAGAAGTAGTGGAAAACGGGTTTATTCGTTACACAGAAACAGTTAAAGAAATTGGTTTGATGGCTCAATATGTATCACAAGAAAATGAAACTGTGTTAGATGTGGCAGGAAAGATTGTGATTCCAGGTATGATTGATGTTCATATTCATGGTGGATACGATATTGATGCGATGGATGCAAATAGCGATGGATTAGTAACTCTTGGTAAAGAAATGTTAAAAGAAGGAGTTACAACTTACTTCCCAACAACAATGACACAAGCTCCAGAAGCGATTGAAGCGGCGCTAAGTGCTGCGAAGGAAGCGAAAGACAAAGGAGCACATTTCGAATATATTCACTTAGAAGGACCATATGTTTCAAAAAAACGTGCGGGTGCACAACCACTTGAACATATTGTTCCTGCGAGTATCGAGCAATTTAAACAATGGCAGGAAGCAAGCGGCAATCTAATTAAATTAGTAACATATGCACCGGAAGAAGAAGGTGCGTTAGAGTTTGAACAGTATCTTGCTGAAACAGGTGTTGTTGGCACAATGGGGCATACAGATGCAATTGATGCACAACTGAAAAATAGAAAAATTACACATGCAACACATTTATACAATCAAATGCGTGGATTACATCATCGTGAACCAGGAGTTGTTGGTCATGTGTTATTAAATCCAGATGTAATGGTTGAAGTAATTACAGATGGTATTCACATTCACCCTGATATGGTGAAATTAGCATATAAATTAAAAGGACCGAAAAAAGTAAGTGTCATTACAGATGCAATGCGTGCAAAAGGTCTTGAAGAAGGATTATATGAGCTTGGCGGACAGCCAGTACATGTAAAAGATGGCAGTGCCCGATTAGAAGATGGAACGTTAGCTGGTAGTATTTTAAAAATGGATCAAGCTTTCCGAAATGTAATTGAATTTACAGGATGTTCAATCGAGGAGGCAGTGTTAATGACATCAGTTAACCAAGCAGAAGAATTTGGATTAAATAATAAAGGTGCGTTAGCGGTAGGTAAAGATGCAGACTTTGTTGTTATGACTGAAGAATTACATGTATATGATACGGTTCGTTTAGGAATTCATATGAAGGAAGGGAAGTAATTAGATGAATATTCTAGTTGTAAAAACTCCAGAAGAATTAGCAGAAGCAGGTTATAAGTTAATTAAAGAGGTTGTAAAATCAAAAGAAAATCCAACTTTAGGAATGGCTACAGGAAGCTCTCCATTAGGTATTTATGCAGAAATGCGAAAAAATAAACTTGATACAAGTCATGCAACCACTGTAAACTTAGATGAGTACGTAAATTTACCACACGAAGATAAAAACAGCTATCACTATTTCATGCAAGAACAGTTGTTTGATCATCTTCCATTTAAACAAACTTATGTACCGAATGGGATGGCAAGTGATTTAGAGGAAGAGTGCAAGCGTTATGAAGGCATTCTAGTAGCTAACCCAGTTGACTTACAGATTCTTGGAATCGGTGAAAACGGTCACATCGGATTTAATGAGCCAGGAACACCATTTAATTCTCCAACTAACATTGTAGAATTAACAGAATCTACACGCCAAGCAAACCTTCGCTTCTTTGAAAATGAAGAAGATGTGCCGACTCATGCGATTACAATGGGAATTGGAAGTATTATGAAAGCGAAACAAATTCTTCTTGTTGCTATGGGATCTAAAAAGGCAGAAGCTATTAAAGAATTATTGCAAGGTGAATATAGTGAGGCGTGTCCTGCTACAGTTTTACAACGTCATCCGAATGTAACCGTAATCGCAGATCCAGAAGCTCTATCTTTATGCAGTGAGGCGATTGCTGATGAACATCGACAAGTATTCACCATTTCCGATTTATTATCAGATTCAAGAGTGGGTGAAACAGCTAATTGAGGAAGGCGAATGGAAGCCGGGAGATAAAATTCCATCTGAGAATGAACTTTGTGATAAGTTCGAAGTGAGTCGTATGACAATCAGACAGGCGATTAATAACTTAGTGGAACAAGGTTATTTATACCGGAAACGTGGGATTGGAACGTTCGTCCAACTTCCGAAAGTGGAGCAAAAGTTGCAAGGAATGACGGGATTCACAGAAGATATGATATCTCGTGGTATGAAACCGAGCAGCCAGTTATTAAGTTTCCGCCTAGTTCCAGCTACTGCTAAAATAGCAGACCGGCTGAGAATACAAGAGGGAGAATCGGTTTATGAAGTGAGACGTACGCGCTTAGCTGATGACGAACCGATTGCATTTGAGACGACATATTTGTCGCCAACTCTTGTGAAAGATATTAACGAAGAAATATTACAACAATCTTTATATGAACATTTAGAGAAAAAACTGGGCTTTAAGCTTGTTCGCGCTACTCAATCAATTGAAGCTTCAATTGCAACGGATAATGAAGCTGAACATCTGCATATTCCTAAAAAGGCGCCTGTACTTGTAATGCGTCAATGGTCATATGCAGAAGGTGAGTTACCGTTAGAGTATGTGAAATGTATTTATCGTGGGGATCGTTACAAGTTTATTACGAACATCGCACGTAACAAGTAATATATTTCAGTTTGTGAAGTACAGTGAACTTTGATGTTTTCAACATGTAAAGAAATAAAAATACGACTCATCCTTATAAGGAGTGAGTCGTATTTTTATTATGAGCAATTACGTGGTTAACAGCATCTTTAACCGTATTTACTACATAGTGAGCGTGCTCTTTTACTGCGTCATCTGCTTGAGACATAGCAAAACTGTGAGGAGTTAAAGAGAACATTGGAATATCATTATAAGAATCCCCTATGCAAGCAATTTCCTCTGGTTGTATTTGAAATTCTTTTAATAAAATAGAAATAGCAGAACCTTTACTAATATTAGGTGGCATTACATCTAAACATTGTTCAGCTGAAATGAAAGTACTAACTTTTCCATGGAATTTTTCATCGATCTTTTTTTGAAGGAGTTGTAAGTTTTCCTTTGTTCCACCGATAGAAATTTTATTTGGAAAAATTGTATCATCGATTTTCTGTAATAAATTTGGTTCTTCAACAGAAGTCATTGCTACTTGTTTTTCGAGTTCATGAATAAAAGGTGTCTTTTCTTCAATATAGTAATTATGCTCATCACTTACATAACGGAAATAAGGGTCTTGATTTGTCATAGCTAGTAAATCAGGAAGAATGCTGGAATCAAAATTTGCGGATAATAGTTGCTTATTTTCATTAGTGTATACAAACACACCATTTACACTAATACGATGGAAATTTGTATTTACAGCTTTCATTAAGTCTGCGATTTCATTATCAAGTCGTCCAGAAGCGAAGCAAAGAATAACATTTTGCTCAGCAAGACTGCGAAGTGCCGCAACATCCTGTTCATCAATCAGACCTCCATGCTGCATCATTGTACCGTCAATATCACTTACAAACATTTTAATCATGTTGCTATCTCCTTTCTATGTACAGTTGCTCTTACATTATACGCATCATATACAAACATGTCTAAAAAATGAATTTTTATCAAATGGTAGATGTTTTACATTGACGACAAAGAAGAATGTTCTGTAACATAAAAGTAGGCTATTTAAGTACGAGGGTGGTGTTATATGAGTAATTATCTAGAAATTAAAAAAGTTTTAAATAATAATGTCATCATTGCTAGCCATCCTGAACACAAGGAAGTAGTAGTGATCGGTAAAGGAATTGGATTTGGAAAAAAGGCTGAAGATGTGTTGGAGCAAGAACAAATTGAGAAAATGTTTGTTTTAAAAAATGAACGTGATCGAGAACAATACAAACTTTTAGTGCCGCATGTGAGTGAAAAGCTAATTGAATTGATGAATGATATTATGTTATACATTCAAGAAAAAGCGGAGTCTCCATTAAATGAACATATTCATATCGCTTTAACAGATCATATTTCTTTTGCAATTAAAAGGCTGAAACAAGGACTTACAATAGATAATCCTTTTTTAGTTGAAACGAAAATGCTATATCCAGAAGAATATGAAATTGCTGAAGGAGTTGTGAAACTTTTAAATTCTCGTTTGCAAATTACATTGCCAGAAGGAGAAGTTGGCTTTATCGCACTCCATATTTATAGCTCGCTTACAAACTCTGATTTATCTTCTGTTAATCAAAATTCTCGTCTTATTGCACAACTTGTGTCTTTAATTGAGACAAACCTACAAATTACATTAGACCAAGAAAGCATTCATTATTTACGCCTTATTCGCCATTTACAATATGCTATTGAACGGGTGAAAAAAGGAGAAAAAGTAGAAGAAGCACAAAGTTTTGCTGATTTATTAAAATTAGAATATCCAGTTTGTTACAATTTGGCATGGAAGCTAGTCAAAGTAATGCAGAACGAATTACAACTTCCTGTTTATGAAGCGGAGAGTATTTATTTAACGATGCATTTACAACGATTAGTGAAAGCAGAACATGTGTAAAAAGACATATATTTTTGTCTAAAATGAAAACGTTAAAAAAAATGATTGAATCGCTTACAATAGTTATGTATAATAACTATTGCAAAGTTATACAAAATTCGACAAACACATTAAGGTAAATAACGAAAACGTTTGCTTTAATTATAGTGAACTTATACGTAATCCTATTTTTGACACGTGTTACTGATTCGATCAGGCATGAGTGGAGAAAAGTTGGGAATGTAAGCTAAAGAAAGGGACATACTACCCTTTGTATAGCTATCGTTCTATCTTTTTTTTCCTCATGCCTTTTTGGCGTTTGTCGAAAAGTATCAATATAGATAAGAGAGGAAGGGTTTCCATGTTTAAGAAGATCTTTGGTGTTCTTCAAAAAGTCGGAAAAGCGCTTATGCTTCCAGTAGCGATTTTACCGGCAGCAGGTATTTTACTTGGATTTGGTAATGCATTTCAAAATCCACAACTAACAAATGTTATCCCTGCTTTAAAAGCAGATTGGTTCGTAATGGTTGCAAAAATTATGGAACAATCTGGCGATATTATTTTCGCTAACCTTGCGCTATTATTCGCAGTTGGGGTAGCGATCGGTTTAGCTGGTGGAGACGGAGTAGCTGGTTTAGCAGCGTTCGTCGGATACTTAATTATGAACAAAACGATGAGTGTGTTCTTAGAAGTAGATAAACTAGTGAAAGTAACAAGCACTGGAACAGATCCAGTGAAAATTGGATTTTCAGATCCAGCATATGCAAACGTATTAGGAATTCCAACGCTGCAAACAGGAGTGTTTGGTGGTATTATCGTCGGGATAGTAGCGGCATATTGTTATAATAAATACTTTAACATTGAATTACCATCATACTTAGGTTTCTTTGCAGGTAAGCGTTTCGTACCAATCGCAACTGCAACATTCTCTTTAGTGGTAGGTATTATCATGTGCTTTATTTGGCCATACATTCAGGGTGGCTTAAATACGTTCTCACATCAAATGATTGATGCAAATAGAACGATAGCAGCATTTATATTCGGTTTAATCGAACGTTCATTAATTCCATTTGGATTACATCATATTTTCTATTCACCGTTCTGGTTCGAATTCGGTCAGTATACAAATGCAGCTGGCGAATTAATCCGTGGTGACCAAAAAATCTTTATGGCACAGTTAAAAGACGGCGTAGAATTAACAGCAGGTACATTTACAACTGGTAAGTATCCGTTCATGATGTTCGGTCTTCCAGCAGCAGCTTTAGCAATGTACCATGAAGCACGTCCGGAAAATAAAAAATTAGCAGCTGGTATTTTAGGATCTGCTGCATTAACATCTTTCTTAACAGGTATTACAGAACCGCTTGAATTTTCATTCTTATTCGTAGCACCAGTATTATTCGGAATTCATGCAGTATTCGCTGGTCTATCATTTATGACAATGCAAATTTTAGGTGTTAAAATTGGTATGACATTCTCTGGTGGTTTAATTGACTTCATATTATTCGGTGTACTACCAGGTCGTACGGCATGGTGGTGGGTAATTATTGTTGGTCTTGTACTAGCAGTTATTTACTACTTCGGATTCCGTTTCGCAATCCGTAAATGGAACTTAAAAACACCTGGTCGTGAAGTAGCGAATGCTAATGAAGGCGCAGGGAAAACAGAAGCAGGAGAACTTCCACGTGAAGTATTAGTAGCACTTGGTGGTAAAGAAAACATTGCTTCGTTAGATGCTTGTATTACTCGTTTACGCGTTCAAGTTAACGAACAAAAAAATGTAAATAAAGACCGCTTAAAAGAGCTTGGAGCAGCCGGTGTACTTGAAGTTGGAAATAACATTCAAGCTATTTTCGGACCGAAATCTGACACATTAAAATCACAAATTCATGATATTATGTCAGGTCGTACACCTCATGTTGAAAAAGAAGCGCCTATAAAAGTGGAAGAAGCTCCTCAACAGGTTGATGAAAATGAAACAATCGTTTCACCAATTGAAGGGAAAATCTTACCGATTACAGAAGTACCTGACCAAGTATTCTCAGGGAAAATGATGGGAGATGGATTTGCGATTGAGCCAACAGAAGGAACAGTAGTTTCTCCGGTTAATGGTGAGATTGTAAATGTATTCCCTACAAAACATGCGATTGGTATTCAGTCTGAAGGCGGAAAAGAAATTTTAATCCACTTCGGTATTGATACTGTAAAATTAAATGGTGAAGGCTTTGAAGCGCTTGTAGCACAAGGTGATAAAGTGAAGCAAGGACAACCATTATTAAAAGTAGATCTTGCATTTGTAAAAGAAAATGCACCATCTATTATTACACCAATCGTCTTTACGAATTTACAACAAGGACAACAAGTCGAATTGAAAAAAGATGGAAATGTTAAGAAGGGCGAAAACGCTATTATTGACATTCAGTAGGGATTTGACGCAAAATGTTTATAATTATAATAGGCGATGTGGTTGACCGAACATCGCCTATTATATACAATAGATGATGTAGTACTCACGTCTATACAACTAAAAAAATACTGTATTTGAAGGAGATAAATTATCATGGAAAAAATCTTTAAAGTAACTAGCGACTCAGGAATTCATGCTCGTCCAGCAACTCTACTTGTAAACACTGCAAGCAAATTTGGTTCTGACATCAACTTAGAGTATAACGGAAAAAACGTTAACTTAAAATCAATCATGGGTGTTATGTCTTTAGGAATTCAACAAGGCGCGGAAATTAAGGTCACTGCAAATGGTGATGATGCAGCTCAAGCACTAGCAGCTATCGAAGAAACTATGAAAAACGAAGGATTAGGAGAATAATGACTCTTAACATTCAAGGGATCGCTGCATCAAGTGGGATTGCTATTGCAAAGGCTTTCAGACTTGAGAATCCTGAATTTAACATTGAAAAGAAATCAATTACAGACGAAGCTGCTGAAATTGCACGCTTAGACGCTGCGCTTGAGAAAGCAAAATCTGAACTAGAAGCTATTAAGGACCATGCTTTTGCTGAGCTAGGTGCTGATAAAGCTGCTATCTTTGAAGCACATTTATTAGTATTAAATGATCCAGAATTAGTAAATCCAGTAAAAGATAAAGTAAATGGCGAAAAAGTAAATGCTGAATTTGCAATGGATGAAGTTGCATCAATGTTTATTTCTATGTTTGAAAACATGGATAACGAATACATGAAAGAACGTGCTGCGGATATTCGCGACGTAACAAAACGTGTTCTTGCACATTTACTAGGAATTAACTTCTCAAACCCTGGTACAATTTCTGAAGAAGTAATCATCATTGCTGAAGATTTAACACCATCTGATACAGCTCAGTTAAACCGTAAGTATGCAAAAGGTTTCACAACTGATATCGGTGGACGTACATCTCACTCTGCAATTATGGCTCGTTCTATGGAAATTCCAGCTGTTGTTGGTACGAAAGTTGTTATGGAGAAAATCCAAAACGGCGATATCGTAATCATTGACGGTTTAGATGGAGAAGTAATTGTAAACCCATCTGAAGAAACTCTTCGTTCTTTTGAAGAAAAGAAAGCGAAATTTGAAGAGCAAAAAGTTGTATGGGCAAAATTAAAAGACCAAGCAACTGTAACAAGTGATGGACATCACGTTGAGCTTGTTGCTAATATCGGAACACCAAATGATGTACAAGGTATTATCGATAATGGCGGAGAAGGCGTTGGTTTATACCGCACAGAATTCTTATACATGGGCCGTGACAATCTTCCAACAGAAGAAGAGCAGTTCGAAGCGTATAAAGCAGTTCTTGAAGGTGTAAAAGAAGATCAACCAGTCGTTGTTCGTACACTTGACATCGGTGGAGATAAAGAACTTCCATACTTACATTTACCAAAAGAAATGAACCCATTCTTAGGATACCGTGCAATTCGCTTATGTCTTGATGAGCAAGATGTGTTCCGTACACAACTTCGTGCATTACTTCGTGCTAGCGTATACGGTAACTTAAAAATTATGTTCCCAATGATTGCAACTCTTGATGAGTTCCGTCAAGCGAAAGCAATCTTATTAGAAGAGAAAGCAAAACTTGTAGAAGCGGGTACAACTGTTTCTGATTCTATTGAAGTTGGTATGATGGTTGAAATTCCAGCTTCAGCAGTATTAGCAGATCAATTCGCCAAAGAAGTTGATTTCTTCTCTATCGGAACAAATGACTTAATCCAATACACAATGGCTGCAGACCGTATGAACGAACGTGTAGCTTACTTATACCAACCATATAACCCATCTATTTTACGTCTTGTAAAAATGGTTATCGATGCTGCTCATAAAGAAGGCAAATGGGCTGGTATGTGTGGTGAGATGGCGGGAGATGCACTTGCTATCCCATTATTATTAGGCTTAGGTTTAGATGAGTTCAGTATGAGTGCAACATCTATTCTTCCTGCAAGAACACAACTAAGCAAGTTGTCAAAAGCAGAAATGGAAACATTAGCAGAAAAAGCATTAACAATGTCAACTGCTGAAGAAGTTGTTGAATTAGTTAAAAGCATATAATAGTAAAAAAACCTGAGTCGATTTGAAATCGGTCTCAGGTTTTTTCTATGAGAAAAGTATATCTTATTTTGCGGCTATTGAGGATAAAGAACAGAATTAGATAGCGATTGCAACGATATCAGTTGGGCAAACACGTAAAATGCCAGTAAAAGTATTTCGATTTTGATTGTTCTTATCGTCTTTATTGTTATCTTTGTTGTCTTTGTCATTACGAGCTAAAGCAGAGAAAAGAGCAACACCGTTAGCGAAACCTTCAAAAATTACATTATTGAATGTTCCGTTACCTCTAATGCTTAAAAGAGAAAGCTCTGTTCCAACTGAAATGCTAGCAAGTACGTTACATACAGCTGTTTGTTGTGGTTTTACCTCTTTCTCTTTCTCGCGATGATCGCGATGGTCGCGATGGTCACACTCTCTTTCACGATGATGACAGTCTCTAAAGTTATCACAGCATCCAAATGATCCAAACATAATCCTCATCACCCCCTTCACACTTATAATCTATGTAAGTTCGGTAGTTAGTGACTGGACAGATAATGGAAATTTTTCTAGGGGATTTTCTCATTTTAAATGACTAGATGGGTATTTAGTATGGAATGATGTTTAAAATAGGGGAAATGTCACAAAAAAATGTAAAGACCACCGAAATGAATGAATTAGGTAGCCTTTACACTTTTTTGCTTTTATATAAAACGATGATATATACAGGAAGAGCTAAGAGTAGTGGTGCAATGGATCGTGCAGTATGTTTTTCTGCTTCTAATTGTAACGCTTCTTCTTTAGGGAATTGTAACACTGATATGTTTGCAGCATCGCCAATAAAATATAGCAGTAGTACAGTTACTATGTAACTCAAAAGTGCGATAAAGCTTCCGTATGAACTCAATGAAAATCCCTCTCTTGTTATCTATTTGTTATCATTGTATCACAATTGTAACAAAAATACACGGTTATATTTCAATGCTTTAACAAATTTCGACACAAAACGCCATATTTGTTTATGGTGATAGCGTAAAAATTACAATTTCTCTATGTGTAGATGTCGAATAATACATTGTAATATTACGGATGTGTGACAGGATATAAAAAAACGAAGGTAATGAAATTACCTTCGTTTTTATTATTTCGCCCATTCACTTACTTGTTCTACGTTCATGCGCGGTGCAGGGTGACCTTTTAAAGTTGATTCACCAATTGTAATAAGCATAATTGGTACGTAACGAGATGAAACATTAAATTCTTCCATTAGTGCTTGTGGGTTGAAACCACCAATTGCGCAAGTATCCCAGCCAGTTGCTTTAGCAGCAAGCATAAGTTGCATTGCTGCTAAAGCAGCATTTGAAAAGGCAGCATCTCGTGGGTATTGCTCACGAGTATATGCAGATTCAATATTTTTAGCTAAGCGCTCTTTTGCGTCTGCTTTCATAAATCCTTGTTCTACAATTGGACCGTAAACAGGTTCAACATTTTTATATGCCTCTAAATCACCTAAAATAGCGACTACGGCAGAAGCATCAAGAATTTGTTGTTGGTTATAAGCAATTGGGTGTAATCGTTTTTGTACATCTTCGCCTTGGAAAACAAGGAATTTCCAGTGTTGCAAGTTCCAAGCAGAAGGTGCTTGCGCAGCTGCTTTTAAAATTTCATGTAACTCTGTAGATGAAATTTCTTTTTCAGGGTTGAATGCACGTGTAGATGTGCGTTCATATAAAACGTTAAAAAAGTCATTGTTTGTCATTATATATCCTCCAAATTACATATCAACTTAATATAAAATAAATGTAATATACTCTACTTACATTTTGTAAGTTATTGAATTTAAGAATATAATACCTTTATTTTAATTGTCAAGTTTTAAATAGTAAGGCAGGGCATTCATACAAACGATACAATTCATATAATCATACACTAAAAAAGGAATTTCCAGAGCAGATAAGCGAAGATAACATTCTCAATTAGCTTGTTAATATGAGTTCCTCACAATTCTTTATAAAATGATTGTGAGGAATTCAGTAAAACAAGATATATGAAGTGAGTGAAGACTAGTGATGAACATACTACATTTTTTATTAGAGAATACTGTTTTCCAAAATGTATTACAAGATCTTCAGTTGAATGTCCTTTATATAGAAGATGGATGTACACATCAACAAACGATAGAAAACGTCCATCCAAAATGTATGTTTATAGCAAATAGTTTTGAAGAAGGAGAAATATTGTTTCATAGAACTAGACCACATATTGTAATTATGTATGTAACAGATTTTGCTCAAATAAAATATATAAAGAATATATATAATTCACAGAGCACATTCATTATCATTTGGGATCAACAGATAGACAATCAGTTTGCAGATTTACTACTGTTAGGAATACGTAATATTGTTATAGCACCAGTAACTCCACAAGTGGTACTAGAGGAAGTGAATAAGAGTTTATATCAACTTTCTTTAGTGCGGCAAGTAGGTTTACAACAAGAATTGCTTCAAACGATGTTTGATTTTCAAAATGATTTATTATTTATAGTAGAAGATGATGAGATTGTTGATTGTAATACGAATTTTTTACAATTCTTCGGACATGATAATTTATTTACGTATCGTGAACAACATTTAGTGTTTGCAGAACATCTTATTAGAGAGAACGGATATTATTCGACGACTCACGATATAACATGGCTGGATGATACTTTATCAAATGGAAGAAGAATTAAAATGTACAATTATGAAGGAGAAGCATTTACTTTTCTATTACGTGCGACACCATTACCAGAAGATTTATCGCGATTTATAGTAAAATGCACAGAGATTACAGAATTAGATGAAATCTATCAAGAGCAAGAAAGATTGGCTATGATAGATTCATTGACAGAAATATATAATCGCTTGAAATTCCAACAAATATTGGAGACAGAGTGGGAGAATGTATTACGTAATGATGAAAAAGTTGCACTTATTTTGTTTGATATAGATAATTTTAAATCAGTAAATGACACATATGGTCATGATTTTGGCGATTTAGCATTAGTACAACTTGCAGATCTTATGAAATCTAAAGTTGAAGATCAACATGTATTTGCAAGATGGGGAGGAGAGGAATTTATAATATTAGTGACAAATACGGTAGAAAAAGAAGCATTTCAAGTTGCGGAATCATTGCGATTTTTCATTGAAACAAAGCATTTCTCTGGAATTTCGAAATTAACAGCGAGTTTTGGAGTTGCGTTATATGAGCAAGGGATTACAAGAGAAGAGTTAATGCAAAGAGCGGATATTGCGTTATATGAAGCGAAAAAAAATGGGAAAAATCAAGTATGTATATATAGAAAAGAAAAAATGTGATTTTTCGCAACAAATTGTTGCGATTTTTTTTTATTACTTGATAATAGAATATGGGGGACCATTTTAACCGAGAAGCTCCCACTTCAAGTAAGCTCGCAAGAGAGACTAAGTGGTGGGTAGTTCACATGAAGTAATTACGGAGGAACAATATGATAAAAAAAATAATGGTTATGGCTTCACTGTCTGCTGTAGTTTGCGGCGGAGTATACTATTTTCTCTATCCCGATCCAAAGGAACAAGCAGTATTAACAACAAAGGTAACTCCTGCTATTGAGTCAGAGGTACAGGATAATATAGAAGAAGTACAAAAAATTGATTATGCTAGTATATCTCAAAAGTTAGATCAGTATTTAGTAGGAAAGCAATTTAATGGGACAGTTTTGGTGACAGATAAAGAGCATGTTATATTGAATAAAGGATATGGATATGCTGATGTTCAAAATAAAATAGAAAATACGCCTCAAACAAAATATCGTATCGGTTCTATTACGAAAACAGTTGTTGCTACATCCATTCTACAGTTACAAGAACAAGGGAAGTTAAATATCCAAGATAATGTAAATAAATACATTCCTTCATTTCCAGCAGATAAACACATCACGTTATATCACTTATTAACGCATACATCTGGTTTACCGGAAAATGGGAAAGGGAAGGTTAATGTAGCTTCACGTATAAATTTAGTAACTTGGATTGGAAGTCAAAAATTAGAGTTTCCACCAGGAACAGGTTGGAAGTATACGGATTATAATTATATGGTGCTCGCTTATATTATAGAAAATATAACGAAAAAGCCTTTAGGAGACTATGTAAAAGAAAATATATTTACAAAGGCCGAGATGCATGAATCAGGTATGGGAAATATGGTGCCTGGAGATAAAAACTTCACGAAGGGGTATGTGAAGAAAGATCAAGAGCTTGTACTAGCACAAAAATTAGGGGTGGACTGGTTATATGGATCGGGTGAGATGTATACGACAGTAGGGGATATGAAAAAATTAGATGAAGCGATTATAAATGGAAAGCTTCTTTCTGAACAAAGTATACAAGCGATGTTTACACCTTCACAAGAAAGAAAATATGCATTTAGCTTTTACATATATCCAGATTATTTCCATAACCATGGTGTACTATCTGGTTGGAACACTTTCAATAATTTTAATAAAGAAAAAGGAACTTTTGTTATTTTATTTTCAAATGTGAAAAATAGTATGGATGATGATTTTAATAAAGAGTTCCGAAAGATGGTAAATGATTTATTAGAACAAAGGGGATGAGAAGATGGAAAATAAAAATTTATCAATAGGTTTCATTGGTATTGGTGTAATGGGAAAAAGTATGGTCAACCATTTAATGCAAAGTGGTTATAAAGTATATGTATATAATAGAACGAAGGAAAAAGCGGATTCTTTAGTGCAAGAGGGTGCGACTTGGTGTGATACACCGAAAGCGTTAGTAAAGCAAGTTGATATTGTTATGACGATGGTTGGTTATCCTCATGATGTAGAAGAAGTGTACTTTGGGATTGATGGAATTTTAGAACATGCAAATGAAGGTACGATAGCAATTGACTTTACAACATCTACACCAACATTGGCAAAACGTATTAATGAAGTTGCAAAAAGCAAGAATATATATACATTAGATGCACCAGTATCTGGCGGGGACATTGGGGCTAAAGAAGCAAGACTAGCAATTATGGTCGGTGGAGAGAACAGAATATATGATATTTGCTTACCTCTATTTGAAAAACTAGGAACAAATATTCAGTTGCAAGGCCCTGCTGGGAGTGGACAACATACAAAAATGTGCAATCAAATAGCAATTGCTTCTAACATGATAGGAGTATGTGAAGCGGTAGCATATGCGAAAAAGGCTGGACTTAATGCAGATAAAGTATTAGAGAGTATTTCGACAGGAGCAGCAGGTAGCTGGTCATTAAGTAATTTAGCTCCTCGAATGTTAAAAGGAGATTTTGAACCTGGCTTTTATGTAAAGCATTTTATGAAAGATATGAAGATTGCTTTAGATGAAGCTGAAAAATTACAATTACCAGTACCGGGTTTAACCCTAGCGAAGGAATTGTATGAAGAGCTAATCGCAGATGGAAAAGAGAATAGCGGAACACAAGTATTATACAAAAAGTATATAAGGGGGTAAATGGAATGGATCTCCAAAAGTTTGACGAGATGATTGATGCTGTGCAGCGAGCAACTTGTGTACAGATTAATGATAAGCAAAAAGAAGCTTTTAAACAAAAATACGATTTTGGACCAGATTTTGAATATGGAAGAGATGAGAAAGGACATTATGTTATCCGAAGCTCGAAAAAGATGTTAGAGGAAATGGAGTTTTATTTGGCATTGAAATATGATCGGGATGGAATTGTCCTTTATATGCATGCTGAGATTGAAGGGACATGTCATGTATCCGTTAGCTACAGTGAAGATGCACTTCATTTGCAAGAATTGTTTCAATTTCTAGAAGAAAATAAATAAAAAGTCCTCATTTGAGGACTTTTTATTTATTTAGGCAGGCATAATATTTAAGTTGGATAATTTATCCCGCTATTTGTGTGCAGTAAAACTCCCACTGATTAAAGTTTCACTTTATAGGCTGGAAGCGCGGCGGCATCGTTCAATTGGGAATGGAATAACTTGGGCAATGTGATTAGGGCCGAGCTGTTTTGCGCGAGCATGGCGTAGTATATAAAATGCGCACAGAATAGAAACAGGAATAGCACCATATAAACCAAAAAATAAAGCGCTTACACATGATGCAGCAAAACCTAAAACACCAACTTCTAATTCTTCCATAATAGCTCCTAAAATGACAGGAATAGCTCCGCATGTAACTCCTAGTATAAGTGCGATAAGTAAACTCATGATTATCCCCCTCTGTTTGCAATATTCATTTCCTTCTTATTAGTTGTAGTATATCATACATAAAACAGAATTTTCAGAAAAAATTCAAAAAAAGTTCAATAAATGTTCAAAAAATATTCCGGAATGTACTTGATAAAGTGGAATTGTGATTCGAGATATTTGATTTGAACAAACGAAAGGGACAAATCATTTTAGTAAATAAAAAATCAGGCTTACTTCAATGTTATGAAATAAGCCTGTTCCATAGGAGGATGTATATATGTAGAGTGAATAAAAGGTTGGAAAAGGGGTTCCAAGTTCTTTTATTCAACTAGCTACCTTAATAAATTGGAACCCAACCTTCTGTTGTAACAAAAATACGAATAGCTACAACTTGGCGATCATCTTGTAAGGTGAAATAGTGTCTTGCATTTTCAGGCACAGATATAAGATCACCAGGCTCGAGTTCAACGTCAAAGAATCGACCATCTTTTCCTTCAATAGCGAAGATGCCATGACCGCTGACAATAAAGCGAACTTCATCGTCAGTATGATGGTGTTCTTTTTGAAAATTAATTAATAACTCGTCAAGGTTAGGTGTGCTATTTGAAAGTGAAATCACATCATATGCTTTATAACCTCTGCGCTCTGAAACATCAGCAATTTCTTTTGAAAACACAGCTAATATTTCAGCCTTGTTTTCATCTGCTAACGAATAATTTTCATTTAAATGAGTAGGAAGCTTAGAGATGTTCCATTTCTCATATAAAACGCCTTCCTCTTGTAGAAATTTAGATACTTCCACTTCATTTTCGATACGAGTATTTACTTCATGAATACGAATTTGCGCCATTAGAAACGCCTCCTTGAATTGATAATAGTTTTATATGAAATTGGAATAAAAACTCATAAGCTTCTAATCTTTTCTTTGCATCAAAGCTATCTCGGCCCCATACGGTAATACCATGGTTACGGATTAATACTGCTCCCGAATCTCCTTGTATATGCTTTCGGAAGTTTTCTCCAAGCGTTGGGATATGGGCATGGTTTTCGATAATAGGAATGTTAATCGTTGCACCTTCTTCCCAAATATCGAGAGCTTTAATAATTTCTTGATTTTGAAGGGTGACTGCATCACTATATAAATTTGTGATGACATTATTATCAGTTGTATGAACATGAAGTACGCACCCGGCATTCGTATTGTTATAAATATGTGTATGCAATATTGTTTCTGCTGAAGGGCGTAATTCAGTCTCTAATACGGGAACCCCTAGATGATCTACTAATAGAAAATCATCTGGAGTAGTTTTTGTTTTATCTTTACCACTTGCTGTAATAAGAAAAGTAAGTGGATCATGACTGACTTTTATAGAAATATTTCCACTCGTTGCTGGAAACCAATTCCGAGTTGTTAATTCTTTTTTTATTTCACTTAAGTCATACCATTGACGAAAAAGTTGTTTCATGATTTCACCTCCAACAAATGTTGTAATTCGACTTGAATATCGTGAAATGTGTTAAAGGATGTATAAGCAATATGATTTTCTTCACATTTTGTAATAAGGAAGTCACGGGCGAATACTTTATCTGCTTGTTTTGCTGCTTGTAAATCAGTAATGGAATCTCCTATCACAATATGAAAATCATCTTTAGAGCTTAGTTTACGAATTAATGATGATTTACAGAGACCGCAACTATGCTGACATTGCTCGTCACAAGGGTGCGGCCATTTAACTTCAACAAATTCTCCTGAAAAGTCAGTTGCATTACAGTAAATTTGCTCTTTTGGAATGATTCCTTGTAAGAGTGGATAGACGAAGAAATCCATTCCACCTGATATAACGTAAAAGGAAATGTTATTTTCATTAATAAATTGTATGAATTCATGAAAACCTGTACGGATTTCAGCAGTTTCTTGTAAAAACTGAATAATATCATCGTGTAGATTAATAGGTATTAATCGAAATAATTGAGAAACACCTTCTTGAATAGAAAGTTCTTGCGATAAAATTTTTTGCTTTATTTCCTCTGCTTCTGGTGGTGCGAACTTTTCCATAATGGACATGATATTATCGTTATTTGTAATCGTACCATCGAAATCACAAAATACTTGAATACTCATAATTTCACCTCATGAGAAGGATTTCCCCATATTTGTAGTGCACTATGCAAATTTATTTCATCCACTTCATGGAGTGGTTTACCTTGTAAAGTAGCTTCAATTGCAGCACGGAAAGCTTTGCCACCACCTTGAGCTCCATTTGGATGCCCATGAATCCCGCCGCCGGCATTAATAACAACATCCTTACCAAAATCTCGTGAAATAAAGGGAACGAAACCAGGATGAATTCCAGCAGATGGAACAGAAAAACTTTTCTTGAAATAGTGGTCTTCCTCAGTTAATGCTTCTGTAATGAGAAGAGCTTCCTCTTTTTCTAATGCAACGTTGCCGTATGGTGATGGGAATAAAGAGAAATCAGCACCAGCGTAACGTAGTAATTTTCCAAGTAGTAATGGAGAAGAGAAACCGTATAGTTTCGATGATGAATATGCGCCACTTACAGCAGGGTGTGCCATAATAGGGATTGGAATTTCATCGTCTTCTACAAGTGCTTGCAGTACATCTAATCCATAAGAAAATACATTAAATAAAAGAATGTCTGCTCCAGCTACCACCGCACGTTTCGCGTTTTCTTTTAAATCATAAGTTCGACCTGTTAAATTTACTGCGTATAAAGTTTTATGCCCGTAAGTTTCGTATACAGATTGTAAAACTTCTTTCCCAGATTCAATTCTTTTTGTAAGTGGTGTTAATGAGTTTTCGAATAAAATTTCATCATCTTTTACAATATCTACGCCTCCAATTGCCTGATCGCGTAGTTGAGTTTTTAAATATCCAATATTCCGTCCTATCATCCCTTTGAAAATACTCATTAGAAGAGGTCGATCTTGAACTTGTAAAAGGTTTCGGATGCCTTCAATTCCAAATTTTGGTCCAGGGAACTGTTTCTTTAATTCGTCTGAGAATGTTAAATCAATTAGTTTAATTTCCCCATCTAACGAAAGTTTTCCAAATGTTGTTGTCAAAATGGCTGGTAAGTCAGGGCTAAAGTTCAGCGATGGATAATGAATTTTAATGAGTCCACGTGATACTTTTTTGCCAAGGTAAGAGTTAATATGTTCTTGTTCGTCTAACGCTTCAATATGAATGACATTGCCTTTATGTTGTTTTAATTGTTCTTGCAATAAGTGTGGTAAATGAGTCCATGAACCAATTGTTAAACCGATTGCAATTTGTTCTGCTTTCTTTTCTAAGTTGTGAGAATCATCGTGGATTAAATATGTCGCTATAATTCCGCTCATTGTTATACCCTCCTAGTTAAATAAAAAAACCTCTCAGCTAAGGAGAGGTTTTTTTACAACCAGCTCCTTATCTGTCAGCGTAACGCTGCGAGAATTAGCACCGTGTCTACAATTGTAGATCGGTTGCCGGGTTTCGTCGGGCTCGTCCCTCCACCTGCTCTTGATAAGAAGTATTTAGAAATGTTTAAATTTTTAAGATAACTGAATTTTGTCAGATATTTTTTATGTTGTCAATGACTTTTTGAAAAAATTTAATTTATCAATTCGATTAATTGCTTCTCGTAATCTATCTTCTGTATGCAAGAGACCAACACGGACATACCCTTCGCCGTGCTCACCAAATCCAACACCAGGAGCAACTGCAACGTGTGCTTTTTCTAGTAAAATGTCAGAAAATTGCTCAGATGTATATCCTTTTGGAACAGGAAGCCATGCAAAGAATGATCCTGTTGGAATGTTTACTTTCCAACCAATTGAGTGACAAGCTGAAATAAGAGCATTTCTCCGAGATTCATAACTATTAACAAGATCTACCACACAAGACTGCGAGCCTAATAGTGCTTCGCGGGCAGCATCTTGAACTGCACCAAAAATACTAACATACATATGATCTTGCAATAGGTTAATAGTTTCGATGACACTTTCATTTCCTACTGCAAAAGCAATACGCCATCCAGCCATATTGAAAGTTTTCGATAAAGTGTAAATCTCAATACCTGTATCTTTAGCTCCGTCTGCTTGCAAGAAACTAACAGGCTTTTGACCATCGAATCCGATAGCACCGTAAGCAAAATCGTGAACAACTAATATATTATGTTTATTAGCAAAATGAATGGTTTCATCAAAAAAATCTTTTGATGCAGTAGCACCGGTAGGGTTATTTGGATAGTTTAAAAACATTAACTTTGCTCGCTCCGCAACAGAGTCATCAATTTTTGTATAATCCGGTAAAAAATTATTTTCTGCAATAAGCGGCATTGTTTCAAATTGTGCTTTTGCTAAAGCAACTCCTGATAAATAATCTGGATAGCCTGGATCTGGAACGAGAATAGTGTCACCAGGGTTTGTAAAACAAACTGGTAATTCTACTAATCCAGCCTTTCCGCCAAACAAAATAGCAACTTCAGTTTTTGGATTTACTACTACATCATATTCACGTTGATAGAATGTTGCCACGGCTTCTTTTAAGCTTTCGTGTCCGCGAAATGGCGGATATTTATGATGAATGGTCTTTTCAGCAGCATCTTGTAAAGCTTTAACGATATGCTGCGGTGTTGGTTGATCTGGATTACCTTGACCTAGATTAATAACATCGTGACCAGCTGCAACGACTTTGTTAACTTTTGCAACAAGTGAAGCGAAAAATTGTGTTGGCAATGATGTTACTATCTCAGAAGGTTGAAATAATTTCATACTTTCCACCTCTTTTGAAAGTTGTTACAATTCTAGTGACAAATGATATAATCTTTCCAGTATTTTGTAAAGAAAAAAATGAGAATGGGGCTGAAAAAATGAAAGTCGCATGTATTCAAATGGATATTGTCTTTGGAGATGTAGAAAAAAATATTGAGAACGCTAAAAAAAAAATAAGTGAAGCGATGAAAGAAAGACCAGATGTTATCGTCTTACCAGAACTATGGACAACAGGATATGATTTAACGAGACTTTCTGAAATTGCAGATACGGATGGATTAGAAACGAAAGAAAAGTTGAAAGAATGGTCGAAGCAATATGGTGTACATATTGTTGGTGGTTCCATAGCAAAGCAAACAGAGCAAGGGGTTACAAATACAATGTATGTTGTAAACAATGAAGGGAATCTAGTCAATGAATATAGTAAAGTACATTTATTTCAGCTGATGGATGAACATAAATATTTAGTTGCTGGTAATGAGACAGGTGAATTTAAGTTAGATGATGTAGAGTGTGCTGGTACAATTTGTTATGATATTCGTTTTCCAGAGTGGATGCGCGTTCATACTGCTAAAGGTGCAAAAGTTTTATTTGTTGTAGCAGAATGGCCATTAGTACGTTTAGCACATTGGCGTTTGCTTTTACAGGCGAGAGCAGTTGAAAATCAGTGTTATGTTGTTGCGTGCAATAGAGCAGGAAAGGATCCGAATAATGAGTTTGCAGGTCATTCTCTAATTGTGGATCCTTGGGGTGAAGTTGTGGTAGAGGCAAATGAAGAGGAATCAATTTTATTTGGAGAACTTAAATTCGAGAAAATTAAAGAGGTACGTAAAGGAATTCCGGTTTTTGCAGATCGTCGTCCAGAATTATACAAATAAAATGTTGACAAGTGATTTTTATTCTTGGTATAGTCTTTATCATAAAGTTAAAAATTCTAAAAATTATAAAACTCTTATCAAGAGCAGGTGGAGGGATTTGGCCCGATGAAGCCCAGCAACCGACCGTAATACCATTGTGAAATGGGGCGTTTATGACGCCAAAAGGCACGGTGCTAATTCCAGCAGAAAGTAAACTTTCTGGCAGATAAGAGGGGAGAAGATAAACTTCAAACCTCTTTCTTTGTGGAAAGGGGTTTTTCTATTTTAGAAAAACCTCTGAATGAAAAGGAGGAGAAGACGATGGGATATTATTCATTAACTGAAACAACAGCTATACAATATGCGAAAGAACACGGTTATTTTGAAAAGAAAGCAAATGTAGTTTGTCATGAAATTGGAGATGGAAATTTAAATTACGTGTTCAAATTAGATGATGGAGAGAAGTCTATTATAATAAAACAAGCACTGCCATATGCGAAAGTAGTTGGTGAGAGCTGGCCACTGTCTATAAAAAGAGCGACGATTGAAAGTAAAGCATTACAAATTTTTGCGAAGTATGTGCCAGATTATGTTCCGGTAGTGTACAGTCATGATGAAGAGTTAGCAGTTACAGTAATAGAAGACTTATCAAGACTAACAATTACAAGAAAAGGATTAATAGATGGAGAAGGATATCCACTTTTATCCCAGCATATCGGTCGTTTTCTAGCACATGTTTTGTTTTATACTTCAGATTTCGGTTTACAGTCAGAAGAGAAAAGGGTACTAGAAGGTACATTTGTAAATCCAGACCTTAGTAAAATTACAGAAGATTTAGTTTTTACGGATCCATTTGGACATTATGATACGAATGATTATGAGTCAGATTTACAGTCAGTGATTGATGAACTTTGGAGTGACAAAACTTTAAAACTAAAAGTAGCACAATATAAATATAAGTTTTTAACGAGAAAAGAAGCGCTTATTCATGGTGATTTACATACTGGTAGTATTTTTTCATCACCTTCTGAAACGAAAGTGATCGATCCAGAATTTGCAACGTACGGTCCATTTGGATTTGATATCGGTCAATTTATTGCAAATCTATTATTAAATGCTTTATCTAGAGAAGAAGAAAAGAGAAATGTACTATTTTTCCATATAGAAAAGACATGGAGTTATTTTGTAGAAAACTTTACGAAGTTATGGATTGGAGAAGGTGTAGAAGCATATACGAAAGAAAAACAATGGTTACCAATTATTTTGCAAAATATCTTTACTGATGCCGTCGGATTTGCCGGATGTGAACTGATTCGTAGAACAATTGGCTTAGCTCATGTAGCGGATTTAGATGGGATAGCAAATAAAGAAAATAGAATTCAAGCTAAAAAACAAGCGTTATCCTTAGGTAGAGAACTAATAAAATATGAAGCCAAGTGTGCTGATATTCAACTGTTTCGAACATTATTTCAACAGACAGTTGGAGGCGTAAAAGCATGAGTACAATTATTACTATTCCGAGATCTGTAAGTTGGAAAGGCGATGCAATTGCAGTATTAAATCAAACAAAGTTGCCGCATGTCACTGAATACAAAACATTAACGAATATTGAAGATGTATGGAAAAGTATCATTATGTTAGAAGTACGAGGAGCGCCTGCAATTGGAATTGTAGCTGCGTTTGGTTTGGCGCTTGCGGCAAAGAAATACGATGCTATAAATATCTATGAGTTTCAGAAGAAGTTTAATAGAGATTGTAACTATTTAGGAACATCACGCCCGACAGCAGTCAATTTATTTTGGGCAATCGATCGTATGAGAGAATCTATTCGAGAGATTACTACAATAAAAGAAGCTCAAAAAATATTAGAAGAAGAAGCGCTTCATATTCAGCAAGAGGATGAAATGGTGTGCCGAAGTATTGGAGAACATGCTTTAACATGTTTTAAAGACGGTGATAAAATTTTAACAATTTGTAACGCTGGAAGTATTGCAACTGCTAGATATGGAACAGCATTAGCCCCATTTTATATTGGGAAAGAGAAGGGTGTGCGTTTACATGCGTATGCGTGTGAAACGAGGCCGGTTTTACAAGGTGGCCGTTTAACGACATGGGAATTGAAACAAGCAGACATTGATGTAACGCTTATTACGGATAATACTGCAGCACATGCAATTCGAACGAAAGAAATTAATGCGATTATCGTAGGGGCAGATCGAATCGTTGAAAACGGTGATACTGCCAATAAAATAGGAACATTAAATTTAGCTATATTAGCAAAGTATTTCGGTATCCCATTTTACGTTGCAGCACCGTTATCTACATTTGATACTACGAAACAAACAGGTGCTGAAATTGTCATTGAAGAAAGAGATGAAACAGAAGTTACGAAAATTTTTGGGAAACAAGTGGCGCCACTTGGAACGCCTGTATTTAACCCTGCATTTGATGTAACACCGCATGAATTAATTACGGGGATTATTACTGAAAAAGGCATCATACGTGGAGATTATAAACGGGAAATTGCATCATTATTTGAAAGACAAGCTAATACATAATAGCTTGTTTTTTTATGCCTAAATGTATTTCTCACTCTTATTTATATAATGAAAGGGGGAGAGAAAGATGGAAGAGTGGATCAGGATGATAGGTAATGTAGGGTTTCCGATTGTTGTAACATTATATTTACTTCATCGTATTGAAAGTAAATTAGATGGGGTAATTGTTGCAATCGAGAAACTTCCTAAACAATTACTAAAGTAGGAAGGTCCTCGCGATAGAAAGTAAAATAAAGTTTGCTCTTCGTGAGCAAACTTTATTTTTATTGAGCAGTATAGCCACCATCGATAACAACTGCTTGACCAGTGATACCTTTTGCTTTTTCACTCGCTAAAAACATAGCATAATCAGCAATTTCTTGTACTTGTAGCAAACGTTTCTGTGGTACAAGAGGATAAATGACATCTTCTAAAACATTTTCAAGTGGTACATTTCGCGTAGTTGCTAAGTCTTGTAGTTGATTTCGTACAAGAGGGGTATCAACATATCCGGGACAAAGAGCATTTACAGTAATTCCATGAGTTGCTCCCTCTAAAGCAGCAACTTTTGTTAATCCAATTACACCATGTTTCGCACTATTATAGGCAGCTTTTCCAGCGAATCCAACAAGTCCGTTAATCGAAGCAACATTAATAATACGACCATATTTTTGCTTTTTCATAATCGGAAAGGCATGTTTGATGGCGATAAATGGAGCGATTTGCATAATTTTAATAAGAAGCTCAAATTTATCAGTTGGAAAATCTTCAATCGGTGAAACATGTTGCATTCCTGCGTTGTTAATTAATACATCTAATGAACCGAAATGACGAACTGTTTGAGAAAGTGCTGCTGTAATTTCTTCTTCAGATGTAACGTCACATTTTAAACCAATGGCTTGATAGCCTTCTTTTTGCAATTGTTCAGCAGCTTCTTTTGCACGATCTTCAAGGCGATCACTAATCACAACTTTAGCACCCTCTTTGGCAAAAGCACTTCCCATTTCATAACCAATACCGCTCGCAGCACCTGTTAAAAAGACAACTCGATTTGTAACCATGATGAAAAACACTCCTTCATAATAAAAGTTCTTTTATTGCTCTATTTAGAGAGGTGATAATAAAATTCCTGCAAACATTTGGAAAAATATTGCTAGCTATCTTGTTTTGCAAAGTAGCGTTTGCTATACTATTTTGTAAAGCAAGATACTTACGCTTATCTATCTTGTAAAACAAGATAGTGGGAGGATTTGAAATATGTCGACAAGTCAAATGCTGAAAGGGATTTTAGAAGGATGCTTACTTGCTATTATTTCTGAAGGTGAAATATACGGTTATGAAATGAGTGAAAGATTAGCGAAGTATGGTTTCACAATGGCGAGTGAG
Source organism: Bacillus cereus group sp. MG9 (assembly GCF_040459995.1). Classification (NCBI taxonomy): domain Bacteria; kingdom Bacillati; phylum Bacillota; class Bacilli; order Caryophanales; family Bacillaceae; genus Bacillus; species Bacillus cereus group sp. MG9. The sequence continues at coordinate 4,026,633 of NZ_JARVHC010000001.1, read as the reverse complement.
GGAAGTATTTATCCGTTATTAATACGAATGCAAAAGGAAGGATTAATAACAAGTGTAATGAAGGAATCTCCATCTGGTCCAAAGCGAAAATATTATACATTAACAGAAAAAGGCGAGGAAGCACTGGATGAATTTATGGATCGCTGGGAAGCGATGCAAAGTAGTGTAGAGCGTCTACTTGAAGGGAAGGGGAGAAAAAAATAATGTTATCAAATGAAGCGCGAAATTTTTTATTAGAAATGAGATTATTTTTAGCGGCAAAGAGTGTGAAAGAAAGCGATATTGAAAATTTTATAGAAGATGCAGAGTTGCATTTAATAGAAGGTGAGAGTGACGGAAAAAGTGTAGAAGAAATTTTCGGAAGTTCACCGAAAGAATATGCCAATGAACTTGTAAAAGTGATGGAAAGAGATAGACAGGAAACGTGGAAGCAAATTGGATTTACGGTTATGAATATCGTTTCGTTTTGGATTATTGCTTCTATTTTAATAGTTAATAATGGGATTTTACAGATTTCGCTTATTCAATGTATTGGCTATAGTTTTACATTGATTGTAGCTGTAATGGGTCCTAATTTTCTACTTCGTAAAATGACCTTTGTAACAAGCTTTACAAAAACATGGTTTTCAATGTGGTTTTTAGTCATGATAGCGCCAATGTTTTTATTAGGAGCGGTTACGATATTGGATGTGTTATATCCTACAAAGATGGTTACATTCACTCAAGTGCAAAGTTATATATTAGGTGGTGGGATTTTTATTATCACAGTAGCGATAAATATGTATTTTGAAGGATGGTTTAAAAACTTATATTTAATCATTCCGCTTTCTATTATGTTAGTGTTTAAAACATTTACATCAGAAGATCTCGTGCCAATGTTATTTCAAATTATATGTTTATACGGAAGTTTGTTTATTTTAATCTTCCTTGAAATTATGATGAAGGCGAATAGAAGAGAAACGGTTAAATAAGGGAGGGGCTTTAATGCAAGTTTCTAAAGAGGGAGAAAAGTTTTTAATTGATACGAAAGTGTATTTAATAACAAAAGGAATTAAAGAAGAAGATGTGGACGCTTTTATAGAGGATGCAGAACTTCATTTAATAGAAGGTGAGAAAGAGGGAAAGACGGTAAGCGATATATTCGGTGATTCACCAAAAGAATATGCGGAAGAATTAGCGAAAGAAATGGAGAAGGATAAAGGCGGGAGTATAAAGAGTATTCTTGCCATGATAATTGGTATTGGCGGGTATTGGATATTAACTCATATTTTATTTAATAATCCGAATCAGCAATTTACACTAACGAATATACAGTTAATTGGCTATCCTATCGTTTTAATCATTACGATTATTGGAACCATTGTTGCGTTTAGAATGTCTTCTTTTAAAAATAAATTTGTAGAGTTCGGGATTATTTACATAATAGTAATGGTTCCCATTTTATTATTAGTATTATTGATGTTTGTTGATAAATGGTACGGTACACCTATTTTGCAATTATCGACAATGCAAACATATATATTAGCAGCAAGTATCTTTTTATTACTTTTTGTTGGAGAAGTGTATGTCCTTGGTTGGATGGGTGTTTTGGTGCTAATTGTTCCTTTAGCGATTATGTTTATATTTAAAGAATTAGAAGAAAAAAATGTGTTTTGGGGAATTGCAAAGATATTACTTATGTATGGAAGTATATATGGATTAATGAGATGGTCTTTAAAAATTGAAGAGAGAAAAAGTGTAAACTAGTAGTTTGGAAGGAGGGAATGCGATGCTTTCTCATGAGTCACGAACTTTTTTGGAAAACACAGGAGCCTATTTAAGAGTAAAAGGAATAAGTGAGAAGGATATTAAATTCTTTTTAGAAGATGCGGAACTACATCTAATAGAAGGTGAGAAGAACGGTAAGACGGTAAGTGATATATTCGGTCATGCTCCAAAAGAATATGCTAATCAACTTGCGAAAGAGATGGATATAGATAGAAAAGGTAATTATAAATTATTACTTTACTTTATTGTAAATTTATTGGCTTTCACGATGATGAAGAGCGTATTCTTTAGTGCAGCCGACCATCGTTTGTCTTATTCTTTAATTGAGTTAATTGGCTATCCAATTATGATTTTTGTAGGAATTATTGTATTAATATGGGGGATGAGAACAGCATCATTTAAGCGTAAAAGAACTGAATTTTTAATTATGTATATAAGCGGTGCGATATGGTTTTTATTAATTTTTAGTATTGCATTATTAAATAAGTTTTATGGTACAACATTTATTAAGTTTACTAGTACAGAAAGCTTCATGCTTGTTGGTATAGTAGTTCTTTTAGCGGCTGTTACAAATATTAAATTTGGTGGTTGGTTTACTTTGTCGTATTTACTAGTTCCAATTGTATTAGAATATGTATTTATAATGATAGATGTATCGAGTATTATTGGAATGTATGTACAACAAATAATTCTTTTCATTGTTATTTATATGCTTTTAAAAATTCATATAAAATTAGAAAAAAAAGAAGTATACGAATAAACAAGAGGGACAGTTATTTATATGTATATGAGGGATTTGATTTCTAGGATCAACTATACTGTTTTCATGAAAAAAATATATGATGACTATTTTAATATTTTATTAGGGGATAAGTCTGAATGTATCTTTTTAAATTAATAGGAAAGTGGCTGCTCTGGATATACAAAAAATTATTTCCAAAGAAATACTATATTTTGATTTTTAGAGGGATTCGGTTTAGGTGTATAGTGTATCCTTTGCAGCCGGTATATCGTTTGTTGATTGGAATAAATTGCTTTAAACAGTAACAAGATCGTTACTGTTTTTTTCTTTGTAATAAGAGACTTTGTAAAGAGAGCGCTTTTTGTTCATTTGTTAATAATGAATTGATGTGAACGTTATTAGGGCTAGGGACTATAGGGTACATAAGGTTCGATGGTGAATGGTGATGTTCAGAACCGGTTGGAGAGTGGGGATCTGCGTGCGTAAGTTTTCCATGAATTCGTCTTGTAAATAAAATATGACCAATTTCGTGAGCGAGGGTGTATATATTTTTCATTGGAGCAGCTGAGTTTGTTAAAACGATGTAACCAGTAAGTTGTTGTTGTTTCGCTAAAGAGTAAGCGCAAGCGATTACTGCGGTTTCTTTGAAATAATCACTACCAATATAACAAATATAAAGGTCGCATTCAGGAGCTTCGTTAACACAAGTTTGAAAAAAAGATGATAATTTTTCCTGACTTTGAATGGAGTTTTTATAACTAATTTCCCGATTAGAAAAACGGAAAAGCTCGTTTAGTACAATTACTTCTTTAATTTTAAATGTAATGGGATGCCAAATTGATTCTGCAACTGCTAAATCTTTTGCAATACGGTCGTCAGAAATATCGGCGCCTGGAGTAATGCAAACACATATATTAACGTATGAATTCATAAGGAACACCTCAAATGAAAAAATTCTTTCTATAATATATGTGGGGGAAAGGTCCTATGTATGGATAAACGCCTTGTTTATTACACGAATATATAGACTATAAGTCGAAAAAATTTCATAGTTCTATAACGTAGTATGGTCTGCTTTTTGATATAGTAAAGAAAAGGGGGAGAATATATGTATACATTAAAAATCGTTTCAGACAGAGAAGCTCTGTATCAATTTGCGAGCTATGTAAGAGTTGTGCAAGGGATTGAAGATGTATATGTAGAGGTGGGAGAACCTTTATATGAACATCCATTAATGAAGTTTTATGTACATATTACAATTGAAGAAACATATGATCAGCATAAAGCATTGCAAGAAATAGCTAGGTTAGTAGAATTAGGGCGTTTTACATATGTCCATTATCATAATGAGGAAATTGAAGAAGCTTTTGAAGTTGTAAAATACGAAAGCTTTAAGAAATAAAGTGAAACTTTAATCAGTGGGGGTTTTGTTCATCGCCCACTGATTATCAGCCCTCACCAATAGGGCTTTTATGGGCAGCCCGATCCCCACCTAACTTCTTTACTTTCGCTGAATTTTGAGGTAGGGGTCTTACCGCCCGCAAATAGCAGGATAACGGTAAAAAAAGGAAGTGGAAGCTTCCTTTTTTATTGAAAATTACAGCAACAAAAGAAAGAGAATTTTGTTATGATAAGGAAGGGTGAGGAAAGGGGAGTTTACATATTGGGGTATATTGAAGAGTTACGCAAAGTAGTTGGTACAAGACCACTTATTTTAGTAGGATCAGCAATTATTATATTAAATGATAATCAAGAAGTATTGCTTCAATATCGTTCAGATACATATGATTGGGGCGTACCTGGTGGGGCAATGGAACTGGGAGAAACGACAGAAGAAACTGCTCGTAGAGAATTATTCGAGGAGACGGGACTAAACGCGAAAATTATGCAATTTCTTGGCGTTCTTTCAGGAAAGGAAGTTTATTTCCGTTATCCAAATGGAGATGAAATTTTTAATGTGATTCATCTGTATCAGGCACATCATGTAAGCGGAGAATTAAAGCTCGATCATGAAGGGTTAGAACTTCAATATTTTCCAGTAGATAAGTTACCAAAATTGAATGAAACGACAGAGAAGATATTACAAAAATTCTTATACGCATTGACAGAATAGAAGGTTAATTCCTTCTATTTTTATTATATTAAATATTTTGATTTTTTGGTATGTTTATAGTATGATAATTTTAGACATACAACTTATGGAATTTCACCTACAAACTTACTAGGGTACATAAGAGAGGGGCAAGTACAAAATGCATAATGTTGTCATTACAGCTGCAGTTCGTTCACCAATTGGAACTTTCGGAGGAGCACTAAAAAATATAACACCAGTAGAATTAGCTGTTCCTGTACTTCAGGAAGCTGTAAAAAGAGGCGGAGTAGAGCCACATGAAGTTGATGAAGTAATTTTAGGTCATTGTATTCAAAGAACTGATGAAGCAAATACGGCAAGAACAGCTGCATTAGCGGCAGGATTTCCTGACACAGTTACTGGTTATACAATTCAACGTCAATGTTCTTCAGGTATGCAAGCAATTATGTCTGCTGCAATGCAAATCCAATTAGGTGTAAGTGATATTGTTGTTGCAGGTGGAGTAGAAGCAATGAGCTCGAGCCCTTATGCATTAAAACAACACCGCTGGGGACAACGTCTACAGCACGGAGAAATTCGTGATACGGTGTGGGAAGTTTTAGAAGATCCGATTCACCATATTATGATGGGTGAAACAGCGGAAAATTTAGTTGAACAATATGAAATTACAAGAGAGGAACAAGATGAAGTTGCGCTTCGTAGTCATACATTAGCGTTGCAAGCGATGGAGTCTGGATACTTTGACGATCAAATTGTTCCTATTACAATAAAAGAACGTAGAAAAGAAGTTGTATTTGCGAAGGATGAACATCCACGTGCAGATATTACAGCGGAAAAATTAGCAGGATTAAAACCAGCTTTCCGTAAAGACGGATCAGTAACTGCAGGGAATTCATCTGGTCTTAATGACGGAAGTGCAGTTCTAGTATTAATGAGCGAAGAAAAAGCAAAAGAAAAGGGATTACAACCGTTAGCTCGAATTGTTGGATACTCAGTAGCGGGTGTAGATCCGAAAATTATGGGTATTGGACCAGCACCAGCAATTCGTAAAGGATTAGAAAAAGTAGATTGGTCATTAGAAGATGCAGATTTACTTGAAATTAATGAAGCTTTCGCTGCACAATATTTAGCTGTAGAGAAAGAGTTAGGGTTAGACCGTGAGAAAGTGAATGTAAACGGTAGTGGTGTAGGACTTGGACATCCAATTGGTTGTACAGGAGCTCGTATTACTGTAAGTTTAATTCACGAATTAAAAAGACGTGGATTAGAGAAAGGTATTGCCTCTCTATGCGTTGGAGGCGGTATTGGAGTAGCTTTATTTATAGAAGCATTATAAAAAAGAGGCAGCTATTGCTGCCTCTTTTTTTATGACTCAAATAAGTGATGAAATAATCGATCGCGATTTTCAAAGAAAAGTTTCGTCGTTTGGTAATGCTCCGTTTCTTCTAATGTCGATTCGTGAATCCCTTCTTGAGTTAAAGAGTATATAGTAGATTCAGGATAAGCCATTAAAATGGGAGAATGCGTTGCGATAACAAATTGTGAACCTTGTTCAGCTAGTTCGTGCATGCGAATGAGCATTGAAAGTTGTCTCATTGGGGATAAAGCTGCCTCAGGCTCATCTAAAATGTATAAACCTTGTCCTGAAAAACGATTCATAAATAATGAGAAGAATGATTCGCCGTGTGATTGTTTGTGTAGTGAGATGCCACCATAGGAATTAATAATTTTTTCCCCAAGTCCTTCTCGATCGTTATCCATTTCATCAATGTAAGAAGCAACGTTATAAAATGATTCAGCGCGAAGAAAGAAACCGTCTTTTGGTGTATTGAAACTTTTTGAAATTCGAATGTATTCATGTAAAGATGAATGTGAATCGTGCGTGTTAAAACGGAAGTTCTTCGTTCCACCTTCTGCATTAAAACCTAAAGCAACTGCAATCGCTTCGAGTAATGTTGATTTACCCGTTCCGTTTTCTCCAATAATGAATGTTACATTCGGATGGAAAAGGAGTGATTGTAATGTTCGTATAGCCGGTAAGCAGTATGGATATGCGGAAAAGCTAGGGATATTTTCTTTTTGTAATGAGACGCTTTTTAAAAAGGGTGTTTCAATCAATATATAAACCTCAATTCATAAGGGATTTTGTTTCTAAAAAAGCAGCAAATACAAATGTAATACAACTTGCTAGTAATATTGTATATTGAAGTGCGCCAAAACCGAGCCCTTCCCAGCCGAAAGTCATTCTCTTCCATATGAAAATGAAAAGAACGCTCATAAAGCCAAAGAGAGCAGGCATATATTTTATAATTTTCAAGTGCTTCCATAGAAAGAAGCCAATGTATGTACTTAAAAAAAGGTAGACAGAACAAGAAAAAATACAAGTGTTAACGACACGTGAGCTCCTCCTATTTTCTGAATATTTTATGTGGATTATAACACGTAAACTATCATATTCCAATGTGAAAATAAACATTGCATCAAGATTAATTCTCTCGTTATGATAGATGATATTCTATTAGAAATATGAAGAGGAGTATTAATATGCCGTTTACATTTGCACATCCAGCAGCTGTTCTCCCTTTTGCTAAGAAACATTCTAGTTATATTTCGGTGACGGCTCTTATATTAGGTAGTATGACACCTGATTTTGAATATTTTTTATATTTTAGGCCATACGGTATTATTGGCCATACATGGGCTGGTTTCTTCTATTTGAATTTACCACTCGTTTTTTTATTAGCATATGCATATCATCGTATTTTAAAAGGACCGTTTATAACACATTTACCTAAGCCTTTTGCTAGTTACTATAAATATGTAGTAGATGCGAAGTGGGGGCTATATACTTGGAAGGACTTTTTTGTATTTTGCTATTCTGCTTTATTCGGTATGGTGACGCATGTCGTTTGGGATGCCTTTACTCATAAGACAGGCTATTTTGTTGTGAAAATACCGTTGTTACAGCAAGAAGTATATAGTATTCCAATTTATAAATTTTTACAGCATGGGAGTACGTGTTTTGGTCTACTATTACTAATATATGTGCTATGGAAATATAGAAGGGAAACTGATCAAGATACTAGTTTAACTTCGGAAAAAAAGAAATATTGGGCTTCATCTATCGTTGTGGCGGCCATTATATTTATCGTGCACGCGTTATTAGACCCCTATTTTCATATTTTCCAAATAGGAGGTATAATAGTATCTGGACTGACAAGTTCGTTTTGTGGACTTCTTATTGTTTCTATAGTTTACAAATCAAGGGACTAATATATTTTAATGAATGATAGTGTTAGGAGAAATTAAATCATGAAAGCATGGAAAAGTATTTTTGTTTTATGTAGTTTTCTTCTTATGTTAAGTGGTTGCTTCCATCAAGAAGAAAAGAAGGCAGAACCTAAAAAGAAAGAATCTATTCCAGAAACAAAAGAGTATGGTGGGCGTGAGCTTAAAAAAGTAGGACAAAAAGTGAAAGAAAAAGGGTGGGGGACATTTGAATTAGAACAGATGCATTCTGTGAATCAGACATTTGAAGTAGCCCCAATGAAAATTCACGTACAAGACGTTAAAGTTATCTCATTATCACAAATGAGCAAAGATGCAAAAAATACATTGAAAGTGTATACTGCATTAACTCCTGAAGAAGTAAAGCGTAGATTGGGAGATAAAGTGAGTCAAGAAGACGCTGAATTATATGCATCGTTAAGTGGAACAGAGATTAGCGATACGATTCGGTATGTTGAAATTACATATAAGGTAGAGAATAGTGGAAATAAGAACATGCAATTCTTCTCTATGAATGATGTTATTATTAATGACAAACAGCATTTTAATGTAGCGACTCAAAACTTTTTATATGAAGAAGACACACTTGTAGGCACAAAGAGTGTATCAAGGGAAGATTATAAACCTGGTGAGACACGAGAAGGAATTATCGGTTTAATACTCGATGATGGAAAAGAGAAGGTAAAGGATATTAAGTTTACGACAGATGATTTAGCAGTGGGAGATACTCATGAAGCTGTTAAAGAGCCACAAACTTTCAATATCTCATTTTCTAAGTAAGGTGTGTATTTAAACGAAAACAGTCAGCATAAAAAGTTATGCTGACTGTTTTTTTAGTTCTTTCACATATGAATCTACACTTTGAAAAGGTACTGTAATTTTAAAAGCATCTTTTTGCTCGTTAAATTGTTTTTCATTATAAGGACCGAATCGTTTATTATGCTTTACATCGATAATCCAATAATGTTCACTTTTTTTATTTGTAATTGCTGCGTCAGGATTATTTGGATCTGATTTTTCCTCAATTTGTTTTGTGATAATGTATTTATCGTCCCAAGCAATTTCTGTAATCTTTGCAGGGATGTATTGTGTAGCATATACAGCATCCTGAGAGGGGAAAAGTTCAAATGCATCTCCAGAAGTATGGATGAGTTCATATTCATCGTTAATTGTATAAGTTAAATGGTTTGTATTGCCTGCACAACCTGTTAATAAGAGTGCGGCAAATAGGATTATCCATCTTTTCAATATGGGAACCTCCTTTATAATGCTGTTGTAACACATTGTACAAGAAAAGTAAGCGAAACGCCAGTTTACAATGTTTTTTAGAAGTGGTACGATGAAACGGGTAAAGAAGGATATGAAGGAGTCGACACAAAATGAAGTTAAAGATGCATCGTCCAGCGCTTGTAATGAATCGCATAGGTGCTTCCCTTATTGACATGTTTTTAATCTCGGTTACGTACGGTGCAGTAGTAGCTATTATTACAGGAAACTATAGTGCTATTTTTGATCGTTTTAATATAAGTTTAGGTGACTATAGATATGACCTTACACTTGTTTTCGTATTAATGGCTATAAATTTTATTCTGTTACCTTTTCTTTGGAACGGTTCTACACTTGGTAAAAAGGTAACAAGAACAAAAATAATCTCGTTAACAAGTGAAAAACTAACGTTACAAACATTAATAATACGATTTTTGGTATTATTATTACCAAGCATATTATTACTTGGAGTTCCATTAATATGCAATGTATATATGATGTTATTCCGCAAAGATAATTGTGGCTTCCATGATTTAATTGCAAAGACGAAAGTGATGAGTCTTGTATAATTAATATTTAGATTATACGTGCTACTAATGAAATAAGACTTTTTATCGTTTGTATATAAAAAGTCTTATTTTTAATTTCGTGAAAAATTTCATCATTCTCTTATTTTTTCATAAAATTAGATAAATGGAATTGATATAGGGTGGATATCTCCTATATAGTACCTTCCATATTACGGAAGGATGTTTAAAGAAGCTGTAGCTAATTCAAACATCCTATTTTCGTTTTGAATAGATTGAAAATTAAGAGAATGATATAATGGATATAAATAATATCGTTATATAAAAAAGGGGGATTTGGAATGACTGGAGGTAGCTTAATATTTTGGGGAATTCTTATTTTTATTGGTTTAACCTTCGATCAATATAATAGTAAGAAAAAAAAAGAAACAGAAAAGTAATCGCTTACAAGTTGTGGAGTAAACTTTTCCTGCTTGCGGACTAATCTAATAAAGGAGTATACTGAATGACGGTAAGACATATAGAAGGGGTAATGAAAATGAAGCTTGCAGGAAAAGTTGCCATTGTAACTGGTGGTGGCATCGGTATTGGACGTAGTACAGCTCTTTTGTTGGCTAAGCAAGGCGCAAAAGTAATTGTGACGGACATTGATCAAGAAAGTGGACAAGCAACAGCCGAGGAAATTACGGATTTAGGCGGAGAAGCACTTTTTGTATCCTACGATATGGGGAAACAAGGAGATTGGCAACGTGTTATTAGTTTTGCTATGGAGGCATACAGTCGTATTGATATGCTTTTTCAAAATGCTGGTCTATATAAAATAGATTCTATTTTTTCTCGCCAACAAGAGAACGATTCCAATGTACTTTGTATTAATGACGTTTGGATAGAGATAAAACAATTAACGTCATCTTTTATGAAACAGCAAGAAGAAGTGGTGCTTAGTGATTTACCTGTTTTTGGTATTATTAGCACGAGAGGACAATCATTTCATACAATAGAAGCCCTAGTATAATAATGGAAAACCGCCCCCAGTATATATGTGGACGGTTTTTTTGTATGTTCTATTATAGAACTTTATTTTTTAACGAATACGTTGTTCGGTTTGGCTATCAAAGAAATGTGCTTTATTCATATCAAAAGCAAGTTTAATTTGGTCACCAGGTGAAAAAGTATGTCTTGCATCAACACGTGCTGCAAAATCTTGATTTCCAAGTTTCATATATAAAATGGATTCAGCCCCTAACAACTCTGCAACTTCAATTTTCGTTGTGAAAGTAGTAGCTTGTGAAGCTTCTAAAAATAATAGTTCATCATGAATATCTTCTGGACGAATACCTAAAACAATTTCTTTATTTACATAGCCTTGTTCGCGTAATAACTTCATTTTTCCTTCAGATACTTTAAACTTTAGTGAACTGTCTATAACGAAATCGGTTTCAGTTAATTTTCCACGGAAGAAATTCATTGCAGGTGAACCGATAAAACCACCAACGAAAATATTTTCAGGTGTTTCATATACTTCTTTTGGAGTTCCAATTTGTTGGATTTTGCCGTCTTTCATAACAACAAGGCGTGAAGCCATTGTCATTGCCTCAGTTTGATCATGTGTTACATAAATTGTCGTTGTGCCAAGGCGGTGGTGTAATTTAGAAATTTCTGATCGCATTGCAACACGTAGTTTAGCGTCTAAGTTTGATAATGGTTCATCCATTAAGAAGACTTTTGCGTCTCGAACAATTGCTCTACCTAATGCAACACGTTGACGTTGTCCACCTGATAAAGCTTTCGGTTTTCTATCTAAATATTGTTCAAGTCCTAAAATTTGAGCTGCATGTTTCACTCGACGGTCGATTTCATCTTTCGGTATTTTTCGAAGTTTTAATCCAAATGCCATATTATCATACACACTCATATGTGGATAAAGAGCGTAGTTTTGGAAGACCATTGCGATATCTCGATCTTTTGGAGGAACATCGTTCATTAGCTTACCATCAATTGAAAATTCTCCTTTTGAAATATCTTCAAGTCCAGCTACCATTCGTAGTGTTGTAGATTTTCCGCATCCAGAAGGACCAACGAATACGATAAATTCTTTATCTTGAATGTGTAAGTTAAAATCTGTTACGGCTGTTACGTTATTATCATATATTTTATAAATATTTTCTAATTTAAGTTCTGCCATGATATTTCCCCCTAGAAAGTTTATGCAAACGTTTTCTTTGAATTTATTATAAACGAATAGATTCAAAAAAGAAATAAAAACACTATAAAAAAATAAAACGTTTTCATTATTCCTATGAATATATAATAAGTTTCACATGTTTTATTAGAAAAAGAAAATAAATATTGTAAGCGCTATTTTAAATTTGGATAGAATCTGTTATCATTCAGTAATGAAAACGTTTGCGCCTTAAAAAAAAGAAAAAAGAATCAATAGTATAGATGAAATGGGGTAGCATAATGGGAAAACAATGGTGGAAAGAAAGTGTAGTATATCAAATTTATCCTCGTAGTTTTATGGATAGTAATGGTGATGGTATAGGTGACCTTCGTGGTATTCTTGCGAAGCTAGACTACTTAAAAGAATTAGGTATTGATGTAATTTGGTTATCACCAGTCTATGAATCTCCAAACGATGATAATGGTTACGATATAAGTGATTATTGTAAAATTATGAACGAGTTCGGAACAATGGAAGATTGGGATGAACTATTACATGAAATGCATAAACGTAATATGAAACTTATGATGGACTTAGTTGTTAATCATACTTCAGATGAACATAATTGGTTTATTGAATCATGTAAATCGAAAGATAATAAATATAGAGACTATTATATATGGCGCCCTGGAAAAGAAGGGAAAGAGCCGAATAACTGGGGAGCAGCATTTAGTGGATCTGCATGGCAATATGATGAGATGACAGATGAATATTATTTACATCTGTTTTCTAAAAAACAGCCAGATTTAAACTGGGATAATGAAAAGGTAAGACAAGATGTTTATGACATGATGAAGTTTTGGTTAGAAAAAGGAATTGATGGGTTCCGTATGGATGTTATTAATTTTATTTCTAAAGAAGATGGCTTACCAGCTGTTGAAACGGATGAAGAAGGATATGTTTCAGGGCATAAACATTTTATGAACGGTCCGAACATTCATAAGTATTTGCATGAAATGAATGAAGACGTATTGTCTCAGTATGACATTATGACGGTTGGGGAAATGCCTGGTGTAACGACAGAAGAGGCTAAATTGTATACAGGGGAAGCTAGAAAAGAACTACAAATGGTATTCCAATTTGAACATATGGATTTAGATTCCGGAGAAGGTGGGAAATGGGATGTAAAACCATGCTCACTTCTTACTTTGAAACAAAATTTAACAAAGTGGCAAAAAGCATTAGAACAAACAGGATGGAATAGCCTTTATTGGAATAACCATGACCAGCCTCGCGTTGTATCTCGTTTTGGTAATGATGGAGCTTATCATACTGAATCAGCGAAAATGTTAGCGACAGTACTTCATATGATGAAAGGGACACCATATATTTATCAAGGAGAAGAAATCGGAATGACAAATGTTCGATTTGAATCAATTGATGAATACCGAGATATTGAAACACTAAATATGTATAAAGAGAAAGTTATAGAGCGCGGCGAAGATATAGATAAAGTGATGCAGTCTATATATATAAAGGGCCGAGATAATGCTAGAACTCCGATGCAGTGGGATGATAGAGAACATGCTGGATTCACAACGGGTGAGCCTTGGATTGCGGTAAATCCTAACTACAAAGAGATTAATGTGAAACAGGCAATCCAAGATGAAGAATCGATTTTTTATTACTATAAAAAATTGATTGAATTACGTAAAAACAATGAAATAGTTGTGTATGGAACATATGATTTAATATTAGAAAATAACCCTTCTATTTTTGCTTATGTAAGAACATATGGAGAAGAAAAGCTTCTGGTGATTGCAAACTTTACTGCAGATGAATGTGTATTTGAATTGCCTGAGGACATTATTTATAGTGAAGCAGAGTTATTAATACACAATTATGATGTAGAAAATGTATTGATAGAAAACATTACATTACGACCATATGAAGCAATGGTATTTAAATTGAAATAAGAAAAGCCTTATGCCACCCTGGCATAAGGCTTTTACTATTACCATTTTAAAATAGAGAATCCATACGGTGGAAGTGTAACTTGTAATACACTTGCTTCCGCTGAAAATTCTTCGTTTGTATAAATGTTAATTATTTTCTTCCTGGTAATATGAAGAGGGAGTGAAGTTGTAACTTCACTGTTAGTAGGATTTAAAACGAAAAAGATAGTTTCATCTTCATATGTTTTTGTATAAGAAATATAATTATGTTCATCATTTGCCTCAATGAATTGAAAAGTACCATTTCCTCCAAATGCTTTATGTTGTTTCCGTAATGAAATTAATGTTTGTATATGTGTAAATAAAAGAGTATCTTGTTCTTTTTCATCCCATATCATACATTTGCGGCAGTCAGGGTCCATTCCACCATCCATACCGATTTCATCGCCGTAATAAATACAAGGAGAACCGATGAAAGAAAGGTGAAATACATAGAGTAACTTTAACTTATTTTTATCCCCGTTACATGTTGCTAAAATTCTAGGTGTGTCATGACTGTCTAATAAATGAAATGCCGCTTCATTTACATTCATAGAGTAGGAATGTAGAGAATCGGTAATTTGTTTCATAAATTCACTTGCATGAATGGATTCGTTAGCAAAGTAAGAAAGTAGAGCGTTTGTAACAGGATAGCTCATTACAGCATCAAATTGGTCACCTTGTAGCCATGGGAGTGCATCGTGCCAAATTTCACCTAAAATATATACTTCAGGATTTAATGCTTTTATTTCACTTCGGAATTCTCTCCAAAAACTGTGATCGACTTCATTTGCTACATCAAGGCGCCAACCGTCTATATTGAATTCTCTTACCCAATAACGCCCTACTTCAAGTAAATATTCTTTTACATCTGGGTGTGCTGTATTTAATTTAGGCATATACGGTGTAAATGCGAAAGTATCATAATTAGGAAGTGGCTCGGTTATGATTGGAAATTCATGAATATGGAACCAATCTTTATAGGCGGAATTTTCACCTTGTTCCAGCACGTCTTGAAATTTATCAAAGAAGTACCCGCTATGATTAAAAACAGCGTCGAGCATTACTTTTATACCATGTTTATGACACGCCTGAACGAGTTCTTTGAAAGTTTCTTTCGTCCCAAATTGTGGATCGATTTCCATGTAATCAATTGTGTCATATTTATGATTCGAATGAGCTTTGAAAATAGGAGTGAAATATATTCCGGAAATTCCAAGCTTCACAAGGTAATCAAGGTTTTGAATAATACCAGCAAAATCTCCGCCGAAAAAATTAGTTGGAGTTGGTTCGGTACTTCCCCAAGGGAGTGTGTTTGCTGGATTTAATGTGTTATCCCCGTTAGCGAATCGTTCTGGGAAAATTTGATACCATACTGTGTCTTTAATCCAGGATGGTGCCCTGAAAACGTCTTTTGCATGAACAAATGGAAAGCAGAAAAAGTTACCGACATCGTCATTTGGAATATTAGAAAAAAATCCTCGTTCTGTATAAATAAAAGTTTCTACGTCGTTTTTTAATTCGAATCCATAACGTAAGCGTTTAAATTTTGGTTTGATTGAAACGGACCAATAATCAAATAACTCAGTAGATCCAGTTTTTTTCATCGGTGTACTTGCTGTAATCCATTTCCCGTCCTGCCATTCGTACGGGTCCCCGTAGATGAGAGCGGCGTTGTGAACATCATCTCTTTTTGTGTGTATTCGGATGTGAATTGTTTTTTCATCGTAAGCGTATGCATAATTATCTTTTGGCCTATGATAGATCGCTTCTTTGAGCATATAGAAAATCCCCCTTTAATATCTCTATACATATAGTTCCCGTAAATGAAATAATAAAGATTATGTTGCAAACGATTGCCTTCCACATAACTTTAATATTGCTTATAAGAGTAGTATTCATTTTATGTAAAGTCAATGAATAAAGAGTGTGATAAGATTATTTTGAAAATTAATATTTGCAAAATGAATAAAAGGATGTATAATGATAGACAAATAGCGCAAACGTTTTCATAGATTTAGATATTGTTTGCGCTTCTATTAAACAATTAAATGCAAACGTTTTCAATTAAAGAGGTACATAGACAATTTAGGGAGGTTTTTGGGATGAAGAAAGCATTATCACTATTAACGATTTCAGCATTGTCAATTGGCATGTTATCTGCATGTGGACCGAAAGATTCAGGAAAAAAAGAGGAAAGTAAAGCGAAGAAAGACTATGATCTTCTCGTTTGGGAAGATGATAAAAAAGGTGTTGGTTTAGAACCAGCAGTGAAAAGCTTTGAGGAAAAATATAAAGTAAAAGTAAAAGTTGTTGAAATGCAAATGACAGATCAAGTGAAGAAGTTACGCCTTGATGGACCAGCGGGGACGGGACCAGATGTTGTAACATTGCCACACGATCAAATCGGAAATGCAGTAACAGAAGGCTTACTTTCTGAAGTAAAAGCAGATGATGCTGTGAAGAGTAAATTTACTGACTTATCAATAAAGGCACAAACATACAACGGGAAATTATATG
Source organism: Bacillus cereus group sp. MG9 (assembly GCF_040459995.1). NCBI lineage: Bacteria > Bacillati > Bacillota > Bacilli > Caryophanales > Bacillaceae > Bacillus > Bacillus cereus group sp. MG9. The sequence goes on along the minus strand of NZ_JARVHC010000001.1, from coordinate 4,010,273 downwards.
GTTTACCAAAAGCAATTGAAACACCAATTTTTATTTACAATAAAAAATTAATGCAAAAAGCTCCAGAAACGATGGACGAGCTATTTAACTTCTCAAAAGACTTTACGAAGGATGGCAAGTACGGATTTTTAACATTAGGAGATAACTTCTACTTTGCTAACGCGTTTATGGCAGGTATGGGCGGATATGTATTTGGTGAGAAAGACGGAAAGCCAAATGCAAGTGATGTTGGATTAAATAATAGCGGAGCAGTACAAGGTGCTGAATATCTTCAAAAATGGTACAAAGAAAAGTTATTCCCGAAAGGTATTATCGGTGAATCTGGTGGACCTGCTGCTGATGGATTATTCAATGAAGGAAAAGCAGCATCTATTATGAACGGACCGTGGGCGTTCCAAGCGATGGAAAAGAACGGAATTGATTATGGTGTTGCTCCAATGCCAAAATTACCAAATGGTCAACCGATGAAAACATTTGTTGGGGTAAAAGGATGGCATGTAACAAGCTTCTCTAAACAAAATGATTTAGCTACAAAATTCACTGAGTGGGTAACAAATGAAGAAAACGCAAAAATTAGATTTGAGAAGACAAAAGAGATTCCTCCAGTAAAATCAGTAATGGAAGATCCAATTATTAAAGATAATGAAGCTGCAAAAGCAGTTGCAACTCAATCAGAAAATGGAATTCCAATGCCGAATATTCCAGAAATGCAAGAAGTATGGAAACCAGCTGGAGACGCGCTTCAGTTAGTAGTTACAGATAAAGAAGCACCAAAAGCAGCACTTGATAATGCAGTGAAGCAAATTAAAGGGAATATTGAGGCAAACCACAGCAATAAAAAATAAGGTGAAATTCGTGCCTCTACTATAAGAGGCACGAATTCTCTCCCAGAAAAAAGGGGGAAGGAACATGCAAACATCTATGGAACCAGCAAACGGCTTAAAAGGTTCAAAACATAGGAAAATGGCAACCATGTTATCAATCATTCCAGGCATAGGCCAAATGTATAATAAACAATTTGTAAAAGGCCTTATTTTTCTAGTATTAACAGGTTCATTTATTGTAGCATTTACTGATTTATTAAATATGGGATTATGGGGAATTGTAACACTCGGTACAGAAGTTCCACGTGACCATTCTGTCTTTCTATTAGTGGAAGGGATCTTGGCACTTATCGTCATCGTGTTTGGACTCGGAATATATGGATTTAATTTATATGATGCATATCAAAACGGGAAGAAACGTGATATAGGAACCCCATTAAACTCTGTAAAAGAGCAATACCGTAACTTATTAGATCAAGGTTTTCCATATTTAATGGTTTCACCAGGATTTCTATTACTAATCTTTGTAGTTGTATTTCCAATCATTTTTGTAATTTTAATTGGATTTACGAACTATGACTTATATCACTCTCCTCCAGCTAAATTAGTAGATTGGGTGGGCTTTAAAAACTTTATTGATATTTTCACATTACCAATGTGGAGAGAGACATTTTTAAGTGTATTTTCTTGGACTGTCATTTGGACATTTGTTGCAACAACATTACAAGTTGCACTTGGTATTTTCTTAGCGATTATCGTAAATCAGCCTGGTATTAAAGGTAAGGCAATTATTCGAACAATTTTCATTTTACCGTGGGCTGTTCCAGCATTCGTATCTATTCTTGTCTTCTCGGGTATGTTTAATGAAACATTTGGAGCAATTAATAATCAAGTATTAGCTTTATTCGGGATTGAAAAGATTGCTTGGATGACAGATCCGTTTTGGGCGAAGATTGCTTTAATTATGATCCAAACGTGGCTCGGTTTCCCATTCGTCTTTGCAATGACAACAGGTATATTGCAATCGATTCCAGGAGAATTATATGAAGCTGCTACAGTAGATGGAGCAACTGCTTGGCAACAGTTCCGTAAAATTACATTGCCACTTGTTTTATACGCAACAGCACCAATTTTAATTACACAATATACGTTTAACTTTAATAACTTTAGTATCATTTATCTATTTAATGGCGGAGGTCCTGCTGTAGCGGGGCAAGATGCAGGTGGAACGGATATTTTAATTTCATGGATTTATAAGTTAACGATGACTTCAGCGCAGTACGGAAAAGCAGCAGCTCTTACAATGATTTTATCGTTAATCGTTATTACAGTTGCGTTATGGCAATTTAAGAGAACAAAATCATTCCAAGAAGAGGATATGATGTAAATGAATATTAAACGACAAAAGATGTTACGTCTTTCATTAAGTTATTTGGTTATCTTCATAATGTGTGCGATTATTTTCTATCCATTACTATGGATTATTGGTTCATCGTTTAATCCAGGAGATAGTTTGTCTGGTTCTAGCATTATTCCAAAAAATGCTACGTTAGATCATTATCGTAAGCTACTTGATCTTGATTCAAGTAATTACTTACTTTGGTATAAAAATACGTTAAAAGTTAGTGTTATGACGATGATTTTTTCGGTGTTAGCAATTAGCTTTACTGCTTATGCATTTTCGAGATATCGTTTTGTCGGAAGAAAAAATGGTTTATTAACATTTTTAATTCTACAAATGATTCCGAACTTTGCAGCGTTAATCGCACTATATGTATTAGCACAGTTAACAGGATTAATTGATACACATCTTGCATTAATTTTAATTTATGTAGGTGGAGCAATTCCAATGAATACTTGGCTTATGAAAGGGTATTTTGATACGATTCCGAAAGAGTTGGATGAGTCAGCCCGCATGGATGGAGCAGGACACTTCCGTATTTTTTGGCAAATCATTATGCCGCTTGCAAAGCCAATCGTAGCGGTTGTAGCATTATTCACTTTCATCGGTCCATTTACAGATTTCATTTTAGCAAGTATTATTTTACGCACGCCGGAAAATTACACTTTAGCAGTTGGACTCTATGAAATGGTAGCGAAGAAATTTGGTAATGAATTTACGACGTTTGCGGCTGGTTCCGTATTAATTGCAATCCCGATTTCGATTTTATTCTTATCACTACAAAAATACTTTATTTCTGGTTTAACAGCTGGAGGTACGAAAGGATGAGAAATGGGACATTATGTCCCATTTTTCTTTTCATCTCTCTATAAAAAAATTATAGAGAGATGAAAAGAGATTTGACATCGCATATGAAAAGAAGTGAAATAAATAGTATATTATAGTATAGGAAAAAAGAGCTATATCCCTTACAATACATGGAGAGGGAGAATATGATAAGTTTTGCAAGATAGAATAAATAAATGACAGTTTATGACTTTTCCTATGACTTGCAACGGGTGCAAGATAAAATATATGAAAATGGCAGAGAAGTGAAAGGAGGGGATTTTTATGACAGTTACAATTAAAGATGTGGCGAAGAAGGCGAACGTAGCACCATCAACTGTTTCTCGTGTAATTGCTGATAATCCAAGTATAAGTGAAAAGACAAAGCGCCGTGTTCGAAAAGTAATGAGTGAATTAGGATATCATCCAAATTTAAATGCAAGAAACCTTGCGAACCAAACGACGAAGACACTTGGTCTTGTTATGCCGAGTTCTGCAAGTAAAGCTTTTCAAAATCCATTTTTCCCAGAAGTTATAAGAGGAATTAGTTCATTTGCACATGTGGAAGGGTATGCGCTTTATATGTCGACTGGTGAAACGGAAGATGAAATTTTTAATGGTGTTGTAAAAATGGTACAAGGGCGTCAAATCGGTGGTATTATTCTTTTATATTCAAGAGAAAATGACCGGATTATTCAATACTTGCATGACCAAAACTTCCCGTTTGTTTTAATTGGAAAACCATATGATCGAAAAGATGAAATTACATATGTAGATAATGACAATTATACAGCTGCAAGAGAAGTAGCGGAATATTTGATTTCATTAGGCCATAAACAAATCGCATTCATCGGCGGTGGATCAGATTTACTTGTAACGAGAGATCGTTTGGCGGGGATGAGTGATGCTTTGAAACTAGCAGATATTCTATTGCCGAAAGAGTATATTTTACACTTTGATTTTTCAAGAGAGAGTGGTCAACAGGCTGTTGAGGAATTAATGGGACTAAAGCAACCACCGACGGCAATTATGGCAACGGATGATTTAATTGGACTTGGCGTGTTAAGTGCGCTTTCTAAAAAAGGATTTGTTGTACCGAAAGATGTTTCGATTGTAAGCTTTAACAATGCTTTATTATCAGAAATTGCTAGTCCACCACTTTCGACAGTTGATGTGAATATTTATCAATTAGGGTATGAAGCGGCAAAAGCTTTAGTTGATAAGGTGGAGCATTCTGAATCTACTTCAAAATGCATTATTATTCCGCATAAATTATTGAAGCGTCAAACTTGTGATCATTATGCAACAAAAAGCTAAGAGTTTAACTCTTAGCTTTTTTCTTTAGAAAGGCTTCTAAACGGTCACAGCCTTCTTTTAAAGTTTCGATACTGTAAGCATAGGAAAGGCGAAGGTAGCCTTCACCGTATTCGGAAAATGCGGTTCCAGGAACAACGGCTAGCCCAGCTTCTTTTACAAGATCAAGTGCAAAATCAAATGATGAAGATGTTAAATGTCCAACATATGGGAATAAATAAAATGCACCTGTTGGCTTCTCAACCGTTAAACCCATTTGAATGAGTCTATTATACACGTAATCACGGCGTTTTTTGTATTGATAGCGCATCATCTTCGGTGCATCTTTAGCAGCTGTTAAAGCTTCGATTGCAGCATACTGAGCGATTGAAGTAGCACATGTAACATTGTATTGATGAACTTTTAATATGTGTTTTGCTAAATATTCTGGAGCAAATAAAAGTCCGATACGCCAACCGGTCATAGAATGTGATTTTGATAAGCCGTTAATGACAATAGTCTTATCACGCATTTCTGGGAAATGAGCGATAGATGTGTGTTTGTCTTCATATACAAGTTCGCTATAAATTTCATCGGAAAGAACGAAAATATTTTTATCTTTTAAGATAGATACAATATCTTCTAATTCTTCTTTTGATAAGGTAACACCAGTTGGATTAGAAGGATACGGTAAAACGACGCATCTTGTTCGTTCTGTAATTGCATTTCGCAGAGCTTCAGCTGTTAAACGAAATCCAGTTTCACGAACATCTATAAAAATAGGAGTTGCACCACATAGTCGAATAATCGGCTCGTAACCAGGGTAAATAGGAGCAGGTAAAATTACTTCCGTTCCTGGTTCTAAAATAGTTCGGAATGCAACATCGATCGCTTCACTAGCACCGATTGTAACAATGGTTTCGTTTTCAGGTGAATAATGTAAATTGTAGTTGTCCTTTACAAAGTTACAAGCTGCCTTGCGTAATTCTAGTAAACCAGCGTTATGTGTATAGCTTGTATAATTTTCTGTAATGGCCCGTTTAGCTGCTTCTTTTACTAGAGAAGGTGTAGGGAAATCGGGTTGCCCAATTGTTAAAGAGATAAGATTATCATAGTTTTGAATCATATTAGAGAACTGACGGATTCCAGAAATTTGGATGTCCTTCACTCTAGGATTAATGAATTGTTCCATTGTATCTCCCTTTCTTCCGTTTGAAAATTAAGTTCATTTTATCATATTTTCAACTATTACGCTTTGTTTATAAAATTTCCCCCGCTATTTGTGAAAGATAAGAATCGTATCTTAAAATTCAGTGGAAGTAAGAAATTATGTGAGGATTCAAATGTCTATAAGAGTATAAGCTGTGTGAGTTAATTAAAGTTTCACTTAAGCATAAACACAAAAAAAGCCGCTGCAAGCGACTTTTTAATAACCGTATTCCCAATCTATTTCATCTTCGTTCCAAAGTACGGAAGATACTTTGCCAAGATGGACAACGGATTCATTTACAGCACATGTACAGTCTTCGTCCCCTGCTTTATGTTGCAATTCTTCGTATACTGATTTTTCAACGTTTTCTAGCACAACCAAATTTTCTTCTTTTAAAACAAGCGTAGTACCCGCCATATTTATCTTCCTCCTACTAAAGTAATGATCACTTATTTGTAAACATAGATAGTATGGATTATATGCTGTATTTTGCGATAGTTGTCCGTCTAGTGAAGTGTTTTTTATTTTCTTTGTAATCCGTATTCATTGTATACTGCACGAAGGAAATTTGGTACAGGGTTTACAATCATTTCGGAAATTTGTAACATTTATTATTAGTTGTTAACAAATAATTAACAAAGATGTTAAGAAAAATCAAAATTTTGAAACAAATAGACTTATAAAATGATATAATCATATCAAAATACATATAGGGGATGAGAGGCTATGGAGCTGATTCGTGATTTAATGATCCAAATTGCCATCATTATTTTACCACTATTTTTATATGAAGCGATTCGTTTAAATCGTTATCAAGGAATGCTTCCGAAGCCTAATCGCTACTTTATTATGTTTTTATCTAGCGTTACACTCGTTCTCTCCATGACATACTCTATTTGTTTTGGTACCGTTTGCGGATACAATTTTCATCCAGTCCCAATTGTTAGTGGTTTTTTATATGGTGGGATTGTTGGGCTCATCCCTGCCATTATTTATGTTGCATATGAATGGATTTTTAAGGGGCTTAGTTGGTTGCCTATGGTAGAAGTTATATTTCTTTCGATAATTCCATTATTTTTGTCAAAGAAATGGTCTCTTTTTTCAAGAGATAAGAAGCTAATATTAGCTTTTATGATTGCATCATTTTATGTTCTTGTTTCATTAGTAGTCGGGATGTTGAATGTCCTTTTAGAAACAGGTTTTACACCGTACATATCTAATCTATATAGTGGGTATATATTTGCATCACTTATTATGGTTATGACAATGGTATTTCAAGTGTATTTGACTGAGTATTTAAACGAAAATGCATTATTGCGTACAGAAATGCAAAAATCAGAAAAACTTAATATTGTAAGTGAGTTAGCTGCAAGTGTTGCACATGAAGTTCGAAACCCTCTCACTGTTGTACGAGGGTTTATTCAATTGCTAGAGAGTACGGAAGACGTAAAAAACAAAGATTATATGCGTCTCGTATTAGCTGAACTGGATCGTGCTGAACAGATTATTTCAGATTATTTAAATTTAGCAAGGCCTCAAATTGAAAAAAAAGAACATATTTGTTTATCAGCACAATTAATTGAAATGACAACTCTTATGTCATCATTTGCAGCGATGCAGGGCGTTTATTTGCAAGTTGAGATTTCTGAGAGCCTTTATACTATCGGCGATAAGACGAAATTGAAGCAAGCTATTATGAATGTTGTTAAAAACGGTATTGAAGCAATTCAAGGAAACAAAGGGTATTTAAAAGTAACAGCTATTCAAAAAGATGAATTGATAATAATAAGAGTTAAAGATAGTGGTGTTGGAATGACAAAAGAACAGTTAGTAAGGCTTGGACAACCGTATTATTCTTTAAAAGAAAAAGGAACAGGATTAGGCCTTATGGTAACATTTAGTATTTTACAAGCGCATAATGGCACATTGGAATATAAAAGTGAAAGCGGAAAAGGAACTGAAGCTATTATTATATTGCCAGCTGTACGATATAAGGAATAAAAGTTACCGATAGAAGGTAACTTTTTATTTTATCGTGCATTAGAAAAAGATACAAAATTTCATTCATTTATTTTTTCTTGTTTTGTTCGAACGAATAAACTTTTAAATGATTGAAAGAAGCCTTGCTCTTTTGAGGCGGCGACTAATCTTTTTGTTTCTTGAATTTCGCGAATAACTTGCATAAGTTGTGTATCACGGTTGCTATCTTTATTGTAAATTTGATTGACAAGTTTATTCATTTTTTCTTCTTGTTTGGATTCTCGCTTATACATATGATTCATTAATAAGTCCATTTTTTCTTTTTGGAGTGCATCTGTTTGAGCGGCGTGAACAACTAGATCTTGTAACATTTTTTCTTGAGAGCCTTCTTTTACATAAACTTGTTGCATTAGTTCATCTAATTTCTCGTCTTTTAAACGATTTTGTGTAATGAGAGTAGAGTTTTGATGAATAATTGCTTCATTTAATTGAGCAAGCATTTCAAGTTTTAGCATGAACTCCTCAAAGTTACGCCCATCTTCTTTTGGTTGCACTTCTTGTTTATCTTGAATAACAGGTACAGGTGGGGCATCTTTTTCTTTTAAAATAATAGGTATTGTTTCTGAAATGTCTTCTTGTAATGTAGCAGCTCTTTCATGTATAGATTTCAATAGTTTTAAATCATCCAATTTATAAATACGAGCATCAGCTGTTTTTGAAATGATATAACCGTGTTCCTCTAAGAGTTGGCTATATTTTCGGACTATATGTTTTGGGATACCTGTTTTATTTGTAACATCTTTCGTTTTATAAATAGCTTCCATGATAGTTCCTCCCCAAAAAGTATCGTATATATCATTTCAACCTTTTATGTGGACTTCCTTTGAAAAAGAATGTCGGAAGGTTATTAGTTTTCTACAGCATTAGTGAAAAGATGAAGAAAAATGAATGTTTTTGGCGGAATGGAGAGGAAGAGCTAAAATAATGTCTGAAAACATACATAGAAGAAGTTTGTTATAATAACTGAGGAAAAGAAATTGGTAGGAACACGGAGGTACACATGAAGCAATTTAAAGGTATTATCATTTCAATTATTGCAATTCTTTCTCTTTTGGTAGCGGTATATGAAGTACTTGTGCCAGAGGAGACAAGTACTAAAAAAACAACTACGTATGATCAAATTCTAGAGTTCCCGAAAGAACGATATCCAGAGACCGGGAAACATATAACGGATGCTATAAAAGAAGGACATTCGGAAATGTGTACAATTGATCGTAATGGTGCAGCGGATAGAAGGAAATTATCGTTAGCACCATATCCGACGAAGAAAGGTTATGATCGTGATGAATGGCCGATGGCGATGTGTAAGGAAGGCGGAAAAGGAGCTCATATTGAATATATAAGTCCAGCAGATAACCGCGGTGCAGGTTCTTGGGTAGGGAATAAGCTAGACAAATATCCAGATGGTACGCGTGTGAAATTTGAAGTGAAATAGTAATTGGCATACATTTCATAGTGGAGGAGAGGGATAGTTATGGAATTAACAATTTCATATTCGCAATTAATGATAATGAACTATGATGGTCAGCAGCCTTATGTAGATTGGACTCCTGAAGATTTTGAAAGAGGCTATGCTGAGGTGGATGGAGCTATTATTTTTGAAGCAATCTCTGACTATACTTGTGAAGTGGAAGTTACTTGTGGAAATCATATTGAGAAAGAAGAAGTGGTTAGAACGATATCAGTTCCTTTCACAGTGAAGAATGAAGAAGTATATATAACAAGTATTCTTTCTAATAAATATCATATTCCTATTCCGAACGGGGAATATATGATAGTCTTGCAGGCAACTCCTCTTGAAGAGCCATCAGACGATGAATTGTATAAAGTACAATACGACTTCTATTTTGAGAGTGTAGAATAAAAAAACGTGTTATCCTTCAAAAGGATAACACGTTTTTTTATTATGCGTTTGTTTTTAGGAGAGAACGAGCGTCTTTTGCTGCCTGAACCATGTGCTCTAAAGCAGGTATAACTTCCTCAGTTCTTCGTGTTTTTAAACCACAGTCTGGATTAATCCAGAAATATTTAGGGTCACATACTTGTAAAGATTGTTCTACGATTGTGAACATTTCATCTTTACTTGGGACACGTGGGCTATGAATATCATATACCCCTAGACCAATTCCTTTTTCATATGTTGTATGCTTTAATGTATTAATAAATTCTCCATGACTTCTTGATGTTTCGATAGAAATAACATCTGCGTCTAACGCTCGAATTGCATCTACAATATCTTCGAAGTTACTATAACACATATGAGTATGAATTTGTGTTTCATTTTCTACAGAAGATGTTGCTAAAAGGAATGATTGAACTGCCCATGTAATGTATGCATCCCAATCTTTTTCTTTTAACGGCATACCTTCACGAAGTGCAGGTTCATCGACTTGGATTACTCTAATTCCGGAAGATTCAAGTAATTCAATTTCATGACGAAGTGCTAATGCAATTTGATATGATACTTCTTTTCTTGAAATATCATTTCGAACGAATGACCAATTTAAAATAGTGACAGGTCCAGTTAGCATACCTTTTACTACTTTCTCTGTTAAGCTTTGTGCATATACAGTTTCTTTAATAGTCATTCCACTTATAAAGGCAACATCACCATAAATAACAGGTGGTTTTACGCAACGAGAACCGTATGATTGTACCCATCCGTTTTTAGTAAAGGAGAAACCAGCAAGTCTTTCTCCAAAATATTCCACCATGTCAGTTCTTTCGAATTCACCATGTACTAGTACATCAAGACCAATATCTTCTTGGTAACGAATCCACTTTGCAGTTTCTTTTTCAATGAATTGATTATATTGTTCATTTGTAATATCGCCGTTACGCCACTGTTTACGTGTTTGACGAACTTCAGATGTTTGCGGGAAGCTACCAATAGTTGTTGTTGGTAACAACGGTAATTGTAAAGCTACTTGCTGTAGTTCATATCGTTTTTCAAATGGAAGAGGACGTGAGAAATCATCTTCTTTAAGTGATGTACGTGCCACTTTTACATCTTCACGATTACGTGCAGCTGATGAGCGGATTGCATGATGTGCATTACGATATGTTGTTAAATCGCTACTGATGCTTTCTACACCTTTAGTAAGAGCAGAATGGATAAGGACTAGTTCTTCTAATTTTTGATTAGCAAATGCAAGTGCATCAAATAATTCACTTGTTAAGTGCGTTTCTTCCGTTTTATCAATTGGAGTATGCAATAAGCTACAAGAAGGTTGAACAATTAAACCTTTTGCTGTGATTTGATTTTGTAATGTTGTAAATAAAGAAAGTACATCATCAAGATCAGCTCTCCAAATGTTACGGCCATCTATACAACCGATAGCTAAAATTTTATCAGCTGGGAATCCATATTTTGAAATAGCATTTACATTACCTTCTTTGCCATGAACAAAGTCTAATCCAATACCAGAAACAGGGAATGCAATAATTTCTTCATAGTTCTCTTCTACACTATCAAAATATGTTTGTAGAAGAAGATTCGCATTTGGAACCTCTTTATGAATAGCTTCGTAAAGTTCTTTCGCTTGATTAATTTCATCTTTTGTTAAAGATGCGAAGATTGGTTCGTCAACTTGAATAATTTGTGCTCCAGCTGCGTGTAATTCAGAGAATAATTGTACATAAGGTGCAACTAGCTCTTTTAAAATAGTGGCAAATTGCTCTTCGTTATAACCTTTTGCCAGTTTTAGGAATGTATAAGGGCCTAAAATAACTGGTTTTCCATCAACGCCTAACTCTTTTTTCGCTTCTTCATATAAACGAAGAGGACGATTGTCTTTTAAAGAGATTTGTAATCCTTCTTCATATTCAGGAACAATGTAATGATAGTTTGTGTTAAACCATTTTGTCATTTCAGAAGCAACGTGATCTTTAGAGCCGCGTGCCATTGCAAAATATACATCAAGGTAAGAGGTAAACTCTGAAAAACGTGACGGGATGAATCCTAACATGTAGGCCGTATCCAGAACGTGGTCATAATATGTAAAATCGCCAACTGGAATTAATTCAATTCCCTTTTCTTGCTGTACTTTGACGTGTTGAAGGCGAATTTCTTTCATTGTCGTTAAAAATTGTTCTTCATCAATTTTATTGGACCAAAAAGCTTCCAATGTTTTTTTCCACTCTCGTTGTAGTCCGATACGTGGATAACCTAAGTTACTTGTTTGAATTGCCATTTTAAATTCCTCCCTAATTGAAAGTAAGCATTTCCGTTTACTCGGAAATACCTATAACAAAAAGCATAAAGGCATAGAAAAATAAGCCTTCCTTTTTGTTCTTAACACCTCATCATCATCCGTGAGTCTATCAGTGTTGTTAAAATAGGCAGGTATCCTGACTTATGCTTCATATAATTTCTTTCACCTTCCCGTTTTCACAGTGGCACAAAAAAGAAATCTCAGCATTTACAGTGGCGGGACCGTGTTGGTGTTGCACCAAACTTCCCTTTTAAACACGAAGTGAAATATTCGTGTACCTATTTTCCTTTTGAAAGGAATTTAACAAGCGATATGATATTGAAACAAATTCTAACACAATTTTCGGAATTTTGTCCACTGTTTTAAAATAAGAAAATTCTAAAGTTTTTTATTTCTTTTTATTCGGAAAATTAAGTTTTTTTAATGTTTATTTATTATTAAAATGAGGGTGTTTTGAGTTGCGAGGAATAATTATAGTGTTAAGTTTTTCTAAAAGAGGAGGCACCTCTTTTAGAAAAACTTAATCATTATCTACACCTATTTCTGAAAGACGACCTGCAGTTGCATCTTGTAAGAGCGTGTTTAGCCAGCGTAATTCAACATTAATATGCTCAATGACGCTTTGTAGAATATATAGTTGAGCACGAGGAACTAGTTGTTTATTATGATCGTATATCGTTTGCATTGTATGTAAATAGAGCATTGTATCATCTCTCTTTTTTTTCAAAATAGGAACTAGAGCTTGTTCGTCGCTAAAGTGAGCGAAAGAGAGCGCTGAATAAATAGGTTTATATATTTGGTTTTTCGCTTCAAATTGTTTTAATAATAAGGTGTGGAAAAGGGCTTTTCCTTCCTCTGTTATATGGAAGATTGTTTTATCTGGTCTATTCGTATCTCTAACAATATTGGTAATGCTAATCGCACCTTGTTTTTCTAATTGCTCGAAGGCGTAGTATAGCGATCCCTTGGCATATTTAATATAACAATCCATTTGTCTTTCTTTCATTATGTGCTGCACTTCATAGGGATGTTTATCTCCTTCGAGTAACAAGCCGAGAATGACTAACTTCATGCTCATGCTGTCTCAACTCCTGTATATAGAAACTTTATATATATTATAAACGGTATATCCTCTTTCATAAAGGGATATACCGTTTCGTTTTTCTATATTAGCTTACTTGTTTTTGTTTTTGTTTTTGCTTTGTTTTTGGTCCTGTTAAAAGACGTTCATTTCCCATAAGTAAAATACAAATTATACTTAGCGTAGCTGGGATAAGTGCCCAGAAAAATGTATTAGCAATAGATGTTGCAAGAGCCTCTTTAATTCCGCTCAGTACTTCAGGAGGTAGCTTTTCAGTAGCATTTGGTGATAATAAAAAGCTTGTGTCTCCACCTTTAGGAGCCATTTTTTCTAGTTCAGGAGGGAAGACTGCTTTTAATTTATCAGTGAAAACATGATTTTGAATCGTACCGAAAATCGTGACGCCAAGGGTCATTCCAAGTGAACGGAAGAATGAGTTCGTGGATGTAGCAGAACCGCGATCTCTCATTTCTAGTTTGTGGATAGATGCCATACTTAAAACTGAGAAGGAGAATCCAACTCCAAGTCCAGCAAGCACCATAAACATTGTTACGAGTGTACGAGGTGTTTCCATAGTTAAAGTACTTAGTAAATAAATACCAAGAACGAAGAAAACTCCAGATACTGTCATGATGTTACGATAACTTGTTCGTGAAGCTAATTGTCCACCAGTTTGACTTCCGATTACAGATCCTACCATCATAGGTGTCAAAATTAATCCAGCATTTGAGGCTGAACCACCGAGAACACCTTGAACGAAGATTGGAATATAAACTGTACAGATGATAAAAGCTGCGCCATAGAAAAAGGCAACACCTTGGCTAGCTGCAAATAAAGGTTTTTTAAATAAATGGAAAGAAATAATAGGCTCGGTTGCGTTTCTTTCTACGAAGAAGAAAATAATAAGCAGAATAACAACAGTTGAAAATAAACCAATAATCACATTAGAGTCCCATGCATATTCTTTACCACCAAGTTCTAAAGCAAACATTAAGCAAACGATACTAATGACAAGCGTAATAGCACCAGCCCAGTCAATTTTTTGTTTTCGATATTCTAGAGACTCGCTATAGTATTTAGTAATGAAGAAGAAGGAAATAAGTCCTAACGGAATATTAATATAGAAGACCCAGTGCCAACTTATATAATCTGTAATGTAGGCACCTAATAAAGGTCCGAAAACACTAGATGTCCCGAAAACAGCACCAAATAGTCCGGTCATTTTTCCTCGTTTTTCAGGCGGGAATATATCATACATAATTGTAAATGCGATAGGCATAAGAGCGCCGCCACCAATTCCTTGAATGGCTCTATAAATACTTAGTTGTTCAATACTTGATGCTGTCCCGCAAAGTGCAGAACCAAATAAGAAGAGAATTAATCCGCCAATAAAAAAGCGTTTCCGTCCGTACATATCAGACAGCTTACCGAAAATAGGCATTCCGGCCATTGTTGCTACCATGTAGGCGGATGTGACCCAAACGAATTTGTCGAACCCTCCTAAGTCTCCGACAATCGTTGCCATCGCAGTTGCGACGATTGTGTTATCCATTGCTGCCATTAGAATACCAAGTAGTAAACCAGCAACAACAAATTTTGTTTTACTTGAATCGTTTTTTGATAGTTGTGCTTCCAAAAGTAGCCCTCCTTTAATAAAAATTAAACTAACTTAAGTTTTTTAGTGCAATGCATAAAAAAACTTTATGTACAGTTTGTATCGTTCCTCTTCATTTAATAAAAAATTGCACTGACATGATATAAAGGATGGAAATCATAAATTATATTATAGTCAAATTTGACTAAAAGGCAAATGTTTTCTACCGCCAAATTATTTTATCGAGCTTTAACTGCCCGTTAAAGCCCGATTGGTAAAAGCTAATAATCAGTGGGGGATGGACAAACCCCCCACTGATTAAAGTTTCACTTTATTATATTGACCAAAAGAGAGTAAGAATTTATTTTGTTATGTAGTCAAGGAAGGAAATTGTAAAAAAATATTTAATAAAGTATAACCTGTGTCAACCTATTAAAAATGGTTTTTTCTTTATATTGTCGAATAGGATAAAAGGAAAAGAAAAATTTGATATGGTTTGTAACAAGCTAAATATTTTTTCTAAGTGTAGTTTATTGCATCGAGAGGCAGAATACAGTTGTATAGATGATATATCTGGAATGAGGTGAATATATTATGAAAATATGGAAACGAATTTCGGATCAAGGAAGGTATTCTATACCGTTACAGCCGGTTTTGTGGATTGATGGTTCTAAAAAGGACACGGAAGCATCCGATGTAGCAGTCACATTGCAAATCCGTAGTATGTATAAAGAAAAATTTTCGTATGAGATGATCTATGATGTTAATGACATACTAATTATTCGACTTGAAGTTGAAAATAAAGGCGTTGAAATGATTTCGCGAGTAGTTGTAAGTCATATGATTCGTGATTATTTCGCGTATATCCCAAACTCTTTAAAAGCAGATAAGGGAATAAGTGAGTTTTTATTTCAGCTTGTAAGGTGGCGAATCGATAATTTATCACCGAATGAAAAGGTAGAATTAATTTGTCAAATAAAAGCAAATAAAGATAAAGCTCCTCCCAATTCATTATTTCAGGCTACATATACATTTCAATATAAAGGTGTATCATATGGACCGCTACAAACAAATGAAGTGGTTGTCAGAAAATGATAAGAAGGAACCTGTGCGAAAGGTTCCTTCTTTAATGAAGATTGTGCTTCTTGAGTAATTTCTTTTGTTCCACTCCCTTTTTTCCAATATAGTTATTTTTGTATCCAAAATATAGAATGAATAGAAATGAAATAACATTTACTATAGCGTCAATTTGATCGTTTGTAATGAAGTTTATTCCGAAAGAGTTAAATAGTAATTTTAATGATAACAAAAAGCCAGCTAGTAAGCGCATAATATCTAATAGATTTTCTTTTTGAGGCATATAGGTCACTCCTTCCTAAAAACGATATATAATATATATATGAAATAAAATAGAAAAGGTATACAAGCTTAAGTAGAAATGTACATTAAATATGTACATTTTTTATTTTATAGAAAAACATTATTGTTATAGAAACATATATTGGTATAAAAGGGGGAGAGTATGAAACATAAAGGGAAAATTAGTGGATTATTACTTGGGAACACAGTTGCGGTTACAGAATGGATTGCACTTCAGGATGTAATTGCTAAGCTAGATTCGAGATCATTTTTAACCGTCTTTATTATTTATATATTGCAAATGATACTAAGCTATTATTTTGGACATTGGTACGATAAAAGAACGAATACGCGTGTAAATATTGAAGTAGGAGGAATGACGAATAACGATTTTGTCGTTGATTTTTTTGGAAAAGTAGCTGCTTTATCAGAAAGAGATTCTCGTAATATTACAGTGTATATTCTTTCCGTAAAAGAATGGGATGTATTAAAAGACACAGTGCAAGAAAAAAAGTTAGATGAGCTAGTCCAAAGAGTAGAACGTACAATTGTAAAGACAGTTCGAAAAGGCGATGTAGTTACGAGGTGGGATGAAAATAAATATGTTATCGTAGCTGTTGATAATGGCTATGAAAAGTCAACAATAACAAGTAGATTAATCAAAAATATTCAAAATGAAATAGCGAATGATTTATTAAGTGTCACACTATTATTTGGGGCTGCAAGTTATCCTATAGAAGGGAAAACTTTTGAAGATTTGTTTAGAAAGGCACAAAATCAATTGTATAATTATAGAAACTTGCAAAGTCATGAATGAAACTTTGATTTAAAGAAGTATGATATAAAGATTTTTTGTAACATTTTTTTGTCTTTTGTTACAAGAAAACTTTTTTTTGTAACAAAAGTCTTTAAAAATATATGAAATCAGCATATAATTGTGTGTGGATGTGTCAATGCATTTTGCACAATGTTTTCAGTTTAAAAGTGTAGAGGAAAACATGCTCTACACTTTTCCTTTTTAAGAAATTAAAAGAATCTTTGTAAGAGTTGCGAGGTCCCCTTTGCACTATGTAAAATGGACAAAGAGGTTATTTGATAGAAAGTGAGAAAGGGAATGATAGACGTGAGAGGTCAACGATCATCTTTTATCAGGTGAAACATTATAGTGTTTCTTGCAGTAGGTAAGATTAAGGTAAATACCTTTATGTTTTAAGACATTACATAATTTCAAGTGCGAAAATTGTACAAGCAGTATAAATAATTATTGATGATCTTCGTAAAAAAGATGCGAGCGTGAAATAGATAAAGAAGTTACATGTTTTTCATGGGATTTTTGGCACGATGGTCGTTTATTAATAGGAGGAAAAGATGTTGAAATATAATAAATTAGCAATTGTAACTGCATTATCAATGACTTTACTAGCTGGTTGTTTCGGCCCAAAACCAGAAGAGGAGCTATATGTTGCATTTGAAAATGCTGCCAAGCAAGAAAAAACAATGTTTGAAGATGCGAAAAAATTAGAGTCATTAGAGAAAGAGGGGCAAGTATTATATAATCAAATTGTCCAAGAAGGAAAAGATAATAATCAGGCTGTTAAGGATAAGCTTGATCAAGCGGTGAAAAATACAGCTGAGCGAGAAAAAGTTCTTATTAAAGAAAAAGAGGCGTTAAATAAAGCGCAAGAAGAAGTGAAGTCAGCTGATAAGCATGTGAAGAAAATTGAAGATAATAAATTAAAAGAACAGGCTGATAAAGTAAAGAGTACTTATGAGAAACGACATGATTCATTCCAAAAGATGTACGATAGCTATAATAAATCTTTAAAGCAAGAAAAAGAATTATATACAATGCTACAAGATAAAGGTACAAAATTAAAAGATATTAGCGAGAAAGTAAAGTTAGTAAACCAAGCATATAAAGATATTGAGACAGAAAAAGATAAGTTTAATGAATATACGAAATCATATAATACAGAAAAAGTTGCATTCTATAAACAAGCGAATATTAAAATTAAGGAAGATAAAAAATAAAACAGTTTGGCCTAATATGGGCCAAACTGTTTTATTTTTTTGTATAGGTACGGCTATACCATGGAACTGCTTCGCTTAATTTTTTTTCTTGTTTTAATGCTTCAGGACCAATATAATCTTGAAGTGTTTTTTTGGCTATTGTTAAAGATAAGGTTGTTTTCGGATTTCGATAGGAGGATTCAAGGTGACCAAGATGCGGTAGGGTGCGAAAATCATCTTTCGTAGGAGGGATATGGAAAAAATAATCACCTAAACGTATAAGAACATCGGATTGTTGTTGACTAAAACGTGGATTTCTAGAAAAATGTAATCCTTCTTTGATAGCCTTTTTTTCAGTAATTAAGCGTTCTAAAGCAGTCTTTTTTAACCAATATAAGTACTTAGGGTTAGTTGCAGCTTTAGCATGACGATTCACAACGAAAATAGATTGAGCTAGTCTATTAATAGAATGTTGATTATGTAATTGAGATTGGGGTTGTGAAGGTTTCATATTGAATCTCCTTTCAATTTTTCCTTATTATAGCATAAATAAAATGGGTTTTTATTATATGCAAAAAGTAATTGTATATATTTTCAATATTAAAGCAATATTGTTACAAAAAACAACTATTTTGTATAATAGTGATAGAATATGTTTCAGAAATTTGATAATGAAAGAGTGAGAAGTTTGAAAGAAATATTAAAATTACAATATGCCATTATAGATATTGGATCTAATACAATGCGTTTAGTTATTTATGAAAAGCAAAATGGAGGTTTTTATAAAGAAATTGAAAATACGAAAGTGGTTGCTCGGTTAAGAAATTATTTAATCGATGGTGTTTTGAATGAAGAAGGTAAAGAAGTATTGTTACAAACATTATTTCAATTTCAAGAAAGTACAAAATTCCATCAGTTGCATCATGTACTTTGTGTTGCAACGGCAACAATTAGACAGGCTGAGAATCAAGAGGAGATTAAAAAACTTGTTGAAGGACAAACAGACTTTACTCTTAGAGTATTATCAGAATATGAGGAAGCACGTTACGGCTATTTAGCAGTTATGAATTCTACTTCGTTTTCGGAAGGAATAACAGTAGATATTGGTGGCGGAAGTACGGAAGTTACATATATTAAAAATAGAGAGATTTTAGAGTACCATAGTTTTCCTTTTGGTGCGCTTTCTTTAAAACATCTATTTATTAAAGGTGATATTCCTACTAAAGATGAATTAGAGGAAATTCGAGAGTATTTAGAGTGTCAATTTCGAACGTTACCATGGTTAATTGATAAGAAATTGCCTCTTATTGCAATTGGTGGTAGTGCGAGAAACTTAGCGAAAATCCACCAAAATTTAACAAACTATCCTATAGCGGGAGTACATTTATACAAAATGAAAGAAGAAGATATTGAAAATGTAAAAGGTGCATTGGAAAAACAATCGTTTATCGAACTTCAGAAAATGGAAGGATTGGCAAAAGATCGAGCTGATACAATTATTCCAGCGGTTGAAGTATTTCATAAGCTTGTAAATATTATAGAAGCAACGGCATTTGTATTAAGCAAAAAAGGATTAAGAGAAGGTGTTTTCTATGAAGAGTTGACGAAAGATTTAGGGATTTCATATTATCCGAATGTAGTTGAAGAAAGCTTACATTTGTTATCACACGAATATGAAATGGATATGGAATTTGTCATTCAACTTATTAAACATGGAAGATTGATTTGTAAACAACTCGAAGAAATGGGACTGATTTCTGTTTCAATAAAAGACTGGGAAGCATTCCATCAAGCAGCGAAAGTATTTAATATTGGAAAATATATAGACGAAGAAGCGAGTCGTTTACACACGTTTTATTTATTGGCAAATAAAACAATTGACGGCATGATGCATAAAGATCGAGTGAGGTTAGCGCTTATTGCATCTTATAAATCAAAAATGCTATTTAAACAACATTTATCTCCATTTGAAGGTTGGTTTGATAAAAGCGAACAAAAAAAAATCCGCCTATTAGGCGCTGTTTTACAATTTTCAGCTGCTTTAAATGTAAGACAAAGATCGCTTGTTGATACGATATCCATAACAGAAAATAAAGAAGGATTAACGTTTAGAATTTTATGTGAGCAATCGGCATTAGCAGAAAAAGTACAAGCTGAAAAACAAAAAAAGCAGCTAGAAAGAGTATTGAAAACAAATATTCACTTATCATTTGAATCAAAACGTTAAGTTGTACGGATGTCTTTACAGAAAATTAACACTTTGGAATATTGTAATTTGATAAAATGAAAGTAACTAAATTATAGTGAAAAAGTTTCAAAGGGAAGTGTGAAGAGAATGGAATTGCTAAAGGGGAATTTAGTAAATTTAAATGATACAGCGTATTATAATAATCGTGAATTAAGCTGGCTAGCATTTAATGAACGTGTACTACAAGAAGCGCAAGATGAAAATAATCCACTATTAGAAAGACTAAAGTTTATTAGTATTTTTAGTTCGAATTTAGATGAATTTTTTATGGTGCGCGTAGCAGGTTTGAAAGATCAAGTAAGTGCGGGATTTAATCAGCCAGAAAATAAAGCAGGTTTAACACCAAAGAAACAGTTAAATAAGATTGCGATAAAATCTCACGAGTTAATGACTGTGCAGTATGAAACGTTTAAAAATTATGTATTGCCAGCGCTTGAACTAGAGGGGATTGAGCGTTTAACATTCCATGATTTGACGAAAGAGCAAAGGGAATTTATCGAGGAGTATTTTGATGAACAAATATTTCCGGTTTTAACCCCTGTATCTATTGATGCGTATCGTCCATTTCCAATGTTATTAAATAAAAGTTTGAATTTAGCTACTATTTTATATGATGAGCAACAGGCTGAGGAAGAAAATCGTACGAAGTTAGGAATTGTACAAGTGCCTTCATTACTGGAGCGTTTCATATTTTTACCGAGTGAAGGGCAAAAACATAAATTTATTTTATTAGAAGATGTAATTAGTGGTTTTACTCATAAACTATTCACAGGATATAACGTATCACCTGTTACTCGTTTCCGTATTACACGTAATGCGGATTTAACGATCCATGAAGAAGGTGCACGCGATTTATTAAAAGTAATTGAAAAAGAATTGAAAAAGCGTAAGTGGGGAGCTGCCGTTCGTTTAGAAGTTGGTAAAGAACACATTGATGAAAGAGTGTTAGCGTTATTGTATGATGTGTTAGAAGTAAAAGATGAAGATGTGTACATGATGGATGGACCGTTAGATTTAACATGTTTATTCTCCTTATATAAAAAATTAGCGCCTTTATATGAACATCTAGTATATCCGGCTCTTATTCCTCAACCTCCTCAAGATTTAGGTGATGAGGAAGATGTATTTGAAAAAGCGATAGAACATGATATTTTATTACACCATCCCTTTGAGTCGTTTCAGCCAGTCGTTGATTTTGTCCGTGATGCGGCAGATGACTCGAATGTACTTGCGATCAAACAAACATTATATCGTGTAAGTGGAGATTCTCCAATAATTCAGGCGCTGAAGGTAGCAGCTGAAAAAGGAAAACAAGTGACGGTATTGGTTGAGTTAAAGGCAAGGTTTGATGAAGAGAATAATGTTCATTGGGCTAAAGAATTGGAACAGGCCGGATGTCACGTTATTTACGGAGTAAGTCACTTGAAAACGCATAGTAAAATTACGTTAGTTGTAAGAAGAAGAAACGGAAAAATTGAAAGGTTTGTACATCTTGGAACTGGAAATTATAATGATGCAACAGCGAAGTTGTATACCGATTTTGGATATATTACATCGCGAAAAGACTTTGGTGTAGATGCAACAAATTTCTTTAATTATTTGAGTGGTTATACAAAAAAACCGCATTTTCATCATTTATCTGTTGCCCCGTTTGATATAAGAGAGCAGTTTATGGAGTTAATAGATGAGGAAATCCGTTATCATAGACAATATGGAAATGGATATATTATCGCTAAAATGAATTCGTTAACAGATAAACCGTTAATAAAAAAAATGTATGAAGCATCACAAGCTGGGGTAAGGGTAGAGCTCATCGTTAGAGGGACATGTTGTTTAAGACCTGGGATTCCGAATGTAAGTGAAAATATTCGTGTAGTTAGTGTTGTTGGAAGATATTTAGAACATAGTCGTATTTATTATTTCCATCATAATGGAGATGAAAAAATATATTTATCTTCAGCTGATTTGATGACGCGGAATATGGAAAAACGAGTAGAAATATCCTTCCCAATTTTAGATATTGAAATGAAAGCGAGAATAAAGGCAATTTTACAGCTGGTTTTAGCTGATAATGTGAAAACACGTGAACAAAATAAAGATGGTGACTATTATTATATAATTAATAGTAGTATAGAAGAAATTGATAGCCAAGTGAATTTATTTAAGATGGCGTATCAAAATACAGACGCTGAATAGTGTGAAAAAAGTAAAAACCTCTTATTGAATTTAAGAGGTTTTTACTTTTTTTCTCTACTCATATATTCTCAAAATGGAAGGATGAGTAGAGAGAATAGTTTTTATTATAGGCGTGTGATGAGTCGGTTCGTTGAGAGAAAAACATTAGAAGAATGGTTGGTTTAAATTAATAATAGTATGGTTGTTGACAAGGCCCTCCGTAACAAGGAAAAGGTGCTGGTGGTGGGAAAGGCGGTGGATAAGGCGGATAAAACGGTCTAGGCCCGAAAGCTAATGCTCCGCCTAGCAGTCCGCCAGCAATTCCAGCTAGAAATGGAACACCGAAAAATGGAAAGAAGCGTGAGTCGCCTGCTGGGCCAAAAGGTGCTGAACGAACTGGGATCGGTTGATAATATGAATACATGAACAAACCTCCTTTACTGGACTCATTTTTATCATATGGTGGACCAAGCGTGGATGAGCGAGTACAAGGAAGGATATGTAAGGAAATAGGCGGATTGTTACGAATGTTGTAGGATGAAGAGTGTAATTTCAGGTTTTGACATAAAGCGGAATGGGACACGTGTTCTTCCAATACCTCGATTGACATAGAGAGTCAAACCTTGAATGTTATAGAAACCTTCAATATATTCTTTTGCAAGCGACGGGGTAATAATAGCACCTAAAAAAGGAATTTGTACTTGTCCCCCATGGCTATGACCAGAAAGTTGAAGATTGATTGGATATGTAGCGATTTGTGGCGCGATATCTGGTTCGTGAACGAGAACAATTGTATAAATATTTTGTTTTGCATGTTGTAAAGTTTCCGCTATTTTTGGTTTACCCAGTAGCATATCATCGAGTCCGAAAATAGAAATTTCACTATTATCCAGTAAACGAATTCGCTTTTCGCTATTTTGCAAAAGTTCAAATCCAGATTCGCGCATGATGTGATCATAGTATTCAGTTCCATATCCGCCATGGTCGTGGTTACCATAAATAGAAAATTTACCGAAGGGTGCCTGTATATTCTTTAAAATGGATGCAACAAAAGAAGCCTCGGTATATGTTTGGTAATCATCAATGAGATCACCAGTAAAAAGGACAATATCTGGCTTTTCAGCATTAATCTTGGAAACGATTTGAGATAAATGTTGGAGAGAGAAATAGTATCCTAGATGTAAATCGCTAAATTGAAGGATCTTCATACCATGAAAACCTTTTGGTATGAGCGGTGATTTAAGTGTGTGTTGCGTAAAAGAAAGCAAATAGGGCTCTATATATTTAGCATAATAATAGCCGATACTTGCGGTTATAAATGAATATAGACAAGTGCGCATTCCAGATTTTAAAAAATTTCTTCTTGTAATTTTCTTCATATACAGGTTATTCGAACCTCCCTTCAGTTTTTTTAAAATATATTTTAAATACTAAAAAAGTAGTATAGATTACGAAAAAAATGAACGAAAAGAAACCTCTTTACGTTAAAATATCAGAAAAATTGAAAAATATAAAGATTTCTATCAAATAAAGTGATAAAATGAATGTGTATTCATTTTTTGGAGGGGATGTATGTGAAAGAGAAGGTAGTTATTATAACAGGTGGATCAAGTGGAATGGGAAAAGGGATGGCGATACGTTTTGCGAAAGAAGGGGCACGTGTTGTTATTACAGGGCGTACAAAAGAAAAGCTAGAAGAAGCAAAGTTAGAAATTGAACAGTTTCCAGGGCAAGTATTATCTGTACAAATGGATGTACGAAATACTGATGATATTCAAAAAATGATTGAACATATTGATGAGAAGTTTGGACGAATTGATATTTTAATAAATAATGCAGCTGGAAACTTTATTTGTCCAGCAGAGGACTTATCTGTGAATGGCTGGAATTCGGTAATTAATATTGTATTAAATGGTACATTTTATTGTAGTCAGGCTATTGGGAAATATTGGATTGAAAAAGGTGTAAAAGGAAATATTATTAACATGGTGGCAACATATGCATGGGATGCAGGCCCAGGGGTTATCCATTCGGCAGCAGCTAAAGCTGGTGTATTAGCGATGACAAAAACTCTTGCTGTTGAGTGGGGACGTAAATATGGAATACGAGTTAACGCTATCGCACCAGGACCAATTGAACGTACAGGTGGTGCCGATAAATTATGGATTTCAGAAGAGATGGCTAAGCGTACATTGCAAAGTGTTCCACTTGGTAGAATGGGTACACCAGAAGAAATTGCGGGTCTAGCTTATTATTTATGTTCAGATGAAGCTGCATACATAAATGGAACTTGTATGACAATGGATGGTGGCCAGCATTTGCACCAATATCCATTTTAAAAGGGATGAAAAAACGAATGATTTATTCATTTCTTTGTGGTAAAATATGACGAAATTGTGACACTTAAAAGAAATGTGTTTACAAGAGGGGATATATACGTTATATTTAAGACCTCTTTTTTCTTCATAGTAGAATTGCTAATTCCCCTTAGCATTTTACCCCTCTAATCCCTTCAGGAAAACTGAAGGGATTTTTTATTATTTTTCCGTAAATATCGTGTTATAATTTTTGAAAAGTAAAGGGAGGGAAGCACGTTGATAGATGCATTAGATGTAATGAGTAACTTGGATAAAGTCCTTCCTTATTATCAAGCTATTTTTAGTGCTGATGAGCATACAGTAATTGGATATGAAGTTGTAGGACGTATTCAAACAGAAGAGGGCATACAAAGTTTAGCATCTTTCTTCCATGATGATTCTATTCCGAGTGAGTTCCAACTTGAAGCGGATAACATCATCGTAGAAAAAGCGTTAAATAGGTATTTAGAAACGGATCAAAAATTATTATTATTTATACATCGGAATGCTAATGTATTAATGAATGATGAAGATGAAAGTTTACTTCAACTTTTGCTGATGTATGAAGAACAAGGTTTGAACTTACAACGCATTGTTCTGGAAATAACAGAACATGAATGTAAAGAAGATATAGAACAATTTAATCATTTACTCATGTATTATCGTACATATGGTATTCAAATTTCGATTAATAAAGTCGGAACGGGTACAAGTAATTTAGAGCGTATTAGCGTGTTAGCACCGGATATTTTAAAAGTAGATTTAATAAATTTAAGGCAAACTGCACTTTTACAATCTTATCAAGATATTTTATATTCCTTATCTTTACTTGCTAGAAGAATTGGTGCGACATTGTTATATGAAGAAATTGATGCTTTTTATCAACTACAATATGCTTGGAAAAACGGTGGTAGATATTATCAAGGTAATTATTTGAAAGAATGTTTACCTGATTTTATTGAAACGAATGTTTTAAAAGAGCGACTTGGTAATGAATGTCATCAATTTATTCTGCATGAGAAGAAGAAGTTGCAAAAAATTTATAATTTAACAGAGATGTTACGTGATCGAATTGGTGATGTTCTGTCAAAACAAAAAAAGAATGAAGATATAAATGATTGGTTATTACAATTTAGCCAAAGCATATCACAATATAGTTTTCGGATATTTATTTGTAATGAAGATGGTTTTCAACAATCGGGTAATATTATGAAAAAAGATGGTGGATGGATCATTATGCCAGAGTATTATATGAAGAACTGGAGCTGGCGCCCGTATTTTCTAGAAAATATAATGAAAATGCGTTTTGAGAATAAGGCAAGACTTTCAGATTTATATGCTGATATCGAAACTGGTGAAATGGTACGAACATTTTCATTCCCGATTGATGATGAAAACTTTTTATTTATAGATTTATCGTACGAATATTTATATGAAGAAGATGTTTTATTTTAATGCACGAAGAGATTCGTGTATTTTTTTGTTTGTTTTTATCATAAATTGGTAATAGTGAACATGATGATGAAAATGCTGTCTATCGTTGTAAAGATTTTACGAACGAAATCATCCCTTTCTTTGCATAATCATTGTTACAATGAATACTACAAAGACAAGCTCTTTTAAAAGGAAGGTGAAAAAATGAAGAAATATGGAATATGGTTTGTTCTATTTATATGTGTTGCCTTTCTAGTTGGCTATAGTGTCACAACTGTTTTAGGAAAAGAAGAAGTGAAAGTGGATCGGAAAGAAGTGTTTACAACGATACAAAAAGGTTATGAGACGCAATTTTCAATCCGCGGGAAGCAAATACCTATGAATAAGATGATAGAGACGTTATCACCATATTTTACAAATAATTTCCTTCAAGTTTTTACAGATGAAAACAGTAGAAATGAAAAACAAAGTGGTGAATATTTACTTCCAGCAAAAGAAGCTCCGTTTTCTTTTAATTCAGAAACAAAAATGTCTTATGATGAAGAACATAAAAATTTATATGTCTATGAGCGGACAAAGAGTGGACAATATCAAATTGTGACATTGCAAAAGGATAATGGAAAATGGAAATTAGCAGGGTATCATGAAAGTCAGGAACTATTGACTGAAATAAAAAGGTTACAACAATTATGAGAATAGGAATAGGTGTCGCCTATTCCTATTCTATACCGAGTAGCTGTTGTAATTTTTCAATTTGAAAACCTGCCACAACTTCTTCGTCAATTACAACTGTTGGAGTTGAATAGGATTCATAGTCATATAAAAGACGATTGCGTGCAGCAGCGTCTTTTTTTATGTCAAATTCTTCATATACAACGTTATTATGTTTTAAAAATTCTTTTACAATGGTACAAGGCGGACAATCAGGTTGTGTATAAACCTCAATTTTTTTCATTGTAATTCCTCCCTTTTTCTGTTGTTTATTATATTCTGCCAGTATAAAAAGCGCAATAAAGAAGTAAAAAGATGATCTTTCATCTTTTTACTTCTTATTTCGACAAATTTTAGTTGAGTTTCTGGCCAAGAACCTTTATCCTAGATTGTGGAACGTTTTTTCTGTTATGACGGATAGAATGAGTATAGCTGTAAAACCTATTGGTAGGAAGATCAGAGAAAGGAGAGATTTCATGTCTCTACTCCAAGGAATTTTAACTCGACTTGTTAGTCTACAAGAACAAGCTGAAAGCGGTGAAGTAGCACAACGCTATTTTGAAGTGAACGGTGAGCGCAAATGTAGCGTGAAATTTTTCGATAAAAGTGAAATGTATGAGTTAGAAGTGTATCAACAAGGTGAAAAACCTCAAGTGTATCAATTCGATAACATCGATATGGTTGCAATTGAAATTTACGATATCATTTCTTGATACATATAAAAAAGGTACTGCCAAATGGCGGTACCTTTTTTAGTTATATTAATTAATGGGCTATATAGGTAGTAGAAGTTGTAATTTAAGTCGCGATTAAATAAAAGAGTTTTTACAAATGTATATGTATAGGAATTTTTTATTTTTCCTACAATGATAGTAAATATTAATAGGAGGTGCAAAGGATGGAACGCTTACCGATTGTTATTTGTCCTAATTGTCACAGTCATGCTGAAATTAATCACGTATTAACCGCCCAGTCTAATCAAAATGTAATATATACATGTAGGTTTTGTAATTATGTAATTCAAAATATTGAAACGAATAAAGGGTAGTAAGTTATAATTTTTGTTTTTGTCCCATACAATGAGAATACGAAAAGTCTGTCTAATTGAAAGGACGTGACTATGTGGACGGTGAGCATACATTTTATAATGTTTCAGAGAGACATTTGAATTTTGATATGGTATTTAACCGTATTTGTAGTTTCATTGAAAAGGATCCGCGAAATTTATATCGATTATCTATTGGGACAGACTCACAAGCGCATCAAAAGGATACGAGGTTTATTACAGCGATACATATTCATCGTGTTGGAAAAGGAGCATGGGGATGTTTGCATCATAAATCAGTGAAAAATAAGCCAGCAACGTTGCGAGAGAAAATATATTTAGAAACACAGTTTAGTCAAGAAATCGCCTATCTATTTACTCCCAATCATATACAAGCGATATGGGATTTATTGCACCCATACGCTCAAGATGGAGCAGGATTCATAATGGAAATTCATTTAGATATCGGGAATGATGGTTTAACAAAAGAATTTATTTTAGATATGACGATGAAAATTCAAGCAATGGGATTAACAGCAAAAATTAAACCAGATGCTTATGCGGCATTTAGTTACGCAAACAGATATACAAAATAATGTGAAATGATGTCTATATATTCGCAGTCGTTAAGTGTTTCTAACGAAAACTGAATATTACATCTGTTAAATAGACTGAAAAATTTATATAATGAGAGTGATGATGCGAGTGCAAGGAGAGGAGCATATGGAAAAGGAATTTGTTTTAACAAGAGAAGAAGAAAATTTATTGTTGGATATTCTGTTTCAGCAAAATTACGCGAGCGAAATTTTAGCGGTGGAGCTTACAGACATTGAGAATGGTTTAAAACAGACAGATGTGACGCAATATAAAAAAATCACAAGATTGTTTTACCGATTAAAAAATAAAGGGTATTAAGCACTACCGGAATGGTAGTCTTTTTTTTATGTTATATGCTAAAATAGTTATGTATTTTTATTTTTATTAGAAGAATGTCAGGACAAAATAATAATATGAAAACGCTATCATAAAATGTGAATAGGATCGGAGAATATTAGCAGGAAAAAGGGAAAATGGGGGATGTAACATGATTAGTATTCCGAAAGACGAGTTTCAACAAATTCTTGTGAAGGATTTAATGATTTCATCAGATAAAGTAGCACATGTACAAATAGGGAATGGTCTAGAACATGCTTTACTCGTTCTTGTGAAATCTGGATATTCGGCGATTCCTGTTTTAGACCCTATGTATAAATTACATGGGTTAATTAGTACTGCTATGATTTTAGATGGTATTTTAGGATTAGAGCGCATTGAGTTTGAAAGACTTGAGAATATGAAAGTGGAACAAGTGATGAAGGAAGAGATTCCAGTTCTTACGTTAGAAGATTCTTTTGCAAAAGCTTTAGAAATGACAATTGATCATCCTTTTATTTGCGCTGTCAATGAAGAAGGTTACTTCGAGGGTATTTTAACACGGCGGGCTATTTTAAAATTGTTGAATAAAAAAGTGAGACAGCATAATCGATAACGTAGGGAAAGTGACTTCACAGAAAAGGCGAAGTCACTTTTTTTCGTGCATATCAGTTGTGTATGTATTATATTTAAAAAGACATAAAGCATAAGAAAAGTTTGAACTAACAAACCGTTCTAATGTATAAAAGTATGCAATTAAATTAAGGATGAAATACTTATTAAAATTAGGTGTATGGAAGCTAAGGAAAGAGGGAGAAAGTTGCAAATTGATGATTTTCAAATGATGGTTGTGTTAGCTCAGGAATCAAATATGAGAAAAGCGGCGGAACGTTTATTTGTTTCCCAACCTGCGCTTAGTCAACGATTACAATCTATGGAGAAACAATGGGGAATGAAATTTTTTATTCGTTCACAAAAAGGATTAACAATTACACCTGAAGGGGAAAAAGTTGCAAATTATGCAAAAGAAATGTTACAACGGGAAGAGGGTATTAAAAGTGAACTGGCTCTTTTTAGAACCGAAACATACGGTACGTTAAAAATAGCTGTTGCATCAGTCATTGGGCAATATTGGCTTCCACCTGTTTTGAAAAAATTTGTGCATAAGTATCCTTCTGTGAAGATATCTCTGTTTACTGGCTGGAGTAGTGAAGTGCAAAAGCAATTTTATGAAGGAGACGTTCATGTTGCTATACTGAGAGGATCACAAGAATACAAAGGGCAGAAACAACAATTATTTGAAGATGAATTATATTTAGTTGATAAAGAAATAAAAGATATTTCGATGTTAAAAGAGACAAATAGACCATTTATTCAATTTAAAAGTGATTCGACCTACTATGGACAAATACAAAATTGGTGGTATGGATTATTTTCAAATCCACCTAAGCGAACGATTGTAGTTGACCAAATTGAAACGTGCAAACAGCTTGTTTTAAATGGAATAGGTTATGCTCTTTTACCTTCGACTGTTTTAAAAGAAGTGCAGGAAAATATGTATAAAACACCTGTTCAATTAACGAGAGAAACATGGTTATTGACGAGTGACTCGGCAAGGCAGTTGAAGCAAGTACAAGCATTTTTAGAAATTATAGAAGAAATTCAAATGGAAAAATAAGATTATTGTCTTGCTACTCGCTCTATCGTTTGGTAGAGTAACATTATAAATGGATTTAGGAGGCAACAAGAATGAAAATGATGGACGCTAACGAAATTATTTCGTTTATTCAAAACAGTGAAAAGAAAACTCCTGTAAAGGTATACATAAAAGGGGATTTAAAAGAGGTAACATTCCCTGAAACAGTACAAGCATTTGTAAATAAAAAATCTGGTGTATTATTCGGAGAATGGTCTGAAATTAAGACAATTCTTGATGAAAATAACAAGCACATTGTTGACTATGTAGTTGAGAATGACCGTCGTAATTCTGCAATTCCAATGCTTGATTTAAAAGGTATTAAAGCTCGTATTGAGCCAGGCGCGATTATTCGTGACCATGTAGAAATTGGTGACAACGCTGTTATCATGATGAATGCAACAATTAACATCGGTGCTGTAATTGGTGAAGGTACTATGATCGACATGAACGCAGTGCTTGGTGGACGTGCAACAGTTGGTAAGAACTGTCACGTAGGTGCAGGTGCTGTACTTGCCGGTGTTATTGAGCCACCTTCTGCAAAACCAGTTATCGTTGAAGATGATGTTGTAATTGGTGCAAATGTAGTTGTTCTAGAAGGCGTTACAGTAGGTAAAGGTGCAGTTGTAGCAGCAGGAGCTGTTGTAACAGAAGATGTGCCTCCATATACAGTTGTTGCGGGAACTCCGGCACGTGTAATTAAAGAAATTGATGAGAAGACAAAAGCAAAAACTGAAATTAAACAAGAGCTTCGTCAATTAAACCCAGAGAAATAAAAAATAAAAAGCGTAAGAGCATGAATGTGCTCTTACGCTTTTTATAGATAGAGGTGCAAAAATGACAGTAAGCAAATTTGTCCAAGTTCGTAGAGATTTACATAAAATTCCGGAGATCGGATTTAAAGAGTGGAAAACACAACAGTATATTTTAGATTATATAGGAACGCTTCCTAATGAATATTTGGAAGTGAAAACATGGAAAACAGGTGTAATTGTTAAAGTAAATGGAAAAAATCCAGAAAAAATAATAGGTTATCGTGCAGATATAGACGGTCTACCAATTACAGAGGAAACTGGATATGAATTCTCTTCTGTCCATGAAGGAATGATGCATGCATGTGGACATGATTTGCATGCAACAATCGGTTTAGGACTTCTAACAGCGGCTGTAAGCGAAAGAATAGATGATGATCTTGTGTTTATATTCCAACCAGCTGAAGAAGGTCCAGGTGGTGCACTTCCTATGTTAGAAAGCGAGGAGTTAAAAGAATGGAAGCCTAATATGATTCTTGGACTTCATATTGCGCCTGAATACTCTGTGGGAACAATTGCGACAAAAGAAGGTTTATTATTTGCGAATACATCAGAGCTATACGTTGATTTAAAAGGAAAAGGTGGACATGCTGCATATCCGCATACAGCAAATGATATGATTGTTGCAGCGAGTCATCTCGTTACACAACTTCAATCAGTTATTAGTCGTAATGTGAACCCTCTTGACAGTGCGGTAATTACAATTGGGAAAATTACAGGTGGTACAGTTCAAAACATTATCGCAGAAAAGTCTCGTTTAGAAGGAACAATTCGAACGCTATCAGTGGAATCAATGAAACGTGTTAAAAGCCGAATTGAGGCAATTGTTGCGGGAATAGAAGCTTCTTTTCAATGTGAAGCTGTTATTGACTACGGAGCGATGTATCATCAAGTGTATAACCATGAGGAGCTAACGAGAGAGTTTATGCAATTTACACGTGAACAAACGACTATGGACGTAATTACGTGTACGGAGGCAATGACAGGTGAAGACTTTGGTTATATGCTTCGAGAGATACCTGGATTTATGTTTTGGCTTGGAGTAAATTCAGAATATGGTTTACATCATGCGAAATTAAAACCAGACGAAGAGGTTATTGAGAAAGCAATTGTATTTTTAAATCAATATGTGAAGTGGAAGGGAAATAGAAAGTGAACTTACTCGCTAATTGTGCAATAGTTTAGAGTGGGGACTTCTTAGTTCAGAGACGAAAACATCTTTCGTATTCGTTAGTGTTAGACATCTTCATACAAATGAGTAAAGTTAAATTTGACGTCTTAATAATGAGCAGGGGGTTTTTAGCCACTGCTCATTATTAATTATTGCTAATAGGGAAGATAATTATTTAACTACCCTATATATGTTTACTTTTAGTATGAAAAGTGTGTAAAATCAATGTGATACATAGAAAAAAGGGTGGGGAATTACGTGCAAATTAGCAGTGCGATTTTATGTTTCGTCTTATATGCATATGTTATTATTGCGGCGGTTTATTTTGGGATAAGTTTTTACGCCTATCGTTTAGCAAATAATAGTGAATATGAAGAAACATACAAATGGGTGAAAAGATATTTGTCACCTGTACTAGAAATTATGAATGGATTTGTTCTTTTTTTATTTATTGGATTAATTGCTTTCTCAACGAGTTTAGTAGGGAATAAGACTACGTTATTTGTACTAGGTATCATTATTTTTATGCTATTAGGAATTCGGATTGGTAATACGGTGTTTTGGAACGAAAGAAAAATAGATGGTTGGACAGGGATGTTTATTCCATGTATGTTAGCTGCAATTGTGACGAATATAGAACATGAATATTATCAATTACATTTTTGGCTTATCATTGTTTTAACAATCCTCTCTGTTTTGTATATAAGTACTGTCGTGCTAACATACATCGCAAATGAAAAAGGAGATGCAAAAGGTGCGCACTTCTTTAGAGGGCGTGCATTATTATGGAGTGTGCCGACGATGGCAGTTATAGGAATTATTGCGATATTAGTAAATGGATATCAATTTACTAATTGGCAATTGTTTTTAGAAACTTGGTGGATCTTCATTGTTTCGCTTGTAGCTTTTTTAGGCGCAACACATTATTTATTTCATCAACATCATTACATATTGGCACTGTTATTCGCATTTACACAACTTTTATTTGCTTTTTTCGGACAAGAAACGCTATTGTTCGTTTTTGAAACATTTAGTTCATTTGGAAATATATTTGTATTTGGTATGTTAATTTTCGGTATCGCGTTTTATTTACAACAGTATTTTTATATGCAAAAACAAAAATAAGAAGTATATACAGGTTTTTGTAGCGAATTTAAAGTATGTTACAATAAAAGTACATAGTATTTGATGTTATTGGAGGAATTCCTGTGGGCGAAAAAGAGAAAGAATTTGCTGTTATTGGGCTTGGCCGTTTTGGTGGAAGTATTTGCCGTGAATTAGCTCAATTAGGTATGGAAGTAATGGCAATTGACTCAGATGAGGATAAAATTAATGAGTTTGCAAATATAGCTTCGCATGCTGTAATTGCAGATTCAACAGATGAGATGGTATTAAAAAGTCTTGGTATTCGTAATTTTGATCATGTAGTCGTTGCTATTGGAGATAATTTGAATTCAAGTATTTTAACAACGTTAATTTTGAAAGAATTAGGTGTGAAAAATATTACTGTAAAAGCTCAAAATGACTATCATGAAAAAGTGTTAAGTAAAATAGGGGCAGATCATATTGTGCATCCAGAACGAGATATGGGAAAAAGGATTGCTAATAATATCGCATCAAGTAATGTGTTAGATTACCTAGAGCTTTCAGATGAGCATAGTATTGTAGAGATTATCGCAAATAAAAAAATTGATGGGCACTCTTTAATTGAATTAGATATTCGTGCGAAGTTTGGTTTGAACATTGTAGCAATTAAACGTGGAAAAGAAGTTATCGTATCTCCTCGAGCTACAGAAAACGTTCAGGCGGGAGATATATTAATTGTAATTGGTCATGACGATGAAGTAGATCGTTTTAAGCATTTTTTAAGATAAGAGAAAAGGACAATGCCGAGGAGGCATTGTCCTTTTTCTTATATTTCCATAATGATTGGTAAAATCATTGGACGACGTTTCGTTTTTTCGTATAGGAATGGTGCTAATGTGTCTGTAATCTCATTTTTAATTTCAGACCATTGTGTTGTTTTTCGCTCCATTACTTTTTCTAAATGTGTTGTAATTAATGTTTGAGCATCGTTGATTAAATCGCTGCTTTCACGCATATAAACGAAACCACGCGAGATGATATCAGGTCCTGCTGCAACTTTAAATTCTTTCATATCAATGCTTACAACTACAATAACAAGTCCTTCTTCAGAAAGAATGCGACGATCACGTAATACGATATTACCGATATCTCCAATACCATTTCCATCGATATAGACAGAGCCAGATGGGATTTTCCCAGCTACGCTTGCTTCATCAGAACGTAAAGCAAGAACATCTCCATTATCCATAATGAAACAATTTTCTTCTGGAATACCACAATCATTCGCTAATTTCATATGCATACGTTGCATACGATATTCACCATGAATTGGCATGAAATATTTCGGCTTAATAAGACGTAGCATTAACTTTTGTTCTTCTTGTCCACCGTGTCCACTCGTATGAATATTTGAGAGTTTACCATGGATTACATCAGCACCAGCGCGGTACAACATGTTAATTGTACGACTTACACTAATTGTATTGCCTGGGATTGGTGAAGAAGAGAAAACAACTGTATCGCCAGGGATAATTTGAATTTGACGATGTGTACCATTGGCAATACGTGAAAGTGCTGCCATCGGCTCCCCTTGACTACCTGTACATAACATAACAACTTTATTAGCTGGTAGGCGGTTTAGCTGAGCTGTGTCTATGAATGTATCCTTTGGACACCGGATATAACCAAGGTTTTGTCCGATTTCAATAGCCGCTTCCATACTTCGACCGAATACAGCTACTTTACGATTGTTTTCAACAGCAGCCTCAACAACTTGTTGTAAGCGATGGATATTCGATGCAAAGGTTGCGAATATAATACGACCGTCTACTTTGCGGAATATATCTTGAATACTATCACCAACGCGGCGCTCAGACATCGTAAAGTTTGGCACTTCACTGTTTGTACTATCAGATAAGAGACAAAGTACACCGTCTTTTCCGATTTCGGCCATTTTTGTTAAATCTGCTGGCTCACCTACTGGTGTGAAATCAAATTTGAAATCACCTGTATGAACGACTTGTCCTTGAGGTGTTTTCACAACAACTCCGTATGAATCCGGAATACTGTGAGTTGTACGGAAGAAGGAAACAGATGTCTTTTTAAATTTAATAACATCATCTTCTTGAATTTCATAAAGTTTTGCTTTACGAAGTAATCCGTGCTCTTCTAATTTGTTTTTTATTAGGGCAATTGCTAATTTTCCACCGTAAATTGGAATGTTTACTTGACGTAATAGATAAGGAATTCCACCGATATGATCTTCGTGACCATGTGTAATGAATAACCCTTTAATTTTATCTTCGTTTCGCACAAAATAAGTGTAATCTGGTATTACATAATCGATCCCGAGGAGTTCGTCTTCTGGAAATTTAATTCCAGCATCAATTATAATAATTTCATCTTGAAATTGAACAGCATATGTATTTTTACCGATTTCACCAAGACCACCGAGGGCAAAAACGGCAGCTTGATCATTTTTTAGGAATTTCATATGACTATACGATCTCCGCTAATATTAAATCAGCGTTTTGTTTTTCATATTCAAGATGAGCACCAGTAACAGACTGAACGAACTCGATATTATATGCGAACTTATTTAATTTTTTACGAACATCCTTTTGAGACGTAGCCTCTAAATATAAAACTTTTGTATTTTCACGTACTGGGACCTCAGTTAATTTTTCTTGATAAAATACTTTAAAAATCATTTGGAAAACCTCTCCTTGTCTATGTTTTGCATTATCTGTTACTTATTATAAAGCAAACAGTCACGATTTTCATGTTTTTTCGAATGAGAATGAAGAAAAAGCCCGAAATGGGCACAATTTAAGCGATTGTCTTCTTACGGACTAAATCGTTTAAATAACGCTTGAGCTTTTTCTTCAGCTTCTTCAGCATGATTACTCCTTCCTTTCCTTATTTAAAACATGCATATTACTAATGATAACTCTGTCTCCCATACAAGAAAGAAGATTAGAAGTGAATAGTGAATCTTGTTCTTTTTAGTATAGTGTAAGTTATCTTGTAGTAACGATTAGTAGCCGTTAGTTATAGATATAGTATGAGGAAGAATAGAAAAGAAAATTCATCCGAACAAGTATCCACATTTTTTCACTAATAGTATATGCACATTTCATAAATAAGGTCAGAAAGTGAACGCTTTCTTCACAGATGTTTAATATGTTATACTTTTTTTTGAAATTTGAAAAGTGATAATCAAAATAGGAATATAGAGTGCCAGAAAGGATTTTGACAAATGAATGATAAAATTGTCTTTTTTGATATTGATGGAACATTATTAGATCATGATAAGAAAATTCCGCAATCTACAAGAGATGCAGTAAGAGATTTACAAGAAAAAGGTGTGCATGTAGCGATTGCGACAGGGCGTGCGCCATTTATGTTTGAAGATATTCGTGAGGAACTCAATATACATAATTATGTTAGTTTTAACGGGCAGTATGTTGTATTTGAGGATGAGGTATTATTTAATAATCCATTACATCCTGATGCTCTACATAAGTTTACTCAGTTTGCAAAACAAGAAGGATATCCACTTGTATATCTTGACCATCAAGAAATGAGAGCGTCAGTGGAATATCATGATTATGTAAAAGAAGGTTTTGGAAGCTTACAATTCGATCATCCGGCATATGAACCTGATTTTTATGAGAAACGCGATATTTATCAAACGCTTCTTTTTTGTGAAGTAAACGAAGAAGAAAAGTTTATTCATCATTATCCAGATTTTCATTTTATACGCTGGCATGCATATTCAATGGATATTATCCCTAATGGTGGTTCTAAGGCAAAAGGGATTGAGAAGTTTATTGAGAAAATAGGATTTAATCGTGAACAAGTATATGCATTTGGGGACGGATTAAATGATTTAGAAATGATTGAAGCAGTAGGAACGGGCATTGTGATGGGGAATGGTCATGAGGATTTGAAAAAACTTGCTAATTATGTGACAAAAGATGTTAATGAAGACGGTATTTATCACGGATTAAAGTGGGCTGGCTTGTTATAAGTAAGTGTGGAACCCATTTCATATAATAAAAAGGCGGAAGGTTAACTTCCGCCTTTTTACTATTATCGCTCGAGAGGTTTTGAATCATCGGGAGCCACAAATGGATTGTCTTTATTAATATGGTCATAGAACATAACACCGTTTAAATGGTCGATTTCATGTTGGAATACAATTGCTGGTAAACCTTTTAATCGCAGTTTTACGTCTTCACCGTTAATCGTTGTTGCCTTTACTGTAATTCTCGTGTAACGAGGGACATAACCAGGTACTTCACGGTCTACAGATAGACAGCCTTC
This sequence comes from Bacillus cereus group sp. MG9, assembly GCF_040459995.1. Classification (NCBI taxonomy): domain Bacteria; kingdom Bacillati; phylum Bacillota; class Bacilli; order Caryophanales; family Bacillaceae; genus Bacillus; species Bacillus cereus group sp. MG9. The sequence continues at coordinate 3,972,445 of NZ_JARVHC010000001.1, read as the reverse complement.
ACCATTTTGTAAATATGTACGTTCAACAGAATGACTAATGATTTTTGGGTTAAATAATGCGTAGCTATATAACGTATCGTTCGTATCAGTTACATGAACCGCAATCATTTTCTTTGAAATACCGATTTGCGGAGCCGCTAATCCGATTCCGGGGCGTAAATTATATTTTTCAGCCATTTCAGGGTCCTGGCTATTTATTACAAATTCAATCATTTCTTTAAGAGTATTTGTATCTTCCTCGCTAGCAGGTAAGGAGACCTCTTCTGCGACGTCGCGCAAAATAGGATTTCCTTCACGAATTACCTCATTCATTGTAAGCATATGTAATCTCTCCTTTCTCCTTTAGTCTACCAAAGGAGATAAAAAAAGTCATCGGCAAGTAAGGAAGAGCTACTTGGAAACAAATCTTCTACAGATAAGTTATGTAATAAAAAGAAAAGACGGCAAAGCCGTCTGTTTCTTTCCATAGTTGTTTCATTTTACATTAATTAGCGAATGCAAGCAGCACCAACGATAATTAAAAGGATAAACAACACAACGATTAAGGCGAAGCCGCTTCCAGATCCGCCACAAGAACCGCCATAACCGTAGGAAGGATATGAACAAGTTGTTGGATAGCAATATGAGTATCCGTACATGAGATGACCTCCTTTATCATTTCCCGCTAATACTGCGGTTACTATAATGTATGGAGGAATGATCAGAAATGTATAGGTATTTACCTATAAAAGGAAGAAGTGTTTGTATAATTTTCTTGAGAAGAGAGAAAAACTAAGGAGAATTAAATCGTTTACATATTATTCTAAGAGAAAAAATAAGTTAAAAAGGGAATAATATAACAGCAGGTTATTGCTTACTAATACAGATGTGAAAAATAAAAACACGTTTGTGTAGAGGAAACCGGCATATTATTTATAAAAAAACGTATTCAAAGTAATTGACATCGTAATTAGAATAGTTGTAAACTAAAAAACGTGATCAAGATTGTATTAATATGTTTTTGAAAAAACATTAGTACAGATTGTTAGGTACACAAAATTATTCTCAACCGACAAACAAATTTGTTGGTTTACATTGTTGCGCTTTCAGTCTAGCTAATAGATAGTGAAAGCGTTTCAGAATATGGTTCAAGAGAGGAAGAGGTGAACGGAATGGGTACTAAAACAAAAAAGACCCTATTTAATGTTGATGAGCAAATGAAAGCTATCGCAGCTCAATTTGAAACATTACAAATTTTAAATGAAAAAGGCGAAGTTGTGAATGAAGCAGCTATGCCTGAATTATCTGATGATCAATTAAAAGAATTAATGCGCCGTATGGTGTATACTCGCGTACTAGATCAACGTTCTATTTCTTTAAACCGTCAAGGACGTTTAGGTTTCTACGCACCAACTGCTGGACAAGAGGCTTCTCAATTAGCAAGTCATTTCGCACTTGAAGCAGAAGATTTCATCTTACCAGGATATCGTGACGTTCCACAATTAGTGTGGCACGGTCTACCATTATACCAAGCATTCTTATTCTCTCGTGGACATTTCATGGGTAACCAAATGCCTGAGAATGTAAATGCACTTGCTCCACAAATCATTATCGGTGCGCAAATCATCCAAACTGCTGGTGTTGCGTTAGGTATGAAATTACGTGGTAAAAAATCTGTTGCAATTACTTACACTGGTGACGGTGGTGCTTCACAAGGTGACTTCTACGAAGGTATGAACTTTGCGGGTGCATTCAAAGCTCCAGCAATCTTCGTTGTACAAAACAACCGTTATGCAATCTCTACTCCAGTAGAAAAGCAATCTGCAGCTAAAACTGTAGCACAAAAAGCAGTAGCAGCAGGTATTTACGGAATTCAAGTAGACGGTATGGATCCATTAGCTGTATACGCAGCAACTGCTTTCGCTCGTGAGCGCGCAGTAAATGGCGAAGGTCCTACTTTAATCGAGACTTTAACATTCCGTTATGGTCCACATACAATGGCTGGTGATGACCCAACTCGTTACCGTACAAAAGATATCGAAAACGAATGGGAACAAAAAGATCCAATCGTACGCTTCCGTGCATTCTTAGAAAACAAAGGCCTATGGTCTCAAGAAGTTGAAGAGAAAGTTATCGAAGAAGCAAAAGAAGATATCAAACAAGCAATTGCTAAGGCTGACCAAGCTCCAAAACAAAAAGTTACTGATTTAATGGAAATCATGTACGAAAAAATGCCTTACAACTTAGCTGAACAATATGAAATTTACAAAGAAAAGGAGTCGAAGTAAGCCATGGCTCAAATGACAATGATTCAAGCAATCACTGATGCTTTACGCGTTGAAATGAAAAATGATCCTAACGTACTTGTGTTTGGTGAAGACGTTGGTGTAAACGGCGGAGTATTCCGTGCTACTGAAGGTTTACAAGCTGAATTCGGTGAAGATCGTGTAATGGATACTCCACTTGCAGAGTCTGGTATTGGTGGACTTGCAGTTGGACTTGCACTTGAAGGCTTCCGTCCAGTTCCAGAAATCCAATTCTTCGGTTTCATTTTTGAAGTAATGGATTCAGTTTCTGGTCAATTAGCTCGTATGCGTTACCGTTCTGGTGGACGTTGGACTGCTCCAGTAACAATTCGTTCTCCATTCGGTGGTGGTGTTCATACTCCTGAACTACATGCTGATAGCTTAGAAGGATTAGTGGCACAACAACCTGGTCTAAAAGTTGTTATTCCATCTACTCCATACGATGCAAAAGGTCTTTTAATCTCTGCGATTCGTGACAACGATCCAGTTATCTACTTAGAGCATATGAAATTGTACCGTTCATTCCGTCAAGATGTACCAGAAGGTGATTACACAATTGATTTAGGCAAAGCTGACATCAAACGTGAAGGTACAGATGTATCTGTTATCGCTTATGGTGCTATGGTTCATGCTGCATTAAAAGCTGCTGAAGAACTTGAAAAAGAAGGTATCTCTTTAGAGGTTGTTGACTTACGTACAGTTCAACCATTAGATATCGAAACAATCATCGCTTCTGTTGAAAAAACAGGCCGCGTAGTTGTAGTTCAAGAAGCTCAAAAACAAGCTGGTATTGCAGCTAACGTTGTAGCGGAAATTAACGACCGTGCAATCTTAAACTTAGAAGCTCCAGTTGTACGTGTTGCAGCTGCTGATACAGTATTCCCATTCTCTCAAGCTGAGAGCGTATGGTTACCAAACCATAAAGATATTGTTGAAGCTGTTAACAAAGTAATGAACTTCTAATTTTTAGTTTTTCATGTGCAAAAGAAATCAGCACATGCTGGTTTCTTTTGTACATATTCCATAATAATGAAATGAATCAGGGGGCTGAATTCCGTGGCATTTGAATTTAAACTACCAGATATCGGTGAAGGTATCCACGAAGGTGAAATCGTAAAATGGTTTATTAAACCAGGCGATGAAGTAAATGAAGACGATGTACTTCTTGAAGTACAAAATGATAAAGCAGTAGTAGAAATCCCTTCTCCTGTTAAAGGTAAAGTACTTGAAGTACTTGTAGAAGAAGGAACAGTTGCAATTGTAGGAGATACATTAATTAAATTTGATGCTCCTGGATACGAAAACCTTAAATTTAAAGGTGACGATCATGATGAAGCTCCAAAAGCTGAAGAAGCAGCAGTAGAAGCTCCAGCAGCGGAAACTACTCCAGCAGCAACTGCAGAAGTAGTAAATGAGCGCGTAATCGCTATGCCATCTGTTCGTAAATATGCTCGTGAAAAAGGTGTAGATATTCATAAAGTAGCTGGTTCTGGTAAGAACGGCCGTGTTGTGAAAACTGACATCGATGCATTTGCAAATGGTGGACAAACTGTAGCAGCAACTGAGGCTCCAGCAGCAGTAGAAGCTACTCCAGCAGCAGCAGCGAAAGAAGAAGCACCAAAAGCACAACCAATCCCAGCTGGTGAATATCCAGAAACTCGTGAGAAAATGAGTGGTATCCGTAAAGCGATTGCGAAAGCAATGGTTAACTCTAAGCATACAGCTCCTCACGTAACATTAATGGATGAAGTAGATGTAACAGAACTTGTTGCTCACCGTAAGAAGTTCAAAGCTGTTGCAGCTGACAAAGGTATTAAATTAACTTACCTTCCGTACGTTGTAAAAGCTTTAACATCTGCATTACGTGAATTCCCAATGTTGAATACTGCTTTAGACGATGCTTCTCAAGAAATCGTTCATAAACATTACTTCAACATCGGTATCGCAGCTGATACAGACAAAGGTCTATTAGTACCAGTTGTTAAAGATACAGATCGTAAATCTATCTTTACTATCTCTAACGAGATCAATGAACTTGCTGGTAAAGCACGTGATGGTCGTTTAGCTCCAACTGAAATGAAAGGTGCTTCTTGCACAATTACAAACATTGGTTCTGCAGGTGGACAATGGTTCACTCCAGTTATCAATCACCCAGAAGTAGCAATCCTTGGTATCGGCCGTATCGCTGAGAAACCAGTTGTGAAAAACGGTGAAATCGTTGCAGCTCCAGTATTAGCATTATCTCTAAGCTTTGACCATCGTTTAATTGACGGCGCAACTGCTCAAAAAGCATTAAACCAAATTAAACGTCTATTGAATGACCCACAATTATTAGTAATGGAGGCGTAATAACAATGGTAGTAGGAGATTTCCCAATTGAATTAGATACAGTCGTTGTTGGTGCAGGTCCTGGTGGATACGTTGCGGCAATTCGTGCAGCACAATTAGGTCAAAAGGTAGCGATTATTGAAAAATCTAACCTTGGTGGCGTATGCTTAAACGTTGGATGTATTCCTTCAAAAGCGTTAATCAATGCAGGTCATCGTTATGAGAATGCAATGCATTCTGATGACATGGGTATCACTGCAGAGAACGTAAAAGTTGACTTTACAAAAGTTCAAGAATGGAAAAACGGCGTAGTTAAGAAATTAACTGGCGGTGTTGAAGGCCTTCTTAAAGGTAACAAAGTTGAAATCATTCGCGGTGAAGCTTACTTCGTAGATGCTAACACATTACGCGTAATGACTGAAGATGCAGCACAAACTTATACGTTTAAAAATGCTGTTCTTGCAACTGGTTCTACACCAATCGAAATTCCAGGATTCAAATACTCTAAACGTGTTATCAACTCTACAGGCGCTTTAAGCTTACCTGAAATTCCTAAAAAACTTGTTGTAATCGGCGGCGGTTACATCGGTATGGAATTAGGTACTGCATATGCTAACTTCGGTACAGAAGTTACTGTAGTAGAAGCTGGCGACGAAATCTTAGCTGGTTTCGAAAAAGCTATGAGCTCTGTTGTTAAACGTGCTCTACAGAAAAAAGGTAACGTAAATATCCATACAAAAGCTATGGCTAAAGGCGTTGAAGAAACAGAAACTGGCGTAAAAGTTAGCTTTGAAGTTAACGGTGAAATCCAAACTGTAGAAGCAGATTACGTATTAGTAACTGTAGGTCGTCGTCCAAACACTCAAGAAATCGGTCTTGAGCAAGTTGGAATTAAAATGACTGACCGTGGCATTATCGAAATTGATGAGCAATGCCGTACAAATATTTCAAACATCTATGCAATCGGTGATATCGTTCCTGGACCACCATTAGCTCACAAAGCTTCTTACGAAGGTAAAGTAGCTGTTGAAGTAATTAGTGGCCATGCATCAGCAATCGATTACATCGGAATTCCTGCAGTATGCTTCACTGATCCAGAATTAGCATCTGTTGGTTACACTAAGAAACAAGCTGAAGAAGCAGGAATGACAGTAGCTGTATCTAAGTTCCCATTCGCTGCAAACGGTCGTGCGTTATCATTAAACAGCACTGACGGTTTCTTACAACTTGTAACGCGTAAAGAAGATGGTCTTCTTGTAGGTGCACAAGTTGCAGGTGCAGGTGCTTCTGATATTATCTCTGAGATTGGTTTAGCTATCGAAGCTGGAATGACAGCTGAAGATATCGCTCAAACAATCCATGCTCACCCAACATTAGGTGAAATCACAATGGAAGCAGCTGAAGTTGCTCTTGGAATGCCAATTCACATTGTAAAATAATTTAAGTAATGTAAATAACCCATCTCTTATTTAAAGAGATGGGTTATTTTTATTTTCATAAAATGACTTGCAAGGTCTTTATATGTACTTGTCGAATGAATATATAATACTTTAAATGAACCGTTAGCATATATGCCGTTATATAATATGTAATTGATTCAAACTTAATCCCATATATTAATAAAATAGAGCATGTCAAAGGAGAAGGTTCCATGAGAATATTACATGTTATATTTTATCATTTTCTATTATGGAGTGGTTTTTCCATTGTATTAACATTATCGAATGGTGATAAGTTTCATTATAAAGTAATTCTCTTTTTCGTATTTCTTTATTTGGCATATGTGATTGCATGTTTTGTATTACACGTAAGAAAGCAGGCATTATTCCTTACGTGTTCAAATTGCATACTTTTTTTAATCATATTCTCTATTTTTTAAATTAACGTTTATAGAAATACATTGTTCTTCCATTAAATAGTTGTAACTCTCCTTCTAATTTCTTCGCTAGAAAACGGCTAAATTCATTTGCTTTTCCTTTATCACCAAATGTTGCTGTAGTGGGCAAAGAAACCTGAATAAAAGATTGTTCCTTTTCTATTCCAATCCCAACATAAATAGAATCATATCGATCGTGACTCGATTGGAGTTTTAATGTTGTTGCTGATGTATCTAATATTTCATAAGGAAAAGCTGTATTTGTATAAGCATAATTAATTTGATCACCAGTCTTGGAAGTAACGGTTTTATAGTTATGAAAAAGGTGTTTAACATCTTCTATTGAAACAGATTGTTGATTGGATTTAGGTACAAGTGTGATAAAGGCGTGTTGCATACAAATTCCCCCTTAACTTAGTAGAATAATATCATTTTACATCCTACTGAATTTTTTGACAATTAAAAGGAGTATTACTTTTTTTGTTTAATATATTAATGAGTAGGAAGTGTTATTTAGAAAGGTGGAAACTCATGTTTGAAAAATTGTATGATGAGCATGAAAGTGTGAAGGTACGATTTTTAGGATTTATGACGCATGATACACGTTATGATTTTGGAGTTATTTATACAAATATGTTTTTTGGAAAGCCACTTATTGTTTGTATGCAAACAGGGAGATCTACTTTGCTTGGGAGAGATGATGTAGAAAATGTTCCATATATACAGGAAACTTTTAAGTTAGGATCGGAAGAGGAGGCGGAGGAGTTAGCTCAGTTTTTTAACTTTCTTGTTCCGTCTACTTCTTTGCATGCGGAGTATGAAGAATAATTAACAAGAAACAGTCGTACGTATGAGATATGACTGTTTTTTTGTGTTAATATCGCATACTAATTTAATTTTAAAATATTTAATGTGTTATACTAAAAACCTATTGACGTAAAAAGTATAACATATTAAAATAAAGACAGAAAGTTAAGCGGTTACAAAAGTTTTTGGGATTATAAACTTAGGGGGAAATGAAAAATGGGAACAATCGTATGTCAAGATTGTGAAGGTACAATTGCACACTTCGAGGATGAGAAAGTAACGGTACTTTACGGGAAATGTGGATCTTGCGGATGTGATCACACAGAACATACAAAAGCCCAATAATTGATAGGAAATTGACAGCTAAAAGTTTTTAGGACCATAAACTTAGGGGGAAATGAAAAATGGGAACAATCGTATGCCAAGTTTGTGAAGGAACAATCGGACATTTTGAAGATGAGAAAACGACAGTACTTTATGGGAAATGTGGTTCCAATTGTGACTGTGCTAGTAGAGACAATGCGAAAGCTTAATCATATATAAGTAGATTATTCTTTAAACTCAGGGGGAAATGAAGATGGGAACAATCGTATGCCAAGTTTGTGAAGGAACAATCGCACATTTTGAAGATGAAAAATCAACAGTACTTTATGGGAAATGTGGATCTCATTGCGAATGTGACCATAAAGAACATACAAAAGCTTAATAATTAAGAAAAAACGCCTACACATGTAGGCGTTTTTTTAATAGATTGTAGTTGTATGTCCGACTGTTGCAACAATTGCATCATCTCTAATAGGAATAAATCCTATTGATGTTTGTGGCGTGTTAGGAGGGGCATATTGACTCATCATACGGCTATCAATACGAGTGATAAAATCGGTTAAATAAGCTGAAATAAAAGCATAAGGAATCCTTCGTTCATTTAATGAATAAATAATTTCCTCTTTCGTTTTTACGCCTACGCCATGTCCGTAAAAAAAGAAGTTTCCTAGATAGATTGTATTTTCTCCTTGCCACTCAATCGTAGCTGGATTAACTTGTGGATTTTTAAAGTAAACGAGGTCACCTGGAACGATATCGCCACTCGTTTTTGTTATGAGCTTTAAGTCGCGATCGTAGTCCCATGTATAAAGTAAGAGGTTTGCGAATAGACGGTTGAAAGTTTTTTCCTCATATAATGATAGTAATGCTTTGTAAAAAATGATAATCATTGCGGTGGCACATTCAGTTCCATATAGTTTTCCGTTTTTAATAATATCTTGGATGGCAATGGAAGGGGCTATGTTTGGGAGTAGTTGAAATCCGCCAAGTGATGTTCTTTCCCAAAACTGAGGGTTGCAAAAAGATTGTTGAAACGTACGAAACTGAAATCCACTTTGAAAAAGTTCTAGCGCGGAAGTAATAATATTAACTCGTAAATTAAGATCAAAGCTGAGTTCATCGGCTGTTCGGAAGGAATAAACTTCTTGATTTCCCGCCATTATGGATAAAATCTGTTGTTTTTCAGCTGCAAATGGCTCATATTCATTTGTGATATAAGGGTGTACAATAGAACGGCCTATCACAATCATAATGGTATCCCCACCTATACGTTACAGATTTCGCGATACGGGAAAGCCTATATTGGACTTTAGACATAGGATGAAAGTATCGCTTTTTCATAGAAAAACATTTATCCCGCTATTTGCGGGCAGTAAGAATTCCACCTCAAAATTCGGCTGGAGCCCTGCTGCCCGTAAACGCCCGATTGGTGAAGGCTAATAATCAGTGGGGATGAACAAAACCCCACTGATTAAAGTTTCACTTTATATTTTGGTAGACTTTAACTACAGACAAGTACAAGTCTTTAAAACGCCAATGTGTTCTTTGAAAAAAGATAGCATAGGGAGTTCGATAGCCGAATTCAAGCTATCGGTAAAATGATATGTGTCGTCAAGAACAAGACGCTAAAACACCTGAACACGAATCTGTACGGTATGGTATAGTACAGTAGCTCACGAACCTATACGATTTGTTGTGAGAGTGGTGATGGCACACCGCAATCTTGCACGTCAGCGATACCAGAAATGGACTTCGCCTTAGGTAGCAAGAATCCCACTGATGTTAGTCAGCTTGCCCCATTAGGGTGGGAATGTCAAATTCTTTAGTATCGTATGAAAAAAAGAGAAAAAAGGTGAAAGAAAAGCCTATCAACTGATAGGCTTGTACTCTTTAATAACACGTAATGTTTGTAATGTCATATCTTCAGGACCTTGTACAGGTAACCCAGCTTCTAAATTTTTAAGAATATACTCTAAGTTATCTTGTGTAATAATTTCCCCCGGAGTAAAGATTGGAATCCCTGGCGGATAAACCATAACAAAATCAGCTATAATACGACCTGCTGCGTTTTCAAATGGAATGACTTCTGTTTCTGAATAAAAAGCATCTCTAGGAGAAAGTGCTAGCACAGGTATTTCTGGTATTTCTACTTGTACTTGAACACCTTTGTCTGCTCTATTTCTATATGTTGCTGCTAAATCTTGTAATGCTGTAATAAGTGTATCTGTTTCACTTTCTGTATCTCCAAATGTGATAAGACAAAGTATGTTATATAAATCAGAGAGTTCTACTTCAATGTTGTAATGTTCTCTAAGCCATACTTCAGCCTGATGGCCTGTAATACCTAAATCTTTTACAGATACAATTATCTTTGTAGGATCATAGTTAAAAGTAGCATCTGTTCCTAGCATTTCTTTTCCGGGACAATAAAGATGCTCAATAGCATTAATAGCATCACGAACATGCTCAGCTAATTGTATTGTTTGTTCTAGGAGAGCTGTTCCTTCTGTAGCAAGACGTTTTCTAGCAACATCAAGGGATGCTAACAAAATGTAAGAAGTTGATGTAGTCGTAAGCATGCTAATAATGGATTGGACATGCTTTACGTTCACAAGACCTTCTTTTACATTAAGAATAGAGCTTTGGGTTAAAGACCCACCTAATTTGTGAACACTTGTTGCTGCCATATCTGCACCTGCTTGCATAGCTGATATTGGTAGTTCATCATGAAAATGGATATGAACACCGTGAGCCTCATCAACAAGTACAGGAATATCGTAAGAATGAGCTAATTCTACAATCTGCTCTAAATCTGCAGCAAACCCAAAATATGTTGGATTTATAACAAGTAAGCCTTTCGCATCTGAGTGCTCTTCAAGAGCCTTTTTGACAGATTGAATTGTGATCCCATGTGAAATACCGAGCTTCGGATCAATCTCAGGATGCATGAAAATTGGTTTTGCACCTGAGAAAATAATAGCTGACATTACTGATTTATGCACATTCCGTGGCACGAGGATTTTATCCCCAGGACCGCACACGCTCATCACCATTGTCATAATTGCACCACTTGTACCTTGAATAGAAAAGAACGTATGATCTGCACCGAAAGCAGCGGCTGCTAAATCCTGTGCTTCTTTAATCATACCTTTTGGATGATGTAAATCATCGAGTGGCGCAATATTAATTAAATCAATTGCTAATGCATTATGCCCAATAAATTCGCGAAATGTAGGATCCATGCCCTGTCCTTTTTTATGACCAGGAATATGGAATTGAACTGGATTTCGCTTACTGTGCTCAACTAAAGCGGTAAACAATGGTGTTTCGTATTGGGACAATCTATACACCCCTTCTTCTTCGTAATATTTATTAGAGTTTGTTTTATATGATTTCATCTCATTCTAAAAGGAAATTAAGATGACAAACTTTTAGAACTTGACTTGTTTTTCTGCCATTCGCAAAAGCCTTTTTTGGGATGGTAGTCTCACTTTATTCTCTATAAAACAAAAGCATTATATCACCAATAATTATAGATGTATAGAAAAATCGCATTTTCAAGGTGAGTATGTTTAATAGTTATATTTTAAATACTGCAAAGAGGAAGACAATTCCATTGAAATGGATAAATGGTGTATAATGCAGAGTGGCTATAGTGAAGAATAAAAGGTTGTCTTAAAGGTAGCATAATGGAAAAAGAAAGAATACTGAATGAGGTGCAAAAATGGAATATCAATATCCACTTGATTACAATTGGTCAAATGAAGAAATGGTAGCAGTTGTAAAGTTTTATGAAGCGATTGAAAAGGTATATGAAAAAGGAGTTTTGAGAGAAGATTTGATGGAATTATATCGTCGTTTTAAAGAGATTGTGCCATCGAAGGCAGCGGAGAAAAAAATTGATAAAGAATTTCAAGAAGTAAGTGGATATTCTATATATCGTACGATTCAAAGAGCAAAAGAAGTAGCGGAAAAAAAGATTGTAAAAATGTAAAAATATTTTGAAAATTAAAATACAAAGTGCTATAATGTGATAACAACTAAAAACGGACAATATAAATTGTCCGTTTTCTACTATCGATTACAAAGTGCATATAAAGGAAGGAGTGGTTGCATCGTAGATTCAATCTTAGCAAGGAATTGTTCGTTGGTCATTGCTGAAAACTCCTCTGGTGATATATGAATACCGACTAATAACTCTGCTTTTTTCACAGTAGCTAAACGTTCAATCATCTTTTGTAAGTCTTCCGTTTCAAGCGTTTTATGTAGTTTTACACCTGGTTTAGTATGGTCAATGGACCAAACGAAGTCATTTGGAATATTTGTTTTTAAATCATTTAAATGTTCTAAGAAGGCGTGAGCCGTCTCCACTTTTTGTGGACACTCATAGATTAAACCAAAGTATATGAAGGCGTGAGTACCCCATAAACCAATTTGAAAGTGTGGTAACATTTTATATCCACGTTTATTTGTTGAAAAAGCAACCCAAGTATCGTTTGGTGGATTGACTTTGCGGCGTGCATGTTTTGCTACATGGTAGAAAAAGTTTTCATCAGTTTGTTGTGATAAATATTCTGCAAATTGTTCCCCTAAAGCTTCTAGCTTAGGATGAATATTCGTTTTAATTGCGCTCATTCGTTCTTCAAGACCATCAACAGTAAAGACTTCAAAATCAGTTGATGTGAATGTTTGTAGTGTCATGATTGTTCCTCCAACTCCTATTTTGTTTTAATTTTAGCATAGCTTGTACTATTCATAAAAAAAACATCACAAAAAAATTTAAATAAAAAAATATAATTTTGTTGCATAGATGATTTATCCAACATAGTATAGTATAAAACAAAAAATCAGAAAATTGAATCAATTCTAGTCCGAGGGCAGACGAATATTGGGAGGAGGCAAAAAAATGAGACAGGTGATTAATGCGTTAAAGAGAACAGATGCTGAAAAGAGAATTCCGGTGCTACGTTTGGAGCTAGATTATGAATTAGCAACTTTATATGATGCGATGATGGATAACGACAAACAGAAAAAAGAAGAGTGCGTACAAAAATTAGAAGTGTTAAGACTTGAAATGATCCGTTTAGAAGCGTAATAATAGTATATGTATAAATAATTAGTTGGTGCGAACCTTATAAAGGGTTCGTTTTTTCTGTGAACAGTATAGATCGGAGTGTTTAAACATGCAAGAAGTATGGAAAGACATCGATACACACGCGAAACAGTGGATTCGAGAAGCCGGAGAACAATTAATGGCGTCACTGAAAAAAACACTTATTATAGAAACAAAGTCAAATGCAGCTGATCTAGTAACAAATATGGACCGAGAAACGGAGCAGTTTTTAATTGGGAAAATTAAAGAAACATTCCCGGCTCATAATATTTTAGGAGAAGAAGGCTATGGAGATGAGATTACCTCTTCTAATGGGGTTGTTTGGTTAATTGATCCAATTGATGGCACGATGAACTTTGTTCATCAAAAAAGAAATTTCGCAATCTCAATCGGGATTTATGAGAACGGTATCGGAAAGATTGGTCTTATTTATGATCCAGTTCATGACGAACTATATCATGCGGTAAAGGGAGAAGGGGCTTTTTGCAATGATTTAGCTATTCCCATGTTGGAAAAAGGAACGGTAGAGCATGGAGTTATAGCTTTGAATGCGATATGGCTTACTGATAATCCATTGCTTAATATGGAAAAAATGATGATGCTCGTTAAGAAGGCGAGAGGTACGAGGTCATATGGTTGTGCAGCGTTAGAAATGGTATATGTTGCCATGGGAAGATTAGATGCATATGTAACACCGCGCTTATCGCCATGGGACTTTGGCGGGGGACAGATTATTGTAGAGGAAGTTGGCGGTAAAGTGACAACGTTCTTGGGAACGCCTCTTTCTATTGTAGAGAAAAGCAGTGTGTTAGTTGCAAAACCAGGAGTATACGAAGAATTATTACCATTTGTATCGCAATAATGAAAAAAAGTAAGAGGCATAAAGAAGCTTCTTACTTTTTAATGTTATTGCGATTTACGCATTTTTCTTTTTGTTACAAAACCGTATCCAACTGTAACAAATGTGCCGATAATGCAAATAATAATGCCGATGGGACTATTTTCAGCAATCATAATTCCGATACCAATTAAGAAGATAACACCGATAATTGCTGTTAATAAAAAGCGATATTGAATGTGTTCCATTTCTTCACCCTCCAATCTTATTTTACTTTCACAAAAGTAAGAATACAACTATATTTTCATTCTTGATTTTATTTTGATTGCCATTGTATCCCCTTCGCTCTTATAATAGAGAAGGATTAAAAAGACATTAGGAGTTGGACATGTTGAAAAAACGACAAGATTTACGAAATATAGCAATTATTGCCCACGTTGACCATGGTAAAACAACACTTGTTGACCAGTTATTACGTCAAGCGGGGACGTTCCGTGCGAATGAACATATTGAAGAACGCGCAATGGACTCAAATGATCTAGAAAGAGAACGTGGTATTACAATTTTAGCGAAGAATACTGCGATTCACTATGAAGATAAAAGAATTAACATTTTAGATACACCTGGTCACGCTGACTTCGGTGGAGAAGTAGAACGTATCATGAAAATGGTTGATGGTGTTCTACTTGTAGTTGATGCATATGAAGGTTGTATGCCACAAACACGATTTGTTTTAAAGAAAGCTCTTGAGCAAAACTTAACTCCAATCGTTGTTGTAAACAAAATTGACCGTGACTTCGCTCGCCCTGATGAAGTAGTTGATGAAGTAGTTGACTTATTCATCGAACTTGGTGCAAACGAAGATCAATTAGAGTTTCCAGTTGTATTTGCATCAGCAATGAACGGAACAGCAAGCTTAGATTCAAATCCAGCAAATCAAGAAGAGAATATGAAATCATTGTTTGACACAATCATTGAACATATTCCAGCACCAATTGATAACAGCGAAGAGCCACTTCAATTCCAAGTAGCACTTCTTGATTACAATGACTATGTTGGTCGTATTGGGGTTGGACGCGTATTCCGCGGTACAATGAAAGTAGGACAACAAGTTGCATTAATGAAAGTTGACGGAAGTGTAAAACAATTCCGTGTAACTAAATTATTTGGTTACATTGGATTAAAACGTCAAGAAATTGAAGAAGCAAAAGCTGGAGATTTAGTAGCTGTTTCAGGTATGGAAGACATTAACGTAGGTGAAACGGTATGTCCGGTTGAGCATGAAGAGGCTCTACCATTATTACGTATTGATGAGCCAACATTACAAATGACATTCCTTGTAAATAACAGCCCATTTGCAGGTCGTGAAGGTAAATTCATTACTTCTCGTAAAATTGAAGAGCGTCTTCGTTCACAATTAGAGACAGATGTAAGTTTACGTGTAGATAATACAGATTCTCCTGATGCATGGATCGTATCTGGACGCGGAGAGTTACATTTATCTATCTTAATTGAAAACATGCGTCGTGAAGGTTATGAACTACAAGTATCTAAGCCTGAAGTAATTATTAAAGATGTCGATGGCGTAAGAAGTGAGCCTGTAGAGCGCGTACAAATCGATGTTCCTGAAGAATACACTGGTTCTATTATGGAATCAATGGGCGCACGTAAAGGTGAAATGTTAGATATGGTGAATAACGGAAACGGTCAAGTTCGCCTTACTTTCATGGTTCCAGCACGTGGGTTAATTGGTTACACAACAGAATTCCTAACATTAACTCGTGGTTATGGTATTTTAAACCACACATTTGATTGCTACCAACCAGTACATGCTGGACAAGTGGGTGGACGTCGTCAAGGTGTTCTAGTTTCACTTGAAGCAGGAAAAGCATCACAATACGGTATTATGCAAGTTGAAGACCGTGGTGTAATCTTCGTTGAACCAGGTACAGAAGTATATGCTGGTATGATCGTTGGAGAACATACACGTGAGAATGATTTAACAGTTAACGTTGTAAAAATGAAACAACAAACGAACATTCGTTCTGCAACGAAAGATCAAACTTCAACAATGAAAAAACCACGCTTAATGACTTTAGAAGAGTCATTAGAGTACTTAAACGATGATGAGTTCTGTGAAGTAACTCCAGAATCAATTCGTCTACGTAAAAAGATTCTTGATAAGAGTGAGCGCGAAAGAGCTGCTAAGAAAAAGAAATCTGTAGAAGCGTAAAAATAAAAAACAACTACCTTTATAAAAGGTAGTTGTTTTTTATTTTTGTTTATTTTTAGAATATTTATTCTTTTTTGTGGACAGTATTTTTTTTGCGAGTTACTCTTGTATTAAGTACATAAAGAAAATTTGTTTTTATGAGAAGGGAGGAAAGATAGTGTTAGAAAGAATGTCATTTTTCGCGAAATTGTGCAAAGTTGATGAAAATCCAGAACTAGGGATGTGGTTACTTTATGGAACAATTATTATATTGAGTGCACTTGTATATAATTTAGGATTTGCAAGGAAGCTATCAGTGCTAAAAAATATAGTAATATACATATCTTTAGCAATTGGATGCACGGTATTAACTTTCTTTGCAGTTTTTTTACCAGTTGGAGAGGGACTCGTTGTAGCGGCGATTGTACTTGGAATTTATAGATTACGTTTACGTCAAGCGAAACAACAAAAAGCAGGATAAAAAGGGGGAGTTTCATGCGCTCGGTACAAGATGCACTATATAATTGGTTAACAATTAAAACTGTTGCGGAAGCGCGTCCAGATGATAGCGCTGCACAAGAAACGTATGTATTATTTCGAAATATGATATATGAAGAGCATAAATTACGAAATGTAGAAGTGGAAAAGAACGAGGAAATGTATTTAATTACATATGAAATTGATGGAGAAATAAGGTGTGCAAGATTTCCAGTAGAAGCAATTGATTGTTTTTTGGATCAGATGAATCGTGAACCAGAAAAATACAAATAAGTCCTTATCTATATGATTAAGGACTTATTTACGGTTTACCAATCGTCTTCTACTTTTTTATCACGATATAATCGGAAATTACCACTTGCATGGCGTTCCATAGTACGCTCTGCAATGCGTTCCGTACATTCCATGCACATATATGTATGAATAGGGCGATTACGCAGTTTTTTTGCCATAGGATTTTCGTCATCTAACATATCTTTTTTATCACAAATCATACATCTGACTCTCATTTCGTCACCTCAATACGAATTCTATCAGTATAAGTATATCATGGAAGCATAATGTTTTTGAATAATAGCGGGAAAAAATAATATTTTCGCAATTCGAAAAATAGGTTATGATAAGGACATATAAATAATATTTGGAGGTGGAAATATGGCGAATGTAGTTGAGCCTACATTGACAGGTGATTTAGTACAATCTTTGCGTAAAGAGTGTATCGTTATGATAGCAACAACAGATTTCGAAAAACAAATTCCTAACGTAAGTGCTATTTCTTGGGTATATGCAGTGAGTGAAACTAGTATTCGATTTGCGGTAGATCAACGCTCACGTATTGTGGGGAATATACGGCATAGTGCAGGGGTTGTATTGACTATAATGGCGAATGAATCCGTATTTTCCATAAGTGGTGAAAGTGAAATTTTAACAGATAGAATGGAAGGGATTCCTCTAAAATTAACGGTAGTAGAAGTGAATGTACAAGAAGTTCGTGATGTTATGTTTTATGGTGCGAAACTTGCTACTGAACCAACATATGAAAAAACATATGATCTTCGAGCAGCTAAAAAGCTTGATAACCAAGTATTAGTAGGAATGAAAGAATTATAAAGAAGATGAATAGGAACATCGTTCATAAACTTTTACAAGTGAGTATTGTGATTTAATGTGAAAAATTATAATAAAAAGTAATATATTGAATAGAAATGAATAAAAAATAAAGAAAAGGTTTAATTTCTATGAATTTCGATTCTACCTCGTTTTTACGGTACATATAATTATAACAATGGTTCGTCCATATTTTATGGATGAAACCCTTGTTCTACAAATTTAAAAGTGGAGTCAGGGGGTAACAGGTTGGATAAAATTTATGTGTTAGATACGAATGTACTTTTGCAGGATCCTTTATCTATTTTTTCATTTGCAACAAATGAAGTAGTGATTCCAGCAGTTGTATTAGAAGAGGTTGATTCGAAAAAACGTTATATGGATGAAGTAGGACGAAATGCTCGCTATGTATCTAAGTTAATCGACAAATTTCGTGAAATAGGAAAGCTGCATGAAAGTATTCCGTTAGAAAACGGCGGTACATTTCGTATTGAATTAAATCATCGCTCATTTGTTCAACTGCAAGATATTTTTGTAGAAAAAACAAATGATAATCGAATTTTAGCGGTAGCGAAAAACCTCTCTTTAGAAGAACAAGAAAAAGAGGACGGGAAATCAGTTATTTTAGTAAGTAAAGATGTACTCGTAAGGGTAAAAGCTGATGCAATCGGATTGCAGGCCGAAGATTATTTAAGTGACCGAGTAATCGAAGTGGAAAATATATATTCAGGATTTTTAGAAGGGTATATATCAAAAGAACAGTTAGATTATTTTTATGAAAAAGGTGAACTACCTTTATCTGAAATCGCAAATCATCCTTTTTATCCAAATCAGTTTGTTGTAATGAAAGATGCACTAGGGGGTTCTAGTTCTGCACTTGGGATTGTGGATCATTTAGGTAAGAAGGTAAAAAAACTTATTTTTCACAATGAACAAGTGTGGGGGATACGCCCACGAAACGTGCAGCAAATTATGGGATTAGAATTGCTACTTCGGGAAGATATTCCACTTGTAACGTTAACAGGGAAAGCCGGTACAGGAAAAACGTTACTTGCATTAGCTTCGGGACTAATGCAAACGGAAGATTTAGGGTTATATAAAAAACTACTTGTCGCGAGACCAATTGTACCGGTAGGGAAAGATATAGGCTATTTACCAGGAGAGAAAGAGGAAAAATTAAGACCGTGGATGCAGCCGATTTTTGATAATCTAGAGTATTTATTCAATACGAAAAAGCCTGGGGAGCTAGATGCTATTTTAGCTGGAATGGGTTCGATTGAAGTAGAAGCGCTTACCTATATACGCGGGAGAAGTATTCCAGACCAGTTCATTATAATTGACGAGGCACAAAATTTAACGAAGCATGAAGTAAAGACGATACTAACAAGGGTAGGCGAAAAAAGTAAGATTGTATTAATGGGGGATCCTCAGCAAATTGATCACCCGTATTTAGATGAATATAATAACGGCTTAACATATGTTGTAGAGAAGTTTAAAGAACAACGTATTAGTGGTCATGTAAAGTTTGTTAAAGGAGAGCGTTCTAATTTAGCACAACTAGCAGCGGATTTATTATAAAAAGGAGTGAGCTTAAGCTCACTCCTTTTTTGCCTTTTAATTATACAATTTAAATGATTGTAAATTTACGGATGTTACGAATCGGATTTTGTCTATTAGATCCATCATGGAAATATAGATGAACAGGCCCGTCTTCTCGTAATGGTTTACCTTCTTTTGAAAAACCGAGAATAGCTTTATGGGCTGTTTCTAACGGAAGTGTAATTGTATTGTCTGTGGTTTCAATTTCGACATGAGTAGCATCTTCTAAAATTTCAGCATTTTTTAGAAATGGATGAAGTGGTATGCCAAATGTCCCGTTAATAAGCTGTTCTTTTTTATATTTCTTTACACTTTGTTGTATTGGCGGGAAGGCAGCACCATCACGGATTTCGCGATCCCAATGCTCTGAAGTATGTTTTAAGTATGTTTCTAATTCGGATGATTCTTCTCTAGTTTCATCAAAGTAGGTTGTCAAATCTATTTTTCGATCATCGAAAATCCATACAGTTGGATCGATAGTGATTGGAAAACGAACTTTTCCATTAATAAATAAAATTTCGCTCATTGTTGTTCCCCCATTTGTGTTATACTCCCACTTTTCAGTATAATAGTATTAGACACTGTTGTCACAAAAAATGTTTCTATTGCAATTTATTAAAACTATCGCTAATATTAATAGATATGAGAGAGTAGGACGGAAACGGAGGGAATCAATTTGGCGTCTGAGACAGTATCAAATCATCAGGAAAAGGCACTAGCCCTTCTACAAGCGGATGCAGAGAAGATTTTAAGACTTATTAAGGTACAAATGGACAATCTTACAATGCCGCAATGTCCATTATATGAAGAAGTTTTAGACACACAAATGTTTGGACTATCCCGCGAGGTCGATTTTGCGGTTCGCCTTGGTCTTATTGCAGAAGAACAAGGGAAAGCAATGTTAGGAGAGCTCGAACGTGAGTTGTCTGCACTTCATGAAGCATTTACAAACAAACAACAATAACGGGTTCAAATAAGGGGGCTCAAACTGAAATAGTTTGGGCTTTTTATTTGTATAATAAAGAAGGAAGAACCTATATACATATGGAATACAACAATAATTAAATTGAAACAGAAAGAGGAAATGAAATGAAAAAAGTATGGAAATCGATGGATTATTCCTTATTACTTCCTCTTGTTATCTTATGTGTGCTGGGAGTAATAATGGTATATAGTTCTAGTTCCATTGTTGCGATTTCGAAGCATGGGAAACCAGCGGATTTCTTTTTTAATAGGCAAGTATTAATTCTAGCTGTTGGAGCGATAATGTTAGCGATTATCATTGCTATTCCTTATAAACTTTGGAGGAAGCGAATAGTTTTAATAGCAATGGGAATAGGTAGTATTGGTTTATTAGCAGCAGCCTTGTTTTTCGGTAAGGAAGTAAACGGTGCAAAAGGGTGGATATTAGGTATACAGCCCGCTGAATTTGTTAAAATAGCGATTATTATTATATTAGCTCGTTTTTTTGCGAGAAGACAAGAGACAGATACTCCTGTTTTTAAAGGATCGGGACTTACGCTTGGTTTTGTTGGATTGGCAATGTTTTTAATTTTAAAGCAAAATGACTTAGGTACCGATTTATTAATTGCGGGAACGGTTGGAATTATGTTTCTTTGCTCGGGGGTACGGATTAATTTATGGATAAAACGAATCGTTTTAACTGCCATAGTGTGGATTCCGGCACTATATTTTCTCGGGAATTATGCATTAAGCAAGTATCAAAAGGCACGTTTTTCCGTTTTTCTTGATCCATTTAATGATCCTCAGAATGATGGATTCCAATTAATAAATTCTTTTATTGGAATTGCTTCAGGAGGGCTAAATGGTCGAGGGTTAGGGAACAGTGTGCAAAAATATGGATACTTACCAGAACCGCAAACAGATTTTATTATGGCAATTATATCTGAAGAGCTTGGTTTTATAGGTGTAGCTGTCATTTTAATCTGTTTATTACTTATTATTATTCGGGCATTTAGAATTGCACAAAAGTGTAAAGATCCATTTGGAAGTTTAATAGCAATTGGAATTGCAAGTTTGTTTGGAGTTCAAACTTTTGTTAATGTCGGTGGTATGTCTGGGTTAATACCGCTTACAGGGGTACCATTACCATTTGTTAGTTATGGTGGGAGTTCTTTGTTAGCTAATCTGCTTGCAATGGGTATACTGTTAAATATTGCCAGTTATGTAAAACGACAAGAGAAACAACAAAACAAATTGACTAACGAAATAGAACAAGGTGGACCGCATCTTGTTGTTGTAAAATAAAAAACACATTGAGCTCTAGAGTTCAATGTGTTTTTTATTTTGTTAGATTTTAAATGTGATACAATATTGATTGTTTTAAAACGAAAAGTATATTACATTTAAGTAAATGTGATATACAATATTGTTGTTAGAAAAGGAAGAGGTATGCTATACTATTTTTGTGAAACAAATCGATCAGAAAACTTATCATTTGTTGAAAAATAAGGTATGATGGATAAAAATAAAGTGAAGCTTTCTAAGTATAATATAATGTAGAAAGTGAAGAACTTCACGCTCTTTAGAGTGTGTATGTATTTTATCTCTAGAGTGGTAGGAAAATAGAGGGGGAAAATCATGACAAAGCTGCAACGTATTCAAAAAGTATTGGTAGCTAACCGTGGAGAGATAGCAATTCGTGTGTTCCGAGCATGTTCAGAACTTGGATTAAACACAGTTGCGATCTATTCTAAAGAGGATAGCGGTTCTTATCATCGCTATAAAGCCGATGAGTCCTATTTAGTTGGGGAAGGGAAAAAGCCAATTGATGCTTATCTAGATATTGAAGGCATTATTGAGATTGCGAAAAGTAATCATGTAGATGCAATCCACCCTGGATATGGTTTCTTGTCAGAAAATATTCAATTTGCAAAACGTTGTGAAGAAGAAGGGATTAACTTTATCGGTCCAAAAAGTAAGCATTTAGACATGTTTGGAGATAAAGTTAAAGCAAGAACACAAGCGCAGCTAGCACAAATTCCAATTATTCCTGGTAGTGATGGTCCAGTAAATTCAATAGAAGAAGTTGAAGAATTTGCTGAAAAGTATGATTACCCGATTATTATTAAAGCATCCCTTGGTGGCGGCGGTCGCGGTATGCGTATTGTACGTGCTAGTGAAGAGTTAAGAGAATCGTATAATCGCGCGAAATCAGAAGCAAAAGCAGCCTTTGGTAATGATGAAGTGTACGTTGAAAAATTCGTTGAAAAACCTAAACATATAGAAGTACAAATTTTAGCAGATGAAGAAGGTAATGTTGTTCATTTGTATGAGCGTGATTGCTCTGTACAACGACGCCATCAAAAAGTAGTTGAAATTGCACCGAGCGTGTCGCTTTCAGATGATTTGCGTCAGCGTATTTGTGATGCTGCAGTAAAGTTAACGAAAAATGTAAAATATTTAAATGCTGGAACGGTAGAATTCCTTGTAAAAGGTGATGAGTTTTACTTCATTGAAGTAAACCCACGTGTTCAAGTTGAACATACGATTACAGAGATGATTACAGGAGTGGATATCGTTCAATCGCAAATTTTAATAGCTGATGGACATGCATTACATAGCAAAATGGTAGGTGTTCCTAAGCAAGAGGAAGTGGTTGTGCATGGATTTGCAATCCAATCTCGTGTAACGACAGAAGACCCACTTAATAACTTTATGCCTGATACAGGGAAGATTATGGCGTACCGATCAGGCGGTGGTTTTGGTGTTCGTCTTGATACAGGTAATAGTTTCCAAGGTGCAGTTATTACACCGTACTACGATTCTTTACTTGTAAAAGTTACTACTTGGGCACTTACTTTTGAACAAGCCGCTGCAAAAATGGAACGTAACTTAAAAGAATTCCGTATTCGTGGTATTAAAACAAATATTCCATTCCTAGAGAATGTAGTAAAACATAAAAACTTCTTATCAGGAGAATATGACACTTCATTTATTGACGCGTCACCTGAATTATTCTTGTTCCCGAAACGTAAAGACCGCGGAACAAAAATGTTAAATTATATTGGTACAGTAACAGTAAATGGCTTCCCTGGAGTAGGGAAAAAAGAGAAACCAATTTTCCCAGATGCTCGTATACCAAATGTGATACACTCAGAGCCAATGCAAAATGGAACGAAACAAATTTTGGATGAGCGTGGAGCGGATGGATTAGTAAAGTGGGTACAAGATCAAAAGCGTGTACTTTTAACGGATACAACATTCCGTGATGCACATCAGTCATTACTTGCAACTCGTGTTCGTACAAAAGATTTACATCACATTGCAGAGCCGACAGCGAGAATGTTACCAAACTTATTCTCAGCAGAAATGTGGGGCGGTGCAACGTTTGATGTTGCGTATCGTTTCTTGAAAGAAGATCCATGGGAACGATTACTAGATCTTCGTGAAAAAATGCCAAACGTTTTATTCCAAATGTTACTTCGCTCTTCAAACGCAGTAGGTTACAAAAACTATCCAGATAATTTAATTCAAAAATTTGTGGAATGTTCCGCGCAAGCTGGAATTGATGTGTTCCGTATTTTTGATAGCTTAAACTGGGTAGAAGGCATGAGAGTTGCAATTGATGCTGTACGAGATACTGGTAAGATTGCAGAAGCGACAATGTGTTACACAGGAGATATTCATGACCCGTTACGTAGTAAATACGATTTAAATTATTATAAAAACTTAGCAAAAGAGTTGGAAGCATCAGGAGCTCATATTTTAGGAATTAAAGATATGGCGGGCTTATTAAAGCCAAACGCAGCATATGATTTAGTTTCAGCACTAAAAGAGACGGTGTCGATTCCAATTCACCTGCACACACACGATACGAGCGGAAATGGTGTTTTAACGTATACGAAGGCAATTGAAGCAGGTGTTGATATTGTCGATGTAGCGGTGAGTTCAATGGCTGGTCAAACGTCACAACCAAGTGCGAATACACTATACTATGCGTTAGGTGGAAACGAAAGACAACCAGATGTTAATATAGACTCATTAGAAAAACTATCTCATTATTGGGAAGATGTACGAAAATACTATGCTCCATTTGAAAGTGGTATGAATGCTCCTCACACAGAGGTATATATGCATGAAATGCCGGGTGGACAGTATAGTAATCTTCAACAACAAGCAAAAGCGGTTGGTTTAGGAGATCGCTTTGATGAAGTTAAAGTGATGTATCGCCGTGTTAATGATATGTTTGGCGATATTGTAAAAGTAACACCATCATCTAAAGTTGTCGGTGATATGGCATTATTTATGGTTCAAAATCACCTAACAGAACAAGATATTTTAGAACGTGGACATGCTATGGACTTCCCAGGATCTGTTGTTGAAATGTTCTCTGGAGATTTAGGACAACCATATGGTGGTTTCCCGAAAGAATTACAAAAAATTATTTTAAAAGGGAAAGAGCCATTAACAGTAAGACCGGGTGAATTATTAGAACCAGTAGATTTCGATGCTTTAAAAGAAGAGTTATTCCACAAACTTGGACGCGAAGTAACAATTTTTGATGTAGTCGCATATGCATTGTATCCAAAAGTATTTATGGACTACGAAAAAGTTGCTGGGATTTATGGAAATGTATCTGTGCTTGATACACCGACATTCTTCTATGGTATGAGACTTGGTGAAGAAATTGATGTGGAAATCGAGCAAGGTAAAACATTGATGGTTAAACTAGTTTCCATTGGGGAGCCACAGCCAGATGGAAATCGTGTGCTTTACCTGGAGTTTAATGGACAACCGCGTGAAATCGTAGTGAAAGATGAAAACGTGAAATCAACTGTTGCACAGCGTGTGAAGGGGAATCGTGAAAATCCAAATCATATTAGCGCAACGATGCCGGGAACTGTTATTAAAGTAGTTGTAAAAGAAGGCGATGAAGTGAAAAAAGGTGATTCCATGGCAATTACAGAAGCTATGAAAATGGAAACGATGGTTCAAGCGCCATTTAGTGGTAAAGTGAAAAAAGTATATGTAAATGATGGGGATGCAATTCAAACGGGAGATTTACTCATTGAATTAGATCATTAAAATAAAGAAAAAGAGCTGTGCGAAAGCAGCTCTTTTTTGTGTGTAAATAATACCTTGCCGAATTGGCAAGGTATTAAAGTTTTACTTTATTTTGTTTGCTTAGAAGTTGATTCAGTTTCTTTTGCATTGACTGTACTTCTTGTACCTATCATAACTAAATAGCATAGTACAGCAAACAGGCAAGAAATGAAGAGCGAATGTAATAATGCCATTGCTAAACTAGCATTTGTAAATACGACCAAAATCCCTACTATAGCTTGAAGTGTAACAAGGATAAATGAAATAATCCATCCCCAGTATACTACACGTTGCTGCTTGTAATGGCGAATAGCGATAATCATCGCATATAGTATCCAAGCGAAAATTAACATCGCTGCAACTCTATGTCCCATTTGAACCCACTCATGTAGTTGAGTTGGAATAGGTCTATTTTTGCTACATAAAGGGAAGTCTGGACAGGCTAAGGTAGCTCGTTCGTGACGTACTAAAGCTCCTGTGTAGACAACGATATAACTGTAAATTGTTACACCATAAATATGAAATTTCATTTTTTTGTCCATAATAAGTGAACGTGCATCAAATTTCTTATCAATTTCAAAAATAAGACACGTTAACAAGATGACAGAAGCAAATGAAATTAAGGAAATACCGAAATGAATAGCTAATACAGCAGGCATTTGACCCCAAACAACCGCCGCCGCCCCCATTAATGCTTGTGCAACTAAAAATACGAAGGATAAAATTGCTAACGTCTTTGTTTCGCGCACATGTTTATAATATTTCCAGGACAAGATACAAAGAAGAGTAACAAGGATTCCTGCTGATCCAGATGTTAAGCGGTGACTTAGCTCAATAATAGTCTCCATTGATAAATTAGATGGAACAAATTCACCGTTACAAAGAGGCCATGATTTGCCACATCCTTGGCCTGAACCCGTTTTTGTAACTAAAGCGCCTCCTAGTAAAACTACTAATAAATCGAGACTTGTAATGACTGCTAACCATTTAATAAAGCGTTGCAATCTCTTTCACCATCTTTCTGCTATGAAGTTATTGCGAAATATTTTCATTCCATTATGTATAGAATAAAACGTGCTACAGTCCTATGATATATAAAAAATAATAAAATAGCAAAGAAATGGAGGGCGAGGACAACGTACGTATTATAAAGAAAAAAATGGGATTTAAAATACATATTTTAGGAGGAATTCAGGCTATTTTGAAAAGAAATGGGGAGAATACATGCTAAATATGACAAAATAGTTTATTATAGAAGATAACATCATGTTATGATAAGGATAAATTAGAATAAAGTTTTTTAATGTTTGACACAAAAAGTTCATGTTTTCTTCACAAAATGTTCGGGAAATGTGATTTAATATATTGGAGTATGGGCGTAGATTAGTAGTAGAATGGGTTAACAATATTTCTACTGTAATAATATTGCTATATAGAAGCGAAATATTTCACATGAAATATATGCTTAGAAAGATGATAGGTTTAAGAGGGGGTTAAAGTGATGAACCATGCAACAAGTGAGCTGCATGATGAGTCAGCTGTTTCAATTGTACCGGAAACAACTCGGTTACAAGATTTATCAGCGCTCGTTAAAATGGGGATTGTAAACTCAAATACACTTACTGTATTTACAGGATTTTGGTTGGCTTTACATTTTAATGGATTGAGTGTTATGGACAATCTAGATAAGTTATTTTTCACAATCGTTGGTTCGGCATTAATTATGGCAGGGGTATGTTGTTTAAATAACTACATTGACCGAGATATCGATCCATTAATGGAAAGAACAAAAAACCGTCCAACGGTAACAGGTAAATATAAACCTGGCTTTGCACTTGCATTTGGACTTGTAATTTTACTTCTTGGCTTTGCATTTTTATTACTTACTACACCGATGGCAGTGTTAATCTCATTTATTGGTGCCTTCACATATGTTGTTTTATATACGTTATGGACGAAGAGAAAATATACGTTAAATACTGTTGTAGGTAGTATATCAGGAGCAGTTCCACCTTTAATTGGATGGGCGGCAATTGATCCGTCTTTAAATCATCCAATTGCTTGGATGTTATTTTTAATTATGTTTATTTGGCAAATCCCACATTTCCTCGCATTAGCGATGAAGCGTGTTGATGAATATCGAAATGCAGGAATCCCAATGCTTCCTGTTGTACAGGGATTTGATATTACGAAACGTCAGATTATGATTTGGACAGTATGTTTATTACCACTACCATTTTATATGAGTGGACTTGGAATAACATTCATGGTAATTGCAACATTGCTTAACATCGGATGGATCGCATTAGGGCTTTATGGCTTCCGTCAGCAAGATGACATCAAGTGGTCCGTAAAAATGTTTGTTTATTCCCTGAATTACTTAACAATCTTATTTGTGTCAATGATTGTAGTTACATTCTTCTAAGACAACGACATGATTGGATTTCTTTACGTTGAGATTTACTTTACTTAACTATAAAGTACAATCTAATTCACAAAGAAAGTGGGGGTTGTTTGTATGAAGAAACAGTGGCGACTGCTTTCGTTCGTTTCACTGCTGGCTTTACTGTTAGGGGGATGCGGTAAAGCTTTTCAGTCTACTTTAATTCCGCAAGGGGAAGTAGCAAAAATGCAATATGATTTGCTCTTGCTAGCGAGTGCAATCATGGTAGGAGTAGTACTTGTAGTTACTATTATTTTCTTATATGTAATTGTGCGTTTCCGACAAAAAAAGGGTGAGGAAGATTATATTCCAGAGCAAGTTGAAGGAAATCACAAACTAGAAATTATATGGACAGTCATTCCGATTATTCTTTTGTTAATCTTGGCTGTTCCGACTGTTACATATACATTCAAGCTTGCTGATGTAAGTGCGATGGAGAAAAAGAATATTGATAAAGATACTATCGTTGTTGATGTAACAGCGAATCTTTATTGGTGGGAATTTTCTTATAAATCAGAAAAAATAGTAACTTCTCAAGATTTAGTTATCCCCACAGGTAAGAAAGTGTATTTGAATTTGAAGGGTGCCGATATTAAACATTCGTTTTGGGTTCCATCTTTAGCTGGGAAAATGGATACAAATACAGATAATGTAAACAAAATGTGGTTAAAGGCAGATAAATCGGGCACTTATAATGGTTTTTGTACAGAATTTTGTGGCCCATCACATTCTTTAATGCAGTTCAAAGTGAAAGCTCTGGATGAAAGCGAGTACAAAAAGTGGCTTGCTGACATGAAGAAGATTGATGGAAAAAAAGAAGTAGCTTCTACAAAGGCGCAAGAGGGTCAAGAAATATTTAATAAAAGCTGTATTGGTTGTCATGCAGTTGGATCAAATGATAGTAGACCACCTTCTGCTCGTATCGCACCGAACTTAGCAAACTTCGCAGATCGCGATATGGTTGCTGGTATTGCCGAAAATAATGAAGAGAACTTAAAAAAATGGCTCAAAGATCCTGAAAATATGAAACCAGGTAATAAAATGACTGGTAAATATGGCAACTTAACGGATGATCAAATTAATGCATTAAATGCATATTTACAAACGTTAAAGATTGAAAAATAAAGAGGGATCATTTGCGAAGGGGAGGTTGAAAACGTGAGTTCTGTAGCAAAAAAACAGGGGATGGGTGCTGTCATATGGGATTATTTAACGACAGTAGACCATAAAAAGATTGCCATTCTCTATTTAATTGCAGGTGGATTGTTTTTTGTAATAGGTGGAATAGAAGCACTATTTATTCGCCTGCAGTTAGCGATTCCTAACAATGCTTTTCTTGTTGGGGATGCTTATAATCAAGTATTAACGATGCACGGTACAACAATGATTTTCCTCGCAGCTATGCCACTCGTGTTTGCATTTATGAACGCCGCTGTACCACTTCAAATTGGAGCACGTGATGTGGCGTTCCCGTTTTTGAATTCGCTCGGATTTTGGTTATTTTTCTTTGGTGGATTATTTTTAAATTTAAGTTGGTTTTTAGGAGGAGCGCCTGATGCAGGGTGGACATCGTATGCATCTTTAGCTTTAGCCTCTAAAGGACATGGTGTTGATTTTTATGTACTCGGCTTGCAAATATCAGGTATTGGTACATTAATTGGAGGTATTAACTTCCTTGTTACAATTATTAATATGCGCGCGCCAGGGATGACGTACATGCGCATGCCGATGTTTACATGGACAACATTTGTAACATCTTCACTTATTTTATTTGCATTTCCACCATTAACTGTAGGATTAGGACTTTTAATGTTAGATCGTTTATTTGGCACAAGTTTCTTTAATCCGGCACTAGGTGGGAACACGATTATATGGGAGCATTTATTCTGGATCTTCGGTCATCCGGAAGTATACATTCTTATACTCCCAGCTTTCGGAATATTCTCAGAAATCTTCGCCACATTTTCGAAAAAACGATTATTCGGTTATTCCTCTATGGTGTTCGCGACAGTATTAATAGGGTTTTTAGGATTTATGGTATGGGCGCATCATATGTTTACTGTTGGTCTTGGGCCTGTTGCAAATGCTATCTTCTCGGTTGCAACAATGGCAATTGCAGTTCCAACGGGTATTAAAATATTTAACTGGCTCTTTACAATGTGGGGTGGAAGTATTAGGTTTACAACACCAATGATGTGGGCGGTAGCTTTTATTCCATCCTTCGTTATGGGTGGAGTTACAGGTGTTATGCTTGCTTCTGCACCAGCTGATTATCAGTTTCATGATAATTATTTCGTAGTAGCACACTTTCATTATGTAATTGTTGGTGGTGTTGTATTTGGTTTACTTGCAGGTGCGCATTATTATTGGCCACTTATGTTTAATAAAGTATTAAATGAAACATTAGGTAAGATAACATTTTGGTTATTCTTTATCGGTTTCCATTTAACATTCTTTATTCAGCATTTCCTAGGTCTAATCGGTATGCCACGTCGTTACTACACATATCTTGAGGGCCAAGGGTTGGAAATGGGGAATATGATTAGTTCTATCGGAGCTGTGTTTATGGCTCTTGGAACGATTGTTCTTTTATTCAATGTAATAAAAACAACGGTATCAAAAGAGAAGGCTGGCCGTGATCCATGGGATGGACGTACATTAGAATGGACAATGCCAGCACCTACACCGGAATACAATTTTAAACAATTGCCATTTGTTCGCGGGTTAGATCCGTTTTGGATTGAAAAACGTGAAGGTAATAAAGAGATGACAGCAGCGGAACCAGTTGGTGATATTCATATGCCAAATGCTTCATTTTCACCATTTATCATTTCTCTAGGCTTATTCATAGCAGCATTCGGTGCGATGTATATGCAGGGTGGCAAAGATAAATTTTGGTTATTAGTAGCGATTATCGGTTTAATCATTACGTTTGGTACAATGTTCCTTCGTTCAGTAATTGATGATCATGGATATCATATTCATAAGGAAGATTTAGATGATAAGGGGGGCAAGGCGTAATGCATGTAGATGAGAAATTAACGAATGAAACATTTCCAGCAGAGCCTGAAAAAGCAACCCTTGAGGGGAAAAATAAGTTTGTTGGTTTTTGGTTATTTCTTGGAGGCGAAACAGTGTTGTTCGCTTCCTTATTTGGCACATATTTAGCGTTAAAGAACTCTACAAATGGTGGACCAACATCTCAAGAGATGTTTCAAATGCCACTCGTTTTCATTATGACGATGCTTTTGTTAACAAGTAGTTTAACGAGTGTATACGCAATGTATCATATGAAAAATTTTAACTTTAAGAAAATGCAACTTTGGTTACTTGTAACAGTGTTGCTTGGCTTAGGATTTTTGGGGTTTGAAATATATGAGTTTTATCATTATACGCATGAATTTAAGCATACTATGAGAAGTAGTGCATTTGGTTCTGCATTTTATGCTCTTGTTGGTACACACGGGCTCCACGTGTTGTTTGGATTATGTTGGATTTTAACATTAATCTTTAGAAACGCGAAGAGAGGCTTAAATTTATACAACGCACCAAAGTTTTATGTTGCATCAATTTATTGGCACTTTATTGACGTAGTTTGGGTGTTTATTTTCACTGTAGTATATTTGATGGGAATGGTGGGATAAACAATGGCGGTTAAGCAAACGAATAATCCTAAGGTGGATCTTGTTTATCGGAAGAGAAAAAGTGCAGAGGAAATGAAGCACCAAGTTGTTACATTTTCACTAATGATTTTTTTAACATTAGTTGCATTTGCAGCGGTGGCATATCCGAAAACATTTAGCCCGATTTTTTCGGTTCCATTTATATTATTGTTAGCAGTCATTCAAGTTATATTTCAGTTATATTATTTCATGCATATGAGTCATAAAGGGCATGAAGCGGCGAGTTTCTTCTTGTACTCTGGATTGTTAATTGGTTTATTAACAATATTAGCCTTTATGACAATTGTGTGGATTTAAACAGTGATAGTAGGGGGCTCTGATATATCAAAGCCCTCTTTTTATATGAAATATAAGAATTTTGAAAAGGTAGGTGTGGAAATGGAAAACTTATGGGTATTTGGTTTTCAAGCTTTATGGAGTCCAATTTTTTTATTATTTATGATCTCGATTCTTATTAGTTATTTTTTAATTATTGGACCGTATAGAACGCGATTTGAAAATGCGACGAAGGTAAGTAAGAAGCAAATTTTTTATTTTACGACCGGGATTGTTCTTTTGTATGTTGTAAAGGGAGGACCTATTGATTTAATTGGTCATATCATATTTAGTGCACATATGTTTGAGATGGCAGTAATGTATATTGCGGTTCCTCCGTTATTACTGCTTGGTATACCTGTTTGGTTATATCGTTATATTACTTCTTTTAAGTTCGTTCAAATTGTGATAAAGTTTTTTGCTAAGCCGCTTATTGCATTGTTTGTATTTAATGGCCTGTTTTCCTTTTATCATTTGCCAATTGTTTTTGATGCAGTAAAACAAAGTCAAATAGCGCATCCTATTTGCCTTGCTATACTGTTTTTTGCAGCAATGATGATGTGGTGGCCGATGTTAAATCCACTGCCAGAATATCAAACTTTAAGTGATATTAAGAAGCTTGGTTACATGTTTGCTAATGGTATTTTATTAACGCCAGCTTGTGCGTTAATAATTTTTGCGACTGCACCATTATTTGCAACATATACAGATCCGGCCGCTTGGATGAAGGCAATGGAACTCTGTGTACCGGCGGGTACTTTATCAGATTTAAATATAACTGGACCAGAATTTTTACATTGGATGCCGGTAGTACAAGACCAGCAAACAGGTGGTATTATTATGAAAATTGTCCAGGAAATAGTGTACGGTACGATTATCGGTTATGTGTTCTTTAAATGGGCACGTAGAGAGCGTGAAAAGGATAAAGAGCAGCTGCAAGAGTTACCTCCTTATTTACAGACGAAATAAAAACTAGCGCATCGTGTTAATGCGCTAGTTTTTTTGTTATTCAATAATTTGAAATTCTTTTAACCCTTTTTCAATATTTTGTAGGAGTTGTTCGCTTTTTTGAAGTACATTCGTTGGAAAAATCTCATCATCTCCATATTCAACGCCATGAGGATAATAATGTTTTCCTAATAAGGGTGGCAATAGTTTTACTTGAGCGTGTCTGCCGCCGATGTCACCTTCAACAGCAAATCCTTGTACACGTAAATAATAAATATCCTTTAATATTTCAAATTTATAATCATATGTAACGCGTTCGTAATCCCATTGTCCAGCAAGTACAAAATGATTGTTTTCCATAATCTCAGTTAAAAGAGTTAGATCAACGACTGCATCAGTAAAGTTTGTATTTGTAAATTGCATAGAATACCTCCTTATTTTAATGTTAGTTCATTATTTTTATAATAGTACGAATAATAAGAAAGTGCAATTCGTATTGCGAGAAAAGGGATAATCCAGACTTTTTTCGTGAAAATATGATATAGTGAAAAGAGTACGGTACACACAAAAAAAGGAAATAAAAGGATTTGTGTATATCTCGATTTTATGCTTTGTTCAGGAGGTATATCGTTTGAAGAAATTATTGCGTATCGTAATGATTACATTTTTAATTTTAGCTGTTGATTTATACGGGAAGTTACTCGTGTCACAATATATATTAACCCCATCTCACTCTAAGCAAGAAAATAAAATTGTGAAAAAGAAGAAGCAAGTAAATGAAGAATCCACAGACACTGTTTTAAATATGATTGGCGGGGACTCTGAGAATTTATTAGCGAAGTGGGGCGAACCATCTCGAATAGAGCCGTCTGCTTATGGATATGAATGGTGGGTGTATAATCAAGATTTAGCTCAGTATGTTCAATTTGGAGTTGCTGAACGTAAAGTTGTAACGGCGTATGTTGCTGGTGAGCAAGTTAAGGTGGCTCCCTATTATATAAATGAAAAGTATGAAGAGGTATATAAAAAGAATCCACTTTCACATGAGATTTCATTAAAAAGAGGAAAGAATAGTTATCAATTTGAGTTATCTGATACGGAAGTAATGGAACAACCGCTAGTACCTGTAGAAGATGGATGGGCACAATTATACTTTGATCACTTTACACATGAGCTTGTTGGTCTTCGTTATATGGATGATGAAACGTTATTACGACAAAGACCATATCAACTTGTTTATTCAGGTGAATTAATAGCGGAACAGCCGCTGACGCCAGAAAAAATGAAGCAAGTAGAAAATGGAAATATGCAACAAATTCTCGATTTAACAAATATTATTCGGAGTCGTCATCAATTACCGTTGTTAACATTGGATCAACAAACTGCAGATGTTGCATTTGGCCATAGTAAAGATATGAAGGATAATAATTATTTTTCGCACGATTCACCTACTTTTGGTACGTTAGGAGATCGCTTGCAACGTGGACAAGTGGCTTTTCAACTTGCTGGTGAGAATATAGCGGCGCAACATAGTGATGGAATTGCGGCGGTACAGGGTTGGTTAAATAGTGAGGGGCATAGAAAGAATTTATTAAACGAACAATTTACTGGATTAGGTGTTGGGGTATATGATAAATTTTATACTCAAAACTTTATCCGAAAATAAAATGAAACTTTAATCAGTCGGGGCATCCTTCATTGATTATTAGTCTTCACCAATCGGGCTTTAATTGTCCACAAATAGGAAGATAAAAAGGTGCATGAATCGTCTAAAAATAGGCGAACCATGTGCCTTTTTTTTCTTACAATATAGTAGATATACATGAAGAGGTGAGGATTATGCCAACAACAAAAGGGCCGTTACATCCATCGGTTCAACAGTTTAAAGAGTTTGTAAACCATCACCCTAAAATGGTTCATGAGGTTAGAGGTGGTCAAAAAACTTGGCAGCAATTTTATGAAGAATGGTACTTACTTGGTGAAGAAGATCAAATATGGACAGCATATAGACCTGATGGAGCACCTGCTTTTTCTTCGGTAAAAGAAAATAAAGAAGAAAAAGAAAATCGAACAGAAGAGGAAAAAACTGCTGATGTGATGGGGCAAATGCTTTCTTTCTTTAAAAAGCTAGACGTAGAACAAATGCAACATCATTTAGCAAATGTAACGAGTGCGATTGGTAGCGTGCAACAAGTTATTCAACAATTTCAAGGAAACCGTGCGCAGCAAGAACAAAGTACTTCTGAAAATAATCCTTTTTTCTTTCAAAAGGATTAGGGGGAAAGAGAATGAGAGCAGAGCTTATGGAGTTTATAAAAGCTGATGAGGATTTAGCTCGCTATATTCGGGAACAGCCATACTGGTACCGGAAATTGACGCGTAACCCAGAAGAAAAAGAAGCTTTTGAGTTAGCTGCCATGCAGCATTTCAAAAAAACGATACCAGATAAAGTGGAAAAATTTCAAAATCAATTGGCCGTTGCTTCAATTATGATTGATATGTTCCAGTATATGAAGCAGCAAAATACGACGTAATTGGAAGGGAAAACTATGTCCGTTATGCAAAACTTTTGTTACAATAGAATCGGATTATTTAAAAAAGGAGTTGCAGCATGACGGAAATTTGTTTAGTACGACATGGACAAACTGATTGGAACTTTCAAGAGATTATTCAAGGGCGCGAAGATATTCCACTCAATGAAGTTGGGAAGAAGCAAGCGAGTCAAAGTGCAGCTGCCTTGCAAGCGGAATCGTGGGATATAATTATAAGTAGCCCGTTAATTAGAGCGCAAGAAACAGCTAAGGAAATTGCTGGGGCTATTGGATTACCATCTATTTTATTAGATGAGCGATTTATGGAACGTAATTTTGGGGAAGCTTCTGGGAAACCAGTTGCAGCCGTTAGAGAGTTAATTACAGAAGGTAATGTAGAAGGAATGGAGCAGGATGAAGAAATCGTAGAGCGCTGTTTTACGGCTTTACAACAAGTTGCAGCAGCACATGGAGATAAACGTATTATCATTGTTGCGCATTCACATGCAATAAAAGCTATTTTACACGCAATTGCACCAAATGAAATTACATTTAAAACGCCGTTAAAAAACGCATGTATTAGCTACGTGAAAGAGAATAGCGGGAAATGGGATGTTCTTAAATATAATATTGCGGAGCATATTAGTGTATAAGAGTGCAAGGAGATTGTATGAAAAGTAATTAGAATCATATCTTTCTTTTAGGTGAGACACTTCAATTAGTAGTTCTGTTCCAAATGTGTTATGATGAATACTCGGAGGTGTCTCTCATGATTGTAGCGACGCTGGAAAGCGTATTGATTTTAGATAAGGCAGAGCAGCTTGCAAAAGCGATCATCTGTTCAGATATAGCAGAAGATTACCGTAAGTATTATAAGGATTTACAAGAAGATATAGAAGTCCAGACGCTAATTCAGCAATTTACAGCGATGAAAGAGCGATACGAAGAAGTGCAACGTTTTGGTAAATATCATCCTGATTATACTTTCGTTTCGACGAAAATGAGGGAATTAAAGCGTTCTGTAGATATGCATGATAAGGTTGCAACCTTTAAAAGAGCAGAAACAGCTTTACAGAAGTTATTAGATGAAGTTAGTGTAGCAATTGGTTCTGAGGTGTCTTCTTCCGTTAAAGTTCCAACAGGAAATCCGTTTTTTGATGCGGGTGGCTGTGGCGGTGGTTGTGGTACCGGAGGCGGTTGTGGTTGTAAAAAAACGGGGTAATTTACCCCGTTTTTTAGAATATAGAAGAAAACGTATACAGAGTTTGTTCTTTAATGTCATAAATTTATGATTGGTTTTCATAAAATATAAGAATATAAGTTTTTAAAAGGAGAAGATGGAGAAGATTATGTTCGGGCAACGACAAAGTATGATTGTTTATTTACATTCATTGAAACATGCCAAGATTTTAAGGAAATATGGTAACATTCATTACATATCAAAACGTTTGAAATATGCCGTTGTATATTGTGATATGGAACAAATTGAGCATATGATGCAAAAATTGAATAAACTTCCTTTTGTAAAAAAAGTAGAACAGTCGTATCGCCCATTTTTAAAAACGGAATTCGAAAATTCGCGTCCTGATCGGGCAAAAGAATACGATTATAGCTAAGTAAAAAAATCCCCTGCTAAATTTAGCGGGGGATTTTTTTGCTTGAAATAACGTGTTATTTCATTGGAGGAATGAAATTGTTCATTCGTAAAATACCAATTAGATGATTAAAAAATAGTTCTTTTTCAGGGAAAGTTGTTGATGGTTTTACAGTAAAGGGAGTAACTTTTTTCCCTATTTGTTCCGCCATTTCTTCAAATAAAACGACACGTTTACTTTTTTTATTTTCAAGTACAGGAATGCCTTCACGACATATGTATAATGGTTGGAAATCACCAGTAGTTGTCGGTTTTAGTATTACAACAAGTGAACACACTTTTTTTTCGTTTTTTACAGTTTCGAATTGTAACATATGTGTTACACGTTCTTGGTTTGTTTTGGCAATTTCAAGTAATTCATATAAGTCAGAGTAGCCTTCTCCGAGTTCTATAAAGCGTTGAATCATATTTTTTCCTCCTCTTTCTTTTACTGTACCACCTCACTTTTTAAATGAAAAGTAGACAAATAAAAAAACCCTGCAAAGCAGGGCCCTTCTAATACTAGTATGTACTACTAGTAAGAAGGCAAAGGGAGAGGAGAAACCGGAGGAAGAACTTATGGGGAAACGTAAGTCTTCTCCGCGGTTGGCAACAACATCGAAAATGATGTTGTTATATTTATTTATGTCCAATCTAAAATGAAGATATACATAATGAAATTAAAATTTATGTTAGGCTTTTTATTTTTCTTTTTTTTATTTTATGATAGGATAAAAAAGGTAAAGTGGAACTGATGTACATAGAGGGTTGTTGCTTGCAAATAGTGAAATGGATATGAAAGAAATAGCGAGCGATTATTTTAACTGAGGTTTTCAATTAGTTAAATAACAGATTAATGAAAAAATGTATGAAATAGTATGAATCAGTAGCGGTTACCGAATTGAAATGAATTTGCTGTAATCGCTCTATAGATTGAAATAAAGGTAGTGACAACAGATGAGAGTAGTTTCAGGAAAATGTAAAGGGCACCCACTTAAAGCGGTACCTGGTAATACAACGCGTCCAACGACAGATAAAGTGAAAGAATCTATTTTTAATATGATAGGTCCTTATTATGATGGTGGTATCGCTCTTGATTTATTTGGTGGTAGCGGTGGTCTTGGAATTGAGGCCATAAGTAGAGGGATTGATAAAGCGATTTTTGTTGACCGAGATAGTAAAGCGATAAAAGTCATTCATCAAAATTTAGAAAGCTGTAGACTACAAGAACAAGCTGAAGTGTACCGAAATGATGCAGAGCGTGCGGTAAAGGCGCTTATAAAGCGTGAAATCTCATTCGATCTTATACTAATAGACCCTCCATATAAAGCTCAAAAAATTGTGTCTTTAGTTAGTGTAATGGATCAACATGGATTGTTAAATAAAGATGGCATCATTATGGCAGAGCATGGGGATGACGTGGTTTTACCTGATTCTATAGGAGAACTTGTAAAAGTACGGGCAGAAAACTACGGGATTACAGCAATTTCGATTTATAAGTATGAAGGTGAGGGGACAGAATGACAAGTATAGCTATTTCTTCAGGGAGTTTTGATCCAATTACCCTTGGACATTTGGATATTATTAAAAGGGGAGCAAAAGTATTTGATGAAGTATATGTAGTTGTTTTAAACAATTCATCAAAAAAACCATTCTTTTCGGTAGAAGAACGCCTAGAGTTAATTCGAGAGGCGACAAAGGATATTCCGAATGTAAAAGTTGATTCACATAGTGGATTATTGGTGGAATATGCAAAAATGCGTAATGCAAATGCAATATTACGTGGTTTACGAGCAGTTTCTGATTTTGAATATGAGATGCAAATTACTTCAATGAATCGAAAACTAGACGAAAGTATCGAAACCTTCTTCATTATGACAAATAATCAATATTCATTTTTAAGTTCAAGTATTGTGAAAGAAGTTGCGAGATATGGTGGGAGTGTAGTAGACCTTGTTCCTCCGATTGTAGAGCGTGCTTTAAAAGAAAAGTTTAAAACCCCGTTAAAGTGAACGGGGTTTTTCTTTATAAATGCGTAAAAACAATAAGATGACATATAAATATAAACAAAATAAGGTGAAGATTGGTCCGTAGTGTATAAATGATGTCCAAATATCAGTTAGTGTATAAGAATGATTCAATAAAAATACGGGAAGATCTTCTTGCGTAGGCGAGAAAGAATGAACTTTTTCATAAAATGGTCCCCAAAATATAAAAGTGAAAATAGGAGCGAGAATACTTTGGATAATTCGAGCTAAAAAATATGGTTTAAAGCGGATATCTGTCTCTGCTAATATGCTTGCTACTTGTGCCTGAATAGAAAGACCGCTAAATGCTAAAATGAAGCTTGTTACCATCGCTTGTTGAAGAAGTGTTGATTCATTAATTTGACTAATCATTTGGCTTCCGAGCGTCATTTCAAAAATACCGGATAATATCGGAATATTAAATTGGGAGGTAAGTTGGAAGAATGATAAAATATGTTGCATAATAAAAGAAAGCGCTTCTGTAATTTCGAAAACAGTAATCATTTTATTTAAAACAGAGAATAAAATAATAAACCCACCAATCATGAGCAGTGTTTGAATAGAAGAAACGATAGCGTCACCGAGTAGTTTTCCGATTGGTCTTTTTTCTTGCATACGTGTTTGGTGGAGGATGGAAAAAGGGTTTTGAAAGGCACGCTTTTGATTCGTATGTTTGTCTTTTATGTAAGTATCGTTATTACCATAAAAGCGCATAAGTAATCCGACGATAAAGTTACTTATATAATGTGCTGCTGCTAATACGAGTCCTAATTTCGGATTATTGAAAAAACCAATAGAAACCGCTCCGAAAATAAAAAGTGGATTAGAAGAATTTGTGAAAGATACGAGTCGTTCCGCTTCAATTTGTGTTAGTTGATTGCTCTTGCGTAGTCTAGCGCTTAATTTGGCGCCAGCGGGGAATCCTGAAGCCATTCCCATTGCCCAAACAAATCCGCCTATCCCTGGAACACGAAACAGTGGACGCATTAGTGGTTCTAATATAACACCGATAAATTTTACAATACCAATACTGATTAGAAGTTCCGCAATGATGAAAAACGGTAGTAGTGAAGGGAATACAACTTCCCACCATATATTTAACCCGCGAATTGAAGCTTGCAAAGCATCTTGGGGGTGAAGTACAAGAGAAAAGGTTAAAAACAACATTGATATGGTAAGAAAAGCAGTTTTCCATTTTTCGTACATGTAAGAAAATCCCCCTTTGTCCCAAAAACGTTCATTTCAGTATACGTGGATATGTGGTGAATTTAGACCATAAGTATGAAAAAGGAATGAAAAAAATTAAAGGGTGAGAAAAATGAAGGAACCAAAAATTGGTTTAGCGCTTGGATCCGGAGGTGCAAAAGGCTTTGCTCACATAGGGGTAATAAAAGTGTTGAGGGAAGCTGGCATCCCTATTCACATGATAGCAGGTAGTAGTATAGGGGCATTAATTGGTACATTTTATGCAGCGAGTTGTAACGTTGAAAGACTGTATAAATTGGCAGCTGTTTTCAAAAGGAAATATTATTTGGATTTTACAGTTCCTAAAATGGGATTTATTGCTGGAAAACGTATTAAAGATATGATTAAAATGTTTACATATAATAAAAATTTAGAAGAGTTAGATATCCCGACAGCTGTTGTGGCTACTGACATTTTGAAGGGGGAGAAAGTTGTTTTTACAAGTGGTCCGATTGCGGAGGCGGTTCGAGCTAGTATATCTGTACCAGGGGTGTTTGTTCCAGAAAAAATAGATGGCCGCTTATTAGTGGATGGAGGGGTAATTGACCGTATTCCCGTATCGGTTGTAAAAGATTTAGGTGCTGATATTGTTATTGCTGTTGATGTATCTCCAATTAAGGTGAATGGAGAGGTTACATCGATTTATGATGTAATTATGCAAAGTATTGAAATTATGCAACATGAACTTGTGATGAATCGGCAAATAGCATCAGATTTAATGATGCGGCCAGCAGTGGAACAATTTAGTTCGCGTGCTTTTACACATATTGAAGACATTATTAGGGTCGGAGAAGTGGAAGCGGAACAACATATTTCAAACATTTATTTACTAATTGAGCAGTGGAAGGAGAAACATAATGT
Organism: Bacillus cereus group sp. MG9; assembly: GCF_040459995.1. Taxonomy (NCBI): domain Bacteria; kingdom Bacillati; phylum Bacillota; class Bacilli; order Caryophanales; family Bacillaceae; genus Bacillus; species Bacillus cereus group sp. MG9. The sequence continues at coordinate 3,931,706 of NZ_JARVHC010000001.1, read as the reverse complement.
TTAAGCGTTTTCGGTTTATATATGCAATTTTAATAGGGGTTATATTGGCGATGCTACTTGTTTATGTGCGCTTGCCGTATTATGTGACAAAACCAGGTATGGCCGCGAAATTAGCGCCGTACGTGCAAGTTGACGGTGGAACTAAAGAGTCTGGTGATTTCATGCTTGTCACTGTCTCAATGGGACCTGCTAATGTGGTGAACTTAATAGCCGCGCAATTTAATAAATATACACACGTTTCGAAGGCGGAAGAAATATTGCAAAAAGGCGAGAGTGATGAAGAATATCAATTTCGCCAAAATTATGCAATGAAAGATTCGCAAAATGCAGCAATCTATAATGCTTATAAACGTGCAAATCGCTCTGTTTCTTTTGAAAATAAAGGTGTACTAGTTGCTGGTGTAGCAAAGGGTATGCCGTCAGAGGGAAAGCTTAAGCTTGGAGATGTTATTATAGCTGTCGATGGAAAAATATTCGACAAGACGGAACAATTTATTGAGTATATGACAGGGAAAAAAGAAGGGGACACAGTAAATATTGAATACAAGCGGGGCGGAAAACAGTTTAAAGAAAATTTAAATGTAAAGACGATCCCTAATGGGAATGGACGCGTCGGTATAGGGGTCTCTATCGTTACGGAAAGAGAGTTAGTAGTAGATCCGAAAGTGAAAATTGATTCCCATGAAATAGGCGGTCCATCAGCGGGGTTAATGTTTACACTAGAAATTTATAATCAGCTCGTTGAAGAAGATTTAACAAACGGACATGAAATAGCTGGAACAGGTACAATCAATGATAAAGGAGAAATTGGTCCAATTGGTGGTATTCAGCAAAAAGTAGTAGCTGCTAGTGATGCGGGAGCTGAAGTGTTTTTTGCGCCCAATGAAAAAGGTGTAGAGAAATCGAATTATAAAGATGCTCTTGAAGCTGCGAAAGATATTAAAACGAAGATGAAAATTGTACCGGTGGACACACTGGAGGATGCATTAACGTATTTGGAAAAAATGGGTAAAACAAAGTAAACCTCTCTGAAGAAGAGAGGTTTTTCTTATAGGAATTTTTTCGTTATTTCATCATAACGAATTGGATGATGCGTTGCGTCTTGTTTTAGCAGTTGTGTCCGCAAAGGTTCTTGCATTATGGAGAAATATACAGCATTTGATTTTCGTTCTATGTCTAAAGTTGGATGTTCGAATGTTTTTGTATGAGTAAGGATTGGGAGTTCTATTTTTTTCTTATTTCTAGAAAGATAAGTTTGTCCTTTTTGTGACATTCCGAGAAGACGGATATACGGCGCATGTTGCTCTATATTTGCTTTGTGTATTTCTTCCTTCGTTGTATTTGTTAAAATATGTGTACAAGCTCTTTGCAATCTAGTCCATGTATAACGTTTTGTTTTTAATGCTTCCATGAATGAATAGAAAGATGAACTGTTTTGTATTTTTGATAAAATACGATGCTCTAAACCTTCTTCCATTTCATATATATGTTGTAAGTCCTCTGAAGACATCGTCATAAGTTTGTATTTAAAAAATGAAAAGTATTTTTCCCAGTTATGTAACGTCCCGTAGTTTTGCTTGTAGTTTTCTAAAAGAGAAGCAGTCATTTTCGGGATAAAAGGCTCAATAGTTGTAGAGGAACTGTTTTCATTAAATAGCTGTTTGCGAATACTTGTTGCACTTGCAATATGTTGATCGTGAAATGTTTCATCATGATAATGAGAGGCGAATCTTTTTATAGTTTGTGCTTGCATCGAACTGTTTTGTAAGAGAATTGCTTTAATGTACTGTAAGCCTAAAATGTTATTTGGTTGTGACATATCTACGTTTTTTTCGGGTGGTAAGATGTGTAGAAAGGCTTCAGATGTAGCTTTTGCATAACTATTACCTGCATTCATAAATTGCTTCACAAGACGATTAAAAGTCTCTTCTTCATTTTTTTGTATAGCGATGGTATTGTAGAAATTTTCAGCTTGTCCATCTTCACTACCGAAACAAATTTCAGAAACACCAAGGGCGTTTAAAATCGAAATTGCACCATTTGCGAAAGTTTCGGCCTTTTGTGTTGCGAATGCATATGGAAGCTCTACAACGAGGTCTACGCCGTTTGTTAAGGCCATTTTGGTACGATACCATTTGGAGATGAGTGCGGGCTCACCACGCTGCAAAAAAGGACCACTCATAACGGCGATAATAATATCAGACTGTGTTAACTTTTTTGTTTGTTGCACATGATAAGCATGACCGTTATGAAAAGGGTTATATTCAACAACAATACCACTGGATTTTATGGTAATCTCTCCTTTCGATGTAGCATCTTTTTGGAAAACGTGATAGTCTATATATTATTTCCTATGATGACTTCATTATAGTGTAAAGAAAAAACATTGACAAATATAAAATGGCTAGCTATAATTTTGTTTGTTGCCTTGAGGTGATATGATATGAAATGGTCCATCCATCAATTGAATAAATTGAGAAATAAAGGATTGACATTAAATGAAATGGTAGATGTAAGTGAGCTAAAAGAGGTCGAGAAAGATATTCGTGAAATTAATCCTGCTCATGTAACAGGAAGAGTTGATTTTGGCTCCGGTAAGTTTACGTTTCATCTACATATAACTGGAAGCATGGTTTTACCATGTTCTCGCTCTTTAGTAGATGTGACATTACCATTTGACATTAAAACAACTGAGGTGTTCCAAACTTCGGAAGAAGAATTTGAAACAGAAGCTGAAATTCATTGTTTAGAAGGAGAAGTACTTGACTTACTGCCCGTAATCAAGGAAAATATACTTTTGGAGATTCCAATGCAAATTTTCAGTGATGATGTTTCTGGTGGAGCACCGATGCAAGGTCAAGACTGGCAAGTGATTTCGGAAGAAAACAAAGAAAAGACTGTTGATCCACGATTAGCAGGACTTGCAAAGTTTTTTGACAAATAATCGGAAGACTGGTTTAGGCCTTCATATGAAAATAACTATTTCTTTTAAGGAGGTGGGAAGAATGGCTGTACCTTTTAGAAGAACTTCTAAAACAGTAAAAAGAAAGCGTCGTACGCATTTCAAATTATCAGTACCTGGTATGGTAGAGTGCCCAAGCTGTGGTGAAGCGAAATTAGCTCACCGTGTATGTAAAGCATGCGGTACTTACAAAGGTAAAGAAGTAATCAGCAAGTAATTGCGGGAAAATAAACGTAGAAGATATCTTCTACGTTTATTTTTTTTGTCTTATTCTTTATTTGTTGTATTCTATCTTTTCTAGTAACTGCATATGCTTAATAAAAAATGCATAGGGAGGACTAGAGAGATGGCGACAACAAGACAAGATGCTTGGACTGATGATGAAGATTTGCTTCTGGCAGAAGTAGTACTCCGGCATATTCAAGAAGGTGGAACGCAACTTTCTGCCTTTAAAGAAGTGGGGAGACATTTGTCTCGCACACCAGCAGCATGTGGATTTAGGTGGAATTCTTATGTTAGAAAGCAATACAAAGAACGTATTGAAGAAGCAAAGCAACTTCGTAAAGTAGAAAATTATGAAGTGAAAGAGACAAAGGTATTAGAGCCTACATCAATTACATTGAATGATGTTATTGAATTTTTGCGAAATTATAAAGATGAAAGCTCTTTAATGGTGTTGCAACAACAAATTGAATCGTTGCAAACAGAGAAAGAACATCTTCTGGAGCGATTATCAGTATATGAGGAAGAATATAGAACATTACTTGATTATATCGATCAAAAAAGAAGTGTAATGGTAGCGGAAAGAAATGGCGCTCGCTCGAATGGAGAATTAGAAAAATTAAAGAAATAAAAACAGCTGCGTAACAGCTGTTTTTTTTGTTTCTTATGCAGATTCTTCGTTTGTAATCGCATTCGAATTTGTTTCTGGATGCCAAATATAAAAATCACCATCAGTTACTGATACTGGCTGGAAACTTAATTTATCCCAAAAACCAGATGACTGGATACGTGCTATCGTTTTAATTGGGAATTGTAGTTGTTTCGCATAATTAACAAGCATTTGTCCGAATCCTTGTTTTTGAAAAGTCGGCAATACTTCAAGTTTATAAAGTTCTAGGTAAGTACCTGTAATTTCAAATGGTTCTCCACCGTTCCTTTTCATATATAGACTCATACGTGCGATTAGCGATCCACCATAATAAATACCGTAAAATGGAGACTCACTATCATTTTCAATAATGTTTGCTTGTAATTCTTCCAACATGGATAGTTCTTGAGCTCCGCACCCTTTAAATTTTTTAAATTCATCTAATGTTTTATAATTGATGAGCAAGCGTTCAACTTTTGGGAATCCCATTACATCACGTCCTTTTCTTATCTTGTTGAATGCAGAAAAGTTAAAATATTTATAATAATATTATAACTCATTTTTAAATTTTTATGAAGAAGATAGAATATTTCTTTCATTATTTTTTTGAGGATTTGCTAAACTAAGAATAGAACTATGTATATAGGTAGTATATACGTAGTGAAAGAAGAGGTTACATTTGTTAAAAGGTAATTGAATCCTCAACTATGTAATTGTAATTTAATAAGATATAAAGGGGGAAAGGCAAGGGAACTTATATCACTTGTTAATATGAGTTCTTTGTGTGAAGATGAAAATTGGAATTGTTGGACCGGGAGCTATTGGTCTCCTATATACATTTTATTTACAAAAAAGTAATCAAGATGTTACGTTGTTTACAAGAAACGATAAGCAAGCAGAAGAATTAAACTTAACGGGTGTAACTTGTATTAGGAATGGAGAACGTGAAACGGTATTTCCATCTATTTTACCGATAGAAAGTATGCTGGATAAACAGTTAGATTATATATTTATTGCTGTAAAGCAATATCATGTAACTGATATATTACCTTTTGTGCAGGGAGAATCGTCATTAATCTTTTTGCAAAATGGAATGTCACATCTTCACGTTATGCAAAAAATAGGAAATGAACGTATAGCAGTCGGGATTGTGGAGCATGGTGCAAAAAAAGAGGATGGACATACAGTTCGTCATACTGGAATAGGTGTTACAAAGTTTGGTGTAGTGCGTGGTCAATCTAGTTGTTTTAAAAAGGTATTTAATTGTTTTCCTTTTGATTATTTTCCGATTCAGATAGAAGATGATTGGAAGGGGATTATGCGTAATAAATTAGTAGTCAATGTATGTATTAATCCGTTGACGGCATTATTGCGGGTTGAGAACGGGGAGTTAATTTCAAACCCGCTTTTTTATCAAATGATGGAGCAAGTATTTCAGGAAGTTGCATTTCTTGTTAAAGAAGAAGATAAGGAAATGCTATGGAAAATGGTATGCCAAGTATGTGAAAAAACATCCCATAATACTTCATCTATGTTAGCGGACGTAAGAGCGAATAGACAAACGGAAGTTAATGCGATTGTTGGATATGTATTAGAAGAAGCTAAGGAACAACAACAATCTGTTCCGACACTTCAATTTTTGTTCAATGCAATAAAAGGAATGGAATTATAAGTGTTTTTCTTTGCTTTTACGTGAAACATTGAATACAATGTGGGTTGGTGAGAGAACAGGATACGAAAGGAAGAATTATATGGAGATAAAAGAAATCTCTGTTCCACTACAAGGTGTTGTAGCGGACTATATGAACGGTAAAAAAGAGATACAGTCATGTTTTGATTATCTGTTAACAGAGGATGCTTTTAAACAGCGTTTACATGATTTACGTGAGAGAGAGTTTTTCCGTCAAGATTTAGTAACGCATTTATTAGAATATAATACACAATTGCAAGCGGGAGAATTTACAATTCAAAATATAAAAGCGCTTGAAGATGAAAATACATATGTAGTTATAGCTGGACAACAAGCTGGGTTATTAACTGGTCCGCTTTATACAGTTCATAAGATCATTTCAATTTTACAGCTTGCAAAAGAAAAAGAAGAGAGCTTAGGGGTTCGGGTTGTTCCTGTCTTTTGGATTGCTGGTGAAGACCATGATATGGATGAAATTAATCATACATTTGTAACGAAAAATAAAAAAATAAAAAAGACCATTTTTCATGATCGTTATCCGAAAAAGGCGAGTGCTTCTGAGTCTGAGTTTTCTATTGAAGACTGTAGAAAATGGGTCGAAGAGATTTTTAAAACATATCCGGAAACGAATTTTACAAAGGATGTATTACAATTTGTTGATGATGCTTTAGGTAAATCGCATACATATGTAGATTTCTTTGCGCACCTTATTACGAAAATGTTCGCAAATTCTGGTTTAATTCTTGTAGATTCACATCATCCTGCATTAAGAAAATTAGAAGTGCCGTTTTTACAACAGATTATAAGTAAATATAAAGAAATTCAAGTAGGGCTTCGTAATCAACAGGAAGTACTTAAGGAATTAGGATTTAAACCGATTATTGAAACGAAGACAAATGCAGTGCATATATTTATGGAAATTGATAATGAGCGAGTATTGCTTGAAGAGAATCAAGGGAAGTTTATTGGAAAAGATGGAGTGCATTCATTTTCGTATGAAGAATTGATGGAAGAGATGGAAAGAAGTCCAGAACGTTTTAGTAATAATGTTGTAACGCGCCCTCTTATGCAAGAATATGTGTTTCCTACGTTAGCGTTTATTGGCGGTCCAGGGGAGTTAGCTTATTGGAGTGAATTGCAACAAGTGTTTCATACGGCAGGTTTCCAAATGCCACCTGTTGTTCCGCGGCTTACAATTACTTATATGGAGCGAGATATAGCGACAGATTTATATGATTTAGATTTGCAAGAAATTGATCCATTTCTAAATAATATAGATAATCTGCGTGACAATTGGCTTTCTAATCAAATAGAGGAACCGATAGACGAGCGATTTATAGAAGCGAAAAAAGAAATAATGGATATTCATACATCATTACAACAATTCGTGAAAAAAATAGATCCAGGGTTAAATGAGTTTGCGGGGAAAAATGAACTGAAAATTAATGAGCAAATTGAACTGTTAGAAAAAATGTTGAAAAGAAATGTTGAGAAGAAACATGAGGTTCAACTGAATAAATTCCGCCGTTTACAATTCGCGCTTCGTCCATTAGGAGCACCGCAAGAACGTGTGTGGAATGTGTGTTATTATTTAAATCAGTTCGGCCTTGATTTTGTTGACCGGGTAATGGAACAATCTTTTTCGTGGGATGGAAAACATCATGTAATAAAACTATAGAATCTTGCTCTTTTGAGCAGGATTTTATTTTTATTCTGTTGAATTAACTGTGAAGTGAAATATTTCTGAATTATCCATCTTATGTTAATGTAATGAATCGCTATGTATCAGGTATATATATATGACAAAATAGCACAAAATGTAAACGGATTAATATCTTTTTCGACAGGTTTTTGTTTAAATTCCCGCAAAAAATGATAAAATTTAGTATATAATAAAATAAAATAGCGATTTGTATAGCGTACTACCTTGTTGGAAGTTAAATGAGTCGTTCTTTAGTAGCATTTCATCCTCTAGTAGTAAATTGTGTTTGTAGAGTGAGAAATGTATTTAACATAATTAATTGGAAAAAGAGTAGGTGCAGCAATGTTCAAACACGTAACAGTACTTTTGAAAGAAACAGTAGATGGCTTAGATATAAAACCGAGTGGTACATATGTAGATTGTACACTGGGTGGAGGAGGACATAGTTCTTATTTATTATCTCAGCTAACAGATGGTGGAAAGTTAATAGCATTTGATCAAGATGAAATAGCGATTCAAAATGCGAAGGAAAAATTTTCTTCTTATGGTGAACAATTTGTAACAGTGAAGAGCAACTTCCGTTATTTATCTGAAAAACTACATGAATTAGGTATCACAGAAGTAGACGGGATTTTATTCGATTTAGGTGTTTCATCCCCACAATTAGATACACCAGAGCGTGGCTTTAGTTATCATCATGATGCACCGTTAGATATGCGGATGGATCAAGATGCCCCATTAACAGCATATGATGTTGTGAACAGCTGGTCATATGAACAACTCGTAAGAATTTTCTTCCAATACGGAGAAGAAAAATTTTCAAAGCAAATAACAAGGAAAATTGAAGCTTATCGCGAGAATAAGGCTATTGAAACGACAGGAGAATTAGTGGAATTAATTAAAGAAGGTATTCCAGCTCCGGCACGTAGAACAGGTGGACATCCTGCGAAGCGAGTATTTCAAGCGATTCGTATTGCTGTAAATGATGAATTAAAAGTATTTGAAGAAGCGTTGGAATCTGCAATTGATATGGTCAAGCCTGGTGGAAGAGTTAGTGTTATAACATTCCATTCTTTAGAAGATCGTATTTGTAAAACGACGTTTAAGCGAAATAGCACAACGCCGCAATTACCACAGGGACTACCGATTATTCCGGATGAATTTAAGCCGAAATTAAAGCTTATTACAAGGAAACCGATTTTACCTTCTGACATTGAATTAGAAGAAAATAATCGAGCGCGTTCTGCGAAGTTGAGAATCGCTGAAAAACGATAAAAAGGAGAGAGAGGTATGACTAATTTAGCTGTAAAGTATAAACAACAGGCGCAAGAAGAGGTACAAATTCAAGCGCCGCCACAGCAGATGGTTAAGCCAAAAGTTAAAACGAAAATTACAAGAATTGAAAAGCTATTGTACGTAACGTTTATTGGGTTTTTATTATATGCTTGTGTAGCTTTTATTGGGAATAAAGCGGGTCTATATCAAGTTAATGTAGAAGCAGCGACGATAGAAGAACAAATTGTGAAAAAACAAAAGGAAAATCAAGAATTGCAGGCTGAAGTAGAGAAGTTAAGTCGTTATGAACGTATCGCTGAAGTTGCAAAAAAACACGGGCTAGAAATTAATGCGAATAATGTGAAAGGCCTAAAGTAAGGCAAATAGGTGTGAAGAAAAGATGAAGAGAAATATGACCAAATTTCATACCAATAAGGGAGCAGGTTATTTTATGATATTTTTCCTCCTGCTCTTTTTGCTGTTATTAGCCCGATTTTTTTACATACAAGCAACAGGAACAGTGGACAATCATGATTTGAAGAAACTTGCTGAGCAGAAACATAGTAAAAAGGGAGTTCTCGAAGCGAATCGAGGAACAATTTATGATCAAAATGGTCATGTGCTAGCACAAGACGCAAATTCCTATAGAATGGTAGCGGAATTAAAAGGTGCTAAGCCTGTTGAGGATAAAGAGGATACTGCAAAGAAAATCGCTGGAGTACTCGGAACGGGCGAAGACGCGATCTTAGCCGCTTTAAATAAAGATAGAAGTCAAGTGGAATTTGGAACATTGGGTAAGGGCTTGACGAAAGAAAAGAAAGAACAAATAGAAGCATTGAAATTGCCGGGAATAACTTTTATTACCGAAAATGCGAGAGTGTATCCAAACGGTGATTTCGCATCTTACGTCATAGGTCATGCCAGACCTGATGATAATGGAATCGCAGTAGGTGAATTTGGCTTAGAAAAGAGTTTGGATAAGTATTTAGGGGCTTCTAATGGTGAGGTAGCTTATACAGGTGACCGTAAAGGAGTATCTCTTGACGGTGGAAAAGTGAATGTAAAGGCACCTAAAAATGGAGATAATGTGTATTTAACGCTTGACCAACGTATTCAAAGTTATTTAGAAGACGCAATGAAAGAAGCGAGTAAACATTATGAACCAGAAAGTTTAATAGGAATTGTTGCAGACCCCAAAACAGGGAAAATATTAGCGATGTCTAGTAAACCTAGTTATGATCCGAACCAAGAGAATAATAAATATTTTTATAATGATGCCATTGCAAATGCATTTGAACCAGGATCAACAATGAAGATTTTCACATTAGCAGCGGCCATTAATGAAGGTGTATACAAGGGACAAGACTTTTATCAGTCTGGTACATATCAAGTAGGTAATCGCAAAATAAAAGATCATAACGGCGGCGCTGGATGGGGTTCTATTACTTTTGACGAAGGGGTAGAGCGCTCTTCAAACGTAGCGTTTGCAATTTTAGGTGATCAAAAGCTTGGTCCAGATCGTTTCCAGAAATATATTCATAATTTTGGATTAGATGAAAAAACAAACATTGATTTACTTGGTGAAGGGTCAAATACAATTTTATTTGATCAACAAATACAACAAGTAACAACAGCGTTTGGACAAGGTTCTACAGTTACACCAATTCAACTTGTACAAGCTGCAACAGCGATTGCAAATGATGGGAAAATGATGAAACCTTATACAATTGATAAAATTGTGGATCCAATAACAGGTAAAGTACAGCTAGAGCATAAACCAAAAGAAGTAGGGAAACCTGTTTCCAAAGAGACAGCAGCGCAAGTAAGGCAATTACTAGAACGTGTTGTTACATCACCGAAAGGAACAGGAACTGCATATAAAGTTGATGGGTATTCAGTCGGGGGGAAAACAGGTACAGCACAAATTCCTGACGGGAAAGGTGGCTATATGACGGGAAGAGAGAATTATATATTCTCATTCTTAGGTATGGCACCGATGGACGATCCGCAACTTGTTGTGTATGTGTCCGTTAAACAACCAAAATTAAAAGATGATGAAAACGGGGCTAAACCTTTAGCAGATATCTTTAAATATGTAACGAAAAATAGCTTAGAGTACTTAAAGATTAAGCCGAATGAAGTAAAAGACCCGAAAAAATATGTGAAAGAACAACAAACTGTCGTTCCAGATGTAACCGGAAAAACGATGGAAGAAGCGAAAAAAGCAATTGATAAAGCAAAACTTCGTCCAATCGTATTAGGTGAAGGTAAAGTGCAGCAGCAAGTGCCAAAAGCAACTGAACAAACATTAAAGGGTGATCGAGTCTTCTTAGTAGGAGATAAACCTACAATGCCAAATATACAGGGATGGGCACTGCGTGATGTTATGAATTTAGCAAAAACATTAAAGCTTAACTTAAAACCTTCTGGTACAGGATATGTAACTGAGCAAAGTGTAGCGGAAGGGACATTGTTGCAACCTGGTACAGAATTAGGTGTAACACTCGTACCACCACTTGAACCGCAGCAAGAAGCAGAAAAGCCATAATGGTAATAGGGAAGAAGTTCTAATTAAATAAGTACAAGCATATATTGGAACAAGCTAGGCGTAAGGGAGGCTTGTTCCAATATGCGTGTATCAAATGTAACAGTTAGAAAACGACTTATTTTTATACTTATATCGGGTATACTCATTTTCACCATTATCGATATTCGTCTTGGATATGTGCAATTTTTTCTTGGAAATATGTTAACGGATCGTGCGAAGGATTCATGGAGTCGTAATATTACTTTTGAACCAGAGCGAGGGAAAATTTTAGATCGAAATGGTGTGGAGCTTGCTACGAATAAAAGTGCACCGACCGTCTTTGTTGTGCCGAGGCAAATTGAAAAACCAGCAGAGACTGCAGAGAAGTTAGCTGCAGTATTAGGTGTGGAAAAAGATGATGTTTATAAGCGGATTACAAAAAAAGAATCGATTGTAAGGCTTGATAAAGGCGGAAGGAAAATATCGCATGACAAAGCGAAAGAAGTACGCGGATTAAGTTTAAAGGGTGTGTACATCGCAGAGGATTCTATCCGGTACTATCCATTCGGTAATTTTTTATCACACGTATTAGGATTTGCGGGCAGTGATAATCAAGGGCTTATGGGACTAGAGAAATATTATGATAAAGAGCTAAATGGTGATAAAGGTCATGTGCGATTTTTTGCAGACGCGAAAGGACAGAGAATGCCTAACGTTGGAGATGATTTCAAAAAACCAGAAGCCGGCTTGAATTTAGGATTAACAATTGATTCACGCATTACGAGGATTATGGAAAGAGAAATGAATATTGCGGAATCAACGTATAATCCTGATGGTATGATAGCAATTGCAATGAATCCGAAAAATGGTGAAATTTTAGGTATGTCAAGTCGACCAAGTTTTGATCCAGCAGATTTCCAAAGTGTTTCTCCGGAAGTATATAACAGAAACTTACCTGTATGGAGTACGTATGAGCCGGGGTCAACATTTAAGATTATTACATTAGCTGCAGCCTTGAATGAAAATTTAGTAGACTTAGAGAAAGATACATTTTATGATGATGGGGCAGCTGAAGTTGGTGGAGCTAGATTGCGGTGTTGGAAAGCTGGAGGCCATGGTAGCCAAACGTTTTTAGAGGTAGTTCAAAACTCTTGTAACCCAGGATTTATTGAACTCGGTGATCGTCTTGGTAAAGATCGATTGTTTAAATACATTCGCAATTTCGGGTTTGGACAGAAGACCGGAATTGATTTACAAGGTGAAGGTAGCGGTATTTTATTTAATTTAGATAAAGTTGGTCCAGTCGAGCAAGCGACGACTTCATTTGGGCAAGGTGTTTCTGTTACACCGATTCAACAAGTAGCAGCTGTAGCGGCCGCTGTAAATGGTGGAACTTTGTATCAGCCATATATAGCGAAGGAATTTATTGATCCGAAGAATAATCAAGTTGTCAGCAAAAAGACACCTGTTGCGAAAAGGGAAGTTATTTCCAAGGAAACTTCAGAGAAAGTTCGTTACGCATTAGAGAATGTTGTAGCGAAAGGTTCGGGTAAAGGGGCTTATATTGATGGATATCGTGTAGGTGGAAAAACTGGAACTGCTCAAAAGGTGAAAGATGGAAAATATTTAGATAATAACTATATTGTATCATTTATCGGTTTTGCTCCAGCTGACGATCCGCAAATTGTTGTTTATGTAGCAGTGGATAATCCAAAAGGAGTCACTCAATTTGGTGGAGTTGTAGCAGCACCTATTGTTGGGAATATTCTTCGTGACGCACTTCCTGTAATGGGAGTGGAACCGAGAAAAGAGCAAGTTGAGAAAGAATATAAATGGGGCGATACACCAACTGTGGAAGTTCCTAATTTAATTGGTATGAAAAAGAAAGATTTACAAACGCAACTTGTAGACTTGAAGCTTGATATAAGTGGTGATGGTGGGAAAGTAATTAAACAATCACCAGAAGCAGGAGCTAAAGTAAAAGAGGGTTCAAAAGTTAGAATTTACTTCGGGAATTAAAGGTAACTGATTGTGTTTTATGGTACAATTGGTGGAAGTGAGTTCTTTATAGAAAAATTGCTTTACTTGAGACGATAAGTGTCTCATTAATAAATAAATCTATTGATTAGACTATAGTAGCACTTACCTCCTATTTTTATATAACTAGGAGGTAACGTGTTACTTGCTAAAATAAGAGATAAATAAACAATGTAGAGAGGGTTTAGTGAAATGAAGTTGCATACACTTGTATCATGTTTGCATGATTTTCCAGTTGTTCCAACAGAAAATCCAGAAATAACATCTATTGAAGCGGATTCACGTAAAGTGAAAGAGGGAAGCTTATTTATATGTATGAAAGGATATACGGTTGATAGCCATGACTTTGCTAAGCAAGCAGCCGCACAAGGAGCGGCTGCTATTGTTGCGGAAAGACCAATTGATGTTGACGTTCCAGTTGTACTTGTGAAAAATACTTTTCGTTCGCTAGCGGTTTTAGCTGATTATTTTTATGGCCAACCAACACACAAGTTACATTTAATCGGTATTACAGGTACAAATGGAAAGACAACAACATCGCATATTATGGATGAAATTATGCGCGCACATGGTCATAAAACAGGGCTAATTGGAACGATTAATATGAAAATCGGTGATGAAACATTTGAGGTGAAAAATACAACACCAGATGCACTAACACTTCAACAGACATTTTCAAAAATGGTTGAACAAGGTGTGGATAGCACAGTAATGGAAGTTTCGTCTCATGCTTTAGATCTTGGCCGTGTACACGGGTGCGATTATGATGTTGCAGTATTTACGAATTTAACACAAGATCATTTAGACTATCATAAAACGATGGAAGAATATAAACATGCGAAAGGGTTGCTTTTCGCACAGCTTGGCAATAGTTATCATCATAATCGTGAAAAATACGCTATATTAAACAGTGATGATCCAGTAGCAGAAGAGTATATGAGAAGTACAGCAGCTACTGTTGTAACATACGGTATAGATGTTGCAAGCGACATTATGGCACGAGATATCGTAATGACGAGTGGCGGTACAACATTTACACTTGTAACACCGTATGAAACTGTAAATGTTACGATGAAATTAATTGGTAAGTTTAATGTATACAACGTGTTAGCTGCTACAGCAGCAGGTCTTGTTTCAGGAGTGAGCTTACAAACAATTATTGATGTAATTAAAGAGCTTGCTGGCGTTCCTGGACGTTTTGAAGTTGTAGATGGTGGACAAAATTACACAGTTATTGTTGACTATGCGCATACACCTGATAGCTTAGAGAACGTACTAAAAACAGCAAAACAGTTTGCAAAAGGCGATGTATATTGTATCGTTGGTTGCGGTGGTGATAGAGATAGAACGAAAAGACCAATAATGGCAAGTGTCGCAACCGAATATGCAACTCATGCAATTTATACATCAGATAATCCAAGAAGTGAAGATCCGAAGGCTATTTTAGATGATATGGTAAATGATGTGAATGGGAATAATTATGAAGTAATTGTCGATCGAAAAGAAGCGATACGTTCCGCTATCTCGAAAGTAAAAGCAGAAGATATTATTATTATTGCTGGTAAAGGGCATGAAACGTATCAAATTATTGGTAAAGAAGTTCATCATTTTGACGATCGTGAAGTTGCTAAAGAAGCAATCACGGAGCGTTTAAACAACGAAGTGTAACAGCATGAGAGGAGGACTACATGTGCTTGAACAAGGTTTATTAGTAACGGCTGGGGTAGCATTTTTAATTTCTGTTGCCCTTTCGCCATTATTTATTCCATTTTTAAGAAAGTTAAAGTTCGGACAGAGTATTCGTGACGAAGGACCGAAGTCACACCAAAAGAAATCAGGGACACCAACGATGGGTGGTATTGTCATATATGTATCTATGATGGTGACTACGCTTATTATGGCGATTAAATTTAACAATTTAGGTGCAGAAGTATCATTGTTATTATTAGTTACATTTGGGTACGGATTAATCGGATTTTTAGATGACTACATAAAAGTAGTAAAGAAGAGAAATCTTGGTTTAACATCAAAACAAAAATTGATTGGTCAGCTTGTAATTGCTATTGCGTTCTTTTTAATTGGAAAAGGGCAAGCATTTCACACGTATATCATGATTCCAGGAACTGATGTTAAATTTGAATTAGGCTGGGCGTATTTTGTTCTCGTATTATTTATGCTTATTGGTGGATCAAATGCGGTTAATTTAACAGATGGTTTAGATGGTTTATTATCAGGAACAGCTGCTATTGCATTCGGAGCATTTAGTATTATTGCTGTAGCTCAAGAACAATTTGGGGTAGCGATTTTCTGTATGGCAGTCGTAGGAGCTGTACTTGGCTTTTTAGTATTCAATGCGAATCCAGCGAAAGTATTTATGGGGGATACTGGTTCTCTAGCTTTAGGTGGTGCTATCGCAGCTGTAGCGATTTTGTTAAAACAAGAATTGTTACTCGTTATTATTGGCGGTGTATTCGTAGCGGAAACTTTATCTGTTATTATCCAAGTTATTTCGTTCAAAACAACAGGAAAGCGTGTCTTTAAAATGAGTCCATTACATCATCATTATGAATTATGTGGTTGGTCAGAGTGGCGCGTTGTTGTAACGTTTTGGTCTGTAGGATTTTTATTAGCTGTGCTAGGAATTTATATCGGGGTGTGGATGTAATTGAAAACTGTAACTGAATATCAAAATAAAAATGTTCTTGTATTAGGTATTGCTAAAAGTGGTTATGCAGCAGCTACTTTATTAAAAAAGTTAGGGGCAAACGTCATTGTAAATGATGGGAAACCATTAGCGGGTAATGTGCTTGCAGCTGAGTTACAAGCGGAAGGAATGGATGTTGTGTGTGGTGGGCATCCATTAGAATTGCTGGAGAGAAACATTTCACTTGTCGTAAAAAATCCAGGAATTCCATATTCTAATCCACTCTTAGTGGCGGCGAAAGAAAAACAAATTCCAATTGTAACTGAGGTTGAATTAGCATATTCCATTTCAGCAGCACCGTTTGTTGGGATTACGGGATCTAACGGTAAAACAACAACGACAATGTTAACGTTTGAAATGTTAAAAGAAGGACAAAAGCACCCAGTTATTGCGGGGAATATAGGTACTGTAGCTTGTGAAGTTGCACAATTGGCGAAGGAAAATGAAGTTGTCGTTACGGAACTTTCATCGTTTCAATTGATGGGAGTGGAATCGTTCCAACCAAAAATTGCAGCCTTTTTAAATTTATTTGAAGCGCATTTAGATTATCACGGGACGAAGAAAGAGTATGGTTTGGCGAAAGCGAATATTTTCAAAAACCAAACTGAAGCAGATTATAGTATAATTAACGCAGATGATGCAGATGTCATGGCGTTATCGGCATATAGTAAAGGACAGAAAGTATTATTTTCGACGACGAAAGAAATTGAAGATGGTGCGTATATAAAAGATAACGCTCTTTATTTTAAAGGCGAAAAAGTAGTTAAAGTAAGTGATATTGTTTTACCTGGTAAGCACAATTTAGAAAATATTTTAGCAGCAATGAGTATTGCTAAATTACTAGGTGTTTCTAATGAAGCAATTACTGCTGTGTTAAAAAGTTTTACAGGTGTAAAACATCGCTTAGAATATGTAACAACGATTAATAATCGTAAATTTTATAATGATTCAAAAGCGACGAATATGCTAGCGACAGAAAAAGCATTATCTGCATTTACACAACCGATTGTATTATTGGCTGGTGGACTTGATCGTGGTAATGAATTTGATGATTTAATTCCATATTTTAAACATGTCAAAGCGATTGTGACATTTGGACAAACTGCACCAAAATTAGTAAGAGCGGCAGAAAAAGCAGGATTAGATGTAATTGAAAGTGTCGATACTTTAGATGATGCAGTAGTGAAAGCTTATGCTCATTCTACCGATGGTGATGTAATTCTTCTTTCACCAGCATGTGCAAGCTGGGATCAATTTAAAACATTTGAAGAAAGAGGAGACATTTTTATACAAGCTGTGCATAAACTTATATAAAGTAAATCAAAACATCAGTAGGCTAACACCTACTGATGTTTTGTTACATAGGGCAAAAGGTTCTGCCCAAAGAGGTGGTGTTCATGGGTAATGAAGAAAACGCCTGATTTTATTCTCATCATCGTTACACTTGCGTTGTTAACAATCGGAATGATTATGGTTTATAGTGCGAGTGCGGTTTGGGCCTCTTATAAAATGGGGGATTCATTCTTTTTTGCAAAAAGACAATTGTTATTTGCAAGTCTTGGGGTAGTAGCTATGTTTTTTCTGATGAAAATTGATTATTGGGTATGGCGTACGTATTCAAAAGTAATTTTACTAGTTTGTTTCGTTCTTCTTATTCTCGTTCTTATTCCTGGAGTAGGTCTCGTTCGTGGAGGGGCGCGAAGTTGGATTGGAATCGGGGCATTTTCTATCCAACCATCAGAGTTTATGAAATTCGCGATGATTATTTTCTTAGCAAAATTTTTAGCGGAACGACAAAAATTAATTACATCTTTTAAACGAGGTTTACTACCGGCTCTTAGTTTTGTATTTCTTGCTTTTGGGATAATTATGTTACAGCCAGATCTTGGTACGGGAACGGTAATGATTGGGACATGTATTATTATGATATTTATTTCGGGAGCAAGGGTCTTTCACTTTGCAATGTTTGGTTTGCTTGGTGCAGCGGGATTTGTAGGGTTAATTGCATCAGCGCCATATCGAATGAAACGCATCACATCATATTTAGATCCGTGGTCGGATCCGCTCGGAAGTGGATTTCAAATTATCCAATCGTTACTCGCAATTGGACCTGGTGGTTTATTTGGGCTTGGACTTGGACAAAGTAGACAAAAATTTCTTTATTTACCTGAACCACAAACAGACTTTATATTTGCAATCTTATCCGAGGAATTAGGTTTTATTGGTGGTTCATTTGTGTTATTATTATTTAGTCTATTATTATGGCGTGGGATTCGTATAGCATTAGGAGCGCCAGATTTATATGGTACGTTTTTAGCAGTAGGTATTGTGGCGATGATTGCGATTCAAGTAATGATTAATGTTGGTGTTGTAACAGGACTGATGCCTGTTACCGGTATTACTTTGCCATTTTTAAGTTATGGTGGATCAAGTTTGACCTTAATGTTAATGGCAGTAGGTGTATTATTGAATATAAGTCGCCATTCTCGCTATTAAACCCTGTTTAAAAGACAGGGTTTTTCGTGTGTGTGTGAAAATACAATATGTATATAGAAATAAATACGATTGAATAAGAACAGGGAAGTGGAGGAATCAGTAGTGCGAGTATTAGTAAGTGGTGGGGGTACTGGAGGACATATTTATCCAGCTCTTGC
Source organism: Bacillus cereus group sp. MG9 (assembly GCF_040459995.1). NCBI lineage: Bacteria > Bacillati > Bacillota > Bacilli > Caryophanales > Bacillaceae > Bacillus > Bacillus cereus group sp. MG9. The sequence continues at coordinate 3,913,284 of NZ_JARVHC010000001.1, read as the reverse complement.
TTTAATTAGAGAAATAAAAAAACTAAATCCGGAAGCAAGATTTTTATACATTGGTACAGAGAATGGATTAGAGAGTACCATCGTACCGAAAGCGGGTATTCCGTTCCAATCTATTGTTATAAGTGGATTTAAACGAAAAATATCTCTTGATAATGTAAAAACCGTGATGCGTTTCCTAAAAGGTGTTCAAGATAGTAAACGATATATTCGTCGTTTTAACCCTGATATTGTGATTGGTACGGGTGGATACGTATGTGGGCCAGTTGTATATGCTGCGGCTAAATTAGGTATTCCGACTATTGTCCATGAACAAAATAGTGTACCTGGTGTAACGAATAAATTTTTAAGTCGTTATGTCGATAAAGTTGCAGTTTGTTTTGAAGCAGCTGCAGAACATTTTCCACAGTCAAAAGTGGTTATGACAGGTAATCCACGTGCATCAGAAGTAATGGACCAAAATGGAATGAAAGGAAAACGTTCGGTAGGACTATCCCTTTCTAAAAAATCCGTGCTTATTTTTGGTGGGAGCCGCGGGGCTAGACCGATTAACGATGCTTTTGTAGAAGCGATTGAACAATTTGGGAATAAAAGTTACGAAGTATTATATGTAACAGGCGAAGTACATTATGATAAAGTTATGGAAGCCGTGAAACAAAAAGGGAATCCGAATAATGTTATTATTAAACCTTTTATTCATAATATGCCAGAGGTACTGACGGGTGTAGATCTTGTTGTTTCAAGGGCAGGGGCTACAACGCTTGCAGAATTAACAGCGTTAGGAAAGCCGAGTGTATTAATTCCAAGTCCGTACGTAACAAATAACCATCAAGAAAAAAATGCACGATCAGTTGTTGATAAAGGAGCAGCTAAAATGCTACTTGAAAAAGATTTAACATCTGAAACGCTTATTCGTGACATTGATGAGATTTTATTGGATACACAAACATTACAAAATATGAAACTGGCTACTAAGCAACTTGGTATTCCAGATGCAGCAAATAAGCTATATGAAGTAATGAACAAGCTTATTAAAAAATAACATTAGGTGAACGCCCCGCATATTACTGTAATAAGGAGACTTGATATGGGGGAGATTGTCTATGGAACAATTAGTAAAAGAGCTTTTAGAAGCAAATGTTGGTCGCGTGTTAGTTAATGAACCGTTAGCGCGTTACACGACTATGAAAATAGGCGGACCAGCTGATATTTTAATTGTACCAAAGCATGTTGCTGGTATTGAGAAGACTCTAGAGTTAGTAAAGAAGTACAAGACAAGGTGGACTGCAATTGGTCGTGGTTCAAATCTTCTCGTATCTGATCAAGGTATAGAAGGTGTGGTTATTCGTTTAGGAGAAGGATTAGACCATTTAGAAGTCGAAAAACATAGAGTAAGAGTCGGTGCTGGATATCCCCTTATTAAATTGTCAACTTTACTTAGTCGACAGGGATTAGCGGGCCTGGAATTTGCAAGTGGTATTCCAGGAAGTGTTGGCGGTGCAGTGTATATGAATGCAGGCGCTCATAAGTCCGACATATCGAGTGTATTAACGAAAGCTCGTATTTTGTTTGACAATGGAACAATTAATTGGTTGACGAATACCGAAATGGGCTTTTCTTATCGCACATCTGTATTGCAAATGAAACGCCCTGGTATTGTTTTGGAAGCTGAATTCCAATTGGAGGTAGGCGAACGCGAGGGAATTGTAAGAAGCATGCAAAAGAATAAAGAGTATCGCCGTGAAACGCAGCCTTGGAATCACCCTTGTGCAGGAAGTATATTTCGAAATCCAGTCCCCTATTTTGCAGGAGATTTAATAGAAAAATCAGGGCTTCGTGGTTATACAATAGGTGGAGCTCAAATTTCTGAAATGCATGGGAATTTTATTGTTAATACTGGTGTGGCCTCAGCGCAAGATGTATTAGACTTAATCGCATTGGTAAAGCGTACAATTAAAGATAAATTTGGTGTTGATATGCATACAGAAGTAGAAATAATTGGAAGATAACGGTTGTTCGTTCCGCTCATTATCATTTATGTTATAATAAGAAGATAAGAACGGCATGAGGAACATGCCGTTCTTTATGTTACATAGGGGGATCGTACATGAAAAATAGTAAAGTGATTAAACTACAAGATCGTGTACCAAAATTAAAGAATCAAAATAAAAAAAATAAGAAACCTGTTAATCATCGGTTAATTTTATACATATCGATTTTATTTTTATTAGTACTCTTTTTAATTTATTTTCGGTCTCCGCTTAGTAATATAAAAAAGATAAGTGTCTTTGGAAATCATTATATGACAGATGAACAAGTTATGAAGGAATCAGGTGTGACATATGATACGAGTTATTTCCGAGTAACAGCACATAAAGCAGAAGAAAACTTAACGAAACGAAAAGAAATTAAAGAGGTAAATGTAAAAAAACGTTTCCCAAACAAAATTGATGTTCATATCGAAGAATATTTAACAATTGGCTATATAAACAAAGATGGGAAATTACAACCGTTATTAGAAAATGGGAAAACACTCGATGTACTTCCGAACGGAAAGCTTCCAGTTGCAGCACCAATTTTTGAACCATTTAAAGAGGAAAAAATGAAGGAATTAATTGCAGAACTAGAAAAATTAACGCCAACTATTTTAAGGTCTATTTCTGAAATTCGTTATACACCAACGAACGCAAATGAAGATCATCTTACTTTATATATGAATGAAGGATATGAAGTGAGCACCACTATTCAAAATTTCGCAAAGCGAATGGAAGCTTATCCACTTATTTTAAAAACAATTGAACCTGGTAAGAAGGTTTTAATTGACTTAGAAGTGGGTGCATATACGAAGGAACTAGGTGCTGAAGAAAAGAAAGAATAGAATGATAGTTTTTACTGCGTTATTACGTATGAAATGAAACAAACGTTCTTTTATATGGATGCTAATTTGCAAGAATGCTTAATTTGATGAAAAAAATGTAAATTTTCTTAGATTCATACTAGGATTGGTACAAGTTTCACTTTTCTACAAGTACATCTTAGTGTAGACTTATACTTGGCGGTAATCTTTACACTTGAAATATAATTATTTCAAGATAGAGCAGTTATTCACAGGTTACTGCGATATTCTTAAATGAATGTTAAATAAAAATAAGAAAAATATAGGGTTAAAAAAGGGAAACGTACAAAGACGTTGAATATTTTTCTTATAAATAGTAAAGTTGCGATTGTTGTTCCATATATTGAGTTGTATGGTATAAATAAAGAAGGAGGTGCCAAAGAATGAACAGCAATGAAATATATGTTAGTCTTGACATCGGTACATCCAATGTTAAAGTCATCATTGGTGAAATGGTTAATGATAGCTTAAACATTATTGGTGTTGGAAACGTAAAATCAAATGGTTTGAAAAAGGGATCGATAGTTGATATAGATGAAACTGTTCGATCAATTAAAAAAGCAATTGAACAAGCTGAGCGCATGGTGGGTATCCACATTGAGCAAGTTGTAGTAGGTGTCAATGCAAACCAGGTACAGTTGCTCCCGTGTCACGGAGTAGTCGCTGTTTCAAATGAAGATCGTGAAATCGGGAATGAAGATGTCTTACGCGTTCTAGATGCAGCGCAAGTTGTGTCAATTGCTCCTGAACGTGAATTTATTGATGTGGTACCTCGACAGTTCATTGTAGACGGTCTTGACGAGATTAACGATCCACGCGGGATGATCGGTGTAAGATTAGAAATGGAAGGTACACTTATTACAGGCTCGAGAACTTTACTACATAACCTACTTCGTTGTGTAGAAAAAGCAGGTCTTGAAATTGTTGATATTTGTCTGCAACCTTTAGCGGCAGCGACAGTTGCGTTATCTTCGGATGAAAGAAATAGAGGGGTAGCCCTTGTTGATATGGGCGGAGGATCTACAACCTTATCTATTTTTAAAGATGGAGAGTTGCAAGCAACGAGCGTATTGCCATTAGGTGGAGATCATATAACGAAGGATATAGCGATTGGGCTGAAAACTTCAACAGAAAATGCAGATCAAATTAAGCTGAAATATGGACATGCTTTTTATGATACAGCATCTGAAGAAGAGATGTTTACGGTTCCTATTATGGGAAGCGATCAAACAGAACAATATTCTCAGTTGGAATTATCGGATATAATAGAGGCTCGTGTAGAGGAAATTTTAATGTTTGTTCAAGATGAAGTGCATAAGTTAGGAGTAAAGCAAGCTGCTTCTGGATATGTACTAACTGGTGGGATAGCTTCTATGCCAGGTGTTCTTGATCTTGCATACGATATTTTACATGAAAATGTTCGTATAGCAACTCCTGATTATATTGGTGTTCGTGAGCCTCAATATACAAGTGGAGTTGGATTAATTAAACATTCTTATCAAAAGGCTAAATTACGTGGGAAAAATGTGCAGGAAAAGCAAGAACATTTTGAACCAGTACCAGCACCAATGCCGGTACAACAGCAACCTGCGAAACAAAAAACTCGTAATCAAAACAATACTAATCAAAATGATGACCGCATGATGTCAAAAGTAAAACGTGCATTCCGTTATTTATGGGATTAAAATTGGACACGAAAAATGAGGTTCTAGGGGGATTTCGACATGTTAGAGTTTGATACTACTCAAGATCAATTAGCGAATATAAAAGTTATCGGTGTCGGCGGTGGCGGAAACAACGCTGTAAACCGTATGATTGAACACGGTGTACAAGGTGTAGACTTTATCGCTGTGAATACTGATGCACAAGCATTAAATCTATCAAAAGCTGAAACGAAAATGCAAATTGGTGGAAAATTAACGCGTGGACTTGGTGCAGGCGCAAACCCTGAAGTAGGGAAAAAAGCTGCAGAAGAAAGTAAAGAACAGATTCAAGAAGCGCTTCGTGGCGCGGATATGGTCTTCGTAACTGCTGGTATGGGCGGCGGAACTGGAACTGGTGCAGCTCCAGTTGTTGCTCAAGTTGCAAAAGAACTAGGCGCGTTAACAGTTGGTGTTGTAACACGTCCATTTACATTTGAAGGGCGTAAACGTGCAACTCAAGCTGCATCTGGTATTGCGTCATTTAAAGAAAATGTAGATACACTTATCGTAATTCCAAATGATCGCTTATTAGAGATTGTTGATAAAAATACGCCAATGTTAGAAGCGTTCCGTGAAGCAGATAACGTATTACGTCAAGGTGTTCAAGGTATTTCTGATTTAATTGCTACACCAGGTCTAATTAACTTAGACTTTGCAGACGTAAAAACAATTATGTCTAATAGAGGTTCTGCTTTAATGGGTATCGGTTCTGGTAATGGTGAAAATCGTGCTGCTGAAGCTGCGAAAAAAGCGATTTCTAGTCCATTACTAGAAACATCTATTGATGGAGCTCAAGGTGTTATTATGAACATTACGGGCGGCGCAAACTTAAGTTTATATGAAGTACAAGAAGCAGCAGACATTGTAGCTTCAGCTTCGGATCCAGAAGTAAATATGATCTTCGGTTCTGTTATTAATGAAGGATTAAAAGATGATATCGTTGTCACTGTAATTGCAACTGGTTTTGATGATAGTGCTTCGACACAACCACCAAAACCAATTATCCGTCCGACTGCGAATCACACACAACAGCAACAACAACCAGTAGCTCAACCTTCAAAACAACGTGAAGTTAAGCGTGAAATGAAACGTGAAGAGCCGGTTGTGCATGATCGTCATACAGATTCAGATGACATCGATATTCCAGCATTCTTACGTAACCGTCGTAGACGATAAAAGAAAAGGAGCTTTCATGCTCCTTTTTTTTGTTGTCTAAATGGAAAAGATCTGCTAAGCAGATCTTTTTTTATTATTTTGCATATGGAGAGCCCAGTCCTATTTTTAAGCCATAAGCTGTGATAAATTGAAACTTTAATTAGTCGGGGGTGTTCATCCAAAAATGATTGTTAGCCCGACTCCCACTTAACTTCTGTCCTTTTTTATAGCTGAATTTTGAGGCAGGGTCTTACTGCCCGCAAATAGCAAGATAAACTTTGTATATATATAATTCAATTATTATGTATACAAGTAAAAAATTTATATTATTCTATGAAAAATACACTTTTATTTTTTACCGACAGATTATGTCTAGAAATCACAAAATAACAAAAAAATCCCTCCACCAATTGACACACTTTCCTATTGGATATGCATTATACTAGTCTCAACTTAAAAAAAGAGGTGAATTGTTTGGTTGTTTACGCCGACATTGTCTGGTTGTTAAACGCCTGCATTGATTTTCTTTTACTTTTATTAACAGCCACCGTGTTAAAAAAGAGAATCAAAAGATGGAGGCTTGTGTTAGGGGCATTTATAGGTTCAACTATTGTTATTTTCGCCTTTACGCCTTTTGCTTCTATGATGACACATCCAATTATGAAACTATTGTACTCGTTACTTATTGTGTATACAGCATTTGGGTTTTCGACATTTAGAAATTATACACAAACTGTTTTTACTTTCTATTTTGTAACCTTTATGGTTGGTGGAGGATTAATTGGAACGCATTACTTTTTGCAAACGAACGAAATGGTAAATGGATTAGTTCAATCTAAATCAGTTTCTTACGGTGATCCAATTAGTTGGGTATTTGTTATTTTTGGTTTTCCAGTAATTTATTATTTTTCTAAAAAGCGTATAGAAAGCGTAGAGGTCACAAAGATACACTATGATCAAATCGTGAAAGTGGAAATTCAATTAGCTGGAGAGGAACTAGAATTAGCAGGTCTAATTGATAGTGGGAACCAACTTTATGACCCGTTAACGAAAACACCCGTTATGATTATGCATATTTCATCATTAGAACATTGTTTGCCAGCTTGGTTAACAGAACAAATTTATTCCAAAACAGAAATTCCTCAAATACCAGAAAATGATTCTGGATGGGCGACGAAACTACGTTTAATTCCTTTCCGAGCAGTAGGAGTAGAGAATCAATTTTTATGGGCAATTAAGCCAGATTGTGTGCGAGTTTATCATGAAGGTAGTTCGGTTGTTGTAAACAAAGTACTGATTGGATTAAATACACAACAATTATCTACTAATGGAGAGTATCAATGCATTGTACATCCGAAAATGTTGATTTCGCAAAAGATGGTAATTGCTTAATTATGAGAGGCGGGATAATATGGTGAAATTTAAATTTTATTTGGTATACCTTTGGTATAAAGTATTGCTGAAATTAGGAATTAAGACCGATGAAATTTATTATATTGGTGGAAGTGAAGCGTTGCCACCGCCGTTAACGAAAGAAGAAGAGGCAGTTCTTTTGAATAAATTACCGAATGGAGATCAAGCTGCGAGGTCGATGCTTATTGAACGTAACCTAAGGCTTGTTGTATATATAGCAAGAAAATTTGAAAATACAGGGATCAATATTGAGGATTTGATTAGTATAGGAACAATTGGTCTTATTAAGGCAGTGAATACATTTAATCCAGAAAAGAAAATTAAATTAGCAACATATGCATCTCGTTGTATAGAAAATGAAATTTTAATGCATTTGCGCCGAAATAATAAAAATCGTTCGGAAGTTTCTTTTGATGAACCGCTTAACATTGATTGGGACGGAAATGAACTGTTACTATCAGATGTTTTAGGTACAGATGATGACATTATTACAAAAGATTTAGAAGCTACTGTAGATCGTCATCTTTTAATGAAAGCATTGCATCAATTAAATGACCGTGAAAAACAAATTATGGAGCTTCGGTTTGGACTCGCTGGTGGCGAAGAGAAGACACAAAAAGATGTGGCTGATATGCTTGGAATTTCACAGTCTTATATTTCTCGTTTGGAAAAAAGAATTATAAAAAGATTACGAAAAGAATTTAATAAAATGGTGTGAAGAATAAGACCAGTCGGTATCTAGACTGGTCTTATTCTTTTTTTGTGCATTAGGAAATATGATATTTGTGAAAAATGATGGAAAAACCGTATGCATAAAATCCCCTTCAAAGGAAATACTTTACACTGTACAGCAACTCCCGATAGGAGGGAACACTTTGACGAGAAACAAAGTAGAAATTTGCGGTGTTGATACAGCTAAACTTCCAGTACTAAAAAATGAAGAGATGCGTAAATTATTTCGTGAAATGCAAAGTGGAGAGATAAGCGCCAGAGAGAAATTAGTGAATGGAAACTTACGTCTTGTACTGAGCGTCATCCAAAGATTTAATAACAGAGGAGAATATGTTGATGATTTATTTCAAGTTGGTTGCATTGGACTTATGAAATCCATTGATAACTTTGATTTAGGCCAAAATGTAAAGTTTTCAACGTATGCTGTGCCGATGATTATTGGAGAAATACGCAGATATTTGCGTGATAACAATCCAATTCGTGTATCTCGCTCATTACGAGATATTGCGTATAAAGCGTTGCAAGTAAGAGAAAAATTGATTGCTGAAAATTCAAAAGAACCAACAGCAATGGATATTGCGAAAGTTCTTGAAGTGACACATGAAGAGATTGTTTTTGCACTAGATGCGATTCAAGATCCGGTTTCATTATTTGAACCGATTTATAACGATGGAGGAGATCCTATCTTTGTTATGGATCAATTAAAGGATGAAAAACAAAAGGACGAGCAGTGGGTTGAAGAACTGGCGTTGAAAGAAGGAATGAAGCGTTTAAATGATCGTGAAAAAATGATTATTCGAAAACGTTTCTTTCAAGGAAAGACACAGATGGAAGTTGCCGAAGAAATTGGGATTTCTCAAGCGCAAGTATCACGTTTGGAGAAGTCTGCTATTAAGCAAATGAATAAGACGATTCAAGGATAAGGTCCTCACCAGTTATGGTGAGGTCTTTTTTATATATAATATTTTGCGCTCATAGTAGATTGGGTAGGTTCATATAATGAAAATAAAATGGATGTTCTATTAGTAGCGGTTATATACTGTTTATCCGCTTCGAAATTAGGCTGAAGTAAAAAGTTAGATGGAAGCGGGACTGCCCGTAAAAGTCCGATTGGCATGGGTTAATAATCAGTAGGGATGGGGATAATCCCACTGATTAAGGTTTCACTTTATTTGAGAGCGTACTTACGATTCATGATATAAGGGAGAGGATGAATATGATACGGATTTCGGAGTTTCAAATGAAGGATGTTGTAAATGTTTCAGATGGAAAGAGGCTTGGGAATATTGGAGATATTGATATTGATATAGACACAGGAAAGATTAGGGCGGTTATTATTTCTAAGCAGGCACGAATGCTTGGACTCTTTGGGAAGGAAGTAGAATTTGTGATTCCTTGGGAGCAAATTATGAAAATTGGAGAAGATGTCATACTTGTAAAAGTAGATCATGTTAATTCTGTAACAGAATCAATACAAACACCGACAATTTCATAAAGAATATTACAAATTCCTCTTTTTTTTCTGTTGTCATTATGAAAAAATAAAAGTATGGTAAAATAGACAGGAAGTACCATACTTTTTTCTGTTATTTTAATTAAAAGGAGTCGCTTTATGAGAGAACCATTTAAATATGCGGACGGTATACTGTATTTACAAGCGTGGAAAGAACTTGGAAACATTACTGTTGGATTTACGACAAAAGATGGTGGAGTAAGTACAGGCTCCTTTCATGCGATGAATTTAGGATTACATGTGAATGATATCGTGGAGAATGTTCATGAAAACAGACGCATTTTAGCTAATAAGTTACAAAAACCATTAGAAAAATGGATTTGCTCTGAACAAGTTCATGACCATCATGTTGAGAAAGTAGGACTGCAAGAAAAAGGGAAAGGCGTTTATTCATATGAAGACGGTATTCCAAAAACGGATGGCATTTATACGACTAACAAAGATGTTCTCTTAACATCTTGTTACGCTGATTGTGTTCCGCTCTATTTTTATGCACCATCACATGATATGATAGGACTTGCGCATGCTGGGTGGAAAGGGACTGTAACAGAGATTGCGAAAGAAATGATTCAAAAGTGGAATGCAGAAGGTGTTTCAAGTGATGAAATTCATGTCGCAATTGGTCCTGCAATCGGATCATGTTGTTATGTTGTTGATGATCGTGTATTAACAGCAGCACAGCAAGTAGTAAACGGATCTGTTCCTCATAAAGTAATTTCTGATGGTCAGTATGCAATTAATTTAAAAGAAGTTAATCGTATATTATGTGTACAAGCAGGCATAAAAGAAGAACATATTGTAATGTCATCTCTTTGTACAAGCTGTGAAGAACAATTATTTTTCTCTCATCGTCATGATCAAGGTAAGACGGGGAGAATGTTGAGTTTCATAGGTTTTAAGGAGGAGTGAAGTAAGTGACAGTGCAAGGGAATTTAGCAGATGTAAACGAAGTAATTAAAGAATCTTGTGTACGAGCTGGACGTTCGATGAAAGATATTAAGCTCGTTGCAGTTACAAAAACTGTAGGGATTGAAAAAACAAGCGAAGTAATTGAAACAGGAATTATTGATTTAGGTGAAAATAGAAATGAAGGTTTCTTACAAAAATACGAGCATTTCGGTTCAAAAGTGAATTGGCATTTTATTGGATCATTGCAAACGAGAAAAGTAAAAGAAATCATTAATGAGATTGATTATTTACATTCATTAGATCGTCTTTCGCTTGCAAAAGAAATTCAAAAACGTGCTGATAAGAAAGTTAAATGCTTTATTCAAGTGAAAACATCATCTGAAGAATCAAAGCAAGGATTGGCGATAGAAGAAACAATTTCTTTTATTCAAAGTTTGCAAGAATTGGATAAGATTGAAGTGGTAGGATTAATGACAATGGCTCCGTTTACAGGAGAAGAGGAAGAGATTCGTCGCTGCTTTAAGGAATTGCGCATGCTACAGACAGAGGTGCAGGAGCTAGAATTATTACATGCACCATGTAAAGAATTATCAATGGGAATGTCAAATGATTACACGATTGCAATTGAGGAAGGCGCTACATATATTCGTTTGGGAACGGTTTTAGTAGGAAAAGCGTAGGAGGAAGGAGAAAGTTATTATGAGTTGGTCAAAAGTAAAATACTTCTTTTTTGACACACCGGAAGAAAAAGAAGCAGCTCAATATAGTTATGAAAAGGAGCAAACAGACATGAAAAAGCAACAAGATCCCCCAGAACAACAAGATGTTCCGTTTGCGAAAGTGCAACCGAAGCAAAATGTAGTGAGTATTGAAACAGCGAAGCAATCTTCAAAAGTTGTTTTACTAGAACCACGTACATATTCGGAAGCGCAAGGCATTTCGGATCACTTAAAAGGTAGACGAGCTGTTGTAATTAATTTGCAAAGAATGTCTACAGATCAAGCTGTACGTATCGTTGACTTTTTAAGTGGTACTGTATACGCTATAGGCGGGGATATTCAAAAAATAGGCCCGAAAACATTTATGTGTACACCTGAAAATGTTGATATCGTTGGTGCGATTTCAGAGTTATTCGGTGAAGAAGAAGAGACAAATATAAAGAGGTGGTAATACGCCATGACAACAGTTTTAACAGTGTTACTTACTGCTATCGAGATTTACTCGTGGGCACTAATTATTTACATTCTCCTATCATGGTTTCCTGGCGCAAAGGAATCGGCTTTTGGAGATTTTCTTGCGCGTATTTGCGAACCGTATTTAGAGCCGTTTAGGAGGTTTATTCCACCATTTGGTATGATTGATATTTCTCCACTTGTTGCTATTGTTGCCTTGAAACTTGCTAGAGGTGGTTTAGTGAGTTTATTCAACTATTTTTTATAGTGTGAGGTTAAATACATGAGCATCTATGAGCATTTTAGACCTGATGAAGAGGTCTTTGTGGATAAAGTATTAGAGTGGAAACAGGCTGCTGAGTATCATCAAGTCAAGTTAACAGATTTTCTTGATCCAAGACAGCAACAAATTGTTTCTATGGTAATAGGGCAAGGAGATGTAGCTGTACGGTTTGATGGTGCGATGCCTGAAGCCGAACGGAAAAGAGCACTAATTTATCCAGATTATCTAGAATTAAATGAAGAGGAATTTCAAGTAGAAGTATTAGAAATTGACTATCCTTCCAAGTTTTTTACGCTAGAACATAGGCAAATATTAGGTGCATTCATGTCGCTTGGTTTAACAAGGGAAAAATGTGGTGATATTTTGCTTCAAGAAGACCGTGCCCAAATTGCAGTTGCCAAAGAAGTTGTATCGTATATTGAAATGAACTTACAATCAATAGGGAAAATGAAAGTCACACTCTCTCCTATACAAGTAGAGAAAATTTTGCGTGTAGGTGAAAAATGGGGAGAAAAATCTGGGACTGTTTCGTCACTTCGTCTAGATGTTTTATTAGCTGAAATGCTACATATATCTAGGCAGAAGGTACAGCCTCTTATAAAAGGTGGCTTAGTAAAAGTCAATTGGAAAACAGTAGAGCAAACTTCGTATGAATGTTTTCCAGGGGATGTTTTCTCGGTTAGAGGGTATGGACGAAGTAAATTATTTTCTGTAGAAGGTAAAACGAAGCGCGACAAATGGAGAGTTTTGTATGGTATACTAAAATGATTGGTTTTTTAGAAGGAAATTCTCTTATTTTGTCGAAGAAAAGATATAATTGAAAGAGGAAATTTAGATAACTACTTGGAGGTGGCGTTGTGCCGTTAACACCATTAGATATTCATAACAAAGAATTTGGTCGCGGGTTTCGTGGCTACGATGAAGATCAAGTAAATGAGTTTCTTGATCAAATCATCAAAGATTATGAATTAGTCATTCGTGAGAAAAAAGCTTTAGAAGAAAAGGTTGCACAATTAGAAGGAAAGTTAGATCATTTTTCTAATATTGAAGATACTCTGAACAAATCTATCATTGTCGCACAAGAAGCTGCTGAAGAAGTGAAGCGTAATGCACAAAAAGAAGCAAAATTAATTGTACGTGAAGCAGAAAAAAATGCAGATCGTATCATTAATGAAGCGTTAGTGAAATCAAGAAAAGTTGCTTTTGATATTGAAGAGTTGAAGAAACAAGCGAAAGTATTCCGAACTCGTTTCCGTATGTTATTAGAAACACAACTTGAAATGTTAAACAACGATGATTGGGATAAACTAATTGAATTAGAAGACGAAGTGGACGAACTGTTGAAAAAAGAAGAAACAGTGTAAGCTTGACGTTTTTCTCATTATTACATATAATTTTAAACAGCATATTTATTAAGAAAAACGAAGATAGGGATAAGTACCTTTTTCATACCTTATATAGCGAACTGAGGATGGTGTAAGCTCAGGATAAGGAGATAATGGGAATATCACCCTGGAGTTCCGCGCTGAACAAATTTAGTAAGCGTAGGCGTATATTCGCGTTAAGAATATAAAGAGGACCTTATGCATTTGTATATGGTCTACTAGGGTGGTACCGCGGGAGACTTTCTCGTCCCTTTTTGGGGATGAGAGGTCTCTTTTTTATTCCCTTTTTTAAGGTCTGTCGTTTATATATTTAAGGAGGAATTGAGCATGGAGTACAAAAATACATTACTAATGCCAAAAACAGAATTCCCGATGCGTGGGAATTTACCGAAACGTGAGCCTGCAATGCAAGAAAAATGGGCTGAAATGAATATTTATGAAAAGGTACAAGAACATACGAAAGGCCGTCCTTTATTTGTACTACATGATGGACCTCCATATGCAAATGGTGACATCCATATGGGACACGCACTAAATAAAGTGTTAAAAGACTTTATTGTTCGTTTTAAATCAATGACTGGATACTGTGCACCATATGTACCAGGTTGGGATACACACGGTTTACCAATTGAGCAAGCTTTAACAAATAAAGGTGTAAAGCGTAAAGAAATGACAGTTGCTGAGTTCCGTAAGTTATGTGCAGAGTATGCATATGAGCAAGTGGAACGTCAACGTGAACAATTTAAGCGTTTAGGTGTACGTGCAGATTGGGATAATCCATATATTACTTTAGAGCCAGCTTATGAAGCACAACAAATTAAAGTGTTTGGTGACATGGCGAAAAAAGGTTATATCTATAAAGGACAAAAACCAGTTTACTGGTCTCCAACAAGTGAATCAGCTTTAGCAGAAGCTGAAATTGAATATCAAGATAAAAAATCAGCATCTATTTACGTAGCATTCCCTGTAAAAGATGGAAAGAACGTATTAGAAGGTGATGAGAAATACATTATTTGGACAACAACGCCTTGGACATTACCTGCAAACTTAGGTATTTCTGTTCACCCAGAACTTGAATATGCTATTGTGAAAGTAAATGATGAGAAATATATCATCGCTTCTGAACTATTTGAGACAGTTGCAAAAACGTTAGAGTGGGAAAATGCTGAAGTTGTGAAAACGGTAAAAGGTAGCGAACTTGAGTATACAGTTGCAAAACATCCATTCTACGATCGTGACTCATTAGTTATGCTAGGAGAGCACGTAACAACAGATGCAGGTACAGGTTGTGTTCATACAGCACCAGGACACGGGGAAGATGACTTCGTTGTTGGTAAAAAGTATGGCTTAGAAGTACTTTGCCCAGTTGATGATAAAGGTGTATTAACAAATGAAGCACCTGGATTTGAAGGCTTATTCTATGATAAAGCTAACAAGCCAATTACGGAAAAATTAGAAGAAGTAGGCGCGTTACTGAAACTAACATTCATTACGCATTCATACCCACATGATTGGAGAACGAAAAAACCAATTATTTTCCGTGCGACAGCGCAGTGGTTTGCATCTATTGAAGCGTTCCGTAAAGAATTATTAGAAGCTGTTGCGGAAACAAAATGGGTACCAGCATGGGGAGAAACTCGTCTTCATAATATGGTTCGTGACCGTGGTGACTGGTGTATTTCTCGTCAGCGTGCATGGGGTGTGCCAATTCCTGTATTCTATGCAGAAAATGGTGATCCAATTATTACAGATGAAACAATTAATCATGTAGCAGATTTATTCCGTGAGAACGGTTCTAACGTATGGTTCGAGCGTGAAGCGAAAGATTTATTACCAGAAGGATTTACACATACAGGTAGCCCAAATGGTGAATTCCGTAAAGAAACAGACATCATGGATGTATGGTTCGATTCAGGTTCTTCTCACCAAGCGGTATTAGAAGAGCGCGAAGACTTACAACGTCCAGCTGATTTATATTTAGAAGGATCTGACCAGTATCGTGGTTGGTTTAACTCTTCATTATCAACAGCAGTTGCTGTAACTGGTAAAGCTCCATATAAAGGCGTACTAAGCCATGGTTTCGTACTAGATGGTGAAGGACGTAAAATGAGTAAGTCGATTGGAAACATCGTCGTACCGAAGAAAATTATGGATCAATTAGGCGGAGACATTTTACGCTTATGGGTATCTTCTGTTGACTATCAATCTGATGTACGTATTTCAGATGATATTTTAAAACAAGTAGCAGAAGTGTATCGTAAAATCCGTAACACATTCCGTTTCTTATTAGGAAACTTAGATGATTTTAATCCAAGTGAAAATACAGTAGCGGTAGCTGAACTTCGTGAAGTAGATCGTTACATGTTAGTGAAGTTAAATGACTTAATTACAAAAGTAAAAGATGCATATGAAACATATGACTTTGCTGCTGTATATCATGCAATTCACAACTTCTGTACAATTGATCTAAGTTCATTCTACTTAGACTTTGCAAAAGACATTTTATACATTGAAGGTGCAGATCACGCGGATCGTCGTGCAATTCAAACTGTATTATATGATGTTCTTGTTGCATTAACGAAACTTGTAACGCCAATCTTACCTCATACAGCTGATGAAGTATGGCCATATGTTCCTGGTGCAGAAGAAGAAAGCGTACAGTTAACTAATATGCCAGAAGCTACAGAAGTAGAGGGTTCAGAAGCGTTAAGAGCAAAATGGGATGCATTTATGACATTACGTGATGACGTTTTAAAAGCGTTAGAAGTAGCTCGTAATGAGAAAGTAATTGGTAAGTCATTAAATGCGAGCATTACGCTATATCCGACTGCAGAAATGAAGGCTATGTTAGAGTCTATTAGCGAAGACTTAAAGCAATTATTCATCGTCTCTGAGTATAAACTTGGTGGTACAATTGAAGAAGCACCAACAGATGCACCAAAGTATGAGCATACAGCTGTAGTTGTAGCACAGGCGACAGGTGAGACGTGTGAACGTTGTTGGGTTGTTTCAGAAACAATTGGTAAAGATGCAGAACATGAAACATTATGTGAGCGTTGTGCAACGGTTGTTAAAGAAAATTATGTAAAATAATGAAAAAAAGCTGACTGCTCATAATAGCAGTCAGTTTTTTGTTGATGATATATCGAAATAACTTTCACTCTCTTTCCTATGAAGGAAAAATGTGTGTGAGGTAAGCGTAGAAATTTCGGACACACTAATTGTACATTGCAGCTGGGAGGAATGTACACGTGAATGAAATTTATATGGAAATAAAAGAAGAATTGCAATTGATGAGAAAAGAGTTGCAAGATAGATTGGCGAAAGAAGTAATGCACACATACTATATGGAATTTGGGCAAGAACTTGGATACGAAATAAAGGAAGAGACAAAGAAAAAATTGCTATTACATGATATAAAAGAGGATTTAAAAGATGTAGAACGTGCATTGTTTAAAATGGAAATAGATATGTACGGTATTTGTGAAGAAACTGGAAGAGCGATTTCTACAAAACAAATGAAAACAATGCCGACTGCTCGTACTATTCATGAATTTTTCTATGAAAAGGTAAATGTATGAAATACGCACAACGATATTATGTTACCTTTTTTTAATTTATTTTATTCTTCTACAAAGGTTCATTGTGAAAAGGTAGCAGCTATGCTAAAATTTTGAGGTACACTGTCTTTGTGGGGGAAATGAAAATGATATATTATGTAATAGCGTTATTTGTCATTGCCATCGATCAAATATCGAAGTGGCTAATTGTAAAGAACATGGAATTGGGTACGAGCATTCCGATTATCGATAATGTATTATACATAACATCTCATCGAAATAGAGGAGCTGCCTGGGGTATTTTAGAAAATAAAATGTGGTTTTTCTACATTATTACAGTCATTTTCGTAGCATTTATCGTATTTTATATGAAAAAATATGCGAAAACGGACAAGCTTCTAGGTATTTCATTAGGTCTAATTTTAGGCGGAGCAATTGGCAATTTTATTGATCGTGTATTTAGACAAGAAGTAGTGGATTTCATTCACGTGTATATTTTCTCGTACAACTATCCGGTATTCAATATAGCTGACTCAGCATTATGTATTGGAGTTGTATTAATTATTATTCAAACAGTATTAGAAGGAAAGAAAGCGAAGGAGTAATTGAATGAGTGAAGTAGTACAAGTAACAGTTGCAGAAGAACAAAAAAGCGAGCGAATTGATAAATTCGTTGCAGAAATAAACAGTGAATGGTCACGTTCACAAGTGCAGCAATGGATTAAAGATGCTGTTGTGACAGTAAATGGGAAATCAGTTAAAGGGAATTATAAAGTAAAAGGAAATGATGAAATTACAGTAACAATTCCCGAGCCAGAAGAGTTAGATATTCAACCGGAAGATATGAATTTAGAAGTTTATTATGAAGATGCCGATGTACTAGTTGTAAATAAGCCGCGTGGCATGGTAGTACATCCAGCACCAGGGCATACGAAGGGTACGCTTGTAAACGGACTTATGCATCATTGTACAGACCTATCAGGTATTAACGGTGTAATGCGTCCTGGTATAGTACACCGTATTGATAAGGATACATCTGGATTATTAATGGTTGCTAAAAATGATATGGCGCATGAATCACTTGTAAATCAACTTGTAGCAAAAACGGTAACAAGACGTTATAAAGCGATTGTACATGGTGTAATTCCACATGATAAAGGAATAATTGACGCTCCAATTGGTCGTGATAAAAAAGAACGTCAAAGTATGACTGTTGATGAAAATGGTAAGAATGCAGTTACACATTTCCAAGTGTTAGAGCGATTTAAGGATTTCACACTTGTAGAATGCCGCTTAGAAACGGGACGTACACACCAAATTCGTGTTCATATGAAATATATTGGTTATCCACTTGCAGGAGATCCAAAGTATGGTCCGAAGAAAACATTAGATATGAATGGACAAGCACTTCATGCAGGGATTTTAGGTTTCGATCACCCTCGTACTGGTGAATATATTGAGTTTGAGGCACCGATTCCAGAAGTGTTTGAAGAAGCGCTAAATGTTTTACGGAAATAGTATTGACAAATCATAAGAAAACTGAGATACTGACAACAGTTAAATAATGATCCTTTAACACAGCCCCGTGAGGTTGAGAAGGTAACGGTTTGAAATACTTAGGGTATGTTGTACCCTTTTTTCAAAAGTCCTCTCGCACACGCTGAGAGGACTTTTTTTATACCATTACTCTCACGCAAGAAAAAAAGCTTGGAGGTGTAGAGCATGCAAGAGAAAGCTGTCGTTTTAGATGACCAAATGATTCGCCGCGCTTTAACACGAATTAGTCATGAAATCGTGGAACGAAATAAAGGTGTCGATAATTGTGTTCTTGTCGGAATAAAAACACGTGGAATTTTTATTGCACAACGTTTGGCAGAACGAATTGGTCAAATTGAAGGAAAAGAGATGGAAGTAGGAGAGTTAGATATTACGTTATATCGTGATGATTTAACACTACAATCGAAACATAAAGAACCACTTGTAAAAGGTTCTGATATTCCTGTAGATATTACGAAGAAAAAAGTTATCCTTGTGGATGATGTGTTATATACAGGTAGAACAGTTCGAGCAGCAATGGATGCTCTTATGGATTTAGGTAGACCATCACAAATCCAATTGGCTGTTCTTGTTGATAGAGGTCATCGTGAATTACCAATTCGCGCTGATTATGTAGGAAAGAACATTCCAACATCTAGTGAAGAGCGTATCGAAGTTGATTTGCAAGAGACAGATCAACAAGATCGAGTAAGCATATACGATAAGTAAAGCCCTTTTAAATGTAGTCCTGTGAGGCTGCCAAAGGGTCTTGGCTTTCATATGTCAAATTTGGCATACGAAAGTGTAGGACTCTTTGTGCACAGGCACAAAGAGTTTTTTTATTGCAAAAATTAAAACTGAAGGAGGATGTAACAATGGAGCAAAAGCCAGTGCTAGACATTCATGAAGTACCGAAACCGGGAAAATGGTTATTATTAAGTATACAACATTTGTTCGCGATGTTTGGATCAACAGTGCTTGTTCCGTTTTTAACAGGACTGAATCCATCAGTAGCTTTAATATCAAGTGGATTAGGAACGCTAGCGTTTCTTCTAATAACGAAAGGTCAAGTACCAGCATATTTAGGATCATCATTCGCCTTTATTGCACCAATTATTACAGCGAAAACAGCAGGTGGACCTGGAGCAGCGATGCTTGGAGGAATGCTTGCGGGACTTGTTTACATCTTAATCTCACTCGGAATTAAGAAATCTGGGTCAGAATGGATTATGAAATTACTTCCGCCAATCGTAGTTGGGCCAGTCGTAATGGTAATCGGTTTATCTTTAGCACATACAGCAGTGAACATGGCGATGAACGGTGCGGATGGTAAGTATAGCATTACACACTTTTCAGTAGCATTAGTAACATTAGCAATTACAATCATTTGCTCCATATTCGGGAGAGGATTTTTCAGTATCATACCAGTGCTACTTGGAATCATCGGCGGGTATATATTCGCTTACTTCCAAGGGCTAGTAGATTTAAAGCCAGTAGCTGAGGCAAAATGGTTTGTCATACCAGACTTCACAGTACCGTTTGTAACATATACTCCGGAGTTTTCATGGAAAATTGTACTCTTAATGGTGCCAGTTGCACTTGTAACAATTTCAGAACATATCGGACATCAAATTGTACTTGGAAATGTTATTAAAAGAGATTTAATTGAAAAACCAGGTTTACATCGTTCAATCTTCGGTGATGGGATAGCAACATTGATCGCATCACTAATAGGAGGACCACCGAATACAACGTACGGTGAAAACATCGGTGTGCTAGCAATTACGAGAGCATACAGTGTATACTTATTCATCGGTTCAGCAGTGTTCGCAATCATGTTTGGATTTATCGGGAAGATTTCAGCACTGATTCATTCGATTCCAACACCAGTTATGGGTGGTGTATCAATCTTACTCTTCGGTGTAATCGCATCAAGTGGTTTACGTATGATGGTAGACGATAAAACAGACTTAGGTGACAAACGAAACTTAATGATTGCATCAGTTATACTAGTAATCGGTATTGGCGGAGCGGTACTGCACGTAGGTGAATCGTTCCAAGTAGAAGGAATGGCGCTAGCAGCAATTGTAGGTGTACTATTAAATCTACTACTACCAGAGACAAAACAAACAAATAAAACAAAACAATCTAAGCAGATTGCTTCATAAAAATAACCTTTTAATTCAGTCCTGTGAGATAGAAAAGGGTGGCTACTTTAACGCACCCTAGTCTCAAAGACTAGGGTATTTTTATACAGTTATTGTTATATAAATTCAATGGTGTTATCATAAAAAACAGAAAGATGAGGGATGACGATGAGCCATTTGTTAACGATGAGTGAATTATCGGAACAAGAAATTTCAGAAATCCTAAAAGACGCAGAAGATTTCGCGAATGGAAAAGAGAGAAAAACGACAGAGCAAACATTTGTTGCGAACTTGTTCTTTGAGAATAGTACGAGGACGAGATTTAGCTTTGAAGTTGCTGAGAAGAGATTAGGACTTGAAGTATTAGACTTTTCCGCAGATGCATCTAGCGTACAAAAAGGAGAAACTTTATACGATACGATAAGAACACTAGAATCAATCGGAACAAAAGCGGTAGTCATCCGCCATGAGCAAGATCGTTACTTCGATGAATTAAAAGATCAGGTGAATATCCCAATCTTGAACGCTGGAGATGGATGTGGAAATCATCCAACGCAATGTCTACTCGATCTTCTAACAATTAAACAAGAGTTTGGAAGATTTGAAGGTTTGAAGATTGCAATAGTTGGGGATGTTCGTCATAGCCGAGTAGCACGTTCTAATGCAGAAGCATTAACGAAACTGGGCGCGACAATTTACTTTGCAAGCCCAGAAGAGTGGAAAGATGAAGAGAACACATTTGGAACGTACAAGAGTTTAGATGAACTTGTTCCAGAAGTGGATGTGATGATGTTACTTCGTGTACAACATGAGCGTCATGACCATTATGAAACAGACATTATGAAAGAGTATCACGAGCAACATGGGTTAACAGTTGAAAGAGAAAAACGTATGAAAGAAGGAAGCATTATTATGCATCCAGCCCCTGTAAACCGTGATGTTGAAATTGCGAGTGAACTTGTCGAGTGTGAACGCTCACGCATATTCAAGCAAATGGAAAACGGGGTCTACGTAAGAATGGCTGTACTAAAACGCGCATTACCAAATGTATTAGGAGGAATGAAACATGAATTATTTGTTTAAAAATGGTCGTTATATGAATGCAGAAGGAACAATCGTAGCAACAGATCTTCTCGTACAAGACGGTAAAATTGCGAAGGTAGCAGAAAATATTACGGCAGATAATGCTAAAGTAATCGATGTAAATGGAAAGTTAATCGCACCTGGATTAGTAGATGTACACGTTCATCTTCGTGAACCAGGTGGTGAACATAAAGAAACAATTGAAACAGGAACACTTGCAGCAGCAAAAGGTGGATTTACTACAATTTGCGCAATGCCAAACACACGCCCAGTACCAGATTGTAAAGAACATATGGAAGACCTGCAAAAGCGTATTAAAGAAAAAGCACATGTAAATGTATTACCATATGGAGCAATTACAGTACGTCAAGCAGGTTCTGAAATGACCGATTTTGAAACGTTAAAAGAACTTGGAGCGTTTGCTTTCACTGATGATGGCGTAGGCGTGCAAGATGCAAGCATGATGTTAGCTGCAATGAAGCGTGCATCGAAATTAAATATGGCAGTTGTTGCACACTGTGAAGAGAACACACTTATTAATAAAGGATGTGTACATGAAGGGAAGTTTTCTGAGAAACACGGATTAAACGGTATCCCATCAGTATGTGAATCCGTACATATTGCCCGGGACATCTTACTTGCGGAAGCTGCAAATTGTCACTACCACGTATGTCATGTAAGTACAAAAGGATCTGTACGTGTAATCCGTGACGCGAAACGTGCTGGAATTAAGGTGACAGCAGAAGTAACACCGCATCACTTAGTATTATGTGAAGATGATATCCCATCGGCTGATCCTAACTTTAAAATGAATCCACCGCTTCGAGGAAAAGAAGATCATGCAGCGTTAATTGAAGGACTATTAGATGGAACAATTGATATGATCGCAACTGACCATGCACCGCATACTGTAGAAGAGAAAGCGCAAGGGATTGAAAGAGCACCGTTCGGAATTACTGGTTTTGAAACAGCATTCCCGCTTTTATATACGAACCTTGTGAAAAAAGGAATCATTACATTAGAGCAACTGATTCAATTCTTAACAGAAAAACCAGCTGACACATTCGGTTTAGAAGCAGGGCGCCTAACAGAAGGTAGAACAGCTGATATTACAATTATCGATTTAGAACAAGAAGAAGAAATTGATCCAACAACATTCTTATCAAAAGGAAAAAACACACCATTCGCAGGTTGGAAATGCCAAGGTTGGCCGGTTATGACAATCGTTGGTGGTAAGATCGCATGGCAAAAGGAGAGTGCATTAGTATGAAAAGACAACTTATCTTAGAAGATGGAACAGTATTAATTGGAAAAGGTTTCGGAGGAGAAATAGAAAAGTCAGGTGAGGTTGTATTTACAACTGGGATGACTGGATATCAAGAAACTTTATCTGATCCATCATACTGCGGTCAAATCGTAACATTTACGTATCCATTAATCGGAAACTACGGCATTAACCGTGATGATTTTGAATCAATTCACCCATCTGTAAATGGTTTAATCGTAAACGAAATTTGTGATCACCCATCAAACTTCCGTAATGAAATTTCGCTAAATGATTACTTGAAAGAAAGAAATATCCCAGGATTAGCAGGAATTGATACGAGAAAATTAACAAGAAAAATTCGTCAATATGGAACTTTACGCGGACGTCTTTGCAATATGGATGTGGATGTAGAGGACATCGTTAGCCAATTGAAAGCAACTGTCTTTACAGATCATGTGAAACGCGTATCAACAAAAGATCCATATCCAAGTCCAGGCCGTGGACACCGAGTTGTACTTGTAGACTTCGGAATGAAACATGGTATTTTACGAGAATTAAATAAGCGTGATTGTGATGTAATTGTTGTACCTTACAATACAACAGCAGAAGAAATTCTACGCCTTAGCCCAGATGGAATTATGTTAAGTAATGGACCTGGGGACCCAAAAGATGTACCAGAAGCAATTGAAATGTTAAAAGAAATTATTGGTAAAGTTCCTTTATTCGGGATTTGCCTAGGACATCAATTGTTCGCCCTGGCATCTGGTGCGAATACAAGTAAGTTAAAATTCGGTCACCGTGGTTTAAATCATCCAGTAAAAAATCTTGCAACTGGAAAAGTAGCAATTACATCTCAAAACCATGGTTACGCAGTAGAAGAAGAATCAGTTGGAAATACAGAACTGGAAATTACACATGTTGCTTTAAATGATGGAACAGTAGAAGGTCTTCGTCATACGAAGTTCCCAGCATTTACAGTGCAATACCATCCAGAAGCTTCTGCAGGACCAGAAGATGCAAATGATTTATTCGAAGATTTCTTAGCAATGATTGAAAACTTCAAGAAAGAAGGGGAAGAGTTATGCCAAAACGCCTAGACATTAACACAATTTTAGTAATCGGATCAGGACCAATTGTAATTGGGCAAGCAGCAGAGTTTGATTACTCTGGTACACAAGCTTGTCAATCTCTTAGAGAAGAAGGTTACAAAGTAATCCTTGTTAACTCTAACCCAGCAACAATTATGACAGATACTGCAACAGCAGATAAAGTATATATAGAACCATTAACATTAGAATTCGTAAGCCGTATCATTCGTAAAGAACGTCCAGATGCACTCCTACCAACATTAGGTGGTCAAACAGGCCTAAACATGGCTGTTGAACTTGCGAAATCAGGCATACTTGAAGAGTGCGGAGTTGAAATTTTAGGAACAAAATTATCAGCAATCGAGCAAGCCGAGGATCGTGATTTATTCCGTACATTAATGCAGGAATTAAATGAACCAATTCCATCTAGCACGATTATTCATACGCTGGAAGAAGCACATGAATTTGTAAAAGAAATTGGTTATCCAGTTATTGTTCGCCCAGCATTTACAATGGGGGGAACAGGTGGCGGAATCTGTAATAATGAAGAAGAACTAATTGAAATCGTATCAGGTGGATTAAAACATAGTCCAGTAACACAATGTTTATTAGAAAAGAGTATTGCCGGTTGTAAGGAAATTGAATATGAAGTAATGCGTGATTCGAATGATAACGCGATTGTAGTATGTAACATGGAAAATATCGATCCGGTTGGGGTTCACACAGGTGATTCTATCGTTGTAGCACCGAGCCAAACATTAAGTGACCGTGAGTATCAAATGTTACGAAACACTTCATTAAGAATTATTCGTGCATTAGGAATTGAAGGTGGATGTAACGTTCAGCTTGCACTTGATCCACATAGCTTCCAATACTATGTAATCGAAGTAAACCCGCGTGTGAGTCGTTCGTCTGCACTAGCATCTAAAGCAACTGGATATCCAATTGCGAAGCTAGCGGCGAAAATTGCAGTCGGTTTAACATTAGATGAAATTATAAACCCAGTAACACAAAAAACATACGCTTGCTTCGAGCCAGCATTAGACTATGTTGTTTCAAAAATTCCACGTTGGCCATTTGATAAGTTTGAATCAGCAAACAGAACACTTGGTACACAAATGAAGGCAACTGGTGAAGTTATGTCAATCGGACGTAACTTAGAACAATCATTATTAAAAGCGATTCGTTCTTTAGAGCTTGGCGTTTATCACCTAGAGTTAGACCACTTAAAAGAGCTTGATAAAGAAACGATGAAAAAGCGTATTATAAAAGCTGATGACGAGCGTCTGTTCGTTGTAGCAGAAGCAATCCGTCAAGGTGTAACGAAAGAAGAAATCAACGAATGGTGTGAAATGGACTTCTTCTTCTTACAAAAAGTTGAAAATATCGTAAACATGGAACGCGAAGTAAAAGCGAATGTAGGAAATATGGAAGTGTTACAATCTGCGAAAGAAATGGGCTTCAGTGACCATTACATCGCCAATGCTTGGAACAAAACAGAGCGTGAAATTTACGATATGCGTAAAGAAAGCAATATGACTCCTGTTTATAAGATGGTAGATACTTGTGCGGCAGAGTTTGAATCTGCAACACCATACTACTACAGCACATATGGTGACGAGAATGAATCGATTGTAACAGATCGTAAGAGTGTAGTTGTACTAGGATCTGGTCCAATCCGTATTGGTCAAGGTGTTGAGTTTGATTATGCAACAGTTCACTCTGTATGGGCAATAAAAGAAGCTGGATATGAGGCAATCATTGTTAATAACAACCCAGAAACAGTTTCAACAGACTTCAGTATTTCTGACAAATTATACTTTGAACCATTAACAATCGAAGATGTAATGCACATTATCGATTTAGAAAAGCCAGAAGGTGTTATCGTCCAATTCGGCGGACAAACGGCAATTAACTTAGCGGCTAAATTAGAAGCACATGGTGTGAAAATCTTAGGAACATCACTTGAAGATTTAGACCGTGCAGAAGATCGTGATAAGTTTGAAGCAGCTTTAACAAAGCTTGGTATCCCGCAACCAGTTGGTAAAACAGCAACGACTGTAGAGCAAGCAGTAGCGATCGCTGACAAAATTGGTTACCCAGTATTAGTAAGACCATCTTACGTACTAGGTGGACGTGCGATGGAAATCGTATATCGTCAAGAAGAATTACTGCACTACATGAAAAATGCGGTTAAAGTTCACGCAGATCACCCAGTATTAATCGACCGTTATATGGTTGGTAAAGAAATTGAAGTAGATGCAATTTCAGACGGTGAGAATGTATTCATTCCAGGTATTATGGAACATATCGAACGCGCTGGAGTTCACTCTGGGGATTCAATTGGAGTATATCCACCACAGAGCTTATCTGAAAAACTAAAAGAACAAATTATTGAACATACAATTGGGCTTGGAAAAGGTTTAAACATTGTTGGATTACTAAACATTCAGTTTGTAGTATTCAAAGATGAAGTGTATGTAATTGAAGTAAATCCACGTGCGAGCCGTACAGTACCATTCTTAAGTAAAATTACAGGCGTACCGATGGCAAATATCGCAACGAAAGTTATTTTAGGTCAAAACCTTGTAGAACAAGGATATGGAACTGGCTATCACCCAGAAGAGAAGGAAGTGTATGTAAAAGCACCGGTATTCTCATTTGCGAAACTACGCTCAGTTGATACAACATTAGGGCCTGAAATGAAATCAACAGGGGAAGTAATGGGTAAAGATTTAACGCTTGAAAAAGCATTATATAAAGGACTTGTTGCTTCAGGAATTAACATCCCAACGCACGGATCAGTAATCATCACTGTAGCGGATAAAGATAAAGAAGAAGCGTTGGAAATTGCAAAACGCTTCCATGAAATCGGCTATAACTTATTAGCAACAGCAGGAACAGCACAATCGCTAACAGAACAAAACATTCCGGTGCAAGTTGTAAACAAAATTGATTCTGAAGACTACAACTTACTTGATATTATCCGTCAAGGGAAAGCGCAGTTTGTAATCAATACATTAACAAAAGGAAAACAACCAGCGCGTGATGGTTTCCGCATTCGCCGTGAATCAGTAGAAAATGGTGTGGCTTGCTTAACATCACTTGATACAACGAGAGCAATCTTGAGAGTATTAGAATCTATGACATTCTCAGCTCATTCAATGAAAGAAATTACGCAAACGAAGCGTCACGAGGTGGTACATGCATGATGCAAAAGCAAAATATGATCGTCGTTAACCAAAAAGAAATCGCAAAAAACATTTACGAATTAGTGCTTCAAGGGGATTTAGTGCAGCAAATGAACGATCCAGGACAGTTTGTACACATTAAGGTAGCAGAGGGCATTACGCCCCTTCTGCGCCGCCCAATTAGTATTTGTAATGTCGATCAAGACAAGAACGAATTTACAATGCTATATCGTGCGGAAGGACAAGGGACAAAAACATTAGCGAAAAGAAAACAAGGTGAACTTGTAGATGTGTTAGGACCACTTGGTCATGGATTTCCTGTAGAAGAAGCGGAATCTGGACAAACGGCTCTATTAGTTGGTGGGGGAATTGGTGTACCACCACTATATGAATTGTCACAGCGTCTTGTAGCAAAAGGAGTACGCGTTATTCACATCTTAGGTTTCCAAACGAAAGATGTTGTCTTCTATGAAGAGAAATTCGCAGAACTTGGTGATACGTATGTTGCAACAGTTGATGGTACACATGGTACAAAAGGGTTTGTAACAGATGTAATCGATAGCTATGGAATTGACTTTGACATTCTCTACTCATGTGGACCTTTAGCGATGCTTCGTGCATTAGAAGGACGCTATAAGGAGAGAAAAGCCTACATTTCATTAGAAGAACGTATGGGCTGTGGTATCGGAGCATGTTTCGCATGTGTATGCCATTTGCAAGCAGATCCGAGTGGACATTCTTACAAGAAGGTGTGTAGCGACGGACCAGTATTTCCAATCGGGGAGGTTGTACTATGAACAGATTGCAAGTTGAATTACCAGGGTTATCATTAAAAAATCCAATCATCCCAGCATCTGGTTGCTTCGGATTTGGTCGTGAGTATGCACAGTTCTATGATTTAAGTGTACTTGGATCAATTATGATTAAAGCGACAACAGAACAACCTCGTTATGGAAACCCAACGCCTCGTGTTGCTGAAACACCAGGCGGAATGCTAAATGCAATCGGGCTTCAAAATCCTGGATTAGAAAAGGTAATGAATTCTGAATTACCTTTTCTCGAGCAATTTGATCTTCCGATTATTGCAAACGTTGCGGGTTCACAAGCTGAGGATTACGTAGCGGTTGCGAAGGCGATTTCAAAGGCACCTAATGTTCATGCGCTAGAATTAAATATTTCTTGTCCAAACGTAAAAACGGGTGGTATCGCTTTTGGTACAAATCCTGAAATTGCTGCTGATTTAACGAAGCGAGTAAAAGAGGTTTCTGAAGTACCGGTATATGTGAAATTGTCACCGAACGTGGCAAACATTGTGGAAATTGCAAAAGCAATTGAAAATGCGGGTGCGGACGGTTTAACGATGATTAATACATTGCTTGGTATGCGTCTAGATTTAAAAACTGCAAAACCAATTTTAGCAAACCGTACGGGCGGACTATCCGGGCCTGCGATTAAGCCAGTAGCAATTCGTATGGTACATGAAGTAAGTCAAGCGGTTAACATTCCGATCATCGGAATGGGTGGTATTGAAACAGCGGAAGATGTAATTGAATTCTTCTATGCGGGCGCAAGCGCGGTCGCAGTTGGAACGGCGAACTTTATCGATCCGTTCGTATGTCCGACAATTATTGAAGAATTACCAGCATTACTAGATGAATTAGGATTTGATCATATTTCGGAATGTCAAGGAAGGAGCTGGAAGCAAACATGTCACAGTCGTTAATCGTTGCACTAGATTTTCCAGGGAAACAAGAGGTAGAACAATTCTTACACCACTTTGAAGGGGAAGAGTTATTTGTCAAAGTTGGTATGGAGTTGTTTTACAAAGAAGGTCCTGCAATTATTACGTACTTAAAAGAAAAAGGACATAAAATCTTCCTAGATTTAAAACTTCATGATATTCCGAATACGGTAAAAAGCGCTATGCGTAGCCTAGCTAGTCTAGATGTAGATATGGTAAATGTTCATGCTGCTGGGGGAAGCAGTATGATGAAAGCTGCGATTGAGGGATTAGAGGAAGGTAAGCAAGAAGGAAAAGAGAGACCGATTTGTATTGCAGTTACACAATTAACAAGCACTTCGGAAGCTATGATGAAAAAAGAGATTGGCATTGAGAAAACGTTAGAAGAAGCGGTTGCTCATTATGCAAAATTAACGAAAGAAAGTGGACTTGATGGAGTTGTTTGTTCAACACTTGAAGTACCAAAATTACGTGAAGTATGCGGAAATGAATTTGTAACAGTAACACCGGGGATTCGTCTTGCAAGCGATGATGTAAATGACCAAGTGCGCGTAGCAACACCGAAACGTGCGAGGGAACTTGGTTCAAGCTACATCGTAGTTGGACGTAGTATTACAAAAGCAGAAAATCCGCTTGAAGCGTATAAAACAGTAAAACAACAGTGGGAAGGTGTAACAGTATGAAAAAAGAAATCGCATCGCATTTATTAGAAATTGGAGCAGTATTTTTACAACCGAATGACCCATTTACTTGGTCTTCTGGTATAAAATCACCAATTTATTGTGATAATCGTTTAACTTTATCTTATCCAAAAGTACGCCAAGCGATTGCAGCTGGATTAGAAGAGTTAATTAAAGAGCACTTCTCAACTGTAGAAGTTATTGCAGGAACAGCAACTGCTGGTATTGCGCACGCTGCATGGGTAAGCGATCGTATGGATTTACCAATGTGCTACGTGCGTAGTAAAGCAAAAGGTCACGGTAAAGGGAACCAAATCGAAGGAAAAGCTGAAAAAGGTCAAAAAGTAGTAGTAGTAGAAGACTTAATTTCAACTGGCGGTAGTGCAATTACATGTGTAGAAGCACTTCGCGAAGCTGGCTGTGAAGTATTAGGAATCGTATCAATCTTCACATACGAGCTTGAGTCAGGAAAAGAGAAACTAGAAGCAGCAAACGTAGCATCATATTCTTTAAGTGATTACAGTGCATTAACTGAAGTTGCAGCAGAAAAAGGTATGATCGGACAAGCTGAAACGAAAAAATTACAAGAGTGGCGTAAAAATCCAGCAAATGAAGCTTGGATTACAGCGTAACACGAAAAAAGACGACCGCGGGGGAACGCGGTCGTCTTTTTTATATCATTGCTAAAATTTTATGTAAAGTTCCATCGATATCAAAGAAAATCATAGTACAATCTCCTCACTAATAACTACTTATTGTTTTCTGCAACTTCATATCCTCTCACAAACAATAGAGTCATATAAGAAATAATAAATGAGAAGATACTATACATACCGACCCAAAAGAAAAACTTTGGAGGGAAGGCGATAGCACCTACTATTAAAAAACTAGCAAACGTTACAATTGGCATTACATAGTACGTTCTCGTTCTACGTGTTCCAATAACAGAAACGATAAAGATAAGTAATGGACAAATTAATAAGACAAAAATCAATTCATTCATAGTTATGTCCCCTTTTCTAATTGAAGTAATCTGTTTCTCGTAAACGTTTTGAAATAAATACTCTCCTAATATCACTTCGCTAACATATACATAATCCCTTTTGAAAGTCAGTAATAAATGATTGATTTCACAATGAAAAACGTAAGCAAGAGAATACTCGCTTACGCTATAGAATAAACATCGCAACGATCGTGGTGACGATTAAGCCAATCACAACTGGTAAAAAGTTTCGGCGCGCAAGTTCAAACGGATCTACTTTGCATATGGCAGCGGCAGGAATAAGCGCCCAAGGAATTAAAGTGCCACCGCCAGTCCAGATTGCTGCAATTTGCCCAAGTGCTGTTAATGTAGCTGTTCCATGCCCAAGTGCTGTTCCGAAAAGATTGGCAATCGAACCAGTAAGTGATATACCGGAAAATCCAGATCCATCTAAGCCTGTTATGACACCAACGATAGTTAATGTTCCTGCCGATACATATTGGTTTAAAGGAACAGTTTGAGATAAGGCGATTCCTAAGTCGTTAATGATTCCATGTGAACCTTTCGGTAAATAGTCCCCGATAATTTTCACAAAGCCGCTATCTCCTAAATAAAAGAGTGCAGCAATTGGGATAACTGGACCAAAGATTTTAAATCCAAATTGGAGCCCTTCTATAAAATAATCGGTCGTTTTATTCAGTCCATTACCTTTGTAGGCGATGAGAGAAATAATGATAATCATGATAACAGTCGTCCCGCCGATAAGTGCAGTTGCATCGCTTCCTTGTAGTTTAAATTGAATCATGCAAAGGATATCTATGGCATATACGATCGGAATACAAATAGCGAGCCATTTTTTTGTCTGAGGAGATAATGAAGTGAGCGTTTTAGAAGACTCAGTTGATGGAATAGATTCTTGTATAGATAAGCCTGTATGAAATTCTTTTCGTAAGAAGAAAAATGCGACGGAAGTTGTCACAATACCCATAACGATAACGAGGGGAACACTGGCTGAAACAACGCTGGAAACAGGAAGACCAGCAGCATCTGCAGTTAATTTCGGTGCACCTTGAATAACGAAGTCACCAGATAAGGCGATGCCGTGTCCGAATAAGTTCATAGCGATTGCGACTCCAATTGGCGGAAGGCCGACGCGTACAGCGACTGGTAATAAAATGGCCCCCATTAAGGCGACAGCTGGAGAAGGCCAAAAGAAAAAGGAAATTGTCATCATTAAAAGACCGATAATCCAGTAGGCATGTGCAGGTGTACGAATCATCTTTGTAAATGGTGAAATCATCGTATCATTTATGCCGGTATGAACGAGTAGGTTGCTCATTGATACGATAATGGAGATGATTAATATAGTTGGTAATAGTTCGGTAATGGCGTAAATGAAACTTTGAAAGATACCACTAATGGCAAGAGGGATAGAACTTGTAGCGGTTAATGCTAATAAAAAGATAAAAACGATACAAATGATCGTCGTATCTTTTCTAAAAATAAAAAAGGTAATAATGGTTAGTAAACAAAGAATATAGAGAGCATGTAAAAGCGTTAATTCAACTCCCATAACATTCACATCCTTTAGGCATTCGTGTAGTTCATTGTATGGAAGCAGTGAAAGTATGTGAGTATAGGAAAAAGAAAAAAGTGAAATTTCATGTACTGTAATGGTAAGAATAATAAATGGATGTTACAATACAATTAATCCTAAAAATGGAATTAAATGAGGACTTATGCGCAAAAGAATTGGTTTTTGGGGATTCATCCCGCATTAACGGGCAGTAAGACTCCCACCTCAAAATTTGCGAATGCGAGGGAGTTAGGTGGGAGATCAACTGCCCATAAAAGCCCGATTGGTTCAACTTTATCGTATCTTGTATTCTAGTAATCATTTTAAATTTATTTACAAACAATGAATGGATAAGTATCATACCTGTTCTCGGGTTTGTTTTTATACTGTTATATCGTTGGGATGACATGAAACAACATGGTAAAAAAAGTATTGGAATTATGATAGGTATCATTGTTGTTTGTTCATTTGTCGTAGGGGTTATTTTAATAGAGGGCCAAAAGCAAATGGAGAAAATGTCTATTTTTCAAGATTGGATGTCTTCTGCGAAAGGTCTTTATCTTGTAATTGTAGTCGTTATTTTTCTAAGAGTCATGATAAGAATAGCAAGTTACATATTAAAGGAGAAGTAGAATGGGGGAGTACGAATGAGAGAGAAAATAGGGTATTATGGTGTGCTCGGTTGTTTAATATTATCAGTTATTTCGGGGCAATTTCTTAAAAGTGAATGGGTACCAGTAATATTATGTATAGGAGTATTGATTTTTGCTCCTATGTATCGCTGGGATGAATGGAAAGCATATAGTCGAAAAAAGAAAATTGTTTTCAGCATCGAGTTTGTCATTATAATTAGCACGATTCCGTTTTTGTTATTGAAAGGAAATGAGATAATAGATGGAATTGTAATGTTTCAAGGGTGGTTATTTATTGCGAAATTGCTATATTTAATATGCATTTTAATATCGGTAGCGGTAGTCGCTAAAAAAGTAAACGAAAAGTTATTCGTTAATGAATAAAAGAAAATGCCACCTTATTCGGTGGCATTTTCTTACTTTACTGAATGAGCTTTTTGCATCTTTTTAATTAAACGAATTTGTCCGCGATGGTTGATCTCATCTTCAAATACGTGAAACCACTTAAAGTAGTTATTTGCTGGTTTGTCATGCCAAAAGTCTGTCGTTTTAAATAGCCATTCATCAGGTAATGATTGAAAAGTTTTAATCGTTTTGGAACGTACTTCTTGTAACGTATTTATGTAAAATTCTATTGAGTTGCCTTTTATTTTCTCGCGTCCAAGATTTCCTAACTCAACAGCAGGTAACCAACGTTCTAATTCAGCATTTGTTGGTGCACGATCTTCAAAAGTATGAATTTGGTAGTAAAATTCAATAGCAGCCATATGGTACAAAAGCATACCAATTGAATTTGCTTCATCATCATATAAATAATCAAGTTCTTCAATTGTTAAGCCTTCCACCGCTTGCATTGTGGTATAACGAGCGTAATTCATCATGGAAACAAGTTTTGAAAATTCTACATGTAAACCATCTATCTTATCGATTACAAAGTTCAATTAAAATTCCCCCTCTTTAAACGATTACTCCAGAGAAGGAATTCTATGTGTAGAGAAAAACTCCTGTTAAAAAGTTCATGATTTTTAACAGGGAATGACAATTAGTTCCCGATTTGCCTTTGTAATAACCTCATAGCCCTCTTTTGTGATGACAATATCATCTTCAATTCTACACCCGCCCCAGTTTGGTATATAAATACCTGGTTCAACTGTAACAACCATACCTTCTTCTAAAGTAGCCTTACTTTCTTGGGATAGACGGAGAGGTTCATGAATTTCTAACCCAAGCCCATGACCAGTAGAGTGGCCGAAATATTGACCGTATCCATGTTCTGTAATGTAATCTCTCGTTATATCATCGATACTTTTCGCAGTTTCTCCAGGTTTAATGGCTGCAGTTCCACGCTTTAATGCTTCTAATACAACATTATATATTTTTTTGAATTCTTCCGATGGTTCTCCGATTGCTACAGTACGTGTTAAATCGGAACAATACCCGTTATAAAGTGCACCGAAATCTAAGGTAACGATATCGCCGTGCTCGATTATTTTATTCGATGCAACGCCATGAGGAAGTGAAGAGCGAACGCCAGAAGCTACAATAATTTGAAATGATGAGGATGTAGCCCCTTTCTTTCGCATGAAAAATTCTAATTCATCTCGGACATCAGTCTCACTTATTCCTGGCTTTAGAAACGTAAGGATGTGGTGAAATGATTCGTCAGCAATATTAGCCGCAATTTTCATTGTTTCTATTTCAGGTATGTCTTTAATAATGCGAATATCTTCGATGATTTCGCACACTTGCACCATTTCCGCATGTATGTATTTTTGTAAGTTTTTATATTGTTGTAATGTCATGTTATTTTCTTCAATTCCAAGTTTTTGAATGTTTAATTTCGATACTTGATTTGCGATTTCTTTTTCTAGATTTCCTTTATGCATAATAATTTCAGCTTCTTTTATTTGTGATTTCGCTTGATCTACATAGCGAAAATCAGTTATAAAAACCGCTTTATCCGCAGAGATTAAGACGACGCCAGCGCTACCTGTAAAGCCTGTTGCATATTGGCGATTTTCTTTTTTGGTAATAAGTAATCCGTCAATTTCATATTTTTGTAGTTGATTTTGGATTTTAGTAATTCTTAAATTCATGTTAATTTCCCCCTTTTCACAGTATTGAATAAAGCAAATAGCGTGCCAAAAGATAACTTTAGAGAAAGGATAGTGGGGAATATATATATAAGGGAAGGTAAAGTAAAGTTCTGTCCGCTATTTGTGGGAAGGACTATTTGAAAACTACGGATTGCTTCAAAATATTAGTGAGCAAATGAAAAGAACATCGAATCGATTTTTTTACACACTGTAAAAAAATTTATACAAATACAAGAAAATAATGTCAAATTTTTTTGGAATATCGAAGTTAGGAAAGAAAAGGATAAGCGATGTTTAGAGTGTATATTTGAAAATAACATTACATTTATTATTTATTTTAATATAAAAATTAATATATAAATAAAAAAATTATTGATACAATAGGTAATTGTTGGGTTTCTCTCGAAGATAGGGATACGTAACGAATAAATAGGATTAAGGAATGTGAGTATATGAAAAAATTAAGTAAAGTAATGTCATTTTGCTTGGTAGTTAGTATGTTTGTTCTAGCAGGTTGTGAAAAAAGTGAAAACAAAGTTCAAGTAAATGAAAAGATTGAACAGCTTGATGAAGCACCAGAAGTGACAGGAAAAGAAGCGAAAAAGATTGTACGAAAGAGCGTAGATAGGATAGCAAACGCTTTTAGTGAGATGGAAAAAGAAAATGGATGGAGCCGAAATAATCCTGGAGATATGGAGACAGCGAAAAAAGGAGTTAAGGGATTAGTTACAGATAAGTTTGTAGAAAATCAGCTTCCTAAGTCGCTTGACACATTTAATAGGTCTAGAGAGACGGATATGTTGCCATTCCCAATTCATATTGAGCCAGACGTGAGAATAACTTGTTCACAGAAAAATGATGTTTTAAAGATTGAGACGCTTATCCTTGCAAATGATATGGGGAATGAAGCGGAGACGTGGGAATTTGTTTTAGTTTATACCGATGGAAAATGGTTAATGGATAAATGGTCATCAAATACGCCAGTAGATTTAAAGTTAACTAAAGAAGAAGCTAACGAAATTCTTAGAGTTCAAGGTTTCAAGAATG
Source organism: Bacillus cereus group sp. MG9 (assembly GCF_040459995.1). Lineage (NCBI taxonomy): Bacteria > Bacillati > Bacillota > Bacilli > Caryophanales > Bacillaceae > Bacillus > Bacillus cereus group sp. MG9. The sequence goes on along the minus strand of NZ_JARVHC010000001.1, from coordinate 3,877,500 downwards.
TCTCTTTCGTTAGAGAAGAGAATAGTGGAAATAAGAAATATATTTTTAAAGAAAGTAACGGAGTAGTTGCTGTGGATGCCCAAACATCTGTTATTACTCACAATGTAGATGATGAAGAGCAAGAAAAGGTAACGAAACAAGATTTTATTCAAGAGCAAGAAACAGCTAAGGGAAATGATTCCAGTACGTATACTAGTTCAAAAGAAGAGAAGCAGCAAAAAAAAGAATCTTCTTCAGTATTAGGTAAAACTAAGGCTCTAAATGAGTTAGTTGCTCTAGAAAACGAAGAAAAACATACGAATGTTATGTCAACAAATGACATAGTAAATGAAATAGAAGGAAATTATCAACTATGGGATAATAAACTAAATGAAATTTACAGTACATTAAAAAATACGATGTCAGCTGATGCATTTCAGTCATTAAAAACAAAACAGATTGTATGGGTTAAAGAAAAAGAAAGTAAAGTTACAGCAATTGGTACAGATCCAAATAATGGAACGATGAGACGTATAGAGGCTTCGGAAGAGAAATATAAGATGACAAAAGAAAGATGTTACGAATTAGTTAATGGATATATGAACTAAATTAAAGAATGCGTTGCTAGCAAGCAACGCATTTTTTAATTTACGCTTTTAATTTCATTACTGTATCAGCATCTGGTGTTACATATAATGTTTGTTGATTGTCATATGTAACAAATCCAAGTTTTGCACCGCTCGGTTTTTTGACGTGGCGTACCTTTGTGAAATCTACAGGAACAGAGCTAGAATCTTTTGCTTTACTGTAATAAGCAGCGATTTTAGCGGCCTCATGTAAAGTCTCTTCCGTAGGTTCAAGAGAACGAATGACAACGTGGGACCCAGGTATGTCTTTCGTATGTAACCAAATTTCATCGCGACGGGAGAATTTCGTTGTTAAATAATCATTTTGCTTATTGTTTTTACCGACGAAAATTTCTGTACCATCACTAGCTAAATATTTGTCCAATACTGGTTTTGTCGGTTTTTTCTTTGTGTTTTTCTTCTTACGATTACGTACATAACCTTCTTCGGCCAGTTCTTCACGAATCTCTTCAATATCTTTTGAAGAAGCAACTTCCATTTGTTGAAGTAAGCTATCGAAATAAAGAATTTCTTCATTTGTTTTTACGATTTGTTCTTCTACAATAGCAACTGAATTTTTCGCTTTTTGGTACTTTTGGAAATAGCGTTGTGCATTTTCAGATGGTGTTTTTAAAGGATTTAATGTGATTTTTACAGTCCCACCATTTTCGTCGTAATAGTTAACGACTTCTATCTCTTTATCACCTTTTTTCAAAGCGTACATATTGGCTGTAAGTAGCTCTCCAAATAGTTGATATTTATCTGCTTTTCCGGCATCTTGTAATGTTTTTTCTAGTTTAATTAGCTTCTTTTCGTTTTTTGTTTTTTCATTTTGCATAAAGCGTTCTAAATCGTGAGCTTGTTGTTTTACACGATCGCGCTCTGCTTTACCAAAGAAGAAGCGATCTAATAATTCACTAACAGATGAAAATGTTTTTTCGTTTCCTTGTAAGTGAGAAAGAGGGAATAGGTAAAAGAACTCTTTTCCATTTGCTGTTATCATTGCTGGCACGTACTGATGTGTTAGCAAAGGTTTTTGCAAGCTGAAGAAAGCTTCAGATAATGCTTTTTCATTTGCCATACCTGCTTTTTTTACAACTTCTTTTGCAAATAATGGGGAAATTCCCATGAATGCTCCGACAAGTTGTTTGTCCATGTTGCCAGATAAAAAGTCTAGCGGTTTAATAAAATCATCTTCTGTTTCGATAAGAAGCGGATTAATTTTATGTTGTGCCGGTGGGGCAACATATTCAGCTCCAGCATATACAGTACGATGTCGGTTTACCGCTAAAGAAACGTGTTTTAAGCTATCTAAAATAACATTTGTTTTCGTATCTACTAAGATAATATTACTGTGTCGTCCCATTATTTCGATTACTAATGTTTTTACTGATTCGTCACCGATTTCATTGCGACTACGGACTGTAATTTGAATAATACGTTCTAAGTCAATTTGTTCAATTTTTTCAATAAATCCACCTTCTAAATGTTTGCGAAGAAGCATACAAAACATCGGCGGTAGCGCTGGTGAATTGTAGTTTTGATTTGTTAAGTGCATACGCGCATATGTAGGGTGAGATGAAAGAATTAGCTTTTGGTTTTTTCCGTTTGCTCGAATATGTAATAAAACTTCATATTTTGAGGGTTGATATATTTTTGAAATTCTTCCTGTTTGAAGAGAATTTGCAATTTCATGTGTAATTGCTCTTGTAAATAATCCATCGAATGCCATGAATGAACACTCCTTTCTAACTAAAAGTTAATTATAGCATTTTTTTGGACGAGGCTGAATAAGCTTTCATTAGAGTATGTCTGGAATCAGGAGGTCGATGGCAGGATGAACTGGTATGAAATGCGAGCACATGAAGTGGAGGAAAGAACGAATACGAATGTGGAGGTAGGTCTTACAGAGCAAGAAGCAGAGGGCCGATTAAAGAAATTTGGTACAAATGAATTGCAAGAAGCAAAGCGGCCTTCTGCGCTTATGGTGTTTTTAGCGCAATTTAAAGATTTTATGGTACTTGTTTTATTTGGTGCTACAATTATTTCAGCTTTTTTAGGAGAGTATATTGATTCGATTGCAATTGTTGCAATTGTTATTATTAATGGTGTCCTCGGTTTCTTTCAAGAGAGGAAAGCTGAAAAATCGTTGGAAGCTTTAAAAGAATTGGCAGCCCCTCAAGTTACTGTACTAAGAAATGGGAAGTGGATAAAAGCGCCGTCAAAAGCGCTTGTACTAGGTGATATTATTAAGTTTTCTAGTGGTGACCGTATTGGCGCGGATGTTCGCCTTGTGGAATCTTCAAGTTTATATATTGAAGAATCGGCTCTTACAGGAGAGTCATTGCCTGTACAAAAGAAGGTAGAGGCGTTACAAGGCCAAGATGTTTCAATTGGTGATCAAAAAAACATGGCATTTATGGGAACGATGATAACGAGAGGTGCTGGAACAGGGGTAGTCGTAGCGACTGGAATGAATACAGCTATGGGGCAAATTGCAAATATGTTGCAAAATGCTGAGCAAATGGAAACGCCATTACAAAGAAGATTAGAACAGCTTGGAAAAATTTTAATTATTGTTGCTCTTATTTTGACGGCTCTTGTTGTACTAGCTGGTGTATATCAAGGGAATGAAGTGTATCACATGTTTTTGGCTGGAGTTTCGCTTGCTGTTGCAGCTATTCCAGAAGGATTACCAGCTATCGTTACGGTTGCGCTATCACTTGGTGTACAGCGTATGATTAAAAAGAGGGCAATTGTGCGAAAGTTGCCAGCTGTAGAAACGTTAGGCTGTGCTTCTGTTATTTGCTCAGATAAAACAGGAACAATGACACAAAATAAAATGATGGTAACACATATGTGGTCAGGCGGAGAATTGTGGAAAGTAACAGGTCAAGGCTATGAGCCAACAGGTTCGTTTATGAAAGGTGAAGAAGTAATTGACCCTACTAAGACGAAATCACTGTATCAACTACTTACATTTGGCTGTTTATGTAATAATGCGAATGTTATTCAAAAGAAAAAGACGTATGTGTTAGATGGAGATCCAACAGAGGGAGCTCTCGTTGCTGCTGCAATGAAGGCGGGAATATCACGTGAAGCTCTTAAAGGAAAGTTTGAAGTCATTCGTGAATTTCCTTTTGATTCAACTAGAAAAATGATGAGTGTTATTGTTCGTGATCGTGAAGGCAAAAAATTTGTTATTACAAAAGGAGCACCAGATGTTCTTTTGCAAATGAGTCAAACAATTTTGTGGGGAAATAAGCAGCAGCCTTTAAGTGAAATGTATCGAAAAGAAGTGCAGGCAGCGATTCATAGTTTGGGAAGTCAAGCTTTACGAACGATTGCGGTGGCATTTAAACCGTTAAAAGCTACAGATTCAATTGAACATGAAAGAGAAGTCGAGCAGGATTTTATGCTTGTTGGAATACAAGGAATGATAGATCCACCAAGACTAGAAGTGGCGCAAGCGGTGAAAGAGTGTAAGGAAGCTGGTATTAGAACGGTAATGATTACGGGAGATCATAAAGTGACGGCAATGGCAATTGCGGAACAGTTAGGGGTTTTACCGGCGGGTGGACGCGTTGTTGAAGGTGTAGAACTTGCGAATATGGATGTAGAGGCATTAGAAGATATTGTAGAAGATACGTATGTATTCGCTCGTGTGTCTCCTGAGCATAAATTGAAAATCGTTAAGGCGCTGCAAAATAAGGGACATATAGTAGCTATGACAGGTGATGGAGTGAACGATGCTCCAGCTATTAAAACAGCTGATATAGGGATTGCGATGGGAATTACAGGGACAGATGTTGCAAAAGAAGCTTCGTCACTTGTGTTGTTAGATGATAACTTTGCTACGATTAAATCGGCGATTAAAGAAGGTAGAAACATATATGAAAATATTCGGAAGTTTATTCGGTATTTGTTAGCATCTAACGTTGGTGAAATTTTAGTTATGTTATTTGCGATGTTACTTGCACTGCCATTGCCGATGGTTCCAATTCAAATTTTATGGGTGAACTTAGTTACTGACGGTTTACCAGCGATGGCATTAGGTTTGGATAAGGCTGAAGGAGATGTGATGAAGAGAACACCACGCCATCCGAAAGAAGGGGTGTTCGCTAGAGGGCTTGCGTGGAAAATTATAAGTCGTGGTTTTCTAATCGGAGCAGTGACATTAGTAGCGTTTATTATTGCATTTAACCAGCATCCGAATGAATTGAAGTATGCACAAACGGTAGCCTTCGCAACATTAGTACTGGCTCAGCTTATTCATGTATTTGATTGTCGTAGTGAACATTCTATATTTCACCGCAACCCGTTTGGAAATATATATTTAGTAGGGGCGGTTATTATTTCTTTACTGTTAATGCTTGTAGTTATATATTATCCACCATTACAGCCGATTTTTAGCACAATGCCGATACAAGCACGAGATTGGTTGTTAATTGGAGGATTATCATCTATTCCGACCTTCTTATTAGTAGGATCCTTATTAACAAGAAAAAAGGAGAAAAAGAAAAAGCCGCTGTTATATAAGAAGGGATTAAACTTGAAATAGTCAATGATATGAAAATATGATATAATTTACAGAAGGTAGTAGAGTCGCATCTCTATTGCCTTTTTCATTGAGTTATTTCATGGCTTGGATGTGATAAAGATGATTTGTAGTATGACAGGATTTGGAAGATCGAAGGTAGAAAACGATACTTTTCAAATAACAGTAGAAATGAAGTCGGTGAACCATCGTTTTTTAGAAATGAGTATTCGGCTTCCGAAGCAAATGATGGCGTTTGAAGACAAGATTCGTAAAATAATTGCAAAGCAAGTTCGCCGTGGACGTATTGAAGTGTCTATTAGTATAACAGGTGAAGGGCTTGTTGAAAGAAAATTAACTGTGAATTGGGAACTTCTCAAGCAGTACCAATCCATTATGGAAGATATAAAAGGGAAATTTCAATTACAAGATTCTATTACACTCGGGCAACTAATGGGAATGCCAGAAGTAACGGCAGTTGAAGAAATAGAAAATGTAAATGAACAATTTGAAACCGGTTTATATGAAGCTGTTCGCCAAGCTGCTCATATGTTGAAAACGATGAGAGATGGCGAAGGAGAACGATTACATAAAGATATAGCATATCGTTTGCAAGAGATTCATAATTGTGTAAATGCAATTATTCCACATGCACCAATTGTTACACAAAAATATCGTGAACGATTAGAAAATCGCTTAAAAGAATTACATAACCAAGATTTAGATGAACAACGATTGTTGACAGAAGTAGCAATATTTGCAGAGCGTTCAGATATTCACGAAGAATTAGTTCGATTACAAAGTCATTTAGATCAATTTCGTGAAGCACTGCAAATTACAGAGCCTGTTGGAAGGAAAATGGACTTCATCGTGCAAGAGATGCATAGGGAAGTTAATACGATAGGTTCTAAGGCAAATGACTTAACAATTTCAAAATATGTCGTAGAAATGAAAAATAACCTTGAAAAAATTCGTGAACAAGTACAAAATATTGAGTAGCTTTCAAAAAATATATAAAGTTATACGTGGTGGAGAAATCGGATAGACTTACTAGGAGGCGCAAACTATGGCCATGCGGTTTTTAAATATTGGATACGGAAATATTGTATCTGCTCATCGAATTATTGCTATTGTAAGTCCGGAGTCAGCTCCTATTAAACGGACAGTACAGGAAGCGCGTGAACATAATGCTTTGCTTGATGCTACGTATGGGAGAAAAACAAGGGCGGTTATTGTTATGGATGATGGGCATGTAGTATTAAGTCCAATTCAGCCAGAGACGATTGCACATCGTTTGAATAATAAAGAAGATTTAAGTGAGGAAGGGTAGGTTTTACATATTTATGAGAAGTAGAAGAGGATTGCTCATCGTTCTTTCGGGACCTTCTGGTGTCGGGAAAGGAACGGTTCGAAAAGAGCTGTTTAGCCATGAAGACACACGTTTTCAGTACTCTATTTCAGTAACGACACGTAAACCGCGTGAAGGTGAAGTAGATGGTGTGGATTATTTCTTTAAAGAGAGAGAAGAATTTGAAGAAATGATTCGTAATGAAAAGTTACTTGAATGGGCTGAGTTCGTTGGTAATTATTACGGAACACCGATTGATTATGTTGAAAAAACGTTACAAGAAGGAAAAGATGTGTTCTTAGAAATTGAAGTGCAAGGAGCAATTCAAGTTAAGAAAGCCTTCCCAGCAGGTGTATTTATTTTCTTAGCACCTCCAAGTTTATCTGAACTAAAGAACCGAATTGTCGGCCGTGGTACAGAAACTGAAGATGTTATTGAAAATCGTTTAACTGTAGCGAAAGAAGAAATCGAAATGATGGACGCTTATGACTATGTTGTAGAAAACGATCAAGTTGAATTAGCTTGCGACCGAATTAAAGCAATTGTGGTTGGTGAACATTGCCGCCGCGAAAGAGTGGCAAAATACTATAAAGAAATGACGGAGGGTCTATAATTATGTTAAATCCATCAATTGACTCATTATTAACAAAAATCGATTCTAAATATACACTTGTAACAGTAGCTGCAAAGCGTGCACGTGAAATGCAAATTGCTGACAATTGTGTTATTGAAAAGCCTGTTTCTTATAAATGCGTAGGTAAAGCATTAGAAGAAATCGATTTAGAAGTATTAAAATATATACCATGCGATGACAAAATAATCGATTAAGACATTCTTTTCGACAAATTAAAACATAGACTTTATAATTTTCTATGTAACGGTAACAACCTATTTACAAGTAGGTTGTTATTTTTTTACGATAGGGATGAAAAGGAATTGAAAAAGACGGAACGAAATACTGGTACTGACGAGCTGGAAATTCTATTTCAGTAGAATAAGTTTGAAAAAGAAAGAGGACGAGTCATATGCTAAAAGGGAAAAAGATACTTCTATGTGTAACAGGAGGCATTGCAGTTTTTAAAGCGGCTGCGTTAACAAGTAAATTGACACAAGCTGGCGCTCTTGTAAAAGTAATGATGAGTGAGTCGGCAATGAAGTTTGTTACGCCTCTTACATTTCAAGCACTTTCTCGCCATGATGTATATACGGATACGTTTGATGAGAGAGACTCGGCTGTTATCGCTCATATTGATTTAGCGGATTGGGCAGATGTTGTACTTGTTGCACCGGCTACAGCTAATTGCATTGGAAAGTTAGCTGGCGGTATTGCTGATGATATGATTACAACTACTTTGTTAGCTACTACAGCTCCAGTGTGGATTGCACCGGCTATGAATGTGCATATGTATGAAAATAAAATTGTTCAAAAAAACATGATGACGTTAAAAACATTAGGATATACATTTATTGAGCCTGGGGAAGGTTTTTTAGCATGTGGTTATGTAGCAAAAGGAAGACTGGAAGAACCTGAAGCGATTATTGGACGGCTAGAAGAGGCTTTCTCAGAACAAAAACCATTGCAAGGAAAGCGAATATTAATAACAGCTGGACCGACACGTGAAAAGATTGATCCGGTTCGTTTTATGACGAATTTTTCTTCTGGAAAGATGGGGTATGCGATCGCAGAAGTTGCAGCAGGCTTAGGTGCTGATGTCATACTTGTGTCAGGACCGACAGCATTAGAGTCACCATTACATGTAACAAGAATACAAGTAGAATCTGCACAAGATATGTTAGAGGCAGTCCTTCAACATTATCAGAATGTGGATGTTGTCATCAAAACAGCAGCAGTTGCAGATTACCGCCCAAAATATGTGCATGATAATAAAATGAAAAAGAAAAATGGCGATGCTGTAATTGAATTAGAAAGAACAGTGGATATTTTAAAAACGTTAGGTGAGAAGAAGGACCAACAGTTACTTATCGGTTTTGCAGCTGAAACGACAAACATAGAGGAATACGCAACGAGAAAATTACGTGAGAAAAATGCAAATATGATTGTTGCGAATGACGTGAAAGCGCAAGGAGCTGGGTTTGGTACAGATACAAATATTGTGACAATGTATAGAAAAGATGGAGAAATTATTGAGTTGCCACTTTTAACGAAGAAAGAAGTGGCTCGTGAAATATTAAAGCAAATAGAAATGATGTTAGAAGATGATCGTGTATGAAGTTTGCAAGTGTGATTGTTGATGTACCTGCACGTCAAACAGATCGACCGTTTGATTATATTATCCCTAAAAAATGGGAAGATATCGTGCAAACAGGAATGCGTGTAGTAGTCCCATTCGGTCCGAGGAAATTGCAAGGTTTTATTATTGGCATAAAGGATTCGGTTGATCTAGAAAGTAAAAAGTTAAAAGCGTTGTATGAAATATTAGATGTCACTCCGGTTTTAAATGATGAATTATTAAAGCTTGGGTATTGGCTTACAAGTGAAACGTTATGTTATATGATTTCAGCTTTTCAGGTGATGCTTCCAACGGCGATAAAAGCAACATATAAAAAGCGTCTGCAACTTCGTAACCAAGAAGAAGTTGCGCCAGAAATTCTTTCTTTATTTCAAGGGAAGGAAACGATAGATTGGGAAGCTATCGAAGCGCAGCCGCACCTATATCGTACTATTCAACAAGAAATTAAAAATGGTACGACTGAAGTGGTTTATCAAGTAAAGGATAAAGTGCAGAAGAAGAAACAAAGAGTAGTTCAACCGGAGTTACCGGCAGATAAATTGGAATTAGCAGCATTTGAACTGAAAAGTAAAAAACAACAAGACGTACTCTATTATTTTGTAGAAAACTACAAAAGTGTACCGTTAAAAAATTTAACAGAAGAATTACAAATAACAGATGCTCCAATAAAATCACTTGTTAAAAAGGGTCTAATCTCAGAAAAGTATGTAGAAGTATACCGGAATCCGTATGACGATGATGATTTTGAACAAACGAAACCATTTCCGCTTACTGAGGAACAAAAACAAGTAATTACACCGATTTTGTCATCAATTACAAATGAAACTTACAATCCATTTTTACTATATGGTGTTACAGGAAGTGGTAAGACTGAAGTGTATTTACAATCTATAGCAGCGGTACTCGAGAAAGGAAAAGAAGCAATTGTGCTTGTTCCTGAAATTGCGCTAACGCCCCAGATGGTAGATCGCTTTAAAGGTAGGTTCGGTTCGCAAGTTGCAGTTCTTCACAGTGCGCTTTCTGTTGGCGAGAAATATGATGAATGGCGAAAGATATTAAGAAAAGAAGTGAAAGTTGTAGTTGGTGCGCGTTCAGCTATTTTTGCTCCATTCGAAAATTTAGGAATCATTATTATTGATGAAGAGCATGAATCAAGTTATAAGCAAGAGGATAACCCAAAGTATCATGCAAGAGATGTAGCAGTGTGGAGAGGACAATACCATAAGTGTCCAATCGTTCTCGGAAGTGCAACGCCGACACTTGAATCGTTTGCTAGAGCGAAAAAAGGTGTCTATGGGTTGCTTACAATGGAAAAACGTATGAACAAACAAGCTTTGCCGACTGTAGAAATTGTTGATATGCGTGAAGAGCTTCGTGATGGAAATCGCTCAATGTTTTCAAAGGCACTGCATGAAAAAATAGCAGATCGATTAGAAAAGAAAGAACAAATGGTTCTCTTTTTAAATAGAAGGGGTCATTCTACGTTTGTGATGTGTCGTGATTGTGGGTATGTCGTACAATGTCCGCATTGTGATATTTCGTTGACATATCACAAAATGAACCATCGTTTAAAGTGTCATTATTGTAGTCATGAGGAAAATATGCCAACGGAGTGTCCCGCTTGTAATAGTACGTATATTCGTTTCTTTGGTACAGGGACGCAAAAGGTTGAAGAAGAAATCACAAAACTATTCCCTGAGGCGCGGGTCATTCGAATGGATGTGGATACAACAAGCCGTAAAGGAATGCATGAAAAATTATTAAAGGCGTTTGGTGAAGAGAAAGCAGATATATTACTTGGAACACAGATGATTGCAAAAGGGCTTGATTTTCCGAAGGTGACGCTTGTTGGCGTTTTAACGGCGGATACGATGCTTCATCTACCTGATTTTCGGGCGAGTGAAAAGACGTATCAGCTATTGACACAAGTAAGTGGACGTGCAGGAAGACATGAATTGCCAGGTGAAGTTGTAATTCAAACGTATACGCCGGAACATTACAGTGTAGAATTAGCAAAGAATCAACAATATGATGTATTTTATGAGCACGAAATGCAAATGAGGCAAATGAGACAATATCCGCCATATTACTACGTTGTACTTGTAACTGTATCTCATCCGGAGTTATTAAAGGCAGTCCAAGTGACGGAAAAAATTGTCGGTCATTTACGAACGCATTGTTCAAGGCAAACAATGGTGTTAGGGCCGGTTGCTTCAGCAATTCCAAGGATAAAAGATAGATATCGTTACCAATGCATGATAAAATACAAACGGGAACCAAACTTAAAGAACGTGCTCAAAATGGTAAATGAACATTATCAAGCAGAAATGCAAAAAGAGCTACAAATCTCAATTGATTTTAATCCAACAATGTTAATGTAGCGGAGGGAAATATGGCAGTTTTAGAAATTGTAAAGCATCCAAATGAAGTGTTAGAAACACCATGCGAAAGAGTAATTAACTTTGATAAAAAGTTAGTGAAATTGTTAAAAGATATGCATGAAACAATGTTAATTGCAGACGGAGTTGGTCTAGCTGCGCCACAAGTGGGTGTAAGCTTACAAGTTGCTGTTGTTGATATAGGTGATGATACGGGTAAAATTGAATTAATTAATCCTGTTATTTTAGAAAAACGTGGTGAACAAGTAGGTCCCGAAGGCTGCTTAAGCTTTCCGGGACTTTATGGTGAAGTGGAGCGTGCAGATTACATTAAAGTACGTGCACAAAATCGTCGCGGTAAAATATTTTTATTAGAAGCGGATGACTTCTTAGCGCGTGCAATTCAGCATGAAATCGATCATTTACACGGTGTTTTATTTACATCTAAAGTGAAAAGGTATTATGAAGCAGGCGAATTAGAATAGGTTTAAAAGGAGCGGTTTTTGAATGATGAAAGTAGTATTTATGGGGACACCGGACTTTTCTGTGCCGGTGCTTCGTCGTCTTATCGAGGACGGATATGACGTAGTTGGTGTTGTAACGCAACCTGATCGTCCAGTTGGTAGAAAAAAGGTTTTAACACCTACTCCTGTTAAAGTAGAAGCGGAGAAACATGGTATTCCAGTAGTACAGCCGTTAAAAATTCGTGAAAAAGACGAATATGAAAAAGTATTAGCACTAGAGCCAGACTTAATTGTAACAGCAGCATTTGGACAAATCGTACCGAATGAAATTTTAGAAGCGCCAAAGTATGGATGTATTAATGTCCACGCATCATTACTTCCAGAACTTCGCGGTGGTGCACCAATTCATTATGCGATCATGGAAGGTAAAGAGAAAACAGGTATTACAATTATGTATATGGTAGAAAAATTAGATGCGGGCGATATATTAACGCAAGTAGAAGTAGAAATTGAAGAGCGTGAAACAACAGGTTCATTATTTGATAAGTTAAGCGAAGCAGGAGCACACCTTTTATCTAAAACGGTTCCTTTACTAATTCAGGGTAAACTAGAACCAATTAAACAAAGTGAAGCTGAAGTGACGTTTGCATATAATATAAAACGTGAGCAAGAGATAATTGATTGGACAAAAACAGGTGAAGAAGTATACAATCACATTCGCGGATTGAATCCATGGCCAGTTGCTTATACGACTTTGGCAGGACAAGTTATTAAAGTATGGTGGGGAGAGAAGGTCTCTATTACAGAGAAAGCTGAACCAGGTACAATAGTAGCTCTTGAAGAAGATGGATTTGTTGTTGCAACAGGGAACGAGACAGGCGTTAAAATCACTGAATTGCAACCATCTGGTAAAAAGCGTATGAGTTGTTCACAATTTTTACGTGGAACAAAACCTGAAATTGGTACGAAGTTAGGAGAAAATGCATGAGACAAAATGTTCGTGAGTTAGCTCTGGATGGCTTAATTCAAGTAGAAAAAAGTGGTGCATATAGCAACTTACTTTTAAATAATTTGATTGAAAAAAATACAATTGACAGAAAAGATATTGGTTTATTAACTGAAATGGTATATGGAACAATTCAACGTCGTGACACACTAGATTATTATTTACAACCATTTTTAAGAAAAAAGGTTGAAGCGTGGGTAAGAGTGTTGCTTCGCCTATCTCTATATCAAATGCTATATTTAGACCGAGTTCCAGAAAGAGCGGCTATTCATGAAGCAGTTGAGATTGCAAAGCGTCGTGGGCATAAAGGGATTTCAGGCATGGTGAACGGAGTATTGCGTTCGATTCAGCGAGAAGGTGTACCTTCGTTAGAAGAAATCGAAAATCCAGTAGAACGACTTGCGATTGCAACGAGTCATCCAATGTGGCTTGTACAAGAATGGGCATCCGAATATGGTTTAGAGACAGCAGAGAAAATGTGTGAAGTAAATATGTTGCCACCTGTACCAACAGCACGTGTAAATGTTGATAAAGTAACGGTAGAAGAAGCGGTTGCGTTATTAGCTGATGAGGGTATAGAAGCAAAACGTGGCGAATTGTCAGAGGATGCAATTCAAATTGAAAGAGGAAATGTCGCACATACAGAAGCGTTCAAAAAAGGTTTCCTTTCTATTCAAGATGAAAGCTCAATGCTTGTAGCACGTGCTTTAGAACCGAATAAAGGAGATACAGTTCTAGATAGTTGTGCTGCTCCTGGCGGAAAAACAACTCATATTGCAGAGCGTTTGGACGGAACTGGTAAGGTAATGTCGCTTGATTTACACGCACATAAAGTACGTTTAATTGAACAACAGGCGAAGAGACTTGGTTTAGAAAATGTAGAAACGATGGCTTTAGATGCTAGAAAAGTTCAAGAGCATTTTGCAAATGAATCTTTTGACAAAATATTAGTAGATGCACCATGTTCTGGATTTGGTGTTATTAGACGTAAACCTGATATTAAGTTAGGTAAAGATAAGGGCGATAGTGAAAGGTTATCAACGATTCAACTTGCGATACTAGAAAAAATAGCACCATTGTTAAAACAAGGTGGTCGCCTTGTTTATAGTACGTGCACAATTGAAAAAATAGAAAATGAACAAGTAATAAAGCAATTTTTACAAGAGCATCCTGAATTTGAATGGGATACTACGATAAAAGATCGCATGCCAGAAAAGTTAAATCCGTATATTGATGAAGGTCAAGTACGAATTTTACCGCATTATTTTGCAACAGATGGCTTTTATATTGCTTGTTTAAGAAAGAAGGTGTAGCATCATGGAAACGACTGTAAAAAAACAAAAGAAAAATCTAGAAACAAAGAAACCATCAATTTATTCTTTACAACTTCATGAAATGCAAGATTGGTTAAAGGAACAAGGAGAACCTAAGTTCCGTGCAGGACAAATTTTTGATTGGCTATATAAAAAACGTGTAAAAAATTATGAGGATATGTCAAACCTTGCTAAAGGATTGCGCGATAAATTGTCGAATTCCTTTGATATTACTACTTTAAACACTTTAGTAAAACAAACGTCTTCGGATGGAACGATTAAATTCCTATTCCAGTTATACGATGGATACTCTATTGAAACTGTACTAATGCGACATGAATATGGAAATTCCATTTGTGTAACAACACAGGTGGGTTGCCGCATTGGCTGTACGTTCTGTGCTTCTACACTTGGTGGGTTAAAACGAAACTTAGAGGCTGGAGAAATTGTAGCGCAAGTAGTAGAAGTTCAGCGTGCGCTTGATGAAACAGAAGAACGTGTAAGTTCTCTTGTTGTTATGGGAATTGGAGAACCATTTGATAATTATGATAACTTAATGTCATTCTTACGCATTGTAAATCATGAAAAAGGAATTCATATTGGTGCAAGACATATGACAGTTTCAACAAGTGGAATTGTTCCAAAAATTTATAAGTTCGCTGAAGAAGATATGCAAATTAATTTTGCGATTTCATTGCATGCTGCAAATACAGAGATACGTTCAAAATTAATGCCGATCAACCGTGCTTATAAGCTACCTGATTTAATGGAAGCTGTTAAATACTATGTAAATAGAACAGGGCGTCGTATTACATTTGAATATGGCTTATTTGGAGGAGAAAATGACCAAGTTGAGCACGCTGAAGAACTTGCTGCGCTCTTAAAAGGTGTAAAATGTCATGTAAACTTAATTCCGGTAAACTACGTGCCAGAACGTGATTATGTACGTACGCCACGAGAGCAAATTTTCTTATTTGAAAAGACGCTAAAAGATCGTGGAGTGAATGTAACCATTCGCCGTGAACAAGGTCATGATATTGATGCAGCCTGCGGTCAGTTGCGTGCAAAGGAGCGCAAAGAAGAGACGAGGTGACTAGATGAAAGCCGTGTTTCTATCGGATAAAGGAAAAGTTCGTCAACATAATGAAGATAGTGCAGGAGTTTTTCGCAATTTAGATGGAAATATTTTAGCGGTAGTAGCAGATGGAATGGGAGGTCATCGAGCTGGCGATGTAGCTAGCTCGATGGCTATTCAATTATTCCATGATTATTGGAAGCAAACGCATAATATGAATGAGCCTAAAAAGGTAGAAAAGTGGTTACATACTAACGTTGGAATTATTAATGAGCGCATATATGCTTACTCTAAGCAGCATGCAGAATGTAATGGCATGGGAACAACACTTATAATAGCCATTTGTACATCGAATTTTGTGACGATAGGTCATATAGGAGATAGTCGGTGTTATATGGTATCAGAGGGGAAAATGACGCTTGTAACGGAAGATCATTCGCTTGTAAATGAACTTGTGAGACATGGCGAAATTTCAAAGGAAGATGCAGAATATCACCCGAAAAAGAATGTTTTGTTAAGAGCATTAGGAAATGAAGAAACAGTTGGATTAGATGTTAAAACATTGGTGCTTGAAGAAGATGATCAATTACTTCTTTGCTCGGATGGATTGTCTAACAAAGTTTCTATTGCTGATATGCAACAAATTTTACAATTGAATGAACAGCTCGAGGCGAAGGGAGAGCATCTCATTCAATTAGCAAATGATCGTGGTGGAGAAGATAATATTACCCTCGTTATTATTGATTATACGGATTCGACAAACGAAAGTAGGTGAAGTGCAACGTGCTGATTGGAAAACGCTTAAATGACCGTTATAAGCTGCTGAAAATGATTGGCGGTGGAGGAATGGCCAATGTATATTTAGCTCATGATGATATACTCGGCCGAGATGTAGCGGTAAAAATATTAAGACTCGACTATTCAAATAATGAAGAGTTTATTAAACGTTTCCATCGAGAAGCGCAATCTGTTACAACGTTGTCGCATCCAAATATTGTGAATATGTATGATGTTGGGGAAGAGGATGATATATATTATCTTGTAATGGAATATGTACCTGGACGAACATTGAAGCAATACATAATTGATCGAGGGATGTTACCGATAGGAGAGGCTCTTGATATAATGGAGCAGTTAACGTCCGCTATGGCACACGCCCATCATTTTGAGATTGTACATCGTGATATTAAACCGCACAATATTTTGATTCGAGATGACGGAGTGGTCAAAGTAACAGACTTTGGAATTGCGACAGCTACAAGTGCAGCAACGATTACACATACAAATTCGGTGCTCGGTTCGGTGCATTATTTATCACCAGAACAAGCGCGCGGCGGTATAGCGAATAAACAATCAGATATTTATTCACTTGGGATTGTTATGTTTGAATTGTTAACAGGAAGACAACCGTTTTCTGGTGAATCTGCTGTTGCAATTGCGTTAAAACATTTACAAAATGAAATGCCATCTCCAAAAAGATGGAATGAAAATATTCCACAAAGTGTTGAAAATATTATATTAAAGGCAACTGCGAAAGATCCGTTCCATCGATATCAATCTGCTAACGCGATGAAACGAGATATTGAAACAGCACTATACCCAGAACGAATAAATGAACAACCATTTTACATACCAGAAGATATGGAAGCAACGAAAGCGATTCCAATTATTCAACAAGAACAACTATTTCAAAATGTAAGTGATGAAACGATTGTATTAAAAGGAAGTAAAGTGGATGAACAAGTAAGAAAAGAAGAGACCAAATCAGGTAAGAAGAAAAAGCGAAATAATAAATGGCTGAAAGTTTTAATTACAACATTTTTACTTTTAGCGATAGGGATAACATTAGCACTTACTGTTATTCCAGGCTTCTTTATTCCGAAAGATGTGAAGGTTCCTGATGTGGCTGGTATGAAATATACGACAGCTGTAAATACATTAGTTGAAAAAGGTTTTGAAGTTACTGAACCTAATCTTGTATATACAGATGATGTTGAAGCCGGAAACGTGATAAAAACAGATCCTATAGCAGGAAGAGTAGTGAAAGAAAACTCTAAAATTACTATCTATCAATCAGGTGGGAAAAAGAAAAGTAAGATGAGTGATTTGACAGGAAAAGATTTCGAGAGTATAAGAGCTGAGTTAGAAGAAAAATATAAACAAGTTACAATAAATTATATTGAAAATGATAAGCCGAAAGGTGAAATTGTAGAGCAAATACCAACGCCTGATCAAATGGTTATAGAGACAGAACAAGAGCTGAAAATTTGGGTAAGTAAAGGACCTTATCAAATAAGACCAGGTGATTTTTCAGGATGGACTGAAAATAGTGTAAAAGGTTATTTAAATGAAAGAAAGCTTGTTTCTGATATACAAAGAGAGTATTCAGATAAGGTTGATAAAGGTCTTGTTATTTCACAGTTACCAAAGCCTGGGACACCTTTAAAAGAAGGAGATAAAGTATCGATTGTTATCTCCGATGGTCCGAAGCCTAAAGTGACGAAAACGGTAAAAGTGGATAACATTTCTATCCCATATGAAGCTTCTGCAACAGGTGAGAAAAAGCCGCAAACAATAGAAATTTATAAAGAAGATATGCAGCAAAAAATGGATAAACCAGTTGAAACGAGAACAATTACTGAGTCAGCGATTATTTCTTTAGAATTTGTAATTCAAGAAGGTGCAAAGGGACACTATAAAATTGTCCGAGATGGAGTAACGATTATGGACAAGGAAGTACCATATCCAGCTCAATAATAGTGAATTCCATCGTCCTTATATAGAAGATGGAATTTATTACTCTTGCCTGTTATGCTGTCTACATCGTGGACTGTATAACAGGCAAAAATATATGATTCAAAAAGCTGTAAAAGTGATACTGTTGTAAATAATATTTTAAATTTGATGGTAGATTAAATATATGAACCTGGATATATATTTGGTGGGCTTTGAACTAATTGTTTACAGAACGCTAGTCTATTCATATTTAATTGCAGTTTCATTTTATACAAAATAAAGGAGAATTATATGCCAGAAGGAAAAATTGTAAAAGCTCTAAGTGGGTTTTATTATGTGCAGAATGAGGAAGGGATTACACAATGTCGTGGGCGTGGTGTATTTAGAAAGAATAAAATTACGCCACTTGTAGGAGACCAAGTTGTTTTTCAAGCGGATAATCCGAATGAAGGTTATGTGTTAGAAGTATTTGATCGGAAAAATGAACTTGTTAGACCTCCTATTGCTAATGTTGATCAAGCTATTCTTGTTTTCTCTGCGGTAGAACCAGATTTTAATCCAGGACTGTTAGATCGATTTTTAGTATTAATTGAATATCATAACATTAAACCAATTATTTGTATTAGTAAGATGGATTTAGTAGATGAAAAAATGAGAGAAACTGTTGAATCTTATGCAAATGATTATCGTGAAATGGGTTATGATGTGTTGTTTACTTCTATAAATACATCGGAAAGTATTGATATTCTGAAACCTTTCTTAGAAGGTTGTATTTCCGTCGTTGCAGGCCAATCTGGTGTTGGGAAATCTTCAATGCTAAACGTATTACGTCCAGATTTAGAATTGAAAACTAATGATATTTCTTCACATTTAGGACGTGGAAAGCATACGACAAGACACGTAGAACTAATTACAGTTGGAAGCGGACTTGTTGCGGATACACCTGGTTTTAGTTCGCTTGATTTCATAGATATAGAGGTAGAAGATCTTACATATTGTTTTCCAGAGTTGAAAGAAGCGAGCCAATACTGTAAATTTAGAGGGTGTACACACCTTGCTGAACCGAAATGTGCGGTGAAAGCTGCGGTTGAAGAAGGAAAGATTACCGAATATCGTTATAAGAATTACAAACAATTCGTAGAAGAAATTAGAGAGAGAAAGCCGAGGTATTAGTCATGATTAAAATTGCACCATCGATTTTATCAGCAGATTTTTCAAGATTAGGGGAAGAGATTAAAGATGTAGAAAAAGGCGGAGCTGACTACATTCACGTCGATGTAATGGATGGGCATTTCGTACCAAATATTACGATTGGACCATTAATTGTAGAAGCAATCCGTCCGATTACATCATTACCGTTAGATGTACATTTAATGATTGAAAATCCTGATAACTATATCCCAACTTTCGCAAAAGCGGGAGCGGATATTATTACTGTTCATGTAGAAGCGTGTCCTCATTTACATCGTACAATTCAGTTAATTAAATCTCATGACATTAAAGCAGGGGTTGTATTAAATCCGCATACTCCAGTTTCAACGATTGAGCATGTATTAGAAGATATAGACATGGTATTACTTATGACAGTAAATCCTGGATTTGGCGGGCAGAAGTTTATTCATTCTGTATTACCGAAAATCAAACAAGTTGCAGAAATGGTTAAAGAGCGAAATCTAGAAGTGGAAATTGAAGTTGATGGTGGTGTCAACGCTGAAACGGCAAGACTTTGTATTGAAGCAGGAGCGAATGTTCTTGTAGCGGGATCAGCAGTATACAATCAAAAAGACCGCGGTGAAGCAATTCGTGTAATTCGCGGATAAAGAATGAACGAACCTTTATCCTAGTGAAGCTTCTAGTTCATTAAGACTTCACTATTTATACATGTTAGAGTGGCAAATAAGGAGAAAGGCAATCTACCGAATGGCAGATTGCCTTTTTACAATAGAAGGGGAAGGAAAAATGATTATTCATATTTTAGCGGGAGGACCTGCAGAATACTGCGCAGATTTTTCGCGGTATGAAAATGAAGAAGTAGTTTGGGCGGCCGTTGATAGAGGAGTGTACCGTTTGTTGAAAAGAGGAATCACTCCGGCTGTTGCGTTTGGGGATTATGATTCAGTTACTGATGAGGAATTAGCATGGATGAGGCAGCAAACAAATGAATTACATATCGTCCCGCGAGAAAAAGATCAAACAGATTTAGAAATTGCAATTAGCTGGGCTTTAGAACAGAAACCAAAATTAATTCGTATTTTTGGTGCTACTGGTGGAAGACTTGATCATGGTTTAGCAAATATTCAGATGCTTTTAAAGGGATTAGAAGTAAATATAGAAATGTGTATTGTGGACAATAAAAATGAAATAATGGTGAAAAAGTTTGGTATGTATATAATTGAAGGAAACGAACATTTTCCATACGTATCATTTGTACCAGTTACTGAAAGGGTAGAAGGTATTACACTTCACGGTTTTAAGTATCCCCTTACTAATAAAACAATAGAGTGGGGATCGACACTTTGTATTAGTAATGAACTCGTTGAGGAAAAAGGTACTTTTTCATTCACTTCTGGCATATTAATGATGATAAGAAGCACTGATTGAAGAAACAATTTTGCTCCTTGCATCATATAGTGAACAAGTGGAGTAATGGGGATTAGGAGGGAAACCATGAGATTTTATACAATTAAGTTACCTAAATTTCTTGGTGGAATTGTTCGTGCGATGTTAAATACCTTCAAAAAAGACTAAAAAAAGCACCTATTACCGGTGCTTTTTCCAATGGTATAATAAAAAAAGAGCCTAGCGGCTCTTTTTTTTATTATTAAACACGTTCGATTTTGCCAGATTTTAATGCTCTAGCAGAAACGTAAACACGTTGAACTTTTCCGTCGATGCGTACGCGAACTTTTTGAAGGTTAGCGCCCCATTTACGTTTTGTAGCGTTCATTGCGTGAGAACGAGAGTTACCAGAACGAGCTTTTCTTCCAGTGATAGCACAAACACGAGCCATTTATATTTCCCTCCCTTAACTACCGTAACATACGTAATTTTTCAATATTAGTCTTTTATGCGATGCTAAAAACACTACTATAATTTAACACAACTAAAAAGAGAATGCAACACCGTAGGAAAAAGAAATCAAGAAAAAATACTTGACACTATATGTCAATGAAGAAAAGGTGAAATCAAGAAAAATTGCTTGACATATTATAGTGGTACATGTTGTATAATAACAATGGACTATTTTGCTCATCATAAAAAAATGTAATTTAAAACATAAAATATGAGAGTGAAAAAGAAAGAACGATGGAATTTTCTTTAAAAAGATTATATGATAGTAACTAAAGTAGTCTAGCTCACTTTCACCATTTATGAAGGGGGAAACGAGATGTCAATTGAAATTAAAACGAAGTACGGTCAAATTGATATTAGTACAGATGTAATTGCAACAATTGCTGGAGGTGCCGCAGTAGATTGCTACGGTATCGTAGGTATGGCATCAAAAAATCAGTTAAAAGATGGATTAACAGAAATTTTACGAAAAGAAAACTTCACTAGAGGCGTTATTGTTCGTAAAAATGAAGATGAAGTACATATTGATATGTATATTATTGTGAGCTATGGTACGAAAATTTCAGAAGTAGCACATAACGTGCAGACTAAAGTGAAATATACATTAGATCAAACTGTAGGACTAGCAGTAGATTCTGTAAACATCTACGTACAAGGAGTTAAAGTAATAAACTTGTAATGTGCATTAAGGAGGAAAATCTGTGTCAATTCAAAAAATTGATGGAAAACGTTTATCACAAATGATCATTCAAGGAGCCAATAATTTAACAAATAATGTTCAGCTTGTTGATGCATTAAACGTATTCCCAGTTCCAGATGGCGATACCGGTACAAACATGAACTTATCAATGACTTCAGGCGCACGTGAAGTGAAAGCAAATCCTTCGCAGCATGCTGGTAAAGTCGGTGTAAGTTTAGCCAAAGGATTATTAATGGGAGCTCGTGGTAACTCTGGGGTTATTTTATCTCAGTTATTCCGTGGTTTCTCTAAATCCATTGAACAAAAAGAAGAATTAACGACAGTTGATTTTGCTGCAGCTTTAGAAGCTGGAGTAGAGGCAGCTTACAAAGCGGTTATGAAACCAATTGAAGGAACGATTTTAACGGTTGCAAGAGAAACGGGTAAATATGCAGTGACAGTTGCGAAAAAACAGCGCGACTTTGTTTTGTTTATGGAAGACGTTGTAAAAGAAGCAAACGCATCGTTAAATCGTACGCCAGATTTATTACCTGTATTAAAACAAGTTGGCGTTGTAGATAGCGGTGGTAAAGGTCTTGTTGTTGTATATGAAGGATTTTTAGCTGACTTAAAAGGAGAAACGATTTCTTCTGATATGCCTGCCCAACCATCTATGAATGACATGGTACGTGCAGAACATCACCGTAGTGTACAAAGCCAATTGAGTACAGAAGATATTAAGTATGGATATTGTACGGAGTTCATGGTGAAATTAGAGCCTGGAAAAATGAAGGAACATAATTTCTCTGAACAAAAATTCCGTGAAGATATTAGTGTGTACGGAGATTCACTACTTGTTGTATCGGATGATGAGGTTGTAAAGGTTCATATTCATGCGGAACATCCTGGAGATCCTATGAACTATGGACAACGTTACGGTAGTCTAATTAAGATCAAAGTAGAAAATATGCGTGAACAGCATACTGCTTTATTAGATGAACCTAGCATGGTACCTGAACAAACGAATCAGCCAATAGAGAAACAACCGTATGGTATTGTAACTGTAGCTATGGGATCGGGTATTAAAACTCTATTTGAGAGCATTGGTGCAACGAAAGTTATCGAAGGTGGCCAAACGATGAATCCGAGTACGGAGGATATTGTGAAGGCGATTGAAGAGGCGAATGCTGAAAAAATCATCATCTTACCAAATAACGGGAATATCGTGATGGCAGCAGAACAAGCAGCGTCAGTTGTAGAACAAGAAGTTATTGTTATTCGTTCAAAAACAGTTCCTCAAGGTATGGCTGCAATGTTAGCATTTAATCCAGTTGGAACGCTAGAAGAGAATGAAGAAAACATGAAAGAAGCTTTAGCTCATGTGAAAACAGGTCAGATTACGTATGCTGTTCGTGATACGGAAATTGACGGTGTAGCGATTCAAAAAGATGATTTCATGTGTATTGCAGATGGGAAAATTGTATCTACAAATGCTGAGAAAGTAGGAGCTGCAAAGCAATTACTAGAAGCGCTAATTGATGAAGATTCTGAAATCGTAACGATTCTACAAGGTGAAGATGCAACAGATGAAGAAGTGGCTAAATTAGTTGCGTTTGTAGAAGAGAACTTTGAAGATGCAGAAGTAGAAGTACATGCAGGGAACCAACCGGTGTATTCTTTCATCTTCTCTGTAGAATAAGAAAAGATTCGATTTGAAAATAAATGGGTTACTTACTTGCTAATAGATAAGAAATAGTGATATGAAGTTGATTACTAGTTTTTATTCAAAAGGCTAGCATATTGATGATAGAAAAGAGCCTTGCTGCTAATAGTGAGGCTCTTTTCTTACGTATTGTACAACTTTGTTTTATCCCGCTATTTGTGGGCAGTAAAACTTCCACCCCCTATATTCGGCTGGAGCAAAGAAGTTAAGTGGGAGATTAACTGCCCGTAAACGCCCACTGATTATAGTTTCACTTTATATAGAGGGATTAGAGTAGTTTCTCGTAGAATGCCTATGATAGAATATATAAGGTGAAAGAGAGCGATTACAGATGTCAATGATAATAATGGATAATCAATAGAATGAATCAAAGAAAATAATGTGACGGAGCGTGAGAATCTTGAATGAAGTTGTACAAGTTCCTGTTACGAATGTAAAGGGAATCGGAGGAGAAACATCTGAGTTGTTACACGAGATGGGAATTTATACAGTTTCTCATCTATTAGAACATTTTCCGTACCGCTATGAAGACTATGCGATGAAAGATCTTGCTGAAGTAAAGCATGACGAGCGTGTAACGGTTGAGGGGAAAATTCATAGTGCTCCTTTACTGCAATATTATGGGAAGAAGAAGTCACGTCTTACAGTTCGTGTTCTCGTCGGTCGTTATTTAATTACAGCTGTATGTTTTAATAGACCATACTATAAACAAAAGTTAAATTTAGATGAAACGGTAACGATTACTGGTAAATGGGATCAGCATCGCCAAACAATTGCTGTATCAGAACTGAATTTTGGACCGGTTGTACGACAACAAGAAGTAGAACCTGTATATTCAGTGAAAGGAAAACTGACAGTAAAACAGATGCGCCGGTTTGTTGCACAAGCGTTTAAGGAGTATGGAGATTCTATAGTCGAAGTGTTACCAGATGGTTTGTTAAGTCGATATAAATTATTATCACGCTATGAAGCGCTCAGAGGGTTACATTTTCCAGTGGGACAGGAAGACTTAAAGCAAGCGCGTCGCCGTTTTGTATATGAGGAGTTTTTCTTGTTTCAGTTGAAAATGCAAACATTACGGAAAATGGAAAGGGAAAACTCGAAAGGGACGAAAAAGGAAATTTCATTAGTAGAATTGCAAGAGTTTACTGATGCGCTTCCGTTTCCATTAACTGGCGCACAACGCCGGGTTGTAGATGAAATAATGAAAGATATGATATCTCCGTACCGAATGAATCGATTATTGCAAGGGGATGTAGGTTCTGGGAAAACAGTTGTTGCTGCGATTGCTCTTTATGCGGCGAAATTGGCTCATTATCAAGGTGCTTTGATGGTTCCTACAGAAATTTTAGCCGAGCAACATTATCAGTCGCTCGCGGAGACGTTTTCACATTTCGGTATGAAGGTTGAATTGCTAACAAGTTCTGTTAAAGGTGCGAGACGTCGAGAAATTTTGTCGAGATTAGAACAGGGAGAAGTAGACATCCTTGTTGGAACGCACGCTTTAATTCAAGACGAAGTTATATTTCATAGGTTAGGTCTCGTTATTACCGATGAACAGCATCGATTTGGTGTGGCGCAGCGCCGGGTTTTACGTGAGAAAGGTGAAAGTCCAGATGTATTGTTTATGACGGCGACCCCAATCCCGCGTACGTTAGCTATCACTGCATTTGGAGAGATGGACGTTTCTATTATCGACGAAATGCCAGCTGGTAGAAAGGTAATCGAAACGTACTGGGCAAAACATGATATGTTAGATCGTGTCCTCGGCTTTGTGGAGAAAGAGATAAAAAAAGGAAGACAGGCATATGTTATTTGCCCTCTTATTGAAGAGTCTGAGAAGCTTGATGTACAAAATGCTATCGACTTACATAGTATGCTGACTCATCATTATCAAGGGAAATGCCAAGTTGGATTAATGCATGGGAGACTATCATCTCAAGAAAAAGAAGAGATAATGGGACAGTT
Organism: Bacillus cereus group sp. MG9; assembly: GCF_040459995.1. Taxonomy (NCBI): domain Bacteria; kingdom Bacillati; phylum Bacillota; class Bacilli; order Caryophanales; family Bacillaceae; genus Bacillus; species Bacillus cereus group sp. MG9. The sequence continues at coordinate 3,852,344 of NZ_JARVHC010000001.1, read as the reverse complement.
TAGTGAAAATAAAGTGCAAATTCTTGTGTCGACAACAGTTGTTGAAGTAGGCGTGAATGTACCAAATGCGACTGTTATGGTTATTTATGACGCGGAACGTTTCGGTTTATCACAGCTCCATCAGCTGAGGGGGCGTGTTGGGCGTGGTAGTGAACAATCATATTGTTTATTAATTGCGGACCCGAAATCAGAAACGGGAAAAGAAAGAATGCGCATTATGACTGAAACAAATGATGGATTTGTATTGTCAGAAAAAGATTTAGAGTTACGAGGTCCTGGGGATTTCTTTGGAAGTAAGCAAAGTGGTCTACCAGAATTTAAGGTTGCTGATATGGTACATGATTATCGGGCGTTAGAAACAGCAAGACAAGATGCAGCGATACTAGTTGATTCAGAAGCGTTTTGGCATAATGATCAGTATGCTTCGCTGCGTACTTATCTTGATGGGACAGGTGTGTTCCAGGGAGAGAAGCTCGATTAAAAGTAGTCTGCAAAAGTTTTTGTTGCATTCTACTTTTAATGATTATATACTACTTTTAGTACCTAGTCATAAAAATGGATGGTGCGGTATGAAAAAAAGAAGAAGTAAAAAAGAAAGACAAGAATTATTACAACAAACAATAGAAACGAATCCTTTTATAACGGATGAAGATTTAGCGGAAAAATTTCAAGTGAGCATACAAACTGTTCGTCTTGATCGTATGGAATTATCTATTCCTGAATTAAGAGAACGAATTAAGCATGTGGCTACAAAACAACATGAAGAAGATGTGAAATCTTTACCGTTAGAAGAGGTTGTCGGAGAAATTATTGATATAGAATTAGATAGACATGCGATTTCTATCTTTGAAGTAAAGGTAGAGCATGTATTTAAAAGAAATCAAATTGCTCGTGGGCATCATTTGTTTGCACAAGCAAACTCACTAGCTGTTGCGGTTATTGATGAAGAATTAGCTTTAACTGCAAAGTCCACCATTCGATATATTCGTCCTGTAAAATTAGGAGAGCGTGTTGTTGCAAAAGTACGTGTTGAAGATGTAGAGAATGATAAAGGACGGACGGTTGTCAAAGTGCGTAGTTTTGTTGGAGAAGAACTTGTCTTTACAGGCACTTTTGAAATGTATCGATCTAGTAATTATAGTGAGGAAGGTAACAACTTATGAAAATCGCAATAGATGCAATGGGCGGCGATCATGCACCAAAGGCTGTAGTATTAGGAGCAATGAAAGCTATTAAGGAATACTCAGATTTACATATTACGTTAGTAGGGAAAGAAGAGGGAATTCGTCAATATTTAACGAGTGAAGAGCGAATTACTATACTTCATACGGACGAAAAAATTGAATCGACAGACGAACCAGTAAGAGCGGTTCGTCGAAAAAAACAAGCTTCAATGGTACTAGCGGCGCAGCAAGTAAAAGACGGCGTAGCGGATGCTTGTATATCAGCAGGTAGTACAGGAGCTTTGATGGCAGCTGGATTGTTTGTTGTTGGTCGTATGGAAGGAATTGAACGACCAGCTTTATCACCTACAATGCCAACTGTTGATGGAGAAGGTTTTGTTATGTTAGATGTTGGAGCCAACGTTGATGCAAAACCAATTCATTTATATCAATATGCAGTAATGGGCTCTGTTTACGCAGAGAAGGTAAGAGGAATTAAAAATCCACGCGTTGGACTTTTAAACGTTGGAACAGAGGATGGTAAAGGAAACGAGCTTTCAAAACAAGTCTTTGCTATGCTCAAGGATGCACCAATTAATTTCGTTGGAAACGTTGAATCAAGAGATTTATTGCAAGGTGTAGCAGACGTTGTTGTATGTGATGGTTTTACGGGTAATGTAGCGCTAAAATCATTAGAAGGAACAGCACTTGCGTTATTCTCTATGTTAAAAGAACAATTAATGAGTTCGTTTACGAGCAAATTAGCAGCAGCGGTATTAAAACCAAAACTTATGGTATTGAAAGATAAAATGGATTATTCGGAGTATGGGGGAGCGGCGTTGTTTGGATTGAAAGCTCCTGTCATTAAGGCTCACGGTTCTTCTAATGACCAATCGATATTTAGTGCGATTCGTCAAACGAGAGAAATGGTAGCGAAAGAAGTAATTCCTACAATTTCAAGTGTAATGGAGAAGGAGCCGCTTCAATAAGAGGAGGATTTGAAATGGGAAAAATAGCATTTCTTTTTCCGGGCCAAGGTTCACAGGCAGTTGGAATGGGTAGACAGTTAGCGGAGAATAATAAAGAGGTTGCGAAAGTGTTTGCAAAAGCGGATGAGGTTTTGCATGATTCTCTTTCAGAAGTGATTTTTGAAGGACCGCAAGAAAAGTTAACATTAACAACAAATGCGCAGCCGGCACTATTAACAACGAGCTTTGCAATTTTAACAGCTTTGAAGGAGTATGATATTACACCTGATTTTGTCGCAGGACATAGTTTAGGTGAATATAGCGCTCTTGTAGCTGCTGGTGCATTAACATTCGAAGACGCTGTATATGCTGTAAGGAAACGCGGGGAATATATGGAAGAAGCTGTTCCAGGCGGGGAAGGTGCAATGGCAGCTATTTTAGGTGCGGATCCGGATATGCTGAAACGAGTTACAGAAGAAGTAACAAGTGAAGGATATGCAGTACAAATTGCTAATATGAATAGTACGAAGCAAATTGTTATTTCTGGAACAAAGCAAGGAGTAGAACTTGCTTCTCAAAGAGCGAAAGAAAATGGTGCTAAAAGAGCAATTCCGCTCAAAGTAAGTGGACCGTTTCATTCCTCGCTTATGAAACCAGCTGCTGAGAAATTCCAAAGTGTTTTAAATGAAATTACAATTCAAGACACGAATATTCCTGTTATTGCAAATGTTACGGCAGATGTTATTACGCGTGGTACAGATATTCAAGCAAAGCTAATTGAACAGCTCTATTCGCCTGTATTATGGTACCCATCTATTGAGTATATGGTGAATCAAGGGGTAGATACATTTATTGAAATCGGACCTGGAAAAGTACTTGCTGGTCTTATGAAGTCGATTGATTCTTCAGTGAAAGCATATGCGGTATATGATGAAGAGACATTAAGAGATACCATTTCAAATTTGAGAGGAGAAAGCTGATGTTAAAAGGGAAAGTAGCATTAGTAACTGGTGCTTCACGTGGGATTGGTCGTGCGATTGCTATTGATTTAGCGAAACAAGGGGCAAATGTTGTAGTAAATTATGCTGGTAATGAGCAAAAGGCGAATGAAGTAGTTGATGAAATAAAGAAATTAGGTTCAGATGCCATTGCAGTAAGAGCAGATGTTGCAAATGCTGATGATGTTACTGCAATGGTGAAACAAACTGTAGATACGTTTGGACAAGTTGATATTCTTGTAAATAACGCTGGTGTAACAAAAGATAATTTATTAATGCGTATGAAAGAAGAAGAATGGGATACAGTTATTAATACAAACTTAAAAGGTGTTTTCTTATGTACGAAAGCAGTATCGCGCTATATGATGCGTCAACGTCATGGACGTATTATTAATATCGCTTCTGTTGTTGGTGTAACAGGAAACCCAGGACAAGCAAATTATGTTGCTGCTAAAGCTGGTGTAATTGGATTAACAAAAACATCAGCAAAAGAATTAGCGAGCCGAAATATTACTGTAAATGCAATTGCTCCAGGGTTTATTGCGACTGATATGACGGATGTATTAGATGAAAATATAAAAGCCGAAATGTTAAAATTAATTCCTGCAGCTCAGTTTGGAGAAGCACAAGATATCGCAAATACTGTAACGTTTTTTGCTTCTGATCAAAGTAAATATGTTACAGGTCAAACGTTAAATGTTGATGGCGGTATGGTAATGTAATAAAAGAATCGATTTCACCTAGTTTTTTTGGACAATATTTTATATAATATTTGAGGGGAGGTGAATAGAATGGCAGATGTTTTAGAGCGTGTAACCAAAATTGTCGTTGATCGTTTAGGAGTAGAAGAAACTGAAGTAGTACCAGCTGCAAGCTTCAAAGAAGATTTAGGCGCAGACTCCCTAGATGTAGTAGAACTTGTAATGCAATTAGAAGATGAATTCGAAATGGAAATTTCTGATGAAGATGCTGAAAAGATTGCTACTGTTGGCGATGCTGTGACTTACATAGAGAGTCATCTATAATGCTTAAGTGAAGTCCCGTTTTTTAACGGGGCTTCTCGGCTTATATCTGGAGGGACCTATGCCGTACCGAAAACATAGAGAAAAAAAATACGAAGCAAAATATCGTGAAGCTTTTAAAGTATTTCAAGAAGAGATAGGTATTACGTTTACAGATGAAAAATTATTGATTCAAGCGTTTACGCATTCATCGTATGTGAATGAGCATCGAAAAAAACCGCATGAGGACAATGAGCGTCTTGAGTTTCTTGGCGATGCTGTATTGGAACTCACTGTATCACAGTATCTGTTTCAAAAATATCCGACAATGAGCGAAGGAGAGTTAACAAAACTACGTGCAGCTATTGTATGTGAGCCATCTCTTGTTCGTTTTGCAAACGAAATGTCATTTGGTAGCCTTGTTTTATTAGGGAAAGGTGAGGAAATGACGGGTGGACGTGAACGACCAGCTTTATTAGCGGATGTCTTTGAAGCGTTTATTGGTGCCCTTTATCTTGATCAAGGGCTAGAAACAGTTTGGGGATACTTAAAAGAAGTTGTATATCCAAAAATTAATGAAGGTGCTTTTTCTCATGTGATGGATTATAAGAGTCAATTGCAAGAATTGATTCAGCGTGATGGTAGTGGCAATGTTGAGTATCAAATTTTGCAAGAAAAAGGACCGGCCCACAACCGAGAATTTGTGTCCCGTGTAACTTTAAATAATGAGGCATTAGGTCTTGGAAGTGGTAAGTCAAAAAAAGAGGCAGAGCAACAAGCTGCTGCAGAAGCATTGAAAAAATTAAAAGAACAATCATGAGGAATCCCCCTTTGAATGAGGGGGATTCCTTATGCATAGAATGAAACTTTCCTTTTATTTATAAATAAAAGGAGTGGGAAATCCGTATAGTAGTTTGTTTTCGTATAGACAACGTTTACAACAACGGAGAATAGGAGGAAGGCCTTTCGTGTTTTTAAAAAGATTAGAAATAGCAGGATTTAAGTCTTTTGCTGAGCGTGTATCTGTCGATTTTGTTCCAGGTGTAACTTCTGTAGTAGGACCTAACGGGAGCGGGAAAAGTAATATTACTGATGCAATTCGCTGGGTACTTGGTGAACAATCTGCAAAGTCATTACGCGGTGCAAAGATGGAGGATATTATTTTTGCCGGCAGTGATACGAGAAGAGCGGTTAATGTTGCTGAAGTTACATTAACTTTAAATAATGAAGACCAACGCTTACCGATTGAGTATAACGAGGTGTGTGTAACGCGTCGTGTATCTCGTTCGGGTGATAGTGATTTTTATATTAATAAACAATCTTGTAGATTAAAAGATATTATTGATTTATTTATGGACTCTGGTATGGGAAGGGAAGCTTTTTCGATTATTAGCCAGGGGAAAGTCGAAGAGATTTTGAGTAGTAAATCAGAAGAACGTCGTGGTGTATTTGAAGAAGCTGCGGGTGTGCTGAAATATAAACTTCGTAAAAAGAAAGCTGAAGGGAAATTGGCGGAAACACAAGAAAACTTAAATCGTGTACAAGATATTATTCACGAATTAAGTAGTCAAGTAGAACCACTAGAAAGACAAGCTTCTATTGCGAAAGATTATCTTGAGAAAAAAGAAGAATTAGAGAAAGTAGAAGCTGCGCTTATTGTACATGAAATTGAAGAATTACATGAAAAGTGGGAAGCGCTTCGAAATCAATTTGGGCATAATAAAGATGAAGAAGCTAAAATGTCGGCGAACTTACAAAAAAGTGAAGAAGAGCTTGAGGAATTACGCGGGCAATTACAAGCCGTTGATGAATCTGTAAATTCCTTACAAGAAGTTCTACTTCTGTCTAGTAAAGAACTAGAAAAACTAGAAGGGCAACGCGAGCTGTTAAAGGAAAGAAAGCAAAATGCAACGACACATTGTGCGCAGCTTGAAAAGCTAATTGTTGAGTTAACAGAGAAAACTACAAGTTATGATGGCGAAATTGAAACAAGTACAAAAGCTTTAATGCAATTTGTGAATCAAGTAAAAGAATTGGAGAAGAAATTGCATGATAACGAGCAATTACTTGCGACTTTTGCTGAGAATTTAGAGGAACAAATTGAGAATTTAAAAGGTGACTATATTGAACTTTTAAATCAACAAGCAAGTCTTCGTAATGAATTATCTATGATTGAAGAACAATCAAAACAGCAAAACTCTAAAAACGAACGACTTGATGAAGAAAATGAAAAGTATGTACAGATGCGTGTGGAAATTACAGCGAAAAAGGCGAAACTTGTAGACAGCTATGAGCAAGCGAGAGAGAAAATAGCTGGCATTATTTCTAACATACAGAAGACAGAAACGGCACTTGGGAAATGTAAGTCACAGTATAGTGAAAATGAAACGAAACTGTATCAAGCGTATCAATTTGTGCAACAGGCGCGCTCTCGTAAAGAAATGTTAGAAGAGATGCAAGAGGACTACTCTGGCTTCTATCAAGGGGTACGTGAAGTATTAAAGGCTAGAGAAAATAGACTACAAGGTATTGAGGGAGCTGTTGCAGAACTTCTGACTGTGCCGAAAGAATATGAAATCGCAATGGAAATCGCCCTTGGGGCAGCGATGCAACATATCGTAGTACAAACAGAAGAGCATGCTCGTAATGCAATTGCATTTTTAAAGCAAAATAAACATGGCCGTGCAACGTTTTTACCTCAAGCTGTTATTAAAAGCCGATCGCTATCATTTGATCAATTACGCATTGTGAATCAGCATCCATCGTTTGTCGGTGTAGCGGCAGAACTTGTGCAGTACAATAATAAATATGAGAATGTAGTTTCAAGTTTATTAGGTACAGTTGTTGTTGCGAAAGATTTACGCGGAGCAAATGAGTTAGCGAAACAACTGCAATACCGCTATCGTATTGTAACACTCGAAGGTGACGTAGTGAACCCGGGTGGTTCTATGACGGGTGGAGCTGTAAAACAGGCGAAATCCTCTTTATTGGGACGTCAACGTGAACTTGAAGAGTGGACTAAAAAACTAACTGACATGGAAGAAAAAACAACAAAGCTAGAAAACTTTGTTAAAGCAGTAAAGCAAGAGATTCAAGAAAAAGAAGTACAAATACGAGAGCTACGCCAAGGTGTAGAGACCGAACGTGTAGATGAACAGAAGCTAAGAGAAGAAATTAATCGTTTAGAATTAGATGAACATCGTATTAATGATCGTTTATCGATTTACGATTTAGAGATTGAAGGATTTTTACAAGATCAAGTAAAAATGCAAGGGCGCAAAGAAGAGTTAGAAAAGATTTTAGCGACTCTTCAAGTTGAGATTGGGGAATTAGATAGCAAAATCGTCGTTTTAACGAAACAAAAAAGTGAACAATATTCTTCAAAAGAAAAAGTTCAGAAGGAAATGACGGAGCTAAAAGTACAAGCTGCTGAACAACAACAACGTTTGTCTAATCAAAAAGAAAAAGTCGAACGTTTGACGAAGGAAAAAGAAGAGACTGATGCGACGCTTGTAAAAACGAAAGAAGATTTAGCGTTCTTAAAGCAAGAGATGACATCTAATTCAAGTGGCGAAGAACAAATTACGAATATGATTGAGAAGAAAGCGTATGATCGTAATCAAACTTCGGAGTTAATTCGCTCTCGTCGTGAACAACGCGTATCATTGCAAGAAAGAGTCGAGCATTTAGAGCGCGGTGTGAAAGAAACAATAGGTAAACATAAATATATTCTTGAGATGCTGAAAGATCAAGAAGTGAAAATTAACCGACTTGATGTAGAGCTGGAAAATAGATTGCAACATTTACGTGAAACATATACTATTTCATTTGAAGCAGCAAAACTTAAGTATACAATGATGATGCCTGCAGAAGATGCACGTAAAAAGGTGAAACTAATTAAACTATCCATTGAAGAGTTAGGCGCAGTAAATTTAGGGGCAATTGATGAATATGAACGTGTAGCAGAGCGCCATACATTCTTATTAGAGCAAAGAGATGACCTAGAAGAAGCGAAATCGACATTGCATCAACTTATTACGGAAATGGATGAAGAGATGAAAAAACGCTTTTCTACTACGTTCGAAGGGATTCGAACAGAGTTTCAATCTGTATTCTCTGAATTATTCGGAGGTGGAAGAGCGGATTTAGTAATGACAAACCCAGAAGATTTACTAAATACGGGTATTGATATTGTAGCGCAACCACCAGGGAAGAAACTACAAAATTTAGGTTTACTTTCAGGGGGAGAGCGTGCTTTAACGGCAATTGCGCTCTTATTTGGTATTTTAAAAGTACGCCCAGTTCCATTCTGTGTTCTAGATGAAGTGGAAGCAGCTCTTGATGAGGCAAACGTTGCTCGTTTTGCGCAGTATTTAAAGAAATTTAGTGATGAAACGCAGTTTATTGTAATTACACACCGAAAAGGTACAATGGAAGAGTCTGATGTATTGTACGGTGTAACAATGCAAGAATCAGGGGTGTCGAAGCTTGTTTCTGTTCGTTTAGATGATGGCGAAGAACTTGTTGCAAGTAGATAGGAAGGATGGGAAGTATGAGCTTTTTAAAAAAATTAAAAGAAAAAATTTCAAAACAAACGGATACGGTAACAGAGAAGTTTAAACAAGGATTAGAAAAAACGAGAAATTCATTTGCTGATAAAGTAAATGACTTAGTGTACCGTTACCGCAAAATAGACGAAGATTTCTTTGAAGAATTAGAAGAAATTTTAATTAGTGCGGATGTCGGAGTTTCGACAGTGATGGAATTAATTGATCAGTTGAAAGAAGAAGTGCAACGTCGTAACATTCAAGATCCGAAAGAAGTACAGGCTGTTATTTCTGAAAAGCTAGTGGGCATTTACAAAGGTGACAGCGATTTTAGTAATGAAGTTAATATACAAGAGGATCAATTAACAGTAGTTTTATTTGTTGGTGTGAATGGTGTGGGGAAAACGACGACGATTGGTAAGCTTGCACATAAATTTAAATCAGAAGGTAAGTCTGTCCTATTGGCGGCAGGAGATACATTCCGTGCTGGGGCGATTGAGCAATTAGAAGTATGGGGCGATCGTGTTGGTGTAGAAGTAATTAAACAAGGGTCAGGATCTGATCCAGCGGCTGTTATGTATGATGCTGTACAAGCGGCAAAGGCCCGTAAAGTGGATGTATTGCTATGTGATACAGCGGGACGCTTACAAAATAAAGTAAACTTAATGAATGAGTTAGAGAAAGTGAAGCGCGTAATTGAGCGTGAAGTACCAGGGGCTCCTCATGAAGTATTACTTGTTATTGATGCAACAACAGGGCAAAATGGTTTAAGTCAAGCGAAAACATTCCGTGAAGCCACGAATGTTACTGGTATTGTTTTAACGAAGTTAGATGGAACTGCTAAAGGTGGTATCGTCTTAGCGATTCGTAACGAAATGGATGTTCCGGTGAAATTTGTTGGGCTAGGAGAGCAAATGGATGATCTGCAACAGTTTGATCCAGAACAATATGTTTATGGTTTGTTTGCGAACGTAGTAGAAACAGAAGAAGTGTAAGTGAAAGAAGCGGTATTTCCGCTTCTTTTTTTATAAAAATATGTGATGTTAAGAAAAAAACTTGACACTCTTTTATACTCCATGTAAACTAAGTCATGTAAAGGGAAATCACTTAACAAAGGATGATCCAACATGCTCGAGAAAACAACGAGAATGAACTATTTATTTGATTTTTATCAATCGTTGTTAACGCAAAAACAAAGAAGTTATATGTCGCTTTATTATCTAGATGATTTATCTCTTGGTGAAATTGCGGAAGAATTTGATGTAAGTCGCCAAGCCGTGTATGATAACATTAAACGGACTGAAGCGATGCTTGAAGAATATGAAGATAAATTAGTATTACTTCAAAAGTTTCAAGAGCGACAGCGACTTGTTGCAAAGCTAAAACAGCTAATCAGCGAAGAAGAGCATGTAAATGAAGAAATGAAACAAGTTGTTGAAGCTATCGAAAAATTAGATTAGGAGGGCGGCAATATGGCATTTGAAGGATTAGCCGACCGACTTCAACAGACAATGCAAAAAATCCGCGGCAAAGGAAAAGTTTCTGAAGCCGATGTAAAAGAAATGATGAGAGAAGTTCGTCTAGCTCTTTTAGAAGCGGATGTTAACTTTAAAGTAGTAAAAGATTTTATAAAGCGTGTGTCTGAGCGTGCTGTCGGACAAGATGTAATGAAAAGTTTGACACCTGGACAACAAGTAATTAAAATCGTACAGGAAGAACTTACAGAACTTATGGGCGGAGAGCAAAGCAAAATTGCTGTTGCTAATAAGCCACCTACTGTTATAATGATGGTTGGTCTGCAAGGTGCGGGTAAAACAACGACGACAGGTAAGCTTGCAAATTTGCTTCGTAAAAAGCATAATCGTAAACCGATGCTTGTTGCAGCGGATATTTACCGTCCAGCAGCGATTAAACAGCTTGAAACATTAGGGAAGCAATTGGACATGCCTGTTTTCTCCTTAGGAGATCAAGTAAGTCCGGTTGAAATTGCGAAACAAGCGATTGCGAAAGCGAAAGAAGATCATCACGATTACGTTTTAATCGATACAGCGGGTCGCCTGCATATTGATGAAGAACTAATGGGTGAATTAGCGAAAGTCAAAGAAGTTGCGAAACCGGATGAAATTTTCCTTGTTGTCGATGCGATGACAGGACAAGACGCGGTAAATGTAGCACAAAGTTTCCATGAACAGTTAGGATTAACAGGTGTTGTATTAACGAAATTAGATGGTGATACGCGCGGTGGTGCGGCATTATCTATTAAGGCTGTAACAAATACACCAATTAAATTTGCTGGTATGGGTGAAAAACTAGATGCAATTGAAGCGTTCCATCCAGAACGTATGGCATCCCGTATTTTAGGGATGGGCGACGTCTTAACATTAATTGAAAAAGCGCAAGCTACAGTTGATGAAGAGAAAGCAAAAGAACTTGAGCAAAAAATGCGTACGCTTTCGTTTACGCTTGACGATTTCCTAGAACAACTTGGACAAGTGCGTCAACTTGGACCGCTTGACGAATTGTTAGGAATGCTTCCTGGTGCAAATAAAATTAAAGGGCTGAAAAATGCACAAGTTGATGAAAAACAAATTGGGCATATTGAGGCAATTATTCGTTCTATGACTAAAGTAGAACGAGAACAACCGGAAATAATCAATGCTAGTCGTAAAAAGCGCATTGCCAAAGGTAGCGGTACAACGGTACAAGAAATCAATCGTCTAATCAAGCAATTTGATGATATGAAAAAAATGATGAAGACGATGACGGGAATGCAAAAAGGTAAGAAAAAAGGACTAGGTGGATTGAAGTTTCCATTCATGTAAGGAAAAAAGATGGCTCTGTTAAGAAAAAATACTTTACAAAGCAATAGTCTTTTTGCTAATATAATTATCTGTGTGAAATAAATTCGGAGGTGCTTTATAAATGGCAGTTAAAATTCGTTTAAAACGTATGGGAGCTAAAAAAACTCCTTTCTATCGTGTAGTTGTTGCAGATTCTCGTTCTCCTCGTGACGGACGTTTCATTGAGGAAATCGGTACTTACAATCCGGTTGCTCAACCAGCGGAAGTTAAGATCAACGAAGAAGCAGCATTAAAATGGTTAGGAAATGGTGCTAAACCATCTGATACAGTTCGTAACCTTTTCTCTAACCAAGGTATCATGGAGAAATTCCACTTATCTAAACAAGGTAAGTAATTGAGGCAATGACAATGAAAATGTTAGTCGAGACAATTGTTAAACCTCTTGTGGATCATCCTGGAGATGTAAAAGTTACACAGGAACTTTGCAACGGAGAAATAAAGTATCGATTAACTGTACATCCTGAGGATGTTGGAAAAGTCATTGGAAAGCAAGGGAAAGTTGCGAAAGCGATTAGAATGCTCTTGTATTCAGTGGGACATCATAATGATGAGAACGTCACACTGGAAATTCAATAAACGTAAAAAGGGCGAGGAGTTATTTCCTCTCCCTTTTTTAACATTTAAAGAGAAATTGCATGGTCCATATATAAAATGGAAATGCTTAATTTATATAGAAACCAGGGGTGACATACTATTTATGACAAAATGGTTTAATGTAGGGAAAATTGTAAATACTCATGGCGTAAAAGGAGAAATTCGTGTTATTTCTCGTACTGATTTTCCAGAAGAGCGATATAAAGTAGGGAACACGTTATACATATGGGATGAGAAAGGTACAGACTACCTTACAGTGAAGGTAACTTCTCATCGTCAACATAAGACATTTGATTTATTAACACTTGAAGGATACAACAATGTAGATGAAGTAGAGAAGTTAAAAGGTTCTTTAATAAAAGTACCAGAAGAGCAGTTAGGCGAACTAGCTGAAGGTGAATACTACTACCATGAAATTATTGGTTGCAACGTTGTAACGGAAGAAGGAGAAGCGTTAGGGACAATCAAAGAGATTCTATCTCCTGGTGCGAATGACGTTTGGGTGATTAAACGTCCAAAGGGTCAAGATTTGTTAATTCCTTATATTGATGACGTTGTACTTCAAGTTAACATTGAAAATAAATTAGTAACCATTCATGTAATGGAAGGGCTACTATAATGAAAATTGACATTTTAACATTGTTTCCAGATATGTTTACGGGTGTATTTGGTTCTTCAATTTTAAAGAAAGCACAAGAAAAAGAAGCGGTAGAGCTTCGTGTTGTCAATTTTCGTGAGTATACAACTAGTAAGCATAATAGTGTAGATGATTATCCGTATGGTGGGGGCGCTGGTATGGTATTAACCCCACAGCCTATCTTTGACGCAGTAGAAGAGTTAACGAAGGAAACAGACCGTAAGCCGAGAATCGTCTTAATGTGTCCACAAGGAGAGCGTTTCACGCAGAAGAAGGCAGAAGAGCTTGCTGGAGAAGAGCATGTTATTTTTGTATGTGGCCATTATGAAGGATACGATGAACGAATTCGTGAGCATCTTGTAACAGATGAGATTTCTATTGGGGATTACGTATTAACGGGTGGAGAATTGGCTTCTATGGTAGTCACTGACAGTGTTGTACGTCTTTTGCCAGGAGTGCTTGGGAATCAAACGTCACAAGTGGAAGACTCTTTTAGCACAGGTTTGTTAGAACACCCACATTATACACGTCCTGCTGATTTTCGTGGTATGAAGGTACCGGATGTACTAATGTCAGGAAATCATAAAAACATTGATGAATGGCGCCATAAAGAGTCACTACGTCGTACATACACACGTAGACCGGATTTACTGGAAGAACGAGAACTATCTAAGCAAGAAGAGAAATGGCTGGAACAGATTAAAGAAGACCGATAAGGGCTTGATATATTTTCTATTGCAACAGTCCTAGCAATATGCTATTATAACATTTGTGCTACTGAAATCAGTAGCCGTATTAACGATGTTCCGCTGTAATTTAATAAGACTTTATAAGAGCATCTGTTTAAAGGAGAGAATTTAATATGCAACAATTAATCACAGAAATCACAAAAGGCCAATTGAAAACTGACCTTCCTTCATTCCGTCCTGGAGACACTTTACGTGTACACGTAAAAGTAGTTGAGGGAACTCGTGAAAGAATTCAGCTTTTCGAAGGTGTTGTAATTAAACGTCGTGGTGGCGGAATCAGTGAAACATTCACAGTTCGTAAGATTTCTTACGGTGTAGGTGTTGAGCGTACATTCCCAGTTCACACGCCAAGAATCGCGAACATCGAAGTACTTCGCCGTGGTAAAGTACGTCGTGCTAAGTTATACTACTTACGTAACCTTCGCGGTAAAAAAGCACGTATTAAAGAAATTCGATAAGACATGTATGGGAGCTTGTAAATACACAAGCTCCCTTTTTCCAATCTATATGAAATTTTGGTATAATACGAGCAGCTTACATAACAGTGGAGGGGAAAGCATGAAGAAAGAGAAGAGCTCACTTTGGGAATGGATCAAAGCAATTTTGATTGCTGTTGTATTAGCGGGCGTAATTAGACAGTTTTTCTTTGCCCCAATTCTCGTAGACGGTGTATCGATGTCGCCGACTTTACATGACCGTGATCGAATGATTGTTAATAAAATTGGCTATCACATAGGTGATCCGAAACGCTTTGATATTATTGTATTCCGAGCGACGGAAGAAAAAGATTATATTAAGCGTATTATTGGCCTGCCAGGCGACGAAATCGAATACCGTAATGATAAACTATATGTTAACGGGAAACCTTATGAGGAGCCGTATTTAGATAAGCAGAAAAAACAACTTGCTGACGGACCGCTTACATATGATTTTACTCTTGAAGAAATGACAGGAAAGAAAACTGTTCCAGAAGGTCAATTATTTGTTTTAGGCGATAATCGTCGTTTTAGTAAAGATAGCCGTTCGATTGGTACAATTTCAATGGACCAAGTGATTGGTAAAGCAAATATGCTATATTGGCCGTTAAAAGATGCACGTATTGTGAAATAAAAGAAAAAGAAGGTGGCAACATGGTAATTCAATGGTTCCCAGGACATATGGCAAAGGCTAGACGCCAAGTAACAGAAAAATTAAAGTTAATTGATGTTGTAATTGAGCTTGTAGATGCTCGATTACCTTTATCTTCTCGTAATCCAATGATTGATGAAATTATTACACATAAACCAAGGCTTGTTGTTTTAAATAAAGCGGATATGGCGGATGATCGTCTTACAAAGCAGTGGATTGCATATTTTGATGAAAGAGGTCAAAAGGCAATTTCAATTAATGCGCAAGCTGGACAAGGTATGAAAGAAATTGCAGCAGCTTGTAAAGTTCTTGTCAAAGAAAAATTCGATAAAATGGTTGCTAAAGGCATTAGACCAAGAGCAATTCGTGCTTTAATTGTAGGTATTCCAAACGTTGGTAAATCTACACTGATTAATAAATTAGCGAAGAAGAATATAGCAAAAACAGGAGATCGTCCTGGTGTGACAACGGCCCAGCAGTGGATTAAAGTTGGGAAAGAAATGGAATTATTAGATACACCAGGTATTTTGTGGCCTAAATTTGAAGATGAATTAGTTGGTCTTCGTTTAGCGACGACTGGTGCAATTAAAGATTCTATATTAAATCTACAGGATGTAGCTATTTATGCGTTACGTTTTATGGAAAAACATTATCCGGAACGTTTAAAAGAGCGATATAATTTAAATGACATTCCAGAAGAAATTGTGGAGTTATTTGATGCAATTGGAAAAAATAGAGGTTGCTTAATGGGCGGCGGAATGATTGATTATGATAAAACATCTGAGCTTATACTTCGTGAGCTTCGTGGTGGAAGATTAGGAAAAATGACATTTGAAACACCAGAAGAGTTTGCAGAGCAGGTAGAAGATGCGGAAAAAGTAGAAGAAGTATAAGACGTGCGTTTGTACGTCTTTTCTTTTTGGTTACGTTTAAAAGGAGTGTAAATAGATGCAAAAAATGACTATTCATGAAGCGGAATGTTTGCTGCAAGAAATTATGAATGAAGAAGACGAGCGTTTTCAAATGTTAGTGAAAGATGAGCGAAAAGGTGTTCAAAAACTAATTTTGAAGTGGTATAAACAAAAAGAGTTAGCGCAAAAAGAAAGAGAAAAATTTCTAGAAATGTCAAAGTACGAAAATGAGTTACGTGAAAAAGGGCTCACATACATTGCTGGTATTGATGAAGTGGGTCGTGGGCCGTTAGCAGGACCGGTTGTGACGGCGGCAGTCGTCCTTCCGGAAGATTTTTATATTCCAGGATTAAATGACTCGAAAAAATTAAGTGAAGCGAAACGTGAGCGTTTTTATGATGAAATTAAAGATCATGCAATTGCGATTGGAGTTGGAATTATATCACCACAAGTTATTGATGAAATAAATATTTATCAAGCGACGAAGCAAGCGATGTTAGATGCCGTTGCTAATTTATCATGTACACCAGAATATTTATTAATCGATGCGATGAAGCTTCCTACATCAATTCCGCAAACATCAATCATTAAAGGTGATGCGAAAAGTGTCTCTATTTCAGCTGCATCTATTATTGCGAAAGTGACGAGAGATCGCATGATGAAAGAGTTAGGAGGAAAGTATCCTGCATATGGATTCGAACAACATATGGGATATGGGACGAAACAGCATTTAGAAGCGATTGAAGTACATGGAGTATTAGAAGAACATCGAAAATCATTCGCGCCAATTAAAGATATGATTCAAAAATAAGCTGTATATTCACAGCTTATTTTTTATTTTGGTATATAAACATTATTATTTTCGAAAAAGAATAAAGCGATTTCAGTTTTCTGACACTTTATTGTAGACAGCGTGCCAATCATCTTATACAATGGCAATGTAATGTTTTTTAAACATTAAAAAACTTTTCGAGTAAAACAGGAAAACAGGGGAGGATGGGACCATGAATATCCATGAGTACCAAGGTAAGGCAGTCCTTAGAAGCTATGGGGTTAGCGTTCCGAACGGGAAGGTTGCATTTACAGTAGAAGAAGCTGTAGAAGCAGCGAAAGAATTAGGAACGGAAGTATGTGTAGTTAAAGCGCAAATTCACGCTGGTGGACGCGGCAAAGCTGGCGGTGTAAAAGTTGCGAAAAATTTAGAAGAAGTTCGTACATATGCAGAAAGCATTTTAGGAACTACACTTGTGACGCATCAAACAGGTCCTGAAGGTAAGGAAGTAAAACGCTTACTTATCGAAGAAGGTTGCGATATTAAAAAAGAATATTATGTAGGTCTTGTATTAGATCGTGCAACTTCTCAAGTTGTTTTAATGGCATCTGAAGAAGGTGGAACAGAAATTGAAGAAGTAGCAGAAAAAACGCCTGAAAAAATCTTTAAAGAATATATTGATCCAGCAGTAGGTTTACAAGGTTTCCAAGCGCGTAGAATCGCGTTTAACATCAATATTCCAAAAGAACTTGTAGGACAAGCTGTGAAGTTTATGATGGGCTTATACAGTGCGTTTATCGAAAAAGATTGCTCTATCGCTGAGATTAATCCACTTGTTACAACAGGTGACGGTAAAGTTATGGCGTTAGATGCAAAATTAAACTTTGATTCTAATGCGTTATATCGCAATAAAGATATTTTAGAACTTCGTGATCTTGAAGAAGAAGATTCAAAAGAAATTGAAGCTTCTAAATATGACTTAAACTACATTCCTTTAGATGGAAATATCGGTTGTATGGTTAATGGTGCAGGTTTAGCAATGGCTACAATGGATATCATTAAACATTACCATGGTGACCCAGCTAACTTCTTAGATGTTGGTGGCGGCGCAACAGCTGAAAAAGTTACAGAAGCATTCAAAATTATCCTTTCTGACAAAAATGTAAAAGGTATCTTCGTTAACATTTTTGGTGGCATTATGAAGTGTGATGTTATCGCAGAAGGTGTTATTGAAGCGACGAAGCAGGTAGGCCTTGAGTTGCCTTTAGTTGTACGTCTTGAAGGTACAAACGTAGAGCTAGGAAAGAAAATTTTAAATGAGTCTGGTTTAAATATTGTTGCAGCAGAATCTATGGCAGACGGTGCACAAAAAATTGTTTCACTAGTGGGCTAATAGAAAGCGGGGGAGAAAAATGAGCGTATTAGTTAATAAAGATACAAAAGTTATTGTTCAAGGTATTACAGGTTCTCAAGGGTTATTCCATACAAAGCAAATGATTGAATACGGTACGAAAATTGTAGGTGGTGTAACACCAGGTAAAGGTGGCACTGATATTGAAGGCGTACCAGTATTTGATACAGTAGAAGATGCTGTGAAAGCAACAGGCGCAAACGCTTCAGTTGTATACGTTCCACCCGCTTTTGCGGCTGATGCAATTATGGAAGCTGTTGATGCAAAGGTTGATTTAGTAGTATGTATTACTGAAGGAATCCCTGTATTAGATATGGTAAATGTAAAGAGATATATGGCGGGTAAACATACACGTTTACTTGGACCAAACTGCCCTGGTGTCATTACACCTGACGAATGTAAAATTGGTATTATGCCAGGATATATTCACAAAAAAGGTCATGTTGGTATCGTATCTCGCTCTGGTACATTAACGTATGAAGCTGTACATCAGTTAACGCAAGAAGGTATTGGCCAATCTACTGCTGTAGGTATCGGGGGAGACCCTGTTAACGGTACGGACTTTATTGATGCGTTAAAAGCATTTAATGAAGATGAAGAAACGCATGCTGTAATTATGATTGGTGAAATCGGCGGTACGGCAGAAGAAGAAGCAGCAGAATGGGTACAAGCTAATATGACAAAACCAGTTGTAGGCTTCATTGGTGGTCAAACAGCGCCTGAAGGCAAACGTATGGGTCATGCTGGGGCGATCATTTCTGGCGGCAAAGGAACTGCTGCTGAAAAGATTAAAACAATGGAAGCTTGTGGTATTAAAGTAGCGGAAACACCAGCTGTTATGGGTGAAACATTAATCTCTGTTTTAAAAGAAAAGGGATTATTTGAGACTTGTAAAAACTACTAATCTTTTTGAAAGACACCTTCTTATTAGAGGGTGTCTTTTTACACATTTTTTGTTTACATAATAAAAATTATGGGTAAGGAGAATTGAGATGAAAAGAGAACGTTTATTGCACCTTCATTACATGTTGGCGGATCATTGGAAGGCGATGGAGAGACTACTATATGTTGATCCAGAACTGAAGGGAATATACACTTTTAGTCCGAAACAATTTGAATATTACGCTGGAATATCCTCGAAAAAATCTTTAGAACTAGTAAATTTTCTTCAAATTTCAAATCTCCAACAATATGTATCCCAGTTAGAAAAAAAGAGAATATTTTATATAACAATATGGGATAAGGACTATCCACAATTACTGCGAGAAATACAAGATCCCCCTTTTGTTTTATACGGAAAAGGAGAAAGAGATTTTCTAAATAAAGTAAATAAATTAGCGATTGTTGGAACGAGAGAACCGTCTTTATATGGAAAGGAGAGTATGAAGTTTATTTTACAACCTTTACTTGAAAAAGAATGGCTTATTGTTAGTGGGTTTGCAAGAGGGATAGATACAATTGCTCATGAAGTTACAGTAAGGCAGCATTGCCCGACCATTGCAATATTAGGACATGGATTATCTTATATGTATCCAAAGGAGAATAGAGGTTTATATGACACGTGGAAAGATTATATATTGTTATTGACAGAGTATCCGCCCCATTATGTGCCGAAAAAATGGTATTTCCCAAAAAGAAATCGAATTATTAGCGGTATAAGTAAAGGTGTTTTAGTTGTAGAAGCAAAAACGAGAAGTGGATCCCTTATTACTGCAGACCTTGCGCTAGAACAAAATAGAGAGGTGTTTGCGCTTCCTGGACCTATATTTATAGAGAGTGCAGCGGGAACGAATCATCTAATTCAACAAGGCGCAAAGCTAGTAAGAAATGCGGAGGATATCCTTGAAGAAATTTTAAATTAACCATATATTTTTATGTTTTTATTAAACAATTATTGACAAATGGTAGATTGTCGCTGTATGGTATATTCATTCTTGATTGACAAAAACAAGAGAAATCAATAAGATTGATGAAGACTTGAATCCACCTCTTAAGGAGGCACTAGCATGTCAGATTACCTCGTAATCGTGGAGTCGCCTTCTAAGGCGAAGACCATTGAAAAATATTTAGGGAAAAAATACAAAGTCGTCGCGTCCATGGGACATGTCCGCGATTTACCTAAAAGCCAAATGGGGATAGAAGTAAAGAATAACTTCACCCCGAAGTATATTACCATTCGTGGTAAGGGTCCCGTTTTAAAAGATTTAAAATCAGCGGCAAAAAAAGCAAAGAAAGTCTATCTCGCGGCCGATCCGGATCGTGAAGGAGAAGCAATTGCTTGGCATTTAGCAAATACGTTAAATGTGGACGTTGAATCAGATTGCCGAGTTGTATTTAATGAGATTACAAAAGATGCAATAAAAGAATCATTTAAATATCCTCGTGCAATTAATATGGATTTAGTAGATGCACAACAGGCAAGGCGTATACTCGATCGTCTTGTTGGTTACAATATTAGTCCTTTATTATGGAAGAAAGTAAAAAAAGGATTAAGTGCAGGACGCGTACAATCTGTAGCAGTTCGTTTAATCATCGAACGTGAAAAAGAAATTCAAAGTTTTGAACCTGAAGAATTCTGGACAATTAAAACAGAATTTGTGAAAGGGAAAGACACATTTGAAGCAAGCTTTTACGGTGTAGATGGTGAAAAAGTTCAATTAACGAACGAAGCACAAGTGAACGAAATAATCGAAAAGATGAAAGACAATGCGTTTTCGGTTGAAAATGTAACGCGAAAAGAGCGAAAGCGTAACCCTGCATTACCGTTTACAACATCTTCCTTGCAACAAGAGGCAGCGCGTAAGTTAAATATGCGAGCAAAGAAAACAATGATGCTTGCACAGCAGCTGTATGAAGGGATAGATCTTGGAAAACAAGGGACTGTAGGTCTTATTACGTATATGAGAACTGATTCAACACGTATCTCAGAAACAGCTCAAACAGAGGCTCGTGATTACATTACTGAGGCGTTTGGTGCGGAATACATAGGAACAGAGAAGAGGAAAGAAACGAAAAAGTCGAAAGCACAAGATGCGCATGAGGCGATTCGTCCTACTTCGGTAATGAGAAAGCCAGAGGAACTAAAAAGTTTCTTAAGTCGTGATCAACTCCGTTTGTATAAACTGATTTGGGAGCGATTTGTTGCAAGTCAAATGGCATCTGCTATAATGGATACTGTTACAGCGAAACTCATTAATAACAATGTTCAGTTCCGTGCAAGTGGATCAGTTGTAAAGTTCCCAGGATTTATGAAAGTGTACGTAGAGTCGAAAGATGATGGTGCGGAAGAAAAGGATAAGATGTTGCCACCGTTAGAAGTAGGTGAAACTGTATTTTCAAAAGATATAGAACCAAAGCAACATTACACACAGCCTCCGCCGCGTTACACAGAGGCTCGTCTAGTAAGAACACTTGAAGAGCTTGGAATTGGGAGACCGTCTACTTATGTACCGACACTTGAAACAATCCAAAAACGAGGATACGTTGCTTTAGATAATAAACGCTTCGTTCCGACTGAGCTTGGTGGAATAGTAATCGAACTTATTTTAGAGTTTTTCCCAGAAATTATTAACATTGAATTTACTGCCAATATGGAGCAAAGCCTTGATGAAGTAGAAGAAGGAAATGCAAATTGGGTGAAAATTGTTGATGATTTCTACGTAGGATTTGAACCGCGCTTAGAAAAAGCGGAAAAAGAAATGCGTGAAGTGGAAATTAAAGATGAACCAGCTGGGGAAGACTGTGAATTATGTAGTCACCCGATGGTCTTTAAAATGGGTAAATATGGGAAGTTTATGGCTTGTTCAAATTTCCCGGAATGTCGTAATACAAAACCGATTGTAAAAGAAATCGGTGTTACTTGTCCGAAGTGTGATAAAGGGCAAATTATTGAACGCCGTAGTAATAAAAAGAAACGCCTTTTCTACGGATGCGGTACGTATCCAGAATGTGACTTTGTATCTTGGGATAAGCCGATTGGTCGTAAATGTCCGAAGTGTGAAGGTATGCTCGTAGAGAAAAAGTTAAAAAAAGGCGTGCAAGTACAATGTATTTCGTGTGATTATGAAGAAGAACAACAAATGTGAGCGTAACTGCTCACATTTTTTTCGGGAAGAAAAGGAAAGGTGATATATATGACAACACAAGTAGTAAACGTCATTGGCGCAGGTCTTGCAGGAAGCGAAGCAGCTTACCAAATTGCAAAGCGTGGTGTCCAAGTAAAATTATATGAAATGAGACCAGTAAGGCAAACACCAGCTCATCATACAGATAAATTTGCTGAATTAGTATGTAGTAACTCACTTCGCGCAAACACATTGACAAATGCTGTTGGTGTTATTAAAGAAGAAATGCGTCTAATGGATTCTGTCATTATTCGTGCAGCTGATGAGTGCTCTGTACCAGCAGGAGGTGCTTTAGCTGTAGACCGTCATGAATTCGCGGCGAAAGTGACTGAATATGTGAAAAATCATCCGAACGTAACTGTAATGAATGAGGAAATCACTGAAATTCCAGAGGGACCAACTGTTATCGCGACAGGTCCACTTACGTCTCCGGATCTTTCTGCACAATTAAAAAAACTAACAGGTGAAGATTATTTTTATTTCTATGATGCTGCAGCGCCAATCGTTGAGAAAGACAGCATTGACATGAATAAAGTATATTTAAAATCCCGTTATGATAAAGGTGAAGCGGCATATTTAAACTGTCCAATGACAGAAGAAGAGTTTGATCGTTTTTATGAGGCTTTAATTGCTGCTGAGACAGTGCCTTTAAAAGAATTTGAAAAAGAAATTTTCTTTGAAGGTTGTATGCCAGTAGAAGTTATGGCAAGTAGAGGAAGACAGACGTTAGTATTTGGACCGATGAAGCCTGTTGGGTTAGAAGATCCGAAAACAGGGAAAACACCGTATGCGGTTGTTCAGTTACGTCAAGATGATGCAGCAGGAACATTATATAATATTGTAGGCTTCCAAACACATTTAAAGTGGGGGCCACAAAAAGAAGTGTTACAGCTAATTCCAGGACTAGAAAACGCAGAGATTGTACGTTATGGTGTAATGCATCGTAATACGTTTATTAATTCGCCTAATTTACTTCGTCCAACATATCAATATAAACAACGTGATGATTTATTCTTCGCTGGTCAAATGACTGGTGTAGAGGGTTATGTTGAATCAGCAGCATCAGGATTATTAGCGGGTATTAACGCTGCTCGACTTGTAAAAGGTGAAGAGCCAGTTGTATTACCACCTGTAACTGCAATGGGAAGTATGGCAAATTATATTACTGCGACAAATGCGAAAAACTTCCAGCCAATGAATGCAAACTTCGGTTTATTTACACCGTTAGAGAAGAAAATTAAAAAGAAACAAGAGCGAAATGAAGCATATGCTACACGCGCTTTGGAAACAATTCAAAATTTTGTAAATATTTAATTAAATTTCTTGCAAAGGCTACTAAGTTGTGATACGATTTAGTAGCCTTTATTGAGGTGAATTATATGGATGTGAATGTGAAGAAATTGTTACAATTATTCGTTGGTTATTTACAAATTGAAAGAAATTATTCAAAATATACAATTGCAAGTTATCAAAATGATTTAGAACATTTTGTGCAATTTATGGAGCGAGAAGGCATATCCTCTTTTTTAGATGTTACATACGCGGATGTTCGTTTATACTTGACGACGTTGCACGATCAGAAGTTAGCCCGTAAATCTGTCGCAAGGAAAGTATCAAGCTTACGAAGTTTATATCGTTTTTTGATGCGTGAAGGTTATCAAAAAGATAATCCGTTTGCACTTACGTCACTTCCCAAGAAAGAATTGTCAATCCCAAAGTTTTTATATGCTGAAGAGTTAGAGGAATTGTTTGAAGTTTCTGATACAGGGGCACCATTAGGTCAAAGGAATCAAGCTTTATTAGAGTTGATGTATGCAACTGGGATTCGTGTAAGCGAATGCGTTAATTTGCAACTTACCGACATTGACTTTGCAGTGGGAACAATTTTAGTGATGGGAAAAGGGAAAAAACAAAGATATATTCCGTTCGGAAGCTATGCACAAGATGCTTTAATTACTTATATAGAGAACGGGAGAAAACAGTTAGCTCAAAAGACTGAAGAACAATCTCATATGGTATTTTTAAATGCGAAAGGTAAGCCGTTAACAGATCAGGGTGTACGTTATGTTTTGAACGAACTCATTAAGAAAGCTTCACTTACAATGCGGATAAGTCCCCATATGTTAAGGCATACATTTGCTACACATATGTTGGATGAAGGAGCGGATTTACGTACTGTGCAGGAGCTATTAGGTCATGAGAATTTGTCAACCACACAAATTTATACGCATGTCTCTAAAGAAAGATTGCGTTCTGTGTACATGAAGCATCACCCGCGGGCATAAATTGCTTTTAAGGCTATAAAAACATATAAAGGAGTTTTTTCTATGGGAAATTTCCACGCTACAACGATATTTGCAGTTCATCATAATGGAGAATGTGCAATGGCTGGAGATGGTCAGGTAACGATGGGAAATGCTGTTGTAATGAAACATACAGCTCGCAAAGTTCGCAAACTTTTCCAAGGGAAAGTTTTAGCTGGTTTTGCAGGATCAGTTGCTGATGCATTTACTCTTTTTGAAATGTTTGAAGGAAAATTAGAAGAGTATAATGGCAACTTGCAGCGCGCTGCAGTTGAGATGGCGAAACAATGGCGTGGTGATAAAATGCTACGTCAGCTAGAAGCAATGCTCATTGTCATGGATAAAACAACGATGCTCCTTGTTTCAGGTACAGGAGAAGTGATTGAACCAGATGATGGTATTTTAGCAATTGGTTCAGGCGGACATTATGCACTTGCTGCTGGTCGTGCTTTAAAGCAACATGCAAGTGAACATTTAACAGCGAAACAAATTGCGAAGGCCAGTTTAGAAATTGCAGGCGATATTTGTGTTTATACGAACCACAACATAATTGTTGAAGAATTGTAGAATCGTAAGGGAGGCATTTTATATGCATTTACATTTTACTCCGCGTCAAATTGTGGAAAAATTAGATCAATACATCATCGGTCAAAAAGATGCAAAGAAAGCGGTTGCTGTAGCTCTACGAAATCGATACCGTCGCAGTAAATTAGTTGAAAATTTACGTGATGAAATTGCACCTAAAAACATTTTAATGATTGGACCGACAGGTGTTGGTAAAACAGAGGTAGCACGGCGAATGGCGAAACTCGTTGGAGCACCTTTTATTAAGGTTGAAGCGACGAAATTTACAGAAGTTGGATATGTGGGTCGAGATGTAGAGTCGATGGTCCGTGACCTTGTTGAAACGTCTGTTCGCATTGTGAAAGAGGAAATGGTAGTTAAAGTTCAAGATAAAGCAGAAGAGCAAGCGAATCAACGTCTTGTTGAAATTTTAGTGCCGAGTCCGGAGAAGCAATCTGGATTTAAAAATCCATTAGAAATGCTTTTTGGTGGTAATCAAAATTCAAACCAAACATCTGATGCACAGGAAGATGATGAAATCGAAAAGAAACGTCAAGATGTGGAAAGAAAGCTTGCGGCAGGCCTTCTTGAAGATGAAGTGATATCGATTGAAGTGACGGAACAACAGTCTTCTATGTTTGATATGTTGCAAGGAACTGGCATGGAGCAAATGGGAATGAATTTCCAAGATGCACTAGGAAGTATCATGCCGAAAAAAACGAAAAAACGTAAACTTTCTGTAAAAGAAGCAAGAAAACTCTTGACAAATGAAGAGGCACAGCGCTTAATTGATATGGATGAAGTTACACAAGAGGCTGTTTATCGTGCTGAACAGCTCGGGATTATTTTTATCGATGAAATTGACAAAATTGCTGGTAAGCAGTCGAATAGCGTAGATGTATCGCGTGAAGGTGTGCAACGTGACATTTTACCGATTGTAGAAGGATCGAATGTAGCAACGAAATACGGATCAGTAAAAACCGATTATATTTTATTTGTTGCAGCTGGAGCGTTCCATATGTCTAAACCGTCGGATTTAATTCCGGAATTGCAAGGGAGATTTCCGATTCGAGTAGAATTAACAAAATTATCGGCGGATGATTTTGTTAAAATATTAATCGAGCCTGACAATGCGCTAATTAAACAGTACACGGCGTTATTAGCGACTGAAGGTATAGAAATTGAATTTTCAGACGAAGCTATTCGTAAGATTGCTGAGATTGCTTATCAAGTTAATCAGGATACAGATAATATTGGAGCGAGAAGACTTCATACTGTTATGGAGAAGCTCCTTGAAGATTTATCGTTTGAGGCATCTGAAATTACGTTAGAGAAAATAACGATAACACCTCAATATGTTGAGGAAAAATTAGCGACAATAGCTAAAAATAAAGATGTGAGCCAGTTTATTTTGTAATAGTGTCATCAGGTGACTCGCCCTAGTTTCCAAGTGATGAAAAAATATGTAAGTAACATGTAGGAGGAAATTTTGAAATGGAATTATTAGCAAAAACGAGAAAATTAAATGCGTTATTACAGAGCGCAGCAGGAAAGCCTGTAAACTTTAGAGAGATGTCTGACACAATGTGTGAAGTAATTGAAGCGAACGTGTTCGTTGTAAGTCGTCGCGGTAAATTATTAGGATATGCGATTCACCAACAAATCGAAAACGAACGTATGAAGCACATGCTTGCAGAGCGTCAATTCCCAGAAGAGTATACGCAAAGTTTATTCAATGTTACAGAAACATCTTCAAATTTAGGTGTGGATAGTGACTACACAGCATTCCCAGTAGAAAATAGAGAATTATTCGGTCAAGGTTTAACTACAATCGTACCAATCGTTGGTGGCGGTGAGCGTCTAGGTACACTAGTATTAGCTCGTCTTGGTCAAGAGTTCTTAGACGATGATTTAATTCTTGCTGAATACAGCTCAACTGTTGTAGGTATGGAAATCTTACGTGAAAAAGCAGAAGAAATCGAAGAGGAAGCACGTAGTAAAGCTGTTGTTCAAATGGCGATTAGCTCATTATCTTACAGTGAGTTAGAAGCAATCGAGCATATCTTCGAAGAATTAAATGGAACAGAAGGTTTACTTGTTGCAAGTAAAATTGCTGATCGCGTAGGAATTACTCGTTCGGTAATCGTAAATGCACTACGTAAATTAGAAAGTGCTGGTGTTATTGAGTCTCGCTCTTTAGGTATGAAAGGAACATACATTAAAGTGCTAAACGACAAGTTTCTACAGGAACTTGCTAAATTAAAAACAAACTAATTTATAAAAAAACTCTCCTCGCTTGAGGAGAGTTTTTTGTTTTTTTTAAGTGAATGATTTTGCTTACGTAAGGCGTCATGACAACATTCATTAGAAAACTATTAATTAACCTTCAATTCCTTGCTTAAAGGAATTGAAGGTTGGTAATACTAGGATTTGAGCGTGAAAAAAAGAAAGTTTTACATTGTTCGCATTTTCGACTTGATTGTAATATTTCAGTATGATATAGTAAGCAGTGGTGTCAGTACAAAGTACACACGTTTACTGATTTAAGTGTTGGTGCTACGTTCGTAGTTTCGCTTAGAGATGAAGTAAACGGAGGATATCAAAAAAACCATTTAGGAGGAACTAAATTATGTCAGTAATTTCTATGAAACAATTGCTTGAAGCTGGTGTTCATTTCGGACATCAAACTCGTCGTTGGAACCCAAAAATGAAGCGTTACATCTTCACAGAGCGTAACGGTATCTACATCATCGACTTACAAAAAACTGTGAAAAAAGTTGAGGAAGCTTACAGAACGATGCGTGACATCGCTGCTGAAGGTGGAGACATTTTATTCGTAGGTACTAAAAAACAAGCACAAGAAGCTATTAAAGAAGAAGCAACTCGTGCTGGTATGTACTTCGTTAACCAACGTTGGTTAGGTGGAACTTTAACAAACTTCCAAACAATCCAAAAGCGTATCAAGCGTCTTAAAGATATCGAAAGAATGCAAGAAGATGGTACTTTCGAAGTACTTCCTAAGAAAGAAGTTGTTCAACTTAAAAAAGAGTTAGAGCGTCTTGAGAAATTCTTAGGCGGTATTAAAGATATGAAAGGTCTTCCAAGTGCATTATTCATAGTAGACCCTCGTAAAGAGCGTATTGCAGTTGCTGAAGCACGCAAATTACACATTCCAATCATCGGTATCGTTGATACAAACTGTGATCCGGACGAAATCGATCACGTTATTCCAGCAAACGATGATGCAATTCGTGCTGTAAAACTTCTTACATCTAAAATGGCAGACGCGATCCTTGAAACAAAACAAGGTGAAGAAACTGTTACTGCGTAACAAATTTGGAAAGGTGATAAGGGGTTCGGCCTTTTATCACCTTTTTTAAGGTATAAACACCTTTATAAAAGGTATAAATACATATTTTAGGAGGATGAAAAATATGGCAATCACTGCACAAATGGTAAAAGAACTTCGCGAAAAAACTGGCGCAGGTATGATGGACTGCAAAAAAGCTTTAACAGAAACTAACGGCGACATGGAGAAAGCAATTGACTTCTTACGTGAAAAAGGTATTGCGAAAGCTGCTAAAAAAGCAGACCGCATCGCTGCTGAAGGTTTAACTTTCATCGAAACAAACGGTAACGAAGGTTTAATCTTAGAATTAAACTCTGAGACTGATTTCGTTGCGAAAAACGAAGGTTTCCAAGCGTTAATTAAAGAATTAGCTGCTCACTTATTAGCTAACAAACCTGCTAACGTTGAAGAAGCTATGGCTCAAACAATCGAAGGCGGCAAAACAGTAGAAGAGCACATCAACGAAGCAATCGCTAAAATTGGTGAAAAACTTACACTTCGTCGTTTCGAAATCGTATCAAAAACTGATGCTGATGCATTCGGCGCTTACCTACACATGGGTGGACGTATTGGTGTATTAACAGTTCTTGAAGGTTCTACTGACGAAGCAGCTGCTAAAGATGTAGCAATGCACATCGCAGCAGTTAACCCTAAATACATCGACCGCGATGCTGTAACAGCTGAAGAAGTTGAGCATGAGCGTCAAGTATTAACACAACAAGCTTTAAACGAAGGCAAGCCTGAAAAAATCGTTGCGAAAATGGTAGAAGGCCGTCTTGGCAAATTCTTTGAAGAGATTTGCTTACTTGACCAAACATTCGTTAAGAATCCTGACATGAAAGTTCGTCAATTCGTTGAGTCTAAAGGCGGAACATTAAAAGGATTCGTTCGCTACGCTGTTGGTGAAGGTATCGAAAAACGCGAAGACAACTTTGCTGAAGAAGTAATGAACCAAGTAAAAGGTAACAACTAATACAGATTAGGGAACACATTGTGTTCCCTTTTTTAAAATAAAGATGTAAGCAATTGGAGGTTCATTATGAGTAAACCGAAATATAATCGTGTCGTTTTAAAGCTGAGCGGAGAAGCTTTAGCTGGCGAGCAAGGATTTGGAATTAACCCAGCTGTTATTAAGTCAGTTGCGGAACAAGTGAAAGAAATTGCAGAACTTGATGTAGAGGTTGCTGTTGTTGTTGGTGGCGGTAACATTTGGCGTGGGAAAATTGGAAGTGAAATGGGCATGGATCGTGCAGGAGCAGATTACATGGGCATGTTAGCAACAGTTATGAATTCATTAGCTCTTCAAGATAGCTTAGAGAATATTGGAATTCAAACTCGCGTACAAACTTCAATTGAGATGCGTCAAGTGGCAGAGCCTTACATTCGTCGTAAAGCAATTCGTCACTTAGAGAAAAAACGTGTTGTTATCTTTGCTGCAGGTACAGGTAACCCATACTTCTCTACAGATACAACAGCAGCATTACGTGCAGCTGAAATCGAAGCGGACGTTATTTTAATGGCGAAAAATAATGTGGATGGCGTATATAGTGCAGATCCATCTATTGACCCAACAGCTACGAAATACGAAACACTTACTTACTTAGATGTATTAAAAGCAGGTTTAGGTGTAATGGATTCTACAGCTTCTTCTTTATGTATGGATAATGATATTTCATTAATTGTATTCTCGGTTATGGAAAAAGGTAACATTAAACGTGCCGTTTTAGGCGAAAATATTGGAACAGTTGTAAGGGGGAAATAAATTATGGGACAAC
Organism: Bacillus cereus group sp. MG9; assembly: GCF_040459995.1. Lineage (NCBI taxonomy): Bacteria > Bacillati > Bacillota > Bacilli > Caryophanales > Bacillaceae > Bacillus > Bacillus cereus group sp. MG9. The sequence continues at coordinate 3,822,489 of NZ_JARVHC010000001.1, read as the reverse complement.
AAGTATTGAAGTCTTCAAATGAAAAAATGGAAAAAGCAGTTGCTGCTTATTCTCGTGAATTAGCAACAGTTCGCGCTGGTCGTGCAAGCTCGTCTGTATTAGATAAGGTACAAGTTGATTACTATGGTGCACCAACACCAGTTGTGCAATTAGCGAACATTACAGTTCCAGAAGCACGTTTGCTTGTAATTCAACCTTATGATAAAACTTCTATCGGTGATATTGAAAAAGCAATTTTAAAAGCAGATTTAGGCTTAAACCCTTCTAATGATGGAACTGTAATTCGTATTGCATTCCCTGCATTAACAGAAGAGCGTCGTCGCGATCTTGTAAAAGTTGTGAAGAAATATGCTGAGGAAGCAAAAGTTGCTGTTCGTAACGTACGTCGTGACAGTAATGATGACCTTAAGAAGCTTGAAAAAGCTGGCGACATTACAGAAGATGATTTAAGAGGATATACTGAAGATATCCAAAAAGAAACAGATAAATATATTGCAAAAGTTGACGAAATCGCAAAAAACAAAGAAAAAGAAATTATGGAAGTGTAATAGCGATAATTTCGCAAATATGACCCTCTTCTTAAGGGGGTCTTTTTACACTTTTAGGCATACGTCTGCTTGTTGGAGGGTATGAATGATGTTTAAAAAGTTTCCTTTTTTTAAAAGTAAAAAGGTCACATCGTTTGATCATCTCATTGAAAAAGTGAAAAAAGGATATATCCCAGAACATATTGCTATTATTATGGATGGTAATGGAAGATGGGCAAAGAGAAGAGCCATGCCTCGCATTGCTGGTCATCATGAAGGTATGCAAGTTGTGAAGAAAATCACAAAATTTGCAAGTAAGCTTGATGTGAAAGTATTAACTCTTTATGCTTTTTCGACTGAGAACTGGAAAAGACCGAAAAAAGAAGTTGATTATTTGATGAAGCTTCCAGAAGAATTTTTAGGTTCATTTTTACCAGAGTTGATTGAAGAAAACGTACAAGTCCGAGTAATAGGGCAAAAAGATCGTCTTCCTACGCATACGCGCAGAGCGATGGAAAAAGCCATGGAAGATACGAAAGAGAATACGGGATTAATTCTTAATTTCGCGTTAAACTATGGAAGTCGAGATGAAATCGTTTCTGCTGTGCAACATATGATGAAAGATAGTGAGGAAGGAAAAATTCGTTCGGAAGAAATAAGTGAAGAAAAGATTTCTTCTTACTTAATGACGAGTTCTTTACCTGATCCAGAGTTGTTAATCCGTACAAGCGGAGAGCTACGTATTAGTAATTTCATGTTATGGCAAATTGCTTATTCGGAATTTTGGTTTACAGATGTGTATTGGCCAGATTTTACCGAGGAACATTTGCTAAATGCGATTACAGACTTTCAACATAGAGGGCGCAGATTCGGAGGCGTGTAGAAAGAGAGGGTTTGGTAGTGAAACAGAGAATTATTACTGGAGTGATTGCTGCCGCGCTATTCATTCCCATCGTAATTTACGGTGGCGTGCCTTTTACAGTTTTAGTGTATGCACTTGCTTCTATAGGTTTATATGAATTAATTCGTATGAACAAGCTTACGCTTATTTCGGTACCAACAGTTTTAGCTGCAGTATTATTGTGGATTATTTTAATTCCGAGTAGTGCATCAGAACTGTTTACGTGGATTGGGTTAGGTAAATTAGAAATCACATTTGTGATTGTTTTATTACTTTTATCATATACAGTCCTTTCTAAGAATACATTTACTTTTGACAATGCTTCATTTTTACTTATGGCAACGACATATGTTGGAATGGGATTCTTATATTTAAATGAAACGAGAATATTAGGAATCAAATATGTGTTCTGTGCACTATTTGTCATATGGGCAACTGATTCAGGTGCATATTTCATAGGGAAAGCATTTGGAAAAAGAAAATTATGGCCAGAAATTAGTCCGAATAAAACGATTGAAGGTTCATTAGGCGGTATTGTTTGTGGAATTGTTGTTGCACTTGTTTACAATATGTTCTTCCCAGTTGAAGCGAATGTAGGAGTTTTAATCGTTCTGACGATTATCATTTCTATTTTTGGACAAATTGGTGATTTAGTGCAATCTGCATTTAAACGCCATTATGGTGTAAAGGATTCAGGTACAATTTTACCTGGACATGGTGGTATTTTAGATCGAACAGATAGTTGGTTATTTGTGTTACCAATTCTATACTTCTTATTACAATACAATTAATAAATGAACGAGGGGTTGGAGTCATGAAAAACATTAGTTTACTAGGTGCAAGCGGATCAATCGGTACACAAACATTAGATGTGTTACGCTCGCACCCAGACCAATTCCGTCTCGTTGCTTTTTCTGTAGGGAAAAATGTTGATTATGCAGTAAAGGTAATTCAAGAATTTTCCCCGCAAATTGTCTCTGTGCAAAGAGAGGAAGATGTTTTAAAATTACAAGCTGTTTCTGGTAATACAAAAGTAGTATATGGTAGCGAAGGCTTATTAGAAGTAGCGCTGCACCCAGATACAGAAATTGTAGTGAATGCTGTTGTAGGTAGCGTAGGGTTGTTACCGACACTCCGCGCAATTGAGGCGAAAAAAACAATTGGAATTGCAAATAAAGAAACGTTAGTAACTGCAGGGCATCTTGTAATGGAAGCAGCACGAAAACATAATGTATCGTTACTTCCAGTAGACAGTGAACATTCAGCTATTTTTCAATGCTTGAATGGTGAAAATGAAAAAAGAATCTCTCGCTTAATTATAACTGCTTCAGGCGGAAGTTTTCGTGATAAAACGAGAGATGAATTGCATCAAGTGACCGTAGAAGATGCACTTCGTCATCCAAACTGGTCAATGGGTTCGAAAATTACAATTGATTCTGCTACAATGATGAATAAGGGGCTAGAAGTAATTGAAGCACACTGGCTTTTTGGTATCCCTTATGAGCAAATCGATGTTGTTCTACATAAAGAAAGTATTATTCATTCTATGGTTGAATTTGAAGATCGTAGTGTAATGGCACAGCTTGGCTCACCTGATATGCGAGTACCGATTCAATACGCGCTTACATATCCTGATAGATTGCCTCTTTCAGACACGAAACAGTTAAATTTATGGGAAATGGGAACATTGCATTTTGAGAAAATGAATCAAGAGCGTTTCCGTTGTCTACGTTTTGCGTATGAAGCTGGAAAGACAGGTGGAAGTATGCCGGCTGTAATGAACGCGGCAAATGAAGTAGCTGTTGAAGCTTTTTTACAAAAGAGAATTGGTTTCTTAACAGTGGAAGACCTCATTGAAAAAGCAATGCACCATCACACTGTCATTGCACGTCCGAGCTTAGAGGAAATTCAGGAAATTGACGCAGCCACAAGACGGTTTGTGATGGAACAAATTTAGCAAAGGTGGTTATGGAATTGAATACAGCGATTGCCTTTATATTAATTTTCGGTGCACTCGTATTTTTCCATGAGCTAGGGCATCTATATTTCGCAAAAAGAGCAGGTATTTTGTGCCGCGAGTTTGCGATTGGTTTTGGTCCGAAAATATTCTCATTTGAAAAGAATGAAACGGTGTATACGATTCGATTACTGCCCCTTGGTGGCTATGTAAGAATGGCTGGCGAGGATGCGGACACAGTTGAGTTAAAACCTGGAAAAAAGGTTGGACTTGTATTAAATGAAAAAGACGAAGTTGTGAAATTAGTTTTTGACGGACATGAAAAATATCCAAATGTTCGTGTCATTGAAGTCGAACAAGCTGATTTAGAGCATAATCTTACAATTTTGGGTTATGAAGAGTACGAGGAAGAGCTGCAAACATTCCGAGTAAATGAAAAAGCTCGTATCATTTCTGCGGGAGAAGAAATTCAAATCGCTCCGTACAATAGACAATTTGGCTCTAAAAAATTGGGCCAACGTGCTCTAACAATCTTTGCAGGTCCTGCAATGAACTTTATTCTAGCATTTGTTATTTTTGTGATTCTTGGATTTGTACAAGGAGTTCCTGTTGACAAACCAATGGTCGGAAAAGTAATGGAGAATAGTGCTGCAGAACAAGCTGGATTAAAAGAAAACGATACAATTCAAGCAATCAATGGGAAAAACACTAGTACATGGAAAGATGTTGTAACGATTGTACGTGAAAACCCAAATAAAGAAATTACGTTACATGTAAAGCGTGATAGTGAGCAATTTAATGTGAAAGTAACACCAACGCTTGATAAAGAAGGAAAAGACGAAGTTGGTAGAATTGGTGTTTATTCTCCTGTAGAGAAAACAGTGATGGGTTCTATTAAATCAGGGTTTGAACAAACATACGAATGGACGAAACTAATTTTTGATTCTCTTGTGAAATTAGTAACGGGTCAATTTTCTATTAATGAGTTGTCAGGTCCAGTAGGAATTTATAATCTAACAGATCAAGTTGTAGATTATGGATTTACGCGTGTACTAAGTTTAGCGGCAGTTTTAAGTATTAACCTTGGTTTATTTAATTTATTACCAGTCCCAGCTTTAGACGGTGGACGTTTGTTCTTCTTCTTAATTGAAGCATTACGAGGAAAACCAATTGATCGTCAAAAAGAAGGAATGGTTCACTTTATTGGGTTTGCATTATTAATGTTGCTTATGTTAGTTGTAACATGGAATGACATCCGTAAGTTTTTCTTGTAAAATAAGAAGAAGTTTATAATGAAATAGAGCTCATAGAATAAAATCCCTCACCTAACTCGAGGTGAGGGATTTTATTGCGTGTAAGAGTAAAATGAAGAGGTGCGAATAAATGAAACAAAGTATGGTATTCAGTCCTACATTACGTGAAGTTCCAGCAGATGCTGAAATTAAGAGTCATCAATTATTACTTCGCGCAGGGTTTATGCGTCAAAATGCTTCTGGTATTTATAGTTTTCTACCATTTGGTTTAAAAGTGTTACACAAAGTAGAACGTATTGTTCGTGAAGAAATGGAGCGCGCAGGGGCAGTAGAACTATTAATGCCAGCTATGCAAGCTTCTGAATTATGGCAAGAATCAGGTCGTTGGTATTCTTACGGATCAGAATTAATGCGTATGAAAGATCGTAATGCTCGCGAGTTTGCGCTAGGGGCAACTCATGAGGAAGTAATTACAGATCTTGTACGTGATGAAATTAAATCATACAAAAAACTACCATTAACATTATATCAAATTCAAACAAAATTCCGTGATGAGCAAAGACCACGTTTCGGTTTATTACGCGGAAGAGAATTTTTAATGAAAGATGCGTATTCTTTCCATGCAACACAAGAAAGTTTGGATGAAGTATATAGCGGTTTATACAAAGCGTATTCTAATATCTTTGCTCGTTGTGGTTTGAATTTCCGTGCAGTTATCGCTGATTCTGGAGCAATGGGTGGAAAAGATACACACGAATTTATGGTGTTATCTGATGTAGGTGAAGATACAATTGCGTATTCTGATACATCTGATTATGCGGCAAATATTGAAATGGCTCCTGTTGTTGCTACGTATACGAAGAGTGATGAAGCCGAAAAAGCACTTGAAAAAGTAGCAACTCCAGATCAAAAAGCTATTGAAGAAGTATCTGCATTCTTAAATATCGCAGCGGAAAAATGCATTAAATCTATGGTGTTTAAAGTAGATGCGAAATTAGTAGTAGTACTTGTTCGTGGCGATCATGAAGTCAATGATGTAAAAGTGAAGAATGTATACGGAGCTTCAGTCGTTGAGCTTGCTTCACATGAAGAAATAAAAGAGTTATTAAACTGTGAAGTGGGTTCTTTAGGACCGATTGGTGTTACAGGGGATATCGAAATTATCGCTGACCATGCTGTAGCATCAATTGTCAACGGATGTTCAGGAGCGAACGAAGAAGGGTTCCATTATGTAAATGTAAATCCAGAACGTGACTTTAAAGTAAGTCAATATACGGATTTACGCTTCATCCAAGAAGGAGACCAATCTCCAGATGGAAATGGAACAATTCTTTTCGCACGTGGAATTGAAGTTGGTCATGTATTCAAATTAGGAACTCGTTATAGTGAAGCAATGAACGCAACGTTCTTAGATGAAAACGGAAAAACAAAACCACTTATTATGGGTTGTTACGGTATCGGTGTATCTCGTACAGTGGCAGCAATCGCAGAGCAGTTTAATGATGAGAACGGTTTAGTTTGGCCAAAAGCTGTTGCACCGTTCCATGTGCATGTAATTCCAGTAAATATGAAATCTGATGCACAACGTGAAATGGGTGAAAATATCTACAACTCATTACAAGAACAAGGGTACGAAGTATTACTAGATGATCGTGCAGAACGTGCAGGTGTTAAATTTGCAGATGCAGATTTATTCGGCCTTCCAGTTCGCGTGACAGTTGGTAAAAAAGCAGACGAAGGTATTGTAGAAGTGAAAGTACGTGCTACAGGCGAGTCTGAAGAAGTGAAAGTAGAAGAACTTCAAACATATATTGCTAATATTTTAAAATAAGAAGAGGTACCTCGTAATGAGGTACCTTCTCTTTCTTTGTAAACGTATTTTGTAAAAGAAGAAGGAAGAAATCTTTCTTTGTAGTACGTTTCAATTTATAATAGCAAATGGAAGGAGAGTGCTTATGTCATTAACAAATGAACAACAAGAGCGATTTCAAATTTTGCTCCAACAGTTGCAAATACCAGAAGACCTTATAAATCAATATTTACATGGCGGTGGTATTGAAAAGCTAGTTATTGATAAAGCGAATAAAAGTTGGCATTTTGACTTACAAGTGCCACGTATTTTGCCGACAGAATTATATGAGTTGCTAGAAACAAAGCTTAAGCAATCATTTTCTCATATTGCAAGAACAACATTTGCATTAGAAGCAGAGAATAAACAATTTACAGAAGAAGAAGTGAAGGCATATTGGCCGCTTTGTACAGAACGAATTACATTTTCACCTATGTTCGCGTACTTAAAGAAGCAACTTCCGCAGGTCAATGGCGTGAAGTTGCTATTAAATGTGAATAATGAGCTGGAATCTACTACTTTAAAGAAAAACGTTGCGAAACCAGTAGGTGATCAATACGAAGCTTTTGGATTCCCGCGTTTTCAGTTAGACACACATATAAAGCAAAATGCAGAAGAAATGCAAAAGTTTCGTGAGCAAACACAGGAAGAAGATCGTCAACGAGTTATACAGGCTATGGAAGAGATGGCTAAAAGGCAAGCTGAAGAAAGTGATGTTGTTCACGAAGGACCAGTTGTGCTTGGTTATCTTATTAAGCCAGATGAAGAGATTACGCCGCTGCGTGAAATTCAAGATGAAGAAAGAAGAAAAACCGTTCAAGGGTATGTTTTCCATGTAGAGACGAAAGAACTTCGTAGTGGACGTACGTTATTAACTTTAAAGATAACTGACTATACGGACTCTATTATGATTAAGATGTTCTCACGTGATAAAGAAGATATCCCGATGTTACAATCCTTGAAAAAAGGAACTTGGGTAAAAGCGCGTGGTTCAGTTCAAAATGATACATTCGTGCGTGATTTAGTTATGATCGCAAATGATATAAATGAAATAACGGGACCTTCTCGTAAAGATAAAGCAAAAGAAGGGGAAAAAAGAGTAGAACTTCATCTTCATACTCCAATGAGTCAAATGGATGCTGTTACTTCTGTTTCTAAGCTCGTTGCCCAAGCTGGAAAATGGGGGCATGAGGCTATTGCAGTTACAGACCATGCTGTTGCACAGTCGTTCCCAGAAGCATATTCTGCTGGTAAAAAGGCTGGAGTTAAAGTTCTATATGGTGTAGAAGCAAATTTAGTTAATGATGGTGTGCCGATAGCATATAACGAAGCACATCGTCTACTTGCAGAAGAAACATATGTTGTCTTTGACGTTGAGACAACAGGGTTATCTGCTGTATATGATACAGTCATTGAGTTAGCTGCTGTAAAGGTAAAAGGTGGAGAAATTATTGATCGCTTTGAATCTTTCGCAAATCCTCATCAACCATTATCGGCGACGATTATTGAATTAACAGGTATTACAGATGATATGTTAACTGATGCACCAGAAGTGGACGAAGTGTTTAAAAAGTTTGAGGAATGGATGGGTGACCATACACTTGTTGCTCATAACGCAAGCTTCGATATGGGCTTTATTAACGTAGGTTTTAAAAAGGCTGGGATAGAAAAATCGAAAAATCCAGTTATTGATACGTTAGAACTTGCACGGTTCTTATTCCCAGAAATGAAAAATCATCGATTAAATACGATGTGTAAAAAGCTTGATATTGAATTAACGCAACATCACCGTGCGATTTATGATACAGAAGCAACGGGATATTTACTTGTGAAGATGTTAAAAGATGTGATTGAAAAGGGATTTGAATATCACGATCAACTAAACGATAGTATGGGACAAGGGGATGCGTATAAACGTGGGCGTCCAAGTCATATGACGTTACTTGCCACATCAGATGTTGGGTTGAAAAACTTATATAAACTTGTTTCATATTCTCACTTGAATTACTTTTATCGTGTACCACGTGTACCACGATCACTATTAAAAAAATATCGTGAAGGCATTTTAGTAGGGACAGCTTGTGACAAAGGTGAAGTGTTTGAAGCTATGATGCAAAAAGCGCCTGAAGAAGTAGAAGAAATTGCACAGTTTTACGATTACATTGAGGTTATGCCTCCAGAAGTGTTACGTCATTTAGTGGAACGTGAACTCGTTCGAGATGAAGGACAGTTAAAAACAATAATTTCTAACTTAGTAAAACTAGGTGAGACGTTAGATAAGCCAGTTGTTGCTACTGGGAATGTGCATTATTTAGATCCAGAGGACGCGATATATCGGAAAATTTTAGTCAGTTCGCAGGGAGGAGCTAATCCGTTAAATCGCCATTCATTACCGCCTGTACATTTCCGTACAACAAATGAAATGCTAGATTGTTTTTCATTCTTAGGTGAAGACAAAGCAAAAGAAATTGTTGTGACAAATACACACAAAATCGCATCATTAATTGGTGATGTTCGTCCAGTAAAAGATGATTTATACACACCGAAAATTGAAGGTGCTGATGATGAAACACGTGATATGAGCTATATAATGGCAAGAAGTATCTATGGAGATGAACTACCGGAAATTGTAGAAGCTCGTTTGGAAAAAGAATTGAAAAGTATTATTGGACATGGATTCGCCGTTATTTATTTAATTTCACATAAGCTTGTGAAAAAATCGTTAGTGGACGGTTATCTAGTAGGTTCGCGTGGATCGGTAGGTTCATCATTTGTTGCAACGATGATGGAAATTACAGAAGTAAACCCATTACCACCGCACTATGTATGTCCAAAGTGTAAACAATCAGAGTTCTTTAATGACGGTTCTGTAGGTTCTGGTTTTGATTTACCAGATAAAGAATGCCCAACATGTAATGTTCCATATGTGAAAGATGGCCATGACATTCCTTTCGAAACGTTCCTTGGATTTAAAGGGGATAAGGTACCGGATATCGATTTGAATTTCTCCGGAGAATACCAACCACGCGCCCATAACTATACGAAATTACTGTTCGGTGAAGATTATGTATACCGCGCAGGAACAATTGGTACGGTTGCGGAAAAAACCGCTTATGGGTATGTGAAAGGTTATGCTAATGATCATAACTTAACAATTCGAAATGCAGAGATTGATCGCTTAGTTGCAGGATGTACAGGTGTAAAGCGTACGACCGGACAGCATCCAGGTGGTATTATCGTTGTACCAGATTACATGGATATCTTTGACTTTTCACCAATTCAGTTTCCGGCTGATTCAATAGGTGCTGAGTGGAGAACAACGCACTTTGACTTCCACTCAATTCATGATAATTTATTGAAACTTGATATATTAGGACACGATGATCCGACTGTTATTCGTATGCTTCAAGATTTAAGTGGTATTGACCCGAAAACAATCCCAACGGATGATCCAGAAGTAATGAAAATTTTCTCTGGTCCAGAATCTTTAGGGGTAACGGAAGAACAAATTAACTGTAAAACAGGTACACTTGGTATACCAGAGTTTGGTACGAAATTCGTAAGACAAATGTTAGAAGAAACGAAACCAACGACGTTTTCAGAGCTTGTCCAAATTTCTGGACTGTCCCATGGTACAGATGTATGGTTAGGTAATGCGAATGAATTAATTTATAACGGTACGTGTACACTGAGTGAAGTTATCGGTTGTCGTGATGACATCATGGTATATTTAATTTATCAAGGCTTGGATCCATCATTAGCCTTCAAAATCATGGAGTCGGTGCGTAAAGGTAAAGGTGTACCTGAAGAATGGGAAGAGGAAATGAGAAATAACAATGTACCAGGTTGGTATATTGATTCATGTAAGAAGATTAAGTACATGTTCCCTAAAGCCCATGCGGCTGCTTACGTACTTATGGCTGTACGTATTGCATACTTTAAAGTACATTTCGCACTTTTATTCTATGCGGCATATTTTACAGTTCGTGCAGATGACTTTGATGTAGAGGCGATGGCGAAAGGTTCAGCATCCATACGTGTAAAAATTGATGAGATTGCACAAAAAGGATTGGATGCAGCACCGAAAGAGAAGAGTTTATTAACGGTACTAGAAATGACACTTGAAATGTGTGAGCGTGGTTATTCATTCCAAAAGGTTGATTTATACCGCTCGCATGCAACCGAATTTATAATTGATGGGGATACTTTAATTCCTCCATTTAATGCAGTTCCCGGTCTTGGTACAAACGCAGCTTTCAGTATTGTTGAAGCTCGTAAAAATGGTGATTTCTTATCAAAAGAAGACTTACAGCAGCGCAGTAAGGTTTCTAAAACGATTATTGAGTATTTAGATGGTCAAGGTTGTCTAGGAGATTTACCGGATCAAAACCAATTGTCACTGTTCTAATAGGTAGGAAAAATCTTTGCAAATCAACATTTGCTATGGTATACTATAAACCGAGATAACCATGTCATGTATATTTTGTGAAAAAGAGAGTGGGGAAACCCACTCTTTCGTGTTACTATCTACATTTTGCTGATGTAGATAGTAAAGATATTTCTGTCGTATATACATATTTTGTTACAAGTTTTACTTCTTAAATTTGGTAATACTAAGACAGATATTCCCTGCTTAACGGCAGGGGCTTTTGTTAGCTAACGAGAAAGAATAAGATAGACCGTCTTTATGAACGGGATCTTTTCTTGTAAATGGTACATGGCGGCAGGAAGGAGGCTGTTTATGGATAAGAAAGTCACAGAAATTGTAGAAGCATTTGCGCAGCCAATCGTTGAAGAGTTAAATCTTGAACTTGTAGATGTAGAGTATGTGCAAGAAGGACAAGACTGGTTCTTACGCGTATTCATCGATTCTGAAAAGGGAGTCGAAATTGAAGAATGCGGTGCGGTAAGTGAACGTTTAAGCGAAGCTTTAGATAAAGAGGATCCAATTCCTCATCTTTACTTTTTGGATGTATCATCTCCTGGAGCGGAACGTCCATTAAAGAAAGAGAAAGACTTCCAGCAAGCGGTAGGAAAACAAGTGGCAATTAAAACATATAAGCCGATTGATGGTGAGAAGATGTTTGAAGGAAAGCTACTTTCCTACGACGGTAATACAATTACACTACTATTAACAATTAAAACACGTAAAAAAGAAATCCAAATTCCAATGGATAAAGTTGCAAATGCGCGACTTGCTGTTACGTTTTAGTAAGAAGGGGGATCTTCATGAGCACTGAGTTGTTAGATGCTTTGCTCGTATTAGAGTCAGAAAAAGGTATTAGCAAAGATATTATTATTGATGCGATTGAAGCAGCATTAATCTCTGCTTATAAACGCAATTTTAACCAAGCACAAAACGTTCGTGTGAGCTTTAACCCAGAAGTGGGAACAATTCAAGTTTTAGCACGTAAGGACGTTGTAGATAATGTGTTTGATCCACGTCTTGAAATCTCTGTAGAAGAGGCAAGACAAATTAATCCAAACTACCAAGATGGTGACGTACTAGAAATTGAAGTAACGCCAAAAGATTTTGGTCGTATTGCAGCGCAAACTGCAAAACAAGTTGTAACACAACGAGTTCGTGAGGCGGAACGTGGTGTAATTTATTCAGAATTTAGTGATCGTGAAGAAGACATTATGGTTGGTATTGTACAGCGCCAAGATGCTCGTTTCATCTATGTAAGCTTAGGTAAAGTAGAAGCTTTATTACCTGTAAGTGAGCAAATGCCAAATGAGCAATATAAACCACATGATCGTATTCGCGTATTTATTACAAAAGTAGAAAAGACAACAAAAGGACCACAAATTTACGTATCACGTACACATCCTGGTCTTTTAAAACGTTTATTCGAAATGGAAGTTCCAGAAATTTATGATGGAACTGTAGAAATTCGCTCTGTAGCACGTGAAGCAGGCGACCGTTCTAAAATTTCTGTATATGCAGAGAATATCGATGTTGATCCAGTAGGTTCTTGTGTAGGACCGAAAGGACAACGTGTACAACGCGTTGTAGATGAACTAAAAGGTGAAAAGATTGACATCGTTCGCTGGTCGAATGACCCAGTTGAATATGTTGCAAATGCTTTAAGTCCATCACAGGTTGTTAAAGTACTTGTAGATGAAGCAGAGAAAGCAACAACTGTTGTTGTTCCAGACCACCAGCTTTCATTAGCGATTGGTAAGCGTGGACAAAATGCGCGTCTTGCAGCTAAATTAACAGGCTGGAAAATTGATATTAAAAGTGAGTCTGATGCGAAACAACTTGGTATTGTGACAGAAGAAGATAGCGTAATCGCATTCGGATTCGATTCAGCTGAAGACGAAATCGAATAGAGGTGATGAGTATGAGCAATCGAAAAGTTCCGTTACGAAAATGTATTGCGACGCAAGAGATGAAATCAAAACGAGAGCTAGTTCGCATTGTTCGTTCCAAAGAGGGCGAAGTGTCTATTGATTTATCAGGAAAAAAATCAGGACGAGGTGCATATTTATCAAAAGATAAAGAAAGCATTATTCAAGCCCAAAAGAAAAACATTTTGGAACATCATCTAAAAGCGAAAATCGACAGTTCTCTGTACGAAGAGCTTCTTGAGCTTGTTGAGAAGGAGTCGAAATAAGTGTCTGATTGGAAATCATTTTTAGGACTAGCAAACCGCGCTCGAAAAATTATTTCGGGTGAAGAACTCGTTTTAAAAGAAGTACGAAGTGGCAAAGCAAAGCTAGTATTGCTTTCTGAAGATGCGTCAGCGAACACTACAAAACGTATCATTGATAAAACCACGTACTACAACATACCAATGAGAAAAGTCGAAAATCGACAACAATTAGGGCATGCGATTGGGAGAGACGAGCGAGTCGTTGTAGCTATTTTAGATGAAGGCTTTGCGAAAAAGCTACGTAGCATGCTCGATACAAATTACCGGGGGTGAAGGTATGAGTAAAATTCGAGTACATGAATATGCAAAAAAAAATAATATCTCAAGTAAAGATCTTATGACAAAACTAAAAGAGATGAATATCGAGGTTTCGAATCATATGACAATGTTAGAAGATGAAGTAGTAAACAAATTAGATAATCAATATAGCGCTGGAGCGGAAAAACCTTCTGTTGCAGATGAGTTTGAAGTAGAAGAGAAAGTTGTTCGCAGTAAAAAGAACAGCAATAAGAATAAGAAAAAAGGCAAAGCAAATGAAGATAAACGTCAAGATAACTTTGCTGGAAGACAACAAACACCAATAGTAGAAACACCAGATAAAATCACTTTCTCTGGAAGCCTTACAGTAGGTGACCTTGCTAAAAAGTTAAGCAAAGAGCCATCTGAAATTATTAAAAAGCTCTTCATGCTAGGAATTATGGCGACAATTAACCAAGACTTAGATAAAGATACAATTGAGTTAATTGCTACTGATTACGGTATTGAAGTAGAAGAAGAAGTAGTTGTAAGTGAAACTGAATTTGAAACATTCATCGATGAGCAAGATGATGAAGAAAACTTAAAAGAACGTCCAGCTGTTGTTACAATTATGGGACACGTTGACCATGGTAAAACAACATTGCTTGACTCTATCCGTAATTCAAAAGTAACTGCTGGCGAAGCTGGTGGAATTACTCAGCATATCGGTGCATACCAAGTTGATGTAAATGATAAGAAAATTACGTTCTTAGATACACCAGGTCACGCGGCATTTACAACAATGCGTGCTCGTGGTGCACAAGTAACAGATATTACAATTCTTGTTGTTGCAGCTGATGACGGTGTTATGCCACAAACAGTTGAAGCGATTAGCCATGCGAAAGCAGCTGGAGTACCAATTATTGTTGCTGTGAATAAAATGGATAAACCAGCGGCAAATCCTGATCGTGTAATGCAAGAATTAACAGAATATGAATTAGTTCCAGAAGCTTGGGGCGGAGACACGATTTTCGTACCAATTTCTGCGATTCAAGGCGAGGGAATTGACAACTTACTAGAAATGATCCTTCTTGTGAGTGAAGTAGAAGAATATAAAGCAAATCCAAATCGCTATGCAGCTGGTACTGTAATTGAAGCACAGCTTGATAAAGGTAAAGGAACTATCGCGACATTACTTGTTCAAAACGGTACACTTCGAGTTGGAGATCCAATTGTTGTTGGAACATCATTCGGTCGTGTTCGTGCAATGGTAAGTGATATTGGTCGTCGTGTAAAAGTTGCTGGTCCATCAACTCCTGTTGAAATTACAGGTTTAAATGAAGTGCCACAAGCGGGAGATCGTTTCATGGCATTCGCTGATGAGAAGAAAGCTCGTCAAATTGGTGAATCACGTGCACAAGAAGCGTTAGTTGCACAACGTGGTGAGAAATCTAAATTCAGCCTGGAAGATTTATTCCAACAAATCCAAGAGGGCGATGTAAAAGAAATTAACTTAATTGTGAAAGCAGACGTACAAGGTTCTGTAGAAGCAATGGCAGCATCACTTCGTAAAATTGATGTTGAAGGCGTAAAAGTAAAAATTATCCATACAGGCGTAGGTGCGATTACAGAATCTGATATTATTTTAGCTTCTGCATCTAATGCAATTGTAATTGGATTTAACGTACGCCCTGATGTGAATGCGAAGCGTACAGCTGAATTAGAGAAAGTTGATGTTCGTTTACACCGTATTATCTATAAAGTAATCGAAGAAATTGAATCAGCAATGCAAGGTATGCTGGATCCAGAATTCGAAGAAAAAGTAATCGGTCAAGCGGAAGTTCGTCAAACATTCAAAGTAACAAAAGTTGGAACAATCGCAGGTTGTTACGTAATAGACGGTAAAATTACACGTGATAGTGGCGTTCGTATTATCCGTGATGGCGTAGTAGTCTTCGAAGGAAAACTTGATACGTTAAAACGTTTCAAAGACGACGTAAAAGAAGTTGCACAAAACTATGAGTGTGGTATTACAATTGAGAGATATAATGATCTTAAAGAAGGGGACATCATTGAAGCATACGTTATGGAAGAAGTGAAGCGATGATTATCGCTTCACTCTCATTCGAGTGTATGATTTACGATGTGCATTCTTTAAAAGAGAAACGAGCAATTTTGCAACGTGTGTTAACTCGTGTGAAACAGCGCTATAATGTAGCTGTTTCTGAAGTTGGGCATCAAGATGTATGGCAACGTACAGAAATTGCAATTGTTTCCGTATCCTCAAATCGTGTTGTCTGTGAAAAAGAAATGAATCGTGTACTTGAGTATATCGATTCATTTCCTGAAATTGAACGTACGATAACACATTTGGAATGGTATTGAATGAGGTGAAGAGTTATGAAATTACGTGCGAACCGTGTGGGCGAGCAAATGAAAAAAGAATTAGGCGACATTATCAGTCGTAAAATTAAAGACCCACGTATTGGATTTGTTACAGTAACAGATGTACAAGTGAGTGGAGATTTACAAATTGCTAAAGTATACATTTCTGTTTTAGGTGACGAAGAACAGAAAGAAAATACATTAAAAGGTTTAGCGAAGGCAAAAGGTTTTATTCGTTCAGAAATTGGCCAACGTATTCGTCTTCGTAAAACACCAGAAATTACCTTTGAGTTTGATGAGTCTATCGGATATGGTCATCGAATTGATACACTTTTACATGAAATTAATAAAGACGGTAAACGTGAAGAATAATGGATAGACATTTGTCTATCCATTTTTTCAATGTAAAATAAGTTTTGCATAATTGCAATTACTACAAAAGAATAATGATGAGGTGAGTATATGGAAGGTGTAGTATTATTACATAAGCCAAAGGGAATGACATCACATGATTGTGTGTTCAAATTAAGAAAGATATTGCGTGAGAAACGAATTGGTCATACAGGGACACTGGATCCAGATGTAACAGGAGTATTACCTATTTGCGTTGGGCGTGCAACAAAAATTGCGCAATTTTTAACAAGTGAAACAAAAACATACGAAGGTGAAGTGACATTAGGATTTTCGACAACAACAGAAGATGCTTCTGGTGAAGTTGTGGAGAAACAAGATGTAAATCGTGTCATTACACGTAAAGAAGTAGAAGAGGTACTAGCGGAATTAACAGGGACAATTGAACAAATGCCGCCGATGTTCTCAGCTGTAAAAGTTAACGGGAAAAAACTATACGAATATGCAAGGGCAGGACAAGAAGTTGAACGTCCAGTTCGTACAATTACAATTCATGAATTTGTATTACTTGATGAACGTGAAGTTTTTGAAGGGGAAAATATTTCATTTCGTTTCCGTGTAACGTGTAGTAAAGGAACATATGTAAGAACACTAGCAGTAATGATAGGTGAAAAACTTGGATTTCCATCACATATGTCTCACCTTGTAAGAACAGCATCTGGTGAATTTTTACTAGAAGATTGCATATCATTTGAAGAAATTGAAGAAAACGTGCAAAATGGAACAGTAGAGTCTATTTTCATCTCAATTGATGAGGCGCTAAGTAAGTTTCCAAAAATGATTGTAGATGAAAAGCAAGCTGAAAAAATAAAGAACGGTATGTTCTTAAAGAATGAATTAGAAACAACAGCACCATTTATTACAGTATTTGATAAAAATGATCGTTGCTTAGCAATTTATGAACATCACCCAAAACACCCTGGAATGCTAAAGCCAATGAAAGTACTTGTGAATAATCAAGAACTAAAGCTATAATGAATTATTGGAAGGATTATTACAGAAAAAGGTGAATTCAAGCGTGAAACTTATTCATTTAACTCATCCACATGAACAAAATAAAATAGAATTACCACCTACTGTAATGGCATTAGGATATTTTGATGGCATTCATTTAGGACATCAACGTGTGATTCGAACAGCGAAAAAAATAGCGGATGAAAGAGGATGTAAAAGTGCTGTCATGACGTTCCATCCACACCCATCTGTTGTATTAGGAAAAAAAGAAGCGCATGTGGAGTATATTACACCGATGCGCCTTAAAGAAGAAATCATCGCAAGTTTAGGAATTGATATCTTATATGTGGTGAAATTCGATGAGCCATTTGCTGGATTATTACCACAGCAGTTTGTCGATGAGTATATTATTGGTTTAAATGTAAAGCATGTAGTAGCAGGCTTTGATTATTCATATGGACGTTTAGGAAAAGGGAAGATGGAGACTTTACCATTTCATGCAAGAGGGGAGTTTACACAGACCGTGATCGAAAAAGTTGAATATCAAGAAGAAAAAGTAAGTTCTACTTCATTACGAAAGTTAATTCGAAACGGTGAAATGGAACAAATTCCATCTATTTTAGGGAGAGCTTACACGGTAGAAGGAACAGTTGTACACGGTGATAAGCGTGGACGTCAAATTGGTTTCCCAACTGCAAATGTAGGTTTAAGTGATGAATATTTGTTGCCACCTGTAGGTGTATATGCGGTAAGGTTGAAGGTTCATGATGAATGGCATGATGGTGTATGTAATATCGGATATAAACCAACTTTCAAAGAGAATGAGCGTCAATTATCTATTGAAGTGCATCTATTTGAATTTAATAAAGACATATACGATCAAAGTGTTACAGTGGAATGGCACATGCGTATAAGAGAAGAAAAAAAGTTTAATGGAATTGATGAGTTAGTTGCGCAAATCGCTCAAGATAAAAAGGTTGCCCAAGAATATTTTGCGAGCGTAAAGAATATACTTGCTTTTTCAAATGAAAAGTAGTATTCTATGTTATGTACTTTATGACAACCATTACTTGGCATTGCGACTCACCGATGCTTGCTAGGTAACTGGGGGTTTAATTATTAGGAGGTGAAATAGGATGGCTTTAACACAAGAGCGTAAAAATGAAATCATTGCACAATTTAGAACTCATGAGACTGATACTGGTTCTCCAGAGGTTCAAATTGCTGTCCTAACGGAGCAAATTAACACTCTAAACGAGCACTTACGTACTCACAAGAAGGATCATCATTCACGTCGTGGTCTATTAAAGATGGTTGGTAAACGTCGTAACTTACTTACTTACCTTCGTAATAGCGATATCACACGTTACCGTGAATTAATCACAAAGCTTGGCTTACGTCGATAGTCAAAGAAGCGGGAATATTCCCGCTTTTTTGTTAGGTAAAAATATATCTTCTACTCTTTATAGCTTACTTAATTTTCGGCAATACTAGAGGAAAGAATATTGTGATATACTACCCATTTACATAGAAGAATTGAATATTTTAAATTGAGAGGGGTACTTAAATGAGTCAGGAAAAGCAAGTCTTCTCGATAGATTTAGCTGGTCGTCAGCTAACAATTGAAACAAGTCAGCTTGCAAAACAAGCAAACGGAGCAGTATTAGTAAGATATGGCGACACAGCAGTTCTATCTACAGCAACTGCATCAAAAGAGCCAAAAAATGTAGATTTCTTCCCGCTTACAGTAAACTATGAAGAGCGTTTATATGCAGTTGGAAAAATCCCAGGCGGTTTTATTAAGCGCGAAGGCCGTCCAAGTGAAAAAGCAATTTTAGCAAGTCGTTTAATTGACCGTCCAATCCGTCCACTTTTCGCAGATGGTTTCCGTAATGAAGTACAAGTTGTCAGCATCGTAATGAGTGTTGATCAAGATTGTTCTTCTGAGATGGCAGCTATGCTTGGTTCTTCATTAGCATTATCTATTTCAGATATTCCATTTGAAGGTCCAATCGCAGGTGCGACAGTTGGTCGTATTAATGGCGAGTTCGTTATTAATCCAACAGTAGAACAGCAAGAACAAAGTGATATGCACCTTGTTGTAGCTGGTACGAAAGATGCAATTAACATGGTTGAAGCAGGAGCGGATCAAGTACCTGAAGAAACAATGTTAGAAGCAATTATGTTTGGACACGATGAAATTAAACGTCTAATTGCATTCCAAGAAGAGATTGTACAAGCTGTCGGTAAAGAGAAAACAGCAGTGAAACTTTATGAAGTGGATGCTGATTTGAACCAAGCTGTACGTGAAATGGCTGAGACAGATATGCATTCTGCAATTCAAGTGCACGAAAAACATGCACGTGAAGATGCAATTAGCGTAGTGAAAAAGCGTGTAATTGAGCATTACGAAGCTGAGGAAGCTGATGCTGATACATTAGGACAAGTAAGTGAGATTTTATATAAAATTGTAAAAGAAGAAGTACGTCGTCTTATTACAGTTGAAAAAATCCGCCCAGATGGTCGTAAAGGTGACGAAATTCGTCCTTTAGCATCAGAGGTTGGCATTTTATCTCGTACACATGGTTCTGGTCTATTCACACGTGGACAAACGCAAGCATTAAGTATTTGTACATTAGGTGCATTAGGCGATGTGCAAATTTTAGATGGTCTAGGTGTAGAAGAGTCAAAACGCTTTATGCACCATTATAATTTCCCTTCATTTAGTGTTGGTGAAACAAGACCAATGCGTGGACCAGGTCGTCGTGAAATTGGTCACGGAGCACTAGGAGAACGTGCTCTTGAACCTGTACTTCCATCTGAAAAGGATTTCCCATATACAGTTCGTCTTGTATCTGAAGTATTAGAGTCAAATGGTTCTACTTCACAAGCGAGTATTTGCGGTAGTACATTAGCGATGATGGATGCGGGTGTACCACTTAAAGCACCAGTTGCTGGTATTGCAATGGGTCTAGTGAAATCTGGTGAGCATTACACAATTTTAACAGATATTCAAGGAATGGAAGACCATTTAGGTGATATGGACTTTAAAGTAGCAGGTACTGCAAAAGGTGTAACTGCACTACAAATGGACATTAAAATCGATGGTTTATCTCGTGAGATTTTAGAAGAAGCATTACAACAAGCGAAAGTTGGTCGTATGCACATTCTAAATCACATGTTATCTGTTATCGCTGAACCTCGCATTGAGTTATCTGCGTATGCTCCGAAGATTATTACAATGGCAATTAACCCAGATAAAATTCGTGATGTTATTGGACCAAGTGGTAAACAGATCAATAAAATCATTGAAGAAACTGGCGTTAAAATTGACATCGAGCAAGATGGTACAGTATTCATTTCATCAATTAATCAAGAGATGAATGAAAAAGCGAAGAAAATTATCGAAGATATCGTTCGCGAAGTACAAGTAGGCGAAATCTACTTAGGAAAAGTTAAACGCGTTGAAAAATTCGGTGCGTTCGTTGAATTATTTAGCGGTAAAGATGGACTTGTTCACATTTCTGAACTTGCACTTGAGCGTGTAGGTAAGGTAGAAGACGTTGTGAAAATCGGTGATGAGATTTCAGTTAAAGTTATCGAGATTGACAAACAAGGTCGTGTAAACTTATCTAGAAAAGTATTGCTAAAAGAAGAGCAAGAAAAAGAAGCAGCTAAAGAAGAAGCAGCTAAAGAAGAAAACGCACAAGAGCAACAATAAGTGAAAGCCAGTTTAGCTGGCTTTTTTTGTTATGTAAAAAATGTGATTTATTTAGATTTTTATGTGAGTATAGGTATAGTTTTCATCATAACGCTCAAATTAACAAAGATAAGAAGAAAATGGTTTCTTTTTTATAGTTAATGGGAGGGTTTATATGAAAGCTCGTATATTAGCGTACATATTTATATTTTCTTTATATATGGGTTGTGGCTCTTATTCCGTTTTTGCGCAGGATAACTTGCATGAAGAGATTCAAAAGCATGTAAAACAGTACGAGATTATGCCGCAAAATGCGATGATTGATAAGATTTGGAAGGCGACGCCTGGGTATAATGGAAAACAAGTGGATATAGAAGCGTCCTATAATAATATGAAGAAAATCAAGAAGTTTGATCAAAAACAACTTGAATTTAAGGAAGTATCACCGAGTGTTCACTTAGAAGATTTACCACCAGCTCCCATTTATCGAGGACATCCAAATAAAAAGATGGTGGGATTAACAATTAATGTGGCCTGGGGTAATGAGTATTTGCCACGTATATTAGAGATATTGAAAAAACATGATGTGAAGGCGACTTTCTTTTTAGAAGGACGCTGGGTGAAAGAAAACTTACGATTTGCCAAAATGATTGTCGATGCAAATCAAGAAGTAGGAAATCATTCTTACACACACCCTAATATGAAAACGCTGTCTACAGATGAAATACGAGATCAATTACAAAAAACGAATCGAATGATAGAAGCAGCTACAAATCAGAAAGTGAGATGGTTTGCTCCGCCAAGTGGAAGCTTTCGGGATGAGGTAGTAAAAATAGCGGATGATTTCCAAATGGGGACGATTATGTGGACTGTAGATACAATTGATTGGAAGCGGCCAGAACCGGGTGTGCTATTGCAGAGAGTAATGCGAAAAATACATCCAGGTGCTATCGTGCTAATGCATCCTACTTCATCTACAACAGAAGCGCTAGATACTATGATTAAAAATTTAAAGGAACAAGGATATAAAGTGGGGAATATTACAGAATTACTAGATGAAAAACGTGTGGATTAAATACATTTGCATGACATTCATCTCTAAACTTGTTATCATTAAATAATAGCAATTATTTAGAGAAACTGGCATTAGGAGGAAAGTTTTTGATTAAAAAATATACGTGTAAAAATGGTGTAAGAATTGTTATGGAGAATATACCAACTGTACGCTCGGTTGCGATTGGTATATGGATCCACGCAGGTTCAAGAAATGAAAATGAAAAAAATAATGGGGTTTCGCACTTTTTGGAACATATGTTCTTTAAAGGGACAGAAACGCGAAGTGCAAGAGAGATTGCAGAATCATTTGATAGCATTGGTGGACAAGTAAATGCTTTTACTTCAAAAGAATATACATGTTACTATGCGAAAGTGCTAGATGAGCATGCTAAATATGCATTAGATGTTTTAGCAGATATGTTCTTTAATTCAACATTTGATGAGGAAGAACTGAAAAAAGAGAAGAATGTTGTATGTGAAGAAATAAAAATGTACGAAGATGCGCCAGATGATATTGTGCATGATATGTTAACGAAAGCAACATATGAAACGCATCCGCTTGGATATCCTATTTTAGGAACAGAAGAAACGCTTGAAACATTTACAGGTGATACGTTACGTCAATATATGAAAGATCATTACACACCTGAAAATGTTGTTGTATCAATTGCAGGGAATATTGATGAAGCATTTTTACAAACTGTAGAGCAATATTTCGGTAGTTACGAAGGGACAACAAACCGTGAACAAGTACATAGCCCAATTTTCCATTTCAATAAAGTAGCACGTAAGAAGGAAACAGAACAAGCTCATTTATGTTTAGGATATAAAGGCTTGCAAATGGGACACGAAGATATTTATAACTTAATTGTATTAAATAATGTTTTAGGCGGTAGTATGAGTAGCCGTTTATTCCAAGAAGTACGTGAGCAACGCGGGTTAGCGTACTCAGTATTCTCTTATCACTCTTCTTATGAAGATACAGGAATGTTAACACTTTACGGTGGAACAGGTAGTAAACAATTAGATACACTGTATGAAACAATGCAAGAAACGTTAAATACGTTGAAAAATACAGGTATTACAGAAAAAGAGCTTGTTAACAGTAAAGAACAATTAAAAGGAAACTTAATGTTAAGTTTAGAAAGTACGAATAGTCGTATGAGCCGTAATGGTAAAAACGAATTGCTTCTTCGTAAACATCGTTCTCTTGATGAGATTATTGAAAGTGTAAACACTGTAACAAAGCAAAATGTAGACGAGTTAATTCGCAATATGTTTACCGATGAATTCTCTGCGGCACTTATTAGTCCAGATGGAAAACTGCCAAAAGGAATGAAACTTTAATCGATCTTGTAATTCATTCGCTTTCGGAAATAACCGTATCTCTTTTATATGAGATACGGTTATTTTTTTTATATATGCAGAATAGGTACTTATTATAGGATAACCTTCATAAAAAGTAGGATAGGGGGAGATTTAATGCGTTTAAGTGAATTAAGTGGCAAAGAGATTGTGGATTTAGAAAGAGCAGAAAAAATGGGAGTTTTAGGTCATGCAGATTTAGAAATTGATGAGAGAGATGGAAAAATACAAGCGCTTATTATACCTGCTGGGAAATGGGGAGGTTTTAAAAGAGAACAGCAAGAAGTGAGAGTAGAATGGAGAAAAATAAAGAAGGTTGGAAATGATATGATACTTTGCGATCTTACGAACCATTCAAGATCATAGTGAAAGATGACCATTTTGGTTGTCTTTTTTTTATCTTTATATAAAGAAGATAAATCACGTGTGCTTTTTGTTTTTCAATCACCTCAAACTCGTACATTACATATGATGTGGAGGAAAAAGAAAAAGTAGGCATTTTTCTTATAAATGAAAGAAAAAGAAGGTGAATTAGGGAATGTTGACTGAGATGCATATTGCTGTCATAGGAGGAGATGCACGGCAGCTAGAAGTAATTCGCAAGTTAGTCGAACTGGACGCGAAACTTTCATTAATAGGGTTTGAACAGTTAGATCATGGCTTCACAGGGGCAGCAAAGGAAAGTATACAAGATTTAAATTTCACTTCTTTAGATGCAATTATTTTGCCGGTTGCAGGGACGAATGCCAGAGGAGAAGTAGATACTATTTTTTCAAATGAGAAAGTTTCCATAACGAAAGAACAAATTGAAAAGACGCCAGAAAACTTCACTATATATTCAGGTATTGGTACACCTTACTTGGAAAATCTCGTAGCTACTACAAATCGCAAACTTGTAAAATTATTTGATCGTGATGATGTTGCAATCTATAACTCTATTCCGACCGTAGAAGGTACACTAATGATGGTTATTCAACATACTGATTACACAATTCATGGATCGAATGTAATGGTTTTAGGATTTGGTAGAACTGGTATGAGTGTTGCAAGAGCCTTTCAATCATTAGGAGCACATGTCAAAGTTGGAGCGAGACGTTCGGAACATATTGCTCGTATTACAGAAATGATGTTTTCTCCTTTTCATATGCAAGACATAGAGAAAGAAGTAGGTAATATCGATATTGTTATTAATACAATTCCGCATCTTGTTGTGACAGCGAATGTTCTTTCAAAAATGCCAGCTCATACGCTAGTTATTGATTTAGCTTCTAAGCCAGGTGGCACGGACTTTCGCTATGCGGAGAAGCGTGGAGTGAAGGCACTATTAGCACCTGGTCTTCCTGGGATTGTTGCACCGAAAACAGCAGGACAAATATTAGCGAATGTTCTTTCTCAGTTATTAATAGCAGATGCAATCGCAAAGGAGGATGATGAGAAATGAGTTTGAAGGGAAAACGAATTGGTTTCGGATTTACAGGGTCACATTGTACGTATGAAGAAGTTATGCCACATTTAGAGAAGTTAATTGCAGAAGGTGCAGAAGTACGTCCCGTTGTTTCTTATACTGTCCAATCAACAAATACTAGATTTGGCGAAGGGGAAGAATGGATTAAAAAGATCGAAGAAATAACCGGTTTTAAGGCAATTAATTCAATCGTTGGCGCAGAGCCACTAGGACCGAAAATTCCACTAGATTGCATGGTGATTGCACCACTAACAGGGAATTCGATGAGTAAATTTGCAAATGCAATGACAGACTCTCCAGTATTAATGGCAGCAAAAGCGACGCTTAGAAATGGGAAGCCTGTCGTATTGGCTGTTTCGACGAATGATGCTTTAGGGCTTAATGGAGTAAATCTAATTACACCAACAAGGTGACGACAAAGCATAAACGCTTATATGTCGCCATCTTGAGGGAGCTTAGGGTAAAGCACAAGTTCGAAATCATCAAGTCTTTGCCACTTTTCTTTTTTATAAACAGCCTTTTCTAAAACCGACTTTAGGAGGCTGTTTTTCTTTTTGGGATCATCTGTTTTAAAGTACAAATCAAGAACATGCTCTACTTGAGGAATTGTATCTTTCTTCACTTTTTCCTTCTTAATTTCTGTTTTAATTTCTTTCTTTAAGTTTTCCATCGTGGAAGTAATTTCAGTAATACGATCAGAAACTACATTCGAGCGTTCTAAAAACATATCGACTGTGTAAACGCCACGTTCTAATAAATCATGTAAATTATTTTTCTGTTTTTGGACATCCGCTAATTCTTTCCCAAGCTTTCTTAATGCAGCTTCATTCATTTGAATAACTTGTGTTTCTTTTAACTTGTCATCTTGCTTATGCTTTTCAAAATCAGCTTTATAATTGATGTACCATTCTTTTAAAGCCTCGAGTAAACGCTTCTCAATTAATTCAGTATAGCTTGATTTGTTTTCACAGCCACGGTGTTTACAATCCATCGTTTCTTTTCGGTTCTTCGGATAACGTTGGACCATACTGTAACCACATTTAGCGCATTTAATAATACCAGCCAATGGATTCTTTATCCCGTTTGTATTGTAAGGAACGTGATATCTTGAGTTTAATTTTTCTTGTACTTGCTCAAACAAGCTTTCAGGTATGATTGGCTCATGTTTGCCATCAGCAATAATCCAATCTGATTTATCTTGGCGTGCACAACTTCTTTTTACAGCATCAGGTCGTTTTACTTCTTTTCGCTTTTGCCATGTTACTTTTCCGATGTACACATTGTTCTTTAATATATCCAAGATGCTATAAGGGTTCCATTCATTACCTAACTTACTTTTGTAGCCAAGTTCATGTAACTTGTTTCTGATTGCGCTAGCGCCCATATCCTCGTTTGTATACCAATCAAATATCATTCTTACGACAGAAGCTTCTTCTGAATTAATCGTTAACGTACGCTCTCGCTTATTTAAACGGTGGATATCATAACCATAAGGCGCATGGGTACCGAGGTAATTACCAGCCTCCACGCTTGCTATACGGCCGCGTTGCATACGACGTGTAATGATCTTTAATTCTTTACGTGCCATAAATGCTTCAAATTCGCTGTATTCTTCGTCCCACTCATCATTAAGGTCATAAGTCTTCCTAGGTGTCATAATC
Source organism: Bacillus cereus group sp. MG9 (assembly GCF_040459995.1). Classification (NCBI taxonomy): domain Bacteria; kingdom Bacillati; phylum Bacillota; class Bacilli; order Caryophanales; family Bacillaceae; genus Bacillus; species Bacillus cereus group sp. MG9. The sequence goes on along the minus strand of NZ_JARVHC010000001.1, from coordinate 3,796,109 downwards.
TTCGTATTCGAGCGTTTAAAGGTCTCTAAAATGATTCCTTGCTCTTTCATACCGCCACGACCTAAACGGTCCATATCCATACAAAGAACAACATCATATTTGTTATCTTCAATTTCTTCAAGTAGTGCTAACATCTCGGGCCGTTTTACTAAGCTCTCACCAGAAACGATTTCCTCACGAACAGCTAAAACATTTAAGTTCATTTCCTTGGCAATTTTCAGCAGGGTAGAGCGGTGTTTTGCTAAAGTTTCGCCTTCACCACGTGCTTCGGCTTCGAGATCGGCACGGGATTTACGTAGGTAGATTGCAGTTTTCATAGCGGAGAACCTCCTTTGTATTATTTATTATATAAAAAACGATACGAATAAATATATATTTTTTGAACTCAAAATAAAACGTACGTTCGTTTTTCGTGTAAAAATAAAAGGCGTGAGGATATCAGCCTTTTATTTTGGAGTATATTAGTGATATTGGATAAGGCTAGATTTTTTTAGGGGAATATTATTGTACAGTAACAAATTTCTTAAAGAATGCCTTACGTTTTGCCTTATCATACACGTATGGATCGTTAAACTTTTTGACCCAAGATTTGTCTTCAACTTTTAAATCTTCAATTTTAAAGCCTAAGTATGTATTTAAAGATTTTCTATCTAAGTTGATACTGTATGTTTTTCCTTCAAATGGAACAGTCATTTTTACAGCATTTAAATCTGGAAATTGTCTTAGTAATCTTGCAGGTTCACTTACAAGCATTTTTTCAATAGCATCTCCAGTTGAAAAATACTGTTTATATTGTTCTTCTGTGACGTTACTATCTGGTTTTGTTGATTTATAAGATGAAAATGAATCATGGAATGTAATTTCTGCTTCTTTTGCATTCAATTTCATATCTTTAATAAAAGCATTGCCCTTAATGTTTTGAGCATAAGCAACAAAAGCATCTTCACTGATTTCTACCTGTTTTGGTTGATCTTGTTGCGTTGTTTCTTTTTTCTTTGTTTCAGTATCTTTATTGTTTGCAGTTGTTTTTACATTTTCAGTAGAAGTTGCTTCCTTCTTTTCCTGTGGCTTGTGAGTTGAAACGGCTATAATAAGAAAAATGATAGCTAAAATAAAGGCAATACCAGTGAATTTGAAAAACTTTTTGGCATTTTGTTTTTTTCTAATAAGAAAAACAAATGATGTGACTAGTAAAACTAATGCAGCTAAAACTGTTAATAAGCATAATGTTGAAAATAGAGCGTTCATTTTTAGTTCTCCTAATCTTAATTTATGTATCTAATTATTTTAATGTATTAAATGATTTTAAGCGAGCAAAATTTCCTGGAATTCCATAAATTTCTGCTACTTCTCGAATTGAGAGGGTAGTATTTTGATGTTCAGAAATCATTTCATCAGATAGTAGGAGTTCGACTGCAAATGTATTTGCTTCAATTTCTAATCGATCTACAGAAAATAGAGTTTTATTTCTTAAAAATGGAGTATTTGCTTTGGGGTGTAATAGAGCATGCCCTAATTCATGAGCACAGACAAAGCGTTGAGTATTTTCGTCAATTTTATTATTAATATGAATGAATTTAAAACGTTTATATGTGTTGTAAAAACCAAGAGTATTCCCAAGGTCTTCAAACAACACTATAATATTTTTTCGTCTAGCAATTTCAAATGGATTTGTTGTTTCATGCTTTTCTACGATTTTGAGTGCGTATTCTTTAATGTTCATTTCGCGCTCCATTCAATCTTTTTTGTACTTGTTTGGAGTGAATTTTTGTTTTGCTAATTGCTTTGCCATGCGCATAGAGTTTTCAAGAGAAATACGAATCATTTCTTTTGTATGTTCATCAATGGGTTCTCCATCAAACATTAATGCTTCTTCACTATTTTCTAATTCTTCTAATGTTTTTTCTAAATCACGTGCAATATCGCGTTCTTCGTTTTTCGAAAGCTTGTTAGACCTACCCAATAATTGATCTGTAGATATTTCATATAAATCAGCTAATTTTCCTAATGTTGTTGTATCAGGGTCACGATAGTCGCGTTCATAATTTGAAAGGACAGTATTTGTAATGCCGATTTTTTCAGCGACAAACTTTTGAGACCAATTGCGTCTTTCTCTTTCTTTTTTTAATCTATAGCCTAAAGTCATAGTTTATCCTTCCATTCTTCTATTTGTCTTTTCGTTAATTATTTTAACAACATTTCACGTTATGTGAAACTTTATTCACTGAAAGTTAATTTTTATCATTAACTTTCACTTTACGTGGAATTACTATTGATATATAAGGTTCACTTTACGTGGAATGAGGTGGTGTTAAAATGGAGATTAATCAAAGGATACGAGAATTAAGAATTTCTAAAGGCATTTCACAAGTGTTTATGGCTAAAGAACTTAGTGTTTCTGTATCAGCTTATAACATGAAAGAAGCAGGGAAACGTTCGTTTAAAGTACAAGAATTAAAGTTTGTGGCAAAAGCATTAAATGAACATCCATCAATTTTTTTTGAGTAATAATTACACGTAAAGTGGAACGGGTGATAAAACTTGTATAAAAGTAGGTGAGAAAATGCCGTCAACTAACATGGCAGTACCATCAGATCCGTCGCATAAACATATAAAAAGCACTTCAAGAGGTGACACCATGAGCCAACAAGAAGAATATGCGGCGACCTATGAATTTGGGAAAACGAAAGTCCATGTTGTGGCTCCTGAGCCAAAATCACAAAAGGATATTGATAAAATCCGTCAAGCATATTACAAGGCTGGTTGGGCCATCATCAAAGAAATACAAGTAAAAGAAAATATTGAGGATTAGTTCCTCTCTTTTTACATGAATAATAGACAAGTTACATATGTACTAAATTCATTGTAACCATTTGAAAACTAAATATGGAGGCGAACAGATATGGGAACAAGCATATACTGCAATTCAGCAATAGGGGAATTATTACAGAATGCTAGAGAATGTTGTGATAATGTTCAGCTGAAAACGAAGAAAGGGTTATCTAAGTACCTTGGTATTACACATGAAAGATTAACCCGTATTGAATCTGGACTTTCTAAACCAGAATTTGAGCTTGCGATGGATTGGTGCCATGCAACAGGAGCAAGGTTGAATCAACAAGCAATTAAGCATATTTATGGTGTTGGGTTACCGCCTACAGATCCACGTTTAACTCAAGATGTGAATTTACAATTGATGAACTACATTAAACAAGCTGAAGAGGGGATTATAGCAGCGAAGGAAATCATGAACTTACAAGTTGCAACAAGGTCATGGAAGCTTGATGAAAAAAAGAGACATGAATACGCAGTTCATGCAAAGGAAATCTTCGATACAATTCAAGCTACTCAATGTGTAGTACAAGCTCTTGAACAAGTTCATTTTGGCATTATGGAACAAATACAAAGAAGCTGGTTGCAAAAGGCTATGTCAGAGAACGTTATTATTCAATCGGTGGATAGCTTAATGACTTTAACAAAAATGCTGTAAAGGAGGAAGAAAAATGACAGTAGATTATAAGAAACCAAGTTTAAGAGAATATAAGGAATTAATTCGTTATGATGCAAAACTAACTGGTGAAATTAAAATAGCAGAATTACTTGATGAGGATTCAAAATCAGTTGCGTTAAAGCAAGAGAAGAAGTTAGTGGAGATTCGAATCAAAATTATCGAAGCATCATTCATTTTGAAACATAAATGGGCAAAAGAAAAAGCTACCGCCTAGACAACAGTAGCTCTGAAAAATATCGTAAAGCAATTATAACATTATATAAATCATTTGGACAAGCCACTGTGCTTGTCGTTATGACCAGAAAGGGGATTGTTCCTCCCCCATACTCCTACAATGTTCCTTTCTGGTTGTAACGATGCGTACAGCATTAATGAAAAAGAAACGGGGTGAATTAATTGGAGTATCATGTTCCGGAAGTAAGTAAACAAAGATTTGTACATATCTCGATTGCAAATTATGAAATTAAAAACCAAACATCTTTTGATATTAGGGATTCGAAAGAAAAAGGAGAGAGTCATTTAACACTGGGTTTAGTGTTTGAAAGCAATGACTACTCTCCAGATAAATTCACACAGTTTTTGAGTGCATTTAATAAATTCATAGATGAATTTAATACAAAAAGTTAATCACTACCTCGTTACTTTAATCCAAACTTCTGTTTTAAATAACTAGTCGCTAATGAGGACATTATGGAAATTGATGCGCTTGATAATGATCCTACAGCCTTTTTTGTTTTTGACCATATTTCATTGTCACGAATAGTATCTAAAAATTGATGACCATCCCAAGATATAGAAGAAATTGATAAATGAATCAATTCATCACTAGCATACTTATAGTTTCCATTTAAATAGTTAGCTTCCAGCAATTTTAAAAAACTATAGTAGGTGTCATCGAATCCGTGTTTTGAAACGGTATTTAGATTATTGAAATGTGGTAATAGAAAATGTTCATTGATAGTAAGTTTTTCTTCTAATTCAAGAAGAAGATCTCTTACACAATCATGATTTAGTTTCATTGGTTAAACCTCCTTTTAAGGAAGATTATACCGAAATAATAGATTCTTGGATATTTTATGAAACTTAATAAGAACAGCATTGAGTTAATTAGAAAGGAGGTGTAATTCATGAACGATAAAAACAATCGTCTTCATGATCTAGTTCTTCCTGGAGACTTTTCATTCGCTAATAAACTTCATAACTGTATGGTTGGATGCATTCATAACATGTTTAATGCAGAATCAATTGAAGAATCAAATCGCTGGGAAGAAGAACTGGAGCGATGTATGAAAGAATTTAAAATGCTTCGTGATACAAAAGAAGAACATGAGGCTTCGATGAGTTATCGTGTAGTGATTAAAGATTTAAGAGCAAGAGGAGTTAAGGCCTCATTAGTAAGACGTAGAAAATAAAAAATCTATCACTTAGCAGAGTGATAGATAAATGGTTTTGCAAAAGATCTTAGGATTAATTATATCAAATTAGTATTCGTATAACAACGGGGTGTGTTGCATGCTTTTAGACAAGTCATTACATAGAGTGTTGCTGAATCCTAAAGTGTTTCAACGAGCAACATCAACGCAACACCTAATTTACTTAGTAAACCAATGTCTCAAAACAGGATACAAGAATTATCGCTTATTACGTGTAGAGGACGGATTCGCGATATGTAAACGGGAGGATGAATAATATGGCAGTTTATAGACCAGTCCACGTTTCATTTTGGCAGGATTCATTTGTTTTAGATCTTACACCGGAGGAGAAGTATTTCTACTTATATTTAATGACAAACAGTAAGACGTCTCAATCAGGAATCTATGAGCTTCCACTTCGAATCATTGAAACTGATACAGGATATAACCGTGAAACTGTTATGAAGCTATTAGAACGTTTTGCTGAGTACGGAAAAATTAATTACAACCAAAAAACAAAAGAGTTGTTCTTAATAAACTGGTTAAAGTTTAATCCAATTAAAAATATAAACATTGAAAAGTGTGTTTTAAAAGAGATTCAATCTGTGAAGGACCAGGATTTTTTAACTGATTTTTATGAAACATGTTTGCAATTAGAGCGAGAGCAAGGTTTTAAAATCCCTCGTATTAAGGAGTATTTATCAGTCCGTTTGGAGGGGCTTATAAGGGGCTTCGAAGCCCCTAGCAAGGAAGAAGAAAAAGAAAAAGAACAACAACAAGAAAAACGCGTAAGCGCGGAAGAAGTTGTTGAGGTTAATCCGATTTCTTTTTACGAACAAAACTTTGGACTGATTACACCTTTTATTGCAGATGGTATTCATGCATGGATAGATGATTTAAATGCAGAGCTTGTTGTAAAAGCTATGGAAATCGCTTTAGAGAAAAATACAAGAAACATGAATTACGTAAATACGATTTTAAGAGATTGGCATCTTAAGGGATTGAAAACCGTAGCGGACGTTGAAACAGCTGACAAAGCATTTCGTAATCAACGAGTAGCAAAAGGGCAACAAAATATTCAGGCTCCTTATCAACAAAAAGGCTTATCAGAATCTACTAAAAACGTAATACAGCAGCAACAATCATGGGAGAAAAACATTCCAACGGATGAAGAACTTGCAGCACTTAATCAACAAAATGGGTGGATGGTTCAATGAGTAACGATATGATTCGTAACGCAGAAGCCGAACAAAGTGTTTTAGGTAGCATTATCCAAGAAGGCGATCTAATTAAAGATTGCCAGCTAAAGGTAAAACAGTTTTCTTTACCAACACATCAAGTGATTTTTAAAGCGATGAGAGAGTTAGAGGATGCTGAGATTCCAATAGATCTTGTCGCTCTCATGGGGAAATTCGATGAAAGCTTTATGAATCAAATTGGCGGAATTGAATTCTTTGTAAATCTGACAGAAGTTGTTACCACAACAAAAAACTTCTCGTATCACGAGGGTTTAGTGATTGAGGCGTGGAAGATGCGACATGCTCAAGAGGTTGCTGGCAACTTATATAATCGTCTTCAGCATGAAAGAGATATAAGTGCTATTAGTACATCGATTGATGAATTAAGTGCCATTGAGGAAACGGGTTATTCAGATGAATTTAATCTAAAGGAAACCCTAGTTGATCTGTATAAGAATATGCAAATTGATGTAGGTGATTTAACCGGTATACCAACTGGTTATGACGACTTAAACAGAATGACAGCAGGGTTACAAGAAGGAGATTTAATTATTATCGGTGCCCGTCCTTCGATGGGGAAAACAGCATTTGTATTAAACGTCGCTTTTCATGCAGCAAGTGCTCATACAGCAACGGGAATCTTTTCACTAGAGATGGGAGAAGAGCAGTTACTTAAACGTATGATTTCAAGTACCGGAAATATAGATGCTACGAAATTAAAGAATCCTAAAAAGCTATGTAATTTAAAGGATTGGGAAAAAATTAGCCAGGCAATGGGATTAATAAATGATTTACCGCTAGAAATATACGATAAAGCAAATGTGACTATGCAAGAAATTTATGCGAAGACGAGAAAGTTAAAGCGGAAATATCCAGATAAAAAGGTATTTATAGCAATTGATTACCTACAGCTTATTGTAGGTGATCCGAAGCATAGAGGAAACCGCATGCAAGAGATTGGTGAGATTAGTCGTAAGCTAAAACTTATGGCAAGAGAGCTAAATGTATGTGTGGTTGCATTATCACAATTAAGTCGTGCTGTTGAGAGCAGACAGGATAAACGCCCGTTACTATCAGATTTACGTGAGAATGGTCAAATTGAGCAAGATGCGGACTTGATTGCATTCTTATATCGTGAAGATTATTACGACCGTGAAACAGAGAATAAAAACATAACAGAAATCATTTTAGCGAAACAGAGAAATGGCCCAGTTGGTGTAGTTGAACTAGCATTCATTAAAGAATTTAGTAAGTTTGTAAATTTAGAGCGTAAGTTCAATCATCAACAGGAGGCTTAATCATGTTGTTACGGCAAGAAGTAGAACGTAGAAAACTAGCAATTATTCGTAAATTATTGGGATTAGGATTAGCTGAAATTAACGGACAAACATTAGATCAACTAACGTTAACGCAGCTTGAAGGGATTTTAATAGCAAGTTTGCAGGTGTTGGAGGGAACAAGCGATGACAAAGCAGCTAACAATCTTTGATGTTGAACCAGTTGTGTCATTTGATCCTAAGAAAGCTCATGTTCATCGGTTAAATTCTAAACTACGTTTTGCTGACGTTGTTGTACAAATACCACGTCAAGCCAAAGCGATTGATGAATTAAAACCAACGACAGCGCCTGATGAGTGTTACGAATTATTTGAGGATTATACAATTGGGATTTGGCGTTATAAGCGAGTGGAGGATAAACAGTTTGATTGGGAAGAAGCTGAAGAGATATGTAAGCGAGCAAGGGATAGCAAAGAACCGATTCCAATACGGCTTCATCTATCCTTGGAACAATCATTTGTTCCGGAGAATGTTGTGCAGTATTTATAAGCAAATAAAAAAGCCGAGAATACTCCCGACTACTTTTGACAAAGTAATTATATCATGGGAGTGGTGAATGTGGCGATTATTAAAGAAGATATTGCAGAAATGAGAGCGGAAATTTCGCTTGTTGAAAATATGATTTATGTCGTTAAAGACGGACAAGTACATCCGATTGAGCCGCCTACAAGTGGTCATGGTGAACAGTCCTTTGTATATAAAAGTGGAAAAGTGACTCGTATGGATGAGCGGAAGACGAGATTAATTTAATACTATTTTAGAAAAAAAGATTTGAGAAATAAATAAAGTGAGATTTATAGGGAGTGTGGGAGCTAACTTAATGAGCTTTTTATTTTCAAAAAAGTATGTTTTAATTTGCGAGGATGATAGGACTGTGAAAAGGTCTATACGAATTGATATGAGGTAGAGGGTATAATCGTTTATTTTGATTGTAAAGCAATTGAATTAATGGGAGAGTATGAAACACAAGGCCCAGACAAAGTTTAACTAGAATCTTTATCTGGGTTTTGTCTATGTATTTGATAGTATAGAGGGTGAAAATGCTATTAGAGAAAAAAGTCAATTTGTAATGTTAATAACTTATACTACCAACTGTATAATCATTACTGTAATCTATACTTGCAGAAACCTTCTTCTTTTTGTCACCAGATATATAGCCAGATACCTCAAGCCTACTACGAGAGATATCTGTAGAAAATTCTACTTTTGTCACTGTAATATCCCAATTTTTCTCCTTTTTAAAATACTCGATAGCGGCTTGTGATGCTTTTTCTTTCATTTCATTTTGTTCTTTTTCACTATAAGGGTGGGTAGCCTTATAAATTTGATATATAGTGCACGAACCTAAACCTAAAACAACCAATAACGTTATTAAAAGGAGTTTTTTCATTTCTTACCACCTCTATTTTTCATTCGGTTTTGAAGCTTGGACATCCCTGTTTAGGTGGCTATCTGAAATCACATAGGTTTCTTTTTTCATAGAAAACTCCCCTCCATAGTAAACAGATCAAGGTGATTTCTTTTTACTGTCTGCTATAAGGGGAGCGTATCAAATCTAGGTCTCTTTTTTATGGTGAGGAAAGTTCTCTTACTTCGTAATCATTGGTAGAAGATACTACAACAGAAAAAGTTTTATTTTTATCATTAGAAATATATCCGTTAACAAAAAGTTTTAATCCGCCCAATTCACTTGAAAATTCAGTATCTGTAATAGTAACATCAATATTTTTTTCTTTCTTAAAATATTCAATCGTAGCTTTGTTTGCTTTATTTTTAATTTCTTGCTTTTCTTGGGGAGTCATTGACATTAAAGGATTTGCTGTATGTATGAATTTTATAACTGCGCAAGAAGCCATACCGACAAGAATTACACTGATAATTATTGTAATTTTTAGTGATTTTTTGATTGCAATTCACCTCCCGCTATTATTATACTTATATTACCAAATGAATGGGGTTAAGGAAAGAGGGAGAAGGGTTGACTACTATTATATCAGATTCAACTTATAATAAATTATCTGAGGCTGCATATCAAAAAGAAGATAAAATAGACATTGCCGGTTGGAAGCCAATACACCCAAAAGGCGCAAAATTGCATGACCCTGAAACAGGTTTCGATGCAGTTGTTTTTCAAAATGAAACAACTAAAGAAATTGTTGTTGCTTATAGAGGAACGGAAGGGAAAGAATCATTAGATAGATCGGTGCCTGATTTTTTAACTGATGCAAAATATATATTAATGGGTAAGAATCCGATACAAGATGGTGAGAAAATAAATCCGTATGATAAAAGTCAAGTAATAGCAGCTAACCAGTTTACACAATCAGTATCACTTTTAGAAATAGTAAAAAATGAATATCAGGGTGCGAAAATTTCAACTACAGGACATTCTTTAGGTGGTGCCAATGCTCAATTTGCTAGTGCAATATGCGGTGTACCTGCTGTTACTTACAGTGCCCCTGGCATTTATGATATGCTTCCAAAGGACATAAAGAAAAAAGTAGATGCAGGAGAATATAAAGGACAAATAACTAATTATATTAATCCGAAAGATTCAATTTCTGGTGGTGCTCTAAGAGAAGATAAAACACATATTGGTGATACCTATATGGTCAATTCTGATTTTAAAACAGCAAATAATGACTATGGGATGCATCAAATTGATAGGTTTTTAGATTCAATAGGAGCAAAGGATTATCACGGTCTAGGAAATTATCACTTTGATAGTTTCGGTAATATTAATAATTCCATGTTAGTAGACGTAAACACGGGTCACAAATTATATAAGTCTCCCAGATATTCAATACAGCATGGTGAAATCAAGATAGTCATGGAATACTTAGAAGAATCAGCAAAAAAAATGCAACAAAGTGCGGAAGAATTTCAAAATCAGATACCACGAGTAGTTTCAGAAGTAATGCAGCATCTTAGTTCAACTAAGAGTCAACGTCTGGAGAGAAGGATTGAAGAATTGTATCATTGCTTAGATCAAACCAGTAGAGTATATGCGACAAAAGCCGGGGAAGTATCAGCTTTTATAAAGAGAAAAGCCGATGAATATAAGGCAGCAGATGAAAGTTTTCAAGGATTTGAGTGGTTAAAAAAATGAGACAAATGTATTTTAATGAGGAACATATAGAAGCAGCATTAGGGCGTTTAACAAATTTGATTATAGATATAAATAAAAATCAAGAGAGAGTAAATGATATTTATAATCTTATACAAGCAGGTTGGTCGCAAAATGGAGCTGGAAAGAAAGCGATTGAGGATTTGGAGTATTTACGAAAAGAACTAAATCACTCTGTGAATGAAATTGAAACAAAGAAACAGAGGTTGAGAGATGATTGGGAACTTATTAAAGCAGTAGACAGGAGCTATAAATAAGTATATGAAAATGTTCAGAGCCGAAAGGCTCTATAGTTTTGCTTTAAAATGAAATTTTTATAGAAATTTCATTTTGTCATAAATAAAAAGGCGGTTGTTTCCACAACCACCTTTTAGTAAAATAAAGTGCTTTTTCAGAAAAAATATTGAAACAATTCAAATACGCATTCCTAAAAACAATTCTTACTATCCTTTAGTTACAAGCAATGCCGTCTCCATTTCTATCCAAACGATGGTCTCCAAATCCAGCTGCCTTTGATTTCTTCATAAATTCAGTTGCTTCAGAAGCATTCCTAAAATCGGAACAATCCCTATCTTCTTTAAAATTGTAATTTTGAGTAGATGAGTTTTTCTCTTTTTCGCTGTTCTTAGATTTGTCTTCTTCCGCTTTTCTTTTTGCATCTTCTTCCTTCACTTCATCTTGAGCTTTCTTCGCATCTTCTTCCATTTTTTTTATGTACTGTTTACCTTCAATTTCTCTTTGTTTTTCTTCTAACTCTGTTTTTTCCATTTGAGCAATGTGTCGTTGGTAAACACAGGGGCCAATAGACCAAATTGCCAATAAAATTAGTATTATTAGTATAAGGATTCCTTTGGCATATGTTTTTTCTTTTTTCTTTTTATAATAGCACCATAATATTACGAGAATAATTGCAACAAGTAATAAGAGATTCCAAATTGAACTCACAATGCATTCTAATATAAGCATAAGCGCATAAATACAGCCCACTATAAGCAATAATTTTAGTGCTTTTATAAAATCCTTAAATTCCTTTTCTTTCATTTTGTTCCCCCATTAATAATTTAATCAATTAGTACTAATCAATTTTATTTGTAAGCATTCGATAAGTAAATCAGAAAAATATCCCATAAAAAGTAATATTATGGAATTTAGATGTGGTTTTCAAGTTATTAAATAAACTCCTTAAAAAGTTAAAAATAAATAAGAAAATGATATAATAATAGCAATTAAACATTTAGTCCTACTGGAAGAACCAGCGGACACTGAACTATGAAGAGCATTAGTGATATCGCTCTGTAGTTTGGTGTCCGCTTTTTTTATTTAAAAAATAGACAAGGAGTATTTATATATGAATCAATTAACTTTCTTATCTAAAATAGATCGTGCAGCTACCCAGTCAAAATTAGAAAGTCTTCTTGAAGAAATACGTCTTAATAAACAGTTCGGAATGGTTCGAGAAGAAATGAAAATAACTCCCTCATATGAAGTGAGATATCATGGTCCTACAAATACGGTAGGAAATCCATTAGAAGATGTAGCTTTAGAAAACATAAAGCGCAGCGAACGCGAACAGTACCTTAAAGATATGTCATTCCGTATTGATCAGTTTTTAAGTCGTTTAGGTAATGGCCGAGCGGGAAGTATTCAGAGGGACATTATTAAAAAACGTTATTTAGAGGAAGAAGATGTATGTGATTATATGGTTTATAACGAGATTGGAATGGCTGAACGTACTTATCGTCGTTGGAAATCAAGAGCGTTTTATAATTTAGCATTTGCTCTTAGATTAGAAGTATATGAAACAGAAGAGCATAATGGAGGGAATGAGCTATGAATTTTGTTCAACCTATTCGAGATTCAGAGCAAATACAGTATCTAAAGGAGTACTTCAAGGACAAGAGTGATCGTAATTACATTCTGTTTATCATGGGGATTAATACAGGTTTGCGAATTAGTGATATTTTAAAATTGAAAGTAGATGATGTAAAAGGTAGCCATATATCTATGCGCGAAAAGAAGACAGGTAAACAAAAACGTATTCAAATTACTGCAACATTGAAAAGAGAACTTAAGTGGTTTATTGAAGAGCGAGAAGATAATGAGTACCTATTACAAAGTAGACAAGGTAAGAATCGTCCTATTGGTCGTAGCATGGCATATAAGATATTAAGTGGGGCAGCGGCAAAGTTCGGGTTAGATGAAATAGGAACACATACGTTAAGAAAAACATACGGGTATCACATGTACATGCAAACGAAAAACATAGCATTACTCATGGAGATATTCAATCACTCGTCAGAGAAGGTCACGTTACGTTATATAGGTGTAAACCAAGATGCAATGGATAAAGCAATGACTAGGTTTAAAATCTAATCACTGCTTATTTCTTTTTAAATCTAGGGGTATCGCAGCATTTTGGAAAAAGACACGCTAAGATTATGCAAGATTTTATACAGTTCCAGTAACAAACAAGAACTCTAAAACCGCGCTAGGATAGGAATGTATAAAAAAATGCATAGATCCATAGAACAAAAAAAGAAGGTTCCTTGGTGAGCGGACGGTTTCCTCTTTTCCTTGCTGCCGATAATAATGCGTTATGTTAACTAGACGTGTATGAGATATACAATCAAAATTCCACCAACAAATAAGATTGGAAATCCTACGACTATATATAATCTGTTTTTAGTATTCCTTATATAATTGCAAGATAACTAAAAGAAAAAGCCCATAATGCTAAAATTATGATTTCTAAGATCTTCTTTTTCATTAAAAGTTAAACACCCCAAATCCCCTTAAAAAGTTGTATTCGGAATATTATAACAAAATCAAAAAAAGACCCTACAAAAGGGTCTTTCATGAACTAATATTAAGCTTTTTGAACATTAGTAGCTTGTGGGCCACGTTGTCCTTTTTCTACTTCAAACGTTACACTTTGTCCTTCGTCTAAAGATTTGTAACCGTCGATTTGGATAGCTGAGAAATGTACGAATACGTCTTCTCCACCTTCACGCTCGATGAATCCAAAACCTTTGTCTGCATTAAACCATTTTACTTTACCTTGTTCCATAATTGTTGCCTCCTAGTGTGGATACCCACACATATGTTACTACCCTTGCTCAAATACCTTAGACGAAAAACAAAATTTATTCTTAATCTCAAACCGAACAAAAATAGGTCTATCTTAAATTAACATACTTTCTAAAAAATAGCAAATTTCAAAAATAAGTCCTTATGGTAATTAACCACTAATAGTGGTTGCTGGAGAAAAACTCACTATGATAGTCATCACAGCAAGAAGTTGCCAAAGGATCTCGACAATATCATTGATTTGATTTTTTTCAGACATTCAACAATTGATAAAATTAGCTATTTTCGAGTTAAATTTTACTTCCGATAACGATAATTATGTAAATAAGCTGTCCACATGGGCAGCTTATTTTATTTTTCCGCATAGCGTAGGTTATTTTGCAAAATGCTGGTGGTATCCCATTGCCATCAAGCTAAGAAAAGCAAATACCCCAAAATGAAAATTTGATATCTTTACGGTTACTTATGAGAAATGAGCTCATTTTTTTCGTTTTGGGGATTATGTAATTGATTTACAGAAAATCCCCCAACCAATAGAAGAAGGGATCCCTATATAAGCTCAAATCACCCAAAGTGACAGCTTACTATAGGTGTTGGGCACATGTTAGCATAAATCAGTGACCATAGATGTATTCCTTCAAGGATGGAAATTATTTCTTGATAATAATTGCTTAACATAGATTTAACACACACCTATTTATAATAATGAAAATGAGGTGATTAAGATATGAGAATTCTTGTTGTTGAAGATGAGTTGGATTTACAGGAAGCTCTCGCAGAGGGACTTAGAATAGAAGGGTATGCGGTTGATACCTGTAGTAATGGTGAAGATGCTTACGAACTGGCGTATGTTGAAAATTATGACTTAATTATACTTGACTTAAATCTTCCGAAAATGGACGGATTAAAGGTTTTAGAAAAGTTAAGAGAAGAAAATAAAGAATTAAAAGTCTTAATCCTTAGTGCAAGAAGTAGCGTAAATGACAAAGTTAAAGGCTTAGATATCGGTGCGAATGATTATTTAACTAAACCATTTGAATTTGAGGAATTGGAAGCAAGAATAAGGAATTTATTAAGACGGAAATTTGTGCAGGAAAATAACCTTTTGACTTGCGGTAATATATATATTACCGCAAGTCAAAACGCACCGCATTTGTGGGTGAAAAAGAACTGATACTCACAATAAAAGAATTCGGATTGCTTGAATACTTTCTGCTTAATCAAGAAAAAGTAGTCAGTCAAGAAGAATTGATTGAACATGTATGGGACCAAAATGCTGATAGTTTTAGTGGAGCTATTCGAGTTCACATAACTACATTACGAAAAAAGCTTAAAGTTCTTTTAGATTATAATCCCATAATGTCCTCCCATTAATTCTCCCCGTTTGTTGAATAACTCTACCCCAAACATTATACCTTTATATGGAAAAAGATGACAACCTCGTATTTGAGAATATCGACTTTCATTTTTATATAACTTTATAATATAAAAAATAACTTTATTTCAAATTAAAGATCTTTATTTCCATTAAACAGCTTCGTTTCTATAAAAGACAAAAAAATTTCGTTCTGGGGGTATTGTAAAATTTTAAGTTGATTGCGATGTAACGTGCCCCCTTTTACAACTTATAACCAATGAAAGACTTTTGTAACATTTATGAAAGAGATATGAAAGATGTTTAAAGTAACATGAACTTCAGAACATTGATTTTAAATTATTCAAAAGTAAAAAATCGTACTAAGAGTGAACAACAAAAATGAAAAAAACATTTCAAACAAATGGGATCGGAAAGAAAATAATTCCTGCCACAGTGGATTAGGTATTTTTGTAGAATATATTTGATATAAGGAAGTGCAATTATGAGTAATGTAAAAATTATTACTTACGTTTTAAGTAAATCAGAACGAGATCATGAAGACCTTATTAAGGCTATCAAAGATTATGAAACATGGATAAAAATCACAGAGTTTACTTGGATTGTTGCAACCACTGATTCATGTATTAACATTATGAATATTTTAAAGAAACACTTGCATTCTAATGATCGCATGTTTGTAGCCGATCTTACTGGTGTTTCAGCTTGGAAAAATATTCTTTGTAAAACTTAGTTATTAAAAGAATATCTTTAATTTAGAATAAAAATGGTTTTTACTGAGCTAACTGTGTTTATACATTGGAATCAGTTAACTAATCAATTTGGAATATTGATAACTGGATATTCAATGAGAACGCAAGGAATGACCATTAATTCCCATCACCAAACTTGATTCTACGTAGGGGTATCCTACCTTCAGATTTCCGTATGTAGAAATTTCATATTCTTAACAGCTTATAAGGGTGTTAAGTAGTGTAGTTAATATCTAAAGCAGACAAAGGATTTCTAAAGAGTCGATGAAACGTATATCAAAGAAAAGGTCAATGGATATATCTGTATCATGCCGTGGATTCCGAAGAAAATACGATTGATTTTTATCTCAGTAATACAAGTGACAGCAGGACTGCAAAGCGAGTCTTCAAGAAAGCTTTGTGGTCTTTTCATATTTTTAAGTCTCGTACTATACCAGTCTATAAGAATCCGGTTTATCTAATAGTAGTAATAGAAGAATTGAAAAAAGAGAACAAGATGATAGCAGGCATACAAATCAAGCAATTCAAATACTTGAACAACATAGTAGAATAATCCCGTTGATTTATTAAAAAGCGAGTTCCTTCTATGTTAGGATTAAAGTCTGTTTACACAGTAAAGTTCATTATTTCTAGAATAGAAGTGATGCATATGGTGAAAAAACAATGAAGTATTTTACGGAACTAGTCTGTTCAAAATTAGAAAGAATCAAGTAATTATTTGGTATTACTGCATAAACTTGATCCCCTTAAGATATGTATGATTTTTCCAAGAACATAGCATGTCTGTACCAGGACCTTTAATCTTCTAGGGATTGTAAGTATACAATATTCTTGTGTTAAAATGACCATCTGGCGTATATAATTATGATTTCTATTGAATGTACATTCAATGTGTTTTATTCTCAATTGGCAATAATATTCTGTTACGTTTATATGAATAACTTATGTATTCTTTAAGAGTACATAAGAGAAATATTTTTTCGTTATCAATAAAAGAACCGAGGAGATTTTACGAATGCAAAAAAGAATTGCAATAATAGAAGATGAAGACAATATAAGGGAAATATGCAAACGGTACTTAGAAAGGGAAGGGTATGAAGTATATACAGCTGTAAATGGAGCAGAGGGCTGGTCTATATTTCAGCAATATCAACCAGATTTAATCATTTTAGATCTGATGATGCCGAAAAAAGATGGCTGGGAACTATGCGAGGAAATTCGTCAACAATCTAATGTTCCTATTATTATGTTAACCGCTAGGGCAGAGGAAAGAGATCGAATTTTGGGTTTAACAATGGGAGCAGATGATTATGTGACAAAGCCGTTTTCACCTCGCGAATTAGTACTAAGGGTTCAAATTATATTAAGAAGAGTAAATCAGACAATTATAGAAACGAAAGAATCCGTATCAGAAGTAATAAAGTTCCGAGATTTGGAGATTTATCCAACGAAGAGATGTGTACTTGTTTGTGGATGTGAAGTTGAGTTAACAAATAAAGAATTTGAGGTACTTTATATAATGGCCACCCATCCAAAACAAGTGTTTTCTCGTTCACAACTTCTTGAACAAATTTGGGAGTTTGAGTATGAAGGATGTACGAACACAGTAACGGTGTTAATGAGTCGTTTACGTGAAAAGTTAGAGAAGAATTCAACAAAGAACCGTTGGATTCATACAGTCTGGGGAATAGGGTATAGCTTTGATTCAAATGGAGGAAATGAAACATGAAATTACGTTATCAATTGTTACTGATGAATCTATTAAGCACGAGTGTTATGGTAGTTGCTATATGGTATAGTGATACGAAAATGTTACTTGAACCGGAACAAACACGGTTATTAACAGGAATTGCAATCATAGCAATGATTTTTTCAACCTTTCTTTACTGGTTACTAACACGCCCTATTATGAGATCTATTCAAAATTTAATTGAATTAACAAAACAATTTAGTGATAGACATTTTGAAACGATATACATAATAGGAAAAGAACCACGAGAGTTTAAAGAATTAGCAACAGCTTTTCAACAGATGGCGAAAAAATTAGAAGAGGGGTTTACTAAGTTAGAGGAAGGAGAAAAAGCACGTACAGAGCTGATTGCGAATATTTCACACGACTTACGAACACCTATGGCTAGCATACAATTGATGATAGAAGCATTACAAGATAATTTAATTGAAGATCCTGACATGAAAATGCAGTACATAACGACAATCCTAAAAGAAATACAACGATTAAATGGATTAATCAATGACTTATTTGATCTTTCAAAGTTAGAACTTGGACAAGAAGAGTTTTATCCAAGTTTATCACATGTGGACAGCATTCTACTAGAAGTACTAAATTCACATTCTATCTTATTAGAGGAGAAACATATCCATTTACAATTACATGTTTCCGACACATTACCTCGACTTTGGATTATGCCATGTAAAATAGCACGAGTTATCGGTAATTTGTTAAACAATGCAATCCGACATTCCCCTGTATCTGGAAAAATCGAGTTGATTGTAGAAGACAATAAACAGAGGCAACAAGTCAAATTTATTTTGCGTGATGAAGGAGAAGGCATTTCCCCTAATGATAAATTGCGCATATTTGAACGCTTTTTCAGAACTGACCCATCAAGAAGTTCACAATCTGGAGGTTCAGGGCTCGGATTAGCCATTGTAAAATCATTAATTGAATTGCACAAAGGAGAAGTTGGCGTTCGAGATCGTTCGGATGGTAAGCAGGGATGTGAATTTTGGTTTACTCTTCCCATTACTTCAGAAAAAAAATAAGATCGCTGCAAGACTTTTGTAATAGTTATGTTATCGAAATGATAGACTTCCTTGTTAACATACATGTAAGCATTATGTTAGAGGAGGAGCTTTACTTTATGAAAATAAAATATGTATTGTTTATCGGGGGATTCCTAATAGTTGGGGAAATTTTATTGCTTTTATTCCGTCCTGAAAAACTATTTATTGATAAGCAAGTGAATCAAGCATTGCCACAAACAGAAATAAAATCAAAAGAATCTCAACTACAAGAACAAATAGTAACCAAAGGACAGTTTCAGAACGGTGTCCATGAAACAACTGGAGTAACAACAATCTATCAATTAGCTGATGGAAAACGTATTTTACGCCTTACTAATTTTTCAACTTCTAATGGCCCGGACGTTCGAGTTGTGTTGGTTCCTACGAAGCAATTGAAAAATAATGAGGATGTTAAAAATTATAAGTATATTGAATTAGGAAAATTAAAGGGAAACAAAGGTGATCAAAACTATGAAATTCCTAATGAGATAGATGTAAGTACATACGGTGCAGTTTCTGTATGGTGTAAGAGGTTTAATGAAAACTTTGGTGCAGCTTATTTCGCAAGATAAGAAATAATAAAAACAGGTGATAGAGTTGAAATCTATTACCTGTTTTTGTGTTTTGTAGAACGTATAGAAGAATGGGAAGTTGCATGAAGATTTAGAAAAGGCAAGAACGAGTCATGTTCCTGGGGATAACTGTAAAGAGGTAGAATTGTCGTTTGGTAACACCCTCTATGTTAGTGAATTAAAGGGATTAAAATTCGTTTACGATATTGAGAAATTCGATAAAAATCTGATTTATCTGTAATTTAACGAAAGACTTTTGTAACATTTATGAAATAAATTTGAAAGGTATTTACATTATGATGAACATCCGAACATTAAATTCAGTTTAATAAGTAGGAAAAAACACAAAGATAAAGCGAGGAATGACGTTATGAATGAGAAATACAAAAAAAGGCTACCAAAAGTCCTACCTGTAGGAATTGCAATGGGGATTTTATTCAGTGCTAGCCCATTACCAAGTCCATTAACGGAAAATAAGGTGAAAGCAGATGTTGATACGTTTGCAACAATTGTTACAACATTTGGAAGTATCTATGATGCGTTTATTAAAGAGCCGTTTGGGAAATGGTTAGAGGGAATCGATGTAAAAAGCTATTATTATGCTCAGCATGAAAACATTGCTTACAAAGCTCCTACGTTTCAAAAGGGAGAGTTTGGTATTAGCGTATTTGATTATTATAAAGATAAAAATTTTAGCAAGAAAGTTAAACTTGTTTATCCAAATGGAAAAGTTGAATATAAAACGATTAAGCATGGGGAACAAATTCGTATTAAGCAAGCTGGCACAATAGTAGACTTAACTCCTGATGAACCCGAACTATCTAAACATGATGTTTTGTATATTACACAAAAACAATTAGATGAAGGAAAGACGGGTGTTGCACTTGCAACTTTCAAAACCTATTATCTACAAAGTGATAATAGCGGCCGTAGAAATAATTTAGCAGATAAATATTTACGAGAAACATTCCCGAACGCTTATCTGAATAGCGGTCTGCCTGATATTCGTATTGATGAGAATGAACTGTTTAAGAAACTACCAGAAGAAAAACGAATGCTGGGAACAATTACTTCAGAACCGGTTGGCAAAGAAGTTCTTTCTAATTATGCTACGAATGATCCTGAAGCTCGTGAGGATCTGAAGAAACGTACATTTGATGTCTACACAAACCATAAAGACGGGGAATATTCTTCTATTTCTATAAAAATTGTAAATGATGGAATAAACCTGCAAGCAGGGGATTATGTCCATGAAGCAGGTGACTGGGATTCAAATTCAGGAACTGATTTTACAATTACGCCGATTGAAAAGGGATCTAATAAGGTTATTATATCATCTGTCTTTAATGGAAAAGTAAGATATCTTACATCTAAATCAGGAGATACCAGTCAATGGATTTATACAAATGATGGAGATATCAGTTCTGATGAAATATGGGATCTTGTTGTTCGAAAAGACGGTCAGTTTTCTTTGAAAAATAATAAAGGGCAATATTTATACGTTCCTAGGAGTGGTAAAAGTGCACCAGCGTGGACTACTGGTGATATTAATGAAGCTAGTAAACTCACAGCTCGCCTTGCAGCACATGAGTGGAATAATTGGTTGATTGATTGGCATCCTCGTAAGAAAAATGAGACAAAGAAACATGAAGGAAAGGCATATGACGGGTTAGAATTCAAACCTGATGCAAAAGATGGCTCTATATGGACTGCATACAATTCTGGGAAATTGATAACAAATAGTTGGATAAAGAGAAATGACTCTCATTATTATGCGGATTCTTCAGGAATTCTTTTAAAGGGCTGGCAAGAAATTGAGGGGAATAAGTATTATTTTGATCCAAATGGTAATCACAGGGTCTCAGTATCTGGATCATTAATTAATGGGGAGTACTATAACTTCAACGATGAAGGTGTTCTGCAGAAATCAGCATGGCAAGGTCTACACTATTCCGATGCTTCAGGAGCGTTTATTAAAGAAGGCTTGAAAGAAATTGATAATAAAATTTATTATTTTAAAGATTACAAGGCTACTACAAATGTACTACGTTTAGAAGATCAAGGTGTCATTCTTCGTTTTTCTGACGAAGGTGTGCTTATGTTTGTTTCTGGGTTGGATGGAAAAGCTCTAAATAGAACAATTAATGTTACTTTGGACAATAAAATATTACCATTTAGGACAACCGGTGAACTTGAGCCACTAGGGATTAGCAAATTAGGTAATACAGTCAAATATTTTAGTTTAGAAGATGGAATTAACTATTCCGGTTGGAAGGAGTTTGTTGGAGAAAAATATTATTTTAGAGATGGAAAATCTTCTACGGTGAATGGTGCAGAAACTATTGACGGAAAAACATATTACTTTAATGACTGGGGACAAGCTACTCTGACAGGTTTTGTTGACATTGATGGTATACCATTCTATCTGAACGATAAAGCTGAAAAGGTAACAGGTGTTCATAAAATCGATGGCAAGCTATATCTCTTCTCACAAGGTGACAACCTTCGTGCATATGGAGAAAAGGTAAGAAATACACTTTATAAGTTTGAAGGAAAATCGTATTATACTGATCACACTGGTGTGATTTCCCAAAACTTCAAGGGTGATGTTTATAGTCATAATAATGATTACTACATTGAAACGAACAACGAGGGAGTTATCACCAAATTACAGAAAAAGTGAGTATATAATAAAATTGAATAAAATAACGGATTTTTAATAGACTTATCTCTTATAAAGAGTGAAGTACTATGTGTGAAAATGGGTCATATTATGGAGTGTATGTCTATTATATGACCCATTTTATTTTTAAACATTTCTTTGAGGTGTAACAAAATGCAACAAATATATATAAGATTATCTCTTATACAATTATTTCTGTTAGTACTGAACTTATTTATATTTTCTTCAGCCATGCCATTTTTACCTTGGTTTATCGAAAGCGCTTTCGGATGGTTAGGAATATTGGCTACTACTCCTTTATTGTTAATTATCGGTAGAATCATGCCACAACTTAAAAAAAGCGAAGGATTTTGCATAACAAGAACAAGGCAGGTTGTTCCTTTTATTGCATCCGTTATTTCACTATGTATCATGTTATTACCTACCATTGAATTATCGATTGTAATAGCTCTTACAGTTAATGGTTTAATGGCTATTATAACAATTGCATTTTTGTTGCAAGATTTCTATAAACTGAATAAAAAATATAAGTTCATAAGGTTTATTAGCTAATATCTTAAGTACTTTGCTGTTAAAATATTTGTTTTACTTATAAGAGAAGACCGAGCAATCGAAACAGAGAGTGTAAGGTTAGTAGATAGTTCATTTCAATGTTTAAATGTAATAATAAAATCATAAGAAGTGATAATAAATTTTTAGAAATAATAAGAAAGTATTGTTCATAGATGTAACAATAACTAAAAAATGACTAAAAAAATTCAATATATGTATAATAAGTGGAGGTAAATATAATGGCTTTAAAATTATTCGGTATCGTTTTTGGAGTGGTATTAATCTTATGGGGCGTATATAGAATGAAAAAAGATGATGCATTCGTAGGAAAAACCCAAACAAGAAAAAATCTTTTCAATTTGTTGATTAATGGACAGAGTTCTGGAATAGGACAATTATTAAGCGGAATTCTGCTTGTCATTTTAGTAATCGTATCCTTTATAATTAAATAATTTACAAATAAGAGGAGCTGATATCTATAATTTAGCTCCTTTTGTTGTGATAAAGTCTTTAAGCAAGAACGCGAATGTTTTAGAAATGGATACATTCTATAGAAGCATAGATGGTATTCGTTATTAATAAATGGTCTAATAACTATTTCGTTTTAATGTGCGATAAATAGTAGTTCTGTCAACATTTAAAAAATCAGCAATCTCCTGTTTCGTTTTTCCCTGATCAAGTAACTCAAGTATCAAATCAGTTTTAGACTTATTAATTTTAGGCGTTCTCCCCAGTTTCCCGCCATTTTCTACATACTTCATACGACCAGCCTGTGTTCGCTCCAGTATATAGTTTCGTTCAATATCAGCAAATAAAGATAAGATTGTAATCATTACTTTAGTAGTCATGTCATCTTTCTTCCGAGTAGCAATGTTATCATTAGTAGCAATGACTCCAATATCATTTTTAATCAGTTTTTCATGAGTACGAATCATATCAGAAAGATTTCTACCTAAACGATCTAGTTTATATACAATAAGTGTATCTCCTGGATTTAGTTGTTCCATAAGAATTTGGAATTGTTCCCTCTCCATATTTTTTCCACTTTGCTTTTCTTCAAAAATACCTTCTTCCAACAATTTAATTTGATTAGTTTCACAATATGCAATAATTTCCTTTTTCTGAAATGTATAGTCTTGTTGTGGAGTGGATACTCGAATATATGCGTAATTCATTTTTGTTCTCCTAACGTTGCGTAAATCTATTTTTCTACAAATCTTGTATCATTTTCAGGATTTAATTTGCAACATAATATATGCAACGTTGTAGCGCTATAAAAATCAACCCTTAGGCAAGTGTTGCATAAATGTTAATTTTTGTAACGTTTTACTTAGGTCTATTTTACCCTTAGCGTACAGGGTATTGACTTAAATGTGTCTAAATTGTGTCGTAACGTACAATTTTCTTTTTTTGATATGGTGGCCCCACATCCATCAACTTAAGGATTTAATATACCCTTTAAATGAAAAATTTTCTTTCTCTACAGTTAGTGATTTTGAGAAGTCAGCTCATTTTTCCGCTTTGGGGTAATTCTGAATTCTTAAGTTGATGGCGATGATATGGTGACCCCTATTAATCAAATTAAAGGATACACCTACGCAGAACTATGGCAGGGGTATATCCTTTTTTTGTTGTTGGGAGGAAGGTCATGCTCTCCCTGTATCTCCACTGGATGCTATAAATATACCTTTTTCAAAAAGGAGGTCTATTTTAACGATCCAGATATTGTTCCAATAATTGAATAGGCCCGTGTGAATTTATTTGAATCATTTGTTTAGCCATAGAAGATGGTGAGCATGGCATATCATTTTCTAGCCACCAAGAGATAACACCGATATATGCAGCAGAAATATAACTGACTATCATTTCTTTTTTAACAGGGAGTTCCTCTTCTTTTACATTTGTTTCTAAAATCATGTGATCATAAAATTGAAAAATAAAATCTTTTAGATATTGAATGAAGTTTGGAATACCTTTTTTGATTAACATGACGTGAAAAAACTTATTTGACCTAGCAATATGTTCAAAAATATGTAAAGCCACATAATGTTGTAATTCATGTGGATCTTTTGTCACGCTGTAAAATTTCGATGCATCTCCAAAAAGTTCTATAAGCATCTTATCTATACTTTGATTTAATAAATCTTCTTTATCTTCATAATGACGATAAAAAGTCGCTCGATTGACAGTTGCGCGTTCAGTAATATCTTGTATTGTAATGCTTTCATAACTCTTCTCATCCATTAATTCAATTAATGAATCTCTGAGAAGATTGTGTGTACGTCGTACCCTCGGGTCTACTTTTTTATTCACCATCGTTAAACTCCTTTATGAATTTTTCTACTTTTGCAACAATACCCAGCTGAAATGTTGCTTAAGCATCATTTCAGCTCTTTTTGATTCTTGTTATTGTAAATTCTATAACTATAATTATTTACAACAAGTGTTGTTTTTGCAACAAAAGTATCAAAAATATTTACATCCTATTTATGTGAAAACAACATGATGTTGAAAGAAAAGTTCTTGATTACTGGTTATTCAGGCCAGAGGCAATCAGTGTATTGAAGAAAAAGCAAACTCAAAATAGGAAGGTGAGCAAACATGCAACAAGATGAAGTGATCAAACAGTTTACCACACCACTGGATGCTCCAGCATTCCCAGTAGGTCCTTATCGATTCCATAATCGAGAATACTTAAATATTTTATATCGTACAGACCTAGATGCATTGAGAAAAATAGTACCTGAACCTTTGGAGATTACGGATTCACTTGTTCGTTTTGAAATTATGAAAATGCCAGATGTAACTGGATTGGGTTCCTATACTGAATGTGGGCAAGTAATCCCTGTAAGCTTTGATGGCGAAGAGGGTGAATATTTACATGCTATGTACGTAGATAGTTTTCCCGCAATCGCTTCTGGAAGAGAGATAAGTGCTTATCCTAAAAAGTTAGGTAAACCAAATCTATTTGTGGATTCTGATACATTAGTAGGTACTCTTGACTATGGTTCTTTAAGAGTAGCAACTGCCACGATGGGTTACAAACACCGCCCTCTGGACTTAAGTGAGGCACGTAAAGAAATCTGTAAACCTAACTTTATGATTAAAAAGATGCCAGGATATGACGGATACCCAAGGATTTGTGAACTTGTCCGAAGTCAAATTACAGATATCACTATTCACGGTGCTTGGTCAGGTCCTGCACGCTTAGAGTTATTTGCACATGCATTAGCACCAATGTCAGATTTACCTGTGCTTGAGGTTGTCTCTACCTCTCACATAATTACAGATCTTACTTTGTCTTCTCCAAGTGTTGTACATGACTATCTAACAAGTAAGTAACACAGGTGAAGAAGGAAGATCTAGTTAGAAAGGAAAGAAATTAGATATGGTTAAAATGAGTGGAAATACTAACAGTCCTCAGTTAACTGAGAATTTGCATATGTTTAGCCCTGTTACAGTTATTGGAGCTGGTGTCATAGGAATTTCATGGACAGCCTATTTTCTTGCAAAGGGTTTAGAAGTTCGAGTAAATGACGTTCGCCCTGATTTAGAAGAAGTTGTGCATGCGGGTATAAAACAGATTATCCCCACATTACAGGAGCTTGGACTTCCAACTGAGGGTCTTACAGATCGATTAATTATTGAGAGAAACCTTGAACGTGCACTTGACGGTGCCACTGTTGTACAAGAAAACGGACCTGAACGTATAGACTTTAAACAGGAATTATACGCCAAAATTGAACAAATTGTCAGCAAAGACACATTACTGTTGTCATCCTCTTCTGGATTAAAAGCCAGTGAGATTGCAGAGAAAATGAAGTATCCAGAACGTATGTTAATTGGTCATCCATTTAATCCACCGCATCTGGTTCCATTGGTGGAGGTTGTACCTGGCAAATACACAGCTTCTAGTGCAGTTGAGAAAGCTGTCAATTTTTATGAAGCATTAGGTAAGAACTCTCTTGTTTTGAAAAAAGAAATGGATGGATTTGTAGCAAACCGTCTACAGTCAGCATTATTCCGTGAAGCCATTCATTTGGTATTAGAAGGCGTTGTTTCAATGAAGGAACTTGATGAAATTGTCACCAGCTCAATTGGTCTTCGCTGGGCAGCAGGTGGGCCATTCTTAACATTCCATTTAGGAGGCGGAGAAGGGGGATTCCCTGCTTTCCTCAAACATTTAGGACCGGGAATGAATGTACTTTGGGATCACCTTGGTAAACCACATTTAGATAAAGACACAGTACAGCTATTGTCTGAACAAGCTATTGCTTCTTATGGTACCATTGCTAAAAATCAGCTTGAAGAAGAGCGAGATTGTCGTCAATTATCTGTGCTACGTGCACTTAATGAGAAAAAATAAATATATATTTTCACACTATGTTCAAAAAGGAAGGGATTATAATGAATACAAATACAGATGTAAAAAAACTTACTGATGCTATCATTAAAGCAAATGAAAATAAATTAACAAATCTTGATGATTTCGATATTCATAAAGAACTAACCACTGTTTTAGAGGAAGTTGGATTATCAGTAGAAGACTGTGGAGGAACAGTTACTTTTTATGGCCAAGACCCTATTGTTCCAAGTACATTACGTCTAGCATCAACCGCAGCAATCGCTTTAGTAGCAAAATCCATTGCTGTTTCTAAGATTTGGAGAATGCGTGGAGGAAAAGGTCAAGATATTCACATGGATTTACGTAAGGCACTTCGAAGACTATCTCCTTTTTACGATAGACAGTGGGAAAAAATCAATGGGCTAGCACCAGGTGTTGCTAATGATCCTTATAATCCTTTTGACTTTACTTTTTATCAAACAAAAGACGGGAAATGGGTTATGCCACTTAATCCGTATCCACGATCTAAACACGAGGCATTGAATTTTTTAAATTGTACTGAAGATCGTCAATCCGTAGCCAATGCAATTAGACAATGGAATTCAAATGACTTAGAGAATGCTGCTGCTGAACGTGGAATTATTATGCCAGTAGTCCGTACAATTGAAGAGTTTATGAAAGAATCTATTTATGAAGAAGTAGCGAAGCTTCCTCTTATTGAAATTGAAAAAATTGGCGAGAGTGATCCAGAGCCACTTTCTGAAGATGCGAAAACTCCACTAGAAGGCATCCGTGCCTTAGGGCTTGCACATGTTATTGCTGGTGCAGGTTTTGGAAGAGCGCTTGCTTTACATGGTGCAGATGTTTTAAACGTTTGGCGTCCAACTGATTGGGAACATGATATTGTGTATGCAACATCAAATGTGGGAATGCGTTCTACTACACTTGATTTAGGGAATGGAGAAAGTAAACAAAAAATAGAAGAATTATTACAAGATGCGGATATCTTTTTTGCTAACCGCCGCTCTGGGTTTATTGAACAATATGGACTATCAGCAGAAGATTGTGCTCAAATTCGCCCAGGTATCATCCATTGTACAGTAAATTTACATGGAACAGAAGGCGCTTGGGGAAACCGTAACGGCTTTGATCAAACAGCTGGCTGTGTAACAGGCGTAATGGCTCTTGAAGGTTCACCTGACAACCCTAAATTACCTCCTATTTCAATTGTAAACGACTATGCAGTCTCTTGGTTACTTGAAGTAGGAGCTTTAGTAGCACTAGAGAGAAGAGCAAAAGAAGGCGGCAGTTATCGTGTACGAGTATCTTTAGACCGAGTATCTTTATGGATTCTCTCAATGGGTATCTTTGATAAACAATTTGTTAAAAAAATAGCTGGTTCATCAGAGGAACATGAGTATATCGCACCAGATTTATTTACCGCTGAAACTCCATTCGGTTTATATCAAGGCGTAACTGATCAGGTAAAAATGTCAGAAACACCTGGTGAATATAAAACTGTTCTAGTTCCACGTGGGTCTAATCGCCCAGAGTGGCTGCCTAGATAATCATAGCACTCATATATATAGTTGTGAATTCAGGCTGTGGTGTAAAAACTCTATCAATCTTAAACATAATAAAATTGTTAAAAAAGATTAATTCTAGTTAGAAAATTATTCGAAATAATTTCAAATTTTTCTGCAGAAGTTCAAAAGATATTAAGAAATAAAACAGTTGTAACATTAATAATCGACTCCTTTATATACAGGGAATCGGTACTAATACGGATATACGTTTGTTAGCTGAAATCGGGAATACTACTTACTTCGAAAATAACAAACAACTTAATGCATTTGCAGGTATCAATATAAGCCATTTTCAATTACCACTGTATTACCATCAGGTTAAGAAATTGGTTGTTCCCCAAAACTAAAAAATGAGCTAAATGTAATAAGCTAAATTTTATTTTTGAAGACTTCAAAGTATTAGCTTGGTACAAATTGGTGATATTTCAATAAGGGATGTGCTCATTTTCTTGCTACTGATAATGAAATTTATGTAAATTACCAAAGAAACATCTTTATTTAATGAGAATGCATAGCTACTCCATTTGTAATATTATTGCAACAATTGTAAAGATAATTCTGGAAAATCGAAATAGAATTCTAATTCTAAGGGTATTTCCAATTGTTTGGTTGGATTTTCAGAAAGAGTAAGGTAAATACTTTTAAAGTAATATAAAAGGAAAATTAGGTATCTTTATGTGCGTTAAATTAACATAAATAGGCATATGTAGAGGATTCAAACTTATTTGAATTTAAAGTGTTGTTAACCCCTATGAAACACGAATCATTCTAATTGTTAGTACAATTAGAATGTAAGATTTAATTGGAAAGAAGGGGTTATTGTGAAAGAAACAATTAGTAGTTATGAAGATTTATTGGATATGTTAGATTCATTATTGCGTGAACCAACTCAATTTTGGGATAATTTTTATTCAAATCGTGAAAAAGGAGTTCCCTTTTTTACTAATAAACCAGATGAGAACCTAGTTAATTATTTCGATAAAGAATTACTTAATCCAGGGAAAGTTCTTGAACTTGGATGCGGTCCAGGCAGAAATGCAATTTACTTTGCTGAAAAAGGATGCTTAGTTGATGCGGTAGACTTATCACAGGAATCAATTCAATGGGCAACCGAACGGGCAAAAGAAAAAAATGTACATGTGAATTTTATTTATAACAATATCTTTGACTTACAAATTGAAGAAGGTACATACGATATTGTGTATGATTCAGGATGCTTTCATCATATTGCTCCACACAGAAGAATGAATTATATAAATTTGGTGAAAAAGGCTTTAAAACCAGGTGGTTATTTTGCAATCACTTGTTTTGTTCAAGGCGGAGAATTGGGTGGGGCAGATATAACGGATTGGGAAGTATACAAACTACAAAGTCTTAAAGGTGGATTAGGTTTTACAGATGCAAAACTTAGAGTCATCTTTAGAGATTTTTCTGAAGTAGAAATACGTAGAATGAAAGAGATAAAACAATCGAATAAAGTATTTGGTATTTCTGGACTGTGGACAGCTTTATTTATGAAAAATATTACTGAATAGTAAAAATATGTTTCCTTAGTGAATTATACTTATATCTGTTAGCAAAGACTATGTGAACGAAGAAACCCTTCAGAAAATCTGAAGGGTTTCTAGATACATTAAATACTAATAAGGATATCATCTCATCGCTATCAAATTGAGATAAATTTGTATCTAAATAATAAGAAAAACGCTATTCTTTTTGTAGAAATATATAGAAAGGATGGCGTTTTTTTATGAATTTATCGATTCAAGATGAGTTTCATTTATTCGCTGAAGAACTACAGCGATATCTATCTCCACATATTCTCCAACAACTCGCACAGGAGACAGGTTTTGTAAAACGTAAAAGTAAGTATGGCGCACGAGATATGGCTGCTTTATGTATTTGGATCAGTCGACATGTAGCAAGCGATTCTCTCACTCGATTATGTAGTCAGCTTTATGCAAATACAGCTACACTAATGAGTCCGGAAGGACTTAATCAACGTTTTAACCGATGCGCTGTTTTATTTCTACAGCGTGTATTCTCTCTTTTAGTCAAAAGCCAACTAAACGATTCGTCTCAAATCCGAAACCAATATACTTCTTATTTTCAACGTATACGTATTTTAGATGCTACTATTTTTCAAGTACCCAATCATTTAGCTCCTATTTATCCTGGTTCAGGAGGATGTGCACAAACAGCCGGTATTAAGATTCAACTAGAGTATGATTTACAGAGTGGGAAATTCCTCAATTTTCAAATGGAACCAGGTAAAAATAATGATAAAACCTTTGGTACAGAGTGTTTAGATACCTTATGCCCAGGAGATTTATGTATTCGAGATTTAGGATACTTTTCTCTAAAAGATTTAGACCAGATGGATCAACGAGGGGTATTCTATGTTTCACGGTTGAAATTAAATAATAGAGTATATGTAAAAAATGAATCGCCAGAATTCTTTCGGGATGGGACAGTTAAAAAGCAATCTTTATATGTTTTACTTGACCTTGAAGATATCATGCATCAGATAAAACCAGGAGATACTTATGAAATTCAGAATGCCTATGTTGGACAACAAAAATTACCCTCACGAGTTGTAATATACAGACTTACATCAACTCAAATTCATAAACGTAGGAAACAGCAATCTTATGTTGAAAAGAAAAAAGGAGTTACATACTCTGAAAAAAGTAAACGATTAACAGAAATCAACGTTTATATTACCAACATACCATGGGAAATTGTTCCGATGGAACAGGTCCATGATATCTACTCACTACGTTGGCAAATAGAAATTGTATTTAAAACATGGAAGTCTCTTTTTGGTATCAATCATTGTCACAATATTAAGCGAGAGCGTCTAGAATGTCATCTTTATGGACAGTTAATCGCTATTTTTCTTTGTTCTTCTACTATGTTCAAAATGCGACAGTTGTTACTACAAAAAAAACAAAAAGAATTAAGTGAATATAAAGCAATTTATATGATTCAAGATCATCTGTACTTAGTATATGAAGCCATCCAACAAGACACCCAAGAAGTATCAAAAGTTTTCCTTCGTTTGTTTGACCTCTTACAGAAAAACGGGCGGAAATCCCATCGATATGAGAAAAAGACAGTCTTTGATATTTTAGGCATTGTTTATCAGTGCACTGTATCCAATCTAAAGCGGAAAACTGCATAATCTTTAAAAATACACCTAATCAAGGTTTATTTGGAATGCGTATTTTTAAAAACAAATAAACAAAATATCAAGCATGTGGGCATCAAGAACGGAAGTTCATGGAATACTCAACCTTAGCTTGATGGGCATGTGGTGGTATCCCTATACAGTTACTCATAATTTTCGTACTGTGTAACTCAAAAGAGAAAGTTAAATGAAATCAATGATAACAAGGGATTCGGCGAAGGGGTCAGTTACACACAATATAAGATATGGGTAAGTGAAGAAAAGGCATAAAAAAGGAGCGTAGTTCGTCAAATAGATGTAATGCTCTATTACTATTAAGTTAGGAAATTCATTGTTTCCGATTAATTGCATCTGTTTATTGTGATTCTTATTGATTTTAAAAAATAAAAAATCGCCTTATTAAAGGCGATTCATAATTTGTTCATATTGCATTCTTTTGATAAATAAATATCTTTTAAAATTAAATACAATGTTCTACATTAACGTCTTTCTGGATCTTTGTCTTTTTTTCTAAGACCAAATAATCCTAGTAGTCCCAATAAACCAAGCCAAGTCCAATTATTATTTTTATTACGATTATCATTTAAATCATTTGTCGTATTTACATTTCGAGTTCTCACATCATTATTAACTCTATTCATGTTATAGTCATTAACTCTATTCGTGTTATAGTCATTAACTCGAGTTGTATTATTATTGTTAACTCTATTCGTATTATATCCATCGTATTCAGCATGGACGCTTGTACCAAAAACCATAATAGTTAGTAATAGGGCACCTAAAATAGATGAAAGTTTTTTCTTCATGGTTTTCCCTCCTTTCGTATTTAGTAATGTCTCCAGTTCCTTTAGACAATATTCGGTTGAAAATATATAAAACCATTTGAATTCAAATTATGATAAATATCTTTAATTTTTATTATTAAAAGTACTTAATAATAATGGATTAAGTTAATTGAAATGTATTTATTCTTTATAAGCATAAATTTTTGGTAACGGTACATTCTATGAGAGGTAATTACTATATTTGGGTAAGGTGTTCCTTATGAGTTATAAGAACTTATTTTCTTTAATCAAGAACATGATTGGGAAAATTTTTTCTATAGTAAGTATTGTTGCTAAAAGTCTAATTTCTTTAAGGAGGAATATTTTTATGGGTATTTTAAGTGGAAATCCACAAAATGAACCAATGCATTACGGAGAAGTCTTTGGGATTTGGAGTTATCTTGCAGCGGCACAAGGCGCGATTGCTGGATATCAAGTTCTTATTAACCATACAGGAGACGAGGATTTAAAGAAATTTTTAGAGAACCTTGTAGAGAATGATATCCAATCAGAAGTTGAAGAATTAAAAAATATCTTGAAATTGAATGGTGTTGCATTACCACCAGCACCTCCAGAAAGACCAGTTGCATCTATTGAAACGATTCCTCCTGGTGCTCGTATTAATGATGCAGAAATTGCAGCTAAAGTTTCTATGGATCTTGCTGCTGGCTTAGTAGCATGTAGTCAAGCTATGGGACAATCTCTTCGAGAAGATGTTGGAATGATGTTTGGTCAATTTCATATGAAAAAAGCACAAGCTGGAGCTATATTACTTCGTCTGAATAAGAAAAAAGGTTGGATTATTCCGCCTCCATTACATGTTCTACAATCCGATCAAGCATAATTACTGAAAGGAAATTCAATTTATTCAGTATGGCTGTTGCAGTGAGGTAGTTTAGGAAAATAAAGGTTATTAGCGAATTAAAATAAGTGGCAGAGTCATGACCGCTTTTTGGCAGTAAATGTGCCGGTTGTTTTGGAATTAGCATGTTATATTTGTATTGTGAGTAGTGGCGGAAAACAATGCTCACAAGATTCCTAATAACTGAAAATGGATCGTCATAACCGGTGGCGATGGTTGCGGATTGGATGAACAGTTGTTTCTTGATTACACATTCAATTGCAATTCACGTTGTGTAAACGGAGAAGGGCTTTTGCTCTTCTTCCAGTTACTTAATATTGTTGGAACAGATAAATGCAAACAACATTAGGTGGTTGGAAGAAGAATAAAACTTCATTTACCGTAATTGAAGTACAAATTAATAAATAATAAAAAGCATCCATTCGGATGCTTTTTATTTTAGCGTGCCCAGCTAAGCTGGGCACTGCTTGCTGGTGAAAGTCCAGCCTAGGTAAGAGCCAAGTCGCCTAGTAGCTGACAGGCAGCTGGTGGAGAAATCCTAAGGTTGAAGCCCTGTGACAAAGTAACTTCTACTAGAAGTGCGAGCGAATCAACAGACCGTAACATAAAGTGAACCTTGCCGCCTCGTTAAAAGCAACCTAGAAATAGGACAAAGGGAAGTCGAGCCTGGTGAATATGGGCGAAGACCATGGAAGATGTAAAGAACTTGGAAATACGACATCGAAGAATCCCTCGGGGTACGGAGGGCGGTATGTTGAGAAAGTAGTGTCTGGAACTGGGGAGCCCCTCCTTTGCCCTTTCTTTCAGAAAGGAGAGAGGAAACCTATAAGCATATACGAAATGGTGGACTGTAAAGAGGGAGTCGGAGGAGGTCATAGTACTGAATATCATAACGACAACACAACGTTATGTAGGGAAGGACCTCTACTTTGTTCATAAGTTGGAAGGAGGTAAGAGTGAGTGAATGCTGGAAAACTAGCTAACTACACTGATGTAAAAGCTCAAGAACTTTGGAAGACTTTATATCTTTGTGCCAAAGAAAGTTCAAGTCGTAGGTTTCACGCGTTGTATGACAAAATATATCGTCCTGACATATTGGCTGAAGCATGGAGAAGGGTAAAACGAAATCAAGGAAGCGGTGGAATTGATGGACAGACGATTGAAGAAATCGTGTATCAATATGGAGAACGAAACTTTCTCAATGAATTATATATAGAATTGAAAAGTAAATCATACCATCCACAAGCTGTAAGAAGAATGTATATTCCAAAAGGTGATGGAAAACAAAGACCGCTTGGAATTCCCACGATCAAGGATAGGGTTGTACAAATGGCAACGAAATTGGTGATAGAACCTATCTTCGAAGCCGATTTTCAAGACTGTTCGTATGGGTTTCGCCCGAAACGAAACGCACATCAAGCGATATCGAAGATACGGAAAGCGAGTAAAACATCTCATTGGATTGTAGATGTAGACATACAAGGATACTTTGACAATATTAATCATGACAAATTAATGAGGCTTGTAGAAAGAAGAATCAGTGACCGAAGAGTGTTAAAACTCATTAGAAAATGGTTGAAAGCGGGAATCATGGAACATGCGCAATTTCATGAAACGACATTAGGTACACCACAAGGTGGCGTGATATCTCCATTACTTTCTAATATATATTTAAACTATATGGATACCATTTGGGAAAAGAAGTGTAAACATTTGGGGGAACTAATTCGATATGCGGATGACTTTGTCATCGTATGTCAAACAAAACAACAAGCATTAGAGAGTATTCGGATACTACAATCCATTATGAATAAGTTAGAACTTACAATCCATACAGAAAAGTCGAAGCTAGTGAATACGTGGGATGGAAACGAGGGATTTGATTTTCTAGGATTTCACCACCGAAAATACCCTAAACATGTGAAAGGCGGGAAGAAAGTGCATGTGATGGCACATATTCCGAGCCAGAAAGCCATGAGGAAAATGCGGGAACGCATTAAAAGATACACAGAGCCGAGGAACAAACTGTATTTACAATTGGAAGAGATGGTGAAAGGTTTAAATAGAATTCTGCAAGGATTCAAGAATTATTATAGCTTATCTTCAATTGGACAGAAGTGGCTCTGTAAAATAGACTGGTACGTCCTAGAACGACTTAACCTTTTTTGGAATAAGAAAAGAAATGTTCGAAAGAAACATGGTCGTATCAAGGACTTGATGAAGAAAACAACATATGCACTCGTGAAAGTAGGAGGATAGAACAAAACTGAACGCCAAAGAAGGAAGAACATCGGAAAGCCGTATGAGGGAAAACCTCACGTACGGTTTGATGAGGGGAAGCTGAAACAGAAAAGGGATGGCAAAGCCATCCCTAAAGAAAATTTAATCTGTTTCAGTTTTCTACTCTACGGGGAGGATGAACTTTGAAAATGCCTTTAACAAAACATTGGTGCTTAAATAAAAGTTGTGGATTTTGAAGTGACCCCCGAAAGTTAGACAGGTCGTTTCATTAGGCAGCCTCTAGGGTATGAGCCCGGTATTGTACCGGGCTCATACCCTTTAATTTTGCCTTAATTCTTTTATGATTATAGTAGTCTATATACTTTGCTAATTCTTGTTTGAAATGTGTTGTACTTTCAAATTCTTTTCGATACAGAAATTCCGATTTCATAATACCGAAAAAATTTTCAATAACGGCATTGTCATAACAGTTTCCTTTGCGAGACATACTTTGTGTTATGCCACATTGTTTAAGAAAATGACGGTATTGTTTCATTTGATAGTGCCACCCTTGATCAGAATGAATGAGGAGTTTGTCTTGATCTGTTACACGTTCAAGGGCTTGGTCCAACATCGTTGAAACAAGGGAATAGGTTGGCCTTGAACCAATTGTATATGTAATAATTTCACCATTAAATAAATCTAACATTGGTGATAGGTATAACTTCTCCCCAAATAATTTAAACTCCGTAATATCTGTAACCCACTTCTCATTTGGTTTTTCAGATTGGAAGTTGCGATTTAAAATATTCGGCGCAATTTTCCCAACTGTCCCTTTGTAAGAGCGATATTTTTTTATACGAACCAGACATTTTAACCCTAATTCTTTCATAAGACGATACACCTTTTTATGATTCACTTTGTGCCCACGATTCATCAGTTCATCGCGAATACGACGATACCCATAACACCCACCATGTTCATCATAAATAGCTTGAATCCGTTCTTTTAACTCCGCATTTGAATCAGGACGATTGAACCGTTTGATCCAGTAATAGTACGTACTACGTGGAATGTTTGCGAGTTGAAGTAACTCTTTGACAGGAAATTCATGCCTTAACTCATAGATTACTTGGGCTTTGTCTTGTTTGGTGATTGTTTCTTGTTTTGAACTAAGGCATTCAACTTTTTTAAATATGCATTTTCCATACGTAAACGCTCATTTTCCGCTTGTAGTGCTTCTATTGAGCCCTCTACTACTGGTTTTATTTTTTTATCTTTCATGGTTGGACGCCCCTTTTTCTTTGAATGTAGGGAATCCAATCCTCCTGTTTCATAAGCTATTTTCCATTTCCGAAGTGTTTCAAAAGACGGAATATTGAAAAGTGCCGCTGTTTCTCTGATAGATGTCCCGTGTTCATTCATATAATTAAGTACGTCTAGTTTATACTGGGTAGAGTAGTATGTATAGCGTTTTTCAAAAGCATTTTCACTTGAAGATTCATATCGTCTAATCCACTCACGAAGTAAGCTAGGAGTAACTTCTATAGATTTAGCAATTGTTTTTCCGCTTTCTGTACCATCTAAATATCGTTTCACTGCTTGGATTTTCTCTGTTGAAGAAAATTTAGCCATAAAAAATGCACCTCCAATTGTTAGACTGTGTCTAACAATTGGGGTGCACTTCATAATTGGACGGCTTTTTTATACAAGTTTACTTTTGCTATATCTTACTACATTATAACGACTATGCCATAGTTATTGTATTTGGTTTCTATTATAAATTGGTATTAAATAATTTAATTGAAGTGCACTGCATTTCTACCCATTCATTTGCTATATCTTGCTCGATTCCTTCTATATCAATTAGTACTATACTATCATAGACATTTAGTGTTGCTAAGTTATCCTCACTGTTATAATCTAGCTTAGCGATGACTTTAAAGCCTTCATCATTCCGAATTATTGCATTTGCATTTTCATCTGAAAAGGCTATATTTGTATTCCATATAAATTCATCATCTATATCTATTTCTACATTATAGTTTTCATTTTCTTCTGGCTTATCGCCATCCCACTCAGCGATAAATTGACTGCTATCAACTTGAACTAATACTTTATATCCATCTATTAACTTTTCTGATATATCTACTATTTTTACATTCATTGCTTATTACTCCTTTATTATTTTTTATATGGTACTCTAACTATGTAACAGCAAATAAAGCCTATGTGTATGTGAGGTAAAGTGAAAAAAGGCTCTCAGTTAAGAGAACCTTTTTATCTATCTTCAACGCCATTCTATATCATTTGAATCAAAGTAGCAGCAGGTACCCTAATTCCTTCTAATTAATTATTTATAGATACAAGCCAATTGTTTTCATAATTTAGATTTTCGTTATTCCCCACATACTGAATTCATAATGATATTCCGTTCTTTCGATACATACGCCGAATTCTAAATCATCACCAACTAATACAAAATCCGCATACCCAGTTAGAAATCTTGATATGGTTGATAACTCTTCTAGATTATCAAATACTTCAGCAATGTTTAGCTTAACTGCTTCAATTTTACCACCCTTAGAGAAAAAGAGTCTCCCTTGATTAACTGGGAATTTAATATTTTTAGCTGTTTCTTTTAACAGCGCTATTGATAGTCTTCCGTTTTCTTCATAATCAGTGCTACCAAAATTTTTTATGTTTGAATTTTGTTCTAGCGTATTAAATAATTCTTTACAAAATAAATCATTAGATTCTGCATCCATAAATGAGTCCATAGAAATCGTTACAATATTAGAAAGTTCGTCTATTAGTTCTTTTCTACTAGCGTTTCTTTTTGCTTTCATTTTTAGAATTTCGATTCGGCTTTTATTCATATTACTCAAAATCTTTCACACCTTTAGTTTCTTATTTTTTTCCTTTTTTCTTGTATCCTTCAAAATCTTCCGGATAATGTCCAGGGTGTTGGTTATATCTTCCTTTTTCCAGTGGGCTTCCTTTTTCATCATCTGCAGTATGGAAATGGGAACCCCTTCCCATTTTATCTTCTCTATGCTCAATTATATATACTTTTTCATTCTTAATATTAGAATATTCTTCTACCCACCTATGTTCACTAGTTCCATCAAAGATTTGAGTAGGTTTTTGGCGTGGAGTAGAGTTTGGGATTCCGGCATTACGTCTAGCTTTACGATATGCGCCATTACTAGTTAATAATTTGTCCTGTCTCTCAAGATGAGCTTTATAATTTTCAGTAGCTCTAGCAGTTTTAGCGGCTTTAGTAGCTTGAGCTGCATCTGCAGTCATTTTTACACCTTTTCCAACTTTAGCGAGTTTTCCGAATGGTGTAATACCAGCTACGGCCATTCCGCCTGCAAAAATTCTATCCCAGGTTGACAGTTTTTCTCCAGTAGAAGGGTCAACTCCATCCCAAACTCTTTTAATATCATATTCACCAGTTAATTCACCAGCAATATCTCGAGCTAGTTTGCCGCTATCAAATCCTTTTTCTTCAGAAGAAGGTTTACCACACATTGCGCCTTCTTCCAACGTAACATCTTGATCATCCGCATTACGGAATTTTTCAGCAATTCGTTTTAAATCTTCTTCCACTTGTATAATTGAATTGATAGATGTAAAAGCTCTTGGTCTCGCATCATTGAACATTTGAACGAATTGTTGATTAGAGGCACCGATCCATTGAAAACACAAATGATCAATTTCATTACATAAATTATTATGTATAGATTCTAATGCGATTCTGGTATTACTTGCACGATTTGCGACTTCTTCTAGCATTTCAGGTGTTACTTTGATTTGAACCATTTTTTTCCTCCCTTCCTCAATTAAAATTATGAGACAAAAAGAAAAAAATGTAAATACAGAAATTTTAGATTAATATAATAATATTCGCATGAAATAGAATCTGCTTAATTGTAAATGAAGCCTATATATATGTTAAATATTTTCTTACAAAAGAATAGTTTTATGAATAAAAATTATTATCTGGTCATATATGCAGATAAGTATATATTGATTTTCATCTTTATAAATGTTAGTGTAAATATACACCGTTTCTTATTTATCTATGAGTACTGTCTGTAGAACGAATAGAATAATTTGAAAAAAATCCCCTTTTGCACCTATATGCAGAAGGGGATTTTAATATTTATGAGATTTAAAATTTACTTTTAGATAATGCTTTAAGTACTGGCTTTACAATTAAACCTATTAAACGAAAGCCTTTAAATATAGAGCGTACAACTTTCATGAAGATGCCCCCTAAAAGAAATTATATATTAAGTATGTATTATTTCTTTTCTTTAACTTCACATTCAGCTTTAATGAAATTTAATACTTTATCCTTTGTTTTTATGTGCTATTTCCCTTATTACATCCATATAAGAATCAATTGCTTCCCCAAGAAGATATGACCCTCTCAAGGAATCACTGGTTGTTTTATCATCTATGTTTGATAATAGTAACTCTATACCATCTCTTCTCGTTTTCATTGATTGAAGTACTTTCTCATGAATGTCTTTGTAATCATCACTAGGCTCTAAATCTTCGAATTTAAGAGTTACTTTCTTTAAATCGTTAAGTGCAATCTTGTAATTATCATCACCAACTGCATCATATACAGCACTCGTAGCTTTGCTTAATTCATCACTTAGGTCAAATAAGGAATTCGTATATGTGAAGGACTTATCATTTAAAGTCTTGTGTCTTGATGACTCCGTAGAAGTCTCCGATACAGTTTCTTGTGAAGCTGACTCTTTCGGATGGTCTTTTGATATCCCACAACCTACCCCTAGTAACATGATTGGTAAAACTACGTATGCTAGTTTTTTTGCTTTCATTATGTATACTCCTTTTTAAAAGAATTGTAATTAATTAACATGTGAAACCATAACATAAATTACATGAATAAGATATACAGATTTTCATCTTTAACTTTGGATTTATTTATTGTATTAATGAAAAATATGATATACATGCTTGAAAATGAAAATAAATTTACAGGATTTGAAATGAATATATATAATAGAAGAAAAAATGTTTATATTGTCATCACCCTGTTGGCGTCAACCTCATGCGCCTAATGGCTACAAAAGACATCTACTTCGTACCATTTGGCCAAGATGCACCAGAGAAAAAACCGAACTCAATGGTAGCTCGTATGGAGTTACTTGAAGATACAGTATTGGAAGCGCTACAAGGAAAACAATTACAACCTGTTGTTGTAGAAAAATTCAGATATATGAATTAAAAAACGAAAAAAACGTACAATTTTTGTTGAAACCATCATTCTTACTGTAGAATATGATAAAATTAACGTTATTAAGATTAGAGGGGGCATTGTAAGCTCCTTCTAATTCTAAGTTATAGAAGGATTGGTATCTAGAAAGGGGCATAGTGATGGAAAAGCAAAAAACTTTTCATGTCGCTGTAGTTGGAGCAACCGGCGCAGTTGGTGAACAAATGTTAAATACTTTAGAGAAACGAGAATTTCCAATTGGGAAGTTAACGTTACTTTCATCTAAACGATCTGCAGGTAAGAAACTTGTATTTAAAGGCGAAGAATTTACAGTTCAAGAGGCAACTCCTGAAAGTTTTGAAGGAGTAGATATTGCACTATTTAGTGCAGGTGGATCTGTATCGAAACAATTAGCGCCAGAAGCAGCAAAGCGCGGTGCAATTGTTGTTGATAATACAAGTGCATTCCGTATGACAGAAAACGTGCCACTTGTTGTACCTGAAGTAAATGAAAATGATTTAAAAGAACATAATGGTATTATTGCAAATCCAAACTGTTCTACAATTCAAATGGTAGTAGCTCTTGAACCAGTTCGCCAGCAATATGGTTTAAAACGAGTAATCGTTTCCACATATCAAGCTGTATCAGGTGCTGGTGCGGCAGCTATTGAAGAACTTCATGAACAATCACAAGCAATCTTAAATGGCGAAGAAGTAAAGGCGAATGTTTTACCTGTATCAGGTGACGAAAAGCATTTCCAAATCGCTTTTAATGCTATTCCACAGATTGATAAATTCCAAGATAATGGATTTACATTCGAAGAAATGAAAATGATTAATGAAACGAAAAAAATTATGCATATGCCTGAATTAGAAGTAGCTGCGACATGTGTACGTTTACCAGTTGTATCGGGTCATTCAGAGTCTGTGTACATTGAAGTAGATAAAGAAGGCGTAACAGTAGAAGAAATGAAAAACTTACTTGCAAATGCAGAAGGTATTGTACTGCAAGATAATCCAGCAGAGCAGTTATATCCAATGCCAGCTACTGCAGTAGGTAAAAATGAAGTATTCGTTGGAAGAATCCGTAAAGATTTAAATAATGATAAAGGATTCCACCTTTGGGTCGTATCTGATAACTTATTAAAAGGCGCTGCATGGAATTCTGTTCAAATTGCAGAGCGCTTAGTAAAATTACAATTAGTGTAAACGGCTAAGAGAAGGTGCAAAATATGAAAATTATTGTTCAAAAATTTGGTGGTACATCAGTACGTGATGACAATGGGCGCAAGCATGCGCTTCACCATATAAAAAAATCGTTAGCTGCTGGTTATAAAGTAGTTACTGTTGTATCAGCAATGGGCCGTAAAGGTGAACCGTATGCAACTGATACGTTATTAAGTCTTGTAAATCAAGAGGAACCTAATATTTCTAAACGTGAGCAAGATTTATTATTATCATGCGGAGAATTAATCTCAGCAATTGTTTTCTCTAACATGTTGAATGAGAATGGTATAAAAGCAGCAGCATTAAATGGTGCGCAAGCTGGTTTTGTAACGAATAATGACTTTACGAATGCTAAGATTATTGAAATGAATTGCGATCGTATACATGAAGAGTTACAAAATGTAGATGTTATCGTCGTGACTGGATTCCAAGGTCAAACGAAAAATGGAGATACGACAACACTTGGACGCGGAGGTAGTGATACCTCAGCTTCAGCATTAGGTGTTGCGCTTCATGCTGAATATATCGATATCTTCACAGATGTTGAAGGTGTTATGACTGCGGATCCTCGTATCGTAAAAGATGCACGTCATCTTCAAACTGTAACATATAACGAGATTTGTAACATGGCTTATCAGGGTGCGAAAGTTGTTCATCCGCGTGCGGTTGAAATTGCGATGCATGCAAAAGTACCACTTCGTGTACGTTCTACGTATTCTGATAGTGAAGGTACGCTTATTGCGGCATATGATGGTGCTACAAAAGGGCAGGATGTAGAAGAACGTCCTGTTACAGGGATTGCCCATGTGTCAAACGTAACGCAAA
The DNA here is from genome assembly GCF_040459995.1 of Bacillus cereus group sp. MG9. Lineage (NCBI taxonomy): Bacteria > Bacillati > Bacillota > Bacilli > Caryophanales > Bacillaceae > Bacillus > Bacillus cereus group sp. MG9. The sequence continues at coordinate 3,753,320 of NZ_JARVHC010000001.1, read as the reverse complement.
TTAAAGTGCTTGCAAAAGAAACTGCATATGATTTACAACAACACGTGTTTAAAGAAATGGCTAATGAAGGGATTAGTGTGGACTTAATTAACATTTCTCCTACTGGTGTAGCTTACACAGTAAAGGATAGTGTATCAGCGCGTGCAGTTGAGGTTTTAAAGCACCTTGGATATGATCCAGTGGTGACAGAGCATTGTGCGAAGGTTTCTATCGTTGGTGCTGGAATGGCAGGTATTCCAGGGGTTACAGCGAAAATTGTCACAGCTTTAGCGGAAAAAGGTATTCAAATTCTGCAATCAGCAGATAGTCATACGACAATTTGGGTTCTTGTAAAAGAAGCCGATTTAGTGGAGGCTGTGAATGCATTACATAGTGCATTTGAGCTTTCAAAAGAAAAGCAACTGGAACAATAAGGAGTGAGATCATGATAGATTTTGGGACAATTGCAACCGCGATGGTAACACCGTTTGATAAAAATGGTAATATCGATTTTGCAAAGACAACGAAATTGGTAAATTATTTAATTGATAACGGTACAACAGCAATCGTGGTAGGAGGGACGACTGGAGAATCTCCTACATTAACATCAGAAGAAAAAGTAGCGTTATATCGCCATGTCGTATCTGTTGTCGATAAAAGGGTGCCCGTCATCGCTGGAACAGGTAGCAATAATACGCATGCTTCTGTCGATTTAACAAAAAAGGCAACTGAAGTTGGTGTTGATGCAGTTATGCTAGTGGCACCGTATTATAATAAACCGAGTCAAGAAGGGATGTACCAGCACTTTAAAACAATCGCTGAAAGCACTCCGCTTCCGGTAATGCTATATAATGTTCCAGGACGATCTATTGTACAAATCTCCGTTGATACAGTTGTTCGTTTATCAGAAATAGAAAACATTGTTGCGATTAAAGATGCAGGCGGCGATGTATTAACAATGACAGAAATCATTGAAAAAACAGCGGACGACTTTGCAGTATACAGCGGTGATGATGGTTTAACATTACCAGCTATGGCAATTGGAGCAAAAGGTATTGTTTCTGTAGCATCTCATGTTATCGGGAATGAAATGCAAGAAATGATTGCTGCATTCCAAGCTGGAGAGTTCAAAAAAGCGCAGAAATTACATCAATTACTAGTAAAAGTAACGGATGCACTATTTATGGCGCCGAGCCCAACACCAGTAAAAACAGCATTACAAATGGTGGGATTAGATGTAGGTTCTGTACGTTTGCCACTTCTTCCATTAACGGAAGAAGAAAGAATAACGTTACAATCCGTAATGCAATCTATTCCTCGTTAATAAAAATGACCTAGTGTGAAACTAGGTCATTTTTATTTTGACTAACTATATGTAAGTGATGAAAATTAGCTATAGTTAATAGGCTGTAATAAGAAGGGGATGGCAGGGGGGAGAATTAGTAAGAAACTGATTACAGAGATAAGATTTTTTTAGTGAATATCGTTTCATGTTTATGTAAAGAATTTACATGAATATTTTCCATCAAACTCTTATTACGTAGGGAAAATAGTAAAACTGATATGAATTTTGCCCTCTTAAATTATAATCTCATTTTAGTGTCTTCTCTTGTCTTTCGCATAATTTAACTTGTGTTCTATTTCTTGTATCAGTTATAATATGGCTAAGTAGCTTAGTACGGGTATGCTTAGCAAAATTGGTAAAAATTAAGATTTAATGAAATTTTCATATCATATCGAATAAGATATTTGATTTATATAATGAAAGAGAGGTGAAACCTGGTTTAAAAAATTAACAAGGACATGATATCGCATAACGGTAAGGACATTCGTCTTGGACGGTGAATATATGGTGGTTGTAGAGTTTCCCCTGGTGTCTCTGCAATTTTAGTGAAATCAGTGTTTGCAAGATTTTTAAACCAGGCAACAACATGAAGAGAAAAGAGAATGAGTCTGTTAAAGTATTTGCTCTTGGCGGAGTAGGTGAAATCGGAAAAAACATGTACTGTGTTGAAATTGATTCTGAAATCTTTATTGTAGATGCCGGATTGATGTTCCCGGGAGATGAAATGTTTGGGATTGATATTGTTATTCCTGACATTACATATTTAGTAGAAAATCAAGAGCGAGTAAAAGGACTATTTATTACCCATGGTCATGAAGATCATATTGGTGGAATTGTTTATGTGCTTCGTAAATTATCTATTCCAGTATATGCGACGAAATTAACGGTAGGACTTATACAAGAAAAGCTTGGCGAAGCAGGAATGTTAGGCCGTGTAGACTTAAAAACAATTGACTCGAATTCAACAGTAGAGTTTAATTCAACAAATGTGTCATTCTTCGGAACGACACATAGTATTCCGGATTCTGTGGGTGTTTGTTTCCATACATCAAAAGGTGCTGTAGTATATACAGGAGACTTTAAATTTGATCAAACTCCAACCGGAAATAGTGGAGCAGATCTTGGGAAAATGGCGCAAATTGGAAATGAAGGCGTACTTTGCTTGTTATCTGATAGTACAAACGCTGAACGTCCTGGTTATACAGGTTCGGAAAAAGAAGTTGGTATAGAGATTTCTAAAGTATTCTATAGTTCAGAAGGACGTATTATTGTTGCTTCATTTGCATCGAATGTACACCGTATTCAACAAGTGTTTGATGCAGCTGCTGAAACTGGAAGGAAAGTAGCGGTAGTAGGACGTAGCATGGTGAAAGTGGTAGATATTGCAAGACGTCTTGGTTATTTAGATGTTCCAGAAGGTATGGTTATTTCATTACAAGAAATAGACAATTTCCCGGAAAAAAAGGTAGCTATCTTAACGACTGGTAGTCAAGGGGAACCGATGGCAGCCCTTTCTAGAATGGCGAAACAAGCTCATAAACAAATTTCAATTCGTAAAGGTGATACTGTTATTATTGCAGCTTCTCCAATTCCAGGAAATGAAGTATCTGTATCAAAAATTATTGACTTGTTATTTAGATCTGGTGCTGAGGTTATTTATTACGGTGAAAGAAAAGTTCACGTTTCAGGTCATGGTAGCCAAGAAGAATTAAAGCTGATGATAAATTTAATGAAGCCGAAGTATTTTGTACCCGTACATGGTGAGTTCCGTATGCAAAAAGCACATGCGTATTTAGCGGAAGATGTAGGTATTGCGAGAGAGAATATCTTTATCGTAGAAAAAGGCGATGTAATTGCTTTTGGTGACGATGAAGCAAAATTAGCTGGTAAAGTGCAAGCTGGTAATGTTTTAATTGATGGATTAGGTGTAGGTGACGTCGGTAACATCGTTCTTCGAGATAGAAAGATGTTATCTCAAGATGGAATTTTAGTTGTTGTTGTAACACTTGGTAAGGATGAAAAGAAAATAATCTCTGGTCCAGAAATTATTTCACGCGGCTTTGTATATGTTCGTGAATCAGAAGCATTAATCGAACGATCCACAGATATTGTACGTATGATTGTTGAACAATCAATTAAAGAATATACAATTGAATGGTCTATGTTGAAACAAAATATTCGTGAATTATTAGGGCAGTTCTTGTACGAAGAAACGAAGAGAAAGCCAATGATTTTACCGATTATTATGGAAGTATAAAGAAGGTCACCTTTACAGGTGATCTTTTTCTTTTTTAACCCTATCGAATGAAATTCATAACTTAAGAAATAATAGTTATATACGAGTGAAAGGGGATGCGATATGACAGAACGTGATCGTTATACAAATGAAGAAAAAGAAGCTGAGCCGAAAGAAGTTCCAAAAGAGGCTTCTATAGTGGAGAAAATTCAGCAACTTGGACAGACAAATGTACCACAAATGAATGAATCGCGTATTCATTGCTTAACAATTGTTGGGCAGGTGGAAGGTCATATTCAGTTGCCACCACAAAATAAAACAACAAAATATGAACACATCATTCCGCAAATTGTCGCGATTGAACAAAATCCAAAAATTGAAGGTTTACTGTTAATATTAAATACAGTTGGGGGTGACGTTGAAGCTGGATTAGCGATTTCTGAAATGGTGGCTTCGCTTTCAAAACCAACTGTATCTCTTGTTTTAGGAGGAGGGCATTCAATCGGTGTACCGATTGCGGTCTCAACTGATTATTCATTTATTGCCGAAACAGCGACGATGACAATTCATCCAATTCGTTTAACAGGTCTTGTTATAGGTGTGCCACAAACATTTGAGTATTTGGATAAAATGCAAGAAAGAGTCATTCGATTTGTGACAAAGCATTCGAAAGTAACGGAAGATCGTTTTAAAGAGCTTATGTTTGCAAAAGGGAATTTGACGCGAGATATTGGGACGAATGTAATAGGTGGAGATGCAGTGAAGTATGGTCTTATAGATGGTGTCGGTGGTATTGGTAGCGCACTTCGAAAATTAAACGAATTAATTGATGAACGCAAGGATAATAGTACAGAAGGGACAATGCTACAATGATTTTATATACAATTATGCCAGAGCAACTTGTGTATCCGGCCGATTATTCACAATGCGAAAGCCAAAAAGTTGTGAATATAAATGGCGTGGAATTAGTGGTTTCTGAGGAGGATAATCAATGTTACTCTATTGTACGTGTATTAAGTACGAATCCGTCTCACTACCTAGAGTTTGAGCCTGGACAGAAAATTACCTTTTAGCAAAAAGAAGGATTTTGTTTAGGAGCTATGGTATAATATAAAAAACAAGACGGTTGAGCAGCCATGAGTAGGCTGCTTTCTTCTGTTTATTTAACATTTTACAAGAAGTGTAAAAATAGAAGGTATAAAGACCTGAAAAATAGAGAGAAAGACATGTAAGTAGATCTTTTTTATAAGAAAGTTGTACTTAATTTCTAGAACACGAGGTGAAGAAATGGCAAAACAAAAGCAAAGAGGGACGAAGGCTAAGGCAAGACGTACGATAAAGCCAACTTTGTATTATGAAATCGTCGGGTTGACTCTTTTTGCACTTTCGATTATTACGATTTTACAGCTAGGTGTTGTAGGGAAATCGTTTGTGTTATTTTTTCGCTTCTTCTTTGGTGAGTGGTACATAATTGGTGTGTTAGGTGTAATAGCTTTATCTGTTGCGTTTGTAATAAAGCGGGGATGGCCCAACCTTTTAAATAAACGGCTAATAGGTGTTTATTTAATTGTACTAGCAATATTAATGTTTAGTCATATTACATTATTTAACCTGCTTACGAAAGATGGAGCTGTGCAAAATACTTCTGTAATTGTTAGTACAAAAGATTACTTCTTCCTTGAAATGAAAAAGGGCCCGGATAGTGTTCATTTAGGTGGTGGTATGTTCGGTGCATTGATGTTCGCAACGTGCTACTTCTTATTTGACGAAGTAGGGGCATATATCATTGGAATTATTTTAGTTATTCTTGGAATACTTTGTATAACAAATAAACATATTGGAGAAGTACTTGCTCCGGTAGGGAGAATTCTTAGAAGTCAGTTTCAAGTAATGCAAGGGGATTATAAAGATTGGAAATCTCAAAGGGTCGCCGAGCAAACTGAAAAGAAAAAAACAACAAGAAGCAAGAGGCGTGAACGTGTTGCTGAACAAGAAGAAGCTATTGAGCCAGTAGAAGAAATAGAAATTGGTCCACCAATTATTTCGAATTTTACTGAGAATTATCCAGTACGTGAAGAGACGGAAAAGCAGATAGAAGAAAATGATTTAATCACTCCTCCGTTTATTGAAGAGGCAGTTCCGCCTGCGCCAGAAGAACAACCTCACAAGAAACGAGGAGAAAAAATCGTTGAATCGCTAGAAGGTGAAACGAAAGCACCTCCTATGCAATTTTCTAATGTGGAAAATAAAGATTATAAGCTTCCTTCGCTTGATATATTAAAGTTTCCCCAAAATAAGCAAGTTACAAATGAAAATGCGGAAATTTATGAAAATGCTCGTAAATTGGAACGTACATTCCAAAGTTTTGGTGTGAAAGCGAAAGTAACAAAAGTACATAGAGGTCCTGCAGTTACGAAATATGAAGTGTATCCTGATATGGGAGTAAAGGTAAGTAAAATTGTTAGTTTAAGTGATGATTTAGCGCTTGCTTTAGCAGCGAAAGACATTCGTATTGAAGCACCTATTCCCGGGAAATCAGCTGTAGGGATTGAGGTTCCGAATTCAGAAGTTTCTATGGTAACGCTGAGAGAAGTTCTTGATTCAAAGGCGAATAACCACCCAGAAGAGAAGTTATTAATCGGTCTTGGACGTGATGTTACAGGAGAGGCTGTATTGGCACGTTTAAATAAAATGCCCCATTTATTAGTAGCTGGTGCGACTGGTAGTGGAAAGAGTGTATGTATTAATGGAATTATTGTAAGTATTTTAATGCGTGCAAAACCGCATGAAGTAAAATTAATGATGATTGATCCGAAAATGGTAGAGTTAAATGTATATAACGGTGTTCCGCACTTATTAACACCAGTCGTAACTGATCCGAAAAAAGCATCACAGGCTTTGAAGAAAGTTGTGAGTGAAATGGAGCGTCGTTATGAATTATTCGCGCATAGCGGTACGCGTAACATTGAAGGATATAATGATTATATTAAAGAACATAATAGCCAATCGGAAGCGAAACAACCTGAATTACCATATATTGTAGTAATTGTGGACGAGTTAGCTGATTTAATGATGGTTGCTTCTTCGGATGTAGAAGATGCGATTATGCGTTTAGCGCAAATGGCACGTGCTGCTGGTATTCATTTAATTATTGCGACTCAGCGCCCGTCAGTTGATGTTATCACAGGTGTTATTAAAGCGAATATTCCATCGCGTATTGCATTTGCTGTATCTTCCCAAATAGATTCTCGAACGATTCTTGACGGTGGTGGTGCAGAAAAGTTGCTAGGTCGTGGAGATATGTTATTCATACCAATTGGTGCATCGAAACCTGTTCGTGTACAAGGGGCATTTTTATCAGATGATGAAGTTGAGAGAGTCGTAGAATCTGTTATTGCGCAGCAAAAAGCGCAATATCAAGAGGATATGATTCCACAAGATGTTCCTGAAACAAAGCAGGAAGTAGAAGATGAATTATACGATGAAGCGGTTCAGCTTGTAGTAGAAATGCAAACAGCATCTGTTTCTATGTTACAACGTAGATTTAGAGTAGGATATACGCGAGCAGCTCGTTTAATTGATGCCATGGAAATGAATGGTGTAGTAGGTCCTTATGAAGGTAGTAAACCAAGGGGAGTACTCATTAAAGATGTGCAAGAAAAAAGTTCTTAAAAAAAGCCTAATTGTTTTTACAATTAGGCTTTTTTATATGCTGTTTTTGTTATATACTATAGTCATCGACTAAGAAAGGGCTTACATTTTTAAGGGTCCTTTAGAATACGAATGCTTATCGTTTTGGTTTTCAAAACGTTCGATATTTAATGTAGAAAAATGTTGAAATCTGTTGACACATATGGGAGCAAGTGGTAAGATTACTTCGAAAAGAATCACTGCCTCATATAATCTTGGAGATAAGGTCCATAAGTTTCTACCTGGCAACCATGAATTGCTAGACTATGAGGGGAAAAGTGTGTAACAAAGGATGTAAGGAATCTTTGTGCCGAACTTTTTCTCTATATGAGAAATGTTTATGGTACAAAGTTTTTTTTATGGAATAAAGTGTGAAAATTTCATCTTGAAAAATTATTAATATTTATTCGATAATTACGCTTATTTTTAGTATTTAGTAATTTATACTATGTTGTAAGTTGAAAAAAGAGAAAAGAAGTCTTACATCAGAGGTCGAATAATTGAAATGCGGGGGAGTCTTATGTCAGTAAAATCCGATAGTCGTCACCTATATTTGCGGGTGATTGATCACATCAAAGGAAAAATTAAAGATGGGGCTTACAAAGAAAAACAAAAGTTACCTTCAGAGTTTGATCTAGCGAAAGAACTTGGTGTAAGTAGGGCAACTTTAAGGGAAGCACTACGTATTTTAGAAGAAGAAAATGTTGTTATTCGTAGACATGGTGTAGGGACATTTGTAAATGCGAAGCCGTTATTTTCTTCCGGAATAGAGCAACTTTCTAGTATTACAGATATGATTTCTAGTGTGGGGAAAACACCAGGAACAATCTTTTTATCATCATCTACAACAACTTTAACAGAAGAAGAAAAAGAGAAATTTAATTGTGAAGATGCTTTTAGCGCAGTAATGATTGAACGTGTTCGTACAGCGGATGGGGAACCAGTTGTATATTGCATTGATAAACTGGCAAAAGAGATATTACCAGATTTATCGGGATACAATGAGGAATCGCTGCTTACAGTAATACATAATAATACGCACAAGCGTATCACATACGCAGTTGCTCACATTGAACCGATTGGTTATCATCCGAAAATTTCACCGATTTTAGAATGTGAACCTGAAACGGCACTGCTAGTTTTAAAACAAATGCACTATGATCAAAATGATGAGCCAATCTTATATTCTATTAATTACTTTAGAGCTGATAAGTTTAGCTTCCACGTATTAAGAAAACGTATGTAGGGAAGTTCCTTTTTAGGGAGGTGACAGCAAGAAGTAAGGGACAGCAGCGTATGAATCATTAGACAAAACATTTCAGGAGGGGTTTCTAGTATGAAGAAAAAAACAGGTCTTTTATTATCGTTAACGTTAGCAGCAAGTACAGTGTTAGGTGCATGTGGTAACTCGGATAAAGCGGATAGTGACAAAAAAGGGGATAAAGAGTTTAAGGTTGGTATGGTTACAGATGTTGGGGGCGTTGATGACAAATCATTTAACCAATCTTCTTGGGAAGGATTACAACAGTTTGGTAAAGATAATGGATTAAAAGAGAAGACAAATTATCGTTATCTTCAATCTGAAAAAGAAGCGGATTATATTCCGAACTTAAAGAAATTTTCAAAAGATAAGTATGATTTAGCTTTCGGTATTGGGTATAAATTAGAGGGAGCAATTAAAGAAGTAGCAAAAGAATCTCCAAAACAACAATTTGCAATTGTTGATACTGTTGTAGATGCACCAAACGTAACAAGTATTACATTTAAAGATCATGAAGGGTCATTCCTTGTAGGTGCGGTGGCAGCTATGTCAACAAAATCGAATAAAGTAGGATTTGTTGGTGGAATGAAGAGTGATTTAATTAGTAAATTCGAGAATGGATTTAAAGCTGGTGCTAAGGCAGTGAATCCAAATATTGAAATCGTATCTGAATATGCTGAAGCATTCGATAAGCCTGAAAAAGGTACAGTTCTTGCGTCAGCAATGTATGGTCAAGGCGTAGATGTTATTTATCATGCTGCTGGTGGTACAGGTAACGGTGTATTCACTGAAGCGAAAAACCGTAAGAAAAAAGGTGAAAACGTTTGGGTAATCGGTGTTGACCGTGACCAAAATCAAGAGGGTATGCCTGAAAACGTAACATTAACTTCAATGGTAAAACGTGTTGATATCGCTGTACAAAAAGTAGCAAAAGAAGCGAAAGATGGAAAATTAAAAGGTGGTAAAATTGAAGCGTTTGGCTTAAAAGATGACGGTGTTGGTATTGCAAAAACAACTGATAACGTGAAAAAAGTTAACCCTGAGATTTTAACAAAAGTAGAAGAATTTGAAAAGAAAATTACAGCTGGAGAAATTAAAGTACCAGCTACAGATAAAGAATATAAAGAATATGAAGCTTCTCTAAAAAAATAAAGATAGAGAAATAGCAAAGGTTAGTTCTTAGAACTAACCTTTGTATGTATAAAACTTCCAAATTGCTTAATAAGTTAATAGTGTAATAGGGGAATGTTCCCTGTTAAAAGGAGGAACGAAATGGAATACGTAATTGAGATGAATAATATTACGAAAGTATTCCCAGGCATTGTAGCGAATGATGATATTACGCTGCAAGTAAAACAGGGAGAAATACATGCTTTACTTGGAGAAAATGGTGCAGGGAAATCCACATTGATGAATGTACTATTCGGTTTGTATCAGCCAGAACAGGGTGAAATTAAAATTAAAGGAACACCTGTAAAAATTACAAATCCGAATATTGCGAATGATCTTGGTATTGGGATGGTCCATCAACATTTTATGCTTGTTCATAATTTTACAGTTACAGAGAATATCATTCTCGGTAATGAACCGAAGAAAAAAGGGAAAATAGCTGTTGAAGAAGCTGCTAAAGAGATTCAAAAGTTGTCTGAACAATATGGTTTAGCTGTAGATCCATACGCGAAAATACAGGATATTTCTGTTGGTATGCAACAGCGTGTTGAAATTTTAAAAACACTTTACCGTGGAGCGGAAATTTTAATATTTGATGAACCGACTGCAGTGTTAACACCACAAGAAATTCATGAATTGATTCAAATTATGAAAAAGCTTGTGCAAGAAGGAAAATCTATCATTCTTATTACTCATAAATTGAAAGAAATTATGGAAGTTTGCGATCGTTGTACAATTATTCGCAAAGGAAAAGGGATTGGAACTGTTGACGTTGCAAATACGGATGAACATAAACTTGCAGAATTAATGGTCGGACGTCAAGTGAATTTTAAAACAGAAAAAATAGACGCTACGCCCAAAGAAGAGGTACTTTCTATTGCAAATCTTGTTGTTCACGATGCACGCCAACTGCCTGCTGTAAAAGGCCTTGACTTAACTGTTCGTGCGGGGGAAATTGTTGGTATTGCAGGAATCGATGGAAATGGACAAAGCGAATTAATAGAAGCAATTACTGGTTTACGAAAAGTTGAGTCAGGTTCTATTGCAATTAAAGGGAAAGAAATAACGAATTGGCCTGTTCGAAGAATTACAGAAGAAGGAATTGGTCATATTCCAGAAGATCGTCATAAGCACGGACTAGTTCTTGATTTTTCTGTTAGAGACAATATAGTTTTGCAAACGTACTATAAAAATCCATTTTCAAAGAAGGGGATTTTAAACTTTAGCAAAATCACAGGGAAAGCGAAGGCACTTATTGAACAGTTCGATGTACGTACACCTAGCGAACAAACATTAGCGCGTGCTCTATCTGGTGGGAATCAGCAGAAAGCTATTATTGCACGTGAAGTAGATCGTAATCCGGATTTATTAATTGCAGCACAGCCAACACGTGGTTTAGATGTAGGTGCAATTGAATTTATTCATAAAAAATTAATCGAGCAGAGAGATAATGGGAAAGCGGTTCTTCTTTTATCTTTAGAATTAGAAGAAATTTTAAATGTGAGTGATCGGGTTGCGGTTATCTATGAAGGGAAAATTGTAGCAATTGTGAATGCGAAAGGCACAAATGAACAACAGCTTGGTTTGCTAATGGCTGGAGGAACAGAGAAAGAGCAGGTGGGTACAAATGGCTAAAAAACTTTTAACAGAGCGAACGATAAATATTTTAGTCCCAGTACTATCCGTTATTTTTGGTTTAATTGTTGGAGCGATTGTAATGCTGGTTAGTGGCTATGATCCAATTGTTGGTTATAGTGCGCTTTGGACAGGTATGTTCGGCAGTGCTAGTGCGATTGGTGAGACACTTCGCACTATGATACCACTTATTCTTGCTGGATTATCGGTGGCGTTTGCATTTCGTACAGGTTTATTTAATATCGGGGTAGAGGGTCAACTATTAGTTGGTTGGCTTGCGGCAGTTTGGTTCGGTTATGCGGTCTCACTACCAGCGTTTCTTCATATTCCATTATCTATTTTATTTGCAGCAATGGTGGGTGGAATATGGGGCTTTATTCCTGGTTATTTAAAAGGGAAGTTTAAGGTTAATGAAGTTATTGTAACAATAATGATGAACTATATCGCGTTATATGTAACGTATGACATAATTAAACGCTTTTTACATGAGGGCAATGATAAAACATACGATATTAAAGCGAGTGCATCTTTATCTTCAGATTGGTTAGCTGCAATAACTGATGGTTCACGTCTTCACTGGGGAATTATTGTTGCAATTTTAGTAGCAATCTTAATGTGGTTCTTATTAGATCGAACAACTCTAGGTTATGAATTAAAGTCAGTAGGATTTAATCAACATGCTTCTCAATATGCAGGTATGAAGGTTTCTCGTAATGTAGTATTCTCCATGACAATTGCTGGTGCATTTGCTGGGATTGGTGGAGCAATGGAAGGGTTAGGAACATTCCAAAGCATGACAGCAATGTCTTCATTTACAGGGATTGGATTTGACGGAATTGCCGTAGCGCTTCTTGGAGGAAATAATCCATTTGGTATTATCCTTTCAGCATTGTTATTTGGTGGTTTGAAAAGTGCTTCCCCTCAAATGAACTTTGAGGCAGATGTACCATCAGAACTTATTAACGTAATTATTGCATGTATTATCTTCTTTGTTGCATGTAGTTATGTTTTAAGATGGGCGCTTACACGCATGAGCAAGGAGGGGAAATAAATGAGCTTTTTAGATATATTAGCCATTCTTGTGACAGGTACGTTATATACATCAGCACCTTTAATTTTTACAGCATTAGGTGGTGTATTTAGTGAACGATCAGGTGTTGTAAATATTGCGTTAGAAGGACTAATGCTATTTGGTGCATTTGTTGGAATTGTTACAACCTTATTAATGGGTGATACTTGGGGAACGATGACTCCATGGATTGCATTACTATTTGCGGCAATTGGTGGTGGATTATTTGCATTACTTCACGCGGTAGCATCTATTACGTTCCGTGCTGATCAGGTTGTAAGTGGTGTAGCGATTAACTTCTTATCTCTTGGTTTAACAGTATTTGCGATTAAGAAGATTTTTGATAAAGGGCAGACAGATTTTATTCAATACCGTATTGAAAAAATCGATGTCCCAGGTCTATCAGATATTCCAGTTATCGGAAAAATATTTTTCTCAAACGTACCGTTAACATCGTATATTGCCATTATTTTAGCATTTGTTGTTTGGTACATTATTTATAAAACACCGTTCGGTCTTCGTCTACGTGCTGTTGGTGAACATCCAATGGCAGCAGATACGATGGGGATTAATGTATATAAAATGCGTTATATTGCAGTTTGTATATCTGGAATGTTTGCAGGAGTGGGTGGTGCGGTCTTCGCAATGTCGATTTCTGGTAACTTCTCAGGTGCTACAATTACTGGACAAGGTTTCTTAGCACTAGCAGCTATGATCTTTGGTAAATGGAATCCACTTGGTGCTCTTGGAGCAGCATTGTTCTTCGGATTTGCTCAATCACTTGGGATAACAGGTGGTACAATTCCTATATTAAAAGAAATTCCAAGTGTATTCTTAACGATATTACCGTATGTATTTACAATATTAGCACTTGTTGGTTTTGTAGGCCGATCTGAAGCTCCGAAAGCATTAGGAACGCCTTATGAAAAAGGAAAACGATGAGTATTTAGAAAGTATAAAAAAAGCTCGCACATTAGTGCGGGCTTTTTTACATAGAATATATTTAATACGGAATTTTACTATGTTCCTTACATATTAAAGTTTTTAGAAAGACTCAAATGTAAGCATAATAAGGAAGAAAAGTTGATTTTTTATTTCTAAAAACTGTATATTGAAGAGGAATATTCCTACATACGTAAAGGAGGGCTATTAATGAAACTAATGGAACAGCAACTGCATGAATTAGGTGGCTTGCGAGTACATATTATTCCGACTGATAAATTTAAAACAAATACCTTTGTATTTCGTTTTAAAGCACCTTTAAATGAGGAGACGGTGACAGAGCGTGCCCTATTGCCGTACGTATTGCAAAGTGCGACAGAAAAACTGCCTTCTGTAATTCGTCTTCGTCAATATTTAGAAGAATTATATGGATCTTCTTTAGCGGTAGATGTAAGTAAAAAAGGGGAAGACCATATCATCTCTATTTATGTAGACATTGCAAATGAAACATATTTACGCGATGCACCACCGTTATTTGAAAAAGCGCTTTCTATGTTATCTGATATTGTTTTACATCCAGCAACAGAAGGGGACGGTTTTCTATCTTCTATTGTAGAAAGTGAGAAACGAGCACTCTTGCAACGAATTGAAGCTACTTATGATGATAAAATGCGTTATGCAAATGAGCGTTTAATTGCAGAAATGTGCAAAGTAGAACCATATCGCTTAAGTGCAAATGGAAAAAAAGAAAGTGTTGCTTCTATTACAAATGAAAGTTTGTATCAATATTATCAAAAAGTGTTAGCTGAAGATGAAATGGATTTATATATCATTGGTGATATTTCGGAAGATGCTGTGGAGCTTGTAAATAAGTATTTTTCGATCTCACCTCGCGCTATGAAAGAGAGAAATGTACTTCTTCATAAACGAAATAATGAAGAAAAAGAAATTGTTGAAAAACAAGAACTAAAGCAAAGTAAATTAAATATCGGCTATCGCACATTCATTACGTATAAAGATGAAGATTATTTTGCATTACAATTGTTTAACGGATTATTTGGAGGGTTTTCTCATTCGAAGTTATTCGTAAATGTCCGTGAAAAAAATAGTTTAGCGTACTATGCAGCATCGAGATTTGAAAGTCATAAAGGTTTGCTCTTCGTTATGTCTGGAATTGAAGCGAAGAACTTTGAAAAAGCTGTTGAAATTATTAAAGAACAGATGAAAGCAATGCAAAGCGGTGATTTTTCAGAGGAAGAGATTCAGCAAACGAAAAGTGTAATTCAAAATCAAATCTTAGAGGCAATTGATACACCACGTGGTTTTGTTGAAATGCTTTATCACGGGGTGATTTCAGAGCGTACGCGTCCAGTTGAAGAATGGCTAACGGGCATAGAAAGCGTGACGAAAGAAGAGATTGTGAAAGTTGCTAATAATATTGAACTAGATACAATTTACTTTTTACATGGAACGGAGGGAGAATAAATGGAGAAAATTGTGTATGAGCAATTAAAAGAGACGCTATATTATGAAAAACTTCCGAATGGATTAGACGTATATATCTTACCGAAACAAGGCTTCAACAAAACATTTGCAACATTTACGACGAAGTACGGTTCTGTTGATAATACATTTGTACCGCTTGGAAAAGAAGACATGACTCGTGTACCAGATGGAATTGCTCATTTCCTTGAGCATAAATTGTTTGAAAAAGAGGACCATGACGCGTTTCAATTGTTTAGTAAACAAGGTGCTTCAGCGAACGCTTTTACATCTTTTACAAGAACCGCTTATCTCTTTTCCTGTACATCAAATGTAGAGAGAAATTTAAATACGTTGTTAGACTTTGTACAAGAACCGTATTTCTCTGAAAAAACGGTTGAAAAAGAAAAAGGTATTATCGGTCAAGAAATTCAAATGTACCAAGATAACCCAGACTGGCGTTTATACTTTGGGTTAATCGATAGTTTGTTTGTGAAACATCCAATTAAAATTGATATTGCAGGGACGATTGAGTCTATTAGTAAAATTACAAAAGACCTACTGTATGAATGTTATGAGACTTTTTACCATCCGAGCAACATGTTATTATTTGTTGTTGGAGCGATTGATCCTGAAAAAACAATGGATTTAGTTCGTGAAAATCAAGCGAAAAAAGATTACGAAAATCAACCAGAAATCGTTCGCTCTTTTGAAGAGGAACCAGAAGAAGTAAATGAAAAGAAAAAGATTATTTCAATGCCTGTTCAAACTCCAAAATGTTTAGTTGGTATTAAGGCAACGAATTTAAAAGAAAGAGGGCAAGCTCTGTTAAAACAAGAAATTGCACTTACATTACTTTTAGATTATTTATTTGGAAAAGGGTCAGTTCATTACGAATCTTTATATAATGAAGGTCTTATTGATGATTCGTTCTCGTATGACTATACAGAAGAAAATAACTTCGGTTTTGCAATGGTTGGTGGAGATACGAAGCACCCTGATGAATTGGCAGAGCGATTAAAAGGTATTTTACTACAAACGAATTATGATCAGTTAGATGAGACTGCGCTGGAACGGGTGAAGAAAAAGAAAATTGGCGGATTTTTAAGATCGTTGAATTCACCTGAAT
Source organism: Bacillus cereus group sp. MG9 (assembly GCF_040459995.1). NCBI lineage: Bacteria > Bacillati > Bacillota > Bacilli > Caryophanales > Bacillaceae > Bacillus > Bacillus cereus group sp. MG9. The sequence goes on along the minus strand of NZ_JARVHC010000001.1, from coordinate 3,737,382 downwards.
ATATTGCAAATCAGTTTACACGATATGCGTTTAATGAATCTAGTTTATTTGATGCTCTTACAGTGTTAGAAGGATTAACTGTTCAAGACCTACAACAAGCAGCAAAAACATTATTAATTGAAGAGAAAATGAGTGTCTGCCAAGTGTTACCAAAAAAATGAAGTAACATGTGAATAAAAAACGCAGTATCTATATCCCTCATCTAACGTTTGGTTATTGCCAAATGGTAAGATGAGGGTATTATTTATTTATATATAAAAAGATAAGAGAGGGAATTTATGAAAAAGTATGCATTAGTAACTGGAGGAAGCGGAGGGATTGGCTCTGCTATTTCGAAGCAGTTAATCGAGGATGGTTATACAGTCTATATTCATTACAATAAAAGCGAAGAGAAGGTAAGGGGGTTACAAAAGGAGTTTGATGCAGTGATTCCTGTGCAAGCAAATTTAGCTTCTATCGATGGAGCAGAGAAATTGTGGGGACAAATCGAACATCCTATTGATGTTATTGTATACGCAGCTGGAAAGAGTATATTTGGATTAGTAACGGATGTTACGAATGAAGAATTAGATTATATGGTGGAGCTTCAAGTGAAGAGTGTATATAGACTTTTATCGATGGCGCTTCCACCGATGATCGGGCGGAGAAGTGGTAATGTTGTTGTTATTTCATCCATTTGGGGGCAAATAGGAGCGTCTTGTGAGGTGCTGTACTCAATGGTGAAAGGTGCACAAAATTCATATGTGAAGGCTTTAGCGAAAGAAGTTTCTCTAAGTGGATTGCGCGTTAATGCGGTAGCGCCAGGTGCGATCGAAACAGAAATGTTAAATGTATTTTCAGAAGATGATAAAAATGAAATTGCTGAAGATATTCCATTAGGTAGAATAGGACTACCCGAAGAGGTAGCAAAAACAGTATCATTCCTCGTTTCGCCAGGAGCTTCTTATATTACGGGGCAAATTATCGGAGTGAATGGCGGTTGGCATTGCTAAAAAATTCTTACATAAAAAACAAGAAATTGTACAAATTAAGCATGATTCTATTACTAAAATAGTGAGGTGCTTAAACATGTCAGTGTTAGATAATTTTGATCAGTGGAAGAGCTTTTTAGGAGAACGTTTAGAACAAGCGGGGGGAAAAGGGCTTGATGGTGGTGCCGTATCAGATATGGCATTTCGTGTTGGTGATTATTTAGCAAATGAAGTAGAAGCGCGCAACGATCAAGAAAAATTATTGTCTGAGCTTTGGAAAGTTGCTGATGAACAAGAGCAACATACAATTGCAAATTTAATGGTGAAGTTTGTACAACATAAGTAAAAGTAGAGAGGAGCTTCTCCTCTCTACTTTTTTTGTATAGTAATTAGGAGGAATAGATTATACATTTAGCTTCCCTATTAAGGTGAAATCATATAATATAGTACGTAGGTGTAAAGTAAGCGTAGGGGAGTGATCTTGGATGATTGAATGGTATTTTGAATATGAAATACATAAAAACCGACCTGGCTTACTTGGTGACGTTTCTTCGTTAATCGGTATGCTTGGCATCAATATTGTCACAATTAATGGTGTAGATAATGCACGACGTGGACTTTTGCTTATGTGTGATAATCAAGAGCAAATCTCTAGACTTGAATCAATTTTAAATACGATGGATAATATAACGGTAACGAAATATCGTCCGCCAAAGCTTAGAGATAAGCTAGCAGTTAGACATGGTAGGTACATACAACGAGATGCAGATGATAAGAAAACATTTCGATTTGTGCGTGATGAATTAGGATTGCTTGTAGACTTTATGGCGGAGATAATGAAAAAAGAAGGTCATAAATTAATTGGGATACGAGGAATGCCTCGTGTCGGAAAAACAGAATCTATTGTTGCCGCAAGTGTTTGTGCAAATAAGAGATGGTTATTCGTATCATCTACTCTCATTAAGCAAACTGTTCGTAGCCAATTGATTGAAGATGAGTATAGCGACGATAATATTTTCATACTAGATGGAATTGTGTCGACAAAGCGTGCAAATGAAAGACACTGGCAGCTCGTTCGTGAAATCATGAGATTGCCTGCAACGAAAGTTGTGGAACATCCGGATGTGTTTGTGAGTCAGTCAGAATACACATTGGATGATTTTGATTATATTATCGAATTGCGTAACGATTATGATGAAGAAATTCAATATAATTTAGTAGATGAAATTGAGCAAGGTACGCAAAACAATTTCTCTATGTTCGACTTTTAAAGAAATATTGAGGTGTTAGTAGTGACGGAATTAGGACAAAAGCTGACAGAAGCAAGAGAAGCGAAAGGCTTATCTATTGATCAGCTGCATGAGATTACAAAAATTCAAAAACGCCATTTAGTAGCGATTGAAGAAGGCAATTATGATGTGTTGCCAGGAGCTTTTTATGCGCGTGCATTCATTAAACAATATGCAGATGCTGTTGGATTAAATGGAGAGGAACTGCTTGTGGAATATCAGAGTACGATACCACAGTCTGAAAAACGTGAAGTTCCACAAGTATCAACTGGACAAAAAACACAAGAAACAATGCAAAAATCTTCATCATGGCCAATTGCGGATCATATGCCCAAAATTTTGATTGCGTTGTTAGTAATCGCATTTGGAGTGGTAGTCTGGTTTGTTATTCAAGCGTTAACTGGAAAAGATGATAGGCAAGTTCAAAATGCTCAAAGTGAGAAAATTGAGGTTCAAAAAGCAAAAAATTCTCCGTTAGATACGAAGAAAGATGAAGCGAAAGCGGAAGAACCAAAAAAAGAAGAACCAAAGAAAGAAGAACCAAAGAAAGAAGAGCAACCAGCGCAACCAACTGGACAACAAGAAGTGAAGGTAGTTGGAACGAGTGGTAAGGTATCTACTTTGGAAATTCATAATAATAAAACATTAGAACTGGAAATTTCAGCGAAGGGTGCAAGCTATGTAGATGTTAAAGATGATGCGGGTAACGAAATTCTAAACACTACAGTACAAAGTGGTCAAACAGAAAAACGTGATTTATCAACAGTAAAAGAAGTGCGGCTTAATATTGGAAGTGCACCGAATGTTGAAATTAAACTGAATGGCCAAGTGGTTACTTTCCCATTAGATCCAGCAAAAGAATATCACCAAAGATTGGTGATAAAAAACCAAGGGATAGGGCAAGCTGCGCAATAACAGTCATCGCTTCGATGACTTTTTTCAATGAACAAATGTTTTTGACATGATGGAGGAATAGCTGTGAATTTACCAAATAAAATTACAATATCTAGAATCTTCTTAATTCCAATTTTTATGGTAATTATGTTAGCGCCCTTTGAGTGGGGCTCATTTATAATTGGTGATGTAGAGTTACCAATTCAACATTTAGTAGGGGCACTTATCTTTATTATTGCTTCGGCTACAGATTGGATTGATGGACATTATGCAAGAAAGTATAATCTTGTAACGAATTTAGGGAAATTCCTTGACCCGTTAGCAGATAAATTACTTGTTTCGGCAGCACTTATCACATTGGTAGAAATGCAATATGTACCTGCTTGGATCGTTATTGTAATTATAAGCCGTGAGTTTGCAGTAACAGGTTTACGCCTTGTACTTGCTGGGACAGGGGAAGTAGTTGCAGCAAATCAGCTAGGGAAAATTAAGACATGGACACAAATTATTGCAATTGCAGCATACTTATTACATGATGTACCGTTAAATCTACTTCATATTCCAGTTGCAGATATTTTCATATGGATTGCATTATTCTTTACCGTTATTTCAGGATGGGATTATTTCTGGAAAAATAAAGATGCTTTTGTAAACTCAAAATAGAAGTTTATGGGGGAATTGGGATGAATGCTGAAATTATTGCGGTTGGAACGGAATTATTACTTGGACAAATTGCAAATACAAATGCCCAGTTTTTATCTGAAAAGTTAGCTTCAATCGGAATTAACGTGTACTACCATACTGTTGTTGGGGATAATAACAAGCGATTACAGAAGGCAATTGAATTGGCTGAAGAACGAGCTGATATGCTCATTTTTACAGGTGGATTAGGACCGACAAAAGATGATTTAACGAAAGAAACAATAGCGTCTAGTTTAGATGAAGAGCTTGTGTATGATGAAAAGGCATTAACATCGATAAGCGATTATTTTAAGCGTACAGGCCGTGAATTTACGGAGAATAATAAAAAGCAGGCGCTCGTTTTAAATGGATCGACTGTATTTGCGAATGATCACGGTATGGCGCCTGGTATGGGATTAAATACGAATGGAAAAGTTTATATTTTATTACCAGGACCACCAAAAGAAATGAAGCCGATGTATATAAGTTACGTAGAGCCTTTTTTATGTAAGTTTACAACGGGGGAAAATATTTATTCTCGTGTTCTTCGTTTTTTTGGTATTGGGGAATCTCAATTAGAGGTGAAAGTTCAAGATTTAATTGATGGACAAACGAACCCAACCATTGCACCACTTGCAAATGATGGAGAAGTGACATTACGTTTAACTGCCAAACATCATGATGCTGATGAGGCGGAGAAACTGATTCAGCATGTGGAAGATTTGATTTTAGAAAGAGTAGGAGAATTTTTCTACGGATATGACCAAGATTTCCTTCATTACAAGGCAATAAGGCTATTGAAGGAAAAAGGGTTAACTTTAGCGTGTGCAGAAAGTTTAACAGGTGGTCTTTTTGGAAATCAAGTAACAGAAAATGCTGGTGTTTCGTCTGTATTTAAAGGCGGTGTCATTTGTTATCAAAATGATGTGAAGCAACAAATTTTACATGTGCCTGAAGAAGTGTTACGTACTGATGGCGCGGTTAGTAAACAGTGTGCTCGCTATCTTGCTGAAAATGTAAAGGAACTGTTAAAAGCAGATATCGGAATTAGTTTCACTGGGGTGGCAGGACCGGATGCTTCAGAGCATAAAGAACCAGGAACAGTATTTATTGGATTGGTGATTAAAGATGAACCAGCTGTAGTCTTCTCGCTTAATTTAAGTGGAAGTCGTCAACAAATTAGAGAACGCTCTACAAAATATGGATTTTATCATTTATTTAAAAAGCTAGAAGAGATATAAATTTCTTCTAGTTTTTTTTGTTGGAAAACCTAGTTTTATTCGATATAAAATAAAAAAATCGAATAAATGTTCGATTTTTGTTGGCAAATTGAATTGAAAATAGGTATAATAAGATTAGCAATTTAGTTAAGGAGGAATTTTGAATGAGCGATCGTCAAGCGGCATTAGATATGGCGTTAAAACAAATAGAGAAGCAATTCGGTAAAGGTTCAATTATGAAATTAGGAGAACAAGCGGAGCGTAGAATTTCTACAATTTCAAGTGGTTCTTTAGCACTTGATGTGGCACTAGGGGTAGGCGGATACCCACGTGGCCGTGTTATTGAAATTTATGGACCTGAAAGTTCAGGTAAAACAACAGTTTCATTACACGCAATCGCGGAAGTACAGCGTCAAGGTGGACAAGCAGCGTTCATTGATGCGGAGCATGCAATGGATCCTGTATATGCACAAAAATTAGGTGTTAACATAGATGAATTACTATTATCACAGCCTGATACAGGGGAGCAAGGACTAGAAATCGCAGAAGCACTTGTACGAAGTGGAGCGGTTGATATTATCGTAATTGACTCTGTGGCAGCTCTTGTACCGAAAGCTGAGATCGAAGGGGACATGGGTGACTCTCACGTTGGTTTACAAGCACGTTTAATGTCACAAGCACTTCGTAAACTTTCAGGTGCAATCAACAAATCAAAAACAATCGCAATCTTTATCAACCAAATTCGTGAAAAAGTTGGGGTTATGTTCGGGAACCCAGAAACAACTCCAGGTGGTCGTGCGTTGAAATTCTATTCAACTGTCCGTCTTGAAGTACGTCGTGCTGAGCAGTTAAAGCAAGGTAACGATATTGTTGGTAATAAAACGAAAGTAAAAGTAGTTAAAAATAAAGTAGCACCGCCATTCCGTGTTGCTGAAGTTGATATTATGTACGGAGAAGGTATTTCAAGAGAAGGTGAAATCTTAGATATGGCTTCTGAACTTGATATCGTTCAAAAGAGCGGTGCTTGGTACTCTTATAATGAAGAACGCTTAGGACAAGGTCGTGAAAATTCGAAGCAATTCTTAAAAGAGAATACGGATTTAAGAGAAGAAATTGCCTTCTTTGTTCGTGAACATCACGGAATTGGTGAAAACTCTGGTGTTGAAGACACGGAAGATTCAACTCGTCAAGATTAAAAAATAAAAGACACGGTCCCGTGTCTTTTATTTTTTAATCCACTATGAAAGCGTTATATATAGCTGGAGATAAAATATTTATTCTATCCAAAAGGCTATGTGTAAAGGGGAATATTCATGTATTTTAAGTGAATGAATTGGGATTTTCTAAGGTTTTCCAGGATAATATGCTGTCTGTTTTTTAAATCCATATAAGATTCAGGGCTTAAGGTAAAGAAAGTAAAAGTAGACAACGCTTGACAATGAAAATTGCGATAGATACAATGAGAATGTATATTTTTTCTTATATACGATATACTCTTCTCAAGAAGAGAAGTAATATTCGGAGTAAGACTTAAATCTTGCCGAAATAATAATATGACATTTTAATTGTGAAATGAAGAAAGTCCCTTAAAAAAGCGGGACGACGGTCTTTGCTGTACGTTGTAATTCAATGTACATGCCGACAGTCTTTTTTCATTCATAGCAAGGGGAGGTGAAATCATGAGTAGTAGTACAGTTTGGATACTCATCTCCATTTTGCTTGCAACAGTCGGTGCAGTTGTTGGCTTTTTTGTTCGAAAGTCTATTGCTGAAGCGAAGATTAATGGTGCAGCTAATGAAGCAAAACGTATTCTAGACGAAGCGAATCGTGATGCTGAAGCACTTAAGAAAGAAGCGCTTTTAGAAGCAAAGGATGAAATTCATACACTTCGTACAGAAGCTGAATTAGAAATTCGTGACCGTAGAAGCGAATTACAAAAACAAGAAAATCGTTTAATGCAAAAAGAAGAGAACCTTGATCGTAAAGACGAAACGCTCGATAACCGCGAGCGACAGTTAGAAAAGAAAGAGGAATCTCTTGTAGCGAAACAACAACAGATTGAAGAGTTGGAAAGCAAAGTGGGAGAGTTAGTTCAAAAGCAACAAACAGAATTAGAGCGCATTTCCAATCTGACCCGCGAACAAGCGAAAGCAATTATTCTTGGTAAAGTGGAAAGTGAAGTTTCTCATGAAATTGCCGTTATGGTAAAAGAAAGTGAAGTTCGCGCGAAAGAAGAAGCGGATAAGAAGGCAAAAGAGATTTTATCTCTTGCAATGCAAAGATGTGCAGCTGATCATGTTGCTGAAACAACCGTTTCGGTTGTAAATCTTCCAAATGACGAAATGAAGGGACGTATTATCGGACGTGAAGGTCGTAACATTCGTACGTTAGAAACGTTAACAGGTATTGACCTTATTATCGATGATACACCAGAAGCGGTAATTCTATCTGGATTTGACCCGATTCGTCGTGAAACAGCTCGTATCGCTCTTGATAAACTAGTACAGGACGGACGTATTCACCCAGCGCGTATTGAAGAGATGGTCGAAAAATCAAGACGTGAAGTGGACGAGTATATTCGTGAAGTCGGAGAGCAAACAACGTTTGAAGTGGGTGTTCATGGCTTACATCCAGATTTAATTAAAATTTTAGGTCGTTTAAAATACCGTACAAGTTACGGACAAAACGTCTTAAAACACTCTATGGAAGTTGCATATTTAACTGGACTTATGGCAGCGGAGCTTGGTGAGGATGAAAAACTAGCAAGACGTGCTGGTCTATTACATGATATCGGAAAAGCAATCGATCATGAAGTAGAAGGTAGTCACGTTGAAATTGGTGTTGAACTCGCAACGAAATATAAAGAGCATCCTGTTGTAATAAACAGTATCGCATCTCACCATGGTGACACAGAACCAACTTCTATCATTGCAGTTCTAGTTGCTGCAGCAGATGCATTATCAGCTGCAAGACCGGGAGCTCGTAGTGAAACGCTTGAGAATTACATTCGTCGTCTTGAAAAGTTAGAAGAAATTTCAGAGTCTTATGAAGGCGTAGAAAAATCTTTCGCAATTCAAGCAGGACGTGAAGTTCGTATTCTGGTAAAACCAGATACAATTGATGATTTAGAAGCTCATCGTTTAGCTCGTGATATTCGAAAACGTATTGAAAATGAACTGGATTATCCAGGACATATTAAAGTAACTGTTATTCGTGAAACACGTGCAGTGGAATACGCAAAATAAAGTGGTGAAACACCACTTTATTTTTTTGTGTTGGAATTGGGTAAAATAAAGAAAATTATTTATGAGCAGTATGCAAGTGAAAGAAACTTATAATAGATAAATTGTAACTGTTGTAAGGAAATAGCTTTAAGGTTATAGTATGGTAATAAAAAATGTAGTACATAGAAAGGGTAAGACATATGAGAATATTATTTGTTGGGGATGTAGTAGGATCTCCTGGTAGAGACATGATTCAACAGTACGTACCGGCATTAAAGAAGAAATATACACCGACAGTAACAATTATTAATGGAGAAAATGCTGCGGGTGGACGTGGAATTACGGAAAAAATATATCGAAACTTTTTAGAGTGCGGGGCACAAGCGGTTACGCTTGGAAACCACGCTTGGGATAACCGTGAAGTATTTGAATTTATCGATGATGCAAAATATCTTGCAAGACCAGCTAACTTCCCAGAAGGAACGCCGGGAAAAGGGCTTATCTTTGTAAATTGTAATGGAACAGAAGTTGCAGTTATTAACTTACAAGGACGTACTTTCCTTCCTCCAATTGATTGTCCATTCCGTAAAGTGGATGAGTTAATCAGTATTGCAAAAAAACGTACAAACATTATCTTTGTTGATTTTCATGCTGAAACAACAAGTGAGAAGCAGGCGTTAGGTTGGTATGTAGACGGTCGTGCTACAGCGGTAGTAGGTACACATACACACGTTCCTACAGCTGATAATCGTATTTTACCAAGCGGAACAGCTTATATTACAGATGTTGGTATGACAGGCCCATATGATGGGATTTTAGGTATGGATCGCGAAGCGGTATTGAAGAAGTTTTTAACGAACTTACCAGTGCGTTTTGAAGTGACGAATGGTAGAACACAATTAAGTGCAGTGTTAATTGATGTGGATCCTAATACAGGGAAAGCAAAGAAAATTGAGCGCATTTTAATTAATGATGACCAGCCATTTTTTGACTGATTTTTAACGAAAAGTTAGAGAATTCGTTATATTTTAATTTTTTAGAAAAATTACAGAAATTTAGCAGGAATACGTGCCATTCCTCGTGAATATAAGTTAAAGTGAAATAATTGCTATTACTTTTTATAGAAACGAGGAGGAAACGCGGAATGGAAATATTAAAAGTTAAAGCAACGTCGGTCCCTAATTCTGTAGCTGGTGCACTTGCAGGTGTTATTCGCGAACGCGGAACAGCAGAAATTCAAGCTATTGGTGCAGGTGCATTGAACCAAGCGGTAAAGGCAGTAGCAATTGCAAGAGGATTTGTAGCGCCTAGCGGTTTGGACTTGATTTGTATCCCAGCGTTTACAGATATTATGATTGATGGTGAAGAGCGTACAGCGATAAAATTAATTGTAGAACCTCGTTAAGTTGAAACAACCTGTTTGCATGTATGCAAACAGGTTGTTTTTGTAATGGAGGAATGAAAATGAAAATTTTTGATGCACATTGCGATGTACTCTTTCAGTTATGGAGTGCAAAGGGAAAAAAAGACTTTCAAAACGATTCACAATTACATATTACATTTGAACAATTAATGAAAAGAAAAGGAAGTATACAATGCTTTGCTATATATATACCAGAAACAGTAGCGTATGAAAAGCGTTTTGAAGTTGCGCTGCAAATGATAGATATTTTTCATAATGAAATTCTATCGCTACCAGGAATGAAGTTTATTCAGACAAAAAACGATATTAACATGCTAAAACAGGACGAGATTGGAGCATTATTAACATTAGAAGGATGCGAAGCAATTGGAAAAGAAGAGATGAAATTACGTTTGTTTTATCGCTTAGGTGTACGTTCCTTTGGATTGACATGGAACTATGCCAATCTGTTAGCTGATGGAGCGCTAGAGGCACGTGGAGCAGGTTTAACTACATTTGGTAGACAAGTTGTACAAGAACTTAATACGTTACATTTATGGACCGATGTGTCTCACTTAAATGAAAGAAGCTTTTGGGATGTTATTGAAATTGCTAAAAACCCAATTGCATCTCATTCAAACTGTTATCAACTTTGTGGGCATCCACGCAATTTAACCGATGAACAAATAAGAGCCCTTATAAAGAAAAATAGCATTATTGGTATTACTTTCGTACCGCAGTTTTTAACGAATGAAAGACAAGCGAATATAGCAGATATATTAAGGCATGTGGAATATATTTGTTCATTAGGTGGAGAAAAAAATATAGGATTCGGTTCTGATTTTGATGGGATTTTAGAAACTGTTGTAGGTGTAGAAGTATATAGGGATTATGAAAATATAATTAATCAACTGTGTAAAAAGTATAATGAATCAACTGTAGAGCGATTTTTGTATAAAAATTTTGTTGACTGTATAACGTTCTAAAGAATATGTTTTAAAAATTCAGAAGAATTAAAATAAATTCACTTGAATTTATTGATTTTTTTAAGACCTAATACTAGAATGGTAAACGAAATAGCATTATACTAAAGATTCAGGGAAAACAGAAGAGGCATAATTTGCGTCCATTGTAGTTTATTTGCATAAAAAATGCTAAACTAATACTGTAAAAAAATACACTACAATGAATGCAGCCAAAAGGGGTGTAGGAGATGATTAGTCAACTTTCATGGAAAGTTGGAGGCCAACAAGGTGAAGGAATTGAAAGTACAGGGGAAATCTTCTGTATTGCATTAAACCGATTAGGATATTACCTATACGGTTACCGCCACTTCTCATCACGTATTAAAGGCGGCCATACAAATAATAAAATTCGTGTAAGTACAACAGAAGTACGCGCGATCTCAGATGATTTAGATATTTTAATTGCTTTTGATCAAGAAACAATTGATTTTAACTTCCACGAACTACGTCCGGGCGGAATTGTAGTTGCGGATGCGAAATTTAATCCGACAATACCTGATAATACAGATGTAAATCTATATGTGATACCGTTTACAGATATTGCTTCAGAATTAGGCACATCTTTAATGAAAAATATGGTTGCTGTTGGGGCATCTAGTGCGGTATTAGGATTAGACGAAACAGCTTATTTAGAGGTTGTTGAAGAAATCTTTGGTCGTAAAGGAGAGCAAGTCGTTCAAAAGAATATGGAAGCAATTAAACGCGGCTCTCAATACATGAAAGAATTGCTTGGTGAGAAAGTAAACATGATGCAGCTTGAAAAAGCTGACGGTAAGAAACGCATGTTTATGATTGGAAACGACGCAATCGCATTTGGTGCGGTAACTGGTGGCGCTCGCTTTATGTCTGCATATCCAATCACACCTGCATCTGAAATTATGGAATATTTAATTAAAAAGTTACCGAAAGTCGGCGGAACAGTAATCCAAACTGAGGATGAAATCGCAGCTTGTACAATGGCGATCGGTGCAAACTACGCTGGTGTTCGTACATTAACAGCATCTGCTGGTCCTGGTCTTTCTTTAATGATGGAAGCAATTGGTTTAGCAGGTATTACTGAAACACCGCTAGTTATCATTGATACACAACGCGGTGGTCCAAGTACGGGCTTACCAACAAAACAAGAGCAGTCTGACTTAATGGCTATGATTTACGGAACACATGGTGAAATTCCAAAAATCGTAATGGCGCCAAGTACAGTTGAAGAAGCTTTCTATGATATTGTAGAAGCGTTTAACTTAGCAGAAGAATATCAAGTGCCTGTTATTTTCTTAACAGATTTACAGCTTTCTTTAGGAAAGCAAACAGTAGAACCACTTAAGTTAGATAAAGTGGAAATTCGTCGTGGTAAGCTTGATTTAGAAGTAGAATTACCAGAACGTGAAAATAAAGCATACTTCAAGCGTTATGAAGTAACAGAAGATGGAATTTCACCACGTGTTTTACCTGGTATGAAAAATGGTATTCACCATGTTACAGGTGTAGAACATGATGAAACGGGTAAACCATCTGAATCAGCGTTAAATCGTAAAGATCAAATGGACAAACGTTTCCGTAAAATGGCGAATTTACAGTTTAATACCCCTATTTACAAAAATGCTAAGCATGATGACGCAGACGTATTGTTAGTAGGCTTTAACTCAACTCGTGGTGCGATCGAAGAGGCAATGCAGCGTTTAGAACAAGAAGGAATGAAAGTAAACCATGCCCATGTACGTTTAATTCATCCGTTCCCAACAGCTGAAATCGATCCACTTGTGAAAAAAGCGAAGCGTGTTGTAGTAGTAGAAAACAATGCAACTGGTCAGCTTGCTAACATTATGAAAATGAATCTTGGCAATGGCGAGAAAATTTCTAGTCTTTTAAAATACGATGGAAATCCATTCTTGCCGAAAGAGATTTACAACGAATGTAAAAAAGGGGTTGTATTAAATGGCAACATTTAAGGACTTTCGTAACAGTGTAAAACCAAACTGGTGCCCAGGTTGCGGAGACTTCTCGGTGCAGGCTGCGATTCAGCGTGCGGCAGCTAACGTTGGTTTAAATCCAGATGAGCTAGCTGTTATTTCTGGTATCGGCTGTTCCGGTCGTATTTCAGGGTATATTAATTCATATGGTTTGCATAGTATTCACGGACGTGCTCTTCCAATTGCACAAGGTGTGAAAATGGCAAATCGTGATTTAACAGTTATTGCATCCGGTGGTGACGGTGATGGTTTTGCGATTGGTATGGGACATACAATCCATTCTATTCGTCGTAACATTGATATTACGTACATCGTAATGGATAACCAAATTTACGGATTAACAAAAGGGCAAACTTCACCACGTAGTGAAGCTGGATTTAAAACGAAAAGTACACCACAAGGTTCAATTGAACCATCACTAAATGTTATGGAAATGGCTTTAACAGCTGGTGCGACATTTGTGGCGCAAAGCTTTTCAAGTGATTTAAAAGAATTAACGCAAATTATTGAAGCTGGTATTAACCATAAAGGCTTTTCATTAATTAATGTATTTAGTCCATGTGTTACTTATAATAAAGTAAATACTTATGATTGGTTTAAAGAGAATTTAACGAAACTAAGTACAGTAGAAGGATATGATCCATCTAACCGCATGATGGCTATGCAAACATTAATGGAAAAGAACGGGTTAGTAACAGGTTTAATTTATCAAAACACAAAGCAGCCTTCTTACCAAGAGCTTGTAAAAGACTATAGTGAAAAACCTTTAGTGCAAGCTGATTTGAATATGGATCAGAAAATGTTTGATGAGCTTGTTGCTGAATTTATGTAATAATCGGAGAGAAGGTTGCCGCTTGGTAACCTTCTTTTTGAGTGAATAAAAATAATTAATAGATTTGTTTACTTAGAAAATTCAGAATGATAAAATAATATATAAATCGTTGTATAAAAATAGCATGTTCAATAACTGTGAAATGAAATATAGGATAAGAAGCCTTCTTCGTTAAAGTTGGCTAAAGGCTCTATACTATGATAATGTGTATAGGGATAAAGCAATATACTTTTGGGTAGGACAAGATGAAATAAAAAAGGGAATGTCTATTTGTGTGGGGAAGACTTCATTCTTACGGATGATTAGATCGATTACTCAAGTTTCAAAGGGCAAGTTATCTTTCATGCTATCTAACATCATTGAGATGGGTCTAAGCGCATTAAAATGGACTACAGAGTGTGTGTATAGTTAAGGGTGAAAGGAGATTACCGATGAACGAGCAACAACGATTAGCAAGTCGACAAGCAAATTCCTCTACGAAAAAGGAAGAGAAAGATTATAGTAAATACTTTGAAAGTGTATACCAACCACCTTCCTTGAAATTGGCGAAAAAGCGTGGGAAAGAAGAAGTTAAAATTGAAAGAGATTTTGGCCTACCTAAAGAGTTTCGCGATTTTGGCGCAGGAAGAAAGTTTTACATTCGTACATATGGCTGTCAAATGAATGAGCATGATACAGAAGTAATGGCTGGGATTTTTACAACACTTGGATATGAGCCAACCTTTTCAACTGAAGAGGCAGATGTGATTTTATTAAATACTTGTGCAATTCGTGAAAATGCTGAAAATAAAGTGTTCGGTGAACTTGGTCATTTAAAATCATTAAAGCGAAGAAATCCGGATCTTATAATTGGTGTATGTGGTTGTATGTCTCAAGAGGAATCTGTTGTAAATAAAATTATGCAAAAAAATCAGCATGTAGATATGGTGTTTGGTACACACAATATTCATAGATTACCGTATATTCTAAAGGACGCAATGTTCTCAAAAGAGACGGTAGTTGAAGTTTGGTCAAAAGAAGGGGATGTAATTGAAAACCTTCCGAAAGTACGTCGTGGTGATATTAAAGCTTGGGTAAATATTATGTATGGCTGTGATAAGTTTTGTACATATTGTATTGTACCGTATACACGCGGAAAAGAGCGCAGCAGACGTCCAGAAGATATTATTAAAGAAATTCGCCATTTAGCTGCGAACGGTTATAAAGAAATTACGTTACTTGGACAAAACGTAAACGCATATGGTAAAGACTTTGAAGATATACAATATGGTCTTGGCGATTTAATGGATGAACTTCGTAAAATCGATATCGCGCGTATTCGTTTTACAACAAGCCATCCACGTGATTTTGACAATCATTTAATTGATGTTCTTGGAAAAGGTGGTAACCTAGTAGAACATATCCACTTACCGGTTCAATCTGGTAGTACAGATATGCTTAAAATTATGGCGCGTAAATATTCGCGAGAACACTATTTAGAGCTTGTACGAAAAATTAAAGAAACAATTCCGAATGCAGTGCTAACGACTGATATTATCGTTGGTTTCCCAAATGAAACGGATGAGCAGTTTGAAGAGACGATGTCGTTATATCGTGAAGTAGGATTTGATACGGCATTTACATTTATTTATTCTCCGCGTGAAGGTACACCAGCTGCAAAAATGCAAGATAATGTTCCGATGGAAGTGAAGAAAGAGCGATTACAACGCTTAAATACACTAGTGAATGAATATGCAGTTAATAAGAATAAGCGTTATATAGGTCAAATTGTAGAAGTATTAGTTGAGGGAGAAAGTAAGAATAATCCTGAAGTACTTGCGGGATATACACGTACGAATAAACTTGTAAACTTTGTTGCTTCAAAATCTTTAATTGGTCAGCTTGTGAAAGTAAAAATAACGGAAGCAAAAACTTGGTCTCTTAACGGGGAATTGGTTAAGGAGCCGATTGAGGTGAAATAATAGATGAAAGTATATACGAAAGATGAAATTGTTGAGCAAGCGAAAGAATTAGCGAAAATGATCTCTGAAACAGAAGAAGTCGATTTCTTTAAGCGAGCAGAAGCACAAATTCATAAAAATGAAAATGTAAAGCGAGCAATTGATGAAATAAAAGCTTTGCAAAAACAAGCAGTAAACTTGCAACATTATGGGAAATGGGAAGCTTTGAAAAAAGTAGAAGCTGAAATTGATGCACTTCAAGATAAGTTAGATAATATCCCAGTTGTACAGGAGTTTAAATCTTCACAAACGTATGTAAATGACTTACTACAGCTAGTTGCTAGTACCATTTCTAACAATGTAACAGATGAAATATTAGTTTCAACTGGCGGCGATGTGTTGAAGGGTGAAACTGGTGCAGCAGTAGAAAGTAAAAAAGGAAATTGTGGTTGTTAAAGAGATGTCTTATTGACATCTCTTTTTTTTAGTGGGTTATATCGGAAATTCTTCTCAAAAAAAAGAATGACACATTCCGCTATTGTCACGCATATGATTAAGTGAATAGTGATTGAGGAGGGTTACGAATGTCCGAATTTAGAGAGATTATTACAAAAGCAGTGGTTGGAAAAGGACGTAAGTATACAAAGTCAACGCATACATGTGAATCGAATAATGAGCCAACAAGTATTTTAGGGTGCTGGGTAATTAACCATTCGTACGAAGCGAGAAAGAATGGAAAACATGTGGAAATTGAAGGTTTCTATGATGTAAACACTTGGTATTCATTTGATGGAAACACAAAGACTGAAGTTGTAACAGAACGTGTTAACTACAATGATGAAGTAAGTATTGGGTATCGTGATAAAAACTTCTCTGGTGACGATTTAGAAATTATCGCTCGTGTAATTCAGCCGCCAAATTGTTTAGAAGCTCTTGTATCGCCAAATGGTAATAAAATTGTTGTGACGGTAGAACGTGAATTTGTAACAGAAGTAGTTGGGGAAACGAAAATTTGTGTAAGTGTAAATCCTGAAGGTTGCGTAGAATCAGACGAGGATTTCCAAGTCGATGATGATGAGTTTGAAGAATTAGATCCGAACTTTATCGTCGATGCAGAAGAAGAGTAAGAGAAAGCTAGGGAGAAGTTCTTCCTAGCTTTTTACAGTACATAAGTGGTTCTGCATGAACATGATTCCTTATGAAATGTGCTATAATGAGGAAAGACTCCTGGAATAGGAGATATGGATGTCCGTGAAGTGTGACATATATGAATATAGATTATTATGTAAGAATTATGGAGGAAAGACATGACGCAATATACGCCTATGATACAGCAATACTTAAAGGTTAAGGCAGACTATCAAGATGCCTTTTTATTTTTCCGATTAGGTGATTTTTATGAAATGTTCTTTGAAGATGCGGTTAAAGCAGCTCATGAACTTGAAATTACATTAACGAGCCGAGATGGTGGTAGTAGTGAACGTATACCGATGTGTGGTGTACCGCATCATGCAGCTAAAAATTATATTGAACAACTTGTTGAAAAAGGATATAAAGTAGCTGTTTGTGAGCAAGTGGAAGACCCAAAAACAGCTAAAGGTGTAGTACGTCGTGAAGTAGTACAACTAATTACGCCAGGAACGATGATGGAAGGGCGTACAATAGACGAGAAGGAGAATAACTTCTTAGCAGCATTAACACATTTCGAAGATGGATCTTATGCGCTAGCTTGTAATGACTTAACGACTGGACAAAATACAGTGACGTTATTAACTGGTTCAGTAGAAGATATTTTATTAGAAGTGTATGCGACTGGTTCAAAAGAAATTGTTGTAGATTCTACATTTTCAAAAGATGAATTAAATAAGTTAACTGAAACATTAAAAATGACGATTTCGTATGAAGATACAACAACTATTCCAGAAGGATTAGAACATCTTGTGAAAAGTGTTTCCCAAGCAAAATTAATTAAAGCAATTGGACGCTTATTTAACTATGTGATAAGAACACAAAAACGTTCGTTAGATCACTTGCAACCAGTAGAAATTTATTACACGAATCAATTTATGAAAATTGATGTGCATTCAAAACGCAATTTAGAGTTAACAGAGACTCTTCGCACGAAGGAAAAGACAGGCTCATTATTATGGCTATTAGACAAAACAAAAACGGCTATGGGTGGGCGTATGTTAAAACAGTGGATGGAACGTCCACTTATCCAGAAAGAAAAAGTTGAAGAGCGTTTAGAAATGGTTGAAACGTTTGTAAATGATTACTTCTTACGTGAAGATTTAAAAGAAAAGTTAAAAGAAGTATATGATTTAGAGCGTTTAGCAGGGAAAGTTGCATTTGGTAATGTAAATGCACGGGACTTATTACAATTAAGACGTTCTTTACTGCAAGTACCAGCTATTTTAGAAGCGATTAGTCTTTTAGATAATGCTTATGCAGCAAGGTTAATTCAAGGTGCAGATCCATGTGAGAGCTTAACTGAATTACTAGGAAGAAGTATTCAAGAAAACCCACCGCTTTCTATTAAAGATGGAGATATTATTAAAGATGGCTATAATGATAAGCTTGATCAATATCGTTACGTTAGTAAAAACGGAAAAACGTGGATTGCTGAGCTTGAAAAACGAGAGCGTGATATTACAGGGGTTAAATCGTTAAAAATCGGGTACAACCGTATTTTCGGCTACTACATTGAAGTGACGAAGGCTAATCTTGCAGCACTTCCAGAAGGGCGCTATGAGCGTAAACAAACACTTGCAAATGCAGAGCGTTTCATAACAGATGAGCTAAAAGAAAAAGAAACATTAATCTTAGAAGCAGAAGAGAAAATTGTACAATTAGAATACGATTTATTTACAGCACTTCGCGAAGAAGTAAAAGTATTCATTCCGAAATTACAGCATTTAGCGAAAGTAATTAGTGAACTAGACGTACTGCAAAGCTTTGCGACAGTTAGTGAAGAAGAGCAGTTTGTAAAACCTGTTTTAACAAATAAGCGCGAAATCTTTATTAAAGATGGTCGTCATCCTGTCGTTGAAAAAGTATTGAACGGGAAATTGTATGTACCGAATGATTGTATTATGCCGGAGAAGATGGATGTCTTTTTAATTACAGGACCGAACATGTCTGGTAAAAGTACGTATATGAGACAATTAGCACTTGTTACTGTTATGTCACAAATTGGTTGTTTTGTACCAGCGACAGAAGCAGTATTACCTGTCTTCGATCAAATCTTTACGAGAATTGGTGCAGCGGATGATTTAATCTCAGGTCAAAGTACATTTATGGTTGAAATGTTAGAAGCGAAAAATGCAATTGCAAATGCATCAGAGAGAAGTTTAATTTTATTCGATGAAATTGGACGCGGTACATCTACGTATGATGGTATGGCACTTGCGCAAGCAATCATTGAACATATTCATGACCAAATTGGTGCGAAAACATTATTCTCTACACATTATCATGAATTAACAGTGTTAGAAGAAAGTTTAGACCAACTAAAGAATGTACATGTTTCAGCAATTGAAGAGAATGGAAAAGTAGTTTTCCTTCATAAAATTCAAGATGGAGCGGCTGATAAAAGTTACGGAATTCACGTTGCTCAACTTGCCGAGCTTCCAGAGAGCTTAATCGCTCGCGCGAAAGAAGTGTTAGCACAACTAGAAGGACAGGAAGAAATTGTTATTCCGAAACGAGTAGAAGTGAAAGTGCCAGAAGTCGCTCCAGAACCAGTTGTTGTAAAAGAAGAACCAGCAGAAATACAAGAGACGAAAGTAGAGACTGAGGAAGAATCGCAATTATCATTCTTTGGTGGAGAACAGTCTTCGAAAAAACAAGACAAGTCGGTTCTAGATGCAAAAGAAACGGCAGTACTTGCACAAATTAAAAAGATTGATTTACTCGATATGACGCCTTTAGAAGCGATGAATGAACTGTATCGTTTACAGAAAAAGTTAAAGAAAGGATGAGTAAGTAGATGGGGAAAATTCGCAAACTCGATGATCAACTCTCTAACTTAATTGCGGCAGGGGAAGTAGTAGAGCGCCCTGCCTCAGTTGTAAAAGAACTCGTGGAAAATTCCATCGATGCGAATAGTACATCTATTGAAATCCACTTAGAAGAAGCTGGATTATCGAAGATTCGCATCATCGATAATGGAGATGGTATTGCTGAAGAAGATTGTATCGTTGCATTTGAACGACACGCAACGAGTAAAATTAAAGATGA
Organism: Bacillus cereus group sp. MG9; assembly: GCF_040459995.1. NCBI lineage: Bacteria > Bacillati > Bacillota > Bacilli > Caryophanales > Bacillaceae > Bacillus > Bacillus cereus group sp. MG9. The sequence continues at coordinate 3,717,698 of NZ_JARVHC010000001.1, read as the reverse complement.
AAATGATTTATTTCGTATAAGAACGCTCGGTTTCCGCGGAGAGGCCTTGCCGAGTATTGCCTCAGTGAGTGAATTAGAATTAATTACGAGCACAGGTGATGCGCCTGGTACACACCTTAGTATTAAAGGTGGAGACATTATAAAACAAGAGAAAACGGCAAGCCGAAAAGGAACAGATATTACTGTACAAAACTTATTTTTTAATACACCAGCGCGCCTTAAATATATGAAAACGATTCATACAGAGCTTGGGAACATTACAGATATCGTGTATCGTATTGCAATGTCACATCCAGAAGTATCGTTAAAACTGTTTCATAATGAAAAGAAATTGCTTCATACATCAGGAAACGGTGATGTAAGACAAGTACTTGCATCGATTTACAGCATTCAAGTTGCGAAGAAGCTTATTCCGATTGAAGCTGAGTCTCTAGACTTTACAATTAAAGGTTATGTAACATTACCAGAAGTAACGAGAGCGTCGCGTAACTATATGTCAACGATTGTAAATGGCCGTTACGTTCGAAATTTCGTATTAATGAAAGCAATTCAGCAAGGATATCATACGTTATTGCCAATCGGAAGATACCCAATCGGCTTCTTATCAATTGAAATGGATCCAATGCTTGTTGATGTCAACGTACATCCAGCAAAATTAGAAGTACGCTTTAGTAAAGAACAAGAATTGCTAAAGCTTATCGAAGAAACATTGCAAGCTGCATTCAAAAAAATACAACTCATTCCAGATGCGGGTGTAACAACGAAGAAAAAAGAAAAAGATGAAAGTGTGCAAGAACAGTTCAAGTTTGAGCATACAAAACCGAGAGAATCATCTATGCCTAACATCGTTTTACCAACAGGAATGGATGAGAAACAAGAAGAAACAACGACTGTAAAACAACCAGCACAACTGTGGCAACCGCCGAAGCAAGAATGGCAACCACCACAGTCACTCGTAAGAGAAGAGCAAAGCTGGCAGCCATCCTCTAAGCCGGTAATAGAAGAAACGGTTCGAGAGGAAAAGGAATGGACTAGCAACGATGACGATTTTGAATTAGAGGAATTGGAAGAAGAAGTCGGGGAGATAGAAGAGATTGAAATGAACGGTAATGACTTACCGCCGCTTTATCCAATTGGACAGATGCACGGAACATATATTTTCGCTCAAAATGATAACGGGCTATATATGATTGATCAGCATGCTGCGCAGGAGCGCATCAATTATGAATATTTCCGTGATAAAGTGGGACGAGTTACGCAAGAAGTACAAGAATTACTTGTACCGTACCGCATCGATTTATCTCTTACCGAATTTTTACGTGTCGAAGAGCAGTTAGAAGAATTAAAAAAAGTCGGACTATTTTTAGAGCAGTTTGGCCATCAATCATTTATCGTTCGTTCGCATCCAACGTGGTTCCCGAAAGGACAAGAAACAGAAATCATTGATGAGATGATGGAGCAAGTCGTCAAACTAAAAAAAGTTGATATTAAAAAATTACGTGAAGAAGCAGCTATTATGATGAGCTGTAAAGCATCGATTAAAGCAAATCAATATTTAACGAACGATCAAATATTCGCTTTACTTGAAGAACTGCGTACAACAACAAACCCATATACATGTCCGCATGGAAGACCGATTCTGGTGCATCATTCTACTTATGAGTTGGAGAAGATGTTTAAGAGGGTTATGTAGGATTAATGTCCAAAGAGAAAAAGTTCGTTCCCAGTTATTTGAAACGGTTTGAAAGTGCCTAGTATTATTTATATGTGTTGAAAGAAAATAAAATAAATATGTAATAGCAATGTTCTCTACAGTTATTTTAATAAAATATTGAGAGAAATAAAAAGGAGCGATAGTAACAAATCGCTCCTTTTTAATATCATTCTTTCGCAACTATATTTTAAAAATTCATTTACAAACTAGAGATAACCTATTTGTAATTTATATGTGCTTTCTCATTTTTTTTGTAAGGAAAGGGGTTTTTAATTTACAGATTTATCAGAATTATGTAAAGTGTAGATAAAATCATGAAATGGGGTGTTCTTTATGTGTACTAGTTTGACATTACAGACAAAAAACGGTCAGCACCTTTTTGCAAGAACGATGGATTTTACATTAGATTTGAATCAAGAAGTAATAATCATTCCTCGACATTACCAGTGGAATAATATAACTGGTGAAATCATCAATACGAAACATGCTACGGTCGGAATGGGGATTAATCATCAAGGAAGGGTCATTATGGCGGACGGAGTAAATGAAGCAGGTATGACATGTGCAACACTCTATTTTCCAGGATTCGCTACTTATAGTAAAAGTATAGATAATAACAAAACGAATTTGGCTCCATTTGATTTTGTGACTTGGAGTCTCACACAATTCAATTCTGTCAAGGAGTTAAAGAAATCTGTAGATAGCCTTACCTTTTTGGATATACCATTACCGGATTTAGGACTTACGCCACCACTACATTGGATTTTAGCGGATAAATGGGGAGATTGTATTGTACTGGAGCCGACAAATGAAGGATTAAAAATGTATGACAATCCACTAGGAGTGATGACTAATAGTCCGGAGTTTAATTGGCATTTACAAAATTTAAGACAATATATTGGCCTTAAATCGCAGCCATTCTCGCCAACAGAGTGGAGTAATTTACCATTAAGTGCTTTTGGTCAGGGCTCAGGCTCAATGGGACTTCCAGGGGATTTCACCCCGCCATCAAGGTTTGTGCGGGCAGCATATGGCAAACAAAACATTCAAGATATAGATAGCGAAGAAGAGGGAGTATCGGCCCTTTTTCATATCTTATCAAATTGCGAGGTTCCTAAAGGCGGAGTAATAACAGAAGAAGGTACATTAGATAATACCATTTATACAAGCGTAATGTGTATGGAGTCCGGAACATATTATTATCATACCTACGATTGTAGACAAATTATAGCCATTCATTTATTTCATGAAAATTTAGATACAGATGAGATTAAAGCCTATTCGTTCCAACGGAAACAAAAAATATTTTATGAAAACTAAGTAGCTTTGAAACAACGCTTAGTAAATTTTTAAATATATATAATAGAGCAATAATGACCTATAAAAAGTAGGAATCGGAAGGAATATAATTGATAATCTAATAAGTAACCCGAATAAATATCCCTTAAGAAAAAATAGACGCAAAATATTCAAGGTATTATATAAATTCAATACAATGACTCCTACCAGTAAAATTCTGCTGGTAGGGGAGGGGCATTGGCTAAGAAACTTATTTTTTCATTAAACTAGCTTTTATTTCTTCTAGAAGGCCCATTAAAGTGCTATTAGGTAAAATAAACATGGACGTACTACTCCATTTATAAATAGCAAAGCACAAAAAAGGTGTGGAAAATATCCATACTTTTTTTGTGCTTCTATTATCTATGTATAAAAAAGCGCCGTATATCAGCACTTTTTAAAGGTACGTAAATTGTATAATAAGGATTTCTACATTATTAAACACATAACTATGCATGGCCAAATATTGATTCTTATTTGGTTAATTGTTATAAGGATCTATACGGTTATTTATTTTTATTATTATTAATTTTTTCAGTATATAAAACCTGCTCTTTATAATGCTTTTTAATTGGGAAGTTATGTGTACCAGAGCCGTTTTTGAAAGTTTTATTGATGGGGTTTTTTAGAGGGACTGTTGTAGTTTCAGTAAATTCATATGGGTAATTTATTTTAGATTTATCTTCAAACATGAAAATGCCTCCTTTTTAGGATTTCCTGAATTCTTTACTATAACATGATATGCATATAGATTTTTTTTGGACTAGTTATTTATATAGGTTAATGGAATTTAATTACGTAACTACTGAAATATTTCAAAGGAAAACAATGTGAGAAATATATTATAATGATTTCTTTTATTTATTAGCGAAGGGAATCTTGCATATATATTCGTTATAGATTGTTTTTATAATGTAATATATATATAGTTTTCCTGATAATATAATGTGGAATATTATAGTGTTATTAGGTTATTAGGAACATTTAATGTTGTTTCACAACTGAAAGGGAATTGAAAAAAAACTGAAACTTTTCTCATAAAAATTCAATCTTACTTGAAAAATGAAAGGAAAATGAAATTTTTCAAAAGGAATTCTTTGTTAAGATAAAAAGTATACATACAAAAAAGTATTGACATATGGAGAAAAATGTATTTTCCAAGATATAGTGGGGGAAAAGATGAGATTAGAAAAACAATTAATAAAAAAGATGTATTATGAAACATTCCTAATGGAGAATGAAACACACCCACCTCTTCAAGTACTTGGAGAAGCTTATGTAAACGAAGAAAAAAATAAGATTTCTGATGGATCTTATATTCGTTTTGCACAAGGTGAATTTTATTATCACCATCAAGATTTTGAAGCAGCTATTTTTAAATGGGAGAAAGTTAGTAATGAATTAGCGCCATGGGCACAAAAAAATATTGCGGATGCTTACTTCGAACTTAACCAATTATCAGTTGCTGAAAACGTGTATACTTCTATTAATACTGATAACAAAATACTGATGACCGAAATTGTACTGCAATTACTGTCTCTTTATATCGAGCAAAATAATTTTGATTCAGCTTTCGCTGTTATAAAAGAAGCGGTTTCTTTAAATCCCGATTATCCAAACGTCACAACAATTGCACGTTCCTTTTATGAAGAACAGCAAGATTTTGATAGTGCAGTAGAGCTTGCTGTGAACGAGTTAATTCGAACAGAATCTTATCCGTGGTTTGAGGTTCTAAAAGAATATATCGATAAAGGATTTACTAAAAATATTTCACCAGACTATTTTTATAAAGTATTAGTTACATTAAATAATGTAGATCAAGTACAATTTACGCAAATTGTTTCATCACTTTGGCACAGCTATAAAGATGAACAAAATTACTTATTATGGCTCAACACAATAAATGAATTTTTCATACATATCGAAATACATTCGTCCGATATATGGGACGAAATTTCTTCTCTTTACGAAGAAACATACTTTGAATTAATTCAAGGTCAATATATGCTTAGACAATTACACGATATCATTCCAAACCTGTTAACAAATTGGTTAAAGGTAGTCAATCCATCTCATGCTGTATTTCCATCTGCAGCAGTATTGGCATGGGATGAGATTTTTCCTTCTAAAATAGATTCAGCGGATATAAAAGATGCAGAAGACCTACTGTCATATTCTATTAATCATGTGAATGGCTTAGAGTATAGTTTACATCTTTTTGAATCTATTACACACTGGGCACAAGAACATGATTTAGAAATGGGTAACCGATTTAGCTGGTTAGTTGGTGAGCTTGCAGATTTAAGAACAAATCGCCTATTAGTAACTGGAACTTCAGGGAACGGAAAAGCTTCATTTATTAACTCTATTTTAGGAGAAAATATATTAGAAAACTCAATCTCAAATGTAGTTGTTTTTAAAAATGACGCTTATACAGAAATTAACGCTATAACAGATTCGGAAATTACAACAACTGAGAATTTCTCTGATTTCCATAACATGATGGCAGTGCATCGTCAAACATATAGAGATAGAGCGTGTGTTGAATTTAAATTACCATGCAGGTTTTTAAGTAAAAATAAACTTACATTCGTTGTTACACCTAGCTTTAATAGGAACAATGACGCGAGAGATGAGGTGTTTGAATATTTAAACTCTGTAGATGAATTATTATTCGTATTGAATACGGATTCACCTTTTACTGACAAAGAACGTGACATTCTATTAAGTATCCAAGAACATACACCAAATCTACAAGTTCATTTCTTATTAAATAAAATCGATAACATTTACAATGAAGCAGAAGCAAAAAGAGTTATACAAGATACGCAAGTGAGAATAAATACATATTTCCCTAATGCAAGAGTTTTCCCTTATTCTTCGTTATATACAAATAGTAAACAACTAAACGATTTAACTGAGTTTATTCATTTTAACTTTAACCATAAAAATATCGATGCAGAACGTACTGAAAAGCTATTGTTTTTCATTCGAAAAACAATTACATATCTTTTGGATAAACGCGTCGAGAGGGAAAATAATCTAGTGGATTCTATTAATTGGAATGAAGATATGTTAGTTAAACTAAATGCTTGTATTAATAACCTTACTGCTTTTGAGAAGGAAAAAATTCATTTAATTACAGAAACATATCGTACAATGAAAAACGAAATTACTAATGATCTTACAGAACATATTCCGAAATTATTGCAGAGTTGTTCCGATTTAATTAGTGAAGAAAGTGATTTTGGGCACATTGATATTGAACTAAATACAGCGATGAATGAAAGGGTGCAACAATATCTAGAACAAACTGTATTACCTAATCTTGCTCGCTCGATGCAAAATTGGATTGCGACTTCTAATAACGAGCTCCTTCAAAGTCAATTGTACTTAGCAGAAACCAGTGAAGGACTTAATTCTTTATTTGGAGAAAATCGAATACAGTTAGAATGTGACTTTAAAGTAATTGATGACTGGCGCAGAGATACTGATAGAATGACAACTAGAATACAAATGGAAGAAGTAAATATTTTACGCCGATTTACGCCAGCACAATTTTTACTGAAAAGTGCCGGTAAATTATTTGGAGTTCTTCCTAAAAATAAAGCTATGCTATATAACAAATACAAACAGTATTTAGAAAATGAAGATTATACCGATGTAACGGCTTCTATTATGAAGAAATTTTTCTTGCAGTTTGAGCTATTTGAAAACACACAAGAGCGGGATATTAATATGTTCTTTAGAAATCCATTTGGCTCGTTGGAACAAGCTGTAAAAAACACTCATTTAGAAATAAAAGAAAAACAAGATAAACTGCATAAAATGAAATCAAACCCTGAAGTTTATCATGATCCTATAACGCTCTTTGAATTGAGATTACGTCAATGTGAAGTAATCTTAAATATAGGTGATGATAATGCCTATACAGATTTAACTTTAGAAACAAGCGTAGAATAAAAGTAAAATATATCAAGTTTTTTATATGAAATTGCATCATGTGTTATAAGAGGGGAAAAGGGAGCAACCGTAATGAGTTGCTCCCTTTCTTTATATAGATTACTTTTCAGTTTCTTTAATTTTAGTTTTTACTTCTCCAGTTTTAATTTTATTACTTTCTGAGAAACGTAATAAATCGCCTTCAATAATTTTGTCAGACATTCGTAACTCATTTTGTGCACGGTTAATCATTTCTTGAGCTTCTTTTTTTGGTAAATCTACAACCTCACCTGTTTCTCGATTATAAAAAGTATGATTTGTATATGCATACTTGTCTGTAACGAAGCTGCCATCACGGAAAACAACAAATCCATTATATTCATCTGAAAACATATCATGACCAAAACGGATATCGTTAGTAGTATCAACCCCTAATAAATTTAGAATAGTAGGTTTCATATCGATTTGTCCCGTAGGCTTTGAAATAGTTTGACCTTCTGTTTGGCCAGGGATATGAATATATAAAGGTGTGCGTTGTAAATTTAAAGTATCAAATTCTGTTATTTGATCTTTTTCTAAAAACTGTGCCATTGCGCGATTATGTTTTTCAGAAATGCCGTAATGATCACCGTATAACACAATAATAGAATCATCATACATTCCCTCGGCTTTTAAACGCTCAATAAATTTTTTAATTGATTCGTCTAAGTAACGTGCTGTTACGATGTAACGATCAAATACGCCATTACCAGAGTTGTATGGTTCAATGAATTTTGTATCTTCATCATACGTAAATGGATAATGGTTTGTTAAAGTAAGGAAACGAGCGTAAAATGGTTGATCAACAGTTTTTAATATATCTACTGATTGATCAAAGTATTCGATATCTTTTAATCCCCAATTTAAATTTGTTTCTGGCGTAATTTTGTAATCAAGTTCATTATAGTAACGATCATAACCAAGAGCAGAGTACATAATATTACGATTCCAAAATGTTGCGTTATTCGCATGGAATACAGAAGTGAAATAGCCTTGCTGACGTAAAATTTCTGGAGTCGCAGTATAATCGTTGTTACCGTGCGTGAAAAATACAGCTCCTCGATTTAATGGATACAACGATGTATCTATTAGAAATTCAGAATCTGATGTTTTTCCTTGACCAGTTTGGTGGAAAAAGTTATCAAAGTAATAGCTTTCATTTATGAATTCATTCAAGAACGGTGTAACTTCTTGACCATTGACGGATGCACCTATTAAAAAGGTTTGCAAGGATTCAAGAGTAACGACAATTACGTTTTTTCCTTTAGCTGCACCAAACATGTTAGGATTCGGCTCGCTATGGTTTGCCTTTACGTAGTTTTCAGTTTCTTGTAATTTACTACTATCTGCGAGTGCCTTTTGGGATCCAGCTTTTACTTGTAGTGTTAAATCATATACTTGATGAGTATATAGTCCTAAATTTTTAACAAGCATTACTCGGTCGAAGGATCTCGTTAATAATTCAGGGCGCTCTTTTTCTGCAAGATGTAGATTCGCAAAAAATACAGCAATCGTTAAGAGAAAATATAACAAGCGTGCAGAATGAGTTACACGTCCTGTTTTAAAGACTATCGATTTCTTCTTTAACAAAATAAAGAAGAAAATAATGTCTACGAATGCGAGTATAATTTTGTAGTTTAATATTTCTTTAATACTGCCGCCTAACTGTGTAAAGTTAGATGTTTGTCCAAGTACTGGTAACGTAACAAAATCGCTATAAAAATCATAGAACATTACATTTCCAACGAGAACTATAGTTAATAAGAAATTAATACATAGCGCTATATAATTTCGCTTTTCACCAGTTGCAAATAATGCTAATCCAACAAATGCTAATGATGCAGCTAGAGGGCTAATAAACAAAATAAGTTCTTGTGTGGAAGACTCAATTTTCAAATCAAAACTGAATCGCGTAATAAGATATGTTTTTAACCATACTGCTAAAGCAATTATTAAAACAAAGCTTATATTTTGCATTTGTAAATTTATTTTATTCTTCATTTTTACACCTTCTTTATAGAGTTTATTTAACTAAGGTTATATATTATGTTTTTATAACTATTAGAGTGTGGTGAACCATTTAGATTATATTTTTCTAAAGGTAATAATTTGAAGTATTCATATACATACAATGGAGAATTTTAAAGCGAAGTAACATACATCTAATTTTTTTTGAAACAGAGCAGAAAAAATCATAGTCGTAGTAAAAAATACTTATAGACATCCTAACATATTAAACACTACGGCGATGTTACAAAATATCGAACAAATGAAAGTGAAAATGAATAGATGATTTTTAAACTATTGACATTCAATCAGTTTAAATTTTCAGAAAAGTTAACTTAAAGAAAACGGTTATATTAATTAGTAGAAAACTACATTCTATATAGAATGTAGTTTTTCATGTGTTTTCAATATATCCCGTAAAATCCTGATTCTTTGTGGCTTAATCATCAGCGGGGGAGGGATAATAATTTCGTTAAAGCTATTATTAGATAAATAAAGTGTTGGTGAAACTTAAAACATTTGACTGGCATCTTAATTAAAAAGTTTAAATACCTGATAAATATTTTCCAACATACAGACCACTTGCAGCTGCTTGAGATAATGAGTGAGTGACGCCTGAACAATCTCCAATTAAAAATAGCCCATTCATACTTGTTTCAAAGTGGTTATTGATTTTTATTGTAGGAGCATAGAACTTTCCATCAATTCCATATAATAAAGTATCTTTATCGATAGGTTCTTGGATAAATTGTTCTAAACGTAATAAAAATTTTTTGAGTCCTTCAATATATAATTGAGGAATTTCTTCATTCAAATCTCCATAATCTCCGTGTAGTGTAGGCTGTATACGATTATGTTTCATGTTGTTCTCCGCTGTAGGTTGTTTCTTTATTAAGTCCTCTAAACGCTGTATAACAATCCGATCTCGTCCTTGGTTAATGCTTTTAATAATTGAACTTGCGTATACATTGGCTTCTTTGAGAGTTGGAAAATAGCGCGGGATAAATAAAGTGAAATTTAAGTTAGAAGTGCCAGTTCCTTGCTCTCGAAAATTTTGACCGTCAGGCATAACTAAACCTTCTTCGTACTTTCGAATAATGCGTCCTTTTGGATTCATACAGTAAGTAGTAGCCGTGAAATGTTCATGCTGATAAGAAAGTTTCGTCTCAAATGTATCTTTTAATATAGAACGTAATTGATGTTCTTTCATCTCTACCCTAATACCTAAATCTATACGGGTTTGTTCCTGTGCAATTTCAAGGGAAGAGCACATTTCTTTTAACCAATCAGCCCCGGAACGTCCTGTTGCAAATACGATTTGCTTAGATTGAACTATCCCTTGATTTGTAGCTATTCTAAAATGATCTTTCTGCCTTATGATATGCTCTACATCTATATGAAATCGGATATTTATTTTCGTAAGTAAAAATTCGTAGAGCTGCTGAAAAATGTTACTTGAAAGTGTAGTGCCAAGATGCCTTACTTCTGTTGTGAGCATTTGTAAACCACACGCTTCAGCTCTCTTAGTGAGATTTAGATTTTCTGTAGAATATTTTGAAACGGAACTTCCACCAAACTGACATAGAATTTCATCTACTTCAGCCATGAGTTGTATAAAAGCTTTTTTACCTACTTTTTGCTCAAGTTCCCCACCAAATCCATTTGTATAATTAAATTTCCCTTCGGATTTTCCTAAACCACCAAATCCGAAATATTTATCACATGTAGTACAATTACACACTTTTCCTTGGTCTAAAGGACAATGGCGATCTTTTAGCGCTTTACCTTTATCAAGAATTAAAATCTTTTTGTTACTTTGGGCTAATGAATAAGCCATAAAGATGCTACTTACTCCAGCTCCGATAATTGTAACATCATACATATTCTTTCACCTGCTAACGAATAGTTTGTTTTTTATTTTCTTAGTGTATAACACTTTTATGAAGTTAAGAAATAGCTTTTATTAATAAAGAGGGAGTTTTTGAACTTGATGCTTTTTTAATTTCTCCGAGTGGTGGAGTAAATACAAATGTTTTTATTTGAAAGAAGAAATAGTTTTAAATGATCACTATGTCATATGATTAATAAAATCTTACATATAAAAAGCAGACCTTTTAAGTGAAGAGGTCTGCTAATCATTTGAAATAGTTGTTAAGTGCATAAATTTGAAGAGAATTATAGTTTTATTTAGCGAAGACGTGGTTACCGATTACCGCTACTGTTTGACGTGTCGTAATCCATTTGTTTGTTGAAGTTTTTGGATTGTAAAAATAAAGCCAATCAGAATGTATTCCATTTGTAGAGATAGCCTCTTCTACTGCCATTTTTGCTTCTGCGCTTGCAGGCTGATTAATTCTACCATCGGTAACAGGAGTAAATGCATATCCGTGTTTAATAGGTTCATAAATAACACCTGTTATTGTATTTGGAAAACCATTTGCATTTACACGATTCAGGATAACTTTCGCCACCGCTACTTTTCCTTTATATGATTCGCCACCTGCCTCAGCAGTAACTAAGCGTGCCATTAAGTCTTTTTCTTTTTCTGAAATACTTGAATTGATTTTTAAATGTTGTCCTGTATAAAGCTTGTTTCCGACTGTATTGTTAATTTGTTTTATAGATTGAACGGTAACATTGTAACGCTTTGCTATAATTTCTAATGAATCTCCCGGCTGTACTTGATAAATAATTTGTCCAGAGATGTTCTTAGGTTTGTCGTTTTGATGAACAGTGACCTCATTTGATTTCATGGATCCTGGAATATGTAACTGTTCACCAATAAAAGTTTGATCTTTTCCTTTATTATTTGCTTGTTTAATAGATTGTATTGAAACTCCATATTGTTTACTGATACCCCAAAGTGTATCATTCTTTTTTACTGTATGAATGGTGGAAGCCTCAGCTACACCTTGATTACATACGAATGTAATTGCTGCCGCAGATAAAGGAATTATATGTTTTATTTTTAATAATTTCATTGTAAATCCTCCCAATAAAAAATTAAGTTTTAACTGTTGAGTAATGTAGTTCAGAGTATATAAGGTATGTATTTATATTTTAATATAAGTATATTATCACGTATGGAATAAATAATCATTATAAGTTTTTTATTTATATCATGTAGGACCCAAATATGAAATATTGCATATGAAAGCCCATTGAAGTTCGAGTTGTTGATTACTATAATTTATCTAGTGAAAAGGGATATTAAATTTTTTTAATGCATTGAGATGAGAATATGTGGATGTTTTTAAATTTTACTTATATGCAATATTCCATATTTATGAAATGTTATTTATTAAGTAGCTTATGTTATATTCAATAAGTGTGATATAAAACAGAAAGAGAGAGGAATAAAAATGAGCAATAAGAAGTTTATTTTGAAATTACTCATATGTAGTACTATACTTAGCACATTTGTATTTGCTTTCAATGATAAGCAAGCAGTTGCTGCTAGCGCTGGTAATGGGCTTGAAAACTGGTCAAAATGGATGCAACCTATACCCGATAACGTACCGTTAGCACGAATTTCAATTCCAGGAACACATGATAGTGGAACGTTCAAGTTGCAAAATCCGATAAAGCAAGTATGGGGAATGACGCAAGAATATAATTTTCGTTACCAAATGGATCACGGAGCTAGAATTTTTGATATTAGAGGGCGTTTAACAGATGATAATACGATAGTTCTTCATCATGGGCCATTATATCTTTATGTAACATTGCATGAATTTATAAATGAAGCGAAACAATTTTTAAAAGATAATCCAAGTGAAACGATTATTATGTCTTTAAAAAAAGAGTATGAGGATATGAAAGGGGCAGAAGATTCATTTAGTAATACGTTTGAAAAAAATTATTTTCTTGATCCTATCTTTTTAAAAACAGAAGGGAATATAAGACTTGGAGATGCTCGAGGGAAAATTGTGCTACTAAAAAGATACAGTGGTAGTAATGAATCTGGAGGATATAATAATTTTTATTGGCCAGATAATGACACGTTTACGACAACTGTAAATCAAAATGTAAATGTAACAGTACAAGATAAATATAAAGTGAGTTATGATGAGAAAGTAACATCTATTAAAGATACTATAAATGAAACGATTAACAACAGTGAAGAGTGTAATCATCTATATATTAATTTTACAAGCTTGTCTTCTGGTGGTACAGCATGGAATAGTCCATATTATTATGCGTCCTACATAAATCCTGAAATTGCAAGCTATATGAAGCAAAAGAATCCTACGAGAGTGGGCTGGGTAATTCAAGATTATATAAATGAAAAATGGTCCCCAATACTTTATCAAGAAGTTATAAGAGCGAATAAGTCACTTGTAAAAGAGTAAAGATTGTCATAGTAAGAAGCGATGAAATACGTCGCTTCTTTTTTGTTTTCTAAAAATTAACATCAAATATAGTTTTACATATCGTACGTTCATGATAGAAAAAAATCGAAACTTAAGCTATAATTACTACATATAAAATTTGTACCTATAAATTTTATATGTAGTAATGAATTTGATTTGTTGTAATGAAACGGAGGTATATATTATGAAGTTTCCACATGATTTTTTATTCGGGGCTGCTTCAGCTTCTTATCAAGTAGAAGGTGCATGGAATGAGGATGGAAAAGGTGTTACGAATTGGGATGAGTTTTCAAAAATTCCTGGCAAAACATACGATGGAACAAATGGTGATGTAGCGGTTGATCATTATCATCGATATAAGGAAGATGTTCGTTTAATGGCTGAGATGGGATTGGAATCGTATCGTTTTTCGATTTCTTGGGCGAGAATATTGCCGACTGGAGATGGAGAGGTAAATGAAAAAGGAATTGAATTTTATAACAATTTAATTGATGAATGTTTAAAGTACGGGATTGTACCGTTTGCCACTTTATATCATTGGGATCTACCATTACCGTTAGAAAAAGATGGTGGGTGGACGAATAAACGAACAGCAGAGGCTTTTGTAAAGTATGCAGAAATTTGCTTTAAGGCATTTGGTGATAGAGTGAAACATTGGATTACTTTTAATGAAACAGTAATGTTTTGTGGATTAGGCTATTTAAAAGGTGCACATCCACCAGGAATACAAAATGATGTTCCAAAGTATTTTCAAGCGACTCATTATGTATTTTATGCGCATGCGAAAACAGTTGCGGTGTACAAGCAGCTGAAACAGTATGGGGAGATAGGGATTACACATGTTTTCTTACCTGCTTATAGTGTGGATGATCAAAAAGAAAATATACTAGCAGCAAATCATGCGAATGAATATGAAACGTATTGGTACTACGATCCAGTTTTAAAAGGTGAGTATCCGTCTTATGTTGTACAACAATTAAAGGAAAATGGGTGGACTCCTAATTGGACGGTTGAAGAATTAGAAATCATTAAACAAAATGCCGAAAAAAATGATTTTATCGGCTTGAATTATTATCAGCCAATACGAGTAGAAAGATATGATATGGATATAAAGAGCGAGGAGCATTCTCGAGAAAACTCAACACTTGCTCCAGGTAATCCTTCTTTTGATGGTTTTTATCGAACAGTAAAAATGGATGATAAAACATATACCAAATGGGGTTGGGAAATATCTCCCGAAGGTTTCTTAGATGGATTGCATATGTTGAAAGCGCGTTACGGTGACATAAAGATGTATGTAACGGAAAATGGACTTGGTGATGAAGATCCAATCATTGACGGAGAAATTGTAGATGTTCCGCGAATTAAATTTATTGAAGAGCATTTAAAAGTAATGAAGTGTGCAATTCAAGAGGGAATTAATTTAAAAGGTTATTATGCATGGTCAGTTATTGATTTGTTAAGTTGGTTAAATGGATATAAAAAGCAATATGGCTTTATTTTTGTCGATCATAATGATAACTTAAAACGTAAGAAGAAACTTTCGTTTCATTGGTATAAACATGTGATCGAAACGAGAGGAGAAGAGTTATAACAGATAAAAGAGTATTTTAGGAGAAAGTGTATGAGTGCAAAGTATAAACAAATTGCAGATGTGTTAGAGCAAAACATTCGAGATGGGCTTTTTAATGAAACGAAAAAATTACCTACAGAAGAAGCGTTGATGAATCGATTTGAAGTAAGCCGTAATACGATACGTAAAGTAATTAGTCAACTTGTGAATAGAGGTTATATTTTTCAAGTGCAAGGTAGTGGTATGTTTTTACGTGAAACTTCTGTAACAGATTACATTAATTTAGGAAGTTTACGTGGATTAACGAAAAATCTCGTTTCACAAAATATTGAAACGAAAGTGCTAGAGATTGAAGTAATAGAGGCAAATGAAGAGATAGTAGAACGGATGCAATGTGAGATTGGAACTAGACTATATTTTTTGAAGCGTTTAAGAATTGTAGACGGTAAACCATTCTCTATTGAAGTAAGTTATTTCAAAAAAGATATCATTCCTTATTTGAATGAAGAAATAGCATTAAGTTCTGTATACAGTTATTTCATTGAGGATTTACGATTAAATATTGGCTTTGCCGATAAAGTTATTAGTTGTGAAAAAATAAATAAAGAAAATGCAAAGCTTTTAGAACTAAATGAAGGTGATCCAGCGCTTCTTATTGAAAATACAGTTTATCTTGTAAATGGAACAATTTTCGAGCTATCTCAATCAATGTTTCATTATGAAAAGACCAAACTTTTAAATCGAATTAATTTTAATTGAAAATGAATATAAGTAGCCTTGTAAAAAAAGCAACTGGTCCTAAGTGAGCAGTTGCTTTTTATTTTTAAAGTGGATGAGCAAAAAAACACAAAAGTGGTTGGTCCGTTTTTTACAAACTTCTATTATGATAAGAGAAGAAAGGTAGTATTTTATTCATGCTTTAAAATAGACTGGCCTTAGAGAGGTGGAAGACAATGAGTTTTGCGATTTCACTAGTTGTTATTATTGTAGTTGTATCACTGTTTGGGACCGTACTAGTCGCACGAAATGTAGAGGAGAATTACGGTAAGTCTACAAAGAGGAATGTGAAAAACTTATCCGCTATCTATGTCATTCTTCTTTTAGTGCTTCTTGTAGGAGTTACTTGGTATGCGGTCGTTATTTTATAAAGTTTGTATATGATGAAGGAGTTAATATATTGATGAAAAATGAGCGCCACGTTTTAGTTGTTTTCCCGCATCCGGATGATGAGTCGTATTGCGTGGCTGGAACAATTTTGGCTTATACTGAGCAGAAAGTCCCTCTTACTTATGTTTGCTTAACACTTGGTGAAATGGGGAGAGCGATGGGGAATCCACCTTTTGCAACTCGTGAATCTTTATATACAATTAGAGAGAAAGAGTTAAAGCGAGCTACAAATATTTTAGGGATTGAAGATTTACGTATGATGGGATATCGTGATAAAACTCTTGAATTTGAAGAGCCTGGAAAATTAAGAAGCTTGATTCAAAACTGTATTGAAGAATTGGATCCTTCTGTAGTTATTTCTTTCTATCCTGGGTATGCAGTTCATCCGGATCACGATGCAACAGGGGAAGCAGTAGTAGAGGCCTTAGCTAATATTTCGGAAAGTAAACGACCAGCCTTTTATGCTGTAGCTTTTTCGAAAAATCATGAAGACGAAATAGGACCTCCAGATTTTAAAAATGAAGTGAAAAAATATGTTCCGAAAAAATTGGAAGCATTACGAGCACATGCATCACAATTTACAACTAAAGTGGATGAGCTGGAAAGGGAGTATGAAGACGGTATTTCAGGCACAGTTGAGTGGCTAGAAAGAGAACCGTTTTGGATATATTCATTCAAAGATAAAAATATGTGATGCTACATCTGAAGGTGATGAATATATATTTTGAATATAAGAATCGAAAGATTTTTTACAATATAGAAGGATCGGGTCCTGTCATATTGTTTTTACACGGTCTTGGAGGAAATTCGAATAATTGGTTATATCAAAGAAAATACTTCAAGAAGACATGGACCGTAATCTCACTCGATTTACCTGGGCATGGGAAATCCGAAGGGATGGAAATTAGTTTTAAAGAATATTCAAATGTTTTATATGAGTTATGTAATCATTTAAAGCTAAAATCAGTAACAATTTGTGGTCTTTCAAAAGGAGCTAGAGTGGGTATCGATTTTGCTATTCAATATCCACGTTTTGTTTCTAGCTTAATTGTTGTAAATGCATTTCCCTATTTAGAACCGGCAGATCGTAAAGAACGACTTGAAGTATATGATTTACTTAGCTTGCAGGATAAAGGGAAAACTTGGGCTGATACGTTATTGAGAGCAATGGGAGTAGAAGATAATGATGCAATTGTCCGAGGATTTCATCAATCCCTACAAACGATTCATCCGCCGCATATTCAAAGGCTATTCGCTGAATTAGTTGATTACGATCAAAGACCATACCTCTCTAACATTGCATGTCCTGCATTAATAATACGAGGAGAGAATGATTATTTTGTTCCGGAAAAGTATGTGAGAGAATTTGAAAAACACCTGAGAAACGTGACTTTCGTTGAGTTGAAAAATAGTGGGCACTTGCCTTATTTAGAACAGCCTACTAGCTTTAATGTGACGGTAGAGGCATTTTTAAATCATGCGCTTGATTAATACCATTTTTGCAGTGAATACTGTTATTAATGAGTTCAGGACACCAGCTTGGAGAGGAGGGAACTAAATGGAATGGCAACCGAATCGTGAAGATAAGATACCAGTTTATAAACAAATTGCTGATTACATTGAAAGAGGCATTTCTACCGGTGAATTCCCTTCTGATAGAAAATTACCTTCCGAGCGTATGTTAGCACAGAATTTACAAGTGAACCGGAGTACGGTCGTAGCTGCTTATGAGGAATTGAAATCACTTGGGGTAGTAGAACGGAAAAAAGGAAGCGGCACTCGGGTGAATACAGATATATGGGGTGTGTCACATAAACGAATACCGAACTGGGGTAGGTACGTTGAGGATGGATCGTTCTTACCTAATGTACCACTTGTTCAACAAATTCGAACGGAAACACAAAAAGATGATTTAATCAATTTAGCGAGTGGTGAATTGTCATCAGATTTAATTCCGAGTGATAGATTTCGAACAATTTTGTCGGAGAAAACATTTATGGGAAATCTCGGTTATGACCATCCGCTTGGAAATGAAATGTTGCGAAAAACCATTGCGGCACATGTCGAGCAATATAAACAAATAGAAGCAGATTCAAGCTCTATTCTTATTACATCTGGAGCTCAGCAAGCACTTAATCTTATCGTTCAATGTTTGTTAAAGCCTGGAGATGCGATTGCAATTGAGGATCCCTCCTATTGTTATTCACTTCCGATGTTTAAATCAGCAGGTTTAAAAATATTCCGTTTACCAGTTGATCAGCATGGTATGAATCCAGATGACTTAATCGATTTGCACAAAAAGCATCGCATTCGGATGGTGTTTTTAAATCCGGATTATCAAAATCCAACTGGAACGGTACTTTCATTGGCAAGACGTAAAAAGGTTTTAGAACTATCTTCTGAATTTGGTATACCGATTGTAGAAGATGATCCGTATAGTTTGACTTCTTTTAATGGAGAAGTGAATCCAACATTGAAATCGATGGATCAAAATGGGAATGTTCTTTATGTGAGCTCATTATCAAAAATTGTTGCATCAGGATTACGTATTGGTTGGGTAATTGGCCCCACGCGCGTAATTGAGAGATTGGCAGATGCGAAGCAGCAAGTTGATTTCGGTCATAGTGTATTTACACAGTGGGTAGCGAACCAATTTTTAGAATCTGAGGATTTTCATACGCATATTACGATGCTCCGTGGACAACTGAAACAAAGAAGAGATGAGTTAATTAGAAAGCTTGAAGAAATATTAGGGGACCAGATTGAATTTTTTGTTCCTGAGGGCGGAATACATTTATGGTGCAAAGTGCAAGGAACGTTTGATGAATATCATTTACTAGGTGAATCTATACAAAATGGTGTAGCATTTGTCCCAGGAAGCGTCCTAGGTTCGAAAAGTGAATATATCCGATTTACTTTTGGCAGAGCGAATGTAGAACAAATTCAGCTTGGAGTTACAAGGTTTGCGGAAACATTAAATGAGATTTCATAATAGCGAAGCGTAATATGGAAATGAGGGAAAGAAATGAAGTACGTGACGCTTTTACTTCAAGTAGGCGTGCTATATGTGTTTAGCTTAGCTGGTACGTGGATTCAAGGAGTATTCCATCTGTCGATGCCAGGAAGTTTAATAGGGATGTTAATATTGTTTCTACTCCTTTCTACTCGTATTTTTCCATTAAAGTGGTTTGAGGTAGGGGCAGAAAAGTTAATAGTATTTTTACCGTTATTTCTAATTCCTTCGACAACAGGATTAATGGAATATGGATCTTTTCTTTTAAGTAAGGGGAGTGTTATATTCCTTTTAGTAATTGTAAGTACGGTAGTAACATTGATTGTTTCAGGGTATGTAAGTCAATTATTAGTAACATCAAAAAAATAAAATCGACAAGGTGCACGATTCAAATGGTCTTAATTATTATTACTGTAGTAATTTATTTATTGGCGACAAAGTTATATAAAAAATTTACGTTTCCATTTACGTTACCGGTATTAACAGTTACAGCAATTATGATTTGCTTATTTTTGATATTTGGTATTTCTCATCATGAGTATAAGGAAAATGGGGGAGACATTCTTTCAGGTTTTTTGAGTCCTGCAATTGTAGCGTTAGCCATACCGCTATTTAAAGAGCGAAAGATACTTATGAAAAACTTTTTAGCGATACTAATCGGCGTAGTGATAGGTATAGTGGCTTTAACGAGTATGAATATAGTGATTGGTGGGATTTTAAATATAGATAAGGAACTTATATTAACAACTTTACCACAATTAGCGACAATGCCTATTGCCATTTCATTAGCGGATCAAATTGGTGGCATTCCATCTATGACTTCTAGTTTTGTAGTTGTTGCAGGAATAACAGGTGCTATTATCGGACCGACAGTACTTAAGTTTTTCCGTATAACAAGTACGATTGGAAAAGGAGTGGGGATGGGCTGCGCATCACATATTATTGGTGTGAGCCGTCTAGTGAAAGAAGGAGAGAAAGAGGCAACTATCGGTTCGGTAACGATGATTGTAACAGGGATACTTATTAGTATATTAGTACCTTATGGAGTGGAATTTTTATTTTGAAAATTAATGAATCGTAATAAGGAGTATAACACTACTCATTTTAGAGCGTAATGGAGATGATTAAAATGACAACATGGTTTATAGTTACATTATTTATTTTTGGTGCTCTTAAAGTACTAGTTTCTAGTATGCCAACTTCTGTTGTAGAATCAATTATTAGTAGATTTGAGTTACACCAAAAACTTGATGAGGAAAATACTACTGTAACGGTAGATGGGGAAAGTATAGAAGGAAAAATGAAACTTCAAGTTATTCATGAATTTAACGAGGCTTTATTTTTAGATAAACATTATTTTCCGCCGCAAGGGAATGGTACACCGATAGTCATGGAGACGAAGAAAGGAAAAAGAGAGATTAGATTTTCTATATATAGCTACGAGGAACACGTTGATGTAGTAAAGCAATATAAGAAGAAAGTAGTTGCATATCGTTTGCGATCAAAAAGCCTTCAAAGTCGTTCAGTAGCAGTGACTGAAGATTATGCTTAAGGAGAGACCGTTATTATAACGGTCTCTTTATTTTTGCATCCAAGTATATAATTTCCAAATAAGAGAAAAGAAAATGATATATCCAAATAAAGAATAAGCATGATGCCAATTCCCGTTATGTACAAATAAACCTAACCTCTCAGCAACTTGTTCAAAAATACTAGCACAAAGCCCTATTAAAATAATAAATAGAGTTCTAGAAACTGCAGATAATGTTTTTGAAATTTGTATGAAAATGATTGTTAAAATTGGTAGCACAAACAACGTAAAGCCTATGTTAACTGAAAATATAGATGAGAAAGGTCTAACTGGAAAGGAATATATTTGTGTATGCACAAAGAAAGCATCTAAGCAAGTTCCAATAATAGAAGAAAGTAAGACTGTAACTAATAATGCTAAAAAGTCATTCTTCTTCTCGAAGGAGGACATTTTTCTTTGCGAGAATTGCGAGTTCAATTTTTTCGAGTGTTTTGCAGTAGTCTTCTGTAATTTTTCCATTTATATTTTCCTCCTTATCAACTAAATAATTTACAACTTGCCAATCGTTAAACCAATCTTCATTTTCAACTTCTTCATGTTTCATATCCCGCCATGCATAGATGAGTGCAGGGCTGTATATACGATACGCGTCACTACGTAACTGGCATTTCTTTATTCGGCGTTTATAAAACTCACGCGAAAAAGATTCATTTACACTAGAAAATAAATGGGGCCAGTAATCTTTTCTTGAGCCTGTATGTGGATGGTGATGGACCCAGTTTATTATTTGAGATAAAATATGTGTATCCCGAAATAACAATGAATACAACCGTTTTCCAAGTGAAATTCGTTCATGCAAAGAAGTGAAATGTTTCATTGTATCACCAAATAGTAATACTTTTTGCTTTTTATCATTTTCGTAAAATGGGAAAAGGATATGATTAAACTGAAAAAAATCAAAGAGTTTAAATCCAATACTATTTAATACAGTCTTTTTAAAGTGTGCATTTTGAATAACTCTTTTTTCTAAGTAGTTTTGTTCATTAATAATAGTTGCGATCGCTAATGTTTTTTTGTTACCTGTTTTCCAAAAATCGTTCCACATTGTTTCCATAAATGTAGAAACATTTAAGTGAGTGAGAAGGTGAAATAGCTTTTTTGATTTTTTTACACTTTGCTCATATAGTAAAAATTGAGGATATACATCTTGGAAAATGAGCCAATTTCCTCTTTCTAAAAAAGAGAAAAATGTAATTTGATCTTTCTCGGATAAAAGCCTCGTATATAAATCTCCCTTTAAATCTGTCATATTCCAGCCACCGTTACGTGATACGATATGCCCAAGTAGTGCCCAATGTATTTCTGGATATTGAATGTAAAATTGGTAGTATGCACGTGTTCTTGTGACGTTATTTTTATTTAGTTCTTTTGTCTGAGCTTTAATTTTATCGATGATAAGTTGCTCTTCTTTCGTTAATTTATATATGGTAACAGAAGAGATGAGATCGCTTTTTTGTTGTAACTCGTTTTTCACGTCGAATAGGGAGAGAGGGAGTGCTTTTGAGAATTCTTTAGACGTATTGTTTGAATTGCTTTGGTACATTCCATTACCTCCCTTTTCTATGAGTTTAAATGTGGTATTGGTTATGAATCATTCCATTTATCCCGCTATTAACGAGCAGTAAGACTCCCATCTCAAAAGTCGGCTAAAGCAAAGAAGTTAGGTGAGGGTGGGGCTGCTCGTAAAAGCCCGATTGATTCAACTAATAATCAGTGGGGGATGGACAAAATCCCCACTAATTAAAGTTTCACTTTATTTTATTACGAGTATAAGAAATAAATGAGCGGTGTTTTTTAAACCAGTAATATAGTTATCATTCAAACAGTATAAAGAAAATCTAATTGCTAAGAAGTGAAATGAAAAACAGAAACTATTAAAAAATAGTTTCTGTTTTTTTATTTTGTCAATTAAATGTAACAAACGACGATTATGATTTGAATCAATTGAAAATAATTCAATAACCTTAATAAATACAATTTGAATTGAAATGTATGGTAGGAGGAAAAGGAATGCTTAATAAAATAATTTTAATTACTGGTGGTACAGGTTCGTGGGGACATGAACTTATAAAACAACTATTAGAAAAATCACCGAAAGAAATTAGAGTTTTTTCAAGGAATGAAACGGTTCAGTTTGAAATGCAGCAACAGTTTATAAATGAAGAGAGATTGAAATTTATTATTGGAGATATTCGTGATAAAGAGCAACTAGTATATGCTTGCCAAGGTGTACATTATGTATTTCATCTTGCAGCTTTAAAGCATGTTCCAGTATGTGAATATTATCCTTATGAAGCTATAAAAACAAATATACATGGTACGCAAAATGTAATTGAAGCATCTATCCAGAATCAAGTTGAGAAAGTTATATATGTTTCAACTGATAAAGCGGCCGATCCATCAAATACGTATGGGATGACAAAAGCAATTGGTGAAAAATTAATGGTTCATGCGAATGTGCAAACGAAGAAAACAAAATTCATTTGTGTTCGTGGCGGAAATGTTTTAGGAACGAGTGGAAGTGTGGTACCGCTTTTTAAAAAGCAAATTAAGCAATCTTCAAAAGTAGGGATTACCGATGCAAATATGACTAGATTTTTCTTAACCATTGAAGATGCTGTTGGATTGTTATTTAAAGCAGCATCTGAAGGAAGAGGAGGAGAAATCTTTGTTATGAAAATGCCAGCATGTAAAATAACGGATTTAGCAAAAATATTGATTGAAGATTCGAAAAAAGAAAACGTGAAGATAAAAGAGGTAGGGATAAGACCTGGTGAAAAATTAAGTGAAATGCTTTTATCTGAGGTAGAGAGTAAAACAAGTATTAGTTTTGATCAAAATTATTTTGTGGTACTACCGACTATTCCTATAGAAGGACTTCAAGAATATTATGCTAGTTATCCGCTTGTGGATGTGAAGAGTTTTAGTTCTCAACAAGACTTACTTACAAAACATGAGGTGAAACAAATGTTAGAAAAAGGAGGGTTTTTACGATGAAAAGAAATGCGAGCCTTTTAATAACTGGTGCAAATGGCTTCACAGGACGTCATGCTTGCCAATATTTTTTAGAGCAGGGCTTTCATGTAATTCCTATGTTTCAAAATCGTTCACATAGAGAAAAAATCGAAAATGGTATTACTTGTGATTTAACAAATAAGAGTGAAGTAATGAAGGTAATTAAACAAATAAAACCAGACTATGTATTGCATTTAGCAGGAAGAAACTCAGTTAATGAGTCTTGGACAGCTTCTCTGGAATATATAGAGATTAACGTAATAGGGACTTTATATTTATTAGAAGCCATTAAGCAGGAAGCCTCGCATTGTAAAACATTAGTTATAGGATCTGCATTGCAAGCAGATAGTATGAAAAACATAAAAGTTTCAAATCCATATAGTTTAAGTAAAACTATGCAAGTCATTATTGCGGAGGCTTGGGGCGGATTAATGGATTCAAATATTATCATTGCAAAGCCCTCAAATTTAATTGGTCCAGGAGTATCGAATGGTGTTTGTTCAATTCTCGCAAAAAAAATGATAGATATAGAATCGGGTAGAAGTAAGGCGATTATTGAAGTAAACAGTTTGAAAGATAGTAGAGACTTTCTAGATGTACGTGATGCAGTTAAAGCGTATCATGTGTTATTACGTGATGGTATAAATGGAAAACAATATAATATTGGATCAGGAGTAAAACGCTCTTTATTAGATGTATTGGAACAATATAAAGGATTAACACAGTTGAATTTTACTATAAAAGAAACAGAGAATAGTGAGAGCGGCTCAAATGAAAGTTTAGTATTAGAGGATATAAAAAAGTTAGGTTGGGTTCCAGAAATCCCATTTCAGCAATCATTAAAAGATGTACTTGAGTATGCGAAGTGTAGTGACATCTGCATTTAATGAAAAATATAAAAGGATGTAAGAAATATATGAATTGTTATGAGACTATAAATAATCAAAATATGTTATCGCTTTCGATTGTTGATACGCTGGATTGGAAAGATGAAGAAGAACATGTTTTGCGCATCTATGAGGCGATAAATACATGTCGAGCATATGTGGAAAAGGTTAATCGAAAACCCCCAACAATAGATACAGGAACTAGTCCTGTAATCCAAGTCTTTACTCAGTATGAATGTAGTGAGTATGGAAATGATTTTTATGAACTCATCAAAGATCTTTTGCAAGACATAGGTCTGGAGTTAAAGATTTATATAAATCATAGTAAGTTAATGTACATTTGAAAGATTACTATAAAGCTAGACTTTAAATGATAAAGGTGGATATAAGTTATGAATAAAAAGATTCTCTTTACTGGGGGCGGTACAGCCGGACACGTAATGATTAATATGGTATTGATTCCTAAATTTATGGAAAAAGGATGGGGAGTTGAGTATATTGGATCTCAAAATGGAATTGAAAAAGTATTAGTTCAAAATGTTAAGTACAATAGTATTTCAACGGGGAAGCTCCGGAGATATTGGGATTGGGAGAACTTTAAAGATCCTTTTAAAATTATAAAAGGCTGCTTACAAAGTTATAAATTAATTAAGAAAATAAAGCCTGACGTTATCTTTTCGGCAGGAGGATTTGTTTCAGTTCCTGTAGTAATAGGGGCATGGTTAAATAGTGTACCTATCGTAATACGTGAACCAGATAGCACGTTAGGACTTGCAAATAAAATAGCATTACCTTTTGCTACAAAACTATGCACAACATTCCCTCATACAGGGAAGAATGTAAGTAATGAGAAAAAGGTTTATGTAGGACCAATTGTAAGGGAAGAAATTGAGAGAGGTAACGTATTACGAGGAAGAAGGTATTGTGAATTTCAGCAAGATAAACCGGTATTGTTAATAATGGGTGGGAGTCAAGGTGCTAAGTGGATAAATGATATGGTAAGGAAAAGTTTAGATACATTATTATTAAGTTTTAATATTGTTCATATGTGTGGTAAAGGGAAGGTGGATCCTTCTATCGGAATGGAAGGTTATATGCAATTTGAATATATAAGGGAAGAGTTGCCACATATACTGAATATGGCAAGTGTTGTAGTTTCCAGGGCTGGTTCTACTGCTATTTCTGAATTGTTATTTTTGAAGAAACCGATGTTGCTTATTCCGTTAACTAATGGTTCCAGTAGAGGGGATCAAGTTTTAAATGCTGACTATTTTTCTAGGCAAGGATATGCGGAAGTATTACTTCAAGATAGAATAAGCACCAGTACATTTACAGATGTGGTAAATAAGTTGTATGTAAATAAGGAGAAATATATTCAAAACATGAATGGATTTAAGAAAACAAATGAGGAGGGAATTCATCAATTAATAGATTTAATAAATGAAGTAGTTAAATAATAAAAAAAGGAAAGAAATTATAAAATGTACCCTATAGAATAGACACTGAAAAAAAGTCTATTCTATAGGGTATTTCTTGTATAATGAGAGAAAATTGGAATCGGAGAAGGTTTAAAATGACAAAAAAGCTATTTACAGAAAGAGACATTCAAATTCTATCAAATAACCCATATATAAAATCTGTAAGTCAGAAAGGTATCACTTATACAGATGAATTTAAGCGTATTTTTATTGAGGAGAATGCGAAAGGAAAACTACCCCGAAATATTTTTGAAGAATGTGGTTTTGATATAGATATGATTGGAATGAAACGAATTATGTCATCAGGAAGTAGATGGCGTGCTGCTTACAGAAAAAATGGTGTATTTGGTTTACGAGATACACGCACCGAAAACGCGGGAAGAACTCTTGAGAGAGAGCTTACGTTAGAAGAGAAGTATGCTCGTTTAGAAGCCGAACGGAACTTACTAAAGGCAGAAAATGAATTGTTAAAAAAGATCAAACTTATGGAAGGGAGGATGAGAAGGAAATAACGTTATCACCTAGTCAGAAATATATCCTGATTCGTTCTGTTATCATAAAATATAACTTAAGAAATATGGTGAGTTACTTGTGTAAAGTAGCTGGTGTATCCCGTTCGGGATACTATAATTATTTTTCCATTTCATCTCAAGAACAACGGAAACAAAAGAACGATCAAGATGAAATCGTGAAAGAAATCATATTAAAAGCACTTCGATTTAGAAATCGAAAGAAAGGGGCTCGTCAAATAAAAATGACATTGGCGGGTCATTTTCAAGTTGTCTACAATTTAAAGCGTATCCGTAGAATCATGAAGAAATATGAGATTGTCTGTCCGATTCGGAAAGCAAACCCTTATAAAAGAATGCTGAAAGCTTCAAAAGAACATCGAGTAGTGCCGAATCAATTAAATCGAGAATTTAAACAAAACACCCCAGGAAAAACACTTCTTACAGATATCACTTATTTAGTTTATGGTAAGAATAAAAGAGCTTATTTATCTACAATTTTAGATAGCTCAACCAATGAAATTTTAGCTTACCATGTTTCAGAACAGATGACATTAGACCTCGTAACAACAACTCTTCATAAACTAAAACGGAATAAGAGGATTCGATTGACTAACGGTGCATATATTCATTCAGATCAAGGAGCCCACTACACAAGCCCTACCTACCAAAAATTAGTCAAAAAGCTAAAGCTCGGACAATCTATGTCAAGAAGAGGAAACTGTTGGGATAACGCTCCACAGGAATCATTTTTTGGTCATCTGAAAGATGAAGCACATATAAAACCTTGCGAGTCTTTTACTGAGTTGAAACAAGAGATTAAGAAATATATGACGTACTATAATCACTATAGATATCAATGGAATTTAAAAAAGATGACTCCTGTTGGATACAGAAATCATCTCCTTGATGTTGCCTAACTTTTTTCAAAATGTCCTTTACAAAGGGTACAGATTATTATTTTCTTTCCTTTTTACTATAGTTGTTCAAATTCATTATTACCTATAACGATTACATTCCGTATAGAGTTATATGCATTTTGATTTACTATGGACGAATACCGTTTTCTAACAGCTTAGTAAATGCATTGGCATAAATAGGTTTACTGTAATAGTAACCTTGAATAAACTGACATTTATTTTTTTGAAGGAAATTTACGTGTTCTTTCGTTTCTACGCCTTCAGCAATGACAGACATTCCTAATGTATTTGCTAATGTGATGATTGTTTTAATGATTTCCATTCCATCTTCACACGTTTCAGACATTGTAATAAATTCTCTTGGGATTTTTAACGTATCGATTGGATATAAAGGTAAGTAGGCTAGGGAAGAATAGCCTGTACCAAAGTCGTCGATTGAAATGTGAATCCCTAAACTTTTTAGTGTACGCAGTTTTATCAATGTTTCTCTCTCATCCATCATTGCAATTCGTTCTGTTAATTCTAGATCAAGGGAACTTGCTGGTAAGCCTGTAGTTGCTAAAGTAGAAGAAATAGATTTTACAAATCCTTCTTGTTCAAATTCTTTAGCAGATAAATTTACCCCTATTTTTAAATGCGAATATCCGAGTGCGTGCCAACGTTTCATTTGCTCACAAGCCTGCTGTAATGTCCATTTTCCTATTGGAATAATTTGTAGTGTTTCTTCTGCAATCGGAATAAACTCGTATGGAGAAATAACACCTAATTCAGGATGATTCCACCTGATTAAAGCTTCTGCACCGATAATTTTATTAGATTCACTATCAACTTGAGGTTGATACAAAAGGAACAATTCTTCATTTTGTATTGCGTTTGGTAAATCTTTTTCTAATCGTAATCGTCTTTCGATTTTTTTAGCGATTACATCGTCATAAATAGAGACAGAGTTAAGCTCTTTTGCCTTTGCATCATACATTGCAACATTAGCGTTTTTCAGAAGTGTAGCGGTATCGATTCCGGAATGTGGATAAATGGAGATACCGATACTCAGTGATAAAGTTAATTTATGCTCATGTATGACAAACGGCTTTTCCATGCTTTCAAATAATTGGTTACATAACTCGAATAAGGAATCTTCGTCAGTATAGTTTTCAATTAAGATTGTAAACTCATCACCACCGATTCTTGAAAGATGAGTATGTGATGGAAGACATGATTGGAATCGCTTTGCTACTTCTTCTAATATGTAATCACCTGACGAATGTCCAAGTGTATCGTTAATTACTTTAAAGCGATCTAAATCTAAATATAATAATGCAAACTCACTGTGTGTTGTTTGAGCATTTTTTATAAATTTTCTTAGCTTCCTATGGAAAAAGGATCGATTCCCAATTTTCGTTACAGTATCGTGGAATGCTAAATATTTTATTTCTTCTTGTTGTTTTTTTAGTGCGGTAATATCCTTTACCATAATATAGCTTCCTGAAATTTGTCCATCTATCATAATAGGAACGATGGTAACGTATAAAAAATAAGTAAAGCCATCTTTATATTGAGAACTAAGTTGTAAGGATGCTGATTCTTGTTGTTTAACTTTTTCTAATGCAGATATCAGTTTATGTTTATCTGCATCTAAAATAATAGAAAAACATGTCTCACCAAGTAACTCGTTCGTTGGTGCTCCAAGTAGTATACTTCCTGCTTTATTTACATTTAAGAATATTCCATTTAAATCAATCGTAAAAATGGGATCAGGATGATATTCATATAATGATTTGAATTTTTGTTGTTTCTGAGATAGGGCCTCTGATTTATGGACTAAATCAGAAGTTCTTAAAGTAACTTTTTCTTCTAGTTGAGCATTAAATACTTGTAAACGTTTTGTTAGGGTGTCGTTTTGCATACGCACAATAGAATGGCGAATAAGTACGAAAACAAAAGCGATACAATTTCCTGTAATGAGAGTTGAAGACGATGTTTGTTCTTTTAACGTAAACCCGATTAGTATTGCAACAGCAAGATAGGGAAATACGACTAAAACTTTCTTTCCTAGTATAGGGTTTACAATGAAATAATTTTTATGGCTATTATCATCTTCTGAAATAGACCCAGCTATTGCGATAAGCAATATAGGTATTCTATATAAAAGACGTAAAAATGTTATAGTGTCAGTTGATAAATGGGTATTTAAGTAAAAATAAATATAGTTAAAAGTTGCAGAACTAATCAATACAAAAATAAAGATATAAATTTTCCGCTTGGACTTAAAAATTGTTGGGCGGAAAAAGAGACTAACACCTAGTAGAAGAAATAATAGATCTGCAATTGGATATAGAAATGAAAGGAAAATATCTCCGAGTGAAAGTGAAAATATATTTAAATTTGGCTGATTAAATAAATACCATTCTAATGTGAATATGGAAGTAAGTACTATACATATATCACAAATAAAGAAAGCTTTTTCCCATTTATTGCATTCTTTTAAAATCTTATAGCAAAAAGCGATAAGGCAGAAGAATAGAAAAAACATGTAAAATACATCAGAAATAGTAAAATGATGTATTGGAAGTTCGAAAAAGGTATCTTGATACGTATATACTACTTTTCCTAATAAAAAACTACCAATTGCAATTGTAATACATATCCAAAAAGGATTTGAACTAACTTTTTTAGAGTATATAGAGTAAATTAGCGATATAAATGTAATGACTTCAACGATGAGTGAAGCGAAGCGTACATTGAAATTTGAAAAATTAGTAGGGAACAGAAAGAAAAACATAAAATAGATTGAATAGCATATTAATGTTGTGATTAATATACATAGCTGTAAATTTTTATTTAATTTCAAAAAAATCACCTTCTTTAAGTATGTACTATATTCGTAATATCTGTACATAATAATATTACTTAAGGATTGTATCAGATTTCCTTATAAAAAGCATGCTTATAAGGAAAAAAATAAGAGTGCAATAATTCTTGAAAATGAAAAAACACTACATTTAATGATTTTTAGTGTATCAAGATTTTAGATGGGAATTGTATATTTAGTCATCCAGTATATTTTAAAGGTTTTTTAGTGCTTTGCAAGTGGAGATGCAAATTTGCATATAAAATGATGGGATTTTCTTTCTAGGTGAGTTTTTGATTGTTATAGGCTAGTAAGTAACACCTTTGTATGTATCTATTTTCATACTAATGAGGGATTTCAAAAATGTTTTAAGTATATACAATAAAATATAGTCATTCATTACGTTTTTAGTATGGGAGGAAAAGCATGAAAAATTGGGTGAAGTTTCGAATAGCACGTCCAACAGATAAGTTTGAAGAGGTTATAGCATTCTATGAAAAAGGATTAGGTTTAAAGCGTATAGGTGAATTTTACGGTCATGAAGGTTACGATGGCGTCATGTTTGGACTACCAGATGAAGAATATCATTTAGAATTTACAAGATATATAGATGGGAGCCCATGTCCAGCTCCAACAAAAGATAACTTACTTGTATTTTACATGCGAGAAGATAGTGAAATGAAAAAAGTGAGTAAAAGGCTGCATACAATGGGGTATGGTGAAGTAGAACCAGAAAATCCGTATTGGAAAGAAAAGGGGATAACGATAGAAGATCCGGATGGTTGGAGAATTGTATTGATGAAAATAGAAGAATGAGGTGTGGCGAAACTAGAGGAGAAAGACGTTTCGAGTTTTGATAGTGTAAAAGAAAATATATATAAGCTTCCTTGAATGGGATAAAATCAAGGGGAAGCTTTTTTGTGAATTTATCTGAAAATTAACATTTGATAATTTGTTCTGGAAAGATATGAAATAAGAACGTATATTCTTATGGGTTGATAGTCATGTCTTTAAAGAGGGATATAGAAAAGGGAGGAATTATGAATACATATATCTATATGGTTAGGCATGGTGAATCGCCAAAATTAGAAGGAAATGAAAGAACACGTGGATTAACTGAGAAGGGAATTTTAGATGCTCAAAGAATAACTGAGATATTAGAAACAGAGGGAATTAATACTTTCATTTCAAGTCCGTATAAGAGGGCTATGTTAACGATAGAAGAGTCAGCGAATCTCCATGAAAAAGAAATGTTAGTATATGAAGATCTTAAAGAGTGTAAGTTTTCAAATGAAAATAAAATTATATCGGATAAGGAAGTGTACCCACTTGTAAAGGAGATGTTTTTTAATCCAGAATATGCACTGACAGATGGAGAGTCATATGCGGATTGTCAGCGAAGAGTAGTGAGAGTGTTAAAAGAAATATTAATGAATTTTCAAGGACATAAAATTGTAATTGGTACACATGGGCTTGTAATGACACTAATGATGAACTATTTTGATAATCAATATGGACTTGAATTTTTAATGAATACATCCAAACCGGATATATATAAGCTAGAATTTAAAGAAGAGCAATTAATGAATGTAGAGAGATTATGGAGAGAAGAATGAAATGGAGTATATGGAGTGTGTTTTAAAAATTACTTTTAAAACACACTCTTTTGCATTAAGTTGAGTTTTAAATACTTTCACTAATACGTTCTTTGTTTTTGTTATTTAAAGTATGTAAGAGTTTTTGAAATACCTTAAATGAATGCTGGAATATTGGACTTTGAATAAAAGTGTATAGAAAAGTTACGATAAAAACAGGACCTCCTAGCATGAATCCAATGACTAGTACAAAGCATTCTACAATGATTCGAGCACGGCTAATAGATAACCCAGTTTTGTCAGAAATGGTAAGCATGAATCCATCGCGGGGTCCAGCACCAATGCCAGCCGCGACGTACATGCCGCCCCCAATTCCTGTAATTGCAATACCAGAAAATAAAATGAGTAAGTTTATCCATAAATAATCACTAGCGTTTGGAAGGATTTTTGATTGTAAGAAAAAGTCCATAATAGGACCGATAAGTAGTGCATTTAAAAATGTGCCCACGTTTATATATTTTCGATCTACTAGTAAAGAGATAAGAACGAGACATAATCCACATATGACACTCCAAGTACCAATTGTCCACCCAAACCGTTGGTAGAGAGCCATATTTAAAACTTCCCAAGGATGTAAACCGAGGAATTTAACTTTGACTGCGAGAGCATTTCCAAGTCCAAAAAAAATTAATCCTAGGAAAAAAAGAAAATAGCGAAAGAGAGTTAGCCTCATCTTTAAAACCTCCCAATATATAATGATGTATATTACATGTTTGAATTTAAATGTACAAATGTTATGTCTTTTTATGATTTATTAAAAATGTAAATGGATATATATTTTCACAGTCAAAAAAGTTAAAATATTTCGTTATAAGGATTATAATAGAGAGAGAACTATAAAAGGAGTGAATGAATTTGAAACAAGAACTTATTGAAAGATTTACGAGATATGTAAAGATTGATACACAATCAAATGAAGAAAGTCATACAGTGCCTACAACACCAGGGCAAATTGAGTTTGGTAAGTTATTAGTGGAAGAGTTGAAAGAGATTGGGTTATCAGAAGTGACGATGGATGAAAATGGTTACGTAATGGCAACACTGCCTGCTAATACAGATAAGGATGTTCCTGTAATCGGCTTTTTAGCTCATTTAGACACAGCAACAGATTTTACAGGGAAAAACGTAAAACCACAAATTCATGAAAATTTTGATGGTAATGCGATTACGTTAAATGAAGAATTAAATGTTGTGTTAACACCTGAACAGTTCCCGGAATTACCATCATATAAAGGACATACAATTATTACAACTGATGGTACAACACTTCTTGGAGCAGATGATAAAGCTGGTCTTACAGAAATCATGGTCGCAATGAATTATTTAATACATAATCCGCAAATTAAGCATGGAAAAATAAGAGTAGCATTTACACCGGATGAAGAAATTGGCCGTGGACCATCGCATTTTGATGTAGAAGCGTTTGGTGCATCGTTTGCTTATACAATGGACGGAGGTCCCTTAGGTGGTTTAGAATATGAGAGTTTTAACGCTGCAAGTGCCAAATTAACTTTTAGAGGGACAAATACACATCCTGGAACAGCGAAAAACAAAATGCGTAACGCAAGTAAACTCGCTATGGAATTCGATAGACAGTTGCCAGTAGAAGAGGCGCCAGAATATACAGAGGGATATGAAGGGTTTTATCATTTACTCTCTTTAAATGGTGATGTCGAGCAAAGTAAAGCTTACTATATTATTCGAGATTTTGATCGTAATCATTTTGAAGCGCGTAAAAATAACATTAAAGATATTGTGAAAAACATGCAAGAGAAGTACAGCGAAGATGCAATCGTTTTAGAGATGAATGATCAGTATTATAATATGCTTGAAAAAATTGAACCGGTGAGAGAAATTGTTGATATTGCGTATGAGGCAATGAAAAGTTTAAATATTGAACCGAATATTCATCCAATTCGCGGTGGAACAGATGGATCGCAATTATCATATATGGGATTACCAACGCCAAATATTTTCACTGGTGGTGAAAACTATCACGGTAAATTTGAGTATGTTTCGGTAGATACTATGGAAAAAGCTGTTCAAGTAATTGTAGAAATCGCAAGACGATTTGAAGAACAAGCTTAAAAAGAGAACCAAGTAGTAATGAAGTGCTACTTGGTTCTTTTCTATAGTAAAAAATACAAAGTGAAACTTGTTACAAGACGTTTGTAAAAGGGGGAAATGTTATGAGTGAAAATCAGTTTCATGGTTATATAGGGACATATACCAAAGCAGAGAGTAAGGGGATTTATAAATTTATACTTGATACGAACATCGGAGAACTTAAAGGGATTGAATTAGCAGCTCATATAGGAAGTCCGACATATGTAACGATTAGTCATAACAACGAGTACCTTTATTCTGTTTCGAAAGATAATGGGTTAGGTGGAATTGCTAGTTTTTCTATTCATAATAAATCCGGTAATCTAAATTCGATTAGCATGCAAGTTTTAGAAGGGGCATCGCCGTGCTATGTAAGTGTGAATCGGGAGAATAGTATAGTAGTAGCAGCTAATTATCATAAAGGAACAGTAGAGTCCTATTTAGTGAAAAAGGATAATGGAAGTTTAAATGCTGCTACGGTAATTGTAGAACATAAAGGGTCAGGACCAAATAAGGAAAGGCAAGAAAAGGCACATGCTCATTATATAGATTTTACTCCTGATGAAAAATATGTAGTAGCAGTTGATTTAGGAATAGACAAGGTGATTACATATAAAGAAAGTGATGGAGAACTAATAGAAGTTACACGGTTATCTGTAAAACATGGTAGTGGTCCAAGGCATCTTATATTTCATCCAAGTGCGCAGTATGCATATGTTATGACAGAATTAAGTTCAGAGATTATTGTACTTCAATATGATGCAAAGAGTGGCAGTTTTAAAGAAAAACAATACATTTCTACATTACCTGAAGATTTTAGAAAAGATAGTTACGGAAGTGCAATTCACATTTCTTCTGATGGCAAGTTTGTTTACGCAGCAAATAGGGGACATAATAGTATCGCGGTTTTCCGAGTGAATGAGCACAATGGAGAGCTCGCTTTCATTGAAACAGTATCGACAGAAGGTGATTGGCCACGTGATTTTTCTTTAGATCCGGATGAAAAATTTTTAATTGCAGCGAATGAAAGATCTAATACTTTGACTTTATTTGCTAGGGATGAAATGACAGGGGAGCTAACGCTTGTACAGACGGACGTAAATGTTCCAGAGCCAGTATGTGTGAAGTTTTTACATGTGAAAAAATAGATAGGTTTCCCTATCTATTTTTTATTAGGAAATTTTAATATAGCACCCGCCACAAATAAAAAGTCGCGTAAGACTCCCAATTTGTCCAATTTGATGCAAATTCTTTTATTTCATTTTTAGTCGGTTTCTTTTCGGAACCTGCTATAAATTTAATTGCATTATGCAAACCAACATCATCAATTGGAAAAGCTGAAGGGAATCGTAAACAACGCATCAAAACATAGTGAGCTGTCCATGGCCCTATACCGCGAATGCTAGTTAATTGTTTTTCAGCTTGCTTCACATCTTGTATTTGTAATAGAGATTCTTTTGATAATTTACCTTCTGTAATGAGCTGCGCGACGTCAATTAAGTATTCGCACTTTCTTGTAGTCATTTTTAATGTTGCGAGATCTTCTACATCTAAATTTGCTATTACTTCAGGTGATGGGAATATCCAATGTTTTCTACCGTTCCAATCTACATAATCGCCAAAATTTTCGACTAATCTTCTTTTTAGAGTATAGGCATATGTGAGGTTGATTTGTTGACCTAGAATCCCCCAGCATAGTGCTTCAAATAAATCTGGAATTCCCAAAGTACGAAGACCGTAAAATTCTTTAATGGGTTTTTGAAGGAGTGGGTCGTGTTTAGCTAATTTATAGAAGGGAGCTAAATCAGTAGTTAAATCAAACCACTCTTTTACATAGTTAGATACGGCATCGTGTGCCCATTTTTCAGAGACATATGATTCTCCTAAAAAACGTATTTGAATATTACTATCGGCATTAAAACCAATTTCAACTAATGGATTTATGTTTTGAACAGGAATGACTTTATAGATTTTATTATTTTCAATATGAAACATACATTCATTTTTAGAACGCGATAGATAGCGTAAGTTTTCTTGAAAACTAAATTCTTTTGGAACGACTAAAGACAATATTTCATTACAATCCTCTGTCATATTTACTCCTCCCGAAGCGCTTCTAATTTGAGCAATTCTTTTTTCATTTCTAAACCACCTCTAAAACCGGTAAGTTTACCATTTTTCCCAATAACGCGGTGACAAGGAATAGTGATAAGCAGAGGATTTGCCCCAACGGCAGTCCCAACTGCACGTACAGCGTTAGGTTTTTGAATTTTTTCCGCAATCTCTGAATAAGAATGTGTCTCCCCATAAGGAATTTCACGTACCGTATTCCAAACAGCTAATTGAAATGCAGTTCCGTAAACATCGATAGGAATTGTAAAGGTTTCTAGTTTGGTTTCCAAATACTCGATAAGTTCTTTTGCATATGTTTGCAGATAATCTGGATTTTGGATGAATGTATGTTGTGGCAGTTTTTTGCTAGCCCACGTATTTAGTTCTTCAAAAGTTTCATTTTGCGATCCGATGAAGCATAATCCATTTGAAGTAGCTGCAGTATGCATACGCCAATGTTTATGAATAAGCAATGTCCAATATATAGTTTTATTTTCATATGGTTTCATTATTTCATACCTCTTTTATTCCGTTCTTTTTTCGATATTCAGTAGGGGTAAATCCTGTCTTCTTTTTAAATAAAGTCGCGAAATAATCCGGATTTTCTATCCCGACATCAGTACTAATTTCTATAATGGATTGATTTGTATGTGAAAGGTATTCTGTCGCTTTTTTAATTCTGAATTGCTGTATATATTCTATTGGACTAATCCCTACAATTTTCTTGAAAGTGCGTTGTAGATGATAAGGGCTACCATGGCATATTTCTGCGAGTAAGTCGAGGGTTAGCACGTCACAATAATGTTTTTGGATATATTCTTTAATTTGCTCTACCCATTCTTCATTAGGTAAAGTTAGCCCGTTTGGTTTACAACGTTTACACGGACGAAAATTTTCATGTAATGCTTGCTCTGCCTTAAGAAAAATACGTACATTGTTTTTATTCGGTATTCTCGATTTACATGATGGTCGGCAAAAAATACCGGTTGATTTTACAGCGTAAAAGAATTTGTCATCATATGTGGAGTCATTATGAATAATTGCTTGCCAATACTCATTTGTTACTGTGAACTCTTCATTATGCACAGAACATCACCTCTGGCATTAGTATAACCTGAATAAAGTACGTATGTACGTATTTACGAATGTAAGAGCAAGATTACAAAGATGAAACTATGATAGGGTATCTATTTTGTGTTAGCATGAAAATTGAAAATGCACATCAAGAGGAGGAACATAGATGAAGTTGATTTCATGGAATGTAAATGGTTTGCGAGCAGTTATTGCAAAAGGTGGATTTCTAGAATATCTAGAAGAATCTAATGCAGATATATTTTGTTTACAGGAAATTAAATTACAAAGTGGACAAATTGATTTAAATCCCGAGGGATATTATACATATTGGAATTATGCTGTGAAAAAAGGCTACTCAGGAACGGCTATTTTCACGAAAAAAGAACCGATTTCTGTTACATATGGTTTAGGGATTGAAGAGCATGATCAAGAAGGACGAGTTATTACGTTAGAATTTGATGATTTTTATATGATAACGCTGTATACACCAAATTCTAAACGAGGATTAGAACGTTTAGATTACAGAATGGAATGGGAAGATGATTTCAGGGCCTATATTAAGCGATTAGATGAAAAGAAACCAGTTATTTTTTGTGGAGATTTAAATGTTGCCCATAAAGAAGTAGATTTAAAAAATCCGAAAAGTAATCGGAAAAATCCTGGTTTTTCGGATGAAGAAAGAGAGAAATTCACATGTGTTTTAGAGGCGGGATTCATTGATACGTATCGCTATCTTTATCCTGATCAAGAAGGAGCGTACTCATGGTGGTCATACCGTATGGGTGCAAGAGCGAAAAATATCGGTTGGCGTTTAGACTACTTTGTGATTTCTGAAAGGCTAAAACATAAAATTACCGATGCGAAAATTAACAGTGAAATAATGGGATCAGACCATTGTCCAGTTGAATTACATATAAATTTCTAAAAAAAGAAGTATCTCGCTAATAATAGGCGGATACTTCTTTTTAATTCAGTTTGTTAAAATTTTTCAAATCATTCTTGAAATAATTGCATATTAAATATATACTTAGTAACGATAATCATTATCAATGGAAAAGGTTATCGATGGATGAAGTGTAAAAGAATTATAGTTTAGGGGAAGTGAATGAGAATGAGTTCCGGATAAAATTATTAATCTAATGAAATATATGTTTGGGACAAGTTTCATGTAGTTAAGTTTTCATATGAAAATAATCTATTTACAAGTTTTGAGAGGAGATATATAAAGATGAACAAGAAGTTATTTACATTAGGGATGGTTACAGTTTTAAGTGTAGGTTTAGCAGCATGTAATAGTACGGATAAAACTTCAGGGGAACAAAAGCAACAGACAAAAGCTACGGAAACAAAAAAAGATGAAAAACGAAAAATTACATATTTAGGTAAAGAATATACAGTACCAGCAAAAGTAGATAAAATTGCGACAGCTAGTTTAGAGTCAATGGAAGATGCAGCAGTACTTGGAATTAAACCAGTCGGTGCAATTACTGTAGGTGGTAAATTACCAAAGTATCTTGAAAAAGAATTAGAGGGTGCAAAATCTGTGGGTGAAAAAATGCAACCTAATTTTGAAACATTACTTCAATTAAAACCGGATGTTATTACATCTAGTACGAAATTCCCAGCAGAAACAGCTGAAAAGTTTACGAAAGTAGCTCCGACGTTCCCGGTATCACACGTTTCAACAGATTGGGAAGATAACTTAAAGTTAATGGGAGAATTAACTGGTAAAAAAGATAAAGCAGAAAAAATTATTAAAGATTACAATGCGGACGCTGAAAAAGCAAAAGCAAAATTAGGAGATAAGTTAAAAGACAAAAAAGTACTTGTAATTAGACTAAGAGCAAATGAATTATTCCTATATCCAGAAGGAGTATACTTCAACCCTGTAATTTATAAAGATCTTGGACTAACTGCTCCAGAACAACTTAAAACTGTAAAAGCACAAGAGAAAATTTCATTTGAAAAACTTGCTGAACTTAACCCAGATTATGTTTTCTTACAATATGAGGCAAGTGAAAATAAAAACCCGAAAGTGCTAGAAGAAATTGAAAGCAATCCAATTTGGCAAAGTATGAATGCTGCGAAAGAAAAGAAAGTATTTGTAAACGTTGTAGATCCAATGGCCCAAGGTGGCACAGCTTGGAGTAAAACAGCATTCTTAAAAGAAGCAGTGAAAAATTTATCTAAATAATACAATAAGTAAGGTGCGTTGAATGATATGCAGAAAACGAATGCGGTACCAGTAACCATTTTATGTATAGCACCCATATTGATTTTATTTACAGTTATACTTTCTGTTTTATATGGGGCGAAAAACATTGATGCTGAAACAGTGTGGAATGCTTTATTTCATTTTGATTCAAGCGATGTAAATCATAATATTATTATTACTTCACGTTTACCAAGGGTAGTTGCAGCTCTTTTAGTCGGAGCATTTCTAGCCATATCAGGAGCACTTATGCAGGGGATGACAAGAAACTATCTTGCATCCCCTTCTATTATGGGTGTGACGGATGGTGCAGCCTTTGTTATTACACTTTGTATGATTTTTCTTCCGGGAATGTCATCGATTGGTATGGTTTTATGTTCAATGATTGGCTCTGCACTAGGAGCCGGTA
Source organism: Bacillus cereus group sp. MG9 (assembly GCF_040459995.1). Taxonomy (NCBI): domain Bacteria; kingdom Bacillati; phylum Bacillota; class Bacilli; order Caryophanales; family Bacillaceae; genus Bacillus; species Bacillus cereus group sp. MG9. The sequence continues at coordinate 3,677,716 of NZ_JARVHC010000001.1, read as the reverse complement.
TAGTGTTTGGTTTTGGCTCACTCCTTCAAAATGGCTTATCCCCTGTTAGATTAGCAATTATAGGGACAGTTATTGGAACATTTTTAAGTAGTGTATCGGCTGCGATGGCTTCATATTTCCAAATTTCTCAAAATGTTAGTTTTTGGTTTAATGCAAAGTTAGATCAAGTGGACCCTAATATCATTAAAATCACGATACCATTTGGGATAATTGGTATAATTTTAGCACTATTAATATCAAAATCTATTACCATTCTTTCTTTAGGAGAAGAAGTTTCTATTAATCTAGGTCAGCGTACAAAACTAGTTAAAGCGATGGCAATTTTATCAGTTATTTTTTTAACAGGAACAGCAGTTGCTTTAGTGGGGAAAGTTGGTTTTGTAGGTTTAATTATTCCACACATTACGCGCTTTATAATTGGGGTAGATTATAAGTGGATTTTGCCTTGCGCAGGCGTTATTGGTGGAGTTTTCTTAGCATTATGTGACATTTTAAGTAGATTTGTAAACTATCCATTTGAAACACCAATTGGAGTCGTTACTTCCTTAATTGGAATTCCTTTCTTCCTTTATTTAATCCGTACAAGAGGAGGAGAGAGACATGCTTAAAAGTTCAAGTCAACGTTTTGGAATGACAATGGGGATTAGTATATTTTTAATATTATGTGCTATTTATATTAGTTTAACGAATGGTACGTTTGATATTACGATTACAGATGTATTTAAAACACTCTTTAGAATAGATCCAGTACCAGACCATGATTTAGTTATTTTTGAGTTTCGCCTTCCGCGCATTATAATTGCTGGATTAGTAGGATTAGGCCTCGGTGTTGCGGGTGCTGTAATTCAAGGGATTACGAGAAATGGATTGGCGGACCCAGGTATTTTAGGAGTGAATGCCGGAGCAGGTACAGCCATCGTAATTTTCATGTTCTTCTTTCAAGGGCAATTAAAGAGCACAGACTGGATTTCTATTATGATGATGCCGATGTTTGGTTTAGTCGGTGGGCTAGGAGCCGCTATAATAATTTATCTGTTTTCTTGGAAAAACGGTAAGTTAGACTCGCAACGTCTTTTATTAACAGGGATTGCAATTGGATCTGGATTTGGAGCGTTTTCTATGTATTTATCGCTCAAAATGAAGTCAACTGATTTCGAGATGGCTGCAGTTTGGGTGTCTGGAAGCATATATAGTGCAAACTGGAAGTATATTGTTGCTATGTTACCGTGGCTTATCATTTTAATTCCACTTATACAAAAGAAAGCTTATTTATTAGATTTATTTCAATTGGAAGAAACGAGTATTACAAGTTTAGGTGTTGCAGTAGAACGAGAGAAATCCATTTTACTATTAAGTAGTATCGGACTTGTGAGTGCATGTGTTGCTGTTTCAGGAAGTATTGGTTTCATTGGATTAATGGCACCGCATATAGCGAAAAGGCTCGTCGGTATTCAGCATAAATATATAATTCCTACGTGTGGAGTAATCGGAATGTTCCTTGTAATAGCTTCAGACTTTATTGCAAAAACAGTTTTCACCCCTGTAGAGTTACCTGTTGGGATCGTTATTTCTATTGTCGGTGTACCGTATTTCTTATATTTACTTTATAAGTCGAAAGCGTAAGAGGAGGAATAAAAGTGAGTATTTTAAGTGCAAAAAATTTAGAAACGAGTTATGAAAAGCTTACAGTGTTTCGCGATTTAAATGTGGAAATACAAGAAGGAAAAGTAACGACAATTATAGGACCAAACGGGTGCGGGAAATCGACATTGTTAAAAACAATGGGAAGAATTTTAAAGCAAAAGAGCGGTAAAGTATATTTGCAAGGACAGGATTTAAATACAATTCCAACGAAAGAAATTGCGAAGCAGTTAGCTTTACTTCCACAAACTCCAATTGCACCAGGAGAGCTTAAAGTAGAAGAGTTAATTTCTTATGGACGCTATCCACATCGAAATAACGTAAATAAGTTAACTTCAAAAGATAAAGAAATGATTGATTGGGCATTAGAAATAACGAAAACTTCTGAATTTCGAACGAGACAAATTGCAAATTTATCAGGTGGTCAACGACAGAAGGTATGGCTAGCGATGGCTTTAGCACAAGAGACAGAAGTGTTGCTATTAGATGAGCCAACTACATATCTTGATATGTCTCATCAATTAGATGTATTACAAATTGTGGAGAAGTTAAATAAAGAACATAATTGTACGGTCGTTATGGTATTACATGATATTAACCATGCAGCAAGGTTTTCAGATGAAATTATTGCAATGAAGGAAGGGGAAATCGTTACAACTGGTAGCCCAGAAGAAATAATTACAAATGAAGTGTTAAAAGAAGTATTTCATATTGATGCACGTGTCATGATTGATCCGTATAATGGGTCTCCTGTTTGTTTCGGTTACGATAGCGTTGTATCTCAAGAAGAGAAAGTAGAAATATATGTAACGAGTTAAGAAGGGGGGATATAAGATGAATACTACTATTGAAAAACAGCAGGTTATTACATTTAATACAGAACAGTGGAAAATGTATTCAAAATTAGAAGGTAAAGAATATCAAATTCATATTTCAAAGCCGAGGCAGCCAGCACCAGAGTCAGGATATCCTGTTATATACGTATTAGATGGCAATGCCTTTTTTCAAACATTCCATGAAGCGGTTAAAATACAATCAGTTAGAGCAGAGAAAACAGGTGTTTCACCAGCCATTATAGTAGGTATTGGTTATCGTATTGAAGGGGCATTTTCAGGTGAAGAAAGATGTTATGATTTTACGCCTAGCGTAATTTCAAAAGATGCGCCTTTAAAACCGGATGGCAAACCGTGGCCTAAAACAGGAGGAGCACATAACTTCTTTACTTTTATAGAAGAAGAACTGAAGCCTCAAATCGAAAATGATTTTGAGATTGATAAAGGAAAACAAACGTTATTTGGGCATTCGCTAGGTGGTTTATTTGCTTTACATATACTATTTACAAACGTAAATGCCTTTCAAAATTATTTTATAAGTAGTCCATCTATTTGGTGGAATAACCAATCTGTGCTTGAAAAAGAAGAGAATCTTATAGGTGAATTAAATAGTGCCAAGTTTGAAACGGGAGTGTTCCTTACAGTTGGGGCACTAGAACGAGAGCATATGGTTGTAGGGGCAAACGAATTGTCAGAGCGCCTTCTCCAAGTAAAACACGATCAGTTTAGATTTACGTTTTATGAAGCTGAAGGGGAAAATCATGCGTCAGTTGTGCCGACTTCTTTAAGTAAAGGGTTAAGGTTTATTAGTCACCTATAGAAGAGGGAAAAGGTAAGCAATTGCTTACCTTTTTTCATTATTGTTTAAAGGCAACGTATCCATCAATTAAAAAGCTACTGAAAAAGCGAGTGATGTGAATAAAGCCACATTCCTTCATGATAGTTAGTAGATTTGTTTCGGAAATAGGAAATATTTCTGTTTCAAAAGAATTTTTAAATCGGTTCCAATCTTCTAATGGAATTTGATTTTGCATCATGTGGTTGCGCCAAGCATTCAATTGTGCAGAAAACATACTTGTATGGGGTACACCATTTATTGTAGAGAGAAAGAATGGAGCACCAGGTTTTAAGCGACTACTAATTTCATTAAGAAGCTCTTTTTTCTCCTTAATAGTTGGGATGAAATGAAGAACAAGCATACAAGTAGCAGCGTCAAATAATGGATTGGTTAATAATGAATGGACAGTTCCATGTACAAAGTGAATTTGATTTTGTATGCCTTCGCTTTCAATTCTTTTTTTAGCTAGCTGTAGCATGCTTTCAGATGGATCAACACCTGTAAAAGATAAGTTGCTATTTTGTTTGCCTATTGAGAGAATTTCTTGTCCACCACCAGCACCTATAACTAGTAAATTTGGATTCATATTTTCTTTAGGGAGTGTAGTAAACAAGAAATGATTCATCATTTCATATAGGTTGTAGTAGCCTGGGATTTTACATGGAATTCTTTGTTCATATGAATTTACGGTAGTATCATTCCAATTCATTTTTAACCTCCTAAGTATGTGTATTATAGGTTTATTATGGAATGAAATTATGAAGGGAAACAATCCCGTAAATCTGGGGGGAAGAGGATGTATGAAAAAATAACGAAAGAAATTACAATGGTAGCGAATCGTATAAGTTCTATAAGGACATTTCAAGAGTCATTTCTCCACTTAATACGTAAAGTCATTGATTTTGACGCCGCTTGTTTTACAGCTATAGACCCAATTTCTTTTTTATCTACTGGGGCATTTACGGATGAAAGTGTTGAAAAGATTCATCCACAATTGTTTATGAATGAATTTCTAGAAGATGATTTTAATAAATTTAAATATTTATCAGAACACTATCCTCATGTTGCTTCTCTTAGTATGGTGACAAATGGTGAACAAAAGAAAAGCTCTAGATACCGAAATATTTTAAAACCAGCAAGTTTTGGAGATGAATTAAGGGGCGTTTGTATGAGTAAGGGGAACTGTTTTGGGCATCTTAGTTTATTTCGAGGGAGTACAAGTCCCGCTTTTCATATAGATGATTGTAAGTATTTGGCAACGATAGTCCCAATTGCTGGAGAGGCTTTAAAAAAGGCATTTCCTAAACCTTTTTCAGAAGAGAAGGTAATAGGGACAGGCACGATTATATTAAGTGAGGATTTTAATTTATTATATTGGAATCAAGATGGCAGCGATTGGCTCTCAAATCTTAGAAAGTATGAACAGTTAAATATAAAAGAAATACCAAGGCCAATACGTGCGGTTTGTTCGAAAGTAAAGGCTAACGAATATAATGTAGGTTGTATGAATAGAGAAGAAAAAGTTTGTATACCTTTAGCCTATGGACATTTTTTAATCATTCGGGCCAGTAAGTTAGAACGTACAAGTAGTTTTCAGGGTGGTTATGTTGTTCTATTCGAAAGAGCAAGACCGGAAGAAATCTTTCCGCTTATTACGGAAGTGTATAGTTTTACAACACGTGAGAAGCAAGTAATACGTAAAATTCTTACAGGTATGTCGACAAAGGAATTAGCCCATGAACTTTGTATATCTATATACACGGTACAAGATCATTTAAAATCCATTTTTGAAAAGACTGGGGTAAGTAGTAGAAATGAACTCGTGTGGGAAGTTTTTTCAAGATTTTGTTTTGATGTCGATGAATAAAAATAAAATAACTCTACAAAAATCACATGAAGTACGGTGGATGAGTTGTAGAATAGGGCTGAAAAAAGGTTATGGATGAAACATTCCATAACCTTTTTTTATAAGTAGAATTGTCCTTTTTGAAAGTTTTGTTTCAACTTTTCGTCTAAATAGACAAAAAGTTGTCACAATTCGGTCACAATTAGCATAAACATAAAATAGACGAAATGAACTTATTTCCAAAAAGGCTTGATTCATTCCATTCATGATTAATAGAGCTGAAAAAGCATGGATTAAAAGTTCACTATATTCTCAAGGAGGTAGATCGTATGAAAACTATTCTTGCTATCGCTGGGCTTATTTGGGTTTTATCACATGGTATTCCAATTTATGAAGGAGAACAAATTCGCAGTGCTCTGAATAAAAATTTTAATGACTATCATATCATTGATCGGCAAGATAATGTTGTGACAGTTCGTGTAAATGACTGTTTTCATACGGTAACCGTTGAAGGAACTTCAGTAGTGAATGATACAAAAGTATGTGATCAGCAATAATTATATATAGGAAGAAAAAAGTCTCAATTTACACGTGTGAAAATTGAGACTTTTATATTTGTGGATGAATAATAAGCGGGGATGGACAATCCCTGCTTATTATTGTTTTTTTGAAAAAAAGAAAGGGTATCATATTAATTGAGACTGAGAAGCTAATGATGTGTTAAGAATAATCATAAAGCGAAAATATACTCATATGGGGTATCCTACATAGATATTTGATGATATAATTGGTATACTCATAAAAGCAATTGTTTTATTGGATGAAGAGAAACTTTAAGAAGGTGATAATATGGATCATAAGGACCATGAATCAGTAACACATAGATCAGAAAAAGAAAAAGAACAAATTATAAATAGATTAAAGAGAATTGAAGGCCAAGTCCGTGGTATTCAAAATATGATTGAAAATGATCGTTATTGCGTGGATATTTTAGTTCAAATTTCTGCGATTAATGCAGCGATGAAAAAAGTAGGAATGGGTGTCTTAAAAAATCATACGAGTCATTGTGTTTCAGGAGCTATTAAAAATGGTAATGGTGACGAAGCAATTGAAGAATTAATGACAGTATTTGAACGTTTTTCAAAAGCATAAAAGCCAAGCTAGTATTTGACTAGCTTGGCTTTTGTTTATATAGGAGAAGATATATAAATTCATAATTGGAGCAAAAAAATAAAGATTTTAGAAAAAAATAAAAATCATGATACAAAACCATTGATTACCTTAGGGGGGTATGGTAAGATGTAGTTGTGATTAATAAACAATGAATAAACAAGAGGAGGATTTTAAATGGAACAGTTAACATTAAAAGTTGAGGGTATGTCTTGTGGGCATTGTGTAAATTCTATTGAAAGTAATGTGAAAGAACTAAACGGCGTTGAACAAGTAAAAGTTCAATTAGCAGAAGGAACTGTTGAAGTTACTATCGACTCATCAGTTGTAACGTTAAAAGATATCGTTGCTGTAATTGAAGATCAAGGCTATGAAATTCAATAATAATTTTTAATATAGAAATAAATCGTACTTTATATGGAGTACGATTTATTTTGCTAAAAATTATACCTTATAAGGGTATATAGAGGTGAGAGACATGAATGAAAAAAAAGAGGCCAATCTCCAAATATCAGGCATGACATGTGCAGCCTGTGCAAATAGAATTGAAAAAGGCCTGAAAAAAGTAGAAGGTGTTCATGATGCAAATGTAAATTTTGCACTTGAAAAAACAAAAATAATGTATGATCCCCATAAAACAAATCCACAACAATTTAAGGAAAAAGTTGAGTCGCTAGGATATGGAATTGTAAGTGATAAAGCTGAGTTTACTGTTTCAGGGATGACATGCGCAGCATGTGCGAATAGAGTAGAAAAGCGTTTAAATAAGTTAGAAGGTGTGAACGGAGCGACAGTAAATTTCGCTTTGGAATCAGCTACAGTAGATTTTAATCCTGATGAAATTAATGTAAATGAAATGAAGAGTGCAATCACGAAATTAGGATATAAATTGGAAGTGAAATCAGATGAGCAAGATGGATCAACTGATCATCGCTTACAAGAAATTGAACGACAAAAGAAGAAATTTATCATTTCGTTTATTTTATCATTCCCGTTACTGTGGGCAATGGTAAGTCATTTCTCATTTACATCATTTATTTATTTACCTGATATGCTTATGAACCCTTGGGTGCAGCTAGCTCTTGCAACTCCAGTACAGTTTATAATTGGAGGCCAGTTTTATGTTGGGGCTTATAAAGCGTTACGTAATAAAAGTGCAAACATGGATGTTCTTGTGGCACTTGGAACGTCCGCAGCTTATTTCTATAGTGTGTATTTAAGTATTAGGTCGATTGGTTCTTCAGAACATATGACAGATTTATATTTTGAAACGAGTGCGGTACTTATTACTTTAATTATTTTAGGTAAATTATTTGAGGCGAGAGCAAAAGGGCGTTCATCAGAAGCTATTAAAAAGTTGATGGGACTACAAGCGAAAACTGCCACAGTTGTGCGAGATGGAACAGAGATGAAAATTTTAATCGAAGAAGTGGTAGCTGGTGATGTTGTCTATGTTAAACCTGGTGAAAAAATCCCAGTAGATGGAGAAATTGTAGAAGGAAAATCAGCGATAGATGAATCGATGTTAACAGGCGAGAGTATTCCTGTTGATAAAACAATTGGGGATGTAGTAATTGGCTCTACAATGAATAAAAATGGATTTTTAAAAGTTAAAGCAACTAAGGTAGGAAGAGATACTGCATTAGCTCAAATTATTAAAGTAGTAGAAGAGGCTCAAGGTTCAAAAGCTCCTATTCAAAGGGTAGCTGATCAAATTTCTGGTATTTTCGTACCAGTTGTAGTTGTAATTGCTATTATTACATTTGCGGTGTGGATGATATTTGTTACACCTGGTGATTTTGGCGGAGCACTTGAGAAAATGATAGCAGTACTTGTTATTGCTTGTCCATGTGCTTTAGGTCTTGCGACACCTACATCTATTATGGCGGGATCAGGAAGGTCAGCTGAGTATGGTATTTTATTTAAAGGTGGAGAACATTTAGAAGCAACGCACCGATTAGATACAGTTATTCTAGATAAAACAGGTACTGTGACAAACGGGAAGCCTGTTTTAACAGATGTAATTGTAGCAGATGGATTCCATGAAGAAGAAATACTACGTTTAGTAGGTGCGGCAGAAAAAAATTCTGAACATCCACTTGCAGAAGCGATTGTAGAAGGAATTAAAGAAAAGAAAATTGATATCCCAAGTTCAGAAACGTTTGAAGCGATTCCAGGATTCGGTATCGAATCAGTCGTAGAAGGGAAACAATTATTAATTGGTACACGTCGATTAATGAAGAAATTCGATATTGATATTGAAGAAGTTTCTAAATCGATGGAAGAGCTAGAACGAGAAGGAAAAACAGCAATGCTTATTGCGATCAATAAAGAATATGCTGGTATAGTGGCCGTTGCAGATACTGTAAAAGATACTTCAAAAGCAGCTATCGCAAGACTTAAGAAAATGGGTCTAGACGTTGTTATGATTACAGGAGATAACACACAAACTGCTCAGGCAATCGCTAAGCAAGTTGGTATTGATCACGTAATTGCAGAAGTATTACCTGAAGGAAAAGCAGAAGAAGTGAAAAAACTTCAAGCGCAAGGTAAGAAAGTAGCAATGGTTGGAGATGGAATAAATGATGCTCCTGCACTTGCTACGGCGGATATCGGTATGGCAATTGGAACAGGTACGGATGTAGCGATGGAAGCGGCAGACATTACGTTAATCCGTGGTGATTTAAATAGTATTGCTGATGCAATTTTCATGAGTAAAATGACGATTAGAAATATTAAGCAAAATCTATTCTGGGCGTTAGCTTATAACGGCCTAGGAATTCCAATTGCGGCGCTCGGTTTCTTAGCTCCTTGGGTTGCAGGTGCAGCAATGGCATTTAGCTCTGTATCAGTCGTATTAAATGCATTAAGATTACAAAGAGTTAAATTGAAATCTTAAACACTTTTAGCTATAAAGCGAATTTAATATGCTTTTTTACAATAAACAATACTTTGTATAAGTATTGTTTATTGTTCGTTTAGAAGGAAAAGTCGATATAATATAGAAAGAGCAGAAGTAGAATCATATATAGTGGAAGAAACTGTTTCGAAAATAAACACGAAATAATTATCCGGATAACCGAAATAAAAGAGTTAGTTTGATAAGGAGTTTTACATATGTTTAAAGATATTAAAATTAGAACATTCCAGAAGGAGGATTTAGAGCAAGTATTACAATTGTTCTATGAAACGGTTCATACGGTGAATGCAAAAGATTATAACGAGTTACAGCTACAGGCGTGGGCCCCAGAGCGACTAGATAGAGAGAGATGGCTACAGTCTTTAGAAAAGAATATTTGTTACGTTGCTGATTATAAAGGTGTGATAGTGGGATTTGGGGATTATAATGATGATCATTACGTAGATCGCTTATTTACGCATAAAGATTATCAAGGAAAAAGGATAGCATCATACATACTACAGAAGTTAGAAAAAGAAGCAGTGAACTTGCAGCATAGGGATATATATACAGAGGCGAGTATTACAGCAAAACCTTTCTTTGAAAGCAAAGGTTTTATTTGCATAAAGGAACAAAATAAGCAGCATAATGGTCAAATTTTTATTAATTATGTCATGAAAAAAATAGCCTTCTCATAAATGAGAAGGCTATTTTTCATTATTTTACAGCTTCTTTTAGTTCTTTACCAGCTTTAAAAGCAGGTACTTTAGAAGCTGCGATTTGCATTTCTTCACCCGTTTGTGGGTTACGGCCTGTACGAGCAGCTCTTTCACGAACTTCGAATGTACCGAATCCGATAAGTTGTACTTTTTCGCCAGCAGCTAAAGAGTTAGTGATTGATTCTACTACAGTTTGTAAAACTACAGTAGCTTCTTTTTGAGAAATCTCAGCGTTTTGTGCTACGTTTTTAATTAATTCTGTCTTATTCATGTTTTTCACCTCATATGTAAATAATGCTATTTAAGTTGTTATTATAACGTATAAAACATTCGAGAACAAGTGTACGTACATATATTCGCAAAAAAAATGAAATTTGTAATATTTTTTAGGACCAATTTATAGACATTCAATTTAAGCGGATACAGATTTTTTCTTTAATGCAGTTTGCTCTTTATTGGAAGGTAGTTTCTTATTATAAGATATGAAATAAGGTAATGCTACAAATAACATACCCCCTACTAAGTTTCCGAAGAAAACAAAAATGAAGTTTGGAAAATATTCAACCCAAGTTAAATGACCAGAAAAAATTGCAGCTGGGATGACAAACATATTGGCTACAACGTGTTGAAATCCAATCGCAACAAAAGTCATAACAGGGAACCAAATACCGACAATCTTTCCGATAAATTCTTTACTTCCCATACTGAGCCAAACAGCTAAACAAACGAGCCAATTACACCCGATTGCAGAAATGAAGGCTTGCAGTGGTGTATCTTGTAGTTTAGCTTGTGCAATAGTAACTGTTTTTGCTAAAAAAGCTCCCTCCGTTAAGCCGACGATATGACCAAAAAAATAAGCGACGAATATAGCACCTATGAAGTTGCTAAACGTAACAATAACTAAATTTCGTATGAAGTGAAATAAGTCGATTTTTTTGTGAAGCCATGCCATTGCAACGGTCATCATGTTGCCAGTTACTAATTCACCGCCTGCAAGGATAACGAGTATAAGACCGATAGGGAATACGGCAGCACCTAAAAAGCTAGTAAATGATCCCAAAGATTTTGGCATTGTTCCGATAACATGGATATCAAGTAAATATCCTAATGCTATGAAAGCACCACCAAAAAAACCGAGAATTAGCATAGGGAGCAATGATAAATGAGCTTTTTTTCTTCCAGAATTAGCAGCAAGTTCCGTAATTTCTTCTGGTGTAAATACAGACATGAATAATCTCTCCTCAATAAAATGATAGAATGAATAGAAGGAACATTTTAAAGAATCTATGTATGATAAAAATATGATATGGCTTCTGTATAAATTTGTCAAAGTGAGTGGGGATGAAATTGGATATAACGAACATTGTTCATGTTGTCACATTAATGTAACAATAAGGATTTAAAGTGATTTTAGAGGTGAAAACATGAATACGCATCATGTAAAAAAAGAACGAAAAAAATCAATCGTAAAGATATTTATTATTAGTTTCATAAGTATATTAATGATACCAGTAAGTTTGTATTTCTATGCGACTGAAATAGAAAGAAGACTAGTAACAGTTACGTGGAATGAAATAGAAGCTCCTACAATTCCTAAAGAGTTTAATAATAAAAAAATATTGCAGTTCTCAGATGTACATTTAGGACCAGATTTTACATTGAAACAACTAGAAAATTTGGTGGAGAAGATGAATGAATTACATCCAGATATAGTAGTTTTTACAGGAGATTTAATAGATAAGTTTGGATCCTATAGTGCGGAAAGAGAAGAAGCAAAGGTTATTTTGCAGAAAATTAAAGCTCCCCTAGGAAAATATGCTGTGTTTGGGAATCATGATAGAGGTGGGGGCGGTAGTTTATTTTACAAAAAGTATATGGAGGAAGCTGGTTTTTCTGTGTTAGTAAATGAAGTGCAGAAAATTAAAGGGGAAAACGGCAAGTATATTACAATATCAGGTTTGGATGATTTTTTATTAGGGAAGCCACAAATAGACTCGACTTTAAAAAACTTAAGACAACAAGATTTCAATATGCTATTAATACATGAGCCGGATGTTGTAGATAAAGTATCTCGTTATCCAGTCGATTTTCAAATGTCAGGACATAGTCACGGAGGACAAGTTCAAATTCCTTTTGTAGGTCCTTTAATTACTACAAAACTAGCTGAGAGTCATGTTGAAGGTATGTATGAATTAGAAGGGAAGAGTAAGCTGTTACATTTATACGTAAATCGTGGTATTGGAACGACTCGAATGCCTGTCAGGTTTTGGAGTAGACCTGAACTTTCAGTTTTTGTATTGAAGAAAAATGGTAATTAGAATTGAAAGGAAAGTTATGCGATTCGAATTTCTTATTTGCGAGGGAAATCACATCCAATCATTGCTAGAAAAGCTTCATATATAAGTAAAGAAAAGAGTAATTACTATTGTCATAGTGAATATAAACTTTTTCTTGACTTTTTATATGAAGGAGAGCAAAATGGTAAAAAAGGAAGGGGGGATGACGATGGAAGAGTACGTATTAGAGCTGTATAACTTTTTATATACGACAGAATGGCAAGATATTGTTTCATTTCTAGGAATAATGTTTTGTATGAAAATTGTAATTGTATATATGGAAGAGCAAGGTATGTTCTATTCCTTCTCATCTCCGTTCGATGTGCAGCGCGAGCCGTTGCCAAACTATGCCAAGGTAAATTATGAACAATTTCCTTTTGTGATTTTCTTTATGATTCGATTTATAACAGCAATTGTAAAGAAAAAGGAAAGTGACGATGAAGAGTGCCACTCAACTTGTAATATAGCGACTGCTTTTTAAGCTAAATACAAGGAGGAGATTTATATGTGGTTTCGATTTCTTATGATTGGTTTCTTTTCATTAACAGCAATTTCATTAATGGGATATCAAGTGTCTGAAATATATCAAGCGTATAGCAGTACGTTTTTTAACAAAAACTAATTACATTGCTATTTAAATAATAAAGCGATAAAATCCTTCTTAAGAAGTTTTATTAAGAAGGATTTTTTTCTTTGCTTTGTCTTACTGTGTCAAACTATTGTCACATTTACACTGTGAATAATATGTTAAAATAGTGAGGTTACGTATACATATTTGAAGGAAGAGGAGTGACCATTTTGGTGGATCAATCAACGAATCAGAAAAGCTATGCTCCTATTGTGATAACGCTTTCTGTAATTGTAAATGCGATTATTTTATTTTTGTTCTTTGGACCTGTTGGCTATGAAGGAGAAGTACATTTTGATGTAACAATTTTACCAATGTTAAATGCAATTTTTAATAGCTTTACGTTCGTATTCTTATTAGCAGCTTTATACTCTATTATTAAGAAGAATGTGAAAATGCACCGTGGTTTCATCCTAGCAGCATTTACAACGACGTTGCTATTTTGTGTTTCTTATTTATCGTATCATTACTTGGCGCCAGCAACACATTTTGGCGGAGAAGGATTCATTAAATATGTGTATTTCATCATTTTAATTACACATATTATCCTAGCAGCAATTATTGTACCGCTTGCATTGTTTGCACTTGTGTTTGGTTTTACGAATCAATTAACACGTCACCGTAAAATTGTACGTTGGACGATGCCGATTTGGTTATATGTGAGTTTATCTGGTGTTATTGTTTACTTAATGATCTCACCTTATTATCAATAAAAAAAATCTCAGCCTGTAGGCTGGGATTTTTTTATTAGGCAAATATTTTTGTGAAATGAAAAAATTGTGGTATACAAAAGTATAGTTGCTTTTTATATAGAAGGGATGGTAAAGATATATGCAAAATTTTGTATTTCGTAATCCGACAAAACTTATTTTTGGTAAAGGACAGTTAGAGCAGTTAAAAACGGAAATTCCACAGTTCGGTAAAAAAGTTCTTCTCGTGTACGGGGGAGGCAGCATTAAAAGAAATGGTATTTATGATAATGTAATTTCTATTTTAAAGGATATAAATGCGGAAGTATTTGAGTTGACAGGAGTTGAACCGAATCCTCGTTTATCAACAGTAAAGAAAGGGATTCAAATTTGTAAAGACAATGGAGTCGAATTTATTTTAGCGGTTGGCGGAGGAAGTGTAATCGACTGTACGAAGGCGATTGCTGCTGGTAGTAAATATGATGGAGATGTATGGGATATTGTAACGAAAAAAGCATTTGCTAGTGATGCATTACCATTTGGTACGGTACTTACGCTTGCGGCAACAGGTTCTGAAATGAATGCTGGTTCTGTCATTACAAACTGGGAAACGAATGAAAAATATGGCTGGGGTAGCCCAGTTACTTTCCCGCAGTTTTCGATTTTAGATCCAGTTCATACTGCATCTGTACCGAAAGATCAAACAATTTACGGTATGGTAGATATTATGTCGCACGTATTAGAGCAATATTTCCACCATGGAACAAATACAGAACTACAAGATCGTTATTGTGAATCTGTTTTAAAAACAGTAATTGTAACAGCTCCTAAGCTTTTAAGTGATTTAGAAAATTATGAGCATAGGGAAACCATTTTATATTGCGGTACTATGGCGTTAAACGGCATTTTAGCGATGGGAGTAAAAGGAGACTGGGCAACTCATAATATTGAGCACGCAGTTTCTGCTGTTCATGACATACCGCATGGGGGCGGACTCGCGATTCTATTCCCAAATTGGATGAAGCATGTTATAGATGAAAATGTGAGTCGCTTTAAACAGTTCGCTATTCGTGTATTCGATGTAGAAACAGATGGGAAGACAGATAAAGAGGTTGCATTAGAGGGAATTGAGGCGTTACGTCAATTTTGGACTTCAATTGAAGCTCCAGTAACATTAGCTGATTACGCTATTAGAGAAAGTGAAATTGACTTAATGGCGGATAAAGCGATGGCTTATGGTGAATTCGGTAACTTTAAAAAATTAAATAAAGATGATGTTCTTGCAATTTATAAAGCTTCTTTATAAGTGAAGCGAGAGAAGAAACCTATTTGATTGTTGTATCAAATAGGTTTCTTTTTTTATTTATAACCGGTTTTGATTGATAGTGATTATTTTTGACTGTTTATGGTTGATTTTTGTGATCGTTTTCATTATACTGTAATCAAAGAAGAGGTGAATAAAATGTTAACTCCTGAACGTCATCAAATGATATTGCAACTTGTAAAAGAGCAGAAGGTTGTTAAATTACAACAATTAGTTGAAAGAACAGAAAGCTCTGAATCGACAATTCGTCGTGATTTAGCACAATTAGAAAAACAAAGGTTATTAAAAAGAGTTCATGGTGGTGCCTCTGTTTTAACAGGAAAAGGACAGGAGCCAACGATGATTGAAAAATCATCCAAAAACATTCAAATAAAACAACAAATTGCCAAGTATGCGGCTAGTATTGTTGAACAAGGGGATTGCGTTTATTTAGATGCAGGAAGTACAACATTTGAAATGATTCCATTTTTAATAAATAAAGATGTTACTGTCGTAACGAATGGACTTATGCATATTGAAGCTTTAGTTGAAAATAATATTCGTGCGTATTTACTAGGCGGGATGATGAAGAGTAGGACGAAAGCTTTAATTGGTGCTATGGCACAGGAAAGTATGCAAAAGTACCGTTTTGATAAATGTTTCTTAGGAGCAAATGGTGTACATGAACAGCTTGGTTTTACAACTCCAGATCCAGAAGAGGCACTTTTAAAACAAATGGCATTAACATTTGCGAACGAAGGATATTTCTTAATTGATGAAAGTAAGTTCTCAGAAGTTGCATTTGCGAAAATTGCCAATGTTGAAGAAGCGAATATTATTACAAACCATTTAGAAATTGATTTAGAAAAATATAAAAGACAAACCAATGTAATTGAGGCTGATAAACAATGATCTATACAGTTACTTTAAACCCATCTATTGATTATGTAGTACAAGTTAATTCCTTCGATTTAGGCGCAGTAAATCGAGCAGAGAAAGATATGAAATTTCCTGGAGGGAAAGGCATTAACGTTTCTCGTGTTCTTCATCGTTTAGGTGTTGAAAATGTAGCGCTTGGATTTACTGGTGGATTTACCGGTCGATTTATTAAAGATGTATTACAGGCGGAAGGTGTAACAACAAACTTCGTCCAAGTAGACGGTGATTCCCGAATTAATGTGAAAATAAAAGGGCAAGAAGAGACAGAATTAAATGGGCAAGGTCCTAATGTGACAAATGAACAATTTGAACAATTAATGAAACAAATCGAAAGTATGAGGCAGGGAGATTGTGTTGTACTAGCTGGAAGTGTACCGGCGTCTATCTCAACTACTTTTTATGAATCAATCGCAGCGCTCGGAGCTGAGAAAGGTATTCGCGTAGTAGTCGATGCAAGTGGAAGTGCGCTGCAACATGTAATTAAAAATAAACCATTTTTAATAAAGCCTAATCATCATGAACTTGGTGAGTTATTCGGAGTAGAGATTTCAACAGTAGAAGATGTTTTACCGTTTGGAAGAAAATTAGTTGAACAAGGTGTAGAGCATGTTATCGTATCAATGGCTGGAGATGGGGCTTTATTATTTACGGCACAAGGTATATATGAAGCAACTGTTCCAAAAGGTGTTGTAATTAATTCGGTTGGGGCCGGAGATTCTCTCGTTGCAGGATTTGTAGGTAAATATGAACAGACAAAAGATATTGAAAAGGCATTTCAATATGGCGTTGCAACAGGAAGTGCAACAGCATTTTCGGCGGATTTATGTACAAAGGAAAAAGTAGAAGAATTATTGTCGCAAGTAATTGTAGCTAAGCGATAGGGGGAAGCAACATATGAAAATTACAGAACTATTAAAAAGGGATACAGTCATTATGAATTTGACAGCTTCAAATAAAGAAGCTGTCATAGATGAATTAGTTGAGAAATTAAATGGTGCTAATCGTTTGAATAGTAAAGCTGAATTTAAAGAAGCTATTCTAAAGCGGGAGTCACAAAGTACAACTGGAATTGGTGAAGGTATTGCTATACCTCATGCGAAGACGAATGCCGTTAAACAACCATCGATTTGTTTTGGTAGAAGTGTAAGCGGTATCAACTATGAGTCGCTTGATGGACAGCCTGCACATCTGTTTTTTATGATTGCTGCGAGTGAAGGGGCGAATAATACTCATTTAGAAACGTTATCTCGTCTCTCTACGTTATTGATGGATGAAGGGTTCCGCAAGCAATTATTAGAAGCAAAGGATGAGGATGAGCTTCTCCGTTTATTTGATGAAAAAGAGAATGAAAAAGAAGACGAAGAAGTTGAAGTAGCAAAGCCGGAAGGGAATGAGCCATACGTATTAGCTGTTACAGCTTGTCCGACTGGTATCGCTCACACATATATGGCTGCGGATAGTTTGAAAGCAAAAGCAGCAGAGTTAGGAATAGCGATTAAAGTTGAAACGAATGGATCAACAGGTGTTAAAAACGATTTAACGAAAGAGGACATTGAACGCGCAACGGCTATTATTGTAGCTGCAGATAAACAAGTAGAAATGAATCGTTTTGCTGGGAAGCATGTCATTCAAGTACCAGTCGCCGATGGGATTAGAAAAACTGAAATCCTTCTTAATCGAGCTATAAAACAAGATGCACCAATCTTTAAAGGGGTAAAAGAGGATGGGAAGGCAGAAAATGTAGAGAAAGAAAAAGGGCTAGGAATTTATAAGCATTTAATGAGCGGTGTAAGTAATATGCTTCCGTTCGTTGTTGGTGGTGGGATTTTAATAGCGCTAGCGTTTTCGTTTGGTGGTATAAAAGCGGAAGGTCCTTTAGCTGAATTGTTCATGTCTATTGGGGGAGGAAAAACAGGTGCGTTTTTATTCCTTGTACCAATCTTAGCTGGATTTATTGCGAGTTCTATTGCTGATCGTCCTGGTTTTATGCCTGGTGTTGTAGGTGGGTTTTTAGCAGCACAAGCGAATGCGGGATTTTTAGGTGGATTAATTGCTGGTTTCTTAGCTGGATATGTTGTTTTAGGATTGAAAAGATTATTTTCAGGATTACCAGTACAGTTAGAAGGAATTAAACCTGTTTTGTTATATCCAGTCTTTGGATTGTTGATTACAGGAGTTGTTATGCAAAAAGTAGTAAATCCGCCTGTAGTAGCATTAAATGAAATGTTAACAGGATGGTTAAATGGTTTGAACGGTACGAATGCTATATTATTAGGTCTTATTTTAGGCGGTATGATGGCAATTGATATGGGTGGTCCAATTAATAAAGCGGCATTTACATTTGGTATTGCTGCAATAGAAGCACAGAATTTTGGAGTGCACTCAGCAGTTATGGCTGGTGGTATGGTACCGCCACTTGCGATTGCATTCGCAACCACATTCTTTAAAACAAAATTTACAGAAGCAGAACGTAAATCTGGTTTAACAAATTATATTATGGGAGCATCGTTTATTACAGAAGGTGCGATTCCATTTGCAGCTGCCGATCCGGTTCGAGTAATAGTAAGTTGTGTTGTTGGTTCAAGTATCGCGGGTGCCTTATCTATGTTATTCCAAATTACATTGCCGGCACCGCATGGTGGATTGTTTGTTATCGCATTAGTGAATAAACCGTTGCTATACATTTTCTCTATATTAATTGGGACGATTGTTTCAGCTATTATGATAGGTGTTTGGAAGAAGAAAGTTAAATAAAAGATAAAAAGGGACAGCTAATAGGAGTTGTTCCTTTTTCGTTACAAAAAGTAATTTAATAATTGGATTATGATGGATTTTGGTAAAAGATGTAATGAAAAGTGATTTTTTTGTAACAAAAAAGTAATACTGTAATTTTTTCTGGAAAAAAATTCTTATATTAATTTGTGAGAAATATATGAAAACTATTGCTAATTTTGGTAGAAATACAATTCTTTAATATGGAAATTTATGTTACAAATCATTAATCGTTTATTACGAATGCTTTGTAATTGTGTGATTTTCGAAATTCTACAAAAAACTGTTGCTATAATGAGAACACGAAAACAAAGCAAATGGAGGCTATTCATGAAAAAATTATTAGGTATAGCAACAGCAGCAGTTTTTGGTCTTGGGATTTTTGCAGGTTCTGCTAAAGCGGAAACGATTGTAACAACAGATGTATTAAACGTTAGAGAAAACCCAACTGTAGAATCAAAACTTGTAGGTAAAATGTTAAGTGGAAATAAATTAGATGTTATAAATACAGAAAACGGATGGTCCAAAATTAAATTAGATGGTAAAGAAGCTTTTGTAAGTGCTGAGTTTACGAAAAGTTCTTATTATGTAACAGCAAACGTATTAAACATTCGTGCTGGAGCGAATACTGATTCAGAAATTCTTGGCACGCTTAAAAAAGATGACTTGATTGAAACGACAAATCAAGTACAAAACGAATGGTTACAATTCGAATATGGCGGGAAAGCGGCGTATGTTCACATACCATTTTTAACAGGTACAGCACCTGTTATTGAAAGAAAAGAAGTTCCAGCTCAAGATGAAGCGCCAACTAAGGTGAAAACGGCGGTTAAAAATGATACATCAGTTAAGGAGAAAGCGCCGGCTAAAAATGATACGGCAGTTAATGGAAAAGAATCAGTTAAAAGTGGAGCATCAAGTAAACCAGTAGCGCAAGCGAAGCCGGCAACTAAGCCAGTGGCAAAACCTACTGAAACAAGTGAACCTGCTGGTCGTGAAATAACAGTAGAAGCGACAGCTTACACAGCTCACCCGAGTGAAAATGGCACATATGGTGGTCGTGTGTTAACTGCGATGGGGCATGATTTAACAGCGAATCCAAATATGAAAGTTATTGCTGTTGATCCGAAAGTAATTCCTCTCGGATCAAAAGTGTGGGTGGAAGGATATGGAGAAGCAATTGCTGGAGATACTGGTGGCGCGATTAAAGGAAACCGTATTGATGTTTTAGTTGGTTCAGATAGCACTGCTGATAGTTGGGGTCGTAAATCCGTTAAAGTGAAAGTTATAAAATAATTTATTAAAATAAAAAACGGCTGCTTGAAAATGTCTAAGCGGCCGCTTTTTTTATATAAGAATTATTGAAAAGGGTAAATTGTTTTACCTGTAATAATTTTATACGCGGTGCAAAATTGAGTTTGCATATACTCTGTATTTTTATTTTCTGGATGTAACGTTGTTTCTTGAAGAGTAGAATGAAAGGAACGTAGTAAACAATTTAGTGCGAAGTATAATTCTTCTTGTGAACAATTTTGTTCTTTTGTAGCAGTAGCTAAAATAAGGTCTTTTATTAATAATGGAAAATCGATAGTCGCTTGTTTCATAGTCATTGCACCCTCTCCGAGCTATTTTTTATCATGTATATGCAGAATTGGACAAGCTATGCTCTTTTTTTTGTGTAATTTCATGTACTGGATTCAAAGAACTTGCAATCATGCCGTTAAAATTGGTAAGATTGGGTATAATCAATAGATGGAGTATATTACATAAAGAGAGTTGAATGATATGGGAGAAGTGCAACGTGAAAAAGTTGCTGTCATCATTGGGCCAACTGCTGTCGGAAAGACGAAATTAAGTATCGATCTTGCAAAAGCGTTGAATGGTGAGATTATTAGTGGTGATTCCATGCAAATTTATCGTACGATGGATATCGGGACTGCAAAGGTGACGACAGATGAGATGGACGGAATTCCACATTATATGATTGATATAAAAGATCCGGAAGATTCATTTTCTGTGGCGGAATTTCAAGAAAGTGTCCGTAAGTGCATTCGAGAAATTACAGAGCGCGGGAAATTACCAATTATTGTTGGTGGAACCGGTCTCTATATACAATCTGTTCTATTCGATTACCAGTTTACAGATGAGGCTGGGGACGCTACATACCGAGAACAGATGGAAAAGTTAGCATTAGAACACGGTGTGGAATATGTACATAAAAAGTTGCAAGAAGTAGATCCAGAAAGTGCGGAGCGTATTCATGCCAATAATGTAAGGCGTGTTATTCGGGCGTTAGAAATTTTTCACACGACGGGTGAAAAAATGAGTAACCAGCTCGAAAAACAAGAAAATGAGTTACTGTACGATGTTTCATTAATTGGCTTGACAATGGATCGAGAAATGCTATACGATCGCATTAACTTACGTGTTAACCTAATGATTGAACAAGGTTTATTAGAAGAAGTAAAAGGTTTACATGAAAGAGGAGTGCGAGATTGTCAATCTATTCAAGCGATTGGTTATAAAGAGATATATGATTATTTTGAGAATCGTGTATCTTTAGAAGAAGCGGTATCACAATTAAAGACGAATTCACGCCGTTATGCAAAACGTCAATTAACGTGGTTCCGTAATAAGATGGATGTCGCGTGGTTCGATGTTACTGATGGTGAAAAAACGTCAGAAATTTTACGATACATAGAAGGAAAGCTACAACTAAAGTCGAATAATAGTAAGTAGAGAAAAAGAGGAGGATTCGACATGAAGCAATCAATCAATATTCAAGATCAGTTTTTAAATCAACTCCGTAAAGAGAATACGTTCGTTACGCTGTACTTATTAAATGGTTTCCAGCTTCGTGGATTAATTAAAGGATTTGATAATTTTACAGTCCTGCTGGAAACAGAAGGTAAGCAACAGCTTATTTATAAACATGCAATTTCTACATTTGTACCACAAAAAAATGTTTCAATTGAATTAGAGTAGTAATGAATTATTGTACATAATAAAAAAGAGCGAGTTTCTCGCTCTTTTTTTATTTGCCATAAACAATAAATAGTGAAATTTAAGCGATTCTAAATACAGTAAGACGAATGTTAGTGTTTCCTGTTGCAGGGATCGTAATCTCGTTAAGAGTAGATTGGACAGAAATGTTTGCTCCAGCAGCTAATGTTTCGATTGTAGTAAATGAAAGTGAGTCGCCTATTAGATTTGAAGAGAAGTTGTCAGTAGCAACTGCTCCATTAATTGAAATTCCTACTCCAAGTGGAGCGCATCCTGGCGCAGTTGTAGAAATAGATACGCTAATTACATAAATACCAGCGTTAATAACAGTAACTGTATTTGTGCCGTTAAAGATAATATTGTTTACGTTAATTGCAGTACTAAAAATAAAGTTATTAAATTGGATTACTGTTTGTTGGATGTTGTTTGTTACAACGATTGTTGCTACTGGGAAGCTAGGTCCAGTAGGTCCGGTAACTCCTATACCAGTCGCACCCGTTGGTCCGGTAGCACCCGTGTTACCTTGCGCACCTTGAGGTCCAGTAGCACCCGTGTTACCTTGAGCGCCTTGAGGTCCGGTAGCACCCGTGTTACCTTGCGCACCTTGAGGTCCAGTAGCACCCGTGTTACCTTGAGCGCCTTGAGGTCCGGTAGCACCCGTGTTACCTTGAGCGCCTTGAGGTCCGGTAGCACCCGTGTTACCTTGCGCACCCTGAGGTCCAGTGGCACCCGTGTTACCTTGAGGTCCAGAAGGTCCAGGAGGCCCACCAGAAGGTCCAGTAGGTCCGGTAACTCCTATACCAGTGGCACCCGTGTTACCTTGCGCACCTTGAGGTCCGGTAGCACCCGTGTTACCTTGAACACCTTGAGGTCCGGTAGCACCCGTGTTACCTTGAGCACCTTGAGGTCCGGTAGCACCCGTGTTACCTTGAGCACCTTGAGGTCCAGTCGCACCGGTAGCACCCGTGTTACCTTGAGCACCTTGAGGTCCGGTAGCGCCCGTGTTACCTTGAGCGCCTTGAGGTCCAGTAGCACCTGTGTTACCTTGAACGCCTTGAGGTCCAGTGGAACCAGTAGCGCCCGTGTTACCTTGAGGTCCAGTAGCACCCGTGTTACCTTGAACGCCTTGAGGTCCAGTAGCACCCGTGTTACCTTGAAGACCTTGAGGTCCAGTAGCACCTGTGTTACCTTGCGCACCTTGAGGTCCAGTGGAACCAGTAGCACCCGTGTTACCTTGAAGACCTTGAGGTCCAGTAGCACCCGTGTTACCTTGAACGCCTTGAGGTCCAGTAGCACCGGTAGCACCCGTGTTACCTTGAAGACCTTGAGGTCCAGTAGCACCTGTGTTACCTTGAACGCCTTGAGGTCCAGTAGCACCGGTAGCACCCGTGTTACCTTGAATACCTTGAGGTCCAGTGGCACCTGTGTTACCTTGCGCACCTTGAGGTCCGGTAGCACCAGTAGCGCCCGTGTTACCTCTAGGTCCGGTCGCACCGGTAGCACCTGTGTTACCTTGAAGACCTTGAGGCCCACCAGAAGGTCCAGTAGGTCCGGTAACTCCTATACCGGTAGCACCTGTGTTACCTTGAATACCTTGAGGTCCGGTAGCACCCGTGTTACCTTGCGTACCTTGAGGTCCAGTGGAACCAGTAGCACCCGTGTTACCTTGAATACCTTGAGGTCCAGTGGCACCTGTATTACCTTGGATACCTTGAGGTCCAGTGGCACCCGTGTTACCTTGAACGCCTTGAGGTCCAGTAGCACCTGTGTTACCTTGCGCACCTTGAGGTCCAGTGGAACCAGTAGCGCCCGTGTTACCTTGAAGACCTTGAGGTCCAGTAGCACCTGTGTTACCTTGCGCACCTTGAGGTCCAGTGGAACCAGTAGCACCTGTGTTACCTTGAACGCCTTGAGGTCCAGTGGAACCAGTAGCGCCCGTGTTACCTTGAACGCCTTGAGGTCCAGTAGCACCCGTGTTACCTTGAAGACCTTGAGGTCCAGTAGCACCCGTGTTACCTTGAACGCCTTGAGGTCCAGTAGCACCCGTGTTACCTTGAAGACCTTGAGGTCCAGTGGAACCAGTAGCGCCCGTGTTACCTTGAACGCCTTGAGGTCCAGTAGCACCCGTGTTACCTTGAAGACCTTGAGGTCCAGTAGCACCCGTGTTACCTTGAACGCCTTGAGGTCCAGTAGCACCCGTGTTACCTTGAAGACCTTGAGGTCCAGTGGAACCAGTAGCGCCCGTGTTACCTTGAACGCCTTGAGGTCCAGTCGCACCGGTAGCACCCGTGTTACCTTGAACGCCTTGAGGTCCAGTCGCACCGGTAGCACCCGTGTTACCTTGAAGACCTTGAGGTCCAGTAGCACCTGTGTTACCTTGAACGCCTTGAGGTCCAGTCGCACCGGTAGCACCCGTGTTACCTTGAATACCTTGAGGTCCAGTGGCACCTGTGTTACCTTGCGCACCTTGAGGTCCGGTAGCACCAGTAGCGCCCGTGTTACCTCTAGGTCCGGTAGCACCAGTAGCGCCCGTGTTACCTCTAGGTCCGGTAGCACCCGTGTTACCTTGAACACCTTGAGGTCCAGTAGCACCCGTGTTACCTTGAGCACCTTGAGGTCCGGTAGCACCTGTGTTACCTTGAAGACCTTGAGGTCCGGTAGCACCCGTGTTACCTTGCGTACCTTGAGGTCCAGTGGAACCAGTAGCACCCGTGTTACCTTGAAGACCTTGAGGTCCAGTGGAACCAGTAGCGCCCGTGTTACCTTGAACGCCTTGAGGTCCAGTAGCACCCGTGTTACCTTGAAGACCTTGAGGTCCAGTAGCACCTGTGTTACCTTGAACGCCTTGAGGTCCAGTAGCACCCGTGTTACCTTGAAGACCTTGAGGTCCAGTGGCACCTGTGTTACCTTGCGCACCTTGAGGTCCGGTAGCACCAGTAGCGCCCGTGTTACCTCTAGGTCCAGTCGCACCAGTCACGCCCGTGTTACCTCTAGGTCCGGTAGCACCAGTCACGCCCGTGTTACCTCTAGGTCCGGTAGCACCAGTAGCGCCTGTGTTACCTCTAGGTCCGGTAGCACCAGTAGCAGGTCCGGTAGCACCTGTGTTACCTCTAGGTCCGGTAGCACCGGTGTGTTACCTCTAGTCCGGTAGCACCAGTAGCACCTGTGTTACCTCTAGGTCCGGTAGCACCAGTCACGCCCGTGTTACCTCTAGGTCCGGTAGCACCAGTAGCACCTGTGTTACCTCTAGGTCCGGTAGCACCAGTCACGCCCGTGTTACCTCTAGGTCCGGTAGCACCAGTAGCACCTGTGTTACCTCTAGGTCCGGTCGCACCAGTCACGCCCGTGTTACCTCTAGGTCCGGTAGCACCAGTCACGCCCGTGTTACCTCTAGGTCCGGTAGCACCAGTCACGCCTGTGTTACCTCTAGGTCCGGTAGCACCAGTAGCGCCCGTGTTACCTCTAGGTCCGGTAGCACCAGTAGCGCCCGTGTTACCTCTAGGTCCGGTAGCACCAGTAGGTCCTCTGCCGAACGAAGCTGAATTAACTAGAGTAGTTTGTAACTCTGCAATTAATTTAAGGAGTTCTTGGAGTGTACAAGGATCAATTCGGAATAACTTTGTAATGTAAAGTAAATAATTAATTAAAATTTGAAGTTCAACAAATACAGCACTTGCTACGAAGGTTGGATTTTTTAATATAGTTATTAAGTTTTTAATGATGGCTAATCCTTGTGCTTTCAGAGCGGAAGTAGTGTCTAGTGAACAGATGAATTTGCTTAGTAGGTGCAATGTATCTATTAGATTCTCAATGTTTTTGGGAGATGGATTGGCGAAAAGTTTAGGGATTATTTTTATTAAATCGTTAATGATTGCACGGAATGTTCTAATTTGCGCTTTAGTAATTGGAATCGTTGGGGTAGTTGGAATTCGTCCAGCGCTAGTTGGAAAGCATGGATTGGAGTATTTATTTTGATTGTCGTTAAAGCGAGACATTAAATCTCTCCTTTCTAATAAGAATGTGAACGAAACTCATCATAGTAGATGCAGAGAGTAGTTAAATGGTCATAGTGAAATGGATTCTTTCGAGAAAAAAATAAAAAAAACGCCTTATTATAGGGCGTTTTTTTTATTTTCAGCATATTGATAATATCGCTTTAGTGAAATTTTTGATTTGAAGCCAACTAATTTTATGATTTCTGGCTCTGGGGTTTGTTTTTTTATTAGGCGTAAAATAAACGTGTTCCGGAAATGTTGTCCAGAAATGCCTTTACGTAAATTCGCTCTTGCTACTTCAAGTCGGATCATTTTTTGGATAGCGATTTCTGTTAGTGCTTTTGGTGCATCGTTTTCGTATACCCATCTGTATGTTCCGCGGTTAAAATCGAATGCAACAAACAACGGGTCATTACTATGGTATTTAGGACGAACTGGTTCTGGAATACTTTTATAATATGTGTACAGTTGTTTTTTGTCTTCGATTGCTAATGTGATTGTTCTTTCTACGCCTGCGGTTGCTGGAATAGAAAGTGTATTAGTTTCAAAATGAACGTGATGCATAGTTAATGCTGTAAGCTCTTGTAAGGATAGTCCGTAGTCGATTAATATACTTAAAATGGCGATATTACGATCCATTAATAATGGACGAACGGGACGTTGTTTTTCTGAAAGTCCTTCTAATGAAGTGACTATATGCTTTAATCTTTTTTCTTCATCGGATGAAATGAAATCTTCATTACGCAATGCACGGTTTGGTTGAATAGTAATTTCCATATTCTTCAATGGATTTGGAATGTTAAGAAAATGATGCATTCTATTTAATACAATAAATACACGATGCATTGTTTTCTCAGAGTAGTGTCGATTCTTTTTTAAGTCTGAAAAGTAATCTTCATAGTCTTTTGTACAAAGTGTTGCCCATATATTACTGGAAGGGAGCTTTTTGTTTTTTTCTAACCAATGTCCAAAATCTTCAATGTCATAAACATAACGTTTAATGGTTGAAGACTTTCGGCCTTTATTCAATAAAAAAATAGAAAAGGCTTGTATTGTATCATGGAATTCCGTTGTTTCCATAGTCCCACCACCTTGATTATTTCTTATATTATAGCAAACTTTTCTGAAAATAGGCATTTGCAAGAGGGACTGGAATAATAATATTTGGTGAGTGGATAAAATGAGGTGATTGTATGGAACAATCGATGCGTAAGAAAAATAACAATCAAATTAATATTGTATTAAACCATCGAAAGAAAATTTCGTTACCGGCATCAGAAAATAAAACGGTAATTTCAAGTGAAACCACTACTAAACATGAGATGTTGCAGAGAATTGAAGAAGAGATGGGAAAGCTTGTTGGGATGGATGAAATAAAAAAGATAATAAAAGAAATTTATGCTTGGATTTATGTAAATAAAAAAAGACAAGAGATGGGGTTGAAATCTGAGAAGCAAGTGCTTCACATGTTATTTAGGGGGAATCCCGGTACTGGGAAGACAACCGTTGCTAGAATGATAGGGAAATTGTTGTTTGAGATGAATATTTTATCGAAGGGGCATTTAGTTGAAGCAGAACGTGCTGATCTTGTGGGGGAGTATATCGGTCATACAGCGCAAAAGACGAGAGATTTAATAAAAAAGGCCATGGGAGGTATTTTGTTTATTGATGAGGCGTATTCTTTAGCGCGGGGGGGAGAGAAGGATTTTGGGAAGGAAGCTATTGATACACTTGTGAAGCATATGGAAGATAAGCAGCACGGTTTTGTATTAATTTTAGCTGGATATTCAAGAGAGATGAATCATTTTCTTTCATTAAATCCAGGGTTACAATCTCGTTTTCCGTTTATTATTGAATTTGCAGATTACTCGGTAAATCAGCTGTTGGAAATTGGAAAGAGAATGTATGAGGAGCGTGAATATCAGTTATCTAAAGAAGCGGAGTGGAAATTTCGAGATCATTTACATGCGGTAAAGTATTCGTCGCAAATTACATCGTTTAGTAATGGGCGATACGTACGGAATATTGTTGAAAAATCGATTCGTACACAAGCTATGCGATTGTTACAAGAGGATACGTATGATAAATATGATTTAATTGGGATATCAAGTATGGATTTAATGCTTGAAGAGGAGACGCACAGTACGTAAACTGTGCGTCTATTTTTATGCATAAGTTCGTTTACTCTTTTTTTGCTTTTTCTTGGTGAGTTTTATGAAGACGTTCCATTTTAGCGCTCTTTTCGTGCGCTGAATTTGGATCATGTCCAAATTGGTTTACTGAGCTTTTTTGAGCTCCTTTATTAACATGGTTTGTCATTTGCATTCACCTCGCTTTAAAAATTAGTATAAACATTATGTAAAGAAAAACTCGTTAGAAAAGAAAAACCTCTTTACGATATGTAAAGAGGTTAGATTGCTATTTATGCATTGAGCGCTCCTTTGTATCGATGCGTCTATGCGGTAAATGCCATTTGTAATGAATAGAAACCATGCGGAAGCAAACAATTAAAATGAATAAGGTGTATAGAGCCCAATCGCTAACGATGACTTTAGCGCCAATCAAAAAACCGGCTAAAATCGTCCAAAACGCATATACATCAGCTCGAAGGACGAGAGGTTTTCTACGTGCTAAAAGATCACGAATAATACCGCCGCCAATGCCAGTTAAAACAGCAGCTACAATTGTAGCGCTAATTGGTAAATTTAATTTTTGGGCGTATAGAGCTCCTTGTACGGCGAACGCTGATAAGCCGATGGCATCTGTGATGTTTTCCCACTTTTTCCAATGCTTAATTAATTTATTAGGAAAAAGAAAAATGATCGTCATTGATAATAGTGCGATTTGGAATAACATGTCTTGTTGCCAAAACGCGACGATTGGATATCCGATTAATAAATTACGAAGGGCACCTCCCCCAAATGCGGTTGCCATTCCTAAAATATATACCCCGAAAATATCATAATCCTCTTCCATTGCAACAATGGCTCCGCTTAGTGCGAAAGCGATTGTGCCTATGATGCTAAAAATCTCCCATGCCATGAATTTTCTCCCCCGCTAACTAGATGAAATGTGCTTCCTCTGCTATTATATTAGAAGGTTTAAATTTCGAAAAGGATGAGTGAACATATTTGATGGAAGAAAAAGAAAAAATCATATTAGTTGGCTGTCAATTGCCACAAGATGATGATGAAAAATTTATGCATTCCATGAAAGAGCTTGCATCGCTAGCGAAAACTGCGCGAGCGGAAGTGTTAGTATCAACGACGCAAAAGCGCCCGAAGTTTCATCCGGCGACTTATATAGGAAAAGGTAAACTAGAAGAGCTTGCAGCGTTGACGGAAGAATTAGAACCAGCTGTTATTGTTTTTAATAATGAGTTAACACCAAGTCAAATTCGGAATTTATCTTCAGTATTAGATGCGAGAGTGATTGACCGAACGCAGTTAATACTAGATATTTTTGCGCAACGTGCGAAATCGAGAGAGGGTAAGCTTCAAGTAGAATTAGCTCAATTGCAATATACAATGCCGCGCCTTATGGGACAAGGTCTTGCTTTATCACGTCTTGGTGGTGGAATTGGTACAAGGGGACCAGGAGAGACGAAGCTTGAGACGGATCGTCGTCATATTCGATCTCGTATTGATGAAATAAAGAGACAACTTGCGGTTGTTGTGGAGCATCGAAAGAGATATCGTGAGAGAAGAAAAGATAATAAAGTGTTTCAAGTTGCGTTAATTGGGTATACAAATGCAGGAAAATCTACGTTGTTTAATAGATTAACGGAAGCTGATACGTTTGAAGAAAACTTATTGTTTGCAACGCTAGATCCGACGACAAGAAAGATGCCGTTACCTTCTGGTTATACAGTGCTTTTGACTGATACGGTTGGTTTTATACAAGATTTACCTACGTCACTAATTGCTGCTTTTCGATCTACGTTAGAAGAAGCTGGGGAAGCGGATGTTATTTTACATGTTGTTGATTCTGCAGATCCTAATTATGTAGGGCATGAGCAGACAGTAAAACAATTATTGTCGGACCTTGAAATTAATCGTATTCCTATTATTACGTTATATAATAAAAAAGATAAATTGCATCAAAACTTCATTCCATTTCCGAAAAGTGATTTCTTAATGACTAGTGCTTTTGAAGAAAGTGATTTATTGCGTATAAAAGAAGCGCTAGAAACGAAGATGAAGGAAGAAATGGATGATTATCAAGTGGAAATCCCTCCGAGTGAAGGTAGGTTATTAACGCTTTTAAAGACAGAAACAATATTAACTAAAATGGAGTTTCTAGAAGATAAATTTGTATATGATTGTACAGGGTATATATTTGCTCATTCATCGCTTAAGGGGCAATTAAAGAGATTTTTAGTGGAAGAAGGAGAAAATAATGTTTGATCGTTTGAAAAATGGAGAAAAAATTGCTCCAATCGTAAAAGAAGTAGAAAGTCAAATTACAGAAGTACATAAACGTGCGGATGAGGTGATTGAGAGTAACCAATTTCGTGTATTAGAAAGTTTTCGTAAACACAAAATTAGCGATTCGCATTTTATTCCGACGACAGGTTATGGTTATGATGATATTGGTCGTGACACGTTAGAAAAAGTGTATGCTGATGTATTTGGGGCAGAAGCGGGTCTTGTTCGTCCGCAAATTATTTCAGGTACTCACGCAATTTCGACAGCTCTATTCGGTATTTTACGTCCAGGAGATGAACTGCTATACATAACAGGAAAACCATATGATACGTTAGAAGAAATCGTTGGTGTACGCGGAAAAGGTGTAGGCTCATTTAAAGAATATAATATTGGTTATAACGCAGTTCCGTTAACTGAAGAGGGATTTGTGGACTTTGAAGCTGTTGCAGCTGCGATCCATAGTAATACGAAGATGATTGGTATTCAGCGTTCAAAAGGATATGCTACTCGTCCGTCGTTTACTGTTTCACAAATTAAAGAGATGATTGTGTTTGTGAAAGAGATTAAACCTGATGTTGTTGTATTTGTAGATAACTGCTATGGCGAATTTATTGAAGAAGAAGAGCCATGTCATGTTGGTGCGGACTTAATGGCAGGCTCTCTTATTAAGAATCCTGGCGGTGGAATTGTTAAAACTGGTGGTTACATTGTTGGTAAAGAGCAGTATGTTGAAGCGTGTGCATATCGTCTAACATCTCCAGGAATCGGTGCGGAAGCAGGGGCATCTTTATACAGTTTGCAAGAAATGTATCAAGGTTTCTTCTTAGCGCCGCATGTAGCGGGACAAGCGCTAAAAGGTGCGATTTTTACAGCTGCATTTTTAGAAAAGTTAGGGATGAATACATCACCAGCTTGGAATGCACCAAGAACAGATTTAATTCAGTCTGTTCAATTTGATGATAAAGATCGTATGATTGCGTTCTGTCAAGCGATTCAATATGCATCTCCAATTAATTCTCATTTCACTCCATATGCAAACTATATGCCGGGTTATGAAGATGATGTAATTATGGCTGCGGGGACGTTTATTCAAGGTGCAAGTATTGAGCTGTCGGCTGATGGTCCGATTCGTCCGCCTTATGTTGCTTACGTGCAAGGTGGGTTAACTTATTCGCATGTAAAGATTGCGATTTGTTCTGCGATTGATGCGTTAATTGAAAAAAAACTATTAACAATTTCTTAAAGGAAAGCTGTCGATTTCGGCAGCTTTTTTCGTGTGAAAGTAATGATTTGTGCCATTAGAAAAAAATGAAAAAATTCACAAAAAAATCATGTGAGAAAAGCTAACATCTATTGACACTAAACATAACATGGTATAAAATGAGAAACAGTTAAGGCGAAGGAGGAACTGAAACAATGAAAGAAGATAGACGTTCTGCTCCGCTGTTTCCAATTGGTATTGTAATGGATTTAACACAATTATCTGCACGTCAAATTCGCTACTATGAAGAGCATAATCTTATTTTTCCAACCCGTACAAAAGGGAATCGTAGATTATTTTCATTTAACGATGTAGATAAATTGTTGGAAATTAAAGATTTGTTAGATCAAGGCTTAAATATGGCCGGAATTAAACAAGTATTGCAAATGAAAGAAAATCAAACAGAAGCAGTGAAAGTAAAAGAAGAAACGAAAGAAATTTCAAAATCCGAGCTTCGCAAAATTCTTCGAGATGAACTACAACATACAGGTAGATTTAATCGGACCTCATTGCGACAAGGTGACATTTCAAGGTTTTTTCACTAAAGATAACTGATTCTGAAGGTGTTTAGAGGGACTAAGGAGGAATTTATAATGGCTAGGTACACAAAAGAAGATATTTTCCGTTTGGCGAAAGAAGAGAATGTAAAGTATATACGTCTGCAATTTACGGACCTTTTAGGGGTAATTAAAAACGTAGAAATTCCAGTGAGCCAATTAACAAAAGCTCTTGATAACAAAATGATGTTTGATGGATCTTCTATTGAAGGTTTCGTACGTATTGAAGAATCTGATATGTATTTATATCCGGATTTAGATACTTGGGTAATTTTCCCTTGGACAGCTGAAAAAGGTAAAGTAGCTCGTTTAATCTGTGATATTTACAATGCTGATGGTACTCCGTTTGATGGCGACCCACGTAACAACTTAAAGCGTGTGTTAAAAGAAATGGAAGCATTAGGATTCTCAGATTTCAATCTTGGACCAGAGCCAGAATTCTTCCTATTTAAAGTTGATGAAAAAGGAAATCCAACATTAGAATTAAACGATAACGGTGGATACTTCGACCTTGCGCCGATGGATCTAGGGGAAAACTGTCGTCGTGATATCGTTCTTGAACTTGAAGAAATGGGCTTTGAAATTGAAGCATCTCACCATGAGGTTGCGCCAGGTCAACATGAAATTGACTTTAAATATGCAAATGCAATTCGCTCATGTGATGACATTCAAACATTCAAGCTTGTTGTAAGAACGATTGCTCGTAAACATGGTTTACACGCAACATTTATGCCGAAACCATTATACGGTGTGAACGGTTCAGGTATGCACTGTAACTTATCATTATTTAAAAATGGTGAGAATGTATTCTTCGATCAAAACGGTGATTTACAATTAAGTGATGATGCTCGTCACTTCATCGCAGGTATTTTAAAACACGCACCAGCATTTACAGCGGTAGCAAACCCAACTGTAAACTCTTACAAGCGTTTAGTACCTGGATATGAAGCACCTTGTTACGTAGCATGGTCTGCACAAAACCGTAGCCCATTAGTACGTATCCCTGCATCTCGCGGTATCAGTACACGCGTAGAAGTACGTAGTGTTGATCCAGCTGCAAACCCGTATTTAGTAATGGCTACATTATTAGCAGCAGGTCTTGATGGAATTAAAAACAAATTAACTCCGCCAGCTGCAGTAGATCGTAACATCTACGTAATGACAAAAGAAGAGCGCGAAGAAGCAGGTATCGTTGACTTACCAGCAACATTAGCGCAAGCGTTAGTTACTTTACAATCTAATGAAATCGTATGTGGCGCATTAGGTGATCATTTACTTGAGCACTTCATCGAAGCGAAAGAGATTGAGTGGGACATCTTCCGCACGCAAGTTCACCAATGGGAACGCGATCAATATATGTCTCTATACTAAGAGAGAAAAAAGCCCTAATACTACGGTATTAGGGCTTTTTCGTCATTTATCTACAGTGAAAAAACACGAATATTGTCGCATTTTTTTTAGTGTCATCAGGAAGTAATTTAGTGAAAATAATTTGTGTTGACTCGTTCTGTATAAAGAACTAAAATGGCATTAACTAGAAATGTTTGTATATTAAAAAGAATGAAAATATTGTTTTTTTCTTAAGTTTTCGATGTCAATTTCAAGTTGAAGCTCATTGGTTTTAAATGAGGAGGGAAGTTATGGATAAGGAAATAAATTTGAAAAATCTATTTACTATTATACGGAAAAGAATTTGGATCATTCTATTATTTACAACTCTCACAACAGTAGCAGGAGCGATGTATACTATATATGTAAAAACACCATTATATGCCTCTTCAGCAAGGGTTATTGTTCAAGCTAATGCTGAAACGATGAATACATTGAAAGCGATGGTAAATGAGCCTGTAATATTAGAAAAAGTGGCTGCTGAATTGAATATTAACAGATCTGCAGGTGCATTAAGTGGACAAATAAGTACAGAAAGTGTGCAAGGGTCCCAGATTATGAGAATAAATGTAGTGGATATAGATCCTGTGCTTGCTCATAAAATTGCAAATACTACAGCCGCTGTTTATAAGAAAGAAGTAGCGAATATACTGAATTTTAATAATGTGAGTATATTACCAGAAGACCCAGTTCAAAAACATTCTATGCCTATAAATATAAATCACCTTAAGACGATACTAATTGCATTCTCTATAGGTATGGTGCTCAGTATTGGATTCATTTTTTTATTGGATTCACTTGATGAGAGAATCAAATCGGAACGGCGAATTGAACAATTGTTAGATGTTCCTGTTTTGGGCGGAATATCTAAAATGAATAGAAAAAATGTGAAAGACAAATTCAGTAAAAAAAATACGGTATTATTGGGGGAGGGAACGGAGTGGCTTACAAAAATAGACGAAAAACAAATAAAGTTAAAGGAGAAAGTATAATTGTACATACCGCTCCAAGATCGAAAATTTCGGAGCAGTATCGTTCGCTTCGAACAAACCTTCAATTATCTTCATCTATTCATAAAAGCAGAACTATAGTTATTACTTCTCCGAGGTATGGTGAAGGAAAATCAACGATTACAGTTAATTTAGCAGTCTCAATAGCACAAAAAGGTGAAAAAGTATTGGTAATAGATGCAAATTTACGAACACCAACGATTCATGAAATGTTTGGATTAGAAAATACAATTGGATTAATTGATATATTGAACGGAAAAACAACTTTAGAGGGCGCCGTGAAAAAAACAGAGATGGAAAGTCTGGATGTATTAACTAGCGGACCGGTACCATTCAATCCATCCGAAGTACTTAGTTCGAGTGCAATGGATATGTTAGTTCAAAAGGCAATGGAACGATATGATATTATATTATTTGATTCTTCTCCTGTACTAGAAGTAACAGATACAAGTGTATTGGCTGATAAGTGTGAAGGTGTATTATTGGTGATCCGTTATAATCGTACTGTGAATGAAGATGCGCTTGAAACGAAAAGGGCGTTAAGTTTTACGAAAAGTAGGATATTAGGTGCGATTTTGAATGGAAAAGTATAAATAACATAAATGTACTTTAGAAAAATAAATTTAATATCCTTATATCAAGATGTTCTTTATAAAGAATTTTTTAAAGGGATAAGATGTGGTGATGTCTCCTTACCGCTATCAACGGAGGCACTCGATTATGCTGTGGGTTGTGAAAACAACCTTAGATGCGAGTCATCAAGAGTGTAATGTGAGGCCGGGTTAGATGCCCATGTTTTATTAAAGTTTCTAACTATGTGCTTTTAATAAAGAGAATATAGTTAGAAACTTTAAATTTGAAAGAGTTAAGTATGGAATTGATTAAAGGAGGAAGTTACATGACGTATCGGCGGAGGATATCGTTATTGCTTTTAATGGATTCAATGATTGTGTTAAGTGCTATTTTCTTTAGTTATTTCTTTGTAAATGCTAGCTTTAGTGTTATCACTTTATCATCAATTATTAGCTCTATCACTCTACTAGTCAGTCATCATTTATTTGCTTTAATATATAAGTTGTATAATAAAGCTTGGGAATATGCAAGTATAGGAGAATTACTCATTATATGCAAAGTTGTTACATTTTCTATCATTGCTACAGCAGTTGTGCAGCAACTAATCATGCAAAAAATGTATTTTCGGCTGTTAGTTGTAACTTGGATGATTCATATTTTATTAATTGGTGGTTCACGTTTTATATGGAGAATGTACAGAGATATTTATTATGTAAAAAAGGGTGATAAAAAAAGAACGTTAATTGTTGGTGCGGGATCTGCTGGGACAATGGTTGCAAGGCAGTTGTTAAAGAATAGTGCTGCCGAATTAATGCCAGTCGCATTTATTGATGATAATGTAAAAAAACATAACCTTGATATTTGGGGTATTCCAGTAATTGGTGGTAAGAATCAAATTGAGTATGCTGTTAAAAAACTGAATATTGAAATAATAATTTTAGCAATTCCTTCATTAAACAAAAGAGAGCAAAATGTTATTTTGAAAAGATGTTTAAAAACAGAAGTGAAAACTCAAATTCTTCCGATGTTAGAAGACTTAGTAACGGGTAAAGTATCGGTGAACGAATTCAGAGATGTTCAAGTAGAAGATTTATTAGGGCGCGATCTTGTAGAACTTGATGTGGATGTTATTTCAGATTATATAACTAACAAAGTTATTTTAGTTACTGGTGCAGGAGGTTCAATTGGTTCGGAAATTTGTAGACAAATTGCAAAATTTAGGCCGAAAAGGTTGATTTTACTAGGGCATGGGGAGAATAGTATTTATTCTATAGAAATGGAATTAAACAGAAAATATGGAGATATGAAAGGCACGTTTATTCCTGAAATCGCAGATATACAAGATGAAAAAAAGATGAATTTAATAATGAATAAACATCTTCCAAATGTTGTATATCATGCAGCTGCACATAAACATGTACCACTAATGGAGAATAATCCTGAAGAGGCTGTTAAAAATAATTTGATTGGAACTATGAATGTATCAGAGGCAGCGAGAGCACATGGAGTAGGAACGTTTGTTATGATTTCCTCTGATAAAGCTGTGAACCCGACGAGTGTTATGGGAGCAACAAAGAAATTAGCTGAAATGGTAATTCAACATAAAGATAAAATAAGTCATACAAAGTTTGTTACTGTACGCTTTGGGAATGTCTTAGGAAGTAGAGGGAGTGTTATACCTTTATTTAAGAAGCAAATTCAAAATGGTGGACCAGTTACAGTTACTCATCCTGATATGGTTCGGTATTTTATGACAATCCCGGAAGCATCAAGACTTGTAGTGCAAGCTGGTGCTTTAGCTAAAGGTGGAGAGATTTTTGTATTGGACATGGGAGAACCAGTGAAAATAGTCGACCTTGCCAAAAATCTTATTCGATTATCAGGAAATTCTGTGGATGAAATAGGAATAGAATTTACTGGTATACGCCCAGGGGAGAAACTTTTTGAAGAATTACTAAAAGAAGATGAAATGAATGAAAAGCAAATTCATCCGAGGATTTACGTAGGACAAGAAATGAATGTTCGTATAGAAGAAATTGAAGAGTTTATTTCAAGTTATACAGATTTAAACGAAGTAGAATTAAGAAAACGATTGTTAAAGTTAGTAAATCAGCGTAAAACTTTAAAACTGTTAATACCTGTATCAGGTTAATAGAAAAAATTTATATAAGACGGGTGCGTGGGATGGTGTCTAAAAAAGTTCTGTTTTGTGCAACTGTAGATTATCATTTTAAGGCTTTTCATTTACCGTATTTGAAATGGTTTTCAGAACAAGGATGGGAAGTACATGTTGCAGCGAGTGGGAATATACATCTTCCGTACGTAACTCGAAAATATAATATTCCTATTCAAAGGTCACCTCTTAGTATACAAAACCTCCACGCATATAAAAAACTAAAATCAATTATTGATCAAAATAAATATCATATCATTCATTGTCATACGCCTATGGGAGGAGTAATTGCTCGTTTAGCTGCTCAGAAAGCCAGGCGGCAAGGAACGAAAGTCGTATATACAGCACATGGATTTCACTTTTGTAAAGGATCACCGTATATGAATTGGTTGCTTTATTATCCAATTGAAAGAATTCTAGCTTCTCATACGGATTGTCTAATAACAATTAACCAAGAAGATTATGATTTAGCAGTTAAACATCGCTTTCCAGTGAGAGATATTAAGCTAGTTCACGGTGTAGGAATAGATGTACAACGGTTTACTCCTGTAACTGAAATTGAGAAACGGGAATTAAAGCTACAATGTGGCTATAAATCACAAGATTTTTTAATGTTTTATGCTGCTGAATTTAATAAGAATAAAAATCAAAACTTTTTAATCCATGTATTAGCACAATTGAAAAATGAAATGCCACATGCGAAACTTTTGCTTGCTGGCGAAGGACCGTTAATGGAAGAGTGTAAAAAAATAGCTACTCAACTAGGAGTGACTAACATGGTTCATTTTCTCGGTTATAGAAATGATATAGCCTCTTTGTTGCAGATGTCTGACTTAGCTGTTGCATCGAGTTATCGGGAAGGTTTACCAGTTAATATTATGGAAGCTATGGCTTGTGGACTTCCGGTTGTAGCTACTGATAACCGGGGACATAGGGAATTGATTATTAATAATAAAAATGGTTGGATTGTAGATCGTGATGATATAAAAGCAATGGCTGACAGGATAAAGGGTATTTCTATAAATCCTAAAGTATTAGCTCAGATGGGGCAGTATGGATGTACTAGTATTAAAAATCAATATTCAGTAAATGAAGTGTTAAAGGAGAAACAAGAAATCTATACAACATTTATGGGTGAAATGGAGGATTTAAATTGGGCACTCCATTAAGAGTATTACATGTAGTCGTAAATATGAATAGAGGCGGAGCGGAAACTTTAATTATGAA
Source organism: Bacillus cereus group sp. MG9 (assembly GCF_040459995.1). NCBI lineage: Bacteria > Bacillati > Bacillota > Bacilli > Caryophanales > Bacillaceae > Bacillus > Bacillus cereus group sp. MG9. Next base: position 3,639,488 of record NZ_JARVHC010000001.1, on the reverse strand, counting down.
TTTATATCGCAATATAGATCGTTCCAAAGTTCAATTTGATTTTTTAACATGTAAAGAAGGAGTGTTTGATGAAGAAATAGTAAAGTTAGGCGGGGAAATTCATAGAATTCCATATATCACAAACGTTGGACATAGAGGATATATAAAAGCACTGGATAATTTTTTCACCTCTCATCAAGAATATAGAATTGTACATTCACACATGGATAAAATGAGTGGATTTGTACTTCGTTCTGCTAAGAAGGCGGAAATACCGGTTAGGATTTCACATAGCCATAGTACAAGTAGTGAAGGCGGAACTATAGCGAAGATATATAAATGGTATGCAGGAGCATTTATTGTGCCATGTGCAACACATTTTTTAGCATGTTCAATTACAGCGGCAAAATGGTTGTTTGCTGATAGGTTAAGTACAACTGAAATTTTAAAGAATGGAATTGAATGTGATAAGTTTGCATTTTCTTCAGAAATTAGAGAACAAGTAAGAAAAGAACTGAAACTTCATGAGGATGCTTTTGTAATTGGACATGTCGGAAGATTTGCGTATCCTAAAAATCATACTTTTCTAATAGATATTTTTGTCCGATTAATAGAAACTCGACCGAAATCTATTCTTTTGTTAGTGGGAGATGGTCCTCTTCGATCAGAGATTGAGAAGAAAGTAGAAAAACTGAATATAAAAGGTCGAGTCAAATTCTTGGGGATACGAGATGATATCAATCGCTTGTTGCAGGCATTTGATATGTTTATTTTTCCGTCTATTTATGAAGGGTTACCCGTTACCCTTATTGAAGCGCAAGGGGCGGGTTTACCATGTATTATATCAGACACTATTACGCAAGATGTAGATCTGGGTTTGAATTTAGTTGAACAGTGCTCTTTGTTAGATGTAAGAGAGTGGACAGGGAAATTACAAAGTATAGCGGATAGGAAGATATCGAGGGGCATTGCACAATTTACGTTAGCTGAAAAAGGATACGATATAAAAAACATTACTGGATTCACTCAAAAATTTTATGTAGCAGTATCGAGGTGATAAATTTGAAAAAACTAACGGTTTTTACTCCTACATATAATAGAGCGTATTGTCTTCAGGGGTGTTATGAAAGCTTGAAGCAGCAAACGTGTAAAGATTTTATATGGCTTATTATAGATGATGGATCTGAGGATAATACAAAAGAGTTAGTGCATTCTTGGGTTTCTGAAGATTACATAGACATACGGTATTATTGGCAACCAAATCAAGGGATGCATGGTGCTCATAATACGGCTTATGAAATGATTGATACAGAACTCAATGTATGTATTGATTCAGATGATTCAATGCCCAGTGATGCCGTAGAGAAAATCATTAATTTTTGGAATGAAAATGGAAATGAACAGGTAAGTGGGATAATTGCTCTTGATTTATATAAAGATGAGAAGGTAATTGGTTCAAAGTTACCATTACATCTTAACCGTTCTACACTTTTTAATCTCTACAATAAACATGGTGTAACTGGAGATAAGAAATTAGTATATCGTACAGAACTAACAAAGAAGTATCCATATCCGATTTTTAAAAATGAGAAGTATGTAGGTTTGGCATATAAATATTATATGTTGGATCAGAAATATGAGATGTTACTGATGAATGAAGCTCTTTGCTATGTTGAATATATGCCTGATGGTTCTTCGATGAATATGTTAAATCAGTATCGTAAGAATCCAAAAGGTTTTGTTTTTTATCGTAAGGAACTGATGAAGCTACCATTTACAAATAGGTTATTTAAATATAGGCAAGCTGTACATTATGTATCAAGTAGCTTTATAGCAAAAAACATAAGATTTATAAAAGAGTCACCATGCAAAGTGCTCACACTTTGTGCACTGCCATTTGGAGTTATCCTTTATAGTTATATAACAGTAAAAACAAGAGTGAAAGCAAATATATAGAAATTTATTTGGTAGTTAAATGAGAGGGAATAATAATGACTATACTTTGGATGAATCTTTTTATAGTGTTCATACTCGCATTTTTTGCAAGGTATTTTGCTATGCCGGTAACTACAGGAATTGTGATGTTAAAACCAAATCGATTATTGATTTTAATGGCGACTACCTCTCTTGTATTAGTATCTGGTTTTAGAAATAATATTGGTGATACGTATTTTTATATGCATGCTTTTAAAGTTACTGATTTCAATTGGGGGTATATTCGAAATAGTAAGGATGTTGGGTTTAGTATTTTACAAATGATATTAAAAGTATATACGGATAATCCCCAAGTTCTAATTTTTATAACAGCGTTAATAACAAATATATTAATAGTAGCAGTTTTATATAAATATTCAAGAATGATTGAGTTAAGTTTATATGTATATATAGCATCGGGTATGTACTTAGTTTCAATGAATGGAGTGAGGCAGTATTTAACAGCGGCAATTATTTTTACCGCCACAAAATATATTTTAGATGGGAATTGGAAAAAATATTTTTTAATAGTTCTGTTTGCATCTACTTTTCATCAAAGTGCTCTTGTATTAATTCCTATTTATTTTGTAGTCCGAAGGAAAGCTTGGTCGACAATAACATTTATACTACTCCTTCTTGCGGTACTTATTGTGATAGGATTTAATCAATTTGCAGAAGCTTTCTTTGCGACTATAGGAGATACTCAATATGGACATTATAAGGATTTTCAAGAAGGGGGAGCTAATATTCTTCGAGTTGCTGTGGAAGCAACCCCACTCATCCTTGCTTTTATTGGGAGGCATAAACTAAGAGAGCTTTTTCCGAAGAGTGATTATATCGTAAATATGGCATTATTAGGTCTAGTTTTTATGATTATTTCAACTCAAAATTGGATTTTTGCTAGATTCTCCATATATTTTGGATTATACCAATTGATATTGATATCGTGGGTTATAAAGGTATTTATTGAAAAGGACCAAAAGTTAATTTACTATGCAGTAATATTATGTTACTTTATTTATTTTGTATATGAACATGTTATTACTTTAGGGGTAGTTTATAAGAGTAATTTTTGGGGATAAAATGTATATTTGAAAATCATTCTTAGATGGGAGTAATTTTCAATGTGTAAACTAGAACGACCTAAAAGGGTGTTGCATATCGTTAGTGCGATGGACCGAGGTGGTGCAGAGGCGTTGCTAATGAATGTATATAGGAATATAGATAGAAAAAAGGTACAATTTGATTTTGTTTCCCATAAAAGTGAAGAATGTGATTATGATAAGGAAATAATTGCATTGGGTGGGAAAATATATCGAATATCTAGCTTAGGACAGGCAGGCCCTCTTTCGTACATTAAAGAGCTTGTTAAGGTAATGTCTAGTAATCAATATGTGGCAGCACATGCACATACTGATTACCAAGGGGGATTTGTTGCTGTTGCTGCCAAAATAGCTGGTATAAAAATAAGAGTTTGTCATTCACATAGTAATAATTGGCCGATAGGATCAGGGATGAAAGGGAAAGTTTTGTTGTTTTTTTTACGAACACTTATTGCTTATGCTGGAACAAATTATTGTGCGTGCAGTGTTGAAGCTGCACGCTTTTTATTTAATGAAAATATTGGTAATACAAAGGTAAAGATAGTGAAAAATGCAATAGATACTAATCAATTTGTTAATGTAGATATACAGGATAGTAATAAAGTAAGAGAAGAATTCAACATACCAGTTGGAGCGAAGGTGATAGGTCATATTGGTCGTTTTTCTGAATCTAAAAACCATATTTTTATGTTAAAGGTGTGCAAAGAGGTATTAAAGTCTGATTCGAAATTTATGCTTGTTTTAGTAGGAGATGGTCCGTTACAGGATTCTATTGAGTTAGAAGCAAAAAGTTTAGGTATCTATGAAAAAATTAGATTTTTGGGGGTAAGAAAAGATATTCCAAGAATTATAAGGATGTTTGATGTTTTTCTTTTTCCATCTTTATTCGAGGGATTCGGTATTGTGGCATTAGAAGCACAATGTGCGGGGGTACCATGCGTAGTAGCAAATACAATAACTAAAAATGTCGATATGGGTTTAGGAATAATATCGTTTATTAGTTTAGATGAAAAACTGGAAATATGGTCTGCAGAAATTCATGGAGCTTTATTAAAAGAAAAATTGAATACACAAATAGTAGTTAATAAGATTTCGGAATTAGGTTTTGATATTAAGAATAATATTCCAGATTGGTTAGCGTTATATGGAGTAGAGTATAGGGAGTCATAATTAATTGTAAGTATTTATATATGATGAAGGTAAGGCTATTATTATAAAAATTTACAATAAATTGGGTGAGGGATTAGAAAATGAAAAAGAAAAAAATTCTCATTACATCATTTGATATGGCAATTGGTGGAGTAGAAAGAAGTTTAATCGGTTTATTGAATACAATCGATTATAGCAAATATGATGTAGATTTGATGTTATTTAAACACGAAGGAGAGTTTCTTTTTTTGTTGCCTAAAATGCCTAATTTGTTAAAGGAAGTAAAACAATATACTACTTTTAGAAAATCTATCAAGCAAATATTGCAAGAAGGACAAATTACAATTGGATTGACAAGAACCTTGGGGAGAATTTTAGGTGATGCACATGGGAGATATGTAAAAAGTGAAGAAGCTGGATACCTTGTTATTCAATATGGTTGGAGAATAACGTTACCCTTTATACCGAAATTGGAAGAGGAGTATGATGTAGCAATTAGTTTTTTATGGCCACATTATTTTATTGGAGATAAAGTTCGAGCGAAAAGAAAAATTGGTTGGATTCATACGGATTATTCAAATATAAAACTTAATACAGACATGGAGTATAAAATGTGGAGCAAGATGGATAATATCGTAGCGGTTTCAGAAGGATGTAGAGATTCATTTCTTAGTAGTTTACCAAATGTGAATAAAAAAGTTGAAATTATAGAAAATATACTATCTCCTGAGTTCGTGCGTGAGCAAGCTTATCAAGAAGATATTACCGAAGAAATACAGGTGAAATCAGGAAAAGTAAAGCTTGTTACGGTAGGACGGTTATCGTATGCAAAAGGAATAGATCTTGCTATGTATGCATTAAGAGATTTAGTAGATCAGGGATATGATATTGAATGGTATGTAGTTGGTTATGGAGCACAAGAAGCTGAACTTAGGAAGTTATTAGCTGAACTTAATCTGGAAAAAAGATTTTTTTTACTGGGTAAAAAAACAAATCCTTATCCATATATAAAAGCATGTGATATATATGTGCAACCGTCTAGGTATGAGGGGAAAGCTGTAACAGTTCGTGAAGCGCAAATTATTGGAAAGCCAGTACTTATTACTAATTTTTCAACTGCTAATAGTCAGGTGCGGGATGGGGTCGATGGAATAGTAACTGAGATGGGGATAAATGGGATAGCTAATGGAATAAAGAAACTTATTGGTGATAAAGAGCTGAGGGAAAAACTGGCGGAAAATACGCTTAAAGGTGAATACGGAAATCGTAATGAAATTGATAAATTATATGCATTATTTTCATAAAGCTAGAATCAATAAATGATGTTTAATATTTTGAGCGTAATAAAAACACTTTAGGGTAGTGATAGTTATGAAAAAAAAAGTTTTATTCGTCATAGATTCGTTACAAAGTGGAGGGGCAGAAAAAAGTTTAGTTTCTTTACTTTCTTTATTGGATTATGAAAAATATGAAGTGGATTTGTTAATGTTTTCTGCTAGTGGATTGTATTTGCCATTACTTCCAAAGCAGGTAAACGTATTAGATGTACCGATAGTTATTAAAAGGCAGGCGGAGAAATTTAAAAATTTAATTAAACATAAATACTTTAAAGAGTTATTTCTTAGAATTGGAGCTTCGATATCTCTTAGAAATCCATACATAAATAATAATTTACATGCAGCTCAAATAGTTTGGAGATGGGTGTCTAAAGGGATGGATAATTTAAAGGGAAAATATGATGTTGCCATAGCTTATAGTCAAGGAATGCCCACATATTTTGTGGCAAATAAGGTTTACGCAAGTAAAAAAATTGCCTGGGTGAATACAGATTATAGGTTAGCTGCATATAATAAAGATTTTGATTTGAACTATTATGAGGAATTTAATGAAATAGTAGCCGTGTCCGATGTTTGTAAGGAAGTATTGATTCAAGAAATTCCTAAAATAGAGTCAAGGATCCAGGTTGTATATGATATTATATCGCCGACTCTAATTAAATCGATGGCAAATGAGGGGCAGGGGTTTAGTGATCAGTTTGAGGGATTACGAATATTAACTATTGGTAGGTTAGTGTATGAAAAAGGGTATGAACTGGCCGTAGAAGCTTGTTATAAATTAAAGCAAAAAGGGTATAAATTTAAGTGGTATGTAATAGGAGAAGGGAATCTTCAAAATAAACTCGAGGAGATGATAAGTAAATATAATTTACACGATACTTTTATACTATTGGGTACTCACAAGAATCCATACCCTTTTATAAAACAAAGTGATATATATGTACAACCGTCAAGGTATGAAGGATATGGATTAGCGATAGCAGAGGCTAGAATATTTCAAAAACCTATAGTAGTAACTGATTTTATAACCGTTCATAACCAAATTAAAAATAGAGAAAATGGCTTAATAGTGAAGATGAATTCGGAAGAAGTGTACGAAGGGATAGAAGAAATTATAGAGGACAATTTACTGAAGAAATATTTGTGTGAGAACTTAAAGAATGAGCAGGTTGGAACGGAAGGGGAACTTAAGAGGGTGTATGCCTTATTAGAAAAATATTAACCTGAGTAAATCTAAGAATCCAAAGCTTATTAATAAGAGCGGGAAAGTGAATCTTTAATCAATGAAGATTGTATTCTATTAAATAGTAGGATAAGGTGATTCGGAGGAAATATGAAGAAGAAAATTATATTTATGGTTATAAATATGAATATAGGCGGTACGGAGAAGGCTTTGTTGAATATGGTTGCAGAAATTCCAAAAGATAAGTATGATATAACAATTTTGATGTTAGAAGAAAAAGGGGGTTTTTTGGAGTTTATCCCAGATGGGGTACATGTAGAATATTTAACAAATTACGGGGAAATAAAAGAGGTGTTAAATAAACCACCACGAGTCGTTATAAGCAGTTTTATTAGACAAGGAAAAGTTATAAAAGCTGTTCAAATAACTTTTTGGTATTTAGTATCAAAAATTATGAAAGAAAGGAGTGTTATTTTTAGATATTGTTTGCGTAATTACACTGTTATAAACAACAACTATGATATTGCAGTTGCTTATGCCGGACCTATGGATTTTATAAGTTATTTTGTTGCAAATAAAATAGAAGCTAGACGAAAGGTTCAATGGATACATTTCGATATTGAAAAGATATATTTTAACAAATACTTTATAAGTAAAGTATATAAAAAGTTCCAGCATATTTTTGTAGTTTCTGATTTAGGAAGGGAAAAACTTACTCAAACGATGCCAGAATTAATTAATAAGACAGAAACTTTTTTAAACATTATTTCACCTGACATGATAGTAAAGATGGCAAATGAAGGAATCGGATTTTTGGATGATTTTGATGGAGTGAGGGTTCTTACTGTTGGTAGATTGAGTGTAGAAAAAGGACAGGATTTAACAATATCGGTATTAGCTAAGCTTAAAGAAGCTGGCTATAAGGTTAGGTGGTATTGTATAGGAGATGGAAAGGAAAAAGTAATATATGAAAAACTCGTAGAAAATTACGGTATTCAAAGTGACTATATATTTTTAGGGGAAATGTCAAATCCATATCCTTTTATGAAGCAATGTGATATATATGTACAACCATCTCGTTATGAGGGATACTGCATAACACTCGCAGAAGCTAGATGCTTTAGCAATCCAATTATTAGTACAAATTTTACAGGAGCGAGTGAACAAATAAACCATAACCACAATGGATTAATAGTTCAATTTGACGAGCAGCAAATGTATGATGCAATTGTACAAATATTAGGTGATAAACTGTTGGAAGGACAGCTGAGAAAAAACATAGAAAAAGAAATGGTAGATACGAGGGATGAGTTGGAAAAGTTATATAGAATAGCAGATTCTAATGTATAACCTGTTTCATACGGGATTGTTATTATTCTTTTTATAATATTTCAAGAATATGGAACGTTAGTCGTTATGAATTGTATTGCGTGCGAAAACATCTTGGAGAGGATGTTTTTTATTTTGCTATAAAACATTTTGATGGTAGAAGGAGATAGTTATGAAGAGAGTGCTATTTATGATAAGTAGTATGAATATAGGTGGGGTAGAAAAATCACTACTTTCTTTGTTATCTGTTTTACCAAAAGACAAATATGACGTTACGGTATTGATGTTGGAGAAGAAAGGGGGATTTTTAAAACAATTACCAAGCTGGGTAAAGATAGAAGAAGCAGCTTGGTTTGAAAGTATAAAACCTAAAATTATGCAACCACCAAAGAAAACGATTAAAGAGTACTTTAAAAATAAAAGATATATTAAGGCTTTAAATTTTTTACTATCTTATGTGGTATCTAAAAAATTAAAGGATAGATATGTTTTCTATAAAGAGATTTTTAAAGACATTCCACATAATAAGAATAAATATGATATTGCAATAGCATATCAAGGACCTACAGACATAATTGATTATTATGTAGTAAATAAAGTAACTTCAGAAAAGAAGATTTCTTGGGTACATTTTGATGTTTTTCAACATCAAATTAATACCAAATTATATGAAAAATTATACGATGAGCTAGATAATATATTTGTAGTTTCTAAAGAAGCGAAAAAACATTTAATAGAGAAGTTTCCTATAGTTAAAAGTAAGACAAGTGTCTTTTTTAATATTGTACTTCCGGATTTAATAAACGAAATGGCAAAAGAAAAAATAGAATTTGATAATGGATATAAAGGTATGAGGATAGTAACAGTAGGTAGACTTTCAAAAGAAAAAGGTCAAGACCTTGCAATTAAAGTTTTATCAATGTTACGTAAAGACGGATACGATGTAAGGTGGTACTGTATCGGGGAAGGGGAAAATAGAGCGTATTATGAGACGTTAATAGGTAAGTATAATTTGAAACAGGATTTTCTATTATTAGGATCAGCAAAAAATCCGTATCCATATGTAAATCAATCAGATATATATGTTCAAACTTCTAGACATGAAGGATATTGTCTCACCTTAGCTGAGGCAAAATGTTTAAAAAAACCTATTGTAACAACTAATTTTACTGGAGCATATGAACAAATAAAAAATGGGCATAATGGTTTTATCGTCGAATGGAATGAGGAAGATTTGTATAACAAAATTAAGTATCTTTTAGATCAAAAGATAATACGTAAAAAAATAACGACGAATTTGTTGACGGAAGAATTAAATAATATAGAAAATATTGATAGAGTTTTTGGATGAATTTAAATGAAGGGAGTCAATTATGAATCCTAAAATTAGTATTATAGTACCGGTATACAAGGTTGAACGATACATTCATAAATGTATTGATTCTATATTGGTGCAAACGTTTGAAGATTTTGAATTAATACTTGTTGATGACGGTTCTCCTGATACTTGCGGAGAAATATGTGATAGATATGCAGATAAAGATATGCGGATTAAAGTAATTCATAAAGAGAACGGTGGATTATCTTCTGCGAGAAATGCCGGATTAGAAAATGCAAAGGGAGATTATATAGGGTTTGTGGATAGTGATGATTGGATAGAACCAGATATGTATGAATTATTATATGGTATGTGTGTTGAACAAGGATGTGATATAGCTATTTGTAGTAGTCAAATCCATTACAGTAATAGAATTGTAACTTCAAGTAACCATCCATTTATTATTCACGATAGAAATACTGCAATGAAGACGATGTTAGAAGGGAAATTGTATGATGAAGTTGTTTGGACTAAACTATTTAAAAGAAATTTATTGGAGGATATTAAATTTCCAGTAGGTATGTCATATGAAGATACAGCATTTACGTATAAAGTTATTCATAAGTGTAAAAAAGTATGTTTCATAGGAGAACCTAAATATCATTATATAAAGCGTGATAATAGCATGATGGATCGGGCTGTAAAAGAGCTTAAAATTGACTCAGTCTTAATTTATGATGAAATGTGTAAATTTATGGAGCGATATTATAAGGAGTTATATAGCTTAGTTATATTAAAACTAGGAAATTGTTCGATGGTAGTTTTAAATTTAATATCAATGAGCGGAAGGTTTAATGAACATAAGGTTAAATATTATAAGGTTATTGGTATATTGAATAATTATTTTTATAAAACGATGAGTTTAAAAGAGTATGGGAAAAGTGTAAAGTTCTTATTGTTTGCGACTAAGCTGCATCCATTATTGTATAAATTTTTAATAAACAATTTTGCAAAAAGGGGACAGGTATGAAGAAGTCATTGTTAAAGTTATATTATTTATATATTGGAACGAAGAATAAGGTAACCATTCAATATAACAGGATGATTACAGTGAAAAGGCAGCCTCCAACAGTGAAAACTCTTGATGAAACGCTTGACTATATTATAGGTAATAATTGTTCAGTAAGTAGATTTGGTGATGGTGAATTCGCTCTTATAAATGGAGAAAGTTTAATCTTTCAGCCGTATTCAAAAGAATTAAAGGATAGACTGGATGGAATTATTAAGAGTAATAAGGTGGGGCATTTAGTTTGTATTCCGAATATTTTTAAAGATTTAAATTGGTGCACTGAAAAATCAAGAGTATATTGGAAAAGATATTTAGAGTTAAATCGTAGCAGAATTTATAAGAGTATAAGTATGAATAAAGAATATTATGATGCATTAGTTACAAGGTTATATATAGACCATCAAGATAAGAGTATGGCTGGAATTCGCTTTGATAAAATAAAAGATATTTGGGATGATAGAGAAGTAATTGTTATTGAAGGGGTGCAAAGTAGATTAGGGGTAGGAAACGATCTTTTTAAAAATGTTAAAACAATTGATAGGATAATATGCCCATCGAAAAATGCTTTTGCGAAGTATAGAGAAATTTTAGAGATAGCAAAGAACCAAAAAAAATCTAAATTAATATTAATTGCACTAGGTCCAACAGCTACGGTATTAGCGTATGATTTATCTTCTTATGGATATCAAACTTTAGATATTGGTCATATCGATGTAGAATATGAATGGTTTTTGAAGAAAGTAACAGAAAAACAGCCTATAAAAAATAAGTATATTGGTGAAGTAGATAATGGAACTAATGTGAATGCAATTAGTGACTTAAAGTATGAGAGTGAAATTATTGCCAGGATAATATAATTTGATTATTTTTGAATTTTTCGAAGATATATAGTTGATGAAGGGGATTAATCATGCGAACGATGCATTCAATCAAGAACATATCAATAAGTATATTTTCTCAAATAGTTATTGTTATTCTGGGATTTATATCGAGGAAAGTTTTTTTAGATAGTTTAGGAATAGAGTATTTGGGAATAGATGGTTTATTAATTAATGTTTTATCCATGTTAGCGTTAATTGAGGCTGGTATAGGAGCAAGTATAGTATACAATTTGTACAAACCTTTGGCAGAAAATAATCAGCATAAAGTTATAGCACTTGTTCAATTATATAAAAAAATCTATCAGATTTTGGCAATAATTATTCTAGCGATAAGTGCTATGATATATCCGTTTTTAAGCTATTTAATGAAAGATGGGGAGTCTATATCAAATGTCGCGATAATTTATTCAATATTTGTAGCAAAAAATGTAGTCACATATTTAAATGCTCATAAGAGGTCTTTAATAAATGCGGATCAAAGGGGATATATATTAGCTAGAATGGATCTCGTATTCCAAGTGCTAACTACCGTGTTCAAAATATTCATACTTCTTTATACGCAAAATTATATATTGTATTTAATTATAGAATTGAGCATATATACAGTTCAAAATGTGGTAAACGGTAGGATCGTGAATAAGAACTATCCTTATATAAACACAAAAAAGAAGTATTCTATAGATAAAGATACGAAAGAAAATTTAATTATAAATGTAAAGGCGATGTTTTTGCATAATATCGGAGGATATATTGTATTTGGCACGGATAATATATTGATTTCTTCTTTTTTAGGTCTTGCTACGGTCGGGATATATTCGAACTATATAATGATAATAAATCAATTATCCGCCTTAGTAAATCCTATATTAAATGGTATTGAAGCAAGTGTAGGGAATTTAATTGCAACTGAGAATAATGACAAAAATTATTCCATATTTAAAGTGACTTATCTAGTGAATTTTTGGATCTTTTCTTTTTGTACCATATTTTTATTTAATCTGTTAGAGCCATTTATAGGGTGGTGGCTTGATAAGAAGTATTTATTAAATAACATAGTTTTTGTAGTGATACTAATAAATTTTTATTTAACAGGGATGCGGACGGCGATATCTATTTTTAAAAATAAAGCGGGATTATTTGTACAAGATAAGTACATTCCGTTAGTTGAAGCGATAATCAATTTAAGTTTATCTATTCTATTAGCTAAAATGTTTGGATTGGTAGGCATATTCATAGGAACGGCGATTAGTACAATTACTACCGTACTGTGGATTCAGCCTTATATTGTATATAAAAATCTTTTTAAGAAATCAGTTTGGAAGTATTTTATAACATATATATTTTATATATTTTTAACTGTCGTAACAGGCTTCATTACTACAAGTATATGTAATTATTTTATAGAAGGTAGTACCTTTATTTCGTTAGTCGGAAAAGGTGTGATTTGCTTATTAGTACCAAATATAATATACGTTTTAATTTTTTATAAAAGCACAGAATTTCAATATATAAGGAATATCTTTAGTATGATGTTTTTAAAAATTAAAAAGAAACAAAACGTTATTTAGGTATAAAAAAGTATGAACAATATACTGATTTGAATTAATAAGGAAGTATAATATTGTTGAAACCGGTTAGTATGAAATGAAACCTGATTTTAATTAGAAAACATGAATCATTAGCCCTAACATAGTATTTATATAATGCATAGTATTCTATTAAAGGGATACGTATGTAAGCAGAATATAAAATATTTATCCCAATCTACTGATATAAGTTTGAATTTTCTGGTGAAATTCAGCTTGCATCTTAGTTGGAGGTTATATATAAATCATGGCAAAATTTCAGGTTACATGTGTTTTGAAAAGTAATCTTCCTGTGTTAAATGAGGGAGAATTTTGTTTTTGTATAGATACTAGTGAGTTATTTATTGGAACGAAAAAAGGGAATGTAAAAGTATCAACAGAGAATACATTTGAGAGGTTAGTAAGTAAACTTAAAAGCAATACATTTGGAGGTTTTAAGTCCAGAAAATCACTGGTTGGAGAAACAGAATCTGCTAATGTGGTTTCAGGCACATATTTTCTTGAGTTAGAGAGATGGAATGTTAAAAATGATGGAACGGACGCTGATAATACTTCTAAAGGGATTAATAATGCATTATTATGGGCATCCCAACAAGGATTTATAGAAGTTGTTTTACCCCTGGGGACATATTTAATTGATGAAAATACACCAATTGAGCCACAAAGCTTTATGACTTTAAATTTAGGTGGATCAACTTTAAAAATAAGAAGTAATGGATTAGTTAAATATGCAATCGTACGATATCAAAGAAATCAAAAATTTTCTCGAGTTACAAATGGAAGGATTGAAGGGGATAAAAATACACATGATTATACAACGATTCCTCATACTCATGAATGGGGGTATGGAATTGAAGTTGGAAATACGACTCCTGCTGAGGGGAGTAATATGAATTATATTTCAATAGATAATATGGAAATTTTAAATTGTACTGGCGATGGTATAGCAATGGAAAGTACATGGGGACAAATTGGAGAATATGATTTTGCTGGTACATTTGAAGTGGGTGGGATTAGTGATGTCAATGGTGCCCTAATAGTAGATGATAATAAAATTAGATCGAATTTAAAAATAGATTTACATCATAGTAGCATTATAAAATGGGGATATTTCGGTTTGTATGGAGATGGCTATGGTGGAACTGGTTCAGAAATATACACAGAATTATATGATGTGTTATTTTATAGGGCTGATAATACTTTTGTAACGGCTGCTAAGAGAGTAAAGTTTTTTGAAGAAGTGAGTGTTCCGGAAGAAGCAGATTATGCGAAAATAGTTCTTCACCAAGGTACAGTACCTACAGAAAACGGTTGTAAAATAACTGTTAGAATTCCGGAATTCTCTAAAAATGTATTTATTGAGAAATGTAAAATACATGATTGTAGAAGGCTTGGGGTAAGCGTATCTGGAGCGAAACAAATTTATATTAGAGATTGTGAAATTTACAAAATGAAAGGTACAGCACCTCAGGGAGCAATAGATATTGAAGATGGATATCGATTAAATCAATATATAAACATTGAGCGTAATAACATATATGATAATCAGGGATATAACGTTGTTGTAGTCGGTGGTAGATATATTAATATCATTCAAAATAAATTAGCTAATAATTCATTAGTAGTAGGCGAAAATGTAGAGAAAGTGATTATAAGCAATAATCACTTAAGGGAAGTAAGTTGTGTTTTAAGCGGAGAAGTAACTTTTACGAATAATCAAATGTATGCTACTCGAGTCACGATAGATCAAGGAGATAAAGAAGCGCTTATTGGTAACTGTACTTTCCATAATAGCGCATTGTTAATGGGAAGAGATAAAGCATATTGTATTCAAGTCAACCAATGTGAATTTTTTAGTGATCGAGATTTATTTCATACTTTTTCACAATTGGGTGCAATAATTGGTTTCTCAGCAGAACCGCAAACTATATCAGATTGTGTTATTAAAGGAGGGGCTGTAGAGGGTACAAGTTTGACAGGCGTATCACCTGGTATGAAAAATGGATGGAGATTAAATAATATTTCTTTTATAGATACGAAACACCCGCAAGGAATCATTATGAATTTACCACCAGGAGTATATACGGGATGTAAATTTGAGAACAGTGGTACAATATCATTTGTTACAAACACTCCTCAAGCAGAATATGAATTTAATGGATGTTCATTTAGTTGGGATGCTTATAATCTGTTTACTGTTGAGTCCTCTCAACGGATAGCGATGCTAAAAGTGAAAAATAGTAATTTTAGAGGGGGAAGATGGGGCTCAGCATTTTTTTTATGGGACATTGGGGGAAGAATAGAATTTAATAATAATGCATTTGAATACCTTAATTCGGAATCGACAGACAGTATAATTAATTTTTGGAATGAAACATTTACGAGTGAGTTTATGTTAATAGAAAATAATATATTTAGGTCAAATAAAAGTATGATAGGCTTGAATGCAATTCAGATTTCATCCTCAATCACTTTGATTTTTAAAGATAATATTGTGGACACAGTAGTTATAAAGTTAAGGGATGAACATATAAAAAAG
This sequence comes from Bacillus cereus group sp. MG9, assembly GCF_040459995.1. Lineage (NCBI taxonomy): Bacteria > Bacillati > Bacillota > Bacilli > Caryophanales > Bacillaceae > Bacillus > Bacillus cereus group sp. MG9. Next base: position 3,624,041 of record NZ_JARVHC010000001.1, on the reverse strand, counting down.
GATAATTATATTAATGGCGTCTTTGATCCGTACGTGTAAAGTTATAGGGACTAATGGAGCAACAGATCCTTTGCAAGTAAGTAGTGATAGCGCATGGAAATATTCACTTAGGCTAGCTATGTTTAAACTATTTGATGAGATAGAAGTAATGATAGATGACGTAATTAAACAAAACAAGAGGCAACTAACTTTAGTTGCCTCTTGTTTTGTTTAATTGCATATAAAGTTTTAAATGGTCCTTCGTGTTAGGGGTATTAAACGTAAATAAGTAAGGAGGATAGTACATGAAAAGAATTTTTGATGTATGTATTTCTTTATTGTTATTATTTGTATGTTTGCTTCCTATTCTTGTAGTAGCAATCTTAGTTAGGCTGAAATTAGGGTCCCCTGTATTATTTAAACAACAGCGCCCGGGACTACATGGACAACCGTTTAATCTTTATAAGTTTCGAACTATGTTGGATAAGAGGGATAGTAATGGGGAATTACTTTCAGATCAAGATAGGCTGACTACTTTTGGGGAAATCCTTAGAAAATATAGTTTAGATGAGTTACCGCAGCTTATAAATGTTGTAAGAGGTGATTTAAGTTTAGTAGGTCCACGCCCATTATTGATGGAATACATACCTTTATATTCTAGTAAACAGGCTAGAAGGCATGATGTAAAACCAGGAATTACGGGATGGGCACAAATAAATGGGAGGAATTCGATTACTTGGGAAGAAAAGTTTGAATTAGATGTATGGTATGTAGAGAAGCGTTCTTTTTTATTAGATTTGAAAATAATTGTACTTACAATAACAAAAGTATTTAAAACAGAAGGGATAAATCATGTTGGGCATGTAACAATGGGGCGATTTACTGGAGAGAACATAGAGATAAAGGGGGAGGGGAAATGAAAATTTTGATAATTGGGTGTGGTGGTCATAGTAAGGTTGTGAAGGATATCATCTTATCAAATGAAGGATACGAGATAGTCGGTTATTTAGATGATCTATATACAGGTATAACTATTATTGATAACCTTTATTTTGGGGGAATTGAAGATGCACGGGAAATTATCAACAATTTTAATGATATAAAGCTTGTTATTGCTATAGGGAATAACAAAATGAGAAAGAAAATTTTCGGAATATTAAATCAACCGATCGGCATATATGCTACAGTAATTCATAAAACAGCAATTATAAGTCCTCATGCGCATATAGGGAACGGAACGGTAATTATGCCGAATGTGGTTGTTAATGCTGATACTATCATTGGTAACCATACGATAATAAATACGGGCTCAATAATAGAACATGATAATATAATTGATGATTTTGTTCACATTTCACCACATGCTACACTTACAGGTTCTATCACAATAGAAGAGGGGGCACATATAGGAGCATCAGCTACTATAATTCCAGGTGTTAAAATTGGGAATTGGTCTATTGTTGGAGCGGGCTCTGTTGTAATAAATGATTTTCCATCTAATTGTACTGCTGTTGGCATTCCTGCAAAAGTTATTAATGTAGTAAATTAAGAGGGGGATGAAGAATCGTGATAAAAAGTAAGGAGAAAATATATCTTTCTGCACCACACATGAGTGGAAATGAACAAAAATATATTCAAAATGCCTTTGACTCAAACTGGATTGCCCCTCTTGGTCCAAATGTAGATGAATTCGAAAGAGAACTTGCATCTTTTGTAGGAGTGAAAGGTGGGGCTGCAGTTAGTTCAGGTACGGCTGCTATTCATTTGGCTTTGAGACTATTAGATGTTAAAAAGGGAGATACAGTGTTTTGTTCAAGTTTTACTTTTGTAGCGAGTGCGAATCCGATTGTTTATTTGGGAGCTGAACCGGTGTTTATTGACTCGGAACCAGAAACATGGAATATGTCACCGCAAGCGCTAGCGCTTGCATTATATGATGCTAATAAAGCAGGGAAATTACCGAAAGCTGTCATTCTTGTTCATTTATATGGTCAGAGTGCGAAGTTAGATGAAATTCTTTCGCTTTGTAATCAATATGATGTTCCTATAATCGAGGATGCAGCAGAATCTCTAGGTTCTACATATAAAGGAAAAGCGAGCGGTACTTTCGGGAGGTTTGGGGTTTATTCATTTAATGGAAATAAAATCATTACAACTTCAGGTGGTGGAATGCTTATATCAGATGATGCGGAAGCATTAGTGAAAGCAAAATTTTTAGCGACGCAAGCAAAGGATCCAGCACTACATTATGAACATAGTGAGATAGGTTACAATTATAGAATGAGTAATATATTAGCTGGTGTTGGGAGAGGGCAATTAGAAGTGTTAGAAGATAGAGTGAGGACTAGAAGGTGTATATTTAATCGGTATTATGAAGAATTATCTCACATACCTGGATTTTGTTTTATGCCGGAATTAGAAAATACTCGCTCGAATCGTTGGCTTACAACTATGATGATTGATGAAAAGGAATCTGGTATCTCTATTGAAAAATTATTGAAAACCTTAGCAGAAGAGAATATTGAAGCACGTCCTACTTGGAAGCCACTACATATGCAGCCACTTTTTAAAGAAAGTAAGTATTATTCTCATCAGAAAGATAATGATGTATCTAAAAGATTATTTGAAAAGGGGATTTGTCTTCCTTCGGGTTCTAATATGATGGATGAGGATCAACGGAGAGTTATTCAGGCTATTATAAATATTATATAACAGGGAATAATTCACAGAGAAACAAGTGGATTAATGTTCATTATAATGAATGTTAACGTTGTTAATTTGGTGTATATTTCCATTATTGTATTGACGTGAAAGTAATATAATGATAATTTAGATGTATCTATACCTAAGTTTATAAGTGGATTAGGATGTGTGGTTGATTGGGAGTTGAAATGTATATTTTTGTTCTTTAAAAAGAATTAAATCAAGGGAGAAAAGTTGCGTTAAATAAAAAAAGAACCTTTGCGGTAACTTGTTGTATATGGGGTGGGGAAAATGAGTGCTATAACAGGTATTATTCATTTTAATGAAGAAACTATATCGATTCAGCATGGCACACAGTTAATGAGTGACTTACAAAAGTACCCTGCTGATGATATTCAAATATGGCATAAAGAAAATGCCTTTCTGGGATGTCACGCACAGTGGATTACACCAGAATCAGTTGGTGAACAACTACCCTTTTATAATTACGAAAAGCAACTGGCAATTACAGCAGATGCTATTATTGATAATCGTAATGAGTTATTTGAAAAATTACAAGTGGATTATGCAGATAGAAAAAACATGACAGATAGTGAGTTGATTTTACTCTCTTATCAGAAATGGGGGGAAGCGGCTCCAAAATATTTGGTAGGCGATTTTGCCTTTATGATTTGGGATGAGAAAAAACAAACCCTTTTTGGAGCCAGAGATTTTTCGGGAAGCCGAACCCTTTATTTTTATCGTGGTGAGGAAAAGTTTGCTTTTTGCACTAATATAAACCCGTTATTTACTCTACCATATGTTGAGAAAAAATTGAATGAGCAGTGGCTTGCTGAATTTTTAGCCATCCCGGTGAATTTTGAATCGATAGATGCTTCTTCAACGGTATATAAAACTATTGAGCAAATCCCACCTTCCCATTCTGTTATTGTGAGAAATGGGAAAGTGAAGTTATCGAGATACAATACACCAATCGCTGGAGAAAGGCTTCAACTCAAATCAAACGAAGAGTATGAAGAAGCGTTTTTAGAAGTGTATCAAAATGCGATAAGATCACGTTTACGTACTCATCATCAAGTAGGGGCTCATTTGAGTGGAGGACTTGATTCTGGTTCTGTAGCTAGCTTTGCTGCACGGGATTTAAGAGCAGCAAATAAACGTCTACATACATATAGTTATGTGCCAGTAAAGGGTTTTGTAGATTGGACGCATAGAAGTAGAGTAGCTGATGAAAGACCTTTTATTCAATCGACTGTACAGCATGTAGGAAATATTAAGGAGCATTATTTGGATTTTGAAGGAAGAAGTCCTCTATCAGAAATAGATGAGTGGCTTGAAATTCTAGAGATGCCGTATAAATTCTTCGAGAATACTTTTTGGCTTAGGGGAATCTATGAGGAGGCACGGTTACAAGGAATTGGAGTACTCTTAAACGGACAGAGAGGCAACTGGACGGTGTCATGGGGCCCGGCTGTGGACTATCAAGCTATGCTTTTGAAAAAGATGAATTTACGTCGATTTTTGCAAGAACTATATTCGTATAGTAGAAATATTGGTGTAAAGAAATCACGAGTATTTTCAGTAGTGAAAAAAAAGGCATTTCCGTTTTTGAATCGAATATCTTCATCAAAAAATCAAATTGTTTTCCCGAGGTTTATTAATCCAGAATTTGCAAATAGAATGAATGTGTTCGATAAACTTCTAGAGCATGATGTTGATATAACAGGAACCTCTATAACAGATGTATATGAAATAAAAAAAAGGCAATTTGAACAGTTATATTATTGGAGCATAACTGGTGCATACGGATCCAAATTATCATTGCGTTATTCTTTATGGGATCGCGATCCAACGAATGATTTACGGGTTGTTCAATTTTGTTTAGCTGTTCCAGAAGAGCAATACGTTCAAAATGGTTTAGATCGGGCACTAATTCGAAGAGCAACGAAAAATTTCTTGCCTGATGAAGTAAGATTGAACCAGCGCACTCGGGGTGTTCAAGGTTCTGATGGTGTTTACCGTATGGCTCATCAATGGAGTGAATTTATTGAAGAGCTTGAGCAGCTTAGTAAGGATCCTATAATTTCAGAATTCTTGGATATAGGGGTTATTAGAACTGCGATTTCTAAGATTAAAGAAGAACCCCATCCAGAATATGCATTTGATTTGGATTTTCGAATTTTAATGCGTAGTTTAATAGTATATCGATTTATGAAAAAAATTATTTGAAGGGAGGTGACATCATGAAAAAGGATTGGACAATGCCTACACTGGAAGTGCTTGATATCAATATGACAATGGCTGGACCGGGTATTAAAATACCTGATGCTGCCCAACCAGATGTTGATGAAACGATTCACCATAGCTAATTTATCAATTAGGATGCACATTGTTATTCCCTTATACAGTAAAAGTATAAGGGTTTTTTATAAAAATTTTGAAAGCTATTTGGAGTGAGAGAGTTGATGGAAACTACAAATAAAAATGTATATAAAGTTTTTGGGTTAAGAGTTTTGAGTGAAATGAAGTTGCCGGAATTACCTCAAATTAATGAACAAGAAGAGAATGTAGAAATTGTAATTCGATTAACTGATTTATCTCAGAAGTGGAGGGAACTTGCTAGCGCAAAACAAAACTTTGTAGTTGATAAAAACGTAGTTATGATTCGTATTCCTGATACTGCTATATTTTCTATACAAGGAGGAAAGCAAATATTTGTTTCACCAATGAAGGAAGCTTGTGAAGATAAGATCCGTCTTTATATACTTGGAACTTGTATGGGTGCCTTATTAATTCAAAGGGGAATATTACCATTACATGGTAGTGCAATAAATATTGATGGGAAGGTTTATGCCTTTGTAGGTAATTCGGGAGCAGGTAAATCAACTCTTGCAGCGGCTTTTTTAAGTAAAGGATACAAAATTTTGAGTGATGATGTAATTGCTGTGACAGTTTCGTCAGATAAGACTCCAATTGTGATTCCATCTTATCCGCAACAAAAATTATGGGCGGAAAGTTTGAATGCTTTTGGAATGGGAACGGCAAGTTATAATCCATTGTTTGAGCGAGAAACAAAGTATGCTGTGCCTGTACAATCTCATTTTTTCTCTGAACCATTACCTCTTGCTGGTGTTATTGAGTTAACGAAAACAGAGGGTGAGAACGTTGAATTGATTCGAATTGAAGGACTTGAACGACTGCGTACATTGTTTTTTCACACGTTTCGTAAGTTTTTAATTACGCAATTAAAATTGACAGAGTGGCATTTCACTACTTCTACAAGTGTGATAAACCAGGTAGATATGTTTCATTTGAAACGTCCAAATAATAGGTTTACAGCGCATGAACTTGTATCAATTATATTAAAAACTATACATGGAGGAGTAATAGATGATGTATACAGAGAGAATTTCTCTAGAGTGTCAGATTGTGCAAAGTGAAGGGAATATTGTGAGTGATATGGATGGGGAAAAAGTAATGCTAAATGTTCAAAAAGGGAAATATTATAATTTGGGAGAAACAGGAGGAGAAATTTGGGAACTAATAAAAACTCCAATTATGGTTACTGAACTTGTCAGTACATTGTTGTCAAAGTACAACATTGAACGGGGCGATTGTGAAGAGCAAGTTCTTTCCTTTTTAGAGCGTTTATTTCAAGAAGGTTTAATTCAAATAAAAGATCAATCTAATAGATAGATTCGCAATTTCAAGAGAACTGTTAGGAAGGGATTAATGAATATTGTGAAAAGGTTAAGGGTATTTTTATCACTGAACATGGAAACAAAGCTTTTATTTTTAGAGGCTTTTATTTTTTTAGGATGGGCGCGTGTACTGAAAAGTATTACCTTTTCCAAAGTTGCACCTTCTTTAGGGGATTACATGAACGAAACATCAGTTGCTCAAATTCAGCCACACGGGGATACACTAAAGAAGGTGTCTGAAGCTATTTCTATTATGAGTCGTTATACTTTTTGGGAAAGTCAATGCCTTGTTAAAGCTATAGCTGGGATGAAAATGCTCGAAAAACGTCACATTGAGAGTACTCTTTATTTAGGAACTGCTAAGGCTAGTCATGGTGAATTAATTGCGCATGCATGGTTACGGAGCGGTTCTTTTTATGTTACTGGATCAGAAGGAATGGAGAAATTTACTGTCGTTGGATCATTTGCAAAGAGGTTAAGTGAGGACACTATTAAAGGAGAATAAAATGGAGAAAGATTTTGGTCTTAATGTAGAGTTCATGTCTAAGGAATTGAAACTTCTTTTTACAATTTTGAAGTTACAAGATGACGAAACACTGCAAACTTATAGTAGTGAATGGTTCACAGATATTGATTGGGAGGTTTTTCTTGAGCAAGCCATGCATCATCGTGTTTATCCGGTGATTTATCAAAAACTTAAACAGGTAGATGAGGAACGAATTCCTTCACATGTTGTACAAACTTTAAATAGAAAATATAGAAATAATACATTTCAAATGCTTTATTTAAGTGCTGAAATGGAACGAATAAATAAATTTTTTAATGAAAATGAGATTCGTACGATGTTTCTAAAAGGACCTGTACTATCTCAGGACTTATATGGAGATATTTCTTTACGAACATCTTGTGATTTGGACGTTCTCATTCCTGTTCAAAAATTAGAAAAAGTAGAAAAACTACTTTTAGAGCAAGGATATGTGAAAGATGATTATATTCAAACGATATTAAGTGATTGGAAATGGAGGCATCACCATATAACATTTTTCCATCCAACAAGGCGGATCAAACTTGAAATTCATTGGAGGTTAAATCCTGGACCGGGTAAGGAACCTGGGTTTGAAGAGCTTTGGAAGCGAAAGAGAAAAAGTGCACTTACAAGTAATTCGGTATATATGTTAGGAAAGGAAGATTTATTTTTATTTCTTGTCTCTCATGGTGCTAGACATGGTTGGTCTAGATTGCGCTGGTTAGTGGATATAAAAAAAATTGTCAATCAAGATCTTAACTGGAGTGAGATTAACAAATTAATGAGAAAATATCAAATGTTTCATTTAGGAGGACAAGCATTAATTTTGGCATCTCAAATGTTAGGTGCACGATTAGATAAGAGGATGATGGAATTAGTAGCGAAAAAACGTTCAAAGCAGTTAGCTCAAGAAGCGCTGTTTTATTTCAAGCAAATGATAAACTTGCATACCGATCCTGTTCCTGAAGAAGTACTTGCTTATCATAGTAGGCATTTATTTTCACTGATGTCTAATCAGCAAAAAATTTTATTTATTATGAGCCAACTCTATCCTTATCCGATTGATGCAAAAACATTGCCGTTACCTAAATTCCTTCATTTTTTATATTTTCCTTTACGTCCGTTTCTATGTCTTTGGAGGAAAACAAAGAAGCTTGCTTTGTCATAGGGGGAACATCGATGAATCATATTATATATTTTATGAAGAAATTATATTCTTCTGCAGGGAAAATTCTGTATGTGAATTTGTTTGGTATGGTTTTAATAAGTTTACTTGAAGGGATAGGTATTATTTTATTAATTCCTATGATAAGTATGGCTGGAATAATTAATATAGGTGAGGAGACTGCTTTTATTGCACCTGTTTATAGATTTTTGCAGGATTTCCCTAAAACAACAAGCCTAATTTCTATTTTAGGTATATATATACTAATAGTGTTAGGGCAAAATCTATTACAACGAAACATAACGCTAAGGGATGCGAGAACGCAACAAGCTTTTGTACGAGAATTAAGAATAGAAACATATAGTATGATTCTAAAAGCGAAGTGGAGTTTTTTTTTAGAGAAAAGGAAAACAAATCTAATAAATATATTAACTACAGAATTAGCTCGCGTAAGTTATGGGGTTAATTTAATTTTACAATTGTTAGCTGTTATTCTGTTTACATTCATACAGGTGGGGCTTGCGTTTTTATTATCTCCCCAAATAACTATATTTGTTTTGGTCTTTGGCTTATTATTCTTAGTAGCTTCTCGTGCTTTTATAAAAAAAGCACGAATACTAGGCGGTAAGACCTCGAAATTAGCACAAGACTATCTTTCTGGTATAACAGATCATTTTAATGGAATTAAAGATATAAAGAGTAATACTTTGGAAGCATCACGTTTAGATTGGTTACAATCTATAACAGAAAAGATGAGTAATGAACAAATGGAGTATATGAGAATAAGGTCGAACTCTCAATTGTTTTATAAAGTTTCAATGGCTATTTTAATTGCATTTTTTATATTATTATCAGTAAGTATATTTAAAGCTCAACCCACCCAATTACTATTAATCATACTCATCTTTTCGAGACTATGGCCACGATTTATGACAATTCAGTCAAATTTAGAACAGCTTGCTGCAAGCATTCCTGCTTTTAAGTCATTATGGGACTTACAAGGGGAATGTAATGAAGCAATTGAAATGCAGGATATACATCAGCAAAAACATATAAAGCCGATTTGTATAGAGCAGGGTATTGAATGTAAGGGTATTTATTTTCGATATAATAAGGAGGAGCATTTGTATGCACTTCAAAATATTAATGTGAAAATACCAATCAATAGTATGACGGCTATTGTGGGACATTCGGGAGCTGGGAAGAGCACATTAATCGATGTTTTAATGGGATTGATTCAGCCAGAGAAAGGTCAAGTATTAATAGATGGAACTCCTCTTACAAGTGAAAATTTATTGTCATTGAGACGGGCTATTAGTTATGTGCCACAAGATCCTTTTTTATTTAATGCCAGCATAAGAGAAAATTTATTGATGATTGAGCCGAATGCGAGTGAAGAACAAATTTGGACTGCATTAGATTTTGCGGCGGCAGCTGAATTTGTACGAATGCTTCCAAAAGGGCTTGATACTCTCATTGGAGATCGTGGAGTGAGACTTTCAGGTGGTGAACGTCAACGACTTGTACTAGCTCGAGCTATTTTAAGACAACCATCCATTTTAGTATTAGATGAAGCTACGAGTGCATTAGATACTGAAAATGAAGTAAAAATTCAATCAGCAATAGAAAGGTTGAAAGGAACGATGACTATTGTTGTTATTGCGCATCGGTTATCTACGATCCGCAATGCAGATCAAGTTATTGTTTTAGGAAAAGGTGAGATTGTTCAAAAAGGTGAATTTAATCAATTGGCTAAAGAGAGAAAAGGTGTATTTCGAAATTTATTAGGGTCACAAATGGAAGTGGGTTCATAGAGGAGAAAGATTGAATGAAATCTTGTATTATTGTAATTCGAGTTGAATGATAGCCCGGATAATGGTCAGTTACAAAAGGTCTTATTCGGGCTTTTATATTTGTGTTTTCTAAATTTAGGGAATAAATATAATTCAGTACCTTGCAATAAATAATACTAAGTGGTATATTATGGATAAAATAGCTACCGTTTATTGAACAGTACTAAAATGAGAAAGGGGGATTGTCCTTGAACGTTCAGTTTAAAAAAGGTGTGTTAGAACTATGTGTTTTGGCACTAGTGAAACGTAAAGATAGTTACGGTTATGAACTTGTTCAGCAAATCTCTAATAAATTTTTAATATCGGAAGGTTCTGTATATCCGTTATTACGTCGTTTAACGAAAGAGGGATATTTTCAAACATATTTAAAAGAATCGACGGAAGGACCGCCCCGTAAATATTATCAACTAACAGAGCAAGGAGAGATGCAACTTACTTTATTAGTAACAGAGTGGCGTGATTTTGCTAAAGGTGTTCAAGAAATTATTGAAGGGGTGGAATGGGATGAGTAAAGAGCAGTTTCTTAAAGAATTATCAAGTCATCTTAGAAAGTTACCAGAAGAAGAGCGACAAGATATTTTATTTGATTATGAAGAGCACTTTCAGTTTGGGATGGAAGAGGGGAAAACTGAATCAGAAATAATAAAGGGACTTGGCTCTCCGAAAGTAATTGCGAAAGACTTACTTGCGATGTATCGATTTGATGAAATGAAAAAAGATCCGTCGACTTCAAATGTGACAAGAGCTGTCATGGCAGCGGTTGGACTTAGTTTGTTTAATTTTATTATTGTGTTAGGCCCGTTAGTTGCAATTATAGCTTTTATATTTTCCTTTTGGGTCGGTGGGATTGCTAGTGTAGTGACACCATTTTTCGTTATTGTAAAAGTATTTATGGGCACTTTTATATGGTTGGATCTTTTCGTTAGTATAACGTTTGTCGGAGTAGGTTTGTTGTTATGTATTGTAGCTTATTATAGTACGAAGTGGTTTAAAAGATTATGTGTACGCTATGTAGTCTGGAACTTCAAAATGATAAAAGGGGAGTAGATGATGAAAAAGATATTATTAGTAGCTATCGCTTGTATCATTATTGGAGTAATAGGGATTTCACAAACATATGAAAAAGCAGTACAAACTGCAGAAAAAGGAGATAAAGAGGACGTAATTAAAAACGAAACGCTAAAAAATGTAGAAGTTAAGTTAGATGCTGGAGATATTGTTGTCCAAAAATCTCCTGATTCCTCTTTTTATGTAAAGCAAAAAGGAGACGTAAGTAAACAGGAGATTCGTATTGCTGAAGATGGTGATACATTAAAAATCATAGGGGAAATAGAAAAAGGTGTTTCATTTGATTTTTCATTTTACAATTTCGGATTTCAAACGCCTACAGTGACTATATTAGTACCTGAACGTTCTTATCAAGAGATAAAAGTAAATTCATCCGCTGGACAAATAGAAATAAGTAATGTGAAAAGTGACCGCGTAAGTGTTGAAACACTCGCCGGAGAAGTGGATTTGAAACATGTAACAGCAAAGAGTGTGGAGGGGTCTACAAAAGCTGGTGATGTGAATTTTAAAAAAGTAATAGGGAAAGTAACAGCAAAAACGGCTAGTGGGGATATAGATATTATTGATCATGATTCTAAATATGATTTAGAGGTAAGTTCAACTGCTGGAGATGTAGATATTACTTTATTGGAAAAACCACAAGATGCAGTTATAACTGGGCAAACTGCTGCTGGAGACGTGACAATTTTTAATGAAGACAATAAAAATATAACGATTGGTAATGGTAGTAAAAAGATTAGCGGTAAAACCGCTGCTGGAGATGTTACTATTGAAACGCGTTAATAATTAATGAAACGCATTCTTTTGAATGAACGGAAATCTATCAAAATATAAAAAGAAGATAATTACCTATATAAATAAGGGAATTATCTTCTTTTTATTATTTTTAATGTAAATCACGATATACGCCAATTACTTTTCCAATAACTGACACTTGTTTTAAAATAATAGGTTCTAGTGAAGAGTTTTCCGGTTGTAGACGGAAATGATCTTTTTCTTTATAGAAACGTTTAACAGTTGCTTCGTTATCTTCTGTTAAAGCAACTACAATTTCACCGTTGTATGCAGACTGTTGTTGGCGAACAACAACTAAATCACCATCAAAGATACCGGCTTCAATCATGCTATCTCCAGAAATGCGTAACATAAACACTTGATCTGCTCCAGCAACGATACTAGCTGGAAGTGGGAAGTGATCTTCTACACTTTCGACTGCTGTAATCGGTAAACCGGCAGTAACTTTTCCGATGATTGGAACTTGAATAACAGATTGTGTTTCCGTTCGGTTGTCACCTAAAATTTCAATTGCGCGTGGTTTTGTTGGATCGCGTCGAATATATCCCTTTTCTTCTAGTCGTGATAAATGTCCGTGCACTGTAGAACTAGAAGCAAGGCCGACTGCTTGACCGATTTCACGTACGGAAGGTGGATATCCTTTTTCTTGTACTTTTAGCTTAATAAAGTCGAGAATGTCTTGCTGGCGTTTCGTTAACTTTTCCATGTTTTCTAACACCTCGTTTTCTTTCATTTTTCTTATTATTAAGTATAACATGCGAAAAAACATTCTACAAACATAAGTTCGAACGAAAGGCAAATTTATGATACACTATAAGGAAAATATAGTGAGAAAGAAGGGTTCAAAATGAATGCAATTATTTATGCACGTGTGAGCACAACAAAAGAAGAACAGGAAACATCATTATTGCGTCAAAAAGATGAATTATTGCATTTAGCTGAGCGCTATCAAATGGATGTTACAAAGGTAATTGAGGAGCAGGCTAGCGGTTATACAATTGAACGTGATGGCATATTAGAAGTGCTAGATACAATTCGAGATGAACAAGTTGATGTACTACTTATACAAGATGAAACGCGTCTTGGTAGAGGAAATGCAAAGATTGCATTAATGCATTGTTTACATAAAGAGGGGATAAAAGTTTATACGCACACGCATAGTGGTGAATTACAGCTTTCAGATTCTGATTCGATGGTGCTAAATATAATTGGGATCGTTGAAGAGTATCAAAGAAAGATCCACAATTTAAAAATTAAACGTGGCATGCAAAGAGCAGTGGAGAAAGGATTTCGTCCAGAAAATAATTTGAAAAATCGTCATTTAAGCGTAGGACGTGAGAAAAAAGAAGTGCCAATTGAGGAAATTGTACGTTTGCGCCGGAATGAATTAACTTTTGAAGAAATTGCAGCAACACTTCGTGGTTTTGGTCATGATGTTTCAAAAGCAACTGTACATCGAAGGTATGTAGAATATACAAAGCAATTGCTTGATAAAGAGGACTAACTATTGTATGATAATAATCAGTTTTGAGTAGAAGGGGGATTCGAGATGCCAAGTCAAGAACTCATTGAACGCATTAACTTCTTAGCGAAAAAAGCAAAAGCTGAAGGCTTAACTGAAGAAGAACAACGTGAGCGCCAATCGCTTCGTGAACAATATTTAAAAGGATTTCGTCAAAATATGTTAAACGAATTAAAAGGAATTAAAGTCGTTAACGAAGAAGGCACGGACGTTACACCGGCGAAATTAAAAGCTTTAAAAAAGCAGGATAATGCAAAATTAAATTAAAAGATGGGCATAGCCCATCTTTTTTTATTTGTTAAAATTGTTATTTAATAACTTTCCAGTTTTCATTTTTCGTTGCTTCTATCCTTTTATGCTTCAATATATAGTTAGCGATAAGTTCAGACATATCTGTTGGTATGTCTTTTACTACTGGTTTATTTTGAAACATAAAGAAGTTCCCGCCACCGCTTGCACGATAATTATTCATAACAACGTCATATTCTTCATTCATATTAAGAGGAGCGCCTTTATACTGCAAAGACTCTACTCTCTCTCCAATTGGTTTTGAAATGTTTAATACATACGAAATCCCTTCCCACATATCGTAATTATAGTGTTGTGGTTTTGGTTCTATATAGGTAGGGTTTACGATGATGGTTCCATCTGCTTTTAATGTGAAATAAGAAGCAGAGAGTTCGAGAGCATCTTTTATATCCGCTCCGGTTATTCTAATTACTTTTAATGTATTTGGATAAATATAATTAGAAACGATGTCACGCATTGTTACATGTTTCGGGAAACCTGGAGATGTATTATGAAACAAACTTGTACAAGAAATTGAAACATTAGCTATATCCATCTGTATTTTATTTATGAATTCAATAAAAGGATGGTCTTGCAAACGTGTTTGCATAGCATCGGAAATTTGCATATCCCCATAAATTATTCCAATAGGTTTATCAAGCCAATTTTGTGTTTTCTCTTCATAATTGGCAACCAAGGAAAGAACATCTTGGTCTGCCGCAATTCCTTGTACGGGCAATAACTCTGAATAACTCTCTTTTTTCACCCATTTTTGTTCTGCTTTTTCGAATGTTACTGTTACTTTTCCAACTGAGTGTCCATTGCATCCGGTCTGTAAAATTGTTACACCATTAATCACGGTGTGAGCGATTTCTCGGTGTTGGTGGCCTGTTAGTAAAATATCTATGCCTTCAATTTCATGGCACATTGCATATCCTTGGTTTTCACCTGTTAAAACTTCAGTCGGTACTCCGGTTTGTAAATCACGTTCAAATCCCCCGTGATAGGCTACGACTAGTAAATCTGGTTTTTCATGTTTACGGATGTAAGAAACCCATTTTTTTGTTGTTTCAAATGCATCTTCAAATTGTAAATCTTTAATATGATGTGCTTGTTCCCAATGGGGGATGTAATGCGTTGTCACCCCTAAAATAGCAATTTTTATATTTGATTCAATATGTTTTATTATATATGGTTTCCCGAAATAAGGTTCTTTTCTGTTTTTATCTAAAATGTTTGCTGATAGATAAGGAGAATTTGCAGTAGCCACAGCATTATTTAATATATCCATTCCGTAATTAAATTCATGATTTCCGATAATTGCAATGTCATACTCTAAGTAGTTGGCTAATAAGGACATTGGGTTTTCCATATCTTTTTCGTATGTAGCGTAATGATAAGTAAATGGTGTTCCTTGAATGAAGTCCCCGTTATCAATCAGAAGAACGTTTGCATTTTGAGAACGTTCTTTTTTTATGAGAGTAGAAATTTTAGCTAAACCAATTTCTGCTTTGGAGTTATCTTGGTAGTGAATTGGATACACAGTACCATGTACATCGCTTGTTAATAAAATATTTAAAGTTACAATTTGATTTTGATTCAACGCCATTCACCTTTTCTATAGTTATCTTTCAATTAATCATATCAAATATATGAAAAGAATTTTAATGTGAATGTATAGAATGTGTAAAGATTCTGTAAATAAGCAATTATTTGTAAAAATATGTGATATATTTCTTCATGTTTATGGAAGGTTATTTTATAACAACGAAAAATGGAGGCATTAACATGTTGAAAAAAGTTTTTGCAATGAGCACAACAGTTGTACTAGCAGCGGGATTATTAAGTGGATGTGGAACGAAGGAATCAAGTGCAAGTAAAAATGAAGATACGAAAAAAGGTTATGTACCGAAGACACTAAATGTTCAATTTGTTCCTTCTCAAAATGCAGATACGTTAGAGGCGAAGGCAAAACCATTGGAAAAGCTATTAAGTGATAAATTAAACATTCCGGTAAAAGTTAGTATTTCAACGAATTACAATACAATTGTAGAAGCGATGGCATCTAAGCAAGTAGATGTAGGCTTTTTACCTCCAACAGCGTATGTGTTAGCGCATGAGAAAAAGGCTGCAAACGTAATTTTACAGGCGCAACGTTTTGGGGTAGATGATGAAACTGGAGCTCCCACAAAGGATTTAGTAGATGTTTATAAATCAGAGTTTGTTGTTAAGAAAGATTCTAATATTAATAGTGTAAAAGATTTAAAAGGTAAAAAAATTGGCTACCAAGATGTAACATCATCAGCGGGTTATGTATGGCCTGCGGCTGTATTGTTAAAAGAGGGAATCGATCCGCTAAAGGATGTGAAACCTGTTACATTAAAAGGTCATGATCAGTCACTTATTGCTCTTTTAAATGGTGATGTAGATGCAGCTGTTGTATTCCAAGATGCTCGCAATATTGTAAAAAAAGATTATCCGAATATATTCGATCAAACGAAAATAGTGAAATTTACGGAGAAAATTCCAAACGATACGATTTCTGTACGTTCTGATTTAGATGCAGAGTGGAGCAAGAAATTACAGGATGCTTTCATTGAAATAGGAAAGAATGAGGAAGGGCACAAAATCATTAAAGAAGTATACTCACATGAAGGATACGTTAAATCTGATGATAGTAAATTTGATATCGTTCGTGAATATGGAAAGAAAGTGAAAACGCAATAATACATATGGAAATGGCGACTAACTGGAAAGTGTGTGATTTCAGTTAGTTTGCCGTTTTTCAGTTATTGATAATACATAGAAGGTAGGTAAGATGTGTGATAGAGTTTCGAAATGTTTCCAAAGTGTATCCGAATGGTACAAAAGGATTGAATAATATAAACTTGAAAATTCAAAAAGGTGAGTTTGTTGTAATGGTCGGGCTATCCGGTGCTGGAAAATCAACACTTCTCAGATCGGTAAATCGCCTTCATGAAATCACAGAAGGAGAAATCATTATTGAAGGGGAGTCTATTACTGCTGCAAAAGGAAAAGGATTACGACGCATGCGCCGAGATATTGGTATGATTTTTCAAAGTTTTAACCTTGTGAAGCGATCAACGGTACTGAAGAATGTATTAGCTGGGCGGGTTGGATATCATTCTACATTGCGTACAACGTTAGGTCTGTTTCCGAAAGAGGATGTGGAGCTTGCATTCCAGGCGCTGAATAGAGTGAATATCTCAGAAAAAGCATATGCACGAGCTGATGAATTATCAGGGGGACAACAGCAACGTGTATCAATTGCTAGAGCATTGGCACAAGAAGCGAAAATCATATTGGCAGATGAGCCTGTTGCTTCGTTAGATCCTCTGACAACAAAGCAAGTAATGGATGATTTGAAGAAAATTAATGAGGATTTTGGAATTACGACAATTGTAAACTTACATTCTATTGATTTAGCGAGGCAATATGCTACTCGTATTATTGGATTACATGCTGGTGAAATTGTTTTTGATGGATTAGTAGAAGAGGCAACGGATGAAAAATTCGCTGAAATTTATGGGGACGTAGCTCAGAAAAGCGCATTATTAGAGGTGGCAGCTAAATGAATGAAGTGACGATATATTCGAAATCGATACCGAAGCCGCCGAGTAAATTGAAACATATGTTAACGGTTATTTTAGTTATTTTACTGTTGTGGGGTAGTAGTGTACAGGTCGACGCATCATTTTCAAAACTAGTAGTTGGTTTTCCGAATATGATGGATTTATTGAAGGAAATGGTGCCACCAGATTGGAGTTATTTTCAAATTATTACAACAGCAATGTTAGATACAATACGTATGGCGATTATTGGAACGACTTTAGGGGCGATTTTAGCCATTCCACTTGCACTATTTGCGGCAAGTAATGTATTTACTAGTGTATTTTTGTACAGTCCAGCTCGATTGGTTTTAAATTTTATACGAACAATACCAGATTTATTATTAGCGGCTATTTTTGTAGCGATTTTTGGAATAGGACCACTTCCAGGTATTTTGGCTCTTACTTGTTTCTCCGTTGGACTCGTAGCGAAATTATTGTATGAGTCAATTGAATCAATTGATCCAGGTCCATTAGAAGCAATGACAGCTGTAGGAGCGAATAAGGTGCAATGGATAGTTTATGGGGTCATTCCGCAAGTGAAAGCGCACTTCGTCTCCTATGTACTTTATACATTTGAGGTGAATGTACGTGCAGCAGCTGTTCTAGGTTTAGTAGGAGCAGGTGGGATTGGATTATATTATGATCGTACACTTGGATTTTTACAATATCAACAAACTGCTTCTATTATTATTTATACCCTTGTTGTTGTATTGCTAATTGATTATATAAGTACATTGTTGCGGGAGAAATTATAATGAGTAAAACGATGATAATCATACCAAAACCGAAGAAACTGAGTGTAAATCGCTGGATTATTTTTATAGCACTTACAGTTGTATATGTATGGGCCTTTTCAGGAGTCCCGTTAGAGGGAATAAAGAATACGGCGGGAGAAATTACAAAAGCCATTATGACAGGCGTATTGAACCCAGATTGGTCGTATGTATCTTTGCCAGATGGTGAAGATTTATTACACGGTTTAATTGATACGTTGGCAATTGCGATATTAGGTACATTTATTTCTGCTTTTTTATCTGTTCCATTTGCTTTTTGGGCGGCAACGAATATGAGTAGTGGAAAATTAACTTCAGGAACTGGGAAATTTGTACTTAGTTTTGTTCGTACATTTCCTGAATTAGTTATGGCTCTTTTATTTATAAAAGCTGTTGGTCCAGGCTCTTTTGCCGGAGTTCTAGCTTTAGGGTTACACTCTATCGGAATGTTAGGGAAACTATATTCGGAAGGAATTGAAAATATAGATAAGGGACCGACGGAAGCGTTAATAGCAACGGGTGCAAATCGGTTTCAAATACTTTGGTATGCCGTATTACCACAAGTGTTACCGGATTTTCTATCGTATACGTTATACAGGTTTGAAATTAATGTACGATCCGCTGCGATTTTAGGTGTTATTGGAGCAGGTGGTATTGGTACGCCATTAATTTTTGCACTTAGTTCACGTAATTGGTCTCGTGTGGGAATTATTTTATTAGGTATCATTTTAATGGTAATTATAATTGATTTTATTTCAAGTTCTATTCGTAAGCGGATTATTTAATTTGTTTTAAAAGCATCTAATTCAGATGCTTTTTTGTATTTTTAAAGGTTATCAAAAAGGAGATATATCAGAAATTAGTATATTTGTATAAATATACAGATAATTATCTTTATTTTTAAAATAAAAACAATTAAAAAGTATGTCATATTGAATGCCCATACATTCCCTAAATCACTGTGTTTTTTATGGAAAATCAAAAAAACATCAACATATTTGTCGATACATGTTGTATAATCTTGCGTGGGAAGCTATCATATAAATGTATAAAACGTTTACTAACATACGCGAAGGGAAGAATAGCATGTCACATTCAATCGAACAACTTTCTATCAACACGATTCGCACATTATCCATTGATGCGATTGAAAAAGCAAACTCTGGTCACCCAGGAATGCCAATGGGTGCAGCACCAATGGCTTATACATTATGGACTCAATTTATGAAACACAATCCAAATAACCCAACGTGGTTTAACCGCGATCGTTTCGTATTATCTGCAGGTCATGGCTCAATGTTACTATACAGTCTACTTCATCTATCTGGTTATGACTTAACAATGGATGATTTAAAGAACTTCCGTCAATGGGGAAGCAAAACTCCAGGACATCCTGAGTATGGTCACACAGCAGGTGTAGACTCAACAACTGGTCCACTTGGACAAGGTATTGCAACTGCTGTAGGTATGGCAATGGCTGAAAGACATTTAGCGGCTAAATACAACCGTGATGCGTATAATGTAGTAGATCATCATACATACGCTATTTGTGGTGATGGAGATTTAATGGAAGGCGTTTCTGCTGAAGCATCTTCATTAGCTGCTCATTTACAATTAGGTCGCCTTGTTGTACTTTACGATTCAAACGATATTTCATTAGATGGCGATTTAAATCGTTCATTCTCTGAAAGTGTAGAAGATCGTTACAAAGCATACGGATGGCAAGTAATCCGTGTTGAGGATGGAAATGATATTGAAGCAATCGCAAAAGCAATTGAAGAAGCGAAAGCTGACGAAAAACGCCCAACGCTAATTGAAGTAAGAACGACAATTGGTTTCGGTTCTCCAAACAAATCAGGAAAATCAGCTTCACATGGTTCTCCACTTGGTGTAGACGAAACAAAATTAACGAAAGAAGCATACGCTTGGACTGCTGAACAAGACTTCCATGTAGCAGAAGAAGTATATGACAACTTCCGTAAAACAGTACAAGATGTTGGTGAAACGACGCAAGCTGCGTGGAACACGATGCTCGGTGAATATGCACAAGCATATCCAGAATTAGCAAACGAACTGCAAGCAGCAATGAACGGTCTTCTTCCAGAAGGTTGGGAACAAAGCTTACCAACTTATGAATTAGGATCAAAAGCAGCAACACGTAATTCTTCAGGTGCTGTAATTAATGCAATTGCAGAGTCTGTACCATCATTCTTCGGTGGATCTGCTGACCTTGCTGGTTCTAACAAAACATACATGAATAACGAAAAAGACTTTACAAGAGCTGATTACAGCGGAAAAAACATTTGGTACGGTGTACGTGAGTTCGCAATGGGTGCAGCAATGAACGGTATCGCACTTCATGGCGGTTTAAAAACTTACGGTGGTACGTTCTTCGTATTCTCTGACTACTTACGTCCAGCAATTCGTCTTGCAGCATTAATGCAATTGCCTGTAACGTATGTATTTACACATGACAGTATTGCTGTTGGTGAAGATGGTCCAACACATGAACCAGTTGAGCAATTAGCAGCGCTTCGTGCAATGCCAAATGTATCTGTTATTCGTCCAGCAGACGGTAACGAATCAGTTGCAGCTTGGAGACTAGCTCTAGAATCTACAAAAACACCAACTGCATTAGTGTTAACTCGTCAAGATCTTCCAACATTAGAAGGTGCAAAAGACGATACTTATGAAAAAGTAGCAAAAGGTGCATATGTAGTTTCTGCAAGCAAGAAAGAAACTGCTGATGTAATCTTAATTGCAACTGGATCTGAAGTAAGCTTAGCAATCGAAGCGCAAAAAGCTCTAGCAGCAGACGGCGTTGATGCAGCTGTTGTTAGCATGCCATCTATGGATCGCTTCGAAGCTCAAACTGCTGAGTACAAAGAATCTGTACTACCAAAAGCAGTAACGAAACGTTTCGCAATTGAAATGGGTGCTACATTCGGATGGCACCGTCACGTAGGCCTTGATGGAGATGTACTAGGTATCGACACATTCGGTGCTTCTGCTCCTGGTGAGAAGATTATGGAAGAGTATGGATTTACTGTAGAGAACGTTGTTCGTAAAGTAAAAGAAATGCTTTAATGATTTTAGAAAAATCTCTCCAGCATGGGGAGATTTTTCTATGTAATTGAGTTTTTTCGACAGGAAAAGTTTTTTCTCTCTCCGTAGTCAGACAATCATTGCAAATCTTCTCTTATATAATGTAGGGAAAAGGTTGTCCAGATCGGGAGGGGAAAAATGAAAACGTATGAATTGTATTTAATTCAAGAGGATATTGCGAAAGCTTACTTTGGTCGTGAATATTTGTTTTTTGATTTATTTGCTCGATTTTCAGAATCTGGGTTCCTTTCGGAGAAGAAAGTATTATATAAACAAATGACGTATATTACGATGCCGTTACAAGTAATGAAAATTCATCATAAATTAGAACAAGCTTTGCGTGTTCTTGGTAAATATGAAAGAACAAATCATACTCATACGCTTTATACAGGAGCCGAATACGGAGAAATAATGGTGAAACCACAATATATTCGAATAAATACTTCTGGAAATGTATCCATGGAAACAACTTTCTTTGAGGTGCTTAGAAAGTGTGAGTTAACATTTTTAGCGATGGATTATGAAAATAAAAAGTACGGTTGGTTAAATCCTCTCAAACAAGTACGAACATATGTGTAAAAAATGTCGAATAGTATCTTGTCTTATTGAAAAGGTTTTAGTACACTGTAAGGTAGACAACATGAAGGAGGAAAAGATATGCCAATGTGGTTAGGTATTCTAGTGGGCGTAGTAGCACTAGTAGCAGGCGTGGCGTTAGGATTTTTCATTGCCCGCAAATACATGATGAATTACTTACAAAAAAATCCACCAATTAACGAACAAATGTTAAAAATGATGATGATGCAAATGGGACAAAAACCTTCCCAAAAGAAAATCAATCAAATGATGAGCGCGATGAACAAGCAACAAACAAAATAAGCGCAAAAGGGCACTCTTACCGAGTGCCCTTTTCTTTTGGTTATAAAACATATTTAAAACTTTTAAATATTCTGTATTTTTGTTACACTGAAAACATCGCTCATTTTAAGGGAGGAGGATAAATATGAAAGTGTTTTTTAATTTAGCTTGGTTTTTTAAGCAAGAAAAACGAGCGTACATAATCGGAATTATTATGTTATTTGGTGTCGCGCTTCTTGAACTTGTAGCGCCAAGAGTACTAGGGATTGTAGTAGATGAAATTAATAGTGGAACATTAACGTCTGAAAAATTGTTGAACTGGGTTATTCTATTAGTAGTTGTAGGAATTATGATGTATATATTACGTTATTTATGGCGTATTATGATTTTTGGATCTTCTTTAAAACTAGCTCGTCAACTGCGAAAGAATCTATATGAACATTTTACTAAGATGAGCCCATCCTTTTATCAATCACGTCGCACAGGCGATTTGATGGCACATGCGACAAATGATATTCAGGCGATTCAGCAAACTGCGGGGGCAGGTGTTTTAACACTCGTTGATTCATTAGCTGTTGGAGGATGTGTACTCGTAGCGATGGGATTTACAATTAGTTGGAAGTTAACGTTATTAAGTTTAATTCCGATGCCAATTGTAGCTATTTCTACAAATTATTATGGAACTTTATTGCATAGAAGATTTCATAAGGCACAGCAATCGTTTTCTGAAATCAATGATAAAGTACAAGAAAGTATGAGTGGGATGAAGGTAATTCGCTCACTTGGACAAGAGAAAGAGGATTTACAAGCGTTTCGGAAAAAATCTGAAGATGTCGTACATAAAAATATGCTAGTTGCACGTATTGACTCGTTATTCGATCCAACGATTTCCCTAATTGTCGGATTTTCATTTTTGATCGCAATTTGTTACGGATCATTATTAGTCGTACGAGGTGAATTAACTGTAGGGGAATTAGTAACATTTACAACGTACTTAGGGACACTTGTATGGCCAATGTTAGCTTTTGGATGGCTATTTAATATTATGGAGCGTGGACGTGCTTCGTATGATCGTGTGGAGAAAATATTTTCACAAACTTCAGATGTAGTGAATAAGGAAAATGCTATACATGCTATAGCAAGTGGTGATGTTTCGTTTGCTGTTGATTCGTTTTCTTATAAAAAGAATGAACTATTAAACTTAAAAGATATTTACTTTAACTTAAGAAAAGGTGAAACGTTAGGAGTTGTAGGGCGTACCGGTGCAGGGAAGACGACGTTATTAAAATGTTTAATTCGAGAGTATGATCATTTTAATGGTGAATTAAAAGTTGGGGAGCGGGATATTCGAGATTTAACACTTCACGGTGTGCGTTCTGCAATTTCATATGTACCGCAAGATCACTTTTTATTTTCAGCGAGTATTGGGGAGAACATTGCTTTTGGAAAGGCCGATGCTACATATAAAGAAATTAGCCGAGCTGCTGATATTGCTTGTATTCATAATGATATATTTCAATTTCCAGAAGGGTATGACACTGTAGTAGGTGAAAGGGGCGTTTCACTATCAGGAGGTCAAAAACAGAGAATCTCTATTGCGCGTGCATTATTAACAAATGCTGAAATTTTAATATTAGATGATTGTTTATCAGCCGTAGATGCAAAAACAGAAGAAACTATTTTAACTGCATTGAAACGAGAAAGGGCAGAGAAAACGACGATTATTACTGCCCATCGTTTAAGTGCTATTCAGCATGCAAATCTTATTCTTGTTATTGATGAAGGTAGGGTTATGCAGCGAGGGACACATGAGCAATTAATGAAAGAAAATGGTTGGTATAAAGAAATGTACGAAAGCCAGCAGTTAGAGGCATTAGTAGAGAAAGGAGGCGTATGATGGCTGAGAAAAAACGGAGTGATTTAAGAAGGTTGCTTTCTTATATGAGGCCCTATAAAGGGTTATTGGCGTTAGCATTTTTATTTCTAGTTGGTGCAACTGTAACTGAAATGATGGGTCCTTTTTTAATTAAGCAATTTCTTGATGAACACTTAGTGCCAGGTAACTTTGAACAATCAGCACTTGTAACCCTATTTGTAGTGTATATTATTGCTCATTTATTAAAAGTATTATTTACTTATTTAGACTTATTGTACTTTCAAAATATCGCTTTTAAGATTGTCCAAGATATGCGAGTTGAAGTGTATGAACATGTTCAAAAATTGTCATTAAGCTTCTTTGATCGTACGCCGATTGGTACGCTCGTATCTCGCATAACGAATGATACAGAAGCGATTAAGGATTTTTATGTTAGTGTACTATCAACATTCGTGAAAAATGTAGTCTTTTTAGTAGGGATTTTAGTAGCGATGTTTTTATTAGATGTAAAATTAGCGCTATTTTCGCTCATATTAATTCCGGTAATGTTTGCAATTATGGTGTTGTATCAACGGAAAAGTGCAGCTTTTTATTTAGAGGTACGTAATCAGCTGAGTATATTAAATGCAAAGTTAAATGAGTCCATTCAAGGTATGAATATTGTTCAGGTGTTCCGGCAAGAAAAGCGGATGAGAAAAGAATTTGAAGAAGTGAACAATAAACATTTTAGTGCTGGACGTCGTACTTTGAAATTAGATGCATTACTTTTACGTCCAGCAACAGATCTTGTTCATATTGTGGCAATTGCGTTAGTACTTGGTTTATTCGGAATCGATGCTTTAAAGAGTCCTGTTGAAGTAGGGGTTTTATATGCTTTCGTTAACTATATTCATCGTTTCTTCCAGCCGGTAAATGAGATGATGATGAAACTATCTTTCTTCCAGCAAGCGCTTGTTTCATCATCGCGTGTATTTCATTTAATGGATGATAAAGATTTAGCTCCTGTTCAAATGGGGAGTGAACAGCCACGAGTAGCTAACGGGGAAATTCAGTTTAAAGATGTTACTTTTTCATATGATGGAAAGCGTGACGTTTTAAAAAATGTATCTTTTCACGTAAAGTCAGGGCAAACGGTTGCTTTCGTAGGGCATACTGGTAGCGGAAAGAGTACGATTATGAATTTATTAATGAGATTTTACAATATTAAATCAGGAAATATAGTAATAGATGGAGTAGATTTAGAGAAGTTCGAAGAACAAGAAATTCGAAAGAAAATTGGTCTTGTGCTGCAAGATGCATTTTTATTTGCTGGAAATGTAAAGCAAAATATTCGTATGTATAATGAAGAGATTACGGATGAAGAGATAGAGGAAGCGGCAAAGTTTGTGCAAGCGAATACGTTTATTGAAAAATTACCAGAGCAGTATGATACAGAAGTTGTCGAAAGAGGAGCTGCATTTTCTAGTGGTCAAAGGCAATTAATTGCTTTTGCTAGAACGATAGCAACCAATCCGAAAGTATTAGTGTTAGATGAAGCGACGGCAAATATTGATACAGAAACAGAGGAGGCTATCCAAACGGCATTGCAGCAAATGCGAAAAGGTAGAACAACGATAGCGATTGCGCACAGATTGTCTACAATCCAAGATGCGGATCAAATATTTGTTATGCATGAAGGGGAAATTGTAGAAAGCGGAACACATCAAGAGTTACTTAGTAAACAAGGACTTTACTACAATATGTACTTGCTACAAAATAAAGGGAGTTTGCAACAGGCCTTGTAGAATTACAAGGTCTTTTTTCTATTCTCTCAGATATTAAAATGTAATAAAATTTTCGAAATATGTGAGAGGTTTGTCGTGTCCTTTAACTAGAGTTGTACATATTGTATATAGAATAACAAAATTTGATAGGAGCTTTTATATGCAAAATAGATCCAGTTCAAATATTACGTTTATTGATGTGTCTCATTGGGAAGGAAACATTAATTGGAATGCTGTGAAGTCATCTGGCATTCCAGCGGCGTACGCAAAAGCGACGGAAGGTGTGAACTATATTGACCCCACTTTCGTTCAAAATGTACAAGCTGCGAGAAATGCGAATGTATTAATTGGTGCATATCATTTTGCTCATCCAGAACAAAATGATGCAATTTCAGAAGCGAAATATTTTGTGAGTATATTACAGAGTAATCAGACGGACTTAATTCCTGTTTTAGATTTAGAATCGCCAACGGATACTAGCAATAGTAGTTTAACGGGTGCGACTATATCGAATTGGGCAAGAAGTTTCGTAAATTATGTGAAACAAGCTACTGGGAAAGATGTAATGTTATATACAGGAATTTGGTATATTAATGAATTTGGAATTAGCGGGTTAAGTGACATTCCACTTTGGATTTCCAAATATTCTAGTATACCGCCTGCTGATGCTGGTGGATGGACAGAGTGGACAGCATGGCAGTACACAGATTCTGGGCAAATTTCAGGTGTAGGAAATTGTGACGTATCAGCAGCTGTTTCATTAGAAGCTTTACAAGGAAATGGAGCAAGTGGTGGAGGGAATGTTTCCACGCCTAATAATGCGACTCCAGTATACGGAGTTGCTGTAATTAATGGAGATAATGTGAATTTACGAAGTGGACCATCTTTACAGTCTAGTGTAATTCGCCAATTGAATCGTGGCGAATCATATGAAGTTTGGGGAGAACAAAATGGATGGCTCTGCTTAGGGACAAATCAGTGGGTATATAATGATTCAAGTTATATTCAGTATAAACATTATGTAGCAACTATTACTGGCGATAATGTGAATCTGCGAGATGCTCCATCATTAAACGGGAATGTTATAAGACAGTTACATCATGGTGAATCATATCGAGTATGGAGTAAGCAAGATGGATGGCTTTGCTTAGGGACAAATCAATGGGTATACTATGATTCAAGTTATATTCAGTATGGTGTACAATAAAGTGAATCTAAAAGGTATCTCGACTGAGGTGCCTTTTATGAAAAATATATAATTTTTACAAAGTATATATTGATAACATAGTATAATGTAATTGATATATGTTTAAAAATAATCGGAAATGAAATAAAGGAGTAATAATATGGAGTATGTGCTAATAGGTGGGGTTTTAATATTATTAGCTGTAGTGTTTGTACTGTTTTATAAAAATAAACAGTTAGAATCAGAGAGTCAGCAAGTAGAGTTTGAAAAGAAACAAGCGATTGAAACGTATGAAAATGAGATTGCAGCTACGATTACAGGGCATAAAGAACAACAGGATACTTTAAAGAATATGGAACAGAAAAAATATAATGATTTACAAGTGAATACAGCTAGAGAACTTGAAAATATGCGTATGATGAAAAATCAATTGGCTGTTCAACATAGTAAAGAACGTAGTGAAATGCAAGATAAGCATAGTAGTGAAATACATATGTTTCAAAATTTAATTGCGGATTTACGAGAATATACCAAAAATGGTGCTGAAATGAATGCGCATGAAACATTACATTATATGAAGCGAGGTTTCGTTGAGCAAGGAATAATACTAGAAGAAGAGTTTCATATTATACCGAACGTTTTTATGATACGCAATAAATATAGAGATAAACGTGACATAAATGATAATCGAATTCATCACCTTATCTTATGTAAAACTGGTATTTATCTACTTGAGACGAAAGAATGGACCGGGAAATTAATCCATGGCTTAACGAGAGAAAATGCGGGTATATATTCATTTATGATTGAGGAAATTGGTAAGTATCAACATGAAATTGAAAAAGAAGAGACATTTGAATTTATTACGGATGGAACTTCATTAACTTTGCAAGTAAGAAATGAAGGGAATCCAGCGTATAAAGCGAAAATGCTATCTCAAACTTTATATAATTGTTTGGAAGAAATGCAAGTAGATATTGTAAAGGAAAAAGTAAAACCAATTGTATATTTTGAAAATGAGAGTGGAAAAGAAGTTATTGATCTTTCTAATGAAGAATTGCCGAGATTTAAAGATAGAGAGCAAATTGTAACGTTTTTCAGAAATGAAGTTTTAACAAGTAAAGTAATATATACAGCACGAGAACTACAAAAGATTAGAGATATGATTGGCAAGATGAATTATGTTGCGAAGTGAAAAATAAAGTAAAACTTTAATTAGTGGGGGTTTATGGGCAACCCGACTTCTACCCTTTACAGCCGAATTTTGAGGTGGGAGTCTAACTGCCCGCAAATAGCGGGATAAAGTAGGTGTTATTTGGGTGGAGAAAGGTAAAAGCTCTATATTGTGGGGAATGTTGTACATTTATATTTGTTTGCATATATTAATGTACATTGCGTTTATTTTCGTTATTGATATGGTTCATGTGTCATTGAGTGTAATGAGTATTTTGGTGGTAGTAATGCCTTTTATTTTATTAGTTATTATTCAAAAGTCTATCTTACATGTTTCGGCAAGACGTGATAAAGGTAAGAAACAACTGTTCACTATAATGATGGTAGGTCTCATTCCATTGCTAGTATGCACCGTACAATTAAGTATAAATAAATACACTTCAAATTTTAATCAGGATCGGTGGTTAAATTATGAAGAAAAACGAGTACATATGGTAGATGACCTATTACAGGAGCATAAATTGATAGGGAAATCAAACGAGGAAATTACAAAATTGTTAGGGGCCCCTACGAAAACAAGCAGTTTGGAAACGGGAATTACTACACTATACTATCTTGGGAATGAACGTGGTTTCATTCCTATAGATAGTGAATGTCTTGTTTTGCAATTTGATAAAGATGGTAGAGTTATAGAGTATAAGGTACAACGAGATTGAAATAGTGAGAGGAGAAGCTATATCTTTTATAGCTTCTTTTCTATATTCCAATATAGAAAAATTAGGCAAATAGTAGTCATTCCTATCTATACGAATGAGATAGAGTTTGTTATATTGTAAAGGGTTATTTAGTTTAGAAGTCTGCTAGATAGCCTTAAATATTTTAGATTAGGGAGGGAAGTTAACACGAATTAAGATATAAACGTGTTAAATAATTAGTATGAAAAAAGAATTTTATAATGTTTTAGCTGCATCAATTGTATTTAGTATGGTAACGATTCCAAGTTTTTCCTATGCAGACACAGTAGAAAAGACCGTAACAATTTCAACAGACGAGCAAGCATTAAAAAGTATTGAAAGCCATATGAAAGATGAAGATGGACGTGGAGAGAGCAAAGGAATAACAAATGAAGTACAAGGAGATTTTTTTGTACATATAATAGGTTCAGCATCTTTATTTGATTCTGCTGAGTTACAAAAAGCGACAGGTGTTCAGCTTTCTAATCAAGTAGTGAAAGCCGAAAAACAAAAAGGAAACGCTTACTATATACAAACAGAATCTGGAGCTGGGTGGATACAAAGTAGTGAAGGAAATGTAGAGGTTAAGGAAGTTTATCACTTGGCAAACGAAAAATTAGTAATTAATGAAGAGACAGCTACATATTCCGCACCATTTAATTCATATAAAGACGAGAAAGTGTTACAACCGCAAACAATTATTGCAATTGGACAAGTTGGAGAGTGGTTCCAAGTCCAAATAGATAATGAGGTGAAATGGATTTATGCACCTTCAGCAAAATTTGAGGGTACAAAAGCATCTCTTATTCAAAGCACAACTCCAACTCGTACGAAACGTGCAGCGGTTATGTATACTGCACCAATAGAAGAGAAAACAACGGATATTTACGGTGTACCATTAAAGGAAATGATTGTACCAACAGGTAATGAAAATATTCGTCCAGGTTATGCGATGAAACCAAAATACATTACAATTCATGAGACAGATAATTATAGTGTTGGAGCAAATGCTAGAAACCATGCACAATATTTATACAGTCAAGCAACAGGAACGACTGATCGTTCAGCATCTTGGCATTTTACAGTAGATGATAAAGAAATTTATCAACATCTACCATTAAATGAAAATGGTTGGCATGCTGGAGATGGATCAGAAGGAAGCGGTAACAGAGAATCAATTGCAATTGAAATTGCTGTCAATCAAGATGGTGATTATAATAAAGCTGTGGAAAATGCTCGCAAACTAGCAGCCTATTTAATGGGGGAATTAAATATTCCTTTAGAAAATGTAAAAAAACATCAATTTTGGAGCGGAAAGAATTGTCCGGCCATTATGATAAGGAATAATGCGTGGGAGCCATTTTTACAGGGAACGAAAGCTTATTATGATGCGAATCATAAAGATGATATAACTGGCGGTTGGTATGAAGCAGATATTCGTGAATTAGATAAAAGAGGTATTATGGTTGGAGACGGGAAGGGTTCTTACTGGCCAGAACGTCTTGTAACACGTGGTGAATTTGCGAATTTAGTTTCAAGATCATTGCAATTACCAGAGGGGAAATCGAATTTCAAAGATTTAAGCACAGCTCATCCATCGCTAGTAGATGGTATTAATCGTGCAGCTAGTGCTGGGATTATAAGTGGACGAGGAAATGATATATTTGCTCCGAATGATACGATTAAACGTGATGAAGCTGTCATTATGATTGATCGTGCATTGCAATTCAAAAATATTAAAGGTAATTTAGTTCCATTACCATTTACGGATCAAAATTTAGCGTATGATAAACAGGCGGTTCAACGTGTTTATGGGTTAGGTATCGTAAAAGGGAATGAGAATAATGAGTTTATGCCAAAAGGTTCTGCAACACGTGGGGAATCGGCAGCATTTATTAATAGAATGTTAAAAGTAATAGAGAGTAAATAATGGAAAGGCATTCGCTTTGGCGAGTGCTTTTTTATTTTTCAATATGTTATAGAAAGGTGATGTGAATTTTGACTGGAATAAGGAATGAAAGCGGAGGTGATGCATATATTTAGATGCATTGGGTAGTTTTTTGTAATTTTGTATAAAATGAAAAGGAGGTAGGACGGTGAAATCAATACCGACTGAAGTCCTGAGTAAGGAATTGATGGAAAGAGAAGGGGTTATATCTATTACAGTGATGGAATTTGAAAAGATAGAAGTGGCCGGAGTAGTTGTTTCTGGTCCAGCTGTTATTTTAATTAATCAAGATTAAGTACATATTATCAATAAAGAAAAGTAGTCAGAGCATCCGCTTAGGGTGCTTTTTGTTTGTATGGAAGTGTGTATATGATAGATAATTGGGATATTGGAGGGGAATTATGTGGCAATTATTATAACAATGTTATTAATGGGAGTTTTATTAGGATTTGTCGGAGCGGGGGGAGCAGGATTTATCATCGCGATACTCACTCTAGTATTCCATATCCCTATTCATGTTGCTCTTGCAACATCTTTAACTGCGATGGCATTTACGACATTATCTGGAGTAGTAAGTCATTACCGAGAAGGGAATGTTGTGCTTGTAATAGGCGGAGTTGTTGGGGGATTTGGCGCGATTGGTTCCTTTATTGGTTCAAAGTTTGGTTCGTTAATACCAGCACATCTGTTGCATTGGTTTACAGCTGGTATGTTATTTTTATCGGCAATTTTTATGTTTATTCGGTTGATTATGTTTCAAAAAAGATCACAGTCGTCTTTAAAAGGGCATAAAGAACTTTCGAAAGATAACGTGATTAAATGTATATTCCTCGGATTGGTGACTGGAATTTTAGCAGGTGCATTTGGTATTGGCTCAGCACCTTTTATCCAACTCGGATTAATGGTTCTATTAGGTTTAACAATCCGTCAATCTGTAGGGACGACAATGCTCGTTATATTACCAATCGCAATTGGAGGTGGGTTTGGATATAGTTCGGAAGGGTATTTAGATTATGTATTATTAGTACAAGTTTTAATCGGGACAATGTTAGGAGCATATATAGGAGCTAAGTTTACAAATTATGCACCTCGCATGCTTCTAAGATTTTCGATGATTATGACACCAATATTAGCTGGATGTATGTTGTTAGTAGATTAAAGAGAATATATAGAAATCTATTAATATATTTTACGAATGAATTATGTAAGTAATTCATATTTCTCATATAAAAGGATTTGCTTTAATATAATGAGTATAAAGTTCGAGTATTCGAAGTATTACTTGAATTATATCCCTATCCCTTTTCTAAAAATGCGAACAAGTTTTGCCCTATTCTATTCAATAGTTTATTGTATAGAAATATATTGTTCGATGACCATTATGGAACGCACATAATGGGTAAATCCCGATCCTTAAAGAGGATGCCCCTAATCTTCATGTGAAAATATGATCGGATAAGAAAGCTGGCCAATTTATGGTCAGCTTTCTTTTTGTTCAATGAGTAAGTCTTCTTTAATTTCTGTTTGCAATAATAAAGTTTTTCCGAAGCGACGTTTACATTCAGCTCGTACTTTTTGAATGGCTAGTAGCTGAGAAGTAGCAGGCACTGTGACAATGGCTTGCCGAGGTTTTCGGTTTTCTTCACAAAAAACACATTCCACAACATATTTAGAAATCATAATTTCATCCTTCCGGTTTGAATTTCTAAGAAGGGACTGCTCATGAAGTTGATGTAAACTTTCGGCATCTTTTTACTTATTTCCTCTTTTTTTCAAAGGGGAAATAAAAAAGAAGGTGAATTTTAGTAGGGGAGGGATGTATATGGAGAGATGGATAGGTACGGCAGCTATTTGTATGAATGAAAGAAATGAAATTTTAATGGTATTGCAAGGAAAAGAAGGGGAAGAAAAAAGGTGGTCTGTCCCAAGTGGAGGACTTGAAAAGGGAGAAACACTAGAAGAATGTTGTATCAGGGAAGTTTGGGAGGAAACAGGCTACAATGTGGAGGTTGTAAATAAAATATACGAAAAAGAAGGTATTACATACGGGATTCCGGTGTATGTTCATTATTACTTTGTTAAAAAAATAGGCGGTAATATGAAAATCCAAGATCCGGATGAGTTAATACATGAGATTGATTGGAAAGGGATACATGAAGTTGGAAAATTATCATTAGCTTTTCCAGAGGATTACGAGCTAATATACCGATATGTAAATAAAAAAGCAAGTGTGTAAATACTTGCTTTTTAGTGTATCCAAGATAAGAAAAGTGGAACGATAACTAAACTAGCTCCAGCTGTTAAAAGCATTGATAAACTTGCAATTGTACCTTCTACAGGACCGATTTCAAATGCTTTTGATGTTCCGGTCCCATTCGCGCTAGTACCTAGCATTATACCTTTTGCGAGCGCTGTTTTAATACGGCATATGCGTATGAGTGTAGGACCGAATAACGCTCCAGTTAAGGCAGTTAATACAACGAAAACTGCTGTTAATTGTGACATGCCGCCAATCATTTCTGAAATAGCCATTGCAATAGGTGTTGTTACAATGTGCGGTGCTAAACTTTGTTCTATTGTAGAGTCAATTTGAAAAAAATTAGCTAGTAGTGCGGAAGTAATAACAGATAGAAAAGAACCGACAATGACATTAATTAAAATAGCAGTGCCGTGTTTTTTTAATAGATCAAAATGTTTATATATTGGCCATGCGAAAGCAACTGTTGCAGGTTTTAATAATTCTGTTAGCCAATGACTACCAGATTCGTAGGTTTCGTATGGTGTATCTAATCCAAGTAATAAAGCTATTAAAATGATTGGGCATACAAGAAGGGGAGAAAGCAGACTCCAATTCCAGCGTTGATACATTTTTTTAGATACCCAATATGTGAATAGTGTTAATAGTAAACAAAGAAAGCCGATCATTGTGTTGATCCTTTCCGCTTTAATAGCAATTCTGTTAAAAGTCCTGTTACGAGAGTAACACAAAGTGTACTAATCACGATAATTAAAATGAGATCGATTCCATATTGTGATAATGTATCTTTGTAACGAATGACAGCGACTGCAGAAGGGATGAAAAATAAAATAAGTTCTTTTAATAAAAAGTCTGCACCGTCTTGTATCCATTCTTTTTTCACTATATTAAATTTTAATGAGATTAACAATAAAAAAATACCGATTATACTTCCTGGAACTGGGAGGTGTGCCTGTTTTGCAATCCATTCACCTGTCCAAGCGAAACAAAATAATAATAAAATTTGTCCGCTTAACTTCCACCATTTCATACAGTAACCACCTCTTTGTTTTTTACATAAAAATTGTAAAAAAGAATTAACAATTTCTACTATACGTTCATTCGAAATATTTGTCTAATATATAAATTATATGTTATTAATATATTAGATGTATTAATCGAAAGTGAAAAGGGTGTCCAAAATGGAATTACGGCATTTGCAATATTTTGTTGTAGTGGCAGAGGAATTACACTTTGGACGAGCAGCTGCTCGTTTACAAATGACACAACCGCCGCTTAGTCAACAAATTCAGCAATTAGAAAAAGAAATGGGAGTTATGTTATTTTCAAGAACGAAGAGAAAGGTTGAATTAACAGAAGCAGGAGAAATGTTTTTAAAAGAAGTAAAAAAAGCGTTTGAACAAATTGAAAAAGCAGTAGAAGTTGCACAAAGTGCTCAAAGGGGAGAAGTTGGATCACTTTCAATTGGTTTTGTAGGTGCGGCGATATATGATATTTTACCGTCAATCGTCAGAGAGTATAGAAAGAAATTTCCGAGAGTGTCTGTAGCATTACATGAATTGTCCACACCGGATCAGGTGCATGCACTTCATGATAATCGAATTGATATTGGATTTTTACGTCCGCCAATTCCAACGCAATTACTTGAGTTAGAACCAATTCAAAAACTTTCATGTACGTTATGTTTACCGAAGGCACATCCTCTTGCTGAAAAGGACGAAATACATATCGAAGATTTAAGGGATGAACCGTTCGTATTTATTACGAGACCAGTATGGCCAGCGTTATATGATACAATTTTATCGCTTTGCCGTGATGTAGGCTTTAGTCCGCACATTGTACAAGAAGCAACGGAGTATCAAACTGTTATGGGGCTTGTAGCGGCAGGTATTGGAATTACGGTAATACCTGTATCCGCAAATAAATTGTATAGAACAGAAGTTGTATATAAAGAGTTATGTGATTCTAATTTTGTTGCAGAAATGTCAGTGGCTTATAAAAAAATGAATAACAATCCAGAGTTGTTAGAGTTTTTGAAAATTGCAAGAGAGAAAAAAAGGATTGAAGTGGAAGATGCGAAGGCTGAATAGTTGATGAAGTTACAAGGTAGTCATGAAAATTAAGTTATATAAATATTCACCTCATTAAACAAAAAACGGAAATGTAACTAAAGTGCATTTCCGTTTTTTGTTTTTTATTCAATGCTAAGGAGATCAATATGCGTGGTTTCTAGGACTAAAGGCTTAGTAAAGATTCCGATTGAAGTGCGATGTTTAAAATGTCATATTTTTATACACTAGTAGTATAGAATGCGTATGTTATGAAGCAAGGTAGGGGGAAATTATGTCTTTATTTCGGTTAGCGAGAAAAAATATACAAACATTTGCTGCCCAAAGGTTAAAACAATTTATGTGGATTGCTATGAATACAATGCTTTGTTTTTTTATGATATCATTCCGATTCAATGAAGTTGTAATAAGTAAAGCGGAATATACACCTATATTTGTAAAGTGGTTTTATGCTATGTTTCTATTTATAGTTTTTGTGTGTATTTTCATTACATATAAAATGACAGCTTCTCTTTTACAGATAAGAAAAGAGGAGTTTACATCGAATGAAGTGATGCATATGACAGGAAAAGAAATGTTATGTTTATTATGTCAGGAGCAATTATTAACTTACGGAGGAGCTTTTGTTTTCGGATTAATTCATGGTATGTTATTTTTGAAATTATTTATTATTATTTTTATGAAAGCAGTAGGAATCCAAGGGATAACCAATGCACCGATTACGATGTATGCGGTAGTGATAACAGCAGTTGTTATGATAACCGTCATTATAATATCAATGTGGCAATGTTGTAGGTTTACACAAAGGTTAAAGGGTGAAAAGTCATATGAAACGAGGAGAAAGGCATGAGAAATCATGGCTTTTTCTTCATTTTACACATGTTATTAATCATGATACAGTGGGAAGAACTGAAAAAAAGAGTTAAGAAGAAAGGTTGTATGGAATGATAAATGAGCAAGCGATCGTAAAAGTTGATCGATTAACAAAGCGAATTGGTTCAAAGACTTTAGTAGAAAATATTAGTTTTGAAGTGAAAAAAGGTGAAGTAGTTGGCTTATTAGGACCAAATGGTGCTGGAAAAACGACATTAATGCGAATGATGGTCGGAATGATTCGTATGACAGAAGGCGAAGTATGGATTGATGGTCAATCTGTAAAACAGCAATTTGAAAAAACTGCTGCGAAAATTGGTGCTGTAATTGAGACACCAGAATTTTATCCTTTCTTAAGCGGCTATGAAAATTTAACATATTTCGGACGAATGAATGGGAATGTGACTGAAGAGCGTATCGATGAAGTAGTGCAATTGTTAGGAATGGGACAAGTAATTGACCGTAAAGTAAAAGCATATTCACTCGGTATGAGACAGCGTTTAGGAATTGCTCAGGCACTTATACATAATCCAGATGTATTAATACTAGACGAACCGACGAACGGATTAGATCCTAGTGGTATACATGAAATGCGGATGTACATAAAGAAAATTGCGCATGAACAAGGAAAAGCTGTTCTTGTTTCTAGTCACTTACTCTCAGAAGTTGAATTAATGTGTGACAGGGTTATTATTATTCAGCATGGAGAATATGTCGCAACACAAAATATTCAAAGTGATAAAAAGGAAGAAAAAGAAGAAATACATATACGTGTAGATGATGCGAATAAAGCGGCAGAGGTTTTAGAATACGATGTTTTAGTAAAAGAAAACGAATTAATTATAAACGTGAAAGATGAAGAAGTTCCAAATATTCTTCGTACATTGATGGAGAAAAACATTCAAGTTTATCGTGTATATGAAGAAAGAAAAACGCTAGAAGAGCAGTTTTTAGAATTAACAGGAGGAAAAGATATTGTTTAATTTAGTTTATAACGAGCTGTATAAAATATTTAAGCGAAAGCGAACAATTATTCCTTTTGCAGTTATTGCGGTATTAATTATTGGATTAGGATGGGTTACGGTAAAATATTTAGAGCCAGAAACAAAAGGGTGGAAAGCGGATTATACAGAACGCACTGTAGAAATTGAGAAAAAGCTCGGCATGAAAAAAGAGGATATTTTAACAGAAAAGTCAGGAGACGAGCTTGTAAAGGAATACCAGCTTAAAATGAAGCATTTAGATACGAATACAGCGCCAGCAAGTAGTTCTCCGCTTTCATTTATGAGAGATACAGGTTTTATCGTATTTCCAATTTTACTTCCGTTTATTCTCGTATATGCGAGTACGATTTTTGCGAATGAATATAGCTGGGGAACATATAAATTTTTAACAATTCGTCCAGCGAGCCGATTTAAAATTTTAACATCTAAGTTTTTGGCAATCGTTATATTTGCGGCATTATTATTTATATTTAATATGATTTTTTCCGTATTATGCGGGTTGATTATTTATAAATTCCAACAACCAGCTTGGGCTGAATTTGTCGTTCAAAATGGAAATATAATAAAACAAAATATTTTCGTAGAAGCAAGTAAATATTATATTTTATCTTGGTTACCAACTCTTGTGTATGCTGCATTTGCCTTTATGATTTCCGTTTTAACGAGATCGAGCGGAGGTGCAATCGGGATTTCTTTATTTCTTGCATTATCAGGGGGAATAGCGCTAATTCCGGCAGCAAGATATGAATGGGCGAAATATTTATTACCAGCGAATACAGATTTATATGGGCTTTTAAAGGGTGGAAGCTTTATTGATGGAGTAACATTCCCATTTGCTTCTTGTATGCTTCTTCTATACTTAGCTGTATTTTTAGGGGTTTCCTATACTGTATTTATAAAACGAGATTTAACAGCATAAGCAAAAGCCGTTAAGGGTAACTTAACGGCTTTTTGTTTGTAATAATTGATGAATAGCTTCTTCGGCTAATAGGGCGAAATACTCTGCGCTAATAGGCAATGCTTTTTCATCTACTGTAAAAGCTGGATGATGCCATTCATGTGTACCACTTGTTCCCATAAAGACGAATGAACCTGGTATTTCTTGTTGGTAAAAAGAAAAGTCTTCTCCTGCCATTGATGGTGTAGGAGAGATAACGTTTAGATTCATTTTCTCTGCAATATGAATAGAAAAATCAGTGAGTACTTTATCGTTTTGAACAGCAGGAGGACCTGGATAAAATCGGAATTCTGTTTTTACACCTAATGCATCAGAAACGCCATTAATGATACGTTTCATTAATGCCGGAATCTTTTCACGTGTTTCAGCTTGGAATGTACGGACAGTTCCTTCTAATATTGCTTTTTCGGGAATAACGTTCCACGTATTCCCTGAATGAATGTTTGTTATACTTACGACAGCGTTATGAGAAGAACTAATATTTCGGCTTACAATCGTTTGAAGTGCCATAACGATTTGAGATGATGCAACGATAGGATCGACGCCGGCATCAGGCACAGCTGCATGTGTACCAACACCATGGATTTCAATTTCAAATCGATCAACTCCGGCCATTAGTGGCCCATCTTTAATACCGATTGTACCTACTGGTAAATCAGGTTTATTATGCATACCGAAAATAGCTTGCACGCCACGTAAATGCCCAGCTTCAATAACTTTGCAAGCACCATTACTACTTTCTTCAGCTGGCTGGAATATAAGGCGGACAATTCCATTAAGAGAAGCTTCTTTTTCTTTTAATAAGTAAGCCGCACCCAATACAGCAGCTGTATGAAAATCATGCCCACAAGCATGCATTTTACCTTGTATTTTTGAAGTGTATGGAAGGTCAGTTTCTTCCTGGATAGGAAGGGCATCGATATCAGCACGAAGCGCTACAACCGGTCCGTTTTTATTACCAGAAATTTCAGCGATAACTCCTGTTTCTAAATTGGAATCAATAATAGTGATATTGGCCTCGTCTAACCAATTTTTTATCGCTTTTGTCGTTTCAAATTCTTCGTATGATAGTTCTGGATTTTCATGTAAATGCCGACGAATGGAAATAAGTTTTTCTGTTAATTGATCAGGAATAGATGCCACTTATTATGCCCTCTTTCTTAAGTGAAGTATTTGTATTAATTATACAATAATAAAAGAGAGGATTCTCAAATGAAAATCCTCTCTCGTTTTATGCTGCAACTTTTTTATGAGTATGCTGTTTTCGATAACGCCCACGCATTGCGTATGCAATTTGCGGGATTGCGATACCGATTAAAATAAGTGATACACCGAACCATTGTGAAGATAGTACAGCTTCTTTTAAAACGAATACAGACATAATAGTTGTAACTGGTAGTTCTGCTGCACCAAGAATAGTTGCTAATCCAGAACCGATTTTTGGAATGCCAATTGTAAAGGCAATGGACGGAATAACGATACTAAATATTCCTAATCCTAAGCCGTATTTCCAAAGGCCTTGAGAGATCGCCCCGTTAAAAATAAATGTTGGCGGGAATACGATCATGACTAAAGTTAAAGCGCCAGCCATTAAAAGGACACCACGTGGTAAAGAAGGTACTTCAACGGCAACTTTCCCGCTTACGAAAATGTATGTTGCAAATGTAATAGCAGATAATAAGCCTAAAATGATTCCAGTCGTATCGAAATCACCAGCTGATGTTTCTAATAACCCACTTGATAAAAATGTACCTGCAAGTAAGAAGATTACTGAAATAACTTTTTCTCTTGAAGGTAATGTTTTTGTTGCGACTGCTTCAATGATAATTCCAACCCAAACGAACTGGAATAAAAGTATAATTGCAATAGAAGCTGGTACAGTTTTTAAAGAAGCGTAATAAAAAATTCCAGTAAAACTTGCAGACGTTCCTGCGACGAATAAAATTAACATTTGTTTTAGTGGAACACGATGTCTAGAAAATAGAAGTGTAATAGCAAGTAAAATAATCCAACCGAACAAATACTGGCTACCAATTACCTCTCCAAGTGAAAACCCTTCTGCATATGCAAGTTTAACAAAAATAGCTAAAACCCCATAACTACACGCTCCTAATAAAACTAAAAGAGAATAACGAAGCATGAAAAATTCCTCCCATCTATATGAAATTGTTCCGTAACGGACATATATAACTAGAGGGAAGTATACAAAATTAAAAATGAAGGGTCAAATGAAAGAAAAGTGCAAAATTTTATAGAATAATAATAAAAGTATGATATTTATGCATAATCTTGAAATTAATA
Organism: Bacillus cereus group sp. MG9; assembly: GCF_040459995.1. Classification (NCBI taxonomy): domain Bacteria; kingdom Bacillati; phylum Bacillota; class Bacilli; order Caryophanales; family Bacillaceae; genus Bacillus; species Bacillus cereus group sp. MG9. Next base: position 3,583,931 of record NZ_JARVHC010000001.1, on the reverse strand, counting down.
ATAATTAAAGTATTGTAAAATCAGCTTTATGTTGTATAAAGACAGCATTTGAAAAAAATTTTTAAGGTCAATAGGTGTGAAGTCAATTGTAATGTGCTAATCATTTGAGAAACTGTGGAACCTTTGTTATGTTAGTAACAATTAGAAAGAGTTTCATAATTCAATTGAGATTTTTCTATATAATAGAAGGGAATGAAAACGTTTTATTAGAAAATGTGTGAAAGGGTAGTTTTTCTTATTGTCATGTTGGAAAAGTGAATTCATGAAATGTCCATAGTATTTTCAATTGTTTTTGCTACAATATTGAAGAGGAGAGGAGTGGAATAATGCAAGATATTAGTATTTTTTTAGCGTTTGGAGCTGGGTTCTTATCATTTATATCCCCATGTTGCTTACCGCTTTATCCGGCATTTTTATCATACATAACAGGTATGTCGGTTTCTGAATTGAAAGAAGAAAATGCAATGCTTCGCAAAAGAAGTATGATACATACAGCGTTTTTCTTACTTGGTTTTTCAATTATTTTTATTGCAATTGGATTTGGTACAAGTTTTATTGGAGGCATCTTTACAAATTATAAAGATTTAATTAGACAGTTAGGCGGTATATTTATCATCGTGTTTGGTCTTATTATTGTCGGTGTATTTAAGCCGAAGTTTTTAATGCAAGACCGTAAATTTACGTTTAAAAATCGTCCGAGTGGCTATTTTGGATCCGTTCTAATTGGGTTGGCCTTTGCTGCTGGATGGACACCTTGTACTGGGCCTATATTAGTGTCTGTCATTGGATTAGCAGCAACAAATCCAGAATCGGCAATGATTTATATGATTGCTTACATACTTGGATTTGCTATCCCGTTTTTCGTACTTTCATTCTTTATTACGAAAATGTCTTGGATTAAAAGAAATAGTATGAAATTCATGAAGATTGGAGGATACGTTATGATTGTCATGGGTATCTTCCTATATTTTAACTGGATGACGAAAATTATCGTATATTTCTCAAGTTTATTTGGTGGTTTTACCGGTTTTTAGTATTATTCTGTGAAAATGTTGGAAATACTAACGGAAAAGCATATAATAAAATTATATTTTGCATATAGCCATAAAAAAGGATGAGAAAATATGAACATAGTTCTGTTATCAAGTATCGTTGCTGTTTGTATGGCTGTCGGTGCGATGTTTATTCGTTTAAAAGCAGCTAAGAAACCTGCAACATTGAAAAAAATTATACTTCCCCCATTCTTTATGAGCACGGGAGCGTTGATGTTTGTTTTTCCTGAATTTCGATTAACTCCAGCAGAAATGTTAGAAGCAATTGGCGTCGGTTTGTTTTTCTCTATTTTTCTTATTAAAACATCTAAATTTGAAATTAGAGGACAAGAGATTTATTTGAAGCGTTCAAAAGCATTTGTTTTTATACTAATTGGATTACTTGTCGTGCGGATTGTATTTAAAACATACTTAAGCCAATCTCTTGATTTAGGACAACTTAGTGGCATGTTCTTCTTACTTGCGTTTGCAATGATCGTTTCATGGAGAATTGCAATGTACCGTTCCTTTACGAAATTACAGAAGGAAATGGAAAAAGAAGACGGTTTTTATAATGAAAAAGATATGAAGTTAACGTAAAGAGTGTTATATGTATAAAGAAACAACGTCTGATTAGACGTTGTTTTTTGTTAATCACTGAAAGGTAACTTCCTCAATTCTAGTTGTGATGTATAAATTGTCGACCATCGAAGAAGCAATTTAAGTTTGACGTTATGAATGGACCGATATAAGGAATACTATTTGGTTTGAAGTTTTATCACCGGTAATTGGTGGCTAAGTTAGATTAGGTTGGATCGTATAGGAGACGTTCCTTCATTAACAATTACTCCACTTGATGGTACTGATACAACATGAAAGTGGAATGTTAATGACGAAATTTCGCTTAGCTTAAGTGTCTTGAGCCGAATCTAATATTGCAAATATAAATGCAACAGGATGAATTGCTGCGAATACAACATATATCTCTGTAAATATTACAGGTACTGGTGATACGATTTATACGAGTGCTGTAGGGTTACAGATAGATTTAGCGAAAGCGAGATTAATTGCTACAAAATCAGTAACTGTAAGTTGAGCTTATAAAAAAGATTGCTATAAAATAGCAATCTTTTTTATAAGGAATAATGGGCTTACTTTGCAAGTAAAGTTTTATAGTTAGAATAATCAATCTCTTTTTCTTGTAGTTTCTTAACTAAAAATTTATGATCACGCTTTGGTGTGGCGATGATATATCCTTTAATAATTAAATCTTGTGTAATTTTAGAGGCATTTTCTTGTAATGCTAGTTCTCCGATTTTGCCAGCAATTTTTGACTTAGCAACATCGCGAAATAATTCCGGAACGGGACTTACTAGTTCTTCTAACAATTGTTTTTGTTCGTCAGCCCATAAGTGTCTTGTTTTATTAATATAGTGATCTTCCCAATCCAAAATGGACATACCGTCTTCTTTTGGCAATCGTTTTAGGAATTTTCTGAACATGAAATATCCACCAATGGACATAAGCCCTAATAATACAACAGTCCAAACGACTATAAACCAACTAAACCATCCTTCAAGCAATTGTATGCCCTCCTTTAACGAAAGCAATATTTTGTATTTTATTTATATTATAAGCAATGAGATTCATAGAAAGCAAGAACGCTTGATCATTTTGACCAAGCGTTGTGATTTAAACGAAGTATAGTTGTTCAACACATAAAATATCATTGTCATTTTCTACATATTCAATGATGAGTGTGCCAACTTTACGATCTTTATCTTCAGTTGTGAAAATAGAGTAAGAAGTAAAACGTGTTGTTGATAGGCCGCTTATATGTGTAGGTAAAGGAATGTAGTCGTTATCGCGGAAGAATTCCATCAGTTCAATATCTTCAAATTCTTTTCGGTCAACTTGTTTGTTTGTATAGCGGCGTTGAAGTTGTTTTAAAGATGCATTCCAAGAAATTGCTTTTGTGTCGTATACCATTGTTCTATCTCCTTACTGTATGTAATTATTAAGAACATACGTTCTAATCTAGTATACTCTTTTTATAAGAAAAGGGAAAGCAAAAAATAATGTAAGCTTGGATTTCCAAGCTTACATTATTTTGCGTCCGTCATAATCTCTATTTTTTATTATAAGTTAGATAAGAATAAGAAACAAGATGATATATATCTTGTTGATAGTTTTCAAAATTCTGTTTATTATTTATGTAATACAGTACAAGGGAATGAGAGGGATGACATACGTAATTTCACTCCAAGGACCGATGGCAAGTGGGAAAACAACATTGGCAAAAAGGTTAGAGCAATATGAGCTTTCAATTATATACGAAAATCCATATCCAATTGTAGAAAAAAGAAAAGAATTACATTTATATATGAACTCAAAAGAGGGGTTTATTACAAATCAAAAAATGTTTATTGAAGCAAAAATAAAAGAGTTTCAAAATGTGAAAAGCTCAGTCGTGATTTTTGATCGTGGACCAGAAGATATTGAATTTTATACACTCTTTTATCCGAAGATGATAGGGAAAGAGTGGGGTATAGAAACAGAATTAAAAGATGAATTGTATAAATTAAGAGAATGCCGTTCGGATGCAATTTTTTATTTAAATGATGGAGAATCTTTTACCGGAAAACGTGTAAAAGCTAGCGAATGCTAGCTCTTTTCTTTTTTACATCGATAAATCACTAACGTTTTCGGATCGCGCCATATACCGTTATGAAATGATAAATCATTTTCTATTTCTTCTTTTAGCCATTCCTTCATTTCGGTGTGAAGGGACATATTATCAGGTATATTCAGCGACGGGAACATGCTAGAAATATAGTTAACGATTGGAGTGGCATGATGAAAAACAAGTGCATTATGAATAATTGTTTCTTCAACAGTTGAAAAAACAGAGTGTAATAGATCTTTACCATTTTCTAAACAAAATGGAGCTACTGACGGTGATGTTTTTGGTAAATCAAATGTGACTAACATTTTGTTACACATTTCATCTATACGAGGTAATGAAACTTTAGAATTTGTTGTAGCTAAAAGGGCGCCGCCAGGACGAATTATCTTATGGAATCCTTGAATAGTTTTTTCGACATCTTTCATGTGGTATAACATATGCCTTGCGATTAGCAGGTCATAACAATTAGCTTCGAAAGGAAGTTTACTAGCGTCACCGAGTTTCCATTCAATCATATTATTCGTTATAGCAGCTTCAGAAAGCATAGTTTCGGATTGATCAAAACCAGTTAGATGTCCTTTATGACCATTAGTTTGCAAAAGGGAAAGAAATTTTCCGTTAGCACACCCGACCTCTAATATTTTTTCTTCACCTTGGAGTTGTAAATGTTCAATGACGACTTCATCTACATTCACTTGTTTTTCTTCGTAATGTTTATGCGTATCGATACGTGTTTGTAAATGGTTACTTACGTTGTATTGGCGTTTTACATCATTCATTTTTTCACATTCCACCTTTATGCAAAATTGCTGAATCGCATGTGTTAATACATCTGTTTTATTTAAACCTTCGTAATGGAGTGCGTCTTCAAACCTTGTAAGTAATTTTTCTTCAATTCGAAAATGAATATCTTTTCGCTTCGCCACTGAAATTTCGCCCCTTTGCATCTGTTAGTGAGACTATAGCACGTCTGAAAAAAATCTGTAAATAAATTGTGTACACAAGTACAAGTATGAGAGGGATAAAAAATTGCTTGAATAATATTTTAAACTATTGACGATTTAACCGTTTTCATATATTCTTAAATTAAGTAATATTCAAATAATTCAAAAGAAATGAGAGAGTCACATGCTTCTTCAAGGAACACATCGAATTGGTCGTATGGCCATGCTGTTGGCACTTGCGGATGAGAATGAAAGTCCCGTATTATCTATTCCGAAAGGTTGGAAATATTGTACTGGGAAAGTTGGTTCTATGAATTCGCAAAAAGTAGTAGCAGCAATGGAAACAGCGGCTAAGAGCAACCGAGTTATTGAAACAGATGTTTACAGAGAAACACATGCACTTTATCATGCAATTATGGAAGCTTTGTACGGAGTGACGAGAGGTCAAATTCAGTTAGCAGACGTTCTTCGTACAGTAGGACTTCGCTTTGCGATTGTGCGCGGTACACCATACGACGGAAAAAAAGAAGGCGAATGGGTTGCTGTTGCACTTTATGGAACGATTGGTGCACCTGTAAAAGGATCTGAGCATGAGGCGATTGGTTTAGGAATTAATCACATATGATTTGCCCATAGTCTATTAGTTAGAAGGGGGCCTTATTTTTTAGGACAGAAGTCTGTCTTAAAAAGATAAGGTCCCCTTTTGCCTTTATAAGGAGGAAAAAGAATGATTACGTTAACAGGACACACATTGACAGTTGAAGAAATGAAGAGGTTGTTACTTGAAGGTGAAGGTGTAACAGCTTGCCCAACTAGTATGCAAAAAGTGGCAGAGTGCCGCGAAGTTGTCGAGAAAATTGTAGAGGACGGAAAAGTCGTTTACGGTATTACAACTGGATTTGGAAAGTTTAGTGATGTGCTTATTCAAAAAGATGATGTAAAAGCACTTCAACACAACTTAATTCAGTCACATGCGTGCGGAATAGGCGATCCATTCCCTGAAGAAGTATCACGCGGTATGTTAATTTTACGAGCTAATACGATGTTAAAAGGAGTATCGGGTGTTAGACCACTTGTTGTAAACATGCTTCTTGAGTTTGTAAATCGTAAAATTCATCCAGTCGTTCCGCAACAAGGATCACTAGGAGCGAGCGGTGATTTAGCACCTTTATCTCATCTTGCTCTCGTTTTATTAGGTGAAGGTGAAGTGTTCTACAAAGGAAAACGAGTTCATGCGATGGTTGCTCTTACAGAAGAAGGACTTGAACCTATTGAACTTGAAGCAAAAGAAGGTCTTGCGTTAATCAATGGTACGCAGGCAATGACAGCGCAAGGGGTTCTTTCTTATATAGAAGCTGAAGCAAGTGCTTATCAATCAGAATTAATTGCATCGATGACAATGGAAGGATTACGCGGCATTATTGATGCATTCGATGAAAATGTTCATAAAGCGCGTGGTTATAAAGAGCAAGTCGAAGTGGCAAGCAGAATTCGTGATATTCTTCATGATAGTAAACTTGTGACAAAACAAGGAGAACTTCGTGTACAAGATGCATATTCACTTCGTTGTATCCCGCAAGTTCACGGTGCTTCTTGGCAAGTTTTAAATTATGTGAAAGAAAAATTAGAAATTGAAATGAATGCAGCAACAGATAATCCACTTATTTTTGATGGCGGTGAAAAAGTAATCTCTGGTGGTAATTTCCACGGACAACCAATTGCATTTGCAATGGACTTCTTAAAAGTAGGGATGGCGGAGCTTGCAAATATTTCAGAGCGCCGTATTGAACGCCTAGTAAATCCGCAATTAAATGACTTACCACCATTTTTAAGTCCAGAACCAGGACTTCAATCAGGTGCCATGATTATGCAATATGCAGCGGCTTCACTCGTTTCAGAAAATAAAACGTTAGCTCATCCAGCGAGTGTAGATTCAATTCCGTCTTCAGCTAACCAAGAAGATCACGTAAGTATGGGAACAATCGCTTCACGTCATGCGCATCAAATTATTCAAAATGCAAGACGCGTTCTTGCAATTGAGATGATCTGTGCGATGCAAGCAGCAGAATATCGCGGAATTGAAAACATGAGTACAGTTACAAAAACGTTCTATCATCAAGGTCGTCAGCAAGTGCCTTCTATTACAAATGACCGTATATTCTCAACGGATATTGAAAATATCGCGCATTGGTTAAAAACGAATTATTCAATAAAGGAAAGATTGGATGTAAATGCAGCACTATAAAACGAGAAAAGGGAGAGATTGAAATGGAAAAAGTACAACAAACAATTCGTGCGGCAAGAGGTACTGAGTTACAAACGAAAGGATGGGTTCAAGAAGCTGCACTTCGAATGTTAATGAACAATTTAGATCCTGAAGTAGCTGAAAAACCAGAAGAATTAGTTGTGTATGGCGGAATTGGCCGTGCAGCTCGTAATTGGGAAAGCTACCATGCAATTGTTGATTCATTAAAAACGTTAGAAAACGATGAAACGTTACTTGTTCAATCAGGAAAACCGGTAGCAATTTTTAAATCACATGAAGATGCGCCTCGCGTTCTTTTAGCGAACTCAAACTTAGTACCGAAGTGGGCGAACTGGGATCACTTCCGTGAACTAGAGAAAAAAGGTCTTATGATGTACGGACAAATGACAGCGGGTAGCTGGATTTACATTGGGACACAAGGGATTTTACAAGGAACATATGAAACATTTGGTGAAGCGGCACGTCAACATTTCGATGGTTCATTAAAAGGTACTGTAACGATTACTGCTGGTTTAGGTGGCATGGGTGGCGCACAACCGCTTGCTGTAACGATGAACGGCGGTGTTGTAATTGCTATTGATGTAGATAAGCGTAGTATCGATCGTCGTATTGAAAAGAGATATTGTGATAAGTATACAGAATCATTAGAAGAAGCATTGGCTATTGCAAACGAATATAAAGAGAAGAAAGAGCCTATTTCAATTGGATTATTAGGTAATGCAGCAGAAATTTTACCTGAGTTAGTAAACCGTAATATTATCCCTGACTTAGTTACGGATCAAACTTCTGCCCATGATCCATTAAACGGTTATATTCCAGTAGGTTACACAGTAGAAGAAGCAGCGAAGCTTCGTGAAGAAGATCCAGAACGTTACGTACAATTATCAAAAGAAAGTATGAAAAAACATGTAGAAGCAATGCTTGCAATGCAAGAAAAAGGCGCGATTACATTTGATTACGGAAATAACATTCGCCAAGTTGCTTTCGATGAAGGATTAAAAAATGCTTTCGATTTCCCGGGATTCGTTCCAGCATTTATCCGTCCATTATTCTGTGAAGGAAAAGGACCATTCCGCTGGGTAGCACTTTCTGGTGATCCAGAAGATATTTATAAAACAGACGAAGTTATTTTACGCGAGTTCGCGGATAATGAGCATTTATGTAATTGGATCCGTATGGCACGTCAGCAAGTTGAGTTCCAAGGTCTTCCATCACGTATTTGTTGGCTTGGTTATGGTGAGCGTGCGAAATTTGGCCGCATTATTAATGAAATGGTGGCTAATGGTGAATTATCAGCACCGATCGTTATTGGCCGTGACCATTTAGATTGTGGATCAGTAGCATCTCCAAACCGTGAAACAGAATCTATGAAAGACGGTAGTGATGCAGTAGCAGACTGGCCAATTTTAAATGCATTAATTAACAGTGTAAACGGTGCAAGCTGGGTATCTGTTCACCACGGTGGTGGCGTTGGTATGGGGTATTCACTTCACGCTGGAATGGTTATCGTTGCAGATGGAACAGAAGCAGCAGCAAAACGTATTGAACGCGTATTAACTTCTGACCCTGGTATGGGTGTTGTTCGTCACGTTGATGCTGGCTATGACTTAGCGGTTCAAACTGCGAAAGAAAAAGGCGTTAACATCCCAATGATGAAATAAGGAGGAAGAAACATGCTGGACACTTTACTAATAAATATCGGTCAATTACTAACGATGGATCAAGAAGATGGCTTGTTAAGACAGGAAGCGATGAATACGCTTCCTGTTATTGAAAACGGTGCGGTTGGAATTGAAAATGGTGTAATTACTTTTGTTGGAACAGCGGAAGAAGCTAAAGGATTACAAGCGAAAGAGGTTATTGATTGCGGCGGGAAAATGGTGTCTCCTGGTCTTGTTGATCCGCATACTCATCTTGTATTTGGTGGATCTCGTGAAAATGAAGTCGCGCTAAAACTACAAGGAGTTCCGTACTTGGAAATTTTAGAACAAGGCGGAGGTATTCTTTCAACTGTAAATGCAACGAAACAAGCGTCGAAAGAAGAACTTGTTCAAAAAGCTAAATTCCATTTAGACCGTATGCTATCTTTCGGAGTTACAACTGTAGAAGCGAAGAGTGGTTACGGATTGGATGATGAGACAGAATGGAAACAATTAGAGGCAACTGCACAATTACAAAAAGAGCATCCAATTGATTTAGTTTCAACATTTTTAGGTGCTCATGCAGTTCCGAAAGAGTATAAAGGAAGATCGAAAGAATTTTTACAATGGATGCTAGATCTATTACCAGAAATGAAAGAGAAGCAATTAGCTGAGTTCGTTGATATTTTCTGTGAAACAGGTGTGTTCTCTGTAGAAGAATCAAAAGAATTTTTATTAAAAGCGAAAGAGCTTGGCTTTGATGTGAAAATTCATGCAGATGAAATCGACCCTCTTGGTGGTGCGGAAGCAGCGGCTGAAATTGGTGCAGCATCAGCGGACCATTTAGTTGGCGCTTCTGATAAAGGAATTGAAATGCTTGCGAATTCTAATACAGTAGCAACTTTATTACCAGGAACAACTTTCTATTTAAATAAAGAAAGCTTCGCACGCGGCCGCAAAATGATTGATGAAGGTGTTGCAGTTGCCTTAGCTACAGACTTTAACCCAGGTAGCTGTCCAACTGAAAACATTCAGCTTATTATGAGCATTGCGATGCTGAAACTGAAAATGACACCAGAAGAAGTTTGGAATGCGGTAACAGTGAACTCATCTTATGCCATTAATCGAGGCGATGTAGCTGGGAAAATTAGAGTTGGTCGTAAGGCGGATTTAGTTTTATGGGATGCTTATAATTACGCTTACGTACCGTACCATTACGGCGTAAGTCATGTAAATACAGTATGGAAGAATGGGAATATCGCATATACAAGAGGTGAACAATCGTGGAGCACGGCCACTATTTAAAGAAAAATGCAAAGTTTATCGATCGGGAAGTGACGAAATGGAGCGAAATGATTAAAGATTGGGAGGAAGGTGTGGAAATATTCGGTGCTGCCTTAATTGGAGCGCCCCTTTCTAAACCATCTATTAGCCATTCAGGAGCATGTTTTGCACCAAAAACAATTCGTTCAATGTTGGATGCATATAGCACGTACGCAATTACAGAAGAACACGATATGAAAGAAAGTGTTCTTCATGATTGTGGTGATATTACGATGCATGTGACAGATATAAAAGAGAGTCATAACCGAATTGCGAAAACAGTTGGTCACTTGACGAAAGTAAATCCGAAAATGATACCAATCGTTCTTGGTGGTGACCACTCGATTAGTTTTCCGAGTATAACTGGTTTTGCAAATAGTAAAGGGAAGGTCGGTATTATTCAATTTGATGCCCATCATGATTTACGTAATTTAGATGATGGTGGTCCATCAAATGGTACGCCGTTCCGTAGTTTGCTAGAAAATGATGTGATTACAGGAAAACAGCTCGTTCAAATTGGGATTCGTAATTTTTCAAATGCACGAGCGTACCATGAATATGCAAAAGAGCATGGCGTGACAGTGTATACAATGAAAGATGTAAGAGAGCGAAAAATAAAAGATCTTATTTCAGAAAGTATTGAAGTATTAAGAAAACAAGATGTGACTTCTATTTATATTTCTCTTGATATGGACGTACTAGACCAAGCGTTTGCGCCGGGCTGTCCAGCAATTGGCCCTGGTGGGATGGATAGTACAACTTTACTTGATGCAATTGAATTCCTTGGTAAAGAGCCACTCGTTCAAGGGATGGATATAGTAGAAATTGATCCAACTCTTGATTTTAGGGATATGACGAGTAGAGTAGCTGCGCAAGTGATTATGAGTTTTCTTTTAGCGCGAGAAACGATTAGTAAACAGGTTAGTATATAAGCGAAGGATCGTGTGTGAAGTTTTGAAGCAACCGTTTTTGTCATTATATAAAAATACATCGCTACTTATATGTAGTGATGTGTTTTTTTTTGTTTTACAAGGTATATAAAATTGGAGAAAATGGGTGTAGAAATGTAACAAAATCGCGGGTTTTTTAGTGTTTCTGTACAGCTTGAATTTTTATGTGTAAATAAATTGACATAGAAAATAATTTTGTGATATTATAAAAATTTTGCTGAAAAAATAAATGTGTGTTAAGATTGAGAAGGTTACCATATATGGAGGTGGATTATTTGTTTCAAATTGGCGATAACATCGTTTATCCAATGCACGGAGCAGGTATAATTAAAGCCATAGAAGAAAAGGAAATCTCAGGAGAAAAAAGACAGTATTATGTTATAAAAATGTCGGCTAGTAATATGGAAGTAATGATTCCTATGGGGAAAATATTGAGTTCAAATATACGACCAGTTACAGATATAAAGGCATTAACAAACATAATAGATATTTTTCAGCATGGGGAATCAGATAGATTACTTACGTGGAAACAAAGGTATAAATTAAACACTGATAAAATAAAAACGGGTAAAATACAAGAAGGTGCTGAAGTTGTACGTGATTTATTACGTATGCAGAAAGAAAAAGCACTTAATGCAAGCGAAAAGAAAATGTTAGATAACGCACATGAATTTTTGATTAGTGAGCTGGGATTAATTGAAGGTATCACAGAAAATCAAATAAAAAGCTTTTGTTAAGATTCATTGTAGATAATGTATTACATCCCAAAAAAGATCTTGAATTTTTTGGGAATATAATTATAGAAAATCAATCATTTCAAAGACATTCAACTCTTTCAAACCACTTTTAGAGCATTAACCTCTTTTGTTATTACTACAATTTAATCCATTTTTATTTTTTAATTTCTTTTACGAATGTTCGAAGTTTAATTAAATAACTCGATAAAATAGTTACTTGATTTTTGCAATCCTGATTCACACTGGCACGGACGAGGAGCCGTAAGGATGAAAGAGAGGTAGGGCTTTCATTGTTTTAGGTATATAAGTTATTATTTTTAGAAGAATACTGAACCACTCCCACTTCTATTGTTAAGAGATTTTCCATATGTGAGGAGATAATAATTGTTTATTTTCTTTATTTAAAAGAGATAAACGAATTGTTAGCCTTATATGGTCAACTAAAAAAGGTTTCCTACTTAGGAAACCTTTTTAATTTTATTTATTTCATTTCAGGATATTTTTGTTTTGTTAGTTATCGGGAAAAAGTAAACAAATGTTACTCCATTACGATAATAGGTTTAATCGTTTTTCCTGTTTTAGAATCTTCAAATGCTTGAGCAATTTCTTCAAAAGAATAGAATTGTACAAACTTATCGAATGGGAATAGTCCTTTTTGATAGAAATTAATTAATTTTGGAATGAATAGTTGCGGTACTGCATCACCTTCAACTACCCCTTTAATTGTAATAGCTTTTACGACAATTTCATTTGTTACGTTTAAAGTTAAATCCTTTTTACCAACAGCAACAGTTGCCATTGTACCTTTTACTCGTAAGCATTGAATGGATTGCAGTGTAACAGTATTTACGCCAGTTGTTTCAAAGGAGTAATTAGCTCCACCGTTTGTAATTTCTTTAATTTTGGCAACTGGATCTTCGTTTAAGCTATTAATCGTGTGTGTAGCCCCTAATTCCTTCGCTAATTCTAAACGACTATCATGAATATCAATGGCAATGATTGTAGTACATCCAGCAATTTTAGCTACCATTAAGCCACTAAGGCCAACAGCACCGGTTCCAAATACAACTAGGCTACTACCTGGTTTTGGCTGTAATGAATTTAGGATCGTACCGCTACCAGTCATAATTCCACAACCAAGTGGTCCTAACAAACGTATATCAACATCTTTTGGTACTTTTACAGCATTATTCTCATTAACAACGGTATGGTATGCGAATGAAGATTGGCCGAAGAATTGAGAAATGTCATTATTGTTAAGATCGTGTATAGGTGTTACATGGCGTTTGTTTTTTCCAGAGAAGTTTAATTCAATCATATTTTCGCAAGCAGCAGCATTACCATCTAAGCAATTTTCACAATGACCACAGTAAGAAAATCCAAGTACAACATGGTCACCAGGTTTAACCGATGTTACATTACTTCCCACTTTTTCTACAATACCAGAACCTTCATGTCCTAAAACAACTGGTTTTGGTGTTGGCATTGTACCGTCTAAAACTGTTGCATCTGTATGACATATACCCGAAGCGATAATTTTTACTAATACTTCATCGTCTTTAATATCGTTTAAGTATACTTCTTGCATATTAAAATCTTTTTCAGGTGTAGAAACGATAGCTTTTGTTTTCATTGTTATCCTTCTTTCTAAAAATTAAATAAGAAAAAATACTTTCAACTATCTAGGAGTCTTTTATTAGTTCCTAAAATTTCGTTGGTATAATTAAAAAACAAATGAATTATTGAAACCTCGTTAGTGTAAGTTTGAACATAGTACATTGGAAACAGGTTCTTTTTGGTTAGTGAATAGTTAAATAATTAATTACCGATATATTCTATAGTAATAAAACTAGAAAAAAAGAAAACATCCACTTAATAAGTATTTTCCTCATCCACTTACTGGACATTAGAATAAACAGTAGATTCCTGAATTTCAGAATCCTTAAAGTTAAAAACGGTTAGTTTTATTATACGAATATTCCTACGTAAGAGCGTATAAATTGACGTTACTATCTAAAAGTAAGTATGATGCGATTATAGTTAGATTTTTTTAGGGGGAAGAAAAATGACAAGTTCAAATAATAAAGCGGCAAGTATTTATGAAGGAACAAATATAAACGCTTGGGGGTCTTTTGAAAATATTGAAGAAACGAAGTTATTTCATCCGATTCAAATTGGATCTTGGTCTCTTCGTAATCGCATAGCGATGGCACCGATGACGAGATGTTTTGCAAATAATGAGACTGGGGTAGTTGGTACTGATGTAGTAGAGTATTATCAAAAGCGTGCTGCTGATGGGATTGGATTAATTATTACAGAAGGAATTGTCATTAGCCCGAGAGCAAAAGGGAATCCGGGAGTACCAGGTATTTATACACAAGCGCAAATTGATTCTTGGAAACCTGTTACAGAGGCAGTACATAAAGAAGGCGGAACGATTATTGCTCAAATATGGCATGTTGGACGTATGAGTCATCACGAAATAATTGGTGGTCAAATGCCGCAAGCACCGTCTGCTATTGCTGCGGAGGGGAATGTTCCGCGTTTTCGTAAACCGTTTGATACACCAGAAGCAATGACAATAGAAGAAATAAAAGAAGTTATCGGTCAATATGCACAAGCCGCAAAGAATGCGATAGAAGCTGGATTTGATGGTGTAGAAATTCACGGTGCACACGGATATTTAATTGACCAATTTACTTATGAATTTGCGAATAAGCGTACTGATAAATACGGCGGTGACTTAAAACAAAGGTTAACGTTTATGAAAGAAGTTGTTCAGGCTGTAATTGAAGCAGTTGGAGCTGATAAAACGCTTCTTCGCTTCTCTGCCTTTAAAGGTGATAATCCTACTTATATGTGGGAACATCCTGAACTTGCAATTGAAACGTTTGTAAATATGTTTAAAGAAGTTGGATTAACGATGATTCACCCTTCAACGATGAATTATACGCAAGTTATTGCTGACGGCAAGAATTTTCATCAATTAGTAAGAAAGTATTGGGATAGTACTATCGTAGGAGTAGGTAATTTGAATCCGAAAGAGGCAGAAGAAGCACTGCAAGAAGGAACAATTGATGTAGCGGCGTTCGGAAGACCATTAATCGCTAATCCAGATTTTGTTCAGCGAATTAAAAATGCTGAAAGTTTGGTTGAATATGACGCGAAAGAGCATCTTGCTACATTAATTTGAATAAAGATAAAAGGAGAACACATCAGGTGTTCTCCTTTTATTATGGATTTTCATAGGAGGAAGCGGGATGAGTGAAACGCTACTCGTTATTATTAGTATATTGCTCTTATTGATGTTACTATTAATCATTTTTTTTATTATTACATTTTTTATTAAAAAACGGACGCATCATTCTATATTAAAGTTACATCCATACTTAGGAAGGATGCGTTATTTACTTGAAAAGATAGGACCGGAATTTAGGCAATATTGGTTTGATCATGATACGGATGGAAAGCCCTTTTCACGTTATGATTTTCAAAGTGTAATGTTTCTAGCAAAATACCGTTCAGAAATACTCGGTTTTGGATCAAAACGAGATTTTGATGCATCTGGATATTATATCGCTAATACATTATTTCCGAAATTAACAGATGAATTAAGTGTGAATGTAACGAAAGAACGTGAAGGGAAAAAGTATGTGATTCATAAAGAAGGGTTATTTTCACGAAGAGAAAAATTGACAGCGGATACAACGAATCTTTGGTTATATGAAGAAGACGATGCAATTATCGTCGGTGAAAACCGCAAATATCCGTGGAAACTGTATGGCATGTTTGGCGCATCAGCAACTTCTTACGGTGCGATTGGCGAAAATTATATTTTGGCAAGTGGATTTGGCGCGAAGATGGCTGGCGGTTCATGGATTAATACGGGGGAAGGTGGTGTAATACCGGAACATTTACATACGGGTGCAAATATCGTTGCCCAAATTGGTCCGGGATTATTTGGATACCGTGACGAGGACGGGAATTTTTCGATGAAGGAATTTATGGAGAAGGCGAAAGAAAGTAATATTAAAGCGTTTGAATTGAAATTTGGGCAAGGTGCGAAAATACGTGGTGGTCATTTAGAAGGACAGAAGGTAAATGAGAAAATCGCTTCCGTTCGGAAAGTACGAGAAGGAGAAACGATTAATTCGCCAAATCGTTTTTCATTTATTAGTAGTGCCGCAGAGGCTTTATATTTTATTCAAGATTTACAAGAAAACGGTGGTAAACCAGTGGGCATGAAAATTGTAATTGGTCAACAGAAGCCTTTGGAAGATTTATTAAAAGCAATGAAAGAATTAAACATCTATCCAGATTTTATTACAATCGACGGTTCAGAAGGTGGATCAGGGGCAACATATAAATCGATGGCAGATAGTATGGGGCTTCCGCTTATACCGGCATTACTTACATTTATTGATACAGCAAATCATTACGGTGTCAGGGATAAATTAAAGGTGTTTGCCTCCGGGAAATTAATCACGCCAGATAAAGTGGCGATTGCTTTAGCTATCGGTGCAGATGCCGTAAATTCAGCACGCGGATTTATGATGGCAAGCGGTTGTATTATGGCACTTCAATGTAATTCAGGGCAATGCCCATCGGGGGTTGCAACTACGAATCCACACTACCAAAAAGCATTAGATCCGTATGAGAAAAAATGGCGAGTAATGAACTATGTTATTAGTATGAGATATAGTTTGTTTTCATTAGCGGCAGCAGCAGGGGTAAAGAGCCCGCGTCATTTAACGAGAGAGCATATTGTGTTTAAAGATGAGATGGGGCGGATAGTTCCTCTTTCAGAATTGTTTCCTACTAGTAAATAGAAGATAAGCTATGTTTAATAAATTAAAAGTCATACATTCGTATGGCTTTTTTCTTTTAAAATTCAACTAATAAACGAATGAAAATAAGGTGTGAAAAAACGCTATTTTGTTTTCTGAATATTTTTACTTTAATTTCTTTTAAAAACCGGGTAATCCACTGGGATAAAGGCGTTTATAAAGGTTTTCACATGTAGTGAAAAGGGCTTGTTCACTTGAAAGAACAAAAAATGTTTGTTAAGGTAGGGAACCATAAGCGAAAACAAGAAAATAGAAAAAGTCATTTTTCGAAATTTTGAATGGCTTATATAACTAAGGGAGAGATTTGGTGAAGATTGAGATTATGGTTTCGCTTGCTATTTATATGGCAGGTATGTTGTATATCGGTTATTGGTCTTATAAGAAGACATCCGATTTATCAGATTATATGTTAGGCGGAAGGGGACTCGGTCCAGCAGTTACAGCTTTATCAGCTGGTGCTTCTGACATGAGTGGTTGGATGCTAATGGGATTACCTGGTGCGATGTATGCAACAGGATTATCAAGTGTATGGATTGCGATAGGTTTATTAATAGGTGCTTATGCAAACTATTTAATTCTTGCCCCGCGTTTGCGAACGTATACAGAAATGGCAAATGATTCAATTACGATTCCAGATTTTTTAGAAAATCGGTTTAAAGATCGTACGAAAATACTTCGTTTTGTCTCCGCTATCGTCATTTTAGTGTTTTTCACATTTTATGCGTCAGCTGGTTTAGTTTCAGGTGGACGTTTGTTTGAGAATTCTTTCAATCTTGATTATAAAATTGGTTTATTTATAACTGTCGGTGTCGTTGTTGCTTATACATTATTCGGTGGCTTTTTAGCAGTAAGTTGGACCGACTTTGTGCAAGGTTGTATTATGTTTATTGCTCTTGTGTTAGTGCCAATTGTAGCTTTTACAGATGTCGGTGGTGTAACAGAAACATTCAATACGATTAAGCAAGTTGATGCATCGCATTTAGATATGTTTAAAGGTACTACAATTCTTGGTATTATTTCATTTTTAGCATGGGGTCTTGGGTATTTTGGTCAACCGCATATTATTGTTCGCTTTATGGCAATTACCTCTGTTAAAGATTTAAAAACTTCTCGTAGAATCGGTATCGGTTGGATGACGATTTCAATTATAGGTGCAATGCTTACTGGTCTAATTGGTATTGCTTATTACGCTAAAAATAATGAGAAATTACAAGACCCAGAAATGGTCTTTGTAACATTCTCAAACATTTTATTCCATCCGTATATTACTGGATTTTTATTGTCAGCTATTTTGGCTTCGATTATGAGTAGTATTTCCTCGCAATTACTCGTTATTTCAAGTGCTGTAACGGAAGATTTCTATAAAACATTTTTCCGTCGTAACGCAAGTGATAAAGAACTTGTATTTATCGGTAGACTGTCAGTATTAGTAGTAGCTATGATCGCAGTTGTTTTAGCGTATCATCCAAGTGATACAATTTTAACACTTGTCGGTTATGCTTGGGCAGGATTTGGTTCAGCATTCGGACCCGCCATTTTATTAAGTTTATATTGGAAGAGAACGAACAAATGGGGCGTTCTTGCTGGTATGATTGTAGGTGCAGTAGTTGTTATTACTTGGGTACAAATTCCAAGTTTAAAAGCGACTATGTATGAAATGGTACCTGGATTCTTCTGTAGTTTATTAGCTGTTATAGTTGTAAGTTTATTAACGAAAGAACCAGTGAAAGCAATTCATCGTGAATTTAACGAGATGGAAGCAGTGTTGGAAGAGGAAACGAAATAATTAGCGAAGAGAGTAAATGCTAACTAGCATTTACTCTCTTTTGATTTAAAATGAAAATAAGTGCTTATTGACAACTAAAAGTAAGTAACTTATAATAAATATCGAGTTCAAGATAATTTATTTCCGAATAAAGATTTCAGATGGAGTAAATATTTTTTTGGAATTATCTCGAATTCGAGATGAATTCAGTGATATAGAAGATAATGCGTAATTTCACAGCTTATATCTCGAATTAAAGATAAAATCATAACGATGGATTTTACTTTGCAGTATGGACAAAATGAATAATGAATTTTAATGTATAAAAGTTTTTAAAATGAAATAAAAAGGGGCGGAGAAAATGGAAAAGAAAACAATGGGAATTCATCACATTACAGCAATCGTAGGACACCCACAAGAAAATGTAGATTTTTATGCAGGTGTATTAGGATTGCGTTTAGTAAAACAAACAGTGAATTTTGATGATCCAGGTACGTATCATCTTTATTTTGGTAATACAGGAGGAAAGCCTGGAACAATTATTACGTTTTTTCCATGGGCAGGTGCTCGTCAAGGTATTATTGGGGACGGTCAAGTAGGCATTACGTCTTATGTCGTACCAAAAGGTACAATGGAGTTTTGGGAAAATAGATTAGAAAAATTCGACGTACCGTATACAAAAATGACTCGGTTTGGAGAACAGTATATAGAATTTGATGATCCACATGGTTTGCATATAGAATTAGTTGAAAGAGAAGAGGGCGAATTAAATAATTGGACTTTTGGGGAAGTTACGCCAGAAGTAGCAATTAAAGGATTTGGCGGTGCTGTTCTTTTATCTGCACAACCTCAAAAAACTGCTGAATTGTTAGAGCATGTTATGGGTCTTGAGAAAGTAGGAGAAGAGGGAGAGTTTATGCGGTTCCGTTCTTCTGCTGATATTGGAAATATTATCGATTTGAGATTATCAACAATTGGACGTGGGCAAATGGGTGTTGGTACAGTTCATCATATTGCTTGGAGAGCGAGTGATGATGCTGATCAATTAGACTGGAAAGAGCATGTTTCTCGCTTTGGATATGGTGTAACCCCTGTACAAGACCGAAACTATTTTAACGCAATTTATTTTAGAGAACACGGCGAAATCTTATTTGAAATTGCAACAGACCCTCCTGGTTTTGCCCATGACGAATCTTTAGAGACGATGGGTGAGGAGTTAAAATTACCGAATCGATATGAACAACATAGAAAACAAATTGAACAGACACTCTTACCATTTGAAGTGAGAAATCTAGATTAAAGTGATTGAAAGGGGAAAAGGAATATGATGAAACATGTTTTTCAAAAAGGAAAAGATACGTCAAAACCAGTGTTGTTATTGCTTCATGGTACAGGAGGAAATGAATTAGATTTATTACCGCTTGCAGAAAGAATTGATCGGAAAGCTTCTGTATTAAGTGTTCGTGGAAATGTATTAGAAAATGGGATGCCTCGTTTCTTCCGCCGATTAGCAGAAGGTATTTTTGATGAAGAGGATCTTGTTTTCCGTACGAAGGAATTAAATGAATTTTTAAATGAAGCAGCAAAAACATATGAATTTGATAGAGATAATATCGTAGCTGTTGGGTATTCAAATGGAGCAAATATTGCGGCGAGCTTATTATTCCATTACGAAAATGCATTAAAAGGTGCAGTCCTTCATCACCCAATGGTGCCTAGAAGAGGAATAGAGTTACCTAATTTAGCAGAGAAATTCGTATTTATCGCTGCTGGAACAAATGATCCAATTTGTTCACCTTCTGAGTCAGAGGAATTGAAGATGCTATTAGAAAATGTAGATGCTAATGTAACAATGCATTGGGAAAATAGAGGACATCAATTAACGATGAATGAAGTAGAGAAGGCAACAGAATGGTATGAAAAAATATTTTCACATGCATAAATAGTAGACTAAATCGAGTGTAAAATCATAAAGATTTTATACTCGATTTTTTTGTTGCAATTTAAGGGGTTAAAAGAGAATAGGAAAGTTATGTTAAAATATAAAGAAAATGTAGAATAATGGAGGGGAACTATTAGATGTCAAACTACGAAAATGAAGAAATGCTAACGGGAGGGAATGTCTCAAACGTATATCGTTCGGAAGATACTGTTCGACGAGAATTAAAGCAAGGCAGTACCAAAATTCATAAGCTATTAAATCATTTGGAAAACAAAGGTTTTAGTTATGCACCAAAGTTTTTAGGTATTGATGATAAAGATAGAGAGATATTATCATTTATTGAAGGAGAAGCTGGTAATTACCCTTTAAAAGAGTACATGTGGTCTAATGATGTTTTAAAAGAAATAGCGAAGATGCTCCGTCTTTATCATGATGCTGTGAGTGATTTCCCGTTATCAGATGATTGGAAACCGATGGATAATACTCCAAATAAAATAGAGGTTGTATGCCACAATGATTTTGCAATATACAACATTATTTTTAATAACGAAAAACCAGTAGGTATTATTGATTTTGATGTTGCTGGTCCTGGACCAAGACTTTGGGACATAGCCTATACTCTTTACACTTGTGTCCCATTAAGTAGAGTTTATTATAAGGAAACAGGTGCGGCGGTTTATTATAATTCATTACAGCATGCAGACCGCATAAAGCAAAGAGTTAAATTGTTTTTTGAGTCCTATAAAAGTGATGGCATCGCCGAGGATTATTTGGAGATGGTACTTCTACGATTAGAAGGATTATGTAAATACATGAAAAGAAAAGCACTAGAAGGCGATGTGAACTTCCAAAAGATGATAGATGAAGGGCATCTTGAACATTATGAAAATGATATTCAGTTTATTCGTAAACATGGAAAAGAGTGGGTTTAATAAAATAAATCGTATACAAAAATAAAGCTCAGAGTCATATAGGGACTTTGAGCTTTTTAACGTATTAGTGTAGATGTTTTCCACAATAACCCGACTACTTATAACAGATGTCTTTTACTATATTAATGTAGCATAGTTATGAGTTTGTTACAGGATGAGCTGTAGCAATCGGTAATTGGATATCGACAGTTGTTCCTATGTTTAATTCACTGGAAATGAATAATTTTCCGTGATGCTCTTGAATGATTTTATAGCACATCATTAAGCCAAGGCCAGTTCCTTTTTCTTTCAAGCTATAAAAAGGTTCGCCAAGACGAGCCATGCGCTCTTCAGGAATCCCACAACCTTCATCCATAATGCGTATTGAAACAAAATCATTTTCTAACGAAGCTGTTTGAATGAATATGTTACCACCATCAGGCATCGCCTCGATTGCATTTTTTAATATGTTAATCAAAACTTGTTTTAATTGATTACTGTCACATTGAATGTCAGAAATATAATCGAAATGATCCATGATGATATGAACGCTATGCATAATTGCTGTTGGTAAAATAAAAGTTACAACTTCTTCAATTAATGTTTGTACGTTGCATGTATGAATAGATAACACTTGTGGTTTAGACATCGCCATAAATTGGCTTGTTATAGATTCCATTTGTGAAATTTCACTCAACATAACGTCCACATACCATTTATTTTCCTCATTTATTTCTGGATGTAATAACGTTAAAAATCCTTTTAATGAAGTGAGCGGGTTTCTAATTTCATGGGCAATTCCAGCTGTCAGTTGTCCTACTACTGCAAGTTTTTCGGATTTTCGTAATAACTTTTCAGTTTCTTTTAGTTCGGTAACGTCTCTTCCCATCACTATAAGACCTTTGCGTGAGCCATCAGGATGGAAGAGTGGGACTTTTGAAATGCTTAAAACTAGGTCGAAATCATTTCTATGTATAATAAATTCCTCTCCGTGAAGAATTTGTCCTTTTTGCCATGTTAGTTCATCGACTTCTTCACAATGCAAAAAAGATTCGCGGTATGCTTCGTTATATTGAATGAGTTCATTATCTCTTTTTCCATGATAAGGAACGTTATGGAAATTGAAACAAGAAAGCGCATAGTCATTCGCTTCAAGCCAGCGTCCTTCATGATCCTTAAAAATAACAAATGCAGGCATTGAATTCATTAATGTGCGTAATCGTTTCTCACTCTCTTGTAATACTTTCTCAATTCTTTCTGATTTTTCAAGGGGTTTCATAATGGCGTATACACCTGTTAAACGGTTTTTAACAAAAATAGGAACTAATTTTGTTACGACATCTAGTAAATATCCGTCTTTATGATAAATAGAGACGATATACTCTTTTTGATTGTCAGCTGCAGCATTTTTTATGTATTGTAGCACTTGATCAGAAATATGTGCTTCTAAAATAGAAGTGATTGTTTTTCGCTCTAATTCGTTAGAAGTATAACCTAATATTCTTTCCGCAGAGGGGTTAATATGTAAAATAACTCCTTCTAAATTCAATGAAATAATACTATCAGGGTTATGTTCAAAAAGAGATGCATACATTTCTGCTAAAGAACGATTTTGTATATGGTTTCGCAAGCGCTCCGATACGTTTGGGTGACGCTTTTTTTGAGTAGATGAATGTTTTTTACGACTCATAATATTTCCTCCGTACAACTAGCATCTAAAAAAGATGAATCTAGTACTAACTATAATATAGGTGCAATGTGTATTTCTATAAAAAATGGAAATTATATAATAAATTTTCTTTTTTATTTTTAGTGGAAGGTAAAAAAGGGTAGTAATAAGAGAATCTTATATTGCTTTATTAATATTTTCTAAGTTACATGAATGTATTTTCGTTATAACATTAGAATAGAAGAGGGGGAAGGAATATGAAAAATTATATTCAAGGAATTGATCATGTACAAGTAGCGGCGCCAGTAGGATGTGAAGAAGAAGCACGAGAATTTTATGGTGATAAAATTGGTATGGAGGAAATCCCAAAGCCAGAGGAATTAAAGAAGCGTGGTGGGTGTTGGTTTAAGTGTGGAAATCAAGAGATTCATATCGGAGTTGAGCAAAATTTTAATCCAGCTAAAAAAGCGCATCCAGCTTTTTATGTTTTGAAAATTAATGAATTTAAACAAGGGTTAATAAAGCAAGGTATTGAAGTAATAGATGATCATGCGCGACCAGATGTAATCAGATTTTACGTGTCAGATCCGTTTGGAAATCGAATTGAATTTATGGAAAATAAAAACTAGGTGAAGGTCCACCTAGTTTTTTACACTTTTCTAAACAATCCTAATACTTCAACAGTCTCCGTAATATTAACGAATGCATGAGGATCAATTTCCGAAATCGTTAGTTTCATACTTGCTAATTCTTCACGTGAAACGACTGTCATAAGTACACGTTTTTTCTCGTTTGAATAAGCACCTTCACCATCAAGTAACGTAATTCCACGTACTACAGTTGAAAGAAGCTTTTTTTTCATTTCTTCTGCTTGATTTGTTACAATCATAAGTGTAACTTTACGATGTTTCGTATGAACGGCATCAATTACTTTACCAGTTACATAAATTGAAAGTAAGCTTGTAAGGGCAACATCCCAAGTGAAGAAAAATCCTGCAATGACAACAACAACAGTATTTAATGCAATAAGGAATCCACCAAGTTTAATATCTCGCTTACGAGATAACAACATACCGATAATATCAAATCCACCAGTTGAACCATGGCAGTTAAAGACAAGACCGATACCAGCTCCGGCGATGACACCGCCAAATACAGATGATAAAAGTGGATCTGTTGCTACGACTTTTACTGGAACATAGTATAATGCAACAGATAATACAATTACAGAAACAACCGTGTTAAAAATTACTTTTTTTCCAAGACCTATGTATCCTAAAATAAGGATAGGTAAGTTCAATACAAAGTTAATAATACCTGTGTTTACAGGGGTTACAATCCCTAAAATAATAGCAATTCCGCCAATTCCACTACTTAAAATTTTATGGGGGATAAGGAAAAGATTAAAGGCAATTGCGATAATAATAGAACCAAAAATAACACCAAGAAATCTGACCATCTCTTTTCCGTCCTTCACTAAATAATCATATTATTTCAAGATTATATATGAAATTGAAAGTTTTCGGGGAAAACAGTTTATTTCGGAAAATTAGATTAATCTAAATAGTTCGAGTATTTGAAAAAAATGGGAGGGATACAGATATGAAGATAACGACGTATCAACAGAAGAGTCCTTTAAAACAAGAGTGTGAGGATTCATCTTTTTGTAATGAAGATAAAATGATTTACGGTGTATGCGATGGAGCAACACCGTTAGTTCCATTTTGTGATGAAGAAGGACATAATGGAGCATACATCGCGTCACATTTATTTGCAAGTCATTTTACTTCGCTACGAGGGATCAATAGTTTACAAGATGAAGTTGCAAAGGCGAATGAATTATTGCAAAACAAGATGCTAGAGTACAAGGTTGATACGAGAAAAAAAGATCATCTGTGGTGTACATGTATTGCAGCAGTTCAAATAGAAGGCGATAAACTTGAATATGCACAATTAGGTGATTGTATGATCGTTGCAATACTTCAGGATGGAGCGATAAGAGTATTAACGAAAGATACGGTTCAAGGAATTAGTAAACGTGCAAAAAAGAAGAGAGAGGAAGATAGAGAAAAGGGATTACCTATACCTGAGGAACACGTTTTTCAAGATGTTCGGGAGCAGTTAAAATACAATCGCTATCTTGCAAATATGCCAAACGGCTACTCAGTTGCAAATGGGATGAAAGAAGCTATGGATTATTTACAATATGGTGAATTACAGGTAGCTGAAGTAAGTGGGGTTTTTATTTGTTCAGACGGATTGTTTCACCCAGAGTGGTCGTTAGAACAAACTGTAGCATATATAAGAAAGAATAGTATAAAAGAATATGTAGCAATCATTGAAAGGTTAGAAGGAGAAAATAGAATAAGACCAGATGATAAAACAGTTATTATGATCGATTTGTAAGAGGAGGATGTTCATATGGAAATTAAATGTGTAAATTTAACATTTCAAAATGAGTTAGTTCCTTTAGAAAAAGTAAATAAACTGATCATCCACCATACGTCAGAAGATGGCTGGGATGTGTATAAAACTCACGAATTTCATCAAAAGGTAAGAGGATGGAGCGGGATTGGTTACAATTATTTTATTGAAGAAGATGGAAGTGTAGTCGAAGGACGAGGTTTACATATTGGAGCACATGCGAAAGATAATAATAGTGATACAATTGGAATATGTATGACGGGGAATTTTGATAAATATGATCCAACTACTGCACAAATGAATTCATTATATTCTTTATGTAAAATATTTATGAAGCAGTTTGCCATAGAGAAAGGAAATATACTCGGCCATAGGGAGTTAGAAGGGGTTACAAAAACTTGTCCAGGAAATCGCTTTTCTATGGTAGAGTTAAGAAAAGTATTATCTTAAATATAGAGGAGTAACGAATGATGATGAACATAAAAATACCGACTGATAAAAAAGAAGAGCTTGTAGCACAAATTCAGCAATTTTTCGTTGAAGAAGATTTAGATGAAATTGGACGTTTCCAAGCAGAACGTTTAATAGAGGAAATGATTAAATTAGTTGGACCATTTGCATACAATCAAGCAATTGGAGATGCAAGAAAGCTTGTAAGTGAGAAATTAACGAATATTGAAGAAGATTTGTATGTGTTAGAGAAGAATGAAGGGAAGTAAAAAGAGCCAGATGGCTCTTTTTTTATTTGTTTTCTTTATGTTCTTTATATTCATGTACTTTTTCTTTTACATTACCGACAGTATCTTTAGCAGTGCCTTTCACCTTATCCCATTTTCCCTCGGCTTGTAATTTTTTATTGTCAGTTACTTTCCCGACAACTTCCTTTACTTCACCCTTTACCTTATCAATAGCACCTTCTACTTTTTCTTTTAAACCATGATCATGTTTAGTCATACATTTCTCCTCCTTGTAGTTTGAGTAGAATTCTCTTTTCATATTGCAAGTTGAATGATGTATCTAGTAATAGCGTAACAAATTTAGTTTGAATATTCAAATGAGTAACAGGATAGAAAGGTAATTGTCATAAAATGTATACATTCGTAATGGAAAGAAAAAGAAAGTTAATTATATGTCTTTCGCAGTCCATATTGATTTTGTATAAGCAATTTTCATATGGGCACGTTCCATATTATTTTGACTGCCGCTACCGAATCTTGCTTGTCCAACTATTAAATTGCAATTGGATGCAACAGCGGTCTCAATTCGTTTTTGAATTAATGCGGTATGACAACCTTTACGTTGAAATTCTGGCAAAGTAGCAGAAGCAGCTAATGAAGCAACACCTTTATTTATATAAAGTACCCCTATACTAGCAGGAGTGTTTTGAACTTCGGCTATGAAAAAATGCCATCCTGGTTTATTGTAAAGAATTTCATTATTTTGACGAACACCATATTTTGTAAAGGATGGAATATTAAATCCACGTACATAAATATCTGCAAAAGTATGAAACTCATTTTCTTTCAGTTTGCGTACTGAAATGTTAGAAGGGGGAAGCAAAAAATCTTGTCCCGGTATACTATATAAAGCGGTATGGAAGCTAGATTGGTAAAAGCCTTTTTGAGATAAGTATTGAAATAGTTCAGTTGTGCCTTGTGCTGGTGTAATTTCAAAACGGCAAGGGATTTGTAGTGATTGATAATAAGAGATGATTTCATCTATCTCATCTGTATTTGTAAAGGTAACGCCTTTTACTGTGTTAAAAGCAGGACCAGCAATTACTTTTGATGAAAAGGCAGTGGCACTCCCGAACTTTTTCGTTTGTACTTGCGTTGGGTTGCCGCTTATTGTTTGTAGTGCCTCTAATCTAGAAGAAAGCATATGTATTTCTGCGTTTTCAATTTCTTGTGCTGTATTGACTGTCATAATTGTACTCATACGATTCCTCCGTCAATTAATATAGTTCATAGTACATATACGATTTTTCTTCTGAGATTCCTGTTGAAATGTAAGAGAATAAGAGGTTTTTTGGAAGGGAAATGGAAGCGAACTGTCGAAGGGAGTGGAAACAGATTAAAGGTGGTGCTCTCATGAAACAGAAAGACGTGCAGACATGCTCTCATTGCGGTTCTCAAAACATAGGAGAAGGTGAGTTTATCGGTTATGCACAAATACGGAAAAAGGAAACGATGTTCACATCTTCACCAGTGGATGCTTATATTTGTACAGATTGCGGGAATATCCTTTCATTAAAGGTACGGAATTATGAAAGGTTTAAGCAGAAGCCGCTATGATTGTTGAGAAGTGGTCATATCCAGCGTTGTATACGAAACGTCTTATATTAAGGGAAATTAATATGAGTGATATTTTACATATATATGAGTATGCCTCAGATAAAGAAATGTCAACGTATACAGTATGGGATGCTCATCAATCGTTACATGACACACAAAAATATATAGAAGAAATTGTGAGTCAATATGAGAAAGAAAAAGTAGCTCCCCTTGGAATTGTATTAAGAGAGGAACAAAAACTCATAGGGACTTGTGGATTTATAAAATATGATGTAACTGAACATAAAGCGGAAATTGCATACGCCTTATCACGAAAATATTGGGGTAGAGGATTAGCTACCGAGGCGGCTTCAGCTTTTTTTAGCTATGGTTTTAATGAGTTACGTCTTAATAGTATTGAAGCAGGATGTAATTCAGAAAATGAAGCATCTGAAAAATTAATGAAACGTTTGAATATGGAATACGATTGTATAATTCAAAAGGATTTGTTCATTAAAGGTAAGTATCGTGATACGAAAAGGTATTGTATATCTAGGAAAAGATATATGAATCAATGAAATATTTTATATTGAAAACTCCTTTAAGTGAATAAGGGGGTTTTTGTTTTACATATAACAATAATTACCTTTAATTGTTATAATTGGTTATTGAGAAATATTGTTTTTCTTAATACCACAATCATAGAAGAAAACTAGCTAAATCGTATAGAAAACCGCTATATAACACAATCGCAACCGTAAGTTGACAAAGTGCAACCGCAGGAAGATAGAGATAGGGGCAATGTTTGCATACAATTTAGTTAAGAAAACAAAGGGGGACACACATATGGGATTTGGTGAAAAGCTTTTTAAATTAAGAAAGGAAAAGGGCCTTTCTCAAGAAGCATTAGCTGAGAAATTAAACACAACAAGGCAAGCAGTTAGTAAATGGGAAAACGGTCAAGGTTTTCCTGAAACCGAAAAACTAATAATGATTGGAAATGTATTTGAAGTATCTCTTGATTACTTATTAAAAGAAACTGCTGAACAAAGTAATGAAACTGAACATGGTTATTATGTAAGTAAGGAAATGGCAGAAGGGTATATAGTGTACGGACAAAAGATTTCAAAATATATCGCATTAGGATTTAGCTTGCTCATTTTATCGACAATACCGTATTTATTATTTAAAGAAAATGCAACAATGTCGACATTCCTTGTTATTATCATTGCTGTCCTTGGAATTGGAGCAATGATGGTACCTGTAACTATAGAAGAGAGTCGATACAATGTATTAAAAAAAGAAGAATTACTATTTGATCCAAACTTTTTAAAAGAATTGACAAAAAGATATGCGACTATTAAAAAGAAGTATGCTGCAGTAATGATCGTTGGATTTTGTTTTATAGCAGCAGGAGCGATACCATTTTTATTTGAGAAAAAGCATATCACTTCAGGAGAATTAGTGCAGTATTATCCGTACTGTGTTGTACTTATTGCTATTGGAGTCTATCTTTTTGTTCGTGTTGTAGGAGTGTGGGAGATGTATCGAATTTTAGTAGAAAATAAGGAATACAGTAATCGTTTTATTTTTAAAATGAAAAAGAAAGTAAGAAAAAAGGTAGATAGTTTATAAAAAATAAAAAACATGTTTCGAATCAATGTATTCAAAACATGTTTTTTATCGTTCTGAATTATTTCCAAAGAAATAATTCAGAAAATACAGAAAAAATATCGTAATCATTTGTAGAAGTCTGTTATAATAAACAAAAAATGAAAACGCTTTAAAGGGGGATATAACCAATATGATGATGAATGTACCGCTAACAATTAGTTCTATGATGGAAAGAGCAGAGAAACTGTTTTCGAAGAAAGAAATTGTTTCACGGACACATGATAAAGTTACGACGTTAACGTATAAGCAGTTAGGTGAAAGGACGAGAAGACTTTCAAGTGCGCTAAAAAAATTAGGAATTAAAGAAGGCGAGCGTATAGGAACGTTAGCGTGGAATCATCATCGACATGTGGAGGCGTATTTTGCTATTCCAGGTATTGCTTCCGTTTTACACACAATTAATATTCGTTTATCTCCTCAACATATTTCATACATTATTCAGCACGCAGAAGATCGAATTCTACTTATTGATGAAGATCTCGTACCACTTGTTGAAAATATTCAATCACAATTATCAACTGTACAAGCCTACATTATTATGACTGATAAAGACGAACTTCCAAAAACTACACTGGATCCTGTATATCATTATGAAAAGCTATTAGAAGAAGGCGATCCCAATTTCCAATTTGTAAAAGATATTGATGAAAATACACCTGCTGGTATGTGTTATACGTCAGCGACTACAGGGAATCCAAAAGGTGTTGTTTATACGCATCGTAGTACGGTTTTGCATTGTATGGCACTCGGTTTAGCCGATACAGCTGCTTTATCGGAAAGTGATGCGGCTATGGCAATTGTACCGATGTTCCATGTGAATGCTTGGGGGCTTCCTTTTGCAGCTACTTGGTTTGGAACTAAACAAGTTCTGCCAGGACCAATGTTTACTCCAAAAATTTTATTAGAGATGATTCAAGCTGAAAAAGTAACGATAGCAGCAGGTGTGCCGACAATTTGGCTCGGTGTATTACAAGAGTTAGAAAATAATAGTTACGATTTATCTAGTAT
This sequence comes from Bacillus cereus group sp. MG9, assembly GCF_040459995.1. Lineage (NCBI taxonomy): Bacteria > Bacillati > Bacillota > Bacilli > Caryophanales > Bacillaceae > Bacillus > Bacillus cereus group sp. MG9. The sequence goes on along the minus strand of NZ_JARVHC010000001.1, from coordinate 3,553,841 downwards.
AACGAGAATATTATGCGGTGGTGCTGCTGCACCGAAAAGCGTTATTAAAGCATTTGAGCAAAAATATAATGTTCCTTTCGTACATGCATATGGTATGACTGAAACAAGCCCGCTCGTAACACTTGCACGTTTAAAAAGTTATGAAACAGAATTATCATATGAAGAGCAATTAGAAATCCGCTCAAAACAAGGATATCTTGTCCCTGGTGTAGAGATGAAAGTAGTCGGTACAAACGGTGAAGTGAAGTGGGATGGTACTGAGATGGGAGAGTTATGTTTACGAGCACCTTGGATCGCTGAAAGCTATTATAACGATGATCGTACTGTCGAAGGATTCCGAGACGGTTGGTTATATACTGGTGATGTTGTTACAGTTGATGAGGAAGGCTGCGTGAAAATTGTTGATCGTACGAAAGATGTTATTAAAAGCGGAGGAGAATGGATTTCTTCAGTGGATCTTGAAAATGCTTTAATGGCACATGATGCTATATTTGAAGCGGCTGTCGTTGCAATTCCTCATCCGCAGTGGCAAGAACGCCCAGTTGCCTGTGTTGTTCAAAAGAAAAATAGTACGGTTACAAAAGAAGAAATATATGAGTTTTTAAAACCACAGTTTGCTAAATGGTGGTTACCGGACGATATTGTATTTATGGAGGAAATTCCGAAAACATCTGTTGGGAAGTTTTTAAAGCAGGCGCTTCGGAAAGAACTTGAGCATTTGCATAAAGAGAAATAATTGAATTTACGTTTGTAAACTTATATGGAGACAAGGTTGACAAACAGTAGATAGAAAGATAAGATAACTCCTATAATATGTTATCTAAAATCTAATTTAAGTTTACAAATAGGAGAAGCAAACATGAATACAAAAAACTTAGTTTTCGTCGCTTTATTTAGTTCTATTATGGGAGTGTTAGGGTTAATACCTCCAATTGCTCTTGCTATTACACCAGTTCCGATTACATTACAATCACTCGGTGTTATGCTTGCTGGTGGGTTGTTAGGCTCACGTCTTGGTGCGTTAAGTCAGCTTATTTTTTTACTTATAGTTGGAGTTGGAGCACCATTACTTGCTGGTGGACGCGGTGGTCCAGGCGTATTTGTTGGGCCAAGTGCAGGATATTTACTTGGTTATATCGTTGGAGCGTTTGTCATTGGTTATTTAATTGAGCGTTTACGTGAAGTTTCTATAATAAAGGTATTATGTATTAATATAATTGGTGGTATTTTCGTAGTTTATGTATTTGGTATTATTGTACAAGCTTTCTTTATGGATGTTTCTATATGGCAGACGATGAAAGTAAGTGCCGTATTTTTACCAGGTGATTGCATAAAAGCGACTATAGCAGCAATTCTTGTAACGAAATTACATCGTTCATTGAAACATATTATTACGCCTGCTTTGAAGAATAAAAAAATTACAAATGCAGGGTAAGAAAGGGTAAGAAAAAGGAGAAACACGTTACTTGCGTGTTTCTTTTTATTATTTTGTAAAGAAAGGACGTCTCATATGGGGATTACAAAAGAATATAAAAAGTATGCCTCTTTACAACCAAATAAAATAGCGATTAAAGAAAATGATAGAGTATTAACATATACAGAATGGTTGGAGTCAGTTTGTAAAGTAGCAAACTGGTTGAATGAAAAAGAATCGCAGAATAAAACGATAGCAATTGTATTAGAAAATAGTATGGAGTTTTTACAACTATTTGCTGGTGCTGCGATGGCTGGATGGGTTTGTGTGCCGTTAGATATAAAGTGGAAAGAGGATGAGCTCAAAGAAAGAATTGCAATTAGTAATCCGGATGTGATTGTGACAGAGCGATATAAGGTAAATGACCTACCGGATGAAGAAGGAAGAGTAATTGAAATTGATGAGTGGAAAAGAATGATAGAGAACTATCTTCCTACATATAATCCTGTAGAAAGTGTACAAAATGCTCCGTTTTATATGGGATTTACATCAGGATCGACTGGGAAGGCAAAAGCATTTTTACGTGCACAACAATCGTGGGTTCATAGTTTTGATTGCAATATACATGACTTTCATATGAAAAAAGAAGATTCTATTTTAATAGCTGGGACGCTCGTTCATTCTCTTTTCTTATACGGCGCAATAAGTGCATTGTTTTTAGGGCAAACGGTACACATAATGAGAAAGTTTGTACCAGTTCAAGTGCTATCTAGTATAAGGATAGAGAATATTTCTGTAATGTATACAGTTCCTACAATGCTTGAGTCTTTGTATAAAGAAAATAAAGTAATTGAAAGTGAAATGAAAATTATTTCGTCAGGAGCGAAATGGGAAGCTGAAGCAAAAGAGAAGATGAAGAATGTGTTTCCTTATGCAAAAAGATATGAGTTTTATGGTGCGTCTGAGCTAAGCTTTGTAACGGCATTGGTTGATGAAGAGAGTGAAAGAAAACCGAATTCAGTAGGGAAACCTTGTCATAATGTACAAGTTCGAATATGTAATGAAGCAGGAGAAGAAGTACAGACAGGTGAGATAGGAACTGTGTATGTGAAAAGTGATCAATTTTTTATGGGCTATGTATCGGATGGAGCTATAATCCCGCAATTGTCCGAAGGTGGCTGGATGACAGTGCAAGATGTGGGCTACCAAGATGAAGAAGGCTTTATATATATTGTTGGTAGGGAGAAGAATATGATTTTATTTGGAGGAATCAATATTTTCCCAGAAGAAATAGAAAGGGTATTACAGACACATCCAGCTGTTGAAGAAATAGTTGTGGTTGGTGTAGAAGATAGTTACTGGGGTGAAAAACCTGTCGCCATCGTAAAAGGAAGTGCTACGAGGCAACAATTAAAAAGTTTTTGCTTACAACGATTATCCTCGTTTAAAATACCGAAAGAATGGCATTTTGTAGATGAAATACCTTATACAAATAGCGGGAAAATCGCTCGTATTGCAGCAAAAAATATGATTAAAAACCGGGAGAAGATATATGAATAGAGCGGTTATTGTAGAAGCAAAAAGGACACCTATTGGTAAGGAAAATGGGATGTTGAAAGATTATGAAGTTCAGCAATTAGTAACGCCGCTTCTTACGTTTTTAAGTAAAGGAATTGAGAGAGAAATAGACGATGTCATATTAGGGAATATTGTGGGGCCGGGAGGGAATGTTGCAAGATTATCTGCTTTAGCGGCAGGACTTGGTTATCATATTCCTGGTGTAACGATTGATCGGCAATGTGGTGCCGGATTGGAAGCGATTCGCACCGCATGTCATTTCATTCAAGGCGGCGCAGGTAATTGTTATATTGCAGGAGGAGTAGAGAGTACAAGTACATCACTTTTTCAAAATAGAGCGCGATTTTCACCAGAAACAATTGGTGATCCTAATATGGGAGTGGCGGCTGAATATGTTGCAGAGCGCTATAATATAACACGAGAAATGCAAGACGAATACGCTTGTCTTAGTTATAAAAGGACACTGCAAGCAGTAGAAAATGGATATTTACAAGATGAAATACTTTCGTTTAATGGATCTTTTGACGAAGCTATAAAACGAGAAATGAATTATGAAAGAATGATTAAAAGAACAAAGCCCGCATTTTTGAAAAATGGTACAGTAACGGCAGGTAATTCGTGCGGTGTAAATGATGGAGCATGTGCTGTTCTTGTAATGGAAGAGGGGCAAGCCCGAAAATTAGGATACAAGCCTGTACTTCGTTTCGTTCGTAGTGCTGTAGTTGGCGTGGATCCAAATCTTCCAGGGACTGGTCCGATATTTGCGGTGAACAAATTATTAAACGAAATGAATATGAAAGTAGAGGACATCGATTATTTTGAAATAAATGAAGCATTTGCTTCGAAAATTGTTGCTTGTGCAAAGGAGTTACAAATTCCATATGAAAAGTTAAATGTAAATGGTGGTGCGATTGCGCTTGGTCATCCGTACGGTGCGTCTGGAGCTATGCTTGTGACACGTTTGTTTTATCAAGCACAAAGAGAGCATATGAAATATGGAATTACGACGTTAGGAATTGGTGGTGGAATAGGGCTTGCGCTATTATTTGAGAAAGTAGAAAACTAGAAAGGGACTAGTTTTCTACTTTTTGAGGAACATAAGCATTACTACCAGGTTTTGCTTTTATTTTGTTCCAAGCAGCGATAGCATCAGCTTTTGATTTTCCTTTATTATTTGGATCTTCGAAAAAATCGCGAGTAAAACGATTGTATTCAAACTGCGCGCTAATAGTTGTTTTATAAGTAGGGTCTTTTTTTTGTTCGTTTTCTTCATACCAAAACGTTATCGCGTCTTCATATGTTTTTCCAACATTCTCTTTAAAAAACTTTTGAAGTGCTACTGTAAAGCGGAAGTTTGCTCCGATTTTTTCTTTGAAAAAAGCACGAACATCTTCGCTGCAGCGGTGATTGTTAGTAATAATCGTTTGAAGAGAAAGGTCTTTATAAGAGAGGGAAGCTTTACTCACCTTTTGACCAGAGCTGTTTTTTAATATTTTACCAGTATGTAAATAATGTGAGATACGCTCGGTTATTTCAATCTTAGAGCCACTAGCTGGCAAACCATGCTCACGACAAAATGTTTGGAGTTCTGCTTTTAACCAATAATAGTTTTGGAAATCTTCAAGTGGTATAGAATTTGTTAAAGGTGGACGCATAGATGTAACAACTTCTTTCTTCCATAATTTTCTTTAATTATAAAACATACGTTCTTTTTGTGGAAGGATTAATTTGTAAATATAATGGGAAGAGGGGATTACATATGGAAAATGTAATGCAAGTTCGTGTTACGGGAATTTTAATTGAAGATGAAAAAGTATTGCTAGTAAAACAAAAAGTTGCTAATCGCAATTGGTCTTTACCTGGGGGAAGGGTAGAGAATGGTGAAACGTTAGAAGAAGCGATGATTCGAGAAATGAGAGAAGAAACAGGGTTAGAAGTTAAAATTAAGAAGCTACTCTATGTTTGTGATAAACCGGATGTTAGCCCTTCTTTATTGCATATTACGTTTCTGCTTGAAAGGATTGAAGGTGAAATTACGCTACCTTCTAACGAGTTTGATCATAATCCGATTCATGATGTGCAAATGGTAGGGATAGAGAAGCTAAGTAATTATGGGTTTTCAGAGGTTTTCATAAAACTTGTATCGGAGGGATTTCTGAATGCAGGGAGTTATCAAGGATTAAAACAAAATATTGGTTTGTAAACATAGGAGGAGGCTGTTATTGTGCAGCAGCCTCCTCTTATTCTATAAGTTGTGTTTATATTCGTATTTTGTCGGTGAATCGGTATTTCTTATAGAATCGTTGATATATTGCGAGTTGTGATAGATCTATTTGCAGAGTCGTTCATATAATTTCATTTACTGTACTACCGTGCACGAAGCAAAAAAGAGAAGTGGATGTCACACAGTTCAATGACATCCACTTCATAAAATAATCTACACTATAGATTGTAAAGAAGAAACAAGTTGATTTAAAAACTCATCCCCACTCATAATCGCTTTACCGCCGCCACGAGCACTCTTTTGATTTCCTCCGCCTTTTCCTTCAATAGAAGGAAGAGCATCTTTTAAAAGTGTATTCATATTTAGTGTAACCGCTTTACCACAAGCAAGGATGCATTGTAGTTTTTCTTCGTTTTCAATGACGAAGTATGTAATTGCATGTTCTTGTTGTTCTGTAATAATAGCAGACAGTTTTGCAATTTCTTGCATAGGGCGGTTTGTAAATACTTTAGAAATAAGTATTCCACCGTGTATTTCTGCAGGCTGTTGTAATAGTTCATTTGTTTCTGCAAATAATAATTTTTCATTCATTGTTTGTATTGTTTTTTCGTTTTCTTTTTGAGAAGCAAGAAGTTGTGCTACTTTTGCTGGAATATCAGTGTCGCTACTGTTCAATTGTTTAGAAACATCTTTCATAATTTGTTGCTGTTGTCCCATTAATTTAAGAGCGCGCCAACCAGCGATAAATGTTAAGCGTATACCACCTTTATTGCGCTCCCATCCTAGTACTTGAATAGGGCCTACTTCACCTGTATGTTTCGGGTGTGTTCCACCACAACCGTTGTAGTCATAGTTTTCGATGATAACAACCCGTATATTTTCTGTCATAGTTGGTTCTTTGCGAAGGGGTAATGCTTTGGCCTCTTCTAAGTTCATCCATTCAATACGAATAGGGTGGTTTTCAAAAACAATTTGATTAGCAATTTGTGCGGCCTTCTCAACAGTTTCTGTAGAAAGATTGGCAGTTTCTAAATCAATGGTTATAGTTTCTTTTCCAAGATGGAACCCGATCGTCGGTATGTTAAAGTGATCCCAAAAAGCAGCGGATAAAATGTGCTGAGCCGTATGTTGTTGCATATGGTCAAAACGACGTTGCCAATCTATTTTACCCTCTACTTCTTCCGTATGTAATTGTTCTATTATGAAATGACGAATTTCTCCATTTACTTCTTCAACGTTACTTACCGGAATACCATTTAAAGTTCCAGTGTCGTGTGGTTGTCCGCCGCCTGTTGGATAAAATGCAGTTTCATTTAAGACAACATATAAGTTTCCCTCTGTACAATAATCTTGCTTTATAACTTTAGTAGTAAAGTCTTTCTTATAAGCGTCGATGTAATATAATTTTTTCTCCAATTTTCTTTCCCCTTTCGTGTTAGCTAGTTTCATTGTAAAGCAATTGAAATTAGTTTCCTAATATTTCAGAAGAAAGAAACTATTTTTAGAATTTTCTTGCTATAATAAGAAGAAAATGCGGGGGGGAATGAAAATGCCATATGAAAACGGCGTAGATAAGTTGCTTAGTTTAAGCAGAAATATTTCCGAATTATATCGAGAATTAAATGAGATGACCCGGATTTTAACGGATTGTAATCGAGAAAGTGTGAAATTTGATCGGTTATATGTAAAGGAGTTACTTTGGAAAAAAGAAGATGTCATAGAGAAGTATGAACAATTACTCGTCCAGCTTTGTATTAATGAATGCTTTGATTTAAAAAGTGTAATTACTGGCGAATATAAGTATACATATGAAGAAGTAGAAAGCATTGTTTTAGAATTTAATGAAAAGTATAATGTAGCTATTTTGATTAAAGATGTTTGTAAAGAACTACAGTTTACATATGGAATTGATATGGAAATAACGAGAACAGCTCGGGTATAAACATCTCAAGTATAGAAAAAGGAAAAAGAAAGCAGATCCTTTGCTTTCTTTTTTTATGTAGGAAAAGGGAGAGTAGGTTTAAAGATGAAGGGGAAGTTACAGCATATTCATCCACTTGGAATGAGTATCATTATAGGGACATTATTTGCTAGGTTTGCAACTTCAATGAGCATTCCTTTTTTAGCGATTTATTTAACGACTGTTAAAGACGTATCGGCTGGAATGACCGGTGCTATCATTGGAACGAGTGCGCTTGTTGGAGTGTTTGCTAGTTTTATTGGAGGCAATTTATCGGATCGATTTGGTCGAAAGATGATTATAATATGGTCCATGATTGTTTGGGTGTTTGTATTTATAGGATTTTCAGTTGCAGATCATGTTTTTAGTTTCTTTCTATTAAACGCTTTGAATGGATTATGTCGTTCTTTTTTTGAACCGACATCAAGAGCTTTATTATCAGATTTAACGAAACCAGAGTATCGTTTACTCGTATATAATTTGCGTTACGGTGCAATAAATGTTGGAGTAGCGATGGGTCCACTTGTTGGATTACAGATTGGAAGTGCAAAATCAACGATTCCTTTTTTAGTAGCCGCTGGAGTGTACATTTTATATACAGTTATATTAGCGTTTCAATTTAAGAAATATCCACTTGATAAAAAGAAAGTAACTACAGAAAATCCGGTCACAATGTTAAGTGCGGTTCGGATTTTGCGAAAAGACATAGTATTTTTAGTTGCTTTAGTCGGAATCATTTTGAGTAATAGTGGTTTTTCACATTTAACGACGACACTATCTCAATATTTTGCAAACGCACATATATTTCAAGATGGAGTAAAGTTGTTCTCATATATGCTAACTTTAAATGCGATTACAGTAGTAGTTATTCAATACCCTGTTATTCAAATGTGTAAAAAGTATACGCCGTTAGCATCTATTATGGTTGGAACGTTATTTGTGAGCGGGGGATTGTTTGGATTTGGACTAGTAGAATCTATGTTAGGGGCTGCTATATGTACAATTATTTTTACATTCGGAGAAGTATTAATGTTTTCAATGACAGATGTATTTATTGATGAGATAGCTGTTTCACATTTGAAAGGGACATATTTTGGAGCTATGGGCTTTTCAGGAATTGGAGTAGTAATTGGTCCTTGGTTTGGCGGGATACTTCTCGATCATTATGGATATCAAAATGGCTTTATAGTATTTTTAATATTAGCTATATTTTCAAGCGTAGCGTTCCCAGTTCTTTTAGTGACAAAAGGTTTAATGAAAAAAAGATATATTAGAAATTCTAAAATAGAAATACATGCGAAATAACATGAGCCCGAGCAAACTAAAAGGTTGCTCGGGCTCATGTTTGTGTTTATAGTAATCCTTAATTTGAAAAAAGAACTTTCTTTTCATGTTTATTGGCAACTTCGTTTTTGGAAATATGAATGGCTAAATATCCATTCTCTAAACAGGCTAGCATCTTGTTATAAATGATATTAGTAGGTAAAGGAACAATCCGCTGTAAAGAAGTGTTTTTATAAAGTATACAAATGTTTAGGCCTGTCTCCATCTTTTTAATGAGTACATTTTGTGCAGTTGCATTTGGTACATCTGTTTCCAAAATGTATTCTTGTTCTGTTTCACAAAGGTCAATATGAATTTGATTTGGAAAACTAAAGTTACTACAAGAATCAGAACAAAATTGATCCATCCATTCTTCGAAACCATCAACATGAAAAAGACAATCCTTCTTTTTCTTGCCCATGAAAGACACCCTCCGTAAAATCTCAATTCATACTATGTTATGCATGAATGAAATAGAGGTGAAGAACAAATAGAAAAATATAAACATTTTATGTGAAAGATACAGTGTGTGTGAATGCTTTTGCTTTACATATCATGATGTGCATGATTTTTTTGACGTGAATGATTACGATTTTTAACTTTGTGAGATCCACTTAAAGGTTCGGGCTGTCCAGAAGATTGCCCTTTTTTCTCGTTTTGACGATTAGATTGATTATTGTTTTTACCCATTGTATTTTACACCTCCTCTCCCTATTTAGAATGAGAGAAGTTTGCGAATTTATACGAGAATGTTTTTTGAGAAACGGGTAAAGATAAGTAGGACTAACTCATATAGGAAGGTGAAAGTGTTATGCCATATCATAAAGATAAGCAACAGGCTTTTCAGGCCGCGCAGCAAGGGGTCGTTCAAGCGGAAAATATATTCAATAATATTGTGAAAAATGACCCGAATTACGGCCATGATTTAAAAGAGTTACGCCAAGAAGTGCAAGAGGCGTACGAACAGATTCAAAATGCACTTGAAGTAGCATCAGAAACGCAGCGTCCACAACTTGAGCAATATGAAAGTAATCTCCAAAATATTATGCGAAATGTAGATCAAATAGAAAAGTGAAAAAGGTTGTTGTGAATTCAACAACCTCATTACTTTTAGTGCTACTATGCTGAAACGAAAAATTATTCTATCAATTTTTTCTTTAATTTGTGCAGTACATATATTTCAAGTGGACAAAGTGGAAGCTAAAATGTTGTTAAGAAAAGAGCTAGAGCCAACTGGCTATGTAACATGGGAAGTGCCAAATAATGAAAAAATTATCGCAATTACATTTGATGATGGACCGGACCCAACTTATACACCGCAAGTATTAGAGTTATTACGTCAATATAAAGCGGAAGCGACTTTTTTTATGATTGGCTTTCGAGTTCAGCGTAATCCGTACTTAGTAAAGCAAGTGTTGAAAGAAGGGCATGAAATCGGAAATCATACGATGAATCATTTGTATGCGAGTAATTCATCAGATGAAAAATTAGAACATGATATTTTAAATGGAAAGAAATATTTTGAAAAATGGGTGAAAGAACCTTTATTGTTCCGTCCACCAGGTGGATATATTAATGATGCTGTATTTACTACGGCAAAAAGAGCTGGGTATCAAATTGTTCTATGGTCATGGCATCAAGACCCTCGTGATTGGGCGAATCCAGGTACAGAATCCATAGTAAATCATGTTGTGAAAAATGCTAAAAGTGGAGATATTGTACTGTTGCACGATGGAGGAAGTGATCGTAGTCAAACAGTGGCGGCATTAGCAAAAATTTTACCTGAGCTGAAAAAGCAGGGTTATCGATTTGTAACAGTTTCGGAGTTGTTACGTTATAAACATTAGAGAAAATCCCAAAAGGTATACCTTTTGGGATTTTTCGTTACTGATTCTTTTTTCGTTTCTTATTATTTTGTCGCTCTGCCGGAGTTAAAGGTTCATTTGCGAACTCTTCATTATAGCCAGTTCCTTGCCCTTGGGCGGATGCAGCATTCATTCCTGAAATAATATGATTGGCTTTTCGTTTACCCATTTTTCTCACCTCTATAATGTTTTTTATAGACGAACTATGAGTCGTTCATAGCATATATGAACGTAAAGTAAAACGCTGAAAGAGTGCTTTACTTTATAGTAATAGTATTAATAAAGAGCATGGACACTATTCAAATTTAGAAAGATAAAGAAAACTTATGATAATCCATAAGTTTCTTATTATTTACTTATTTAGAAAGTTGTAATAAGATATTATCGTAAGGTATTGAAAAGTTTGTCTACATTTTATATTCAGACAAATTAGTCACGTTTAACAGGGGGGAAACATAATGGTCAAACATAATCCATTTCAATCACGTGCAACTTTTGAACTAGATGGAAAGACGTATCATTATTATCAATTGAAAGCGCTTGAAAACGCAGGGGTTGGCAACGTATCTCAATTACCATATTCCGTGAAAGTTTTACTTGAATCTGTACTTCGTCAAGTAGACGGACGCGTAATTACAGAAGAACACGTTACAAATTTAGCGAAATGGGGAACGAAAGATGTTCAAGATATCGATGTTCCGTTTAAACCATCTCGCGTAATCTTACAAGACTTCACAGGTGTTCCAGCTGTTGTAGATTTGGCTTCGCTTCGTAAAGCAATGGCAGATATGGGCGGAGATCCTGATAAAATTAATCCAGAAATTACTGTAGACCTTGTAATTGACCACTCTGTACAGGTTGATAGAGCGGGTACAGCGGACTCGCTTGCATTCAACATGGACTTAGAGTTTAAACGTAATGAAGAACGTTATAAATTTTTAAGCTGGGCACAGAAATCATTTGATAACTACCGTGCAGTTCCACCAGCAACAGGTATTGTACACCAAGTAAATCTTGAATATTTGGCACCGGTTGTTCATGCGGTGAAAAATGCTGAAGGTGACTTAGTTGCATACCCAGATTCATTAGTTGGAACTGACTCACATACAACAATGATTAATGGTATTGGTGTTCTTGGATGGGGCGTTGGTGGTATTGAAGCAGAAGCAGGAATGCTTGGACAGCCTTCATATTTCCCAGTACCTGAAGTAATCGGTGTGAAATTAACTGGTACACTTCCAAGTGGTACAACAGCAACTGATGTTGCATTAAAAGTAACACAAGTGTTACGTCAAAAAGGTGTAGTTGGTAAATTTGTTGAGTTCTTCGGTAGTGGACTAAAGAGCATGCCTTTAGCTGACCGTGCAACAATTTCAAATATGGCACCAGAATACGGTGCAACTTGTGGATTCTTCCCAATCGACGATATTTCATTAGAATACTTACGTTTAACAGGTAGAGATGAAGAGCAAATTCGCGTTGTTGAAGAATATTGTAAAGCAAACGGTTTATTCTATACAGCAGATAGTAAAGATCCAATCTATACTGATCTTGTTGAAATTGATTTAAATACAATCGAATCTAACCTTTCTGGACCGAAACGTCCGCAAGATTTAATCCCGCTTTCAGATATGAAAGAGGAGTTCCATAAAGCTGTTGTAGCACCAGTTGGAACACAAGGACTTGGATTCAATGAGCAAGAGTTTGATAAAGAAGTGAAAGTTACATTGAAAGATCAAGAAGTAACGATGAAAACAGGTGGAATTGCAATCGCTGCAATTACAAGCTGTACAAATACGTCAAATCCGTACGTGTTAATTGGAGCAGGGTTAGTTGCGAAGAAAGCAATTGAAAAAGGACTTAAAGTACCTGGTTACGTAAAAACATCGTTAGCACCAGGATCTAAAGTTGTTACAGAGTACTTAGATAAGTCTGGTTTAACAACGTATTTAGATCAATTAGGTTTCCAAACAGTTGGTTACGGCTGTACGACTTGTATCGGTAACTCTGGTCCATTAGCAGAGGAATTAGAAGAAGCAATCGCAGCAAATGATTTATTAGTAACATCTGTTCTATCTGGTAACCGTAACTTTGAAGGTCGTATTCATCCACTTGTAAAAGCAAACTACTTAGCATCACCACCACTTGTTGTGGCATATGCACTTGCAGGTACTGTTGATATTGACCTGAAAAATGATGAAATCGGTAAAGATGTAAATGGTAATGCTGTTTACTTTAATGATATTTGGCCATCAGCTAAAGAAATTGAAGATGTAGTTCAAAGTGTTGTTACATCTGAATTGTTCAAAAAAGAATATGCACAAGTATTTAACAGTAATGAGCGCTGGAATGAAATCCAAACTTCAAATGAAGCTTTATATACTTGGGATAATGATTCAACATACATTCAAAACCCACCGTTCTTCGAAGGATTATCTAAAGAGCCAGGTGAAGTTGAAACGTTATCAGGTTTACGCATAGTTGGTAAATTTGGTGATTCTGTAACAACAGACCACATTTCACCAGCAGGTTCAATTGGTAAGCACACGCCAGCTGGACGTTATTTACTAGAAAACGGCGTACAACCAGTCGACTTTAACTCTTACGGTTCTCGTCGTGGTAACCATGAAGTTATGATGCGTGGTACATTTGCAAACATCCGTATTAAAAACCAAATCGCACCAGGAACAGAAGGCGGATATACAACATATTGGCCAACTGGTGAAGTAACATCTATCTATGATGCTGCGATGAAATATAAAGAAGATGGCACAGGCCTTCTAGTTGTTGCTGGTAAAGACTACGGTATGGGAAGTTCTCGTGACTGGGCTGCGAAAGGTACAAACTTATTAGGTATTAAAGCAGTAATCGCAGAAAGCTTCGAGCGTATTCACCGCAGTAACTTAGTGTTAATGGGCGTATTACCATTACAATTTAAAGATGGCGACAGTGCTGAAACATTAGGTCTTGTTGGTGACGAGTCATTTGAAATTCAAATTGACAAAACGGTTAGACCACGCGATCTTGTAAAAGTAGTTGCAATCGATGCAGAAGGAAAAGAGAAGCAATTTGAAGTAGTAGCTCGTTTCGATAGTGAAGTTGAAATTGACTACTACCGTCACGGTGGTATCTTGCAAATGGTTCTTCGTTCGAAAATCGAAGAGTCTAAAGTGTCAAACTAAATAATTGAAATGAATGATAAGGAAGCTAACATTTGTTAGCTTCCTTACTTTATGTACAGAGGGAAAGGGATGAAACCATTTGGTTTCATCCCTTTCCTTTTATTATGCAAAATTGGGGGAATGACAATGAATGAGTATAGAAGAATAATGTTGCCGCTGTTGCAAGAAAAGCTATTGCTAATTAGTGCGATTTGTAGCGGAATAGTAGCTGCCATTTTAAATTTATCCCGTCCGCTATTTATGGGGCTAATTGTAGATAACCTTATTCAGCGGGAGTTAAAAGGTACGTATGTATATATTGCTTTGTTTGCGGGGAGCCGCTTTTTGATGTGGGTGAACAATCTGTTATTTGATTATGTAAGCTCAAAAGTAAGTCAGCGAATATTACGAGAGAAGCGTATAGATGTATTACGTCATTTTTTCTTATTACCATTTGAAGAAAGTGAGAAGGTAAAACAAGGGGAGTTAGAAACATTAGTCGTTTCTGATATTCCGAATTGGATAAGGTTATATGGATCTATATTAATAGAATACATCCACGCCATTGCACAATTTATTGGTGCGCTCATAGCGCTACAACATATAGATATACAGTTCATATGGTGGGTAGCGCCGTTTTTATTTTTCAGTGCAATTGTTCCAATGCTTATGGGGGGAAAAGTAAGAAATATTGCAAGTATTGCTCAAAAAAATCAATCAAGTGTTGTAGAGATGATGTCACAGTTTGTAAAAGGTATACAAGATTTACGTAGTTTACAAAAAGAAAAATGGGCAATTCATTTGTTTAAAGGAGTGACGGCACAATCTTATAAAACTGAAGTAAGGAAGACGATGATACAACATTGTATTGGGATAGTTGGAACGGTAATAGAAACAGGAGCATATATAGTTGTTCTTATTATAGGAGCAAAAAAAATAATAAAAGGGGATATGGAAGTCGGTTCGCTTGTGGCGGTATTAGCTACAATTGAGATGTTATTTTTCCCCGTTCGTTATGCGAGTGATTTATTGATGATGACACAAGTTGCTATTGCTTCGGCAAATCGAGTTTTTGGCTTTTTAGATATACCGGCTGAATACAGAAATGTAGAAAGAGCGATGGGAATGAAATTAACAAACGTTTCATTTCAAGAGAACGGTGAAGAGAGATGTAGAATTAAAAATATACATTTGCAAATTAATCCTGGCGAACTCGTTATTATTGTGGGGGAAAGTGGTGCAGGAAAAACGACGCTTTTAAAATTAATCACGGGTTTATATAAACCATCTAATGGTAGTATTGCTTATTACGGTAATAAAGCTCGTATGACTACCATATGGCAGGAACCTCGTTTTTTTCGGACGACAGTAAAAGAGAATATGTATTTTGGGGAAGGGGTCTTAGAGAAACAGTTAGAAAAAAATATTGAACTTGTAAATGCGAAGTCAATTATTAGGAGTTTATCTAAAGGGATTCAGACTGTACTACATAAAAGCGGTGAAGAGTTTTCGGGAGGAGAGAGAAAGCGTCTTGCGTTATTGCGAGCGATTGTATCAAATCCGAATCTCATTATTCTAGATGAACCGACTGCGGGATTAGATCTGAGCAATCAAGAAGTGGTTTGGAATATGCTTAAAGGGCTAGGGGGGAATGTAACGAGAATTGTGACGACACATGATGTTGAGAGGGCGATGATAGCGGATCGAGTTGTGGTCATGAAGAATGGAATTGTTGTGGAATGCGGGGATCCTAGAGAATTATTAACGTGTAAGTCATTGTTTAAAGAGATGCTAATAAAAAGATAAGAGCTATATAGCGCTCTTATCTTTATTCACTCTTATTAAGTTGATACGTATAAGACTCAGTATCGTTAGTGCTAAACTCTTTGACTAGAGTAAGTTGATTTGTATCCGGATTATATTTGAAAATTTTGACCGTACGTTCGCTACTTAGTGATGGATTATATTCTTGAATAGCAAATGTATTTTCAGCAATCTGTGTCATATTACTGGTTGAAACGTTTTCTACGGCATCATGATTTGTAGAAATTTCAACAACTCTTTCACCGTTGAAAAATAAAAGAACGATTACTAAAACAACTAAACATAGTCGTATATAGCGAAGTTCTTTACTTATAGGATGTTCTCCCAAAATAATCATCCTTTCTATAATTATTGTATAGTAGTGGTGGTGATAGTCATTGTGAAGAAAGTAAGAATACCGAGGCCGGCTAAAAGGATAAATGAGATTAAAGCGATAAAGAGACAAATACGTCCAACTTGCTTTTTTTCAGGATCTTTACTGAAGAGCGAGATGATCCAAGTGATAATCCCGATTGGGGAAAATATAAAACTAAGAATATATAATAGTATTTTTTTTAATAAATTCATAAAAATCCCCCTTTTTGAAAGTGCTACATGTGCAATTTTCTTCGTATTAGCGCTGCCGTTATGTAGGAAAGTACAGAATAAACAGAACTATAAACAATCCAAGCGTCTAAGTTTTGTAAAGCTAGGTGTATATCAAATCCCGAGACGATAATGAAAAATATAAGTGGAACAGTAAAAGAAATAATAATTACAGCCCATTTGAATTTGTATAGTAAGGCGCTAAAAAAATACATAGTAACGGTAAAGTGAAGAAAACAAAAGTAAAAGGGTTGATAAGTAATTGTAAAATACATATCACCTCGCAGGTTTTGTATTTATTTCTAATTATATGATAAAAAGGTAAATATTTCATCTTAACCGAAAGTATTCTAACTATTTCGAATGTGAATATTTCCAAGCTTGTCCGTATAAGCTAAAATAAGGTATATAGTATTTTGGTGATTATGTTATAAGAAGATAAACACGTAAGGGTGATATAATATGTGGCGGAAGCTTACCATTATTGTAGTGTTACTTTGTTTAGCGGGATATGCAGCTTATGAACAATTTGCGGAAAAGGATCAAGTAGTACAAGAAAAACCTGCCAAAAGTGAAGCTACTATGAAAGAGATTTTCGCAAGGAACGGTATTGAAATTGGAAAGAGCGCACCAGATTTTGAATTAGCAAAGATAGATGGAACGAATGTAAAGTTATCCAATTTAAAAGGAAAGAAAGTTATTTTAAACTTTTGGGCAACGTGGTGTGGGCCTTGTCAGCAAGAAATGCCTGATATGGAGGCCTTTTATAAAGAACATAAAGAAAACGTAGAAATTTTAGCTATAAACTATACTCCTTCAGAAAAAGGAGGGGGAGAAGAAAAGGTAAGGAACTTCGCTAAAGAAAAAGGAATTACTTTTCCTATTTTATTGGACAAGAACATTGATGTGACAACAGCGTATAAAGTAATTACCATTCCAACTTCTTATTTTATTGATACAGAAGGTGTCATTCAAGATAAGTTCATTGGACCGATGACGCAAAAAGAGATGGAGAAACGGATTGCTAAATTAAAATAACGGTGAAAAGGTAGAGGTGGAAAGTTACCATTTCTGCCTTTTCTTTTTCACGTAGTGATAGCAGCATGTTATGATAAAAGAAATATAAACGTTTAGAGGTAAAGGAGTGTTTGGAGTGGGGAATATATCCTTACCGTTAGATTATGTTGTAATTGATTTTGAAACAACAGGATTTAACCCTTATAATGATAAAATTATTCAAGTTGCAGCAGTGAAATATCATAATCATGAACTAGTAGATCAATTTGTTTCTTATGTGAATCCAGAGCGTTCAATTCCGGACCGAATAACAAGTTTAACAGGTATTACAAATTATCGTGTTTCAGATGCACCGACGATTGAAGAAGTATTACCTTTATTTTTAGCATTTTTACATACAAATGTTATTGTCGCTCATAATGCATCTTTTGATATGCGTTTTTTAAAAAGTAATGTAAATATGCTTGGACTACCTGAGCCTAAAAATAACGTTATTGATACTGTGTTTTTAGCGAAAAAATATATGAAGCATGCGCCTAATCATAAACTTGAAACGTTAAAACGAATGCTTGGAATTCGATTAAGTTCTCATAATGCATTTGACGACTGTATTACGTGTGCGGCTGTTTATCAAAAATGTGCAGCGGTTGAAGAAGAAGGAAAAAGAAAAGCGAATAAGGAAGTACTTGATGAAACAGCGGTATTTGAAGCAGTAAAAGAAATGCTTGTACGAAATAAACGTGATATTGAGTGGATTCGTTGTATGAATGTTGGGAGTTATTTAGATATAAAAGCCTTTTACCCAATTATAAGGTTAAAGGTCAAAGGGCGAAAGAAATATGTGTTAACAGAAAAAATGGAAGACGATGTAAGAGAAATTTGTACGAGCTTAACATACGAGGCAGCATTGAAAAGTGAGATTGGCAACACGAGAATTATGATTGACAGTGTAGAGGACATTTTGAAGCTAGAGAGCTACATTGTAGCAGAATACGATTCTGTATTACGAGCGCTGGATGAATATAGAGCAAATAAAGTAAATGCGGATGAAGAAATTAAAAAATATTTAAATACGATGGTGTAAAAAATCCCATGTGCAATATATGCGCATGGGATTTTTTATCAAAACATAAAATTTTCTTACAAATCTGATTAAAGAGTTTTTCATTTGCTCATACTATGTAATAAGAAAGCGTAGAAGAAAGGGTGAGCAACATGAGAAGAAGTCGCCGTAGATCGTTTGAAGAACTTGTAAATGAAAATAAACAACAATTATTAAGCGATCGTGATGCAATGGATCGAATTGAAAAACGAATTGAAAAACGTTATGAAATGAAACTTTTTAAGCAGGCTGAATAATTCTTAACACTAGTACGATACTAGTGTTAAGGAGGCGATAGTAATGGGTAATCCGAAAAAGAATTCAAAAGACTTTGCACCAAATCAAATTGGAACACAATCGAAAAAAGCTGGTGGCAATAAAGGAAAGCAAATGCAAGACCAAACTGGCAAACAACCAATTGTTGATAACGGTTAAAAAAAGGAGAATGTCATCATTCTCCTTTTTGTGTGTTTGGATAATATTATAAAAATATTTAAAAAGCTGACTTTCGTCAGCCTTTTTTCGTAATTGTAAAGTTTTCAACGAGTAAACGCCAATTTTGTGGGAATGGTAGACCAATCTTCCAGTAACTAATACCGCCAATGCCTTGTTCTTTCATTAAATTGAATTTACTTTGAATAGACCTCGAATCTTCAAACCAAACCTCGTGTTGTACGCCGTTTTCATCAAAGTAATTAAAATGTGGAGCTTGGGCTGTGAAATCATAGCGGATAGGAACATTGTATTTACGAGCAAGTGCAACAGCTGCGACAGAGCTAACTGCTTTTGCCGGTGGATTCCCTTGTTTGAAAGGAAGTTTCCAATCAAATCCATATAAATTTTGCCCCATCATAATTTTTTGTGGGGGCATTTGAGATTTTGCATATTGAAGTACTTCTTTTACAGGACCAATAGGGGAAATCGCCATCGGTGGTCCACCTTGCCAACCCCAGTCGTATGTCATAATGACGACGAAATCAACAATTTGTCCTTGTGCTTTATAATCGTGAGCCTCAAAAAATTTCCCTTTTTGATTTGAGCTCGTTTTCGGTACAAGTGTTGTACTTAATGTGTATCCGCTAGGTAAGCGTGTTTTCACATTTCGTAAAAAACGATTATACGCTTCGCGATCTTCAGGTGCCACACTCTCGAAATCGAAATGAATGTCTCGCATGCCATATTTTTCAGCTGTTTGCAAAATGTTAGTAATAAACTTGTTTTGAATTGTTGCATCGCGTAAAATAACCGAGGTCAGATCGGCACTGAAATTTCCATTTTCAATATTTGTAATAACGAGCATAGGGATGGTGTTACCTTGCGTTGCAATATTAGCGATTTTCGCTGTTTCCGTCGGTTCTTTTAAAGTGCCGTCTCTTTTTGCTTCAAAGCTGAAGTAGGCTAAATATGTTAAAAATGGATTAATAGCACGTGTAGCATTTACTAAACTTTCTTTTATCGGTATTGTTGAAGGCTGTAAATAAGCAATGGATTCTACTGCTCGTTTTGTTCCTTTCGGTATATATAATTGCTGTCCGACATGGAGAATAGATTTTAATGAAAGGTTATTAACTTTAGCTAAACTGGCGAGAGGGACGTTATACGTTTGAGAAATTCGATAAAGGCTGTCACCTGGCTGTACATAATAATTATTGCCTTTTGTATTAACGATCAGTGCCTGACCAACAACGAGTGTTTCAGCTGGATTTAGTCCATTGTCTTTTACAATTTCTTCAGGTGTAGATCCATACTTTGATGCTAAACCATAAACACTATCACCGCTACGAACAGTTACAATTTGGATCATGTGCTTGCCCCTTTCGGTAAAAGATTCACTGTTTTTATTTTATTTTTGATTCCACTGTATTATGATTAAATGTATGCAAGGTAGCAGAAGTGAAAGAAGGCGAATAGAAATGTTTGTAGCAGAACATGAAGTTGAAATCCGCTATGCGGAAACAGACCAGATGGGTGTTGTTTACCATTCAAACTATTTAGTGTGGCTAGAACTTGGGCGCACTAAACTTATACAAGAATTAGGATTTTCATATGTTGAAATGGAGAAAGAGGGAATTATTTCTCCTGTATTAGACTTGCAAATTTCATATCGTAAAGCGATGCGTTACGGAGAAAAAGCTATTGTGAAAACTTGGGTTGATACTGTGAGCCCGCTCCGCGTTGTATATGGATATGAAATTTATAATGGTGATGGCGAACTTTGTATTACTGCAAGCACGACGAATATTTGTGCGAAAAAAGAAGGGTTCCGCCCTGTATCATTTAAAAAATTATATCCTGAGTGGTATGCGAAATATGAGGAAATTAAAAAGAAATAAAGTGAAACTTTAATCAGTGGGGGTCTTACTACCCGCAAATAGCGGGATAAAAAAAGCGTGGCAGAAGCCACGCTTTTTTATTTTTCATAATTAAATTGAGGGAAATCATCACCGTCGTTAAGTGTAACTAATAAATTATGTCCATCGAAGAACCACTCATCATCGCCTTCAATAAAGAAGTTAATACCTTCTTCTTGAGTTTGAACAGCAGGGTGCGCAGGGTCATCTTTACGAATACCTAAAGAAAGTCCTTTTTGCACAGTACTGCAACCGCCGTATTGTACGAAAAGGCGTATTGTTTCACCCGATTGTAAGTTTAATTCGTTTTTATACCATTGTGCTGCTTCTTTTGTTACGGAAAGATTCATGTATAGTTCCTCCAAATTATGTTGCTTTTTCTTTTAGTATAAAAAATAACGCAAAAAGACGCTATTAATATGCTTCACGTTTTCTTTTTGCGTTATGTGGGTTACGATCTTATTTTTGCTTTTTTGAAAAGTTTGCTTTTGGTTCAGTTTTATTTATAATTCGTCCGATATTTGCACGGTGTTTATAAATAACCATACCTGCTAATAAACACATCGCAATAATGAAGATTTTATCCCCGCTAACAATGGATGCAATAACAGCAACGACAGCTGTTATCATAGAAGAAAGTGATACGTATCTTGTTGTAAATAAAAGGCTGAAAAAGACAACAGCTAATATTGCAAAAACAACTGGTGAATAGCATAATAGTACCCCAGCAGAAGTTGCAACTGCTTTCCCCCCGCGGAATTTTGCGAAGATCGGATAGACATGTCCAAGAACAGCGGCTAATCCAAACCATAGTGGGTGAATATCTGACCCGAAAATAATCGGTAGACCTGTTGCTAATGTACCTTTTAAAATGTCAGCAATTGTTACGATAAAACCTGCTTTTTTCCCTAATGTACGGAATGTATTTGTTCCGCCTAGATTACCGCTTCCATGCTCACGAATGTCGATTCCATAACCAATTTTTCCAACGACTAATGCAAATGGAATCGAACCGAGTAGATAGGCAACGATAAATAAAAGATATGTAATAACCATGAGTTCAGTCTCCTTTATACAAATGTGTTGATAAAGGGTAAAAAGAGTTTTTCCCATTTATTGTACCATACATTTGTAAAGAGCACATTTCTTTTTTATAAATGAAAAAGTCATTAATTTTTAAAAAAACTTTCACAGGAATGTTACATTTTTCACAGGAACAGAAGAACTATATGTTGTATGATTTTAATCAAAAGACAACAACATGTTGGTGGAGGGTTATGAATGTTGAAACAAAATGTACGTGGAGAAGAATTAATGAAAGTATTTGAGACAATTATCCACGGTAATGAACAAGATTTAATGCAGGAAAATGCAAATGTAGATGGTCGATCTCCAATGGGAGTAATGGGAACGTTCGCATCTGAGAGCGCAAAGTATTATGCAGTAGAAAAATTATTATCAGATCAAGTGAAAAAAGCGATAGATCAAAATATATTATATCCACATGATTTAGATTTTTATGCAACAGGAACGACGACTTGTTCGCAAATTCCGTTAGCGCAAATGCTAGCTAACGGTTTTCATACTGGACATGGACATATGAGACAACCGCAAGACATTAAAAGTGCGTTGGCGCTTTCTTCAATTATTTTTCAGGCGAATCAAAATATGCAGCACGGTGGTCAATCGTTTGCACTCTTTGATATTGATTTAGCTCCATATGTGAGAAAAACAGTAAAGAGACATAAAAAACGACTACAGTCATATCCGCTTACGAAAGAACAAATAGAGGAATTTGCATGGAAAGAGACAGAAAATGATACGTATCAGGCGTGTGAGGCTTTCGTTCATAATTCAAATAGTATGCATAGTAGGGGCGGGGGACAAGTACCATTTATTTCTATTAACTACGGAACAGACACATCGAAAGAGGGAAGACTTTTAATTAAGCAACTTTTAAAAGCGACGCAAGCTGGACTTGGTAAAGGGGAAACACCGATTTTTCCTATTCAAATTTTCAAAATGAAAAAAGGCGTGAACTTTGAAGAGTGTGATCCGAACTATGATTTATTTGAATTAGCGTTAGAAACGACCGCTGAGCGATTATTCCCTAACTTTTCGTTTTTAGATGCTCCGTTTAATGCTGTGCATTATGATGGTCGACCTGAAAGTGAAGTATGTTATATGGGGTGCCGTACTCGTGTTATGTCTAATATACATGGGGAAGAAACAGCAATTGGAAGAGGGAATTTATCGTTTACTTCTATTAATTTAGTGAAATTAGCGCTAATTAGTGGATCGAAAGAAGCGTTTTTTGAAGCGCTAAGTTATTATTTAGATTTAGGCGTTAAGCAATTATTAGAGAGATTTGCTTATCAATGTACAAAGAGAGCAAGAGATTTTCAGTTCTTATATTCACAAGGTGTATGGCGTGGTGGAGAGACGTTACAACCTGAAGATGCTGTGGCACCGATTTTAAAACAAGGGACGTTAAGTCTTGGTTTTATCGGTCTTGCAGAATGTTTAGTAGCGTTAACTGGAAAGCATCATGGAGAAAATGAAGAATCGTGGAAGCTTGGATATGAAATTATTTCCTTTATGAGAGAGAGCATGGATAAGGCGATGGAAGAACATCAACTCAATTTCTCTGTAATTGCAACGCCTGCAGAAGGTTTATCAGGTAAGTTTGTGAAAAAAGATAGAGAAGAATTTGGTGAGATTAGCGGTATAACGAACCATAATTACTATACGAATTCATTCCATATTCCAGTTTATTATAACATTCAAGCGATAAATAAAATTCGTTTAGAAGGACCTTTCCATGCCCTATGTAACGGGGGACATATTACGTATATTGAACTAGACGGAGCAGCTATGCATAACAAAAAGGCATTAAAGCAAATTGTGCAAGCGATGGCAGAGAATGGCGTTGGGTACGGTTCAATTAACCATCCTGTTGATCGTTGTAAGTGCTGTAGTTATCATGGCATTATCGGGAATGAATGTCCGAGTTGTGGGAATGAAGATGAGAATGAAATAGAAAGAATTCGCCGCATAACAGGATATCTTGTTGGAGATATGTCAAAGTGGAATAGCGCGAAACGTAGTGAAGAGATGGATCGGGTGAAGCATAAATGAAAGTTATGAATATCATTCATGATAGTGTAGTAGATGGAGAAGGATTGCGGACAGTCGTGTTTTTTGCGGGCTGTCCGCATCGTTGTATCGGTTGCCATAATCCGAAATCATGGAATGTTTGCAATGGAACTGAAATGACGGTAGAAGAAATTGTGAAAGAGATTGAAAAAAATTCATTAACCGATGTAACATTTTCAGGCGGAGATCCATTTTTTCAAGCTGCTGAAGTGAAAAAAGTAGCAAAAGCAGTGAAGGATTTGAGAAAAAATCTATGGATTTATACAGGTTACAGGTTAGAAGAGATACAGAGTGCTCAAAATAATGATATGATAGAATTGTTACATTATGGGGATGTTTTGGTCGATGGAAGATTTGAACTTGATAAAAAAGATTTAACACTTCCATTTCGCGGAAGCTCCAATCAACGTATTATTCGATTGAAAGAGTAAAAAGGCGGGATAGGTTATATGAATAAAACAGTATTACTTGTTGAAGATGAAAGAAGATTACGTGAAATTGTTAGTGATTATTTTCGTAATGAAGGCTTTGAAGTAATCGAAGCGGAAGATGGAAAAAAAGCGTTAGAATTATTTGCTGAACATACAATTGATTTAATTATGTTAGATATTATGTTACCAGAAATAGATGGTTGGTCTGTTTGTAGACGAATTAGAAAAGAGTCAGCGGTACCAATCATTATGCTGACAGCACGTTCTGATGAGGATGATACATTACTAGGCTTTGAACTAGGTGCAGATGAGTATGTAACAAAACCTTTTAGTCCGAAAGTGTTAGTAGCTCGTGCAAAGACGTTATTGAAACGTGCGGATGGAGCGGTAGGAGTATCAGAAGAAAATACTATGTCTTTAGCTGGAATAGAAGTGAATCGACTATCTAGAACAGTTTTAGTAGATGGTGAAGAAATTATATTGACACATAAGGAGTTCGAACTTCTTGTTTATTTAATGGAGAACAAAGGAATTGTGTTGTCACGTCAACATTTATTAGATCAGTTATGGGGATATGATTACTACGGTGATGACCGAACGGTTGATACACATATTAAAAAACTGCGAAATAAGCTAGGAGATAAGGCGAGGCATATCGGCACTGTTATTCGAGTAGGTTACAAATTCGAAGAATAACCTTTAAGTTACTATGCATCCCGGCTTTGGGATATAGCAAATTTACACTCTCCTTTGTAGGTGGAATGTACAAAAAATACTTTTCTTGTCTACAATGGTAGATAGGAGTATTTTTTTAATTGGATTTCACGATGAGTTCACAAGAAGGACACAAAATGTGACTATACTGAAAGTACGAATTCACCAGGGAGGGGAAATAAAACATGGGATATTACGACGGACCGAATTTGAATGAAGAGCATAGTGAAACGAGAGAAGTGAAAAAATCAGGTAGTAAAAAAGGATATTTTTTCACAGGTTTAGTTGGAGCTGTAGTCGGGGCGGTTTCGATTAGTTTTGCAGCACCGTACATGCCATGGGTGCAAAATAATAATGCAGCTGTTTCGTCATTCAATTCTAATAAACAAGTAGAAGGAACTGTAGTTCCAGTTGTAAATAAAGCGAAAAATGAAACTGATTTACCGGGAATGATCGAAGGCGCGAAGGATGTTGTTGTAGGTGTTATTAATATGCAACAAAGTGTTGATCCATTTGCAATGCAACCGACAGGCCAAGAGCAACAAGCTGGCTCAGGATCAGGTGTTATTTATAAAAAAGCAGGAAATAAAGCGTATATTGTAACGAACAACCATGTAGTAGATGGAGCAAATAAACTTGCTGTAAAACTAAGTGATGGTAAAAAGGTAGATGCAAAGCTTGTAGGGAAAGACCCTTGGTTAGATTTAGCGGTTGTAGAAATTGATGGATCTAATGTAAATAAAGTTGCCACTTTAGGTGATTCAAGTAAACTTCGTGCGGGTGAAAAAGCGATTGCAATCGGTAACCCACTAGGGTTTGATGGAAGTGTAACAGAAGGTATTATTAGTAGCAAAGAACGTGAAATTCCAGTAGATATTGATGGCGATAAGCGTGCAGATTGGAATGCTCAAGTTATTCAAACAGATGCAGCGATTAACCCAGGTAATAGTGGTGGTGCGTTATTTAATCAAAACGGTGAAATAATTGGGATTAATTCAAGTAAAATTGCACAACAAGAAGTTGAAGGAATTGGATTTGCTATTCCAATTAATATTGCAAAGCCAGTTATTGAATCCCTTGAAAAAGAAGGAGTGGTGAAACGTCCAGCACTAGGAGTAGGTGTCGTTTCATTAGAAGATGTGCAAGCTTATGCAGTAAATCAATTAAAAGTACCGAAAGAAGTAACAAACGGCGTTGTATTAGGTAAAATTTATCCAATATCACCTGCAGAAAAAGCTGGTTTAGAGCAATATGATATAGTAGTAGCGTTAGATGATCAAAAAGTAGAGAATTCACTTCAATTCCGTAAATATTTATATGAAAAGAAAAAAGTAGGCGAGAAAGTAGAAGTTACATTCTATCGCAATGGCCAAAAAATGACGAAAACAGCTACATTAGCAGATAATTCAGCTACAAAGAATCAATAATCGGAATAAAAGAAAGTCTCTTTCATGTTGAAAGAGACTTTCTTTATCGGATATACTAAAGGAATAGGAGGGATAAATTATGATAATTGAAAACCCAACTCGTACGGAAATTGGTGAAGTATTAAAGAAAAGTAAAACGATTGCAGTTGTTGGATTATCAGATAAGCCAGAACGCACATCGTATATGGTTTCAAAAGCAATGCAAGATGCTGGGTACCGCATTATTCCAGTAAATCCAACAGTAGATGAAGTACTCGGAGAAAAGGCGGTTTCTTCACTGACGGATATTAAAGAACATGTTGATATTGTAAATGTGTTTCGTCGCTCAGAATTTTTAAAGGATGTTGCGAAAGAGTTTGTAGAGATTGATGCAGATGTTTTCTGGGCACAATTAGGAGTACAAGATGAAGATACATATAAACTTTTACAAGAAAAAGGGTACACAGTAATAATGGATCGTTGCATTAAAGTAGAGCATGTAATGACAAAATAGTATAGATTTTAAAGATAGAAAGATTGATTCAGCCCTCGCTTTTTACATAAGTAGGGCGGATGAACGAGGTGTTCATCATGAGATTTTTTAAAGGCTGTTTTTGGGGATTGTTACTTGTTATCCCATTTTGGATATTGATCATTTGGATCATGATAAAGGTTTGGAATGTATAATGTTGGAATACATATCCATTTCTCGTTGACAAACGATTATTTTTCTGAAATAGTAGCCTAGAGGAATCCTTGTGAAAAAAAACAAGGATTTTTCTATTGAAAATAGTATATAAAAGAGATAAGATAACTTGCCAAAACTATAGTCGAGGCGTTATTCTATAATAGAAACATATGTTCTGATTTGATTAGGAAAGGGGCAAGGAGTTTGGCGAAGCATCAGTTCCAATATAATGAAGATGCAATTCAAGTGTTAGAAGGACTTGAAGCCGTTCGAAAACGCCCGGGTATGTATATCGGGAGTACGGATAGCCGTGGATTGCATCATTTAGTATATGAAATAGTAGATAACTCCGTTGATGAAGCATTAGCGGGATTTGGCGACGGAATTTCTGTCGTAATACATAAAGATAATAGTATTAGCGTAATTGATAAAGGGCGAGGAATGCCTACGGGAATGCATAAGCTTGGAAAGCCGACACCTGAAGTTATTTTAACAGTACTTCATGCTGGTGGTAAGTTTGGCCAAGGAGGCTATAAAACGAGTGGTGGTTTACACGGTGTTGGGGCATCAGTTGTAAACGCCTTATCAGAATGGCTAGTAGTAACGATCAAGCGAGATGGTAGCATTTATGAACAACGCTTTGAAAATGGTGGTACTCCTGCAACGACGTTAGAGAAAATCGGGAAAACGAAAGAGTCTGGTACAACGATGCACTTCAAACCAGATACAACTATTTTCAGCACAACAAATTATAATTATGAAACATTATGTGAGAGATTACGTGAATCTGCATTCTTATTAAAAGGAATGAAAATCTCGATAAAAGATGAACGTAATGATTTAGAAGATGTGTTTCATTATGAAACAGGAATTGAGGCTTTCGTTTCATACTTAAACGAAGAGAAAGATTCGATTCATCCAGTTGTATATTTCTCGGGTGAGCAAAATGGAATTGAAGCAGAGTTAGCCTTTCAGTTTAATGATGGTTACTCAGAAAACATTCTTTCGTTTGTAAATAATGTACGTACAAAAGACGGTGGTACACACGAAGCTGGATTTAAAACAGCAATGACACGTGTGTTCAATGAGTATGCTCGTAAAGTTTCTTTATTAAAAGAAAAAGACAAAAATTTAGAGGGTACAGATATTCGAGAAGGATTAGCTTCGATTGTTTCTGTACGTGTACCAGAAGACGTACTCCAGTTTGAAGGGCAAACGAAAGGGAAACTAGGTACAAGTGAAGCTCGTTCTTCAATTGATGCAATTGTATCTGAGCATTTAGCTTACTTTTTAGAAGAAAACCCGGATGTAGCTACGCTTCTTGTGAGAAAGGCAATTAAAGCAGCACAAGCACGTGAGGCTGCTCGTAAAGCGAGAGAAGAAGCGCGTACTGGTAAGAAGAAGAAAAAATCAGAAGGTACTTTAAGCGGGAAGTTAACACCTGCACAATCACGTAATCCTCAGAAAAACGAATTGTATTTAGTAGAGGGTGACTCGGCTGGTGGTTCAGCAAAGCAAGGGCGAGATCGTCGTTTCCAAGCGGTGCTACCATTACGTGGTAAAGTAATTAACACGGAAAAAGCAAAGCTTGCTGATATTTTTAAGAACGAAGAGATCAATACGATTATTTACGCAATTGGCGGCGGCGTAGGGAATGAGTTCGCTGTTGAAGATATTAACTACGATAAAGTTGTTATTATGACCGATGCAGATACGGATGGAGCACATATTCAAGTGTTACTACTGACGTTCTTCTACCGTTATATGAAACCACTTATTGAAGCTGGTAAAGTATTTATCGCACTTCCACCTTTATATAAAGTAAGTAAAGGAAAAGGGAAAAGTGAAGTAATTGAATATGCATGGTCTGATGAAGAATTAGGTGGTGTAACGAAAAAGGTCGGTAAAGGCTACATGCTGCAGCGCTATAAAGGACTTGGCGAAATGAATGCCGATCAATTATGGGAAACAACGATGAACCCTGAAACACGTACGTTAATCCGTGTGAAAATTGACGATGCATCAAGAGCTGAGCGCCGAGTTACGACATTGATGGGGGATAAAGTAGAACCTCGCCGTAAATGGATTGAGCGTAATGTACAATTTGGTATGCAAGAAGAAGGAAATATTTTAGAAAATGAAATGATTATGGAGACGGAGGTGGAATAACATGCAGGCAGAGAAGTTTCATGACCTCCCGCTTGAAGACGTGTTAGGTGACCGCTTTGCACGTTATAGTAAATATATTATTCAAGACCGCGCGCTTCCAGATGCGCGTGACGGTTTAAAACCGGTACAAAGACGTATTTTATATTCTATGTATGTAGAAGGAAACGTACATGATAAAGCGTTTCGTAAATCAGCTAAAACAGTAGGTAATGTTATCGGTAATTATCATCCACATGGTGATTCCTCTGTATATGAGGCGATGGTCCGTTTAAGTCAAACTTGGAAAGTACGTAATGTTTTAGTTGAAATGCACGGAAATAATGGTAGTGTTGATGGGGATCCAGCAGCGGCAATGCGTTATACGGAAGCACGTTTATCACCAATCGCATCTGAGTTATTACGTGATCTTGATAAAGAAACAGTAGAATTCGTGTCAAACTTTGATGATACGAGTGAAGAACCTATTGTATTACCGGCAATGTTCCCGAACTTATTAGTGAACGGATCTACAGGGATTTCCGCTGGTTATGCAACAGAAATTCCACCGCATCATCTTGGAGAAGTAATTGATGCTACAATTATGCGTATCGATCAACCGAATAGTTCTGTGGAGGACTTGTTAACAGTTATTAAAGGACCAGATTTCCCTACAGGTGGTATTATACAAGGGATAGATGGCATTAAAAAAGCGTATGAAACAGGTAAAGGTAAAATTATTATTCGCGGAAAAGCAGAGGTTGAAACGATTCGTGGCGGGAAGCAACAAATCGTTATTACAGAAATTCCGTACGAAGTAAATAAAGCGAATCTTGTTAAGAAAATGGATGAATTACGTATAGATAAAAAGCTAGATGGAATTGCTGAAGTACGTGATGAGACAGATCGTACAGGTCTTCGTATCGTTGTAGAATTAAAAAAAGAAGCGAATGCTGAAGGTATTTTAAATTATTTATATAAAAATACAGATTTACAAATTCCATACAACTTTAATATGGTAGCGATAAATAATCGTCGTCCGACACTTATGACATTACCTAAGATTTTGGATGCATATATTGGACATCAGAAAGAAGTTGTTACAAGACGCTCACAATATGAATTAAGAAAAGCAGAAAATCGCCAGCATATTGTAGAAGGTTTAAAGAAAGCATTATCAATTTTAGATGAAGTGATTGAAACAATCCGTGGGTCTAAAGATAAGCGTAATGCGAAAGATAATTTAAGTGCGAAATTTGGATTTACAGAGGCGCAGTCAGAAGCAATTGTTTCACTGCAATTATATCGTTTAACAAATACAGATATTACAGCGCTAGAGCAAGAAGCAGCAGAACTTAGTAAGAAAATTATAGAGTTACAGTCAATTTTACAAAGTGAAAAAAGACTTTTTCAAGTTATTAAAACAGATTTGAAGAGAGTAAAGAAAACATATAGTGATAATCGCCGTGCGATAATTGAAGAGGAAATTGAAGAAATTAAAATCGATGTGGAAGTTATGATTCCGCAAGAAGATGTCATCGTTACTGTAACGAAAGAAGGCTATGTGAAACGAACAGGTTGGCGTTCGCATAATGCATCGAACGGGAAATACTTCGGTATGAAAGAGGGTGACATCTTACTTGAGCGTTTCGATACAAACACGACAGAAACCGTTCTTTTATTTACGAACAAAGGAAATTATATTTATCTTCCTGTGTATGAAATGCCAGAAATTCGTTGGAAAGATTTAGGTCAACACGTTGCGAATCTTGTTTCACTCGAGCGAGATGAATCGTTAATTTGGGCAACAGTCGTACCGAATTTTGAAGAAGAAAAACGATTTATCGTATTTGTTACACGAAACGGTATGATTAAGAAAACAGAATTAAACCAATATAAAGTGCAGCGTTATTCACGGGCATTCGTTGCTGTAA
The DNA here is from genome assembly GCF_040459995.1 of Bacillus cereus group sp. MG9. Lineage (NCBI taxonomy): Bacteria > Bacillati > Bacillota > Bacilli > Caryophanales > Bacillaceae > Bacillus > Bacillus cereus group sp. MG9. The sequence continues at coordinate 3,522,963 of NZ_JARVHC010000001.1, read as the reverse complement.
ACTTGAAAAAAGATGATGAAGTTGTTGATATATTTGCGACAGATGGGACAAGTGATATTGTTCTTGCAACACATGGTGCATATGCACTTGTATTCAATGAAGAAGAAGTAAGTCCAGTTGGTGTCAGAGCAGCTGGTGTGAAAGCAATTAATTTAAAAGAAGATGACTATGTTGCTTCTGGTAAACCGTTAAATGGTGAAAAAGATCAACTTATTCTCGTTACGCAGCGAGGTGCTGTGAAACGTATAAAGGCATCGGAAATTGAGAAATCAACGAGGGCGAAGCGAGGCCTTGTAATTTTTAAAGAGTTAAAACGTAATCCGTACCGCATTGTCGGTATTGAAATTGTTCGAGATGATGAATTAGTTTACATGAAGACAGAGAAACACATTGTAGAAGAAATTGATCCGAAAGCGTTTCGAAATAAAGACCGGTATAGTAATGGTAGTTTAGTACTAGATGTTAATGATACTGGTGAAGTAATTGAAACGTGGACAAAGAAAAGAACGGAATAAAGTGAAACTTTAATCAGTGGGGGTTTTTTCCATCCCCCACTGATTATTAGCCTTCACCAATCGGGCTTTTACGGGCAGTTGGTCTCCCGCCTAACTTCCCTCGCATTCCCCTTATTTTGAGGTGGGAGTCTTACTGCGCGTTAATGCGGGATAAAGGGAGCATCTTGCTATGAATGATAGCAAGATGCTTTTTTCTAAGCAAATCATTATGTATATAAAAATAATCTTGTTATAATAATGAAATCGTTCTCATAAAGTGAAACTTTAATCAGTGGGGATTTTCTTTATCCCCACTGATTATTAGTTGAACCAATCGGGTTTTTACGAGCAGTTGATTCCTCACCTAATTTCTTTGCTTTCGCTGAGTTTTGAGTTAGGAATCTTACTGCCCGTTAAAACGGGACAAATGGAGGGGCAACATGAAAAAAATAGGTGTAGGGATTGTAGGATTTGGATTTTCTAGTACAACATTTCACATCCCGTTATTACAAACGATAGAAGAATACGATATTCGTGCTATTTTATCATCAAAAGAAGAAGTAGTGAAACAAGCATTACCAAATGCTGAAGTTGTTGGTACAATTGATGAATTAGTAAATCGAGCTGATATTGACTTAGTGGTCATTACTTCGCCGAATACAACCCATTTTCCATATGTAAAAGAAGCAATTGTACACGGTAAGCATGTTGTTGTGGAAAAACCATTCGTTGTTTCAATTGAAGAAGGAGAAGAGCTTATTTCATTAGCGAACCGACATAATGTCGTTTTAAGTGTGTATCATAATCGCCGTTTGGATAATGATTTCTTAACGATAAAGAAATTATTACAAGAAAAAAGAATAGGGAATGTATACGCATATGAAGCGCATTTCGATCGTTTCCGCCCACATGTACGCGATCGCTGGAGAGAAAAGAACTTACCAGGATCAGGTATATTATATGATTTAGGATCGCATTTAATTGACCAAGCATTATCATTATTTGGGAAACCAGATGCGATAAGCGCAGATGTAATAAAACAACGACCAGGTGCAGAAGTGGATGATTACTTCCATGTTGTACTTCACTATGGAGTGAAGCGCGTTATTTTACATAGTAGCAGTTACGTAAAGCAAGCTGGACCACATTTTACACTGCATGGAGATAAAGGTTCTATCGTGAAGTATGGTATGGATTCACAGGAAGAACAATTAAAGACTGGAATGAAGCCAGGGGATAAGGGTTATGGATCAGACTCTGAAGAGAATTTTGCTACTTTAGAAACAGAAGAAAGCTTAGAGCGTATTCCAACAGAAGTCGGCTGCTATGACATGTATTATAAAGGCGTGCGAGATAGCATATTAAATGGTGAAAAACTACCTGTAACTGCTCAAGAAGGTTTAGACGTTATTAAATTGATTCAATTGGCGACTGAAAGTAGTGAAACGGGTAGAGTCATTGCGGTAAAATAAAAAAGACACGAATTTCGTGTCTTTTTTTATTAGGAATATGCGAATATGACTCATTATTTATTTTAGTCGTTTGTCATACATTAATTGGATTTGTATGCCGTAAGGATCTTCAATAATACCATATGCTTCACTAAATATATTTTTTTCTAGTGGAGAGATTATTTTCACATGCTTATCGGAAATTAAATTATTATAAAATCTTTGTATTTCTTCTAAATTAGCACTTTGAATGCAAAGTGACATGTTATTTCCAACGCTATAACGTTCAGTAGGGTTCATTGTATCTTCGGCTATCATTAGCTTTGTATTCCCAATTTGTAAAACAGAGTGGGCAATATGATCTTTATTTTCACTTGTAATTTCAAAAGAACTATCTCTTTTGGCCAGTTCTTCATACGTAACAATCATTAACTTCTTGGCCTCTAAATTACGTGTATAAAAATTAATTGCCTCCTTTGCTTGCCCATTCATTGAAAGAAAAATAGCTATTTCTAATGTCATAAATATATAACTCCTTTATTAGTTAATAATTATAATATAGACTAAAAAGGTTTCAATACATGACACCTTTTATGGAGGGAAATATGAAAAAAACTGAACGAATAAATGATATGCTTATTTTCTTAAATAATAAAAGATATTTTAATTTAAAAGATTTAATGGTTAGATATGATATTTCTAAAAGTACCGCTCTACGAGATATTCAATCATTAGAAGAAATAGGTGTACCAATATATTCTGAACTAGGTAGAAATGGGAGTTATAAAATTATAGAAAATAGTGTGTTATCACCAATATATTTTAGTGTGGATGAAATGTATGCGTTATACTTTTCGATGCTTACATTAAATGGATACAAAACAAAGCCATTTAATATAGAAAGTATTGCGCTTGAAAATAAATTTAAACATGTATTACCTGATAATGTGAGTAAAAATATTTCAATCATGGAACGAACGCTTTCCTTTGAAGTAACAAATCATAGTAACTTTAGTCCGTTCTTAAAAGAACTTTTACAGGGGATTTTTGCTGAGCGAGTTTATCATTTAACATATTTAAAAAAAGATGAGGAGAAAGTATTGGTCGCCCAATTTATTCGAATAGAATCTAAATTTGGCCAGTGGTATGCTAAAATCTTTAATTTTGAGACAAATCATGTTCAAATAATTAGATGTGATAAAATTCTTTCTATTGTGGAAACAAGCAATACGAATTCAAAAAATCTTGAAGAATTGTTAAGTTATCTTACTAATTTTCATAGAAGGCCTGATGCAACTGATTTTATTGTCGTTGTTAATCAAAAAGGAAAAGACATTTTTGATAAAGAGAATTATCCTTCCATGAAGATACAAAAAGAAAACGAAAATTACATTATAACAGGCTATTTTAATAAACAAGAAGTTGATTTTATCTCGAACTATTTTCTGAATTTCGGAGAAACGATTATCTCAATTCAGCCTGTTATGCTAAAAGAGTTAATCTATAATAAGGTATTATCTATAAAGCAGCATTTAACTTCGTTAAGAGAAAATTAGTATTAATAATTTTTTTAACACCAAAAAGCCCTTGAGATTTAAATATCCAAAGGGCTTTTTTTGTGATGGTATTTGTTCTTTAGAAACATTATTTTTCTGGGACGGACAGTCCATAAAAGAACATCGTAACGATATCTTCTATATGTTTTTCGCGATCTCCTTCAAGAAGCTGAGCCCCGAAATCATCACCTAGTTTAGTGAACATTTGAATGTATAGTAACATCATTTCTTTAGTAAGGTGAGGGTTAATTTCATTTTTTTGCTGTGCTTGTTCTAGTATTTCTAAATACCAAGGCAAGATTTTTTCGTTTTGATAACTATAAATAAACTTTCGGAGCTCTTCATCTCTTTGCATCATTTGTAGTAACATATCCGGCTGAAATAACCCACCAGTATTCATTTTTCTTACAATCATTTTTTGCATCATCTCATGAAAAGGTAATTTTTCCTCTGCAAGTTTTTTATAATATTGAAATTCAGATGTTATAAATTCTTGTATAAGCTCTCTAAATAATGCTTCTTTACTTCCGAAATGATTATAAATTGTCACTTGAGAAACGTTTGCTTTTTTTGCAATATGTTCTATTTTCACTTCATTAAATCCACGTTCTGAAAATAATGTAAAGGCCGCATCTTTAATGGCACGTTTTTTCTTTTCTTTCACTTTTTCAAAGCCGTTCAATACAATCACCTCAATTAAAATATACAAGAAAAAATAATTGAAAACAATATTTTTGAAATATGGACATATAAATATTTCAAAAAGTTGTTGCGAATATGAAAGATGAGGAGTACAATAATTTTGAAATATCACATGTTAAATATTTCAAAAAATGAGGTGGGTTTATGATTTCAGTTCAAAATGTTACAAAACAGTTTTCAAATGGAAAAGGCTTGTTTGATATTACATTTGAAGTGAAAGAAGGAGAAGTTTTTGGCTACTTAGGACCAAATGGTGCTGGGAAATCAACAACGATTCGTAATTTAATGGGATTTATAAAACCGACGGCTGGTAAAGCGACAATTTTCGGATTAGATTGTTGGGAAGATGCTGCGAAAATTCAAAGAGAAGTTGGCTATTTACCAGGAGAAATTTCTTTTATTGAAGGAATGAATGGATTAGAATTTTTAAATTTGATGCAAGGAATGCGTGGGTTAAAAAATATAAAAAGACGAGATGAATTGATAGAACGTTTGCAGTTCGATGTGAAAACACCAATTCGAAAAATGTCTAAAGGAATGAAACAAAAAGTAGGTATAGTTGCGGCATTTATGCATGATCCAGAAGTGTTAATTTTAGATGAACCGACATCAGGACTCGATCCACTTATGCAACAAGTATTTATAGATTTAATATTAGAGGAAAAGCAAAGAGGAAAAACAATCCTTATGTCATCACATATTTTCACTGAAATTGAGAGAACTTGTGACAGAGTAGCTATTATTAAAGATGGTTGTCTTGTAACCGTTGAAAACATTCATGATTTACAAGGCATGAGAAGACAGGTGATAGATGTAACAGTATCATCTCAAGAAGAAATCGAATCTCTTAAACAATGTGATTTGCAATTTGAAGGAATGAAAGGTAGAGAGGCGTCAATTATTGTGCAAGGAAACTATCAAACTGTTTTACAAATACTTTCAAACTATAATGTAACTGCACTTCAAACGAGAGCAATGGATTTAGAACATTTATTTATGCATTATTACGATAAGAAAGAAGGGATAAAGCATGAATAAACAATTATTTTTAGCTAGTTTGAAAGAAACTCAAAAAAGTATTTTGAGTTATGCGACTGGTGCAGCTCTATATTTATTGTTAATAATTTGGATATTTCCATCAATGGTATCGGCGAAAGGGTTAAATGAATTAATAAGTGCCATGCCTGATAGTGTAAAAAAAATCGTTGGAATGGAAAGCCCAATTCAAAATGTAATGGATTTTTTAGCTGGTGAATATTATAGCCTGTTGTTTATTATCATTTTAACAATTTTTTGCGTCACGGTTGCAACGCATTTAATTGCTCGTCATGTAGATAAAGGGGCGATGGCATATTTATTAGCAACACCTGTATCCAGGGTGCAAATTGCAATTACACAAGCTGCTGTTCTCATATTGGGGCTACTAATAATTGTAATTGTTACTTATGTAGCTGGTATATTAGGTGCAGAATGGTTTTTAAAAGATAATAACTTAAATCGAGAATTATTTTTGAAAATAAACATAGTCGGAGGGCTTATATTTTTAGTAGTTAGTGCCTATTCATTTTTCTTTTCTTGTATATGTAATGATGAAAGAAAGGCACTTAGCTACTCAGCCAGTTTAACAATCTTATTTTTCGTATTAGATATGGTAGGGAAATTAAGTGATAAGTTAGAGTGGATGAGAAATATATCTTTATTTACATTGTTTCGTCCGAAAGAAATTGCTGAAGGAACATATAATATATGGCCAGTAAGTATAGGCTTAACTGCTGGAGCGCTTTGTATCTTCATAGTAGCAATTGTAGTGTTTAGGAAGAGGGATTTACCGTTGTAAATTAGAAAGTCCACTGAGAAAGTGGGCTTTTTTTGTTTGTAAATTCGCAGGGATATCTTTTAGAGAAACATTTAAGTAGATAGTCAAAATGGAATATTTACATTTTTTCTTGTAGAAATATTCAAAAGAATTGAACCTTTTTCTAGGATACTCCGTCTAATATGTGTAAAGTTTAATTAATAGAGAGGCTGAAACAGGAGGACCAATTGTGAAAGTAATTCCTTTATATAAGATGATTGTAAAAGAAGAAACGGATGTTTCTTTAGCAAAAAAGGGTAATCATGAGGCTTTTATGACACTTATACATACAGAAAAAGTAAAGATGTATCGCATTGCGAAGGCGATGTTACGTGATGAGACGAATATAGAGGATGCGATGCAGGCAACAATCTTAAAAGCTTATGAAAATATAAAAAAACTGAAAAAGGAAGAGTTTTTTCAAACTTGGCTCATTAGAATTTTAATAAATGAGTGTAACAATATAATTCGCTCTTATAAAAAAGTAATTGTAATTGAGGATCATGATAGTAATATGGTGGCGTTTGATCGATATGAAGATATTGACCTTTGTAATGCTATTCAGTCTTTAACGGAAGAACTAAGAGCTGTAACTGTACTTTATTATTATGAAGATATGAATCAAGAAAATATTGCAACGCTTTTAGAAATTCCAAAAGGTACGGTTAAATCAAGATTGTCACGTGCAAGGGAACAATTAGAAGAGCGATTAAAGATGGAGTAGGAGGTGGTTAAAATGGATAAAGAAAAATCATTTGATGAAAAATTAAAAAAGAGAATAGAAAAGGATAATACCGTATTGCCACAGGCACTAAATGAAAAAATTAATGATACACTTCATAATCTTCCTGTAAAAAGAAAGAGTTATAGAGTACATATGATGTTTATTAGTGCCGCTGTTCTAACGCTATCAATTGTATCTATGTCTGAGTTTTCTATACAGAGCTTTGCACAAAATGGAGGGATGTTTAATTACGTAAAGAAGAATGCGTTTTCTGATTATGAGAATGAAGAAGAAATAAAGTCGAACGTCAATTATCCAGATAAGGAAAAGATTCATCAAAAGATGCTTGATTCAATTGATCATTTCCAAAATGTTTCAGGGCAATTCGAAGAATATTCTAGCTCTACAAAAATTGCTACAACATATAAATATGTGATTGATACGGAGAAACAAAGTGGTATTTCATCTAAAGAAGACAAACTATCGAAAAAAAGCACGATTATTTATAACGAGGACGGAAAAAAAGAGTTTAATGATAAGAATAATACGTATAAAGAGATGAGATGGAGTCCAAAAGAAAGAAATAATGAACTATTAAAATTAAGCCCTATGGAAAGGTTGTTGAGAAAATCAGGTGAGAAGAAACGGTATGATGACGAATATGTGGGATTCGCTAAGTACAGTATTCAATCAGAATTTGCTGATCTATTAATTCGATATAAAGATTGGAGTTATAAAGAAACGAAGTATCTTGGACTCGATTGCTACAAAATAGAAGGGGTAATAAACATAGAAATGCCTGTAAGTACATCGGAAGATTTGAGTGGGAAATTTGAAATGGTTGTAGAGAAAAATACGGGGATTATGTTGAAGTTCCTTAGTTTCCATGAAGGTATGATTCAATATTCGATTACGACTGAATGGATACAAATAAACAAAGGATTGAAAGAGAATGTATTTCAAAAGGATAGCACTAATTATGAAAAATTGAAAAACATATTAGATGAATAGAAAACGGAGGGAACTATATGGAGAATACCTCTCCTTCAAGAGAAAAGAAAAATAAACGAAAATATAAAAAGACAACGATAATAAGTGTATTGTTAGGAGTATTACTATTTGGCGGAGTTGGGTATGGTGCTTATGTATATATGAAAACTTCTAATCTCGTACAAAAATCTAATTTGAACTTATCGCGTGGTGAAAAATCAAATTTACGTGAGAAAGCTGTAAAGCCAATTACACACAACGTTTCAATGTTAATTATGGGAATTGATGAAAATCAAGAACGGCAAAAGGGGTATAATGGTGCATTTCATACGGATGCATTATTGTTAGCTACGTTTAATAAAGAAGATAAGACAGTGAAGTTAACCAGTATACCACGAGATACATATACATATGTTCCAATCGAAAAGAAAAAAGATAAAATAACACACGCATATGGAAGTGGTTTCGTTAAAAACGGAAAAGATGGAGGGCCACAAGCTTCTGTTGAGGCAGTAGAAAAGTTACTGCAAGTACCGGTAGATTATTTTGTGAAATTTAATTTTGGTTCATTTATTAAAATTGTTGATGGGCTCGATGGTGTTGAGGTAGATGTCCCGGTTGAATTTACTGAACAAAATAGTAAAGATGAACCTGATACGATTCACTTGAAAAAAGGGGTTCAAAAATTAACGGGAGAAGAAGCACTTGCTTTGGCGAGAACTCGTCATATTGATAGTGATGCAATGAGGGGGCAGCGCCAACAACTTGTTATTGAGGCGATTTTAAGTAAATTAAAAAGTGTAGGGTCTATTACAAAACTGGAGAAAATGGTTGAGGCCGTCGATGGCGATTTTAAAACAAATTTAGCATTGGATGATATTTTATCTTTTTATAAATATGGTTTAGATTGTTCAGTTGAGAAGATTCAACTGAACGGTGATGATTTATATTTACCAAATGGCCCAAATGGGAAGCGTGTATATTATTATAATCCTAATAAAAAAGACTTGCAAAATTTGAGTAATACACTCAGAACACATCTTGGATTAAGTGAGAAGCAAATTGAGGGAAATTAAAGCGGATGCTATATCTGCTTTTTTTGTTTTTGTAGGAAAGAGATCTCTAGAATATACATTATTTATTAGCGACAATCTACAGTCTATTTATTGGAAAGTATCATTAACACTATTAAATTAGTGTATATGTAACGATAAAAAACGATGTTAAAAAACTATATGGAATTTTTATGAATATTACTGTAAGAAAATAATTTTTTAATAATTTTCAATAATAACACTTTACAAATTTTAAAAAATTAGTAGAATAAGAAGTAGTAAGAATCGTCTGATAAATATATAAAGAAAAACAGAATTATCAGAAAATTCTTAAATAGCTATCGTTTAGAATTAGGGAGGGTACAAAAATGAAAAAGAAAAAAATGAAAAAACTAACAGCAGTTGTAGTACCGGTTTTAGCAATGAGCATGGCATTAACAGCATGTTCTACATCAGGCGGAGATAAAAAGACAAGCACAAACTCAAGTGGAGATAGCAAGTCAGAGGGGAAATTAGCGGCAAAACAAGTTTTAAATCGAACAGTAACACAAGAGATTCCAACGATGGATTCTTCTAAATCAACAGATACAGTATCTTCACAAATGCTAGGGAATACGATGGAAGGGTTATATCGTCTTGATAAAGATAATAAGCCGATGCCAGCTGCGGCAGAATCTAGTACGAAAAGTGAAGATGGTAAAAAATATACATTTAAACTACGTAAAGATGCAAAATGGTCAAATGGTGATCCAGTAACTGCGAAAGATTTCGTATATGCTTGGCAACGTCTATTAGATCCAAAAACAGCTGCTGAGTATGCATTTATCGCATTCCCAATTAAAAATGCAGAAGTGGTTAATAAAGGAGAAAAACCTGTCGCTGAATTAGGAGTGAAAGCGGTAGATGATCTTACGCTTGAAGTTGAATTAGAGCAAGCAGTACCGTACTTCTTAAACTTAGTAGCATTCCCATCGTACTACCCATTAAATGAAAAATACGTAAAAGAAAAAGGGGAGAAGTTTGGCTTAGAGTCTGATACAACAGTTTATAACGGACCGTTCGTTCTTAAAGATTGGAAGCATGAACAAGGATGGCAATTAAAGAAAAATGATCAATATTGGGATAAAAAGACTGTAAAACTTGAAGAAGTTAACTTCAGTGTTGTTAAAGAGGCTGCAACTTTAGTCAATTTATATGACAGCGGTCAAGTTGACTTTGCTTTATTAAATGGAGAGTTCGTTGATAAATACAGAAGTAAGAAAGATGAATTCGGAACATTCTCGCAAGTGAGCACGTACTTCATTCGTATGAACCAAAAACGTGATGGACAAGATACACCATTAAAGAGCAAAAAATTGCGTGAAGCAATTGCACTATCAGTTGATAAAAAGAATTTAGCAAACGTAATTTTAAATGATGGATCAAAAGAAGCTGACTTCTTAGTGCCAAAAGGATTAGCAACTGGACCAGACGGTAAAGACTTCCAAGAAACATTTAAAAATGGTTTGAAACCAGACGCTAAAAAAGCTGCTGCAGCTTGGGAAGAAGCGAAAAAAGAACTTGGAAAAGATCAAGTTACAATTGAATTCTTAAACTACGATACTGGTAATGCGAAAAAAGTTGGCGAATATATTAAAGACCAAATTGAGAAAAACTTAAAAGGTGTAACAGTTAACATTAAACTTCAACCATTTAAGCAAAAACTAAAATTAGAATCTGAGCAACAATATGATATTTCGTATGGCGGATGGAATCCAGATTATGCAGATCCAATGACGTTCTTAGATATGTTTGAGACTGGACATTCTCATAACCAAATGAGCTTCTCTGACCCTAAATATGACGGCATGGTGAAAAAAGCCGGTACTGAATTAATGGGTGATGCGAAAAAACGTTGGGAAGAGTTAGGGAAAGCTGAAAAAACATTACTTGAAGAAGATGTAGCGATTGTACCTTTATATCAACGTGGAGATTCTTATGTTTTACAACCAAATGTAAAAGGTGTAGTAAAACATAATATCAGTCCAGAATTTAGCTTTAAGTGGGCATATGTGACTGAAAAATAATAGAGTTAAAAAAGCATTTCAAAGTAGCTTAGCTACTTTGAAATGCTTTTTTTAGTTCAGTTAAATAGAGAAGAATAAGGCGTATAGTACGTACATATAGTAGATGGGGGATAAATCATACTAATTTATGAAGATAAAAATCAGAATATTTAAAATAAAACTATTTACAAATGTGAAAAAAAGAGTAGAATAACATTAGTTATAATTTTCTGAAAAGTGAATCATTAATAAGGGGTCTCTCAAGGGTTGGTAATGTACATATAATTAGGGAGGGTATAAAAATGAAGAGAAAAAAGATGAAAAAGTTAACAGCGGTTGTAGTACCAGTTTTAGCAATGAGTGTTGCATTGACAGCATGCTCTGGATCAGGCGGAGAAAAGAAAACGACTACTACATCTAATAGTGGGGAAGAAAAAAAAGCTGATATTAAATATGCAGCGAAGCAAGTATTAAATCGTACGGAAAACCAAGAAATTCCGACGATGGACACTTCTAAATCTACTGATACGTTAGGGGCGCAAATTTTAGGGAACACAATGGAAGGATTATATCGTCTTGATAAAGATAATAAGCCTATTCCTGCTGCCGCAGAATCAAGTACAAAAAGCGAAGATGGTAAAAAATATACGTTTAAACTGCGTAAAGATGCAAAATGGTCAAATGGAGAGCCTGTAACAGCGAAAGATTTCGTATATGGATGGCAGCGCTTACTTGATAAAAACACAGCGGCAGAATATGCATTTATTGCTTACTATATTAAAAATGCAGAAGCGATTAATAAAGGAGAAAAACCTGGAACTGAATTAGGAGCGAAGGCGGTAGATGATTATACACTAGAAGTAGAATTAGAAAAACCGGTACCGTACTTCTTAAATTTATTAGCATTCCCGTCATATTATCCTTTAAATGAAAAGTTCGTAAAAGAAAAAGGAGAGAAATTCGGTTTAGAAGCAGATACAACATTGTATAACGGGCCATTTGTAATGGCATCGTGGAAACATGAACAAGGTTGGCAGCTGAAGAAAAATGATAAGTATTGGGATAATAAGACTGTGAAATTAGAAGAAATTAATTACAGCGTTGTAAAAGAAGTGGCTACAAAAGTAAATTTATATGATACAGGATCGATTGACTTTACATTATTATCAGGAGAATTTGTAGATAAATATAAATCGAACAAAGATGAATATGGTGAGTATTCAGAAGCAAGTACGTTCTTCTTACGTTTAAATCAAAAGCGTAATGGACAAGATACACCGTTAAAGAGCAAAAAACTTCGTGAAGCAATCGCATTATCAATTGATAAAAAAGGTTTAGCAAACGTTATATTAAATAATGGATCAAAAGCAACGGATCAATTGGTTCCAAAAGGGCTTGCGATAGGGCCGGATGGTAAAGATTATCAAGATACATTTAAAAATGGTCTGAAATATGATACGAAAAAAGGCGCAGCAGCTTGGGAAGAAGCGAAAAAAGAACTTGGAAAAGATCAAGTTACAATTGAATTACTAAGCTATGATGATGGAACTGCGAAAAAGATTGCTGATTACTTTAAAGATCAAATTGAGAAAAATTTAAAAGGTGTAACAGTTACCACGAAAATTCAGCCATTCAAACAAAAATTAAAATTAGAGTCAGCGCAAGATTATGAAGTTTCATTTGCAGGTTGGAGCCCAGATTATTCGGATCCAATGACATTTATTGATATGTTTGAATCGAAGAGCCCATATAACCAAATGAGTTATTCAAATCCGAAATACGATGAAATGGTACAAAAAGCAGGTAATGAATTACTGACTGATCCGAAGAAGCGTTGGGAAACGTTAGGAAAAGCAGAAAAATTATTCCTTGAAGAAGATGCAGGATTAGTTCCTTTATATCAAACAGGAAGAGCGTACGTAATGAAGCCAAATGTAAAAGGAATCGTTAAACATAACATTAGTCCAGAATATAGCTTTAAGTGGGCGTATGTAACTGAGGATGGCGGAAAGTAATAACATGAAAGCATTTCAAAAGTGGCTAATATGCTTTTGAAATGCTTTTTTGTATGAATAGGAGAATAAGGCACATGGAAATTAGAAAGGAGTTCAACAATTAGATAGATAAATGATAGCAGAGATTTCATATTGATGAGAAAAATATAGAACATAGCAATAGAGAAGAATAAGAGGGGATATGTTTACATATAGTAGACGGGGGATAATTCATATAGTAGTAATAGTAAAATAGCAAGTTATTATCATAAAAAAATAAATATTTAGAAAATTTACAAAAATACTTTACAAAACCGAAAAAAATAGTAGAATATTAATTAATAAGAATTTTCTGATAACGAAAGTTAATAGAGAATCTCTAACTGTTAATATCGTACATATAATTGGGGAGGGTACAAAGAAATGAAGAGAAAAAAGATGACAAAATTAACAGCGGTTGTAGCACCAGTTCTAGCAATGAGTATGGCATTAACAGCTTGCTCGGGATCAGGTGGAGAGAAGAAAACAACTACAACGTCTAATGGTGGAGAAGAGAAAAAATCCGATATTAAATATGCAGCAAAACAAGTATTAAATCGAACAGAAACGAATGAAATTCCGACGATGGATACTTCGAAAAGTACGGATACACTTGGTTCACAAATTTTAGGAAACACGATGGAAGGATTATATCGTCTTGATAAAGATAATAAGCCAATCCCAGCTGCAGCAGAATCTAGCACAAAAAGCGAGGATGGTAAAAAATATACATTCAAGCTACGTAAAGATGCAAAATGGTCAAATGGTGATCCAGTAACTGCAAAAGATTTCGTATTTGCATGGCAACGTCTATTAGATCCAAAAACAGCTGCTGAGTATGCATTTATTACTTACTATATTAAAAATGCAGAAGCGATTAATAAAGGAGAAAAACCTGTAACTGAATTAGGAGTAAAAGCAACCGATGATTATACGCTTGAAGTAGAATTAGAGCAAGCGGTACCATACTTCTTAAACTTAGTGGCATTCCCATCATACTATCCATTAAATGAGAAGTTCGTAAAAGAAAAAGGAGAGAAGTTCGGTTTAGAATCTGATACGACAGTCTATAATGGACCGTTTGTACTTACTGATTGGAAACATGAGCAAGGCTGGAAATTGAAGAAAAATGACCAATATTGGGATAAAAAGACTGTGAAACTAGATGAAATTAATTACAGTGTAGTAAAAGAAGTAGCTACAAGGGTAAATTTATATGATACAGGTGCAATTGATTTCACGCTTTTATCAGGAGAATTCGTTGATAAGTATAGAAATAAAAAAGGTGAGTTTGGAACATATTCAGAACCAAGTACATTTTACTTACGTTTAAATCAAAAGCGTGGTGGTCAAGATACACCACTAAAAAGCAAGAAATTACGTGAAGCAATTGCATTATCGATAGATAAAAAGAATTTAGCAAATGTCATTTTAAATGATGGTTCAAAAGGAGCCGATTATTTAGTTCCGAATGGTTTAGCAGCTGGACCTGACGGTAAAGATTTCCAAGAAACGTTTAAAAATGGTTTGAAACAAGATACTAAAAAGGCTGCGGCTGCATGGGAAGAAGCGAAAAAAGAACTTGGAAAAGATCAGGTGACGATTGAATTACTAAATTATGATACTGGTAATGCGAAAAAAGTTGGAGAGTATGTAAAGGATCAGATTGAGAGAAATTTAAAAGGTGTAACAGTAAATATTAAACTTCAGCCGTTTAAGCAAAAATTAAAATTAGAATCAGAGCAAGAATATGATATCGCATATGGTGGTTGGAGCCCAGATTATGCAGATCCGATGACATACTTAGATATGTTTGAAACAACGAATTCTCAGAATCAAATGAGTTACTCAAATTCAAAATATGATGAAAGTATTAAGAAGAGTAAAACAGAATTAATGTCTGATGCAAAGAAACGTTGGGAAGAGTTAGGGAAGGCAGAAAAAGTGTTACTTGAAGATGATGTAGCACTTGTACCTTTATATCAAAATGCTAGATCATATGTTATGCAACCAAATATAAAGGGAATTGTGAAACATAATATTAGTCCGGAATATAGTTTCAAATGGGCGTATGTAGAAGAGAAATAATAAAAGAAAAAAGCATTTTCAAGTTGCGGTATTATAGCACTTGAAAATGCTTTTTTCTATGCACTTTTCTTCCCTACCCGAATATATAAAATAAAAAAGGGTGAATTCCATGAAACGAAACACATACATCGATTTTCTAGCTTATTACGGAATAGGGAGTGCTCATCCTGGTGGTTTTACGTTAACGAAGCAATTGCTATCTCAATTGCCACTTAGACACGGAGCGAATGTTCTTGAGATAGGTTGCGGCACTGGGAAAACAGCGGCGTATATGACAAAAGAATTGGGTTATAAAGTGACAGCGGTTGAAAAAAATGAAATTATGATTCAAAAAGCGAAAGATAGATGGTTGTTTGATGGTTTAAATATACAATTGATTCAAGGCGATGTAGAAGGGTTACCGTGTTTAAATGATTATTTTGAGCTTGTACTTGGAGAATCTATACTCGCTTTTACAAATAAAGAAAAGGTTATTTCGGAATGTTATCGTGTATTACAAAAGGATGGGAGACTTGTTGTCATTGAAATGATTACCGAAAAACATATTGAGAAGAAAGAGGAGGAAAAGATTGGACAGTTATACGGTATGAAAGAATTATTAACTGAGAATGAGTGGATTCATTTATTTCAAGCAGCAAATTTTAAAAGAATTACAATTGCCGGTGGCGGAACTATTGCAGAAACAGTTGCAGGACATGTGGAAGAGCCAGAGTGGAATGTATCACCGTTTATTCCAGAAGAATTGTATGAGGCGTGGGTGAAACACGAACAAGTACTGCTTATGTATCAACATATTTTAGGGCATCGGATTTTTATATGTGAAAAATAGAAAAAGAGTTGGCTAGAGATAGTCAACTCTTTACTATGTTAGATGAAAAATAATGCAGCCAAAGTAATTCCAAAAATAAAGCCAAATCCGAGTTCAAGGCCCCAGCCACCGCCGCCACAACCACCGCAACCACGACCGCCGCATCCACAGCCACTAAATCCACCATCGAATCCACCACCGCATCCAAATCCACAGTTATCACATCTGCTAATACCACCGCAAATATCACATCCGCCGTTTGAATATGCGTTATAGTACCCGAATCCTGTATCAAAAGATGAGCGCTGTTGCATTGGTTCAATCCAAACAGAATCGTTTGTTACATCTATTATTTTGCCTAAGTGAATGCGACCATCACGATCTTCAATTCGAACAACTTTACCGAAATAACGTTGGCATGTATCATAACATCTTTTTCTATGCATGTTCTTTTCTCCTTCCCATTACAGTAATACGATATGTAAGGGGGACAAGTGCGGCTTGTATGAATGACCTACCTATCATAATTGTTATAGGAAAGGGGAAATATATGAAAAGGATATATAGTGAGGAGGAAATGAAATGAAATCTACAGATCAATTTCAGACGTACGAAGTTCCTTGGGAAGAATTTATTGAAGCATTGCGAGGTGAAATGAAGAAGCAAGTAGGAGCGGATATTATAGATACAGTAGTTTGTAATTTGGAAGATGGTTTTGAAGTGTATACATATGTGCAGGGTGATTTGGATTTCGAGTATACAGAAGCTCTTGAACGAAAATATGGGAGTGATGCGAAAATACCTAATTTGTTAACAGTTATGCTGGTATCTAGCATTTATAATACGGGTGAAGAGAATATACGTTTACATGCAGATCAAAAGGAAAATCCGATTGTTGAAGTATATGTGAAGAAGTAAAGAGTGCGCTAATTATAGCGTGCTCTTTATTTCTTGTATTGAAAAGAAAATCAAACTTTAATGGTGGAATTTATAGCGGGAAAAGTATGAAATCTATGTGTTATTTCAGATATATAATAAGGAAAAAATTCGAAATAAAATATGGGAGTAGTTCATTTTTGTTTACATAATGTAATTGCTGTGAACTGTTGTCCTAAAATACAAGTCATATATCTTGTTTCCTCTCATAAATTTAAACATAGGAATTTGTCTACAAAGGTGGCGAAGCCTCATCATGAAAATTCGAATTTGTGCCACGTTCATGCTGTTTCTATTTATATGTTTACCTTTTTCAGTTTTTGCAAAAGGAGAGGAGGCAAAGGAAAGGGTCGTTTCACTTGTATATGATGATTCGGGCAGCATGAGAAATAACGATCGCTGGAAGTATGCCAATTACGCCTTGCAAAGTTTAGTTGCGCTATTAGATGAGAAAGATAAATTTTCTTACGTTCCAATGAGTAAGCCGGATGCTCCATTAAACATTTCATTAACAAAGGATCAAAGGCAAACAGAAATTGAGGGGATTGGGGCGTGGAAAACATATTTAAATACTCCATTTAGCGCAGTAGAAACGGCGATGCAATCTATAAAAAAGGAAGCAGATATAGATGGGAAACGTGAATTTTGGCTTATTGTATTAACTGACGGGGCATTTAATGATTTGGAGAAAGATAAGATTGGCGGAAAAGAACAAATTACACAGAAGTTAGCGCAGTTTAAGAAAGAAATGGATTCGAAAAAGATCTCTTTACATCCAGTCTTAATCACGATGGAAGAGGATTTAGGGCAGCAAGAGAAGCTGCAGTTAAATACGTTTAAAGAGATTTGGAAAAAAGAAATGAATGGAGTTGTCATGCCGTCTAGCGGTGAGGATGGTATTGTACAAAGTGTGAATCAAGTGGCAGCATTAGTTGCAAATCGTGATCCATTTTCTTCTGTTGAGTCGATTGTCAAAACGAAAATAGTAGGGAAAAAAGTAGAGATTACAACACCGTTTCCATTAAAGCGTATGACGCTTGTACGACAATCACCTTCTTTGTCTAATTATAAAGTTATGCAACTTTCCAAACCGTTACAATTGCAGTCTTCTTTTTCTATACATGCACCAGGAGAAGCTAAATTATTCGGAAATATAGTGCATGTAAGTACAGCGAACCAGGAAGTGATTAAGCCAGGGACATATACGATAGAAGTGGATCAGGACATTGAGAAAGAGGGATTACAAGTACTTGTTGAACCAGCGCTTAATTATACTGTTTCTACGTACGACAAAGATGATAAAGATAGAAAAAATGTTGAGAAAATGTATGAAGGTGTGACAGCTGTTATTGAAGCGAAACCTACTGAATTACCAATTCAAACTTCTTATTTCGAAGCAGAAGTAGAAATAGATGGAAAGCAGTATCCGATGAAGTGGAATGATAAAAGACATGTGTTTTATTACGAGACACAGGTTGGTAAAGCGTTAGTACGCGGGAAAGTCCATATGAATATAAAGGGATTTTATAGACAGACGAAAGAATTCAAGATTGAACCAGCTGAAAAACCAAAATTAACACTTCAAGCTGTTACGAAAGATTATGAAGAAAAGGTAACAAATTTAGAAAATAGTAAACCATTTATTTTACAGCCCCAGTTAAATGGTAAACCGATGACAGAAGAGGCTGTAAAGAAACTATTAAAATCTACTGGTGTCACATCGAATCAATCGATCAACTATGAATTAAAACAGCATGGTAGTCAAGTTTATGTTTATCCTCGACCTTATTACTCCGACACATTCAATTTTACAGATACCGGCACCGTAGAGGCTACCATCACGATCAATGATTCAACATTACAAGAAGTAAAGGAAAAGATCGTACTGCACATTGAAAATGCGCCGTTTTTTGAGAAGTATGCGCTCATTTTTAAATTTGTAATTCCTATCACTTTATTACTTTTAATAGTAGGAATTATTATTTTAGGATGGATTGTTCGTCCGAGATTTCATAGGAAAGCATTACTATATTACGAATGGGATCAAGAAGTAGCGAAAGATTGGCTTTATCAATCTGAACCAGAGTTACTTAAAAATAAATGGTGGAAGCACTATTTTGACATTCCATTCCGAGCAGAAAGAAAGACTGTGCAATCTGTAACATTAATAGCGAAAAAAGGATCGAAATCTATATTTGTAGCGAAAGAATCGCAAGTGGTTGGGATGATTATTGATGGGATGTTTATAACAGAGGAAGAGGTAGGAATGGAGCATAAGACGTTGTATCCAAATGAACTTTTAGTAATTGATAGAGGATATGGTAAGGAGATTTACCGGTACGAATGTGAATAGTAGATAGGGTGTAAGAGGGGCGGAGGAGGCCCGGCTCTCTTTATTCTTCTTTTCAAACAAGCAAGAATAGGAAGGTGGTTCACATGACATTACAAGTTCCAACAATTTTAATTGGCTTAGGTGGAATCGGTAGTACTGTCACACATCAAATATATGAAAGATTACCTGAGGAGCGTCGTAAAAAGGTAGCGATGCATGTATTTGATACAGATGTGAATACATTGAGTAAATTTGATCATATTCGGAAGTTTAAGACGCAAACGAGCTCGAGTAAAACACCGAGAGAGTATATTGCGGGAGATCCAACGATTCCAGAGTGGTTTCCGATGGACCCGACTATACTTGATAAACCGTTAACAGAAGGGGCTGGACAGTTACGCGTCATTTCACGGTTAGCGTTACGTGCTGCGATGAAAGAAGATAAACTCACATCGTTTTGGCAAGAAATCGAGAAGATTTTTCCAGTTACAAGTGATCAGACGGAATATGGTGTACGTGTCATTATTGTAACATCACTAGCCGGCGGAACAGGCTCAGGGATGTTTTTACAAATCGCATTATATTTGCGTGAGATGCTCCGGAAGAAATTGCAGCATCATAACATTTTAATTCGCGGTGCGTTTTTAATGCCAGATGTTTTAGTTAAGACGAGAACGGTTAGTGCGAAAGAGTTTGAAACTGTGCAAGCGAATGGTTATGCATCGTTAAAAGAGTTGCACGCTATTACGCTTGGATCGACTGGTGAATTATCAAAACGAGGCGGCGTAACGATTGAATTAGAATATCGTCCTGATCAAGTGGATGAGGACGGAAGAACAAACCATACGATAAAGCAGCATCATTTACCGTACAATTATTGTTTCTTATATGATTATGAAAATTTACATGGGCACCATTTGCACAATTTATCGGATTATATGGAGCAAATGGCAAATACGATTTATTTACAGTTATTTAGTCCAATGTCTGCAAATCATTTTGCACAAGAAGATAATCAAATTCAGCAATTGGCAGAATCGAGTGGGAAAGGGAGATATTGCGGAGCAGGAACGGCAAAACTTATTTATCCGTATGAGCACGTTTTGAAATACTGTGCTTTAAAATGGGCGGTGCAAGGTTTAGATGAATCTTGGCTTCATTTAGATCAACTGTTTCAAGAAAAAAAGCAAAGATACGACCAAGATGTCAAACGTGGTATGCAGCGTGAAAAGCCAGAGCGCGGGAAAAGTTATTTAGAAGACTTAGAGCATCTTGCTACTCGGCCAGAACAAGCTCATATTTTTTATAGACAAATGTACCATGAAACACGTGAAGGGGCAGAGGGTGGTAAGCTCGGTGTTGCAAAATCAAAATTGTTTTTAGATGCTGTAGAGAGTTACGTACACCGTACAGTGCAAAAAGATGAGGAATTAAACCGCCTACAGCATGAGTGCAAAATATCGGCTGCGAAGCTTAAAATGATGGAACAAATGAAGGGGGAAGTAGCGAGAGTTGATCATGCGGTTCGTTTATATGCTTACGCCATTCCGAGCCGTGTACATGAGCATGTTACTACCCTTTTATATGACATGATCGAATCAGACCGCTTTACACCGAGTGGCTCAGAAGGACAGTCTTACCAATTAAATACATGGTTTTTAAAGAAAACGGATCCAGTTCATCCAGTTGCAGCACGTTTTATGCTGTATGAACTTCGTAAGCAGTTAGTAGAGAAGATGAATCGACTACATGAAAATAATGAACAAAAGCGTAATTTAATTCAAAACTACGATAAGAAATTTAATGTGAGTAATATTGATGGAACTGTAACGGCTGTTCGCCGCGTTGAAATTGCGCAGCAACAAGGCTGGTTTGGAAAAATGATTAATAATCAGCAGCGTTTGTTTAAAAAAGAATTTGAAGATATTGTAACGCAGTACGTACACAAATTAAGTGAGTATCGTAAAGAAATGTTGTTAGAACTCGTGTATCAATCGCTATACCAAGCAGTTGATAAAATGATTCAATATTGGGAAAGATTCTTTGATAATTTATACGAAACACGTGAAAATTTATTGTTTGAAATCCAAAAGCGAAGCAAGGAATTTGAGGGGAAAACGAACCCGACGAATGTATACGTATTAGCTGAAGAGAAATTGCAAGAAAAGATTTGGCAAGATATGCAGCAACATTTAAATTTAGGTGTATTACCGAAAGATATATCCTCCGAAATTTATATGAGCTTGTACGGGGAATATTGTCGTGATGCGAAAGCCGAAGAAATTCAGTCGAAAAAGGTGGAAGACTTCTATCGTGAACATATATTGAGTTATTGTTATGACGAACTTCAAGTGCGCTATCGTGACAAATTAGAGCTTAATATCGTTGAAGCATTGCGAAAAGAAGCAGATTTCAAGAAGCGTGATCGTGATGAATACGTTCGTGAAAAAATTGAAGATCTTTTCCATTTAGCAAGTCCGTTCGTTCCGAAAGTTTCTCATCATAGAGAATTACAATATTGGGGCGTACATCCATCTTTAAAACAAGAATTGCAAGAAGAGTTATTGCAAGAAATGTTTAAAGAAAAAGATACGGTAAACGAGGCGTTTTCACCATTTGAAGTGATTTGTTATCGTGCTCATTACGGATTATCGCTACAAGATTTTCCTAAGCTTTCATCTGGACATATTGCGAATGGTTTTATGAACGATAAAGGTGATTATTTTCAATCGTATTATCGCCGCGTGAACAAATTAAATAGTAAAAAATCTAGTTTGACGCCGCATTTAGATAAATATTGGCACTTACCAGCCTTTATGCCAGACTTGAATGCAACGCAAACGAAGTTAGATTACGACAAATGTAATCGTGCTCTTCTATACGCGTATATGTATCGCTGGATTAGCTTAGTTGCTGTTGATGGACAGTTCGTGTATCAATATAACGGTGTCGGCCGTAGCTTTTTAATCCAGTCGATGGGGAAAAATATTTCAAGTGAAAGTTATAAGTTGCACAGAGCATTGCTTCATAATCCGTTTATTTATGAAAACATCTTGTCACGATTTGAAGAAGAACAAGAAAAGGCAATGATACAAGGTGGACATTTATATACACATGCATTTGTATTAGGCGCTCAAGATATAAGATGGCTCCGTAAAGAGCATGTTCATAATATTTTAGATATGATTTTAATGTATGACCGTGAGGCAAAATATGACCCGACGTTAGAAGAAACATCTGACGATTTGTTAAGGTTATTCCTTGATGAAATTGAGCTGTATTTCCAAAACTATTACGGAACAGGTGCAGATATGGTTGCAAAGAAAGAGAAAGAGATGTTTATGAAACAATTGTGGGATCGTTCGTATGCGAAAGGGTATGTGGATCCAAATAGTGCGCCTTATAAAAAATGGCAAAATATATTACATGTTCCCGATGAAGAAGAAGTGCCAAAAACGAATGTATAATGAGTGAAAAGGGAATCCTTAAGAATGACAATACAACTTTAGAAATGAGGGATTCCGATGCCGTTTTTAGGTAGTGTATATCAAATATTTGGATTATATCCAGAAATTTATTATGGAATGATTTCAGCGGAAATCGCTGAACAACAAATGGAAGAACAGAAAGAACAAGAAAATCAAGAGACTGAATTATAAAACCATGCAGGCTACTCGCCTGCGTGGTTTTTTCGTGTTACAATAAAGCGAATTTTTTAAGGGAGAGAATAAGATGAAATGGATATACTTTATTATTATTAACGTTATAGCATTTAGTATGATGGGGCTTGATAAGCGAAAAGCAAAGAAAAAACAGTGGAGAACGCCAGAAAGTACGTTGTTTTTATCAGCTGCAGCTGGAGGAGCGATTGGAGCTTGGATTGGTATGTATATGTTTCATCATAAGACACATAAAAGTAAATTTGTCTTCGGTATTCCAGTGCTCGTTATTATAACAGTAGGAGTGTTTTTATACATATAAAGGATTTGCAAGAGGAATGTCGAAAGAAATGCAGATTGAATATTGGTAAAGTAAGCATGTGAGACTTTATAATGAAGAAAAAAAGAGAAGAGGAGAAAAAGGAAGATGGGGAGTCAAACAGCAGAGCAAAAGCAGGGGATTATATATGCAGCAGGTGCGTATACGATGTGGGGAGTCCTTCCGATTTATTGGAAATGGGTGGAGGAAGTACCGGCAGATGAAATATTAGCGCATCGCATCGTTTGGGCATTCGTTTTTATGTTGTTAGTTTTAGGAGTAACGAAGAGGTTTCGTCAGTTTGGTGGGGAGTTAGTGGCCCTTTTTAAACGACCTAAATTATTAATGTCATTAACAATTGCTTCGGTACTTATTAGTGGAAACTGGTTTGTATACATATGGGCCGTAAATCATAACCATGTAATCGAAGCAAGTCTTGGGTATTATATTAATCCACTTATAAGTATTTTACTTGGTACAGTTGTTTTAAAAGAGAAGCTTAATTTTTGGCAATATGTTGCGGTTGGTTTAGCTGGATTGGGCGTTGTTATTTTAACGATACGTTTCGGATCAATTCCATGGGTTTCTCTTTCACTTGCTTTTTCATTTGGATTATATGGATTAACGAAAAAATTATTAAATTATGATGCAACAATTGGGCTTACGATGGAAACGATGTTAGTGACGCCATTTGCACTTATATATTTGTTTATGACAGGAGTTCATGGCTTTGGTTCGTTCGGTTCTATTTCGGCAATATCAACGTTTCTTTTAATAGGGGCAGGTATTGTTACAGCGTTACCACTCTTTTATTTTGCTAAAGGAGCACAACTTATTCCGCTCTATATGATAGGATTTTTACAATACATCGCGCCGACTATTAGTTTAATTTTAGGTGTGTTCGTTTTTGGTGAACATTTCACATCTACTCATATGATTGCGTTTTTCTGTATATGGATTGCTTTATTTGTCTTTTCAATGGCGAAAACAAAGTTTCTACTACAGAAGCAACCAAAATTTATTAAAAATAAATCAGCAAAAGTATCATAATGCGTAGTATTTTCTACGCATTTTTCTTTATACTTATATTATATAGAAATTCCATTATAGTCAGTGAGGAGCTGAAAAACATGGAAACAATTTTACATAATGATCCACTTATAGCAGCTATAATTTCTTGGTTTTTAGCACAGTTAACGAAAGTCGTTTTTAAATTAATAAAAACAGGCGAGTTTGATTTTGCTAAGTTCTTTGCTTCAGGTGGAATGCCAAGTTCGCATGCTTCGACTGTTACTGCACTTGCTACAGGTGTCGGAGTGGTGGAAGGTGTGGAGAGTCCAATATTTGCGGTTGCCGCTATTTTTGCCATTATTGTTATGTACGATGCTTCAGGTGTAAGGCTTGCGGTAAGTAAGCAAGCGAAAATATTGAATGATTTTTTTCATGGTAGACAAACAGAATATAAAAAGTTAAATGAGCTCGTTGGACATACACCGTATCAAGTTGTTGTTGGTGCACTATTAGGAATTGTTGTCGGGGTTGGGTATTGTTTGTAAGCAGAATGTGTGTAATACACGTTCTGCTTTTCTTTGTTTTCATACATATTTAGATGAGTTTTCGAATATCGTATACGGACTTAGAAAGGGTGGGTGAGCGGTGTGCTACTATATGACAAAGTGCATGAGGAGATAGAGCGGAGAACGACTGCACTTCAAACGATGCAAAGGCGAGACGGAACGTGGCAATTTTGTTTTGAAGGAGCTTTGCTAACGGATTGTCACATGATTTTTTTACTCAAATTATTAGGGCGAAATGACGAAATAGAACCGTTTGTGAAAAGGTTAGTATCTCTTCAAACAAATGAAGGGACTTGGAAATTATACGAAGATGAAAAGGGAGGGAATTTATCCGCGACGATCCAAGCATATGCTGCTTTACTTGCTTCGGAAAAATATTCGAAAGAAGATATGAATATGAGGCGAGCTGAAATGTTTATTAAGGAACACGGGGGAGTTTCTCGTGCTCATTTTATGACGAAATTTTTATTAGCGATTCATGGAGAATATGAATTTCCTGCGCTTTTTCACTTTCCAACGCCAATCTTATTTTTACAAGATGACTCCCCCCTCAGTATATTTGGGCTAAGCAGCTCAGCGCGTATACATTTAATTCCGATGATGATTTGTATGAATAAGAGATTCCGTGTAGAGAAAAAGTTATTGCCAAATTTAAATCATATTGCAGGCGGGGGTGGGCAATGGTTTCGAGAGGAGCGGTCTCCGCTGTTTCAATCGTTTTTAGGTGATGTGAAAAAGGTAATATCTTATCCATTATCGTTACATCATAAAGGATACGAAGAAGTAGAGCGCTTTATGAAGGAGCGTATAGATGAAAATGGAACATTATATAGTTACGCCAGTGCTACGTTTTATATGATTTATGCTTTGCTTGCATTAGGGCACTCTATTCAGTCTCCAATTATTGAGAAAGCTGTGACAGGATTAAAATCTTATATATGGAAGATGGACAGAGGAAGTCATTTGCAAAATTCTCCTTCTACCGTATGGGATACCGCTTTACTTAGCTATTCATTGCAAGAAGCTAAAGTTACAAATGAAAATAAGATGATTCAAAGGGCGACGGAGTATTTATTGCAAAAACAACAAACTAAAAAGGTAGATTGGAGCGTACATGCATCATCACTTGTAGCTGGCGGTTGGGGATTTTCAGATGTTAATACGACGATCCCTGATATAGACGATACTACAGCTGCCCTTAGAGCGTTAGCGCGAAGTAGAGGGAATGATAGAGTAGATGATGCGTGGGGAAGAGGTGTGGAATGGGTAAAAGGATTGCAAAACAATGATGGAGGCTGGGGAGCTTTTGAACGAGGGGTAACGAGCAAGTTACTATCGAATTTGCCGATTGAAAATGCGAGTGATATGATAACCGATCCGTCCACACCAGATATTACAGGTAGGGTGTTAGAATTATTCGGAACGTATGCACCGAATGAATTGCTTGAAGAGCAAAAAAAGAAAGCTATCAAATGGTTAATGGATGTACAGGAACAGAATGGATCATGGTATGGAAAATGGGGGATATGTTATATATATGGGACATGGGCAACGATGACAGGCTTACGTGCATTAGGAGTGCCTTCTACTCATCCATCGTTGAAAAAAGCAGCTTCATGGCTCGAACATTTGCAGCATGAAGACGGAGGGTGGGGAGAATCCTGTCAAAGTAGTGTAGAGAAAAAATTCATTTCTTTACCTTTTAGTACGCCGTCACAAACAGCGTGGGCACTTGATGCACTCATTTCTTACTACGATCAAGAAACACCGATTATTCGAAAAGGAATTACATATTTGCTCGCGCAGTCTACTATGAATGAAAAATATCCTACTGGTACAGGGTTACCGGGGGGCTTTTATATTCGCTATCATAGTTATGGGCATATATATCCGTTACTTGCTTTAGCGCACTACGTAAAGAAATATAGAAAATAAACCGAGAGATACTCTCGGTTTATTTTGATGGGTAGTAGGTCCCTGTTGAAAAGAATAAGGAACGTTGTAGTTCCTTATTTTTCTGTTGATTGGCGTTTTTGACGTGCATCAGCGGCATTTGCACGTGCGTTTGCTTCTAAGTCATTGTGGTCAGCGAGTTCGCGAGCGAACTCAACATCAATGCCATCGGCAGCTTTGTTTCGATTTACATTCTTTTTTTTCATTCGACACAATCTCCTTGTGTTTTATCCCGCATTAACGGGTAGTAAAACTCCCACCTCAAAATCCAGTTGGAACAAAGAAGTTAGGTGGGAGATTAACTGCCCGTAAATGCCCGATTGGTGAGGGCTAATAATCAGTGGGGGATGAACAAAATCCCACTGATTAAAGTTTCACTTTATGCGACGTTGCAAAGTTAGTTTGACACAAATAGACTTTTTTATACAAAGAGGATTTGGAAAGCATAGAGCCGAAATATACAATATAACTAATAGAAATGGGGGATAGAGATGGAATTGTTGAATGGGAAAACAGCTGTTGTAACGGGTGCTGCGCAGGGGATTGGAAAAGAAATCGCACGAGTTTTTGCAAAACTAGGGGCCAAAGTATTAATTAGTGATGTAAATGAAGAGAAGCTACAAGAAACGACACGTGAATTATCAGATGAAGGGTATGATGTGAGTTTATATCGATGTGATGTGAGTAATCAAAATGAAGCGAAGTCGTTAATTGAATATGCGGTGCAAAAATTTGGTACATTACATATTTTAGTGAATAACGCTGGGATTACAAAAGATGCAATGTTACATAAGATGGAGAAGTCTGCTTGGGAACAAGTATTACAAGTGAACTTAACTGGCGTTTTTTATTGTATGCAGCCAGCACTTCTTTATATGAGACAACAACAGTATGGACGGATTATTAATATTTCTTCTATTAGTAGGGAAGGAAACATTGGACAAGCAAATTATGCGGCTACAAAAGCAGGGGTTGTAGGCTTAACAAAAACAGCAGCGAAAGAGGTTGGAAGTTTTGGTATTACGTGTAATGCGATTTGTCCAGGGTTTATGGATACTGATATGACAAAAACAATACCGGATAAAGTAAAAGAGAAAATGGTTGGAGCGATTCCAGTTGGAAGAATCGGAACGCCGGAAGATATTGCAAACGCAGCTGCCTTTTTAGCATCAGAGTATGCGTCTTACATTACAGGAGAGGTATTAAATGTGAGCGGTGGGTTGCAAGTGTAAATGAATACATAATGAAAAGAACCTGACCGAGTAGGTCAGGTTCTTTCTCGTTAATTTAAGTTAATCCAAACGCTCTTCACTTCTGTATAGTTGTTCAGCGCGTAAGATCCCATTTCGCGGCCAAGACCGGATTGTTTAAATCCTCCAAATGGAGATGCTGCATCAAAGACGTTATAACAGTTTACCCATACAGTACCAGCACGTACTTTACTTGCAACATAGTGTGCTGTTTTAACATTTTCTGTCCACACACCAGCCGCTAAGCCGAATTGTGATTTATTTGCACGTTCAATTACTTCATCAATATCGTTAAAAGGTATTGCAGAAATAACTGGACCGAAAATTTCTTCTTTTGCGATCGTCATTTCGTCATTTACGTCAGCGAATACTGTAGGAGAAACGAAGTAGCCTTGATCGAATGGATTACTTCCTCCGCAAAGTACTTCAGCGCCTTCTTCAATCCCTTTTTCAATGTAGCTCATTACACGTTTTTGTTGTTCTTCGGAAACGAGAGGACCAATTGTTGTTTCAGGGTTAAGACCGACACCTTGATTTAGTTTTTTAGAATAGAGGACGAGATCAGCCATGACATTATCATACATTTTCTTTGGAATAAATAAGCGTGATCCAGCAGAGCATACTTGTCCTTGGTTAAACATAACACCAGAAAGTGCACCAGGAATCGCGCGAGATAAGTCGGCGTCTGGTAAAATAATGTTCGGTGATTTACCGCCAAGCTCTAAAGTAACACGTTTCAATGATTCAGATGCTTGTCGCATAATTTGTTTACCGACTGGAGTAGAACCAGTAAATGCAATTTTATCAACGAGTGGATGATTAACAAGTGCTTGTCCAGCTGATTCACCGAATCCAGGAACGATATTAATAACACCTTTCGGGAATCCAGCTTCTTCAATTAATTCAGCTAAGTATAGAGCGGATAGTGGAGTTTGTTCTGCAGGTTTTAAAACGATTGTACATCCTGTAGCAAGCGCAGCTCCCATTTTCCACATTGCCATAAGAAGTGGGAAGTTCCAAGGGATAATTTGACCGACGACACCAACAGCCTCATGGCGTGTATAGTTAAAGTAATCACCGGAAACAGGAATTGTTTGACCAACAATTTTCGTCGCCCAGCCAGCATAATAGCGCATATGCTCAATTGCAAGTGGTATGTCTGCCGCCATTGTTTCACGGATTGGCTTTCCGTTATCTAACGTTTCGAGCTGTGCGAGCTCTTCTTTATGCTCTTCCATTAAATCAGCGAGCTTGTACATAAGACGGCTGCGTTCAGCAGTGCTCATGCGTGACCAAGGACCTTCATCGAAAGCCATTCGAGCAGCTACCACAGCTTTATGAATGTCTTCGCGACCAGCTTCAGCAACGATAGCGAGTGTTTCACCAGTTGCTGGGTTAGGTGTTTTAAATGTTTTTCCGGAAGCGCTTTCAATGAACGCTCCGTTCACATATAGTTTCTTTGTGCCTTGAAGAAATTTCTCTACCTTTTCATGAAGATTTACAGCTAGTTGACTCATTGTATAACCCCCTTGAAAATATAATTTAAACGCAGTACGAGACGGCGTTTATTCCGAAATCAAGGATGTGGGAACTAGATGAAAAGCCTCTACTTAAAATCATAAATAAAAAACGCTGAAAATTCAAATTTCATTTTCGTTACAATTGTAAAAAATATGTAATGAAACATTGTATTCTATATAATTACAAAAAATCCTGCGCGTTTTTGTTTTCTAGTAGGAAAAACTAGAAAAACAGTGGTACAATTATACATCGTGAGAGGAGGGGGAAAATGAAGAATTATCATGATGATCCGCGCTTTCGAGTTGCCCATAGAGAAGCGTTAATTGGTCTTGGATTAGCTATTATTAATTTTATAATATGGTATGGATTTGCCTATGGGCTTGGAAGTAAGGATCCGAGTGAATATACATATGTATTAGGTTTTCCAGCATGGTTTTTTTATAGCTGTATCGTTGGATTTATCGTAATGGTTATTTTGCTTATTTTAGTTGTTCGTTTTTTATTTCAAGATATTTCACTCGATGAGGAAGAAAAAAGTGAGGAATGATAGATGAATTGGTATGTAATAATCCCAATGATAATTTCTTTTATCGTTGTGTTTTTAATTGGTGTATATGCATCAAGACGTGTACAAGCAACCGCTAATAATAAATTTTTACAAGAATATTTTCTTGGTGGGCGTGAACT
This sequence comes from Bacillus cereus group sp. MG9, assembly GCF_040459995.1. Taxonomy (NCBI): domain Bacteria; kingdom Bacillati; phylum Bacillota; class Bacilli; order Caryophanales; family Bacillaceae; genus Bacillus; species Bacillus cereus group sp. MG9. The sequence goes on along the minus strand of NZ_JARVHC010000001.1, from coordinate 3,492,928 downwards.
TGGGGGCTTATTATTAGCTATGACGATGATTGCTACGTACGGTAGTGCAAGTAGCTTTATCGGCGGGCCTGGTATTGCTTACAATATGGGGCTTGGATGGGTGCTGTTATCAGCGATTCAAGTTGTAACAGGATATATCGTTTTAACGGTTATTGGTAAAAAGTTTGCTATTATCGCTAGAAAGATGGAAGCAATTACGCTTATTGATTATTTAAAGGGCAGATACAATAATAAAGCGGTAGTTGTTCTTTCTGCGTTATGTATTATAATCTTTTTGTTCTCAGCAACAGTAGCCCAGTGGGTTGGCGGCGGACGATTAATTGAGTCGCTAACAGGACTTTCCTACACAACGGCACTATTTTTATTTACATTTTCTGTACTTGTGTATGTGTTAATTGGTGGATTTCGTGCAGTCGCTTTATCAGATACGTTATTAGGAATCATTATGTTAGTCGGAACAACAATCATTTTAATTGCTACTGTCATTGCTGGTGGCGGAGTTGAAAAGATTATGCAGGAACTTATTCAAATTAATCCGAATCTAATAACACCGTTCGGAGCGGATGGAAGTTTAACGAAATCATATGTCACATCATTTTGGATTTTAATTGGGATTGGTGTCGTTGGATTACCGCAAATTAGTGTGCGTGCTATGTCTTATAAAAATTCAAAAGCTATGCACCAAGCATTAATCATTGGAACGGTTGTCGTCGGTACAATTATGATTGGTATGCATTTAACAGGTGTGTTTGCAAGAGTAGTCCTTCCAGGCATAACGGTACCAGATAAAGTAATGCCGCTACTCGCGATGGAAGTGTTGCCACCTTGGTTAGCTGGAGTTTTCTTAGCTGCACCAATGGCAGCGATAATGTCTACTGTGAACTCATTATTATTACTTGTAAGTTCGTCAATTATTAAAGATATATATGTGAACTACATAAATAAAGATGCCGCGGATAGTACGATAAAGAAAGGTAGCCTATTGATTACTGGTATCGTAGGATTACTCGTATATGCTGCCGCTATTAAGCCACCAGACTTTTTAATTTGGTTAAATTTATTTTCTTTCGGTGGTTTAGAAGCAGCGTTCATTTGGCCGATTGTGTTAGGTTTATATTGGAAAAAAGGAAATGCAACTGGAGCTCTTGCATCTATCTTAGTTGGAGTAGGTTCCTATATGTTTATTCACCTTTGCTACCCTAATCCATTCGGTATACATACAGTTGTTTTCCCGATTTGCTTTGCATTTATTTCTTATATAATTGGTAGTATGGTTACGATGAAAAAAGTAGCATGAAAATATAGAAAAACGTAGGAACTTCTAATATGAAGTTCCTACGTTTTTTGTTTATACAAAATTTATCTTTTTCATTCTGTATTCCGTCATGTATTCATAAAGTAATAACAATTGATGGGATGGAGTTGAGGTCTATGAAAAAAATATTATTTTTAGGAGACCCAGGAATTGATGACTCTTTAGCAATTATGTATGGATTATTGCATCCTGATATTGATATTGTTGGAGTAGTAACAGGATATGGGAATGTAACACAGGAAAAGGCGACGAGTAATGCGGCGTATTTATTGCAAATGGCGGGCCGGGAAGATATACCTGTTATTAATGGAGCGAAAATTCCTTTATCTGGGGAGTTTGTAACATATTATCCGGAAATTCACGGGGCAGATGGCTTAGGACCTATTAAGCCTCCTAAAACTTTTTCTCCCAATATTAAACCTTTTTGTGCATTTTTCGATATCATTGAAAAATATAAAGGAGAACTAATCATTGTTGATGCCGGCAGATCAACAACATTAGCGACGGCCTTTATTTTAGAAAAACCAATGATGAAGTATGTGAAAGAATATTATATAATGGGCGGAGCTTTTTTAATGCCCGGAAATGTTACACCAGTCGCGGAAGCCAATTTTCATGGTGACCCAATTGCATCACAATTAGTTATGCAAAATGCAAAAAATGTGACACTAATACCGCTTAACGTTACATCAGAAGCGATTATTACACCGGAGATGGTGAAATACATTACGAAACATTCTAAAACGAATTTCAAGAAATTAATAGAACCGATTTTCAATTATTATTATAAAGCTTATAAAAATCTGAATCCTAAAATAACAGGGAGCCCAGTGCATGATGTAGTAACGATGATGGTAGCGGCAAATCCATCTATTTTAGATTACGTGTATCGTCGTGTTGATGTAGATACGGTTGGAGTTGCGAAAGGGGAAAGTATCGCTGATTTTCGCCCGCAACCTGAAGCAAAAGCGTTGAAAAATTGGGTTAAAATTGGCTGGTCTTTACATTATAAAAAGTTTCTAGAGGATTTTGTGAAAATTATGACGTAGACATAATAGTAGCATACAAGTTAAAATAATGGAGATGATTGTTTAAATAATCATCTCCATTATTTTGTTTTTAAGAGATAAATAGAGAAGAGTTACACAATAGGAGAGGAATTTTACTTGAAAAAAACTATAGTATGCGCAGTGATTGTGGGTATTTTCGTTTTGCTAATATCAGGTAACTTTTTAGTGAAAAAAGTGTGGAGTTCAAATAATGATGATGCGCAGTACATAGCATCCTTTATTGAAGAACATAAAGATGAAAAGAATAGTGCACTTTTAATAAAAAGAAATGATAAAGTCGTGTATTCTGTAAATCCGGATGTTGTATTGCCAGTTGCTAGTACGATGAAGTTAATTGTGGCGCTTGAATATACGAAACAAGTTACAGAGGGGAAAATCGATCCGTCTAGTTTCGTTTCAATTAATGATGTGAATCGTTATTATGTGCCGGGTACAGATGGTGGTGCACAAGATAGATGGCAAAATTATTTGCAAAAAAAAGAAAAGATAACTGAAGGAGCGGTTTCTTTAGAAGAAGTTGCAAAAGGAATGGTTAAGTTTAGTTCTAATGCAAATACTGAATATTTAATGGAGGTATTAGGATTAGACAATATTAATCGGAATTTACAAAGTTTAGCACTTCCTGCACATCAACCGCTATTTCCGATTGTTTCATCTTTATACATTCCGGGATATTTGCATAAAGAATTACATGTTCCAAAATATAAAATAGAGAAAAAGTTAAAAGAAATGTCTCAAGAGCAATATCGTGAATATGCTATGATTATTCATGAACGCTTAAAAAAGAAGGGACCATTATTACAGAAGGAAATTCCTCTGTATTTAGAGGAACGTTACGACAAAATTTGGTCGGATAGATTGCCGGCTGCTTCCGCTAACGATTATATGGTACTGCTTCAAAAGGCAAATCATCAAGGTGGTCTTACAGAAGCGGAAGAAAAAGTGTGGGCGAATATCGTTGAAACAGATATGAGCGCAAAGAAATATCGTAAAACATTCAGGCATGCTGGACAAAAGAATGGTTATACACCATGGACGGTAACAAAAGCAGTTTATGCAATGGATAAACGAGGAAACTGTACAGAAATTGTTTTCTTGGCAAATAATTTAAATGAAGATGACAGTGCTGAAATACGTAAACATTTAGCAAATCTACACTTTCAAGTGTTGCAAAGTGATAAGTATGATGCGACTTTTATTAAATAAACTCGGTGCTATGAGCGCCGAGTTTATTTTTATGTACAAGCACTTTTTCACCATCCTTGGGTATGATGGGTAGTAACACTTAGGCGAAAGGGGAAAAGGTGATGAAACAGAGTAAAGAAGAGTTTATTAAGAATGAAGGCGCTGATTTCCCTGGGAAAACATATGTAGATTGTGTATTACAGCACGTATTTAATTTTCAGCGTAATTATTTATTAAAAGATATGTTTCAAGTGCATAGGGCACATATTACTATGTTAACTGAAGAGAAGTTAATGAAAAGAGAAGAAGCGAAAGTTATATTAATCGCACTTAAAAAAGTAGAGGGGATTCCAAAGGAGAAGTTGCTATATACAGAGCAACATGAAGATCTTTTTTTCTTAGTTGAACATTTGCTTTCCCAAGAAGCAAAGTGTGAATTTGTAAGTAATATGCATATCGGTAGAAGTAGAAATGATATGGGTGTAACGATGTATCGCATGAGTTTACGGCAATTTGTATTGCGGTTAATGGAACATCATTTATTGCTGCAAGAAAGTATGCTCGAGCTCGCCGGTGAACATATGGAAACAATTATGCCCGCGTATACACATACACAACCGGCGCAACCGACAACATTTGGTCATTATGTTTTGGCAATTTATGATACGATGCAACGAGACTTAGAAAGAATGAAAAAAGCGTATCATCTTTTAAATCATTCTCCAATGGGGGCAGCTGCGCTTTCTACAACAAGCTTCCCAATTAAGAGAAAACGAGTGGCACAGTTACTTGGGTTTACAAATGTAATTGAGAACTCATATGATGCTGTTGCTGGAGCAGATTATTTATTAGAAGTTAGCTCGTTACTAATGGTTATTATGACGAATACGAGTAGATGGATTCATGATTTTTTACTATTAGCGACGAAAGAATATGATGGGATTACTGTAGCGAAGCCATATGTGCAAATAAGTAGTATTATGCCGCAAAAACGAAATCCTGTTTCAATAGAACATGCTCGTGCTATTACGAGTAGTGCTTTAGGGGAAGCATTTACTGTATTTCAAATGATTCATAATACACCATTTGGCGATATTGTCGATACGGAGGATGACTTGCAGCCGTATTTATATAAAGGGATCGAAAAGGCGATTCGTGTTTTTTGTATGATGAACGCAGTTATTCGAACGATGAAAGTAGAAGAGGAAACGTTAAAAAGTCGTTCATATAAACACGCGATTACGATTACAGATTTCGCAGATGTTTTAACAAAAAACTATGAAATACCATTTCGGCATGCACATCATGCAGCAAGTGCGATTGCGAATATGTCATTGGAGCAGAAAAAGGAGTTACATGAATTAAATTTCAAAGACATAAATGTATACTTACAAGAAAATTTGAAAGTAAATTTATTAGAAGAAGAGTGGAAAGAAATTATATCACCAGAAGCTTTTATTCAAAAAAGAAATGTATATGGTGGACCGAGTAAAAAAGAGATGGAGCGTATGATTAAAAATCGAAAAGAGTCATTTCAAAAAGAAGAAGAGGTATTTGAAAAGGAAAAACAAAGAATTTTACAAGCTGAAAATGATTTGAATACGTTAGCTTCGAACATTATTAAATCGTAAAAGAAGGATTTAATGAATTAATCGCCAATACTTAATGAAACTATAAATAGAGAGAAGAGATTGTCGATGATTCAATTACATGTATATGAAGAGATTCTTAACTTTACAGAAGAAGTTAAACCATTTTTAGAGAAGAATGAGCAGGAAAATAATCTCATATTAGGTGTATTACAAATGGTCCAAGAGCCGATATTTATAGGAGTAGCAAAACAAGAGGAAGAAATTGCAGCTGTATTTCTTCAAACAGAAGAAAAGAAACAAATAATTGTTGCTACGTCTGAGATTTCGGCAGTAGCTATTAAGGAACTTGCAAAAGAGTTAACGAAAGTATATCCACATATTCCTGGATTGATTGGTAATAAAAAAATCGTACAGAAATTAGCGGAAGAGATTGCAGTGTTAGAGAATAAGAAAACTAATGTTGCAATGGAGCAAGGTATATATGAATTAAAACAAGTAAAGAAAAAGTGGAACGGAGATGGAATCTTTCGAGAAGTAAGTAGTGATGAGCTAACATTAATAGAGCAGTGGATATATCAATTTTGCGAAGATGTGAAGCTTCCTACTACGAAAGAAGAAGCGAAACAAACTGCTCATACATTAATTACTAATCGTCGTCTATTTGGTTTAGAAGTAGACGGGAAGATTGTTTCTGTAGCTGCAAAAACGAGACCGACTACAAACAATATAACAGTTAATTTCGTATATACACCGAAAGAAGCTCGGAAAAAAGGGTACGCATCTAGTTGTGTCGCTGCACTTAGTCAACGTATGTTAGATGAAGGCTACAAAACAACGACATTATATACGGACCTGGCAAATCCAACATCAAATAAAATTTATCAAGAAATTGGTTATGAGAAGATTATGGAGTCTGTACTTATATTTTTAGAGAAATAGAATGAAAAGGCACGCTATTATAGCGTGCCTCTTTGTTATTCATCAATTCGAATAACTTCGCCTTGCGGAAAGTCTTCAGTCTCTAATAAGTTACGAATAGCTTTCGCAACATATTCAGGTGACAGTAGCTTTCCTTCTTCTTTTAATGCGGTGAATCGATCTAAGTTAATAAAGTCTTCCTTATTTGTTTCACGAATTTGTGCTTGCATATTTGTATCAACAACACCGGGTGCGAAAGCGACAGTTTTTACAGGATATTCTTTCTCCACTTCTTCAGTAGCTACGCACTGTGTAAACATATTTACACCGGCTTTCGTTGTACAATAAGCTCCCCATCCGAAATAAGGATTTTTTCCTGCTCCAGATGAAATATTTATAATGCGTTTTTCTACTTTCCAGTCTTTCGTATGTTTCATGAAAGTGGAAGTAAGGATCATTGGTGCGATTAAATTAATATGAACGTTCGTAATGAATTGTTCACTTTCTGACTTTTCAATAGGTTTCATTGGTGCAAGTGTTCCTGCATTATTAATTAAATGAATCGATGAGACATTGTCTTTTTGAATAGATGAAAAGACTTCGTTAAAATGAGTTTCTAAATTATGTACATCTTGAAGATCTATGGAATGGAAAATACAATTGCTGTCGTTTTGCTCTGCGAGTTTTACAAGCTGTTTATTTTCTCTCCTAGAAATAGAGATAACGGTTGTATTTTCTTCTAACAATTGCACGGCGATTGCCTCACCTAAACCTTGTGAAGTTCCTGTTACGATAACGTAGCGCATAGTGTAGCAAACTCCTCTCATATGTGTGGAATTTTGTTGGACAACGTACATTATATAGTTTGTCTACATTTTATAGTATAGAGCACTTTTTACTATAAATGAAATGAGATGATTGTGTGCCTTTTATGAATCGTTTTACAACAACAGTAACTGGTGCCGTCACGTTCACTGGGAACACGTTGGGACTAAGTCCTACATCACCTGCACCAAACAATAACTTCGGCACGATTGATGTGTTTACAACGATAAATACATCGCTTCAAGTACCTGGATTCCCGGCAGGAACAACGAATGACTGGCCATTAAATTCTTCAAGTGCAATTTTGAACCTTCCAGCAGGGAGTAGTGTTTTATACGCAGAACTAGTATGGGCCGGCACATACCGGACCGATACAGAGGATGTTACAGCATTTTTAAATGATAATATTTCATTTACAACACCAGCAGGAACATTTTCTGTTGCACCAGATCCTGCAACTGCGCAGCAAGGTTCGGTAGGAAACCAGTTTTATTATGCTCGCTCTGCTAATGTAACGAATCTTGTAAGTGCAGGTGGGGCAGGCACATATACAACAGGTGCCGTGCCAGCTGCAAGAACTTCAGCTGATCCAACAATCAGTCGTTCAGCTGGCTGGACGCTTGAGGTAGTTTATCAAAATGCAAGTTTACCACTTCGGAATTTGTCAGTATATGCAGGTCAAGAAATTATCGATGCTTCATCCCCGCCAGTTGATGCTACTATTTCAGGGTTTGCTACTCCGGCAACAGGAGCTGTTACAGGAAGAGTGCTCGTAACTGCTCAAGAAGGTGATTCTAACATTGTTGGAGATCAGCTTCGCTTTGGACCGAATGCAAATGCTACAGTCGCATTATTCGGACCGAGAAACCCCGCGAATAATTTCTTTCAATCACAAATTTGTAATGATAGTGGCAATCTAGATACGAGCGGCACATTTGGAGATTTGAATCAGCCGTTAGGGATAGCTTTAGCGGTCCGAAGACAAGGGTGGGATATTACGAATGTAGATGCCTCATCTTCTTTAGTAAACAATCAAACGTCAGCAACTGTTCGCTTTGTCACAAATGGAGATGGATACGCTGCAGCTGGTTTTGGTGTTCAAATTGATGCGACAGGTCCAATTATTAATCCTGTTAAATCGGTTAATAGAACAGTTGCAGGGGTAGGGGATACTCTCACCTATACGATTACGGTCCCGAACACAGGAACAGGAAGTGCAGAAAACGTTGTATTACAAGATAGTATTCCGAACGGAACGACATTTGTAGCAGGGAGTGTAACGGTAGGTGGAGTAACACAACCGAGTGCGAATCCAGCGAATGGAATTAATTTAGGTACAATCCCAAATAACACGCAAAGAATTGTTACATTTCAAGTTCGAATAACATCGTTCCCGAACCCAAACCCTATTCCAAATCGTGCAATGGTGTCATACCAATTCCGTCCTTTTGTTGGAAGTCCTCCTATCACAAGTACAGCTTCTTCAAATACAGTACAGACGACGGTAAATCGCGCAAATGTAAGTTTGCAAAAATCTGTAGATTTACAGACGGCAACACTTAATGATGTATTAACGTACACAGTTAATGTGACGAATAATGGGAATGTCGCTGCAAATAATGTGATTTTTGTTGATAGTATACCTGCTGGAACAACGTTTGTAACAAATAGTGTTACGGTAAATGGAGTAGCTCGACCAGGAGCGAATCCAGCAAGTAGTATTAATCTTGGAAGTATTAATGCTTCGCAAACGACTGTAGTACGCTTTCAAGTTCGAGTGACATCTAATCCTCTTGTAAATCCAATTCCGAACCGTGCAAGTGCAACGTTTAACTTTATTCCGGTTCCTGGTCAACAACCGGTTTCAGGCCAAGCGACAAGTAATACAGTATTTACTACAATAAATATAGCCGATATAAGAACGAGAAAAACAGTAGATAGAGCTTTTGCGACAATTAATGACGTTCTTACGTATACCGTTACAATTGAAAATACAGGAAATGTACTGGCGACGAACGTTATTTTTCAAGATCCAACCCCAATTGGAACGACTTTTATACCAAATAGTGTAACTGTTGATGGAGTTTCGCAACCTGGGGCAAATCCAGCGACTGGGTTTACGGTAGCGAATATATCTCCAGGTGGAAGTAGAACGGTGACTTTTCAAGTGCGAGTTACATCTACCCCATCAGGAGGCACGATTGCGAATCGGGGTAATGTAGCTGCTAATTTCGTCGTTATTCCGAATCAACCGCCAGTAACGATTAATAGGCAAACGAATACCGTTGTAACACAAGTTAATACAGGTGGTTTAAATGTAATAAAAGAAGTAAATACAGCTCAAGCGGCAGTAGGTGATACTTTAACATACACGATTGCCGTCCAAAATACAGGTAACGTTCCGTTAACAAATGTATTTTTCCAAGACACTACTTCTTCAGCGGTTTCTTTCGTTGCAAACTCTGTAACAATTAATGGAACACCACAAAGTGGACTAAATCCAAATTTAGGATTTTCTCTTCCGAATATCCCTGCGGCTCAGACAGTTGTAGTTACATTTGAAGTATTAATTGAGCAGGATCCGCCAAATGAAGATATTTTAAATCAAGCAAATGTAACAGCAAGTTTTCAAGTGAATCCGAGCGAACCACCAGTAACAATTAATGTTCCTAGTAACATTGTTAACACAACTGTACAATCGGGGGATTTTGAAGTTGTGAAATCAGTCAATACGGATGTTGCAACGGTAGGGGATGTTTTAGTATATACAATCGAAATCATAAATGCAGGTAGTGTACCAGCGACAAATGTATTTTTCCAAGATTCAATTCCGCAAGGGACATTATTTATTGAAAACAGTGTATTAGTTAATGGTGTTTTACAAGAAGGAGCAGATCCAGAACTTGGATTTCCACTAAATAATTTGCCTACTGGCGCAAGTGTAACTGTTTCGTTTGAAGTATTAATTGATGAAATTCCCCAAGGAAATAATGTCGTAAATAATGCGAATGTAACTGGAGATTTCCTTGTAAATCCAACAGAGCCACCAATTACTGTAACAGTACCAAGTAATACTGTTATGACAGTTGTGAATTCTTCAGGGCTAAATGTAATGAAGAGCGTAAGTGCTAGTGAAGCCGGTGTAGGAGATACGTTAACGTATACAGTTCGTATACAAAATAGTGGAACAGTAGCAGCGACAAATGTATCATTCCTTGATCCGATTCCATCTGGAACAACGTTTGTTGCGAATAGTGTAACAATAAACGGGATATCTCAACCTGGTTTAGATCCGACAACTGGATTTCCGCTTGCTAATATTCCAGTAGGAGGGATGGTAACTGTCACTTTCCAAGTGTTAATCACAAGTGTGCCAGCGAACAGGGTACTTCCGAATAATGCGAATGTAACTGCTGATTTCCAAGTAAGTCCTTTGCAGCCACCAATTACAATTGTAACGATTAGTAATATTGTTGTGACGCGAGTGAATGTAGGATCACTTAATGTAATGAAGAGTGTAAATACACCACAAGCAGGAGTAGGAGATACGTTAACGTATACGATTCTTATTCAAAATACAGGAACTGTTCCTGCAACGAATATTATTTTTCAAGATCCAATTCCGTCTGGTACTGCGTTTGTAGCAAATAGTGTGACAATAAACGGAGTCGTACAGCAAGGCGCGGATCCTATGGCAGGTTTCCCAGTACCAAATATTCCGGTCGGGCAAACGGCTACGATTACGTTTCAAGTTACAGTGACAAGCGTTCCGAGCGGTGGAAATATAAGAAACCAATCGAACGTTACTGCAAGTTTTCTTATAAATCCGGCAGGACCTCCTATAACGACTGTTACGAATAGTAATTTTGTAGTGACACAGGTAAATACGGCACAGTTAAATATACAAAAATCTTCATCTGTACAACAAGCTGCACTTGGAGAAACTTACACGTATTCTGTTGTCATTAGAAATAATGGAACGGTAACAGCGATGAATGTTTCTTTCCTTGATCCAATTGCTCCAGAAACAACATTTGTAGCAAATAGTGTAGTAATAAATGGAACACCTCAACCTGGATTTGATCCAAATATAGGTTTTACGCTTCCTAATATTGCTGCTGGAACATCATTGACTGTAACGTTCCAAGTAACAGTAGTTGCGCCATCCACGCGCGGAGCCGTACTAAACACCGCATCTGCAACAGCCACTTTTTTATTAAATCCTTTACAGCCCCCTGTAACAACGACGAATACAAGTAATACGACAGTAGTTACGATACCGTTACCTCCTCCTGGTGAAGTAACAGCAACAAAAACAGTTGACGTTGCAACTGGAGCGGTTGGGGATGTATTAACGTATACCGTGCTAATTTCAAACGTAGGAATTATACCTGTTACAGATGTATTCTTCCAAGATGTCATACCAGAAGGAACGACATTTGTAGAAGATAGTGTAACGATAGGTGGGGTGCAGCAACTTGGTTTAAATCCAGAAATAGGATTTACAGTTACCCCATTATTAATTAATGGTGGAAGTATTGAGGTAACGTTCCAAGTGACGATTACAGAAATTCCAGATAATGAAGTCATATTAAATGATGCAGACGTTACATTTACTTCACAACCAAATCCTCAGGAACCACCGATTACGGAAACGATATTAACGAATTTAGTCGTTACGACAATTAATATAGCTTCGATTTTTCCATTAAAATTAGTAGATAAAGAAGTAGCCACTGTAGGAGAAATTTTAACGTATGATGTATTAATCTTTAATTTCGGCACAGTGGCAGCGACCAATGTTAAGTTTATCGATACTACTTCCGCCGGTGTAGCATTTGTACCGGGAAGTGTGAGCATAAACGGGGTGCCGGCACCAGGATTAGATCCGTTCATAGGCTTTACAGTTCCAGATATACCTGTAGATGATTTTGTACTTGTCACATACCAAGAAATGGTAACGAGCATACCTCAAGGTGGAACAGTAGTTAACTTTGTGGATGTTACGGCTACATTTGCTGTAAGTGAAACAGAGCCGCCTATAACTGAAACAACGACAAGTAACACGACATTAACGAAAATAAATGAATCTGGTTTGAATGTTTTAAAATCAGTAAGTCAGCCGGTTGTTGCAGTAGGAGATACAATCACATATACCACAGTAGTTCAAAATACGGGAACGGTGACAGCGACGAATGTTCAATATAGTGATGTATTACCTTCCTCTATAACATTCATACCGAACAGTGTAACGATAGACGGTGTGTTACAACCTGGATTCAATCCTAATAATGGATTCTCGCTTCCAGATATAAATCCAGGGGAAAGTGTAGAAGTCATATTCCAAGTAACAGTTGTCAGTGTTCCATCAAATGGAACGATTGCCAATACGGCAAATGTGACTGGAAGTTTTACTTTAGTACCAGGAGAACCACCAGTTATAGTAAACCAACCAAGCAATACAACACTCACAACTGTAAATAGAGGACGATTTAATGTTATAAAACAGGTGAACAGGGCTGCGACTCTCGTTGGCGATGTATTAACGTATACAGTGCAAATAACGAATACAGGAACAGTAACAGCTAACAATGTTCAGTTTATTGATACGATTTCAGCAGGAGCGTCACTTGTCCCAAATAGTGTAACGGTAAATGGAACTCCGCAACCTGGTTTGAATCCGATTACTGGGTTTGGAATTGGCGATATACTTGTTGGCAATACGACTATAGTGACGTTCCAAGCGACAGTGACAAATATTCCATCTTCAGGAACGATAGCGAATGTTGCAAATATAACAGGAAGTTTTACTTTAGTACCAGGAGAACCACCAGTTGTAGTAACAGAGCCGAGTAATACGACAATAACAAGGGTAAATAGAGGGCGATTCAATGTTATAAAAACTGTCAACAAACAGGCGACACGATTAGGAGATACGTTAACGTATAGTGTGCAAGTTACAAATACAGGAACGGTAACAGCGACAAATGTGCAATTTATTGACGTTCCATCACCTAGTTTAGAATTCGTTCCAGGGAGTGTACAGATAAATGGGATTCCGCAAGTAGGTTTAGATCCTTTTGTAGGCTTTTCATTACCGGATCTCCCAGTAGGAGCTAGTGTACTCATAACGTTTGAAGTAACTGTAATCTCAATCCCGCCTTCTAATAGCATTATGAATTCGGCGCGTGTAACGGGTAGTTTTGAACTTATTCCAGGAGAACTACCGTTTACAATTACGAGTTCGAGTAATACGACAGTAACTCCAGTAAATAGAGGTAGTTTAGATATGTTAAAAGAAGTAGATCATCCAATTGTTGGAGTAGGAGAAACGGTAACGTATACTGTTCGTATATTAAATACTGGTACGGCTGATGCGATGAATGTTCAATTTATAGACGTGTTATCTCAGGAAGCTGATTTTGTCCCAAATAGTGTAACGATAAATGGAATACCACAGCCGGGGTTAAATCCACAGATTGGATTTACGATACCAGATATCCCAGTAGGTGAAACGGCGATTGTAACATATGAAGCTACAATTACAAGTTTTCCAGATGGTGGTACAGTAGTGAACGTTGCTGGGGCATCGGCAGAATATATTTTAGTACCAGGGGAACCGCCAGTTACAGTGATGGACACGAGTAATACAGTTATTGTAACGGTAAATACTGCAATCTTATTTGTTGCAAAAGGAGCAAACTTTGAAGTAGCAATGGTAGGAGATGTTGTCACTTACGGAATTGCTGTTATAAATGATAGTACAGTTCCTGTGACGAATATTATTTTAACAGACATCATTGACCCAAATACGTTATTTATAAATGGCACGGTAACGGTAAATGATGTACCTTTTCCATTTGCCAATCCGAATACTGGTATCCTTTTAGGTGATTTTCAGCCGAATGATGCAGCAATTATTAATTTCCAAGTTGTAATAACAGGAGGGCAAATAAATAACTTAGTAACAAATACTGCTACAGCGAATGGGCTTGCAACTGTAAATCCTAATGAGCCGCCAGTAGTAGTTGAAGGCGATAGTAATACAGTTGTTATCCCGTTTATTCCTCAAAATGTTTCAACAACAGTCGTAAAAACGGCAGATCTTCAATCAGCAACGATAGGCGATGTTATTACGTTTACGACAGTTATTACAAATACGGGAGATACAGCGATACAAAATATTCGTTTTCAAGATATGTTAGATAGTAGTGTTCAATTTGTTCCTGGAAGTGTAACTGTTGATAATACGCCAGTGCCAAATGTAAGCCCAGTATCAGGGTTTCTTATAGGAAGTTTAAATCCAGGTGAAGCACGGACAGTTTCGTTCCAAGTAACAGTTCAGAGTGCACCAAGTGGTTCAGGAAATTATATTAATCAAGCGAGTATTCGCTTCGAACATCAAGTAGGCACAGTATTGCCACCTGTTACACAAATAATAGATAGTAACATAGTTGTCATTCCATTTGTTCCAACGATAGAACAAATTTGTGAAACAAACTTTAATTGTTTAGACAAAATTCCACTTCACTGTTCTCCGTGTAATCAGTTGCGAATAAATAAAAAATAAACACAAAAAGAGCATCCTGAAAGAATAGGATGCTCTTTTTGTTTAGCGTGCCCAGCTAAGCTGGGCACTGCTTGCTGGTGAAAGTCCAGCCTAGGTAAGAGCCAAGTCGCCTAGTAGCTGACAGGCAGCTGGTGGAGAAATCCTAAGGTTGAAGCCCTGTGACAAAGTAACTTTTACTAGAAGTGCGAGCGAATCAACAGACCGTAACATAAAGTGAACCTTGCCGCCTCGTTAAAAGCAACCTAGAAATAGGACAAAGGGAAGTCGAGCCTGGTGAATATGGGCGAAGACCATGGAAGATGTAAAGAACTTGGAAATACGACATCGAAGAATCCCTCGGGGTACGGAGGGCGGTATGTTGAGAAAGTAGTGTCTGGAACTGGGGAGCCCCTCCTTTGCCCTTTCTTTCAGAAAGGAGAGAGGAAACCTATAAGCATATACGAAATGGTGGACTGTAAAGAGGGAGTCGGAGGAGGTCATAGTACTGAATATCATAACGACAACACAACGTTATGTAGGGAAGGACCTCTACTTTGTTCATAAGTTGGAAGGAGGTAAGAGTGAGTGAATGCTGGAAAACTAGCTAACTACACTGATGTAAAAGCTCAAGAACTTTGGAAGACTTTATATCTTTGTGCCAAAGAAAGTTCAAGTCGTAGGTTTCACGCGTTGTATGACAAAATATATCGTCCTGACATATTGGCTGAAGCATGGAGAAGGGTAAAACGAAATCAAGGAAGCGGTGGAATTGATGGACAGACGATTGAAGAAATCGTGTATCAATATGGAGAACGAAACTTTCTCAATGAATTATATATAGAATTGAAAAGTAAATCATACCATCCACAAGCTGTAAGAAGAATGTATATTCCAAAAGGTGATGGAAAACAAAGACCGCTTGGAATTCCCACGATCAAGGATAGGGTTGTACAAATGGCAACGAAATTGGTGATAGAACCTATCTTCGAAGCCGATTTTCAAGACTGTTCGTATGGGTTTCGCCCGAAACGAAACGCACATCAAGCGATATCGAAGATACGGAAAGCGAGTAAAACATCTCATTGGATTGTAGATGTAGACATACAAGGATACTTTGACAATATTAATCATGACAAATTAATGAGGCTTGTAGAAAGAAGAATCAGTGACCGAAGAGTGTTAAAACTCATTAGAAAATGGTTGAAAGCGGGAATCATGGAACATGCGCAATTTCATGAAACGACATTAGGTACACCACAAGGTGGCGTGATATCTCCATTACTTTCTAATATATATTTAAACTATATGGATACCATTTGGGAAAAGAAGTGTAAACATTTGGGGGAACTAATTCGATATGCGGATGACTTTGTCATCGTATGTCAAACAAAACAACAAGCATTAGAGAGTATTCGGATACTACAATCCATTATGAATAAGTTAGAACTTACAATCCATACAGAAAAGTCGAAGCTAGTGAATACGTGGGATGGAAACGAGGGATTTGATTTTCTAGGATTTCACCACCGAAAATACCCTAAACATGTGAAAGGCGGGAAGAAAGTGCATGTGATGGCACATATTCCGAGCCAGAAAGCCATGAGGAAAATGCGGGAACGCATTAAAAGATACACAGAGCCGAGGAACAAACTGTATTTACAATTGGAAGAGATGGTGAAAGGTTTAAATAGAATTCTGCAAGGATTCAAGAATTATTATAGCTTATCTTCAATTGGACAGAAGTGGCTCTGTAAAATAGACTGGTACGTCCTAGAACGACTTAACCTTTTTTGGAATAAGAAAAGAAATGTTCGAAAGAAACATGGTCGTATCAAGGACTTGATGAAGAAAACAACATATGCACTCGTGAAAGTAGGAGGATAGAACAAAACTGAACGCCAAAGAAGGAAGAACATCGGAAAGCCGTATGAGGGAAAACCTCACGTACGGTTTGATGAGGGGAAGCTGAAACAGAAAAGGGATGGCAAAGCCATCCCTAAAGAAAATTTAATCTGTTTCAGTTTTCTACTCTACGATCAAGTAGCTTCTTCTTCGGGAGAAGTGAAAAATTCGTTGACTTTGTTGGAGAGTAGAAATGGAATAGCTCCTTTTATAACGGAAATGTCCCAGTCCCACCATGCAAGGTTTTCTAGTTTTTCAATGATTTCTTGCGGGAAACGATATCGAACTAGTTTGGCAGGATTACCAGCGACGATTGCATATGGAGGTACGTCTTTTGTAACAACACTCTTGGCCCCGATAATGGCCCCGTTACCAATTGTAACACCAGATAAAATGCAGGATTGATAACCAATCCATACATCATTGCCGACTACGATATCACCTTTTGAAGAAGGATGACCAGTAATGTGTGCTCCTTCTTCGAAGAGGACATTAAATGGATAGGTTGTTATCCAATCAGCACGATGTTCACCGCCAAGTACGAAAACGACTTCTTCTCCTAATGAACAAAACTTACCTATTTTTAATTTTGTTTCATCATTCCAAGAAAAAATAATAGGGCCTACTTTACTGTAAGTATAATCACCGATATCATATTTAGTATATTCAGGTTTTTGATTTAAATATAACATACCAATTTTAGCATCCTCTCTAAAGAAAGTAATGGATATGGAACATTATATGCAAGGTGAAGTAAGGCGAACTATGTTGTATGAAAGGGTAATGTGCAAAAATGTTAGTAGGCAAGATGAATAAAAGGGAGTGAAATGTATGAGATACGAAATGGGATTATATAATAAACCTTTTCAGTCGATTCAATTAGGAAAAAAAGTATATGAAGTACGCTTATACGATAAAAAACGTCAACTTATAAAACAAGACGATGAAATTGTATTTACGAACCTTACGACAGCAGAAACGATGGCTGTAAAAGTAACGGAGATAAAACGATACGAAAGCTTTAAAGCAATGTACGAACAAATTGATAAAAAATTATTTGATTGTGAAGAACTTAGTATAAAAGAAATGTTAGAAAGTACATACGGAATATATACGAAAGAACAAGAAAAAGAATGGGGAACAGTTGCGATTGGTGTTGAGGTAATAAAGTGAGAGGAAATCGCGGTGCAGCTATAATTATACAAGGAGGTAAAATCGCTCTTATAAAACGTGTTCGAGAAGGTGAGATGTATTTTGTTTTTCCAGGCGGGGGAATTGAAGAAGGAGAAACGCCTGAAGAAGCAACGAAGCGAGAGGTTTATGAAGAATTAGGGGTACATATACAAGTGGAGCATCTGATTGCAAAGGTGGAGTATAAAGGTACGGAGTATTATTATAATGCCCATATTATAGGTGGAGTTTTCGGAAGTGGTTAAGGCGAGGAGTTCGAGCTGAAAGATAGAGGGAGTTATATTCCTTTATGGATGCCGGTAAATGAGTTGCCAAATTTAAATGTAAAACCTTATGATGTGGCCAAATGTGTATTTGATTATTATGGAATATAAGGTCTGACAACATACAAAAAAAACCATTGACATAGCCTTCTGATTTAAGTATTGTATTCGAGTATGTTTATAATCAGGAGGTTTATATGAGCAATCAAACTACTACACATCATGTGAAAATGACAACAGCAGATCCATCTGGAATCGGTCTATTTGGATTAGCGATGGTAACACTTGTAGCATCGTCTCAAAAGTTAGGCTTAACAGATGGCGTTTCACTTGTATTACCATGGGCAATCTTTTTAGGAGGATTTGCACAAATCTTTGCATGCATTCACGATGCAAAGCACAACAATACGTTCGGTACAACAGCATTTGGTGCGTACGGCCTATTTTGGTTAGGTGTTGGAATGACTTGGTTAATTCAACTTGGAGTATTTGGCGAAAAATTAGCCCAAACTGCAGATTCAAAACAGCTCGGTGTAGCCTTTATCGGATACTTGATTTTCACGATCTTTATGACAATTGGTGCAATGGAAACACATAAAGTATTATTTATGATTTTCGTCCTTATTGATTTCTTATTTATCGGTCTTTCATTAAGTACTTTAGGTGTTATGCCGCACGCAATGCATAATTTAGCAGCGTATTCTGAACTATGTATTTCATTATTATCTTTCTATGGTTCAGCAGCAGCTGTGTTAAATACACACTTCGGAAAAGTTGTATTACCAGTTGGAAAACCCTTTGGTATTTTTAAAAAGTAAAAAAAAAGAACAGATGATTGTATAGTCATCTGTTCTTTTTTTTATGGAATAAAATAAAATAGCAAAAAATATAATTGAAATTGATTATCATTATTAATATAATGAGAATGAGAATCAATTATTGTAAGAGGGGGATGCCGAAGTGGCGAAAATTTTAATAGCGTATGCAAGTATGTCAGGGAATACAGAGAGTATTGCTGATTTAATTAAAGTAAGTTTAGATGCCTTTGATCATGAAGTAGTATTGCAAGAGATGGAAGGTATGGATGCTGAAGAATTATTAGCTTATGATGGAATCATTTTAGGATCTTATACGTGGGGTGATGGTGAATTACCATTTGAAGCGGAAGATTTCCATGATGAGTTAGAAAATATAGATTTGACGGGTAAAAAAGTGGCTGTTTTTGGATCAGGTGATACGGCGTATGAACTGTTTTGTGAAGCGGTAACGATATTTGAAGAACGTCTTGTAAAATGTGGGGCAGAACTTGTACAAGAAGGATTGAAAATTGAATTAGCTCCAGAAGATAAAGAAGACGTTGAAAAATGCAGTGATTTTGCAATTGCTTTTGCCGAGAAGTTCTAGGAACGGGAGTGTCAACGTGGAAACAATGTTAAGTGCAACTGCTATTACAAAGTTAAGAGATGGAAAGCTTTTGTTAGCTACTACATATAATGGTTTATTCATTGAAAAAGATGGAGAATGTAAACAGGCTTTAACTGGTTTCCAAAAACGAATTCGAGATTTACATAGTGAAGGTAACGTAGTTTACGGAGTAGGAGACGAAGGAGTTTTTATTCGTAGTATGAATGGTGGAGAAACGTGGACGATCCAGCGCTTTCCAACGAAAGCAACGAGCTGGAATGTATGTAGTAATGAGAATGGAACAGTAATTGCTCATGGAGATAAAACACTGTATCATTCTAATAATTTTGGTTCCACATGGGAGACTATTCAGCCATTTCTTAATTACGGTAGTGAGGCACCATCTATTCGATCATTATTTTTATATAAACATTACTTATTTATCGGTACGAAAATACATACTAAATATGGTGGTGTTTGGCTTTTTGATTTAGAGACACGTAAATTAAAAAGGATTAAAATAGCGATGAATCAGATGATTTCTGCGTTGACTATACATAATTCCTATTTAGTAGCGGCAAGTGGATCGTGCAAGGGGATTAGCGGAAATATTTCTTTTTGCAGAATAAATGAGAGTATCGAAAGTGATAAAATAGGCTGGCATACATGTCAAAGTGAACAAAAAGCGAGTAGTTATTTAGATTTAAGTGTGGATCAACATGTGTTATATACAACGTCAACGCAAAATAAGGCGGGAATTAGCACTGTTTGCCGTGTGCTTCTTGAAGAAGGAATTGTTACAGTATGTGATTCGGTTAAAGGGCATGGTTGGCGCATTGTTAATGAAAAAGAAGGCTATGTTGTAGCTGGATCAGGTGAATTAAAAACGATGCAGTGGAAAAAAAAAGCTGTATAACTTTAAAAAAACTTTACTTTTATTATATTGGTATGATATAGTTACTTTAAACCATTTTACTTTTAATAATATAGAGATTTAAATGAGCTGTAACTTCCGAGGAGGATAGCAATGTTAAATCTCCTCTGGGGTTGCAGTTTTTTAATATATGATGTATTATTGTAAAGTGGTTGAAAATGAATATGTACATATAGGTACATTGTAGGAGGATTTTTTAAATGCAAAACGGTAAAGTAAAATGGTTTAACGCAGAAAAAGGTTTCGGTTTCATCGAGGTTGAAGGCGGAGAAGACGTATTCGTTCATTTCTCAGCTATCCAAGGCGACGGCTTCAAATCTTTAGAAGAAGGTCAAGAAGTTACTTTCGAAGTAGAACAAGGTAACCGTGGACCTCAAGCTACAAACGTAAACAAGAAGTAATTATGAAAAAAAGAAGGGCTTGCCCTTCTTTTTTTTTGCGTTTTTATTGAATATCCTCCTATGTACATGTAATAATAAGACTGAATTTTTGATTTTTATGCGAAGTTTTTCATGCATAAAGTGCATTAATAAATAAATACTGAAAATAAAGTATGTGTGTGAAAAGGAATTTAGAAAGAGGTAAATAAATTGAAAAACGCTACACACTTCATTGTGTTTGATATTGAAAGGAATTTTAGGCCGTATAAATCAGAAGATCCGTCAGAAATAGTTGATATTGGAGCTGTAAAAATAGATGTGAGTACAATGAAGGTTATTGGAGAATTTTCAGAGTTAGTAAAACCAAGTGCCCCATTAACTCGTCATACAACAAAATTAACTGGAATTACAAAGAAAGATTTAATAGGTGTAGGGAATTTCCCTCAAATTATAGAGAAATTTATTCAGTTCATCGGAGAAGATTCAATATTTGTTTCATGGGGAAAAGAAGATTACCGTTTTCTATCTCAAGATTGTACATTATACGGTGTAGAATGCCCATGTATGGAAAAAGAGAGCAGATTTGATGTGCAAAAATTTGTTTTTCAGGCGTATGAAGAATTATTTGAGCATACACCAAGTTTACAATTTGCAGTGGATCAGCTCGGCTTAACGTGGGAAGGGAAGCAGCACCGGGCTTTAGCAGATGCTGAGAATACAGCAAATATCTTTCTGAAAGTATATGGCGAGAGAGATATTAACAAGCGATACAAGAGACATGGTGAGCTTGAACTTGTAAAGAACGGAAAACTAACAGAAAAAGCGAAAAAAAGGATGCGGAAATGGGTGTTTAAAGAACTGAGAAAAAATACAGAGCGTCCTTTTGTATGGAGTGCATTTGAAAGTAGTGACACGTGGGAAAGTATAACGGAAAGATATTATATAAGTGAATCAGCAGTAGAACTTCTGAAAAAACACTTTCCTACTGCGGTGAGAAAAGCGGAGCGGCAGCTTAGGTATTTGGCTGAGATGGAGAAAGTAGTAGAAGAAAGTTAGTAATAAAATTTATTTTATTCATATGTACAACTAGACTTCAGGATTAAGTTGCTGAAGTTTAGTTGGAAAATTCACGGCTTGTCCCGTATTAGGAATGGAGTATTTTATTGTTTTTAGTACGGATATACATAGAAAAGAGTGTAGTTTAATGGAAGTAATCTTTAACATTTTAACCGTTTTAGTTTTTTTGATAATATTTACCACACTATTTGCACTAATTACACTTCCTTTCATAGCAAAGAAGAAGAATTGGAAAAAGCTTAATATATCTTTAAATCGTGGTGTATTAAAGATTAAAATCGAAGAATAAGATAAGAGTTTTATACAAGGGAGGTGTGATAGTGATAGACTTGGATATCAAAGACGTCACCGTAAAGATGGAATTAAACGGGGTCTTTTGGAATGAGGATGGGATCGCTGAAATGACGGTGACTACAAAAGAAGAGCATTCTCTTCTTCTTCGTCTAGTAGTTGACTTAGAAAGTAAAACTATTAGGGCGACGAGTGCCGAAATAGTGAATGGATTCTGCCCTCTGTGCAAACAGAAAAGGGACGAATGTAGTGAACTTAATGACTTACAAAACAAAATGGATATTTTAGAAGAAGCTTACGATTGGGTGAGAGAGCATCCAGAATATCGTTTTCAATTATCTTTTTACGAGTACAATAAATTTGAGGTAGTGAAGTGAAATTTTCATTTTAACAACATACATAATGACTAAAAGGAAAAACACCAAAAACTTATAGAAGGACTTGGTCAACTAGAAATATTGAAGTAGATGTCTCTCATGGAAATACGCTTGTACAACAAGGAAGGAATCTGCTTGATTCTACAAGAAATGTCATCTTGGAGCAAAAATATTTTTTAAAAATAAGCATATTTGTTATAAAGAAGAAAAACCGATTCTTAGTAGAATCGGTTTTTAGTATAAATGTCAACTATGTCCCAAATAAAAGAGCGCTTGTTAATAGAGCTCAGTAAAAATAGGTATATGGAAGCATTTATTCGATCCCATTCGGATCATAAGAATACTGCTGTTTATTCTCAATCCGCTCAATTACGTCTTGTAATTCATCCGGCTTCAAAAACTCAATGGGAGAGAAGCCTTTCTCAAACGTAAGTGTATCAGCCTCAATCATTAATACATATCGGTCGTTTACCTTTGCAATATGTATTAGGTCTCCGAAATCAGCAAGCAAAGCCTTCACAGAGATATGATCTGCTTTTAGCTTTAATTCCACTTCAGGGGCGTGCTCGACGATTTGAGCGGTAGCTTCCATTACTTCTTCTGTTGAAAATTGTTCCATAATTTCGCGTTTCGGACTGGCAGCCCATACTTCCATCGCTTGGTCGAACTGTTCACGTTCTTCAGTACCTTCTTCAAATACATCTTCAATTTGGTCGTATACCATGTCCATTACTTGTGTTTTCATAATTTCAGGCATAGAGCGTTCGTATTCGACGAATTTTAAGAAGTCTTCAAAGTAGCGGGCGTGTGATGCTTGGTGTATTTTTAGTTCGCCAGGCTCCACCATACCTTCTTCAGGCATGTATGGATATTGGATAGATTTCATATTCTTTGTTGTGATGGCCATTTCAACGTTACGAATAAGTGTTGATTCATCAGAAATGGAAGCGACTTTTGGTTCGAAGTCACATTTCATTACGAATACGAATGGATCATCAAAGTATTTGCGTAGTTTTGCTTGAGCGATTAAAAATACACCACCACGTACAGCGCTTGTGTCAAGGTATGTATAAACGAGAGGTTCGCTCATATCTTTGAAGTTTTCTTTTGTTTCTGCAAAACGAATACGATTAAATAAGTTGTAATGAGGGTTTGAATCGAGTTCATGACCTTCTTCTACAATAAAGCGACCGATCTTTGTTGGGGCTTGTTCTGTTTTTGCGTGACGTTCTACTTTTCGCTTTGAAATTTTTAATAATTCACCATTCAAAAATTCTTTTAAAGAGCTATCTTCATACTCTTCAGCGTCTAATGTTTGAAAATGTTTATAGCGTTTATCAACTGCTTCACCTTTTCCTTCTACTTGTACTACATAAAAGGAAAGAAAATTTATTTCAAAATCCATATTTATCACCTTGTTTCATTTCATTAACTCTTATCAGTATAGAGATGGAAAAAACTTTCGTCAATTTATATAAGGAAGGGGGAGCCCCTTCCTTATATATTTGTTATTTTCGAAATTAAAATCCGTCTTCTAATGCTGAAAATGGAATATTTAGCCTATTTTCTACTGTACGTAAACGCTGATTTAAGCGGTTTAATCTACGCGTATGACGCTCAACTGTGTTTTCTAGTTGACGTACTCTTTGCTCAAGCTCATTTACTCGTCTTTCTAATTGACGGTTTCCAGTACCAGGGAAAGAGATTGGAAGTTGAAATTGTCGATTTTGATCATATGGATTAACTTGTTCTGTTTGATCTATATATTGTTGGTATTGTGCCTGTAAATCATACTGAGGTTGGTAACCATATTGGTTATATGGATCATAAGGATTGTAGGGATACATAAAAACATCCTCCATTTCTTTATAATAGGTTAAATTCATCATAATGTATGTGCAAAAGCGGAGTAGTGGCACGGCAAATACCTATATACCTGAAGTGAATGATTGTTTTTACCGATAAAAGCTCGGTTTAAGTTGTTAATAATGATCACATATGAGAAAGCGGTATTACGGTTTCTGAAGCATGCAGGTGAATAGAGAGGTGAAATGAAAGGGTTTTACATTTGTATTTCATCTGTTGAATGGTATATACTGGATAGAGATAGGTTACATAAAAGTTACAATCTTATCAAACTCGAAAATTTATATAAATATGTATAGACATTTACAAAAGAAAAGAGTAGTTTTAATAGAGTAAAAAACAACTTGTAACATTTTCTAAATATATTGTAAAATGATTGTAACAAAACATACATAAAAATGAAATATTACATAAGAAATAATGTTGGGGAAAAGGAGAGAGTATATTGTTCCGAAAAATAAAGGGTATATTAGTAGGGGTGCTATGTGTAGCTGTAGTAAGTGGTTGTGGCACAAAAGTAAGTGATGTGGCATTAGTAAGTGATTTTGGTGGGAACGTTGTAGAGGCTAAGGCTGATGTACAGGATTCAATTAGCTTAGTGGATGGGCGTACTGGTACTGAAGTGAAAAAAATAGACTTATCGAGCTTAGGTTATTTTGAAGATGAGGCGAAATTCAAAAAATCGGTAACGAAGGTTGCAGGTGAAGTTGGGAAAAGCGTTGACAAAAAGATGGTTCCTTCACGTATAGCTCCTGATGGATCATGGCAAGAAGGAAAGCCTTCTTTTGAATTAATGGAAAAAGAATTAGTAGATAAATTATTAAACGTTGGTATGTGGGATTCTTCATATCAGTTACCTATCGTTGAGAAAAAGCCTACCGCAACATTAAGTGATGCGCAAGGAAGTGGCACGGTAATTGGTAGATATGAAACGAATTTAGGTGGATCAGCAGGTGGCCGTATTGAGAATATTCGTTTGTCGGCAGCGAGCATAAATGGAGTTGTATTAGCAAAAGGAGACAGTTTCTCTTTTAATGCATTAATCGGTGATACAACGCCAGATAAAGGATATCAATTAGGTAAAGAAATTGTAGATGGTAAATTAGTAGATGGTTATGGTGGTGGCGTTTGTCAAACATCATCAACGCTATACAATGCAGCAGATCAAGCTGGTTTGAAAATGGTAGAGAGAACTACACATTCTAAAACAGTAGGTTATGTCCCTCAGGGAAGAGATGCAACAATTGCTTATCCATATTTAGACTTAGTATTTGAAAATACGAATGATGCTCCTGTTAAGCTTTATATGGGTATTCAAGGCGGAAAGTTAGTTGCTGAAGTACATAAGATGAAATAAATATGTAGTTAAAGGATAAGAAAGTAAAATATTTATAGTTTCTATAATTGAAGCCATCTCTTCTGAATTTCAGAGGAGATGGCTTTTTGTCATTAATGGCCTTCTTAAAAAACTATGAATTCTGATTTTTCTTATTTACATAGTGTGTTTTTAGTTGTATCCTTCATAGTAACGGCGATGTTAGTTTGTTTTGAAATAAAGGATTAGGAGAGGAAGTTATTCATGGTACAAATTCATCCGAAAACACGTATTGGTCATGTCGAATTTAAAGTAAAAGATTTAGAGCGTCAAATTGCTTTTTATGAGAATGTAGTAGGGTTAGAGGTAAGTAAGGAAGAGGGGAATAAAGCATATTTAACAGGAAAAGGTGGTAAGAATACGTTACTTGTTCTTGAGCAGTTGGAAGATGCAGCGCTACAAGAACCGCGTACGACGGGTATATATCACGTTGCCTTTTTAGTTCCGACTCGTGAAGCTTTTGCTTCGGCACTATTTGGTGTTATTCGCAATAAAAAGGTAATTGATAGTCCGGCTGAGCAAGAAGGACGTTATACATATTCAAATGAAATTTTGCCAATTTCAAGATTTAATAGTGCAAGTGATCATACGTATAGTGAGGCGTTTTATTTACAAGATTTAGAGGGGAATGGTATCGAGATTTATGCAGATCGCCCTCGAGGTCAATGGGGAGAAGGGCCAGGGGGAAGTACGCCACTAGATTTAAAAGAACTGGCAACGCTCGTTAATTATGAGTTTGATGGATTACCTGCTGACACTGTCGTTGGGCACGTCCATTTACGAATAGCTGATGTAGAAAAGTCACATGAGTTTTATGTAGATACAGTAGGTTTTGAAGTACAACAGCGTGAAGATGATTGCTTATTTATTTCGGCAGGAGGGTATCATCACCATATTGGTGCAAATACGTGGAACGGGGTAAATAATCCACATCCACCAGCACATGCAACTGGACTAAAAGTGTATACGATAGTACTACCGCATAAAGAAGCGTTAGATGAAGTGAAAGAAAGATTAATAGAAAAACAACATGAAATAAATGAAACTACAAATGGATTTACTGTAGTAGATCCAAGTGGTATTACAGTGCAGTTTGAAATAGAAGCAGTATAAAAGGAAAAAGGAGCCAGAAAGTGTTTAATCACTTTCTGGCTTGTTTTTGATTATTTAGAGCTCAATCCAATACCTTCTCACAACATTCCCATCTTCTTCAGTGAAATCATCATCACGGAGAC
The DNA here is from genome assembly GCF_040459995.1 of Bacillus cereus group sp. MG9. Classification (NCBI taxonomy): domain Bacteria; kingdom Bacillati; phylum Bacillota; class Bacilli; order Caryophanales; family Bacillaceae; genus Bacillus; species Bacillus cereus group sp. MG9. Next base: position 3,466,179 of record NZ_JARVHC010000001.1, on the reverse strand, counting down.
CGCCGTTATGTAAAATCGTTTTCTCTGAAGCAGTATTCACTTCGTCGCAAACGACAAGTGCTTTCGTGATGTTTAATTCTTTCGTTTTTTCTAATGATAACTCTAGTAACTTTGTAGCATAACCTTTTCTTCTTTCAGAAGGGCGAATACCATAACCGATATGGCCTCCAGCATTAAATAAATGCTCCGTCAAACTATGACGAATATTAACAGCTCCTACAATTTTATTTTCATTTGTAACAAGCCAATAAGTAGAATCTGGTACCCAAGTTTCAGGAATATTTATTCCGTTATGTGCGTCGTGTAATTCTTGAATCATTGCCGTGAAATTAGAAGGATTTTTTGAAATAACCCATGGAATCATCGTTTCACCGCTATCTTTCCATTCGTTATAAAAATCTAAGTATTCTTCTTGTAAATCAGTAGTAGGTGTAAGTAAAGAGACGTTCATTGTTAGTAAGCTCCTTTTATTTATGTTTTATTTCACAAAAATTATGATATAAAATGAAAGCGTTTCCTGATTTTCTCAACCTCATTTCATGCAACTCATATACCATTTTTAACTGAAAATAAGTTAGACGTTGAACTTTAAAGTTTTTTTGTATGAGAAGTAGGTTGTTTTATTTATGTTAATATTTAAAATATTAACATAAATAAGTTGAGATATTAAGTATATTTTAATGAAATGCTTTTATATCGATAAACGGATGTTTGTGATAATTTTTGTTTTATCTATCTATAATGAATGAAAGGGGGAAATGCCCGTGAGCTTACATATTGATTTTATTATACGAATCGGTGTTGCCGGTTTATTAGGCGCAATAATTGGAATTGAAAGGGAAATTCGCTCAAAAGAAGCGGGATTAAAAACACATTTCCTAGTAGCCGTAGGGAGTGCTTTAATAATGGTCGTTTCGAAATATGCTTTTTCGGATATTGTGTTTGAAGAACATATGGCTCTTGATCCGAGCCGGATTGCAGCGCAAGTTGTTAGTGGAGTTGGATTTTTAGGTGCAGGTACAATCATTATTCAAAAGCAGGCAGTGAAAGGATTAACGACAGCGGCTGGTTTATGGGCTACAGCAGGAATAGGGCTAGCAATTGGAGCAGGTATGTATGTTGTAGGGATTGGAGCGATGATTCTCGTTTTGATTGGTTTAGAGATTGTAAGTCGTATTTTTAAGGTGCAATTTTTATTTCCGCAAAATATAACGGTGCAAATGTGTATAAATAAACACGAAGCGGTACAACAAATAGTAGAGACGCTACGAGTGAAAGGTATTCCAATACTTTCATATGAAGTTGAAGCCTTACAGCAAGATACAGAAATAGTTTATAAGGTAGGAATGCAATTGAAAAATATATCGTCAGAAGAAAAGAATGCATTTATTCAGCATATGCAAACATTGCCGGAAATTACGTTTATAAAGTTAAAATCATAGTGTTGAAATAGAGGATAGATGTAGCAGGAATTTCGCTATTATCTATCCTTTTTTGACATAAATCACATGTGAAGTCAAGTGTTATTTTCGCTTTGAATGGATACATGTGTGAACGTTCCCTTCTTTTTTCTCAATACAGAATAAATAGTCAGAATAGTAAAATAATGGAGCGGGACACTAAAAAATGTAAGGTAGGGGAGAGCATGAAAGGCTATTCAAAAAAAGTTTTAGTAGGGGTAAGTTTTGCTAGTTTAATGTTAGGGAGTTTTCAAGGAAGCATATTGGCGGAAGATACTAAGGGAGAGCAAGTTTCATATCGAAATGTGCTAAAAATGGAGCCGGTTGGTGTACAACTGCCCGTGGAAGAATTAGCTCATTCATCGAAAGTATTAGAAAGCAAGTCTTTTGAGAAAAGGCTACAATTTGCTGATTTATCGCAAAGACCGCCTGAAGTAAAAAAGGAAAGTAAGCAATTAGCTGTAGCAAAAACTTATACAATTGCTGAATTAAATCAATTAAGCAATCAACAATTAGTAGATTTACTTGTAACAATCGATTGGGAGCAAATTACGGGGCTATTTCAGTTTAATAAAGACAGTCTTGCATTCTATCAAAATGATAGTAGGATGCAGGCAATTATTGATAAATTGAAGCAGCAAGGACAGGCTTATACGCAAGACGATTCAAAAGGGATTGAGACATTAGTGGAAGTTTTGCGATCAGGGTTTTATTTAGGGTTTTATAATACAGAATTAAGTAAACTAAATGAACGTAGCTATCATGACAAGTGCTTACCTGCATTAAAAACGATTGCGAACAATCCAAATTTCAAACTCGGTACGTTAGAACAAAATAAAGTTGTATCATCATATGGGAAATTAATAGGAAATGCTTCGAGTGATGTGGAAACGATAACATCGGCTGCAAAGATTTTTAAGCAATATAATGATAATTTTTCTACATTGGTAGATAATCTTTCAGCTGGAAATGCGATTTACGATATTATGCAAGGTGTTGATTACGATATTCAATCGTATTTGTACGATACGAGAAAAGCACCGAAAGATACAGTATGGTACCAAAAAATAGATAGCTATATTAATGAATTAAGTAGATTCGCGTTAATGGGAACGATTACAGAGAAAAACGGATGGCTTATTAATAATGGAATTTATTATACAGGTAGACTCGGCACATTCCATAGTACAGGGACAAAAGGATTACAAGTTGTAACAGATGCGATGAAAATCTATCCTTATTTAGGTGAGCAATATTTCGTAGCAGCTGAGCAAATTACGACGAATTATGGCGGGAAAGATGCAAACGGTAACGTTGTTAATTTAGATCAAATACGAGAAGATGGGAAGAAAAAGTATTTGCCGAAAACGTATACGTTTGATGATGGTGCAATTGTTTTAAAAGCGGGAGATAAAGTGACTGAGGAGAAAGTTAAACGTTTATATTGGGCAGCAAAAGAAGTGAAGGCACAATTCCATCGTACGGTTGAAAGTGACCAACCGTTAGAAAAAGGAAATCCAGATGATGTATTAACGATGGTTATTTATAATAGCCCGGCTGAATATCAATTTAATCGTCAATTGTACGGGTATGAAACGAATAACGGCGGTCTTTATATAGAAGGAACAGGTACGTTCTTTACTTATGAACGTACGCCAGAAGAAAGTATTTATAGTTTAGAAGAATTGTTCCGACATGAATTCACGCATTATTTACAAGGTAGATATGAAGTGCCAGGACTTTGGGGACAAGGTAAGATGTATGAGAATGAGAGATTATCTTGGTTTGAAGAAGGGAATGCTGAGTTTTTTGCAGGTGCAACGAGAACGGACAATGTCGTTCCAAGAAAGAGTATTATAGGAGGACTATCTTCGAATCCAGCAGAACGTTATACCGCAGAGCGAACGTTAAATGCAAAGTATGGAACGTGGGATTTCTATAATTATTCCTTTGCTTTACAATCGTATATGTACAATAAGAGATACGATATGTTTGATAAAGTTCATGATCTTATTAGGAAAAATGATGTAACAGCATATGATGCATATCGCTCTGCTTTAAGTAAAGATGCGAATTTAAATAAAGAGTATCAAGACTATATGCAAATGTTAGTAGACAACCGTGAGAAATATAATGTTCCGTTAGTGTCAGATGATTATTTAGCAACTCATGCACCGAAACCAGTTTCAGATATTGCCGCAGAAATTACAGCGGAAGCAAAATTAAGTAATGTATCAGTAAAGAAAAATAAATCACAATTCTTTAATACATTTACACTGCAAGGAACGTATACAGGTACTGCTGCAAAAGGAGAAAATGAAGACTGGAAAACAATTACGCAAAACGTTAATGATACGTTAAAACGTTTAAGTGCAAAAGAATGGACAGGCTATAAAACTGTAACAGCATACTTTGTGAATTATCGTGTGAATGCATCAGGGCAATTTGAATATGATGTTGTGTTCCACGGTATTAATACAGAAGAAGGTGCAGTGAATAAAGCGCCGGTCGCGGTTATAAATGGTCCGTATAGCGGACATACGAATGAAGCGATCTCGTTTAAAAGCGATGGATCAAAAGATGAAGATGGGAAAATTATTTCTTATAAATGGGAGCTTGGTGATGGTACTGTAAGTAATGAACAAAATCCAACTCACGTTTATACAAAAGAAGGGACGTATACAGCGAAATTAACAGTAACAGACGATAAAGGGTTAACTAATACTGCTACAACAAGTGTAACGGTTCAAAAGAAAGAAGATAACAGTGTAGAAAAAGAGCCAAATAATTCATTCCAAACGGCAAATAAACTGCAGTTAAATCAAGTTTTACGTGCTAGTTTAGGAAACGGTGATACGAGTGATTACTTTGAAATAAATATAGAAACTGCGAAAAACCTTCAAATTAATGTAACGAAGGAAAATAATATCGGAGTAAACTGGGTTCTTTATTCAGAAGCAGATTTAAATAATTATGTTACGTATGCACAGCAACAAGGAAATAAATTAGTAGGTAGTTACTATACGTATCCAGGGAAGTACTATTTACATGTATACCAGTATGGTGGTGGAACAGGGAATTATACGGTAGAAGTGAAGTGAAAAAAAGGGTCGCCATGAATGGCGACCCTTTTTTGTTATGCGTTATACCCGAATAATTTTAGATCTTCTCCTGAGTCTGAAATTATTTTTTCGAATCGCAATCCTACTTTTTCTAACAGCGTGCCTGAAGCAACATTATCTATAGAAGTAATTGCTACAATTCGTTTCAGTCCGAGCTTTTGTACACCGTATTCGATTACTGCAGCAGCTGATTCATAGCCGTACCCTTTTGAACGGAATTTTTCTAAAAAAGCAAAGCCGATATCAACATCTTCTAATGAATCTCTTTTAATAAGGCCGCACATACCAAGTGGAGTGAGATCTTCTTTTCGTTCAACTAAGTAAAGACCAAAGCCCATTTTATTGTACATATCGACGGGTCCGTTTAAGATGTATTTTTTTGCATCTTCTAAGTTTTTAATGCCTTTATCACCAATAAATTGAATCCATGCAGGATCATTTACTAATTCAAGAATAAACGGAGCATCTTTTACATCGAGCCAGCGAAGAGTGAGTCTTTCAGTTTCAAGAACTATCAATCTATTGCACCACCTTTAAAAGTTATAACAATTAGTATGGATTGTGCGAAATAAAAGTGCAAGTTATTTTAATTGAGAGTTACTGTTCACATAAAGTTCGATTGTTTTGTATAAAAGGATATTTTATAATTAGGATTGATTGTAAAGAGTGAGATACTTATACAATGACTCCTAGGAAACTAGGAGTTTTTACTATATGACTATCATTATTACTAAATATGACACACTACACATTCTACTCAAGGAGGTACATAATGAAGAAATTATATAATGCATCGTTTACTTATTTGATTATCGGTTTATTGTCAGGAATATTTGCTAGGGAGTATGGGAAATATAAAGGGATTTTAGGCTCTACTTTATTAAATCTTTTGCATACGCATACGTTAGTACTTGGCTTTTTCTTCTTTTTAATTGCTTTAGGATTAGCGAAAGTATTCGCGTTTCATGAAGTGAAAGGATTTAATAACTGGTTTATTTTACATAATATCGCATTAACTTTAATGTTAGGATCGCTGGCAGCGAGAGGACTTCTTCAACTAAATGGAGCGGACTTTAAAGGGTTAACTTATATTGTAGGGTTCTCTCATTCTATGATGGCATTTACTTTAGTTTGGTTTATGATTTTATTGAAAAAATCGTCTAAAATATAGTTTTAAAAAAGAACTTGTAGGGAATACTGCAAGTTCTTTTTTGTATATAAAATTTCATAAATTTAACTATTCTAATTATTTTGTATAAAAATGGTATAATTAATGTAGAGTAAATAATATAAAAGGAGAGTATGTAATGGAAATAACAATTGAGCGTTTAGTAAATGAATTAAAGGATGTACTTCCTGAAGATCAAGTAGTGGTTAATAAGACAGTAAGAGAGTTACATAGTAAAGATGAATCTTACCATAATAGTAGTTTACCTGATGTAGTTGTTTTTCCGAAAACGATGGAAGAGGTTAGAGCAATAATGAAAATAGCGAGTGAGCATAAAAAACCTGTCATTCCATTTGGAGTAGGTTCTAGTTTAGAAGGTCATATAATTCCTTATGAAAAGGGGATTACAGTTGATTTTTCATTAATGAACAAAATACTTGAAATAAGAGAGAAAGATTTTCTTGTGAAAGTACAACCAGGAGTGACTCGTTCTCAGCTCAATAAAGAATTGAAAAAGTACGGTTTGTTTTTTAGTGTAGATCCAGGTGCAGATGCAACGTTAGGAGGCATGGCTGCTACGAATGCGAGCGGAACGACAGCGGTTAAGTATGGCGTAATGCGTGATCAAGTTCGTGATTTAGAAGTGGTGCTTGCTGATGGGCAAGTGATACATACTGGCAATTTAGCGGCGAAGTCATCATCAGGTTATCATCTAAATGGTATTTTCGTAGGATCAGAGGGTACGCTTGGATGCTTTACAGAGCTAACATTAAAAGTATACGGCATACCAGAACATGTTATGGCTGCGAGAGCATTGTTTCCAACTATAAATGATGCAGTAGAAGCTGTTATTAATATACTACAAGCTGGTATTCCAATTGCGAGAATAGAACTTGTTGATGAATTATCTATGAAACAAGTAAATCATTACAATGAAACAAATTACAGAGAAGAACCAACACTGTTTTTAGAGTTTCACGGAAATGAAGCAGGGCTAACGCAAGATATCGAGTTTACGAAGGAAATTGTTTTTGATCATAAATGTAAAGAAGTTGCTTTTGAAACTGAAACTGCGGCAAGAAATAAATTATGGGATGCAAGACATAACTTAGCTTATTCTTACGTTCATAGTTACCCTGGCAAAAAGCTAATGAGTACAGATGTATGTGTGCCAATTTCAGAGTTAGCTGGCGCGATTCAAAATGCGAAAGAGACGTTAGATAAGGTGGGCCTTGTTGGTGGTATTCTTGGCCATGTAGGAGACGGGAATTTTCACGTGCTCTTAATGATTGATCCAAATGATAAAGATGAAGTGAAAAAAGCGGATGAAATAAATGAAAGTATTGTACTGTATGCTCTTAAGCGTGGCGGAACTTGTACAGGAGAGCATGGCGTTGGAATAGGAAAGCAGAAGTATCAAGAAGAAGAACATGGTGCGGCATTATTGGTAATGGAGAAAATAAAGAAAGCTCTTGATCCGCAAAATATTTTAAATCCGAATAAAATTTTCAAGCTAACAGATAAGGAATGATGAAGTTTGGAGAAACGAATTATACACTTTGAAGGATTGGTGGTCTTATTAGCTGCAATTTATATATATGGATTATGTGGATTTAGTTGGTTATTATTTATTGTATTACTTTTTGCACCTGATTTAGCAATGGTGGCGTACGCTATTAACAAACGTATCGGTGCACAAATTTATAATCTATTTCACACATATATCATATCAATATTACTTGTTTTAATAGGGGTCTATTTAAAGATGGATACGATTTTAATGATTGGTTTAATATGGACAGCACATATTGGAATGGATCGAATGCTTGGGTATGGATTGAGGTATGAAACTGATTTTAAGGATACGCATATTCAGAGGTTATAAAAGTGATTTGAGAAGGGTGGTCAATTGAAACAATTTATTACTGTTGAGAAATATAATACACAATGGGAAAGTGAATTTTGTAAATTACAGACGTTGATTAATAACGTAATGGGAGAACTCATTTTTTCTATAGAGCACGTTGGGAGTACATCTGTTAAAGGCCTTGCTTCTAAACCGATATTAGATGTCGATGTTGTAATAGAAGATTATGATGTTTTTCCAAAAGTAATAAAGAGACTTGAACAGGTAGGTTATTTTCATCAAGAAGAGTGGAGTTTTAAGGGGAGAGAGGCTTTTGGGAGAAAGGGTCAATATGTTCCGAGGGACGGGAAGAATACAATTTGGATGGAACATCATTTATATGTATGCGATAAGAATAGTGAAGAGTTAAGAAGACATGTAGCGTTTCGTGAGTATCTTCGTGGAAATCCAAACGTTGTTATTGAATATGGAAAGCTAAAGAAAGAATTAGCAGAAACGGCGGAAAATCGCTTAAATTATAGCTTAGGTAAAACGGAATTTATTGAATATGTATTAGAAAAAGCTATGAAGGATCGTTGAATAAGGGAGTTTGTATAAATAAAAAAATTGACTAAGGTGGCAGAAATCATATAATGCCACCTATTATTTTTGAAACAAAGGTTTTACTATATGCACTGACCTTATAAAACAATTATCATCTGTCCCTGCCCAATAATAAATCTCGTAAATATAATGGGAAATAAGAAGATAAGAAAAGAGGGAGCTTATGTACATACCAAAACATTTCACTATACAAGATGAAGAGACGAAGTACGAAATGATTGAACAAAATAGCTTTGCAACTTTATTTTCTCAACATAACGGAGCACTGTACGCAACGCATTTACCGTTATTGTTAAATAGGGAAACACTTACTTTATCCGGGCATTTTGCACGTCCAAATGAGCAGTGGAAAGATAGTGGAAATCAACAAGTGTTAGCTATTTTTCAAGGGCCACATAGTTACATCTCTCCGTCATGGTATGAAACAAATAAAGCAGTACCAACATGGAACTATGTTGCGGTGCATGTATATGGGGAGTTAGAAATTGTTGAAGATGAACAGGAATTAATAGATTCTCTTCAAGATTTAGTACATAAATATGAAAATCCAAAGAGCACGTACTCACTGAATAATGTAGATCCGAATTATATGGAAGGATTAAGTAGGGGAATAGTTGGGTTCAGAATAAAGATAAATAAAATAGAAGGGAAAGCGAAGTTAAGTCAAAATCATTCTGTGGAGAGAAGAGAATTAGTTATAGAAGAACTTGAGAAAGTTGGGAGTGAAGGGAGCAGGGGGATTGCAGGGTTGATGAAGAAGGGTGTTTAAAATAATGGTGGAGTGTGAATACACATTTATAAAGTGTTAATATATTGTATTTATAGATTTTTATAGTGATTTAGACGCTGTATTTATGGGGGCAATTTTCTTTAGTGTTTTAAAAAATTTACAGCATGTGATTAATTTAATGGATTTAATGTTAAATAAATGTTGAGAAATATTAATGAGATATTTATATCTTAATATCTATTTGTTATTATTTATGTGAGAATATTCGAAAAAGGGGGATCTTATGAACATTCCAGTGAAGGGAAGCGAACAGGTTACAAAGCAACTTAATGAATGGTATCAAGCAATGTTACAACAACAATTGTCAAAAGCAACTAATTTAAAACAAGAAATTGATAAAAATATTGATGTTTTGAAACAAGAATCAAATAAAATGTTGCAAGAACAAAATTTATTATATTATTTCTTACTAGATTTTCGTTATAAAACGCTTGTTGATAGATTTAGTATCACAAAGAGAAGCTTTGACGAAATAGATTCTTTTAAAATTCCGACGGATGGTTTCTTATCTTATTATTACAATTTTTGTAAAGCGGTATATGCTACTATAATTAAAGATTATAAAGAAGCGAAAAAATATTATGAAAAAGCAGAGTTTCTTTTGAAAGACGTTCCAGAAGAAATTGAACAAGCTGAATTTCAATCTAAGTTAGCCTTATTCTATCATAATAATAATGAACCACTTTTAGCTGTTCACTATGCAACTATTTCAAAAGATATCTTCTCTAAACACCAAGGTTATGAAAGTAATACTGCTTCTTGCGAAAATACTATTGGAATGAGTTGTGTATCTCTAAAACAGTTTGAACAGGCCGAGGAACATTTAAATTCTGCATTAAATTTATTACAAAAAAATAATGAAGAAAGATTAATTTCATTCGTGCGGCACAACTTAGGGTGGCTATATGCAAATCAAAACCTTTCTGAATTAGCTATCCGTCACTTATCAGAAGTAACAGAGAAAATACCTAATCATTTCAAAGCTGTTTTTTTACAAGCTAGGGAATATTCTAAGTTAGGTGAAACAAATGTATCTTCTATCCTTATTGAAAAAGGATTGGAACTTTGTTTAGAAGTAGAGAATGAAGAATATACACATCATTTCAATATTTTAAAAGCATTAAATAATAATGTGACTATCGAGGAATTAAAAAGGGTAATTGTTACAGGGATTTCTTATTTCAAAGAAGAGAATCTTTCTTATTATGTAGAAGAATATGCTGAGGTGATGGCAGCTAGGTTATATGAGGTATGTGATTATAAAACGTCTAGTGAATATTTTTGTTTAAGTCTTGAAGCAAGAAAAACAAATTTAGCTAAAGGGGCGTTAAAATAATGAAGAAACTGAGTTTAATGGTAATGAGTTTAGCTGTTACAGGTATTACAGTTTTTACGATAAATACTACTCCAAAGATTCAACAAACAGCAACCGCAAATACTGTCGTCAATAAGTTACAATCGACTCACGGAGAAGGGTGGTCTCCAACGAGACCTGAGTTAGTATACTTAGAGGGAAGACAACTCTAAAGTATTATTTTAAGAGTGCTAGCTTTAGTTGATATTATTTACTGGCTTGTAAACATTAAAGGTTTACAAGCCAGTTTTTTGTTGTTAGAGCTACCTTCACATTATGTTGAAAGTAATCCGTCATAATTTTAAACTATTGTAATGAATTTTAATAAAAGATTGTTGAGGAATATAGTGAAGATATTGGAACATACAAATTCTCATTAGTTATATTAAAATGGATTCATTCTCTTCTCCTTTATTTTTTATCAACATTTGTACAATAGCTGGATTTTTATATTCGAGAATAGTTGTTCCTTATCGATGTACCTGAATATAATAAGAAAAAATGAAGATTGAATAGAAGAATTTTAATAGAACAGTTACCAAGTTAACGCATTAGGAAAGAAATAGGTAGGAAGTAAGGAGCTCTCCTTTGTTCGTGACAGCTTGTTTGGTGTATGTATCTTTTTCGCATGGGAGGAAATTGATAGAGGTGATAATATACAACTGTAATCACATAGAATATGCTAACGATATGTAATACATAAAAGAAACGCAAACTAGAGTATTAAATTACGTTTTTTTTTCACAAGATGGAGAAAAAAGTAGAAAAGGTGTTTTTATACGAAAACACCTTTTCTACTTATAATGTTCCTTTATGGAAAATAACGAATCGTGTACTTGAATTTAGTGGGAATTACACTAATAAATAATACAATTAGGAGCAGAAAAACAGTCTTAGTGCTCTAAATCACGTCCCGCAAAAAGTCCTATAAGGGCGATTCGACGGCGCTGGAGGCATGCAGTAATCCGCTTGTTCTTGAGAATATTCATAAGGATTTGCTAAAGCTTGAAGAAGTTTCTCCATTACGCTATAGTCTCCATCTTTAACAGCTGCTTCTAGTGCTTCTTCTACTCTGTGGTTGCGAGGGATGATTACTGGGTTGTTATTTTTCATTAATTTGTATGCATCATCTTTCGATTCTTTTTGTCTTTCTAACCGAGATTGCCATAGCTCGTACCATTCTTTAAATTCAGGACTTTCAAATAAAGGTGCATTTTCTAATATATTGTCAGTTAATGCACGGAATGTATTTGTATAATCTGCTTTATATTTTTCCATTGCTTTTAAAAGTTTCTCAATAAGGGATTGATCTTGCTCTTCATTGCTAAATAGTCCTAATTTCTTCTTTATTCCGAGGAACCAATTGTTTTCGTACTGCACGCTAAACTTTGAAATTTCATCTTGTGCAATTTTTAGTGCTTCTTCTTCATCTTCATGTAGTATCGGTATTAAAGATTCAGCTAAACGTGCGAGATCCCATGCAGCCATATATGGTTGATTTCCGTATGCATAACGGCCTTGTGTGTCAATAGAGCTAAATACTGTTCCTTGATTATAACTATCCATAAAGGCACATGGACCGTAATCAATCGTTTCACCGCTAATCGTTATATTGTCAGTGTTCATTACGCCGTGAATGAAGCCAACGAGTTGCCATTTTGCGATAAGGCTTGCTTGTCTCTTAATGACTTCTTGTAGTAGTGCGACATATGGATTTTCAGTAGATTCAACCTCTGGATAATGTCTTTTTATCGTATAATCAGCTAAAGCTTTGAGATCTTCGATTGAGCCTCGAGCTGCGGCGTATTGGAATGTTCCAACGCGTATATGACTGCTTGCAACTCTAGTTAAAATAGCTCCAGGTAACTTCGTTTCGCGATAGATTGATTCGCCAGTTGAGACTACTGCTAAACTGCGAGTAGTTGGAATATCAAGCGCGTACATCGCTTCACTAATAATATACTCACGTAGCATTGGACCGAGTGCAGCACGACCATCACCGCGGCGTGAATATGGAGTTGGACCGGAACCTTTCAATTGAATATCAAACCGTTCGCCTGAAGGAGTAATTTGTTCTCCAATTAAAAGGGCACGACCATCTCCTAACATGTTGAAATGACCAAATTGGTGCCCAGCATACGCTTGAGCTAGTGGATGAGCTCCTTCTGGAATAGTATTACCAGCTAAAATGGCGATTTCAGCGTCCTTTTTTAGTTCCTCAGGATTAAAGCCAAGAGATATTGCTAAAGAATTATTTAGTTTAATTAACTCCGGTGAGTGTACAGGAGTTGGGGGGATTTCTGTATAAAATGATTGTGGTAAAGTCGTATAACTATTATCTAAATTCCAACCTGCTTCATTATTTTTAGTCATTTTATCTCCTCCTTGTTTATTTTTTTATTATGTATTTGTACGTATGTATTCTTTGTAAAATTAGCTAAAAGTATAATATGATATTTCCCCTTGAAATCTATTGTAAGGACTTCATTGCACTATGTCTATTTAACAGCAAATAATAAAACTCCATTTTAAAAAAATGGAGTTTTATTATTATTTGATTTTTACAATTATCTTTCCTTTTGCTCTTCCAGACTCTGAATATTCCATTGCTTTTTGAGTATCTTCAAAAGGGAAAATGCGATCGATTATAGGTTTGATTTGTCCAGATTCAATATACTTTGCAATTATACGTAATTGATCTCCGCTTGGTTTCATAAACAAAAACGAATATTGAGCATTATGCTTTTTTTCAAGTGCAGTAAGTTTTTTGCTTGCTAATGAAAATAAGAGTGTTTTGAAAAATCCTGAACCAAATTCTTTACCGAAGCGAGCATTCGGCATTCCTGAAACGGAAACAATGTTCCCTTCGCTTTTTATAATATCGAATGATTTTTCAAGTGTTGTACCGCCAAGTGTATCAAATACCGCATCATAATTTTTCAGTATATCTTCAAACTTTTCTTTTTTGTAATTAATAATTTCATCTGCGCCAAGAGACTTTACTAAATTTTCACCAGCTTCACTAGCGGTTGTTGCAACAGTGGCACCCATTATTTTTGCTAACTGAATTGCGAAAGTACCAACACCGCCGGATCCAGCGTGAATCAAAATCTTTTGTCCTTTTTGTAATTGCATGATGTCATGTAGTGCTTGATATGATGTTAAGCCAACGAGTGGAATCGACGCCGCTTCCTCAAAAGTTAAATTTTTCGGTTTTAAGGCTATATCATCTTCATGAATGGCTATATATTCCGCAAAAGTACCGATCTTATCTTTTCTTGGACGTGCATATATTTCATCACCAACTTTAAATTGAGTCACCTTTGTTCCGACTTTTACAATGACACCAGAAAAGTCATTACCAAGAATAAGGGGCATTTTATATTTAAGTAACAACTTCACTTTTCCATCGCGTATTTTAAAATCAATTGGGTTAATGCTAGCTGCATGAATTTCTGCGAGCACCTCATACTGATTTATTTCAGGGGTGGGCATCTCAGTCATGCGCATTGGAACTTTCCCATACTTATCAATCACCATTGCTCTCATTTCTTATACCTCCAAATTTCAATAAAAGTTTTGCAGTAGCTTCTCAATATCTAATACAAGATTTTTTAATAATCCTAATTTGGTACGTATGTCAATATAATAAAAGTTCTTTGTACCTTCTTTACGCATTAAAATAATACCAGCTTCTCGTAAAATCTTAAGGTGATGTGATACTGCTGGTCGAGAAAGGTGTGTTTGTTTAGTGATTTCGCCAACACGTAATCCAGTTTGACATTCTGTTTTCATTAGAACTAACAAAATAGCTTGACGTGTTTCGTCACCAATTGCCACTAATACTTTTTGACAATTAATAAAATCTTCTTTAATAACATTTAATTGTTCTTGTTTATTCATTTCAATCACTATACCTCCAATAATTAGTCGAAAGGTTTAAGATGATGAACCATTACATCGATACGGTAATGCTACATGAATGTTGTATGAGCTGCAATATTGAGAAAGAAAATCGAGACGAATCCATTTTTACGTATTGAAAATAATGGAGTAGTTATTATAGGGAATAGAAAATAATGGAGTTGAAAGGTAGAAAATGATTTAACAATACGATGTCTGCCGAGGATAAAGGGTAGCCATTTAACAATAAAATAAGCGGTCGTAACCTTGTATAATTTACAAGGTTACGACCGCTTATAATGTTTTTATTATTTTTGATGTCTATATCAGAGAATAGTTCAAAGTAAAGCCTTCTTTTTTATCCTTTCATACACACACAAATTAAGTGACTTGTAGATGTATGAAAGGATAAAAGTAATTTGGGGCGTAATCTATCTATATGATAATTCAAAATGAAATATAAGTCTATATTTTTGTTGGTTTTTTGATTATATTTATGTCACTGAGCTCAGAAGAATATATGTGGAGGGAAAATGTATGGAATCGAAACATGTACCAGTTTTAATTGTTGGAGGGGGATTATCAGGATTATCGTCTGCATTATTTCTTGCGAAACATAACATTGATTATGTACTTATTGAAAGGCATCCGTCTACTGCGATTCATCCGAAAGCGGGTGGAATTACATTTCGCACAATGGAATTATTCCGAGAACTGGGTCTAGAAAAAGGAATTAGATTAGCTGGTAAAGCATTAGAGAATTGTCACGGGAGAATTGCAGTTCAAACAATAGCTGAGGTAAAGCATGAAGAGTTGGAACAAATAAGGGCGGCGCAGTATGAAAATAGCGAAAATTTATTTCGTAAAGTGGAAGAGATTAGCCCATCAAAACAAACTGCTTGTTATCAAATTACTTTAGAGGAGATGATGTTACAAGAAGCACAGAGATTAGGCGGGAAGCTATCTTTTTATCATGAACTAGTTTCTTATGAGCAAAATGGAAACGGAGTAATAGCAACGATTCGAAATCGTAAAACGAAAGAAGAGAGCATGATTCATTGTGATTATGTAATTGCAGCAGATGGAGCGAAAAGTAAAATACGTGAACAGTTAGGTATTTTAACCGAGGGCCGTGGTACAATCGGTGGTTATTATATGAACATATATTTTGAAGCGGATTTGAGTGAATGTATTAAAGGAGACGCATTCGGTTTTACTATGATACTTCATCCAGAAGTAATTGGTGCGCTTATTCCAGTCGATAACGAAAGTAAATGGATTTATCATGTAGCTTATGATCCAGTAAAAGGGGAGCGACCAGAGGATTTCTCTATAGAACGCTGTAAACAAATTATTCAAACTGCAATTGGAAGTACGGATATTAAGCCAGAAATAGTAAGTGTTTTGCCGTGGGAAGCGAGTGAAAGTACAGCGGTAAAATTTCAGGACAATCGCATCTTTTTAGTTGGCGACTCGGCACATATTATGCCGCCAACAGGAGGATTCGGTTCCAATACAGGAATACAAGATGCACATAATTTAGCTTGGAAATTGGCTGCGGTTATAAAAGGTAAAGCAAATCCAAAATTGTTAGAAACGTATCATGACGAGAGATATCCAGTTGCAAAATTAACGACGGACCATGCGAGTAGTATATTATTTCGTGCTGCGAATAGAGAGGAAGGTAATTTGAGTAATATGGATAGTTTAGCTGTCACTGCTGGTTATCAGTATTGCTCAGAAGCAATTATAGACGAATGTAACACACCGCATAGAATGAATATAGTTGATTTGAACGGACGCCCGGGAACGCGTGCGCCACATTTTTGGGGAACTTATGAAGGAAAAGAAGTTTCTATACTTGATCTATTTGGTAGCAACTTTGTGTTACTTACTGGAGCAGAGCCTAGTACTTGGACTGAAGCTGCACGTGACGTTTCATCTAAATTAGGAGTAAATATAAAAGTGTATCGTGTTGGTTTAAGTGGAGACTTTGTTGCTCAAAAAGATGTTTTGAGTGAACTATATGGGATAGGGCATGGAGGTGCTGCATTGATTAGACCAGATGGCTTTATAGGATGGCGTTTGGAAAAAGAGGTAGTAAATCCAGATGTAGTGCTTGAAGAAGTAATGGGTAATTTATTATGTGATTTTTAAGTAACTAAGGAAGTATTGTCTTATATAGGACGATACTTCTATTTTTTTAGCTTACAAAATAAAATTGTTTAGTGAAGAGCCATTATTATTATAAAAATATATGTAAATTAATTCCCTTTCTTTTTGTTGTTATTAGAATTTTTTTAGTTTTTAGTTATAAGTGTTGACTATTACTAGATTGGACCATTTTTTTATTGTATTATATTTCTTAGGGATTACATATTACGCTAGGGAGTGGGACTATTTGACTATTGAACCTCTTATTTTATCAAATAAAGAAGTATATGTATTAACTGGTATGTTTGACCGTGAAACTATGATTGGAATTGAGAACCCCTTTGAAAATTGGTCAGATGAAGAAATAGACAAAGAATTAGATGTAATGCACGAGAATTGGACAAACGAAGAACTGCTCATAATAAAAGAAGATGAAACATTATGCAACAAACAACTTTTAGAATATTTTCGCATTTGTTTAACTACAGGATTTGTTATTGAAGTACAGATAAGTAAAAACAGCGCTTTAGAAAAAAACATTTTCTATTTTAGTGAAAAAAAAGTTATACAAAATGTAATAACAGATGATAACGGTGATAAACAATGTACATTTAAAGAATGCGGGACACCAGATGTAGCTTGGCAATTTATATATCAAGCATTACAGCCTAAAAATACTTTTTCTCGTCCAAATTATACATTTAAAATCCCTTCTTCTGCATATAAAGAAAACATTTTAAATCAATCAAACAAGCAATTAGTAGATTACTTGAAACTTTACTTAGATAATGAAGCTTCCTTAGAGTTAGCAAACATTATACATAATCGTGAAGAGTTAAATACTGTTCAAGTTCATTATTATATAAAGGACTCATGGTCTACAGACTGTATTCAGTTTTTATATAGTCAAAACCAATATTGGCTAATCCAAAAAGTTTTAGATAATGAGCAAACACAAACGAATTTTATTTGCCTTGATACCTTTACAATTACTGAAGAGATAAAGAAAATGGTACTTTATCTTAAATCATTAGGCGGTGAAACAAGGTGAGCGGTGAAATTAAGGTTACTCCTGACCATTTAAGGAAACTGGCTTCTAATATAGAACAAACAGCTCATGAGCTATCTGAAACATATCAACGTATCAATCAGCAGTTATTTGATCTACCTTTCCAAATATCTGGAAGAGATGCTGTGTTAAATCAATCCCAATACGCAGGATCCATGTTAGCTACTATAACGACCGTTTTAAAAGAACATAGTGATTCATTAAGAAAAGCTGCTGATCGTTTTAAGAAGGCTGATCAACAAGAAGTTTCATTTGGAGAAGAAGCAATTGATATAAATTGGTTTGCACCGTTTGGTGGCGATATTGGTGATTGGAAAGATAACCCTGCAGGGTCTTCATTTACTTTACTGGGTACCGTAACGGAAGGTGCAGCTGCCTACAAATTGGCATCTTTACATAATAAAGGCTTGCGTGTAACACCCTACACAGATAGAAAAGGAAAAGAAATGGTAAGATTTCAAAATCGCACCGTACTAAAGGATAAAAATGGACTTAATGTGATAAGGCGTACAAAATTACCTTTAGCCGAAGTAAAGCAAATAGACGATGTAAAAAGGCATGTTTTATCACCAAAAGGATTTCTTAAAGACTCATTGAAATTAAAAACAAATGCTTTAGGCTATGCAGCTATAGGGTGGGATGTAATTAATGATACAAAGGAAAATATTGAAAATAAAGCGTCAAAAAATAAGATAGCTGGTGATATTATTGGTGATGCAGCAATTGGGGTTGGTACAACTGCTGTAAGTGCCTTTGCGGGAGCTCAAGTAGGTGCAGCTGTTGGAACTGTTTTTGGAGGTCCAATCGGAACTGTTGTTGGAGCTTGTTTTGGCTTTGGTGTTTCTATAGGAGCTAGTATAATAACAGATGGAATTAAGTTTAACAAAGGTGATTGGAATCATGATGGTAAACAGGATTCGATAAAAGATAGAGTTAAATCTGGAATCGGAGCAACTTTAGATAAAATTTTTTAGTTTTTGGGAGATTAATATGGAAAAATACCACGGAAAAAGCACAGAACAAATTATTCGGAAATTGATGCCTTACAGTGTTAGATCGAGTGTCATTATGGTGTGGGTAGTTATTAATTTTATGATTTTAACCCCATTTTTATTTCCTCCAACCTTTACTATATACTTATATATAATTTTACCTTTTCTTTTGACTGCTAATATATGGGGGGGATGGGTATTTTTTTGTAAACCAAATGAGCCAAGGTTGGTACACATTTTATATAATGGATTTATGGGAATAACTTTTTCTTTTGGAAGCTTTATAGTGATTCAAAAGATTGCATATACCTTTATTAAAATTGAAACACCTCTGTTTTTTATTGTTACTTTTGTGCTTTACATTTTTACAATTTATAAATTAATTTCTATTGGAATGAAAAGTTTTTTAAGGCGATTAAACAATGAAGAAAATGACAATATAAAAATTTCTCCAATTGTTTATTTATCAGGATTGGGATATATTATTGGACAGATATGTGTAGGTACATTATCACAAAATGCTTTAGCGACGGTCTTAATTTTAGTCTTTTCTTTATTGGCTGTTGTGTCTAGTATATATGGCGTATACATATGTGTATATATTGATTTAAAGAAGCGGGAAACCAAGCTAGATTCCTTAAATTCTTAAAAAAAACAATTAATAAGGAGGAGGCCATACAATGAATTCGCAACTTTTTCCTATAGGCTCTATTGTAATTTTAAAAGAAGGTACAAAGAAAATCATGATTTTTGGGCGGAAACAACAAGTAGAAACGGATGAGGTAAGAAAATTCGATTATATGGGATGTCCTTATCCAGAAGGCTATATTAATCCAGATTTCACTTATTTATTTAATCATGATGATATTCAAGAAGTTGTTTCAACTGGATATGAAGATCAGGAAGAGCGTACTTTCCAAGAAAATGTATTGTCTAAAATATAATAAGAAATAATGTAAAAAAACTGTTTTAACAAGCAGTTTTTTTTTACATTATTTCTTATTAGTGATGCAACAAATGGAACCTTTATTGGAATGAAATAAGCTTGGTTGTTTTTATAGAAATTAATATATAAACTGATGGAATCAAATTTAACAAAGCTGATTGGAATCATGATGGTACACAGGATTCGATAAAAGATAGAGTTAAATCTGGAATCGGAGCAGCTTTAGATAAAATTTTTTAGTTTTTGGGAGATTAATATGGAAAAATACCACGGAAAAAGCACAGAACAAATTATTCAGAAATTGATGCCTGACAGTGTAAGATCGAGTGTCGTTATGGTGTGGGTAGTTATTAATTTTATGATTTTAACCCCATTTTTATTTCCTCCAACCTTTACTATATACTTATATATAATTTTCCCTTTTCTTTTTACTGCTAATATATGGGGGGTATGGGTATTTTTTTGTAAACCAAATGAGCCAAGGTTGGTACACATTTTATATAATGGATTTATGGGAATAACTTTTTCTTTTGGAAGCTTTATAGTGATTCAAAAGATTGCATATACCTTTATTAAAATTGAAACACCTCTGTTTTTTATTGTTACTTTTGTGCTTTACATTTTTACAATTTATAAATTAATTTCTATTGGAATGAAAAGTTTTTTAAGGCGATTAAACAATGAAGAAAATGACAATATAAAAATTTCTCCAATTGTTTATTTATCAGGATTGGGATATATTATTGGACAGATATGTGTAGGTACATTATCACAAAATGGTTTAGCGACGGTCTTAATTTTAGTCTTTTCTTTATTGGCTGTTGTGTTTAGTATATCTGGAGCGTATATATGGGTATATGTTGATTTGAAGAGGAATGAAATGGATGGGATGCATAATGGACAAATATAATGGAAACAACATAGTTGATTGTATGCGAATATTAATACCATTTGATATAAGGAATGTTGTAGGGGCCTTTGTGTGGGTTATCATGAATTTTATGCTACTTATCATTTTATTCATATTTCCACCGTACAATATATACTCTTACGTAGCTTTACCATTTTATGTGATATGTAATCTATGGGGGATTTGGGTTTCCTTTTATAAGCCTCGGCAGCCTCAATTGCAACATTTACTATATTCTGGATTTGTTTCGTTAAGTATTTCATTTTGTAGTTTTATAGCTGTGCAAAAGTTAGCTTACGAATTCGTAAAAATAGAGTCACCTTTATTTTTTATTCTATCGCTTATTGCATATAGTTTAATTGTTTATAAATCTGAATTATTCTGGATTAAATATTTTACAGCCCGCTTAAGGGGGACAACTGATCAAGATGTGAAAATTCCTAAAATTGTATATTTTTCGGGTTTAGGTTATATGATTGGTCAAGTTATTATTGGGATTTTGAGCCAAAAAGCTATGGCGATTGTGCTAATCGTTATTTTTTCATTTATTTCAGTTGTTTTCCTAGCGCTAAGTACACATTTGTATTTTCACTTTGATTTCAAAAAACAATGTATTGCTTCAGGACATTTAAAAAAATTACATTCTCAAAAGAAGCCTAGATTGTCAAGGAAGGAAAGGAGACAATCCACGGCTGCTTCGGGACATGTAAATATACCCTATTCTCAAAAGAAACCTAAACTTACAAGAAAGGAGAAAAGACAATGAATTCGCAACTTTTTCCTATAGGTTCTATTGTAATTTTAAAAGAAGGTACAAAGAAACTCATGATTTTTGGGAGGAAACAACAAGTAGAAACGGATGAGGTAAGGAAGTTCGATTATATGGGGTGTCCTTATCCAGAAGGCTATATGAATCCAGATTTCACATATTTATTTAACCATGATGATATTCAAGAAGTTGTTTCAACAGGATATGAAGATCAAGAAGAACGTACTTTCCAAGAAAATGTATTGTCTAAAATATAATAAGAAATAATGTGAAAAAACTGTTTAAATAAGCAGTTTTTTTTACATTATTCCTTAATTCCAGTTTGGATGTTTCATTCCATGTAAACTAGTACCACCTGTGACGATAATTTGTGCACCTAAACCTTGTTGATAAGCATGTAAAGGAGTTTGCCAATTACCAGGATGGGAACCACCGAAAACGAAAATTGCATCACACTGTTGTGGTGTTGATTCTTTTAGGAAAGCGATTTCGGTTATTTCTTCAATTTGTTTTTTCGTAAGATGTGGGACTTCAGGATATTTAGGGATTACCATATGAAAACCTCCTATATAGTGAAATGTTAAATTCATTATATAGCGATGTTGTTTAGTGGAAAAAGGGAAGTTTTTCATTTGACAGTTCCCCTTTTATGATAACTCTCCTATAAACAAAAGTTCTCCTTCATCATAAAATCCATCTTCATCATGAATTATCTCTTGGAAATGCAATGTTTGGATGCTGTTAGAAATTGATATTTTCCATTCATGCCCGAAGTCGGAAGCATTGGAGAGGGGAATCCATTTTTGAAATTCATTATCTCTATTGAAAAAATTTTGAAAGTAGTCATCGTTTTTAAATATGATGATTTGTGAGTTCCATAAGCTTGCTATTTTGATCATAACAACGACTCGATATGTATTTGTATCGTTCGGTTTCATTGTCATTAATTGATTCGCTTGATTTAACAGGGTTTGAATGCACAATCGCTTTACTTTCCTAGGTGTTGTACTAGAATCGATAAAAGCTTGAGAGCCTGGTAAAGGCATATGCCAGTATTCATCGTTATAGAAAGTAGACGGAAATGCTTTAGTAGAGTCTTCAATTCTTTTTATAAGAGTTTTTGTTTTTCGTTTCATTCCGCGTATTTTTTTTTCACGCATTGTTGATCATCTCCATAAATTTTTGCAAGGCAGCTGAGTGGAAAATATCTTTTCGAATAATAAAAGTAGTAGGAACCTTTCTAAAGTGATTTGGTAATGTATTTAAAGATAAACCATGTTCGTAATCTGGAATAATAGATTTCAGCATAATAGCCGTACCCATACCTGATTTTACACATGCAAGTATTGCTTCAATTGTTCCGAACTCTAGTATTCTTTTAGGTGAAATCCCTTCTTCTTGAAGCCAGTTTTCTAATAGTTTTCTGTAATAACAACTTTGACTAAAAGCGAGTAAATTCAGTTCTTCTATTGTTTTAAAGGAAGATAGAGGAGTCTTGCTAATGAGAACGAGTTCTTCTTCTCGAAATGAAAGTGTATGAAGTTCAGTATGCTGAATATTTCCAGCGATAAGAGCCCCGTCTAGTTTTCGCTCTAAAACGAGCTGAGTTAATTGGTCTGTCGTATTTGTTTCTAGAATCAATTCAACTTCTGGATACTTTTCATAATAGGTCGTTAATATAGGCGGGAGACGAACGGCTGTTGTCGATTCTGTACACCCGATTTTTAACGTGCCTTTTGGCTCGGTTCCGTTACTTTGGACAGCTTGAATGGATTGATCGATGATTTGTTTTGCATATGTTAATAAAATTTCTCCGTTAGAAGTTAAAGTAACGCCTTTTCCATTTCGATAAAATAAAGGCACACCTAACTCAATTTCTAGTTGTTTTATACGCATCGTTACACCTGATTGTACATAGTTTAAGTTTTTAGCAGCATGAGATATATTTCCTACTGTCGCAACTTCGTAAAAAACCGTTAAATCTTTTATGTCTATTTATTATCACCCCGAAAAAGGTATCAATTTTTTTGATGGATTCTATTATTAACACTTATTTTACATGATATCAGAACCTTCATACAATGAAAGGGATATGGGGGAGATAACGTTGATAAGTGAAGAAAAAATTGAAAAGTACAGTAGTTCTAATAAATGGATCATGTTAACTTTGGCAACGGTAGCACAGGCAAGTGCAACACTTATAACATATGGAGTAGGGGTACTCGCTTTATTTTGGAAACAGAAATATGTACTTTCGAATATGCAGGTTGGGTTGTTAATAAGTTCTGTAAATATTGGTCCGCTGTTTTGTATGCTTTTTGCCGGAAGGTTACTTGATCGATATAACGAAAGAATATTAATTGGAGCGAGCACTGTATTACTTGGCGGGGCGCTTTTACTTGCTCATATGGCAAGGGGCTTTATTGGGTTATTATTTGTCCTTCTTTTAATAGGAACTTTTTATAGCGTATCTCAGCCAGGGGGAAGTAAAGTAATCTTGAAATGGTTTCCGAAAGAAATGCGCGGATTAGCTATGGGAATACGGCAAGCTGGTATACCTATTGGCGGGGCATTAGCAGGAGTAACGATCCCTTTGCTTACAATTAAATTTAGTTTAGCTTATACGATAAATGTAATTGCAACTATATGTATAATAGGCGGGTTATTGTTTTTCATATTTTATAAGGAATCGTACGTACGAGAACACACGAGCCAAGAAAATGTAAGTATTTCTTTTTGGATGCAGTTAAAAAAGGTAATATGTAAAAAAGAGCTGTATCCAATTTTTATTACAGGTATTTGCATGATTTCTTTACAAATGATATTAGTCGGACATTTTATAAAATTTTTAGTCATTGAAAAATCGATAACACCTATTGGAGCAGGGAAAGTATTTTCAGTTATGCTAGTTGCAGGAATGATTGGGCGAATTATATTAGCTACAATAAGTGATACATATTACAAAGGTGATCGTCGTACACCTTTATTAATAACTGTATGTATTTCTTTTTGCTTAATTTTAGTTGTTGTAATGAGTATAAACACAATGACACTTGAGGCATTGTTTGTGATGAGCGGACTGCTAGGGTTCTTTGCGATCGGTTGGTTTAGTCTTTTTATGGTTGAAGTTGCTGAGTCTGCAAGTGAGGAATTGGTAGGCGTAACAGTGAGCTTTGCGCTTACGCTTAATCAAATTGCTATTATCTTTGCGCCTGCTTTGTTTGGTTATATAGTAGATGGAAAAGGCTACACATATGCATGGATGGGGATAGCTGCATTACTAAGCGTTTCAGCAGTGAGTTTATGTAAAAGTAAACGAATATTAAAAATGTAAATCTTTTATGAAGAAAATCTAAAGAAATGTCGTGGGAGTGACATTTCTTTTTTAATATGTTGTATAATCAAGTTATAAATGAGATTCGTTTTCATTAACGCTCATTTCCTCTTTTGAAATTACCTGTAATTTTAGCCATAATAAGCTGTTTTTCTTTTTCGTTACTTGCCCGATTTATTTTGTTTAAAAATTTTTCAGCATCATTTCCTTTTAAAATTATAATCTGTTTTCCGTAATATTCAATTGAAACTATATTGTTTTTTGTTACTCGATAATGAAACATCATATCATCTAAACGATTGCGCTTATCGGTCTTTTTCAAATTAACGCCTCCATTCTTGTTAATGTGTAACGAATGTTACATAAAAAATTAAAATTAAAGTTGGATGTATCCGATTGTAAGGTGGAAATTTTGTAAAAAAGAACTACAATAGAGAGTAGTTAAAATTTGAACGTTAGAAAAAGGAATCTAGTTTACTATGAGGAATAATAGAGTAGATAGATTATAAGATATTTAAAAACTAAAAGATATAGAATAGAATGGAAAAGTATAAAGTGAAACTAGATAAAAGAGGGTTCCCATATGTTTAAGAAATGGTTAATCGCTTTCTTTGTTTTTGCTATTTTTTGTGGGAGTGTCGCTGCACTCATACATGCAAATAAAGAAAAGAAATACAGTTTGAAGGCATTTTCAAATTTTGAGGATAAAGTTGGAAATGTTCAACCGAAAGTTGATGCGAATCAGCAAAAACGTTATGATATTGCAGCAACGAAACTCGATCAATATTTAAAAGATAAAGGATTTAACGGGACGGTTCTCGTAACGGATAAAAATAATGTGGTTTTACGAAAAGGCTACGGGTATGCGAATATAAAAGATAAAGTTTTAACAACGCCAAGAACAAAATATCGCATCGGTTCCATAACGAAAACAGTAGTTGCAATATCTATATTACAGCTAAGAGAAAAAGGGAAATTGAATATTGAAGACAATGTAAATAAGTATATTCCATCGTTTCCAGCAGATAAAAACATTACGTTACGAAATTTGTTAACACATACGTCCGGGTTACCAGATCAGGGACAAGGTAGTGTTGATGCGGCATCACGTTTAAAGTTAGTAACGTGGATTGGAGCGCAAAAGTTGCAATTTCCTGCAGGGACAGGATGGAAATATACAGATTATAATTATATGGTACTTGCGTATATTGTAGAAAAGATATCGAATAAACCGCTTGCTGAATATGTGAAAGAAAACATTTTTACTCCTGTTGAAATGAATGAATCTGGTATGGGTGCAACTCTCCCTGAAGATATTTTCTTAGCAGAAGGTTACACGAAAAAAGATAATGAGTTAATAGCTGCACCCCGCTTAAAAATGAACTGGCTGTATGGTTGTGGTGAAATGTATACGACCGTTGAAGATATGAAAAGATTAGATGAGGCTATTATGGATGGAAAGCTGATTTCTAAACAAAGCGTATCAGATATGTTTACAGTATCACCTGCGAGAAAATATGGATTTAGCTTCTATATTTACCCAGATTATTATCATAACCACGGTGTATTAGCTGGCTGGAACACTTTTAATAATTTTAACTGGGATAAAAGAACGTTTGTAATATTATTCTCTAACGTACAAAATGGTATGAATGATACATTTAATCAAGAGTTTAGGAAATTAGCGAATGATTTAATAGAAGAAAAATAATTATTTAAAAATCGGTATTGATATAAAATTATCAATACCGATTTTTTTATTTAGTGAACAAGCATGTATGAGAGGGGATTAGTATTAGAATAAATTTATGAAGGAAGTTAAATGATATGGATGTTAAATATAGGAAGTGTATTTTGTGAATGTCATCTATTTGTATTGAAATTATGTGATTATCATGCGGAAGAATAATTGGTAATTTTTACATTGATGAAAAAGCTTGAGCTTCACACTATGTTAAGCCTTACAGTATTGTAGACATGAACAGGAGGTTGAAAAATGAAAAAAATAGTAAAGTTTTGTTTAATAGCTACATTATCTACAACGATTATTAGTGGATGTTCTTTTGAAGGGAATAATGAAAATGCCAAAGGGAAAGAGAAAGAGGATAAAAAAGTAGAGGTACAGAAAAACGCTGGAAAATATACGATGCCGGATGAAAAAGATAAACATGAAGGTACATGGCTACAATGGCCTCATGAATACACATATGGTCAAGAGTATAAACAAGAAGTTGAACCTATTTGGATTAAGATGGCAAGTGCTTTAACTGAGGGTGAAAAAGTCCACATTGTTGCATATGATGAGGAAGAGAAAGAGCGAATCAATAAGCTTTTAATAGATAAAGGGCTGAATATGGATAAAGTTGATTTCTTTATCGCTCCTACTGATGATGTGTGGGCAAGAGATAGTGGACCGATTTTTGTTTATGACAATAATAAAAATCTGAAAATATTAGATCCAGCATTTAATGGTTGGGGAAAGAAAACTCCATATAAAAATGATGCCCGTATACGTGAGAATGTTAGTAAACAATTAGGGATTGAAAGAATTGATTGGGGGAAATTTGTCCTTGAAGGTGGCGCAATTGAATTAGACAGCAATGGGACTGCTTTATTAACTCGAAGCGCAGTAACGAATAAAAATAGAAATCCTGATTTATCAGAAGCGGAAATTGAAAAATATATAAGTGACCTTGGGGTGACAAACTTTATTTGGTTAGATGGAGTGCCTAATTTAGATATTACTGATTTTCATATTGATGGATTTGCTAAATTCCATGATAAATCTACAATCGTAACGATGGCAGAAGATGACTTGGCTGAATGGGGCTTGTCAAACAAAGATATGGATAAATTGTTAGATGCAAAAAATGCTTCAGGACAGAAATATAAGTACGAATACTTACCGCTTAGTAAAGATAAAGTTACTTTAGAAGGTGGAAAAACTCTAGATTATAAGGGGTCGTATATCAATTATTATGTTGGGAATACAGTTATATTGGTGCCTAACTATAATGATCCAAATGACAAAATCGCAAACGATACGATTCAGAAATTATACCCGGATCGTAAAGTAGTGGGAATTGATGTGAGAGAGCTTTATAAAAATGGCGGAATGATTCATTGTGTGACACAGCAACAACCGATTCAATTGAAGTAATCGATTATAGTTTCGTTATGTTGCTTTATAGACAAAATAGGTGAAAAGCTATCTTTACTTATTTTGTCTTGTTTTAATATCTGTAACAAGAGCGGAATGTATAATTTTAATGTAACGATAATTAAATAAAAGTATATTGTCATTATTGTTTTATATGGAAAAGGAGAAAAATGTTTGTGTTAAAGAATTTAAAAAGAGTATTTTCGTTTTTCCCTATCGTTCTACAGTACATTATAAATGTAGCTTTGATCTGTTTGGGAATTGTTTTAAGTGTGTTTCTTATGAAAGAAGTCATTCAATTTATACAAGAACTTAAATTAAATAGTGAGGAATCTAGTTATCATTTAATTGATAGCATTGTCGTATTCTTTTTATATTTTGAATTCATCGTAATGATTATAAAGTATTTTCAAATGAACTTTCATTTTCCATTACGTTATTTTATATATATAGGTATTACGGCTATTGTTCGTCTAATTATTATAGACCATGATAGTCCAATGGATTCATTGATATATGCTTGCGCGATTCTTGTATTAATTAGTGCTTTATTCATTGCAAATTCTAAAATAATGCGTCGTGATTTAGAAGAGTGAACGTTTGTTGTTTAAATCAAAAAAGATGTTTTATCTTTTGGTAAAAAGGAGTAATAGTATTGAAAGAAATAATCTTAACCAGTTTTATAATAATAGGGTTTATGATTCTACTATTTAATTGTATACTTTCATAATTTAAAAGAATAAAAGGTTAATAAGGAAAGAGGTTTTTGTAAATATGGTTCATTACAATAATCAAAATAGTTTACATCAAATATTTACATTAAAGGGAACAGTTGTAAGAGATATTTTCCCGCAAATTTTATTATATATATGTATTTCAACGATAGTAACTGTGATTAATTATTATTATGTAGAAATAAAAATTAATCAAACTCCTTGGGTAATTGTTGGAGGAGCTTTAGGTCTACTGTTAGTTTTTCGTACTAACACTGCCTATGATAGGTATTGGGAAGGTAGAAAGTTATTTGGCACGGTTGGTGCTTGTACTAGAAATTTGGCAGTTAGTTTTTTATGTTATTGGGAGTCTGAAGGGAAAAAGACGGATCAGGAAAAATTAAAATTTTTACATTTGTTAATTGCTTTTCCAAAGATAGCGAAAGGACATTTGAGAGACGAAAAAGATTTATCCGAAATAAAAGCATTGTTTGATATTTGTTCTGAGAAGGAAAAAGAAATGTTGGCTGAGTCTATTCATTTACCGATTAGTATAGTTTTTATGTTAAAAACTATACTATCAAAAGGTTTGAAAACGGGTCAAATTCACCCAAATGCAATAATTAATATGGAAGCTGATTTGAATACTCTGCTTACGGCTGTGGGTGGATGTGATCGGATCAAAACAACGCCTATTCCTTTTGCATATTTTGCTCATATTAAAATTTTACTGCTCATATTTTGCGGGACTTTATCGATTGGTCTTGTTGATAGTCTTGGATGGTTTACAGTACTTGCAACTACGTTCATAAGTTTTGCATTTATAGGGATTGAAGCAATAGGGGTTGAAATTGAGGATCCATTTGGTCAGGATCCAAACGATCTTCCGCTAGAAGGGATTTGCATAGGGGTAGAAACACATTTAGTGAATTTATATAATCAAAACGCCCTGTTAGAAGTAATGGATTTGAATCTTGATAAAAAAATCATCTAATTCGTCATTGTGTACGGCGATTAAAATTTAAAAATCTTGTCAAGAGTCAGTTTATGGCTTAACGACGGCTTTATATTTTTTATATAAATATATAATATTTCTCCGTGCTATAATCCATTCATGAAATGTGCACGTTTCAAAAATTGTAATGAAAAGAGAAATGAATTGGGGAATAGTTAGCTTATTGAAAACAGTTATTCAATCATTATTAAAAAGCGAGGTAAGTAATATGGAACAAAAACATAGTGGCATTATTTTTACTGCAATACCAGATGAATCGAATGAATATTATCGACCATTTTATGAAGACATTATTTATTTTAATGAATACTTAAATGAAAATAAAGCATTTACCGATCAACTTATATCTTTATCTGTTGAAGAGCAAGACTTTCATACAAACTTTTTTGAGTATGATGATATTTGGCTAAGAGATGTTGCACCAGTTGTAACAAATCATCTAGTTAAATTCAAATATCAACCAAATTACTTACCGAAAGATCAAGGACGATATTTAGATCAACAATTTAATAAATGGTTGAAAAAAAACGACTTTGAATATGTGACATCTCCATTGATATTAGACGGTGGAAATCTTATTTGGAATAAAAAAGATACCGTTATATTAACGGAACGCATATTTGATGATAATTATGATTGGACGGAAGAAGAAATTATAGAGCAACTGGAATGGGATTTAGATGTGAGTCGGGTTATTATTATTCCTGCTGAAGAGGGAGATGTACTTGCACACGCAGACGGGATGGTTAAATTTATTGATGAACATACAATGTTTATTAGTGATTTTTTAGGGGATCATGAATTTAGATATAAGGTTCAAGAGATTATTCAAGAGCAAATGCCAGAGGCTGAATTTATAGTTGTTCCTTCGTCATATACAGAGAAGGGTCAATACGATGAAGAGATAGCGTCAGCAAAAGGTTTGTATATAAATATGTTAGAAACATGTGATACGCTTTACGTTCCTAAGTTTGGATTAGCTAAAGATGAGGAAGTTTTACGATATATTCAACAGCATACTGAGAAACAAGTTATTCAAAGTCATGTAGGAGAAATATCGACAATGGGAGGCGCGATGAATTGTTTAACGTGGTATTGTCCTAGTCATTTGTTACCTTCAAAAATGAAAAGGCTGAACGATCAGAATGAAGGTTCTTCAATCAGAAAAATATTTGATTGGTTTTAATAAATAAGCTTATATATAAGAAAATGTATTCAAGGGGTATTTATATGTATACAATTACTGAGTTTTCGCGGATTTGTAAAATGAGTACACGGATGCTAAGGCATTATGACAAAGAGGATATATTAAAACCAGCATATGTGAACACGGAAAATGGGTATAGATATTATGAGCAAGGGCAGCTTGAAATAGCGCTGAAAATTAAAAAGCTAAGGGAGTATAAGTTTCCTTTACCGAAAATTAAAATAATTCTTCAATCATCAGATCAAGATTCATTTATTAAACATATGCAATCACAAATTATAGAGTTGTCTCATGAGGTGAAACAAAATTTACAGGTTATTTCAGAAATGAATGAAATGGTAAATATGAATCATGCTTTAAATACTGCTTGTCATAGAAATTACGATATATTTATTGGAATGAGAAATGAAATAACAGTAATTGCTCAAAGACTGCAAATAAATATAGATGATATGGATGATTATTTTTATGACTTATATGAAAAAGTACAAAAGCATAACTTACAAATGGTCGGTTCGCCCTCTACGGTCTTTTATGATGAAGAGTATATTCCAAATGAAAGTGATGTTGAATTAAGGATTCCGGTTATGCATGGGAACAATAAAGATGTAGTACAAGAATATGAAATAAAAAAATTAAATCCACATCAAATCGTTACTACTATGCATTATGGAAGTTATGACTATATAGGCTACGCTTATATTGCGTTAGAAAAATGGATTGAAAGAAATGGTTATGTAATAGATGGTTCACCATATGAGGTCTACATAAAGGGACCTGAATGTGATTGTTTAGTAGAGGAGTATGTGACACAAATTTGTTTTTTAGTTATGAAAATAGACTGAGAATAAGGATTGACATTAACATTATGTCAATCCTTATTCTATTTATGTAAGTAATTCATCATAATAAAAAGGAGAAAGAATATGAAAAGAACAATCATGATTATTTGTCTGATTCTAAGTATGACATGGGTTTCAGCGTGTACTCCTGGAGTAGGAGAAGGTGAGAATGGTAGCTTCGTTCTACCAAATCAGTTGCCAAAAAATGTAGTGTTTAAAAATGGTACAATCTATACTTCAAATGACAAGCAAGACATTGTAGAGGCTGTAGCCGTTAAAGAAGGGAAAATTACATTTGTTGGTTCAAACAAAGATGTAGAAGGATTTATAAATGAAGATACGAAAGTGGTGGATTTACAAGGACGTTTTATTCTTCCTGGTTTTGTGGACAATCACAATCATATATTTGAGGCGAAATCACCAGCAGCAGGGAATTGTAGTGTCTCGCCAGATGCTGCGCTGCAAGAACAACGCTCGTATTTAAAGGCTTGTAAAAAAGATGTGAAAGATGGCGAATGGATAAGCGGAACAGGATTTAGTTTGGAAGAGCTGTTAAAAGATATGGACGAAAAATCTGAACAACAAACGCCATTACAAGTTCTTGATGAGTTATTTCCTAATAACCCTGTATTAATTATGGAAAGAACTTCTCATTCTGTATGGGTTAACTCAAAAGCATTGGAAGTAGCGGGAATAAATAAAGAGACGAAAGATCCGCAAGGCGGAAGAATCATCCGGGATCCAGAAACAGGAGAACCTTTCGGGCTTCTGTATGATACAGCAGGGGATATCGTGATGGAAAAAGCATGGAATTCCCAGCCCAATCTCTTTGAAAAAAATTATGAAGGTTTGTTAGACGGTTTAGATGAGGTTGCGAAGAATGGTATTACTACAGTCGGCGATGGACGTCTTTATTGGAAACGAGGCTGGTTAGATGTTTGGAATAAAGTTAATGATGAGAAAAAGTTAACGTCGCGAGTAGTACTTCGTCCGTGGGTATATCCGAACTTAAATGAAGCAGAGCAAATGGAGTATTTCAAAAAAATTAAGCGTGATGATGTATCATCTCGAATGCTTATTAATCAAGTGAAGATGTATAGTGATGGAATTAGCATTAACAGCACAGCTAAAATACTAGAAAAATATAAATTTGAGTGGTTTAAAGGAACACCGTACGGTTTGAACTATATTCCAGAAGAAAAAATGAAGTGGTGGTTGAGTGAACTCAATAAAATTGGTTACGGTGCACTCATCCACACAATTGGAGATGGCGGAGTAAGAGAAAGTTTAAATGCAATTGAAGCAGCGAAAAAAGAAGGGGCGAATCAACCTTATACGCTTACACATGTGGAAATGGTAGAAGATAGTGATATAAATCGTTTTGCTAAGTTAGGTATTAGCGCTGATTTCCAAGTAGGTCATGATTTTGCAGAAGATCCTAAACAAAGCTGGGCAAGTGCGTATTTTACAAATCAACAGATGAAACGAATTATGCCGTTAGGACGCATTTGGAAAACAGGAGCAAACGTATCACTTAGTAGTGATTGGGATGTAAATGAACTAAATCCACTTGTGACGATTTCGAATGCACTAAGTATTGATGAAAAGGGCTTGTCTGATGTATACGCAGCTATTGATGCATATACAATTAAGCCCGCCAAAGCATTAGGTCTTGATAATATTACTGGTTCAATTGAAGTAGGTAAATCAGCCGATATGGTATTACTAAATGAAGATATTACTAAAATGAGTGCCGATAAGATTCCGAATGCGAAAGTTTTAGTGACGGTTTTACAAGGAGAAGTAGTGTATCACAAGGGAAAATAAAGAATCCGCGTATGAAATAGTTACAAGTAAATGAAGATATTCCTGTTGACCTTAACACGATGTCAAAGTTTAGACTGAACTTACATTCGAAGAAGGGGTGAACACGTATGAGAAATATAGAAAATAGTTTGTTTTATATGCCTGCTGAGTGGGAAAATCATGAGGGGACATGGCTCCAATGGCCTCATGATAAGGCTCATAGAGGCGAAGGTTACAGATCTAAGCTAGATGATATTTGGGTAACGATGTCAAAGGAGCTTCATTACGGAGAGAATGTGCATATTGTTGTATTTGATGAGGAAGAAAAAGTACATGTACAATCGAAGTTAACTGAAGCGAATGTAGATATGGATAAAATTGATTTTTTAATTGAAGAAACGGATGATGTTTGGATAAGAGATAATGGACCGATCTTTGTAAAAGATAAGGAAGGCAATCTCTGTTTAACACACTGGGTATTTAATGGTTGGGGGGATAAATATCCGTATGAAAATGATGCTGTTATTCCGGAAAAAATAAGTGGAATGTATAGCATTCCAAAAGTTAATTCTAGTGTCTGTATAGAAGGTGGAGGAATAGAGATAAATGGAAATGGCACCTTAATGGCGGCAAAAACTTCTATTATAAATGAAAATCGAAATCCTACACTAAATCAGGAAGAGATTGAAATAGAGTTAACGAAGTATTTGGGAGTAACGAATTTTATATGGATAACTGGTATTCGCGGAGAGGATAATTATGATGAAGATACAGATTACCATATTGATGGGGCAGCGCGTTTTGTAACTGAAAATACAATTCTTTATGAATATGATCCTTTCGGGGAAAGCGAATCATACCTTTTGGAGGCGTACGAAAAGCATTATCAAGAATTGAGACAAGCGAGAAATATAGATGGAAATCCATTTCAGCTCATCCCAGTACCGGTGACAAGAAAAGTGGTAAAAGAAGCAGACTGTAAGGGCTCGTATTTGAACTTTTATATTGGAAATGAAGTTGTATTAGTTCCTATATATGGTGATGAACATGATAAGTTAGGACTTCAAATCATTGAAGGGCAGTTTCCAGGAAGAAGAATTGTCGGTGTTTATGTAAATGAACTGTTTGCGTATGGTGGTATGATTCACTGTGTGACACAGCAACATTTAGCATAAAGTAACCGAAATGAAAAAAGCATGCAGAGTATATACTCTGCATGCTTTTTATAATGCTGAAAACTCTTCAACAAGTGAGCTAAAACGATTTAGTGCACTTTCAATCGGTTCTGGTGTAGTTAAATCAACGCCAGCTTTTTTCAGTAGGTTTAATGGATAGTCAGAACTTCCGCCTTTAAGGAATTCAATATAGTTTTTCTGAGCATTTGGATCACCGCTTAATAATTTATCGGCGATTTGAATGGCAGAAGCGAATCCAGTTGCGTATTTGTATACGTAAAATGGACGGTAGAAATGAGGGATTCTAGACCAGCCATATTTTACTTCTTCGTCAAATACGAGGGAGTCGCCATTATATTCTCTAAATAAGTTTTCGTAAATTTCACTAAAGACTTTGGCATTTAATGGTTTACCTTGTTCGGCCATTTCATGTGTGATTTTTTCAAATTCTGCAAACATGATTTGTGTAAAGAAAGTACCTTTAAAGCTATCGATAAAGTAGTTAATTAAATGATTACGTACGTTCGTTTCTTTTGCTTCTTTTAATAAATAATGAATTAATAACACTTCATTGACTGTAGAAGCGACTTCTGCAACAAAAATGGAATAGTGTGCAGAAATTCTTGGTTGGTATCCGTGTGAGTAATGCGTATGCATACCGTGCCCGCATTCATGAGTAAGGGTGAAAAGGCTATTTAAATCATCATGATGATTTAAAAGAATGAAAGGATGAACACCGTATACACCAAAGTTATAAGCGCCAGAACGTTTTCCTGGTGTTTCTCTTACGTCTATATAGCGTTTATCTTTAAAGTTTTTTAATGTTTCGATATATTCTTTACCTAAAGGAGCTAGTGACGCGATCATTATATCAAACGCTTCGTCGTATGGAATGTCTTGTTTTACACCTTTTACTAAATCAACACTCAAGTCGTATTGTCGTAGTTCATCTACATTTAATTTTTCTTTTCTAAGTTCATTATACGTATGTAATGATTGAATGTTTTTTTTCGTTGTCTCAATTAAATTTTCATATACTTCTTTCGGAACCATGTCGCCAAATAATGATTTTTCTAAAGCTGATGGATATTTTCGTAGCTTTGAGACAGTAACATTGTTTTTAATAGCTGCGGACAAAGTAGAAGCGATAGAATTCTTTAATTGAACGTATGGTTTGTAATAAGCTTTATAGGCTTCTTCACGATTCTCACGATTCTCATCTTCTATTAGCTTTGAATACATTCCACGTGTTAAGTTTACTTTTTCTCCATCATCAGTAGTCACTTCACCAAAAATTATATCTGCATTATTTAACATGCCAAATGTATGCTGCGGGGAGGAGAGTGCTTCACCCATTTGTGATAAAATCTCTTCTTGGTCTTTATTCAAAACGTGTTTTTTATAACGGTATAGCTCAAATAAGTCTTCTTTATAATAGTGTAAGCCTTCGGTTTCTTCTATGTAAGAATGTAATGTGTTTTCATCTACACTAAGTAAGAATGGGGAAAAGAAAGATTTAGCCGCACTTACTTTCACATGTAATTGTGATACTTTATCGACAAGGGATTGAGCGTCAGTATCGCGTGTATCAAGATCAGATTGTAATCGTGCATAAGCGAACATTAAAGATATTATGCTAGATATTTCTTCACTCTTTGTTAAATAAGCTAATAAATTATTGCCATCGTGAATATTTCCATTAAACTTGTGTAATTCATTCGTTAATACTTCAATTTTATGAAAATCGCTTTCCCAATCTTCAATTGTATGATAAATATCCGTTAAATCCCATTTTTCTTTATCAGCTACTTGTAGTCGATCTTTAAGTTCAGTCATAATCATTTCCTTTCTAAATATGTAGTTATATTCCTATATAACTATGAAATACAACAAATTGCAAAAAATCCCTGCTGGAAAATGAAAAGCCTTGCCGGAAATGGCGAGGCTTTAAAAGTTATAATGTAATGCCGAACGTTGAATGAAGGAGGTTTGTATATTGCTCTTTTGTAATTGTTTCTTTTGTTTTATTTCTATTTTTCGTTACTGTAAGGCTATCTTTTGTTAATGATGCGTGCCCGTCATGAGTAAGTTTTACAACAAGAGGTACTTTGTTAAATGGTGAACCTTCATGTTCAACAATAATTTTTTGTGCTGCATTTGCTTTCGTTTCATCCACTTCTTCCAAGTAAAATGCATAACCTACTGTCCAATCATCAGTAGAAGATTGATCTAGAAACTCATTGCTTTTACGCATTTCTAAAATATAATTACCTTTTTCAGTCGTTTCTTTACGAATACGATAGTCGCCTGTTACAGAATGAACGATCTCACCTGAGAAAGGAACAGGGGAAAGGGGTAAATATGATCCGAAACCTACTTCAATTAAGTAAAGTTCATTATGATGTTGTAAAACAGTTGCGATATGCCCTGAATCTACAGCCCATATAGAATTTGCAGCGTTATAAACTGTTCCTGAAACGAGATGGACATCGAATTTAGAGTCTTTAAGGAAGTAATACATAGCCGGATTCAATTCATAACAAAGGCCGCCACGGTTGTTTATTAAAATTTTTTCTTTTAGATTTTTTTTTGATATTTCTTTAAAGTTGTTTTCGAGAATATTTAAGTTTTCAAAAGGGACAGTTTGTACCATTGCGTACATAATGTTAGGTAAATCTTCAAATGAAACTTTGTGTTTTTCTTCTATATTTAATCTTGCGAAAAATTGTTTTTGAAAGTCGGTCATAGAAATCCCTCCGTTATGCTTTTATAGATAAATTGTAAACAATTTTGAATCCGATGTGAATTTTAAACTATATGGGGTACTTGTGGAATAGTTGAATTCATATTTTGAAAAATAATGTGAGAGATTAAAAGATTGTTACTTTACTAACTGTAGAACGAATATTATAATAACTTTAATAAATTATGCAAACGTTTTCTTGAAGGGGATGGTGTAAATATGTTGAAAAGGATTACGGTAGTCTGTTTATTGTTTATTTTGCTTTTTCCTAATATATATGAGGGAAATAAGGCAGAAGCAGCAACAGTGAACAATGGAACATTAATGCAGTATTTTGAGTGGTACGCTCCGAATGATGGGAATCATTGGAATCGTTTGCGTTCCGATGCTGAAAGTTTAGCTCATAAAGGAATCACATCTGTATGGATACCACCTGCATATAAAGGGACTTCGCAAAATGATGTAGGGTATGGGGCCTATGATTTATATGATTTAGGGGAGTTCAATCAAAAAGGAACGGTGCGGACGAAATATGGGACAAAAGCACAGTTGAAATCTGCAATTGACGCATTACATAAGCAAAACATCGACGTATACGGTGATGTAGTTATGAATCATAAAGGTGGGGCTGATTATACTGAAACCGTAACAGTTGTTGAGGTAGACCGTAACAATCGAAATATTGAAGTATCAGGTGATTATCAAATTAGTGCATGGACGGGGTTTAATTTTCCAGGTCGCGGAGATGCTTATTCTAATTTCAAATGGAAATGGTATCATTTTGACGGAACGGATTGGGATGAAGGAAGGAAATTAAATCGAATTTATAAATTTAGGGGTGTAGATAAAGCGTGGGATTGGGAAGTGTCTAGCGAAAA
This sequence comes from Bacillus cereus group sp. MG9, assembly GCF_040459995.1. Lineage (NCBI taxonomy): Bacteria > Bacillati > Bacillota > Bacilli > Caryophanales > Bacillaceae > Bacillus > Bacillus cereus group sp. MG9. The sequence continues at coordinate 3,428,199 of NZ_JARVHC010000001.1, read as the reverse complement.
TGGAAATTATGATTATTTGATGTATGCAGATCTTGATTTTGATCATCCTGATGTTGCGAATGAGATGAAAAATTGGGGAACATGGTATGCGAATGAATTAAATTTAGATGGCTTTCGTTTGGACGCTGTTAAACATATTGATCATGAATATTTACGCGATTGGGTAAATCATGCCAGACAGCAAACGGGGAAAGAAATGTTTACAGTAGCTGAATATTGGCAAAATGATGTTCAGGCTTTAAACAATTATTTAGCGAAAGTCAATTATAATCAATCTGTATTTGATGCACCGCTTCATTACAATTTTCATTATGCTTCAACAGGAAATGGGAATTATGATATGAGAAATATTTTAAATGGAACAGTAATGAAAAATCACCCTGCACTCGCAGTTACTCTCGTTGAGAATCATGATTCTCAGCCTGGGCAGTCATTGGAATCTGTAGTAAGTCCGTGGTTTAAGCCGCTGGCATATGCATTTATTTTAACTCGTGCAGAGGGCTATCCTTCAGTTTTCTATGGTGATTACTATGGGACAAGCGGAAATAGTAGTTATGAAATTCCAGCGTTAAAAGATAAAATTGATCCAATTTTGACGGCACGAAAAAACTTTGCATATGGTACGCAGCGTGATTATTTAGACCATCCAGATGTGATTGGCTGGACAAGAGAAGGCGATGGTGTACATGCTAATTCTGGTTTAGCGACATTACTCTCGGACGGACCAGGAGGATCAAAGTGGATGGATGTTGGAAAGAATAACGCTGGGGAAGTATGGTACGATATTACGGGTAATCAAATAAATACTGTAACAATTAATAAGGACGGATGGGGGCAGTTCTATGTAAGTGGAGGCTCAGTTTCCATATATGTTCAGCAGTAAATTGGTGATGAAAAGAAGAGGTAGACTGAAATATAAGTTTCCTCTTCTTTTTACATTGTTATCATTCCTAAATCTTTATTTTAATAAATGAACTAGTCGACTTTTGAAACAACAAGAGATGCATTGGAATAAATAATGTCACCCGTGGCTTCTCTTATTCGTACTCGAAGGACATCTCCTTGGTTTAAAGGTAATAGATCAGTTCTAGCGGATGTAGTTCTTACCCCAGAACCACCACCAACTCGTGTTTCAATGGCGAATTGAATGGAATCATTTATTGTAAGGTTTAATATACTAGACGAAATAGCTTGTATCACAAATACAATTGAAAAAGATATAGAGTACACACCAGTGGTATCAATTGTAATGGAGTTGTCTACTGGGGTTAGAGTAGTTCCACTAACAGGTCCTGGAATTGTCAAATTAACATTTGTATTAACTACTGCTGAAAAACCGATACCTACTTCAGAAGTTATTGTTCCAAATACCGGGAGAATTCCTAAACCGGTCGCTCCAGTGGGACCGGTTATTCCGATTCCTGTAGCGCCGGTAGGTCCAGTTATTCCGATTCCAGTAATTCCTGTAACACCAGTAGGACCAGTTATTCCAATTCCAGTAGGTCCTGTAATCCCAGTGGGACCAGTTATTCCAATTCCAGTAAAACCTGTCGCACCGGTAGGTCCTGTGATTCCAGTAGGTCCGGTTGGGAATGTAAATGGTGGAATTGGTGGTAGTGTGGGGCCAATTAAATTTGGTTCAAGAGCAGGTCCATGTAAAATAATATTTTCTTTGCTCATATAGTAACCTCCTATGATTGCTTGTCATAATTATTAAATGTATTAGGGAAAGTAAATGACATTCGCAATAGCGGAGGCGCTTATTTAAATTTTTCGCAACGAAATTAAAGTTGCTACTTTAAAATTGGATACGATAAAAACCGTACTGTGATTGCTATAGAACTAAATATTAGTATGTTTTTAACGTGATTTTAATAGATGTTATATTTGCTTTACGATAAAATGATTATAGTGTAAAAATACACTATAAGTGTAAAGTAATAACAAATGGGTGTTTTTACACTTGTGGTTATTAGTTTTTTCTAAAGCAAGATGATGAGTTTTTATTATTCAAGTCAGCGAAGACAATTTGATGTAGCGGTTATTAGAGGAAGTTCTTTATATAAATCGTAATTTAAAATTTTTAAGGGTATTTCTGTATAGGAAGTAGTAGCAAAAGGAGAGGCGATATGAAAAAAACAAAAATGAAATATAGCATAGTTTTTAGTTTATTACTATTAACATCATGTGATATATCGGATGAAGAAATTGAACAAAAAGCACAAAATTATACAAAAGCGGAATATGGTATGTCTGTTAAATTAAACGGAGTTGAAACACTGGATAACGGAAAGGATTTCCTTGGTCCAAAGGGGCGGATAGCTTCTGTGCAGCAAGTCGATGAACCGCATTTGCAATTTCAACTTTATTTTGATGGACAAATCTCTCCAGAAGTAAATAATGACAATTATAAAATGAAAAAGAAAACATATGATTTACAAAAGAAATTTAATACATACTATGGAGAAAAAGAGAATAACACTATACTTACTTTTGATCAAATGCAGACTGGGGATAATGTTTCCGATAAGAATGCTGAGAAAGAAATAGCGAAGAAAAATTTACAGCAGTATTATACGGTAGTTTTTAGAAGTAATACTGTTTTAGATGTAAATAATCCTGTACATATGGAAACATTAGCGGAGGTTGCAAGAAGTATTCAGGAATTTAATAAAACGATTGAAAATAGTAAAAGTAGTGTAGAAGATATAACGATTCAGCTGCCAAATACTAATAAAGATGTATTACAAAATATTGCTGTAGATTATATAGTAACGGCTGAAGATGCGAAAAAGACCCTTGAGAAAAAGGTTGATTATATGAAAGTTTTACAGTCTACAAAGTGAAAAAAGCATTATCCGAAAAAATTGTCCTTCCTCAGGTGTGAAGGGCAAAAGTCTGACATCTTTACTTATTACAAAACATATAGTATGATGATTTCAATAAATTAGATTTCAATGAACATAAAATATAAATTAATGAGAGGTGCTTTTTGTGAGTGTGGTAGGTACTAAATAGGAAAAATTTAATGAAATAAATCGGATAAGACCAGGGGATTTTTATGTATATCATACCCCTAATTTTGTCATGCATTTATTTCGAAACCTATGAAGATACCTACAATACTTTATAAAGCGTGTAATAAGGGGATTGCCATCTGTTTTTATGGCTTATTTTCTCATATGTTATTACACATGCCTTGTAAATGTAAAAGCTGCGGTATCCCCGCAGCTTTTTTGTATATGTTTTTAATGTATAAAAATGATAATTGAATAATGTAGAACTCATTGGAATCTAATGAGTAGGTATCTTCATTGATGATAAAAACCAATCATAGTGAGGAGAAACAAAATGAATACGATGACTTTTGAAAAGTTACAATATAACGAATTAAAGGATATAGTGAAATCTTATTGTGTAAGTGGATTAGGTAAAGAACTATTAAATAAATTAGAGCCGAGTACGAGTATAAAAGTAGTGAGGAATCGCTTGAATGAAACGACAGAAGCACGAGCTATAGTAGATGCAGAAGGGCATGTGCCTTTCTTCGGAATTTCTAATATCGCTAGTACAATTCAAAAATTAGAAAAAGGGATGATTTTAGATCCAGCAGAGTTAGTAAGTGTTTCAGACTTTTTACGTGGCTGTAGAAAGATTAAAAATTTTATGTTAGATAAAGAATTTTTTGCGCCAGTATTAGCTTCTTATGCGAATTCAATGACTGAATATAAAAGTATTGAAGAGGAAATTAACTTTTCAATTAAAGGAAATAGCATTGATGCAGCTGCGAGTAAAGAGTTAAAACGAATTCGAAATAACATTGATTCTGTAGACGGAAAAATAAAAGAACGTTTAACGAAGTTTTTAAATAGTAGTGCAAATAAGAAATATATTCAGGAATTCTTTATTAGTAAGAAGGACGATAGGTATACGATTCCAATTAAATCTTCTTATAAAAATCAAGTTGCGGGAAGTATAGTTGAAGCTTCCGCTAAAGGTTCAACTGTATTTATAGAACCGCATACGGTTACAAAGTTAAATACGGAACTCGCAAGTTGGAAAGCAGAAGAAGCGATGGAAGAGTATCAAATTTTAGCGACTTTATCAGGAATGGTATTAGAAAATATTTATCATATAAAAATTAATATGGAACTAATTAGCCAATATGATATGGTATTTGCGAAAGCGAAGTTTAGTAAATCAATCGATGGAATAGAGCCGAAATTAAACGATCATGGCTACATTCATTTAATGAATTGTAAGCATCCGCTTTTAAGTGGAAAAGTAGTACCATTAAACTTTGAAATCGGTCAAGAATACCGTAGTTTAATTATTACTGGGCCGAATGCAGGCGGGAAAACAATTGTGCTAAAAACAATTGGATTGTTAACATTAGCGACAATGTCAGGCCTTCACATCGCTGGAGATAAAGAAACGGAAATTGCTATTTTCGAAAATGTATTTGTAGACATTGGTGATAACCAAAGTATCGAAAATGCACTAAGTACATTTTCATCTCATATGAAAAATCTTTCTGAAATTATGAGGATGTCAAATAATAATACGTTACTGTTATTTGACGAAATAGGAAGCGGTACAGAACCGAATGAAGGTGCGGCGCTTGCGATATCTATTTTAGAAGAATTTTATCTTGCGGGATGTATTACAATTGCGAGTACGCATTACGGTGAAATTAAACGCTTTTCAGAAATGCACGATGATTTTATGAACGCAGCAATGCAATTTAATAGTGAAACACTAGAGCCACTTTATAAATTAGTGATCGGTAAATCAGGTGAAAGTAATGCACTTTGGATTGCGAATAAAATGAATGTGAGAGAACATGTACTGCAAAGAGCGAAAGAGTATATGGGAAATAAAGAATACGCTATAGAAAAAGTGAATGAAAGTAAGATTAGAAAACCGAAAATGGTGCAAGAAAAAAGAGAAAATGACTATGAATATAAAATCGGCGACCGTGTGAATTTGTTAGATCATAACGATTTCGGGATTGTATATAAGGAAAAAGATAATTTCTATAATGTCGTTGTATATTATAACGGTGAATTCGTTGAAGTGAATGTGAAACGTATTACTTTAGAGGTAGCGGCGAAAGAATTATACCCAGAAGGATATGATTTAAATACACTATTTGTTGATTATAAAGAAAGAAAAATGCAACACGATATTGAGCGCGGATCGAAAAAAGCGCTTCGTAAAATTGAAAAAGAAATAAGAAAGAATAGAGGATAATATAGAATGGTAACGATTAGACAAGAACAAAAAAATGATTATAGAAAGACAGAAGAAGTTGTAAAAGAGGCATTTTTAAATGAAGAATTTAGTGATAAAAAGGAACATGAACTTGTAAAACGTATTAGAGAATGTGACGCGTTTATTCCTGAATTATCAATCGTTGCAGTAGATGAGGAAATAGTCGGGCATATTATGTTATCGAAAATTACAATAGAACAAGATGGGACTACTGTAGATTCATTAGCACTTGCACCAGTTTCAGTAGCACCAAGCCATCAGAAGAAAGGAATTGGTGGAAAGCTTATCACGGCTGCTTTAGAAAAAGCGAAAGAATTAGGATACGGGTCAGTTGTAGTATTAGGACATCCAGAGTACTATCCGAAATTTGGCTTTAAGAAAGCAAGTGAGTGGAATATAAAAGCACCATTTGAAGTACCTGATGAAGTGTTTATGGCGATGGAACTTAGAGAGAATGCTCTTCAAGGTGTAGAAGGAATTGTACAATATTCGAGTGCTTTTGCTGAGTAGGAGAATCGATTAAGAAATGTAATCATAAAAGATGCTATCTTTTTGTAGGGATATACAGAAAGATAGCTTTTTTTATTAAGCAGATCTACTTACGTATATTTTGCTCAATGAATAATTGAGATGGTAAAATTGATATAGAAATGTAAAGGGGGAGAATATGATGAAGAATCGAGAAACAGATAGCAATGAGAATGTAGTTACGTTATATGTTACAAGACACGGTAAAACAATATTAAATGCGAATCATCGCGCGCAAGGTTGGGCAGACTCTCCGTTAGTAGAAAAAGGTGTGGAAGTTGCCTCTAATTTAGGAACGGGATTAAAAGATGTTCATTTTGCGAATGCGTATAGTAGTGATAGCGGTCGAGCGATTGAAACTGCTAATTTAGTATTAAAATATAGTGAGCAATCCACCTTAAAACTTGAGCAAAGGAAAAATTTACGAGAATTAAATTTTGGTGTTTTTGAAGGTGAAAAACTTGAAAATATGTGGGATGTGGTTGGAAAAGCTGCGGGCGTTGCATCTCCAGAAGAACTCATGAAGTTTTCTATTCAAGAAGTGATTAATCTTATTAGAGCAGCAGACCCTACGAAACAGGCGGAAGATTGGGAATTATTTTCTACTCGCATAAAAACAGAGATTGATAAAATTAGTGAAGAAGCTGCTAAAAATGGAGGTGGCAACGTTCTAGTTGTCGTTCATGGGCTTTTGATTACTGCCTTAATAGAAATGTTAGACAGTAGTAAAACAAAACTTGGAGTGGAAAATGCTAGTGTGACGAAGATTGTATATCAAGATGGAACATACACAGTCGAGTCTGTTGGAGATATGAGTTATGTTGCAAAAGGGAAAGAAAGTGTGGAAATATAATTATATCTCAAATAGAAATAAGAAAGGGAAGCTAGAAAATCTAGCTTCCCTTTCTTATTTTGTAAATTATGGGGTTAATAAAATCTTCCCAGTACTTTTTCGGCTCTCTAATAATTCATGTGCAAGAGCACCATCTTGTAAAGAGAATGTAGTAGGACTTGCAATGTTTAGTTTTCCAGTTGTAATCCATTCGAATAATTGAGAGGAACGCTCTTTTCGCTCTTCGTGAGTCGTAAGCACATTCCAGAGATCTCCGCCGGTTAAAGTCTTTGAAGTATCCATAAGCATACGTGGATCTACAGGCGTTGGATTACCGCCAGCCATTCCGTAAAATACGACAGTACCACCAATTTTAGTCGCTTTAAAGCTTTCTTCTAATGTAGAACCTACGGATTCATACACAACATTTACTCCGGCACCATTAGTTAATTCAAGTACTTTCGTATGCCATGCTTCAGTATATAAAAATACGTGATCAGCACCAGCTAACGTAGCTACTTGTGCTTTTTCTTTTGATGATGTAAGACCGATTACTGTTCCGCCCTGTAGTTTAATCATTTGGATGAGAAGCTGACCAACACCACCAGCTGCGGCATGTACTAAAGCTATATCACCCTGTTTTATTTGATAGCTATCTTTCGTTAAATAATGTGCTGTTAATCCTTGTAATAAGACAGAAGCGGCTGTTTCAAAAGAAATAGAGTCTGGAAGTGTAATTGCTTTTTCAGATGGAACGGCAACTAATTCTGCATTTGAGAATGGAACGTCAGCAAATGCAATGTGGTCCCCGGGATTGATAGTAGTAACGTTAGCTCCTACTTTTTCAACAATACCAGCGCCTTCATAGCCTAATATATAAGGCGGGTTACCAGCGAGATGATAATCGCCGCGGCGTCTATAAATATCAGCGAAATTTAAACCGATTGCTTGCATGCGAACAAGAATTTCATTTGGATGTATGATTGGATCAGGTATTTCTTTATATTGTAGTACATCAGCGTCTCCGAATGCTTCGAAACAAAGTGCTTTCATATGGAATACCTCCATTTATATTGTTTGTCGATGTTCTTTATCATACAATACAAATATCAATAGGCAAAGAGGATTATTTCGATAAAATCAATCGGAAATATCGATTGAAAAGAGGGATGATAAATGGAGATAAAACAATTAATTACATTTAAAATAGCTGCAGAGACTTTGAACTTTACACAAACTGCGAAGAAATTAAACTTTGCACAATCGAGCGTAACGGCGCAAATTAAAACGTTAGAGGCTGAGCTCGGTACGCCATTATTTGAAAGATTAGGAAAACGTCTTTTCTTAACTGAAGCAGGCAGGAAGTTTCAACTATATGCTGATAAGATGATTGCACTCAGTAACGAAGCGAAAATGGCTGTGAAAGATGATGAGGAAATAGCGGGTACGTTAATAATCGGTGCACAAGAAAGTCAATGTACATATAGGCTTCCATCTATATTAAAGAAATTTAAAGCACAATTTCCCCAAATAAAGCTTATATTTAAACCTGCACATTCCAATAAAGATGCGAAGGAACAATTGATGGAGGGGAAAGTAGATCTTGTATTTATTTTGGACGAATGTAAAACAGAGGATGTTTTACATGTGGAGCCACTTATGAAAGAAGAATTAAAAGTAGTAGCTGCTCCTACGCATCGTTTACTTGAACAACCTTCCGTTTCTACAAAAGATTTAGAAAGCGAAACACTTTTACTAACAGAACTAGGTTGCTCGTATCGGACTTTATTTGAAGAGTTATTCCGTGCGGAAGATGTATACCCAGCAAATAAGATTGAATTTGTTAGTGTCGAGGCAATTAAACAATGCGTTATAGCAGATTTAGGTATAGCAGTTTTGCCAGCAATAGTAGTAGAAAAAGATATACGAGAGGGAACGATAAAGGAATTAGTCTTAAAGAATACAATCACTCCGATCTATACGCAAATTGCTTGGCATAAAGATAAATGGATGACAGCGCCACTGCAGCAATTTATTGAGGTGACGAGGGAGTCTTTTGCAAGGAATTAAGTGGAGAAATATTTGTTTTATATGTAAGAAAAAATGGCACTTTTGTATAGAGAGAACCGATACTTGGATGAAACAAGTATCGGTTCTTTATAGCATATTTTTATAATCATTTTTAAGTATTGCCATAATAATTTCATCCGAGTACGTATCATTATAAAATAAGGATTGACGTAAGGTTCCTTCTTTTACAAACCCAACCTTTTCATAAGCTCTAATTCCACGTAAATTATGGCTAAATACTTCTAACTGTAAACGATTGAATGTGAGTTGTTCAAAAACAAATCTTAAAACTATTTTCATAGCTTCAGTTCCGTAGCCTTTCCCTGTTAATGAAATAGAAAGCATAGATATTCTGAATCCAGCTCTTTGGTTCTCCTCATCGATATCTAAAATCGATAACTCTCCAATCATTTCGTCAGTGCTGTTTAAACAAATAGCGAAATCATAGCGATTTGAATCATTATTTATATTATCTATATGTGCTTTAATTTGCTCCAATGAAAAAGTAGGCTTGGTTCCAGTCATATATCTTATTTCTTCATCCATTGTACTTTCTAATATAATGGGCGCATCTAGCTCGCAAAGGGGCCTTAAATAAATTCTTTCACTCTCTAATCTCATTATAAATTTCTCCTTAAGGTTGGTGATAGAGTATATAAATATTTTTGATATACATTGAAGAAGAGTTTTATTTTGTGTATCGTTTGAAAAGTATGTATCTTACTTTGATGTTACATGAATTTTATAATGGTATGGTATACCTAAAACAAATAATAAAAGTTTTATACACAACAAAATGTATCAACAATTTTTTTGATAATACTATTATTATTGCTTTTCATTCCACTTTTAAATGAACATGAATTTTTTATAAATATTTTTAGTGGAAAATAAGCCTTTCCCACTAATTTGCACCGTAGTTAAACAAGAATTAAATAACGTTATTGTCACTTTACAAGAGCATGTTTTGATTGGTTCTCAAAACATGCTCCTTCTTTTTGTTTGTTTATCCCGTATTAACGGATAGTGAGACTCCAACTTCGAACCTTGACCGAAGCAAAGTAGGTAGGAGTCGGCTTATCCAGAAAAGCCTGATAGAGTAGGGAGGTTCCTTTAATGTTTTGGAATAATTTAGCATAAGTGATTTTCATATCTCTAAATTTATGCTCTAATTAAAATAAAAGAGGCAAGTAAATGGGGAATGAGATTAAACGATATGTAATACGAACTTTTATATTTACATGGATACTATGGGGGCTATTAATTAGCTTAATAAAATTAAACATTACGACATTTGGTACACCGCTAGCGATGATATTATTTGTTTTCGGGGGAATCATGCCGGCAATCGTTGCAATTAGTTTAAAGAAAAAATATGGATCAAAAGAAGAGTTCAGAGTGTTTATTAAAAATATTGTTAATCCTAGGCATCACTTTGTATGGTATGTTCTAATCGTTGTTCTAGCTTTTATTAGCTGTTATCTTCCAACGATATTTGGTGGAGCAACGATGCAAAAACCATTATACGTGGCATTACTTAGTTTTCCAACAATGATCGTTGGTGGTGGTCTTGAAGAAATTGGATGGAGAGGATTTTTACAACCTGCCCTTCAGAAAAAAATTCGGCATTTTTTAGTACGGTTATTGTGAGTGTTATATGGGCTATTTGGCACTGGCCGTTATGGTTTATTCCAGGCACAAATCAAACTCAAAGGGATTTTATAGCCTTTATAATTACGACAATTGCCGTATCTTTCTTATTAACTACAATTTTTAACGCAACTAAAAGTATTTTTATGTGTCTAATTTTTCATGCGCTTCTTAATTCTTTTTGGAGTGTGTACGTGCCAAATGATAAAGTGTTACCAGCATTTTCAACTTTTATTTTCGGAATTTTCGTATTTATCGTGTATAAAGTCATAATAAAAAGAAAGAACCTCTTATTGATTAGGTAACTGAAATAATAAAAGGAAACATATTAATATATTTTTTATGGATATGAAACTAATTAATAAGAACACGACACAAACATAATTAAAATATAATACAAGTTTGTGCCGTAAAAAAATTTGCAAAACTATAAACAATATCAAAAAGAATGAAGAGCCTTTCCGTATACATAAACAATGCTAACGACAGTTATAGTAATTCATTTGTTAGAACAATTGAATTAACTAAGGTCTGTGTCAGGAGGAGTATATCCAAGGTGACGAGTCATTGATACAATTTGGCCTTTATGATGAAATTCATGTGTCTCCGTATGAGTTAAAAGCCATAGTGGAGTTGTGCTCCAAGGTTCTTTTTGCCAGTTCACTTCATTTGCTATATTTTCGAGCCACCGGTCATTGTATTCATCTAAAAAGCGTTGTACAGTCTCATCTACTATCTTAAATCTAGCACGGACTTTTGTGACATCTGCATGTTCAATTTCATAATCGCTAGCAAATGAGAAATCTGCTCGTTTTTGGTTAAATGCGAATGTTCCAAGCCAGTATCGATAGCAATCGGCTACATGAATATGCGTCTTCATAATGCTACCGCTTCCGAAATTAGGAACCGTACTGTGCAATTTTTCTTGTGGAATTTCTTCCAAAAATGTAAATAGATTTTCCCTTGTAGAACTAATAAGATTATATTGTTGTTTTAAAACATCTAACATGTAATTACACTCCTCTTTTGTTTACTGTAATATTTGTGCAGTAAGTATTTCTATATTTATGAGGAGTGGTCCTTTTTTATTGTTTTCAGTAAGCATATTAGATGTTTTTCTTAATTGTTTCTGATAGATTAAACAAGGTGAAACTTTAATAAGTAGAACATTCTTAGTTCATAATAAATTGTACATAAAAAAGGAGACGATAAAATGAATAGAATAATTGGTTTAAAACAATTTGAAATAACGCGTGGGGCATTACTTCAATTTATGGAAACGTTAGATGATAAAACTGCGGATACGCAGCCGGAGGGCTTTAACAATACAATTCGCTGGCATATCGGTCATGTGTTAACGGCAGCAGAAGTTTTCATGTTTGGAAAAGAATTTAAACAATTACCAACTGAATATCCAGGTATGTTTGGATATGGTTCAAGACCATCTAAATGGAAAACAGAAGGGCCATCATTAGAAGTGTTAACGGTTCAATTAAAAGAACAAGCGAAGCGCATTCAAGAAATTCCAGCAGAAGCATTTGAAAATAAACTTCCAGAGCCATTTTTAGGGTTGGAAACAGTTGGAGAGCTTTACGGTATGATGCTTTATCATGAAGCAGACCATATTGGGCAAATGAAGGCGATGGAACGTATTATTAAGGCTCTTTAGTTTTGGGTAAAGTTTAATTGCATATAAAAAATGAAATCACAGATGTTTTGACGAAATTGAGGTGTAAGTAATTACAACCTTATTTTTCACAATACAGGTGTAATGTTAAATAATATATAGACAAAAAAGGGTAGATAATTTATTATCTATCCTTTTTTGTTGTTGAACTTCTTGAAGGATTAAGGATTATGAACGCTAATCATCGTGATGCTGATGAAGAAGGAAAGAAAACCAACCAATTAGGATAAAGAAACATCCTAAATTTTATGGTAGTTATTATTTTTTTGTATCATTTTATGGAAAAATATTGAAAATAATATAGAAAAAAGTATAAGGTTGCAAAATCTGTATGAAATAGGGTATTCCTAAATATGGAATATACGTATAATAAAAGAGAAGAACTAGAGAAATGGGGGAATACTATGATTACATTGGAACAAAAGTTAGAGCAATACACACATACATATGCACAGTTAAAGGGAGAACTAAAATGGAAAACGAGTGATTCTCGAACAGGTATGATGATTGCTGCTATGTATGCAGGTAGTGATAAACTGTTTGATCTCGGACGTTTTTTAGAAATTAGTAGTTATATTAAGAATCAGGTAGGGATGTTTTCATACTTAAAGTCTTATCATCGCTTTGTGGTGTCCGCAACATTAGATATTCACTTTACAGATTACAAGGAAGCTTTTCGGAGGTTTTTAGATTTATATGAACAATTGGTCGCTGGTGGCTTTAGCCGGAGTATATTTACTTATCTCGCAGCAGCTGTGCTTTTAACAGAAGAACGTGGACAGCAAGGTACGCACATTCAGCGTTCGATACAAGTATATAAACGCATGAAAAAGGATCATCTCTTTCTTACAGGTACAAATGATTATCCGCTCGCGGTTTTACTAGCAGGACAATCAGAGAATGTAGAAACACTTATGGACCGAGTAGAACGTCTTTATCAGAAACTAGCGAAAGCTGGTTTGCGTAAAGGGAATGATCTTCAATTTTCAAGTCATATTCTTTCACTAAAGAAGGATGTCCGTGAAGAAATATTAGTTGCAAAATGCACAAACATATGGAAGTTGTTAAAACAAGAAAAGGTAAAAGTGAAACAGATGCATTATCCAGCTATCGGGCTACTAGCGTTACTTGAGGATGGAGAAAAAGAGATTCATTCTATTAAAGCATTGATTGAAAAATTGCAGGGGGAGAAATTATTCCGTTGGCATACAGATACGAATATTCTTATTGCTATTCAACTGTTTGTAAGTCAAAAAGGTGAGGAGAGTAAAGCTACCAACGCAGGTTTACAAACAATGATAGAAGTCCTCATACAGGCACAACAGGCAGCTATGATGGCAACGATCGCCGCTTCATCTGCAGCAACCTCTTCTGCTAGTAGTAGTTCATAATGTGCAACTGCTTATGCGCTTGTAAATTATGATGAACCTATAGCCTCTTTGATGAGAACAGTTTAAAAAATATTAATAAAAAAGGCCCATCACTCTCTAATGAGTGATGGGCTAACTGTTTTTACAGAGTGGATTTTTTATTGGGTAAGGAAGGAAGATAAGTTGTTATTTTAATGTTTTTACATAATTAGCATTATCTTTTCGACTCCTTCAAATGTTTGAGCTGCGTAACAATCATAATGCTAATGACAACTAATAAAAACCATGAGCTAATTTTGCTAAGGTGAACGAGGTTCCACGCTTCTCGTTGGTTTGGATATTGCCACGCTCCAAAAAATGTTGCGATGTTCTCTGCAATCCAAATAAAGAATCCTATAAGGAAGAATGAGAGTACGAGCGGCATTTTATATGTAAAGTCTTGTACTGAGAATTCCACAAATGTGCGAAAGAAAACAATGAATAAAATTAAAGTTAATACCCATCTAAAGTCATATAGAAAATGATGTGTAAAAAAATTAAAGTAAATCATTGCTCCTAGAGGTATTGTAAAAATAGCTTTCGGCCAATGATGCATTTGTAAATGCAATCTTCTCCACGCTTGGCATATGTAACTTGCAACACTTGCATACATAAAACCACTGTAAAGCGGAACTCCCAAAATCTTCGAATACGCCTCTTCGGGGTAACTCCATGAACCGAAATGTACTTTATATATTTCTAGCAAAAGGCCGATGAGGTGGAAGACAGTAATTACTTTTAGTTCGTCTTTCGTTTCAAGTCCTGTTTTATACATTATATATTGCATAAGAAGACATACAATGAGTATGAGATCATAGCGATATAACCCTGGGATAGAAATGATTTTTGAAAGGGCTAGTGTTAAAAAAATGACGACTGGGAATAAGCAAGATAATGCTTGTTCGTAAGTAAAATAGAGTAGTTGTTTTACATAAAACATTATTTCACCTTCTGCGAGTTCTTATTTTGATTGAATAATCTGAAGAATAATTAAGTATACTATAGTTCTAAATAATAGAGAACTATAATTGGTTTGTTTAAAAAAACAAAAAAATGTAAAATGAAGTTAATTTAATGTAGAGGAGATGTGCCAATGTCAGCGCTTATTGTAAGTATCCCGTTAAAAAAACAGTTTATGGAACAAGGGGATGAATAGGCTAGAATTATTGTCCCCGCTATTTAAAAAAGGGGAGTTTTAGATGACGATGAATCTTTTTCAAAATAAAACTATTAAATTATCAGCTATTAGAGAAGCAGATGCTGAAGTAATGGCTATGTGGCAAGAGGATAGTGAGTACTTAAGAAATGTAGATACAGACTTGGCATTCCCGCAATCGTTACATGAAATAGCGAGTGATGGGCTATTAAAGGGACGGAGATCGAATAGTGTTTCTTTCATGTTAAGAACAGTTCAAGATGATCGCTTAATTGGTTTTGTTGCAATTCACGGCATAGAGTGGAATAACAGAACAGGTTTATTAGCAATTGGTATAGGAGATGCGAATGATAGAGGGAAGGGATATGGAAGGGAAACAATACACCTTATTCTAAAGTATGCTTTCTATGAATTGAATTTACACCGCATCGGTCTCGATGTTATTTCGTATAATAAATCTGCCATTGCACTATATAAAAAGATGGGTTTTCAGATGGAAGGATGTATGAGGGAAGCAGTTCAAAGAGACGGAAAGTGTTTTGATCGTATGATTATGGGGATATTGCGAGATGAATGGATAGAGCTGCAGAACTAGCAAAAACATACAGAATAATTGTGTAGTGTAGAGTGAAAAGTTGTAATATTTAGGTAATTACGAGCAGAGGAGTGTACTAATGGAAGGTTTATCTTCATTAAGAGAGTGTTTATATCAGCTAGAGGAACGATTACTTAAACCAGGGGTTCGCACATCTCAAAAGGAGCTTAAAAAGATACTTGCCGCTGATTTTTTTGAGTTTGGGAGTTCTGGTAAAGTTTTATATAAAAATGAGGATATCGATAAAAATGGAATTGGTGTGGTAAAAATGACTTTGAGTGATTTTGAAGTACATCCATTATCCAAAGATGTAGCATTAACTACTTATCGAATATTCAATGAAATGAATAATTAACACTCGTTACGTAGTTCGATATGGAAATTTAGAGAAGGAAGATGGCAAATGTATTTTCATCAAGGTACACCTGCTAAATTTTAGTGAAGCTTTTTGTATGAAAAAGAAACTATAAAGAATAGAGTTGTTGAATATATTAGTCCTTTATATATATAAAGGACTAATGAAAGGTGTCTTTCTAAAATATCTAAATTTGTTCTTAAAAGGGTCTTGTTAATAAAGGTACATTCCATATTATATATGTAGTATGCAGGAGATATAACGGTAATTGGCGAAATTTTACAGTGAGCTGATTGAATTTATAAGGAGTTATGCGAGATGAACTTAGAAAAAAGTAAGCCAGTAAACGAAGAGGTCGCTGAATTAAAAGAACTAATTAAAGAACTACACGGAAGTGTACATCAACTTCAAAGTGAAGTGCAGCAACTAAGGCACGAAAGACCAGTTGTTGAAGTGAGAAAAGGTGTTCAATTATCACCGGCAATCATTGGACAAATTGGTGGTATGATTTTAGGTGGATTAGCAATTATAGGTATATTTTGGTGATGAAAACAGGTATGCGGCGTAGTGCTGTATACCTGTTTTACTGTCGTTATTTGTCGACAAGTCGATATTCGTTGTCGAATCGCCGATATATTTAGAAAATCGCTGATATATTCGGAGAAACGATCGATATATTTTAAAAATCGCCGATATAATTTCATGCAATACAACTTCTACATTAAATAACGTAAATAAATGTAAGCATGTGATAACAATAGCGCAATGATCGTTAAGGGGAAACCGATTTTTAAGAAGTCCATATAAGAGAACCCATGTCCTTCACGTTTTGCAATACCAGCAACGACTACGTTTGCTGATGCTCCAATTAATGTTCCGTTGCCTCCTAGGCAAGCTCCAAGTGATAACGCCCACCATAGTACTTCAATTTGCGGAGAATCGACAGATAGTCCGAGTCCTGTAGCTAAATCTTGAATAAGTGGGATCATCGTTGCGACAAATGGGATGTTATCAATTGTCGCAGATGCGATGCCAGATACCCATAAGATAAGTATAGCAGCGAAACCGATATCGCCATTTGTTACGTCGAGTACTTCTTTTGCGAGTGAAGAAATAAGTCCGATATCAATTAATCCGCCAACGAGAACGAATAGTCCAGCGAAGAAGAAAATTGTTACCCATTCAACGTGGGCAAATACATCTTCAATATCATGTTCTTTCACACCGATTAACATAAGAAGTGTAGCACCTGTCATCGCAATAACGGCAGCGTCTACATGAATAATAGAATGAAGTACAAAGCCTAAAATAGTTAGTCCTAAAATCGTAATGGATTTTAAAAGGAGGCTCTGATCTTTAATATAATCTTTTTCATTTAATGCCATTAGCTTTTCGATTTGCTCAGGCGTTGTTTTTAGTTTGTTGCGATACATGAAGTAAATAATGCCAAGTGTAACGATAGAAATAATGATTACGATTGGAGCTAAGTTTAGTAAAAAGGCATTAAAGTCTAAATGCTTATTAGCTGATCCAATCATAATGTTCGGCGGGTCACCAATTAATGTTGCTGTTCCGCCTATATTTGAAAATAGTACTTCTGAAATTAAATAAGGAACAGGATTTACTTTTAAAATACGTGTAATGGATAGTGTAACAGGTACGATTAATAATACGGTTGTTACGTTGTCCAAAAATGCAGAACCGACAGCAGTTAATAGGGATAGTAATAATAAAATGCGGATTGGTTTTCCGCCAGCTGCTTTTGCTGCTTTTATGGCTACAAATTCAAATACGCCTGATTGACTCGTAATATGTACGAGAATCATCATCCCAATTAAAAGGGTAATCGTTTCCCATTGAATATGCGATGTGAAAGCAGTATGTAAATCTACAATTCCAAAAATAATCATAATAGCAGCACCGAATAGTGCGATTACAGCACGATTCAATTTCTCAGAAATAATAAAACCGTACGTGACTAAAAATACGGCAATTGTAAAATAATATTGCCAATTTGCTACTTCATGTGCTGATTGTTCCAATCATGTCACCTTCTTTAAAGTATGTATTCAATTGTCGAAATGTATCTCGCTGTATTAATACGGGATAAAATATATTGTAGCAAATTCAAAAAAGAAAGAAAACTATTTAACAATGTGAAGGAAAAAATGTGATTTTTACATATCATATAAAGTGAAACTTTAATCAGTGGGGGTTTTTGTTCATCCCCCACTGATTATTAGTCTTCACCAATCGGGCATTTACGGATAGTTGATTTCCCACCTAGCTGACGTGTGTTCGCTGGATTTTGGGGTGGGAATCTTACTATCCGTTAATGCGGGATAAAAAATATAAAAAACACAGTGCAAATTATTAGGAAAAGTGGGCGTTGTCCTCTAATATAGAGATAGCAATTTACATTATTTTTGCGTAAAATGGTTTAAAGAGGTGAATTCCGATGGAAATAGTAAAAGATAGTTCTCTTATTCAAAATGAAATTGAACGTTTTGTAAATAAAGATGTATATATTCATTTAGAAACGACGAATGGAGCGTATGCGTCACACTTTAATGAAAAGATGATGACAGTAGGAGCATTCATTCGAAATGCAATTATTCGCTTTGAGCGTGGGAAAATAACTGGAACAAACCCATACCGAGTTGGTTTGAAAATGGATCATGGCTGGGTATATGCAGAAGGCATTACGCACTGGGAAGTAGACGATAAAGAGCGTTTATTACTAGCAGGGCATGATAACCAAGGCCGCTTAGCGGTAGCGCTTGAGCTAAGCTTAACGCCATTTAAGTAAGAAGGAGGGAAACTTATGGAGAGACATGTACTTGTTGTATTTCCGCATCCAGATGATGAAGCATTTGCTGCGGGAGGAACAATTCGCTTATTAACAGATCAAGGAGTACCTGTAACGTACGCATGTGGTACTCTTGGACAAATGGGACGTAACATGGGGAAAAACGTATTTGCTAACCGTGAAACGATTCCAAATATACGTGAAAAAGAATTAAAAGATGCATGTGAAGCGATGGGGATTCAAGATTTAAGAATGCTCGGTTTCCATGATAAAACGTTAGAATTTGAAGATGTTGATTTTGTTGCCGATAAAATCGAAGCGATTATTCAAGAAGTAAATCCATCTCGAATTATTACATTTTATCCAGAACACGGCGTACATCCGGATCATGATGCATTTGGCCGCGCTGTAGTTCGCGCTGTATCACGTATGCCAAAAGAAGAACGTCCAGCCATTCATGCGGTTGCGATTACGAGAAATCGCGAAGCAGTACTCGGTGAACCGGATGTTGTAAATAATATTAGTGAAGTATTTGAACATAAATTAGCTGCACTAGGCGCGCATCGTTCACAAACGGAAGCGATGCTAGAAGAAACGCATGCAAAAATAAAAAACAAAGACGCAGCAACATTAAAATGGCTGCAACTTGAACAGTTTTGGACTTATAAATGGGAGTAGGCTAGAAGGGTACCTTCTAGTAGCTCTTACATAGAAAAAGCGCCGTCACTTGTGATGGCGCTTTTTGTGCTATTGTTTCGTATTAGCCAAATACATGAGCATATGGAATTTTTCGTCTCTTACATGATAATCGAAATAAGGTCCTGGATCTGTACAGTAACCGATATTTTCATTTTGCATGATTTGAAATCCGTTAACTGATAAATTTTCTTCTAAGTATTTTGGATGTAAAATATGCTCATGGGAATTTGGGTATAAGGCTGAAATATTTTTCAAGGATTTGGCCGAGTTATCATAATACGAGTATCCACCGACAATTGTTGAACTGTTATGTAAATAGTTTTTTAGAACATGACTTGGGAACTCTGGGTTGAGCAGTGAAAAATCAGTTATTGTAAAACTATCCACAAAAACATCGATGCTAAGCGGTTTCAATGGTAGATTTAAATCGGAATTCAAAATATAAAGGACGCGTGGCTTCGGATTCATACGCTCAATTCTATTTCTCACCTTCTTGAGCATTGCAAGCGAATAGCCACTGAATACATAGTTTGCGCTTGGTTCAAGAACATCGATATATTTGGGTAGTGATACAAAAGCATCAACGTTTGTTTCCACAATTAATTTGTTTTTCAAATCTATATTTTGTAGAACTTTTTGAAATCGAAAATTACTTTTTTCAAATAAGTTAATCATTTTGGGATTGATCTCTTTAATCGTTTCTTTATCGTAAAAATAAGATGGATAAGGAGACGTCTCATACAAGTTCGCGGTAATGATAATACCCTCCTCGATAGCTGCTTCGTATCCACAGCTACAAGTTAAACTCCCCGTGTGAATGTAGACTTTTTTAATCGTTACATCTTTCATTTCAAGTGGAATGCGGCATTTCGGACAATAGAGAAAATTTACAAAGTCAAGCGGGATTCCTGTAATACTTTCTTCTTTGGATGAAGGCGAGCTAGTTTGAACCGCTTTTTCAATCAATTGGATAGCTTTTGATATGTCTTCTTTTTTCTTGGTTAGCTCGTCCTTTTTATCAATGAGCGAGTTGTTGTAGTAGTCGATATCCTCATGGTCCGAGAAGTTTGTGACACGCCGATATGATAAAATTCGTTGGATTTCTATCAATGAAAAATGAAATTTTTTCAGCTCAGTAATAAAAGACATGTCGTCGAAACACAATTGGTTCATTTGATACTGAGTGTTTTTTTTGTCTGGTATTAATAATCCTAGTTCAATGTAATAACGAACGGTATCAGTCGTAACATGAAAAAGCTTCGCAAATGTACCAATTTTCATAGATGTACCCCCTGATTAAAAAAGTGGAGTTACTCCACTTTTTTCACAAAATGAATTCAAAAAACTCTCAAATGGCTATTGACTTGGAGGGAACTCCAAGTCATATTATTAACTTAATAATTTTGAATATTAAGAATATTTTTGACTGTATTGTAACATACATGTCACGAAAGGAGAAGGATTAGCTATGGATAAGATGGATCATATGGATACACTCTCACTATGGACAGCGACTGCAAACAGATATGACAAAGGAAAACCTCTTGAAGGAAATGAAGAGGCGGATGTTGTCATTATTGGCGCAGGTTTCACAGGTCTTTCTTCTGCATATCATTTGCAAAAGTTAGGGAAGAGTGTCATTGTCCTTGAGCAGGAAACAATCGGATATGGCGCAAGCGGTCGCAACGGCGGGATGGTATTGCCAGGCTATAAGTCAACGATGCAGGAGCTTGCCAAGAAGTATGGTGCCGAAGAGGCGAGGCAGCTTAACGATCTTTCTCTGCTTAGTGTTGAATTAGTTAAAAACATTATTGACGAGCATCAAATTAACTGTAACTTCAGAAAGACAGGTCACATTGTGGCGGCTTACAAAGCCAAGCATTTTGAAGGGTTGAAACTTGAAAGTGAATACTTAAACAAAAATTTTGGATATGAATGTAGCGTGCTTAATCGAAGTCAGTTGCATCAAGAAATTGATTCCCCGCAATATTATGGTTGCTTAGTCGACGACTCGAGTTACTCGTTCCAACCACTGAACTATGCAATTGGTTTGGGAGAAGCAGCTAAATCGATCGGTGCAAAAATCTTTGAGCATTCGAAAGCACTATCTATTGAGTACGGCCGAAATAGTGTGAAAGTTATTACAGAAAAAGGTACTGTTACAGCGAAAGACATTATTGTGGCTACAGATGGTTACTCCGGAAAAATTATGGCTGAATTGAATAAAGGCGTACTGCCAATTTCGGCACGTATTATTGGTACTGAACAGCTTCCAGAATCATTGGTGAATAGCGTCATTCCTAAAGATCGCATGGTTTTTGATACAAGCAGTTTCCTTTACTATTTCAGGCGTACACCAGATAATCGGATCATATTTGGCGGTGGCGATATTCGTCCAAACTTAGGTGATGCTGTTTATCAAAATGTTTACGATGCCATGGTTAAAATAATGCCAAAACTAGAAGGAAGCAAGATTGATTACAGGTGGGGTGGATTTATCGGGGTTACAATTGATACGTTCCCCGTTATCGGTAGATCCAAAGAAGGCGCATATTTTGCAACGGGTTATACGGGGCATGGCGCGTCTCTCTCGACATTGTTTGGTAAGTTATTGGCACAATGGATCGTTACGGGGAGTGCAGGTGGATATCGATTTGAAAAAGAACGCCTCAAATCATTCCCATTCTATAATCAGAAAACGATGCTGGTCAATATAGCACATATTGGTTTCAAACTGGTAGATATTATCGCGTAAAGGAGAGGTGTTTATGAAAATTAACATGTTCATTGACGGGAAATGGGTAGAAGCATTATCGGGTGCTAGACGAAACATTATCAATCCTGCAACCGGAGCGGTTATCGCAACGTCTGCTCATGGATCAGCAGATGATGCGAAGATAGCAATTAAGGCGGCTCGTAAAGCGTTTGATAGCGGGATCTGGTCGGATTTATCGGCTGATGAAAGAGCTGACTATCTATATAAGATTGCAGACCGTCTTGAAGAGAATACAGCTGAAATTGCCCGTTTGGAAACTGCAAATAACGGTAAGGTTATCCGTGCAACAACCTATGTAGATATTCCTGTATCGATTCAATGCTTCCGCTATTATGCTGACTTGATTAAAGGTATGAAAAAGGAATCTTACACTCGTGATGATGCTTCAGAAACGATTATTATTCATGAACCGATTGGTGTTTGTGGACTTATTGTACCTTGGAATTTCCCGCTTATGTTAGCTGTTTGGCAAATTGCTCCTGCACTTGCCGCAGGGAATACAATTGTAATTAAGCCTGCTGACGTCACTCCTGTAAGCGTATTCAAATTATTTGAAATTATCGAAGAGGTTGGACTTCCGGATGGAGTAGCAAACTTAGTATTGGGACCTGGTTCAAAGGTTGGGAATGAGCTTGCAGAGAGCCATGATGTCGACAAAATTGCCTTTACTGGTGGAACAAAAACAGGTCAAAGTATTATGCGCGCAGCTGCAGGAAATATGAAAAAAATCACACTTGAACTAGGTGGTAAATCTCCACTTATTGTGTTCGACGATGTGGATTTTGAAACCGCAGTCGATAATGCGATGTTTGGTATTTTCCACAATGCTGGGCAAGTTTGTTCAGCTGCATCTCGTTTACTTGTACAAGAGACTATTTATGATAAGTTTGTTGAAAGATTGGCCGAGCGTGCGAACAAAATTGTAGTTGGCAACGGGGAAAGTGAGAATATTGAAATGGGAGCTCTCACAAACGAGTCTCATATGAATGAAGTTTTACATTATATTCAGAGAGGAATCGAAGAAGGTGCAAAATTAGTTTGTGGTGGTAAGCGCTTAACAGAAAATGGGCTTGGTCGAGGGTTTTTCATTGCACCAACAATCTTTGCTGATGTAAATGAGAATATGTGTATTGTGAAGGAAGAGATTTTTGGTCCAGTTCTTGTTGTACAGAAATTTAAAGATGAGGAAGATGCCATCCAAAAAGCGAATGATTCCATTTATGGATTAGCCGGTGCTGTATTTACTGAAGATATGGACCGAGCAAAACGTGTCATTAGTAAATTACGTGCGGGAATTACTTGGATTAATAGTTATCATCTCGCTTATGTTGAAGGCCCTTGGGGAGGGTATAAGCAAAGTGGCATCGGCAGAGCGTTAGGTGTTGCCGGACTGGAGCACTTTATGGAAACGAAGCAAATCAATATCCACCAGCATGCAAATCCGGTAGGGTGGTATGCGAATTAATTGAGCAAAACGTGCTATATAAATTATTTGTAAGGGGATATGCTCATGAAAATAGTGGACAACGGTCCGTCATCAAAAATAGAGCAACCAGAAGTAATGAATAAGCCGGTGGATGATTCAGTGCTAGGAACCAAAAGTATTCCGTTACTATATTTACGGTTTGCTTTGGCGGGAATTATGGCTAACGTAATTTTAGGAGTTGTATCGGTTGTTGATGGCTATTTCGTCAGTGGCTTTCAGGAGCTGGAAGTCGAAGGGATCGGAATTGGATTTACGGTCATGGTTATTACCCGTATGATTGGTGTTCTTTTAGGTGTGGGAGCCGGAGCGGTCATTTCACTTCGACTGGGGAAAGGGAAAATCGAAGAAGCTAGAAGTATTATGGGACAAACTTTATGGTTTACTCTTTTCCTGTCTTCTTTGTTAGCTATACTTGGGTTGGTCTTTGAAAATGATATTATGATTTTATTCGGAGCAAGTGATGAAGCACTTCCGTATGCGGTGCAATATAGCCGACTGCTATGGATTTCGTTGCCATTAACGATATTGGCCGTTGTATTAAGTATTTTAGCTAATATTGATGAAAAGCCTATATTATCAATGAACAGTTGGTTAGTCGCAGCGGTTGTTGCTGGGACTATGGAATGGATTATGGTAGTGAAGTATGACATGGGGATGATGGGTTCTTCATGGGCTAATACGATTTCACAATCGATTCCTGTTCTCCTAATCTTTTATTTCTGGTTTGGTAAAACAAAACTTAAGCCAAAAATGAAAGATATGATGATTAATCTCAAGAAGATTGGTGAAGTGGTTTGGACGGGCTTTGCATCTTTCTCGAGTCAGTTCATGATGTTTATTGCAATTATTTTCACCAACAACTTACTGCAAAGCTACGGTGGTGGTCTGCACGTTGCAGCTTTCACGATTCAAAACGGTTACATTACAAATCTCCTCGCCTTAGCAGCGCTCGGTGGGATGACAGGACTTCAACCGATTATTAGTTATAATTACGGTGCGGGCAACCTTGATCGTGTGAAACAAGCAATTAAGATGGGACTCATTTTTACAGTTTCCTTCTTTGTGATCGTGACAGCCATACTAGTCATTTTTGCAGATCCAATTGTGTCATTTTTTTCCGGTGGTAATCCTGAATTGCAGAAACTTGGCATTTGGACGACAGTTATATTCAATTGTTTGTTTACGCTTAGTGCAGTTAGCCTGCTTATCTCTGGTTATTTCGAATCACAAGAGAGAAACTGGTCCGCAACGTTTATTAGTGTAAGCAAAATATTGTTGTTCATGTTACCGTTTCTATTTATTTTCCCGAAATACTGGGGTGTAGAAGGTGTATGGTACGCTGCTCCTGCTGCAGAAATTCCAGGTGTTCTCATTGCCATATACTTTATGAAAAAAGAGTTTAAACGTTTAAAAAATACAAATGTTAAGACAGTAGATTTATAGACTTATTCCTTCAAAATTACCAATAAGAAAGAGAAAGAGAGAGGATTGTCATGTTTTTTGCGAAAAAACTTACAGCAGAAGAAGCAGAGCAACTAGGTGCCAACGCATGGGAACCATGGGTAGGCGAACCGAATAAAGGAACGTGGCATGTAGAAGAGCAGGAAGTTTTCTATGTGACAGATGGTGAAGTGTTTATTACTGTTGATGGGGAAAAGTATCATATTACAAAGGACTGGATCGTTTCCTTGGCTAAGGACCTTGTTTGTGAATGGGATTGCTCAGTATTTTTGAAAAAGAATTATAAGATGAACCATGAGATCCATCTGAAATAATGTGAACTGGGGAGTGGACAAATGCTAAGCAGATGACTGCTCCTGCGTATTCAATGAATAAGATTAATAATGTTGAAGAAATGTATGTAAATAAGTTTACATACCGTCAAATGAATGCGCTTTCTTTTTAGGGGCGATAACATAGGACGGTTATCTTAAAATAGGAGGCTTCACCATGGTAGTAATGAAAAATGTACAAACGTTGAAAAATTATATTGGCGGACAATGGATAGAATCCACAAGTAAGCAAGTTGAAGATGTACCAAATCCAGCAACAGGAGAGATTATTGCTCGTGTGCCTCTTTCGACTAAAGAAGATTTAGATAGAGCTGTAGCAACTGCGAAAGAAGCATTCAAAACATGGAGAAAGGTCGCTGTGCCTCGGCGTGCTCGGATTCTATTTCGCTATCAACAGCTATTGATTGAAAACTGGGAAGAGTTAGCTAAACTCGTAACCTTGGAAAACGGAAAAAGTTATAAGGAAGCATACGGTGAAGTGCAGCGGGGGATTGAATGTGTTGAATTTGCCGCAGGCGCACCCACTTTAATGATGGGAGAGCAACTTCCCGATATTGCTACTGGTGTTGAATCAGGGATGTATCGTTATCCGATCGGAGTAATCGCAGGAATAACGCCATTTAACTTTCCGATGATGGTGCCATGCTGGATGTTTCCACTCGCGATTGCATGCGGGAATACATTTGTATTAAAACCATCTGAAAGAACACCGCTATTGGCTAATCGCATAGCTGAACTGTTTAAAGAAGCAGGTCTTCCAGATGGAGTACTAAATATTGTGCATGGTGCACATGACGTCGTTAACGGCATTCTTGACAATGAGGATGTGAAAGCTGTATCTTTCGTTGGTTCTCAACCTGTGGCTGAGTATATATATAAAACAGCAGCAGCTAACGGTAAACGTGTACAAGCTCTTGCAGGGGCAAAAAATCATTCGATCGTATTAAAAGATGCGGACCTTAGTTCTACAGTGAAAGAAATTACAAGTGCTGCCTTCGGTTCAGCTGGTGAACGATGCATGGCAGCGGCTGTTGTTGTCGTGGAAGAAGACGTTGCAGATGAGCTCGTTAATAGACTGCTTCAAGAGGCTAATGCAATTACGATTGGTAATGGTCTGGAAGAAGGTGTTTTCCTTGGTCCTGTTATTCGTGAAGGACATAAAGAGCGGACACTCGGATACATTCAATCCGGTGTAGAGCAGGGAGCGACACTTATTCGTGACGG
This sequence comes from Bacillus cereus group sp. MG9, assembly GCF_040459995.1. Lineage (NCBI taxonomy): Bacteria > Bacillati > Bacillota > Bacilli > Caryophanales > Bacillaceae > Bacillus > Bacillus cereus group sp. MG9. Next base: position 3,401,856 of record NZ_JARVHC010000001.1, on the reverse strand, counting down.
ACGTGAAGACGATGTAGCAAACAGCCAAGGTTATTTTGTTGGCCCAACGATTTTTGACAATGTGACACAGGAAATGAAAATCTGGCAAGATGAAATTTTCGCACCGGTTCTTTCTATTGTACGCGTAAAAGACTTGATGGAAGCGATTCATGTTGCTAATGCATCGCCATTCGCAAATGGTGCATGTCTGTACACAAATAGCGCGAAAGCTATTCGTGAATTCCGTGAAGAAATTGATGCAGGTATGCTTGGGGTTAATCTTGGAGTTCCTGCTCCAATGGCATTCTTCCCGTTCTCAGGTTATAAGAAATCTTTCTATGGTGATCTCCATGCAAATGGAAAAGATGGCGTAGAATTCTATACTCGCAAGAAAATGCTTATGGCTCGTTATTGAAAGAGTGATGTAAAACCATAAAAAGATAGAATGGAGCTGGTGATTGTGCAAGCGACGGAGCAAACACAAAGTTTGAAAAAAACAGATGAAAAGTACCTTTGGCATGCGATGAGAGGAGCAGCCCCTAGTCCAACGAATTTAATTATCACAAAAGCAGAAGGGGCATGGGTGACGGATATTGATGGAAACCGTTATTTAGACGGTATGTCCGGTCTTTGGTGCGTGAATGTTGGGTATGGTCGAAAAGAGCTTGCAAGAGCGGCGTTTGAGCAGCTTGAAGAAATGCCGTATTTCCCTCTGACTCAAAGTCATGTTCCTGCTATTAAATTAGCAGAAAAATTGAATGAATGGCTTGATGATGAATACGTTATTTTCTTTTCTAACAGTGGATCGGAAGCGAATGAAACAGCGTTTAAAATTGCTCGTCAATATCATCAACAAAAAGGTGATCATGGACGCTATAAGTTTATTTCACGCTATCGTGCTTACCACGGTAACACAATGGGGGCTCTTGCAGCAACAGGTCAAGCACAGCGAAAGTATAAATATGAACCACTTGGGCAAGGATTCCTGCATGTAGCACCGCCGGATACGTATCGAAATCCAGATGATGTTCATACACTGGCAAGTGCTAATGAAATCGATCGTGTCATGACATGGGAGTTAAGCCAAACAGTAGCCGGTGTGATTATGGAGCCAATTATTACCGGGGGCGGAATTTTAATGCCTCCTGATGGATATATGGAAAAAGTAAAAGAAATTTGCGAGAAGCACGGTGCGTTGCTCATTTGTGATGAAGTTATATGTGGATTTGGACGAACAGGGAAGCCGTTTGGATTTATGAATTATGGCGTCAAACCAGATATCATAACAATGGCAAAAGGTATTACAAGTGCGTATCTTCCTTTGTCAGCAACAGCAGTTAGACGAGAGGTTTATGAGGCATTCGTAGGTAGTGATGATTATGATCGCTTCCGCCATGTAAATACGTTCGGAGGAAATCCTGCTGCTTGCGCTTTAGCTTTGAAGAATTTAGAAATTATGGAGAATGAGAAACTCATTGAACGTTCCAAAGAATTGGGTGAACGACTGTTATATGAGCTAGAGGATGTAAAAGAGCATCCAAACGTAGGAGATGTTCGCGGAAAGGGCCTTCTTTTAGGTATTGAACTAGTGGAAGATAAGCAAACAAAAGAACCGGCTTCCATTGAAAAGATGAACAAAGTCATCAATGCTTGTAAAGAAAAAGGTCTAATTATTGGTAAAAATGGTGACACTGTCGCAGGTTACAATAATATTTTGCAGCTTGCACCTCCATTAAGCATCACAGAGGAAGACTTTACTTTTATCGTTAAAACAATGAAAGAATGTTTATCCCGCATTAACGGGCAGTAAAACTCCCACCTCAAAATGCGGCTGGAGCAAAGAAGTTAGGTGGGAGATCAACTGCCCGTAAAAGCCCGATTGGTTCAACTAATAATCAGTGGGGGATGAACAAAAACCCCCCCACTGATTAAAGTTTCACTTTAGCTCAACTTTAATTAATTATTGATAAATCTTGTTGAAAAGCGGATGAGCCTATTAGGAGATGTAACTTTAAATACTGAATGAATTACTCGAAAAGAGTAATTCCGAAAGGGTTGAGTTTATGAAAGCTGATGTTGTATTGATAAATGGAGAAGTTATTACAGTAGACCAAAAGAATGCAGTAGTCGAAGCTGTAGCAATAAAAGATAATCATATCGTAGTTGTTGGCTCAAATCAGGAGGTTAAGAGTTTTATAGGAGAAAATACGGATGTAATTGACCTGCAAGGGAAAACGCTTCTTCCTGGATTCATTGATTCGCATCTTCACATCATTTCTCATGGACTAAATCAGTTGGCTGTCAGTTGTAAAGCTGAACATATTGATTCTATCGATGCTTTATTAGATGATCTGAAAAAGAAGGCCTTAGAAACGCCAAAAGGTGAATGGATACGTGCTTGGGGCTTTAATGAAACCGCTGTGAAGGAAAAGCGTTATCCAACAATTACTGAGTTGGATGGAATTTCAGTTGAACACCCTATTATTATAACTCGTACTTGTCACCACATAAGCGTGGTGAATAGCAAAGCATTAGAAATTGCGCAAATTAACGAGAACACACCGGATACGAATGGGGGAGTTATTGAAAAGAATCAGGCAGGAAGGCTTACAGGAAAGTTAATTGAAGCAGCAAATATGAGTATGAGCGAGGTTGCAAGTTATACAGAAAGTGAAATGATGAAGGCTGTGAAAATTGCATCAGATCATTTCGTTGCAGCTGGCATAACAAGTATACATGACGCAGGTGGAGATGGACCGGAGAGTTTTCGTTTACTACAACGAGCTGTGAAGAGTAGGGATATTCGTGTCCGAATATATGCAATGATATGTCAAATAAATAACTCCCATGAATTTGTTAATAAAATGGTCGAAGCTGGTGTGGTAACTGGTACCGGAGATGAGAGATTTAAAGTTGGACCAGCTAAATTGTTTACAGATGGAAGCAGCACGGGTCCTACAATTGCAACTCGTAAGTCATATTCTAGTGACTCTAACAATTATGGTATTCTTTATTATAGTGAGGAAGAAATCTATCAAGTTTTAGGTGAAGCACATAAAAAAGGCTATCAAATCACTGTACATGCACAAGGTGATAAAGCTATTGAAATGTATTTAAATTGTGTAGAAAAGGCGCTAGAGGAATCACCAAGAAAAAATCACCGTCATCGAATCGAGCATGCGGGAATTTCTTCACCAGATTTACAAGAGAGAATGAAAAAACTCGAGATGATTCCTATTCCAAATCCTCCATTTCCATATGAATTTGGAGAGATATATGTAGAGCACTATGGTGATCGTGTTAATCACATGTACGCTGCTCGTGATTTTATTGATCGTGGCATCATTGCAGCAGGTAGTTCGGATGCACCAGTTACTGACTATAATCCTTTATTAGGAATTCATGTTGCTGTCAATAGAAAAACTAAGTCTGGAATAGAGGTTGGTGCTAATCAATCTATAAGCGTAATGGAAGCTATTAAACTATACACATGGAATGGTGCTTATGCGAGTTTTGAAGAAGAGATAAAAGGAAGCATAGAGGTCGGAAAACTGGCGGATTTAGTTATATTAAATGACAGCATTTTAAGTGTCAATCCAAACCAAATTAAAGATTTAAAAGTAGAAACAACAATTATTGATGGTGAAATTATCTATCAAAAAGAACAATCAGTGAAAATGTAGCAATAAAAAAACGCCCCTTCAATTGTGAGAATGATTTTAACAATTGAAGGGGCGTTTCAGTTGTTTAGTTGCGCTTTTCAAATCGTATTAATTTTCCAAGAGAATTGAAAGGATATTCGTCTACTAACAAATATTCAGATTATGAACACTAGAAAACGAACACAACCTATCATATAATTGAAAGACTATATTTTAAAATCAATGTTAATATTACCCTCCTATAAGTATTAACATGCGTAATTGAGGTGTTTTCTTTGTTGTTTTATGATCGAATTTCTATAATGGCCCCTCCTGTTCCATAGCTAAGGAAAGTCTATTCATTTCTGAGATTTTCAAAGTTATAGGAGGGTATTAAAAGTGAAAAAAGTCTCAGTACCATCACTTTGGTTAATGATCATTCTGGTGGCATTTCCACAAATTAGTGAAACAATTTACACACCGTCTTTACCGGATATTTCAAAGGCGTTGCACGTAAGTAATAATGAGGTACAGTTAACGCTTAGTGTTTATTTTGCTGGATTTGCTTTAGGTGTATTTTTTATTGGATGGTTATCAGATATAATTGGTCGTCGCCCGGCAATGTTATTTGGAATTGTAGTATATGGCGCTGGAAGTTTCTTATGCTATATTGCAAATTCTATTGAATTTTTATTGTTTAGTCGTTTTATTCAAGCATTTGGAGCAAGTGCTGGTTCAGTTGTGACACAAACGATTCTTCGTGAAAGTGTAGAGGGGCATAAACGTCATGTTATGTTTGCTCAAATTTCGGCAGTCATTGCTTTTACACCAGCGATAGGTCCACTAATGGGGGGCTTTCTTGATCAAATGTTTGGATTTAAAATAGTATTTTTAAGTTTAGTTGTTATGAGTGTTGGGATTTTGTTATATACGTTTGTTTCTCTTCCGGAAACAAAAACGGAATCAGTAACGGATAAAATAAATGTGTTTTCCGTAGCGAAAAAGTTGATTACAAATCCGAAAGTAGTAACGTATGGATTATTAATTGGAGGAGCAAATGGTGTTTTATTTAGCTACTATGCAGAAGCGCCGTTTATCTTTATTGAATACTTTCAGTTATCGCCTAGTATGTACGGATTTCTAGGAATTGTTGTTGCTTCCGCTTCTATTATTGGGGCGAAAGTTTCAAAGCGGTTACTTGCTACTTATAAACCAGAGAAAATTATATATATCGGTTGTCTTGTAATGACAGGGGGAGCTATCTTCTTAACTGTTATTAATTCATTTGGATCAAATCCAAACATAATATATATGATTGGATTTTTAGTAGCGATGTTTATATTGCTATTAGGAATTGGGGTAGCATTGCCTAACTGTTTAAGTTTAGCATTAGTAGATTTTCAAGATGTCATTGGTACAGCTGGAGCATTGTTTAGCTTAGGCTACTATGTAATTGTAACGATGACAATTTGGGGAATGAGTCAGCTTCATACGGGCTCGTTAATGGTGATGCCGCTTTATTTTCTGGCTATAGTAGTTATCATGATGGTATTTACTAAAGTGTTTATTTTAGGTAAACAAACTTCAAAAATGATTTGAATATGAAATTGTAAAAGAGTCTCATTTTTTAATGAGACTCTTTTATATTTTATGAAAATAACTATAGGTATGAATATGTAATTGATGTTAAAATATAACAAAATTGTATAGTTATAGTTTTTAGGGAGGGTGAAAATATGTTAATGAATCTAGTATGTGCTCTACTAATCATTTCTGGACTTATTATAGTTGTAAGAAATACTTTCATTTTAAACCACTATCTTTGTAATTTAATGGCATTCTTTTGTGCTTATATGACAACATCTTCCTACGTATTAGAGCAACTTTCGTTAACAAAAATCATATTGATACTATGTTTGTTGCTGATAACTTTTATTCTTATATACTCACATTTCGAGATTAGAGGGCTCGCTTTTAACGATTATACGGTATTTAATCTACCTTCTAGCCGAGTGAGTATATTAGTGAAAGACGGGTTAACCGAAGCGAACATAGAATTTACATTGGATAAAAATAATATATATTTATCAGGATCTCCTGTTAAAATTCGAATATTGAATAGACCATTACATACAACTAATATTTTATTTAGAAAATGCCCAGAGGATATAAAGACAAAAATTAAAGGTATTATTAAGGAAAAGATAAAAGCTGAGGAGAAGAGTTTTCCTCTTTCCGGTGTATTGTTGATTGTTTTAAGTGCGGTTATATTTTTCTTAAAGTAGGAGATGGGAAAGAGAATTTTCAGCTGTGATAATGGGATAATTAAGAGAAGTAGAAGTTAGTGACTTTGTAGTTCTACTAATATATTAAATTTCTGCGTGATACGTTAATCGCATGTGTAAGCAATTACAGTACAAACTATAAAGAGTGAAGTATATAAAGTATGAAACCGAGGTAGATAGGATCTCCTCGGTTATTTATATTGTAATAATATTTATACCGGAATCATATTGAATAGATGTATTTTATTGTTAATTTAGTTAAAAATTAATCAAACTAATATATAATAATTTACTGAAAAAATAATTGAACTTTTCAGATAAATGAATTAATATGAAGTGAGCAATTTTAAATTTTATAGAAAATAGGAAGATGAGGGGTTTTGGAAATTTTATAAGAGGCAAAATGAGATTTTAGGATAGCTTTAAAGTTAGTCTAAGATGACGTTTGTTTCATCATTTTCAGGGCCAAACAGGAATTAGGGTACACCATCTTACTTTAAATGCGGCTATGAATCATCTAAGAGGGGGAAATGAAGTGGCAAACAAAGAATTGAAACGAGGTTTAGAAGCACGTCATATTCAAATGATTGCTTTAGGCGGAACAATTGGTGTTGGTTTGTTTATGGGGTCAGCCAGCACGATTAAATGGACAGGTCCGTCAGTAATGCTTGCATATGCAATCGCAGGTGTTTTCATCTTCTTCATTATGCGTGCCATGGGAGAAATGTTGTATATGGAGCCGAGTACAGGTTCATTTGCGACATTTGGTCACAAATATATTCATCCGTTAGCTGGTTATATGACAGCGTGGAGTAACTGGTTCCAGTGGGTTATTGTTGGGATGTCAGAGATTATCGCAGTTGGAGCGTATATGAAATATTGGTTCCCGGATTTACCGGCTTGGATACCTGGTATTATCGCGATGGTTATTCTTGGTGCGGCCAACTTAATTTCTGTTAAGTCATTTGGTGAATTTGAATTTTGGTTTGCGATGATCAAAATCGTTACGATTCTATTAATGATTATTGCGGGATTTGGACTTATTTTCTTTGGAATTGGTAACGGCGGAGAAGCGATTGGCATATCTAACCTCTGGGTAAATGGCGGTTTCTTTACAGGTGGTTTTTCAGGATTCTTCTTTGCATTATCACTTGTAGTTGGAGCGTATCAAGGTGTGGAATTAATCGGGATTACTGCTGGTGAAGCGAAAGATCCGAAGAAGACACTTACTAGAGCAATTCAAAGTACAATTTGGCGTATTTTAATTTTCTATATTGGTGCTATTTTCGTTATTGTAACTGTTTATCCTTGGGATCAATTAAGTTCAATTGGTAGTCCGTTCGTAGCAACTTTTGCGAAAGTTGGTATTACGGCAGCTGCGGGACTTATTAACTTCGTTGTTATTACAGCCGCAATGTCTGGCTGTAACAGTGGTATTTATAGTGCTGGACGTATGCTTTATACACTAGGTGTAAATGGACAAGCACCGAAATACTTTACGAAGATCTCTAATAACGGTGTACCTTTATTCGGTACAGTTGGTGTAATTATCGGTTTAGCGGTTGGTGTTGTTTTAAGTTATATTGCACCAAAAAACTTATTCGTATATGTATATAGTGCGAGTGTACTTCCTGGTATGGTACCATGGTTTGTCATTTTAATTAGTCAAATTCGTTTTAGAAAAGAAAAGGGAGCAGAGATGAAAGACCATCCGTTCAAAATGCCATTTGCTCCTGTTACAAACTATTTAACAATTGCCTTTTTAATTATGGTATTAATCGGAATGTGGTTTAACGATGATACACGTATTTCACTAATTGTAGGTATTGTTTTCTTAGCTATCGTAACAATTAGTTTCTATGCTTTCGGAATAGGGAAACGACCTCCGTTAGATGTTCCAAATGATCAAGAGATTTCAAGTAAATAAAGATAGTAAAAAGTCCGATTTCCCGTTTAGAAATCGGACTTTTTATTATTAAAATTTCTCTACAACGATCTTTCCAATTGTACGCCCACTTTCAAGTTGTGCATGTGCTTTCTTTATGTTTTCAGCGTTAATTGGTGTGAATGTTTCATTTAATGTAGTCTTTAAAATGCCTTCATCTAATAGTTCGCTTACTTTATTTAATAGTTCGTGCTGCGTACTCATATCACCAGTTTCATACATCGCTTTTGTAAACATAAACTCCCAAACGAATGTGGCACTTTTACTTTTTAAAATTCCCATCTCAAGAGGGTGTTCATTTTCTACGATAGAGCAAATTTTCCCTTGTGGTTTAATGATGTCACCCATCGCGTGCCAATGTTGATCAGTATTGTTTAAGCAGAAGATATAATCTACATCTTTTAGCCCAAATTCTAATATTTGATCTTTTAAAGGTTGGTGATGATTAACTATATAATCGGCACCGAATTTTTCCACCCAGTGTATAGTTTCGTTGCGGGATGCGGTTGCGATTACGTTTAGTCCAGCCCATTTAGCTAACTGAATAGCAATCGAGCCAACACCACCAGCTCCGCCGATAATTAAAATGTTTTTAAATGAATTTTCATCTTTCTTATTATAATCAATCCCTAAACGTTCAAACAAACCTTCCCATGCGGTAATGGCTGTTAAAGGAAGTGCTGCAGATTCAGCATCACTTAACGTCTTTGGTTTTTTACCAACAATTCTTTCATCAACTAAATGGTATTCACTGTATGTACCTTGCCTTGTAATGCTTCCAGCGTAAAACACTTCATCGCCTTCTTTAAATAACGTACAACCATCGCCAGTTTGTACGACAATACCACTAGCATCCCAGCCAAGTATTTTTGCTATATCTTCTTTTTTATCTTTCGGAGATCGAACTTTTGTATCAACTGGATTAACGGAAATAGCGTTAATCTTTACAAGTATATCTCTTCCTGTGGCAACAGGTCTTTCAACTTCAATATCAATTAAACTGTTTTCTTCTTCAATAGGTAAGTATTCATGTAAACCAATTGCTTTCATTTTTATTCCCTCCATTAAAGTAAGAGTCTTTTTCTCTTTTATTATAGTAGGTAAAGTGTCATTATGTAAAAAAGTTGAGTCCTTTCCATTTTGTTAAAGGCTGGTTTCAGCCTCATTTAGAACTTTGTAAATGGAGAGGAGCCATCGTTTTGATTTTATAAGCGTCGGATGAAAGATATACTTATTTTTCCAGTGTACCTTGCAATGAATAATACCAAGTGTTATATTATACTTGTAGTTACTTATTATAAAACAGTACTAAATAATAAATAGTAGTAGATGCCAATTAGAATAGGGTGAATGAATATTGAATGTACAATTTAAAAAAGGAGTTTTAGAACTTTGTGTTCTTGTCTTACTTGATAAGCAAGACCGTTATGGGTATGAATTAGTTCGAAGTATTTCCAATCAAATTGAAATATCAGAAGGGTCTGTTTATCCTCTACTTCGTAGATTAACTAAAGAAGAATATTTTACAACGTATTTACAGGAGTCTTCAGAAGGGCCTTCAAGGAAGTATTATAAACTGACGGATAAAGGTAGAACGTATTTGTACCAACTTTTGGAGGAATGGAATGAGTTCTCACAAGGTGTCAATCAATTAATAAAAGAAGGTGTACGTAATGACGAAAGATAAATTTTTACAACAATTAAACGTATCTCTAAAAAGATTATCTGAAAAAGAACGTGCAGATATTTTAAAAGATTATGAAGAACATTTTACTTTCGGATTAGAGGAAGGAAAAACTGAAGAAGAAATTACAGCTTCATTAGGTTCGCCAGCTCAAATCGCCAAAGAGTTATTAGCAGGTTATCATATTGAGAAAGTAACAGCGAGTGCAACAACAGGGAATGTTTTTCGGGCAATTTGGGCAGTAATTGGATTAGGTTTTTTCAATTTGTTAATCGTGCTTGGACCTGCAATTACATTAGCGGCATTGATTTTTTCAGGATGGGTTCTAGGAATCTCATTTTTAGGTTCACCATTACTTGTTATAGTTGACACTATTATACATCCAAATACATTCTTGCTATTTAATCTTTTCGTTTCTTTAGCACTTTGTGGACTTGGATATTTCATTGTAATTGCTATGTTATTTTTAACGAAGCTAGCAAAGAATGGATTTGTTCGTTATTTAAAGTTCAATATAGCACTAGTAAAAGGTGGTTTTAAGCATGATAAATAAAAAGAAACTTTCAATCATTGCAGGTATTATTTTCATTATTGGGATTGTAGGAAGTCTATTCACTTATCGTTCAATTGCCACAGTACCAATTTCAGAAGAAAAGGTCATTAACAATAATAATGTGTCAAGCGTCATTATCGATACGAATAACGTGCGTGTTAACATCAATCCTACAACAGAAAGTAATATGAAAGTAACATTAGATGGGGAAGTTAATCCTAACATAAAAAGAACATTAGCTACGGATGAAAAAGATTCAACGCTTCTCATTTCTTACAAAGAAAAACAACAGAGTTGGTTCAACTTCAACTTCAACATTTCTGAAGTATTGGTCCCATTAACATTAAATGTCTATCTGCCTGAAAAACAATATGATTCATTAAAAATTTCCAATAACAATGGTTACGTTTCTGCAAAACAACAAAATACAACGCATTTTGATATCAATACAAGCAATGGGCGTGTTGAATTAAGAGAGATCAATTCGCAAAAAATTAATGCGGAAACAAATAATGGAAGTATGGAATTTAAAGATATAACGGCGCAAAATATTCATGTGAAATCGAATAATGGACGAATAATGCTAGATCATGTTGAAGGTGAACTAGAAGGGCAATCTAAAAACGGAAGTCTTTCTCTTAAAACAAATGAACTTGATCGAAATCTCAATTTTACGACTCACAATGGCAAGATTAATATTGAAACTGAAAAAGAACCAACTAATGTTCAATTTAATGTCTCTGTCGACAATGGAAAAGCGAATATCCTGAATAAATATAATGGAAATGCAGTTATTGGGAAGGGAGAAAATCAAATTAAATTAAACACACATAACGGAAGTATTTCAGTGAAAAAGCATGGAAACTAAAGTAGCATATTAATCTTGGGAATTTTCGCTCATCACATATAAAGAGCATGCAAATCAATAATAAATAAGCAAAATAGCCGACTCCTTTTTTAAAACATGTAGGTAGTCGGTTATTTTATGTCCAAAATTCGTTTTAACGTCTTGGTTTCGACGACTTAATTCATTCTCTGAAAATATAAAATATATTCTGTTTTCAGAGAATGGAAGTGTTATTATAAGAAAAAGTGATACTTTTATCTTATATACTTAAAGGAGGATTGGATTTCTGCATAGGCTTTCCAGTATCACTGGATTTGGAATGAAAAGTTGTGAACAATTGAAAAGATAATAGTTGAAATAATGAAAGGTGAGAAGGAGTTTATTTCTCATAAGCGAAATATAGTATTGTTTTATCTTAAATTATTTGTAAAGGTGGATACATAATGACAGTAAAGAAGCTTTATTTCGTCCCAGCAGGTCGTTGTATGTTGGATCATTCGTCTGTTAACAGTACATTAACACCAGGAAAATTATTAGACTTACCGGTTTGGTGTTATCTTTTGGAGACTGAAGAAGGACCTATTTTAGTAGATACAGGTATGCCAGAAAGTGCGATTAATAATGAAGGTCTTTTTAACGGTACATTTGTTGAAGGGCAGATTTTACCGAAAATGACTGAAGAAGATAGAATCGTAAATATTTTAAAACGCGTTGGATATGAGCCAGAAGACCTTCTGTATATTATTAGTTCTCACTTACATTTTGATCATGCAGGAGGAAATGGTGCTTTTATAAATACACCGATTATTGTGCAGCGTGCTGAATACGAGGCGGCACAACATAGTGAAGAATATATGAAAGAATGTATCTTGCCAAATTTAAACTACAAAATCATTGAAGGGGATTATGAAGTCGTACCAGGAGTTCAATTATTGTATACACCAGGACATACTCCGGGGCATCAGTCACTATTCATTGAGACAGAGAACTCTGGCCCAGTGTTATTAACGATCGATGCATCGTATACGAAAGAAAATTTTGAAGATGAAGTGCCGTTCGCTGGATTTGATTCGGAATTAGCTTTATCTTCAATTAAACGTTTAAAAGAAGTTGTTAGGAAAGAGAACCCAATTGTTTTCTTTGGACATGATATAGAGCAGGAAAAGAGTTGTAAAGTGTTCCCTGAATATATATAAATAGAAAAAGTCATGGGCCTAGTAGCTCATGACTTTTTCTATTAAATAACCTTTTTAAATAAGTTATATACTTTTTTTGAATTACCTTCATTTAATTGATAATAAGTAAGGTCTACGTCATCAGGAGTGTTTTGATGGGCAATCATAACTTCACTACTGTTGTTATCTACTATCCAAATTAAATATTGTTTATAAGTTCCATCTTGGAAAGTAATCCACATGTTACAATCTACTAAATCAGAACCTTCTTCATCTAGCGTTAAATCGCCTTTTTTTGCTGTATCCATACTGTTAATGAATGTTTTTAATTCATCTGTTTTTGTAAGGAAGATAGATTTTTTTGTCTTAAGCGACTCTACATGTATATCTTTTATTTCCTGCTTTCCTAAAAAAACAGGAGGTGCATTTGGGTCTCTTTGAGTTGAAATAATAGTAGCTTTCTTCTTTGGTTTACTTGCTGTATAGAGATCTTGAATAGATTTTCCAGAGTTTAAAAACCATACGGTTCCAAAAACAATCAATGCGCTACCTATCAATAAAATGATTTTCTTAATAGGGTATTCTCCTCTCTATGGCTTCATGTGAAGAGCTTTTCTATTAATATATGATAGGTAAGCGTAAAGTATTATAGTTGAACGTGGTTATGCTTCACGGTTTTTATAGGGCGATCAACGAGTAAATTGTAAGTGAGCCCTATTAATACGAGAATTCCACCGATAATTTTTCCGGTTGATAGTTCGTGTGACAGGAAGAAATCGATGATAGTCCCCGTAAACAATTGTCCGATAAAGATGAGTAATGTTAAATAAAATGCTGATATTTTAGGAGTAATATAGTTTGATAACGAGATGACGATAACGCCTACTAATCCGCCTAAGTATACAGCGATAGGTATGGATTGTAACGTATGACTAGAAATATACAACGAATCTGAACTGAAAATTAAAAATAACATGGAGAAAAATAATCCAGTAATATAATTGAAAAATGTGCCTTCCCAATTTCCAATTTCCTTTGCTAAATTCGCGTTAATAATTCTAGCAACAACGATAGAAACACCAGCTGAAATAGCGATACAAATATATAACATTTTCTTGCCTCCATTAATAAATTGTCATGACTATAATTCCAGAAGAGATGAATAATAATCCAATTAATTTTTTCTTATCAAACTTCGAAACTTTCATTCCTAATAAACCGAAATGATCAATAACTATGGAAGCGATGGATTGACCAAGTAAGCTTAATGCAATTGTAATAGAGGCACCAAGAGCAGAGAAACTTATATTATTAAAAAGAACAGTGAATACTCCAATTGCCCCAGCACTATATAAAAAAAGTGGAATACCTTTATCAAAATGGATTTTATTTTTGTTAAGGATTAAAACGAAAATAACTGCAATTAAACCGACAAGGTGAATGACAACGCTCGCTGTGTACTTGCCAATTAACTCAGATAAAATCCCATTCAATGGAAGCATAACGGCAATGAGCACACCAATAAAGACAGAAAGAAAGTTATACAATGTAATAGCCCCTTTATATTTCATATTTGTAATGACTGTATCATGCTGAAATTGTGTATTACTATGACATATGTCATAGTGGAAGAAGAAAATTTTGTTTACAATTGGGATGAGTTGTAAAGGTGGGGGACTATGAAGAAAGTATGTAATTCTAATAAATTAGCAGAGTATATGAAACAAAATAATATTGATTCATTTTTTAGTAGTGATATGAAACCATATATGGAACTTATATTTTTTAAAAAGAATGAGTTCATTTGCAGAGAAAACGAAGAGATAGATTATTTATATTTCTTTGTTGAAGGAAAAGCGAAAGCGTTTAACACATTAAGTAACGGGAAATCGGTATTATTATGTTTTTATGATAGTTTGCAGTTACTAGGAGATGTGGAGTTAATTCATTCTCAAAAGACTGCTTCAAACGTACAAGTGATGGCAGATTCGTATTGTGTTGGGCTACCTTTAGGGAAAGTGAGAAACCAATTATTTCATGATGCGAAATTTTTGAGATGTATTTGCGGTTCTTTAGCCCATAAATTAAATCGACTTTCAAAAAATAGTACAATTAATTTACTGTATCCACTTGAAAATCGACTTGCGAGTTACATGTTAGCAGCAGGGGAACGGGCGGTTCAGCACGGAAATAGAATTGTGTTTAGTGGGAATTTAACGGAAATAGCTGAATTGTTAGGGACGAGTTATCGGCATTTATTACGTACATTAAATGTTTTTTGTGATAAAGAAATTATAAAGAAAAGCAGTGGTTGTTTTGAAGTGATGAATGTAGATGTTTTGCGGGAATTGGCGGCGGATGTTTATAAATAGGAGGGGATTATAAATGATTACACCTATATTTAGAATTTTTGATATTGTAAAGGCTCAGTTATTTTACTTTAATTTTTTAGGATTTAAACTGGATTGGGAACATCGGTATGAGGAAAATATGCCATTATATATGCAAATTTCGTTAAATGATACTGTAATACATCTATCCCGCATTAACGGGCAGTAAGACTCCCACCTCAAAATTTGGCGAATGCGAGGAAGTTAGGTGGGAGATAACTGCCCGTAAATGCCCGATTGGTTCAACTAATAATCAGTGGGGGAAGGACACCCCCCCACTGATTAAAGTTTCACTTTATCTGAACATCACGGGGATGCTTCACCAGGCGGTGCAATTCGTGTGAAAATAGAGGATTTAAAAAGTTATTATGCTATTTTATCAAGTAAAGATTATGCGTATTCAAAACCTGATATAGAGAGAACATCTTGGGATACAATTGAATTAACTGTGATTGATCCGTTCTCAAATAGAATTACATTTTATGAGGAAAGGGTTTAGAAATTGAGGTGTTATAAATAATTTATCAAAGTAGGGGTTACAATGAAGAGAAAAATAGCGATGATTTCAGATATTCATGGGAATAGTCACGCTTTAAAGGCGGTATTAAAAGATATTCGAAATGATAATAAATTTAGGTGATAGTGTGTATGGGCCGTTAGATCCTTTGGGGACAATTGAAATATTAATGAGTAACGAGATGATACATATTAAGGGGAGTTTACTTTATAGTGAACTGCTCTTTTTTATTTTGGATAGATATTGAATTATAAAAAAATAAAATGTTATGATTATGGAAACGCATGAACATATGAACATGTATTCATGTGTTTGTGAGAAGGAGGAATTGGAATGAAAGATATAATTATCGTGGGAGCTGGTCAAGCTGGATTAACAATGGGATACTACTTGAAGCAGGAAGGATATAGTTTCTTATTACTTGAGGCGGGAAACCGAATTGGCGATTCTTGGAGAGACCGCTATGATTCTTTGCAGCTCTTCACACCAAGGGAATATAGTAGTTTACCAGGTATGATATTAAAAGGAGAAGGGAGTGGATTTCCATGTAAAGATGAAATTGCAATTTATTTAGAAGAATATGCAAGGTATTTTCAATTGCCGGTACAATTACAGACTCAAGTTTTAAAAATAAGAAAAGAGAAAGAAATATTTGAATTACACACTCCTACAGAAATTTTACAATCGAAAAAAGTTATTATCGCATCAGGTGGTTTTCAGCAACCATTCATCCCCTCATTTTCACAACATCTTTCATCACATATTTTTCAAATACATTCATCACAATATAAATCACCATTACAAATTCCAAAGGGAAAAGTACTTGTAGTAGGTGGTGGGAATTCAGGCATGCAAATAGCAGTAGAACTTGCAAAAACTCATGAAGTTACAATGGCTATAAGTCATCCGTTAACCTTTTTACCGTTATATCTTTTTAGAAAAAGCATTTTTAATTGGTTAGAAAAAATGGGTTTATTGTATGCTGAAATACATACAAAGAGAGGAAGGTGGTTTCAGAAGCGAAAGGATCCCATTTTTGGTTTTGAAGGTAAGGAACTTATTCGTAGTGAAGCAATAAAACTACAGGGAAAAGTGGTAAGTGCATCAGGAAATAATATTATGTTTCAGAATGGTGGCACGTATAGTGCACAAAGTATTATATGGTCAACTGGTTTTGTTCAAGATTATAAATGGATTGAAATAGAAAAGGCAGTGAATATGAATGGATTTCCTAATCATACAAAGGGAATGAGTCCAGTAAGAGGATTGTATTATATTGGACTGCCGTGGCAATCTCAAAGGGGTTCTGCGCTTATTTGTGGTGTAGGAAAGGATGCGGTGTATTTGCTTTCTGAAATCAAAAAATAGATCAGTAGCAACAGCTACTGATCATCCATATGTACATGAATTAGGAGAGGTCAAACATTTCAAACGTTTATTAGCTTTAGTATAATAGATTTTCATGAAATAAAAAACTGAAAATTATAATTTTTTTGTTGAGAAAGTTTTTTGTATCGAAATATATAAAAAAACGGGGATTTCTATTGAAAGAAAATATGATATTTATATTTTAGTAAATTATGATATAGTCTATATAAGATTCTTTTCCTTAAATTAGGTTTTTTGTATAGTAATTACATTCGCAGTTGGAAAGGGGAGAAAATTGTGAAGTTTGATGATCAACGTCTACTAGGAATACGATTAGGTTCTGTACTCATAACAGAAGAAAATCAATATTTAGTAATTAAGAAGAAAGATCATTATGCACTATTAAACATACATAATTTAGAATGCACACATGTCGAAGTGCAGTTAGAACATATTGAAGAACTGCTGCATGAAGATTTCCAAGAAAGTATAACTGAAATTATCGCACCAGAACATATTAAAATTGTGGTGAAAAATGTTATATAAAGAAAGAAGCTGGGAGAATCAGCTTCTTTCTTTGTTTTATTTCGTTAATTATAAGGATAACATTTTTAAAATCTCACCAATAATCCCATCCCTTTGATGAACACCTAAATCCGAGTTCGTCATAATAACAGCGCCATTACCTCGGTATGGATTACATACCATCATACATTGAAATCCAACACCCCAGCCAAGTGAATGAATTTGTAAGTCTTCATTAGAATACTCTAGAAAAACACCTAATCCAGTCCATTTGGTGCATCCTTGAGGAGAAATCATATCTTGTACTGTTTTTTGAGAAAGTTCCAGCTTGCTATTTCCCTGTAAGGAATGAATGATTTCAATAATTAAAGTTGATAAGTCAGTTGGTGTTGTCCAAATGCCTGAAGCAGCTGCGAATGGATAAAATGGATACTTCTCATTTGTTACAGTTCCATCTTTATTATGCCCGCAAGCAAAAGCATCGGTTTTATCTATGTCTTCGGGAGAGAAGAGTGTACTATTTTTCATTTGTAGTGGCTGAAAAATAAATTCTTCAAGTAAAAGGTTGAACGATTTTCCAGTAATATCTTCAAGTAGTTGTTCGATAATACAAAAATTTGCGTCAGAGTAGTGGAATTGGCTTTCTGGTGCATAAGTTACTTCTATAGGTACTGGGCAATATAATGTTTTACCAGCAAGGAGCTCATCCATTTTAGGTAGTCCTTGTGCAAGTGTATAATGTTCAAAACTATTGGGAGGATCAATGATTCCAGATTGGTGACTTAATAAGTTTCGCAGCGTGACTTTTTTCTGTAAAGTAAATAGATTGGTAGGGATGTTCCAAGATGTGAGTCTATCATTTACGTCTTCATCTAAATGTACGATTCCTTGATCTGATAACGTTAGTACAAGCATTGAAGTGATGAATTTGCTAATAGAACAAGAATTGAATATGGAATTCGTAGTGACAGTTCTAGTTGTTCCAGATTCAAGTGTTCCGAAAGCAGTAGCTTCATCAAGTTTACCGTCACGTATAATGGCAAAGCTTAACCCTGAAACAGAATATTGGTTCATTTTCTCATATATATTGTTACTTTTTAAGTTCATAGTGACTCCTTTCTTTTAAAAACAGAATATTAACTTTATTATACAGTAGTAAATAGAGAGAAAAGGAAAACACTTCATCTTTTATCGATGAAGTGTTTTCTTAGTTTAAGTTAATTCGAAGTAAATGCTTTAAAAAATTTATCTCTGTACATGTACATAAGCCATGAGGCTGTTATAAAGGAAATAAAGATTTGTTTGTTTTTAATTGGTGCATTGAAAACAAGCCAACCAACTATATCAAATAACAAATGTAGTGCAATTGAAAGAACTACAAATTGTAGTAACGTCTTAAAAAATCTTTTCATAAAGTGTCCCCCTAAAATAAAAGGTTTTATCCCGCATTAACGGGTAGTAAAACTCCCACCTCAAAATTCGACTGGGCAAAGAAGTTAGGTGGGAGTCGGGCTGCCCGTAAACGCCCGATTGGTGAAGACTAATAATCAGTGGGGGACGAACAAAACCCCCACTGATTAAAGTTTTACTTTATCAACAATGTTGCATATTACTATTATACATTAAATGTGTCTTGTGGTAAAATTTACATAAGTTACTTAAATAAAACAATGCTAGTGAGGAGGAACAGTCTTGGAATTTTGGATTGTCATACCGATAGCGGCCTTTGGATTTATGTATCTCGCTGAAAAATTAAATAAAATCGAAAAGAAAACAGATACGCGTTTAAAGAGGATGGAAGATAGATTACAATTAATTTCGAAAGAAATGGGAATTGTAGATAGAGAACCTGAAATTAATAAAGAATTACGCCAGCTTGTGGAAGAAGGAAAAACAGTTACAGCAATTAAGAGAGTAAGAGAGGCTTTTGGATTTTCATTGTTAGAAGCGAAGCAATATGTTGATAAGTTATAAAAAAGATCATCCAATTGGATGGTCTTTTTTTACTGAACCATACGTGTATTTACATAAGCAGCGATTATAACGTGGCCAATAATAATGATGGGAAATATAATTTTAACATTAGGAGTAATGAAGACACTGCCAATTGTGGCAATAACACCAGCAATTAAATTATAAAGACCAACTATTTTTGATAACTTCACTTTGTCAGGTACACGGCGTTCATTGAATCCTGATAAGAGCCAAGTGTATTGTTTTACTCCGATGAAATAAGCTAGTGCAAATGAAATGATGGCTAGTATGAATAATGATGGCGAAGCGAAGAGAGTCATTGAGAACACCTCCGTTAAAGGGCTATAAATAAATTATAGTATGAATGTTATAATTTAACAAAATACATTTTTGATTTTAAGTTTATTAAAAATGAGATATTTACGATGAAGGGAGATTACATATGAATATTTCGGAATTCCAGCAATATGTATCGAGTTTCAGTAAAGAAAAAGGATTTCAAGATACAACAATTGAAGAACGTACGATGTATGCGATGGCGGAATTAGGTGAATTAGCGGAAGTTATATTAAAGCGTGATAAAATACAAGATTCGAAAAGAGAGATTGGCTTAGAAATGTTTGATGTAATTTGGAATGTATGTGATTTAGCAAACAAGTTAGAAATTGATTTAGAGAAGGCGTTTGAAGAAAAAATGATGATTAATAAAAAACGTGAATGGTAAAAGAAAAGTTAAAAAGCGCACAAAATTTTGTGCGCTTTTTATTAATGGTATGAAAAATATGTAAAAAAAGATGGAACAAACATTTGAGACGAATTGTCTAATATAGGAAATAACTATTTAGTTTGAAAGAAAGGGTGGAGAAAATGAAAAAGAATATATTATTAAAAGTAGGGGTATGTGTTAGTTTACTAGGAACAATTCAATTTGTTAGCACAATTTCTTCTGTGAAAGCGGAACAAAAGCTAGAGCAAAAAGTAATAAAAAATGAGACAGGAACTATTTCAATTTCTCAGTTAAACAAAAATGTATGGGTTCATACTGAGTTAGGTTATTTTAATGGAGTAGCAGTTCCATCGAACGGTCTAGTTCTTAACACTTCTAAAGGGTTAGTGCTTGTCGATTCTTCTTGGGATGATAAGTTAACGAAGGAACTAATAGAGATGGTAGAAAAGAAATTTCAGAAGCGCGTAACGGATGTCATTATTACACATGCGCATGCTGATCGAATTGGCGGGATAAAAATGTTGAAAGAAAGAGGCATTAAAGCGCATAGTACAGCATTAACTGCGGAACTAGCAAAGAAAAATGGATATGAGGAGCCACTTGGAGACTTACAAACAATTACAAATTTGAAGTTTGGAAATATAAAAGTAGAAACGTTCTATCCAGGGAAAGGGCATACAGAAGATAATATTGTCGTATGGTTACCGCAATACAACATTTTAGCTGGAGGCTGTTTAGTGAAATCTGCGGAAGCTAAAGATTTAGGGAATGTTGCTGATGCATATGTAAATGAATGGTCGATATCGATTGAGAATGTGTTGAACCGATATGGAAATATGAACTTAGTAGTGCCTGGTCATGGAGAAGTAGGGGACAGAGGATTACTTTTACATACATTGGATTTGTTGAAATAAGAAACTGTGGGAATATAAAAGCGAGGAGAAACAATTTCCTCCTCGCTTTCTTCTAGCTATATTTAAATGCGAAGCTATCAATTACGCCTGCATAAGTTACTGAGATTTTAATTCCAAGTATACAAATACCAGTACCGTCATAATTGCTATAACAACGTAAGTAACATCAAGCATTATAAGTGTCTTTAATGTTTCAGTCATCCTAATTCACCCCTGTTATAAAAATATAACATGACCTCTTATCAATTAAATAAGAGATCATAAAGATAACAATGTACATGAAATTTCTTAAGTAGTTTCTATATAAATATATCATATAAATAATGTAAAAAATGTTAAGATGGTGTAAATGTATTGTAAATAAAGAGGTTTCCTATAAAATCTTTAATCAAAAAATTGATAGTTCTTCAAAATGAAAAAACGCTATTCTTTCTGTTGAATGATAGAAAGAATAGTGTTTTTGTATGCTTATTAGTTGCTAATAGTTCTCTAAATCAATTATCTAGCTATTTGAAGGCATCAACAAAGGTGTCCATTTTTCTGTATGTTTTTTAGTGTCAGTAAAAATATTATGTCAACAATATGAACTGTCACAAATTTATATATATTATTGTGATTGATATCACATCCTTTTTTCCTAATGGGTATTATGCTTGATTTGTAATGAATGATTGGGAGAGGGTGGGATGATATGTTTTGTTATCAATGTGAACAAACGCCAACAGGCGGATGTAAAGTGATGGGTGTTTGTGGTAAGAATGAAACAATTGCAAGTTTACAAGATACGATTGTGTTTGGATTAAAAGGAATAGCTGCTTATCGTACGCATGCTGCGCAGCTAGGGTATACAGATGCATTTGTAGATGCTACAACTCAAGAAGCGCTATATATGACATTAACAAATTCTAACTTTAATGAACAAGAACATATTGATATGGCTATGAAAGTAGGGAAATCGGCTTTACGAGTAATGGAGTTATTAGATGAGGCACATACGAATCACTTTGGTGTTCCGGAGCCTGTTCAAATTACGCAGAACCATGTAGAAGGTAAGGCAATTGTAGTTACTGGTCATAATTTATTTGCATTAGAAGAGTTATTAAAGCAAACAGAAGGAAAAGAAATTAACATTTATACGCATTCTGAAATGCTACCAGCACACGGATATCCACAACTGAAAAAATATAAACATTTAAAAGGAAACATCGGTAAGGCATGGTATGATCAACGACGCCTTTTCGAAAAATTTACAGGTGCCATATTAGCTACAACGAACTGTGTTATGCCAATTAAAGGATCATACTCTGATCGATTCTTTTCATATGATATTGCAGGTTTAGAGGGTGTACAAAAAATTGAAAATGATGATTTTGCACCATTGATTCAAAAAGCGCTTGAACTTCCAGAAGTACATATGGAGTCGGATGAGCAGTTAGTAACAGGGTTTCATCATAATACAGTATTATCATTAGCTCCGGAAATTATTAATGCAGTAAAAGAAGGAAAGATTAAGCGTTTCTTTGTCATCGCAGGTTGTGATGCTCCGGGAAAATGCGGAGAATATTATCGTGAATTAGCAACGTCGCTTCCGCCAGAAACGGTTATTTTAACAACTTCTTGCGGGAAATTCCGTTTTAATGATGTGAGTTATGGTGTTGTGCCCGGTACGGAGATTCCACGTTACATTGACTTAGGACAATGTAATAATTCAATTTCTACAGTGAAAATAGCGGCCGCTTTAGCTGATGCTTTTCAATGTGAAGTGAATGAATTGCCAGTGAGTATTGTTCTATCATGGTTTGAACAAAAAGCGGTTGCCATTTTACTTGGGCTATTTAGTCTTGGTATTCAAGATATTCGCATTGGTCCAAAGGCACCTGAATTTATTTCACCTGGTGTGCTTGATGTATTACAAGAGACATTCGGTTTAAAACTAATTACAACCGCAGCAGAAGATATGAATATGATGTTATCGTAACAAAAAGGATGTCCTATATGTAGAGTTGACTTTATAAAGAGTTTGTATGTATTCACAAGCTCATGTATTAGATGCACAGGTGCATTAGTAGAAGAACAAAAAAATGATCCGTCTTTTTAATAAGGAGAGCTATCTACATTCATTAACTTCGGAATATTATAACGCCCAAAATAAAAATGCGGAATTTTTGTTTTGGGTATTTCCTTTTCTTAGCTGGATAGGTATGTGGTGAGGTTTCTTAAGAAGAAAATAGGCAGTATCCAATAGATAATAGCGGATTTAAGAAAAAATTTAAAAATCGAGTTGACATTCTATTTACATAGTCATACAATGTAGTGGTAATGAGTAATACTGAATAGCGTAGTTTTTAAAAATATATTCAGTATCCAATAGGCAAAAGCGGATTTAAGAAAAAATTTAAAAATCGAGTTGACATTCCATCTACTTAGTCATACAATGTAGTTGTAATAAGTAATACTGAATAGTGAGGTTTCTCAAAAGCTATTCAGTAAAAATTAGCCTTAGTACTCTGTGATACTGAATATAAGTCAGACAGAATAGGGGGTAAAGGAGGATCAGAATATGGAAAATTTAACTGAAATGCTGAAAGGTTCGCTGGAAGGATGTGTTCTGGAAATCATTAGCCGCCGTGAAACTTATGGCTATGAGATTACCCGCCACCTTAATGAGCTTGGGTTTACTGAAGTCGTGGAAGGAACGGTCTATACCATCCTTGTGCGATTAGAGAAGAAAAAACTTGTGAATATTGAAAAGAAACCGTCAGACATGGGGCCGCCTCGCAA
This sequence comes from Bacillus cereus group sp. MG9, assembly GCF_040459995.1. Classification (NCBI taxonomy): domain Bacteria; kingdom Bacillati; phylum Bacillota; class Bacilli; order Caryophanales; family Bacillaceae; genus Bacillus; species Bacillus cereus group sp. MG9. Next base: position 3,378,551 of record NZ_JARVHC010000001.1, on the reverse strand, counting down.
GTTTTATTCACTAAATGAGGATGGCCGTCAGGAGCTTGAATTGTTTTGGAGAAAATGGGATTTTGTATCATCAAAAATTAACGTCTTGAAGTCAAACTAGCCTCATAAGATTAAATATTCGGCCGATATTTTGGGAGTTTCTTGTTCTGCTTTATAAAAAAGGAGGAAAAATAATATGTTGGAAATGTTCAAAAAATTAATTGGTGATAAAAAAGAGTACAAAATGATGATGGCACGGGTTGGAGCTCTGCCAGAGGACTATCAGTTTGTGTTTAAGAAAATTCAAAACTACATGTGGAATTTCTCAGCTGGTAACGGGATGGATATGCTACACATACAGTATGAATTAATCGATTTGTTTGAAGCCGGTGCGGCGGAAGGCAGACAAGTGCTTGAAATCACCGGGGAGGACGTGGCATCCTTTGCTGACGAACTAGTGGCAAATGCTAAAACTTATGTTTCCAAGTATCGTGAAGATTTGAATGAAAGTATCATGAAACAATTGAGAAAAAAATAAATGCAACAGGTAATACCGACTGATTAGCTGGTTACAAATGTGAATTGACGCCATTGCTATTCAGTTATATTTTTAAATCAGTACTAAGTAATACAGATTATCAGTAATACTAAATAGAGGGTGTAGGCAGTCTATCTTTACAAAACATTTTTTAAGGAGGAAAAAAGTATGACCAATACAGCGATTTCTGTAAAAGGATTAAAAAAATCCTTTAAAGATAAGGAAGTGTTAAAAGGGGTAGATTTTGAAGTGCAGCGTGGCGAAATTTTCGCACTGCTGGGCTCAAATGGAGCGGGCAAGACGACGATAGTCAATATCCTCTCGACGCTGATGAAGCAAGATGGCGGCGAAGTAGGTATTTGTGGTTTTGACGTTCAGCGTCAACCGGATCATGTTCGTCAAAGTATCAGTCTGACAGGGCAGTTTGCAGCTTTAGACGGAATGCTCACGGGGAGAGAAAACTTGATAATGATTGCCAATTTGCGTGGAGTTTCTAGTCCTGCTCAAGTCGCTGATAATTTGCTTGCAAGATTTAGTCTGACTGATGCAGCCAACCAGAGGGCAGACCAGTATTCAGGTGGGATGAAGCGCCGGCTTGACATCGCGATGAGTTTGATTGGGGCGCCAGCAGTCATTTTTCTCGATGAACCGACGACAGGGCTTGACCCCGAAGCGCGTATTGAAGTGTGGGATACCGTCAAGGAACTTGCCGGCGGCGGCACAACCATCTTGCTCACGACCCAGTACCTCGAGGAAGCCGAACAACTGGCGGACCGTATCGCTATCTTGCATGGCGGAAAAATTATTACGACTGGTACTCTTACAGAACTTAAAGAGATGTTCCCGCCAACAAAAGTGGAGTATATCGAGAAGCAGCCGACATTGGAAGAAATTTTCCTTGCGATCATTGGCAAAAAGGAGGAGATGTAAATGAAGAGCAAAACAGGGGTATTATTAGGGCGTTTAATGCGCAACATTATGCGCAGTCCGGATACAATTATTACGGTAGCGATTACGCCGATTATGATGATGCTGTTGTTTGTCTACGTATTTGGCGGCGCCATAAAGACAGGAACGGATAACTACGTCAATTATTTATTGCCGGGAATCTTGCTGATGGCTATCGCATCCGGTGTCGCTTACACTTCCGTACGGTTGTTTACGGATGTAAAGAGCGGGCTGATGGCACGTTTCATTACTATGCCTATCAAGCGTTCGTCGGTATTATGGGCTCACGTATTAACATCACTTGTTGCTAATGTGCTTACTATCGTGGTGGTTATTCTTGTTGCGCTCTTAATGGGCTTCCGTTCCAGTGCTAATATTCTGGATTGGCTCGCGGTAACTGGAATACTCGGGATGTTTACGCTGGCGCTGACATGGTTGGCTATCATTCCTGGGTTGACAGCGAAGTCTATGGAAGGGGCGACAGCCTACTCGTACCCACTAATTTTTCTGCCCTTTATTAGTTCGGCCTTTGTTCCTACCGAAACTATGCCAAAAATTGTTCGTGCGTTCGCTGAAAACCAGCCTGTGACTTCAATCGTGAATGCGATTCGTGCCCTCTTATATGAAGGGACTGTTGGCAACGATATTTGGATTGCACTTGCTTGGTGTGTGGGCATTATGGTTATCGCTTACTTCTTCGCCGGCAAAGCATTTAAACGTCAGTTAGGGTAACACCACCAGTTCGGTGCACAATGGCAACTAAATCTTCTGGAATAATATATATATGGGAAAGTGGATTTAAATCACATTAATCTTAGTTATTGCTATAATTGTTAGTATTCTTACTGGTTATGTAGTTGGTACGTAAGTAGGCTCAGACGTTGAGAAAAAGCAGACTGAGAGAGTTAAAAGGGAAGAGGTAATATTTTGATCTCAATTCTAATTGCCATATAATAAATGCAATTTTTATACATGAAAAGCCCACCTGTTTCCGTAGGTGGGCTATATCTTTATTACACAATTCGAAAGTATACTCTCTTTTTCTAAATATGTAATTATGCATATTTAGAAAAAACTACACTTAATAAATATTACATATAGTAAATGGAAACTTATGGTGTAATTCTTTTAACAGGCTTAACATGATAACCATTATATAAGGTGCGTAGGCTCCTTTTGAAAAGTTCTTCTTTTCTGAAAAATGAATATTAATTCGTTATATATAATAAAAATTCATGAGAATAATTTTATGTTTTCTAAATTTATTCCTTTAAATCAATGTGTATTATTTATTACAACAGCTTCATGTCAAAGATAAGATGTGAAAGCAAAGGGAAATATAAGTATCTTTATAACGAGTTCCTAATATAATCAATGTGTTAACGAAAGGAACTCTGTATTATGTTTACTTTTCTATTAACTAATACAGTTTCAAAAAATAGACACAATTGCTACATACCAATTGTAATTTATTATCTATTCATAATTCTGTTTATTCTGTCTTTCTAAAAATAAAAAAATATTAGACTCGCAAATATAAACGTTATAATGAGGGCGTCGAGAGGTAACCGATTACCTACGAAGAAAATATCAAACATTTTAAAATTGGACAGACTGAAACGATTAATTACAGAAAGGTGTGTGACCAGAAGGGGAATTTCTTCAAAATAGTTTAGTAGCAGCGGACATCGTATTAGCTGGTGTAAACAATATCATCAATGGTAAGTATAGGGTTGGAGGATAAATGCCTCGCACATTAAGAGAGACAGCTTTAGGTGGAATCGTTTACAATATGGTGCATCTAGTAAGCGGTTCATTTTTTAAGAATGGTCTATATTCTTAAGCCTAAAAAGAGACGTAAGAATAGGATACAAGGGGGATTTATTATATGAATGGGAATACTGCAAAAAAAATAGAATTTCAAGCTGAAAATAATGCAGTGAAAAATGAGAAATATCTAGATCCTAAAAAGTGGCATAAACAAGATACTACTTGGGCATTGAGCCTTTTTGGAACAGCAATTGGTGCAGGAGTACTCTTTTTACCTATTAATGCAGGTTCAGGTGGTTTATTATCATTACTGTTAATTACGATACTTGCATTTCCTGTTATGTATTATTCACATAGGGCACTTGCTAAAATGATATACGCTTCTAATTCTGCTGATGAGGGGATTACAGGCACAATAAGAGAGTATTTCGGAAATAAGGCAAGTATAATTTTTAACATAGTATATTTCGTTTCAATTTATACGATCGTGCTGATGTATTCGGTTGCACTTACAAATACTGCAAGTAGTTTTATCGTGCATCAATTGCACATGCCGGAGCCTCCAAGGGCCATTTTATCGCTTGTATTAGTACTCGGTCTTATCGCTATACTAAATTTTGGTCAAGATATCATTGTAAAGATAATGAGCATGCTAGTATATCCGTTTATTGCTTCTTTACTTTTTATTTCAATATCTTTAATTCCACAGTGGAATACGTCAATGCTTAGTTTTTCAAGTGCTACTACTGCTTCAACAGGAACAGGGTATTTTGGGGTGCTATTGATGATACTACCAATCATAGTATTTTCATTTAATCATTCTCCTCTTATTTCGTCATTTGTTATAAAGCAGAGAGCTACCTATGGAATAGAAGCTACTGATGCCAAATGTGCTCAAATACAAAAAGTTTGTTATATCATGACTTTCGTAGTAGTTATGTTCTTTGTTTGGAGTAGTGCACTGAGTTTAACTCCAAAAGATCTTATGATGGCTAAAGAACAAAACCTATCAATTCTATCGTATCTTGCTAATGAGCTTAATTCACCAGTAATCACTATTGCAGCTCCTATCATTGCTTTTGTGGCTATAACTAAGTCCTTCCTTGGCCATTATATAGGAGCATATGAGGTAATGCGTGACGTGATTATGAAGTTTGGTAAAACACGCGGGAAAAATTTAGAAGAAAAAACAATTAAGACAGTGATCCTTACTTTTGTCGTATTAACATGTTGGTATGTTGCTTATGCAAATCCAAGTATTCTTGGAATCATTGATGCCCTTAGCGGTCCGTTAGTTGCTGCTATCTTATGTCTATTACCAATGTATGCGATTCGTAAAGTACCAGTACTAGCTAAATACAGAGGGAAAATGAGCAATGTGTTTGTCATTGTTGTAGGTATACTTACTGTCCTAGCAAGTATTAAGTCATTATTCTAATTCGCTATTGTTAGTTCAAGTGCTAAAATAGTGGGATATGAAAAAAGAATGAAAGAGATTATGGATAAGATAAGTCCATATTCGAATTTTAAACAAGCTGTTTTATGAGGGTTAAACTCTAATATAAAAAGACATGAACAAAGATTAGTTCATGTCTTTTTTTGTGTTGGCATTATTCTTAGAAGAGCGTTTAAAGTAGCGGTAGCGAATAAAATGTTTTTACTAGGTATTTAAATAGAGGTAACTGGCATCTAGTCAAACTCAATATTATTTTGGGTTTAACTGGCCACTGCTTATGGGCAGTATAAACATAATCTCTCTTTTAAACCTTCTAACACTTCTTCAGGAACTTCCCTGATTTTGATATCTTTACCTAGGAAAAGTAGCCAATTTGTTATTTCTATCAATTCATCGAGATTGTTAACATTGATAAAAGTTTTTAGAATGGCTGTGGATTGGTAAGGATTTGTATAGGAAATAGAAATTTTTATAGGATGGTATTTTTTGAACTGGGTAATCGCTTTTGGACCAAGTTCAAGTACAAGGTTGATTGCTTCGTCCCTCTTACTTAGTTTTTCTGAAATTTTTTTCTTACTTAATCTATTTTTCGTCGTATAGGGTTCGACATTAATGAGATGATCGACAAGAAACATCTTCTTTTTTTCTTCTTTTATGTCAAAGCCTTCAATTATCCAATGGCTTTTTTCTTGATAAAGGTGCAGTAGATAAATTGGATAAGACTTGGTTTCCTCCTCTTCTTGTACGGTAATCAATAAATGGCTATCTAAAAGAAGGATTTGGATGAGTTTTTCTAACATAGGATGGGGGAGGTCAGAAAGCTCAAGTAGGTCAGGATTATGAGGGTTAGTCCCTTCAAAAAGCAAGATTTGATTTAAAAGAACAAGGTCATCCTGCTGGATTTCTGAGATGAGTCCTAGTAGTTTTTCGGCTAAAGACTGACGACTCTTTAGATAGGGAAGTTGTTGATTTCTTGTGGCCATAAAGGCAATAAAAAGAGCTTTGACCTCATTATCAGTAAAGCGAACAACGGGCAAGATAGAGTTATGCATGACAAAATATCCTCCATCCCTGCCAACTTCAGCGACGAGCGGCATCCCCATGGCTTCAATTTCTCTAATGTCTCTAATAGCTGTCGATCGTGAGATGTTAAATTCTCGTATGATTTCAGAAATTGTAAAGTGGGAGCGGTTGTTAATATAGCGCATGATCGTATTAATCCGTTCAACTTTTTTCATGTTGGTCTCCTAAACAGTATCATTTTTTGACATGATTTAAAGATATTATAAACTCATCAAGTGAAAAGATAAATCGTTTGATTAATTTAAAAGTGAGGAAGGTTTTAAATATGAAAAATTATACAATAGAAGAAAAAGATAGCTTTATCGTGTTAGGTATTGGAACTGAACTTAAGAGCCACTATACAGACTTTGCGGGCATAAACAAGGAAAAGGCAGACTTTTGGCTGGCCGTCGAACAAGATGGAAGGTTGGACACTTTAAAAGCTTTAGCTACAAATGATTACATTTTTTCTGTGAGTGAAGCGGTGAATAACAAGATGATGTATTACGCTGGTGTCATGACAGAGGCAACGATACAAGAAGAATCTAGAGTTATCCAGTTTCCGAGGGGAGAATACCTAGTAGTTAAAGGTGAAGGCAATACAGCTGAGGAGCTAAGTAATAAGCTTACTGGTATTGCATTTGGTCAAGCATTAGCAGAAGTAAAAGATTTTGCCTATGTTGGTGGGCCAAATACAACAGTTGAGATGGGGCAGCGAAACGGCTTAGTATTTGGTGAAATATGGATTCCAGTTGTTAGGAAGTAAAGTATTAAAAGGAGAGATGGAATTGTCCGATATCGTTGATTTTAAAAACGTAACTACAGCTGGCATGGAGTCTTCACCTGTAGCAGAAGCACTTGCTGGTTTACGTGCTCATGAAGCACGTTACTTTATGAATAAATATAAGCATGAATTTACGGTTGTACCAGCTAGTGAAAGCGAGAAGACTCTTGATTATGTGAACCGCATTTTGAAAGAAGAACGTGATATTGAGTTTGCGGCAAAACCTTTAGAAACATCGTGTTTTCAAGTGGGAAATATTAAATTTGCCTATGTCTTCTATGAGGATGGTCTTGCAGTCAACGTCATGTATACGCTGGATAACCCAAAGAAGCGGGCTGTTGGATTTAAGCTTTCTGAGGGAATGGAGATACCAACGGAGTTAGTAGAGAAGTTTAAGTTTGCTAGACAGAAGTCTAAACTTGCTGGAACAATTCGAGGTTCGTTTTTTGTAATTAAAGGAGAATATATTGCAAGTTGAAGAATCAGTCATTTGTTGTATTGAGTTATTCTTTTAAAAGGCGCGATTAAGGCTAATAATCTTGAATTGTTAGCCTTTTTTTACATAAGTATAATATTCATAGTCTGCTACACACTACGTTCAGATAAAATAGAACGAAAGGAAATTACTGTAGGGTGGTGGTGGCGTGAGTAAAAAAAGGCTATTTGAGTTATTCTTAGTAACTTTTGCTTTACTATTCCTTCATGTAAGCACATTTACTAATGAAAAATTGAATGATAAATTTGGTAACTTTACCTTCTTTGTTGTATTTTTCATGTTTTATATCAACGTTGCATTTATAGAACGGTATTTTGATGATATACAAAAGTGGATTCGAAATATCACATTTCTTCTTGCCCTGTTAGTAGTAACTTTAATATCACTATGGATAGGTTACTTTTAAAGCCTTGTGATTAAGGGAATTTTGTTTTGTTATCTTTCCTTAACAACAAACAAGACGCCAACCAGATCATGGTAGCGCCTACGATAATTACTATTGGTTTAATCATTAACAAGTATATCTGGACCCTTTTTCAACATATACGAGAAACCCGAAATAAATACGATACTAAATATAATAATGGAAGACCACATATTAAAATGAAACTCTTTACCTACAACTAAATAGTAGATGTTATGGACCAAGAAATTAGCACCTATGATAATTCCACCTAACATTGAACTAATTACAAGACTGATTAAATAAAATTTGAGCTTCTGAAACATTTCCCCTCTACTCCTTTTCTAAAATCAACTTTATTCAGGATGTTTTAGAAAATTATATCATTTATTTTTCTGATATTCTTAAATCTATAATATATTTAAGGTTATTTTAAGAGAAGAAGAATTGCCTACCAAAATGTCCATTTCGGGGTTTCACCAATATGCCCATCAAGCTAATGAAACTAGTATCTCAAAAACAAAAAATGTATATTTTTATCTGGAGATGCCAATTTTCTCGTTTTGGGGATACTATAAAATTTTAGGTTGATAGCCATGGGGTGCTACCCCATTATGTTGAAAAGGAAAAGAACATCTGTGGAACTAGTGGTGACAATAGAGTTGTTCCACAAATGAGACAGAAGAATAGTGTGCTCTATCTGGGGAAATTGGAATATTTATGATTATAGAAACTGTAGCTATTGAAAATAGAACAAATAAAAGCTAAATAACAATAATATAATCTCTTTTCTAGATATGCCTTTATCAAGAATCAAAAAACTTAATACCACTTAGTACAAAAGCATCAGAACTTGGGCTATAACCAACTAACTTTCTTGTTCCTTCAATATCAATTCGTTTAAACCTGTTGTTAGATACACCATGTAAAATTGAAAATGGAGGTAAGTTCTTTGCCGTCATCGACTTTAAGAGAAGGTCCATAAAATCTTCTGGGCTTAAGTATGCACTCATATCTCTAGCTGTTAGTGGTTTACCATATGGATTATAATCATCATATGCACCTATACGAATAGCAAGACTTTGTAACCCTTCTTCATAGGCAAAATAAGAAGCAACAGCCTCTGCAAAACACTTACTCACCCCGTACATATTTTTGGGTCTCGTGGGTGAATAAGCATGTGGTTGATAATCCAAAGGATAGCCTTCAATTGTTTGAGCACTGGAAGCAACTATCACTTTGGATACATTATTATCACTAGCAGCTCTAAAAATATTATAGGTTCCCTTTATATGATTTTCTAATAAGGAGCCATAAAAATCAGCATTTGGCGAAGGATTACCTGCCAAGTGTATAACTATATCTATACCTTTCGTAAATTCTTGACAAGCAGCTAAATCAGAAACATCTAAATATATGATTTCATGATTTGTATCTTTAAAAGTTTCTAAAGCAGATAAGTTAATATCTGCTAGCCGTAACTGGTAATTCCCTTGCTTATCTAGGAATCTTGTAACATCCTGGCCAATCTTACCTGCAGCACCTGTAACTAAAATTTTTTGCATTTCACTTCATCCTTCCATAAAAAATACATCCCTTGTCAAGGGTCATATAATAGAGCATGCACTTATTGTATGTTGGTAATGGCATTAAATAAAACGAAGAAATATAATGGAGACATGAATAAAATTCATGAGGAGGACCATAGTGACTTTAACAAAATATGAAATATTTAACAAAGTGGCAGAACTCAATAGTTTTACAAAAGCTGCAGAAGTGTTAGGTTTCACCCAATCTGCTGTAAGTCATGCAATTAGCAGTTTGGAAAAAGAGTTTTCCTTTCCTTTATTTATTCGTAATCACTCTACTTTAACATTGACCAAAAATGCAGAGGAGCTTTTAATTACCGTTCGGAAAATTTTATACTATAACAACATGCTGAAGCAGGAAGTAGCCGCTATCAATGGGTTCCAAAAAGGAACAGTAAGAGTGGGGGTTTTTTCGAGTATTTCTAAAAACTGGATTCCTGGTATTCTTAAAAAAATGGAGGAAAAGTTTCCAAATATTGAAATCGAATTACTGGAAGGAAACTATGCTGAGGTTGAGAATTGGTTACAAAACGGGAGATTAGATTGTGGATTTATTAATAATGATACTTACTTTGAATCCTTTGAAAAATCCTTTGAAATCGTACAATTGAAGAGGGATCGACTTTTATGTGTTGTATCTAACCAATCCCCATTATGTAAGGAAAACCAAGTATCAATGCAACAAATAGAAAATGTACCTTTTATTATGCCAACATATCAGTGTTATGATGATATTCAAAAAATATTTAGGGAGAATAAAGTTAGCCCCAATATTAGATTCGAAAATATGAATGAATACTCAGTGATCTCCATGGTGGAGAATAATCTAGGAATTAGTATATTGCCAGAAATGATTATACCGACATCAAAAATTTCTTTTGCAGCCATTCCACTTGAAAGTGATAGCTATCGAACTATTGGATTAGCTATAAGAAAACCAACCTCACTCGCGACTAAGAGATTTTCTGAGATTACTAAAAGGTGGGTATCATTTGAATCAATTTAATTTTGCCAAAATCTGAGTTATTTAAACTGATAGGGTTCTTCTTGAACGGAGCAGATTAGTTCAATAAGCAATGAGAAAAAGTTATATATTATGTGTTGATGTAGAACTATAATATACAAAAATCAGGAGGTAATTATATAGTGATATATAAATTGTACGACAGAACACCCTAATAACTTTGACTAATTACTAAACCTATATGAATCTTTATGGTGGAATTCACTTAAATTAACAAGTAATGATTTGGAACGAATGTGCAATCAAAGTTGATACGCCATTTACGCATTTGATGAAAAATAATTAGTGGGTATGGGACGTGTTATTTCAGATGGTGTAATTACTGGAGTAGTTTGGGGAATATGCGTTCTATCAATCTATCTGTCCGAAGGAATCGCCGCCATGTACAAATCGCGCTGGGCAATTGGCGTGTCCAGATAAGGACACATTATCTAGTTGGTGAAAGTCCAATCGGGAGAATAGACTCCACTCCCGTAGCCTGAGAGGCGCCATGAAGTGAAAACGACATGGCGAAGCCCTCTGACATCACATGCAAAAGGCATGTGGGCAAATCTCCAGGTTGTAACGTACAGTGAACGTAGACGTAGCCTCGTTACACGCAATTCCGGTGGCTGAGACGGTCGATAACGTGCGAAAGCAGCAAGAACTGACCGAAACGAGTCTGGAACGGCAGTTCTCACCGGCGGGGTATCAGCGGCGACATGGAGAGAAAGATAATGTGGAAACTGGAGAAGCCCTCGACACCCGATGAAGAAACCTCATCGAGGAGACCGTCTCTATAACCGCGATCGGGAAGTGAGAATGGTAGGTGTCAGGGTGACGGAACGGATCGTAGTACCAGAGATCTGCGTGCAGCAAAACGCGCGGGGAGGGAAGGGTCCGAACCTGTAAATATTTCGTACGACCAAAGGAGGCAAGGGTGCCATGACAAAAACACCTATTACTTTGCAGGAACTAAGGCGACGAATCTATCAAAAGGCGAAGTCTGAACCTACGCATCGGTTTTGGGGACTATTTTCCCACATTACCAAACTAATAACCCTCCATGAAGCATATCAGCATGCGAGGAAAAACGGCGGTGCCCCAGGTATCGACGGTCAAAGTTTCGCTGATATAGAACTAGAGGGAGTTATACCGTTTTTAAAGAACATCCAAGCAGAACTGCAGGCTGGAACATATCAACCACAAGCTAATCGTAAAGTAGAAATCCCAAAAGCAAACGGCAAAATGCGGACACTGCAAATCCCGTGTATACGGGACCGTGTGGTCCAAGGAGCGCTAAAACTCATATTGGAAGCTATCTTTGAGGCTGATTTCTGCCCAAATTCCTACGGATTCCGACCAAAACGCTCCCCGCATCAAGCGCTGGCAGAAGTACGACGTAGTGTGCTGCGTCGTATGACCACAGTCATTGATGTTGATTTGTCACGTTACTTTGATACAATCCGGCATAACATCCTACTGAGGAAAATCGCAAATCGTGTCCAAGACCACCAAGTTATGCACCTAGTAAAACAGGTGGTAAAAGCCGCAGGAAAGATTGGAGTCCCGCAAGGGGGGCCGTTCTCACCACTCGCGGCAAACATCTACTTGAATGAGGTAGATTGGACATTTGATGCCATTCGGCGTAAAACGACGAATGGCAACTATGAAGCTGTGAACTATCACCGATTTGCCGATGATATGGTTATCACCGTAAGTGGGCACTCCAGTAAACGGGGGTGGGCTGAACTGGCACTGCGACGACTGCAGGAACAATTGGAGCCTTTGGGGGTTGAACTGAATCTTGAGAAAACACGGATGGTCGATGTCTTACAGGGAGAGTCTTTTGCATTTCTCGGATTTGATTTCAGGCGAGTACTGAACCGAAATAAGACCCGATACTTCATATGCATGATCCCAAAGAAGAAAGCCCGTACGGCAGTGAAAGCAAGAATCCGCGAACTCATTCAAAACGCAGGAGCTAAACCAGCACAAGATTTAGTAAAACAAATCAATGCCGTACTAAGAGGATGGGTGAACTACTTTCGGGTTGGAAATTCCAGCGGAGCATTTAGCGAAGTGCGTGACTATACGGAGATGAAAATCCGTACACTGCTGACGAGAAGGAAACGGCGACGAAAGCGTAGCATCGGATGGCAGAGATGGAGTAATGAATATCTCTATGGTGTACTGGGGCTCTACTGGGACTGGAAAGTCCATTCTCTCAAAAGTGCAGAGGGATACCGATGAAAGTGCCTGCCATTTGATAGGTCTCATAACCCTTTTGATGAAGTTTATGGGGTGAGCTGCTTGAGGGAAAACCTCACGAGCAGTTCTTATGGGGAGGGGCTGGAAACGGGTCATAACTGATACCGCGCCAGTTCTTTACCCGACAATCATTTTTCCGCTGGATTTAGCTGAATTTGAACGTTCCCGTATTGTTTGGCACAACATCCAATGCGTTGTTCAATCAGTTATTCACAGCTATAATTGCCTATGCTTTGCTGAAATTTCTTCGTGCACAAGGCCAAAAGACAAAATAAACGCTTGTCATTTGCAGGTTTCACACGCCTGTTTCTTTGTGAAGCCTTGTCAATTGAGTGGCAAATTAGTTTGAAAGAAACACTTGAATTCTACAGGTCGATAAATCAAGAAACTGTATTACTTTGGTTAATCAACATACGTGTTAATTTATAGTATAATGATTGCTTGAAATAATGCGGTGGAAAACAGGGAAAAGAGGGAACCGATGCCTACTATACTAGTTGCTGACGACGATGCGAACATTCGCGAACTCGTCTGTTTATTTCTACGCAACGACGGATTCGCAACAGCTGAAGCAGCGGACGGCAAGGAAGCACTGGCCGTCTACATCTCAACGAATGTCGATCTTGTCGTACTTGACATTATGATGCCGATTATGGATGGTTGGACGTTAAGCAAGGAGCTCCGAAGAGCCAATCCTGATCTACCTTTACTTATGCTGACTGCGAGAGGAGAAACATGGGAGAAAGTGAAAGGTTTCGAACTTGGGACGGACGATTATTTAACCAAACCATTCGATCCGTTAGAGTTGACGGTTCGTGTTAGGGCACTACTCAAACGATACAAGATTGGCTCCACGCAGACGATCCATTTAGGGAACGTCATCCTTGATCGACAGACCTATAAGGTGATGAAAGGGACGGAGTCGCTTACGTTGCCGCTAAAGGAGTTCGAATTGCTGTATAAGCTCGCTGGAACACCCGGACAAGTCTATACGCGCGTGCAGTTGATCGATCAGATTTGGGGTATCGATTACGCCGGAGATGATCGAACGGTAGACGTACATATTAAACGGCTGCGTGAACGGTTCGCGACAACACACGATTTTCGGATCGAAACGGTGCGCGGGCTTGGGTATCGGCTTGAGGTTTATGAATGATCAGATCCTTATATATACGTGTTGTCCTGACATTTTTAGTCTCCATCATCGGGGGCACGATCATTTCTTTTTTTGTGTCAACTTGGATATTCGAAGATAAATTGAACGAAAACGCTCAAATCAACTTACGTAACTTTGGCCAAGACATCGTCCGGATTTACAAGACCTTTCCGTTACGTGAAGCGGACTTGTTCGTAAGTGAAATGAAGCAGCTCGATTCTTATTATATTCGAATTTACGAAGCAACGGGTCAGTTCAAGTCTTACGGTAAACTTCACGGACACAAACCTGCGCCTGTGACGATGGAGCAACTAAAGAAAGTATTAGATGGAGGTGTTGTTCAGGACACTCCTAATGGTATTGCCACGGTCCTCTTAGGGTTGCCGTTGAAAACGGAAATGGGAACGAAAGCGATATTTTTGGAAGCGCTCGCCCCTCCTTCAGCCTCTTTTGTCACAAAGTGGGCATTGGTCTTTGCAACATGTTCGTTGATTGCAGGAAGCTTATTGATTCTAGTTGCCTCTGTATTCCTGGTAAGACCGATAAAAAAGCTGACAAAAGCGACCAAGCGGATAGCATCTGGAGATTTCAACGTCAAGTTGAATATTAAGCAAACGAGTGAGCTGGGTACTTTGGCTCGCAGCTTCGAAGAAATGATGCACGATCTGCAGCAACTTGAGCAGATGCGCAGGGAATTCGTAACGAACGTGTCGCACGAGGTTCAGTCTCCGCTCACTTCGATATCCGGTTATGCTCTAGTGCTTAAGCAAGTTGACCTTTCAGAATACGAACGAAGCCGTTATCTTGATATTATCATCGCTGAAGCGAAAAGGATGTCCAAAATGAGCGATAACCTGCTAAAGCTGAGTTTTCTTGAATCGCAGTCAAAGCAACTGCGGCTCGTCACACTCAGCCTCGATGAACAAATCCGACGGATAATCGTGGCGCTCCAGCCACAATGGTCTGCTCGCGATATACATTTCGAGCTTGATTTACAGACAGTTAAAGTAACGGCTGATCATGACCTGTTAAATCAGGTATGGACGAATATCCTCAGAAATAGCATCAAATTTTCCGAGGATGCCGGCGTGATTAACGTAAGCATCAAACAAGATATCAAAAACGTGACAATCCTAATATCCGACACTGGTATTGGTATTCACCTTGACGACCAGAAGCGTATATTCGATCGTTTTTTTAAGGCCGATCGTTCCCACAGTCGTAAGTATGACGGAAGTGGTATGGGACTCGCTATCGTTAAACAGATCGTGTCGCTTCATCAAGGTGACATCCGAGTGAAAAGTGAACCTGGTCAAGGAACGACCTTCATTGTCACCTTGCCAATCACTACACCAACAGATTAGTTAGATTCATTCTCTATGCTACGACTCATATGCAAGCTTACTTGCATATAGAGCCGTAGCATTTTTTTGGGCAGTTCATATTCAGTTCATATTGTCGTCATGGTGAGTACATCTTCATTGGTTAAGTTTTCATTACAGGCACATGAAGGAAGGCAAACAGATCAGGACAGGAGAAGATGACAGTGACACAACAAGAGGAAAAGAAAACGCTGAGCGGAATGAAAATAAAGAAAGTGCGAAACATCTTACTTAAAATCATAGGAGCAATCGTTCTAGCCATTGTACTTTTTTTAGGTATTGTTTATATCGTAAATGTGATGAGTAGTCATTCGGAGCAAAAACGAATAGTGCCCTACGGGCAGCACGTATCTGTAGACGGGAAAAACATGAATGTGTTAATTCAAGGCGAGGGCGAGGAAACGATCGTGCTCCTGCCTGGTTATGGAACAGCTACTCCAGGGCTTGATTTTAAGCTTCTTATCGATGAATTATCTCCATTTTACAAAGTTGTTGCGGTAGAGCCTTTCGGTTATGGATTAAGTGATGAAACTGTAAAAGAGCGAACCACGGAGAATATGGTAAGTGAAGTTCATGAAGCTCTACAGCAGCTTAATATTAACAGATACATGCTCATGGGCCACTCCATTACAGGTATTTATGGAATTGATTATGTGAACAAATATCCAAACGAGGTGACTGCATTTGTCGGAATCGATAGCAGTGTTGCAACACAACCGGGTATGGATATCAATTTCCCATTAAAAACGTTTGCATATCTCAAAAAATCAGGCCTCTTAAGATTGGCTATGAAAATCAGTGCTGACCCCTATGCTGGACTGGCATTTGATGAAAAAACCGTAGAGCAAATGAAAATGATTTCGAATAAAAACATGTATAATGACACAACCTTGAATGAGATGGACCATATTTCGTCTAATTTTAAAGGGGCTCAAGGTTTAATCTTCCCTAAATATCTTCCACTTCTTCTCTTTGTACAAGCGAATAGTGAAGATGTAGCAGGATGGATACCTCTGCATGAAGGGCAGATCAAAGACTCGGTACATGGAAAAGTAGTAACCATGGATGGATCACATTATTTACACCATACCAAATTCAAAGAAATCGCTGAAAACGTTAGACTATTTATGAAAGAAGTAAAGTAAGTGTTCAGAGAAATGTTCATCCGTTATTTTATGCATTTGTCTACAGTCTGCAAGACCATCATTTCGATGGTCTTTTTTATGTCCAAACAGTTGTATATTTCCAAACCAAGATTATACTTTCGCCTGAAAGACATTGGGTTTCATTTTCATATTAACTAACGAGGCAGGTGTGCGGCCAAGCCTAGGTCGTATCATATAACGGGTGGGATTCCCGTCGAGTAAGAACTAGCCATTCGCTCGTAGCGAGTCTTGGAGGGCTAAAGGTAACTTTAGTCTTTAAGCGTAGACAGTTAGGTGGCGGATTTGCTTTACTGATCGTTCTATTCATCCTGTTAATCATTATAGGATGTAGTTGTTGGGGCGGATTCGGTTACTAAAAAAAGGGGCACTCATAAGAGTGTCTTTTTTCTCAATATAAGAACTCTAAGAATATGATATTATTTTAATGCAAATTCCCTTTTGTGCAATGAGATAGTAATGCCCAACAAAAAACCCACCTATTTCCGTAGGTGGGCCTTATCTTTATTACACAATATCAAAGTATACTCTCTTTTTCTCGTGAATTTTATGTAATTATACATATTTGTAAAAATTACATAAAATAAATATTACATGTAGTAAAATATAAATTGTGGACACGTTCTATAAAGCTGATTCTCCGATTAGAAGGCGTAACACATTTCAACCATATAGGTGTGGTGTGGCGTTGCTTTAATCTAGCCAAACCAAACAAACGATCTCGATTCTCTTGTATTTGTACACTAACAATCTGTTGAAAATAAATGATTCTGTTTTATAGGACGTGTTTACTTAATGTCCAATACATATTATTAAATTAAAGTGGTTCAAGTCGGAGGAAGGCACCTTAGGGTGTCTTTTCTTTATGGGGTCTCACCACATCGGTATCTGACTTATTTTTTATGTTTATCATGCAATTTTTTGTTGTTGCATTTATTTTTATTAGCTTGATAGCGATGTGGCGGTACCCCATTAATAGAAAACTACTGCAAGAGTTATAGTTTTATGTTTTCATTTCCCTTTTGGCATTTATCTTTTAATCAGATGAATGCTTTTTTTAGTACATAATAAAAAAATAACCAGAAAAACTGTCACAAAATCCGTTTTTCTGGTTTCTCTATAATACAGGCATCAAATTGAAAGTGAGGTTTAAACTAACATGTTAACCATAGAAAATGAAGAAAGTCATGCTTCTGATATGCCTTTTGAAGATTTATTTAAGCAGTACTATGCTTATGCTGTGAAACAGATTATATGGATTGTTAAAGATCAATCTATCGCTGAAGAGTTAGCACAAGAAGTGTTTTTACAATTATATCGTAGCGACTGGAAAGTAATTGAAAACATACCTGGATGGTTGATTAAATCTTCTACTTATGTAG
The DNA here is from genome assembly GCF_040459995.1 of Bacillus cereus group sp. MG9. Classification (NCBI taxonomy): domain Bacteria; kingdom Bacillati; phylum Bacillota; class Bacilli; order Caryophanales; family Bacillaceae; genus Bacillus; species Bacillus cereus group sp. MG9. The sequence continues at coordinate 3,361,169 of NZ_JARVHC010000001.1, read as the reverse complement.
CTTATAACCATTTGCGATCTGAAAAAAGGCAACAAGCGAAGATTGATAAAGAAATACAATACCATGAAGTACAAAATGTTTCATCATTAGACGATGATTGGATAAGAAAAGAAGAAATTACAAAGGTACAAACGATACTAAATAAAATGAATGATCGAGAACGAACCCTTTTACTAATGAAATTCTCTGGCTTCCAATATAAAGAAATTGCAGAAATACTTCAAATTGAAATATCTTCTATTGGAACATTATTGGTCCGAGCCAAAATGAAATTTCGTAAGATTTATAAACAAATGGAGGAGGCATAACAAATGAAATGTTATGATATCGGATTTATTCAAACATATATTGATGGAGAACTTTCTCATGATATAAGAAAGGAATTCACAAAGCACCTAGATACATGTGAAGCATGCCAAGATTTATTAGTAGAAATCAGTAAATTAAATCAATGGGAAAACGTAATGCTAGATGAAGAATCTGCAAATTCACCACAAGAAATCAAAATTGATATAGAACAAGCATGGAAAACATTTGAAAGTCGTTCCGAGCTAGACAATGTTTCTAATATAAATCACAAAAAACAACAGAAGAAGGGACTCTTTACAAACATGAGTAAAAAATCAAAACGTTTCATGTATACAGCAGTAGCTGCAGCAGCACTTTTCACAACAGCAATGATTCCACAAGTACAAGTAGCGGCTACAAATGTTGCCTCATATTTTTCTGATGCAATTACAAATGATAAAGTTGTAAATGAAGGAATACAAGATGAAAATGGTGTCACACAAGATATGATGAAGAATGGTAAATATATTTCTATTGATGAAAAAATTACAGATCAAGGTATTACTGTACATTTCAAAGAATTATATATCGCAGATTCACGTATATCAGTTCATTATAGAATGGAAAAAGCTGACGGAAGTTTAGTACCATTTGAATTTGATACATCAGGATTAGAGCTCGAAAGTGATGGTAAAATTAATGGGCAACAAGAGGAAAACCCTGAGATTAAACATGAAGGGAGACTATCATTTATCCATGATTCAGATGACCGTCTTCCTTTTGAACTTATGGCAGCAGGTAAAAAATTAAATGATATAGGCATTCGTGATAATGATAAACCCGAAGGTGCTGCTACATTTGTTATAGTTACTGGAGGAAAAGACGATTTTAAACAGCCCCTTACTTTAGATGTAAATATAAATAGAATTGGAAAAGTAATTGGATCTTGGAAAGGTGAAATTCAAATTGATACTTCACATCTGAAAAATAATACTAATTAAAATGAAAAAAAGAATAGAACAATATGTATCTAATGCTCAGTTTATATGTTTTCTTGTTTTCGTTACATTTATTTCTTATATAGTTTTTACTCTATCTTTTATTTATGATTTAAGTTTATAACCTTAAATCAATCATTTAAGACCATTACGAGAAAAACCTCCCTAAAAAAGTAGGAAAATAAATAACCGGTCCCTTAACGTATAAGGAATCGGTTATTTTGTATCTAAAATGTGTCTAAACTTACAATTTTCTTTTTTGATATGGTGCCCCATGCCCATCAACTTAAGAATTTAGAATTCCCCCAAAAATTATGAGTTTTTTGTTGCAAGTTGTCACAAATTTTCGTTTTTATGGTAGTTTTATTTTCTTAGCTTGATTGCGATGAGCGGTACCCCATAAAGGCCCCTGATACATAATTGATCTTCTGCCATTTGTAGAAAACAATCCACTTATACCATTTTAACAAGAAGAAATATCTCGTCCATGTTGTAATATTGGCTTACGTTAAGCTTGTGAAAAAATCATATTCATGTATAATACAATTGATGTATGATACATTAGTTGTAGGAGGGTGACCTTTTTGAAAAGAGAAGATGCCTTAAAACTAAGAACAGATATTAAGAAAATGATTATAATAACTGGGGTTTTTGAATCTCAAAATTTGCCCAATGGACCATTTGAAAAACCTTTACCAACTTCTCAAATGATGGCGTTAGAGGAACTAGAGGTGGAAAAATTAACTGTTTGGCAACTATCCAATAAACTTAGATTAGAGACTTCAACTGTAAGTAGATTGGTAGATAAGTTAGTAAAAAAGGGGCTTGTTTATCGTGAAGTAAATGAAAAAAATAGAAGAGAACTTTTTCTGCACCTCACAGAAAAAGGTCACATAACTGTTAATTGCTTAAGAGAGCAATCCATTACATTTTATCAAAGTATTCTCAATAATTTATCAGAATCAGAACAAAAAATAGTTGTGGATGGTTTTGATTTATTTATTGATTCTATTTCTAAGCCTTTTGATTAGAGTGAGGTAAATCATAACATTTGGAGGGTAAAATGAGTTTGGATTTTGAACGTCCTATTATTGAATTAAAAGAGAAATTTGATGAATTAAAGAAAATTATGAAAGAAAATAATGTAGATTTATCGCCAGAAATTCATGTATTAGAAAAACGTTTAAATAAAATGCAAGATAAAATTTATTCTAATATTACACCTTTTCAACGAGTTCAAATTGCAAGGCTACGTAACCGGCCCACGACATTGGACTATATACCTTTATTGTTTACAAACTTTCTCGAACTTCATGGTGATCGATTATATGGTGATGATAAAGCAATGATAGGTGGTATTGCAAAATTTAAAGGGATGCCCGTTACGGTTATTGGTCATCAAAGAGGTAGAAATACAAAGGAAAGTATAGAAAGAAATTTTGGAATGGCACATCCAGAAGGTTATAGAAAAGCGCTAAGACTTATGAAACAAGCTGATAAATTTAATCGCCCTATTATTACATTTATTGATACAATAGGCGCCTATCCAGGGAAAGGGTCTGAAGAACGTGGAATTTCTGAAGCGATAGCTCGAAATCTATTTGAAATGGCTACACTTAAAGTGCCAATTGTTTGTATTGTAATTGGAGAGGCATCAAGTGGTGGAGCTCTTGGCCTTAGTGTCGGTAACCATATCCATATGTTAGAGTATTCATGGTACTCGGTAATTTCGCCAGAAGGAGCAGCATCTATCCTATGGAAGGACGCTAAGTATGCTCCAGAAGCTGCTGAACATATGAAAATTTCAGCAAAAGATTTAAAACATTTAGGAATTATTGATGAAATCATTCCTGAAATTAAAGGTGGAGCACAAAATGATATAAAATCACAGGCAAAAATGATTGAATCTGTAATCGAATCATCTCTAAAAAAATTGATACTATTATCCTCGGAAGAGCTTATACAACAGCGATATGAAAAGTATAGACAAATAGAGAATTATAAATGAAAATATTTAAAGTCTGTATTATATTTCGGAGGATTCCTGCGAAAAAATTCTAAATATTTTGTAAGTAAACTCTTAAACTGGGATATGCTGATACTATTACTCTACAAAAGATGTGTGATCGGTATGGAAAAGGAAAATTTGTTCAAATGGAAGCATTATCAGCAAGATATTATTTTGTTAACTGTACGTTGGTACGGTACAACTTAATTTTTCGTAATTTAGTAGAAATGATGAGGAACCAGGATTATCCTACCATTATGCTAGAAATATATATGTTATATTTTCTTTTCCATTACCTTTGCACCAGAACCAAAAAATACGCTATTCTTTCTGTAGAATCATAGGAAAGGATGGCGTTTTTGTATGTATCTATCAATTTCTGACGAATTACAATTATTTGCTGAAGAATTATATGAACATCTTACCCCTTCATTTTTGGAAAATCTCGCTAGAGAGCTAGGTTTTGTAAAGCGAAAACGTAAATTTTCAGGGTATGATTTAGCTACTATATGTGTCTGGATTAGTCAACGAGTAGCGAGTAATTCATTAGTCCGATTGTGTAGTCAGCTACATGCATCAACAGGAACTCTTATGAGTCCTGAAGGACTAAATAAGCGCTTTAATAAAAAGGCAGTGTTCTTTTTGAAACATATTTTCTCCACATTATTAAAAAATAAAGTTTGTGGAAAGTCAGCAATTCCAAGTGCTTCACTTACCTATTTTCAGCGAATTCGTATTTTAGATGCAACCATTTTTCACGTACCAAAACACTTGGCCAATGTATATCCTGGATCAGGTGGTTGTGCACAAACAGCGGGTATAAAAATCCAGTTAGAATATGATTTACATAGTGGTCAGTTTTTAAATTTCCAAGTGGAACCAGGGAAAAATAATGATAAAACCTTTGGAACAGAGTGTTTATCAACATTACGCCCTGGGGACCTATGTATCCGGGATTTAGGCTATTATTCACTGGATGATTTAGATCAAATGGATCAACGTGGTGTGTACTATATATCGCGACTCAAATTAAACAATAGGGTATATGTCAAAAATGAATTTCCTGAATACTTTCGAAACGGAACAATAAAAAAACAATCTCAGTACATCAAAGTTGATTTAGAGCACATCATGGATACCTTAAAACCAGGACAGTCCTATGAAATAAAAGAAGCTTATATTGGAAAGGATAAAAAACTATTCACTCGGGTGATTATGTATCGATTAACAGAAAAACAACTTCGTAAGCGTATGAAAAAACAAGTGTACACAGAAAGTAAAAAAGGGATTACATATTCGGAAAAAAGCAAACGATTAGCTGGCATGAACCTATATGTTACCAATACACCTTGGGAGATTGCTCCGATGGAACAAATCCATAATTTTTACTCTCTCCGCTGGCAAATTGAAATCATTTTTAAAACTTGGAAATCCTTATTTCAAATTCATCATTGGCAACATATTAAACAAGAGCGATTAGAATGCCATGTTTATGGAAAACTCATTGCCATTTTTCTATGTTCTTCTACTATGTTTAAGATGCGACAATTAATTTTACAAAAGAAGAAACAAGAATTAAGTGAATATAAAGCAATTGGAATGATTCAAGATCACTTATCAAGGTTGTATCAAGCCATACAACAAAACATCCAAGAAATAACAAAGATCCTAATCAGCCTGTTCCACCTCCTACAGAAGAACGGGAGAAAATCTCATCGATATGAGAAGAAGACTGTTTTTGATATTATGGGTGTTGTTTATGAGTATAATGGGTTGAAAAAACAAAAGAAAGTTGCATAATTTAAAAAAGGAAACCCGTTAGGGTTTATTTGGTATGCATATTATTAAGAGTATGCTTCTATTTTAGGAATGCTTTACCTCCACAAAATGAAAGTACACTTTGTTTTCATTTTTAAGTTGATGGGCATGTATGGTGCCCCTATAGAGAAAGAATTTTTTCGTTTAGGGGGTACTTCAAAACCTTAACTTGATGGCGATGGGGTCCCGCCAACATAACGCGAATTTCGTACGCTAAGGAACTTTTTATTTAAAAAACTTGGTTTTCCGTACATTAAGAGTGTTCCATAAACGGTATTTGATGTTTGATATAAAACTTTGTTTTTGGTAATGAGTTTTTGAACTGAATTTTAAACATATTTCAGTCAGTTTTGATAGATATAAATAAAGTTCCTTAAACGACCGTTTTAGGGACTATTTGGACTGGTTAGTCAACATGTGATACAGCCAGCATTTCGAAAAAAAACACGCTAAGCAAATTAAATAAGAAATAAGCAGGTTTTTATCACGTTAAGAGTAAACCTATTTATGAAAAATAAAATTCTTAAAAAATGGAGAGCCGATACCATAAACCTGCATTATTAATGTAGAATTTTGATGTTGGCTCTTTATTTACTAAAATAGCAAGTTAGTGAATAAATTGTTCATATTTTTTCGAGAGGAGGTTAAGCAATGAGAGCGCCGTATCAAGTATTGATATTTCCTTATATAAAAACTGATGATTCCATTCAATATGCCATTTTTAATCGAAGTGATTATGGTTATTGGCAAGGAATAGCTGGTGAGACTCCTATTGAATCAGCAAAACGGGAAGCGTTTGAAGAGGCTGGTATTATAAGAGAATGTCCATATATAAAACTAGATTCTGTGTCTTCACTACCAGTAGAGGATGTAGTTGGTGAATTTCTTTGGGGAGAAGATGTTTATGTAATAAAAGAATTTTCTTTTGGAGTTAAAGTTCCTACAAAAAATATTAAATTATCTAAAGAACACTTTAAGTATAAATGGTTGTGCTTTGAGGAAGCCGTAACGCTTTTAAAATGGGATAGTAACAAAACAGCTTTGTGGGAATTAAACAAAAGGCTGTTAAAATAATTTAAGTGTTAGTTAACAAAGCCGATAATAGAAATCACACATTAAACATATATTTATACGCGTTGTTACTACACGCTAAGGAATAGTAATAAAAAGATGATGCCGATAAAACTATATAAAAACCAAAAGAATCCTAAGATGGGGAATGTTTTATGAAAATTAAGCATAGTAAACCTCCTTGGATATATAAAGTATTATAATACATCGTTGGTCTATTTAGAATACTAACCATGAATTGGATGACATTAGGCATGGTTAAACTAATAGAAATGATACATTAAACGTATTTAATGAGTCTGCTAGGTATAAAGATAATTGATAATCATACAATGATATGGAAGGGCCTTTTCTAACGTGTTAGTTACCTCAACGTATATGTATCTCTTGGCGCCTGGGCGAGGGTGCTTTTTTTATTGCACATTATAATATGGACAAGCATAATATTATGTAACAGGACGAGTTCTTCGTGTCCTATTCAATGCTCAGGATAAACCCCAATTCACATTGAGAGCACCAATAGCGAGGGTACTCTCTTTTTATTGAATCTACATTTATTTTTATGCCTAATGAATTCGCTAAGTGGATACTATTTCATGTAAAATGGTGATTTTATTTATATTCTGGATAGATTTCTTGCGAAATATGTAACTAGAGCCGTATTTAAATTGAAATATGATACGATAGTTGTATATATACATTTAGATGGTAAGAGGGGATAAAAGTTGATGAAAAACCATATAAAAGTAAATGGAAAACTACTTCAAACAAATATATAAAATTTTAATTTTTTTGGAGGCGTTCTTCAATAAGTTTTGCTTTTTCATTCACTTTTGTTGTATATGTGAAATCACCGTAACAATATGGATATCTAAAATTTTGTTTATTTCCACCACAAGTGTATGTAGCTGGATTCTGATCAACTTTCAACTTAGAAAACTGTTTAGCTGTATCTTCCGAGTGTTGTTTAGCTTCTTGATTGGCAATAAAATCAATATAGCCTGGCCCCATATTATAGCTTTGAATAATTGTATCCATGCTAACACCTTTTTCTTCTCCATATCTATACATTTGAACAAAGTGCTTTACCCCTTGTTTAATGCTCAAGTTTATCTCTTGGATTTCATTTGGCTTTAATCCAAGTGATTCGGAAGATTGCATAGGGTCGTTGCCCTCACCCCTACTCTCGTGGTACATAATTCCTAGTAAAATTGCTGTTTTTTCTCCCAAATTATATTTTTCTAATTCTTTTTTCATGATGGGCTCATATTGCAATAAACGTTCCTCGGTAGCAAACGCTTTATTTTTTTGAGTATTGGTTTTGTCATTAAAATATAGTATCCCGATTATTGTTCCTAACCCTAAAATACTAATAAAGAATAATATAATAGTTTGTACTTTTCTCTTATTCTTCAAATATTACTCCTCCTTTTACAAGAAACCCTATTTTCAATGGTGGCTGGTTATTAAAAAAATTCAATAATTCTCTATTTCCCAGCTTTTTTAGACTCGAAAATTTTTTTCTAAATGCTAAGTTTAATAGAAAAATTTAAAGATAAGGTAAAGATAAGATAAAGATAAAATAAAGTCCATTTTTTAGGGTATCCATTATGTGTTCTAAAGGCTCCAGATTCAAGAGATATATTATCTACATAACCCATAAGAGAGAAGGAGGTAAGCAAAATGTCACTTGAAACAGACATAATTCTTTCTTTATTAGATATAAAAATGTGGATGGCCCATCATTCGGAAATTAGTCGCTTAAAAACAAAAAAAAAATTAAAATCAGAACCGTACCTCAATAAGTCTTCAAGTGTTAATAAAAGAAAACTATATAAGGTGAGGGAATAAAGATTCAACACCAATGATTATCAATAATTGAAGTGCTAATGATTATAATAAAAAGAACCTTCAATAGGTTCTTTTTTATAGTTGGTAAATATGTTATCAACAATAGATGGTAATAAAGATAGAAATTTAGACACTTTTTATTAATGGGTTAAGTTTTCTTAGGAAGAAATCTATTTCTCATGACTGATCGCTAGATATAACAGGATATATCATTTATTAATTTTGGCGGGTGATTTAGCTTTTTGAGTTTACCACACTAAAATTTAAATTTTGTTTAGGGACAAAATGTTAAAGTGTTATATTCTGAATTAACAGATAATTTAAGTGGTAAAAATCCTATTAAATCTTTTATCAGGTAACTCATATTTCTTTGGCCTTATTTTCATGGTATTACCGAACGTTTATATGTCTCTAAGGGAAAGAAATACTTTAAGTTTTATTACCATCTAATGTTTGATTAAGATGGTAACATGAAAATAAAACGTTTACAACTAGAAAATAAAGAAAAAATATAAAAATTCGACTTTTTTCGACGTTACGACTATGAGAGAAAGAATCTAAATTAAGTAAATCTTATATTTAGAGGGGATATTTACCTTATACATAACGGTTAAAACATTTGCAAATGTTTCACGAGTAATTAAAAACGTCGAATATAAAATTATATTGTGACAATTTTAAACGAACATACTTTATAATTCATACTTAGACTAATAAATTAATTACTAATAAATTAAATACGCTATATTTAATAGAGTATAATACGGAATATTTAACTTTAATATTCCATATTATATATAATTATGAATCATTTAACATATTTGTTGCGGAAAATTTTGACATAAGATATTTTAAATATTAAGCACAGAAACATTTCAAAGAAAAAGAGCTATTTTAAAATGTACCCTAAAAACGTTTTTCCTAAAAGTAGTAAGATTTTGCAAAACGTTTCTGTGCCTAATTAGATGGAAATAATATGATAAATTGTTTAAAAGAGATAAAAATAAGTTGCTTTTATGGAGAAATATACATCCCATACTATTAGAATTATGTCAAATTGTAGTTTGCAAATTACATTTCAAAGTATAAAAGGGGCATTTATTGCAGCTCGAATATCTATTACTGATTTATTGCATAAAAAGGTAGCTGCACAAAAGTACAGCTACTTTTTTCTTGAAAACATTATTATGCAAATAGCATACTTAACGTAAACTTGCGCTTAACGGTACTTGTGAATAAATTGTGAAATTGCTACTCTATGTTTCTAACTAACATTTTTGCACCAGAACCATATAAAAAGAGGACGAATAGTTACGTCTTCTTTTTATATGGTTATATTAGCTACAAAATAATATCATTTAAATAAATCTTCTATTATATTAGCAGGGGATAGTGATAGAAAAGTGTGTTCCTTTTCCTAGTTCACTTTCTATCTCTATATCTCCGTTTAATTCTTTAATAATACTGTACGCAATCATAGTACCAAGCCCAGTACCTTTTTCTGTTGTTGAATAAAATGGCAAGGCAATACGTTTTATTTGTTGGGAAGACATTCCTATTCCTGTATCAATAATATCAATTACAATATTATCTTTTATTTTTTGTATATTTATTTGTAATACGCCACCATTTTTCATAGCCTCAATTCCATTTTGTATGATGTTGGTTAGACATATTTTTAATTTTTCAGTATTAGCATTTATGTAAAGGGAATCTGTTGTAATATGCTGTTTTATTTCAACATTATATGAAAGAGCGAGTGGTGAAATATTATCTTTCACTTGATTTAATATGTAATTAATATCTAGTTCCTCTTTTATAATGTTTTGTGGTTTGGTTAAAGATAAATAGTTATTAATAGTAGATTGTATTTGCTGCATTTCAAGTAACATAATTTCTAAGTACTTATCTTGAGACATCTTAGCACTCTCATCTTCATTTAGTAATTGAGTGAATCCACGTACCGTGGTCAGTGGATTATGAATTTCATGCGCGATCGATGCAGCTAGTTCGCTAGCTATATAAAATTTTTCTGCTCTTTGCATTCTTTCTTTTATTTTATATTTCTCGATCATTCCTTCTATTAAATAAACTGATAATAATACTGTGAAAATATTTATGATTATATAATTGAATAAAAATTCAATGAGAGTAGAGTCAATTTTACCACCTGTATTTATTTGCGTTACAATACCGCAGATAGAAAGGGAAGTTGTACATATCAAAATAAGTAGAATACTTAATAATATCTTCTTTTCCTTGAAATAAGTAGGTGACAAGTAACGAAACATGATTGTAATAACAGAAATAACAGTAAAGATAATAAATGATGGGAAGACTCCGCTTCCACCTAAGTAAAATCTATAAGAAAGATATAAAACTCCAATACAAATAATGCTCTTTGTATTTCCATATAGAAAAACTAATATAATGGGAATAAAACGTAAATCATAAATGAACCCAGCGTGTAAATGAAAAGGAAAAGTCATACAAAAAATAATTGCAATGGAGGAAAGTACAGAAATTAATATATTATTACATGCCATTTTTTCTTTATGTTCTAGCCAAAATACTTGGTAACTAAGGATACAAATAATAATAATAAATGTATTTAATAATAGTGTAGGAATTCCCATAGTTTATACCTCTCTGAGAGTTTGTAAGTAGGATTATGTATGTGTTTAATCTAGGTGTTTGATTTTATTAGATTTTCTATCTTTAAAAAAGAAAAGGAAGGGCACTTGAAAAAGTGCTTTTTTACCATTTATATTAAAATCGATGAGGAAGATAGAATAAAAAGTTACTTTTACTTATGAACAAAAAAATTGAAAGTAGCCCTTGTATAGGTAAAAGATGAAGCAAATTACTGAAATAGTTACGTTTCTCTGGAGTGAATATTCCGAAAAAACATTGTGTATGGCGAAATCCATTTTATAACCTTCGCCATATTAACATGTAACTTATTAAATTACAAAGAAAAAAATTAAAAATTATTACTTTTTTGTTATTTTAATTTATTTAAAAACGTAAAAGTATTCAAGAGGTTACCATTGAGATGCTAGGGTACTTAGACCAATATTCGAACTTAGTAATAACGTTGTTACTTTTTTACTAATATTCTTAATACTAATTTTAGTAGAGTTAATTAATTAACTGAAAGTTCTAATAATTATCTACGTACCCTTTTTTTTATATCATTTTATATTAAATACAATGATATTTATTGTCACATAATAATGCAAATTTCCAGTAAACTAATAGAAAAAATCCTATAAAAACATAATTTACTATCTTTTATATAAACATTGCAGGTGTAAATGCAATAAAATTTCATTATTAATACATATATTCAATCTGAAAATATTTGTTTACATATTAAAATATCTTTGTAGTGGTCCTTCATGCCAAGAATCGTTTCCGTACTCCAACTACCGTTATTCTAGTATTTTACCAAGTTTCTTATTTTGTTAAGGTATCCTAATATTGTTAATTTTGTGAAACGGAATGTTTTAATATTATAATTTATAGTGGTTGTTGAGAAAATAAATAATTTGTAAAAATAATATAATATTTGTAACTTTATGTCTTATAATATGAAATATCTTCGTTGTGATTATTTTAAATATTTGAATAATACATCGGGTTCATTTTATCTAGGGAGGTTTTAAAATTGGGGAGAAGAGTTGTTAAAAGAGTTTTTGCATTATTATCAGTACTAGCATTATTCTTTAATGTGTTTCTACCGAAGGCAAATGCGGAGGTTATGACGCACGAAAAGTATTCAATGAACTGGAGTTATAGCAACAGTTTAGGTAAGTACATTCGAACTGAAATTATTAAAAATTCAAGCGGTCAAATTGCTTATTGTTTAACTCTTGGCTTAAAATCACCAAATGGTGAAGATCTTCCTGAAATGGGGAAAACAGATAATGTAGTATATAGGGTTCTATTAAATGGTTTCCCACAAAAAAGTATAGAACAACTGGGGGTAGCTAATAAGAATGAAGCACATTATGCAACTCAGCTTGCGGTTTGGAATGCATTAGGTCAACTTGATGTAAATGAATTAAAGCATGAAAATAAAAATGTTGAAAAAGCGGCTAAGACAATTATTAATGCTGCAAATACAAGTGAAGATACTCAAGATATTTTTATGAATGTGATTCCTGCTGAAAAGCAAAAGGCAGAATTAAAGGGTGAGTTTTTTGAAACAAACCTATACACAGTACAAACAAATGCTAAGAGTGGTTCTTATAAAGTAGTAGCGAAAAATGCACCTAATGGAGTTAAAATTGTTAGTGAAAATGGAGAAGTGAAAGATCAGCTTTCACTTGGGGAAAAATTCCGTATCCAAATTCCTAAAGATACAAAAACAGGTGAATTTAATCTAAGTGTTGCTGCAAATGTAACTAAAGTTCAAGCAATTGCTTATCGCGGTACTGATACTGTTCAGAATGCTACAGTGCTACTAGAAAGAAATGAGGAAAAGCTTAGTAGTGACCTTGCAGTAAATTGGGAAGCTGCTGGTTCTTTAAAAATTAAAAAGGTTGGGGAAAATGGAGAAATATTAGCTGGTGCAGTATTTGAAGTCTTTAATGCAAATAATGAATCAGTTGGAAAAATCACGACGGGTGCTGATGGTACTGCAGAATTAAATAACCTACCAATTGGTACCTACACAGTAAAAGAAATTAAAGCACCAACAGGTTATGTCTCAGGTGATAAACCACAAACTATTGAAGTTAAGACAGGGGAAATAGGAGCTGTTCAAGTAGTAAACAACAAAGTAAAAGGTAACATCGAAATAAAAAAACTTAGTGATTCAGGTAAGATGTTACCTAATGTTGAATTCACGGTCTTTACTGAAGATGGAAAAGAAGTGAAAAAAGTAGTAACAAAAGAAAATGGAATTGCAAATGTTGATGGTCTTACGTATGGTAAATATTATTTCTTAGAGACAAAAACACCTAATGGATATATTGGAAATAAAACAAAGTATCCTTTTGAAATTAAAGAGCACAATAGAACACTTACTTTTACAGTGGAAAATACAGAAGTGAAAGGTAGTGTGAAATTACTAAAAGTAGATAATGAAGATATCAGTAAAAAATTAGAAGGTGCAGTATTCGAGCTAAAAGATGCAAGCGGGAAAGTAATTGGGGAATATAAGACAGATAAAAATGGTGAAGTTAACGTCAAAGATTTAGCGTATGGTAAATATTCATTTGTAGAAAAGGCTTCTCCAAATGGTTACGTTCTTATTACAGAACCAATTGTGTTCGAAATAAAGGAACACGGGAAAATTATTGAGCTATTAGCAGTTAATCATCTTATCAAAGGTGATCTAGAAATTACAAAAGTTGATGTAGCTGATGGAAACAATAAGCTTCCGAATGCAGAGTTTACTATTTATAATGAAGCAGGAAAAGAAGTAGTTAAAGGGAAAACAGACGATAAAGGTATCGCGAAGTTTGAAAAGTTACCATTTGGAAAATACACATATAAAGAAACTGTTGCACCAAAAGGTTATGTATTGAATGAAGAAATATTCTCTTTTGAGATCAAAGAGAATGGTCAAATCATTAAACATATTGTCAAAGATGAAAAGATTCCATCAGTAAAAACAACAGCTACTGATAAAACCGATGGTACAAAAGAAATGCACACTTCTAAGTCTGTAACAATCCAAGATAAAGTGGAATACAAAGACCTACAAGTAGGTAAAGAGTACACTTTAAAAGGTAAATTAATGGATAAAGAGACTAATAAACCATTAGTTGTAAATGGTAAAGAAGTAACTGCTGAAACTAAGTTTACACCAAAAGAAGCAAACGGTTCTATTACACTAGATTTCACTTTTGATGCAACTGGTTTAGAAGAAAAAGAAGTAGTAGTATTCGAAGAGTTACTGAAAGACGGAAAAGTTGTTACTACACATGCTGATATCAATGATAAAGGTCAAACAGTTAAGTTCGTTAAGCCATCAGTAAAAACAACTGCTACAAACAAAGCTGATGATGGAAAAGAGATTCATTCAAAGGATTCTATCACTATTCAAGATAAAGTAGAGTATACTAACTTAGTTGTTGGTAAAGAGTACACTGTAAAAGGTAAATTAATGAACAAAGCTATTAACAAACCATTATTAATTGATGGTAAAGAAATAACAGCAGAGACTAAGTTCATTGCAAAAGAAAAGAATGGTTTTGTAACATTAGACTTTACTTTCGTTGGTGCTGAACAGCAAGGAAGAGAAGTAGTTGTGTTTGAAGACTTATTGCATGAAGGTCAAGTAATTGCAACTCACGCTGACATTAACGATGTAGGTCAAACAGTTCGATTTGTAGAGCCTTCCATTAAAACAACTGCTACAAACAAAGCTGATGGTTCTAAAGAGTTAGACGCTTCTAAATCTGTAACAATCCAAGATAAAGTGGAATACAAAGACTTAATCGTGGGTAAAGAGTACGTTGTAAAAGGCAAACTAATGGATAAAGCAACAAAAAAACCATTATTAGTTGATGATAAAGAAGTAACAGTAGAATCTAAGTTTACTGCAAAAGAAAAAAATGGTTCTATCACACTCGATTTCACATTTAATGCATCTGCATTACAAGGTAAAGAAGTGGTAGTGTTTGAAGAATTGTATCAAGATAATGTCTTGGTTGCTATTCACGTTGACATCGAAGATAAGGGTCAAACGGTGAAATTTAAAGAAGTAAAACCGGAACAACCAAAACCAGAACAGCCGAATCAAGATAAAAATACTCCAACATCAGAGCAACCTAAAGAGCAAGTAAAAGAGCAACCACAACCTAAGAAAGAAATTCAATCTAAAATTGGATGGTTACCGCAAACAGGCGCTGACCTTACAAGCTGGATCTCTATGGCTGCAGGTGCATTATTGTTAATTGTTGGTGGAGTGATTTTCCTAAAACGTAAAAATGCATAAAAATTAAAAAATAAGCACATCTGTTTTTTTACAAGATGTGCTTATTTTTTATGTTAATAATTTAGTCCTATTTACAGTATTTTAATCTATTTGCTTATTTTTGAGTTGTTGTAATAATTCCCTGTTTTCTTTTCCTTAGCTTCCAAAGTGTCAGCTTCTAAATTCACTGTGAGACAAAATCCCTTAGCTATTTCAAAAGGTCTCATAGAGAACTGGGGGATATAATGCTCTTTTTTTACAAACTGTGTTTTTTCTGCCGTGATAAAGCAACAAATCCTTTCCTGCTATCATTATAGAGATAATTTTATCAAAAAAAGAGAGCGTTATCTCTTCAATTTAGATAAATGGGACATAAAGTAGTATGGTGTGACAGAAGTGGCTTTGGCCTTACTGAAATGTTAAAGGGAATTTTCATTCATATAGATTGTTTTAAAAAAGGTGCGAAGTCAATTCTATGACTTTGCACCTTTTTATTTCACTTGAACTTTGTTTAAGCGCGTTTATCTACTCATTGTTACGCGTGAATTGCGTTTAAAATCGACACTTTATTCGTAGTAAATAATACATAATTTTGTTTTACAGTTTTAATTAATATACGATCAGTTGTCCCATATGCTGTTCCGATACGGATTGCACTTGGTTCTTCAACACCCGCATAGGTAGCATCTTCGGTAACCTCAATCACATCACGTAATGGAATCGTGACCTCCGCAAATTGCCATGAAATAATTAACTCTTCTTTTGTTTTTTTGACATCAATACCTAGCATTATACCAAGACCTTTCTATAATAGAATGCTGCACTTCTTATCTTATTATACAAATCTTTAGATTATTTTTCTACATGTATAAATAGAGCTGATATTTTAAGGGTGCCAAAAGAAAGGGAAGATATACTATCAATCTATTAAGGAATGCGTTATGAAGAAAAGTTCACAGGGAATTAATATGGATTTGATATGGTTGAAGTATGATGAATGAGTAACAGTAGGAGTTGCAGGAAGGAAATGAATGATGAGACTTAAATTAGTAGGAACCTTAACTTGTATAGTAGTAATGCTAGGTATCTTTATCATTTACACCAATATATCTATTGGTAAAGAACCATATAAGACAAACCATGAAACTAGTGAAAACTCCATAAATAAAGAAAAAAATAGTAAGCAAAATGGGACTTCAAATAAGATAGCAAGTTCCTTTGCTAGTATACAGGCTGTAGTAAATAAGGAATATGGTTTACCCGAAGACTATATGCCAGAGGATTTAGTTGTACCAAATGTACCGTTCTCATTTAGTGGAACGGTAGAAAAGAGTCATCTTCGTAAAGAAGCAGCGGAAGCGTTAGAAAAACTATTCCTTTTAGCTAAGCAAGATGGGATCCAGTTGAATGCTGTTTCAGGATTTCGTTCCTATGAGTATCAAAAAGGTCTGTATGCCAACAATGTTAAAAAGAAAGGGCAAGAGCATACGGATCGCTTCTCTGCAAAGCCAGGGCATAGCGAACATCAAACAGGGTTAACGATGGATGTTTCTTCTAAAAGTGCGAACAATGAACTAGAGCTATCCTTTGCGAATACGAAGGAAGGAAAATGGCTGAAAGAAAACGCGCATCGTGCAGGGTTTATCATTCGTTATCCTAAGGGGAAGGAAAGTATTACGGGTTATGCATATGAACCTTGGCATATTCGCTATGTAGGAGATATTGCTGAAAATATATATAAGGAAAAACTGACTTTAGAAGAATATATGAATCTATGAAAATAGAATTGAAGAGTTAAATTGTATTCATTGTTTATAAATGCTACTTTTTCTATTAAAAAGCCTAATTTCTCAATGTTTTGTAGAGAAATTAGGTTTTTTTCATCACTTCATTAGAGTTTTTTAGGCTTCGTTCGTTGGTATACTTCACACAATATTATAAAGGAAATAGAACTTACTGAAGATAACATATGAATGTTTTATAAATGTATCAAAAAAGTGAACAAAATCGTTATTTTGCACAACAAGATAGTCAGCGTAATGAAATAACTGCTTGTAAAAAAAGAAGCCCTATAGGAAATATTACAGGGCTTCACCAAGTTGAGTTATGTCGTATTCACAAGGGATTTTAACATGATATTTGTGTTGAATAAACTGGTAAATGTGTCCAAGTAATTTGGAGCTATTTTATAAAAAAAGAGAAGCGCTTAATCAGGACGCTCCTCTTAATGCCAATACACAATAACTATCCCATTATACTGTATAAGCGTAAAATATTTAACAATTACTTTCATGGTAAATATTTCATTTTGTCTTAGTACCTTTAAATCACGAAAAAAGGTTCCGCTGTTTCCAACAGAACCTTTCCTAAAATGGCAAAGAGTAACTCTTACCTTACTCTTTGTTTATATACTACAGGAGTTTTAATGAAAATCCAAGGATCCTTATATTGAGAAATAAAGAAGAATCATTATAAAAAATTTTATCTTTTTTCATAAATAAAAGAGCAGCTAGCAAAAACTAACTGCTCAATACAAGGAGATACAGAGCAAACTAAATGGATTTTGGCATACAGCCTATCAACATTATGGACATAATATTGATTTTTATTCGAAGGAATTCATGTTTTACAAATCAGATTATGATAGTCGATATTCTCCATATTGAACAGAAAAGAACCAAGAATTCTAGTGAAATTCCAAGTGTTCTTTTCCTAGTTTTTTGAAATTCTTTTACTAAATAGCCAATAGCGCTAATTGCTAGAAGAATGAAAAGAATAAGTTCTAGTGTAACTGGCATTTGATCTACTCCTAATCCATTATTTTAATTTAGTATATAACGATTATAAGATATTTTTTGTGGTTAGTGGTGAGAAATTAAACAAAACCATCTCTTTACGAAAAAAGGTCCTGTTGTCTCCAACAGAACCTCTCCTAAAATGGCAAAGAGTAACTCTTACCTTACTCTTTGTTCATATACTACAGGAGTTTTAATGAAAATCCAAGGCTCCTTATATTGAGAAATAAAGAAGAATCATTCTAAAGAATCTTATCTTCGTTATAAATAAAAGAGCAGTTAGCAAAAACTAACTGCTCATCTCCAAGGGGGAACAAGGAGAAAAATCTAATGTCATCTATATTATTGACGGAATATTGAGTTTTACTCATAAAAAACTACGTTTAACTTAATGCATAACCCACAATCAAAGTTAGTATTAAAAACACTGATAATAACAATGTTAGTAAGACTGTTGCTACACTCCTAAGCATCGCAATCCAATTATTCATCTTAGAAAATCCTATAATGCCAGCAAAAAAAGTTCCTATTGTTAAAACTAGTAATATAAATAAAGGGTGAATGTGTAATGAATCCGTGAAAAATTTGAATAATTCAAGTGGAATTTCAAAATATAAACGGAATAGTCCAACGCAAATCAAAGAGCATATAAAGGACCATAGATTGAGGTTATGCTTCATAGCTTTCTCCTATGTTTTCAAAATAGTTTTACTCAATTTTAATGGGAAATGAAGGAAAAAGATAGAGGTTATAAATTAGAATCAATTTTTTAACAAAATAATCCTTTGTGCGACACGTTTCCTCATAAGTGTGCAAACACGAAGTAGGAGGGTTATTAATTTGATAACAACAACTGTTTGACTGAAAGTAGGAATGAAAGCCGTCAGGTTGAGCTGAAACTACTTATCTAATACTCCTACATGCAAGGCGTGATAGTAGTCACAAATTGTATGAAGCTAGGTGAAGTCGGCTGAACAAAACCTAAGTGAGAAATCATATGGTAATGGATAGGTCGGGATGCTACAAAATATCTATGGTGAGAATGTCTAAAATAACGGACTGGCGAACTTGCGAATGTACGGGTCTAAATTATTAATACAATAGAAATTTGTATGTCGTCAATGATGACGTTATCTACCGAAAAGTAAGAGTAAAGGATACGAAATTCGGAACATCTAACGATGAGGGTGTAAAGATAACAGGCTTAAAGCAAGCACCTAAGGATATATGTATAGCTAAGTCAATCGGAACGTGGTAAGCAAGAAACTGTCACCAACGCCTACTAGCGGACAGATGCATATAAGGTTCTAACGAACCGAAATTGCTTCATTCTTGTGAAGGTGGGGACAAAGTACCGACGAAGCATGTAACGAATGTGGAGGGATAGTCCCTAGTCTTGTTCTTTGAAAACTAAATTAACTAGATGTAACTCACAGGATCGAGTAAGATGATGGGACTTTTCGTAAGAAAGGGGAAATAATACATCGGTGAGTACAACATTACGACATGCAGAATATTACGATATACAAAAAGTGTTCGATGATTTATACCAACGTAGTGAAAATAACGCTACTAAAGGTGTAAATCTATATAAATACATCATATCAAAAGAAAATATTCTATTGGCATATAGAAGTATAAAGGCTAACAGTGGTTCTAAAACTGAAGGAACAGATGGTATCACAATCGACCATTATAAAATGGAAGATGTAAATTCCTTCGTTGACGATATTAGAAAAACTCTCACAAATTACAAACCAAATACGGTACGTAGGGTAGAAATACCTAAACCTAATGGGAAGAAACGCCCATTAGGAATCCCTACAATGAGAGATAGATTGATTCAACAAATGTTCAAACAGGTTCTAGAACCAATATGCGAGGCAAAATTCCACAAGCATTCATATGGATTCAGACCTAACAGGTCAACACACCATGCAATGGCTAGGTGTCAATATCTGATAAACAGAGGAAGATTTAGTCACGTAGTAGACATTGATATACAAGGTTTCTTTGACAATGTGAACCATTCCAAGTTATTAAAACAACTATACAACATAGGCATAACTGATAAAAGGGTGCTGACAATTATCTCTAAAATGTTAAAAGCACCAATCAAAGGAAAAGGTATTCCTACAAAAGGAACTCCGCAAGGAGGAATCCTAAGCCCATTACTTAGTAATGTTGTATTAAACGATTTGGATTGGTGGATATCTAGGCAATGGGAGAATATTAAAACAAGAAGACCATACACAACAGCAACCAAAAATCCATTGCTGATAAAAACAAAATTGAAGAAAATGCATATCGTTAGATACGCAGATGATTTTAAAATATTTACTAACAATCATCAATCTGCAATCAAAATATTCCATGCAGTAGAAGGTTATCTTAAAAATCAATTAAACCTTAATATATCTAATGAAAAATCGACTATAACTAACCTAAAAAGAAAATCTTCCGATTTTCTGGGGTTCTCTATCAAATCTGTTAAAAAGCGCGAAAGATATGTGGCAAACACACATGTAAGCGAGAAAAAGAAAAAGGATATCCTTGAAAAAGCAAAGACAAGGATTAAAGCAATTCAAAAAAGCCCATCAGGGAAAACAGTACAGGACTATAACTCTTATGTGCTTGGTATAAAAAATTATTACAAAATTGCAACACATGTAACTATAGACTTTGCTGAAATAGCCTTTCGTCTCTCGAAAACTTTGTTTAATCGTCTAAAATCAATAGGGAAATATAAGGTTCCTACCAATGCGAATGCATTATACAAAAGAACTCATAGGAACAATTATAGAACCTTTGAAATAGCAGGCAATCATGTATATCCACTAGCGGACATACAAACACGATTCCCTCAAAGTTTTAGTCAAGACATATGCAATTATACTAAGCAAGGAAGACAAAAACTCATCAAAAGCCTAAAAGGTAACATTGCCAATGAAATGCAAAAGATGTTGCTATCCTCCAATAAAGGACAAAGCATGGAGTATACAGATAACAGAATATCCAGGTATTCCATGCAAAATGGTAAATGCGCTGTCATCGGAATCTTCTTAATAGCTGAAGATGTGCACTGTCACCATAAAATACCGAAAGGTATGGGAGGAACTGACGAGTTTAATAACCTGATTATTGTACATGAATTTGTCCACAGATTGATTCACGCTACAAATGACGAGACGATTAGAACATATATGAGAATTCTTCAATTGAACGATAAACAATTGAAGAAAATAAACAAACTCCGTAAAGCTTGTAATCTAGTTACTTTAGTATAAAAGGATAAGATGGGGCGCTGTATGCGATGAAAGTCGCACGTACAGTGCTAAGCGGGGGAAAAGATGGAGATAACTTCAAAGTCTTACCTATCGCAACTAATAGAAAGCGAGGAATAACAATGGGACTCGGAAACCGTGGGATGGCATTTGAAATGCTTATCAATCTAGCGAATGAAATGTATCATAGAAACAATTAAAGAAAAAGGCGCTTCTATTAAGTCGTTAAAAGACAATTGGCTTGATACTACAAGCGATAATCCATACAGCACTTTCCTACTCACTGTAATGGCTGGTGTTAATCAGTTAGAACGTGACCTAATTCGAATGCGGCAACGAGAAGGTATTGAACTAGCTAAAGAGCGTGGTGTTTATAAAGGGCGCCCTAAGAAGTACGATGATGATAATCCTAATATGGAACATGCTTTAGATCTGCTTGCAAACCGAAAGGAAAACAAGTTTACAGTAAAGAAGATATGTGAAGTTACAGGTGTAAGCCGCACGGTTTTTTATGAGAGAGCAAAAGAAAAGGGAGTTATGTAGATTTTAAAGCAGCGAATCCGCTGCTTTTTTATTTTATCAAATAAATTGTTTTTGAGTAGAAATGAAAATAGGGGTTTGCCTTAAACATTTATTATTAATCAAGAATATGAGTATAGAAACAGGTCTAATTTTTATAATGGTGGAGGTGATTGTTGTGGACATAACTCAAAGTGTGGTAAGAATAGTGGTAAATGGGAAAGACCTTCCGTTCACTTCAGTTCAAACCTCTGCATGGAATCATGGACCTGTAAATGATTTAATCGTTTCGACGAATCAGAGAGTGAATGAGCTTTATCAATTCATGTGGTCACAAGTACCAGTCACGATCTCGGTGTATTTTCTTCAAGGGGCGGACTTAATGAGATTCGCTAGGATCGCTGGAATTAATGAACGTGTAACGGGAGAATATATATATCATTTCATTTGGGGATAAGAAGAATTCAAAGTAGCTTAACAGCTGCTTTTTTATTTTGCATAGAAAAAGGAACCATAATAGGCTCCTTAATTTGATTCAGAAGTTGTGTAGTTTTTCTTGATGATATCTTTTATGTTGATAATTAAGGATATAAGGAATCCAGCAGCTAGGATACCGTTTACCCAGTAATATGTATTCCCGGATGTAAATTTATTATAAAAGGAATCGATATTATAATACACTAAGCCTGCTGAAATGACGGTAGAGATTACTAACGTACCAAAACTTTTCATGACGCTGCCCTCCTATTCTGAAATTTTAGACTTTTAATACAATTATACATTTAAATAAAAAGGTTTACAAAGGAATTACCATAAGGAGGAGTTATAACGAGTTTCTTCCAATTGATGGTTTTTATTTTTGAAAAAATAACTATTTTATAAAAAATATTTTTTTGACCCCCATAAAATTATTTGTTCCTTCGAATATATATAAGTAGAAGAAAACAAATGAAAGAAAAAGCTAAAATTACCAAAAATATAGCGAAGAGTTATTCAAAGATTGCAGCTAAAATAGAAAAGAGCAAGAAGAACAAGTGGTATTGCAAAAGAAAACAAGAAAGTAATACAAAATACAGACTTCACTTTAGTACAAGTGGAAAAAATAGTCATATAAAAAGTCGGCCTCGAAAAATATGAGCACCAGCAAGAAGACAAGCCCAAAGAAAAGTACTAAGAAAATGTGGTTAAATGGTCACTTGTTTAGTGGCCATTTTGCTATTTGAAGCAGAAGGAGGCAGGGAGATTACTAGTGTTGAGTTTAGTAATGAAAATCTTAAAAAAAACGAAAATAGAAGATATCGTATTTAACATACAAAACAACGGAGGAGATAAGGAAGCTTTTATCGTACAGTATCAGCCGTTTATTAGAAAATCAATCTCGTCTGTCTGCCGCAGGTACATTACAGAACAGGATGATGAATATAGTATTGGATTGTTTGCGTTTAACGAAGCAATTGAACAGTATTCATATAAAAAAGGAAAATCTTTTCTAGCGTTTGCTGATCTTCTTATAAAAAGAGATGTAATTGACTATATACGCAAGGAGTCTAAGCATAATCTTGTCTTTTTAAAAGAAGATAAGCAAGAGGAAATATTAGAAATACAAGTATCGCTTACGGAGTATATGAAAGAGATGGAAAATAGTAACCGTAAGGAGGAAATTCTTCATTTTCAAAGTGTGCTAGCTGAGTTTAAAATCACATTTTCAGAGCTTGCTAAGGAATCCCCTAAGCATCGTGATACGCGTGAGCACTTAATAGAAATTGTAAAGATTATTATAAAAGACGAGAAAATGATGGAAGAGCTGTTCCGAAAGAAAAAGTTACCCCTTAAACATATTGAACCACGTGTTAGGGTAAGTCGTAAAACGTTGGAGCGACATCGAAAATACATTATTGCGATGTGTATTATCTTTGCAAACAACTATACATATATTCTGGATTATATAAGAGGGGAGAAGCATGATGAATAAAGGAATTGTGATGGATATAAAGAAACATAACGTAGTTGTTTTAACTCCAAATGGAGAGTTTATTACGTTTAAAAGAAAAGTACACTCTTACATGATTGGAGAGGAAATCTCGTTTAACGAACAAGAGCAAAGAGCACCGCGTTTTTCAATGCCACCTTTCTTAAAGCCTACAACAGTAATTGTTGCTGGTTTTCTATGCGTATTGCTGTTTTTCTACAATCAACCGGAAGAAAAAGTGTTTGCTTATGTCTCAGTTGATATAAATCCAAGTTTAGAGGCGAGCGTAACGGAAGATCTTCGTGTTATAGATTTGCGGGCTTGTAATGATGATGGAAGGCGTATTTTAAAAGAAATGAAAGGGTGGGAAAATAAGCATCTGCAAGACGTAATACGTACTATTATAAAGCAGAGTCAAAAGGATAAGTACTTAACGAATGATAAGCAAGTTATGCTAACAGCTGTTACAAAGGACAAGTCGTTAGAACCTCAGTTGGAAAAGGCTATGCAAGAATTAAAGAAAGAGTATGAGATAAAACATATTACAGTTGAATATCAAAGCAGTACGATGCAAATGCGGGAGGATGCCAAGAAAGCAGGGATTGGAACGGGCGTTTATATAAAACAAGAGAATGAGAAGCAAAAATCGCTTACTCCACCTGCACCTCCGTCTAATCAAGAACAACAAAAGTCATCTTCTGATGCATCATCGGACGCATCTCCTGTAAAAGAAGAAAGCAACGAGAAGAAAGAGCATATAGAACAAAAGCAATCTAAGGAACAACAACCGAAGCAAATAAAAGAAAATAATGGGAATCAGCAAGAGAACAACGGAAGAGGATCACAAGGAAATAATGGGAATCAGCAAGAGAACAACGGAAGAGGATCACAAGGAAATAATGGAAATGGGCAAGGAAACAACGGAAGAGAGTCACAAGGAAATAATGGAAATGGGCAAGAAAACAACGGAAGAGGGTCCCAAGGGAATAGTGGAAACCAGCAAGGAAACAACGGAAGAGAATCGCAAGGGAATAATGGAAACCAGCAAGGGAACAACGGAAGAGAATCAAAAGGGAATAATGGGAATCAGCAAGGGAATAAAGGAAGAGAATCGCAAGGGAATAATGGGAATGGGCAAGGGAACAACGGAAGAGAATCGCAAGGGAATAATGGGAATGGGCAAGGGAACAACGGAAGAGAATCGCAAGGGAATAATGGGAATGGGCAAGGGAACAACGGAAGAGAATCGCAAGGGAATAATGGGAATGGGCAAGGGAACAACGGAAGAGAATCGCAAGGGAATAATGGGAATGGGCAAGGGAACAACGGAAGAGAATCGCAAGGGAATAATGGGAATCAGCAAGGGAACAACGGCAGAGGGTCCCAAGGGAATAATGGACATCAGCAAGAGAACAATGGCAGAGGGTCTCAGTAAGGAAAGCTCCTACCACATAATATTTAGTGAAAGAAAAATCTATAGAATATTGAACGGAGGGGAGATTCCTTCCATCTGAAGATATTTTTTAACATTTTTTTAAAATGACGGACATAAAATCGTATATCCTTTCGAATTATATATATGGATATCATTAATAGTTATATAAAAGGGGAGAAAAAATATGAAAGAAATGTATGAAGAAATCACTGAAGTATTGAAGGTATTAGCACATCCTGTCCGTTTATCATTAGTAAAAATAATGCTTGCAAAAGGTCCTATTAACGTAACGACAATGTATGAAACATTACAAATGCCTCAAAGTACAATTAGTCAACATTTATCTAAACTAAAAGCTACAAAGGTCGTTACAGGTACTCGGAAAGGGTTAGAAATTTATTATGAGGTAACTGACAATCGCACAAAATCAATATTAGCATGTTTAGTTTAAATGCTGACTTCTATTTCAAAATAAAAAGTGCTATTCTTTCCTACGTATTTACAGAGAGAATAGCGTTTTTTACTTTTAAGGAGTATCTTTTTTATTAGTTTGATAGTGATATGGTATTAACTCTAAAATATAAAAATGTTGCTTTCGTTTTCATTCTTTCTCATAAGTTTGAACTCAAAAGGTCGACTATCTCATCGTATCCAAGGCGTTTAGCGGTTTCTATGGGGGTTTCTATTAATTTTTGATTCTTTGGCATACTGTATAATGTTGCTTTCGCATGTAAGTTCGGTTGATGATGTAGTAACACTCGAACCACTTCAATAAAGCCTCGTTCACATGCACTATGTAACGGTGTAACCTTTCCTTGTCCTGTACTATGGATATTAGCTCCATTTTCTAACAACAGCGCTACCATCTCTGGTTTATTGCGGTCGCAAGCAAGACTTAATGCACTCCTTTTGTATTCTTCTAGTAATTCCATATCAATACTGTTGTCTATTAAAACCTTTGCTGCTTCAAGATTGTTATCATCCACTGCGTAGTGGAGAGCTGAACTTTTTCTGCTTGTCACCGCATTTATATTTGTAATACGCTCTAAAATATAATGAACAATTTCTTGATTACCAGACTTACTAATTAAATGAAGAGGAGTGACTTTTCCGACCATTATTTCATTTGCATTTTCACCTCTAGAAATTAAGTATTTAATAATTTCTACGTTACCTTTTCCGCATGCTAGGGAAAAAGGTGTTTCTCCATGATATTTAATCTTCAGATTTGCTCCTGCTTCCACTAGTAATGTAACTATATCAATGTTGTCATTTAAACAAGCAATGTGAAGTGGCGTTTTTCTATCAGGTCCTTTTTTATTTAATGCAGATAATTTAATGTTTACTAACTTTTCTTTAACTGTTTCTATGTCATTCCTCATACACGCGTAGTTTAACGTTTTCTTAAAACTTTCTGCTTTAATAGCGCTTTGTAGTTGTGATTTACCAAAATCAGAGGTTGGTTCAATATGATAATGGCTGTATGCAAGCAAAAGTAGTGCAGAACTGCACTCTAAAGTAGGATTTAAATCATCATAATAATCAACTTCATATAAACCATTTGTTTTGACAGTTAAAACAAATGCAGTCCAGTTTGATTTCCCAGTATGACGTACTCTTTGAATATTGTCCATAATTTCATTAGATGGAAGCCCTTCTGAGCCATGTTCAAATACTTCCATAGATTCATAATGAAAGTAACTATACGTCGTGACAACCCCATTGTAAAATGCAAATAACATCGATTTTTCAGCTGTATTGGGTATATGCTTTAACATGATTTCGACAAGTGTTTCTATATATTGATTTTTCAATGATTTCACCTCTATTAATATTTGAACGGGTGACGTTATAATTATTTGGAATTTCTAACATACTAATAATCTTGAACATCACTTTACGTAATTTCAAAAAAAAATGACTTTTACATATATTATAACATTTCATCTTAGTTTGTTGGTAAAAGGCTTTTATGTTCGCTAAGTTATCTGTTCTTTATGTACAAATTTTATGAAAACTCAATTGACAGCAATAAAATTTGTTTAGTTGATAATTATGAAGAGTAACAAATAACCTAGGTAGAGAAACTCATACTTTTGGATAGAGAGCATTCTATGTTTTTGATATATTAATAGTTAGAGAACAGAAGTAAGGGGTGAAGATATAGAAATGGAATTATTTGATTACTATAAGCGAAAAGGGAAGTTTAAGCTGTTAATTGGAGCGGGTATTTTTATTCTCGCTTTATGCACTGTATATGACGATTGGGGATATATTAATTGGGGGCAGATTATCTTTTTTGTTATCGCTTCTTCTATCTTTTTTGGAATTGGATTTTGGCAGTTAAGAAAAGGGAATTTGATACAAAAGAATACGGTGAAAAGTAATATGACGTTTTGGGATGTTGAGACTTTTGTCGTATTAGAATTACCTAAGCGGAACAAGCAATATGGTTTATATCATCCTGATGGCGGATATGTTGCAGGAACAAAGATAGTTTCATCTAACATTCTTTTTTCAGTAATACCTTTTTTACATAATAAAGATGTATATGCATTAGAAACGAGTAGCGGGAAAATTCTAGCATATTTTCATACTGAAGTGGACGGATATGATTGGGTAATCTATGATTCGAATTATAATCAGATTGGTATGTTTAAAGAAAAAATGATACAAGGATTTACTATGATACGTGGTACTTTGCTGACTGATAAGGCTACAAAATTGTCCGATATAGAAGTAGAGTTTGATTTTATTCAAAGTACTCTTAGTACAATAGATGGGCGTATATTAGCAATCGGTAAGCAAGGATATATGCCTATAGAATGGAGTGAAAGGTTCATGGGCTTAAATGTACCTACTATTACATTAGGTTCTAAGGCGTCTAATAATGAAAAAATTCTCAGTTTAGGGGTGCTCCTTTATAGCTTACATACAATTGAAATTCGAAAAAATAGGGCGAGCGTTTAATGAGGGGGAGCAGTGTTTATATGCGAAACTTTATAGGGATTTCATTTTTCTAATTATATCTTTTTAGATTGATGGATGTGGGGTCACGTCCATCAATCTAAGAAAACAAGTTAGCCTAAAGAAAATAAAAATAAACTTTATAAAAACACGAAATATGAACGTAGAGAATTAAACAAAATTTATAGTACTTTTCTAGTCATGTAATCTTTTCATTTGATGGTCTTTTCCCCATTCAAATAGTTCATCCATAATTTGCATTAAAGATTTTCCATGTTCGCTTATTGTGTACTCAACCTTTGGTGGTACTTCTTGATATACAGTACGATGGATAATCCCATCAGCCTCAAGTTGCCGAAGTTGCTGTGTGAGAACTTTTTGTGTAATGTTTGGAATTTCTCGTTTTATTTCATTTGTTCGCATTTTTCCATCCGCCAAAACACATAAAATATGAATTTTCCATTTTCCACCGATCACGTCGAGTGTCGTTGCGATTGGGCAATTATCATTTTGATTCATATAACACCTCCAAAGGTACTTTAAGGTTCCTATAGCACTTTAAAGTACGTACTTTTCAATTATATGTGACTCATTCATACTAATACTAAAGCGTTTGAATTATTTATAAGGGGGAAGAAAATATATGAAAACACTTGTAATTGTAGCACATCCTGATATTGAAAAGTCTCGAATTAATAAAAGATGGGTAGAAGAACTTGAGAAATATCCAGATGAAATAACGGTGCATGAATTATATAAAGTGGCACCAAATTGGGAATTTAATATTGAAGAAGAACAAAAGCTGTTAGTAGAGCACGACCGATATATATTCCAATTTCCACTCTACTGGTATAGCTCACCACCATTATTAAAAAAATGGTTCGATGATGTATTAACATATGGATTTGCCTACGGATCAAAAGGGGATAAAGTGAAGGGGAAAGAATTTGGTGTAGCTATTTCTATAGGTGGGTTAGAAAAAGACTATAAAAATAGCGGAATTACAATGAATGAATTAACGAAACCATTCCACGCTACGAGCTTATATACAGGAATGGAATTTATACCATCATTTTATTTATATGGTGCGGAATATGAAATCAGTGATGAAGAGATTGACAAAAGTGCACCTGAGTATGTGAAATATGTGATGAATAAGGAGTTTTCTAATATATAAGGAGAAATAGCCATTTACTTGTTAAGTAGATGGCTATTTTTGTTTATCCCGCATTAACCGCCCGTAAGGTGTGGACTAATAATCAGTGGGGATGAACACCTCACATCGACTAAAGATTCACTTTATTTAAATTCACTAAGTTTAATCTTTAGTAAATTAATAATTAATCTGGTAAAATAAAAACCCTAACATATATAAAGGGGAGTTTTACTTGAGAACGATGCGACAATTATTACAAAAAAGAGCAATGCAGTCACCAAATTTGGAAGCGCTTATCGGTGGAGAGAAAAAGTATTCGTTTCAGCAGTATAATGAACGAGTAAATCAGCTTGCACATTATTTGTTACATACCGGTGTGAAAAGAGGGGATCGTATAGGAATTCTATGCGAAAATAATCATCCGTTTCCAAGCGTTATGATGGCAAGCTTAAAAATTGGAGCGGTATTTATTCCGCTTAATCATCAGCTTACTGCTTATGAATTAGAATCGATTGTAAAAGAAGCGAGATTAAAAGTATTAGTTATTGATGATGAATTTAGTGAAGTTGTATTAAAGATTAATGCAGTTAAAGAAATTCCTTATGTAATTGAGACGACAAAAGAAGGATTTGGCTCATTTGAATTAAAATTAAAGGAACAGCCAATAACAGAGCCGAATGTGGAAGTTCATGAAGATGATGATGCCATTTACTTATTTACTTCAGGAACGACTGGACAGGCAAAAGCATGTGTAATTGGTCATAAAAACTTACACCATTATTTTACTGAAATTGCGGGGCAAAGAGAAATTCCAGCAGGTGAACGCTTTTTATCAGTGCACCCATTGTTTCATATGAGTGGCGTGCTTTCTATTTTAAATTGTATTTATCATGGCGTTACGATGGTCTTTTTAGCTGATTCGAATCCTACTCTTATTTGGGATAAGATTGAAGAAGAGAAAATTACTACAATGCTTGCGTTCCCAGCTGTTTATAGTTACATGCTTGATGAATTAGATAAAAAAGAGCGCAACATTTCGGCCTTTAAAGTAGCGCAAAGTGGTGGTACAAAGGTGCCAGAAACACTCATTCAAAAATATATGGAAAAAGGTATTTATATGGTGCAAGGTTATGGGAGTACAGAAGGTTGGGTAGTAACTTCTTGGCATCCAAATATGGGAAAAGAAAAAATGTCTTCTGTAGGGAAAACTTTGAAACATGTAGAGCTGAAAATTGTTCATCCAGAAACAGGTGATGAGCTAACAACAAATAAAGTTGGAGAGATTCACGTGAAAAGCCCGTACATGTTTAAAGGATATTGGAATAATGAAGAGGCAACAAAGAAGGTAGTAAAAGATAATTGGTTTAACATGGGTGATGCCGGTATGATAGATGATGATGGGTTTCTACATATTATGGGAAGATATAAAGACGTTATCGTACGCGGTGGTGACAACGTATATCCAGATCAAGTAGAAGATGTAATTCATGAAATAAATGGTGTTTTAGAAGTTGCAGTAGTTGGGATTCCAAATGACTTTTGGGGGGAGGTTCCAACAGCTTACATTGTAAAGGATATTCAAACGTCTTTAACAGAAGAAGAGATTATTCAGCATTGTAAAGAAAAACTAGCAAGCTATAAAATACCAGAAGTTGTATTTATGGACGAATTACCGAAAAACGCTTTAGGGAAAGTGTTGAAGAGGGAATTAAGGGATGTTTTTCTTGTGAAATAAAAGGTTATTAAATAATGAAGAATCCAGTTATGTAAAAAGCATAACTGGATTTTTGTTTATAAAAAACATAATGATTTACTAGATTTTGTATTTTGTGTAAGATAATAAAGAATATTCAATTAACAATTAAAGGAAGAGATATAAATGAAGCTGCCACTATTACAAGTAGAGACAGAGAGACTGATTATTCGTCCATTTCAAAAAGAGGATTATGAAAGTTGGTTAGATGGATTCAATAAGAGGTTACCATCTCAATATAAATACGATGATGGCTATCATGACATGTTGTCTTCAACGAAAGAATGGTTTACGGAATGGATAAGAGGATTTGATGAGGCGGCAAGACGGGATGAAATGTACGTTCTAGGTATTTTTCAGAAAGAAGATGGCGCCAATATTGGAAAGCTAGAACTTATAAAAATTTTACGTATGGACTATCAATGGGCGATGATGGGTTACTCTATTCATAATCAACATTGGAAAAATGGATACGGAGCAGAAAGTGTAATAGCTGCGCTGCCGTTATTTTTTAATGGCCTTCAATTTCATAGAATCGAATTACATATACATATCGATAATGAGCCATCTATTCGTCTTGCAGAAAGAGCTGGTTTTTCATTTGAATGTACGAGAGAGGCATTTTCTATGGGGAATGGTAAGTGGGCAGATTTTCTTATTTATTATAAAAATAATGAAACGAACAAATAAGGGGATAAAAAATGAAGACTATAAACGTATTTCATTACGACGCATTTACGAATAAACCAAATATGGGAAATCCAGCAGGTATTGTATTAGAGGCGGATGGATTAACGGAAGAGGACATGCAGCGTATTGCTGAAAAAGTTGGATTTAACGAAACATCTTTCGTTCTTTCTTCAGAAGTAGCAGATATAAGAATGCGCTATTTTACACCAGGGTTTGAAATGGATTTATGTGGTCATGGGACAGTTGGCACTATATATGCCTTGCGTGAAAGAGGTTTATTAGAAGAAAAAACAAACCTTACGATTGAAACGAAGGCAGGTATTTTACCAATACAAATAGGTGCAAATGAAAATGGAGAAACCTTTATTAAAATGAGGCAGGCAGCACCTCAGTTTAAAGATTTTGCAGGTTCAAAAGAAGAATTAGCTCATAGTATCGGGTTAGAAGTAACTGATTTAGATGCAAGTGTACCAATTGTATATGGAAGTACGGGGAACTGGACTGTAATTGTACCGATTAAAAATCTAGATGCATGTGAAAGAATGAAACCTAAAAATGAGGCGTTTCCATCGGTATTAAAAGAAATACCTAAGGCTTCTATCCATCCAGTTTGTCTAGAAACTTATGATGAACAGGTGCAAATGCACGGTCGTCATTTTTCATCACCTTATTCTGGAACGATTGAAGATCCAGCGACAGGAACAGCTTCAGGTGTAATGGGAGCGTATTATGCGACGTATTTGGAGAAAGATTTTGACCATGAACTGGAGTTAATCGTTGAGCAAGGACAGGAAATAAATAAAGATGGTCGTGTAACGGTTTATGTAACGAAAGATGTAGAAAATGAGAAGTTACAAATAGATATTGCGGGAACAGCGGTATATGTGAAAGAGTTTGAAATTTCAATATAAAGTGAAGCTTTAATCAGTGGGGGTTTTGTTCATCCCCCACTGATTATCAGCCCTCACCAATCGGGCTTTTACGGGCAGTTGATCCCCCACCTAACTTCTTTGCTTCCGCTGAATTTTGAGGTGGAGGTCTTACTGCACGGCAAATAGCGGGATAAAAAAAGAAAGCCCGGAATACATCCAGACTTTCATTATCTGTTCAACACTTCAATATACGAAGCATCTCCAGTTGTTCTTAAAGCAGAGCGGAAATTGTTGTTTTCTAACGTTTTAGCGACTTGTTGTAATTGCTGTGCATCATCATGATGGATAAGTAAGCTGTCGGCACCGCTTTCTTCTATATGAATGTGTTCGACACTTCCAATGGCATCATGTACTGCTTTTAAAAATTCAGGTTTCATATTGTCCTCCTAATATGTATGTAACGTTGTTGTTAGTATTTCCTTATTTTTGAAATATAAAAGTAAATGATTTTTTGTTATATTAAGATTTTGGAAGGGGTTTCCTATTCGTTTGTCAAATAATAGTAAAGTTGTCTTTTGAATTGAGGGGAATCTTCGGAATTAAAGGGTGAGAGAATGGACATTTCAATAATTGCTGCACAACTAGTTAAGGAGAAAGTTATTTCACATGATCCAAATAGCGTAAAAGCGTTGAACGGAGGAACGACAAGTACTGTATATTTGTTGGACGAAAAATATGTAGTAAAGCTGAATGAAGCGGAAGTAATACGTGAAGAAGCTAATTTTCTCTCATTTTATGAGGAGAATAGTTTATTTTCAAAGCTTTTGTATAAGGAACCTTTACATACATATTTCGTGTATTCTTTCCTTGAAGGTAATACTTTGTGTAAACAAGGATATAAACGAAGTACGCTTCGTACACTTGTAAAAGAAGTTATCAATAAGTATAAAATAGTTCCAGGGGCAGAAGGTTGGGGATGGAAAGAAAGTCCGGTTCAATCTTGGAATGAATTTTTAACGGCAAATGTGATGGAAGCTTATGAAAATGTAAGACGTTACATAAGTGAGGAAGATTATAGAATTGTTCTTAAACTAGCAAATAGGGACGCCGGAGTAAATCAGCCATTTTTATTACATGGTGATTTCGGATTTCATAATTTTATATTTCGAGAGAATAGGTTACATGGGGTAATTGATCCGTTACCTATTTTAGGAGATCCTTTATATGATTTAATTTATGCGTTCTGTTCAACTCCGGAAGATGTAACAAAAGAAGCGATCGATTATGTGATGAAACAATGTGTATTTCTTAAAAAAAATCGAGATCTATACGAGGAAATAGTCATAGGATTATATTTGCGTATAGATACATGTTTGAGACACCACCCGAAAGATTTAGAAGATTACTTAGTAGCTTGGCGTTATTGGATGAACGAAATTGAGCCGGCTTTATAGTACAAATAGTTTGGGGGAGATAGTGAAATGAACATAGCAGAAGCAAAACGAGATTTAGCACAAAGAACGAAGAAGGGATT
This sequence comes from Bacillus cereus group sp. MG9, assembly GCF_040459995.1. Lineage (NCBI taxonomy): Bacteria > Bacillati > Bacillota > Bacilli > Caryophanales > Bacillaceae > Bacillus > Bacillus cereus group sp. MG9. The sequence continues at coordinate 3,327,230 of NZ_JARVHC010000001.1, read as the reverse complement.
TCCTGTTATAATAGCTGGTCTTTTATTTTGGATTGTAGCGAGTGTAACGGGTGTTCTTCTTTCAGAAAAGCAAGTTGTGTGGGTATATTTAATTGGTATGGGCTGTGTGTTTCCTTTCGGCTTAATGTTAGCTGCTATATTAAAAATTGACATGTTTGCGAAAGGAAATCCGCTAGGGACTTTAGCTGGAGTAATTGGTGGGATAAATGTATTGAATATTCCGTTTGTATTACTTGCATATTTTCAATTTCCAGAATGGTTACCTTTTGTAGTAGCAATGTTAATAGGTGTTCATTTTTTACCATATGTATGGATTTATGAAAGTAAAAGTTATGGTGTATTGTCAGTAGGAACCGTATTTGTGACGTCAGTTTGCGGGATTCTTTTTGCAGACAATGGACTTATTGTAATTCCATTGTCAGTTACAGCTGTCTATTTACTGACTCTAATAGGTTTAGTAATCGAAAATAAAAAAGCAGAAAACTATCAACAAATATCAGCTTAATAAAAAATTAAAGGGATAGGGGAATGACTATGAATAATTTCGTTTGTACAACGTGTGGCGTGCAGTATGCAGCGAGTGTGGAAGAACCGGTAAGTTGTGTTATTTGTGATGAGGAGAGACAATATGTTAATCCGAAAGGGCAGTCTTGGACGAGTTTAGAAAACTTGCAAACGAGTGATACATATAAAAATGAAATTATAGAAGAAGAAAATGGGCTTTATAGTATTACGACAAAACCAGAATTTGCGATCGGTCAAACGGCATTTGTAGTAAAAACAGAGTCATATCGTTTGTTATGGGATTGTATTACTTATTTAGATGACAGGACAATTGAGAAGGTAAAAGAGTGGGGCGGATTAGATGCGATTGCACTATCCCATCCGCATTATTATTCAACGCAAGTAGAATGGGCAGAAACATTTGATGTACCAATTTATATACACGAAGACGATAAAGAGTGGGTTATGCGCCCGAGTAGTCGTATTATTTATTGGACTGGTGAGTCTTTACAATTAGCAGATGGAATTACTGTGCATCGTCTCGGAGGACATTTTAGTGGCGGTTCTGTATTACATTGGGAAGAAGGAAATGATGGGAAAGGTATATTATTAACAGGTGATATCATTCAAGTTGTAGCGGATCAACAGTGGGTGAGCTTCATGTACAGCTATCCAAACTTAATTCCATTACCGGCGAGAAAAGTTGAGGAAATGGCGAATCGAGTGAAACCGTTACAATTTAATCGTTTATATAATGCTTTTCACCGAGTAGTAAAAGAAAATGCAAATGAGGCAGTGGAACGTTCTGCTGAAAGATATATGAAAGCGATAGAAGGAAAGTTGTTTCATACGTAAAAGGAGTGCTAGATTAATGAAAACGTTAGTATGCTTTGGCGATAGTATTACAGCTGATGAAATGTTTTTTGATGGAACACCGAGATTAACACCACGTTTGCAAGAGATGTTTCCAAATTGGAAAGTGGTTAATGCGGGTGTTCCGGGTGATAATACGCTCGATGCACTACAAAGGATTGAAGAGGATGTATTATCGCATGAACCAGACTTTGTAACAGTTTTTATCGGTACGAATGATTCGGTGTTATTTGATCCAGTTCCATTACAGTCATACAAAGAAAATTTAGAGGGAATTGTAAGTGCGATCTCACCAGAAAAAGTATTACTTATTAGTCCTGCACCGGTTGATGAAGCAAGGCAACATAATAGAACGGATGAAGTACTCGGCCAATATGCAGACGTGGTTGAGGAAGTGGCGAAAGAAACAAGAAGTCATTTTTTAAATTTGTATGCTGAAATGATTCAAGAACAGCATTATAAAAAATTTGTAGAAGATGAAGAAAAAGATGGATTACACTTTGGAGCAGAAGGCTATGCGTATTTAGCGAAGTTAATTTATGAAAAGTTAAAAGGGATTTTGTAAGAAGCAAAGCTTGGGCGCTTTGCTTTTTTTGTATTCACATAAGTAAAATATAGTATCTTTTCGCAAGTGCATTGTAGCAAGGCAAAAATGCAAACACCTTAATATATTCTAATTAATCACAGAAATAGACAATTCCTGTACTAAATGTTTAGTACCTATAGCACTTTAAAGTACATACATTTTTAATGTGTTAAATATAATTCATAATAGCACCAGTAAGAAGAAAACAAGCGTTACGGTACTATAGAATCTGGTAATTCTAAAAAATGCCAATGTGGTATAAGACAATTAGGGAGGTTAAAGATATGAGTACTTCAAATTTGAGTGAAATAAGTAAACAAATATTAATAGAGGAGGAAACACTTCAATTTTCCTCTTTTACAAATGAAGATGCCTTGCAATTAGGTTTATATATCGTTGAAACAGCAAAGCGAGAGGGGAAATTGATTGCTGTTGATATAGCCAAAAATGGTGTGCAATTATTTCATTTCAAGATGACGGGGACAACTGAGGAAAATACGAAATGGATTGAGCGTAAAAAACGGGTCGTTTCCCTGCATAATCATAGCTCGTATTATATGCAGATAGAAAGTGAAATAAGCGGAGTTCCATATCATGAAAAATACCGTTTAGATGGCTCGGAATATGCTGCGTTTGGTGGATGCTTTCCTATCCAAATAAAAAATGTAGGGGTTATTGGAATGATAACAGTCTCAGGATTACCACCAGAAGTAGATCATGAATTGGTTATAAGAGCAGTTAAAAATCATTTGAATCAATAATAGAAGTAATTTTAATAGTTAAATAAAAAGGCAAAAATGAACATATTCCTGTTCGTTTTTGCCTTTTTATTATTTCTTTTTCGGCCTGCGTACTAACTCTCCACCGCAGTTTGGGCAAACATTTTGCCTTTCCTCTGTACATGGTGCACAAAATGTACATTCATACACGCATATGTATGCTTCAGAATCGGGCTGAAGGGAATGGTCGCAAATTTGACAGTTTGTTTTCATTTCTAATGCCATAGTAATCCTCCTTGTTATTCGAAAGTTCATAATTTAATTATAATTAACATTGTAGTGGATGTCCTTTTTAAATGAAAAGAAATAAAAGGATTATGTTGTTGTTTGAAATGAAATAAGTCTATTTATTTTAAAATTGATTATTTATTGTAGTTGGAATATTATGAAATAGTCAAAAGACAACAGGGGGTATATATTTTGACTAATAATAACGATTATTTTCATGTAGAAGAGGATACAAATCACAATAGTTTAAAAGCAGATTGTGAAAAGTGTTTTGGTTTATGTTGTGTAGCATTACCGTTCGCAGCGTCAATAGATTTTGCGGTGAATAAAGATGGTGGTAAACCTTGTACAAATTTACAATCAGATTATAAATGTAGTATACATAGAGATCTTAGAGGAAAAGGGTATAAAGGTTGTACAGTGTTTGAATGTTTCGGTGCTGGACAAAAGATTTCTCAAGTTACGTTTAAAGGAATTGATTGGCGGAAAGATGCTCAGCATGCGAGAAAAATGTATGATGCTTTTCCGGTAATGCATCAACTTCATGAAATGCTTTGGTATTTGAATGAGGCTATTCTATTAAAGGCGACGCAGACAATTCATAAAGAGCTGAAGGAAGCAATTGAAGAGACTGAGCGTCTTTCTAATTTAAGTCCAGATGAGTTAATGGAAGTAAATGTGCCATTACACCGTGCAGAAGTGAACATTCTCCTTTTAGAGACGAGTGAATTAGTTTGGAAAGAAATGAATGATGCACGTAAGAAACGAATCAGTCACCGAGGTGCAGACCTTATGGGAGCGAATCTGAAAAAGAAAGATTTACAAGGAGCAAATTTAAGAGGGGCGTATCTTATTGCGGCTAATTTACGAGATGCAAATTTAAGGGGAGCGGATCTCATCGGAGCAGACTTGCGAGATGCAGACATTCGCGGGACAGATTTTACAAATAGTGTTTTTCTTACGCAAGTTCAAATTAATGCGGCGAAAGGGGACAGACATACGAAATTACCGGAAATGTTGTCTCGTCCAGCGCATTGGACTGCGTAAAGTGTAGGGAGTTGTAATAGTGTGGATATTTTTCAGTATTTAGAGGAAATGCAGGAAGATGTATTTTTGTTATCAGTATCTCAAATAGAATTGAAGTATTATGATGTTTGTCGCACACTAGCGTCAAGTGAGGATGCGGAGCGCATTAAATTGATTCCATTAGATTCATACAAGGAAAGTATGAGGATAGGTTTGAAAGAAGCGTTAGAAATTGCTGAAAGTGAAGAAGCAAAGGCGATTTATTTTGAGTATGATCTTGATAATGAGTGGGATAGTCAGTTTTATATTTGTGACGATTATATGTTTCTTGAAGAAGAAGATGAGGATTGGGTAAGTGATTGGACGGATGAAATAGAAGGACCATCTTTAGGAGAGTTAGCTGATATTTATGGTGAAAATGGCTTTGATTCAGATAAAAAGGCTGTAGGTATTACTTTATATTTAATCGCAAGAACGGTGTGTAGTTTTATAAGTGCATGCAGTGGATTACAAAGTAATATACCAATCTGCATCGGTTTTCACGACCAAGACCCAATTATGCGAACAGGCAGAGACTAAGTCTCTGCCTGTTTTTTTATACTATTTTTGCTTTTCAAAAGTAGTAATTATAACACTGCATATAATAAGGATACCACCAATGAAAAAGTTACTGTTTAACGTCTCATTTAACAGGAGCCAGCCAAGTAATGATCCTACGATCGGTTGGAAGAAGAAAAATAATGAACCGATGCTAGCATCCATTAATTCTAATCCTTTATTCCAAAGAAAAAATGCACCTGCGGTTGAGACAATTCCTAAATAGAGTACGCCTAATAATACGTACATGTTTATATGTTCAATAGGACTTGATTGGAGTTCCCATACCATGCACGGTGTAATGAAAAAGAGTGAAAAGAATATTGCGTACGTTGTAATAATTAAAGATGAAAATCGAGCGGAAGCGATTTTTACATAAATGGATAGTAAAGCCCACGTAATAGCGGCTCCAACTAAAATGATTGTACCGATAAAATAGGAGCCGATTTCAATATCCCATCCGATAACGATAATGACACCGATTGTCGCTATTATAGTTGATAAAAGTCTACGAGCAGTTAGTTTCTCTTTTAAAAGGAGCGCTGCAAATATAACCATAAATGCAGGTGTAGCTGATGTCACTAAGGAGCCTGTATGAGCATCGGATAATTTCGTTCCGATAAATTGACATGTGATCGAAATGAAATACCCGATGAATCCAATCCAAGCGAATAATAGCCAATCTTTTTTGTGTATGGTTACTTTTTTCTTTTGCTTTTTTTCAGTTGTTTTCAAAATCGCATATAAAACAACAAAAGCGATAATAAAGCGTAGCCAAACGAGTGTAAGTGGCGGAATAAAGTCGAGTACGTATTTACTAACGACGTACATACCGCCCCAAATACTTGCTGCTAGTGATAAACATATAGCTCCTAAAATTGTTTGTTTCATGTAAACTACCTCCGTCTATTTTTAGGGTATTATGAGTTCCCTAAGACGAGGCAAAGTGTATGTGTCCCGCATTAACGGGCAGTAAGACCCCTACCTCAAAGTTCAGCGAAAGCAAAGAAGTTAGGCGGGGGATCAACTGCCCGTATATGCCCGATTGGTTCAACCAATAATCAGTGGGGAATAAAGCCCCCCACTGATTAAAGTTTCACTTTATTATATGAATGCCCGTCTTAGTTTATAGACGGCCTACAGGTTGGTCGTTTTCGAATGAAGTGTTGTAGTACATGAGCGCATTCCTCCTTCATAATTTTATAATGATATTATAACTCAATTTTCAGTTTATTGGGATGGTTATTGTACGGAGTTGATTCTTTAGAAAATGGTGGTTGTCTAAGAAAGCATAGTATATGGTAGAAAAACATATTTTTAAAATAAAAGAAACCAATTACATAACTGATAAGTATATTAAGAGTAGGATGAAAAAGTAGATTAATAGAGAAAGAGGAGGAGATTTACATTACTACAACCGTTATTTCTCATTTTTATAACGAAGAGTATTTATTGCCGTGGTGGCTTGTGCATCATACGAAACTGTTTGATCATGGTATTTTAATTAATAAAGGTTCTACAGATCGTTCGGTTGAAATTTGTAAAAAATTCGCACCGCATTGGGAAGTGCGAGATTCTACAAATCCAGAGTTTGATGCAATAGCGACAGATCATGAAGTGATGAGGGCGGAACAAGAAGTAGAAGGTTGGAAAATGATTTTAAATACGACTGAGTTTCTTTGTGTGCAAGATAAGAATCAGTTTTGGAAATCACTAAATGAATTGGGAGGGAGGATGTATTGGCTGGAAGGGCTTATTATGGTCGATAATCTTAACTATAATTATCCGGACCTTAACTTTGGAATACCTTTAATGAAACAGCGATTTCACGGTTATTTACCAGAAGATTGGGCGTTATGGAGAAGAGGTAGATTTATTCATAATCATGAACACGGAAGTTATACGGTTGGAAGACATTTATCCGCGCATGAATCTATGATTTATCCGCCTCTTGCTTGCATATTATGGTTTGGATTTAGTCCGTGGAACGATGCGATGAGAAAGAGAAAATTACAAATTGGTCCGACTCTTTCTGAAGCTAGTAAGCATGGGGGAATGGGAACGCATCATATTATTACACCCGAAAAATTAGAAGAATGGTATAGGGATTTAGCGAGAGGAACGAAGGATTTACGTTTTAGTGATGCATATCGGTATGTTTTTGTATAAATGATTCCCACCATAAAATTGTTTCTTCAATTCCTGTATTTAGATCGTATGTTGGTTTCCAGTTTACTTCAGTTTTTAAACGTTCTACATTAACGCCGACAAATAAAGGTTCATCTTTAGAGAAAGGGATCGCACCTAATTTAATTAAATGTTCTTTTCCTATCTTTTTAGCAATGATAGAAGCTAATTCTTTAATTTGTACAGATTGACCAGAAGCGATATTGATTGTGCCTGTAACATTGCGTTCTAATACTGTTACGAGAGCATCAGCGACGTCACCCACATGGAGGAAATCTCTTGATTGTTTTCCATGTGTACATAGTGCTTCCTCATTTTTTAATAAAGAAGTGATAATGTTAGAAACGAGCCGATTTCCTTGTTCGTGAGGGCCATACATATGAAAAATTCGTCCCCAACATACGCTGAGGCTGGTTTGCCCAGCGTATGATTGTAGCCAGGAATGTAGTGTGTTTTTACATAATGAATACGGGGTTTTATAGGAAAGAAGCGGTGAATCTTCAAATAATACGCCGTTAAACCATTCATACTCTGCGCCAGTACCTGCAACAATGACTCGCTTTCCACCGCATGATGTGAAGTGTTGAATCAATGAGATACTGCACGTAAGCCAATAGTAATTATTAATAGATACATAACACGCTGGCGGCACTGCTTCCCAAGCTAAATGAATGAGATGACTAGGTTTAATGTCGTAAATGAGTTTTTTTACTTCTTCATCGCAAAGTAAGTTTACTTTATGCCAATGGCAAGAAAGGTGAGAAGGCTTATTTGTATTGTAAGTGGCGTGCACCTCATAGCCCTTTTGTATAAGAGAATTTACAACATATTTACCAATCCATCCACTACCGCCTGTTACAAGGATTTTTTTCATGGCTCAATCACCTCAACTTCTGGAATCGTTACTAAAAATTTGCCGCCCCATTCACGAATGAAAGAGCATTCTTTCATAATTTCATCTTTTAAATTCCAAGGAAGTATGAGAATGTAATCGGGTTTTGTACGTTTAATTTCTTCTGGAGATTTTATTGGAATGCGGGTACCTGGTAGAAGGAGATTTTGTTTGTGAGGGTTTTTATCTACTGTATAAGCTAGAAATTCTTTTCCTATCCCGCAATAATTTAAAAGGGTGTTTCCTTTAGCGGGAGCACCGTAACCGATAATTTGTTTGTTTAAAGCTTTTGCTTTGATAAAAAACTTTAAAATACTTATTTTCAATTGTTCTATGCGTTTAGAAAAAAGGAGATAGCAATCTAAAGTATCTAGCCCGTGATCTATTTCTTTTTGGATTATATTTGTAACACTGGAATGGATAGTGGATGAGTCACTGTGATGGTTTACAAAAATACGCAATGAACCACCGTGCGTTGCAAGTTCTTCTACCTCGACAATTTGTAAATGATGATGCGCTAAAACTTTTTGAAGACTTATAAGAGAGAAGTAAGAGAAGTGCTCATGATAGATTGTGTCAAACTGTTTAAAGGATATGAGGTTCAATAAGTGCGGGAATTCAATTGTTATCGTGCCATCTTGTTTTAATAATGTTTTTAAACCGGCAACAAAATCATGCAAGTTTGGAACGTGTGCTAATACGTTATTTGCGACGATTAAATCAGCTTGTGGTAATTTTTTTGCTAAGTCATTGCTGAAAAAATTCACTTCAGTAGGAATTCCTTTTTGGATAGCGATTTCTGCTACATTTTTTGCTGGTTCAATTCCTAACGTTTTGATATTTTCTTTTTGAAAGTATTGTAATAAGTACCCGTCGTTACTTGCGATTTCAATCACTTTCGAATGGTTTGTTAAGTTGAAACGCTTAATCGCCATTTCTACATATTGTTTAGCGTGTAGTAGCCAACTGGAGGAATAAGAGCTAAAGTATAAATAATCATGAAAAATATTGTGGGGAGATTCAAATTCATCTAATTGTACAAGTAAACAAGAGTTACAAACAAACGTGTGCAGCGGATAAAATGGCTCCATTTTATATGAGTGTTCTGGAACTACAAATGAGTTAGCGAGAGGAGAAACGCCTAAATCTAAAAAAGTATTTGTTAGTAATGAGTGGCAAAAACGGCATTTTTTTTGTTCCATTTTATAGCCCCCTTATAAATTTTTGAATGCATCGATTTGTTGTCGCGTGAAAGATTCCATATTTTCACCAGATGCATATTTTTTGTACCAATCAACAGTCCAAGCGATAGAATGATCTGTTGATAATTTAGGAGTCCAACCGAGTTTATTTACTGCTTTTGTACTATCAAGTGTTAAAATAGGTGATTCATAAAGAGTATTTGTATGAGGGGAAAGGATTGTTAGTGGTTGATTCCATAATTTTATTATAGATTGAATGACATCATGGACGGTTCTGTTAGCCTCGTTAATTGGTCCGAAATTCCATGCTTCTGCATACTCTTTATGCTTCCAAAGTTTCTCAGCTAAAAGGATATATCCATGTAAAGGATCCAAAACATGTTGCCACGGTCGGATAGCATTTTTGTTTCGAATACTTAAAGGACGGTCTTGTAAATATGCACGAATGATATCTGGGAATAAGCGATTTTCTGCCCAATCACCACCACCGATGACATTGCCTGCTCTTACTGAGGCGAGTGAAAGGGTGTTCGTGTGAAAAAAAGATTTTTGATATGATGTTGCAACTAATTCAGCGCAAGCTTTACTAGCACTGTATGGATCATAGCCCCCTAAACGGTCGGATTCTACAAATGCTCGATTACCGCTCCCATCATTCGCATAACATTTATCACTCGTAACATTAATAATGAGACGTACGCTTTCGACGTACTTTGCTGCTTCTAATATGTGAACAGTGCCTAAGACGTTTGTTTTAAATGTATCAATAGGATCTTTGTATGAAGTGGTGACGATTGGTTGAGCTGCTAAATGAAATATCATATCAGGTTTGTGCTGTTTTATGGCATGGAATAAAGAATCGTAATCTGTAATGTCTCCTTCAATTGTAATGCACTCTTTTGCTGCGTTACATTGTTCAAAAAGGTTAGGAGTTGAGGGAGGGTGAGAAGAGTAGCCGATTACTTCTACGCCTAAAGAAGTTAAAAAAAGGGTGAGCCATGAGCCTTTAAAGCCAGTATGTCCTGTAATAAATACTTTTTTCTTATTCCAAAAAGATGATGAAGTCATATTACCAGACCTTCCATGGAGCGTCATTATTTTCCCATAGCTCGACTAATTTATTTTTATCGCGCAATGTATCCATCGGATGCCAAAAACCAGTATGCTGAAATGCTGCCAGTTCATTTTTGTTTACTAACTGAACTAAAGTTTCGGTTTCAAAAACAGACTTATCTCCACTAATGTAATTGAAAATATCATGATTTAAAACAAAAAATCCACCGTTAACCCATCCACCATCACCTAGTGGTTTTTCTTGAAAGGATGTGACAGATTGTTTATCTAAAACGAGAGAACCAAATCTACCAGGAGGTTGTACGGCTGTAACAGTAGCCATTTTTCCGTGTTTTTTATGAAATGCAATAAGTTCTTTTATATTTACATTACTTAATCCATCACCATAAGTGAGACAGAAAGGTTCGTCTCCAACATAATTTTTTATCTTTTTAACTCGTCCACCTGTTTCGGTATTTAGACCAGTATCAATTAATGTAACTTTCCATGGTTCTATAGGATGAGAATGGCTAGTAATTGTGTTATCGCTTAAATGTATTGTGAAATCTGACATGTGTAAGTTGTAATTTAGAAAAAACTCTTTAATTGCATATCCTTTATAGCCTAAGCAAATAATAAACTCAGTGATCCCATAATGGCTAAACAAACTCATAATGTGCCATAGAATAGGTTTTGTTCCAATCTCAATCATAGGTTTTGGTTTTAAATGTGTTTCTTCCCCAATTCTTGTACCGTATCCACCAGCAAGAATAACAGCTTTCATTTTTTCCTCCTAAAATAAAAATTTATAATATATACAGTATTCATATTTTATGCAAATGAGATTGTTTTTGATTAAGCGGATGAAATGGTGTGAGGTGATGACCATGCAAAAAACATTATGGTTTAAACTTTGGAAATAATTCTTGATATTCAGGATTATTACGGAGGTCTTGAGTTACGTTACTAAGCTCTAAAAAACGTGTTTCCAGTTCTTCAGGAGATTGACCGTAATGTGTTTGGAGTCCCATTTGAACACCTATTTTTGAAAGGGTAGGTGTAATTTGTAATTTTCTTGCCTTTGACTGTTCATTCCAAGGGCTAAAATAAAATTTTAAAATAAATGAAGGATAGTCATAAACTATATTCCCGTGCCGCGAATAATGTCTACCAGGTAAATATGCACCATCTAGATGATTGTGAATAAATCTCCAGGCACATCCGAGTTTTGGGTTATAAGGGAAGACGCCGTGGTATCGTTGTTCTACTAATGGGATAGAGTATCTTGGCTTTGAATAATTGTACTTATGGCTATCTATCATTAAAATCATTCTAATCGCATACATATTTTGTCCTAGTGCATGAAGAGATGAGAAAAACTCTTCTGTATTATTACAACAAAAGAATTCAGTAGTATTTAAAACGATTTTCCAACCTGAAATTTCTCTTTCAATTCCCATCACTTCAATATCAGTATTTGTTGGATCAAACTCAAGAAATCTGGAATCTCGCACTTCCCAGTGGGGTGCGAATAATTTACAAATCTCTACGGAACGATCAGTAGAACCTCTATTAATTAATATGCCGTGATCAAATATTTTTGTATGATGCATAAGCCACCATGGAAGTAGGTATTCTTCATTATAAAAATGAGAAATGATAGTTTTTTTAATATTAATCTCCTCCTATACAAGCAATCGTTATTAGTAAGGTATGCTGTTAAATAAGAAAGGTTGAAAGGAAAAAGCTGTATAGTTATAGATTAATTGTTTTTATTAATAAAGGATGAAATTTAGAAATTTGTATAATTTGTGAATGATAACCATCACGTTTGACTGTACAGTTTATGTATTGTATGATAATAGTAATATAAACAAGGGGGGAAGATCGTTGGGAAGGTGTATCGAATCGGACAGTTGGCTCTCATGGCTCACGTGTCGAAACGAACGATTGATTATTATACGAATCTAGGTATCTTAAAAGCGGAGCGATCTCAATCTAATTATCGCTATTACGACGAAACAGCATTTGAGACATTACAATTTATTGAGAAGTGCAAAGAAATGCATATGCCGCTTTGTGAGATTAAAGAGAAGATCGAGGAGAAGAAGCTGCTCGGTATCAATGAACACGTTTCGAAACAAGTGAATGAAGTGACAGACCATATTCATAGATTAGAAGCAGAGCTAACGGAGTTAAAGCCTCTTTTAGATGAATTGACTGATTCACAACGTGAAAAAATATCGAAATCTTTATCAGGTCAAACGACAGCTTTAATACAGGCACTTGCTCTATTATTATAGAATAAGTGAAATCCGACCTCTTTAATTTTTGTATCGGGCTATGTTTTCTAACGAACAAATAAGAAAACATTATAGTATACAGGAGGTGGACACCTTAGTTTTTTAACTAAGGGGATTCATTGGAAATATTTAATTTAGTCATGGTTGCGATTTTAATCGCATTTACTGGATTTTTCGTAGCAGCAGAGTTTGCGATTGTTAAGATACGTTCAAGTCGCATTGATCAGCTTGTTGCGGAAGGGAAACGCGGTGCGTTAGCAGCGAAAAAAGTAACAACAAATTTAGACGAATATTTATCTGCTTGTCAATTAGGTATTACAGTTACAGCGATGGGACTTGGTTGGTTAGGTGAACCGACAATCGAAAAGTTATTACACCCGTTATTTGAGAAATGGAACGTAAATCCCTCTATCTCATCAGTATTAACTTTTGGTCTTGCTTTTATGCTAATGACATATTTACACGTTGTAGTAGGGGAATTAGCTCCGAAAACGCTGGCAATTCAAAAGGCTGAAAAAGTAACGTTGTTATTGGCAACTCCGTTAATGATGTTCTATAAAATCATGTATCCATTTATTTGGGTATTGAACGGTTCAGCTCGTGTTATAACTGGTTTATTCGGTTTGAAACCAGCTTCTGAACATGAAGTAGCTCATACAGAAGAAGAATTACGTCTTATTCTTTCAGATAGCTATGAAAGTGGCGAAATTAATCAAGCTGAATACAAGTATGTAAATAATATCTTTGAATTTGATAATCGCATCGCGAAAGAGATAATGGTACCGCGTACAGAAATCGTTGGTTTCTATCTTGAAGATTCAGTAGAAGAACACATGAAAGTAATCCAAAATGAACGATACACACGTTATCCGATTTTTGGAGAAGATAAAGATGATATTATCGGTATGGTCAACGTAAAAGATTTCTTTATTCGATATATGAACAACGATCAAGAAGATTTATCATCGATTCGCACGTATATGCGTCCGATTATTGAAGTTATGGAAACGACTCCAATTCATGATTTATTACTGCAAATGCAGAAGAAGCGAATTCCAATGGCTGTTTTATATGATGAGTACGGAGGAACAGCTGGAATTGTAACGCTTGAAGATATATTGGAGGAAATCGTCGGCGAAATTCGTGATGAATATGATGAAGATGAAGCACCACCAATTCAACATGTGAACGAGTATCATAAAATTGTTGATGGAAAAGTGCTTATCTCAGAAGTAAAAGATTTGTTTGGATTACACATTGAAGAAGACGATGTGGATACAATCGGTGGATGGATTATGATGCAAAATCATGAAATCGAAGAAGGACAATACGTTGAAGCAGAAGGCTATGAATTTAAAGTGTTAGAAAAAGATGCTTATCAAATTAAACGTGTTGAAATTCAAAAAATGGAACAAGAACAAGAGAAAGCAGCAACTGTGTAAGTTGCTGCTTTTCTTCTGACACATAATAAAATGTGAAATTAGGAGCGGATATTTTGATTCAAGTAGCCTTACGTGTATATCGATTACAATTGTATACGATCTTTAGTGGTTTACTACTAATGTGGGCGGTTACTCCGTTTGGGAAACAAGTGACAGGGTTCGGTATTGGTTTAGCAGTTAGCACATATTGTCTTTGGCTATTAGCTCGCAGAGTGGAGAAATTAGGAAGAAGTATCGTGATGAAAGAAAAGGCTCCTGGATTAGGAGTTCTAAACCGATTTGCAGCCGCAATATTAGGGGCTATCATTATGTTTGAAATTGAGCATGAAATGGAAATGTGGGCATTTGGTACTGGAATATTGGGTGGACACTTTTTAATGATTGCGAATTTAGCCTATGCAAATATGCAGCTAGTAAAAGAAGAAGAGAAGCAAAGAGAACAAGCTTCGAAAAACATAGAGCTCTGATGAAAGGGACCTAATCAGGTTCCTTTTTTGCGTTTAAAAATAAATGATATAATACGAATGATTTACTGGTACTTATCGAATTTACGCCAAACATAATACGCTTATTTTTGGGGCATTTCAATAGTATGAAAAAAAATTAAAAAAAATTAAAAAACCCATCGATTTCTAAAGCTTATGTATGTTATCATGACAAAAGAATTTGCGAAAGAGGTGGATACCAATGTTACAAGCTTTACTTATTTTTGTGCTTCAAATTATTTACGTTCCAACTTTAACAATCCGTACGATTTTGCTTGTAAAGAATCAAACAAGATCCGCTGCAGGTGTAGGATTGTTAGAAGGAGCAATTTATATTGTCAGTTTAGGTATTGTGTTTCAAGATTTATCAAATTGGATGAACATTGTTGCCTATGTCATCGGCTTTAGTGCGGGACTATTATTAGGCGGTTATATAGAAAATAAATTAGCAATTGGATATATTACGTATCAAGTTAGTTTGCTAGACCGTTGTAATGAATTAGTAAATGAATTACGCCATTTTGGATTTGGCGTTACAGTATTTGAAGGTGAAGGAATAAATTCTATACGTTATCGCTTAGATATCGTTGCAAAGCGTTCTAGAGAAAAAGAACTGTTAGAAATTATTAATGAAATTGCACCGAAAGCGTTTATGTCTTCTTATGAAATCCGTTCGTTTAAAGGTGGATATTTAACGAAGGCGATGAAAAAGAGAGCATTGTTGAAGAAGAAAGATGAACATGCATTGTAAAGAAAAGGGAGTAGTGCAGCTTTAAAAGCACGGCATAATCCCCATAGAAAAAAGAGAGGAATCTATATTGAAAAGGATTCCTCTCTTTTTTTCTGCGTTATTTTTTTCTGCTTTTTCTCAGATTAACAATTAACCATACAACTTGAATAATTAGTGGTAATATAAATGCAATTAATAAAACGATAAATGCTATTAATTTCAGCTCAGGTGTTTGAGTAACACCAGCACCATCAACCTCTCTTAGCCAAATGATAGCTGCCAATATCCCAAAAATGGTAATCCGAAATATGTTACCAATCCACCAAAAAATCCATCGTCTTTTCATATTAGCACCTCTTATATTTACCCTCTGTTAAAAGTATATTTTCGGTTGTTATATTTAAATGAAATAACTATAAAACTACTTTTTTTTAACTGTATATCTAACTTGTTTAAAGGTTGCCATGTCTCCATCTTCGTTATCATCTTTCGTTTGCAAAAGTTGAACTCTTGGCTTGTAGTCTGTCCTATGAGCGTGCTCGATATCTTTAATGTTAAGTTTGTAGGATTCACCATTATTTATTTTTTGTTCCAATACTTTTTTATTGGCAACATAAATAAAAGTTACTTTATTTTCATCAATACCTTCAGTCTTAATTTCTAATTCATTATCTTTTGTTGTAATCGTTGGTGTTAATAATTCAATACTGCCGCTTCCGGTTTCTAAAGAATTTTCTACTATAGTTGAACATCCGGATAAAATGATTCCGATGAATAGAAGAACAATTAATTTCTTTTTCATAACATCCCCCAATTTCAAGTGATTTTTGATTTTGGTATTGCTAGACTGCTAGTGTGGAACGTAAATGTTTAGCTAGCACTTTTTTATTGTACCATAATATGTAAATTTAAATAGGTTATATATCCAATTTAAGGGAGATTGAAAAGTTTACTTATTGTTGAGAATCAGTATTTTTACAGTAGGTATTTATTTTCTTTACAAAGCGGTGTTGATAAAATCATTACGAATTGGATATCCAAATATATGATGAAATGTAGACAGGAGAAAGAGCTTAATACGAAGCAATCTTATTTTTATAGAAATTACAATTTTTACATATTAAAATGATGATAGGGAATAGATGGATTCATTCACTTCGGAGGTAGTTACTTGAACATTAACGAGAGGGCAATTGAAATATTTGAACAAAATAAATATGTGGAAGCAATGGAACTGTTTCATTAAGCAGTACATGAATCTAGAGGTGTACAATCTCTCAATAATCTTGCTTGGATGTACTTTTATGAGGAAGAGAATGATGATAAAGCTCTGGAATTAATAAAAGAAGTTGTTAAGTTGAATCCTTCCTCATACTTTCCTTATAACATCTTAGGGGAAATTTACATGAAACAAAAAAAGTGGGCAGAAGCGAAAGAAGCATTACAAAAATCTATTTCGATTCAACCATCCAATGAAGCATATCACAATGTAGCTGTAGCTCATTATAATCTTGGAGAGCTGGAAAAAGCTTCGGAATTTTTCTTGCGAGTTGTAGGGGATTCGGACTATATAATGTATAACTATGTAAAATGTTTAATTGATTTAGGGCGAACGACAGAAGCGAAAGAGAAGTTAGATGCTTTTAACAGGAAATCTGATGATTTTGTAGGAGAAATTAATGTAGCAGATTTATATGTTGAGTTGCATTGCTATAAAGAAGCAATTGAATGGTTCGAAAAGGGATACAAAGAATACTGGAAAAGTCCCAATTGGATTGGTAGATTTGTTTATGCTCTATATAAAGCTAATAATTTCTCCCGTATAAATGAAGTCATACGAGAATCTATTGAAGCGAAAACAGCAGAAATAGAAGATGTTCAGAATGAAGAAGTAGAAGAAAATTGGACAGAAAAAGATAAGAAAGAGTTAATTGAGGAATATACAGAAGAGAATAATTGTTATAAAAAAATGATAGAACGTATCAAATCTGGATATGTTCCAGGGTTAGAATTTGAAACTGATTATATAGGGGCTTGCTATTTATTTGGCTGTAAAAGACATAATCATCTTGAATATGAAGAATAAAAAAATTCGACCGTCACATATGATGGTCGAATTTTTTATTATAGGCTTCTTGTCTAAAGGTACCATCTCAATTGTAATGTGTTAAAGATGTTTCGTCGCATTACATAGGTATATATCCTCTTTAGAGCTCTCTTTTTTAATATTTAAAATATGGAGTGAAATAAAACCAATAAGTCCTATTCCGCCGAAAATAAGCCATGGTGCATACATTCCGTTTAAGTTCGATGTAAACCATGTACCGGTATAATTACCAATGATAAAACCAAATGCGAGTGATAATTGATAAAACCCAAAATAAGTAGCTGTATACGATTCGTTACTATAATTTGCAATAACAATGTCAGCGTTAGGTAATACGAGCGTTTCACCTATTGTAAATAAAATCACACAAAGAAATAGCCAATAAGGGTGTTGAAATAAAGGAATGAGTAAAAAGGAAATTCCCATTAATAAAACACCGTATTTAATAATAGAAAGTGTGTTGTATTTATGAAATAGCTTTCGGAATAACACCATAAACATGACGCCTGTTATAGCATTTATTGTAATAACTAAAGTAGCGAGCTGGTTACTATGACTAATGTTTTTCATATGAAGTGGGAGTGCGACAGTAAGCTGAGTAAACATAATGTAGAAGAAAATCATAATAAA
Source organism: Bacillus cereus group sp. MG9 (assembly GCF_040459995.1). Lineage (NCBI taxonomy): Bacteria > Bacillati > Bacillota > Bacilli > Caryophanales > Bacillaceae > Bacillus > Bacillus cereus group sp. MG9. The sequence goes on along the minus strand of NZ_JARVHC010000001.1, from coordinate 3,309,606 downwards.
TGAAAATAATAGAAAGATTTTATTTTGTAAGATGGCTTGTATCCCTAATGTAATTGACGTGTTTTCAGTAGAAACTTGGAAGTGGTTTTTAAGAAAATAAAAGATAAGAGCAAATAATAGCATAAGAGAGCCAGTTAGTGCGAAAGCGTATATCGGATCTAAAAAGAGTAGGAAACCTCCTGCAATTGGTCCGATTATCGCACCGCAATTAAAACTAAGGTTTAAGTATGTAAATAAATTTTTTCTCAAATGAGCTGGTTGTGAACCGAATATGGCGCGAGCAGCAGGTTCGTAAAATGCAGTCCCGAATCCGATGAGAGCGGAGGAAATAGAAATTGTATAGAAATCTGAGCATATTCCTAAGAAAATAAATCCGATTCCTCTTAAAAGCAATCCGGCTATCATCATAAGGATATAGCCTATTTTGTCAGCGATTAATCCTGAGAATAAAGGGATAACTCTTGATGTAATTGTCATAACCGTTAAAACTGTTCCTACTTGCACGGCTGAAAAGTGGAGAAAATTTAATAGATAAATAGCTAGAAATGCATATACCGCAAAATATCCAAAAGACATAAAGAATGAAGAAATGAGCATAAAACGTATTGGCATTGAGAAATTTTTCATAGAACTCCTCCTAGGTATGTAACCATTAAAATCAATTACTGGTTAACTATTTTATATTATAATTATACATAAAGTCAGAAAAAAGTAAATTTTAGAAAGATGGTGAATACCTTTGAGTCAAAACCAAGAGGCTCCTAACCAACTTGAAATAATTAGGGAGTTTTTAAATACATGGAGAATACCAAATGATACAAGAAATCCTATAGATCAGTTTCAGATGATAGATGATGTTATAACATTTAGGGAGAAATATTGGAACGAAGAGCTTGCGTTTCATACCTTGGACGAATTAAAGCAATTTAGAGAGGATATTCGTAGTGCTGTTGAAGAGCAGGGAATGTTGCAAAAGTGGTTTGAGAAGTACTCATTCCGAGTATGTGTGGCAGAAAATATGGAAGATATCACATATGAACCGATAGGAGAAAATAATTTGTATACGAAGATGTTACAAATTATTTTGAAGGCTATTAATCAAAAACAATGGGGGCGATTAAAAGCATGTCCGGATTGCCGCTGGGTCTTTTACGACCATTCTCGTAATGGAAGTAAAAGATGGTGTGGCATGTATGCAGGAGGGGAAGAAGGCAGAGCTTGTGGTACAATCGCAAAAGTGAAAAATTATCGAGCTAAAAGAAAAGGAAGATCAGGTTATAACGGTTAATTCGTATAGGGGGAAGAAAAAAGAGAGGGGAATGTAAAAGTGATGGAACAAACAAAAATGCTAGAGCTAAATAGAAAGTGTTGGGACGTAGTAGCACCTCATTTTTTTCAAGTAGATTGTTTACCTAAATATGGACCGTATACGGCCTCAGAAGACGAGATCCATTTATTTGATTCCATTGAGAATAAAAGTATTCTTGATATCGGATGTGGTAGTGGACATTCTTTGCGATATATGGCAGAGCGCGGTGCGAAAGAGTTATGGGGACTCGATCTTTCAGAGACGCAAATTGAAACAGCAAATGAAACGTTAAAGCATTGGAATCCAAAGTTAATACGCGGGGCAATGGAAGAAGAAGTAAATATACCGACAGAGCATTTTGATATAGTGTATTCCATCTATGCATTAGGATGGACGTCTAATTTAAGAAAAACATTGGAACTGATTTATTCGTATTTAAAGCCAGGAGGAAGTTTTATTTTTAGTTGGGAGCATCCGGTATATTCAAACTTACAGTATGGTACAGAAGAAATTGTTTTAAAGTCTTCGTATCATGAAGAAACTCCTATTACGTTTGAAACATTTAAAGGGGAAGAAGTACAAGCGACATTATATAAGAGAAAAATGAGTACATACATAAATGAGTTAAATAAAGCAGGATTTACAATTGAGAGAATAGAAGAACCTGAACCGTCTATTATATTTAATGGAGACATAGCAGAGCCTTCTATAAAATATTATTCTTTATATAAAGCTAGAATGTTGCCGACAACTTTTATTATTAAGGTGAGGAAGTAATTAAAAATACAGAGTACACTGAAAAAGGTGTACTCTGTATTTTTATTGAGCTATTGCTTATCTTTTTGGCTGAAAAATATGCTGAAAGAAGTATTTGTGATGTAAGTTATCTACAACTTTATTTGCTTGATATGTGCGGTGTTGTTCGAGTCGAAGTCTTTGCTCCATCATTTTTATTGCGTGATCTGATAAACGTAACATTGTACCAGTCTCCTTTTCTATAAATATAGTTTTCTGATTGATATCGATTCCATATTTATAACTAAGGAGGCAAAGTGTGTAACATAGGCAAAAAGCACCTTCCTCTCCCATTACGCTTACGAGGTTAGCTGTCGGACTCGGGAAGTGAGAGTTTCCCTACTTGAAAAAGATTCGCCCCAAGTAGCATAGCTACAAAAATGGTTCCCCCGCTCCAAAATTTGGACTCAGCAAAAGGTTGTATAAAGTAAAAAATAACATAAATAAATAATTAAGTCAAACTATTTTGTGTTTTCTGTCTTTTAAGTTGCGTAAGAATCATGCCATCAGGTAGTGTTGTATCTGTTACTTCAATGAAGCTGTGTTTTTTATATAATGCGAGAGCTGGAGTATTGGCTTTACCTGTTTGTACAATGTATGTCATTGAAGACGAGAACATGTTAAATATATAAAGTAGCAGTTTCGTTGCGATTCCTTTTTGAAAAAAATCGGGCGATACAACTAATCTGTGGATATCGATTAGTTCTTCTTCTTGTATAAAAGAAATAAAGCCGACGAGTTTATTTTCAGAGAAATATCCATAGAATGTTTCATCACAATTTTGAATATCGTTTACAGTATCATATAAACGAGGTATTGCAGTACTGTTTAAAAAGTCTGCTTCAATTTTATAAGCTGGAATTTGAACATTTAAAATGGATGATGCTACTTCATAAGAAGTGGGAAGTAATTTATGAATCATAGATAATAACGCCTCCTTTAAATATGATATATTAATATAATTGATTTGTGGGTAAGTTTGACAATTTTTTTCTTTTTTGCATATAATATATGTATCTCCATACATAAAATGTTCGTAGGTATATTTCTATAGTAGGATATGGTTAGCGTAGATAAATACGTAATCTTATATAAGAGTTTAGCTACTCTTGTATTTGATAATACAAACTATAATAGAAATGAGGGACTAAAAATGGGATGGATTATTACATTAATAGTTGGTGCTATTATAGGTATAATTGCTAGTTCTATAACGGGTAAAAATTTTCCAGCTGGTATGTTTGGAAATATAATTGCTGGTTTACTAGGAGCTTGGTTAGGTAGTAGATTATTTGGATCTTTTGGGCCATCGTTTGGTGGGATTCATGTCGTACCAGCATTATTAGGTGCAATTGTGTTAATTCTTATTGTATCATTTGTAGTAAAAGTTGCAAGAAAATAAAGGCTATTACTGATTGTTTTATAAAGCCCTTTTAGGGCTTTTCCTAATTAGAGAGGTGGTACACTTGGAGAAAGTAAATATAAGAAAAAGAGATAAGTTGAAAAAGTTTTTTAAAGAACAAAATTATTTAGCTGTACTACTTGGATTCGCGTTGCTGTTTGTAAATATATTATTACTTACAAAAATATCATTCGTCTTTACACCGTTCGTCGTATTTTTAAAAACAATCTTTTTCCCAGTATTATTAGCGGGAGTACTATTTTATATATTGCATCCATTCGTTTCTCTTTTAGAAAGAAAAGGTGTGTCGAGAATTGTGTCAATTGCCTCGATATATATAATTGTTCTTGGATTATTTGTTTTTCTTGCGGTCACGGTTATTCCAATTATTAAAGATCAAGTAAATGCTTTAATAGATAACTTGCCATATTTCGGGCATGAAATCGAAAGGGCAGCACGTAAATTTGGAGAAAGTAATGTAATTGGTAGAATGCAGGAAAGTTTAAATATTGATTTTGCTAATATCGTAAAAGATTCTACAATGAACTTTACAAAATCATTATCATCAGTAACAGGAAATGTAACTGGATTTTTAAGTACAATTACTGAAGTTGTTTTAACATTTGTAATGGTTCCATTTATTTTGTTCTATCTTTTAAAAGATGGTGAGCAATTACCGAATCATTTTTTAAAGTTTATATCTGAGCAAAGACAACCAGCTGCGAAGAGAATACTAGATGATATGCATTATGCGATTAGTTCGTATATTAGAGGGCAAATTATTGTTAGTTTATTTATCGGTATTATGCTATTAATCGGTTATCTTATTATTGGTATTAAATATGCGGTACTACTTGCTATTTTAGCGATGATTGTAAATATCGTTCCGTACGTAGGACCAATCATTGCAATTACACCAGCTTTAATTATCGCATTTATCGACTCGCCATCAATGGTGTTAAAAGTAATTATCGTTATGATGATTGTACAATTAGCAGAAGGTAAATTTATTTCTCCGCAAGTCATGGGGAAAAAGTTAGATATTCACCCGATTACTATTATATTTATCATTTTAACTGCGGGAAATTTATTTGGAATTATGGGGATTATTTTAGCAATTCCAGGGTATGCGATATTAAAAGTTTTAGTTACGCACGGTTATAGATTTGTGAAGTTGAATACGTGAAAAAAGAGCTAAAACAGAGAAACCTGTTTTAGCTCTTTTTCATTAACAATTGATTTGCGTATTGGCGTGCCCATTGATCAGCTTCTAATATATCATCGAGTGAAGGATCTTTTACGTTATGATGAGCTTCAACTGTATTGTAAATTGTTTTTTCGATATCGAAAAATGCAATTTCATTTTTAAGAAATAGTGCATTTGCAATTTCGTTCGCTGCATTTAATACGGCTGGAGTTGTACCTCCAATTTTTCCACATTCAAATGCATATTGTAGACAGGGGAACTTCTCTAAATTTGGTTTTTCAAAATGCAAACTACCAATTTCTAATAAATTTAATCTTTCATAGGATGAAGGTAGTCGAGTAGGGTAGTGAAACGCATATTGAATCGGCATTCTCATATCAGGAGCACCGAGCTGTGCCATGACTGATCCATCAATAAATTCCACTAAAGAGTGGATGATACTTTCTTTATGAATCATAACATCAATTTTTTCATAAGGAATATCGAATAGCCACTTAGCTTCCATCACTTCAAACCCTTTATTCATTAACGTGGCAGAATCTATCGTTAGTTTTGCGCCCATTAACCAGTTTGGGTGTTTTAAAGCATCCTTCGCTTGTAATGTTTTCATTTCTTCACGTGTTTTATCACGAAAAGCGCCGCCAGAAGCTGTAACAATTAATTTTTCGATTTCCTTATTATTTTCCCCATTTAAACATTGGAAAATGGCTGAATGTTCACTATCAACTGGAATTAGGCGGCATCCGTTTTGTTTCGCTAGTTCGGTGACAATATGTCCAGCTGCAACTAAAGTTTCTTTGTTAGCGATAGCGATATCTTTCTTCGCCTTTAATGCTTCAATTGTTGGGAGTAAACCTGAAACACCGACAACTGAACTTAATACAAGATTTGTATCAGGATGGGTAGATACTTCAAGTAAACCATCAGTTCCATATGTAATTTTTGTATTTGTTGAAATACGAGAACGTAATGTATCCGCTAATTCTTTTGTCGCTACGCTTACAATACGAGGCTGAAACGATTCGATTTGTTTTTCGAGAAGATCGATATTATAATTCGCGGTTAAACCGACGATTTTAAAATGTTCAGGATGAGCGGAAACGACATCTAATGCAGATGTGCCAATGGATCCTGTTGAACCTAAAATGGATATATATTTTACCATGAAAAAACCTCCAAAGTTGTTTCAAGTATTTCTGCAAACCTATATATTATTAGACAATCAAGGTGGAAATTCCTGCTATATAAAACAGAAAATTAGGGTTTAATTGGAAAGGGAATGTGATAAACTGTAAAAAACGAAAAAGCAATGAAAGAGAAGAGTACATGTTCAAAACTTTTCAGAGAGCTGATATGTGGTGGGAATCAGTAAGGGATGAATATGGAATGGGCTCTGGAGCTTCTAACTGAAATGAGTAGGTAAAGACGGTTACTTCACGTTATCGAAGTATGAAGTGAGCTAATGATAGCTAATAAAGGTGGTACCGCGGGAGTCTCTCGTCCTTTTTTAAGGATGAGAGGCTCTTTTTGTTTTTTATTTTGAGAAAGGAGGAGTTAGTATGAGTGGGAAAATAATGTTAACAGGAATTAAGCCGACAGGTTATCCGCATTTAGGAAATTATATTGGTGCAATTAAACCTGCATTGCAAATGTCAAAAAATAATGAGGGAAAAGCATTGTACTTTATAGCTGATTATCATGCGTTAAATGCTGTGCATGATCCAGCAAAGTTCAGTAGTTATACGAAAGAGGTAGCAGCTACTTGGTTATCACTTGGACTTAGCGAAGACGTTATTTTTTACCGACAAACGGAAGTGCCGGAAATTCTAGAATTAGCTTGGATATTAGCTTGTCTAACTCCGAAAGGGCTTATGAACCGTGCCCATGCGTATAAAGCGAAGGTAGAGCAAAATAAAGAAGCGGGATTAGAAATTGATGCAGGTGTGAATATGGGATTATATACGTATCCGATTTTAATGGCAGCTGACATATTACTATTTCAAGCTACTCATGTACCAGTTGGAAAAGACCAAATTCAGCATATTGAAATTGCGCGTGATATTGCGACGTATTTTAATCATACATTCGGCACGACATTTACACTTCCGGAGTATGTCATACAAGAAGAAGGTGCAATATTACCTGGTCTTGATGGAAGAAAAATGAGTAAAAGTTACGGAAATGTGATCCCGTTATTTGCAGAGCAAGAAAAGCTACGAAAGTTAATATTTAAAATCAAAACCGATTCTTCACTTCCAAATGAACTGAAAGAGCTAGAAACGTTATTTACGATATATAAAGAATTTGCGGCAGAAGATGAAATGCAGTCAATGCGTGAAAAGTATGAAACTGGCATTGGATGGGGCGATGTGAAAAAAGAGTTGTTTCGCGTTGTAGACCGTGAATTAGCCGGACCTCGTGAGAAATATGAGATGTATATGAATGAGCCACATTTATTATATGAAGCGTTAGAGAGAGGTGCTGAGAGGGCACGAGCTATCGCAAAGGTAAATTTAGCGGAAATAAAAAAACGAATTGGATTTGAGAGGGAACGCTGAGTGTTCCCTTATTTTCCGATATAAATTTTAATTATTTCTTCGTCATTTCGTTAGGTGAAGTAAGGAGTTCACATTTCCTTTCAAAACTTATTAGTTGCACATATTAAAAAATATGCTAATATAGGGATACTTATTAAATGTGTTTAATAAGTATAATTAAAGTCACTTATTAAAGTTGTTTAATAAGTGTAATTCATTCTATAACGAGGGAGATGATTGGATGAAAACAGAGAAAGAAAAGATGTTAGCGGGAGAAATGTATATTGCGGATGACGAAGAATTAGTGGCTGATAGGGTGGAGGCAAAACGTTTAACACGCCTTTATAACGAGGTGATGGAGACAGGAGATGAACAACGTTTTACGTTATTAAATCAGCTTTTAGGTTCTTCAGTTGATGGGAAAGCCCAAATTAATCCTGATTTTCGTTGTGATTACGGCTACAATATCCATGTTGGAAAGAGCTTTTTCGCAAATTTTAATTGTGTGATTTTGGACGTTTGTGAAGTACGAATCGGTGATAATTGTATGTTTGCACCTGGTGTACACATTTATACTGCTACGCATCCGTTGCATCCGGTAGAGCGGAACTCTGGCAAAGAATATGGAAAGCCGGTAAAGATAGGTAACAATGTTTGGGTTGGCGGGGGAGCTATAATTAACCCTGGTATTTCAATTGGAGACAACGCTGTAATTGCTTCAGGGGCAGTTGTGACAAAAGATGTACCTCATAATGTAGTAGTTGGTGGTAATCCAGCTAAAGTTATTAAAACGATAGACGAATAAAGGGCGTTTTCACTAGTTCGTAAATTATCGTATAGACAATGTGAAAGGTGTTTCATATGGAGAAATATAGTGCGGACAATCATACAAAGACATTACGTGCCTCTCGAAATGCTCTTTTTCTCTTATTTGCTTTGCCAGGTGTCGCGTTTGCTACATGGATTTCAAGAACAGCAGCTACTCGAGATATGTTAGCAGTGTCAAATGCAGAAATGGGCTGGGTTTTATTCGGACTATCTGTCGGTTCAATAATTGGTTTACTGAGTGCAAGCCGCTTCATTGACTGTAAGGGAGCTAGAGACGTTATTATAGGCAGTATGTTTTTTATGATTGTTGGATTGATTTGTTTAGGTATAAATATTTATTTTGTTTCTAGTATGGGGGCTTTTAGTAGCTTACTAGTATTTGGAGTAGGCTACGGATTGGCGGAAGTCGCATTGAATGTAGAAGGTTCTTCCATTGAGCAGAAATTAGGAACAACTCTTCTTCCGAAATTCCATGGCTTTTTTAGTGTAGGAACTTTAGTAGGCGCGCTCAGTGGTTCTGTCGCAGCGTCGCTTCACATCCCGATTCTGTATCAGTTTCTTGCGATTTCGGTCGTGTTTGTATTACTTGTATGTATGGTGTATCGTTTTCTTCCGCATGGAACAGGAAAGAAGGAGAAATCGCGGAACAAAAGGAGAGAGAAGCATACGACCTTACGTGTGGAAAAAAAGGTGCTTTTAATTGGTCTTTTTGTACTCGGAATGGCATTTGCAGAAGGTAGTGCAAATGATTGGCTACCTATCGTGATGGTAGATGGACACGAGCAAAGTATAGTGGCAGGTTCTATTATGTACACAATTTTTGTATTAGCAATGACGTTAACTCGTATGTGTAGCAGCTATTTCCTTGATCGATTCGGTCGTGTCGCTGTCGTACGTGCCACCATTATGATGGCGATTCTAGGAATTTCAATCGTAATATTTGGGAGTAATTCGTATTTTCTAGCATTTGGTGTAGTACTGTGGGGGATTGGTGCAGCGCTAGGGTTCCCAATTGGTCTGTCAGCTGCTGGAGATGACCGTGAAAATGCGACTTCTAATGTTGCTGCAGTTTCTATCATTGGTTATACAGCCTTTTTAGTCGGACCGCCATTTTTAGGGATACTTGGGGAAGCATTCGGAATACGTAATGCCTTGCTAGCTGTTTTATTATTTGTTCTTTTGTCTGGAATTGTATCGTCTATTACGAGAGAGAATACATCGAGTTAAATAAGAATGGCATGCAGCGGAAATATATCATCTCTATTGCTTTAGAAAATGATGTATGATATATTGTCAACGCAACTTATTAAAAGAGTTTAATAAGTATGTTGATTAAGGTGGTGAGCGATTTGAGTGAACAATTTGTTACTCAAAAATCGATTAAAGAGACGATCCTTCGCGGCATTCGTACAGCTCTTCTAGAGCAAGGAAGTGCGACGAAAGTTGAGCTTAGTAATACATTAGAAATTAGTTTTCCAACGATAAGTAAATTTATAGAAAATATGAAACAAGACGGTGAAGTCACTTTAGTCGGTTTAGATGATTCAAGTGGCGGAAGAAGAGCGAAACGATATGCGTATAATCCGGAATATATGTTAGGTTTAGCGATATTTTTAGAAAAAAATGAGACAAACTATACAATTTTCAACTGTTTAGGGGAAGTAAAAGAACAAGGAAGTACTTCAAGTGTATTGATGGATACGGGCGTACATTTATTAACAGAACATATAGAAAGTCTTATAGCTACATTTCCGAAAATCAGCTCTATATCAATTGGTGTGCCTGGTTCGGTTGATAATGGTCGTATTTTCTATATTCCTGGTTATGAAAAGTTCCAAAACTTTAATTTAAAAAGTCACTTGGAGGATCTGTTTTCAATACCTGTAGTAATAGAAAACGATATGAATGCAGCAGTGCTTGGTTATTATAAAAGCACTGGAAATAACGACAATTCATCTCTTGTGTATTTGTATTCAGGTCAAAATGGCCCAGGGGCAGGGATTATGATAAATGGAGATGTAGTGCGAGGAAGCACCTTTTTCTCAGGAGAGATATCTTTCGTTCCGCAGTACGATAATAAAAATTTCTTACAAGCTTTAAGAAGTGGAGACGAAGTTAACGATGCAAATAATCCAGAGAAATATAATATAGATGCTATTACTCGTTTAATAGCTACATGTATAGCTATTATTAACCCGCATGCGTTTATCTTCTGTGATGATGAAGTGAATCAATTCGTAATAGAGCAAATTGTAAAAAGTTGTCCGCAGTACATTCCAGAAGAACATATTCCGAAAATAACAGTGAGTAATTGGAAAGAAGATTATTTATTTGGGTTAAAAAGCCTTGGGCTTGATCTTATGATTACTAGAACAAATAAAGAAAATTAAATGTGCTGGCAATGAAGCATCCAATTGTCGGTTGAATAACATAAAAGAAAAGGTGTCGATTATGAAAATTGAACATGTAGCAATTTGGGTGAATGATTTAGAAGGAATGCGTGATTTCTATAAACAGTACTTTAATGGTGAAGAAAATAGCTTATATCACAATCCGAAAAAGCAGTTTGAATCTTATTTCATAACTTTTGAAGGTGGTGCGCGTCTAGAACTTATGAGGCAAGTAGGGATAGACGATAATACACAAACACAAACAATAGGATATGCGCATATTGCTTTTTCTGTAGGTAGTAAAGAAAAAGTGAATGAATTAACTAATACATTAAGAGAAGCAGGATACCCTGTGTTAAACGGCCCACGTACTACAGGGGATGGTTACTATGAAAGTGTAGTAAGTGATCCTGAAGGAAACCAGATTGAGATAACAATCTAACTATTAAGGTAATAATTAGGATTTACAGTGAAATAAAACAACCTCATTTCTCGTTATAATAACGGGAAATGAGGTTGTTTTAATATGTAATGTTTTTAATTGGAGCGCTGAAACGCCTTAATAATTCTCTCAATAACAGGAGGGAGATTACTAGGTAATTCATCAAGTGAAAAGAAGCGCAGTTCTTTCGATTCCGTTTGATCGCATACAAGCTCACCGTGGAATTCTCGGCAAATATAAACAACGAGTACACCATGTACTTGATCACCGTTTGGATAGATTTGAAAGAAATCAGGTCCTGAGTATGTACGGAATAGTTCTGGATTTTTAATGATAAGTCCAGTTTCTTCATATACTTCTCGTTGTAAAGCGTCTTCTAACGTTTCGTTATATTCTAAGGCGCCACCAATAATGCCCCAGCGATTAAAATCTGTACGGAGCTGCAGTAATATTTCATTTTTCTCATTTAATATAATGGCGTGTGATCCGATTAAAATGAGTGGATGATTTCCTACTAGATTTCTCATGTCTTCAATATAGCCCATATGTCTTCTCCTTATATTTAATAATAATTAGGCAGTTCTTTTAACATTTTTTCTGTTTTACGTGCTGTAAATGCTAAGTTATGATCATCTTTTGTTCTAAAAAATAATGTGCGTAAAAAGATTTTAATGTTTGCGCATAAAATACAATACTCATTAAGGGAAAGGCGTTTTCTAATTTGAGGAAGCCTTTTTATTTTTTTATAAATAATTGAAATTAACTCATCTTGCGGGAAGTCATGATATAGCATAGATAGTAACGGTGTAACAATTCGTTCATCTTCATTATTATGAAAAAGATCCGATGGGATGAAAATTTTATTTAATAAACAATGAATTAATTCCTCGTACCATTCAAAGGTCGTATAGGAATTGTGAACAATTTCAGAAAAGGCATCAGATACGTGGGCAAGACAATGAGCCCATCCTTTATTTTCAATATAGCCTCGAAAATCCATTTCTAAGTTTGTGTATGTAATGAGTTTGTTTTTTATTTCTTCGATATCCTCCTCTGTAAAAAAGTAGTGCGAGTTAGCGAATTGGAGTATTAATGCAATTAACGAAACAGTATAAGAACGTGTGAAAACCCCATCCGTAAGTGGGGAGTGGATGTCACAATATAAATACTCATCACTTAAACAAGTTTGTAGAAGTAATTTCAACTGATCATCCATAAGGAATTCATGATGAATGAAATGTGCAAAACATTTATATATAAGTTGGTAACGAACGTAACTATCAGTTGTTCCGATATACTGAAGCATATTGAGCGTTAACTCATTAATATCTATATGTTGCAGTTGCGTATAGTCATTTTGTTGTATAAGCTCTAACTGTTGTTGCAATGCTGTAATATCCAATGGAGAACCTCCTCCGCACTTTAAAGATGCGATGTTTTCTAGTATTCTATATATTCAAGGACAATCCTGCTCATGCAAGGAGAACAAGTAGAAATTCGAGTATGACATAGATGAGGGAAGTATATGATGACTATAGAACAGTTAGAAAAACATTTTAAAATAAGAAGAAATGCTTCTTCTATAATGATAAAAGAAAATGATGCAGAGGTTTTTACAGAAGCGCAATTAGAAGAGATAATGCAATATTGCGTTGCTGAAGCTGAAAAAGATGGAATAGAAGAATTGCAATTTGAGATTTCTTCAAAAAGCCCAAATTATGATGTGTATAAGAAATATTTCGAAACGTATTCATTTGAATATATTACTGAAAACATGATTGTATTTAAGGATATATATGAAGTAGAAGATATAGAAAGTGAAATTGATTTTAAGCTTATTGAAGAGATAGGCGAAGCTGCTTTTTATTCACTGTGGAATGAAGTGACGGGAGAACAAATCGATTTTGATCAATTTGTAAATACGATGCTACAAGAAATAGGTGGGCAATGGAAAGAACATTGTTTAACAGCGATTGCAAATGAAGAGCCAATAGGAATTGTAATCCCGCATATTGAAAGAGGTACGTTAGAAGAAGGAAAACTTATGTATTTCGCAGTCGCTCCAAATATGCGAAATAAAGGGTATGAAGCAGCATTCTTTACAGGGGCAATGTTTGTCTTAAAAGAAATAGGTGCATCTTATTATATTGGCGAGACAAATGTACAAAACGAGTGGATGAAGGATGTCTTTGAAAAGAACGGATGTCAGCAGCTGAGCTCTACTGAGCGATATGTGAGAAGGTTTTAGAAGGATGGATGGCTTACTCTCTCGAACTCATTTAGCGGGAATCCGTGTACAACTTATGAACAAATAAAAGAACTTTTTGCATGTTTGTAAGATAAAAAGAAAAATCGAAACGACAAAGTAAGCTTTCCTATAATACAATAGAGAAGGATTAGACTATACGAAGAAAGCGTTGGTGAAAGTATGAAGCAACAAAGAAATTGGCTACAAGCAACTGTAGAACGAAATGAAGATAATACATTACATATAAAGTGGGAAAATAATATAGAAGAAGTTCGTATTTATTGGAGTACTTCACCAGATCATATTGAAGAAAATGGAGAATTACTTGTAACAGTAAGTGGGGATTCAGCATGTACAATTGAAAACCCGAGTGAAAATGAGCGTCCATATTTTAGGTTAGTAGGAAGTAATGGACAAGCAGTGACAGTAGCTGAGCGTAGATTACCATTACAAGGTGCGTTTAACTTCCGTGATATGGGAGGATATGAAACGACTGAAGGCCGTAAAGTAAAATGGGGTAAATTGTATCGTTCTGAAGAATTAGCAGGATTAACAGAATGGGATATCGAGTATTTACAGAAGTCTAGCTTAAAATTAATTTGTGACTACCGTACAGATTTTGAAGTGAAGCATAAGCCGAACCCAAGTGTTACAGGTGCTCGTCAAGTGTGCTTACCAGTTATGCAAGACTTGGCGAAAGACTTGAATATAAATGAATTTTTCCAAGTTGGTGACCTTTCTATGTTAGGGAAACCAGGCGAGTATCTTGTGAAAATGAATCAAGATTTCGTAAGTGGTAATGAAGCATTCGTGAGCTTCTTAAAACTGGCGCAAAACCCGGAAAACTTACCGTTAGTAAACCACTGTACAGCTGGAAAAGACCGTACAGGATTTGGCTCAGCATTATTATTACTTTTACTAGGTGTACCGGAAAAAACAGTAATGGAAGACTACTTACTAAGTAACGGTTTCCGTGAAAAGTTAAATGAAAAAATGATGGCCTTTTTAGGTGCGAAATTACAGAACGACGAAAGTAGAGCAATATTAGGTGCAATGTTTGAAGCACGTGCTGAGTATTTACAAGCTGCGATTGATGAAGTTAAAAAGCAATATGGATCAGTGGAAGCATACGCTGAAAAAGCTCTTGGCTTTACGAAAGAATCGTTAGAGGAAATGAAAGTGTTATTGCTAGAAGATAAATAAGAAGAAGGGAGGCTGATTGGATTAGCCTCCTTTTATTATTGTTGCTATAATTAAGCTATGAGAATATAGGAATTGAGGCGAACATCATGAAATACAAAGTAATACTATTCGACGTAGACGATACATTATTAGATTTCCCTGAAACAGAAAGAAACGCATTACATAACGCGTTTGTACAATTTGGCATGCCTACAGGATATAATGATTATCTTGCAAGTTATAAAGAGATTAGTAATGGATTATGGAGAGATTTAGAGAATAAAATGATTACGCTAAGTGAATTAGCGGTAGATCGATTTAGACAATTATTTGCTCTTCATAATATAGAAGTAGACGCGCAGCATTTTAGTGACGTATACCTTGAAAACTTAGGAAAAGAAGTACATCTTATAGATGGTGCAGTGCAATTATGTGAGAACCTTCAAGATTGCAAGTTAGGTATCATTACGAATGGATATACAAAAGTGCAACAATCTAGAATTGGAAATTCCCCTTTATGTAACTTCTTTGATCATATTATTATTTCTGAAGAAGTCGGCCATCAAAAACCAGCGCGTGAGATTTTTGATTATGCTTTTGAGAAGTTTGGGATTACGGATAAATCAAGTGTACTAATGGTTGGAGATTCGCTAACTTCTGATATGAAAGGCGGAGAAGATTACGGTATTGATACGTGTTGGTATAATCCGAGTCTGAAAGAAAATACGGCAGGCGTTAAGCCGACCTATGAAGTGGAGAACCTGCTACAAATTTTAGAAATTGCGGAAGAAAAGGTAGTCTCATTTTAATCTTGTTAAGATTTGTCGAATATTTGATATATTGTAAGTTACGGTAGATGTATTTGAAAATCGTGCATATAATTTCATATACTAAGATATGAGACAAAAAAGATGGCACCAAGTCAAAACAATTTTACTGAAAGAAAACAGAAATAAAATTAGAACCATTTAAACAAGCTGGAATTGAAATTGAGGATTAATGTGGAGAAGGTTTTGGAAAACAGAAATAACACTAAATAATATATTTAGCTGTTTGTAATTGGTCATTACAAACAGCTAAAAAAAACGATTGCCTCTTAGGATCCAAGCAATCGTTCTTTTTATTTTTTTCGGAGATGAAATTTGTATTTTTATACCCTATCTCCATCAAGTTTAAAAAATGTTTGTTCCCCAGTAATGAAAAAAATGAATTTAATTCTCATAAATAACTGTAAAGTGTTGACACTCCCACCCCTAAAGGGGCCAGCTGACTAACGTCAGTGGGATTCTTGCTACCAAAGGCGAAGTCCATTTCTGGTATCGCTGACGTGCAAGATTGCGGTGTGCCATCACCACTCCCACAACAGACCATATAGGTTCGTGGGCTACGGTACTGTGACCATACCGTACAGATTGTTGGTTCTCACATGTTTTTACGTCTTTTGCATGACGACTTAATACATTTTACGGAGTAGAAGAATTTGCTACCCCAACCTCATATGTATTCTGTTTTCAGAGAACAGTCGTTTTAGAGTCTTTTGCATGACTATAAATAAATTATACCATGTTTTGCTATGCAAAAACGATGCTTCCATCCCACGTCTAAAGACGGACTAAAGTCCTGCGTGGGCTTTCCCGTATCGTAAATTCGGTAAAAATTTCGTTCTGGGGTAATTCAAAATCTTAAGTTAATGGGCATGAGGTGGAACCCTTTCCTTGTTTAGACCGGATATCCGCCTGTTGGCGGTGGCCAAGCACTAAATAATCTGCGAATCAGCACAATTTCTCCTAAATGGTAGGAGTTATGAGATGCAATATTCCGTAGAACACCGCCAGGGGTTTCATCAGGCCATTCCTCCAATGTTTTGTCCAATTGAACAGTTTGGGCGATCGTGCATGCCTGTTCAATCCCTTGAAGAAAATACTGAATAATCTGTTGCCACTCTTCCTCACTGCCAGGGCATTCTTCTTCAGGCCAGCTCTCTTTTACATGGGCAGGCAATGCAGGCTTCTTCCCCTGAGCGGATAATAAGAGAAAATCTTGCCAATAGGTCATGTGTTTCACTAATTGATAAATAGAATAAGGCAGTTCCTCTCTGCGTTTTCCCGCAAGCGCCACGTCTATATCCGACAAAGCATTCTTGATGGGAAGATGTCCTCGTTCTCCTCTTAACGATTTTACTAATGCCTGGCTAAACGCTTTATTTGATTGCTCCATAATAACTGACTCCCATCCTGTTTTATTTTCTAATTTGCTGATTTTATGATTCCGTCTTTTTTATATGTACTAAATAAATTATAGAAGCTTTACGACTATTAAGAGAAAGTAAAATAATGCAAGAATCACTGACTTCTTAACGTACAGGAAATCGTAGGTTTTTATTTAATTAGTACCTTAATGTACAATTGTATTAACAGATAAATCAAAGGTTCGAATGACAACATTCAGGTCTGCGTTAATGTCAGCCACTTTTGATTTTAGCTTTTCCGATCCCTCCTGAATTTTATCCAATTGATTTTATTGTGAATGAACTATGAGTTGATTATAATAATTAGAGTGAACTCTAAGTCAAGAAAAAAATAATAAAAGGATAGTTATTCTATTATGAGGGAGTTCGCGAAGCAAAAATAGCGCTACTATACTAAGGTCATTCACGTGTTATAATGCGATAATTAAATATTCATATATACATAGTTTCTCAGAGTGATGCGATGTCATGTATGAGCTGTGTAACAACTAGAGGTGAGTGAAGGATGTTAATGTTTTTATTTGAGTTAGACAAGGCTATCCCGCAGAAGGATGAGCCACGGTATGCCGCTTATGCAAATGGCTTTATTGAAGGGGATTTAACAATTCGCGCGAGTGACAGCGTATTTTTTCAGAAGTCATGTATGAAGGTCGCAGAGCTCGGCATTTATTTAGGACAGTGGATGGAACAAGTGCAACATGGGAAGAACGAACAGTTGAATTATGAAACGAGTGACCGTGAGGAAGTAATTCTCGGATTCGTATATGAAGAGGAAGATCAGTGGAGAGTTGCTTCCAGTTGGCAGCAATTTGAACTTCAAGAGCGTATATCGACTACAGTATTAGTAGAGAGCGTTCAACGTTATTTGAATGAGCTCAATAAGGAGCTGCGCGCGATAGGATATCCTGTGACGTTTGATCAGTACTTAAGAGGAGAGCGAATGATGCAGCTTTCTTATAAACGACTGTGTGATAGTAAAGCGGATACGACTTCAATAGAGGTTTACAATGGAAGCGAAGGAGTAGGCGCAGTACGGGGCTATTATAAAAATACGTTGATGAAAGTGCTAGACTTCATTCCGAAAGTCGGTAGTAATATCATTTATGAAATAAAGGATAGTAAGAACAATATTCGCGTCATTGCAAAGGATGTAAGTAGGCAGCGTCAAAGAAGGATTTTAGTAACGTACATCGATAATAATGATGCAGAGCATGAAATACTTGTATGTGACGGAAAGTTATTAGATGCAAATTTCTTATTTACTTTTACATATAAGACAGAAGAATATGTTGTTCACAAAACTTCAATTGGGCTTGGAAAATTATTACGAAACGGCTATGTAATCGCAGATTGGAATATTCGTCTTGAGGAAGATATGTATTATATCGAGATGGATGTATATGATGAGGATTATATAGCGGATCAATACTTACTGTTAGGTGTATTTCATGCGGTTTTGTATGGGTGATAAATGAAAAGTACTGGTATTCTTCATGGGAAGGATACCGGTATTTTTTATGTGGTTCTGGTGTGAAGATTGCATTTTGTCGCTTTTCTTTTTTTAGGAATTTACAGTTATAACATCTCATATTTTGTTTATAATTGTAAATAGTTATTAAAATGTATAAATGTTATTTCTTTTTTAATAAATAAAAAATATAAAAAGGAAAAATAATGCAACTTTATAACACGCTTATTCGTGTTATATATGAAAGGAGGAGGGGGATGGAAATTGAAGAAATATATAAGGTTTATATAAACGATGTGTACCGGTATTTATTTTCCCTTTCTCGTAGCCATCACGTAGCGGAGGACTTGATGCAGGAGACTTTTTATCGGGCGTATCTTTATCTAGAAGACTATGAAAACCAAAAGGTAAAATCATGGCTTTTTAAAGTGGCATATCATACGTTTATTGATTTTGTAAGGAAAGAGAAAAAAGTATCTTTTGTAGGAACGGAGGAATTAGAGACAATACAAGCAGGGGAATCTACAGAAGAGTATGTAGTCGCAAAAAATAGTTATGAAAAATTAATTCAGATTATTCATACTTTACCAGTGGTAGAGGCACAAGCTATTTTATTATGTGACGTACATCAATTAACGTACGAAGAGGGTGCTACTGTATTAGATTTAAAGGTAAATACTTATAAAAGTCACATATTTCGTGGGAGAAAGAGATTAAAAGAATTGTTAAAGGAGGAAAAGAGTCAAAATGACAAATGATAAACCTCATTCTGAACAAGATGATTATAAAGAATTGTTACAAGAAGCTCTTCATCAAAGACCAGATTCACTTCCTGATGGAAAACAGCAGCAAGTGTTGAAAATAGGTAAAAAAAGAGCTCGAATTACGAATGTGTTGATTGTATTTACTTTTTTATTACTTATTCAACCTATTTTATATATATCTACACTTTTATATTATACATTGGCACCTACAAACGCGATGGAGATACGGAATGTAGTAAATCAAACATTAAGTGTAACAGAACCTAATGTATTTATGAAAGAAAGGGACATGGAGCAAACATTGTTACCGCTTAGTTTACAATTGCATTTTGATTTGTATAAAAGGGTAGGAAAGAAAGATATTCGAATAGGAGAAGAGAAAACAGATTATTTATTAAGTAGAGCAACGAAAGTAAGCCGTGAATATACAACAGATGAAAAAATTCCGGAAGTCCCATATATAGATAACGAGGTATTATCTCATCCTAATAATTATAATGTGTCTTATAATAGTAGCGAGGAAGCTCAGGTATTAAAAGGTCTTCCACAAGAATCTGTTGTAGAAGCATATGTATCTTTTAGAGAATTATTAAGTGTACAAGAGGTAACGGATACGTTTCCTACTATTGATATTGTTTGGTATGCCGTGAATACAGGATTAGAGGAGAAGCAAAAGAATGATGAGGGTCAGTATGTTGCCCCAATCGGTTTTCCAGCAGATATGATTTCAAGTCCAAGTGGTCCTTTTTTAAGTGACTCACCTCATGAGGAACAATTTATTGATGTGTTAAAGTCATTACGGAAGCATGAAGATTTAGCGGTGAAGCTATCTAGAGCGAAAACATTAGAGTTGTCAAAGCGTATTTCTTTCCTTGAAAAAAATGGGATAAAAACATACGGGGCAGTTGTAACTGGACCTAAAGGAGAAGTTGAAAAATTGATGAGCCATGAAAAAGTTAGAAACTTGAAAGTAGGTGAAGCGAGATTATGGAATTGGCATTCTTAAAAAAAAGAAAGAGTCATATTTATAAACAGGAAACGTGGATGGGTATTATTTCATTAATTATTGCCTTTCTAGCGTTATTGTATTTGAACATTACATTGCTTATTCAAGAAATATTTATAGGCGAAGGTTTTCGAGAAATAGTTGGAGCTGGATTGATGTGTTCAGTCGTAGGCATGCTCACAAAAAGCAAAAGTCGAAAATATGCATTGTGGGCATGTAGTTTATTTGTTTTTATGTTACTGTTTGCTGTATTTGGATTTATGTTAGGTTGGATGATAAGCTTTACGCCATAAATATGTGGAAAAGAGCGAATGTAGATTCGCTCTTTTTTAATGTGTAAAAAGTAAACTAGATAAGAGAAGAACCTATCAAATTTGAAAGGAGAGCACTATGCATCTAGGCTGTGGTTTTGTTGATATGTTTTCCGCTCACGATTCAGTATTATATATTAAACTTGGTGCTCTTTATTAATCCTCAAAAATAAAAACCTCATCAATCGTACTATGTAGTGCCCTCGCTATATCGTGAGCAAGCTGTAAGGAAGGGTTATACTTTCCTTTTTCAAGATGGCTAATCGTTTCACGACGTACACCAACCTTTTTCGCTAAATCTTCCTGCGTCATATGTACTTTGGCACGGTATTCTTTTATCTTCGTTACGAACGCCATGGTGCATCTTCCATTTCATCAACTGGTTTATCGTAAAAGAAGATAGAGAATCCGAATGTAAGAATGAGTGTGCTGAAAATAAGAGCAATATCAATCTCTTGTAGTGTAGGATTCGGAAATAACATTTCAATAAAGATAATGATAGCGGTAGTTAATAACGTAACGATAAAGGCGTTGCGGCAAGATTTATTGACGATTTGTTCAAAAAGCTCATCGTGATGAACTTTTCTATACGTCGTGAAAAAGGAGAAAAAACAAAACATAGTAAACAATCCTTTTTCATAAAAAAATCCGAGAAACCCAAAGAAACCGAGAAATCCTAAATATTTTATCCAAGTCGTTTTCATGATAGATTCTCCTTTCGATGTTAGAAATAAAGTGAAACTTTAATCAGTGGGGGGTGTTCATCCTCCGCTGATTATTAGCCTTCACCAATCGGGCGTTTACGGGCAGCAGGGCTCCCACCTAACTTCTTTGCTCCAGGCGAATTTTGAGGTGGGAGTATTACTGCCAGTTAATGCGGGATAAATCACTATATGTTATAAATATATCACATATGGAAATTCATAGTAATAATAGTTTTGCGATTTATTTCATAATAATAGTAAAAAAGGTTAAATATTCTGTAAAATAAAAAGGGAAATATCGTAAAATGGATGTAAGAAGGGGGAGGACGAAATGTTAACTGGGATAATGATCGTTATATTACTTGTAGTTATTACTGTAATTGGAACGGTGTTAATCGGGCGAAATGGTGATGCGAATTATAGTAAAGCGACAAAAGGAAATATTAAACGACTTACGATGATTTATATAATACTAGCCGTTGTTTTAATCGTTGGATTAGGAGTTTATATTTATTTTAAAGGTTAAAAAAACTGAAAAATGTAAAAATCTAAAAATATAATTATGCTATAATGTTAATATAGTTAATTGGTAATTAAGGAAAGGATTGGATGTAATGATCGAAATTTTGAATGTGTCAAAAAGTTATAATGGATCTACCTATGCAGTAAAAGATTTAAGTTTATCTGTACCGAGCGGAGAAATCTTTGGGTTTTTAGGACCGAATGGTGCGGGTAAATCAACGACAATTAAGATGATTACTGGTATTCATGGGGTGGACAAAGGAATCATTACAATCAACGGTAAAGATATTATGAAAAATCCGATGGAAGCGAAGAAAACATTTGGCTATGTTCCAGATAGCCCGGATATGTTTTTACGATTAAAAGGGATTGAATATTTAAACTTTATGGCTGATATGTATGAAGTACCGAAGGAAGTAAGACAAGAACGAATAGAGTCATTAGCGAAGAAGTTTGATCTGTACAATGCTTTATCTGATCAAATTCAAAGTTATTCACACGGTATGAGACAAAAGATTGTTATTATCGGTGTGCTCGTACATGAACCAGATGTGTGGATTTTAGATGAACCGTTAACAGGTCTTGATCCGAAATCTGCATATATTTTAAAAGAAATGATGAGAGAACATGCTGATAAAGGGAAGATTGTATTTTTCTCGACACACGTATTAGAAGTAGCTGAAAAAATATGTGACCGCGTCGCGATTATTAATAAGGGAAATCTTCAGTTTAAAGGGAATTTAAATGAAATGAGAGATCATTTTGAATCCAATGAATCACTTGAAAAAATGTTCTTGGAGATGACGGGCAATGAGTAAAATTTGGACGTTAACGAAAGTATTATTGAAATTAAATTATGCAGATTTCATAACAGATAAAAAGAAAAGATGGGCGTATTTATTTTCATTTGCAGCCATTTTATTTGTAGGTTTTTTAATATTCGGTTCGATGACCCATGGAATATATGAAGGAATGATACACCTCGGACAGGATCCAGGAATTGTTATTGCGATGGGATTAGCAGTTGCTAGTATATGGGTATTTTTGATGAGTATTATGAACATTTTAACAGTGTTTTACTATAGTAATGATGTTGAAATGTTGCTACCGTTACCGTTAAAACCAGCGCGAATTATTTCGGCAAAGTTCTTTACAGTGTTAATTACACAATACGTAATGAGCTCGTTTATTTTATTGCCTATCTTTATTACTTACGGTTTAAAGAGTGGTGCTTTCATTACATATTACATTTATATGATTGTCATTTACTTATTCTTCCCGATCATTCCGCTAGTTTTAGCTTCGTTAATTATGACAATTATTATGAGGTATACGAATATAGCGAAAAATAAAGATCGAGGAAGTATATTTATTGGAATCGTAAGTATACTATTTATCGTCGGAATCAATGTATTTATGCAATGGAGAAATAAAAGTGCAGTATCTGGAGCTGGAGATTCAGTTGCGAATTATCTTACAAATAATCAATCCTCCCTTTTCATACAAATGACAAATTATTTTCCAACTACATATTTTGGTGCAATGGGATTAGTAGAAAATGCATCGTGGAAGGGAATATTATACGTACTAATATACATTCTTATTTCTATCGCATTTTTCGGTTTGTTTTATTACATTGCAGAGCGTACATATTTAAAAGGGGTTATTGGACTTTCAACGAGTACAGCAAAGAAAGAGGTAATTTCAGCAGAAGGTTTACAGAAATCAACAGTACAAAGTTCTCATTTAAAAGCATATGTGAAAAAAGAATTTAAAACGTTATTCCGTACACCACAATTTTTCTTAAACTGTATTGTGCAAACTTTCGTTATGCCAATTATGCTGTTCTTTGTTTTGTTTGTACAAGATGGAAATTTAAAATGGATTATGGAATATATTGATAATCCAGAATCAGCAGGTTTCGCAATTGGTGTTGGCCTTTGTGCATCCTTATTTTTAATGGGGAGTAACGTTATTGCAACAACGTCATTCTCACGAGATGGAAGCTCTTGGTTTGTTAATCGTTACTTACCAGTAAAGGCTTCGGATATCTTTTTTGCGAAAGCGATAACGGCCTGGTTAATTAATGTAGTCATTTTAGGAGTATTCGGTATTACAATGGCATTTGTAGCAGGTATTTCGCCAGTCTTCATGATACTTTGGTTCTTACTAAGTGCGAACGGTTTATTGTTAATTAATTTAATCGGTACACGCTGGGATGCACAAACTGCAGATATTCATTGGGATACAGAACAGAAATTATTTAAAAGTCGATATACAACTTTGTGGAATTTTTTAGCTAATATTTTAATAGCTTTAGTTATTGTAGCGGGTGTAAGTGTATTATACTTCTTCCTTCAAGTAGGACTTTGGATTATGTTTATCGTTTTATTTGTAATGTTTACGATTGTAAATTATATCTTTATTAAAATTTTAAAATTAGGCGCTGAGCGTATATTGTCAAATATTAATTAAAAAGGTAGATCCTCTGTATTCGTGCAGGGGATTTATCCATAGATGGAGGAGAAAAGGTGAAGAAAATAGCAATTGTAACAGGGGCAACTCGTCTGAATGGAATTGGTGCAGCTGTATGCAAGGTGCTTGCTCAAAATGGGATAGACATTTTTTTCACGTACTGGCCTCGGTATGATAAAGCGATGCCATGGGGAATGAATGATCAAGAGCCCTTTTTGTTGAAAAAGGAAATTGAAAGTTACGGCGTTCGATGTGAAATGGCAGAAATCAACTTATCGCAGTCTTATTCGCCTAATCGTGTATTGTATATGGTATCAGAACGTTTAGGGGATCCATCTATTCTTATTAATAATGCGGCGTATTCTACTCCTACGAAAATTGAAGAGTTAGATGTAGAACAGCTAGATAAACATTATACGGTTAATGTTCGTGCTCCTATGCTATTAAGTTCATTATTTATTAAACATTTTTCACTTAAAACGAGTGGAAGTATTATAAATCTTACTTCTGGGCAGTCATTAGGCCCGATGCCAGATGAACTAGCATACGTAGCAACGAAAGGAGCAATAGAAGCATTTACAAAGTCAGTTGCACCAATTGCTATGGAGAAGGGGATTACAGTCAATGCTGTTGATCCAGGACCAACGAATACAGGATGGATTACAGAGGAATTACAGCATCATTTAGTATGGAAATTCCCGCAAGGAAGAGTTGGAGAACCGGTGGATGCGGCACGCTTAATTGCTTTTTTAGTAAGTGAAGAAGCGAAGTGGGTTACTGGGCAAGTCATTCATTCGAACGGTGGTTATTCATAAAAATATTATGTTAACAATTGTTGAGAAATAAAAAAATTAGTAATTATTTTGTTTTTTGTATAAATAAAATGTCAAGAAAGATAAAAAATTGATAGGGGAGTATGTTGTCATTTGTAGATTGTAAATCTTCATGTGACAACATACTCTTTTTCTTTTGCTACAGAGGAGGGAAATGTAGTAGAAAAAACTCGAATATTAAAATGAATTTATCGTTTTTTGTACGTATTATTATGAAGATTACTGTCGGAAAGATAGTGATTCGTATGAAAAGGGATTTTTTAAGGGGAAATAGAATCGTAAAGAGAAGGATAAAATTGTAAACATAGGGGGATTTTTATGAAAATGAAAAAGGTCGCTATCGCATCAGTAGCAATTGGTACAATGCTTACAATGGCAGCTTGTAGTACCTTCACAGATAAAGATGAAGCGAAGAAGGATCCAGCAACTGCACAAAATGAAGAGCAATCAAAAATGACAAGTGCAGATGAAGCGTCAAAAACAACGAAAGATAGTGAAAAAGACACAAATACTTCTTCGAATGAAAAAACAGATAAGGATGCAAAAAATACAAAGGAATCATCAGGAACAGAAAGTAACGGCAAAACGTCAACTCAAAACCAAAATGGAAAAACAACAGATAAAGAAACGACAGGAAAAACGAATGATCAAACTACTAGCGGGAAAACAACAGATCAAAGCACAAGTACAAACAATAACGGAAAGACAACGAAAGATCCGAAGAAAAACGTCGCTGTGAAAGCAAATGTAAAAGAAGTCGTTACATTAATTGAAAGCCTAGATAAGCAATTAGCTGCAAATCCTAAATTAGAAACAGTAAATAAACTTGGAAAACAAATTAATGAGAAGTGGGATGTAATTGAAAAAGATATAGAAGCATCACATCCAACTGAATACAAAACAATTGAACAAAGTTTGTATCCATTAATTATAAGAGCGGAAAAAGAAAAGATAGATGTTAATAAAATGAAGTCATTAACGGCGAAAACGAAAAAAGATTTAAATCAGTTATTGACGAAGCTTTCATAGTTTCAAAAGCCTACTCGTGTGAGTAGGCCTTTTTAGTTTGTTTAGATAGAATATGGGGTTCACCGTATTCTATCTAAATCTTTTTAGTTACTGTTCATTTTCGGTGGGTGTTAAGAAATAAAGACTTCATTTGAAAGGAACATCCCAATGATAAAAAAGAGTGATAACTATTAAAGATATTTTTTGATAGGAAGTCATATAAAACGCTCCCTTGTATTTATATTTGCAATTTAGTAGTTTTTAAAGTTCATTATTTTCTACAAAAATTTCATTTTGTAGAAAAGGAGAATGAATTGAGATGTACGATAAAGAGGAAGTTTATGATGAAGAAATTGCACCAGTATCGCAGAAAATCCTAGAAATATGTAAACGAGAAGAACTTCCAATGGTCGCACAATTTTATTTAGCGGAAGAGTCTCCATACAGTGGCTGTTCAACCATTATATTGTTCGTCAGCAATTGTTCAGGGAGAACATAATGAAGAAGAAGGCATTCAGCAGTTACAATCAATTGCTCAAATTATGAAATACGGAACAAGGAGAAAATCTAATGTCATGTACAGTATTGACGGAATGTTGAATTTTATTCAAGAGGGGCTTATTTTTAAATGTAATTTAGGGTTGGTTCCACATCGCTATCAAGCTAAGATTATGCAAAGTCAATTTTAGGCGAGATTATTTCTTTTTTCTAAGGGGCAAGTGTAGGCGATTGAAAGATTTGCATACGAAATAAACCCTAACGGGTTTCACTTTTTTAAATTAAGCGACTTGATTATCAGACATGGTACAATTGTACACGACACCTAATATATCAAAGACCGTTTTTTTCTCATATCGATGAGATTTCCGCCCGTTTTGCTGTAGGAGATTGAACAGGCGAAGTAACACCTTTGATAGCTCTTGGGTGTTTTTCTTACGATTAGTCAACTGTTTTTTAGAGTTATAATTGATTAAATGCTAGAGATTTTAAGCCAATTAGAATACAAATCAAATACCCCTAATATGTGTCCATTTTTTACTAGGGGGAAGATATGGTATGCTGGATGAAACTATGGTTTCAGGCGGTTAACCGATAATCATAGTGCATATTATGTGTAATGAGATAGAAGAGAAGCTTCAATAATTTATTTACACATGCAATGGACGCAACTTTATGACACTTGTTATAAGGTTGCGTTTTTAATTTATCGTAATACTCAACAATATGATTTTGTCCGTAACGTCGTTGTTTAATCATGTTCTGGATGATGAGGAAAAGGAGCTTCCGCAAATGTTTATTTCCACGTTTATTGATTTTATCTTTAAAAAAGGTTTTACCTGATTGAAAACGGCGTATATCAATACCAGCAAATGCATTGAGTTGCTTGTTATTGTTAAAACGAGTAATATCTCCTATTTCAGCCATCAAGCGTACTGCAGTATTCGGTCCAATCCCAGGAAGACTGCGAATGACATCGTATTCTTCACGTTGCTCAGCTACATACACCATCTTGCTAATACAGCTTTCTTTTTGGTGAAGAAGCTCTTGATAGCGCCTTGCGTATAATTTGAGCTGGTCACACAGAACATCGTTCTGAGAAACAGCAGGATAGCAAATTTCCGCTATTTCAAGTATCTGAATCGCTTTTTTCTCCGCCGTAATATTTGATATTTTTTTATTGGTGTTGGCACGAATACGATTTTTTATAATGGTTTTAGAAAGACCTAAAACACAATCTGGGTGGGGAAATAGTTGAACAAAATTTAAAAACAAATCAGATCTACTAGTAAATATTCTTTCCAATTCTGGAAATGTTAATTGGATTACTTTATGCATACGGCCGCGAATTATTGATAATTCACCATCCAGTTCACTATATAATCTAGAAAGAGATTTTAACTGATAGAATAAATTATCAGTTCCGGTAGATACCCTTCGGGTAACTGTAAAATGAGTGAGAGCTAATCGGTGTGCGTCGCTTCGGTCTGTCTTATGAATCCGCAAGGAATCACATTGTATTTTGGCTTCTAGTGGGTTTAATAAACAATATGTATACTGGTTATTTTGCATAAATCGTTCTAGCTGTCTGGAATAGATTCCTGTTGATTCGAACACAATTTCAGGTGATTCTCCGGTTTCATCTGTAAGCTTATGTATCTTTTCTTGTAGCTTTTTAAAATCAGGCTTAGTATGCTTGATTTCACTTTCGAATACACATTGTTTTTGTACATTATAAATTACCATATAACTTTTACCCATACTGACATCAAATGCAATAACGTGTTTCATATAGCTCCTCCTCAGGTGGAATTGAAGTCTTCAACTTACACTTATCGATTCTCATTTCTTATACACGATCTCGAAGACCAACATACTAAAAACTGATTCAAATAAGGTAAGTGAAGAAGGTCAGTTTTGTATACGGATTCAGGATCCCAAAACACCCACGACCTTCTCTTCACTTCTACTATATAAAAAATAGTAGTGCGAACCAATGCCTTGGTCTGCACTACTAATCTTAGTATGTTTTGTATAGTTTGGAATAGAAGAAGAAAATAGTCTTTAATCATATATATAGCTTTATACTCACTAAGCTCTCGTTTTTTCTTCACGAGGAGCAATTGGCGCATTTGAAACATGATAGAAGAACAGAGTAGAATGGCAATCAATTGACCATATAAATGGCACTCCAATCGTTCTGGTTTTATCTTTTTACAATGATGAATTTGAAAGAATGACTTCCACGTTTTAAATAAAATTTCGATTTGCCAACGCAAAGAATACCAGTCATGTACCTGTCCCATCGGGACACTATCTGTAGGAGTGTTTGTCATGTATACATTGATACCACTGAGTCGTTTACTACGAGGAGAATACTTCATTCCTTTCTTTTTTTCTCTTACAGCTTGATCTTGTAATCGTTTTTGTTGCTGTTGTTTTGTTAATCGATGAACAATTACACGAGCTGGCACTTTATCAATCATTCCTACATAAGCATCAGCTATTTCACATGTTTGTCCTGGTTGAAGGGAGTTCATTAACGTCTCCATATCTATCTGTATATACTCTGTACCTTTCTTAATTCTTCCATCTTGAAAATAATCAGGGTTAGGATTTTTTTGATAAATACGTGTATTCGACTTGTTATGAGAGATATAGTAGGCCTCTTTATCTTGTATATATTGAAGGTCTTTTAAATGAAAATAACCCAAATCTCGGATACATAAATCATTCGCTGTCACAGTTGGGGCACACAGAGAGCCGTAAGTGCGATCATGTTGTTTACCTGGACCTGTATGAATATGAAGGAACTGTCCACTTAACAAATCATACTCAAGTTGAATTTTTATCCCAGCTGTATGGCTGCATCCTCCTGCACCTGGATAAACCGATGAAAATACATCCGGGAGTTGAAATGCAGTTGAATCTAAAATACGAATACGCTTGAAAACAGAAGTGTATGGAGAAGAAATCGGCATAGATGCGGCCAATTTTTTGCTTAGTAGTTCGGCTAGTAGGTGTTGTAAAAGTTGAACGGCCGCTTTATTAAACCGTTGATTCAGTCCCTCAGGACTGATGAGTACTTCTGTTGATGCTTCTAAACAGCTAGATAACTGAGTTAAAGAAGTCATAGCTACATTTTGGCTCACCCATACACATAAAGCTACTAAATCTTTTGCTTGGTACTTACTGGTTCGTCGTACAAAACCAACATCTCTAGCAAGATCCCGTAAGGTATTTGGAGATAAAAAACTTTGAATCTCTTGAGCAAATAGTTGTAATTCGTCAGACACAGAAACAGACATAAAAAACGCCATCCTTTCCTATGATTCTACAGAAAGAATAGCGTATTTTTTCATTTTAGGAGCATTTCTTTTTATTAGCTTGATAGCGATGTGGAATTATCCAAATAACGATTTTGTCATAAAACTGCACCTACCTAAACAACATGCATACAATATCATGTGTATTCTTTTTCAATATAAGTTTTGGTCAGAGAGTGCCTTGGAAAGCGCTCTTTTTAAATTCCACTTTAATCTGTTCACGATTTTATGAGGTGGACATATATTAACAAGACAAGACATAGTTTATATATAGTGGTGCACAAAAAACTTTGTGCACTATTTTTCATCTCGATAACTTAGTGATTAAATAGCATTTTTGTTTCAATACTTCACGCCCATGAAAAAATTACATATGATATCACATACTCTTTTACATTAAGAGTTTTGGTCCGAAGAGCACTTATATATGGTGCTCTTTTTGGTATGGAATGTGAAATAGAGGCTTGCTCTTAAAACCTTTCATGTGATTTTTATAGGTTTTTTCCTTACACCCGTGTGGTTGTTTACTCATAAGTTGTTAAAGTATAAATATAAATTGGTTAGTTAATTTATAAGGGAGGTGTAAAAATGAGTAAATTTAAAAAGAAATGTCACATCCCATTTCCATGTGTATTTCCTTTGCCTCAAATAGGGCCTACTGGACCTACTGGAATAACGGGAGCAACTGGACCTTCTGGTGGACCTCCGGGGCCTACTGGACCTACCGGAATAACGGGAGCAACTGGACCTTCTGGTGGACCTCCGGGGCCTACTGGACCTACCGGAATAACGGGAGCAACTGGACCTTCTGGTGGACCTCCGGGGCCTACTGGACCTACCGGAATAACGGGAGCAACTGGACCTTCTGGTGGACCTCCGGGGCCTACTGGACCTACCGGAATAACGGGAGCAACTGGACCTTCTGGTGGACCTCCGGGGCCTACTGGACCTACCGGAATAACGGGAGCAACCGGACCTTCTGGTGGACCTCCAGGGCCTACTGGACCTACCGGAATAACGGGAGCAACCGGACCTTCTGGTGGACCTCCGGGGCCTACTGGACCTACCGGAACAACGGGAGCAACCGGACCTTCTGGTGGACCTCCAGGGCCTACTGGACCTACTGGAATAACAGGTGCAACCGGACCTTCTGGTGGACCTCCGGGGCCTACTGGACCTACCGG
The DNA here is from genome assembly GCF_040459995.1 of Bacillus cereus group sp. MG9. Lineage (NCBI taxonomy): Bacteria > Bacillati > Bacillota > Bacilli > Caryophanales > Bacillaceae > Bacillus > Bacillus cereus group sp. MG9. The sequence continues at coordinate 3,278,919 of NZ_JARVHC010000001.1, read as the reverse complement.
AATAACGGGAGCAACCGGGCCTTCTGGTGGACCTCCGGGGCCTACTGGACCTACCGGAATAACGGGAGTAACTGGACCTTCTGGTGGACCTCCAGGGCCTACTGGAATAACAGGAGCAACCGGGCCTTCTGGTGGACCTCCGGGGCCTACTGGACCTACCGGATTGCCAGGAACTGCTGGAGCTACTGGCCCTACTGGAATAACGGGAGCAATAGGGCCTTCTGGTGGACCTCCAGGGCCTACTGGGCCTACCGGATTACCAGGACCTGCTGGAGCTACTGGCCCTACCGGACTTACAGTATCTGGGTTATCTCATTATGCTTATGTTTTCAATACAGCAGCTCAAGTTGTTGCCTTAGAAGCACCTATTCTTTTTAATTCAAATGGTTTAATGACACCTGGTTTTACTCATACTCCTGGAACTTCTCAGATTATGGTTATTAATGCAGGAGATTATAAGATTTCTTTTTCTGTATCAGGAGTTGAGCCTAATCAATTTACGCTATTTTTAAATGGTGCTCCAGTTACCAACGCAGTTTATGGATCAGGTGCAGGAACTCAGCCAAACAACGGGCAAACATTCCTCACTTTAGCCGCAGGTGATGTTCTTACCCTTCACAATCATACTTCCGCTGCTGCGGTTACTTTGCAGACTTTGGCAGGTGGAACACAAACAAATGTAAATGCTTCAATTGCAATTGAAAAGTTAAATTAATTTAATCATTTATTTCTTGAAACTCTGGCAGTAAATAACCTGGAGGGGATTCTTTTTTCAACAAGCAGTTAGCTTTTGCTAGCTGCTCTTTTAATTAAAATAACTATTTTGTTAAAAAACTTTTCATGTTTAAACTGGACAAGCATATATTATTGTATGAAGACACTCTACCCATAAATATCTACCTTTCTAATCTAAGTGCATCGGAATATCCAGGAACACTTTTATTGGTGGAGGTCACCTAGCACTTTCATTTTATGTAATCCCTGAATATTCCGACGAGAGAAAGCTTGTCCTATTACCTTTATAAGAGCACTATTGTAAACATAAGTCCTGATAACTTCTATGGATTATCAACTTTTTTTCACATTTTTTTATTCAAAATTTCGTAACATTCTTATATAAAGTTTTTTAAAATTATGTGTTAAACTTATTACATTCCAAGAAGTTCTTATAGAATCGACAACTCGATGATCTTAGTACTGCCCTGCATCCCCTGCAGGGCTTTCCTCATTTAGCTAGAGTGATATACTTGTATGGGTTCTGTTGCAAAGTTTCCTAAGAGATAAACAGAAACATGACAGTATGAGGAAAGATTATGTAACTACTAGTAATTGTTGCAATTCATGATACACCGAAAAGGCAGAGTCTGTTTGAAGTCTTCGCCTTTGTTTATATAGGGCATGAACGGTTTCGATTTCTTTTATCGTACGTGAAACATAACGAATACTTTGAAATCCTGCGGATTTGGAAAAACAACGCTTCACATGCCGATGGTCCTGTTCTATAAGATTATTTAAATATTTGATTGTGCAATGAGTCGTATGTTTACAGAAGTCATTTTCCATTAATTTCTTGAACGCACAAAGTAATGCGGGTGCCTTATCTGTTATGAGAACTGTTGGCTTTCCAAACGTTTTTACTAACCCTTTCATAAAGGCATATGCCGCCTGAGGATCTTGTGTTTTTCGGAGTTGAATATCCAATGTGTATCCATCTTTATCGATCGCACGATATAAATAACACCATTTTCCTTTTCCTTTTATATAAGTCTCATCTAATTTCCACGACGATTGTACCTTTTTGTTTTTCGTTCTCCAAATTTGATAGATTAAATTCCCATATTCATGAACCCAACGCATAATCGTTGTTGGATGAATCGATATTCCACGCTCTCTCAAAGGTTCAGATACATTATGATAGCTTAAAGAAAAACGACAGTAGTAGCCCACGGCTACAAAAATAATATTTTTCTTGAACTGTTTCCCTTTAAAATATCGCATTTGTGATTCTCCTTACTCTTTTTTCTAGAGTGTATTCTCATTTAGAAAACTTTGCAACAGAACTACTCCGGTGCTATAAAAAACACAAAATTTTCGTTCAGGGGGTACTTTAAAACCTAAGCTTATGCAAAGTCAATTTCAGGCGAGATTGTTTCTTTTTTCTAAAGGGCAAGTGTAGGTGATTGAAAGATTTGCATACGAAATAAACCCTAACGGGTTTCACTTTTTTGAATTAAGCGGCTTGATTATCAGACATGGTACAATTGTAAACGACACCTAATATATCAAAGACTGTTTTCTTCTCATATTGATGAGATTTTCTCCCGTTTTGCTGTAAGAGGTTGAACAGGCGAATTAAAATCTTTGATAGCTCTTGGGTGTCTTTCTGTATAGCTTGGAAAAGAAGAAGAAAATAATCTTTAATCATATATATGGCCTTATATTCACTCAGTTCTCGTTTCTTCTTCATAAGAAGTAATTGCCGCATTTGAAACATGGTAGAAGAACAGAGTAGAATGGCAATCAGTTGTCCATACAAATGGCATTCCAATCGTTCTGGTTTTATCTTTTTACAATGATGAATATGAAAGAATGAATTCCATGTTTTAAATAAAATCTCGATTTGCCAACGTAAAGAATACCAATCATGTACCTGTCCCATCGGGACAATATCTGTAGGGGTGTTTGTCATGTATACATTGATACCACTGAGTCGTTTACTACGAGGAGAATACTTCATTCCTTTCTTTTTTTCTCTTACAGCTTGATCTTGTAATCGTTTTTGTTGCTGTTGTTTTGTTAATCGATGAACAATTACACGAGCTGGCACTTTATCAATCATTCCTACATAAGCATCAGCTATTTCACATGTTTGTCCTGGTTGAAGGGAGTTCATTAACGTCTCCATATCTATCTGTATATACTCTGTACCTTTCTTAACTCTTCCATCTTGAAAATAATCAGGGTTAGGATTTTTTTGATAAATACGTGTATTCGACTTGATACGAGAGATATAGTAGGCCTCTTTATCTTGGATATATTGAAGGTCTTTTAAATGAAAATAACCTAAATCTCGGATACATAAATCATTCGCTGTCACAGTTGGGGCACACAGAGAGCCGTAAGTGCGATCATGTTGTTTACCTGGACCTGTATGAATATGAAGGAACTGTCCACTTAGCAAATCATACTCAAGTTGAATTTTTATCCCAGCTGTATGGCTGCATCCTCCTGCACCTGGATAAACCGATGAAAATACATCCGGGAGTTGAAATGCAGTTGAATCTAAAATACGAATACGCTTGAAAACAGAAGTGTATGGAGAAGAAATCGGCATAGATGCGGCCAATTTTTTGCTTAGTAGTTCGGCTAGTAGGTGTTGTAAAAGTTGGACGGCCGCCTTATTAAACCGTTGATTCAGTCCCTCAGGACTGATGAGTACTTCTGTTGATGCTTCTAAACAGCTAGATAACTGAGTTAAAGAAGTCATAGCTACATTTTGGCTCACCCATACACATAAAGCTACTAAATCTTTTGCTTGGTATTTACTGGTTCTTTGTACAAAACCAACATCTCTAGCAAGATCCCGTAAGGTATTTGGAGATAAAAAACTTTGAATCTCTTGAGCAAATAGTTTTAATTCGTCAGACACAGAAACAGACATAAAAAACGCCATCCTTTCCTATAATTCTACAGAAAGGATAACGCCTTTTTTGCTTTATGGATAGTGCAAAACCTTAGCTTTATAGCGATGCCTCATCTAGCCGTTTAATAATTATTTCTGTTACCTTTATATATTTACATAATCAATGTTATCAGCATTCAATCTATCTAGAATCCTATTAAAATTCCTTTAGAATATCTGAAGGGGCTTTTTATTCACATAATCAAACTTTATTACTAATTTGTAATTGCTCTAAAAGATAATCACAGACATTCACAAAAATACATTGTTTTTTTTAACTTAATAACAAGTATTTCAATTCAAATTCTTGATGAAAAATCTTAGTGATATATAGTTTAAACTCATCTAAATTAGGTTTTTTTGGGCTGTATAGCATATCTAAAGGAAGTTTAAATTTAGAAAATAAATGATCATTTTGGACAAAAATCGAAACTTCTTCTCTAGTTAATCGATCATGAAATGCAATTAAAATTTTTATTAAAGCATTTACTTGTTCTTCTTCAAATTCATAATCTATAACAAATCTATAAAATGGGAATTCATCTGACTGAATCATACTTTGCATAAGTCTAAATTGATATCTTAATAAAGTCACTTCTTTGATTAAATCCATGTTCCTCCTTCATTTCCCTAAATTAACCAGTTTATCATAACAATTTATAACTTGAAATACAAATACTTATGATATATCACCCATACAATTTTTATTAACATAACCTATCATTATCAATAGTCAACGATGTATAAAATTTTCGTTATGGGGGTAATTAAAAATATTAGCTTGATAGCGATGGGTTGGTTCCAGAAAAGTGACATATCATAAAAATATAAAATTATTAAAAGGACAATTACTATGAAAGCAATTAAAGAAACTTTCTTCCATAAATTTTTCATCAGTAGACCTCCTTTATGAAGAATATTAACACTTTTCCAGAATCTGACCAAAATAATCCTTTGTGCGACACGTTTCCTCATAAGTGTGCAAACACGAAATAGGAGGGTTATCAATTTGATAACAACAACTGATTGACTGAAAGTAGGAATGAAAGCCGTCAGGTTGAGCTGAAACTACTTATCTGATACTCCTACATGCAAGGCGTGATAGTAGTCACAAATTGTATGAAGCTAGGTGAAGTTGGCTGAACAAAACCTAAGTGAGAAATCATAGGGTAATGGATAGGTCGGGATGCTACAAAATATCTATGGTGAGAATGTCCTAACGGACTGGCGAACTTGCGAATGTACGGGTCTAAATTATTAATACATTAGAAATGTGTATGTCGTCAATGACGACGTTATCTACCGGAAAGTAAGAGTAAAGGATGTGAAATTCGGAACATCTAACGATGAGGATGTAAAGATAACAGGCTTAAAGCAAGCACCTAAGGATATATGTATAGCTAGGTCAATCGGAACGTGGTAAGGAAGAAACTGTCACCAACGCCTACTAGCGGACAGAGGCAATAAGGTTCTAACGAACCGAAATTGCTTCATTCTTGTGAAGGTGGGGACACAGTACCGACGAAGCATGTAACGAATGTGGAGGGATAGTCCCTAGTCTTGTTCTTTGAAAACTAAATCAATTAGATGTAACTCACAGGATCGAGTAAGATGATGTGACCTTTCGTAAGAAAGGGGAATTAATACGTTGGTGAGTACAACATTGTTTGTAATCTAGTTGCTTTAGTATAGAAGAATAAGATGGGACGCTGTATGCGATGAAAGTCGCACGTACAGTGTTAAGCGGGGGAAAAGATGGAGATAACTTCAAAGTCTTACCTATCGCAACTACTCAAAAAAAATCGCCTGTATACTAAGAGGCAATCTTTTTTGAGTTGTTTGTAATGGCTAATTACAGGTTTTAAATACTATTTAGTGTTATTTCTACTTTCCAAAACCTGCTCCATATTATTAGTCGCCCATTCCATCATTAAAAGGATAATTGGACGTAATGACTCGCCAAGTCCAGTTAACGAATATTCTACTTTAGGGGGCACTTCACGATATACCTCCCGATGTACGATGCCATCTGCTTCAAGTTCTCTAAGTTGAAGTGTTAACATTCTTTGGGTGATATTAGGTTTTAATCTTTTTAATTCATTAAATCGTTTCTTACCATCTAATAAATGATAAAGAATAACACCTTTCCATTTCCCGCCAATAACCTCGACGATAGCTTCTACTGGACAAGAATATTTATTTAAAAATGGATAATTTACATCATCTTCTTTTGAACTAATCATAAAAAGACTCTCCCTTAACAATAGTATCTTTTTTGATACTATAGCACATAAATGTGCGTACTTGTATCATTGTTACTTTAAAAATATAATTTGGTTAAATAATAATTTAATGAAAAGGGGATCTTTTATGACTAACACAAAACAAAATACAAAACAAAAAATTATTGAGGCTTTTAACTTTAGACATGCATGTAAAGAATTTGATCCTATGAAGAAAATTTCAGAAGATGATTTTAAATTTATTTTAGAAACAGGAAGATTATCTCCTTCTTCTTTTGGATATGAGCCTTGGAAATTTATTGTGGTTCAAAATAAAGAATTAAGAGAAAAACTATTACCATATTCATGGGGAGCAGGTGGGCAGCTTTCAACAGCAAGTCATTTTGTCATTGTTCTTTCAAGAAACATCAAAGATATGCACTATGATGCAGAGTATATTCAGCACATGATGAAAGATATTATTGGATTGCCTGAAGAAGCCCAACAAATGAGATATGAATTCTTCAAAAAATTCCAAGAATCGGATTTTAAATTGTTAGACTCCGAACGTGCTGTATTTGATTGGTCATCAAAGCAATCTTATATTGCTTTAGCTAATATGATGACTAGTGCAGCTCAAATCGGTATTGATTCTTGTCCAATGGAAGGATTCGATAAAGAAAAAGTAGATTCTTTACTTCGTCAAGAAGGAATTTTAAAAGATGATAATCTTGAGGTGTCAGTTATGGTTGCATTTGGATACCGTAAAGGAGAACCACAATTTAATAAAACAAGACAAACTATGGATACTATTGTTGAATGGATTTAATAAGATAAATTTGTATCCATATAACGAAAAAAACGCTACCCTTTCTATAGAAAGGATAGCGTTTTTTTATGTCTGTTTTTAAATTTAGCGAGAATACTTAGTGAATAGTTGAATTGCTTTTTCAGGTACATAGAATTTCCCGTTGCTTTCTACAACAACACTTCCTAATTCATGGTCTTTTCCACCGATACAGATAATGTTTTTATTAACAAACAATTTGGCCTCCGTATTATTGCGTTTTACTACAAGCACCGGGTTTCGTACATCTTTTTTGTCAATCGTTACAGTTGCACCAATTTGTTTAAAGGATGTTTCAGCATCTAAGAATAATTTCTTAGATAATTCTCCTAATTGAAAGCCCATTGCTTTGGCCATTATTTTCGCAATGTCTGTATTTTGGACTAAACCGTATGGCTTTTGAGGACCGTAAGAGTATAAGAATACATCTTCACCCGTATGACCACCAGTTGTAAAACCGATGTTCGCACGGTTGGCCAATAATTTAGTAAGGATTGGACCTACATCAGCTTTCTTATGTGCAGCGTTTAATTTTTCTCTTTCATCCTCAGTTAGGTCGTCTAAACCGTAAAGTGCAGCGACCTCTTTTATATTAGATAAATCATCTTTTAGTTTATTTGTAGCACCCTCAAGTGTCATTTTCGCCTTTTTCAGTGGGGCAATGTAAGCTGATACTGGTGTGGTATCATATCCTTTTGTGGTATTGCTGTTGCCAATGGAAATACCGCTATTACCATGATCCGCTAATACAATGACCATAGTGTTACCGTCTTTCTTCGCAAATTCTAATGCTTCTGTAACTGCATCATCAAATGCCAATACATCGCTAATCATCCCGATTGGGTCATTTGCATGTGCTGCCCAATCTGCCTTACTACCTTCTACAAATAAGAAGAAACCATCTTTATCTTTTGATAATGTTTGAATTGCTTTTCTCGTCATCTGGGAAAGAGTTGGCTGCTTAGGATTAGTTATTCTACGATCCATATCGAACGCAAGGGCAGTATTAGAGAAAGAACCCCAGATTTTATTTGATTTGGAGTTTAATAACGCATCTTTTGTTTCGACAAAGTCATACCCTTTGTCTTGAATCACTTTTACTAAATCTTCGTTGTCTTTACGAATTCCGTTGCTTGTCGTAGGCTGAAGTGCTGCTTTTCCACCACCTAATACAACTTCTATATTTTGATAAACTTGCTGTTCACCAAGTATTTCAAAATTTTTACGGTTAACGTGGTGGGCAGAGAAACTAGCCGGAGTAGCATGTTGAATTTCTGATGTAGCAATGATTCCTGTCGCGCGGCCGGAACGTTTTGCGCCTTCTAAGACGTTGGCAACTGGACGAAACTTGCATTCTTCTTTCACTGGTTCTAAGCCAGGTGAATTCACAACAGAAGGTAATACGCCCACGTAGCCTGAATTTGATTTATTTCCTGTCGCTAAAGCTGTGGCTGCTGGTGCAGAGTCCGTAATAGCCGATTCTGCTGAGTATGTACGAACACCTCCGGATACAATTTGATCTAGCGCAAGAGGTGAACCTTTGTACCACCGGGCTAATGTTGTAGCAGAAGAACTTGTCCCATCTATAACCATGAAAATCACATTTTTAGGTTGCTTTCCTGCTTTTTTTACCTCAGCTTTTACCTCATTATCGTTCATTATGATTCCTGTTGCTAATGTAAATAGTGCTACCGTTCCCGCTAATGTTAGTCCCATTATTTTTTTTCGAAGAGTAGTCATTGTGGTTCCTCCATAGGTCGTTTTCGATATCCCAATCTAACGTTCGTATGTAAACAAGATTTATTATTAGTAGTACCCCATTGCAACGAAACTAACAATAACGATTGAGTCAAAATGTTGGGCACAAAAAGTTAAATTCAAGCTATTTCTTCAGCAAAATATTCTCTTCATATAAAACCTCTTTGCACCCTTAGTTACACGGTCTTTCCTATAAAAAGAATCTTCTTTTTATTTTATGGGAAACATTTAAAAAAGGATGGTGGGGACATGACAATTGATCGAGTTTGTACAATTGGGCCAGCGAGTAATAATGAAGAAACGTTAGCGCAGTTAATAAACAATGGTATGAAAATTGTTCGGTTAAATTTATCACATGGTACGCATGAAAGTCATAAAGACATCATTCGTTTAGTAAAATCGTTAGACGATTCTATTAAAATTCTAGGGGATGTACAAGGTCCTAAAATAAGATTGGGTGAAATGAAAGAGGAACAAATTACACTTGAAGCAGGGGAGTTATTTACTTTACATACCAATCCAGTTCAAGGGAATAAAGAAGAAGCAAGTGTTGATTATGTAGGGATCGCGAATGACGTGAAAGTTGGAAGTAGAATTCTTATTAATGATGGAGAAGTTGAGTTAATCGTTGAAAAGATAAGTTCGGAAAAAATAGAAACGAGAATAAAAACAGGTGGCAATATTTCCTCTCATAAAGGGGTGAACTTACCAGGTACAATTGTTAGTTTGCCAGCTATTACGGAGAAAGATAAAAAAGATATTCAATTTCTTCTAGAAGAGGAAGTTGATTTTATTGCGTGTTCTTTCGTTCGAAAACCTAGTCATATAAAGGAAATACGAAGTTTTATACATGAACATAAAGAAACATCTCCTAAATTAATTGCAAAAATAGAAACGATGGAAGCAATCGAGAATTTTCAAGACATATGCAAAGAAGCGGATGGCATTATGATCGCAAGGGGAGATTTAGGTGTGGAATTGCCGTATCAATTTATTCCGCTTTTGCAAAAAATGATGATTCGTGAGTGCAATCGAACGAATACATATGTCATTACAGCGACACAAATGCTTCAATCTATGGTAGATCATTCTATTCCTACAAGAGCTGAGGTGACAGATGTATTTCAAGCTGTATTGGACGGAACGAATGCTGTTATGCTTTCTGCTGAAAGTGCGTCAGGAGATCATCCAATCGAAAGTGTGAAAACATTACGTCTCGTTTCTGAATTCGCTGAGCATGTAAAAAAAGACGGTCCTTTTGCGATGAAAGATGTATTGGAATTGCTGCATAAGTCTCTTTAGTGTATATAGAAGGATTTATCTCTCAACCTAAAAACGTACGGAAAGGAATCAGGATAGGAGGTGCTATTTTAGTATTTACTTACAGATTGAAAGGTGGTATTCCAGCTGCCTATATGAAAGAATCATTATGGAACATGGAGGTCTTTCGGAAATCTAAAGAAGGATTTTAAATTAATTAATCCAATTATCTCATTTAAAATATGTTCATTCCTATTCATAAATGATATCCTTATAGTTGAATACTTTTGCTGAATCAGCAAGAATTTGTTGTTCTTTCTGTATGAATTCAACTTTTTTATGGAAAGATATGTTAGTAAGTGTGCAATTTGAACGTTTTATTTTTTAGAGTATGATAGGAGGAGAATGAATATGGAAGCAATTGAAGTAGGCGAAATTTTTAGTCTTACCGATGAGAATAATGAAGAACAGGAAGTTGAAGTACTTGGAGCGATGGATGTCGAAGGTGCAGAATACATTGCAGTTGCCTTTGTAGAAGACATTCAAACAGAAACTGAGGAAGACATTGATATCTTCTTTTTAAAAGTAGAAGAAGATAATGAATTCTCATACATAGAGAATGACGAGGAATTTGAAAAAGTATCTGCGGCGTTCGAGAAGATTATGGACGAGCAAGAACAAGAATAATAATAAAAAGAGTTAGAAAAAAGAGGGAGATGCATATCTGCCCTCTTTTTTTGTATATGGTTGAAAATTACATTTATAGAAATCAATAATTATATTATGTAAACTGAATGACTCTTTATTTATGCACTAGAAAAACCACCCAAATGAGGGTGGCGCTTATTATATATAGTTATTAAATGTGTTATTTTCCAAGGAAGAGAGGGGAATCTTCACTTCAGTACCTTCCTTCATATTACGCAATACAACTGTTTCTGTAGATAGTTCCTCTTCACCAATTATTAGCACATACGGGATATTTTCTTTATTTGCATAATTAAGGGCACGTTTCAATTTACGTCCTGCTAGTTCGAGTTCAACTTTTAAGGAAGTAGTGTTACGTAATTGCTTTGCAATTTGTAAGCATTGTAATTCTGTCCCAAGTGGGATGATAAATAGATCCGCTTTAGATGATGTTGTTTCTTTCTGTGATAGAGCTGTATAAATAACATCTAAACCGAATGAAATCCCTACAGTTGGATAGTTCATATTATCACCACGGAATGCGCCGATAATATTATCGTAACGACCACCGCTACCGATACTGGATGTAATCGTGCCGTCTTGTAGAAAGATTTCATACACAGTGCCTGTATACATTGTGAGTCCTCTTGCTAAAAACGGATTGAATAGCGTGTTTTCATTTATTCCGAGAGCGAGTAAGTATTGCTGTAATTGTTGCAATTCGTTTACTCCATCGGTAACAAGTGTATTATTGAAAGTGTCTTTAAAGTCGGCTATAGGGAGCTTTAGGCAAGATAAAACAGTATTACATATTGTATCGGCCATTTCTACAGTAATCCCGCGCTCCAATACATCTTTTCGTACACCATCAATCCCAATCTTTTCGATTTTATCCAATGATAAAATTACGTCACTCGTTAATTCGGTAGGGATGTTAATAGACTGGAGAATACCATTTAATAATTTTCGATTATTATATTGAATTGTTACTTCTAAGTTTAACGTTCGGAATAGGTCAAACGCCATGCTCATGAGTTCAGCTTCTGCCATGACAGACTCTACACCAACTATATCAACATCACATTGAATGAATTCACGAAATCTCCCTTGTTTAATCGGACCGTCTCGAAATACTTTTCCAATTTCATATCGTTTAAAAGGAAGGCGGATACTTGGATTCATCGCGACAACTTTGGCGAATGGAATTGTTAAATCGTAACGTAAGGCAAGCTCGCGTTTTCCTTGATCCTTAAGTGTATATATTTCTTTTAAAATTTCATCACCACCACCGTATTTGTAAGACATAAGTTCATACATATTTAATGTTGGTGTCTCTAACGGTTTACAGCCATATCGTTCAAATGTATCTTCACACGCTCTTTTAATTTTGTTTCGCAATACTTGTTCCTCTGGTAAATAGTCTTTTGTTCCTTTTACATTTTTCATTTCCACCATAATCACTCCTCTTTTAAATTAAAAAAAGCTATGCAGGTATAGAAATACCCACATAGCTTTATGAACGCTTCGTGGGTCAACAGGAAAAGCCCTGTACCCACGAAGAAAAATTTTTCTTCGGATACACGGCGTTACGTATGATGATGAAGTTGGAAAGAAGTATTAAAAGTTCGCATTGCAAATCTCTCCTTAACATAAGTTTTTCCAAATTATATCAGATGAATTTGGAAATATCAATATTTTCAGTTTTGAAGAATACGTGAAGTTATGTAGGAGAAATTGAAAAGAGTGTATAATAAAAGAAAACTTAATAATATGAAATAACTTTTTAAGGAGAACACTATGAAAAAAGATAAAACAAATGCGATGCGAATATTAGATAAAGAAAAAATTGAATATTCGATGATGTCATATGATCCGGACGATGGGAAAATTGATGGCGTATCAGTTGCTGGGAAAATTGGTAGAGAAGTGAGAGAGGTATATAAAACACTTGTCGCTCAAGGGAATAGTAAGGATTATCATGTGTTCATTATCCCAGTAGATGAGGAACTAAATTTAAAAGCAGCCGCAAAGGCGGTCGGTGAAAAGAAGATAGAAATGATTCCTGTTAAAGATATTACGAAAGTTTCAGGGTATATTCGCGGCGGTTGTTCACCAGTAGGAATGAAGAAGTTATTTTCTACATGTATTGATGCGAGTGCTCAATCGCTTGAAACGATCATTGTAAGTGGCGGGAAAATTGGAGTACAAATTGAGCTTAAAGTTGATGACTTGGCGAAAGTGACGAGAGCGCAGTTTGGTGAAATAACGAAATAAGTATACATAGGAAAAGAAGTTCTAATTTTATTAAATTTAGATAAAGATTTATAGGATAATTAGTCCATTATGAGGGCGGATTATCCTTTTTTATTTACATAATGAATGAAATAAAAAGAGATTGAATTTTTAGTTTAATCAGTATAATATGGATGTGTAATTTTAATCATTTGTTTGGCTTTAGGAGGAGTACAATGCCTCGTTTCAAGGACTTTAAATAAACAAGCAGAGTTACTTTTAAAGATAGACAAAGGACGGGAAAGTGTTTTAATGAGGATTCAAGAAATACCCATAAGAAAGCACATATTGGGGGATGCCAGTATTTTGGAAAACCCCCACGCTAAGAGCATGCAAGATTTTATACAGTTTTTTGGCTAATCCAGTAACAATCAAGAACCCTAAAACCGTGCCAGGATAGGAATGTATAAAAAAATGTATAGATTCATAGAACTAAAAAGGAAGGTTCCCTTGTGAGAGCAGGGTTCTTCTTTTTCCTTGCTACCAATAATGAGACGTTATGTTAACCGAGTATGAGTATGTATACAATATTCAACCGAAAACAAACAACATATCACCTCTCTCAAATGGTAAAATAGGGGAAAAGGATATTCTAAATAATACTTTTAGAAACCACTATTTATCACATAGGAGTTACCGAAAAAAAGAGATGAAAAAGAAAAAAAGTAAAGGGGGGGCATAAGTGAAATATATTAATGGATTGTACATATCACTTATATTGATGATGTTCATTAATTTACTTAATATTACAATGTTTGATAATAAATACTCAGGGATAACAATGTATATCTCTTCCGTTATATTCACAATTGGAAGCGCATTTTTCATAAATGCAAAACGGCTTAAAATTAGTGAGAAAAAATAAAACCTCTTGCAACTCAAAATCACTTAAGTCCTCCAGTTAAACAATCTGAAGGACTTTTAATAGTTTTCTAAATACATTGAGTTCCGATAATAGGACGTTATGTTAATTAGGGATGTATGGAATGTACATGCCACTTTTTATATCTACAACATGATATACTGGTAAAAAAGGGAAAGAAGTGATTGGATTGAAGATTAAAACATATATGTTAAACGCCTTCACTAAAAATACAAAAGGTGGGAATCCAGCTGGGGTTGTTTTAGACACAAAGGATCTTACAACAAAAGATATGCAAGCTATTGCAAACAAACTAAATTTCTCCGAAACTGCCTTTGTACTTCCTTCTGTAAATTCAGATTACGAAATTAAATATTTTACACCAAATGAAGAAGTTGCTATATGTGGACATGCTACAATTGCTACTTTTTCCTTATTAGCCCAAATGAAAGAAATAAATTCAAAAGTGTATACAATAAAGACTAAAGCGGGGATGCTTAACGTAAAAATTGACGAAAATAAAATGATATCTTTACAACAAAATCTCCCTGATTTCCTTACAACACTTCCTTGTAAAGAAATTACTGAATCTTTAAATCTAGATGAAGAACAACTAATACCTGATATGCCTATTCAAATCGTATCTACAGGTTTACACGATATTATTATACCTGTCAGAAAACTTTCAGACCTGTTAAAGATTATTCCTGATATGAAGAGGATTGCTGAAATAAGTAAGAAATATAATGTAATTGGTTATCATGTATTTACACTGGAAACACTATATAATTCTACAGCTCATTGCAGAAACTTTGCACCTTTGTTTAATGTTCCAGAAGAAAGTGCCACTGGTACATCAAATGCAGCACTAGCATGTTATTTAATAAAACAAAATAAAAATTTAAAAAAACATAATATCTTCACTTTTGAGCAAGGATATGTAATGGATCAGCCTTCAGAGATTATTGTAAATGTATCAACTGATTTTAATAATATTACAGATGTTCACGTAGGAGGCGTTACTTCTAATTTTCAAGAAAAATATATTATTATTTAAGAAAAATAACTTCCACTTTCGAAAATTATGTAAATAAGCTGTTCACTGGATTCTCATAGAAAACTGTGGTGAGATGAAATTTTTGATTTTGAAGCACTTCAAAATCTTAGCTAGATGGCTATGTATCGGTACCCCACAAATCAAAGGCAGGAACATATCAAATATGTTCCTGCCTTTGATTTTATTAAGTTTAATATCTATGACCTAAATATAATAAAATTTGGAGCTTCTTTTATTTTAGAGAGATGTTTCCTAACAGTTGATTTTGTTAACGAAAGTCGACTTTAAATCTATATTTTGTGTGAAATAAAGTACATATAATAAAAGTATGAGGTGATACAGTGAGAGAAATTCATATTCATAAAATCATTGCGGATAAGAGAAAAGAAAAAGGAATTACACAGGAAGAGTTAGCGGCGTATATCGGTATTACGAAAGCATCTGTTTCCAAATGGGAGACTGGGCAGAGTTATCCGGATATTACATTTTTGCCACTGTTAGCATCGTACTTTAACATAAGTATAGATGAATTAATCTGTTATACACTGCAAATGGAACAGGAAGATAATAAAAATTTATATCATAGACTAGCGGAAGCTTTTAGTGAAGAACCGTTTGATGAAGTAATGATGGAGTGCAGGGAAGTGACAAAAAAATATTATTCTTGTTTTCCATTATTAATTCAAATGGGGCTACTTTTTATTAATCACCACATGTTAACAGAGGATATGGATAGAAGAATTGAAATTTTAGAAGAGGCAATGTATCTCTTTAGCCGAGTGCAGGGAGAAAGTGTAGATGTTTCTCTTGTGAAAGAGGCGGTATCGTTTAAAGCAACTTGCTATCTTATACTCAATAGACCAAATGAGGTGCTTCAATTACTTGGCGAAACCATACGTCCTAACTTTCCAGAGGAAGATCTAATTGCGCAGGCGTATCAAATGTTTGGAAATGCTGAAAAGGCGAATGAAATGATGCAAATTAGTATGTATCAACATTTAATACAACTCGTTGCGACAATACCGAATTATGTAGTAGTAAATGCCTCAAACGCTGAAAAGGTAGAGTAATTGTCTGTAAAAGATCGGTTGTTGTAGGTTAATCTAGTTTAGTATATGGGTTGTGAGTTTTTTAGCGTCGTTATCCATTTAGGAATGATAAATACTAACTATTTAGGTTGTAAAAACGAACATTTTTATTATTTTTATTAAAAATGTTCACTTTTAGATTGCGTATACACTAAAAGTTTGTTATATTACCAATATAATAATTTTAAATAACATCACTCGTATATACTCGGTAATATGGTCCGAGCGTTTCTACCTAGTTCCCAATGAAAGAACTGGACTACGGGTTAAAGTATTCGGTCGCTTTCTGTATTGAGCCGCTACCGTTCTATAATTTAGCATTGGCCTCATCTTTTGCTTAATTAACTTTGACTACCGTAGTTCTAGAAAGTAGAGATTTTTCTACAATTTCTAGAGCTTTTTTCTTTGGACCAAAACATCGAGTATAGAAAACAACAAGAGAAAGAGGAGAGATTATTTATGAAGAAAAATCTGTTGAAAAAATATGGTGCCCTAGCAACTACTATCGCATTATCATTCTCAATACTTGCAGGATGTAATGCTAGTCCAAAACAAGCAGCAGAGGCAAAAAGCACTCAAAACCCTATCTTAATTCAAGGTCCAATGCCAATAGAAGCTGAAAAATTTGCAAAAAGGTTAAAAAATGTGAAAGAAGAAAAATCTGGGAGTTTCGTATTTTATAAAGGAACTGTAGACAATTATCCTGTAATCGTTGCGAAAACAGGTAAAGGAATGGAAAATACAGCAGCCGCTACAGCAGTGGCTATTGAAAAATATAAGCCTATAGCGATTATTAACCAAGGAACATCAGGTGGACATGATCCTAATTTAAATGTATTTGATATTGTGTTAGGAAAACAAGTCGCGAATATAGGTTCACTAAAAACAACAAATATGAATGAGAACCAAGGAATTGAACCGGAAAAATGGATATCTATGGACCTGATGGCTTCTGAAGGGAGTGCAGGAGAAGATCCAAATGCTGAGAAAATCCGATACTACGAGGGAGATAAGGATTTACTTGCAGCAGCTAATGCAGTAAAAGATAAATATACAAAAGGTAAAGTGGTCGAAGGTACTATAGGTTCAGCAGACGTTTGGAATAATGAAGTTGATAGAATTAAATGGTTCCATACAAAATACGGTACATCTGTAGAAGAAATGGAAGGTGCAGCAGCAGCGCAAATCGCAAAAGCTTATGACGTACCATTTTTAGGGATTCGAGTATTATCTAACAATAAAACAAACGGCGGAAAATACAATCCAAATACAGCGGCGGCAAATCAAGAATATGTATATGAAGTAGTTAAAAAGTATATAGATTCGATACCAAATAAATAGTAGTAGTTCTGTCTCAATATAAAAATGTTATCATTACTTCACAATGTGTTGTGAACTCAGAATTACCAAAGTTTCTTTAATTAAAATAGATTGGTGCCTTACATGGTATCCAATCTATTTTTGTACTTATTCTACAGAGGAAGAAGGGTTTTACACAAAAAATAAAGACAGTCATAGAAAAAAGAAAAGTCGAACGATTTATCAAATATGCATAATTGCATAAAAAAATTGAAATTTATAAGTTAACATTAAACTACTTTTTAATTGTAAAGAATATTTTAATAATCTTTACTAGAGAAGGATATTCCTTGTGAAAAGTAGATAAACAAAAAGTGTGGAAATAATACAGACTCAATAGAGTTTTGTATTAAATAAAAAGAAAAGGATGGGTATGGCTTTCTAAAAGTTTTTGGGGGCTAGAAAGCATTTTTTAGTTAATAGCTTCAAATTATATTTTAAAGGGGAAATGGGTATATGAAGTTTAGAAATACAAGGCTTGCTATGGTTACACTATCTTCATTTTTTATTTTAGGTACTGCATCTCTATCATTCACAGATATCATACACGGTGAAGTAGCTTCTGCATCACCACAAGAGATTATTGTAAAAAGCTATGACGATACATATTATAATAATGCAATAGGAAAAATGGGTTTAGAATTAAAGAAGGAACTTCATAATATTATTGATGATCATACAAAGTTATCATACAGTGCGGTTTGGGAAGCACTAAGAGATACTGATGAAGATCCAAATAATAAAAACAATGTGCTACTCTTATATACTGGGCGTTCGCAAGGGAAACTTACGAATGGTTCAGGAGTTGATAATTGGAACCGAGAGCATGTTTGGGCAAAATCTCACGGTGATTTTGGAACGACTGCAGGAGCTGGAACAGATTTGCATCATTTAAGAGCGACGGATGTATCTGTAAATAGCTCACGTGGAAATCTGGATTTTGATAATGGTGGTGTGAATCATTCAGAAGCGACAGAATGTAAGTACGATAGTGATTCTTGGGAACCTCGTGATAGTGTAAAAGGAGATATCGCTAGAATGCTATTTTACATGGCTGTTCGTTATGAAGGAGACAACGGCGAAATAGACTTAGAATTAAATGAAAAGGTGAATAACAATAAAGATCCATACATGGGTAAACTATCCGTTTTACTAAAATGGAATGAACAAGACCCGGTAGATGATTTAGAGCGAAAGCGTAATGAAGTGATTTTTACAAAATATCAACATAATCGCAATCCTTTTATTGATCATCCAGAATGGGTAAATAAAATTTGGAATTAAAATATTTAAAGGTATTTTGCTTTGAGAGAAGGGATTGATCACTATGATCAATCCCTGTTTATATCTATACTAGAATAAGTGATTTTTATAGGATTGGAGAATAGGATAGATATTTTATCAAGTTAAGTATAATAAGAGTCTTTTAATACGGTCCCCATTCAATATTCACACCAACAATAAGAAAAATAAGTCCGATGATAAACCAAATGAATGCAAGTGGAGCCATGAAGCGAATCCATTTTCCATAAGAAATGAAGCTCGCTGCGAGAACGCCCATTAAAACACCAGAAGTTGGATTGAGGCAGTTCACTACACCTTCTCCAAGCATAACAGCCTGTACTGTAACTTGGCGTGTAATATGCATGAAATCGGCTAATGGAG
This sequence comes from Bacillus cereus group sp. MG9, assembly GCF_040459995.1. NCBI lineage: Bacteria > Bacillati > Bacillota > Bacilli > Caryophanales > Bacillaceae > Bacillus > Bacillus cereus group sp. MG9. Next base: position 3,260,140 of record NZ_JARVHC010000001.1, on the reverse strand, counting down.
CTAATATCGGAATGAAAATAACAGATTCTCCTGTCCCGGATGAAATGAGGAAATGTAATGCGGCACTACTTACATACATGCCGAGAACGCCAAATACAGGGCTATGTCCTTCGAGAGACTGTGCGAGTTGATTAACGATTGTATCAAGTAATTTGCCTTGTTCTAAAATGACTGAAATACAACGAGCCATTCCGACGATCAAAGCACCGTATATGAGATTTTGGCAGCCTGCTAGAAAAGTAGAAGCGATATCGTTTGCTTTCATACCACCTATTACTCCCGCTGTAATTGCTATGAATATAAAAGTAGCGGTCATTTCTGCGTCCGTCCAATGTAGACGAAAAGCGCCTATTAAAAATGCAATTAATGATAAAGCCGAAACGAGTAAAATTAATTTATGACGTATTGTCCAAGGAACTTCTGTTTTCTCTGTTTCTTTCTCACTTGAAAGAGCATTACTTGGAAACCAGTTATCTCCGAGTATGCTTCCTTTATTCGATTTTTTTAAGCGTTTTACATACCAATTAATATACAAAATGGTAGCAATTAAAAAAGAGATATAAATTGCCGTACGTAAACCAATTCCTGAAAACATCGGGAGTTCTGCGATTTTTTGTGAAATGCCTAAAGGTGAGGGAGATAAAATAGTAGCATTAAAACCAGCATAAGTGCCTAAATAAATAATTGCTACGCCGACGATAGCGTCCCATTTTAATGTGCGCGCAACGATGATGCCGATGGGGATAAAGCCAATAACTGAGTTAACGATAATGCCAGTCGTGCCGAGAATAGAAAAGAGTGCGGCGACAATGCAAATGAAAAGTAATTGCTGATTACGAAATTTGTTAATCACATGATAGATTAAACCGTCAAGAGCACCTGTTTTTTCAAGAATCGCAATAGCTCCACCTGTAAATAAAATTAAGAAGATGATAGGAGCAGCAAGTGTCATTCCTTTTTCAATAGCGGTAAAAAAAGAAACAAACCCTACCGGCGATTGTGGAACAGAATGATAACTTCCTGGTATTGTCGTTGTAACAGTACCGTTTGTAACTCTTTTAAATTCTCCAGCAGGAACGAAATATGTAGCAATGGCACAAAGTAAGGCGATAAAAAATAGTAGTACGTACGCGTCAGGCATTTTAAACTTTCGTTTACTCGGCTGTTTTTTTACCTCGGTCTGTAATTGCATAAAACCCCTCCTTTTTCACCTGGTTAATTTTAAATATTCTGAAATTTATCTGTGAAATAGATTATAATAAAGGTGGCTTCTTAAGGCAATAGTTTTTCTATCCTTTTTCTGCACATACAAATTCTTGCAGCATTAGACAGGGAAACGAAAAAAATCCAAGAATATGTAATATAAAAGGAAAAGAAAAGAGGGAAAGAGATGTGGAAAACTACGGATCTATGTGATGAATTTGAAAAGGAATTACAAATATGTCGCCAGTCTTTTCGGTCTTTCGGGAAGAAAAAACAATTCTATGGGAAAATCGCAACGGTAAAAGTGAAGGATGATAATGTACTAGTGAAGGAAGGATTGCAAACATTACCAGAAGGAACGGTATTAGTTGTTGATGGCGGAGCTTCTAAAAATTGTGCGTTACTCGGTGATAATTTGGCAGCTATTGCGGAAGAAAGAAAGTTGGCAGGGATTATTGTAAATGGATATGTTCGCGATTCTAGTGAATTAAAAAATATTAATATTGGTATTTTAGCGTTAGGGACGATGCCAAATAGAAGTGTAAAAGAAGGAAAAGGAGAGCGAAATATTTCATTGCAATTTGGTGAAGTCGAATGGAAACCGAATGAATATGTTTATGTAGATGAAGATGGAATTATAGTTAGTGATAAAAGCTTACATAGTGAGGGATGACTTCTAATAATGGAAGGCTATTAAGCTATTATTCTTAGAAAATAAATCCGATAAAGCATGGACAAAATTCTTTGTCAATAGTAAAATAATACAGAATTTAAAAATTACAGAATGTATAGGTTTATCGATTTACGATAAAGTGAAACTTTAATCAGTGGGGATTTTGTTCATCCACACTGATTATTAGCCTTCACCAATCGGGCATTTACGGGCAGTTGATCCCCACTTAACTTCTTTGCTTTCGCTGAATTTGAGGTGGGGGTCTTACTGCTCGGCGAATAGCGGGATAACTTGAAAAGGGATTAAATTTTGCCTAGAAAAGTGAATGTTATCACAATGGTGCGTTCATAAACGAAATTATTTTTCCTATACAAATATAGCCGCGAATAATGCGGGTAGGAGGTGTTGTACATTTTTGTTCGACACTTACAAAAAGAGAGTGTCAACCGCATACCCTTAAAGGGTCTTTTTTTGTGTGAATGTTAGTAAAGGGAGGGAATTTTGGGATGGCAATGTTAAAGAAATGGCTGCTTACATCATTAATGGCAGTGGCACTTGTATTTGTTTCTTTTGCGAATACAGTACATATTACGTTTGCTGAAGGAAAGACAGCGAAACTTGCAATTATTGGTGAATCACAAAAAGGAATTATGTTATGTCCGAAAGAAGTTTCCATTGAAGATGGAGAAACAGCTTTTAGTTTGTTACAAAAAGTTATGGGTGACAAAGTAACATCTGAAAGTATGTCATTTGGAACGTATATAAAGGGCATCGATGGATTAATGGCCGGAGCAACGAGCGGTTGGTTGTATGATGTAAATGATAAATCTGCAGAAGTTGGGGCGGATAGTTATAAATTAGAGTCTGGGGATGTTGTTGCATTTCGTTACGTTGCAGACTGGAGCAATATGAGTCAACAAACGTTGCAACAAACGTTAGATAAATTTGGCACTTGTAAAACTGTAGAAGAGCCAAAACCAGAGGAACCGAAAACAGAAAAGCCAGATGGTAAACCAGAAGAACCGAAAACAGAAAAGCCAGATGGTAAGCCAGAAGAACCGAAAACAGAAAAGCCAGATGGTAAACCAGAAGAACCGAAAACAGAAAAGCCAGATGGTAAACCAGAGGAACCGAAAACAGAAAAACCAGATGGTAAACCAGAAGATAAAGTAACAGAACAACCAAAGGAAGAGAAAGTTGAAATTCCAGCAGCACAATTAAACGAAGCGATTTCTAAAACATCAGAAAAGATGTTACAAGATGGAATTGGTAGTGATTGGGTTGCGATTGGACTTGCTCGTTCAGGTGTAAATGTTCCGCTTGAAACGAAAATAAACTATGTTAAGCCAGTAGCTGAAAAGGTTAAGAAGCGTTTAAATCGTTTTTCAGCAACAGATTTAGCTAGAACGATTATTATGATGAATGCAATGAATGTTGATCCTACAAAGGTAGAGGGACAAAATTTAGTACAAAATTTATTTGAATCAGATAAAGTGAATTCTGTTACAGGATACGCATTTACATTACTTGCATTAGATACAAAGAAATATGAGATTCCGGCCGAAGCAAAATGGAATCGAGCTGCTTTAGTACAAGCACTTTTACAAGCGCAGCATACAGACGGTGGCTGGACATATGATAGTTCAAGTAGTAAAGAAAGTGCTAGTAACGTTGATGTAACAAGTATGGTATTAGCAGCATTAGCTCCTTATCAAGATCAAGCAGATGTAAAGCCAGCTATTCAAAAAGCTGTTGATTATTTATACAAGCAGCAGCTAGGTAATGGTGGTTTTACCGCTGATGGACAAGAGAATTCTAATAGTACTGCACAAGCAATTATTGGACTATCGCTAGTTAAAGATGTAGATCACGATCGTCTTAATAAAGCAGTACAAAATTTAATGTCATACCAGCTTCCAAATGGTGAGTTTAAATGGTTACCAAGTGATCAAAAAGGTAGCGGAATGGCTACAGAGCAAGCATTTTTAGCGTTACTTCAGTTTAAAGATCTTGGAAAATCGATTTATGATTGGTCAAATGTAGTAGAGAATGAAATTGATACGAAACCAATTGTAGAGCCAGAGACAACTGTAGAAGAAAAAGAAGTTGTAGAACAGCCGAAACAACAAGAAGAGTTACAAAAACAACCAAAAGATGAAAATCTAAAAGTTGTTGTAGATAACGAACGAGTTAATAAAGAAACAAACAAGAATAAGAATCAATTACCACAAACAGGAGCATCTTCTCATAGTGCAGCTACACAAGTAGGTATGGGTGTATTATGTATCGCTTCTGCATATGTATTATGGAGACGTAAAGCAGCTTAACAAAAATTAGGAGCAATCATTTGCTCCTAATTTTATTATAAAAGTGAGGGCTAATAATGAGTGGGGATGAACAAAATCTCCACTCATTAAAGTTTCACTTTAATATGAAAGGTGAGGGACAGCATGAGTAAGATGAAATGGTTCATTTCTTTAGTTCTTTCATTGGGATTATTAGCCGGATGTGAAGAAACGGCTGTAAAACCTGAGAAGAAGGCAGAACCGAAGCAAGAAGAGCAAAAAGAAGTAGCGAAACAGGAAGAACAAAAAGATGTACCGAAACCGGAAGAGAAGCAAGCTGAACCGGAACAAAAACCACAAGAAGAGCAGAAAGATAAACAGGAACAAAAAGTAGAAGAGAAACCGAAAGAAGAAAAAGCGCAGGAACAACCTGAAGTAAAGAAAGAAGAGAAACCAAAGGAACAGCCTGCTGCAAATAAACAACCAGAGCAACAAAAAGTACAAGAAGAGAAACCACAGCAGCCGAAAGCACCAGAAGTAAAAGAAGAAGCAAAGGTTGTTAATCAGCCAAAAGAAACACCAAAGCAGGAGCAAAAGGAAGATCCGAATAAAGAGGAGAAAACGATACCGACTCCGGTAGTACCAACTCCTGAACCACCAAAACCAGTACCAGTACCGAAACCGCAATCGAAACAAGTCACTATCTCCGTAAAAGGTCATGAAGGATACTTATTAGGTGCGAAAAAGGTTGATGTACAAGAAGGCGACACAGTTTACAGTGTGCTACAGAGTACAGGACTAGAGGTTGATGCAATGGGCTCTAAAGGTGATATTTATGTAAAAGGTATTAATGATTTATACGAGAAAGATATTACTGCTACTAGTGGCTGGAAATATCGTGTGAACGGTGCTTTTCCAAACTATAGTGCTGGTGTAGTTAAAGTAAAACCAGGCGATACAATCGAGTGGGTGTTTGTATTAAAATAGGAAAGGATCTTCGGTAAAGGACTATGAAAATAAGCTTTTCTTCTTTACATCCTTTTGTTAATTTTTTCTATTATATTGGGGTGATGATACTATGTATGATGTGTCTTCATCCTCTTTTTTTAATTGGAGCGATTATACTAATAGTAATCTTAAATATAGTACAAGGAAATGGCGAGAAAATAAGAAACATGCTGCCAAGTACTATCGTATTCTTTCTAATGGTAATTTTATTTAATTCTTTATTAACGCATAGAGGGGCGACTACGTTATTTTGGTTAGGAGATAGCCGGATTAAGCTTGAGGCCTGTATGTATGGACTTGTTATGGGTTTATTATTAGTTGCGATTATGTTTACGTTTGCTTCTTATAACGATATTATTTCGAGTCATAAATTTTTATATTTATTTTCAAGAATTTCACCGAAAGTAGCATTGTTAACGATGATTACAGTGAGGTTTGTTCCTTTGTTTATTAGGCGGTTAAAGAAAATTACACTCGTTCAAAAAACGAAAGGTGTGCAATTAGATTCAGGTTCACTCATTGAGCGTATAAAAAATGGGATGAAATTACTGCAAGTGTTATTAGTTTGTTCGTTAGAAGATGCACTACAAACATCAGATTCTATGCAAGCTCGTGGATTTGGTGTAACGAAACGTACGACTTATATTCGGTATAGAATGGAAAGACGCGATTGGTACACGCTAAGTTATTTAAGTATTCTATTTATAGCCTCATTCATATTTAGTTATTATGGCGGAGGGAAATTGATCATTTATCCGAAAGTGGAATCAATACTATTCCAGCAATATGATGGAATGATGTTTTTCCTATTTATGATGTTTATTAGTTTACCAATTATGATGGAAGGAAGGGTAACTAACTGTTACGATTTATTTAATCAATTATAACTAAAGTTAATTAAATATAGCAGTAAGCCCTGCTAGTCAAGTGATTGGCTAGTAGTGAGGGTTAACTGCGGGCAATCCCTAAAGCTGATTGAACTACAACGTGGCTAGAAATGGTGAGCGTGAATGTTGCGAAAGCAGAAAAAATCAATCAGATGGTGCAAGGTTAAATCCTAAACACTAGAACAATGGGTCTTCCGCATCGAATCATCTAAGTTAAAATTGATAAGATGAACGTTCAACGACTATCTCGTATAACTGACGAGAGTACATCACAAGCCTATGGTGATGGAAAAATCCTCTATCTCTAAAGAGATAAACATATAGTCTGCGCTCATGTGAAAACATGAGAAGTTCATAAGAGAACTGGCTAAGGACTTGCGCCCTTAGTTGAACAAGATAAATTTAATTAAATCTATCAAATCTCGTTGAATCTACCGAACGTATGTGCTATGGTAAATCCAATGAGGTGAGAATAATAATGAAATTTTTACGAGTTAGTCAAGTATCGGAATTAACAGGTTTGCATCCTAGTAGTCTTAGGAGAATGCACAAAAGCGGTGAATTAGTACCTGAAAAGGTGACTGCTGGTGGAACACGCTACTATTCAGAAGAACAAATCTTTCATTATCTAAAAGGGGAGCGCCCAAATAATCGCACAGTAATTGGCTATTGTAGAATCAGTTCTTCGAGTCAAAAAAACGACCTAGAAAGACAAGTCGATAGAATGAAGCAATTATCTTATCGCGCGAGGTTATCAATTTGAAATTATCGAAGATATTGGTTCTGGAATCAACTATAAGAAAAAAGGCTTTAACAAGTTAATTGAACGCATTGAGAACAATGAGGTTGAAAAAATTGTTGTCATGCACAAAGATAGACTTGTGAGGTTCGGTTATGAGTTGGTTGAAAAGATCTATCAACTACATGGAACAGCGATTGAAGTAATTGACAATACTGCTAAAACAGAAGAACAGGAGGTCGTAGAAGACCTTGTTCAAATCATTACAGTATTTAGTTGTAAACTTCAAGGCAAGCGCTCTAAAAAGACCAAACAGATAATCAAGGAGTTGACTTCTGATGATATTGGCGAAGAAAGTCAGATTGATTCCAACGCCTGAACAAGAAAAAGTGCTTAGAAACCATGCTGGAGCTTCAAGATTCGCTTATAACTATTGTAAAAGAATGAGTGATAGATACTATAAGCTATTTGGAAAATCTGTTTCACAGTTAGCTTTACAGAAACGATTTACAAAGATCAAGAAGCGAAAGCGATATGAGTGGTTAAAAGACATCAACGCACAAGTTCCCAAACAGGCTTCAAAAGATTTTGACAAGGCGAGAAAAAATTCGTTCGAAAAGTACAAAAATGGCTATCACACTTCTTATAAAACCAAAAAAGATTTAATCCAAGGATTTTATGCCAATTATGAAAGACTGATTATAGGAAAGAAAGTAGTTGATATTCAGTCCATTGGAGAAGTGAAAACAAGCCAACAACTACCAAGAAACAAAAAACCATCAAATCCAAGAGTTACATTTGATGGTCGTCACTGGTGGATTAGTGTAGGGTTCAAAGAAGAATTCGAACCGCAAGAACTAACCAATGAGTCGATTGGTGTGGATGTTGGTTTAAAAGAGTTATTTGTAGCTTCTAATGGTACGAAAGAACGAAATATAAACAAAGATGCTAAGGTTAAAAAACTTTTGAAAAGGAAAAAGTTAGCGCAAAGAGATATGTCTAGGAGATTTAAAAAAGGTGTGAAATTTCAATCTGCCGGATATGAAAAAGCTAAAACTGAGCACCTGCGGTTATCTAGGAAAATTACGAATATCCGAAATAACCATATCCATCAAGCAACAGCTAAATTGGTGAAAACCAAACCAATGAGGATTGTTGTGGAAGACTTACATATCTCAAACCTGTTAAAAAACAAAAAACTATCGAAAGCATTTTCATTTCAAAAATTAAACTTCTTCTTTCAATGTTTATCATACAAGTGTGAGAAGTACGGCATTGCATATGTAAAAGCTGATAAATGGTTCGCTTCAAGCAAGATTTGCTCAAATTGTGGAGTTAAATACGACCATTCAGTTCAACCAGAAGGACAGTGGAGTTTAAAGATTCGTGAATGGAACTGTGTTCCATGCAATAGCCATCACGATAGGGATTTAAATGCTTCGATAAATTTATCAAGATGGGTAAAATAAATGCTTGATAATAGGAGGTAACGATACTGCCTTGTGTGGAGTGTTATACCTCTCGTCCCTTCGGGGTTGCGAGAACGCGATGAAGCACTAACTTGTGTAAATTTGATTAAATTGTATAGATTTAGTTAAGTTTATCGTATCGGAATGGATATGGTGGCGCATGCAGAAATGAAGAATTTATCATTTATATATACTGATGAAAATGAAGAAGCGTTACAGCATATTTCTCTTTCTGTTCAAAAAGGAGAATTTATAGTACTTGCTGGCGGTTCAGGTTCTGGGAAGACAACTTTATTAAAACATTTTAAAAAGGAGTTACTTCCAATTGGCACGCGTTCTGGACATACATATTATGATGGTGCTTTATTAGAAGAAGTACCAGATTTATTATCTGCCCAAGAAATTGGTATGGTATTTCAAAATCCAGAAAATCAGATCGTAATGGATACCGTTATTCAAGAATTAGCATTCTCTTTAGAAAATATCGGGCTACCATCACATATTATTCAACAAAGAATAGCGGAACTCATTAGCTTTTTAGGATTTCAAGATTTGTTACATCAATCTGTTCATACTTTATCTGGTGGTCAAAAACAACTTGTAAATTTAGCTGCGGTGTTAGTCATGCAGCCGAAACTATTATTACTGGATGAACCGACAGCACAACTAGATCCGATTGCTGCGAAAGAGTTTTTAGGATTATTAAAACGTATTAATGAAGAACTCGGAATTACGATAGTTTTAAGTGAACATCGTTTAGATGAAGTTATACCGCTCGCAACACGCGTTGTTTGTATGGATAATGGCAGAATCATTTATGATGATACTCCTAAAAATGTGATAGCGAACATGTGGGAAGTAGAAAAGTTACGTCCATTCATTCCACAAATTCCAAGATTGTTTTTAGAGTGGAATGTGAAAGAGATTCCATTTACAGTGCGAGAAGCGCAAATGAAAATGAATGATTTTTCAGCGATATCATATAGGAATGGGCAAGTAGAACACTATGAAAAGCAAGAAGTAATTTTAAGTGCAGAACATATATCTTTTCAATATGAAAAAAATAGTCCACTTATTTTACGAGATTTAACAGTGAACATCGAAAAGGGAAAATGGACAGCTCTAGTTGGGAAAAACGGAACCGGGAAGTCTACACTGTTAACGATTTTAGCAGGATTGCAGAAAGCTAGAAGAGGTAAGGTAAAGTGGAATGGTAAAGTGGTACATAAAATTGATTCGAAAGAACGATTTAAAAGTATAGGGTACGTATCGCAACATCCGTACTATCATTTTACTTTTGATACAGTATGGGAAGAGGTTTATGAGCGTGCGCGTGAATTATATGGTGAAGAGGGAAAAACAATAGCAGAAGAAATGTTGAAAAAGTTCTGGTTAGATTCACTTAAAGAGCGCCATCCACATGATTGTAGCGGCGGAGAGCAACAATTACTCGCATTATGTACAACGTTATTATCAAAGCCAACTTTATTATTACTCGATGAGCCGACAAAGGGACTAGATCCATGGAAAAAGGAAAGAGTAGGAGAGCTATTTAAACAGTTGCAAAAAGAAGGTACAACAATTGTAATGGCAACGCATGATATTGAGTTTGCAGCGAAATACGTTGATCAGTGCATGATGTTATTTGACGGGAAAGTCATTATGAATGATGCACCGAAAGAGTTCTTTAGTGGTAACTTCTTTTATACAACATCTATTAATCGATTCATCCGTAGAGAGTTGCCATTTGCATTAACGTGGGAGGATGTGTACGAAGCGTGTCCAAACGATATGTTGCATTCATAATATTTATTTTTGCTGTTGTAATATGTACACTACTCTTTACGACTTTTATTATGGACGGGTATTACATGGTAAGTAGTTTGTTTTTATTAGCTGTCATTATGTTACCTTTCTATATTCGTTTTGAAAGGAAGGCGTTTGTTTCACGTGAAATTGTTATCGTTGCTGTGTTAGCGGCGATTGCAGCGGTTAGCCGGGTACCATTTTCTATTTTACCAAGTGTACAACCGACTTCTTTTGTCATTATCGTTTCTGCAATTGTTTTTGGGAGTGAAACTGGCTTTATGATTGGGGCAACGGCGGCTATTGTATCTAATATTTTTTTAGGACAAGGTCCGTGGACGCCGTGGCAAATGTTCTCTTGGGGCATGATCGGGTTTATAGCTGGATTATTACGTAATACATTTTTAATGAAAAAACTGTGGGGAAGACTGTTGTACGGATTTGCCGTTGGATTTCTATTTGGCTGGATTATGAATTTTTGGGGTCTTCTTGGTTTTATACAGGAAGCAACGTGGGAAACAGTTATTGCTTACTATGTCGCAAGTTTTTACTTTGATCTGAGTCACGCGATATCGAATGTTATTTTCCTTCTGCTATTTAGTACGTCATGGATTACGATCCTCACAAGATTTAAAAAGAAATACGGTATATTAGATGAGCATAACGTGACATAGAAAAGCATACTCATATAAGGTAGGGTCGCGACTTACATATTCGTTTGCCTCTTTCATGCTTCTTACATATTGTAAGGAGCATTTTTTATTGTCAAAAAATAGATTCAATATATGTCCGTTATTATATGAATTTATTTGTATAATAGTAGGTGAGAACTATTTTCAAGAGGGAGGTGTATAGTTAATGAAGTTAGTTATTCCGAAGCAACATGGAGCATGGGCGATGCTTGTCATACCATTTCTATTAAGTGTATTACTTGGTAAACCTACTTTTTATCATATCCCATTGTTTTTAGCCTGGTTCTTTATCTATCTAGCTACGTATCCATTTCTCATGTACATAAGGCAAAGACGAAAAAAAGAATTTCTACACGCTGCAATTATTTATTTTATCATTGCATTTGTATTTGGGATGATTTCTTTATTATATGAATGGCGAATTCTTTTATTCGCAGTATTAATGATTCCATTGTTTATTGTAAATATGTATTACGCTCGTCAAAAAAATGAACGAGCATTACTAAATGATGTTTGTGCGATTATAGTGTTTTGTATAGGTGGTTTAATCAGTTATTATTTCTCCATGAAATTAATAGATAAAACAGCATTATTCATTACGCTTATTTCATTTCTATATTTTTTAGGAAGTACGTTTTATGTGAAAACGATGATTCGTGAAAAAAATAATCCGAAGTATCGTTTTATATCTTGGGGATACCATATTGTATTAACGGTAATTGTATTTGCTATAAATCCATGGTGTTCACTCATATTTGTACCAAGTGTAATTCGGGCCATTATGTTGTATGGCAAAAAGATTTCTATATTAAAAGTAGGGATTTTAGAAATTGTTAATTCTGTATATTTTTTAATAATAACGGTAATAATGATGAAGTATGCCATTTGAAACAAACTTCCCATCTTTTGATGGGAAGTTTTCATTCTTGTTCTAAAATGTGAACGGTGTAATCGCAACGTTGAAGAGCTTGCTCTACAGCGTAAAGGGATTGTTCAATACGTGCGCGATTAAAATCTTCTTCAACAGTCTGTAATGCATCTTCTAAACAATGTTTCGCTTCTTGTAAGGAATGAAAAGAATCTTGTACGTATCCACGAGCATTCTTTTTCAAAGTAGTAGCCTCCTTTTGTACATCTTTTTGTAGTATGAACAATAAAGAAGAAAATATAATTTTTTATATTTATTTGACAATTATAATAAAATTACGTATAGTTAAATTTAAAGTGAATATTTTCTTATCCAGAGAGGTGGAGGGACTGGCCCGATGAAACCCAGCAACCGCGATGCAGGTGCTAATTCCAGCAGAACATATTTGTTCTGGGAGATAAGACGAAGATATACGTAACTTCTTCTTATCGGAGAGGTTTTTTTGTTGCAAAAAAACCGATTACGAAAACATATAATAAGAAGAAAGGGGTTGCGAAGTACTGTGACACTCGAAAAATACGTAAAACTGCGTAGTACAGTTTATGAATATATGATAGAGCAAGATAAGCCAATATCATTGTTAGATATTCAAGAACATATCGTTTCGCATCATGAAGGAAAATTCACTAAAAAAATGTTACATCAATTTTATTTATCAAGACTATTAGATGAACTCAAACTGGATGGGAAAATTACTTTAGCTGATGATGAATATCGCTATGCTGAAAAAGGGGTATTTTATAAAGCGGGAAAAGGGAGCTGAGCTCTCTTTTTTTTGAAGTATGTAGAGTAAAAGACTGCTAAAGCAGCCTGATACAAGGGAATGGTGTTGAGTGTGTAGTGTCAAAGATTGAATGTGCCTGAAAGAGGCACTTCATATCGGCTGCAAATGAAAAGAGACACCTCCGCCGAATAGGTGTCAGTCGTTTTGTCACGTAGACTCGCTACTTGACAGTTATTAGAATAACATGCAGGATTTTGGAAGTCAAAAGGGAATTAGAGGAAGAGGTGTTGTGATGTATGCATACTTATTAAAAGATATAATGAAATGGATTCCAAAGTACATTATAGATAGAGGATATGAATATTATGAAGAGGGACATGTAGAAGATGTTGAAATACACGACAAGAAAGTATTTGCTTTCGTTACTGGAAATGCAGGGAATTATGAAGTGATTATTGATCTTGAAGATTTTGCAGAAAGTAGCTGCGAGTGTCCTTATGAAAATTATTGTAAACATATGGCGGCAGTTGTGTATGAAATTCAAGGTGCTGGTGAGAGTACAGTTAAAGAGCAATTGAAAGGTTTAGAAAAAGAAGAGTTACTAACAGTATTAAATCGTTTGTTACAAAGTTCGAAAAATGTGCAAATTGTAGAGACGATGTTAAAGAAGGGGAAACTTTAACTAAAGAGGGAGTTGTTTTGTAGTGAACGTACTAATTATATATGCTCACCCTAATCCTTCAAGCTTTAATGGGGCAATTTTAGAGCATGTGCAAAAAGGACTTGAGGAAACAAATCATTCTGTTACGCTACTTGATTTATATAAAGAACAATTTGATCCAGTGCTTGTATTTAATGAAGAGAAGAAAAGACGTGATTTACTAAATGAAGAAGAGACGAAGCGATATAGAGAATTAGTGCAGAAAGCGGATATTCTTCTTTTCATATATCCGATATGGTGGTGGGGCATGCCTGCTATTTTAAAAGGATTTATCGATCGTATTTTTGTAGCTGGATTTGCTTATAAATATGAGGGGTCATTACCGAAAGGCTTATTTAAAGGAAAGAAAGCATGGGTTATTAATACGTTAGACTCACCGTTATGGTACGTGGCCCTATTATATCGATCAGCGGATTGGATTATGATGAAAAGAGGGGTTTTGCGTTTTTGTGGTATTCGCGATATAAAACGTTCTACTTTTCAATCTGTGAAAACGAGTAAAGTAACGAAGCGTGAAAAATGGCTGTTACAAATAGAAGAAGCGGCTCGTACATTATGAATGAAATCGATCGTATTATAAAGTGTTGCAATTGTGATGACGAACTTTTGCGTACGTATATTAATTGTTTAGTCCAATTGAAGAAATACAGCGAAACGTTTCAACAAATTCAAATACAATTAAGAAATGATTATTTAATAAGAGGGATTTGTGAAAGAGAAGTTGATGAGGTAATAAAGGGAAGTAAAGAATATGAAACGTATGTTCTTCCTAAAGTATTGCAGTGGAATTTCCTTAAGAACAATCCTCATATGATTGAAAAAGTATGTGAAGATTTGTTTACATATGAAGCATTAAATCATGCAGAGGTAGAGTGGAGGAAGGTAATAAGCTGTATAGATAATGAATGATTTATTATATAAAAAAGCTAGTATAAAACTAGCTTTTCGTTTAAATAAATAAGAAACATAGACTAATGATAAATCCTGCATATAGTAAGTTAACAACACAAAATCCCATAATATCACGCGCGCTTAAACCAGCTATCGCTAATGCCGGTAATGCCCAGAAAGGTTGAATTAAATTTGTCCAAGCATCGCCCCATGCAATTGCCATCGCTGTTTTCGCGGCAGGTACACCAAGTTCAGCGCCAGCTGGAATCATAATTGGTGCTTGCACTGCCCATTGACCGCCTCCAGATGGAACGAAAATATTTACAATGCCAGCACTTAAAAATGTAAAGAGCGGGAATGTGGTTTCATTTGAAATACTAATAAAGAAAGTAGAAATAGCTCCTCCAAGCGAAAGACCTTCACTATTTACTCCAATCATCATCCCCATAATTCCAGCATAGAACGGAAACTGAAGTAAAATACCTGAAGCACTCTTAGTTGAGTCAGAGAAAGCGCGAATATATTGAATCGGAGTACGGTGGAAAATAAGACCGGCAATTAATAACATAAAAATAACGATATCAAGTGTAAGGTTAAAGCCTTTCGTACTAAAATAGTTAAAAATATAAATAAGACCTAATAATCCGATGCAAAGTGTAATAATCATACTATTTTCCATTTTTTCAGCGAACGTATTGTTCCCTACTTCTTGAGCGGCAGCTTCTTCATGGAATACGCTAGGATCTACAGTTATCGTATGTTTTTCATCTGGATGCATGGCCCGGTTAATGAGAGGCATCGTAACGAGAAAAATAATAACTGGCACGAGTGCGTATGGTGAGAATAACGTTTCTGTTATTGGAATCGCTTCTTTAATACTTCCAGCTGTCGTTTTAATTAACGTTTCGCCGCCAGTTGCTAACGTAAGAGGGATAGAAGCAGAAAGGCCTGCATGCCAAATGAGAAATCCAGAGTAGGAAGAAGCAATTGCTAACCTATAATCCAATCCTTCTAACTGTCTGGCCACTTCTTTTGCATATAAAACCGATACAACAATACCAAATCCCCAGTTTATGTATGCTCCTAGTAAACTTACGATTGAAATAGCAATAATACCTTGTCCATTTGTTTTCGGTAATTTCGCTGCTCTCGTTAATCCTTTTTTAATAAGAGGAGCGTTTGCTAATGCAGATCCTGTCACGAGTACAAGAGCCATTTGCATAGAAAAAGCGAGAAGTCCCCAAATTCCATTACCCCAGTGATTAATCATTTCTACAGGTGTTTGGCTCGTTGCAAACATACCGAAGAAGATAACGAAAACAGTTAATAAACATGATAAAATAAACGGTTCTGGTAAGAAACGCTGCACAAGGGCAACACATCCATTTGTAAATGAACGAAACAAAATAGCTCAACCTCCTTATGTATATTTATTACAATTATTCGAGGTTGTTTGAGTAATATCCTTTAATATATGGAAAATTCAGATATTTAAAGTGATTGTCATAATGTCTAGGTAGATTGATAGTCTATGTTGAAATGTTATTTCATTTTGAACTGAAATATTTCAAAGAGGGGTAGTATCTATGCAAATCAACTTAAGCAAAGCAAATAGCCCAAAACGTTAAAATTATAGTTTGTATATATAAATCGAAATAGTGTAAAAATATGTGTTTTCGTTTATATCTCTGTTAATTAGATTTGACGAAAACAGAAATTGAAAAGAATGCTCTATATACAAGGGAAAGAGATGGTCATAGACGAATATGTCCATCAAATGACAGTTTATGTAAGAATCAGATTATTGAAAAAGGATATTAGCTATTTTTAACGAATTCTGAATTACAAACAAAATTTATCAAAAGTGGTGAGATAATATAGAGAATAAAACAAATTTATTTTTGGATATGAAAATGGAAAAATATATAGTTGGCAAGCTTCGAAGTGCCGGTTGTGTTTTTGCAGAAGATGAGACCCGGTTACTTATGTCAGAGGCACTAACTCCAGAGGACCTTATGAAAATGGTAGAAATGCGAGTCAACGGTTTACCTCTGGAATACGTTGTTGGATACACGGAGTTTTGTGGTCTACGAATAGAAGTGGATCGAGGCGTTTTTGTACCGCGTAAACGTACCGAGTTCCTTGTTCATCAAACAGAGGCTCTGTCACGTTCTAGCGATATCATTGTTGACCTATGTTGTGGATCAGGTGCGGTGGGCGCAGCACTGGCAGCAGCTTTGGGACGAGTTGAATTGTATTCTGTTGACATTGACCCTATCGCAGTACAATGCGCTAGCCGCAATGTAACGAATTTTGGCGGTCATGCTTTTGAAGGTGACTTGTATAAAGCTCTACCAGACTCACTTAAGGGCCATGTAAATATCCTAGTTGCGAACGTACCTTACGTTCCTACTGAAATAATAAAGTTTCTCCCCCGGGAGGCACGCCTATATGAACCACATGTAACGCTTGACGGAGGAGAAGATGGTCTTAACATTCTGCGAAGAGTAGCAGAAGAAGCTTTACTCTGGTTAGCTTTGGATGGACATCTTTTGATAGAGACGAGCGAAGTTCAGGCACCCCAGGCCTTTGAAATCTTTGCTGGTGCTGGGCTTAGCACAAAAGTTGCTAGAAACAAGGAACTGGACGCTACTGTCATAATCGGTTCTAATTCTAGCTTTTAGAGTATTACTAGTGTTACGTACGTTTCAAATGTTATGACAATCCAAAGAGAACATAGTGTTTACTGATAGGTGGTAATAGATCAATGAAAAAAGAATGTGGAATAATCATATTGGTTTTGTTTTTTGTTTTGAGTGCTTGTTCTAGTAAAAATAATATTACTTTTAAACAAGCAGATGTTGAAAATGGAATAGTGTATGAATTAATTTCTAAAAATCTTAATATGAACACTGAAATATCTTATAAAATAAAAATGACTAATAATACCGATTATATTATTGTACAAAATAATGTTATGTTTTCATTTCCTAAATCACCTACTGTTTCTGGCCAAACAACAAATCCATTTAGAGTGTTAGCTAAAGGTAATAAGTTAAATATTAAACCTGGGGATAGTATTGTTTTAGAAGTATCATTTTCTCCTGATTTTTATTCTGAGTTTAAGAATACAGAAGTATCTAAAGCAAATCTGTATATAACAGGTTATATCGATAAATTAGCTGATGAAAATCATTTTGATTTTATTAAAAGTATTAATTTAGATTAAAAAAGTGCACCTCCGATTGTTAGACTGTGTCTAATAAACGGAGATGCACTTTTTTATTTACCTTATTGAACTAAAGCATCTGTTAGCATAATAGCAAATGATTAAAATCCACTATTTCTCCCAAAGCTCAATCAATCGCCCTTCAGGATCTTTAATCCAAATAAACTTTCCAAATTCACTAATCTCTTCTTTCTTTTCAAGAGGTACGCCAATTTGTTCAAGATGCTGAATAGTCTCGTTTAGATTATGTACTTGGAAATTTAACATCACTTGTTGTTCTGTAGGAAAATAACTATCATTCTCGGCAAAGAAAGAAAAGATAGTCTCAGTTCCTAATTCGGGTTTAATCACAGTCCCATTCCAATTTTCTATTTCAATCTTCAACACTTCACTGTACCATTTTTTTATAACATCAAGATTTTTAGTTCTCCAAAATATTCCTCCGAAACCTTTTATCATTGTATTTAACTCCTGTCTGTCTTTTAATTTTTAATGTGACTATGTATTCAATATATCAAAACAAAAGAGTAATAGTAAGTGGGAAATAGGGGGCCAGGAAAAATGAATAAAGCAATGATAAAAGACCGCACATGAAGTAAAAGCAATGTGCGGTCTTTTAAATATCGTACAGTATTACGAAGTTTCGCTAATTTTAGTCTCTGTATGAGTGTTAGTAGCAATTTTTTTCTTAATCTTAAAGTGATAGTAGGTGTAGCAAAAAATGATAAATGGTACAGTGCAATAGATTCCTAGTCTTTGACTTGGGATAAAGATAAGACTTATTAATATAATGCCATACAATCCAAAACCAAGAATTGGTACAAGAGGATAAAGTGGAGTTTTAAATTTTAAGTCTTCTAATTTTCCACCGTCGGCTAAATAATGTTTACGGAAAAAGAATTGAGAAACACAAATTGACATCCAAACAATAATTGTAATGACTCCAGAAATTGAAATGAGCCATAAGTAAACAGTTTCAGCAGCTACAACGCTTGTCAAAAGAGAAAAAGCAGAAATAGCTATCGTTAAGATTAAAGCGTTTAAAGGTATCCCTCGTGATGATAATTTCTTTAAAAAGGCTGGAGCCATATCATTTTTTGATAATGACCAAAGCATTCGAGTTGCAGCGTACAGTCCTGAGTTTGCGACAGAAAGAACAGCAGTAAGAATAACAAAGTTCATAATATCAGCTGCATATGGAATACCTATATTATCAAATACAGCAACAAACGGACTCTTTGTTAATCCTGCCTCTTCCCAAGGAATTAAAGCCACGAGAACAAAGATTGCTAAGACGAAGAAAAACATCGTGCGCCATATTATATTTCTAATAGAACGAGGTAAAGTCTTTGCTGGATCTTCACTTTCACCTGCTGCGATTCCAACAAGTTCTGTACCTTGGAAGGAATAATTGACTGTAACCATTGTTAATAAGATAGCGGCAAGTCCATTTGGGAATAAACCACCATGATTTACGAAATTTGAAAGAAGCGGAGCGGGTTCGTTTCCTTTTAAATCAATAAAACCGAACATAGCGGCGCCGCCAAGAATAATGAAAGCAATAATGGCAGATACTTTTATACTTGAGAACCAAAATTCTGTTTCTGCATAACTACGAGCGGATAATGCGTTAATAGTGAATATTGTAACACCAAATATTAAACACCAAACCCAGACAGGAATATCAGGAAACCATCGCTGCATTGTAATACCAGCAGTGGTAAATTCAAGACCAGTCGTATTCGCCCAGCTTAGCCAATACAACCATCCGATGGTAAACCCAGTTGCGGGATTGATGAACTTAGTGGCATATTCCTGGAAGGAACCTGAAACTGGCATTGCTACAGCAAGCTCACCAAGACATAGCATAACGAGATACATTAATAATCCACCGGCCATAAAGGCAAGTACGGATCCACCAGGTCCAGCTTGACTTATAATAAAACCAGATCCGTTAAATAACCCCGTTCCAATCACACCACCGAGTGCAATCATGAATAAATGTCTACCTTTCATCGTGCGCTTTAATTCATTGTTTGTATTGTTTACTTGCGTCATTGTTTTCCTCACTTTCATAATTGGTAGTATGAAAATTGATGTTTTTCCGTATTATGGAATGTATTCCGTGATGTGAAATCTTGTTCTAATTTTCAGATAATTAAAAAGAAAAGTCAATATTTTTTTGTTTGCGTTTTCATTTTTTTGATAGTGTTATATCTCTATTTTTAGAAAATTAAATAAATTAATTGATTTCAGTTTGAATTTTTGATAAATTGATAGGTAATTAGGCTAAACATACTACAAGTAAAGTTGAGGCGAGTTATGGTACAGTCCATTGATCGAGCGATAGGTATTATTAAGTTACTGAATTCTACAAATGAAAAAGAGTATTGGGCTATTTCTGATATAGCTGATAGAACACATCTCCCGGTTAGTACAGTACATAGGTTACTGAACTCTTTAATGGAGCATGGATTAGTTACGCAAATTTCAGAAACAAAACAGTACAAGATTGGACCAATGTGGATGGAAATAGGATTACGTCAATTGGAGAAGGTAGACTACAGATCTGTTGCAAGAGAAGTGATGAAGCGTGTGGCCTCTGAAGTTGAAGAAAGTGTTTATTTGAACATTCCAAATGGAACACATTCTATTATCATTGAAAGAATTGATAGCCCTTTAAAAATTCGAGTTATCGATAACTTAGGGGAGCAGATTCCACTTTCGATTGGAGCCGCAAATAAAACGATGCTTGCCAATATGAACACGAATGAAATGGAACAGATTGTAGAACATTTACTTTCTTCTTTACCAGAACAAAAGCAAATTCTTTTCGATCAAATAAAGCAAATCAGAAATGAAGGATATGCTGTGAGTTATGGTGAAAAAACAGAGGGGACAGCTTCAGTAGCTGCACCTATTATAGGATTTAATCATAAAGTAGTAGGAGCATTAAGTGTTGGGTTAATTAGTCATCGAATTAATGATGATCGACTATCTTTTCTTATTAGTAAGGTAAAACAAGCAGCTCATGAAATATCAGTAAAAATCGGCAGTACATCAGAATTATAATTTTGATAGCTGTCGTCATTTTTTATTCATATATTGGAATTGATTTTCATAATGCGGAAAAATAGGGGGATTTATATGTCAAAGTGGCAATCTAAAGAACAATTGGTTCAATTATTAAGCAATCTTGTTGAAATTCCTAGTATTACAGGTTCAGAAGCTGAAGTTATATTGCCAGACTTTGTTGTAGAACAATTATCTGACTTACAGTATTTCAAACAAAATCCGCATCATTTACAAAAAAATCCGACGGGGGATGGACGATATTTTGTTACAGCTCTAGTAAAGAAAAGTGATAGTACGAAAAATACTGTAATTCTTGTTAGTCACTTTGATGTTGTAGATGTACAAGATTATGGAGTGTGGAAAGAAGATGCATTTAACCCTAAAAAATTAACATCTATGTTTTATTCTCATAAAGATGAGCTACCAGATCATGTACGTGAAGATATTGAACAAGGAGATTGGCTATTTGGTAGAGGAACGATGGACATGAAATGTGGTCTAGCTTTACAAATGGCGATGGTTGAGCAAGCTTGTGAAGGAAGATTTGATGGGAATGTTCTTTTATTGGCTGTTCCAGATGAAGAAGTGAACTCTGTAGGGATGAGAGCTGCTGTTCCAAGATTATTAGACCTAGCAAAAGAGCATGACTTAGAGTATAAAACGGTCCTAAATTCAGAGCCTATGTTTTCAAGACATCCTGGTGACCAAAATAAGTACATTTATACTGGTTCTATTGGTAAGGTGTTACCTGGTTTCCTTTGCTATGGAAAAGAGACACATGTAGGCGAACCTTTTGCAGGATTAAATGGGAGCTATATGGCTGCATTATTAACAGCTGAATTAGAGTTGAATACGGACCTTTGCGATATTGTAGATGGTGAAGCAAGTCCTCCACCAACTAACTTGCTTCAAAGAGATTTAAAGGAGGATTATTCTGTACAAATTCCTCATCGTGCAGTCACGTTATTTAACTTGTTTTTACTAGAAAAAACGATGACAGATGTAGTTTCATTGTTACGCCAAAAAGTAACGAAAGTAGCAGAGAAAATCGAAGAATCGTATGAGGAGCGAGCGTATCATTTTTCTAAGTATAATCCGTTCATACCGCCGAATCTTAAAGTAAATGTATTAACGTATGAAGAGCTTATCGCTTATGCAATTGAACAACATGGAAGAGAAAAAATAGATGAAATTCAATCCGATATTATAAAAAATAGAGAAGATAAAGATGATCGTGCAGTAACTATTGATTTAGTAGACAAATTATCTATCTTATGTAAAGAAAAGGCTCCAATGATTGTACTTTTCTTTGCGCCGCCATACTATCCAGCTGTGAGTTCACGCAACAATCCTTTAATTAAAGAGGTAGTTGTAGAAATGGAAAAGTATGCCCACTATAATCATAGCATTACATTTGAAAACCAAAATTATTTTGGAGGAATTTCAGATTTAAGCTATGTGGGCTTACAAAACCCATTGGATTCAATGAGTTCTCTTGTAGACAATATGCCATTATGGGATAAAGGTTATTCGATTCCACTAGAGGAATTAGAAGAGTTTGACGTTCCAGTATTAAATATGGGACCAGTAGGAAAAGATGCACATCAATGGACGGAGCGTCTGGACGTAAATTACGCATTTGAAACGTTATTAGATATGTTACCTAAATGTATTGAAAAACTACTTGTTTCTAATAAAGTTACACAGTCATAGTGTTTGCATAAGAGCGAGAAAAGGACCGTAGTGATACGGTCTTTTTTTCGTAATGAATAGTTTGAAACCTTAGATTTATGAAATTGTGATGTAAGAATTCTCTTTAAAATAGATTCGCAATAAACTATTTAGAGAGAGTAGATATGGCTTGTACACTTTTTGTAACGGTATTTGCTGAGTTTTTGTATAATATAATTATGTGAAGTTAACATAACTTATTGTATCAATAATATATATTTGCGTAGAATATCCATTTTAAGATTTTGAAGTACCCCCCTAAATGAAAAATTTATTTCGCTAAAGTTAGTTACTTAGTGAAGTCTGCTCATTTTTTTCGTATTAGGGAAGAATGTACTTTTTAACTTGATGGGTATGGGGTAGTACCCCCTTGTAGCAAAACCGGAGTGGAAATGATGAGTATAAATAGTTTTGTGAGATTGATAAAGGACGAATTATTAAAAGAGGTAAGCATAAGAAGTGAGGATGAATTCGAGCCTATAGTAGTTAAAGATATTCCTAGACTTTGGAAGTGTTTAGGGACAGGTAATTATGCCGCAGTATTTATGCACAAAGAATACAAAGATTGGGTAGTGAAAGTTTACGCGCGAGAAGGAGAAGGAATTGAAAAAGAGTCAGAAGTATACCGAAGAATCGGAAATCATCCTTCTTATTCGAATCTTATATATAAAGGAGAAAATTTCATAGTATTGAAACGTTTAAAAGAAATTACCTTATACGATGCTATCCATAAGGGGATTAAAATTCCTAAGCAGGTAATCCTTGATATCAATGAAGCTATAGAGTATGCAAGGGAGCAAGGATTAACTCCTTGTGATGTTCACGGAAAAAATGTGATGATGGAAAATGGAAGGGGATATGTAGTCGATGTATCTGATTTCTTAAAAACAAAAGAAGATAGTAAGTGGAGAGACTTAGAAAAGGCATATTTTACATTTTACTTGCCTTTCATTTATAAATTGCCTTTCCCTGTTAAAATACCGTATTTCATGTTAAACATTGTTCGACGTTCATATAGAAAATATAAGAAGCTTAAAAAGAAATTCAAATTGTAAAAGGACCACATACTTATCTTTAGGTTAGATAAGTGAACCACTAGTAAACAAAAGGACCGTACATTTTAGATATGTCTAATATGTACGGTCCTAATTTTATAACTTCATGAAGTAATTTATTTATAAAATGATTGTAACAATAGAATATACCCATTTCAGTACATTTCATTTTAAACATAGTGATGTACTATAGTTCTAAACAAATCACAATAATGGATTAGAAGGGGAATAAACTATGTACACAGACGCAATTGAGTATTAAAATTTCAATCTAATTTACCTTTGCATAGATGCAGGTATCAGTTAGTTCTTTACCGTCAGCTGAAAGATCTTCATTACGTAATATCCCTTCAAGCTCAAAACCTAGTTTTTCAGGGATCGTACGACTTTTAGTGTTAGTAGATTCACAGCGTATTTCAATCCTTCTAAATTTGAGTAACTGAAATCCAAGGTTTGTTAACTCACTTACTACCTCTGTCATATATCCATTGCCACTAAATTGCGTATTAATCCAGTATCCAATTTCACATTTAGAAATTTTCCAATTAATTCCGTGAAGGCTAGCAGTTCCAATAAAATCATTAGTATCCTTATGATAGATAAGATAGCGAAAGCTTTCTCTTTTCAAAAAATCTATATGGGCATTTCTCAGGAGAATTTCCGTTTCTTCAACAGTAGGAATTGACTGAAATAAAAGCAACCATTGTTTTAACTCATTAATTGAATCCTTAATAGCTTGGTGTACGACATTCCCGTCACCAGCTTGAAGTGGTGCTCGAAGAATTAGTCTGTCTGTTTCTATTTGTAACGGAACATCTAATAAAATAGAATTCATATCATTTCTCCTCTCGAAAACTTTAAATTATGACAGAATGAAACTTATATAATAAAAAAACTTTCACCCAAAAGAAATAATTCTTGAGGACGAGAGTTGCAATTTCGTGGTACGTTATTATGATAAATAAATTAAAAAACACCCTATCTCACTAACAGGAGATCCCGTCACAGCAGCACTATAAATTATTATAGAACCGTGCGAAGCTCCTATTCTTTCCTCATTAAGAACTTGATATGTAGCAATACAGTAAAGTTTATCTCCCATAAAGGGACCTCCCAAAAATTAGTAAACAATAAATATATATTCAATTAATCACTTAGAAATCCCTTTTCACATATTGAAAACCAAACTGCCAGTTGGTACAAAAAATGGCTACCGAAGCAGCCTTAGGTTGTTTAACTAATGCATGCGTTAGTTGAATAAGGAATTATTATTTTTTTATCTATTGGCTTACAATTTTTATCTTTTGCATTTCTTAGCTTGATGGTGATGGGGGGTACCCCTACTAGAAAAATTGTCTCCGCGTGAACGTGAAGAACTTGAAAAATTTAAAGAAAGCGCAAGATGCTTTTGATAAACATGAAATCGGGAAAGCTATGAATAATGTTCAAAAGGCAAAAAGTGATGAAAATAAAGAATTAACAAAGCAATGCATTGCAAGGTGAGATTCAACAAGAATTTTTAGCTACATTTAATAAGCTGAACATGAATGATATTACTGGTGATGTAAAAGAAGCCCGTAAATCTTTAGATGATCTTATGGATTGGATACAACAATCTGACTTATTAAAATCTCAAAAGGATTTTGTTGATACGTTACCTGAAAAAGAAGCAAGTATCTCTAAACTAGAGGAAAGTAAAAAATAAAGAAAAGAGGTTACCTAAAAGTAACTATTCAGCGACTTTTGGGACAACCTCTTCTTTTCGTTGTGTATTTTTAAGAAAATTTAGAATAAAATAAAAATATAACCATCTACCTATTATTCACTAATGAAAAGAAAAGGGGGTAGCGAAATGCAACTGAAGTATGGGAAGCACATTAATATATTATCTATTGTTCTAACTTTGTTCTCTTTTTCCGTAATTGTAAGTTTCTCTACCTGGTTGAGTGGATATTCAATTCCCAACCTTTCTACAATGCTTAAGGTAACAATGTGGAGTGCATTTATTCTTGGAATTATAGGGTTTAGACAAGAGAAAAGCGCACTAGCGATTATAATTATGGGAATATGTGCCTTTGCTCTAGTCGTTCTATATACTTATGCGGTTATAAGTTTTCTTGAGCATTAAACACAAAAAAAAGAAACGAACATTTTTGTTCGTTTCTTTTTTTGGGGGATGATTATTATAAAATAGCCTCTTCTAATGATTGAGTGCTGAATCCAAGAATTGATTTTTGAGTGTTATTCTCATGATCTTTTACAATGATATATGGAACGCCCTGTACGTTAAAGAATTCAAACTCTTCTTTTCCTTCTGGGGTATTAGAGGGGTACCACCCACATTTTTTACTGAAAAAGAAATTGTATTTATAAAGCGAAAAAAACGCTATTCTTTTTGTAACAATATACAGAAACGCCATCCTTTCCTATGATTCTACAGAAAGAATAGCGTATTTTTTCATTTTAGGGGGCATTTCTTTTTATTAGTTTGATAGCGAGGTGACGATACCCCTTTATTGTTTTTCAGACTTCGCTTGTTCTAAAATGTATGCTTCTTCTTGTTCCGGTGTCGCTAATTCGTATGCTTTACCAGTGCTGCTATTGTCCCATTCCCATAATAAATTATGCTCCTCAACCGATTGAGAGAAATCGCCTTCATACCAACGAACCAAAATCTTAAGGTACTGTTCTTTATGTTGTAAGGTTCCACTATTACTTTCATCAATCGCTTGACGTACTTTTTCGATGTTTTCTGGAGTCATTTTGATAAATCCTTGCTTTTCGTGGGATAATACTTTTTGATGAGTCATTTTGTGCATTGCATTGATTATATGACGATCAGAGTTGAGGTCAAGTATTACCCCTTCCCCTTTAATTCTCTCAGTCTGCTTTTCCTTAACGTCTGAACCTGCATACGTACCGACTTTGTAGCCAGTAAAAATACCAACTGCTATAGCAATAACTAAGGTTGATGTGATTTTAATCCACTTTTTCAAACCTCTTACCCCCCTTTTATTGAAGTGTACCATAAAAGAAGAACTGTATGCCCATATCTATCTGTGAGGTCTACATAACGTATCATTATCAATAGTCAACGATGTATAAAATTTTTGTTATGGGGGTAGTTAAAAATATTAGCTTGATAGCGATGTGGCGGTACCCCTTAATGGGCATCTTTTCATATTCAGTAATAAATTTCATAGTATACTAATATTTAGTTATTTATATTGGGAGGATTAAAATGATGAAGAAATTAGTATTAGCAGTTGGTTTATCGGTTGCAATGTTAGCGGCTTGCGGCGAAAAAGAAGTGGTTCAAAAAGAGAAGCCAAAAGCACAACAAACAACTGCGAAAACAGAACAACCAAAAGATGAGCAAACACGAATGATGAAAAGTTTTGAACGTAGAACCAAAGAAATCAAAGAATATTTCGGCGGTACTGTTACAGCGGGTGAATTAAAAAAAGAAAATAACTTGTATGTCTTATATGTTTTCGTTGACAAAACAGCATTGTCAAATGCAGACGAAGGCCTACGGGAAAATTTCGGCTACAGAACGAGAACAAAGTTAAAAGACGCCGTTGCGCAGAGTGGCTTGCAAGAATACGGCAAAACAACCATAAGATACTTCACATCAGACAATAAAACAGAAATTGAATTTGAATAAGTATTCCTGCGGGAGTGCTTTTTTATTTTATTTGCAGGAAATTATCACCATTTGTCGAATTATATAAGCTGAAGGGTGATAAAAATGAGACATAGAAATCTTTTTATGCTGGCAATGAATACGTAAAAACAAAAACATTCACTTATAACGGTTAATAGGAGGAATTATCATGAAAAAATTAGCTACAATTGCATTAACAGTAGCTTTAGCTTTAGGCGGTTTGACGGTTATGAACATTAACACACCTGAAGCACAAGCAAGTGAAGATTGTCATTACATCTGTGGTCCTAGCGAAACGGTGAATGGTGTTACAGTTCAAGTTCACGCTACGGAATACACTTTTGGTGGAAACGTAATTGCAAGAATTACAAATAACCGAGCTGAGGACATTCATTATAATGTCAGCATCGAAAAGAAATATGGAGACAACTGGGGAGAATATGATACTTTCTTCCATTGGCAAAATCAATGGGTTCCAGCTGGAGCAAATGATGAAATTTCAACTTTCACAGGATATGGAGAAAACATTTACGACAATGGAACATACCGTTATAAAGTTGAAATTGTAAGTGCTGACGGTTCTGTAGATACAATTTACACAGCAGCAATGACGGTAACAGGGCGATAGCTCATGATTGAGCCTCATTATTTATGATTGTATTTTCAATAATATCATTGATAATTGCGTTGATATTATTATTAAAATAAGCTCTTCGGAGCTTATTTTTTTATATAAAAATTGAATATTAATATTCTATTATTGAGTTTTATCCTCTGTTCATAAACATAAGATTTTCTGGACAGATGTCTCTTAACGTACAGAAAACGCTTAAAATATGTCCGGATTGTGTCTAAACGTACAATTTTCCCGAAATGGTATGGTGAGACCACATCCATCAACTTAAGAAAAGTAAACACCCCAAAAACAAAAAAATGAGCTGACTTCTCAAAAAAACTAACTGTAGAGAAAGAAAATTTTCATTTAGGGGGTACTTCAAAACCTTAGCTTAATGGGCTTTTTTCTTTTTTCTAAAGATCCAGTGTAAGTTCTTTAAATATTTTCATACCAGATAAACCCTATTGGGTTTTAATTTTTTTGATTACGCTACATGCTTGTGAGGCATAGAAAGGTTATATACGACGCCTAAGATATCAAAGACGGTTTCTTCTCATACCTATGGGATTTCCGTCCGTTTTTCTGTAAGAGATCAAACAGACGAAACAATATCTTTGTTAATTCTTTGGTGTCTTTTTGTAGAGATTCATAAATAAGTAGAAAATAATCTTTTATGATATAAATCGTTTTATATTCGCTTAATTCTCGTTTTTTCTTGATGAGAATTAATTGGCAGATTTGAGACACAGAAGCTATTTTGAACGTAAGGGATTTGTAAGGAATAGGTAAGGAAAAAGAGATTTTCATTGTGTATGATGAAAATATAAAGAAGCATGAAAGGAGGAACAGATATAACTTATATATGAAAAACAAACCAGTTAATAAGAGCGTTTCATGGAAAAGAAATAATTTCTGAGGTTAACATACATGCAAAAAGAGGGATTTACCGTTTATTAGGACAGAATGGAGCTTGTAAAAATAATCATTATGAAGATGATTACGAATTCAATGTTGACTTTTTGTCATCGGTAGAGATGATAGCTGTGTGGTGAGTATGAAATATCAAGCAACCACCTATACAATATGAATAGAGGAGAGGAATGCCTTATGAAAACACGTAGTCAAATTACATTTGCAAGTCTTGCCCTTTTAATAGCTGGAAGTTCCCTGTTATATACAACGCCAGCCTCAATTGTAAAAGCAGAGCCCACTCAAAATGTATCTAGTTCGTTACAAACAAGCACTCAACGAGATCGTACTTCCGTCAAGCAAGCAATGCGGGATACATTGCAACTTGGATACCCGGGGATACTTGCTAAAACTTCTGAGGGTGGAAAAACGTGGAGTTATGCCGCTGGGATAGCGGATCTGAGAACCAAGAAACCAATGAAAACAGATTTTCGCTTTCGCATTGGCAGTGTGACGAAGACGTTCACAGCAACGGTTGTACTTCAATTAGTCGGAGAGAACCGCTTGAATCTAGACGACTACATCGAAAAATGGTTGCCTGGTGTCATTCAAGGAAACGGATATGATGGTAACCAGATTACTATCCGGCAGATATTGAACCATACAAGTGGTATCGCTGAATACTCAAGGTCAAAAGACGCTGACTTTACGGATACAAAAAAATCGTATACGGCTGAAGAGTTAGTGAAGATGGGGATTTCTCTGCCCCCAGACTTTGCCCCAGGAAAGGGCTGGTCTTATTCAAACACAGGATATGTATTACTAGGTATTCTTATTGAAAAAGTAACCGGAAACAGCTATGCGGAAGAGATTGAAAGTCGGATTATTGAACCGCTTGAATTGTCGAATACATTCCTACCTGGCAATTCAAGCGTTATTCCAGGCACCAAGCATGCCCGTGGATATGTCCAACCAGACGGAGTAAGTGAGCTAAAAGACGTTACTTATTATAACCCAAGTGCAGGTAGCTCAGCTGGAGATATGATTTCTACTGCTGACGACTTAAATAAATTCTTCTCTTACTTGCTCGGGGGTAAATTACTGAAAGAACAGCAACTAAAACAAATGCTTACTACAGTTCCTACAGGAAAAGAAGGAATCGATGGATATGGTCTTGGAATCTATGAAACTAAGCTTCCAAACGATGTCTCGATATGGGGACACACAGGTGGCATTCTAGGGTTTACTACTCTTGTTGGAGGTAAACTTGGAGGCAAGCATACGTTGGTCGTCAATTGGAATAGTTTGGGTAGAGCTGACAGTCCTAATCCTTTTAAAAATATTTTACTTGCTGAATTTGGTAAGTAGGTAAAAAGGAAAAAATTTTTTCATAGTTTTCATAGTTAAAAATATACTTTTCTAGTTCAAAAGCCCCAACTTATTTTTAAAAAAATTTGGGGCTTTTTTTGTTTTGGTGGCGTTTATTCTTCTTAAATTGATAGATATGTATGGTGACTCCTATATGTAATATTGCATATAAGAATGTGTTGATAAGAATGAAAGCGCTTACCACAATAGAAACATAAAGATAAATCACATCTTAGCAACAACAAAAGAGGAGGAAATAATATGGAAATCGCAATGGCAGTTTTGAAATTTTTAGGTGGAGATTCAAAAGAGCATAACAAGGTTGTTACAAAAGATTTTAATGAAATACGAAATATCATTAAAGATAATGCAGAATTAAGTCTTAAAAATCCAGCATACCCAATTTCATATACAAGCACTTTCTTAAAAGATAATTCAACTGTGGCTGTTCATAACAATACAGATTATGTTGAGACTACAACTACAGAATATTCAAGTGCTAAAATGACGCTTGATCATTACGGTGCATATGTTGCTCAATTTGATGTATCTTGGGATGAATTCTCATATGATCAAAATGGGAAAGAAGTACTAACACATAAAACTTGGGAAGGAAGCGGTAGAGACAAAACTGCTCATTTCTCTACAGTCATACTACTTCC
This sequence comes from Bacillus cereus group sp. MG9, assembly GCF_040459995.1. Classification (NCBI taxonomy): domain Bacteria; kingdom Bacillati; phylum Bacillota; class Bacilli; order Caryophanales; family Bacillaceae; genus Bacillus; species Bacillus cereus group sp. MG9. The sequence goes on along the minus strand of NZ_JARVHC010000001.1, from coordinate 3,229,802 downwards.
ACCGAATTCAAAAAATGTAAAAGTCGTAGCGAGAGAATGTACAGGTCTTGCATGGGAATGGTGGAGAACAATTATTAATGAACAAAATGTTCCGTTAACAAATGAAATAAAGGTTTCAATTGGAGGAACAACATTATACCCCACTGCTAATATTAATCATAATTAAAGGCGACGTATACGTCCGAAGCGCCCTGTTTACAGGGCGCTTTTTTACTTAGTTGAAAGTATATCGGCGTTTTTCAAATATATCATAATCAATTCGCGAATCTTATAATCATATTTTTAATGCCTGCATGAATGTTTTCAATGATTTCATTCCTTATTATTAAATCTCCATAAATTTAAATTAGCCTATCTTTATTAATTCATTATGTATCAGCATTTGGATTTTTTATAAAGAAAAGGCACTATCATCAAAGTGCCTCTTCTTACTTAATCTACAATGGGATAGCAACACATCGCCATCCTTTCTGTATATTTCTACAAAAAGAATAACGTTCTCTGTGAATTATGGATATAAATTTATCTTAGGTTGATAGTGATGTATGATGCCTCCATATACATAAATACATTTTGTCGAAATTATTAAAAAGGGGAATTTTTCTATTTGAAGAACTAATAATTGATTGTCAATATGTATTAGAAATCTCAATCTAAACTAAAGGAGAACAAAATGGGACAAAACAATAAAGGCTTTTCTGAAACAGGATTGCGCAAAATGCGCAATGTACTGGCGCAGCATGTCGATTCTGGAAAGATTCCTGGGCTTGTCGCCTTAGTCAGCCGAAACGGGGAGACGCACGTCGAAGCGCTTGGAACAATGAGGCATGATGGTGGCGCACCAATGCGTCGGGACACGATCTTTCGATTGGCGTCCACTAGCAAGCCGATCGCAGTTTCACCAGTAATGGTTCTGCTCGACGAGTGCAAACTGCATTTAGACGACCCAGTAGACAAATGGCTGCCCGAACTCGCTGACCGGCAGGTGTTGAAACAGCCCGATGGTCCACTGGAAGAGACCGTCCCAGCACGGCGTCCTATCACTGTACGAGACCTGTTGACCTCCACATTCGGTCTCGGAGTGGATCTCACGTTGATGGGTTCTCCGATCATGAACGCGTTCTTCGAGAGTGGGATATTCGACACGCCAGGGCAGGATATGCCTGATCCAGATGAGTTTATGTGTCGCCTAGGTGCACTTCCACTAAGCTACCAGCCCGGAGAGCGGTGGCAGTATCATATCAGTATTGAAGTGCTCGGCATTCTTGTTGCCAGGGTCACGGGTCAGACATTCGAGTCGTTCCTGCGCGAACGCATATTCGATCCACTGGGAATGAAGGACACTGGTTTCTACGTGCCTGAGCTCAAGATTGACCGGCTTCCACCTGCCTTCAACCCAGATCCGCAGACAGGTGAGTTCATCGTGTGGGATGAGGGTACAGGCGGACGTTACAGCAAACCTCCAGCATTTCAAGCAGGCGGTGGTGGGCTGCTCGCAACCATCGACGATTATCACGCGTATTTGCAGATGCTGTTGAACAAAGGGATGCACGGAACCAAACGGATTCTGTCTAGGCCCGCAGTCCAGCTGATGACCACCAACCGTCTTACTCCTGAACAACAAGTATACCGAGACGATTTGGCCAAAAACAACATCCATTTGTCGTTTGGACAAGGGATACAAGGTGGCTGGGGCTTTGGGATGGGGGTGCGTACCTATCTTGGAGACTACGCGTCTATCGGTCAATTCGGCTGGGATGGCGGAACTGGCACTACAGCTTACGCTGATCCAGACAAACAGTTTATTGGAATTCTGTTCACCCAGGTTGGGATGTCAACTCCGGCCCCATCGCATCTTATCCAAGACTTCTGGACCACGGTCTACCAAGCAATCGAAGACTGAAACCGAACTTAGGTATTGTTTAAAGGAAAACTCCAAGACAAATTATACGCATGATGGCCACCATCAACACCATGGTTAAAAGCTATGGCAGGACGGGAAGTGTTGGAAGTACTACGAGAACAGTTTGGCATTATTAATAAGAGCCAAATAAAAAATCCTCTTGGATGCAAGAGGGTTTTTTTTATTGGGAATAGTAAGGATGAGGGGAGGTGCATTACATATGGGAAAAGGTAGAAGTAATAATACTGGTAAAAAGCAACCGAATTTCGATGATTCATCTAATTTCGCTAAACAAAGCCAACCGACAGAAAAGAAGAAGAAATAAGAAAAGGATCTCTCTTTATCAAGAGAGATCCTTTTTAAAATATATTGACGTTTCAGCACAACATATCGATTGCTTAATCAAATAGTCATAAATACAAGGCTTAAATTCCTGCGAATGGAAGCCAATTTAATATTATTGTCCTGCTTTTTCTAATGGGTGGAATGATTGCTCAAATTGTAGCCTTGAGGAACCCTCAGCGAGTTCTAAGTATAAATTTGATTGCATCAAGTATTTTTGGCTCTGAAGACAACAAACGGAATTTGCCTCCGATCGATGAGAAGATACTCACTTACCATGCTAATGGGGCCAAACTAAATTGGTCGGATGAAGAATCTGTTGCAAATTACTTGGTTACAGGATCAGTGTTACTCTGTGGTTCAAAGCATAAGTTCGATGAGAAGAGGGCTTATAAGCAGGTAGAAAAAGAAATAAAACGAGCAAATAACCTACTCAGTATGTTTAATCACTCACTTCTTAAAGGCGATGATTCTTATGAGGGGAAGTTAAAAGAAATTAATATACCTACTTTGGTTATCCACGGTACAGAAGATACAGTGCTTCCATACGAGCATGGTCTTGCTCTTGTTAATGGAATTCCCCATGCTGTATTACTAACCGAAGGATCGGGGCACGAGATTCATTGCGACGATTGGGTTCATATAATCAGCGCTATTTCGAACCATACTTCACTCTTATAATTATTATAGGAATCGCATAAAACAAAAACACTTGGAAAAAGGGCCACAATTGAATTTGTAACCTTTTTTTCTATTGAAAATCAGTTTTGGAGCTGTTACTCAATTATAGAATATTAATACTCAGTGATTGATAATTCTGTCTTGTAAGGGGTAGTACCACATCACCATCAAGCTAAGAAAAGCAAATGCCAAAAACGAAAAAATAAGCAGTTTTCTTTCAAAAACAGATAGAATTTTCAATCTGGGGTACAATAAAATTCTTAAGTTGTTGAGCATGGGGCTTGACCAAGATCCATGTAATTTGGGCGCTAATTTAAATACTAAAATAAATGCAATAGAGGTGCTAATTGCACCTCTATATTGTAAACAATTATACAGCAAAGTAAGAACATAAAAGAGTTGATTCCTTAGCTTATAGAAAATTGGCTTTTTGTGTAGCATCAGGTCGTTGTTTTTATCTAAAAAACTAATAATGGAAATAAAGTAAAGCTTATTTATGACCTATTTTCTCACGTTTTTCGGCTGAATCCCATAAACTTTCATTGGTAGATAAGTCAAGGACTGTCCCGTAGCAGAAGCAGTTAAGTTTTTTTCTAATTCAAACCCTTCTACTGATTCGATAGAAGAAATTTTTTGTAAGAATGCCTCTAATGCAATTTTCATTTCTAATCGTGCAAGAGGTGCACCTAAACAAAAATGTGGACCACTTCCGAAAGTCAGGTGCTTTTTATTGTTTGAACGATGAATGTCTATAGAGAAAGGATCGCTATACATGTTTTCATCCATATTAGATGCACTCATCCAAGCAATGACTACGTCACCTTTCTTTAACTCAACCCCTAATAAATTATTATCTTGTTTGACCGTACGATCTCTTCTTGAAATATGAAAACGATATCGAAGCATTTCTTCAACGGCTTTTGGGACTAATCCTATATCATTTCTTAGTGTTCCATATAATGACTTGTCATCATAAAGCAATGAATAGAATGTATTGGCTATTGCGTGACTAGTTGTTTCAAGACCTGCCCCTAAAAGTAACATAGTTGTTTGTACAATCTCCTCATCCGTAAGTTTTTCCCCATCTACTTCCGCTTGAATCAAGTCAGAGATAATATCATCACAAAGATTCGAACGTTTGTGAACTACAATAGGATAAAGGTATTCAAAATATTCTTTCGCTGCCTTTTGCTTTTGTTGTTCAAGGTCTTCTAACCTTTCTTTGTCGTATGGATGGAACAAAATATCAACCCATTCTTTAAATTGACCTTGACCTTGTGCAGGTACGCCGAATAAATTGGCAATTACTAGAGCAGGTAAAGGGGATGCCAAAGCTTCCACAATATTAATTGTAGAATTTTCTTGTATATTTCCTACAAGCTCCGTTGCAATTTGCTGAATACGAGGTTCCCACTCTTTTAAACTGCGGGGAGTGAAAGCAGCTGCCAATAAGGAACGTATTTTTCGATGATCAGGAGGATCCAGGAACGTAATCATTGTTATAGGTGAAGTGTTTTTTTGCTTTTTATTATCGCCGACAAAAATACCACTTCTAGGCCCTTGACTTGAAAAGAATTCATAATTGGTTAACACCTGTTTAACATCTTCATACTTAAACGCATTCCATGTATTCGTTTCTTCGTGATAATAAACAGAATGATTGTGAAGCATTTCTTTATACCACTTTAAAGGGAAAAACTCTTCAGTACGTGTCTGGAAATTAGGGATTTCTTGAATTGCAATAACCTCTTTATTCACTGATATTCCTCCTTAAAATTACAAATTGTATAAATCACTCTATAAATAGTCATATTTGGAGTACATCTCATTCCTAGTCAGCATAAGGATAGAAGCGATTTACTGCAAACATGTTGACTAACAATTGGTATAAATTGCTTCTTTTTTATTCAGAAATTCAAATGTTTTTAATTTGTTTTTAATTTCTCTGTCGTTACCATCTCTGCGGGATTGTTAGATTCTAATTCGGAAGCCTGTTTAACTTTCTTTATAAAGAAGGTAAGTAGTAATCCGATGATACCAATTCCAATGATGACAAGGTAGGCATCATTTATCCCCTGTATGGAGGCTTCTGTAACAAGCTCTTTTTGAGTCAATCCTTTAGCAGCTGCGGTAGGAATCAAATCCTGTAGATGTGATTTCGTACGGCTCGTCATCACTGTCACGAGAAGCGAAGTACCGACGGCACCGGCAACTTGACGAATCGTATTGCTTATTGCTGTTCCATGTGCATGTAACCGTTGTGGCAATTGATTTAGACCAGCAGTCTGTATAGGCATCATCATTAAGGCCATTCCAATGCGACGTCCTGTTGACATGAGAACCAAATAGGTATAACTAGTAGAGTCTGTCAGGTTGATAAAACCAATTGTTGTAATAATGGTAATTGTCATTCCAATAATAGCTAACCATTTCGCACCAAAGCGATCGAATAGCTTACCGGTAACTGGCATAAGGAATCCCATTACCAGCGCACCTGGAAGAAGCAGAAGACCAGACTGAATAGCAGTGTAACCACGCATATTCTGGAGGTATAACGGAAGTAACATCATATCTGCATACATAACCATAGTAACTGCGATATTAATGATTGTTGTTAAAGAAAACATATTGTATTTAAATACACGTAAGTCAAGCAATGGATTTTGTGATCTTAATTCCTTCCACGAAAAGAGTGTAAGGGCTAAGATACCTACAGTAATCGTACCTACTACCTCTATATCTGACCATCCAAGACTTCCGGCTTGGCTGAAACCATAAATTAATGAACCGAAACCAATGGTAGAGAGAATGACGCTTAGGATATTAAATTTTGTCTTGATTCGGTCGGATACATTTCGGAGATAAATGAATCCCAGCACAATAACAAGGACAGCAAATGGAATCATTCCGTAAAACATCGTTTCCCATTTGTAGTTATCAATAATGTATCCTGCAATTGTAGGACCAATTGCAGGAGCAAAAATGACAGCAAGCCCCACCATTCCCATAGCTGCTCCTCTCTTTTCGCGAGGGAAGATGGTCAAAATAACATGTGTAAGCAATGGCATAATGATTCCTGCGCCGGCTGCCTGAATCATACGTCCGGTTAACAAGACCGGGAATCCTGTTGCTACAGCTGAAACAATGGTTCCAGCTAGAAATATAAGCATGGAAGTTTGAAAAAGTTCACGTGTGGTAAACCGTTGCATTAAATAAGCGGTAATAGGAATCAAGACGCCGTTTACTAGCATGTAACCGGTTGTTAACCACTGGGCTGTTGTAGCCGAGATCTTAAATTCAACCATAAGTTCAGGAGTAGCGACACTCATGAGTGTTTGGTTTAATGTTGCAAGAAAAGCACCTAAAATCATAATGAACATAATAGGTCCTTTTTTTATCGAATTAGGGTCTGTTTTAGTCTGATTATGCAATTCTTTCATATCCTTTCTAACTTTAAAGTAGACTTTTTTTACAAAGTGTTGAATAATTTACACTATATAAATTACATTATTAAAGATTATTATGACAACAGACAATTTCCTAATAACTGTATATTAGTTAACACTTCTTGCGATTTCTGTTGATAAAATCGAAGATAATAGACAGAACTTAGAATGTTGTAAATTTCCAATTAATAGGAAGGGTGATTAGATATGAAAGACCATCCAAAGTCCCGTGTAGACCCCCGAGTCATTCGTACACGCCAGTTAATAAAAGAGGCTTTAATAGATCTTCTACAAGAGATGGAAATTAGCAAAATAACAGTTAATAAACTTGCAGAACGTGCGACTATTAATCGTGTTACGTTCTATCTCCATTATCGTGATATTCATGACATGTTGGAGAAAATGGCACAGGAAATGGTTGAGGATATTGAGAAGATAATGACGAGTACGGAAAACCTCTCGGATTCCTCTGAGGATATAGAATGGTTAAAACTCGTAGATCTACTTGAGTACATTGCTGACAATGCTAAATTCTATAAAGTAGTTCTTGGTTCTAGGCGAACACCGATTTTTACAGAACGCTTGTTAAATACACTTTCAGACAAAATAACAGAGAGAACAGAAAGTGACTCCTTTCTCATTACTAAAGATATTCCAAAAGATATTGCTATTTGGTACGGTTCCTCAGCTTTAATTGGAACGATTGTAAAGTGGTTACATAGGGATATGCCTTATACACCGCAATTTCTCGCCAAGAAGTTGTATATACTTTTTAAATCGAGTAATAAAGAAGTTTGAGTTAGTGTGGATTTAAAATCACTTACAGAAATCTGGAAGGTACAATCGCCTGGATCTCTCGAATGAAAAATTCATTTACGCCATATAAAGTTACGTTAAATTCGTGGCGTTTGGCCAGCACTAATACCCAAAAACAAGGGGGAAATACAATAAAAAACACTAATCTTATGTAAGATTAGTGTTTTTTATTGTTGATGACCTACTGTTAAACTCTAGAAACAAAGTCATGAGGAGAATACTTTAAAATCTTAGCTTGATGGACAAGGGTATTCACTAAAATAGGTCGCCAGTCGTTACAGTCATAAACTCCTTAAAAAACTGTTCATAATTCATTTGTATTGCAATCCTATGTTTTGGACGGTTACCGAATGTTTCTGGTTCAAAAGTAGATCTAAAATCTCCTATACTTTGCCCTCGTACAGTATCAAGTACATTAACCGTCACTGCTGATTGATGGTACGTAAAAATATCATCACGATTAATCGCAACCAAAGTGAGCGCATCATGGACCGGGCTACCTTGTATTCCAGGAACTTTTTTTTGATAAAATTGATAATAGTAATAGTCTAAAAGAGGCTTTAAAAACTTAGTTTTTCCTTTAGAGTGAATATAATTGACCATTTCTGGTGTTACGATAGCCGATTGTGTAACATTCAAAGGATAAATTGATAGATTCTTTGCGTATCTCATTACAATATTGGCCGCTACAGGATCGCCATAAAAGTTAGCTTCGGCAATGGGAGTAACATTTCCTGGATATAGAAAAGCCCCTCCCATAATATAATAAGAATGTACATATTCCATCACATCTCCATAAAGGAGAAATAAAGTTGCAAGTGAAGTTAGCCTTCCGGTATTCACGATAATAAGTTCATTTTTATACTGCTTAATAAGTGCGAGAACCTCAAGGAAATTCTCAAATGTTTGAAGCTCTAGTCCTGGGTGAATGGGCCCTATCCCAAATTTACCGTGAACTTCTGGATAAAAAGTTTCAGCTTCTGAAGACATGGAATGCTCAGCCCCACCAAAAACTTTTATATATTCTTTTCCTACACTTTTAAGCAAAAAGCGAACATTTCTAACAACTTCAGCTTGAGGTACGTTCCCATAGTCTGCAACAATTCCTATAACATCAATTTTATCTGTTAAATGTGCATATATGATAGCTATCGTATCGTCAATTCCAAAATCTCCAAAGAACAATACTTTTTTCCCCATACAATGTTTCTCCTTAATTTCACTAGCTTCTTAAACGAATTATAATTATGTATCGTGATATAAGATTGTCCCCATGTCTTTTTGTAGTACTGTGTATGAATGAATGAATTCATTTAGTTAACATACACTTTCGCTAATAATGAACAAATTCCTTTTGTATGAAACGAAATAGTATATAAATACTGATCTTAACGCGTTTTTTCTGATATCCTATGCTCATCAGGTGGCCCTCAAAACCAAAAAAAATGTATTTTCCCCTGGAGATGCCAATTTTCTCGTTTTGGGGTAATTCTGAATGCTTAAGTTGATGGGCATGTGTAAAGAAGGCCATTTTGATTAATCTTTATTCGAGATGCCTTCTTTTTGTTTGTAAAGAATCCCTTCATAAATTGTTGTTATTTTCATATAGTGAAAATAAGTTTTGTAAGAGTATGAAAATAACAAATTAATAAAAATCATTTGTATTTCATTGTAAATACGAAAGTAAACTTTTAAATAAAAATTTACCTTCAATGTCATATAAGAAGCATCCGTTACTTTAGAAACACTCCTATGAGATATAATTATTGATGGTGCTTTTTAGGTGATATACTGGAGGTAGATTACTCATCTAATGATGAAGGGAGGTTTACGCGTATGGAAGTAACATTTACAGTAAGTAAATGGGATGAAAAGCCAGTCAATGACACTAGAAAAGATTTCCCTATTAATATTGCCCATGTCGAATATGATATTGACGGTGAATTAAAAGGAAAAGCTTTTGTTGAATATTTATTATATTATTTAGAATCAACTATAGATGATGGTCACTTGGCTACTGCTAAAATGTCTGGATTTTTACATTTCGAAGGAGTTTATAAGGGAAAACGAGGGACATTTACAGCTATAGAGCAAGGGATATTTGATAAAGGAAATCTAGATTCCCCTGCAACAATCATCAAAGCTACCGGTGAATTAGAAAGCCTGAAAGGGTCCTATAATTATAAGTTTACAGGTCAAACCAGTAAACTTATTCTAGACTTTGAATTCTAACAAAATATCTTATAATTTAGCAAAAAGGGCATCCACTGTAATACCAGGAATGTCCTTTTTTAAACTAAATTATACCGAAAAACAAGACTCGAAATTTTCAATGGGAGGAAATGATATGAGGATCACGATACAAGAATATGTGGTCAATGAAATAGATTCAGGGCCATATGGAATAACCGTAGGAAAAGACGGAGCATTGTGGTTTACGGAACAGAAAGGGAATCGAATTGGTAGAATAAATGCTACTGGTGAAATAAATTCTTTTCCCATTCCGACAGCAAATGCAGGAGCTATGTCAATTATCTCGGGCCAGACCGGTGACTTATGGTTTACGGAATATAACTCAAGCAAGATCGGTAAAATGTCGATGAACGGTCTTTTTGAAGAATATGTACTCCCTACAACGAACGCTGCACCTTTTGGCATAACGGAAGGCCCAGATGGAGCAATATGGTTTACAGAAATGAATAATGGTAGGATCGGAAGAATAACAAAGTCAGGGGAAATCACCGAGTTTGAATTGCCTAACTCTAAATCATTTCCCTCTTTTATTACTCTGGGATCAGACGGTGCATTATGGTTTACACAGAATCAGAACAATAGGATTGGGAGAATAACCACTAAAGGTGAGGTCAAAGAATATCCAATCCCAACACCCAACTCCGGGCCAGTTGGAATTGCGAGCGGACCAGATGGAGCAATATGGTTTGTGCAAATCATGGGTAATAAAATTGGTAGAATTACGTTCGAAGGTGAGGTCAAAGAATTTGTTATACCGACGCCGAACGCTCGTCCGCATGCCATAATACCCGGGAAGAACAGAGATCTTTGGTTTACAGAATGGGGAGGTAACCAAATCAGCCGTATTACAGTTGAAGGAGTTATTACGGAATATACGATACCTACAAATAATGCAGAGCCACATGGTATCACGTTTTGTCCGGATGGCGATCTTTGGTTCGCTGAAGAGTGTAATCAAATTGGACGTCTAACAATCATTACGTAATAGGGATATCGTCCATCGCTATCAAGCTCAGAAAAGTAAATATCCCCAAACGAGAAAATTGGCATCTCCAAGTGAAAATGTACATTTTTTTGTTACAAGTTAGGGGTAGCACAAACATAATATTCCAAGCTATAATTTGTTATTTAAGAGATTCAATTGTGAAGTAGGATAAAAGATTGGATTGTAAGTAGGAATTGAGGGTTTATATGGAAAAATCAAAAAGTAACCAAAATAATATAACTGCTGGCTTGTTGACCGTATATTTATTTGTATTAACATGGATTATACTCTTTAAAATGCAATTTTCATTTCAAGACTTGCGTCATTTCACGGATTTTAGGGGAATCAACTTAATCCCTTTTGCTGGTTCAGTTATTAAAAACGAGCAAATAGATATTGGTGAAATAATCTATAACGTATTTGCATTTATCCCATTTGGAATTTATATCAGTATGCTAAAACCAAGTTGGTCTTTCTTGAAAAAGATTGTACCAATAGCGGGAATAAGTTTGTTATTTGAAGTATTACAATTCATCTTTGCTATAGGAGGTAGCGATATAACTGACCTTATGGGAAATACATTAGGTGGAATTATTGGAGTTGGAATCTATATTGTATTTTGTAAGCTGTTTAGTACAAAAGCAAATAAAATCCTTAATGTTTTAGCTTCAATCGGAACTATATGCATTTTTTCATTAGTGTTGTTATTAATTATTGGTGTTATTAGGTACGGGAATTATGGCTAATAGATGAATTGAAACATCGGACATTATTAACGGAGCGTGGAGTGACAATGATTGTGAAATTTTCACATGTTGGGGCTGCACTTTTAGGAACTTTATACTGCAATCGGGCGCTTTAATGGAGCAACTAAAAAGCCTAATTTCTCATTTTAATGCTGAGAAATTAGGCTTTTTAGTATTGGAATTTCCTTTACGCTGTACATCCGCATTTTCCTGACGCTACCCCATCGCTATTAAGCTAATAAAAAGAAATGCCCCCTAAAATGAAAAAATACGTTATTCTCTCTGTAGAATCATAGGAAAGGATGGCGTTTTTTATGTCTGTTTCTGTGTCTGACGAATTACAACTATTTGCTCAAGAGATTCAAAGTTTTTTATCTCCAAATACCTTACGGAATCTTGCTAGAGATGTTGGTTTCGTACAACGAACCAGTAAGTACCAAGCAAAAGATTTAATAGCTTTATGTGTATGGGTGAGCCAAAATGTAGCTATGACTTCTTTAACTCAATTATCTAGCTGTTTAGAAGCATCAACAGCAGTACTTATCAGTCCTGAGGGACTGAATCAACGATTTAATAAGGCGGCCGTCCAACTTTTACAACACCTACTAGCCGAACTATTAAGCAAAAAATTGACCTCATCTATGCCGATTTCTTCTCCATATACTTCTGTTTTCAAGCGTATTCGTATTTTAGATTCAACTGCATTTCAACTTCCAGATCCTTTTTCATCCGTTTATCCAGGTGCAGGGGGATGCAGCCATACAGCGGGAGTAAAGATTCAGCTTGAGTATGATTTATTAAGTGGACAGTTCCTTCATATTCATACGGGTCCAGGGAAACAACATGATCGAACCTACGGTTTCCTGTGTGTTCCAACTGTGACAGCGAATGATTTATGTATCCGAGATTTAGGGTATTTTCATTTGAAAGATCTTCAACACATACAAGATAAAAAGGTTTACTATATCTCTCGTATTAAATCAAATACACGTATTTATCAAAAAAATCCCACCCCTGATTATTTTCAAGATGGAAGAATAAAGAAAGGTACAGAGTATATACAGATAGATATGGAGGTCTTAATGAACTCTCTTCAACCAGGACAAACATATGAAATATCTGACGCTTATGTAGGAATGACTGATAAAGTATCAACTCGTGTGATTGTTCATCGGCTAACAAAAGAACAACAACAAAAATGATTACAAGATCAAACTGTAAGAGAGAAAAAGAAAGGAATGAAGTATTCCCCTCGTAGTAAACGTCTCAGTGGTATCAATGTATATATGACAAACACCCCTACAGATATTGTCCCGATGGGACAAGTACATGATGGGTACTCTTTACGTTGGCAAATCGAGATTATATTTAAAACATGGAAATCATTCTTTCATATTCATCATTGTAAAAAGATAAAACGAGAACGATTAGAATGCCATTTGTATGGGCAACTGATTGCCATTCTACTCTGTTCTTCTACCATGTTTCAAATGCGGCAATTACTTCTTATAAAAAAGAAACGAGAACTGAGTGAATATAAGGCCATATATATGATTAAAGATTACTTTCTTCTTCTTTTCCAAGCTATACAGAAAGACACCCAAGAGCTATCAAAGATTCTAATTCGCTTGTTCAACCTCCTACAGCAAAACGGGCGAAAATCTCATAACAGTGGAACTTTCGCTCGTTTTTCTGTAGGAGGATAAACAGGAAAAGCAGGATCACTTGAGTTGGAAGCTTTTGATACAATCCGATATAGGCTTCGTGAATTTCATGGGTTTGCCCTGGTTTTAGCTGGAATGGATTTGGAAATTGTTACAGAAAAAAGACCCGCTATTCTTACAAATCTGGAAAATCGAAAATGGCTGTTTATGAAACTTTCTATATTTATACTTAAAGTTGGTGCTACTTCTTTATTGCATTAGATAGTAATGTAATTTATAATACGTTTAAATGATTAAATTCTTAAACGGAAGGTAATGTTAGCCAAATGAACTGTAATGATAAAGTAATGCATATTTTAGAAAATTTAAGACCATGTTTTCAAGGGTTGGGAGATCCAACTCGTCAGCAAATTGTAGCACTTTTAATTGATAAAGATAGCTTGAATGTGACGCAAATTGCGGAGAATATTCCCATGTCAAGACCTACTGTATCTCATCATTTGAAAATATTGAAACAATCAGGGTTACTTCAAGTTCAGAAAAAAGGCACTGAAATGTATTATTGTCTTGAATTTAATGAAACAATAAATCTTTTAAAAGAACTTGTTTCTTTAGTTGAAGATGAATGTAAGAACTAGGTACTCATTTATAGTTTAGGGACACCTTTTGTCCCTTTTTTTAGCGATAATATGTTAAAAGGTTTAAGTTTTTAATCATTTAAACTTATAATCTCATACTAATTAAAATGGAGGTTTCAGATGAATAAAAAAACAGTATTAATTGTTGGTGGGTATGGAGTTGTTGGTGGTCAAATTGCTCGAATTTTACATGATCGACATCCTGATTTGGAAATTAGATTAGGAGGAAGAACCTTAGGGAAAGCGTTACCTTTTGAATCAGAGAGAGTAAAAATAGTCAAGGTAGACAACACAACAGATGATCCCTTAAGAAATTTGGATGATAATTTCACATTAGTTGTTAATGCGGTTAATGATCCTCAAGATAGACTACTCCTATCTGCAGTTCGAAAAAAAATTCCATTGGTTGACATTACTCGTTGGACTGAACGCTTTAAGAGTTCTATGGATCGATTAAAAAATGTTGAGGTGCAATCCCCTGTTGTATTAGCTTCAGGGTGGATGGGGGGGACAGCAGCCCTTTTTTCTAAAATGTATTCAAAAGATCTTCAAGAGGTTACGGTTGATATCAACGCACTATATTCTCTTCAAGACAAAGCAGGACCAAATTCAACAGCGTATATGGACCGGTTAACTATTCCGTTTGAAGTCAAAGCTCGAGAGGGAATGCGACAGGCTTATCCAATGACTAATCCAATCAAAGTCCGCTTTCCCAACGGTTATATAACCAAATGTTATCGTTTGGATACTCCCGATCACGTAACCCTGCCAGAATCAATTCATGCTGTTTCGACTAACTTTCGTATTGCTTTTGATAGTAAAATCTCTACATATGGACTGGTTTCTCTGGTGAATACAGGGATTTGGAAAATGATTAGCGGAGAAAAATTTACTAATTTACGGAAAAACATTCTCTATAAACCCGGAAGGGGAAGTGCACATAACATAGTTATTCACCTTAAAGGTTATGATGCTACTGGTGTATTGCATAGACGATGTGTGAACATATCAGATCCGTTAGGACAGACACATCTTACTGCTTTAGGAGCAGCTGTCCAAGCAGAGAATATTCTACAAACATCTGATATTGTGGTTCTGGATTCTAAAATTTACTTTCCAGAAAATCTATTAGATTTGGGTGTGAATGCATGTGCAATTTTAGACTTTTATAGAGAATATGGAGTTAATATTACGACAGAAAATATATAAGAGGTACCGTTCTATTCGTGTGACCCCTAGTACACATATGGCTATCAAGCTAAGGAATACAAATATATCCAAAAAAGAGAGGATATGCATCTTCATGAGAAAATGTACATTCTCTCTTTTTGCGGTGTTATAAAATTCTTAAGTTGATGGGTATGGGGTAGCACCACATCGCTATCAAGCTAAGCTTATGCAAAGTCAATTTCAGGCGAGATTGTTTCTTTTTTCTAAAGGGTAAGTGTAGGTGATTGAAAGATTTGCATACGAAATAAACCCTAACGGGTTTCACTTTTTTGAATTAAGCGGCTTGATTATCAGACATGGTACAATTGTAAACGACACCTAATATATCAAAGACCGTTTTTTTCTCATATCGATGAGATTTCCGTCCGTTTTGCTGTAGAAGATTGAACAGACGAAGTAACACCTTTGATAGCTCTTGGGTGTTTTTCTGTATAGTTTGGAATAGAAGAAGAAAATAGTCTTTAATCATATATATGGCTTTATACTCACTAAGCTCTCGTTTTTTCTTCATGAGGAGCAATTGGCGCATTTGAAACATGATAGAAGAACAGAGTAGAATAGCAATCAATTGACCATATAAATGGCACTCTAATCGTTCTGGTTTTATCTTTTTACAATGTTGAATTTGAAAGAATGACTTCCACGTTTTAAATAAAATTTCGATTTGCCAACGCAAAGAATACCAGTCATGTACCTGTCCCATCGGGACAATATCTGTAGGGGTGTTTGTCATATATACATTGATACCGCTGAGTCGTTTACTACGAGGAGAATACTTCATTCCTTTCTTTTTTTCTTTTACAGCTTGATCTTGTAATCGTTTTTGTTGCTGTTGTTTTGTTAACCGATGAACAATTACACGAGCTGGCACTTTATCAATCATTCCTACATAAGCATCAGCCATTTCACATGTTTGTCCTGGTTGAAGGGATTTCATTAAGGTCTCCATATCTATCTGTATATACTCTGTACCTTTCTTAATTCTTCCATCTTGAAAATAATCAGGGTTAGGATTTTTTTGATACATACGTGTATTCGACTTGATACGAGAGATATAGTAGGCCTCTTTATCTTGTATATGTTGAAGGTCTTTTAAATGAAAATAACCTAAATCTCGGATACATAAATCATTCGCTGTCACAGTTGGGGCACACAGAGAGCCGTAAGTGCGATCATGTTGTTTACCTGGACCTGTATGAATATGTAGGAACTGTCCACTTAACAAATCATATTCAAGTTGAATTTTTATCCCAGCCGTATGGCTGCATCCTCCTGCACCTGGATAAACCGATGAAAATACATCCGGGAGTTGAAATGCAGTTGAATCTAAAATACGAATACGCTTGAAGACAGAAGTGTATGGAGAAGAAATCGGCATAGATGCGGCCAATTTTTTCCTTAGTAGTTCGGCTAGTAGGTGTTGTAAAAGTTGGACGGCCGCCTTATTAAATCGTTGATTCAGTCCCTCAGGACTGATAAGTACTGCTGTTGATGCTTCTAAACAGCTAGATAACTGAGTTAAAGAAGTCATAGCTACATTTTGGCTCAACCATACACATAAAGCTACTAAATCTTTTGCTTGGTACTTACTGGTTCGTTGTACAAAGCCAACATCTCTAGCAAGATCCCGTAAGGTATTTGGAGATAAAAAACTTTGAATCTCTTGAGCAAATAGTTGTAATTCGTCAGACACAGAAACAGACATAAAAAACGCCATCCTTTCCTATGATTCTACAGAAAGAATAGCGTATTTTTTCTTTTTATGGATACATTTTTTTAGCTCGATAGCGATGTGGTATTACCTCAAATATAATTATTTTATTTGAAGGTCTCTTTTAAATTTGTTTCAAATCTTTTCATAGGTTGATATACAAGAACGTGTAGTGATAAACCTATCACTGCAGTAATGTTTAAAATAATACTTATAATCATTAAAGACCATTCTATAACTGGAGAAAAGTATCCAGTCGTACTTAATGTAGAAGAACTTACACCAAGTATTAAAATCACTATTAGTAAAGGTAAGTTTTTAACCAATTTGAATCCCCCCTTTAAATATAATATCTTTATATTATTATATCACACACTAGGTTATGTAATTAATATAAGATAGTTATCTATGGGAATTTAACATGTTTTTTCGTTTTGGGGGTGACCTATTTTTTTAGCTTGATAGCGATGGGGTAGCACCAACAAAACACAAATTTCGTACGCTACGACAGCGTAACGATTTTATGCTACCAGTAAAAAACTGATTAGTGAGAGCTCATAATGTGCGGGGGAGGGACACCCCCGCGAATTTAAGTTTCACTTTATAAAAAAGTAAGGACCGGTACCGCTTGTTATTTGACTATTACTTTCCCATCCATTCCTTTCAAGTAGTGGAACCGACATATTAGTTCATATGTACCGGGAGTTTCAGGTTTTACGGTAATTGTTATTTCTTTTCCTGACGGGACTTCGGCGTCAATTCCGAGCTTTTTCACCGTAAAGGTGTGATCTCTATTTCCTTTGTTTTTCAATAGTAACGTCGTCGTTTTCCCAGCCGGAACAGTGATGATACTCGGATTAAAGTAATCATCATTCAATTCAACCTCAATAGGCTGTCTCACAACGTCGGATTCGGCAAATACATGGAGCGAACCTAAAGTAGTCATAACTACAATCATCGCAAGTGAAATGATTAATCCAGTTAATAGCTTTTTCACAGACATTCACAATCCCTCCTTTCCTAAGCACTAGTGTTTTCAAATTACTAAAATATTATCAATATAAATGGGGTTTAGGCGTGGCTTAAATAGTAATTCTTTCGGCAACTCCTACTAACCAAGTACTAACTGGAATAGGATTTGGGTAAATAAAAAAAGCCTCCACTACTGTGGAAGCTTCTCCAAATGATGTGCAATATCAATATACATATCGGAATAAACCGAATGGATTTCATTACTAGGCGCAGCGTTAGAAGAGAAGTGGACGATGACCATACTTGCTTTCGGATCAATGTAAAGAGTTTGTCCGTAACTGCCTAACACTTCGAAAGCACCTTGTTCATTGTGCGGAATCCACCATTGATTATGATAAGAAATGGAAGCACCATGACCAATTGCGAGCTCACCTTCTTGTACATTTTTCACACTTTCTGTAATAGAAGAAGGGACGATTTGTTTTCCGCTATATTGACCATTATTTAATAGTAATTGTCCGAACCTCGCCATATCTCTAGCAGTTGCATTTAAGCCAGCGCTTGCTTGTTCTACTTTTGTTTCATCTGTAACGTAATAAGCGTCTTCTTCCATACCAATGTGAGACCAAATTCGTTCGCTTACATTTTCAGCTAACGATTTTCCTGTAATCGTTCGGATAATCCAAGCGAGTGTTTCAGTTGATCCGTTATTGTAAGAAAAAGCTGAACCAGGTGGTGCAGTTTCTTCTGCTTCTAGTAACATATCATAAATTTTCATAGGCCCCTCGTAATTTTTACCTCGGGGTAAAATATTACTAGCTAAATATAGTTGTGCATCTTGATTTTCTAGTCCTAGCTGCATATATCCGTGAGTAGGGTATTCAGCGGAAACTTGCATGTCCAGTAATTGCTGAAGTGTTGCTTTTCCAAACGGTGTATTTTTTAATTCTTTTATGTAAGTGTCAGCTGTTTTCTCTACATCAATAAGATTTTCTTCAGCGAGAGATTGTATGATTGCACCAGTAAACACCTTTGCTAATGATGCCATTCCATGAGGTTCACTCTCGTTATATCCATTGAAATATCGTTCATAAACAAGTTGACCATTATGTACAACGACAAAAGCATCTGTTTTGTTTTCGTCTAAAAGTTTTTTTAGAGGAGTCTTATTTCCAAATCTACGCTCCACAGCAAAATCGTCTAAGTTTTGTAACGCGGTAGGGAAGGGAGCAACTTGATCAGGATTGTTTTTTACTTCATTTATTAAAGTGAATTCTTTCATATGTGTATACGACCAGCGTAAGTAAGGATCGTCTAACCAGTTTTCTTTTGTGACATTTGCTTTAGTGGGGGTCGTTTTATTATTTTTAAAAAAAGTAAACCCAAGCCCTGTAACTACGAATAGTAATACTAGTAACAGTAATAGCCGGGGAGATTTCTTTACATTCATATAGGTACCTCCTTTAGTTTCTATTATAAGTATACGCTCGTCTTAAAATAAATACAAAATAAGGAAAGTAAACGGGTAAGTTTACTTTCCTTATGAACGTTAAGCAGATATTTGTCCGTCTGTACTTTGTTTCTTGAATTTTTGTTTTCGTCCGTGTAATCCATAATATAGAAGTAAAGTGAACGCAACGATAATAGCTGCGATAAAATACATATTATGATAACTTGATTTGGCAGCGACTATACCTAAAATGAAAGAACCGAAGCCAATGCCACTATCAAAGAACGAGTAGTAAGTAGCTGTCGCAGAACCACGTCGATGGTTTGGAGCGGCAGAAATTGCAATCGTTTGGAAACTTGGAATTAATGTTCCGTATCCTAAACCGATTAACATACCTGCGCCAAGGAACCAAAATGAAGTTTGCGCTTGGCTTAAAATGAACATCCCAATTGTGAAAATAATAATAGCGGGATAGATAAGTACATTTTCACCGAAACGATCAAATATTTTCCCTGTAAATGGACGAGAAATGACCACAACAAGTGCGTATAAAATAAAGAAGTAACTTGCAATTTCGCTTAAACCGAGCTCTTTCGCATAAATAGGAATAAAGGATAAAATGCCACTATAAGAAAAGGCTAAAACAAATCCTGTTAGAGCGATTGGAATAGAAGATGGTTCAATTAAGTCTTTCCATTTCATTTTTTCTCGTTTTTGTTTGTTTACTGGTGCTTCATGCGGAATATTGACTAGTAATCCTAATAAAAATGCGAGTAATGAAAATACTGAACAAACGATAAATAGTACAGTAAATGAAAAATGAGAAATAATTGTTAAACCTAAAAAAGGACCAATTACCATCGGTAGACTCATAAATACGCCGTAATAAGCAAGTGCTTCGCCGCGTCTATGAGCTGGTGCTACATCAGTTACAATTGTTCCAGTTGCTGTTGTTGCCATTCCGAATCCAATACCATGTAAGAAGCGAAGGGCAAGTAATAAAAATAAACTTTGCGTACCGAAATACATAACGGTAGCGGCTAAAAATAGTGAAAGTGAAATAAATAATATTTTCTTTCTTCCTAAATCATCGAGCCATTTTCCTGTGAATGGTCTACATAAAACAGATGAAATAAGAAAAACAGTTGCAACTAAACCAATTTCCTCAGGTTTTCCTTTTAGGCTGTCTATAACATAGACAGGCAGAGTAGTCATAAGCATGTAAAATGTTAAAAAGAGAAACAGACTACTAAAACAAGTTCCGAGGAAATCCTTCGTCCAAAGTTTTTCACTTTGCATCGTCATCCCTCCATATTAATGATCTAAATTTTTGATAATTTGTTGTAACAATTGAAAAGCTTCATGTAAGTCTTCTTCTTTAATACCTTCTAGCGTCTTTTCTTCAAAGGAATCAACTTCTTCTTGCCATACTGGAATCATTTCTATTGCTGTTTCCGATAAGGAAATGAGCTTCTCACGGCGATCTTTTCCTTCCGTACGAATAATCCAGCCCATCGTTTCCATACGTGTTAACGTACGAGTCATCGTTGGTGATTCAACATTTAAATATTGACATAATTCTGTTTGGGTACAAGATCCAGTTTGATTAATGCGGAAAATAACAGCCCATTGCGCACTAAATAATCCTGTTGGAGATACACGTTCATTAAATTTCTTCGTAAACTTACGAGAAGTTTGACTGACAATGTGGAAAAAATGTTGTTTTTCGTCCATGTATTTTGATCCTTTCAAATTAGTTACCTAGCTAACTATATACCTTTTTGTTTTACTTGTCTAGTAATAGACATGTTGTTTTATGTGGAAATTTCGTATAGATTTTGTATTGAGAACGTACATTCTACATGGTATTCTTTAATTAAGTAAAGAATTTTCTTTCTATTAAATAGAATGGGGGAACTTGTGATGATTAAGCCTGCAACAATGGAGTTTGTTTCACTATCGAACGGAGAAACGATTGCGTATCAGGAAGTTGGAAGGCAAAATACAGAAATTCTTGTACTCATTCACGGGAACATGACATCGTCACAACACTGGGATTTAGTTATTGAAAAGTTGCAAGATCAATACCATATTTACGCTCTTGATTTAAGAGGATTTGGCCAATCAACATATAATCAATCGATAGATTCATTACAAGACTTTGCAAGAGATGTAAAACTATTTATCGATCAATTAAAACTAGAAAAATTTTCATTAATGGGCTGGTCAATGGGCGGTGGTGTTGCGATGCAATTTACAGCGAATCATCCAACATTTGTCGAAAAGTTGATTTTAGTAGAATCAGTGGGAATGAAGGGATATCCAATTTTTAAAAAAGATATTAACGGGCAACCGATCGTATCAAGTTTAGTAAAGACGAAAGAAGAAATCGCGCAAGATCCAGTACAAATTGCTCCAGTGCTAGATGCGATAAAAAATATGAATAAATTATATTACCGTACAGTATGGAATCTATTAATATATACACATAATCAACCTGAACCGGATCGTTATGAAAAGTATTTAGATGATATGTTAACGCAACGTAATTTCGTAGATGTGAATTACGCGCTCATTACATTTAATATTTCGGATGAACATAACGGGGTTGTAGAGGGAAATAAGCAAATTCATCATATTAAAGCTCCAACACTCGTCATACAAGGTGACAGAGATTACGTCGTACCGCAAGTAGTCGGTGAGGAATTAGCAAAACATTTGCCAAATGCAGAGTTGAAGATATTAGAAGATTGCGGACACTCACCGTTTATAGATTGTTTAGATGTATTTATAAAACATGTTGAGGATTGGTTAGACAATAAATAATTCCCGAAATATAAAACTTGCATATACTATAGCATTTGTATGTATAAGGGGAGAGAGTCAATGCATAATCCATTTTTAATATATCATTCTCCATATAATGATCATCAATATATAAAAATAATTATAAATCCGATGTATATGCAAGTTTCACCAGCTGTAGTTCCTTTGCAAGTGCAGCAATCAATGGTCCATACACATCCGATTTTATTTGGGCCTTCATTTTATGAAAATCCATATTTTAAGCATTTTCATTACAATGTGAAAGCGCAAGTATGGGAAGGATAAGAAGCTAAAAGGTTCATTCTTTTAGCTTCTTTTTTATTATGAATATTCGTACACGCATTTGAAGAAACAGTTTATAATGAAAAGTGGAAAGCGTGAGAAGGAGAGGGAAAGGGATGTCGATGCGTTTTACTTTTTGGATTATGGTTGGAATTGTAGCAATCTCAGGTTTGTCACAAGGAATGCTTTTACCTGCCATTGCAATGATTTTTGAACAAGAAGGGGTTAGTTCAAGTATTAACGGTATTCATGCGACGGCATTATATATTGGGATATTAGTTATTTCACCGTTTCTTGAAAAACCGATGCAAAAGTTTGGAATGAAGCCAATTATCGTTATTGGTGGGTTTCTCGTTATTATTTCATTATTCTTTTTTACACAAACTTTTTCATTTTGGGTATGGTTCGTTCTTAGATTTCTAGTTGGAGTCGGAGATCATATGCTTCATGTCGGAACACAAACATGGATTACGACAACATCAGACCCGAGTAAAATAGGTAGACAAGTATCGATATACGGTGTATTCTTCGGAATTGGTTTCGCAGTTGGCCCGTATTTAGCAAGCACTGTTCAGTACGGTCTTGCAACACCATTTATCGTATCTACTATACTTTGCTTAATAGGATGGCTTTTACTACTACCAACGAAAAATGCATTTCCAGCACAAGATGAGGCAAAAACTGAAAGTGAATCATCCTTTTCTCGTTATAAACAAGTCGTTGGATTAGCTTGGATTGCGCTAATTGGTCCGCTCGCATACGGCGTACTTGAAGCGATGTTAAATAGTAACTTACCAGTATACGCACTTCGCAAAGGATGGTCTGTATCGGAAGTTTCCTTCTTATTACCAGCATTCGCAGTTGGGGGCATTATTACACAAATTCCACTCGGTATATTAAGTGATAAATACGGAAGAAATCGTATTTTAACGTGGACGTTCAGCGTAAGTACGGGCATTTTCCTACTTGCAGCAGTATTTGATCAATATTACTGGATCGTCTTTGCATGTATGCTTATAGCAGGTATGGTCATTGGCTCGTGCTTCTCACTAGGGCTTGGATTTATGACAGATTTATTACCGAGACACTTACTACCAGCGGGTAATATATTATCCGGAATCGCCTTTAGTATAGGAAGTATTATGGGACCTGTATTAGGAGGCGTATTTATAGAAAAAATACAGTATACAAGCTTTTTTATTGCGGTTATGATTATAATGGGAATTCTCGCAATGGTATATATGGTCTACATGAAGAATCAATTCGCATCAAGAAAAATAGAAAGTAGGTTAGGGCATGACAAAACAACCTAATAAAAAGAAATTTGAAGTACTCGAAAACGAAACAATTACAGACTGCTTAGCACGTATGGAACAAGAAGGCTATGCACCGTCTCGTCGCATGGAAGAACCAATCTTTCATGAAGTGAAGAAAAACGGCAAAACAGAAGTTGAACCATGCGGTAGAAAAATTGTTTTTGAGGGGAAATTGAAGTAATCAAATAACAGATTTTCTTTTTGATACAAAACAAGCCATCCAATTCATCCTCTATGAATTGGATGGCTTGTTTTTTTACACTTGATCAGTGAAGGAAAATATATTTTCTGGGAAGAACGAAAAGACATGCCCAATTCTTCTAAATCCTGTTTTCTAGACTGTAGCTTCATGTAGAAAACTTTGCAACAGAGCCTTTATTTATTGTTTTTGCTAAAACTTATGTACAATTCACAGTGCGAAACAACACATATAAAATGCCACTTCCTTTTTCATTTCTCCTAATTGGCTTCTTTATATGGATCGCAGAAAATATTGCTACTTTTTTCGTATATTGATAAAATAAGTTCTTGGGTCTTACTTGTTGTTATCAGTATAATGATTGTCGCTCAACTTAAAGAAATTAGTTACACAGATTTCGCACTATCTAAAGAGGGGACGGCAGCGATTCCCTCTTTTTGGAGCCACTCACAAACGTAAAGCAAGAGAGGAGGCTATATGAACTATTCTCCTCTCTTGTTTAGATTAACCAGCTACTACAATTGGAACAGGTATATCAAGTTCAATATCTGGAGGATGTTGATTGGAACCTAGTCGACATCCTGGTGGATAATGTTTTTCTAGCAATCTATCAATTCTGATGGAATCGATAGATTGTTAGAAAGTGGAAAAAAATATCCGTATATTCCGAAGCAGATGTAACAGAGTGTCCTTCCATAATTAAGTGTAAAACCAAAATACGTTGTTTTAAAAAGCTATTTGTTAGAACTGGTTATAAGTAATAAAACAGAAAAGAGGATTACATGTTACATAATTTACAGAGAAGTAAAAGAATTTTTTTATTATGTCTTATTTTTTTAGTGCTTTTAACCGCGTGTGGTAATACGGATGTTAAGACATCTAAAGCTTCATTACCACCGGCTCAATCAAATATAAATAAATCCTTAAAAGCACCAAATTGGGTAGATAAAAGTCCTATTCAACAATCTCCTAATTTTACGGAAGATAAAAAAGTAAAATCGGTTGTGAATTTAATAGCAACGGGTGATAATTTATACCATGACGCAGTAATTAAAGATGGCAAACAAAAAGACGGTTCATATGATTATAACTATATTTATGAAAATATCAAAAAAGCTGTTAAATCAAGTGATCTTGCTATAGTGAACCAGGAGACCCCGATTGCAGGAAATAATTTAAAAGTACAGGGATATCCTACTTTCAATACACCTGAAGAAGTAGGTCAATCTTTAGTGGATACTGGATTCAATATAGTGACTCAAGCGACAAATCACGCTATGGATATGGGTATTAAAGGTGTTGCGAATACAAGAGAATACTGGAAGAAATATCCGGATGTTATCCCGGTAGGCATTAATGAGAGTCAAAACGAGCGCAATGAAGTAAAAACGATTACAAAAAATGGGATTCGTTTTGCATTACTTAATTATACATATGGTACGAATGGAATTAAAATTCCAGCTGATAAGTCTTGGGCATTAAATTTAATTGATAAAAAAGCGATACAAAATGATGTGGAAAAGGCAAAGAGTAGTTCTGATATGGTGATTGTTATGGTGCATTGGGGAGTTGAATATACCTCTACACCTTCAAAACAACAAAAAGAAGTTGCTCAATATTTAACAGATTTAGGTGTAGATGTAGTAATTGGAAATCATCCACATGTAATTCAACCAATTGAGTGGAAACAAAATAAAGATGGACATCAAACGCTAATCTATTATTCTCTTGGAAATCTTATTTCTGCTCAAGAAAAATTAGAAACATTGGTTGGAGGATTATCTTATATACAATTTGTTAAGTATGAAGATAAAACTTTTGGTATACGACAAGCGGCACTCGTACCGACAGTAACCGACTATGCTGATGGTAAGAAACAATTTAAAATTCAATTTTTAAAAGATTATTCGGATGAAAATTCTAAAAATCATGGGATTAAAAAATTTGTAGGTCCCGTTTCTTTGAAGGATTTCAAGGATATTCCTAGAGATGTGTTGGGAAATTGGTATAAAGACTAATAAACAAAAAGGGAATGAGATACAATTAAAAAATTTATAATTTTAGCATTGGTATTGACATTGGGATGGAGCCTTGCTGCTTGTAGTGGAAAACAAACATCTCAGGAAACTACTAATAATAACGATAAAAATAAAAATGAGATAAATGCGAATAAAAAAGATGTTTTACCTATCTCTGATCTTAATGATTGGAGAATTATTCTTGTAAATAGAGAACATATGTTATCAAAGGAACTAGGGATTGAATTAACAAGTATCACTCAAAATGCTAAGCCAAATATGAAAATCGATAGCAGAATTGCAACTTCCTATCAGGATATGGTAACAGCTGCAAAAAAAGAGGGAATCAATCTTTATTTAAGATCAGGTTATCGAGCTATAAAATTACAACAAACTTATTATGATGCTTCAGTTAAAAGCTATAAATCTCAAGGTTTGTCGGATAAAGAGGCTAGTGCTAAGGCATTGGAATATCTTCAGTATCCTGGTGCAAGTGAACATCACACTGGATTAGCATTAGATATTATTTCAGTTGAATGGCAGAATACTGTAGAAGATTTAAATGCAAAATTTGAAACGACTGATGCATTCAAATGGTTAGATAAGAATGCTGCAGAGTATGGGTTTATTCTCCGCTATCCAAAAGATAAAGAGAATATTACTGGCATTAAGTATGAGCCATGGCATTATCGTTATGTAGGAAAAGAAGTTGCTGTTTATCTAAAAGAAAAAGGATTAACTTTAGAAGAGTATTGCGAAAAAATTAATCCTAGCAAGTAAAAATACAATTTGCTTCTATTAAAAAGCCATATCTGGTGGAAGTATTAACCTTCCTCCTAGTATTGCGAAAACGGTGTATGATAATTTGAGCACGTATGAACCAGTTATCGTATGAAAAGATATATGTATCAAGAAATTAAATTTATAAAAGAAGCAGTGAAAAAGGATCTGATATTCATATCAGATTCTTTTTCATTCGTAACATAGAATACTTGCTTACTGTATCTGCTTAACTAGGCTTTAGAGACTGCCTACTTTCCAGATGCTACAATATTAACCTCGCCATCTTTTTTGTTTTGGATGTTAGCTTTTCTTAGCTTGATAGACATGTGGAGGTAGCCCAAACACTGCGATTGGTAGTGTTTTTTATTTGTTAGCATCTTACAAATTTTGTTAAGATGAAATAGTTGGTGTAGGGAAAATATTTTAGGAGCTGAATAGGGTGAAGAGATATTTTGTTAATAATCGACATAAGAAAGTACACATCACAGAATGGGGTAATAAGAAAAATTCGGTTATCTTTTGTTTACATGGGTTAGGTGGCTCTAGTCTTACTTTTATAGAAGTGGCTGACAAACTAAAAGATGAGTATAGATTTGTTACATGTTTTGTGCAACTAACAAATCAGATGATGTTCACTATTGCTTTCATTTCTGCAATAACGAATTCAATAGATGATAGAACGTATATTTGGTATAATTGAAACATACTACTTAAAATGATGCACATGAGTTATAAAATTTATGTAAAGAGGTAAGGACTACATAACAATAACTAAATTTAAAAGTTCTAGTACATATAAGATTCAGTTCATGTTAAGCAAATTCATTATCAGAAAGGAAAAGATGTAATGAATCAAATTTCATTTGAAGATTTATTTGAAGAGGAAAAAGAAACGGTGGAGGTTGCTGAGATACCAGTACCTTTATCGCCATTGCAACAAGATATATTGGGATTATTTAATTCTGAAGAAATAAGTGCACTTGAGCTATGTGAACAATTAGTACGAGCTGGTAAAATACCCGATGAAAGATTCACTACGAATAAGCCGAAAGCATATGGACAAGTATGCTTACTATTAGAAGGTTTTGTTAAAGAAGGAAAGCTGGTTTTTGTCAAAAGTGATGAGAAAAGAGATAGGGTATATAAAGTGAAACTTTAATCAGTGGGGGGCATCCCCCACTGATTATTAGCCTACACCAATCGGGCGTTTACGGGCAGCTATTCTCCCACCTAACTTCTTTGCTCCAGCCGAATTTTGAGGTGGGAGTCTTACTGCCCACAAATAGCGGGATAAAATGAAAGAAGAAGTTTCTAACACATAAGTTGTACAGGGGATAGTAAAGAAATAAGGATGAAGCATCATTAAGCATGTAAAGAAAAGTTAAAGTTATGTAGGGACTAGGTTTAAACGGCCTAGTCCCTTATATAAGTGGGAAATGTAAATAATATTTTTTGTTTGGCTTTTTCTTCGCGTTGCCATGTTATCCTTTAATAAAGCGATAAATGAAACTAAAACTTAATCACGTGAGGTTAGTTTTAAATGATAAAGAAATTTACTAGAGTAGTATTAACTGCAGTTATGCCAATCGGTCTTATTACCGGTTGTGGGGCTACTGAAAAAACTGAAGTACAAGAGCCGAAAGCGGTACAAGCGGAGAAAAAGGATTATACGGATTACTCATATGGTAGCAAAGGTATATTAGTAAGCGGCAAAGCGAAAGAACGTCAACAATACGAGATTGGGTATATGGATGATAACAAGTTAATTGGGATCGATGAAAATATTGAGGACTGTATTATTTTAGATAATAAAGATGAAGCAGGTTACATTTGGAAACAAATAGAGCGCGGATCTATTATTGAAGTGCAATACGGTAAGGACCGCAACGACATCGTAGGCGTACAATTAGTAGGAGATCGTGAGCCATACGAAATTAGTGACAAGTTTGATGGAAATACGATAAACGAGATTGTTGGAAAAGTTAAAGGTAATTTGTAATAGATGTATTTTGCTAGTATATGATCTATTATCATGACATGGCGAATCGCATACATAAAATTTGAAATCAACGGCATTTTTAATATGAAAATGCCGTTGATTTATTTTAAAAAGTAAATGGTATTCTATAATCTTGTAGAAAAATACGTATTAAAAAATGCACTAATAAATTATTCCCCTTTTATTTATGACGATCGCCGTAAGGTCATTGCCCAAAATAAAAGAGCACAAGCACTAACGGATGCACCTAATATACAAACTCCGTTCCATCCGTAGCTTGCATAAATGTTGGTTGAAAGAATTGCACCTGTTGCACTGCCGATAGAATAAAAAATCATGTAACTGGCAGTGAGGCGACTTCTCGCTTCTGGACGCACTGTGAAAAGTATACTTTGATTGGTGACATGTACAGCTTGCACAGCTAAATCTAAAAGGATAACACCGATAACTAGTAGGAATAGAGAATGGTTCATTAATTTAATTAGGAGCCATGAAAGTAATAATAAGGATAAGGCTATGCCAGTAGTTCTCTCTCCGAATCCGCGATCAGCAAGTTGTCCGGCTTTAGTGGCAGCTAATGCACCAGCAACTCCAGCAAGACCAAATGCTCCGATAGCTGTATGTGATAGATTATATGGTGCAACACTTAGAGGTAAAACTAATGAAGTCCATAAAATACTGAATGAAGTAAAAATAAGCAATGCTAATATTCCGCGAATACGTAAGATCCTTTCTTCTACAAATAATAAGAGAACAGAACGTAATAATTTACGATAGGTCATAGCTGTTTTTTTATGTTCCAGACTAGGTAAATTACGATATAACAAACCAATTACGAAGAGCATAAGTACAGCAGAGGTGAGATAAACGGAACGCCATCCCGCTAGATCTGTTAATGTTCCGGCAAATGTACGTGCAAGTAGAATTCCTATTACGACACCACTCGTGACGAAACCTACTATTCGCCCACGGTCTTTTGGGTTAGCTAAAATGGATGCGTATGCGACGAGTGTCTGCGTAACAGTCGCAAGAATTCCGACTAAGGCCATACCTATAAAAAGTACGGTACTGGAAGGAGCGACTCCGACCACAATTAAAGCGAAAACGGATAAAAGCATTTGAACAATGATAAGTCTTTTTTGGTTTAACAAATCACCAAGTGGAACTAATAAAAGTAATCCGAGTGCATAACAAACTTGAGTAATCGTAATAACGACACCAATAGTTGAATGGTTGATCTTAAACGCATTTGATAAAGAATCAAGTAGAGGATGAGCGAAGTATATATTCGCCACAGCCATCCCGCAAGCTATTGAAAATAATAGAGTTATATAGCGGGGCATGATTGTATTGATAGGTGATTGGAACTGATCATTATTCTGTGTAAGAGCAGCTGTCATTTTTTCTTTAGTATCCATAATATCATCTCCTTTTGTTATTAAAATAATGTACCGAACGGTATGTTATTTCGTAAGTCAAATATAATCAGGGATAAGTTACTATGTCAAGTGAATTGTAAATTAAATTCAGTTTATTTTGACGTATCATTTATAATTTAATACGATATATAATGTACTAATTAGTACATAAAAACGTGATTTATAATTTAGAAAACAGGTGAAAAAAGAGGAGGGGTTAAATGGCTCGACTACGTGAATTTGATAAAGAAAAAGCTTTGGATGCTGCTATGCAACTTTTTTGGGAGAAAGGATACGCTGCTACTTCATTAAGTGATCTAACTGCTAAAATGGAAATACAAAGACCGAGTTTATATGCAGCATTTGGTGATAAAGAAGGGCTATTTGAAGCTGCATTACGGAGATACACGAATTTACACGCAGCTAGCATTCGAACAAAACTTCAAAAAGAACAATCTGTAAAAGAGGCCATTCGTATATTTTTTGAAAATATGGTGGAAGAGGAATATAAAAAAGAATCAAATAAAGGCTGTTTTTGTATTAACACAATGGTTGAGATTGCCCCTCATAATGAAAAATTTGAAGTGCTGACTAGAGAACATCAAATGTATCTTTCAGTTATATTTCAAGAATTAATTACTAAAGGAATTCAGTCTGGAGAACTGCAAAGTGATGTGAATGCTAAAGCATTGGCACAAACGCTAGTCACTTCATTAATTGGATTAACGGTGTTAATGAAATCTCGCCCAGAACGTTCAGTTGTAGATAATTCGGTATGTATAATAGTATCGTTATTAAAATAACTTTTGCAAAAATGTATTTCAATTATACGTTTTTTGAATGAGATGCTCATCAGAAGATGGAAACTATAGTGGAAAATAATTAAATTTGATTTTAAAAAAGTCGATTCCTTATTGAGGTAAGAAATCGACTTTTTATAATAGCTTCAGAGTCGAATATACTGTGAAAGTAATAGTGAGAAAAGAAGTAGGCGGCAACTATCGGATCATGAGATAAACTTTTGATTGTTGTAAATGTTTTTGACGGTCTTTGTAATTGGTTGTAAAATAATGTTTGTTAAGGGATTTTGTAGAAAAAATTTTGAAACTACGATTCGTTTGTGGGGGATAGAATGAAAGTATTTATTAGACAGCCTATTTAAATACATAGTAGATTCATAGTAATTTAAAACGAATGAGAAGATAAAGGGAGGTTGAGATACTTACACGAAGAGACTGTGTAGGTATCGATTACAGCAATGAATAAGATAATCAAAAAACGAATAATCGCACTATCAACAAGTTTAGTAATTCTAGGAGGACTACCTTTTTCAGCATCAGCCGAAGAGATAAATAAATCTCAAAATGACCAACTTAGTATCGCTCAAGGAGAATATGGAATAAATGGTTTAAGTTATTCGGATTTCAATCTAGAAACTCCAGATCACATGCAAATTAATGAAGCGGAAGTATCAGAGAATGAGAAAATTCTTCTAGAAGAATATAAGCATAAGCATGATGAAACAGAAGAGTTACATAAAATGAAAGAAGCTAAAACAGGTCAAGTAGCGGAAGATGAAGCTATTTCAAACATTGAAAAGGCATTTGAACATGTAGACGGTCGAAATGATGGTTCTACTCGCGAAATGAAGCCGGTTGAAAAGCCAAGAGCTATTCAATATAATGCGTCGATGACTACAAAGAAATATGGAACACTTGCAGGTGTCCCGTTTGTAGAGTGGATTGTTCCAGCCGGAAACCCTGATATTCGCCCTGCCAATCCGATGAAAGCACGTTATATTACAATTCATGAGACTGCAAACACAGCCCGCGGTGCGAATGCTGAAAATCATGCGAAATATTTGTATAAACAAGCAACGGAAGGTACGTTCCGAACTGCTTCATGGCATTTTACAGTAGACGATAAACAAATCTATCAGCACTTACCAACAAATGAAAATGGTTGGCATGCAGGAGATGGTGATGGTTCAGGAAACAGAGAGTCTATCGGTATCGAAATTTCAGTTAACCAAGATGGAGATTATAATAAAGCGTTAGAGAATGCAAAACGACTTGCAGGATACTTAATGAATAAAGAAGGAATTAGCGCGGATCACATTTATAGGCATCAACAATGGAGCGGAAAAAACTGTCCTGATATTTTAATTTCTCGTGGGAATTGGACTGGCTTCGTACAAGGTATTCAATGGTATGCAAATGTTAATGCGCAAATTGACTCGCCTTTACAAGAAAGAAACGAGCTATTTGATTCAAATGAATATAATCCAGCTGAACCTAACATGGAGCTTGTAGTGAATGGTGACGGTATAAACGTACGTAGTGGTGCGGACCTTGAGCATCATATTGTTCGTAAAGCTTCAAACGGAGACCGTTACAAAGTGTTAGCAGTTAAAAACGGTTGGTACAAAGTAGGAAGTGGAGAGTGGATTTTCTATAATCCAAGTTGGATTAAAATTAACTATAATGTACCAAAAGAAGAAGTACAAAAGCCAAAAGATGATATTACAGGTGGATGGTTTGAGGGCCATATTCGTAAACTACACAGTCTAGGTATTATGCACGGGGAAGGAAATGGTGTATTTGCGCCTTACCGTAATGTAACGAGAGCGGAGTTTGCGACATTAATCGCAAATGCTCTTCAACTACCAGAAGGAAATAAGTCATTTGTAGATATTAACAAAGCGCATTCATCACTTCATAGCGGTATTAAACGTAGTGCAAGTGCAGGAATTATTAGCGGTCGTGGCGGGGGGGTTTTTGACCCGAATGCACCAATCACTCGTGAAGAAGCATCGATCATGATTGACAACGCATTACAGTATAAAGGTGTTACAGGTGAATTAGTCGCATTACCATTTAGGGATAAACATTTGATCACATACAAACAGCCTGTTCAACGATTATACAGCTTACAGGTAGTTACTGGCGTTGGAAATAATGAGTTTAATCCTAAAGGTACAACAACTCGTGGTGAGGCAGCTGCCTTTTTAGTGAAGATGCTGGACTCTATGCATAAATAAATGAATGGTATGTAGAAGTTTGTACTAATGCAAAAAATAGTGATAAGGATTTTAAAGGAGCTATCCAAAATGAGGATTTGGAACAGCTCCTTTTTATTTTAGCCCCTATGAAGCCCCTTCCAAGCCCTTCATAAGCACCTACCAAGTAATAAATCACTAAGAAAAGAAAAAACAAAACAAAAACAACTACAAGAACAAAAAAGCGCGAAAAAATAAAACCGGCGTTGTAGTAGTTAAAAAAATTTGGAATTCAAATGCAAAAAACAAAGCCCTCATTCCTATATGTATATTGAAGGATTGAATTCTGCCTTTTTATGAATAAAAGGAGGAGGTAAATATATGGCGGTGTACCGTAATGTGCAGGTGAACTTTTGGCAAGATGAATTCATATTAGATTTAACGCCAGAGGAGCGTTATTTTTACATATATTTGTTAACTGGTACGAAAACGAAGCAAAGTGGTATTTACATATTACCGAAGCGTTTGGCAGAGCTTGAAACTGGTTACAGTATGGAGACTGTTGAGAAGTTATTGAACCGGTTTGTGGAATACGGGAAGATTTTATATGATGCGGAAACGAAAGAGTTATTCATTATAAATTGGTTACACTATAATCCTATTTTTAATACGAACATAGAGAAATGTGTATTACGTGAGCTGAAAATGGTGAAAAGTAAAGAGTTCCTACATAAGTTTTTACGTAAATGTCTTGAAGAAGAATGCAAGATTCCATTATTACTTCAGTATTTTGGTATGCCAGAGGAAGAGGTTGATAGTAATTCACAACAAGTAATTATTCAAGAGAAGGAAGAGGTAGAAAGAGTAGAGGATGCCACTCCGCATAGTGAAGTTTATAAATTTTACGAACAAAACATTAGTAGTCTATCTCCATATATCGCGAAGGAATTAAAGGAATGGATGCAAAGAATTTCAGGAGATAAAGTACTAGAGGCACTTAAAATTGCGTTTGAACATAATAAGCGAACGCTCGCTTATGTGAAGGGGATTTTGAGGAATTGGTGTAAGAAAGGACGAGTAAGCTTCAATAAAGGAAAGGAAATAGTGCGTAAGAGAGAAGTATTTAGTTTGTATGATCCATAGCATGAGCAAGTAATGATTTCTTCTTTTCTAAAAGGTTCTTTCACAATAGAAGCGAATAGATTGAGAGAGGAGGGATTGTATGGAAGTCGTCATAAAAAAGAAACGAAATAGGGGAAAAAGAATTTTTATTTGGTCTAGTAGTATCGTTCTTTTTTTGTTTATTTGCGCTATGATTTTTTTGAACATATATACGCTTAGTTCTGTGCCAAAGGTAGATGGAACGATAAAACTTGAGGATTTACAACATGCTGTTGCGGTGAAACGAGATAGTAAAGGTGTACCACATATTAAAGCGGAAAATGCGCATGATTTATATTTCTCGCAAGGGTATGTACAAGCGCAAGATCGTTTGTTTCAAATGGATTTAAGTAGAAGACAAGCTTCTGGTATGTTAAGTGAAGTTGTAGGGGAAGCAGCTGTTGATCGAGATAAATTGTTTCGAACGCTCGGTTTACGGCGAGCAGCCGAAGCGTCTGTTAGTCAATATGATGGAGAAGCGAAATATGCCCTGCAGTCATTTGCTGATGGGGTGAATACTTTTATACGTGAGGCAAAAGAGGAAAAGAAATTGCCGGTTGAGTTTACTTTATTAGGCTATGAACCTGCTGAATGGTCAATCGTGGATTCTTTAACGATTGGAAAGTATATGGCGTTTGATTTAGGAGGACATTGGCACGGACAGGCATTTCGATATTGGGCGCTGAAAAATTTACCGAAAGAGCAAGCAAATGAGCTATTTCCTACATATCCGAAAGATGCGCCTAGATTGCTAGCTGAATTGAAAAATACAAATGTGGATGTAGCACAAAGTTTTTCAAAGACAGTTATTCCACCAGAGTTTAACGGTAGTAATAACTGGGTTGTGAGTGGTGAAAAGAGTGTATCTGGTAAGCCGATTTTAGCGGATGATCCTCATTTATCTCTTGCGACACCTTCTATTTGGTATCAATCGCAACTTGAAATGAAAGATTTACATGTGAGTGGCGTTATTTTCGCAGGAGTACCAGGCGTTATATTAGGACACAATGACAAAATAGCATGGGGCGTTACGAATACAGGTCCTGATGTGCAAGATTTATATATTGAGAAGCGAAATCCTAATAATGAAAATGAATTTTTGTATAACGATAAATGGGAAAAGGCTACGGTTGTTGATGAATCTATTAAAGTAAAAGGCGGGAAAACAATTCCGTATAACGTTACGGTTACGAGGCATGGTCCAGTTATTTCAGAGTTTGCGGATAAAGGAAAAGAGAAAACAAAAACAGTATTCGCTTTGAAATGGACTGCTTTAGAGCCTTCAGCTGAGTTAAAGGCTGTATTAAATATGAATAAAGCAAAAAACTGGAATGAGTTTGAAACTGCTCTTCAAGATTTTCACACACCGACTCAAAACTTTTTGTTTGCATCAAACGACGGCACAATTGCTTATAAAGCGAATGGAAATATACCAGTGCGTAAAAAAGGTGATGGTAGTTTGCCAGTGCCAGGATGGACAGATGAATATGAATGGGAAGGGTATATTCCGTTTGATCAGCTACCGAAAGTAATAAATCCAAAACAAGGGTTTATTTCAACTGCAAATAATAAAATTGTTGATGATAATTATCCGTACCATATCAGTAATACGTGGGCGCAACCCTACAGGCAAATGCGTATTCAAGAGTTTT
The DNA here is from genome assembly GCF_040459995.1 of Bacillus cereus group sp. MG9. Taxonomy (NCBI): domain Bacteria; kingdom Bacillati; phylum Bacillota; class Bacilli; order Caryophanales; family Bacillaceae; genus Bacillus; species Bacillus cereus group sp. MG9. The sequence continues at coordinate 3,194,313 of NZ_JARVHC010000001.1, read as the reverse complement.
TGCAAGAGAAGGATAAGTATACGGTAAAAGATTTAGAAGAGTTACAGATGGATCAAAAAAATTTATACGGGAAAGAATTTGCTCCTATATTTTTAAAAGAGTTAAATAAAGCATCTTTAAATGAAGTAGAGAAAGAAGGCGTAAAACAATTAACAAAGTGGAATTTTTACGATAGTAAAGATGAAGCTGCACCATTAATATTCCATTTGTTAATGAAAGAGATTTCGAATACGCTATTTTCAAAAGAAATACCGAAAGATGTGATGGAGTTATTTGAAGGGAAGTCACAAGTAGTTGATGAATTGATTCGAAAAGAAGTAGCAGGAGAAAATAGCGCTTGGTTTACGAAGTACGGAGGGTTCACGAAAGTTGTGCATACATCGTACGAGAATGTAATGAAAAAATTACAGAAGGAATATGGACCCGATGTTGCAGAGTGGAAGTGGGGCGATTACCATCAACTTGCTTTTACACATCCGATTTCGAGATCATCTAGTATGTTAGCATTACTTGCATTTAATCGTGAGAAACCAGTTCCAATTGGCGGAAGCCAAGTTACCGTTCAAGCAGCAAGTTACGGAGATAACGGTATTGTCAATCACGGAGCTTCTTGGCGATTCGTTATTGATACGAAAGATATGTCAAACGGTTATCATATCGTAGGGCCAGGACAATCGGGACATTTTAGAAGCGATTGGTACCATGATCAAATAGATGATTGGGTAAACGGAACGTATCATACGACTACATTGAATATGGATGGAATAGAGGGGAAGGTGTTAACTTTAGAGCCGAAGTGATAATATTTCCACTGATGAAAACTGTTAAATTAGAACATAACCAAGTTCTTAAATAATTTTAAAAGCCTACTATCAGTTAAATTGATAGTAGGCTATTGTATTTTAGAGAATAAGATTCAATGATTTTATTATGACAAAACAGTAAGTGTTTTAACATTTACTTATACGATAACGGACCTTATTTACTCTGTTACAAAAGAAACCACACAAAGCGTTCTGTTTTTTTGTTACTCATTGGTATATACCGCAAAACATTTTGTTATTCAATAATTCCAATTTCTAGAGCCTTTTGAACAGCTTCTTCTTTGTTACGGACTCCTAGCTTTGTATAAGCTGTGGAAGCATAATTTCTGACCGTACCATTCGATAAATATAACCTTGATGCTATGGTAGTGTATCGAAGTCCTTTTGCTACTAGCTGCAATATTTCTATCTCTCTAGCTGTTAGCTCATAAGCAGTTGCTTTTGATTGTGGTGTCTCGATTTGCTCATCAAACTTCTCAAATATTTTGTGAGACATTCCCTGATCAATCAGTGTCCCACCTTTGTGAATAAGTCGGATCGTATTAGCTAGCTCCAATGTTTCAATAGATTTGAGTAAAAAACCATCCGCACCGTTGCGAAGTGATTCCAACGCCTGTTCGGTATCCTGAAAAGTTGTAAAAATCAATACGCGGATATGTGGCCATTGTTGCTTAATCTTTTTGGTTGCTTCGACTCCATCCATGTGCTGCATATCTAAATCCATAAGTATAACGTGGGGTTGAAGGCGCCCACACAAATCGATGGCTTGATTGCCATCCTCAGCCAAACCGACTACATTTAAATCTTCATATCTATCGAGTAGTGTCCTCAAACTTTCCCGAACAAATGGCTGGTCGTCTACAATTAACAAACGAATAAGTCCATCTTTTATTTCAGTTTGTCGCGGTATGGTACATGTAACAAGCATTCCTTCCTCTGGCTTTGTATATACAGACAATTGACCTTGCAAATTCATTGCCCGTTCTTTCATCGCATTCATACCGAAGCCTTCCTGCCATTCTACATTTCCTTTTCCGTTATCTTGAACTTCTAACCTCGTATATTGTTGTTCAAACTGCAATGAAACTATAATTTCAGTCCCCTGACCATGACGTACTGCATTTGTAAGAGATTCTTGTAAGCAACGAACGAACGCTATCTTCGCTTGCCGAGACAATTGATATTCCTCTCCGTATGCCCGAAAACTTACAGTAACCTGAGCGTGCTCCTGAAATTCGGCTCCAAGATTTTGTAGAGATTGAATTAAGGAGGGCGATTGACACGGAGACTCCATTTGATGTAGGTAACCTCTCACGTCCTCGATGCTTTTACGTCCCATTTCAAGCAGAGAATCTAGCCTCTGTATACCCATTTCAGTAGCAAGTTCGGTGCGCAACGTTTCCATCCCCATAATAATAGAAGTATAAGCGTGACCAACTGTATCATGAAGCTCACCCGACAGTCTGTTTCGTTCCTCTGCCAGTGTTATGCGTTCAATCTGAGACATATATTGCTCAAGTACTGCGTTTTGTTTACGAATTGCTTCATTTTGCTTATGATTGACGATTAATAAATGAAAGGCGAATCCCATTACATAAGCGAATCCATAATAGGTGACCATAACCCAATAGCTATTACTTGGCGCAACCGCATAGAAAATTCCAGTTGTTATAAAAACTGTTGTTGGAGCTGTCCAATAATAGGACAAATGCTTACTATTTGCTGCGATAAGAAATACCGATATAAGAAAGATATTGTAAGCTTCTGGAAATAAAGAGGTTAAGAATATACATAGTCCACCATATAGCAATATTTCTGTGAATAAGTAATATTTATAATTGAATAGTAAGGCTACCCATGGAATAGAGAAGGCAATAATTTCCCAAATAATAATAATCCAAAGTGGTAATGTTAAACCATCCTGGAAATTTAATGTTGCTAGGAGGGTAGACACACTAACAAGTAGACGGATTCCTAACATAATCCAATCATACCAAAACCAATATTTAACCATATCAAACAATTTATTTACCCCCTAAGTAGCCTTCTTTCTCATTTCCTATATTATAGAATAATCCTTCTTACATTGTTATATTTTTAAGTTTAAACTGCCTACTATTCGTAGACTACAAACTTCTATCGATTTAGTTGCTGAATCATACTGCGTGTATAACCTCCAAATTTTTTCGTTAAACCATCTACTATTTTAATACTTATGGCGGTAAACACTATACCGATAGACATTACAAGAAGTGACTTGGGAAAAGTATCTATCTGTATGAAAATAATATTCATATCGATGTATCGATACAATAGTGGTGCTAACAGGAACATAAGTGGCATTACATAAAAAATGATTGCACTAATGAGACTGAAAATGCCAATCACAAATTTCTGCATTAACCAAAAGACAGCAGACCAGGTGTGGCGATCCGTAAGTCCTAATTTTACTTGCGCCCAGTCCGATGTATCCGTTGTTACACTTCTATCGTAAGATTCTGTCGAAATATCAGTATAAATTTTCGTTTGTATGCGCTCAAATTGGATAAAGGGTGTGGTAGTTTGTAGTACGCGTATAACTAATGGAATCCCAACTACCGTAAATGAAAGGGTGAAACTGAATAGCAGAGCTATTAGATAAAAACAAAAATAAAACAAACCTGTAATGAAAGTTAGTAATAAAAAATAACCATTCTGGATGAATCTTGATTTCATAAAGCTCATCGCTCCTATCTATGTAATAAACGAATTATATTGCTTTTTTTGTCATTCTCACTAGTGTAAAAGTGTCATATGACATCTCTAAATGATGCTAAAAAGGGGAGAGTAACCTACTTCTGGTTAAAAAAGATGCTTATATTAATCTCCATAAAACAATCCCGTTCTTGCAGATGCAAGAACGGGATTGTTTTGTACTTTTATTTAATATGAGATGGACTTGTTTTTCGAATGTGAAAAATAATATCAAATTGCTCAAGCAATGAAGTATCAAAGTATAAAGAACTGCCCGGGAGGAGTTGTCCCCCTATACTTAGTAATGGCCTTTTTGCTTTAACCCATTTCTCTGCTTGTCCTTTAAGGTGACGGTTATCCAATAAAAACATTTTATATGGTACTTTTCCGAGGGTATAATTGAAACTATTTACATCTTGTGGAATCGTACCCGTTGTAATCTTACCTCCGGTGGAAGGATCATATTCGCTGTATAAGGTAAAATTCCCCTCCGTAGTTGTACTACCAATTGTGACATAATTATTGTCTAAACGTTCCTTCAAAAACTGCCCCGCAGCATAAGGGTATAATTCCTCATCGATAATTTCTTTAGCTATATGAATATTGTGTCCCCATACCATAGTTTTACCACCCAATGCCTCTTGTGCCCACATTGCATGATCGGCCATGTATTGCTCGTGTAGCTTTATTACATTTGGGTAGTCATTAGAAAGCAGCATTGTGGTAAATTTCTCTATTGCACTTGCCGTTGCTTTCGCCCAGATGTACTCGGGTGAAACTATTTCTGTGTTGGCTTGCTCATTCTCATCTTTCAGTAATCGGGCTACTCTCTCAGCGTTTGCTTTGAACTTCTCTTTCATTTCAGGAGCAAGTTTCATATATTCCTGTATACTTCCAGTAAAAGACGGCAATTCTTTATAATTTTCTTCTACTTCTGCCAGCAAATCTGGTCGATGCAGCCTTACATAATCAATTACTTTATTAAAGCTACCTTGGTCCAACTCCTTTAAGTCGAGCCCAATAAATTGGATCTTTTTTTTATTGGATGGATCAGCATTATAATCTTTCATCCACTCAATCATGGCTATAATTTCATCAGTAGGATATAACAATTTTAAAAATTCCCTAGGGTTTCCTTTTCCTGTTTGGATATATTCATTTAGCTTTAAGCCGTTTCCCCAATCTTCTTCCATTGCGAAATTCGTAAAACCCATCTCAGTAACCAAATATTTCACAAGTCGAAACTTCATAGTGAAAATTTCAGAGCTTCCATGAGTATTCTCTCCTAATCCTACATATTGTGCACTCCCAATCATTTTCTTAAGTGGTTTTAAATCCTCAAATGATTTTGACGGTTCTATCGTTTTTAATGGGTAAGCCTGTGATTGTATTGATTTAACTATATTTTTTTGGATTGATTGACCTGAATTTTCGACTGCTACTGTTTGAGCGTTTCCTACTTCTCCACATCCTGTGACTAATAAAGCTGTACTAACCATTGCAATTATTCTTTTCTTATTCATTTTTTTCCACCTCAATTGAATTGTTTTAAAAGCGAGATTGATTCATGTACTTGCACGAATCAATTGCCTTAATTCAATTGTTATCTATCCCATATCATATTTTCTAGTTACATATTGTCATAAGGTTAATTGACACAGGTCATAGACTAATCATTACACTTTTGTACTATCGGCTATGACAACTTATAAATAATAATTACATTGATGAGTCGCAAGTAAGACTAGATTATAAATTTGGGAGGGATTTTAAAGATGAATTAATCTGTATGCCAAAATATTTTTATTCTAAGTTGTGTCTGTGGAAATGACAAGAAGTAAATTCGATAAACAAGTGAATTAAAGGGGAAGGGCGGATTACAATGATATTACACGCAAAATCGTTCCACAATAAAGATAAAATCCAACGTGCTAAAATAGGACTGCAACTCTTTCTGAGTATCTTAATCATTACTTCTATTATCCTAAATGTAGTAGTAATAATTACTAAAAGTATGCCGCTTATTGTGGTATATATGTTTATCCCAGCATTTTCTTCTATTTTGACTCGCATAATACTGAAAGAAGGGTTTAAAGATGTATCTTTTAGTCTCGGTAACTTAAAGATATGGAAGGGGATTGGTTTTGCTCTGCTAATACCTATGATTATTTGTGGAATTACTTATTCTATCGCCTGGTTGAGCGGGATTGCGGGGTTTCAGCATCCCGAAGGTGGTATGTTAGAACCAATCTACAATATACTTGGGCTTCAGTATCTAACGGCACCATTCAGTTTCATTTATCTAGTAGTATTGAGCGGCATTTTAGGGAGTTTGCTTAACTTAATCCCAGTTTTGGGAGAAGAAATGGGTTGGCGAGGTTATATGCTCACAAGGCTAGTCGATGCAGAGTTTTCACGGCCCATCCTTATTAGTGGATTGATTTGGGCAACGTGGCATGTTCCAATTGTTATTGCTGGTCTATATGTAGAGGGAACATCTGTCCTTCTTTCAGTACTTGGCATCTATTTTTGTATTGTGCCATTCAGTTATATTACAGCTTATTTACGACTTATCACAGGTAGCGTTTGGCCTTCGGTTATCATCCATACTACTTGGAATGCCATTATTCAAGGACCTTTCGCACGTGCAAGTACAGGATATCAAACTGAGATTTGGATTGGAGAATCTGGCTTGATAACTGCTATTATTATCTTAATTACTGCAATAATTACGTCTCGAATAGTAAATCTTACTAAATAGCATACGGATGTGTTTTAAATTCAATTAGTGAAATATGACGAGGCGCAATTATGGATGCTCAAAGACATGAAAGTAATACAAATGAGATTCTTATTTCTGCTGAGAACTATTGAGCAGATGAAGTACGTGATTGCTCGTGAATTAGGAGTCACATTAGGACCGGATACATCAGCACGTGCAAATGGTTCTGTCGGTGGAGAAATTACAAAACGCTTAGTTCGAATGACAGAAGAACAATTAACAGGACAATATAGGTTACAGTAAGTTAAGGTGATAAATAAAAAAACATATATGGATTCTTTTCAGACTGTGGAGAAAATCTTCTCCACAGTCTGTTTTTGTGTAAAAAGAGGAGTAAGGACTTCTGGAAGAAATACAACGGATACTGAATTAAAGCATGGATTCAATCCTTCTGATTTCATCAGTACTCCAGTTGAAAGTTTTTACAATAAGTATAGCGTTTTTTTATTTTGAGGATATAATTTTAACTTCGCTTGATGAGCATGTGGCGTTACCCTATTATGTTTTTCTTATGACTATCAATCGAATATCAAAAATTATATAATGACCGAAATATATTTTTCGGAAATTTTTTTTTTTTTTTTTATTATTAATTATCTATCTGAATATATAATTTCATTGAATAGATAAATTATTGACAAAGAGAGGGGTCTATAAAATGAATTTCATTGCAAAATTAATAAACCGCTTATTTTATAATACTATCAGTATAAAAACGTGATGTCTTTTATAACAACGAGGGTTATTTAAGGGGGCAGTTCATTTTTCTAATGAGGAATTGGAGCTGTTTTTATGATGGAATATACTTTCACTTTTAGGAACGGATATTTTCAAATGCTAACCCTTAATGAAATAATGATATGTTATAATTTTCATAATATATATGCAAAGAAGGGATGGAATAAGCACACAAATAAAGGTAACACCGGAACAATTAGAACAAGCTGCTAAAACCGTAAGCAATACGAGATCATCATTAGAATATATACATAAAGATTTATACTCTCAAATTGAATATATAGCTTCTCAGTGGAGCGGAGCAAGCAGTGATCGTTTCTATCAGATGTTTAATGAAGCAAAACCAATGATGTTTAACATTTTGCAAGAATTAGATAAAATCGCAGTAGAATTAGAACGTGCAGCTGTTAAATTCCGAGAAGCGGATGAATCGTATGACGGAAATTTAGTTGACTCTGATATTCAAGAAGGAGCCATGTGTGGAAAACTCCCTCCAAAATCAGAAGAGTCATTTTTCAATAAAAAGGATTTAAATGCTGCGTGGACTGGTATTTCTACTGGTTTTGTAGATGGTGTTGTAGATGCATGGAAAGGATTCGTAGCTTTAGGAGATAAAGAAACTTGGTTAAATATGCGAGATGCGATTGTAAACTATAGAGAGACTATTCCTGCTGCATGGAACACTGTATCAGATACATTTATGAATAATTTTTGGAATGGAGATCTGGAAAGCAGAGAACATTATGCAGCTTACGCAGTCACTACGCTACTCACAGGCTTTGTTGGTAGCAAAGGTCTAGATAAAGTAGGGCAAGCAGGTAAGGTTGCTGCTATTACAGGTTTTACTAAAGGGAAATCACTTGTGACTAATTCTCCGGCATACAGAAATGCACTACACATATTAAATAACTATGAATTTAAAGCTGGTAATCACCTTTCATATGCGGGAGTCGGAAGTATTCAAAAGTACTTGCAGAAAGCAGCTCCATATACTTATGAGGGTCCAAATGGTCCGAAAACAATAAGAGTAAGATTGGGTGAGTTAGCGGGAAATAAACATCCAGTTACAGGAATTCCGTATGATTTAGATGGTTTCCCTATTTTTAAACCTGTTTCTGAAATTAAATTAAAAGAAGCTGAGTTTAAAAAATCTAGACCAACACATGATAGAATATGTAGTAAAGCATTATATGAACAAATAAGGAAAGATCCTAAGTTAGCTGCAAAATTCACTGAAGAAGAAATAGAGTTATTTAAGCTAGGCGAGGTACCAGAAAATTATACATGGCATCATCATCAAGAAGCAGGACGAATGCAACTTGTTGATTATGAAACACATAGGAAAACAGGTCACACTGGTGGATATAAAATTTGGGGAAAAGACAGCGATAAGTAAGGAGGAGTATATATGAGCAACGTTACTTGGATTGGAGTAAATAAAAAAGAAATTACAGACGAAAACATTCAGAAAGTAGAACAATATTTCAATATTAAATTCCCTATGGATTTTGTAGAATGTGTGAAAAAATATGATAGTGGTTATCCAAGACCAAAAATATTTGATGTACCAGGACAGGATGAGAATGTATTTAGTAAGCTTTTAACTTTTGATTTAGAAAATAGAAATTCAATCATTCAAGTTTATGATGATATAAAAGATAGATTAGCAAATAAAGTATATCCCTTTGGTAAGGATTCATTTGGAAATCATCTGTGTTTTGACTACCGTAGCAATCCTGAATCACCGACAGTAGTATTTTGGGAGCATGAGGAAGAAAACATAGAGGAAGCAATATATCCTGTTTGCTCAACATTTACAGAATTGCTTGCTAGTCTACGTGATTTCGAAGAAGAAGATTGAGGGAACTAAAAAAACGTCCTAGAATTCTAGGACGTTTTTTTATGATTTACTAATTTTCTAACCATCATCCGCTTTCTCAAGTTTAATTACGATTACTTTTTTGGATTACCTTTATATTACAGCATCAACAGTTACTGTAGCTGAACGAGCTTTGAACAAGATTACTGGAGATACGGAAACAACATGGATCCAAGAAAATCAATATCTGTGATAAGAAGGGAGGTTAACTTCCATTCTTTCAAGTTTTCGTTAAATTCCGATTTAATGAACACTTGGATAATATACGTATCTCTCCCTTCTTTATTTTTTAACTAAAAGAATTAATTATAGGTATAATATTCATGAAGTAATTATTACTTTGTACACAGTTATGAATTTATTTGTATGATGGTGTGATTTTTGAAAAAAGAACAAAGAAATTATTAACTATAAAGGTAAATAATGAAGTAAATATAAAAGTAATACAAACAAAAGCGAATATAGATAAAAATTTATTTATACGAAAAAAATAGATGTGATTAGATTATCAGAGAAAATTCAATAACTTCAATTGTGAAAAGATAAAAAAGGAGCGGAAATACGCTCCTTTTTTATTTACCTTACTATTTTTAGGGGAATTATATGGATAACACTTTTATTAATGGAAATGTATTTAATTTTTTTCTGGAATATATGTGAAATGTTGTATAAAATAATCAAGAAAGTCAAAAATTATGGGGGGAAGTTGTGAAAAAAAATAAGAGTTTAATAAGTTTTTTAGGAGTGTGTATCATGTTGTTTTCTTTTTGTTTCCAGGGAAATGTACAGGCAGATGTAAATACTGTTCAATCTGGAAAAATAAAATCAGGAAACGTAACGGTATGGGAAGTAGGCAATGTAGCGAAAGTGTTAGCAGATGTAGAGCGCTTGAATTTAAATACGGTGAATGTACCTATTCAAGTAGATATTTCGGATGTGAATTCGGCTAATATGATAATTAATCAGGCGCAAAAGAAACAAGCTATTATTTTAATTCAAGAATTATTAAAGCGTAATATACAAGTTATATTGGAGCCGTTTCCGTTTATTCAGCAAGGAAATATTGGAGAAACAGAGTGGAACCCTAGTAATATTAACGATTTCTTCTGGAATTGGAAAACGGTTGTTTTACAAGATATTTTTAATTCCATTACAAGTAAGTACAATGTTTATGGGCTGAAAATCGCTTCAAATTTCGTGAATATGGAATATGCAGAAGGATATTGGAATGATACGATTAATTTTGTTCGCCAGCAGTATAAAGGAAATGTTTTGTATCAAATGAATTGGTGGTTAACTGCAAGCTTTGATCCTTATTTTGAGGCGAAATTTAAAGAGAAAATAAATCGCCCGTATTTAAAAAAGGTGGACATTGTAAGTATTGATAGTTGGTTTGAAGTTTCAGGAAAAAGAAATCCATCATACGAAGAAGTAAAACAAAGCTTATTTGCGACGACAGTATACAATCGTGGCCAAAATGTCGTTCAGCAACTTGAGACATTACATAAAACAACTGGAAAGCCAGTTTATTTTGGTGGATTTAATGTGCCAGCACGTGAACTTGGACTACAAAGCCCGTGGAACCCAGATGTTACGAATGTGTTTTCGAAAGATGTACAACTTAACGGGTGGCGTGCTTACCGAGATGTATTAGAAGCGAAGCCATATTTTAAAGGTTTTTCAATTTGGTTTATCGGATCTAATGATAGTAATCATTCATATCAAATACATAGTAAAGAAGCAGAGACAGTTATTAATGGCTGGTATCGAAAATAAATTTTATAAAATAGGTAAGTTTTAGAATCTATTACATATATTTTAGTGAAAGGCCTTTCACCATCTTATCACCTAGGGGGCAATCATAATGAAATTTTTGTCATACCTTACAGTAATTTTGGTGATTCTTGGCGGTTTGAATTGGTTGTTTGTGGCGTTAGATTATAATGTAGTTGAGAAATGGTTTGGTTCTATGCCGGCGCTTGTGGATACTATTTATTGGCTCTTTGGTCTTTCAGCTATTTATCAAATTTTCGATCGGTTCTTTACGAGTAAGTAGCTATTATACTTAATTACTAGAGTGTTAAGTACGATTATGTACTTAACACTTTTTTGTATGTTTATAAAAAGCAGGGTGCACATGCAAGCGATTCCATTGCGTCTTGCACCGTAATAACGGAAAACAAATTGACCGTGTATTGTATATAGGTTATAATTCAGAAAGTTTAAAAAATAATAAAAATGAGAAATAGGGAGGTTATCTGGGTGATGGAGAGAGTGCATAATTTTTCAGCAGGACCATCTATACTCCCTTTGCCAGTTTTAGAGAAAGTGCAAAAGGAGCTTGTAAATTATAACGGGACAGGCATGTCTGTTATGGAAATGAGCCATAGATCTTCTTATTTCCAAAGTATTATTGATGAAGCAAGTAGCTTACTTCGTGAATTAATGAACATTCCTGATGAGTATGAAGTTTTATTTTTACAGGGCGGTGCGTCATTACAATTTTCTATGATACCGTTAAATTTAATGAGTACGTATAAAAAAGCTGGGTACGTACTGACAGGTTCATGGTCTAAAAAGGCGCTGCAAGAAGCCGGAAAAGTAGGAGAAGTACAAGTGATTGCTTCTTCTGAAAAAGAGAAGTTTACTACAATTCCTAAAATGGATGATTTACCAAATGATGAAGAACTAGATTATGTACATATTACAACGAACAATACAATTGAGGGGACAAAATATGTGGATATTCCACAGTTAGAAAGAGTGCCGCTTGTTGCGGATATGTCCTCAAATATTTTATCAGAACAATATGATGTTACGAAGTTTGGTCTCATATATGCGGGTGCGCAAAAGAATTTAGGGCCAGCGGGTTTAACGATTGTAATTATAAAAAGAGATTTAATTGGCAGTGCAAATAGTGCTTGTCCTACGATGTTAAACTATGAAACTTACAGTAAAAATAACTCCCTATATAATACACCGCCAACCTTTAGTATTTATGTAGCAAAACTTGTACTAGAGTGGTTGAAAGAACAAGGCGGGGTATCTGCGATTGAAGAACAAAATAGAATGAAATCTTCACTTCTTTACAATTTTTTAGATGAATCTAAATTGTTTACTTCACCAGTTGACCCTACGTATCGATCACTTATGAATATTCCGTTTACAACACCGTCAGAAGAGCTTAACAATCAGTTTTTACAAAAATCGAAAGAACGCGGCCTTGTTACGTTAAAAGGACATCGTTCAGTCGGTGGTATGCGCGCTAGTGTTTACAATGCGATGCCAACCCAAGGTGTACAAGAATTAGTAGACTATATGAAGGAATTTGAGCTTGAAAATAGATAGGGAGATGGGGATATGTTTCGTGTTCAGACGTTAAATCAAATTGCCGAAAAGGGTTTGCAAATTTTTGATGGGAATCGCTATGAAATTGGAGACAAAGTAGGTCATCCAGATGGTATTTTACTTCGCAGCTATTCTTTACACCAAGAAGAGTTTTCAGAAGATTTAAAGGCGATTGCAAGAGCTGGTGCCGGTGTAAATAATATTCCTGTTGAGCGTTGTACGGAAAAAGGGATTGTAGTATTTAATACGCCAGGGGCTAATGCGAATGCAGTGAAGGAACTTATTATCGCAAGCCTTATTATGTCTTCCCGTAATATTATAAATGGAGTGAGCTGGACGAAAGAGTTGGATGGAGAAGAAGTACCACAGCTTGTTGAAGCAGGGAAAAAGCAATTCGTTGGGTCAGAAATTGCAGGGAAACGTTTAGGTGTTATCGGTCTTGGCGCAATTGGTGCTTTAGTTGCGAACGATGCGTTATCTTTAGGGATGGACGTTGTCGGATACGACCCATATATATCTGTTGAAACAGCATGGCGTCTTTCTACGCAAGTACAAAGAGCGTTTAGCCTAGATGAAATCTTTGCAACGTGTGATTATATTACACTGCATATTCCTCTTACGAACCAAACGAAGGGGATTATTGGTGAACACGCTATAGAGACGATGAAAAAAGGAATGCGTCTATTCAATTTCTCAAGAGGAGAACTTGTAGATGAAACAGCTCTTCAAAAAGCGTTAGAAGAAGATATTATTACACATTACGTAACGGATTTCCCGAATGAAAATGTGATAAAGATGAAAAATGTAACAGCAACGCCTCATCTTGGTGCATCTACGTCTGAATCTGAAGAAAATTGTGCAGTAATGGCTGCACGTCAATTACGTGAATATTTAGAGACAGGTAATATTCGTAATTCAGTAAACTATCCAAACGTAGAACTTCCGTACATTGGAAAAAAACGAATTACAATTATGCATCAAAACGTTCCGAACATGGTAGGACAAATTACAGGATGCTTAGCAGAACATCATATTAATATTGCGGATATGATTAATCGTAGTAAACATTCTTGGGCGTACACAATGATTGATATTGATAACGGAATTGATGATATAATGAAAGAGAATATTGTGGAAAATATAAGCAAAATCACAGGTGTTGTAGCTGTTCGAATGATTGTGTAAAGGAGAGAGAAACTTGGCAAAAATCCGACCGTTTCGTGCTATTCGTCCAGTAGAAGGTAAAGCAGCACAAGTAGCAGCTTTACCGTATGACGTATTAAATAGTGAAGAGGCAAGAGAAGTTGTAAAAGGGAATCCATATTCTTTCTTACACGTTGATAAAGCAGAAATTGATTTAGACCCGGCACTTTCACCGTACGATGATCGCGTATATGAAAAAGCGGGTGAAAATTTAAAGCAATTTATACAAAAAGAAGTGTTCGTTCAAGATGAGGAGCCAGCGCTTTACATTTATGAACTGACGATGCAAGGAAGAACGCAGTCAGGCCTTGTCGTTTGTACATCGATTGACGAGTATGAAGATGATACAATTAAAAAACATGAAAGAACGCGTCATGAAAAAGAACTTGATCGTATTCGCCACGTAGATGTGTGTGACGCAAATACGGGGCCAATCTTTTTAACGTATCGTACAAAAGAAGAAGTGAAACGTTTCATTGCAAGCTGGAAAGAAGAACATGCGCCAATCTTTACATTTACAGCAGAAGATGGCGTTAGGCATGTTGCGTGGAAGATTGCAGATGAAGAGGTAATTACGACTTTAGTAAATGCATTTGAAGACATTCCCAATCTTTATATTGCAGATGGACATCACCGCTCTGCATCAGCTGCAAAAGTAGGGCTAATGCGAAGAGAGCAATATCCGAATTACACAGGAGAAGAGGAATTCAATTTCTTCCTATCTGTTTTATTCCCTCATGATGAATTATCAATTTGGGACTATAACCGGGTTGTGAAAGATTTAAATGGCTTATCAGTAGAGCAATTTTTAAAGCAAGTTGCGCAATATTTTTATGTGGAAGAAGCAGGGGTTTCACCGTATAAACCAAATGAGCCAAAATCATTTGGAATGTATGTAAACGAGAAGTGGTATAAGCTCACTGTGAAAGAGGAAACGTTTGATGCGAATGATCTCGTTAAAGGTTTAGATGTATCTATTCTGCAAGATCATTTATTAAGCCAAGTACTTGAAATACATGATCCACGATCTGATTCACGCATTGATTTTGTCGGAGGAATCCGCGGATTAGAAGAATTAGAACGCCTTGTAAATAGCGGTGAATATAAAGCAGCGTTTTCATTATATCCGACATCAATGGAAGCTTTATTATCAATCGCAGACGCAGGGGAAGTTATGCCGCCAAAATCAACGTGGTTTGAACCGAAACTGCGCAGTGGGTTGTTTGTTCATTCGTTAAAATAAATATAGACTTCTTTAGATTGAAAAACCGAAATGATTATAGTTTCGGTTTTTCTTATTTTGGCTCAGTTAACGTTACATGTTGATTTTCATGTTAAGATTGAAATATGTAACGACAGGTCGCTACAAAAAACGGAGGAAATACGATGAAAGTGCAACTGCAAGAAAGTTTTTATGTTGAGTTGAAAAATGCAATTCGTTGTCATTATAACGAACTTATAACTAGGTGCGGTGTTGACACGATATATGGGTACTCCATATTAACAGACGATTGTGTCAATAGCATTGGACCAGTGGCTAATAAAGAAAGACTAATCAAAGTTAATAAGTCGGACCCTTTATACAATTATTATAGATACGGAGCTGTTGAGTGGAGCGAATGGGACGATTTTGGAATGTTTGATGAAGTGAACAAAATTATCAAGAAATATCATGATATCGTCGAAGATGACTTTAACATACGAGTAAATACACTGTTGAAAGAAACGTTAAATGTGTTAATGGAACTTGAATCAGAAGGCTTGTTTGGAGACAGAGATGATAATCGATTTATTGTCATTTGTGTAACTGATTCATCGAACGAAATCATGATTGAATCAGCTCGATTGCTTAATACATTAAAGACATACGAAGAATATGCTTCAGAATTTGCATAAGAATGAATATAAGTAAAACTGCGCTCTATAAGAGGCAATTTTCATTTAATCAAAAGTCACAAATTAATAGTAACAATTCGTTGTGACGTAACCATTGAACAATTTGAACCCGATGAAAAACATCGTACAAAAATTATTGCGATGTTTATATGTAGGAACCAACTTGAAAAAGAAGTTATGAAGGGGAGTTTTTCGGGGATTATTCTTTAGTAAGTAGGAAAAGTAATGAATAGGTGGGGGCCATGTCTCTCGGGCTTAGATTTTTAATTCCCTCCATAATTAAAATTTTACACATTGCTGAATACTGATAATAAGACGTTATGTAATATACTCTGTTCTTTTCTTAACTAATAGAAGAATAGTTGAATAAGCTCGTCAACAAAAAAAGGACATTCCTAGTATTACAAGAAATGTCCTTTCCACTAAATTATAGGATATTTTGCTAAAATTCAAACTCTAAAATTAGTTTACTGGTTTGACCTGTAAACTGATAATTATAGGACCCTCTCAGATTTTCTAAGTTACCAGTAGCTTTAATAATTGTTCCTGGGGAATCTAGATTTCCTTTATCAAATATTCCTTGCTCTATAGCTGTAAATGTCCCTTGTTGCCCCTTATAAATTCCTTCAAAGTGTAAAAATCCAGAAATTTTAGCAGTAGCCAAGTGACCATCATTTATATTTGAGTCTAAATAATATAATAAGTATTCAACAAAAGCTTTTCCTTTTAATTCACCATCAATATCATATTCAACATGGGCAATATTAATAGGGAAATCTTTTCTAGTATCATCGATTAGTTTTTCATCCCATTTACTTACTGTAAATGTTACTTCCATAAACGTAATCTCCCTCCAATTATATACTTTTAAAAAGTATCAATTCACAGTCATATCTCATAGGAGTGATTTTATTTATTGGGGTCCTTTCATGTCGCTATCAAGCTAACCAAAATAAAATACTCTCTAAAATGAAAAAACACGCTATTTTTTCTGTAGGATCAGGAAAATGGCTATACTTATTTAAAGTTTTCCTTTATTCCACGCCACTCTCTAAAATAGAGAAAGATCCATTTTCACAATCAATTTCTGCCAACGCACCGTAAGGCAAAATAAACTTCGGTTCGGTATGGCCAAAATTTAAATTATAAAGAATCGGCAAATCTTCTAAGTTATGTTCTTTCATAACTTGCAGTATTTCGTGTTTATATTCTTCATAATACTTTTCGTCTTTTGGTTTACCAAAAATGATGCCTTTTGCTTTTTGTAGAATGCCTTGCGCTGCATAATTCCGTAACCAATACTTTATATAACTTGGTTCTGGATGGTCTTCAGAAGTTTCAAAGAAAAGGATACTATTCTCCCAATGTTTTTTCTTAGGCCAAAGTTCCGTTCCTTTTGCAAATTCCAGTACTTCCATACAACCACCAATTAAACGCCCTTGTACAGTAGTAGAGCCTTGAAGTAGCTCATATCCATTGTTTTGCTGCATCGTACGCCGTTGATCCTTATTCGCCTCTATCCATTCTAAACGCTCACTCGTCCATTCATGAGCTGGTTGAATCTCGCCAATATTCTCATTTGAAAAGAGAGTTCGATTCACCATTTCAATTGTATATGGATCCATCTCCACATTTTCGGCAAAATCAGTTAAGATTGCTGGACCGTAAAAAGAGGGAATTCCTGCTTTATGACAAAACAAATGTGAAACGGTATCGTCAGAGTAGCCCATAAAGATTTTCGGATTTTCGCGTATAACATTAAAATCTATATAAGGAAGTAAACGGATGCTATCTTCTCCACCGATATTCGTAATAATTCCTTTAATACGAGTATCTTTAAATGCTGTCATTAAATCTTCTGCACGAGCCTCAGGGTTGTTGTAAAGGTATTCGCTACCTTTTAAACTATTTGGCATTGGGACAACCTTAAGACCGAAGACGTCTTCTAATCTTTTTACTCCTTGCTCATATCGCCATCTTAGCTTAGAATCACCAGCACCTCCCCATGAAGAACTTACTGTCGCCACAATATCTCCTGGCTGTAATCTTTTTGGTTTCATTAACATATTAATTCCGCTCCTACATAATGTAATTAACTACGACTATACAAACCGTAGAGTTGAAGAACATAGTACATGACATTTAATTTCGCCACCATTAACAAATACACCTGCTGTTATTTATGAACCTAACACTATTGTTGATTATATGAATAAGATACAATAAATCTTTTTATCAAACTTTATATTTAAAAATTACAGTATGCAACATTGCATGCGAAAGGTGGTTGCTATTTTCTATAACCTGTAACTATAATGGTTACAGGTCGGTCGATACCAATCAAACAAATAAAATCATCATGAATGGAGAGGTTACATATGGGTATGAAAAAATTAATTTTAGCAGGTGCTTTAGGGATCGCAGCATTATCAGGAACGAATTTACCAGGATTAGAACTGTCAAAAGCGAGTGCCGCTTCTATTGAATCAAATTTCTCGACGTTAGAAGGGCGAGTAGTAGAAGTAGATAACGGTGTAATTGTTGTAAAATCTAAGCAATATGAGGAACCTGTTAGTGTGTATATAGATTCCCTTTCAAATGTGAAAGTAGGGGATGAGGTTAAAGCTACTGGATCTATGATGCGTAATTTTACTGAATATATGATTGCAAATGCAGTTGAAAATACTTCAAATAAATTAGGTATGCACATGAAAGAAGACGGTTCTCCTGATTATGTGATTGGGGAAGTATCAAAAATAGGAACGATGGAAGATGAGGGGGACGGTTCTACTAAATATGTTGTAGTGCAGTATCCATCAGTAAATGGGAAGAAAGCTATTATTGAAGTGTACTTAACTAAAGGACAAGTATTTAATACGGGTGAGAAAGTAAAAATTGATATGAAGTATGTAGGCTGGGGCGGAATTTCTATTAACTACAACACAACGGATCATATCGAAAAAGTTCATGAAGTAAAGAGCAACGTTGAAAATAATGAGGATGTTTGGATTTGGTCTTAATTAGACTTCTGTAAATAACAAATGTATCACGCAGTACCTATCAAATTATCATGTGTATGACAATTTGATGGGTATTTTTTATTTTGTGTTTTTTTTGAGAATAAGGGATTTTCGATTAGAATATGATGTTTAAATCGGAGCGAGTTTAAAAAATACAATAATGAAAGAGGTGTTTAAGGATGGAGCGAGATGAGGTTTATTTACGAGCTAAAAAAAGGATGGAGAATTTAAAAGCGTTTTACATTCATTTAACGGTCTATATACTAGTTAACTTAATGCTTTTTTTTATAAATATAAGCTCTGATTCAAGCAAATTATGGTTTTTATATCCACTTGGAGGTTGGGGGATCGGTATCGTTATACACGGTTTGACAACTTTTCCATTTGGGATATTCGGAAAAGAGTGGGAAGAACGAAAGATTAAAGAATATATGGAGAAAGATAAGTAAATTTATTTCTGTAATGTATGAATATAAAAATTTATATAAATCTCTGTGCTCACACGCTTGATGCGAAGTCTATTCTATAGCTTCGCCTATTTGTTTTTTATTCGAAGTTTGTGCGAGTAAGTGTTCATATTCATTTTTTAGCGTGAATTGCATGTGAAATCAAAACTTTATTTGCAGTACATAGTCAACTACCCCCACTGAGATGAAGCGTTTCAGTGGGGGCTTGAGTTAGAACTCTAGGTCTTTTCATCTATCGCTAGACAGTTTGACGCTCTAGAATTCATGCCACCTTACGGTAACACCCCAAGTAAGTTTTTGGTTGGTACCGGCAACGAACGATTGTTTTCCCACCTGCACCACCCTTTCGAAAAAGAGCAGTTCTTCCTTGTGGAAGAAGCCACCACTCAGATGACTCCGGCGTGTGCTACAAGCCCCGACAAGTCGAGTACACATGGATGGTTGACGCACCCACTAAGCTATGCGCGAAGCAACAGCCTTACGTTTTTGCACTTCTAATAGAATCGGCGTTTTCACTTTGAGGTTGTCATCCAATTCTACAACTCTTGATTTTTCCAATGTATTCAACGCACCATTAATATCAGCATGGATACATGTTCCTGCTTTACTTTGGTACAGGCCACGAGTGATTCGTCTGCCACTAAAGCGATAATGCGCCCTATCATCCTTAGACCAAACTGGAATCGGATCTTTATCCAGAAAACTAGCTTTTGAAGTATAGCTTTCTTCTTGTTTCAAAAAACGGATGCCTTCTTTTATACATTTATTCTCAATCGCTGCAATTAGTTTATGAAATGGAATTTGAACAAACTTTTGATTATTCTTTTTTCCCATATCAGATTTTTGTTTCCAACCCGTGTTATACCCTACGACAATAGTATCTATATCGAATGCTTTCACTTTTTTGAACAACAAGCCTACAGTTTGTGAAATATAACCGTTTACTTGTCTTTCTCGTTTATGCCAAAGTGCGGCCATTTTGTTCGTTACAACACGTTTTGAAAGTCCGTTTTCCACATTTTTTTGCTTCAGATTACCTATCATTTTGTTGAAGTACTGGTTAATGGATTTTAGTTTTTTTCCATCAATTAAAAATGCATCACCTGTATTTGTTACGCAACTTAATAATCTGTCTACCCCTAAATCGCAACTCAAAGCGTTACTAGTAGTCGTGGATTGTTGCTTCATTTGAGAAACGTGCATTTCATATGTGTAATGCACCTCAAAGAACCGACCTTTTTGCTTCGGTACAATCTCAATGTAGGAGATTTTTTATTTCTTAAGTTCTTTGGCATACGTATTTTAATGGAACCGAATTTTTTCCTGAATGCAACATTCATCGGAATCATCCAATACCCGTTATCATCCACTTTTGGAACTTGATAGATTTCAATAATTCGTTTGTCCGTTGAACGAGAATAATTTGGAAACTTAGGACGACCTGTGAAGGTTTCAGGATTTTTCTTCCACTGTTCCCATGCTTTAAAAAAGCTCTTCACTTCTGTAAATAAGGCTCTACGAATCGCTTGAACAGAGTTTGATTGAATGCCCCAGTAGTTCATATCAGCCTGCATGGCATTGTCCACTTCTTTTACAGTAGCCATTTTATTATGGTTCAAATAACTTTGTTTAATCGTGTACAATCCAACATTTCGCAATGCTTTTGAACTATGTGACATGCGTTGCAGTAAACGAAATTCTTTAGCTGTGAGGCAAGCCTGTCCGATATTCTGTTTCTGCGTGAATCGTTGTATGTTTTCTCTTTTCTTTTGTTTACGTAATACTTTCACTGCTTTCTTTTTAACCATCGTTTTCACCACCTTTCTTAGAGATTTCATTAAAATTATTTTTGATAAATCAATATTTGGAACGAAACGGAACAAAATATGAACATGTTCTTCAGCGTAATTCCATTCTTCTACAGTAATTCCTTTTGGCTCAAGTGACCGAATGATTATTATTATCCAATTTCGTTGTCTTACGATATAAGCCCTCTTTATCTACGACATATCGTAAGACAAAAAGAAACAAATATTCGTCCTCAAAAAATTGTTATGAAGGAAACAAAAGAGTTCAGTCTACCTTCTGACGGCAATTCATCTCCACCTGAATTGTTGGGTTTCACCCCTAACACAATTCAGATGGAGTCTTCTTGCCGAAAAGGATAAATAAAGTTGTTACCCTATTTAAATTACATGTGGATATAGGATGAAGTTGATTTATTACCCTATATTAAAATAAAAATAAACCACTGTTCGATTTGAATATTCCACGATATAATGGTGAGAGTTTATGGCAGAATAAATATTTACATAAGAAGTGAGGTACGGTATGAAAAAAAGAACGACAGACATTATTTTTATTATTATTGGTGCATTTCTTTTTGCGTTAGGTGTCAATTTGTTTGTTATTCCGAACGAGTTTGGTGAGGGCGGGGTAACAGGTATCACGATTATTACGTACTATTTATTTGAATGGTCACCAGGCTTAGTTAACTTAATTTTAAATGCGATTTTGTTAATAGCTGGTTATAAATTTTTAAATAAGATTACAACAATTTATACGATTATCGCTGTAGTTACGAACTCGCTATTCCTTCATTTAACAGAAGGTTGGACGATTGCTTCGGATGAAATGCTCGTTAATGCCATTTTCGGAGGAATATTTATCGGGTGCGGGATTGGCCTCATCATTCGTGTTGGCGGAACAACAGCAGGTACTACCATCTTAGCAAGGATGACGCATAAATATTTAGGCTGGAGCATTAGCTACGGTCTACTGTTCTTCGATTTAATCGTTGCGTTTTCATCTTATTTCATCATTGGTGCAGAAAAACTGATGATAACAATTATTATGCTATATGTAGCAACGAAAGTGATGGAGTTTGTAATTGAAGGTTTAAATCCGAAAAAGGCTATTACGATTATTTCTGATAACCCGAATGAAATTGCCGGGAAGGTGACTACCTTAATGGGCAGAGGGGTTACCGTGTACTCAGGTCATGGCTATTACACGAAAACTCCGAAGGAAATTCTTTATATTGTTATTAATAAGCAAGAAGTAGTGAAGCTAAAACGGATTGTTCAAACTACGGATCCGGCTGCGTTCATCGCTATACACGATGTTCGTGATGTGTTCGGAGAAGGATTTGTTGATATTTCTAAAGCTTAGTAGGAGTAGAAATTGTTTTTATTAAAATAATCTTAATACTAAAACGAAAGAATCTATTTTGAATAATTTTTTTCAAAATAGATTCTTTTTATTTATCTTAAAATGTTGGTTTGTTTTTCTTTTTCTTGCAAAAAATCCAATTGTTTCTTAATGTAAGAATGTAGAAGGATGAACAAGAGAGGGTTTAATGAAGATGATACATATTTTATTAGCTGATGATGATAAACATATTAGAGAGTTATTGCATTACCATTTACAAAAAGAGGGCTTTAAAGTTTTTGAAGCGGAAGATGGAAAGGTAGCGCAAGGCGTTTTAGAGAAAGAAAATATTCATCTTGCGATAGTAGACATTATGATGCCGTTTGTTGATGGCTATACGTTATGCGAAGAAATCCGGAAGTATCATGATATACCTGTTATTTTATTAACTGCAAAAGATCAGCTAGTAGATAAAGAAAAAGGATTCATTTCTGGTACGGACGATTATATTGTAAAACCGTTTGAGCCAGCTGAAGTCATTTTCCGTATGAAAGCATTATTGCGTCGTTATCAAATGCTTAATGCTGATATTATTACGCTGCACGGTACAACAATTGACCGAAAAGGGTTTGAAGTGAAGTGTAACGGTCAGACGATTTTGCTTCCATTAAAGGAATTTGAATTATTATCACAACTTGCTAGTTATCCTGGAAGAACATTCTCGAGAGAAGAATTAATTGAATTAGTATGGGGAATGGATTTTGAAGGAGATGAACGAACAGTTGACGTTCATGTGAAGCGACTGAGAGATCGTTTTTCAAAACGAACAGATGATTTTCAAATTACGACAGTACGCGGACTCGGTTATAAGTTGGAGTTGAAATAAAATGAAATCACTATATTCTAGATTTGTTTTTATGACAGTCGGTATTATGCTTCTTAGTAGTATTATCGGTTTTTTATTAACGAACGTATATTATCAAGTGAAGTTAAAACCGTACAATAGTGAAAAGATTTTAATGTATGCTAAAGAAGTAAAATCATTATATGAAAAGCAAAGTGAAGAGAATAAAGAGGCATACTTACAGTCTATTGCGAAGTTAGGGTATGAAATTTATATTGTAGATGACGAAAATCATGGAAAGCGTATTGGGAATGCGTTTCGTAAGATAACAATTAGTGATGATACCGTTCATAAAGTATTGCAAGGTGAAACGTTTAATGGCGTTTCCACATATCCAACGCGCCTCTTTATTACAGGATTTTTCGATAATGAATTAATTAATAGTGTCGGTGTACCGCTAAAACACGATGATAAACAGTACGCTTTATTCATTCGCCCTGATATTCAGCAACAATTTGGTGAAATGAGAATTTTTCTAGCGGTATTACTTGGTTTCATCGTTGTATTAAGTATCATTTTTATAGCGATCGCAGCAGGGTATATTGTTCGTCCTATTCGAACATTTACGAAAGCGACTCAAAAGATTGCAAGTGGTGAATATGATATCGAATTAGATGAAAATCGAAAAGATGAAATTGGTACACTAGCGACTAATTTTCAAAAGATGACAAAGAGCATTAAAGAATTAGACCAAATGAGACAAGAGTTCGTTTCTAACGTTTCTCATGAATTCCAATCTCCACTTTCTTCGATACAAGGTTTTTCGAAAACATTACAATCGGAGAATATGAGTGAAGAGGAAAGAAAACGTTACTTGAAAATTATTGAGGGTGAAAGTAAGCGGATGTCTAGTTTATGTAAACAGTTACTTACGCTTGCTTCTTTAGATAAAGAAGAGAAGGTTTTACAGATAAAAGAATTCAATCTGCAGAAGCAAATTAAAGACGTCATTTTTATGCTCGAATGGAAATGGCGTGAAAAAGATATAGCTGTTGAATTTGATGTACCGGACATATTTATAGAAGGTGATGAAAACCTACTACATCAAGTATGGAGTAATATTTTTACGAATAGCATTAAGTTTTCAAACGATGGCGGGACGATTGAATTTGTTGTAGAAGAATTAGAATCCGGTATTGTCATTTCTATATCAGATAACGGAATCGGTATGGAAAAAGAAGAAATGGATCGTATATTTGATCGTTTTTACAAAGTAGATACGGCAAGGGCAAGAAACATAGAAGGTAGTGGTTTAGGATTATCGATTGTACAGAAAATTGTGGAACTGCATAACGGAAACGTTTCAGTATATAGCACGAAAGGGGAAGGGACTACTGTTCAGGTGGAGCTTCCGAAATAGATGGAAAGGAAGAGGCTGTTTTTAGAACAGCCTCTTCTTATTTTTGTCAATTGGTCAATATATTATCACTTACGTGTAAAGTGATAAAAAGTTGTTTGAAAAAATGCGAGTCATTCTATTTCACAATTGGGTCAGTTTGTGGAATAAGATTAGCAGGAAGTTTATTTAAAAATGTAGAATTTCTACAGAGTTATAAGGATTTTATTGAAACTTTAACTATTTAGGGAGGCGATTACTTTGAAACGAATAGACTTGTTTTTAAACGGACTAGATTCCACATTCGATAAAGAGAGTTGGTATGCACCGTTTAAACATGCTATAGAAGGACTTACAGCCGAACAGGCTATCTGGAAACCATATGGAGAGGCAACTAAAACCATTTGGGAGAACGTTAATCATCTCATTTATTACAAAGAGAGACTTGCTGCAAACTTGGAAGACCGTGAATGGATACATAATCTCGACGGTGATGAAACCTTTTATCTTACCAATCAATCTAATGATGATAAGGAATGGAAGAAAGTCGTTGAACGTTGTGAAAATGCCCAACGTAATTTAAGACAGGCATTGAGTGCAATTTCCGAAAAAGAACTTGAGCAAAATTCACTTGAGGGGAAATTACTGGACATTATGCTTCATGATGCTTATCATACAGGTCAAATTATTCAATTAAGGAAAATGCAGGGGTCTTGGCCATCAAATCGATAATTGAACGTTTTAGTTGGTGCTATTGTTATATTTTTAGTGAGGTATTTTACATTCAAAATTAAATAACTATAATTATAACCCCGTCTCAAATTTAGAACGGGGTTAAATTTGTTCCTGCTATAAAGCCGCACCTTTCCCGCGCTCTTCCTTAAACCGAAGCCCGAAAGTATCCGCTGTAATTTCATCAGCTTTCGGCAATGAACGTAATTTCGGATGAAGTAGCCATACGAGAGAAATGAATAAAATTCCGATGCTAGCGAGCGCGAAAATGAGTTGGCTACTAAATACATTTGCGGTGTATCCGCCAATTAAAGAGCCGAACGGCATAGCGATTGTACCCATGCTTCGTGTGACTGAATTGATGCGTCCAAGATATTGATTTGGAATTAAAGTTTGACTAATTGTCGCAAATAATATGTTGGTCGCACCAATTGGTATCCAAGCTAAGCCGAATAAAAAAATTGATAACCATTGAAACGGTACAAACGTAGAGAGAAACCAAAAGAAAGCGCTAGTCGCAAAGCTAATAATGGAGACATGGCTAATATTATGTTTACCAACCCATGAACTGAATAGTGCTCCAATTAAACTACCGGCGGATATAGCGGCTAAAAAGAAACCGTATAATTTAACCCCTCCTAAAGAATCGGCGAAAGAAGGGAGTATTGCCATCGTCATACCGATTGAAAAATTAGCGACAACTGAACCGATTAAGAAGATGCCCATTAATGAACGAAAGACGATTGAAAAGCCTTCTTTTAAATCAGAGAAATATTGCTTTGTTGAAAGTGATGTGCCTGTTTCGGTTTGTGTCGGTATTTTTAATGAAATAAACAAAATCGCAGTAATCGCGAATGTGAAAGAGTCGATTATATATAAAGTGATTGCGCCAAGTAATGCTACTAATATTCCGGAAAGAGTTGTACAAACTAAATCAATGCCTTGATAAGCAAAGGAAAAGAGTGAGTTTCCCTTTAATAATTGTGTTTTATGCAGTAGAAGTGGTAAAGCTTTTGATTGTGCGGGATAGGCGAATTGTTCGATAAAGGCTACGATGGGCATAATGATGAGTAGTAGTTGAACTGTTAATAGATCGAAGTAGTGTGTAATAGGAATGATTAATATAAGAATGCATTGCAGGACTTGTGTGATTACAAGGGTGTTTTTGATTGACCATCTATCAACGAATGGACCGGTAAGAAATTGTAATGCAGAAGGTAATAATGTAAGGAAACCAGCCAATCCAGAATAAAAAGGATTACCACTCAGCTCATATACGAGCCACATCGCTGCTACATAATACAAACTATCTCCTATGTTTGTAAAAATTCTCCCTAAAAATAGTAAGAGGAAATTTCGGTTTTTTAATATGTCCACTTTATCTACTCCTTTATAAAAAATTTATTCGGTAAAATAAATTTGACCGTTTATGTAAAAAAAAATCGCATTACGATTTTTCTTCTTTTTTTACAAATTGCTGCATTGTTCTCTCAGCGATTTGAAGTGCAGTAGTAGAAATATAATAAGCTTTACTATTTGGATCTTTATCCGCACTTTTTGTGATTTCGTTTAATTCAGCCATTAATTCATGAAACTTTTTCACCCACACTTGAAATTGTTCTGGCGTAGCATCAAATTCCCAGCAGGATGAAACGTAATTCCACTCAGCTGGGTCTTCACTTGCATTTCGTAATGTAAAAGATTCTTCTGGTGCAGCGAGAATATGGCTTTTCGTTCTTTCCGTCATTTGTAAAAAGATTTGGCGACCTGATTCGCTTAATATTTCTAAATGAGGTAATAGGTCCGCGGCAGGGGTAAATCCTTTAGCGACAGATTGATAAAACTTTTGAACGATGCCATTCTTTTCTTCTGTATATACGATTTCTATAAGGCCATTCTTCTCTAATTCTTTTAAATGATAATGAATTTTCGCCCTTGAAATGCCGAATTTCTCAGATAGCAGTTGTCCTGTATAAGGACGTTCGCATAGACGCATCATCATTTCGGCACGTAGTGGATCGCTTATTGCTTTTAGTTGGCTATAAGTAGTTAGTGTTAACATGGGCTTCAACATGATCAACTCCTTAAATAAAATTATTCGGTCAAGATTATTTGACTGAATTGTATCAAGGATTTTAATTGTTTTCAATACTTTCTGAAAATTAAATCTTACACTCTGTAATCTTCTGTTCATATTCCGTTCATATTTCTTTTTTATGATAAGTGCATAGAAAGAAAGAGGAAGGAGCGAGCGAAATGTTTTTAGCTCTGCGTGAATTAAAACAATCAAAATTAAGATACGGATTAATCGGACTTATTATGGTGTTATTATCATTTTTAGTCCTTGTTATTTCAGGATTAGCAAATGGACTATCATATGATAATGCTTCATCGATTCAAAATATGGAGGCAAATAAGTTCGTTTTAGCAGATGATGCGGAAAATAAATTACTTCGTTCACAAATTAAGAAAGATGATGTAGATAACGTAGTAAATCAAGTAGGCGAGAAAGAGGCCGTTCCGTTTCGTGTGAAAGTTTCAACGTATGAAAAGAAAGATAGTTCGAAAAAAGTGGATGTTGCTATTTTCTCAAGTGAACGTGATTCATTTTTAGAACCAAACATTGTAAAAGGTGAGAAATTAGGTACAGCAAACAACGAAATGGTTGCTGATGAATCAATTAAAGAAAAAGGAATTGATATTGGGGATACAATTATTGATCCTGTTTCAAAGAAAGAATTTACAATCGTTGGATTTACGAAAGATCAAATGTTTAGCCATACACCAGTCGTTTATGTAAATGAAGACGTATGGGGTGCTATTTCACAACCAAACCAAAAAGATTATAGTGCAATTGCGCTTAATACAGATAAAGAAATTAAAAATGCACATGTTATCGACAAAAAAGAAGTACTGCAAAGTATTCCAGGATTTAAAGAAGAGCAAGGAACATTAACGATGATCATTGCGTTCTTACTTGTTATCGCTGCGTTACTGATCGGTGTATTCTTCTACGTAATTACATTGCAAAAAACACAGCAATTAGGTGTACTAAAAGCAATCGGTACGAAAAATTCTTATTTAGCAAATAGCTTAGTCGTGCAGGCGTTATTCTTATCAGTCGTTGCGATGATAATCAGTATAGTTCTTGTACAAGGATTAGAACAAATTTTACCAGCGGGTATGCCGTTCTTATTAACAACACCGATGATTGCACAATATGCAGCAATCTTTATCGTCATTAGTATTTTAGGAACACTTATTTCGTTATATCAAGTATTAAAAGTTGATGCATTAGAAGCAATTGGAGGCGGGATGTAATGACTTCATTATTAAAATTAGACAAAGTAAGTAAAGTGTACGGAGAAGGGAATACAGAAGTAACAGCCCTTCATCCGATGTCGCTTGATGTGAAAGCTGGAGAATTTATCGGAATCGTCGGTCCTTCTGGATCAGGGAAAAGTACGTTATTATCAATCGCAGGTGCTTTACTATCACCGTCAAAAGGGGATATTTACATTCGTGAGCAAAATATTACGAAGTTATCAGAAAAGGAAATGACAGACATTCGTTTGAAAAAAATCGGCTTCATTTTCCAGTTCGCAAATCTTGTTCCATATTTAAATGTAAAAGAACAATTGCTTTACATTGCAAAGCTAAAAAAAGAAAACAAACAAGAATCTGAAAAGCGTGCGGATCACTTGCTAGCAGCATTTGGATTATCTGAAAGAAAAACTCATTATCCAAATCAACTATCGGGCGGGGAAAAACAAAGGGTAGCAATCACTCGTGCTTTCATGAACAACCCAGATTTAATATTAGCGGATGAACCAACTGCAAGCTTAGACTCAAAACGCGCACGTGAAGTTGTGGAAATGATGAAACGTGAAGTGAAAGAAAGTCAAAAAGCAGCAATTATGATTACACATGATGAAAGAATGCTTGATGTATGTGATCGTATATTGACGCTTAGAGATGGGCAGTTAATATAAAGAAAAAAGGCCAACCGTACATATATGTGCAGTTGGCCTTTGTATGATTATTTTAAAATAGATATAATGGCTTTATTTTGAGAATAACGTTTTAATTTTATTTCGTGTTATTAATAAAACCCCGCCTAATACAGATAACATACCTAAAGTCATATTATTTGATTGTTCACTACCAGCGTTAGGAAGTTCTCTAGCATTGTTGTTCGCTGGAACAGTAGTAGTTGTAGTGTTATTATTCACTGTCGTGTGTTTAGGTTGTGATACTTCATTAATTTTGTTATCTACATTTTGCTTCGTTGTATGTAACTCAGCTAATTTGTCATCAATTTTTTTCTCAGTATGTTTAAAATCATTTATTTTAATATCTAAGTCTTGTTTTTTCTTAGTTAAATCGTCTGAAACAGTTTGTTTCGCTTGTTTCATTTCGTTTATTTTATTTAGTAAATCTTGTCTAGCTTCTTGTAACTCAGCTAATTTGTTTTTCACATCTTGTTTAGCTAGTTCTAAGTTAGATGAAAGACTATCTAAATTGCCTTTAATTTTCTTAAGTTCTTCTAATGTGTTACCTGTATTCGGTTTATTTTCTTTAATTTCAGCAAGTTTGTCCTCAGCAGTTTGTTTCGCTTTCTTTAACTCAGCTAATTTGTCATCTACCTGTTTTTTTACTTCCTTAAGCTCATTAACCTTTGCATCGATATTTTCTTTATGCTGCTTAATTTCATTCACTTTTTCATCAACAGTTTGTTTATGTTCTTTAATCTCATTAACCTTTTCATCAACAGTTTGCTTATGCTCTTTAATTTCAGCAACTTTTTCATCTACTTGCTTTTTATGCTCTTTAATTTCAGCAATTTTATCTTCGGCGATTTGTTTGTCTTGCTGAAGTTTTGCATCTAACTCTTGTTTCTGTTGTTTAATCTCGCTGATTTTTTCATCAGCAACTTGTTTACGTTGATGTAGTTCATTAACCTTTGTATCAACATTTTCCTTAACTTGGTTAAGTTCATTTAATGTTTGATCCACATTTTCTTTGTGCTGCTGTAATTTCGCATCTAACTCTTGTCTATGTTGCTTAATTTCAGCTAATCGATCTCCAGTACTTTGCTGGGGAGTAGCATCATTTACTTCCGCATGAGCTGAGTTCGCGCCAGTAATCATTGCTAAAGCTAGTGTAGACGCAGCGATTGTTTGTTTTGTTTTCATATTTTTGTACCTCTTTCCTATGAATAACCTCTATTGTGTAAAATTGAGCATATAAAAGCAGATTATTATATCATTATATACCATCTGGAGGCTTGAAGGAATTATTTTCATAATAATCTATGATTATGAAACTTTCTTTTTTTGTTATGGGGTAGGGGGTTAAAAGGTCACTTTACAATTATCAACGGACGAAGGGTAGGCTTTCAGTGAATTTCGGTTTTTGTTGAAAAACAGCCCTATATCCAGTTGCAGAGCTAAAATTCGAGTGATAAAAATGGAGAATATAAAATATAGCGAAACGAAAAATCTACGTCTTTATATATCTTTTTTAATTATTCGCACCAAAATCCATAATAACCTCTTGAATAAAGTCAACTAAGTTGACTTTATTCAAGAGGTTATTGTACTATGCATAATATAGTCAACCAAGTTGAGACGTGGTTGCAGTATAAAGGGGGTTTTTAAATGAAAGTAGAAGTGTGGTCAGACATTGCTTGTCCATTCTGTTATATTGGGAAACGTCGTATTGAAGCAGGGCTTGAGAAATTTGCTCATAAAGATCAAGTGCAAATTGTTTATAAAAGCTTTCAACTGAATGAAAATGCGAAGAAAGATACGGAATATGATGCGTACGATGCGCTTTCCACTAGGTCTGGAATGAGCCGTGAAGCAGCAAAGGAGATACACGAGAATCTTGCCAAACAGGCTGAAGAAGATGGTTTGGACCTTAGATTTGATACGATTCAGCTGACAAATACGTTAGACGCTCACCGTCTGCTTCACTTTGCGGCGCAGCATGGAAAAAATAATGAGGTAGCTGAGCTGTTGTTCAAAGTTTATTTTACCGAATGTAAGCATGTCGGCCGTCATGAAACGTTGATTACGATTGCCGCTGAAGTAGGACTTGATCCGAAAGCTACAGAAGAGATGCTGAAAAGCGATCAGTTCACGGCTGAAGTGCGAGCGGATCATCTCGAGGGCATTCGTTTGGGTGTAAGTGGCGTGCCGTTTTACGTTATCGATCGCAAATATGCTGTTTCTGGTGCGCAGCCGGCGAATGTGTTTCTCGAAGCGCTTGAGAAAACATGGGCTGAATCACAGTCACTGGCCGTGCTGAATACTACTTCAGACGAAGCCGGTCCAGTTTGCGAGAATGGCGTTTGCAAGGACGAGTAGTGTGCAGGGCAATGGCTACGGTAGGCGGAGAACCGATGAAATCATGTTTTTCTCACGGAGAAATGGAAGCACTGTTAGAGAAATCGGACTTACTCATTTATGAGCACTTATCACCAGAGGATATTAATAAAATGTATTTTGAGGGACGAAACGATTATTTAGAAGCTTTTGAGACGGTGCATTATGTTCATGCGGTGAAGAAGTAGATAATTAGTAGACATGGAGAGAAATCTCTGTGTCTCTTTTTTTATCCCGCTATTTGCCGGGCAGTAAGACTCCCACCTCAAATTTCGGCGAATGCGAGGGAGTTAGGTGGGAGATCAACTGCCCGTAAAAGCCCGATTGGTGAAGGCTAATAATCAGTGGGGGATGGACAAAACCCCCACTGATTAAAGTTTCGCTTTATGAAAAAAGGAAATGAGATGTAGTGATGGAAAGTATTAAGTATATTGCTATTGGAAGTAGGGGGATTATGAAAAATAATATAAATGTTTATATAGGAGTAGTTGCATCACATCGCTATCAAGCTAAGGTTGCACCAGGAAAACTTCAGAAGAAAAGCTCACTCCTTATATAAAAATAGATAAAGAGGGAGCTTTTTTTGGCTATCGATAATGATAGGTTAATTTTACATGTTTACGAGATTTGTCATTATTCATCATGAACTTTTATTGATGGTATTTTTATACATATTTACTCATAAGAATAGAACTAGCTTAGTATTTACTGGGGGGGTTTAGAATGAATAGGGATGAAACCTCATTACATCCTGATACGGGTGTTACGTCTGTAATGTTTGTTGAACGTTCATTAAATGAAATTCGTTTTTGGTCTAGAATCATGAAGGAGCATTCTTTTTTTCTTCGATTGGGGTTTAGATGCGAGGATACCCAACTAATCGAAGAGGCTAATCAATTTTATAGATTGTTTGAACATATCGAACAAATAGCGAATTCCTATACAAATGAAACAGATCCTGGACAAATAAAAAGATTTAATTCAGAAGTACAACAAGCCGCAACTAATATTTGGGGATTTAAACGAAAAATTCTAGGATTAATTCTCACATGTAAATTGCCAGGACAAAATAATTTCCCACTGTTAGTTGACCATACAAGTAGGGAAGCTAATTATTTTAGAAAACGTTTAATTGAATTAAATGAAGGTAAATTAGATGCCCTTCCTGATGCTATTATTAAAGAAAATGTTTTCTTTTTAAGGATTATGGCAGACCATGCTAAATTTATTGGTCATCTTCTTGATCCATCGGAAAGAAAGCTTGTAGATACAGCCCGGAATTTTAGCAATGATTTTGATGAATTGATGTATCAAGCAATTGACTTAGAATCTATGAAACCACAATCCCAAACAGTTCCTCTTTTAGATCAATTTTTAGATCAAAATCGTGTGTCAGTTACATCTCTTCGGGATTTTAAGAAAACGGCACGTGATTTAATTGAACAATGTAAAATAAAGAGTATCATTCATCCATTATTAGCAGACCATGTTTTTCGTGAAGCTGATAGATTTCTTGAAATAATTGATATGTTTGATGCTCATCTTACAAATATTAAATCACAATCTAGATAGTAGAAGATAAGGAAAGATACTATTTTGCCTTAAGCTGAGAAGTTAACAATTTATTGTTAGCTTCTTTTCCTTGTGATGGATTCATACGTTATTTTATTAAATATTTCCAAGGGGATTTTTAACCCCTTTGTTTATAGTCTTTTAAATGTATAATATAATCATTATATTAAGTTATATATATAATGATTGTGACCTTTGGGATGGATTTAAAGATGGAGTCAGTTCTAAAACTGAAAAAGTAGAAAATCAGGAGAAAAAATAAAACTTTTATTTATGTTTTGAAGAAAAAAAGACGACCTATTTATTGTCTTCTTGTTAAGTAATAAAAAAATTGTTTAGTTTACAATAAAGTTGTTAAAAAATGTGGGCCATTTAATGGAGTAAGTTTGTGGAACTAAAGAAACATCATAAAGAAAATTGTGGAATTTTCAAAGGCAATAGTTACATAAAAAGAGAACATATTTATTAATGCTATTTGAATTACTGAAAGGAGAGGGTAGAATGAAAGATAAATTATTGAGGGTTGGAACTATTTATATTCCTGTTACCAATGTAGAACTTTCTTCAAAATGGTATGTAAACAAATTGGGTGCAGAGTTAAGCTATAAAGATGAAGACAAGGCTATTCTGAACTTTGCAAACCAAAGTTTTTTTCTGGTTAAATCCCAAGCAAATCAAAGCTTAAATTTTTACGATTTTTGTGATGAAGAGCGCTTCTCTTTAACATTTGAAGTTAATGGTTTAAATGCACTTGAATCAATCCATAGTGATTTTATTAAAGAAGAAATAAAAGTTGGAGAAATCGAGAACAGAGGACACACTGGAAAGAACTTTGTTTTTTATGATTTAGATGGTAATAAATTTGATGTTTGGAGTGAATTAAGTCCCATCTTCAAAGAAAAATATCTAAGATCGCAATAAGAGATTTTGATCATTCAATAAACAGTGGATTTTCAGGAATTAATATGGTGGCAACTAAGTTAAATCATTATTCCGCAATCGGGCCATTTTGTGGAAGATCAGCAGAAACTTTTGAAATCTTAATCAAAATAGTAATTAATCTATCGAAGTTGTAAAATAAGGGTAAGAATAGTTCTGGGGGGATTTATATCAATTATAATGCTATTAATCTAAGCGAGAAACTGTCCAAATTCAGTGAACACTGGTCGCCCAAAGTAATTGGTGAAATGAATGACTATCAGTTTAAGTTAGTTAAGATTCTAGGAGATTTTGTATGGCATGATCATAAAGACACCGATGAGGTATTCATCGTGATAGACGGCGAGATGTCCATCGCATTCCGCGATGGACAGGTTAAACTTTCCAAAGGAGAAATGTATGTGATACCAAAAGGTGTGGAGCATAAGCCTTATGCTGAAAAGGAATGCCATATAATGCTGGTAGAGCCTAAAGGTGTAGTCAACGCTGGTGAAACTAATTCCAAACTAACTGCTGAAAATAATATATGGATATAAATCAATAATTCAGTTACTTTCTTTGGATCAACATATAAAAGGAAGTTACATATTTTCCGCAATCGGGCGCTATTGCTGAATAAAACTTAGATTTTCAAACGACTTTATTGATATATTTTTAAGTGTAGTAAAGTATCTTACATCAAGATTGAACAACTATATTTTTAACCCCGTCCTGTATTTAGAACGGGGTTATACTTGTTTGAGCTTTTAAAATTAAATAACTTTATTGTCATTTTACAGGTTATTGAAAGATTTACATACCAAATAAAAGGAGCACCTATACTGTGAATTGAAAAGTAGATTCATGTTACTTTTTGATTTACATCTTGTCACTAGTCCTTATTGGGGTTCATTCTTTATTTTCTTTCCCTCAGTACTATGTATTTACTTAAATTGGTTAAATTAGTAAAAAATCTTAATGTTCTAGTAGCTGAATTAAATATTTCCAAATAGTATCCGAACGTAAAATTTTTCACTTTTGGTGAAGTGATCGTATGTAGAGAAATATGGTTTTACACATAAACAAGTTTTGAATGTAATTCAAAACACCTTTAAATTTAGTAAACTTTGTATATGGATAAAGGAATTTTATCACGTACCTATCAACTTAAGAATTTGCTTTCCCCCCAAGTGTGAAAAAACGTCATTCGTTCCTATAAGTCTACAGAAAGAATGCGTATTTTTACACTTGGGGGTATTTTATTTTGTTAGCTTGATAGTGATGGGGTAGTTGCACATGCCCATCAAGTTAAGAAATACATTCTTCCCCAATACGAAAAAAATGAGTTGATTTCTCTAAGTAACTAACTTTAGAGAAAGAAAAGACACTCACATAGGAGTGTCTTTTCTGATAGTTTTTTTAGCAGAAGCAAGAAGCTCCAACTATGATTAATAGAATAAATAATACAACTAATAAAGCAAAGCCACCGCCACAACTACTGCAACTACCACCAAAGCCCATAATAGTTCCTCCTTTAGATAAGAGGATAAAACAAGGGGTCACTCATGTATTTTAACGGATTCAATTTACTTTATGTTTTTACGCATGAATTGAGCAGGTCCTTTTGAAAATAAAGAAAAACACCCTAAGGGATTCAGCCGAGTTACGTATAAATTGCATCAAAAATGTAAATCAGCATTTTTCTGTTGTTGTCCTTTATTAAGACTTTGTCTTATAAATAATTCTGCAATGATTAAATTTGGCACCCACGCTAACCAAGCAATAACAGCATAACTAAGTTCGAAATGCTTCAGTCCAAATAGCAATACAAATAAAGGTAGCCAAATTCTTAATGTAACTGCCGCAAAGGTTAAGGAATAATTTCTGATCATCCAATTCCGATGGTCTTGAATTTTTTTATTCTTAACTCTGTTTAATGCTTGATATGCCGATGTTAGCCAAAATACGGATAACAAACCGAAACCAAGCTTTCCTACCAATCCTCCCGTAGCGTAAAAGGATAAATAAAGTCCTGAAACGCCGCCAAATAATATACCAATCATATAGATTTTTCCAATCATTCGATGACGACTGATATTCTTTTCTCTAAATTTTGTGGATAATGTAAAAGGACCAATTACTAATGCTACTACACTAGTTGCAATATGTATAAATAACATAATGTACCAAAATGCACTCATTTTAGATAGAAACATAAGCTTCATCTTGTTATAAAAAGAATCCGTGCATATCACAGCACTATTTAGCAGATCAATATCAACAATAGTCATATAGCTAGTGAGTAAATAACCGTCTTCATGATAAAAGCTTTTGATGTCATTACAAAATGTGAAATTATTCACTAATCGAGACATAGAAAACATTAATGCCTTACCGTAAAAAAAGACACCCTAAGGTGCCTTCCTCCGACTTGAACCAACTTAATTTTAATAATATGTATTGGACTCCCATCCAAATAATATTTTACCATGTTAAGTTATTTTATTTAGGATGGGAATTCAGTGCAACAAAAAGTAATGAATAAAAGAGAAAATCCCTGCGGGGACAGGGATTTTATAGGAGAGATATTATTGTCGTGCGGTGTCGAAATTTGGCGTATTCGACGAATTAATATTATCACGAGTTTTCAAGTAATTGTGATGGTTGATGTGTCAAAAATGTGTACGAATTTCATATAAAAGCGTTATTTGAATAGGAAAAGGGAAAAGAATTAAGTTCACTCGTTCTTAAGATTTTTCCCTTTGAAATTTACTGTTTGTTCGTTGTTCTATATACGTCTGAAATTGGTAAATCTTCGCCACGTAAAGCTTGAGTACTTGAATCATGTGCCTCCTGAGATGTTTCTTGCATTTGCTCTTGGGCCTTACTAGGAGTATTCAGCGCATCCAATGACACATGATCAAGTTGTTGACTTAATAGATTTTTTTTATCCATGTTATATAGCTCCTTTTTGAACTTAGATATAAAAACGATGTATTTTTAAATAGTTACGTGGGTATTATGTATTTTTGAATGGAATTATATACACAAACTATATTGAGAAATTAACTAATTATAAAAATTACTTGTGATGACAAACTTAAAAAATATAAAAATCATTAGTTCTTAATAAAACCGCTATTTGGTAGCCAGCTTTAAAAGTAAAAAGAGCTCCGTCTACTGGTCGGAGGCTCTTTTATGGAAATCAGTGAGTTTCGTTCAGTAATTCAATATATGTATAGCTTATTTTAGTGTGACAAGCTAATAAGAATAAAAGAGCAGCTAGCAAAAGCTAACTGCTCGGCTCTCCAAGGGGGAACAAGGAGAAAATCTAATGTCATATACAGTATTGACAGGCTGTTTATTAAATAACCATTCACTTATGGCTGGTTCCAAAAAAGTGACATACCAACAAAATATAAAATTATTAAAGGGACAAGTGCTATGAAAATGATTAAAGAAATCTTTATCCATGAATTTTTCATCAGTAAACCTTCTTTAGTAAGAATATTAACATCTATCTAAAATTTGAACAAAATAGTTATTTGAAAATTAAAGAGCGCTTTTTAAGGCGCTCTATGACCAAGGTTTATTGTGATCTTTTTAGGTTTGTGGAGTATTTGAACAATAATTTAGTTTAAGACAAAGATAATTTCTTATTAGTAATACCGACTTGCTTCAGTAGACATGGCAATTGCTTTTGTTTCATGAACTGTACCATATGGATGCTCTGGAGGTGCATATATAGAGTAAATTTTAAGTGGTTTATTCCCCGTATTGATTACATTATGCCATTTTCCAGCAGGTATCATAATTGCATAGTCATCATAGGCCATTTCTTGAAAATATAATTTATCTTTGTTATCACCCATTTGAACAAGTCCCTGTCCTTCTTCAATACGTATGAATTGATCAGTTGTAGGGTGTACTTCTAAACCTATGTCATCTCCAACATTAATACTCATTAAAGTTACTTGTAAGTTTTTTCCTGTCCATAAAGCGGTGCGGTAAGTATGGTTTTGTTTAGTGGCCTGGTTAATATTCAATACAAATGGTCTAGCTCCATAATCTGTTAATCTAATGTTTTCACAATAAGGATTCCGGTTGTGATTCCAGGCGTTATTGTTGTTACTGTAATAATAAGGATTCCAATCATAAATCCAATTATTGTTATTCCAGATGCTATCCATTGAGCTTTGACATTGATAGTAAAAACGTGGATTATGTTGCATATCCAAGCTCCTCTCATGATTTTATCATTTACCTTTTATCCTATGCTGTTGTCTATTTATAGGAATGCAGAATAAGAGGAAATGGGTAGTAATAAAAAATCATAAGCAAACTTTATTATTTTTTTCTATGGAATATGAAAATAACAGGTTAATAAAGGATGTACTATTGGTGTAAAAAAGAAAACTTAATAAAGTCATTATTTAAATAAAAGAAACCCCGATTGTCTGCGGGGCTCCTAAGGGTAATCATCAAGTAATGACGTACTCGACTAATTAACGATATCATGAATTTTTTGGTAAAAATACTGGTAAATGTGTCCAAATGAATGAGGGCATCATTTGGAACAAAAACGCTATTTTAATTTCAAACAAAAGAACAGTCAGCAAAAGCTAACTGCCCCATTTTGGAGGAAAATCAATTGTTACAGATTGGCGTATTCAAAGTATGGACATAAATTGGGGATTTATTCAGACAAAACTAAAAAGAGCACCTTCAAGTAGTGCTCTCAGTAAGTTGGGCCCTCAGAGAGTAGTGTGGCACACATGATAGTATATGTGAGTTATTCATTGAGGTGCAAATACCTAATAAAAACTACATTTGGCACAACAAAGCAGCTAGCAAAAGCTAACTGCTTAGCCCCAAGTAAGAGAGAGGAGCGCTTTATTAGGTCTAAGGCTGAAATAAGGGTTTTAGATGTTAAGACCTAGGACCTAATATATAGTATGGATCTCACTTCAGAAATTATGTATATAAATTGTATTCATACAAAAATGGTTAAAAAACAAAGCAGCTAGCTCAATTAACTAACTACTTGTTGTACAAAAGAAATTAGGCCCTACAAGTAATGATGTGTAACTTTAAGTTACGGTTATAGTGTAAACAAGATTGGAAAAGTTATTCGGAAGTGAACTTAATAAAAATTTCATTTTGTATGTATTTGAAACACAATAAGAGCACTTCATAAAAGTGCCCTTGTGACGAGTTTCGTTTTCTCAAAGAAAGGAATACACCATATCATACGGGATTTTTCAAAACGTGCTTGGATAAATTAATTAGTATTTGTAAAAAAGCAGCTAGCAAAAGCTAACTGCTCGGCTGGTTCTCCAAGGGGGAATGGAGAAAGGCTAGGGACTTCATTAAATGAGTTCTGGCTATCGCCTACCTATATTATTGACGGAATATTAAGTTTTATTCAAAGGGGAAAATAAAAAGCTAGGATTTCTCCTAGCAATAAAAGGTATGTCATACATAAATGAGATATTTGCAAATCAATTATTTGTACTTTTAGTATATAAAGTTTTTTGGTTAAAAGGAATGAATTCTAATAATCTTTACAAAGATTTAATATCAAATTTGAATTTTATAAGAAAGAGGGAAAAAGATGAAAAGTGAATTAATATGTCCAAATTGTAATGAAAAATTAGATATAGATACGAGCGAGGATTTAATATTCCTTAACTGTTCGAATAAAAAGTGTAGTTATGAAAGTGTAATAGACATGGATTGTATTTCTGAATAAAAGCATTATTTTAATCGAAAAGGGGAATACGGGGATAAAATAATGCCGCACCTTTTATCGGAACGGCCTTACGAATGCCTTGTGCTGGAGTTTGACACAAATGGCTTAAGATGTTTTCTCTAAGCAGTATGGACAAGGAATTTTACGATTATACGTAAAAACGGCAGGTAATTGACTAATTTACCCGCCATGTTTTTAAACGATACGGAGGAGAGAGCTCCGATTTGAAAGAGTGAAGCCGGTGGGAAGTCGGCTTGCAGGTAGTATGTGTAATATAAAAAAGATTATTCGAAAAGGGGAATAAGCGATGGATAAAACAAAAGTAATTGAATTGATAGCTAAAACAATAGTGGATGCTTCTGAACGAGGGAAAGATTATTCGTGGATGTATGATACCGATAATTATCATTTAGATCGGTTGTGTGAGGAATTAGATATTAGTCTTGAAGAAATTCAGGACATAGTTACAACGAGAAAAAATATACATACCTATGAAGATTTAGTAACACATTGCAAAGAAATACTTTCAAGGGGATGGACGGAACAAGCGGTTTATAACTTTATGGATAATTACTCAGGATGGGCTCCAGACAGTATAACTTTTGCAATTGACGAAGCGAATAAAAGAGCAGCTAGCAAAAGCTAACTGCTCATCTCCAAGGAAGTCTCGATTAGTACGGTTACACATAAGAGATTTCCGGCTGTTTAACAGCCTATCTACATTATTTACGGAATATTGAGTTTTATTCAGGGGAGGAAGAGGAAAATGAACAATTCTAGACTGTTCCAACTTGGTTTTGATCTGCAATATCAGAATCGTATGTGTTTGTTGCACTAACACCGCTAAAGGTATTGGCAACAAAAGCAACAGTTGATGATCCTGAACCATTATAAGCTTTTGTATTTTCCTTTGGAGAAACGTTATAAAAATCACCTAAATTGAAAGAACCGTTACTATTTTGTACAACCAGATTTCCAACAACAGATGGCATAGTTTTCACCTGCTTTCCTAGGAAGTATTTAAATTAGTATATGGTGTATGCGTCTAGAGGTTCATCTGGATCTGAAAACTTTGAAATGAAGTTTGTTAGAAAACATAACAAAATAATCCTTTGTGCGACACGTTTCCTCATAAGTGTGCAAACACGAAGTAGGAGGGTTATTAATTTGATAACAACAACTGTTTGACTGAAAGTAGGAATGAAAGCCGTCAGGTTGAGCTGAAACTACTTATCTAATACTCCTACATGCAAGGCGTGATAGTAGTCACAAATTGTATGAAGCTAGGTGAAGTCGGCTGAACAAAACCTAAGTGAGAAATCATATGGTAATGGATAGGTCGGGATGCTACAAAATATCTATGGTGAGAATGTCTAAAATAACGGACTGGCGAACTTGCGAATGTACGGGTCTAAATTATTAATACAATAGAAATTTGTATGTCGTCAATGATGACGTTATCTACCGAAAAGTAAGAGTAAAGGATACGAAATTCGGAACATCTAACGATGAGGGTGTAAAGATAACAGGCTTAAAGCAAGCACCTAAGGATATATGTATAGCTAAGTCAATCGGAACGTGGTAAGCAAGAAACTGTCACCAACGCCTACTAGCGGACAGATGCATATAAGGTTCTAACGAACCGAAATTGCTTCATTCTTGTGAAGGTGGGGACAAAGTACCGACGAAGCATGTAACGAATGTGGAGGGATAGTCCCTAGTCTTGTTCTTTGAAAACTAAATTAACTAGATGTAACTCACAGGATCGAGTAAGATGATGGGACTTTTCGTAAGAAAGGGGAAATAATACATCGGTGAGTACAACATTACGACATGCAGAATATTACGATATACAAAAAGTGTTCGATGATTTATACCAACGTAGTGAAAATAACGCTACTAAAGGTGTAAATCTATATAAATACATCATATCAAAAGAAAATATTCTATTGGCATATAGAAGTATAAAGGCTAACAGTGGTTCTAAAACTGAAGGAACAGATGGTATCACAATCGACCATTATAAAATGGAAGATGTAAATTCCTTCGTTGACGATATTAGAAAAACTCTCACAAATTACAAACCAAATACGGTACGTAGGGTAGAAATACCTAAACCTAATGGGAAGAAACGCCCATTAGGAATCCCTACAATGAGAGATAGATTGATTCAACAAATGTTCAAACAGGTTCTAGAACCAATATGCGAGGCAAAATTCCACAAGCATTCATATGGATTCAGACCTAACAGGTCAACACACCATGCAATGGCTAGGTGTCAATATCTGATAAACAGAGGAAGATTTAGTCACGTAGTAGACATTGATATACAAGGTTTCTTTGACAATGTGAACCATTCCAAGTTATTAAAACAACTATACAACATAGGCATAACTGATAAAAGGGTGCTGACAATTATCTCTAAAATGTTAAAAGCACCAATCAAAGGAAAAGGTATTCCTACAAAAGGAACTCCGCAAGGAGGAATCCTAAGCCCATTACTTAGTAATGTTGTATTAAACGATTTGGATTGGTGGATATCTAGGCAATGGGAGAATATTAAAACAAGAAGACCATACACAACAGCAACCAAAAATCCATTGCTGATAAAAACAAAATTGAAGAAAATGCATATCGTTAGATACGCAGATGATTTTAAAATATTTACTAACAATCATCAATCTGCAATCAAAATATTCCATGCAGTAGAAGGTTATCTTAAAAATCAATTAAACCTTAATATATCTAATGAAAAATCGACTATAACTAACCTAAAAAGAAAATCTTCCGATTTTCTGGGGTTCTCTATCAAATCTGTTAAAAAGCGCGAAAGATATGTGGCAAACACACATGTAAGCGAGAAAAAGAAAAAGGATATCCTTGAAAAAGCAAAGACAAGGATTAAAGCAATTCAAAAAAGCCCATCAGGGAAAACAGTACAGGACTATAACTCTTATGTGCTTGGTATAAAAAATTATTACAAAATTGCAACACATGTAACTATAGACTTTGCTGAAATAGCCTTTCGTCTCTCGAAAACTTTGTTTAATCGTCTAAAATCAATAGGGAAATATAAGGTTCCTACCAATGCGAATGCATTATACAAAAGAACTCATAGGAACAATTATAGAACCTTTGAAATAGCAGGCAATCATGTATATCCACTAGCGGACATACAAACACGATTCCCTCAAAGTTTTAGTCAAGACATATGCAATTATACTAAGCAAGGAAGACAAAAACTCATCAAAAGCCTAAAAGGTAACATTGCCAATGAAATGCAAAAGATGTTGCTATCCTCCAATAAAGGACAAAGCATGGAGTATACAGATAACAGAATATCCAGGTATTCCATGCAAAATGGTAAATGCGCTGTCATCGGAATCTTCTTAATAGCTGAAGATGTGCACTGTCACCATAAAATACCGAAAGGTATGGGAGGAACTGACGAGTTTAATAACCTGATTATTGTACATGAATTTGTCCACAGATTGATTCACGCTACAAATGACGAGACGATTAGAACATATATGAGAATTCTTCAATTGAACGATAAACAATTGAAGAAAATAAACAAACTCCGTAAAGCTTGTAATCTAGTTACTTTAGTATAAAAGGATAAGATGGGGCGCTGTATGCGATGAAAGTCGCACGTACAGTGCTAAGCGGGGGAAAAGATGGAGATAACTTCAAAGTCTTACCTATCGCAACTACGAAAAAAGGTCCTGTTGTCTCCAACAGAACCTTTCCTAAAATGGCAAAGAGTAACTCTTACCTTACTCTTCCGCTATATAATACACAAAACACGTATAGATGTGTAGAACAAGAAATTCCAATATAATTATTCGAATAAAGTGTTTAAAAGTATCCTGTCGGGGTTTAATATAAGGAATTAAATTACAAATGTTGATTTATCAATGGAATTTAATAATGTACTAGAAAATGATAGTTAATAAAGAGATATTAAAATAATAAAATATGAAATATTGCATATTCAATTGAAATAGAAATTCACAAGTGGAAAGCGAGGAATAACAATGGGACTAGGAAACCGTGGGATGGCATTTGAAATGCTTATCAATCTAGCGAATGAAATGTATCAAAGAGGGGGAGTGGCGCTTATAAACAAGCGTCCAACTCCTGTAAAGGTGTTAAAGAGTAAAGGTGGCCGTGTATTAAATGGATTCTATGAAGCTAAAAGTACAGTAGATTATGACGGCGTGTATAAGGGACGAGCTATTGCATTTGAAGCGAAGTCAACACAAAGTCTTACACGATTCGATTTAAGTAACATTGCGCAGCATCAACTGGATTACCTGGAGAAAGCAGAGAAGATGGGAGCGATTTGCTTCTTCCTTATAGAGTTTAGCAAGGATAAGTCAGTATTCGTAGTACCACTATCAGTCATCCAATCTTATGTAAGGATGTCACAACAGCCAAAGGGT
Organism: Bacillus cereus group sp. MG9; assembly: GCF_040459995.1. NCBI lineage: Bacteria > Bacillati > Bacillota > Bacilli > Caryophanales > Bacillaceae > Bacillus > Bacillus cereus group sp. MG9. The sequence goes on along the minus strand of NZ_JARVHC010000001.1, from coordinate 3,150,225 downwards.
AAGAAGTCGATACCAAGAGCAGACTTTGATATTTATGGGTACCTGGTAAATCAGACGGAGCGAGCACCAGTTGACTATTTACAATACATCGATGAACAAGGATTAATTCCAGTTATGTTAGATATTATGATTCAAATTGATCAGGACCATAAAAAGGTAGCGAATAAAATTGAAGCAGCGAAAGAGAAAATGAACAACAAGAAACGTAAATTATTAAAGGCGTAATGGATAACTGAACAATGACTAACAGTGTAGTGGGGGCTGTATTGTAGTCATCGTTCCCTTATTCAGTAGTTATATATTAAAATTTCACGTACCTTATGTAATGTTAAAAAGACAAATTCAGAAATAGGGGGATTTACCATGACAAACATTTATCGAAACTTAGGAGAAGAAATCGAATTAATGGAGATTGAATTAAAGGACCTTAAATTGGAGCATAAATATCTGATGAAAAACATGCATATGAACGCTCCTAAATTTAATGGAGTAACAGACTATAGCAAGGACCGTGTAACAGGTGGACAAATTCCATTAGCATTAGATGAAATAGCAGGTCGTCATGATCGCATTGTGGAGAAGTCAGAAAGATTAAAACAACGTATTGCTGATAAGAAAGTATTAATGGGAGAAGCACAGTTTGTGATGAGTAAGAAGAAGGGACTAGAACAACAGATTATTTATTTGCGAGATGTAATGGGATTCCATTTAAAACAGGTTGCTAGTGAGCTAGGTTATAGCTATGACCATATTAGAAGAGTGAGCAGCAAAATGAAAAGAAGCCACAATCATGCCACAACGATGACACATTGCTCTTGATATTTAGGTGATACACTATTATTACTGAGAGGTAGCAGAAACTACTTTCAAGGTCTTGATTTCGAGATGGATTGTTTTACAAATGTGGTGATGGTTCGTTCGATTGGATGAACTGTAGCGTTATAAAAATATAGGCCTAAACGAGCAGAGAGCTTCCGCACTTTGTTTGAGCCAATACAGCTGAACCTTCCCCTCAGTCTTATGTGTTGGTTCAAACAAGGCGTCGGAAGAAACATTTACGTCTTATTAGTTCGTTATGTTAGGCGCTGCCGTGATCTGGGTAGCGTCTTGTTTGTTGTTAAGGAAAGATAAGGGTGAAATTGATTTGAAACTTAAAGATTAGATAATAATATTGTTACTTTAAAATGCAGAAAATAGACTAGTAAACAAGCTGTTTTTGTTTTTTAGCATAGAATATGATGAATCCTAGAGTTGAGAGGAGGTAATCATATTTATGGGATGTAATTGTAATTTCAGACATTGCAGAGATTGTAATAGATTTTGGGATGATTTAATGTTTTGCAGACGCAGACATAGAGATTGTGATGACCGTCGTTGTAGACGTGACCGTGACTGCGATTGTGATGAATGCCGTCGCAGACGTAATCATGATCGTGACTGTGACTGTGATCGCGATAATCGTCGAGATTGGTAAATTCCTTTGAATGAGTGTGCTTCTTCACAGCACTCTTTTTTTGTTTATGGGTTTTCTAAATTAATACGTATTAAATACGAAGAATGTAGTTGCAATTCGATTTAAGGTCTAACAAAAGAAACGAACACAACGAACGAAAATAGAGATAGTTAAATGTCCTGTTTAGGTCTACCCTATACGGACGTAAAAGAGTGAACGGATTTATCATACTTCTCAACGTCCTGTTTACATATACGGAAAAAAATTATGTACTTAGAATTAATTTCCGAACACGTTAACGGACGAAGGGGAAGATATTATGATAATTGGTTATGCTCGTGTTTCTACACAAGAACAAAATTTAGCTAGGCAGTTGAAACGGCTAAATGATTATGGATGTGATCATGTGTATGAAGAGAAAACAAGCGGAGCAACAACAAACAGAGAAGAACTACAATTGAGACTCGAAAATATAATGATTCGAAAATGAATTCAAGAGCGTTTGTTAATTCAATCTGTTCTAAAATCATTGTTTCTAATTTTCTTTTTTATATCTAAAAATCCTATAAGCATAATTGTTACCAATACTAATTTAGTCCAATGAAATTCTTGATGGGACATTAGTCCATAGAAGAATTCACAAGCGTATATTAGCCCAATTATAGGGAATAGCCAAATCATAAATTTTAAATCTTTTAAATGATATTTGTAATTATTGATTTTTTTCCACATATGTATCAACTCCTATTGTTCTGAGGTTCTATAGTTTTTCTTGTTGATCTCTCGCATGTTTACGATAAAGAATAGAAAGAAGATAACAGCTGCGATGCCATTAACCCAGTAGTACGTATGTCCCATTGTGAATCCATCATAGAAGGAATAGGCATTCCAAATTATAAGGATTACTGAGCAGATAGTAGAGGTCATTAATGAGCCAAAACTTCTCATGATTTTCACCTCGATTCAAGGTTTTAGAACTTTTTATACAATTATACATTTAAATAAAAAGATTTACAAAAGGAATTACCATAAGGAGGAGTTATGACGAGTTACTTCCTACGTATACGCTCTAACGGGACAAACTGTTGGGAATGGTGGATATCAATACGTTAAGTCAGGTGGATTCGGTACTAACTCCTTAGATGAAGCTATTCAAGCTATGGCAGAACGAGGAATAAAAGGTAGCGTTAATGTTGATCTGCTTTCTGGACTATGTTATATCCAAACCGATGTCCTACCTAATGCAGAGTTAGATAAGATTACTTGGTGGATGGATACTAGACCAGGTGGTAAATGGTGGTATGAATATATCAAAGTGAGATAATAGTTGAAGCCGTCCTTAATCGGGCGTCTTCAACTATTATCTAAATGCTTCCTTAGCTTTCTCTATTGAGTTCTGTTCCTCTTTTGTATTTGTAAATTCGATAACCATAACAGACAGTCCAAAACATAAACAAACAGCCTTTATCTTGCTAACTCTCACAAGAACTTGCACTTTTGCTCTATCTGTATTTAACCTAGAATACAAGATTCTTTCATTTTTATTCCCGGCTATATTTGAAAAACTGTATGCTTTTTATCTCAAATCAATTATATCTATAAATTTAAGGGAAATTCTGTTATAAGATGCATCAGTGCAAGTTATTAAATTCTTTATCGGATTTATGTCAGTTACAGTCACATATCTAGTAAGCAAATGACCATCTCTATAATAAGTAATCAATATTTTCTCTTCAGAAAGAAATGAACATAATAACTTGTTTTCAATAATTTCTTGTTCGTTTTGGGTTAATGTAGGGCGCTCCACTTTTGTTTGTTTTTTAACAATCTTACCAATACCGATGAATTTCTTCGGTATCGGAGCGAATGGAGTCCGCTTAACCATTCCTATTCCTTTTGGCATATGTGTATAGTTCATGCTGTATATCTCCCTAACTGCTATTAATAACTGTATCATTATATCAATTTTTGGAGATGTTAGGATTATTTATGTAATTATAAAATAAACATTTAGAGGTTTTTGGCTCCTTATAAAATCAACCCAATTTAACTAAGCATGATTTATATATATAATAGGAGAAATTACTGTGGAGTCCCTTTGTAGGTAAGCGTGTTGTTGCTAAGGTTAATAATCTAAGTTTCAATAATACCCTTCTTGGCAGGGTAAAGATGTCGCTGGAACTGTAAATATAGGTAAAGGGTTTATAATTGACGAAAAAGTAAAGGTCAACGATTCACAGCAATATAGAGTGCACAATAGTAAAGGAAAAATATACACTTCTACTTTTCTACTTTGATGAAGAATACATGTATCTTTAGATACATTAGAGGAGAATATAATGTACACAATTGGACAAGTCGCTAAATTTTTAGGTGTATCTAGGGATACTTTGAAATTTTATGAAGAAAAGGATTTGGTCAAGCCTAAGCAAAATATTGAGAATGGGTATAGAAAATATAATCATTTTGATATATATGATATAACAGCGGTAAATTTCTATAGGGAAATGGATATCGAAATAAAAAAAATCCAGGAATTAAGAAAAAGTAAGAGTGTAGAGGGAATAAAATCATTGTTAGAGGAGAAAGAACAAGAGGTATTAGAGGAAATAGAATATAAAAAGATTCTTTTAAAAAAGCTTCAAAGTGTAAAAGAAGATTGTGAAAAAATAAAGAAATTCTTAGGGGAATACATAGTAAAAGAAATGGAGCCTTTAGAAATAAAAGGAGAGATAGAACATTTTACTGCGTATGATGAATATGAAACTCTAAAAAAGAACCCAGATAGCTTAAAAAAAGCGGTTACTCTAACATCTTTACGAAGAGTCATAAGTTTTAATGAAGAAGGTATTATAGAAGATAAATTTATAATTGGAAGAAAAGTAGAGGACTTTGATAAAGAAATAGAAGGTGAAGTTCTATCTCATCCAAAATGTATTTATACAGTTATTGAAGATGGAAGATGGGCAACTGGTGGGAAAAGTATTGATCATAGCGTGGAAGCAAGTTTAAGAAAGGTAGCAATAGAAAAAGGGTATGAACTTTTGGGACTAGTTTATATAAATCTATTACTTACCACTTATGAAGATGGGCTAGAACGTATATTTTTAGAAATTTATGCACCTATAAAATAATGCAGACATGTATTGACCTGTGAGTAACTCCTAGGTTTAAGCTGAAGATATTCGTAAATATAAATACTATTATGTTTACGAAATACTTAGTTTGAAATGGGGATTGTGCATGAACAGGGAAAAGAAACTAAAAAAACCAGTAGCGAGTTTTATTGTACTAACCAATATCATTTTTCTGCCACTTTTTTTGCTTGTAGGAGCTATAAGTATGTTGGGATTCCCTGCATGGGTTTTTGATGTAATGTTTTGTATATCGTCTTGGTCCTCAACTTTTGCTTTTGCTGTGCTATTTAAAAAAATCTATCCAGGGCAGAGTTTTATACAATTTGTAAAAGACAAGTTCAAGAATAAACTTAAAGTTTCTGTAATTCTTATTGTGAGTATGATTCAAACTTTCATATTTTTAATGATTTTGTTTATCGTGTCTAAAAATAGTGAAGTAGACTCTATTTTTACTGTCTCTTCATGGGGAATGCTAATCTATTTCTTTGTTAAAAACTTTCTTGCGGGGCCATTGGGAGAAGAAATAGGATGGAGAGGTTTTGCACAAATTGAACTCCAAAAGAGGCATTCACCATTAAAAGCTTCGCTAATTATAGGATTTTGGTGGGGGATGTGGCATCTACCTATATGGTTTACTACAGGATTTGTAGGAATTGATTTATTTAAATATATTTTATTTTTTATGATTTCTATCATATCCATTAAAATTGTCATGACAGCATTTTATAACTTAAATCAAAATTTAATCATTCCAATCATTATCCACCAATTCTTTAATTTTTTTATTGGCATAATAAACGGGAATTTAATCGATTTAATTATGTATAACGCGATTTTTTATTTAGTAGTTGCAGTTTTTATGATTGTTATAAATCCAAAGAGAGTACTGTATGGAAGGAAAGTAGAAATAGAAGATGTTGAAATTACAAGGGAAATTCAATGAAGCGAAGGTGTTTACTACTAATGTTGAAGAGACAGCAGCAGGTCAAATTATTGATCTTTGTAACCAAGAGTTCGCAAAGGATAGTAAGATTCGTATTATGCCAGATACACATGCGGGCGCAGGTTGCACTATTGGGACAACAATGACAATTCAAGATAAAATCGTTCCTAATTTAGCCGGGGTTAACTAATCGGCTCAGACTTTAAACTACTCACTCAATTGACTGAGAACCCTAACGATAAAGTTTCACTTTATTGTAATGAGATATAGTGATGGAAAGTATTAAGTATATCGCTATGGGAAGGTGGGGAATTATGAAAAATTATATAAGTGTTTATATAGGGGGAGTCGCTGCTATAAGTATTTTTATCCTTTCGATTGTTTTTCTATATTTCAACCCGTATAGCAATCAGATGATTGATAAGGAGGTATATATCACTGTATTTTTCATGTTTTTACTTCCTTCTTTTTTAGCAGTAATTGCGGCAGTTGCTAGGAAAAAGACTTTTATGATTGCTTGTAGCATTTGGTTGTTACCAGGAACTCTTTATTTAGGTGTAGCAACGATTCCAAGTATTTGGAATTTATATATTGTATTTCTAATTTTTTATTTTGTAACGATTGTTTGGATGAACAAGGGGTGAAGAGTCTAATGAGGAGAGAATTATCTAAATTAGCAGATGTGTTAGTCAATCATTCAACTAAAGTGCAGCCTGGTGATCAAGTGTTGATTCAAAGTGTTACTGAAATAGATCCCGTAGTAGTTCGTGAAATTATTAAGTCTGTGGAAAAAGCAGGGGGATATGCGCATGTATCAATGCGTGATGTTTCTGTTACGAGGCAATTAATTCTATCAGGATCTGAAGAACAATTTAAGTTATTTGCAGATTGGGAATATTATCGTTTAAGTAAGATGCAAGTATATATTAATCTCCGTAGCCCTAGAAATGCATATGAATTAGCAGATGTACCATCAGAAAAAATGAAATTATATCAAAAGATATTTGGAAAAGCTCATAGTGAAGCAGTGTATAAAACAAGATGGGTGACAACTCGAATTCCGAATGCAGCTTCTGCGCAAGAAGCGAATATGAGTACTGAGGCTTATGAAAAATTTTATTTTGATGTATGTACGCTAGATTATAATAAGATGTCGAAAGCAATGGATCCGCTAAAAGAATTAATGGAAAAGACAAAACAAGTAAAGATTATTGGGGAAGGTACAGATTTGAAATTTTCAATTGAAGGAATTGGTGTTTTAAAAGGAGATGGCACAGATAATATACCTGATGGTGAAATATATACAGCACCTGTCAAAGATTCAGTAAATGGAGTAATAACATTTAATACAGTATCTGTTCAACAAGGTTATGCGTTTCAAAATATAAAGTTACATATTAAGCATGGAAAAATAATAGAGGTATACGCAAAGGATACAGAGCGAATAAATCAAATTCTTGATACGGATGAGGGAGCAAGATATATTGGAGAATTTGCACTAGCTTTTAATCCTTATATATTACACCCGATGAATAATACGTTATTTGATGAAAAAATAAATGGTAGTTTTCATCTAGCAATTGGAGATTCGTTACAAGGTGCAGACAACGGGAATAAATCAGCAATACATTGGGATTTAGTAAACATTCAAAGGCTAGAGTATGGCGGGGGTGAAATTTGGTTTGATGACGTACTAATTAGAAAAGATGGACGTTTTATTTTACCAGAGTTGTTCGGATTAAATGAAGAGAATTGGAAAAGGTAAAGTACTTTATTGAGATTGTGTAAAGGAGATTAAAACCCTAGGACAGGGATAATATGGGAGGAAGTTAAAATGGGAAAGAGTGAGATGTTTCAGGATTTTAATTTTAAATTAGTGGTAATTGAAGCTTTATTAGATAAAGAGCCACTATTTCTAAAAGAATTAAAAGACTTAATAGATAAGTATACGAATAATTTTGAATGGTATTCAGGAGCTGGACAAATTATTGAAATCAGAGGTTTTTTAGAAGAGTTACCTTTGGAAATAAGTGATTTGGAAAAGATTGAATCCCTTTGCTTTGATGGGGGGAATGAAATTTATCATATCTTAAAGCCAGATTGGGATGGCGAAGACAGTTTATTTGATGTAGTATCTGTTGAAGGATTTCAGAATCTGAAAAATTTAAAAACAGTGGAATATATTTCACTGTGTTATCCAAATGTATTAGAACCATTTAAGGAAGCTGGAATTGAAATTGAGGCTTAATGAGGGGGCAAGTTATGTACTAATGAAAGTGATTCTTCTTATGGAAGGGTCGCTTTTTCTTATGCAACTAACGGAGCAGAAGTTACGCATAACTGTTAATACAAAGATTACTGATAGGGATATCGCTATACATCCATCAACTTAAAAATATTAACTCCCCCAAGAGTAAAGAACGCTATTCTTACTAAAAGAATAGCGTTTTTTCATTATTTAAATATGATTTCATCTGAATGTATTGGAGATTTCTCCTGCAAAAGTATTAGAAATTTCATTTGGATTTACTACCTCAGTTGGATTTATCATATTTCAATTTCGATAGAATAGTAAATAAATATATCGGATATGGAGATACATTACAATGATTATACGCACTCCAGACTTAGAATTACAGTAACTACTTAACCCGTTGTTACCAATAAAGAAAGGAACAAGTAGAATGATACAGAACATATATGAAACGCATTTACACGTAAGGGATTTAGAAAAGGCGATAGATTTCTATCAAAATAAGTTAGGGTTAGCATTAGCAAGAAAACTATCCAAAAGAAAGGTGGCTTTCTTTTGGGTAGGAGAAAGTAAAAAGCAAATGCTTGGATTATGGGAAGTACATAATATTGAAGATTTTGAGATAAAACACTTTGCTTTTGGTGTAGATTTAGAATTTCTAAAGACTTCTAAATTGTGGTTAGAGAATCGTGGAATAGAAGTGATAGGAAGCCAAGGAAAAGGAAATCAAGAGCCAATTGTCCAAAGATGGATGCCAGCTGCAAGTGTATACTTTCTGGATTGTGATGGAAATAAATTAGAGTTTATTTCTATGTTACATGATGATCCAGATGAATTAGAATATGCATCCTATTTAAGTGAATGGGATGCGGAACACCAAGAAAAATAAATGAGATTGTATCTATAAAACGGAAAAAACGTAATTGTTTTTGTAAAAATATACAGAAAAGATGGACGTTTTATTTTACCGGAGTTGTTCGGATTAAATGAAGAAAATTTGAAAAGGTAAAGTATTTTATTGAGTTTGTGTAAAGTAGATTAAAAGACAACATATCAAACTACGAGATTAATCGTGTGATTTTACATTCATTTAATATTAATAGGTAAATAGAAAAATTGACGCCAATTGTTAAACGGATAGTGTAAAAAAGACAAAATCTCTTAAAAAATACTTAAATTTTTACTCCATCTATCTTTACAATCCTTCCTTATAATATGAATTGGACAAGCACCTAAGAGAACGCAGAACATGTCAGTTTATACATTCTATTATTAGGGGGAGAAATTGTATGAAAAAGGCAGTTGCTTCATTAGCTGTTATGGCGGTATTATTACCGACATTTACAATGCATGCGGAAGAGAAAGAGCGAGTAAGAAAAACAGCTACGATGTTTAATGTAATTAGTGATATTCAAGGGGACTTAGGGGATTTTGATCACGTATTAAAAGATATGAATAAAGTAACACCACTTTCTAGAGCGCTTATTATGAATGGGGATATAACGTCAACTGGACAGCAGTCACAATATGATGATGTGAAGCGTGTGTTAAACAAAAATAAGCACCCGGAGAATGTATGGTCAACGGTTGGGAATCATGAGTTTTATGCTGGGAAATGGAAAGCTGATGGAACGTTAGCTCAAAATACATGGCCAAATGGTGTAACTGAGGAAACACTATTCAACCGCTATTTGCAATTTAGCGGGCAAGAAAAGGTATATCATAAAAAAGAATTAGACGGTTATCCGCTTTTATTTTTAGGAACAGAGAAATATATGAAATACCACGATTCAAAAATGTGGGATGAAGTATATATGAGTGATGAGCAATTAGGATGGTTAAAACAAAATTTAGAAGACTACAGTCAAAAAGATAAAAATAAACCAATTTTCATTTTCTCTCATCACGTATTACCTGATACGGTATCTGGATCAAGACAAAATCCGTATTTACAAGACTATTTAAATGTTGATAAATTGTACGATATATTAAAAGACTATCCGCAAGTTGTTTTCTTCACGAGCCATACACATTGGGATTTAAACTTACCAGACTGGGCTGGTAAAAAGAAAATTGCAGGCGGAGATGAAAAAGGTTTCACTGTTGTAAATACAGGCGGTATTGAAACAGGCTGGATGTCAGCTGGACCAAATGGCGGAGAGAAGACAGCTCCAGATGGATATTCATTTAAACAAGGATTACAAATAAAAGCATACGGTAACGATGTAATCGTAACAGCTTATGATTATAAACGAGATAAGGGCATAAAGAAATTATCAATTAGTGATGCGAAAATTGCACAAATGGCACCAGATGTAACGGCTGATGATAGTAAAAACGTAATCGTTGGTGCAACAGAATATATGGAGTACTCTATAGAAGGAACGAACGAGTGGCATACGTATAATTCATCAAAACCCCAAAAGTTTGATGGCGACAAAATCGTATACGTACGTCACAAAGGAGAAATGAATTTAGAGCCAGGATTAACACAGCTTCTTCGTTTTTCGGCAAATAAGTGATTGGAGAGAGCCCGCATTTAAATGTGTGGGCTCTTTTTGTTTTGTCGGTTTTTGTCGGTAAGTCGATATATTTGAAAAATCGCCGATAAAAATTTCAGGTACCGCAATAAAGTTAAAATCGTTAATGCAATTTCATTCACCGAAACCGAAATCTAATACATTTTTAATCCAGAAAGGTGACTTCATCATTTTTCCATGTAATAATAGTATGGTTACATTTACAGTGAAAGAGTATAAAAGGAGCGTTATTGATGAATTTAGCTAAATTTCCGAGAAAAAAATATACAGAATCATATACACCAATTGAAAAATTAAACAATTTTTCTGAAGCACTTGGTGGGCCGACTATTTATTTTAAACGAGATGATTTACTTGGTTTAACAGCTGGCGGTAATAAGACGAGAAAGTTAGAGTTTCTAGTTGCGGATGCACAGGCAAAAGGTGCAGATACGTTAATTACAGCTGGTGGTATTCAGTCAAACCATTGTCGTCTCACACTTGCAGCTGCAGTAAAAGAAAAAATGAAATGTATTCTTGTGTTAGAAGAAGGGCTTGAGCCAGAAGAAAAGCCAGACTTTAACGGAAACTATTTCTTATATCATTTATTAGGTGCTGAAAACGTAATTGTTGTGCCAAACGGAACAGACCTTATGGAAGAGATGCATAAAGTAGCGAAAGAAGTAAGTGAAAAAGGAAATACACCATATGTCATTCCAGTTGGTGGATCGAATCCTACTGGCGCAATGGGATATATTGCTTGTGCGCAAGAAATTATGGCTCAATCATTTGAGCAAGGAATTGATTTCAGTTCAGTTGTTTGTGTAAGTGGTAGCGCTGGTATGCATGCTGGTTTAATTACTGGTTTTTCCGGAACACAAAGTAAAATTCCTGTAATCGGAATAAATGTAAGTAGAGGAAAAGCGGAGCAAGAAGAGAAAGTAGCAAAACTTGTAGATGAAACTTCAGCTCACGTTGGTATCCCAAACTCTATTTCACGCGAAGCAGTTACATGCTTTGATGAATATGTAGGACCAGGATACGCTTTACCAACACCAGAAATGGTTGAAGCAGTACAGTTACTTGCGAAAACTGAAGGGATTTTACTTGACCCAGTTTATACAGGTAAAGCAGTAGCGGGACTAATCGACTTAATTAGAAAAGGTAAATTTAATAAAGAAGACAACATTTTATTCGTACATTCAGGTGGCTCGCCAGCTTTATATGCGAATACATCTCTGTTTGCGTAAGTGTGAAAAAGCATTGGATATCCAATGCTTTTTGTTTTGAATTAATGTTGAAATTTGATACAATTTCGTGAATATGCAATGGTAAATAACGATATATATATATAAAGGAGATTGAACTATGACAGAATTTTGGGAAGCGAGTTTTATAGAAAATCAAATGATGTGGGGATTTGAACCTTCAGACTCCGCAATTTTAACGAAGGACTTTTTCCTTGAAAAGAAAGTGAAGGATATATTGATTCCTGGTATTGGATATGGTAGAAATGCAAAGGTTTTTATTGATAACGGAATACATGTAACAGGTATTGAAATTTCAAAAACAGCGATTGAATTGGCGAGGGCAAATGAACTCACTGCTGATTTCTTCCATGGTTCAGTAACAGATATGCCTTTTGATAACAAACTGTATGACGGTATATTTTGTTATGCACTTATTCATTTATTGAATAAGGATGAGAGAGAGAAGTTTATTAAAGATTGCTATAGTCAGTTAAAACCAAACGGATATATGATTTTTACTACTATTTCAAAAGATGCCCCAATGTTTGGGAAGGGTAAACAACTGGGTAAAGACTACTTCGAGATCATGGAAGGGGTAAAAATGTATTTCTATGATATTGACTCGGTAAAACAAGACTTTGGAAAATATGGACTGATAGAAACTACGGAAATTGTTGAACCGCATAAAAATATGGAAAGTAAACCTCCATTTAAATTTATAATGATCAAATGTCAAAAAACACTATAATTACAATTGTGTAAAAAATAGTGAAAGATTACTTAATAAGCCGGATGAGTAAGCTATTCACGCTTACTCATTATTCTTTAAAGGCGAAGTAAGGGAAGCTAAATGGCTTCCCTTACTTCGCTTAATTTAGGTTTAAAACATGTTCTAAACTTTCAATGAATCATTTGTTATATAATGGAATTATCGAAACGTGAGAGGGGTGATTATATGAGTACAACATTAAGATGGGTCATATACACGATACTCAGCATTTCTATAATACTAATACTTCTTTTAGGTTACGGATTATATTTGTATTTTAAGTGAAATGATAACTGAACCAAAGGAAAGATAAAATAATTGCTGTATTAAATAACGTAAAGGTTAAACCGATAATAGATAAAATTTTCTTTTCGGTGCGACTACAAAATGAGATAACTGCTAATATAATTGCTATACCAGCGGAAGTTAATATGAAGTATACGAAAGGAGCTACGTAATCTACTCCAACTCTTTCTAAAATAGGGAGAAAGAGATTAATATTTTGTTTGCTTCACTTTTTTTCGGCACTCTACAGCTAGATGGTATTACTGACACGTACAAGTTATCAACAATCTTTATGTTGAAAGAATCTTAGCGTACGAAATTCGCGTTTTGTTGGTGCTACCACATCTCTATTAAGCTAACAGATGCAATCACCTTCAACTATCCCTTATCAGATACAAGGTAACAGATGTTTTTATAATTTGAAAGACGAGGAAACGAACTTGGAGGGAGTATTGGAAGCATACAATAAATACATTGAGGGGGCATGTTTGAGAAGATTAAATCAATGGAAAAGGAAATGATTCTTAAGTCTGGGCTATGGACCTATTCTCCCGTTCTAATTAACTAAAAGAAGAACTTCCCCATACCGATTAGACTACTAAGCATTCCTATTCCATTCATGGTGCCTTTTCCTACTGTAAGTAAGTTTCCAAGCATTCCTGCCTGACCGTTACCTCCGTTATTCCCCCATCCCATGGGACTTACCTGTCCTCCCCACCCTGGAGGGTTTCCAAAAACACCCGAGTTATTGGTACTAAAGTTAAAAGCCTTGGCTGGCGGCGATAGTAAAGCGGCAAGATGACCTTGTGCGAACATCCCTGTATGATTGAATGGTTGGGCCCAGGGGAAGGGATGTTTTTGAAAATTAAAACCTGCATGGCCTGGTAATGGAATCCAATTAGCAGGATGTCCTTGGGGCATCATCCCTGCATAATGGATTGGCTGACCCCAAGAGAAGGGAGGGGGTTGGGGATTGAAACCCGTATAATTGGTTGGTGAATCCCAACCAAATGGATAGACTCGACAACTCCAATTCCCAGGAATCTTCAGACCATTCATTTCCTCAGCTTTAGTTATTTGGGGCTGTGAATATAATGATGACATTGAAATTTGGTTATTATATTGCCCCCCGATTCCCTTTGAATCCAAATACCAATATTGGTGCATAAGCTTATTCCCCTCACTTTAAAAATGTAATGTTAGACTTAGCCTATGTAATATTCCTTTTTATGGATGGTTACATAACTAGATTTACAAGCCCGTATTTAAAAGAATGGGTGTGTGGTCTTGTTGATTTATCCCGCTATTTGCGGGCAGTCCCCCCTCAAAATTCAGCGAAAGCAAAGAAGTTTGAGGGGGGACTGCCTGTAAAAGTCCCACTGAGTAAAGTTTCACTTTATTTTAGAAGGGTATTTTCAGTTGCTCCTTTTGTTTATTTCAGCCTAATTTAATTTCGGTTAACAAATGTGTTTAAATAAACATTCAAAATCTTATTTAAATGTTTATAAAGGTTTAATCAATAAAAAAGATTTTAAAATGTTATGTTGAGCAAATAGAATTGCTAAAAAGAGAATATCCATTCGAAGAGTTTGGCAAAATACTGCAAGGATAATGTATTCTTGTGCAGATATGCAAACGATTTAAACTAATCAATGAATTTATAATGAAGGGGCAAATAAATATATGAGTGAAACATTACATAAAAGAAAACCACCATATTTAATGCTTGTAATACTTTTTATTGGGGCATTTGTTTCATTTCTAAACAACTCGCTTTTAAATGTAGCCTTGCCATCAATAATGAAGGATTTAGACATTAAAGATTATTCAACGATCCAGTGGCTTTCTACAGGGTATATGCTTGTAAGTGGTATATTAATTCCGGCATCAGCATTTTTAATAACCCGCTTCTCCAATAGGAGCTTATTTATTACATCTATGGTGATTTTTATTCTTGGTACGGCCTTAGCGGCTTTAGCACCGAACTTTGGTTTATTACTTACTGGCCGGATGGTTCAAGCAGCAGGTTCTTCAGTCATGGGGCCTTTGTTAATGAATATTATGCTAGTAAGCTTTCCAAGAGAAAAAAGGGGAACCGCAATGGGGATTTTTGGATTAGTTATGATTACAGCTCCAGCAATTGGACCGACACTATCAGGTTATATTGTAGAGTATTATGACTGGCGTTTGCTTTTTGAAATGATTTTACCGTTAGCAATCATTAGTTTACTGTTAGGGATTTGGAAATCTGAGAATGTCATGAGGCAAAACAAAAATGCAAAACTTGATTATCTCTCATTACTATTATCTTCTGTCGGTTTTGGCGGTTTGTTATATGGATTCAGTTCTGCAAGCTCCGATGGTTGGACGAATAAAGTTGTCTTAACAACCTTAATCATAGGCGCTATTGCCCTAATTACTTTCATTATCCGTCAATTAAAAATGAATGAGCCGTTATTGGATTTACGTGTTTACAAGTACCCAATGTTTGCACTTGCGTCTGTAATTGCAATTGTCAACGCGGTGGCCATGTTTTCGGGTATGATTTTAACACCAGCTTATGTACAAAACGTCCGTGGTATTTCGCCGCTGAACTCTGGGCTGATGATGCTTCCAGGTGCGGTAATAATGGGGGTTATGTCACCAATTACAGGTAAACTATTTGATAAATATGGCCCTCGGATTCTTGGCATAGTAGGACTTTCCATTACAGCTGTTTCAACTTATATGTTGGCAAACCTGCAAATTGACTCTAGTCACACACATATTATTCTTATTTACACACTGCGGATGTTTGGGATGGCAATGGTGATGATGCCACTTATGACAAATGGCCTTAATCAATTGCCAACTCGCTTAAATCCGCACGGTACGGCTGTTAATAATACAGCTCAACAAGTGTCCGGTTCGATTGGTACTGCTATTCTTGTTACGATTATGAATTCTGTAACAACAACAAAAGCTGAAAGTCTAATGTCGGATGTAGATTCAACGACCTTCACAGAAGCTACGAAGGCAGTATTAACTCAGAAGGCTTTATTATCGGGAATTCAATATTCATTCTATGTAGCGCTTGGCATGAATGTTGTTGCACTGCTATTAGTTTTTTTCGTTAAACGTGTAGATACAAGCGCGGAAGCTGTCGAGAGGTTAAATCGATAGAGAAAAATAAAACTCTAGATAATGATTCCTACAAGTTTTTTTGCTGATTAGTTAGACAAGGAAGCTTTTATCTGGTAGTTATCAAATCAAAGAAACTTCCAGTGAAATTTGCATTGAAAAATATTGAAAATAGGAGTGAGTGAAAAACGTAGGGGATTCCTCTACGTTTTTTTATGTGAACATTAATAAGGTGTTCAACACTAGCCATGATAATGATCTTTTCACCTTATTACGGGTAGTGGCAGCTTCGCTGGTACTACCCGTAATATTGAATTCCTGCTCCCGCCACTTTGTGTCCACCAGCTTTGTAATATGTTTGCCGTAAACTTGGATTGAAAAGCTGCAGACGTCAACTGGAGTGCCTCTGCATATTTACCTTGTTGGAGATATGCAAAAAATAAAGACGTACGCTCCGTTAATGAGACTTGTTTCTTTTCTGCAGTTTGTGCCCCTTGTGTATCCCCATGAATAGCTGTTGTAAGCGGAAAAGAAGAAACACCTAAAGAAAAGAGTAGGGTAAAAGAAAGTGCTGATTTTTGTAACTTCTTTTTTTTCATCCTGTTTAACCTCCAAAATGTAATGGTATGAAATGGGTATGGTAATTAGTGGAATGTTTCCCTATTGGGGTTTCGTTACATGTAAGGGGGAATCCTGCATACATATCATAAAAAGCCCGTTTGAAAGAGTGGAGGAGTTAAGCAATGGATTTATACATAAATCTTTGCTAAATCATAGAAATCGATCGTTTTTCCAATAATGATTCCAATCCCGTTATGATGTAGGGGAAGAAAAACAAGAAGAGAGGGAGGCATACGATGAAGAAATTTTTATGGTTCATTTCTACATTGTGCATGTTTGATTGGTAACAGGGTGTAGTAGCAAAGATGACACTGGAATTTCCATTACCCCATACCGAAAAAAAAGGGTATAGGTATACTTTCCTGTTTAAAATATTGTTCGTATAGGAAGCGAATAAGCTTCCTATACGAACAACATTACATATTAATAATTTAGAGGGTTTTAAAAAGAAAGAGGTGGTTTTTAAATGTATAATGAGTCAATATATTATCCTTATATAAATTATGATCAATACTTCGATCGTCAATTCTCTGGTCCTCAGATTCCAGGTATACCTGGAATGCCAGGTTTTCCGGGTGTACCAGGCTTTCCGGGCGTACCAAGTATTCCAGGACAGCAAAGCTCACAAGCTCCAACATCTCCCCCCCCATCATTTATTCCTCAACAATCAACAGCTTCACCATTTGCTGTTGATCCAGGAGCAATTTCATTATGTTTATTTCGAAATACTTATATATGGCTTAGTAATGGTGAACAATTTTGGTATTTCCCAATTTTTGTAGGACCAAGGTCTGTTGCTGGTTTTAGATGGAACGGTAGGTTTTGGGTTATTTTTGGAATTGATACGAGAAGGATTATTTCATTTACATGTTTTTAAAAATTATAGAGTAACGATAGAGGTTTAATTATATAAACAAAAGAGGTATTTGAATGAAAAAATTTCAATCATTTGATGGTACAATAACTATGATTAACGATTTTGTAACAGGGTCAAACGAAGATATAGGATGTAATAAATTAATGTCTGTAGATAATGGTTATGGGAATCTAATAAATTTTGTAGTGAAACCAAATACGTATTTTATCGACTATGCAACGGTAGTAGTAGGAGATAAAGTAACTGGGTTTTACGATGCCAACGCTCCTGCTCCTCTTATTTTCCCACCACAATTTCAAGCGATTGTTATGGCAAAATATACACCGCATCAAAATGTAAAAGTAGACTATTTTAATGAACAGTTGGAGAGTAGTGATGGAAAATTAAAATTAAATATTTCTCCTTCTACTCAAATTTTATTAACAAATGGTCAATTCTTTACAGGTAATCTTGTAAATCGAAATTTAATAGCTATTTATAGTTTTACAACAATGAGTATACCAGCTCAAACTACACCATATAAAATCATTGTTTTGTGTCAAAAGTGATTTCTATTCTAAAGGGTCTCTCGGTTTATCAAACTACAATCCATTGTAGAATCAAAAATTTTATCCATCTTATTGACCAGGATCATAGGCATGTCAAGAGACGTTTTGCTAAATCTGCAGGATTTCAAAATCTTCGTCATGCTTCACGTACAATAAAAGGTATCGAGACCATTCATGCCCTATATAAACAACGGCGAAGTCTTCAAAGAGACTCCGCCTTTTCAACGTACAATAGACTTCAACAATTACAGATTTTCCGAACGGGAAAGCCCACTACGGTGCGATAGCACCCACTTTAGGGGTGGGATGAGAGTGAGGTCAAATGCGATGTACAAATAAAACACCGAATGTACGTTCTGTACATCGAGGATTTGAAATGGTATAATTTTCATAATAGACAAGTAAAAATCTCTAAAACAATCTTGTTCTCTGAAAACAGAATACATATGAGGTTGGAGTAACAAATTCTTCTACTCTGTAAAATGTATTGAGTCGTCAAGCACAAGACGCTAAAACACATTTGAGAACTCACAATCTGACTCGTTTGGTAATAGAACGAGTGCCGTATCTGCTATATGCACTGGATACGGAGTGGTGATGGCACACCGCAATCTTACACGTCAGCGATACTAGAAATAGACTTCGCCTTTGGTAGCAAGAATTCCACTGACGTTAGTCAGCTTGTGGCTTTAGCCGTGGGAGTGTCAACATCTGATTCAACAAGATTGTTTCCCCTAAGTTGATGGACATGTATGGTGATCCCACATCCATGAACTTAAGAAAAGCAAATACCTCAAAACAAAAAACACACTCGTTCTGATTAGGAACGAGTGTGTTTAGGTTATCTGAAAGGTACAAACTTCCATGAGCTAGGTTTTTGTGTTTTTCCCCCTAGTACAATCCAACTTTTCTCTGCATTTATATTCTTATAATTTAATGGATAGTCATCTGTAAAAATATTATATTCTGTAGGTTTATCCGGGTTAATTTGAATTTTAAAGTCAGCTAAACTATCAGATTTTTGAGCAAGGTGAATCCAACTAGAATAATTAGACCAATTTAAATATTGAAACTGATCGTAATTTGAGTGCTTCATGCGAAGATATATACTCTCCCCGTGGTGTAGCTTTGCATCATTTTCTTTGTAGAATTCAAATTCTATAGGTGTACCAGATAAAGCATTGTCCTTATTATTTGCAAGTAAAACATAATCGTAACGATTTGCTACATACCATTCAAATGTTAGACCTTGATAAGGAGATTCACTTGGTACGATATAATAGTTTTTCCCTGCTTCTATGACGTTTCCTTCTATATCATAGATTAATGCGGTCTCTATACTTGGAGCTTTCACATTTTTAGTAAAAGTTTTAAACCAAAGATTTAAGAAACCTGCTGTATTGCGTTGAGCTTCTCCTAAGCTTCGCTGCACAGCTGGGGTAACCATTTCTTGCCACAATTGCGCCTTACCACTATTATAATACTTAAATGTTTTATCATTAGTAATATTTTGGATTTCAGGTTTAGCTACTCGGGCTGCATAATCAATCCATTCTTCAGGTGTGGATAGAGAGTCGTTATAATTCCCTCCAATATTGACTGCAAATTGATTTTGAATGGTTGTAACATAATTTTCAAAGTAGCTATGATATTTTATAGCTCTCGTATCAATTGCGGTAAAATTTGCTGCATGCATAGGTTGGGTAGCATCTGTAAAGTAGTGCGTGGCTACTCCTAAGTAATAGAAAGCTTTTTCATAGTCTTTATTTCTTAAATGTTCTCCAGATTCATAAAAGTATTTCTTGCCTTGTGTAAGAGCCGTTGGATTTGTTTCTCCTCTATAATTTTCTTTAGTATCAGGGTCATAAAAATGAGATTTCCATCCGCCTTTAAAAACACCGCCTATTCCTGTTCCGCCATCGTTAAACTCTGCATTATAATCTGCATCATATAATCCTTTAGAAAATAGATCTTTATATTGCGGATAATTTAAAAAGTCCACAGCCTGCTTATTTGCTTCAACATTAGATTCTGTTTTCATAATTTCAATAGCTTGTTTTGCAATCCATAAATGTGTACTTTTATCAGAATGATACGGAGCTTCTGCAGACCATCGAGCGGTAATAGGATCATTGTCAGTTAAATCAATTTGATCGAGATGAGCATAACTACTTTGAGGAGCTACTCCTAAAATAGTTAAAGTCATTCCAGCTATACATAGTGTTGATGTGATTTTTTTCATTTTTTATTCCTTTCTAAATATGAAGATATAAGTATTATAAATACATCAATATCATGAAGATAGAGGAACCTAATATGTAATATTGCATATTAATAAATTTATATGAGTATATATAACATGAAAATCACTATAACGAACATGCAGGTTTCCTTTTTTATTTGTTATTTTTATCAGTAAAGTAGACCACATATCAGCTTCAGATACTTGTTTTATGATACAAGTAATCAAACAAAAGGAGGGCCATACAACATAATTACACCATTATTAACAGGGCACTCTTTTAAGTACAGGAGATTATTAGCAGGTGGAGAAAATGTTGAAGATGTACAGGCAGATAAACATATTCCATATGAAAAAAAATGAATTGCAGCAAACTCTAGAAAAGTACGATTCGAAGGAGTTTGGGTTATAAAAAGAAAATAGATAAATTGACAAGAGAAAAGCACTTTGTGTATATCACAGGTGTTTTTTATTTTCATTTTGATATAGGGCTTGAATTAAATTCCCATGTTTTTTTGCAGCCATTCAATAATGAATATGTACATATTCATTATTGAAATTAGTAATAATAAAATGTATTATTGAAAAGCACTATTTATAATTCAAGTAATCAAGGCTATGTATCCATAATAATTTGAACATTCAGAAATTATAATATTAATCATAAAAATGAGGTGAGGTTAATAGAAACAGTACATATTAAATGGTATGGATTGTATAGTTTAAATGATTTTTATAATAGAGAAGAAGCTTTTAAGAAGGGAATATTTGCAATCTCTAGAGTATATGCTAAGAATGAAACATTGATCTATATAGGAAAAACCAAAAGAAGCTTTATACAAAAGATAAGGGAACTTAATAAAGATTGGATTTTTGATGAAAGCGAATTAAAGATTACATTAGGAATAATAGAGTCTCCTAGTGGTGAAAGTTACTCTGAAAAAAAGGTAAAAGAGATAAAATCCCTTTTGATTTTACGACATACCCCAGTAGAAAACAACACATCTTTATTGTACCATAGAGGGCAGTTTAATTTGAAAATTATAAATAAGGGAAGAAGGGGCTTAATTGTTAAAAAGATTTCTACAGGAGATCTAATGTGGACGTAATTGGAATCACCTTTGAATAAAATTGAAGGTTTCTTACGAACAGATGCTTATCAATTTTTAATGTATTAAAATATTTTTGAATAACATATGTCAGATGCTTGAAACAACACAAATTTTATTATGATATGAAATCTTGTATGGGAATTGTAATTCATTTCCATTGTTTAATGAAAATATTAAGAATTATAAGGATAATGCATAAAGATTAGAAGAGAAAATAAACTCGGAGGTTTAAAAAATGGGACAAGGAAGCAGGTTTCAAGAAAAACAACAAAATCGTCGTAAAAAGGTGATTTTTAATATTGCATTTACTTTGGTATTAGTGACAGTTGGTATAGTGACATACCAGTTGTTTTCCCCTTCTGATACATCAAAGAAAGCAATTGCTCAAGAAAAGAAAGCAACAAAGATAGAAGAGAAGAAACATAAAGAGAAAGAAGCAGCGCAGTTAGAAGAGAAGAAACGTGAAGTGAAAGAAGCAGCGCAGTTAGAAGAGAAGGAACGTGAGGAGAGAGAAGCAACACTGTTAGAAGAGAAGAAACGTGAAGAGAGAGAAGCAGCACTGTTAGAAGAGAAGAAAAATGAAGAGAAAGAAGCAGCACTGTTAGAAGAGAAACAAAAAGCAGAAAAATCGGTATCTCAAGAAAAGGGTTCTCAAACTAATCCTTCTTGGAAGCCAATTGGTACAAAGCAAGGAGCAAAACCTGCAATGCAATTTAAAGAAGGAACAGTAGATTGGAATGAGATGAAAAAAGCAATTTCTTATGCTGTTGATGCTCCAGAGGGTCAATTGATTTTTGATTTTATTGGAAATAATGGTGAAAATAAAGCCTACGGTAATGTACGAGATAAGCAAAGTAATAAAAAATATAAGGTTGATATTGATTGGGTAGAGAATCAGGGCTGGAAACCAGTATCTGTTCAAGTAGTAAAATAAACTTGGTTCTATATGATGTTTGAATTATTTGACACCCCCACCCCTAAAGGGGCAAGCTGACTAACATCAGTGGTGTTCTTGCTACCAAAGGAGAAGTCCATTTCTGGTATCGCTGACGTGCAAGGTTGCGGTGTGTCATCACCACTCTCACGACAGACCGTATAGGTTCGGGAGCTACGGTACTATCACCATACCGTACAGGTTCGTGTTCAGATGTTTAGCGTCTTGTTCTTGACGACACATATCACATTTTACCAGTAGCATGAATTCGGCGTCATCTCAAACAAATGAATAACTCATGGAGAGTGGACGAAACATACATAAAAATAAAAGGACAATGGATGTATTTATATCGTGCCGTTGATTCTGAAGGAAACACGATTGACTTTTATTTGAGTAAATCTAGAAATCATAAGGCTGCAAAGCGCTTTTTCAAGAAAGCTTTGCAGTCTTTTCATGTTTCAAAGCCTCGTGTTATAACAGTCGATAAGAATCCTGCTTATCCAATTGCTATCGAACAGTTGGGGGAAGAAAAAGGATACCAATGGGCACCAAAATCCGAAGGATAAAATATTTGAAAAATATAGTAGAACAAGATCATCGTTTTATTAAAAAACGTATACGCTCTATGTTGGGATTTAAATCATACAAAACATCAGCCGCTATATTGAGTGGTGTTGAAGCCATGCATATGCTCAAAAAAGAACAAATTGATTTGCAGGATCAGTCTGTCCAAAATCGGAATATTTTTATGAGCCGGCTGTTTGGATTAACTGCTTAACAGGTGATTCCGTTAGGAATCCTTGATTCTTTTTTACTTATCATTTTTCACACCAGAACCATACATTCTATCAATAAGAGAAATATGTAATTATGCATATCTTTTTTTATTATTTCGGTAGTATCAAAACTTAATATGTAATTAAAAGGTTTTTTAATGAATTGATAAGGAGATGCGAGTATGAAGAAAATCATAGGACTTATAGTATTATTATTTTCTACTTATGTACCAACGTTTACAGAAGCAGCCGAAGCTTAAAATAAAGTAGGCTGGGTGAGGAAAATAGAGAGCCTGCTCGTAATGAGTAGACCTTTTTTATAAAGTTTCTTTATGGGAAATCTTTTATATATTCATTATAGATCATATTCACAATGTCAGTCCTTGATACGTCTGTAAAAACGTATCAAAAAGTGTACTTTTTAATTAAGTAAATGTCCCTTTTTCGGGGAGATGAGCAAAAACACCCAATTTAAAAATTTTTACAACAGAAACAGATAACATGATAAAGTATTGATTACTGTGCATGTAATTATAATAAAAGAGCCTTCCCAAATGGTGCATTTAATAGTGGTATAATATACGATTTTAGGAAATTAATAGCATATTATACCACTATTATTTACCTAATTTCCAAGAAATAGAGGTGATTGTAGGGTGACTAAACCTTTTGAAAAAAATAGTCGTTATATGGTTGGATTGGACAGTCTAAGGGGCCTAGCTATACTAGGTGTAATTTTGTATCATATTAATTTTAATTGGATGCCTGGAGGGTTTTTAGGAGTTACTGTATTTTTTGTACTTTCAGGTTATTTAATTACAGATATTCTAGCGATGGAGTGGAAGAGAAATAAGAGAATTGATTTAAAAAAATTCTGGCTTAGTAGGGCAAGGAGATTACTTCCTGGAATGCTTGTTATGCTCGTTATAACGTTGGCATGGATTACGATTTTTCATAGTTCTTTACTTGAAAAAATGCGCGGAGATTCATTAGCGGCGTTATTTTATGTTAGTAACTGGTGGTATATTTATCATAAATTATCGTACTTTGATAATTTTGACCAGCTTTCTCCATTGAATCATTTTTGGTCGTTAGCAGTTGAGGAACAATTCTATGTTGTTTGGCCGTTTATCATTAGTTTAGGACTTTACTACATAAAAAAACAATCCCGTATGATTTTATTGATTTGTCTGGGAGCTGTTGCTTCAGCTTTAGCGATGGCAATTTTGTATGAACCTGGAGCTGATCCGAGTAGAATTTATTATGGTACAGATACGAGGGCCTTTTCTTTACTTATTGGAGCAGCACTTGCCTTAATTTGGCCAAGCAATAGGCTTGCAAATAAAATTATTCCAAAGGCGCGTCTCATTCTTGATGTAGTGGGAGGAACTGCTCTTATTATTATTTTGCTTATGTTTTGGAAGACGAATCAATATGATCCGTTTCTATACAATGGAGGAATGGTTCTCTTATCAATTGCAACAGCGTTGTTAGTAGCAAATCTTGCTCATCCAGCGAGCCGTATCGCTCAATTTTTACGATTTAGACCTTTACGTTGGATAGGAATAAGGTCGTATGGCATATACCTTTGGCATTATCCGATTCTTACATTGACGACTCCAAAAGTAAATGTTGGAGATTTTTCACTAATAAGAGCAATTCTTCAATTTCTTCTAATTATAATGATTGCGCAAGTTTCATGGAAATATATTGAAAAACCAATTCGACAAGGTGCGCTCCGAAATATTCAGTTTAAGAATTTAAGACTTCAAAATGTCGCTTTAAGTGTTAAGTTAGCTTTAATTTGTGCAGTATTCGTTTCGTCAATAGCCGTTTTTGGGTTATCAAAAGTTAGTAAGGCTAAGGAGAATCCTCAACTAGATAAGGTGGAAGCAGTACAAACACAACCAGCGAAACATCCAGTTGCAGTTTGGGAAAATCCAATTCAAGAGACGCCCAAGAATCAAGAAGAATTAAAAGAAGTAGATTCTGCGCAACCTAAAAATTCTCCCAACATTACAGCGATAGGCGATTCCGTTATGATTGATATTGCTCCATATTTAAAAAATACTTTTCCTGATATTAGGATTGATGCACAGATTGGTCGCCAGCTGTCAAAAGCGATTCCTGTAGTTGAACAGTTAAAGAATGAAGGGAATTTAGGAAACTATGTCATTATTGGGTTAGGCACAAATGGAGCCTTTACTACGGAGCAACTTGTATCATTAATAGAATTAATTGGAAATGAACGTAAAATGATATTTATTAATACGAGGGTACCACGTCCGTGGGAATCAATCGTGAATGAGAGATTGAAAGTGACAGTATCTAAATATCCGAATGTAACTCTAGTCGATTGGTATGCAGCAAGTGCTGGAAAGAGAGACTACTTTGCACCTGATGGTGTGCATTTAACCAAAGTAGGTGCAGAAGCATACGCAGCACTTGTAGTCAAAGCTGTGAATCAATAATTCGATATGCTTTATAAACTTCTGTTGCAAAGTTAATTGAAATATAAAAGATTTATGGTTGAGAAAGACAAATTTTTTACAGTCATCAATAATGAATGGTTTCGATGCCTGTTACTATACGTGAGTCATGACGTAGGCTTTGAAATCCTGTGGATTTGGAAAAGTGTCTGTCGCTATACATGTCGATGGTCATGTTCAGTGAAATTATTAATAGGAAGAAAGAATGTAGCTTCCTAACTTTAAAAATAAGCCCAAAGAATTATTTAATTCTTTGGGCTTATTTTTGAACCAGAATTGGGTATCGTTAGAGAGTTAGAGAGAAGGTGAAAGGAGGTTAGTAGATTAATTTCTTTCACCTTTTTATCATTTTAGCCAAGAAGACTCCTTCCTCAAGGAACGCGAAGTGAGT
Source organism: Bacillus cereus group sp. MG9 (assembly GCF_040459995.1). Classification (NCBI taxonomy): domain Bacteria; kingdom Bacillati; phylum Bacillota; class Bacilli; order Caryophanales; family Bacillaceae; genus Bacillus; species Bacillus cereus group sp. MG9. Next base: position 3,124,502 of record NZ_JARVHC010000001.1, on the reverse strand, counting down.
AGGTGGGGGATGAATTGGCTTCGAATAAGGGATGGCAGGAAGCCATCTTAATTGTTCGACATATATAAACTGTTACTTCACTACCTATCGAATGTACGTTTGTTGTATAATAGATACATATCGAAATGGGGGTGAAACGAATGATGATCAATAAAGCATATAAATTTCGTATCTATCCAAATAAAGCACAAACGACCCTAATCAATAAAACGATTGGCTGTTCTCGTTTTGTATTCAATCATTTCCTATCTCTATGGGATAATGCATACAAAGAAACAGGAAAAGGTTTGACATATGGTACATGCTCTGCCAAACTTCCTGCCATGAAGAAAGAGTTTGTTTGGCTAAAAGAAGTGGATAGTATTGCGATTCAGTCGTCTGTTCGCAACCTTGCGGATGCTTATACACGCCTTTTCAAAAAACAAAACAATGCCCCGCGTTTCAAATCTAAGAAGAACAACATACAATCTTATACCACAAAACAAACAAATGAAAACATTGCCGTTGTAGGAAACAAAATAAAATTGCCAAAACTAGGTCTTGTTCGATTTGCCAAAAGTCGTGAAGTAAAAGGACGTATTTTAAATGCTACGGTTAGACGGAACTCTTCTGGCAGATACTTTGTGTCATTGTTAGTTGAAACAGAAGTACAAGAACTTCCGAAAATAAATTCTTACATTGGAATGGATGTGGGACTAAAAGATTTCGCCATTTTGTCAGATGGAACAACCTATAAAAATCCGAAGTTTTTTCGATCGTTAGAAGAGAAGTTGGTAAAAGCACAGCGTGTTCTTTCTAGAAGAATGAAAGGATCTTCTCGCTGGAATAAACAACGAGTAAAGGTAGCTAGAATTCATGAATACATGGCAAATGCCAGAAAAGATTACTTGGACAAAATCTCAACTGAAATCATCAAAAACCACGATGTTATCGGTATAGAAGATTTGCAAGTATCGAATATGTTAAAGAATCATAAGTTAGCAAAAGCGATTAGTGAGGTAACATGGTCACAGTTTCGAGCCATGTTGGAATATAAAGCGAAATGGTACGGCAAACAAATCATTGTCGTATCGAAAACATTTGCTTCCAGCCAATTATGTTCTTGTTGTGGATATCAAAACAAAGACGTTAAAAATCTAAACCTACGTAAATGGGACTGCCCTTCTTGCCTTACACACCATGATAGGGATATTAACGCAAGTATCAATCTAAAGAATGAAGCGATAAGGCTTCTAACCGCAAGGACTGTGGAGATAGCCTAATAAATTAGAGTTCGATAGAACTTTTTACTTAGGAATCCCCCTCTTCTAAACAAAGTGAAAGTGAGGGTAGTTCAAATCTATAGCATGAACATGTATATTTCATGTTCTTACCTCACTCTTTATTGCTTTGTATTCGCTGTTTAAACTTTTTCGGTAAACAATTATTTTCTTTTTTAAACAACTTATAAAACTGTGACATGTTTGCAATTCCAACTTCGCATCCGACATCTGTAATACTAAGGTCACTTGTTATTAATAAACTTTCAGCTTGTTTGATACGCTTATAATTCACATAATCTAAAAAGGAAATACCCATAATTCTTTTAAAGTATTTTATGAAATAATGATAGCTTAAATTTATTAATGCACATGCTTTGGTTACGGTTATCTTTTCTCCTAAATGATCTTCTACATAATCAAGTACTGGTTTTAAACGAGCGAAGTCGTCTTGTTCACTATAAGTTAATATGTTATGTGTGTCGTTTCTTACTAGTAATAAAAGTAATTTCTTAATGGCAGCACTAATTGCGATTTCATATCCGTTCATTTTCATTTTTGATTCTGTAAAGATTTCTATAATAAGAGCATAAGCCTCATGTTTCACAACTTCATTTTGTTCAAAAATATAGTTTAACTCATTTAAGGGTTTTGTTTGTTCTGAAAAGCAATGTAAATATTGTATAATGCTTCGGTCAAAGTGTTGTTTTAAATTTACTTGAAACACAACGTAGTGTAACGAACCTGCAGAAGGTTTATGTGACCGATGCAACTCAGATTTCCCTAAAATAAAAACATCTCCAGGGCCAAGAACAATATACTTATCCTTATTTTGTATACCTAAATATCCTTCTATAATTGCTAGAAACTCAATCTCTTCATGATAATGCCAAGGGGCACTCTTAATTTGATCACAATAAGAAGTTTCCATAACAATGTCCCATACCTTTAAAAATAGTAATGGATTTTGATAAATAACCTTTTCTTCAATTGCTTTAGCAAGCTTATTACAAACTCCTTCCGTCATAGACGTTTACACCTCCTTATTAGCAATATAACACCTTTATTAAAATGCGATAAGTAAGTTTCCTTATTTCTTATAGAAAAAGGCAACTTTTGATAAAAACATAACGATATATAGCATATTTTTTCAGTGAAAAAATTTCTATAATAATTTCAAATCGAGCAAAAGGAGGATATGATAGTGAATATTTTAAAAGTAGGTGTTATTGGCTGTGGAAGCATCGCGCAGTATCGTCATTTACCAGAATATGAAGCAAACCCATATGTACAGATTGTAGCTGTTTGTGACAGTAATAAAAAACGCGCAAAGGAAATTGCCAATAAGTATGGTGTAAATATGTACACTGACTATAACGAGCTTATCAATTGTGAAGAGTTAGATGCAGTTAGTGTCTGTACACCAAATAATTTACATGCATCAATTTCTATCGCTGTTTTACAATCAGGTATCCATGTACTATGTGAAAAGCCAATGGCGACGTCAAAAAAAGATGCAGAAATGATGATTGAAGCTGCTGAAAAAAGTGGTAAAAAGTTAATGATTGGTCATAACCAGCGTTTTGTTGCTTCTCACCAAAAGGCAAAACAATTGATTGAAAATGGAGAAATCGGAAAAATATATAGCTTCCGTACAGCATTTGGTCATAGTGGTCCTGAAAATTGGAGTGTAGATGGAAAAGAGAGCTGGTTCTTTAAAAAAGATGAAGCGTTTCTTGGTGCAATGGGTGATTTGGGTGTACATAAGGCGGATTTAATTCGGTATATTCTTAATGAAGAAATTACGGAAGTTGGTGCCTTTGTTGAGACGAGTGCAAAAACATTTTCGAATGTAGATGATTGTGCAGTATGTATGTTGAAAACCGAAAGTGGCATTATCGGATCACTTGCAGCAAGTTGGTCTTACGTTAGCAAAGAAGATAATTCAACAATTATTTATGGTGAAAAGGCCACTCTTCGCTTAGAAGATGATCCAACTTACTCACTCATTCTTCAATATAAAAATGGTGAAGTTGTAAAATATGAGCTTGATAAAATTCATTCGAATGCTGCAGTTGGTCAAAGTAATTCACATGTGATTGAGCAGTTTGTAGAGTCTATCCTTTCTGATAAAGAGCCGTTAATTAATGGTGTAGAAGGAATGAAATCGCTAGAAGTCATTTTAGCAGCCATACAATCTAGTGAAACAAAACAAATTGTTACAATTCCATTATGAGAAAAGGTGAAGACGTGAAGAAACTACGCATTGGAATAATAGGGGCCGGAGGAATTGCACAAGGTCGCCATATCCCTGCATTTGTAAAGTTACATGAATATTGTACGATTACGGCTATACATGATAGAAACATAGAACGCGCAAAACAAATCGCTGAAACATATAACATTCCTTATGTATTTGAAACGTATGAAGAAGTCTTTAAAGAAGTTGATGCTGTTTGTATTTGTACACCGAATAAGTTTCATGCTGAGATTTCTATCGCAGCATTACAAGCAGGGAAACATGTATTATGCGAAAAACCGATGGCTTTAACAGCGGCAGAATGCGAAAAAATGATAGAATCTGCAAAAAACAGCGGCAAAAAACTTACTATTGCTTATCATTATCGTTATATGAAAGAATCGCAAGTTGCAAAACAAATGATGATAGGTGAGATTGGCACACCTCTTGTTGTTCGTGTAAAAGCACTCCGTCGCCGAAAAGTACCAGGCTGGGGCGTTTTCACAAATAAAGAATTACAAGGCGGAGGAAGTTTAATAGATTACGGTTGTCATCTTCTTGATTTAGCACTTTGGTTAATTGGAAATCCAAAACAAACGGAAGTCATTGGTAGTGTCTATAATGCCGTTAGTAAGCTACCAAATCAAGTAAACATGTGGGGGAAATATGATTATAAAACATTTCAAGTTGATGATCATGTTACCGCATACATAAAGTTTGAAACTGGGGCATCATTGTTATTTGAAGCTTCTTGGGCAGCAAATATTAAAAATGATGAAGAATATTTGAGTATCTCCGGAGTAAACGGTGGAATAAATGTTTTTCCAATTGAATTATATACAACAAAACATAATATGATATTAAATAGTGAACCTGTTTGGATAGCAAATAACGGCGATCCTGGAATTTTGCAAGCAGAAAACTTTGTAAAAGCTTGCTTATACGATGAAGAATTAATTGTAAAGTCTGAGGAATCGCTGCAAGTATCGCAAATTATTGATGCAATTTACGAAAGTAGTAACACACACGAAGAAGGGACGGGAAGATAAATGAAATTAGGAGTATTTACAACACTTTTCTCTCACATGGAATTTGAAGAAATGTTAGATTATGTACAAGCAGCCGGTTTGCATGCAGTAGAAATTGGTACAGGTTGTTATCCTGGAGGTTCGCACTGTAACTTAGATGTATTATTAGAAAGTGAACAGGCCAGAAGCGCATATATAGAACATGTACAAAAAAGAGACTTAATCATTAGCGCTTTTAGTTGTCACGGAAATCCGTTATCCCCAGATGCTGCTTTTGCAACAGAATCTCATGAAACATTGTTAAAAACCATTCAACTAGCTTCACTACTAGACGTACCTGTTGTGAATTGTTTTTCAGGTGTAGCAGGTGACCATGAAAGCGCAAAATACCCGAATTGGCCTGTTGCACCATGGCCAAATGAATACAATGATATTTTAAAATGGCAATGGGAAGAAAAGCTCATTCCTTATTGGAAACAAGTTGGTGAATTTGCAAAAGAACATGGTGTGAAAATTGGTTTAGAACTTCACGGTGGTTTCTTAGTACATACTCCATATACATTACTAAAACTACGTGAAGAGACATGCAATGCGATAGGTGCTAACTTAGACCCTAGTCATTTATGGTGGCAAGGAATTGACCCTGTCGCTGCTATTAAGTTATTAATGAAAGAAAATGCAATTTATCACTTTCATGCAAAAGACACTTACATCGATCAAGAGAATGTAAATATGTATGGTTTAACAGACATGCAGCCCTACGATAAAGTGGAAACAAGAGCCTGGACGTTCCGTTCTGTTGGCTGTGGCCATAGCTTAGAAGAATGGTCGCAAATGATGAGTGCACTTCGTACATATGGATATGATTATGTTGTAAGTATTGAACATGAAGATCCACTCATGTCTGTTCAAGAAGGATTTAAACGTGCCACAAAAAATCTTCAATCTATTTTAATTGAAGAAAATCCTTCACAGATGTGGTGGGTGTAACTTCGTTTGAAAAAGAAATGAGTAACATTTTTTTTCAGAGAAGCCATTCGTAAAAGAATATTAGCTTCTCTTTTTTTAGAGACTCGGAATGTTATGTTGAAATAAACTGATAGATGGTGAAAGTAAACTAAAGTTTCCCTACAGTTAGAAAATCCACATTTACATCGAGAACATGAAGAAGATAAATTATCGATTTTAGATATTTCGGCTACATTAGATATAGGAACAAAGGTAAATGTAGAAATACAGCTGAATAACAATCATGATATGATTAAACGCAGTTTGTATTATTGGGGAAGGTTGTACACTTCTCAATTGCAAAAGGGCATGCCATATAGTTCACTTCATAAAACGATTACAATTAACCTGTTAAACTTTGCGATGTTTCCTGAATATGAAGCATTTCATACAACAGGCATCCTTTGGAATCAGGAACAACAAAAGCTATTAAGTGATGATATAGAAGTTCATATAGTAGAGATTCCAAAGTTAATGCAGCAATGGCGCGAAGAGAAAGTCAATCCGTGGGAAGATTCATTTGTTCGTTGGTTATTATTATTACCTGCGAATGAAGATGAACATCTCACTCAAACATTGGAGGATATTGCCATCAACCGAGATCCGATTTTACAAAAAGCAATGAATAAATGGGAACGTATGAGTCAAGATTCTTCTTTCCGTCAAGCATATGAAGCAAGAGAAAAGGCCTTAATGGATGAGGCAGCAAAATTTGCTCATGCAGAACAACAAGGAATTAAAAAGGGAATTAAAAAGGGAATTGAACAAGGTGTTGAGCAAGGAAAGATGCAACTCATTCGAGGCATGCATAAAAATGGTGTGTCTGTAGAAGACATTGCAAAGCTTACAGGATTACCAGAAATAGAAATACAGCGATTTTTGCAGAGCTAGTTCTTAGAGAAAGCATTTTATCCAATAAAATGCTTTCTCTAACTCTGCCTGAAAAGAAGATGAGATGTCTCAATCTTCTTTTTCTATTTTTAGGGGATACGGAAACATCACTATCAAGCTAATGAAAACGAAATACTCCAAAACCGAAAAAAATGGGGGTATCTCATTTTTTTCGGTTTCTGACAGAAGACTCCTTCCTCAAAAATATAAAGGTGTGAAACACCAATTTTAGGTGGGAGGTGAATATCAGTAGGCGTAAGCCTTCTTCAAATAAAAATCTATTTGTCTCTTATCTTTAACTATACTTCTTTTCTAATTTTATTAGGTTTTTCTTCTGATTCGATAAGCCTATAGTAAAACTATTTGCTTTAATTACAATATCTCCCCTGTTACCTGTTGAAGTGACAGTTATCTTAGTCCTAAACAAACCTTTCTTAACTTTCACACTTTCTATATCCTTCATGTCTATACACTTTATATTACCAGTGAACTTACCACTCATTGAAGATACGGTGCCGTATATTGTACGTATTCAACAAATTGTATGGATTATGCCAAAACAATGATCAAATTACATCTAATTTGATTTATAACAGATTGGCGTCATAGACGACCAAATAAAAACACAGGGTTTTATCTCTGTATTTCTTCAAATTTTCGTTTTTGAATATATGCTTGAGCATGAATAATTTCTTCCTGAAGCTCTTTTAATTCTTTCATAGATTCTGATTCAATAGCCATGTAAGTAGTAACTAAACTGATCATCATATCCATCTTCTCTACTATATTTTGAATGACCTGTTCAGATTGCTCTTTTTTAGGGTGTTGTATGGCTATTAATACATTTTCTATATAATTGTTCTTTCTTTGCTGGATATCATAAATAAACTGTTCTGTGTTTGAGTTCATTTGTTGTTCCTCCGTTTTGGATATATTTCTATTCTATCATATTTGAATAGAAAATATTGGATTCCCCTAAAATCACACCTGTGTCGCACATCTTCTCAAATATACAAACTAATTCCTTAACGTACAGGGAATCGGTTAATTTGTGTCTAAAATGTGTCTAAACGTACAATTTTCATTTTTTGATATGGTGACCCATGCCCATCAACTTAAGAATTTTCACTACCCCTAAGTACAAAAAAAATATATTTCTTTCTAATGCCTATTCAAAAAAACGAATCATTTTTCAAAATAGATTCGTTTTTTTATCGTACAATATAAGTTTGCAAAGTATTTTTAATCGAACTTTTTTATAAAGATTCACAAATACTCCATACAAAAATTTTAGCTACATGGTTCTTCCAGTTTTTTTAGCTTATTCTCCACTCTAATAATCATACTGATTATTAGTAATAGCATAGATCCCATAATTAAAAGTATTGCAGTGGAAGGGTTATTTAAAAATAGGCTGATAATACTTCCTAGTATAATAATTATAAATCCATTTTGTGTCATGATTTCAGCGCTATACCTATTTCCAGCTTCCCAAAGTTTCATGTTTTTCATAGACCTAGTTGTTCGATAGCCATATATTGCATTAATATCTGTTGGTGGTCTTTTTTTCAATAGTAATGAAGTTGATATAAAGATAATCCCAATTAACAGACTTACTCCTATATTCACAAGACTGTATATCATTTTAATCACCTCCATAAAATGTTATTATAAACCAATTATACCATTTTAATGGTGTTTTGTGACGGCATTTTAACACTTATAAAATCACTATTTGTGGCTTTAAAATAAAGATACGATGTTTGTTACTTTGCTTCTTTCAATTAAAGAATTCCAAGGGATTTTTAATCCAACTTTTTTATAAAAGGGGGAAAGTTCATCCCAAAAGTGAGGAATCCATTTTGATTAATCTTTTTTTAGTTCCATGCCCATAAACTTAAAAAATTTTAATACTCTTAAGTACCAAAAAACGTTATTCTTTCTAAACAAGCTAGATTAGAAAGGATGACGTTTTCTTATGAATCTCTCGATTCAAGATGAGCTACAAGCATTTGCGAAAGAATTACAGCGATATGTTAAACCTGTATTTTTAGAAGAACTTGCAAGAGAAATCGGATTTATAAAGCGACAACGTAAGTTTTCTGGCTCAGATTTAGCTAATATTTGTATTTGGATTAGTCAACGGGTGGCAAGTGATCCCTTAGTCCGATTATGTAGTAGGCTTCATGCAGCTACAGGTACTTTACTCAGCCCTGAGGGCTTAAATAAACGTTTAAATGTGAAAGCAGTTTTGTTTTTAAAACATATTTTTTCTTTACTATTACAACAAAAGGTATGTGAACAAACGCAAATTTCTAACCGTCTCTTTTCTTATTTCCAACGAATCCGTATCCTAGATGCCACCGTATTTCAAGTGCCAAATGCTTTAAAGAATGTATATCCAGGCTCTGGAGGATGTGCCCAAGCAGCTGGAATTAAAATTCAATTAGAATATGACCTGCACAGTGGAGAATTTCTTAACTTTCAAGTTGGACCAGGAAAAAATAATGACAAAACATTTGGCACGGAGTGCTTAAATACTTTACGACCAGGAGATTTATGTATTCGTGATTTGGGTTATTTTTCATTAGAAGACTTAGATCAAATGGATCAACGAGGTACATACTATATTTCTCGTTTAAAATTAAATACGAATGTATATGTGAAAAATCCAGCTCCAGAATACTTTAAGAATGGTGCCATTAAGAAACAATCGGAATACATACAAATCGATGTGAAACAGATTTTGAAACAACTACAGCCTGGAGAAATATTTGAATTAAAACATGCTTATATCGGTGATAAACAGCAACTATTTGCACGTGTTATTTTTAATCGATTAACAGAAAAGCAACTTCAAAAACGACGAGCAAAGATTGCGGAAAAAGAAAAGTCTAAAAATAGAACATACTCAGAGAAAAGTAAATTGGTAGCTGGGTTAAACGTGTACGTGACGAATACACCTTGGGAATGGGTTCCGATGGAACAGGTACATGAATTATATACTTTACGTTGGCAAATAGAGATTATCTTTAAAACGTGGAAATCACTCTTCAAAATAGACCATCATCGTCATGTAAAACAGGAACGGTTGGAGTGCCAATTATATGGAAAGCTAATCGCTATTTTCCTATGTTCCTCTACAATGTTTAAAATGCGCCAACTTCTTTTACAAAAGAAGAAAAAGGAGTTAAGTGAATATAAAGCGATTGGTATGATTCAAGATCATTTATCTCTTTTGTATCAAGCCATACAGAAAGGCACCCAGGAAATAGCAAAGATTTTAATCCGCCTGTTCGATCTTCTACAGAAGAATGGACGAAAATCTCACAGATACGAGAAGAAGACTGTCTTTGATATCATGGGTGTTGTCTATGAATATAATGGATTGAGAAAACAAAAGAAGGTTGCATAATTAAAAAAGTGAAACCCGTTAGGGGTTATTTAGTATGCGTATTTTTAAGAATATACTTCTATTTTAAGAATGTTTTAAACCAGCTGAACGCAATTTCAGTTTGTTTACACTCTTAAGTTGATGGGCATGATATGGTGACCCCATCGCCATCAAGCTAAGGTTTTAATATACCCCCTAAATGAACATTTTCTTTTTCTACAGGTAGTTACTTTGAAAAGTCAGCTTATTTTTTCGTTTTGATGGCGTTTATTTTTCTTCAGCTGATGGATATGGAGTACCCCTTAGGTTAAATAAATTTCGGCTTAGAAACAAGTGATTTTAACAATGTTCGGAGTGTTTCATGCAGCACAATGTCATTTGTGTTGTATCGCAAGAAAAAAATTACAATAAAAAAGAGCCGGAATTCACCCTGTTCGGAGTAAATCGAATCTTTAATAATTAAAGGACGAAAAAAGAAGCATAGAAGTGAAAAACTTCTGTGTTTCTTTTTGATTAATATATTTATTGGAAAGGCATTTTCACAGATGCTTCTGCCATCCTATTATAGAATCTATTTTGAGCGTAAGAAATTTGTAAGGAATGGATAAGAAAAAAGAAATTTTTATTGTGTAGGATAAAAACATAAAGAAAAGTGAAAGGGGGATTAGATAAGATATATTTATGTGAAAAACAAACTAGTAATAAGAGTGTTCTAGGGAAAGGAAGTAATTTCTGGGTTAACATACTTGTAAAAAAGAGGGATTCACCGTTTGTTAGGACAAAAATAATCATTATGAAGATAATTACGAATTCTGTGTTGTCCCTTTGTCATTGGTGGAGATAATAGCTGTGTAGTTAATATGAAACAACAAGCAACCGCCCATACAATATGAATAGAAGAGAGGAATGCCTTATGAAAACACGTAGTCAAATTACATTTGCAAGTCTTGCCATTTTAATAGCTGGGAGCTCCCTGCTATACACAACACCAACATCAATTGTAAAAGCAGAGTCCACTGAAAATGTATCTATTTCGTCACACACAAGCACTCAACGAGATCGTAATTCCGTCAAACAAGCAATGCAGGATACATTGCATCTTGGATTCCCGGGGATACTTGTTAAAACCTCTGAGGGTGGAAAAACTTGGGGTTATGCCGCTGGGGTAGCGAATCTGAGCACCAAGAAACCAATGGAAACAGATTTTCGCTTTCGTATTGCCAGCGTAACGAAGACGTTCACCGCAACGGTTGTACTTCAATTAGCTGGAGAGAACCGCCTGAATCTAGACGATTCCATCGAAAAATGGTTGCCTGGTGTTATTCAAGGAAACGGATATGATGCTAAACAGATTACTATCCGGCAGATATTGAACCATACAAGTGGTATCGCTGAATACTCAAGGACAAAAGAAGCTGATTTTTTTAAGAATAGAAATAAATCGTTTACTGCTGAAGATCTAGTGAAGTTGGGACTTTCGCTGCCCCCAGACTTTGCCCCAGGAAAGGGCTGGTCTTATTCAAACACAGGATACGTATTACTGGGTATCCTTATTGAAAAAGTAACTGAAAACAGCTATGCGGAAGAGATTGAAAATCGAATTATTGAACCACTTAAATTGTCGAATACATTTCTACCTGGCAATTCAAGCGTTATTCCAGGCACCAACCATGCCCGTGGATATTTCCAACCAGACGGAGCAAGTGAGCTAAAAGACATTACTTATTATAACCCAAGTATAGGTAGCTCGGCTGGAGATATGATTTCTACTGCTGACGACTTAAACAAATTCTTCTCTTACTTACTCAGTGGTAAATTACTGAAGGAACAGCAACTAAAACAAATGCTTACTACAGTTCCTACAGGAAGTGCTGAACTCGGTGGATATGGTCTTGGAATCTATGAAACTAGGCTTCCAAACGGTGTCTCGATATGGGGACACTCAGGTGGCATTCCAGGGTTTAGTTCTTTTGCTGGAGGTACACTTGGAGGTAAGCATACGTTAGCCGTCAATTTTAACAGTTTAGGAAAAGCTGACAATCCTGATCCTTTTAAAAATATTTTACTTGCTGAATTTAGCAAGTAGGCAAAAAGGATAAATTTTGTCATAGTTTTTATATTTAAAAATATATCTTTCACATATTGGAGGGTAAAACATGAATAAAAAAAGAAAATACAAAAATCAGCACTTTCCTTTACCCTACTCTTTTCTTTAGGAGTTTCATCTTTCCCACTTACAACAGCTATTCACGCAGATACACGTGAGGAACAATCTGCAGAAAAGAATCTAGTCTCTTTAACGGAGCGTACATCATTATTTTTTGAATATCTCCAGCAAGGTAAGTATGCAGAGGCACTCTAGTTGACGTCTGCTGCTTTTCAATCCAAGTTTACAGCAAACACATTACAAAACTGGTGGACACAAAGTGGCTGGAGCGGGATAAAAAGCATGGGAACACCTGTAATAAAAGAACGAAACTTGGTCCATCAGACGGTGGAAATTCCAGGAGCTATTGAAGGAACTACCATCCCGCTACTCATTAAATTCACACCTGGCGGGAAAGTAGATGAAGTTGGGGAAAGGCAGCCCCAGGAATCTTATACCATCCCGCATCCTAGCTATGATCAACCTACTTCCTATCAAGAACGTGAAATCGTCATTGGAAATTCTACATATCCGTTACCAGCCACATTAACGGTTCCGAAACATAAGCCTGGTGAAAAGGTACCTGTAGTTGTTCTTGTTCATGGTGCTGACATCCATGATCGCGATAGTACATATATGGGAACAAAAATCTTACGAGACCTTGCGGTGGGCCTTTCATCCAACGGAATTGCAGTGTTGCGCTATGAAAAACGTACCTTAGAACACGCATTAAAGATGAGTGCAGAACCTGGTACGTTAGACCGTGATACTACAGATGATGCCATATATGCAGCAAAATCAGCAGCGCAGCAGGAAGGCATTGATCCAAATAATATTTTCATTCTCGGACATAGCCTAGGAGCTGGCACAATACCGCGTATACTGAGCAAAGCGCCTTCCTCACTTGTCCGAGGAAGTATCTTACTCGCACCACCTGCACGTCCTTTGACTGACATTGCCATTGATTAGAATCAATACCTTGGGGCACCAAAGGAAGTAATCGATGAACTAAAAAGACAGCTCGCTTTTATCCAGGATCCTACTTTCAATCCTGACCATCCGCCAGCTGGCTACAATTTTCCGTCTCCTCATTTTATGTATGATGTTTCTAGGTGGCGTCCAGTTGAGGAGGCAAAATCACGAAAAGAGCCTTTACTGATTCTGCAAGGGGCACGCGATTATCAAGTAACCGTAAAAGATGAATATACAAAATGGCAGGAAGGACTTTCAAACCGCGGGAATGTTCAGTTCAAAGAATACCCGAAATTGAATCATTTCTTAACGGAGGGTGACGGGGAATTGAGTCTTCCAAGTGAGTACGAAATCCCTGCAAATGTTCCCGAGTACGTCATCCAGGACATTATTACATGGGTCAATGAGACAAAAAAATAAGAAAACATCAAAAGCCTTCATGCAATCATCATTGCGTGAAGGCTTTTTTGAAACTAGTGATTTCATCCAAGTGATTCAGACATATCTATTATTTTCGTTATCATTTTATATAATATTTGCCTTGTTACCCTTATAGGGGTAGCGTCACATCGCCATCAAGCTAAAAAATTATAGTACCCCCAGAACGGAATTTTGCGCTAACTTGTAACAAAAAAACTCATTTTTTCGTTTTGGGGAACAACCAATTTCTTAAGTTGATGGGCATGTGGTATTTGTTTTTATTAGCTTGATCGTGATGTGGCGATACCTCAAATAAGCTTAAATTTATTTTATCGTTGTATATACTTAGTCTTTAATTTGTTTCATTAATGCTTTAGCTGCCACAAATAACATGAAACTGTTGAGGACTAAACCTCCTAAATTTAAGTAAAAGAAATTTGGTTGTGTAAAATTGTATATACCAGTTAATATAAAACTGAAAAAGATAAATGAAGCTATTATAAGGGATATTGTTTTTTGCTTATTTGTGTATGAATTCATTATTATCACCCTTTAAACAAAATATATAGATGTAATTATATCACGGAGTAGTGTATGTAATTAACTAAAAGATAGATATCTATGGGAATTTAACTTATTTTTTCTTTTACAGGATAATAAGGCAGCAGATTCGCTACTTACAATTCGTTATACGTTAAGGGACTCGTTATTTTTTTTACAGTTTTTTATTATGAAATTCTAAATAGCTAATTATAATAGGTGAAAAAAACGATCAATAGTTGGGGTACGGAAAGGATTCGAATTTACATTCTTTCTCAATACATATTATGGATAAATAAAGTGAAATATGGGTTGGGGTTATGTCTCATGTTGTGTTAATCCTAACAATAACTAAGGGTACATAATATGCTTTCATACCTTTGAATAATTTTGTTATAGAAGGGATGGAGATTTAAATGGCTCAAATTGTTGGTATTGATAGATACCTTTGTACTGGGGCTTTAATCTATATGAGTGAGGGCCTTTCCCTAAGTCTTGTCAGGAAGTAAGGAACAGTAAGCAAACACTTATACAATATGCATAGAGGAGAGAAATGCCTTATGAAAATACGTAGTCAAATTACATGTGCAAGTCTTGCCCTTTTAATAGCTGGAAGTTCCCTGTTATATACAACGCCAGCCTCAATTGTAAAAGCAGAGCCCACTCAAAATGTATCCAGTTCGTTACAAACAAATACTCAAAGAGATCGTACTTCCGTCAAGCAAGCAATGCGGGATACATTGCAACTTGGATACCCGGGGATACTTGCTAAAACTTCTGAGGGTGGAAAAACGTGGGGGTATGCCGCTGGAATAGCGGATCTGAGAACCAAGAAACCAATGAAAACAGATTTTCGCTTTCGCATTGGGAGTGTGACGAAGACGTTCACCGCAACAGTTGTACTTCAATTAGCTGGAGAGAATCGCCTGAATCTAGACGACTACATCGAAGACTGGTTGCCTGGTGTCATTCAAGGAAATGGATATGATGGTAACCAGATTACTATCCGGCAGATATTGAACCATACAAGTGGTATCGCTGAATACTCAAGGTCAAAAGACGCTGATTTTACGGATACAAAAAAATCGTATACGGCTGAAGAGTTAGTGAAGATGGGGGTTTCTCTGCCTCCAGACTTTGCCCCAGGAAAGGGTTGGTCTTATTCAAACACAGGATACGTATTACTGGGCATTCTTATTGAAAAAGTAACCAGAAACAGCTATGCGGAAGAGATTGAAAATCGGATTATTGAGCCACTTGAATTGTCGAATACATTCCTACCAGGCAATTCAAGTGTTATTCCAGGCACTAACCATGCCCGTGGATATGTCCAACCAGACGGAGCAAGTGAGCTAAAAGACGTTACTTATTATAACCCAAGTGCAGGTAGCTCTGCTGGAGATATGATTTCTACTGCTGACGACTTAAACAAATTCTTCTCTTACTTGCTCGGTGGCAAATTACTGAAGGAACAGCAACTAAAACAAATGCTTACTACAGTTCCTACAGGAAAAGAAGGAATCGATGGATATGGTCTTGGAATCTATGAAACTAAGCTTCCAAGCGGTGTCTCGATATGGGGACACACCGGTGGCATTCTAGGGTTTACAACTCTTGTTGGAGGTAAACTTGGAGGCAAGCATACGTTGGTCGTCAATTGGAATAGTTTGGGTAGAACTGACAGCCCTAATCCTTTTGAAAATATTTTACTTGCTGAATTTAGCAAGTAGGAAAAAAGGAAAAATTCATTGTAGTTTTCATAGTTGAAAATATACTTTTCTGGTTCAAAAGCCCCAACTTATTTTCAAGAAACATTTGGGGCTTTTTTGTTTTGGTGGCGTTTATTTTTCTTAAGCTGATGGATATGGAGTATCTGCCCTAAGTTAAATAAATTTTGACTTAAAAACAAGTGATTTTAACAACGTTAGGAGTGTTTCATGCAGCACAATGTCATTTGTGTTGTATTGCAAGAAGAAAAATTACATTAGAAAAGAGCCAGAATTCATCCTGTTAAGGGTAAATCGACTCTTAATATTTAAAAGGATGGAAAAAAGAAACACAGAAGTAAAAAACCTCTGTGTTTCTTTTTGATTAATATATTTACTGAACCTTCCGGCACAGATGCTCCTTCTACCCTATTATAAAAGCGATTTTGAACGTAAGTAATTTGTAAGAAATGGGTAAGAAAAAAGAAATTTTCATTGTGTATGATAAAAATATAAAGAGGCGTAAAAGGCGGAACAGATATGACTTATATATGAAAAACGGACCAGTAACAAGAGTGTTTCAAAGAAAAGAAGTAATTTCTGTGGTTAACATATATGTGGAAAAAGAGGGATTTATCCAGGACAGAATGGCGTTTGTAAAAATAATAATTATGAAGATGATTACGAATTCAATGTTGACCTTTTTTCATTGGTTGAGATGGTAGCTGTGTGGTTAATACGAAATAGCAAGAAACCACCTATACAATATGAATAGAGGAGAGGAATGCCCTATGAAAACACATAGTCAAATTACATTTGCAAGTCTTGCCCTTTTAATAGCTGGAAGTTCCCTGTTATACACAACGCCAACCTTAATTGTAAAAGCAGAACCTACTCAAAGTGTATCTAGTTCGTTACAATCAAGTACTCAACGAGATCGTAATTCTGTCAAGCAAGCAGTGCGGGATACATTGCAACTTGGATTCCCGGGGGTACTTGCTAAAACTTCTGAGGGTGGAAAAACATGGAGTTATGCCGCTGGGGTAGCGAATCTGAGCAGCAAGAAACCAATGAAAACAGATTTTCGCTTTCGCATTGGTAGCGTGACGAAGACGTTCACGGCAACAGTTGTACTTCAATTAGCCGAAGAGAACAGCTTGAATCTAGACGACTCTATTGAAAAATGGTTGCCTGGTGTCATTCAAGGAAACGGGTATGATGATAAACAGATTACTATCCGGCAATTATTGAACCACACAAGTGGTATCGCTGAATACACAAGGTCAAAAGGCTTTAATCTTATGGATACTAAAAAATCGTATAGGGCTGAAGAATTAGTAAAGATGGGGATTTCGATGCCCCCAGATTTTGCTCCAGGAAAGAGCTGGTCTTATTCAAATACAGGATACGTATTACTAGGGATCCTTATTGAAACAGTAACCGGGAACAGCTATGCGGAAGAAATTGAAAATCGGATTATTGAACCGCTTGAATTATTGAATACATTCTTACCAGGCAATTCAAGCGTGATTCCAGGAACCAAGCATGCCCGTGGATATATCCAACTAGACGGAGCAAGTGAGCCAAAAGATGTTACTTATTATAACCCAAGTATGGGGAGCTCGGCTGGAGATATGATTTCTACTGCTGATGATTTAAACAAATTCTTCTCTTACTTACTTGGGGGTAAATTACTAAAAGAACAGCAACTAAAACAAATGCTTACTACAGTTCCAACAGGAGAAGCTGCACTTGGCAGATATGGTCTTGGAATCTATGAAACTAAGCTTCCAAACGGTGTCTCAATATGGGGACACGGAGGTAGCATTCCAGGGTTTGTTACTTTTTCTGGAGGCACACTTGGAGGCAAGCATACATTAGCTGTCAATTTGAACAGCCTTAATGCTGATAGTCCTGATCCTTTTAAAAATATTTTACTTGCTGAATTTAGCAAGTAGGCCAAAAGGAAGAACGGATAAATTTTATCATATTTTCATAGTTAAACAAATAAATGATGAAATTGATCACTTATCTAAGGAGGCAATTCCCTCATGAAAAATAAACTAACTGGTGTATTAGCCGCTACATTAGCGCTAACTATGATTCTACCAACAGGGGCGAAAGCATTTTCTGACAGTAAGACTACAGTTGTATCTAACACAGAAGTAGCTAGCCAAGAGCTGAAGAAGATTGCAGCAGAGAAGGCTGCGCTACTCACGAAGTCCCATGGGACGACTAGCGTGCAGTATGCGCTAATTGATAATGGCAAGCTTACTTTGTCGGGGCAGGCTGGAAAGAACGATATGGAAGGGGAACAGCCACTAACAAAAGATACTCTATACGGGATTGGTTCAGTCAGTAAAATGTATGCAACAGTGGCTGTAATGAAATTGGTCGACGAAGGAAAAGTCGATTTGGATGCTCCTGTGGTCAACTATGTTCCTGATTTTAAGATGAAAGATGGGCGGTACAAACGCATTACCCCGCGTATGTTGTTGAATCACTCCTCCGGTTTGCAAGGTTCCACGTTAAGTAATGCATTTTTATTTAACGATAATGATACCTATTCCCATGATTTCTTGTTGCAGCAATTGTCCAACCAGAGCCTGAAAGCAGACCCTGGTGCGTTCTCGGTATACTGCAACGATGGCTTTACGCTGGCCGAAATTTTGGTGGAAAGAGTCAGCGGTATGAGCTTTACCGAATTTCTACATCAACGGTTTACAGAACCCTTAAAGATGAATCATACAAAAACGCCGCAGGACAAATGGAGAGACGAAAAGCGGGCTGGACTTTATTTTCCGACGTACCAAGGGCAGCTTCCAATTGAATCGGTGAATGTGATTGGCACGGGAGGGGTCTCTTCCACGGCAGAAGATATGGTACGATTCTCACAATTATTTATGGGACAGGGAAAAGGGATCCTCTCTGATAAGGTAGTCAAGGCAATGGAGCAAGAGGAATATAAAAAAGGAATGTGGCCGGGGGATGGAGATAATATTTTTAACTATGGTCTTGGCTGGGATAGTGTGAAACTATACCCATTCAGTGAATATGGGATAAAAGGCTTGGCTAAGGGCGGCGACACGGCACTGCAACATGCTATACTGGTCGTACTTCCGGAACAGAAAATGGCAGCGGCTGTGTTGTCATCCGGTGGACGAAGTTCTACAAATCAACTGCTGGCAACTGAATTGCTGCTCGCGGTGCTTAAAGAGAAGGGTACAATTAAGAGCATCAAGCCGAACAAATCTTTTGGCAAGCCGGTAAAGGTCAAGATGCCTCAAGATGTGGCAAAGAAAGCGGGCTTTTATGGCAATAGCGAAACTCATTTCAAAATTGAAATTACGAAGAATGGAGAACTGTTATTACCATCTAATCGAGAAGAAAAATATGTATATACTGCGGATGGAAGCTTTATTAATGAGAAGGGTACTTCTAAGCTCAACTTTGTCACCGAGAAGAATGGAAGAACTTATTTGAGGGAGAGCACATATAAATCGACACCAGACTTAGGGCAAGGTGCGATGACTCACTATTTAGCCGAGAAACTAGAAGACAATGTGTTATCGAAGAAAACCGCTGCCGCATGGGAGAAGCGGGAAGGTGTCAAGTTCTATCTCGTGAATGAGAAATTTAGTTCTATTGAATATCTCGTACAACCGAAACTTATTACCACACAAATTACTCGTAAGGAAGGCCTGGCGGGCTATTGGGAGGGCAGAAAAATTACAGGTCCGAACACCGCGACGCATCAGCTCCAGATCCCCGTGATGAATGGACGTGATACGACGGAAACTCATTTCTATACAGAAGGCGGCAATGAATATATGGAAATGGCCGGGTTGTTATACGTAAGTGGAACCAACGTAAAACCACTTGATGCTGGCCAATCATCCAAAGTTACGCTGCAAGCAAATGGGCATGCTAAATGGTTTACGATCCCGCAAGCGGCAGCAGGAAAAAGGATGACCGTGACATTGCCATCGAAGGGTGCGTTCGCGGTGTATGATGAAAATGGAGTATGCGTCAACTTTACCATCGTGAGCGGCAATAACAAAGTAAAACTGCCGAAGAATGGAACGGTTGTAATTGCTGGGGCACCGAACTCAGAATTTGCAATTACGTTGAACTAGCTACAATTCAAGATGGATTTCAACAAAACCAGTACGACACAGGAACGGTGTTTTGCTGGTTTTGTTTGTATTTACGTATTATCTTTAAGAAGAGAGTTTCAACGAATAATATCACGCTCAAAATCTGCAAAAACAGCTATCATACCAATTCAGGGCAATCATCATTTGCTCCATTAATCTTCTTGATGTAAATACGTTCGCAGCCGGTATTATGATGTACAAGCCCTATACGATACAGGAATTATCCGAGGTGTTTCAGCTATTAAGTTTACGCCATATGGCACACTCACACGTCAACAGGCTGCACTTATGTTAGAACGAACTCTAGAATATCTAGGTGTAGAAAAAGAGTCAAATATAGGGCCCTACCACATCGCTATCAAGCTAAGAAAAGTAAATACCCCCAGAACGAAATTTTGTGCTAATTTGTAGCAAAAAAGCTCATTTTTTTGTTTTGGGGTAATTCTGAATTCTTAAGTTGATGGGCATGTGGCGGTACCCCACATCCATCAACTTAAGGATTTAGACTATTCTTGAAGTTAAAAGCACGTTACTATTCTCTTATGTTAATGAGAAAGGGTGACGTGCTTTTTATGAATATGCATCAAAAACAAGAGTTGTCTTTATTTGCCGAAGAGTTATATCGCTATATGTCTCCCGCTACACTGAATCAATTAGCTATAGAAGCAGGCGGAATGAAACGAAAACGTAAGTGCCATGGGCACCATTTTTTATCTTTGTGTGTATGGTTAAATCAACAAATCGCTACAACCTCTCTTACTCAACTTTGTAGTCAATTAGAAACTTCAACAGGAATTTTATTAAGTCCTGAGGGACTGAATCGACGATTTAACTCGGCTTCTGTAGCCTTCTTTCGAAATGTATTTACTACACTTCTACAAGCTAAAATTGGAGGATCATCTACAATTTCTCATTCTCTTTCTGCTTACTTTGAGCGGATTCGCATCCTTGATTCTACAACCTTTCAAGTTCCAGATCGATTCGCAGCTACTTATCCTGGTGCCGGAGGCTGTAGTCATACAGCTGGTGTAAAAATTCAATTAGAGTATGACTTGTTGAGTGGAGAGTTTTCTGATGTGAAAATTGAACCAGGAAAACGAAGTGATCAGGCATATGGGGCGACTCGAATGGACATGACACAAAAGAATGAACTGTATATTCGTGACTTAGGGTACTTTCGTTTACAAGACTTTAAATCGATCCAAGATAAGGAAGGGTATTATTTATCACGTCTTAAATTACCAACTAAAATATATAGAAAAGAATTCGAAACAGTGGTATTTAAAACAAAACCTGCTCAATTGAGACCGGTATATATACAAATTCATTTGGAAGACATCATGAACCAATTACAACCTGGCCAAGTGTATGAATTACATGATGTATATGTAGGGAGCAAAGACAAACTACCCACTCGCATTGTGGTTTATAGATGTACAGAGGAGCAAAAACAGAAACGTCTACATGATCGAGCTATTCGTGAAAAGAAAAAAGGGATTACATATACAGAGCGTACGAAACTTTTACAAGGAATTACGGTATATATGACAAACATTCCTACGGAATGGGTACCGAAAGAGAAAATCTATGATTTATATTCACTGCGTTGGCAAATTGGCGTGTCCAGATAAGGACACATTATCTAGTTGGTGAAAGTCCAATCGGGAGAATAGACTCCACTCCCGTAGCCTGAGAGGCGCCATGAAGTGAAAACGACATGGCGAAGCCCTCTGACATCACATGCAAAAGGCATGTGGGCAAATCTCCAGGTTGTAACGTACAGTGAACGTAGACGTAGCCTCGTTACACGCAATTCCGGTGGCTGAGACGGTCGATAACGTGCGAAAGCAGCAAGAACTGACCGAAACGAGTCTGGAACGGCAGTTCTCACCGGCGGGGTATCAGCGGCGACATGGAGAGAAAGATAATGTGGAAACTGGAGAAGCCCTCGACACCCGATGAAGAAACCTCATCGAGGAGACCGTCTCTATAACCGCGATCGGGAAGTGAGAATGGTAGGTGTCAGGGTGACGGAACGGATCGTAGTACCAGAGATCTGCGTGCAGCAAAACGCGCGGGGAGGGAAGGGTCCGAACCTGTAAATATTTCGTACGACCAAAGGAGGCAAGGGTGCCATGACAAAAACACCTATTACTTTGCAGGAACTAAGGCGACGAATCTATCAAAAGGCGAAGTCTGAACCTACGCATCGGTTTTGGGGACTATTTTCCCACATTACCAAACTAATAACCCTCCATGAAGCATATCAGCATGCGAGGAAAAACGGCGGTGCCCCAGGTATCGACGGTCAAAGTTTCGCTGATATAGAACTAGAGGGAGTTATACCGTTTTTAAAGAACATCCAAGCAGAACTGCAGGCTGGAACATATCAACCACAAGCTAATCGTAAAGTAGAAATCCCAAAAGCAAACGGCAAAATGCGGACACTGCAAATCCCGTGTATACGGGACCGTGTGGTCCAAGGAGCGCTAAAACTCATATTGGAAGCTATCTTTGAGGCTGATTTCTGCCCAAATTCCTACGGATTCCGACCAAAACGCTCCCCGCATCAAGCGCTGGCAGAAGTACGACGTAGTGTGCTGCGTCGTATGACCACAGTCATTGATGTTGATTTGTCACGTTACTTTGATACAATCCGGCATAACATCCTACTGAGGAAAATCGCAAATCGTGTCCAAGACCACCAAGTTATGCACCTAGTAAAACAGGTGGTAAAAGCCGCAGGAAAGATTGGAGTCCCGCAAGGGGGGCCGTTCTCACCACTCGCGGCAAACATCTACTTGAATGAGGTAGATTGGACATTTGATGCCATTCGGCGTAAAACGACGAATGGCAACTATGAAGCTGTGAACTATCACCGATTTGCCGATGATATGGTTATCACCGTAAGTGGGCACTCCAGTAAACGGGGGTGGGCTGAACTGGCACTGCGACGACTGCAGGAACAATTGGAGCCTTTGGGGGTTGAACTGAATCTTGAGAAAACACGGATGGTCGATGTCTTACAGGGAGAGTCTTTTGCATTTCTCGGATTTGATTTCAGGCGAGTACTGAACCGAAATAAGACCCGATACTTCATATGCATGATCCCAAAGAAGAAAGCCCGTACGGCAGTGAAAGCAAGAATCCGCGAACTCATTCAAAACGCAGGAGCTAAACCAGCACAAGATTTAGTAAAACAAATCAATGCCGTACTAAGAGGATGGGTGAACTACTTTCGGGTTGGAAATTCCAGCGGAGCATTTAGCGAAGTGCGTGACTATACGGAGATGAAAATCCGTACACTGCTGACGAGAAGGAAACGGCGACGAAAGCGTAGCATCGGATGGCAGAGATGGAGTAATGAATATCTCTATGGTGTACTGGGGCTCTACTGGGACTGGAAAGTCCATTCCCTCAAAAGTGCAGAGGGATACCGATGAAAGTGCCTGCCATTTGATAGGTCTCATAACCCTTTTGATGAAGTTTATGGGGTGAGCTGCTTGAGGGAAAACCTCACGAGCAGTTCTTATGGGGAGGGGCTGGAAACGGGTCATAACTGATACCGCGCCAGTTCTTTACCCGACAGATTTTATTTAAAACATGGAAATCATTCTTTCATATTCATCATTGTAAAAAGATAAAACGCGAACGATTGGAATGCCATTTGTATGGACAACTGATTGCCATTCTACTCTGTTCTTCTACCATGTTTCAAATGCGGCAATTACTTCTTATGAAGAAGAAACGAGAACTGAGTGAATATAAGGCCATATATATGATTAAAGATTATTTTCTTCTTCTTTTCCAAGCTATACAGAAAGACGCCCAAGAGCTATCAAAGATTTTAATTCGCCTGTTCAACCTCTTACAGCAAAACGGGAGAAAATCTCATCGATATGAGAAGAAAACAGTCTTTGATATATTAGGTGTCGTTTACAATTGTACCATGTCTGATAATCAAGCCGCTTAATTCAAAAAAGTGAAACCCGTTAGGGTTTATTTCGTATGCAAATCTTTCAATCACCTACACTTGCCCTTTAGAAAAAAGAAACAATCTCGCCTAAAATTGACTTTGCATAATCTTAGCTTGATAGCGATGGGGTAGCCCACATATCCATCAAGCTAACAAGGACGAGTTACCCCAAAACGATAAAAACGATCAACATGCATCAAAAAAACCACGCTAAGCAAAAATACAATAAGCTGTCCATATGGACAGCTCATTTATATAATTACCGTTATCGGTAGCAAGAAAAAGGCAGATCCCTACTCTCATAAGGAATCCGCCTTTCTCCTTTTCTATGACTCTATTTATTTTTTTATACATTCCTACTATTTATTATAGTTTTCAAAATAACTATTTACATATAATTTGCATTAGTGTACTATTTGTCTAGTACACTAATACAGAGGAGGAAAGAAATGAAAACTGAGTTTTCTCCTAATATCCCCATTTATGTTCAGGTAATGGAATACATCAAAAAAGAAATTGTAACAGGACGTTTGGCGCCAGGTGAAAAAATTCCTGCTGTACGTGAATTAGCGGGTGAATTACAGGTGAATCCAAATACAATTCAACGTACATTTCAAGAGCTAGAACGGGAAGGTATTGCTGAGACACGTAGAGGAACAGGAAGATTTGTAACAATGGATGAAGAAAAAATTACAGAGCTACGCAAAGAAATGGCAAAAGAGTTGCTTGATAATTTTATAAATGGAATGAATAACTTAGGATTTATGGAAGAAGAGGTTCTCTCAATACTCAGTTCTTCTTTGGAAAAGAAAAAGGAGGGAAATGAATGAAAGAATTATTGAAAATTGAAAATCTATCAAAAAGATATGATTTAAAAACAGTGATTCAAGATGTAAGCTTAACAATATCAGAAGGAAAGATTATCGGTCTTGTTGGTGAAAATGGTAGTGGAAAAACGACATTTTTAAAAATGATTTCTGGTTTAAGGTTTCCTTCTAAAGGAAGTATTACAATTAAAGATAAAAAGGTGGGATTAGAAACGAAAAAAATCGTTTCATTTATGCCCGATAGTCCTGTTTTTGAAAAATGGATGACTGTAAAAGATGCTGTGCTGTTCTATCGAGATATGTATGTTGATTTTGATCTACAACAAGCAATAGAATTAATAGCTAACTTTAAAATCCCGCTAGAGGAGAATATAAGCATCTTATCAAAAGGGAAAACAGGGATATTACAGCTAATATTAACCTTTTCAAGGAAAGTAAAGGTATATGTATTAGACGAGCCATTAGGTGGAATTGATCTTGTTTCTAGAAAGCATGTATTAGATTTAATTCTTAACTTTTATCGTGAAGATAGTACCATTCTTATTTCGACTCATTTAATAGAGGAAATTGAAAATATATTTGATGAGGTAATCTTTTTAAAAGACGGGAGTATTGTATTGCATGAAAATGTAGAAGAAATTCGTTTTCACCATGGAAAAGCAGTACATGAGTTATTTAAGGAGGTTTTTGAGAAATGAATCCACTTTTTCGTTATTTATTTAATTGTAATAGAAAAAAGATAGCCGTCTTTTATTTTGGATTTATTACTATTTCGTTACTTCTTTTATTTAATATGATGGGACTATCGAAGGTTACAAATCAGCTTACAAAGGATATAACATTAGGTATATTTATTTCAATAATAGGTAGCACTGCATTTTTACTGATTTTAATAGCCTTGCCATCTTTCAATAAAATGTTAAAAAATACTATGATACGTTATACAGCCATC
Organism: Bacillus cereus group sp. MG9; assembly: GCF_040459995.1. Taxonomy (NCBI): domain Bacteria; kingdom Bacillati; phylum Bacillota; class Bacilli; order Caryophanales; family Bacillaceae; genus Bacillus; species Bacillus cereus group sp. MG9. The sequence continues at coordinate 3,098,987 of NZ_JARVHC010000001.1, read as the reverse complement.
TCAGGAAAAAAATATATATATGCAAATTTATTCTTTTTCACGTTAATGTTTATTCTTTTACTAGTAATAGGCTTAATTTTTCTATACTATTTCTCCCAAAGTACCTACGGTGGAAAAGTAGTCGGGGGATACCAACAAGAATTTCATGAGTTATATGCATATGGATTTCTTCATCACATACTTTCTGTTTTATTATGGGGAATCGATTTCATGAGTATATTAATCTCCTGCTATTTCATCATGGTAATTACAAAGCTGATTCCTATAAAGTCATCAATGAGTAAGATGGTTTTATCAGTTATTTTCCTTGCTGTATTTTTAACAATTCAAACATTCGTACTGGATGTTTTAAGTAAATTAGAGAAATATGTAATCACCATAAAGAGTACGGGGTTCATAGATAAAAATGGTTTTATTGACACATCATTGTATCCTAGTGAAGGGTTCACTATTTTAGATATTTGTTTTACTTGCTTATTCATAATTGTCCTAACAGCTATTACAGGTCGTATCATTGATAAAAAATTAGAAATATAAAGTCCCATTTTAAAGGTAGAGTGTATTTAGGAGGAAAAAAATGAGAACAACTAATCCAATATTAAAAAAAGAAAAATTTCATAAAGAGAAGACAAATGCTTCTACGATGACTATTGGCGGAACGATAGCAAAAACATTCATTTTGCTTATCTTACTTCTTGCAGCGTCTGTCTATTCATACGTACAGATGACACAAGAGACAATGAAAATACCTGTGTTAATTGGAATTATAATAATTACTCTAATTGTCGCATTTTTAGTTATATTCATTCCTCGCATATCCCCAATTTGCGCACCGATTTACGCAGTATTACAAGGGATTTTATTAGGAAGTATTTCAGGATATTATACAATGCGATTTGGTGATTCTATCGCTTTAACTGCCATATTACTAACAATTTCGATTTTATTTGCCATGTTAGTGTTATACGCAACTCGAATAGTAAAAGTAACTAAAAAGTTTCGTGCGGTTGTAACGGTTGCAACACTTGGAATTCTTATTATGTATTTTATTGTTTTCTCACTGGGCATCTTAGGGGTGACTGTTCCATATATTCACCAAGGTGGGACAATTAGTATCATCATAAGTACAATTGTAATTATTGTTGCTGCATTAGATTTATTACTAGATTTTGATTCAATTGAAAATGGTACTCATAGTGGAGCGCCGAAGTATATGGAATGGTACAGCGCAGTAGGGCTTATGATGACATTAGTATGGCTATACCTGGAGATCCTTCGTCTGGTTTCTTACATTATGAAAAACAAAGACTAAAAAACATCCTGCATGGTTCAAACATGCAGGATGTTTTTGGTATCTCATATTATCAATTAGTTCAATACAGACAGTAACAAATATATGAATTCAACCCATACTTATAAATGTAATCTTCCTTCGATTACTACAAACGAGTTAACAGTAAAAAGCCGATTACCCCTTAGCGCACGAAATTTGCGTTTTATTTGTGTTACCCCATTGCTTTCAAGCTAAGCTCATGCAAATTCAATTTTAGGCGAGATTGTTTCTTTTTTCTAAAAGACAAGTATAGGTGAGTGAAATATTTGCATAAGAAATAAACCCTAACAAGTTTCAAATTTAGGCTAAGCTAAGCAATTCAATTTTATCAATCTGTGTGTTTTTACATATTGGAAGAATAAGGAGGTTATCAAAGGCTGAACGAAACTCTCAGCGGATGATAACCTTCTGAAATAGCGTGTCAATGATTTAAATAGATATCCTCACAAATATATTATTGAGCCACTCCAAATACATTGATTTCAGCCGCACTTGTCCATGGATTATTGTTCACCTCGCTTAATGCACGTATTCTAATATAACGACCTGTCTTGTTTGCAAAGCTGATTTCTTTCAAATTAGTATTATTGGCAAAAGCACCTATGGATACAGCTGTTCCCCAATTCACTCCATCACTACTAACGTAAAACTCATAGTCCTTAATCGTTCCGTTGATTTGGCCATCTTGCCTTGGCAGATAGCTAAATTTGGAGAGGTTATAGGTTGCACCTAAATCAATTTGAATCTCGTGCGGCATTGGAGCTACGGGGCTCCAGTTTGTATGCCAAAATGTGTCTTTGTTTCCATCAAAGGCATACGTACCTAAATTGTACCAATTATAGCTATCTACATATTTAAGTGACCTGGAAGTCATTTATCATTTCGTACATTTACAAAAAGATATGGATGAGAACAAAAATAGAAAAGAGGATACGAAAAAGAGTTATATATCTGAAATCTTGTCATTTTGTCAGTGCATGGTGCAGCATGCGGAAGAATTCGAATTGAATGGGGAAGAGGTTCAGCAAAATGACTCGTTATTGAAAACATTACAGCCTTGGCATATTCGTAAATATAATGCTTGGTTGAAGCAGGTAGAGAACGGTAGGAACGGTAGCACATATGCGGTCGCAACACTTGGGAAGAAAACAGTACTCATTCGTTCTTTTCTAAAACATCTTCATGTATTTTCTTATATTGAAAAGCCTCTTCATGAAGAACTGCAGCGCGCTAATGTAAATGAACAAGATCGGCCGAATCGAGACCTTTCTTATGATGAAGTGATGAAAATTCTAGGATTTTATAAAGAAAGAGGGCATGTAGTAAACTATGCAATTTTACTAGCTCTGGCAAGTACCGGTGCAAGAATTCAAGAATTGTGCACCGCGAGAGTGAAAGATTTACATTATGACGGAAAGTATTGGCTAAGGGTCAAGGGAAAAGGGGATAAAGTGCGTGAACTTTTCATTCCTGAATATTTATACCAATGTATTAGCGAAATGAGACGGAGAAGAGGATTCCAAACTATATTGGATCGGGGAGATGAATGTCCTTTATTCGTAAATCAAAGAGGAAATTTTTATAATCCAAAAACGTTATCAAATCAGGTAACAGATATGATAAAAAAGACAAATTTAGATTTTCTAAAGTATCGTGAAAATCCTGTAACGGCACATACATTCCGTCATGCTTTTGCAATCATGGCAGTTGAACAAGGAAATGCGGATTTATATCATTTAATGCAAACGCTTGGGCATGAAAATATCCAAATAATAAAAATCTATTTAGAGAAGCATATGAAACGGAAGAATAATGTGGGTACTTCATTTGCGGATATGCTGGTGTGAAACTTTCATAAAAAAATATTTAATTATTTCTTTTTTACATAATTAAATGTACATTATTTAACGTGTGAGGAGGGTTGATTATCGAGTTAGAGTTACTCAATAATCTACACATTAAGAAATGGCCAAGAAAAATCAATAAAGGTAGAGTCCTGGCGTTCATTTAGAGAAGAAATTAATGTGTTAGGAATTCAGGATTCAGATGTGTTTCAAATTCAGTTAGTGGAATATGGGAAAGAGAGAAAGAAAAAGAGTTTTCCTAAAAAATACTAGAAGAAAATAGTTTACTTACGTATAAATATCATAATTAAGCACATGTTATATACAAATATAGTGGAGGTGCAATTATGAATATTCAAAGACACGAAAGTAATACAAATGAAATTCTTATTTCTGCTGCTGCAAGTGCTATTGAGCAAATGAAGTATGAAATTGCTCGTGAATTCGGAGTCACACTAGGATCTGATACATCATCACGTGCAAATGGTTCGGTTGGTGGAGAAATTACAAAACGCTTAGTTCGAATGGCTGAAGAACAGTTAACAGGTCAATACAGATTACACTAAGTTAAAGCAGTAAATAAGAAGAATTCATGTGCAAATGGATTCTTCTTCCTTTTATTTACAAAAACTTCAAAAAAATAATTTTGTAGTTAAAAAACAACCTCTCAGATTCTTTTTTAATAACCTTTTCCAACCTTATTGATGACATATGTATCGATGGAAAATAAATTAGACATGAGCAGTGTAGGGGTGTTTAAAATCGTTTTGTTATTATCCGTAATTTTAATTCCATAATACTTAAAAATTATTGCTTTGAGGTCAATTTACTGTGCATCTTAATTATGGATGTTGTTTTTGTTAACTAACAACTATTGTATTTGGAAATTTAATAATAAGTTTATGTGATACGATAATAAAACTAGGTAGTATAAAGACTAATAATACAAAGATGAATAACCAATAAATAGATTATTCATATGTTCTATCTCGTCTGCTATTCTTAGTACTTTTACAATCTATATATATTTCTTCCTCTTTTGTGGAAAGTAAAACTAATGTTGCGACCAGTAATATAGTACCAATTAGATAAAAATAGTTGTCCATATATTGCCGGTATTTCTAATATTCCATTCGATTTTTGTGTTTTCTATTTTTATTTTTGTACTGATGAAAAGACCTTTCTCTCAATTAAATCTTTAAGTAACATGTATCTGTTTGATGCTTGAAATTCCCCCAGCTTGTACTTTTCAAAGCATAGTGGTTCATAAATAGCCTTATCATTTTCCTCTGTTGTTAATTTCCCGACTTTTTGTTATCTTTATCTAAAATTTGAAGCACAGTAATTTTTCAGTTTTACATTTAAATTAGCAGTATCCATTTTTAAAAATTCAATTTGTACAAGTAATTGAATTGGAATTTTGACTGTTGGTTCTTGCAGTGGTACAGTATCTCCTGTTACTTTCGCTGTATTTTGAATCTTTTTTCAGCTTGTTCCTCGCATGGAAAACCACTGTATTTTGTAGGTTCTTCACTGTTTTCTCAAGTTCAATGATTAGATCTTGTAGAATTAAGAAAAGACCTTCGCTCATTTCATTTACTTATCCTATCTACTCTGATATTTAGATGCTAATTACAATTAAATAATATATGATTTTCATAAAAAAGATATAGTAATATTTTGTCGTGAATTGTACTATTTTGATATTTTATAGTAATATTTTGTCGTAAGTTATACCTGACGGAAAATAATTTATGAATTTATACCGTAAAGATGTAAAAATTTATCAGTTAATCTAATTAAGAGGAGAAGGTAATGAATAATTCTATCGATATACAACACTTGTGTGATCTCGCACATAAAGCCTTTAATGTACCTGTTCATATTTTATCTACAGACAAAAAAATTTTATATCAGTCTATTTCTGATGATATTTGTAGTCCTTTTTATTCTTCTAAAGAAGAACACCTTAGTGACATTTATCAAGAAAATGATCCCGATAATTTGCCCCTTTTCAGATGTAACAGTTATCTTGAAAATTTCATCCTAATTCATATAGCGAATCATGATTATATAAAAGGGACTATAATAATTGGCCCCACTATACATCCAAAGGAATCAGATGATGTGACATTTAAACTTCGAAAAGAATTTAACTCAAATAATAATATTCAAGAAAGACTAACCTATTTTCAATCCCTAACTGAGGTTAAAAAAACTTCTTTAATTGATATGGGAATTTTATTGCATTACATGATTTTCAATGAAAAGTTAGATGTTGATATTGTTGTAGAAAAAAATAAAGTGTTAGAGGAAGTTCCCTATAAAATTGTGAAACCTGATCTATATATTTTAAAACGTCAACAAAATAAACCAAAAACTCACAACATGGCATTAGTACATAATTATTTTTCAGCAATCAAAGAGGGAAATAAAAAGAAGTTGTTGCAATATATGTATGCAGTATCGCAGGAAGATACTGAATTAATTTTAACAGCGGATCCACTCAGAAACCAAAAAAACCATGGGATTATTGCGATTACTTTAGCTACTCGATATGCGATAGAAGGTAATCTCCCACCAGACATTGCTTTTGCTCTTAGTATTTTGTATATCCAAACCATGGAACAACTAGAGAACGTGGACTCTGTAAGGCGATTGTCAGGAGATGCTTTACGTACTTTTGCAGATCGAGTAAAAGAATTCAATGCGCAAAAATTTTCAAATGCGGTTATTACATGTATGAACCATATTAGTAAAAATGTTTACGATGGAATATCTCTCAATGAACTCGCTAATCATTTGGATATTACGCCTACTTATTTATCTAAATTATTTAAAAAAGAAGTGGGAATTCCTTTAAGTGAATTTATTCAAAGGGAACGAGTGGAAGAAGCAAAAAAATTATTAACACTCACTACATATCCACTATCAGATATTTGTGCTTGGCTTAATTTTAACGACCAAAGTTATTTTACAAGGGTTTTCAAAAAATCAACTAACATGACACCTAGACAGTATCGTGAAAAATATACCGTAATATAAGCTTAGTATCAGTTTCTTGTGAAAAAACTTTAATATACGCGCAAGTAACTCTAAAACTTGAGCATACTGTTTCTTTTACTCTAGAAAGGGTATGTGATTGATCTAGAAAAGGAATATGTATTCAAATAGATCTTGAAGAGTCCATGAACCATTTAGTGAAGCCAAAGGACAAGGGTAAGATTTATAACATGTTGTTAATTTTAAAGAGTACACTATCCATTATTTTTCTAAGGAGACAAAAAAACAGAAGGCTGCAAAGGTTCTTTTCGAGAAAGCTTTGCGGCTTTTTTTATATTTTAAAACCCATAGTTATAACGAGGAATAAGTTTATAGATTAATATCTTCATGTTAAGTATTTAATAATGGTGATATTAGGGACTATTACATAAAGTTTAACAATATAACATATATCACTTGATATATCTATATTATATGCAATTATACATAACCAAATAAAGGTAAAAAAGTGTAAAAAAACCTATTAAATTATTCTATAAGTATTTTTTTAAAAATAAAATTGCTTGGTTGAGCTAAAATGGTTAGTTATTAACCGTATACACTTTAATTTGTAATCATTACAATTACAGAGCTGTAATTCCTAATTAATTATATCGGTATAATTTTTCAGGCTCGTATTTTTACTTAATAGCTAAATTATCGAGCTCAATCGACAAAATTTTGCTATTTACGCATTGGAAATTTAATGTTTTAATGAACAACATAACTGGTATGACCACACAGAAGGGGGAAGAGCAAGCTAATAGAGGTTATTAAATTTGCAAGTAACACTATGTTGTGGATAATTTTCTTAATAATCAGTTTATTTTTAAGGTATTTAGAATCTCAAAAGTAGTATTTTTGTAAAAATGGGTTTTAAGTTTCTACATAGCAAAAGTGAATTTATTCCGCAATAAAAGTATAAGCAATGTACAGTGTAATTTCATCTTTTGTAGTCTTGTAAGGCTCTTGCTGACAAAACTAAAACCCATATTATGAAATTGATATTAAAAAAGTCATGACGGGATTAACTCAAGAATCAATGGTTTATTTATCTTCACGGTTCTGTAAGTTAAACAGCAGCTCTAGGGGGAAGTATTTTACTACTCATTGGGCAGCTAATTCAAATATAGCTGATGAATTTTTATCGTTTACTATTTGAAAAATAGAGTATCTAAATGAGAGGGAAGTAAAATCCTTAGATCCTCTTAGAAGTAAATAATAACGATAACACCCTATCCGAAAGACTTCCCATTCCCCATGCGTGTGCAAGGAGAGAGCCTAGCGCTAGGGCGTACAAGTTATATGAATCAAGTTATAAAAAACAATGGTAAAGGAGTGTACGGAATGAAAAATAAAATAATGACAGGATTTTTAATAACATCCATTGTAACTGGAGCAACTATTCCTATCAATACTCTCGCAACACCAATCGTTCAAGCAGAAACTCAACAAGAAAACATGGATATTTCTTCATCATTACGAAAATTAGGTGCGCAATCTAAATTAATCCAAACGTATATTGATCAATCTTTAATGAGTCCTAATGTACAGCTAGAGGAAGTCCCAGCTTTAAATACAAATCAATTCCTAATCAAACAAGATATGAAGGAATGGTCATCGGAACTCTATCCACAGTTAATTCTATTAAATTCAAAAAGTAAAGGATTTGTAACGAAATTTAATAGCTATTACCCGACATTAAAATCGTATGTAGACAATAAAGAAGATAGAGAAGGGTTTTCGGATAGACTTGAAGTTCTTCAAGAAATGGCTATGACGAATCAAGAAAATGCGCAACGACAAATTAATGAATTAACAGATCTTAAATTACAGCTTGATAAAAAATTAAAAGATTTCGATACTAATGTGGCAACTGCGCAAGGCATATTAGGTACAGATGGAACAGGAAAAATAGATCAGTTAAAAAATGAAATATTAAATACTAAAAAAGCAATTCAAAATGATTTACAACAAATTGCATTAATACCAGGAGCTTTAAATGAGCAGGGATTTGCTATATTCAAAGAAGTTTATAGTCTTTCAAAAGAAATTATTGAACCGGCTGCTCAAGCAGGGATGGCAGCGTATAACAAAGGAAAAGAAATTAACAACTCTATTCTAGAAGCGGAGAAAAAAGCGGCGCAAGAAGCGACAGAACAAGGTAAAACTGCTCTAGAGATTGAATCGGCAAAAAAAGCAGCTCGTGAAGCAATTGAGAAAAGCAAACAAGGTGAAATAGCTGCAGCTGCAGCCGCAAAAACGCAAGAATATGACCTGATGAAAGCCATTGATACTGAAAAGATTAAGAAAACATTTGGTGTCTTCGCAGAAATAAATAAACTAACAGCAGAGCAGCGAGCATATTTAGATGACTTAGAGAAACAAAACCAAAAAATATATGATTTAACAACGAAACTATCAATAGCAGATTTACAAAAATCAATGCTTCTTCTTTCACAAAATGATTTGCATACGTTTGCAAATCAAGTAGATGTAGAACTTGACCTATTAAAGCGCTATAAAGAAGATTTGGATCTAATAAAAAATAACATTACAAAATTATCTACTAATGTTAATGCAACTAACGAGCAGTCTCAAAAAGATACATTAAGACAATTAAAAAATGTAATAAGTTACCTTGAAGAACAGGTATATAAATTTTGATATTACGTTTTTGAAAAAACTATAAAGATTATAAGAATCTAGCGAAAGAAGGAGAATAGTTATGAAAAAATTCCCATTCAAAGTGCTAACTTTAGCCACTCTGGCAACGGTTATAACTGCTACTACTGGTAACACTATTCATGCATTTGCACAAGAAACGACCGCTCAAGAACAAAAAGTAGGCAATTATGCTTTAGGTCCCGAGGGACTGAAGAAAGCATTGGCTGAAACAGGGTCTCATATTCTTGTAATGGATTTGTACGCAAAAACAATGATTAAGCAACCGAATGTAAATTTATCTAATATCGATTTAGGATCAGAAGGAGGGGAGTTGCTCAAAAATATTCACCTTAATCAAGAACTGTCACGAATCAATGCGAATTATTGGTTAGATAAAGCGAAGCCACAGATTCAAAAAACAGCTCGTAATATTGTAAATTACGATGAACAATTTCAAAATTATTACGACACTTTAGTAGATACTGTACAAAAGAAAGATAAGGCAGGTCTAAAAGAGGGCATAAGTGATTTAATTACTACAATTAATACAAATTCAAAGGAGGTTACAGATGTAATTAAGATGCTACAAGACTTCAAAGGGAAACTATATCAAAATTCTACAGATTTTAAAAATAATGTTGGTGGTCCAGATGGCAAAGGTGGATTAACTGCAATATTAGCAGGTCAACAGGCAACGATTCCGCAACTTCAAGCTGAAATTGAGCAACTTCGTTCTACTCAGAAAAAACATTTTGATGATGTATTAGCATGGTCAATTGGTGGTGGATTGGGAGCAGCTATTTTAGTTATTGCAGCTATTGGAGGAGCAGTTGTAATTGTTGTAACTGGTGGTACAGCAACACCAGCTGTTGTTGGTGGACTTTCAGCTCTTGGAGCAGCTGGTATCGGTCTAGGAACTGCGGCGGGTGTCACGGCATCTAAGCATATGGACTCCTATAACGAAATTTCTAACAAAATCGGAGAATTAAGTATGAAAGCAGATCGTGCTAATCAAGCAGTTCTTTCGCTTACTAACGCGAAAGAAACATTGGCATATCTATATCAGACTGTAGATCAAGCGATATTATCTCTAACAAATATTCAAAAGCAATGGAATACAATGGGCGCAAATTATACAGATTTACTGGATAATATCGATTCTATGCAAGACCACAAATTCTCTTTAATACCGGATGATTTAAAAGCTGCTAAAGAAAGTTGGAATGATATTCATAAAGATGCAGAATTCATTTCAAAAGATATTGCTTTTAAACAGGAATAGAACTGAAAATTAAAACCTAAATTGGAGGAAAATGAAATGATAAAAAAAATCCCTTACAAATTACTCGCTGTATCGACGTTATTAACTATTACAACCGCTAATGTAGTTTCACCAGTAACAACTTTTGCAAGTGAAATTGAACAAACGAACAATGGAGATACGGCTCTTTCTGCAAATGAAGCGAGAATGAAAGAGACCTTGCAAAAGGCCGGTTTATTTGCAAAATCTATGAATGCCTATTCTTATATGTTAATTAAAAATCCAGATGTGAACTTTGAAGGAATTACTATTAATGGATATGTGGATTTACCTGGTAGAATTGTACAAGATCAAAAGAATGCAAGAGCACATGCTGTTACTTGGGATACAAAAGTAAAAAAACAGCTTTTAGATACATTGACTGGTATTGTTGAATATGATACAACATTTGACAATTATTATGAAACAATGGTAGAGGCGATTAATACAGGGGATGGAGAAACTTTAAAAGAAGGGATTACAGATTTACGAGGTGAAATTCAACAAAATCAAAAGGTTGCACAACAACTAATAGAAGAATTAACTAAATTAAGAGACTCTATTGGACAAGATGTTAGAGCATTTGGAAGCAATAAAGATCTCTTGCAGTCGATTTTAAAAAACCAAGGTGCAGATGTTGAAGCCGATCAAAAGCGTCTAGAAGAAGTATTAGGATCAGTAAACTATTATAAACAATTAGAATCTGATGGGTTTAATGTAATGAAGGGTGCTATTTTGGGTCTACCGATAATTGGCGGTATTATAGTGGGAGTAGCAAGAGATAATTTAGGTAAGTTAGAGCCTTTATTAGCAGAATTACGTCAGACCGTGGATTATAAAGTAACATTAAATCGCGTAGTTGGAGTTGCTTATAGTAATATTAATGAAATGCACAAGGCACTTGATGATGCTATTAACGCTCTTACTTATATGTCCACGCAGTGGCATGATTTAGATTCTCAATATTCGGGCGTTCTAGGGCATATTGAGAATGCAGCTCAAAAAGCGGATCAAAATAAATTTAAATTCTTAAAACCTAATTTAAATGCAGCGAAAGACAGTTGGAAAACATTAAGAACAGATGCTGTTACATTAAAAGAAGGGATAAAGGAATTAAAAGTGGAAACTGTTACTCCACAAAAATAGGGAAATATTAATTCTGTTGCAAAGTGAACCATAACATAGAGAGTCTATGATTACACTGTTAAACAGTAAAGCGATAATTAATAAATCCTTATATATTAAAAAGGCGGAGTCTCATTAAAGACTTCGCCTTTCACTTATATATAAGTTTTATCCAAATAAAAAGATAGCCATGTAGTTTACTTGTTTTTAAAAATTTGTAACAGAATCGATTAATAGGGAACAGTTTATATAGATTCGCTTAATAATATCGAATCTATGCAACTACATCGTCTTTTAATAAGAATAGGACTTGAAATCATACTCTATACAGGAGGAATAAGAAAAGATGAAAAAAAAACCTTATAAAATACTGGCTGTATCAGCATTTTTAATTATGACAACTACCTATGCAGTCACACCAGTAGCAACCTTTGCAATTGAAACTGAACAAACGAACACTGAAGATATGTCTCTTTCAGCAAATGAAGAAAAGATGAAAAAAACTGTACAAGATGCTGGGTTATTTGCAAAAGCTATGAATGAATATTCTTATTTGCTAATTAATAATCCGGATGTGAGTTTTGAAGGAATTTCTATTAATGGGTATGCAGATTTACCTAGTAAAATTGTACAGGATCAAAAGAATGCAAGAGCACATGCTGTTACATGGAATACAAAAGTAAAAAAACAGCTTTTAGATACATTGACCGGCATTATTGAATACGATACAAAGTTTGAAAATTATTATGAAACATTAGTAGAGGCGATCAACAATGGAAATGGGGATACTTTAAAAAAGGGGATTACTGATTTAAGGGGGGGAATTCAACGAAACCAAAAGTCTGCAAAAGCATTAATAGAAGAATTAACTAAATTTAAAAACGCTATTGGAGAAGATATTAGAGTATTTGGAAGCCATAAAAAGACCTTGCAATCGATTTTAAAAAACCAAGGAGCTGATGTGGAGACTGATCAAAAGCGTTTAGATGAAGTTTTAGGACAAGTAAACTATTATAAGAAATTAGAATCTGATGGATTAATAATGGTGAAAATACCTTTTATCCCCACGCTTATTTCTGGTGGCATAATGATAGGTACTGCTAGAGATAATTTAGGTCGATTAGAGCCTGCTTTAGCAGAATTACGTAAAACTGTTGATTATAAAATTACATTAAATCGTGTAGTCGGAGTTGCATTTCATAATATTAGTGATATGCATAGTACGATTGATAGTGCTATTACTGCTCTTACTTATATGTCCACACAATGGGATGATTTAGACTCTCAATATTCGGGCGTACTGGGGCATATTGATAAAGCTGATGAAAAAGCTGATCAAAATAGATATAAATTTTTAAAGCCTAACTTGAATTCAGCTAAAGATAGTTGGAAAACATTAAGAACAGATGTTGTCACATTACTAGAAGGCATAAAAATTGCAGAGAAGAAAGAACAGGATTTTATGAATCTACTTCGTCCATCAAACGTTTTTTACTTTTATAAAAAAATCCATAACGCATACACTTTTGAAATAAAGACTGGAACAAATGCACCAAATGCGTCTTATAAAGTTATGAATTTAACTAAAAACACTGTTCATCATATGTGGAGTGGAGGTGCTAATACAAGCATGTGGGCTGACTGGCTTTCATTCAATCCAAATGATGAATTTGCGGTGGTAGCAGTAGTGGATGGGAAAGAATATGTTGTGTATAAAGACAAAGTAGAAAATATAATGAACTGAACCCAAAAAAATGCATTAATTGGGGATGGTACACATCGCTATCAAGCTAAGAAAAACAAATACCCCCAGAACGAAATTTTGTGCTAACTTTTAACAGAAAAGCTCATTTTTTCGTTTTGGGGTGAATCTATTTTCTTAAGTTGATGGGCATGGGGGGTATCTCAAAATCTTAGCTTGATGGGCATGTGGCGGTACCCCACATCCATCAACTTAAGGATTTACACTATTCTTGAAGTTAAAAGCAGGTTACTATTTTCTTATGTTAATGAGAATTGCAACCTGCCTTTATGAAATATGCACCAAAAACTTTATAGTAATAAGTCTGGCGTTATCTCTCTAATTATTAGGATATTTTTTCTTCATATATGCATACTAAACATACTATAGAAGGTGCATAGAAGGTGAGGAAGCCATGACTAAATTTCTGAAATGGTTAAAATATAGAGAAAATCCTAAATCATGTTCAATACGAGACGATACTCCTGTTCCCCAAAAAAATATAGAAGACTCTCTCTTAGAAGCTAGTTTATCGAAGAATATAGCTGAGCTTCAGAATGTATTTCATCAATCACCTGATCTAGTGATTCGACGGTTTCAAATGACAGAAGCTGGACTAGAAGCCGCTTTAGTATATTTGTCTGGATTAACAGATAAAGAATTGATTCAAAATCATGTTCTAAGTCCTTTGATGAATAGTGATTTTGATACCAATACAGAACTTCCCATTACATTAGGACAAATTAAAATTATTAATACGTGGAGTCAGAGTGAAAATGCTATTTTAGAAGGAGATAGTGTTTTATTAATTCACGGTCGAACTACAGCGTATCAATTAGACACAAAAGGATGGCCGCAAAGAAGTATTGAAGATGCTCATAACGAAATATCTCTAAAAGGTGGGCATCAAGGATTTGTAGAAACCGGAGCTCAAAATATCACAATGATTCGAAGGTATATTCCACATCGCCAATTAATGATAAAAGAGATAACAATTGGTTTACGAAGCAAAACAAAGATTTCTATTTTATATTTAAAAGATGTAACTTCTGAGGATGTGCTAAAGGAATTAGAAACACGGATTCAAAGTATAACAGTTGATGCTGTTACTAGTACAGGTGAACTTATTGAATTCATTGAAGATAACCCGTACTCACCATTTCCACAATTTATGTTAACAGAAAGACCTGATTTAGCCGTATCGCACATTCTACAGGGCAGATTTGTGACTGTAGTGGATCATTCGCCAAATGTATTAATTGCTCCAACAAATTTCATCTCTTTTTTTCAAGGGGTGGATGATTACGGTACAAGATGGCTAGTTGCTTCGTTTATTCGTATACTTCGTTTTATCGCCTTTTTGGTTGCTCTATTTTTGCCAGCGAGTTATGTTGCGTTTATTTCCTTTAATTTCGAAGTTATTCCTGTAGAGCTTTATTTATCTATTGCAGAGTCAAGAACAAGCGTACCTTTTGCTCCAGTAATGGAAGCATTACTTATGGAAATAACGCTGGAAATGATGAGAGAAGGGGCCTTACGCCTGCCTACCCCGATTGGTCAGACAGTTGGAATGGTAGGAGGTATTATCATTGGACAAGCAGCTGTTCAGGCCGGAATTGTAAGTAACATTATGATTATTGTTGTTGCTGTTACAGCCATCTCTTCTTTTATTATCCCTAACTATGATATGGGATCTGCAGTTAGACTTTTACGATTCCCCATGATGATCTTAGCTGCATTATTTGGAATTGTAGGACTGGTTATCGGGTGGATGACATTAATTGGACATCTTATCAGTCTTGAATCGCTAGGAACTCCTTATGGAACACCGTTAGCACCGTTTCGCTTTGCAGATATGAAAGATACTTTTATACGCTTTCCTTTATGGGCAATCAGAAGGCGTCCTAAGGGTACAGGAGCTATTCAATCTATTCGACAAGGTAAGAATCATAACAAAAGGTGAAATTATGAAAAAATATGCCTATAATGACATCACTCTTATGCAGTATATTGTTTTAATCAATGGAATGCAGGTCGGCACTGGCGTTCTATCTCTTCCACGTGTGCTTGCAGAAAAAGCTGGAACAGATGGATGGATAGCTATATTGATTGGCTGGATATTCTCCACAATATCAGGTGTTTTTATTGTGAAAACAGCTGCAAAATATCCCGAGGACACACTTTACGAAATTCTTATACGATTTTTCGGGAAAATAATAGGGAAAACACTTGTTGTTATTTACATGATGTACTTCGCTTTTTATTCTTGTACTGTTCTTGTGAACGCTATGCTTTATCTTAAGGGATGGCTTCTTCCAAAAACGCCTGATTATCTAGTTATCTTTTTGTTTTCGATTCCTACCTTTCTTGTCGCACGTAACGGCCCTCGTATTATAGGGCGGTACTCCGAACTTACTTTTTATATGTTGCTTTGGATTCCGTTATTTTTTTTGGTACCTCTTAAAGAGAACGGAAGTTGGATGCCATTCTTTCCGCTCTTAAAAGAGGGGTGGAAGCCTATATTAACGGCTGTGCCGACCACTATCTATGCTTATTTAGGATTTGACATTGCGTTCTTTTTATATCCCTTTTTACGAAAAAAACAGTATGCAGTCCATGGAATGGTTATTGCAAACACTTTAACGATGTTATTTTATTTATTCGCTACTATTGTTTGCTTTGCCTATTTTAGCCCTGATAGCATTACGCAATTTAACCAACCGGTACTAAATTTACTTAAAGTAATTGAATTTCGGTTTTTAGAACGTTTTGACATGATTTTATTGGCTACTTACTTGCCCGTTGTTTCTACATGCTGGATTCCTGCCATATTCTGTTCTGTATTTTGTTCAAGCCGATTACTTGGGAAACAAGATCACAGCTCTCATGTAGTTATTCTCTTATTACTCATTATCGGCTTCGTATTCTGGATTAGTCCTAGTTGGAATCAAGCCGAAACGGGACTACAGGTGTTATCGAATGCTGGGATTGGGTTA
This sequence comes from Bacillus cereus group sp. MG9, assembly GCF_040459995.1. Classification (NCBI taxonomy): domain Bacteria; kingdom Bacillati; phylum Bacillota; class Bacilli; order Caryophanales; family Bacillaceae; genus Bacillus; species Bacillus cereus group sp. MG9. The sequence continues at coordinate 3,082,939 of NZ_JARVHC010000001.1, read as the reverse complement.
ACCTATATATTACCTATCATTTTATGGATGTATGGCTGGCTATATGAGAAGTCTCATTGGGGGAAGATACATTGAAAAGAAAAGTACTATGTTGTATTTTGTTATCGGTGTTCATGATGACTGGATGCTTTGATCAAACAAATATTGAAGATGTTTCCCTTACTCTTGTACTTGGTATCGATTTAGATCGTAATAATAATCTATTGGTGTACATGTCAAGTCCTGTTTTTAATAAAGAAGCCAAGGTAAAAGAAGAAGTTACGGGTGTGAAATCTGCTACGATTCGAAATTCTAGAGACAAATTTGATGCTACTGTTATGGCACTTACCTCGGGAAGTAAAACACAGGTGATTTTAGTTGGAAAACGGCTATTGAAACAAAAAAATTGGATGAAATATCTCGATCCATTTCAACGAGACCCCAAAAATACAGTTACTACAAGGGTTGTTGCTGTTGATGGACCTGTTTCGGACGTCATCTTTTATAACCCAAAAGATAAGCCGCGTCTTCCTCTATATTTAACAAAACTAGTTGATACAGCCTCTTTAAGAAATATCACAGTAAAAACAAATCTTCAAGAACTACATGAACAAATGGCAGACAAAGGGGTAACAGCGAATATTACTGAAATGAAAAAAACGAATAAAATATTTGTGGCAGGTACAGCTTTGTTAGATGAAAAAGGAAGGCATAAATTAACGCTAAAACCTGATGAAAACAAACTATTACGCATTTTGCAACAAGGAACTACAGGTGATTTTTCATTTACAATCCCAATTAAACTAAAGTCGGATAGCCAGGATAAAGATTGGATAAGCTTTGCTGCCTATAACATTAAAGTAAAGACAAAGGCAAGATATGATAATAAATTTATATTTAATACAGATATAAAGATGAAGGTCGGCATTACAGAACAGCTTTTTTCGTTCAATACAAGAAAGGATGGAGTAAAATTACAAAAGGCGATTGAAACTAAGCTGGAAGCTGATTTCAAGCAATTAATAAAGAAAATACAAACTGCCAATATTGATCCTATTGGGCTTGGGAGATATGCAAGAACTTACACATATCCAGAATGGAAAAAAGTCCAAAATAAATGGAATAATGAATTAGCAAAGGGCGATGTAAACGTCAAGGTAAATGTGAAAATTGGTGGGATGGGGACAATTAAGTAACAGGAGTTCAACTGAGATTCGTACTAAATTTACAAGTATCTTCAATTTTAGAATGGGAATTTTCTTTAATAGGAGTACCCCCCCGTACCCATCAACTTAAGGATTTAGACTATTCTTAAACTTAAAAGCACGTTACTATTCTCTTATGTTAATGAGAAAGGGTGACGTGCTTTTTATGAATATGCATCAAAAACAAGAGCGATTAGAATGCCACCTTTATGGACAACTCATTAGTATCCTATTATGTTCTTCTACTATGTTTAAAATGAGAGAACTCCTGTTACGTAAGAAACAGAAAGAACTAAGTGAATATAAAGCGATGTACATAATTAAAGATTATTTCTTACTTTTTCATCAAGCACTACATAAAAACACCCTAAGCAAAAAATACAATAGGCTGCCCATATGGACAGCTCATTTACATAATTCTCGTTATTAATAGACAACAATGGATAGAATTTTCGTTTTGGGGTGAATCTATTTTCTTAAGTTGATGGGCATGGTACACTAAACTAGACACCAAGTTAAGTGAAAAATTGAACGGCATAAGGCTCCTTATTTACTAGAACACCTAGCTAAAGCAAAAGAATTTGTACAGCAAAAAAGTGAATATTGAATCAAGGTGCTGGTTGCTTTATGTGTATGGCTTAACCAAAAGATTGCAAATACAATAAAAAGAGAGAATAAAGATATTGCAATATTTTTAAAGCGAAAAGCCGAAATTGAGGAATTTGAAGAATTGTAATAGTGAAGGAATTGATTAATTTATAAAAAACGTAGGAATTAAATATTCCTACGTTTTTTTGTACATAACATTTAAATAAACACCTTATTTTTGGGGTATTTGAAGGTTCAAATGGAAGATTCCTTGGTTTTCGATTTGAATCAATATGATACTATTTACATGTACTGTCATGTAGGGAATTATATTTTTTACACCTGAACTGTTTGTACTATTTGTAGGATTTTCTGTTTTTTTGTCGAATATATCTTTAATGCAAGGAGGGACATTACATGATTATTAAAGACTATTTCATCAATCTTTCTATTTTTTCTTTATTAGTTAGCGCAGCGATATTTATTCAAGTGTTTTTGATTCATTCCAGGCGATATTTCGAAAAATTCTATGGAGGGATTATTGCAGTTACTTTGATGCTCTTTTCTTTTCCATACATGGGATTTTCCTACGATCTTCGAGTTGTTCCTCTTATTCTATCTTTTATTTACTTTGGTCGCATTGCTGGTTGGATTACATTAATTAGCATTATTATCATGCGTATCTTTTACATTGGAGGTTACTGGGAACCTCCTGTGATTGCTTATTTAGGTTTGGGTATCCTATTTGTTACTTTTAAAACATATTTTAAAAACCTTCATCCTTTTAAAAGTGCATCTTTATATTTTTCTGTTTTTGTCGGAATAAAGTGGTTAGTTGGTGTATTCTTTAATACTAAGTTACTTTACACTGGAGGCTTATTATATATAGCTTTAGGGCTTTTAATTGGGCTATTTCTTATGGAAGCCTACCAGAGATTATATTATTTAACACAGGACTTATCTAAAATGAATCGGGAATTAAAAAAATCCAAGCAAGAACTCACAGATACCGTACATGAGCTTCAAGGAGGGATTTTTAAATTTAAAAAAGTGGGTAAGCACTTTATACACACTTTATGTGATGGACAGTTTTATTATCAAAAAGGATTTTATTCTGAACAGGTGGTAGGGAAAAGCTTACGGACTATTGATGCTTCTATTGTTCCACCACATTTAGTTCCACAATTGATGAAGTATTATCTTCAGGCATGGGAAGGGAAAGAAATTATATTCGAATTACCCTGGCCAGATGATAAAACGATTATTCTTATTGCACTTAGGCCGATTAAACGAAATGGACAAGTTATGGAAGTTGTTGGTTCTATAGTCGATATAACCGAAAGGAAAAAGGTAGAATCAGAATTAAGAGCTACCAAAGAATTACTAGAATCATTTATAAAGCATAATGTAGATGCTATTACCATTTCTGATCGAGAAGGGCATATTTTACAAGCAAATAAAGCTTATGAAAAGATATTTGGATGGTCATTACAAGAAATCATAGGTAAGAGATTACCCTGTGTACCAGATTTCTTAATGGAAGAATCACTTAAAAATATTCAGAAAATTCTAACAGGGGAATCCGTAGTTACCAGATTAGAAACTTTTAGACGACGTAACGATGGAAGTCTTCTTGATGTCAGTCTGACAGTTTCTCCTATACTAGACGTAAGAGGAAATGTGATAGCTTTATCTGCAATATGTAGAGACATCTCTGAAAGAAAACAAGCAGAAAGAGAACGACATCGATTACACCAACAATTAAAAGATAGTGAAATGAAGTACCGTGCACTAATCGAACAAGCAACTGATGCAGTATATGTAGTAGAGCTGAATGAAAATCATGTTCCAAGTCGATTCATTGAGGTAAACCCTGTTGGTTGTAAAAGATTTGGATATAGTAGAGAAGAGCTGCTCTCGTTACCATTTCCAAATGTAGTACCACAAGATTCTAAAATGATTGTAAGGTTGTTAGAAAAAATTAGAGAGGGACAAACTTCCTTCACTTTGCAAGATGAATATGTTTTTCCAACAGGAAAAATAATAACAACTGAGTTTAGTGTCGGTGTTTTTAACTTAAATGGTAAAAAAGTTTTCCTAAGTATTTCTCGTGATATCACTGAACGGCTAAAAACAGAAGAATTACTACGGAAATCTGAAAAACTTGCTGTCGTAGGACAATTAGCGACTGCAATGGCTCATGAAATTAATAATCCATTAACCGCAATGAAAGGGTTTATGCAATTACTAAAATCAACGGAAACTGAGAATAATCGGGGTTATATAAATATAGTATCATCAGAGATTGAGCGTATAGAAAGTATTACTAATGAATTTATGGCGGTAGCCAAACCACAGGTGGTAAAGATACAACCTAATGATATTAGTGTGCTAATGGATCAAGTTTTAATGCTACTGCAACCTCAAGCAATGATGAATAATATAAAAATTAGAATTGATTTTACACCTGGTATTCCACTGATTCCATGTGAAGGAAATCAATTAAAACAAGTATTTGTTAATATTATAAAAAATGCAATTGAATCCATGCCAACAGGAGGAGAAATTTTGATTCAATTTGATAAACTTGATAATAATCAAATAAGGATTCGCTTTATCGATCAAGGATGTGGGATTCCAAAAGAACGTATACCATATTTAGGAGAACCTTTTTACAGTATTAAGGAAGAGGGAATCGGCTTAGGATTAATGGTCTGTTATAAAATTATTGAAACACACCAGGGGAAGGTATTTATTGAGAGTGAAGTGAATAAGGGGACTATAGTTGAAGTCACTCTCCCAATTTGCACACTTCAAAATTAATACATTCTTTTACTGAAATTTTATAAGTTAGTGAGCAGTTAGCTTTGGCTAGCTGCTTTTTTGTATATATTGTAATCGATTCTTCATATTACGGCTTTTTGATGTTTCATATATAGATTTTATAAACTCTGTAAGTGTTTTGTAATATTTACGAGAGACTTTTTTAACAGTTATGAGAGAGAAAAGAAAGATTTGTTATATATGATGAAATTAATCTTACTAGTAGGTGTTCTAATGGACCTAGAAACCAAGGAGGAAAAATAACAATGAAACAATTGAAGCCAGCAATTAGTGTATTAGGTAGTGTATCGATGGCACTGACTTTAGCATCTCCTGCTTTAGCAGATGTAAAACAACCGAATCCAGGAGGTACAGTTGAAATATTCAAAGAGAATGCAAATGTAAAAAAAGAAGATAAGAATTTCACGCTCGGATCTGATGGGGAAATAGGTTCACTCATTACACAAAACATTGAAATGGCAAACAACGATTGGGATAAAGATGGTATTTCCAACGACTTAGAGATTAATGGATATAAAATTGAATTCAATTCACAAACTGGAAAAAATGAAGCGAAAGCATGGGATCCCGAGAAGGATAAAGGGAAACCAAAATTTATATCGAATCCTATGAATGCAAATACGGATGGTGATCCTTTTACTGATATGTATGAGGTTGAGAATTATAACAACGATTCTGATACTAATTTCAATCCGATAGTTGCCAACATGCCGAATTTGCAAATTGGTGTCAAACGAATTGAAGTAATTCCTATTGCAACCATTACGGATAATAATGGCGGATCAGTTAGTAGAGGATGGGAAAAAAGTGTATCTACACAACATTCATTTAATGTAGGTTTAAGTGGTTCAGGTGGTGTAGAAGGCTCAGCAGCCGGTCCTGTTCCTTCCGGAAGTGTTTCAGCAAACGTGGGATACGGATATTCAAAAACAACTACTGAAACGGAGAGTTATACAAATAATTTTGATTGGTCTACCGCAACAACTGTGGATACAGCGAACGCAGCAAAAGTACGAGTACATCTGGAATATAAGAATGTAGGCACAGCATCCGCTGAAAATGTATCGCCTCATTTTAATATTCGTTTAGGAAACAAAATTATTAATACTGTAAAGGCAACACAAGATCGTTATAAAGCAAACTATTTAAGTACAGAAAAAGGTGGACGGAATAAAACAGAAGTAGTAATTGACAGTTTAGAAGGACAAGCAGATGCGAATATTGTCTTATCTTTGGATGAATTGAAAGCTGTTGAACAAGGGGAACTTCTTTCGATTGAAGTTTTACCTACAAGTACAATGGATTTATCTATTGAAAAAGGTGAAGAAATTATGCATTTGGGGGATTCAGGGAGATATGAGTCTAGAGTAAATGCAGCTACTGAACAATTAGAAACAGATATAGGAAATATACCAAAGTTTAGGGTATATACTCCTAAAGACAAATCTCTTGCTGATAAGCCAGTTTTATCCTATAACGAAGTTTTTCAACAGGTAAATATAGATACGAAAAAAGTAAATCATATTGTAAACAAGGCTAAAAGTACTAATAACGTATCAGTGGTTTCAGCTAATAATGGAACTGATGCATTGAACGATTTAAAAGCGGGACAGGGAGATCGCGGTTATTTACATAAAGACTCTGTACACGGAGCTTTTGCAAAACTACAGCAACCAACATTAGTAGAAGGTAGTTATGATTCTGTGACGCAAAAGATTAGGGCAACAATTTTACCTGGTTTATTTGGAGTGAGTAAAGATATTCCTACTACTTATAGTAAGAAATGGAATGCTCCGTCACAAACAGTAACACTGGTTAAACGTGAAAATGGATTTACATATGAGTCTAGAGAAAATATACACCCTATTAAATCTGAAATTGCTGCGCACAGAAAAGTTACATTTGAAATCAATGACGCACACAATCTAACGCCTACACAAAAGATTGATACTGAAATTAAAGCTAATAAAGAATTTGAAGATTATGTAGTAGATAATTCAGGTGAATTTGTTACAGAAGGAGTTCCTTATACCGTGGCTTCATATGGAAATACAGCTTATTTGGGAAGTCATCATGCAGGGAATAAATGGGAGTATCTTTGGGCTGAAAAATCTAGCGATGAAAAAGTGAATGTAATTATTGAAAGAGTAGGTCAACCTAAACCTGGAAAACCAATTAAAAAGGATGAAGAGGTATTAATTAAATTTCAAAATCCTATTTATTCAGATTATGCATATTTAAAACTTCAAGATAGTTATATCCATTTAGATCAAAAACAGAACGCAAGTACTTTTAAATTTAATCATGCATATCCAAAGAATTTCACTGGACACCATAAGCAATGGAACATACTATCTAATGGTAATAAGTTAAAGGTAGGATATTTAATCGATTATATGAAATATGGTAATGGAGAGAATGGGACTGATACTATAGCATGGAATCTATCAAGAGCTCAGTGATAGGTAACAGTTCTGTTGCTAAGTTTGAAAAGAGAACCGGAAATGAATTGCATCTGAAAAGTTAGATACAAAAATTTAGGTTACTAGTAAGGAATGAGTTCGATGTTGAATCGGACTCATTCCTTTTAATTTATATATGATTTAGAAACTACTATTTTAAATACTTATCTAGTCATATAAGTAATCAAATGTTAAGATTACTATCTGTATTACATGATTTATTTTCCGAATTTTCATTCGTTTCGAGGGTGAAATGTGGAATTCTGATTTATTTATGTGATTAGTTTTTATATCTTTACCTATAAAGATATTTTTATTGGATAATAGAAAAAATAAATTTTTTGTTATTGGTGAAAAAGAAGTGAGGATAGTATATGAAGAAAAGAATTTTAATCGTAGAAGATGAAGAAAATATTCGAGAAGTATGCAAACGGTATTTAGAAAGAGAAGAATATGAAGTTTATACCGCTGTAAATGGTAAAGAAGGTTGGGATTTATTTCTTACACATCAACCAGATTTAATTATATTAGATTTGATGATGCCAAAAAAAGATGGATGGGAATTATGCGAGGAAATTCGTCAACAATCAAATGTCCCTATTATTATGTTAACTGCTAAGGGAGAGGAAAGGGATCGAATTTTAGGCTTAACAATGGGGGCAGATGATTATTTAACAAAGCCATTTTCCCCTCGTGAATTAGTATTAAGGGTTCAAATTATACTAAGAAGAGGAAGCCATGTACAAATACAAGCGAAAGAATCCTTATTGGAAGTGATAGAGTTTCCAGATTTAAAAATATATCCAAAGACAAGATATGTACTTGTTTGTAATAAGGAAGTGGAGTTAACGGTGAAAGAGTTTGAGGTACTTTATCTCATGGCAAAGCATCCAAAACAAGTATTTTCTCGCTCGCAGCTTCTTGAATTAATTTGGGATTTTGGACATGAAGGAGCATCAAACACAGTTACCGTGTTAGTGAGTCGTTTACGTGAAAAGCTCGAGAAGCATACGATAAAGAATCGTTGGATTCATACGGTTTGGGGTATAGGATATCGCTTTGAGCCAAATGGAGGAAATGAAACATGAGATTACGTATTCAATTGTTACTCATGAATCTATTAAGTACTAGTATTATGGTAATTGCTATATGGTATAGTGATACGAAAATGTTACTTGAACCGGAACAAACGCGGTTATTAACAGTAATTGCATTTGTGGCATTCATTATTTCAACGTTTATTTATTGGTTAATGACACGTCCTATCATGAGATCTATACAAAATTTAATAAAATTGACGAAACAATTTAGTGATAGACACTTTGAAACGATGTATATAATTGGGCAAGAACCACGTGAGTTTAAAGAATTGGCAACAGCCTTTCAACAGATGGCAAAAAAATTAGAAGAAGGGTTTACTAAGTTAGAGGAACAGGAAAACTCTCGTAAGGAGCTAATTACCAATATCTCACACGACTTACGAACACCTATGACTAGCATGCAAATGATGATAGAAGCATTACAAGATAACCTGATTGAAGATCCTGAAATGAAAAAGCAATACTTAGCAACGGTTTTAAAAGAAATAGAAAGATTAAATGGATTAATTAACGACTTATTTGATCTTTCAAAGTTAGAGTTTGAGCAAGTAGATTTTCACCCAAGTTTCACACATTTAGATAAAGTTCTATTAGATGTATTAGAGTCACATTCTGTCTTATTAGGAGACAAACAAATCCATGTGCAATTGGATGTCCCTGATACATTACCTCGACTTTTGATTATGCCTTGTAAAATAGAAAGGGTCATAGGTAATTTATTACATAATGCAATTCGATATTCTCCTATCTCTGGAACAATTGAATTGACTGTAGTGGAAAATAAACCAACTCAACAGGTCCAATTCACTTTGCGGGATGAAGGAATGGGAATTTCTCCAAATGATCAATTACGCGTATTTGAACGTTTTTTTAGAACAGATCGATCAAGAAGTTCACAATCTGGAGGTTCCGGACTTGGATTAGCTATTGCAAAATCATTGATTGAAATGCACAAAGGGGAAATTGGTGTAAGGAATCGCGCAGATGGTAAGCAGGGAAGTGAATTTTGGTTCACTCTTCCCATCACATCAGTAAAAAAATAAGACGGCTGAAAGACTTTTGTAACATTTACGTTAGAAAAATGAAAGACCTTCTTGTTAACATACTACTACACAGTATGTTACAGGAGGTTTTTTACTTTATGAAAAGAAAATATGTATGGCTTATAGGTGGTTTGATAATTGTATTGGGGATTTTATGGTCATTGTTCCGACCAGAGAAATTATTTATTGATAAGCACGTAAATGAATCATTGCCACAAGCAGAGATACAATCAACTGAAGTAAGGCAACAAAGTGATCGAGTAATAAGGGAAGGTCAGTTTCAAAACGGTGTCCATGAAACAACTGGAACGGCAAAAATTTACCAATTAGCGGATGGAAAAAGTGTTTTACGACTTTCTGATTTTGCAACATCTAATGGGCCAGATGTACGAGTTGTATTAGTTCCTACAAATCGCTTAAAAAATAATGAAGACGTGAAAAACTATCAGTATATTGAATTAGGAAAATTAAAGGGAAATAAAGGAGACCAAAACTATGAAATTCCTGAAGGGATAGATGTAAGTGAATATGGTTCGGTTTCTGTTTGGTGTAAAAGATTTAATGAAAACTTTGGTGCGGTTTATTTTAATAATTAAATATGAACTTAAAATTTCCTCTTACAGGCAAAATTCATCGGGGTAATGATAATAGTTGCAGCGGACTTAGTTGCTAAGAAGGGCACTCATAAGAGTGTTTTTTTCATATGCTTCAATATTTGTATATTTTAGAGCTATTGGACGTTTACGGAGAGATTTTATTTAGTGTGGAAGCGTACTGTCTGTGAATAGAAGGATGAATAATATGTTACAGGAAAACATAACTCTTTTATAACTTAATTTTGAAGGAACATATACTTTTTTCATTTATCGGCTTGTAAAGAAGTATGGAAATTAAAGTTTATAATTTAAAAGTCAGCTTAAAGATGCAATAAGCAATTTGAATAGTAATCTTAAGTAAATAAAAAAGAGAGAGGAGCATCGATGAGCTCTTCTCTCTTTTTAAATCTAATTAGGGTTTCCATAACTGTAAAGGGGATGGTGTAAATTGTTGGGTATTACCAAAATATTACTTTAAGTTAAGATTATAAAAAAAGAAGTTCCTTTTTTCTGAAAAATGAATATTAATGAAAAATTAATGATTAATATTCAAAAATGATTTTATAGTTCATTAATTTATTACTTGCTATCTATATTAATCATTTATTGCAACAGCTTTCATGTCCAAAATTAAATGTTTCAACAAAGGATAATATAAGTATCATTATAATGATTTTCCAATATAATCAATGTGTTAATGAAAGGAACTCTGTGTTATTTTTGCTTTTCTACTAACTAATACAGCTTCAAACAAAGGACACAATTGCTACATGCTAAGTGTAATCTATTACCCATTCAAGATTCTGTTTATTCAATCTTTCTAAAAATAAAAAAATATTGCACTCATAAATATACAAGCTATAATGAGGGCGTCGAGAAAGAATTTATTACCTCTAGAGAAAGTATCAAACCTAGTTTTTTTGCAAAAATCCTAATGACATTGTAAGTAACCTTTTAAATTTGGACATACTGACATGATTACTCTAAGAAAGGTATGTGATCAAAAGGAAAAGTGTATTTGACACGATAATGAAAGCGCCTTCAACGAGGCCTCGTTTTGAATCAGTCATTTTAATAACGTAGATTCAACTGCAATTAAAAATAATAAATTATGGGGGTGCTTATATGAACATGAATGTAGCATCTATCAAGGAAAAAAAGGTTGTTAAATACAAAAGTTGTTTTGATGTGATTGGGCCCATAATGATAGGTCCTTCAAGTTCACATACTGCAGGTGCTTTGGCTATTGGAACAGTAGCCAATAAATTATTTCAAGGTCTTCCAAAAAAAGTCGTGGTAAGGTATTATGAATCATTTGCTGAAACCCATAAAGGACATGGAACTGATTTTGCGATTATTGCTGGGATACTAGGATTTGCAGCCGATGACAGCAAAGTGCCAGATGCTATTAAAATAGCAGAATCTAAAGGGATCGACATTACCTTTATTGAAAAAGCGGGTGATAGTCCTGCTGATCATCCAAATACGGCAGATGTATATTTAGAGGATGAAAGTCGAAGTATTAGAACGATGGGTATTTCTGTCGGCGGTGGATTAATTGAAATCAAACATGTTGAAATTGACGGATTTAGTTTAGATCTGCAGGGGCCATTGCCAGTCATTATTGCAATTTCCGAAAGAGCTGACTTTGAATTTGTTTTACGCAGGATCTTTAAACAATATGATGTAGAAATTAATAACTTTCATAGTTTAGAAGGAAATAGGAAATATTTATATGCATTCGCATTGGATTCGCTATTGCCTGGTAATCTCCAGGAGGAATTAGGAAATTTAAGCAATATAGCTAAGCTCATTATTCTTTAGTTACATTAGGGAGTGAAAAAATATGTATATGGCCATAAAAGAAATTGTGGATGCAGCTAATAAAAGCCAAAAGACAATTTATGAATTAGCAATTGAACAGGAAATTGAACAAACTAAATCTACTTATGAAGAAGTTTGGAGTAAAATGGAACGAAATTTAGCGACTATGCAAAATGCTATAAATAAAAGTATCGAGGGCGACGGTGTATTTTCTCCAACTGGTTTAACCGGAGGTGATGCTGTTAAAATTAAAAACTATCGAGAAAATAGGAAAACCCTTTCTGGAGATTTGATGGTGTTAGGGATCCAAAGTGCTATCGGTGTTAATGAAGTAAATGCTGCATTAGGAGCTATTTGTGCAACTCCAACAGCAGGTGCGAGTGGGACGATTCCGGGAGTCCTATTTAGTATTAAAGATACGTTGCAGTTAAGTCATGAAGATATGATTCATTTTCTATTTACTTCAGCGTTATTTGGAACGATAGTCGCAAACAACGCTTGTATTTCAGGAGCGTACGGAGGATGTCAAGCTGAAGTAGGCAGTGCCTCAGCGATGGCGGCTGCAGCTGCGGTAGAAGCTGCAGGTGGAACGCCACAGCAATCTTCTGTAGCTTTTTCGATTGCATTACAAAATTTACTCGGTTTAGTTTGTGATCCGGTCGCTGGCTTGGTAGAAATTCCTTGTGTAAAGAGAAACGCCATTGGAACGGCAAATGCTTTAGCAGCAGCGGACATCGCATTAGCCGGCGTAAACAATATCATCAATGCTGACGAAGTTATTGAAGCGATGTATAGAGTTGGAAGACAAATGCCTCGCGAATTAAGAGAGACAGGTTTAGGTGGAATTGCAGCTACACCTACAGGGATTGCCATTAAAAATAAAATCTTTGGAGAGAAACAATCAAATCAATGAACAATCATCGGGTATATTGTGAAATAGTTAACAATATATTCTCTATTGCTCGCCTAAGGATGTCTGTATATTGGGGGAATTACTAATAAAATATACCACTATATAATTGGGATATTTTATAATTTGTAACAACCCCGTCAGGTTGATGCTTCGCCAATTTTTTGATTTTGATTAACTTAGAAGAAGGATATACGATGTGGCGCACTTTATAAGCAATTCATTTTTCAAGAACGGTCTATATTCCGATGCCTTAAATAGAGAAGTAAGAATAGAAAACTAGGAGGAATTATTATATGAATGGGAATACTGCAAAAAACATAGAATTTCAAGTTGATAATACTGCAGTAAAAAATGAGAAATATCTAGACCCTAAAAAGTGGCATAAACAGGATACTACCTGGGCATTGAGTCTATTTGGAACAGCAATTGGAGCAGGAGTACTCTTCTTACCTATTAATGCAGGTTCAGGTGGTTTATTATCATTACTGTTAATTACCATACTTGCATATCCAGTTATGTATTACTCACATAGGGCGCTTGCTAAAATGATATACGCTTCTAATTCTGCTGATGAGGGGATTACGGGTACTATAAGAGAGTATTTCGGAAATAAGGCAAGTATCATTTTTAACATAGTATATTTCGTCTCAATTTATACGATCGTGCTGATGTATTCGGTTGCACTTACAAATACTGCAAATAGTTTTATCGTGCATCAATTGCACATGCAGGAGCCTCCAAGGGCCATTTTATCGCTTGTATTAGTACTCGGTCTTATCGCTATACTAAATTTTGGTCAAGATATTACTGTAAAGATAATGAGCATGCTAGTATATCCTTTCATTGTTTCTCTACTTTTTATCGCAATATCTTTAATTCCACAGTGGAATACGTCAATGCTAAGTTTTTCAAGTGTTTCTACTGCTTCAACTGGAACAGGATATTTTGGAACAATATGGATGATACTACCAATCATAGTATTCTCGTTTAATCATTCTCCTATGATTTCGTCATTCGTTATGAAACAGAGAGCTACGTATGGAATAGATGCTACTGATGCCAAGTGTGCTCAAATACAAAAAGTTTGTTATATCATGACATTCGCTGTTGTTATGTTCTTTGTTTGGAGCAGTACTTTAAGTTTGACTCCAGATGATCTTAAGGTGGCAAAAGAACAGAACTTGTCAATCCTATCATATCTTGCTAATGAGCTTAATTCACCAGTAATCACTATTGCGGCTCCTATCATTGCATTTGTGGCTATTACAAAGTCTTTCCTTGGCCATTATATAGGGGCGTATGAGGTAATGCGTGACATGATTATCAAGTCCGGTAAAAAACGTGGGAAAGATATAGGAGAAAAAACAGTTAAGACAATGATTCTTACTTTTGTCGTATTAACATGCTGGTATGTTGCTTATACAAATCCAAGTATTCTTGGAATCATTGATGCCCTTAGCGGTCCGTTAGTTGCTGCTATCTTATGTCTATTACCAATGTATGCAATTCGTAAAGTGCCTGTACTAGCTAAATATAGAGGGAAGATGAGCAATGTATTTGTTATTGTTATAGGTATCCTTACTGTCCTAGCGAGTATTAAGTCGTTATTCTAATTTACTATTGTTAGTTCTGATGCAAAAATAGTGGGATATGAAAAAAGAATGAAAAATTCCTAGCGGAACTGAATTAAATATTATTAAACAAGAGCGATTATGGTATTGGACAAACTTTTCCCCTTGGGGAGTTTGTCCTTTTTTGATTATAAGCATAACTTCTATTCCAGCAATCACTTTCTTAGCTGTTTGTAATGAGTTTAATTCAATCATATTATGGTGCCAATTAATGTACATCAAGCTAGTATTTTGAAAGAAATCTTCTTATTTTTCGTTCTGGAGAATATCCGTTTCTTAAGTTAATGGTTTTGAAGTCACCCTTAAATGAAAATTTTCTGTCTCTACATTTAGTTATTTTGAGAAGTCAGCTCATTTTTTGTTTTGAGGCGTTTCTTTTTCTTAAACTGTTGGATATGAGTACCCTCTAGTATAAATTTTACTATTGAAACAAGTGATTTTAACAACGTTAGGAGTGTTCCAGACAGCACAATGTAATTTGTGTTACATAGCAAGAAAAATAATCAAAATTTAAAGCGAGAAAAAGAAGCACCAAAGCAAATAACATCGGTGTTTCTTTTTTTGCGCTTTCGGGCACAGAGGTTCCTACAGCACTATTATAAAAGTGATTCTGGATGTAAGGGATTTGTAAGGAATAGGTAAGGAAAAAGAGATTTTCATTGTATATGATAAAAATATAAAGTAGCGCGAAGGGGAAAACAGGTACGACTTATATATGAAAAACAAACCAGTAAAAAGAGTGTTTTAAAGAAAAGAAGTAATTTCTAGAGTTAACATACATGTGGAAAAAGAGGGAGAAGGCATTTTATATTAAAGTTTGTTTATAATAGCTTTTTAACCTGTTAGGGGGGATCGTAAAGTAAATTATTAATTACCTTGAAAATTTCTATTTCCTTATAGTACTAGGCATGCTGTATTAAAAATTTTAATTGTGAAGGGAGAATTAATAAATATGAGCACGAAAAAAAGAATAGGGAGTAAATTATTACTTGTCAGTGCAATTTGTGCGATAACTATTCCTTCGGTTTCATATGCGGAGGAAGTAATTTCACCTAAAAATTTCGAGGATTATTCAAACTTGTTCGAGGGACGGAATAAGGACGTGTTGAAAACAAGTTTATATCCAAATACATATAATACCCCCTTCAGCCACCCATTTAAATCGACATTAAAGGAAACAAACACAAATATAAAAAAAATAGACAATATTGAAGATGAAAATTCTGTTATATCTACTACTCTTTCATTTATCCGTTCTATGCATGCTGAAGATTATAAATCTGCATTTGGTTTAACTTCTCGATCATTACAGAAAATAATATCCGAAAAATGGCTGAAGAACTATTGGGAGGAACTTCCTACGCAATTACAAAAAGGTTCTTTTATAGAAATTGGAGAGGTTACACAAAAAAGAGACAAATCCTGTTCATACAAATGTAGAGATTAAATTAGTTTTTGAACAAATGACTGTACCTTTACTAATAAAACTAGATCCATCTGGAAAAATAGATGATTTTCAACTCAGTATGTCGTTTAGTCCTGTTGCAGATCGGCCATCATATAGTAAGCCTGAATCATTTATTGATAAAGAAGTAGTAGTTGGAAGTGGTGCATTTCCATTACCAGGAACATTATCTATTCCAAAGGGAAAGGGTCCTTTTCCAGCGGTTATTCTTGTTCATGGAGCTGGAGCAGCCGATCAGGATTCAGCAACGTATGCTTTAAAACCATTTCGCGATTTAGCTGAAGGTCTTGCCTCGAAAGGCATTGCTGTCCTTCGCTATAATAAACGAACCTATGAACATGGATTGAAAACAGAACTTAGTCCTTTTTATACAGTTGATAAAGAGACAACAGATGATGCTCTTCTTGTGAATCATTTTCTTCAAAATGAACCTATGATAGATAAGAATCAAATTTATATTCTTGGTCATAGTCAAGGTGGAATGATGATTCCGAGGATAATTGAAAAAAATCAAAATCAAAATCAAAATATTGCTGGGGCAATTGTGATGGGAGGAGCGGCCCAGGCATTCACAGACAATGTTTTAGATCAACTTGAGTATCGTCTTTCTATTGGAGAAATGAAACCAGAAGAATATAAATTTTACAAATCGCAATTTAAATTATTAAAGGATCCTAATTTCTCTAGTCAGAATCCTCCAAAGGATTTTTCTTTAGGACCACCAGTATATTGGGATTCTATCCGTAAAATTAAAGCAGCAGAAATGTCAAAAGAACAAAAAACACCGCTTCTTATTCTTCAAGGAGAAAGAGACGATCGAGTTCCATCAAAAATTGAAATTCCTTTTTGGAAAGAACAATTAAAAGAGAGAGATAACATTGATTATCGACTATATCCAAAGTTAAATCACTTCTTTACAGAAGTAGATGGAGAATTAAGTAAATCGGATGAATATTATAGTCCTGCTAATATCCCTGAGTATGTTATAAATGATATTGCTACTTGGGTGCAAGGAAGATTGAAATAAAATTAGCAACTATATTTTAAAATAGCTATTTTCAGTCCTTAAGATAGAAATATATATAATTATATTATGATGTAAATAACTATAACGAACGGAGTAAAGTTTCTTATTCAAATACTTTAGATTCTCATACCTGGGGGCATCATCCATGCTAGCGTCTTAATATTTGGAAGTATATACAAATACTCTAAACGAAAAAATGGTATTCTTTCTATCTAAGATGTAGAAGGATTATCGTTTATTTTTTTTGAAATGTAAAAAAAAATTAATATTAATAACAGAATTATATAAACTAATAATGTAAAAGTTTTTGGCAAAATTAGGGGTGATGTTCATAAAAATGGAGAACATACTTCGTATTTTACGTAAAGAGAAAAAGCTTTCACAAGAGATTTAGCTAAATCCCTTGGTGTAACAGTTGATTAAAGTTTCACTTTATTACTTGTAAAGGGTTATTCAATGTATCGTACTATTGAAAAATCCGAATTTAATTAAATGCGATAAAATCTTTTTAAAAATAATGAAATTTTAGGAAAAATAAGGTACACTAGTCAATGGTTTTAGTTTAAAATCGATTGACGTTAATGTATACGGGGGAAAGATTGATGAACAATAATCCAATAAATGAATCAGTTGAAGAAGTTGAGAGAAAACGAGTAAGATCAAGCAAACGTTTTACAAATTGGAAGCTTATTGCAGCGGGTGTTGGTGTAATTGTACTTCTCATTGGAGGAATGAGTTATTATCAGACAACTCACTTCAATTCAAATGTTACGATTAATGACACAAAAGTCGGTGGTCTGAACGCTGATCAGGCAATACAGAAATTAAAAGCATCTGGACTAGAAAACAAAGTCTATGTTGATCAACAACAAATTTTAGATGAAAAAGATACAAAAACGGAACTTACGGAAAAAGATTTTCCTCAAGTTAAGAAACTATTAAAAAGCCAGTGGACATTTTTCCCTTCCTCAAAGGAAAAAAAATATTCAGTGCTACCGGAAAAGGCGGATCAGTATCGTAGTGAAACGATGAAAAAACTTGTAGAAGAAAAGCTCATCTCTATGAATGAAAAATTAAAAGCGCCTCAAGATGCTATGGCGAAGCTTGAACAAGGAAAAGTTGTTATTTCGAAGAGCGTTGATGGAAAACAGTATGACGTTACTAGTCTACTGAAAGATTACGACAAGCAGAAGTATAAAAGTGAAATTCATCTGAAGTCTACATACATAAAGCCTATTAAAGAAGACGATCCGATTGTCAAAAAAGAGGAGAAAGCACTACAGAATCTTCTTGGGCAGTCTGTTGAGTATAAAGTGCAGAATGAAGTGTATCCTTTAAAAGCGAAAGATTTAATTCAAAATGCCTCTATGTCAAAGGATATGAAAGTTACAATCGATGCGAGCGACATTAAAAATAAGATTGCTGAAATTAATAACGCTAAATCAACATTAAATAAAGATTTCACATTTAAAACTCATTCCGGTTCGGTTATACAAGTAAAAGGACAAGGCTACGGCTGGGCACTAGATGTGGAAAAAGAAACAAAACAAGTTCAACAAGCCTTTGAGAAAGGCGAAAAATCGCTTTCTGCTTCTAATATTCACGGAAATGGTTGGGAGAAGGAAGGTATCGGTTATGAAACAACATCGAATAATGGTATCGGAGACACGTATGCGGAAGTTTCAATTGCGGATCAACAAATTTGGATTTACAAAGATGGGAAATTAGTAGTTACAACAAATGTAGTAACTGGTAAACATAGCACGAGTGAAGATACATCACCAGGTGTGTGGTACGTCTTATATAAACGAACACCATACACGCTCAAAGGCAGCGCAGTAGGTAAAGCTGATTATGCAGTTAAAGTAGATTACTGGGTTCCATTCACAAATAGCGGTCAAGGGTTCCATGATGCCGGCTGGCGAAAAGACTGGGCAAATAATGCTTATTTAACAGGGGGATCAGGCGGGTGTGTAAACCTTCTTCCTAATGTTGCAAAAACTGTATATGATAGTTTGAACACTAATGATCCAGTTATTGTGTACTAGAAAATAGCTACGTATCAAGAAATAAATAAAGCAGGAAATCTTATCTGATGGTACATGAAAAAACACCTCTTGAATTCGCATATTTAGTGTGCAAATTCAATTGAGGTGTTTTTTGTTTGAAAACAAGAGTTCATTGCCTATAAGAAACGAAGTAGAAAGAGATTGAGATGATAAATAGATATTCAAATAGTCAATAAAATTGACACTGAATATCATTTTCATTTATTATGAAATCGTCGCATGTAATTGGACATGATTTTTGTGAAAAAGTTTACTTTTTTATTAATATAATAGATTTCTATTAAGGTGTCCCATTTAAGAATTTAAGCGTAGGAAAGGGTAAAATAAAAATGAACTGGAAAAAAGGCGGATTATGGATTATTATTTTTTTCATTGTAAAAGGTACGATTTCTACACTTTTAATAGTTACAGGTGCTAAATATTTTGATTTATCATTTATGCAACTTTTCGTACTAATACTGATCTTATTACTGATTTCTCTCATAAGTCGAAAATTGCTGCATAGACATAAACAAAACAAAAAGCAAAAAGAGCTAAATATATAATGAAGCCCCAGAGACCTTTGGATTTCTGGGGTTTTACTTATTCAATAGTGAGTTTTAGGTCCGCGATACGAATGATACACTCCATCAGTTTTATTGGTTGTAAATTAAAAAAACATTAATTTTATTGAATAAATAGAAAACACTTTTCTTTTTCTTTTATTTAATTTAATATCAATAAGGGCACCAAAAAAATAGATAGGGGTGCTAGAATGTACGGTATTATTAATTACGAAGTGTTTTTACTAACAGGGATTTTATTAAATCTAATTCCTGGCGCAGACACCATGTATATTGTGGGAAGAAGTATTTCACAAGGTAGAAAAGCAGGTGTGTATTCTGTTTTTGGTATTATTACTGGTTCTTTAGTTCATACATTATTGGTTGCTTTTGGTTTATCTATTATACTTACCAAATCCATTGTGTTATTTAACACCATTAAGGTTATAGGTGTTATCTATCTTGTATATTTAGGGATTAAAATGATACTTGATAAAACAAATGTAGCTTTCCAAGCCTCATCCAATAAATTGAACATTAGAAAGATATATTTACAAGGACTCTTAACAAGTCTCACGAATCCAAAAGTCTCTTTATTCTTTATTGCGTTTCTTCCGCAATTTATAGATACAAAGGCTTCAGGCCCTATGCCTTTTATCATTTTAGGAATTACTTTTACAGTCACTGGATTATTGTGGTGTTTATTTGTTGCTTATTTCTCTTCATATGTCACAAAAAAATTAAGAGGAAATCAAAAGGTAGGGATGATTCTAAATAAAGTAACTGGAATGATTTTTATTGGTATGGGGTTAAAGTTGCTTCAAACGAAGGCTCCTCAATAAACCTGAATAATATAAAAATGCCCCCTTTCAAGAAATGTTATCTTTGATTTAAGCTAATTTCTATATACTAAAAAGCCCCTTCAAATTTGAAGGGGCTTTTTGCTTGTTATTTTGGTTTATCTAAAAATTTATTTCATAGTGCAGGATCTATTTTAATTAATTGTCATGAATATATGTGCCCTCCAATGACAAGGTTAAATCTTTTCCAGTATTACATTTAGAAAACTAGAATAGAGGAATCTAGTTATACCAACTAAATGCAGTCTAAGACATTTTTTAACTGAACATTTAGGAAAGAATGTGTTTCTTAACTTAATAGCGATAGAGTAGTACCCCATACCCATCAAGCTGAAAAGGAAAAACACCTTATAACAAAAAAATTCTGCACCATTTAAACTCTGGTAACAATTCATATGATCAAGAATAATTGAGCTAACAGATTTCGTTAAGTTATTATAATATAAAAAAATTAAATTCACCTTCTGCAATCCATTCAAATGGCTCAATTTCCGCATCTTTTGAATTCCCTGAAAGTGCTAAACCTAAGCAAAATAATTAACTATCCTATGCAAGAAAGTTAGGCTAGTTAATTGCATATGTTTTATTGAAGGGATGTGATTGAATTATGGAACGGCCGAATTGGGGAATTGGAGGATTAGTATTCGTTGGCTGCATGTTTCTTGGCGGAGGAGTGGGATCTATATTAGGTGATACTCATGCTGGATGGCTAATAGGGATGGGTGCTGGATTTATTGGGATGGCTTTAACGAGACTGATCAGAAAGTAATATAACGGGATTCTTCTTCGGGTAAATAAGGAAATATGTATGTAAGTAATTCATGGTATAAGAGCTCTATAAGTTATAGTTAGAAGTTTCTCTTTTCTAAATTTCTCCATACATAGATATGATTCTCAAGTCGGAGGATGGCACCTTAGGGTGTCTTTTTTATGCTCTCTAAAAATGTCTTAACATATATAGCCGAGTTAATTCAAATAATCAAGAATAATTGAGCTAATAGATTTCGTTAGATTGCCATCATCTTTTTTGTAATAGAATAGATTCATTACCGTTTCAGACCGATGTATTCATTCATAACCTAACAGTAAAAGGGGGGATGATTAAAGGTATGGCGTTTAATGATGAATTAATTTGTCAACAGTTTGCAAGAATTATCGGTGGCCAAGAAGGATTCGCCGGTGGAAAATGCGTGGCAACAATAAATCGGGATGAAATACAAGCAACAATCTTGGGGAAACGTTTTAGAGTAACAACTTCCTTCTCATTCGAATCACGAGATAATAAAACTGGACGGGCATTATGTCTAGGGCGGATAGCACTCTTACAAAAGGAAGTCACTGAATTTGTTGCTACAATTATTAAACAAGGAATAATCGTTTCGTCTATACACAATGAGTGGTTATGTGATGATCCAAATTTAATTTACGTTAATATCGAAGACGTTGATGATCCACTAATTTTCGCAAGGAAAGTCAGAAGAGCGTTATGCAATTAACCAATTTTTTTAGTTAAATGAGTGATTGTGTTGATTAGAATATTTCAGATTGTTGAATGGTATACTTGGAAAATAGATTTAAGTAGATGGTTTTATAAAATCTCATATATAGCTAAAAAGAGTAACTCCATTTTGATCGCTTTTTTTCAAAATGGAGTTTTTGTATTTACTTTTAAATAAGGACTGAAGAGAGCTTTTTAATCAATCTTTATTCTAAAGCTAAAATCGAGCATACATTATGCTCGGTTTTCAATGGGTAGTTTAAATGTAAAAGTACTGCCTTCTCCTAATTCACTTTCAACGGTAATTTCTCCTCCGTGTAGTTCTATAATCCATTTTACCATCGACAATCCTAAACCTGTGTTTCCATTGTTTGAAGATGTTCGTGCTGCGTCAACTCGATAGAAGCGGTCACATATTTTCACAATATGTTGCTCGCTGATGCCTATGCCATTATCGGAGACTTTACCTATTATATTGGTTTCATCCCGGAACAGTTGCATATTCACAGTGCCGTTCGCTTTGCTATAAGCAATCGCATTCGTTAGTAAATTCATTAATAAACGCATCATCAATGTTTGATCTGCTTTAATAAACAGGTCTTCCTCTATATGTGTTGTTATATTAATCGAAGCTTCTTGAACCATTAATGAAAGCTCTTCTACAACGATTTCCGTTAATTCACTCATATTGATACATTCAAATTGAAAAGTATTATGCTTTTCTTGGTCAACTCGTGCTAATAATAAGAGTTGCGAGATTAACGCGGACATTTTACGCGATTGCCTTAAAATTACTTCTAACGATTCTTCCATTTCTTTCGGATTATTCCTCTGCGATAAAGCGTATTCGCATTGCGAAATAATAACAGATGTTGGTGTTCTTAATTCATGAGATGCGTCAGATGTAAATTGTTTTTCACTTTCGAATGATGTCTCCAATCGCTCAAACATTTTGTCAAAAGTTTGTGCTAAATGATACATTTCGTCTTTCGATGAACCTTGTAAATTAATTCTCTTCGAAAGGTCTTTACCATCACCAATTTCACTGGCTGAATCACTCATTTGTTGCACAGGTCGAAACGCTCTTTGCGTAATAAAATATCCTCCCGCTGCTGCAATGAGAATAAGTAATGGAAATGAGATGAGTGTTACCACAATAAGCGTATTCATGGTCGATGATAATTGATTCATGGTCATTATGCCACGAATCCAGACTTGCTCATCGCCGCCTACATTATGGAGAAAATCATATACTATCCATTCCTTATTACCGTCTTTAATGGTTTGTATTTCATCGGATTTAAGCGATACCTTTTTATTAAAGGTTGTTGGATTATGTCCTGCCAGCAGCTCACCTTGTTTACTATAAATGATGATATTTACTCCATCTTCTAAGGCTTCAAATTCATCGGCAATCTTTAACTGTCCATGCTTATATTCGATATCTTCAATGCTTTCTTTTACTGTGCTCTTCAATTGATTTTTCATATTAAAAAGCAAAACTTTATCTGAAGAAGTTAAAATAAAAGCTAACACGAGTGCCATAATAATTACAACTAGCCCCGTATACCATAGGGTCACTCTCATTTTTATTGATAGTCTTTTCATGATTCTACTCGCAATACGTAACCAGTTCCTCGTACTGTATGAATTAACTTCGTTTCAAACTGGCTATCAATTTTTTTGCGAAGATAGCGGACGTAAACATCAATAATATTCGAGCCACCTTCATAGTCGTAATTCCACACATGTTGCTCAATTTTATCTCGTGTCAACACAACTTCTTTCTTACGAATCATATATTCTAAAATAGCAAATTCTTTACTGGAAAGATTGATAACTTGACCTCCTCTTGTTACTTTATGCATATTGCAATCCACCACTAGGTCAGCGATTTCAAACACATTAGATGTATTTCCTGTTTTTCTTCGCATCAACACTCGAATTCTTGCTAACAGCTCATCAAAAGCAAAGGGCTTTACTAAATAATCGTCCGCACCTAAGTCGAGTCCTGTTACGCGATCATCAATTGTATCTTTAGCTGTAAGAAGCAAGACAGGAGTTGTATTATTGTCCGCACGTAATCTTTGTAATACTTGTAAACCATCTATTCCGGGAATCATAATGTCAAGCACAATCAAATCGTAGGTAGCCATGCTTATATAATCCAAAGCATCTTCTCCATTCCCACATCCATCGACACTATAATATTCTGCATTTAATCGTTTTACCAATATATTTTGTAAGTCTTTTTCATCTTCGACAATAAGAACTCGCATTAACATTCTCCTTTTCTTCTTATTTATATGTATCACTATAATTCCGAAACATTAAAGAAAGATTAGAAACTATTTAATTATATCATTTTATCCCGCATTAACGGGCAGTAAGACTCCTACCTCAAAATTCGGCGAATGCGAGAGAGTTAGGTGGGAGTCGGGCTGCCCGTAAAAGCCCGATTGGTGAGGGCTGATTAAAGTTTCACTTTATTTTTTTGCACATTAATCTTCCTTTAATGTTTGTTCAGTAATATAAGGACATGGATAAGGTGCACATGTAAAGGGAGGAGAACATAATGGGAAAATGGATGATGATTGGAGCAATGTCTTGTTTATTCTTAACAGCTTGTTCTACTCAAGCTGATAACGATACAGAAATACAACAACTGAAAGTGGAAAATGATAAATTACAAAAAGAAGGTGCTCAACTACAACAAGAACCAAACAAAACAGGGCCTGCTATGAATGATACTAAGCAAACACAAGATTTCAAAAACGAAGTCACATCTATTGTAGAAAAGGCAAATAACACGAAACCAGTTGGAGCAAAAGAAGATAACTTAAATACGTACTTAGCAGCAAAAAAAGAAATTGACCAATTAGATGACAAGATAGATCTATCTGATGATCAGCTAGAAGCAGATTTTCACGCTGGAACGATAACTGTTGAACAATATCAAATACAAGAAAGAGAACAAGATATACTTGAAGATCAATTAGAGCAAGCAGAAAATGTACTTGAAGCAAGATTTGGAATAAATGATTAATTATTAAGGAGTGGATGAAAATGTTAAAACATAAAAAGAAAATAATTATAAGTGTAATTGCTATTTTAGTAAGTGGTATTGCTATTGTTGGTGGATATTATGGTATGGGCTACAATTATGCGAAAAAGAATGAAAACTATACAGAGAAACAAGTTCGTGAAATTTCTTTAGCTCATACAAATGGAGAAATTATTAATGTAAAAAAAGAATTCGAATTAGAAGATGACAACTTAGCACAATCTAAATTTGAATATGAAGTGGAAATCAAGACACCTGAGAATCTATTAAATATTTTAAAGGTTAGTGCTAGAACAGGCACAATAGAAATCAATAATGAAGACTGAAGAAATATTGATAAATAAAATATCACGTATTTTAAAAAACTTCTAACAAAATTTGTTAGAAGTTTTTTTACGTTTATACTCTACTATTCTAAAAGGGGGCCAGCTACATCGCTATCAAGTTAAGAAATACACTCATCTAAAAAACAAAAATATAGACTGTATTCATCATTTTCTACTCCTCACAAAATGATTGTTTCTTAATCTGGGTAAATTTTTAGGTTGAAGGTTACGGTTCTTCAAACCGTTGCTGCACTTGCGAAAAAAGGGGCCAAAATTCCGGCTCCTTTTTTATCCCGCTATTTGTGTGGCAGTAAAACTCCCACCTCAAAATTCAGCTGGAACAAAGAAGTTAGGTGGGAGCCCTGCTGCCCGTAAAAGCCCGATTGGGAAGGCTAATAATCAGTGGGGGATGAACAAAACCCCCCACTGATTAAAGTTTCACTTTATGAAGACCTAGTTAGTTTGGAAGTTTGAAAATGATGAGGTGATACAAGTGCAAACAGGAGTTATTTGTAAACAATGTAATAATGAATACAAACATCTAAAGCAATATGATAAAAGGTTGGTGGTCTCCATGCCCATCAACCTTTTATTATGAAGTAACACCTGAACGTATTAAATTATTGTTTTTTATTAACAGACATAAAAAAATATTTGTTTTATTGATAATTACTAAACATCATTGTAAAATGTTTGTATATATATAAACTAAATCGATTTACGTTTGATTTTAAGAGGGGGGTAGGAAGTGTTAATAATAATAAAATAATGGTTATATCACCTACAAAGAGCCGTAAAAAGAATGGAACCAGTACGGAAAAGATACTTTTGTGAAAAGTTCAAAAAATAATAATTATTTACTCTTGAAGAAAATTTACAACCATATGGAGAATAAGGTTATGCAAAAAAAGTCTTAAAAGGGGGACGGAATTATGGAACAAAGAAAGTTTTCAGTAACACCTCAAGATCGAATGAATTATGTATTAGGTCTTTATTCTGCAGATCAACAAATTAATGCAGTTCTTTATTTTCCTGTAGGTATATCAAAGGAAATACTTGAACAATCAGTAAGGATAACGTTACAATTGCAGCCGGTTTTGAACAGCCGGTTTGTAGAAAATGATATCCCTTACTGGGAGGAACATTCATCTGCCACTAACTCACCTATTTGCCTTTTTGCAGAAGGAAATAATCAAGAACTTGAAATAATGGCAATAGATTTTATTAAGGAACCTGGTGATCGTATTCAGGGGCCTATGGTTCAAACAAAATTATTACGAGGCACTACAACAGATATGTTAGTTGTGAAATTATCTCATCTATGTTCAGATGGCGCAGGGGTCAAGGAATATATTAATTTGCTTGGAGCAATTTATACTCAACTTTCCTTGGGACAATCTAAGAATCAAATTATGAAGGAATTTGGTGAGGGAAATGAGAGTTTTCGAGATCAATCACGTGTATTCAAATATGCTGGAATATCGGACATAAAAAGCGCGTATCGTCCTAGCCAAGAACAACAGGCATCGTTATGGTCTTTTCCATCTCAACCCAACAAAAATAAATCCCCTCAAATGTCTGTACGGCGGTTGAGCCATGAGCAATCTCT
Organism: Bacillus cereus group sp. MG9; assembly: GCF_040459995.1. Classification (NCBI taxonomy): domain Bacteria; kingdom Bacillati; phylum Bacillota; class Bacilli; order Caryophanales; family Bacillaceae; genus Bacillus; species Bacillus cereus group sp. MG9. The sequence goes on along the minus strand of NZ_JARVHC010000001.1, from coordinate 3,056,294 downwards.
ACGTCTAACCCAATGGACAAAAGCACAACAGGCTACCTTGAATGATGTAATCATGACTGCCTACTTCCGAGCTTTATCACATTTCACTGTGTATGCAGAACCTCGCACCGCAGAAAAAATGATCGGTTTAACAATTGATTTACGTCGATATCTGCCTAATTATACAACTGGTGCTATTTGCAACTTATCCGGCATGGAAATGCCAGTGATTAAAATGGAGGATAATGAATCATTTAATCAGACTCTCGTTCGAATTAAACAATCAATGGATAAAATAAAGTCTCAAAATCCAGGTCTGTCTTCAGCAGCAGGAATGGAGCTACTGGCAGGTATGAAGCTATCTGTGGTGAAGGAAATGTATAATCAGCAATACGAGCAGGCTTTACAGATGGGGATGGCGTTGCCGTTACTGACAAATTTCGGGGTGATCGCTGATGAACCTATTCAGTTTGGTGAAGTTCAAGCTGAGGACGGGTATATGACATCACCCATTATGTATGCGCCATTCTTTTCAATGGGTGCAAGCTTTTATAATGGGAGACTTACATTTACGATTGGTTATCATACACCGGATACATCAAAAGAAGAGGTAGACAAATTTTTAGAAAGTGTTGTTAATCAACTATCATAAATAAAAGGGAATATAGAGCGGAAATTTCTAGCGGAATTGTATTTTAGTGGCTCGTCCCCATGTTCATCAAGCTAATATTTTGAAGTATCCCTAAAACGAAAATTTTATATCACTACAACAGTTATTTATGAGAATTCAGGTCATTTTTTTCGTTTTGGGGTATTCGCTTTTCTTAGCTTGATGGTTATGGGCGGTACCCCAGTAAAGAAAGAAATATAATTATTAAGCCGAAAGTAACGATAATAATTAGAAGTAACAAGTGTATAAGTGCATCAGTTTTTCCATTTAATAAAGACTTTATAAAGAAATCCCATTCTGTTTCATAGGGGGCTCTGCCCAATTTCGTTGCAGTCCTACATACATTCCATTTAAGAAAAAGACGATACTTAATAGAATCCTTCCAATAAATACGGCAACTACTTTTATATTCCAATGCTTTATCATGATTACATACAGGATTGGGAATAGTATAAGTATCCAAAAAACAATAATATAGATTGTATTTATCATTCCTTACTCCTAACAAAATGATTGTTTTTTAATCTAGGTGAGTCTTCAGGTTAAAGGGGTTTTTAATACTGTCTACTTGACAGGGATAAGACCAAATTCCGGCTCTTTTTTATCCCACAAAAGCCCGATTGGTGTGGGATAAAAAAGGAGGAATGGACACCCACCTGATTAAAGTTTCACTTTATCTCTCCGTCTCAAAAAACTCAATCCATTCCCCATCAGGACCAGCGAAGAATATGTAACGTGTTCCATCTGGTAATGTTTCAATTTCTTCACCTAGTAAAAACGTTACTTTGTGGGTTTCTAGTCTCTTGATTTCATCTTCTAATGAATCTACTTTAAAGCAAATGTGATGCACTTTTCCTTCTGCCGGAAGAGAAGAGTTGTAACCTTCAATTAGTTCGAGTGTCGTTTCTTTTGATTCTTCTACACCTAAAAAAGCGAGTTTTAAGTCTGGGTTTGGATGCCCCATCCGTTTAATGAGCTGTAAGCCGACTACTTCTTCATAAAATGATATAGATGTTTCTAAGTTTGCGACCATAAGTCCGACGTGTTCAATTCTTCTGACTGGCATGTGCACTCCTTCTTTCTGAAAATTATATATAAAATAATATTGAAAATTAAGAAAATAAGCAAGATAAAAACCTTACAAATTTTAACGTGTAATATGGTATAGTGAGAAAGTATGTTTGGGGAGAAGGAAGGAGATTATACTATGAATACAACTACTCAAACTCCTTCATTATCGGAAACGATGAAAGAGTGGCATTATGCATTAGCATATGAAATTAAACATTGGAAGACGATAGGTGGTAGTAAAATTTCTATCATTAACGGTCGTTTCTTATATACAGATTATGAAAGTACAGTATACGTATTTCAGCTTATTTCGGAAGTAAGCTTACCTGAAGGTTCACCAATTCGAATTGAGTTCGATGGTGAGGAAGCGACGGGGGAAGTATTATCTGTACATGGATTAGAAATAGAACTGAAGTTAAATGATTATATACAAGGTGAAATAAGAGAAGCGGTTTTATATAGTGAACCGTGGCAGCTTTTAGAGCAGCTGCAAGAGAGATTGAAAGAGGCACATAAAGATAAGCTGAAACGTAATCGTATAAAGCGTCTTGTTGATGGGACGAGCAGTCCGAAACATATTGAAAAGATGAAAAATACGAAAAATGAATTGGCGTATCGTTCATTTTACAATCCGACAACGTATGTGTGGGGACCGCCTGGAACAGGGAAGTCGTACAATTTATCGCGTATTATTTCTGCTCATTATCAAAAAGGAAAATCGATACTTGTGTTAGCTCATAGTAATGCGGCAGTAGACGTATTAATGAGTGAAGTAACGAAGCAAATTGAGAAGAAGAAGAAATGGACGCCTGGAGAAATTGTTCGTTACGGTTATAGTCAACATGAACATATACGAAATCATGAAACATTACTTGCATCGAAGTTAGTTGAAACGACGAATGGATCTTGGGGAGAAGAAAGACTCTATTTAGAAGAGACACGACAAGATCTTCGTGAAAAGATTTTATCATATAAAGCGACTTCTGCTGATAAGAAGCGTATACAAGAGATTGAAAGTGATCTTCGAAAGCAAAAAGCGAAAATTAAAGAAGTAGAAAAAGAATACATTGAAAATGCGAAAGTAATCGGTGCGACTTTATCGAAATGTGCAATTGATTCACTTATTTATGAGCGTACATTTGATTTAGTTGTCGTAGATGAAGTAAGTATGGCTTATGTTCCGCAAATCGCATTAGCTGCTTCACTTGGGAAACGTATTGTCGTTTGTGGTGACTTTTTACAGTTACCTCCGATTGCGATGGCGAACCATGAACTCGTTCGAAAATGGCTCGGTGAAGATATGTTTTATCATGCAGGGATTGTTGATTCTGTAAATAAATCAGAAGCACATCCGAACCTTTTTATGCTGCAGGAGCAAAGACGTATGCATACGGATATATCGAAGTTTACGAATTCATTTATTTATAAAAATAGAGTGTACGATCATCCATCTGTTTCAGAGCGTAAAGAACTTGCGAAACTGCAACCGTTCGCAAATGAGGCGAGTGTTTTATTTGATACGAGCTTAATGGGAGCCTTTTCTTTAAAAGACGCTGCTTCCGGTTCTCGTTTTAATATTATGTCTGGTTTAGTAGCGATCCAAATGATGTTAATTGGATTGTTAGACGGTGTTCAATCTATCGGTGTAGTTACGCCTTACAGGGCACAGTCCCGCTTTTTATCAACGTGCATTAGAGAAATGTTGCAGAGAACGAAATATCAAAACATACCAGTTTTAGCGGCGACGGTTCATAAATTCCAAGGTTCTGAAAGAGATATGATGATATTTGATACGGTTGATAGTTATCCGCAAGAACGACCTGGCGTGTTATTCTTTGACCATAAAAATCATCGCCTCGTCAACGTTGCAGTGACAAGGGCGAGAGGGAAGTTCATTCAATTATCAGATTGCCATTATATGCGTAAAAACCTTTCGAGAAAACAAGCGTTATCACAATTAACAGCTCATATAGAACGTCACGGAGATGTATATGATCGCACGACATCAAGACAATTGTGGGAGCGGAAAATTTCGAAACGTTTACGCTGGTTTATGGAAATGAATCTTGAAGAGCCGAAAGGGTTATTGAAAGATATTTTAGCCGCAAAACGAAAAATTATCATTTCACTTCCAAGTACAAAGCAAGTGGATAAGCGAGTCTGGCAAGCGTTAATGCGTACAAATGCGCAAATAACAGTGTATAGTGATGGACCAGTTCCGTTAAAAAATGTAAAGTTACAAAGACAAAATAAAGCATTCCCGTTTATCGTAATCGATGATGAAATCTTTTGGGCAGGAGCACCTCTTACATCTCAAATGATGTTTGAAGGTAGTATGGAATTTCCGTACATATGTGCAAGATTACAAGCACCTGAAACAATTGGCGTATTAAAAGGGTTTTTAGATATTCGGTAAATTCAGATAGGAATTCCTTGACTTTTGCCTGGAATGAACTTAGAATGAAAATAATTTAATACAATTTTATGAAAATTCTTATCACGAGAGGTTGAGGGACTGGCCCTATGACACCTCGGCAGCGGATTCTTTATGAATACTGTGCCAATTCCAGCAAGGTAACTTGAAAGATAAGAAAGAAGCTCATTTTGACTGTATATACAGAAGCCTCTTTCTATCTTTTAGAAAGAGGCTTTTTTACGTGAAAATAAAAGGAGGAAGAAAAATGGGAGCGACAGGAGTAACGTCACAAAGAAAAACAATTGAAGAGAGTATAGAAAGAAATAAGGGAAAGTACATAGAAACAAGTCATAATATTCATGCGAATCCGGAGATTGGTAACCAAGAATTTTACGCATCAAGAACGTTAAGTTTGTTGTTAGGAAGCGCAGGATTTCAGTTGCAGCACAATATAGCTGGTCATGAAACAGGATTTATCGCGCGGAAAAGTTCCGGGAAACAAGGACCAGTTATCGCATTTTTAGCTGAGTATGACGCTTTACCAGGACTCGGTCATGCGTGTGGTCACAATTTAATCGGAACAATTAGCGTTGCAGCAGCGATCGCGTTATCAGAAACGCTTGAGGAAATCGGCGGAGAAGTTGTCGTGTTCGGAACACCAGCAGAAGAGGGCGGGCCAAATGGTAGCGCAAAATCGAGTTATGTGAAAGCTGGCTTATTTAAAAACATTGATGCGGCGCTTATGATTCATCCGAGCGGAAAAACAGCTCCAACGAGTCCATCACTAGCGGTCGATCCACTTGATTTTCATTTTTACGGAAAAACAGCTCATGCAGCGGCCTCACCAGAAGAAGGAATTAACGCATTAGATGCGATTATCCAGCTTTATAACGGTATTAATGCACTTCGCCAACAACTTCCGTCAGATGTGAGAATTCATGGTGTTATTACTGAGGGCGGAAAAGCACCTAATATTATTCCTGACTACGCCGCAGCAAGGTTCTTCATCCGCGCAGCAACGAGAAAAAGATGTGCGGAAGTAACAGAGAAAGTAAGAAACATCGCACAAGGGGCAGCGTTAGCAACAGGCACAAAAGTGAAAATTCATCAATTCCAAAATGAAATCGATGAACTACTCGTAACAAAAACATTTAATGACGTCGTAGCGGAAGAGTTAGAACTACTAGGTGAAGATGTAAACCGTAAAGAAAGAGTAGGAATTGGCTCAACAGATGCAGGAAACGTAAGCCAAGTCGTACCGACAATTCATCCGTACATTAAAATCGGTCCAGACGATTTAATTGCGCATACGAATGAATTTAGAGAAGCAGCACGTTCAGAACTTGGAGATAAAGCGCTAATCACATCGGCAAAAGCACTAGCAAATACAGCGTATCGATTAATTACAGAAGAAGGTTTGTTAGAGAAGGTGAAGGAGGAGTTTAGGGAGGCGCGGAAGAATCAAGGATAGGGAAGAAGGAGAATTATACTCGGGATTTTTTAGTAGGAAATTGAATGAAAAAAGAACCAGCCTATGGCTGGTTTTATTATATTATAAAAGAATTTTTCCACATACACTTCATATTTCTACCTTAGTACCCTCTTATCAGAACGACAATTTCTCTTCAAATTCACTCTTTAAAACAATTAAAGGAGATGATAATCCAAATTGCATTAAAGAGTCTAAAAATGCAGCGAGAGAATCCATCGAATCGCTCATGACTTTCATCATATAATTAAATTCCCCGCTAATTCGATATAAATCTGTTACTTCAGGAGCGGCATTACAATATTGGATGAAATCAGAGCATTGACTCGTTTTGAACATAATAAATGCTTGGATGTTTTTATTAATTTTGGAAGGCTCAAATTTCGTTCGGTAAGCAGCTATAACCCCTTGATCTTCAAGCTTGTTAATGCGTTCTTTTACAGCAGGTTGCGTCATGGATATAATTCGTCCTATTTCTGAAACGGAAATTCTCGCATTTTCATACAACAAGTTCATAATTTTATGATCAATTTCATCCAATTTTACTGCGTTTTGCATTGTGTAGCCTCCTCGTTTTATTTTCTAAAGTAAATCACAAATTATAACTATAATATCATAAGTTAACGAACTAAATTACCTATAAATCTATATTTAAAATTAGTAGTATTTGAATGGAAATATAAGTATAGGTTTTATCCCGCTATTTGCGGGCAGTAAAACTCCCACCTCCAAATTCAGCTGGAGCAAAGTGGTTAGGTGAGAGATTAACTGCCTGTAAAAGCCCGATTGGTGAGGGCTGATAATCAGTGGGGGATGAAGAAAACCCCCACTGATTAAAGTTTCACTTTATCAAACGAAAATTTAGGAAGGGTGGAAAAAATGAAGAATCTTGATGGGAAAGTAGCGTTAGTAACAGGGGCGAGTCGCGGTATTGGTCGTGCGATTGCGATGAGATTGGCAAACGACGGTGCATTAGTTGCAATTCACTATGGCCGAAATAAAGCAGCTGCAGATGAAACAATTAGTGAGATTGAATCTAATGGAGGAAAGGCATTCTTAATTGAAGCGGATTTCAATTCAATTGATGGTGTCAAAAAGATAGTAGAACAATTGAAGAATGAATTACAAATAAGAGTTGGTACATCAGAGATTGATATTTTAGTAAACAATGCAGGGATAGGTACACAAGGAACAATTGAAAATACGACAGAAGAAGTTTTTGATGAAATTATGTCTGTAAATATTAAAGCACCGTTCTTCTTAATTCAGCAAACATTACCGTTATTACGAGCGGAGGGGCGAGTTATTAACATTTCATCAGCTGAAGTAAGACTTGGTTTTGCAGGGTCCATTGCATATGGTTTAAGTAAAGGTGCACTAAATACGATGACACTTCCTCTAGCTAAACATCTTGGAGAAAGAGGTATAACAGTGAATACAATTATGCCTGGATATACGAAGACAGATATAAATGCGAAATTGCTAGATAATCCGGAAATACGAAATTTTGCTACGAATTCATCTGTGTTCGGACGAATAGGGCAAGTTGAAGATATTGCAGATGTAGTAGCATTCCTTGCTTCTTCTGATAGCCGCTGGGTAACAGGGCAAATTTTAGATGTTTCTGGAGGATTTTGTTTATAGGGGCACTACTTCATACCCATCAAGCTAATATTTTCATATCCCCCTAAATTAAAATTTTCTTTCTCTACAGATAGCTATTTTGAGAAGCCGCTCATTTTTTCGTTTTGGGGGCATTTCTTTTTCTTAAGTTGATGGGTATGTATGGTGACCCCTATTAGACGATAGTGAATTAACAATTTCGGGGTTCAGTTCAACTTTATTCAAAATAAGATTTTTTTGCAGTAAAATCAATGTTAGTGGAACTTTTTTAATCAAACTTTTTTCTAAATAACATAAATACTTGCAACATTTAAATTAGTACTATATAGTTCTAGTTATGACAAAGGTAAAATTAATGAATCAAAAACGTGTGATTGAAGTAGCTGCAACATTATTTTTAGAAAAAGGGTTTGCTTATACAAGTATGGATGAATTAGTACGTGTAAGCAAAGTTTCAAAGTCTAATGTGTATTATCACTTTTCTAATAAGGAAGTATTATTAGAAGGGGTCGTTGATTATTGGATTGGAATGTATCAATCTGCAATTGATGACGTACTTTCTCAGAACCAATTTTTAGTTGAAGATCGTATCCAACTGTTTTTAAAGCAATTATCACAAGGAGTTCAGTCGAGAGAGTATAAGGGGAGCTGTCCATTTATTACTCTTTATATTCAAAGTCCTACACAGGCCACGCAAATAAAAGAAAAAATAGGTCTTTTTTTTACAGAATTACAAAAGAAAGTTTCTCTATTACTTAAACAAGGGGTAGAGAATGGAGAATTCAGAAATACGATTAATATTGATGAGGTTGCATCACTTTTTATTACAAATCTTGAAGGAGCGTTATTTATTTCAGAAACATTGAAGGATGCAACTGTAATCACGAAAACAGCAGATCATTTATTTAACTTGCTTCGATAAAAGAAGCTTTTTTTTTACATCAAATTAGTACTGAATAGTACTAAAAAGGAGGTTTTATATGAGAACAGTATTTTTAATTGGTGGAACAGGCTTTATTGGAAAGCAATTAGTGAAAGAATTAGCCAAAGAGGATGTTAAAATTCTTCTTTTAGTGAGGTCGAAAAGTAAAGCAACACGCCTTTTTCAAGAAAGAGGCATCTTAAAAAAGGCAGTTATGCACTTTATTGAAGGTGATTTGACGAAAATAGATTTAGGTCTAAGTGCTGAAGATAAGGAGAGGATATTGAAAACGGATGTGATTATTCACGCAGGAGGCCCCATGGATATTCAAGTGACAAGTAAAGAGGCAGCTTCCGTATTTTTAAATGGCGCCAAACATATTAGTGAATTAGCTAAAAGTATTCATCAATTGAAGGGCTTGCAACAATTTATTCATGTTGTAGGTTATATGAGTCCCTTTGATGATAAAAATAGCAAGATTGCAATTGATGTGTTTAAAGAAGGAAACAATTATTTGAAAATGAAAAATCCATATGAGAGAACAAAATTTTTAGCAGATCTTTATATCCGTCACCAGGCATCAGCAGTAGGTTATCCGCTTTCTGTAATTAATCCGCCAACTGTAGTCGGTAGTAGTAAAACAGGGAGTACAGAGCAGATAGCAGGATTAGGTTTGCTTGTGATGAGTATGCGAAGAGGGCTCATGCCAGTGATTCCTGGAGGTAAGGGATATAGGTTACCACTTATTTCAAACGATGAGCTTGCGAAGTTTATTGTGCAGGTTTTCAGATTGGAGCAACCGACTATTCAAACATATACACTTGTTGAAGACAAACAGCACGATCAGAACATTGCTGAATTATTAAGTATTATGTCGGAAAGTATGAATATGAGGGCACCAAAAATCTCTGTCCCAATGCCACTTATGAAAGCAATTATGAATAGTGGAGTAAGTAAAATAACAAAAATTCCTTCTGATGGACTGAATTTTATTACAAAACGAAAATTTTCAAATGTTTCAGCGAAAAAAATTATGGGAGGAGATTGGTTTAAGAAGACGAGTGTAATGAAATTTTCCCCTGCCGTAGTAGCTGATCTGGATTATCGAATGATGTATCAAAATGGCCAGCATAATCATTTATTTAAACGAACATTATGCGATAACACTACCCTTTACCAATTACAAGGAGAGGGTAAACCGTTTATTTTATTACATGGTTTATTGAGTGATGGAGAGGATTTATTTTCTTTAGCACAAGAGCTTCATGAAAAAACTGGTCAACCTGTATGGATCTTGGATCTTCCAGGTTTGGGACGTTCTCCTTTTAAACAAGAGAAAAATCTTCTAGATATCTATTTGAATGTAGTGAAAAAGTTATTGGAGAAAGCTACTAATGGTGCACATCTAATTGGCCATTCATTTGGTGCGTTTATTCTTCTGGAAGCATTGGTACAAGAGTACATAGATAAGAAGTATTCAATCACTTTACTTCAGCCACCTGTTGCTAAAAAAAATGCTAAATCGCTAAATGTTCCCCAATTTATGAACAAATGGACATTAAAATTGGCAACTACTAATTTGATAGGGCGTTATTTATTAAGTAATGGTTTGTTTGAAAGTATGGAGAGCATCCCTGAACATTATATCGAAAAAATAAGTAACAGTTTTACTTCTCCTAGAATTTTAAATACTACGGTTCAGCTTAACAGTTTACTACTGAAAAACGATCAAGGTGATTTCAATGAAGTAACAAAGTATAATCTTCACATTATTTGGGGGGAGTATGACAGAGGCTATTCTGCTCCATCGCATCTTGGTAAGGTTGATTTTGTTCCATATGGCCATCATTTTCCTCTTAGCCATCCGAGTGAAACGGCAACATTAGTAATAAAAAATAGTAATACTAGCAGATGAGAGTGTGGGATAAATAAACAGTGTGTAGTAAGATCGTTGTGTCTTTGAAATAAAATCGTACTGTATGGGGTCCCACCCCATACCTATCAAGCTATACTTCTGAAATATCCCCAAAACGAAAATTTCATCCTTTCATAGTTGTCCATAGGATCTTAGGTCGATTTTCATTTTTGAGAAGAATACATTTCTCAAATTGATGGCAATATGGGGGGAAATAATGTTACGATGTTTATAAAAAAGTAGTTAGACTAGTGTGTTTTACTCCGATTCATTTCAAAATATAATTGAAAATCCATCTTTAAATTAAAAAAGAAGGTGTTACCTTTATATATTAATAACTTCGAAATATTGTATAACAGATAATTTTTATGCATTATTGATTAACATTGCTTATTGTGCTAACGAATCAGGATAGTGTGGCGACCGACAAACTAAATAGTTGCTTATCCTCAATTATTAGAAGGACAGTTCTATCATTTCGCGAATTTATTAGACATAGACGAGTGCTATAATTTTCTATATCTACATATAAGAGGTGACTACGCATGAATCAAAGACCGTCAGAAGAAGAATACGCCGGGAACTCCGGCGAATATATCCGTTTGGTACCGGACGGTAACATCATCGATATTCTGCTGGCCCAGGAAAAGCAAATGACCGAGCTCCTGGCATCGTTGACCGAAAGCCAGTACGTGTATCGGTATGCTGAAGGAAAATGGACGTTGAAAGAAGTCGTGGGCCACATTGCAGACTCGGAACGTGTCATGACCTACCGCCTGCTCCGGTTCGCAAGAGGGGACCAGACGCCTCTGACTGGTTTTGATCAGGAATTGTTCATGCCTCCTTTCGGAAGCTGGACAACCGCGCAATTGGCCGAAGACTACCGGGCCGTACGGCAATCAACGATCACATTGCTGCGCGGGCTACCGGCGGAGGCGTGGACCCGCAAGGGCACAGCCAACAACCTAAGCATTACGGTGCGCGCCCTCGCGTACGGCATCGCAGGACACGAACTTCATCACATGGGGGTCATCCGAAATCGGTACTTGAGTTAATCTTCGGCTGAGGCCTTTGGAATGGAACTAACACCTCTCATCCAACTTTAGATACCGTTCTTATTGGGGTCCCGCCCCATAACGATCAACTTAAGGATTTAGACTATTTTTGAAATTAAAAGCACATTACTATTCTCTTATGTTAATGAGAGAGGGTGACGTGCTTTTTATGAATATGTACCAAAAACAAGAGTTATCTTTATTTGCCGAAGAGTTATATCGATTTTTTTCATTTGGGGGTATTTGTTTTTCTTAGCTTGATGGTGATGGGGCACTACGCTATAATGGTCAAATTAAAATTTAAAACAGTTATAGAGACTCTATTCCTCGGAAACATTGTAACTATTAAGTTGTAAAAAGAACCGTAGTTTTTTATTTTTGAAAAGGCTATGGTCCTTTTTAGTTGTAGCAAAGATATGATGTGAGGAGGTTTTTGTAAATCAAAAAAAATTGATTAATTAGTTGCATAATAAATTAATCAGCGTATATACTATAAATATCAAAAAAAATTGATGAAGGGAGAGGAAACTACAGTGGCACTGGATTTTAAGTTATATGAGAAAAAGTTTAAAGCGTTGGCGGATCAGAAGCGTTTAGAGATTATGTATGAACTTTGCCAGCGGGGCCAGACTTGTGTATGTGATCTAACAGAGATTTTTGAAATGACGCAATCTAAGTTGTCCTATCATTTAAAGATTTTATTAGATGCAGGTTTAATTGTAAAAGAAACAAAAGGTACGTGGAGTTATTATGATTTAAATGATGCGGAAGTAAATAATTTATTATCAGAAGAATTATGCTGTATCTTTAGAAAAACAGGCAAAGGTAGTTGCTGTTAAAATTTTGCACTATTAATCAAAAAAAATTGATTAATAGTATTTAAAGAGGAGGAATAAGCTATGAGATATGTTCACGTTGGTATAAATGTTACGGATTTAGAGAAGTCTATTCAATTTTACGAAAAGGTATTTGGTGTGTCACCAGTTAAGGTGAAAATGGATTATGCAAAATTTTTATTAGAGACGCCAGGACTTAATTTTACGCTAAACGTACGAGATGAAGTGAAGGGAAATCAGGTAAATCATTTTGGTTTCCAAGTGGATACAGCTGAAGAAATTACATTTCATAAAGAAAGATTAGAAAAAGAAGGGTTCTTTGCGCGTGATGAGATGGATACAACTTGTTGCTATGCGGTTCAAGATAAGTTTTGGGTAACGGATCCTGATGGGAACGAGTGGGAATTCTTTTATACAAAAGCACATAGTGATGTTCATAAAATTGAAGATCCATCTTGTTGCACGACTTCTAACGTAGTAGAAAAAAATTCTTGTTGTTAATAGGAGATGGAAAATAAAATGAAACGTTTATCTTTTCTAGATCGATATTTAACACTATGGATTTTTCTAGCTATGGCTGTTGGGATTGGTTTAGGGTTTGTGTTTCCTAGTGTAGTAGACGGACTAAATACATTACAAGTTGGAACGACGTCCATCCCGCTCGCTGTTGGTTTAATTGTCATGATGTATCCACCGTTGGCGAAAGTTCGTTACGAGGAAATGGGCCGGGTATTTAAAGATGTAAAAGTATTGGTTTTATCTTTAGTGCAAAACTGGATTATTGGTCCTGTACTTATGTTTGTTTTAGCAATTATTTTTCTTCCAGATAAGCCAGAATACATGGTCGGGCTCATTATGATTGGTTTAGCACGTTGTATTGCAATGGTAATTGTTTGGAACGACCTTGCTGATGGGGATAAAGAGTATGCAGCAGGTTTAGTAGCTTTTAACTCAGTATTCCAAATGTTATTCTTCTCCGTTTATGCATACGTGTTTGTAACAGTAATTCCAGAATGGTTAGGGATTGAAGGGGCTATTGTCGATATTACAATGATAGAAGTAGCGAAATCAGTATTTATCTATTTGGGAATTCCTTTTATAGCAGGTATGTTAACACGCTTTGTACTAGTTAAGTTAAAAGGAAGACAGTGGTATGAAAAGGTATTTATACCGAAGATTAGTCCACTGACATTACTTGCATTATTATTTACAATCATCGTTATGTTCTCTTTAAAAGGGGAAATGATTGTTAGCGTACCATTAGATGTAGTAAGAATAGCAATTCCGTTATTAATCTATTTTATTGTAATGTTTTTTGTTTCTTTCTTTATGGGAAGAAAAATTGGTGCAAACTATCCGGTGACTACAACGTTAGCATTTACAGCAGGTAGCAATAACTTCGAGTTAGCAATTGCTGTAGCAGTTGGTGTGTTTGGTATTCATTCAGGCGCGGCATTTGCAGCTGTTATCGGGCCGTTAGTTGAAGTACCTGTAATGATTGCACTTGTAAACGTTGCTTTTTGGTTTAAGCGTAAATATTTTAATGATCAACCAGTATAATTTAAAAATAAAGGCGGAAAACAACATGAAAAACAAAAAGACAATCTATTTCTTATGCACAGGAAATTCATGCCGAAGCCAAATGGCAGAAGCATGGGGCAAACAATATGTAGGCGATAAGTGGAATGTATATTCTGCAGGAATTGAAGCACACGGAGTAAATCCAAATGCTATTAAAGCGATGAAAGAAGTAAATATCGATATAACGAATCAAACATCGGATATGATTGATTCAAATATTTTAAATAACGCTGATTTAGTCGTTACGCTTTGTAGTCATGCAGATGCTGTGTGTCCATCTACTCCTTCACATGTGAATCGTGTTCACTGGGGATTCGATGATCCAGCAGGAAAAGAATGGTCTGAATTTCAACGTGTTCGCGATGAAATCGGTGAACGTATGAAACGATTTTCTGAAACAGGGGAGTAAATAAAGGAAAGAGCCAATCTTCTATCGTATAGGGGATTGGCTCTTTTTCTATACATAGTCACTACTGCATTGGTTTACAACAACTATCTCAACGAATGCAGAATATTATGTAAGAATGATATAGTTAGAATGGTAGTCTGTCTCTATTAAATTTATATATAGAAAAAAAACACTATTGGTAATTAACAATGAATAAAATTTTGGTTTTTTAGAGTAATCGAGATAGTAATCATAAAAAATAGCGTGTAATAAAAATTTTTTCACATGAAAGGAAAAAAGGGTGAAACACATAATAAAAGACGTATTAATAAATTGTTTTAAAGAAATTCATTCACTAGCAGTGGAAGAAGAGCTACATAAAAATAGCTGGAATACAGATTTACACTATAAAATTATGGTGAATGGAAAGCGATATTCCGCACGGTTTATCAATAGCAAGCGAACAATCAATCCAGCTTTTGGGGCGTTATCAAACGAACAACTGATAGAGCAAGTACGTTTTACGTATTATTTACGCGAGCATGGAGTCCTTTTTATGCAAATTAATAAAAATAGGTCAGGGGAGTCATTTACATTAGTCGCTTGGAATGATGAACAATACCGATTTATATTGTCTAATTGGATTGAAGGAGAACATATTACACTCTGTACAGAAGCTATCGCAGAAGCATTTGGAAAGGAAGCAAGAAAGGTTCATGATATTTCTAGTGCATTTCAAAGCGCGATTTTTCAGAAGAAATCTCATTTGGATGGGTATGTTGAGTTTATTAATATGTTAGAAAGCAAGACAAGCGCATGTAAGGAATTGCGGGAGTATATAGATCTTGCTAAATATCATATAGACTGCGCATATACGAGTGAATTAGAGTTTATTGTACAAACAGACTTAAATCCTTTGAATGTTTTATGGGGCTCAAGTCAACAGGTAAAAGGAATTGTAGATTTTGAATCTATTAGTTATGTTGACCGTATTGAAGGGTTAGCCTTTTTAATAAAATGGTACTCTCGAACGAAAGGAATACAGTCGCATAAAGTATGTCCGGAAGTTGCTAGAGCATTTTTAGAAGGGTATAAAGCTAATAACATTTTAACTTCAAATGATTATAAAAGACTTTCTTCGTTGCTATGGTTATCCGGTAGTTTAAATTGGAACTTCGTTAAAAAGACGATGAGTCTATTAGGTGACGGGAGAGAATTAGAGGAACATTTGAAAGTTTATAGAGTAAGGGGAGAAAGGTTGTCTTCATTGTTTTAGTTTGTAGATAACATTTCTTCTCTTTTGGGATTTATAAAACAAAGCATATGAGGTGTTCTAAAAATGAAAATACAAATTGTATTGTTTGACGGATTCGGAGAGCTTGTCTCCTTTGCACCTTTTGAGGTATTGAAAAGAGCGATAGAAGAAGGGGCTCCGTTTACGGTTGAATTAGTTTCTAGTGAACCAAAACAAGAGGTTACTACTTCGTTTGGAGTTACGGTTAAACTACATGATTTTTTACGAATGGATAATCGTCCAGATTTGTTAATTGTACCCGGCGGTGGCTGGAATCATAAAGCTGAACATGGGGCGAGAAAGCAAGCAGAGATTGGAACTTTGACCAAAATGATTAGAGAGATGCACAATGAAGGAACGATTGTTGCGGGAGTTTGTACTGGAGGTATGTTACTAGCTGCATCCGGTATATTGAATGATAAAAAGGCAACAATGCATCATTTGGCGCAGAGTGAAATTAGTCAATATGGGGCAGAACTTCTTCATTACAGAATTGTGGATCAAGGCGATATTATTACTGCAAGAGGAGTTACTTCAGGGATTGATTTAGGTCTTTGGATCACGGAAAGGTTTGCAAGTCCCAAAATTGCAGCTGCTGTTGAATATAGAATGGAATACGAGAGGCGAGGTGTTGTGTGGAGTTAATTTGAATTCTTTTTCATTTGAAGACAAGAGTTCATTACTCTGAAGAAATAAAGTGGAAAGTGATTCAAATGAAAAAGAATGGGTATTCAAATCGTACCATTATAGAGACACTTGGAATTAAAAATACTACAATTATGTGCGAATTCAAGAAAAATCAAAAGACCTATCCCCTAAAGAATATAGGGAACAGGTGGTTTAGGTATTTTGATATGTGTTCCGATTTTGGGGGTCACTTCAAAAAAAGATAAGTGCTTTTTATTTTTTAGCAACCAGGTAAAACAATCTCCACATTAAAATCAAAATATATATAAGAACTATCTCGACGAATGCTTACTAAAGTTGCTGTACCATTTACTTGTGAAAGTCCATTTACACATAATAGAGGTAAAGATCCATCACAGTTATAGCAAAGAACATTGTTTATTTGTACAACATCATTTAAATATGCACTAAATCCTGTTCTTGGACCTGTACATGGAAAAAATTGAGCTGGAAATCCAAAATAGAATGGTAAATTTCCAACTGCAGTAATTTGAGATACAGAAACATTACATTCTATAACACCACAAGGAGTAGTTACAGATGCTTGAGCATCACATTGAGCAACATTAAGTTTTAAATAAAATGGATCTGTAATTACAGGGAAAGTATCACCAACATGTAATGGCTCTGGAAAAATAATTGATGAAGGATTACTCGTACCGGCCGTTAATCTAATTGTCCCAGAAGTATTTATGACGTTTTGACAAGGAGTAGAACAGTCTAATAATTGTTCTACATCTGATGTACTTTCATTATCTATCTGAATTTTTTCAGAAGTGTTTAAAACTCGATTTAATTCCTCCGTTTTTTCACACACCTTTAATTCATTTTTAATCTGCCTTAATAAAAAATGAAATTAAATAAGAATTAGTACATGTATCACTTGTTTTTGGATGTGAGGTATTAGTTCCTAAATAAAATTTTTCTTTTTCTGCAGTGGATTTCTTATAAAATGAAATCAATCATAGAGTGCCTTGCTCCGACTTGAACAATCTTAATTTTACATCACATCGCTATCAAGCTAAGAAAATAGAGCTACCTCCAGAATGAGGTTTTGCCCTAACTTGCAATAAAAAAGCTCATTTTTTCGTTTAAGGTGGATCTGTTTTCTTAAGTTGATGGGCAGGTGACGGTACCACATTTAAAGAAATTTAGTTTTGTTAGCTTAATAGTAATTCAACTTTTAATTTTTCACTTTACTATTATTAGATTTGTTAGAAGGGGTATCATTTATTTGATATAATTAATGGATGTGAATCAAGAAATAGAAAGAAAGATACTTCTAGTGATTTTATACTTAAAATGTAGGGAGATTGAACAGAGTTATGGGGAATGAAAAAGAAATTAGTTCCGCTAAATTAATATGGAAGATGACGCGCCCACATACATTAACGGCGACGTTTTCTCCTGTAATTTTAGGGACAGTGGCATCACTTTACGTTGCAGAAATTCATTGGCTTTTATTTATTGCGATGATGGTTGCATGTTTAGCTTTGCAAATAGCAACGAATTTATTTAACGAGTACTATGATTTCAAACGTGGATTAGATACCGCTGATTCTGTTGGCATCGGTGGTGGAATTGTCCGTCATGGATTGAAACCAAAAAATGTTTTAACAGTTGCGCTTTTATTGTATGTAGTAGCAGCATTTATTGGAATTTATATTTGTATGAATAGCAGCTGGTGGTTAGTCGTCATTGGTTTAATTGGGATGGCGGTTGGCTATTTATATACAGGTGGTCCATTACCAATTGCGTACACTCCATTTGGAGAATTAGTTTCTGGACTGTTAATGGGGACATGTTTTGTACTCATTGCTTTCTTTATTCAAACGAATACTATAACGATTGAAAGTATATTGATTTCTATTCCAATTGGGATTTTAGTAGGTGCAATTAACATGTCGAATAACATCCGAGATATCGAAGAAGATATTAAAGGTGGAAGAAAGACGTTGGTAATCCTCCTTGGGAGAGAAAAAGCAGTGGTAACACTAGCTGTAGCCTTTTTAATTGCTTATTTATGGATTGCCGTAATTGTGTTGATGGGTTATATAAGCCCTTGGGCATTAGTTATGTTCCTAGGTTTGAAAAAGCCAATCTCTGCTATTCAAAGCTTCCAAAAAGGAGCAAAGGATCCCGGGTATATGCGCATCGCAATGAAATCAACAGCGATGACAAATACGATTTTTGGCTTCTTATTATCAGCAGGATTATTAATCAGTTACTGGTTTTAAATAAAAAATATTGTTAAGTAACTAAACCCCAATTTCTCGATTTTAATATAGAGAAATTGGGGTTTTTATTTTTGTATTTCTTTAATAATGATCAACCTCTTTTATAAATCTACATTATTTAATAGATTAATTGAGATAAAGATCAGGATAGTTAGAGGAATGATTTTTATATTTGTCTAAGTTATAGAGATTTTCAATAAATAAATAGTAAAATACGATATTTATTTATTAAAAAACGATAAATTCTATGTTAATCTTAAAAAAAAAGATAGACAAGGATGAAGAAGAATGAAAAAATATTTTTAGTTGGACTTTCTACCATAACTTTAATTATTATTGGTTTTGTCTCTTACATTACATTAACAACGAAAGATCCATTAAGTGACAAAGAATTTCCAAAAACTCAAGAAAAAGCAAAGGCAACTGCTATTGAATATTTTCAAAAAGAAAAACAGTTAGATGTTGTTATAACTAAAGTTGGAGTAGTGGGAGAAATAGGATATAAAGTTTGGATCGAAGGACATGAGCTGAATAATGAACAACAAAAAATTGATGCAATTATAGATGTTGCAAAAGAAGATAAATATAAAGTAATAAGTTCTAATATCAATTAAATATTAAGTATTACGTATAATTGATATTACCTTATAATTCTACCTTTAATATGAAAAAACGCTATCCTGTTTGTAGAAATATACAGAAAGGATGGCGTTTTTGTATGGATCTTTCGATTCAAGATGAGTTTCATTATTTGCTGAAGAATTACAGTTATCTCTGCATTTTATCTTTATATCAGCATGCTGTTATCTTGATATAACTATGTTGCATTTAGTAGTGACAGAAATAGTGAAAGATTTCTAATTGGTTAAAATATAAAATGAACTATTTCTTCATAAAAATAAAATTAATCGTGGGGAAGATGAAATATGCAAAGAACAATTTTAATTGTAGAAGATGAAGATATTTTACGTGAAATAATGAAGGATTACCTACTAAACGAAGGATATAACGTCTTAGAGGCGATTGATGGGAAAGAAGCATTATCTATATTTGAAGAACATGAGGTACATTTAATTATTCTAGACATTATGTTACCGGAATTAGATGGTTGGGCGGTCTGCCGGCGAATTCGTAAGAAATCTAATGTGCCTATTATTATGCTAACGGCTCGGGTGGATGAAGATGATACCTTACTCGGATTTGAACTGGGAGCAGATGATTATGTTACAAAACCATATAGTCCTCCTATTTTATTGGCAAGAGCAAAACGATTAATTGAAAGCCGATATACTTCTACTGTTGTTAATGTATCTATGGAAGACACATTAACTAGTAGTGGTATCCATGTACATTTCCCTTCTCGTACAGTAAATATAGATGAGGAAGAAATAAATCTGACGCATACAGAATTTGAAATATTAACGTATTTCATGCAAAATCAAGGGATTGTAATTTCGAGAGAACAACTAATCACTAAAATTTGGGGTTATGAATTCGCTGGGGATGATCGTACTGTTAATAGTCATATCCGTAATTTGCGTCATAAATTAGGGCAAAAAGCGACTTGTATTGTAACCGTTGTTAGAACTGGCTATAAATTTGAGGGACAGGTATGAAAAAAGGAATTGTATTAAAGTTATTTATATTAACAACGGCATTATGCACACTTATTTTAGTGACTATTTTTATTGGACAAACCATATTTTTTAAGCAATATTATTCGAATCGAAAAGTTAATGATATTAAAACGAATATTCAATCCTTTGAAAAGGCATATATAAAAGCTGGAGATGACGCGAAAAGGATTCAAGAATTGGAACGAAATTTCTACCAAGATAATGCGACATGGATTACAACGCTAGATAGTGTAGGGAATATAAAATATGCAAGTGATTTTTCTTTACAAATTCAGTTAGATCCTAACGAAAATAAGACCTTTTCTGAACGTTTAATTCAGATACCGTTGTATAGTTTTGTTAATTTAGAAGATATACAAAGGATAAAAGATAGTTTAGAACAGGGGAATCATATTATTATCGATGGAGTGCAGGAAGGTGATGCAGTAGTCCCTGCGATGTTAACAATAAAAGAGAAGAATGTTGGTTTGGAGAACAAGCAGTTGTCAGAGAGGTTATATGGCCCAAAAGTCGCATCTTCAAAAGGAAATTCACAGTTATATTTAGCAGGAAGTATTAAGAACGTGCAGTTACCGGAGGGTACTGTAGGAACTAACTCTATTTATGGAAATCGTGTGTTAATAGATAGAATAAAACAATTTCAGGTTGATTTAATATTAAATCAAAAACCAAATAATATTACTTCTACAGAAATAGTGGATTATGAAGAAAATGATATTAAATATAAACTATTAATCAAACCAACAATAGATGCAGATGGTAAGGTAAATTATATATTTGCTATGACATCATTACAGCCAGTTGATGAAGCTGTGCAAATGATAAAGGATTATTATGTATATTTAATTATATTTGTTTTGATTTTAATCGTTTTGATATCGTTCTATTATTCAAATAAAATTGCCAAACCACTATTACAAATAAATGATACTACAAAAAAAATCGCTGGTTTAGATTTCTCAGAGACAATACCTATTACTACAAAGGATGAAATAGGTGCTTTATCACAAAATATTAATACACTTTCTAAGGCTTTGCATTCGTATATTAATCAATTGCAGCAAGATATAGAGAAAGAAAAGCAATTAGAAAATACACGTAAAGAATTTATCGCTGGTGTTTCACATGAGTTAAAAACACCTTTAAGTATTATGAAGAGCTGTATTTCAATTTTGGAGGATGGTGTTGCTAGTAATAAAAAGGAGTATTACTTTAAAGCAATGTCAAAAGAAGTAGATAAAATGGATATGCTCATTATTGATATGCTGGAGTTAGCAAAATTCGAGTCTGGTACGTATAAAATGGAAATGGATGTTTTCTATATTGATGAGATGATTGATTATATATGTGAGCAATTAACCTCGGATATAACAGCTAAGCAATTACATGTCCATAAACAACTTTCTAAAATTGAGGTAGTTGCAAATCCACATCGAATAGAACAGGTGGTTACTAACTTTATTACGAATGCGATTCGTTACACACCAGAACATGAGAATATTATTATTTCTACATTAGAAGAAAATGAACGTATAAAAGTATGTGTAGAAAATAAAGGGGCTCATATCGCGCCAGAACATTTAGAGAAAATATGGGATCGTTTTTATCGAGGAGATACGTCTCGTCAACGTTCCAAAGGCGGAACAGGATTGGGCCTTGCTATTTCAAAAAATATATTAGAGCTGCATGGCGCGGAATATGGTGTTTCGAATACAGAAGATGGAGTATTATTTTTCTTCTATTTAAATAAAAACGTGTAGAATTGTCGTTCTACACGTTTTTATCATTTTTAAACAAAATCGACATTATCTGCATCTTATCTTTATCAGCATTCATTACTATTTTCATTAGAAACTGAATGAAAAGCTGATAAGGAGATTGTTAAAATGAAAAAAAGAGCGACATTGCTTTTATTTATAATATTAATAATGGGCACAGGAGTTAGTTTCATACATGCTAAGGGGCATAAAAATATATCACAAGAGGATTTACGATTAAGAGGAAAAACAATTGTAATTGATCCAGGGCATGGTGGAGGAGATAGAGGGACGAAAGGAAAGAAATTTGGAACGATTGAAAAAGAGCTTAATTTAAAAGTAGCACAAAATATAAAGAAAGAATTAGAAGAAAGAACGGATGCAAAAGTTATATTAACACGTGAAAAAGATGCGAGTTTACTTTCAGAAACAAAACAAAAGGAAGAATTGCAAGCGCGTGTCAAAGTAGTGAAAGAACATGCGGCGGATCTTTATATTAGCATTCATCATGATGCTTTTGAGGATACAAATGTAAAAGGAATAACAACTCATTATGGATCTAATAAAAGGAAAGATAAAAAATTAGCTAAGATCGTACAAGAAGCTATTTTTGATCAAAATATAGACAGCCGAGATAGAGGCGTTCATGGCAGTGATTTTCTTGTCTTACGAGAAAATCCTTCTCCGGCTATCCTAATAGAATTAGGGTTTACATCTAATGCGAGTGATGAAAAAAGAATGAATTCAGAAGAATTCCAAGCAAAATCGCAAAAAGGAATTGTGGATGGCATTATTAATTATTTTACGATGTAATAAAATAGGCAAATAGAAAAATACTATTCTTTCTAAATCTTAATTAGGAAGAGTAGCATTTTTTATTTTTGGTGTATATCCAGTTTTCAAATTTAAGAATTAACTTAACTTTATTCTTTAACTGATTTCGACATTATCTGCATTTTATCTTTATCCGTCTCTATTAATCTATTTATTGTAGATACCGGTTGAAACTAATGATTCAGTCGAGTAAAGGCTCAGCCTTATAAATAATGAATATGAAAATTAATAGGGAAAGGATCGAAAAATAATGAAAGAATCACAAAGTAAGAAAAAAACAAGTCGATTAACTAAGGTAATAATATCTCTAGGAGTTGTTTTAGCAACGACCTTTTTCACTTTCTTTTTAATTGGAAAATGGCACTCTATCCCAGCGAAGGGAGTAGCTAATGAAAGTATGAAACAAGTTAATACGCAACAACAAGAAAAGAAAAAGGAAACATCACCAGCAAAACAAAAAAGACCTGATGGAAAACCGGTAGGAAAAGTTGTCTATTTAACATTTGATGACGGTCCTAGCGAATTGACTGGGAAATTTTTAGATGTACTAAAAGAGCAAAATGTTGCTTCGACATTTTTTATGCAAGGTAGTAATTTACAAAATACAGGTTTTCAGGAAAATGTAAAACGAGCAGTAAAAGAAGGACATTATATTGGTGCACATAGTATGACACATAATAGTGATAAGCTATACAAAAAGGGACAATTTGTACCAGAGATGAAAGAAACGTTAGATCTTATCCATAATATTACGGGCACAACTCCTAAACTAGTCCGTCCACCATATGGATCTGCACCAGGATTAAAGGGTGAGGAAATTCGTAATCAAATTGTAGAAGCAGCAATAAAAGTTTGGGATTGGACAGTAGACTCAAATGATTGGAAATTAAAAGATAATCCAACTCAGATTATAGAAAATGTAAAAAAACAGACAACAGAAGAAGTAGAAGTTGTTTTAATGCATGAAAAGGCGCAAACATTACAAGCACTTCCTGACATTATTAAATTTTATAAAGAGCAAGGGTATGAATTTGGTGTATACAATGATGCAGATCATTTTCGTCTAAATTTCCAGAAAGATCAACGTTTATAGTATATACATGGTTGTCTTTAAAAATTGGTTTTTATCAGTAAAAATGTTATCTAATTTTACTAATAAAAGCACTGTAAGGAAGGAAATTGTATATGATTAAAAAAATAATTACAATCCCATTGATAGGTATCATCGCTTTATCAGCTTGCGGAAATCCAGATAGTCAGAGAGATATTACTAGTCCAGTCTCTAAAATAGACTCTTCTTCTACCACTTTTGAAAAAGAACACATCTCTTCGTCTAATATAGATACTTCGACATTTAAATCTATTTTTAAATCAAGTGTATTTTTAGGGGATTCCATTACAGATGGACTTCATGATATTGATATATTAGACGAAGAAAACATTGTAAGTGGTATAGGGAAATCAATTGGAGATGCTCAAAAAAATATAGAGCAAGTAGTTAATCAAAAACCGAAAAATATATTTATTTTACTTGGGTTATGTAATCTTAGTGAAACAAAAGAATCTGCAATAACCCAATATTCTCAACTGATTCAAAAAATAAAAGAAAAATTACCTGATACAAAAATAAATATCCTATCAATTACACCAGTTACACCAGAACGTACACAAAAAGAAGAGCGTTATAAAAACATTAATGATTTTAACGAAGGATTTAAAGTGTTAGCAAAGAAAGAACAAGTGAATTTTATCGACTTGTCTCCGATATTTAAAGATAATCCAGATCTCTATGTTAAGGATGGCATCCATTTTAAATCTGAATTTTACCCGATTTGGTTAGAATATTTAAAAAATCAATTAAAATAAACAAAAACGTTTTTATTATTAAGTTATTACTGTTAATGTGTTTAATGTTTATAGCTAATACAAAAAGGAAGTGAACTATTGCTAGCTACAATAATTCGCTTCCTTTTTTGTTTAAACCAACACATATTCCCTACCTTGAAATCGACCATTAATAAACCATTTCATGGGTTATTAAATATATTTTCTTCAATCAAATTTCATATTCAATCTCAGAAATATGAGCATCAAATTATTCTTCTGTTAAGTTATTTAATAACTAATTTTCAAACTGTTGATTCTTTAAATTATATCTATATAATCTGCATCGTATCTTTACCTGTAACGATTAATCTATATTTTGTAAACGAAAGGTTCGCATTGAAAACAAAAATAGCATTGCTATATACACCATCGCTTACGAAATAATGACTTGAGAGGAAGATAGAAATGTTAAAGAAAGTATGTGTTTGTCTACTTACGGGGGCCGTTGCATTGACCTCCGCAGCCTGTGTAAATAACGAGACTGAAAAACCATCAAATAAGGTTACTCAAAATGCTACGCATGAAAAAATATCGAAAGATAGTGCGTATAAACCTATTTTTAAAAATAGTTTATTCTTTGGAGATTCCATTACTGAAGGAATGATTGATCAAGAATTAATCGAAGATAAAAATATTATGGCTGACAAGGGGAAAGTTACAGCAATCGCTATAGAGGAAGATGTTAACAAAGTAATAGAAACAAAACCTGAACATATTTTTATGAGTTTTGGAACGAATGATTTACTGATGCCTATGGATCTCGAGGGGAAACCTATCGACAATCCAGTTAAGTTTTCAATAGATAATTATTCCAAATTAATACAAAAAATAAAAGAAAAACTTCCAAATGTAAGCATACACCTTTTATCTGTTACACCAGTTGCAGATAAGGTATTACAAGAACACCCACAATATAAACATATTGATGAATATAACGAGAAACTTAAAGAATTAGCAAAAGCTGAGAAAGCAGAGTACATCGATTTATCTCCAATCTTTGAAAAAAACAAAGATTTACATGATCAAGATGGTGTGCATTTTAAAGCTGATTATTACAAGATGCTACTTGAACAATTGAAAGGTTCTGTTAAGTAGTATCTATATTTGAAATTTACAGTTCTTATGTAAGGACTGTAAATTTTTAAGAAAAAATAATTGTAGGAGGTGAAAGAACAATGGTGTTCAGTAGTTTAACTTTTCTTTTCGTGTTCTTACCATTAGCTCTTATTATTTATTACGTATCACCTAAAGTTCTTCGAAATTTTATATTATTTATCGTCAGTCTCATTTTTTATGCATGGGGTGAGCCTGTTTATATAGTTATTATGATATTCTCTACTATATTTGACTATGTTAATGGCGTGCTTATAGATAAATATAGAGATAGAAAGGGGATTACAAAAGCGATATTTATTAATTCCATAATAATAAATTTAGGAATACTGGGATTCTTCAAATATTATGGTTTCGTAATAGAGAATATCAATACTCTTTTCAATTTAAATATTCAGGTCGAAACGCTTCCTCTTCCGGTGGGAATCTCATTCTATACTTTCCAAACGATGTCTTATGTGATTGATGTTTATTTAGGGAAAGTACAAGCGCAAAAAAATATTATTTCTTTTGGTACTTATGTTACGATGTTTCCTCAACTTGTTGCAGGACCTATTGTAAAATACAGTGATATTGACAAACAATTACAAGAAAGAAAAGTAACATTTGATCGTTTTGGTGAAGGAATGGAATTGTTTATTAGAGGCCTTGCGTTAAAAGTACTTTTAGCTAATAATATAGGACTTCTTTGGACAAGTGTAAAAACAACTTCTATATCAGAACTTACGATCCTTACAGCATGGATTGGGATTATTGCTTTTGCTTTCCAAATATATTTTGACTTTAGAGGATATTCAGCTATGGCTCAAGGGTTAGGCAAAATGTTTGGGTTTGATTTTCCAGAAAACTTTAATTATCCCTATATATCAAAAAGTGTAACTGAGTTTTGGCGTAGATGGCACATATCGTTAGGCTCATGGTTTAGAGAGTATGTATATATTCCTTTCGGCGGAAATCGGACTGGATTAATCAAGCAACTTAGAAATTTACTTATAGTTTGGTTCTTAACAGGATTGTGGCATGGAGCAAACTGGAATTTTATTGTTTGGGGATTGTATTTTGGATTATTTGTAACACTAGAAAAGCTATTTCTTTTAAAATGGCTTAAAAATAGAATGAGCTTTATCGGACATGTGTATACACTTATCATTGTTTTAATTGGATGGGTATTTTTTGAATTTGAAAACTTATCAGTAGCAATGAATTTCATAGGAACAATGTTTGGCTTTAATCAATCCGTTTTCTTGGATAATAAAACTCTATATTATTTAACAACTAATTTTATACTATTTATTGTCCTTGCATGTTGTTCAACACCATTCCCAAAAAGGGCAATTGTATATGTTAGAGAAAAGCTGAAGTTACTAGGTGCTATTGGCATTCCAGTTTTGTATGTCATACTAGCAGTTCTTTCAACGGCGTATTTAGTGAATGACACATATAATCCATTCTTATACTTTAGGTTTTAATGATATCGTATTTGTTTGAAAGGGGTGAGTTACTTGAATCAGTATGAAAAAATATACAAACACACATTGGCAGGGTTATTGACACTCTTTATAGGGGGAATGTTCAGTGTAAATTTACTAACTCCCAATAAAACATTTTCAGATGAAGAGAATAGAAAGCTAGAACAGTTTCCGGCGTTCTCTTTCCAAAATCTTATAGAAAAAAAGTTCACTTCTAGCTACGAAAAATATATTTCTGATCAGTTTGCATTCAGGGACTTTTGGATAAACGTGAAATCTGATATGGACTACACACTAGGAAAGAAAGAGAATAATGGTGTGTATATCGGTAAAGATGGCTTTTTACTTCAAAAGTTTAGTAAGCCTGAAGAACAAGATGTAAATAGCAAAATAGAAGCAATAAATGATTTTCATCTTGCAAATCCTAATGTGAAAATGCAAGTCATGTTAGTACCTACAGCAACTAGTATTTTAGAAAATAAACTCCCAAACTATGTTTCTCATAGTGATGAGCTTACGTATATTAATAAAGTAAAAAAATCTTTAGATAAGGATATAAACTTTATTGATGTATATCCTGTATTGAGCTCTAAAAAGGATGAATATATATATTATAAAACTGATCATCATTGGACTACTAAAGGTGCATATTATGCCTATCAAAAGCTAGGTGAAAATATGAATTTTACTCCTAATAAAGATGGTTCATTCAACATTAAACAAATTACAAATAGCTTTTATGGATCCCTATATTCAAAAGCAGGCTTTAAAAATATAGATCCTGATAGTATTGAATTATATCAACAAAAGAAAGCTACCAAATATAAAGTAGAGTATATAGATGAAAGCAAAACGTCAACATCGCTTTATGAAATGGAGAACATTAAGAAAAAAGATAAATATACTGTATTTTTCAATGGGAATCATCCATTAATAAAAATAAAAACTGATAATACGAATGGGAAAAAATTATTAGTTGTTAAAGATTCTTATGCAAATTCTTTATTGCCTTTTTTACTACCGCATTTTAGTGAAATCCATATAGTCGACCTTAGGTACTATACAGATAGTCTAAAAATGTTGGTACAGAAAAATAAAATCAATGATATGTTAGTGCTTTATAATGGAAATACTTTCTTTGAAGATGCATCCGTAAATGATTTATCTGAATAAATGAATTGATTATATTTAATGTATATCCTATCTATAACGAGCAGTATCCTCGTCTTTAAATTATTTATGTCAATGGCCGTATTCATTAAATATAAATCGTTACAATCCTGGTTCAAATTAAATGTTTGACCCAACTAAACGAAAAGGAGAATTTAAACTAATGATAAATTTGTTGAAACCTTTTAATATAAAATTCGTTATTACTATTATTGTTTGTACGATTACCTTAGGAGCTTTAAGTGGTTGTTTTGGAAAAAAAGAAAGTGTCAATAGCCTTTCAGCTACAGAAATAGGGGAGAAAATTAAACATGTTACTAACTTAGAAGAAATGAAAGAAGGAGATAGTAAAAAACTTCAAAAGCTATATAACATAAATGCTGATGAAGTCGAAAGTTTTGTGCTATATACTGCTCCTACAAATATCAAAGCTGATGAAATTGCTGCGATTAAAATAAAAGATATGAAAAATGTAGAAAGCATTAAAGAGAAAATTTCAAATAGAATTGAAAAAAAATCAAAAAGTTTTAAAGACTATCTTCCAGAAGAATATTTCTTAATAGAAAAACGTGTCTTAAAAACAAAAGATAATTATATCCTTTTAGCAATATCAAAGGATGCTGATAAAATTGAAAAAACGTTCGATGAAATTTTCAAGTAATATAGATTTGAAAAAAAGGTGATTAAATAAAAATATTTTCATATCGTGATTTTTTATTACTAAATCAATAACTAAGCCAAAAGCCGATTTCCTATACGATAAGGAAATCGGCTTTTTCTTTATAAAATTTTATTTAGCTTATGAAGCTTACGTTTTAAAATAATATATTGAATTTATGTTAAAACGGCATTTCAGGGCTTGTATTATTTTTTCTAAACTTATCCCGCATTAACGGGCAGTAAGACCCCCACCTCAAAATTCAGCGGAAGCAAAGAAGTTAGGTGGGGGATCAACTGCCCGTAAAAGCCCGATTGGTTCAACTAATAATCAGTGGGGGATGAACAAAACCCCCACTGATTAAAGTTTCACTTTATTAGTTAAGATTATTCGACAAGTATAGTAATGATAATTTAAAGTATAGAATATAGAATATACACATCTTAGGGAGGGCATATATGTGAAGAAGTGGATGAAAATTGTTCTTTACTCTTTACTAGGTATTTTACTTATAGGAAGTATTACGTTTTTGACTTGGTCTCAGTTTACTTATAAACAAACGAAAGAGGCTTTGTCGTTAGTAGATGATAAAAAAGATGAAGGTAATATAGTATTTGGAGCGAAAGATGCTAAAGTAGGGGTTATTTTTTATCAAGGAGCTAAAGTAGAAGCTGAGGCTTATAGTTACTTAGGAGAAGCTCTTGCAAAAGATGGGTATTTTGTAGTGATGCCTAAGTTACCATTAAACTTAGCGATACTTGGAATCAATGCGGTAGACAGTGTAATTGAACAGTATCCTGAAGTTCAAAAATGGTATGTTGCGGGGCATTCAATGGGGGGAGCTATGATTTCTAAGTATGCCTTTCAACATGAAGACAAGGTAGACGGGATCATTTTCTTAGGTTCGTATCCTGCAGATGATTTTTCTACCAAATCAATTCCGATGTTATCAATTTATGGGGAAGTAGATGCTTTAGCAACTGTAGAAAAAATAGAGAACAATAAAAAGTTAATGTCAAAGAATACAACTATGCACATGATAAAAGGCGGAAACCATGCTCATTTTGGTATGTATGGTGAGCAAAAAGGTGATAATGCGAGCTTAATTACGTCAAAAGCACAACAAGATGAAACAGTGAAAGTAATTGAAGAATGGTTATTAAAACAATGATAGCGAATGTAATAAATTTACCGAAAGGATTCTCCCATCTCAAGCATGTGTAGGAAGATAGCCTAACGGTAGGTGGGAGAGATAATAAAGAGCCAACTCGTACGAATTGGCTCTTTTATTTATTTGCTATCTCCAATTGTCCCCTTATTTTCTCCGGAATGTCCTTTTCAGAAATAATGTCGTAGGAATAGACATACTTACCTTTCACATGAATTTTTAAGTAAGTTTTTCTTATAAAATCATTAGGAGTGTTCGTTCCTACTTTATATTCCTTCTCATTCCTTAATTCATCAACACCTTTTAGCGAGTACATAGCTCTTCCTTTATGATGGTAATCTGGAACGTCATATCTCTCCGCAATAGCGTATACATTTTTTTCTTCAGCAATCGGATTAAATCTGTCTAAATCTCCACGTAATATGAAAGGTAGTAAGTATATAGGGAGGCCTATTCCTAGTATGCAAATTACAAATTTCTTCATGATCGTTTCTCCTCTTGTTCATTTACATGATTCAGTATAGAAAAAAATTCTTATAAATATAGAGGGAAATTCCTTAAGGTTTTCTTAATAAAGTTTAACCGTGTGAAAAAAAGATTAACTTGAGCATTAAGCTTACGGAATGAATAGCTAAATAACCTGTTTTCTTTATTTTTTGATGGTAGGTTATTTGGTGTTATATTGGTATGAGTGAATTAAGAAATAAGTGGGATTTAGGAACTAGAATAAATTTATCTTACAGTAATAGGAGAATTATCTAAATAAATTATAGTGAGAACAATTAAAGAAAGCATCTAGTGGGGTGCTTTTTTCTTTTGGAATAGAGAATCCCATGGGTCAGTTACATGTAATTCAGCGCTGTGCTTCTAGGTCATTGGAAAATCCAACGATAAAAAAAGAGGGGGAAGGCATTTTTTATTGAAGTTTGTTAATGATAGCTTTTTAACTTGAGAGGGGGATCGTAAAATAGATTATTAATCTCTTTGATAATTTTTATTTTCCTTATAATTGGCATACTGTATTAGAAATTTTTAATTTTGAAAGGAGAATCAATAATTATGGGTAAGAAAAGAAGAATAAGTAATAAGTTATTACTTGTCAGTGCAATTTGTACAATAACAATTCCCTCAGTCTCATATGCGGAGGAAGTAATTTCACCTGAAAATTTTACGAGTTCTTCAAGTTTGTATGAGGGACGGAATACGGAAGTATTGAAAA
This sequence comes from Bacillus cereus group sp. MG9, assembly GCF_040459995.1. Taxonomy (NCBI): domain Bacteria; kingdom Bacillati; phylum Bacillota; class Bacilli; order Caryophanales; family Bacillaceae; genus Bacillus; species Bacillus cereus group sp. MG9. Next base: position 3,025,219 of record NZ_JARVHC010000001.1, on the reverse strand, counting down.
CAAGCTTATATCCTGATACATATAATTATCTGTTTAACCACCAATTTATTTCGAAATTAAAGGAAGCAAACACAACTATAAAAAAAGTAGACAATAGTGATGATGAAAATCCTATTATATCTACTACTCTTTCATTTATTCGCCATATGAATAGTGAAGATTATAAATCTGCATTTGATTTAACCTCAAGGTCATTACAGAAAATAATATCCAAAGAATGGTTGAAGAGCTATTGGGAGGGACTGCCAGTTCAATTACAAGCAGGTTCTTTTATAGAAATTGGAGAGGTTACACAAAAAGAGACAAATCCTGTTCATACAAATGTGGAGATTCAATTAGTTTTTGAACAAATGACTGTACCTTTACTAATAAAACTAGATCCATCTGGAAAAATAGACGATTTTCAACTCAGCATGTCGTTTAGTCCTGTTGCAGAGCGTCCATCATATAGTAAGCCTGAATCATTTGTTGATAAAGAAGTGGTAGTTGGAAGTGGTGCATTTCCATTACCAGGAACATTGTCTGTTCCAAAAGGAAAGGGTCCTTTCCCAGCGGTTATTCTTGTTCAAGGATCTGGAGCAACTGATCAGGATGAAACAGCGTTTGCTTTAAAACCATTTCGCGATTTAGCTGAAGGTCTTGCATCGAAGGGAATTGCTGTCCTTCGCTATAATAAACGAACATATGAACATGGGTTGAAAACACAATTCAGTCCCTTTTATACAGTTGATAAAGAGACAACAGATGATGCTCTTCTTGTAACTCAATTTCTTAAAAATGAGCCTCTAATAGATAAGAATCAAATTTATATTCTGGGTCATAGTCAAGGTGGAATGATGCTTCCGAAAATGATTGAAAAAGACCAAAATCAAAATATTGCTGGGGCAATTGTAATGGGAGGGCCAGCTCGTACGATCCAAGACGTTGTTTTAGATCAATTTGAGTACCTTTTTTCTATTGGAGCAATGAACCTAGAGGAATATAAATTCTACAAATCGCAATTTGAATTATTAAATGATCCCAATTTCTCTAGTCAGAATCCCCCAAAAGATTTTTACTTAGGATCAGCAGTATTTTGGGATTCTATCCGGAAAATTAAAGCAGCAGAAATGTCAAAAGAACAAAAGACACCGCTTCTTATTATTCAAGGAGAAAGAGACTATCAAGTTCAATCAAAAATCGAAATTCCTCTTTGGAAAGAACAATTAAAAGAACGAGATAACGTTGATTATCGACTATATCCAAAGTTAAATCATTTCTTTACAGAGGGTGATGGGGAAATAAGTAAGCCGGATGAATATTATAGTCCTGCTAATATACCTGAGTATGTTATAAATGATATTGCTGCTTGGGTGCAAGGAAGATCGCAATTAAATTAGCAATCGTATGTTTTAATAAAGACGTTCTTTCTGTAATCAAAATAGAAACATTTTTATTAGGTTATATGTTTTTTAAAAGCACTCTTTGAAAAGGAGTGTTTTTATATTTTCCTTTGATTTAATTAACGAAAAAAATATCTTGTACTCCTTTTGTAACTTTTTCTAAATAGAAATTTTCTATAAAATAAGGGGCTTGCCTTCCAAACAAATCGTTATTTGTAACACTTTTATTAAAGCAAAGTTCTCGTGACATCGCTTTGATATTCAAAAACATTAATAATCTATTGTATTAAGTTTTTTGAAAATTTAGGTTTAACATCTTTAAAATAGGTGTATTACATATTACATAACAACTAAATAAAAAATCTAAAGGAGGAAAGATACCATGCATAAGAATGAAAGAAAACCGGTGGTTCATGAATATCAAAATGAACAGGAAGTAGTTATGAAAGTAAAAGAGCTAGAATTGCAAGGGATTCGCCAAGATGACATTTATGTCTTAGCACATGAAAAACATCTAACAAAAAGGATTGCGGATGATACAAACACAAATACGATTGGAGTAAAAGAACAAGGATTGGGCACAAGTATTATCAACTTTTTCTCCAAAAAAGGGGACGAACTCCGAAATCAAATGGAAGAAATGGGGTTGTCGAAGGAGGAAGCTAACTTATATGAAGAAAAACTAGATCAAGGGAGAATTTTACTCCTAGTAACAGCTGAAACACCAATGGCGAGTGATAGGCAGCCGCAAAACTATCATTCCCTCTAATAGATTGCAACATCTGATAAATAGGTAAGGTAATGCTAATTTCCTATTTCAAGAAAAGATTGAAATAGACTATATTTTAGGCTGTAGCATTGAAGAAAATAAAAGTAGAGAAGGATGAGGAAAATGAAACATACAATATTTAAATATGCTGTGATTGGGATTATGACCGGAGTCATGGTCTCCCTATTAAAAAAAGAAAATCGGAAAGCTATACAAACAAAAGGAAAAAGCGTAAAAGACAAACTACAAGAAGGAAACATAAAGGAAACATTGGAGAAGGTAACTGAGACAAGTAAACAATTCTCTGTAACTGCAGCTAATGTTGCAAAACAAACATTACCACAACTGCTTACAGCCACACCAGTTGTCATTTCTACCATTAAAGATTTAACAGAAAACGAAAATAACAAAAAGAAAAAAGATGAAAAGGATTACGAAATAAATCAAAATAGTAAGGACATAGACGGGGAAAAAACGAAAAATGAAAAGAAATATATGAAAGAAGGGAAAGAAGAGAGTGCCTAGATTTAAGTCTAAAAAGAGAAAGTGAGGAAAAAAGTATGAAATCTCTGTATGCGATTGATGTAGGAATTGGCTTTACCAAGCGGGCATATCGACAGGATGTAGATTCTGAGATGACGATCAAGAGTGAAGCTTCCACACTAGCCCCTGTACCTAATCATGCTGAAAGTGAAGATTTAACAAAGGTAAGTTTTATAGACTTAGACTTTGCATACTACATGGGAAATGAAGCACATCAATCTGACGCTTCATTTCTTCCTCCATTTGACGAAGAAATAGAAAATTATTATGAAAGCGAACGGTTTAAACAACAAATATTTGGTTGCATTGCAAAGGATTATAAAGAAAATGTCGTGTTACCTTTAGTTGTTACCGGGCTTCCCGTCACTTGTTTTGGTAGTCAGCATGAGCAATTACAAAATGTATTAAAAAAAGAAAATTCCGTGCAAATTGATGGGAAATTTATTAATATTACGGTGAAAAATGCTTTGATTCTTCAGCAACCGGTCGCTTTACATGCCTATTTCTTAAAAGAGGGAATCATTCAGGAACGAGATCGTATCTTAATTATTGATGGTGGATTTCGTACATTAGAAATGACAGATATGAAACAGAATGTCATTTTAAATCATTATGAGACGGAACTAGGATGTAGCAAGCCTTTGAAAAATATTAAGAATATCCTACAGAATCATGCGGGTGAAAGTAATCACTTGCATATTAACGACATGCCAAAAATATTAGAAAAAGGATATGGGGGTCGAGAAGAAAATCCTCAGACAAGTCAGGTTGATACTTTGATTCAAAAAGAGTTGGATACACACTTCCAAGACGTTATGCGTGTATTACAAGAACAATTTAAGTTAGACCAGTATGACACTATTATTTGGACAGGAGGAATAGTAGATATCCACAAAAAACGAATTGAAAAAATGCAAGGTGAAATTTCTTCTTTCCGTATGGTAGACGCTTCGAAAGAGGCTGCACTTCATGGATACTATATGATTGGAAGTCAAGTATTTGACGACATCACCAATCAATCTGCATATGAATCCAAATTATAATAACGACCGAAATGGAGTTCGTTGAATAGACGGCCAAATTATGTGGCTTCTTTTCCACATATAAATAAGAAAAGATAAAAAGTGCTTGTATAGAGGAAATGTTTAAAATTGAGAATACAAATAACTAATATATAGGGGGGCTTCCTTGTAACAGAAGAAGACCTCCTATGCCATTTAGTTTGTAATTTAGATGATCTAAAAACTTTTCCTCCAAGACATGAATACCTACATACAAATTTCATATTACGGATATTATTCGATCAAACATAAAACTATTCAGAAAGGAAGAATAATATGGAATGCATAAAAATGCCGAAATGGAATTGGTATCATGTGAAAACTAGTGAGCTTGAAAAACTTTCTTCTATAATCCCTCGTGATTTAACATCTTATTTCTCTCAATTTGTAAAGAAAATAAGTTCTCCTTGTGAAAATGGATTATATGTTTATACGTTATCACCAAGTCAAACTTGTGTATATGGTTCGTTTTTATATGATCAAGATAAAAAGGACGCCAAAATTCAAAAATTTCTTCATTATTTCGTAGCTCATGGAATATTGATAACGGTCCAGGAAAAAGAGGAAGAGGATTTTCAAGAATTAATACATAATTTCCCTATGGGTATAAAAAATTGTAATAGTTCCGTTGAAGGATTATGTGCCATCTTATCAATGTTTATATCTCACTATTTGCGAGAGGTTGACTATTTTGAAAACCATTTTAGAAATGTATTATGGGATTTTTATCATCATAATAACATAGCAGTTTTAGAAAGAATTTATCATATTCGTCATGAATTATTTATGAACACACATGTGTTTCGCTTAATACAAGAAGTGTTACAAGGCCTGAAAGAAGCTTGGTTAGAAAACATAACAAACACCCTTTGTTATAAACAAACACACGTAAAATTAGAGCGTGGATTACAACTTGTTAAAGAGTACCAAGAAGAATTAGACACGATGATTCATTTACAAGAAGTTGTTTCTTCTCATCGTGGGAATGAAATTATGAAAGCCCTTACTGTATTAACTGCTGTAAGTACGCCTTTGACGGCCTTAGGAGCATTGTGGGGGATGAATTTTAAATATATGCCTGAACTAGAATGGAAATATAGCTATTTAATCGCTCTCTTATTTATTATTTTCACAACAGGTGGTATGTATTTTTATATGCGAGTTAAAGGATGGACAGGTGATTTATTACGAGTAAAGAAAAAGAAATCTTTTTTTAAATCTCATTAATCCTGTTTATAAAAAATATGATAGATATTAACCATAGGTATATGGTTAGTAATATTTATTAATTGAGGTAGTGCCATATCCCCATCAAGTTAAAGTTTTGATGTCCCCGCAATGATAAAAATGGTGAATATTTATATGAAAGATTAGAGTTCTCCTTCTTGTAGGAGGGCTCTAATCTTTTTTTTAAAACCATATTATATACAGGGGCAGACTCATCATCTGAAATTTGTCCGGATTCAATTTAGAATATGACAAAAGAGAACTTGCGTTAGAAAACAAGCTCTCTTTAAAAGAAATAACGTAATTGAGATACTTATATATTAACAATTGTTTTCTTCTAATTCCATATGTCTCATGTTGAGAAATAAATTATAAGTGGTGTAATAAAACTAAAAAGGATTATTGACATAATATTTAGACGATAATATAATGAATCTCGAATTCAAGATAACTTGTAAAGGATTGGTAATTATGAGCGTGATTAACGATGAGAGCTTATCTTTAAAGTTATTTGTTATATTATCAAGGGCAGTACAGTCAATTACTAAGCGTATTGAAAAGGATATAAAAATTTATGGACTTAATCCAACTAATTTTGCATTGCTTGAGCTACTATACAGTAAAGGCAATCAGCCTATAAAAAAATTGGAGACAAAATATTACCTGCAAGTAGTAGTATCACGTATGTAGTGGATAGGTTGGAAAAGAAGAGGTGAAAACCATGTCCTAAAGACCGCCGTGTCACGTATGCGTCAATTATTTTAGAAGGTAGTGAATTAATGGATACTATTTTCCTTCAGCATAAAGAGGGGATTCGGCAAATATTTGGTAGTTTGGACTATATGGAGAAAAAATGATAATTGAACAGTTGAAAAAGTTAGGATATTACGCACAGGAATTGTGAGTTTTTGGAGATTATTTCTGTTTAGTAATATCCTAATTAAATATAAGTTAAATAAATAGGAGGAAAAATTAATAAATGGTAGTAAATTTATTGTAATACAAAATGAATAAATCATGTAATTGCAATTGATATAGTAGGAAAGATAGTTGTTATGTATAACGTATACATATCATCCTTTTCATTATAAATCTTTCATAAAGCGGAGAGTGGGTATCAAGAATGGAATTACGTCATTTAGAGTATTTTATTCAAGTTTGTAATAATAATAGTTTTACTAAAGCTGCGGAAGTTCTAGGTATTTCACAGCCGACTTTAAGTCAACAAATACGTGTTTTAGAAGGTGAACTTGATACACCCTTGTTTCATCGAGTTGGAAGAGGGATCAAAATGACTGAAGCGGGTAAGCTGCTATTTGATAAAGGAAAATTTATCATGCAACAATTTGATGACGTTTATAATGAAATTTTTGAATTAAAGGGTGTAAAAAGAGGTGTGATTACTATAGGAGGTTTATTAGAGGATCTCACTTATTTAACACCTTATATTATGAAGTTTCAACAACATTATCCCAACATCGTAGTAAAAATTATAGAGTCCGAAGTTGCTGTAAATCAAATCGTTGACAAAAATATTGATTTAGGGATCACACGTAGTGCTCAAATTCCAGACACATTAACAAGCACCCTTTTGTATAGCGAAGAGCTCGTCCTTGTAATTCCAAAAAACCATCCTTTGAATGAAAAATCATTTGTTTCTTTTCGAGAATTAGCAGGGCTCAGTAGAATAATGGTTTCATGTAGTTGTCGTGAATCTATTAAGATATATTCTGAGAGTTTAGGGTTATCTTTATCTGAAGCAAACATAGAAACAAAATCTTCTATTTCTCTATTGAGCCTTGTATACAATGGACATGGGGTTGCCATAATACCTCTTTCACTGGTTGACTTTGTTAATAATGATAATTTGAGCATGGTTCGTATTACTGATCCGACACCAAGTCAGGATATTAATCTTATTCACTTTGATGATAAATTTTTAAGTTTTGCAGCACGTATCTTTATGCAGAAGTTAAATGAGCCTGAAAAAGTATCAGTATAATAGAAACAATAATGATTATAGTGTGAGAATTAAAAATGATACATAATTCTTGGGATAAGACCTATATTAAAGTCAAAGGGCAGTGGATTTATATGTGTGGTGTATTCGATTCAAATGGGAATACCATTGACTTTTACTTAAGGGAAAAAGGACAAACTTTGCAAGGAAAGAAGTCTGTCAAAAAACAAATCAAGTTAATCAATCAACTATTCGGTCTTATTGCATAGTAATAGATTTCGTTAGGCATATACTGCTATTTCGAATCTACATAGAGCCCATATTACCATTATGATCTTAATACCAATACTATTTGGATCCGTCTTCGGCTCCAAACCCTTATTGTAGAAAGAAAACCACCGGCATTATACCGGTGGTTTTGACTTAGAAAGCAAAGCAAGTACAACCAATACCCCATTTAGTTCCATCTTTTCCTATTACAGTATGAGTGTGTTGATGGAGAGGGTTACTGCAACTATGTAACTTGTGATCATGGGCATCGTGAGAAAGTATAGTGTGGGCTAGGTTAGCACCACCATAACCATAAACTCCCGTCGGTGCCCAATCAGGTGATGCTGGCGGCAATTCAGGTGATAAATTTTTAAATTCATCATTTCCATAAACAACCTGCCCACCCATAATGGTGAGTAATGATTCAAGGTCTTTGATTTCTTCTTCTGGCACAGTAAAATAGTCAGCAGACAATACAGCAATATCAGCAAACTGACCTACTGCAAGGGTTCCCTTTTTACCTTCATCACCAGAGAACCATGCACTTCCTTTTGAATATAATTCCAGGGCTACTTTTCTATCAAGTTTATTTTTTTCATCGTATATCGAAAGACCACCAATGGTTTTTCCGGCAACCATCCAGTAAAGAGCAACCCAAGGATTATAGCTAGAAACCCTGGTTGCATCACTACCGGCACCAACTGGTATACCCAGGTCTAACATACGATAAATCGGAGGAGTACGCTTTGCAGCTTCCTTTCCGTATAAATCAACAAAGTATTCACCTTGAAAAGCCATGCGGTCTTGGATGGCAATACCGCCATTTAAAGCCTTAGCACGTTCCATACTGCGATCTGAGATTGTTTCTGCATGGTCAAACCACCATCGTAGACCATTAAAAGGAATTTCTTTGTTGACTTCCTCAAATACATTTAAGAAACGTGTTATTGACTCGTCATAAGTTGCATGTAAACGAAATGGCCAACGGTTTTCTACCAATAGAGAAATTACTTTCTTTAAGTCAGCTTCCATCATCATAGCTAGTTCGGGCCGTGGCATTTGAAATTTTTCAAAATCGGCTGCCGAGAATACTAACATTTCTCCGGCACCATTCATTTTATACTTATCATTTCCTTGACCTGGAGAAACAATTTTTGCCCATGAAGCAAAGTCTTCATATTCATGATTAGGATTTTGCGTAAATAGATTATAAGCAATACGCAAAGTTAATTGTTCCTTCTCGGCTAAATGTTCAACAACTTTGTAATCATCAGGATAATTTTGGAAACCACCACCTGCGTCAATGGCACTTGTAATACCTAATCTATTTAATTCGCGCATAAAATGGCGAGTTGAATTAATCTGGTCGTCAAAATTAAGTATTGGAGCTTTACCCAAACTTGAATAAAGAATAGAAGCGTTAGGATTCGCAATTAAAAGGCCCGTTGGATTACCTTGTTTATCCCGCTCAATTAAACAGCCTGGAGGGTCTGGGGTATCTTTTGTGTATCCCAGTGCACGCAGCCCAGCACGATTTACAAGTGCTCTATCGTAAAGATGTAGCACAAAGACAGGTGTGTCTTCAGAAACAGCATTAATCTCTTCCAAAGTTGGCAGCCGTCTCTCTTTAAATTGAAATTCAGACCAACCTCCAACTACTCTTACCCACTGAGGAGCAGGTGTACGCCTTGCCTGTTCTTTGAGCATTTCGAGAGCAATGGCAAGTGAAGGGACACCTTCCCATCGTAATTCCATATTATAATGAAGACCGCCACGAATAACGTGTATATGAGAGTCATTCAGGCCTGGAATAGCTCTCTTTCTTTTAAGGTCTATTTTTTTTGTTTTTTCTGTGGCACTATCAAGAAGCTCATCTCCACCTACTGCAGTTATTAAACCATCAGTTATGGCGATAGCAGATACCTCAGGTTGAGAGGGATCAAGGGTAGTAATTTTTCCGTTATATAAGATCATATCCGGTAAATTCATGTTCACACCTCGTCTACTTCCTATTATTTTGTAACCATGGATGAAATAATTTACCGAAAATCGGCATAACTACCCATGATAGCAAGGACACTATACATACAGAAACAAAAAAGGCTGACATAATAGGATTCATATGTTTTATTATAGGTCCTATCACTTTAGGAACTAACATGCTAAGAGGCCATACACCCAGAAGGGTAACAATAGACATTTTCCATTTTGGCGGTGGAACTGGCGTTTTCGGAGTAACAAACCAATAAGCCAAACTGCTTTCAGTTTTGTAAGTTGGATTAGTAGCTTGAAATTGTTCTGCCGTTTTTAACAAATCTCGACGAACATCTGATTCTTGCCAAGCACGTAGATGCTCATACGTATCAAAACGAAAAATAACAGTATACTCCCTGGATTCGTTATTGGGGACTATTAGATTTACGCCTAAATGCCCTGGGAATTTAGTAGCAGCAGCTTCGATTTCATGTCTCCATGTTTCAAACTGTTTTTCTCTACCTTCTTGAATTTCCCATGTAACAATCGTTGTTACTGGATCGCCAGCATCCATCGTGTTCCCTGTATGAGTCTCTCCGACAGCTACTCCTTCTTGTTTCATATTTTCCTGCTTGGAAGCGCGCCATGCACCATAGTATATGCGTATTCTACGCCTTGACCATAAGCACCAGTGTGTTCCTTTACAATTTCCATTACAGCATCATAAGTGTCTTTGCGTGCCCAGTCGCGTTGGTATTCAAGTAAAACTTGAATCGCTGTCACTGGAATTGCACCAGCTTGTTCTACACGAGGCATAGCAGCGTTATGCGCTGTCAAACTAGTACCACCTGAAGCATCATCAACTGCATAAACCTCATATCCAGCTTTAATTGCTTCAAGCACAGGGAATGCAAGGCAAACTTCAGTCCAAAGTGCTGCAAATATTAATTTCTTTCTACCTGTTGCTTTAACTGCCTCAACAAATTTTGGATCTTCCCAAGAGTTCATTGAACTACGTTCTATAATTTCATGGTTTGGGAATATGTCAAGAATTTGTGGCCAAAAATAACCAGAAAAGCTGCGTGTTTCAACTGTAGTAAGAATAGTAGGTACGTTAAAAGTTTTTGCTGATTTAGCAAGCAGCATAACGTTATTAATTAATGTTTGTCTATCAATACTTGCAACACCAAAAGTCATTTGAGGCTGAAAATCAATCAAGATTAAGGCGCTGTTCTCCGGGTTTAACAATTCTAAATTACTCATAATAAAACGCTCCTTTTTTATTATTTAAGATTAAATTTTGAAAGTAATGTATTTTCTGTCAATATAAGCTGTAATCGTAAAAATAAAAGCTTTACTATACTTTTTAATTTAAAAGAGAGTGCTGATTTAATCAGCACTAAATTTATACTATCCATTTTTTTGAAAGTGATTTAAAGCTATTTCTTTGAAATACATTTATGCATTTTGTTTACTAAGATCTCGCTGAGCTCCCATATAGCTTCCAATTATATTTTGATAGCCTGGAAGATTACTAGCAAGCAAATTGCCAAAACCTTCGACATCGTTGCGCCAATCGCGTTGTAATTCGCAAGCTACGCTAAACCAGTTCATAAGTTGCACGCCATTATGTGCCATACGAGTATTGGCACATAATGGCGTGCAACTTGTTTACTGAAAGTTCCTGAAGCATCAGTAACAGCAAATACTTCATATCCAGCTTTTATAGCGGAAAGTGCCGGGAAAGCAACACAAACGTCCGTAACTACGCCCGCGATGATAAGTTGTTTTTTTCCAGTTTCTTCGATTGCTTTTACAAAATCATCATTATCCCATGCGTTAATTTGTCCAGGTCGAGCTATTTTTTGTGAGTGAGGAAAGAGATCAACCAATTCTTGCATTAAAGGTCCGTTAGGTCCGTTTTCAAAGCTTGTTGTTAAAATAACTGGTAAATCAAAAAACTTAGCAGTGTGAGCAAGAGCTAAAACATTGTTCTTGAATTCATCAACACCATAGTCACGTACTAGCCCGGACATAAGACCAGTTTGATGATCTACTAAAAGAACGACAGCATCATCTTTGTTAATACGAGAATAGAGATCAGCCATTATGTATTCCTCCTAAAAATTAAGTAATCGAAGAAAGTTTAAATAGTCGAATATTATCATGATTTTCTTCGTTTGTTACGATTAGTTTGTAACTAAGCTGAACGATAATATTAGTTATAACAGCATTCACAGAATATGAAGCGCTATACAAATTTATAGTATTTGAAAACCGATTCATTAATCAATTCTAAATTATCTATAATTCGGATAGATGGTGACTATAGTTATTTTCACCATAAAATTGATTGGTTTTACCTATACATTCTATAGATAGAACAGTATTGATAGTCACCTATTTTTGTTACTAGAATTGAATATGAGGAATATTCAGCAATTATTTTGTGATGAAAAAGTTATTAGATGGGGAATTGTTCCATAAACAGAGAATGAATTCATTGGAACAATAGAGTTTCATGCTTAGAGTTAACAACATAAACACGCATAAATAGGTTACGAGATTCATCCGGATTATTGAAGAAAAGGATATATATTAAAATATTTTTTGGAGGTAGAAGAATGGCGAAAATTACTGTAGGAACCGAAAATCAAGCACCAATTGAGATATATTATGAGGATCATGGCATAGGAAAACCAGTTGTACTAATTCATGGTTGGCCGTTAAGTGGTCGATCTTGGGAATACCAAGTTCCCGCTCTTGTTGAGGCTGGATACAGAGTTATAACATATGATCGTCGAGGCTTTGGAAAATCATCTCAGCCGTGGGAAGGGTATGAATATGATACCTTTACTTCTGATTTACATCAACTATTAGAACATTTAGAGCTTCAAAATGTCACACTTGTTGGTTTTTCTATGGGTGGAGGCGAGGTAGCTCGGTATATTGGAAAATATGGAACCAATAGAGTAGAGAAGGCTGTATTTGCAGGAGCTGTACCACCATTCCTTTACAAGTCAGCAGATCATCCTGAGGGTGTATTAGATGATGTAGCAATTCAAGGATTTGAAGATGGAGTAAAAAGTGATCGCCTAGCATTCCTTGATGAGTTTACGAAAGGATTTTTTGCTGCTGGAGATCGAACTGACTTAGTTAGTGAACCATTTCGACTTTACAATAGGGATATCGCTGCGGGTGCATCACCTAAAGGAACACTAGATTGTATCGCTGCTTTCAGCAAAACAGACTTCAGAGGCGATTTAGCCAAGGTTAATATACCTACCCTTGTTATTCATGGTGATTCAGATGCAACTGTACCATTTGAATATAGTGGGAAGTTAACACATGAAGCAATTCCTAATTCTAAAGTAGCGTTAATAAAGGGTGGTCCACATGGGCTAAATGCAACGCATGCCAAAGAATTTAATGAAGCACTCCTATTATTTTTAAAGGACTGATTACAACTATATAATTGTTAACCGATAAATTATAAACAAGTAAAAATAAAGCTTTATAAAAGATGCTCTTGGATAAATCCAGGAGTATCTTTTTAAATTAGGAGTAGTGCACCACGGTAATCTTCCATTACGAAATTTCTGTTCATTTTTAAATATTGATATTGAGATATTAAGTTGATAAATACTCATTAGTTTCGAATTGAATATTCTTCTTAACAGCTAAAATTTATTGATTAGAGTTTTTTTAGGTCTCTTAGGTGTATTGCTACATTACTATCAAGATAATATTTTGAATAATCCTCAAAACAAAGAAATGTACATTTTCTTGTTTGTGTAGTGAAGTTTCTTAAGTTGATTGGGGGCCTTTATATCCTAAGTAAAAAATGTAGGCTTAAGCCTACAAATATTCATCTCCCACTTAAAATTGTCGTTTTACACCTTCACATTTTTGAGGAAGGAGTGTTTTGTCAGAAAATAATAAAATCTTATTAATTTTTATAATTAGTAGAATTTTTATAGAAATAATTCTCTTAATATATTAAAATAACATCGTATTATGTCAGATTTTAATTAGGGGAGAGAAATTTTATGTTAAAAAAAATCATTCCAGTTGCTTTAGTATTAAGTACAGTTACTTTTACTAGTGTATTTGCTGCGCCTTCAGCCCAAGCAAGTACAGAACCAAACCGCTACATAGATGTACAAATGCTCGGTATTAACGATTTTCATGGGCAAATAGACACCGTAAAAAAAATTAACAATAAAGATGCAGGGGGAATTGAGTATTTAGGGGCGTATTTACGTGATCGTGAAAAACAAAATCCGAATACATTAAAGGTACATGCTGGCGATGTTGTTGGAGCAAGTACTCCTGTTTCAGCATTATTACAAGACGAACCTACGATTGAATTTCTAAATGATTTGAAATTTGATGTTGGAACCATAGGAAATCATGAATTTGATGAAGGTGTTGAAGAAATGCACCGTCTTATTTATGGTGGATACCATGAGAAAACAGGGAATTTTAAAGGAGCAAAATTCCCATATGTTGCCGCAAATTTCTATAATAAATCCACCGGTCGTCTATTTTTACCACCATTTACTATAAAAAAGGTACAAGGAGTTCCTGTTGGATTTATCGGAGTCGTAACAACAGATGTTCCTAACCTTGTTATGCCTACTATGCTAAAGAATGTAGAAATTACAGATGAAGTTGAAGCTATTAACAAATCCGTAAAGCAATTAAAAAAACTAGGCGTTAAATCTATCGTTGTTCTTGCGCATAACGGAGGTACAACAGATGGGAACGGCGTAACAAATGGTGATATCGTCCGATTAGCAAATGAGACTGATCCAGAAGTCGATGTTATTTTTGGAGGGCATAGCCATACCTATGTAAATGGAACTGTTAATAATAAACTTGTCGTACAAGCAAATTCTTATGGTATGGCTTTTGCTGATGTTGATGTAAAGATTGATCGTAAGACACAAGATATTGTTGAGAAGAAAGCAGAAATTGTTACAACTTACCATGAAGGCATAGAGCCTGATAAAAAAATAAAGAAGAAGATGGAGAAATATCAAGAAAAAATTGCACCTCTTGTCAATGAAGTTGTAGGTAAATCTATTGCTCCACTAGATCGCAAACTAAATATGTCTGGGGAATCTACTCTCGGAAATTTAGTTGCTGATGCCCAGCGTACAACAATGCAATCCCAAATTGCTCTTATGAATCCTGGTGGTATTCGTAATGACTTAGATGCTGGTGATATTACATGGGGAGAGATATATGGTATTCAACCATTCGGAAATCAATTAATAAAAGTAAATTTAACGGGTCAAGACATTCGTGATATTTTAAATCAACAATGGCAAAAAGACATAACAAGAATGCTTCAAATTTCAGGGATCCAATACACTTGGGATGCGAACAAGCCTAATGGAGAAAAAGTAACAAGTATTCGCTTAACAAATGGAGAAGAAATTATTCCTTCTAAAACTTACAGCGTCGTTGCGAACGCATTTTTAGCTTCAGGAGGAGATGGATTTGTGTCCTTTAAAAACGGGAAAGATGCTGAAACAGGACCAACTGATTTTGAAGCATTAGTAGATTATATAAAACAAGCAACAGAACCAATTCAACCTATTATTGATGGAAGAATTCAAAGAATAAATTAGTTTTTTATTAATCTTAAAAACAACTAGATTACCTGTGCGCTATACTTTTTAGTGTGCAGGTAATCTAGTTTTTGTGGATTTGAAATAGAGTCTTACCGTGGCCAATGGATATACCGTCTAGATGCAGAGTGCCGAAAACAATGAAGTAAACAAAAGTCGATATCTTGAACGTACAGGGAGTCCTTTTTTGAAAAAACGGGACATAGCGAACATCAAACAGGCTTAACGATGGATGTTTCTTCAAAAAGTGCAAATAATGAACTAGAGCTATCGTTTGCTAAGACTAAGGAAGGGAAATGGCTGAAAGAAAATGCGCATCGTGCGGGATTTATCATTCGTTATCCGAAGGAAAAAGAAAATATAACTGTTTATGCGTATGAACCTTGGCACATTCGCTATGTAGGGGATGTTGCTGAAAAAATATACAAGGAAAAACTAACTTTAGAAGAATATATGAATAAGAGAAAATAAAGCTGAAGTAGATTAACATATTTTTGTTTATAAAACAGTACGATACTTTATTTTACTAACTTGAACAACTGCCTATCTGAAAATTTGTTAGGCAGTCTTTTTTATTTTTGGGTACAAAGTGAAACGATTTTATTATCTTCACACATATGGGAAATATAAGATGTAAATACATCCCAAACACCAATTAATGTCCCTCGTTATTAGCGATAGGATAGCTACTTAAGGACAAAAAAGAATTCGCCAACTTTTTTGCAAAATGTAATGGGGGCTCTACCGATTGGATATGAATGTACATAATTAAGGGATTCATGTACAGCCAGTGATTATGTAAAGCACTAACAATAATTCCTTGTTGCACAATGGATCTCATAAATGCAGGAATCTCTTCTTGTAGAACAGCGATTTCGCCTAAATTTAATGCATCACCATTTTGATCCAACGATTCAAAACTTACTCCGACGGGGACTACATAGGTACTTGGTTTTCCTTGTACAAGCACTCTAAAATCGCGGTGAAAAGACACCGAACAACCAACATGACTTATTTTACTTTTCCCTTTAAGTATTGTAGCAAATTGTTCACAAATGAAATTAAAGTTGTGCATAAATTCAATTCCTTTCTCGTACAAAATTATGTAATTAGAGATTCGATTAGGGAAAATTGCTGTCTCTCTTAAAGAAGGGAAACACAGATAAACAATCTTTCTTGAAAAAGATTAATGTATCCGATTTATTAAATTTATGATTCATGATAGTCCGTTCGAGATATTGTTATAAAAAATAGATAAAGTATGCAATTATACGCTTTTAGTTTATGTAGGTTAGATAAATATGTGTCTAAATTTGAATGATAAAACTAGAAAAACAATGTTGAGAAAATAACCAATAATATTTTATTTTCTATAAAAAAGCACTACTAAATAGTATTCTTTTTCGAAATAAGTCTTCCTTATTGTAAGTGTATTCCTAATATGGAAATATTTATTTAAATGCAGGGCTTTTTTGAATACTAAAGAATGGGTTCTAAAATACGGTGCTTATTCACGAAGAATTCAGTTGTTTCTCCTTTTATCTATTTACATTTTTGAGTATAGAAAATAGTTCTTATGAATATAGAGGGAAATTCTTTAAGTTTTTCTTAAAAAGATTTTAATAACGGGTATTTTAACCAAAATTTTCATGAAAATACCTTCAAAAAGAACGTTAGTTCGTATATAATAAGAACAAATGTTCTTTTTAGTAGGAGTGACAACCTTGTATGATTATTCTCTTTTACCGAATCGCATTATTTTATGTGTAGATCTTCGTAGCTTTTATGCAAGCGTATCATGCATTAAAAAAGGACTTGATCCACGATATACAAAATTGGCTGTTGTAGGAGATGTAAACCGGAGTGGGTCGATCGTATTGGCAGCAACACCACCATTAAAAGCGTTAGGAATTAAGAAAATGGCAAGGTTGTACGAAATACCGAATCGGCCAGATATTATTATTGTGAATCCAATTATGCATACGTATATGAAATGTTCAACTTACATAACAGGTTTAGCTTTGCAGTATGTTGCGCCGGAAGATTTTCATCAATATAGTATCGATGAATTTTTCATGGATATGACCGCAAGTATTCATTTATTTGCGAGTAGTCCATGCGAGTTTGCCTTAAAGTTCAAGCAAGAAATATATGAACGTACGCGAATTGAAAGCACGATTGGTATCGGTCCAAACTTATTATTGAGTAAAGTAGCAATGGATGTGGAAGCGAAAAAGAATAAAGATGGGATAGCGTATTGGACATATGACGATATACCCGAGAAGTTATGGAGTATTAGACCGCTCAGTAAATTTTGGGGTATATCGTATAAAACTGAAATGAAATTGAACCGAAAAGGTATACATACGATTGGGGATTTAGCGCAGTATCCGTTGAAGTATTTAAAACAATCATTTGGTGTAATAGGGGAAGAATTACATTTACATGGTAATGGGATTGACTTTAGCAGAATAGCAGAGAAATATGTTCCAGCGACAACATCTATAGCGAAAAGCCAAATATTATTTCGTGATTATTCAATTGAAGAGTTCATCGTTATTTTATTAGAGCATATAGAAGAAGTTTGTTACAGATTGAGAAGAGAAAAGAAATGCGCGCAAACGATCCATTTTTCAGTTGGATATAGCAAAGAATATGGAGGAGGAATAAAAAAAGCACATACGTTAAATAGGGCAACAAATTTAACGATGGATATTTACAATGTTTGTACATATTTTTTATACGAGCGTCATACAGGGGAGCCGATTCGATCGATAAGTATTTCGTTAACAAATTTAATAAATGAAGGGGAAGAGCAAATTTCGCTTTTCGATAACATTATACAAAGAGAAAAAGAAATGCGATTAACGAAGGTGATGGACGAAATTCGAACACGATTTGGTAAGAACAGTATTTTACGTGGGATTTCTTACACAAGCGTCGCAACAGCAAGATATAGAAACACATTATTAGGAGGGCACAAATCGTGAAGAATGCTAATATGCCAAAAGGAAGAGGAATGGTAAAGTGGCAACCGTTTGCTAGTATGCCAGAACAGTTCGTCTGTATTAAAGAAATGATACAGGAGCAAACAAAAGTCCCGCGTCCAATTTTAACGCAAGATGCAAAAGAAAGGATTGAAAATAAGCTGTTAATTTCATATTTAGGTGAAGAAGAGGTTTTACTTACATATTATAAAGAGGGCTATCTATATAAAAATTACATAACAGTAGCTGATATAAATCCATTAAATAAGACGATTACTTGTACCGATGCTTTTCATAATCAAAGGATGTTTAAGTTTGGTGATGTAGTTGAAGTGAATTAGAGGGGAGGAATATCTCTTCCTAACTTAATTATATCATGTAAATCACGTTCGAAATAGACTGTTTATTCTTATTTACTACTGCTACAATCAAGAACACATGCACAGTAAGGAGAGATGTTAAATGAGTTCTTTCGTTCTCGATTTTCAGGAAATAGAAAAAACGCAGCTTTCGCTCGTTGGCGGAAAAGGATTGAATTTAGGAGCATTATCAAACATTCAAGGTATACAAGTGCCAGAAGGTTTTTGTGTTACAACGGTAGGGTATGAAAAGGCCATCGAGCAAAATGACGAGCTTCAAACTTTGTTGCAGCAGCTAACAAAGTTGAAAATGGAAGAGCGAGCTCAAATTGGTGGAATTAGTAAGAAGATTAGAGAAGTCATTATGGCAGTAGAAATCCCTTCTGAAGTAGTGGAAGCGGTAGCTCATTATCTCTCACGTTTTGGAAATGAACATGCGTATGCCGTGCGTTCTAGTGCTACGGCTGAAGATTTACCGTATGCCTCATTTGCTGGTCAACAAGATACGTATTTAAATATTATCGGTAAAGAAGCGATTTTGCAGCATGTAAGAAAGTGCTGGGCTTCTTTATTTACAGAGCGAGCAGTTATGTACCGCATGCAAAATGATTTTGAACATAATCAAGTTTCTATATGTGTTGTCGTTCAAAAAATGGTTTTCCCTGAGGCTTCGGGAATTTTATTTACTGCTGATCCGGTTACTTCTAACCGAAAGGTAGTATCAATTGATGCCAGTTTTGGACTTGGTGAGGCATTAGTATCAGGACTGGTCTCTGCCGATAATTATAAAGTAAAAGAAGGCGAAATTACTGGAAAGGTGATAGCAACTAAAAAATTAGCTATTTATGCTTTAAAAAAGGGCGGAACAGAGACGAAACAGATTGAGCCGGCTCAGCAAAAAATTCAAACATTGTCTGAACAACAAATTTTACAACTAGCACAGATCGGAAGACAGATTGAAGCTTATTTTGGTTGTCCGCAAGATATTGAATGGTGTTTAGTGGATGATACATTTTATATTGTCCAAAGTCGCCCGATCACGACTTTATATCCAATACCAGAAGTAAATGATGGGGAAAATCATGTGTATGTATCGGTTGGTCACCAGCAAATGATGACCGATCCTTTGAAGCCATTAGGAATGTCTTTATTCCAGTTAACATCTTTTGGACAGAGGTTTCAAGCTGGAGGAAGGTTGTTTGTTGATGTTGCACAAAGGTTGGCTTCGCCTACTAGTAGGGAACTTTTATTAAATATGATAGGGAATTCGGAACCGCTTATTAAAGATGCATTAACGACTGTAATCGAGCGAGATGATTTTATTACATTGTTACCAGATGATGAAAAAGAAAAGAGCATTCGTAAAAGTGGGCCACCTGTAAGTTCACAACCACAAATCGAAAACAATCCAGCAATCGATACGGATTTAATAAAAATGAATCAAGCATCAATCGAAGAGTTAAAACGAAACATGCAAACGAAATCAGGGGTGAATGTACTTGATTTTATTTTGGAAGATATGCAGCAATTAAAAAAAATATTATTTCATCCGCAAAGTATGGCTGTCATTATGGCAGGTATGGATGCTTCAACATGGATCAATGAAAAAATGGAGCAATGGCTAGGCGAAAAGAATGCAGCAGACACACTTTCTCAATCCGTACAAAATAATATTACGTCTGAAATGGGGCTAGCATTACTAGATGTTGCTGATGTGATTCGGCCATATCCAGAAGTTATTGCGTATTTACAACATGTAGAAAATGATAACTTTTTAGATGAATTAGTTCAATTTAAAGGCGGAGAAAAAGCTCGAGATGCCATTCTAACTTTTCTAAATAAATACGGAATGAGATGCAGCGGAGAAATCGACATTACGAAAACGCGCTGGAGTGAAAAGCCAACAACCATTATCCCAATGATTTTAAATAATATAAGAGACTTTGAAGCTGGCGCTAGTAAACGGAAGTTTGAAGAAGGGTTGCAAGAAGCTTTGAAAAAAGAAGAGGAGTTAGTAGATCGATTGCAGCATTTGCCGGATGGTAAACAAAAAGTAGAAGAGACGAAGCGAATGATTCGTAACATCCGGAATTTTATCGGTTATCGTGAATATCCAAAATATGGTATGATTAATCGCTATTTCATATATAAGCAGGCAATATTGAAAGAAGCCGAGCAACTTGTGCAGAGCGGTGTCATTCATGTAGTCGATGATATATACTATCTAACTTTTGAAGAACTTCACGAAGTCGTCCGCACGAAAAAACTAGATTACGAGCTTATTCATAAACAAAAAAATGATTACAAATTATATGAAAAACTAACGCCTCCACGTGTAATGACGTCTGATGGAGAAATCATTACAGGTAAATATAAACGAGAAAATCTTCCGGCTGACGCGATTGTAGGTTTGCCTGTTTCTTCAGGAGTGATTGAGGGGAGAGCACGCGTTATTTTAAATATGGAAGATGCGAATTTAGAAGATGGAGATATATTAGTTACTGCCTTTACTGACCCTGGATGGACACCATTGTTTGTGTCTATAAAAGGGTTAGTCACCGAAGTTGGCGGACTGATGACACATGGAGCAGTTATTGCACGTGAATATGGATTACCAGCAGTCGTCGGGGTAGAGAATGCTACGAAATTAATAAAAGACGGACAACGAATTCGGGTACATGGAACAGAAGGGTATATTGAAGTGTTGTAATGAAATAAAAGATCATCCGCTATTATAGTGGATGATCTTTTATTATATAGCGGACTTATTTCTTTAAACCAGCCGCATAAAAAGGTCCATGAACTGCGATTGTTGATAAAATACGAGCAATCTCCTCAGGTGTTTCTTTTTGTCCATTATTTAACCATTGTTGAATGACACCTATATGAGCAGATGCCATATAAGAAGCTAAGTATTGGCTTGGGACAAGTAACTTCTCCTTATTAATGAGAGGACCATTCGTATCTTCAAATAGTGTTTTCCACATAAAGTCTTTCAGTTTCGTTTGGAAAGATAAATCTCCTTTTGGGCTTAGTACAGCTTTCATAAAATCACTATTTTCATTTAGAAATTCAAGAATAGAAGCGATAAGTATAAATGGCATTGTTGGGGAAGGGCTTGATCCAAGATCAGCAATAACTTCCGGTAATCTCTGTTTAGCAATGCTAGAAAATTCATACATAATTTCTTCTTGGCATTTTGTCATTAAATCAAATTTATCTTGGTAATGTGTATAAAATGTACCACGATTTATGTTTGCTTTCGTAGTAATATCTTTCACTGTAATGGCGTCAAAACCTTTTTCCTCAATTAATTCCACTAATGCATTTCGTATGGCAGTTTTCGTACGAATAACACGTAAATCTAAATTACTATCGCGCAAAGTATGTCCCTCCTTAATTTTAGCCAACACATTTCAAGGATGTGTCTTATAACCGACACATTCACGATTTTTGATTATTGTATAAGGTTCAACTCGAACATATAATTCAAATATAAATAAACAACACGTTGTTGGTTATTATAAATCAAATTAAAGGAGGAGAAAAGAAAATGTTTAAAAACAAACTTTTATTGTTATCTCCAGTTATTGCACTACTTGTTGTTTTTATTTTTTCATTAACATTATTTCCAACCGTTCAACCTAAGCCGAAAAACTTACCAATGGCAATTGTAAATGAGGATCAAGGAGTAGAAATTTCGAATCAACCGAAGATGAATATGGGGCAAACGATTGTTGATAATATGAAAAAGACATCAAAATCAGAGGAAGAACCTGCGGTAAAGTGGGTAGAAGTGCAAAATAAAGAAGCAGTTCAAAAAGGCTTAAATAATCAAGATTATTATGCAGCATTAGTTATTCCGAAAGACTTTAGCACAAAACAAGCATCATTACGAACACCACAGCCATCTTCGCCAGAGGTAGAAATATTCATCAATCAAGGAATGAATACAGCAGCATCAAC
Source organism: Bacillus cereus group sp. MG9 (assembly GCF_040459995.1). Classification (NCBI taxonomy): domain Bacteria; kingdom Bacillati; phylum Bacillota; class Bacilli; order Caryophanales; family Bacillaceae; genus Bacillus; species Bacillus cereus group sp. MG9. The sequence continues at coordinate 3,003,082 of NZ_JARVHC010000001.1, read as the reverse complement.
TATGGCAGGACAAATGTTAAATGCGATCGTTGATAATATGAACAATACTGTTCGTACACAACTATTAGAAGGATTGAAAGCAAAAGGAGCTACATTAACAGCAGACCAAGTTTCAAATGTAGTAACACCTATTACGAAGAAAGTGACAAATGTGAATGAAATCGGCAAAAATAGTGCGAACGGTAACTCGCCAATGTCTTTATTCCAGCCGTTATGGATTGCAAGTTTAGCGAGCGCAGCAATTATCTTTATTGCGATAAGTAAAACGCAAGTGGGTACAAGAAAAGAGAACTTCGTATTGAAACTAAAACAAATAGTAACAGGAGCAATTGCTACACTTGTAATTGGATTTGGTCTTACATGGATTGCGGATGGAATGGTAGGATTAAATATCCCGAATTTCACGGATACGGCTTTATTCTTATCCATTACTTCTTTTTGTTTCTTCTTAATGATTTCTGCGGTGCTTTCATTAGTTGGACTAAAGGGTATAGGTATATTCGCTCTATTACTTTTCTTTGGGGCACCGCTATTAGCATTAGCGCCTGAAATGATGCCCTCGTTTTATCAAGATTGGATTTACTCTTGGTTACCAATGAGATTCATGATAGAAGGTCTCCGAGAAATATTCTTCTTTGGGAAAGGGTTAACTTGGAATACTCCTCTTACTATACTCGTTTGGATTGGTGTAGTAAGCATGGTTATCATACTTGGAACAGCTTTAAAACGTAGTGCAGTAAAGGGGCATAAAACGGAATTAAATGCTTAAAAATAAAAACCGTTTCACTCGTAGTGAAACGGTTTTTTGTGATGAAATCGATAGGGAAATAATTCAATGATAGATAGGCTTTTTCGATGTTTTAAAGGTGAGTGAAGAACTAGTATTTGCTGTCCCTTTATATATACATGCTCCTACTATTTCAAAATGCATAAAATGTTATGCGAAATAATGGAGGGGATACGATGTATAATTCGAATTATGATGATTGGTATAGACAGAATGATAAGCTAATTAGTGATATTGAAAAAGCTATAAACGGAGAGTATAGCGCTATAAGCTGCTATGCAAAATTAGCTAACATGGCTCCAAATCAAGTAGAACAAAAACAAATTCTTGAAATCCGTAATGATGAAATAAGGCATTTTCATCATTTTGTACAAATCTATACGAATTTAACTGGCAGACAGCCGAAACCACAGATTACGGAAAATTGTCCTAATACGTACTTACAGGGATTAGAGTTCGCTATACAAGATGAGCAAAAGACCGTAGATTTTTACTTGGAAATTTCAGATGAAGCAGCAGATGCATCTATGAAAGAGTTATTGCGCAGAATAGCTGCAGATGAACAAAATCATGCGGTGTGGTTTTTATATTATTTTGTGAAGTCGAAGTGAGTGTTAAAAATGAATGGCTGATGTGCTGAACATATTAGAAATTATTTTAAAACGCAGTGCAATAATTGAATGGAAAACTTAAATATAAGTAGAAAGAAACCGTTTCATAAGTAGTGGGACGGTTTTTTCGCGGTGAAATACAAGTTACATAGGTATCGACAAAATATAGTAGTTGAATTAGGTATATAATGTATGGAATGAAAACGAAAATAAATAAGCTAGGAGCAAACAAATGAAAGAGGAATTACAGTAGATATTCCAAATGAAAATGATAATTTACTTTGGAAAGTGTTAAAGCCGATTGATATTTCTTCATTTGATTGGTGGGTGGGGAGTGAGGAGTCATACTTAGTAGCACGTGGTGGATTGGATGAGGCATTATTTCCAGAAGAACCAAGTATAGTGGAAGGATCAGATTTGAAAAGATTATTTAAAGACAATATATATTATGTTATTTTTGCAGATTTAAAAGCGTATCCAAAAGGAGAGGAAGTAGTAGATATTGAAACATATGAAGAATTTAAAGAGAGTAAGTGTGAATTAGTTTTACTAGTTGCGGATTGTACATACGTCACAGTTTACGCTAAAGACCAAAAAGCAATCAAATCGTTGTATGAAAATGCACAGAATCAAGGTTATTATGTTGAATACGTTACAGACGAAAATGACGGTAGAACGCGTTTATCCGCGTGATAGGTATATAAAGGGGGAAGTAAATGAATCATATTAATGCTGATTTAGTTAAAAGGTTAATAGGGGCACAATTTCCAGAATGGGCGCACTTAGAAGTGAAACGGGTAAAATTTAGCGGACATGATAATAGAACGTTTCATTTAGGGGACGAGATGAGTGTCAGATTACCAAGTGATGTAGCATATGCACCGCAAGTAGAGAAAGAAAACACTTGGTTACCTATATTAAGTAAGGGACTTTCTTTACAAATTTCTGCACCAATTGCGAAAGGGAATCCGACTGAAGAGTATCCGTGGCCTTGGTCTATTAATAAGTGGATCGAGGGAGAGACAGTCACGAAAGAAAATGTTCGTGACTTAGATGAATTTGCGGCGGACTTAGGCTCGTTTTTAATAGAGTTACAATCAATTGATGCGAGTAACGGGCCAATAGCTGGAGAACATAATTTTTACCGAGGCGGGCTTATATCTGTATACGATGAAGAAGCGAGAGTGGCTATTGAAAATAATAAGGATGTTTTTGATGAGACATTATTAAAGCATCTTTGGGATTTAACACTTAGGTCAACATGGGATAGCAAACCAGTTTGGGTTCATGGAGATGTAGCGCCAGGGAACTTACTTGTTAAAGAGGGAAAGCTTTGTGCCGTAATTGATTTTGGTATTTTAGGAGTAGGAGATCCTGCTTGTGATGCAGCGATGGCATGGACGTTTTTTGATAAGAATAGTAGAAACGTATTTAAAGAAGTATTGCGCATAGATGAAGAAACGTGGAATAGGGCGAGAGGATGGGCGCTTTGGAAGGCGTTAATTACATATGATGCGAATAGGGATAGTAATAAAAAAGTGGCAGAAGAATCTTATCGTGTAATTCAAGTAATTGTGGATGATTATAAGAGGTAATAGAAAAAGCTTATTTTGATTGTATATTTCAAAATAGGCTTTTTTGCATGATTAAATATTCAGAATTAAAAGAAGGAATCCGACGTTATTATACAGAATGTTCAGATAATAGGAGGTGTCTAATTTTGAGTGAAATTGAGTTAAAAAGTAATGTAATTAAGACAGGGCGAGAGAAGGGGATTATACTTCGGTTTATACTCGCAAGTTTAGTAGGTGTGTTTATGTTTTTCGTACCAGTTACGATAAACGGTGCTTCGTCTATTATGATTGATCATATCGTATCGTGGATAAGAGCTACGGTTCCTTCGGTAGTACCTTATTATGCACTGCTTGTTATGGTAATTGGTGCGATTTATCCATTTTATACGAAGAAGTGGAATGCATCTATCGTAGACATTTGTTTTTCTTTATTAAAAGTAGTTGGTGTTGTTTTTGGCATATTATATTGTTTGAAAGTAGGACCAGCTTGGTTCTTTGCGCCAGATGTTGGACCGTTTTTGTATGAGAAGTTAGTTATATCAGTAAGTTTACTCGTACCAATTGGTTCGGCATTTTTAGCGTTATTAGTCGGGTACGGATTACTTGAATTTATCGGTACGTTTTGCCGTCCAATTATGAGACCTTTATGGAAAACACCAGGACGGTCAGCAATTGATGCGGTCGCTTCCTTTGTGGGGAGTTATTCGCTTGCACTTCTTATTACGAATCGCGTGTATAAAGAAGGAAAGTATACGACAAAAGAAGCAGCAATTATCGCTACAGGTTTTTCAACAGTATCCGCAACATTTATGATCATCATCGCAAAAACATTAGACATTATGCATTTATGGAATGTTTATTTTTGGACTACTCTTGTTGTAACATTCATCGTGACCGCTATCACCGTAAGAATCCCGCCTCTTAGTAGAAAACCAGATACATATATTACGAAAGAAGGGTTCCCAGAGCCCGTTTATAAAGAGAAAATGTTAGAGCGAGCTTGGGAAGATGCATTAGAAGTATCGAAATCTGCGCCAAGTATTATGAAAAATATCGCAGTGAATTTAAAAGACGGATTTATAATGACGATGGGAATATTACCATCGATTATGTCAGTAGGACTAATTGGAATCGTCTTAGCAAAGTTTACGCCAATATTTGATTGGATTAGTTATATTTTCTATCCATTTACATGGTTACTGCAGCTTCCAGAAGCAGAACTAGCTGCTAAAGCGGCATCCGTTGGTATCGCAGAAATGTTTTTACCTTCTCTTTTAGTTGTAAGTGCACCAATTGTGACAAAGTTTGTTATTGCGGTTGTTTCGGTATCATCTATTTTGTTTTTCTCCGCTTCAATTCCTTGTATATTATCAACAGATATTCCGTTAAAAGTATCTGAGCTTATTATTCTATATGTGCAAAGAACGATTTTAACGTTGCTTATTATTACGCCGATTGCTTATTTGTTGCTTTAAAAAGAAAAAGTATTATCAAAAGGGTATAGTGAATGAAAAGGGGAAAGCTGGAAAATTATAAAAAAAGTAGATTTGAAAATTAATATTTGTGATAAAAATATTAGTAATATACATGTGTTATATAAATGTGGGAACAGTTATTTCTGAGTTTTAAAGAGATAAATTTATAATAAAGAAGGACCCTTCTATAAAGGGTCCTTCTTTATTATAAAGCGTTCGCTTGGATAAGTAACTTAGAAATGTTATTTACAGATCCTTGTTCAAATGCATTGATATGAGCATTGATAGCCCTTTTAAATTGTTCTATTTGACTATTACTACCTATATCAGATTCTAAATCTTGAACATGCTCAAGAACAAATTTCAAATCACTATTAATAGCTACTACATCATGTGTATTTAACTTTCCACCATTCATAGTTTTCCAAGAATTAATATTATCATTTAAACGATTAAGGGTGGTTTTAATCGCATCTTTCGAATAAGAGCCACCATTTACATCTGCTGTAGTGCCATTCGGAGTAGCTGGTGTTTTGGGTTGTTCTTTTTCTTTCTCTATTTGAGCAAGTTTTTGTTGTACTTCAGCCTCTTTTTTAACTTTAGCCTCAGCTTCTTCTTGAGCTTTCTTCTCTTGTTGCTCTTGCTTTTTCTTTTCTAATTCGGCTTGTTTTTGTTGTTCTTCAGCCTCTTTTTTTACTTTATCTTCAGCTTCTTCTTGGGCCTTTTTTTCTTTCTTTTCGTTTTCTTGCTGGATTTTTTTCTCTTCAGCTTTTTTCTTTTTTTCTTGCTCTTTAGCTAATAGTTGTTCTTCTCTTTTTTTATCCATAGCTAATTTTTCTTCCGGTGTAATAGATTTAGAAGCGAAATAACTAGCGAATATAAACGAAACAAGAATAGTAGGTACTGTAATTAATAATACCCGGGGGCGAGTACGAGTAGCACCCCAACGGATCACTTTTTCCGGCTTAATAAGACCTACCACTAAAGCTACTATCGCACTAATAGAAAGTAGCAAAAATAAAAACATAAATACAGTTAACAAATAAAAACAACTCCTTAAATATATTCCGATATTCAGTATAACAATTATACTGATATAATTTAAGGGATAATTTGTGGAAAGTAGAAAGAACCTACCAATAAAACGCCTAAACTATCAAATAAAAAGGTGACAAAAAATACTGTAGCGTTAAATAGTATTAAAAGTGTTAAAGCTTTCTTGGACCAAATAAAAACAAAGCCTTCGCGAAAATCGTTCCAAAACCCACTGACTAAAGCATCACTTTATCGTAAAACATAGGTTTGTGAAATGTTTTTAATCCATTCTTATTATTAAGTAACGATGTGGTATTACTTTAGTTTTCGAATATTCCTTGACGGGAATATTCCTCTTTGGTTATAATCGATTCAACAGGAAAATAATATTAGTGATGATATTGATGTGTTATAACCGGAGACCATCACTTAACGAGGTGAGTGATATGTCGGGGAAAATTCCGGGCGTGAATATGACGACGTTGAGTGCTTTATCTGAACCGAATCGTATGAATATCGTTGAACTCTTGCGTGACGGTCCCTTAACCGTTGGGGAAATCGCCGAACATTTGGGATTAAGGCAACCACAAACTTCGAAACACCTAAAAGTGTTAAGCGATACAGGGATTGTGGAAGTGCAGGCTGAAGCTAATCGCCGGATTTACAAGCTCCGACCTGAGCCTTTCCAAGCACTTGATTGTTGGGTGCAGTCATTTAAGCGTGTGATGGAAGAGAGATTCGATAATTTAGATGAGTATTTGAAGGAATTGCAAAAAAAGGAAAAGTTATAAAATTAGTTCATATTTAAGGAGGAATTAATATGTCAAACAATACAATGGTATCAAGAGTAGAGAACGATCGAATATTAGTACTGGAGCGTGTTTTCGATGCACCGCGTGATTTAGTATTCAGTATGTTTAAAGAAGCAGAGCATTTGAAACACTGGTGGGGGCCAAGGGGATGGGAAATTCCAGCATGCACTGTCGACTTCCGTTCGGGAGGCGTTTGGCACTACTGTATGAAGTGTGTCAATCAGAACTTGGAGCAATTTTTTGGTATGGAATCATGGGGAAAAGCAGTCTATAAAGAGATTATTGAGCCAGAGAAAATCGTCTACACTGATTACTTTTCAGATGCTGAAGGCAATGTAAATGATTCTATGCCGTCAACCGAGATGACATTGGAATTCATCGATTTAGGTGGAAAGACAAAGCTAATAAACCGTGCTGAATATGTTTCCGAAGAAGCCCTTAAGACCGTTATGGACATGGGCATGCTACAAGGTATCACCGAAACTTGGGATCGTTTGAATGAGCGATTGGAGTCGCTGAAATAGATTTTTGCACCGCAACTTTATTTTCGGTGATAATTAGGTATAAGTGTATGGAGTTTAATAAAAATTGTTTATAAAGGAGCGTTAAAATAAATGATTAATAATGTTGGTCAAATCATGTTATATGTGAATAACCAAGATGAAGTGAAGGAATTCTGGACAGAAAAAGTAGGATTTATTGTCATTTCAGAGGAAGATAACGGTCAAGGAATGCGATGGATTGAAATTGCTCCAACTAAAGAAGCTGAAACAAGTATTATTCTCCATAATAAGGAGCTAATTGCTAAAATGCAGCCGGAGTTAAATCTTGGCACACCTTCTTTAATGTTCTTCTCAAAAGAATTCGATCGTTTATATAGTGATTTAGTAAACAAAAACGTTACAGTCGGAGAAATTGTAAATATGCCTTCAGGTAGAATATTTAATTTTGCAGATAGTGAAAATAATTATTTTGCAGTAATGGAAAAGAAGTAAATTTCAATTCAATTTATGAGTGCGATGCTTGAATAAAGGCATCGCATTTTTTATTTTAAAGATATATTTTGTTCCTTAACATAAAAAAAAAAATATGTTCTTATATAACAATATAACGGTAATGGAGTGTGATATAGTTACAACAAAGGGGGCTTACAAATGGAAATTATTCACGAAAGAGCAAAGTTACGGTTAATGGATAGCAATGATGTCGAAAAAATGTTTTCAATCGTGGAAGGAAATCGAGATATTTGGGCGTATTTAATCTCTAAAATGGATACTGTTCAAGATATGCAGCAATATGTTCAAAAGGCGATAAAAGCTTATGGGGCAGGGAAGGATTTGCCATTTGTTGTTGTTGATCAAAAGACAAATGAAATAGTAGGGAGTACACGCTTATATAACATTTCAGTTGAAGATAAGACGGTGGAATTAGGGAAAACGTGGTATGACCCAAGTGTGCAACGTACGAGTATGAATACGGAATGTAAGTACATGTTATTACAATATGCTTTTGAAAAGTTGCATATGCGGAGGGTACAAATTAAGACGGATGCACGAAATGAAAAAGCACAAAGAGCAATTGAAAGACTCGGCGCAGTAAAAGAGGGTGTACTTAGAAACGAAAGAAAATTACCGAGTGGGCATGTTAGAGATGCAGTTGTATACAGTGTAATTGCAAATGAATGGCCAGCTGTAAAGGAAAGGTTATTAGAAAAATTAGAGTCATATAAAGAAAAACGATAATTCATATTAAGAAAGGTGTATTGATCGTCAAGATGAAAAATATACCTTTTTTCTTACAAAACAGTTACTTCTTTTGTTTCATCATTCCATTATGATAAAAAATTCGTTACAATGTAGTTGTATGGTAATAAACTTATAAATTACACAAATGTAATGAAAACCGCAAACGAAAAATGAATTGATAATCCTCAATTTTAAATGAAAACCCTTTAATGAATATATATGATAAGAAAAATTCCTTCTTTTAAACAAATTCAAACAAAATGATTTGATATATACGTTTTTATATAGAAGTATGGATGATGTACGGAGGCAGTTATAAATGAAAGAAAATAAGAAAAGTAAGAAAAGAAGAATCTTGCAAGTATTCTTGCTTATGATTTGTTCTATTATTTTATATGTAAGTTATGCAGCTTACGATATTTGGAGTTATCGCTTTAAAACAGATGATGGTGTGAAGACAGATGCTGGTATCGTGCTGGGAGCAGCTTCATGGAACGGAAAACCATCTCCTGTATTTAAAGAAAGAATTAATCATGCAATTTCCTTATATAAGAACGGTAATATTAAAAAGATTATTTTCACAGGTGGTACAAAGTTTGAGGCAGAGCTTGAGGAAGCGCGTACTGCTAGAGTGTATGCACTGAAACATGGTGTGAAAGAAGAGGATATTCTAATTGAAACAAAATCCCTTTTCACAGAGGACAATTTAAAGAATGCAAAGCAAGTTGGAATAGAGAACGGAATACGCACATATACGATTGTGAGTGATCCACTTCATATGAAACGTGCAATGAAAATTGCAAAACATATTAAAATTGAAGCGTATGCATCACCAACCCCAACGTCAGCGTATAAAACGTTAGATACAGAAATCCCTTTCTTTTTTAAAGAATTATGCTCGTATATTGGATATGTAACCTCTTTGCCATTAAAGGCATTGAAAGGGGATTAATATAAGAAAAGAACCTATCTTTTTTATAGGAACTTTTCTTATTGTTCAAAAGCATTGTATTTTTATCGGAATAGTGAAACAATAGAGAAGTAACTTCATATAATCATAATGACAAAATGAACGGTTTATGAATCGGACATAAAGGAGATTATGTATGGCACTCTCATTTGTTGAAACAGAAGAACAATCTTTAGTTATTGAACAAATAAATAAATTGATTCCGAAGTTCATGGAAAGGGAGCATCAACTAAGTGAATTAGGATCATTTCCGTATGAAAATATTAATAATTTGAAAGATATCGGATATACGAAATTAACGTTGCCAAAAGAATTGGGAGGCAATGCGATTTCTTTATATGACTTCGTTTTATTTCAAGAGAAAATAGCAGAAGGCTGCGGTGCTACCGCATTATCGATTGGATGGCACCTTGGCATTGTAAAGGAATTAGCTGAAAATCGTTCTTGGAATGAGGAAATGTTCACTTGGTTTTGTGAAGAAGTACGTAATGGTGCGCTTTTTAATCGAGCAGCGACAGAGCCGAATACAGGTAGTCCTACTCGCGGCGGGAAACCAGAGACGTTAGCTGTCAAAAAAGGTGAGAAGTGGATTATAAATGGAAGAAAAACGTTTACGACAATGGCACCAGTACTTGATTATTTTATCATTTCAGCAAGTATTGAAGGCCAGGAAGATATCGGAGAGTTTGTCATTCCAAAGAATACGCAAGGCGTGACAATTGAAGAAACGTGGGATAGCATCGCAATGCGAGGAACTGCGAGCCATGATCTCGTTTTACAAAATGTAGAGATACCAGATCGCTTTTTCACTGATATAAAGGGTTCAAAAGTTAAAGCTAAGGGTATTGGCTGGTTGCTACATATACCAGCATGTTATTTAGGAATTGCACAATCAGCAAGAAATTATGCAGTTCAGTTTGCGGTATCATACAAGCCAAACAGTTTAAATCATTCTATAAGTTTATTACCGAATGTTAGAAGGTTAGTTGGAGAATTAGAACTTGAGCTTATGCAAGCTCGTGTCTTTTTATATCAAATTGCGAAAAAATACGATGAGGCAGAAGATAAATTATCATTGCAAGCCGAACTAGCAGCTGCAAAATATGTTGTAACGAACGCGGCAATATCTATTGTAGATAAAGCAATGCGTATTGTCGGGGCGAAAAGTTTATCAGAAAAAAATCCGCTTCATCGTTATTATTTAAACGTAAGAGCAGGACTACACAATCCGCCGATGGATGATGCAACACTATCTATGCTGGCGGATGCGGCGTTTCGGTCGTAATGAAGAAATATAAAGTCTGTTCCGTTCAGGAACAGGCTTTTCGTTGTCGGTGAATCGGTATTCTATGTTGAATCGTTGATATAATTCCATGTATTATGTCATTGTTCAAAGAAGAGGGAATTCTCGTTTTACAAAATAAAAAGGCTATTCTTTTGATAAGAGGATAGCCTTTTTATTTTGTTCTATTGTGGCTGCACTTCAAGATTCATACTACTTTCAGAACCGTCTTGATTATGTGCAAATAATGAATACTCACCTGGTAAAGGATTGGCGATGAGTGAACGTAAAGGAAAGGATTCACTTTCATTTGGCTGTAACGTGTGTTTGACTAAACGATCTTCTTTGAATTTAATTGAATAGGTAAAACTGTTTGTACTAGTATTTTTAATTGTAATATGTAAGTCACCTTGGCCACTAAAGTCAAAGCCTGTACCAGTATCGCCTCTGAATACAGTTGAGTTATTAAATGAAGATGAACGAAAGGTTTGAGTTTCTTCTTTATTGCTTGATGAAAGGGTAATCGTTTCTGTTTCTATACTTGAAGTTGAGGAATCTAGTTTTGTATTTTGTTTTGTTAATAAAGTAATCGCGCAAAGTGATGCAATTACAATAAATGAACTAGAGATAACGAACCGTTTTTTTGTAAGAATCATATATTTCTTTCCTTTTATAAGGATATAAGAATGTATAATTTTAAGGGAAACATAACATATATGATATTTATTATCAATTCAATAAATCTTTCTTTTCATTCTTCTTTTTATAGTTTTATAGTGGAATGCTATGTTTCTTATTTCACCTACTGTATAATAAGAAAAAAGTACGAAAAGAGGTTATCTCATGCTAGAGGTTATTGCAACTTGTTTAGAAGATGTGAAGCGAATTGAAAAGGCTGGTGGAAATCGAATTGAACTCATTTCATCATATACAGAAGGTGGTTTAACACCGAGCTATGCTTTTATAAAAAAAGCAGTAGAAGCAGTGCAAATACCAGTTCATGTTATGATTCGTCCGCATGCGAAGTCTTTTACATATACGGAAGAAGAAATTGCAATGATGAAAGAAGATATTGTAGTTGCTCAAAATCTTGGAGCTGCTGGTGTTGTATTAGGTGTGTTAAATGAACAAAATGAAGTTGATGAAGAGAAATTAGTAGAGTTATTATCTGTTGTAGATGGAATAAATGTAACGTATCACCGTGCGATAGATGATACAGAAAATCCAGTAGAAGCGATGAAAGTTTTGAAGAAATTCAATAAAGTTACTCACGTTTTAACTTCAGGCGGACAAGGAAATGTAGTAGATAATATTCCGGTTCTTGCAGCAATGCAAAAGGAAAGTGAAGGGAATATACAGCTTGTTGTCGGAAGCGGAGTAACGAAAAAGAATGTAAAACAATTGCTAGATGAAACTGGAATTACGCAGGCGCATGTAGGTACAGCGGTTAGAGAAGGTAAGTCATGTTTTTCTGAAATTGACCTAAATTTAGTACAAGAGTTAGTTGAAATAATAAAGTAAGTATGTAAGAAAGAGGAGAGACGATGAAGACAAATACGAAGAAAGAATTGATCTCATGGATTAAGACGATAGGTATTACACTTGCGATTGCCTTTATCGTTCGTGGGGTGCTATTTACGCCGTCATTAGTACAAGGTGAATCGATGATGCCAACTTTAGAAAATAATGAGCGAGTTCTCGTGAATAAGATTGGTTATAGTATAAGCGGGTTAGATCGTTTTGACGTTATCGTCTTCCACGGAAAAGAAGGGTACGATTTAGTAAAACGAGTAATTGGTTTACCAGGTGATACAGTTGAGTATAAAGATGATGTTTTATATGTAAACGGAAAAGCGATGGAAGAACCGTATTTAAAAGAATTTAAAGAAAAGGCGTCAGGTCGTGTATTAACTCCTGATTTTACGTTAGAACAAATCACAGGGAAAACGAAAGTGCCAGAGGGCCAAGTGTTTGTTTTAGGAGATAATCGTGAAGTATCTAAAGATGGTCGTATGTTTGGATTTATTTCAGAAGATGAAATTGTCGGAAAAGGACAAGCTGTTTTCTGGCCATTGAAACAAGTGAGAGCGTTATAAAGTAAAGTAAAAGTATGGGAGAAATATTCTTCCATACTTTTTTTGTTTGTGAAAAATATATTGATAGAATTGAAAGAATATTTTATAATTTTAAATTATATGGTTGTTTCGAAAAACGGAATTTAAGTTCCGAAATTCGGAACAAAAAGGAGATAGGATGAGTATAAATAAAACGGCAGTTAAGACAATGGATATTTTAGAGTTGTTTTATGAGCATGAAGAGCTAAGTTTAACAGAGATGGTTCAGCTTACGAATATGCCGAAAACATCTGTTTATCGTTTAATTGGCTCGTTAGAAGAAATGGACTTTTTACAAAAAACAGAAAAGGGAAAGTATCGTCTCGGAGTCGTTTTTTTACGATTTGGTCAACTTGTTTCACAAAGGTTATCCGTAAGAAATATTGCGATACCTTATATGAAAGAGCTTAGAGATAGTTTAGGGCAAGCAGTAAATTTAATTATTCAAGATGGTAATGACGCAATTTATGTTGAGAAGATGGAGGGAGTTCAGCCAGTACGTGTTTATACGGCGGTTGGAAGAAGAGCACCACTGTATGCGGGTGCATGTCCGAGAATTTTATTATCGTATTTTTCTGAGGAAGAGAAAAGAAAGTACGTAGAGGAAATAGATTTAAAACAGTTTGCAGATGGGACGATCGTGAATAAGGAGCATTTGTTAGAAGTATTACATATGGCGAAAAAAGAAGGGTACACAATTAGTTATTCTGAATTAGAAAATCATACAGCGGCTATAGCAGCACCAATTTTTGCAAGTGATGGAACGGTTGTAGCAGGCATTAGTATTTCGGGATTAGCAATTGAGTATAGCGAAAGTAACATTTCATATTTTACTGCGAAAGTGAAAGAAACAGCATACCGCATTTCGAAAGAACTCGGCTTTTTGGCATAGAAAGAGGGAGTGGGATGAAATTTTCTGCGTTAGGGGATCAAGCAATTATTGTTACATTTGGTGAAGAAATTGGGATGGATATATATGAAAAAGTGCAACGGTTATTTCAAGCGCTAAGGCGGCATCCATTTGCAGGAATGGTTGAATGCGTTCCGTCGTTTACTTCATTAGCGGTGTACTACAATTTGTACGAAGTATGGATGAAAAATGATAGAAATATAAGACCATATGATTATGTTTGCCAGTATATACGGGAGCTGTGTGATTCATATAAAGAAGAAGTAAACCGAGATGAGAAACATATTTCTATACCAGTGTGTTACGGGGGAGAATATGGACCTGATTTAGAAGAGGTTGCGCATTATCAAGGCTTACAAGTAGAGGATATTATTCGAATACATAGTGAAACAACATATTTCGTGTATATGTTAGGTTTTACACCTGGGTTCCCATATTTAGGAGGGTTACCGAAAGAACTAGAAACACCTAGAAAAGAAACACCACGGTTACAAATCGCTCCTGGCTCAGTAGGGATTGGCGGAAATCAAACGGGTATTTATCCGCTTGAAACACCAGGAGGCTGGAATATTATCGGCCGAACACCTATTTCTCTATTTAATCCAAAAGAAGAAACACCAACATATATTCAAAGTGGTATGTATTTACGTTTTATACCAATAACAAAGGAAGAGTACGTATCGCTTGAGGGGGCTAAAGAATGGATGTAGAGGTTTTACATGCTGGAATGTTTACAACAGTCCAAGATTTAGGGCGATTTCATTATCAGCAATACGGTGTACCTGTTGGCGGGGCTATGGATAAAAATGCGCTCAGGATGATTAATATGTTAGTAGGTAATGAAGAGAATGAGGCGGGACTCGAAATTACAATAATGGGACCTAAATTGTTAATAAAGAAAACGACATTGCTCGCGATTGGTGGAGCAGATATGGAACCGTTATTAAATGGAGAACGCATTCCATTATGGCGTCCCATATTAGCTGAAGAAGGAAGCATGCTTTGTCTCGGAAAAGCGAAAAGCGGTTGCAGGGCGTATGTGACTTTTGCGGGTGGTATAAATATTGATCATACGATGGGAAGTAAAAGTACTTACATACGTGCTGCTCTTGGCGGTATTGAAGGGAGAATGCTGAAAAAGGGAGATTATTTTCAAATTGGTACAGGGGCAGAAGTTGCGAGTCGTTTCATTCAAAATTTACAAGAAGAAGGGCGTATAAAAACGAAGTGGGCAATTTGTAACAATGCTTTACCAAAATATAAGAAGCATCCTATTCTTCGCGTTATAACAGACTTTGAATATGATCAATTTACAGAAGAAAGTATAAAGTCATTTTTTACGAAAGAGTATAAAGTGTCCAATTATGCTGATCGCATGGGATATAGGCTTGACGGAGAAGTTTTAAATAGAGTTGAAGAGATAGAAATTTTATCGAGCCCAGTTACATTCGGAACAATTCAAGTACCAAATGGTGGACAGCCTATTATATTAATGGCGGATAGACAAACGACAGGCGGTTATCCGAGAATTGGAAATGTAATTTCAGTAGATTTACCTCTTCTAGCGCAGCTGAAACCAGGAGACTATGTAACTTTTGAAAAAATAACTATGGAAGAAGCTGCACAATTATATATAAAGCAGGAAACAAGTATGAGTCTATTAAATAAATTCATCGCTTTACGAAGCTGAGATTAGGAGGAAAACATCGTGACTACAATCGATTTGAACTGTGATTTAGGAGAAAGTTTTGGAGCTTATAAAATGGGGAATGATGATGAAATTCTTCCGTTCGTTTCCTCTATAAACGTTGCTTGTGGTTTTCATGCTGGTGATCCGGCCGTTATGCGGCAAACGGTTGAAAAAGCTCTGCAGCATAACGTAGCAATAGGGGCGCATCCTGGATTTCCTGATTTAATTGGATTTGGGAGAAGGAATATGAACGTTTCAGCAAGTGAAGTATACGATTATGTTTTATATCAAATTGGCGCATTAGACGGATTTGTTAAAGCTGCTGGAGGGAAAATGCAACATGTAAAACCGCACGGTGCCTTATATAATATGGCGGCAACTGATTCAGCAATTGCAGATGCAATCGCAAAGGCAATTTATCATATTAATCCTGGATTATTACTTTACGGATTAGCAAATAGTGAGGCATTTATAAAGGCAACAGAAAAATATAATATAACTCTCGTACAAGAAGCTTTTGCTGACCGCACGTATAAGCAGGATGGAACTTTAACGAGCCGTACAGAAGAAAATGCTCTTATAAAAAATGAAGATGAAGCGATAAAACAAGTACTTCAAATGGTGAAGGAAGGGTATGTAGAATCGGTTAATGGGGGGAAAGTAGCAGTTCAAGCGCAAACGATATGTTTACACGGGGATGGAGAGAAAGCAGTCCAATTTGCGGGAAAAATATACAGAACATTCGAACTTAATGGTATTTCTATATGCGCACCAAATAAAGTGAAACTTTAATTAGCGGGATTAAATATGAGAGGAAGTGTTAAAATTGGTGAAATTAATTGGAATTTTACTTGTTGCGGTTGGATTTTTATTTAGGCTAAATACACTGTTAGTAGTAATGGTTGCGGGTATTGTTACGGGGATGGTTTCAGGATTAAGTTTTTATGATGTCATCAGCATGTTCGGTAAATTTTTCATAGAAAATAGATATATGTCTATGCCAATCATACTAACTTTACCGGTAATTGGGATTTTAGAGCGTTATGGATTAAAAGAAAGAGCAGAAGCACTTATAACGAAATCAAAAGGAGCAACAACTGGAAGAGTATTAATGTCATATTTTACGATAAGAGAATCATCAGCAGCACTTGGACTAAATATTGGTGGTCATGCGCAAACGGTAAGACCGCTTGTTGCGCCAATGGCAGAAGGAGCTGCGCAAGGTAAATATGGTAAACTCCCTGAAAAATTGAGAGAAAAGATAAAAGCAAATGCAGCAGCTGCGGAAAATACAGCTTGGTTTTTCGGAGAAGATATTTTTATCGCAACTGGTGCCATTTTATTAATGAAAGGGTTCTTCGATTCAGTAGGTATGCATGTCGGTGTATGGGATATGGCGCTTTGGGGTATTCCAACTGCGATATCTGCCCTTATTGTGAGCTGGATTAGGTTTAGAAGATTTGATAAGTATATAGAGAAAACAATGAAGGCAGAAGAAAACCAAGAGAAGGAGGCTATATAAGATGAACATCATAACAATGGATACAATTTATTATGTATTAGGTATCATCGTTGCATTTATCGCTGTTCGTATTGCATTTGATCGTGAACATCCAAACCGATTTGGTTCTAGCTTATTTTGGGCATTGTTTGCAGTTACATTTTTATTCGGAAATGTAATACCTTCATTTTATGCGGGCTGTATTGTGCTCACTATGGTCGTGTTAGCTTCATTAAATAAAGTAACAAAATCAGAGGAGAAAGAAGTACCAGTACAAGAACGTGTGAAACATGCTGAGAAATTAAAGAATAAAATTTTCATGCCTGCAATATTAATCCCTATTTTTACAATTATCGGTACGTTAACGTTAGGAAAAATTAAATGGGGAAATGTCGCGCTTGTTGATCCAGATAAAGTAACATTAGTTGCATTAGCGTTAGGGGCATTACTCGCATTCATTGCAGCGATGCGTATTACAAAAGCGAAAATAACAACGCCTGTTCAAGAAGGAAGTAGGTTATTACAAGCTGTTGGCTGGGCAGTTATTTTACCACAAATGTTAGCGGCACTTGGCGGTATTTTCGCGAAGTCTGGCGTTGGACAAGTTGTTTCTGATTTAGTCGGACAAGTGTTACCGACAGAGTATCCATTCGTTGCTGTTATGGCGTATTGTTTAGGAATGATGCTATTTACAGTCGTAATGGGGAATGCATTCGCAGCGTTTGCAGTAATCACTGGCGGAATCGGATTACCTCTAATTGTACAAATGCACGGAGGAAATCCAGCTATTATGGCAGCACTCGGTATGTTTGCTGGATATTGCGGAACATTGCTTACTCCAATGGCAGCAAACTTTAACATCGTTCCGGCGATGCTGTTAGAATTGAAAGATAAGAATGCAGTCATTAAGGCGCAAGTACCAATTGCTCTTTCCATTTTCATTATAAATATGTTTATCATGTACGGCCTTGTATATCGTTTCTAATTAGGAGAGTGAAACTATGAAAACAGTATTAGTAACAGGATTTGATCCGTTCGGCGGAGAAAGCATCAACCCAGCTTGGGAAGTCGCAAAAAGTTTGCATGAAAAAACAATCGGAGAGTACAAGATTATTAGTAAACAAGTGCCAACCGTATTTCGTAAATCAATACAAATATTAAAAGCATATATAGAAGAACTGACACCTGACATTATTATATGTATTGGACAAGCTGGGGGCAGACCAGATATTACGATAGAGCGTGTAGCAATTAATATTGATGATGCTAGAATTGCTGATAATGAAGGGAACAGGCCGGTGGATATGCCGGTTGTAGAAGAAGGATCGACCGCGTATTGGTCTACACTTCCGATGAAAGCAATCGTCAAAAAACTTCGCGAAGAAGGTATACCGTCATCTGTTTCACAAACTGCAGGTACATTCGTTTGTAATCATTTATTCTATGGTCTCATGCACGAACTAGAGAAACATGATAAGAAAATAAAAGGTGGATTTGTTCATATTCCGTTTTTACCAGAACAAGCTAGTAACTATCCAGGTCAACCGAGTATGTCACTTTCTACTATTAGTAAAGGGATAGAATTAGCAATCGAGGTAACGACGGAAGTGGAAGTAGATATTGTAGCGTGCGGCGGTGCGACGCATTAAGTAAAAAGCATGTTAATTAAAGAGGGCTGATGCAGCCCTCTTTGTGTGTTTGTATTTTGTAATTGAAGATGCAGTATAGAATATAAAGAGAAAGGTTGCAATGGGAGTATTCTAACAAATATGGAATTGTTCCAAATAAAAGGAAACTTTTTAAATAGTTTCTTAATGATGTAGAATTTTCGTCTATATGAATGGATAAAAAGTTAAGTTCTGATAAACTCAAAGACATACAAAGTAATGATTTTAAAATGGTGTGATAAAAAATATCACACCATTTTTATGTAAAACAAACAGAGTGAATTTTTTCCATTAGTAAAGTATAACTGGGTAAGAGATAATCATCAGAATTGTTAATTGTACTATGATTTTTCAAAACTGATAAATTTAAATATAAGTACGGTAAGAATGCGATATTTATCTAACTTTTACAAAAAAGAGTAACCCATTTGGCTACTCTTCACATAGAAACTTGTATTTGTTCATTTCAATAAGAGACCGTTATTGAAGTCCCTTCATGAAATTTTGGATTTTTGATGATAATGTAAACAGCAGGATGCTAACTAAAATGGAGATAGCACCAATAATACCAAAGTAAATTGCTTCTGTTGCAGGATTATACAGTTTAACAACTTGGGCATTTATTGCTTGCGCAGACGCAGTTGATAAGAACCATAAGCTCATGGTTTGCGAAGAGAAAGCAGCTGGAGCCAGCTTCGTCGTTATTGATAACCCTGAAGGAGATAAACAAACTTCTCCAATTACAATTAAAAAGAAGCTAAGGACTAACCACATAGGATTCACTAAAGAGTGAGTACCGTTGATTAAAGCCGGAATAATCATAACTAAGAATGATAAACCTGCAAATAGCAATCCAATAGCGAATTTTTTTGCCGTTGAAGGCTGCTTCTTGCCTAACTTTATCCAAACCCATGCAAAAATCGGGGCAAGCGTTACGATAAAGATTGGACTTAATGATTGGAACCAAGCGGAATGCAATGTAATTCCATTGAACTGTAATTGAGTTCGTTGATCCGCGTATGTCGCTAAGATAATAGCACCTTGTTCTTGTATAGACCAAAATATTGTAGCTGCAATAAAGAGTGGTATATACGCAAGAAGACGAGATTGCTCTACTTTTGTTGTTTTAGGACTACGATACATATAAATGAAATAATAGGTTGGAATAACAATCCCTAAGATACTAATCAGGAATGTAAAACGATTTATAGTTAACAACCCAGTTGGAATTGTAACCACACCTAGCAATGTTAATACAACTAGACCAACACTGAAATACTTAATAGTCTTTTTTCTTTCCGAATCTGATAATGGATTAGGTACTTGCGTACCGACTAGACCAAGGTTTTTCTGTTTTGTTCCAACAAATACCCCTAACCCAATTGCCATACCAATTGCCGCAACTCCAAAACCAAGGTGGAAATTATATTGCTGACCTAATGTTCCGACAACTAAAGGTGCAAGTAAGGCACCTAAGTTAATACCCATGTAGAATATACTGAACCCTGAGTCACGACGCGCATCTGTTTCACTGTATAAACTTCCTACGATGTTCGATATGTTAGGCTTTAACAACCCTGTTCCTAGAACTAAGAAGACCATAGAGATAAATAACGCACTTTTACTACCCGGTAAAGCTAAAATAAGATGGCCAATCATAATTAAAACGCCACCAAAAAATACGGTTTTACTTGGACCAAATAAACGATCCGATATCCATCCACCGATAATACTAGACATGAACAGTAAGGAACCGTAAATTGCCATTATCGAGGTTGCGGTAGATTGTTCAATTCCTAATCCACCTTTTGCGACTGAATAGTACATATAATACAGTAAAATAGCTCTCATTCCGTAATGAGAAAACCTTTCCCAAAACTCAGTGAAGAATAAAGAGAATAATCCTTTTGGATGCCCAAAAAATCCTGTTTGAGGAATACTTTGAACAAGTTCGTTTTTTTCTTTCATAATGTTAATATTACCCCTTATTAATTTTTGATATTATACAAGTATAACTTAAGAGGCTCCCAGTAGTCCATAACTATCTAAGCCTACCGATGAAGAAAAGCAGCCTTCTGGCTGCTTTCTAAATGAATTGAAAAATCGTCATTTGCTCATTAGACACACCTTTCACTGAATCTACCTCTAAACAATCCAGAATTGATTGTGAGAGTGCTTTAGCTACTAAGAATGCTACGTATATTGTTGACTTAATTGAACAGTAGTTATCTTTGAAACTTTAATTACACCCAAAAAGTTGGGGGTTAATTCATGCAATGAAGTAAGTAAAATGAATTGTACAACACCTATTGTAAACAACTGGTATAATAAGTTTAGGAATATACTTAGAGGTGATTTTTGTGCAATTTGAAGAAGTACGTTCAATTTTAGAAAAAGCGAAGAAAATTACAGTGTTAACAGGTGCTGGTGCAAGTACGGAAAGTGGTATCCCAGATTTTCGTTCAGCAAATGGATTATATGCTGATGCGAATGTAGAGATGTATTTGTCGAGAGGCTATTATAATAGAAATCCGAAAGAGTTTTGGAAGCATTATAAAGAAATCTTTCAAATTAATACGTTTCATCAATATAAACCAAATCGAGGGCATCGCTTTTTAGCGGAGCTAGAAGAACAAGGGAAAGACATAACGATTTTAACGCAAAATATTGATGGTTTGCATCAAGTAGGTGGTAGTAAACATGTAATTGATTTACATGGAACACTTCAAACTGCGCATTGTCCGAAGTGTAAAGCGGGATATGATTTACAATATATGATTGATCATGAAGTGCCGCGTTGTGAAAAATGTAATTTCATTCTAAATCCAGATGTTGTTTTATACGGAGATACACTGCCTCAATATCAAAATGCGATCAAACGTTTATATGAAACAGATGTACTTCTTGTAATGGGAACATCACTCAAAGTACAGCCTGTCGCTTCATTCCCAGAAATCGCAAAGAGAGAAATAGGCGCAACAACAATTTTAGTAAATGAAGAGTTAACAGGGCAAGAATACAATTTTGATTTTGTTTTTCAAAATAAGATTGGTGAATTTGCCAAAGGGTTATCTTCGATTAAATAAGTTTTTGTTTTCGTAAAGAAACTGAGGTGAATGATGTCCACCTCAGTTTTTTTGTATGAATTATATTCATGTTATTGCGTATAAGGGGAATGGTAATAAATAGGATGATAAAATAGAAAACTGAAAATTAAATCTTTTATTTCTTTTGTAATTAATATAAAATTCTATATATAGCATATAAATAAATTTAATACATAATGGTTCATGCGTAGAAATGTTAATAGAATGAAGCGAGGGAGCAAAATGAGACAGAAAAAGGAGAAACAGAAACAGTCGAAAAAGAAAAAGACTCATATTCCATTTCGGTTAAATGTACTATTTTTTATCGTTTTTCTTTTATTTTCAGCTATTATTATTCAATTAGGTAAAGTACAAATCATCGACGGAGAAACGTATCGAAATGAAGTGAATAAAAAGGAAGATATAACGGTGAGTACTCCAGTTCCGAGAGGGAAGATGTTTGACCGGGAAGGGAAAGTTATTGTAAATAATAAACCGTTACGAACTGTTACATATACGAAGATGAAAGGAGTGGACTCAAAAGAGGTTTTAATAGTGGCAAGAAATTTAGCAAAGCTAATTGAAATGCCGCAAGAAGATATGGACAAGTTAACAGAGACAGATAAAAAAGATTTTTGGATGCAGTTAAATGAAAAACGTGCAGCAACAAAAGTAACGAAAGAAGATGAGAGTAAATTTAGGAAACAGGAAATAGAAGGGAAAGACTTAGATAAGAAAGTAGAAGAGTTGAGACGAGAAAGAATTACACAAGAAGAATTAAACGAGCTTTCGAAAGAGGATATAGAAGTACTAGCAATTAAAAGCAAAATGAATGCGGGATATAAAATGACGCCACAAATCGTCAAAAAAGATGTAAGTCAAAATGAATATGCAGTAGTGAGTGAAGGATTATCGAGCTTGCCAGGCGTAGATACGACTGTGGATTGGGAGCGCGAATATCCAAATGACAAAATACTACGTTCTGTACTTGGTAGTGTTTCTACTGAGAATGAGGGATTACCAAGGGAGCAATTAGACTATTATTTAGTGCGAGATTATAACCGAAATGATCGTATTGGTAAGAGTTACATCGAAAAACAATACGAAGATGTGTTACATGGAACGAAAGAACAGTCTAAAAATATTACGGATAAAGCTGGAAATATTATTCGGACTGAAAAAGTGACAAAAGGAAAAAGTGGAAATAATTTAATGTTAACAGTTGATATGGATTTACAGAAAAAGGTGGAGGAAAGTCTTGAAAGGAATTTAAGGGCATTTCATTCTTCTGAACCGATGATGGATCGTGCATTCGTCGTTATGATGAATCCGAAAAATGGTCAAATTCTATCATTAGCAGGAAAGAAAATTGTAAATAAAGATGGCGGGATTCAAATAGAAGACTACGCTTTAGGAACGATGATAAGTTCTTACGAGTTAGGATCAACGGTGAAAGGAGCTACGGTATTAGCGGGATATCAAACAGAAGCTATTAAGCCATATACGCATTTCTTTGATGCACCAATGTACTTTAAAGGAAGTTCGAAGCCGAAGAAATCGTGGAAAGACTTTGGAGATATTGATGATTTAAGAGCATTGCAAGTTTCATCCAATGTCTACATGTTTAATACGGCGTTAAAGATTGCGGGGATTGATTATGTACCAAACAATCCGTTAGATATTAGGCAAGAAACATTCAATAAAATGCGCTATTACTTTAGACAATTTGGTTTAGGTGTACCAACCGGTATTGACCTTCCAAATGAATCGATTGGTCAAATGGGTAGAACAGATAATATACCTGGTTTTTTACTTGACTACGCCATTGGACAATATGATACATATACGCCGCTTCAGCTTGCGCAATATATGTCAACGATTGCAAATGGTGGTTACCGAATGAAACCACAAATTGTACAAGAAATTAGAGAGCAACCGAATAGACCAGAGGAAGTCGGGAAAGTTATGCAATCGATGGAACCAGTCGTGTTAAATCGAGTGGATATGGATCTTTCATATATAAATCATGTGAAAGAAGGGTTTAGAAGAGTTTTCCAAGAGGTAGATGGGACCGGTGCTGGAACTTTTAAAGGATTACCTTATAAACCGGCTGGGAAAACAGGGACAGCAGAAACAGTGTACGGTGGAGAAAGTGATATTGGAAGAGATGAAAACAACTATCGAAAAAAATGTTATAATTTAACTCTCGCCGGGTATGCGCCATATGATGCTGATCCGGAAGTTGCTTTTTCTGTTGTTGTGCCATGGGTAAATAATGATAAATCAGGTATTAATTCTGCAATTGGTAAAGAGGTTTTGGATGCATATTTTGATTTAAAAACGCAGAGATCGGGTGTAAGTCCAGTCCCAGTAACACAATAGCCGAGTAAGGCACAGTAAAAAATTCAAATTGTAGTATATCACTGCGCAAATGAACAGGTGCAGTGATATATTTTTGAGTTAAAAAGTGTTTTGATAAGGTGGGAATGGATATGAAAGAGGAGAATAAGAGAGGTTGGGGAAAGTACATACTATTTATATTTGTCCTAGTAGTAACGTACCAGTCTTTCACTTTATGTAAAGTGGAAGGAAAATCAATGCAGCCAACTTTACATGAAGAAGACTACGTATTTGTAAATAAAGCTGCGGTACATTTTTCTAGCTTACAGCACGGAGAAATCGTCATTATTAAGGAAGAGAATGAGTCGAAATATTATGTGAAACGTGTAATAGGGCTTCCTGGTGACGTAATTAACATAACGAATGGAACTGTATACGTAAATGACAAAAAGCAAGATGAACCTTATATAAATAAAGATTTATATAACAATACACAAGTGTTTTATAATTTTCAAAAGACAAAGATTCCGCCAAATAAGTTATTTGTAATGGGAGACAATCGTGAACAAAGTAAGGATAGTCGAAATGGTTTAGGATATATTGAAGAAGATAATATAATAGGAAAAGTGGAATTTGTGTACTATCCTTTTTCGAAAATGAAAATCATAAAATAAGTGGGGATTCACAAAACCCCACTTATTAAAGTTTCACTTTATCTTCTTTAAAAAACCTTTTGGATTAAATGATATGAAAAACTTATGTTTAGATTCATCGATTATGAAATTGCTATTTTTAGTTAAAAACTCTTCCACAGCTTCCATTGGGCCAGGGCCCCAATCAGGAAGGAGAGGATTTCCGTTAATACTTGTATCTTCTACAATAATGTAACTGCCAGTGGTTACAATAGATTTATAAAGTAAGAGTTCTTTCGATACATGTTCTTTACTATGATCAGAATCTAAAATAACTAAAATCACATCATCAGGTTTGCGCATACTTAATATTGATTGGACGGCCTGTACAGAAACAGATGAAGCTGTTAAATACGTAATTCGATTATGGGATGGCCGATTTGGTTGCGGAGTTATATCGATAGTAAGTACGTGACCTTTTCCAATTAAATCTAACATAGAAGCTAAAAACAGTGCACTACCACCGTAAAAAGTTCCGCATTCAATAATTAAATCAGGCTTTAATTCGTATAATATTTCTTGATACAAAAAGAGATCAGAAGGAAGTTTGCAGATTGGAACCCCGAACCAGTGTGTACCATGTAACCAAACGTTGCTGTCGTAATATTGTTTTAGAAATTCGCTACTAATGTTATCGATTTTGAATTCTCCTTTCTAAAAAGGATTCTTTCATACGTAAAGAGTTTACGTATGAAAGTTGTACTATATATTATGTGGTAAGGGATTATAAGGCGAGTGTTTTCACGTGAAAATAAGCCAAATAACACATGTGGAAAATGAATTGCTTACAAAAGAAGATGTAAATGAAAGGAAATGATCGTATGTATAAGTACACAATTTGCTTCATTAGAAAAGGAGATAGAATACTTCTACTAAATAGAAACAAGAAGCCGACAATGGGAATGTGGAATGGTGTCGGAGGGAAAATAGAAGAGTATGAAACGCCATACGAAGGAGTCATTAGAGAAACCTTTGAGGAAACGGGAATAGAGCTTCCAAGTGTAACGTATAAAGGGAATGTTATTTTTAAAGTTAAAGACGAACCTCGGGGTAGCGAAGGAATGTATGTATTCCTAGCTGATTTACCAGATGGAGTACATATTGATACGCCAGTAAGCACTCATGAAGGTATATTAGAATGGAAGTCAATTGATTGGATATTAGATGGTGATAATAGAGGTGTAGTTAGCAATTTGCAAAGATATTTACCGACATTATTAAGTGAGGACAACAATTTAGAGCATATATTCATATATGATAATCGGAATATTATTGATTACAAAACTACACTTTTGATAGAAGATAATACGAAAAAACGATATGAAAAATATCTCGTTTCTCAATAAGAGAAGAAACGTTAAAATACGAAGAGAAAGCCAAATTCTTTATGGGAATTTGGCTTTTTACAAGGAATGCTAATTCAAATTTTACTCTTCATAATTTGCTTTAATAATAAAGCGGTGTTGCTTCACATCGAAATATCCTTTTTGCAAGATAATCTCATGTATGCGATATAATTCCTCGTTATAGCTTTCTACTGTAAAATCAGGAATTTGCCACGGAATTGCTTGCAAGTAATAGACAACAGCACCGACATCATAAAAACGCTGAAGAGGGAATTCTTCTTTCGCTTCTAAAATAGTAAATCCATTTTTCCTCAATTCACTACATGCCGTTTCGAGTGACCAACTTGAAAATTCGCTATTCAGCGGTGTGCCAAACTGCTCATTCAGTTCCGCACAATCAAGACCACCGACTTGTTGTGTAAGAAATGTTCCATTGATGGAAAGACTTCTTTTCACTTCAGAAGCAGAATAGGATTCATGTTGATTCACAATTAAATCAAACTGACCATCTTGAAATGGTAAAGCAGTATCATCAGTCACTTCTACGACTATAACTCCTAAAGGTTCTAATTTCTTTCGTGCAATTGGGACATTCGGAGCATAGCCCTCAGTCGCATAAATAGTTGACGGGAACGGTTGTAACATAGATAAAAACTCTCCGCCACCAGTCCCCATATCTAGCATTGATTTTGCACGTTGCATAAGCTGGAAAGCAGTGCTACCGTATGACCATGATAGGGGCTCGCTATTCATACGGCCAGTTTCTGAAATGAAAGAGAAATCCCAGCCGCTAAAGTTAGTCTTTGCACTTTCTAATAGTGCTGAAAATAATGGATCACGTTTCATATTGTTGTCCTCCTATTTCGTTAATAAATGATATAGTAAGAAAAGAAAAAGGGAGGACCTCTTATTAAAGTGGAACGGTTTTATGTTTCGTGTTCGAATAGATTCATATAAATTAGCTCCTTGCGAGAATGGTTATTTATATATTCGGGAGTATCGAGTGAAAATCCTTTGGAATTATAAGGGAAGGCAGTTGTTTAATGAAAAATTGGATGAAGTTTACAGACAAAGAGAGCGATCAAATATGGGATAGGGTATATAGTGATTTTGAGTTTTCACCAAGTATTTCTATATTCCCATCATTTAAGGTGCCAAGTCCTTTTGTGACATATGATATTTCTCATTGCTTTGGAGAATCGGTAGATTTAAATGTATATGACGACCTGGAAGAAAAAGCATTACTAGTTTTTAAAGAGAATACAGTATCGGATGAATATATAATGGCACTTGATTGGCAACATGAATGTTACTGGGTAAATCCACATTTAAAGTTTGATAGAAATGAATTTGATGAGTGGACAATCCCGATTTTTCCAAATGGAGATTATTATTTCTTTATTCAGAAGGACTTTAAGTGGGGGTATTTAGGCCATCCTTGGGAGAAGAGTATAACGATATTTGGAAAAGAATTAATAGATGCTTTTGATCAACATAAACCGGAAATGTTTCATAAGATTTTAAGGCAGGGTTAATGTTTAAAAAAGAAAAAACGTTTATACTTCCAAATGAAGTATAAACGTTTTTATTATTAGCTGTTTTCATATAGATTGTTGCTTTCTTTACAAATACTTAAAAACAAAAATCTTTTGGCAAAGTCCCACTTTTTATTACCGTTCTTAATCCATGTTTCATAATCCAAGGATTAACAGGATGGTTTTTATCGAGTAATTCTCGCAACCATTGAAAAACGAGTTCGTTATCTTCTTTCGTAATATCATTAATGTGATTGGCTACAGATTTTTGAACATACTTAGAAGGGTCATTCATTAATGGCTCAAGAAGCTTTAAATTATTTCTGAAGTCACCTTTCAGAGCTCCTATTTTTTTTGCCCAAGGAAGTCTTGGTCTAGTACCTTCTGAAACTAATCTCCTGATGTGGCTGTTTTCATCACGTAACCATTGCTGCAATATGTCCAAGGTTCCTTCATGGTATTTTTCAAGATAAGGACGAATGGCATATTCAGCAGTATTTCTTTTTGTTATTTCATACATTGCATTGAATGAGGATTCAAAATCGTTAAGTCCATATTTTTCAACGTATTTTGCGATAGGCATATACATATAACCCTTTGTAAATGTGCCGACTTCTGTTGTATTTTCTGGTCCTAATGTTTTCAGTAATATATGTATTGCTTCATTAAAATCTTTTTGTAATGCATTGTGTAATTCATCTGCTATTACTTCTATACGTTGCTTTAACTCTAAATTTTCAACTTTATATGTTACGGAATCTACAAAATTTTTTTTAGAGAAATTAGGAACGTGTTTAGAAATAGAATCAGCCATTTTTTCTGCTAATTCTTCGTTAAATAAAAATTTTAACGGAACATATTTACCCATTTTTTCACCCCATTGGTCGGATAAAAACAATGTTTATTTTTTAATCGACAACCCATACACCAACGTCTCACTTGGAGTCGTAATACTAAAACCAGTTGTTTTATAATCAAGTTTTAACGTACCACCAGTGTAGTCTTTCGTGAATGAGTCCATTTGTATAATAAGCTGTTCATCTTCATATACAACATCATCCGCATTATATGTATCCCAAATTAAATCAACATCAACAAAAATGCTGCAAGAGTTTGTCATTGTTCCTCTAATACGAATGATCTTTTTGTCTTCACGTTCTAGTCTATGTATAGCAGCTTTTGCTTCATCAGTAATACGAATGTTCATGTGATCCCAACCTTTAAGTGTATTTACTTTATTATTGCAAAAAGATAAGAAATAGGGAAGTAAATGGAATTGTAATAAAAAAACGAGCAAACAAATTTGTTTGCTCGTTTTGCTATACTCTATTTCAGTTCACATTTATCAAGTGGAATGACTTTCGTTTTCTTAGTAAATTTATAGCCTAACCATAGTACTAAGAAGAGTGGTAAACCGATGTAAGAAACGAGTACACCGTTCCAGTCGATAGATGCTCCTGTAAATGCTCCGTAGTTTTGACCTAAAATAACGATAACACAAAGTGTAAATGCAAAGATTGGACCGAACGGGAACCATTTCGCTTGATATGGTAAATCTTTTAAATCTTTCCCTTGTGCAATATAAGCTTTACGGAAACGGTAATGACTAATAGCAATCCCGACCCAAGCAATAAATCCTGACATCCCAGAAGCATTTAATAACCAAATGTATACAACACCGTCACCGAATAAAGAAGCGATGAAAGCGACGCTACCAACTACTGATGTTGCGATTAATGCGTTAACAGGTACACCGCGGCTATCTAATTTTCCTAAGAACTTTGGTGCTTTTCCTTGGCGAGCTAAATCCCAAAGCATACGAGTTGATGCGTACATTCCAGAGTTACCAGCAGAAAGTACTGCAGTTAAAATAACAGCGTTCATAACAGAAGCAGCGAAGGCAACGCCCGCTTTTTCAAATACAAGTGTAAATGGACTTACTGTAACATCACTTGCTGCAAGGCTATCAGTCGTATAAGGAATTAATAAACCGATAACGAGAATTGCTAAAATGTAGAATAATATAATACGCCAAAAGATAGAACGAATTGCTTTTGGAATATTGCGTTCTGGATCAGCAGTTTCACCAGCAGCTACTCCTAATAATTCAGTTCCTTGGAATGAGAAACCAGCAGCCATAAATACACCGATAATTGCCATGATGCCGCCATTAAATGGTGCATCTGCAACAGTGAAGTTTTTAAAGCCGACCGATTCGCCGCCCATAATTCCAAAAATCATCATAAAACCGACAATTAAAAAGATAATAATAGTAACTACTTTAATAAGTGCGAACCAATATTCAGATTCACCAAAACCTTTAACAGATAAATAGTTTAAGAGAAAAATAATAGCTAAACAAAGTCCACTCCAAATAAGAGAAGGGGTATCTGGGAACCAAAATTTCATAATTAATGTTACGGCCGCTAGTTCAGCTGCAATCGTAATCGCCCAGTTATACCAATAGTTCCATCCAAGTGCAAAACCAAGTGATGGATCAACAAATTTTGTTGCATAAGTACTAAAAGATCCAGTAACAGGCATGTAAGCCGCGAGTTCTGCTAAGCTTGTCATTAAAAAATAAACCATAATTCCAATTGCGGCATATGCGACTAATGCACCGCCAGGACCAGCTGAATGGATAACACCACCACTGGCAAGAAATAATCCGGTACCAATTGTACCACCGAGAGAAATCATCGTAAGGTGACGAGATTTTAATCCGCGTTTTAATTCACCTTGTCCTTGTGTAGTTTGCGTTTTAGAGGTAGATTGATTTGTTGCGCTATTCATGTTCAACACTCCTTTTCTTGTAGGTTAGGAAGGAGCGGGGGAGAAAAATACAAAAAACCGCCAAAGGAATTAGGCGGAACGTTTCACAAATAACCACCCCATCATACCCTTCCGTTAAGATAGCACACCACGTTTACACGGTAATTTTGTAAACGTGACAGTTCTGTTCCTTTCGGAGACAGCCCCAGCTCATATTTCCAGAGAAGAAATATAAACTTCGGCAACTTTTCCTTTCAAACGGAGTCAGTGACATTCGCTGTGTCTCGTCCATTTTACTTTTAAAAGTCGCAACCTCTACCTCATCGGATTGATGAGGATTTATATATTGCTAAGATATTTAATATATGGCAATTGTAATGACTTTCTGAATATATTGCAAGGAATTTTGTTAGGAAAAGTCAAAAAATATCGGTTATTGTATAGGAAACGCTTGCATAACTCCACCCGAACCTACTTTTATGTAACAATAAGCAAAGAAAAAATTGTTATACAAATGTTTCGCAAAAAATATTGAAAAACCCTTTAAAATTAAAAGAAAATTCAGAAAATATAATTCGACATAACTATTAAAAGGGGATTATTCCTTAAATTCGTTTCAAAGAATAAGTATAAATCCGATAAATAGAATGAATATTCTTTTTGTTTCTGATAAAATTGAGGTATTGTTTAATTGAAAAGGGGATATCATTATGAAATTAGAAACGGAAAGATTACATATAGTACCGTGTACAGAAGAATGGATTCAAATTGCGAATAATCAAGGATACAATAGTGGCCCACATATTGTAGGGCATATAGAAAATGTGAAACGAGATGTGGCTTCATTACCGTGGGGACCGTGGTATGTTATTCGGAAAGAGGATGATGTTGTTCTAGGTGATATAGGATTTAAAGGGAAACCGAATGAGCAACATACGGTAGAAATTGGTTACGGATTTATTGAGAAATATTGGAATAAAGGGTATGCAACAGAAGCAGTTAGTGAATTAATGAAATGGGCTTTTCAAACAGGGGAAGTGGAAATGATTATAGCGGAGACACTCCTTGATAATTATAGCTCTATTCGTGTCTTAGAGAAATTACATATGAAAAGAGTAAATAGTACTGAAACGATGGTCAATTGGAAAATAGAAAAATAAAAAATACCGCTCGAAGTAAATCGGGCGGTATTATTATTAATTATGGTAGCATTTGTTTTTGATCTTTCGGATAGCCGGCTGTCGATACGTTAGAACGATTGGAATGATTACGAACAGCAATAAAAATAGATATAATAACGACAAGACCAACTGCAACGTAAGAAAGTGAAATAATAGTTGGATCTACTTTAAATGTAGTAAGCAGTGTACGTATATTCGTAAAGATAATAAGTCCGCCAACGAGTACGCCAAGTAAATGAGAAGGAACGATGCGTACTAACCATGCGGCGATTGGTGCGGCAACAATACCACCAAGCATGAGGGCAAATACCCAAACCCAGCTTACTTGTTCCCAGCCAAGTGAAATGAAAAAGCCAATCGTTGCAGCGAGTGAAACAGGAAATTCACTCGTATCTACAGATCCAATAACTTTTCTAGCTTCATTTCCTCTTGCAAGAAGAACAGGTGTCGTAATCGGCCCCCAACCACCGCCGCCAGTTGAATCGACGAATCCAGCGAATAAGCCAAGTGGTACAAGTTGTTTAGTAGACATACGCTTATTTGAAGAAACAATTTGTTTTTGAATGATGAATCGTAATAAAATATAAACCCCTAAAGTAAATAAAAATATGGAAATGTACGGTTTAATTACATCACCAGGTAAATTGCTTAAAAAACATGCCCCAATAAATGCGCCAATTGCTCCTGGTAATGTAAGTCTGGAAACTGTATATTTATCAACGTTTCCAAATTTGATATGAGATGCACCAGAAGCGGCGGTTGTAACGACTTCAGCTAAATGAACTGATGCGGAAGCTACAGCTGGTGCGATACCAAACATTAATAATAGTGAGGTAGACGTTACCCCGTACGCCATACCAAGTGCGCCATCAATCAATTGAGCGAAAAATCCAATAATAGCAAAGACAATTAATTTCTGCATAAATAATCCCCCTGTAATAATAAATGAAAAAGACACTTTTCCCGTATGAGAAAAGTGCCTTTGGTTTTTCCAATCAGCAATAATTAAATTTGTTTTATTATAATACACATTAATCGTATAAATCAACTGGGTTTTAAAGTTTTTTGAATTGAACGAAAGAAAAATAAAATATACAATAAAAGGATGGAGAGAAAGGGGAGAAAGACTATGTTAGCATTTGATCATCTCGTTCACGCAGTGCATTGTACACCGGAGGAAGCGGCAAAACAAATGCAGGAGCATGGATTTCATACTGCATTAGGCGGTGAGCATACGACTTGGGGTACTTGGAATAGTTTATGTTATTTTGATTTATCATATATAGAATTTTTAGCAGTTCAGCATGAAGAAAAAGCGAAAGAAGCAGAAAATCCATTAGTACAAGAAACAGTGGTGAAATTAAAAAATGGAGAAGGGATGCTACAAATCGCAATTCGAACAGATGCAATTGAAGAACTAGCAGTTAAATTTAGTAAGCACGGCTTACATACGATAGGACCATTTGAAGGGAAACGGATGAGAAAAGATGGCCGGCTTTTAGAATGGAAAATGTTATTTGTAAAGCAAGAAGAGAATGGACCGAAATTACCATTCTTTATACAGTGGAATGAAACGGATGAAGAAAGAAGAAACGATTTACGTAAAATAGGGACGATCACTGAACATAAAAATAAAGTACAAGAAATTGAAACGATTCATTATACGGTGAAAAATGTTCGAGAAACAGTGCGGAAATGGAAAGAAGTAATGCAGCTAACTGCAAATTCAATCATACAAAATGAAGAATGGAATGCTGAGTGTCAAAGTGTATCGTTTGGTGATGTTCATGTGCAGTTTTGTGAACCAGTTGGAGAAGGGCTAGTACTAGAACGTTTGAAGCATCATGGCGAATATCCATTTGCAGTGGAGTTTAAAGGGGAAAATAAACGAGAGTATGAAGTGTTAGGTAGTTTGTTCGTATATTGATAGAGGTGAGTTTTGTGGAAGAAATGTTAAGAGAGATAGAAAGAAAACTAGAGTGGTCACGTATTGTAAAATGTACAGCTATTACAAAAGGTTTTTCACATGAAGAGAAGTATAAAATTGACCTAGAGAATCGAGAAACTTATTTTGTAAAAGTGTGTGATTCTTCTAATTATGAACGAAAACAAGAAGAATATATGTATATGAAACAATTGGAGTTATTACATATTCCAACGCCGAAGTTAATTCATTTCATAAAACTTGAGGGATTAAATAAATGTGTTCAAGTATTTGAATGGACCCAAGGTGTAAATGGTGAAGAGAGCTTAAGCAAGCTATCGGTGGAAGAACAGTATAATGCAGGAAGAAAAGCAGGGGAAATATTAAAGAGAATTCACTCGATAGAAAGAGAAAGTGCAAGTAATAAATGGGAAATATTTAGGTGGAATAAGTATGAAAGGTACATAGAGGCATTAGCAGATTATGAGGTGAATTTTCTGGATTTGAAGCCAGTATTCACCTTTGTAGAAAATCATAAAGACTTATTGAAAAATCGGCCTATCACATTTTTACACGATGATTACCACCCAGCAAATAGTATGATTCATAATAATGAATTTATCGTTATCGATTTTAGTGGATATGATTTTGGCGATCCAATACACGATTTTTATAACGTAGCGATTTTTACTACAAGAATAAGCAAACCATTTGCGGTTGGACAAGTTCACGGTTATTGCGGAGGCGATCCGTCAATCCACTTTTGGAAACTGTATTCATTATATGCAGCGATGACATTCCCAGCGGATATCGTATGGACAAACCGAACTACACCACATTTAGTAGAGGATATGAAAGAAAGATTGAACCGAATTATAGAAGATCATAATCATTTTTCATCTTATATTCCAAAATGGTATCAATCACAACATGAGGATATAATAAACAATAAATAACGGAGGGATTCATTTGGATAAAATTGCGGTAATTTCAGATATACATGGTAATATTCCGGCATTAGAATCAGTACTGAAAGATATTAAATTAAGAGGAATTGAACGTATTATTTGTCTTGGAGATTTAGTAGGAAAAGGTCCGCATTCTAGCGAAGTAATTGAAATCGTTCGTAAAGAATGTGAAGGAACCGTAATGGGAAACTGGGATGATTTCATTACAAAACCGACTGAATTTGAAGCGTTAAAATGGCATCAAAAACAATTGTCAGAAGAACAAAATGAGTATTTAAGAAGCTTACCATTTTCAATCGAGTTTTATATGAGTGGGAAACTGATTCGTATGTTCCACGCTTCACCGAGAAGTTTGTATGAAAGAATTCAACCACATGCAACAAGAGAAGAGTGTATTAGTATGTTCGAAAATAGTGAGCTCACAGAGAATATAGAAGGGGAAAGAAAACCAGATGTCGTTTGTTACGGTGACGTTCATCAGGCGTATGTGCAAAATTTTAGAGGGAAAACGTTATGTAATGCTGGTAGTGTAGGTAATCCACTTGAAATTACACAAGCTTCCTATTTAATTTTTGAAGGAACATACAATGAAAAAGAAGCAGCAAGCTTTTCGATTCAACTCGTACGTGTACCATATGATATTGAACTAGCCATCCGATTAGCTGAAGAGTTGGATATGCCAGAAATTGAGGAATACAAACAAGAGTTACGGACTGCTTTATATCGAGGTTTTAAGGGGAAATAAGGAAAATATAAATCAATAAAAATATATCTATCATAACTTAAAATATTTCAACGATTTTTTTAATATATCGATTTACCAACAAATAGCGATAAATTTAATTTACCGCAATTATATTATGTAAACAACATACAGGAGGGAATGTCATGCTCCGAAAACAATACATGAAAGAAATTGCTGATCATATTTTAACGTTAAAATTAACCCATCCAATAAGAGTTGGAGTAAATGGTATAACAGCTTCAGGAAAGACAACATTTGCAAACGAACTGGCAGAGGAAATGAAAAATCGGGGAGTGCAAGTAATACGCACCAGCATTGATGATTTTCATAACCCGAGAGTGATTCGTTATGCACAAGGAAAAGAGTCTGCAAGAGGGTATTATGAAGATGCACACGATTATACAGCTTTCAAAGAAA
The DNA here is from genome assembly GCF_040459995.1 of Bacillus cereus group sp. MG9. Lineage (NCBI taxonomy): Bacteria > Bacillati > Bacillota > Bacilli > Caryophanales > Bacillaceae > Bacillus > Bacillus cereus group sp. MG9. The sequence goes on along the minus strand of NZ_JARVHC010000001.1, from coordinate 2,967,903 downwards.
GGCTATTAAAACCTTTAGGACCTAACGGGAATTTACAGTATGAAACGATTTCTCATAACTTAATAACGGACATGCCTGTACATAATACGCCGCTAGTGGCCTCGCCAACTATGGTGCTAATAGTAGATGGAACATTTTTATTGAAAAAAGAAATTGAGTATCTATTTGACTATAAAATTTTCGTAGATACAGATTTTGAGACTGCGAGAAACCGTGGTGCAGAGCGCGAGACTGAGGCTTTTGGAAGTTATGAAGAAGCAGAGAAAATGTTTATAAACAGATATCATGCGGCTTGTAAGATGTATATAGATGAGCATAATCCGAAAGAATGTGCGAATGTTATATTTCAGAATAGTAATTTTGATGATCCGGTAGTTGTATTTAAATGAATTTAAAATCGTTTATATAGCAAAAAGTTCGTGAAAGGGGATGTGTTGGGTGGATAAAAAAGATAATCCGAACGATTGGCCTGTATGGGCGAATGAGTCAGTAGAGATAGTTAATGCAAATCCTGATTGGCAAGATAAAGGACGATGTGAAGAACAGCAACTTTATGAACTGCTTACTCCTCTCGGTATTAGCAAAGTAATACATATAGGAAGTACATCCATACCTGGTTTACCTGCAAAACCTATCATTGATCTAATGGCTGAAACAGACTCATTTGATAGAGTGCTCGATATTTCAGCAAAATTGTCTATATATGATTGGCATTATGTAGGCCCGGAATTAGATGAAAGACCTTGGAGAAGGTTCTTTGTGAAAGTGAAGAATAATAGGCGTGTAGCTCACCTGCATTTAATGGTTAAAGGAACTGAGCGATGGGAGCAACAACTTTTATTTCGTAACCGCTTACGAGAAAATCCACAATTAGTTTATGATTATTCAAATCTGAAACAAGATTTAGCTAAAAGATATAACCAAGATAGAGAAGCATACACAAAAGCTAAAACAGAGTTTATTAAACGAGTTCTAAAATGATTTAATTTTTGATTGTAAATACGTTTGAATACAAATGAAAAAAATACTTTATTTTATAACTTAAACTTACATGAAATGCATGCAAACAAAGTGAGAAGCTTTGGTGTTCCAATGTATTTCCTTTTATTTCTCGGGAGAAATTTATATAATTGAATCAAGTTCATAGAAAGATAGGGACTAAAACTATATTAAAAGTCGACTTAATTTTATGAGGGAAATTACAGGGGATAAGGCGAAAAGAAGTTAAAAAACGTAAAAAGGGGACAGGAAATATAATGACAGAAGTACTAGAACTAAAAGAAGAATTACAACAAATTCAAAATAATAATTATGCTGTGCCAGAAGATGTAGATGCATATCCATATGCACAGTGGATGCTAGATTATATCGGATCACCTGATGCTGAATTACGTGATGATTTGATTTATAGTACGCTTCACAAATGGATTACAAATGATGTATTTAGACAAAAAGAATTACGAGGATTAATGTTACAAGCGATTAGTCCTGATTATTTATTTTATAAAATTGGTGAAAAGGGCACAGATTCTGTATTTAAACGTGCGTTCTCCGTATTAATTCCGCCGCTTATTTTATCTGTTCATGAAAGAGAACCACTGTTATCTGAAGAACAACTGTATAGTGTGGCAGAACAAGTTCTGGAATATGTCTATTTAGAAGAAGATGTAAGAGGTTACGTAGAAGGAAAAGGCTGGGCACATTCTACTGCACATGCGGCAGATGCACTAGATGCTTTAGCACGTACAATACAAAATCGTGAGTTTTCATATGCAATACTAGCTGCTGTTCGTCAGAAGGTTCGATTGAATGACTACGTATACATACACTTTGAGGATGAGAGATTAGTAACGCCAATTATGTCGTTGCGTAACCAAAATATTTTAACTGAAGAAGAGTGGAGCAATTGGCTACATAGTATAGCAATTGTTGAAGATATCCCACATCCTCAACATGATATTTTAGTACAAAATATTAGAGCTTTCTTAAGAAGTTTATATTTCAGAGCTTTAGAGAAAGAGGGCGCTACTGCCTTTACAGATGATATATTGGAGACTTTGGAGAAATTGCGTAGATATTAAAAAAGCAGAATATCTAGTCTATCACTAGATTCCATTATAAATGAGCATGTAAGCAAAGAATAAGATTAAAAAACCGATTATACCTGTAGGTTCCCTACAAAAATAATCGGTTTTTTTTAGTTGAATTGAAATTTTAGACTTAAATATACACGAGCTTATATGTAATAACGAATGTATTAAATATGTAGTTGTGGATTTTCCTCATATAAACTATTAACATACTGTTTTAAACTCTTGATGAATAATAGAATCTCTTGACTAGGCATTCTAGCATGTTGAAGATGAAATATGTTTCCTTTTCCGATTTCTAATTCATTTGAAGTCAAAGTAATAGGGATATTCCTAAAGACATGCCATGGAAAATACAAGTGTACAAAAGTTTCTCTAAAATATATACCTGATTGACAAATTAATACTCCATCGGATCCTTTACTCAAATTACCAAGGACAGATGTATCTAAAAAAGCAATGATTTCTTCTTCTTTTGAAACAATGTATCGTGCCCCAATTTCTTTTAATTTTTTGTGTGAAATATGAGTGTCTACAAATAACCCATTATCAGGTTCTAATAATTCATTGTACGTCTCAAACAAAGAACAGGTTGATTTTATCTCATCAACTTTTATAACTGGATGTATATCATTTTGCTTTGAATTTTGGAATGAATTTGTAAGAGTTATAAGTAATTCTTTAAATAACAGTGGAGGATAATCACTTCCGTTAATATTAAAGCTTTTTTGTGCATCAAAAGATAAAAAGCTATCTTTATCAATTTCAATTTTTTGCACTTTATTTAATTGATCCCATTTTATATTTCCTTTACCTAACAGCCAATTTTTCCAGTATAAACCTGAATTTGTAAAGTAAACACCATATTTTCCTGATCCAAACAAATTACAACTTAAAAAAGCAAAAATTTGGTCATCCGTTGGTATAGAAAAACGTTTTTTGGCAATTGATAAGAAATCTTTAGGGATTTTAGTAACATAAAATCTAGACTGCTGATACTCTAAACAAATATCAGTTAAACGATTAATATCTATATTCAACATAATCATTCTCCATTTCATATTTCTTTTCGATATAAATAAATTATAATATTATCAGGAAAATATTAACACTTAAATTAAGAGATACTCTATAGGATTCTAAAATGAATTTGTATTAGATTGAAAAAATTATGATCCGGGTTATCTCTTTGAGGGAGTGTGTTTTTGTGAACTTGATGGAGGAAGCACATAAAACCAACACCTCACAACCATACTAATAAAATGTGTTGGAGGTGAGTTTTATGGATAAAAAAGATTTTCAAAAAGTTTATAATGATTATTTACATCAAGGAGAAGAGCAAGCTCAATTTGAAGTGGACCATGAAGTCAATTCAGGAGTAGAACAAATAGTTGCTGTTCGTAAAAATGATGATGGGGATTTAATTGCTTTTAAGACAAGTAGCGGGAGAGAGTTAGATTATATTACTGCTCTTAGTGAAGCGAAATCAGGGAAGTTAGCTCATGTGGATGTATTTCATAAGTATGGTAGAGATATTATACGTAGTGAACCTGATGGAATAAAGGAAAATAACTTAGATAATTTACCTTCATTTTAAACAGGTAAACCTCAAGAAGAGAATGTTCATTTGGATATTCTCTTCTTTGTTTTGCGAAGTTTTCCTTGCAAATAGACGGTTCATTTTTAAAGTGCAATTATACTTTTAAAGAGCGCTCTAAATTTCTCTTTATCTTCTGCTGTAAATGGTTTCGGTCCCTTTGTACGCTTACCGCTTTTTCGAACCATTGCACTTAAATACCGTGTTTGTAACAATTGTTCAATGTTTTCATTCGTATACTTATAGCCTTTATGGTGTAGAACGATACAGCCTTTTGCTAAAGCTAGCGAAGCAAGACCATAATCTTGCGTTACGATTAAATCTTCTTTTTTTGCTAACTGCATAATCCGGTAATCCGCAGCATCTGCTCCGGAATCAACATAAATTGTTTCTACACCTTTTGGTTGTTCCGCATTAGAATAATGAGAAAAGCTAGTAACGAGGGTAACGGGAATTTCTGCATTCGTAGCCTCATAAATAATCACATCTTTTACAGGGCAAGCATCTGCATCAACGTAAATCTTCATTTTATCACTCCTATGAATAGGTTCGTGTTGATAATAATGGTAGATTTTGCTTTTGTCAAACGAGACTTCTTTACATAATGTTATTTCCCACAAACCAAAATAGCCTCACGCAAACGAGAAATACCTTCCTCAATTTGATCAATATTCACTTTCCCGTAAGATAAACGAATATAACCGTCTTTAGCACCGAAAATACTACCCGGCATAAAGGCGATTTCTTGTTTTAAGCTTTGCATAATGAGTTGTTTTTCGTTTATCGGTTCGTTTAATTTTCCCCATATGTATATACCACCGGTTGGGCTTGAGAAAGAGATTTTATCGTGAAGTTGCTCGTTTAGGGCACGAACGATAATGTCTCTTTTTTCTGCTAGTTGTTTTCGTAACGGTACGATATGCGACTGAAATGGTACAGTTTCGAAAAATTGTTGTATAAGCCACTGCGGGAATATACTCATTCCTAATTCCATTTGGTGACGCGCATCTGATAATCGCTCTACGACAGACTGCGGAGCGACAAGCCAGCCAACTCGTAACCCTGGCGCAATCATTTTTGATAAGGAATGAACATAAATGACTGTTCCGTTTTCATCAATCGATTTTAAAGTAGGGCAAGGTTGTTTATTTTCTAACGTAAGTAAACTGGACGGGTCATCTTCAACGATCGCGATTCGTAAGTCTGCGCAAAGTGATAGCAGTTTCTTTCTACGGTTTGGATGCAGCATCGTTCCCGTAGGGTTTTGGAAATTTGGATTTAAAAAGATCATTTTAATACGATGCTTTCTATATAACTCTTGCACATCGTCTGGATTAATACCGTGTTCATCGACAGGTAATGGAAAAATACGAATACCTGCCGATTGGAATAACGGTAATGAATAACAGTGTGAAGGGCTTTCGAAAGCGACTGCGTCACCTGGATTTAATAAACATTGTACGATAAGGTGAAGTGCTTGTTGGGCGCCAGATGTAATCATAATCGATTGTTCGGTCGCTTCAACTTTTAAATATTCCTTCATATATTTTACTACCGCTTGTCTTAGCGGGAGATACCCCTGCGGATGATCGTAACTTAATGACTGCGTTAACGGTTGTTCTCGCAAAATTGTTTGTAGTTGATCGTGAGGATAGAGATTACAACCGAGCTCTCCGTTTGCGAAATCTATAATGTTCTCATTTTGTTGTACTTCTGCCCGAATATGGCGAAGTAACGGTAAGTTTGGTAAAAAAGTACCACCTTCTACGAAACCTCTCCAGTTCGGCGTTAATGTTGGAGAAACGCCCCACATATGTGTACTCACACGTGTACCTTTACCAGTCGTACTTTCTACAATTCCCATAGCACGTAGTTCATTATAAGCAGTTGTTACCGTACTTCGGTTTACATTTAACTGCGTAGCTAATTTCCGTTCTGAAGGGAGGAAGCTACCTGGGGGAAGTTCTCCGTATGTAATACGTTTTTCAATAAAGTCAACAACTTGCTGATAAATTGGGATTTTACTGTCGTTATCTAGCTTCCATTCCATACAAACGCCTCCGCAAATCTTATATACATTAAGTATAACAAATTGGCTGGGTAAAAAAACAGCCAATTGGACGGTGTTATATCCAGCCAATTTTACTATGCTAAATAGGGAAGGGGAGATTCGGATGAAACGATGGCAAATGGAATGGCTCCTAGTATCAGTAGCATTAGTATGGGGAGCAAATTATACAATTGGAAAGTATGGCGTGGCATATATGTCATCCATTCAATTTAATAGTTTACGATTTTTAGTAGCATCACCGGTATTATTACTTATTACATTTTTAATGGAACGCTCATTACGTATTGAAAGAAAAGATTGGTTACGATTACTAGCAGTCGGTATCGTTGGAACGACAATGTATCAAACGATGTTTATGCTATCTGTGAAATATACTTCAGCAACGAACGCCTCATTATTAATTGCGATGTCACCTATTTTTACAGGGATATTAGCAGTATTGCACAAACAAGAACGTTTTTCGATGAAAGTACAAATAGGTTCAATAATAGCGTTTATTGGTGCAGCATTCGTTTTATTAACAGGACATACAGGAGGAGCTACTTACGAATATGCGTGGATCGGAAATGTAATTGGATTAGTCGCAGCAATTGCGTGGGGATGGTATCCCATTTTAGCGCAACCACTTATCACAAAATACTCCGCAATGAGAGTCACATCATGGTCTACTTTAATTGGAATTGTACCTCTCGTTATATACTGTTTATTCAACGTAAATACATTAACGTGGCCAGTAGATACGCCAAGCTGGGGATCACTAGCATATTCAATCGTCTTTGCGACAATTTTCGGACTTGCAATGTGGTATGTCGGTATTAGTAAAATCGGTTCAACGAAAGTAATGGTTTATATGTATCTCGTACCATTGTTCGCAGTTATCTTTGCAGCTGTAACAATTGGAGAGCAAATCAATATGATGCAACTCGTTGGCGGTCTTATAATCTTCATCGGCTTATATGTTGTAAAAAAAGGCGGAATCAAAAAGCCAGCTCTCAATTTGAAAAAAGTAAGTTAGTAGTAAAAATGATCTCTTTCATATAGAAGGAGATCATTTTTTATTTCGTAATAAAAGCGCTTGTTCAACAGCCCATTTTTGATGATCGTGAAGTAAATGTTCTATAGCAAGCGATGGAGACATCCATTGTAAAATATGGTCTTCTTCATGAACTTCAACTTCATGTATCTTTTGTGCAATGTAAAAGAACCCATCGTTTAAATAATATGTATCCTCTTTTTCGGCATAAAAATCTCGTGCTGCATTACCGATATAACGATCAATTTCAATCGCCCAACCTAATTCCTCTAGTAATTCACGATGTAAACATGCTTCTTTCGTTTCCGTACTTTCCATACCGTCACCAGGTAAAAAATAATGTTCTCCTTTTTCGATGATAGCTATTTTTGAGCAAGTATTGTTAAAAATAACCGCATAGCAACTAGGCCGTAATACATACTGGACGGTAGGGTTTTTATAGATAAATGTCGGTTTCGAAATCATAAAACACGACCTTTCTCTATAAAATACATAAAAGGGATATTAAGGTAAATGTAGAATTATGTAAGTATAATCTTATATGAATGGAGTGATAACAACATGATAAATCGAAAATGTTCAAGGTGTAAAGAAATAACAGGTACAATACATGGTGGTAAAAAAATAAATGAAGAATTTTTGTGTGAAGATTGTCTACAAAAAGGAATTGCGAGCGGGGAAATCGAATTATCACAAGTGGAAGAAGAACAAACTTCGTATCTTTCTATAAAAATATTAAAAATAATGAGTGTTATTTATTTAATAGTATCTATTATAACTGCTTTTTCTGCTGGAGCACTTATACAGGATCCAGGGCTTGGTGGAATATCATTTTCAATAACAGGTGCAGTTGGTGTTATGATAATTGGATCGATATTCCAGTCTGTTCTTGTATTTTCAGGTATTTGGGTATTCATTCTGTTAGTCGAAACGGTTATTAAAATATATGAGAAAATGAAGTGAGTGAGAGGGAGAAATGCATGCGAGTAAGAAATATTCAAGGGGAAGATTATGTAAATATTCATTCTGTATTAAATGATTGGTGGGGCGGAAGAGATATGGCTAGTATGTTGCCGAAGTTGTTTTTCGTCCATTTTCAAGAAACGAGTTTTATCATTGAAGAAGATGGAAAAACGTTAGGTTTCTTATGTGGATTCTTTTCACAAACGCATAAAGATGAAGCGTACGTTCATTTTATCGGTGTAAATCCGAAGTTTAGACGAAAAGGAATCGCATCGACGTTATATTCTTATTTCTTCGATGTCGCTCGTGCAAATAACCGTAAAGTTGTAAAAGCGATAACGTCACCAGTTAATAAAAAGTCAATTGAATTTCATCAAGAAATCGGATTTCAAATTGAAGCTGGGGATGATGAAATAGAAGGTGTATCCGTACATACAAATTATGATGGGAACAGCGGGAGTAGAGTTTTATTTTTAAAAAATGTGTAAAGTAGGCTGACGTAAAGTTAGCCTTTTTGTTGTGAGGAGTGATAAATATGGAGAGTTCTCAAAGTAGAAACGAGTATTTACGACGTGTTTATAAAGTGCAAGACTATATAGAATCACATATAGATGATTCACTTTCAATTGAAGATTTAGCTAATGTGGCAGGCTTTTCAAAATTTCATTTTCATAGAATTTTTAAAGGGATGATGGATGAGCCGTTATCTCGGTATGTGAATCGTTTGAAATTAGAGAGGGCAACACACCTTCTTACTTATCGTACAGATATGACGATTACAGACATTGCGTATTACTTCGGGTTCACAGATTCAGCAGTTTTCTCCCGTACATTTAAAAGTTATTACGGAGTAAGTCCGTCTCACTATAGAAATCACAATAGCAAGAATTGCAAAGACGTAAGCGGAACTTCTCAATACAATGAGTATAAGAAGGTTCGAGGAAATGTTGAAATTGTAACAGCGGACGATATACACGTCGCATACATAAGGCATATCGGTACATATGAAGAGTTAACGATAGCTTTTCCAAAAATGATAGAGAAATTATTTCATTACGCAGCGGGGGAAAACTATCATGTATTTGAGGATACGAAAGTATTAACCATTTACCACGATCATCATGAATTTACTGAGGACAATCATTTAAGAACTAGTTTATGTGTAACAATTCCGAATGAGTACGCAGTAGAAACGAGCGACATTGGAATAATGGTAATACCTTCAGGCAAGTATGCGATAGGTCATTTTGAAATATTCCAAGAGGAATATAAAGGAGCATGGAATTTCTTATACGGTGAATGGCTCCCAAATAGCGGATATAAGCCGAGAGATTCATATCCTTTTGAAATGTATAAAAATGACCCAAGGAAGCACCCGGAAAATAAACATATAGTTGATATATATGTACCTATCGAACCTTTTTAATCATAGGTTAAAGGGGAAGGAATAATGAAAACTGCTGAAAAGTTAGATCAGATTATAAAAGAAGAATATAAAAATATTAATGGTATGTTAGTAGTACAGAAAGGTAATGTTATTTTTGAAAAATATTATAACGGTCACAGTCCAGATGATGCATTTCATATAGCGTCAGTCACAAAAACAATTATTTCTACGCTAATTGGACTATGTGTAGATAAAGGGTATATAAAAAGTGTTGATCAAAGAGTAATAGGATTTTTCCCGGAATATAACGTTAATTCATCTGAAATAACAGTACGACATCTTCTTACGATGACAGCTCCCCATCCTTTCGTAGACTGGCAGGAACCGTTAGAAGAATTATGCACACAAAAGGATTGGGTGCAGTATACGTTAGATAGGGTAGGAAAAGGCGGAGAAATTGGATCTTTTAAATATTCATCTGCAGGAGTTCATTTATTATCAGCAATTATTATGAGTGTAACAGGGAAAAGTGCTCGTGAATTTGCGAATGAATACTTATTTCAGCCGCTTGGCATGAGAGAAATTCCAAACTACAATATGAAATCTTTTGGATTCGATGACTTATTCGGAAAAGATGTGAAAGGATGGGTTCACGATCCAAATGGTATTTCGACGGGCGGCTGGGGACTAACGTTAACAGTTAAAGATATGGCTAAGTTTGGACAGATGTATTTGAATGAAGGTATTCATAATGGAAAGGAAATTCTTTCAAAATCGTGGGTACAAGAATCAACAGCGATGAATTCAAATCAATACGGTTACTTATGGTGGTTACGAGAAGAAGAAGGTGTCTATTCATACTGTGCAATGGGCGATGGTGGGAATATGATTTGCTGCGTACCAGAGAAGGAAGTGGTTGTGGTGATTGCTTCAGAGATTATACCGGAAGCGCAGGATAGATGGAGATTAATCAAAGAGTCTATATTTCCTTATTTAAAAGTTTTACAAAAGTTACAATAGGAGAAATAGTTATACTTGCTATGTTCTACATAATTGAAATAAGTGCTGTGAGAACGGAGTCGTTCAATTAAAATTAGAAAACTTCAACACCTTATACGATTATTGAATAATTGAAAGGTGTTGAAGTACTTAATGAGCTAATTAAGGTACATTAAGTACTTCAACACTTTTTTTAATTGTTAACTATTTTTTAACTTTTCGATGTATAAGATACATAATGCAGAGCGCAATTGCTAAAAAGATAAATTTAATTAACTCCATTAGGCTGGCATCCCACTTGTTTTGCAATCCATCTGTTAAAAAAAATACATTAAACATACCATGTAAAATTGAGGGTGGTAGTACAGAACGACCGTACTCTCTCGTGTACGTCAAAATTATAGATAATATAAATAATAACGATAGATAACTTAATATTCCTACAAACCATAACTCATAGTTTTTATAAAAGAGTGCTACTGGTAAATGCCATAAAGACCAAAGTGAAGCTGTAATTATTGCGGTTTGTATTAATGAATATTTTTTTCGTAAATAGTAATGAAGATTTCCGCGCCAAATAATTTCCTCTAAAAATGCAGACAAAGCTGCAATTGTAAGACCAATGAGTAGGAGAAATCCCAATTCATTGCAGTGATTAAATAAGAACTTTATATTATAAATATAAAAATAGAAATGGAGACATAGACCTAGAAGTAGTGGGAATAAAATGGAGAAAATTAGTGATTTTAATGTTGGACGTGAAATGCCAAATGTATGAAAAATTTCTTGTTTCTTATATGCTTTTTGATATAAAAGAACGGCTAACAACGGAACAACCATCGTGAAACCCAAATAACTACGACCATTTTCTATGTTTAGCAAAAAGATATAAAAGAACGATGTGAGAGAATAAATGTAAAATGTTGAATGATAAACTATGTTTTTATTAATATTTATCACCTACCTAAGTACGTATAATTTGTTAATCAAATATTGGATATTTTAATTATATATGAAATGGAAATAGACAGAATGAATATTTTCATATTGTTGATTCTAGTAATAGAGAAGGGGATTAAATTATATCTCTTTTTTTTGCTAGTATAGTAAGAGATAGAAAGAGATTTCACTAGATGGATAAAAGACGTTGTTTGAAAGGTGAGGGTATGATGACAAAGTCTAATGTTGTAGAAATTATTTCAGCTTTAGTAGCTATTATCGGTGTGTATGTACTAATAAATGCACCAGAAATGGGGAGTAAGGCAACAAGTGAATCTGTTGCAGAGCAGGGCGGTCATATGGATACAAGTACGTATTTAGCTTTATTACAAGGATACGGAAATTCTTATACAATTCTAGGCGCGACTTGTTTATTTATGGGTTTGCTCAGTTTAATTTCGATCATTTCAATTCAAGTATATAAAAGTAAATAGAGGTTGAAAAAACAATGCTCCTGCCAAATTGACAGGAGCATTGTTTGTATGAATATGAATGATTTAGATTAGATGACCTCATGTTATAGATTAATGAGTGGACATGAGCAACTAAGATTTAATATTAATCAGGTCTAAATCTATGAAAATGTTGAAAAGTAAACATTCCGTATAACTACAGAAGGCTTTTTTAAAACAGGGTATATTATTGGGATATTAATGATCAGTAAGTTGCTCATCTGAATGTACAGAGAGAAATAAAGCAGGATTAGGAAAAATCTTAGTGTATGAAAATCAGCAGTCAATTTTAAAAATAGCGTAACTTAGAATTTATGTCATTTTGTTAGAGTAAATGTAAAAAATACGTAAAAACGTTAATTAAAAGAATGTTTTAACTTTTCTGTTGTTTTTTTCTTATATAATGAGGTCACGGCCCGAAAATAGTTAAATATTTAATTGAAGTAAAACAACAAATCCCCCGTAACTTTTCACAACAAAAAATCGTTAAACAAATGAATAGATTTTTTATCACGAATGGGGGAGAACCATGAAGATTCTAATTCTAGGTGGTACACGATTTTTAGGAAGAGCTTTTGTAGAAGAGGTTTTAAAAAGAGGGCATGAAGTTACATTATTTAATCGTGGAACAAATAAAGAAATTTTTCCTGAAGTGGAGCAGTTAATCGGTGACAGAAATGATGATGTTTCAAGTTTAGAAAATCGAAAATGGGATTTGGTCATAGATACGTGTGGATTTTCTCCTCATCACATTAGGAATGTAGGAGAAGTACTTAAAGATAATATAAAGCATTATACATTCATCTCAAGCCTTTCCGTATATAAAGATTGGATTCCGTATCACATAAAAGAAGATTATATACTACAACCCGAACCATCAAGTGATCAAATAAAGGCTGTGGAGAATGGTGAAGTATCCCCTTATGAGTATTACGGTGCGCTTAAAGTACTATGTGAAAAAGAAGCAGAGAAGTATTGGCCGGGGCGTGTTTTACACGTAAGAGCAGGACTTCTTTCAGGAATGTTTGATTATACAGATCGGCTTCCATATTGGGTTCAGCGTGTAGCAAAGGGAGGAAAAGTGTTAGTTCCAGGAAGGAAAGACCGTCCAGTGCAGTTCGTTGATATAAAAGACGTCGCAAGCTTTGGACTAAACATGGCAGAAAACAATAAAGTAGGTACATTTAATGTAACGGGTCCGAAAGATGAGCTGACGATGGAAGAGCTATTAAATATGAGTAAAAAGGTTACGAATAGCGATGCTGAATTCGTTTGGGTTGGTGAATCGTTTATGAATGAACATAAAGTAGGGCCATGGACAGAAATGCCATTATGGCTTCCAGAAACTTTTTCATTAGAAGGTGAAACAGATCCGTGGAAAGGTGGATTCTCTATTAATATAGAGAGCGCAGTTAAAGAGGGTCTTACTTTTAGAAGTTTAGAAGATACTGTTACAGACGTGTATGCGTGGATGAAGAGTATGGACGAATGGGAATTAAAAGCAGGTATTTCAGGCGAGAGGGAGAAGGATTTGTTAGAAAAGTGGTATCAATAAATTTAGAGGAGCCACATTGTATATACTGGATTGAACATAAGGGACTGCAAGGAGGAAAAAGGTTATGTGGAAAAATACCATTCGCAGTATTTCATCAAACTTAAGTTTGAAAAATCCCGCTACGAAGGATGAACTCGCTGAAGTTCAAAAAAATTTGCAGCTGGAGTTACCGAATGATTTATATCAATTATTACAGGAAACAAATGGTATAGAAGGTGAATATGGACAATTTATTTGGGATGCCTCAAAAATTAAAATTGAAAATATGAATATGAGAAATATAGTTGATTTTAAAGATTTATATATGCCTTTTGACTGTTTATTATTTTTTGCTGATGGCGGAAATGGTGATTTGTTTGGCTATTCCATTTTGAATGGAATAGTGCAAAGAGATGATATATATGTATGGAACCATGAAAATGATAGCAGAACGTGGGTTGCGCCTTCTTTAAAGATTTTTATGGTGTGGTGGGAGAGTGGAAAGATAACAATTTAAACATAGTATCAAGAAAAAACGCCTTGTTAATAAAGAAACAAGGCGTTTTTCGTATATAAATCTACCACTCAATCGGTTTTTCTCCATACATTTCCCATAGCATAGGAAACATCTTTTTCAATCCTTCCTCGTCATCTTCATACCAGTCTAACTTGATATCAACTTCCTCAGATTGTTCTTCTGTTTCAAACTCTTTTGCTTTCACACTACCAGCTGTGCCAATTTCTCCGTAAAACACAACGTAGTCTTTATACCGCATTAGATAGCAGTAAGACCTCCACCTCAAAATCGAGCAAATACGAGGAAGACCCCGTATAAATAAGTTGTATGAATTACATTTATTATTAGATTGTGTTTGTGACTATATTTTGGAAATTTTCTGTTGATTTACAATGTACGATAGTGTATATTGTATATAAAGTATATATACAATATTTTAAAAAGAGGTACTTGCATGCAAATCGTTATTACGAACACTTCAAAGGAACCTATTTATGAACAAATTGGTGTCCAAATAAAAAAACTTATTTTACTAGGTGATTTAAAGCAAGGCGATGCTCTTCCTTCAATGCGTCAGTTAGCAAAAGATTTAAGAGTAAGTATTATTACAACGAAAAGAGCATATGAAGAACTGGAAAAAGACGGTTTTATTTATTCAATTGTCGGAAGGGGGTCCTTTGTAGCAGAACAAAACATTGAAACTATGAAAGAAAAAAAATTAAAGACAGTTGAAGAAAAGTTGTGTGAAGCGATTCAAAATGCTAAACAAATGGATGTTTCTTTAAATGATCTAAAAGAAATGCTTACAATTTTATACGAGGAGGAAAACTCTTGGAAAACGTAATAGAACTTCAAAATGTCAGTAAATCTTTTAAAGGATTTCAAATTAAAAATTTTTCGATGGAAGTAAAAAAAGGATTTGTTACGGGTTTTATTGGGGGAAATGGATCAGGTAAATCTACAACGATTAAAATGATTATGAATCTAATGAACCCGGATAGTGGAAATGTCTCCTTATTTGGCATGAACTATTCGACTGATGCGAAGCGAATTAAAGAAAGAATTGGTTTCGTTTATGACGATAATGTGTTTTATGATGAACTCACATTAAAGGAAATTACTAAAATTATTGCGCCTGCTTATAAAAAATGGGATTTTAACCAATTTACATATTATAAAGATCTGTTCGAATTACCATTAAATAAAAAAATGAAAACATTCTCCAAAGGAATGAAAATGAAAGCCTCTCTTGCAATTGCCCTTTCACATCATGCTGAACTAATTATTATGGATGAGCCTACTTCCGGACTCGATCCGGTATTTAGAAGAGAATTATTGGATGTTTTACAAAATATTATGCAGGATGGTGAGAAAACTATCTTTTTCTCATCTCATATTACAACGGATTTAGACCGCATTGCCGATTATATTACATTTATTCAAAATGGGAAGCATATTTTTACAAAAGATATTTATGCCATTGCAGAAGATTATATTTTGGTCAAAGGACCACTAGATATGTTAGATTTTGATACTGAGCGTGAATTTATATCTGTATGTAAGGCAAATACAGGTTTCGAGGGATTGATTGAAAATGTAAATTCTATCGAAACTTTATTTAATAAAGAAGTGGTGATTGAAAAACCAAGTTTAGAGGATATTATGTATTTCATGAAAAAGGGGGAGTCAAGATGCTTAATTTAATTAAAAAGGATTTGATTTTACAAAAAACTTTTTTACCTGCTTATCTCTTATTTCTAGTTACCTATTTGTGGGCCGGCATGGATGTAGCATATGTCATAATCATTTGTAGTGCCGTTTTTGTAATTAACACATATCAATCTGATGATAAAGATAATGCTAATATTTTAGTAAACTCATTACCGTATACTAGGAAGGAAATTATAAGTTCAAAATACGTTGGAACCTTATTTTTTACAATAGTAATCATCCCATTTTGTTTAGTTGGAAAATATTTCATTTTAGACAGCATGGAATTTCAACTTTCCTTAGAAAGTTACATTCTAGGCTTCTTGGCAGTCATGCTGATTACTGCATTGTACATCCCCTTTTTTGTTGCATTTAAAGTGAAAACACTTGTACCAGTTTTTATATTTTTATCTATTGGAGTTATATATTTAATGCGAAATACTCCATATTTATTAAATAAATATGCTAATGGCGTACTGACCTTTTTAAAAGAGATTTCAGATTTGAAATTATTTCTTATATTTGCTGTCATAGCAGTGGGGTGTTATGGGGTTTCATGGATATTATCTATTCGTATCTATCAGAACAAGGCTCTTTAATAGCAAGTTCTAAAAGGAGGATCATTTAAATGACATCAAAAAAAGGGCGTCCTATTCGAATACGAAATTGGCTGAAAACTCTTGGAGCATTTTTCGTTATGCAACTAATTTTTATCATCCTTGATATGAATTCGTGGATACCGAACTTCAAGGAAGGAGGAGTTGGGGAGCGTCTCGTTAATTCAGAGTTCTTTACGGAATGGTTCGCTCCTTATAAAACAAAGCAATTTAACGTATTAACGGTAGTTATGGCTATTTTATTATTCCTAAATGTATTAACAAGTGCAATAAAAGACGCTTTTTCTAGAAAAAGAATTAATTAGCACATAAGTTGACCTTGCGTCTTTTTTAATAATGTCTTAACAATATTTAAAAACAACAGGGGAAAGATAAAAACTCCATTTATTGAAGTTTTACTTTATCTTTTATAATGATTCCTTAGAAAATATTTGATTTTTCAGTTTTATATATTGACAATGTTTCCATTCGTCCCCCATAATGCTTCTCTAGTGTGTGCAGTGATTGTGACATATGTATTTATACTTGTGATGACAAATGATGCGTATTGTTTTTGGAAAATTAAAAAATTATTGAACGGAATAGAAAAATTTAGTAATCTTATTTGTACAGCACATAAATAATAGTTTTGTAATGATACATTGGAGGGGTTTGTTGTGGATCTTACGTTTAAAGTAGAGGAAACATGTTTTAATTACCGAGTCGGAGCAATTTGTAAACATGATAATAAAATACTCATTCTGCAAGGTGACGGTGAAGATTTTTGGTACGTACCAGGCGGAAGAGTGAAAATGCTAGAAAATAGTGAAGATGCGTTAAAACGAGAGCTTGCAGAAGAACTAGGCGTACCTATTGAAGTGAAGAGATTAATATGGTCAGTAGAAAACTTCTTTACACTTTCTGAGCGAAAGTTTCATGAGATTAGTTTTTATTATGAAGTAGAATTGCATGAATTACCTGCAAATGGGGCGGATCAATATATTCTTGAAGAAGCAGGTAGAAAATATTTATTTAAGTGGGTGCCGGTAGAAGAGTTACATGCATATAACTTACAGCCAGCGTTTATAAAAGATAAAGTAAAGGATGTATCAGTTCATACAGAACATATCGTTTTACAAAAGTAAGCGTGCTTGGAGGGGAAAACGGTGAAGGGGACTAAAAAAGAGATACATATAGATGATAAAGTCATTCGTTACACACATATCGAAAAAGGTTCTAATACAATTTGTTTTATGTTCTCAGGTTCAGGCTACAATTATGACAAGCCGTTATTTTATTATGCAACGATGCTTATGCTTGAAAATAAAATAGATGTAGTACATATTCATTATTCCTACGATGGACAATTAATGGAAAAACCAATGGAAGAAATAACGAAAGTAATGATGGATGATATTAATCCTGTCATTATTGAAGTGCTAAAAAGTGGGCAATATAGCAATTCGATGTTTTTAGGAAAATCACTCGGAATAATCCCGATTGCGAATGATTTAATGAAGAGAGAAGAATTTCTACGGTCAAAAATGATATTGCTTACACCATTACTAACTTTTGATTCTATTTTTGATTCGATCTTACATAGTCATCACGAAGGGCTTTTAGTAATTGGAGATAAAGATCATCAATATAATGCAAATCAAATAAATCAGTTACATAAAACGAATTTACAGATTGAAGTTGTCAGAAACGCTAACCATTCTGTAAATGTTGGAGAATTTGAAACCGAGAATTCGATCGAAGCGATAGCAAAAATAATAGAAAAACTTAAAGAAGTTGTTAGGAAAAACTAACCTATCAATACATGCAAAAAGAGGTGCGAATGGCACCTCTTTTTTATTTAATAAGCCTTCAAAACATGAAGCAAATAATCTTTACGATTCAGCGGATTATAATCAACACGTTTTCGAGTAGGAAAGGGAGCCGTAAGTTTTGTGAAACCAGTTGGCTTTGTTATAAAGATACCTTCTCCTTCAGTAAATGAATGGAGCATTCGTTTAAAATCCTCTGTTTTTGCAACAGGTAATGATCCTGTTAAATGGTAAGAATCATTATGCAACGTAGGCTCTGCAAAAGTTGCTGGGATAGCAGCTAGTTTATACATTGCGGTACTAATTGCGTGCTCCGGAACAGTTAATTCAAATTCATTTATTGGTTCAAATACACATGTTTTGGCTTGTTTTAAAGCATCCATTAATACGAGCGGTGTTAAATTTCTAAAGTCACTCGCTGTTGTAACAGGACTGGCATAGCCGGTATGTGTTAATGTGACGATAATGTCCGTAACTTCCCATCCAAATAAACCTTGTTTTAACGTTTGAAATACTGTATCTTCAATCGCTTTATGAAATGCTAAAGGCAGTGATCCAAGTTCAACACCTAAGTTATACGTTATGCCAGAGTTAAGCGCGCCACGTTCAACTTTGAACCCAATTGTTGCGTAAAAAGGATTTTCTTTTTCACCCATTACTTCAACGCTATTCCCTAAGTCAATTGGTTTTTCAATACATACAACTCGCGTGTTTGAAAAGGTAACTTGTAGACGGTATTTTTCATAAAGTGTTGTTTCAATAACTTCTTTTTGCACTTCACCGAAAAGGCGAATGTATAGTTCATTATGAACATTGTCTTTCCAAACTTTAATGAGAGGATCTTCTTCGCATAGCTCCATAAGTGCAGCGTATAAATCATGAATTCGCTCTTTAGGCACTGCTTCAATAGCAGCTTCCATTTGTGGTTCGGAAAAGTGAATATCCTTTATATAATCCGTCCGCTTACCGATAATATCACCAATTTTGATATTCGTAAGTCCCCATACTTTGCAAAACTCTCCGCTTTGAACAGTAGAAGATTGAACGGCATCTCCATTATGAAACATGCACATTTTTTTAATCTTTTCCTTATGTGGTAGAGACTCTCCACGCTGTATATCAACATATTTTCTAACGTGTAAACAACCAGAAAATAGTCTTACGTAAGCAATCTTTTCGCCAGAAGATTCACGTTCAATTTTAAAAACAACACCGGATAATGTTTCATCTTGTGCCGATTTAGTAGCTGGAATTAAGGCTGAAATATTTTTAAGTAATTCAGTTACTCCTATACCTGTCATTGCTGAACCAAAAAAGATAGGAAACACATTTGCTTGCTGTATTTGCTTTTCGAGTTCTTTTCTTAATAGTGCATCCGGTATTATTTCGTTATTTACATATGACTCAAGCAATGATTCGTTAAATGGTGCTAATCGTTCAATACAATCGTCATAGGATTTATATTCAATAATCCGAGCGTCCTTTGTACCTTCGTTTTCTACAGAGTAGAAGGGGGATGCTTCATTTGAAAGAAGCTCTTTTATTTGTTTCACAACTTTTTCAGTATTTGCGCCACTACGGTCTATTTTATTAACAAATAATATAGTAGGTATGTTTAATTTCTGTAATGTCCGCATTAAAATCTTCGTTTGTGCTTGCACACCTTCAACGGCAGAGATAACTAAAATCGCACCGTCTAAAACGCGGAATGATCGCTCCACTTCAGCGATAAAATCAGCATGTCCAGGTGTATCAATAACATTTACTTTTAAATCATCAATAAAGAAAGAAACGACAGATGCTTTAATCGTAATTCCGCGTTGTCTTTCTAATTCCATTGAGTCAGTTTGCGTATTACCACTATCTACTCGGCCAATTTCTTTAATCACATTCGTCTCATAAAGAATTCGCTCAGTCAAACTCGTCTTGCCAGCGTCTACGTGCGCGACAATCCCTATATTTATTGTTGTCATATATAAATATCCTCATTTCATTTTCCATTTTCATTTCCTCATTTCTATTTGTGTATTGCCGCATTACAATCACTCTCCAGTCATTTGAATTATTACTATTATAATGTAATTTACATTTTTTGTAACGCGACAAAGCGCCTTAATTTGGAAAAAATAAAAATGAAAACAAAATGCTTGCATTCTAAATCGATATAGATTATATTAATTGACATATCAACTATTGATGCATCAAATGTTTTTTGCATTGGATGTAAAGGAGGGGTAATTTGACAAGTTCATGCTCAAAAGAAGCAATAATTTTATATAAATTACACTTTCTAAACAAAGAAGTAAGTTCAAAATTTGAAGGGTGTACGGGTATGAGTCAGTCTAGATTAGAGCTCATACTTCAGTTATATGAAGTAGATGAAATTAGTCAAAAAGCACTTCAGCAAGAAGTGAATATTGATAATGCCGCGATTACGAGGCATTTAAAACAGCTGGAAGCAAACGGAATGATTACAAGACGTAAAAATCCAGATGATAACAGAATTACGTTAGTTTCTCTTACAGAAGAGGGACGAAATAAAATTAAAGTGTATCAAGAGGAAAAAGAGCGTTTCGCTACTTCGGCATTTAAAGGGTTAAGTGAAGAAGAACGCGACAATCTTTTAACGATGTTAGACCGCATTCAAGAAAATATAAAAGAACTTTAAAAAAGGGAGAATACAACTATGACTAACTCAGTAAAAACAAATGATTTTAACGAAATTTTAACAGGACGCCGTTCAATCCGTAAGTACGATCCTTCAGTGAAAATTAGCAAAGAAGAAATGACTGAAATTCTTACAGAAGCAACACTTGCACCATCTTCAGTAAACATGCAACCATGGAGATTCCTTGTTATTGAAAGTGACGAAGCAAAAGCAACACTGGCTCCACTTGCAAAATTCAATCAATCTCAAGTAGAAACATCTTCAGCAATGATTGCTGTATTTGGTGACTTAAACAACTTTGATAACGCAGAAGAAATTTACGGTACAGCAGTAGAGCGCGGACTTATGCCAGCTGAAGTAAAAGAAGATCAAATGAAAAAACTTTCAGGTTACTTCTCAATGGTTACACCAGAAGTAATGAAAGATACTGTACTAATTGACGGTGGTCTTGTAGCGATGCAATTTATGTTAGCAGCACGTGCTCACGGCTATGATACTTGCCCAATTGGTGGATTTGAAAAAGACCAAATCGCAGAAGCTTTCGGATTAGACAAAGAGCGTCACGTACCAGTTATGTTAATTTCAATCGGAAAAGCTGCTGACAGTGGTTATCCATCAGTACGTCTTCCAATTGAAAAAGTTGCTGAGTGGAAGTAATTTTATAACAAAACAGAAATAAGTGAGATATGAGAGGGGAAACACCATGATTATTATTCACGCAATATTTCAAGTAGATCCAGCAAAACAACAATCATTTTTAGAAGAAATTCAGCCACTACTTCATGGTTCAAGAGAAGAAAGTGGAAATGTATCTTACGATTTATATAAAGATACTGAAAAAGAAAGTGTTTATACGATGGTAGAAGTATGGAAAGATGAAGCAGCAGTTGCGAGTCATAATACGAGTGAACACTTCACATCTTTCGTTAGTAAAGCATCACAGTTTTTAACTGCTCCGCTTGATATAAAGGTTTATAGCGGTGAACTAGTAAAATAATATGGTTATAGAAGATGACTTTGGCGTATGCTGAGGTCATCTTTTTTATTTACTTATATTTAATTGCATGTTAATGTATACTTAATTTTTTAATATCTCTACTAATGGAAAAAGAATATACAAGCTATATGGAACTCTTTGTAGAGTATTGCTTCTTTAATTGTTCATGAGTATATCTTTGTTTTATTAATATAGAATGAAAAAAGGATACGTTAGAGCTAAACGATTAACGGGTAGCATGTTAATAAAAAATTACATGAGTTTAGTAAAAAGTTATAATTTATTTTTAAGGGTGTGAAAATATAATGAAACCGGTATTGAAAAGCATACGTATTTCCTTTGCTTTTTCTGCAGTAGGGATGTGTTGGCTTCTGTTCATATTATTTAGAGGAGGCGGAGACTGGTTATTGTCTTGGATAGGTGTATTAATGGCATATTTATCTTTATACACTTTAATAGATTTATATTGTAAAAATACATACGAAAAAACATTAAATATAGTGCTTATAAAATCAACAGTTACTACCTTTAGTTTTGGAGTATTAGGAATCATATTTGGTATAATACACGAGCTATTAACACCATGGAGTCTCAGTTTAATGGTTTGGTATTGGTTGCTAACTCTACTTTTATTTTTAACGACCATAATATTATTAGTTATTTTAGTATTTGTAAATCGTAAAGATCAAAATTTCCCCGGAGTATATAGATTACTTATACTTCTAAATTTACTTCTTACGTTAGGACCAGTATTGTGGCCACTATTTCTTACTATTATTGGAAATGGCATGAACGCTAGTGCAGGATGGTAAAAGTGAATGAAATAAAAAGTTGATATAGGGTTTTAAGTATGTAAGAGAACGTGTTTTGATAAATTGAAAACACGTTCTTTTTTATTGTTAATCTTAATATGAACTCCTTAAATTTATAAGATAATTCGATTGGGAAAAAGATATGTTACTGGAACAAACATATATGTACCTTTGAAACGAACACAATTAATGAATCATCTTAAAAATAATAAAGACGAGGTGAAATGAAAATAAGGGCAGTTAAGTGGCTGTCCTTATTTTATATGCCCTTTTTATTTTCATGCATAGCTCTTTCTCAGTTTATCGTATCAAAATTTGAACGTAAGTATTTCGTAAGGAATGGATAAGAAAAAAGAGAGTTTTATCATATAGGATTAAAGTATAACTTGAATTAATCCGTTTTTAATAGAGAAGAGGGAGCCTTATGAAAAAATGTAATTCAATTAAGTTAGCAAGTTTAGCAGTTTTATTAGCGAGTACTACTCTATTCACACCAGGTTTTACTGTGAAAGCAGAGTCAGCTCAAAATATTTCTAGTTCGTCAGAAGCACATGATCAAAAGAACCGAAATGGTTGGAAACAAGTAATGCAGGAAACAGTTCAGCTTGGAACCCCAGGAATATTAGCGAAGACGTCTAACAACGGAAAAACTAGTAGTTATACAGCTGGCGTGGCGGATTTAAGTACAAAGAAATCGATAAAATCGGAATATCGCTTTCGGATTGGTAGTGTGACGAAGACTTTTACTGCCACGACTGTTCTTCAATTAGTAGGAGAAAATCGCATACAACTTGACGATCCAATTGAAAAGTGGCTACCGGGTCTCATTCAAGGAAATGGGTATGATGGCAATCAAATTACGATACGTCAACTTTTGAATCATACGAGTGGTATAGCTGAATACTTAAAGTCAAAAGACGCTGATATTATGAATTCGAAAAAAACGTATACAGCAGAAGAAATAGTGAAAATAGGACTTTCTCTACCTCCAGATTTTTCACCAGGTAAGGGATGGTTGTATTCAAACACAGGATATGTAATATTGGGAATGCTTATTGAAAAAATAACTGGAAATAGTTATGCGGAAGAAATTGAAAAGCGAATTATTGAGCCTTTGGATCTGTCAAATACGTTTTTACCAGGGAATTCACCCGTAATTCCAGGTAAGAATCATGCCCGAGGGTATATGAAAATTGATGAAACAAGTGAGTTGAAAGATATGACGTATTATAATCCGAGTTTAGCTAATTCAGCTGGAGATATGATTTCTAATGCGGACGATCTAAATAAATTCTTTTCATTTTTACTTGGTGGTAAGTTACTGAAAGAACGCGAGCTAAAAGAAATGCTTACTACAGTTCCTATAGAAGGAAAAGGTGTTGGTGATGGATATGGCCTTGGGATCTATGAGACTAAACTTCCAAACGGTGTTTCAGTTTGGGGTCACGGAGGGGCAATTCCTGGATTTACAACTTTTGTTGGCGGAGTAATGGGAGGCAAACATACATTAGCTGTCAATATTAACTCTTTAGGTGCGATGGATGTTTTTACACAGTTTAATAAAATGATGCAAATTGAATTTAAGAAATAGATGAAAAGAAAGCGAATGGGATACTGCTTTAGTTGTAAATAAAAGAGATGCTTTTTAATTTCGCAAATAAGGACAGTATTAGCATGCATGGTATGGCAGCAATCAAGTATATGTAGAACATAAATACGGATACAAGTGTAATTCAATCTTATAGTCTAGTATAAAAAAGATGTCAGTTTAAAATGTACCCTATAGAATAGACACTGAAAAAAAGTCTATTCTATAGGGTATTTCTTGTATAATGAGAGAAAATTGGAATCGGAGAAGGTTTAAAATGACAAAAAAGCTATTTACAGAAAGAGACATTCAAATTCTATCAAATAACCCATATATAAAATCTGTAAGTCAGAAAGGTATCACTTATACAGATGAATTTAAGCGTATTTTTATTGAGGAGAATGCGAAAGGAAAACTACCCCGAAATATTTTTGAAGAATGTGGTTTTGATATAGATATGATTGGAATGAAACGAATTATGTCATCAGGAAGTAGATGGCGTGCTGCTTACAGAAAAAATGGTGTATTTGGTTTACGAGATACACGCACCGAAAACGCGGGAAGAACTCTTGAGAGAGAGCTTACGTTAGAAGAGAAGTATGCTCGTTTAGAAGCCGAACGGAACTTACTAAAGGCAGAAAATGAATTGTTAAAAAAGATCAAACTTATGGAAGGGAGGATGAGAAGGAAATAACGTTATCACCTAGTCAGAAATATATCCTGATTCGTTCTGTTATCATAAAATATAACTTAAGAAATATGGTGAGTTACTTGTGTAAAGTAGCTGGTGTATCCCGTTCGGGATACTATAATTATTTTTCCATTTCATCTCAAGAACAACGGAAACAAAAGAACGATCAAGATGAAATCGTGAAAGAAATCATATTAAAAGCACTTCGATTTAGAAATCGAAAGAAAGGGGCTCGTCAAATAAAAATGACATTGGCGGGTCATTTTCAAGTTGTCTACAATTTAAAGCGTATCCGTAGAATCATGAAGAAATATGAGATTGTCTGTCCGATTCGGAAAGCAAACCCTTATAAAAGAATGCTGAAAGCTTCAAAAGAACATCGAGTAGTGCCGAATCAATTAAATCGAGAATTTAAACAAAACACCCCAGGAAAAACACTTCTTACAGATATCACTTATTTAGTTTATGGTAAGAATAAAAGAGCTTATTTATCTACAATTTTAGATAGCTCAACCAATGAAATTTTAGCTTACCATGTTTCAGAACAGATGACATTAGACCTCGTAACAACAACTCTTCATAAACTAAAACGGAATAAGAGGATTCGATTGACTAACGGTGCATATATTCATTCAGATCAAGGAGCCCACTACACAAGCCCTACCTACCAAAAATTAGTCAAAAAGCTAAAGCTCGGACAATCTATGTCAAGAAGAGGAAACTGTTGGGATAACGCTCCACAGGAATCATTTTTTGGTCATCTGAAAGATGAAGCACATATAAAACCTTGCGAGTCTTTTACTGAGTTGAAACAAGAGATTAAGAAATATATGACGTACTATAATCACTATAGATATCAATGGAATTTAAAAAAGATGACTCCTGTTGGATACAGAAATCATCTCCTTGATGTTGCCTAACTTTTTTCAAAATGTCCTTTACAAAGGGTACAGATTAAAGAGATATATTATGAATTTTGAAAATTGTTATTTTTGTAATTATTCCATATAATAAAGGGTATAGGGGATATACAGGGGAGTTATGAATGGAAAATACTTTAGTTAGTTAATTATTTTGTTTTAATAAATAAAAGTAAATTGATGTGGAGTGAAATACATTGGGACAAAATCAGTTTAGATGGAGTAACACACAATTACGAGAACATGTTGAAGTAATAGATGGCACAAGAAGCCCGCACATTTTATTCAAGAATGCGACATATTTAAATTCCTATATGCGCGAGTGGGTGCAAGCAAATATTTGGATCTATGATGACCGCATTATATATGTAGGAGAAAAACTACCAGAGCAACTACATGAATGTGAAGTGATTGATTGTAATGGAAAGTATGTAGTTCCTAGTTACATTGAACCGCATGCACATCCATATCAATTGTATAATCCAGAAACTTTAGCGAATCATGCGATGCAATTTGGGACAACAACTTTTATTAATGATAATTTAACTTTATTTTTCACGTTACAACGTGAAGAAGCATTTCGTTTATTAGATGAATTTGAAAAGATTCCGGCAAGTATGTATTGGTGGTGTCGTTTTGATGGACAGACTGAACTACAAAATGGGGAATCTTTATTTAATAGTGAAGAAATAATGGAGTGGCTGAAGCATGAAGATGTTCTTCAGGGCGGCGAGTTAACAGCATGGCCAAAACTATTAAATGGCGATGATGAGATGTTAAATTGGGTACAGGAAACAAAACGCTTACAGAAAAAAGTAGAAGGTCATTTTCCCGGTGCGTCTGAATCAACGTTAGCGAAGTTAAAGTTACTAGGTACTGATTGCGATCATGAAGCGATGACGGGGCAGGAAGCATTAACACGTCTTATGCAAGGTTACACCGTTACTCTTAGAAACTCTTCTATCCGTCCAGATTTAGAAGTTTTACTGAAAGAATTGCTGGAATTAGGTGTCAAGCAATTTGATAGATTCATGTTCACAACAGATGGTTCACATCCGTCATTTTATGAAAACGGAATGACGAATAGGATGATAGAAATCGCGATAAAGCAAGGAATACCAGTAATTGATGCCTATAATATGGCAAGCTATAACATTGCTCGTTATTATAATATGGAGCATTTACACGGCGCGATCGCGACAGGAAGAATTGCAAATATTAATATTTTGGAAAGTAAAGAAAACCCGATTCCAATAAGTGTAATTGCAAAGGGGAAATGGATGAAGCGTGACGGAATAAACAAAAAGGCATCATTACATATAGACTGGAGTAAATTCAAAGTAACTCCATTATCATTAGACTGGTCTTTAAAGAAAGAAGATATGATTTTTTCGGAAACAACAGGTATAAAATTATTAAATGATGTTATTTCAAAACCATATGTAACTGAAATCGACTTAAACGGTGAGGAACTTTCTCTAGATCATGATGAGTGTTTCCTTATGATGATTGCTCGTGATGGCACTTGGCGAGTGAATACAGTTGTGAAAGGTTTTGCGAATGGATTAGGAGGTCTTGCTAGCTCTTATTCCGGTACAGGTGACATCATTCTTATTGGAAAAAGGAAAGAAGATATGCTTACAGCTTTTCATAGAGTAAAAGAGCTTGGCGGGGGAATGGTAATAGCGGAAAGAAATGAAGTGTTACACGAAATTGCATTACCATTGCTCGGGATTATGTCTAATTTGAAAATGAGTGAATTAATACAGAAAGAGAAAAAAATGGTGGAATTACTACAAGAGCGAGGATACACCTATAATGATCCAGCATTTACGATTTTATTCTTTTCTGCGACGCACTTGCCTTTTATACGAGTAACGCCTATAGGATTATATGATGTGAAAAGTAGTAAGGTACTTGCTTCGCCGATTAAATGTTAAATATAAATCCCCTATAAAAATCAATTTTATAGGGGATTTATTATTTTCAGTATAAGAATAGAATCACCTCAAATAATATAGTATCTAAATCATTTGAGGTGATACTTAAATATGAAAAAACTATTGTATGTTTTAAGTGTATTTATTTTGTGCGTATCTATACAGCATGTGGTACATTCTCAGTCAAATGCACCAAGGTTATCTTCAGATTGTCTGGAAGAAAGTAAAATTCGTGATGAAAAGTATGTGAAAAACATTATGAATGACATTATATCTACATTTGATTTAAAGATTGATGAAAATAGTTTTTGGGAAATTAGTAAAAGAGACCTAGAGGCTGCGCATTTGATGTATGGCGGAAGGGAAAATGATTCTTATTATAATTCGCTAACTAAAGTTTATGATAGTGGTGGATATAGGGGAGAGCCTAGATTATTTGTGAAGGCGCAAGAAGCATTTTTACTTTATAAAGAAATAGACGATACTAATGTAATGAAACGCCTAAACCTTGAAAAAGGGGAATGGATTGTTACCGAAACGAAAAAGAAGCAAGGGAAAATCGTGGAATACAGACCATTACAATGTGAAAAAGATTATCTGAAAAAGAGAAATGAATATCATAATATAAAATGATGCAATGAAAATCTTGAAGGGAATAGTTTTTATTAATAAATGATAAAAAGTAAGCAATCATATTAGTTTTGTAAATATGGTTGCTTGTCTTTGTTTTAAAACAGAATTTCAAAGTTTAATTAACTGAATTTTCTGAATCGTATTTATCAATTATTATATAAGTCGCTTAGTATTAGGTTGAGATAAAATATAGTTATTATACAAGAAAGAGGGGGAAGAGTGTGATGACAAATACAAATGAGGAAATTAATAGTTTATTAAAGGTATGGTATGAAAATATTATAAGATGTAACATAAACGAAGCATTACAAATAAAAACAGAAATAAATAAAAGAACTAATGAAAATGAACTAAATTTGGATCAAAGATTTTATTTGGAATTATTTAATTTTAGATATCAAGTGCTTACAGATGGGCTTTCAATTAATAAGCGCTCATTTGATCATATCGATTCAATGAATTTACCTGCATCTAATTCTATTCAATTTTATTATCACTTCTTTAAAGGAATACATAGAACGATATTAAGTGACTATAATGATGCGAAAATACATTTTGAACAAGCTGAAGAGTTCATAACGAGTGATTTAAATGAATTAGAGAAAGCTGAGTTTATGTATAGACAAGGGACATACTTGTATCAAACTTACCAACCTCTACTTGCGATCGAGAAAGTAACTGAGGCCAAAGATATATTGTTAAAACATAATGAATATAATGTACTTGTTGCGTTGTGTGAAAACGTTTATGGGTTATCCTGTATAGATTTAAGGCAATATAATTTAGCAGAAGAAAGTTTCGATGCTGCTATTGATATTTTACGAAGAGAGTCTCAAGAAGAATTATTACTACGTGTTCGAAGCAATATAGGTTGGTTATATGAAAATCAAAATCTATTATCATCTGCAATTCGTCATTTGTCAGAAGTAAACAGTAAAATAGCTAATCATGTACGTGCACTTTTTTCAGAGGCTGAAGCACACTTTAAGTTGGGAGAAACTCTGCGTGCAGAAGAGCTTATTAATCGCGGAATAAATGTCAGTAAGGAAATTGATAATAAAGAATACCTCCATAGATTTTTAATCCTTGAACAAATGAATAAATTATCAAATACAAATGAACTAGAGAAGGTTGTAATTGAAGGTATTCAATATTTTGAACAGAATAATCTATTAGATGCTGTTTATGAATATACTGAAAAACTTGCAATAAGATTTCATGAAGAAAATAATTATCGAAAAGCTAGTGAATATTTTTATCAAAGTACAGTGTCACAAAAAAAATCAATGGAAAAAGGGGCATTAAAATGATAAAAAAAGTCAAAATGTTTTTAATGGGCATTGTATTTATTGGAACAGTCGCTTTTGGTGGGTCCCAATTTATTCAATATGCAAATCGAGGAGATACACCTGCACCAGCAAGAGACTTTATTCAATATGCAAATCGAGGAGATACACCTGCACCGGTAATTCCGACATACACAAAATCTTCACATGATAGCCTGAATTTATCATAGAAATCACAAATAAGTTCGCCATAAAAAACGTCATTTTAATCATTAAAAATGACGTTTTTTTATATTCTTAAAACCTTTGCATCGCACTCTCAATCCTCTTTTCCAAATCAGCTGACACTTCATGGAAATACCCCATAACTATTTTTCTAATATCTTCGGATAAAACTTTCAAATCATTAGCTAAATTTTCAGCGAGATGTTCTTTTTCAATATGTGATAATTTAGCATAAAATTCACCAGGCTGCCCAAAGTCGTCTTTCTTAGTTATAGAAGCTCTTTCAAGTTTTCCTTCAACGTATCTTCCGTCACCGCTAGTTGCTTGATTAGCAGGTGTCCAATCTTGCTGTTGGTTGATCGCTATTTTACGAAATTCAGGTCCAATTCTTCTTCTTTGAGAATCACTATAAATGTTAGCACGACCTTGCAGCATTTTATCATCTGATAGTTCTGCACCGTCTAGTAAATTAGAAGGGGAGAAAGCGACTTTTTCTACTTGTTCTTTATAGTTTTCAGGATTTTTATTTAATACCATTTTGCCTACTGGTATAAGAGGATACTCCTTTTCATCCCATACTTTTGTATCATCTAAAGGGTCATAAGAAAGGTGTGTTTCATCTTTAGGATCCATGAGCTGGACATATAAACCATATTCCACTGCTTTACCAGCCTCAATTGTATCGTATAAATCTTTCCCGCTATAATCAGGATTTTCGGCGGCCAGTTTATTTGCTTCCTCACTAGTAATGAATTGTACACCTTCAAATGGATACCAATGATACTTTACATACTTTCGATAACCTTGAGCATTTCTCCAAACATATGTATTTACACTATGTCCTGGGATGTGGCGAAGACTTTTTGCCGTACCAGCATCAGAGTATAAACGGACAACAAAGTGAATGGATTCGGGTGCTCTAGCAACAAAATCCCAAAATCTATCAGGGTCTATTAAGTTATTTTTAGGTGAAGGCAATAACGCATTAATAGTTTCAGGGAAACGCATCGGATCACGAACAGAAAAGACAGGAAGGTGATTACATAAAAGATCAAATACGCCTTCTTTTGTATAAAATTTTGTAGCAAAACCCCGTACATTTCTAGAAGTATCAGGTGTTCCTTTCGTACTAACAGCTAATGAAAATCGAACCATAACAGGAACTTTCTCATTTGAATTTTGTAAAAAGCTTAGTTTTGTATGTTCAGACATCGGATATATCGTTTGAAAATAACCGAATGCACCAAATCCTTTTGCATGAACAGGTCTTTCTAAAATTTTTTCGTGAATAAATTCTTGTAACGCCTCGTGCAGTACATTATCTTGCTTTAAAATAGGTCCACGTGAACCAACTGTTTGAGAGTGAAGTTTAGCTTGTTCATTACGTTCTCCATTTTCATTAAAGCCTTTTCCTAGTAAAGATTGTCTCTGTTTATCATAGTTTTCATCCATCGATATAGCCTCCAAATCTTTTTTTCCATTGTTACTAAATATGATTTTATAGCCTTGATTATGTATGACACGCAAAGTTCAAAATAGTAACAGACCGCTAGATGAAAAAAACGTGTATGTAGTGGACCTGTTGAAATAGAAGAAATTATGGAAAAATGAATATCGGGAAGAAAATTACTATTAAAATTACAATCTTAAAAATGAATTTATACATGACTTTATAGAGAATGAACATAAATAAACAGGGAAAATAACTAGGAGGAATTTAAAATGTCGGATTGGTTTCAATTAGATAAAGAATATATGATGCCTACGTATTGTCGTACGAAGGTTGCAATAGAAAGAGGAGAAGGGTGCAAGCTTTATGATGTGGATGGTAAAGAGTATGTAGATTTATTTTCTGGTGTCGGAGTGAACGTATTAGGGTATAATCACCCGAAAATCGTGCAAACGACAATGGAACAAGTTACGAAATCTCTGCATCTCCCATTTCATTTTTTAAACCCAGTTGCGATTGAGTATGCAAAGAAATTCGTTGATTGCTCTTTAAAAAATGGAAAAGTCTTTTTTACAAACTCTGGTACGGAAGCGACAGAAACAACGTTGAAATTAATTGATAAATATAGAGCGAATACGCATGAGGAACGTGAAGGAATCGTAGTGCTGAAGAATAGCTTCCACGGGCGTACGTTAGGGGCACTTCATTTTACGAGACAAGAAAGTGTATATCAAAATTTCCCTAAAACATCGATTCCAGTATATGAAGTAGAGCGCGAGAATATAGAGCAATTAGAAGAAACAATTGTTAAAGAAAATCCAATTGCGATTATGCTAGAGCCTGTATTAGGTAGCGGGGGGATATACCCTTTATCGGGTGAATATTTACATGGTGTTCAAAACTTATGTGATAAATATAATGTCATTCTTATCGTTGATGAAGTTCAAAGTGGTATGGGGAGAACTGGTAAACTATTTGCTTATCAAAATTTCAATATTACACCGGATATTATTCAAATTGGTAAGGGAGCAGGAGGCGGGATACCGCTTGGCGGAATTATTGTAGGTGAAAAGTTATGTGATGTATTTGCACCAGGAGATCACGGCACAACGTTTGCTCATTCTTCAATGGGAACGGCTTTAGGGTTAACGGTTTTAAATACATTGATTGACGATGGTTTAATGCAAGAAGCGTATGAAACATCACACTATCTAAATGATAAATTGCAAGAAATTCAGAAAGAAAATTCTTATTATATTCAGGAAGTACGTCATGCTGGAATGATGTTTGGAATTAGTTTGAATGATAAGAATGAAAATGTTAAGAAATTACAGGTGGAGCTAATGGAGAAAGGAATGTTAGTTGATGTTACACAAGGGAACATCATCCGTTTACTTCCTCCATATATAATTACTAAAGAAGAAATTGATGCATTTATTTATGAGTTTATCTCCTGTATTCATAGCTTATCAGCTATAGCGAGTGTTTAAAAAACTTTATAAAAAAGTACCTTATTTTTAATTCAAATAAGAAGAAAATAGGGGGGGAAAAAATAAATTTACATATTAAAATAAAAAGCTGAAAAAGGTACTCGTATAGCGCCTTCTTCAGCTTTTTAAAATAGTAAATTACTTAACATAGGAAGCATCTCATTGGACAAATAATTAATTATGTGAAACAATAATAACAGATAAGGAGACGTTGCTTTTCCTTAAGTGCTTCGTATTGAATTTATTCTAGTAAGAGAAGGTGTGCTTAAAGAAGTTAAATTAAATAAGGGGCTGTTTTACTATATGCAACAAAATAATGATTTGAATTTTGAACCTCAAGACGTTAATATTGTCAATTCTAAACAAGCGAAAAAAGCAGTTATTGCTACTGGCATTGGGAATGCAATGGAGTGGTTTGACTTTGGATTATACGCGTATTTAGCGGTAATATTAAGTCAATTATTCTTCTCAGGTGTGGATAATAGTGGTTTGCAACTTGTACTAACATTTGGTACATTTGCGGCGGCCTTTCTCGTTCGACCAATCGGAGGTATTTTCTTTGGTAGAATAGGAGATAAATACGGCCGAAAGATTGTTTTAAGTACAACTATTATTTTAATGGCACTTTCTACATTATTCATCGCATTACTACCAACCTATGAACAAATTGGTGTATGGGCACCAATACTACTTTTAATTGCTCGAATGATTCAAGGCTTCTCTACAGGCGGCGAATATTCAGGAGCA
The DNA here is from genome assembly GCF_040459995.1 of Bacillus cereus group sp. MG9. Classification (NCBI taxonomy): domain Bacteria; kingdom Bacillati; phylum Bacillota; class Bacilli; order Caryophanales; family Bacillaceae; genus Bacillus; species Bacillus cereus group sp. MG9. The sequence goes on along the minus strand of NZ_JARVHC010000001.1, from coordinate 2,934,679 downwards.
ATGGTTTATATCGCAGAATCTTCTCCAGATAAAAAGCGTGGTATACTCGGTAGTGGTCTTGAAATTGGAACACTCTCAGGTTACATTGCTGCCTCGGTAATTGTTACCATTTTGACGTTATTATTAACAGATGAGCAAATGCTCAGCTGGGGATGGCGTATTCCTTTCTTAATTGCTGCACCAATTGGTTTGGTCGGTTTATATTTACGACGTCATTTAGATGAATCTCCAATCTTTCAAGAGATGGAAAAAGCACAAGAGGAATCTGAAGACAACGAACAATTTTCATTTATGGATATATTAAAATATCACAAAAAAGACTTCTTATTAAGCACAGTAATTGTTGCCTTCTTTAACATTACAAACTATATGATCCTTTCGTATATTCCTTCTTATTTAACACAAGTACTAAAAGTCAAAGAAACAACGGGCTTATTAATTATTTCAATTACGATGGCACTTATGATTCCACTGGCACTTTATTTCGGTAAATTAAGTGATAAAGTAGGTAATAAACGCGTAGTACAAATTGGCTTACTTGGTTTAGCATTATGTTCAATTCCAGCATTTTTATTAATTGGTAACGGACATATTGTAGCCATGTTTGCGGGTATTTTCATTTTAGGTTTCTTCCTTAGTGTATATGAAGGAACATTGCCTTCGTTATTACCAGCACTCTTTTTCACCGATGTACGTTATCGTGCGCTTTCTATCTCCTTTAATATTTCTGTATCTATATTCGGTGGTACAACACCGCTCGTATGTTCATACTTAGTTCATGCTACTGGTAATCCACTAGCACCAGCATTTTATTTAACAGGTGTAAGTGTAATTGGATTAATTGTGTTTAGTGTACTGTTTGTCACAACCTCAGGACGTGCACTAAAAGGTTCTTACCCTACTGTAGAATCGAAAAAAGAAGCACATCAAATTGCTAAAGAGGATCCTGAAGAAACACTTTGGTGGCATGAAGAATCTTTAGAAATTGAAGCAGGAAAAAAAGCATAATTTGTGAAAAGCAACGTGGACTTTTACACAAAAAGACTCCTAGTTTAATAGGAGTCTTTTTGTATACATCATTTTCTCTTCTTCTTCAAACTCTTCTGATACGCATAAAGCTTATGAACCTCTTCCTTAAATTCATGCAGAAGTACAGTGTTTTCACCATTTGAATAACGCACTGCATTATACGCGTCTATAATAATATGACTCTGAATATTTACCTCTTCTTCATCATTAATTCTTTCTAGCCAAGCTTCAACAGTTTCTCCTCGTTCTCGGTTTAAAGGAGGAGATAGCTTGCTCTCGAGTTTGAAAATTTCTTTCCGAATTTCGTTATTTGGTGGTTTATTTCGTTTGAAGCGTTTTTGGCTAATGCCTTCTTTATCAGTAATGATTGTAGATTCAAAGACAGGCATATTTGGTAAACTTAAATGTTTTCGTTTTTTTACTATTTTCCAAACGACGTAAATAGCGATGGCTGTACAGGCTATTATTGTAATGCTATTTATGAGAGTTGGATCAAAAGGACGCTGCCCCAATTCCTCTTTAATTTGAGGATCTTTTAAATTTCCTTTATTCGACCAAAAGTCGTCTGTATCTTTTAATGCAGCTGCCGAGAACAATGGATTTAAAGCATAACCAAATCCTAAGGCAACTACTTGTATGATATAAGAAAAAAGAAGCCGAATATAAGGAAATACCGGAATAAGTAAAGCGCTAATTATTCCAATCGTAATAATAGAAGTGAAACGTAATAGCTGTTGATTACGATTGGAACCTGTTAACCAAAATGTAATCATAATGTGTAAAGTTAATAGTAACAATTTCCACAATGGCGGAAAGGGGGCATAAAATATAGCTGAAACGACAAACCATACAATACCGCCTAACGATTTTTGTACTGGATATCCCGGTCCAACAGAGTGTACGATAAAGAAAAACAGTGGTAATAATATTGTGCCTAAAATAGAGAAAGGTAGAAATAAAGAACAACCGATTATTTGAATAACTAACAGTAGTACAAAACCTGTTGTTTTTTTCTTCATAAATTTATGAATAAGAAATATTCCTACATAACCGGTCACTAAAAATATAGCAATACCAATGAGTTCATCTCTTTCCGTTAATAATGAAAGAAGGAGGAGCAGAATAAAGTCATTAACGTGATAGAGCCAAGTTTTCAAGCTTTTCCACCATCCCTTCATTATTAATGAGGAACGTAGGCTGAGATAGAAGAGGGAGCTCCTTTTTCTGCAAACCAATGTATATCATTGTAGATGAGCGTTCCCTTTTTCTCGTTACATAGTGAAGAAATCCTTGTTTCGGAAGTAGCGTACTATCATCTGAAATACGTGCTAATTCTTCTAACGCTTTGGCATAATGTGTTTGTCCTTCGTTTAATGGTAAAAGCAAAGGGCCACCTTCTGCTAAAACACTAATAAATAACTCAAACGGAATTTGATGCTTCGTTGCGAATTGACAAATGTACGTTGTAAATGAAATAAGGTCTTCTACATTTTCTTTCCAACCAAACCCACGATCAGCAGCTAAAGAAAGACAAATCGTCCAACTATAATTTTTTACAGGTTCATATTGCTTCGCTTGTAACGCCTGCATTTTAGCAGATGCTTTCCAATGAATAGAGCGGAAAGATTCACGTTCATATCGTTTAACACCGATAATGGATGTTTCATCATTGTAAAAAGAGAAATTCGTTCGATACGAACCTGTTAATAGTTGCTGAAGTTCTTGTAAACCGGCTACCTCTTTAGGAGAAGGGTACACAATAATTTCAGTCTTTAACTTATCGAAAACAGGTAAATGTACAGTTAAAAGATGAAAAGGATCTTTTAAAACACATTCGAACTGTTCAATTTGAAACACACCACGCTTCGTTGCGGTTAATGTTAAATCCCATTTTTGTGCTGAATGAGCAGGTTGTGAAAATGGGAAAGAAAATAACGTTTTCGATATTTGTTCAATCCCTTGATCTTTATGCGGTATAAGAGATGAATTTAAATGAAAATAACAAACGCCGTTAACGAGTGGTATATTTGCCCCATTTTTTAAATGAATAAAAAACTGTCCAGATTCATCAGGGAAAAGCCGAGTTGTTTGTTTCTCGTTTATTACTTGAAACTTTTTCTCTATGTAAGCGACATATTTATAAATAAAAATCGCAAATAAATAGTAGAAGAAAAAGAGAAACATAATAATTCGTTGCGGCAGAAAAAACGTAAATAGTATAGCGCCTGGCACAGTTAATTGAATAATATGGAGCTGAAAAAATAAAGGTACAGTTACAACGCGCTGTCCATTCATGCTTGTTCAATCTCCACAGGTACGTCTACTTCTTTTAAAATCCTTTGCATTAATTCATTTTTTGTCGTACGTAAAGCTCCTTCCATTGACAAGACGATACGGTGATTCCAAACAGAAGGAACTAAAAATTGTATATCTTCAGGCGTGCAATATTCTCTCCCGCGTAAAAAGGCTAATGCTTGAACGGCACGTACTAAAGCTAATGTGGCACGCGGGCTTACACCATTGGCAATGTAATCATGATTTCTTGTAGCGTGAGCAAGTTTAATAATGTAATGTTCTAACGGTTCTGATACGAAAATTTCTTTCACTTGTTGCTGCGCTTCTAAAATGTCCTCTAAAGAAATGACAGATGTGACGCTTTCTAACGGTGCATTGTTACGAAAACGGCGCATCATTTTTAATTCATCTTCAGGAGACGGATAACCAATTGAAATCGTCATTAAAAAGCGATCAAGCTGTGCATCTGGAAGAGGGAAAGTTCCTTGTGATTCAATCGGGTTTTGCGTCGCAATAACAAAGAAAGGTTTCGGAAGAGGAGTAGACTGCTTTTCAAGCGTTACTTGTCGTTCTTCCATCGCTTCTAACAAACTAGATTGTGTTCTCGGCATCGCACGGTTAATTTCATCCGCAAGTAATATGTTTGTCACGACTGGTCCAAGTCTTAACTCGAATTCACTAGTTTTTGGATTGAAATATTCAATACCTGTTACATCACTCGGAAGTACATCAGGGGTAAATTGAACGCGAGAAAAATTACCACCAATGCTTTTAGAAATTGTTTTTGCTAGTAATGTTTTCCCGGTGCCAGGAACGTCTTCAAGCAGTACATGTCCATCAGCAAGTAATGAAACGAGGAGTAAATCAATTACATTTTCCTTACCGACAAAAACAGATCCTATGTTTTCTTTCAATTTAGTTATCATATGTATCATTCCTTTCAAAATAAAAGCGGATATTTCTATATTTTAACAAATTATTCAGAAAATTGATATGATTTTTTAATTTGAAGAAATGGATATTTAATTTTAAAATTCCACTTGCATATTTTGGAATATGATTATACAATATCGGTATACGATATATCGAAAGTCGATATATCACGAAGCGATGTATCGGAGGTAGTTATAATGAATGGGAAAGCGCAAAAATACATTCCATTAACTGAGGCGACATATTACATATTGTTGTCACTTGTAAAGCCAATGCATGGTTATGGAATTATGCAAATGGTAGAAGAGATGACAAATGGGGAAGTAAAGCTCGGTCCTGGTACTTTATACGGGAATACGACGAAGTTATTAAAAGAAAAATTGATTGTTGAAGTTGCCTCTACCGATAGGAAGAAATGTTACGAGTTAACACCATTTGGTAGAGAAGTGTTGGAATTGGAGTATAAAAGATTACAACGATCTGTAGGGAATGGAAAAAGTATTTTAGGGGAGTGAATGGAAGATGGAGACAAAGAAGATATTCAAACCTTTTGCGGTATGGAGCTTAGAAAAAGAAGAAGCTTTTTTACGGAATATGCACCAACAAGGCTGGGCATTACAAAAATATAATATAATGTATACGTTTCAGAAAACTAAGCCGAAAGATGTAGTATATAAAGCAGATTTTAGATTGGATTATAAAGATTCAAAGGAAAAACAAAAAGAATATATTGAAATATATGAAATGTGTGGATGGAAACATGTAACGAGTTTTGCAAAATGGAATTATTTTTGTAAAGATGTAGAAGAGGAAAAAGAGTTGCCTGATATTTATTCAGAAAAGGAAACGAAGGTACAAAAAATGAAGGAATTACTACAATTTTTTGCCTTTATTTCAATAACTATATTACCCTCAATGTATAACGCATTTTTAAGTTCAACAGAATCAAGAGTGCCAATTTGGGCGAAAGTTATGCTGGGGTTTGTTGGTTGTATGTATATGTATCTCTTTATAAGGCTCTCTTGGAAAATTAAGGAATTGAAAAGCGAAATATTATAATAAAGAGTGGATTTTAAAAGAAGATGATTTCGTAGATATTATACGGGAATCATCTTCTTTCATTTCTATGTAATTTTATTTTGTTCACTCTTTTTTACATAATAAAAGACTGTATATTTAAGGCATAGAACTAACAGTTACAAAGATAATACTAGTAATAATACCTAAAAAAGTCATAAATGATGAAGAAACGATTAATAATAATGAACTACTGATTAATACTATTTTATTAGAGTTTTGATGTTTAAAGTGGTAATAAAGTAAAAAGCCGCAAACAGTAGAAACAATCCATATAGCTAGACCGTAAGGAGTTGTTATCTTCTTCCAATCGAAAATCCAAAAGTAGAGTATGATCATGTGGCAAACTAATCTCTTATGTAAATATTACAAGAAGAGTATGGAGTTTAAAATATAATAAGGAAGAAATACGTTTTGTACTACCTCATTAAAAGGAAAAATCCCTTAAAGAAAAATCTATTTCTATAAGGGATAGTAATGATTTTATGAGAAAGACTGATTTTGCGCAGGTTTTATAAATTGTTCTGGGTTTTCAACAAGCCCACATACAGCACATTGGACGCGGTAAGTAGGTCCTTGATAAGCCATATGAAAAGCGTTCATCGTTTCATTTGTGTATTCTTCTTCTACTTGACCAGTTTGCGGATTTAATTTTACTGGTTTTACTTGTTGCTCAAGAATATTAAAGCGCGTTCGGTTCGTTTTACAGCTTGGACATAGCATTGGTTCCATATGTATACACCTCCATTTGTAGCATTTCTTAAGCGGTATGATTTTATGCAAGTAAAAAAACTTTCTCAATATAAATAGGTGTTTATTATATTTAAAATTCAGAAAAAATAAAATATAATAAATGTAAGAACTGGTTATGTCCAAACCAAATCTCCTGTTTTATGCCAATAAGCTGGGGGGCCGAGAAATCGGCCTCATTTTTTTGTGCTCATCTCAATAAGGTACAAGGTTTTTAAAAACATTTGTCGAATTTTTAGAGGTGAAGGTTAAGGGGGAATAATTATGAACTTAAAAATGAAATACATTATTTTATATGTAGAAAAGTTTGAGCAATGTCTTCAGTTTTATAAAGAAATTTTAAGATTGCCAATAAGAGCAGAGCACGGTACATATATTGAATTTGAAACAGGAGCAACAATTTTAGCGATGAATACACGAGAGGATGTTAAGGAGTTAACGGGACTACCTCTTACAGAAGGTGTACTACAATCTTCTCATTTTGAGTTAGGGTTTGTTGTAGAAGATGTAAAGGGAACGATTGAGAAATTAAAAGAACAAGGGGTTAAAGTTCTAGTTGAGCCAATCATAAAACCGTGGGGACAAACAATTGCGTACATTGCCGATCCAGACGGTAATTATATTGAAATTTGTAGTTCATTAGAATAGAAGGAGAAAAAGAGGATGGGGTTTCCAAAATTAGAAACAGAACGTTTACTATTAAGAGAACTTACACTATTAGATGCAGAAGCGATGTTCCATTATTTTTCAAAAGAATCCGTTATTCGTTATTTCGGAATGGACTCTTTCGAAAATATTGAGCAAGCGAAAACGACTATTCAAACGTTTAGAAAGCGTAATGAAGAGGGAAGCGTATTTCGCTGGGGAATAGAGAAGAAAGGCACGGATCAATTAATTGGTACGTGTGGGTTTCATTTAATTAACAAGCATCATAAACGAGCTGAAATTGGTTATGAGCTAGATGATACATATTGGGGACAAGGATACGCAACCGAAGCACTGCAAGCAATGCTAGCTTACGGATTTGAAACGTTGCATTTTATAAGAATTGCAGCTGTCGTATATATAGAAAATGAAGCTTCCCGTAATTTATTAAAAAAATCCGAATTTCAAGAAGAAGGACTACTTCGAAAATATATGATTCAAAATGATGTTGCTCATGACACGGTCGTTTATTCATTATTAAAAGAAGATTGGCAAAAGTAATGAGCACAAATGAGATAATGAAGGTTATTAAGGACCATAAAGATGAGCGATTTATATTAGGTATAGACGGACTAAGTCGTTCGGGTAAAACAACGTTGGTTAAAAAATTAGAAGAAAATATGAAACGAAATGGAATCCCGTTTCATATTTTTCATATTGATGATCACATTACCGAGCGGAATAAGCGATATAATACTGGGTTTGCAGAGTGGTATGAGTACTACAACTTTCAATGGGATATCGATTGCTTGCTGCGAAACCTTTTTCAAAAGTTACAAAGCGCTATTGAATTAGAATTACCTTTTTATCATGATGGAACAGACTCATGTGAAATGAAAGAAATCCAGCTTCCTTTAGTAGGTGTAATAATTGTAGAAGGAGTTTTTCTGCAGCGAAAAGAATGGAGAGATTTTTTTCATTATATGGTGTATTTGGATTGTTCAAGAGAGACAAGGTTTCTACGTGAAAGTCCAGAAACGCAGAAGAATCTTTCAAAGTTTCAAAGTAGGTATTGGAAAGCTGAGGAGTATTATTGGGAAGCGGAATCTCCGAGGGATAGGGCGGATTTAGTAATTACAAAATGAAGCTAAGTATAAAGAAGTGCATGGAAAATTTGATAGCAAGATGAAAACCGCATTATCAGAGGGGAAAATGAAAGATCTTACGCCTGTAATGTTAAGCGATAATAAAGTTGTTTAAAAAATAATAAAATCCTTTGAAAAATAATAAAGTTCTTTAATTCTTATAGAACTAACCATGCAGGTTAGTTCTATAAAAAAATTTCAATTTATTACAAAGTGTAGAAAAGCATAATTTTTCAAAGGCAAAGCAAGAATGGGTATATTATGGAATGGTAGACAATAAGTTAACTGTCATCTATGTTGCCATGAAAGAGTTTAAATGGCATGAACTACAATTTGTAGGGCAGTTTATGAGTTCACAACAAAGAGAACGCTATAATATCATATTAAAATAAGAGAGGGATAGAACATGCCATTCCATATAGGTAGTGCAAGAGCAGGTTTCACTAAGGTAAGTGGTACAGGAGAAGACTTAGGGGTAGGTGCATTCTATAAGTATTTAGGATACAGAGAAAACGGTAAAGATGTAATGGAACGACACGAAGCTTATGTTGAGGATATTCATGTAGAAACTGTAACGAAATACGGTAAGTATACTGGAATACGATTGATAGTGAACTAGAATATGCAAAAAAAAAGATTAGTGAACTAGGATATACAGAAAAGGAAACTCTTAGAGATGTATTACTTAGGGCAGATAGATGTTTGAGAGACTATGGTTACGCTATAAAATAGTAGACTTTAGGAGAAATAAATCTATTTAAAGGGGTACCAAGGATGGGGAAATTCAAGAAAGACCAAAAAGTAGTTGCACTTACATTTGAGGGGTTAACGCCATGTACCATTGTAAGAGTTGGTTGGATTTTTATTACGGTACAGGTAGAGGAAACAAAACATCTGTATTCGATTACAAAAGGTAAGATAGTTCCTTTAGAAGAAGACAAATACTACTTATTAGAAGAGTGTATAAATGAAGAAGGTAACTTTGAAATAGGCGATGTGTTTGGTATTATTGATTCATCGAACTTAGAAAGTGTAAAGAAAGAATTTGCTAACAACGGTGAATTCGAGAAGAAAGATGGACAATATTATACAAGACTTAAAACAGGTAGTGAGTTACTGAAACAATACTTCAACTAATATTTCACAAAGGAGTATGCAATATGATTGAGATGAAACAGGTAAAAGTAGGGAGAGACCAAAAGGAGTCTCTTTTTGTTTTAAATGGTGAAGGTGACATTATATTAAGTACAGAGAAAAGGTCCATCTTAAACAGTTGGTGTAATCTATTAGGGATAGAGATACCGACTAATGTAAAAATAACAGAAGTAGACAATGTACATATAACTACATATCAAGTAGAGAAGACTGTCATGTGTAAGGAATTTATAGATAAGAAAGAAGTACCTTTAGGGGTATCTCCTTGTCTAACCTTTGTACCTATGAAAGACTGTGATGAATACATGGAAGTAATTGCTTACGTACATATTGACGAGAAAGTCACAACAATCTATATACCGCATGAAACTTCAAATGTATTTGTAGAGTTGTATACAGGAGAAGTAGACACTAGTGTAAAGTTACCATTTTTAAATTATAATTTCTAATTTCTAATTTCTAATAGGATGGTAGGAACATGATTCCAAATATAGAACTAGGTATCAAAACGGTAAAGGGTCAAGACTTAAAATTAGGTGATATATTAAGTGCAGATGGGTTAATAGACACAGTTATAGTAATAGACGAAGAAGGTAACTTACATACACAAGTAAATAGTGAACCATCAATGGCATTCGAGTTAGAAGGTTTTATCATAGTAGAGTGAAAATGACCTAATTTTGATATTTACGGACATATTTCAAGTGGGAAAATATGCTCAACTCACCCTATCAATAATTACAATGGGATTATCTGCTTACATTTGCTTGAACAAAAAGATGAAATGAGGCTTTCGATAAAAGTGAATAATCTTATTTATGTTAGGTATATAGACTAATAAAAAAATTTTATATTTTATTATTGGGAGGACGAAATAATGGATTTGGTAAACAAATTTTTAAACGGCTTGAGAGCAGCATTATCAACAGATGATCTCGAGGCACTAAATAAAGCGTACGGTGCTACAAAAGATGATATTGATACATTAAGGTCAGAATATCCAAATTGTCCAGAATCACTAATCTCTTTACTTGAAAATATTGATGGTACATATTGGCGGAAATATGGAGAAAACAAAGTTGCGGTATGTATTTTAGGCTCAGATGTTGAAGAGTATCCATATTATTTGCTTTCTACACAGCAGATGCTCGAAAGTTCAAAAGAAGAAGAAGACGTCTCTTATCTTTTAGAATACCAAGATGACGAGGATACTGTTGATTCTAAGATAAATCCAAAAGGACTTCTCCCTGGCACTTATATTCATTTTTCAGACTGTATGAACAATGGTGGAACATCAAGACTCTATATTGATTTTAACCCTTCTGATGAAGGTGTATGTGGTCAAATAATTCGTTTTTTGCACGACCCTGATGAATATGAAGTGATTGCAAACAGCTTTGATGAGTATTTACAGGATCTTATTGATGGTGATTTTAATTTTCTAGAAGAAAAATCTCAATAATTTGTGAAGAATTACACTTCAACTAATGGGAGCTTTAGTTGAACAAGATTTAAACAAATTTATTATTTATAGTTGTCTACAAACTCATTTAAAAGGTTAGAAATTAAACAACTTTAAAGAGCCTTACTACAATATGATTTGTAGCGAGGCTCTTATATTTTTAAATCAGAATTAAATAACATTATTATCACTTTACATGTAATTGAAAAAGCTGGTATATTCGAAAAGATTGAAAAAAAGTCGATTGAAGAAAAAGATGGTTTATATACAGTTGTTCTCGTAGCAAAATATAGTAAAGAACAACGTACCTTTATCATAACTTATAACGCTAAAGAAGAAATAGCTGGTTTATATATTAAATAAAAACAGATACAGTGGAAGTTTCCACTGTATCTGTTTTTTTATTTTAACCAAATTATGGTTATTCATACTAATATGAACACATAGCTATATAAAAGGGGTGGATATTATGAAAACCGAAATAGTTCCCAAAAAGAAGTACAGTATAATAAGCTATTTATCTTTACTCATCGGAATTATGTGTTTTTTATTCGTTTTTATAACTCCAACGAGAATAGCGAATGCCGGAAATATAGTTGGAGATTATGTAACGATTACTCTGACAGGGGTAGGTATTATACTTTCAATAATCACAATGACGAAAAAAACAGAGAAGAAGGGGATAGCTATTATTTCATTAATACTGTCCTCATCATTTTTTATATTTTGGATTATCGCAATTATTTTAGTTTTGACGGGTCAAGTTAGCTTCGCGCCGTAATGAGCAATAAAAAGAGTCCTTCATTAATAGAAGGACTCTTTTTTATTCGGTATCTTCAGGTTGATATTCTAAAATATCCCCAGGTTGGCATTCTAATGCTTTACAAATAGCATCTAAAGTTGTAATTCTAATTGCTTTTGCTTTTCCATTTTTTAATATAGAAAGGTTAGCCATTGTAATTCCAACCTTCTCCGAAAGCTCTGTTACACTCATTTTTCTTTTAGCTAACATTACATCAATATTAATTATTATTGCCATGTTATTCACCTCAGACCGTTAAATCATTTTCTGATTTTATATCTATCGCATCTTTTAAAAGTCTTTGGAGAACGGCAGCAAAGACTGCGATAACCATTGAAGCAAAGATTAGGAGCATGCCAAGTATAATAATACCAGGTGCATCATCTCTTTCCGCCACAAGATAGAAGAGTGGCATACCTACCACATATAAAATACTGATTGTTACTGCACAGTTTTTTATCTTTTTTAAAGCTCTAACAGATAATTTCGAGAAAGCGTTACCCTTGTCAATGAAGCTTACAAGTTTAAAGGCTTGATATAGAGCAAAATAAAAAGGTATCACGGTTGCATATAGATTGATTAAAACAAGATATTTTATAAATGCAATATCCGGGAACAATTCCGCTGCATATTTCCCTATGTTAGGAACTAAAAATATACATAAAGCAAGAACAGGGATTCCAATCAGAATAATAGCTGTCTTTAAAAAGAGTGTTGATCCTTGTTTCATATAAAGCACCTCATTTATTAATTATCTATTTAATTTAACATGAAATTTATCGTTTAACAATAAATTTTTATTTATTATAATCTTGTTTTTATTGTTAAACCAATTTGAATTTTAGATGAAAATAAAAAGTGCACTCTTTATAAAAAAGGGCGCCAAACAAATAGATTTCCTGAAATAAAAAAGTATGATGAATATGGTGATATATATCATTGTTCCTTTGACGGAATATAGTGAAGATAATCGTTCCTTCTTTCTGTAAATGATGTTATGTTAAAAGTAACGATTAAGTCTTTCTTATCCCGCCTTTAGAATTTATTCAACTGCTACAAGTAATTGAATAGTAAAACGCCCGATTATCCTTTAGATTACGGGAAATCAGCTTTTTATATACAAGATCGCTTAGTGCACGTTATCAAGACATAAATTCAAAAAACGCTTAAAATATCAAGCTCCTAACATATTGTATATAACTAATATGTTAGGAGCTTTTATTTTTGATAATGATTATTACAGTTACGATAGTTGATTAACCATACTTTCTAAAAATTTGTCTACTTTTTCTTTTGATGTATCCGGCGTATGATAACCGATCGTAAATGTAAGCCTTCCATTATATGAGCTTACTCTCATTTTAAAGGATGGTGCATACATAATAGGTGATGACATATAACCGTCCTCAGCTTGAACTTCACCAAACTAAATAAGTGCATTTGCTATCACCCTAAAAAATTTATACCCTGAACATAATACCTACTACTAACAATTTTGATTCATTTCTGTTATAATATGAATTAGCAACATAAAGGAAAGGAATTAGAAAAAATGACCTTACAAAATACTAAAAATTTAAAAAAACAAGTTGCTCCTTTTGAAAAATCAACGGCAAAAAAAAGTGTTTGGCAAATCATCAATACGGTAGTGCCATTTATTATCTTATGGTACCTTGCTTATAAAAGTTTGTCCGTTTCTTATTGGTTAGCATTAGTTCCAGCTGTGTTAGCCGCGGGATTTATGACACGGGTTTTCATTATTTTTCATGATTGTACCCATCATTCTTTCTTTAAAAGCCGTCGTGTAAATAGAATAGTAGGGACATGTATGGGTGTTTTAACTTTATTCCCGTTTGATCAATGGGGGCATGAGCATTCCGTTCATCACGCTACAAGTGGTAATTTGGATAAGCGAGGTACAGGAGATATTTGGACACTTACAGTGAATGAATATTTGGCAGCGCCATTTAGACTCCGTTTAGCATATCGTTTATATCGCAATCCATTGGTTATGTTTGGGTTAGGTCCGATTTATGTTTTCCTACTTAAAAATAGATTTAACAGAAAAGGTGCTAGAAAGAAGGAACGCATGAATACCTATTTGACGAATGTTTTAATCGTTGCTTTAGTAGGGTTACTTTGCTGGACACTCGGATGGCAATCGTTTCTTTTAGTACATGGTTCCATATTCTTAATAGCAGGTTCAATAGGTATTTGGCTGTTTTACGTACAGCACACATTCGAGGATTCTTATTTTGAAGAAGATAAAGAGTGGGAATATGTGAAAGCGGCAGTGGAAGGAAGTTCGTTTTATAAACTTCCCAAAATCCTGCAATTTCTAACTGGTAATATTGGGTATCATCATGTTCACCATTTAAGTCCAAGAGTACCTAACTATAAACTAGAAGAGGCACACAATAATACGCTTCCTTTAAAAAATGTACCAACGATTACTCTTGCTACAAGCTTGCGGTCAATCCGTTTCCGTCTATGGGATGAGCAAAATAACAATTTTGTTAGCTTTAAAGAAGTCAAAAAATTAGTGAAAAACAATGTTTCTATTCCAGTAAAATCAGAACTATAACTTCATCAAATATGACTGACTCCCCTTAATCATTTTCGATTTAAGGGGAGTTTTTGTTTAACTAGTAGATGTACGATATGGAGAAAACTTAAATGATTTAAATTGTAATTGCGGAGGATTAGGAAACAGGCATTAATAAAGGAGACAGTAAATATGTTATGTTAACAATGTGAAGCGTTTGATACCACAACTTTTTTAATGAATATCATGCTTCGTCTCTGAGAATATTTCAATAGACAGGAAATGATGTAAACGTAATACCAAAGTATCTTAATCTGCAAAACAAATAACAATAAGAGTTATGAAGTTATTTCGAGATAATAAAATGCGAAACGGACAAACTCAATTATTCATGAATTTGTCCGTTTATCTTTTAGTGGAAACAGGGGAGTATGTAAACCACATGTGCATAAAGTGTAAAGCTGTTTAAAGATTTGTGTATTCAGCTAATCTGGTCTTTTTTGCAGTTGTTACTTTTTAGTTTGACCGGATAGTTCAACAGACTTTTGCGTACAACGCTGCATAGCTGAAATGATGGCTGTTCGTAAGCCTTTTTCCTCTAATGTTGCTACAGCTTCTATAGTTGTTCCGCCAGGGGAACAAACCATATCTTTCAATTCACCTGGATGTATGCCTGTTTCTAGTACCATTTTTGCAGAGCCTAACACAGCTTGAGCTGCGAATTTATATGCTTGATTTCTTGGCATACCATCTAATACAGCTGCATCTGCCATTGCTTCTATAATCATATATACATATGCTGGTGAAGAACCACTTACAGATGTTACAACATCCATTAATTTTTCACTTACGATCTCCGTTTGACCAAAACTATTGAAAAGGATTAATACATCTTCTAAATCTTTTTCTGTCACCATTTCATTAGGACATAGCGCAGACATTCCTTCTCCAACAAGAGCAGGTGTATTAGGCATTACTCGTACAACCTTCAACTTTTTATCAAAAGCATCTTCAGTACTTTTAATGCTTTTTCCTGCAGCGATCGTTACGACGATAACATCGTTTTTTATCACTTCTTTTATTTCGTTAATTATTGATGCGTATAGGTCTGGTTTAATTGATAAAATTAAAATATCAGCATTTTTAGCTACTTCATTGTTGTCAGTTGTTATAGTTAGTCCATATTTTTCACTAGCATTTTTTAAATTCGTAGTGTTTAAATCTGAACAAATGATTTTATTTGAAGACACTATATTTTTGTTTATCATCCCGCCAATCATAGCCATTCCCATATTTCCGCATCCGATGAATCCAATTTGTTTGTTCATAATAACTCAATCTGGCTCCTTTTATCATAAATTATATCGGTTTCAAATTATTATTCTAAAATAACAATAACATCCAAGTGCAATATAAAGAAACATTCTAAGAGAATACGTTCTTTTTTGCAATACAAAAAATAAAGAAATCAATTTTATTCTGTACTAAACAAGTGCATTCTCAATTATTTAATATTTTATGTTATTTACTATTTGGTAACGTTTAAAAGCATGTTGGAGAATAGGTATAGTTATATCAACTTTTTCTAGATATGGTGATATTCATAAGTGTGTACATAATTTCATACTTAAAGCTTGTCGCTCTATTCATTTTGCAAAATACCTCTTGACACAAAAACGAAATATATAGCATAATATAAAAAATCAAATGGAAAATCGTTGAAGGGAAATAGTACATATGTCTTCTTACGAAAGAGAGTGGAATTCACCGGCTGAAAGATTCCTCGTATAGAATGTATCGAACCTATCCCCGAGTCTTAAATGAAAGTTTAGGCGTACGCCTGCGTTATAGGCGCCAAGTGGATATCTATGTATATCAATTAAGGTGGTACCGCGGAACAATGACCGTTTCGTCCTTTTTATTTTATTAAGGGCGAAGCGGTCATTTTTATTTTGCCTTTTAGTACTATAGGTGCAGCATTGATGAGGATAGACATAGCTGCAAACTGTATAAATAAAAGTGTAATTTATCCCGCATTAACGGGCAGTAAAACTCCCACCTCAAAATTCAGGTGGAGCAAAGAAGGTAGGTGGGAGATCAACTGCCCATAAATGCCCGATTGGTTCAACTAATAATCAGTGGGGGGATGAACAAAACCCCCACTGATTAAAGTTTCACTTTATAAAAACTTTGATTTTAGACTTGGGGGATAAAAAAGTGAAAAAACAACGAATTGTTGTAAAGATTGGGAGCAGTTCCTTGGCAGCAAGTCATGGAGGCATCTCTAAAGAACAACTTTCAGATCACGTTGCTGCATTGGCACGATTGAAAGAGGAAGGGCATGAAGTTTTACTAATTACATCCGGGGCAGTCGCTGCAGGTTTTTCTGCTCTAGGGTATCCTAGCAGACCTGTGACAATTAAAGGGAAACAGGCTGCTGCAGCTGTCGGGCAAAGTTTATTAATGCAGGCATACACGGAGGAATTCCGTAAATATGGTATCGTTACTGCACAACTTTTACTAACGAGAAGTGATTTTTCTAGAAAAGAACAATACAGTAACGCTTACGCTACTTTAGGAGAGCTACTAAACCGTTCTGCTCTTCCTATAATCAATGAAAATGATTCCATTTCTTTAGAAGAGCTAACGTTCGGTGATAATGATATGCTGTCAGCTTTAGTAAGCGGACTTGTTTCGGCAGATATGCTCATGATTTTTACAGATGTGAACGGTTTATATGACCAAAATCCTCAGAAAAATGCGGATGCGAAAAAATATCATTTCCTTCCTGAGGTAACGGAAGAAATTGCTTCTCTTGCAGGAGATGCTGGCTCAAAACTTGGGACTGGCGGTATGAAATCAAAAATCGATGCTGCAAAGACGGCACTATCTCTTGGAGTGAGTGTATTTATCGGAACGGGATGTGGACAGGAGAAGTTTTTAGATGTTATGAAGGGCAAAGGTGATGGAACATATATCGGGAATGCTCCTCAAAAAGTGATTAAGATGAACAAGCAATGGATCGCCTTGCATTCGCTTGTTAGCGGACAAATTGAAGTAGATGCGGGGGCAGCCACTGCCATCATTCAACATGGAAAGAGTTTACTTCCTGCTGGTGTTACTAGTGTGTCTGGATTTTTCCAAGTGGATGAAGTCGTGGAAGTAATTACGCAACAAGGGCGCGTAATAGGAAAAGGACAATGCACATATAGCGCAGAGGAACTAAGGAATTTAAAAGGTATGCAAAGCCAAGATATTCAAGCAAGAGGCGAAAGGCATAATTATGAAGTCATCCATAGGGATCATTGGGTTTCATTTTAAGAATAGCGAGGGCAGAGTCCACTGCTCAAATTCTTTAATTCCATAGGCGGGAAACAATTAGTTGGTGGAGATAAACGGGTCTTGAATTTTTACTTATTAACTTTTTAAAAGGAGGAAATAAAAATGAATGAAGTGGTGGCAAAGGGGAAAAAGGCGAAAGAAATTGCTAGAGAACTTGTACTTAAATCTACAAATCAAAAAAACGAAGCACTTGCTGCGATTGCTGATCAGATGATAGTAGAAACAGCTTATATTTTAGAGGAAAACAAACGGGATATTGAAGAAGGGAAGGCAAAAGGATTTTCCGATTCTCTTCTTGATCGTCTTATGCTCAATGAACAGCGTATTATTGATATGGCAGAGGGGATTAAGCAGTTAATTGAATTACGCGATCCTGTTGGAGAATGTGTAAGTGCATGGGAGCGACCAAATGGATTATCTATTCAGGAAATGCGTGTACCACTTGGTGTTGTCGGAATGATTTACGAGGCAAGACCGAATGTAACGGTAGATGCTGCTACAATTTGTTTGAAAACAGGAAACGCAGTCATATTACGTGGTAGTTCTTCTGCTATCAATTCTAACAAAGCCATCGTTAGCGTTATTCACCGAGCGCTCAAACAAACAAGCTTGCCTCCAGAAAGTGTACAGCTCATAGAAGATACAACGCGAGATAGTGCAAAGCAGTTGTTTACATTGAATGAGTACTTAGATGTTCTTATCCCAAGAGGCGGCAAGCAGTTAATAGATACTGTAGTGAGAGAAGCATCTGTTCCAGTACTTGAAACAGGTGCGGGAAATTGTCATATTTTCATTGATGAAACAGCGGATAAACAAATGGCATTTGATATTATTATAAACGCAAAAACGCAGCGTCCATCTGTATGTAATGCAATAGAAACGATTGTACTTCATGAGAAGTGGGCGCAGCAATTTGGTAGCGAGCTGTTTTCTTCTTTGAAGGAAAGAGGCGTGGAGCTACGTGGAGATAGTAAATCATTGGCAATTGATTCTTCTATTGCATTAGCTTCAGAAGAAGATTGGGAAACAGAGTTTTTATCTCTCACACTGGCAGTTAAAGTGGTTTCCACTACAGAAGAAGCGATTCATCATATAAATACGTATGGATCCATGCATTCCGAAGCGATTATTACAGAGAACGAGGAAAACGTCAGTAAGTTTTTCACATCTGTTGATGCCGCAGCACTCTACCATAATGCATCGACTCGTTTTACAGATGGATCTGAATTCGGATTCGGTGCAGAAATTGGCATTAGTACACAAAAGCTACACGTAAGGGGACCAATGGGGCTACCTGCATTAACTTCTACAAAATATGTGATTCGTGGAAATGGTCAGATTCGAAGATAAAAGACACGCAATTAGTTTTATATATGAGTAAGGACAGTAAGGGACGATGTTCCTAATGTCCTTTTTTTATGCATAATTTTAGATTGGTAATAAAAGGTAGTTTAAGGAACTTACCTAAAAAATGAATGCTTAGCTTAGTAAAAGGTCGTGGATGAAGAAAACAAAAAACTAAAAAAGACAATGCCATTTTACTTGGTAAATTGTCAAAATTGTAGACGTAGTAAAGGAGGATCGGCG
Organism: Bacillus cereus group sp. MG9; assembly: GCF_040459995.1. NCBI lineage: Bacteria > Bacillati > Bacillota > Bacilli > Caryophanales > Bacillaceae > Bacillus > Bacillus cereus group sp. MG9. The sequence continues at coordinate 2,915,912 of NZ_JARVHC010000001.1, read as the reverse complement.
CATTTTGAAAAAACAAGCTAAGACAAAAATACAATAAGCTGCCCATATGGACAGCTTATTTACATAATTTTCGATATAGGAAGTTATTGTATTTAATTTATTCAATACTTATTATTGCTCTACAAGTAAATAACGTTAATTCATTGACCTTGCGATTTCTAGCATTTTTTCCTTTGGTAATCTTGTACTTTGCATTTCTACATATGTTCCAGCTTGTGTCCAACAGAGTAAACCACCTGTAATGAGTTCTCCATTCTTGTCCAGTGTTCCACTATTTCCCCATGCTGAAAAATAACCTTTATTTCCGTTAATCACAATTTGTTCAGCATGGGTGAAGTCTTTATCAGATAATGGAATTCTCCTACTCAAGTGAATAGCAACCATTAGCTTTGTATCCTTGCTATCCATATAATGTAGGCTTATCCAAGGAGATGTTTTTGTATCTAATGTCCAATCATCTGGAATCTTTTTTGGAGATAAAATAGTGAAATTAACTTTTTTCTGTATTTCTGGAATAGTAGTGCTGTTGTGATTATACTTAATTTCTTTAGCAATGATTGTCATTGGGTAACTAATTAAAAGTATTAAGGTAATGAATAAACGAAATGAAGCTATCAATTTATTACCTCGATTCTAATTTGATTTTCTGACAGGTAGTATTTCCAAACTATTATTTTTTATTAAATAACCTGTCTCTTTTGTTTAACGAGGAATCATGTATATTTCATACATATTCAGTTAACGTATCATTATCGGTAGAGAGGAAAAAGAAGGAACCCTATAAAGTAGTATTCAATTTTTTGGATGAATATAGAGCGACCTAAATAAAAGGAGCCTCTATCAAAAGTTACTTAGTAATTTTTGATAGAGGCTTTTAATTATAATACTTAATTGTAGTTATATATCTTTAACATATAGTGAGTGTCTTTTATTTTAAAGATTATTTACCATACAAAAAGCCCCACAAGCATAGCGCTTAATAAGGAAACAGCCATTCCGCTAACAAGAAGCTTCCAAACATTTTTACCGATTATTGATGATTTTTCCCCGCCAAATAAAGAATTGTATGTTCCATAAATCATACCTACTGTACTAAAGTTTGCAAAAGAAGCTAGAAATGTTGTGGCAACTGCAATTGTATGTGGTTGTAAAGACTTTAGGTTTGATTTTAAATCCATCATTGCAACAAATTCATTCGTTGTTATTTTTATCCCCATTAATTCAGCTACATACATAGCATCTTTTCCTGATAAACCAAGTAAAAAAGCGAAGGGACTAAAGATAATCGAGAAGATTTTTTGAATTGTTAAACCTGTTACAAAAAAGCTCAAAATACCATTTAAACATGCTGTTAAAGCTACATACCCAATTACCATCGCTAAAATAACAATAACCATATTCATCCCAACTAACATACTGTTTGAAATAGTAGAAAAGAAATCTTTTTTTTCATTTTTTGAAGGTGAATAAATAACATCCTCTTCTTTAGTAACTTCTACAGGATTTAAAACATTAGCCAAGATTAATGCATTAATACAGTTTAAAGGAATAGCGCTGAAAATATATGTTGCTGGAACCATTGATAGATAAGCACCAAGAATAGATCCGCTGACGCTACTCATACTCATAATTCCAAAAGTCAACAAACGATTTTCTTTTAACACAGATAATTGATCACGAACAACTGCAAGTGCTTCCGTATTTCCTAAAAACATCATTTGAATGGAAAAGAAGCTTTCTAACTTTGGTAAACGAGAAATCTTTGAAATGATTGCACCAACTTTATCAATAATCCAAGTTAAGATTCCAAAATACGAAAGAATATCAAAGAAAGTGATAACAAAAATGATAGGAAGTAAGGCGCTAAAGAAGAAATCAACTGTTTGATTTTCCATAGCTGAAGGAAATGCAAATCGAATTCCTTCATTCGCACATGATAGTAGCCAACTGAAAAATGACGCAATTTTATTAATGATAATACTGCCCAATTTCGTGCCTAACATAAACCACGTAATAAAAAGCTCCAATATTATTAGAATAACAATTGGTCTCCATTTTATTTTTCTTTTATTAGGCGAACATAGGAAAACGATTAATATTACAACGAAAATCCCTAACATATTTAATATGAAATGCATGTCAACAACTCCTTGAGGCTTATTATTTGTATATAAAAAAGCCCCTATTCTTCCAAATTTGGATTATGATCAGAAGTTATGAAGAATGTAAATTATGTTTGGGATTAATCTATTTCAATTTATGTACTAAAAATTAATGTTTTTTCGCTTTATAAAGGATATGTATTAATAATGTAAAGCAACAAAATAAATCTATTGGTAGAACGAAGGACAATTAATAGCTGCATCCATTTTTAAATTGTTTAGGTGAAATACCAGTATGTTTTTTAAAGACCTTTGTAAAATAACTTTGGTCATGGAAATTTAATAGTGTGGAGATTTCTGATATAGAATGTTTTGTATAGGTCATTAAGCTTTTTGACTCATCTATCTTAGCGCGCTGAATATATTCGCCTAATGAAATTCCAACCTCTTTTTTGAAAAGGGAAGATAGATAACTAGGATTTAATGCGACTATTTCTGCTAGATGGGATAGTGTAATATCTTCGTAAAGATGAGTAAATATATAATTTTGACATATGTTTATAGGCTTTAAATGTTTTTGCATTTTCCCGTTTTTAACTCGTTCTGAGAACTCAAGTAAAGCATTCTCTAAAAATGGGGAAATGGCTTCACTTTTTTTTATTTCTTCGAGTTTTTGAATTAATAAATCACTGAGGGTATATGCAATTTCAGGAAATAGTCCGCCATCTATAGCCGACCTTGTCGCAAGTGTAATTGCTGCGATAGCAGAATTTTTCTGGCTTCGTAGGTGGCTTGTTTTTGACAACACCCCAAGATCTCCTGATTCAGGTAATTTTTTTAGATTTTTAATTAAATCATCCTTTTTTCCTTCTTTAATACACTCAAATATTTTCCTTTCAACTAGTGGATCGATATGAGTTAGTGTACTTTGACGTTGCTCCGATATATGTATAGCGGGCTGTTCAATTTCAAAATCATCCTTTTTTAACAGTATATTTTTTTGCAAAATATCAGCAATGTCTAATTTTTGTTGATACAGCATGTAATAAAGAACCATGCTTATATTTAAAAATTGCAAATTGCTTAAAACAGGGAGAGATTGATAATAGCGAATCATTTCCTCTTTGTCTATTTTTAGTTGAAGATCATTAACGATTCCTTTAATTGAGGTTTCTGATAACCTGGAATAAAGGACTGGTCCAACGAGGATATTCCCGCTAAGTTGATCGTTTAAACGTAAGTTAATTGAGAAAAAATTTTCAAGAAAGGCAGTCTCTTCAAGTACCGGAAAAGTATATGGTGGATTTCCCCTAAATAGTTGATTAAATAACGCCTCTTTTGAAGAATACAAAGGGTTATGCTGAATATTGGACGAGATTTCAAATGCCAAATCCCCTTTGTTATCAATGAAAAAGATAGGTGTTTTATGTATGTCAAAGACCAACTTACAAATATAATATAAATCTTCAAGTTTGGAGCAATTCATTATTTTAACCTCTATTCTTTAAACATTAGCCTATATATGTACAAGTTAAAATCCTCTCCTAAGCAAAGGTTTTAAAATAAGAGCGAAAGAGAGTACGGTATAACCATAAATATAATCAACTAAAATTTTTACCATTATTCTAAAAAACATACCATAACATCTAAAAAATAATAACTATAATAACATTAAGAAAGCGTTTACTTAATTATTTTTTAGGAGGGCTATCATGAAAAGGGATATTAAGAAAATCATTTCACAAATGACATTAGAAGAAAAGGCAAGTCTATGTTCTGGATTAGACTTTTGGAATACAAAAGGGATTGAGCGATTAGGAATTCCTTCAATTATGGTAACTGATGGACCACACGGCCTTAGAAAACAGGCAGAGGGAGCAGATCACTTAGGGATTTATAACAGTATTCCAGCGACTTGTTTCCCTTCAGCAGTAGGGTTAGCTAGTACATGGAATAAAGAATTAATAAAACAAGTAGGAGTTGCATTAGGAGAAGAATGTCAGGCTGAACATGTAGGTGTTCTCCTTGGACCAGGTGCAAACATAAAACGTTCGCCGCTATGCGGAAGAAACTTTGAATATTTTTCAGAGGACCCATATTTATCATCACAAATGGCTGCAAACCATGTTAAAGGCGTACAAAGTCAAGGGGTTGGAACGTCATTAAAACATTTCGCTGCTAATAATCAGGAGCATCGCAGAATGTCTGTAGATGCAATTGTTGATGAAAGAACATTGCGTGAAATCTATCTTGCTAGCTTTGAAGATGTTATTAAGGAAGCACAGCCTTGGACAGTAATGAGCGCTTACAACAAAGTGAATGGTGAATACGCTTCGGAAAATAACTATTTATTAAATGATATTTTAAAAGATGAATGGGGATTTGAAGGTTTTGTCGTTTCTGATTGGGGTGCAATAAATGAGCGTGTTGCAAGTTTAGCTAACGGTTTGGAGTTAGAAATGCCTTCAAGCTTTGGAATTGGTGAGAAGAAAATTGTCGACGCAGTTAACTGTGGTAAGCTATCTGTAGAAAAGCTTGATCAAGCGGCAGAGCGTCTTCTTTACATTATTTTTAAAGCTTATGATAACCAATTAGAAAACGCTGCGTATAGTAAGGACGCGCATCATCAGCTTGCAAGAGAAGTTGCAAGTGAAAGTATGGTTATGTTACAAAATGAAGCTTCCATTCTTCCGCTGAAAAAAGAGGGAACGGTAGCAGTAATTGGAGGATTTGCAAAGCAACCACGTTTTCAAGGCGGCGGAAGTTCTCATATTAATCCAACAAAGCTTGAAAGTATTCTTGAAGAAATTGAAACTGTATCAGGTGAAAAAACGAACATATTATTTGCCCAAGGCTATGACATTGCAAGTGATGATGTAAATGAAAGCATGGTTAATGAAGCAAAAAAAATAGCAGAGCGAGCAGATACAGCGGTCCTTTTCGTTGGACTTCCAGATCGTTATGAATCTGAAGGCTTTGATCGAAAACATTTACAAATGCCAGAAAATCATGTGCAATTAATTGAGGCTATCGCTGAAGTTCAAAGTAATATCGTTGTAGTTTTAAGTAACGGTGCTCCAATTGAAATGCCGTGGATAGGTAAAGTAAAAGGAATACTTGAAGGCTATTTAGGTGGCCAAGCATTAGGCGGGGCGATTGCCGATATATTATTTGGTGATGCGAATCCAAGCGGGAAATTAGCGGAAACATTCCCGAAAGTGTTAAGCGATAATCCTTCTTACTTAAACTTCCCTGGTGAAGGGGACAAAGTGGAATACAAAGAAGGTGTGTTCGTCGGATACCGTTACTACGATGCGAAAAATATTGAACCGTTGTTCCCATTTGGTTTTGGATTAAGCTATACAAATTTTGAGTATAGTAATCTTTCAATAAATAAGAAAGAGATAACGGATACGGACACTGTTTCTATCAGTATGAACGTGAAAAATACTGGTAGTAGAGCAGGGAAAGAAATTGTTCAGCTTTATATAAAAGATGTTGAAAGCAGTATGACTCGTCCTGAAAAAGAGCTAAAAGGATTTGAAAAAGTAGAATTGCAACCGGGAGAAGAAAAAACGGTTAGCTTTACTTTAAATAAAAGATCATTTGCTTATTATAATGTTGAATTAAAGGACTGGCATGTTGAAACAGGTGAATTTGAGATTTTAGTAGGAAAGTCTTCAAAAGAGATCGTTTTACATGATAGCATGTATGTTCAATCAACGACTATAACTCAAAAACCAGTGCATTGTAATACGTTACTTGGGGACATATTTACGGACCCAATCTTAGCACCAATCGCAAAAGGGCTTATGGAAAAAGCATTAAAAGACAGTCCGTTTGGTAGTATGACTGAAGGGGATAGTGATGCATCTGAAATGATGGACGCTATGCTGAACTATATGCCATTACGAGCATTAGTGAACTTTAGCGCAGGTGCTTTTACAGAAGAAATGTTAAGTGAAATAATTGGGATATTGAACGATGCGCAGATGAATTGATAAGCGGCGAATGCGAGGAAGTTAGGCGGGAGATAATGGCCCGGAAATGCCTAATTAAAGTTTTACTTTATCCATTGAACATTCTTTGTTGAATATTAATTAAGCTTAATAATTCATTGCAGGATGTTTCTCCAGCACGCAAAAAGGCAAATGAGAGTTAGAATCTCATTTGCTTTTTTTGTACTTATTTTGCTAAATGAAGAATCATATGCTTATCTATCATCTTTAATCGTTGCTTATAAATATGAACGATGAGATGGCCATGAACCTTGGAGTTTACGAAGTTGTATAATTTGACCTGTATGATATGCATCGTGCAATAGGATATTCATATATTGTTGCCAAACTGGTAGAGACGGACTTGGTTGATCCAGTTCTGCTTCTTGAAGGGATGTTAATGAAGATTGTAAGGCATCATGTACTTGGAGCGTTCGCTTCACTGTTTGTTGCCAAGCACCATCATCATTAGGTCCACCTTGGACAAAAGTGTCATCATTATTTTGTGGAGCAACAAATGTGTCATCCTGATGTAAGCGGGAAAGTAAGCGCTCTTTAAAGATTAGTAAATGGTTTGCATTTTCCCAAATCGTATTACTGGCCGTTCCTTCTGGGTGCCAACATGCTTGTGCAGCAGTAAGATTCTTTAACGCTTCTGATATCGGTGGGTACCATTCTTCTTCGTAAAAAACTTGCTTGACTCCATTTTGTAATATTTCTTTTTTACTCATTCGTATAGCCTCCTTAACTATGAGATAGACCAACAACAAGTGTTAGAGAAATTAGAAACGTACCTACTTATCATCTGATTGATGTTTGGAAGTTTTTAAAAGAACAATACGGCGCCGTTGTAGTAATTGCAGAAATAAACTTATGCTTTCAAAATCATTTTTATAAACGTAATAAATTCTCCTTTCTCTTCAATAAACCTGCCTCATAGTTGAACAAGAAAATTAACTGCAGCTTAAATTTAAAAACTTGTAGCAATATAAAGTTTCAGAGAGTTTTAAAATTCTAAAAAGTTAGAAGGTATAATTCGATGGATATAGAATTTAATACATAGCAAATAAGGAGGGGATAAAATGGAAGTCTTTCACGTGACGAGTAGAAAAAGGGAAACATACAACGTTCAAATGAAGTATTCGATACTTTTCGAATGCGCACTTGGCATTGCGGCAATTACTCATAAGAGGTTAATTGACACGCTTGAAAAATCTCAAAGCGAATGGGAAGAAATTAGACAATCTTTATCACATGAAATGATAGAGCATTTACAATTTGTTGAGAAGCATAATACGTGGAAAGCGTTGCTACAGTTACTGTATGATGGAGATTTTACGGATTTATCTCAGTTTGTTCACAATATCAATTCGTTATCGGAAGTAGATTTTAAATATGTGTGCTTACCGTTTTTAGGAGAAATGCATCAAGGAAAAAGACGTTTAGCAGCAAATGGAGACGTAACTGCAATACATGAATTAAAGGAACTGGCACATGATCACCAGTTTTTCTCTACTTATATTGGCTTTATATGTGATGCAGATGTACAAGAACTAAAGGGTCATTTAATCGCGGTTATGACAGGATGGTATGAGGGTGTTATTAAGAAAGAAGAGGAGCAACTGCTCTCTATATTAAAGCGAGATTATGAAGCGAAAAATGAAATGAATAAAAAGATGAAACCGGAAGAGTTTGTCGAGTGGGCTACAGGTGGCGTTACATATATGCCAGAGCCAAGTGTGCATCACGTACTTCTTATCCCGCAAATTACATACAGACCGTGGAACATAGAAGCTGATATTGAAGATACGAAAGTGTTTCATTATCCGGTCGCAAATGAAAGTATACATCCGGAAGATCCGTATGAACCGAGTTATTTTTTAGTTCATAAACATAAGGCGCTCGGGGATGAAGCGAGATTACGAATTGTAAAAATGTTGTTTGAAAAAGAACGTACATTGCAAGAAATAACGGAAAGATTACAACTAGGAAAATCGACAGTACATCATCATTTGAAATTGTTACGTTCAGCAAAGTTAGTAGATATTCATGACGGAAAATATGTATTGAGAAAGAAAGCAGTACAGTCGTTAGCGAAAGAATTAGATGCATTTTTGAATAGATAATATACAACGGGAATGTACATAAAGGGAGGAATTTAATAAAAAAGTTGGTGAGCTATAGTGAATAGTGTATTGAAAAATCGTTCATTCTTTTTTATGTGGATTGGCAGTGCAATTTCAGAATTAGGCGGGGCTTTCGGGACGTTATGTAATTCAATTCTCGTTTATGAATTAACAGGATCAAAAACAGCATTAAGTAGCATGTGGTTACTATATTTTATCCCGTCACTCATACTGCAACTTATAAGCGGGCCATATATTGATAAATGGAGCAGAAAGTGGATTATGATTTTTTCGCAATGGATGCGGGCCTCTGTTTTCTTACTGCCTTTAGTAATGCTAGTTACTAACAGTGTAGAAGTATGGCACATTTACGTTGTTCAAATTATAGTAGGGCTCATTACGCCGCTGTATACACCCGCTAGTCAAGCGATTACACCGAGCATTGTAAGTAAAGAGCAGCTTCAAGATGCAAATGCATATATAGATGGAATGAATCGTCTTATGATGTTTCTAGCGCCAGTATTAGGTGGTATCGTCATTCATTTTATTGGAATGAAGCTTACATTATTTTTTGTGTGCGTTTGTCTATTTATAAGTGGAGGATTATTACTTTTCATTACAGAAAAGAGGATAAAGCAAGAACTTCGAAAAACGTGGCTAGAGCAGTTTCTTCACGGCTTTACATATTTTTTCACAAAACCAGTTATCGTTTGGCTTGGTATCTTTCTAACATTCGTTCAATTTGGAGTAGGAGTAACGATGGTTACGAATCTTCCTTATATTAAAGATGAACTATCGGCAGGGTATGCTGAATACGGTTATTTTATGGCAGGATTCCCACTTGGCTATGTAGTTGGTTCCATATTAGTTGGGAAAGTGAAGTATAGAAGCCGTAGATTACTTATGCTTGGAGGATTATTCGTAGGGGGCCTTCCTTACATTTCACTAGGTTTAAATAATAGTATTATTATTGCGATTGTAATCGAGGTAATTGCTGGTATATGTATTGCATTTTTCAATGTTCATAACACGACGATATGCCAACAAACTGTCCCAAGTAATATGATAGGAAAAGTATTTTCAGTGCGATTATTTTTCATACGATCGGCAATGCCATTAGGTGTGTTATTAGGGGGAATACTGAGTGAAATGTGGGGAGTGAGAGTACTATACTTTATCATTGGCTCGATTATATGTGTCACTTCTTTAATAGGAATATTGCTTCCGTATTTCAAATTTTTAGATGAGGCGATTGAGGAGAAGTCAGCATAATTCTAAAGATTTGAAACTTTATAATTGAAAACAATTATCATAATCAATTATAATAGAAGAATACTAGTATTCGTATTACAAAGAGGGAGTGGAATATATGTTTATCGAAACGAAGACATTTACAGTAAAAGAAGGTACATCTAATATAGTTGTAGAGCGTTTCACAGGAGAAGGCATTATTGAAAAATTTGAAGGATTCATCGACTTAAGTGTTCTCGTTAAAAAAGTAAGACGCGGAGACGAAGAAGTTGTAGTTATGATTCGCTGGGAATCGGAAGAAGCATGGAAGAACTGGGAAACGAGTGAAGAGCACTTAGCTGGACATAGAGCGGGCCGCGGTAAGCCAAAACCAGATCATATCATTAAGGTTGAGCACGGAGTTTATTATGTGAAATCATCGAAATCGGCTTATCAACAGTCGTAAAAATACATTTGTTTAATTATATTCTTTCGAATAAATAACCATCTATCTGCTTACTGATAGATGGTTATTTATATTGAATAAAGAGAATGATTCGCATGTGATGTAAGAATAATTAACGGATAAGTTAAAACTAGAAATGTTATAATATAAACTCGATCAGTGAGTAAGATTAGGAGGAACAATAATGGTTCAATCGATAGTTCATATCGCATTAGTAGTAAAAGACTATGATGAGGCAATAGAATTTTATACAAAGAAACTAAATTTCACATTAGTTGAAGATATTTATCAGCCAGAAGAAAACAAACGGTGGGTAGTGGTATCTCCTCCAGGTTCAGTCGGCACAACAATATTACTAGCCAGGGCATCTAAACCTGAGCAAGAGCCCTTTATTGGTAACCAATCAGGCGGTAGAGTATTTCTTTTCTTAAATACTGACGATTTTTGGAGAGATTATAATGAAATGATTTCAAGAGGAATAGAATTTGTGAGAGAGCCGAAAGAGCAATCATACGGAATTGTTGCAGTATTTAAGGACTTATACGGGAATTTATGGGATCTACTGCAACTAAAGGATGATCACCCAATTGCACAAAGAATTAATAGAAAGCAATGCGACTAAGCATTTCACAAGTATGTGAAAATAAAATAGAGCTCGGTATGTAAAATTAGCAGTGTGTATAATGGAAATGTATGAGAAAAAATATAATTCAATATCGTTTAAAAGGTGTTTGCTTATTTTAGAAACTGAGAAATATCGATCTATTCTTATAAGAATAGATCGATAACTTGGAGGATAGAAATGTTAGAAAATCTTTCATTTATTACATATGAAAGCCATAAAGAGTTAGTACATAAAATTCTAAATGAATATATCGCTAGGAATGAAGTGAGTGGGTTAATGCTCATCGGATCTATCGCAAGAGGTGACGCATACCCCGAATCCGATATAGACGTATATGTTCTTTTAGAGAATGGACAAAAGAAGGATTTTCATTCAGAAATGAGAGAAGGTATTTTAATTGAATATAAGTATGCAGATTTTAATAGAATTCAATTAAACCTTAAAAATAATCCAATGGAATTATACTCTTTTTTAGAAGGAGAAATTTTATTTGATAGTAACGGTGAGTTGAGAAGGTTAAAGGAAATAGCTCAACATAATTATGAAAATTATGCTGTTTCTAGTGATAAAGTAAAAGGCATTTCTCATTGGTTACATAGTTCGCTTATTAAAATTCAGGCTGCTTTGAAAGCAAAAGATGAGTTAAAAGCTTCATACATAGTTCACACATCAATGTGGACATTGCTAGAGGGAATATGGGTTATTAATAACAGACCAACACCTTCAGCTGGATCTGTTTTAAGGTATATTCAAGCATTACCTAGTAGACCGACTAATTTTGATGATTTGCTTAATAAAGTGTTCTTAGGGGATACGAAGGAACGTATTCATTCGGCAATTATCGTGATTGAGTGGGTTTTAGTGAATCTAGAGAACAAAAAATAACGGACATATTAACCGTATAATATTTCCGTTATTTTAATCTAATCTAACTTAATTTCAAATTCAAGCCGTTCATGCTTGTCCGAAAAAGGCATACTACGTTCTGTAAATAAAAAGCTAATACCAGACGGGTTATCAGGAAGAGCAGGGGAAATGACGAATTGGTAACTTGTATGTCCATCTGTTCCAGTCCATCCTTCTGCCCAGCAATCGTATGTATCATTTATCGATAATTCAACAAGGCTATGTGTATTATTCTCATTAAGTGTATTGTTTTTTGGATCCCATTCCTTATATAAATTAATTACACTAGCGTTAGAATATTGACGAATAAAGGTTACAGTATACACAGTTTCTTTATGTGCATAAGTTTTTAAAACGGGTATATGTTTTTTAAACTTAGTCGGTTCGACGCGAGGTTTAAACTCATCTTCGTCCATCATAGATGAGAATAATGAATTTAAATAATCGGGATATAACCCGTTCTGCTTTGCCCAATTAGAAATGGCTTCATCTGGTGGGAAACCCGGATTCCCATTCGAAAGTTCTTTCCGTTCTTTTAATAAAGAGCAAATTTTTTCATCAATAGAAGATAAGCGTTCATCATAATGATCAGTAGGGCGTTCAAAAGGTATTCGTTGCATAATCATTCCTCTTTTCCTTTATTTTGTTTTCATATTTTATTATAACTGAAACAATTCTCGTTTTTTACAATATAATCAATTAATTTAAATATTTAGAAAAATAGGATGTTTATGTGTTAAAATAAATATAGAAAACCATGTATTAACTATCGGCAGGTTAATAGAAAAAGGGTGTAAATAGTTAATAATGTCACAATTAAAATGCAACTAGATAGTTAGGAGGAATGATTATAATGGATACTACACAACAAAACAGTAATGCATGGGATAAGAAGGTTGAAGAAGGTTCTAGATACACTGAGCCTGTAAGTAGTGAGGTTATTGAAAAAAGTAAATCAGGTGAATGGGAAATCACAGTCACCACAGAAAAATCAGTTCCTAGAGATTGGTTTCCAAAGTCATTAGAGGGATTAAAGATACTTTGTTTAGCATCAGGTGGAGGGCAACAAGCACCAGTACTGGCTGCTGCTGGAGCAGATGTAACAGTTACTGATATATCGAAGAAGCAATTGGAACAAGATGAAATGGTAGCGGAACGGGATGGATTAACTTTAAAAACAGTACAAGGAGATATGTCAGACCTTAGTGATTTTGAAGATGAATATTTTGATATTGTCGTAAATCCTGTTTCTAATTTGTTTGTAAAAGATGTTCATCTTGTATGGAATGAGATTTCAAGGGTTTTAAAGAATAAAGGTATTCTTATTTCTGGATTTACAAATCCTTTACTATGGATTTTTGATGACAACCAAGAACAAAAGGGTATTTTGGATGTTAAACATTCAATACCTTCATCAACATTGGATTATTTACCAGAGGATGAAGTTCAAGATTATATTAATTTAAATCAAACAATAGAATACGCACATACACTAGAAGATCAAATCCAAGGTCAAGTTGAAGCTGGTTTTGTTATAACGGGTTTTTACGAGGATGATTTTGGTGGAACAAGGATATTAGATAAGCATATTAAAACTTTTATTGCTACAAAAGCTATAAAGTTAAAGGTTGATTAAAATTTTTGGCTCGTTAGTCGAAGAAAAAAACTTGAAAACAGTAAAAGTTCAATGTATGTCAAAAAGGATGGCACTTGCCATCCTTTTCCTTGTGTAGTTTGAGTGTCAAAACAAGTTTTACTCTTCTTAACTGAACCCGTTATAATAAATAGTCCATCTTTTTACATTAATTTTTCACATCATTATATAGTTCCAGCGCCTCTTGCACACTAAATCCATTTTTCACAATGCCATGAATTGCTTGAATCATCGCAGATGGATGTTCGGATTGCCATATGTTTCGGCCCATGTCTACTCCGATTGCGCCTTCTTGGAGAGCGTTGTACGTAATGTTTAATGCATCTTCGATTGAATCTAGTTTTGGTCCTCCCGCGATTACGACTGGGACAGGGCATGTGCTTGTGATTTTTTCGAATCCTTCGCAGTAGTACGTTTTAATAATATCAGCTCCCATTTCAACACATACGCGGGAGGCGAGTGCTAGAAAGCGAGCTTCACGTTTTTGTAGTTCTTTCGCAACGGCGGTAATACCGAGTACTGGCAGGCCGTAATCGTGAGCTTCAGAGACTACGTTTGCGAGATTTGAAACAGTTTGTGTTTCATAGTCTGATCCAACAAAGACAGAAACGCCGACGCCAATCGCGTTTTGTTTTACTGCTTCTTTCACAGGTGTAACAATTGTTTCATTCGCTAAATCTTTGCCTACTACAGTTGCCCCGCCTGATACACGCATAACCATTGGTGTGCTGCAGTTTTCAGGTATACAGGAGCTGAGTACACCTCGAGTTAAAAAGAGGGAGTCTGTATAAGGAAGCAAGTTTTTAACTGTTTCTAACGGTTGTTCAAGTCCGTGAATTGGCCCTAAAAAGTAGCCGTGATCTATCGCTAACATAACCGCTCTGCCGTCAGGTAAAATTGTGTTTAATCGATTTTTAAATCCCCAAGTCATTAGGAATCACTCCTTCGTTAAGGTTGGATTTTCAGTTTGTACAGTATCTTTATTTGGTAAATGTGGTGACTTTATAAAAACAGCTTTAAAAGGCTTATCAGAATGGTTAATAAGATAATGGGATTCATGAGGTCGAACTTGCAAGACATCCCCTTGTTTGATCGGAACTCTCTCGTTATTCACATAGAAATCTATTTCGCCTTCTAACGCATAGAAGACTTCTTCGCACGTTGTATGATAGTGATTTTGAAACTCTTGCCCAGGCTGAATCACGACTAGGCCAAGATCGATATTTGGACCTTGTATTAAATATTTAGGCCCGTTATCACCGAAGCGATAGGAGAAATCATTTTCATTCGCTTTTAACATACATTTCACTCCTTTATCCCGCGTTAACGGGCAGTAAAACTCCCATCTCAAAATTTGGCTGGAGCAAAGAAGTTAGGGGGAGGTCAACTGCCCGTAAACGCCCGATTGGTTCAACTAATAATCAGTGGGGGAGGAACAAAACCCCCACTGATTAAAGTTTCACTTTATGTAATGTGTTACAGAGCACCGGGTGCAATCCACATATGTGAGGTGAGCCCTTTATCGGCTAAAGCGAGCTGACTGTTATACACAGTTTTCCATGTTTCATAGAATTCCTTATATAGTTCATGATTTTCAGTGACTGGCTCAAATGTTTTTTCCCACTGTACAAACTGTTCGGCAGTCTCTGCCATAGATGAATATATGCCAGCACCAACCCCAGCAGCAATTGCAGTTCCTAAAGCTGCTGCTTCTTTTACAACTGGTACTTTCACAGGAATTCCGAGTACGTCTGAAAGAATTTGTGGCCATAGTTTTCCTTTAGCAGCACCGCCAGCAAAGATTACTTCAGAAGGGAATTTACCAGTGAGAGCTTCAATTAATTTCAAGTTGCCAAGTGTAACGAAGGCCGCATTCTCTTCAATTGCACGAAACATCTCTTTCTTCCCACATTTATCAGCATCTAAGCTCAAATTTAAAAAGGATGGTGCAGCATGTCGCCAAGAAATATAATTCATTACATTTGAAAAAATAGGGATTATACCGTGAGAGCCTATAGGAACATCTTTTGCTTGTTCTTCTAGTAATTCATAAGCATCTACACCGAGTTTTTCAGCGAGCCGTTTTTCTTCATGGCAAAAGGCATCTCGAAACCACCTCATAACAAGGCCAGGGAAGAAAGCGATTGTTTCGTATTGCCATAGGTTAGGAGCGACATGGCAATTTACGCGAAGTGCCGCATTTGGATCAGTTTCTGGTTTTGTTATATTTACTTCTTGTTGCCAAAAACTGCCCCCGCATATAAATGTTTGTTCAGGTTTTACAACTCCAGTTCCAAGCGATGCCATTTGTGCATCTCCGCCGCCAGCAACGACCGGTGTTCCTTCATGTAATCCTGTTAACTCAGCACTTCGTTTTGTGATATTCCCGATAACTGTACCAGCTTCATTTACTTTTGGAGAAAAGGCTAGAGTAAGACCGCATTGCTCAGCAACCCAGTTATCCCAAGCTCTATTTTGTAAATCGAATATACCGGACGTACATCCGTTTGAAGGATCAATTTGTAGTACGCCGCACAATTTATATAAAATCCAATCGTTTAACATCGTGAAAGAATGAATGTTCCTGTACACGTCTGGTTCATGTTTTTTAATCCAAAGTAAGCGAGGTAAAGCACCTAATGAAAAAGTTTGACCGGATTTTTTATATAAATCCTTTTCAATTTCGGAACGAATTTGTTTTAGTTCACTAACTTCCGCTGACGCGCGGCCATCAACATTTGCACAAGCCCATATTTCCTGCCCGTTTTTATCGTATAAAACAAAGCCTTCACGCATACTCGTTGCACTAATACCTTTAATAGAAGAGGAGGACGTATTACTTTTTTGAAGAACCTCTTTCGTACATTGTTGAACGAGCTGCCAGTTTTCAGTTACATCAAAATTCATAGAACCAGGGTAACGACTATCTGATTTATGAATCCATTCTTTTTGACTAACAGCAAGTTGATTACCATTTAAATCAAAAAGAACTGCTCGAATGCTCCCTGTACCAGCGTCGTAAGCTAATAGAGTAGACATTAAGAGTCACCTTCCTTTCTTAATAAGGAGAGGGCAGTTTCTTCATCGGTAATTAATGTATGAATGAACTTTCCTTTTAAGGCGCCGTAAATTGCAGCTATCTTTTCCGTACCGCCAGCTACACCAACGACATGTTTCATATTTTGAAGAACAGAGAGTGGTGTGCCGATAAGACGGTTATGATGGGGAAGTTCTAATTGTTTTCCGTCAGTATTATAAAATTGCCCTAAAATATCTCCAGCCCCGTGTTGACTACGTATATAAGTCATTTCACGTAGTGTTAATTTTTCTTCTTTCACAATTGTGGCGTCTTGAGATAAGCTGCCAATGCCAACTACTGCTGTATGAGCGAGTGAAGCGACGTGAAGCATATCTTTCACGCTCGGTTCAGATAGAATAATTTGTGTCATTTCGTTTGTAGATGTAAGAAAAGGGGTAGGAATAATATGAAGATCGCCTTGCATGTAGTTTAAATAGCTTTGATTTCTTGGAATATAGTGATTTACGCCTCCTGTAAGAGTAACGATTGAAAGACTCATAGAGCTATCAAAATGAATGTTTTCTAGCATTTTACTTATCGTCTCTCCCCAGCCAATCCCAAGTAAATCTCCTTGTTGCAATTGAGTTTCTAAATATTGTGCGGCAGCTTTTCCGAGTGAAAATGCATAATTCTCAGTTGGCGTTGGAATAACGAAAGCATCTTTTAGATGGAATTTTTTTATAAGGTCACGTTCGATGCTTAAACAGTGCAAACCAGTACCTTTTATGTGAAATGTGACGACACCTTCCGTCCGTGCTTTATCTAACAACCGAACGACTTTATTTCTTGAAATGTGAAGAAGTGAAGCAATTTCTTGCTGGGTTAATTGATCTTTATAATAGTACCAAGCTACTTTTGTTAACAAATTGTCTTCAAAGTTCAGCTGTGACATGCTCTTCATCCCTTTCAACAATTGACCACTGCTTAAACATATGTGCTCGTTATTTTGTTTATTCCAGTTGAAGCGATAAATAGCCCAGTGAAAAAAGTGTTCTAGATATGAAAAAAGAAATATACAATGCTACAAAACAAGTAGAACAAAAAATCATTTTCTCAAAAAATGTTCTGCATAAAGGCAGGTGACAACATGTGGAGAGCGTGCCCTTATTACAAGTTACAAAGATGAGTAAATCATTTGCAGATCAACTCGTATTAAAAGAAGTCAATTTACAATTAGAGCGTGGAGATATATACGCTTTAGTTGGAGGAAATGGTGCCGGGAAATCAACGTTAATGAAAATACTAACGGGCTTGTATTCATACGATGCTGGCAAAATGTATGTGAAGGGGGAAATACAAAAGTTTTCAAACACAGCAGAGGCGCATCAACATGGTATTTACTTAATACCACAAGAGCCGCTCATCTTTCCTCATATGACAATTGAAGAGAACATTTGTATCGGAATGAAAGCGAAAAAGAAAGAGCTTCGAAATAAAATTAAAAAGTTGCTAGAAGACTTAGGGTGGAACATTCAACTTCGTGAGCTAGGGGTATCGTTATCCATCGCACAGCAACAATTAGTAGAAATATTGAGGGGATTAATAAGAGAAGCTGAGATTCTTATTTTAGATGAGCCAACATCGACATTAACAACTCACGAAATTAAGAGTCTTTTTGTGTTGATGAAAAGTTTAAGAGAAAAAGGAATTGGCATGATTTATATTACGCATCGTTTTCCAGAAATCTTTGAAATTGCGAATAAAGTAGCAATTTTACGTGACGGAATGATTGTAAGTCAAGGTGATGTATCAAGGTATACATATGACATGCTAATGGAGGGGTTATTACCGAAAGGATATAAATTTGAGGAGAAAAAAGAGATCATACAAGAGGAAACAGAGCATGCGGAAAAACTATTAGATGTCACGAATGCGTCAAGCTATGCGTTTCAAAATGTATCATTTACTGTACACGCTGGAGAAGTTGTTGGGATTGCTGGGATCGTTGGATCAGGTAGGACTGAACTAGCTGAATCGTTATGTGGATTAAAGCCTTTGAAATCAGGTTCTGTTTTATTAGATGGGAAATCCATTACAAAGTATTCGGTACATAAGCGAATAAAGGAAGGTATGGTGTATGTACCGGAGGATCGAGCAGGGAATGGTATTTTTTCAATTGCGTCTGTTAAGGAAAATATAACATCTGCATCTTTAAACAGTATGAGTAGCTGCTTTTTAAATAGCAAAAAAGAAAGCGCTTTATCCGAATTGTATATAAAACAGTTTAGAATTGTTGTCCCTCATATGAATGAAGAGCTGACGTCTTTATCAGGTGGGAACCAACAGAAGGTCGTGCTAGCGAAATATCTTGCATGTAATCCGAAAGTGATTATTCTTGATGAACCGACCCGTGGTATTGATGCGAAAGCAAGATTAGAAGTATACGAAACGATACAAAGTTTGAAGAGAAAGGGACTTGCGCTCATATTAATTTCTTCAGATATGGAAGAAATCGCTCAATTAGCGAATCGTGTTTATGTGATGAGAAACGGAGGATTCGTCTCTCATTTGGAGAAGAAGGAAATTTGTATTGATGAAGTTACACGCCTTGCGTACGGAGGAAAGGGAGGTGTAACGGAGTGAACCGTTTATTTAAAATGCATGAGACGTCTATTATTATTTTATTACTTCTTTACATAGCCTTCGTTGGAGTAATGAATCCTAGTTTTGTTCAGTTTAGCTCTTTATCTTTAATTATGAAATCAAGCGTTATTTTAGTTATTTTGGCAATTGGTCAATCTTTCGTATTGTTTACGAAAAATATAGATGTATCAGTAGGATCTATTATGGGATTAAGCGCTGCGGTTTGCGGGATGTTGTTAACAGATGGATACAGTGCCTTTATTTCAATATTTGTGGCAATTATACTTGGTGCTCTTATTGGTATGGTAAATGGAATTGGCGTTACGAAATTTCGAGTGCCAGCTATCATTATGACATTAGGAATGCTCGGTATTATTAGAGGTGCAATGTTACTATTCACGGGCGGAAAGTGGATTGAAGATATTCCGAATGAGTATAAACAAATTTCTTCTATTATGATGTTAGGCATTCCGGTAACGGTATGGACCGTTCTTATCATATTACTACTACTATATTTCTTATTAATGAAAGTACAAATTGGAAGATATTTTTATGCGGTCGGTGATAATGAAGATGGTGCAAGGCTTATTGGAATACATGTAGATAAAGTGAAAATATACGCGTTTATCATATCAGGCATAAGCGCTGGGCTCGCTGGATGTATATTCGTAATGAATATTGGATTCGTTCCAAATCAAACAGGTACAGGGATAGAATTGCAAGTTATCGCCGCTGCTGTTTTAGGTGGTATACATTTAAAAGGAGGAACAGGTTCTATATTTGGAGCGGCATTAGGTGCATTTTTTTTAGAAGTGATAAGCAGTTCACTCGTCTTTTTAAAAATACCTGCATTTTGGAATAGTGCTATTTCAGGATTTTTACTTTTACTCATCATCATATTAGATAGTGTCTTAAAAAAATGGAAGAAACTCCGGCAACTAGAAGAAGGAAGGGTGAATCTATGAGGGGAATACGTAGCTTGTATAGATGGGAAGGGGTTCTTCTCATATTGCTTCTCGTAGAACTCATTCTCTTTAGTTTCATAAATAGTGATTTCTTAAACATTAGTAACCTCCTTTTTAGTATGAACGATTTCCTCATTATTTCAATCGCGGCTATTCCGATGACATTTGTCATTGTAACTGGCGGAATTGATGTATCAGTAGGATCTATTATGGGGCTTACTTCGATTCTTATCGGAGCACTTTGGATGAATGGCATGCCTATACTGTTGGCCGTTATCATTGCGCTCGTAATAAGTTGCATAGCGGGCGGATTAAATGGACTTATTATAAAAATGACAGATGTAGAACCTCTTGTCGTTACACTTGGAACGATGTTTTTATATGCAGGAATCGCCCTTGTTATTTCAGGTGGTTCGGGTGCAGCGGGCTATGAAGGAATAAGTGGTTTACCAGATTCGTATGTGCAAATGGCAAATGGTAGTTTTATCGGTATACCTAATCTATTATGGCTCCTTGTCATTTTAACGATAGTATTTACGATATTGTTTCACCGTACAACATATGGTCGCTACGCAAAATTAACTGGCGCAAATGAAAGTACGGCGAGATATTCCGGCATTCGAACGAAGAAAGTAGTGATTATTGCTTACGTACTTTCTGGGTTAGGAGGTGGATTAGGAGGAGCTTTCTTAACAGCTTATTTCGGTTCAGCTCGTGCAGATATTGGAAGTGAAACGATTTTGCCAGTAATTACGGCAGTTGTATTAGGCGGCACACTTATTACAGGCGGAAAAGGGAGTATTATTGGGACAGTACTAGCGAGTATTTTTATAGGACTCATGCAGTACGGTTTACAAATGACGGGCTTAACGAATGAACAATCTAATGTAGTAATAGGTATTATCCTTATTGTTTCTGTTATTATGAGACATTTCAAATTACAACGATTCACTACGGGGAAAAGAAGGAATTTGCATAAGGGGGAAATGTCATGAAGAGAAAACTGGGGATTGTTATTATTATGTGTATTTGTTTAATCGGTTTAATTGCTTGTTCTAGCCAAACAGCGGACAAGAAAAAAGCAGATGATGTGAAATTTGCATTCATTCCGAAATTAACGGGAGTTGGCTTCTTTACATCAGGCGGTGAAGGTGCAAAAGAGATGGGAGATAAGTTAGGTGTACAAGTGAAATATGATGGACCTTCTGAAGCGAGCGTATCAGGGCAAGTAAAATATATAAACAATTTTATTAATCAAAACTACGATGCAATTATGGTTTCATCTACGTCAGTTGATGGTCTCTCGCAATCATTACAACGTGCAAAGAAAAAGGGGATGACCGTATTAACGTGGGATTCTGATGTGAATCCGAAAGACCGTTCGTTTTATATTAGCCAAGGTACACCAGACCAACTAGCAAAGTTATTAATAGAAATGACATCTAAGCAAATTGGAGATAAAGGGAAGGTCGCATTCTTTTATTCAAGCCCGACTGTAACAGATCAAAATCAATGGGTAACGAAGGCGAAAGAGATTATTAAAGAGAAATATCCGAATTGGGAAATTGTAACGACGCAATACGGTGAAAATAATGCTCAAAAATCTTTATCGGTAGGGGAGAGTATTTTAAAAACGTATCCAGATATTAACGCAGTAATATGTCCAGATGCAACAGCACTACCAGCAATGGCGCAAGCAGCTGAGAATTTGAAAATGGATAAGAAAGTAGTCGTAACGGGATTTTCGACACCGAACGTTATGCGTGATTATGTAAAACGAGGAACAGTACAACAATTTGGATTATGGGATGTAAAACAACAAGGTGCCCTCGCAACGTATGTTGCAAATGAAATTGTTGTAAAAGGGAAGAAGTTAAAAGTCGGGGATAGCTTTGAAGTAAAAGGAATCGGAAAAGTGAAAGTAGAGCCGAACTCTATTCAAGGGTATGACCATGAGGCAGAAGGAAATGGTATTATCGTATTACCTGAACGAGTTGTATTTACGAAGGATAATATTGATAAGTATACTTTCTAGTAGAAAATAAAAACGTCCGAATATATCGGACGTTTTTATTATGTCGTTTTTTTAATCTATTCATTAATTGTGAACAGCTTCTTTTTCATTTAACCCAAGTGTGCGTCCTGTTGAAGCGTGAAGCTCTTGGAACAGTCTTGGATTTTCCGTAAGTGACACGCCGTAAGAAGGGACCATTTCTTTTATTTTTGGCTCCCATTCTAGTATACGTTCTGGGAAGCATTTTTCTAATACTTCAAGCATAACGTGGACAGCAGTAGAAGCACCTGGAGAAGCGCCAAGTAACGCAGCGATTGATCCGTCATTTGCACTAACAACTTCTGTACCAAATTGAAGTGTTCCTTTCCCACCTGCATCAGTATCTTTAATTACTTGCACACGTTGTCCAGCCACGACAGTATCCCAATCTTCACTTTTAGCGTTCGGAATAAACTCACGTAATTCTTCCATACGCTTTTCGTGTGATAACATAACTTGTTGGATTAAGTATTTTGTTAATCCCATTTCTTTTACACCGGCTGCTAACATCGTTAAGACGTTATTCGGTTTTACAGAACCAATTAAATCAAGGTTTGAGCCAGTTTTTAAGAATTTAGGTGAGAAGCCTGCAAATGGTCCAAACAGTAAAGCTTTTTTGTTGTCTATATATCTTGTATCAAGGTGAGGTACAGACATTGGTGGAGCACCAACTTTAGCTTTTCCGTATACTTTTGCATGATGCTGCTCTACAATTTTTTGGTTTTTACATACCATAAATAGTCCACTTACTGGGAATCCTCCAATATGTTTTGACTCAGGAATACCAGTCTTCTGAAGTAGAGGTAGGCTACCGCCACCGCCGCCGATAAAGACGAATTTTGCAGTATGGTGTTCGATTTTACCACTATTCATATCATGTACTTTTACTTCCCACAAACCGTTCTTCGCACGTTTAATATTTTCGACACTATGTTTGTAGTTAAGCTCCACATTTTTAGTTTTTAAGTAATCAAATAACATACGTGTTAGCGCACCAAAGTTAACATCTGTTCCAGAATCAATTTTTGTTGCAGCCATAGGTTCATTAGAATTACGACCTTCCATAATGAGTGGAAGCCATTTTTTTAATGTGTCAGGTGCATCAGCAAATTCCATTCCTTGGAATAGAGCATCTTTTGAAAGCGCTTCAAAACGTTTTTTTAGAAACTCTACATTTTTTTCCCCTTGTACCAAACTCATATGAGGTAGTGGCATAATAAAATCTTGTGGATTACGAATTAAATTTCTTTTTACAAGATACGCCCAGAATTGTCTTGAAAGTTGAAATTGTTCATTAACTTTTACAGCTTTACCAATATCTATAGATCCGTCGGATTTTTCGGATGTATAGTTAAGCTCACATAGCGCAGAATGTCCTGTACCGGCATTATTCCATTCGTTAGAACTTTCTTCTCCGGCATTTGCGAGTTTTTCAAATACTTTAATTTCCCATTCAGGTGCCAATTCTTTCAGTAATGATCCTAACGTTGCGCTCATAATTCCTGCGCCAATTAAGATAACGTCTGTTTTTTGCTGCATGTTGCTCATGATAATCTCTCCATCCCCTATATTGGCAAAAAAGAGTAGGTGTTTTTTATTTCTAAGCCGTAAAAAGAAAACACCGCCTAGGCCCCACCTAGGAATCTATCTTTTTTGTCTCAATTATATAACCATCTCATACTCTATTATAATAATTAATAGAGTAAAATATCTAGTGTTATCTGATAATTTTAAACTATTTAACGTTTTATTTCTTAGAATTCTTCTGCCATAAGGGTAAACTGCATAGTAGTAAAGCTAGATTTGGAGAAGAATTCCAGTTTGATGTTATCCCAAAAAAGCTTATAAATACTTAAATTCTTTATCTTTGAGAACTAGTAAAATTCTATTTTGAAACATTTAATGTGAAAAAATAGTATAAATAACATTTAAACGATAAGATTATTCAGAAAATTAAATAGGAGGGATACCATTGCTTACACGTGAACAAATTGCAAACTTATTTCGGAATTTTTCTGCGAATGAATGTAAAGGATCGAGTGTTTTATACGAATACTTATCAATAAAAATTTCTGAAGATGAGGAAGTTCTTACGTTAGCTTCCTACGCACAACCTGGTCAACCAGTCCCAAACTTATTATTAGGTGCAGTCCATTATTTATTGTTAAAAGGAAAAGAGCACAGTTTAAAAAACTATTATCAAAGTTTAGTTGAAAATGCTGATATAAATTTTGAAAATGCCTTTTACCAATTTAAAGATTTTTGCCATGTATATCGAGAAGAAATTATCTCTTTATTACAAACGAAACTTGTTCAAACGAATGAAGTAAGACGATGTGCCTATTTATATCCAAGTTTCTGTTACATATTTAATAAAGTGAACAAACCATTGGCGTTAATAGAAATTGGTACAAGTGCGGGATTACAACTATTTTGGGATCAATATCGTTATTCATATGGAACGGAAGAAATGTATGGAAATAGACAATCAAATGTTCATTTACAATCAGAAATAAAAGGGGAGAAGAAGCCCTCCTTTTTAAAACAAAGTCCACCTGTTATGGAAAGAATCGGACTAGATTTACATGTGAATAATTTAAATGATGAAGAAGATTATTTATGGTTACGCGCGCTTATTTGGCCAGAACATAAAGAAAGACTTGAACTATTCGATCAAGCAGCAACGCTTGTAAAAGAAAAATCAGTACAATTAATTGAAGGGGACGGTGTAGCACTTCTTCCAGCCATTGCGAATCAAATAAGGGAAGATGCTGTAATCTGCATTTTCCATACACACGTCGCAAATCAAATACCTGAAAATGTAAAACATACGCTAGAAAAACAAATTAAAGAAATTGGTGCAAAACGTGATGTATTCCACCTATATAACAACATGTGGGACCGGGACCTTCATATTGATTATTATATTAACGGAAACGAATATTGTGAAACGGTTGGGGAAACGGAAGGGCATGGGAGATGGTTTAGTTGGGGGCTTGGGGATAAGCCGCTTTGTTAATGTAATCCTATAGGATGGGGACATTTTGTTTTAAAATTAAATTTTTTTGATTAATATGATAATAATTTATGATAACTTGTATATAAGGATAAAATAAAAAGGATGATAAGCATGCAAAAGAGACCAGAGGCAAATGAATACAACCCGTATTATTCAACGTACATAAACTTAATACCAGATGGAGATATCATACATATTCTAGAGCAACAAATGAAGGAAACGAATCTTTTGTTGAAGGATATTTCTGATAGTGAGGGACATTTTAGATATGCTCCTAATAAATGGAGTATCAAAGAAGTAATCGGTCATATTGTGGATACTGAACGTATTATGGCGTATCGATTGCTTTCCATAGCAAGAGGTGAGACAGCAGAACTTCCTGGATATAACGATGATATGTATGTTCTTAGAGCAGCTTTTGATAAGCAATCTATGCAAGATCTTCTTGAGAATTTAATAGTTGTTCGCCAATCTACTATGCATTTGCTTAAAAGTTTAGATAAAGAAGCTTGGTTACAAAGGGGAATTGCGAACAATTCTGAAGTCACGGTTCTTGCATTAGCAAACATAATTGCTGGTCATGAGCTTCATCATCGTCAACTTGTAAAAGAACGTTATTTGGGTTCTAAGGCATATCCAGCATGTTAAAATATGAAAATAAAAAGAGAATGATTCATAGGGAATTTCTGAATTATTCTCTTTTTATTTTTCTGCGTATCAGTGGAATTATAAATGTTTTTTTACAAGGTCTATTCCTTCTCGTTGATGCTAATAGGGGCACTATACATGCAAATCAAGCTAAGGGTGGGTATTGGGGTTTGTGTAGCAATGGAACCAAATCACGCAATAAGCATTAGTGAACATTAGAAAAAGTAAAAATGCCACTTTTTCCTGTTAAAACGAGGTGATTTTAAATTTCAAATTCTTCTTTTACAACAGTCGCTAGTCCATCAATTGATTTACGTAAATCTGTTGCCCCTTGTGCAAGATATACTTTTTATATTGTGATTTCTGACAGCTTATTTATTAGTAAATTCATCGGGAGTCCAAGTAGCGATTTCATTTCCAGGTGCAGCAACTACAAGCCAATCCTCAAATTGGACCCCAGCTTGCCAGCATTCATAATAGTCATGAAAACCATTTACAAACATGATTTGCCCATTTTTAAATGTAATAATTAAATGCGGAGTTGCCTTACCTAGTTGTATGTCTGTAACTTTTTTTCTTCTCATTTCAAATATTATCTTATATTCTTCTTCCTCAGTATAATCGTCAAATTCACCCTCATTAGATGGATATTTTTCAGGTGGAGTATGAAATAAACACCATTTCGATTCGATGTTGACATATAATTGCCCGTCATAATCAACGGTGGCTTCAAAATCTGTAAAATGAATCTTTATAGTTGCTGGAGAAATACCAAATTGCAATCCATCAACTTGTGCTCCTATGAAGAGATGTTTTAATACATTTTCAGCATAAAGTTTGTCTTCTTTGTTCATTATACGAATCATCCTTTCTGTAAAATATATAGTATATCTTTATTGTAATAAATAAATTTTTATGTAAAATGAACCTTTTGTGAGAAACGGGCGAATATAGTGTGAAAGATCATGAGAGGGTAACGTAATTTTGGATGAAGTAGAATTAAAAGAATGGCTGTATAAAATGGAGTCTGGAGACCAAGAAGCCTTTCGAGTTATTTATAAATTAACAAGTAAAGATATTTATAGACAGTAGTATTTTTATTAGGGAATCAAAAGCAAGATGTCAAAATTGATGAATGTACAGCTTGTTAAATAGTTCAATATTTTTGATTTTTCTCTGGCTGCATAAGTATGATGTTTGTAGGAGAGGATCATATGAGTATACACAAAAAAATCATAGCGATTTCAGGAAGTATTAGGGAAGGATCATCCAACACAAACATATTAAAAACTTTAGCAGCATTTATTCCAGAAGGTATAGATTACACTATTTATAATGGGATAGAGGAACTACCTCATTTTAATCCGGATGTAGATCGAGTTGGAGCACCGGTTGTTGTTGAAGAATTTCGAAAGACATTAAGTGAAGCACATGCACTTATTATTTGTACACCAGAGTACGCAAAAAGTATTCCAGGAGTTTTGAAGAATGCATTAGAATGGCTTGTTTCATCAGCGGAACTTTATAAAAAGCCAGTTGCTATTATAACAGCTTCACCGTCGATTGCTGGAGGGGATAAAGCTCATGAATCATTATTACTTACGCTAGGTATGCTAGATACAATTGTCGTTCAAAATGGTTCGCTATTAATCCCATCTGTGCGCACTAAATTTAGTGATGATGCAAAAATAACAGATGAGGATACAAAGAAAGCTCTTATCTCTTTAGTTCAAAGTGTAGTAGACGAGATAAAGAAATAATGATTTAGTTCGTATTAAAGTGAAAATGGACTTTTATAATAATAAAAGATAAAAGCAATGCTACGGTTAGTTCAAATGTAGCATTGCTTTTTTATATATTTAAATATATGTACTCAAAATCTCCCCAGGTAATCCATCAATCTCGCAAACTTTTTCAGATGTAAAACCAACGTTTAGTAAAATCTTCCGAGAGGGGGTATTGCTCGGATCGATAATTGCCTTTAGTACGTTTACATCTGTCTGCTTCGCTATATTTATTAATTCCTTTGCAATTGCACTACCATATCTTTTTCCCCAGTGCTCTGGCAAAATCATATACCCAATTTCAGCTTCTTTTACATTATCTTCATTCACTGTTACATGTCCAAGGCCGATAAATTCATTTGTTGCACTGTCATAAACTTTATAAGACCCAAACAGTTTATGCTTTTCATTGCGCCTTAACAATTTTTCATAGTCGTTTTGTGCCTCTTCTAGCAGAATAGCACGCTCTGTAATTTGTGCCATCACTCTTTCATTTGATACGAGCTGGAAATACGGACTAAAATCTGTTGCTTCAAATTTTTTGAAATGCAGTTTATGCATAGGGTTCCTCCAAACGAATTTTTATTAGTTCTTCAGAAAAGATAAACGATAGTTAAATAGTGATCTCTATTTGATTGCCTTCCGGATCACTAATTACACTTTCGTAATAGCCATCTCCAGTGAAACGTGGTCCATTTAATAAAGGAGAACCAGCTTCTTTTAACGTTTTTGTTAGTTCATTTACACGTTCTTCACTTTCAACTGAGAATGCCATATGTGCATAACCAGTAATATTAAGGTTAGGCTCATTTTCTATACCTTTTTTACGCATAAGTTCAAGCCTTGCTCCAGATTCGAACGTAATAAAATAAGATTCAAATTGCTTTGCTTCGTTATGATATAAAGAGTTTGCTTTACCGTTAAAGTACTTTGTATAGAAAGTACGCATTAATTCTAAATCATTTACCCAAATTGCTATATGTTCGATTTTCATTCGTTTCACCAATCCATTCTTTATGTAAATTAAAAAATATGTACTCTGTAATAATTAGCGAAATTCAACAACACTAATTAGATGTTCACTTTATTAAATTTGCATGCATATTGCAAGAAATAAGAATGGACGTTAGGAAAAAGCGGATTGTAATGAAAATTTTTATTAATGGTATTAGATAATTTTTAAGTCATAACATGCATACAATGTCTAATTAAGTGAATTACGTACGTCAAAATTTCAAATAAGGAGGGACATTTGTGGGGCAATTTGAACAAATGGTGATTGTCGGTATTTCCATGTCTTTTATACTGTCTATTATGATATTAGGGTCTACATATTATAATCCTCGCCTTTGGTTAAATGATTATCCGAAAGATATTCAAAAAGTAGTATTGCCAAAATCGATAAATGAAAAAAAACAAACATTTTATTTCGGAATTATTTACAATATTATTCTCTTCGGAACGCCTTTAGTTTCTACATATATACTACATCACCATGGGAAATTATTGTATATTGAAGCCTATTTACATACTTTTGGGATTGTAATGATTTTCAATTTAGTAGATTTATTAATAATCGATTGGCTTATATTTTGCTGGATTACTCCAAGATTTGCTGTTATTCCTAGTACTGAGGGAATGAAAGGATATAAAGACTATAAGTTTCACTTAAGAGGTGCAATAGCTGGAACGCCATTTTTAGCAATTGTAAGTTTATTTTTGGCTGGAATTGCGACAACTATCTAGTGTGAAGTAGAAGGTCATGAAGAGTTTATAGAAGATAAGTAGATTTATAATGTATAGAATTAGAAATGAAAATTTGATAATATTGGAGTAGGAAGTTTTAAAAACAGTATATTAAGTGGTATTAATATACTGTTACAAATGTTTTGATACTCTGTGGAACCCCCTAATTTTATGGAAGGATTTCATAGAATTCAAAAAAATGTAATGGAGGCTATTATGAAAAAAATAATTGGCGCAGCAACAGCAACAGTTCTTGGATTGGGGGCTTTTACCACATCTGCTATCGCAGAAACTATCGTAACAGCGGATGTACTCAACGTACGTGAAAAGCCAACTACGGAATCAAAAGTTGTCGAAAAAGTAAAAGAAGGACAAAAGTTAAAGGTCATACATACTGAAGAAGGATGGTCAAAAATTGATTTAAATGGTAAAGAATTGTTTGTAAGTTCGGAGTATACAAAAGATATTTATCATGTAACAGCAAACCTATTAAATGTACGTACTGAAGCAAACACAGAATCAGAAATTCTTGGCAGACTGAAACAAGATGATGTAATTGAATCAACACATCAAGTAAAAGATGGATGGCTGCAATTTGAGTATAAAGGAAAAACAGCCTATGCAAATGTTTCTTTCCTATCAAGTACAGCACCAATTGAAAAGAAAGCTGAAGAGAAAACGAAGCGAGTAGCGAAAGTACAAAAAGCAGTTAAAGCAAAGGAAGAAGTAAAAACGCAGAAAGAAGTAAAAGTACAAGAAATAGCAAAAGCGAAAGAAACAACAAAAGAGCAGAAAGAAGTGAAGGTAAAAGAAATAGCAAAGCCTAAAGAAGAAGCGAAAGTAACAGAGAGAGTAAAAGTTAAGGAAGAAACGAAAGCAGAAGAAATAGTAAAGCCTAAAGAAGAAGCAAAAGTAACAGAGAGAGTAAAAGTTAAGGAAGAAACGAAAGCAGAAGAAATAGTAAAGCCTAAAGAAGAAGCAAAAGTAACAGAGAGAGTAAAAGTTAAGGAAGAAACGAAAGCAGAAGAAATAGTAAAGCCTAAAGAAGAAGCAAAAGTAAAAGAAATAGAAAAAGAAGAAGCGAAAGCGCAAGAAATAGCAAAGGCTAAGGAAGAAGCAAAAGCACAAGAAATAGCAAAAGCTAAGGAAGAAGCAAAAGCACAAGAAATAGCAAAAGCTAAGGAAGAAGCAAAAGCACAAGAAATAGCAAAGGCTAAGGAAGAAGCAAAAGCACAAGAAATAGCAAAAGCTAAGGAAGAAGCAAAAGCACGAGAAATAGAAAAAGCAAAAGAAGAAGCAAAAGCGCAGGAAATAGCAAAGGCTAAGAAAGAAGCGCAAGCACGAGAAATAGAAAAAGCGAAAGAAGAAGCGAAAGCAAAAGAAGCAACAAAGACACAAGAAGTATCTAAAAATAACACACAGTCTGCTAAACGTGAATTAACGGTAGTAGCGACAGCATATACTGCTGATCCAAGTGAAAATGGTACATATGGTGGACGCGTTTTAACTGCGATGGGTCATGATTTAACGGCAAATCCTAATATGAGAATTATCGCAGTGGATCCGAAGGTAATCCCATTAGGATCTAAAGTATGGGTAGAAGGTTATGGAGAAGCTATTGCTGGTGATACTGGTAGTGCTATTAAAGGAAATCGTATTGATGTTTTAATGGGTTCAAAAAGTAAAGCTATGAACTGGGGAAGACAAACTGTTAAAGTAAAAGTTTTATAATAATTATAGTTATCCAAATAGAAGTCAGTTCTCTAATATTGAGACTGGCTTTTGTTTTTGAGTTAGTGTAATTCATTGGAAAACTTTGTTGATCTGACATAGGCTTTTCAAGGGATGTGTTGCTAAATCTGCACCAAAACTTAAATTAAACATGA
Organism: Bacillus cereus group sp. MG9; assembly: GCF_040459995.1. NCBI lineage: Bacteria > Bacillati > Bacillota > Bacilli > Caryophanales > Bacillaceae > Bacillus > Bacillus cereus group sp. MG9. The sequence goes on along the minus strand of NZ_JARVHC010000001.1, from coordinate 2,885,042 downwards.
AACTTGTAGTATGTCTATAAAATACAAATATATTAAGAACGAGCTGAGTTTTAATTTTTATTTAAGTGAGTTTGTGGTTGGGTGTGGAACTGAAATTTATCGGGAAATACAGAATACTAGTATGATGGCAACGAAGAGTTAACGTATAATGAAATATACAAATAAAACCGATTAAATCATTTACATAGCATTTTTATATAACATAATTGTTGGAGTAATCAGGCTGAAAGTGATGAAGTTGCGGTTTATTGGTAATTATATTTTGAATTACAATATTGTAATTCAGTTTAAAGGACAGGTGTATTTCATGAAAAAAGTAAGAGGATATATTGAAACAAAGAAACAAGGAGTATTTGAATTACATATAAAAGAAACCGAAGAAAAGTTAGGTGCTATTTTTCCAGCACAATATAGGGATCTTTTTAAATTAGTTAATAACGCCGAAATAGGAGAATGGATACTATATCCTATTAAAGATAATAGAAATTTAGTGAAAACTTGGGATGATATAGTTAGACAAAACGTTGAGTTGAGCGATGAGCATATGCCTGAAGATCTTATTATAATTGGTGACGATGGTTCAGGAGATAAATTGTGTTTTAAAATAAATAACGGAATAATGGATGATGAAATATATATTTGGTATCACGAAGATGCTGAAATTGAAGAAATAGCCCCAAATTTAAAAGATTTTATTATAGAAACTATTCAGGAAGATGACGACTTGTAATGTTTATTTTCTTATAATAAAGTGGATCAGATTTAAATGAAGCGAGGATTAAAAATGACAATGGAATTATATGGCGCACATTGCAATGAAATGAAAGGGTATAGAGTAATGGAAGGGAAAGATTCATATAATCATTATTTCGGTGGTCAAGATTGTGAATTACCATTGTGTAAGTTATGCGGTGAGAAAATGCATCAAATTTTTTGTTTTGATTTGAAAGATGAGAGACTTGCTGAACTTAAAAATGCTGAATTGATTGTATTACCATTCATCTCTTGCTTGAATTGTGCGATGGTGTGGGAGCCGCAATATTTTCAATTAAGTAATGGGGGCAAAACGGTACAAATAATAAAACAAGACAATACGGAAGAGTGGATTATGGAAGCTGAGTATAAGCTACCGGTCAATCTTCCAAAAACTAATGTAAAGCTAACGAATATGAAAAATAAAGATATACCTACTGATGAAGATAGTTACTGGGAAGCTTTTGACTTATTCGGTTCGGAATATGTATGTAGATTGTTAGGAGCGCCCCTATACGATGATGTTCCAGAAGATTTAGGATGTCCAACTTGTTCGAAAGAGATGAAATATGTTGCTACAATTATACAAGATCTTGAAGAAAGGGAACTTATTTCAGTAGTTGATTTTCTGTTCGGTGAGATGAATATATATTATTACTTATGTAAAGATTGTTCCGTTATGAAAACTGAAATACAAGGAACATAATAAAATAAGACTGACAAAAAGAGTCAGTCTTATTTTTGTATCGTAACATCAGTAATAATCGCATGAAATATATCTCTTTGCGTGAAATCATCTGTAAAAACAGTCTCTCTATTAACCTCAATTGTATCGTGTGGGTTATACCATTTACTCAATAAATCTTTTCCAAATTCAAGTCGTTTTTCTCTCGTATTATGCCGTCTAATCGTTTCTTCAAGTGATAAGTCAAAATAATATGTATAAGCGTTTCCTTCGAAATAATGTATTAATTCTCTTAACATTTCACCGTATCTACGACTGTTTAGTATACCTTCTAAAATAACAAATTCACATTTTCCTTTTCCGTACTTCGTAATTTCAAAAATTAAATCGTGAGACAGATTTCCCATTGTGTCGTGAACTTTTAACATATCTCTACGAACTACATCTTGAGAGACTAGTAGTGTCCCTTGCCCGAAATGTTCTTGCAGTTCCTTTGCGATTGTTGTTTTGCCACTTGCGGAGTTTCCTCGAAGAATAATTAATGTTGATTTCAAATTCTCATCTCCAAATTGTTTTAGTTTTTTAGGTCCTGTTACAAAAGAACTTCATTATGGGAAACATTCTTTTAGTTAGTTAAATAATAGTTTATGATACTCAGTATAGGTTGAACAGAATAATTTCTTATTGTGGGATTATGCAAGTAAAGCTGTTTGAAAAATTTACTATCCGCATATAGAAAAGTTATTATAAGAGTAACTAATAAGGAGGTGACCTATGTTATTCCAAAAGGGACAATTATTAGTTAGATACGTAATAAAAAACGATGCACCTATCATTTCAAAATGGCTAACAGACCCAGAAGTCCTGCAGTATTACGAAGGACGAGATAATCCGCAATCTGTAGAAAAGGTGCTTGATCATTTTATACATCATCCAAACGGTCATGAAAAAAGATGTTTAATAGAATTTGATGCCGTTCCAATCGGTTACATTCAAATGTATCCAGTTGATTCTGAATGGAAAGCGTTATATGGATATGAAGAATCGCAGAATGTATGGGGAATGGACCAATTTATCGGTGAACCACTCTATTGGGGAAAGGGAATTGGAACAAAACTCGTTCAAGCAGCAATTACATACATTATGAAAGAAGTGGGTGCAGAAGCAATTGCAATGGACCCTAAAGTAAATAACGAACGTGCGATAAGCTGTTATGAAAAATGCGGATTTAAAAAGGTGAAGATATTAAAGAAACATGAACTGCATGAGGGGAAATTAGAAGATTGTTGGATGGTAGAATATAAACAATTATAATAAATATGCAGGGGCTTATAAAAATAAAGGGAGCTGTGTGAAATGAAAAAGGTATTACTAGTTATTGATGTGCAAGCGGGTATGTATACAGCAGGAATCCCAGTACATAATGGGGAAAAGTTTTTAGAAACGTTGCAAGAGCTCATTGGGGAATGTCGTTCAAATGGTATTCCGGTTATTTATATCCAACATAATGGACCTAAGGATCATCCATTAGAAAAAGGGACAGATGGCTGGAAAGTGCATGCGGCGATTGCTCCGCGAGAAGGGGAGCTTGTCGTTGAAAAGACGACTCCAGACTCATTCCATAAGACAAACTTAAACGAAGTGTTACAAGGAAAAGGGATTGAGCATGTTATTATTTCAGGAATGCAAACAGAGTACTGTGTTGATACGACAACGCGAAGAGCGTTTAGTGAAGGGTATAAAGTAACATTAGTAAGTGATGCACATAGTACATTTGACACAGATGTATTACGCGCTGAAGATATTGTAAAACATCATAATGTTGTGTTTGGATCATTTGCAGATGTTATTACGTTAAAAGATTTAAAAGTAAAAGCGTAATTACAGAAGTTGCTGTCTCTTAATGGGGCAGCTTTTTTATTTGAAGATAGGCTATCAAACGTTGTCGATAAATCGATATTTCTTGTCGAACCGTTGATATAATTTCATTCACCGTATTGATAGTACAAAAAACAAAAAGGAGCGCCACATCGTCAAAAATTCGACTGATGAGACAGCTACTTTTTTGCACCAGTAATTATGGCTTTATTTCTTCTTATCTTTATCCAACACATTCTGTTCTTCAGCAAACTCCGTGCCATATGCAAACCGGCGATTAATTCGAATGTTATCATTGCTGTGCCTTGTGTGGGAATTAGAAAAGCGATGGACGATTACTTCTGATAATGTAAAGACGATGGCAGAAAGGATACTGCCCCATGCAATTTGCATGTAGTTGTCTAATAAAATATTACCGAAAATCCAAACACTTAAGTACGTAAGTAAGAAATCCGTCATAATGGCAGCGGAATTGCCAATTCGATTTAAAATAATTTTATCAACAAACATATAAGAAACGATTGTGACGAAGAGACTAAAAGAAATGATTTGGACGAGCGTTGCTGGGAAAAATAGAGCTAGTCCGATACTAAAAGCGATGATGCATGATATAAATTTGATAAGTATTACAGTAATATCATTCAATATTTACACCTCCCATTTATACATAGTTTTACAATAAATGCAGGAGTTCATACATTGGAACGGTTTAATTTATATAAAACTTTATCATGCTGAAATTTTATCTAAATATTAAAAAAATAATTAAAAAATGTTATAGTGAAATGAGAGCGTATGACATTTTTAGGTAAGGGGGAATCCGGGATGTGGATAACTTCAGAAGTAGAAATTCCAGATGAGTTAATCGATCACCTTGAACAAGGTAAGTTAGTATTATTCGTTGGAGCAGGAGTTTCTATGAAGGGGAAATCAAACTTACCGAATTTCGATGATTTAGTTGATGAAATTTCGAAAGCTTTATATGTCGAAAGGCGTGAGATGACAGAACCCCACGATTATTATCTCGGTAAAATTGCGAAAACGAAAGATGTGCATCAAGTTGCAAGAGACCTCGTTAATATAGAAAAATCAAAACCAAATCCATTACACTATGCGATTCCAAGGCTGTTTCCGTTAGATACGGATGTTCGAATTGTAACGACAAACTTTGATCAACATTTTACGTCTGTAATTACAGAAATGAATAGAGAGCTGAATATTTATTATGCACCTGCTTTACCGACAGGGAGAGCGTTTAAAGGGTTGGCTTACATACATGGGAATGTAGAACAAGAGAAAGAAGCTTTAATTTTAACGGATGGTGATTTTGGAAGGGCTTACTTAACAGAAGGATGGGCGAGACGATTTTTAGTTGATTTATTTTCAAATTACACTGTTTTATTCGTTGGGTATAGTCATAATGATCCTGTAATGAAATATTTAGCAACAGGCTTACCACCGAGTACAAGGCGTTATGCTTTCGTCGCACAAGGTGATAATACATATCATTGGGAGCATTTAGGGATAAGACCGATTGTGTATCCGAATAAAGCAAATAATCATCAGGCGCTTGTGAAAGCGGTGAAGCGGTGGGCGGAATTAATGGGGGATAATTATATTACGAAAAGAATGCGTATTCGTGATATTGTAACCGTTCCTCCATCAGTAGAGCAGGAGCAATTATCCTATATAAAACAGTCAATAAAAAAAATTGAAACCGTTCGGTACTTCGTTGAATTTGCTCGTGATTATGAATGGGTGGAATGGCTTGAAGCAGAAGGGAAACTAAGAAATTTATTTCTGCTTACAGCAAATTATGATGAAGTAGATGAATTGCTTGCGGAATGGTTAGTGGAGCAATTTCTATTTAGTCATCAAAAAGAACTATTTCAATTGATTTTTAAAAATCATTCTAAAATATCCCCGTTATGGTGGCGAACAATTTGTACTTACTTAAACGAAACGAAAGAAACGATGGACCCTTTGTTGTTTGCAAGATGGACATTGCTTTTATTAGAAACAGCAGAGAAAGATAGTAGCTCTATTGAAATGATCACATATTTATTGCAAAAATGTTCTTTCCCTGAGCATAAAGAAATTGGCTTGTTGCTATTAACGTTTATTTTAGACGGGAAACTTAAATTGAAGCGTGTAAGAAAATGGGGAAATGATACGCAAGAGTCGATTGAACTCGAGGAATCGAGTCGTATACCGATGCCTATTTTTTCTCATGTGGAGCGAATTTGGAAAGAGAAAATGAGACCACATATTACTTACTACGCAAATCCGATTATGGTTACGGGGTTAGAAAAAATACAACTATTGTCATTAAGACAAAATGCACTGAAAAAAAGAGATAGAGAAATTTCAGAGCAGGAGTTACAGCAAAATGATTTTACATTTTTAATTCAAATTGTAAAAGAGTGTCTTACATATTTATGTGAAAACAATGAGAAAAAAGCAAATCATTATATTACAGAAATGATAGAAACTGATAGTGTACTTCAAAAGCGAATTGCAATTGAAGCAATGATTAATAATGTATTCGTTACAGCGGATGACAAACTGAAGTGGCTGTTACATGTAGATGTTCTGTTAGATTTCACATGTAAACATGAAGTGTTTCAACTTTTAAAGAATTATTACGCAGATGCTTTAGAGGAAACGAAAGAAGAAGTAATTCAACATGTATTAGAGTATCTTGCAGAAGAGAGGACGTTTGATGCTTGTCTTGTATTAGACTTACTATTCACGTGTGATTCGAATAGTAAGTGTACGGCGGAAGGATACGAGCTAATGAAACAGAAACACCCCCATTTTTCTTCAGATCTATACAGTGTTCCAAAGAAAGAGGAAAATGAACAACGTATTACATGCAATGTAACAGCTGATGGATTACTGCAGCTGAAAGACGATGAAATAATGGAGCAAGTTCGGCAATTTTCAAGAGACGGTGTTTTTGAACAACGCCATTTTTTAGAGATGTTATCAAAAGCGTGTAAATTGAATGTAGAGTGGAGTATTTCGTTTGCTTATCAACTAGTAGGCGTGCACGAAATTAGTAATGAAGTATGGTTTGTGTGTATTAGAGAATGGCGAAATAATAGGAATTTAACGAGTGAGCAAATTCAAAGGATTATTCCGTTATTGCAGAAGTTTTCTCGAAATACTACTTTTCATTGGCTAATTAGTAGTTTTCTATATGAAATTAGCAATCGATTAGAAGAGCTAGAAGAAAACAGTATACGGGTTATAAAGCGCTTTGCTTTTTCAGTATTTCCACATGTTATGAGAGGGGAAACAGATTTTAAAATTGGAAAACAAGAGTTTTACAATGAGTCTATACAGCATCCTGTTGGGAAGATGACAGCTGTATTGCTAAAACTGTTAGCGTACGATCACTTATATGATCGCAATGTATATGAATATTTATTTTTATTTGAAGAACAGGTAAGGGTTACTTCGGAACGAACGAACTTTATGTTAGCTCGTTTAACAGCAGATATTACGTTTTTATACCATATTGAGAAGCAATGGTGTCGGAAAAATGTACTACCTTACTTAGATTTAAAGAAAGAAAGTGAGCTTACGAAATATGCGTGGGCGGGATTATGTTATACGCAAATTAATCTACATTTGTTTACAGAAATAAGACGATATATTAAGTATGCAGTAGAACATTTAGATGCACTACATCCATATACGAGAGAAGCATTTTTAAAATGGCTTAGCTTTGTATTTATTAAATGCGTATTATATTGGGAGCAAAAAACAGATTGGTTATATCCACTTTTGATGCAAGAAAACGAAGAGAATAAAATTAAGTTTATGCAGTATTTATGCTACTACGTAAAAACGTTAAGTGGTAAGGAACAACAAAAATTTTGGACAGCGTGGCTTAGTGTGTTTTTAAGAGAACGTCCGAAAATGGGCGTAATAACAACGAGAGAATATATGATGCTTTTACGTATTGTTTTATGCATGGATGAGGTTTTAGAAAAAGGATTAAATATTATTTCTAGTAAATTTCAAGGTGTGGAGGGACAATCTAATCAAGAAGAAATGAAACAGTTGTTTATAGAGATACTTGAAAAGAAAGAGCGTATGAAAGCGTATAAAGAATTGTATGCAAATGTGTTTTTCACTTTACTGCAGACGTGTCAAGAAGCCGATTTACTTGAAAGTGAGATCATACAAATAAAAGAACTATTAACCAGGTATGAAGTAGAAAGACATGTATTAAATTTAATAGAAAATGAAATAATTCGCATCGGAATCGTAACGGAGAATTTACAAGAGGAATCATAGGGCGGAAGTGGAATTTTTAAAAAATATATAAAAAGTTATTGACAGTGTTTTGAAAAGCGTTCTATAATACGAATCATACTTATTCAATTTCAAAAACATTTGAATAAACAAAGTGCAATGAAGAGATCACAGTAGTGGTTAGTCTTACTGTAACAGAGAGCTGGTGGTTGGTGTGAACCAGTACAGGGATAATCATGAATTACAGTCTTGGAGCATCTTTTTCGTAGTAAAGATACTATTGTCTTTATGAAGGAAAAGCGGTCAAATGATCGTTAACAGTGAAGAGAGGTAGACGGAAAGTTAGTCTACAACTAGGGTGGTACCGCGATAAATATCGTCCCTACTGATTTATTCAGTAGGGACTTTTTGTATTTTAGTGGTCCAACTTGAAAATAAAATAGTCATGCATTGAAAGGAAAAGCAGTAGTTGTTGTTTCCCTGTAACAGAGAGCTGGTGGTTGGTGCGAACCAGTACAAAAACAAGAGCGAATTACAGTCCTGGAGCATCTTTTTCGTAGTAAAGATAGTTATTGTCTTTATGAAGGGAAAGACGGTCAGATGATCGTTAACAATGAAGAGAGGTAGGCGAAATAAGTCTACAACTAGGGTGGTACCGCGATAAATATCGTCCCTACTGATTGAATCAGTAGGGCTTTTTTGTACAAAAAAGTGGCTTATTAACTAGTAGTTAGTGTCTTTATGGTAATTATTAGTTTAAAATAAGAAGAGGTATCGATTCCACTTTAAATTTGTATAATTAACCAGTTCAGAAAATAGAGAATTTTTTATTCTCTTACTATACTTTTAAAACATTAGAGGAGGATTTCCAAATGGCAAATCATGAATTAGATCAATTACGTAAACAGGTAGATGAAATTAACTTACAACTATTACACCTATTAAACAAACGCGGTGAAATCGTTCAAAAGATTGGGGAGCAAAAACAAGTACAAGGTACGAAACGCTTTGATCCAGTACGTGAGCGTGAAGTACTTGATATGCTTGCAGAGCATAACGAAGGACCATTCGAAACGTCAACGATTCAACATATTTTCAAAACGATTTTCAAAGCAAGCTTAGAATTACAAGAAGATGATAACCGTAAAGCATTACTAGTTTCACGTAAAAAGAAAAAAGAAAATACAATTGTTAATGTTAAAGGTGAATTGATTGGAAACGGAACACAAACGTTCATCATGGGACCTTGTGCGGTAGAAAGTTTAGAGCAAGTTCGCCAAGTAGGGCAAGCTATGAAAGACCAAGGCTTAAAATTAATGCGCGGTGGTGCTTTCAAACCGAGAACATCTCCATACGATTTCCAAGGTTTAGGAGTAGAAGGTTTACAAATTTTACGACAAGTAGCAGATGAGTTCGACTTAGCGATTATTAGTGAAATTTTAAATCCGAATGACGTAGAAATGGCGCTAGAATACGTTGATGTAATTCAAGTTGGAGCACGTAACATGCAAAACTTCGATTTACTACGAGCTGTAGGTAAAGTTAATAAGCCAGTATTATTAAAACGTGGTTTAGCAGCAACAATTGATGAGTTCATTAATGCAGCGGAATACATTATTGCACAAGGTAATGACCAAATTATTCTTTGTGAGCGCGGTATTCGCACATACGAGAGAGCGACACGTAACACATTAGATATTTCAGCAGTACCGATTTTAAAGAAAGAAACACATTTACCAGTTATCGTTGACGTAACACATTCAACTGGACGTAGAGATTTACTATTACCAACAGCGAAAGCAGCACTTGCTATTGGAGCAGATGCAGTAATGGCTGAAGTTCATCCAGACCCAGCAGTTGCGTTATCAGATTCTGCGCAACAAATGGATATTCCAGAATTCCATAGATTCATGGATGAGTTAAAAGGTTTCAAAAATAAATTATCTTAATTCCATATCATAAATGCACTGAAGAGGAAACAGTAGTGCTTATCTCACTGTTAAAGAGAGCTGATGGCCGGTGTGAATCAGTACAAAGGTAAGCATGAATTACAGCCTTGGAGCATCTTTCCCGCCAACTTTTGGAGAGAAAGACGGTCAAACGATCGTTAAAGAAGAAGAGAGGTAGACGAAAGAAGTCTACAACTAGGGTGGTACCGCGATAAACATCGTCCCTACTGAGCGCTCAGTAGGGACTTTTTTGTACAAAAAAATAGTAAAGGGGCAAGAGAAATGAGATACATTACAGCTGGAGAATCACATGGGCCGCAGTTAACAGTTATTTTAGAAGGTGTACCAGCAGGTTTAACATTAACAGCGGAACATATTAATAAAGAATTATTAAGAAGACAAAAAGGGCATGGGCGCGGAAGACGCATGCAAATTGAAACAGATACAGTTGAAATTGCAAGTGGTGTACGTCACGGAATGACACTTGGTTCACCAATTACGTTAATCGTAAAAAATGATGATTTCAAACATTGGACGAAAGTAATGGGTGCTGAACCAATTTCGGAGCAAGAAAGTAAAGAAATGAAACGTACTATAACGAAACCACGTCCAGGACATGCGGATTTAAACGGGGCAATTAAATACGGCCATCGTGATATAAGAAACGTATTAGAGCGCTCTTCTGCAAGAGAAACGACAGTTCGTGTTGCTGCTGGTGCAGTTGCGAAACAAATTTTGAAAGAACTAGGTGTGGAAATTGCAGGACATGTTCTTGAAATTGGTGGGGTACAAGCGAAGCGTATTTCAAACTTACCAATTGAAGAAATTCAAACGATAACTGAAAATTCACCAGTTCGATGTTTAGATAAAGAAGTAGAACAAGAGATGATGAATGCGATTGATGATGCGAAAAGTAGCGGAGATTCTATAGGCGGTATTGTCGAAGTCGTTGCAGAAGGAATGCCAATTGGAGTTGGTAGCTACGTTCATTACGACCGCAAATTAGATGCAAAACTTGCCGGTGCTATTATGAGCGTGAATGCGTTTAAAGGTGCTGAAATCGGAATTGGTTTTGAAGCGGCAAGACAGCCGGGAAGTAAAGTGCACGATGAAATTTTATGGGATGAAGAAAAAGGATACACGAGAAATACGAATAATGCCGGCGGTTTAGAAGGCGGTATGACAACAGGTATGCCAATTGTCGTAAGAGGCGTAATGAAGCCAATTCCTACATTATATAAACCGTTAGCAAGCGTAGATATTGATACGAAAGAAGCGTTCCAAGCGAGTATTGAGAGATCTGATAGCTGTGCAGTACCAGCAGCAGGTGTTGTAGCTGAAGCTGTCGTTGCATGGGAACTTGCCGGTGCACTAGTCGAGCAATTCGGAAAAGATCGCATGGAATTACTAAAACAAAATATTTCGCAACATAACAAATACGCAAAAGAATTTTAATGAAAAGGTGGATTTAACATGCGAGTAAAAGATCAACTATCATCATTACAACCGTATAAACCAGGTAAATCACCAGAGCAAATGAAAGAAATATACGGGAATCATTCATTTGTTAAGTTAGCATCAAATGAAAATCCATTTGGCTGTTCACCTCGTGTTTTAGGAGAATTACAAAAATTGTGGCAGGAACATGCTTTATATCCTGACGGAGGTGCTGAAGTACTCCGTCAAACAATTGCAGAGAAATTACAAGTGCAAATGGAACAAGTGCTTTGTGGTAGTGGACTTGATGAAGTCATTCAAATTATAAGTCGTGCAGTGCTCTGTAAAGGAGATAATATCGTAACTGCTGGCGCGACATTCCCTCAGTACCGTCATCATGCAATTATTGAAGGCTGTGAAGTGAAAGAAATTCCTTTAAAGAACGGTGTATATGATCTAGATGAAATTTCTTCAGCAGTTGATGAACATACAAAAATCGTATGGATTTGTAATCCGAACAACCCGACAGGCACATATGTGAATGAGCGAAAATTGACTCAATTCATTGAAAGCATTAGTGAAAATACGTTAATTGTCATTGATGAAGCGTACTATGAATACGTAACAGCAAAAGATTTCCCTGAGACATTACCGCTTCTAGAAAAACATAACAACATTCTTGTACTTAGAACGTTTTCTAAAGCGTACGGATTAGCTTCTTTCCGCGTTGGTTATGCGATTGGACAGGAAGAGTTAATCGAGAAATTAAATGTCGTACGTTTGCCATTTAACGTATCTTCATTAGCGCAAAAAGCAGCGACGATTGCTTTTAACGATGAAGCGTTTATTGAAGAAATAGTTCGTGTTAATACAGAAGGATTACAACAATACGAAAGTTTTTGTACAGAAAATGAAATTCCATTTTATCCGTCGCAAACGAACTTTATCTTCTTGCCGGTAGATGATGCTGGGGAAATTTATGAAGCTTGTGCGCATGCAGGGTTTATTATTCGTCCGTTCCCAAATGGTGTCCGTATTACAATCGGAACTAGGGAACAAAATGAAGGAGTGATTTCAGTGTTAAAACAACACTTTGAAAATAAAAAAGGTAAGTCTCGAGATGAGGCAAATGTGTAAAAAGGTAGTATTAATCGGTACTGGATTAATAGGAGGCTCTCTTGCATTAGCGATTAAAAAAGAGCACGATGTAACGATTATCGGTTATGACATATTTAAAGAGCAAGTAGAGCGCGCAAAAGAATTACATGTAGTTGATGAAGTAGCAGTAGATTTACAGCGTGCATGTGAGGAGGCAAATTTAATTGTATTTGCCTCTCCAGTTGAAGAAACGAAAAAGTTGTTACACAAACTTGCATCATTTCATTTACGAGAAGATGTCATTGTTACCGATGTAGGAAGTACGAAAGGGACAATCATGAATGAAGCGGAAGCTTTATTAACAAAGAAAGTTTCATTTATCGGCGGTCATCCGATGGCAGGTTCTCACAAAACAGGAGTTGAAAGTGCAAAGGCACACCTTTTTGAAAACGCATTTTACATTTTAACGCCAATGAATCACGTGCAGGCGGATCAAGTAGACGAGCTAAAAGAATGGTTAAAAGGAACAGGCTCTCATTTTCTTGTATTAAATACAAAAGAACATGATTATATAACAGGAATAGTTAGTCATTTCCCACATTTAATTGCAGCAGGATTAGTAAAACAAGTTGAGAAACATGCTGGTGATAATCCGCTTATTCATCAACTAGCGGCAGGCGGATTTAAAGATATAACACGTATTGCATCAAGTAGTCCGAAAATGTGGAGTGATATCGTAAAGCAAAATCGCGGGCATTTATTGGAACTATTAGAAGAATGGATTTCAGAAATGGAAGAGCTATATAAGACGGTTTCTAAAGGAGATGCAGGAGAAATACAAAGTTATTTTGCAGATGCGAAAGAATATCGTGACTCTTTACCAGTTCGAAAAAGAGGGGCGATTCCTGCCTATCACGACTTATACGTCGACGTTTTAGATAAAGTAGGGGCATTAGCCCATATCACAAGCATTCTAGCAGAAGAAGAAATTAGTATTACGAACTTGCAAATATTAGAAGCGCGAGAAGGATTGCTCGGAGTTTTACGAATTAGTTTCCAAAGAGAAGAGGATCGAACGCAGGCAAAAATTGCGCTCGGAAAAGAAGAATACCAAACGTATGAAACAATTTAATGAGGAGGGTGACAACGTGAAAGAAAAAACAGTACAAACTGTAAATAACGGATTGAATGGTACAATTACAATCCCTGGAGATAAATCAATTTCCCATCGTGCTGTCATGTTTGGCGCAATCGCGGAAGGTAAAACAACAATTAAAGGATTTCTTCCTGGTGCGGATTGTTTAAGTACTATTTCTTGTTTTAAAGAAATGGGAGTAGAGATTACACAAAATAGAGACGAAGTTACGGTAATTGGAACAGGATTAGAAGGTTTACAAGAGCCAAAAGCTGTATTAGATGTTGGTAATTCTGGTACAACGATTCGATTAATGTCAGGAATACTTGCAAACACACCATTCTTTTCTTGCGTGCAAGGTGATGCTTCAATTGCGAAGAGACCGATGCAACGTGTAACAAATCCACTAAAGCAAATGGGTGCAAAAATTGATGGCCGAAAAGAAGGAACGTTTACGCCGCTCACAATACGAGGCGGGAATTTAAAGGCGATTGAATATACTTCACCGGTAGCAAGTGCACAAGTGAAATCAGCTATTTTACTTGCAGGCCTTCGCGCAGAAGGTGTAACAACTGTTACAGAACCTCATATTTCCCGCGATCATACAGAAAGAATGCTTGAGGCGTTTGGCGTTACAGTAACTCGCGTGGGGAAAACAGTGAAACTAGCAGGAGGACAGAAGTTAACCGCAACAGATGTTCAAGTGCCAGGTGATGTATCATCAGCGGCATTTTTCTTAGTAGCAGGTGCAATTATTCCAAATAGTAAACTACTATTACAAAATGTGGGAATGAATCCGACTCGTACAGGTATTATTGATGTTCTTGAGAAAATGGGCGCTACGTTTACTGTAGAGCAGATTAACGAAGGAGCATCAGAACCTGCTGCAAATATTACAATTGAAACATCGCCGCTGAAAGGAATCGAAATCGGTGGAGATATCATTCCACGACTGATTGATGAAATCCCAATTATCGCTTTAGCGGCAACACAAGCAGATGGAATTACAGTCATTAAAGATGCACACGAGCTAAAAGTGAAAGAAACGAATCGTATCGATACAGTCGTTGCGGAACTAACGAAACTAGGAGCTCGTATTGAAGCGACCGACGACGGAATGATTATTTACGGTAAATGTAAGCTAAAAGGAAATACAGTACATAGTCACGGTGATCACCGCATTGGAATGATGCTTGCGATTGCCGGCTGTATAGCTGAAGGAGAAACAACGATTGAAGATGCAGAAGCAGTAGGTGTATCGTATCCTACATTTTTTGAAGAACTGCAAACGTTAGCTAAATAAAGTGATGAGAAGCAGATATGCAATGTATCTGCTTTTTTATGTTGGCTTTTTTCGTAAATAATGTTGCTTGATTGCGTAAGAATTTTATCCTTATTGATTTTATGAGATTTTTACGCATAATTGTAACTAAGGGAGATGGTTCCAAGTTGAGTAAACAGAATATCAGCACAACAGTTTCAGGGGATTTAATTGTTACCCATCTAATTGGCAAGATTAATACAGCTGATGTTTATGAATGGTTTAATGGCTTCGAGCAGGTTTGTCAGCAATTCATTTCCGAGGGTCGGAAATACAAATTGTTGGTGGATAGAAAAGGATACACGCCAGATCATTTTTCTGTTCAAAAAGCATGGAAAGATAAGTTCTTCAATGAAACCATTTTGAATCACAGTAAGGCAATTGCGTTTCTCCTTGAAGAAGGGGAGACAATGAATTATTTACAACAATCCAATACAAAAGAATCCGTAAAATTTTTCGATGATTATGAACAAGCATTAATTTGGTTGAATGAATATCCAATATAAAACCTTTATTGAACCAGTTTCTCCTAATCAACTGGTTTTTTTTATGCCCGTAATGTTGCCGTTGTCATAAGTTTCATCACTTTCAAAGGCTTTTAATATTCTTATGCCGCCAATAGAAAGCAGTTGAAAAGAGCCTTTATGTTAGATTGTTTCTAAATCGATATCTTTTGTTGAAACATCCTCGTAATTTCACTTACCGAACTATAATAGTTTGAATTATGATATAATTCAAACGAGGAATGGAGGAGAAAGATATGAACGTTATACAATTAAAAGAAGATAAGTTTAGAGAAGCATTACGTTTATCAGAATATGCTTTTCAATATAAAGCAAATGAAGAATGGATAGAGCAGAAAATTGCAAGAATGAAGGAAAGCCATCAAATATACGGTATTATGGAAGGAGAAGAGTTAGCTGCAAAGTTGCACTTAATCCCTTTTCATATTTACATAGGAAAAGAAAAGTTTAAAATGGGCGGCGTTGCGGGGGTAGCGACGTATCCGGAATATAGAAGAAGTGGATATGTAAAAGAGTTACTTCAGCATTCACTGCAAACTATGAAAAGAGATGGATATAGTGTATCGATGTTACATCCATTTGCCGTTTCATTTTATCGTAAATACGGCTGGGAACTTTGTGCGAATCGAATCGTATGTCAGATGACAAAGAGCGATTTAATAATTAAAAAACAAGTGAATGGTACAGTGAAACGTTTTAGTAAAGATAATCATCCAGAAGAAGTAGAGAATCTATATGAAACATTTGCAGAACGATTTTCTGGTATGTTAGTTCGCGGACGTAAATGGTGGCTACAAGCGGTGTATCATGATTTAACATTGGCAGTTTACTATGATGAAAATAAAACGGCGGCTGGTTACATTTTATACAAAATAGAGAATTCTAAAATGAAAGTAGAAGAATTTGTCCCATTACATAATGAAGCAAGAATTGGTCTTTGGAACTTCATCTGCCATCATGATTCTATGATTAAAGATCTAGAAATGATACTAAGTGAGACAGAACCACTTCTTTACACATTACAAGAACCACGAGTAAAAGCAGAAGTAACTCCATATTTCATGGGAAGAATTGTAGATGTAGAACAGTTTTTCAAACAATATGAATGGAACTGGAACAACGAAGAGCAAGAAGTAATTTTACATATTACAGATTCATTTGCACCGTGGAATAACGTAACGGTTCAACTTAAAAATAACGAAATAACAATCGTTAAAGAAGAAACAGCAAAAGAAAATGGAATTCAAATCGATATTAATGCGTTATCTACTATTATGTTTGGTTACAAGCGACCGCTAGAATTAAATGAAATAGACTTAATAAGCGGTAGCGAAGAGGAGATACGTGCATTTGAGAATGTAGTGCCGGTGCGTAAGCCGTTTATTTATGATTTCTTTTAATTAATGTCATGTGCTATGTATGAGTAACAAAGTACTATAATGATAAACTTTTTATTATAGTACTTTTCTATTTAATAGAGTGAAATCATTGTTTTAGGAGGAAAAGTAAAATGATTAGGCAAGCCGTAGGTGCGGTCGTATTCCAACACAGTGAATTTTTATTGGTACATAAGGTGAAAATTAGCGACATAGATGGAGAATATGCTATGTCAAAGGGGGAATGGGATTTTCCTAAAGGTGGAGTGAAACATACAGATAATGATTTAGAGAGTGCTATTTTGAGAGAGCTGGAAGAAGAAACTGGATCTACAAAGTTTAAAGTTATAAAACAATTTGAAGATAAAATTTGCTTTGGCTTTCCTGAAGAACTCAAAATGAAAACTGGATATGAAGAGCAAGAAACTACTATGTTTTATGTAGAATATATAGGTGACAGAATAGATTTACATCCAAAAGATAATGAAATAAGTCAAGTTCAATTTTTTAAGATACAAGATGTATTGAGGGTTTTAAGCCATGATGATACAAAGAAATTTTTTGATGGGATAACGCAAAAAATATATTAATATCTTAATTGAGTGTGTTATTTGATAAATGTTTCAATAGCGTATTTACACACTTGACTTTTAATTCATGTAATTTATAATTAAAAACGGAATGAATTTTCATTCCTGGAAATTGAGGTGAGAAAAATGGCTAAAAATAAACAAGAAGACATTTTTGATGCTGCTATAAAACTTTTCGCAGAGCGTGGTTACGATGGTACGACAATTCCGATGATCGCTGAAAAAGCAAATGTCGGCGCTGGTACTATTTATCGCTATTTTGAAAATAAAGAGGCACTCGTTAACTCATTATTTTCAAAAAGCATGCTACAGCTATCTGAAACAATAAAGACTGATTTTCCTGTTGAAGCAAATATTCGAGAACAGTTTAGTCATACGTATAACCGTTTATTTGAATTTGCGAGAAACAATGTGGATGCTTTTCTTTTTACAAATTCGCACTGTGATAGTTATTTTCTTGATGAACAGAGTAAGAAAATATTTGACGATTTTATAGGCTTCTTTATGAATATTATTGAAGATGGAATCGAAAAAGGTTTTCTTCGTCCATTGCCTATAATTGCTTTAATTATTATTGTATATCAACCACTTGAAAAATTAATAAAAGTAATGGCGACAGGGCAGTTAGAATACTCAAAAGAATTAGTAAAAGAATTGGAAGAAAGCTCTTGGAATGCTATTAGAATCATTTGATTCTATAGCCTTATAAGGACAGGAATGAACATTCATTCCTAAATAAATATAAAAAACGATTACAGGAGTTGATATAACTGCACAATTTAAGGAATGAATATTCATTCCGCTGGTAGTGATTTGATAGAATTGAAAAATAATTTAATAGGATAATAGGAATGAACGTTCATTCCGAAATGATATTTTCAAAAACAGGGAATGAATGTTCATTCTCTATGCACCATGAAACTCTAATAACAGGAGATGATTCAAATGAGCAAGCTAAAAAGTTGGAGAAGTTTATCTTTTCTATTATGGATAGTTATTACTATTGCAATGATCGTAACGATGCCTAATATGGATCAGTTAGTGAAGGAAAAAGGGCAAATCACGATTCCTAATACAGAACAAAGCAGTATTGCTGACAAGATGATAAAGAAGATGGATAAAGAAGGGGCTGAAAAGTATGAAATTATAGCTGTCTTTAATAGTGGAAGTAAGAAGGCTTTAACAAATGAGCAAAAAGAGGAAATAACGAAAACGATCAATGCCCTGCAAAATGAAAAAGAGCAATTAGGAATTAAGGAAGTCGTTTCACATTTAGATAATAAAGAACTGCAGAAACAATTAGTTTCTAAAGATAATACGACTATTTTAACGCAAATATCGGTAGATAAAAAACATGGTAAAATGTCAAAAATTGCAAATAATCTTCATAAAAAAGTGCAAACGAAAGGAGTTACAACGTACTTAACAGGAAGTGATTTAATAGCGGGTGATTTTCTTACATCCTCTCAAGAGGGCGTGAAAAAGACAGAAGTTATTTCGATCATTTTCATTCTTGTAGTATTAATCATTGTATTCCGTTCACCAGTTGTTCCGATTATTTCTCTTCTTACAGTTGGTGTTTCGTATTTAATTTCAATGGGGATTATTGCCCATCTTGTAGATCAATTTAATTTTCCGTTTTCAAACTTTACGCAAGTGTTTGTAGTAGTCGTCCTGTTTGGAGTAGGAACAGACTATAACATTTTATTATATACAAGATTTAAAGAAGAATTAAGTAAACAAGAAAATGCATTTTTGGCTACGAAAGAAACGTTTAAATCGGCAGGTAAAACCGTTTTATATAGCGGGATAGCAGTACTAATTGGCTTTGCATCTCTTGCTTTAGCGAGTTTTAAATTATATCAATCTACTTCAGCGGTAGCAATTGGTGTCGCAGTACTACTACTCGTATTAACTACTTTAAATCCATTTTTCATGGTGCTTTTAGGAAAAGGAATGTTTTATCCAGTTAAAACATTTAAAGGGCATGAGGATAGTCGCTTATGGGGATTCTTTGCAAAAAATTCAGTAGCAAGACCATTTATCGCTTTAATTATCGTATTCGTGATATCGATTCCATTCGTATTAAAATATTCTAACACGCTTAATTACAATGATTTATTTGAAGTGGATAATAAATATGAATCAAAAATGGGGATTAACGTAATAGAAGAGCATTTTCCGCCTGGTTTTTCTTCACCAAGTACGTTAGTCATTCAATCGGATAAAAAGTTAGATGAGGCGACTTCTTTACAAACTTTAGATGAACTTACTGATAAAATCTCGAAAGTTAAAGGAGTCTCAGAAGTATATTCACCGACGCGTCCAACTGGAGATAAGATTAAAGAATTATATATAAATAAACAAGCCGGAGAATTGAATACAGGCTTAGGCGATGCAAATGGTGGCATAAAAGAAATTAATGAAGGATTAACTGATGCGAAAGATAAAATGGGTAGTAATGACTCAAATAGTCTTGCAAATGTTCAAAAATTAATTGATGGAACAAATGAAGCGAAAAATGGCGTATCAGCCTTAGGGACAGCTTTAAATCAATTATCGAATGGAATAAACAATGGAGCACAAGGAGCGAAGCAAATAGAGGATGGGCTAGCATCATTAAACGGAAATATCAATGCCCTGTCAAATGCAACTTCGCAGCTTCATGCTGGTTATGCTCAGTTAGAAAAAGGTTTAAGTTCGTACGATCAATATTTCGGAAGTATTTCTCAAGCGATTGATGGTGCGAAAAAAGGATATGAACAAATTGAAACGTTAATGAACAATTTCATTCAAACAAAACCAGAATTAGCAAATGATCCTAATGTGCAGCAAACATTAGGAATTGCTAAAGAAGCTCAAAAACAATTAACTGGACTTTCAAAAGAATTAAATCAATTGGCGGTGCAGCATAAAGCAGCGATGAATTCATTTAAAGAAGCGAATCAATCGTTACTGAAAGTAGATAACGGTTTAAAAGAAATGAACAATGGAGTTACCAAGTTACAAAAAGGGGCTGCTGAGCTGAACAAAGGATTGAGCGAAGGGGCTACAGGTTCAAAACAAATTGCGAACAAATCGGCTGACTTACAATCTGGATTAACGAAAATAAACGATGGGCAAGGACAGTTATTAACTGGACTGAAAGATTTACAAGAAAAGATGGGGCAATTGCAATCAGGTTTATCTAAAAGTACAGAGGGTTTAGGAAAAGTAAGTAACGGTCTAGGTGACGCTCAAAAATATTTAGGAGAGCTAAATGAGTCGAAAAGCTCTGAGAAATTTTATATTCCGAAAGAAGTTTTAGAAGGAGAAGATTTCCAAAAAGCATTGAATACGTACATGTCACATGATAGAAAGACTGCTAAAATGACAATTATTTTAGACGTAAACCCGTATTCAAAAGAAGCGATGCCTATCATTCAAGAAATTAATAAAACGATAGATGGTACGTTAAAGGGAACAGAACTAAATGGTGCGAAAAAAGCAATTGGCGGGACAACAGCTAGAAACGTTGATTTAAAAGAAGTAACCGGGCAAGATTTCCTACGTACTGCTACGATTATGTTATTAGGGATTTCGCTTGTATTAATCGTGATTACACGCTCATTCTTAAACTCAATCTTTATTATTGGGTCCTTAATTTTAGCGTACTTTGCATCACTTGGTATAAGTGAACAAATTAGTGCACATGTATTAAACGTAGAGTCATTAAGCTGGAATGTTCCATTCTTTAGCTTCATTATGATTGTCGCTTTAGGAGTGGATTATAGCATCTTCGTTATGATGCGATACAATGAGCTAGAAGGGGATTCAGTAACGAAAATTGTAAATGCATCTCGTCACATAGGAGGAGTCGTATTATCAGCGGCACTTATTTTGGGAGGGACATTTGCAGCGTTAATTCCTTCAGGAGTATTGACACTTATACAAGTAGCATCCGTTGTTGGTGTTGCTCTTTTACTATTAGCTTTAATTGTAATGCCGATATTGTTACCTGCTTTAATAGGATTGACGAGTAAATTGAAGAGTTATAAAGAGAAAATAATAAATACGAAATAAGAAAAACCTGTAGGGAATGTTTTCTCTACAGGTTTTTTGTATATAAAATATGAAATGAAAAAATGATTCAATGTATTACAGAATGAGAAGCGAATAGGGATATTAGAAAGAGGTCGATGATATACAAAAAATAGCTAGGGGAATGGATAAAAACTATTCGATTTCGTTGTAGAAAGCTAATCAACCGTTGCTATTCATCCAGCTTCTACTATATAATAGCTATAGTCTACAATAATTGAGTCGTAATATGCGATTTTTTAAGACAATCGGTGAGAAAACGCTGAAATAAGCGGTATTAGTAGGGGGACACAAATGATTACAGTAAGTAACGTTAGTTTGCGTTTCGCAGATCGCAAATTATTTGACTCCTCTATAAAACCTATATAAATCCAGTTATAACAACCCTTAGTTTGCGGTTCTGCTTTATTGAATCGTAAACTGGGGGTTTTTTAATGGTTAAAAAAAGTAAAACGAAAAGAAATTTCAGATTGTCTATGGAAGAATTAGATGTTCTCGGAGAATTGGAAGCAGCTGAGGAATATATCGAGAGTTGGGAGGAGGCTTTTGAACTTTTTCACAAAGCGGGCATTTTAAAAGGATTGAGGGAAGCGACTTTATTTCACTATCAAGCCCAATTGAAATCACTTTTAAGGTCATTACCTGTTGGAATTAAGCCATACGAGGTAACGAAAGAACATATAGAGGATGCTATTGTATTCTGTAAAGTAAAAAGAAATTTGCAGCCATCAACAATCAACATTGTAATAAGGGCAAATAAAACATTTTTTAAATTTCTATTTGAGAACAAACACATCCCCATAAATCCAATAAAAGATATTAAAAAATTAAGAACTCGTACAAAAGAGGTTGAAGTTCTTACGCCAAAACAGCTTAAAACTTTACTTTCTAAGGTAGATAAAAAGACCTGGAATGGTATTAGAGATTATGCCATTTTATTAGTTTTAATAGAGACAGGATTAAGGCAAAATGAAATATTGAACCTTAGTGTATTAGATGTAGTATGGGAACAAGATTTACTATTAGTGAAACATACTAAAACTTATCATCAAAGAAAAGTGCCGATTACAGATAATACCAAAAACGCACTAAAGCGATGGTTACTGATAAGGGGGGAGGTGTATACAAAAAGATTGTTTTGTGGAATATCTGGAAATGCTTTAACAAATAGTGGATTAAGACAAATGATTTATAAGTATGCCAAATTAGCAAACATTCAATCTAGGTGTAGTCCTCATATTTTTAGACATACATTTGCATCCATATATTTAAGGAACGGTGGAGATTTATTTTCACTACAACAAATAATGGGTCATAGCGATATTACGATGACAAGGAGATACACGCATTTTATGTTTGACGATATAACAGAGTTACATAAAAAATACAGTCCATTAAGGAAATTAAGAGATTAATTAAAAAGAAAAAAGTCCCCAGCGCCAACTGGAGACTCAAAACATTCACATATAACTAAATAACCGATGATACCATCATTCAGTACCTTCATTCTATCGAAAAAATTCGAAGGGTGCAAGGCTTAGTTTCTTATTGTCTTTTTTAGGTGCTGATGCGGTAGTAAGTCGAAAAAGCGGAAGCCGTACCGCTATAAAAACGTAAAAGGGTAGCTAGACCGCCGCAACCACTAGCGCTATACAATCAACGCATATCATTCCCCGTGCGTCGTATAGGTCTAGCCGATTGCGGGCATTGTACGGCAAGGGTGGAAATACGTTGTTACTACGGTAACAGGGTGTATCGAAAGATTTACGCACTATGGGACGTTTTGTAGTGTAGAAAGTCGATATTACGAGAAATCGTAAAGGACGGGGAATGCGTTACTACGATACACTACAAGCGATCCGACGCTAGTAAAAACGCCTTACTCTTATTTTGCACAGAAACTACGAAATTATAACGAAGTTTAAACGCTTCGTTATTTTTTTTATCTATGCGAATAGGGGTGAAAACTGCGCCCAACTCAACCTAGCTTCGCTCACCTCGGCTAGTAGTCGTCCACCGATTGTCAATAGCATAAATTCGGTTTTTAACGCCACTAGCGGAAGTTAGCTGAATATCGGAGGAAAACACAGGCGCTATAAGGAGTGGAGGACCTACGCATGGAAAACAGGCTTACTATAAGACAATATGCGAAAAAAGATGAGGATATAAACGCAACATTAAACAGAATAGCGCTACTAGCGGAAAAAGAAGTGGAAGAATGTTACACTGGAATATGTGATAATAAGTATGTAGAGAAAATTGAAGCGCATTACATACCGTTAATAGAACGATTAGCCAACGATAACTGGCATGATATAAACAACGAAGTACACTTTATAGACGATTGCTTTCGTAGAATAAGATATACGATTAGAACGTTTGATATAGATCGGGGGGATTTTGACAGTCGAGTTAAATGGTTATTGTATCAGAGTATACGACAGTATTGCGGAAATAGAGGGAAGAAACGGGATGCTTTAACGATGATTGGGGATATTAGTGCATTGGAATCGTTGAGGGAATGCATAGATAATACGGAAGACAAAGCGATCTATAATGTAAGTACATACAAAGAGATATACGCAAAGCTATGCGAGAAAGAAGCAGATATTTTGGTATTGGATGCAATGATCTATGTGGCAGAGAATTACGATAAAGTTTCAGAGAGATCGGTTTCCCGATTGTTATCTGAAAGGACTGGAAGATCGTTTGATTCTGCTAGAGGTGCGGTGAGAGGATTTAAGCAGAGAATACGCAAAAGGAATATTAGAAAGGGGGATATTGCATGAAGATAAAAATTAAAATAAAAAAGGGGCGGAAACCTTCTGCAATTCTGTTAATAGTTGCGTTCGTACTTTTGATAGTTACGAAGATAATAGGGAACGTCATTATAGGAGGACTGGCGGTAGTGTTTGCAATGGCGGTAGCTGCATCGATTGTTACTGCTAGGGTTGGTGAGTTTATTAGTAAAAGGAAAGAAGAAGAGGACGTATAAAGGTTCGATTTAATAAAAATCGTGGGGGAATACTACATAAAGGGCAATATCGAAGTACGTTACGTATGTGAAGTTGAGTGCCCTTTATGAAATCTACTATTAATATATAATGAAGTTAACATAGATTGATTAATATGCATTAAACAACACTGGGGGAATTACTATGAAGTCATTGAAGAAAGTAGTTTTATTAGGGGTGGCTACAACGTCAATCTTTAGCGCTTGCTCTACGAAAGAACAAGCAAACTACGAGCCGTATAAGAAACACGACTCTGTTGAAACCGAGAAAGGAGAAGAGGGAACGGCCAACCCGACTAAGGTCGAAAAGGTTGACGAAGAACCTGCGAAGGACGCGAAGCCACAACAAGTGGAGGAATCAACGAAGGAAGATTCGGAGATTAACGACAGACGTCCATATTATAAAGATGCGAATAATGATGCACCAACCGTGTCAATAGAACAGTATGACGGCATCAAGATCGGAATGTCTGCGAACAAAGTCAAAGAGATAGCGGGAACGCCTAGATTCATCGAGAAATATAAGTCGTTCTCTATCTACGGATATCTAGGGCATGGTGGAGAAGGTTCGATGACTATAACGTTTAATCCTGATGGAAGTGTAACGAAGAAAGCGCAAGACGGTCTTAGAAATACTGCGGTTAAAGATGCGAAAGCTAGCGAAGACCGTGCAACAGGTAATCCTAAACCTGCTACGAAATCTAGTACTAAAATTCCAAACGATTATTGCGGACATGGACACGATGAAACGAAGGAACTAGCGCACGGCTGCGACAAGATTATTGATGAAGAAGCGCACCAAAGGCATCTGCGACAACAGGAAGAGGAATACGGCAAACTGAAAGAGGCACAACAACGCGAAGAAGAGGCAAACCGCAAGTATGATGAAAACGGCACGGTACTTTTAGATGATGGTACACCAGCGCTAACAGAGGCGGAAAAGGCGAGAATCCTGCGTCAAGAAAAACGATGGAATACGCCTAGCGGTGGCATTGGCGCTACTTGGCAAGATGAAATGAAGGAAATGGAAGAGAAGGAAGGTGCGCATTAAGGTTCGATTCAGTAAAGAAGTCGGAGGGATTGTACTATGAAATTTAGCACGAAGTCATTTAAGAAATTATTTTTATTAGGTACGGTTTCCGTATTGATTTTTGGCGTGGTCGGGTGCGGTAATGATTCTATAAAGAATACTGAAAGCGATACAAAGGACAATGCGAAACAAGTAACGAGGACCGATGCACAAAAGAACGATGAATTAAAAGAGAAGGTCAAAGCTGATGCTGATAAGGTAGCGGAGGAGAAGGGAGAGAAAAGCAAAGAAACTAACGACAATACACCGTACTATAAAGAAACGAATGACGACGGGATTCCTGTTTATATGGAAGAGTACGAGAAAATAGGGGTTGGAATGCCTGCGAATAAGGTGAAAGAACTAATTGGAAAACCTAGCGATATTGAAAAATATAAATCTTATTCGCTATATCGTTACGGAGGCTGGGATAGCGAAGGTGCAATGGTTGTTTACTTCGATACAAACGGCACTGTTACGAAAAAGGAGCAAAAGGGGCTTCGTTATCAGCCAGACGATTTTGAACGTAATTATGGCGTTAAGCGTGAAGATGTACAAGCAACAAGTAAGAAGGCTGAGCGCGAAGTCTCCGAAGAAGAGCAACGCAAAGAAATCAAACAAGACGACTATTCACCGTATAACACAGATGTCAATGAGCAATCGCATTTAGTTTCGCTAGATATGTTCGAATCTATAAAGGTTGGAATGACAGCCGACCAAGTAACGGAGATCGTCGGAACATCTCCGCGTACCATAGAAGACTATAAGAAAGAAATTGTATTCGGCTATACAGGTAACGGAAACGGAGCTGAGTCTTATATGTTACTCACGTTCGATTTGAATTATAAGCTTATTAAGAAGGACGCGAAAGGACTCGTATATCCAGCGGTTAAATCGCATGATTGAGATCGTACGCTAATTACATATTAAGGTCTGTACCTATGAAAAAACGGAAAGACAAGCGCTAAGGTGAGCGCATCCTTCCGTTTCACGAAAAATCCGTTCTTATTGAGAGAGCACATGAATAGGGCTTGTGACAGCACGCTCTATTTCTTCCCGTATTATAGCATTTCTTTTTGGTATTCGCGACATGACGATTCTTAAACCCAATTACCGCAGTTGTCGAATTCGTATCCCCATTGGATCGCCTGACACAAACGCCCTACCTACGTTAGTTTGTAGCGCTAATTTTTCGTTAATATGCGCAGTTTTAGCGCCTGTACTCGCTTTCTCTTTGATATTTAGCAGTTGTGTACGTACTTCCTTCGCAAATAAAAAAAGAGCGCCATTTATGCGCCCTGTTCCTCTTATTTAATTTAAAGAATCAATAGGTTTATGATGGAACTCAAATCCATATCCAGATTCTCCTAATTGTTCACTTACAATGTTATAAAACTTTTTCCCATAAAAACTAGGTTCATTCTGCGAATACACTTGTATAATGAATTGTGTTCTTCCTATTGTACTTGGAACTTTTTCATAGATTTCATCACTTTCAATGAATCCTAAATATGTATTGATTTTGTCTTGTAGAAGTAAAATGTGCTCATCGTCAAGTTCTTCGCTTTTATTCCACTCTAAAGCATCAAAGATTATTAGGTACACATTATCTTTATTATCCTCGTCTATTAAAACTAAATCGACTTGATCCGTATCATGTAATGCCATATAAAAGCCTCCTTATTCTTCTTTTCTTATTACATTTATTTTCGTTGGTGGAATCTCTTCTAAATGTTCAAATGGTGGTTTGTTCCTACTTTTAACAATTGCACCTGATTCCGCAATTTCGGGGAAGGCTTTTTTCTGATTTTTAGTAAGGGGTGCAGTAGGTGACGATTTTAACTCCACTAAGTCAATCTTACCATTTGCGTCCTTGCCTCCTATATCTATACGAGTGCGTACGCCCGATTTTGTTTGTACGGTTATTTGTTCATTCAATTCAGATTTAGGTTTTTGTTGTTTTATAACCTCGAACATTTTTGTTTCGTATTCTTTACCTGCTAAGCTATTAGCTTTTAAAGTTTTCCGTTGTTTTTCTAGTGTGGCTGCTGCATCTATTGCATTGGAAACTTTTTTGGCGCCTTTGACTACTTTTATTCCCTTACCAACAGGAGTAAGACCCGCAAAAACCATGACACCAGCACCAGTGCGTTCCCACCACGAAAGTTTTTCGCCAGTGTCGGGGTCAACACCTTCTATAACGCGTCGTACATCATATTCACCCGATAACTCGCCCGCTAGGTCTCTAGTAACTTTCTCTAAACTTTCACCATCTTTTTTCGAAGAAGGTGTATTAATTGCATCCCTGCCTTTTTCTGAAGAAGCCGCAGTATTTGTTATCTCGCCTTTGATTAGATTGCCTTCGTATTCAGCATCCGCCGTGCGGAATTTTTCCGCAGCTCTTTCTAGTTCGTCAGCTATTTTATCGAATTCCGTTAAAACAGTGAACATTTTCGGCTTAGCTTCGTTAAACATTTGATAGAAATGTTGACTGGTTGCCCCTATCCAGTTTGCAGATATATATTCGGTTTGGTTATATAAGTCGTTATGTATTTGTTCTAAGATGTACCGTACGTCCTTTACTGTCTTGGCTGCTTGCTCTAAACGTTCAGGTGTTACCTTTATTTGTACCATACCATCCCTTCTTTTCTTAATATTTTCACAAGGAAATTATACCATATTCACACATTGGTTAGTTATGGTAAAGGGACGCACCGCTGATGCATAAACTCATAGCTAGTGATACGTGGCGGAGTGTAGCGAAATGAAGAGTTATCTATTGATTTAGCCGCAATACTAATCGTAGAAGTGTATTCGTTTATGTAAAAATGTAGTCGAATGTAGCGGAATGAATTGAAATGTAAACTACTCGATAATTTAACGGAAATTAGCCGAAGCCCTTGCGAGAGTAACCGCCACACGCATGTAAATGAACGAAAAAAGTTGACGAGAGGTTACGTATACAGGAATTATCCGATGGATATACGTATGGATTACGGTAGATTAACGTTGAGTTATCGCCTTTATACTAGCTGGAAAGGTCGAGAGGAAGAACGATCTCAAAAACCAGGGGGGCGCAACGGACACGTTTTACGATAAATAAAAAGACCGACCAAAAGCGGCCGATCCTTCACGCATTATAATACAAATTCGTTTAAACTGTTTTCGATTTCTTCCGACGTTATTCCGATATATGTCAATGTGATCTGCGGGTGTGAGTGATTTAGAATCGCTTGTAGTTTCGCAACATCCTTCGTTTGTTTGTAAAACCAATAGCCGAACGTTTTTCTCATCGTGTGAGTTCCGATGCTTTCTACTTCTGCGAATTCAGCGGCTTTTTGTAACTGTCGATATGCCTGCGTTGTCGTGATCGGCTTATCACCTTTTCTTGACGGAAATAACCATTCACTATCGTTAGCCTTCGCATAGGCTTGTACTTCTTCGTATATGTTTAATAGATTAACTTCACGGACTTTTTTTGTTTTTCCCTCTGAAACCTTTACGATCTTTCTACGAATAACGTCCGATGTTTTCAACTTCAAAAGATCTCCGACACGTAATCCCGTATTAATACCGATAAGGAATAATATGTAATCTCTTTCAGAACAATGACGTTTCAAAGCCCACTTCATATCCTCTATTTGTTCTTTACTGCGGATCGGCTGCACGTCCTTAAGTTGATTCATGTTATTTCCTCCTATTATAAACCTAATATTTATGCGGTTTTGAATGTACGTTTTTTTAATGTGTTTATATAATATCACCGAAATGTGTACACGTCAACGATAACAATGAAATGAATGTACGTTTTTATCTATTTTCATACATTGGAACTTAAAACTGAAATCCACATACAATGCTATGAGCATTTACAACATAGTTTTGGTCAAAACCACGGCGATTGCTGTGGTTTTTCTTATTGACGAAACTGAAAGTAAACTTCTATGTAAATTCATACATTCGACCAGGACCGCAACTTATACGAAGATAGGCCCGTATATATCTGCGCAATATCTATCACCAGGCCGTACGCTCATACGTAACCAGGGCGGCCATACCTATCGCAACCAGGCCCGTATATCCTGGCGTATATCCCCGACATATAACAGGGCACTATACAAGGCCGTGTATAGGTTACACGGTACGTCGTATATACTTCGAATACTATTGCGTTGCTAAACGTTTAGAAAGCATTGTCGAAGAGATATGAAAGCCTATCGGATATCTGTCGCAGTCTATCATATATAAGTAGCGTGACTTATGTCTGTATGCTATCGTGTCGGCTGCTGCTGCAATGTATCATGTCATCGATCATCGTGAGTAGCTGCGATCTTTCTTTGATCGTTCTTCTTTCTTTCTTCTTATTTAAATTATGTGAGCGAAAAGAATTATTATTTCGTTTGTTTGTTTGATCGAAGTCAATCGAAGATCGTTCGAAGTTAGTTGCGCTCTTTCTTTCCTATTAAAAATAATCGTTGATCAATCGAAGTCGAATCGAATTGCAATCGAATTGAATCGTAATTGATTTCGTTTAATTAAATTCATTGTTTATTTTCGTTGTTAATTCTGCGATGAAAAGTCATCTTCGTTTCGTTGTCGCAGTCGAATCGAATTGAATCAGCATCGAAGCAAGCGAACAAGCCAGGCCGATCCCAAAAAGAAAATTTTCCCGTGACCTCCAGCCCGCCAGGCGAAATCAAGTGCAGCTGCTGCTAGAACAAGCGCGTTCACATTTCGAAGTCGGGGTGTGAAGTCTAGCCGCAGTTGTATCGAAAATCCTCGCGTTGCAACCTTCATTATGAAGGGGACAAAATCGAAGATCCTTCCCTTATCCTTCGAAATCCTATCGACTTTCCTTCGCTTATCATGCGTATATCGATTTAAAGTCGTCTGTCGTCCTTTCTGTGCATCTTTAGCGTTTCTTTATGATTTGTATTAGATCGATAGTTAACGTGCAGCATCGTACAACGTCGTACGCCATTTTCGCATTCCTGGCGATTTATTATCGAAAAAGTAACGTGAATTTATATTGGTTTACCCAGTGCGGCCGAAATCCGCTATTTTGTTGATCATATAAAAATTTCTGCGCAGATTTTTTAAATTCGGGGCGTATTTTATTAACCCAGGTTCGGAAAAAGCCGCGCCTATGTTTTTGTAAGCGAGAAGAAGCCGACAAGAAACGCAAAATAAATTGTATGGACGCAGCCCAAAACGTATAGGTGAGAGCGTCTATGTTAAAAGGCGGGCCGACGGCGATTATTTATATAAGAAGATCTTCGCTATTAATCAATAACCTTACCTGCGTAGAGTGAGAGTATTCTTTTTATACTCGAAACTCAAATGAATAGATAATGCTTTATAAATAATGGTTTATATAATGCTTTATTACGTAATCGGAAAAGTACAACACTAAGCATCGGAAAACTACTAGGTAGCATTCGAAAAAATACTAGGTAGCATTCGAAAAGATCCCAGGTTCGGAAAGATAAGCCTACTCACATATATAACAGGAGGAAAAAATGATGCAGATCAACGAAACCAGCCAGCAAGAAGAAAAGAAAGATCCAAAAAGAAAGGAATTAATTTCAGCAAAAGAAGTATTCAAGGAGCACGGCCAGCAGCCCGAATATAACAAGGAAGATTTTAACGACGGGGTTAGATACATCCGTACACCAGCGGATCTAAAGCATTACATGTTTATGTCTGACTACGGCGTGAAAGAGTCCACATTGTGGCTATATTTCGTAATTGTCGATAGATATAACGATTTATACGGCTATGCATTCCCGACTCAAAGCCAGCTAGCATTCGAAATGGGACGGAAGCCAAATGCAATTAAACAAAACTTGCGTGTACTCGAAAACGTCGGACTGCTTAAAACGGAAAGCCGCGGCAAGGGCTTCGCCAACGTGTACAAGCCACTAGTACCGATGAAACTCGAACGAATGTTAGAACTTTTCCCAGCTGCGAAAAAGAAATATGAGAAATTGCGGGATGATTTAAAGATATACGATAAAACGAATCTTGATCGAATGCCCGAACATATGCAGCAGCGCCGAGAAACATCATTAAAAGAAATTAAAGAACTTAAAGAAAAAGCGGAAACGACGGAAACGGCCGATGAACCTGGCGAAGTTTCGTTCTAATCGCCTTAGACTTCTATCAATATACGTTTTTCCGCTTTCCACAAAATAAAAATAAATAATTCGAAAAGGTGGCCCGAAAATATGGAGCAAAACACGGCGCAAGATTCCATATATATCGAAATACCGCAACCAAAAGAGCGGCCAAAAGCGAAATACAAAGCGAAGAAGCCACGAAAGCGGTCGAAGCAACCGAAAACCAAACAAAAATTACTGCGATACTTGTTCGAATATGGCCTGGAAAAGGCAGAAGAGACGACGAAACCGAAGCAGCAGCGCAGTAAAGTCGAAAAAAGGCCGATCACTATCGAATTCAATGGCGGCCAGGATCTCGACAACTGGAATTATACGAAAAATACAAAACTATAAAACATATGGAGGAACTCAAATGAACACAAATACAAAAGCAGACGTAAATGCAAATATCATCTATGAAAAGGAACTACGAGAAGAGATCGGAAAGCATCAAGATAGAGCGTTCGATATTATCAACAAAGTAGGCGGTTTAATGTTGCTAGATAACGAGAGCTTCGCGCCACTTAACGAGGTTGCAAGATTTTACAACGTAACTAGAGAAACAATTCATATGCTTATCAGATATAACAAACGGGAATTTCAAAAAACAGGAATTAAAGTCGCATCGGGTAGAGAGATTCTTGGTTTAGTCAATAAGAACTTCTTAATGACTAACATTGAACACACGAAAGGATATAAATTAGTCACCATCGGCGAACGGTCGGCAAAAATAGCGAACGGGCAAAACACACTGCTTACAAAAGATTCAGTGATTCGTGTCGGGATGCTAATTCGGGATTCGGAAGTTGCACGTGAGTTCCGCAACCAGGCAACAAAGATTCTAAATAGAACCGATGTTAATACGATCGTAGAAGTTAGGGACGAGCAACTGCGTCAGAAAGCGGAATTGTACGATAAAATGACCGACGGTGTGCCGAAAATGGCGCAAGAATCGTTACTAACTACGATCGAACACTATCAAGCTACGATCAAAGAGTTAGAACGAAGAGCCGAACAAGAGTTACAAGAAGAAAAGCAAAAAACGCAAGATGCGAAGGCAGCACGGAAGAAAGCCGAAGAAAATACGAAGCTATTCCAGCAGCTAGCAACCGAAACTGGCGAAAAACTCGAAGATATAGTAAAAGATTTAGAAAAATCGCGTAGAAAGTCGGATCTATTTGATCGTTATATCGATAGTGGTTTAAATATGACAATGCAAGAATTCTGCAAACAATATCTGAACGACTTAAAAACGAAATCGTTTATTGCTTGGTTACAAGCGGACGGGATTTTATACGAAAACAGAAACACAAACGGAGTGTATCGAACTAGAAAAGGTTTTGAACACTGGATTATTAACGTACCTGTTAAACAATACAACGATGTAATGAAACGTACGTTAATGATTACACCGAGGGGATCTATTAAGTTAGCCCAAAAATACGTAGGTGATCCACGATTGAGCGAATCATGGATAGAGTTCGGAAACTAATCGGAAAGGATGACGAAGAAAATGCTAGTAGACAGGATTTCTACCCGTTCATATACCGTAGAACAGGCGAGTTTATAAAAATATCGTAAAAAGTTACTATGTGACACGCTGTCACGCAGTACATATACAGACCGCAACAAGATGCAACCTTCATTATGAAGGGGACAAAATCACAGGCGCAGAAGCTGCGGACCGTGTGAAAACGAAAAGAAGACGGAACGAAAGCGGAGATCAAGAGCGGTAAAAATGGCGCTCATTGCAGCCAATACAAGAAAAACATAAAAAAATATAGAAATATGCGTACTTCGTGGAAATTCGATAGGGGTTGGCCGTACATATGTATCGAAGAGAAAGAGCCGTCTTTCTTTTCTGGATCTGTTTTCTTTCTTTTTCATATGAGAGGGGAGGTTTTCCAGCCTTCCCGATTTCCCAAAAATACATAAATCATTTTTTTGGATCGGTGACGCTGCACGGATCAGCGTCGCTGGATCTCTTTTTATAGGACATGAATTTTATAGAAAGGTGGCCCGATCAATTTAATATAAATCACTTAGCGGACGAAAATCCGCAAAATAAAAAATAGAAATCGATGTAACTATATTGAAGTTATAGGGTATTTCTCTTTGAATCAAAATTCTTCGAACAAATTTTGAGCAATCAAAGCGCCTTGTATGTCGGCCGTGACGCCTACACGGAATCACATACGCAAGTAATACTGATTTTTGCGAACCTGCTGCAAAGTGGATTTCGTAGAAAATTCGTAAGTTATCGAAATACGTCAATGTGGAGCGGTAGCGAACTAGGAGGGGTGAAACCCTCCGAAACTTTTATTTATAAATACGATACACCGAAAATGTAATGATACGCATATAAAACGATACATACGAAAGGAAGCGATACAATGCACGATAAAAAATATCATCTGACAGGCGATAAACTGCGATTAATAAGAGTATTCGCTAACATAAATCAAAAACAACTGGCGGAATTACTAGGGATCGAAAAACGATCGATATCAACCTGGGAAAACGGAAGATACAACCCAACTGCGGAAAGTGCCGCGAAGGTTGTCGGCTTCGTTGGTGAGCGAAATTTTCAGCGTATAGAGGCAATCTTGTACGATCTGGATAATGTGGAAATGATGGACGAACTACGAACAAAAGTTAATAACAAACTATAAAAACTATAAACCATACGGGGGAAGTCAAATGAAAAACAATACAAGAGAACTATTGAATCAAGCACGCGAGATCCAAAATTCACTAAGCGGGGAAATGTTAGCAATGGCGAACTATTTCCGCGATACAAAAACGAAGCTAAACAAAGACGGCTTGTTATCAAGTAAAGGCGTTCTAGAAGAAGAAGCGGGCCTAAAAAGAAAAATGGAAGTTGCTGCAATGGTAACGATCGGCGAAAAGCACAAGGAATATAAAGAAGCATTAAGCAAGGCGAAGAAATTGGCCCAGGCGGAATTGTTGCGAGAAGTCCCAGCAGTTGACGCACAAACGCAAGCATTATTTAATGCAGACCTTATCCAACTTCGCGGAAATATCATGTTTGGCACGACACCAGATCGATCAGCGGCGCACCTGGCGAAATTAGTGGAAAGGGCGTCAGTACATCCGAACCTAGCGAAACAAGTGCAGGAAGAATACTTGCAACTAGGCGCAGCGATCGCACAACGTGCAGGGAATACCGAACAAGGTATGAAAATGCGACTTGACTTGTTAAACGGACATAACAAGCTAAACGAGGCGACGAAGGCGGACGGATACTTAGAGGCGCAACGAAGTCTGGCGGATATTTCCGATATGGAAAAAGCGCAATTTGTTAACCATGCGAAATATGACCAGGTATTCAGTGAGATCAGCGGCGATACGATCTTAAAGCAATTCGCAAATGATAGCGAAAGATATTTCGATGCGCATCGCGAAAGAGTGCTAGCCGTACAAATGCAGCATTCTGACATGCAAGGCGTGGCGATCACTGAATGATATTAATATATTTGTGTCACGTGCTGGCGGTGGCGGCTTTTATCGCTGCTGCTGCGCTGGGCCATACAGAACAAAACTGCACAAAGTCAAAACATGCGATCAAAAAACGAAAACGAAAACGAAAACGAAAACGAAAACAGAAACGAAAACAAATAACTGGAAAAAGGAAGCGAGATAATGAAAACAATACATGAAATCCACCTAGAAGAGATCGACGAATTACACGAAATCGAGCAATCAGAGCAACGACTATACATGAAGAGACAAGCGCGACTAAAAGCACAAGAAACTGCGGAAAGAGAAGAGATTGACGAATTCAGCAGACTACAAGAGGAAAAGGCGAAGGTTTTGGCGCACCATATTCACCGACTTAATAGTGAAGGCGCGGAAACGATTCGTATAATTGCAGTGTAATAACGAAGTTTGGCGAGATCCTAGCGGGTTTCGCCTCTTTTTTTGTATGCAAATGGTAGCAATTCTTGTGATTATATTGCTAGGTGTTTAGCGTATTAAATTATTAATGGATTTTAGAGGAGATTTTTAAATAATTCTTTAAAAAAAGTAATAAAACAACTTATATCATAATTATAAGTTGTAATGATAAGCATGTTCTAGTAGAATTGTTTACAGATGAAAATAAAGGAATCGTAAATTACGGATTTCTGTTAAAATTGGAGAAGGGTTGAGAAACCCTAGGTATTAGTAGGAGGACACAAATGATTACAGTAAGTAACGTTAGTTTGCGTTTCGCAGATCGCAAATTATTTGAAGATGTTAACATAAAATTCACGCCAGGTAATTGCTACGGTTTAATTGGAGCAAACGGTGCTGGTAAATCAACATTTCTAAAGATTTTATCTGGAGAAATTGACCAATCAACAGGTGACATACATATTACGCCAGGTGAGCGTCTAGCAGTATTAAAACAGAATCACTTCGAATATGAAGAGTTCCCTGCACTAGAAACAGTAATGATGGGTCACACACGTCTTTATAAAGTAATGCAAGAGAAAAATGCAATTTACATGAAAGAAGACTTTAGTGATGAAGATGGCATGCGTGCTGCAGAACTTGAAGGTGAGTTCGCTGAGCTAAACGGTTGGGAAGCTGAGTCAGAAGCTGCAATCCTTCTAAAAGGATTAGGTATTGGTGAAGATATTCATGATAAAAAGATGTCTGAATTAACAGGGGCAGAGAAAGTAAAAGTATTACTTGCTCAAGCTTTATTCGGTCAACCTGACATTCTATTACTAGATGAGCCTACCAACCATTTGGACTTAAAAGCGATTCAATGGTTAGAAAACTTCTTAATGAACTTTGAAAATACAGTTATCGTTGTATCCCATGACCGTCACTTCTTAAATAAAGTATGTACGCACATGGCTGACCTTGATTTCGGTAAAATTCAATTATACGTTGGTAACTATGACTTCTGGTATGAATCAAGCCAATTAGCATTAAAACTAACGCAAGATTCTAACAAGAAAAAAGAAGAAAAAGTAAAAGAGTTACAAAACTTTATTGCACGCTTTAGCTCAAATGCATCTAAAGCGAAACAGGCAACTTCTCGTAAAAAATTGTTAGATAAAATTACATTAGATGATATTAGACCATCATCACGTCGTTATCCGTTCGTTGGTTTCACACCAGAACGTGAAGTAGGAAATGACCTATTAACAGTTGAAGGTATTTCGAAAACGATTGATGGCGAAAAAATAT
The DNA here is from genome assembly GCF_040459995.1 of Bacillus cereus group sp. MG9. Lineage (NCBI taxonomy): Bacteria > Bacillati > Bacillota > Bacilli > Caryophanales > Bacillaceae > Bacillus > Bacillus cereus group sp. MG9. The sequence continues at coordinate 2,848,505 of NZ_JARVHC010000001.1, read as the reverse complement.
TAGATAATGTGAACTTCACTTTAAATAAAGGTGATAAAGTTGCATTTATCGGACGTAACGATATTGCGATGACAACATTATTTAAAATTCTTATGGGTGAAATGGAGCCAGATAGCGGTTCATTCAAATGGGGTGTAACAACATCTCAAGCTCATTTCCCAAGAGATAACTCTGAGTACTTCGAGAACAGTGATTACACTTTAATTGATTGGTTACGTCAGTTCTCTCCACAAGATGAATCAGAAAGTTTCTTACGTGGTTTCTTAGGCCGTATGCTATTCTCTGGTGAAGAAGTAAAGAAAAACGTTTCTGTTTTATCTGGAGGAGAAAAAGTTCGCTGTATGTTATCTAAAATGATGTTAAGCGGTGCAAACGTATTAACACTTGATGATCCGACGAACCATTTAGACCTTGAGTCTATTACAGCATTAAACAACGGTTTAATCACATTTAAAGGAACATTACTATTCACTTCTCATGACCATCAGTTCGTACAAACAATTGCAAACCGTATTATCGAAGTAACGCCAAACGGTGTAGTTGATAAGGTAGCAACGTATGATGAGTTCTTAGAAAGTCAAGAACTTCAAAAACAAGTTGATGCAATGTACAAAGGTCAATAATAAATGATTAAAACCCTCGCTTTCTTTTATGAGAGCGGGGGTTTTTTAAGTAAACAAATATTCGTTTTAATATAAAGTGGGGGGAGGATTAAAATGAATAATTATTCAAAAATAACATTAGCGATGGTAAGAAATTTTTGAAGCGTGGATAAACCCTGAAATGATGAAGAAATGGTTTTTTACATTGGAAGGGACGGATAAAGTAACGGGAAATACTCCTGAAGTAGGAGGGAGTTGGGAAATTATTGATCATCGTGGCGGAAAAGATTATCGAGCAATTGGGGAATATATCGAAATGAATCGTCCTAAAAAAATTAGTATTTACATTAAAAACGCCGCAGTTTAGTGAATTATTAGATAAAATCACAGTTGAAATAAAAGAGAAACAACAAAGATTTAAAATGATATTTTCACAAAATATAATCGTTGCTCATGAAGAAGATTGGACAAAATATGATATTGAAAAAGCTTTAAAGGGGTGTCATGCTGGCTCTGAGCATGGTTGGAATGTAATATTCATGGGACTGAAAGAATTGGTTAAAAGAAGAGGGAATAGCTACAAAGGATGATAAACGGTAGTCGAAAAAGTGTAGTTTGAGCAAATTGCCCAAACTACACTTTTTATTTTATGAAATTGGGTAGTTTACATGAATGTACCAAAATTGGAGATAGGTTAGTTTGCAAATGAGGAAATAAAGGATTATAGTTTGTGGAGTCATAATTAGTGGATGAGCCTTGGGAGAAAACAGGAAATGTTACAAATGTATTTTGTTAAATAGAAACCAAGGTCAAAATGTTTAAAAAGAAATAGTTGAATAAATAAAAGCTACAAATTATAATTACTAATATTCTTCATATAGTTAAACAAATAAAATCTATTTGAAGAAGAAAAATTGAATAGAGAGACAGACTTATATAAAATAAGCCTTGGATGATCAAAAGAGGTGGAGAGATGCAACAATTTTTATTGAAGAGTAAACGAGTATTAAGTAATCATTTTGGATTTTTCGTATTTGCCGTTATTTTACTTTGGTTAAAAACATATGCCGCATATGTGACAGAATTTAATTTAGGGATATCGAACACAATCCAAAAGTTCTTACTGTTTTTCAACCCGTTAAGCTCAGCGGTTCTATTTTTAGGGCTCGCACTATTCGCAAAAGGGAAACGAGCTTACATTTGGTTAATTATTATTAATTTGCTAATGTCTATACTTTTATACGCAAACGTAGTATATTATCGCTTTTTCAGCGACTTTATTACGTTCCCGACATTAACACAATCGAATAACTTTGGAGATTTAGGTGGTAGTATTTTTGCATTGCTACACTTATATGATCCACTATATTTCTTAGATACAATCATTTTAATTGTTTTAGTCGCAACGAAATTTGTAAATCCTAAACCAATCCGTGTTGCGAAGCATAAATTATCTCTAGTATTTGTAGCAGGTATTTTATTATTTAGCGTTAACTTAGGTCTGGCAGAATCTGACCGTCCTGAATTGTTAACAAGAACATTTGACCGCAATTATATCGTGAAATATTTAGGGGCGTACAACTTTACGATTTATGATGGTATTCAAAGTGCGAAAGCATCAACAGAACGAGCATTAGCGGATGGAGATAATATGACAGAAGTTAGAAACTATCTTTCATCAACTTATGCAAGTCCAAACCCTGAGTATTTCGGTAAAGGAAAAGGAATGAACGTAATTTATATTCATTTAGAGTCATTCCAAAACTTTTTACTAAACTACAAGCTAAATGGTCAAGAGGTTACACCATTCTTAAACTCATTTACAAAAGATGCGAATACGTTATACTTTGATAACTTCTTCCATCAAACAGGACAGGGGAAAACATCTGATGCGGAGTTCATGTTAGAGAACTCAATGTTTGGATTACCACAAGGATCTGTTTTTACAAATAAAGCTCATAACACGTATCAATCAGCACCGGCTATTTTAGGACAACAAGGATACACATCAGCAGTGTTCCACGGTAACTACAAAACATTCTGGAACCGTGATGAAATTTATAAATCATTTGGTTTTAATAAATTCTTTGATGCGTCATACTACGATATGAATGAAAAAGATGTAGTAAACTATGGCTTAAAAGATAAACCGTTCTTTAATGAATCAATTCCGTTATTACAAACGTTGAAACAACCGTTCTATACGAAGTTCATTACGTTATCGAACCATTTCCCTTATCCGATTGATAAAGCGGAAGCAACGATTGAACCAGCTAAAACAGGTGATTCATCAGTAGATACGTACTTCCAAACAGCACGCTATTTAGATGAATCTGTAAAAGGATTCATTGATTACTTGAAACAATCTGGTCTATACGATAACTCAATTATCGTTATGTACGGTGATCATTACGGTATTTCAGATAATCATAGTGCAGCAATGTCTCAAATAATGGGTAAAGAAATGAACGCATTTGAAAATGCTCAATTACAACGTGTACCATTAATCATTCGCGTACCAGGAATGGAAGGCGGCGTACAACATCAATACGGCGGAGAAATTGACGTTCTTCCAACGTTATTACACTTACTAGGTACAGATACGAAAAATTATGTCCAATTCGGATCAGATTTATTATCACCAGAGCATAAACAAGTTGTTCCGTTCCGTAACGGTAACTACGTAAGCCCAACAGTTACTGCACTTAACGGCAAATACTATGATACAGCGACTGGGAAACCTGTAGAATTTACAGATGAAATAAAACAAAATGAGCAAATGGTTCAAAAATCACTAAAATACTCCGACCAAGTTGTTAACGGTGACTTATTACGATTCTACACACCAGAAGGATTTACACCGGTAGAACCTTCTAAATATAACTATAACAATCGTGATAAAGATAAAACGAAGGTGAAGACGACTGAAGACGGGGAAACGAAATAAATAATAAAAAATCCTACTCGTATAGAAAACGAGTAGGATTTTTTGTTTTAAGATTTACTTTCGGATTTTTGGAGTGCTACTTTTTTAGGCATAAAACATGCAATAATCAAAGCTACAAAGGATAAGACTAACATAAATACGTAGGCATCACTTGAGCTGAAGATAGAAGCTAATTTCGTTACTTGCATAGTTGATATGCTTCCGTTCTCACTAGATAACTGTGAAGTATGTGAAGTGGATTGAATTGTATACACAGTGATAATGACTGCTGTTCCTATAGCACCTGCTAATTGACGTACGGTATTATTCACTGCTTTACCATGTGAACCCAGTTCTCTTGGTAAAGCGTTTAAACCTGCTGTATTTAAAGGCATCGAAATGAAACTTAGTCCAATGCGTAGAATAATGGTACGAACCATTAAATACATATAAGTGGTGGATTCGGTCAAATCAATTACACCCCACATCGATATAATGATACATATTAAACCTATAATAAAGAGTGGTTTTGCCCCATATTTATCAAACATTTTACCCGTGATAGGTGATAAGAATGCATTAATTACAGCTCCAGGTAATAGAAGTAAACCTGATTCAAAAGCAGTAAAACCTCGTCCGTTTTGCAAGTAAATCGGTAAAAGAATTAAATCAGCATACATAATCATCGTAATGAGTACGTTAATGACTGATGTAAGAGTGAAAATTTTATACTTAAATACGGATAAATTTAATAGTGGATCGCTAGACTTTATTTGACGTAAACAGAATAGGGTTGTAACAATTATTCCGATGATAATTGTAGTAATAACAACTGGATGATCCCATCCTTTACTTCCTGCACTACTAAATCCGAATATAATACAACCAAAGCCAATCGTTGATAAAATGACACTTACGATATCTAATTTTGCTTTTGTTGTCTCAGCAACATTCATTAAATATTTTAGCGCGAGAATAATAACGATTAATACAAATGGAGCGAATCCAATAAATAACCATCTCCATGATACATATTCAATAATAAAGCCAGATAATGTTGGAGCGATGGCTGGCGCAAAAATTATGGCGAAACCGATGGTTCCCATAATACTTCCACGTTTTTCACTAGGGTATAAATATAAAATAACTGTCATCATTAGTGGCATAATAATTCCTGCTCCAACTGCTTGAATCATTCTTCCTGTTAACAAAATGCCAAAATTCATGGCGCATGCACAAAGAACAGTCCCGATAAACAAAGAGAGCATCGAGCAAATAAACAGTTGCCTTGTTGTAAATCGTTTCATTAAAAATGCAGTAATTGGCACTAGAACGCCATTTATGAGCATAAAGCCTGTTGATAGCCATTGTACGGTTGCAGCTGTAACATCAAATACTTCCATTAAATTACTCATCGCTACATTTAATAGCGTCTGATTTAATGTTGATAAAAAACAACCGGAAATGAGCACAATTAATATAATTTTTTTATTTCTTTCTGATATTTCCTTTTGCATTGGTAAACTCCTTCATTGTTGTCTTGATTTATCGACATTGTGTCGATAAAATTAATGGTAACAAAATAAATTTTCTTTGACCATGAACAGTTTTGTTGAAAATGTTCACTACTCGACATAGAAGGTATGCACTGTCGAGTAAGTAAAGAGAAAATCTATAAAGGAGTTTCAAAATGTCTACACCTAAAAAAGAAGATCCTCGTACAGTTCGTTCAAGAGAAATGTTTAAAAATGCTGTTTTTTCTCTCCTATGTGAGAATCCTAGTATTTCAAGTTTAACGGTTCAGAAAGTCGCAACAAAAGCAGGATTAAACCGAACAACCTTTTACTTACATTATCAAGATATTCAAGATTTACTAGACCAAATCACGAATGAGATTTCAAATGAACTTTCAAATAAAATAGCTGATTTAATACATGCAAAAGATTTATCAGAAAAACAAAAGCTAACACAATTACTTGATTATTTATATATCCATCGAAATTATTTATTTATATTATTTAAAATGAATCAATTTGAGGAGCAACTATTTTTATTTTTAAAAGAGTTAATAGAAACGAGAAGAGAGAATACGAAAAAGGATTTGCCTGATGATTATGTTGCGGTTGATATTAAAACAGCTTCATTGGTAGGTATTATCATGTGGTGGATAAGGAATGGACTTCACTTTAGTTCAGATTATATCGCAAATCAAATTTATTTTATGTATAAAGGGTAATAAATGCAAACAATTTATCCGTATTAAAAAAAGATTAAAATAACCTAGTATAATTTAAAGTATCGGGATTAATAAAAATTTATAAAACAAAAGATCCAGAGATAGAAGGGGGATATGCATGAATTTTCAAAATGAAAAAATATCATTACATTTAGAGGTTGTAAATTACCAATATAAAGATGCAAAAGACGAGTGTGATAGAAATTGGTTAAGAGTAAAAGCGAAACTATCAGAAGAAAATAAAGTTTTTGAAACGATGGATCCTTTTTTACAAACATACGATTTACAGTACATGATAAAATGGTTTGAATCTTTACCAAACCCTACATATAACGAACTAGATTTCATAGAACCAAATTTAGCGTTTGAATTTATGGGGGGAAAAGCAGGGGAGTTTAACATTGTTATTCGCTTATCGCTGGAACTTAACCCCACATGGTGTAAGGAAGAAGAATACGAATTTTCTATCGGTATAACTCAAGAGGATAGGGAGAATATTATTCGTTCTATTGAAGAGCAACAAAGGAAATTTCCAAAACGATAATAAAAAGACTTGATAACCTACTAGAGGGAATCAAGTCTTTTTATTACATACGATTATCATGCCAGAAGTTTAATGGGAAGTGTTCGTTCTCATTATAGGCTTCTAATTCATATCCTCTTTCTTTCAGCCCTTTAATAATACCAGGTACTGCTTTAACTGATTGTGGATGAATATCATGCATTAGAATAACTTCTGTTGGGTTTGTAGCACCATGTAGAACGTTTTCTACGATTTTAGCAGATGCAGCGTCTACTTGCATTTTGTTGTATTTCCAGTCTAATGAATCAATTGTCCAATCCCAAACTTTTAAACCATTTTCAACAACTTTGTTGCGAAGAGCTTCATTTAACCCTGGCATTGAGCCGTAAGATGGACGAGTTAATACTGGAGATTTTCCTAGAACGCCAGCGATTAAGCCTTGGTCTTCTTTCATTTCATCAACGTAATGACCTTCTGTGTAAAGTTTCTTGTAGTTATGAGTCATACTGTGCATCCCAACATAGTGGCCTTCAGCATCTTCACGTTTTACAAGATCAGGGAAAGCTTTTACGTTTGAACCAATTAGGAAGAATGTTGCTTTTGCATTTTCACTCTTTAACATATCTAAAAGCTCAGCTGTGTATTTTCCAGGACCATCGTCAAATGTTAAGTAAGCGACTTTTCTAACTTGCCCGTTATAGTGCTTTGGAGCTTCTTTCGGAGCAAGGGACGTTTGAATTTCACTTACAAGTTGAACAGATTTCGCTTCATCCTCTGTACTTGCTAGAGCGATATGTGTTGATTCGTAAGCAGCTTCGTATGTAAATAATACCCCAGCGCAAATCAACAGAGCCCTTTTCACTAAAGTTGTCATCCGAATTCCATTGTGCATAATTTTCCTACTCTCTTTAAAAGTTCTACTCTACTATATTAGCAATTTTAGAGGGGGAAATGCAAAAAAACTTTTTTACAAGCGCAAAAAAGTTTGTTAAAAAGTATGTAAGATTTCACTGTTTTGCAGGTTTGAAAAAATGAAACAAGAATTAAATGAATGGAACTGCATGTAAAATGGTTCATTCACGTTTTTTGTTTTAGAAAGGGAGGATAAGTATGAAAAAATTAGCTTGTTTACATGCTCATCATTCAAATATTGAATACATTGACCGAGCGTTGCAATTTTTTGAAATAGAAATACTCCATTTTGTAGATCCAATCTTATCACACAGACTAAAAATAGAACGAGAACAAGCACGAAATAATTTAAAAGATATTATAAAGTATATAGCTGAAAGTGATGTTGATACACTTTTAATAACTTGTACAGATTATATCACGTTATTAGATGAGAATTTCAAAATAGACATACCTATATTGAAAATTGATGAGCCATTCTTTGAAATGATTTGTCAGGTTGAAGAGCCACAGACAATACTATTTACAAATAACCGTACTGTTTCAGGAACGATGGAACGTTTAAGACTATACGCTCAGCAGAATAATAAATCCATACAAGTAAAAGTAGAAGTGATAGAAGGGATATTTGAGTTAATTATGCAAGGGCGTAAAGAAGAGCATGATGTTAAATTAGAAAAATATTTATATGAAATTATGAAAGATAGAAACGAAATGCTTTCAGTTGCACAATTATCTATGGTAGACGCTACTACAAGGGCAGAAAATATAATAGGAAGGAACATAATAAATCCGTTGAATGCGCTTGTGGAGTATGGTATACAGAGTGTGAATGAACAACCGTGTGAAAAATAAATATAGGAAAACCAAAAAATAATGTAGAATATATCGTACATACATATATGAAGTGAACATAAAACATAAAAGAGGTGGGCATATGTTACTTGAAGAAGTAATGCAGCAACTAGAAGAGTATGGGACAGAACAAACTCGTAAGACGTATAAAAACCACGGAGCGAAAGAGCCGTTATTTGGAGTTAGTTTTGCAAATTTAAAATTGTTAAAAAAGAAGATAAAAAAAGATCATGATTTAGCAATTTCATTATGGGAAACAAAAAATATGGATGCAATGACTTTAGCAACGATGATTTTAGATCCGAAGAAACTAACGTCAGAACAACTAAATAGATGGGTTCAGGATGTTGATTACTATTGTTTAATGGACGTTCTTATGACAGCTATATGTACGTCACCAATCGCGATAGAAAGAATGGAAGAATGGACGAAGTCTGATGAAGAATGGATTGGAAGAGCTGGTTGGTCATTATTAGCGAATATAGCGATTAAAAATAAAACGTTACATGATGAATTCTTCACTCCGTATCTCGAAGAAATTAAAGCAAATATACATAATGAAAAAAATAGAAAAAAAGAAGCGATGAATAGTGCTTTAATCGCGATAGGAATTCGTAATGAAGACTTAGAGCGAAAAGCGATTGAAATTGCACGTGAAATTGGGAAAGTTCAAGTTGATCACGGGGCAACGTCATGCAAAACACCAGACGCAGAACCGTATATAAAAAAAGCGAGAGAAAGAGCTGAAAAAAAGAAAGTAAAATAAGAAGGGGTAAGATTATGAAACCAATTGAAGCGGCACAAAGCATAATTACATCACAATTTTCGAATTGTGATGTTGCTTTACTAGGGGGAAGTGTGGCTAGAGGAGAGGCTACGAAAACATCTGACCTTGATATTGTAATATTCGACCAAAGTTTGTCATCTTGTTATAGAGAATCCTTCTATAGTAATGGCTGGCCTGTTGAAGTATTCGTACATAATTTTGAAACGTATAAAACCTTTTTTAAAAGTGATTGTGAGCGCGGGAGACCTTCATTACCTCAATTAGTTTCAGAAGGGATTGTGCTAAAAGGAAAAGATGAAATTGTAGAGACACTTAAAAGAGAAGCGAATGGTTTATTAAATAAAGGACCAAAAAAATGGTCAGAAGAAACGATGAAGCAGAAACGCTATTTTATTACGGATACCTTGGATGATTTCATTGGTGCAACAAAGAGAGAAGAAGAATTGTTCATCGCAAATTTATTAGCTGATTTAGTACATGAATATGTTTTAAGGGTAAATGGTCAATGGCTTGGAAATTCAAAATGGTTTATTAGAGTGTTAAGAAGGTATGACGAGCGATATGCAGAACATTTTGTAGCGGCTTTTGATCATTTTTATAAAACAGAGAAGAAAAATGAATTAATTAGTTTTATAGAAAATACGTTAGAGCAGTATGGAGGAAGAGTTTTTGAAGGGTTTTCTATCGGGAAATGAAAAGGGGATAGCAAAATGAATGTACCATTCGTTCAATTAAGAGAATTGACACAAGACGATGTAGAAGATCGATATCAATGGTCATTAGATACAGAAGTAACAAAACATTTAGTTGTACCAGATCAATATCCACCGTTCACTCGTGGCGATACGAGAAGATGGATTGAAGCATGCATAAGTCGAAAGAATGGTTATGAACAACGAGCTATCGTTACAAAGGAAGGTATACACATTGGATGGGTAGACCTAAAAAACTTTGATAATACAAATAAAAATGCTGAACTAGGGATTGCAATTGGAAATAAAGAATATTGGGGTAAAGGATATGGAATGGCGGCCCTATACAGTATGTTACAAATCGGTTTTTCTGAATTCAAATTAGAAAAAATTTGGCTACGAGTAGACGAAGATAATTTACAAGCTAGAAAGAGTTATGAAAAAGCAGGATTTGTTTGTGAAGGAATAATGAGAAATGATCGGTTACGTAAAGGGAAGTTCATTCATCGTTATCGCTATAGTATGTTAAGAGAAGAATACCAATCTTTAAATAGTAGCTTATAAAAATATTATGTTAACTTAAAGGGGCAGGATGAATATGATTCGATTACTTACGAAAGAAGATGCGGAAAAATATTGGGACTTACGTTTACAAGCTTTACAAGTAAATCCAGAGGCATTTGTAACAACTTATGAAGAGGCGATTCGCCAGGAAAATCCTATTAAGAGAGTGGAAAGTAATTTAACAGCTACTACTAGTTGTACATTTGGTGCATTTAATGAAGAAAATCATTTAGTTGGAGTTGTCACTTTACTAACAGAAGAGAGAGAGGCGTATAAACATAAAGGTCATATCGTTGCGATGTATGTAGATGCACAAAACAGGCGGAACGGATTGGCACGTGAGTTAATAACAAATGCCATTCAAAGAGCGCGAGATATAAAACTAGAGCAATTGACATTAGGTGTTGTATCTACAAACGAACCAGCAAAAAAATTGTATGAATCAATGGGATTTAAAACGTATGGAATTGAAAAAAGAGCTATAAAGGTGAATGGTGTGTATAGTGATGATGAAAATATGGTGTTGTTTCTTTAAAGGAAGGATATTATCATGAAAGATCTCCATTTAGAAAAAGATATGAACCCCAACGTGGCAATTTTGTATGCAACGGTTACTGATACATTTAAACGATTGCAAAGGTTAGTCGAAGGTATTGAAAAGAACGAACTATCCTATAAAGGGTCTGAAAATAATGAAAATAACATTGGACAGCTACTTCAGCATTTAGCAGTAGTCGATTTACACTGGGTGTATCGTTTAAAAGGAGAGGGAGTTCCGCCTGCACTTGAAAATAAATATGGACCAATGTTGAATGAAATGGGAGAATTGCCTAGTTTAAGAAAGTACAAATTACAAGAATTAATGCAAGATTATGAAGCTGTGCAACATATGTTTTATGAGGAATGTATGAAACTAACAGAAAATGATTTAACACGAGAAGTTTTTTATGAAAAGGGAGAAAATGCGACTATAAGGTGGGGAATATGGCATATAGCCGATCATAATCGGTACCATCAAGCTCATATTAGTCGATTACGAAAGTTATATAGAAGTAGACCGCATGTATGATTAAATTTTTGAATATTAATTATATTCATTTTGTTATATAGTAGAAAAAGAAACTATATAAGGGGTTTTATAATGAAAGCTATTGCAGTAGGGATATTGGCATCGTTTTTCTTTGCCTTTACCTTTGTGTTAAACCGGTCGATGGACTTAGGGGGCGGGAGTTGGATTTGGAGTGCATCACTACGGTATTACTTTATGGTTCCAATGCTACTACTTATTGTCATGTATAGAGGGAATTTAAAACAACTCTTGCAATATATGAAAAACAATCCGAAAGAGTGGTTGTTATGGAGTATTGTAGGGTTTGGTCTCTTTTATGCACCGCTTAGTTTCGCGGGTGCGTTTGGACCGGGGTGGCTTGTCGCTTCGACTTGGCAAATTACAATAGTTGCAGGGATTTTGTTAACACCATTTTTTGCGGTAGACCCATTACATAAAAAACTTCCAATGAAAGAATTAGTAATGTCAGGCATTATTTTATTCGGTGTTGTTCTTATGCAAGTAGAACACGCTTCTTCTTTAGGGATTCGTGAAACCATTTTATGTGTGGTTCCTGTACTCATTGCTGCGTTTGCATATCCACTTGGAAATAGAAAAATGATGCAAGTATGTAAGGGCGAATTAGATGTCTTCCAACGAGTTCTCGGTATGACATTAGCAAGTTTACCATTTTGGTTTTTACTATCTGGTTATGAAGTATCAACAGGCGGATTACCGTCAAGTAGTCAAGTTTTCCAATGTTTTATTGTAGCAGTTAGTTCAGGGTTAATCGCAACGGTATTATTCTTCTTTGCGACAGATCTTGTAAAAGATGATCCGCAAAAATTAGCAACAGTCGAGGCGACACAGTCTGGTGAAGTTTTATTTGCATTAGTAGGAGAGCTGATCTGGTTATCGGCTCCAATTCCGTCTTCTTTATCGTGGGTTGGAATGAGTCTTGTAATTGTCGGAATGATACTTCATAGTTATGTAGCTGTAGTTGTGAAAAAAGAAGAGAAAATAACGGCGTAATGAGATTAGCTCTTTTTCAATAAAGAGCTAATCTTTTTTCATGAGAAAGGATGGAGATAGGATGTTACAACGTGTTGAGTATTTAGAAATAGATCCCATTAAAAAAGTATTAAAGCATGCGACCGGTCCGAGTGAAGCGAGCTTATTTAAAGCAGTTTCAATGTATAAAAATGATCAGGCAGTGCTATATAAATATGGGAATAAGGGTTGCATAGGTATAGTGCTAATTCATACAAATAGAGCGAGAATGTGTCACATAGCTGTTGATGAAAAATATCGTAATCAAGGAATTGCACTTCAAATGATTAAAGAAATAATTAGGGAATATGAGTTAACATATATTGAGGCTGAGACAGATACAGAGGCAGTCGGATTTTACAAGAAATGTAACTTTAAGATTGAAAGCTTGGGAGAGAAATATCTGGGGGTAGAGAGGTTTTATTGTTATTTAGAGAATGAATAAAATAAATAGCTCATCATTTGTGATGGGCTATTTCATATTAGTATAAATTAAGATTGCTAGATTGAAAGTTTTTGATTGTGTTAACCTTTCTATATTAATTTTAAATAAATACACCATAATTTAACTGTTTCCGATATGATAAAAACGACAGAGGTATAGTAATTGAAATGATTAAGTTAAAAATTAAGAAAAATATGATAATATATGTATGTATTAGTTTAAAGCAAAATGGGGGAACAATCGTGAAAATGAATGACATAGTGGCGAATACACAATTTCCAAATACAATCGAAACAATTACAAATGATTTAAAAGCATTAGGGATAGAAAAGGGAATGACAGTTATTGTACATTCTTCATTAAGTTCAATCGGTTGGATATCAGGCGGTGCAGTTGCCGTAGTAGAAGCGTTAATGAAAGTTGTTACAGAAGAAGGAACGATAATTATGCCGACGCAATCTTCGGATTTATCCGATCCAAAACATTGGTCAAGACCACCTGTACCAGAAGAATGGTGGCAAATTATTCGGGATAACGTCCCAGCATTTGATCCACGTATAACACCAACAAGGGCAATGGGAGAAGTAGTTGAATGTTTTCGTACATATCCGAATGTATTGCGCAGTAATCATCCACTCAGTAGTTTTGCAGCATGGGGGCAACACGCAGAAGAAATTACAGCGAATCATTCACTTTCCATAAGTTTTGGTGAAGAATCGCCATTACGAAAAATATACGATTTAGATGGATACATATTATTACTTGGTGTTGGTTATGACTCTAATACGTCTATACATTTATCTGAGGTACGTACAGGTGCACGCGAGTTAATAAAGGTAGGAGCACCTATTATAGAAGAAGGTGTAAGAGTATGGAAAGAATTCGTTGAAATGGATTACGATTCTGATACGTTTGTAGAAATCGGAGTTGAATATGAGCTTAAAGGAACAGTTACGCGTGGGAAGATAGGGAATGCGACGTGCCGTTTTATGAGGCAGCGTGATGCAGTTGACTTTGGAACAGAGTGGTTTCGTGCGAAAAATCAGTAAGGGATGGTTATTATGCAGGGGAAAAAAGTATTAATTACGAGCGGCGGCTGCCTAGAAAAATGGGATCAAGTACGTGGGCATACAAATTTAGCAAAAGGTACGATTGGAAGAATTATTGCAGAAGAGCTAATGAAAAAAGGAGCAAATGTTATATATTTGCATGGCTATTTCGCTGAGAAGCCAATGGATGTAAAAAACCAATTAGAATTGCACCCATTTGAGGGGATTATTGATTTACAAGATAAGATGAAAAGTATTATTACACATGAAAAAGTAGATGCAGTTATTATGGCTGCTGCTGGCTCAGATTGGGTTGTCGAAAAGATTTGTGATCAAGATGGAAATGTTCTTAATATGAACGGAAAGATTTCAAGTGACATCGCTCCAATTATTCATTTTCAAAAAGCGCCAAAAGTATTAAAACAAATAAAGAGTTGGGATCCAGAAACGATACTCGTTGGCTTTAAACTGGAAAGTGACGTAAATGAAGCAGAACTTATTGAAAGAGCAAGCAAAAGAATGGAAGGTGCAAAAGCGAGTGTAATGATAGCGAACTCACCGCATTCTTTATATTCTCGCGGCGCTGTGCATCACGTTATTGGACAAGACGGTAATGTGAAGTTATGTAATGGGAAAGATGAAACTGCAAAAGAAATTGTCAATATGTTAGAGCATTTATGTAATCGTATCACTACTATGTAGATTTAAGCTTTTAGAAAGAGATGCAGTCGCATAGTATATAATGGAGTTAATATTAAATTAGTGGGGGAACTTAGCCCTCACTGATTATTAAATTGAATCAAATCAATGAAATAGGCCATTAGCTGCTCGTAAATGTGTAATACATGATATATGCATAATGAACATTTTGTGAGGAGTGGATTGTATGGAACATTTATTAAAGCAAGCTATTAAACTTAGAAATGAAAAGAAATATGCGCAGTCTAGAGAGATACTTATAGGATTAACAAACTTTACGAGGGATGCAGAAGTGCTATATCAATGCGCTTGGATACATGATGTAATGGGTCTTGAAACGGAGGCGGTTCCGTATTATGAACAGGCAATTGCGAACGGACTTGATGGTGAATCCCTTTGCGGTGCGTATATCGGTCTTGGCAGTACGTATCGTTGTATAGGGGAATATGATAAAGCGATTACTGTATTAGAAGCAGGGATAAAGAAGTTCCCGGAAAATGACGTGATGAAAGTGTTTTTATCATTAGCAAAATATAACGTAAACGAACATGAAGAAGCGATGAAATTACTGTTAGAGACAATTGTGAAAGTAGATGAGATAAAAGAATTTGAACGTGCTATTTCATTTTATAAAGACCATTTAAATGAGGTTTTTGAATAGAGGAGAGAAGGAATGAATCCATCAATTTCACGAAGGAAAAAAGGCATTTGGATTGGACTCGTATCTTTAATTATGTTATCAAACTATCTATTGTATGCCCTCCCAATAGTGCCAGCTGCCCCGAAAGAAGTAGTCCTCGGTTCATTATTAGATTTTATGTTTGTAATTCCAGTCATCACATATTTCTTTATTATACGGAAAAGATATTCGTTAACGTATATGTTTCCTGTAGTTATAGCTGGATATGTATTCGCAAGATTTATAATTCCTAGTGATTATTTACAAGCTTTTTCATTTGTTTCGTATGTAATAGTTGCTGGAGAAATTGTGTTCGTATGTTTTGAACTGTTTCTTATATATAAAATTATAAGAGTACTTCCTAAAATAATAAAACGATATAAAGAATATAGAAGTGAGTATTCTTCATTTTCTTATGCGATTGATGCAGCGTTTGATGCTAATATGAAGAGAAGTAAGGGAGTAAATATCATTCTTACAGAGTGTAAGTTACTCTATTATGCTTTTTTATCATGGCGTGTAAAAGTATTAGAAAGTGAATTCACATACTCATATCATAAAAAGACCGGTGCAATAGGTGTTTATATCATGATTATTCATGCAACATTAATTGAAAGTATCGGTTTTCATTATTTACTTCATCAATGGAATCCAGTAATAGCTTGGGTTTTACTCATCTTAAACATATATGCGATATTTTATTTTTTAGCTGAAATACAAGCGATGCGTAAAAATCCAATTATCGTTGTGGAAGAAAAAGTGATCATTCAAATTGGATTAGGAAAGAAAATCGTTTTACCATTTACACAAATTGATAACATTGTGTTTTATAAAGGCGAATCTTTAACGAAAGAAGAAGAGAAAGAGGTTCTTGAAGCAACTGTTATGGAATTTATAAAGGAACCTGCAACTTTTGAAATAACGTTAAAAGAGCCAATTAAAGCGCAGTTGTTATATGGATTTTCTAAAACAGTAAGTCGTGTCCATTTAAATGTTGATAATGAACGGGAATTTTATGCTGCGGTTATGGAGAAGTTGAAATAGGAGTAAAATGCTAAAGTATCACCGTGCGTTTGGTGTATATGGAGTTTGTATTGAAAAAAATAAAAAACCATATATGAATTGTGGTTAATAAAATAGTAGTAGTTCATTAACTCCTTCCATTATAGAAGGAGTTTTTATGATGCGGAATACGGTATACTTTCTTAATCAGGAGCGTAAAGGATATAATTAAAAACGGACTATATGATAAAAGGGGTAACTAAAAAATGAATTGTTTACGTACATCAAGGATTGAAATTATAGAAAGAAAAATACGTTATGATTCTACAACTGTAGATCACGTTTGTTTATTAGTAGAAGCACAACCGAAGAGAATCGTACTATTTCATGAGGTACAGTACCCTTTTACTATGACAGCAAACGAAATAAAATTAACTATTCCTAAAGGTAGTTATACAACCGCATATTATTGGGAAGATCGTCCGTATAACCTATACATATGGAGAGATGATGCTGGACATTATTTAGGGTCATATTTTAATATCATAAAAAACACACATGTAGGAAATGAGTTAGTAACATTTGAAGATTTAATCATTGATATTATGGTTCTTCCTAATGGTGAGTATTTCATATTAGATGAAGTCGAATTACCTGAGTCATTAGATCAATTTGAAAATGGTTATGTGAAAGAAGCTCTTAACGTATTTACGGATACAATTCATGTCTTCTTACCTCAAATGATTTTAGAAACGGAGACTATATTTAAACAGAAAGAGATTTTTTCTACATGAAAAATAAAAAAACTCGCAGCTTACTAGCTTGCGGGTTTTCGTCGTAAACTATTAGAAAATATGATAAAATTAAGAGGTAACTTATGGTACGGTTGGTTGTTCAATTATCACTTCTCCAAAGTAGGAGGGGGGTGATAATAAGTGAGTGAAATTGCGTTGTTATTGCAAGGTGGACTGTTTCTCATTGCATTGTTAACGTTTATTGTCGTCTTAATTGACAAGCTCAAAAAATAACAACCCACCTATGCCTATAGAATGTGGGTTGTTGTGTTTGTACGAAACAAATAGGATAAATGAACAATCCAATCTGCTAAGTTACGTGGACTAGTGTGTAGCCGCACACTAGTCTTTTTTATTTATATACAGGTTTTAATTGTTTTATGTGATTGTATTGTTCTTTTCACACTCATTATAACACAGTGTCTTTTCATGAAGAAAGGAGACCGTATGTTCCTATATGGATTAAATAGAACGTGTAGTTTCTTTAAATAGCCCATCCATATACTGTTTTAAACTTTCCACAAAAAATCCTTTTTTGTCTACATTATTTACGCCGACAATTGGTGATGGAAGATTGTATCTTTTTTCTGATAAATGAACAACAACATCAAAAATATCAAATAGGCGAATGAAGCAGAATAGACCGTCTTTATCACTAAGTAAAATAAAGTAATGGTTTTCGCTCGTTGTATTTAATGTATTCCATAAAGAGCTTTTGCTTAAGTCACGAACGATACTCTTTTCCTTTAATTCCATGAAATCGGCATTTAATAGAATGGTAGAAATATCAATCGCATCTGGATCGTCAAAGTAGCCATCAATTGTTTGTACAGCAAAAGTATAAGCCATTTTTAATACACTCATTTTATATTTACGGTTATCTAAAAGCAATTCACGTTGAATAGAACTAGCTACTTTTGTTACGCGCTCTTCTTTCCAAATTTCATTATGTAATGAAATATCGTGCTTTTTACATAGTTTCATAATTAATGCATTGGAATAAAGTATCTCATCACTTACTTCGACTACATCTGTCTCAGCGGCTGCTAGCTCCTCACCATGTTCATTCGTATAGAGAGGGGAGTCGATTTGTTTTTTCATTTGCTCAATCTTATATTGACTTAATTTATGTCTAATTAAAGGACGGTCAATATTTGTTGTCATATGTTCATGACAGGAATCACAAATTGAGTTTATGAAATAATATCCACATAATATCTCTGGAATGACATATTGTTCACTAAGTTCTTTCGTATCTTTTCTGCAAATGATGCATTGTGTCATATTTATCACCTTTACCTGCAAATTTGTCTGTAATCTCATTGTAGTGTATTTAATGGGATTTTGGAATATTGTAAAGGAAAATATTATGTGAAATCTAAGTTTAATTTGGTACAATGAAGAGAAGTGCTAGTTTAAAGGAGGACGTTTTTTTGAAATCGAAAGTGCACTTTTGGACATTAGAAGTGCTGATGGTTGTAGGAATTATATTTATTTGCACAAAAATATCGTTTCTATTTCAACCGATTGGTATCTTCATATCAACATTATTTTTCCCAATTTTAATCGCGTTATTTTTATACTTCATATTTAACCCATTGTTAGTCTTTTTGGAGAATAAAAAAGTACCTAGAGGTTTAGCGATCTTACTACTGTACCTTTTTATCATTACATTAACTGGAGTTGCTATTGGAGTAGTCGTTCCAACCATCTCACAACAGTTAATGGATTTAGTAAAAAATATGCCGACTTACATAAAAGAGGGAAAAGTATACATACAAGATCTATCCCATCATAGATTATTTGAATGGCTATCTACACAAAACTACGTTTCCATTGAGACAATTGAGAAAAATGCAATTGAATACTTAAAGGAAATACCAAACACACTTACGTCGAGTGCAACGGCTTTATTTGGTATTATCACGAACGTGGCGTTAGTTATCTTTACAGTACCGTTCATTTTATTTTATATGTTTAAAGATGGACATGCATTTCCAGGAAAAGCTGTTAGTGTATTACCAGAGTCTTACCGTGAAGAAGGACTTCGTATCATAAAGGAAACGAACGAAACATTATCTGCATATATTCAAGGTCAAGCGCTCGTTTGTATGTTTATTGGTGCCTTTACATTTACTGGTTATTTAATCATCGGTTTACCGTATGCTTTCGTTTTAGGAATTATCGCAGCATTTACAAATATAATTCCGAACTTAGGTCCATTTATCGGAGCAGCACCAGCTGTCATTATAGGTCTGTTCGTATCTCCGATGCAAGCTCTGTACGTAATTATTATAGTAACAATCGTACAACAGTTTGAAAGTAACATCATTTCACCGCGTATTATGAGTTCAAAATTAAATATCCATCCGTTGACAATTATCATCCTTATTTTAGGGGTAGGTAATTTCGCGGGAATTATCGGGATGATTTTAGCAGTACCAGCTTATGCGGTAACAAAAACAGTTGTTTCGAACTTAGTGAGATTGTTTAAGACGAAACGAAGTAAACGGAAATAGAATATGTTGAGAAAGATACACCGCTTAATAAAAAGGGGTGTATCTTTTATTTTTTAGTGTATGAAATACTTATTATTGTATATTTTTTACACATCAAATCAGGCGGTGAATTTTTGTTAAATAAACTTTATCCCGCTATTTGTGGGCAGTAAAACTCCCACCTCAAAATTCAGGTGAAGAAAAAAGAAGTTAGGTGGGAGATCAACTGCGCGTAAACGCCCGATTGGTGAGAGCTAATAATCAGTGGGGGATGAACAAAACCCCCACTGATTAAAGTTTCACTTTATAAACTATGTGGAATCCCTCTGAACTATCCAAATCATTTCTTTACACCGCGTTATTAACATCATAATCGACTCCTTTCATTTCTTATATAAGTTCAAACAATTATAGGCGAGTGTAGTACTTGCTTCTACGATCACGAATTTCATCTATAATCTTTTTATACTGTTCCTCTTGTTTTACTTCATTTGCAGATATAGTTTCTTTTTGAATCGTAATGGTTAAAAAGAAAAGGTGAAACCTCATACATGAATTCCTCCTTTCGAATAGGAATTACAGGTGACTACAATAATGACTTTGTCGCTCTTTTACGTTGTACATAGCCTGCTCAATTTGTCGATCATGAAGCATATCAGACTCAGACAGTTTATTTTTTTGAATGGTAATCGTTAAAAATAATACTCTGAATTTCATTGGATTTTTACCCCTTTATAATTTATTTAGTAAAGACGATTGTAATAAGAGGACTGGCGCTCTTTCACATCATCCATAATATTTTTAATTTGTTGTTCACGAGAAATTTCATCTCTTGAAAGTTTACGCTTTTGAATGGTAATCGTTAAAAAGAAAGCTTTGAATTTCATTAGGATATTACCCCTTTATAATTTATTTAGTAAAGACGATTGTAATAAGAGGACTGGCGCTCTTTCACATCATCCATAATGTTTTTAATTTGTTGCTCACGAGAAATTTCATCTTTTGAAAGTTTGCGTTTTTGAATGGTAATCGTTAAAAAGAAAGCCTTAAATTTCATTAGGATATTACCCCTTTATAATTTATTTAGTAAAGGCGATTGTAATAAGAGGACTGACGCTCTTTTACTTCGTCCATAATAATTTTAATTTGTTGTTCACGTAAGATTTCAGCTTTTGAAGATTTACGTTTTTGAATGGTGATAGTTAAAAAGAAAGCTTTGAATTTCATTAGGAAATTGCCCCTTTAAAAAATATTTTTAATACATTTGTGTATAATACGAACTTTTAATGTCCGTTATTTTATCCATAGTTTGTTTTAATTGTTGTTTACGAAAGATTTCAGCTTCAGATAAAGTTTTTTTCTGAAGTGCTGTCGTAAAAAAGAAAATATGAAAAGTCATAGACGAATTCCTCCTTTCGAAAAGGAATTACAGGTGATCGCAATAAAGCACTTGGCGCTCCTTAACATCATTCATAGCTTTTGTAATTTGCTCATTATGAAGAATTTCAGCTTTGGAAAGTGTATTTCTTTGAATCGTAATACTTAAAAACAATACGCTAATTGTCATCGAATGTTGCTCCTTTCTTTAAAAAATAATGTATGAGACTAAAAAATCGCACAAAAAAGCCACAGGAAGATGTCGTTCTCCTATGGCTGGGCGTGAAAAAGCCACAGGAAAGTATACGACCTCCTGTGGCGAATTTATGAATTAAAAGAAATAAAGTACGATTTTTAATTCTCCATTAGGGTGGTCGAATTCATATTTAATTGTCCGAAAAACACAGATGCAGTTAACGCTAAAGTTAAAGCATGTAATTGTAATTTCATCATTTCCTTCGACCTCCTTTTAGAATATTTTTCTTACGTTAGTAATTATATACAATTAATGGATAATTGTAAACATAAAAATTGAAAATTTTTAATTTTGATTAAAATGCGTATATTTAAAAGGTTTTTTTAAAGGATACATTGTATAGATTGGATAATAAATAGAACTTGGTGGTGTCTAATGAACTATATGAATAGAATAGCAGGTATTATGCTAACAATTTTATTAGTTGTTACTGCTTGTTCTAATGGGGAGCAAATAAAAGAAATATCACATATTGAACCTGGGGCTTTTAAAAAATATACGGGGACATACGTTGGAAATAATTCCGACGTTATTGCGATTGTTACAAACTTACCCGGTGGTGAAACAGTTCAAAGTTTAAATTTAGAAAATGAAAATATTAAAGTGGAATATGGTGCAAAAGAGAATGGAAATCTTACAGAAGAAATGATTGAGACGTATTGGTTTGATGGGAAGGATACGATGAAGAAGAATTTACTCTTTAATGCTATTTATCTTGCAGTTTTAGTACCGAATGCGAAAGGGTATGAGTTTCAGATTGAAAATCAAAGTTTTGCATTAAAAAGAGAAGAACTTTTACCCATACTGTATAAAGAATTTAATGATTTGCCAAAGGATGATCTTATATGGAATAAGGGAATCGTAATGAATTTCTTTTACGGTAATCAAGAAAAAATAGAAAAGCTAGTTAATAATAAAGATTTTCGAAAGCAATTTTTTAATGAACATCCTGTGAGGGAATCTAAGTGATATGGAGGAAGATGTGGTTATTTTACGATTGAAAATACGGACATTTTTTAAAGGGAGTCATTCAGTATCGAATGATTCTTTTTTTCTGATGAAAATTATGGAAAAAAATATAACGTTGTGCTATGGTTAATTACATAAGTAATGAACCTATGAACCTAAGGTGGTGAAATCGTGAAACCTACTCTAGAACAAAATAAGTTAATATACATACAAATTGCAGAAACAATTGAATCTGATATTTTAAAAGACATATTACTTGAAGAAGAACAAGTTCCGTCGACAAATCAATTTGCGAAGATGTTACAAATTAATCCGGCTACAGCTGCAAAAGGAGTAAATCTACTAGTAGATGAGGGGATTTTATATAAAAAGAGAGGGATCGGGATGTTTGTTACAAAGGGAGCAAAAGAAGTCGTACTAAAAAAAAGACAGCATGTTTTTATGACTGAGTATTTACCTAAAGTGTGGGAAGAAGCAAAAGTACTAGAAATATCAAAAGACGAATTGATGGACATGATACACAAAATTACGAAGGAGGGGAAAGAGGGATGATTGCACTTGAAACGAAAAACTTGTCTAAAAAATATAAAAAGAAATTAGCTGTTAACGAAGTAACTATTTCATTGGAAGAGCATAAAATATATGGTTTGCTTGGAAGAAACGGAGCGGGGAAAACGACATTATTAAACATACTTGCTGGTCAAATCATTTCAAGTAGTGGAAGCGTAGCTGTATTTGGTGAAAATGTTTTTGAAAATAGTAAAGCGATGCGAAATATTTGTTTCGTAAAGGTGAAAGAAAACATTAATTTAAGTAGTAAGGTAAAAGATGTTTTTTATTTGTGTAACATGTTTTATGAAAATTGGGATCAAGAATATGCTGAGGAACTTATTAAAAAATTTCAATTGAATGCAAAAGAAAAGTATTATGATTTATCCCATGGTATGCAAACAATTGTTGGTATTATTAAAGGTTTAGCTAGTAGAGCACCAATTACTATTTTTGATGAGCCGACTACCGGTTTAGTTGCAGCACATCGAGAGTTGTTTTACGAATTACTATTGGAAGATTATAGTGAATATCCACGAACAATCATCTTATCAACACATTTAGTTGAGGAAGTGTCCCATGTTATAGAAAATGTAATCATATTAAAAGAAGGATCATTAGCTGTTCAATCCTCTGTGGAAGATTTTTTAGAAAAAGGACACATAATATCAGGACATAAAGATAAAGTGACAAATTTTTTAATGGGGAAAAATGTTGTAAAACAAGAGTTGTATGGGAATAAAGAGATTTCTGCGATATGGGGAGATCTTTCTGCTAGAGATTATGAGCTGATAGAAACTGAAGGGTTAGAAATAGACAGAGTAACACTGCAAAAACTATTTATTTATCTAACAGATAATGAGGTGAAATGAAAATGCTTTTAAAACAATTAAAGTTACATATGAAATTTCATTATAAGGCTATTCTTATCTTTTGGTGTGTGGCATTACTTATAAAATGGACAACAACTGCAACTGATATAAAGGGACTAAAGGTAGCATTTTTACATGATATCTTCAATAATTCATCTATTGCAATTGCAATATTTATTGTGGCAAGTATTTTTCTTGTTCAAGATGACATATTTCGTACAGTTGTCTCATTTGGCGTTACTAGATTACAATTCTTTATTGGTTCAGTATGTTTTATCATATTACAATCAGTAATTTTTTCATTTCTACAAGTTTTGCTTTTACAAGGTACATTTTATGAAACGAAACATATAAATTTAGGAGCACATACAATCGAACAATTCTTTGCACAGTTCGTGTTCTATCTATTATTAGCTAGCTTATTTCAATTAACAACTATTTTTCAGAAAAGATTTAATTGGATAGGCTTTGCTTTTAGTGTGATTTTTTTCTTGGGGTTGACGAGTACAATTTATGGTAAGGTAGGTTTGAAAGAATTGGTATTTATTGATAGTAAATCGTTACTTGATATACCCAATGTTATATCAATTTCGATAGTACTTATTTTAATATACTTTATAATTAGCGCTCTATTTATTCGTAAAGTTTCTTTTGAGGATACGATTTAAGCACAAATACTTTAAGAGAGAAGGAAGACTGTATGGGAGATACTTCTTCACTAATAACCGTCTTTTTATGCGTGGCACTGCTAATTTTTTGGCGACGATATCGTTCTATGTATAAGCCGATAAAGGGAACGGGAAAACGTATTTTGTGGCCATTACTATTTTTAACACCGGGTATTTTATTGTTTTTTGGTACAGTACATCCAGCTATAGTACAAGTGACTATAGCAGCATCCATTGGGGTGATTTTCGCAATCCCACTTATATTTCTAACAAACTATGAGCGAAGAGAAGACGGAAACATTTATACGAAAAAAAGTGCTGCCTTTTTAATTACTTTTATCGGAATTGTTATTTTAAGATATGGTTCAAGACAATATATTGTTGACTTAGATCAGCAAACAATAGGTTTATTATTTTACGTAGTTGCGGTGTCTTATATTATTCCGTGGAGAATTGCTTGTTATATAAAGTTTAGGAAAGTTTGGCACGGGAATAGTAATCATGTGATATAAAAATAAAAACTTCTCATTTGAGAAGTTTTTATTTTTATAGGCTATTTGCTTGTAATACAAGTTTCGAAACATCTTTAACAGAACCTATTTCAAATGCTCTCATACGAGCATTTACTGCACGTTTAAATTGCTCTGTTTGAGGTGTCGCTCCTGTAACAGTTGGGAGAAAACATAGCACAGAGTTAGCAACTGAAATAGCGAAGGATATTCCTAGTTTTCATGAGAAGTTAAATTGTGTAATTGATAGAATTAGCGTGGAGCGAATTGGAAAGAATGGAAAATCAATTATTGAATTTGAAGTACCATTGCAAAAAAGCTGACAAAAGTCAGCTTTTTTATTTCGAACTATGAAGTAAAGCACCAACTGCACCACTATAACCACCGTCTTGTAAAAAGACTGGTATTTTGTTTTGATATTCTGTATAGCTACTAATAATATTTTGAAGATGTACGTTATTACATAGAGTAGAACCGATGTAAATGATATGGTCAATATTTTTTGCTTCGGCGAATTGAAGACTTAATGCTGTGACGACTTCACCGACAAGTCCTTGAACGGTAGCTAGTATATCTGAATTACTATAATTTGAGTCTGTAATGGTCGCTTTTCCGAAATTGCTAGCAGTTAAGTTATTATCAAGAGGGGAGAGAATCCCACCATAAATATCTCCAACTGTAATATCTAGACTGTTTCTTGAACCAATTTTCGTAAGCGGAATCACGTCTTCAAAATGATCTATATTTGTTAATAGTTTTGAAAGACCCATAATAGTACCACCGCCAACTCCAGTTCCACCAGCACGAACATATTGATTGTCGTGAACATAGTGAATGGAAGTACCTGTACCGATATTTGTTAGGACAAAGTTGTTTATAGCACGTTTTTCTTCTTTTAGTATGTATCGTACTCCTGCTAAAGTAGCTTCAAACTCGTTTAATTCTACTATTTTATATGAACTTGAAAGGAGTTGTTCTAACTGTGTAGCTTTACCACCTGTAATGCATAATTGTGTAATTGAATTATTATTATGAAGCCATTCTTTAATTCTTTCTTGTTCATATGAATAAAATTTTTCGAAAACTAATTTGTTCATTTCGTTAAAGTAAGCAATTTTTGTTAATGTTCCCCCAGCATCAATACCAACAACAT
The DNA here is from genome assembly GCF_040459995.1 of Bacillus cereus group sp. MG9. Lineage (NCBI taxonomy): Bacteria > Bacillati > Bacillota > Bacilli > Caryophanales > Bacillaceae > Bacillus > Bacillus cereus group sp. MG9. The sequence goes on along the minus strand of NZ_JARVHC010000001.1, from coordinate 2,822,791 downwards.
TCCGCATTTCCCTACCCCTTACTATGTAATCTGTTTAATCAGCTTGATATATTAATAGCTTTTCAATGGTAACGATTGATTGACCGTTTACAGAGGCAATTCCTTTCCCAAGAACAAAACCTCGTCTGTTACGTGTTAATTCATAATGTAAGTCAAGTTTATCACCGGGATACGCATTTTCATGAAATTCCACCCCATCTAAAGAGGAGAGGAAACCAAGTCCTTCAGATTCACCTGTACTTACAAAAGCACTAAGTTGAGCGAGTGCTTCTACAATTAGCATATGAGGCATATAGTTTTGATTTTTATTAATAAACCACTCGTTATTTGTAATCAGTTTGTATCCTGTAGCCGATTGAGATTCTTTAACGTTTGTAATTTTATCAATCATTAAAAATGGATAGCGATGGGGAAGAGTATCTTTAATATTCATATCGTACCTCCAGGAATAATAATACCCCTGCTAAAGTTAAGCAGGGGGGTTATTATTAATTCTTAACTAATTCTTCTATTTTTTCAATAGAGAAAATACCGCTGTTTTTAATGTTTTCAACTACTTCTTGTAATACTACTTTATCTTGAACAAGTGCAATACGTACAAAACCTTCGCCATGAGGACCAAATGCATGGCCTGGTGTGACAACGACATTTGCACGATCCATAAGTGCATAAGCGAACTCTAGCGAAGTCCATCCTTTCGGAATTTCAGCCCAAACGAACATACTTCCAGCTGGTTTATCGACATTCCAACCGAATTTGCGGAATCCGTCCACTAAAGTATCTCTACGTTCTTGGTAAATTCCACGGTTTTTTTCGCAAAATGCAGCGCCGTGTCGTAATGCAGCGGATGCAGCTTTTTGAATTGGTAAAAACACACCGTAATCTGTATTAGACTTAAATTGCGTAAGCGCGCCGACAATTTCTTCGTTACCAATCATATAACCAATACGGCTACCAGCTAAACTATAACTTTTAGATAAAGAATTAATTTCAACGCCAACTTCTTTTGCACCAGGTACAGATAAGAAGCTAATTGGCTTTTGACCATCAAAATAAAATTCAGCATAAGCAAAATCATGGACAACGATAATATTATGTTTTTTCGCGAATGCGATTACATCTTTAAAGAAATCTTCATGTGCCATTGCTGGAACTGGATTTCCTGGGAAGTTCAAAATCATCATCTTTGCTTTATTGGCGATTTCTTCAGGGATAACTTCTAAGTTAGGTAAGAAATCATTTTCTTTTTTTAATGGCATGTAGTAAGATGTTGCACCGGCCATTTGAATTCCTGTTTCATAAGCTGTATATCCTGGATCAGGAACTAGTATTATATCTCCCGGATTTGCAAAAACCATAGGTAAATGAACGAGTCCGTCTTGTGAACCCATTAATAATAAAACTTCTTTTTCAGCATTTAATATAACGTTATGAGTGTTGTTGTAATATTCAGTTACAGCTTCGTGAAATTCTTGAATACCAGATAATGTATATCCGTAACTTTCTTTTGCACTTGCTGTATGTACCATTTCTTCTCTCACAAAATCAGCAGGAGGCATATCAGGATTCCCGATACTTAAATCGATCATTTTATGACCTGCTGCAATTTTCTCTTTTTTATAGGCCCCTAATTCACTAAATATAGAAGATTGGAATGCTTTCATTCTAGTTGCTAAAGTGTAAGTCATCAAAACCCCTCCTAAAAACAGTGTTTTCTTTCTGTATTTTTAATTATTCTGAAAACACATGTTTACATTTTATCATTTTTTTATGAAAATTAAAACGATTGACAAATTTAGAGGGAGGATAATAAGGGGAAATATAAAAATAACGTAGAAAATATTTTCTACGTTATAAATGAAGATTAATTGTTTGTTTTTTTATATGTACATGTGTTTTCAGTTGTAAAAAAGTATACATTTAATTCATTATCGACAACTTTTAAAGATTGATCCGATGTAAACGAGTTGCCATAATCAATACGATACACGTTAGAATTTTTAACAAACGATCCTTTAAATAAATCCTCTTTTTTATTTGTTGTTTGCATTTCCACTAAATTGTGAACAACCTTTTCTTTCTTTTCTTCTTTCATAACTGTTTCAAATTTATAATATACAGGGCATTCACCTTTTTTATTATCAATGACTTCCCAAGAGCCGTATATATCATTATTGCTACATCCACTAAGTAGAACGATTAATATAGGGAAAATAAATAGAAACTTTTTCATTGTGTACTCCTTTCTTATTCGTTTTTATAAACGTGCGAATACGATAGGAATATTGTAAAAAATAAAGTTTAAATTTTCATAAAGAATTTTTAAATTTCACATAAAAATTTGGAGAAAGGTGAGATTTTTAAAATGAAAAGGCATGAATCTAGTGTAATGCTAGATTCATGCCTAGTACTCTATCTTATGTTATGTTTTTTGAGGATAAATGAAGCGGAAAGAAGAATGACAATTCCATTTACAATATATACATTTAAAATAACGAAGACTAGGTTAGCTACTCCCAAACCACCTTTATCGAATATAGATGTGAGTGCTGTAGTAGTCAAAAAGATAATGGGAGTTAACAATAAAAATAGGAAACCTGCAACAATCCTTCTTTTAAAATTATTTTGAGATAAGGAAATAGCTAAAAAATTAAGGACGCCAAACATGACCAATGAAAAAAGAAGGATAATTAATAATTGGATGCCATAAGACATTTCCACAGCTCCTTTTTGAAAAACTATAATTTATTTTATTCGAAAGTAGTAGGGGATACTCCTTTAAATATTTAAACTACATAAAGAAAATAGATTTTAATCCTTGAAATTCAAAAAGAATGGACCCAGTAAAATACGGGATCCATTCTTAAGAAGTATTAGTTTTATATATTCGCAGATTGTGACGTTTGTTTTTTAAATTGTTTCTGCTTAGATAAGGAAATAAAAATAATCAACAACGAAATAACTCCGAAGATGAGAACCATATATTGTAATCCAATCGTATCTAAGAAGAAGCCAGTTCCAAGTAAGACAATTTGGAACATAACTCTTTCAAACATATTACGGAATGAGAATAGACGTCCGTGATAGCTTTTTTCGACTTTCGTTTGGAAAATTGTCGACATAATAGGGAAGAAGCAGCCTACACTAAATCCAAACAAACCAAATGAGGCAAGTGCCATCCATTTAATATCGCTAAAGAACAACGAAAGGTGTGCAAAAGCGGTACAAATTGCGAAGAAGTATAGTAACTTTTCAGGTTTGAAATGATCAGATAAACGTTTAATAACGAAGGCACCTAACATAAATGCTACACCTTCAATTGTATATATGAATCCTTTAATCGTTGGGTCATGTTGCATTTCGCTAATGTTAATAACCATTAAATTGAATCCAGCTATAAATAATAGAGGGATAATACTTAATATAAGTGCTGTAAAAGCAATAGGAATTCCTTTTAAAATACGAAATACTTCCATAAAACTATTATCTTTAGCTGATTGTTTACTTGATGTAGCGGATTTTTTATCTTCAAATTGTAGGAAGAAAGTTGAGAGGAATAATAAAGCGTATGCTGCCATTGAGAAGGCATACATATACTGTAAACTCATTACAACTAAAAGAATGCCACCTAGTGAAGTACCTGCAATACGAGCGATTGTACCGATATTCATATGTACACCGTTCATTTGTAATAGCTCATGTTCATTAACGATGAGTGGAATTACAGATTGTAATGCAGGGAAATAAAATGCCGCGGAAATTTGAAGTGCAATCATAAATGCAATCATGAAAGCGATACTTTCATATTGAATAGCGAAAAACATGAAAATAACACTAATAACACGACCAAATCCAGCGTAAAGAAGAACTTTCTTTTTTTCATATTGATCAATGACACGCCCAGCCATTGGACCAACTAGAACGCCAGCTAACAGTCCGATAAATAATATAACGGATTTCATAAAATCAGAAGGGACGTATTTTTGCATAAATTCAAGATTACCAAGAATACCAAGCCATAACCCTAGACCAGCAATAAACTCCCCAATTAACACAATCCAAACATTTTTATTACGCCACATAATGTAAAACCTCTCCGTCTTTTAAAATGAAAAACTCGTATATAAAACCTCCTTATTTTATGTATTATTTTTAACGAACTTTTTTAGAGTCAGAGTCTATATTACGTGTTTCATAAGTGAATTTCAATCTTTTTGATTTGTTGAAAATTTGATTTATTAAGTGGTGAAATAAGTAATTCAAAATGAAAAAAATGTATGATTGAATACAAATTTAAAGTAATGAAAAACATAGAGAAAATAAAAAAGTGAGAACGTAGGTACTACGTCTCACTTTTCTCAAATGCAACATCAAACAATAGATTCCTTTAGCAACACTTATGATCTTGTCCAATAGCTAAACCGCTAAAAGACAGAGGACCAACAATGTCTGCACTTGCACCACTAGTAAGGTTTTCTACAGTTAATGAATACTCGTGAGTCCCGCAGCTAACATTTTGATCTATAGCTTGAAATGTTTGCGCGTAAAATTGCTCAGAATCTGTAGATTCAATCCCTACTTGAGCGTTGAAGATTTCTGTATTGTCACGGAAAATTCGGAATAAAACTTGTGAAATCTCAGTTATACCTTTAACCCCAACTGTAGCGATTAATTCTACTCGATTATTACGTGAATCTCTTCTTGAAATTTTTAATTTAATACTTGCTAGAATTGCTTTTTCTGGGGAATGGGGAATTACAAAAGTTGTTTCACCTGTTTTATTTAAGGGTTGAGTAGCTTGATAATCAATGATATGAGTCATATTCGTCACCTCCTCATATACTAAAATATGAAGGTAACGATGAATTAGCTTGGACATATACTATAAGATTTTAAGAGAATTGAGGAGTAATGTTGAATAAAGGGAGATAATATAAAAGCATCAAGAAAAAATCCCAATTATGAGAGTCATTTTTTGATGCTTTTCATACTTTAGGCAGAATATTCTTCTTTACGTACTTCGAAGAATTCATTCCGGCGTAAGTAATTAAAAATTTTTTCTGAAACCTCTTCTTCATGAGACACTAAGAATCGATGATCAAAAGCATAGAAAGATTGACCTTTAATTAATTTTACGTAGTATATTTTACACGCCTCCTTTAAATTAGGATTCTTAAATACTTTATATTATGATGACCTATCTGGTTGTTAATAATACTTAAAGTTTCAAAGGGGAGAAGTATAAGTTCAAAAAAACATTGAAATAGCTTACAAATCTGTAATGTTTTTGTCACCTTTGCCGATAGTTAAAATTAACCAGTATCTTCTATACTACAAATAGGTTCCATAAAACAAGGGGGTAGAAAGATGGAGGAAGTAATTGGAGAAGTTGTAGCAGGGATTTGTGAATTTGTAGTTGAAGTTACGGTGGATGTTTTAGGAGATTTAGTTTCCGGAAATGATGAAGAGAAAGAAACATTATAAAATTTGTACAAAGTTTAAAGATAAACAATGTGTAAAAGCTGATTTCTAAAGGGAAGTCAGCTTTTATATTTTTTACATTATATTAATAGTATCTAAATATTAACCTGTTGCGATATTAATGAAATCAATAAAGGAGCTGACCGATATGAATATGCCGAATTCTAGATGTGATGTACCTGATTCTAATACGATTGTAGCGAATATAAATGAAAAAGAATATCACTTTATAGTTCGTATACATCCACTTGCAGGAAAGATGATAGCGCTATTTGAAAATGGGAAAGAATATGGCTTGCTTGATAAGGAAATCGCTAGTAGGGATAAATTTATTAGGTCAGAGCTTACTAAGTTGAAGCATTTCAACATAGATATTCTTTATGATAGTCCTGGGTGGATATGGATTGGCATGGACCAATATGGATTGCATGCAAGAGAGGCTACTAATAGCGAAGTAGAAGTTATTGTGAAGTTACAGGGGGATTAGACGTGTAAGAAGATCCTCAAATATAAGAGATACTTTGTGTGGGTGTGGGATAATTCCCCATAACCTTTTTTGTTTTGTGCTTAAAAATAAAAGAGTTAAATTTTTTTGATAGAAGGTCTCTAATACAAGAGACGAGACTAAACTAAAAGAGGATTTGAAATTATATAAAGAGAACTTATAAATTAAATATAATACTTTATAGAAAGAAGATGATAAAAATGAGTAAAGAAGAACTTGTGAAACAACAATTTGGTAGTAATGCAGAGAAGTATGTAAAAAGTAAAATTCATGCAAAAGGACTGGATTTACAATATGTAGTTAAGCAAGTTGAAACTCGTCATAATACTCGTCTTCTTGATATTGCTACTGGTGGTGGACATGTTGCTAATTTGTTAGCCCCAATGTTCAAAGAGGTAGTCGCTCTTGATTTAACAGAAAAAATGTTAGAAAAAGCAAAAGGTTTTATAGAAGGGAACGGACATGAAAATGTATCATTTGTAGCAGGACATGCAGAAAGGTTACCATTTGCTGATGAATCCTTTGATACAATTACATGCCGAATTGCAGCACATCACTTTGTTGATCCTTTGCAATTTATTTTTGAAGTAAATCGAACGTTAGAAGATAATGGGTTATTTATATTAATTGATAACGTTTCACCAGAAAATAATGAGTTTGATACATTTTATAACTTTATCGAAAAGAAGAGAGATCCAAGCCATGAACGAGCTTTGAAAAAAACAGAATGGATTACTTTATTAGAAAAACATGGTTTGCACATGCAGTCATGTCATACTTTTGACAAGAAGTTCGATTTTGATTGGTGGTGCGATATGATGGATGTTCCTATGCAAAAACGTGTAAAGTTAACAGAGTGTATGATGAAAACATCAAATGAAATGCAAGAATTTTTCAAAATTCAATTTGAAAATAATAAAATAGAATCGTTTTATACTGAAATGGCACTGTTCGTATGTAAAAAAAGTTCAACATTAAAAAGATAAATTTCTTGCAGTCTTTCTGATGTACGATATACTTAGTACAGAGAAAATGAGAATTGAGGAATAGTAATAATGATTCGTGTACGTATTGAGGGAACTGAGGAAGAGATGCTTGAATTTTTAGAGAAAATGCCTGACATTCCTGGGTTTGAAAAAACACATATGAGAGAACCAAGAAAAGGGAATAATCCGAAATATGATTCAAGCAAAAGTATACTAGCATATTTATCTTATAAAAAGATTGAAGTCGCCAATAAATAGGCGGCTTTTTTTATTATCTCTGTTTCACCGCCTTGTCTTTTTCGCATAATAATGATAATAGATTATGCTGGAGAGGGGTGAGGAAAGTTAATAAAAAAATAATCTTTTTCGGAGATTTTGGTATTGATGATGCAGTGACGTTAATTTATGCGAATAAAACATGCAAATTAGATATTATAGGTATCGTTGCAGAGTATGGAAATGTATCAAGAGAAATTGTTACGGAAAATGTTTATTTTTTAGAAAGATATTATGCTACAAAAGTAAAGATTATCGAAGGTGCCAGTAGACCAATGACAGCTGAAGAACCTTTGTTTTTCCCTGAAATTCATGGAGATCACGGTTTAGGTCCAATTATTCCACCGAAAATGAGAATTTGTGACAGAGAAAATTTTTGTGAATTGATTAAATTAATTGAGCCTTGTCCAGAAGATATTATTATAGTGGCGACGGGACGATTAACAACACTTGCAACATTATTTTTATTGTACCCCAATTTAATGAATCGAGTATGTTCTTATTATATAATGGGCGGTGCTTTTCTATTTCCGGGAAACGTTACACCTGTATCAGAAGCTAATTTTTACGGCGATCCAATTGCCGCGAATATCGTTATGAAATATGCGCAGAATGCTACAATATATCCGTTAAATGTAACGCAGCGTGCTCTTATTACCCCTGAAATGGTCGATATTATTGATAAAGAAGGAACAGGGCAGGCGAAACTCATAAAGCCAATGATCGATTTTTATTACGAGAACTTTTACAAAAAAGAATATCCAGGTATTGCTGGGAGTCCGATTCACGATTTACTTCCGTTCATTTCATTTATAAATGATGATATTTTTGAATATAAAAAATCAGCAGTTTGGATTAGTACGACGAATGATGTAACGAGAGGTCAAAGTGTTGCAGATTTTAGAAAAATAGCTGAGCCAACGACGTTTGATAATCGTCCTATACAAAAAATTGCCGTTGAATTTAATTATCAAGCGTTTAAAGACGAATTTATGAGAACAATATTGAAGCCAGATTGTCCTTAAAAGGGTGAGCAGATTTGAATGATTTTCATAAGACGAATAACTTACGAAAAATGTAACATAACTAATGGTAAGCAATTGTTTCTGATTATAATTTTTATTGGTCAATTATAAAGGAGGAAATGATATGATTTGGTCTTTAATCGTTGGTGGTATATTAGGATGGTTTGCAAGTTTAATTACTGGGAAGGATGTACCTGGCGGTGTAATCGGTAATATTATTGCAGGTATTGTCGGTTCTTGGCTTGGTACAGCGTTACTTGGTAAATTCGGACCTGTTATAGGCGGATATGCGATTGTTCCGGCTTTAATAGGCGCGATTGTTTTGATTTTCATCGTAAGCTTTATATTCCGTGCAATGCGGAAATGAATACAGGGGACTGTTTACATTTGTAAGCAGTCCCTTTGTATTATGTTGTCTAATCTGTTATGCTACTGTTATACAATCAGGAGGTGTCAGCATTGAAATCATTTACAGTAAATTTTCATCAAGAGGATAATGCAAAGGCAACAACAGTACATAAATTAAGTGAAGAGGACTTCGAGAAAGCAACAGAAAAAGGTACTCGTCATCTATTTGATTTAGATACAAACGTTGGTTTCTTCGTATTCTTTGATGCTGAAGATACAGAAGGAAACGAGCAATACTTAATGTTACAATATGAAGGAGATCATGAAGAACCAAGTGCTTGCTACGGATTTGATTTGAAATTGTTCTATCAATTTTTAGCACTATACTTAAATGATCTTGAATTCCAAGGTGAGACAAATGAAGAAGAGGAAGAAAATGGTCCAATTCATCATTTAGCGCACTTACTTTACCATATCGTTGAAGATGGTAAATCTATCGAAGTATAAAAATACATAATTGAAGCTGTCCTTTAATAGGACAGCTTTTTTAATTATATAAATAGTTAATCTTAATGGATTTCTGATCATGACAAATGATTTGAATAAGATTCAGAAGGAACAAAACATTAAACCAGCAGAGAATGAGTATTCACTTTCTGCTGGTTTTTTGCATTTAAAGGAGATTTTGTAGCAGTTTAATTCAAGTTACAAAAAGGATATAGCGAGTATGGAGAGAAGGTGTATACAAGGAGATGAATAAGATGATTAACAATACAATTCCAAGCTTTTTGAAGCTTTTGGAAAGCGATGATATAGGATTACATGACTTGGACAAATATTATGATATATATCCAGAAGCATTTGAAGAGTATTTTAATTATCATTGTCCTAAGACGGAAGAACGTCTTTCTAGTGCAATTAAAAAATATCCTGAAAAACTAAAAGACATCCGTATTATTTCGGAAACTTTACCATCTATTATTCAAGAAATTAGTGAGGAGTATCACATTCAATTTGGTTTTAATATAGATTTGACTTTTCATCTATTTGTAGGTGGGTTTGGCTCCAATGCATTTGTAGAAAGAGATATTATTGGGGATATATTTCTTTCGGCAGAAAAATTATCTCCTGAAAGGGAGCATCTTCGTGTTATCGTTGCTCATGAAATTGGTCATATATATCATAATGTAGCATTACAAGAGAGTGGAATGGATTGGACTAAAGCACAATGGACTGATGCAGCGGTTAGTTTATATCGTGAGGGAGTCGCGACATATTTATCGCAAAGAATAGCTAAAGGATTAAGTAAATCAGTCTATTATTCATATGATAATGATGGTGACGATTGGTTGTATTGCTATGAAGAACATAAAGATCATATTAAGAAACATTTTTTACAAGATTATGTTAAAGGGTGGACAGATGAAAAAGAGAAAGAATGGTTCCGTTTATCAGGAGGGACTTATTTCGGATGCAACCGACTCGGTTATTTTTTAGGAACATCGTATATGGAGTATATTGTGAATACTTTCGGGGAAAGCGAAGCACTTACTTTTTGGACTAAAAATAATTTAAAGAGTAGTGTAATGGAATGGTTACAAAAGTGAATATGTTGAAGAGGGAGGCTGAAAATGATGAAAGTATATATGAAAGTACTTATATTTTTTCTAACTTTAACGTGTGTAGCGGCTTTAACCGCATGTACTAACGCTGAGGAAAAGAAGCAAACTAATTCAACATCAGAAAATAGTACGGAAAAAAAGAGTGATACGTCAGAAACGGGTAAAAAGAATGAAGAGACTGCTCCCAAAAAAGAGAAAGAACCTGTGGAAAAACCAAAAGGTCATGATTCTGTAAAACCTTCAACGGAGTCTAATACGAAAAATACAGTGCTTAATCAAAAATCAATTAACCATGTAAAAGATTTATTTGAGCAAGCGAAAGAAGGTAAAGTACCTAACGTACCATATGCAGCACATACAGGTGACATCGAGGAAATAGAAAAAGAGTGGGGAAAAGCAGATAAAACTGATCAAGCAGGCAACGGGATGTATGCAACTTTTACAAGTAAAAATGTAGCATTTGGCTTTAACAAAGGATCTCAAGTCTTTGACGTTCGCTCATATCATTCAGAACTCAAATCGATTACGTTGCAAGAAATCGAAAAGGCTTTAGGAAAACCAGCGTCTGTTAAAGTAAATGGTAATGACAAAATATACGTTTATAAAGTAAATGACCAATTTGAATTGAAATTCGTTATTCCAAAGTCAACTGGTAAAGTACATCATATTTCTGTGTTCTCACCGGAGGATAGTATTAATAAAATGGCAGGTTAAATGAAGAGCTGTTCCTATAGGGACAGCTCTTTTGTTTTGTTTCTTTCTAACGATTGAACAAAAAAAGCTTGAATGATACCACCGATTATTAATAAGAAGGCGCAAATATAAAATAGAGTACTACCGTTTAATTTACTTAATAACAATGCACCTACAAAAGGCCCGAAAGTTCTTGAAATATCCCAATGTATACCGTATATAGAAAAATATAATCCGCGTCTATGACTTGGAGCGATTTGTGAAACGAATCGTAGTAAGTGATTCAAAGCTATACTTTGCCCAATTACTAAAAAGAGCAATGTGAAGAATAATGACCATATTGTTGTGGAATAACCGTAGCCAATCGCAGCTAACGTATAGCAAGTATAGGAAATAACAATGATTTTAGGCATAGAAAATCGTTCAGACCATTTCACAAGGAAAATTTGGAGCATAACTTCCATGATTGCTTTACAAGTTGAGATAAATACGAGTATGAATAAAAAATTTGGAAATACACTTTCGGCGAATATACGATAATTTGATTCGGTTTGAGCGTAGAAAAAACTAATAGGTAGTGTAGAAACCATAAGTCCAAACACAGCATAATGCTTTGAAATAAATTGTTTTGGCGAATATACTTCTTTAGTTTTATTAACGCTTTGTCTGAGTGGGACCGTTTCAGGAAGCTGCGTCCAAACGAGAATAGCATATAGCGTAAGGGCTACACCTTGCAAAATAAATAAATACTCAGGGTGACTAGTATAGAAAAAGGCGCCGATTAATGGGCCAATTACAGAGCCGATTGCTCCCGTAGTATGCAGAACAGCAAATATTTCTGCCTGTTGTTCTTCCTTCGTTAAGTCAGCGATTTGTGCTCGCTGTGCCGGAATATATAAAGAGCGTCCAATACCATTTACTACATACAATAAGGCGAAAAAGGCGACCGATTCAGCAAAAACGAAGCCGCTTACGGCAAAAGCTTGTAAAAGTAATCCGAGTAACATTATTTTCTTTCGGCCGTATTTATCTGTTACACCCCCAGCGATTAATGTAAACACAATATCAGCGAGAGGCTGTAATCCGAAAAGAAGCATTGTAACGATGACATTACCATTTAACGCTTTATTAACATGAACGATAAAAATGATAGCTAACATCGCTTCAGTCGTTCGGACTAACAATTCACCGAACAATCGAATGAGAATAGGCTTATTATAACGTTTTAAAAGATACTTCATTTTTATTTCCTCCTTTCTATATTGAAATGATAAGATGGAAGCCAGAAATGAAAAAGGGTAGAATGAAAGAGGAAGATTTTTCATCTTTTAGGGGGCGTTTTATGATTATTTTGGAGCAATATATGCACCTGTGGCTCCAGTATGGAAATGGGAGAGCAGAGGGAGAACAATTAGAAATAACTATACAAAATATATCTGAAACATTATTTTGTACAGAGCGAAATAGTAAATTAATCATAAAAAAATTAGAAGAATTTAATTGGATTATGTGGTTTCCAGGCCGAGGGAGAGGAAATCGTTCAAAGTTGTTATTTCAAAAACATCCACTTTCTTTAATTTTAGAAAGAGGAAAAGAAATAACGAAACAAGGGGACGTAAAAAGTGGAAGTGCATTTATTGAAAGATATAGCTCGTATTTTCCATCACTTCAAACGCAATTTCAAACGTGGATTGATTCGATATTCGGTTATCAAGTCGAAAGGACATCTAAAGGGAGAAGAGATGTGCTACGTTTGCAAGTCCAAATGAATCTAGATATTGCATTAGATCCTGTATACGCTACGATGCGTTCGGAATGTCATATGGTAAAACATATATACGACACGTTAGTGTATATAGACGGAAATACAAACAGTGTAGAGCCAAGACTTGCGTTTTATTGGGAATATGATGACCAGAAATATATATGGACCTTCTACTTACGAAAAGGTGTTCAGTTTCATAACAGGAAAGAATTTACTGCTTATGACGTTGTACATACATTTAAACGATTTATGAAAGAGAAAAATAACCCGCATGCTTGGATGTTACAGCACGTTGAAAGTTTACATATTCTTGATGACTACATTGTGCAGATTCGTTTATCTACAGATAATAAGTTGTTTTTACATGCTTTAAGTACAGAACAGTGTTCTATTGTAAATGAAGATGGAGATGGAAGGTTAATCGGTACTGGACCGTTTCGATTATGTGAAAAGAATGAGGATGTATTCGTATTAGAAGCAAATGATTTATATTTTCGCGAGCGAACATTTCTCGATCGAATTGAATTATGGAATGTAGAGCAAAGCGTAAATACGTGCGATATTTTAGCGAAAGCACACTATAACAATATAGAAAAACATCATAAAGAACTAACTAGACTTGAGTCGAATGTAACATACATTACATTAAATATCGCAAAAGAAGGACCTATGCGAAACACGATGTTTCGGAAAGCTCTATATAAAATCATTCATAGCAATGCGCTTATCGAGGAATTGCAAGGAGCGCGCGGAGAAATAGCAGAAGAATTGGTTCTAACAAAGGGTGGCACTATACATATAAATGAGGACATATATACGCTTATTAAAGAGAGCTCTTACCGTAATGAAACACTGCGACTATATACATTTACAGAACAAGATCATGTTGAAGATTCATATTGGATACAAAAAGAGTCTGCGAAGTATGGCGTCACTATTGAAGTCGTTTTTCTTGAAACAAAAGAGTTATTGCAAGCAAGTACGATACAAAAGGCTGATATAATACATGATAGTGCGACAATTAGTGAACGGATAGAAGATAGTTTACTATATATGTTTCTTACAAAAAACAGCTTTATTCATCAGCATAGCAATATAAAATTTAACGAAGTATTGCAGTCTTATTTTATAGAGAATCAATTAGAGAAACGGATGACACTGTTACACGATATTGAAGACACATTGTTACGTCAAATTCATATTATTCCTTTATATCGTAACAAACAGCAAGTAAGTTCACACGAAAAAGTGCAAAATATAATGATCAATCCACAAGGTTGGATCGATTTTTATCAAATATGGTTTAAGCCTTGATATATAAAGGTTCTTATGCATTTTAGTAAGATGTGTAAGAACCTTTTTTGTATGGAAATGAAGTTTGTTTTGCACATTTTTACGCTACATGTTATAAAAGTTCATTTACAGCGTAACAGTGTTATGTTACATTGTTGTTAGGAAGGAGTGATATACAGTTGATTACAGATTTAATTTCAAAAAAAGATTTATTAGAGTTAACTGGTATTTCATACGGACAGTTATATAGGTGGAAGAGAAAAAATTTAATACCGGAAGATTGGTTTGTACGGAAGTCAACGTTCACAGGTCAGGAAACATTTTTTCCGAAAGAAAAGATATTAGAGCGTATTGATAAAATTCAAACGATGAAAGAGGATCTATCGCTTGATGAATTGGCAAATATGTTTTCACCAAGCGTAACAGAGATTCTTTTAGCAAAGGAAGATCTCATTCGTAAAGAAATTACATCAGAACCTGTTTTACAATTTTTCATGGAGCAAACGAACAAAACGGCAGATTTTCAATTTGCAGATATTCTTTATGTATACGTGTTAGAAGAACTTCTTCAATCAGGAGACGTTAGCTTAGAAGAAGGGAAAATGGTTTTACAAGTTTTACGTGAAAATTATGAAGCGATTAAACATAAAAATTGTGACTTAGTTATTATTCGGAAGTTAGGGATTTCTACATGCTTCTTAGTATCAAGCGTTGAGGATTTAATTTTTGAAAAGGGAACAAAGATTGTTTTACGTGTAGCAATTATGAAATATACCGAAGCATTAAAAACTAAACTGTTGTAGTGGAGGAGAAATAATGCGTACAGAAAATTTAATTATAAACGGTTACGGTACATCGAATGGCGGTGAGTTTCACAAAGTACAGCTAAACGGAAAAGGAACTGTTAATGGAAACGTTGAATGTGAGCAATTTGAATGTAATGGTTACGGTGCAGTTACTGGTGATTTGAAAAGTAGTAATGCAAGAATTAGCGGATCGGGTAAAGTTGATGGTACAGTTAGCACAGAAATGATGCGAATCGATGGGAAAGCGACAATTACACAAGATGTAAAGGCGAACAGTTTAAAAATTGCAGGAAAAGGTACGATAGGTGGTAATGTAACTGGTGAAGAATTTAAAATCAATGGTCAAGCGACGATTGATGGTAATTGTGAAGTTGATATTTTTTCTTCAGAAGGGCAATTTACAGTTGGTGGATTATTAAGCGCAGATGAAATTAATATAAATATTCACGGTACATGTAGAGCGAAAGAAATTGGTGGCCAAACCATTAAAGTAAAACATAGATTGAGTGCTTTTAGTAGACTATTTAAAACAGTATTTGGCTTACAGTTAGAAGCTGAACTGCTAGAAGGTGACAATATCGATATTGATTATGCTCACATTAAAACAGTAAGGGGAAACAATGTTACTGTAGGGCCGAACTGTGAGATTGAACTAATTGAATATACTGGGGTTCTTACTGTTGATAAAAGCGCAAATGTAAAAGAAATTAAGCAAGTTTAAGTTTAAAAGGGAGAGAGGAATCGGTATGGAAAATCAACATAGTCTTACTGTAAATGGATCAGGTAGCTCAGCAGGTGGAGATTATAACAAAGTAAAGATACGCGGCGAAGGAACAATCTCTAATCATATGAGTTGTAATGATTTTAAAACGTATGGTACGAGTGAAGTACGTGGCAATATGAAAGCGAAAAATTATGTCGTGTATGGAGATAGTGAAGTACAGGGGAATATGGAGGCGGAATATGTAAAAGTATATGGCAATGCCCAAGTACAAGGCGACGGACAAATTAATAAAACAAAAGTTAGAGGTATGATAGAGTTTAAAGGGAAGCTATCCGGTGATTTCGTAGATGTGAAAGGCGCTTTAAATGTAAAGGGAGATATAGAAGTAGAGGAATTATTACTAACTGGTGGTCTTGAAAGTGATGGTTTGCTTAATGCTGAAAATATTGAAATCTCACTTCATTATGAAGGAAGTAAAGTGAGAGAAATCGGTGGGAAAAAGATTACAGTACGTAAAAAAGCGAGATTTATTCCTTTTACAAGTCATGCAGGAAGCCTTCAAACATCAATTATTGAAGGGGATGATATTTATTTAGAACATACAATAGCAGACGTAGTAAGAGGAAATCATGTTATAATTGGCCCTGGCTGTGAAATTAGTGTAGTAGAATATCATACTAGTTTTAATCAGAAAGGTAATGCAGTCGTAAAAGAACATAAACAAATATAAGTAGTATGAGGGAGAGCAAGGTTATGGTTGAGAAGAATAATAAGCTCGGTTTTGTTGTGGCGGGCTTATTGCTAGGGATTTTAATGGCATCAATGGATAATACCATTGTAGTAACAGCAATGGGGACGATTGTTGGTGACTTAGGAGGTCTTGAAAACTTTGTATGGGTTGTTTCTGCCTATATGGTTGCAGAAATGGCAGGGATGCCGATTTTCGGTAAGCTATCAGATATGTATGGTAGAAAGAGATTCTTTATTTTCGGTTTAATCGTCTTTATGATTGGCTCGGCACTTTGTGGAACTGCTGAAAATATTACACAGTTAGGTATTTATCGTGCCATTCAAGGTATTGGCGGCGGGGCACTAGTGCCGATCGCATTTACTATCGTTTTTGATATTTTCCCACCTGAAAAGCGCGGGAAAATGGGTGGTTTATTCGGAGCAGTATTTGGTTTATCAAGTATTTTCGGGCCATTACTTGGCGCATATATTACGGATTATATTAGCTGGCACTGGGTGTTTTATATTAACTTACCACTTGGAATTTTAGCACTTATTTTTATTACATTATTTTATAAAGAGTCACGAGTTCATAGAGAACAAAAGATTGATTGGTTTGGCGCAATTACTTTAGTTGGTGCAGTAGTTTGTTTAATGTTCGCCTTAGAATTAGGCGGACAAAAGTATGATTGGGATTCTAGCTTTATTTTAAGTTTATTTGCTGGGTTCGCTATTTTAGTAATTGCTTTTATTGTTATTGAACGAAAAGTAGAAGAACCAATCATTTCATTTGAGATGTTTAAACAACGTCTATTCGGAATGAGTACAATTATTGCCTTATGTTACGGGGCGGCATTTATGTCAGCAACTGTGTACATTCCGTTATTTATTCAAGGTGTATACGGTGGTACGGCAACAAACTCAGGATTATTGTTATTACCAATGATGTTAGGGTCAGTAGTTACAGCGCAGTTAGGTGGATTTTTAACATCGAAACTTAGCTACCGAAACATTATGATTATTTCTGCTGTAATTATGCTAATCGGATTATTCTTATTAAGTACATTAACACCAGAAACAAGTCGTATATTATTAACAATTTATATGGTTATTATCGGTTTTGGAGTTGGTTTCTCATTCTCTGTACTAAGTATGGCTGCTATTCATAACTTCGGTATGGAGCAACGCGGTTCTGCGACTTCAACGAGTAACTTCATTCGTTCATTAGGTATGACACTTGGTATTACAATCTTCGGGATGATTCAAAGAACTGGTTTCCAGGATCAATTAGAAGAATCGTTTAAAGGTATGAGCGGAGGAATGAATACAAACGCTTTAGGAGATTCAAGAGCTATTCTATCAGAATCGGCAAGAGCTCAAATTCCGCCGCAAATATTAGATAAAATTATTGAAGCTCTCTCTAGTTCAATCGTTCAGACATTTATGTGGGCGTTAGTCCCCGCAAGTTTAGCGTTCGTATTCGTTTTCTTTATGGGAAATGAGCGCATGGTATATAAAAAAGAACAAAACAAGGTGAAAAGTGAAACATCAAAAGCGTAAAGAAAAAGCTCCTTTCAATTTTGAAAGGAGCTTTTTCTTATGTACGGAGTCGAATTAGCCTTCGATAATTTCGTATTCTTCGTCTGCTAATAATAAAATTTGTGTTTTCTTACCTTTGTTTTGAACTTCGATTACATCATATGTACCTAAGTCTCTTAGCTTGCTTTGAGAAGCGTTAACCATAACTTCCATAGAATCAATTAAGATATCTTCTTCAACGTATGATTCAGGTAATGCCATATCTTCAGTATCTAATACACATGTATATAGATTTTGTAAGTTCTCAGCAGTTGGGTTTTGTTCCTCAACATCAATGATGTTTTTTACTGCTTCCATATTTTCTTCTTTTACTTGATATACTTTAATTTTAGTCATTGTTTTAATCTCCTTTATTACGTAATCTTAGAGGCTGCAATTCATCCCGCAATAACGAGCAGTAAACTCTCACTTCAAGATGAAGAAGTAAATGATGAGAGGTACTGCCCGTAAGAGCCCGATTGGTGAGGGCAAACCATTAGTAGGAATAGAGCTCCTTACTAATGGGAGTTTCACTTTATTATAACGCTTTTTTGTAGAAAGATGAAATTGTTATGTGTATTTATACGGAAATTTATATGGTTTTTACATATTTTGTGCATTATTTACGAATAATCATGTTTTTACTTTGAAAATAGGGAGGAAAGCTACTGTATACAACAAATAAAAAAGTATTTATTTATCTAGATGGAATCGTTTTACTGTAAGTAAGTGTTATAATAGTTTGTATTTGTATATAATTTATAATTATTTGATAATTTAATTTTAGTAGACGAGGTTAACAAGGTATCAATTCTTTCTTTTTGGATGATTTACGTGTAGTCCAATAAGAAGCTGATTTTCAGAGAAGGCAGGAATGTAAATGATATATGAAGCGAATATACATACAAGAAAAAAGTTAGTTTCTATGTTTGAAGGTTTCAATAATGTTGTTCTACTTTCTTATTTGCAAGGACATATGGGAACTGCTTGGGTAAATAAATTAAAATTTCATAATAAAAAAGTTCACTCCTTCTATAAATGTAGATAAGGAGTGAACTTTTTTATTATGCATTATGATAATTAGAATTATACGAAACTTGATTTTAGTATATTTTATCAGTTGGTGTATATATCTTGTTTTTTATGTTATATTTATTCTTTTTGGATTTCAAATGAAATTTCTTTAGCTGCTTTTAAAGCTATTTTTTTAGCTTCTGTTTTAAAATAGGATGCTGCTAAAACGTAGCCACATCGATGTCCCATTGATGTAGGTGGTTTTAAGACAGTTCCTTTTTTAGGTTTTATATAAACTTTCTCCACACCAGGATATTTAGAACTACGGTTCTTTCCTGTAACTCGAATTAGTTTTCCTTTAGATTTAACTGTTAGGTAATGAGTGTATACATATTTATGATGTTTTTTATTTAGTGAAGGTTTATTTCCTAACATTAACTGAATAGTCTCTTGCACTAAGTTGATTCCATGTCCAATTTCAATTATATCATTCATTGCCCCACCTGATATTCTGGGGTTTATCTCAATTAATTTCCAATCATTATTTATTCTCCGGAGTTCTAGATGACAAGCTCCATTTTTCATGTTAAAAGCCTGAATAACAGAATTAACTGCATTGAAAAGACTATTATATAGACTTTTGTCTACCTGTCCTAGTAAAGAATAACCAGTAACAATAAAACGTTCAAAGAGTGTAATTTCTTGTTCAATTACTGCTATAATATGGACTTTTCCATCTTGAACTAAAATTTCAACTAAATACTGAGGTCCATCTATATATTCTTCAAGTAGAATTTCTTCATTAGGTAGTTTTTTTAAAAGACTTTGTATAGATAAGATTAATTGATCTTTATTTTTTACTAATAATACATCTTTGGATCCTGTTGATTTAGGGGATTTTACAATAAGAGGGAAATTCATCTCTTTAGTTTTTTCAAGAAAAGATGATAATGATTCTGTTGGTTTGTAAATTAAATAGTTGAGTGAGATTGGTAAATCTTTAAGGGCATTACGAGTTAATATTTTGTTTTCCATACGATAGATAGCTTTAGTAGATACAATATGTGAGTTTGAGCAAAATTTTTCTGATAAACGTGCAGCTACATAAACAAAAGGGTCAATAAAACTAAAGATCCCTTTTATGTTTTTTCCTGATTTATTTAATTTTTCAATTGTTGTAATTATATTATCATAATCATTTACATCAGTGAAAATCATCTGATGTACATCAGGGAATGTAGTGCGTTCATTAATAAATTTTGTTTTTTTAGTTAACAAAACAGTAAAAAAATTAAGTTTTTCAGCTGCTTTGATTGCTTCCCTACTTGATCCAGATTTATTTGTTTCAATGAAAACGATAGTATCCATTTTATGTCACCTTAACCTTTATCATTTATCATTTTATAAAACCTCAGGTTTATTATTTCTATAGGTAGAATATTAAAATGAGGTTAAGCTTGTTCTGGATTTTTCGAAAAATGGTTGAATGAGGGAGAACATGAATATATATATAATGAATTTGATATTTGTTTTGAAAAAGATCTTTAGAAAGAAGGGAAGAAGAGCCAACATGACTATAATTGGTATGCTTCATCATCGGAAAGATCCGAATGACGTAAAGAAAGCATATACTTATGCTGCTGTAGCCAAAGCTGAAGGTATAAACTTTTTTTATTTTACTTTAGGGAAAGTAAATATAGAAACTGAGAAGATTTTAGGTAAAACTTATGAAAATGGTGAGTGGGTTGAACAAGAATTTTCTTTTCCTGATGTTATTTATAATGCAAGTGTTCATGTTAGTGATAAAAATCAGCAAATTTTTGATTATCTATATGATAAAGTCCCGTTCACAAGTCATTCAATCGGAGATAAATTAAGTGTATATAACAGAATAAAAAAAGCAGGGGAATTTAAGCAATATCTTATTCCTTTTTATGAATTAAATGATGTTAATAAGTTTTTTGACATGATTAATCGTTATGAAAAACTTATTATTAAACCAATTTCTGGACATCAAGGTAAGGGTATTATTTTTATTGAAAAACATGGGATAAATTACAGTATGAATGAGTCAGAACAAATTTCACTTATTAATAAAAAACAATTACTAAGTTTTTTGTCTGATAAGATTCAAGAGAAAGGCTACATAGTTCAACAGTTTATTTCATGTCAAATGAAATCTGGTCATGTTTATGATTTTCGATTGCATGTTCAAAGAAATGGAGAAGGAAAGTGGGTTATTACTTCAATATTCCCGAGAATAGGTCCATTAGGAAGTGTTGTATCAAATATGGCTAGCGGTGGTTATAGTACTTATTTAGATATTTTTTTAAAAACGGAGTTTGATAACGATTGGTATAATGTTCAAAGGTATTTAGAACGATTTGCGGTGAGTTTTTCTAACCATTTTAATTCTTTATATAAGGATGTATTATTTGATGAGTTAGGAATTGATGTTGGGATTGATGAAAACCAAAAATTGTGGTTGTTTGAGGTGAATTGGAGACCAGGTGTACCTAATATATTTAATCTTGAATTAGATGTAGCTAGAAATTTAGTTCACTATGCTAGATACTTAGCTGATAAACATAAATAAGAAAAGGAAAATAGAAATATATATAAACAGAAAATTACGAATTTAAAGCGAGCGTAAAATAACTCCAAAATATACAATAGAAGTTGATTTTGGAGTTATTTTTTGTTTACTTCACTTTTTTCCCCTTCTGTGAATCAGATAAAGCCTTTAAGGCTTCATCAAATTTCCGTCTGGTATGCGCCCAACAGCCGCTAGTCCATCAAATGATTTACGTAAATATGTTACCCCTTGTGCAAGATATACTTTTTCAATTGACAGATGATTATATAAATCGAGGGATTGGTTCTATAAAGGAGACGTCGTATGCGGTGCATCATCGTATAGTATTTATAATGATGGGATTGAAATTGAAGTTGCTACCGATCTGGATCATATTAGAAAGGGATGGGCGACTGTAGTTAGTGCAGCTATTATATTGGATTGTTTAGAAAAAGGGAAATACCTAAACTGGGATGCAGTGAATAATAGGTAATTGAACGAGTTTGTACGAATTGAATTGTACAAAATAAAAAGGCTAGAAAATCCAATTAAATTAACATCAATTAGTCCTTTTTTATAATTACAAATATAAAATATCCAAAGATAATTTTACCTAAACTAAAGGAATTAAGAGAGATGTTAATTACTAGTATTAGAGGGGAGAACAACGACAAGATTGTTTTCAATAGAAGTATTGATAAATTCTATTGAAAAAGGTGAGAGTAAAAAAACGATATGAATTAAAGATGAAGTGATCCCACAACAATTTGGGTATAAAAGCCGACTTTATTAAGTCGGTTTTTATTTTTTAATAATAAGGTGCTACCAATATTAAATTGCAGTTGTATAGATATTATGAAATGAAGAAATCAATAAAGTTAAATTTATCTGTTTTAATAAATTTGAGAATAGATTTTTTGAAAGTTTCTTTGAAAATATGGTTATCTTTTTTACTACGGAACTTAATTAACATATCATTTTATTCTCCCACGATGAGAGTTAATAAATTTTATTTTTTATCGGTAAATACTCATAAAAACTCAGTATATTAAGTTGTGTATATTTGATTATTAAAGGGAAAATACTCTTTTTTTTGTAAATGATAAAAGTGACTATGATACAAACCCACGCATTAATAGAAGACAAACATATACAGTATAGAGAGTTAAAAAGCTCTAAATTTTTCATATAAAGGAGATTATAAAATATGAGCGAACAATGCCCAATTAATGTACCATGTCAGGTAGATGGACAAACTCAAACGCCATTAAGTGATGCAGCTGCAACACCAATTCTTACTCCAGGAACACCGATTGTAAAAATACCAGTTGTATTAGCAGAAAGAACAATTCAAATTGTTGTAGAATCTGATATTTCATTAGATCCTCCAGCAACTGAGATTAAACGTGTGTTAAAAAATGTATTTTTAACACAATGTAAGTTAGTTCCTGTAGCATTTACTCCAGTAGATGCTACACCTTATCGCCGAGTTACAAGAGCAAAATTATTTGTACAAGGATATATTCGTAAAAATATTGAATATGCAAATGATGAGTGTAATGGAGTGCTATATGATCGTATTGCAAATGTTCCATTTTCTGGTTTTGCAGATTTGACAGCAGCTGATTTTCTTTCACTAGCTTTAGTAGCTTCTTCATCAGATACTACATCTCACTTTATTAATCCTAAAAATGGTGATTTACCACGTTTAGACAAATACTTCTTCGAAAATACAGTTTTTTATAATGAACAACCATATTGTGAATTAGTAAGCGCACAATTTTTCGAATTAGACTTTTCACCTTGTCCAACAGAATTAAACGAGCCATTTGGAACTCTTCGTGAAAAAATTGTACTAGATCTTACTTTAAAAGTTTTACAAGTACAACAAGTACAAGTATAAGACTAAAAAAGCATTGTCTTTAATAAAAAGACAATGTCTTTTTTATTATTATAAAACATATATAATGATGGAATGGTCGCGTACAAAAAGCATATTTTTATGAATTTCATCAGATGGGGGGATGGTGATGAATAAGCCATGGGTTGGTAAGGAAATATGGAACAAAGTTTACAAATGGAAAATGCTGAATGTTCAAGATGATTCGCGCGAAATAAGAGAAAAAAAGGAAAGTAAAGAAACAGAGTCAAAAAAAGAAGATAAAGCAATGGGAATAGAGAAAGAAAGTAAAGAAACAGAGTCAAAAAAAGAAGATAAAGTAATTGGAATAGAGAAAGAGAGTGAAAAAACTGGATTAACAAAAGAAAATAAAGCGATTGGATTAGAGGAAGAAGAGGTGAAAATTGAATCAGTAAAAGAATATGAAGAAAGAGAATTAGAGAAAGAAGAAATAGCAATTGAATCAAACAAAGAAAGTGAAGAGACTGAACCAGCAAAAGAAAATAAAGTGATTGGATTAGAGAAAGTAGAAGTAGCAAATGAATCAGAGAAAAAAAGTGAAGAAACTGAATCAAAGAGAGAAAGTATAGGTTTAGGATCAAAAATAGAGACTTCAGTGCATTCAATGGTAGTGAAAACGCCATTTTCTATTATTTCAGAAGTGTCTAGCTTTAAAGTATTTCCAAAAATAAATGTGAAAAATCAAGATGCATTTGTATTTCGAAATGAAAAAGATGCGGAGGGGCGTGAATTAGATTCTAAGTTATTAACTACAGTGCAACAGTATCATTCGGAGGCTTATTGTAAATTAGTTTCTTTAAATCTTCATGAAAAGAGAGTGCTTGTTGAATTATATAATCAAAAAGTTAAAGGGAATAATGAAGAGAATAAGGTAGAGACATCTTCATGGATTCCTATTCACAGCATAATATTAGAGAGTGAAAATGGGGGAGAAGTAAGTAATTATATAACAGCCAGACTACCAATAGAAATAGGAAGATATAAAGGTGAAATTAGTTTACGAGAAAAAGTGGTATTTACAGAAAAAGTCATAGGAATAAAAGAGGTGGAACAGGAGATTGTTTTGACAAAAACCGAATTTTTAGTACCAAAAGTAAAAAAGAATGGACAAAATAAATTTACAGTTGAAAAAGGGAGCTTATTGGTAGAAGGATATATATATCAATGTATTGAATACATATCAGAACAAAGTACATTTCATGACAATGTGTATCAGTTAGTACAAAATATTGTATTGGAATTAATCATTCAAGTGATACAAGAACAGGAAGTACAAGTGCGAATTACATAAAAATGATTATATTCCCTTGATTAGCTCATTATTTTTATTCGTAGCGTATCAATGCGTAATCTTTTGTAAATCATTCAGTGCTATAGAATATCCTCCAAACGGTTTATCCTCAATGAATTCACTTTAATATTTATGAAGGATGATATTATTGCTAGCTAGGATAGTTACTTAATTGTATGAATTTCTTCAGGTTTAAGTTTTAAAAAGGTGCTAACAAGTTTGTCAACGAACTTGCTAACACTTATTAAAAACGGGTATAAAATGTGGCGTATATGTTGTTTGAATAAAGAAGCTAATTCACAGATAATTGCTTGTATAATCTGATGTGTAATACAAAGTGCATTGACTCCTTTTTTACAAAACTCACAACTTAAATAGTAAAACATGTTTATCGTAATTTTCCAAACACCAATTATATTTTTTTAGAATAATTGGGTGGACAACTTCTTTCGTAGTATCGACTTCAGTATAGCCATATTTTTTATAAAAATTTTCTAGTTCCTCGAAAGGAAGACAATACACATTTAGTATTTGTAATTTTTTTGCAGTTTGTACTAAAAATGAAACGAGTTGCCCAGCTAATTGTAGACCTCTAAATTTAGGGAGAATAAAAATTCCACCCATTTCAATAGTACCTTCATCTATTTGGACTAAACGTCCAACACCTGCATACTCGTTGTTATATGTAATGATCGCAACTGTGTCTCGTGTTAAATCACTTGGTACAAATCCTATCGATTCATAATGATTATTAACCCATTCTAAATCATTATATGTAGCTAGTTGAATACTCATATGTATCCTCCCTCAGAAAAAATGTAATATTCTCATTATACACAGTGTAATAACTTGTAAAAAGAGGTTAAAATGAAATCATTTTTATTTGCAGTTCAAGTTTTGAAGAATAGTGCATACAATATAAAGTCTTTTCCTTTCTTCATTTAAGTTTTACGTATATAATTTAAAAGTACTATTTTTATTTTATATTTTTTATATTTATAACAGAATAGAGGTTTAAAAATGGGTGTTAAAATCATTACGGATAGTGCGGCGGATTTACCGGTAGAATTGCTGCAAGCATATGATATTGATTTAATTCCACTCCGTGTATATGATGAAGCAGAAACAGAGTATTTAGATGGGGTTACATTAAAATCGGTTACATTACTGCAACAAATGAGAGAAGGCGCAGTTTATAGAACGTCATTGCCTTCACTTGAAACTTTCCAAGAAAAATTTGTTTCTTATGCAAAAGAAGGTAATCCTTGTATATATTTAGCTTTCTCATCTGAACTGTCTGGTACATATCAATCGTCAGTTCTCATTAAAGAAGAAGTGAAAGAAACATACACTGATTTAGATTTAGAAATTATTGATACAAAATGTGCCTCACTCGGTCAAGGTATTGTCGTATTAGAAGCTGCAAAAATGGCAAAAGAGGGCGCATCAAAAGAAGAAATATTAAACCGTGTCGCTTTTCTAATGAACCATATGGAACATATCTTCACTGTAGCTGACTTGCAGTACCTAGTGAGAGGTGGGCGTTTAAGTAAAGTAGCTGGTTTTATCGGTGGTTTATTAAACATTAAGCCGATCTTAAATGTGGATGAAGGAAAACTTGTACCACTTGAAAAGGTAAGAGGGAAAAAGAAAGTATTAAGCCGAATTGTTGATATTATGGAAGAGCGTGGGAAAGACCTTAAAGGTCAAACAATCGGTATGACTCACGGTGATGATTTAGAAACTGCCGAAGCATTAAAAGCATTAATTACTGAAAGATTCGCTTGTGAAGTATTTATCGTAAATACAATTGGAGCAGCAATCGGAGCGCATACAGGACCTGGTGCGTTAACATTGTTCTTCTTAAATGAAGTAGAGTAAAGGATTGATCTTTTGATCAATCCTTTTTTACTTTTAATCTGTGACAATTGGTCGATATGGTATCGGTGAAGATAAAATCATAGAAGTTTTTACAGTACCCAACGGTATAACAATATCAATTATTTCTTCTAACTCTTTCATTGAGTGAACCGCTACTTTTAAGTAATAGCTACTTTCACCTGTAACCCGGTGACATTCGAGTATCCTATGTTCTTCGTATATTTTCTCCTCAAATTTTTTACATGGAATCTTTAAGTTTTCAATTCTTAAAAATGCTTGAATTGATTTTCCAACTGCATCTAGTGATATCCGTGCTGTATACTTTTCAATTATTCCTGTATCTTGTAACCTTTTTATTCTTTCTGTAACACTAGGGCGGCTAAGGTGTAAATGCTCAGTCATTTCTGTAATTGTCATCCTGGCATCTTCTTGTAATAATAGGGTTATTTTCTTATCGATCTCATCCATTAATCATGCTCCTTTGCAAAACTGAAAGTAAACTTCTGAAATACATGCATAATATAAAATCTAATGCTAAATTACATACACTATTGAATGTCGAATAGACTGATAACTTTCTATAATTAAAATATAAATGGAGGTGCATGTAATGTCTAATCATTTCAACGAAACAATTTCTATTAAAAAGGGAACAGCTTTATATGTAGGGGCAGTTTTAGGATCAGGAATTCTTATTTTACCTGGTATGACTGCGAGTATAGCGGAAGGGAATGCGATTATTTCTTGGCTTATTATGATTTTACTTAGTATCCCACTTGCATTAACATTTGCTTTTTTATCTATTGAGCATCCAAGTGCAGGGGGAATTGCAACTTTTTCAGAGAAGGCTTTTGGTAAAAAAGTAGGTGCCATTATAGGGTGGTGTTTTTTTATCGCAGGTAGTGTTGGACAAATCATTGTATCACTGACAGGTGGAATGTATATAGTAAAAGTTTTTTCTTTACCATCGTATTTTTCTTATATTATCGGGTTAATCATAGTAAGTATTTCTATCGGTTTCAATTTATTTGGATTAAAAATGAGCGGTTTATTTCAAGTATGTATCGGTGTATTAACTTTTTTTATTTTAATCGTAACAATTATAAGCTCACTACCTTATATTGAAATGAAAAATATAAATGTACATATTTCTATGAAAGCAGTAAAACCGATTTTAGATGCGTCATTATTAATTTTTTGGTCGTTTTTCGGTTGGGAAGCAATTGCGAGTTTAGCTCCAGAATTTAAAACGCCTAGAAAAAGAAATATTATTTTGTCTACGGGATTTGCGATTATTATTATTGGAGTTTTATATATTGGCATTGCATTATCAGTAATCGGAACGAAATCGTATCATATTAATGCTGATAATACTACAGCTCTAGTACTTGTAATCAAGCAAACATTAGGTGACCAATTTGCATGGTTAATTGGATTTGTAGCTTTTATTATTTGTTTAGGGACAACAAATGCATTTATCACAAGTATGGGGCGTTTAGGCTATTCACTAGGAAAGGAAGAAGTTGCCCCTCGTTATTTAGCATGTATTAATGTAAAAAGAGCAGCACCAACAAATGCAGTAAAAGTTGTGGGTTTTATTGCAATAATAGGTTTGTTAATAAGTTTCGTTTTTCATATTAGTATAGATAGAATCGTATTAATACCGAACTCACTGGGGATTGTTACATATATAGTCGGTACTGCGGCCGGAATTAAGTTAATAAAGAATAGGTTAGGTAAAATTTTTTCTATAATAGCTTTTACATGTTGTGTATCGGTTTATCCCTTTATTGGAGGAGTTATACTTATTCCAATACTTGTAGCTTTAGTGTCTTTATGCTATTTACATTTCATAAAAGGTAGACTTGTAAATGGGAGGGAGCAGAGTAAGGAATGTTAAAATGCATTCATTCAAGTTTCAATATTTGGATATATCTAAAAATTGAAGATTCATATATAATTATGGAGGGATTAAATTGTTGTAACTATTTGTAAAAATAGGAGGCTATTAAAAATGAATAAGCTTATACATGCTCCAACTAACTGGGATTTATGCAGGCTATATTCCAATGAACAGGACCCTATGTTTTCTATAGAACAGCTAAAAGTAGAATATAAAGCAACAAAAGACCCAGTAATCCTTTCACAACTTATACAGGCTATCGAAAAAGCAGAGTATCACTTATATTGCCGTGCTGCTGAAGATGAGAAGCATCCTGAAGATACTTTACTAAGTGTAAAAGTAAATCAATTAAAGAAAGAAGTTCAACTATTAATAGAATCTAGTAAGGGACAAAGTGTTAATGCAAATCATTCAAGTATTAAATTTATAGAAAATGAATTAAAAGCTTGGGAAGATATGTACATACAATTACGGAATAAATTAGAAATAACTCATGATAAAGAGACTTTATCTTTTGGACAAGCGAATTATGTTGCGATGAATAGTGATGATCACAATGAAAGGTCAAAAGTATTCGATTCTCTTACAAATACTTTGAATAAGGAAAAAGAAATCTTTGCTACTGTATTGAATCAAATAGGAAGATTACGTCATGCTAAAAGTGATGAAATGGAAGGAACAGAGATTTTAAAACAATCACTACAAGCAAATGGCATCTCTGAAACTGCATTATCCCAAATGTGGGATGCAACGGAATCTAAAATTGATAAGCTAGTAAGTGCTTTAAACGCTTTTAAAAAGGAAAAGAATTCGATTACATGGCATGAACTTATGACATTAAAAGAAAGTAATGAGATCGTTATTCCTTTTTCAGTAGGAGTACAAAACATATATGATGCATTTGAAAATATAGATGAAGAATTGGCAAAGTTCGCGCGGAATGCGATAGCGAATGGCTGGGTAGATGCTGAACCGAGAGATAATAAACCGCCGGGTGGATTTTGTGCTCCTTTTTTCAGTGAAAAAGAATCCCGTATTTCAATGCGTTATGATGGAACAATTGATAGTGTAAGAGTAATTGCTCATGAATTAGGACATGCTTGGCATTTTTATGTTATGAGTTTGGAACAATCTACTTCATTTTTAGATGATTATCTGCCAATGAGTACAGCAGAATCAGCGTCTATTTTCTTTGAGATGGTGCTTGTAGATCACTTAATAAAAACAGCAGAATGTACAGAAATGAAAAAGGCATTGCTTAGCTGGAAAATTAGAAATAGCTTTAATTATGTTATGGCAATTCGTGCATCGTTCCAGTTCGAAAAGAGTTTTTATGAAAAAAGTAAAGAAGGTCCTATAAGTGCTGATGAAATTGAGAAATTATCTATAGCCGCGCAAGAAAAGGCATACGGAAATGCACTAACAGAATACCAGCCGTTTGTTTGGATGAAATACGTTCAGTTTTATATAGCAGACGTTCCTTTTTATAATTATCCATACGCATTTGGTTATTTAGTAAGTTTTAGTTTACTAGGATTAGCGAAAGAAAATAAAAGTAAATTTCATTTGAGGTATAAAGAATTTTTGCGAGCAACGGGAAAAGCACCGGTTGAAGAACTGATGAAAAAACATTTTGATATTGATCTATCAGATTATGAATTTTGGAATAAAGCTTTTATGCAAATTCATAAAGATATTGATGAATATTTGGAGCTTGTATAATGAGTGTTTTTTTGAAAGGCTATTTTCTCGAAAGCGATAAAGGGACAAGGTGAATTATCCATCGCAAATCACGAAAATACGGCATTAGCAATGAACAAATCAGCGTTATCGTCGCCTATGACAAAAGTAGCTGGTAGAGGGCGGATTACCGCTGAGGAAATTGATTAAGCTTTAAGTGGATGCTTATATTCTGACATTATTCTCTGCACAGACTCAGCCTCTAATTACAAGCTGTTCGCCAAGGAGAAAGTCATTCCGTATGAAATTCTTAACTGGAATAAAGGCGTACTGGTCAAAAAAGGCATCTACCACATTCAAATAGTCCTTGAATCTTGCAAAAAAGCAGTATTCTTACCAGTACGTTCATTTAAGTCAGCATGATAGGCTTGCAAAAAACATTTACTTACTAAACTGACGAGCAATAATACGCTAGTCCCAAGCATTACATGGTATTAATTGGTCGGAACTATATCATAGGAAAGGCAGGGATAGGTATGATATTATGGTTTCGAAATTTGCCACAGTTAAGTCTGGATTTGTCGGAATGGAAACCTTTCATTCAAAATACTTGGTTTCGAAAGCATTATATGAAGCTTGTTTACCTATTAACGGTTACTTTTTTTCTAGCACCAAATTGGTTTGGGGTAAGTTTTAATCATATGACAAAATTCCCCCTTATTTTAATCGTTTTTTTTGTTTTTTTAATACACGAAGCTCTTCATATTCTTGTAATAAACAAAAAAGGTGATGTTAGCTTAACGTTCAGAGGACTATATTTTTGGCTCAATACAAATGCAATTCTTTCTAAGAAGAGATTTTGGGTCTTTATGAGCTTACCTTTTATCGTATTATCGGTAATCCCAGCTATTATTTCGTTCTTTGTATCTGGTGATATCAAATCACTCATTTTACTTATTAGTTGGATAAATTTGATAATCTCCGCCTCCGATATTGTTAATTCATTTTTAATCCTAATTAAACCAAATAAATCTGTATTTTGCAGAGGCTACTGCCGAGTAAAATCATAATCCAGCAGATTAACAAGTTCGACCTCACCAATTAATGGCAGGATTGTTCAGGCCATTCAAATGTTGTGGTATATGGAGAGTACTTGGTGGATTCATACCAATATGGATCAACATAGTATACCACCGATACGTTTTGCAGAAGAAATGATTTGGTTAGCTGAAAATTATGGGGAACTACATAATATGCTAGCATACTTATGAATAAAAAAAGGGGACTACATACATGAACAGAATCGGTATTATCGGAGCAATGCAAATAGAAATAGACTTACTTTTAGAAAAACTACATATAAAAGAGGAACATACAGTTGCTAACATGCCTTTCTATAAGGGAGAGTTCATGGGTACAGAGATTATAATTACTCGCTGTGGTGTAGGGAAAGTAAATGCAGCGGCATGTACACAAATTTTAATTAATAAATTTGATGTGGATTTTATCATAAATACAGGTGTTGCGGGTGGATTGCATCCTGATGTGAAAGTCGGCGATTTAGTTATTTCTACAAATGTTACTCATCATGATGTTAGTAAAAATCAAATGAAGAATTTATTTCCGTTTCAAGAAGAGTTTCATGCAAGCGAGGAATTAAGAGATTTAGCCCAAAAAGCTGTTAATAGTAGTAGTTTAAATATTACTGTTCATGAAGGAAGAATCGTCAGCGGAGAATGCTTCGTCGAGGATTCAAAATTAAAGGAGCAATTAGTCACTGAATATACACCTCATTGTACAGAAATGGAAGGAGCAGCAATTGGACATGTTGCTTATATAAATGACATACCGTTTCTCGTTTTGAGATGCATTTCTGACAGTGCAGATGATTCAGCGCAAGTTTCATATGATGATTTCGCGAAAACCGCAGCGAATTATTGCTCAGAAATTATTGTTGAGATGCTTAAAAATATTTCGATTAAAGCTGTATTGTAGTTCATAAGTAAAGAATGGGAGAGAATATCATGTTACAAGCACTAATTTTCGATATGGATGGAACTTTATTTCAAACAGATAAAATTTTAGAGTTATCACTAGATGATACATTTGATCATTTACGGTCACTACAATTATGGAATACGATAACACCAATTGATAAATATCGTGAAATTATGGGTGTACCTTTACCTAAAGTTTGGGAAGCTTTATTACCTAATCATTCTAATGAAGTAAGGGAACAAACAGATGCATATTTTTTAGAAAGACTAATTGAAAATATAAAGAGCGGAAATGGTGCTTTATATCCGAGTGTAAAGGAAGTTTTTAGTTTTATAAAAGAAAATAATTGTTCTGTTTACATTGTTAGTAATGGTTTAACGGAATATTTACAAGCAATCGTATCTTATTATGATTTAGACCAATGGGTTACGGAAACATTCAGTATTGAACAAATACACTCGCTAAATAAAGGTGACTTAGTAAAAAGCATTTTGATGAAATATGATATAAAAGAGGCAGCGGTAGTTGGGGATCGTTTATCGGATATTAATGCGGCAAAAGATAATGGTCTAATTGCAATTGGATGTAATTTTGATTTTGCACAAGAAGATGAACTTGCTCATGCTGATTTAGTAATTGATGATTTAATGGAACTGAAGGGGCTATTACCAGAATTGAAGAATACGTACATAACAAAATGAATAAGTTCACATTCAAATAAATGCTCAGGATAATATATTCTTGGGCATTTTTATTTTTTAAAAAGATACATTTGGATAGAGAAAGTGGGGGAGTAAGCTGGAAAATATACAAATAAAACGAATTGGAGATTTGCTAAAATATGAGGTCAATCACCTTGTCCAGGAAAGTAAAGAAGAAGGTTTTAACTTCTTATTAAAATTAAAAAATGAATATGAAAGTAAAAGAAATACGTTTAGTAAAACAGGTGAATGTTTATATGGAATCTTTCGAGAGGATACGTTAATTGGAATTGGAGGATTAAATCAAGATCCGTATACGAAAAATAATAAGATTGGTCGATTAAGAAGATTTTATATTGCAAAAGATTACCGGCGGAAAGGATTAGGAAAGTTACTGTTAGGGAGAATCTTAAGCGATGCAAAAATCTATTTTACTATTGTTGTCTTACATACAGATACAGAACAGGGGGATCAATTTTATACTTCGAGTGGATTTGCGAAAGGGAAAACGTATGTAGGAACAAGCCATTATCTAAAATTAGATAAAAGGATGGAGTGAATTATTATTCGACCCGAAGGGAACGTTTGTTCTTCGTTGTGTAGATTTATGGTATAATTTATTTGAATCTACTATTAGAATGGGGATTAGATGATGGGAGAAAATAAAATTATTAATGATTTTAAAGATTATTCAATATGGATAACCACATTGAAAGGTATGAAAGAAGAATTGTGGACAGCGCCAATATCAGAGGGGAAATGGACTATTGGTGAGATTGTATCTCATATTATGAATTGGGATGACTATCTTTTACGTGAGACATTATCATCAGTGAGAGATGGACAGGGAATGGAGTTCCCTGACTTTGATACATATAATAAACAAGCCTCTAATTATGCAAAATCAGGTATATCTAAGATAAAACTTCTTGAAGAAGCACAAGCTAAAAGAGATTTACTTGTTCAAGAGCTTAACCGACTGTCTATTGGAAAGCTAAAGGAACATTTAACTGCCAATGGAGTAACATATTGTCCTCATACTGGAATGCCGTACTCTCTAATATATATTATTAAAGAATTCGTAGATCACGATAACCATCACAAAAGGCAGATTATTAATTTTTTAAATGAAAATCAAGTTGTTAACTGATAAAGAAAGATCCCGCGAATGATACTTGCGGGATCTTTAATTAATTATAATTTAACATTCATTTGTTTCAATAAAGTTTTCGGATTACCTTTTACATAATAAAAATGCGGATTATTTTCATCATCGTAAAGCATAATGTAAGGTTTTTCGTTAAGTGGGAGAAGGATGAGTACTTCATCAATTGTTGTATGTAACCATTGATTTGTAATAGGAACAGGTTTCGATAATGGGATTTTTATCATATGTCCATCTTTCGGAACGACGTTTAAGTTTTTGAACGGGCCAGTAATGGATTTAGCATATTGAACAGCTTCTTTTTGAATAGCTGGATCTAAAGATTGTTTTTGAACGACCATTTCTTTTTTACAATCAAATACTTCAATTTGTTTATTTGTATTTGCGAACGCATTTGTTGATAATAAAAAGAAGAGAAGAGTAATGACTCCTATTTTTTTGAACATGAAACAACACCTCACACTTACTATACCCTCAAACGTTGTAAATATTTTTATGTCACATTGATGTAACAAAGAAGTTGTATGATAAAATTGATATTTGTTTATAAGTAATGGAGGAAATGTAATGAAAGTATTAATTGCGGATGATGAACAAGATATGCTGAAAATTTTAAAAGCGTATTTTGAAAAAGAAGGCTTCGAAGTTTTATTAGCAAAGGATGGAGAGGAAGCACTTCAAATATTTTATGATGAGAAAATTGACTTAGCTATTTTAGACTGGATGATGCCGAAAAGTAGTGGTATTACTGTCTGTCAGGAAATAAAAAAGAATTCGAGTGTAAAAGTATTAATGCTTACTGCGAAAAGTGAAAGTGAAGATGAATTAGCAGCTCTTCAAAGTGGGGCAGATGAGTATGTGAAAAAACCATTTCACCCAGGAGTGCTAATTACGCGAGCGAAAAAGCTTGTACAGCATGAAGATGTTATTCAAGTTCAAGATTTAAAAATAGATTTCACCAAAAATAAAGTATATAAAAATGAGAAAGAATTAGAAATTACAAAGACAGAATTACAATTAATAAAGTGCTTTTTAAATCATAAAGGCACGATTTTAACGAGGAAAAAGTTGTTAGATATCGTCTGGGGATTTGATTATTTTGGGGAAGAACGAACGGTTGATACGCATGTAAGAAGATTACGTAAAAAAATAGGAGAAAATATTATAAAGACACATCGCGGTTTAGGATACAGTTTGGAGGAAGAGTGTGAATAAACTCGGTAAAAAGTTATTTTTCAGCATCTCTTTAACAGTCATCCTTATTTTTGCCATCTCTTTATTATTAATTAACTATTTTTTACCAAAATATAATGTGCACAAAACACGCGAAAGCTTAGAAGGCATTACAACGCAAATCCAGTCAATACCGCGTAAAGAACTGGATGATGCTATAAATCGTATTGAAAATGAAGGTAATGTTACTATTGCGTATACATCAATAAATAGTTCAGAAGATGCTATTAATGAAGAATTACGCATGCAACTTACAAAAAAGAGAGTTGCATTGAATAAACTTTGGATTACAAAAGAAGAAATTACGAAAGTGAAGAACCTCGGACAATCGAATAAAATATATGATCAAGAAAAGATAAAATCTAGTTTTTTTGCGAAATACATTGCGAAAGATGATATGTTGATTTTAGTAGGAGTTTCTATCGCACATTCAAATGAAATAATTAAAACGCTTAACTCATTTTATTTATACATTTTGGGATTCTCACTATTTCTTATTATCGTGCTCGTCTGGATTTTTTCAAAAACAATCACTACACCACTGAATGAATTGAGTGATGTCGCAGAAGATATTTCACGTCTGAAATTTAAACGGACGAAAGTTAAAACGAATGATGAAATAGGTGATTTAGCAAATAGTATAAACATTATGAGTGATAAATTACATGAAGCACATCAAGATTTAACAGATCGAAATGACCACTTAAAACGATTTATGGGCGATGTAACTCATGAATTAAAAACACCAATCGCATTAGTAAAAGCATATTCTATGGGAATAAAAGACGGTTTAGATGATGGCACATATGTTGATACAATCATTAAACAAACAGATCAAATTTCAAATTTAATTGAAGAGTTATTGCGATTTTCCAAACTAGAAAGAGATATTTTACGAAAAGAAGAATTCCCTATTGAACCACTAGTACAAAGTATAATAGATAAGCATAAGATTGAACTGGAGTCGAAAGAAATCAAGTTGCAAGTGAACTATAGTGTTGGTGACACGATTGTTTATGCTGATTTAAATAAAATGAGAATGGTCTTTCAAAATTTAATTTCTAATGCGATAAAATATACAACGAATCAAAATATAAAAATCACATTAGAAGAGAAAAATGACATTGTGCATTTTCAAATTCAAAATGGTATTGCCGCTGAGGGAATTAAAGAGATAGATAAAATTTGGGAGCCTTTTTACGTATTAGAGTCTTCTCGCAGTAAAGAAAAATCAGGTACTGGATTAGGATTAGCGATTGTAAAAAGTATTTTAGAAAGGCATAGATTTGAATACGGGGTTTCGGTAGTAGGTGGGGAAATACAATTTTATATGTATATAGAAAGGAACTAATTGTTATTAGTTCCTTTTCTATTATCTTGAAAGATTCGAATGTTTTACAAATTTCTCAACTTTCTACGAAATATAAACTGAATTTTCTGCATTTTTAATGTATAGTAAAAGAAGGAATATATGGGGAGGGAAGGGCATGAAGAAAAAGAAAATAGCAATTACACTATCGACTATATTATCTTTAACAATTACTTCAGGAGTTTCTAGTATGACTGCACATGCAGAAAAAAATGAAGGGAGCTCCGTAAAAGACAAAAATGTTATGTTAAATGGTCAAATTTCAGAGGGTTTAATGTCAAATACGAAAATTGAATTAGAAAATGGGATGACGAAGCCAATCTATTCACTTGATGAAGCCATCGTAGAAAATCTATTTGTAGAGACAGAAGTTGATAGTGATCGTGATGGTAAAAAAGATCGTGTATCAGTAAAGGTTATGCGTCCAAAGACGAACTCAGATGTGAAAGTCCCCGTTATTTATGAAATGAGTCCATATCGATCAGGATTAAAAGATGTTCCTGTTTATAATGTTGATGAAGAATTGTATGCGTATGAAGGAAAACCGTATGGGGCAGTTAATCTTGGGTCGTATGGTAATTATTATGTTCCGAGAGGATATGCAGTCATTTTAGGCGAAAGTATCGGAACTGGAAAATCAGATGGATGTCCGACAACTGGAGATGAACAAGAAATACTAGGGACGAAGTCTGTCATTGATTGGGTAAATGGGCGTGCGAAAGCATATACAGAGGATGGTAAGGAAGTAAATGCAAATTGGTCTTCGGGAAATGTAGGAATGACAGGAGTTTCTTACAATGGTACGTTACCGAATGCTGTCGCAACGACAGGAGTGGAAGGGTTAAAAACAATTATTCCAATCGCAGCGATTAGTAGCTGGTATGATTATTATCGTGCAAATGGGGCGGTTATTGCGCCAGGTGGATATCAGGGAGAAGATACAGATAATATGGCAGAAGCAGTACTAACAAGAAAGAACCCTGAAGTTTGCGGGCAAATTATTAAAGAACTAACAGCTGGACAAGATCGTAAAACAGGCGATTATAACGATTTTTGGGATAAACGTAACTATGTAAAAGATGTTAAGAATGTGAAGGCTAGTGTGTTTGTTGTTCACGGTTTAAATGATTGGAATGTAAAAACGAAGCAGTTCGCACAGTGGTGGGAAGCTCTTGGCAAAAATAATGTTCCTCGTAAAATGTGGTTACATCAAGGTGGACATGGCGGAACATCAAGTAATAACTGGCAACAAACCCAAAATAAATGGTTCGATTATTGGTTATATGGAATTGAAAATGGAATTATGGATGAACCGATGGTAGATGTACAACGTGAAAATAAATCGTGGCAAAAAATAAAAAATTGGCCAGATCCAGCAGCTGTACCATCAAAAGTCCGTATGTATTTAAGTAATAAAGCAGTCAATCTACCATTAAGTATGGGATCAGTAAACAATGTTTTCTCATTAGTAGATGATGCTAAAATAAAGTCAAATCAACTAGTAGAAAACCCTGAGTTAGAAATAGCGAATCGATTAGTATATACAATGCCTGTACTGCAAAAAGATATGCGAATAAGTGGTACGCCTAAAATTTCAATAACAGGAAATATTGATCGATCTGTTTCAAATTTAACAGCTTTACTTGTTGATTATGGCGGAGCGAGGCCTGAAATTGTAACGAGAGGTTGGATGGATCCGCAAAACTTAAATAGTATAGAAAATTCAACAGCGATTCAACCTGGTAAAGATTACACATTTACATGGGACATGCAGCCAGATGATTATGTATTTAAAGCAGGGCATCAAATGGGGGTCATTTTAATCGCAAGTGATTACGATTATACAATTAGACCGAAAGCAGGAACGAAGCTAACGGTGAAATTGAGTGAAGTTACATTGCCGATTGTGAAATAAATAGTTTTTGATAAAGAGCTTACTATAGTAAGCTCTTTAAATTTTGAAATAGAAATGCCTACAAACATAGGGAGTGTATTATGCATTTCTATTGGTAGATATAATAATATTTACAACAAATAAAAAAATTGCATTAATGATTAAAAGGCCACTAAAGGTAAAAGCGGCAAAACCTCCAGCTAATCCATCTCCTACTTTTTCTCCAATTACGTGCATAGTGGCAAAGAAAAAAATGGGGGAAGAAAGAATGAAAATACCACTGGCTATTTTCCATATTCGTTTATACTGCTTTGCTATAAAGAAAATTAGAACATTAATAGCGATAAGAAGAAAAAGAAATCCAATTAATGAATTCATCATATCCTCCTTTCAGTATAAGTCTGAATTTTGGTTTCTATATGTTCATTTTGAAGGGAATATTATACAATATGATTATATTCTATGGAAAGCGAGTGATATATTATGACAGTCAGCTCTTTCGAATTCTCATTAAAATTTGAGGTACGGAAAGATTAAGTAAGTTAGAATCTTCCGTACACATAAAACGGAGGAGAAAATAAATGTTTAGTTATTATAGTACACTTTGTACGGAATTATATGATTTCACAAAACCTGTCGGTTACGCTTTGAATGGTGATATTGAATATTATCAAGATCGTTTAAAGAGTTGTAAAGGGAGAATTCTCGAAGCAGCAGTAGGATCGGGACGTGTCATTATTCCATTTCTTGAAGCTGGCTTTAAAGTTGATGGGATAGATTATTCGCCTGAAATGCTAGATTCTTGCCGTATGCGGTGTAAAGAGAGAGGCTTGCATCCTAATTTATATGAAGGAAGCTTACAACAATTTTCACTGCCACATAAATATGAAGCGATAATAATTCCTACTGGATCCTTTTGTTTAATTGAAAATCGTGATGATTCTATAAATGCTCTGAAATGTTTTTATCGACATCTTAATCTAGGCGGGCGTTTAATTGTAGATCTTGCGCTTCCATATGACTGGAAGACGGGTGAGATTCATACATCGACTTTTTCCTTGCCAAGCGGGGACGGAATTACATTAGAAAATAAATCAATTGAAATAGATTGGCTTAACCAAGTAACTGTATCATATTTAAAATATGAAAAATGGAGTACAGGAAAGTTAGTACAAACTGAACTACAACGTTTTGCAATGCGGTGGTATGGAATAGAAGAGTTTAGACTCCTTTTAGAAAGTATAGGTTTCACTGACATTACTTGCTCTGCTGACTATGTTTATGAAAAGCAACCGTCAAATGCAGAACAAATTATTACTTTTGAAGCTGTACGAAACGAATAATGTAGAGAATATTCATAAAAATAAGGAGAAGTTTCGATTATAAATTACTTAAATGCTGTTACGTTTTCATTGTCCAAGCATTCTCCTACTAACTACATATACTATTTATGTTAAAGTCAGTCACTATTTTAAATGGGCTGTTATTTTACTATAAATGACACTTTAGAGAAGTGGGAGGAATAAACTTGGAAAACGAAGAACAAGGAAGAATTGAAAATCAAGTGTATTCTAATCGAGTTGTAAGATCAGAATTTGATAAGCATTGGGAAACTTGTATTTCAAAAAGTGGTTATGTAATCTATGTAGCGACAAGTGATCATGCTGAAGTAATAGTTTTACTTTCAGATGGTTCAAGTAAATTATTAATCTTCGAAAAAGGCGGTAAAGTAATAGTAGGTGGCGGTGGAACGAGTCATTACAGCAAACCGCATATTGCAAGAAACATTTAATGTGAAAATGATAATCGAGAAGACGCTGGTAACCTTATAGTCTTTAATTTGTATATGGAGATGTTAATCATAAAGTAAGTTTTTGTTTTAGATTCTGGCGTTTTTTGTAACAAAATAAGATGAAAAAGATCTTTAACGTATAAAGGTCTTTTTTGTTTTATTCACAAATAAAATTAATGGAGGTGAGCTAATAATGAAAAATAGTGGAGTAACCTATGTTCTTTCGGGAATTCTCCTATTTGACCTTACATATATAACTTTCGCAATTTACGCGGGTTCATTAGAAATTTGGGATAGACCAAGCGGAAAATTCTTTACTGCATTTTATGAAATCCAAGGTACAATTTTATCAGTAATTTCAATTTGTTTTGTTATAGAGGGATATACTGTATACATAAAAAAGTGTAGTGAAAAACAATCAGCCTTTCATGTACTATACATGAAAGGCTGATTGTTTTTATGTGTTGAAGGAGTCTTTTAGAAGAATTGTAGTTTTTAGATTGATAGTTAAAACTGTAACAGTTTATGTATAATTAATATCATTTTGTCAAATGAATGTCACATAAAAGTCTTATAGTGTATATAGAAAGTGAAACATATACAAAGCAGGAGATGAAATGATGAAAAAGGCACTACAATATATATTCATATTATTTACGTTAGTTACTTTAAGTTATGTAATTTATATTAATTATGAAAAGCAGAAAGAGATTAAAAATAATAAACAAGTAATTAGTGAAGTTGCAAAGAGGTATGATATTCCAGATTGGATACCATTATCTATTGCTGATCATGAAACAAAATTTGATCGAAAAGCGATAGGGGATAACGGAACATCTTTCGGATTATTCCAATTACATCGTGGTGGATTAGCACCAGCGCAATTATCGGAAGAGAGTTTAGTGGATTCGCGTATAAATACAACGATAGCAATTTCAAGTATGGTCAAATCGTATGAACGTGGTGTGAAAAAAGGATTGCAGGACTGGGAGTTGCTTAAATATGTTGCTAATACATCAGGGTGGCCAGGAAATTTAGGGGGAGAATGGACAGATAATAATACGAAATATAATAAAGGGCTAGAACAATCATATCAATTATATAAAAAAGAGAAGTAGATATAAAAAGGCATTTTCAATTTGGGGAAATGTCTTTTTTATGTTATAGTATAAAAGTGTTTGGGTGTTATGTTATTTCGATATATCTTCAAATTTGTTATGTAGTATTTTTATATTAAATAACTACTAAAATCATTTTTTTATATAAGGAGTAAGAAGTAGGAATATGAAAAATGTAGATTTTATACTAGAAAGTGATGAAACTTTAAAACCGTCAGAACGATTAGTACTATTATTATTAGAGAAGCATAGAATGTTATATACGAACGATCTATTAGCTCTTTCAAATTTATCATATAAAACATTAACAGATTCACTAACAGCACTCGTTTTAAAGTCTTATGTTTTAAAGGATACAGGTAAGGGAAGAAGGCAGAATTGTTATAGATTAGTATGATAAGTGTACTGCTATAGATTCTTGCTATATATGTATTTTTCAAATGTAAGGATAAATTCCATTTTTATTTTCAAATGATAAAAAACTATTAATTTAAGTAAATAGCCGGTTTTGATATGTGAAGAGTTTATGGCTGCTAAATATATAATTTCATTTCATTTTTATTAATGTTTATTAGTTGTAAGTGAAAAT
The DNA here is from genome assembly GCF_040459995.1 of Bacillus cereus group sp. MG9. Taxonomy (NCBI): domain Bacteria; kingdom Bacillati; phylum Bacillota; class Bacilli; order Caryophanales; family Bacillaceae; genus Bacillus; species Bacillus cereus group sp. MG9. Next base: position 2,780,836 of record NZ_JARVHC010000001.1, on the reverse strand, counting down.
GATATTTTTTTAAAAAAATATAAAAATGAAATTCAAAAACAATCTACTCATTAGAGTCGGTTGTTTTTTTATTAGGATAGCGAATTATAAAAATAATATTATTATGTAAACTTAATTATTTAGAAAGGAACATGTGATTATTAATGGAATTTATTAAGGGGTACTTAATATTTGTATACATGGAGGTTCATTATGAAACAAATCATATCAATATCACAAGCAGTCATAAGCGGTGAAAAAGAAAAGGTAGTAGAAATCATTAATACGGATCCAAGTGTTGTTAACGAATTTAGTGAAGATGGCTGGACACCACTTCATTTAGCAGCTTATTTTGGACAGAAAGAACTAGCAAGCTTCCTTTTAGAACAGGGTGCAGATATACATATTAGAGCAAAAAACGAAAATGAAAATACGCCACTTCAAGCAGCAATTGCGAACAAACAAAGCGAGCTTGTAGCTTTCTTAATTGAAAAGGGATCAGATGTGAATGCAGTTCAAAGTGGTGGCTGGACAGGACTTCATGAAGCAGCGTTATTAGGAAATGAAGAAATCATTATATTACTTCTTGAAAATGGTGCTAATAAAATGATTAAGAAAAATGATGGGAAAACCGCATATGATATTGCTTTAGAAAAAGGCTATGAATCCCTATTACATCATTTGCAAGAGGAAGTGAGCTTATGATTAGCCACTGGAATGTAGGGATTTTTCTTTTTAATGAAGTGGAAGTGTTAGATTTTGCGGGTCCATTTGAAGTTTTTTCCGTTACAGCAACAAGTGAAGGTCAACCATTTACAGTTCATACTGTTAGTCAAGATGGAGAAATGATTACAGCGAGAAATGGATTAAAGGTACAACCGGACTATAGTATCGAAAACTTGCCTCCAGTTGATATTTTAATTATTCCTGGTGGGTTAGGTGTTAGAGAAAACGAAATGAAAAATGAAATAATAACAAATTGGATCCGCGAGCAAATGAAAGAAGTAAAGTTAATGACTTCTGTTTGTACCGGTGCGCTTTTACTTGCGAAAGCTGGATTACTCGATGGCTTCAAAGCGACAACACATTGGGCAAGTATTGAAAGTTTTAGAAATGATTTTCCGAATGTGGAAGTATTAGAAAATGTAAAGTTTGTAGATGAGGGGCATATTATTACGTCTGGAGGAATTTCAGCTGGAATTGATATGTCATTTCATATTGTGAAAAATTTGTTGGGTGCTGAGGTTGCTGAAGAAACAGCGAAGAGAATGGAATATGATATAGATTTAAAATATTAAAAGTAAAACAAGACGAGCAGTTGGATATTTCCAGCTGCTCGTCTTGTTTTATATTGACTGAATATGCGCTAATTCCTCATCTGTAAGAATCGGACGGATAGACGAGTCTGCATTTTCTTTCGCTTGTTTTTCTGTTTTTGCGCCAGGAATTGCGACCGATACCGCTGGATGAGTGAGGACATAACGAAGTGCAAGTTGCCCTAAGGTTTGATTTTCATTTGAGAGTAATCGTAGTTTCTCTACTTTTTGTAAATCTTCTTGAAACCACTTTTCTTTTGGCCATTCTTGGCGTAAATCTCCGTCAAGAAAAGTTGTTTTATTTGTAAATTTTCCAGTTAATATCCCCATTTTTAAAGGGCCGCGTATAACAGCTCCTAAATTGTTCTCCTGTAGGTAGGGCAGTATGTCGTTTTCTGGTTTTCGGTTTAATATGTTGTAATCAAGTTGCACAACATCAATTTCATTGTTTTTATTGAAGTGTTTTATATATTGTATGTCGTGAGTTGAAACACCAACAGCTCTTACTTTTCCGTCCCGTTTTAATATTTCAAATGCTCGTAAAAATGCTTCTGTTTCTTCTTGTTTATCCCACCAAATGTGACAGAAATAAACATCAATATAATCTGTTTCTAGGCGCAGTAAGCTAGTTTCAAATACTGCGATCACTTTTTCTGCAGTATTATAAACAGGCTCTCCACTTGGATCATAGTGATGCCCAATTAAACCGCCTTTCGTTGATAAAACGATATTATTACGGTGCTCTCTTATCGCTTGAGTTACTAACCTTTCACTATGTCCTAATCCGTATACATCAGCAGTATCAATAAAGTTTACGCCACATTCAATTGCTTTCTTCATAGCGGTTATAGATTGTTTGTCGTTAACAGGACCCCATTCATCGCCGCCAATCGCCCACGCTCCAAAGCCAATTTCAGAAACAGTAATTCCAGTTTTACCTAATGTACGGTAGTGCATCATTTTTCCTCCTTGTAAGCATGTTATAACATCGGTATGCAAAACTAGAATTTATATGTGTAAAAATGTTTTCTACAATTGGGGAAAAAGAATAACATAAACTACTATTTTATAGCAGCATAAATAAAAATTCTCATTTTAAATACAGAGATGTCGTCGAACGCTATCTCTAATTGGTTAATTTGTGAGATTTTTTTGTGAAGGAGGTTATTTTATAAGAATAGAATTTAAGTTAGTAAGAGATCGTGCCTATGGTAGTGAGAAAATATGGGTTAGGGGGATTTGAAAATGAGGAAACTCAAAAGAGTCAATGTTCCTAATATACCAGAGCAACTATCACAGCCTAACGACAAGCGAACTATAAATAAGAAGAAGTTAAGGCGTTTTATTTTCATGTTCATTTTTATTGCTGCGACTACTTTGTACGTTCAATATATTTTAACGAAACAACAAGAAGTAATTAATGGCAAAAAAAATACAATAACAAATCAAAAGAAACAATTAGTTTCTTTAAAGAAAGATCAAGGTTCTTTAAAGACTAACATTGAGAATTTAACAGATAATGAAGAAGAGATTTTAAAGTTTGCTAGAAAAGAGTATCAATTTTCTAAGTCAAACGAAACAATATTCGTATTGCCAAAGTGAAGTGGTGGAACAGTTAGCGATAGCTAACTGTTTTTTGATGTATGAGGGAAAAGTTGTTTGTAGTGTGAATGTCATGGTACAAGGAGCAATGACATATTGTAAAAATGAGAAGTTTGAGCCAATTTTAATTGTTTTAAGAGATTTTCATAATTATGGAATATATGTCAAAATAAATATTGTTAAAATTCTGTCAATTGTATATAATACAAGGTAAGCGGATACATTTTTTAATCAACGTTGAGTTAACAGCTTATACGTCTGTTAAGAAAACCGTTATCCTCGTATAAGAAAGGAAGATAGCTGTGTACGCTTCAAATACAATTTACGTCGTAGGGGATGCGAAAGCACCTCAAAATAATCCCATTACCGAAAAGTTCAAAAGTTATTTTGTAGCATTTGTACTTGAGAAGGATACAGGGGAAATTGTAGATGCAGATTGCTCAGCCACAATTGCATTAACATCTCAATTTGTTAAATATTTGTTTCTACATAAAAATATTAATGACCCAGCATTAGTAACAGAAATAAAAAATCGGTACTTCGGTTCGTCTCAAAAGGCGCTACTTGTAGCGCTAAAGGATGCACAGAAAAAATATAATCAGATCGCTGCTTTGTCTACCCATTCATAGACAAAATCCAGCCGTAAGAATCTTCTTATGGCTGGATTTTTTTGTTTCGCATTAACGGAAAAGCCACCCGGATATTAAAGTATCACTCTATAAACAATGAAAGGATGAACAAAATGAAAATTACCGATGTGAAGGTAAACCGCCGACATGTAAAGCTTCATACACCGTTTAAAACTGCGCTTCGCACTGTAACGGAAATCGAAAGTATAGATGTGTTTATTCATACAGATGAAGGGATTGTTGGAAAAGGAGCTGCTGCAGCAACACCGGTTATTACAGGTGATTTTGCCAACGGGATTGAGGAAGCAATATTAGGGCCAATTCGCTCCGTATTAGTTGATAAAGATGTGCTGCAATTTCAAATGTTATTGTTACACATTCAAATGAGCTGTATAGGAAATACAAGTGCGAAAGCGGCGGTAGATATGGCTTTATACGATGTATATTGTCGATTTCACAACATACCGTTATACGCATTACTGGGTGGGAAGAAAGAGATTTATACTGATATTACAGTAAGTGTGGATGAACCTTTATTAATGGCAAAAGAAGCGAAAAAGCATATCGAAAAGGGATTCCAAACATTAAAAATTAAGGTGGGTAAAGAGGCACATCTAGATTTAGAACGCATAGAGGCAATTCGAAATGTAGTTCCAAAGAATACGACGTTACGTTTAGATGCAAATCAAGGATGGAAACCGAAAGAAGCGGTTTCTATTATTAGAGAAATGGAGAATAGAAATTTAAATATAGAATTTGTAGAACAACCAGTTCATGCGAAAGATTGGGAAGGATTAAAGTACGTGAAGGACAATGTACAAACGCCTATTATGGCAGATGAAAGTATGTTTTCGGCAAGCGATGCATTAAAGATTGTCCAAGGAGGATATGCAGACCTACTTAATATTAAATTAATGAAATGCGGCGGCATACGAGAAGCCTGGAAAATTGCAGATATTGCGGAAGCAGCAGGTGTGAAGTGTATGGTTGGAAGTATGATGGAACCTTCACTTTCAGTTAGCGCTGTTGCCCATTTAGCTGCGGCTCATCCGAATATTCATTACTTTGATCTTGATGCACCGTTATGGTTAGTAGAAGAGCCAGAAGGGATGACTTACAATGGTCCAAAGGTAAACCTGCATTCTATAGTGAATATGCAATCTTAGAAGTAGTACCTAGTAAACTATCTTTTAAGGGGGATATATATGAAAAAAGTAGGAACTGCATTTTTAACAACTTTATTTATATTTTCATCGTTTACTTCGGTGAATGCTGAAGAGAAGAAGGATAGTAAAGCATTTATAGATGTATCTGCTGCAACGTTATGGACTGCACCAGATTCATTACGACCAATTGATGCACCGAGTGCGACAAATCCAGTTGATTTATGGAAGTGGACGAAATCAATGACGCTAGATGAGAAGCTTTGGTTAACGAGTGCAAATAAATTAGAAACGCAAGCGCTACTCGGTCAAGAAGTAACAGTAATTGATAAAAAAGGTGATTGGGTAAAAGTACTAGTGCACGGACAGCCAACGCCGCGAAATGAAGAAGGTTATCCAGGGTGGATGCCTGAAAAACAATTAACGTATAATCAAGAATTTGTAGATAAAACAAACGAACCTTTCGTATTAATAACGAAACCGACAGCAATTGTATATATTAACCCTTCTGAAAAACATAAATCGCTTGAAGTCAGTTATAATACGCGTTTACCGCTATTAAGTGAAGATACGATCTCATACCGCGTATTGTTGCCAAATGGTCAGAAGGCGTGGCTACGGAAAAGTGATGGAACTGTTTACCATTCTCAAAATGATATTCCGACTCCAACCGCTGATGACTTAATAAACACCGGAAAAATGTTTTTAGGATTACCGTATATATGGGCTGGTACAAGTGGTTTTGGATTTGATTGCTCTGGATTTACACATACGATTTATAAATCACATGGCATTACAATACCGAGGGATTCTGGGCCACAATCAAAAGCAGGAATTGCGGTTGGTAAAGAAAACCTACAAAAGGGCGATTTAATATTCTTTGCACATAATCAAGGAAAAGGTAGTGTTCATCACGTTGCCATGTATATTGGTGATGGAAATATGATTCACTCTCCAAAGGCTGAAAGATCGGTAGAAATTATACCGCTAAATACACCAGGATATATAGAAGAATACGCTGGTGCTCGTCGTTACTTACCTTAAAAAAGATAGGGGGGCTTTATATGAAAAAGGTTGTTCGCTACTCATTAGTTAGTACTCTACTTGTATCTTCATTTTTAGTAGGCTGTGCTAAAGAAAAAACAGCTACAAAACCGAAAGATGAGAAGAAAGTATTACAACTATTAGAAACGGGTGAAATTCCGTCACTAAATTCCGGAAAAGTAACAGACGCCGTATCGTTTAATGTTTTAAACAATGTAATGGAAGGGTTATTCCGTTTATCGAAAAATGATGAAGTGATCCAAGCGGGAGCACAAAAATATGAAGTGAGTAAAGACGGAAAGACTTATACATTCCACTTGCGTGATGCGAAATGGTCTAACGGCGATTCAGTAACAGCTCATGATTACGTATATGCTTGGAAGCAACTTATAAATCCAGATACAGCCTCTCAATATGCATATATCGCGTACGATGTGAAAAATGCGGAGAAGATAAATAAGAAACAATTAGGCTTAGAAGAATTAGGTGTGAAAGCAAAGGATGATAAAACGTTCGTTGTAGAGCTGGAACATCCTGTACCGTATTTTACGAAACTACTCATTTTACCATCTTTCTATCCAATTAATGAAAAATATGCGAAGGAGCAAGGCGATAAATACGGGTTAGAAGCAAATAAAGCGATATACAATGGGCCGTTTACATTATCAGAGTGGAAGCATGAAGCAAGTTTTACAATGAAGAAAAATGATAAGTATTGGGATAAAAAAGAAGTGAAGTTAGATGAAGTAAACTATCAAATTGTTAAAGAAATTTCAACTGCGGTAAATTTATATGAGACAGATAAAGTTGATAGAGCTGTCATTTCAACAGAATTCGTAGATAAATATAAAAATAATAAAGAGCTGAAACAATATACAGATCCTGTTATGTATTTCTTCCGTTTCAATGAAAATGTGCCGATTCTTAAAAATAAAAATGCACGTCTTGCGCTAAGTACAGTGTTTGATAAAAAGGGCTTGGCGACATCATTTTTAAATGACGGATCAGTTGCGGCGAACTACTACGTACCAAAAGGATTCTTAAAAGGACCAGATAAGAAAGATTTTAGAAGTACAGCAGGCGAGTTTAATAAGACGGATGTAAAACAGGCAAAGGAATATTGGGAAAAGGCGAAGCAAGAGACAGGCACAAATGAAGTGACGTTAGAACTATTAAACTATGACTTAGAGAACTTTAAAAAAGTAGGCGAATATATAAAAGAACAGCTTGAGAAAAACTTACCAGGGCTAAAAGTAAATGTGAAATTACAACCACATACGCAAAAACTAGCATTAGAGAAGAAAAAAGAATACGAAATGTCGTTATCACGCTGGTTACCTGATTATCCAGATCCAATGACATACTTAGAAGTTTTCCTTTCGGGAAGTACCGTAAATAATACAGGATATGCAAATCCAGAGTATGATGCGTTAATTAAGAAGATTAAAACAGAATTAGGTAATGATGAAAAAGCTCGTTGGAAAGCACTGCAAGATGCGGAAAAAGTGCTCCTTGATGATGCGGTAATTGCACCAGTATTCCAGCGCGGTCTTTCTTACTTACAAAAACCATATGTGAAAGAATTATATGTACATCAATTCGGTCCAGCTACAAGTTTAAAATGGGCAGATGTACAAAAATAAAGTGATGGAGAAACAGACTTCACGTATGTGATAGTCTGTTTTTTCTTATGGCTTCAAATGAATTATAGACATTTTATAAGTTTTTTCATCACTTAAAAATAAAATTATTACATAAATTCCAGTGTGAAATTTATGTAGAATCTTGTATAATTAACATGTTTCTTTGGAAGCATTTTCTTGCGCTATTTGTATAGGACTTAATAGAGCAAGGGAGGAAATACATACATGTATATAATAGATAAATAGAATGGGACATGTATAGAAAAAAGGAGAAAAATGATGACGTGTCATAAACAAGGGTTACAATTTATTCGTAATAGAAAGAGGAATAAACGATGAAGATGAAGCATGCTTTCGGACCAATTATTTTAGCCTGTGTACTCTTTTTCATTGTATTGCTTATTCCATCTAAGAGTTTAGTATCACTATTAAGCGATAAAAAGATAGAAGATGCAGCAACGTCCTTACAAAAAGAGAAATTACAAAGTGTTTTCTTGCAACAGAAAATGTTAGAGAATTCGCAGTATTTACCGATGTATGGTTCATCAGAGTTTTTACGAATGGATGCATATCATCCATCTAACTATTTTAAAGTAAATCCAGCAGGTTTTACTCCATTTTTAATAGGGACTGGTGGTACGCAAAGCTTGGCTCATATATTAAATATGACGTCTACAATGGATGAATTAGAAGATAAAAAGGTAGTCTTTGTTCTTTCACCACAATGGTTTACAAAAACCGGTGTATCACAAGGGGATTTTACAAATAATTTCTCCAAACAACAAGCCTATCACTTTATTTTTAATGACGAAATAAAGCCTGAAATGAAGAGGAAAATCGCGAAACGTTTACTAGATTATAAAGTTGTTCGTAAGGATGCGATATTAAATAGTTCGCTAGAAAGTATTGTATATAACGATACAAAACATAACATAAAAGCTGGACTAGCTAAACCGCTAGCGTATATGTACCGGAACATTTTAGATCATCGAGATTTATTTAACTCTCTATTTAAGATCGAACCGATGAAAGAGGAAACAAATATGGGATTACGTTCGCTTTCTTGGGAAGATGCACGTAAACATGCGGAACAAGAAGGTAAAGTAGGATCCACAACAAATACATTCGGAATTGAAAATCCATATTATTATAAACATAATTTAAAGAAAAAATTAAAAGGTTTAAAAAACTTTAGAGCAAATGAATCGTATGATGATTCACCAGAATATGATGACTTACAAATTGTTTTAGATCTTTTCAAAGAAAAAAATGTAAAACCACTCTTTATTTCTGTGCCTGTAAACGGACCGTGGTATGATTACGCTGGTTTCCCAAAAGAACGTCGTGATGTGTATTATAATAAGGTTCGCGATCAAGTCGAGAAAGCAGGATACCCAGTAGTCGATTTTTCTAGCCATGAATATGATAAGTATTTCTTAAAAGATACAATTCATTTAGGCTGGAAAGGATGGATCTATTTTGATGAAGCAGTGCAGAAGTATTACTCTGAAAAATAATGCATAAACAATAGAAACAGGAATGGCAATAAAGCCGTTCCTGTTTTTTAGTATAGAGGATTTTGGTGTGGGCAATTTGGAAAGGCGTGTATATCTTGAATTTGTCTAAAGTCATAATGTTTCATGGCGAACTGGGCTTGGTAAAGGTATTCGTAAACAAATAATTGATTATTTTGAACACCGCATAAAACGCCGGATGTCCCTTGCCCATTAATGAGAGAAACACCAACAGGGCGTCCGATTAAGTATGGTACTTTTTGCTGCCAATGCATAGGGAATCAATCCTTTTTGAGTTACTATACGTATTTTATGGTGGAATTGTTGCTTATCCATGTAAATCTTAGACTGGAGGGGTTTTTATGTAATGTCTAGAAGTTATATATGAATCGATTATTAGTGTGAAAGAGGAAGGAATGAATTATGGAGAAAGAAAGTATTCTAGAAAAAAAGTTAAGTCTAATAGATTGGTGCCAAACGTTGAAGTATGTAACTAAAATGATGTATGGTTAAACCTTTTAGAAAAGGTTCATGGGGAACCGCGGATGTGATTTCACATTTAATCGTTTGGGATGAGTTTTTAATGAAGTTTAGAATTCCATACTTTATAAGCGGACAATCTGTACCCAATGTTCCAACAGGTGTTGAGGAAATGAATGAGGGTGCAATAAAATATGCGAGATCCGGTATTTCAAAAGAAGAACTATTAGATCAATTCAGCTTTACTCGTAAACAATTAGTAGACCAAATTGAGCGAATTCCTGCTCGTAATTTTAATAATGACTATCAATTTGGTACAAAAAAAGTGAGGTTAAATAATTATTTTCCATTACTCATTCAGCATGACTTAAAGCATAAAGAAGAAATAATGCAATTTATAATATATAAACAAGCCTATAATAAAAAACCGCTATAATTCTAAATGAATTTATAGCGGTTTTTATTATAATCTTAAGCAAGATTTTTACGTTTTTTTGTCCACTTTTTTATTACGAAATATAAAAGTATAAGTACAACGCCACCGATAGCGAACGATTTCACATACGGTCCAGCAATATCGTTAATATTCTCCCAATTTTCACCTAGTTTCTCACCTAAATAAATGAAAATGATAGACCAAGGGATGATCGCAAGTGCTGTTAATGTAGTGAAACGTAGTAATGGCATTTTTGTAATACCAGCAGGAATTGATATCGCATGACGAACGATAGGAATGAAACGTGCAGTGAAAATTACGCCAGTTCCGTAACGATTAAACCAATCTTCAGCAGCATCCATTTGTTTTTTATGTATGAAAATATACTTACCGTAACGTTCTAATACAGGGCGACCACCATATCGACCAATCCAGTAAACAAAGATTTGGGCAATAACACCACCAATTGTACCGAATATAACTGCGCCTACAAATGAGATACTACCATTGAATACTAAGTATCCCGCATAAGCAAGGACAATCTCACTTGGAATAATTTCAATCATAAGTCCAAGCATTATGCCCCAATAACCTAATCCCTCAAAAAATGTTAATACTGAATGAATAAAACTACTTAACATTGTTGCACCTTCTAATTTATGAATTTTGAATATAAGCCCCTTTATTTAACAATATAAAAGGTTCACTATATGTATATTATACCTTATTCATATAGGGGATTGCCATTTCAATTCTTTTATGTCTTTCATAAGTATTATAGTAAAGGATATAAGCCATGTTTTCATGAAGAGATAATGAAAAGATTATTAAAAATTTCTCATATATTAGTGAGAATAAAGGTGTCTACATAAAATTTTTTTAGTCTCCGAAAAAGTTCATGAAGGGCAATTTCGAATTTCATGTGAGCTTAATAGTACAAAAGATATATTGATATAAAAAAACAGGAGCAAATCTGCTCCTGTTTTTTAAGGCTTCACATCTAAATTTTGTAAAAATAATGTTGCTGTCACATATCGTTTCGCTAGCATTTGTACATAAGCGGTATGTACAGAAAGTGTGGCGATAATAATAGCGTTACGAATTGCTTCGCGTTGTTCGTTATTAATTTGATCGAACTTACTTGCTATTTTATCAGCTTTTTCTTTTACGATATTTTCGATCGTATGAACTGTATCTGTAGCATTTAGTTGTAAGCAATTCCCTTGATTCAGTTCTTCAAATAAAGAAGAATAAGCTACATATAAATGAAGAGGGTTAATTAAATCATCACTTCGATCGGCCGGGTCATTTACGATGAGTCGTAATAGTTTGCGAATAGATTCAAAATCAAGCGCTGTTTTTAAATCTTCGACAATGAATAGTAATGCTGCTTGTTCGATTGAGTATTTCTTCCCTTTTTGAGGGGAGCCAATCATTTCTTTTATATCTCGTTTCACCCAGTTTTGCATAGCAGTTACAGAGAAGCTCGTATTTTCAATCTGATTGCCAAGCGCAACTATTTCATTTAAAGAAAAACCGACATCCGTATCGTCAATCTTAATCAATTTTTCAAAAATAGGTGAAAGTGCGGTTGTAATAAAAGCAGTAACGCTTTGTCCGCTTTCAATATCTTTTTTATGTGACTTTGCCCAAGCTTCTTGTAAAATGCCGAGAGGCTTCTTCGTATTCCATCCTCTTAGTGATAGAAGGAGCGTTGCCATTTCGTTTCGTGTGAGATGAAATGTTTCCATCTTTTCACCTCCAAAATTATAAAAAGTTCTTATGAACTTATAATATGTTTTGTTTCATTTAAAGTCAATTCCGTTTTGCTTAATTTTTCCTATGTCATGAAATTGTCGTAAGTAAATAATGCTTGCATATTTCGACAAAAGTTCATATAATAAGTTCATAAGAACCTTTAAAATGGTTTTAAAACAAATCTATCATTCTGAATTTACTAGAAAGGTAGATTTCACATATATCTATATAAAAGGAGAATGGATATAATATGTTGAAAAAACTTGTAGCAGTAATGACAGCATTCATGGTTATCTTTGGGGCTAGTAGCTTTATGTTCGTAAATCACGCGGAAGCGAAAAGTTACAAATCTGGTAAAAAATCATATACACCAAGTTCAGGTCAAAAGTCAAAAGTTGATTTAAACAAAAAAGATTCTAATGTGAATTCACAAAAAACGACAACTGATTCAAAAACAAAAGCAACAAACACAGCGCCAAAAAGTAATAAAGGTGGCTTTATGAAAGGCTTATTACTAGGTGGTCTTGGTGGTTTACTAATGGGTAGCTTATTTGCAAATATGGGAGCACTTGGTTCTGTATTAGCGTTTATGGTAAATATGTTATTAATGGCTGGTATCGTAATGTTAGCAGTTCGTGCATTTAAATACTTCAAAAATCAACGTAAGAAAAAGGCAGATGAAGTAGCATGGAAACAATAAAAATTTCTGAACAAGAACTTATAAATGCGCTTTGCGTATATATCGCTGAAAAAAGACAAGTTGGTCCAGAAGAAGTTTCAGTTGAACTAATGTATGATGATGACTACGGTTTCTCTGCAGAAGTAGAGGTAAATGGTCGCCAGCAAATTTTAATTCAAGCAAACTTAATCGAAGCACTACGCTTGTTGCTTGATCGAGAATACAACGTCAATTCATTTGCAGCAAGATTGCAACTTGAATTAGATGATGAAGAAGGCATTTACGCATTAGCGAAATTTAATAACTCGGACGAGTAGTGAAAAGAGCTGTTGAGAGTAATCTCAGCAGCTCTTTTTAGTATGTGCATATGTAGAAGAATAATCACGCCAAAGTTCATTCATCTTCCGTCTACCAACATCAATCATTGGATTAAATTGAATCGCTGCTTTTTGACGAACAGAGTGAACGTTTTGAATTGCTTGTTGTAATTGTTGGTCGACTACGTCAAGTTTCTCACTTGCATGTTTAGCGATAGATAGACCTGCAACTGTTCCTTGCACCATCGCGATTTTTCCGCTTTCAATTCCGGTAATATTTCCAGCTACAAATAAACCTGGAAGAGGGGTTTCCATTTCTTCTGAATGAAGTGGAACATGTCCGCCTAATTCTGGAATGTAATGGAAAGGGCATCCTGCTACAGCGGCAAGCTCAGCAAGCGGATATAAACCTCCGGCTATACAAACGAAGTCAGCCTCATATATCTTTTCTGATCCATTAATAATATTTCCTTTAGAATCAATGTTAGCAACACGAACACCTTCAACTTGTTCCGCTCCGATAATCTCAAGTGCAGCTTTACGAAGATGAAGCGGCGTCCCGTTTATTTTCATGCCGCTATTTGGATAAAATGTTAATCCAGCTTTTCGAATCCAATCATATTTCATAAAACGGCTACCTATACGTAGGAAGGGAGATGGGGCGAGGTGAGCCGCATTTAAGAGTGAGTTTAAAACTTCTTCTGGTTCACCGGCCTTTTGGCTTAATTCGCTTTTTTCAGGGAGTACAATATGATCCACTGTGATTCCAGCTAATTGCAATTCGTTTAAAATGGCGAATGACAAAATATTAGCACCGATAATGATTCCTTTTTTACCAACTTGAACGCGGTGAACATTTGTCATAACTTGAGCTGCTCCAATTGACATAACTCCTGGAAGTGTCCATCCAGGAAGGGGAATGGAATACTCAGCAGCCCCAGTAGCAATTAGTACGAACGGTGCTTCTAGCGTCCCGATATTTGTATGCACGAACCAAGACCTCTCATCTTCATCTAAGTTATATACGGAAACACCGCACCGAATATCGACTGAAAGGGATTTTGCTTCTTCATGAAGGCGCTTTGATTCTTCTATTCCGTTCCACCATTCCCCAGTAGGCTCTTGATGCAACTGACCTAACAATCTCCCGCCCGGCTTCATAAATTCATCAATAACAAGTACGTTAAGTCCAAAATGGGCACAAGAGATAGACGCTGATAATCCTGCTGGTCCTGCGCCAATAATAATTACATCGATCATCGCTTTTTCACCATCTCTCTCACGATATTCGGATGCTGTTTTCCACTTTCAACAACCATATTGTCTTCTACAACTGTTAAGCATGCTCGTACGTTCGATTGATTATTTACTGTCACGCGGCATTCTGAACAATGCCCGATATTACAATAAATACCTCGTGGTGTCCCGCTATCTTCATGGACCCTTAAAGTTCGTATTCCGTTTGCTAGCAAGGCAGCAGCTATCGTTTCGTGTTCATAAGCTTCGTATTGTTGACCGTTAAATTGAAAAGTGATGCGTTCACTATTATTTAAACTACCTAAAATAGGGTGATCTGTAATTCTACTCATTTATTTTCACCTACCGCTCCAAAAGTAACCGCACGTATTGGTGGTTGATATTTTAAAGGTATTTCATTAGGAGTTATGTCAGGGTTTGTATTTTCAACCATTCGATCTATCATCATTCTACATGTGCGGCCACCGCAAAACCCCATGCCAGCACGTGTTCTTAGTTTTAGCTCACGAGCTGAGCAATTATATTCAGCAATTGTCGATTGAAGTTGTCCGTATGTAACTTCTTCACAACGACAAACAATTAAGTTCTCTTTATTCGTCATATGTATTCCTCCTCTAGTTCGGTTTACACAAATTATTATGCAAAAACTATGCCAATATAGAGGAGGAGAGGGATTATCCCGCTATTTGCTAGGCAGTAAGACCCCACCTCAAAATTCAGTGAAAGCAAAGAAGTTAGGTGGGGGTCGGGCTGCCCGTAAAAGCCCGATTGGTGAGGGCTGATAATCAAGTGGGGATGAACAAAACCCGCACTGATTAAAGTTTCACTTTATTGTAACCCTAGTCTTTTTAAACGGTTATATAAAGTGGCCCTCGTTACCCCAAGTTGTTTCGCACATTCTAATTTATTACCATCTAAAATGCGTAAAGCTCTTTCAATTACCTTTTTCTCGTGCTCATCCATTTCTTCTTGTAAAGAAAGAATCGTATTATTATTGCTGATTAATAAGGAATGAGCCGTATGATTGTCTAAAGTATCATTTGTATGAAACGGTAAATATTCTTGTTTTATAATGCCGTCTGTCGCAAATACGACGAGTCTTTCAACTACGTTGCGGAGCTCGCGAATATTACCAGGCCAATTGTAATGAAGCAGTTCATGCATAATATTTGAAGGTAAGTCTCGAATAGGCCTGTTATAGTTTATTGAAAAATCGTTTAAAAAGGAGTACGTCAATTCGATAATATCCTCTCGTCTTTCGCGCAGCGGTGGAATAAGCAAGCTAACTACATTTAAGCGATAGTATAAATCTTCTCGGAAAGTTCCTTTTCTCATTTCTTCTTGTAAATCACGGTTTGTAGCAGCGATAATGCGGAAATCGATATGTATTTCTTTTTCTCCACCAACTCGGTAATACTTTCGTTCTTGCAGTACACGTAAAAGCTTCACTTGCATATCGAGCGGCATTTCACCTATTTCATCGAGGAACAAAGTACCGCCTTGTGCGAGCTCTATTTTACCTTTCTTACCTTTACTATTTGCACCAGAAAACGCCCCGCGCTCGTAACCAAATAATTCACTTTCAAATAACGCTTCTGGGATTGCGCCGCAGTTAATTGAAATGAAAGGGGCATTTGCTGTCTCACTTGCTTCATGAATTGCTTTCGCAAACACTTCTTTTCCAACTCCGCTTTCTCCGAGTATTAAAACCGTGGATTTCACTGAACAAACCTTTCTAGCTAATTGAATCGTTCTTTGTATAACAGGGCTTTTTCCATTCATCGCAAGGAAAGGATCGGATGTATCTTTATATTTTGCTACTTCTTGTTCTAAACGGTGCATTTCATGCGACATATTAAATAGTTTTTCATTTAATACGACTTGATTTGTAACATCCGTTTCTGAAACGACTGCTCCAATAATTTTATCGTTGCAATAAACTGGGTTTGAATTAATTAATACGAACAAATCTGGACGTGGCTGATGGAACTGAGCAATTATGCTTTTTCCGTCATGTAATGATTGCAGAATTTCTAAATCTTTATAATCAAAAAAACGAGTGATGGGTTGTCCGATAATTTCATTATGGTTCACTGAAAAAATCTTTTCAGCGCCATCTGTCCAAGTACGAACGCATTCTTTATCGTCGATGACTGTAACAGAAGAATCAGACGTTTGAATAACAGTGTTATAAAAAGCTAGTAGTTCATTGTAATACTTATAAAGAAAAGGAATCATTTGCTGAGCAGTTATACAGCATAAAGGCTCTTGATTTTCTTTAATGATGACAACGGCTAGTTCATGAGAAAATGCGTCGATTAAAGTAGTGAAAGAGTCATCTTCATATATAACTGCGCACCTCCATTCCTCAGTAGGTGAATGGAGGTAATAAAATTTTTCACCTACCTGTGTCATGCGCTTAACGATACTTGTACAATCAATTGACAAAATTTTTATTAACTCTTTTATTGTTGGGAATGAAAATGCCATATTGCCCTCCTATTATGTATAAAAATTTAGACAGTGATAAAAAAATAATACACCTATTTACGATAAATTTAAAATATTTTTACAAATAAAAATTATTTCATATAAATAGTTCTGTATGTAGAGTTGGCACACCAATTGCATAAATAGAAAGTGAGAGATTTAGGAGAAAGGAGGGGTGCTATGTGAGACACTGTGACGTTTTAATAATAGGCGGTGGTATTATAGGATGTTCTATCGCTTATTACACATCAAAATACGGAAGAGACGTAACAATCATTGAAAAAGGGGAGTTTGTCAGTGGAACGTCTTCACGGTGTGACGGGAACATTTTGGCGATTGATAAAGACCCAGGGTTTGATAGTCAAATGTCGTTAGTAAGTCAAAATTTAGTAACTGAATTAAGTGAAGAATTGGAGCACTCATTTGAATATAGAGCGCCAGGAAGCATTCTCGTTTGTGAATCAGACGAAGAGATGGAGGCAGCGCAGCAATGGGTAAATCGTCAAAAAGAGGTTGGTTTACCATTTCGAATGCTTGATAGGCAAGATATAAAAGAAGAATCACCATTTTTTGCAGATGATTTATTAGGCGGTTTAGAATGTGCAACGGATTCAACTGTAAATCCATATCTTCTTGCTTTTTCACTTCTTGCAGAATCGAAGAAATTTGGTACAAAAGCTTTTAATCATACAGAAGTTAAAGAAGTGAAAAGAGATATAGACGGTTCCTTTATTGTAGAAACAACAAATGGAACGTTTACTGCGAAGCAAGTTGTGAACGCAGCCGGTGTGTGGGCTCCTAAAATCGGACAGATGTTAGATGTGAATATCCCAATTGAACCGAGAAAGGGACATATTATTGTAGCTTCAAGGCAACAACACGTTGGCTGCCGTAAAGTAATGGAATTTGGTTATTTAATTTCTAAATTTGGTGGAAAACGAAAAGTGGATGCTTTAACTGAAAAGTATGGGGTGGCACTTGTATTTGAACCGACAGAAAGCCAAAATTTTTTAATTGGTAGTAGTAGAGAGTTTGTAGGTTTTCATACGAAGATAAATAATGAGGTTATTAAATGTATTGCGAAT
Source organism: Bacillus cereus group sp. MG9 (assembly GCF_040459995.1). Lineage (NCBI taxonomy): Bacteria > Bacillati > Bacillota > Bacilli > Caryophanales > Bacillaceae > Bacillus > Bacillus cereus group sp. MG9. The sequence continues at coordinate 2,763,444 of NZ_JARVHC010000001.1, read as the reverse complement.
AGAGCAATTCGTTTTTATCCGAAAATGGCAGATATGATGGTGATTCGTTCATATGCTGGATTACGCCCGTGGACAGAAGATCATTTGCCGATAATTTCACGAGTGGAACATATTCCGAACTACTTTATAGCAGCAGGACATGAAGGTGATGGAATTAGTCTTGCGGCAGTTACTGGGAAAGTGATTGAAGAGTTATTAAATGAAAAAGAAACAATCATTCCTATTGAACCACTTCGTTTGAGTCGTTTTACAGAAAGGGTGTTAAACGGATGAGGTCACAAAGAGTCTTTACGACGATTGATACACATACCGGCGGGAATCCAACGAGGACATTAATTAGCGGACTTCCTAAGTTAATTGGAGAGACGATGGCAGAGAAGATGTTACATATGAAAAGAGAGTATGACTGGATTCGGAAATTGTTAATGAATGAACCTCGTGGTCATGATGTAATGTCAGGGGCATTATTAACAGATCCGTGTCATCCTGAAGCTGATATAGGTGTTATATACATAGAGACAGGTGGATATTTGCCGATGTGTGGCCACGATACAATCGGTGTATGTACAGCTTTAGTTGAATCAGGTTTAATTCCAGTAATTGAACCGGTTACTTCTTTAAAGCTAGATACACCAGCTGGCTTAGTTGAAGTAGATATTTCTGTTCAAGATGGGAAAGCGAAAGAAGTCTCCTTCTGTAACATATCAGCTTTTTTACTGAAAAATATTTCTATACACGTCGAAGAAATTGGAACTGTAGAGGCTGATATTGCGTATGGAGGGAATTTTTATGCCATTATCGATGCGAAGTCAGTAGGTTTAGAGTTAGTACCAGAAAACGCATCTACAATCATTGATAAGGCGATTCATATTAGAAATACAATTAATGAGAAGTTTGAAATCATTCATCCAGAGTATTCGTTTATAAGAGGATTAACACATGTTGAATTTTATACAGATCCTACTCATGAAAGTGCGCATGTGAAAAATACAGTTGTTGTTCCGCCAGGAGGAATTGATCGATCTCCATGCGGCACAGGAACATCAGCGAAGTTAGCTGTATTATATGCTCATAAAAAAATTGATATCGATGAAGAATTTGTTCATGAGAGTATTGTAGGTTCTTTATTTAAAGGGTGTGTTATGAATACAACATATGTAGAAAATATTGAAGCTGTAGTAACGAAAATTACGGGATCAGCTTGGCTTATGGGTATGCATAGATTTTTTTACAATGAAAAGGATCCGCTTAAAGAAGGATTTTTGCTAATTCCGCCGATGGAACATGAAACGGAGGATGTAAAATGAACATTCAAAAAATGTATACAGCAGTAGACGTACACGTAAATGGCGAGGCATTTCGTGTAATGAAAGACGTACCATGTAAATACTACTACAGTTTGGAGCAATTAAACGAACAATTTTCAGGTGAATTAGCAGAAGAAATGAAGCTTTTATTAAATGAACCACGTGGTTTTATCGGTTTAAATGGATGTATTGTCGTTCCTTCTATTCATAATGAAGTGGATGCAGCTGTATTGTTTTTTAATCATGAAGGATCCATTCCTCTTCATTACGGAGGCATTGTCGCAGTAATAACGATGTTACTAGAAAGCGGGTATTTAAAAAAGAGAGAGTCTAATCAATACAAAATCGAAACGCTATCTGGCATATTTTCAGTGAATGCATATGTAGAGAATGATGAAGTTGTATCTGTTTCGTTTGAAAGCAAACTATGTTATATGATTGAGAAAAATTTAAAGGTTGGTAATATAAGTTACTCTCTCATACAGGCAGATAAAGTATATGCAGTTGTAGAAAAGGATACGTATTCGCCAGAAATCAGTATTGAAAACATCTCTAAATTAAAAAAATGGGGTGAAGCTACACTTCAAGCTATACAAAAACAGTCATTAATAAAAAGACTTATTTTAGTAGATTCTATGCAAAAAGAAAAGAACCATATAAAGTCGATTACATTTCATGAAGATAACTTTATAGTACGTTCACCAGGTTTTGTTTCTACTATTGTGTCTTATGTTCATACATTATTTAAAAATGATTATATAGCGGATAAACCTTTTAAAAATGAAAGTATTTTTAATAGCTTTATAACAGTAGAAAAAGTGAAGAAAGAAGAACTCGGATACATTTTTCGATTTGAAAGTAGAGGGTTTATTACAGGTATGCAAACATTTATATTAGATCCTACTGATCCGTTTCCAACAGGTTTCTTATTAAAATAATATGTTAAAGGGAGAGATAAAGATGCAAAAAATTAAAGGGGCATTTCCAGTATTAATAACACCGATGGATGAATTTCAAGAGATTGATTGGAAAGGCGTAAAACAAAACGTAAACTACTTTATTGAGCAAAAGGTAGCTGGAATTATTATTAATGGAAGTACAGGGGAATTTGTTAGTTTATCAAAAGAAGAACGATTTAACATGGTAGAAACAGTATTAAAAGAAGTTGATGGCCGTATTCCTGTCATTGTTGGAACTGCTGCAGAGACGACGAAAGAAACGATTGAATATACGAAACATGCAGAAGCGCACGGAGCGGATTGCGCATTAATTATAAACTCTTACTATTGTAAACCGAAGGAAGAGGAGATTTATTTTCATTTTAAAGAAATCTCAAACGCTGTAAATATACCAATTATGCTATACAATAACCCATTTACTTCTGGTGTTGATATGAGCACAGAGTTAATGCTCCGTATTGGAAAAGAGTGTGAAAATGTTACACATATTAAAGAATCTAGCGGAGATATTCGAAAAGCGAGAGATTTAGTAAGACAAGGTGAAGGTGCTTTCCAAGTCTTCTGCGGATCTGAAGATTTAGTTATGGAATCTTATTTAGTTGGTGCATCGGGATGGGTTTCAGTAGCCGGAAATATCGTTCCAGGACTCGTTACGAAAATGTATGAGCATTTTCAAAATGGTGAATTAGAAAAAGCGTGGGAAATGAACGATGCTATTTTACCTCTTTGTGAGTTTCTTGAAGGATCAGGAAAGTATGTGCAAATCGTTAAACGTTCAATGGAATTACATGGGCAAGTCGGAGGACCTTCACGTTATCCGAGATTAGGATTAACTGAAGAAGAAGATCAAAAGCTTCAAGCTATTTTACTAGAAATTGCAGCTCATGCAGCTGTTTAAATAAGGAGGAGAGTATATATGTTAACGACAAACATTGAGCTGAAACCAAAAGTGAAAGCGTTTTTAAATGAAGAAATTAAAATGTTTATTAATGGTGAATTTGTTTCTTCAATAAGTGGAAAGACGTTTGAAACATACAATCCAGCAACAGAAGATGTTCTAGCAGTCGTATGTGAAGCGCAAGAAGAAGATGTTGATGTCGCAGTAAAAGCGGCAAGATTTGCTTTTGAATCAGGCCCGTGGGCAGAGATGACTACTGCTGAAAGAGCACACCTTATTTATAAATTAGCAGATTTAATTGAAGAGCATAGAGAAGAATTAGCACAGCTGGAAGCTTTAGATAATGGAAAACCATATCAAGTAGCACTTGATGATGATATTTCAGCGACTGTAGAAAATTACCGCTATTACGCGGGATGGGCTACAAAAATTATTGGTCAAACCATTCCAATTTCAAAAGACTATTTAAATTACACACGCCATGAACCGGTTGGCGTTGTAGGTCAAATTATCCCGTGGAATTTTCCGCTCGTTATGTCTTCTTGGAAAATGGGAGCCGCTCTTGCGACGGGTTGTACGATTGTATTAAAACCAGCAGAGCAAACACCTTTATCTTTACTATATACAGCGAAGCTTTTTAAAGAAGCTGGTTTTCCAAACGGAGTCGTAAACTTTGTACCAGGTTTCGGTCCTGAAGCAGGATCGGCAATTGTAAACCATCATGATATTGATAAAGTAGCTTTCACAGGTTCAACAGTTACAGGGAAATATATTATGCGTCAATCTGCAGAAACAATTAAACATGTAACGTTAGAACTTGGTGGTAAGTCACCAAACATCATTTTAGAAGACGCTGACTTAGAAGAAGCGATTAACGGTGCATTCCAAGGCATTATGTATAATCATGGTCAAAATTGTAGCGCAGGATCTCGAGTTTTCGTTCATCGGAAGCATTATGAAATAGTCGTAAATGAACTTGTAAAAATGGCGAATGACGTGAAGCTAGGGGCAGGTATGGAGACGGAAACTGAAATGGGACCGCTCGTATCTAAAAAACAACAAGAGCGTGTGCTAAATTACATTGAACAAGGAAAATCTGAAGGTGCTACTGTTGCAGCTGGTGGTAAACGTGCATTTGAAAAAGGTTATTTTGTACAGCCAACAGTATTCACAAATGTTACAGACGATATGACAATCGTTAAGGAAGAAATTTTCGGACCAGTTGTCGTTGTACTCCCGTTCGATTCGACAGAAGAAGTAATTGAAAGAGCAAATCGCTCGTCTTACGGACTTGCTGCGGGCGTATGGACACAAAATATTAAAACAGGGCATCAAGTGGCCAATAAATTAAAGGCAGGAACAGTGTGGATTAATGATTATAACTTAGAAAATGCTGCTGCACCATTTGGTGGATATAAACAATCTGGTATCGGACGTGAATTAGGTTCATACGCCCTTGATAACTATACAGAAGTGAAAAGTGTTTGGGTAAATATAAAGTAATAGAGAGTCTAACTGTTAATAAATAGAGGGATGAAATAATGAGAGATGCGGACAACTGGAAGGTTTAATAATAGTTGTCCGTTTTCTTATATATAAAATTGCTTTTTCAAAAGAATTATAAGGGGGATTTGGATGGAGCAGTTAGTAGAATGGTTAGTAGGGCAAGTTTGGAGTATTGGCTTAGTTGTTTTCGCATTAGGAGCAGGAGTGTATTTCACAATTGCAACTCGTTTTTTACAAATTCGCTATTTTAAGGAGATGATTAAACTATTATTTGAAGGGAAGAGCTCGGAGACTGGGATATCATCCTTTCAAGCATTTTGTTTGGCGTTATCAGGTAGGGTTGGAATTGGTAATATCGCAGGAGTAGCGACAGCTATCGCTTTCGGCGGACCTGGAGCTGTATTTTGGATGTGGGTGATGGCATTATTAGGAGCAGCTAGTGCATTTGTTGAATCAACATTAGCACAAGTATATAAAAGTAAAGTAGGCAATGAATACCGTGGTGGTACACCATATTTCATTGAGAAAGGCTTGAAAATGAAATGGTTTGCGGTCATTGTAGCGGTCGTTGTAACACTATCATATGGCGTTTTATTACCAGGTATTCAATCGAGTAGTATCGCAGTTGGATTTGAAAATTCTAATGGTATTAGCAAATATATAACTGGTATATTGTTAGTCGTATTATTAGCAGCTATCATTTTTGGTGGCGTAAAGAGAATTGCGGGCGTTTCTCAAATGCTAGTTCCATTTATGGCAATTGGTTATGTAATTGTTACATGTATCGTATTAATTGCGAATGTAACGGAAATTCCAAGTATGTTTGCTTTAATTTTCTCAAGTGCTTTTGGTGTAAATGAAATGTTTGGCGGCATCGTCGGTGCAGCTATTGCATGGGGAGTAAAGCGTGCTGTATTTTCAAACGTCGCTGGTGTTGGAGAAGCGACATATAGCTCCGCTGCTGCTGAAGTATCACATCCTGCAAAACAAGGGCTAGTTCAAGCGTTTTCTGTATATATTGATACAATTGTAGTATGTACAGCGACAGCTCTTATGATATTAATAACAGGTATGTATAATGTAATACCTGAAGGGAAAAGCGCTATTGTAAAGAATATGGGAAATGTAGATGCAGGTCCAATCTATACACAACAAGCAGTTGAAACTGTTATGACAGGATTTGGTCCAATATTTATTTCAATTGCAATCTTCTTTTTTGCATTTACAACTTTACTCGCGTACTACTATATCGCTGAAACGACACTCACTTATTTAGATCGTGACCTCAAATATAGCTGGTTAAAACCAGTTTTGAAAATTGGGTTTTTAATTATGGTTTACATCGGTAGCGTAGAATCAGCTTCGCTATTATGGAACCTTGGAGATTTAGGAATCGGTAGTATGGCATGGTTAAACTTAATCGCGATTCTATTATTAAGTAAAACGGCATTAAAAGTGTTAAAAGACTATGAAACGCAGAAAAAAGAAGGGAAAGATCCAGTGTTTGATCCTAAAAATGTGGGAATTGAAGGTTTAACATTTTGGGAAGAAAGAAGTAAAGAGGTTGAAAGGAAAAATTCTAAAGAAAAAGTGTCAGTAGATAATGGGCTGAAACTGTAGATGTGCAAATTTAAAAGTAAAATAAACTGAAAATTCATTCTATTTTTTTTAAAGTAAATATTTGTATATGTCCTTCATTTTATCTCATACTAAAGTAAGTGTGAATAAAATGAATGGAGGATATACGATGGAAAATCAACAATATGGCTCTATAAATGATGTATTACTTGATTATAAAGAAGGTATAGGGAATTTTACGCAACAAATCCCTGAAATTGCAGAAACATATAACGCTTTTACACAAGCATGTTTTCAGGAGGGTACATTAACTAAAAGAGAAAAGCAGCTCATTGCATTAGGGATTAGTTTAGCAACACAAGACGAATATTGTACGATTTATCATACGAAGGGCTGTATTGACCAAGGATGTTCTGATAAAGAAATTTTAGAAGCTTGTGGTGTTTCAGCCGCGTTTGCTGGGGGAGCTGCAATGAGTCAGGCAGTAACCTTAGTACAAGAATGTCTGGTGGAATTGAAACATCAAAGTCATTAAACAAGAAAAAGCCCTCCTTAAAATATTCTTTTAAGGGGGACTTTCTAGTTTAGTCTAATTTTTTTGAAAGAGTTTCAATTGTTTCATATAGTCGATAGCTTTTGTTTTATTACTCTGTTTAGAAACATAGTGTGCCTCGTTTAAATCTCTATAAAAACTATTAAATATTTCTTCAGAAAGTATGCCGTCAGAGATAGCTTTTTTTACTGCACAGTGTGGTTCATTTGTATGCGAACAATTAGAAAATTTACATTTCCGAGATATACCCGCAATATCTTCATATCCAAAATCAAAGTTACCTTTATGTTCTATCAAGTCAAATCCCATTTTAATATTCTATATTTTTATAAATCGATGTCTCTATATTAGGGAGAAGTGTGTATATGCTCTTACCAATTAAAGATTCTAATTCTTTCTTAATTGCATAGAATCCCTTCCAATGTAAAGAAGTATGAGAGGTTGTGCCATGACGTAAACCAACTGAAATCAATCTTTTTTCAAGAGTAGTAAAGCCTTCCGCATCAGCAAGTGCGTCACAAAGGGTAATCACCTTATTGTATAAGTCGTAGTCACTGTTTTCATTCAATATTTCAATTAATCGGCTTTCCATATAATCAGGAACAATGCTCCACTCTGCCGCGATATCTAAATGCTCATTTTTGCAAGGAAATGAATGTGTCACACATATAATGGCGTTTCCTGTATACCCTAAATCATTCATATACATATAACCATCATAGGAATGAATAACAGATTTAGTAAAGCCTTTATATCTTCCTATGTCATGCAGGAGGGCAGCGTTGTATGCTATATCAGCATCTAGGTCGTACCCATTATTAATAAGTTCAACAACTATCTTTTCAGTTGCAAGGGCAACATTACGTGAATGATCGAACCACGGACCTGGGTTTTGTTCATATGCCCACTGGAGTAATTCTCTTGCATATTTCCTATCTAATATATATTTCATATAGGTATCCTTTCTCTAAAAAATCATATATTTAATAATTTCATCTTAGTATTTCATTATTCCTGCTTTAAAAATTGTTACAATGAAACAAAAGGGGGAAAAGGAATGCGAAGTATAGTAATAGAAGAAATTAAACGACTTGATGAAGACATTGAAGAGCTTTCTGAACTGTTGAAAATTGTAGTAAATGATGAGGCGTCAATTGGTTTTTTACCTCCACTGGAACAAAAAGAAGCAACAAATTATTGGCAAACTGTATTAGCACCAGAAGTGATATTGTATGTTGCTAAAATAAACAATGAAGTGGCAGGGAGTATTCAATTACATTTAGTTACAAAGCCTAATGGGATACATAGAGCTGAAATTTGCAAGTTAATGACTCATCCGAATTATAGACGAAATGGTATTGGGCGTTTACTTATGCAAAAAGCAGAAGAACGGGCAAAGCAAGAAAACAGATCTCTTTTAGTATTAGATACTAGAGAAGGAGATTCTTCCAATAGATTGTACAAGTCATTAGGCTTTCAAGAATCCGGTAAAATACCGGGGTATGCAATTTCTCCGAATGGTGAGTTAGATGCAACGGTTATTTATTATAAAATGATTTAGTATTTTTATTTAAAAAGAGGGATATTTTCAAACCACAAAGTTGTTATTAGGTCTGAGTATTGATTTATAAAAAGATTGATAAACCCCTGTATAATAGGGGTTTTCTTTTCATTCATTAACTTCATATTGAATGTTCAATTTGAGGGCCAATTTGTATAAGGTTTTAATAGGTTTATAAGAGGTATTATTTAAATAGGAATTTTGAAGTCTTTTGGTGAATATTAAATGTTAATCTAAAAGATGGAGGTTGCTGTGATGTTGAAACTGTTTCAATATAACTGGCAAGTTCGTGATGATTGGTTTACATGGTGCGAAGACATGCCGGATGAAGAACTGGTAAAGAAACGGGTCGGTGGGTTCGGCAGTATACTACATACTTTATTTCACATTGTAGATGTGGAATATATGTGGATCTTAGGTTTGCGAGGTGAGCCAGTTCCTGAGGAGCCCTTGTTTGAAGAGTATGCCAGCTTGCAAAAAGTAAAAAATCTCTCAGCTCAATATCACGAGAAAGTGAAGCCATTTGTGACATCTTGGACAAATGAAATGGATTCTCGGAAACTTTCAGAAACTGATTTCAATGAAGAAACGATTAGCTCTAGAGACGCCCCAATCAGGCGCCGAGTCATTGAATGTACACACGGAGAGATAATACGTCATGTCATTGTCCATGAAATCCACCATATCGGCCAGTTATCTATATGGGCACGTGAAATAGGAAAGGAGCCTGTTTCCGCAAATCTGAGAGGAAGAGGGCTATTCGATAATTAGACTGCCTTTGCCAATTTCGTAATTTATTTATAAACGAATGGTTTAATTGAGTATATTTAACACCGTCTATATTTTTCTAGCGGTGTTATTTGAATGTATCAATAAACTTTATTTAATATACTAATTGAATTTGAGAAAGTTTTTAGAGGGTTCTTTTAGTAATGCCCTTCCACTTATAATGGTTGTAGAGAAGATGACTAGGCAACTATAGTTATTTTCGTTTCATTTTTGGGAAGGGGATGAAAGAATGAAAAAGACAAGTTTACAAAAGATGAAAAAGATTATGTTAAGTGGTGGGATATTACTTACGGGATTATTAACATTTGGATTTTCAGAAAAGGCTTCAGCTCATGGGTATGTAGAATCACCAGCGAGCCGATCTTTTTTATGTAAGCAAGAGGTAAATGTAAATTGCGGTCCAGTTCAATATGAACCACAAAGTGTAGAAGGAATAGGCGGCTTTCCGCAATTAGGACCTTCTGATGGACAAATTGCAGGTGCTGGTCATTTTCCTGCTTTAGACGCTCAATCAGTGGATAGGTGGAAGAAAGTTACGTTAAACGGCGGGACGAATACATTCAAGTGGAAATTAACGGCTCCTCATAGTACGAAAGAATGGAAATACTACATTACAAAGAAGGATTGGAATCCAAATATGCCTTTAACAAGGTCTAGTTTAGATTTAGTGCCGTTCTATGTGAAAAATGATGGCGGAGTTAGACCGGGGACAACAGTAACGCATGAAGCAAATGTACCAACTGATCGTAGTGGCTACCATCTTATTTTAGCTGTTTGGGAGATTGCGGACACTGGAAATGCGTTTTATCAAGTTATTGATGTGAACCTTGTGAATAATGGTTTAAATTCCAATTTTGCGTTTAACAATGTAGTGCAAGTTCCTACACTATTTTAAATTAAATATACATTTTGATCATCTAATTCATTTTAGATGATCTTTTTTATGAAAAATATAGAAGAAAGTACAATTATTTATAAAAAATTCGGCTTTAAATATTGTCATATTTGCTTCTTTAAGATATCCTTTTCATGAAGAGGTGGAAAACATGGAAAAAGTACTAGTTTTCGGGCATAAAAACCCAGATACAGATGCAATTTGTTCTGCGATTGCTTATGCAGAATTGAAAAAAGAATTAGGAATGAATGCTGAGCCTGTACGTTTAGGCGAAATCAGTGGTGAAACTCAATTTGCGTTAGACTCTTTTAAAGTAGAAGGACCGCGTTTTGTTGAGACAGTAGCAAACGAAGTGGACAACGTTATTTTAGTTGACCATAACGAGCGTCAACAAAGTGCTAACGATATCGAATCTGTTCGTGTGTTAGAAGTTATTGACCATCACCGTATTGCTAACTTTGAAACAAGCGATCCTATTTACTACCGTTGTGAGCCAGTTGGATGTACAGCTACAATCTTAAACAAAATGTACAAAGAAAATGGCGTTACAATTCGTAAAGAAGTTGCTGGTTTAATGTTATCTGCAATCATTTCAGATTCTTTACTATTCAAATCTCCAACTTGCACAGAACAAGACGTAGCAGCAGCTCATGAATTAGCGGAAATCGCTGGTGTAGATGCAGATAGCTACGGCTTAGAAATGTTAAAAGCTGGTGCTGATTTAAGCGGAAAAACAATGGAGCAATTAATCTCTCTTGATGCTAAAGAATTCCAAATGGGTAACGCGAAAGTTGAAATCGCACAAGTAAACGCTGTTGATACAAACGACGTTCTTGTACACCAAGCAGAACTTGAAAAAGTTATCACTACAGTAGTAGAAGAAAAAGGTTTGGACCTATTCTTATTCGTTGTAACTGATATCTTAACTAACGATTCTGTTGGTCTTGCGATTGGTAAAGCAACAAACGTTGTTGAGAAAGCTTACAACGTAACATTACAAAACAACACAGCTACTTTAAAAGGTGTTGTATCTCGTAAAAAACAAATCGTTCCTGTACTAACAGAAACATTCCAAGCTTAATATTATTGAGTATGGATAAAAGAAAGGACAAGTAGTCATATTGGCTACTTGTCCTTTTTATTATAAAATTACAGAAGAGCCTATTGGATGGAAATAAAAAAGGATAGCAATAGCTATCCTTCTTATCATTTATTTATAAGATCGTTTCCTATTTATATAAAATGTGATAATAGCAGCAATAATGAAAATAGGTATTGCGTACGCTTGCCCAACAAAGAATTTCCAACCTACAGTATTATAGCCCTCAGATGCTGGAATGATAATCGCGATGATACAAACAATAATATAAGCTAATAATGCTGGGAGTATATTTTTCATAGTTGTTCACCTCCTTTTTATAATACATTTATATATTGTACTATTGAATAGAGATTGGGAGATTAAGTGTACTTGATTTTACGAAATCTTTACAAATTCACTAAAGGATGAGGAGTCTGCATGCTGTATGAAAGTGACTTTAGTACGGTGTGTTTATGTAATAATACATATGCTTAATAGACTGTTCTGAAATAAATTAAACCAAATATAGGAGATAATGTAATTTTATCTTTCGAGATAAGTATATAGTATTCTGTAAAAAAATGTACTGAAAAATTGATATTTCATAAGAAATATAGAAGCGAGGTAAGAAATAACAATGAAAAGATTATGCATTATTCCGTGCGGAAAGAAGAAAATTTGGGATAAGTACTCAGATTACGGAGAGGCAGAGGCAAAAGATGTATATATTAGTCCATTCGGAAAAGCATGTCAGGCGTATGCAACTGAGTTTTTTGAGAATTGGGTTATATTATCAGCAAAGCATGGATTCTTAAGACCAAATGATATCGTACAAGAAAACTATGATCTTGCATTTGATTCAAAGAGTAATGAGATTATTAGCATAGAACAATTAAAACAACAGATGGTTGATAAAGATTTACTTCAGTTTGAAGAGATCGTCTTACTTGCGGGAAAGAAGCATAAAAAAGTAGTGACGAAGCTATATCCAGAAGAAATCATTACATATCCATTAGAAGGGTGTAAAGGAATTGGGTATATGTTGCAGAGATTGAAGGGGGCTTTGGAAGCGCGGAAGGAAGTATAGGGATAAATTAGTAATATAGATTCAAATTATGCCAAATTAATACATTTAAAATAGACTAGTAAACAAGCCTTTTTACGTTTTTAAACATAGAATATGATGAACGCTATTGAGGGGAGAGTCATATTCATGTGTAATAATTGTGGTTGTAGACGCAGAGATTGTAATAGATTTTGGGATGATTTAATGTTTGGAAGATGTAGACGCAGAGATTGTGATGATTGTGGTTGTAGACGTAAACGTGACTGTGATTGTGATGATTGCCGTCGCAATCGTAAACGTGACGACGATGATAAATGTCGTAAGTGGTAATATTTTAAAAAGAGTACTTTGAAGTAAGTACTCTTTTTGTGTATAAACCTTTTAAATTCCATCTTGAACAGATTTTTTTTCAATTTCCCATGAATCCTGTTTTATAATCTTTAAAGCTACATTAGTACCATTAGATTCCTTATAAAAGATATATCCGTGGTTTGATTTAACGTAAGTTAAAGGTTCGCCAATGCAATCTTTAGAACAAGATGTGTTGATAAGTTCAATTAAGGATAGTTCGCTAGGATCGGTTTTACTAGCATCTATAAGTGTATCAAGGTTCGTTTTACGAAAACCTTGTAAGTTTACATCGAAATTCTTTTCTATTTCTCCAGTAACGCTAGTATTCATTACTTCAACTGAATTTTTCTTTTCTAGAAGAAAACCATTTCCATAAAGGAATTTTGTATATCCAAGCCATGCGATTAAAAATAGTATAAAAAACATACCAGTTGTTTTAAGTTTTCGAAGCCGTTTACTTACGATTGATTCTGAATATTTCATTCAGCCTAATCCTCCAATGTTTTTATTTTAAAGTATGCGTGGGTATATATATTTAGAAGGAGATGAAAGTTAGAGAGTTACTGATTCAAAAAAAGAAAGCATCTGAAGTTAGGTGCTTTCTTTTTGATTACTGTCCGCTATCTGTTAGTTACTTGTTTCATAAGCGGTCTTATTTCTTTAACAGGTGGTTTTTTATCATAGGCATCAACGTAAGAAAAGTAATAATTTAAGTTTCTAAGAAGTCCCTTTCCTATTTTTGCGCTTAAGAAGGGGAATACTTGTCCAGTATAATCATCGAGAGATTTACAATAGTATTTTTCATCTAAGTATATGCTGTATTTACATGTTAGTTCTACTAATGAGTTACCTTCATCATCAAATACTTCTTTAGAATCAATAATGTCTATTAATGCGAATTTTTCATTCAGATAAACTTTCTTCTTTTTCTCGTGCTTATTTGTGAGAATAAATACGAGACCAATTGCGTTAATCAAACTATTTCCTCCTATAAAAAACGGATATTAATAAAATATATCGATATACGTTAAATGTAAAGAGGAGTGGTGAAATATCATTGATAGAAAACTAAATAGGCCGATTTGTTTTTTCAAATCGGCTTATTTTTATTGAAATACTTGCGGAAATTGTTTTACGATTGCGTCTGTTATCATGTCGGCCATTTCTAATGCTTCTTTTTCAATTTTATCGTATAGTTTTACACTGGCATCATAATCTTTATTTAGGAAGGCAAGTGCTTCCGCTTTCGTTAACGCTAAATGCTCATAAAACATTTTTCTAAATTCTTCTTTATCTATATATGGGTTGATACTGTTAAGAAATTCAGTGATTTCATCACCATTAGCGTACCATTTCTTTTCTATAGCGGCCGCTGCGTTTTGATCACCAGCTTTTGCGGCTTTAACAAGATCAGCAGCGATTGTTAAGTGGTCTTTAATTAATGCACTATAGTTTTTCACTGCATTTTCTCCGTAGAATGGTTCAAGTGATAGCCCCATGTGTGTTGCATTTTGTAGAAGACGTCCAACGGTAACGTTTACGTCGGGCAAGTTAAAGATGATGCCTATAATGGCTAATCGTGTCCAAGCAACGTGTTGTTCCCATAAAGAACGCATATATCCTTTTAGAAAGTTTTCGTTTTTACTAACTCGGTAATTTCGTACAAATGAATCGAAGTTTCCATTAGTGATATGATAAGGGGAGTAATACGATTGCCAATAAGTATACATAAATAGTTACACTCCTTTGAACATGTATATCTCACAATATGATAAACGTTATTTTTAAGTTACGTGTCCAAGAGTTTTTTTGAGAGTTGGAAAAGGAGAAAGTTGAAGGGGAATAAAAAACACACTTATGATATATATGAATAAAAAGAATTTTAAAATAATAGAGGTCCTGCAAGGGAAATTGCAGGACCTCAAAAGGGTATTGCCGAGATGTCGGACTCGACTACGTAATATTAACATAAAATTCTTTCAAAAAACCCTGGTAAATGTGTCCAAATGAGAAGGGTGCTTTTTAATAAAGTTAAAGGGATCTGCTTCCCGCGGCAGATCCCTTTAACTAGATAATGTTGATGAGCAAAAACTCATCTAGAGTACTTTTATAGTAACAAATGAAATTCACTTTGTGTATTGAGAAAAAATGAATTGCTTGTATGAATGTAGCGGATTTATATTTTGCTTTTTGGAATTATAATCATTTGTGGAGAGCGGAATAGGGTTCTAAAATGGAGAAAAGACTTTTCAGCCAGGCTACGATACATTGCAATATGTAAGTATAAAAAAAGACCTGCTAATTTAAGCAGGTCAACATAAGGGGTTTATCTAACAGATTATTATATATGGTAACAACTGTATTGTAGTAAGTCTATAAGTTATATGTTGAGAAAATTTGTTTGAATGATATATATTTGGCACATGTATTAACGTTTAAAAAGTTGAGAAAGGAAATTCATAAGCTTGCTATAAGAAAATAAGGGCTGATACTTATAAAATGATTCATATTTCCACGCATCATTATTAGAGAATTGGAGTTGTTTATTTGACGCTTTAGGTTTGTTGGAATTATTGTAACGACTCTTCATAATTTAACCTCCTCAAATTCATATGTATACGATTAGTAGTATTCTAGGAAGGTAAATTAAATGAATATTTATTTTGAAATTCTTTCTTCTTGTGTACTAGATTTGTTTTTTATGTTGGAAAACGTAGGAAGCAAATAGAACTCAAATACTTATAAAATTCAAAGTGGCGAGAATCAGTTTGATGATATAATGGGAATAGATGAAAGATAAAGAAAAGCAGGTGACTCTTTTTTGTTTACAAAAGCACAAGAACTTTTAGCGTCTTATTTCGGTTATTCGTCATTCCGAAGAGGACAAGATGAAACAATTAAAAATGTATTAGATGGGAAAGATACAGTCTGTATTATGCCTACGGGTGGTGGTAAGTCAATTTGTTATCAAATTCCCGCATTAGTATTCGAAGGAACGACATTAGTTATTTCACCTTTGATTTCACTTATGAAAGACCAAGTAGATACATTAGTACAAAACGGTATTTCAGCTACTTATATTAATAGTTCTATTTCTATTACAGAAGCAAATCAACGAATTCAATTAGCGAAACAAGGCCATTATAAGTTACTTTATGTGGCGCCTGAGCGTCTTGATTCAATGGAATTTGTTGATCAACTTATCGATATGAAAATCCCGATGATTGCAATTGATGAGGCGCACTGTATTTCGCAGTGGGGACATGATTTCCGTCCTAGTTATTTACATATACATCGCATATTAGATTATCTTCCAGAAAAGCCGCTCGTATTAGCGTTAACTGCTACGGCAACACCACAAGTTCGTGAAGATATTTGCAACACGCTTGGAATTAATCAAGAAAATACAATTATGACAACGTTTGAGCGCGAGAACTTATCATTCTCTGTCATTAAAGGACAGGATCGTAATGCTTATTTAGCGGATTATATTCGTCAAAATCAGAAGGAATCTGGGATTATATATGCAGCTACAAGAAAAGTTGTCGATCAGTTATATGAAGATTTAGGGAAAGCAGGAGTTTCTGTATCGAAATATCATGCTGGTATGAGCGACCACGATCGAAATGAACAGCAAGAACTCTTTTTACGAGATGAAATAAGTGTTATGGTGGCAACATCTGCATTTGGAATGGGTATAGATAAATCAAATATACGTTACGTTATCCATTATCAACTTCCAAAAAATATGGAAAGTTACTATCAAGAAGCAGGACGTGCTGGTCGTGATGGATTAGATAGTGAATGTATTTTGTTATATTCTTCTCAAGATGTGCAAGTACAACGCTTTTTAATTGATCAATCAACTGGAGAATCACGTTTTTCAAATGAGCTTGAAAAACTCCAAAATATGACCGATTACTGTCATACAGAACAATGTTTACAATCATTTATTTTGCAATACTTCGGAGAAGAGCCGAAAGAAGATTGTGGTCGCTGCGGTAATTGTACGGACGACCGTGAAAGTATCGATGTGACGAGAGAATCCCAAATGGTACTATCTTGTATGATTAGGACGAACCAACGATTCGGAAAGCAAATGATTGCACAAGTATTAACTGGATCTAAAAATAAGAAAGTCATTGAATTTAATTTTCATACTTTGCCAACGTACGGTCTTTTATCAAACCGTAGTGTAAAAGAAGTCAGTGAGTTTATTGAGTTTTTAATTTCAGATGAGTTAATTGCAGTTGAACATGGTACGTATCCAACATTAAAAGTAACGGAAAAAGGAAAAGAAGTATTACTTGGTAAAGAGAATGTTTTACGCAAAGAACGAGTAGAAACGAGACAAATTGTTCAAGACCATCCTTTATTTGAAGTGCTTCGTGAAGTGCGTAAAGAAATTGCACAAGGAGAAGGTGTACCGCCGTTCGTTATTTTCTCTGACCAAACGTTAAAAGATATGTGTGCGAAAATGCCACAAAGTGACTCCGAACTCCTAACTGTAAAAGGAATCGGAGAACACAAACTTGTGAAGTACGGGTCTCACTTCTTACAAGCAGTTCAGCGCTTTATTGAGGATAACCCAAACTATGCGGAAACAATTAAGACTGAAGTTGTTTCAGAGAGTAAAAAATCAGGAAAAGCGTCAGCGAATTCTCATTTAGAAACGTATGAAATGTATAAACAAGGCATTGATCTAGATGAAATTGCTAAAGAACGTAGCTTATCAAGACAAACAATTGAAAATCATTTAATTCGCTGCTTTGAAGATGGAATGGAAGTAGACTGGAACAGTTTTGTTCCTGCAGAATATGAATCACTGATTGAAACTGCCGTGCAAAATGCAGAGGGTGGTCTGAAATCGATTAAGGACCAACTTCCAAATGAAGTGAGTTACTTTATGATTCGTGCTTATTTACAAATTAGAAAGTAGAGACATATAAAGGGGATAGGGATTTATGCATCACGTTTTCGTGTATGGCACGTTAAGAAAAGAGCAAACGAATGCTCATTTTATGCAAGGTGCAATATGCATCGCAGACGAAGCATGGACGTATGGTAAATTATTTGATACATACGAAGGGTATCCTGCGATGATTTGTTCAAATGAGGACAAAGTATACGGAGAAGTTTATGAAGTAAATGATGATGTTCTGCAAAAGTTAGATGAACTTGAAGAATACACAGGTAATGCAGAGAGTGATTTATATGACCGAATCACCGAAACGATTTATTTAGGTGATAGAGAAATACGTGCATTTGTGTATATTGCTCAAGATAAAGAGATGCTAAAGAAAGTTATCATTTCTGGTGATTGGGTGGAGTATCAACAAGGAAAATAAAAGCAGCTATAGAGCAGATAGTGGAATCGACCATTATCTGCTTTTTATATTGGTACTTTCAAAATTCCTATTATTTTGATAAATTGTAAATATAGAGAAATAAGAATGGTTTTTTTTCATGGGTGTCAGAAATTTAGTTTCTCACCTGTAGCAGAAAAATCTAGTGCAGGAGGAGAATAATAATGAACGAATTAAATGTGAAGGAATTTTACCAAAAACAATTCGAACTGTCGAATTACGATATCAATACAGAAAGCTGGTTAGAGCAGGTTGCTACAGAAGTTCAAGAACAAGTTGGTCATCCATTTCAAGCGATGTTAGAACTAGGAGCAGGAAATGGTAGATTTGCAAGGGCGATGTCTAGGTTACAAGTGAAAATGACTACGGTTGAACTTGTACCAGAGTTAGTTATGTTTGCAAAAGAACATTCTACTAATAATATAGATATTCATTGCGCTGATTTTTATAAAATTAACTTTGAAGAAAAGTTTGATGTTGTTAGTTATTTAGACGGATTTGGTGTAGGAACAGATGATGAGCAATTGATTCTATTAAAACGGATTAAAAATTGGATGAAGGATGATGGATGTGCACTTATTGATATTTATCAACCATTGTATTGGAAAAAAGTAAGTGGACAAGAAATGTCCTTAAGTGCAGCTATGCGAAAATACGAATATGATAGTATAAATGAAAGAATGTTAGATCATTGGTGGGACCCTAATTATCCAAATGATGTAGTAACACAGTCTTTACGATGTTATACGGTAGATGAGATTAGCAATCTATGTGCTGAAGCTGGTTTAAGTATTATGGGATTCTTCCCTGGGGGAGCATATGATTTTGAAAAACGAAAATATAAAGAATTGGCAACATTAAATGAATGTTTGGCATATCGAATTAAAGTAAGGAAGAGTAGGGATTAATCTCTACTCTTTTTTAATTTAGAAAATTCTTACTAAAACTATTGACTTTATGAATGGATTTTTAATACAATTATATTTCGACTGAAAAAATTGGAACGGACAGGAGGGAATCATCAAATGAACAACATTTTTGACGAAGAGTTACAAAAAATGAAAGATACTTTAAGTACGATGGATGATCAATTAGAACAGCTTGAAAAAATCCCGGTTTATTATGGAGAAGATTTTAAAGAACAAATTCTTGAAAGTATGAGGGAGTCTAATAGACAAAGCTTACGTATTGGTATACATGAGCCGTACTTTGGAAGATTAGATTTTCAGGAGGATGGCAAGGAAGATGTAATGCCGATTTACATCGGTAAAGTAGGTGTTTCAGATAAAGATACGATGAAACCAATTGTAATTGATTGGCGTGCACCTGTCGCAAGTATGTTTTATTCATTTACCGGTGGAGAAGAATTAGCATTTTATCATTCACCAGACGGATTAGTAGAAGGAGATGTTTATTTAAAACGAAACATTTCGATTCGAAAGAGAGAACTAGAACGTGTTGTTGATACATATGTGAAAGGAAATGAAGATGTCTCACATGCTGATGATTTTCTTCTATATCGATTAGGTGAGAATAAAGATAATAAATTGAAAGATATCGTTTCGACTATACAATCGGAGCAAAATGATATTATTCGTGCGGAAAGAAACTTACCGTTATTAATTCAAGGGGTTGCAGGGAGCGGAAAAACAACAATCGCTTTACATCGCCTTGCTTTTTTAATTTATGAATATCGTGAACAACTTGAAGCGGAGAGAATGATCGTATTCGCTCCAAACAGTTTGTTTTTAGACTATATTTCAAGTGTACTTCCTGAGTTAGGGGTAGGAAATATTAGTCAAACAACGTTTCCAGATTGGGCATTACGTACGTTAGATGGTTCGGTGAAACTGAAGCAGACAGAAGAAAAATTGAAAGAAGCTTTCTCAATTAATCGCGATGAAAAAAAGGTTATGCTAGGTAAATTGAAAGGCACGCTGGAATTTAAGTCGTTTATTGAAGAAAGAATGATTCAATTTGAAAAAGATTTAGTGCCAACAAAAGATTTTGAGGCATGGGATAAAGCTGTTATTCCAGTGGAAGACGTTAAAAAATGGATGCAGGTTGAATATAAACACTATCCATTAAAGAAAAGAAGAGAACGTTTAGTCGGCCGTATGAAGCGCTGGATTGAAATTGAGCTTAAAAAGTTTGGAGAAACAAACGAGAAAAAATTACTAAAAAAAGAAGCGACAAAGAGATTGAACACATATATGAATTTTTGGCCGAAAATGAGCCCGCTTTCACTATATAATTCAATGATAAAGAGTAAAGAAATACTCGAAGTATTACCTGAAGAACTTGTTCAAGAAACAGAAAAGAATTGTCGTAAAAAAGAAGTGTATGTAGAAGACTTACCAGCTTTAATTTACATACAACATCGCATAACAGGAATTGAAATTGGACAAAAGTTCCATCACGTCGTTATTGATGAAGCGCAAGATTTCTCGCCATTCCAAGTATATGTATTAAAAGAAATTACACTAGGTAATTCTTTCACTATATTAGGTGATTTATCTCAAGCGATTTATGATTATCAAGGAATTGAAGACTGGGGTGCTTTTAAGGAAGTATTCCAAGAAACAGATTATTACGAATTGACGAGAAGTTATCGTTCTACAAAAGAAATTATTGAATTCGCGAATGAAATAATTAAAAATGCAGAGATTCCAGTGGGACTGGCAACTCCAGTTTTCCGTAGCGGTGAAGACGTGAAAGTAATTCCGGCAGAGGACCAATTTACTGAAGTTTTAAAGACATTACAGCATTTGCAAACTGAAGATGTGAAAACAATCGCGGTAATTGGAAGAACAGACGATGAATGCCGTGATATATATGAGAAGTTAACAAATGCAGGGTTGACTGTTAATGTCATTGAAGCAGATCAAAGCAAATATGAAGGTGGTATTTCGGTAGTACCTGTATATTTGGCGAAAGGTTTAGAATTTGATGCCGTACTTCTAATCGACGTTGATGAGGAACATTACAAAAATACAAAACATGATGCGAAATTATTGTATGTCGGATGTACGAGATCGCTTCATGATTTATGGATTTTCCATAGTGGGGAAGCGTCGCCATTAATTAAGGGGATAAAATAAATAAAAAAGAGGATTTTCTAGTAATAAACAGAAAAACCTCTTTTTTTCTATATAAGGATATAGGGGGAATGGATATGATTACAAAAGTAATAACAAAAAGAAATTGGGAAATCGCAAAAACAACTAGAGAAATTAATGAAAAATCACTAATAGAAGAGGGATTTATTCATTGTTCATTATTAGACCAAGCTTTAATAGTTGCGGAAACATATTTCAGTCATGAAGAAGATGTTTTATTACTTACAATTGATCCATCCCTAGTAAAAGCAGAAATAAAATATGAACTTGCTACTAACGGTCAAGAATACCCGCATGTATATGGAGTAATCAATTTTGAGGCAATTGTAGGTGTTGCTCCATTTTTTAAAGAAAAGGGAGATTTTTTATTACCAGAGGGACAAGGTTAAGAGTGTTATAGGTATTTAAGTTAGCTAGAAAAGCGCAAATTATATAGTTTGTGCTTTTTATTGTATATATTTTTTGAAAAATTATTGTTTTTGTCACACTAATACTGTACGATACATAGTATAAAACACATACTGTATGACATATAGTAATGGAAATGAGGTGGGTGAATGGATACTTTATTAAATTCATTAATTACTGAGCTAAGGAGAGGGACATTGACATTAGCGGTTTTAAGTCAACTAAGAACGCCGCAATATGGATATTCGCTTGTCCAATTATTGGAGCAATCAGGAATCATGATAGATCAAAGTACTTTATATCCACTACTTCGCCGATTAGAAAAGCAGGAGCTAGTGACGAGTAGTTGGGATAAAACTGAGAGTAGACCTCGTAAGTACTATGTTTTAAGTGAATATGGATTAAATATATTTTTGCAGTTGAAAAAGGAATGGATAAAGGATTCAAAAGAACTTTATAACTTATTAAAGGAGGAGGACGAGAATGAGTTTGATTGATATGTACGTCCATGAAGTTGCGAAGAGATTACCTGAAAAAAATCGTGAAGATATTACGCTTGAACTACGGTCGACAATAGAGGATATGTTACCTGATGAGTACAATGAGGAAGATGTAAAGAGTGTCCTTGAAAAATTGGGGAGCCCAGTTTCATTGGCTAATGGGTATTTGGATAGACCGATGCATTTAATTGGACCACGTTATTTTGATGTGTATACGACATTATTAAAAATGATCATACCAATTGCAGCTGTTATCGCACTCATTGCAATGATTGCAGAAAATTTTATAGGCTATACTGGTGATCAGGCAGTATTAAATGTTATTTTACAATTGATAGGTAAAGGCATTGGGGAAATTGTCGAAGTAGGCCTCCATGTATTTTTCTGGTTGACACTTGTATTTGCTATTTTAGAAAGAACAGATAAAGACAAAGGTACCCAACCGTTGACGACAAGTTTAAAAAAATGGACTCCTGATGATTTGAAAAATATCTCGTATGTTCCAAAGAAAAAGGCGATCTCAAAGTTTGAAGTTTTTGGAGGTTTGATGTGGACAGCAGTTTGGGCTACCCTTTACTTTTATGCGAATCATCTTGTTGGCGTATATAATGGTGCAGCAGATGGACTGAAATTTGTCGCACCAACTTTCAATCAAGATGTTTTACTTCAGTATTGGCCAATCGTTGTAATTATGATTGTTTTCGAGATAGGTATATCTCTTTATAAGTTAGTGCAAGGACAATGGACGACAAGGTTGGCAATTGGGAACGCAATCCTACAGTTAGCTGCAACAATAGTATTCATTGTAATCGTAGTAAATCCTCATTTATTTAACGAAGGATTCATTACGTATGTGGCAAATGTGTTTGCAATTTCTCCAGAGGAATTTAAAACGTGGTTAATTGGTGGAGGGATAATTATCTTCATATTATCTGCGGTACTAAATGCAATTGATGGTTTTCGAAAATCTAGAATTCGGTTGTAAAAATAAGTTTGTATTATTATTAGGTAGATCAGTTGAAAGAAAGGTACAGAGAAAAATCATTATGAAAGGAAGAAAACAATGATAAGGGAAGCAATGAAAGAAGATGTAACATTTATTTTAGATATTTATAATGATGCAATCCTTAATTCAACAGCTGTATATGCGTACGAACCTGTAACCCTTGAAAATAGAATAGATTGGTATGAACAAAAAAAGGCTGATGGCTATCCTATTTTAGTCTACGAGCTAGATAATAAAGTAGTAGGATTTGCGACATTTGGCCCCTTTAGGGCATGGCCTGCCTATAAATATTCAATTGAACATTCTATATACGTTGATAAGGAATATAGAAAAAATGGAATTGGGAAGTCTTTAATGAAAGAACTAATAGCTATTGCACAGAAAAGAGAATATATGACCTTAATTGCTGGAATTGACGCAGAAAATGAGAAAAGTATTGCCCTGCATCAAAACTATGGATTTGTTCATGCAGGAACAATAAAAAAAGCCGGTTATAAGTTCAATCGATGGCTAGATTTAGCTTTTTATCAATTGGAGCTTAATGGTCCTAAAAATCCTACTGAAGAATAGCTGTATCTATTACTGTAAAAATAATTTTAAAAAGAAATTGTATATATTTCAAAAGATAGTATGAAGAAATCTCATGCTATCTTTTTCTTATTGTATTCATGATTATCATTTAACAAAAAAGGATTCTTATATTCTATATCGAATTTTGAGAAGATGATAAAACGATATAAAAAGAGGGGTGAATATGCAGGATGTCATTGGGAAAATTAAAGAAATACAATCTGGTCAAGTTGGAGTAATTGTTTACTCTACAAAATATGAAAACATAATTGCTTCTTATAATAATGAACTTTATGTTCCTTTAGCATCAGCAGCAAAAGTGGCAATTGGATTTGCAGTAGCGAGGATGGTAAAGGACAAACAAATTAATTGGAATGATACACTTCATCACATTAAGTTTAATCCAAATGAGGATAGTGTGCAGTTATATCCTCATTTACAAGGAAGAACTACATTAACACTTAGTAAAGCGGTTGAAGTAATGATAGCTTGCCACGACAGTTATATTGCTCACTCGGTTGTAATGCACTGCGGAGGATGGGAAACTGTCAGAGAAAATGTTTTAACGTACTTTTCAAAGATTCATATACAGGAAAACCCTAGAGATGAGCAAAATGTCGGAGAGTTAAATCAAGTTCTTTCACTTTTAGTACATATTTTTCAAGGATATAAATCAGAACCAGAATTATGGGAACCCATTATTAATGGAATGGTAAGGCAACAAGGTGATTATGAAGGGATACCGTATTATCATTTAGCTCATATGACAGGTGGTTTATCCACCGCTATAATAAATATTGGTATAATAGGAATGTTTCATGAATTTCCGTTTCTTTATGTAATTGGGGGAAGAGATTTACCTAATCGATTTGATCATAAAGAGGTTGATGAAACAATTCTAGAAGCTTTGAAGTGCTTATATAAAGAATATAAGATGACAAGTCAACCAAACGTTGTAACCGATAATTGAATAAAAACGTTATTTTAATAGCAGGGAGGGGAATAGTGCACCTAAAGGAGTATACCGTTTACAAAAGTGAATCGCTCATATGTATCGGGACTATAAAGGAATGCGCTCAGCATATGGGAGTGTCTGGTGATTTCTAACATAAAAAGAGAGCACAAAGGCTCTCCTTAATGGTTTTGTGATCCGCCAGTAAAACGAAAAGCTTCAAGTACTTCAATACATTAGAAATTTTGTGAACATGAAGGACAAGGTCCACCAGTCGGCTGAAATACAACATTATCAACAAAAGCTGTTGCACCTTCTCCACCTGTAGCAATATTTTGGAAAGCAACACATGCTGTAGTCACACCAGGAGGTATACACACAACAAGAATATAATGTTGGAAAAGAGATTGCGGTTGATTCCCAACAGGTATAATATGTGGAATATTTAATGAACCAAGAGTTGTAGCGAGAGGAGGACATCCGTGTCCAAGTTCTGGAAAAGATACAGAAGCTATAAGAAATGCATTATCCCTTACATCCGCAGCGAAAGAAAGTGTAAAACAACAACCTTCGCCAACATCAACCGATTGATTAATACTTCCACCTGGTTCAATTGACGCAGCTAAGAGACTAAGTGTCCCATTTGAAAGAATACGACCACTATGGGCATTTGGAAAACCTACCTCTGTAACATCCCCAGTTTGATTCCAACCAGGAACTGGATCGGTTATTATTGGTAGCTCATCAAATCCAGGGTTGTCAAGAACATTAGTACATGGACAACACCCTACTGCTGTTGGTCCTGTTGGTCCTGTTGGTCCTGTTGGTCCTGTTGGTCCTGTTGGTCCTGTTGGTCCTGTTGGTCCTGTTGGTCCTGTTGGTCCTGTTGGTCCTGTTGGTCCTGTTGGTCCTGTCGGTCCTGTTGGTCCTGTTGGACCCGTTGGACCAATTTCAGGTGGAGGTAAAGGGGGACCAAAACATTCGCACGGAATATGAAATTTCTTTTTAAATTTACTCATTTTTACACCATCCTTATTATTCACCCACTTACACTTTATAGTTTATGAACTAGCTAACACGCAAGTATAAGGAAAAAGCCTTTAAAAATAAAAATAAGCATATGCCCTTATGTCACAGATATAAATCTATTCCATTAATTGCTAGTTATATCGTCATAAGTTATGCAAGAACAGGGTATGTATCAATGCCGGGGTTAATTAGTTTTTCATGTTTTGTTACATATGGTGGATTTGTATGGATTAGTCTATTGAAATGAAGAAATAAAAATATGTAAATATTATAAGAATTGAAAGGAAGAAGTACATATGAAACGTATAGAGAACGGTACTCGCACTGAAGGCGAATACATAAAAAATAAAGTAATTCAATATAACATGTCCACCTTAACAGATGAAGTAAAGCAACCAATGGAACAAGTAAGTTTCGTAGTGAAAGATGAGGAAGGGAAAATCTTTGGCGGCGTTACAGGAACGATGTATTTTTATCATCTTCATATCGATTTTTTATGGGTTGATGAATCCGTTCGTCATGATGGTTATGGAAGTCAACTGATACATAAAATCGAAGACATTGCGAAAGAAAAAGGATGTAGACTCATATTACTAGATTCATTTAGTTTCCAAGCACCAGAATTTTATAAAAAGCACGGCTACCGAGAATATGGTGTCGTTGAAGATCACCCGAAAGGGCATAGTCAGCACTTTTTAGAAAAGAGATTATAATAATATTATGTAAACTATTTGACAGGAGAAAGAAAATGTACACGTATAAATTACAACATGAACAACCAATTTGTGTAGAAAAAATAAAGAAACTTTACGATTCTGTAGGTTGGTGGCCAGAAAGAAAAGAAGTCGATATTCAAAAAATGTTAAAGAATAGTATAGCAATTGGAGTATGGGAAGAAAACGAATTAATTGGATTTGCTAGAGTTGTTACTGACGGTGTTTTTCGGGCGTATATTGAAGATGTTGTCGTACATGAGAGTGTAAGAAACAAGGGAATTGGTGAGAAGATGCTTACAATGTTACTTCAAGAGGTATCCGATATTGATATTGTTAGTCTATTTTGCGGCGAGAAACTAATAAAGTTTTATGGTGAACAGCAATTTAAAGCGACGAAGCAAATTGTGATGCATCGTAATCAAATAGTGAAAGAATAAGAGGTGCCAATTAGAATGAATGCAACAAGAGCGTATTGTTTATCGAAAAGAAAAGCGACAGAGGATTCTCCAGATGGCTGGAGTGCAACATGTATGAGGCTCAATAATAAAATATTTGCGATAGTGAACCATGAAGAAGGGGAAAAAGCTGCGATTACATTAAAATGTGATCCAGAACTCTCTTTACGAATAAGAGAAGATTACCCAGAAACAATAATTCCTGGATATCATATGAATAAAAAGCATTGGAATACAGTGTACATACATAAGGATGTGGGGCAAGAACAAATTAATAAAATGATAGATTGGTCGTATGATTTAGTATTACAATCATTTTCAAAGAAAAAGCAGCAAGAGTTATTGGATTAAATACAAAGTGAAGGCGACTATAAATAGCTAGTAAAATGATTATATTTTACTAGCTATTTGCAGTTTTACATTATATATTAGGGGATTTTGAAATGAATACGAAACGAAATAGATTACTATATGCGGTGTTTACTATAGTTGTTATTATTTTAGGTCTTAGTTCAAGAAAGTTTGCTTTTGCGTTACCAGATTTGTTAAATGGGTACTTAGGTGATGCTTTATGGGCATTAATGATTTTTATTGGATTTGGATTTTTGTTTCCTAAAATAGAAACGAGGAAATTAGCTTTTATTAGTTTGATATTTTGCTACGGGATTGAAATTAGTCAATTGTACCATGCGGAATGGATAGATAGCATTCGAGCAACGACTTTAGGTGGACTCGTATTAGGTTACGGATTTTTATGGAGTGATTTAGTGGCTTACACAATTGGTGTTGGAGTAGGAATGCTTGGTGAGTTTATGCTACGGAAGAAATAAAAGATGTAAAAAGGGGTATTTATGAAAAAAATAATATTAATAGGTTCTGGTGGTTCAGGAAAATCTACATTAGCAAGGCAGTTAGGTAATAAGCTAAATATTAAGGTGCATCATCTTGATGCTTTATTTTGGAAACCAAATTGGGAGGGTGTACCGAAAGAGGAGCAAAGAACGGTTCAAAATGAATTAGTTAAAGGGGAAAAGTGGATTATTGATGGGAATTATGGCGGGACAATGGACATAAGAATTAACGCAGCTGATACAATTATCTTTCTTGATATTCATAGAACAATATGTGTTTATCGTGCTTTTAAAAGAATTGTGCAATATCGTAATAAAACAAGACCGGATATGGGTGCTGGATGTGAAGAAAGGTTTGACTTGCAATTTTTTAAATGGATATGGGAATATCCTAAAACGAAACGCCCTTCAATTTTAAAGAGGCTAAATCAATTGAGTAAGGATACAGATGTTATTATTTTAAAATCTTCAAATGAAGTAAGACTATTTTTAGAGAAGCATGATACCATAAATAGTTAGATTATAAAAAGAAGTAACATGGGGGGATAGGATTGAATAGATTCATTGGCCCGGTTGATTCTAATATGGTGAAAATTCCAGCAGGAAAAGTAGAATTAAGAGATGATCGAATAAAAAAAGAATGGCAAGTTCAAATAAAACCATTTCTTCTTGCAAAGTATGTTGTAACAGCGGAATTATATTACGCGATTACGAATCGTGCACTAAATGGTAATGAAAATGGTAATAAACCTGTTGTAAATATTTCATGGAATGATGCAATCGCTTTTTGTAATTTACTTTCTAAAAAGTTGGGAGAAACAGAGTATTATTCTATTAGTGATGACGGCCAAAAGGTTAGTTGTAATGTAGAATCCAAGGGCTATCGATTACCATTTGAGGCAGAGTGGCAATACGCATGTAAAGCAGGTACGACGGGATATACGTATGGGGAACTTCAGAAAATAGCATGGTATAATGAAAATTCAAGTGGACAAATTCATGACGTCGGTAAAAAAGAACCGAATGCATGGGGAGTATATGATATGTTAGGGAACGTTTGGGAATGGTGTTATGATTTGTATGATGAAAAGGTATATGGATCGTACCGAATTTTCCGAGGCGGTAGCTGGGCTGAAGAAGCGAGAGGGTGCGGTGCTACTTGTCGCCGCCGTAGCCATCCTACATTTCATATAGATGATCTTGGGTTTAGGCTTGCTAGGTCAATTTAGCAGGAAAATGATACATATAACTCCGTAAAGAATATGGAAAGTATCCATATTCTTTACAACATAGAAATTTTAAAATTTAAGGAGTGTTTTGAATGGCACGTGTTTTATTCATTAACGCTGGATCAGAAGGACATATAAATCCAACATTACATGTTGTAGAAGAACTGATTTCTCGCGGTGAAGAGGTAGTTTATTTTTCAATAGAGGCTTTCAGGGAGCGTATTGAGAAGACAGGTGCTACTGTACGAACGATTGATGATCAAAAATTTATACAAGCATTTCTTTCCGGTGGTCGAAATTATTTACAGGAAAGAATAAACGGCCTTCTACATACAGCTGATATTGTAATACCTAGTGTTCTAGAACAAATTGAAGGTGAACATTTTGATTATATTATTCATGATTCGATGTTTGGCTGTGGTCGCTTAATTGCCCAAATTCTTAATCTTCCAGCCATAAATTCATGCACATCTTTTGCACAAGATGAAAAATCATTTAAACAAATGTTAGACCATCTTTCTAAAAATATCCCACTGGAAGTTCAGGATAGAATACATAATGATTTTGAAAACTTAACTAATGGAATTATAGAAAAATATGGTGTTAATATAAACTCACCGTATGAAGTTTTCTGTAATCCAGCTTCACTTACTATTGTGTATACAATTAAGGAGTTCCAACCTTTTGGGGATACATTTAATGAAACATTCAAATTTGTGGGTCCATCTATCTCTACACAAGTGAAAAATGAAGGTTTTGATTACACTTCAATTGAAGAAAAAAGCCTGATTTACATTTCATTAGGTACTGTTTTTAATGAGGCGATTGATTTTTATAAACTTTGTATGAAGGCGTTCGAGAATAGTAAGCATACAATTGTTATGTCTATTGGCAACAAAACGGAAATAAGTGATTTAGGTAATATCCCTAAAAACTTCATTGTGAAAAACTATGTACCACAAACTGAACTTCTCAAATATACGAAACTATTTATTACACACGGCGGTATGAACAGTACGCATGAAGGGATATATAACGGTGTTCCACTCGTTGTAATTCCGCAAAGTGCAGATCAGCCAGTAATCGCAAAGCAAGTGGAGAGTCTCGGGGCAGGAGTTAAATTGCAAATGCAAGGATTAACTGCGGATCAACTAAGTGAAAGTGTAGAAATAGTATTAAATAATCCGTCATGTAAAGAAGCTGCTTTGAATTTGAAGGAGTCTCTCCGAAAATCAGGTGGGTATAAGCAAGCAGTTGATGAAATTTTTAAATTTACAGGCTGTTATTAAAACTATACATGTGAAAGGGTGTCTATATTAAATGATATAGACACTTTTATGTTATATGAAGCGAGGAATTGATGAAATGGAAAGAATGAAAATACTAGATGTAAATTTTGCTGACATGACAGCTACACCATTTTTTCAAGTGGAGGCGAAAAATAGAATTAGATTCGATATAGAATTATTTGAGGGTAATTTGAGAGGATTAAGAGGGATTTTGACTGAACTTTTTAAAAGTCCTGATACAATTGATGTTTCATTTATTTCCGGTTACATAACATATGGTAAAAGTAAGAGAATAAATGAGAAAACAAAAATTGGAAGGTTCATGAAGATTAAGAATTGGGCAGAAACGAAAGTAGACGTTGATGATCTTGAAAGTACAATCATATTTACTACGATTAAAGGTGTACATGAAGATGAAGTATATAAGTATTGCAAGTATGTCGTTAATGGTGGTCAGCAAGCGTATATTTCTTTTTATAACGATACTTATTTATTGTATATAAGTACAGACGTTATTGACATTGTTTCACCAGATACAAGTTTAATAGAAAAGTTAAAACTTCAATACAGTGAAGCATATGATAAGTTTTATGAAACTATATTGACGGATTCGGAAATGTTTACAAGTGATAAGTAATTTCAAAGTGTTGATAGAAAGATATATGGAAAATGGAGATGGCACGTTGTTTTAAAATAATGTGATCTCACATTGCCATGCGTTTTAAGTTAACGATGAAGGGTTTCAAGACGACTTGGTGCAATTCATCCATATATATACCTAAAATTTTTCATTACAAGTACTACAATTTCTATTGCTCACTTTTACTTTATAAATTTAGGATGTAGTTTTACGTGTTAGTAGTAATTTCACTGTTTCTGCACAACTTCTGCACACATTTAGGTGATTTCTATGTCATGATATATTCCATAAGTGAAATATTTCACAAGAAATGAAATGTTTCTTTACGACGGTGTATGCATATTTACGCATACACGAAATAAGATTGACTCTTGTTATTCTTTTACATCAAAGCCCACATTACACTACGAAGTATAACAAGAAGGGGACAGGAACATGAATAATCGATTTTTAAAACAACTACAAAACTTGAAAATGAACAAAAAAAGTATAGGAGCTGTTGCATTAACAGCTGGAATTATCAGCACGACACTTATTCCTCAAAATGCATATGCGCACGGCTTTGTTGAAAAGCCTGGTAGCCGTTCCGCTTTATGTAGTCCAACTTATGGTGCTCTAAATGTAAACTGCGGAAGTGTTATGTATGAACCACAAAGTTTAGAAGCTCCAAAAGGATTCCCACAAGGTGGCCCAGTTGATGGGAAAATCGCTTCTGCAGGTGGAAAATTTGGCGGTATTTTAGATCAACAAACAGCAAATCGTTGGTTTAAAAATACAATCACTGGTGGGGAAAATACATTTACTTGGAAGTATACAGCACCTCACTTAACAAGCAAATGGCACTACTATATTACAAAAAAAGGATGGAATCCAAATAAAGCACTAACAAGAGCAGACTTTGAGCCAATTGGCACTGTACAACATGATGGTTCTGCAGCTTCAAATAATTTAACTCATAAAATCAATGTACCTACTGACCGTAGTGGATATCATGTGATTTTAGCTGTATGGGATGTAGCTGATACAGCAAATGCGTTCTATAATGTAATTGATGTGAATCTCATCAATAATGTGAAACCAGACACAGAAGCGCCAAGTATTCCAAATGGAATTCAGGCGCAAAAAGTAACAGCGAATAGTATAGAACTAACATGGAACGTTTCTACGGATAATGTAGGAGTAAAAGGGTACCAAATCTTCCGTAACGGAGAGATGATTGACACAGTACCAGGCACTTATTTTATTGATAAGAAATTACAACCAAGCACAGAATACACTTATACTGTAAAAGCAATTGACGCAGCTGGCAATGTATCGAAAGAAAGTACAGCGCTTACAGTGAAAACAACAGTTGAAGCTCCTGATACAGAAGCACCAACACAACCAAAAGGATTACATAGCATGGAAACAACAGCGTCAAGTGTGGATCTAATGTGGAGCCCATCTGATGATAACGTTGGAGTAGACTATTACGATATTTATAGAGAAATAGAAGGAACAATGAAAAAAATTGCAACATCCAATACGACTTCTTATATGGATAAAAATTTACTCGCTAATACTACTTATAAATATGCAGTGAAAGCAGTGGATATAGTTGGAAATGAATCCGTACAAAGTGATACGTTCACAATTACTACAAAAACTGAAAGCGCTTCATATGAAGCGTGGGATGCAAAGAAAGCATATAAAAAGGAAGATAGAGTTTTACACGAGGGAAAAGTGTATGAAGCAGTCCAGAATTATGAAGGACATGGGGATCCAAACTGGATTTTTGCTTTATCCTTATGGAAAACAGTGTAAGCTTTACCTCAAAATGAAATGAAAGATGATGGGCTTTGATGCAAAAAAAGGAAGTTTGAGAGTTAACTTTTCTGCTTATAAAAAAGACGACGTATTCAGCGTCGTCTTTTTGTATTAATCTAGAATATTCATCAAAGAGACTTTCAAACGAATAAGCTACAGAAAGGTTACTATACGAATACATAATGTAGAATCATATAGTAACATTTCTATTATGATAACACTTTCGTCATAAGAATATGTGGAATTCCATCTTCCATAAATACGTCGGAAGAAGTTTGATAGCCTAATTTTTCATAAAACCCTTCAGCTTGTGTTTGACCGTGTAGTTTAACTTTGTTTGCTTCTTTGTTACGAGCAATCTCTTCTAACTTTTGAATGATTACTTTGCCTAATCCGTATTTGCGATAGTCTTTTAAAATACAAATTCTTTCTAGTTTACCCATTCCGTCAACGAATCGTATACGGCCAGTTCCTACAGGAAGTTCATTATAATAAACTAATATATGTTTGCATGCCTCGCCAATTTGGTCATATGTATCGAATTCATCTTCAAGTGGGACACCTTGTTCTTTTACAAAGACTTCTTTTCGAATGTGAAAGGCAGTTTCTAAATCTGTAAGTTCTGTTATGAGTTTGGATTGCAAATTGTTCAGCCCTTTCTAGTGTGATATGAATGTGTTTTCATAGTATATCATACTGTAATGCTATAAAAGAAAAAACTGACTTGCAAAAGTCAGCCTTTAAAATGCTTAATATTCTTTTATACCGTTTTTTGTTCCGATGATCGCTTTGCTCGTCATATTGATAAATAATCCTGTTTCAACTACACCGGTAATCATCTTTAACTCTGTATGTGTATCATTTGGATTCAATATTTTGTTTGGAAAAATACAATCAATAATTAAATTGCCGTTATCAGTTATAAATGGTCCGCCATCTTTCATACGTAAACGCGTTTCGCATCCTAAAGATTGAATTCTCTTTTCAGTTTGCTTCCAAGAGAAGGGGATGATTTCAATAGGAAGTGGAAAGGTACCTAAATGTGAAACGAGTTTGGATTCATCTGCAATAATAATAAGTTCTTTAGAGGAGGTGGCAACAATCTTTTCGCGAAGTAATGCACCACCACCACCTTTTATTAATTGTAAATCATTATTGATTTCATCTGCTCCATCAATTGTGAGATCAAGTATATCAATTTCATTTAAAGAGATTAGCGGAATAGATAATTGTTTTGCTAATACTTCAGTTTCTTTTGATGTCGGTGTAGCTTGAATAGATAACCCTTCTTGTACACGGTGACCTAATTTTTGTATCGTCCAATATACGGTTGAACCCGTACCAAGTCCAATCGTCATACCATCTCTTACAAAGCCAGCAGCATATTCGCCTGCAAGCTGTTTTAAATTCATCATTTTACTCCGCCGGGCGTGATCCAGCATCTAAACCGGAATTTTCAACTGTAAGTATAGGGCGAACGGTAATATCTTTATGTACACGCATTTGGCACGATAATCGTAAGTGGTCTTCAATTCCTTTTTCCGTAATAGCTTGTTTTTCATCATTTGTCGCCTCACAAAAATCACCTGCAATGACTTCAACTCTACAAGTTGTACATCTTGCTTTGCCACCGCAACGATGAAGAATGTGTACACCGTTATCTTCAAGTGCTAAGACTAATTTCGTTCCTTCTTTAATATCGAAAGTTCCGGTACCTTCAACTGTTAATTTTGGCAAATTGATTCCTCCTCATGTAAAATGCTATATAACATATTTATGACCCGTATTCATGAACATAAACATAAAATTAATTATAAGCCCCGTAACTTTTTTATTTGTTCAATCGTTTATTAAGTAAGCGCTGAAAAGGAGTGGTTATTTTGTGCACAAAAGTAACTCAGGTTTTAAAGGATCATATCGATATGAATCATTCAAATATAAATTTTTTAATTACACATTATGCAGAGGTAAAAAGATACTGTACGTTTTTGACGAAAAACAAATGGGATGGGGAAGACCTTGCCCAAGAAGCAATTTGCAAAGTTCTTCAAAAGTATAGTGAGAAGGAAATTTGTATAACGCTTCTGTATAAAATTGCTCGAAATCAATGGTTAGATCAAATGAAATCAAAATCCGTTCAAGAAAAGTTAGAACAGCAAAATACATTTGAAGAACCACATGGGAAAATTGCAGATTTGCATGAAATGGTAGGGAAAGTATTGTCTTCGTTAAATGTGCAACAATCCGTAATTTTATTATTGAAGGATGTTTTTCAATATAGTATCGCGGATATTGCAAAAATATGCTCTGTATCAGAAGGGGCAGTGAAAGCATCTTTATTTAGGAGTAGAAATAGGCTGAAAACTGTAAATGAAGAAGGCATTGAAATAGTGGAGTACACGGATGATGTTGAAATCGTTGTAACTTCTATTCGAGAAGAAAGACCTGAATTGTTGACGAAACTTCTCCCAACAATAGATTTCACTAAGTTACCATCAATACAACCAGTGTTATTCTTCAGT
The DNA here is from genome assembly GCF_040459995.1 of Bacillus cereus group sp. MG9. NCBI lineage: Bacteria > Bacillati > Bacillota > Bacilli > Caryophanales > Bacillaceae > Bacillus > Bacillus cereus group sp. MG9. The sequence goes on along the minus strand of NZ_JARVHC010000001.1, from coordinate 2,728,442 downwards.
ATGAAACAATCTTCTTCTTACAGTTGTATGCTTAATGCGGCATAAAACAGATGGAGGGATTTATAATGAGTGTAATTCCTTACGTAATAGAACAAACGAAATTAGGAGAACGCTCCTATGATATATATTCAAGATTATTAAAAGACCGAATTATTATGATTGGTTCAGAAATTAACGATCAAGTTGCAAGCAGTGTAGTAGCACAATTATTATTTTTAGAAGCGGAAGATGCAGAAAAAGATATATTCCTGTATATCAATAGTCCGGGTGGTTCAACGACAGCGGGATTTGCAATATTAGATACGATGAACCTTATTAAACCAGATGTGCAAACACTTTGTATGGGCTTTGCGGCATCATTTGGTGCGCTTTTACTATTAGCTGGCGCAAAAGGAAAAAGATTTGCGCTTCCTAACAGTGAAATCATGATTCATCAACCACTTGGCGGTGTAAAAGGGCAAGCGACGGAGATTGAAATTACAGCAAAAAGAATTTTAAAGTTAAAACACGATATAAATAAAATTATCGCAGAGCGAACAGGGCAACCAGTTGAAAAAGTAGCACATGATACAGAAAGAGATTATTTTATGACGGCAGAAGAAGCGAAGGAATATGGAATTGTCGATGCAGTTATTGAGAAAAAATAACATAAAACAGGCTAGAGAATATACTAAATTCTCTAGCCTGTTTTTGTCATTCTTTATTCTTTTATCCATTCATCAACTAAAGCTTGATTCTTTTTAATCCATTTTCGCGCGGCTTCTTCCGGATCTTTCGTTTTATTTAGCATGACCATTAAAGTACCTAGTTGTTCATCGTTCATTTTCCATTGGTCAAAGTATTTCACAATATCCGGATGATCTTTTTCGAAACCTTTACGAACTGAGTAATAAATGTCATCTTTTTCACCATATACTTTCTTAGGGTCTTTTAAATATTTTAAGTCAAATTCTGAAAAGCCCCAATGAGGATTCCAAAGCGTAACAGCAATTGGTTTCTTTTTCGTATATGCCTTCTTTAGTTCGCTCATCATCGCAGCTTCTGAAGATTGGACAAGTTTTAGTTTTATATCATATTCCTTCATTGCTTTATTCGTTAAATTCATTAGGCTACTACCAGGTTCAATCCCAACAATTTTATTATCTAGCTCATCTTTATGTGCATTTAAATCTTCAATACTGTTAACGTTTTTCACATAAGAAGGGACGACTAAACCAAGCCCAGTACCTTCATACCATTTTGATTTTAAGACGAAGTCATCTTTGTAACGGGCATTTAATGGTTTATCTGTAACAGGAAGCCATACTTCTAGATTCGCATCAACATCACCACGTGCGACGCCAGTCCATATCGCAGCTTTTTCTAAATACATGAGTTCAACTTTATAGCCTTTTTCTTCTAATAAAACTTTCCACATATTTGCGGTTGCGATATTTTCTTTCCAACTTGTTACACCAAGTTTAATTTTTCCTTTCGAATTTGCATTTGTTGCATTACAAGAAGTGAAAATCATACTAATAAATAGTAACAGACTTATAATCCATATTTTTTTTCGCATTCAAAACCTCCTGTGAAGCTTTTGCTTTTTATAAATTAATCTATAAGTGAACCTTCTTATTATGAACGGAAACAAGAATTTTTAAAGAAATCTTATATATGTCATTTTTATGTAATATTTCTCTGTAAAATCGCAACACTATGTAAATAGATGGGTAGAAAAGGAGTAGTGACATGGATAATACAAAGGTACGTGTTGAAAATGTAACAAAAGTCTTTGGGAAACATCCGCAACGAGCGCTTACCTTATTAAAAGAAGGAAAAAGCAAATCGGAAATTTTAAAGGAGACAGGAATGAACGTTGGTGTGAAAAAGGCAACGTTTGAAGTATACACTGGAGAAATTTTCGTTATTATGGGTTTGTCTGGTAGTGGGAAATCAACGCTAGTTCGAATGCTAAATCAATTAATCAAACCGACAGCCGGGCATATATACATAGATGGTGAAGACATCGCAACGATGGGAAAAGAAGAATTGCGAAGAGTAAGAAGGACGAAAATGAGTATGGTTTTTCAGAAGTTTGCTTTATTTCCACATCGTACGGTAATACAAAACGTTGCGTACGGGTTAGAAATTCAAGGAGTTCCAGTAGAGGAACGAGAAAATAAGGCGTTAGAATCGCTACAGTTAGTAGGACTCGATCATCATAAAGATAATTACCCTAGTCAACTTAGTGGTGGTATGCAGCAGCGTGTTGGAATTGCAAGGGCACTAACGAATAATCCAGATGTATTACTAATGGACGAGTCATTTAGTGCATTAGATCCACTAATTCGAAAAGAAATGCAAGATGAATTGTTAGAGTTACAAGATAAAATGGAAAAAACAATTATTTTTATTACACATGATTTAGATGAAGCTCTTCGAATTGGTGATCGTATCGCATTAATGAAAGATGGAGAAATTGTCCAAATTGGAACACCGGAAGAAATTATGATGAGCCCTGCAAATGAATTTGTAGAGAAATTCGTGGCGGATGTGAATTTAGGAAAAGTAATTACGGCAGAATCTATTTTAAAAAGACCAGAAACGTTATTAATCGATCGTGGGCCGCGTGTAGCTCTGCAAATTATGAGAAATGCAGGTGTTTCTACGGTATATGTTGTGAACAAAAAGTATGAGTTTTTAGGTATTTTAACAGCGGATGATGCAAGTAAAGCAATGAAAAAACAATGGCCAATTGCTGATTTATTACTTAACGATATTCCACACGTTTATCTAGATACATTACTGGAAGAAACGTATGCAAAAATGGCGGAGATGAAATATCCATTACCCGTAATTGATGAAAAGAAAAGGTTGAGAGGAATTATTAAACGTGAAAGTGTCATTCAAGCTCTTGCAGGTAACATTGAGGAAGAGGTGAAAGACGATGAATAATATTCCGCGCATTCCATTAGGCGAATGGGTCGATTCATTTGTTGCAAGTTTATATGAGCACTTTGAAGGCTTGTTCCGAGGATTCTCCTATATTATCGGTGGATTTGTTGATTTACTCACTAATTTTTTAACAATAATACCAGCCATAGTGATGATTATCATCTTATGTTTCCTCATTTGGTACACAACGAGGAAATTATCTTTAGTCATTTTTACGCTCATCGGATTATTATTTATTTTAAATATTAACTACTGGGCACAAACGATGCAAACATTAGCGCTCGTACTTACGTCAGTTATTATTTCAATTATTATCGGAATTCCCATTGGCATTTTAGCATCTCAAAATGAACGTTTCTCAAAATTTTTAAAACCGACATTAGATTTTATGCAAACAATGCCGGCATTCGTCTATCTCATTCCCGCGATAACATTTTTTGGAGTAGGCGTCGTACCAGGCATTATTGCTTCCGTTATTTTTGCTATGCCACCGACAATCAGATTTACAGACTTAGGAATTAGACAAGTTCCAGAAGATTTAATTGAAGCTGCGAATGCGTTTGGCTCTACCGCATCACAAAAATTATTTAAAGTACAATTACCGCTCGCAACCGGAACGATCATGGCTGGCGTGAATCAAAGTATTATGCTTTCGTTATCAATGGTTGTAACAGCTTCACTTGTAGGAGCGCCAGGACTTGGCGTCGATGTATATCGCTCTGTAACACAAGTAAATATCGGAATGGGATTTGAAGCTGGACTAGCTATCGTCGTGATTGCGATTATATTAGACCGAATTACGCAAGGGTTTTATACAAAAAGAAAATAATTCAAAAAACACACTTTATACTACAAAGTGTGTTTTTTGAATTCGAATTACATCCGAACAATAACAGAACCTCCAGCTGGTGCACAAACTTGGTTTTGCTGTTGTTCCATTGATTTTATTAATTGATTATTTTCTTCGATTAATGAGATTAATTTAGCTAATTGGCTTTCAAGGCTTGCGATGCGCTGCATCATGTATTGCGAATCATAATGCAGTGTATTTCTTACTGGATGGGGGGAGTAAGCATATTGTTGATTTATATTTGGATTCCAATGAGGATACATTTGAATCGTTCCTCCTTCAATAAATTACTGATCTTTCTTATAGTAAATGCCTATGTATATGTAATGGTGACTTAAAAATTCTTTCAAACGAAGAGGATTATGTAGGGGGAATGGAAAAGTAATAAAGTACATTTTTTGGAAATTTTCAATCGGAATAGCAAATATATTAGGAGACAGCAACGTTCATGTAAATGGATATTATATGGGGAGAAATTATGAGAGGAGATGCTATTTTGGCTAATAATAAAAAAAGAAATGATGCTATGACAATTGGTGTCGCTATAGGTGTTGTAATCGGTGTAATTCCTGGTGTATTTAATGATAATATAGCAATCGGAATAGCGATTGGGATTGCAGTTGGAATGGGGATTACGCTTTTGAAGAAATAATGAGTTGTAAATTATTTTAATGTGAAAATTCTCATTTTAAGAGATTGAATTTTCGGAATATAAAACCTATTTTTCCTTTTTTTATGATATTATATATGCAAAGGATGGTGATGGATATGCCAATAAACAATCAAGCAGAACAAAACTGCTTCATTTGTGAAAAACATAAAGGGAACATTACAGTTCCAGGTGGAGCTATTTACGAAGATGAACTCATTTACGTTGGACATGTCCATTGGGATGCAGAAGAAACATATCTTGGTTATGTAATGATTGATATAAAGAGACATGTACCTGGTCTCGCTGAATTAACTGAAGATGAGGCAAAGGCATTCGGACTGATAACAAGTAGAGTAAGTAAAGCGCTTAAAGAAAGCGAAGGAGCAGAACATATTTATACTTTCGTTTCAGGTAATGGTGTACCACATTTGCATATGCACATTATTCCGCGTTATCCAAATACACCAAAAGAGTTTTTGTCACCGACTGAGGTAGCAAATTGGACTGGTGCACCACATGGAGATTCAGAGAAAATTAAAAAACTATGCGAAAGAATACGAAAGTATATGGTAAATGAGTATGCATACAACAAATAATGCACAATATTCATGGGTTGGAAGTAGGGAAATGTGTTTAGACGAAGTTTCAGTCAAGCAATATGGTGATATCGTACTTGGTAAATACGGCGGGAATATAAGTGCCGGAGCAAAAAAGAATGAAGACGGTGCATTAGTTTGGTCGAATGGCGATTGGGAATTCGCCGCTATTTTAGACGGACATAATAGTGCAGAAAGTGTTGATTTAGTAGTAAGTACGATTCAAGCAGAATATGAAAATATAAAAGTAATTATGAATGAACCGATTGAAACAGTATTTCGATCTGTTGAAAATCATATAATTACGATTTTTCAATCCCGCTCATTTAAAGAAAAATGCAAAAGAGTAAAAGGTGAAACAGCTTGCTTAATATGTGTAAGAAAAGAAAATTACATATGGTGGTTATCTATTGGCGATTGCCTAGTTTATGTATTTCATGATGAATTACATAAATTAGGACAATATACATTAAACCAACGTCAATTTTATGAATGGATTGGTAATGTAAACACGTTTGATTTACCCGTTCCATGCTATTCTTCAGGAATTCGTGAACTACGTACTGGAAAGAATCGAATTGTAATGGTGACAGATGGGGTATTAGAATGCGGGGAACGCCGTTATGAAACGCCATTAAACCTATACAGTGATATGAATAAAAATAATATAGCGCTTAAAGAAAATGTTCACAATATTTTAGAACACGTTCATCATCAATTAGGACGAGATAGTGCGACCATTATTAGTTGGGATTATGAAAATGATGCATATGCTACGTATCCGAGTGATCAGCCGGAGAAAATTAAAGTGAAAAAATAAAAAGGAGAGGGTTTTCTGTCAGTTACAAAAATATCCTTATTAATTTTATGGGTGCTATCTTTATTGGTTTTTGAAAGAATTGCGAGAAGACAGTTAAATATACCGAAACAAAAAAGATGGAATAACCAATATGTGAATGATACACATAAATGGGGAAATAGAATTATTATTTCCTCTTATATAGTTGTTATTGCTATAAGCACTTTTCTTCCAAATCGTATATATATGGGCTATGTACCTCTTTTGTTTTTTATTACGTTATATGGATTTCAATCATATATGGAGTGGAAATATGATAAGGAATCGCGGGAGTTTTTGATTTCATTATTAGGAGTTGCAGCATTAATAATAACAGGGTTCATACTATATTTCTTCCTTTAATATAGTATAAATTTAAAGGAAGAGGGAGAGAAGAAATGAAAAACCCTTTCTTACGTGCAGAATCGATCATTTTTAATGAAGATCATTCAAGAATACTCGTTCAATAACCGTTAATATAGTCCACTTTATTTTAAACAATTCAATGAAGTAATAGGAGGAATGATATTGAGAACCTATACATTTTGGATTATAATTTTTGTTTTTTGTATAGCGGGCTACTTTTTGGATCGATTTTTAAGAAAAAAATTGAATATGCCAAAGAGCGGGTTTTGGGGATATAATAAATATGTAAATAGCTTACATAAAAAATTGGAAATAGGACTGCTTTTTGTTTATTTAATAATTAGTTTTATTTACATCTTTAAATTCGAAAGCACTAATATTTGGTTTATCATTTTCACTTATTTAGGGGTTACGTGGATCCTAAGGACATGGATGGAATGGAAGTATGATAGAGAATCGAAAGAATATATTTTTTCGATAATTGGATTATTTGCATTTATTTTTATGACTTCGATGCTATTTTACTTCGTTCCACCTGCTGCATAATAAAATGATTATTGATGGTACAAATAATGAGATAACTAATTAATAAGAAACCATTCATCTATACATGAATGGTTTCTTATTATGTGTATGAAGTTCGGTCTTCGCAATTTAATCATTTATTTTAGCCAATATGGATTTAATGAAATTTGTTTTATCCTCTGCATATTTATGCTTATCATTTGGGTTAGCGGTTGAAAGTTGAATCTTTAACTGTTCATACTGCATACGAGAAGTTTTATTGTCTATTAAGTAATCTCTGAATTTTAATTGTTCTATTAAATATGGATTCCCTTGTTCATACATATGAATTTGATGAGTTCTTGGCTCACCTTTATTGAAATAATACCTTTCGGGTAATACATCTTTTCTATATTTATAATTTAATTGTTCTAGGTTCGTAATACATTTTAGACCACTTTTGGAATCTCTTAATTCCATCGCAATATCAATAATAGGTTTTGCGCTTAAATATGGAATGGAAGTACTTCCGATATGGTGTATCGCTAAAATATATTTTCCAATGTGTTCCTCAATTAATTGTTTTTCTTTTGAAAACTCAAATTCCCACTCTTCGGACCACGGAACTAAAAACACTTTACCATAGGGTAAACCTAGCATTTAATTAGCACCCCTTACATATTTTTTCAATAAAGTTACTTACATTTTCTTAAAGCTCCTCAATACAAGAAACTCCCACAATCTCCAAGGAAGAACCTTCTTCGCAAAGATCATAAATTTTACACCTTTCCCAATTGGGTATCGTAATGTAGTACGCCTTGCTTCAGCAATTTCTACGATTTTATTTGCAACATCCATCGGATTACCAAGTGTATCGTTGCCATTGTTTATGTGCTTTTGTATTTTATCCATATATTCTTTGTAAGGAGAGGTTGTATCAGATTGGTTTTCAGCTAATTGTTTACCAACTTCCCATATGTTCGTGTTATAAGAACCTGGTTCAAGTAAGGCAACGTCTATTCCGAAAGGTTTTACTTCTAAGCGAAGGGATTCACTCCAGCCTTCTAATGCATATTTTGAAGAAACGTAAGGGGATAAACCAGGGAATCCGACTTGGCCGCTAATGCTGCTAATATTAATGATTTTTCCGCTTTTCTGTTCTCTCATATATGGTAAGGCAAGCTGAGTGATTGATATAGCTCCAAAAAGGTTCGTTTCAAATTGTTTACGGTATTCCTCTACTGGAATTTCTTCTACAAAGCCCCCAGTTGCATATCCTGCATTATTAATGAGAAGGTCTACTCTGTTTATTTCTTTTAAAAATAATTGGAAGTTATGTATAGAACCTTGATCTGTTACATCTAATTGTTGAACTTTTATATTTTGTTGTAAGTGGAGTTTAGTAGCTTGAGATATTAAGTCTACTTGTTTTTCAAGATTTCGCATTGTAGCAATGACAAAATAGTCTTTTTTTGCAAGTTCAAGTGTCGTTAAAAGTCCGAATCCACTTGATGCCCCTGTAATAATCGCGATTTTTGTATTCATTGTTCGCTCGCTTTCTTTTTCTTTTATCATAACGAGTTATAAAGAGAAAATCTATTTATTGTATAAAGATATTTGATATAATTGAAAATAATTATCAATTAAATTTTGATTTTTACATAAAAGGAGTGTGGGTTTCATGGAGACTAACGGTTTTCATGATATTTTTCATAAATATTTTTATGGTTTACAAGTTGTAGAGGAAAGACATATGAATGTTCCAAAAACAATAGGTATGGGTGAAATACGAAGATGGACTTCGTTTTCAGGAATGGAAATTGTGTTATCAAATTATCAATTTCATAAAAATCATCGTATCCAGTTTGCATCTGATGCAGCAATGGTAGAGCTTAATTTTTGTTTACAAGGGTTCGGAGAAGTGCAAGTTAGTCATTCTTCGTATGAATTAATGACTGGAAATAGCTATTTATATTTTATGAATGATTTTGATGTAGTATTTGAATATGAAAAAGAAACGCCTCTATATTCATTAGCGATTGGGATTCCTGTACAATTGTTTAATCATTTCATGATGAATAATGCTATTGAAAAAATTCTTGATTTTCATTCTATATTAGGAAATCAATCTTTTAAAAAGTTTCAAAATCCAATTGATTCTATAACATCTAATCTTATTAAGAGAATGATAGAGCATCCCAAAAAGGATCGTATTAGTCAACTAGAATTAGAAAGTAAAGCGCTCGAATTGCTTTCTATACATTTGGGGAGAGTGTTGCTTAATGATTGTGACGCAAATAAAAGGAGTCAATTATCAAAACAGGATTTGAATAAAATAAAACAGGCTGAAGAAATTTTACTTCAACGAATGGAATCACCCCCATCATTATTAGAATTAGCTAAAATAGTAGAGTTAAATGATTATAAATTAAAAATTGGGTTTAAAGAATTATTTGGGATGTCCACATTTGCATATTTACGAGAAAAGCGTATGGAGCATGCGATAGATTTACTGCGTTCGGGAAATAGTAATGTGACCGAAACGGCATTTGCAGTTGGATACAATAATGTCAGTCATTTTTCAGAGTTATTTCGTAAAAAGTATGGAATGAATCCATCAGAATTTTTACGTATTTATTAACGTAAAACAGGAATAATCCGCTATACCGTAAATTCCTCCGTCATTTGGTAGTTGCTTTTTGTAATGGTCATTATAATTACAAACAACATCCAATTGGAAATAACTTTTTATGGAGGAATTTAAATGAAAGAACGGAATGAAAGTCATTTTTGGATATTTGTATTAACAGGAATGTTTCTTATTATAACAACGACGGGTTTTGCACGTATGGCATATGGAATTATATTGCCGTTTATGCAAGAAGGACTCCATTTATCTACAGCTCAAGCAGGTATGTTAGGAACTATACTCTTTTTAGGGTATTTATTAACAGTCGGAACATCTGGAATACTTACTATCCGTTTTGGAGCAAAATCAGTTTTATTAATAGGGAGTTGGCTCGTCGTTATAAGTTTAATAGGATTAGCATTTGTTTCCTCATTTTGGATAGCCTCTATTTTTATGCTATGTTCTGGAGCTGGAAGTGCTCTTGTATATACACCACTCATGTCAATAACAGTAGGATGGTTTCCAGAAAAAAGAGGAATTGCAATGGGGCTATTATTAAGCGGTGCTGGCATAGGCATGCTATTTAGTGGAATAATTGTTCCTTATATAGTACGTACATTTCCAGAGTATAGTTGGCGTGGTTCATGGCTTTTGTTTGGAATTATTACATGTATTGTTGTATTCGTTGCCTCAATTGTTTTGAAAAATCCAGAAGTTACTGAAGATGAGGGGGAAAGGAATAATAAGTCGTTTTTATGGAAAACGAAAGAGCTATACATCATTGCATGGATGTATTTTATTGTGGGCGTTGTTTATTTAATTCCAAATTTATATCAAACTAGTTTTATGATTAATAATGGTATTGCGGCATCAATTTCGGGAACTGTTTATGCGATTGCAGGAATGTTTTCAATCGTAGGAGCTCCTGTCTGGGGATTGATTTCGGATCGGATTGGTATAAAGAAGACGTTATGTATTGCACTTTTATTAGCTGTAATAGGTGATATGATTCCAATTATATTTGGACATATCATTGGCTTTATCATGTCGGCAATTATTTGGGGTTCCAGCCTCGGAGGTATCCTTTTATTAATTCAAGTTGCTGCTTCAAAGCAAGTATCTCCGAAATATGTCTCAATGGCAATTAGTTTTATATCCGTTTTCTATGCAGTTGGTCAAATGATTGGACCAGGACTTGCAGGATGGATTATCGGGGAAAGTGGATATACAACAGCTTATGGATTAGGTGCTTTTGGTTTCTTTATGTGCATATGTTTGGGATTAAGGCTAAAAAGAGGGGATCTGGCAAACTCAGCGTATATAGAGAAGTGAGTATTGTCTTGAAATGAATCTTTTTAATGGGGGGAAGCAAAGTGTTCCATGTTAAAGACGTATTAGCAGATCAGTTATTAGCAAATGCGAATGATCCCAGTTGGTATATTCCATTTTCAGATGCAGTTAAGGATTTATCTGAGAGAGAAGCTTTCTGGAAACCGAATGAAGAGTGTAATAGTATAGCTGAAATTGTACAACATTTACTGTATTGGAATACGACGTGGCAAACTAGGTACAAAGAATCAAATGTTAATGCTGTGCCCGCTATTGGTGATAATAACAAAAGTTTTATGCTATCAGATAATCAAACATTTGAAGAGTTAAGAGAAAAACTATTAGAGAAACTGTTACAATGGCAAAGTCTCATAAATGAAGACAAGGTTGAAAGTGATGTAATTGGATTTCCTGTATCTGCGAAGTGGTGGGAAGTATTAGCTAATGTAACGACTCATAACGCGTATCACATTGGTCAAATTATTTACATTCGGAAATTACAGAAGGGTTTTGATAATGAATAAGATAATAATTCTCAAATTAGGTGAACAAAAGTGGACAAAACGAGACAGATGTCTCATTTTGTCCACTTTTTTATTATGAAAGAAAAGAGAAAACCTATTAAATCAGGGATTAGAATTTGGCACAGTACTTGCAATATAAAAGATGAACAAGAAAATAGGAGGGCTGGACATGTTAAAAACAACTGAAAGTAAAGGGAATGAAATTACGAAAGAACAAGCTCGTTGGATGTATGAAAAAATGTTAGAGATTCGTAAGTTTGAAGACAAGGTGCATGAATTGTTCGCGCAAGGCGTTCTGCCAGGTTTCGTTCATTTATACGCTGGTGAAGAAGCAGTAGCAGTTGGTGTATGTGCCCACTTAACAGATAGTGACAGTATTACAAGTACGCATAGAGGTCACGGCCATTGTATCGCAAAAGGTTGTGATTTAAATGGCATGATGGCCGAACTTTTTGGGAAAGCGACAGGGTTATGTAAAGGTAAAGGTGGTTCAATGCATATTGCCGATTTAGATAAAGGAATGCTTGGTGCAAATGGGATTGTAGGCGGAGGTTTTCCACTTGCTTGCGGTTCAGCATTAACAGCTAAATATAAAGGAACGAAAGATGTAAGTGTTTGCTTCTTCGGTGACGGAGCAAATAATGAAGGAACATTCCATGAAGGGGTTAATTTAGCAGCGATTTGGAAGTTACCAGTTATTTTTATCGCAGAAAATAACGGTTACGGTGAAGCAACAACATTTGAATATGCGTCAAGTTGTGATTCCATTGCAGATCGAGCGAAAGCTTACAATATTCCAGGTGTTCAAGTAGATGGAAAAGATTTACTTGCAGTGTATAAAGCGGCGGAAGAAGCAGTAGAACGTGCGCGTAATGGCGGTGGTCCAACAATAATTGAATGTATGACATATCGTAATTACGGTCATTTCGAAGGTGAAGCGCAAACATATAAAACTTCAGAAGAAAAAGAAGAACAATTAAATGAAAAAGATGCGATTGTGAATTTCCGTAAGCATTTAATTCATGAAGCTTTATTAACAGAATCTGAACTTGTGGATATGGAAAAGGCAGTAGATGAAGCAGTGCAACAATCAATTGAATTTAGTGAAAACAGTCCATATCCGGAAGATGAAGAATTATTAAAAGATGTATACGTTTCTTACAAATAAGAGGAGGGTGAAAAATAATGACTAGAACAGTAAGTATGTCAACTGCAATTAATGAAGCGATGAAAATATCAATGCGTCGTGATGAAAATGTAATTTTAATCGGAGAAGATGTTGCAGGCGGTGCACAAGTGGATCACTTGCAAGATGATGAAGCATGGGGCGGTGTACTCGGTGTTACGAAAGGACTTGTACAAGAATTTGGTCGAAATCGTATTTTAGATACTCCAATTTCAGAAGCGGGTTATATGGGAGCGGCGATGGCAGCTGCTGCAACAGGTTTACGTCCGATAGCTGAATTAATGTTTAATGATTTTATCGGTAGTTGTCTTGATCAAGTATTAAACCAAGGTGCAAAGTTCCGCTATATGTTCGGTGGAAAAGCGAAAGTGCCAGTTACAGTACGTACGATGCACGGTGCTGGATTTAGCGCAGCGGCACAGCATTCACAAAGTTTATATGCGTTATTTACGAGCATTCCAGGTATAAAAGTTGTCGTTCCTTCCACTCCTTATGACGCAAAAGGCTTATTATTAGCGGCAATTGAAGATGACGATCCAGTAATCTTCTTTGAAGATAAAACACTTTACAATATGAAAGGCGAAGTACCAGAAGGGCACTATACAATTCCTTTAGGAAAAGCAGATATTAAACGTGAAGGTTCTGATGTAACAATCGTTGCAATTGGAAAACAAGTTCATACAGCACTTGCAGCTGCAAAGCAATTATCGGAAAAAGGACTCGAAGTAGAAGTAATCGATCCACGTTCTTTATCACCGCTGGATGAAGATACGATTTTAGCATCTGTTGAAAAAACGAATCGCCTGATTGTTATTGACGAAGCAAATCCAAGATGTAGTATCGCAACAGATATTGCGGCAATTGTAGCGGATAAAGGATTCGATTTGTTAGATGCACCTATTAAACGAATTACAGCACCACATACACCAGTTCCGTTTTCGCCACCACTTGAAAAGTTATATTTACCAACGCCGGAGAAAGTAATTGAAACTGTATCAGAAATGATCGGAGACCAATCTTTATTACATGTGTAATGAAACGATGAGAAGGGAGAGAGAAACATGGCTGTAGAAGTTGTAATGCCGAAGTTAGGTATGGCGATGAAAGAAGGTATTATTACGAGCTGGAATATTAAAGCAGGTGATAATGTAGAAAAAGGTGAACTAATTGCTAGTATTAACTCGGAAAAAATCGAAACTGAAATAGAAGCACCAGCTGATGGAACTGTTCTTGATATAGCTGTAAGTGAAGATGAGGGAGTGCCGCCGGGTACTGTAATTTGCTACATCGGTAAACCGGACGAAAAAGTAGAAGTTCATGAAAACATACATGTTGTAGAAGAAAAAGCATCTAATCCAGAACCTAAAAAGGTACAACATCCAGAACCATATGCGATAGATGTGACGAAGCAAAGAGTTAAAATATCTCCAGTAGCAAAGAAAATTGCAAAAACTGAAAATCTCGATATTAGATCATTAATTGGTACAGGACCTGGCGGAAGAATTACAAAGGTAGATGTATTAAAGGCGCTTGAAGAAAGAGTAGCAATTCCAGAAGTACTTGAACAAGAAGAAAGTAAAGTCATTCCTATTACTGGTATGCGAAAAGCAATTGCGAACCGTATGCATGCAAGCTTACAAAATAGTGCGCAATTAACATTAACGATGAAAGTAGATGTTACAGATTTAGTTGCTTTACATAAAGAAAAAGCGGAAGTTGTACAAAAACGATACGATAACAAACTAACTATTACTGATTTCGTTTCTCGTGCTGTTGTATTAGCGCTTAGAGAGCATAAAGAAATGAACAGCGCGTATATAAATGATGCCATTCATCAATTTGAACATGTTCATTTAGGTATGGCGGTCGCGTTAGAAAAAGGATTAGTCGTTCCAGCTATTCGCTTTGCTAATAATCTATCTTTAGTAGAGTTATCTAAAGAGATTAAAAATGTGGCACAAAAGGCACGAGCAGGCAGTTTAAGTAGTGATGATATGCAAGGGACAACATTTACAATTAGTAATTTAGGTAGCTTCGGTATTGAATATTTTACGCCAGTATTAAATACACCTGAAACTGGTATTTTAGGTGTAGGTGCAATTGAACATGTTCCTGTATATAAAGGGAAAAAATTAAGAAAAGGAAGTATGTTACCTTTAAGTTTAACATTCGATCATCGTGTACTAGACGGTGCACCAGCAGCTGCATTTTTACGCACAATTAAAGAGTATTTAGAAGAGCCTGTAACAATTCTTTTATAAAGAGAAGGTGAGAAAATGAGTAATTTAGTTGTTATTGGGGGCGGACCTGCTGGTTATGTAGCGGCAATTACCGCGGCTCAAAATGGAAAAGATGTCACTCTTATTGATGAAGCTGATCTTGGCGGGACTTGTTTAAATGTCGGTTGTATGCCTACGAAATCATTGTTAGAAAGTGCGGAAGTATACGATATTGTTAATCATGCGAATCGTTTTGGAGTATTAGTAGATAAGCATAATATATCAATTGATTGGAAACAAATACAGACGAGAAAATCACAAATCGTAACGCAGCTCGTCCAAGGAATCCAATATTTAATGAAGAAAAATAAAATAAAAGTTATACAAGGTAAAGCGAAATTTGAAACGGATCACCGTATGCGAGTTACACACGGTGATAAAGAAGATGTAGTAGATGGAGAACAGTTCATTATAGCGGCAGGATCAGAACCAACTGAATTACCTTTTGCTCCATTTGATGGGAAGTGGATTTTAAATAGTAGTCATGCAATGTCCCTAGAAAATATACCAAAATCATTATTAATCGTTGGTGGTGGTGTAATAGGTTGCGAGTTTGCAAGCATTTATAGTCGTCTTGGAACAAAAGTTACGATTGTTGAAATGGCATCGCAATTATTACCTGGTGAAGATGAAGATATCGCACAAATTTTAAGGGAGAAACTAGAAAATGATGGCGTGAAAATATTTACAGGAGCGGCTTTAAAAGGATTAAATAATTATAAGAAGCAGGCTTCATTTGAATATGAAGGAAGTATCCAAGAAGCCAACTCGGAATTTGTTCTCGTTTCTGTAGGTCGAAAACCACGTGTACAAGAATTAGCTTTAGAAAAAGCAGGCATTCAATTTTCAAATAAAGGAATTTCTGTGAATGAACATATGCAAACAAATAGATCACATATTTACGCAGCGGGTGATGTGATTGGTGGAATACAGCTTGCTCACGTTGCCTTCCATGAAGGAACGACAGCGGCATTACACGCGAGCGGAGAAGATGTGAAAGTAAACTATCATGCTGTACCTCGCTGTATTTATACAGCTCCAGAAATTGCTAGTGTCGGTTTAACAGAAAAAGGAGCAAGAGAGCAATACGGTGACATCCTCATCGGAGAATTCGCATTTACAGCGAACGGAAAAGCGCTTATTATTGGAGAACAAACGGGGAAAGTAAAAGTTATTGTGGAACCTAAATATCAAGAAATTGTAGGGATTTCTATTATCGGTCCTCGTGCAACCGAACTAATCGGACAAGGAACGGTGATGATTCATACAGAAGTAACCGCTGATATAATGAGAGATTATATTGCAGCACATCCAACTTTATCTGAAGCAATCCATGAAGCATTATTGCAGGCGGTAGGACATGCTGTACATGCTTGAAGGTAAAAAGACCAGTCTAATATGATGATATTATCCCCTTTAGGTAGACAGTGTAAAAAAGACCATGTACACACATGGATGTTACACTATTACTTGGAGGGGATTTTTCATGACTAAAAAAGGATCGACATTTAATACCTATTCAGAAGAATTAAAGTTATCAGCTGTTCAAAGTTATTTAAACGGAGAAGGAAGTTACAATATGATAAAGGAAAGATATCAGATTAGAAGTTCTACCCAACTTAAAAATTGGGTCAAAAAATATAAAGAATGTGGTGAGATTACAGATACTCGCGGGAAAAATGGGGGAATGAAAGGTATACCAAACCCTCTAAAAGGAAAACGTGTTTATTTTAAGACAATTGAAGAGGAACGTGACTACTATAAGGCACAGGTTGAATATTTAAAAAAGCAGTATCCAAATCTATAAATGGAGGTGTACTAAAATATAAAGAGAGATATCATATCATTGAATCATTAAAGACAAAGTATCCAGTTATATGGCTTACGAAATTTGCGGGTGTACATCGTTCAAGTTACTATAAATGGATTCATACCAAAGGTATGAAAAACATACGACTAAAATCCGAGAAACGATTAAAAAAGGTAATACGATCTATTCACGTAAAGCACAAAGAATATGGTTATCCACGTATGAAAATCGCTTTACAGGAAGAGGGATATTTTATAAATCACAAAAAAGTATATCGCTTAATGAGTGAGCTCAATATTCAATCTATTATTCGAAAGAAGCGTCGCTTCTTTAAAGGGAACTATTCCAATATTTTTCCGAATGTTTTAAACCGTGAATTTAAAGATCGCCAACAAAATGAGGCACTTGTTACAGATATTACTTACCTACGATTCCAAGAGGGATTTCGGTATCTTTCTGTTGTACAAGATGTTTATAATAACGAAGTTGTTTCTTGGAAAATATCTACGCGCAATAATAATGAACTTGTATTAGATACGATTGAAATGTTGGCACAAAAAAGAGATGTGCGTGGAACCATTCTCCATTCAGATCAGGGATTCCAGTATACATCTCATGCCTACAACAAACGACTTTCCGATTTAGGTATCATTGGTAGCCACTCTCGCAAAGGAAACTGCCATGATAACGCTTGTATCGAGTCATTTTTCTCCCATTTTAAATCGGAGATGTTGTATTTGAATCATTTTAAAACAGAAGAAGATTTAATACAAGCAATTGAAGAATATATTTACTTTTATAACTATAAACGGTTCCAAAAACGACTCAACCATCGAGCTCCGATAGAATATCGAATCTCGATGGCTGCTTAGTCTTTTTCATACTGTCTACTTGACAGGGGTAAGACCAATGACTGGTCTTTTTAGTAAATAATATTTAAGTAGCAATATGTATAAAAAGATACTAGAAAAATCACTATACTCTCATGTTTTTTTAATCGATGAGAGTATAGTGATTTTGAAACTTCTTCACTTATTTAATTGAAATGCGCTGTTACTATTTAATTTCAATAGCTGAAGTTATATCGTTCCAATCTGCAGCTAAATTAGCAGTTTGACCATACCAATCAGAGTGTCTAAAGGAGACACCTTTTCCATATCCTTGAGTTGAAGAATGTTCCCATAGTGTTGTTGAATAACTTGCAGAAGGTGAAGCTGTACTTACAGAAGAAATTCTGTCGTTCCAGCTAGAAGGTAGGTTTTTAAAGCCACTGCTCCAATAAATATACTGTCCACCTTTATTTTGATGCTCATAAAAATCGGTACTACCAGCACCACTACCTAAAGGGTTAATTTGATTTTTAAGTGCCTTTTTATCCTTTTCAATAAAAGCATTCAATGTTTCTCTGCTAGTAAAGCCATAAGCTAACCAATCTCCATTTTCATTTTGCTTAGGTAGTACCATAGTAATTTGGATGTCTTTTTTTGATTGATCGCTTAATTTTGTGAATGAATTAACATTCTTTTCATCAACTTTTAAATAATCAAATGATTTAATTGTATTATCTTTTTCTGCAGCACTTACTACTCCTAATCCTCCAGTTAATGCAAAACCTGCTACTAATGCCCCTGCTACTAATTTCTTCAACATATAACCATCCCTTTTTGTTTAGATTTTTGTACAGGTAAAACTTGTACATGTAAAATGTATTCTAATTTCACATTTTTGTAAATATTCTGAAGTTTTAGAAAAAATAGTTATTGGAATGATATAATAAATAGATATATTGCTTTTGTTGGATGTTAAAATGTTTTAGGAGGAAAGCCATTGAAGTATTTCAATAAAGATTGGTATAAAGAAATGCAAGTATCTGGATTTTTAATTTTCTCAGAAACATTAGAAGAATGGGAAGAGATTTTGCGAGAGAGCGAAAAGGTAGGAATGGATTATAAGAAAAGTTTGAGAGAAGACGTGGAAGAAAAGAAAGAAGATTTATTAAAGTTTCTACCTAAGTCACTACATCCATACATTTATGACAATACAATTAAGTCAGAATACCCATCAGAAAAGTTAAAGAAACTTATGCTTGATTGGACAGAAGATTATGAGAAAAGAATGAATGATTTAGAACAAGCTTATATAGATAATTATAATGCTATAAAAGAAAAGCTCACGCAGAATGTCGTTCAACTACATGAATACTCACTACATGACAGTGTAGTCAAAACAGTAGAGAGAAGATCAAAAGATACGCTAATTATTACTTTAGATTGCAGTGGTACTTTCAGTGAATTTGACAAACTGGAAGTAACTTTTACAGGCGTAACGAAATGTTCTATTCTGGAAAATTTTGAAGGTGCTTGGTGGTTATATCATGAAATAGATCTTACTAATGAAGGTTTCGAATTGGGTGTTTTATTTGATTGCCCATTTGAAGAAGTGACGATTTGTGCAAAAGATATATTGTTTGAGAAAGGTAACTAGTAAACTTTATAACTTTACAAACAAAAAAAACAGTCTTATATGACTGTTTTTTATTTAGATGCTAAATTATCAAGTTTCCAATATGTATCTGTTAACGGCGCAGCTTTGCTATCTATGTATAAATACATATTATTTAAATCTTTTGGAGAAGTTTTCATATTAAATACAATGTCGGTAGTTAAAGAAAACTCAGATGGAACCTTTTTAGCATTTTCATTTTGTATAAATTCACCTTCGTATTTTTCACCCGTTTTTTCATCTTTTATGAAATATTTTATTTCTGAAAGATCTATCGTTTGTCCGTTAGCACGAGCATTATTTATAGTAACGCGAGCTGTGAGACGCCACTCTTTGTCTATTTTATCGAATTTTGCATTTTCAACAGTCGCTCTATAGTATTCGTTTTTAAATATTTCCCCATAGTGCATTGCATTCTTTTCAAAAGCGCTCTTTTCTTGTTTTGGTGCAGTATTTCCACTACATCCTGCCATTATTCCTGTAAATAATAATGCTGTACAAGTTACTTTAATTATAGATTTCATAGTAATCCCTTTCTGTATTAAAAAGTAAAACATAGGAATAATTTTACATCAATAGGAAGGTAAATGGAAGTATATTTGTGGAATATGCAAATATACATTTATTTCGTTTTCAAGTTAATGGGATAAAAATAGAGAGAAAAACTGTATAAAGCTGAAGAAATAAGAATTGAAAATATTGTAAAACAGAAAAAACATGCATATAATTGAATGAGAAGAGTTAAATTTCTGAATCTTCAATAAGGGTGGTGATAACATGTTCACTGAAGAGCGTAGAGAGAAAATTTTAGAGTTACTTAAGAGAGATGGAAGAGTAATCGCAAAGGATCTTGCGGAAAGTTTTGATATGTCTATTGATTCTATAAGAAGAGATTTGTCTATTATGGAGAAGGATGGTTTATTAAAAAGAACGCACGGAGGTGCAGTTGAACTTACGCGAGTGAGAAACTTAGCTGCCGAACCATCGAAACGTTATCGTGATAGTTCAATAGATGAAGATGCGATTGCGAAAGTTGCTGTATCCTACATACAAGAAGGAGATTCCGTTTTTATTGGCGGGGCTTCCATTCATTATGCCATGTTAAAGTATTTACCTGAAACATCATTTACAGTTATTACGAATGCTTTAGAAATTGCTAGTAAGTTACGGGAATATAAGAACATTGATACGTACTTAATTGGTGGAAAAGTGAAACCATCAGGAAATATGACAGATACACTGGCCTCTGAATTGATAAGTAGATTCTCTATTGATCTTTATTTCTCTACAGGTGGCGGTATTTCATTGAATGGTATAAGTACTGCGACACCGGAAGTTGCTTATTTTGGAAAAACAGTAAGTAAAATTGCTAGAAGAAATATTTGTTTAGCTCCTCATAATAAACTTGGAATAGACTGCTTTATAAAAGGAGAGTCACTGATAGAAATTGACCTTATAATAACAGATGAAGGGGCTAGTAAAGAAACGATTCAACAATTTGAGAAACAAGGTAAAGAAATTGTAATAGCGTCAATAGACCGCATTTAAAAGGAGTTTGAAATGATTATAAAAGGACAAGAGTTTCATATAAATGGATTAACTTATACAGTTCGTTCTGCAGCTGAAACGGATGCTGAGCAGTTATCAGAAATTAGAGTTCAGATCGATGGCGAAACTGAAAATATGGATAGAGAAGCTGGAAAGGGGTTTATTGATAAGATAGGGTTTCAAAAAATAGTAAAAACAGATAGTGAAGAGATGAAGAATCTTTTTTTAGTTGCAGAAGTGCACAACCGAATCGTAGGATTTTCGAGATGTGAAGGATCAAATTTGAAGAGATTATCCCATAAAGTAGAGTTTGGTGTTTGTATTTTAAGAGAGTTTTGGGGATATGGAATGGGTAAGAGTCTATTGCAACAATCTATTCAGTGGGCTGATGAAAATGAAGTGAAAAAGATATCATTGCAAGTGTTAGAGACAAATGAAAAAGCCATCCAACTTTATAAAAAATTAGGTTTGGAGGTAGAAGGTATTCTAAAAAATGATAAAAAACTTTCGGATGGTAAGTATTATAGTACGGTAGTAATGGGAAGGTTTACTGATACTTTTCATAAAAGAGGTGAAGAAGTATGTTTTACAGAAGGAAATACTATGTAATAAAAAATGAATTCATAGAAATATTTAATGATCATTTCAATGATACTAATTTACCTAATCAAATAAAATATGGTTCTCGTTTAATAGGACGCTGGATGAAAGATAATAATGATGATACGACTGAAGTATTTGCAATATGGGAATATGATAGTTATGAACAGTATAAAGAAATTGAATCAAAAATTAGAAGCGACAAGATACATGTTAAAAGAATACATGATTGGTATGAAAAACATGGCGGGAAAGAATATGTTTTACAGGAGTACATATTAGAGTTAAAAAATGAAGAGTTAGTATGTACTGTAAAGTGATAGAGGGGTGAGGAATAATGGGAATTAAAACAAAATTATATTTTAGTTTAGCATCCACCATTTTATTTGCAATAGCGGTGATAGTTTTCTTTATAAACGGCAACCCACAAAAGTGGTTTTGGTTATGTATTTTCTTTGCGTCCATTATACAAAATATAGTTCTACTAAAAAAGAATAAAGAAGTTTATTAAGATATTCAAATTATTAACATATTTGTGTCATCTTTCTAGTTGTATTGAAAACGCTTTTATTCAGTTTTATAATAAAAGTATGTTTTATAAATCTCCAAAACAATTAATAGGGGAGATGATACAATGTTAGCTTCACCGTTTTACTTACATACATGGAAAAAGTTTGTTGATGAAGGAGTCCTTGATTCGAACCGTATAAACGAAAGAATTTCAGAGTCATGGCATCGATGTAAACAAGCAAATGTGAATCCTCATATGAATAAAGGTCAGAAAATTTTGTCTTCTGATATTTTTCAGGATCAAAAGAAAAAGAGTGAAATCTTCCTTGATATAGCAATACCTCAAATACAAAATATGAGAAAAACCATTGATGAACTGCAAATGATGGCATTATTAATTGATCCAGATGGTTATGTTCTATCATTAAGTGGAAATCAGCAAACGTTGAAACGAGCGAAACATATTAATTTTATTGAAGGTGTGAAATGGACGGAAGCAGCTGTTGGTACAAATGCGATAGGAACAGCGTTACAGATTGAAGAGGCTATTATGATAAGTGGTACAGAGCATTATTCTGTCGCATCTCATAGCTGGAGCTGTGCGGCCTCTCCGATTCATAATGATGACGGGAAATTAATTGGTGTTCTAGATTTCTCTTGTCCAATTGAGTTTTCACATCCATATATGCTCGGAATGGTAACTTCGATCGCGCATGCGATTGAACGTGAATGTAGTATTCGAGTACATCAAAATGAACTGCATTTAATCCATCGTTTTTTAGATATAATTGACAGTGATGAACAAGTTGTTATTTGTAACCATCGTGATGTTATCGTTTCTGCGAGCAAGAGGGTTCGTGAACGAGTATGTAATTGGTCACGAATGAAACTTGAAGATTTAATGCACAATGGATTGAAACCTAAATTAGAGGTACCGGTATATAGTAATGATAGAATGATCGGGAAATGTATTTACTTAAAGGAAAATAAAAAAGAAAATTTATTTTCTACTTACCCGTTTATAAACGGAATTACTTTCCCTGGAGTTATTGGGACAAGCAGCGTATTTCAACATACTTTAGAAGAAATTAAGCTTGTTTCACCAACTGACGCTAGTGTATATGTATGTGGTGAAACAGGTGTAGGGAAAGAATATGTAGCGAGAGCGATTCATGAAAATAGTCCAAGAAAAAACGGTCCTTTTATAGCTGTTAACTGCGGTTCATTACCGAAAGAATTAATGGAAAGTGAATTATTCGGTTATGCTGAAGGTGCATTTACAGGTGCGCGGCGCCAAGGATATAAAGGGAAATTCGAACAAGCAGACGGAGGAACAATATTTTTAGATGAAATTGGTGAAGTGCCGCCAGAGATGCAAGTGGCATTATTGCGTGTTTTGCAAGAACGAACAGTAACCCCAATTGGTAGTTCAAAAGAGGTACCAGTAAATATTCGTATTATTACTGCGACACATAAAGATTTACTAAGATTAGTAGAAGAAGGGAAATTCCGTCAAGATTTATATTATCGTTTACATGTTTATCCGCTATATGTTCCGTCGTTAATAGAAAGAAAAGAGGATATTCCGTACTTCATACAACATTTTTGTGAACGAAAGGATTGGAATGTTGTATTTCCAAAGAGTATTTGTAATCAATTTTCACAGCATACATGGCCCGGAAATATTCGAGAATTATTAAATGTATTAGAACGCATATACATTTTGTCGCAAGGACGGGAAATATGCGAAAAACAAATCTCTTTTTTATTACAAACAATGATGGGAAATCAACATCAACTTGAATTGCAAGCAGAAAATAAAACGGAGCATACATTAAATTTCCGTGAAAAAATACAGCGTGATAGCATGATTGAAGCGCTAGAAAAGACGAACGGAAATGTTTCGTTAGCTGCAAAACTATTAGATGTGCCACGCAGTACATTTTATAAACGTATGCAAAAATTTAGGCTATAAAAGTAGATTTTTGTAATCTACTTTTTCTTTATGGGCTCACGTTCTGTCGGAATGTGCGCTTGCCAGGGAAATAATAGAATAATTAGAAAGAAGATTTCCTGAAGGGGGTTAGCATGTGAAGTATATTGAAATTGGAATCGGGAATAGGTGGTTCATTCGAACGGAAACCGAAAATAAAGATGGAACTGAATTCGAGGAACGAGGAATTATTAAACCAATTTATTTTGAGTCTTTATATGTACGGATTTGGTTTCGGAAAACGTGTTTTATTTTTGATACGAAAGAGGGCTTTAAGAAAGTAAGAAAAAGTAGAGCTGAGTATAAGTTTATTGTTGGAATGGTGAGTAGGTTAAAACAATAGAATCAAACAGGGGGTGTTTTTATGATTAGAATTATCACATTCATACTCGCTTTTATTATAATGGGCTATTCTATTTACAGTTGGAATGATGATTCGAAGCAAAGTATGCTCATTTTACAATTACTTTTAGGTTTTATGCTTGCCGGTATGGGGATACACAACGTTAAGAAGGATGAAAAAGAGAATAAGAATATGGGGTTGTTGCTTTTACTTACATCGCTATTTTGTATTATTGTATCGTTAATAAAATATTTTAAATAAACCGTTACTAAGCATATTGAGTAACGGTTTTTTGAGGTTATAATGTGCTATTTATATAACCCCGTCGTATACATTACCGTTAAAGTATGTACAATTTCTTCTAATTCTAGTTCTTTATCATTTTGCACGATTGTCCAAAGAAACGTTTCATTCATAGAGAACCAGCCGCATGCGACAATCTCTTTATTTAACTCAGTTCGTACTAATTCATTTTCCTGGGAATGAGTAATGTCTTGTATAATCCGTGTTACAAAGCGTTCGCGAATCTCATCCCATTTTTGACGTATTTCTTTTGAGGTTCTTATTGCTTCTTCAACAACTTGTAATATAGCTCTTTCTTCTTGTGCTAACTGTAAAAAAGCGCGCACTTGATTCTGAATCATATCTCGTGCTTCGACCTTTGTTTGAGGGGAAAAAGAGCGATCAGCAATATCATAAAAGCGATTCATAACATCTTCCATCAAAACGACGAGGAGAGCATCTTTGTTTTTAAAATATACATATGCTGTTCCATAACCAGTTTCTGCATGTTTAATAATTTGCGTGATTGTAGTTTTCTGAAATCCGTTTTTTATAAACATAGTATAACCGGAATGTAATAGTTTTTTTTTTGTTTCTAAGGAGCGATGTTTTCTTGTTGAAAGAGTAGAATTTTTCAAGGAATCACCTCTTTATACTGAAATATCTGAAAATATAATTGTATTGTAAAAGAAGTTTGTATATAAAGTCAACTGACATAATATCATTGACGTTATATCAATTTAAGTGATATATTTCAATTAGTTAGAATAAAAAGAAAATTAAAAGAAGGTGACACCATGTATAAAGAACCATTTCAACCAACTTATGAGTATGCGCTTGAATGTGATAAACATGATGAACTGAAAGATTTTCAATCTGAATTTTATAAAAAAGAAGGAACAATATATTTAGATGGTAACTCTTTAGGGTTGCTTTCAAAAAGAGCAGAGAAATCGTTACTTACCTTGCTAGATTCATGGAAAGAGTTTGGGATTGATGGATGGACTGAAGGTGAGCATCCATGGTTTTTCCTTTCGGAGAAATTGGGTGAATTGACAGCACCTCTTATTGGATCTTTACCGGAAGAAACGATTGTAACCGGTTCCACGACTGCGAATATACATCAAGTTATTGCGACGTTTTATGAGCCAAAAGGAATACGAACAAAAATTCTTGCGGATGAATTAACTTTTCCGTCAGATATTTATGCACTTCAGAGTCAAATTCGTTTAAAAGGCTTAGATCCAGATGAACATTTAGTACGAGTGAAAAGCCGAGATGGAAGAACACTTTCTGAAGATGATATTATTCATGCGATGACCGATGATATCGCTTTAATATTATTGCCTTCTGTACTATATAGGAGTGGACAAATTCTTGATATGAAGCGATTAACAGCTGAAGCTCATAAACGTGGTATTCATATCGGTTTTGATTTATGTCATTCAATCGGCTCCATTCCGCATCATTTTAAAGAGTGGGATGTAGATTTCGCTGTATGGTGTAATTATAAATATTTAAATGCAGGTCCTGGTGGTGTTGCAGGCCTTTATGTAAATAATAAACACTTTAATAGACTCCCAGGATTATCTGGTTGGTTTAGTTCTAGAAAAGATAAGCAATTTGATATGGAGCATTCATTAACTGCGGCTGACCATGCTGGAGCTTATCAAATAGGGACACCTCACGTATTAAGTACTGCACCATTAATCGGTTCTCTTGAAATTTTTAAAGAAGCTGGTATTGAAAAGTTACGTGAAAAATCATTACATATTACGAGATATATGCTTGATTTAATTGAACATGAATTAAAAGGCTTTGAATTTACAATTGGAAATCCATTAGAGGATGAAAAACGAGGCGGGCATATTTATTTAGAACATGCCGAGGCGGCACGTATATGTAAAGCGTTAAAAGCAAATGGGGTTATTCCAGACTTTAGAGCTCCAAATGGAGTTAGACTTGCGCCTGTTGCTTTATACAATACGTATGAGGAAGTATGGAATTCTGTACAAATCTTAAAGAACATTATGAAAAATGAAGAATATAAAAACTTTGAAAATAAGCGAGAGGTTGTGGCGTAAGCATGAAAACATCGCAGTGGATTGATATTTCACAACCGCTAAATAATGATATCGCGACATGGCCAGGGGATACACCGTTCTCGTATGAAGTTTCATGGTCAAAAGAAGACAGTGGCTCAGTAAATGTCGGAAAGTTAACGATGAGTATCCATACAGGTACTCATATTGATGCACCTTTTCATTTTGATAATGACGGTAAGAAGGTGTTGGATTTAGATATTCAAGTTTATGTTGGTCCAGCACGGATCATTGACGTTTCTAATCTTGAAAGCATCGGGAAAAAGGAATTAGAAAACTTTCATTTAGAAGGTGTAGAACGATTGTTATTACGTACATCTTCACATGGTAAAGCAAATGAATTCCCAGATGTAATCCCGCATTTACGCGCAGATATTGCAGCCTTTCTTTCTGAAAAGGGAATTCGTTTAATCGGGGTGGACGTACCATCTGTTGATCCTTTAGATGATAAAGAACTAGCAGCGCATCATCAATTATTTAAACATGGAATTCATATTTTAGAAAATGTCGTACTAGATCACGTAGTAGACGGCGATTACGAACTTATTGCATTACCACTTGCATTAACAGATGCGGATGGGAGTCCAGTTCGAGCTGTTATTAGACCAATATAAGTAGAAATGAACACAAAGGGGCGTTTGGCTAATATGAAAGAAAATGAAAAGGTAATTATGGAAAAAGGGATTCATACGGATTTTAAGGAGAATATGACGTACGGAGAGTATTTACAGCTAGATAGCTTATTATCTAGTCAACAAAGATTATCAGATCATCATGATGAAATGTTATTTATCGTCATCCATCAAGCGAGTGAGCTTTGGATGAAACTAATTTTACATGAATTGAATGCAGCGATTGAATCTATTAAACAAGATAAATTACCACCAGCCTTTAAAATGTTAGCACGTGTATCAAAAATTCAGTCGCAAATTATTCAATCTTGGGATATTCTTGCGACATTAACGCCATCAGAATATATTGAGTTCCGCGATTCACTTGGTCAGGCTTCAGGTTTTCAATCGTATCAATATCGAATGATTGAATATGCACTTGGTTATAAAACACCACATGCATTAAAAATTTATGAAAAGGACCCAGAATTACATGCTCGTCTTCATAAAGCACTTCATGCACCAAGTTTGTATGATGTGGCGATACAAGCCCTTGTTAAAGAAGGATTTCCAATTCATAAAGATGTGTTAAATCGTGATGTTACGCAGCCTTACGAAGAGGATGCAACTGTAGAAGCGGCTTGGATAGAAGTATATGCGGACGTGCAGAAATATTGGGATTTATATCAGCTTGCAGAGAAATTAATCGATATTGAAGACTGGCTACAACAATGGCGTTTCCGTCATATGAAAACGGTAGAACGAATTATTGGTCATAAAATGGGAACAGGTGGCTCTTCTGGCGTATCTTATTTAAAGCGAGTGCTTGATCAATGCTTCTTCCCAGAGCTTTGGAACGTTCGAACGAAATTATAAAAATAAACTTGTCAGCTATTAAATGCTGGCAAGTTTATTTTTTTGTTTTAATAACAAATATGATTTAATAGAGAGAACGAGATGAACTACAAATATTACATAACCGTTTAGATGGAGGAAGATTTCTTGAATTTCGAGCAATTACAAAATAAATTTGAAAAGAAAAAGGTTAATACATTTCTTGTTTATCAAAAGGGGGAATTAACGACTGAGTACTATAAAACGATAGACTGTGCAAATGACTTATTTAAAATTAATTCGATTACAAAAAGTATCGTATCTATATTAATTGGTATCGCAATTGATAAAGGATTTATAAATAATATACATACACCAATCACAACATGGATTCCCAATGTACCGGAGAAAAAAAGGGAATTAACACTGTATCATTTATTAACGATGACAACAGGAGAAGATTGGCAAGAATTCGGCAATGGGGTTGTTTTCCCGAATGACTTTGTGGAATCAGACAATTGGGCACAATTCATTTTAGAAAAGCCGTTCATTGAAGACGTGGGTATGAAAATGAATTATAACTCAGGTTCTTCTCACTTACTTAGTTACATCATTCAAGAATCAACTGGAATGTCGACGGAGCAGTTCGCGAAAAAGTATTTATTTGATCCATTAAACATTACGGAATATGAATGGCAACAAGACCCGCAAGGTATATATGTCGGGGGATTCGGTATGAAAATGAAATCTATAGATTTATTAAAGTTAGGAAAATTATGTTTGCAGAATGGATATTCGAAGGGAAATGAAATTATATCATCGAAATGGTTAGAGCAATCAAGTACAGCTCTATTTGAAACGTATGAACATGTCGGGGCATATGGATATCACTGGTGGGTGTTAAATAACGAAAGATTTCACATACCGTATTGTATGTATTTTGCTATGGGATACGGAGGGCAATACATTATTATCATTCCGCAGTTAGAGCTCGTAGCTGTTATTAGTAGTCACATGCCCAAACGTGGCCTCGTACCATTAAAGTTATTTATAGAGCATATAAAAGAGAATTCCAATCATAAATAAGAAGAGATAGGAGGTGTTTTATGAGAAGTGCAAAAATGATAGCGATTTATAGACTGTTATTAAGTCTTCTAGCGTTTAGTGCACTTATTACTCAATTTGTTACAAGGGCACAAGTGAAACCATTCAATCCAGTTAACTTTTTTAGTTTCTTCACAATTGAAAGTAATATTTTAGTGGCGGTAATTCTACTATTTAGTAGCTTGGGGACAGCCCTATTTGGACGTTCCGAGCAGTTTGGAGTTCTTCGCGGCGCAGCTACAGTATACATACTGACAACAGGACTTATTTATTTTTTGTTATTAAGGGGATTAGAAGAGTCACTTCAAACACCGATACCGTGGGTCA
This sequence comes from Bacillus cereus group sp. MG9, assembly GCF_040459995.1. Taxonomy (NCBI): domain Bacteria; kingdom Bacillati; phylum Bacillota; class Bacilli; order Caryophanales; family Bacillaceae; genus Bacillus; species Bacillus cereus group sp. MG9. The sequence goes on along the minus strand of NZ_JARVHC010000001.1, from coordinate 2,699,186 downwards.
ATACTGTGTTTCATTACATCATGCCGTTAGCGATGATTTTAGATTGGGTTATAAATCCACCTACGAAGACCATTACATGGAAACAGGCTGCGAGTTGGCTTGTTTTCCCGCTTTTATATGTTGTCTATAGCTTAATACGCGGGCCATTCGTGAATTGGTACCCATATCCGTTTTTAGATCCGAGAATAGGTGGATATGGGAGAGTATTTTTATATAGTATAGGGATATCCGTTGTTATTGGAGCTATTTGCGGATTAGTAAAAATGTTAGGGAATCGATCTTTGCATATAAAAAATAATCCTCCTTATTAAGGAAGAAGTACATAAAGAAACCTCTGTCTGTATGTAAAGACGGAGGTTTTTTTGTTTTACCGACTTGTCTTCTGAAAGGACATCTTTAAAAATTCCTCTGTTTTCGTATCAAACTCTACATCCACAAAAACACCATACTCTTTTCCACCCTCACGTAGCCATAATTTAAACTTTTCAACTGTTATTTGAACAGTTTTTGGTTGTCTACCTATATGAAGGTAATCGATAATCTCAGCTTTCGGATATTGTTCTTTCGTTTTTTCAACGGCTAGTTTACCCCATTTTGCATAGGGTGGCTGTGCGTGAACAATAGATGGGTCGGTATGTATATTTGAACATATTGTTATTAAAAAAAATATAAATGCTGTACGTACGAGGAATCGCTTCATAATAAGCTCCTTTTATTCTTTTTGTATATTGTTTACATATTTCTTCAAGCATATAAGTTTGGATTTTTTTGTCTTCTTTACATAAAAGCGAGGGTTTTACAAAACATAACCATGAAATCATTTCCGTAATTAAGGAGGGAAATACATGCGTCAAAAAGCTGTTTTTAAGATAGCGTTCTTGCTTGTCTTTATCGGGCTATCTTTAATGGTAAGTAGTATACAAACCAAAAATGTGGAAGCCTTTTCTAATCAAGTGATTCAAAGAGGGGCATCTGGAGAAGATGTCATTGAACTGCAAACTCGTTTGAAATATAACGGATTTTATACTGGGAAAGTTGATGGTGTTTTCGGATGGGGTACATATTGGGCGCTTCGAAACTTTCAGCAAAAATTCGGATTGCCAGTTGATGGTTTAGCGGGTGCTAAAACGAAGCAAATGCTTGTAAAGGCAACGAAGTATGATAAGTCGACCGCTAATAAAGATACTACAACTAATAAAGGGAACAGTGGTGGAGGTACACAGGAAAATAAGCCGCCAAAAAGTACAGGGACAAATGTTCCAAACGGTTATTCTCAAAATGACATTCAGTTAATGGCAAACGCTGTATACGGAGAATCCCGTGGTGAGCCGTATTTAGGACAAGTTGCAGTAGCTGCGGTTATTTTAAACCGTGTCACAAGTGCATCATTTCCAAATACTGTTTCAGGAGTAATCTTTGAGCCGAGAGCATTTACAGCAGTAGCAGATGGACAAATATATTTAACGCCAAATGAAAATGCGAAAAAAGCCGTATTAGATGCGATCAATGGATGGGACCCAACTGGGAATGCATTATATTATTTCAACCCGGATACTGCGACAAGTAAATGGATTTGGACTCGTCCACAAATTAAAAAAATTGGTAAGCATATTTTCTGTAAATAGAGCGGAGGTGGAAACATGTTACGAGGTATTATCATCGTATTGTTAACAGTAGGTGTAGTCGGAACAGGGTATTGGGGCTATAAAGAGCATCAAGAGAAAAATGCAGTATTAATTCGAGCGGAAAATAGTTATCAGCGTGCGTTTCATGATTTAGCATATGAAGTTGATTTATTACACGATAAAATTGGAACAACACTGGCGATGAATTCACGTTCCTCATTATCGCCAGCTTTAGTAGATGTATGGCGTTTAACATCAGAGGCTCGTTCTGATGTAGGACAATTACCTTTAACATTAATGCCATTTAATAAAACGGAAGAGTTCCTTGCGAATATCGGTGATTTTAGTTATCGTGCAGCGGTTCGTGATTTAGAAAAAGATCCGTTAAATGATCAAGAATATAAAACGTTACAAGGTTTATATTCAAATGCAGCAAATATACAAGATGAACTGAGAAAAGTGCAGCATCTTGTATTGAAAAATAATCTTCGCTGGATGGATGTAGAAATGGCTCTTGCGTCAAACCAAGATCCAGCAGATAACACAATTATCGATGGATTAAAGACGGTAGAAAAGAATGTAACATCATACTCGTCCACAAACTTTGGACCGACTTTTACAAGTGCACAAAAGAATAAAAAAGGCGGATTTGAAGCAAAAGGAAAGGGGATTTCGAAAGCGGAAGCGGAAAAAATCGCGAAATCATTTTTAAACTTAAAAGGGAATGAAAAAGTAGAAGTTGAGAAAAGTGGAAAAGGTGCAAAAGAATCATTCTACAGTGTGAAAATTCAAGATCCAGCAACGAACAATGAGTATTATATGGATATTACCGGAAAAGGTGGATATCCAATTTGGGTAATGAACAACCGAGAAATTAAAGAGCAAAAAATCAGTTTAAATGATGCAGGAAGTAAAGGATTAACATTTTTAAAGGATCACAAGTTTACAAATATGGAGCTGTTTGATAGTTCTCAATATGATAATATCGGTGTGTTTACGTACGTTGTAAATGAAAATGGAGTGCGTATTTATCCAGAAGCAATCCAAATGAAAATTGCTTTAGATGATGGGTCGATTGTTGGTTTTTCCGCAAAGGAATATTTAGCATCACATCAAAAACGAACGATTCCGAGTGCGAAGCTAACCGCTGCTGAGGCGAGAAAGAAAATTAACCCCGATGTAAAAGTTATGGAAGAACGTAAAGCTGTAGTAGTAAATGACTTGCATAATGAAGTACTTTGTTATGAATATATTGGTACTTTAGGGAAAGATACGTACCAAATTTTCATTAACGCAAATAGCGGTGCAGAAGAAAAAGTGAAGAAGATGCAAGCTGTTGAGAAAATTTATGATTAAACATCAATGATAAAGTGGTGAAAATAATGAAAATCATTATATATATGTTAATGCTTTGTTTCGTTATTACTGGATGTAGCATTGGAAAAAAAGACAATCCTAATGAAAAGCCAGAACAAAAAAATGTCTCGATGAAAAATGTTACGTATACAAATAAATCAAATAAGCCAAATGAAAAAGCAGCTGATCATCTGGCATCTTTAGCTGCAAGTATACCTGGTGTAAACGATGCGACAGCAGTAGTAGTTGGGAAGTATGCTGTTGTAGGTATTGATGTGAAAGCGAAACTTGATCGAACTCGCGTTGAGTCAATTAAGTATTCTGTTGCAGAAAGTTTAAAGAATGACCCGAACGGTGCAAATGCAGTCGTTGTAGCAGATGTTGATACGTATGAAAGACTAAAACAAATAGGCAAGCAAATTAAAAAAGGTAAAACTGGTGAAGGCATACTTGATGAATTAGCAGCAATTGTTGGCCGAGTAATGCCGCAAGTTCCAAATGATATGATTGAAAATAGAGAAACGAATCCGATTAAAGATAATGATAAACAATTACCAAAAGATGAAGAACAAGAACTACGAAAAGAACAAGAAGATCAGTCAAATAACCATTTGAAAAAATAGTGAAAACCCCGTACTAAATTGTACGGGGTTTTTCTGTAAGATTAAATATTCAGTTTATTTTCAAGGGAATATATGGTTTAATAATGAGGGGAGGGACAGCCGTTATGATTAAAAAAAGCGCACTCATATTAGGTAGTTTATGCATAGGTTTTAGTATGACAGCGTGTGACCAGAAGAAAGAAGTGAAGAAGAAAACAGCTATGTCTTCTACTATAACGGAAAATAAAAAGCAAGAGACCATTAATATAAATCATTTCTCAAATATTAATGAAGGAATGACTTATTTAGAAGTGAAAGATTTAATCGGTTTTGAAGGGGATTTACTCATAGAAGAAGGGGAAGAACATTCTACACGAATTAAGCAAATTTTTGCTTGGAAAGGAAACGATCCAAAATCATTTGCTAAAATAACATTTTTGGATGGAAAAGTGCATTCTAAAACACAGCAAGGTTTAAGTTAATAACTTGAAGGAATGGGAGAGTTAAGCATGAACATACATACAGGAGAAATACAATTAGTGCCGTATAAGGAGCAATATAAAGAGATAATACAATCATTTACTTTACCAAGTGAACAAGTTCAATTTACGGCGAATCCAGGTGAATTACTGGAGAAAGCGAAAAATGATCGAACGAAAAATGTAGTTGTTATTTTAGACTATAACGGAGTACCTGTCGGTGTATTTATATTACAAACAGGTGATAGGGTACAGGAGTTTACAGAAAATAAGGATGCTATACTTTTAACTTCTTTTTCTATTAATCACAATAAACAAAATAAAGGATATGCTAAAAAATCATTGGCGTTATTACAAGACTTTGTAAAATATTATTATCCAGTAAAAAATGAAGTGATTCTTGCTGTAAATGAAAAAAATATTCCGGCACAAAAGTTATATGAGAAAGTTGGATTTCAAGATAAAGGGTTTAGAAGAATGGGACCAATTGGACAACAATTCATATTACATTTACCTATAACGAGATAATGAGATAACAAAGCTTACTCTTGAAAAAAATCATGTAGTAAGTTTTTTAATTTGAGATATTTTCCGTACATGATATGTTAGATGTATTAAAGTAAGTATTCGAGAAGCATGAAGGTGCAAAACAATTCGATTGTTAAGCATTTAAATACGTGAGGGGTAATCATATGACAATTTATATTGCACTACTACGGGGAATTAATGTAGGTGGACATAAAGTAATCAAAATGGCAGATTTGAAAATAATGTTTGAATCAATAGGGTTAAAAAGAGTGAAAACATATATTCAAAGTGGAAATGTAGTGTTTGAGTCAGAAGAAGAGATAAGTTTTTTAAAGGAACGAATTGAATGTGAAATTAACAACGTTTTTGATTTCAATGTTCCAGTCATGTTACGAGCAAATGATGAATTTATTAATATTATTAAAAAGTGTCCTTACGAGACCCATTCGTTATTAGAAGGAGAAAGTGTACATGTGGCCTTTTTAGCTAATCCACTTTCTGAAGAAGACAGTAAGCGGTTACTTATGTACAAAAGTGACATAGAAGATTGCCATATCGAAGGAAGAGTAGTGTATTTATTTTTCAAAAAAAGCATTCGGAATTCTAAACTAATGAACCAGTTTCAAAAATTACATACGCCAGCTACAGTAAGGAACTGGCGGACTGTGAATAAGCTGAAAGCAATAGCAGAAGGTATTTAAACATAAAAAAGTGGTTTTCTGCATTTAGAAAACCACTTTTTTTATTTATATTGTTTGGCGACAATGAGTTCAACAATTGGGGAAATAAGAAAGGAAGAACAGAGTGCAATAAAGAGTGGAAGGTTTTTTACACCATCCAAATTGGAACCCATAGAAAATCCTTCCGAGCAGAGTAATATAAGGAACATAACACCTACAAGCACGAAATACGCGATTTTAAAGCTTTTATAGGTAATTTGTTGTCCCATCTCATCTTGACTTTCTTCCGATACTCCGTTTGGATCTCCCCATGTAATATGATTTATTAAATTACTAAGTATTAAAGAGGCAGCGAAAATAGTCCCGCCCAAAATTGAACCTTCAGTTATGTATTTGTATGTGCCATGTACAAGTATAGCGATTAAAGATAAAGTTATGATTACAAAAATAATTTTTTTAGTATTCAATATATAATTGCACCTCCACTTTTGTAAAAAACTCTTTACATCCATAGTATAAAATTGGAAAAGTCTTATGTCAAATATTTTTTACATATGAAGTGAGTGTTTATAATTTTTTATTTTTGGGATAAATAAAAAATTAAATTACATTTGAATGTAAAAGAATGGGCTCGCATATATTTGGAAGGGATGTCAGATTAATTTAGGGGGTAGTTATGTCTATTCTTTTAAAAGCTGGTGCAGATGCAGGAAATAATGGTTTGAAGTTAATGGTGAAAGGGCAGGAACCTATTTTTATTCCGAGTATTTATTCTTTATATATAGGTGAGTCTACGGGGTTGTTAGATGAGGGTGAAGTTTCATCGTCAGAATTAGAGAATCACATTGATGTGACCATTAGTTCTCCATCGCTAATGTTAAATAATGTACGATACATCGTTGGAGAAAAAGTGATTCAAGATCAATTAAAAGGTACTGAAGTGGAGAAGAAATCAAATAAATCTACTGATGAATTAATGGTCATTACAATCCTTTCAGGTTTAGCGATAAGTGCTATGCGTCAAAGTCCAACTTCAAGTCATATTAATATTCGTTATGATTTATCTGTTGCTCTTCCAATGCAACTTATTACACAGGAAATTGCTGCTGAAAATGCGAAACGGTATATGGGTAATCACAAGGTCATATTCCATTATCCAAATGGACGCGATGTTACGATTAATGTTTCTATTGAGTTTTGTAAATGTCTACCTGAAGGCGCTTCTGGGACGTGGGGGATTGTATATGATGAGGAAGGAAATGTTGTGAAACATAAAATAGAATGTGAACAAAATCAAGTTTCAGAAATTGATTTTGTAGATAAAACTTTATTGTCTTTTGATATTGGCGCGGGGACAACGGAAGAAGTTGTTTCATTAGGGGTAAATTTCCGTCCGCAATTAAGTAAAGGATTATCATATGGTGTAAAAGAAACGTTACTACAAATTATTACGAGATGGAATCGGAAATATCCTACGAAAACAATTGATAGCATTACAGAATTTAACCAAATTTATTTAAATGAAAAGCACCCAAGAAATGCATTGTTAGTTGAGGAATCGCAGCCAGCATTTTTAGGTTTAGCAGCACGTGTCGCAACGGATATTATTAACAAAATTGATGATATGAAAGACGATCCATATGTATTTATTTATGGTGGGGGCGCAGTTATTATTAAAAATAGCTTAAAAATGATTTTGAAACAAAAAGGACGCTTGAAAAATGTGATCTTTGTAGATAACCCGTTATTCACCAATGCTCGTGGGTTATTAGTATATACATGCTCGCCAAAATATAGAGAGCATAAGCAAAAAGAGTTAGGGTTTACAAACTTAACGATAAGTTAGTTGGTGGAAGTATGCGATCTAGGCGATATAAACGTGGTGATCGAGTGAAAATTAATATTAATAAATCGGTATCGCCTGAAATGATTGCTTGGCTTAATAAACAATCTAATCCAACTAATTTCTTTTTCTTTGCGGCCCAGCAATTATTTAAACAAGTAGGAGATATTGATGTATCAAAAACCTTGCCAAGTAGCCATGTTTTTTCTTTATATATAGAACCATCATCTCTATTAAAAGTTGAAATGAATCCATTTAAACACGTACCACTAGAAAATAGTAAATCCACCGAAAATGTAAAAAAAAAATCGTGGGAATCTGTTGACCAGTTAGATTGTCCATTTTTTTAAGCATAGAAAAATATAGGTAGAGCCCATCACTATACATACGAATGCAGTGATGGGTTTTTGATATTGTATCGTAATCTTTATAAAGTGAAACTATAATCAGTGGGGGTTTTGTTCATCCCCCACTGATTATTAGCCTTCACCAATCGGGCGTTTACGGGCAGTTTATCTCCCACCTAATTTCTTTGCTTCAGCTGAATTTTGAGGTGGGAGATAAACTGCCCACAAATAGCGGGATAAATAGAAGGGGCAAAACAATTTGTGCCCCTTCTAATAGTTGTTCTTATCTTATACGGGATATATGTTCTGAAACTGCTTTAATAATTTTATCCCAGTCATCGGGATGAATCTCGTGCCCTGTACCTTCAAGGGATAATAGCTTTGAGTTCGGAATTTCATCAATAAGTGCGAGTCCATGTTCAAGTGGAAGAGCTGTATCATGCGTACCATGAATTACTAAAGTAGGTACTAGTAACGACTTTAGTATACCTTCATAAGAATCATCACCTGTAAGGAGGGCGTGATTAAACATACTTAATAGATTGTTAGCACGTTCTATTTCTTGCTTTACTTGTTTTAAAGTTCTTGCTTCATCAAATATACGCTTTGATCCACAGAGTAGACGTGATCCTGTAATTAAATATTTCGCTATAACATCTTTATTTGTCCAATCTAAATTTGCACCATTAGCATGATGTGTCAAAATTCTTTCATCCATTGGAGGCAAATCACGAGTATTGTTATCAGATCCAATAACGCTTGTTGCTAGTAATGTTAAGGTCAAAATTCTTTCTGGGTGTTTTACTGCAGCAATTTGAGCAATCATACCTCCTAATGACATGCCAAAAAGGTGTGCCTTGTTAATATGATACGCATCGAGTACTCCGATTGCATCTTCAGCCATATCTGCTACAGTGTAATTGGAAGTCCCAGGCTCATATGTAACAGAACGCCCAACATCACGGTTATCATAGCGAATGACAAACCTTCCTGTGCTAGCCAACCTTTCACAAAATTCTTCATCCCAATAAACCATTGAACACGTAGCTCCCATAATTAATAATATTGCTGGGTTATTAGGATTTCCAAAGCTTTCTGTACATATATCAATACCGTTTACTTTGAAAACTTGTTCACTCATAGCACACTCTCCGTTTCATTTAAAGGTCATTAATAAATAAAGAGAAATATAACTTTGGGTGTTTCTTAGGCGTAAATTAGATTGTATTTAAGTGAAATAAATGTTTTTTGCACTCATGATGCTTAATTAGTAGAGTAGCATAAATATCACCTCCAAACATATTTATTTTCATTCAAGGCGAAAAATTTTGAAAAATAATTGTTTGTTATTAAAATAAACAGCAAGGGGGAGAGGAAATGAAATCAATTGTTATTGATCAATATGGTAGTGTTGAAGAATTAAAAGAAAGACAAGTTCCTAAACCAGTTGTTAAATGTAATGAAGTATTAATACGTATACACGCAACATCTGTCAATCCTGTTGATTGGAAAATAAGAAAGGGAGACTTACAAGAAAAGTTGCGATTTTCATTTCCAATTACATTAGGATTAGATGTTGCTGGAATAGTTGAAGAAGTTGGAGAGGATGTGAATCATTTTAAAATAGGAGATAAAGTGTTTACGAAACCTGAAAATATAGGGAAAGGTTCTTATTCTGAATACATTACAGTGAAATCAAATTTAGTAGCGCAAATGCCTAATAATCTTAATTTTGAAGAAGCAGCATCTATACCTCTTGCAGGACTAACAGCTTGGCAAAGTCTTGTTGATTACGCACAAATAAAAGAAAATGACCGAGTATTAATTCATGCTGGAGCGGGCGGAGTAGGGAGTTTTGCAATTCAAATCGCAAAATCATTTGGGGCCTTTGTCGCAACAACTGCAAGTAGTAAAAATGAAGAGTTTTTAAAGTCTTTAGGTGCTGACCTTGTTATTGATTATAAAAAAGATAAATTTGAAGAGCTACTATCAGATTATGATATTGTGTTAGATACAATCGGCGGAGAAGTACAAGAAAAAAGTTTTCAAATTATTAAATCTGGTGGTGTTCTAGTTTCTATCGTTCATGAACCACGTCATGAAGTAAAGGCCATAAAATCAGGGTTTTTATGGTTGAAACCAAGCGGGAAGCAATTGGACGAATTATCTGTTTTGATTGAGCATGGAAAAATTAAACCTATCATCAGTAAGGTTGTTCCGTTTAATGAAGAAGGAATTAGAGAAGCTCATATTTTAAGTGAAAGTCAGCATGTTAGAGGGAAAATTGTAATTACGATGGAATGATATTTACATAAATATACGAGTGGTGACTATATGAGATGAAAATAGTCACCACTCGTATATACTATAATTTTTGCTATCGTGAATACATTTTTGGACATTCATCACCACTTGGTTCGTAAAAGCAATGGCTTTTAAATTGCCCTGCAAACGGCTGATTATACCATTCGGGTGGACAAGCTCCAACTGGACGGAAATACCAAAGAGCCCATCGTGCTGGCCAGCGCCATTCACCTTGTAAAACTTTTCTTGCGATTTCTTTTTCTGATTCACGGGCACGTTGATAAAAGTAACCGTATTGAACTGCTTCGAATCCGCCAGGGCTTTGATATACTGCATCACGCACAGATCGAAGTTGTTTGAAATCTAAGCAATCACAAAATACACGGTTTACTACAACACATCCAACAAGTTGTTCACCTTGTCGTCCTTCGCCCTCAGCTTCAGCACGGATTAAACGTGCTAGTAAATCAACGTCACTTTCGTTGTATGGAATAAGGGGCATTGTAATACCACCTTTCTTTACCTGTTATAGTAAAGAGTGTATGTTTCAAAATGAGCTAAGTGCATTTTTCTTGAAAATAACTACTAATTTTAAAAAGGAGCTTATGCAGATAAAAGCTAATTATTACATAGAAGATAAAAACGAAAAAGGAGAGGTACTATGCATCGTATTCATAAAGAACATATCATTTACGCAATGTCACCAGAAAATAATCCATGTATTGAAGTAGAAATTGGGAGCCGTCTTGTATTTGAAACATATGATTGCTTTGAAAATCAAATTGATTCTGAAGATGTTGAGTTTCAAGAATTAGATTGGAATCGAATAAATCCAGCGACCGGACCTGTACATATTAAAGGTGCAGAACCTGGTGATATATTAGTCGTAACGATTGAAAAGATTAAAATTGCCGAGCAGGGTGTTTTAACTACAGGTGCGAACCTAGGTGTAATGGGTGATGAGCTAAATGAAAATACAGTAAAAATTGTCCCAATACATAATGGACATGTTTCATTTTCAAATGAACTGCAAATTCCAATTAATCCAATGATTGGTGTGATTGGTACTGCACCGAAAGAAGAGAGTATTTCATGTGGTACACCGCATGATCACGGCGGGAATATGGATTGTAAAGAAATCAAAGAAGGTACAACGTTATTATTACCTGTAAATGTTCCTGGTGCTCTTTTAGCATTAGGCGATTTACACGCTGCGATGGGTGATGGTGAAATTGGTGTTAGTGGAGTAGAGGTTGCTGGTGAGGTAACTGTAACTGTTCAGACTATAAAAGGAAAGAAATGGCCATTACCATTGGCTATTCAAAAAGAAAAAATAATGACGATTGCTTCCGAGAAATTGTTAGATGATGCAGCGAATCGTGCTGTACGTAATATGGTGACATTTTTACATGAAGAATTAGAAATGTCTAAAGCTGATGCAACTCTTTTATTATCAGCAGCAGGTAATTTAAAAATTTGCCAAGTTGTGGATCCACTAAAAACGGCGCGGATGGAACTAGGAATGGAATATGTGGAGAAGTTAGGATTTTCTCTAAATGCATTTCATATTAAATAAGAAAAATAGAAAAAGGATACTTTTGTATAAAAGTATCCTTTTTCTATTTTACGGATTTTGTGAAAAGAGGTAGTATTTATTTATATAAGTATATTTGAGATTGTGGATCAAAAAGGAGTTCAGAGATGGTTAAAATTATGATTGTTGAAGATGATATGAAAATTGCGGAGCTATTATCAACATATGTTGCGAAATACGGTTACCAAGGAATTATTGTAACGGATTTTCAAAATGTGTTAGACATATTTTTAGAAGAACAACCGGAGTTAGTTTTATTAGATATTAATTTACCAAGTTTTGATGGTTACTATTGGTGTCGTCAAATTCGCGGGGTTTCCACATGTCCGATTTTATTTATTTCGGCCCGTGAAGGTACGATGGATCAAGTTATGGCGTTAGAAAATGGTGGCGATGATTTTATTCCGAAGCCGTTTCATTATGAAGTTGTAATGGCGAAAATTCGTAGTCATTTAAGACGTGCTTATGGAGACTATGCACCGAAACTAGAAGAACGAATGATTGAGCAACAAGGTCTTAGTTTATATCCCGAAAGACTTGTATTAAAACTTAGGAACCAAGAGATTGATATAACGAGAAACGAAGCCATTTTATTAGAGATGTTAATGAAAAACCATCCGCGTGTTGTTAGTAGGGAAGTATTATTAAATAAATTATGGGATAGTGAATCTTATGTTGATGATAATACATTAAGTGTAAATACAACACGTGTGCGTAAAAAGTTAAAAACGTTACAAATTGAAGGAGCAATAGAAACAATTCGTAGTGTTGGATATAGATTACATATTACTTGGGATAATGGTATGGAAAAATGATAAGGTTATTTATACGTGATCATATACCACTTATTTGTTTTACTGCGATCCAACTACTAGCCATATTCTTAGTTTATTGGTTTGATGGGCATAATCATATTTCAACGGCATTATATGCAATGTTTTTAGGTGCTTTTTTTATGGTAAGTTATTTAGTATTTCGTTATTTTACACATCGTTCTTTTTATGAACGTTTAGCAAATCCGTTGCAATCTTTGGATGAATCTGTTCAAAAATCTGATTTTGCAGTTTTATCTACTGCTCTCCAAGATTTGCTCGAAGTACAATATCGACATTATCAAAATCAGCTCCAGTTACAAGAGAGGAAAAATAATGATCATTTAACCTTTATGAATCAGTGGATTCATCAAATGAAAACACCTTTATCTGTAATAGAATTAATTACACAAGATGAAGTGGATTCACGTTTTGAAAGCATTAATGAGGAAACAGATAGGTTGAAAAAGGGGTTAGAGATGGCACTGTATGTCGCACGTTTAGAAGCATTTACACAAGATTTTTATGTAGAAAGAGTACAACTACATAAAATAGTGAATGATTCCGTGCATGAACATAAACGCTTTTTTATTCGGAATTTTGTATACCCAGAGCTTGAAATTGATAAGAGTATTACTGTAGAAAGTGATGCGAAGTGGTTACAATTTTTAATTGGACAAATAATATCGAATGCGATTAAATATTCATCAGGTAGTAGAGAAAAGATTAAAGTGAAAGTACGTAAGGAAGGTAATACAGTTGTACTTGAAATTACCGATAGTGGCGTAGGGATACCGAAGCAAGATTTACCAAGAGTATTCAAACCTTTCTTTACAGGAGAAAACGGTAGAGATTTTAAAGAATCAACTGGAATGGGGCTCTATCTTGTATATGAAATTACGAAACAATTAGGACATAGTGTAGGAATCCATTCAGAGGTTGGTAAAGGTACCGTTGTACGAATTATATTTTTTAATGTGTAAATAAGTGAACTAGGCTAAAGAACTTTGGAGATAAGTTTTTTAGCCTTACTTTATCCCGCTTTAATGGGCAGTAAGACCCCCGCTGATTAAAGTTTCACTTTATAGCGATTATATGAAATGGTAAAAGGTCATCTTAGTATGTATAATGACACGCTAATAAATACGATCTTTAAATTAGAAGTATTTAATAAAAAGCTGATAAATAGTTTTTGTAAGAAAAAAGCCACCTCTTTGAAAGAGATAGCTTCATGAATCCATCCTATGAATAGGTGTATCAACATTAATAAGTATAATGTTCGAATTCGTGATATGTTTTGTGGATTATAATAGAATTAGTCTTTTGTTTTTTTATAATACAGTATTGTAATTAAGTAAACAAACTTAATAATGTATATCCAATTAATCCTAAAATAGTGATAGGAACCATCATTAAGAAAGAAGAAATTCGATTAGCATTAGAGCGTTCTAACACAAGAATCAAGATAATCCCGACTATCACTTCGGTATATCCAACAGGTAACATGTGACTATAGTCTTCAAAATTTAAAAGAATGTGAAGTCCATCCGTTACAAAAACTCCACTAATAAGCGCGCTTCCAAATTTATGAAGTGGATTTGTAGTATCTTTCCATAGAAAACCTGCAATTCCAAAGATAGTTCCTCCTATAAATGCACATACAATCCATACAGATATAAAATAAATAGAGTGAGCTACATTTTTAATAACTATTGCATAACCATAATATCCTAATACCATGCCGAGTAGTGCAAGGATACCAGAAAGTATAGCTGTACGCTTAGAATAACTAAAGCTAGCCACGAAAAAGGATGGAACTAACCAAACACTTCCTAGATTAGCTAATGAATGCCAATGTCCTGGAAGTATACCTTGCCCTAATTTAGTTAGTATACCAACAATTATCCCTACTATAATCGGGATGAGAAAAATCTTTAAAAACATATTTAACTTTGTGATTTTTAATGTCCTGTCCATAAATTCAATCCTTACATTAATATTTTCTACAAACATATAATAGCTTATTAAAGGGGAGTAATCAATAAAAATTTATCGAAAAACAATAAGTGATTATTGGATAGCGAATAACATTTTCTTTTTATTTATAATTTATTAGAAGGAGGGCTTTTTTGCTAGTTGTGAATGATAGGGGGATTGAAATGGATATTCGTAAAATGAGATATTTCATAACAGTGGCAGAAGAATTAAACTTTAGTCGTGCAGCAGAACGGCTTAGGATGGCACAACCTCCTTTAAGCCAAGAAATTCGTAAATTAGAAGATGAATTGGGCGTTCAACTTTTTCATCGAACAAAAAGAATGGTTGAACTAACCAGTGCAGGGAAAATATTTTTAGAAGGTGCGCGGCAAACGTTGCTTCAAGTAGATAGAACTATTAAAGAAACACAGCTTGCGGATGAAGGGAAGATAGGACATTTAATAATCGGTTTTGTCGATTCTACAGAAACCGTAATAGACATATTAAAAAAATTTCGAGAACGTTTTCCTAGAATACAGCTTATATTACGCGAGATGACAACAGACCAGCAAATAAAAGCGCTATATGAAAAACAAATTCATATTGGATTTATTCGTTCCAAGCAGAATAATGAAATATTAGTTTCCGAAGTTTGTTCTGAGGAATGTTTAAAATTAGTTTTGCATGAAGATCACCCTTTAGTTTCGTTACGTAACATTTCAATCAAATCATTAGTTGATGAACCATTTATTTTATTTCCACGTCATTTCGGTACTAACTTTTATGATTTAATTATTAGTTACTTTTGGGAACATGGAGTAAGTTTAAATATTGTTCAAGAGGCGATCCAAATGCAAACTATTGTGAATTTAGTTGCAGCAGGAATGGGGATTTCTGTCGTTCCATCATCGGTGGAAAGCTATAAAAAATCGGGTGTCATGTATAAAGACATTCAAGAAAATACACCGAAAATAAATTTATATGTTGGATGGAGACAAGATGAAAAGTCTGTCGTATTAGAGAACTTCTTAACAGTTGTTAGAGAGGTTTATACGACTTCACAATTTGAATTTGAAAAGTAAAGGCCCATCTTGATGGGATGGGCAGTCGGAAAGTTGGATAGGAAAACTTCTATTTTTATTTTAAAGTCACTGAAGATTCAACCTGTTTTACTCGGATCGTACTCAGCGAAACCTTGTAGTATATTATCAATCTGATCCATAATTTCAGGTTGCAATTTAACACTAGAAGCAATTACGTTTTCTCTTATTTGCTCCGGATTTGAAGCGCCAATAATTGCAGAGGAAACAGCTGGATTTTGTAGTACCCAAGCAACTGCGAGTTGTGGTAGGGTAAGATTAGTTTCTTGCGCGATCGGATTAAGTTTCTGAATTGCAGTGAGTACATCATCACTCATCCAACGTTGCACAAGTTTGTGGAAAAATGGTTTACCAGCATCTGAATTAGCACGTGATTGAGTCGGCAAGGGTTTACCAGGTTGATATTTTCCTGAGAGAATACCTTGTGCAAGGGGAGACCAAACAACTTGACCAAGTCCCTCACGTTGACATGTTGGTATTACATCAGTTTCGATAACACGCCACAACATCGAATATTGAGGTTGGCTAGCGATAAGTGGAATGTTCAATTCTCGTGCAAGTGCTGCACCGCGGGTAATTTGTTCTGATGTCCATTCACTTACGCCTAAGTAAAGGACTTTACCTTGTCTTACAAGATCAGCAAAAGCTAACATCGTTTCCTCAAGAGGAGTTGTTGAGTCAAATCTATGTGCATAATAGACATCAATGTAGTCTGTCTGCAACCGCTGTAACGATGCATTGCAATTTTCTATAATATGTTTTCTCGATAATCCACGATCATTTTTTCCAGGTCCGGTCGGATGGCATACTTTTGTACATAGTTCTATGCTTTCTCGGCGTATACCTTTCAAAGACCGGCCAAGTACTTCTTCGGCTATAGTGTCCGAATAGACATCAGCAGTATCGAACGTAGTAATTCCGACATCTAGTGCGGCTTTCACACAATCATTTGCAGTATCTTCGTTTACTTTTCCACCATGGTTAATCCAGTTCCCGTATGCAATCTTACTTACTGTTAATCCACTGTTTCCTAGTTTACTAAATTCCATTGTAGTATCCTCCTTTTAAAATGATATCTTTATTATAAGAACTGAAATGTAATATGTATAATATGTAATTAATGATACATTTATATAAAAATTATATAAGAGAGAGTGCTTAGAAGTTTACTACTAAGGAAATCTAAAGCCAGTAGTATTACAGATGTTGTTTGTGTTTGATCGATATGAAGTGAAGATAAATAGACCTAAAAGAAAGCAATCATTTTCACAGCACGTATAATCGCATTTACTCATACAGTACTACTATGGTACAATATGGTTACTAACGATGGAAAGGAATGATGGGTGGACGATGATTAACTAATCTTATTTTTAAATGTTGAAATTCAATAAATTTCAATTTATAAAAAGTAGGATTAGTCCGCCCAATTTCCATACAATAGTAATGCTATTTATTTTGCGTAATAGCTTATTTGGGTATAAATATGTTAACGACTAATCCTGCCAAATTAATTTGGGAGGATTTTTTTGTTCTCCCTTAATGAAAGGGATCGGTAATATGAAAGAAATTTTAAAGTTAAATGATGTTTACGTTGAAATAAAGGAAAATACTTTATTAGAGAAAATGAATGTTACAGTAAAACAAGGGGATGTTATCGGATTAATTGGTAAAAACGGTGCCGGTAAATCAACGTTACTTCAATTAATAAATGGGAAGATTGAGCCATCAAAAGGGATTGTTGAATGGCAGCAAATGAATATGACAACGGCATATGTTGAACAAGAAATAGAATCTTTTATTAGTAATGATATGATTGCAAAAGAAGCAGAACTTCTTGCGAAATGGGGCGTGCCAACGAACGATTTTCTTACTTTAAGTGGTGGTGAAAAGCTGAAAGTTCGACTAGCAAAAGGATTTGCCGAAAATCCTAATTTATTAATATTAGACGAACCGACAAATCATTTAGATGAGATGAGTACGGAATTTCTCATTAAGCAAATAAAAAATATGAAGGGTACAGTTATCGTTGTATCGCATGATCGATACTTTTTAGATGTTGTCGCAACGAAAATATGGTCAATTGAGGAAAAGAAACTAATTGAGCATAGCGGTAATTATACGAGTTATATGAAAGCACGTGAGCATACAAGAATGACGCAGCAACGTGAATATGAAAAGCAACAAAAAAAGATAGAACAAGTAGAAACACATATAAAAGAATTAAGTTCATGGTCACAAAAGGCACACGCACAGTCTACAAAACAAGAAGGAGTTAAAGAGTTTTATCGTGTAAAAGCGAAGCGAATGGATGCGCAAGTGAAGTCAAAACGAAAACGTCTCGAAAAAGAGCTGGAGAAAACGAAAGTAGAACGTGTGAAAGAAGAGTATTCAGTGGAGTTCTCTATTCAAGCGAATAAAAAAGTAGGAAAACGCTTTTTAGAAGTAAAGAAATTAAAAAAAGACTTTCATGGAAAGACATTATTTGAAAACGTTAATTTTACAATCCAGCACGGTGAGAAGGTTGCGATTGTTGGACCAAACGGTAGCGGGAAAACAACATTACTGAAGATGATTATGGGAACGGAAACTGTACAAGGAGAAGTATGGATTTCACCATCTGCAAACATCGGTTATTTAACACAAGAAGTATTTGATTTACCACTGGATAAAACACCAGAAGATTTATTTTTTAAAGAGACATTTGAAGAAAGAGGAAAAGTCCAAAATTTAATGAAACATTTAGGATTCCAAGCTTCTCAATGGAAAGAGCCGATTGAGCATATGAGTATGGGGGAAAGAGTAAAATGCAAGTTAATGGCTTATATTTTAGAGGAAAAAGATGTACTTATTTTAGATGAACCGACGAATCACCTTGACCTCCCTTCACGTGAACAGCTTGAAAATACATTAGCTGAGTATAATGGAACACTCGTTATAGTTTCTCACGATCGATATTTTCTGGAGAAAACAACTAACACGAAACTCGTGTTTTTAAATAATACGATACAAAAGCAGCTAGAGGAACTTATTAAAACAAGAGATGATATTGAAGAGCTACGTTTAACATTAGAAACAGAGAGACAAGAAGTATTAGGTAAATTAAGCTTTTTGACTTCTAACGATAAAGAATATAAAGAACTTGATGAACGATTTATAGAACTTACGAAGCAGATTAAGGCGCTTTAATATAATTAAGGGGGATTAACATGGGAGAAGAGAGTTCGACTAATTTATTTAGAATAGACTGTGGAGATATATACTTGCAAGAGTTTACTGTGAAAGATGCGGAGAGCATTTATAAAATATCGAATCAACCGGAAATTGAAAAGTTTTTGCCGGACTGGAAATCAACGAAAGAACAGAGGGTTAATTGGATTATCAATGATGAAATACCAGCAAATAGATTGTTTCTTAATGTCGTGAAAAATACGTCTAACATAGAGGGTCATTCTTTACAGCTAGGAATATTTATTAAAGATACAAATGAATGTATCGGATGGTGTTGCACAGGTATTAAAGAAGAACTCCCTTCACCAAATAGAGAAATAATGTATGCTATTTCAAGCGAGTATCAAAGCAATGGTTACGCTACGAAAGCGACTAAAGGGTTAATTGATTATTTGTTTAAAAATACAAATGTAGATGTCCTCAACGCAATTGCTTTAATTAACAACGTACCATCAAATAAAGTTATTGAAAAATGTGGATTTACTTATTTGAGCCAACAGACGATAGAAAACCAACTATATAATCATTATTTATTGAGCAAATCAGAGTGGATAAAAAATATTGCTCTTTAAAAGAATCTATAATGGAATGTAAAAAAGCTTAGAGCTAAAACTCTAAGCTTTTTTACATTCCATTATACCTGTTACCATATCAAAGAGACAATTTGGATGGCTTCTTGCCGGATTTTCTCATCAAAAAAACAAGGGGATTAAGCTGTACATGCGATAATCATTTTATAAAAAATCATATATGAAAAGGGGTTTGGATAATTTTGTCGAATGCATTTGTCTATGAAAACACCACTTTCTTACTCAAATTATCCTAAAAATGAATCATTTTGAGCTCAAATAGAAGAACGAACGGCAAAAGTGAAGGTGAGCGAAGTTTTGCATATAAAACTTACGGTTGAGTGTTAGTGGATTAAAAGTTTTAAGTTATGAAATAGATTAAATGAGGGAGGGGAACGCATATCATAATTTGGTTTCGTCAATTGCCACAGATAAGTATGGATTTTTCAGAATGGACTCCTTTTATTAAGAATAATTGGTATCAAAAGCATTATATGAAGTTTGTATATCTACTTCAAATAATCATTTTTCTGATACCAAATTACTTTGGAGTAGGTTTCACTCATATTAATATATTGTATCTAATCATAATAGGTATCTTTGTCTTCATCATTCACGAATGTCTACACATTTTGGTCATAAGTAACAAAGGTGATATTAGCTTAACATGTAGTGGAATATTTTTTTGGCTAAATACAAATGCACCCCTATCCAAAGCGAGATTTTGGGTCTTTATGAGCTTACCCATAATTGTATTATCGGTAGCCCCTGCATTTATGTCGTTCTATGTATCAGGAAATATTAAATCAATCATATTATTTGTATGTTGGATAAACGCAATAATTTCCGCATCAGATATTTACAATTCATTTTTAATTGCAATGAAACCGAAGAACTCAGTATTTTGCAGAGGATATTATCAAGTGAAATAGTATTAAAAGTATTATTTAATTATATTTCAATTTAAGAAATTAGTTAAAAATATAATATTTGAAAGTAAAAAGACCGATAATACAATGATGGTCTTACCCCTGTCAAGTAGACAGTATGAAAAAGACTAAGCAGCCATCGAGATTCGATATTCTATCGGAGCTCGATGGTTGAGTCGTTTTTGGAACCGTTTATAGTTATAAAAGTAAATATATTCTTCAATTGCTTGTATTAAATCTTCTTCTGTTTTAAAATGATTCAAATACAACATCTCCGATTTAAAATGGGAGAAAAATGACTCGATACAAGCGTTATCATGGCAGTTTCCTTTGCGAGAGTGGCTACCAATGATACCTAAATCGGAAAGTCGTTTGTTGTAGGCATGAGATGTGTACTGGAATCCCTGATCTGAATGGAGAATGGTTCCACGCACATCTCTTTTTTGTGCCAACATTTCAATCGTATCTAATACAAGTTCATTATTATTGCGCGTAGATATTTTCCAAGAAACAACTTCGTTATTATAAACATCTTGTACAACAGAAAGATACCGAAATCCCTCTTGGAATCGTAGGTAAGTAATATCTGTAACAAGTGCCTCATTTTGTTGGCGATCTTTAAATTCACGGTTTAAAACATTCGGAAAAATATTGGAATAGTTCCCTTTAAAGAAGCGACGCTTCTTTCGAATAATAGATTGAATATTGAGCTCACTCATTAAGCGATATACTTTTTTGTGATTTATAAAATATCCCTCTTCCTGTAAAGCGATTTTCATACGTGGATAACCATATTCTTTGTGCTTTACGTGAATAGATCGTATTACCTTTTTTAATCGTTTCTCGGATTTTAGTCGTATGTTTTTCATACCTTTGGTATGAATCCATTTATAGTAACTTGAACGATGTACACCCGCAAATTTCGTAAGCCATATAACTGGATACTTTGTCTTTAATGATTCAATGATATGATATCTCTCTTTATATTTTAGTACACCTCCATTTATAGATTTGGATACTGCTTTTTTAAATATTCAACCTGTGCCTTATAGTAGTCACGTTCCTCTTCAATTGTCTTAAAATAAACACGTTTTCCTTTTAGAGGGTTTGGTATACCTTTCATTCCCCCATTTTTCCCGCGAGTATCTGTAATCTCACCACATTCTTTATATTTTTTGACCCAATTTTTAAGTTGGGTAGAACTTCTAATCTGATATCTTTCCTTTATCATATTGTAACTTCCTTCTCCGTTTAAATAACTTTGAACAGCTGATAACTTTAATTCTTCTGAATAGGTATTAAATGTCGATCCTTTTTTAGTCATGAAAAATCCCCTCCAAGTAATAGTGTAACATCCATGTGTGTACATGGTCTTTTTTACACTGTCTACCTAAAGGGGATAATATCACCAATCGGTCTTTTTTCATTAATATAATAAAGATTAGAAATAAATAGCATAGTATTTCATACTACCCTGCGAATATTATAAGATAGATATAAATTGATTATAGTTTCAAAGTAGATTTATTATCAGTTTTTTTAGAAATCTTACAATCGTGTAAGATAAATGAAAGATGAATCAATATGTGCTATAAGACAATTCATTTACACTATATTGTGAGAAGTGCAAATGAAGGGAGAATATAAATGGAAATTCTACATGCAAAAAGTATTAGTAAAGTATATAAAGGGAAAGTACCTTTTAAAGCATTGGTAGATATTGATTTATCAATTCAAGAAGGTGAATTTATAGGGATTATGGGGCCATCAGGGAGCGGGAAAACAACGTTATTAAATATGGTATCTACTATCGACTCTCCAACATCGGGAGAAATATTAATAAATGGTACAAATCCATTCCAGTTGACATCAGATAATTTGGCTTTATTCCGTAGGAAACAATTAGGATTTGTTTTTCAATCATTTAATTTACTTAGCACACTTACAGTAAAGGAAAATATCGTATTGCCGATGACATTAGATGGTGTTTCTGTACAAGAAATGAACGAACGAGTTGAAGAAATTGCAGAGAAATTAAATATTACAGATATATTGAGTAAAAGAACTTTTGAAATTTCAGGGGGGCAAGCTCAAAGAACAGCAATTGCTCGTGCAATTGTTCATAAGCCGCAATTATTACTTGCAGATGAACCAACAGGGAATTTAGACTCTAAATCTTCAAATGATGTAATGGAGATGCTAGATACTTTAAATAAAGAAGAAAAAGCTACGATGATGTTAGTTACACATGATCCGTATGCAGCGAGTTTTTGCAGCAGAGTCATATTTATTAAAGATGGTCAACTATATAACGAAATTTATTGTGGTGAAAGTAGGCAAGCATTTTATCAAAAGATTATGGATGTCCTTTCTTTGTTAGGAGGGAAAAGGCATGACTTTTCGTCAGTTCGCATTTAATAATATTTTTCGCAATAAGCGTACATATGCAGCTCATTTTTTAAGTAGTGCATTTTCTATTATGATTTTCTTTACGTATGCTCTTTTATTATTTCATCCTGATTTACAAGGTGAGTTGAAATCGACAAGTGCAACAATAAGTGCATTTGGTACATTGGGATTTTCAGTTTCGCAAGGCTTGATTTTTGTATTTTCATTTTTCTTCATTCTATATTCAGTTAGTTCATTTTTAAAAACGCGCAAGAAAGAATTTGGGATATTAATGATGCAAGGTATGTCAATGAGACAGCTTAAGAAATTATTATTAATTGAAAATATGTTGATTGGACTTGGCTCAATTTGTATAGGAATTCTCATTGGACTCATATTTTCTAAACTAGTTTTATTGATAAGCGCAAGTGTATTAATGATTAGTAATGGTTTGCCTTTTTATATACCAGTGCAGGCCGTATTATTAACAGTTATCACATTTCTTTTATTATTTTTAATTGTTTCGCTCGTTACATTTAAAATGATAAAAGTAACAGAACTTGTGGAACTTATACAAGCAGAGGAAAAGCCAAAGCCAGAACCGAAAACATCAATTTTATTATCGCTACTTTCTTTAATTAGTATAGGGTATGGATATTTTTCAGTATTTCGCTTTATCCCAAGTACTAATTTTATTACGCTTGGAATAGGGGTGCTCCTAGTAATTATAGGAACGTACTTTTTATATACACAGTGTAGCGTTTATATATTGCACCTTGCGAAAAGGAGAGAATCTTTCTTTTTAAAGAGAACAAATATATTAACATTTTCTGAATTAATTTACCGTATGAAAGATAATGCAACGATGTTTTTTATAGTATCTATTGTTTCAGCAGTTGCATTTACAGCGATTGGTACAACAGCTGCAATTGGAAATAGGGATTTGGTAAGGATGACAAATCCGTATACATTTTTATATGGAAGTTTTGAAAACGACAAAGTATTAAATAAAAATCTTTCTATTATAAAAAAACACCTTTCTGATGCTAATATTCCGTATCGAATGGCTTCATCTTCATATATATACACGGAAAATGGTGTAGATGTAATGAAGTTAAGTGAATATAACGATCTTGCTAAAGCACTAGGCTATCAACAAGAAACAATAGAAAAAGAAGATGAAATTTTATTAATTCCTGGAGTCGTATCACAAAAACAAGAATTTAAAAATGGCGAGTATAAAAAGAATATAGAAGTCATTCAAGGAGATTGGACAAAGACATTTCATGTGAAAAAAGCTGTAGAAAATTTAGTTTTACCACATGATTCTAGAACTATTTATATCGCTGTTAAAGATCAGGTATATGATGGAATCCCTCTTACTAGTGACCCAGTTAATAAAGACATTCCATATCGTACTTACGGATTTGTTGTAGACGATTGGATGAAAACGAAGGGAATTTCAAACGAATTAATTAGTAGATTTGAGAAAGATACTAGAGTAGGTAATTTTCAATTTCGGGCTTTAACTATAGATTTGTTAAGTGCAAAGCAAACGAATGGATTATTACTTATGGCAAGTGTTTTAGTCGGAATCGTCTTCTTCACATTCGCTGCTAGTTTTATTTATTTCCGATTATATACTGATTTAGATCGCGATCAACAGCAATATAAAATGATTTCGAAAATGGGATTAAGTAAACGAGAATTAAAAAAAATTGTAACGAGACAGTTATTATTAATGTTCTTCTTACCGATTGTTGTTGCAGTGATTCATACTGTAGTCGCTTATACGGCATTACAGCAATTAGTCGATTTTTCTATAATTAATAGCTCTATCGTTATTTTAATTTCATTTATATGTATACAAGTATTATATTTCTTTATAACCCGTTGGCGTTACCTGCAAAAGCTTTATAAGGTTATGGAGCAATAGAGTTTATTAGCTTGTAAGACTACATTAAAGTATGTGGAAAAAATGAACTGTATGATGAAAGGAAACGCGATGAAAAGAACTTTAACTATTTTTATGTTAACGATACTACTATTAATAAGTTTTAGTGCATGTTCTAAAAAGGAGAATCCATTTCCTGCAAACGGTTTATTAATCATTGGAAATGAAAATAAAATTTCACCAATTATTAATCGTTATCAAGAAATTACGAAAGAAAATGAAGTGTTTTCTGTGAAAACAGGTACTTATGGAAACGGACAGGTATTAATTTTAAATGAGTCTACAGCACAAGCATTGATTAAAGCTAAAGTTTTCCGTAAACGAGATAATGGCTCCAATTTTATGCCTGTAAATACGTTACCGAAATTCCCAAAAGAGGGTTCTCTACTGTTTGCACAAGAAGACGAAAAGACTTTGAAAAGTATTAAATTAGAAGGAAAAGAGGTTCCTGTCATATACAATAGTGACGCTTGGATAGGTAACAAGCGTAATTATCCAACGCAATGGTATGTGATTGTATCAAAAAATAATATATATAAGGAAATAAAAGCAAATGAAACAAAAATGCATCTTCTTCAATTAAAAAAATCTTTAGGTGACGAAAAACCTAAAATGTCGACAGATAATACATTGGTTAATGAAAATGTAAAAGTAAGAAAGCTAATTAAAGATTTTGAGGGAGAAGTATCAGTTCAGTTTTTAACGATTGAAGAAAAATCTTAAAAAAGAGTTCAAGGTTGATAAAGTTTCTATCAACCTTGAACTCTTTTTAGTTATAGACCATTCAGATAACATAGTTTACATGACTTCATTTAATCGAGTCTCGCTCGTTTCTTCAATCGCATTTGAATGTTGAACCGAACCATTTTGAGATTCCTTTTCTTTACGAAATTTCTGTAACATTTCTAAAATCATCCATAAAGGTACACCTTTGTCTTTTAGCATTTTCCATAAGTCTAATTCGCTAAATTTATGATCCGCTTGTTTCATTTCTTGTTCAGATGTACGAATATCAAATTTGATTAGATCATTAGATTTTTTATCTTCATGCTTAGTAGAAGAGATAGTATTATGCTCAAGATTAGATGGGGTTATTTTAGAAGGTTGAGCTAATGTATGAATGTTTAATCCGACTTGCATGCTTTTTTCCTCCTTTTCAAGCAATGAAATTAGTTTTCTTATGATTTTTAAATTCATTTAACATGAGGAAACTATATTTAATTATAAATTCAAATAATCAGATTTACAAGTTGTGTTATGAAAAGTAAATGCTTACTAGAATAAATATTTATCAACATTTGTATATGTTTTCTATATATACAACGTATATAAAATACTTTACATTATGTTTAAGTTGCAAACTAATTTTGTATTTTTTTTCAAAGATAAATGTAAACGTTTTATTGAGGAGGAGAAAGTATGGGGAAATTATTTTTAAAAGTATGTTTTTTCGCATTAGTGACTGTTTGTTCATTCGCAGCGAAAACAACATACGCTGAAGAGAGACAACAAAATAATTATCCTATCATTTTAGTGAATGGATTTGCTGGATGGGGTAGAGAGGAAATGCTAGGGGTAAAATATTGGGGTGGTGTTCATGATATACAAGAAGATTTAAAAAGAAATGGTTATACAGTACATACTGCAGCTGTTGGACCAGTTTCTAGTAACTGGGATCGTGCATGTGAATTATATGCGCAAATTAACGGTGGAATAGTAGACTACGGTGCGGCACATGCTGAGAAACATGGACATAATCGTTTTGGTAGAACTTATAGTGGATTTGCACCGAATTGGAGTGAAACAAATAAAGTTCATTTAGTTGGGCATAGCATGGGTGGACAAACGACAAGAACATTAGTGCAGTTATTAAAAGAAGGAAGTTATGAAGAAAAAGATTATGTGAAAAATCATCCGAACACAAAGATATCACCACTATTTGAAGGTGGCAAATCGTATGTTCATAGTGTTACAACTTTAGCAACTCCTCATAACGGTACAACACTCGCGGACGGAAGTCTTCTGTTGCCGTTCGTTAAAGATTTACTCATTACAGCTGCAAGTTTAGGTGGAAACAATAATTTATCATTATATGATTTTAAATTGGATCAATGGGGTATAAAAAAGAATACTGGAGAGTCCTTTTTCCAATATACTGATCGTATTTTAAATAGTTCAATTTGGGAAAATACAAAAGATATAAGTCAATGGGATTTAAGTACTGATGGAGCAAAGGAGTTAAATAATTGGGTAAAGACGCAATCGGATGTATATTACTTATCTTATAGTGGACATGCATCGCAAGCAGCACCAATAACAGGTTTACATTTACCTTATATAACGATGAATAAAGTGTTAATGGGTAATGTATTTTTCTTAGGTTCCTATGCAAGATATGAAGAGAATCGAACATTAATAGATACTTCTTGGTGGCAAAATGACGGTGTAGTAAATACAAATTCTATGATTGCACCTTCATCTAATATTGCTGCAAATGATAATGAGTCTTTACAGGTTGGAAAATGGAATCATATCGAAACGAAAGCAAATTGGGACCATCTTGATATGGTAGGATTAAGCGTTTCAGACACGTTAGGTTTTTCTAATATTCAAGAGTTTTATAGAACAATTGCAGAAAAGTTATCACGGTTACCGAAATAGATAATAATAAAGCGCTCTCAATGGAATTCGAGGGCGCTTTATATTATATTGAAAGAGGGATTTGGCAAAAAACATGGGGTGATCTTATGAAAATTCAAGTTGTATTATCGGGGTATGGGACAGTTGGTAAAGAATTTATTAAATTATTAAACGAAAAATATTTATATATAAATGAAACATATGGAATTGACTTAGTTGTTAGTGGAGTGATAGGAAGAAATATTGCAATACATAACGGGAAAGGTTTGCAGATTAATGATTTATTGACGTATGGTGATGGTTCTGCTGCAATTGAAAAATATATCGAACATTATCCAGAAGAACGCGGAACGATTAATATAAATGGTACTGTATTGGTTGAATCAACTGCTACAAATCTTAAAAATGGAAATCCAGGGAAACAGTATATGAAACAAGCTATTGAAAATCAAATGGATATAGTAGCTATTTCAAAAGGTGCACTTGTTACAGCTTGGAGTGAACTGAATACGGCAGCACGTATTTCAGGCTCACGCATTCGATATAGCGGTGCAACTGCCGCTGCGTTACCGACATTAGACATTGGACAACTAAGTTTAGCAGGTTGCCATATTGAAAAAATAGAAGGAATATTGAACGGGACAACAAATTATATTCTTACAAAGATGCATGAAGAATATAAGACGTTTGAAGAAGCATTGCAAGAAGCACAAAATAAAGGAATTGCGGAGACTAACCCGTTATTAGATATAAGCGGGATGGATAGCGCTTGTAAATTATTACTTTTGACGAATAGTTTAATGGGAAACGATTATTCACTCAAAGATATAAAAATAAACGGAATAGAGCACGTTACAACGCAACAAATTCAAAATGCAAAGGAACAAAATAAATCAATTAAATTAATTGCATCAGCATATAAAGATGATAATGGAAAAGTAAACCTTAGTGTACAACCTTGTAATTTAGAGAAAGAACATCCGTTAGCAAATATAAATGGCACGGAAAAAGGAATTACGTTCTTTACAGATACAATGGGACAAGTCACTACAATTGGTGGAGCTTCTAATCCACGCGGAGCTGCAGCTGCTGCTTTAAAAGATGTAATCAATTTATATCGAAATGATTTATAGGCTTTATAACCGTACCGCTATTAATAAAAAATACATATGTAGTGGACCTTTTGAGAATGAAATAAATATGCAAAAATAATTGCAGGGGGTAAGAAATTGTTTAAAGATTTTAAAGTTGTAAAAGATCGTCCCGTTTATATTCAATTAAAGGATTATTTAAAAAAGATGATTATGAAAGGGCATTTGTTGGGGGACCAAAAAATCCCATCAACAAGGGAACTGAGTGAATTATTATCAGTGAGCAGAAATACAGTACTCTCTGCATATGCGGATTTAGAACAAGAAGGACTCATTTATGCAGTTAAAGGAAAAGGAAATTTCGTTGCGAAGGTGGATATAAGTAACACCTCGTCTGTTGAAATAGATTGGAAAAATAAACTTAATACAGTTACCATATTAGCGGATGAATTAGACTTAATGAAGCATGGAGTTCGCTGGGAAAAAGGAATGATTGTTTTTAATAGTATAGCCCCGGACGAAAAGCTATTTGATGTTGAAAATTTCAAAAGAGCTTTTCTTACTCGTATGTCCATTGAAGGGGATATCGTATTGAACTACGGATATGCAAAAGGTTATAGACCGTTAATGAATTATTTACTTCATTACATGGAAATGAAAGGTGTAGATATTTCGAACAAAGATATTCTAATTACAAATGGATTTACAGAAGGATTAGATATTGTGTTATCTTCTTTATCGAAGAAATCAGGGCGTGTTATTTGTGAGAACCCAACTCACCATGCTGCATTGAAGCTTTTTCGTTTACATGGACTTGAAGTTCATGGAATTAATATGAATGATGATGGTATTGATACGAATGAAGTAGAAAAAAGTTTGCATGAAAAGGATTTTGATTTCGCGTATTTAATCCCTTCTTATCATAATCCAACTGGTATTGTTACGAGTTCGGAGAAAAGAACGGAATTGATGAGGTTATTTTCAAAATACAAGATCCCTATTATAGAGGATGGGTTTAATGAAGAATTACGTTATTCGGGTTCACATTTATCGCCATTATTAACTTTTGCAGGGGCTGGTAATAATGTGATTTATATTAGTAGCTTTTCAAAGGTACTTTTCCCTGGTTTACGTGTAGGTTGGATCATTGCAGATAAAGAACTGATACATTATTTAGAAAGTGTTAAAAGAGCCAGAACCATTCACACATCTACGTTAGATCAAGCTGTTCTGTTTCAATATTTACATGAAGGATATTTTGAAAAATATTTAAAAAAAGCAAGATCTGTTTATAAGAAAAAATATGAGTTAGCTGTTGGGGCGTGTAATCAGTACATTCCGTTTAAAAGAATGACTGGAGACGGTGGACTTCATTTGTTTATAGAGTTGGAAGAAAAAATTCAAGCCCGCACACTTTTACAAAAGTGTTATGAGAAAGGAGTTACTTTTTCTCCTGGAGATGTTTTTTACTCTGATGGAGGAGGAGCGAACACATTCCGATTAGGATTTTCACGTTTGAAAGAACAGGAAATTGTTAGCGGGATTCAAATAATTGGTGAAACTTTAAAAAATGAAACTTGGAGTTGAGAAAATGAGAATTGGCGTTATTATGGGAGGAGTATCCTCTGAAAAACAAGTATCAATTATGACTGGGAATGAAATGATTGCACATTTAGATAAGAGTAAATATGAAATCGTTCCAATTACGTTAAATGAAAAAATGGATTTAATTGAAAAAGCGAAAGACATTGATTTTGCATTGCTAGCATTACACGGAAAATACGGAGAAGATGGTACGGTTCAAGGGACGCTTGAGAGTTTAGGTATTCCATATAGCGGCAGTAATATGTTATCTAGCGGTATATGTATGGATAAAAATATTTCGAAAAAGATTTTGCGTTATGAAGGAGTAGAAACACCAGATTGGATTGAACTTACAAAAATGGAGGATCTAAAGCTTGAGGAGTTAGATAAATTAGGCTTTCCGTTAGTGGTAAAACCAAACTCTGGCGGCTCAAGTGTTGGAGTTAAGATTGTCTATGATAAAAATGAATTAATCTCTATGCTAGAAACTGTATTCGAATGGGATTCTGAAGTAGTAATTGAGAAGTATATAAAAGGTGACGAGATTACATGTTCAATTTTTGATGGGCAACAGTTACCTATCATTTCGATTCGACATGCTGCTGTGTTCTTTGACTACAATGCAAAATATGATGATACTAGTACAGTTGAAGAAGTTATCGAACTTCCAGCTGAAATAAAGGAACGTGTAAATAAAGCGTCACTGGCTTGTTATAAAGCATTAAAATGTAGTGTTTATGCAAGGGTTGATATGATGGTGAAGGAAGGAATTCCATATGTAATGGAAGTTAATACATTACCAGGGATGACACAATCAAGTTTACTGCCAAAAAGTGCGGAAGCAGCGGGAATTAATTATAGCAAACTATTAGATATGATAATTGAAACTTCATTAAAAGTAAGGAAAGAAGAAGGTTTTTAAGGTAGTTATATAATTAATTCTTTTGACAGTTCCACGAATTATGCTATGATAATTACAATACGACAACTAAATATTTATCCACTAGGGGGGCCTTTTATAGGCTGAGATCAGATGAAATTTTGAGACTCTTAGTACCTGATCTGGTTAATGCCAGCGTAGGGAAGTGGGAAAGACGTTGCTATTTAACGAATAAATACTGTCAATTTCACTTTCTTTACGCCTGTAAAGAAAGTTTTTTTATTTTACAGCTTTAATAATTGTGGATAAATACGTATATTTTTTACATTATTTGGAGGGATTTAAATGACTTTTTCACAATCATTACGTAAAGAAGTAGATTCAATTTGGGAAGCAAGTTTTAACCATCCTTTTGTAAAAAAACTAGGCGAAGGAACATTAGATTTAGCTAGTTTTCGATATTATGTGCTTCAAGATTCTTATTATTTGAGTCATTTTGCTAGAGTACAAACGTTAGGTGCTGCAAAGGCTCTTGAATTAGAAACGACAGCTCGTATGGCACACCATGCACAAAATACGTATGAAGCTGAGTTATCATTACATGAGAATTTCGCAAAGAAATTAGGGATTACAAAAGAAGAAAAAGATAATTTTATTCCTGCGCCAACTGCATATGCATATACATCTCATATGTATCGTGCAGCTTATGAAGGGCATTTAGGAGATATTATTGCGGCTATTTTACCTTGTTATTGGTTATATTATGAAATCGGTGAACGATTAAAAGAATGTCAACCAGAAGAGCCAATTTATCAAGAATGGATTTCTGCATATGGATCTGATTGGTTCCGTACATTAGTTGAAGAGCAAATCACACGATTAGATACGATCGCTGAAAAAGTAACAGAGGCAGACCGTAATCGTATGAGACAACATTTTATTTTTAGTAGTCAATATGAATATTCATTTTGGGAAATGGCATATACATTAGAAAAATGGCCGGTGAATGAAGAAGTTAAAGGTGTTATTTAATTAAGAGTATATAAAAGGTATCGCTATATAAAGAGGCGATACCTTTTATTATATTTAGTTTCTGTAATTTTTTTGTAAATCATAGATAAAAAATATAATAATTCATTATAATGATTTTATAATATAAAGTTCCATAAGGAGGTAGTTATATGTTAATAGTTACTTTATATTAATTTGATTTTAACAACGCTTTATTTATATAACCAAATGTAATTTAGCTATTTCCTTTAATGTGCTTGGTTAAAATTTGATTCGTTAATGCTTAAAAAATTGGTATCTTTTCTAGTATTATTCATGATCAATATAAATTAAGAGAGGAAGTATTAATATTATGGAAAAATTACAGTTATTAGCATTTAAAAATATAGTAGAACCCCTCTATAATGAGAAAGTATCGTATATTTATTTTCCTATTGAATGGCTTGATATTGTAGAGATACATTATAGAACATTTTTATTAACGAGCAAATTAAAACTTGTAAATGAAAGATTGTATGAAATGTTTTCTGATATATTATTCATTCAGCATAATCCATATATATTAAAGGAAGATACGCCCTGGATTGTAGCAAAAGAACCAATGAAACAAGAACAGTTAGACTATATTTTCCAAAGCTGGTATGAGGTTATTCATGATTGGAAACCTAATAAATTAATAGATCCACCACATTTAGAATGGCAGTATGATTTAATTAGTAATTTACCAGCATTACATGATAAAAAAACGTTTTCTAAATGGGTACCAGCTCTAATTACTCATATTTTTTGCGAACAGCCTTTACGTATGGAAAATAAAAATGAGGAAGAAATATATTTTTCACCACTGCGATCACAACATGTTTCTGAAGCGATGTCTGAGCCAATTAAAGATGAAGAAACACATGATTATTTCTCTTATGTATATCGGTTTGAATACGTAACTCGTGGAGGTGAGAATATTCCGCTATTAAAAGTATCTGTAGGGATTAGGAGGTTTTATCAACAATATAATCATAAAGATATCCCTATACTTTTAGGGCGAAAGCGGAGCCAAATACTGATTTCAACTCCTGAATTTGAATCAAATAATAAAAAGCAAAGATTTGTAAAGTTAAAAGTACAACAAGCTGTAAAAGGAATAAAGTGGATTAAACGTTTTAGAAATTTAAAAGATGATTATAGGATAGGGGGAGAAGTTAAATTAGAGAACATTCTCCAATGTCCGAAAGAGTATATTAGAGGAACAAAGATAAGAGTGCTTCTTCCATATAACGAAAATATATATAAAGTTCAAGGAACAAAAATAAAATTTGGTATAAAAGTAAGAGAAAAAGAGGAACTTTTTAATGAATTCCAACGAATATGCCCATATTTCACATTACTTCCAGAATGTGAAAATGTATTAACTAATAATGAGAATGAGTTATTACCTTTATTTGCCCCAAAGGGATTAGACTCAATTACGTTAGAAGTATGGTCAGATGATATAGTAATAGAGATAGAACAAGCGTTATTAGATAGCAAAATAGTTTTAGCTCAAAACGGAGATTCCTCCTATGTATTAAATGCAGACAATCCGGTGTTGTTAAAAATAGTAAGATATAACATTAGGAAATTGTTACAAAATCCATATAGAATGCAATATAGCCATAAAAACAAAAAGAAACTAGTAGACGATGTCGTAAAAGCTGTACATGCTACGGCAGGTGAGCAAAATGAAATGAAATTAGCATTAATTGCAATAAAAAGTTGTGATGGTCGCGAAAAAATTAATCCAAAGCAAATTATTCGGGAAGGATTCGCTCAAACGGAACGTATTTCAGCATTTATTAATTTATTTATCGGACAAAGTGTATCTAAAAAAGAAATTATTAATGCCATTCTTAGTTTGTTAGAACAAAAGGGGTTCTTAAAGTGTAGTTGGAATAAGATAAAATTACCGGGGATAATTGTAAATTTATCAATTGAGAAAATGTCTAAATATGATTTCTTACCTATTTTTTCAAAAATAAATGGGAGAGAAATATTATATAAATTATATGGTCAAGAAGAATGGGGCACAATTGATCATACTTTATTAAATATAGGTAATAATAAAGTGTTTTTACCACAACCATCAAAAAGGAATGATATAGGAGTCAGTTTTAAACAATTTATGTCAGAAACATTAGTTGAAATTTCACAAGATGCACATAAACAAAATAAAGAAGTTTATTTTATTGTAGATGCCAATATGAGGAAATATTGGATAGAGGAATTGCAAAATAAAAGCGTTAATATTGGGGTTTCACCTGAAATAATCCCAAATTTAAAAGAGGATATAAACATAATTAGAATTAATACTAACTCAGATGTACCGAACTATATTGTTAGAGACCAAGAACATGTTATGAATGAAACGAGATTATTTGTAGATCAAATGGGAATTTACTATAGCACGGCTGCATACGAATTAGATTGTAATGAGATAGTACAGCAGTACATACTCGAAGTTATCCCGCTTGGTGTAAAATCTGAAGAGAGAGAAGAAATCGCCAAAATGATACATTACATGTGCTGTAAATCAACCTTGCTCTCAGAACAAAATATTCATAATACGTATGTAATGCATATGGCTAAATTAATTAAAAACTATACTACCGATATTGATTCAAGGGAGTTTAAAGAATTCAATGACGAATTAGATGAAGATGTAATAATTTTAGAAAAAGAAGATACATTGATATTAATATAAATAATAGTGTACAAATCCTGCTAGTAATAATGAGCAGGATTTGTCATTTTTTCATGTAAATAAGGCTATCCTTTGTCATGTATCTTTTCTTTTACGTATTTACTTTATTTACATACAGGATTAAGATGTTTTTTAGAAATACAAAAACTACATCATATGGAAAAGCGATTTTTATTAATTGAAAAGAAAATTTGAAAGGAATGGGGAATTGTGAAGAAATTAGATGTATTATTAATGCTACTGAGCGGCCTCTTTCCAATTGCAGGAATGTTAAAGCAAATCCCTCTTGAACAATCTTTATATATTGGAGGACTTTTATTTTTTACTAGTTTCGGTAGTTACTTTGCGAAAAAGATATATTCACGTATATGTAGCTGGATAGCGTATGCACCATTTATAACATTACTGTTAGTTATTTGGAATCAGGATATTTCAATAAGTTCAATAATAGCGAACGCGAAAATCGCCGCTTGCATTGCGTTAATTCCGTGTTTATTCCGGTTTCGTACATACGGGCTTACTTTGGGCTTATTCTCATTATGGGCCGCGTTACTATGGGATATAAAAGAAGTGCAGTCGTTAGTCATACTTGAGCGTATGATGAATTTAATGACAAGCCATTACTTATATATTCTCCTTTTAGTTGGAGGACTTATATTAGGTGGATTACTTGCGATGTTATTACACCGTAAAGAGAAAGACACTAATAAAGAAAATACAAATCTATTTAAACAAAAAAAGAAACGTAAAAGGCTATCATTTAAGATCCGCTTTCCAAGATTACCGAAATTTAAGATGAAATTATTTAAGTTTGGTGGAAAAGGTTCTAAACGTAAAACGCTAGAAATAATGCATGAGCGTAATAACGAAGAACCAGTTGTAACATATGAAATGGCAGAGCAAATAGATCAATATAAAGAAAGTACTGTTCAAGGACAAACTAGGATGGAACGTCGGAAAAATAGGTATAATGCATAATAAATTTCACTAACCTCTTAATGATTTATCGTAAAATTGATAAATCATTAAGGGGGTTTTTATGTAATTAAATATAGGTTGCGTATGAAGGATTCATAGCATATTTTAAAGGTAAGGATTTAAATAAAATAATGGGAGGACAAAATGCTTATTATTACATATATTTCTGTTTGCATATTATTCTTAGTTAGTTTTTTACATGTTTATTGGGCTTTCGGAGGTAAGTGGGCGACAAATAGTGTCATTGCGTTATTATTAAGTATGGCAGCAATGA
Source organism: Bacillus cereus group sp. MG9 (assembly GCF_040459995.1). Taxonomy (NCBI): domain Bacteria; kingdom Bacillati; phylum Bacillota; class Bacilli; order Caryophanales; family Bacillaceae; genus Bacillus; species Bacillus cereus group sp. MG9. The sequence goes on along the minus strand of NZ_JARVHC010000001.1, from coordinate 2,663,676 downwards.
TTTTATTACAACAAGCAAATATTGTTCATTCCGCACTTCCCAATGTTTTTGTTCAAATGGGATCCTGGGTTTGTATGGTTGTTTTTTTCATAAGAGTAATTGGTGAGTTTCATTATTTTGGTATCTTTAAACGAAAAAAAGATACGCAGTTTGCTAGAATGGATACTGTTTTATATGTACCACTTTGTGCATTTTTATCTTTATCCTTCTTATTAGCAATAATAACGTGAACATATAACCAGCATTATTTTAATACTTTATTACAAACTAAAGAGAAGAATAGCTAGGGATTTATACGGCAACAGAGATGAATTGATGCTGTTATTAAATGAATTTAATAATATAAAATGTACGGCTGCATCTGAAAAAGAGAAAAATAATATGCTATCTCGTTTACAATTAATTTATCAAAATACGAAATTAGATAAGCAGTACCCTCTTCCATTTGCTTTAAATAACAAGTTATTGGTGCGGTTAGAAAATGAATCTCTTCAAACTATTGATGGTTGTATATCATGTCTACATTTTATGTTAGATATAAATTATGAGAAAATAAAACATTATGGATCGAGCACAAGTAGGTCATTTGTTCCATTATCGCAATCTTCCATTTGTCTTGCTGATTGTGTTTGTTTAACAGGAGTTGTATTGGGGTTACTAGGAACATTGACATTTGGAGGATTAACGTTATCTGTATGTTCTCTTACATAAAGAAAAAAGGACACCCACTTAAGGTGTTTTTTTTAGTTACTTAGGAGAGCTTTTGAGATAGGAGGGACATGGATTCAAATCTATAGTTACACATTTTTATTGTGTTGTGTAACTCAAAAAGGAAAGTATCAGCAACTGCTTATTTTGTATGACTATAAACATTGGCTATTTTGGAGCTGTAATAGAATGCTTAGAAGGGGGCAAAAAATGGTGTGTGAAATATTAATAAAAAAGGACAAGCAGTCGTACCTACTGTCCTTTAAAGGAGAAAAGTCTTTTGGTTAAGAACTACGAATAAACAGAAAATCTGCTTGTAATTAGTTTTATCCCAAATATACATGCCTATACAAAAAGGGATAAGTTCAAAAATATTTATCCCAGGAAGGGAAATCCCAAACACCAAAATGGCTTGTATTGGTATACAGGTTCAAAAGTAGTATATGTCAAACGAAAAATCTCATACAAAAAGCAGACAATCAAAAGTATTGTCTGCCAGAAAGTCGGATGAATTAGCCAACTGTGAAAAATTGCTTTCCCACTTCAAGAAGAGTAAAGGCACAAATTTGAAAGAAATGAATTGGGATTTAGTTATTGCTTCTATGAATGATGCATTTTTTTCATTTTTTTTGTCCCCAAAAAACAACTAATAATTGCGAGTAATGCATTTGAAGAAATGAAATTTACGGTCCAATAAATTCCTGTTCCAGCAATTATATCGATAATTATAAATCTTTTAATTGCCGAACTTTGTACTACATGAAAAATAAATTGATTGTTATCGTTACCCAATGTTATCACATCCCTTATCTAATATATGACAAGGCATGCTTGCTCTAGTCTTCATGATAATATACGAAAAAGAGTAATTGGCAGAAGCTTATAAAGTAGTTATAAATAAAAGCTAACTATCTGAAGTTAAATTATTAACTTCAGTGAAAAAATAACAATCATAATTTATCCTGCGTTATTGATGGGATATTATGTTTTACTTAAGGGCTTATGCGGAAAGTTTGATGAAAAACTCTTTCATTAAAAGTACGATTCCTAGCAGAAACAAGACTTCAATTGAGAACCAAAACATACTTTTGTGAGGTTTTTTAAACTCCATAATAATTGATGAAAATAAAAAAATTGCGATAAGTATGGTGATTAAGAGTCGGATTATATCAACCATTAATAACACTCCCAATATTTAATCAGTACTATTATGTAATCTTTTCCAAAGATATATAATTCTAGAAACATTCTATTGAAATTTTAATGAAAAGAACAGGTGGTGTTTAGTAGCTTTTTTCTCAAAATCATTTCAAACGTGTAGTGGGAAGTGATAAAAGTGATAAATCCACGTTTTAATAAAAGGATGTAAGCGTATTTTTAGCGAATTATAGATAATTAAGAGAGGCGGTGACACTATGAAGTATGTAAAAGTCAGTATGAATGGTGGAAGTGAGCACAAATTCTCAATGACTTTAGAACGATTTGAAGAGTTTATTACTACAGAGAATGGATTATTAGAAAATAAATTAGTTTGTATTGAAAATGTAATGATTAACCCTACTAATATATCTTCTGTAGTTGAAAAAATTGGTGTACCTGCTAAATTTATGGAAGTTTAAAGGTAATTAGATAAAAAACATCCATGGGGATGTTTTTTGTTTATAAATAAAGCAATTGTACAATGAAAGTATGAGAAAATTTTATTAGTAATAATGTAGGCTATTAAGAATGAATGGATATAGAAAGGTCTTTTCTAGCGTGTTAGTTACTCCAATGTGTATGTATCTATTTGGCATCTAGACATTGTGCTTTCTAGTGCACAATGTAATAAGTATAAGCATATAGTATGTAATAGGACAAGATCTTCGTGTCCTACTAAATACTCAGAAAAAACCTCTAATCACATTAGGGCATACAATAGCAGGGTGCTCTAATTTTTTATGAAAAATGTAGCTTCACAACGGTTTCGTTTCAATTATAGTTTTCTTTAACGTTAATAAATATTAGGATTAATATGATAGCAATAATTAAATTAGACAAATAGAAATTTTGGTGACACAGTAGTTCAAAGATGACATCGAATGTATACAATAAAGCGACAGCAGGTAATATACAAATAAATATAAATCTCCAATTTTTTAAATAACGTTTATAATTAGTAAATACTTTCGCCATTAATATTGCTCCTGTATTTTTTGTTTTCTATATAATTATACATTTAAATAAAAAGATTTACAAAGTGTTTAAAAATTATTTAGCAACGAATGTGATTTTGGGAGATAAATAAGGAGGAAGAAAAAAATATTATAGATCTATAGATTGAGAGGAATATAGAGAAAGCTTTTGTTAAAAACTTAGATGGCTGCAGCAATCTGTGTAATAAACGATTTGATTTTAAAAAGACTTTTAAACATCTGGGCTAAAATGATACACTATAATCTACGTTATTTTAGAAATGAATAGAGGGATTTATATGATAGATAAAATTAAAAATGTTGTAGAGGATATGTATGAAGATGAAGCAAAACATTTACTTCAAAGTATTCTAATACAGTTAGATGTATTAGACGGGAATTATAGCGAAGATATGATAAAAAATTTAACGAGTATCCCTAAGCAATTGACGAGTCATACAACTCAGGAAAAAAATTTAGAAGAAAGCACACACATTCATATTGCCTTTGATGATTCAACAGCCGGATGTTTAAAATATATGTTGAAACAAGAAGGATTACACGAGGAGAGTGTAGTTTCATACTCTGAATTCTTTTCAATTGGTCCCATACATCAATTACATACGAATGAAGGTCAATTAGCAAGGACACAGTGGTTATTAAATAACTTAACTTCTTATGATTGTTATTTTGAAGAAGAGTATTTACCAAGATTTAAGGAGACTTTAGAAGATCTACATTCAATTCCGAATGAAACACCGATTACCATTTGGAAGGCGGATAATGCCCATGAGCATGTAGGGCTTTGTTTTGCAATTGCGCAATTAAAAGATAAGAAAGATATTCGTGTTTTGAATACTTCTGAAGCGAGTAGAGAAATATTAAAACAAGATTATGATATTCGTGGAACTGGAGAATTATCTCCTGAAAGTTTAGCACTATTCAAAAAAAGTTTTGTGGAATTTCCGTATTTACCTGAAGAGAAGCGAATGAAGTTTGCACATGAGTGGGATAGATTATCGCAAAGCACAGAGTTTTTAAGAGTTTGGAAAGACGATGAAGTGCATTCTGTACAAGAAGATTATTTTGATCAATTCATTATTGAGTGTGCGAAAAATGTAGGAGCAGATAAAGAATTTCATAAAGCTCCGAGAGTAATAGGTGAAGCACTTGGACTTGCGGATCAATTGGTTGGGGATACGTTTTTGGAATATCGCTTGAAAGAATTAATTAAGCAAGAAGTATTTGAATATGAAGGTTCGTTAGATCAAATGCGTTTTTATAGTGTGAAGTTAATAAAATAAAAAATATATTTTGTTTATAAAAAAGCTCGTATTTTAAAAATACGAGCTTTTTTTAGATGAATTTAGGCTATACATAAGCTTCCTATGAATGGCGTATCACATATGAATGTTAAAAGAAACAAATGAAAAGAAGGTGATGGGTTATTATGTATAACCAACAAAACTATCCATATGATCAAGAGATGTATTATAATCCACAAAACTACGGTTATGAATCTACAAATGAAGTGAGAGATATTGAACAAGAAGACTATAGACCAGATGATGCGGAAGATGCTCCAACGTCACCACCACCGTCACAAGCTCCGTCGTTACCGTCCACATTTGCTTCTCCAGCACAAGCAGGCAATATGAAATCTTGGATGTGTAACTGTCTAGGAAGATGGGGCTATTTACGTTTACATCGACCTGGTCCTTTCGGAAGAGATTTATGGTTCTTTCCAACCGAGGTAAGAAGAAGCGGGGTTTCAGGTTACACTTGGCAAGGTGGTCGTCGTCGTAAAGTAAGTTATCGATATCAACAAATTAGTAATTTTATGTGCTTCGCATAATAGGAAGTGAGAGAGTAGAATAATTTTACTCTCTCACTTTTTTATTTTTCAATATACGAAGTAAGATTTTAATTAAAAATTTACAATTTTCTAGTTTTTATTGAAGTATAATTCAAATGTTAGGTTGATTTACACAAATAATTGAGAGTGAGGGAATGTAATGTCAATAAAAAATAAGGTTGGCCGAAAAATAGAGGATGGCATTAATTTAGCTTCTGCTCAGTTTAAAGAAGATGCTTATGAAATTTATAAAGAATCGAGAAAAGTACAGCCTATATTATTTGTAAATCAAATTGAAATCGGTAAAGAATGGCTCATTACAAGATATGAAGATGCTCTGCCGCTTTTAAAAGATAATCGCTTAAAAAAAGATCAGGCAAATGTGTTTCCTCAAGATACAAAGAACATGCATCTTTCCGTTGACAATAGTGATCATTTAACAACGCACATGTTAAATTCGGACCCACCTAACCACAGTCGTTTGCGATCTTTAGTTCAAAAAGCTTTTACACCGAAGATGATTTCACAATTAGACGGAAGAATTCAGAGAATAGCGGATGATTTAATAAGTGAAATAGAGCGAAAAGGTACATTAAATCTTGTGGATGATTATTCATTCCCATTACCGATTATTGTAATAAGTGAGATGCTTGGAATTCCAAAAGAGGATCAAGCGAAATTTAGAATTTGGTCTCATGCTGTCATTGCATCGCCAGAAACACCTGAAGAAGTAAAAGAAACCGAAAAACAACTATCTGAGTTTATTACATATCTCCAATATATAGTTGATGTAAAACGAAAAAATCCAAAAGAAGATTTGGTTAGTGCGTTAATACTTGCAGAAAATGAAGGGCATAAACTTAGTGCTCGAGAGCTATATTCAATGATCATGTTATTAATTGTAGCCGGACACGAGACGACAGTGAATTTAATAACAAATACGGTATTAGCACTTCTTGAAAATCCGAAGCAATTACAGTTATTAAAAGAAAATCCGGAATTAATTGATTCAGCTATTGAGGAAGGATTGCGTTATTATTCTCCAGTTGAGGTGACAACTGCAAGATGGGCGGCTGAGCCGTTTCAAATTCATGACCAAACAATCCAAAAAGGAGATATGGTTATTATCGCATTAGCTTCAGCAAACCGTGATGAAACAGTATTTGAAAACCCAGAAGTATTTGATATTATGCGTGAGAATAACCGTCACATTGCTTTTGGACATGGTAGCCATTTCTGTTTAGGAGCTCCACTTGCTAGGTTGGAAGCAAAGATTGCTATTACTGCTCTGTTTAAAAGAATGCCATCGTTACAAATAAAAGGTGAGCGTGACAAAATTAATTGGCAAGGTAATTATTTAATGCGTTCTTTAGAGGAATTACCATTGTCTTTTTAGAATAGTTATATTGAGACATGCATACACGACAAATGATTAACATAGAGTATGTATGTGTTATTTAAATTCGAAACGGAAGGGTGAAAACATCCCAATGATCAACTAATTCTATTTGTAAGAGATCTTCGTTAAAAAACGAAATATTCTTCTGAATAGGATTAGTATGTGCATGTATAGAAAAGGGATGTGTTTCGCACTGCGAATATATAGTCTTTTCATATGATTTGTGCTGCCTCCTGTTCAGAACACGAAATAGGAGGCTTTTTTATGTCGACGACTGCAGAAACGAAACAAAATCATGGGGTATCACAAGTATTAAAAAATCGATTTGTGCAAGGGATTCTAGCATCAGCATTATTTTTACAAGTTGGAATTTGGGTTCGTAACTTTGCGGTATTACTTTATGTTATGGAAATGACGAAAGGTGATGCTTTTGCTATTTCAATGATTTCGGTTGCTGAATTTGCTCCCATTTTTATTTTCTCATTCATTGGAGGAACTTTTGCTGATAGGTGGAAGCCAAAGAAGACAATGATATGGTGTGAGACGTTAAGTTCTATTTCCGTATTCGCTGTATTAATTACTCTTATGTTTGGAACGTGGAAAATCGTGTTTTTTGTGACGCTTATTTCTGCAATCCTTTCGCAGTTTTCTCAACCATCCGGTATGAAGTTGTTTAAACAGCATTTATCAACGGAACACATTCAATTAGCGATGTCTATATATCAAACAATATTTGCGATTTTTATGGTGTTAGGACCTATTCTTGGAACATTTATTTTTCATAGTTTTGGAATTTATATTTCAATCATCATAACAGGTATCGCTTTTTTACTTGCAGCAGCTGTGTTGTTATTTCTTCCGAAAGATCTTGAGAATGATAATGAAAAGAAAGAAATTACGCTGTTACAGGAAATGCTGGATGGTATTAAATATGTAAAAAAGAAAAAAGCATTAACTTTGCTAGGGTTTTGTTTTATGGCAGCAGGACTAGGTATAGGTTTAATTCAGCCACTAGGCATCTTTATTGTGACTGAGCAGTTAGGGTTATCAAAAGAGAGTTTACAATGGTTACTAACAGTAAATGGTGCGGGGATGATTGTTGGCGGAGCTCTAGCGATGGTATTTGCGAAAAACGTTGCTCCCCAAAAGATGTTAATTGTAGGTATGCTTGGTCAGGCAATTGGAATTGCTATTATAGGATACTCTACAAATTTATGGGTGACACTTACAGCACAACTTTTCAGTGGTTTAGCCCTACCTTGTATTCAAATAGGGATAAATACACTTATTATACAAAATAGTGATACGGATTTTATTGGTAGAGTAAATGGCATTTTAAGTCCACTATTCACCGGTTCAATGGTAGTAACGATGAGTATAGCTGGTTCATTAAAGGAGATGTTTTCATTAGGTACGATGTATGAGGGGACGGCTCTACTATTTGTTATTGGATTATTGTTTATTTTGCCTATATACAATTTAAAGCCAGTAATAGCAGTAGAAAGTGAAATGAATGGTAAAGGAAGTGCTGTGCAACATGAATCCTAATCCAAATGTTAAATACCCTATTGAAGGAAATCAAAACGTTCATTTTATAAAAAATACAATAACGAAATCTAATATATTTGTTGGTGACTATTCTTATTATGATGCGAAAGATGGAGAAACATTTGAAGATCGAGTATTACATCATTATGAATTTCTTGGAGATCATCTTACTATTGGAAAGTTTTGTTGTATTGCAAATGGAGTTACCTTTATTATGAACGGAGCGAATCACCGGATGGATGGATTTTCGGCATATCCATTTAATATATTTGGGAATGGGTGGGAGAAGTATACACCTAATTTGTCTGATTTACCTTACAAAGGGGATACAGTTATAGGAAATGACGTATGGATTGGTATGGATACAACGATTATGCCTGGAATAAAAATAGGGGATGGTGCAATCATTGCAGCAAAATCTGTTGTGACTAGAGACGTCGCACCATATACAATTGTTGGCGGAAACCCTGCAAATAAAATAAAGGAACGATTTACAAATACAATAGTAGAAGAGTTATTGCAAATTCAATGGTGGCATTTTGACATTGAAAAAATAACAGAAAATATAGATGGTATTGTACAAGGAGACATTGAACCATTAAGAAAGTTAAAAAGGTAATAAAAAATGCATGACAAAGAGTATCATACCTCCGAATTTTGTTAATGATAATAGAACAAGGAGGTGTGATACTATGGCACAAGACGTTTTATGTGAAGTAAACAACTGTAAATTTTGGGCTAACGGCAATAAATGTAGTGCAGATGCAATTTATGTAGTAAGTCATAAAGGTAAACATGCATCTACAACTGAAGAAACAGATTGCAAAACTTTTGATCCAGAAGTATAAATTTTTGAAGGGTAGCCAAATCGTGGTTGCCCTTTTATTAATTATAGTATTGATAATAAATCTCATTTTCATTCATTGTTTTTAACTTTTCTTTTTATTTTTTCATATTTTCTTCATAAGTGATGCAATCCAGAGCAATTCATGTTCAATACGTGATTTACTAAATTCAATGACTTCTGTAATAAAAGATGAGCTAACATGTAAAGATTGAATAGCAGTAAGCTGTTTATGTAGTACGTCTTGGCGTATTGTTAAAATTTCTTTTCTAGCTTCGTAATCAAGTTTTTCAAATAGCGCGATACGCACAAGGAATTCAGCGTTATTTGTCGCAATCTTTTCGGGAAACTCTCTTAACATTTCATAAAAAATTTCTTCTCCTGTTTCAGTTATGTCGTACATATTTCGATTCGGCTTTCCGACTTGTTTATGTATTTGTTTAATTATAGCCCCCATATTTTCGAAGCGCCGAAGAGCGGGATACAGTGTATTATGGGGTTCAGCCGAGATACGTGTAAAAACGGGTCATAAGCTGTAATATATTTCCATTATTGGTTTTTTAGTTAAAAATATCTACCTCATGATTAACAAAAAGCTGATTACCTATGCGCTATAAATGAACTGCCCCCAATTGTTAAACAAAACCTAGCAATTGGGGGCAGTTCATAGTTATCATTTGACTCTTCTAGTGACTTTCTCAAGTAAAGCACCCTTTGGTTGAATAAGATTTATTTATTCATTCCCATCAATCGCTTAATTGTTCTTATTTGTCCACGATGATTAATTTCGTCTTCCATAACGTGAAACCACAAGTAGTAATTATTATAAGGCACACCATTATCCCACTTGTTTTCCTCGAATAACCAGCTATCTTGTTTTGATTTCAGATATGTTAGTGTATTTTCTCTAACTTGTGATAATTCATTCAAATAATAATCTAAAGATTGCTTTTTTATTCCTTCCCTTGCTTTGTCTCCAAGTTCTAAAGAAATTCGCCACTTTAGATATTCACTTTCAGTTAAATCTCTTTTTTCAAACGAGATAACTTGATGAACAAACTCCATCGCTGCAATATGTGATAAGAGAGAACCAATAGTGTTTGAACTACCGTTTGGTAAGAAATCTAAATCACTTTGGTTTAAATTGGAGATTTCGCTCAATGTAACATCTCTTGTATGTTCAAGCATTGTTACAAGCTCTCCAATCTTATTTGAATAGTTTTCTCTTGAAATTATTCTATAATCTATCATATATATCCCTCCAATTCATGCTAAGCATAAGTTTACCAATAAAATAAAAAACCAAAGTCTGAAAATTCATGTAAAATAATGATATAATTTAATTGAATATAAAGAAAAAGGAAACCTGTTTTTATCAGTGTTACCTTATCCAAGACTAAATTTTACCCATACATCATTTTTTTGATGTAGCTCTTGAAGATAAAAACTATTTAATTTTCAAGGAACAGTTATTAACTTAAAACTTATTATACGAGGAGGGTGTATCATGAAAAAAATATGCTTTGTATTAATTGTCGACGCTGGTATAAATTATGGTTCAATATTTTCTCTACCATTTTTAAGGAATCAGGATGATTTGAAGGAATATTTTTCTAAGTATTATGATGTTTCAATTAATTATATTAGGGATAAAAACTCAGTTGACTATTTGGTAGTTCCCAAACCGTGTCCACCTTTTGATAATGAAAATAATCTTCCAATAATTGAAGTACCAGCAATCTTATTTATGGAAAAGGATTTTGAAAAAATAAAGACTTATATAGACAATTATTTTTCTAATAACTCATAAAGAAAATAAAAGTACAGTAAAAAGAAGTCCGATAAAAAACGAGTGGCGTAGAATATTTCTATTAATCATTCGTTTTTTATTATATTTACATATCAGTCTATCGCAAATGAACTTGTACAACATATCGGAAAATATAGTGAGGTTAATATCGTTGAAGAGTTTGCTGCACCTTTACCTGTTACCGTCATATCCGATTTATTAGGAGTGCCAACAACGGATCGTAAAAAGATTAAAGAATGGTCTGATATTTTATTTATGCCATATAGTAAAGAAAAATTTAACGATTTGGATGTAGAAAAAGGAATTGCGTTAAATGAATTTAAAACGTACCTGCTTCCAATTGTTCAAGAGAAAAGATATCATTTAACCGACGATATTATTTCAGATTTAATACGAGCTGAATATGAAGGCGAAAGATTAACCGATGAAGAAATAGTTACTTTTTCTTTAGGTTTATTAGCGGCAGGTAATGAAACAAATACAAATTTAATTATTAACAGCTTTTATTGCTTTTTAGTAGATTCACCTGGAATATATAAAGAGTTAAGAAAAGAACCTACGTTAATTTCAAAAGCGATTGAGGAAGTTTTACGCTATCGCTTTCCCATTACATTAGCTAGGAGGATTACAGCGGACACAAATATATTTGGACCTTTTATGAAAAAGGATCAAATGATTGTTACGTGGGTTAGTGCAGCAAATTCAGATGAGAAAAAGTTCTTACAAGCTTCTAAATTTAATTTACACAGAATAGGAAATGAAAAGCATTTAACCTTTGGTAAAGGTCCTCATTTTTGCTTAGGGGCGCCACTTGCACGTTTAGAAGCTGAGATTGCATTAACTACCTTTATAAATGCCTTTGAAAAAATAGAGTTATCTCCATCGTTCAATTTAGAAAAATGTATATTAGAAAATGAACAAACATTAAAATACTTACCTATTCTTTTGAAAACTAGGTAAAACGTTCAGCAAGGTACAAAATTACTGTACCTTGTTTTTTTATTTCTCAATTGTAAATTTTTAGTGGTCTATTTAGTATGGAAGTGTGTGAAAGAAGAGTGGAGGAGGATGCTTATGTTAACGTGTAATGGAAGTAAAACGTTTCAAACATTTATTAAAGCTGTAACGGATTTAATTGATAGTAATTTATTAGAAGATCAAATTGTTTGTGCGATTGAAAAATTACTAGAAGAACTTTTAGAAAAAAAAACATGGCTTCCGCTAGAAAAACAGAAGGCGAATTCGGCTCAATATGCACGGCACTTGTTATATGAAGATCCTTTAAAGCGATTTGAAGTATTAGCTCTTGTATGGAAAGATGGACAATCTACACCTTTACATGATCATGATGGTACATGGGGAGTAGAAGGTGTTTTTTCAGGAAGGATAATGGTGCAGAACTTTATACAAACTAAGCAGCTTGAAAATTCACTTGTTTATTTAACCCATACAGGAAATCTTTATTTGGGAGAAGGAGAAACAGATAAAGTCATTCCACCAGCTGATTGTCATATTCTTAAAATAGCTGAATGTGAAAGCGTTGTCACGATTCATATTTACGGAAAACGTTTAGAAAAGTTTAAAGTATATGTCCCAACTGAAGAAAAGAATGTGTATATGTGTGAGACAAAATATATTAGTTATAGTTCATAGTTTAAAATCAAAAGCTTTTCTTTAAAGAGAAAAGCTTTTGATTTTATTTTTAATTATTTCTTGACCTGAAACGCTTTTCATAAATTATAAATAAGAAGTACTTAACGAGCTCAATATGAAAACGATACCTTTTTGTTAAATAGATCTCGTGTATTTATAGAAAGTGGTGAAGAAATAATGAAATTAATAGCAATTGACTTAGATGGAACCCTTCTTTCCGGTAATAAAATGATAAGTAAAGAAAATGCAGAAGCAATTCGAAAATGTCAGGAAGCAGGCCATGTTGTAGCTATTTGTACAGGGCGTTCTATCGTTGATATTGAACGATTATTGTTAGAAGTTAATTTAGAGTGTCCAATTATTGCGGAAAATGGTGCCCTTATTTATAAAGATAAGAAAATGATGAAGAGATATCCAATTCAAAATATGCACGCACTTGAGATTGTAGAATATCTTGAAGAGAATGGCTTGTATTATCAGCTTTATACTAATAAAGGTGTGTATGTACCAGATTATGGAGTAGAGAGTGTACGTAATGAAATCGAGTATGTGAGGAATGCAAAAGAAACTTTCGATTTGAAAGAGTTAGAAACGATTGCAGCATTATATCTTGAACATACAGCATTTCATAGTACAGAAAGTTGTAAACCAATTGTAGAAACTGATATACATGTGCATAAACTTTTACCGTTTTCTTATGACATAGAGAAATTAAAAAAATTAAAAGAAACGTTTCTGCATAATACAGATTTAGCTATTACATCTTCCTATTGGCATAATTTAGAGATTAATCATCGAGATGCTCAAAAAGGAAATGGATTATACACTTTAGCAGAACACTTGAATATTCCAGTTGAAAACACTGTAGCAATAGGTGATGGCTTAAACGATGTTTCTATGATGGAGAAAGCAAATATATCAATTGCAATGGGAAATGCAGTTGAAGAAATAAAAGCGATGTGTCAATACGAAACGTTAACAAATGAAGAACATGGTGTCGCACATGCTTTATATAAATATGTAATGTAATAAAAAAGAAAAAAGAATCCAAATAGATTCTTTTTTCTTTTTATTAGGGGTAAGGTATTCTATGTGATTCATAGAAGCCTTATTACACCTAATTATATAGAATATATTGGAATAAATGTTTATATTTTTCATGAAAATTATGAAAAATTTGTGAACTTTATGTTTATTGTATTTTTATAGTGCTGTTAGCAGCGCGTAACACTCCCATATTATTTTCTGTTTTTAATTGAAAAATAGAATTTGTTAGAATAATTATTCTACAGCTATATACCTAGGAGCACTTTCTTCGTATAATGAAGAAGTATGAATTTTGAATTTGTATAATTTTTACATATCGAGGTGAAAAAGGAATGAATGCGCGGCTAATGGAACTTATTGATGTGAGTACAATAGAAACCATGGCAGAACAATTTTATAAATTAACCAACATATCACATCAACTTCTTGATGCTGAAAACGAATGTATATTTTCATTTGGAATTAATGAAATGAAAGTATGTAAACTTCCCAAAATTGAAATCCCCCTTTTCTTATACAATCAATATTTAGGATCTTTTATTGTATGGTCCAAACGAAGCGAAATTTGCAATTGCCAAAAATATTTTGAAATGCTTTCTAACCTCATTATAACTGGGATGAAAAAAGCAGTTCAAAGTAAAAATACATCGTTACTTTCTCGAAAAGAGGAAGAATTACATACGATCTTACAAAACATGCCTGTTATGGTTGATGCGCTTGACTATAATGGAGATTTTGTTTTATGGAATCGAGAATGCGAGATTGTAACAGGTTATACTGCTGAAGAAATAATTGGGAATCCAAACGCTCTTAAATTACTGTATCCTGACCATAATTATCGCCATCAAATACAAAATAAATTTTTGACTCGTGGAAAAAATTTTAGAGATTGGGAAATGAGTTTAACATGTAAAAATGGTGAAATTAAAACGATAATGTGGTCCAATATATCAGAACAGTTTCCTGTAACAGGATTTAGTTACTGGGCTGTTGGGGTAGATATTACACATTTAAAAGCGATAGAAGAGCAATTAAAACAACAAACGTCTGAATTAGAATTAATTTTTAAAGCTTTACCAGATTTATGTTTTTTAACAGAATATGATGGGACAATTATAGATTATAAAGCAGGATCCCCTACAAAATTTTACGTACCTGCAGAAGCTTTTATGGGAAAAAAGTTTTACGAAATATTACCGTCTCCAGTAGCACAGCAATTTCAAGAAGCAATTCGCCAATTGAAAGAAGAAGGAAAGAATGTAATCGTAGAATATATTCTAACAATTAATGGGAGTATCGATTTCTTTGAAGCTAGATGTTTACCATTATTACAAGATAAAATTATGATCATTGTACGCGATATCACAGAGCGGAAAAAGGCAGAAGAATTGCTAAATAAATCAGATACACTTGCGGCAATTGGTCAATTAGCAGCCGGTGTAGCTCATGAAGTGAGAAACCCATTAACTGTAATTAAAGGATTTATACAGTTATTCCAAATTAATAAAGAAGATCAAGAAAAATATTTTGACCTTATGCTTTCCGAAATAGAAAGAATAGAAGCAATCCTCCAAGAGTTTTTGTCGATTGCTAAAACTGATGAAATAAATACAGAAAAGAAAAATATTTATCAAATTTTTAAAAATGTCGTATCATTAATTAATACAAAAGCAATCATGACAAATATTCAAGTTGAACTATTTACAGATTCCAAAGAGATAATCATTGAATGCTCAGAAAATCAATTGAAACAAGTATTTATTAATATTTTGCAAAATTCAATTGAAGCAATGCTAGATGGCGGGAAAATTTCAATCCATATAAAAGAAATACATAAAAAAGGTGTCATTATTAGTGTAATAGATGAAGGAATAGGAATACCTGAAGAAAGAATTAAAAGATTAGGTGAACCTTTCTATAGTACGAAAGAAAAAGGTACCGGTATTGGATTGATGTTAAGTTATAAAATAATTGAAGGTCATCAAGGAACAATAAGTATAATGAGTGAGGTTGGCGTCGGGACAACTGTAACTATTTACTTACCGAAAATTCAGAGTAAACAATCTCTATCAAATTGTGATGATAAATGTATATCGATACGTTCTAGTATTAACTCTTAAATAAATGATTAAATACCCAATGAAAAAAGCTAAACTTTTTTCATTGGGTATTTTTATATTTAATTTAGTAAACTTTACCTTTTCTTAACCTTTGTTTTAATTTCTATTAAGTTTTTATCAGTATATTAATATTTGTACAAAGTACTGTATAGAAAATGTGCATTACTTTTAATATATAGATTCAATTATTATTAGAAATACTGTAAGGAGGAGATTATGACAAGGTGAAAAAGCAAGTGAAAAAAAGTGGTAGAGCAATACCGATGCGGTTAAATATTTTATTTCTATGTGTATTTTTATTATTTTCTGCAATGATTATACAGTTAGGTAAAGTGCAAATTTTCGATGGAGAGACTTATAAAAATGAAGTAGAAAAGAGAGAAAATGCAACTGTGAGCCTATCTGTCCCACGTGGGAAAATATTTGATCGAGAAGGGAATCCAGTTGTTGATAATACATCTTTACGCACGATCACGTACACAAAGATGAAAGGTGTAAAATCAGAAGATATATTAAAAACTGCAAGACAACTTGTAGACATAATTGAAATGCCGCAAGAAGATATAGATAAGTTAAATGAGACAGATAAGAAAGATTTTTGGATGCAATTAAATCCGCAACTGGCTGAAAATCTAGTATCGAAAAAAGAAATAGATACATTTAGAGAAAAGGATATTAGCGGCAAGAAGCTAGATAAAAAAATAGAAGAGTTAAAAAGAAAACGGGTTACAGATAAAAATCTTCAGGAATTAACAGAGAAAGATATAAAAGTGTTAGCTATTAAAAGTAAGATGACTTCAGGTTATCAAATGGCACCTCAAATTATTAAAAAAGATGTTAGTGAAAAGGAATTTACTATAATTAGTGAAGGTTTAGCGAATCTCCCAGGTGTAGACGTATCGGTGGATTGGGAGAGAGTGTATGTAAATGATGGATTATTCCGATCTGTTCTTGGAAATGTTTCTAATTCCGATGAAGGATTACCAAGTGAACGATTAGATTACCAAGTGAACGATTAGATTACTACTTGGTACGTGATTATAGCCGAAATGATAGGGTTGGAAAAAGTTATATCGAGCAGCAATATGAAGATGTACTTCATGGTACAAAAAAAGAAGTAAGAAGCGTTGCAGATAAACAAGGTAATACAATTAGAACGGAAACCGTTTCTGAGGGAAAGAGCGGTAAGAATTTAACTTTAACAATAGATATGGAATTACAGAAAAAAGTAGAAGAGAGCATAGAAAAAATATTAAAGGCCTATAAAGGTTCAGAATCGATGTTGGACCGTGCTTTCGTTGTAATGATAAATCCGAAAAATGGTCAAGTATTATCAATGGCAGGGAAAAAATTAGTAGAAAAAGATGGGAAAACAGAAGTTGAAGATTATGCTTTAGGTACGATGACAAGTTCATATGAGCTTGGATCAACAGTTAAAGGTGCGACAATATTGACTGGTTTCGAAACGAAAGCTATAACACCAGGTACTTACTTTTATGATGCGCCTATGAAGTTTAAAGGAACTAAGGAGAAAAAGTCTTGGAAAGATTTCGGGAATATTGATGATCTAAGAGCTTTACAAGTTTCTTCTAACGTTTATATGTTTAATACAGCATTAAAAATTGCAGGTGTAGATTATGTGAAAAATAGTTCATTAAATATTAAACAGGAGTACTTTGATAAAATGAGGTATTATTTCAGGCAATTTGGATTAGGTGTTCCAACGGGTATTGATTTACCGAATGAAACAGCTGGACAAATTGGTAAAAAAGATAATCAACCTGGTTTTTTACTAGACTACTCAATTGGCCAGTATGACACGTATACACCGCTTCAGCTTGTACAGTATATTTCAACAATCGCAAACGGTGGATATCGAATGAAGCCACAAATTGTTCAAGAGGTAAGAGAGCAAACGTCGCAAAAAGATGAGATTGGTAAAGTGGTGCATACAGTAGAACCAATCGTTTTAAATAAGATAGATATGAAAGAGGAATATATAAATCAAGTAAAAGAAGGATTTAGAAGGGTATTCCAAGAAGGTGATGGAACAGGAGTAAGGGCGTTCCAAAAAGCATCTTATAAGCCAGCAGGTAAAACAGGGACAGCACAGACAGTATACGGTGGAGAAAGTGATATTGGAAGAAATGAAAAAGGTGAGCGAAGAGAATGTTATAATTTAACGTTAGCAGGATATGCGCCGTATGATAATCCTGAAGTAGCATTCTCTGTAGTTGTGCCGTGGGTTATTAATGATAAATCTGGTATTAACTCTGATATTGGAAAAGAAGTTTTAGATGCTTATTTTGAATTAAAAAATAAGCGATTAACTGGCGAAGCACCAAAAACAGATGACTCTAAAGAGAATTAAAATATACGAAACGTCTCTAGCAATTATATGAACTAGAGACGTTTTTTACATACGAATAGATTAGAAATGAGGTATATATGAAGCAATTGATTCTAAAAGATCGGAGAAAAATATGTAGCTATATTTTAATTATAATAGGAATTATTTTTATTAATAAGTCATTTTTATTTTGTATGGTAGAAGGAATTTCGATGCAACCTACTTTGAATGAGAATAATCGCATACTTGTTAATAAGGCTAGCATCTATTTTTCTTCTTTTCATCATGGTGATGTTGTAATAATAAAAAAAGAAGACTCGGCTACATACTACGTGAAACGAATTATTGGATTACCGGGGAATAACATATAATTAAGAGACGATGAGGTATATATTAACGGTAAAAAGCGTGATGAGTCGTATATACAGTTAGATATGTCACAAGTATCAAATCGTTTTTCAAACTGTAGAGAAATGAAAGTTCCCACGCATAAATTATTTGTGTTAGGTGATAATCGAAATCATAGTAAAGATAGTAGGAATACGCTTGGACTAATTGATGAGTCAAATATAATAGGTAAAGTGAAGATGGTATATTATCCATTTGATCAAATAAAATAATTCTATTAGATATGCACGTTTTATAAAATAAATCATATATTGATAGCATAGGACAAGCAGAAAAGCTTATCCTAACCTCACAGAACACTCCTTATCACAGTTAGGCATCTACATTTTATGTAGATGCCTTTTTCAATGTCTGATAATTATTTATCAACCTAAAGTAGTAAGTATATTGGGACTATTAAGGGAAGATTGCTTGTAATAATAACAGTACGATTAATAAGAACATTGAATTGTAGGAGTGAGAAATAAGTGATGAATATTTTAATAGTTAATTTCCCTGCAGAGGGACATGTAAATCCTACATTAAGTTTAGTAAAGGCCTTTACTGAAAGAGGTGATAACGTACACTATATTACAACGGAAAGTTTTAAGGAAAGGCTTGAAGTTTTGGGAGCCATTGTACATACTCATCCGGATTTATTAAAGGAGATTTCTATTGATAATGAAACTTCATATGGATTAAAAACTTTCTTTCATGTACATGTTCAAACTTCTTTATACATATTAGAAATTACGAAACGATTATGTAAAAGCATTAATTTTGATTTCATAGTTTATGATATATTTGGTGCTGGAGAGTTAGTAAAGGAATATTTACAAGTTCCAGGCATAGTTTCCTCTCCTATATTTTTAATTCCACCAGTATTATTGGAAACCTTGCCTTTTCATCCAAATGCAGAAATACAATTCCAACCCGATGAACTCTCTGAAAAGTTACTGTATCAAATGGAACATGAATTTGGAGTAAAGCCCAAAAATAATCTTCAATTTATGCATAATAAGGGAGATATTAGTCTCGTGTATACAAGTCGTTATTTTCAACCTAATAGCGATTCGTTCGGAGAAAACAATGTTTTTATTGGACCGAGTATTATAAAGCGCAAAACAAATGTAAAGTTTCCACTTGAATTGCTTTCAAAAAAGAAAGTTATTTATATTTCAATGGGAACACTTCTCGAAGGGCTCGAACCATTTTTTAATACTTGTATTGATGCTTTTTCAAATTTCGAAGGGATTGTAGTAATGGCGATTGGTGATAGAAATGATATTTCAAAAATTACGCAAGCGCCAGACAACTTTATTATAACCCCTTACGTACCTCAATCAGAAATATTAAGTGAAGCAGATGTTTTTATTACACATGGTGGAATGAATAGTGTGCACGATGCAATCCATTATAATGTCCCATTTGTGATAATACCGCATGATAAAGATCAGCCTATGATAGCGCAAAGATTAACTGAGCTTGAGGCAGCACATAGATTATTGAAAGAGCATGTTAATGTGCAAACTTTAAAAAAGGCGGTAACAGACGTTCTTTCAAATAAAAAGTATAAACATGGCATTCAAAAACTGAATGAAAGTTTTTTAGAGTGTGGTGGTTCCAAAAGAGCCATTGTAGTTATTGATGCTCTTTTAAATAAATAGTTCGGATAATATAAAAGCATAGAGGCTCTACCTGTATGCTTTTATATTATTATCCAGCAAATTGTACAGCAGTATTCGCATGTAAATAAGCAGTATCAAAAACAGGAACGGATAGATCATTTTGGGAAATGAGCAAAGGAATTTCCGTACAGCCAAGTAGAATTCCTTCAGCCCCATTATTAATTAATGAATTGGTAATTTGTATTAGTTTTTCTTTTGATGTTTCTGAAATAATTCCTCTAATTAATTCATTTAATATGACGTGATGGATAAAAGTTCTTTCTTCGTCATTTGGGATGATTGTCTCAATGTTATATTTTGCTAGTCGTGATGTATAAAAATCTTCTTCCATTGTTTGTTTCGTTCCTAATAATCCGATCCGTTTTATATTCTGTTCTACCATTTCTTTAGCACTTACATCACCGATATGAAGAAGTGGGATTGATATTGCTTGTTCTACTTCCTCAGCAAATAGATGTACAGTATTAGAACACATTAGTAAACATTCAGCTCCAGAGTGTTCTACTTTTTTTGCTACTGCGACTAATTCATTTTTCACTTCTTCATATTGATGATTTTGTAATAATGTAGTTACTTCACCAAAGTCCATACTATATAAAACAAGCTTAGCATTTTGATCATATTGAGAGAGAGTTAGTGTATTAATATGTTTATAATATAACGATGTTGATTCCCAACTTAGTCCGCCAATTAAGCCAATTACTTTCATCATGCATTCCTCCCGTAACAATTTTGAATTTATTATTTCATAATTCCGATAAGAATACAATGATTTAAATGAACTATTTATCGAAAAATAAAAATAGTAAGAAAAGTATTGAAATTATTTATTGTTAGTGCCATAATACAGATTACAAATACATACTTATCCAGAGAGGTAGAGGGAACGGCCCTTTGAAGCCTCAGCAACCCCTATGTAATTACATAGGAAGGTGCTAATTCCGCAGAGGACACTATGTGTCTTTTGAAAGATAAGGGGATTCTTGTACGTGAAAGAAAATGACCTCTTATTTAAGAGGTCATTTTTTGTTGTATAGAAAGGAAGTGTCGATGCATAATTCATTTTCAAAATAAATATAGAGTATTAAAAGTTGAATAATACGAGAGGGGAATTGTAATGAACAAATTAACGACAAAGCTAGTAGTAGCTATTGGAATTGGAGCAGCTCTATACGGGGTATTAGGGCTTTGGGGATTTTCTATCGCACCGAATACATTTATTAAACCCGCATTGGCTATTTTAACAGTTTTTGGAGCGTTATTTGGCCCGGTAGCAGGACTTTTAATAGGACTCATCGGTCATACCGTTACAGATACGATCGCTGGTTGGGGTATTTGGTGGGGATGGGTTATTAGTTCAGGTATTATTGGTTTAGCAATGGGACTCATACAAAAAAGAGTTGGTTTTAGTGTAAAACATGGAACGTATAATAACCGTGATATTTCTTATTTTGCAATTGCAGGGTTAATTGGTATTGTCATAGCAATTATATTTGCTGGAGCATTCGATATTATTGTGATGGGAGAACCGTTTGACAAAATAGTTATACAAGTACTAGGCGCAACAATTGCAGACGTTATCGTATTTTTAGTTCTTGGCTTACCAATCACGATCGGTCTAGCGAAATCAAATAAGAAACATACACATTTAAAAATTGAAAAGTAGGGATGTATACATGCAACCAATTATTTCTTTTGAACAATTTACCTTTCAATATAGGCATACCACGCAGCCTACTTTAAAAGATATTACATTTCAAATATATCCTGGGGAAAAGGTACTTATCGCTGGACGAAGTGGTTCAGGTAAGTCAACATTAGCTCATTGTATAAATGGGCTAATCCCATTTTCTTACGAAGGGATAAGTACCGGTAACATTTTAATAGCTGGAAAGGATCCGAGAAAAGGTAGTGTTTTTGAACAGAGTAAACACGTAGGGACAATATTACAAGATCAAGATTCACAATTTATAGGCCTTACTGTCGAAGAGGATGTAGCATTTGCATTAGAAAACGATTGTGTAAATCAAATAGAAATGAAAAAGATTGTTACGGATTCTTTAAAAAAGGTAAGCATGCAGGACTTTCATACACAAAGTCCGCATGAATTATCAGGAGGTCAAAAACAGACAGTCTCTCTTGCAGGTCTGCTAACGACAAATGCCGATATATTATTATTTGATGAACCGTTAGCTAATTTGGATCCTGCATGTAGTTTGAATACAATAGAACTCATTAAAAATATACATGAGAAATATAATAAAACAATTGTAATTATTGAACATCGAATAGAAGAAATTTTAAACCTTGATTTAGATAAAATTATTTTAATAGATGAGGGAGAAGTTATTGCCGTTGGTTCACCGGATAGTATTTTAAATTCTAATATATTACCAAATATCGGACTAAGAGAACCTATTTATATAGAGGCGCTAAAGAAATTAAATTTTGATAGTAATAATGTTAGGGTATTTCCAATTGAAAATCTTCGTAATGCAGGCGTTCATAGCCTATTAAAGAACTGGATGCATAAGCAAGTTTCATCAAAAAACAAATATATTAAAAAAGCTTTATGCAAGATAGAAAATTTATCATTTACGTACAATAACAAACATACAGCCTTAGAAGATATCAACCTTTCAATAGGAGAGGGAGAAATAGTAGCGTTATTGGGTCATAATGGAGCAGGGAAATCGACATTAGCTCATACTCTTATAGGAATAAATAAAACGAAGAATGGGAGAATAACATTCGATGGAGAAAATATAAATTGTTGGTCTATTCGTAAACGCGGGGAAGTTATTTCTTACGTTATGCAAAACCCAAATCAAATGATTACACAGCCTACTGTTTTAGAAGAGGTTTCATATTCATTAAAATTAAAAAAGGTTTCTAAAGATGAGATTGAGAAAAGAGTCGAAAAATCTTTAAAAATTTGTGGATTATATCCATTTCGTAACTGGCCAATTCAGGCATTAAGCTATGGACAAAAAAAGAGGCTTACTATTGCATCTGTACTTATAACAAACCCAAAACTTATTGTATTAGATGAGCCGACAGCTGGACAAGATTATTACCATTACAAACAGTTTATGTCGTTTATTAGAAAACTGGCTGAAAAGGGCATATCCTTTATTATTATCACACACGATATGAATCTTGCTTTAGAATATGCAGATCGAGCGGTAGTTCTGCATGAAGGGAAAATTATTGCGGACAATACTGTATCTGCTGTTTTAGGGGATAAAGGAACGTTACAAAGAGCTAATCTACGGGAGATTTCATTAATAAAACTAGCTAAATTAAGCGGAATTCCAACTCCAGAAACATTTGTGCAACTTTATATTGAAGCTAATAGGAGGGAGGAATATGCATAATACGTATTTGTATCGTATGGATGGTGCAATTAAATTATCTTTATTTATATTTTGTATGACACTTACTTTTTTATTTTTTGATTTTCGTATATTGCTAATTTTATTTATTGTTGGATGTATCGGCCTCTTAATTGCAAAAATTCAATTGCGTAAAATTATAGTTATTTTCAGCGTTATATTTACATTTAGTTTATTAAATTCCGTTATGATTCTTTTCATTACGCCCACCCATGGATCGGAATTAACGGGATCGTATACCTCTTTTTTTTATATAGGTTATGCAACAATTACATATGAAACTTTATTTTATGCAGCTACACTTTCATTGAAATATTTTACGTTATTACCATTTACACTTCTTTTTATTTATACAACTCATCCAAGTGAATTTGTAAGCAGCTTAAATAAATTTGCTGTTCCTTATAAAATTACATATGCAATAAATATTGCACTGCGTTATATACCAAGTATTCAATCTGAATATATAATCATTAGACACGCGCAGGAAGCAAGAGGCGTACCTTTTGAAAAAGGAGAAGCGAGCTTGTGGATTCGTATGAAAAACCGTGTTTTAATTTTTTGGCCACTTATTATTCATTCATTAGAAAGGATTGATACTGTTTCAAATGCAATGGATTTAAGAGGTTTTGGAAAAAAGGATAAACGAACGTGGTACTATGCAAAAGACGCACAAAAGGAGGATTACATCACACTTTTTGTTGGTATTATCATTTTGATTATTGCAGTTTACTTAAAGCTGAATGTATTCCAAAGCTTCTGGTACCCATTTTAAAGCACTCTCAATAGAGTGCTTTTACTAATTTTTATGAAGACATGCTCAAAAAAGGGAGATATACATACTGTATAATACGAACCAGTTAAAATGATCAACTACCTATTAGTTTTCAAACCAAAAGGAGGAAAAAATATGAGTTTCGGCGGTTCTTGTGGTTTTGGTGGAGGTTTCGCTTTATTAGTTGTGTTATTTATTTTATTAATTATTGTTGGATGTAGCTGTTGGAGCTAAGGGTACTAATTTCTAATTAGTCTCTTCTAAATGTAAATTAAAAAAACATAGCAGATACTTTTTGTATCGAAATAAAAAAGGAGCCATTATGCTCCTTTTTTATTTATTATGCAACGTGCTCTCATTATTATATTTTGGGAATGTAATAGTTAAAGTAGTTCCTTTATTAACGATACTTCGGATTTTTAAACTGCCTCGCATCGTTTCAATAATTTTAACAGCAACCATCGTACCTAAACCAGTACCTTTCGTTTTTGTACTAAAATATGGTTCGCCAAATCGATTAATTTGCTCTTGCGACATTCCAACTCCACTATCTTGAATCCTTATTATGACCTTATTATTGCTAACAGTTGCAGAAATAATTAGATTACCGCCACATGGCATTGCTTCTATACTGTTTTTTATTAAATTTAAAAAACATTGATGGAAGTGCTGTGTATTACCAATAATTGTTCCCTCTGAGAACTCTTTTGTAATATTAATAGTATTCATGTTACAAAAAGGCAACATCATATTAATAACTCGATTTAACTCGTGCTCCACTGAAATATGATCTAGTTTTTCTGAAGCCGGTTTGGCAAAAGTTAAGTAATCATCAATAATTGCTTGTGCACGATTTAACTCTTCAAGAATATGTTCAATATACTCATCTTTGGATTGTTGAGTTATATTGGGTGTTTTTAAAAGTTGTGTAAATCCTTTTACAACAGTCAATGGATTCCTTACTTCATGTGA
The DNA here is from genome assembly GCF_040459995.1 of Bacillus cereus group sp. MG9. Classification (NCBI taxonomy): domain Bacteria; kingdom Bacillati; phylum Bacillota; class Bacilli; order Caryophanales; family Bacillaceae; genus Bacillus; species Bacillus cereus group sp. MG9. The sequence goes on along the minus strand of NZ_JARVHC010000001.1, from coordinate 2,638,951 downwards.
AATACTTGCAGCGAGTTGGCTGACAATCTCCATTTTTTCAACTTTTATTAATTTTGATCGCATAAATATTGCATCTTTTAAAACCTCATTAAAATAGACCATAAATAATATTAAAATAGTTGGTAATAGAATGAAATAAATAATGTACAAATTATTCACTTCAAAATCTGATAGAGTTAAAACAATTACTGTTGTAAATATTGCAAGGAAAAAAGTTAAAAACATAGATGAAGTTACTTTTATTTTCCTATTGTATGTATTAAATTTTGAGGATGCGAATGCTGTAATTATTAACATCGTTCCATACACAATGATTGTTAACAGGCTAAAACCATAAAACATAAAACGTATTATTAATAAAATCATGAGTAATGCAATACCGACTGGAAATCCACCATAAAGTGTACCAATTAAAAAGGGGATTTGTCTTAAATCGTGAATATAATTTTCATCCATATAGATAGGGTACCGCATACATAAAATTAGTGGGATACTCGTACAAAGAATGATAAGTAGTTTCTTATATTTCTTCCCGAAGTACCCACTATCATAAATAAAATAAAAAACAAATATACTGCTTAAAATATAAAGAAGATTATTTAAAACATTTTGATTAATGTAAACAAAGTTCATAATACATGCCCCGTTATCCTGAATTTCAATCCCATATGTATTATACATTATAAAAGTACAAGTTTTACATGTACTTTTACAATGTATGTAGTTTTTATAGATTTTCAGTGTTATAGGCTTTTAACCATGCATTATTAAACTCTTTCATTGACGCATAGCGCTCACTACGATTTTCATTTACAGCACGGTATGCTACTTCATATAAGCCTTCACTAGCTTCCCATTTCATAAAGGAACGATCTTGCCCGCCACCTAAAAGTGCAAAAGCCATAGCCCCCATATTAAATACATTTGTTTTTCCGTCTATTATAGAGTTAAGTTGAAACTCTTCAGGTGACATAAAACGAGATGATCCCCACATTCGTCCCATCTTATTTACATACGGTTTGTTACTGTATAAATCAATATCACAAATTTTTGTTTCATTAGTTTTAAAGTTGTACAAAATACTACCGTCATAAAAATCAATAGCTACATAGTGTTTGTGTTCAACGTAAATATGGAAATTAAAAATAGAATTTAATGAAATCAGTCTGTCTTTAACGGATAATTTCTTATATTTATAAAATGGTGAGTTAGGATCATTGTATTTTGCTGGGGGTGGGAAACTCCAGTGTGAGTGAAGACATTCACCGTCAAACCAATCGAAAATTAAAACATATCCATGCTGTACAGGGTAGTGATCAATTAAATTTATAAGAGAAACGTGTTTTAATTCATTGTATATAGTAACTGAGCTTTTTAATCTTTGTATAGCTTCATTTGTAGAAGCATTATATGCGAGTGTTTGTGCCCCTGCATATTTTATAAAGTTCTTTTTCCCATTCTTTTCAACACCAAAACTTATATTACCGGAATCTTGTTGGTCAAAAACCGCAAATACTGTACCTAGTTTTGTAAGCCAATCAAAATTATGATGTTTTTTTAGTTGGAATGTTATAGTATCTAACTGAATTTTAACTGGAATATCTTTCATAATTCACCTCAAATTTAATATAATTAAGTTGTCCATTACAGTATTCGACATATTTTGTGAAATCCCTATATTTATAAACTTAAATTTTATAAATATAATAATATATAGTTATAAGGAGGAAAGCAAATGGATGGAAAAATCATAATTAAACCGTACCAACAATATTGGCATACAGAGTTTTTAAATGAAAAAAATAAAATTGTGCCTTTACTCCATGAAGAAATTATTGCTATTGAACATATAGGAAGCACAGCCGTAGAAGGGTTAGGGGCTAAACCTCTTATTGATATGATGATCGGCGTAACAAATTTACAAATTACCGAAAATTGGAGGGAAGCCCTAGAAGAAATTGGCTATGAATATGTTCCTAAAAAAACACCTAATTGGCGTTTTTTTAGAAAAGGTAAATGGAGAGCTGGTACCCACCATTTACATGTTTATATTTATAATAACGAGGAATGGAGGAACAACCTTTTATTTCGAGACTTTCTAATAAATCATGAGTGGGCACGTGAAGAATATAGAGTATTAAAAGAGATGCTTGCTGCTGCATATCCTTTTGATCGTGTTTCATATACAAATGCAAAAGCACCGTTTATTTGCAACATATTAGAATTGGCCAAAAAGGAGATAAATAAAATATAAGTAGTTTGCAGATTCTCATTTTATTTTAATCTTTCTCTCATGTTATTCTCTCTTTTACTTGATACACTGCTGATTATAGAGCTTTTGAGTCAAAAGGAGATTATATAAAATGGAGAAAATACTTAGAAATAAATGTTTCCATATATATGTTAAAATAATCGGTATTACTATTATTGTTTGTAGTGTAGAATTGCTATTTATTAATGTTTTGTACGGGAATGTATTAAATGTACAATGGCTAAATAAGAAATTAGGTTCTTTAGGTGAATACGGGGTAATTATAGCTGCATCATTATGGTTCTTACGTCATATATGGTTATTTTTAAAGAAGAAACATATTCACAGATTTAAAATAATTAAAGAGCTATATCTTTTTATAAAACATTTTCACGTATTAATTGGATACGCTGTAATAGCTGTTGCGACTACTCACGGTGTTTACTTTTTAATAAAAGGAAGTCGGCATATTATGCTAGTATACAGTGGTATATTTTCTCTTTTAACCTTAATAGCATTAGGGATTGCGGGATTTGTTTTACAACAAACTAATAAGAAAACGAAATTGATAATGTATCGAAAAACACATCAAATCGTTGCAATTATATTCGGAATAGAATTACTTATTCATTTAATCGTATAGGAGGAAGTATCGTTGCAACATATACTAATTATTGAGGATGAGGAAAGCTTAGCAGATTTTTTAGAATTAGAATTAAAGTATGAAGGATATATAGTAGATATACAACTTGATGGAAGAAAGGGATTAGAAGCAGCACTTGAAAAGAATTACGATCTCATATTACTTGATTTAATGTTACCAGGATTAAACGGACTGGAAGTATGTCGTCGACTAAGAGCAACTAAAAGTACACCTATTATTATGTTGACTGCTCGTGATAGTATTATGGACCGTGTGACAGGGTTAGATAGTGGAGCTGATGATTATCTTCCAAAACCGTTTGCAATTGAAGAACTTTTAGCACGTATGAGAGTGATTTTTAGGAGAGAAGAAAATACAGAGCAAAAGCACGCATCATTTCTTTCGTTTAAAGATCTACAGCTTCAGATTGAATCTCGAACTATAACTAAAGGAAATGAAGAAATTGAACTTACAAATAAAGAATTCGAGCTACTGCTTATGTTTATGAAAAATATTAATCGAGTTCTTACCCGTGATATTTTACTGGACCAAGTATGGGGATATGATGCAATGGTTGAGACAAATATAGTCGATGTGTATGTTCGTTATTTACGTAATAAGTTACATAGTGTGGATAAGGAGGAGTATATCCAAACAGTTCGCGGTGCTGGATATATAATGAAATGATAAAAAACATTGTGCACCGAATTCGAAATTTACCTATAAAGTGGAAATTAACACTTTGGTCCACTACACTAGTATTCATTTTGTTTATTTTGTATAGCACGTTACAATTCATTGTAATTAATAAGTGGACTATAGATTATGAACAGAAACAAATAAACAGACAATTGACAGAAATAGCGGCATATTTTCAAGATAAAAACGAAACGCTCTCGAGCAAAACTTTTGAAAATAGTAAAGAATTTCTAAATAATATGATTGATAAACATCAAATGATTCGTATTATCGGAAATGATGGAAAGCCCATTGTTACTGTTTCTCGAGATTTTAATGAAGCTTGGATAAAACCAAAACAGGTTACCCAAGATGAATCCTTAATAAAAAGACATATAGAAGATCGAATATTAGTTGAGCGCATACCAATTCAAACAAAAAAATTCACGGGAACTATTGAACTTACGAAAAACTTAGAGACATTTGATCATTTATTAAAAATTATCTTAGTGGTAATGGTCTTTGCAGGGATATGTGGATTAGTGTTTAGTTTTTTAGGCGGAATACTTATAACGAAAAAGCTTTTATCAAGTGTTCAAAACATAACGGATACGATGAAGCGTATTAAGAAAAACGGACTAAATGAAAGAGTTCCAGTACGAGAAAATAATGATGAACTCGCAAAATTATCGATTCTTTTTAATGAAATGATGGATGAAGTGGAAACTTCTTTTACACAGCAAAAACAGTTTGTAGAAGACGCATCGCATGAATTAAGAACACCATTAACAATTATTCAAGGGCACTTATCAATGCTGAATCGATGGGGGAAAAATGATCCAGCTATATTGGATAAATCTCTTCAATCCAGTTTAAAAGAAGTAGATCGATTAAATAAATTAGTTTCAGAATTACTAGAGCTATCAAGGGCTGAATCAGAACAGATACATCCAATAGCAGCTGAACGAGTCCATGTTAATAGCGTATTAAAACAAGTTACACAAAACTTTGCAGTACTGCAAACTGACTTTCAATTTGATATGAAATTGGATGCAGATGAAGCGTATGTTTCAATACCATCATCTTACTTAGAACAAATAATTATTATTGTAATGGATAATGCAGTGAAATATACAAAAGGAGCTAATAAGTATATTTGCATTGAATCAAGTATGCGGTCAGGAAAAATTAAAATCCGCATAATAGATCATGGAACAGGAATACCTGAAGCTGATTTACCATTTGTTCTTAACCGTTTTTATAGAGTTGATAAAGCGAGAAGCCGAAAACAAGGTGGAAATGGGCTAGGTTTATCAATTGCAAAAAGGCTTGTAGAAAAATATAACGGAGCTATTCAATTAGAGAGTAAAGAAAACGAAGGAACAATTGTTACAATTACATTTCCGGATACTACACATGAATAGTTAAAGGTAAAAAATTCTTTTTGAAAATACTCTTTAAAAGGAGGAATACATTTTGTATTTCCTCCTTTTTTGATGCTTAGTAATCAAATTATTTTATTTATTTCGATATTTAAAGTAAATTGAAAGGATTAAGGGGGAATAATTAATGAAAGCTATTGTACATCAACATAAAAAAGGATTAGAAGGTTTAGAATATAAATTATCACCTGAGATAACTCCTAACATTGGAGAGGTTAAAGTGAAATTAAAAGCAGCAGGTTTAAATCATCGTGATTTATTTATAATGAATAATAGAAAAGAAATGGAACTACCATTAGTTTTAGGGTCAGATGGTTCAGGTATTGTTATAGAACTAGGAGAAGGAGTTTCAAATATTTCACTACATACCGAGGTTATTATTAACCCTAGTATTGGATGGAATAATACTCATGAAATACCAGAGTTACCTGAAGTACTAGGTGGACCAACAGATGGAACATTTGCTGAATATGTTATTGTACCAGCAGAAAATGTAGTGGAAAAGCCATCATATCTTACGTGGGAAGAATCTGGTGTTTTATCTTTATCGGCATTAACTGCATATAGAGCGCTTTTTACAAAAGGTAGATTAAAACCTGAAGAACATGTCCTAATTCCGGGAATCGGCGGTGGTGTAGCTACTTATGCTATGTTATTTGCTAAAGCAATTGGAGCAAAGGTGAGTGTTACTTCAAGGATAGAGGGAAAAAGAAAGGCTGCTGAAAAATATGGTGCAGACTTTTCTTTTAATAGTTCTGGTAATTGGGAAGAGTGCCTACATGGAGAAAAAGTGGATTTAATTATAGATAGTATAGGTCCGGCGACTTTCTTAAAATATTTTGATATATTAAAACCAAATGGAAGAATCGTTAACTTTGGTGCAAGTTCAGGAGATAAAATCGAATTACCGTTACGAGCATTATTTTATAATCAAATTGATATTATGGGAACATCAATGGGAAGCCGTGAAGAATTTAATGAGATGGTTCATTTTATAGAGAAACATAATATTAAACCAATTATTGATAAAGTATATCCATTAGAAGAAGCAATCCAAGCTTTAAATCGAATGCAGCAAGGAGAACAATTCGGTAATATTGCCCTTCGTATGGAATAAGAATATGATTTCGTAACTAATATATTTAAATGAATATGTTATGTATTATATTCATGCATAGAGTGTTCACCATACTATTTAAAATGGTTTACAACCTTTATACATATTTAGCTCGTGTAAATAGTTACGCCATTGTCAAATGAATAGTAGCAAAATGAGAATTAGATGAGAAAAGTTTAAGTCCATTTTCATATTGATGTTGTATACTGTGTAAATCAAGAACACTTGTATCTTTATTTAAAGTACAATGAGTAATAATAAGGAGAGAGTAATATGAATTACACAGTATTTCAATGGATTAATAACTTTGCTGGATCATCCAAGCTATTAGATACGCTAATGATCGCTATTACAAATAGTGCTGCATATGTAGCAATACTATTTATGCTTATCCTATGGTTCAATAATGGAAAGAAAGAGAATGCAATTAGAAAACAATATACAGTGTTATATACGACACTTTCAGTTAGTATTGCATTATTAGTAAATGTTCTTATACATGCGGTATATTACCATCCGCGTCCTTTTATAACACATCATGTAAATCAATTAGTACCGCATGCAGCAGATTCATCATTTGTAAGTGATCATTCTGTACTCGTATTTTCGATTGCCTTCGTATTTATTCTAAGAGGAGAAAAACTTAAATATATCGCGTTAATATGGGCAATATTAGTCGGTGTATCACGCATGTACGTAGGCGTTCATTATCCTCTAGATATACTTGGTGCTGCGTTCTTAACATTTATTACAAGTGGATTAGTGATGCAAAGCGCACGTATATTTGAACCGTTAGCAAGTTTTATTTTCAAAATGTATTCACTAGTAGCAAAACGAGTTCCTTTTTTAGCGAAATATAACCACATAGCGTAAACTTAAGAACCTACCAAAAAGTAGGTTCTTTTTATTTGAAGATTCGAAAAATTTCACTCACCGTATTTAATATTTAAAAACATAAACGATCAGAAACAAATAGCAACTTAGATTGTTTTCTTATCGTTTTAGAGGAATTCACTGAAAAAACTACGAAAAATATAGTATCTAAAATAAAAAAGTGCATCTTCGCATTAATGCATTGTAAAGGAAAGGAGATTAGTATGCATAAACTTCAAACGAATAAAGGCGCTCGATATATGATGATTGCTTTTATTGTTTTGTTTCTTACTATGCTTTTACGTATATTTTATATTCAAGCAGTAGGAGTCGTGCATAATGTTAATGTAAAGGATCTTGCGAAGGAACAACAAAACAAAAATGGAGTTTTAGAGGCAAATCGCGGGACAATTTATGATCAAAACGGTAAAGTATTAGTCCAAGACTCAACGACATATCGCATCGTTGTAAACCTAAAAGGAAAAGATAAATTAAAAGATAAAGAAGATACCGCACAACGTTTAGCAGATGCGCTTGAAGTTGATAAAGAGGAGATCATGAAAAATTTTCACGAAGGACGTACGCAAGTTGAAATTGGTAAAATTGGACGTAACTTATCTAGAGAAGCGAAGGAAGAGATTAATAATTTGAAAATACCAGGTGTATCTTTCACAACAGAAAAAGCCAGAGTATACCCAAATGAAGATTTCGCCTCGTATATACTTGGTTTTGCAAGACCAGACGATAAAGGTAATGCGGTGGGGAAGTTTGGGCTTGAAGAAAGTTTGGATAAATATTTGCGCTCTACAAATGGTAATGTTTCATATGTAGGTTCAAGAAAAGGAATCCCACTTACAAATGATATAGGAAAAGTAGAACCTGCTAAAAATGGAAATAACGTATACCTTACGCTTGATAAACAAATTAATAGTTTTTTAGAAGACGCGATGAATAAAGCGGCGCAACACTATGACCCTTCTATGTTAGTAGGAATTATTGCAGATCCAAAAACAGGTAAGATTTTAGCAATGTCTAGTAAGCCTAGTTATAATCCTAACAAGGGAGACATTGAATATTTTTTAAACGATCCAATTGCGAATGCATTCGAACCAGGGTCTACAATGAAAGTTTTTACATTAGCTTCTGCAATTAATGAAGGTGTATATAACGGGAAAGAATATTTCCAATCAGGAAAATACGCAGTTGGTTCAGCAGAGATTAAAGATCATAATAGCGGCTATGGATGGGGCTCAATTACATTTGATGAAGGGTTTGAACGGTCATCGAACGTTGCTTTTTCTATTTTAGAAGACCAGTTACTGAAACCAAATAAATTCAAGCAATATATGAATAAATTTGGTTTCAATCAAAAAACAGGGATAGATTTACCTGGAGAAAGTAAAAATACATTATTGTTAAATACTCAAATTCAACAAGTTACTACTTCTTTCGGCCAAGGCTCAACTGTAACTCCTATTCAAATCGTACAAGCGGCCACAGCTATAGCAAATGACGGGAAAATGATGCAACCTTATATTGTTGATAAGGTTGTAAATCCAACAAATAAACAAGTTATTATGGAAAATCAACCTAAAGAAATAGGGAATCCGATTAAAAAAGAAACTGCAGAAGAGGTAAGGAACTTAATGGAGCGAGTTATTACTTCATCAAAAGGAACGGGAACGATGTATAAAATTGATGGCTATCCGATTGGTGGTAAAACAGGGACAGCGCAAATTCCGAATCCTGAAAATGGACGATATATGGAAGGGAAAGATAATTATATTTTTTCATTCTTAGGAATGGCTCCAATTGATGATCCACAATTAGTCGTATATTTAGCCATTAAGCAACCTAAATTAAAGGGGAATGAATACGGTGCTCAGCCTCTTGCTGAAATTTTTAAACCAGTTATGAAAAATAGTCTAGAATATTTAAAAGTGAAACCATATACAGAAAAGCAAATGGTAGATGCAACAAAGCAATCTGAAATAAAAGTACAAAATTATGTAAATCAAACAATGGATACTGTAAAAAATATTGCAGAAAAAGAGAAACTTCAGCCGGTATTATTAGGAGAAGGAAAGATAATAAAACAATATCCACAGACTAGCGAAGTAATGAGTGAAGGAGATCGCATACTTCTAGTAGGAAGTAATGTGAAAATGCCTAACCTAAAAGGTTGGTCAATGCGTGATGTTATGTATTTCTCCAAGCTATTAAAATTAGATTTAAAAACTTCAGGTATGGGCTATGTAACGAGTCAAAGTATTGAAAAAGGACAAGATTTACAAGAGGGTGACACTTTAGAACTAGAATTAGAACCACCGCTACAACCGTTAGTAGAGGCAAACACGAATTAATTTGGAAATTTTGAAGGGCCTATATATAATTGGCTCTTTTTTTTTAGAGATTCAACTAATTTCACGCACCGTAATTTTTAGAAAAAATAATAAATAAGACTATTAACATTGGCATAGCTTGAAATATCTGATTATTTATTATTTACAGTTAAATAGTTATGTGATAATATGGAAAAACCAAATGCAGTGAAGAGAAGAGTAGATAAAATGAATTTTTCACAGAGAGCTCCATTTAGCTGAAAAGGAGCAAAAATTCTTTATTGAATCAAGCCTCTGAGCAGCACATCGGAACCTTTTAAAAGTGGATGGTGTGACGGGAGCTCCCGTTATAGAGCTAAGGTATAAGCATGAAAATAGTGCAGTACCTGATAAGGTTAATATGGCGACATATTAACAAACTAGGGTGGCACCGCGATGATAAATCTCGTCCCTAAGACTAAAAGTCTTGGGGGTGGGATTTTTTTGTTTTTTTAAAACAATTTAGAAAGTGGGTGCCTAAAGTGAAAAAATTACTTAAAGATTGGAAATATCCTTTATTACTATTGTCCGGAGTTGGTATTGCGAATTTAGGTGCATGGATTTATTTAATCGCACTGAATGTACTTGTCTATAATATGGGTGGCTCAGCCTTAGCTGTCGCTACTTTATATGTGATAAAACCATTAGCCACTTTATTTACAAACGCTTGGTCAGGAAGTATGATAGATCGTTTAAATAAACGAAAGTTAATGATTCACCTCGATATATATCGAGTAGTATTTATCGCTATTTTACCCTTGGTTCCATCCCTTTGGATTGTCTATCTCTTAGTATTTTTTATAAGTATGGCCAGTGCGATTTATGAACCAACTGCTATGACATATATGACGAAATTGATTCCAGTAGAGCAAAGACAACGTTTCAACTCACTACGTAGTTTAATAGGATCTGGTGCATTTTTAATTGGTCCAGCAGTAGCGGGGATATTATTAATAACTGGTACACCAGAGTTTGCTATATATATGAATGCTATAGCATTTCTGTTATCAGGGTTCATTACATTACTTTTACCTAATCTTGATAAAAAAGACGATTCTAATACATCCAATGATAAATTTTCACTAACTGTATTAAAGAAAGATTGGAACATAGTTTTAAATTTTAGTAAAAAATCTATGTATATTGTTTGTGTTTACTTCTTATTTCAAGGGATGATGGTTTTAGCTACCGCTATAGATTCACTTGAACTATCGTTTGCGAAAGAAGTTTTATTGTTAACAGATAGTGAGTATGGCTTCCTAGTTAGTATCGCTGGAGCGGGTTTTATTTTAGGAGCCATAACAAATACAATTTTATCAAAAAAATTAGCACCTTCATTTCTAATTGGGATAGGATCATTATTCATTGCAATCGGATATTTGATTTATGCTTTTTCAAGTGAGTTTTTAATAGCTGCTATCGGATTCTTTATTCTATCTTTCTCTATGGCATATGCAAATACAGGATTTTACACATTTTATCAAAATAACGTTCCGGTTCATATGATGGGACGAATCGGGAGTATATACGGGCTCATTATAGCTGTTTTAACAATTTTTATAACGATTCTGTTCGGCGTTGCAACTCAATTCACTTCTATGCAACTTGTGGTCATTGTAGGAGTACTGGTAATGCTACTTATTACTATCATATTGTGCGTGTTTACCTTATTACCATCGCAGTCTAAGATATATTCCGCTGAATCAATAAAATCGAAATAATTACCTTGATTTTTATTTGAAACTAAAGGGTGGGTGAATAGGAGGTTTCTTTACCCTATATATGGAAAAATAATAAGGGGAAAGAACAATACCAATAAACAAGGGTGGTTATTATGATAAAAACAAAAGATCAAATAGAGAAAATTGTAAAAGAAATACATCAGAATATAGATTTTTCTGGGGTAGTCTTAATAAAAAAAGATGATGATATTATCTATGAAAATTCATTTGGATATGCTAACCGAAGTGAATGTATAAACAATACACTACAAACAAGATTTGGAATTGCCTCAGGATGCAAATTATTTACTGCTATCATAAAGGGGCAGGCCCTGAAAAACTAATGGTAGAAATAGAAGTAGCTTTTTAATTACATGGATATAAAAATTAGTGCATATAAAAAAGAAGACGAAATAGGCTAGGTACGTTGCCGTGCGTTATCTTTTTTAGATACAGCATATTATGACAATGTACTTAGAGCGAAAGAAAAATATGAAAATCCCGCAATTGAACTAGTAGCTATATATGAAGACCAAGTAGTAGGAGACGTATGAGTAAAAAGTACGTCTTTTTACTTTTATGAATTATGCTTAAGGCTGATGGGAGATCACATTCCATATTATACAAATTAAAGTAGCTATCGTATTTCAAGTATGATATGAACAGAGACGAATATAATTTTCAAAGGTAAACAAGTATATAGGAGGACTCTAAATGGATATTCTATTTGTTATTCTACTTGTTATTCTTATAATTGTATTAATTCAAGGTAAGGAATACAAAGTGAATATTAATCGTATTTGGCTCATTCCGGCTTTGCTGTGCTTTGTAACAATCCAGTCCATTATTCATATGGGACAATTAAATATATTGCAAGGACTTCTCTTCGTTGCAATGCTTGGAATTGGATTGGGTCTTGGAGTTATTAGGGGAAAAGCTTTAACATTTCGATTAGATAGTGAAACAGGTCATGTATTACGAAAAGGAAATTGGTTAAGTACAATTATTCTCCTTGTTATTTTAGGTGCGAAAATCGTGATTAAGCAAAGTATGTTTCCTGGCAGTACTCACCACACATTAATGGTTGTAACGAATGCCTTTTTATGTATCACATTAGGTACCGTAATTAGTAGACGCTATTATATTTGGAAAAAATATAATGAATTAACACAAAAAGCGTAAATACATTCGTCCCTTGTTTAACAACGCTGTGAACGGTAATACTAAATAATATTGAACTTTTACAACAAGGGATGATAATATGATATTCATTTACACAGATTTCGGTGGAACGCATTCAACTGCACTCGCTGCAGCTTATCATTTAAATAAATTACCAACAGATCGTAAGTTAACGAAAGAAGAAATATTAAATGTAGATTACTTTAATAAATTGAAAACAGAGGATATGGGAAAGATTATTTTTCATGGACAAGATGAATATGGGAATCCTGTATATACAATTGGGTGCGGGGCATCCAAAGTCGTTGTACCTGCGATGAAGCATTTAGGAGAGATTCTGCAAAAACATTATCACAGCCATGAAAAGATTATTTTTTCTAATACATCACCAACAGTTCCTTTACCAATGACTTTCGGTGGCCTGTTTTCTAGAAGGTTCCACATCGACTTTATCGGCGTACCATTACTCGTATGGGGAGCAAAACTTAGCTGTGATAACATACAAAGGCTTGTTAATTATACGAAAGAAGCTGGCCGATTGACGAATGATTATGTTGTAATTTTAGATAACGAAACATTTAAGTAATGTTAAAAGAAGACCGGAAAATTTTGTGGTTTTCTTTTTTTTTGACAAATAGACAAAAAACATTCACATTTATTATACATCTTCTATAGCCAAAATATTAAAGTCCTGTTACTATTACAGGGGATATTCTCTTTTCGTAAGATAAATATATAGAAAAGTCAGAAAAGAGGAACAGAATAAGGGAGGAACAACATGAAGCGTGTTGCTTGGTTTACTGATAGTACAACTGCGAGTTTTACAACAGATGGTGATAACTTTGTTATCCCAATTGAAGTTATTATTGATGGAGTGTCTTATAAGGATTGTGAAGAAGGAGTTCATAAACGTCTTTATGAAGCGTTAAATGATGGAAGAACAGTTACTACTTCGCAACCTAACATAGGGGAAATGGTAGAATTATTTACTAAATGCAAAGAAGAATATGAAGAAGGCTTTGCAGTTGCTATTAGCGGAAAAGTAAGTGGGACCTATCAAAATATGAAGCTAGCTGCTGATATGGCAGGTTTCCCTTTAACTGTATTAGATAGTGAAACGACAAGTTATCCAATGGATGAACTTTTGAGAAAAGCTAAAACGTTATACAATGATGGTATGACTTTACAAGATATACATAAAACATTAGTAGATGAAAAAAGAAGGCCTTTTTATGTATTTCCAAAAAGCTTAAAAGGTTTATATGCAAGTGGTCGAGTAAAGGGAGTTCAATTTTTACTTGGAAGTTTATTAAGTGTCAACTTAATCTTAGAAGTAAAAGGCGGAGAACTTTTACTTGAAAAGAAAGTGCGTAAAATCCAAAAATGTAGAGAATACATTAAAAATGAGCTTGAAAAAGAATTACCAAAAGTACTTCATATGTTCTATGCTAACGATAAAGATGGAGCTGAAGAATGGATTTTAGATATTAAACAAGCATTCCCTGAAATGGATTTCAAGCTTTATCCATTGCCGATTTCATTTGCTGTTCATGCAGGTGAAGGAACAATAGCAATTAGTTATTAAGAGGAAAACCCGTGAATAATTCGCGGGTTTTTTTATTATATAAAAGCTTCATTACATCATTCCCGTATCACAAATAATAATGTATAGATAAAAGGATTTTCTACTAAAAAAAAGAAGTATGTATAAACAAATATTATAATGGTAGTGATATTATGAAAATCGGAAAGTTTGGAGAAAAAAATAATATAAGTATAGATACAATTAGACATTATATGGATCTCGGACTAATTATTCCTGAAAAGAAGGGTAGCCATTATTTTTTTGATGAGTATTGTCAAAAAGATATAGAGCTTATATTAGAGTACAAATGGCTAGGTTTTAGTTTGAATGAAATTAAAGAACTTTTTCTTTATCAAAATTTAGCGAAATCTATGAATTACGAAAAAGATACTCTTTACCAATCTTTATTTAAATCGAAATACGAAATGTTTGAACAAGAAATACAAATTTTAGAGGAGAGAAGGGATAAATTAAAAGAAGTGTTAAATGATTTATCGCTAACAAATGAAACTCCGAATTCTATTATTGGGATAGATTTAAGCGTACTTCATTTACTTACATGTTCTAAGTGTAGCAAAAACCTAATTCTTCAAAATGGAATTATTAATTGCAATCAAATTACAGAGGGAAAGTTAATTTGTAACTGTGGGGAAGAATACATTATTACTTCAGGTATTCTAACAGCTGGCAATTTATTTAAAGCATATGAGCGATCTTCACTTGAAAGTTCTATTTCAGATTATATTCATGAAACTGATACTGCATATTTGGAAAATATGCATAGAGAAGGAGAATGGGCGAAAAAGAAACTAATGCAATTAGATTTAAATAACAAAATACTACTTGATATAGGATCGGGTCTTGGGTTCTTTTTGCGAAATATTTATGAAGAACTACCCGAGGATTGCTTATTTATTGCAGTTGATCGAGATTTGAATAAACTACTATTTTTAAAAGATGTATTAGAAAGAAGAAATCCGAAAAGAAACATTCTCTTTATCTGTGCTGATTTTTTAAGTATACCTATTCAGAATCAGTCTGTTGATATTGTAATTGATCACTCTGGTACGAGCAATTATAGTTTTGAGCATGAGGATTTTTTACTTCACGAATTAAATCCACTTTTTAAAACGGATTGTTATTTATTAAGTTTATTTATTTTATTTAAAAATTTTAGCATAAACAGCCAAATTAAAACTAGGTTTCGAGAAAATTTTACACTTTCAAAAGTAACGAAAGAAATCCAAAATCTACAGTTTCAATTCATTGATGAAAGAACTTCGAATTATTTGGATCGAGGCGGAAAGTACGAAGATTTCTTTGTTCAAGGAGAAGAAATTTATACATATTCATTTTTCGGAAAAAGATGGGGTTAACCCCATCTTTTTAAATTTTTCTTTTAGAAGTTTTTAATAATAGCATATTGATATTGGGTTAACCCGAGAACTTACACTGTACGTAATACAAAGTTCAGCGGGAGGGAAATGTTATGGGAAGTTTACGATTACATATAGAAAATAAAAAAAGAAACCAAGAACTAAGAAATATTTGTTTATATTCAATTGCAAAAACAGTATCAATATCCGGTAGCTCTATATATAGTTTCGCATTAGGATTATATGTTTTACAAATAACCGGATCTGCGTTAAATTTTGCGATTACGCTCATTTTAGGAACGATTCCAATGATTGTTATGAATCCATTTGCCGGTGTAATTGCTGATAAGGTTGATAAAAAGAAACTGGTTATTTGTATGGATTTACTAAGTGGATGCTTATTAATAACTGTTTATATATTAAGCAGCTATTATGGATTAAACTTATTCATCATTTATACTACTACCTTTCTTATGACGGTATTTACAACATTTTTTGGAATAGGATTAGAAGCCGCAAAACCAAATATCGTCTCTAAAGAGCGGCTTATGAGTATTAACTCTATAAGTAAAATTATCGATTCTGTATCTTTAATTCTCGGTCCTATGTTAGGTGGCATCGTTTTTGCAGTCTTTGATATTAAAATTTTTATAATTATAAACGGTATTTCATTTATTCTTTCGGGTATATCCATATTATTTATTCATTTTAAACTGTTCGAGTTCAACATAAATGAGGAATGCCCAAAAAGGAGAATTAATTTTATTAAAGATATAAAAGAGGGGTTTTCATACTTAATTGAAAAGGAAAGCTTAAAGAATACGTTTCGAATTTTAATTTCACTTAATTTCTTCTTAGGGTTTGCTGTAACTGTTCCATTGCCATACATTATTAACACAGTTCTCAATCTTAGTTCTAAGCAATTTGGTATCATTCAAGGGACTTTTCCAGTAGGGATGATAATTGGTGCAATTTTAGTAAAAAAGATAACTAATCGTTTTTCTTACTCTTATCTTTTGAAAAAGCTAAGTTCAATGTTGGCAGTTTTTATGATTATTTCAGGAATTCCAGTTCTATTCAAAAGTTTTGAAGTAAATGATTTTGTATACGTTATTACGTATTGTGTTGTTATGTTCTTTTTAGGGCTAATAATAGCGTTAATTGATATTCCTTTAATTTATTTCATGCAAAAAGAGATTCCTGATGAATATAGGGGGAGGGTACTCAGTATTGGATTAAGTATAGGTAAAATGATGCAGCCAATAGCATTGGCATTATCAGGATTAGTATTAAATTATATCCCTGCTTACACGCTTCCAATTACAGGAGGGATAGTATTTCTTATTTTGAATAAGGCTTACTCAAATAAGTTAAATTTAGAAATTCATTCAAAAGATTATAGTGTTTTGCGTAGCTAAGTGAACTTGTTAAGTAACAAAAAAGATGCTTATTTTGCAATAAAGTCCTTTAAAAAATAATAATGTTGTTTAAAAATCCTTCTTTAACTAAAGTGATAGGTGGTCGAAGTAAAGGCACTTTTTTAAATACAAAATTTATTATTTGATTTCGGCTGTGGAATTTGATTTATCTATTTTGTATTTACTAATAAATGTGTTAATGCTTGCTTTAATGGTGTAGCCTGACGTTCTAATAAGAAATTCAAATGGGTATGTGTTGATTCTAATCCTCCTTCACGAATCCCTTTTTGAATCATTACTAACATTGGAAGGTAGGCTTCAGGTACTCCAGCACCTTTTAACATTCCTTCATAAGAAGAGTCATCTACTTCTAATAAAGGAATTTCTTTTCCTAATACTTCACTTAATGTATCAACAAATTGCTGTTGTTTTAAATTTTCACCAGAAAGTTCATAAATCTTATTTTTGTGACCATCAGCTACCAAAACATTCGCTGCTGCTTCAGCTAAATCCGGACGATATACCCAACCGATTTTCCCTTCTCCTGCAGAAGTCACCCAAGGGGCACCAGCCATACAGCTTTGAATTGTACCAAGTTCATTTTCTACATACCAGTTGTTACGCAGAATCACATAAGGAATACCTGATTCAATAATTGCTACTTCACGTGCTCTATGCATGCCCGCTAGGAAAAAGTCATTTCCTTCTGCTCTTGTAACACTTGGATAAATAATTTGTTTTGCACCTGTTGCTTTGGCAGCTTCTACTGCATTTGTATGCTGACGTATAACTGTATCAAAGTCACCAAATGTTGACATGATGAATAAACGATCAACATCTTTGAATGCTGAAAACAAGGTTTTTTGATTTTCAAAATCCGTTACACGTACTTCTAAGCCTTGTTCCTTATAACTAAGTGCTTTTTCAGACTTGTCATCACGTACACCAACAATTATTTCTTCAATTGATAATCTGGTAAGTAAATACTCAACAATTTTAGAACCTAAATTTCCGCTTGCACCTGTTACTAAAACTTTCATACAATCTCCTCCGTTACATACAGCGTTATTTTTGATTTTTGTATACATTACATATGCTATTTCTTAAGAAGGATTTATGTAAGTAGGCACAATTTAATAACATAGTCATAAAAATAGTACTTAGCGAAAAAGGAGATTTTATTATGGCACGTTTTAGTTATCAAGATGAATCGGTTTCTGAAGAAACACAGCAAGAAATTTGTCCATTAATAGTTACCCAAAATGCAATTGCAGGAAGATGGAAAATCGTGATTTTGTGGCATTTAAGCAAAAATGAAATCATTAGGTTTAATGAATTATTGAGGATGTTACCTGGCATCTCAAAAGGAATCTTAACTAGACAATTAAGAGAGCTTGAAGAGGACGAGCTAGTACACAGAGAAGTTTATAAAGTTGTTCCACCAAAGGTAGAATATTCTTTAACAGAGCAGGGGGAAAAGTTTATACCTGTATTAGAAGCAATGCAAATCTGGGGTAAAGATTTACTAAATAAAAAAATAGAGATGTATGAAAAGCATAAGGGCTAATAAATTATTAATACCTTCCTATTGGCAATAGGAAGGTATTAAGTTTAAATTAAATACTGAACAATTTATTAATGTGAGTTGTACTGGAAGACTATCGTAATTCAGCCGTCTTTCTAATAACAATCTTATCAATATCATCCTCTTCATCACCAATAAATAATCCACGTTCTTTTAAATATGTTTCGAAGTATAAATCTGCTTCTGCACGTTCATCGTATGGCTTTACAGAAAGAACGAAACCTAATTTATTTTGCTCCTCTAAATGAGAAGTGGAGATGTAAGCCGGTACATTGTGGCGTAAAAAGAGTTCTTTAACAGGAATGATCATATCTTTCATTAATTTCGTTAACATACCCATTTCAAACTCAAAATTAAAGCGATCTATACTAGATAAATCCGCGAATACTACACCAATAAAACCTGTATTAAATACTTCTTGATATTCAATATCTTCGTCACCATAAAAATTCTTTTCGATCAAATAATTTATAAAATAAGAAACACCATCACTTTGTTCAAAAGGTTTTGTTGAAAGAACAAAGCCGATTTTCTTTTGTTTATGTAAATACACACATGACATGTATGCGGATATATTATGTTCTTTAAATAATGCACTCGTTGCCCCAGATAGACCATCTAGTACGTGATGAACAATTTGAAGTTTTTTACGAGCGAAATAATAGGATTTCTTTTGTAACTCCAATGTATCAATAAAGACAGAGCCGATAAAGCCTGTATTTGAAATAATAGGTGTTTGCTTTTTTCTTCCTCTGCGCTTTGCTTGAGTCATTGTTAAAATCATCCCTTCATGTACAATTAAAATAAAAAGAACGTTTGTTCGTATATTTATATTTTACTATTAAAACGCTCTAAAGTAAAGGGTTTTTGATGAAAAAACAACAAAAAAGACACCTGTAAAAGGTGCCTTAAACGCTGTAGGGAAGAGGGTTCATCCCAACTATTTATATTATGATACAGAAACAATCTCTTCTGTATCTTCTACATCTAAATGACAGTCCATAGTACGAACATCTTGATCCTCATGACTTCCGAAATAAATAGTAATTTTCATATGTATCGCTCCTTTATTCTAGGAATACCTAAAATAATTACTAGTAATGTTAATATTTATTATATACCACTTTTTTCATTCCGACAACGTTATATCATTTTTAATTCTTTTAGGGCGCAAAGAGTGATTTATAGAGATATTTTTATAGAAATAGGTACATTTCTTATATGATATATTTAATACTGAAGGATTCGAATACGAATTTTTATGAAAGGAGCAAAATGAATGAATTATAAACAGTTACTAATAGACAATTTTACATATAAAACCTCATATATTACGCGGCAGGTAAATGGAATGGATGTAAAAGAAACGAAGGATTACATTACTGTCGACTGCGGATTACCTGCAGATACATTTAATATTATCACACTACTAAATAGTAATGTAACGGAAGGAATCGAGAAATTATATAAGGAGGTAGAATACTATAATCAAAAGAAATTTCCAATGAGTGTTTGGTTTTGGGATGATAAGCAAGAGCAGACTATAAAAAGCGAATTAATCAAACTTGGTTTAAAAGAAGCTGAAAAGAATATCGCGATGGTAGCAGAATTAAAAACAATTCATCCAAGAATAAACATGCCAGTAGGTTTTACGATACAAAAAGCATCTTCTTCAGGACAAATCAAAAAGTTTGGAGAAACGTTAGCTAATCTATTTGGTACATCAGAGGAAGGTAAAAATGTACAAGCATACTATAATCAAATTTCTTCTTTAAATTTATGGAATAGCGATAACATGAAACTATACTTAGGTCTTTATAAAGGTGAGGTAGTATCTGTTGGCTCTTTAGTATGTACGAAAGATAGTGTCGGTATTTATGATATAGCGACTAAAGAAGAAATGAGAGGAAAAGGTTTTGGCTCTACTATGTTTAATTTCCTGCTGCAAGAAGCAAAACAATTAAAAAATACGTATTGTGTATTACAAGCTTCACCTGATGGAATAAATATTTATAAAAAATCCGGCTTTCAAGTTGTAGGACAAATGACTGTTTTTGAAAATCGGCATTTATTTGAGTAAATCATCCAAGTCAAATTGTTTTAAATATAGGAGTTAACATACCGTTATGAAAAAAACATCTATAATTACAATCATTTGTTTCTTCACAGTAATAAGCATCTTTGTTTTTCAGCAAGTAAATGAACAAAAATATACAAAAGCTATTAATCAATCAAATCATATTAAAAATATTGCGCATAGAGGGGCTTCTGCATATGCACCGGAACATACATTAGAAGCGTATCAATTAGGACAGCAATTAAAAGGTGACTATATAGAAATAGATCTCCAAATGACAAAAGACGGACATTTAGTAGCTATGCATGATGAAACATTAAACCGCACAACAAACGGTACTGGTTTTGTAAAAGATCATACATTAGATGAAATAAAACAACTGAATGCAGGTTCTTTTTTCAATAAAAAGTATCCAAATTTAGCAAAGAAAGAATTTGAAGATACTAAAGTTCCAATATTAGAAGAGATTATTGAAACGTTTGGACATAATGCTAATTATTATATCGAAACAAAATCACCAGATGAATATCCTGGAATGGAGGAAAAACTATTAGAAATTATTAATCACTACCAAATAAATGATAAAGTTATTATTCAATCATTTAGTGAAGAAAGTCTGCGAAAGATTCACAGTTTAAATGATAATATACCGTTAGTACAATTATTATCATATAAAAAAGCAGTTCAATTAACAGACTCAGAAATAGAAAAGTATAAAACATACTGCATAGGTCTTGGTATGAATTATAAATATATTGATGCAGCCTACGTAAAAAAAATAAAGAATTATGGATTAGAAGTTCATCCATTTACAGTAAATAATGAAAAAGATATGAAAAAGTTACTTTCTTGGGGCATCGACGGGATGTTTACTAATTATCCGGATCGTTTACATTCAGTATTAGATTTGAAAAGTCATAATTAAAAAGTATTATTCTTAAGGGAGTAATAAACAAAAAAGAATCCAATAAACATATTGGATTCTTTTTTAGTTCTATACGCCAAACTTGATATAATACAATATTGATTATTATTTTTCATAAGTTTTGTCAGAAAGTAATCAAAATGTAATTAATTTTTCCTTTCTTTTTTATATTTTTTTGATACACTGGCTACGAGAGGAATACCGATTATAGTAGGTAAGAACCAAAACCATATTGGTGGAAGTAGATTTAAAATAGGGATATACATACCAATGTTTACTAAAAGTGCGGTAACTGCACCAATATAAGAGCCTAACATACCTCTAATATGGTGTTGCAACCAATTTCTCCATCGTTTTTTTCTTGCGAGATATCCGTAAATCGCAAATGAATAGGAGATAATTGCTACATAAAATAAATATGCGATTTTATCCCAGTTTAAAATAGACAATATAATTGCAGTAAGGGTTATGACAATATAGGACGCATGGTATATTTCGCCCCATTCCGTATGTTTTCCTTTCTTTTTTTGAGCAACCATCGCTACAATACCAGTAATTAAACATATGGTTCCAAATAATATGTGTATGGTCAAAAGAATGTTGAAAATGCTCATAAAAGTTCCTCCTTTTTTATTTTTATAGTATTGCAGTATAGGAGAAAAGTTGAACAATATAGTTAGTTTGCCTTAATATATTGAAATAAAGGTACTCCTAGAACAAAATGGAATGATTAAATTTTTTCTCAAATTTAGTGAGACGAGTATTACGTTAAATGAAGGAGAGACTTCTATGTTTACATCTATTACATATTTACAATCTGGGAATGATAAGCAACAAAAAGTTTACGAAGTTATTAATAAACTAAACATAATGGAGGATTTAGCTTTATATAGCCCTGTACTTTGCGGGACAATCCCTATTAGAGTTGATACCCTTCATTCTGACTTAGACATTGTAATGGAAGTACATAATTATGATTTTTTTGAACAGGAAATTAGATCATTGTATGGCTCATACGAAGGATTTGAAATGAAAAAGAAAATCATTAAAAATATCTTAACAATAAAGGTGAATTTTCAATTTGAAGGTTTTGAATTTGAATTATTTGCTCAACCGCGGCCAGTACGTAACCAAAATGCATATAAACATATGATAGTGGAGCACATGCTATTAATGCAGCACCCACACATTAGAGAAGAAGTAATTGAATTAAAAGAACAAGGGTTAAAAACAGAACCGGCTTTTGCTCAAGTATTAAACATTGACGGTGATCCCTATAAAGAACTTATTTTATTAGGACAGGAAATGAGATTATGGTAAAAAAGGCACACAAAAAATCCTCTTTATAAAAAGAGGATTTTTTTATTATGCCATTAACTTACGAATCAAATTACTTAATATAATAATACCTTGAGTAATTTGTTCAGGGGAAGAATACCCATAAGATAAACGTATAAACTGATCTGATTCTTCCTCATAAATACGTCCCGGGTTAAAAAGAACTCCCTTTGATTGAGCCTCTGAAAATAGTTTTTTCATCGAAATGTTAGGCACTACCCTTAGCCATATAAAAAATCCACCACTAGGAATATCCCATGTAGTAATGTCAGCACAGTACATATTTAAGGCTTGTATCATTATTTGTCTTCGTTTTTTTAGGTGAATCCTTACATTCGCTACGTGATCCTCATAAACCCCTTTACTTAACCATTCTGCAGCAACTCTTTGAGATAAAGAACTTGACCCATAGTCAGTTTGCATTTTTATGTCTGATAATCTCTCAATAACAGGCTCTGGTCCGATAATCCAACCAATCCTAAGTCCTGGGCTAAGTGTTTTAGATAGACTACCGATATATAAAACATGTCCATATTTATCCATCGACTTTAAAGGAGGGGGCGGTAGTTCATCCATAACTCACGGTAAATATCATCTTCAATGATAGGCAATTGTTCTTTTTCGCATATTCTTAGTATTTCTTTTCGTCGATCCTTGGACATTAATACACCCGTCGGATTTTGAAAACAAGGAATCGAATATAAAATATTTTTCTTTTGACTATAATTAATTTTTCTTAACAAATCATTAGGGATAATTCCATGTTGATCCATCTGTATTCCAGAAAGGTGAATATTAGCCGATTGAAATACGTGAAGAGAATATAAGTAAGAAGGTCGTTCAAGTAAAACAGTTGACTCTCTATGTAAAAGACCGATTGATATTAATTGTAATGCCTGTAATGCACCAGAGACTATTAATATAGAGCTTGGTGATGTATTTATTCCAAATGATTTTACATAATTACTTATTGCTTCACGTAAAGGGAGATATCCTTTTTGTTCTTCATATCCGAAATAATCTAGTTCCTCACATACGTTACGCATAATGAATTGCATAGTTTCTAACGGGAAAAGATGAGGTGCAAGTTCTCCTTTACTAAGATGAATCAATTTTTTATTTGCTTCTGCTTCATTTATTTCCCGTACCATTAACTTGCTTGGTTTATGAATACCAGCCTTTACATATTCACTCCAATCGGGCGGGGGATTGGTGGCTAATAATGACCATGTATTATTCGTTACAATTGTTCCTGACCCGATTTTCCCTTGAATTAAGCCATCTGCCATAAGTTCTTCTAGTGCGGTTATTACAGTACTACGATTTACATGAAATAATTTCGCTAACTGCCGCTGGCTAGGAACCTTACTTCCAATCGGCCATTCTCCGTATTCAATTTTTTCTTTCATATAGTCTATTATCTGCCGATATTTAGGCAGTTTTTTATCAGTAGACATATTAAAAACTCCCTCATTCATTTTAAAAATGCAAAGTGGTTGGTTTTTTCGAGGATTAACTGGTTGAAGACATTGTATCAACTATTAAATATGATGAAAAGAAATAATTGGTAATTAGAAAATGGCTGGTTTATTGGAGAGGGAGAGAAAATATGCATAATAAAAAATGGGATTTTCGTATTGTATGTGCTCACGCTTTTACGATTCTTATATGGGGAACAGCTTTTCCAGGAATTCGGATGGGGCTTGAAGCTTACACCCCTGAACACCTTACTTTGCTACGATTATTAATCGCTTCTTTGATTCTTTTTCTGTTTTCACTTATATACAAATTACGTTTACCTGATTTGAAAGATATTCCAGTGATTTTTATATTTGGTGCTCTTGGATTTACAATTTATCATATTGCACTGAACTACGGTGAAAAGAGTGTGAATGCTGGACCTGCTAGTTTAATTGTATCAGTAACACCTATATTAACGGCAATTCTTGCTTCTGTTTTTTTGAATGAAAAAATGAAATTAAATGGTTGGATCGGTGGTGTAATTAGTTTTGTAGGAATTGCTTTTTTATCGTTAAGTCAAGGAGATTCCATTCAATTGAATAGTGGGGGATTACTAATTTTATTGGCGGCAATTTCAGAAAGTCTATTTTTCGTTTTTCAAAGGCCATACTTAAAAAAGTACGGTTTCTTGCCATTTACAATATATACAATTTGGTCTGGTACTGTATTTATGCTTATTTTTTTGCCAGGGATTTATGAAGAAATTGTAGCAGCTCCTATAGAAGTTACTTTGAGTGTTATATATTTAGGTGTGTTCCCGACAGTACTGCCGTATATTGCATTAGCATATATTACATCCCATGCCAGTGCTTCTGAGGCAACAAGTTCTCTATATTTAACACCAGTAACTGCATGTATTATCGCTTGGATATGGTTAGGTGAGGTGCCAACCTTTGTTTCGATAATTGGAGGGGGAATTACTATACTTGGAGTTGTGATTGCTCATTTAACATTTAATAAAGATAATTATAAGCAAATTGAGAGTGAAAAAGTATGGTAAGACATCCCTGCGAGTATTTGCAATTTAAATGCAAAATTTCGGATTAATAACAGGCTTTCCATTCTATAAATATAGTGAAAAAAATCTATATTAAAATCAGCTAGTCCAATATTTGTACGAGATTTAATTAAACTGGTAGATTATTTATCTGCAAAAGAACTAGCATAATGCTAGTTCTTTTTTATCAATACATTACTCACCATTAATATTTGCTTAGAACTGTATAGATTTAAATTATTTCCACATATACATAATTATCTTACCTATGAAAGGAGTGCATTTCTTGGAGAAGGTTTTATTTTTTGGAGACCCAGGTATTGATGATTCGTTTGCAATTATGTATGGCTTACTGCATCCTGAAATTGAAATCGTTGGTATCGTAACTGGATATGGAAATGTTGAACATATACATGCCGCTCATAATGCCGCATATATTTTACAGTTAGCAAACAGACAAGATATTCCTGTAATTAGCGGTGCAACAGGCCCACTTACAAATGAAATTACAACGTATTACCCTGAAATCCATGGACCAGAAGGATTAGGGCCCATCCATGTACCGGAAAGTGTGTTATCTATTCCTATATACAATTTTGGTAGTATTGCTGCGATTCTTGTAAAGTATGGAGAAGATTTAACAATTGTCGATGTAGGAAGATCTACCTCGTTAGCGATTGCTTTTAATTTATGGAACGAATTGATGTTAAATATAAAAGGAATTTATTTTATGGGTGGTGTCTTTTTAGAAGCAGGGAATGTTACTCCATTAGCAGAGGCAAACGTGTACGGAGATCCGATAGCAAGTCAAATTGTATTTCAGCAAGCGAAAAATATAACGTTATTCCCTTTAAATGTAACAAATAAAACGGTTTTAACCCCAAGTGTATTTACTTATATTTTAGTTAATACACAAAATCCATTTAAGCCGATTATGAAACCCCTGTACGATTATTATTTATCAGCATACCAAAAACTCAATCCATATATTGAAGGGCCATTATTACACGATGTACTTGCTATAAGCGGTTTAGTGAATCCTACATTTTTAAATTATACATCCCGAAAAGTGACTGTGGATATATGTGGCGAAACGAAGGGACAAACTTTTGCTGATTTTCGTCCACACTCTAAATCTGAAGGGGCGCGTATAGCGTTACAATTAGATGAGGAAAAATTTATTCAGGATTTTATGAAAATCATGTTATAAGTTGATGTCGAAAAAGGGAATCATTTCACTCCGTTGAATATAAAAGATAAATTCTCTTTTTAAAGGAGCTTAAAATAGTGAACGTCCAATTAAAAATTGTTACGAGAGAAAATTGGGAAGACGCATTAAAGTTACAAGTTAAAGAAAACCAAATACACTTTGTTCCGGCAGTGGCAGTATCACTTGCTAAAGTATACATAAAACCAGATGGTGAAAATGTCGAATATATTCCATTCGCTATATATGATGGTGACCTTATAGTTGGTTTTATTATGCATGCTTTTGTGCGAGAGTCAACAGATATGTATTGGATTAACGGATTTATCATTGATGAAAAAGAGCAAGGAAAAGGATATGGAAAAGCAGCATTACAGGAAATCATTAACTTAATAAAAAATAACTTTAAAGAGTGTGAGGAAATTAGATTAACTGTCCATAAAGATAATATTTCTGCAAAGAAACTATATGAATGTTATGATTTTAAACCATTAGGAAATGTATATGACGGTGAGGAAGTATATCGCTTATTGTTATTGAAATAAAGATATACTGTTTTGAAACAATAAGTTGTTCCGTTAAAGGGTCATATCGCGGAGAATTGGTTGTACTAATTCATATAAATTATCGCAAACTCAATTCACGCAATTATTTAAACATTTTATTATAAAACAGTATTTATATATACTTAAACTATCATTAATAAAAACATCAATGGAGGAACTAATATGAAAGAAAGCAATAAAAAAGAGTTGTCACTAGAGCAACGTGAAGAATTACTACAAACATTGAAAGATCGTTTTGAGAATAATATGAACCGTCATAAAGGTTTAGAATGGGCTAATGTTCAAGAAAGGCTGGATGCTAATACTGAAAAGTTGTGGTCGCTCAACGAAATGGAACGAACTGGTGGCGAACCTGATGTTGTTGATTTTGATAAAGAAAAAGGCGAATATATTTTTTATGATTGTTCAGCAGAAAGTCCTAAAGGTCGTAGAAGTGTTTGTTACGATCTTGAAGCGCTAGAATCAAGAAAGAAACATAAACCAGAAAATAACGCTATTGATATGGCAACTGCCATGGGTATTGAACTATTAACGGAAGAAGAATATCGTACATTACATAATCTTGAAAATTTCGATATGAAGACGTCGAGTTGGGTGGAAACACCTTCTGATATTAGAGAACTTGGCGGTGCCCTTTTTTGCGATTATCGCTTTGGACACGTCTTTGTGTATCACAATGGGGCAGAATCTTACTATGCCGCAAGAGGCTTTCGTGGTTCGTTAAGAGTCTAAAATTTGTACAGGCAGGTAAATTTGAAGTAGAGAATAGATTTGCTTAGGGAATAGTAGTGATTGCATACTTTAGCTACGGATTCGATTTTGAGGCCGCAAAGAATAGGGCTAATCAAACCTTATTGTAAAAGAATGAATCAACTAAAAATATTAAGAGTATGTTTTGATAATTTTCTTCATAAACATACTCTTTTTTAGAATCATTTATCAAAATTATTAGTTTTAATTAACGTATAAACGAGAACTTGTAAAAGGTACTCTTGCAATTATCAATGAAATTCACCCATATGAAACACCTATGATTTATATTATCCCGCTTTTAAATGAAAATTTTCGAGCAAGTATAAAGTGAATGATTAGGAGGAATACAAAATGAAAAGTAAATTCCATCATATTGTACGAGCTATCATGATAAAAGATGAAAAACTACTAGTCGCTGAATACATAGGCCATCACTATTTTTTACCCGGTGGCCATGTTGAAATTGGGGAATCAGCAGAGAATGCACTAATAAGAGAGTTACGAGAAGAACTTGGAGTAACTTGCAGTATAAAACAATTTTTAGGCGTCATAGAAAATCAATGGCAAGCCAAAGAAACCCTCCACCATGAAATTAACCACATTTTTGAAATAGATTCAAATGAGTTAAGATCCGATTTCACTCCAATATTTAAAGAGTCCCATTTAGCATTTCACTGGATTGATTTTAATAAAGAAAATATAAATTCCTATACAATAATGCCGACACCTTCAGTAAAAGAATTACTAGAAAGAAAATTAAGTGATGAACTATTAACTTGCTGGATTAGCAACTTTTAATTGTCTCTATTTATATTAATTCCGTCCACTAAAAGAATATAAAGAAAATAGGCTCATAAACAAGGTACATCACCTAGTGTAAAGTCATATTTTGTTGATGTACGCATTTAGTCTATAGCCTTATTTCTACTTTATTTTTAAAAGTAAATAAACTCGAAAATTTGGACGGAATTTACATTTGTAAATGGAGGGTTTCATAATGAATGAGTTTCAACAAGAACTACAAGCGTTAAACCTTAATGCTTATCAACCTGGTAATGTTGTGTATTGGGATCAGCAACAAAATCAATATCCATATTACTACATTCAAGACGATGCACGTCGTTGTGGCGGATGCGGTGGCGGCGGACGTTGTGGCGGTTGTGGTGGTCGCTGTGGTGGTTGTGGCGGCGGACGTTGCGGCGGTTGCGTAGGTTGTGTAGGCTGTGTTGGTTGTTTCAGCTGTTCTAATTGCTGGAACTGGTGGATTATTTAAGTACTATAGATCAATAATATTTCACATGAAAGAAAAGTGCAGATGCAAAGTTATAATGTATTGAAACTTTTCTTTCATGCTGTTATTTTTATATGTTTTAGGGGGATATTTATTTGTACAAATATAAAAAATTAATTTCATGGGTAGAAAACATTAAAGAGACAAATCAAAGTTCTACGGCAGCACTTTGTATTATGAAAGATAATAAGATTGTGCTAGAGCATTATAGTGGAACGCATTCAAATATTCCTACTAGTAAAAAAGTAACTATATCTTCACAATTCAATGTCGCTTCCGCAAGAAAAAGCTATTTAGGATTAATGGTAGCTTATGCAGTTTATGAGGGGAAAATAAAATCTCTTGATGACGAGGCTGTAAATTATTTTAAAGAATATGATCCTTCATTACTTGGAAAGACAACGATAAGACATTTAGTAACTCATTCACACGGTTTAAATGAAACCGATGATGGGACAGCATTTCGTGAATTTGAGCCAGGACAAGCTTGGGCGTACAGAGATATTAATGTAAGAATGGTGACGCAGCTTATTTATCACTTGTATAACAAAAGTTTTCCTGAACTATTAAAGGAGCGTGTATTCATACCTGCTGACTTCAAGGAAACTGGATGGAGAATAAAACAAGATGATAATTTAGTTAAGGTTGTTGTAAACCCAGATGAAGATGCAATAAATAGTGTTGGTGCAGTAGATGACGGCTCCGAGAAAAATCTTTTTGTCTCTGCGAGAGAATTTGCATTTTGGGGTAACCTTCATTTAAATAAAGGGTTTTTAAATGGTAAACAAATTGTGCCAAAAGAAGTTATAGCATTTGCTACGAGCTTACAAAGTCCAGAGTATACAAATAAAGAACTACCTCAAAACGGGTTGTTTTGGTTCGTTCAAAATGAACCTGCTTTATTTAGCGAACTTGGTGAGCGAGTTCCTAAAGGTTCCTATCAAATATTAGGAATTACAGGACCAACGATATTAGTCATTCCAGAATATAATGTCGTCGTTGCTAAAATGTACAATAAAAGATACAACTATGGTGGGGATAATTATTTATATTATTTACGTGAATTTAGCAATTTAGTCGCTGATACATTTAGTAGCAGTAAAAATACTGTGGTTAGGGTATAACTACTCCTATAATAAAAAGGAGTGAACTTTAATGAAAAATGAAGTGAATAAAAATAAAAAGCAAAATATAAAGGATGTAAACACAGAACAAAACGCGATTTATAGCGATCCGAAAGATGCAGCTAATATGCAAACTGTACCGCAGCCGAAAGACTTTGAGGAAATTGAATATTAATTTTCTCTCCGACTTATTTATGAAAGAAAAATACGTCTTAAGTCTCATCACTTTCAGCGAATTATTTGATAACATATATACATAAGCATTCGAAAATGTCTTATCTTAACAAAGCTTTCTTTAAATGCTGTATATAACCTACAAAAAGGCACTTCTTGATGAAGTGTCTTTTTTGTGTAAGCTAACTCAATTTCCATTTTCCGTACAGTATCTTGCAATTTATCATGGATATACTAACTGTGAAAATTCATGTCATGATAAAAGAAGGGGACAGTTAGCATGAAACAAACATCTATAAATCCATTGCTAATTGTTCTAGGTACAATCATTGTTCAAATTGGCCTAGGAACAATTTACACATGGAGTTTATTTAATCAACCCCTTGTAAGTAAGTTTGGATGGAACCTCAATTCAGTCGCGATTACGTTCTCAATTACGAGTTTTTCTTTATCATTCTCAACTCTATTTGCAGGAAAGCTACAACAAAAATTTGGACTTCGTAAACTTATCGCTACTGCAGGAATTGTTTTAGGACTCGGTTTAATACTTAGTTCACAAGTTTCCTCATTACCATTACTTTATTTATTAGCCGGTGTTGTCGTTGGATACGCTGATGGAACAGCATATATTACATCACTATCTAATTTAATTAAATGGTTTCCAAACCGTAAAGGACTTATTTCTGGTATATCTGTTTCGGCATATGGAATGGGAAGCTTAATCTTTAGATATATAAACGGAAATCTTATCAACAGTCTTGGAGTATCACAAGCATTTTTATACTGGGGTATTATCGTCTTACTATTAGTGTTGATAGGATCATTCTTCTTACGTGAAGCAATTGTAAGTAACACTGCAACTGAAACATTACACAATGATTATACGC
The DNA here is from genome assembly GCF_040459995.1 of Bacillus cereus group sp. MG9. NCBI lineage: Bacteria > Bacillati > Bacillota > Bacilli > Caryophanales > Bacillaceae > Bacillus > Bacillus cereus group sp. MG9. The sequence continues at coordinate 2,607,839 of NZ_JARVHC010000001.1, read as the reverse complement.
CGCGTGAAATGATGAAAACGAAACAAGTATATCTCTTATTTTTCATGTTATTCACATCATGTATGGGCGGACTGTATTTAATCGGTATGGTAAAAGACATCGGGGTGCAGCTCGTTGGTCTTAGTGCAGCGACTGCCGCAAATGCCGTCGCAATGATCGCAATCTTTAATACAATAGGTAGAATTATTCTTGGAACGTTATCAGATAAAATAGGCCGATTAAAAATCGTCTCGGCTACATTTATTATTATTGGATTATCCGTCTTCACTTTAAGTTTTATTCCACTAAATTACGGGATTTATTTTGCTTGTGTAGCAAGTGTCGCCTTTTGCTTTGGTGGTAATATCACCATATTCCCAGCAATTGTGGGAGACTTCTTCGGATTAAAAAACCATAGTACAAACTACGGGATTGTTTACCAAGGTTTCGGATTTGGTGCACTTGCAGGATCATTCATTGGAGCACTACTTGGCGGATTTCAACCAACCTTCATTACAATCGGTGTTCTATGTGTTATATCTTTCGTTATCTCTATAGTAATCCGCCCTCCAAATGCAGAAAAGAAGAAGGAAATAAAACAGTTAAATCGAAAAATAGCTTAATGCTAAGAAAGAGTCCTTATGCTAGGGCTCTTTTTCATTACAGCATAATGTATAAACAATGGATGCCATTCAAAGAATCTAATTTTGTCCCTGTACTTACTACATAACTAACATTAAAGAAGATAGGAAATTCCGATTATTAAATTGAATAAATAACATAAAAGAGCGTGCTAGTTAAAATGAAAATAGTAAAGCAATGGGTACAAGAAGATAGTGATTACATAAGAGAAAAGTAATTGAATATAACCAAAAGCAACTTTCAAATGAAGAAAAAACACCTTCAGAAACGGTTAGTTTTATAGTAAAAAATGCAAAAGAAGAAATAGTAGGAGGGATAACAGCAATAACATTCTGGCATCATGTATATGTTGACTTCCTATGGGTTTCTGAAGAATACAGGCATGAAGGTTATGGAAGCAATTTAATGAATCTTATTGAAGAATTTGCAATAAAAAAAGAATGTAGGCTAATCAAATTAGATACTTTTAGTTTCCAAGCCCCTAATTTTTATAAGAAGCATGGGTATAAAGTGATAGGGGTAAGTGAAGATCATCCTAAAGGGCATAATCATTACTATTTAGAAAAAAGGTTATAAATGAATCATTAAAGAGTGTATTATGATTAATCTTTTTCAAAATATGCTCTTTTCTTTTGTGTGTCTATGAACACGATATCGTTTCGTATTAGTTATTTACTCAAATTACTTTTTATGAATCAAAACAATTTAATGATAGAATAAAATAAAGACAGAAAATTTTCACCATTCAAGGGGGTTACATATGAAAAAAGTAAATGTTACATACGCACTTCTATATGATGAAACTCATGAAAAGCTATTAATGGTTAAAAACAAAGGGGAAAATGGTTCTTATTACACTTTACCAGGTGGAGCAGTTAAATTCGGGGAAACGTTAGAAGAGGCAGCAATTCGTGAAGTGAAAGAAGAAACAGGGCTAGACATATCCGTAAAAGGGGTTTGTTCCATTAGTGAAGCCTTTTTTGAGGAGAGAGGACATCATGCAATCTTCTTTAATTTTTTAGGAGAAATAATCGGAGGGGAAATCTGTATATCACGGCCAAAAGAGATTGAGGAGATTACCTGGATGGAATTAGATTCAGCAGAACCTTATTTACGTATACCAGAACACTTAAAAAGCCTTTTACAAAAGAAAGAAACAGTTCCTTATATTTTTAATGGAACTATTATTCATCAATCTTCATAAAGATAGTATTTCATTTAAGGCGGGGGAAAAATGGAGTTTATCGTTAATCACAAACAATTTACACAAGCTCTTTCAGAAGTAAGTAAAGCTATCTCAACAAAAACTTTAATTCCTATATTATCCGGAATAAAGATAACAGCAGATCAATCTGGAATTACTTTAATCGCAAGTAATTCGAATATTTTCATTGAAAAATTTATACCCATTTCAATTGAAGACGAACAAATTACAACTATTTTAAAAGCAGGGAGTATTGTTGTACCAGCAAAATATTTCATTGAAATTATTAAGAAAATGCCAAGTGATATTTTAATAAAAAGCATGAATGAGCAGTTGATTACAATTCAATCTGATGAAATTACTTTAAACTTAAATGGACTCTCGGCAAATGAATTTCCTAATGTACCATTTTTAGACGCACATACAGAAATACAAGTAGAGACGGAACAATTAATTGAAGTCTTTAAACAAACTGTCTTTGCAACTGCTAAAAATGAATCTAGACCAGTTCTTACTGGCGTACATTTCGTTATTGATCATAACAAATTAATTTGTGCTGCTACTGATTCGCACAGACTGGCTTTACGTAAAATACCCATTTCTTCACATGCGAAATTAAATTGCATTGTACCAAGTTCCACTATTAGTGAACTACTAAAATTAATGAACAGTAATTCAAATTTAGTATACATATATCTTTCAGAAAGTCACATTATTTTTAAATTCGGTACAATTACGTTGTATTCAAGACTTATTGAAGGAAAATATCCTAATATATCCGGCCTAATTCCAAATGAATCCCAAACGGTTATTAATATAGATAGAAAAAAGATTTTACAAGGTGTAGATCGTTCAAGTTTATTAGCTAGTGAATGGGCAAACAACAACGTTAACTTAGAAATCATCGACGAATTCACAATACAAATCTCTTCCAACGCTTCTCAAATTGGTAAAATATCCGAGACACAACAACTAGATGCTATTCACGGTGAAAAGCAATTAAATATATCTTTTGATGGACGGTATATGGTCGATACTTTAAAAGCAATAAAAGAAGATAGAGTTACTTTAAGTTTTGGCGGTTCCATGAGACCGATATTAATTGAAGCAGGTGAACAATCTGCAGCAGTATATTTAATATCACCTGTTAGAACTTATTGAGAACAAAGGAAAGAATTAAATTATGTACAAGCACACTTTATGTTTTATAAAAAGAAATGAAGAAATACTTATGCTAAATAGAGAATATGATCCTGTAAAAGGATTATGGAATGGTGTAGGAGGGAAGATAGAAAAAGGAGAAACACCGTTTGAAAATGCAATTCGTGAAATAAAAGAAGAAACAAATATAGATGTTGAACAAAATCAAATTCAATTTAAAGGCATTATTAAATGGGAGGATTCCTCATATTTTGGTGGCATGTATGTCTATTTAGTAGAGCTACTTAATGAATTTACATATCACACTCCAAAAAAATTCTCAGAAGGAATTCTAGATTGGAAAGAGGTATCTTGGATTCTAAGTGACTATAATTACGGCGTAGGAGAGATGATACCTAAATTTTTAACTGAAGTACTTTATAATGAATTAATATTAGAGCACTCTTGCGTTTTATCAAATCATAAATTAATAGAGTATAAGAATAAAGAATTAGCTAAGCAGACCAGCATAGTAAAGTAGTAATTAGGGGAGATTAGTATGTAATAGAAGGAGGAGCTCATGAAAAAAGGAAATCAATTATTTTGGATATATATAACTAGTATTACTATTATAATACCTTTAATTATTTACTTAGCATTGGCAGCCTCTAGCGAAAAAGATACTCTTACTCAAGTGAAAAAAGCTCCCAATATCCCATCTGTTATTCAAGATTCAAACGATATGGAAGACCCTACAGGATATTGGACAACAGAAAAGATGAAAAATGCAATTCCAGTAGATAAAACAAAGAATTTTAATAGATGAGTCATAAATGAATAAAAAGCGAACCATCAATATTAAATTGGTTCGCTTTTTATTATACTTACACTTCTCGCCACCAAGCAGCCGTAGGATAATCTTTAGATTGTAACGTAATAGCTTCACCGATTTGTGGCGTTGCAATATTAACCCCTAAACGATTTGCTTCTTTCGTAACACGTTCAATAGGATCACTCCATTCATGTAATGCTAACGTAAAAGCACCCCAATGAATAGGAACGAGCAATTCTCCTTTAACGTCAATATGAGCTTGTACTGTTTCTTCTGGCAACATATGAATAGCAGACCATCTCGTATCGTACTGTCCGCATTCCATTAAAGTAAGATCGAATGGACCATATTTCTCACCAATTTCCTTAAAGTGAGGCGCATAACCACTATCACCACTAAAGAAGACTTTAGTTTCTTGACCAAGAATAAGCCATGAACACCATAACGAACAATCTCTATCTGTCATACTTCGTCCAGAGAAATGCCTTGCAGGTGCACAAACTAACTTAATATTATCAAACGTAATTTCATCCCACCAATTATGCTCACTAATTTTACTAGGTGAAATACCCCATTTAATAAGATATTGCGCAACTCCCGCTGGAACATAAAAGTGCTTTGCGCGATCTTTTAACTGCATAATACTCTTGTAATTTAAATGGTCATAGTGATTATGAGAAATGATAATCGCATCAATTTCCTTGAAATCTTCACGTTCTAAAGAAAAAGCACCACTATAACGTTTACTATTAAAAACAGGGAACGGGGAAGAGGCATCGCCAAACATAGGATCTAACAACAGCTTTTTACCTTCTATTTTCAAAAGAGAAGCAGAGTGACCAAACCATGTAACACTCTCTAAAGACCCATTATCTTTATTCGGTAAAACGATAGATAAGTCTTGTATAGGACGTAGCTTTGTTTTCATTTTAAAGTAATCAGTCATTAAACCGATAATATCTTTTGGTTTAAAACTTACATCAGTATGAATTTGATTTATATATTTCTTTTTCATTAGTTCTCCTTTTTACGTTTAACAATATACGTATGTTGTTATTCTAGCTGTTATTAGTGTAAACTATACCATTTTACCTTTCATCTTTAATGCAGTACATTTCATAAATTCTTCAAATTTATTATTTATATATATAAAATAGAATTCATTTAGCAGCAGCTAAAACTAATATTATGTATTTGTGAATTGTTTTGTTTAAGTAAATTCTTTCTTATAAACAACAAAGACCGTATGTTTCTTTATATGTTATAGAAGCAGATAGGTAACTAATTATCCACAGGAAGGAGAGTCTATAAATGCTTGAAGAAAGAAAAAAGAAGTCTAAATATAAACTATTAAAAAGCAATAACTAAATATAGAATTCTAGATAACCTTAGTATAGGTATTAACATAGCTATACTAAGGTTTTTTATTTGAAATCATTAAAGGATACTTATTTTTATTTATAGAACATAGTAAATACATAGATTTTACAATTAAATTACTAAAAAAGAAGGGATTTTAAAATGCTTGCTAATTATACTTCGGAGAAAATACTTAAAACAACTTATGAGACAAAAATGATTTCATAAGTTGACAATTATCCAACTTTAAAAATAAGCAGAACAAACCTTCAATATTTACTTGTAATGCTCCATCTGGGCATAGAATCAAATACTATAAAAACGAAGCTAAATTGGACTAGCGAGGAATTCGAAAAACAAATGCACGCATTAGAACTAGAAGGTTTATTGAATAAGACAGAAGGGAGTTACTATCCAACATGTATGGTTATAACAGCTAATGAAGGAGAAAAGCTGTATAACCTATGTGAGCCTCTAATTAAACCTACACTTAACATAATTGAAAAATATTCTAATCAAATTGATGCTATGTCTAAAAGAATCGAGACATTTAATCATTTATCTAAAGAATCGTATAGTCTTTTACTATATAGTGGTGTGTTATTAGATTTTGGACAAATAATTAACATTGAAGAAAACTATTTAGAAACAGAACGGCCTTTGAGAAACAATAAAAGATATTATTATGCGATTCTAGAACAAGAACAAACAGACAAAGAGTCCTTTGGAATGTATGTTAATACGTATTTAGATTTAGGGGAATATCAAATTGGTCTTTATGGAAACACTCGATATACAACTTTGAATTTAATAACTGCGAATGAAGAAACGTTTGAAGCATATTTTCACTATGCTATTATCGATATTAATTATACGAAAAAGCAATTAGTTGAAAATTTTGTAGCAGTAGATAGACAAGTAGACTTAAATTCAAATGTATTATACGAAAAATTAGGCTTATATAAAAATTCACAACCTGTTATCCCAGTGTTTACAGCCGTAGATTTATCTATACTTAACGAAATCGCGAACACGATCAGTGAAGATTTGATTTTATTATGTAAAGAAAATGAGAAGCCTTTAAAAGAATACTTTGCAAGCAGCAGATACTCAAAAGAAATAACTTACGAAGAATTTTTTATTTGGTGGTATCACTTTTTCTATATAAAAGTAACTGAAGAATTAATACAAAAAGGCGTAATTATAACAAGCGCTCAAAAAAACAAACGTACATAATCTATTAAAAACTTTAAATTAAAGTGACTAATATCCTTTTGCATATGTAGCAGCTGAATGATGTATAGACAATAATTAGTAAATAGAGGATAATCCAAAATTAAAACCTAATATAAAGAAAATAAGATATTAAAAGGAGAGAAGAGCCATGCAAAAGAAATTTATCAATCCAGAAACAATGCCAGCAACTTTTGGATACTCACATGTAGTCGAAGTTAGTAATGCTAAACGAACCATTTACATATCAGGACAAGTAGCAATTAATACTGACGGTCAAATAGTTGGAATTGATGATTTAGCTACACAAACACGACAAGTATTTGAAAATATTAAAATCGCATTAAAAACTTCAGACTTAAATTTTAATGATGTAGTAAAATTAACATTTTTCTTGACGGACATTTCTCAAATGGCCATTGTTAGAGATATTCGAGATCAATACATCAACACAAACAATCCACCAGCAAGTTCAGCTGTAGAAGTTAACAAATTGATTAACAATAAATTATTAATCGAAATCGAAGCAATTGCTGTAGCAAACTAATTTTAAAAACTTATTCTTAATCATATCAACGCAATTCGTTCACTTTAAATGAATTGCGTTTTTTATTAACTAAAATATAAATTATACACGGAAACATTCTTATCAATAACACAACATAAATAACTTAAAAAAACAAATAACCACACAATCTACAACACATTATGAACCCAATTAAAAAGGGGAGACTAATAACCGCAACTAACATATAATAAGTTTATTACTTTTTACTAGTTAACATAATATATATTATACGAAGTTGTATAGAGTAAGTGTTTATCTGTATCAAAAACCAAGTAAACTATACTTAATGAGACGAAACGGGTATTTTTAATGAGATTCACATAAAATCTTATCTAAATGAATTTCTACAGTTTTTATCGTTTATTTTGCTATAAATTAATCACAGCAAATCTTAATCGATTAATTATCGTTTAACGAGTCAAAAATAATTTTGATTAGCACGGAATTTTTTTATGCGAAATAAATTTTTCTATACAAATGATAAATTTCATTTTATGTTTTGCTTTATAGATTTATTGCTAATTACATATGTTTTATTATTTTATATTTTTGTTGTTATTTCTTTTATTTACGCTTGACTTTCATTGTATTCTTCATTCTAGTTAACATAACGTTTATTTTTAACGTAAAAAAATCCTCCTCACCTTCAGGAAGATTTCTTTTGCTAGCTAGTAATCCATTTATCTATTTTTAGTAACAATCCCAATTGTAAATAACATTGGAAAAATCTAGATTTAATAAATCATCTTTCTTTATAAAGAAATTAGCAACACCAGAATCTCCCCACATAATATTTAATGAATCATCTGTATCGATTTGCAGCAATAATATATCATGTTGCTGGTATTTTTCTTCCCATTCCCTTGGATCTGTCTGTGTGAAAAATGGATAACCACCAATTTTATGCCCTTGATCTTTACATAAATCATCATACAGTTCGCCTAATTCTGTATTATTTTCTCCATCAACAATTTCTTCCCAATCAATTTCCTCACTAAACATCTTTTCAAATCGATAATCCCTTGATGTTACGGGTTGATAACCCAATTCAAACTTTAATTTCGCTGCTTCAGGTATGATAAAGTCCTCTAATTCTGAAGTGTTTAAATAACTAAAATCAGTAATAACCTTATTTAAATCTTCTATAATTGTAGAATGATAAATAATTCGAAAGTCTTTTTGGATTGTTGGATGATCAAAATCTGCTCCGTAAAGCTCATCTTCAGCACTTACGAAAAACTGCAGCATACCCTTTTGAGGCATATATTCAACATGCGGCATTTCTTCAAAGTTTAGCTGCGCAAGTAACATCATAGGTTGTCCATTTGAATCTTTAGGATGCTCTTGATCTATAGGTACATACGGATAGCCACCAAACTTACTTTCAAAAAGAGTTGTTTCTGCTTGCGTTCCAGACACTTTAATATACGGTTTCACACTTTCTTCTAAAATACTACGATACTGCTCTAGTTCTTTCGGAATTTGAAGTTGATACGTATTCTTCATTACATTTGCCTCCCCTTAATCATGAATTGAAAATGCCTTACTTAATTATATAGCAAAAGATAACTTCATTGAAAATCGTTAAATATCCGTTTTCACCCTCGTTTTTTGCGCACTTGGTGGACAAAGTAAATTATGTTCTAAAACCTTTTTATTAATAGTTCGAATTAAATCCGCTGCTTCTGCAGTATTTGTAGTTTCTTTTAGCCTTTCTTTTAAATCATCAATTTCCTTTGAAAGCTCAATCCACCTAGGTAAAACATGATTATTTTTTAAAGTTCTATACAGTTGTTTTTCAGGATTATACGAAAGATCTTTATCTAGATTTAGAGGTTTCCCTTTACCTGGTAAATTATCAAAAGACCCTTTCTTTTCTGCTTCTTTAACGATAGAACTAATATGATCCTCATACGTATAGGACCAAACTTTCTCATCTTTTACTAAAATCTCTTGCTTTTTTAGTTTTTTATCTAGTTCTTCTTGATTCATAAAATCTCTCCCTTTTATATTTTATAGTAGCGTTTTTGTAGGTTTTAATGCTTTCAACCCATCAAATAACTTTTCTCGCCACCAAACACCGTCATGACCGCCTTGAAACTCTTCATAAGTAATTTGGTATCCTTTTTCTTTTAAAGCTTTATACAGGCGTCTATTAGCCGTTAAAAGAGGTTTGTTTTCAAGTTCTCCTGCTGCTATATAAAAATGAGGTTGACTCGTATTGGAATCTATAGATGAAATTTGATTTTCAATCCAAGGCATTTGATTTTCATAACTATCCTTTTTCCAATGTACGGATCCAGACATTGACAACACGTTTCCGAAAACATGTGGATTTTGAAGCGCTGCATAAAAAGCTGCTAAGCCACCAAGACTGAAACCAGCAATTGTTGTATGATTCTTTTCTTGATATACGTGATACCTAGCTTGAATCCATGGAAGTAGTTCCTCCGTTAAAAATGTATTCATTTTATCGTTATAAGTTAGCTCTTCTAGTCGATCAACGGGTTCTATTGCAACAGCAATACAAGATGGGATTTCTTTTTCGTATATTAAATAATTGAGTGTTCTTGCGATTGAAAGGCTATTAATGAATGAATTCCCATCAAACACAATGAGAAGTTCTTGAAGATGTGAAGTGTGAGAATAGTCATGAGGCGTATAAATATAAATTTTACGTGTGTCATTTAAAATCGTACTATGAAAAGAATATGTTTCAATTTTTCCAGATGGATAATGATCTGAAGGAAAACGACTGCTATACTGTACTTCCATTCCTATGTTTAACACAGACGCTTTATTGGCATCTTCTCCAAATGTATTTTTATTAAATCGGTCTAGTTGGTACTTTTCACTGCGCTTTATCCAATCATTTTCGAAAAAATCGTTTACTGAAAAATAGTACGTTGAAATAAAACTCTCATCCGTCCTAAACGTTACATACCAAATATCTGTCTGTAACAACCGCTGTAGTTGATTTACAGACAAATCCCAACCAGGAAAACTACCGAATACATAGACGTTTTCAGTTTTTTGATCCCCTAACCATATATACGTTATAAGCTTATACTGATTTTCTACAGGACATTGTTCTATTAGTGGCGTATTATTTGACTTTATTTCATGCAAAAAAGTATAAATTGCTTTCTCGTTTCCTTTTTTTAATTGATTATTAAGCTCCTCTAACTTAGGGCTAATTATTGAAGTCACCCATCTGCCTCCTTTGTATTTCTTTCTTTTCACTAGATTGCTTTTATAAAATTTAGGATTAGTATGTTATGTATTTAGATGAGTTATTTATTTAGAAGGTTTATCAATTGCCTGAATAGAAAGTTCCAACGCTTTTATTCTTCTTTCTAAAAGTGTTCTTTGAGGACTACCAGCCTTAGACTTATCATAGGCTCTCTCAATTGATGGAAGCAAACCAGCAAGGACATTACGAGCTTCTGCTAACTCTTCTTGGCTATACCGATGACTTTCTTGATTCCACACGTTCTCTAACACTGCTAGCCCTATACAAACGGCTTTAAGCCTTTTTTTCACTAAGGTAGTATTTGCTCCCTTTTGAGTCATCTGTGAAAAAGCATTTTCAAGTTTACGAATTGTCGATTGTAAAGATTTTATTGATTCCAATTTATCTATATTTGACACGTTTTCCATGTTACTATTGTTCCTCCTGGCTTAACTTATTTAATACTGGATATAATAAGTACTTGATTTCACTCGAAATATTTTATCATAAATAACTAACTATATTCGAATTGGATAATGGATTAAAGGAAAACGGTATCTAAACGCCTCTCCCTCCTTTACATCATTCTATATGTACTTCTTTCTTCGTATTAGAATCCCTATATAAACAAGGTATTAAAATTGTATTTTTTATGAACAAAAAACGCACAAGCAGCATAACTTGTACGTTTTTATTTTTATTCAGTAAGATAATACAGTAATAGTTTCCGGGCCTTCTCATAATTCATGAAATCTCTATACAAAATGGGATACTTCACAATTTCTGTTTCTATAAAACGATATTGCGGAAAACATTCAAAAAACGATTTCTTTAGCCACTTTATTTGATCAAACACAATCTCCTTTTCGTTGTTATTAAGTATGTAACTTAAAGTACCTGCTGTATGCATCCAATAATAATTTAAATCAGCGCTTATGCAATCATCTTCTGTAAACATATTATTAAAATCTTTTCGTATTTTTCGAAGGTCACAATTCGGAAACGGTTTAAGTAGCGGACTATGCATTTTCTGCAATTCATTAAAAATAACCTTTTTACCTAATAGCAACTTTCCACCCCTTTATTTCTCTATCCAATTTAACAATTTTTCATAATGATATTGAGCATCTGTATAGCCGAGATTATATAAATTAACGAGTTTTTCTTTATTTCTTTCTATTCCGCTTATAGGAAGCTGTACGCTAGGCTGAATGATATAAAAATTGTCTTTTTGTTCTATTTGATTCATATAAGTTATCGTCTCATTATAAAAACGATAATGTTCTACTAAAGATTGTGCGATATTCGGATATTTTCTATATAACATTTTAGCCAGCCCAGAAAATTTATTCCGCTGCTTCTCGTATCCATCCGGCTTTGTCATAATAACAACATTCTTTTGGTAACCATCATTTTGCGCTTTTAATACTGGAATAGGATCTATAATCCCTCCATCTAACAATTTTCGATTATCATATTCTACAGCAGGTGCTATAAACGGCACAGAGCTTGATGCACGAATAATTTTTAAAATATCATTTCCATGTTCTGTTTTATTATAATAAACTGCCTGTCCTGATTCACAATCAGTCGTTCCGATTACAAACTGTTCATTTGAATTTAGGAATGTTTGAAAATCAAACGGTACAATTTTGTTTGGTACTTCATCAAATAAAAAATCCATTCCAAATAATTCACGTTTTCTAATTAAGTTTCGATAAGATATATACCTGTGATCTCCTACTAGCTCTGTATTCACTTTCTTATTTCTTCCTTTTTGACGTGATAAATAGGTCGCTCCCATACATGCTCCAGCGGATACACCGACTACATACGGAAAGAATAAGTCCCTTTCCATAAAATATTCGAGTACTCCTGCAGTATATAACCCTTTCATTCCGCCGCCTTCTAATACTAAACCGATATTCTTCATGCTCAGTCCCTCTGCTTCTGTTTTCTTAATTACATGTTAGCACAAGATTTTAGGATGAGGTTATATAAATTAGTTGCAATAATAACAAAAAACTATTGAAGCAATGTCATAATCTATTAGTCATTCGCATGGTACAATATAAGAAACTCATTCCACATATTATAAAGGAGGAATTTCATATGGGTTTATTTAGTGGTATTTTAGGAAATGCATCAAGTGCGAGTACAGAAAGCGTTGAACGTGATTTAGAAAAGATTATGCTAGATGATGAAAAAGTTGAGCATGCTTATAAATTAATTCGTGATTTAATCGTATTTACAAATCGTCGTCTTATTTTAGTTGATAAACAAGGGATATCAGGTAAAAAAACAGAGTATCATTCTATTCCTTATAAAAGCATTACACAATTTAGCATTGAAACAGCTGGGCATTTTGATTTAGATGCAGAACTTAAAATATGGGTATCTAGTTTGAGCGCGCCAATTACGAAAGAATTTAAAGGCGATGATAGCATATTAAGTATTCAAAAAGCGTTAGTAACATATACGACAAAATAGTTGGTTTTTGTATATTTATTCGAATTCTAAATTACTAACCCGAATATTTTGGAAGAATATGCATTATTTTTGTATATTTAATCTAAAACAATACAAAAAGGTAAAGCATTTAAAATGTGCTTTACCTTTCTTTTGTATAATAAATTAAAGTTGCTTTATCATTTAATTTCTTTTTAAATTCCGCTCTTATATATCCCATCTTTTCGTATAGAAAACAATTTCGTTCTTCCTCTAAAATTGTAGCAAGCTCCCAATTCGTTATTTCCGGAAACATCTCCTCGATTAAAATTAATACTTTTTGAGCAATTCCGTTCCCTTGATAGTTTGGAATAATAAACATCGGGCTTATCCAAAATTTAGATGCCTCTTCTTTACGTGATATACATATCGCGCCGACAAGATTCGTATTTACGAAAATTTTATAAAATCCACCGTCCAGATTATTTATTCTTGAAATCGTTCTTTCAATACGTTCATTTGCCGGACTTGTTTCATAGTCCTTATACTTTTCTAATAATGAACTAAATGATTCTACTTGCATTTGAAATATAATCTCTGCATCAATTTCTGTCGCCTTCTCTAACGTTACCAATTTAAACGCTCTCTTAAAGAAGTAATGTGAGCTGTATGATGACGACCGTGCCATGCATATAGTCCAATTGCAGCAGCAAGTTTTGTTTCTCCTGATTCAGGATGATTAAATGTCTTTTCTAAATCTGCCGGTTCTAAAGAATATAATAAGTTAACCCATCTTTTATGTAATGAATCTAGCATTACAAGTGAAACATCTACTGGTAATTTCGAGTCAGGTAGCTCTGCCCATTTTTCTTCTTTGTACGGTTTAATAGTTGGATTCTTTTCTGTCATTGCTAATTTAAAGCGTATGTAGCTATTCATATGACTATCAACAACATGATGAACAACTTGGCGAACAGTCCATCCACCGACGCGATACGGTGTATCTAACTGCTTCTGATCTAAATCTTTTATCGCTCTGGCTAGTTCATTAGGTAAATCCTCTATTTCTTGAATCCATTTATCAATTATTTCTTCTGTAATAGTTCCTACGTAAGTAAATTGACCTATTGGATAACGTAAATCCTTCATGTACATGTCCCTCCCTATTATTTTTAACCCTTAGTAGTCCTCCAAATATAATGTACGAAATTTACGTTTTCCCCGTTTAAATCTACAGTAGTTGTCTCCGCTTCCTTTTCACGAGAAAATCCGTTCTTTTCTAATACAATTTGTGAAGCTATGTTATTTGTTGTTGTCATAGCATGTATTTCATTAATTTCATAGACTCTTGCTTGAGCCAAAATCAATTTTACAGATGCTGCTGCAACTCCTTTTTTTGTAAAACCCTCTCCAACTCGGTAGCCTAACGACCCAATTCGTTTTTCCTTATCTACATCAACTAAATTGATACGTCCTACAATTTCTTTTTCTGTATTACGTATGAGATGAAAATAAGAACTCCCCTCAGTTTGTTCTTTTAATAGTTCGGCAAGTTGCTTTTGAAAGTATTCATACACGTAATAATTAGAGCCACGACTTGGTACCATTGTTTCAAAAAATGATTTGTTCGTGAGTTCAAAATTAAATAAATCTTCAGCGTCTTGATTCTTTAATTGTTCTATGTATATTTCCATCCCGTTTACCCCTTCTTGATTTACTAACTGTTATACATTCTTTTTTAAACGATAATTTTCCTGCTATTTCTTTCGTCTGAGTAATACAGTAAGTAATACTCTAGGATGAAAAAGATGAAATGGACTACGAATTAAGTTCATAACTCTGACTAACCGAATATAAATATCAGAATCACTTGCAGAAAGTTGATATATTTGTTTCGTATACCATTGCTGAAATTTTTGTTTCGTAGTTAATTCTTTCTGTAACTTAGGATGACGTGCTATCTCCGTTGTGGTCATTTCCCAAGGTGTTTTGATAATCATAGCAGTCTTCCTATAAAACTCTCGAGTTAATATTTTATCAAGCCTTTTTCTCCCTTGAAGAATTAGTTGTAATTGGTGAGCTTCCATAGCTGCAACTGAAACACCTTGTCCGAAAACTGGATCAAAACGACAATGCGCATCTCCAACTACTAACAATCCTTCAGGCAAATTATTAACTAGATCAAATCGCCTGCGTACTTGATATGGAATTTTGTACGTTTTTATATCGGTAATCGCCTCAGATTTGTTTAGAAACTCTGTAACATTAGTGATTGATAGGTTTTCAGCAAAATCATAAAATTCATCATCTGTTTGCGGTGCTTTTTCATTTGCATATCCACTAAAAGTAACAAAATAACGATCATCTTCAATCGTTTGAATTAGAACACCATAAGGATTCTCAGGAAAACTTGGAGACATAAGCATATTACAGCAGTCTAATTTCTCTTTTTCTTTGAGCCTAAACATTCTAGTTGCGTAAAACAAATCAATTCTTACTTTCTCTTCTTGTACTTCGAAATTGTATTCTTGTAACCAATCTATACTTTTCGAACCAAATCCACTTGCATCAACAACAAGATCTGCATGAAATTCTTCTTTCATTCCTGTTTTCAAACATTTAGCTCTTATTCCATAGACTTTATTAAGCTTGTTATCTACTAGTAATCCTTCAACCAACATTTCATACTTCGAAGTAACATTTGAAACTTGTTCAATTCGTTTTTGAATATGCGATTCTAACAGAAGACGACTTTGTTGAATCATATTTATTTCGCCTTTGAAAGGCTGCTTCCATAGGCCGAACTGATGCCATTTTAAATCGCGAGTAAAATTATTTACGATGCTACCTGCTTCAATTAATTCATTAGTAATGTTAGGAAACAACTCCTCAAGTGCTTCTTCGCCGCCTTTTAATAACACATGCGGATGATTACTTTGCGGAACTCTTTTTCGCGGGCCTTTTCCATCCCATTCTTCACCAGCTTCTACAATGATTACTTCTTCAAACGTATTTGATAAAGCCTTTGCGGCGAGTTTTCCTGCGATACTTCCACCAATAACAATAGCCTTAGTAAACATTTTTTCCCCCTTAATGAAAAGAGATCCTGTCGTGTATGAATGGAACAGGATCTTAACTAATAATTCCTTGATAATTATATTTAAAACACCTGTGTGAATTGCAACATTAAAATTAAAATACCTAATCCCCATACGTAATACGCGAATACTTTTAAAGAATGACGTTTTAAATATTGGATCATCCATGAAACTGCTATGTAACCAAAGAACGCTGCTGATAATGTTCCGACAATTAATGATGTACTAGAAATAGATTCAGCTTTCCCTTGAAAAACATCTGCAAATTGCAAGATGATAGCTCCGACAATAGCTGGTGTTGATAATAAAAAGGAAAAGTACGCCGCTGTTTCACGGTCTAACTTTCTCCATAATGCAGCGACAATTGTCATTCCAGAACGGGAAATTGCTGGAAATATAGCTACTGCTTGAAATGAACCAATTATGAATGCATCTTTATATGTAATATCATTCATTTTTTTACGACCGTTCTTTTGTTTATCGGCCATATAAAGAAATAAACCCGTCACTAAAAACTCCCAACCTATTGTTATACCTGTTTTTGAAATATCTTCAAAAAAGTCTTTAAATAATAAGCCGATTACAACCGCAGGTATCGTCCCGACAATAAGTAATAGCATAAGCTTTGAAAATGGATTTTTTATTAAATAAATAAATTCTTTTCTATAATAAATAAACACCGCAAGTAACGTCCCTATATGCAGCATCGTATCTAAAAACAAACCTGCCTCATCTAACTGAAAAATATGTCGCCCTAAATATAGGTGACCTGTACTGCTTATAGGTAAAAACTCTGTCAGCCCTTGAATAATTCCTAAAATAAAAGCTTCTAGCCAATTCATGATGATCTCCTTTCTCATTTGCTTGTACCAATATATGATGCTTTAATTTTTGTTATGAAAGAAAATATATTTCTCTTGGGGATTTACTTTAACCTTTATTTAGAAGTTATGGATTGCGATAAAGATGGATATATATGTAAAAAAGGAGGTTTTACATGGAGAAACATACAAAATTAGGCAACATATTACTTTGGATTGGACCAATTCTTGTGTTCTTAGGCTTATGTATGACAAATGTAATTACAGACATACCTTTCTTCGAAGGAAAGCATAAAACTTTTGGAATTATTATGTTATTTATAGGGGTACTTTGTTTAATTGCCGCTCATTACTTTAAAATACGAAAAAATTCTGCCGATTAAATAATCTATTCCCTTATAAGGAGGAACAAATGCGAGGAAAATCATTACGGACAAAAATTACAAAGCTATATAAATAAAAACAATCCTAGTGTATGTACTAGGATTGTTTCATTTCGCTAATGTTGTTTATTTATAAAACACTTTATCAACGTTATATTTCGCTTTGTACTTATTAATGATGTATGTTTCGTAAATTTCTCTTTCAGTTGGATCTTCTACGATACATGCATCGATACGGTATACTTCATCACGATTATTTTTGATTGGTGAAACATTATCTTCAAAATGCTTTTTAATACGTTGTCTAATTTTACGAGCTTTACCTACGAAAAGAAGTTCGTCATTAATATTGTAAAACATAAAAATGCCGCCTTTATCTCTAGGGAACAAGTGGAAATCGATAAAACCGTTAATTGGAGTAATTAATGGCTCGTCTCCTTTAATAACTTGGTTACGTTCAGTAATGGAAACATCAGCTTCAGGAATATTAATTTTAATCAAGTTCATTCACGTCCTCTTTTATTATAAAGATAAATAATAGCATAAGTATGTAAGAAAAGCTATGTTAAGAGAGATATTTCATTTTATAATTCAAATATTATAGGTATATCATGTAAACTTTTTTTCCAAATCATATGATCGTTTGATTCGCCCCAATAATCCTTCAGCACATAACTAGGTTTTCCAAACTTTTTTGTCCATATACTTTGTGCTTTTTTGTATCCACTATCTAAACAGCATTCGGTTATTCCTCTGCTAAGTAATGTAAGATACATTGTATTTAGTAGTAAACTCCCTATACCTTTTCTTTGATACTCCGGAAGTATAAATACAGTTCCTATTTCATACAAATCCTTAAGTACACCGTCTGTACAACTATTAATCAATGCACTTGCTGGACCGATTTCAATCGTTCCAATGATTTTATCGTTACTTGTATCTATCGCTAATAAAAAGTAACGATTTTCTCCATTACTATCAAAATCATTTTTTAAATATTTCTTTTTCGAGTTAATTTCATTTTCTATGTCATCTAATAGATGTGATAACCCTTCGTTTTTAAATGTATTAGTAATAACAAGACGAAAAAACAAATGTAATTCATCTAAATCATTCGAATTCGGCCTTCTAATTTCAATGTTATACATGGCTTACATCTCCAATTTTTAAAAATATATGAGAAAGTGTATTTGTTCAAAAAGATTTTATGCAATTGCTAAGACCATACTTTATATACTCTATTCATTATTATTCTACACAACTCTGCATAGATCCAGCAGTATAAAAAACTCAGTATAAATATTAATGTAATAACTTTTATATCCATAGTCGTATGAATACTAGGACCAAGTACAGGAAAACGGAAGATATCGAGAATGATCATAATTCCTATAAGTAGACATATCGCTGAAAAGGAAATTACCCAAATCCTCCTCTTGAATTGTAAAAAGGATACTCCTAACGCTATACCTAATAAGCCTGTAGTAAAGGGAAAGACAATTAGTTCACTTGGCTCAATAATGAATAGTAGGAAAATAGTAAGAATATAAGAAAGTACTCCCTCACGAATAGAATAACAAATAGCCAGAAAAATCGGTAGCGTCGCGAAAGGACTAATAAATAACCCAATTCCAGGGATTAAGTTCCCCGCAGATTGAAAAATAGCAGCAAATGAACCGAGTAATGCTGTAATGACTAACCTACTTGCAGGCGTCACCTTTCTTTTATGAACAAAATTCGCATCCTGCTCTATCATCCATTGATACCAATAGCTTCTAAAGCGATTCATCAAATTCCCCCCTAAAGAGACTTAATTCACCACTTTCTATTTTTATTCAAATACTTATTGGTTATGTTTTACTTTCTGCTTGTTAGGAATCACTATACAATAGATGTTTATCCATAGAAGGTTTTTTAAGAGGCGCTAAGTCGTGCGTTTGAAAAAGTATGAATTCCATATATTTTTAGACTAAGAGTTTATACCGTATCATGGAACAATTTCAAAAATAGTACCTTTGTTAAATTCAGTTACTTTCATAGAACCATAAACTCCTAAATATAATCTAGTTTGATCTAAGTTTGTTCCTAAACTAACATAATAAGCTGCTTGAGTCCCAAAATCATAAGTGGTTTCAATAACATGAAAATCCTTACGTTTCCCGTCTAGAGCTGCTCTAGTAAAAGCTAACACTCCCTTTACTGGAGATTGAAATTCTTCTTTCTTAGCAAGATCAGTAAACACGATACTACCAGTTAAACTAGGAATTGTAGTTCCCATATATGGTTGTACTCCTGTAAGTGAGGTTCCTCCAAACTTATCTGCTCTGGAATCTTTATGAAAATAACTAATTAGGGGCTGTATGCGCCTCACTGATGTTTCTATTGTTTCATTATAATAAGCCATTGTTCTCTCATCCAAAGTAGGGTTCTCAGAACAGTGCCTTATAAAAGAAGTAGGAAATTCTCCTTCCCATCCTCGCCAACCAAAATTAATAAATCCATCTTGATTGGGAGTGGATCTCATTAAATGCGTTTGAACAAGTTCGGCAACCGGTATGGGTTTATAATGAACAAACGAAAAAACAGACTCTACAATATCCTGCCCGACATTTCCAGCATATTTGATATACTGATTATAAAACCTTTGAAATGAAATACCTGTTATATTCCGAACTCCTTTCGCAATTACTGTAAGTGTTTCTTGTATAGATAAAGGAAACTCATTAAAGCGTGTAACTACTGGAGGGTTATTTATGAATGTATTTTTACTTACATCAATTTCAATTATTTTACCCGCTATTTCTAAATCATCCTGGCTTAAATTAAATGGATCATAACCCGATCCACCATCTCCATTTGTAAAAACAAGTTTTCCACTCTCAGGTGAAAAGTTTAAACTATTGACTCCGTTATGATTAAAAAAGGGCCTTCTTATGTTAAGTAATGTCCGTCGTTTTTGAGGTTGACTATGTGATTGTAAAATCCATTCCTCAACCGTATCAATATGATCATATTGAGTATCTCTATTTACCCACTTTAAGTTTAAAGTTTTCGGATCACACGGATTAGGTTTAAAAGGTTCAGAAAGGGCACCCGGACCTTGAGTGCCAGCTACTGAATAATGAAGGTAAAATAAACCGTTTTGATAAAATTGTGGATGAAACGCTAGTCCTAGCAATCCGCGTTCATCATAACCGCTACTAGAGACACCTTCTTCAAACGTGCCTAATTTGATAATTCGCGGGCGAATATCTAAAAAAGTCCTTATAACTCCGTCTCCTATGTAAAAGATTTCTCCTACCTGGGTTGCAATAAATAACCTTTCAATTGAGTCACCTGGTAGTATAGTTGTTTTCAAAACAGTAGGTAAATTGAACTTACTTGCAATGGGCCGTAAACTAACCTTAACTTTTGTCAACTCACTTTACACCCCTTTAATTGCGTTTTATTAAAAGAATATGATTAGCACTGTTCAATTAGTATCCAATTAGGGACTAGAGAATTGGATACTATTTCTGACTGCGCTGCATTTCCTGCTTCTCCATATAACTGCGCATCCGTCGCATATATTCAGGTGCGTCCATTCGATTCCCTGCGATCATTTCAATTATACAGAGTCTTTCGGCGCTTTCCTTTTCAGCATGGATTATAGCCTGATCAAGCTCTCCATAGGTCCGGACCGTAACGGTAAACGCGTTACCTCCAAAAACTTCGGCCAGCTTGGTGTAAGACCATCGAGGGATTTGGTTGTACTTTTGATCCTCTGTTTTGACATTTAAATATTTCTCAATTGTATAACCATCGTTGTTCAAGACAAAGATTATGGGCTTGCAGCCGTAATAGAGCATAGAACTGATTTCCTGTACCGTTAGCTGCAGGGCACCGTCACCTGTAAACACCAATACTCGGCGTTCCGGCGCGGCCATAATAGCACCAAACGCCGAAGGGATTGCGTAACCGATGGACTGCCATCCACCTTGTCCAATATATGTTACATTGCCCGGCAGTCTTACCTCTCCCATTCCATAATAGAACGTTCCGGTCTCGGCGATTACAATATCACCCTCTTTCAGCATACGCTGAAAACGCGGATAATAGCCGTCAGCCATTAGAGGTCCGTCGGTAGTAGTTGTGAATTGCTCATAAGGGAATGACAATTTTTTTGTCAAACCTTTGCCCTTATAATTCACCTTCTGAACGGCAAGTAGCATGTCGGCTGCAAGAACATTCGGATATTCCGCCTCAGCGATTTTAACTATATCTGGTTGAATATTGACAGTTATCAGTGGGTTCAGCTTTGCGGTAAAACTTGCGGTGTTTGTATCCGCCCATACCATACCAATCGCAATGATACAATCTGCATTCTCCACTGTACTTTGGACTTCAGTCCTCCCGAAAGAGCCTAAATACATTCCGATATAATTTGGATGGTTCTCGTCGAATCCACCCTTCCCGTAAATCATCGTTACAACAGGCACATTCATTGCATCGGCTAGCTGCTGAGTCGCTGTCTGAAGGCCGAATCGCATCGTTTTCACATCCACCAGGATAACCGGTCGTTGGGCACGTTCCAAAAGCGGACGGACATGATTCACTGCAGCCTGAAGGGTATTCGAGTTGGATGTTGGACGTGGTGGTACCGGTTCTGCCCAGACTTTAATCGGCTTGGTCACTAAATCATTAGCCACAACCAGGTATACCGGCTTTTTCTTTTCCTTAGCAATGCGAATCGCAGTCTGAATTTCAATCTTGGCATTTTCCGGCGTAAGCACCGCGGTATATGCCGTAATCTGCTCATACACCTTGCGAAAAACGTCAAAATTCCCATCAATTAAGGTGTGATGCATAAGCTTATGCTCTTTTTGATCCTTCTCAGGAGGCGCACCCACAATGTGTATAATTGGCACATGCTCGCTGTTGGCTCCCGCTATCGCATTGCATGCACTGAGCTCCCCGACCCCAAATGTCGTAATAAGAGCCGATATTCCTTTGATTCTTGCATAGCCATCTGCAGCGTAGCCCGAGTTTAGTTCATTTCGTCCTTCTATAAAACGGATGCCGTTATAACACTCCAAAGTATCAAGAAGTGTAAAATTATAGTCCCCTGCGACACCAAAAATTTCGGTAATGCCCTCGAGTTTCAGGCAATCGAACAAATACTGGCCAACCGTTTTTGGATCAGGTCCCCTTTGTAAACCAAAGCTGCCCGTATTAATCATGTTGTCCATCGCTTGCTCACTCCTTATCTATTTCTTTGGCTTGTTCTATTTTATAGTACCCTTTTTGATAATTCCCTTTAATTAAACCGGTTATCCGTTGTGCAACAATTAATCGGGAAGAAATGCTCCTTATCTTTGGAGATATTCATAAAACAAGAGAAGGAGGAGAAACACTAAAACATTACAAGAATGTATTAATTAATCTTCTAATGTTCTTTTTAAATTGTTTCCCTTTAAAACATCCCATTTATCATGCTCCTCACTCTGTTTTGCAAAAGTCTAGCTTACTTTTTAAAATTTTGTAACAGAACCTTAAAAATAATAAAAACCCACGAAGAAAATGCATTTTCTTCGTGGGTTTAGTTATTTAAATGGACTTTCACCTACTAACTCAAGAAGCATCCGCACCTTCAAACTGACTATTATAAAGCGAAGCATAGAAACCATCAGCTTTCAATAACTCTTCATGATTACCTTGTTCTACAATATCTCCGTCTTTCATGACAAGGATTAAATCTGCATCACGTATTGTTGATAATCTATGAGCGATAATGAAGCTTGTTCTACCTTCCATAAGGTTTTCCATCGCTTTTTGAATCAGTACTTCTGTACGAGTGTCAATGGAGCTTGTTGCTTCATCGAGTATTAATATTTTCGGATCCGCTATAAGGGCACGTGCAATTGTTAGTAGTTGCTTTTGTCCTTGGGATACGTTGCTTGCTTCTTCGTTTAGTTCCATTTGATATTTATTTGGTAATGTTTTTACGAAGTTGTGAACGTGAGCTGCTTTCGCTGCTTCAATTACTTCTTCGTCTGTAGCATCGAGTCTACCGTAACGTATATTTTCCATGATGGAGCCGTTAAATAGCCAAGTGTCTTGAAGTACCATACCAAACATGTTGCGCAGGTCTTCTCGCGTGAAGTCTTTTATATCGTGACCGTCGATACATATTGCACCGCTGTTTATGTCATAGAAACGCATTAACAGTTTTACAATCGTTGTTTTACCAGCTCCGGTTGGTCCGACGATTGCTACCTTTTGTCCAGGTTTAATGTTAGATGAGAAATTATTGATGATGATCTTATCTGGATTGTATCCAAATTGAACATCTTGGAAGGTAACTTCTCCTTGAACTTTTTGCAGCTTCACTGGATTTTCTGCTTCTGGCACTTCCTCTTCTTCTTCTAAAAATTCGAAGACTCTTTCTGCAGCAGCTGCAGTAGATTGAAGTACGTTCGCGATTTGTGCTACTTGAGCGATTGGTTGCGTAAAGCTTCTAACATATTGCACAAAAGCTAAAATGTCTCCAACTGCGATGGTTCTCTTTACCGCAAGCCATCCACCTAAAATAGATACAGCGACGTAACCGATATTACCGATAAATGTCATAATCGGCATCATCATTCCAGATAAAAATTGAGATTTCCATGCGGAATGGTAAAGGGTATCATTTACCTTTTCGAATTTTTTCACTTCTTCTTCTTCTTTGTTGAAGGCTTTTACGATATTGTGACCACTATAAATTTCTTCGACCTGACCGTTTACGTGTCCTAAATATTCTTGCTGGGATTTGAAGTATTTTTGTGATCGTTTTACGACTGCCATGATGAGAATCATCGATACTGGCAATATTAAAAGCGCCACTAATGTCATTTGCCAGCTGATTGATAACATCATGATAAGTACACCGATGATTGTAATAACGGATGTGATGATTTGCGACATACTTTGGTTTAAAGTTTGGCTCACCGTATCTACGTCATTTGTAATTCTCGATAATACTTCGCCGTGCGTTGTTTTATCAAAGTATTTCAGCGGCATACGGTTAATTTTTTCATCGATTTCTTTTCTGAAGTTATAAGATACTTTTTGAGCTACTCCAGAAATAATGTACCCCTGGATAATACCAAACACAGTGCTCAGTATATATAATCCAAGGAGTAAAATGACAATGTTTCCGATATAGGTAAAGTCAATGGCCGCACCGGGTGCTCCTGATACTTTGCTTACGAGTCCTTCGAAAAGTTTTGTTGTCGCGTTTCCTAAAATTTTTGGACCAACGATTGTAAAGGCTGCACTGCCGATTGCGAAAAGGATAACGATTAAGATTGATAATTTATAGGGCTTCAAGTATTGAAGGAGTTTATTCATCGTTCCTTTGAAGTTTTTTGCTTTCTCAATCTTTCTCATGCCGCCGCCCATAGGACCGCCACCGCCAGGACCAGGGCCGCTTTGTTTTCTATTTTCTATTTTTCTATCACTCATGATGACAACTCCTCTCTTGAAAGTTGTGATAAAGCAATTTGCTTATAAACTTCACAGTTTTCCATAAGCTCTTCATGAGTACCAGTTCCAATTATTTTTCCTTCGTCAAGTACAATAATCTTATCGGCATTCATGATTGTACTGATTCTTTGGGCAATAAGTAAAATAGTACTTCCTGTAATCTCATTGTTTAAAGCTCTGCGCAATGCTGCGTCTGTCTTAAAGTCAAGAGCTGAGAAACTATCATCGAATATGAAGATTTCCGATTTTTTCGTAAGAGCACGCGCAATAGAAAGTCTTTGTTTTTGACCACCGGAAACGTTCGTACCACCTTGTGATATTTCTGTGCGGAAGCTTTCAGGCTTCGCGTTAATAAACTCCATAGCTTGCGCGATTTCCGCCGCTTTTTCGAGTTCTTCTTCAGTCGCTTCTTTTTTACCGTATTTCAAATTACTCTCGATTGTACCTGAGAAGAGAACTCCTTTTTGCGGTACATAACCAATTTTCTCTCTTAATTCCTTCTGAGATACTTCTCTAATATCCGTGCCATCTATTAATATTTGGCCGCTTGTGACATCGTAAAAGCGTGGAATTAAGTTGATTAATGTTGATTTACCACTACCTGTACTTCCGATGAAAGCTGTCGTTTCACCAGGTTTTGCAGTAAAGGTGATATTGGAAAGCACATCTTCTTCTGCACCTGGGTATCTAAAGCCAACATTTTTAAATTCAACGTAACCTTTCTTGTCTGAAGCAAATGTTTTCGGCTCTTTTACATCACTAATGGTAATGTCAGTATCTAAAACTTCTGCGATACGTTGTGCGGAAACTGAAGCACGTGGAACCATAATAGATACCATTGAAATCATTAAGAAGGCCATGATGATTTGCATTGTATATTGCATAAATGCCATCAAATCACCAACTTGCATATGTCCCATATCCACTTGGTGTGATCCAACCCAAATAATAAGTACAGTAACGGCATTCATGATAAACATCATCATTGGCATCATAAATGACATTAAACGGCTTACAAATAAATTTGTTTTTGTTAAATCTTGATTTCCTTTTTCAAATTTCTTTTCTTCATGTTTTTGAGTATTAAAAGCACGAATAACGAGCATACCGGTTAAAGATTCACGAGTGATTAAGTTAATTTTATCTACTAACTTTTGGATACACTTAAACTTAGGGATCGCGATGCTAAATAAACCAATGACTAGGCTTAAAATCGCAATTACCGCAACTGCGATAATCCATCCCATTGAAAGGTCTGTAGTAAGTACTTTAATAATGCCGCCGATACCTAAAATTGGTGCATAGAATACAATGCGAAGCATCATAACCATAAGTGTTTGAACTTGTTGGATATCATTTGTACTTCTTGTGATTAGAGATGCAGTGGAAAACTTATCAAACTCCGCATTCGAGAAGTTTGTAACTTTCCGGAATACTTTCTTTCTAAGGTCTCTGCCGAGTCCTGCAGCTACTTTTGCAGCAAGTAAACTCACGATAACGGTAGCTGCCATACTTACTAAGGATAAAAGCAGCATTTTCCCGCCGGAAGTAAGGATAAAATTAGATTGAAGTTTATCAGTATTGATACCGATTTTCTTATACTCATTCTCAATGTATGAAACAGCTGATTGTGTTACCATGCTGCCTGGCATATTCTTAAACTTTTCATCTGCCTTTTCTTTCATTGCATTGATTTGATCTTGAGGAAGTTTCGCAATGACTGCAAAAGGATCTGTATTTGGCGGAAGTTTCGCTGGTGTGTTGTTGTCACCTGTCGCAGCAGGAGAGAAAGCAGATGAGCCACCTTTTTCAATTCCTTGTGTAATTAACATTGGTTTCCCAAAGATATCGTTAAGTTCGTTAATTATTTTTTTATCTTCTGTATGTAACTTATAAAGTGGCTCTTTATCAAGCTGCTGATAATCTTTTAAGTCATTTTTCAGTTCACTTTGAGAGAGGTTGTTCTTATCTAAAAGCACATAGTTATCAGCAACTTTTTTCTTCTCATTTTCATTCATAAAGAGCGTAAGTTTATCCATTTCACTTTTACGAATAACCTCAGGTACTGCATTTTCTACACCTTTTTGTTGAATCCCTACATTGACAATGTTAGACATGTAGTCTGGCAGTGATAGATCGCATACTGCCTGTACAGTTAAAAGACATACAACTGCAATGATGGAAGCAATAAATGGTTTTAAATGCTTGATGATCTTTAACATTTAGTTCATCTCTCCATTTTCTTTGTCTAATTTTTTTAGTTTTTACTCAGCTTCTCTCCTTTATTCTTCGTATTCTCAGTAATTCATTCTTGCAGCTCTTTACGTATTTTCGACTACAGATTAATTTTATGAATATATGAAGATATGATGCATCTTTTAGTGTGTAGATGTTGTTTTATAGGACTTAAATCCAAAAATAGAACGCACATGTTTCTTAATAAAACGATGATCTTGTTCCACTATATAATTAATATATCTAACTAATCTTTTCTGGCGGAAAACCAGAATTTCGTAAACTACCTGAATTGATTGATGAATATCGGATTAATATGTTTCCTGTAGTCTTAGGCAGTGGACTACCTTTATTAAAGAAATTACGGACAAAATTAATCTTAAACTTATAAAAAACAATACATTTAAAACCGGAGGAAAATGCTTGACTACTTGGCACTTCAACTATCGGGTGCTAATGTTCAACAACGCGTACCGAAAATAATCAAACATATTTTATAAAAAGTGATTCTATAAAATATGTTTAGAGCCTATTTTGATAACTCTTTTTTTTCAAAAACAGGCTTTTTATATTAGGTAAATCAGCAGTAATAGACTTACCTTTGATCAAACATGTTTATAAACCAACATAACGTACAGGAAATCGGTTTTTCTCTTGCCGAAATTTACTTAGCATACAGTGGTCATATTTTTTCAAGAATAACGGAAGAATATATAGAAAATGCTACATAAACGTGAAGTTTGATCAACTTAGGGGGGACAACCTTGTTCAATCAAATAGTAAAAGCTGTACCCAATTTATTTACGATTGGAAATTTATTGTGCGGTGTTTTTTCAATTACCATGAATATGAGTGACTATTTGGAAGTAGCCTCCATTTTCATTTTCTTTTCAGCTGTTTTAGATCTCCTTGATGGAAGAATTGCGAGGAAATTAAAAGTGAACAGTGAGTTTGGTGTACAATTGGATTCCTTAGCTGATATTGTTAGTTTCGGAGTTGCTCCTGCACTTTTATTTCATTCGATAGCAACACCATCTATTTTAACTTCTTTGGCATTTATCCTTTTCCCAACGATGGGTGCTTTAAGATTAGCTAAATTTAGTGTAAAACCAACCATTGGATATTTTAAGGGATTACCTATTCCAGCTGCTGGATTACCATTGGCCGGTATGGGATTGTTTTTATATAGCAATGCATGGATTACATTAATCCTCGCTCTCTTAATGGTAAGTCCAATTAGGTTTAAAAAACTTTAATTGGGATCCCGTCTATCGCTTTAATTTCATTTGTGGAACGGTTCGCTAATATCCATCAAGTTGAGGGTTTTGATGTTATTCATCATTTTACGAATGCAGCGATGGGACAGACTTTAAAGAGCTTATCTATTGTAATTAATCATAATAGATTGTGAAATTGAATAGCCTCCAGTTTTTGAGGCTATTGTTTATATTTCTGATATGTATTTTCGCCTCTATATTGAACGAATCAATCTTTCTTCTCTAATACCTCAAACGATAAAAATGTACTTCGTTGCTATAAAGGGCAAAAAATTTTCGTTTTGTGGATATTATTTATTTTTTTAGCTTGATAGCGATGTGGTGATCCCACTTGTTTAAAAGAACTCCTACCTCTCAAAATACTTAGTTACGCCCAAATAACATAACAAAAAGATTAGGAAATCACTCCTAATCTTTTTGTTTATTACTATTCCATTGCCCCAGCAACATCATAATCATTTAAATCTAATTCAATCGGTTGCCCTAACGCAAGTTTCGCAAGTTCTGATCCTAAGTATGGACCTGCTGTTAATCCTGAAGCACCTAATCCGTTTGCAATGAGTATGCCTTCAAAATTAGGGAGTGGGCCAATAACAGGTAAGAATCCTGGCGTAAACGGCCTGAATCCAACTCTGGTTTCAAGCATTGTACCATCTTCTAAACCAGGCGCTACTGTTAACGCTTTATGGAATACTTCATGTAAACCACCAGCTGTTACACGGTGATCGAAACCAGTATCATTCTCATGCGTTGCACCAATTACGACATGGCCATTGTCAAATGTTAAAATATATTGATCGTTCGGCGGCATTACAACTGGCATATTTTCTGTTGCTGTATTTTCCATTTGCAAATGAACAATTTGTCCTTTTTGGAACGTAACTAAGAAATTAATTCCTAATGGATTCAAGATTTCGTTCGCCCATGCGCCTGCAGTTACCATTACCTTTTCCGCTACAATTGTTTCGTCATTTACTTTAACTCCCGTAATATGATTCCCTTCACGGACTAATACTGCATCACCTTTAATGAAAGTTGCACCATGTTTTTTCGCAGCGCTTATTAATGCGTTGCGTAATAATCTTCCATTTACTCGTGCAGCGCCACTAATATGAACAGAACTATATTCTTCCGATAATGCTGGGAATAACTTTTTCGTTTCTTCAGCTGATAAGCGAGTGATTTCACCAATCTCCGGTGCATCTTCACGGCGTTTATACGCTCGCTCTTCCATTTGATCTAGTTTTTTCTCATCAGTATGTAAACTAATTGCACCTACACGGTTGTAACCTGTATCCGTTTCACCGTCTTCTTCTAATTGCTGAATTAACGAAGAATAGTAACGTGCACCGCCTTTAACGATTTTATACCATGCTTTATTACGACGTTGCGACAGCCACGGACAGACAATACCTGCTGCTGCATCAGTTGCTTGACCTAAATCTTGACGATCTACAATAGTAACCTTCACACCAGCCTTAGCAAGATGATAGGCAGTAGATGCCCCTAAAATTCCAGATCCAACTACAATATACGATTTCATTTCAAACACCTTTTCTCTTTTGCTAATTATTTAAATATAAGAACATACTTTAGTATACTGAAAGGAATCCTTTTTTCAATGTGCTCAACGTAATTAATTGTTGCATCATTGTGACGTTCCTAATCATTATTTTTTCTTCTTACGGAATAATTCAATTGTTTTATAGCCTTGTGAAAGGATTTCAATCATTTTCTCAAGACGTTTATCGCGTGTTTTTTCTTGTTTCACAGAAAATAAATTACGTGCCCAATCTTTTTGATAACCAGGAGTTAAACTTTGATAAAACTTAAGTTCAACTGGATGATTAGCCAATAATGCTTCAACATCTTGAATACGGTCTGCATAATCAGCAACACATTGACTCGCTGCAGGTGTTTTCTTCGCTTTTTTCTTTTCACGTTTTAAACCTACAACTGTAAAGACATCATCCATACTTACCATTCGCGCAAATTTAATTTCGCTTTCCCCCACATATCCATCATCTCCAACGTTTAATGCCGGAAACATCTCATCACGGTGAATAAACGTACTGTAACGAGCATTACCTTTTTTCGGATATGCGAAAAACACGTAACCTTTTTCAATTAGTAATTCTTCATTACTAATAATAAAATTCGTTTGTTTCACCATTTCATCAAGTGTTTCAACAAAAATAAAAATAGCATCATGTTCTTTTGCAAATGAGGTTTCTTTACCTGTGAAAATGTCATAATCACTTGGTTCGTTAATTACGACCATATTTGTATACTTATTTAGTTTCAATTTATCAATAACTGACAATATAATCTTCCTTTGCATCCAATATTCATTTTATATACTTCTTTATACTGTTCTAGTGTATTATATCTATTAAGAAAATTAAACTTGAAATCGTATCATTCTGTTTCAATAGACCATAATTTTTTACTATAAGGAGTGGTTTTATGCCGTATGTAATCCGGGATGAAGGGCTAGTTTTGCAAGGAGATAATGGAAAAGAGCCAGTCTTTCATACATATGAAAAAGCTGAGGAAACGTTAAAAACGTTAACTATACCGCAGTTTCCGAAACATATTAGACGAAAACCATTTAAACCAAAAATAATAAAAATAGCCGATTCTGAATAAGAACCGGCTATTTTTATATTCACAACTCAATAGCAAATAAAGTATATAAAAGCTCTTTATATTTATTTTCTGTAATTTCACGCTTCGTTTTTTCTCCATAAATAATTTCAGTTAAACTAGTATTCGTTAATGAGACATGGCCAAAGTTCGTCAATTTTACTGCAATGGGTCCTTTATTGAAAATAGATTTCTCATCTTTTATCACTCTTCTTTGAACATCGTTTACTACTGTCTCATCAATAATATGTTTATAAAAAGCATGACAAACTTTCCATTCTCCATCAACATCTATTCTTTCTAGAACATAGTTTCCTTTACTCGTATCTTTTTGTCTTACTCGATACGAACCGTTTTTAGAAGAAACAAGTTCGCCAGTAAACGGTACTGGTACAAGAGGTACTAATGAAGCAATACCTACATCAATTAAGTACCTTACGTTTTCGTAATTTAAAATAATTGTTATATGCCCATCTTCAAGTGCCCAATCGTTTATATCATTTTTATATACGGTACCTAGTGCGAGTTGTACATCATAACCACTATCTTTTAAAAAATAGTAAAAAAGAGTATTTAATTCATAACAAAGCCCACCTCGAGAACTAGTTAAAATTTTCTCTTGTAAGTTTTTCATAGAAATTGTATTCGCATTACTTGCTATTACATTTAAATTCTCAAACGGGATTGTGTGGGCAAATGCAAAGAGTATTGTACTTAATTCTTCAAATTTTATTTCAGTACGTTTTTCAAGGTTTAATCTTGTAAAGAGTTGATCTTGTAACTTTGTCATATTCAGCACCCCTTAATAAGTTATAAATTAAAATAATATATGCTGATTGTAAATTTGAAGGGATATAGTAACAATGTACATTTGCAGTTACTGTACCGGTACAAAATTTAAATTTGAAAAACATATTTATATAAAAATACAAATAAGAGGCACCTTCACGGATGCCTCTTTCGAATTACATTTTATATCTTTATTTCAATGAGCTTAATTTTTCAATTGCTTGTTGCTCAGTTGCTAATAAAAAAATATCCTTACCTTTATTACATTCATAAATAAAATCCTTTAAGCTTTTACTCGTATACATAGAGAAATCTCCAATAATAGCAATCTTTACTCTGTAGTTTATAAACTTTTGAAGAATATCACCCGCAAGCCGTGTTTTTAAGTCAAAGAAGCTTTCACTTATTAATGATTTATTGATAGCAATCCGCTTTGAATCCACTTCATATTGAACTGTTGCCATGAGATCTAATGCAGATTGAACGTCGGATATTAATACTGTATCGTTTCTGACGACGGCAATATTTATTCCGCCAATTACTACTTTCTTTATTTCCATAGTCTCACCCCTCTATAATTTATAAAGTATATATTAAACACGCTGTGTAGATCTTCATTAACACACATAAATGATTTGCCCCTGGCTCAATATCCTTTATATCCTCGTAAATAAATATTGTTTTAAAACTTCTCATACGGTCAATGAAATTAAGGGTAATCTATCTTTTTACTATTTTTGAAAATTTATCTCTCCACAATAACTTAATAAATTATCAAAAGAAGTAATCTCGGCATATGGTTTAGTGTCGGTATTATTCTTAATCATATTAGGATCGAACCATATGCCCTTTATATTTGCATTTTGACAACCAGCAATATCCTTTTCTAAGTCATCTCCAACAAATAGTACATCTTCTGATTGTACATTTAGCTTATTTAATGCTAGTTCGAATATACGTTTATCAGGTTTACTAAATCCCACTTCTTCAGAAATAATAATCGTATCAAAATACTCATTTAAACCCGTATTCATTATTTTAGCTTTTTGCCTCTGAGTTGAGCCATTTGTAATAATTCCAACTTTAAAGTGCCTCTTTATATGATTTAAGAAAAGAATAGTATTTTGGTCAATTGAAAAACATTTAGGCAAGTTTTCATTCCAAAAATCTTGGATATAATTGCGTGGCAATCTATATTTCGGCGCGAATTCATCAAATAATGATTCTAAAACTATTGTTTTATCACTAATGCCATATTCTCTTTTATCATATTCTTTGAATTTCTGTAACATATTGTTTTTGACTGTATCACTAACATCCTCATAACACTTCTCTAAAACTAATAAAAACAAGTTATCTACTGCCTTATCCCTATCAAGTAACGTATCATCTAAATCAAATAGCATCGCTTTATAACCCCTCAAATAATTTCACAACCTTTCTCGCAATATATAAATAATCCCTAGTTCGTACCTTGAAACTTTTGGTTTACCAAGAGAGTTGTTATTTATGTGAGAATAACGATCAAACAGAGTAAAGGATTTATTTTTACCTTCCAGGAGAATTAATTCTAGCCTTAGAATCCAGTTGTTTCTCTCCAGATCAATTAAATGCTCAACTACTTCGAATGTATTTCAAGTTCCTTCCTCTTCATTACAATGTAGCCATTCGCCTGATAAACTAGATAAAAAAACTCCAAAGTTTGTGGCACACGCTCTAGAATTACAGTAGCTTCTTTTATATTGAAATTCATTTCCTTTTCTCCTCTTGGTAAAGAAGTAAAAATATATTTTCATACAATTCAAGAAATTACACCCGATTTACATTATTATACATTAGTTTTACTTAAATATTAATGTTCATTTTATTGAACGTGGAGCTAACACAATAATCGTCTTGTGGAATCTCCTAATTTATCTCCACATAAACTACAGATAGTACGGCTATAATGACTACCAGAGGTGATATTATGAAAAACTATCATATCCTCGTGGTTGAGGACGATCAAGAAATTCAGGAATTAATTAAACAATTTTTAATGACACAACAGTATACAGTGGTAGTCGCATCAGATGGATTAGAGGGTATGACACAATTTAATAAGCAATCCTTTGATTTAATTCTTCTAGATGTAATGATGCCCAATCTTAATGGATTTGAAGTATCCAAGATGATTCGAAGTCAGTCAAACGTACCAATTATTATGCTAACTGCATTGGAAGAAGAGGAAGATCAAATGAAAGGGTTCGATCTTGGAATCGATGATTATATAACAAAACCCTTTTCGTTTCATGTTTTGATTAGACGAGTCGAAGCTGTACTTAGAAGAAGTTATGATAAAAATGTAAATAATCATTTGGTATTTAAAGAAGTGCGTATCGATGTTGATGCATATAGAGTATATGTAAATGACGTTGAAATTTTATTAACGACAAAAGAGTTTGAAATTCTACAACTACTATTTCAAAATGAGAGAAAAGTACTCACAAGAGAAAATATCGTAGAAAAAGTTTGGGGGTACGATTATTTTGGAGAAACACGAATAATTGATACACATATTAAAAACCTACGTAAAAAGTTAGCTATCCCTTATATTAAAACAATAAAGGGTATTGGTTATAAAATTGATGAATAGTATTGTGAAAATCATGAAGATGAAGCAAATTACTTATAAACTCTTTATGACTACCTCTCTCATTTTGTTATCCTTTGCAGTATTGATTTATTTAACTTTATACTTCTTTCTCCCTACGTTTTATGAGCAATACAAAACAGATCAACTTCAAACAGGGATAAAAGAAATCATTGATAAATCTAAAGATCTTACGTTTCAAGATGCGATACCACTTTTTGATGAATATGCAAAAAAAAATAATGCGATGCTTTATCTTCAAAATAATGAGGGAATAATTAAATACTCTCCTTCATTTTCTTTTACTCAAAATGGTTCGCAAACAACAGTAGTTACTAGAGCCACACGGTTCGAGAATGCAGGTACCCTTAGCAATTCATATAACGTTACGAAACCAATTCAATTCCAAGATGGTAGTTTAACGCTTATAGTCTTTGCTACATTTCAACCAATTGATGAAGCTTCACAGGTTTTAGTACGCTTTCTCCCCTATATTAGTATCATTGTACTCATAATTGGTGTAGGGAGTGCTTATTTCTATTCCAGGTTTATTACAAAACCACTTATTTATATTAATGAGGGTGCACAAAAGATGGCAAATTTAGATTTCTCCGAAAAAATTGAGGTTCGCTCTACAGATGAGTTAGGAGAATTATCTAATAGTTTGAATGACATGTCTATTAACTTACAACAAGCTATGTTTGATTTAAAAAAAGCAAATCAACAATTAAAAAATGATATTGAAAAAGAACGAGAAATAGAAACAAAACGCAGAGAGTTTTTTGCGATTGTAGCACATGAATTAAAGACCCCTCTAACTGTAATGAAAGGATACTTAGAAGGGATGATATACAATATTGGCCCTTATCAAAATCGTGATCAATATTTAAAGAAAAATCATCAAATTATTGAAAGTATGGAACAATTAGTTCGTGAAATTTTAAGCATGTCGAAATTAGAACAACACACCTTTAAACTAAAAGTAGAAGAAGTTAATCTTTCGAAGTTAATAGATACAATCACAAAAGATCTCGAATTTTTTGCTTCTCAAAAAAGCATCCAAATAATAAAAGAAATTGATTCTAATCTTTCTGTTTATACAGATCGTGTTCTTTTTGAAAAAGCATGTAAAAATATTATCCATAATGCAGTTATGTATTCACCACATAATGAAAAAGTCTATATAAAGTTAAGTGAGGATTCTAAACAAGGGCAAATCAAAATGCAAATTATGAATACAGGTGTCAATATTAAGGAAGAGAATATACAACAAATTTTCAAACCATTTTATCGAATTGAAAAATCAAGGAATCGAAATACTGGAGGAAGTGGTTTGGGGTTATATATTGTTAAACAAATTCTTGAAACGCTAGATATAAAGTATTCTATAAAGAATATGGAACGTAGTGTACAATTTAGCATGAACATTCCATTATCTAAACAAAAAACAAACAAACTCCCCTCTTAGTAGGACGAGTTTGTTTGTTTTTTGTAGTTTTAGTATTGATATTTTTCGAGTTACTTTTTAAGCAATATTGGGATTAGCTTTTTTACCAATCCACATACCTAAGCCCACCATGCCAAGCCAACAGCAAATTGCTAACATAAACATCAATCGTTGTACGGATAACCCTTCAATCTGCATTTGACCCTTCCCAACAATTGTTTGGAAAAGTTGCGACCATTCGACATCATAAAACACCCCTACTCCCACAATCACAATCAATATAAAAAATTGTAAAAATATATTCCCCATATTTCTCCATGTTGTGTAAATGAGTAAAGAAAGCTCTCTATGTGTAGCATTCACCATATATACTTTCATATTATTTTGAGAAGAAATACTATTAATGGCATAGCTCCCAAATGTAACGCTAAGGACTATAAATATTGGAGAATAAAACCCGAATATCATGATTAAAGTACTTACTAAAAACAAATGGATTGGATTAACTTTCTTAGCAGCTTTGATATCTAAAAATATGGACATCAAAATCCCTAATAGGTATGGTCCAACTACAATGAAAATACAGGTTAACATGTTATAGAAAGTAAAACTATAAAAAATACCCATCAAAAATAAATATCCATTTCCTAATCCAAGTAAAAATGATTCTGCCTTTAAGCGAATTGGTAAAGAAGATGAAAGTTTATGAAAGAACTTTCCTTTCAACAAACTCAAAAACATGAAACAAATAAGCGCTATAGAAAGTAGAAAAAAATAAAAAATATATTGTTCATTGTTTATGTTACGACTTGTTCGAATCAAAAGAATAAGCATTGAGACAAAAAGAAACTTTCCTACAACCGATACGATGGAGATAGGTAAAAGCCCTTTGGCTAACTCTGTTCTCGGCATTTTTTTTATAGCAAAAAGGATACTGATTAAACAAATCCCATATATGCATGTTATCAGCGGCGGCGATAAAAAACTAATCGCTAACAATACGATTATTAGTAAAAGAAAAACGATACCAATAATAATCGCTTGTTGATTTTTATTATAAACCTTTCCCCCGCCTTCCACATGTAGAAACAATAAAGTACTCGTCATGGTAGAAATTGTACTAACTGCAAAACCAGAAAATAACGCACTTATTTCTAGCCATCTTGAACTCCATCCAAAGAAAGTAACACTAAGTAATGATACTATCAGAATAGAAACAGTCCAATATAAAAAGCGGTGAATCCCAGCCTTATTCACAATAGGTATCCAGATAAACACACCCGTCATATAAGTTGTATAAAACAAGATTGATGGCCAGTATCCCTCAAAGCCTTTCGAAATCTGTAATCCATAAACAATGTAAATAAGCATGGGTGTAAAGATAGTCGTTATTAGTAGACTAAATGTAGTTATACTTTGCACCACAAGTCTTTTTTGCTTTGTCGTATGTATCGTATAACACCTCACTTAAAATGAAATCAGTAGTTGTTATTACTTATTCTGTCCGGAACGAGGTTGTTATATATACGCAATCCAATTGAAATTCCCATTACGAGGTAAACTCAATCTAAATCCACATTAAATTAAGTGGCGTGCAGAAAAGGTGGATTTTGTGATTCTTATAAATAAAATTAATGGATATATTCAAAACCTTAATCATAAATGGAACAAATGTGTTACTTAGATTGTCTATTACGTATAAAAAAGGTGCTTTTGGTAGTTCTCTCATTTTGTAATGCAAGAAACACAAGATGAGTGCTATCTGGTACATTTGTTAATTGTATCGGTATGTAAAATACCTAAACAAAATCCATATATTCTTGAAAGAGGTTGAAAATGTATGCTAGTTTCAAAGAAGTTTTTTCACATCGCACATTATAAAAAGATGCTCCCTGTAGTATTACTTTCATGTGCAACGCTTATAGGCTGTTCCAATAGTAATATTCAATCCGAACCACCGAAACAAACCAAACAAGAAAATACAGGTAATCATTCTTTTGTAAAGCTTGAAAAAGAATATGATGCTAAACTTGGTATTTATGCATTGGACACAGGTACGAATCAAACTGTTACTTATCGTTCAGATGAACGGTTTGCATACGCATCTACCCACAAAGCCCTTGCTGTTGGAGCACTGTTACAAAAGAAATCAATAGAAGATTTAGATCAAAGAATTAAGTATACTAGCAAAGATCTTGTGAATTACAATCCAATTACTGAAAAATATGTAGATACAGGTATGACTCTTAAAGAGCTTGCGGATGCTTCCCTTCGATATAGCGATAATACTGCACAAAATCTTATTCTTAAGCAATTAGGTGGGCCAAGTGAATTCAAAAAAACACTGAGAGAAATAGGAGATACTGTCACAAATCCTGAACGTTTTGAACCAGAATTAAACGAAGTGCAGCCAGGAGATACTCGTGATACTAGTACCCCAAAGGCGTTAGCTACTAGTCTTCAAGCATACGCGCTAGGCGATATACTTTCCATTGAGAAACGGAACTTTTTAATAGATTTGATGAAAAGAAATACTACGGGGGACAACTTAATTCGTGCTGGAGTTCCAGGAGAATGGGAAGTAGCCGATAAGACCGGCTCTGGGTCTTATGGAACAAGGAATGATATTGCAATCATTTGGCCACCAAATAAAAAGCCAATTATTCTTGCGATACTTTCTAATCATGCGAAAGAAGATGCGAAATACGATGATAAACTTATTGCAGATGCAACTAAAATAGTGTTAGACAATTTAAAAGTAACGAATAAATAATTACTCCAAAGAATGACTTAGTTAAAATTCATATTTCATTTGAAGACCGTTGATATTGAAAGAACACAAAAAAGAACCTGTAGAATATACTACAAGTTCTTTTTCAAAAATTGTTAAAAAGGGAATAACAAACTATCTTAACATTCAATACAGGGAGACCATTTTGATTATGGCTTGGTTATATTGTATATCAAATATAAATATTTGAAGAAACTGATTTCGAAAATTATGTGAATTAAAAAACTAGGGTGTTTATATTAAATTTCGTTTACTACCAACTTCTTCTTACTTAAATAGACTGCACGGTCTGATTTTTTAGCAACTTCCTGTGAGTGCGTCACAACAATAATACATTTATTTTCTTTATGTGCAAGTTCTTGAAACAGTTCTATTATATCCATTGCCGTTTCTTCGTCGAGGTTTCCTGTCGGCTCATCCGCAATCAGTAAATCAACATTACAAGATAACGCTCGAGCGATTGCAACACGCTGCTGTTGCCCGCCACTTAGTTGCAGAACATTTCGTTTCGCTTCTACTTCTGTAAGTCCTACTTTCTCTAATAATTCTAACGCCCTTGCCGTTTTATTTTGCACTTTAACACCTGTAATTTCCATTGCTGTTAAGACATTTTGAAGAGCAGTCATATAGGTAATCAAATTATAAGATTGGAAAATTACCGATACATTTTGATTACGGTACCGATCCAAACCAATTTTTCGAATATCCTTTCCATTAAATAGTACATAACCATTTTTAGGTATATCTAGCCCACAACCTAAGCTAAGAGTAGTGGTTTTACCAGATCCGGATGGTCCTAGAATCGTGTAGAAATGTCCTTTTTGAAAAGAAAAGTTAACATTTTCTAGTATCACTACTTTTTTTCCGTTACTTTCATAATAATAATCTAAGTTTTTAAATTGTAAAATCGTCTCCATATCGAGCCTCCTTATTCATCTTTTAAAAGAATTTGTTTTGGATTCAAGCGTAGAATAGATAATGCTGGCAGAAGCGTTGCTAATATAGCAATAGCTAGTCCAATCCCCCCCATTTTCCCTACATCTTCTCCAGTTACACTTACATTAATTTTATCAATTGGATCCTCTTTTTGATTTTGTACAGTTCCACCAGGTCCAGCTACCATTACAGTTCCATTTTGTGGGGTGTTTGTTTCTTCTCCTGCTGTAGCAATTTCACTCGAAAGTAAATTATTCCCTATGAATTGAGAAATTTTTGCTCCTGTTGTTATGGATAATCCAAATGCTAAAATAGCGATACATACTACTTCTACTACGAACTGCGCTATCAGTTTCCACTTTTTCTCTCCAATGGACAATAGAATCCCCATTTCCTTACGACGTGCTTTAATCGATAACATAATGATTAACCCTAAAATAATCGCACCTGCAATTGATACAATATAAATAATCATTTGAGAAGTTGATGAGATATTTTCGATAGGCCCAATCATTTGTTTGTACAACGAATCATGTGCATCTAATTTATAATAATTAAAATCAATATCAGATTTTTTTGCTTCTTCTTTAAATGCTTCAATGTTTTGTGGATCTTTCAAGAAATACACGACTTGAATGCTACTTACACCTTGATCTATTTCTAATTTTTTCATAGTTGAATGCGGCATATATAGTTTATTAGCTGGATCCATTATAGGAGGAGCTTGTTGCCCCATTGCTTGCTCATTCGTTTCGTAAATACCGATAATTTCAACCTCCAGGGTTTCCTTCTTATCCCCTGATTGCACTTTAACTTTGTCTCCTACTTTCAAGTTGTTTAATTCCGCTAATCGTTTTTCCATTAAAGCTACATTCTGATCTTTCATCTGTTCTGTAATTGGTTTCCCATCAATGATTTTACTTTTTCCATTCTTAAAGCTTTCTTGTAATGCAGTTTTGCGAACTCCCTCAATCATAAAAGAAGAATTCATATCTATTTCTGTGCCGGAGCCTGAACCGCCTCGTACAGCCGCCATTCCCGCCTTACCTTTTCCTTCTTCTTCTCCTTCTGAAGCTCCTACTAGTTTAAGTCCGTCAGAAATTCCGAGAGTGCTAGTTATGTAATTATAGTCTTTTACATACTTTGACTTCGCTAATTGATCTGCTTCTTTTGTATTAAGCTTCGGTGGATTAGGCATCTCTCCAGTTTCCCTAGCTTGTTGACCTAATTTGTCAAAATCAAGACTTAAAGTAACATCTGCACCGAGTTTTTTTCTTGCTGCATCAGCAGCTTTTTTTGATGCATTTTGGATTGCGAATCCTGCCAACACTAAATTTGTAACAATTAGGAAAACCGCCATCAAAATTAATGATGTTCCTACTCTTTTTTTCATACTGAGAATTGCTCGTTTCATAAAGTTCATTTTTTCTTACCTCCTTGATAACTTGTATTCTATATAGGTTATCTAGAGTCTATATGGAGTTAATCGGTAGTTTATCTAGAGATATAAGGAGTTTATGTGTAGTTATTCATTGACCTGGTCAAGAAAAACGGGAACACCAATCCAAAAACGTAATCGTTTTTGAATATTGATAAAGAGGCAGTCCTTAGTTAGTTTAAGATTCATTGAATGAGAGCATACAAATCCATGCTTATTACGTAATTTCTATACAAAAAATAAAAACCACCCTATTTGGATGGTTATATGTGTGCTTGTTAAATATGAAAATTCATTAAAGAATATGGAGGTTTATTGAAGTTTGTCGGATTCTCTAATAATAATATTGTGTTAAAAAGCCTAACTTATAATTTTATAAGTTAGGCTTTTATGCTATCTATAAGAAAAAATTATAGAGACTCATAATATTTTATAATTTAACCTTTTGTATTTAAACAAGTAAAATAAAAGCAACAAGTGCATACATTAAGGAGGTTTTTTGATAGTGACAGAAACTATAACATTTAGGATTGCAACGGCAGATGATTTAGATGAAATTGTAAAAATGCTTGCTGATGATGTTTTAGGAAATAAAAGAGAGCGCTATGAAACACCACTCCCTGATAGTTATATAAGAGCATTTCATGCTATTGATTGTGATCCAAATAACGAGTTGATTGTAGCGTGTGATGGGACGGAGATTGTCGGTATTCAACAAATTACATTTACGCCTTACATTGTACGTCAAGGGGGTTGGAGAGCTACAATTGAGGGTGTACGGACAGCCTCATCAAAACGTGGTAAAGGTATAGGAAGTAAACTTATTAAATGGGCTATTCAACGTGCTAAATTACGGGGATGTCATTTAGTACAGTTAACAACAGATAAAGAACGACAAGAAGCTTTACACTTTTATAAGAAATTAGGTTTTAAAGATTCTCATGAAGGATTAAAACTCTTTCTCTAATGAATATAGCTATTTATATACCAAAAAGACGTATATTGTAAGGTTAATTAACTATAGGCTTCGAAAATTATGGTAACTATCACTGTATTAAATATACAAATTGACACATTGTCTTTCATATAAATTACGTCACTTCAAAAGGTGTACCTTTTGATACGAAAATAAGCAAGTTAATGTTCTCTTTTATGAATGAGAATATTAACTTGCTTTTTAGGTTTTTGTAAAAGATATTTATAGTTTTATTTTATTGATAGCTTTATAATATAATATACAAATTCCCCACCTGTTTTATAATTCAAGCATCTACTATTAGGAAAAGATAATATTTTACAATTAATTTACAGCATAAATTTTGTCCATCTTTTAGACGATATGTATTTTGGAGGAGGTTAATTTGATTTTTTCAAAACTCATTGATCGATACGCCTTGTATGATTTGCACAAAAAAAGAAGTGTAAAGTTTCAGTATACTTCTCTTTCTAACACCTCACTATATATAAAGGACATAGAATTTTTTTATAAAGTAAAACCATCTCATATTCATTTTAACATTAAGCATTTAAAACAAGAAAAGGAATACATGGTTGGACAATTCAAATATAAAAGCTCGGTTCAATCTGGTGATTCACGCAACGATTCTGTCACTGGGGAATTATTTTTACATAAAAATGAAGATGCACCTCATGTCATCTTTGTTCATGGTTGGAGAATGGATTCTAACGAACGTGTAAAAAAAATATTCCACGACCATATGACCAACTTGAAGTGGAATATGTATTATTTCACTTTACCATATCATTTTGACAGAAAACCGAACCAATCCCTATACAGTGGAGAGTACATGGTAAGTGCCAATGTTGAACGAACTGTAGAAGCAACTAAACAAGCGGTAGCTGATTTACGAACTTTGATCAAATGGATTAAAGCAAATAAAAATGGCCCCTTGATTTTAATAGGAATCAGTTTAGGTGGAGTTATTACTAACTTAACATCTCTTGTTGAACCAGAAATTGATGTGTTAGCATCCATTTTCTACGCGAATCGACTCTCTTATTCAATTTGGAAGACAAATCCAGGTAAATTTATTAGAGAAGACTTGGAACATCATGGTGTTACGTATGATGATTTAATAGCTTATTGGAAAATCACTGAACCGAGTCAAGCATTACCAAAAGTAAAAAAAGAAAATATTTTATTAATTTCAGGCAAGCATGATCTTTATGTGCATTCTGAGGATACGGACTATTTGTGGGAATCCTGGGAAAGACCTACGCGATATATTTATACATGTGGGCATGCCGGGATTGTCCTTAAACGTAAAAAAATTGCAACTGATACTATCAATTTTATTCAGAATCGATTGAACTCCTCACACTTCCCCAAAGACATGCCTTAAAGTGAGGGATTACTAAGTATAGAATCTTATACTTGTAATCTTTCATTTTATACCAAGTTCATTTCATATGGAAAAGGGTTACTCATCATTTTCACCAGGGGCTTATTTTTATAAAAAGAAATTATTGTTGTTTACCCTTCATATGCAATATTACATATAAAAATCTTTAATTGTTCTGTTATAATTTTAAGAGTAAATTATTCATCCATTAATTTACACCATCCATATCTACAGTTATGGAAACCCTAATTACATATAAAAAAGAGAAGAACCTTGGTGAGTTCTTCTCTTTTTTATATTTTTTTAAGATTACTATCCAAAGTAATTATTGCAATTACTTTAAGCTGGCTTTTGAATTATAAATTCTGATTTTCATACTTCTTCATGAGTCTAGATAAGAAAAAAGAATCTACTCCTTTTCTAGCCAAATAAAAGGAATTTTTTTAAACAGTTATTTTAATTTGTACTGTTCTCCTATATTAATGCCTGCCCATGAGTATTTCCCAGAATTATATATTAAGGAATGAAAATGTATTAATTCTTTCCGAGTATGAATTCGAATAGGTATCACTTGCAATATGTCATTAAAATAAAAAGGATTATCACTTGGTTTAATTAGAAAACTAAGTGTACATAAATACAACGACATGAAAACACTTTGCTCCTAAATCCACTACTTGTATTATTGGTTGCGTGAAACTCCTTCTTGAGAAAGGTTTTAATTTCCGAATATTCTGTTGACTGTTATCGCATATCCAATTTACAATTTAATTGTGATATTTTTTCACAATTAAACTACTTAGAATACACTTCA
Source organism: Bacillus cereus group sp. MG9 (assembly GCF_040459995.1). Lineage (NCBI taxonomy): Bacteria > Bacillati > Bacillota > Bacilli > Caryophanales > Bacillaceae > Bacillus > Bacillus cereus group sp. MG9. Next base: position 2,564,026 of record NZ_JARVHC010000001.1, on the reverse strand, counting down.
TTTATTCGAAAACAATTACAAATAGAGGTGCTAAAATGAAAACAAGAGTAAATCCAGAGTTATTACAAGGGTTAGAGATGTTTCCAAATCTCGATTTACACCCGGAAAACTTGCAATCAATCAGAGAAGGAATAGCTCAAATGAGACCACCTACCGTTGTTGATGAATCCCTTTCATTAACAGATGAAGTCATTGTTGGACCTGATGATAATCCGTTACCATTAAGAATTTATCGTCCAAAATCAAATAATGAGCCTTTACCTGTCTTATTATGGATACATGGTGGTGGTTATATCTTAGGGTCTATAGATGATAACGATGATACTTGTATGAGGTTTGCAAAAGAAGCTGGCTGTGTGGTCGTGTCTGTAGACTACCGCTTAGCACCTGAACACCCTTACCCAGCACCAATTGAGGATTGTTATTCAGCTTTAAAATGGATTGCTGATAATGCGAAGTCATTAAACATTGATTCGAATCGAATTGGGGTTGCAGGAGTAAGCGCTGGAGGTGGACTAACAGCAGCATTGTCATTATTAGCCCGAGATCGAAAATATCCTTCAATTTGTTTACAGATGCCACTCTATCCAATGATTGATGACCGAAATAATACACCTTCAGCGAATGAAATTAAAGAAGGATTTGTTTGGAATCAAAAGGCAAATGAAGCTGGTTGGAAAATGTATTTAGGAGAAATGTATGGAACAGATCAAATCCCTGTCTATGCAGCGCCTTCTCGAGCAGAGGATTATAGTGATTTACCATATACTTACACATTTGTTGGTCAATTAGATCCATTCCGCAGTGAAACATTAACCTATGTAAGCAAACTAGCGCAAGCTGGTGTTGATGTCGAGTTTCATTTATATCCAAATGCCTATCACTGGTTTGAAGGGTTAAATCCAAATGCCGATGTATCTATTTACGCTGTAAACGAAATGGTACAAGCAGTAAAGACTGGTTTCAAAAGAGTCTCTAAGGTTGAGGCTTAATCCCTTTACAAGAAAAACACTCGTAAATAGTATAATAGCCGATTCTCATTTAGAATCGGCTATTAATATGTAAAATTCACCTAATATATCAAGGTTGAGAAACAGATATAAGATGTTTAGGCGATGTGTTTATTTCCTCTGCCAACGCCTTAATGCTCATCATGATTTGAGTTATTTCTTCTAATGTTGTCCTCGGGTTGATAGAGCAAAGTCGGATTACTACTTTTTCTTTTAATTTAGTCGTACTTAGCATAGCAAATCCTCTTTGATTAATTTCTTCCACCAGTTTTTTGTTTATTTCATGAATTGTTTCTGTAGACGTTCGCTTACAAGGAATATAACGAAAAGTAACAATTCCTAATTGGGCAGGTGTTACTACTTCCCAATCTTTTTCTTTCCTTAAAAACTCTTCAACTTGTTCAGCCAACATAATGCCATGATCTATTGCCTCACGAAAAGCTGTGACTCCAAATGCTTTAAAAGAAAGCCATACCTTTAATGCCCTAAATCTACGAGAAAGTTCAATTCCACGCTCCCCAAAATTCACTTTTTCTTCTATATTAGTTTCCGTATCTTTAATATACTCTGGGATCATACGGAACGTTTTACTTAAATATTGGCTATTGCGAATGAGTACACAACCAACATCATAAGGCTGAAAAAGCCATTTATGCGGGTCTAACGTCAAAGAATCAGCACGATGAATTCCTCTTAACACCTCCCTTCCTTTTTCACTGAGAATTGCTGCAGCCCCATAAGCACCATCCGCGTGTAGCCATACATCTTCATCACCACATAGATCAGCCAATTCATCGAGGGAGTCCACCGCTCCGCAATTCGTTGTCCCTGCATTAGCAATAACACAAAATGGTTTTTTCCCTTTTAATCGATCTTCTTTTATTTGCTTTCTTAAAGTACTAACTGAAATTCTTAAATCTTCATCTGTTTCAATTCGGCAAATTTGATGATGTTTAAAACCTAATACTTTAAGTGCTCGATCTACAGAAAAATGAGTTTGGTTAGAAAAATACACAACCGCATTTTCTATGTCATTATTCAGCTTGACCTGTCTCGCTACAGTAAGTGCAGTCAAATTAGCCATGGAACCGCCACTGACAAATAGCCCTTCAGCTGAATCAGGGAATCCTAGCATTGATTTTAACCAGTTGATTGTCGTTAATTCAATTTGTTCAGCACCTGCACCTACTATCCAAGCTGTAGGAAATACATTAAACCCACTTGCTAAAAAATCTGCTATTACACCAACATAATTATTAGGACCTGGCACAAAAGCCATAAAATGAGGATGGTCCACATGAGTAATTTGATTAAACACATTGTTATTAAGAAAATGAAGTAACTCTTTTGGATTGGATCCGTTTTCTGGAATCGTTTCAATTAGCTTGTCTCTAAAAATATTACTATCAATCGTTTCCGAAACTGGTTTACTTTTTAAATGATTCATATGATCAACAATCAAGTCCACCGCTTGATATCCTAACTGACGCATCTCTTCGGCTGATAACTGCAAGTTTTTTGTCATTTGGTTTACTCCTATTCTATTTAAAAAGGCGAGTTCTTGCTCGCCTTTTCATTTTTTATAATTTGTAATCACCGATTGCCTGTATTGGATTTTGAAGAATCATGTTGATTAACTGATGGATGTGATTCAATATTTCCTGTATTTTCTCCGCTTCATATACGGTTTGATCATATCCAAACTTTATTGTAAGTTTCTCTTCAGGGAAGCACATAATTCCATACTTTACATGAGGCTCATCAACAACTTCGTAATCTGTGATGGCAAAATTTCTGTTTTCATTTGAAGAAAAGATAGCTGAGTTAGTCGGATAGTTTTCAAAAACCCAAAGATGGTCAGTCAACTCAGTTTTTAATTCACTTTGTTTTTGTATATCAACAAATGAATAGTATGCATACTCATTACATTTCAATGTTTCTAGTTGTACTTTTTGCAGGAAGTCCACAAAAGATTGCGTTTCTGTCCATGCTAGTCGGATAGGCAAAACATTTGTGAACAGACCGAACATATTTTCAATCCCTTCTACTTCGGGGGGTCTGACTGATACTAGATTAGGTAATACTACTTCTCTCATTCCGTTGTATTTGCCAAGCAATATTCCCCATACAGCTAGTAATGCCGAATTCATAGTTATATTGTTTTTAGTTACAAATGTCTGTAACTGATTAGTCAAATCCTTATCTAATGTTAAATCCATAAATGTGAAATTTAACCCTTCACTTTGAGTTGGTACTTTCTTTTTAGGAATACTAATTTTCCGATTGTATCCTGATAAATAATCCCGCCAAAAATGACGTGCTTTCTCATGATCTCTTGCTACAGTCCAATCTATGAATGTCTCAAAAGGTTTCACCATAGGTAACTCTGCCGTAGTTCCCGCATTTATTGTTTCATAGAGCTGGAATAATTCGTCTATCAAAATGCTGACGCTCCAACCATCACATAATAGATGATGGGAACTCCAAACCACCTTATGCTCGTTATTTTCTAGTTGGAATATACAGAGACGGGTCATGAGTTCATCATTTTTGAATCCTTGACTTAAATTTTCATTCATCCACTGGTCTAGGAATTCTTGCTGTTCTTGTTTCGTCATCTCAATCAAGTTTTTTATCTCTGAAATCATTTGAACATCATGTAGAACAGCTTGCCAAGGTTGTGCTTGTTCATCTTGCACAATTATCGTTCTTAAAGAATCATGACGATCAACTAATTGTTGGAAACACTGAATAAAGAGATTAATATCCAGCTCCCCCTCAAGTGCCCAAATTGTTTGTTCGAAATATGCATTTGTATCAGGTTCAGTCGCAGCATGTTCATAAATAACTTCCTGGAAAGGTGCCAATGGGTAAATACGTTCTATTTTTATTTCTGGCATTTTTTCTTGTATTTTGATAAGTGTATGTTGATTAAGTTGTTTATCTTTAACATTTAGTAATGTAACTTTATTATCGTTCATTTTGTTTACATCACTTGTTTGCGAATTTGGAAGATGATCAAGCTTTTTAACAAATTGAACCATGTCTCCTAATATAGGAAATGAAAATAAATTTTTTGGCTCCAGCTCAAATCCTTGTCTATACAGTCTGACGGAAACTTGAATCGCTTTTATCGAATCTCCACCTAAGGCAAAGAAATGATCATTTACTCCAATCCGATTTACTTTGAGTACTTCTTGCCAAACACTAGTTAATATTTTTTCCATTTCCGTTTTTGGAGCAATAAATACTTCATTTGTTTGTTTCTCCGGAGTAGGGAGCGCTTTTCTATCTAATTTCCCGTTTGGAGTCAAGGGCAATTGTTCCAAATAAACAAAATAAGAAGGAATCATGTAATCTGGCAAGTGATCTCGCAAATGCTTTCGAAGTTCTGTTGTGCTAATATTTTTCTCAGTTACCACATATGCGACTAAAAATTTTATACCATACTCATCTGTCTGATCAATCACTACTGCATGTTCGACTTGTTTGTAAGTGAGAAGGCAATGGGCGATTTCTTCTAACTCTACTCGATATCCTTGAATTTTGACTTGATAATCTTGGCGGCCTAAAAATTCAATATATCCCTCAGGATGCATTTTTCCACAGTCTCCTGTCTTGTAAATAAGACCAAAATCAGGATGTGATACAAATGCTTCATTTGTTTTCTGTTCATCATTTAAATATCCTTTAGCAAGGCCCACTCCCCCGATATATAAATCTCCAATTACACCAACAGGGCACATTTTCTTTTCATAGTTCAACACATAATACGTTTGGTTTGCCAAAGGCATCCCGTATGGAATACTCTTCCAATGCGATTCCACCTGTTTGACCGGATAATAAATTGACCAAATCGATGCTTCTGTTGCTCCTCCGAGTGAAACTACTTCCGCAATCGGAAAATGTCGTTTTATTTTTTCTGGTAAAGAAAGTGGAATCCAATCTCCACTATGTAAAACTAAACGCAAGGAAGAATGTTCAAAATGAGAACCTACTTGATCTAATGCCAAATCCATAATTGCAGGTACTGTATTCCAAATTGTAATTCCTCTACGTTCGACAGTACGGATTAATTCTTGCATGTCTCTTGGGTCACGAATCATTACCAACATTGCACCTGTGCTTAACGTTCCGAAAATATCGTATACAGATAAGTCAAAACACATAGAAGAAATACCAATAATACGATCATCTTCATTTACCTGATATTTTTGATTAATATCTTGAATGGTATTTGCAACCGCTTGGTGAGTAATAATTACTCCTTTCGGTTTCCCTGTACTTCCTGAAGTGTAGATAATATAGGCAAGATCTTCCGGACCAGCAATAGCAGGCATATCTTCTGTTGTGTATAATGACAAGTGGTTTTCTGCATAAAGACTAGGTTCTAATAAAAGTTTGCATGAGCTATTTTCTAAAATATATGTTTGGCGATCTGAAGGATGGTCGGGATCAATCGGAACATAAGCGGCACCTGCTTTTAAAATACCTATCATATTAGCAATTGTGTCAACTCGTCTTTGTGCTAAAAGACCAACCTTGTCACCTAGACCAATTCCTTGTTCTTTTAAAAAGTGCGCAACTTGATTGGAGCGCTTATGAAGCTCCGAGTATGTTAAGTAGTCTTGTTCAAAAACTACTGCTACTTCATCCGGTGTACGTTTTACTTGGTCTGTAAATAATTGATATAAAGTAGTCGACGGTATTTTTTCTGTTGTCTCATTGTATTGCTCAATTAAAGCATGGTCTAACTCTTTCATCTGCAAAGATGTTTCACCAATTTGTTTCACTAATTGTTCCAATAAGTCAACAAATTGGTGAAACATCGCTTCTATCACATCAACATCAAACAATTCTTCAACATAGTTCCAGCTAATTAATAACTCTCCATTTTTTTCAATTACCACATTATCCAAATACACTTGTGGAGTCCGAGCATGAATATGGCGAAGTGAACCAAGTTGTTCCCAAGCAAAAGCCCCCGCACCTGCTAGCATCGAGGTGAAAACAATTGGCATAACTGCTTTTGGCGTCATTTGATGATATCGAGTAAAATCTCGAATGAAATTAACTCCATCGTAATAGCGATGTTCGAGACCATCTAATAAAGTAGATTGCGTTTCTTTTACTCTAGTAAAGAAAGATTGATCTGGATTCACATCAACATCCAACAAGATGAGTGAAGTGAAATCTCCCACAATTTGCTCTACTTCTTCATGAACAGGATAACGGTTAAATACAGTCAAATTAATTGCCAATCGACGTTGATTACTCCAATATGCCAATACATCACCATATATTGTACAAAGCAGAGCCGAAGGAGTTACTTCTTTCTCTTGTGCTAACTTTCGTAGCTTTGTCCATATTTCATTGTCCAGGATCTTATTAAGTGATTGGAACTTAGGAGTAGCAATCTCTGCTGGATCCTTTTTTAACAGCAAAGAAGGCGCAAACGGAAAGTCAGGAAGCTTACTTGTCCAATAATCTTTTGCTGTTTTATATTCTGTACTTTGTTCCAGTTCATCATAGATAAACATGTAATCTTGAAAATCAAAAGATAGAGGTTCTAACCTTTGCTCTGGTTTATAATAATAATGAAACAAATCCTGTCCAACGATGTTCATGCTTGCTCCGTCCATTAATAAAGCATCGTATCGAAAACATAATAAATACGTGTCTTCTTTTAAAAGAAAGGCTTTTAATTCAAACAAAGGCCATTGCCCTAAAGGAAATACATGATTAGTCATTCGAGAACGTTCTTCTTGTAAGCGAGCATTTTGATTCCTATCATCTAAATCTATGAGACTTACTATTTCAATCTCGTAATCAGGAACGCTTTGTAATATTTGCTGTTCTCCCTCTGGTAAAATTATAGCTCGTAACATCGGATGACGTTGAATTACCTTTTGAAAACTTTTTGAAAGACGATTGATATTCAATTCTGTTTCATATTCAAAATAAGTTTGAGGTGAAATACCACTTAATTCAAACTGTGAATTCCGTCCTAACATGTACGCTGTCTGAACCTCTGTTAAGGGAAATGGCTTAGACAAATCTTTAACATGGGTTGGTCTATTTTCAAAGTTTTCCGTTTTATGCTCTAACTTTACACAAGTACTAAGTTGAGCAATCGTGGGATGCTTAAAAAAATCTGTTGTACTTATTTTTAAGCAGTCTTTTCTTAATAAATTAATTACCTGAAGTGCTTTAATCGATTCTCCTTTTAAAGCAAAAAAATTATCATGAATACCGATTCCCTCAATCCCCATAACTTTTTCCCATGCATGCACCAATTTTTGTTCAATTTCATTGCGCGGGGCAACGTATGGAATTGATACATAATCTGTTTGTGTTATATCTAATAACCTTTTCCTATCTACTTTCCCATTTGGATTCAACGGAATCTCTTCCACCTGAATCATTTTTTCAGGAATCATAAACTCAGGTAATTTATCACTTAAATATTTTCTGATTTCATCAAAAGAGACCTTATTATCCGATACATAGTACGCAGCTAATAATTTCCTATTTCCATATACTTGATCAACAACGATAGCTTGGTTTATTTCTGGATATTCCCTTAACTGGCTTTCGATTTCTCTTAATTCAATCCGATATCCCCGAATTTTTACTTGATGATCCATTCGCCCTAGATATTCAAGTTCTCCATTAGGCAACCAACGAACGAGATCACCCGTATGATACATCATTTCTCCTGCCGTAAAAGGACTCGGTACAAACTTTTCATCTGTCAGTTTAGATTTCCCAAGATACCCTCGTGCTACCGCCACGCCACCAATGCAGAGTTCACCCGGAATTCCAAATGGTTTTAATTGACCATACTTATTCAATATATAGGAATGATAATTCGGGTTGGGACTTCCAATCGTAACTTCTTTGGCAGAGCTCAAATCTTTTACTGTTGCACAAATGGTTGTTTCTGTAGGACCATAAATATTTAAAATTGTCGCTTCACTGATGCATCGAATTTTTTCAACCAAATCAATGGAAAATGCTTCTCCTGCTAACAAAATAGATTTTAAATCGTTTAGAAAATTTGCCCCTTCTGGATCACTCAAAATCACTTCCATTCGCGATGGCGTTGATTCCCATAAATCCACCTTATGTTCTTTGACCAAATAAGCCAATTCTTTTGTTGCGAACTGATCCTCTGTAGCAATAACTACTTTCGAACCTTGCGTTAAAGGCAGACATATTTCTAACAAGGAGATATCAAAAGAAACACTAGCAAGAAACAAGAATGACTGATTATCTTTTACTTTTTCTCTCATTACACTTAAAAAATGGACAAGAGATTTCTGTTCTACCATTACCCCTTTTGGATTCCCTGTCGATCCCGATGTGTAAATAACATAAGCTAAATCATTAGGATAACTTTCTCGAACTAAATTACTTTCCTCACCTTGGAAGAGATATTCCTCATCAAGATACAGCACTTCACCCGCAAATTGCGGCAATTCTACTTCTGTTCGCTTGCACAGTAAACATTTCGCTTGACTATCTTGTAACATATATTCAATTCGTTCATTTGGATAGTTAGGATCGATTGGTAAATACGCTGCTCCTGCTTTTAAAATCCCCACCATGCCAATGATCATTTCCAATGACCGATCTACCATAACCCCAATAATACTTTCTTTCGAAACACCCTTACTTTGAAGAATAGAAGCCAATTGATTTGCTTTTTTATTCAATTCTCTATATGTCAAAGATTGATCATTACAAACAACAGCAATTTGATCTGGGGTTTTTAACACTTGTTCCTCAAACAAATCTTGAAATGATTGAGACAATTCTATGTCCGCCTGACCTTGATTCAATTCTTCTAGCAACTCTTTCTCTTCTTCTGAAATGATACAAATATCTTTCACAGCCAAATTCGAATTTGTTGACACTTGCTTTAAAACATAAAGATATGAATTTGCAAACTGTTGCAAAGAAGAGAATAAATGAGACTTGAAAGAAATTTGAATTTCAAATTCATTATGTATTTCATTCCATTTTCTTTGTATCCAGATGGCTAAATTATTCTCTGCATATTCTTCTATCGAATTTTTATTATGTAATCCTTCCATCCCAATAACAATTTGAAAAGGAGTTAAATGGTGTTTCGCTAATAATTCAGAGAGTGGATAACTCTGATTGTCATACCCGAATAAAGTCGTTTGTTCAATCTGATTTACTACTTGTTTAAAGCTGTGATGCGGATGGATTTCACTTCCTAAAGGAATCAACTTATTAAGATTCTCGCTTTGTTCAATATTCTTTTCAATTACAGGAATACCAATAGTAATCCTTTCTTGATCTGTATAGTGTGCCAAACAAATCCTTAACGCGGCCTGTAACCAGCTAAATAATAATAAATCTTGAGACTTAATTACTTTTTGTATACTTTTACTAAACTCTACATTCATTATGACTTGAACGTGCTCGCAAGGATTTTCTTTATTTAGTTGGTAACCGCTATTAAATACAGAAAAATCGAGAACTTCGGAAGATAACTGCTCCTTCCAAAAAGCCTCTACCCCTTTATTTTCATGAATCGAACTTCGATCTTTAATGTGCATTTTTATCTTTATCCCCCTAATATTCATTTCATCTATTCGTTAATTTTCAAGCCAACTTCAAGCCCATGGAGAAATACTTGATGGTTATCCAAAAATAAAAATTGCTGAATCTCTTCAAATTTCATATGACCAACTGAACAAACGCCTAAATTCAATGTCTCAGCCACCATATTTAAGGTAGCAGTGATAATACCAGACTCAATACAAGCAAATAAATATCCATCTGAACCGTATTTCGGGATGGAAGCGTTCGCATTATAAACCAAATAAACTGAAAAGGCAGACTGAGTAAATAAATCTTGGTTAATTGACTCATGATCACTTTTGATTACTTGATCAATATTATTTACAATAACAAGACAGTTTTTTGATGGGTTATAATAATAAAACCCAGCTTTCATACCTTCTATACGTTTTGGTTTTATATAAATAAAGATATCAATAGGGTAGAGTCCGCCTGCACTTGCGTAATGATAGTATATATTTTCTTTCCTAACCTGTTTTAGAGTTGATATGAATTGGGAAAATTCTAAAAAACTAATATGTTTTTTCATATCAAATTGGCGACAAGACCTACGTTCCTTGATTATAGTGGGTAACTCATTTGTTGTTTCAAGTTGAATTTCGGTTGACCGCACAGCATGGTGTGTTCGATTCAATTGTTCACTCATATACTTATCTAAATCTTCTTTAGAAAAGCGAATCTGGTTGCTATATGGATTCGGAAAAATCTTTTCTTGTGTGGAAAATACTTCTCTTGGGGGTAATATGTTACTTACTAACACACGATTTTTTATCATAAGCTCTATTGTTTTTTGTGTCTCTTCTACATTTCCTAACGAAAAGTGCTCTACTAGTTCACTAATTTTCACACCTTTTTGAGTCAAAAAATAAAACTCAGGAAACCATTCAGACAGAACGCCTGCAAATCTTGTTTCCCCTATCAAAATTTCATTATGCAACTTCTCCCAATGCTTAATAGGAGACCAGTAATAAATTTTCTCGCTCATATAACCCTCCATAAATGTTTTACTTATTTTCAAAATACAATTTTCTAATCTACAAAAATAATCTTTAGATTCTGCCCCTTGTCTCATAGTGATTATAAATACATGTACTTCAACGAAGCTTGAGAATAATAAAATAACTTTTTCTTCATTAAATTTTTTTATTTCATCATAAAAAATGATTTTTTATTAGACATTTCACTTCCTTTCCCATAGTAATCCTATAAGGTATAAACCATTTAGAACATTGAGAATTTTCATGTATTTCCAATGTGAAATTATTGTAATGGATTGGAAAGCAGATGGAAATAGTTATTAAACAAAATAATATTGAGAAAGTTTTATTTGTTATAGCGATAAAATTTTCTAATGAGATTTATTACAAATAGATTAAGAAAAGAATTTGAAATTTTTCTTTAGAAGTTAGTGTAAAAATGCACATACTATTACATACAAGTGAATTACTAACATATCGTATTTAAAATAGAGAAAAGACACCATTTAAGGTGTCTTTTCTCTATTTTAATTCCATATACTTTTGCATCTTTGCTATTTTTTAAACGATTTGTAGGAATTAATACAACTCGAACATCTAGCCCGTTATATGTTCGAATATATAATAAAAATTATATAAATTAAGAATGTGCTTCAGATAATTTTATAAATAAATACAAAGATATCTTCTCCTCCTACTGTTACAATAGCAATAATCTCTTGTCTATTTTCGTTATTAAATTGTAATATAATTACAGTATGTGAAATTATATTACTTTAACTTTAAAAGCGAAGTGAAAACAACCTTCACTTCGCTTTTTTCATTTGCAATCCCTATTCAATTTGCTCAATTCAGTATATACTTTCACATTATTTGCTTTTATTTAATCGGTTTCTCTGTTTTTAAAACTAGTGAACTTAATGCAGGAACTTTAATTTTATTGTCATGGACAACGTAAAGTGTTTTACTTCCCGCCTGATTCTCGTTTACTAGCACTTTCCATGGACCTTTCGATGGAAGTGTTATGTCAACGGCTTCCCTATTTGCATTGTGAGCCACCATAAAGTATTCGCTTTTATTCCCACTTCCCTTTCCATCTATTGTATAAGCTACAACATTTTTGGGAACATCGATAAAAGCTACATACTTTTTAATTTGCTCTGCAGAAGTCATACGAAAAGCTGGGTATTTTTTGCGTAAATCTATTAAGCCCTTCATATACTCTACTTCATTATTAAATGCTGCACGGCGTAACCAATCCATCTGGTTAATAGAATCAGGAGATTTGTAACTATTATGATCACCATATTTTGTGCGCATAAACTCTTGTCCTGCATGTAAGAATGGAATACCTTGTGATGTTAATAAAATAGAAGAAGATAATTTATGCATTTGTTTTCGCATTTCTTCACTGTCACCTGAATTAGTCAACTCAAGTTTATCCCATAAAGTATGATTGTCATGTGCTTCCACATAAGTTAGCACCTGCTCCGGATCTTGATAAGTAGACGCATTTGTATCATAGTCAATACCGGCTGTAATGCCTTTTTTAATACGGTCTTCCATGTTTTGCTTTCCATTTACAAAACCATTTTCTTTCTCCTCAAATACACTACCTTTCAATCCATCACGAATATTATCGTTAAAATGAGCAATCCCTTTCATTTTCTCCGCATTTTTTTGATTTGCTTTCAATTCAGCTGCAAGAGGTGTATTTAAATCCCAGCCTTCTCCATGCAGAATAATAGAAGGATCAATTTGATTAACAGCTTTACGTATCTCATTCATCGTTTCATAATCATGAATACCCATTAAATCAAAACGGAACCCATCTAAATTGTATTCTTTTGCCCAGTATGTGACGGAATCTACCATAAATTTTCTCATCATCTTTCGTTCTGAAGCGGTATCATTCCCTACTCCAGTTCCATTTGCTAATGTTCCGTCTTCATTGTAACGATAATAGTAACCTGGAACTAACTTATGAAAATTTGATTCAGCGGCATTATACATATGGTTATATACTACGTCCATCACAACACGAAGATTATTATCATGCAATGTTTGAATCATTTGCTTTAATTCAGTTATTCGAACAGTTGGCTCAAAAGGATTTGTAGAATAGGAGCCCTCTGGGACGTTGAAATTTTTCGGGTCATATCCCCAGTTATATTGTGGTTCATTTAAATTCTCTTCATTTACTGAAGCATAATCAAATATCGGTAAAAACTGAACGTGAGTAACACCAAGATCTTTCATATGATCAAGTCCTGTTTTTACACCTTCAGGCCCTTTTGTTCCTTTTTCTGTTACACCTAAATATTTTCCTTTTTGCTTAATACCACTTTCAGGTTGAATGGAAAGATCGCGTACATGTAATTCATAAATAATAGCATCTTCCGGATTTTTAAATTTTGGCTTTTTGTTTGCTTTCCATTTTTTCGGATTTGTTTCTTCTAAATCAACAACTGCACCTTTATCTCCATTTACAGAAGCAGCACGCACATACGGATCAACCGCTTCAGTCCACTTATCCCCAATTTTCACCTTATACGTATAAAAGAGACCTTTTTGGTTCCCTTTAAGTTCTGCTTTCCAAGTTCCCTTTTCACCTTGTTGCATGTTTATTTCAGTACCTATTTTATCGCTCCATTTTTTGTATGTAACTAGCTTTGCCTCACTCGCAGTTGGAGCCCATAAACGGAACTTTGTTTCTTGCGGTGTATACATATTACCTAAATCATTACCACCATAATAAAATAAATTATCAAATTCCTCGCTACGAATGACTTTACCGATTTCAGTATTCGCATCAGCTAAGTTTGCTATTTTAACTTTGTATGTTTGTTTTAAATCAATTTTCTGTTCCGTAATTATTTTAACCCTATTAGTAATATCTCCACTATTTTTATCATAAGGACTAATTCCCTTAATTTTAACGCCTTCAATTTCAATTTTCTGTTCCTTAATATTAAACGGAATATTAGTATTTATAGTGATTTCATTAAAACTATCAATAGTAGCTTTTTGAATAGAGAGATCAGAAGAAGGCTTAGAATCATATACTTTTTCATCACCCGAAAGGATCCATACTTCAGCACGACCATCCCTTATATTTTCAACCCAGTGATCACCTCCATCTTTTTCCCATTCATTGGTACGAACTATAAATCCTACACGATTATAGTCACCATTTATTTTTATCTTAGCGTATTTTCCAAATTCATCTTCACCAGTAAATTCATAAGATTTACCGTTTGCATTTTCTCCCCATACCCAAAGATTCCAGTCTTTTGTATTTCCAGATTTCTCTTTGTAATGAATGATAACTTCAGTTGTTTTCGAATTTGAAACTGCCTTCACACTCTGAAAAGAGAAAACAGATGATAACATAACGATTATGGTAAGTAATAAAAACGATTTGTTAATTAATTTTTTTGTCATTTGCACCACATACACCCTTTCTTTAAATAGTACGAGCTATTTATTATGCTCATACTAAATTACACTGCTTAAATTAATGTAGAAATTTCTTGTACTTCACCCCCATATTGACTACTTTCACGTATGTATTTCAATGATCTTTTAATACGAAAACGTTTGCATTAGTGCTTAAAAAAATAGATTTTTTTTGCCTTCATATAGTTGTAAATACTAAAAGATCAGGGAAATCATTTTAAAGCAATCGTTTGTTATCGCTTTCATTTTATAGCACTTACTATTAAGAGGTCAATATATTATTAATTTTCTGTTTTTATATCCTTGAAATCTTATATATTTGTCGTAACTTATTGAAGATAGATGCCTGATTATTGCTTAGTAATTTTATTTTCACTAATACATTGCTACGTAAAAAATCAGCTAATATCCTTAAAATGACATTAGCTGATTTTCATAATGTATTAATATATGAATGAAAACTATATTTCTAACTTACTTAATTTTTGCTGCATCAAATGCTTTTTGCACTGCTTGAACTTCAGCTGTATTCGCACCATATTTATTAGTTGCCACTCGAATACATGCTGATTTCAATTCTTTGAAATTAGATGTCATGTTTAACTCATCTGTATTTGCATAATAGAAAATATCAAACATTTTATCTTCACCAATTCCTTTAACAGTTACTCCGTTATGAGTTCCGCCTTTTGCAATGAGATACGCAACTTTATTAATAATACTTGAATTAAAATGAACGCCGCCTTGATCCCATCCATTAAAATCGTTAAATTCACTGTAATCATCTGGATACGGTACTCCAAGTGAAGATGGAACAGAAGCTGGGTTTTCCATATCACGGAAAACAGATCCAGTTTGTTCGCCCATTGTCCAGTTAAAGCTTCCATTATTTACGTATTTCTCAATAGATGTTCCCATAATATCAGATAGCGCCTCATTAATCGCACCAGATTCACCGTAATATTCAAGATTAGATTCGCTAGAAGTAACAGCATGTGTAAATTCATGTCCAGCTACGTCATATGCCTTGACAATAGGATCGCCATATACAAGCATACTTCCATTATTAGCACTTAATGCATTTTGCCAATTTTTCGGATTGTTCGTATCTTCAGAATCCCAAGCATGTACAACTGAAACTACCTTTTGTCCCTTATTATCAAAACTATTACGCTTATATTTATCTTTATAAAAATCAAATACCTTTGTTGCTAAGTAATGAGCACTTACTGCTTTTGGATCGTTAAATGTTGTTGAAGTGCTGGTTGCTAGTGTACCAGGATAATAGCTTTCTTCTTTAGTAATATCTCTGTAATTCACATCATATGTTTCAATTCCTTGCCCTCTTGTATAATCAGCAAGTGCATATTTTCCATTACTTTGTTTAGAAATACCAAATGAACGAGATATACCTAAATCATCTTTTCCTGTTCCAGTTAATGATGTAAGACTACTTTTTTTACTTTCCTTTAAAGCTCCAACTAGTTTTTCACTTGCTTTTAAGTTAGATTCTTGTACCATATTTTTTAACATATCACCATTTTGTGCATTTACTAAATAAGTTCCGGAAACATAGTTTGGTGTTGCCGCTTCAAAGGTAACTTGGTATGCATTGCTAGCTTGTCCATTATTTTCATCAACAAAAATAACTTCCTTAACTTCTGGCTCAGAAATAAACTTGATATCATTCCCGTACTTCGTATAAATATATTGTTTCGCTCCATCTTTTGATAGATTAATAGGCTTTTTCAATTCTTCTTGTTTTAAATTTTGCGCGCTATCGCCTGAAACACTTTTAATAACACCCTTATTATCTACGTGTGCAGTTAATTGATGGCCATATACTTCTTTTCCTTCGTATGTTTGCTGCATACGCACAAGTGTTGTTCCATCATACGAACCACGTTTTTGAAGAACTTTATAATCTACTCCTGTTTCTCCATTGACTTGATTTGGAGAAAGAGCTTGTTCAGCTTTCTCCTTAAGAGCATCTTTTACTACATTCTCTGGTGTTTTTTTTGACGGTTGTGTAAGTTCACCTGAACGGAATGAGTCCTCCTGAATTTGAACTTGAAGTTGATCTGTTTCCTCTGCATGACCTATTCCGTATGGTGCCACAGCTGTTAAAGCTAATCCTGTTGTTAATGCTACCTTAGTTAATGTCTTTGTGTTTTTCATTTTTTCACCTCGTATAATTTTTGAAATAGAAAGCTTGTACAAAGTATACTGTCTATTTATGTCGAAAAAAAGAGAAAATACAAAATTTATGTAATATTATGCAAAATTACATATATGTGGTCGATAAAATAAAAAATGAGCCCTTTTAGGTGCTCATCCAATTGGTTAGTCGTTAATTATCTATATTCATTCTAATCAAAGTACACTTATATCTTATTAACAACATAAAAAACCACTCTTTACTATTTTAAGAATTGTAGTCAAATACTTTAGTGAGGTGAGGCAACGCATATACAAGTTAGATTTTTCAATATAATTTTGTTATTTATGTCTATAGCTGCATGGATTGTAACGTTTTGAGACTGCTGAAGTCTTATATGAGTTTCATCTTGTCAAAAATATCTTTCAAAGATAAATTTGTCTCCCCATTTAAATATAGAAAAGGACATATCTATTGCATGTTATTAACTTAAGGTATGTTCTTTTAAAGCATATTATAAATATACATAGTGAGAAATGAAACAATAATTATTCAAATGAAAAACCCCCTGAATTTTTAAAGCAATCCAGGGGGTTTTTCACCGATGATTCTCTATATTTCCATACCAATCACAAACTTTTTTAGGATAATGGTATGTCCAAGTTTAATAGTTTTTTGCACGAGAGCCATCTTTTTTATATTTATTTAATTATCCTACTAAGTTTTTTGTAAAATTCACCTTTTCTTTTTACATGATTAAACTGATTTGGATTAATATTAGCTTTTTGTGAGAGTGCTACAATCTCTTCTTTTGTAATTGAATCTTTAGTATTTATAGATGCTATATTTGTATATTTTCCATCTTCTGTTTTTGGGATTTCTAAAATCCCTTTATTTACAAGATCAACTACAGCCTTATGCTCTGAAGAATGTGTATCTACACCAGTAATTTTCCAATTATGCATAACTTTTGGCGTGTATACACCGTTCTTTACCTCTTTTAAATATGTAATAGCAAGGTTACGAATGGTTCCACCTGTTTCTCCGAATGCATTCTCTTGTTTAGATGACCAAGTTTGTTCAAATTTACGTCCCTCTAAAGCTCCCCCTTTTGCCTGAAGAGCCTCCATTCTATACGCATTCATTCCTAGCGTCATAACATCGCTCATTTTGATTGGTTTATTTGTACGAATAGAGCGTAAATTTGTAATTCTACTACCATATGGTTTTGTTAAGTCAATTTCGTATTTTACGCCTCCAAAGAAATCGTTCGTACTGTATTTAGACGCACGACGGTTTTTATCAAAGCTAACTGTTACATCTCCGGCACGAGATGAGTTAAAATATCCTGCTGCCCATTCCATATAGTCTTTTAAATCTTTTCCAGTTATCTTATATACTGTAATTTCTCCCAAAGCATATTGATAATTATAAGCAATATCTTTCTTCTTTATAGGACCTATATCCAAACGGGCATAATCATTATCAATTTGATGGGCTACTACATCCGCCTTACTGTAATGGAGCATGACTTCATGAAAGAAATCTGATAAAGGTGTCTCTTGAATCTGCACACTTGGAATACCCTTTATTTCATTTTGAGGAACAAGGTTTCTACCCTTTAATCGGGCGACTACAACATTTGCATCTCCTCTCGCATACTCATGAAAAGGTGTTAGTGTTTCTTCAAGTGTAGAATCAGATAATACTGTAGTTCCATCAGCATTTTTTACAGGTATAGCGGTAGCTGTTTTATCTTTTAAAACAAGCTTCCCATCTTGCTTTGTAAAAGTAAGGTCAATACGTGAAATATGCGTTCCGTATTTATCTGGTTCTGTAATAATTACGCCATTTACAACTTCTTTTTTTACAAGTTTATGCATATGAGCCGCAAAAATAGCGCTTAGTTCCGGACAAGCATTCGCAATATCTTGAACACCAGTACCTGGGATTCCATTCTCATTTTCTAGTCCCATATGCATAACCCCTACCATTACATCTACTTTATCTTCTAATTCTTTAATAGCCTTTTTTGTCTCTTCTACTGGATTTTTCACTACTAAACCATCCAAATGATCTGTCCCTTTTTCAAAATCACTAATCATTGGTGTATTCATACCAATAATCCCGACTTTAATTCCACCTTTTTCAACAATCGTATATGCAGGAAGAAAACGCTCTCCATTTTCCTTATAAATATTTCCTGCTAACGTCTTTCCCTTGTATTGCTCACTAACTTTTTTCAATGTATCTAATCCAAAGTTGAATTCATGATTTCCAAATGCCCAGGCGTCATATCCCATTGTATTCATTGCTACCATCATTGGCGATTGTGGCTTATCGTTGAATAATTCTACTGAGTTTCCTTGAATTGTATCCCCGGCATCTACTAATATGGTATTTGGATTTTCTTGACGTACCTTCTTTATAACCGTATAAAGCTGCGTCAAACTTCCACTCATATTTGCTCCATCAAGCGCATAATCCCAAGGCATAAATCTACCATGAATATCTGCAGTACCTAACAATGTAATATTAACATTAGATTCCTCAGCCTTAGAAATAGCTGGTTTGACTGTTACTGCTGTTACAAGAAGCATAAGAATAATAAAATTGCATACATAGTTCTTCCATTTCATTTTTTGCATAATAACAATATTTCTCCCCTTTTTGTACTGTCATAAAGTTGCTTGAACTTTAAAAATATAACTTGTTATTCAGAAAACTTCAACTGCAAAAGATAATTTTGGAGGTGGTTTTGCTGTGAAAATATAGAGAATAAAATGCATATATCCCCTAACAGAATAGTATTTTATCGTTTTCTAATAAAATACTTCTTCCTCCAACGTGTGAAGAGCGCTAAACCAACGGTAGATGTATATGTACTTTCAAAATTTTGGACATATAACTCATTTTCGGATTTTATTTCTAATTTTTTCCTTCTATATGAAAATGCTGAGATCACTTCCAAAAATAATAACCCCGCTCTTCATTTAAGACGGGGTTACACTTATACAGCAAATCGGATTCAGATTTTTTTCAAATGTTCGTTTCCTCTTCAGGAGTAAAATCTGCTAGTTTCGTATTTTTTTCTGCTTATTGGTTGCTTTCAACTAAATTCATCATAATTTTAATCAGGACTTGTATTTTATCACTCGAATCCTTGATGCTATCCCAAATCGCTCAATAAATAGACAATGATTTTACTTTTCAACTCCACAAAGCAATTTTATCTCTTTAATTTGTTCTATATGACGCTGTTCATGCAAATAGATCAGTTCTATCCACTGATCAAGAAGTAATTCTCCAAGAGCTGGATGCGTCACTGATTTTTTCGCTAATATAGATTCATCTTCTATTGTACTCAGGAAACGCATCAATTCTTTTCTAGAGTCGTTTAACAAATCAACCATTTGCTGTACTTCAAATGGTTCTATACTTGGTTCAATCATTTCTGGGGCTATAAATTTTATCGATCTATCTAATAAAATAGTGTGAATTTCTTTACGCTCATTTAAGATACTATCCACCTTTTTTAATCCCGATGAAATAACTGTTATAACTCTCTCATCTAATAAAACTAAGTGATGACAAACTTGTGCTATACTCCATTTATCCTTATCTGGTTTCCTATTAAATTGAGCATCACTTAACAAAGTAATTTCCTCAAATAATTGATTTCTAGTTTCATAAAACTTGTCATTTACAAATGTATTCATGTGAATTCTCCTTTCGCTAGAACCTACAGACTTAAATTCCTACGCTAGAAATATTCTCTATGGAAAAAAGATTTTCCTTCACTATTATTCCAATCCAATCTTTTCTTTCTTTAGTAGGTTCTCTAATTCATGCTGAAATGTATGAGTTCTCTCAACATCCTTGAAGATTTCCTTGAGGTTATTATGTGCTACAGCTACATCATAATACTTTCCACGGAATCCTTTCAATATAACTACATAAAACGTTCCTAATTATCAATCTAGCATTAAATATATGTAAAAAATCACTCTATTCATTCATTTTTAATGCTTATGTATGTACATTTGTTAATTTATTAGTTATATTATGGGTATTGAATGATTACGAAAAGTTAATAAATCGCTTGTATAACACCTTATATTTTTTTATATCCGTGAAAACTACAAAATGTATAAAATTCCATTTGTCAAATGAATTTAATGCGGAAGGAGGTTTGTGGTTACTTCATCGGGATATAATAATCAGTTTTGAACTGATAAAAATATAGGAGGCGACATAATGTTTCGTACGATTTCAAATTTCATGAGAGTAGCTGAGATAAGAAACAAAATTCTTTTTACACTAGCGATGCTAATTGTTTTTCGAATTGGCACGTTTATTCCAGTTCCTCATACTAACGCAGAGGTATTAAAAGTACAAGATCAAGCCAACGTTTTAGGTATGCTAAACGTATTTGGCGGAGGAGCACTGCAACACTTCTCAATCTTTGCTGTAGGTATCACACCATATATTACAGCTTCTATCATTGTACAATTACTACAAATGGACGTTGTACCTAAATTTACAGAATGGGCAAAGCAAGGAGAAATGGGCCGTAAGAAATCAGCTCAATTTACTCGCTACTTTACAATCATTCTCGCATTCATACAATCCATTGGGATGTCTTATGGTTTTAATAATATAGCAGGTGGACAATTAATTACAGATCAAAGCTGGACTACATACTTATTTATTGCGACAGTTTTAACTGCTGGTACTGCATTTTTACTTTGGTTAGGTGAACAAATTACCGCTAATGGCGTTGGTAATGGAATCTCAATGATTATCTTCGCAGGACTTGTTGCGGCGATTCCGAATGTCGCTAATCAAATTTATTTGCAACAATTCCAAAACGCAGGCGATCAGTTATTTATGCACATAATAAAAATGGTTTTAATTGGACTCGTAATTTTAGCGATAGTTGTTGGTGTTATTTACATTCAACAAGCTGTTCGAAAAATACCGATTCAATATGCAAAAGCTGTTTCAGGAAACAATCAATATCAAGGAGCAAAAAATACTCATTTACCTCTTAAAGTAAATAGTGCAGGTGTAATTCCTGTTATCTTTGCTTCAGCCTTTTTAATGACGCCGCGTACAATTGCGCAGCTCTTCCCTGACTCGAGCGTATCTAAATGGCTAATTGCGAATCTTGATTTTGCACATCCATTTGGAATGGCGCTTTATGTTGGTCTTATCGTTGCTTTCACATACTTCTATGCATTTATTCAAGTAAACCCTGAACAAATGGCTGAGAATTTGAAAAAGCAAAACGGATATGTCCCGGGTATTCGCCCAGGTAAATCTACAGAACAGTATGTAACAAAAATTTTATACCGTTTAACATTTATCGGTGCGATTTTCTTAGGAGCAATTTCAATATTACCGCTCGTATTCACGAAAATCGCAACATTACCACCATCTGCTCAAATCGGTGGTACAAGTTTACTAATCATCGTAGGTGTTGCATTAGAAACGATGAAGACGTTAGAAAGTCAACTTGTGAAGCGTCATTATAAAGGTTTTATAAAAAAAGTGAATTAATTACAAAAACACACTAGAAGTCACAATAGCGACCTAGTGTGTTTTTATTATAAAAACTTATAATAACGGAGGTTTTGTCTTATGAGTCAAAGAATGTCTTATTATGATATTTCGCCTGATGGTATGAAAATTATGATGGATATGGAGAAATACACGAAGAAATCTTCAATTAATCGAGCTGTTAGAGAGCTTATAAAAATTAGAGTCTCTCAAATTAACGGCTGTGCTTATTGTATCGATATGCATACTTCTGACGCCCGAAAATTGGGTGAAACCGAGCAAAGAATTTATTGCTTAAATGCTTGGGATGATTGTGATTTTTATACTCCTGAAGAAAAAGTTGCTTTGGAACTATCGGAGCATATTACTCTCATTCCTACTAATAGAGTTCCTGAAAATCTATACAGCCGAGTACGTGAGCACTTTGACGAAAAACAATATGTTGACCTTGTGTTAATCATTAATCAAATAAACAGTTGGAATCGAATTTCTATCGCGATGGGCAATACCGTAATAAAAAAATAACACTTATCCACCAAACATTATGCGATCGATTTAGTTAAGTGTAAAATTAAATACACCCTATATTAAAACACAGTTGGTTATTTCTCCAACTGTGTTTTTGATTTTACTATCTCTAATCTGTATTCTAATGTGTTAATCATTTTCTTCAAATTAACTATTTTTTCTTCTGAATTTTGAATACGTTTCCCGCTGTTTTCCACATCATTAAGCTTTAACTACATCTCTTTTTTTAACAACCTTCCTTGCTTAAAATAAACTCCAAGTGTAGTACGATTCGCTAAAAATACACCAATCAAGATTAAACAAGCTCCAATTCCCATTGCAGGATTTAATGGTTCTCCTAATACAAAATAACCTACAATAACAGCGATTAATGGAGATACATACAACCATGTTGATGGAAATATTGGATTTGTTTTTGATAAGAGCCAATAATATAAACCGTGCCCACCGATTGATCCTACAAATATGAGATATAAAATTGGCCATTGTACATTCCAAGATGTTAAGACTGTTAGATTAGGCTGTTCCATTATAATAGATACAATTAATAACAAGATTCCCCCATAAAACATTTGAATACCGTTAATCAGAAAAGGTGATACGTCAGGCGAATTTGAAAGTATTTCTTTTGAATAAATAGAACCTATTCCGTAAAATAGTTGCCCAACTATTATGACAAGGCATGCAATACTCCATATGAAAGTAAGTTCTTGATGCATGCCAGGTAAAGATATAAATAAAACTCCTGTAAGTGCTATGAATAAAGCCAAAAACTGTTCTCGTTGTAATTTTGTTTTATTTTTCTTTGATTGTAGCAATAAAATCATCATTGGGGCTGTTGCAGAAAGCACTGCTGCTAATCCAGAAGAAATATGCTGTTCTGCCCAATATAACGTTGCGAATGTCATAAATGTTAAACAAAAGCCAGCGCCCATAATACGCTTTGATAATAAATAAGGCATAACACGCTTTTTCTTTAACTTAAAAATAGTAATGAGAATAAGACCGGCCAAAAAGAAGCGAATTCCAGCTGAAAATAACGGCGGTGCACCTGCCTCAATTCCGATTTTTATCGTTAAAAATGTTGTTCCAAAGATGATACATACTAAAATATAATTTAAAATGACCATTTTCCTTCCTCCTTTTTACTCTTGAAATGAGTATAGAGGATATGGTGTATAACAGTGTATCCGAGCATATAACAGTTGAATGAAAATATAGTTGATTGTCAGACTATTTTTCGCTTTAATTAAATTAAAAAGAAAAACAGGTGATTCTATGAAGATAGTACTACGTAAAGAATCCAACATACCATATTACCAACAAATATATATGCAAATTGTTGAGAGAATTCAAAGCGGGATGCTTTCGCATGGCGATTACCTCCCTTCTTTACGTGCTATGGCCGATGATTTGCAAATTAGTTTATTAACTGTTCGTAAAGCTTATAAACAGTTAGAAACGAAAGGTTATATACGAATTGAACAAGGAAAAGGTGCCTATATACATAAACGTGTGAACAAAGATTTCAAACCAATTCCATATCAATGGCAACAAACGAAATCCATTAATGTTATGCGTTCTCAATATGTAATGAACCAACATCGTAAATATTTTGATTTTTCACAGGCTGTCCTTTATCCACGTTTATTACCAAATCCGTTTCTTTCAGATGAAATGCACAAATTACTTAATAAGGATCAAATGATACTGGCAACATATGGACCTGTTCAAGGTGACAAAGAACTTAGAGTGGAAATAACAAACTACTTAAAAGAACACCAACAAGTAGTTACAGATCCATCTCAATTATTAATTACAAGTGGTGCCCAGCAAGGAATTGATTTAATCGCCCAAACATTATTAAAACCTGGAGACATAGTGTTAGTAGAAAGTCCGTGTTACGGAGCGGCGCTTGATGTATTTGTTAATAAAGGAGTTCAAATTATCCCTGTTAGTCTTGATAACAACGGCATTCGCTCAGATTTAATCGATGATATTTGTCAAAGAAAGAATCCTGTTTTGTTATATGTGAATCCTACTTTTCAGAATCCAACGGGCACAGTAATGAGTAAAGAAAGAAGAATGGAACTTGTAGAACTAGCAGAGCTTTATCAATTTTTCATTTTAGAGGATGATTCTTTCGGAGAGATATATTTTGAGGATTTTAAAATTCCCCCTCCAATAAAAAGCTTTGATACAAATGGTCATGTTATATATTTAAAAGGATTTAGTAAAACGTTAGCACCAGGTCTTCGCATCGCGGCACTTGCAGCTGAAGGTCCTATCTTTGAATGGTTATACGCCGTTAAGGCTTCGATGGATATTGGTAGTCCCTTATTGACACAAAAAGCACTACTTCCTTTTTTACGCGCGGAACGAATGAAAAATCATTTAGAAAAATTACGGACTGCTTTACAAATTAGACGCGATTTAACAATTGATATATTATCTCCATTAAAAGAATTAGAATTTGAAATACCTAATGGAGGATTTAACTTATGGGTTACACTCCCTCAGTCAATCGATCCTTTTACATTATTACAAAAAGCGAATGAAGTAGATGTTTCTTTTTTACCCGGCACAGCTTGTCTGATAAACCATGAAAATCAATATAATCATTTGCGAATTAGTTATTCAATGTTAAATGAAAAAGATATGTTGATTGGATTAGAAAGATTACATGATACAATTGCCAAGTTTAAATCAATGATTTAAACTCTAAAACAACAACTAACCTCTTATTCACACAATAAAAAACCAACACTTTAAAATTTTATTAAAAGTCAAGATATTAGCTGAACCTATTATTAATAGTGAATTCTTATCTAATGTCATACATTTTATATGTATAAAAATTAAAAGGATAGAAGAGCTTGAATAAATTCGCCCTATCTATCCTCTTTTTAAACACAAATGACTAATCATAGCGGACTTCGCTGTCACCAGAACCTGTATTGCTCTATTGCTATGCTCAAACTTCTTTTTATTACTACTTGTTCAATAAGAGGTGTTTTCTTCCTGCATAAAATTTATTTTATAGGGGATTCATTATACTTATTAAAACAACAACATGATATAGACAAAACCAAAGAATAAACATAATGGACTATAGAACCAAGTGTCATATCTAGCAAACTGAGAATGTTTAATTTTTTTGAAAAATCCAACAAACTTAAAATCACTAATTGCCCTAACAATGAAAACTAAAGCACAGACAATACTTCCGATTTTAGATAAACTATTTGCTTCGAACCCCTGTAAATAACCTACTTGAACAACAATAATGACACTAGCTAATAGAATAAGAATGGCTACGAATAATGTTCCCCATATTCTCGGAGTAAAAGCAGGCTTATATTCTCCCTCTTTTACTGGGATAACAGCAGCAGAACCCCATCGACCTCCAAAAGCCCAATAAATATGCAAAAAACTGATAAACCACAGAAGCCCCACAGCTACTACTATTAATAGTAATTTCATTTATTCGCCCCCAATTTCGTAACTTCAAAGATAACATACACTACCGTATGTTATAGTGAAAGTATTGTCCCTTCAGGTTTTATAACCATATTAGGGACATTTATTATCGAATAATCAATTATGCCTCAGCATAATTCCGTGACATCCGCCGGAGGCTTCCACTTCTTTCAGTGGATGTTTGGACACCCGCTGAAAGAAGTTAAAAGCTCAACCATTTTATCAATATCAAAATTAAGATTTGCTTCAAACCTTGTCATCCATCCTACATACGTTAAATAGGCAAGTCTCGCTCGATCAATTGATTCAGTTTCGTCTACGCCCATTTTTTGATACAATTTTGCAACACAAGAAATTCTTTGTTCTTCTATATCTACTAAACGTGTTGCCACAACAGGATCGTATTTAGCCCAAGCATAAATACCATTCTCAATTTTTTTATCTCGATTAAAACTAATCTGTAATAGCTGTTCTAAAGAGGCATCCTGTTGCTCCATACTTTGAACAATCAGCTTTGTTGCATGCACTTCCCAAAAGTCGAGCATAGAATCTAAAAGCTCTTGATGGTCACGAAAATAGTGATAGAAGCTTCCTTTGCTTATTTTTAGCAATCGAGCAAGTGCTTCAATGCGAACTTTATGTATACCTTCATTAGCTAATTGTTGTAATCCTACTTTTATCCAGTCTTCCCTCGTTAATTGCATATTATCTCTCCAATAAAATACGGTAGCGTATGTTTTACGTTAGATTACTACTATTCTCATTTTTTGTCAATTATTCATTCTGTTTATTTTTATGAACTTTAATGTTGTTAATCGTAATATTGATCGTCATCACCCTTGATAAAATACAAGCACATACTAAATCAAATAGATTTTCTGTTTTGCCCAGTAAAATATCTTCCTCTGTAAATTTCAAGAAAATTTGGATGGTCCACAGCCTAAAACCCTTGAATAAGCAGTTAGACCACTAAATTTTCCTGTATATTATTTTAAGTCATATTAGATTCACATGTATAAGGGATATATCAATGATTTTGTTGGTCAAGTATACAAACAATATAACATTCATGTAATAGAATATACTATATTACACGAAAGGAGATAGCGATATTTGGAATTAAAAAAATTTATTGATCCCCTTCCGATTCCCTCTGCAATAAAACCTATAGGAATATATAAAGGTAAGCCGTTTTATGATGTACGTATGATTGAAACGCTACACAAGTTTCATAGTGATTTACCAAAGACGAAAGTATGGGGTTATAATGGAATGGTACCTGGTCCAACGTTTGAGGTAAAAAAAGATCATCCTGTATATGTGAGATGGTCAAACGATTTACCTAAAAAACACTTCTTACCTGTTGATACAACTGTTCACGGGGCGCATGATAACCCAGAAGTACGAACTGTTGTACATTTACATGGAAGCCCAAGTGAACCAGATAGCGATGGTCATCCTGAAGCATGGTTTACGAAAAACTTTCAACAAACAGGACCTAGTTTCGTAAAAGAGATTTATCATTATTCGAATCGAGAACGAGCAACTGCCCTTTGGTATCATGATCATGCACTTGGGATTACTCGTTTAAATGTATATGCGGGTCTCGCAGGACTTTACTTGATTCGTGATAAAGAAGAAAAATCACTACCCCTACCTAAAGGGAAATACGAGATACCACTTATCGTTCAAGATAAATCTTTTAATCCGGACGGTTCCCTATTTTATCCTGCTCAACCTGAAGATCCATCACCAGGTTTACCATACCCTTCTATTGTTCCTCTATTTTTAGGAAATACAATTGCAGTCAACGGGAAAGTATGGCCATTTTTAAAAGTGGAGCCCCGCAAATATAGATTTCGTTTATTAAACGCTTCTAATACTCGCACATACAAGTTCCAATTAAGTGACCTTAGCTCATTCTTTTTAATAGGGACTGATGGAGGCCTTCTTAAACGGCCGATTAAAGTACAAAGTTTAGATGTTTCACCAGCAGAGCGTATTGACATTATTATTGATTTTTCAAGGTTTGAAGGGAAAAAAGTAGTTTTACAAAATGGAATTGATTTAGATAATCCAACTGGTGAGATAATGGAGTTCCAAGTAACGAAAAGATTACCCTGCCCAGATAAAAGTAAAATCCCATGCAAATTAAGTAACATTGACTTTATTCCCGTAGAAAAAGTAAAGAAAGTAAGACGATTAACATTAAATGACTCAGAGGATGAATTTGGGCGTCTTATGCTTTTATTAGATAATAAAGAATGGGACGATCCAGTGACAGAAACACCTTTATTAAATTCTGTTGAAATATGGGAGTTAGTAAATTTGACCGTTGGGATTCATCCTATTCATATACATCTAGTTAATTTTCAAGTTCTTGATCGTCATGATTTGAATGGAAACTTATTAGATCCTCTCCCAGCTGATTTCGGTTTAAAAGATACCGTGCTTGTAGCAGGTGAACAGACCGTCCGAATCATAATGAAGTTTGAGCCCTATTCTGGAGATTATGTATGGCACTGTCATCGTTTAGAGCATGAAGACCATGATATGATGAGACCGTTAAAAATCATACCTTCCAATCTTAATAGACACAAATTAAATTAATAGATACAGTAGATAACACGAAAGTCCCTTCAGGATTACTGAAGGGACTTTTACACGTTTGCGAAAAGTGCCTTTATGTACAAGAAGCGCTTTTCAGTCTAAAACTATTTTTTCAGATTGCATTGCTCTAGAAGCTTTTCTAGCATTTCCAAAGTAACTGGTTGTGCCTTAGTAGTTAGTTGATACCCAATCCGTCCATTCGTTTCTACAGTTGCTTGTTGTAAATTCTTGATTTCATGTATACCTTTTTCTCTCAGATGCATAAATAATTGTTGTTCTGACATTTTCGCGCGTAATAAATTCTTTTTTAAGATTTCTCCGTTTTCTATAACAATAATGCTATTTCCATTTAGAAACTTTTCTACTTTTCGTGATTTCAATTCAAAAAAATGAATAATAAGTAAAACACCCGCAAAAATAAACGCAGCAAAAATAGATGGGCCTACTTTCCTACTTAATATAGGTTCTACAATAATACGTCCTATAGAAACCACAATAATAATTTCAGCTCTCGTCATTTGGCTAACAGATTTACTACCTGTCAATTTTAAAACAATAATTCCAGTGAGGATTAAAATAATGCTTTCAAAAAGTATATTCATTACAGCCCAATCCTTTAATAGTGAATTTTACTAGTATTCCCATTAAAGGATTTTTATGATATTTTAAAGTATCCATTCTCTTTACGTGCCTTATTCTTTGAAGCACCTCTCTCCCAGCTAGTACTGGTAAAGCAT
The DNA here is from genome assembly GCF_040459995.1 of Bacillus cereus group sp. MG9. Lineage (NCBI taxonomy): Bacteria > Bacillati > Bacillota > Bacilli > Caryophanales > Bacillaceae > Bacillus > Bacillus cereus group sp. MG9. The sequence continues at coordinate 2,534,889 of NZ_JARVHC010000001.1, read as the reverse complement.
CAACTTTCTTCATTGCTTCTACTTGTGATTCGTTACGAATCATTGCATACACAGTATGACCTTCTTTTATTAGCATTGGTATTAAAGAACGTGCTGTTGCACCTGCTACAAAAATTTCCAAATGTGTTTCTTCTTATTTTGAATATCATAATTGAGACGAGACATATATAAGCTATGTATAATAATCAATATGAAAGATTCATCCAAAATTAAAGCTATAATGTTGGCTAGCAACCAATAGTGATAACATGATAATTGAATTTGATGGATATGGAATTAATGAGTATGTTATTGGTCATAACTGTTCTATCAGTAAGTTAAAAAAAATGTATTTTAACGTAAAAAATAAAGAGTTATCTAATGAGGCGCTTATAAATTTATTTTGTGTACGTTATCATTTTGAAAACATTCCAAAGTCATTACAAGAAGACATTAAGAGCCATGTCCTCATTGACTTAGATACGGACTATATTTATATCCCTAATAGATAACAATAACCCAGTAAACTAAAATGGTTTAATGTAACTTACGATTCAGACAAGAATTTAATAAAATAAGTAATTGCCCAAATGGAAGTCGCGAATTGAGTGACAAAATACATTGTCCATTCGAAAGAAGTCAGTTTTCTCTCTCGTTTAATCTTCTTTAAGTATCTGTAAAATATTAATGTACTCAAAAACATAAGTAATAAAGAGAATTGTTGTAAATCATCGACTATACGTACCGCCATAGACTCCATCACCCTCCTACGCAAAATATAGACTATACTTTTAAGGATATCATTTTTTTGGTAATGATTCCCTATATATTTAATGAAGTTAAAAAATGTTTTATGCGATATATGTGTAAAGATAATAAAGTTGTTTAATTTTGTTCTTAGAAATACATTAATCGCCTACTCATAAATTTGATGGGCGATTATTATTTTTGTTTAATAATTGCTTTATTTCACACCATTTGCAATATGCTTTATTTCAATCACGACATTAATAATAGGTTTTGGTCTAAATGATTCTTGCAAGGAATCTCCTAATCTTGGACTTACTGATTTGGAAAAATAAAATTATTATGATCGTCTCAATTACCATTATTTTGGAGAACAATGTGCTATTATATATTCGTAATCAATGAAATAATAAGAAAGAAGGGGTTGTTGTGGAAACAAAGATTATAGAAACAGAGAAGAAAATTGATTCAAAATCCCTTTTGGCTTTGGGATTATTAATTATTTCCGGGATTGTATATCAACTTTTCGCAGTGTTAGGAGATAATATACCTGAAGTATTGGGAATGATTCTTGAAGCTTTATGGAATCTTATATTATGTGGAATTATAGGATACTATTTTTTAGGAAAAATATCATTAGAGCAATTTAAACATTTTAATATTAAGACATTACTTTGGGGTTTGCCTTTAACAATTATCGTAGGTATGGCTTCCAACTTAATATTCAGTTACATTTTTGAACCTGCAACTAAAAATTCCGTTGCTGAAGTAATAAGTATTTCTATGATTTTATTCCGTGTACCCTTTATGTTAATGGGTGAAGAGTTGATTTGCACTAATATAATTATCGCATTACAAAAATTAGGATTAAAATTTGGCACGGCATCATTAATATGTAGTTTGTTGTTCGCTTTGTGGCATATTCCAGCTTATGGTTTTGTGCCAATGCAGTTATTAATAACTATAATCCCAATTAGATTAGCACTAAATTATATATGGAAAAATTCAAAAAGTATTTGGGTAAGTTGGATTTGTCACTTTATTTTTGACTGTATTTCATTTGTACCAATGCTTTTTAAATAACTATTTTATCCCTCTATTTGTGGGCAGTAAACGCCCAATTGGTGAAGGCTAATAATCAGTGGAGAATGGACACCTCCACACTGATTAAAGTTTCACTTTATTTTTAAGAGGACTGTATTATTTATGTACAGTCTAAAGAAAAAGAGCACTCAGCTATTGAGTGCTCTAAAAACATTAATTTTGATTCAAAACATTCTCCTCAAAATATTTCCCCCAATCTGGGCGTCTTCCATCCATATCTGTAAATCCATACTCTCTTCCTAATTCCCATGAACTTAACGCTCGTCCCGTTTTTTCATGAACATTTGGATCACTTGCTAAAGCTGCTACTGCTCTTCCAACGAAGAAAGGAGTTTCTGATGCGATAAAATGAGGGTCTTGTTTAGCTCCTTCTCGCCAATTCTCCTCTGTTACACCAAATATATCTAACATCGCTTCTGAACGAAGGAATCCTGGACTAACTGCGACAGCTGTAATATTGTGTTGTTCTAAATCTTTCGACATAGCTTCTGCTAAATGAATTGTTGAGACTTTTGCTAAACTATAGTACAAATTACCTCGATATTGATAATCGACACCATCTGTAATTTCAATAACAAGTCCCATTTTATTTTTCACCATTAATGGTACACCGTAATGGCTTGTCATTATATGAGAATGAACAGCTCTTTGTTGCATAAGTAGTCCGTTATGTAGGTTGTGTTCCCAGAAAGGTTTCTCCCATTCCGTTAAAGGATCGCCGCCCCAAACATCGTTTACTAAAATATCAAGCTGTCCATTTTGTTCGTCTTGAATCTTTGTAAATAATGCTTTAATATCTTCTTCTACCGTATGATCAACACGAACTGCGATTCCTTTTCCGCCTTGCTTTGTAACAAGCTCTGCCGTTTCTTCAATCGTTTCAGTTCTTCCCATACAGGATAAATTCCCTTTTGTACTTCTTCCTGTTACATATACAGTTGCACCGGCTTCACCAAGCATCATCGCAATACCTCTTCCGGCGCCTCGTGTTGCTCCGGCCACAACTGCTACTTTACCTTGTAATGGTTTCATTTTATTCACCTTCATTTTTATAATTCAACTTTATAACTTGGGGTATATGCTTTCTTTCATACTTCCTCATATAGATTTCGCTATTTGGAGTAACTAATTGTAACGTAATGTCACCACAAACGCCATTTGCAATTTCAAATTCACCTTGTTCATTTGAAATACTACGGTCCTTACTTTCAATTGAATCCTCATAAATTTTCACATTTGATATAGGTTCGTTATTTTGATCTACGATTATACCTCTTGAATACATACCAACTGCTATGCATTGATCATCTTCTATATAATATTTAGTAACTACCATCGCTCCAATTACTATAGTAATACATATAAACAAGGTTATTAATTTGTGTCTCACAATAAACCTCCTTATTCATATTATTCTTTTTTAAATTGAAAATTTAGACGTTCTGATTGTTTGATTTTCTCAATTACTTTGCGTATACCTTCTTCTATCTGATTTTCTTTTACATTCGATACATTTAACTTTAACAGTCTTTCTTTAGGAAAATCCCTTACATAATTTTTATCAATAGTATCAATATTTATTTGAATATCACTCAATTTTTGTAAAAACATTTCCGAAATACTGGTTTTATCTATTTCTAAACAAGTATGGATTCCTATTGTATTATACTTCTTATATTTAAATAAAAGTGGGTTTTCATTATGCACTTTTTCTAATGTTTCTGCTAGTTTTTTTGATCTATTATTATAGGAGGATTTAATTTTATTTTTATGGCGTTCGAACATGCCACTCTTTATATAAATTTCTAAAGCAGCTTGAGATATCATTGGACTATCGATGTCTAAAATCTTTTTATATTTATGGAAATCATTTGCAATAGCTGGTGGAATAACCGCCACACCGACTCGTAAACCTGGAAAAATAATCTTCGAGTAACTTTTCAGATATATGACATGATTACAATTATGTAAGCTATATAACGGATCTACTTTTGAATCAGTTTCTAAATCTGCTAAATAGTCGTCTTCCACTATAAATACATTATACTTCTTGGCCAATAGCACGATTTTTTCTTTCTCATCTTTAGAATAAGACGTTCCAAGTGGATGATGATATCTCGGTATCGTATAAAAGAATTTTATTTTTCCTGTTCGAAATATACGTTCTAATTCATTCAAGTCGATGCCTTCATTCGTACGTTTAATGCCGATTACAGGAATTTTATTTATTTCTAGATATTCAATATATAAATGATATGTTGGCTGTTCAATTAATATCGTTTCGTTTTCATTCGGAAATGGTATAGAAGTTAGTATTGCAAGTGCTTGCTGCACACCTGACGTTATAAATATATTATCTTCCTTTGTGAAAACTTGATAGTTTGCTAACTGTTTTTGCACAACCGAAATTAAAGATGGTAACCCTTTCGGTGTTCCGTATATAAACAAATCATTCTTATAGGTATCAATCGCTTTATTAATGCAATGCTGAAAATCTAAGTATGGAAAAACATCTGGATCTGGGGCCGAAGAAGCGAAATCAATAATCTCGTTACTTTCTACGTAACTTCCAGATTTCTTAACAACGTAGTATCCACTTTGAGGTACAGAATAAATAATATGACGCTTTTCCAATTCATGCAGCGCTCGTATTACAGTCGCCTTATTACATTCATATTGTGTAACAAGCGACCGTATAGACGGTAATTTCTTTCCTTCTTTTATCTCACCATTTTGAATCATACTTTCTAAGTCGTTCAAAACATGTAAATATTTATACATCATTACACCTCCTATTTTTTTGTACCGGTACAGTTTGTATTTATTCACATTGTAGCACTAGATCAGAAGGATTACTATGTACGTATACTGGCCAGTAAGAAATCAACTACTATGAGGTGGAATTATGACAAATACAACAAAAGCATATATATCAGCATTACTCTATTCATTTATTATTGGATTTTCATTTATGTTTGTGAAACTAGCACTAACCATTACGAGTCCTCTTGATACTCTGGCTCACCGTTTTACAGTTGCCTTCATAGCAGCAACCATTCCGGTTATTTTCGGTTTTGTAAAGTTAAATATATCATTTAAAAACATACTTACACTTTTACCACTCGCAATATTTTATCCAGCATTGTTCTTTGCTTTCCAAGCATTTGGCTTAGTATATACAAGTTCATCTGAAGCTGGAATTATACAAGCAGCGATCCCTATATTTACGATGATACTAGCTTCCTATTTTTTAAAAGAATATACGAATACATGGCAAAAAACATCAGTATGTATTTCTGTCATAGGTGTCATTTATATATTTGTTATGAATGGTATAGGGGCTCATGAAACGAGCTTTATCGGTGTTATTCTCATTTTATTATCGGCATTATCATCTGCTTGCTACAATGTATTAGCTCGAAAAATGACAAAGAAATTCAAGCTGATGGATTTAACATACACAATGACAGCAATCGGTTTTATTAGTTTTAATTTCATCGCAATCATTGACCATATGAACAAAGGTACAATAACTGTATACTTTAAGCCATTTACGAATGGAACATTCCTTATCTCCATTTTATATTTAGGATTACTATCTTCCTTACTGACAGCATTATTATTAAACTATTCATTATCTTATATTGAAGCAGCCAAAATAAGTGTTTTTAGCAACTTATCTACTCTTATTACCATTATCGCAGGCGTTGTATTCTTACACGAGCAAATTGCCTACTATCATATTGTCGGTACACTTATGATTGTTCTTGGAGTAATAGGCACAAATTTTCTAGGAAAAAAAGGAATCATAGCGAAAAAGAAGAATACCTCCTTGAGTAAATAAAAAGTGAGGGGTAAATAATGCAGAACTCTAATACGATCGATATCCGTAATATACATGAGCTAGAGAACGAATTATCTACTTTATTAAGTAAACCCATTTCTTCAGGAGAAGATTTAGAAAATTGGCTGAAAATACAGTCGAAATTAATATGGGAAATCGAAGAACAATTGAGAACACACTATATTGACTTTCAATGTAATACAGATAACAAAGAAATAAAAGATACGTTTGAATATGATCAACAATATGTAAGGCCTCTTTTGAAACGTTATCAAAATTCCTTTGATAATAAATATTTAGAGTTACCATTTCGAATGCAACTTGATCCAAAAACTTATAGCTTACTAGATAAAAAAATAAAAAATGCGCAAACATTATTTTGTGAAAAGAACATTGATTTAGAAGTAAAAGAAGACAAATTAGTAACCGAGTACTTCGAAATTACAGGCAGTTTGACTGCACTATGGGATGGCGAAGAAAAAACAATTACTGAACTACAGTCTTACTTACAAAATCCGAATCGTGATATACGAAAAAAAGCAAAAACGCTCATTTCTGAAAAATTCTTATCTGTTGAAAATAATTTACAACATATTTTAAATGAATTAATTGCAATCCGTCACCAAAAGGCAAAAAACATTCAATTAGATAATTATCGTGATTATATGTTTAAAAAATATGAACGTTTTGATTATACGGCTGATGATTGCTATGAACTTGCAGAATCCGTTCGTAAATACGTTGTGCCACTTATTGATAATATATTTAATGAGAAAAAAGCTGAACTTCAAGTAGATACACTTCGTCCGTGGGATCTAAAAGCAGCCGCACCAAATCAAAAAGTATTAAAACCCATTGAAGACGAGAGTGATTTAATCGAAAAAAGTTCTCATATTTTACAAAAACTAGACCCAGAATTTTCTGCATTATTGAGCCGTATGCATAAAAATGATTGCTTAGATTTAGAAAGTCGTAAAGGAAAAGCACCTGGAGGATTTTGCGAACACTTACCTGCTTCTCAATTATCTTTTATTTTTATGAATCTCAATCATACACATTATGATGTTACTACTTTCCTCCATGAAATGGGCCATAGTATTCATAATGAATGTATGAAGCAGCTAAAGCTACAAAAATATTTAGAAATCCCTTCAGAATCAGCTGAGCTAGCCAGCATGACAATGGAATTGTTTTCGATGGAGTATTGGGATACATTTTATGAGAATACAGAAGAATTTATAAAAGCAAAATTAGATTTCTTTAAAGATATTGTTAAGTATTTACCACAAATGCTTATCGTTGATCAATTCCAACATTGGATGTATGAAAATCCAAATCATACTGCTAAAGAAAGAAATGAAAAATATTTAGAATTACATAACACTTACCAATCGAATGTGGTAAATATTGAAGGTTATGAAAACTGGATAGCAACTGGCTGGTTACCTGTACTACACATATTCGAAATACCATTCTATTATATCGAATATGCAATCGCGCAACTTGGTGCATTGCAAATGTATAAACAATATAAAGAGAATCCTAAACAAGCACTACAAAATTACAAAAAAGCATTATCTCTAGGTAGCTCTGAATCCTTACCAGAGGTATATGAAGCAGCTGGAATTCGTTTTGATTTTTCTAGTGAGACAATAAAAGAATTAATGGCATTTGTAGAAGAGGAATTGGAATTACTTAAACAAATATAAATAAAAAAATGCATCTGTCCTTATAGGTGCATTTTTTATTGTTTTTTATTCAATACAAATTGAATCTTTATCTCGCTTTATTAATAAGCTCTATATATTGTAGGTCCCCATATCCTATTGTTGGAAAAAGATTAAACAACCTTTTTAGTAACTCTTGTGTTGGTAAATCTTTATTTTTGGAGATATACTTTACTACTACATTATTTTCTTTTAGCATCTCTAAATATAAATCTATCGCCTGATACATTACAGGTAGTATCTCATGAGATGACTTTTTATGATTTACTAGAACTTCATTGTAAACAGAAAAATAGTTCCCTAATTCAAGTTCAATTTGACTTACTTTAAATTCATCCTCTCTGAAGCTATTTAAGTATACTTTTCCCTTATAATCAGATTGTTCAAGGTAAGAAAGTACGGTAAGTAGATTCATTTGGCAAAACATATCCTCACCAAACCATAAAACGATACATTTATACTCTTTCTTAAAAAGATTCTCTAAAGGATGAATAACCTTTTTCATATAATTTTCTACAGTACCTTGATGTCCTTCTGCCCTTGTTTTAATAAACTCATCATCAAAAATCTGTGCAGTAGTCGCATTTACACACATAGCTTCATTAAATGGAGCGTAATCAGACTCTCCCATTAGTCTTTCACTTTTAAATTCTTCATACATAAATTGACCATTTAATATGTTTAGTACATCTTTATCAAACAGCTCACTCTTCGCATTTCGTAACTGATTAACTTCAATTTTTCTAGAAAAATTCATTCTATCCCACTCCTTTCCATCATTGATTGAGAGTTTAATAAATGATGGAACCGGTATTTTGTTAAGTTGGAATTTTCCTGGGGTTATACCAAAAACAGTTTTAAATGCTCTACTATAAGCCTCTTGCGAAGAGTAATCGTAATCAAATGCGATATCAATTATCTTTCTATCATTCGTCAAATCTTCCGTTGATAAATACAATCTTCTAAGAAGAATATATCGTCTAATACTTATCCCTGTTACTTGATGAAATTTAAACGAACAGAAGTAAGGAGAATACCCCATATAATCAGATAATTTATCTAATGAAAACTCCTTTTTTAAATTGCCCTCAATCCATTCAATCATTAGCTGTATATGTTCATTCATTTATCTCCCTCCTCACTAAATATTATAAGAAGTATCCACTTCTTTTTTTTGATATTTCTTGTGGTTTATAACATTAACCACCCTCTAGAACCTTTAAATATCATATGTAATTACTCATTTCATATTTTTTCAGCTATCTTATTTTGTCATACATTTACTTAACTTTCCAATAAAGTGAAACTTTAATCAGTGGGGAGTTTGTTCCTCCCCACTGATTATTATCCCATACTAATCGGACTTTTACGGGATAAATCTTTTTTAAAGGATTCTACCAAATAAAACACGAAATTTGTAAGTTAATGAACTAGTAGTTTTGTGAGTGGAAAATTTATGTTTGGAAAGGAAGTTAAAATGAATAATATAGAAAAAGAGATACTTAAACTAATTAATAAACTATATCCAAATGATTGATTTTCAAGACTGTGAAAAACATTTTTACATATTCGATTTAGCTGTTCCAGTCTATAGCGCGATAGAATATTCTTTCGTTGGGAATGGCAACATAGTCGACTATGAGAATTCTATTACAAAAGCAATAATCGACGGATACCAGGAGGAAAATGATCTACCTACAGAAATGATAGAGCAGCTTCCATTGTTTATTAAATTAAAGGAAATATTCGAATATAGTTTAATGCATATGTATTGGAATAAAGAAGAGTTAACTGAGGAACAAGTACGGATAATGAACCTTTATAGAATAAAGATTGAAAAAAGCCATTCTTTAAACACAGTTGGTTTCCTATGAAGTACACCCAATTGTTACATTCAGTTTAACAATTGGGTGTACTTTTCTATAGATAAGTTTTCTTCAAAAGACAAAATACAAGGAGCGAAACGATATTTAATCGTACAGTGGCACCTATTTTTCAATCCATTCAACGGATTTATCTAGCTTAATGCCATCCTCGATATTACTTTCTTCCAAAGTATTTGCCCTAGCTTGAATACAAATAAAATAGAGAGGTTCACTTGAATTGTTACGCCAAATTCTTTCCCCCTCTTGTGCCACCCTTATGACAGTACCCTCTTTGATTTCAAGAATTTCATCATCAATCTTGAATTCCCCTTGTCCTTTGACGAAAATATACAGCTCTTCATTTTCTCTATGCTTATGATAAAAGGGCATTGAAATGCTTGGAGGGAAAACATTTAGTGAAACTTCCATCCCTGTACATTGTAAGTCATCTTTAAGAAATACCTTTCCAGGAGCTTTAAATGGATTTCCATTTTTATATTGAAGCAGATCCTCCCACTTTCCTACTTGAACAGCACTAAAATTTTTACCTTCCATTGTTGAATTAACAAATTGACTCATTTGTATTCTCCTCACATATTCATTTTCATAATTTGACTTTTAATTCTCTAATAAATGAATAAATCTTCTCGCAAAAAGAAACCGAATAGTCTCTTTTTTACGGTAAAAAAACGGCTCAATTATCCATAATATGTTATTAAGAAGTTTATTAGTAAAGATTGTTTTTTACATATTTATTTATCTCTACATTTATTTTATTTAGAATTTCTAAAAAACGAAGCAATCCAATTTTTATTAATTAATATTTATTTAAAATTGTAAATTAAGGCCTCAGCAGCTTCCATCACAATCTCACTTAAAGTTAGTTGAGCATGTGGTGTTAATGCAATATCTTCAACTGTCATGCCTGATTCAATTGCTAAACCCATTTCGGCAATTATTTCTGATGCACCATTACCCACGATTTGAGCACCTACTAATACACCATCTTCTTTACGCACCAATAGCCTCAAGAACCCTTTTCCTTCATTTGATACAAGTGCACGACCGTTTGCTGAAAATGGGGATTGAATCACTTTTACTTCCATGCCTTCTGCCTTTGCTCGCTCTTCAGTATAACCAACTGTAGCTAATTCAGGATTTGTGAAACAAACTGCTGGAATTGCCAAGTAATCAACACATGATAGTTCACCAGAAATAGCTTCAGCAGCTACTTTTCCTTCGTAAAATGCTTTATGTGCAAGCTGTGGACCAGCAATAATATCACCGATAGCAAAAATGTTCGGAAGGTTAGTACGGCATTGTTGATCAATTTTTAATAAACCGCGGTCAGAAAACTCAATACCGATTTTTTCAAAACCCATATTTTCAGTATTAGGACGACGGCCAACCGTTACTAATACGTAATCAGCGTCAACTTTCTTTTCTTCACCATCAATTTCGTAGGTAACAATTACACCATTTTCAACTTCTTCAACACCTTTAGCGGATGCATCTACTATTACTGTAACACCTTTGTTTATAAGGTCTTCTTTCACAATTTGAGTCATTTGTTTATCGAAGCCAGTTAAAATATCTTTACCTCCTTCAATAATTGTTACTATAGAACCGAGGGAAGCGTAAGCAGAGCCCAATTCAGTACCAATGTAACCACCACCGATTACAACCAATTTACTTGGAACTTCAGTTAAACTAAGTACACCTGTAGAGTTAATCACACGTTTTGTAAATTTAAATGTTGGAATTTCAACTGGGCGTGATCCAGTAGCTATAATTGCATTTTTAAATGTATATGTTTGAGCTGCATCTTTATTGGTTACTCGTATAGTGTTAGCATCCATGAAATAAGCTTCACCTTTTATCACTTCTACTTTATTGCTTTTTAATAACCCTTCTACACCACCTACTAATTTCTTTACAACGTTGTTTTTAAATTCTTGTACTTTTGCAAAATCAACATTTACACCAGAAGAAAAAATACCCATATTTTCTGAATGCTTTGTTTCCTCAAAACGATGACCTACAGAAATAAGTGCCTTAGATGGAATGCAGCCGACGTTAGCACATACGCCACCAAGATTCTCTCTTTCTATAATTGCCACTTGTTTCTCTAATTGTGAAGCTCTTATTGCAGCAACATATCCTCCAGGTCCAGAGCCAATTACGATTGTTTCAAATTCTCTCATATCCCTTTTCACACTCCTCCAAAAATTAGAAACAGTTAGGCCGAAATCGTTCATATTCTACACATTTTTCAATTTACTATTTTGTATTAGTACCATTCTTCTCTCATCCGTTCTTTCATAGTTCCATCATGGAATTTCTATTAAGTGATCACCCCCTCAAAAAAAACCGAACAGTCTCTTTTTTGCGATAAAAATTACGGCTTAGTTGGCCGTAATTTGTTTTTCCAATTCATCTAAAAGTCGTGACGATACTGTATCAATATAAACTGTATCTTGGTATAAGCGTGACAAGGCAAGTGCTCCTTCAAGAGAAGAAATCCAGATGATAGCAATCTGTTTTGCTTGAGTATCTGGTTTTAACTCTCCTTGCTCAATTCCATACGTAATAATCTTTTCAATTATTCCAAGTAATTGATTCATCGCTATCTGTGCTTGTTCTGCCATGAGAGGATGGGAATCATCTGCTTCTAACGTTACGTTCATGATTGGACAGCCTCCTGGAAGAGGATCATTATGAATGAGAGATGTAAAAACTGAAATAAAAGTTTTTAACTTATCCAACGTATTGGATGCTTTTTTTATCTCTTCGACATAACGCACTCCCATTTGTGAAGTTGCATGCTGAAAGGCTTGAACAGCCAAGTCATCTTTATTTTTAAAGTGACGATAAATACCGCCCTTCTCTAGCCCAGTCTCTCGCATAATATCAGAAATTGAAGAACCACTATACCCCTTTACATTAAACAGAGCAGAGGAACGATCAAGAATCATTCTTTTTGTTAATTCACCTTTACGCATTGTGTCCTCCTAAAAGAAAACGTTTGGTCTCTTTTAAGTATATGACAAACCGAAAAGAATTAGCAAGAAAAATAACGGAGAGAATCAATGAGTAAAAAAATAAATGATTCACTATTTTAATAGGGATCAAAATAAATACTTGAAAACATCTTTTATTTACAGAGGTGTACTCTCTGCCAATCTAGCTGCGCTAATAATAGGAGCCCACTGGAAAATTTCATCTCTTAATAGACCTGTTTTTTTGCAATATATATGTAAATACATTTCAGCTAATTCCACTGAATTCTGTGAATACAATAAGTATGTCCGAAACACATCCGCACGAATATCACCTGAACTAGCATCAACCCAATCTATAATTTTCACATCACCATTACTCATAATTAAATTAAACGGATGTAAATCACCATGACATAATCTAGGTTCAAATGTGATTGAATCTAACTTTTTTAATATATTTCCCTTTTGTTTTTCATCCAGATTATGAACAGAATTAATTTGACGATAAAGCCTCTTTTCCATCAGCTCTATTTCATCCGATCTCACACAGATCGCATGAATCTTTTGTTGTACACTAACACATATACTTATGTAATGCTCCGCTTTACTCAAATTATTAAGCAAAAGCTCACCAACACTTTCTCCTACTACATATTCCATAATAATAGCTTGTCTACCTTGTATCTCTGTAACTTCAAATACTTTAGGAACGTGTAAACCACATGAATATGCATACTTTTGTTTTTGTGCTTCGTATAGAGATTCTGTATTAGGGAGGCATTCTTTAAACAATTTCACAACTTTATTATCACAAAGATAAATTTCAGCCGTATTTCCTTTGGCTATCGGATTTCCTAGATTCAATTCATTTCTCTCCTTACAGTAAATTAGAATAACGCTTTATAGTCCTCTATAAATTCAGTGTAATTATACTGAAACCCTTCTTCATGAAAATAAAAAAAACTTACCCCTCCCTATAATTATATAGAAAGTGGTAAGTTTAATTTTCTAGGAATATCGGAATGAAACTCCGGTGTATGCAAAACAGAAAATGAATACCCTTGTTGAATAAACAATACTTCAGTATGTTTACTTTCAAATGGAACACCATTTTTCTTAAAATTATTTTGGATTTGTTGTAAAAACGCATGATCCGCTGTTCCGAATGAAACATGTACTTTCGGTGGTAAAGCTTTCATCGCGATTGGAATCCACGGTCGCTGCCACCAGGTTGCAACGATATATGCAGTGCCACCTATAACAAAGTTGAAAATATCCCCATCTTCCTTCGTTTTCATGTCTAGATTTGATTTCAACCATTCCGTAAATACAGGTACACTTTTAACCGGAAGACCAATTTCCCTTACGTATAAAATGTTTAACGGTGAATGCGGGACTAATACCTCTTCTTTAACATAACTATGTGCGATAATTTCGAGAAGATTTCCATCACCATCTTTAAAGTATAAATTGAATAGACCGTTTTCCTCATCAATTGTATGACCATCTTTCCATTTCACAATGAGTAATCCAGAACCTTCAAGCCATCTTACTGTTTCATGAAATTTTGAATATGGAATCTCAAAGGCGAAATGTGCAGGTGCAATCGGTTCATATACTTCCTGGAAACTAATTGTTGTGTAAGGTGTGACTTCAAATTGAATAAATGTTGCTGTTTCTGTTTTTATCGGAAAAGATAATATGTCTTTATAGACTTGTTTTACCCCTTCTATGGAAACCGTTTGTAGTTTTATATCTGATATATGTGTAATCACACTACATTCCCCCTTGTTTCTTACTATCTATTCGTATTGTATTACAATTATAAATAGATAAAATCAAACGGAAGGATTGATTTTTTATATAAAAACTACAACTTTAGTATGAATATGTTAGCTCCAATTACTTTTTATTTCCTCTATAACAACTTCTGGTTTATCCCAGTGTAACAAATGTGTAGTATCAGAGATTAATTTTACTTTCGCGCCAGTTTTTAACTTGAAAATTCTCACTGTTTTATCTCTATATTCATCCCATATTTGTGGAACTGTAGCTCGAAGCAATATAATATTAGCCGGTAACTTCTCGTAAATATCTATCGTTTCATCTTTATGCATACCTCTTATTATATTACCAGCTGTTGTACCTCTCGCATGCCAACATACTTCATTATCCATTTCAATCCCTAGGTCTTTTACAGCAACTTCTAATAATGGAGACCACCTAGTATATGCTTCTTTTTCACTTTTGAAAAATCCATCCCAATTATTAAAAATATATTCTTCAAAATCCTTTTCGTAATACGCGATTTCCTCTTCAAGCGTTTCTTCTTGAAGCCTTTTTGTTTGATATCCTCCATCAATAAGAATGCTTCCTAGTACTTTTTCTGGATTATTTAATAAATAAAATAGTGCTACAAAACTTCCCCACGAATGTGATAAAAAATAGAAATGTTCAATTCTCAGTTCATTTATTATTTCATTTAACCAGTTTGCTAAATTCAGCATCTCATAATCTTCCGTTCTTTCAAAGGGCGGTGTTTTACCATGTCCAGGTGCATCAATGGAGATAAATCTATACTCTTCCTTTAATTCTTCTGCAATTTCTATAAAACTTAAACTCGTACTACCTAACCCATGTAAACAAAAGATAACGGGCTTTTCATTATTTCCCCACTCAGTAATATGTGCGTTTATTTTTTCGTTGTTAATATAGTAACGTTTCAAAATAATTATCCCCTATATTTCAATTTTCAGATTACCACTTTACCTATTTCTATGATTTTTAAGTTTTCCCTGCATACTTTTCCACAAAAAAAGCTGATTTTCTTTTAAAGAAAATCAGCTTTTACGTTAAAATACACTATGATTTAACAGCAATAATCATAAACCTTTTTGAATTCGTACGAATACCTTTTTCGGAACTATTAGCGTCAATGAACTTTTGTAAAATATTAAAGTCCTCTTCTTTTTCTCCAAATCTAGGAATAATAGGCGTATGTTTTAATAAGAAAATAAGATCCTCAGGAGTACTGTAATAATCAGTAACATCATATTCACGTACTTGTACGAGTTCAAATCCTGCACTAATAAGTTCACCCATATAATTATCTTTTAACGTACCATCGCTTTCACCTAAACATTGCCCTCTACCAAATGCTTCTTTAAGATTTAATTTATCATGTTCGCTAACTTGTTGTGTTAAGAAAAAAGCACCTTTTTTCATTACTTTTGCCAATTCAGATGCTACAAACGGCGCATGACAACTTGAAGTAATATCAAAATGAGCATGCGGAAACGTTAAAAATTCCGAATCCATTTGAAGAAATTCAACATTTTGTACACCTGCTTTATTCAAATTGGAATGTGCTGTTTTGATCATTCCATTAGAATTATCTATTCCAATCAGTAATGCAGCTGAAGATGCTATTTTTAATATATTGTCTCCTCCACCTGTGCCAACATCAAGTAGAATATCTGATGGTTTACATCTTTCTTGCACTTCACCATAAAAGTCCCAAGTGTCACCTACAGTTTCACACTTTAGCTTACTAAAGTCCCACCCATTTAATCGTCCCACTTTATCATAAAAACTTTTATACTCTAATTCATTCATTTTATTATTTCCCCTTTGTAAAAATGCATTAACTGTTTAGATGATTCTCGAAATAGACTCATAGTTGATATTATCGTGAAAGGGCCTACGTCTTCTTTTATATCTGCTACGCATTTTTTCAGCCCCGAATAACTAGTTACTTCGAACGATACAGCATTTCATCTATATCACCTCATCTGGAAGACTGTATATATAATAACCTATAACACTATTTAATTGTATATTATAAAATACAAATTATTAAAACGATATGTTTCGACAAATCCCATTTAGTTTACATAATAATATTATAGTTTGTTTTTATCGATATATTCTAAATGTCCTCTTCCCCAACCACACATACTATCCAAAACAATACTGACTGTTTTCCCATGCTCAGTTAAGCTATATTCCACTTTAGGTGGTATTTCTTGATAAATTTCGCGTTTTATTAGTTGATCGTGCTCTAATTCACGAAGCTGCTTCGCTAATGTCCCTTGAGAAATGCCTGGTATTAATCGCTTTAATTCACCAAACCGTTTCGTTCCATCTGTTAATAATATAAATAAAATGAGTGGCTTCCATTTCCCACCGATTATTCGTAATGTCGCTATTACCCCTTTTAATTTCGGTTCCTCTAAATTCACTTTCCTCACCACTCCCCTCAAATCATAAATTATAATGAGTAATTTTTTATATTATGTATCCATATAACAAGCGATTAGTACGAAATTCGCGACTAAGTACATATAAAGTGCGTACTTTTCAGTAGTCATTTTTTAACGAATAATAAAATTAACACAACTTATTTTAAATCTTATATTAAGGGAGATGTTTAATCATGTCTATTACTGTATTAAAAGATAAACATATCGTTATCATCGGCGGGAGTTCTGGTATTGGATTAGTAACAGCAAAACAAGCAATCGAACAAGGCGCACATGTTATTATTGCAGGACGCTCGGAAAAAAATTAAAAATTTCTCGAGAATTAATAAATAACAACCATCTTCAAACTTATGTATTGGATAATCAAAATAAAGAGCAATTACAAGATTTTTTCAAGAAGGTTGGGAATTTTAATCATTTATTCACACCAGGAGCCTCTTACACACTTGGATCAATAACTGCTACGGATGATATCGCCGAAAGCAGCTTTATCGGAAAGTTTTGGCCACAATATTATGCCGTAAAATATGCAATTCCTTTTCTCTCAAACTCTGGATCTATCGTATTAATGTCCGGTGCATTTAGTCAACGGCCACTTAAAGGAGCGCCTGCTTACGGAGCTTGTAATGGTGCTATTGAAAGCTTAGGGAAAGCTTTAGCTGTTGAATTAGCTCCTATTAGAGTTAATGTTGTTTCTCCTGGAACGATACGAAGAGAGAATGAACAAAATGAGAAAAGACTAGCTGCTTATGAAGATTATAAATCTCTTTCTCTTGTACAGAGACCTGGGTATAATGATGAAATTGCACATACTGTCCTGTATTTAATGCAAAATGGTTTTACTACAGGTAATGTATTATTTCCTGATGGAGGATACACATATCATTAATTTATAACAATTCAATGCCTCCTTAGATTAACTAGTATTAAGGAGGCTATTATGGTTAATCAACGAGTCCTTTGTGCTAAATATTTCCAGATAGAAATAAAGTAAAAAAGGCATATACGATGCCTTTTTTACTTTATTGTTTATTTGTTTATCAGATAACAAACCTCTGTAACCCACTTATTAGGATCTGATTCCATCGCTGGACTAACGTGATAAATATTAAACATCGGTCCAGCTAATTCATAACCTTCCGTTTCAATCCATTTTGCTGCCGCCTCATTTACAGCTGTCATTTGTTCATAACTTCCGTTAACTGTTATTGAAGCTACATAGGATGGATCTATCTTTTTGAAATTAACATCTTTTGTATTTTCATGCTCCCCTAAAATATTTATCTGTATTTCTACATCCACATCATTTTCCTTATATTCTTGATCATGGAATGTAGCAATACTATAACTCGGATTAGCTATACTAATATTTTTAACATTAATTTCTTGCATCAATATACTCCATAAATCCCCTTCGCAATTATACGATGGAATAACCTTTCTAACACTTGCTACATTTCTTTCTGGAATTTCTTTTAATGAAACATGATAGTTCATTTCAATAACATCCTCTCTCATCGTTTTCATTGAGTCTTCGAGGAGACGTAATTGTTTTTTGAGATCGTCCATTTCTTCCTTTACTTGAGCACTACGATTTTCAAATTGTGACTTTATTACTTCAATATTTTCACTCTCTACTAATTCTTTAATAGTGGCAATATTAAATCCCATATCTTTTAACACTTGAATTTGATTTACTTTCTTTAATTGGGCTGCTGAATAAAATCGATAACCACTTTGCTCATCGACTTTTACTGGTTGTAATAATTCCACTTTATCGTAATGTCTCAACATACGTATACTAATGGAAGAAAGTTTTGAAAAATCCCCTATTTTGAACATTAGTTCCTCCTATTTATTACAATTATTCGAAGCTCAACTTAAGCTTAAACAATGACATTGTGTGAGAGTCAACTATTTATAACAGTTTAAACAATTATTTAATGTATTATATTTATATAATTAAAAGCTCTTATGACTTATTTACCAATTCACTTTTCAACGCAATATATATTGATATTAATCCATTTACATTCAATAAAGTAACTATAATACTAATGAGCAACGCTACATCTGCAGAAAACGTTTTAATCGTCTGCCACGGTGAATTTGTACTATAAATAAGAAGTGGAATTAAAGTAATAGATAATATTAGAAATAAACTCCCTAGAAAAAGCCAGGTCATTTTTTCACAAATTTTATTACGTTTATACTTTATTATTAACATAATTGCTGTAATGAAAAGTGCGAATATTAATATTGACATAACAATTTGAACTATTGGTATATTTTTTGGTATATCAACCGGTTCTTCACCATTCAAAATATTAATAATCCCTTTTTTAAATTCTGGTAGTGATGCTTCTTCTAAAACATGATTTTTATTCGTTAAAATCACAACACCCCAGCCAGTTTCATTTAAAATAAATATTTCTGCATGTGAATCAGGAGTTGAGCCTGAATGCCAAACCATCTTTTCGTTTCCATTTATATTTGTTGTCCTCAGTCCAAAACCATAATATTTCGCTGAATCTATTTTATATAATGGAGATAAATAAAGATCCATACTATCTTTATTTAAAAATTGTGTATGCTCTTGGTGATTCAAAAACTTAATGAATTGAATCATATCTTCTAGATTTGCTGTAATATATCCATATGGTGTCCCACCATTATCATACGACACCGTACTTTTTCTTGGTATTCCAAACCATGATTGATAACCTGTTAAATAACCCTTTTTATAAGAATCTTCACTATTTGCTGCTGCACCATTCATTCTTAATGGCTGAAAAATTTGCTTCTCCATATAAGTAGAGTATGTCTCTTTTGAAACTTCCTCAATAAGTGCACCAAGAACGAGATAATTTGCATTACTATATTGATATTTTTGTCCTGGGGGAGCAGTTAATGTTACATTCGACAGTTTCATTACATTTTCTTTTATAGCCGTAGTAGTCTTTGATTGCTTATCTGATAATGCTAAACCTTCATAGGTACTCATTCCACTTGAATGTGTTAGTAGATGTTGGATTGTTATATTTGAGGCCGATTGATTATCTTTTACTTTAAACCAAGGAAGATGTTGTTGAACTGAATCCTCTAAATTTATTTTTTTATTTTCTATTAACTTCACTATAGCTAGACCAGTTAAAGATTTACTTATTGATCCAATTGCAAATGGTGTTTTACTAGTTATCTTTTTTTCAGATTCTCCAGTAACCCCCCATAATTTTGTGTAAAATACATCTCTATTATGTACAATAGCTACTGAAGCTCCTGGAATTTTATGTTCCTTTAAAAATTTTTCAATATAAATATCTAAAGTAACTCTAATATTTTGCTGAGCGTAAACTTTTGAATGTGCAATACATAACATTAATACATTACAAACTATACAAATTAGAAACAATTTATATTTCGATATCTTCATCTTAATGTACTTCGGATAACTTTCTTTTTTTATAAATTACTAAAATTATAGATATTAATAAAGAAACCATTAAACTAATCATTATTAATATAGAGTTCCACCATTGATTTTCTGCTATTCGATATAAAAGATTAAAATTAAAGTTATTTTCACTGTTGGTTGGATTAAGGGATTCAGTTAAAAATATTGAAAGTGTAGTTTGTGAAATGAGGTATGTAATAAATGCGACAAATATGCCAATTATGATTAATGTATTAGATTTTTTATTTATATTTTGAAGTTGTTTCATTTTCACTCGCAGATCAATTTCATTTATCTCCAAAAAGTCTTGAACAAATAATTGAGGCGTTCCTAGGTCATTTATACTTTCCTCACCATGTTCACGACATTCTTGGATATGCTCTAAAATTTGTTGTTTAATATTTTCCCTTTCTTCTAAACTTATATCATATTGCTTTAATTCCTTAAGTACGCCTGTTAAAAATTGCTGTTCTTTATCTTTTAATTCACTCCTCATTTCAGAAGGTCTCCTTTCAAACCACTCTTTAATAATATTTTAATATCAGATTGCAACTCTAACCATTCATTAACTTTCTTCTCAAGACGTAATTTTCCATTTTCATTAATTTCGTAATAAATCCTAACTTTACCACTATCCGTCACCTCTTGATAAGTATTAACCCACTCTTGATTTTTCAGTTTAGTTAAAATGGGATAAATACTTCCTACTCCTTTCAATTTTAAATTATGTACTTCGAGTTCTTTCATAATTTCATAACCATAACTTTTCTTTGTAGACAAAATAGACAATACACACATTTCTAAATTCCCTTTAATTAAGCTTGTTCTATCCATACGATAAATTTAACAGAAATATATACTTCATTCAAGTATATATTTCTGTTAAATTTAAAAATTCTAATAATTATACAATCACTAAAAAAGTAGCATATTCCTTTTGTTATTATCCAAATAACCTAAATTATTATCCCCAAAAAACATTTTTATACGTCAATAATTATATAATAAATAATCATAATTAACGATTTAAAACTAACTCTCACAGATAAATGTATTTACATCTTAGAAAGACTAACAAAACTTAAACATAAATGCCAACCTGTAATACCTTTCAGTTTTAAATTTAAGAATAATTTATATTGGTATTACAAATAGATTTTTCTTGCTCTATTATCTATCTACCTTAACACGTTTAAAGAAACTCTTCTTCAACATAAAAACTCATTTGCAGATTATTGCAAATGAGTTTTTAATCCCTAACTGACCACTATTTTTTATTCTTCTTAATTTAATTATTTTTCTCAAGACATTCATAAACTGCCATCATTTCTCGCTTATTCAACTCACTAATTCGATTAAATATTAGAATGTCTGCAACATCCTCAGTTCGTAAGCTTTCATCCACAACATCACTAACTTTTCCAGTTAACCATGTTTGTACATCTATGCCATCAACAATTTCTTTAAGCCCTTCATCATTAATACCACTTGCATTACAAGTTATACATGGAATTGTTAATTTAAACACGCCATCATGTAGATTATCCTCGGTTATAACTTTTTTTCCGTTACAGAATGGACATGGGTTGCTTTTTTTAATTTTATTAATTTGGGTAACTAATTTTTTATAACCAAATGCTTCATACACATATGTTAATTTTTTATATTTTCCATTTGTGAAATACTTATCTATGATAGTTTCTCTTGTTTCATTGATATTTTGGAAATCACAAATAGTCACCTTATTATTATTGCTGATTGATTCGATATTACCTTTAATTTGGCTCCAGAATGGTAAAACATTTTGTAACACCATGTCATAATTTGAAAAGCTTGCTTGTTCTAATTCAAACATTTTCAGTGCAACTTGTGTTTTCCTAGGCAGTAAAGAGACATCTTCTGTCATAATCATATTGTCACCTACGATAGATTTCAATTTGATGAGTACAGGTAAATCGCCTACAATTTTTATTATTTCATTAAGCGGCTGATTGATAATTTCACGAATATCTGTATCTCCAAATTCAAGCGATTTTTGGTGATTTAATACAGTTGCCTCACAAATTGGACATGTCATCATTTCTTTAGAAGTCTTAATATCTTCTTTAATAGCTGCTTTTGAAATAACAATATATCCGCCAATAATTGTATTAAATCCTACCCATGTTCTACGTGTCTTTCCTTTCTTATCATAAAAGGACTTATCAAAATAGCCGTACCAAAATGTATGTTTTTCTTCCTCAGACATATCATTATAGCTCTTTGACAAATCATGACCAAGCTCATTTTTAATTTCTTCAAATAGAAATTCTATTTTTTCATATTGATAAAATTTTAATACTTTCATGATTTCCGGATCGAATAGACCATCCCAAAATGGAACATTTTTATCTTGAATTGTAATTTCTTTATCAAAAACTTCAATTTGAAGACGTCCCGAACATGATGGGCAATGATTATCCTGAGAATAGAAATCGAAGCTTCTCGTATCTTTATTAGTCGGATGAGCAGCTACAATATGATTGATCAATCCACCAATTTCATATAAGAAACTATATTGACTATACAAATGTCTTTCGAAATCAATAGCAACTACAGGTGCAATTGTATCAGATTCGTATTCACCGTAAATTAAACGAGCCATTGATGATAAGCTTTTTAATATGCCACCCTTATAGATGTTTTCTGCATTTTTAAAATAATCAATATGATTTTCTTCTAAGTAATTAATTCCATTTTGTTGATTCAGTGTTGAAGAAATATGTATTTGCTCAGCATTATTCACACTGCTTTTTTGACGATAATAATCATCATGACTTACTACATCAAGATGCTCTATAGATTCAAGCTGTCTTTTTCCAAAATCGACAATATAATCAGAACTTTCTAGCATGTAACTGTTATGCTCAATCATTATGATAGAGACTGATTCATCTTGTAATATCCCTCTAACACTATCTATAAATTGATTTAAAATATTTTGCGATAAACCTTTTGAAGGCTCATCAAAAATAAACAATGTATGTGGATTTCTTGTTTTTGCAAATAACTCAGAAACTAAATGAACACATTGAAACTCACCCGTTGATAATGTTTGTGTTTTTCGTTCTAATGTTAAATAGCCCAGTCCTAATTTGATTAGTAGGCTCAAGCGTTTATACGCAATATCTTCGTTTGGAATTTCATCAATAATATCCTCAATTGAGCGCTCAAAAATATCATCAATTTCTTCACTATACTTTGTCAGTTTCTTTTTAATATCTAAGAAAGTTGCTACAGTTGATCGACTTGTAATCGATTGGTTTCGATCTTGCCCTACCATAACTAGTTTATCTTTTGGATATCGTTTCAAGAAATCTGTAGCTAAACACTCATTGACAAGTGTAGATTTCCCGCATCCAGACTCTCCTGTAACAGTTACAAGTCTATTTTTAGGAATCTGAAACTCAGTCATTTGGATATTTCGGCAATATAATTCATGGAATGTATAATATTCTGTTGGCATTTTGTAATTTCGTTCCGATAGTATTGGCTTTGGCCTTGGTGATTCTTTTACGATTTTTCCACCATATTTTCCACTACCAGGTCCGAAGAACATTTGCTCATCCGTTGTATCCAGTACTGTATCTGAATGATCAATGAGCCAAATTTGATTTTTGCACCCTAATTTTTCGATCTCTTCTAATATTTGTAATAATGTTTCGTGATCAAGCCCCACGGAAATCTCATCAATAATAATTACAGCATTTTCACTTACTGCCATGAATTCAGCTAAGTAAAGTCGTGTTAATTCTCCACCTGACAACGTACCCATAATTCGATTTAATGTTAAATAACCAATGTTCATATTGATAATATTTTGCAATATATGTTGTTTTGCTTCACTAATATTTAATTCTTCTGCTAATGAAAGAATAGATTCAACACTTAAATCGTTAATATCCGAAATTGTATGTGATTTAGCAAATAACTCAATAGTACGTTGTTCAACTTCTTCACTATAACGTTTCCCCTTACATTTTTCACACTCAATATTTTTAGTAGTACCACGCCCTTTACAGCCAGCACACCAACCTAATTGATTATTAAATGAAAAGACTTCAGGTGAAAAATTAAATTCTTCCGCTAGTTTTTCACGAATCTCTTTAAAAACACCTGTATGAGTACCAATCGTCGAACGCGGATTGGAAGAAATTGATGATTTTCCTAAAAAAAGTACTAAAGGCATTTCCTCCATCTTAATGGCACTAAAATTAGTTTCCATAATATTAGGAAATAAATATTGATATTCAGCCTTTGGCAATAAGGAAACTAGACGCTTCTTTGATTCTTCACCAATTGTTTGACAAAGAGTTGTTTTTCCAGATCCAGATAAACCAGCAATACCAAGTGATTTATTAAATGGAATAACAGTATCAAGTTTATTTATGTTATTAGCAATTAATTGATTTACTTTCATATTAACCTCTATTCTTATTTTTCCACAAAATCATTTTTACAATATAATAATTACATAATGAATATTACCTATTATACAATTATCCTCTCACTTCTTGAATCTTATCCTTGTATTTTTCGAACCATTGTTGCCATTCGTTTTTAGAAAATCCCTTCTCTTCCTCTTCTAAAACTGAAGAAAAAAGGTCAAGACAAATATGCCAACCAGCTATATCTTTTGGTGTATGATCAGTTAATTCATGAATGTATTCTTTAAGTAGTAAAAGAGAACCATTTTCCTCTTTATGTATTTCAAATCGGACACGATCTTTATCCCATGTGAATTCAAGTACTGAATTTAGTTGGCACTCTAAAATATCAATATTTAAAAATGAACCATCCATCATGTCGAACTTTATAATTCCACCTGTTTTAAGGTTTTCAATCTGTAAATTAGACATCCATTTTTTAAGCTTGCTGTTTTCAGTTAAAACAGACCAAACTTCCTCTATTGTATTGGGAAATTGGCGTTCAAATTTTATAATATAGCCATCAGTTTGTTTCTCTATTTGAGCTAACATATTTATTTCCTCCTACTCTTGTATAGAATGTATGTTCCTGTTTTATTTTACACGAATTTATGTATAAAAGAAATCTCTATGGCAATGAAATATTAATTTAATGTGTGAATGGTATCTTGAACATTAATTGAGTTATTATATATTCTCTCCATGTGTTTATTACAATAGGCGTACCTCAACATTTCCGCAAAAAATTCAACATGAGAAAACGTTGATTTATTTACTTTATATGATATTTCCATTAAATATTTAAAAGCAATTTCCTTTAAGATAAATGGTGTTAATAAGAGCTAATATAGTATTCAAATCAAGTTATGTAATGTTCAAAATCACTTATTATGTATGTCTAATTCCTTGCTAAACGTAGGTTTACAAAACAAATAAAAAAAGCCGCATTTGCGACTCATGAACTGATAGAACTAACACCTATTTTAGGTGAATGACTTACCTTTTAATCGCGTCAACAATTAGCGATGGAAAACCAAGTTTATCGCCTCTATTTCTAGAATCATACCTTTTCGAACGGAAAATAACGCCGTCATTCGCATCCCATTCTGTGTAATAAAATTGACCATTTTCATCACAATATTCAAGTAAAACTACCTCAAATCCAGCAATTTCAAACATTCTCGTTAATGTTTTATAATTATGTACGATTTTATGGCTTGCAGCTGGGTGGTCTTTCGGGCCAGGGCCGCCTATTTGAACTATATTTTGGTAGGTTTCATCTCGGAAAAATGCATCAGGCACTCCGCACCGAATATGACCTGATGGCTTTAAAAATTTATAACAGATTTCAGCTGCTTTTACACCTTCTTCAAAAGTAAGATGTTCCCATACATGCTCTGCTAAAATAGCTGAAATGGAATTGTATTCAAATCTTTCTTCCCAAGTGGTATTGTCTAGTAAATTAAGTTCATCTTCTTGCGTTTGAACCCAACCTGGATTATTATTAAATACTCCAGCTCCGACTACTACTTTAATTTCGTCTTGCTTAATTGCCATCACTTTCACCTCATAAATCTTTTAATGTATTAATATATTCTATGTTTACTATATTTTTTCCTTCTTCAACTAAAGTGCCAGTTAGTTCAATAAGATAGATAACAAAACTTCTGTTGTTTTTACTTATCCTCCCACATACAGCAAAAACGTTTATAGTACAAAATAAAAAGCGAAAAGAATAATTCCCTCCGCTTTTTATAGCAATAAATACATTTCATATTGTGCTAAAGAATTCTTTTCAAATCCAGATTTCTTTAAAAACCCTTCCAGTAAATTGTTGTTTGGAAACCCAATTGATAAACTTGATAACTTTAATTCTTCACTTGCTACCTGTAATAATTTCGTCCCAACACCAATATTTCTATAATCTTTGTCTATGAAAATAAAACTAATTTTTCCTTGTTCATTTACACATACAGAACCTTTTATATCACTATCAACATATGCACCGTAAAATGTATGATTTGTTTTTTCGATATAATCAATATCATTTTGCCAATTTATATGGAAGCTTAGCCATTTCTGAATTTCAACTTTAAATGTTGGAAATTCTAATTGTTTTACTTCAATATTTTTATTACCTTTATTCATTATTTTAGTTAAATCATTTAAATTATAATAAGAAAGATCATATACTTTTTCATAACCTAATTTGTTATAAAAATGAATCGCCCGATCGTTTCCTACAATAACTTCAAGAAAAAGCTGCTTACATTTATTTTGTGTCGCTTCTTCTTTATGTAACTCAAATAACTTTTGACTTACACCAATGCCTCGAAACTCTGGATGAACAGCTAATGTTCCGCAGCGCATTGTTTTTATACTTTCATATACCTTAATACCACCAAGTATTACACCAACAGATTTGTCACCGTCTAACGCAATAAAGGAGTGTTCTAGCGAGTTACCTTCTGGTCCCAAAAACCGTTGTACAAAATCCTCTTTTGAAACTTCCATTTTAATAATATAATCAGAAAAACCATCTTTAAACGCTTCATATACTAAATCAATATTTACTTCATTACACCTTTTATATTGAATCATATAGAATTATCCTCCTCTTACTTGTATTAAACTCAACATTCAAACACATGAAATAAACTATTACCACTATATCCATTATTCTTTAATTTTTAACGATATCTCTTAATTTGAAATGAGCGGACACTTTCCTATATATCTTTCACTATTAATTTGTTTTATTACAAACGGTGCAATATCCCCATTTTGAATTTTGATTCCTGGCATATCTACTAAACTCTCTTTAATATCACCGATCCCATTTCCCTCTATAACAAACGGTAATCTAACAATTGTCCAATCTATTTCACTACTTTGTATAATTTGCAATTCTTTATATTTATCCTGCATCATCTTTGGAAGAAATAATCGAAACAAATTAGCCCCTATTTTATTTGCAATTCCCTTCTGATCTCCTTTTACATTTAAGGAGCCTCCAGAAATAAGAATATAGCGCTTCATTTCATATTCCTTCATTACTTTTAAAATATGCTTCGTAACTGTACTAAAAATATAAGGTTCATTTTTCGGCTGACCCACCGCATTAATCACAGCTTTACACCCTTGAAGTAATTCCTGTATGACTGAAAAATCGCGGGCATCCCCACTGATAGTCTCTATATTTTCATTAGTTATCGTCATATTTTTAGAATTTCTCGTTAATATTCGTACTTGATAGCCCTTTTCTAACGCTTGATTTACGAGGAATTTTCCGACTTTTCCATTCGCACCAAGAATCGCTATTTTATTTGTAGCTTGCATCACTATACTCCTCTTACTATACATTGTTAACTACAGTAATCTCATAAACACGTAAAAAAGTAATTAAATGCTCACATGCTCGTTCACATGCTAACATTTTAAAAACCTTTTGTTCTTCTTTCGTTTTGTCATTCGCTTGATCTGAGGCAGCTTTTAAACATAGAAATGGTTTTTTATTTACATGACATACATAAGCAAATGCTGCCACTTCTTGATCAACGGCTAAAGCACCGTATACAGTATGCAGTAAATACCTCATTTCTGAACTTCGAATACGCTGATCTCCAGATAGAAATGTACCAAAATGGACCGGGTCATACGAACGCAATTTCTTCATTCGCTTTACGAGTGATTTAGTTGTTTCAATAGGTGCTGTTCTACCATCATATAGATTAAAACTATCTTCTCCTGAACCAGCCGCAGTAACATCATGCTGCAAAGTATTAAGAGCTACAACGATGTGTCCATTTTTCACCTTATCTGATAAACTCCCGCAAATCCCTGTCATAAATAACTGGTCTGGCTGGAATTCACTTATTAATAGTTGTACACAACTAGCACAACTTACTTTACCGACACCAGTTACAACTGAAATAACTTCTAATTCATTAATAGAATGAAAATGAAATTCCCAAGCTGCTATTTTTTCTACACGCTCACTTGGATAATGTTGATGCAAATACGTAAGCTCTGGTTCCCATGCAGATACAATTGCGATCCTTTTCATTACACACTTCACTTCCTCCTATTTTCATGTAAATAAGTCATCTATACTCTCTCGTTCATATTCTGGTATCCACTCTTTATACTTCTCATATAAATCCCGTATCTTTTCTTTATTCTTCGCA
Organism: Bacillus cereus group sp. MG9; assembly: GCF_040459995.1. Classification (NCBI taxonomy): domain Bacteria; kingdom Bacillati; phylum Bacillota; class Bacilli; order Caryophanales; family Bacillaceae; genus Bacillus; species Bacillus cereus group sp. MG9. The sequence goes on along the minus strand of NZ_JARVHC010000001.1, from coordinate 2,506,252 downwards.
ATTACTTCACATCCTCTATCACCATAAATAAACATGATAATATCCTTTGTTACATTTATAAAAAATACATCTGGATATGAAATTTCTTTTTTTCGCCCTAGACGTGGACGTAGGTCAGGGAAATCTTCATGATTAGCTGCTTGAATAAGCGGTTCATATTTAATATCTTCAGCAAGACATTTTAAAGAAAATTGATATGTACAATATAAGTCAGCTTCTTCATCTTCAAATAGAAAAGGTAATGTTTCTTGTCTAATATGAAACTTTAAACCGCTCTTTTTAATAAACCTATTGTATACATTTATTTTCTGCGCATTTTTTATATTTTCCTGTTTAAATCGATAAACATTTGTGACTAAAAAGACGGTATCTTCTTTTGAAAATATATCTTTAAATAGACTTTTATTATACCTATATAGTTGTGTGAAATATTCCATATTATACGTGTTACCATCTTCTTTGAATTGATATTTATCTTTCCCAAAATCAAAATGAAGATGATTTTCCGACTGAAAGTATATGGACGGTACTAATGTAACTCCTGGGAATGTTTGATTCATATATTCTTTTAATTGCATTTTCATACCCTTTCTACTCTACAATTTCTTTTAAATACCAATATGCTTCTTCTAACCACGGGTGTATGACTTTTAATATATCTTTTCTTTCCCACAAATATGAAATATATACAAAAGCAGCATGTTCTAAAGAGTTTCCTAAAGCTTTTTTTACATTTATTAAATATGGAGGTGTCCCTATTTGATCCCATTCTAATTTATCAGCAACAAATAGTACTAAATCCATCCTTGTAGCATGTTTACGCAAAGTAGTGTGGCAACAGATAGCATTTAAAACTTCTTCATCCTCTATTTTAAATATCTCTTTTGCAATTACTCTCGATAATTTTTGATGAATAATCATTGGGAATTCTCGTTCTTCTTGTAATATTTCTATTCCGAATTTTTCAGCAACTGCAATCCGCTCCTCGTTCGGAAAAATTGCACTAATATCATGTAAACACCCTGCAATCGCTGCTTTTTCTTCATCTTCATAAAATATTTTCGCAATTTTTCTCGCCTCATTTGCCACACGAATTGAATGTTTATATGTAAATTCTTTATTGTATTTTAATAGAAAAGCTTTAATATCATTTTCTATTTTTCCAGTTGGAGTAAATGAATATATATCATTATATAACATAGCAAGCCCCCTATAACTAACTTTCAATATAATGTGAAATTTAAATTTCCTTCTTATTTTGTATTCGTTATAATTGTATTAATTCCTTTTTAATACGTTACGTGAAATTTAATGTAGAAACATTACTACAAAATACATAAATGTTTGATATTATAGTAATATTGATGATTCGCAAGGAAAGGAACTATATGATGAATAAAAACATATTAATTATTGATGATGATAAAGATATTGTAGAATTACTCGCTGTTTATTTGCGAAATGAAGGTTATAACATTTATAAAGCTTATGATGGTGATGAAGCATTACAAATGATATGTACATATGAAGTTGACCTTATGCTTTTAGATATTATGATGCCAAAACGAAACGGATTGGAAGTTTGTCAAGAAGTGCGTGAAAATAATACTGTACCTATCCTTATGCTTAGTGCAAAGGCTGAAGATATGGATAAAATTTTAGGACTTATGACCGGCGCAGATGATTATATGATTAAACCGTTTAATCCACTAGAATTAGTGGCTAGAGTGAAAGCTTTATTACGAAGATCCTCTTTCCAAAATGCTACTTCCCAAAAGAATGAAGATGGTATTATTCGTATTCGTTCTGTTGAAATACATAAACATAATCATACTGTTAAAGTAAATGGAGAATATATTAAACTCACCTCTATCGAATTTGATATTTTATATTTACTAGCGAGTAATACTGGAAGAGTATTTAGCTCTGAAGAGATATTCGAACGAGTTTGGAATGAAGACGGTTATGGTTCTAATAAAACGGTAATGGTCCATATTAGTAATTTACGCGATAAACTTGAAACCGTAATGAATGGTGAAAAACTAATTCATACGGTTTGGGGAGTAGGATATAAAATTGAGAAATGAAGCATTTGATATATTAAAAGATATACCAAAGTGGAAGCTTATTTTTTGGCTTTTATTAGCTATCACTCTTACACCAATTACCGAATTAATTATATTTCGCCTCGTAACGAGTGTAATTGAGAGTTCACTTACTCTAAGCGAACTAGGAAAAGAATTCATTAGAATTTTTGGCCATGAAAAATATATTGGATTAAAAGAGTCTTTATGGATGATGATTGTATCTTATTTGTTTTTATTTTCTATTTTCTCATCCTATTTATACATTTTTTATCGTCATGAAAGAAAGGTTTACTATGAAACTTGTATAAAAAAAATGATTGAAGAGATTCGGTATATTGCAAGTGGAAACTTTAATCATAAAGTTTCCATCGTACACCATAATTATTTAGAAGAACTGGCAACTGGGGTCAATCAAATTATTGAGCAATTAAAAGTATCAATTGATGAAGAAAGACAGGCAGAACAAGCAAAAAGCGAACTTATTACAAATGTATCACATGATTTACGAACCCCTCTTACATCTATAGTTGGATACGTAAATTTAATCCATCATGATAATTATAGAGATGAAGTAGAATTACGATACTATATTCAAGTCATTTACGCTAAAGTAACTCGTCTTAATGCATTAATGAATGACTTGTTTGAATATACACGCGTTCAAAATAAAGAGTTAAGTTTATATTCTGCTCCCATTGATATTGTAGAATTGCTTGGACAATTAACTGTCCAATTTCGGATACAGCTTCAAGAAGCTAATATTGAATGTCGCCCTTCTTTCCCATCTCAAAAGCTAATGGTACTAGCTGATGGGGATAAATTAGTACGTGTGTTTGAAAATCTAATCATAAACGCTATTACTTATGGAAATGATGGAGATCATATTGATATTACCGCTTACGAAAGCAATAACATGATTACAATTGATATAACAAATTACGGACAACCTATCCCTAGTACTGATTTACCTCATATTTTTGAACGTTTTTATCGTGTTGAAAAATCACGTTCAACAAACACTGGTGGATCTGGGCTCGGATTAGCAATTGCAAAAAGTATTGTTGAATTGCATAAAGGAACAATTGAAGTATATAGCGATGATAAAAAAACAACTTTCACTGTAAAATTACTCCCTTATAAAGCTTAATACCACATATTTATAGGTTCAATTTTTTATCATATAAGAAATTGAACCTTTTATATTCCATCAATATCCAAAATTTAATAATCCTTTATAATTCTTTAGAAATTCTTTACCTTTTCTTTCTTCCTAATTAAGCATTCCTTTTTACAATAATATTATTGATGTAATAGTAGGAGGATCGCTAATGCAATTCTTAAAAAAAATAACAGTTTTATTATTATCTTTTCTTATTACTGCACTTATCGTTTTATATTTTTATCTTTATGTAAATGGTCCAATTATTCAAGCTAAATCAGCTATTTTAATAGATACTAATTCTGGTGAGATTGTTTATAAAAAAAATGAAGAAACTCCTATACAATCAGCTACTTTATCTAAATTAATGACAGAGTATATCGCACTGGAACAACTGAATGAAGGAAAAATACAGTTAGATGAATTAGTAAAAATAAGTAACGAAGTTTTCCGAGCAGAAACGAGTCCTATACAAGTAACTTCGAAAGATAAAACGACGGTTCGTGATTTACTTCATGCATTGTTTTTGACAGGGAATAATCGTTCCGCACTTGCCCTTGCAGAACACATTGCTGGAAACGAAGATAACTTTACACTTTTAATGAATGACAAAGCAAAACAACTAAAGTTATCACAACCATCCCCGTTTCTAAATGCTACTGGAATTAATAACGATACGAATAAACAATCAACTACAACATCGATAGACGTCGCTAAACTAGCAACACAATTAGTAAAAGACTTTCCAGATGTATTGAATGTTACGAAACTAACCTCTTACCAATTTACCTTCAAAGATTCAAAAGTTTTCAATACAAATAAAATGATATATTCCCTTAATAAAAACATTAAACTCCAAGGTGTTGACGGCTTACAAACTAGTTTTTCAACTAATGGTAATTATAGTTTTGTCAGTACAGCCACACGAGGAGATACTAGACTTATTTCAGTAATATTAGACGCCGGTGATGAAAACAGTACTTTTATTGAAACAAAAAAGTTACTTCAGTACGGTTTTGATCCTTCCTCGTACTCTGCACTCCAAGCTTTTAAAGATGCTGTTACATCTTGGACAATATTGTTTCAGTTTAAAAATTTAATCATACAAACGATTATGATCTTTTTCATCATTACAATCTTAATGTTTTTATATATACGTCAAAAAAAAGCCGAGGATTTTAATTAAGAAATCTTCTTATATATAAAAACCGACTTGCGTTTACACTGCAAGTCGGTTTCTAAATCTACAATCCTCTTCCAATTAAATTCGCTGAAACGGGCTGAAGATTTAATTCTCTTGCCCATATAGATATCTGACCAATATGATGAATTTCATGTACAATTACATGCCTTAAAACTTCACCGTATTTATATGTTTTATCTGTCCATGAAGCTTTCAATATTTTTGATTCGAAGTCGCCAGACCATAACTGCAAAAAGTTATCTAATTCTCGTCTATATAAATCAGATAACGCTTTCACTTTTTTGATTGATTGATAATCTTTAAACTGTGGTTCGTTATCCTCTTTTTCTTGAAGCGCACTAATCCAGCTATACTCAACATCTACAATATGGAAAAGTGTTTCTAAAATACTCCCAACACCTCCAACACGTTTGCGAAGCAATTCTTCCTCTGTAAGTTGTTCACACCATTTAAACCAATCATCTCTTACTTGCCAATTGTATTGAAATAAAGTGTACATATTTATCTCTCCCCTACCCCAAGGATCCACTTAACAGCATCTATTACAAAATGTGGTTCATCTTTTTGAATATAGTGACCACTATTTTCTGCAATTATAAATTTATTATTGGCTGATAATTGTAATAATTATTCTTGCAATTGTAACCATTTCAGTTGTGCATCTGCTGAATAAAAAGCTTTTTTTCCAGCAGCTAACACGACAAGTGGAATATCACTCATTGATTTACAATGTCGATCTGCTTCACCTAGACTAAACATAAACTCTTCATATGAACTTTCATATACAAATTGCTTATAGTAAGCTTCTTGAAATTCTGGAGGCATTATTGGTAAAAAATCTTCTTTATAATTTTCTGGTGTTGAATCAACCAAAACGATTCCCAACATACCATCAGGATAAAAAGTCGTAAATAAACGTGCATTAATACCACCAAATGAATGACCTACAAATATATATGGTGGGCTTAAATGAAGTTGCTTTAAACAATCTCTTAAATCTTTTACCATTTCAGAACTAATGCGTAGCTTAGAGCTATTCTCACTTTTTCCTAATCCAGCTCGATCATATGTGAGTACCGTCCCATATTCTGTCAGCCCTTCCGCAATACGATCCCATGCCTTTGAATAATCGCCATAACCTGCTTCCATTATAATAACAGGCTGCTGCTTTTTTCCTTGAAATATTTTTGTATATATTTTAAAGCTATCAACTTGTACATATTGTTTTATACATTTAACCATTCACAATCACTTCTCTTCGATTAAGTTCCTCTATTATTTGATCAATTATTTCACTTATAGATAAAGATCCATCCAATACAATATCCGAATTCGGCTTAACAGTATGAATCGCCTTTAAATAAGCTTTTCTCGCATGTGTCATGTAATGTTTCAAATTATTGTGTATTTCACTCATTGTATCTTCTTTAAAATCTCTCAAAATCCTTCTAGCCATCGCAATATCTAAAGGTGTATCGATAAATATAGTTACATCAATGAATTGTCCCACTTCTCTATTTAAGTATGCAAAAGGATAATCTACAATAATATAATCTAAACTACTATCTTGTATAGAACGCTGAATATCATTCATTAGCGGTGTAAGTACCCATTCATCGTAATTAGCTCCATCATCAATCCATTTGCAAATATCAACCGGACAGTTATCAAATTTATATCTATCAAAATATAGAGCCTTTGAGTTTTTCAACTCATGAGCTAAACTTTCTGTAATGGTAGTTTTACCGCCCCCTGAAACAGCTGCAATTGAAATTATTTTTGTTTTTTTATTCACGATTCCCACCAAACCCCTTTTGTTAACATAATATAATTATAAAACACTTTTTTTATTGTTCCATTCATATTCTAACATACTCATTTCCCATAAATTCCAATACGTTTCTCCTACTTTTTTTGACTCTCTTAATAAACCTTCTTTTACAAAACCTATTTTTTCGTAACAAGAAATAGCTGACTTATTAAAGTCATAAACACCAAGAGTTACTCTATGTAGTTTTAATTCTTCAAAAGCAATACGAAGTACGCCTTTCATCATATGTTTCCCTATAGAACGCCCTCTCATTTTCGTATTACCAACTAGCACTTTTCCAATTCTAGCAGACTTATTTATATTATCTATTTGTCCAAGAGAAATATGACCAATAACTGCTGTAGTCTCTTCATCTATTATTTTGAATGCCAGTGTGTTTGCACTTTCTGTATATTTCTCTAATTGCTGTTCATTTAAAGGATATGTAAATGCATTTCCCGACCATTGTATTAAAAATTCTTCGGAATTAATCCAATTTATTAATTGTTTGAAATCAGTTCTTGTAAATTGTTTCAGCTTGATCACTCTCATTCTCCTTTCACACAACCTTTTATACACCTTCAAATTTATTTCTATATGAAAAATATATTCCCTTTTAAACGTAGAGTAGAAAACTGAAACAGATTAAATTTTCTTTAGGGATGGCTTTGCCATCCCTTTTCTGTTTCAGCTTCCCCTCATCAAACCGTACGTGAGGTTTTCCCTCATACGGCTTTCCGATGTTCTTCCTTCTTTGGCGTTCAGTTTTGTTCTATCCTCCTACTTTCACGAGTGCATATGTTGTTTTCTTCATCAAGTCCTTGATACGACCATGTTTCTTTCGAACATTTCTTTTCTTATTCCAAAAAAGGTTAAGTCGTTCTAGGACGTACCAGTCTATTTTACAGAGCCACTTCTGTCCAATTGAAGATAAGCTATAATAATTCTTGAATCCTTGCAGAATTCTATTTAAACCTTTCACCATCTCTTCCAATTGTAAATACAGTTTGTTCCTCGGCTCTGTGTATCTTTTAATGCGTTCCCGCATTTTCCTCATGGCTTTCTGGCTCGGAATATGTGCCATCACATGCACTTTCTTCCCGCCTTTCACATGTTTAGGGTATTTTCGGTGGTGAAATCCTAGAAAATCAAATCCCTCGTTTCCATCCCACGTATTCACTAGCTTCGACTTTTCTGTATGGATTGTAAGTTCTAACTTATTCATAATGGATTGTAGTATCCGAATACTCTCTAATGCTTGTTGTTTTGTTTGACATACGATGACAAAGTCATCCGCATATCGAATTAGTTCCCCCAAATGTTTACACTTCTTTTCCCAAATGGTATCCATATAGTTTAAATATATATTAGAAAGTAATGGAGATATCACGCCACCTTGTGGTGTACCTAATGTCGTTTCATGAAATTGCGCATGTTCCATGATTCCCGCTTTCAACCATTTTCTAATGAGTTTTAACACTCTTCGGTCACTGATTCTTCTTTCTACAAGCCTCATTAATTTGTCATGATTAATATTGTCAAAGTATCCTTGTATGTCTACATCTACAATCCAATGAGATGTTTTACTCGCTTTCCGTATCTTCGATATCGCTTGATGTGCGTTTCGTTTCGGGCGAAACCCATACGAACAGTCTTGAAAATCGGCTTCGAAGATAGGTTCTATCACCAATTTCGTTGCCATTTGTACAACCCTATCCTTGATCGTGGGAATTCCAAGCGGTCTTTGTTTTCCATCACCTTTTGGAATATACATTCTTCTTACAGCTTGTGGATGGTATGATTTACTTTTCAATTCTATATATAATTCATTGAGAAAGTTTCGTTCTCCATATTGATACACGATTTCTTCAATCGTCTGTCCATCAATTCCACCGCTTCCTTGATTTCGTTTTACCCTTCTCCATGCTTCAGCCAATATGTCAGGACGATATATTTTGTCATACAACGCGTGAAACCTACGACTTGAACTTTCTTTGGCACAAAGATATAAAGTCTTCCAAAGTTCTTGAGCTTTTACATCAGTGTAGTTAGCTAGTTTTCCAGCATTCACTCACTCTTACCTCCTTCCAACTTATGAACAAAGTAGAGGTCCTTCCCTACATAACGTTGTGTTGTCGTTATGATATTCAGTACTATGACCTCCTCCGACTCCCTCTTTACAGTCCACCATTTCGTATATGCTTATAGGTTTCCTCTCTCCTTTCTGAAAGAAAGGGCAAAGGAGGGGCTCCCCAGTTCCAGACACTACTTTCTCAACATACCGCCCTCCGTACCCCGAGGGATTCTTCGATGTCGTATTTCCAAGTTCTTTACATCTTCCATGGTCTTCGCCCATATTCACCAGGCTCGACTTCCCTTTGTCCTATTTCTAGGTTGCTTTTAACGAGGCGGCAAGGTTCACTTTATGTTACGGTCTGTTGATTCGCTCGCACTTCTAGTAAAAGTTACTTTGTCACAGGGCTTCAACCTTAGGATTTCTCCACCAGCTGCCTGTCAGCTACTAGGCGACTTGGCTCTTACCTAGGCTGGACTTTCACCAGCAAGCAGTGCCCAGCTTAGCTGGGCACGCAAAATAAAAAGCCATTCATAAGAATGGCTTAGCATCAATAAAGTATAATTAATCTTTATTTGCTACGTCAACACCGTTAAAATCAAACTCATCAGTAACAGTTGTAGCAGGTGGTAAAATTGCTTCAATTTTACAAAGAGATATAATTGCTGCAACTGAACCAGGAATAGCAGCTAGCTTAACAACATCGCAAGTTACCGAAGAAACAGTACCTATATAAGTACGTCCTTCAGTGTTAATTCGCACTGTTTTATTAATTAATTTTTTAAGCTCATCTCTAATTCCTTGTACACAAGAGCTGTCACATTTCTCATTCTTTTCCTTTTTACACTCTTCAAAAATGTCCCAACAATCATCATGCTTACACGTACATTTCTTTCTACAATTATTAAATCGAGAACCCAAAACCTCACCCCCTAATCCTTTCTACTAGTAAAGTATGTCCAATAGCTTAAAAGTGTACGAGACAAAAGCATAGAAATAAAAAAACAAACACTTGTACTAAACCTTCTTATTTATACTTTTAATAAGCCGGCTCCTTGAATAGGGACCACCTTTTCCTATTACTTCACATATACATAGGCTTTGTTCGCAGTGATATGGTGTATTTTTCCTTTACCATTGTGAAATATACATTCAGAAAAGCGTACTCCAAAATAAGATATTATTTAAAATCTTAACGTTTCCTTCAACAAGTGTTTGTTGATTAATATCATAACCAATAGTTCTCTCAACTATCTCTTGAAAATTAGCATAGTTTGTATGAATTCTATATCTAGTAGAAAGCACTCTATCATATAAAGGTAAAATAATAGGTTAATAAACAAGCCATTCTTTTACTAAAACATAGAATAGTATGAATCCTATTGAAGGGAGGTATAAAAGAATGTCCTGGAAAAATGATTGCTGGAGTTCTAAGAAAAAGCATTGTTGTGATGACTGGTGGAAATCTAAAGAAAAGAATCATTGTGATGATGATTGGTGGAAATCTAAAGAAAAGAATCATTGTGATGATGATTGGAGTTCTAAACGAAATAAGTGTCGTTGTAAATGTTTCTTTATTTGTTGTCATTGTAAAAGAAAAAATTGGTAATATTTTCAATATCGACTTAAAAGAGAGAACATGTCTTTTGTGACCGATAAACACTAGAATGTAATATACAAAAAGCTGACTAAGTATAGTCAGCTTTTTGTCAATGAACACGTAGAGATTTATTTTAATATAGTTCTTATTAGAAAAGGATTATTTTATATAGATTACTATAAGCATCCATAAAGCCAAGGCGCCAATGATAGCGAGCACTATACGTGTAGATAGTACCCTTAATTCAAAGTCTGTTTTCTTGGAGGGTTCAGGATATGCAATTATGTAGATTCCCTTTAATAATGCAAGCCATGCAATAACCGTTAGGAACCCCTGCCAATTGAATACCCATACATTATGTAGGATTACACTACCTAACCCTAGGAAAATCGATAGAAAACCATACATAATACCAAATCCTCTGTCTTCAACCACTAATTTTTTCAATTCACGTAGTACCGATGGACGTACGAAAAGTATTCCCGATACGATAACCGTTATCCATCCCCAAAACAATCCTAAAAAAGTACTAGTTTCCATTATTAGTTCACTCCCCTCAATTATTTATATTTCAGATATTCCCCCCTTTAGAACAATTCCAAAATCTTTATATATAGGCTAAATTCTGCTCTTTTTTAATACAAACATGGCATATTCTATGCCCATCCTTAATCACCTCATTTCTCTACAAAATGAAATTTTTATATCATTCTTCATCATCATCTATCCGAATCAACCGAAGTCGCTTTGTACTATTACCGCACACTTTTTCATAGCTTGGAGCTAACATGCACCAAAGCCAATATAATGATTCATTCGCCTTTTCACTAACCTCTAAAATTGTCCCCTCTGTAATAAAATGATCACCTTGATACAATGTATACTCGCTTGTCCCATGGAATCATCATTATTCCCCTCCCTATTAAAATAGCGTTTTTGTTTCAAATAATGCTCTCATTAATTTGGACGCATTTACCAGTATATTTACCAAAAAATTCATGGTATCGTTAACTAGTCGAGTACGTCATTACTTGACGATTACCCTTAGGAGCCCCGCAGACAATCGGGGTTCCTTTTATTTAAATAAGGATTTTGTTTAAACTTTACAAAACTCACCTATATTAAACTATCTTCTAAAATTCCCATTGAACATTTATAATACTTTTAAACAGTTTAAATTCTACAATCAGTAATGGAGGCATTTTAATGGGAAACATCCCAAAAATATCATCACAACAATCAAATCCTAAGATACCCTCACAGCAAGTGAACCCTAATACCCAACAAGGTAATATAAAAAAAACAAGACGCCGTATTATAACTACTTTGGCTATTATATTACCTATAATTTTTGTCCTTCAATATTCTCTGAATGACCAACAAGAAATGATTAAAGAAAAACAAATCACGCTGAATACGGAGCAACAAAAATTATCTTCTGTAAAGAAGGATGGTCATTCCCTTAAGAATGATGTTAAAGTTTTAACAGGTAGTGAAGAAGAAATTTTAAAATTCGCAAGGAAACTGTATGGATTTTCTAAACCGAATGAAACTATATTTCAAATAACTGAATAAAATTACACTGCATTACCCAAAAGGCGATTTGAAGATAATCGCCTTTTTATATTTAATTTCTAAAGAAATCATACTAATCTCTCTTTCTATCAGATAACTATTTTATTTAATTTGTTAAAATACAACCGCTTGTCCATTTCACTTTGCTCTGTCATTACATTTACTATTAGTAATACGATTTTTAGAGGTGATAAATAATGGACGAGTTTTTATATTTTGCTGCACTTAATCCGGGTTCTATTGGACCTACACTTCCACCTGTTCAACCCTTTCAATTCCCTACTGGTCCTACTGGTCCCACCGGTTCTACAGGAGCTACTGGCTCAACCGGATCAACTGGATTAATTGGACCAACTGGACCAACTGGTTCAACCGGATCAACTGGCTCTACTGGCGCTACTGGCGCTACTGGTTCTACTGGTTCTACTGGTTCTACTGGTTCTACTGGTTCTACCGGACCAACTGGACCAACTGGATTTAATCTTCCTGCTGGGCCTGCATCTATTACCTTGACTTCTAACGAAACCACAGCATGTGTATCCACTCAAGGAAATAATACTTTATTTTTTTCGGGTCAAGTATTAGTAAACGGTAGTCCTACTCCAGGAGTAGTGGTCAGTTTTTCATTTAGTAACCCTTCTCTTGCTTTCATGGTTCCTCTTGCGGTCATTACCAATGCTTCAGGTAACTTTACCGCTGTATTTCTAGCCGCTAATGGGCCTGGAACAGTAACCGTTACTGCTTCACTTCTTGATTCTCCTGGAACAATGGCTAGCGTCACTATTACCATTGTGAATTGTCCGTAACGGTTTTATTTTTAAGGACTAAGCAATATCTAATAAGATGAGCACTGATTTACAGTGCTCTTTTTTATCATTGGGATGTTCCTTTCAAATGAAATTTCGTAACACCCTACTAAAATAACGCTTTTATTAAGAACTAATGATCTTTATATTTCTTAAGCTTGTCAGCACAAGTAATTTTTATAATTAGTTAAATTCTCAATATAGTTTGTGTATATAATTCCATTCAAAGATACATAATACCCACGTAACTATTTAAAAATACTTTGTTTTTATATCTAAGTTCAAAAAGGAGCTACATAACATGGATAAAAAAGATTTATTAAGTCAACAACTTGATTCTGTGTCATTAGATGCGCTGAATACCCCTAGTAAGGCCCAAGAACAACTGCAAGAAACCTCTCAGGAGGCACATAATTCAAACAAAAAGGACAGTACTCAAGCTTTACATGGCGAAGATTTACCAATTTCAGATGTATATAGAACAACGAACAAACAGTAAATTTAAAAGGGAAAAAATCTTAAGAACGAGTGAACTTAATTCTTTTCCCTTTTCCTATTTAAATAACACTTTTATATGAAACCCGTACACATTTTTGACACATCCACTATCACAATCTCCTGAAAATTCGTGATAATATTAATTTGTCGGATACGCCAAATTTCGACATTGAACGACAATAATATCTCCCTTATTGAATCCCTGTCCCCCAGGGATTTCTCCTTTTATTCATTACTTTTTTCTTCACTAAATTTTCATTCTTAACAAAATTCATTCACTCCATTGAATAGACAGCCACAGTATCCTATTTTGATAAAAACTAAAAACAAACAGACATACTTAACACTAATAGTAGATTTTTTAACTTCAAATTTACTTTTTCTCTCTTTTCTTTTTGTAAACATTAAAAATGAGCTCTATTTACATAGAGCTCATTCGTAATTTTATAGTTTGCTAGACTGTAACCCCTGAATAAACGGAACTACTTCAGGATTTACAAGTGACGATAAATCTCCTAACTCTTTTCCTAAGTAAGCTGCTTTAATAACACGTCGCATTACTTTAGAATTTCGTGTTTTTGGTAAATCTTCTACAACGTGGATGTCTTTTGGACATAAAGCTTTACCAATATGAGAGTTTACTAAACTCATTAATTCTTTCTTTAACTCTCCAGAGAATATTACACCGTCTCGTAATACAACAAAACAATGACAAACTTCTCCTTTTACATCATCCGGTACACCAACTGCCGCTGCTTCTATTACATCATTATGTTTCACAAGAATAGATTCATATTCAGCAGGCCCAATACGTTTTCCAGCAATGTTTAACGTATCATCTGAACGCCCTGTAATGATATATTGCTCACCGTCATAAATGACCCAGTCACCATGAACCCATTTATTTTCAAAACGTGACCAGTATGTGTTCACATAACGTTCATCATCTTCCCAGAAACTTTTCGTCATACCAACCCACGGTTTTTCTAAACATAATTCTCCGACTTCATCACGAATCGGTTTACCTTGATTATCAAGTACAACTGCTGCCATTCCTGGTAAAGATGCGTTAAAACTAATCGGTGCAATTGGCTTTATAAGAACATTACCGAAAATCCCACCAGAAATTTCAGTTCCACCTGAGTAGTTACAGATTGGTACTTTACCTTTACCAACTGTATTAAATAACCACATCCATGGGTCTGGATTCCAAGGTTCTCCTGTTGATGCGAATACTTCTAAACTCTTTAACGAGTGTTTATTTACATATTCATCACCTTTTGCCATTAATGCACGGATTAACGTTGGTGAAATACCGAGATGAGTAATTTCATATTTATCGACTGTCTCCCATAAGCGGTCTGCTTCTGGAAAGTCTGGGACACCTTCATACATAACCATTGTTGCGCCATTAATTAAAGAGCCGAATAGTAAAAATGGTCCCATCATCCAGCCCATATCAGTTACCCATAATACTCGGTCGCCTTGTTTTATATTCATTCCAAATCCTGCATCAAATGCAGATTTTAGCGGGAAACCAGCATGTGTGTGTACTGTCCCCTTCGGCTTACCAGTCGTTCCAGATGTATAGATAAGCATTAATGGATCATCACTGTTCATTTCTTCAGCATGTATAAATGGTTTTTCTTTTTCTAACGTACTCCATGAAAAATCATAATTATGCGGTGTAAAATCATTTCCTGCATGACGAACAATTACCACCTTTTCAACAGTTGGACAATGTTCACAAGCTTTATCTACTTCATCTTTTAATGAAACAATTTTCCCACGGCGTGAAAAGCCATCTGCGGTAATAACCATTTTTGAACCAGCTGCTTGTACACGTGTCATTACTGCATCAGCAGCAAAACCTGAGAATATTGGTGAAATAATCGCTCCAATTTTCATTACCGCTAACATAGCAACAACTGTTTCAGGAATCATTGGCATGTAAATTGTTACACGATCACCCTTTTCAATACCAGCATGTTTCAAACCGTTGGCAACACGACTTACCCAGCTGTCAAGCTCTTCATATGTAAATGATTTTGAAGTTCCGTTTTCCCCTTCATACATAAGTGCTGCTTGTGTTTTCATTTTATCGTCTGCAAGCCAGCGAGATAAAGCAGATTCTACAACGTTACAAGTTCCCTCAGTATACCACTGTGCAAACGGTGTACCATTTTCTAAATCTAACACTTCTGTATATGGTTTCATCCACTGATAGCCAACTGCTCTCTCAGCTTCTCCCCAAAACCATGCTGTTTCTTCAATTGACTTATTATAAAAAGCTTCGTAATCTTCATAGCCTAATGATTTCATCCAACCAAATAAACGCGTTTTTTCTTTATATTCTTCTGTTGGAAACCAAACTGCTTGTTTCAATGTTTTCCCCTCCTTGACTTTTTGAGCAAGAAAGCCCTAAATAGGGCTTTTAAACTGGATATACAGGATGTTTACGATCCGTGAATACTTGATATTTGCTCATATACATTTCGAATCGTCCTTTTAACTCTTCACGTAAATTATTTGGATGAACAATACCATCAATCACCATCTCTGATGCTAAACGGTAAATATCAATATCTTTCTTATACTCTTCTCGTTTTTCAGCAATAAAGCTTGCACGCTCTTCTTCTGGTAAAGCTGCAATCTTATTTGCATATACAGCATTAACCGCTGCTTCTGGACCCATTACTGCAATAGAAGCTGTTGGTAATGCTAAGCAGCAATCTGGTTCAAACGCTGGACCTGCCATTGCATATAAGCCAGCTCCATATGCTTTTCGAACGACGATAGAAATTTTCGGTACAGTTGCTTCACTCATTGCAGAGATCATTTTTGCACCGTGACGAATAATTCCGGCACGTTCTACTTTTGTACCAATCATAAATCCAGGTACATCTGCAAGGAATAATAATGGGATATGGTATGCATCGCATAAATTTATAAACTTCGCTGCTTTATCAGCTGAATCGTGGAATAATACGCCGCCCTTCATACGCGGCTGATTTGCAATAATGCCAATTGGCTTACCATCAATGCGTGCTAAACCTGTAATTAGTTCTTGAGCAAATAATTTTTTCACTTCAAAGAAAGAACCTTCATCAATAATTCTGTTAATGAGATCTTTCATATTGAAAGGAGCATTTTGATTTTCTGGAATGATTTCTTCTAACGTTTTATCGAACTGTTTCGGTTCTTGAGGTGTAATCAAAGGAGTCTTTTCTAAATAGTTACTTGGAAAATAAGAAATATATTGTCTTGCTTGCATAATTGCATCTTCTTCTGTTTTACATAAAACATCTCCGCATCCTGATACTGAGCAATGCATACGTGCTCCGCCCATTTCTTCTAAAGTTACCTTCTCACCGATAACCATTTCAGCCATACGCGGAGACCCTAAATACATAGAAGCATTTCCTTCAACCATCATAACAACGTCACAAAATGCTGGAATATACGCACCACCAGCCGCTGAAGGTCCAAATAATAAACAAATTTGTGGCACTTTACCAGATAATTTCACTTGGTTATAAAAGATTCTTCCTGCACCGCGGCGTCCAGGGAACATTTCAACTTGATCTGTAATACGCGCTCCAGCAGAATCAACTAAATAAAATAACGGTACACGTAATTTTTCTGCTGTTTCTTGAATTCGTAGAATTTTTTCAACTGTACGTGCTCCCCATGATCCAGCTTTTACAGTCGAATCATTTGCCATTACGCACGCAGTACGACCATGTATTTTACCAGTCGCAGTTACAACACCATCAGCTGGTAATCCAGTTTGTTCACAATTTGCAAATAATGCATCTTCCACATATTCACCATTATCGAATAAAAGAGCTAAACGATCTCGAACAAAAAGTTTTCCTTTTGCTTTGTTTTGTTCATGGTATTTCGGTGCCCCGCCTTGCTTAATTGTTTCAACTCTTTCTTCAAATGAATTAGATTGTTGTTTTTGATCTAACATATTTACTCCCCCTTATACATTGGTTTGCGTTTTTCCTTGAATGCCTGTAATCCTTCTAATCTATCTTTCGTATGGATTACGCCCTCATACGCCTGTTTTTCCATTTGTAAGCCGGTATGTAAATCTACTTGAATTCCATTTGAAATTGCTTCTTTTGCTAATCGAACAGCAATTGGACCATTTTTAGCAATTCGATCTGCAATTTCAATTGCTTTCTCTTCTAGTAAATCAGCTGGTACTACGAATTCTACTAAACCATATTCTTTCGCTTCTTGCGCCGAAATACGTCTTCCTGTATAAATTAATTCTTTCGCTCTACCGACTCCAATTAATCTCGGTAAACGCTGCGTACCACCTGCTCCAGGTATAATTGCAAGAGAAGTTTCAGTAAGACCTAGACTTGCAGTGTCAGAAGCAATTCTAAAATCACAAGCTAAGCTTAATTCAGTACCTCCACCAAGTGCGATTCCATTAATAGCAGCAATAACTGGTTGTGGTAATTGTTCCACCATCTCCATAGTAGAACGAATCATACCCACAGCATCGCGAACTTGTTCTTCATTCATGTTTGCACGCTCTTTTAGATCAGCACCAGCACAAAATGCTTTTTCGCCATCCCCTGTTAAAATAACAACGCGCGTATTTGATTCTTCGTTTATTTGAGTTAATATAGTTTGTAATTCTTCTAATAATGCCAAAGACAATGAGTTTGCTTGTCTTTCACGATTTAACGAAATCTTTACAACGTGCGGTGTAACATAGTCAACTGAAATGTTTTGTAATTGTAGCATCTTCTCACCTACTTATCGTTTTATGTTGAAGCGCTCTATACACATGACTCGGTAATTGGATATTTAACTTACTTTGAATAAACTGACTAGCTCTCAATAACTTTTCTTCATCAATATTAGTTTGGACTCCCAGCTTATGGAGCATATGCACTAAGTCATCAGTAGCAACATTACCCGATGCTCCTGGTGCATAAGGACATCCTCCCAGTCCACCACAAGAACTATCAAATGTTGTAATACCATATTCTAATGACTTAACTACATTCGCCAGAGCCATTCCATACGTATTATGAAAATGCATCGCAAACTGCGAAGCATCATACTTCTGTAATAAATGTTCTAATACTTGTTCTACTTGTAATGGATTCGCTACACCAATCGTGTCACCGAGAGAAACTTCATAAATGCCGTATGAAAATAGTTGATTACATATTTCGTCAACTGCTGTGGCACTTATATCCCCTTCATAAGGACATCCAAATACAGTAGAAACATAGCCTCTTACCTTTTTACCTTCGAACGTTGCCTGTTTTGTTATATCTTCAATTACAGCTAATGCTTCTTTAATAGATTTATTAATATTACTTTTATTATGAGATTCACTTGCTGATAAAAAAACATTCACCTCATCTACATTTTGCAAAAAAGCTCGCTCCAAACCATTTTGATTTGGAACAAGCGCTGCATATGTAACATTTGGATCCCTTTTTAGCTCAGAAAATACATCACTTGCATCTGCTAATGCAGGAACCCATTTAGGGTGAACGAATGAGGAAACTTCAACGTACGACAATCCCGCTTCTGTAAGTAGTTGAATCCATTTTACTTTATCTTTTGTGCCAACAATCTTTTTTTCATTCTGTAAGCCATCACGTGGCCCGACTTCTTTAATGACAGCAAAATTAGGTAGTTTCAATTCGCTTCCCCCTATATCTCCCTATTCAATTTCTAGTAATACATCTCCTTCATTTACAAAATCGCCTTCTTGAACGCTTATTTTCATAACAGTTCCGGCTTCTTCTGAAATGATTGGAATTTCCATTTTCATAGATTCCAAAATGACGACATCCTGCTCTTCCTCTACTGTATCTCCTACTCCTACAACAATCTTCCAAACATTTCCTGCCATCGATGCATATACTTTCGTCATCATTTTTTCCCCCTTAATATTCATAAATCTTACTTTTTAACAAGTTGTTTCGTTACGAAACCCGTTGTATAAATACCACTTTTGAACACATCGTCTCCGAGTACTTGCAGTAACATTGGTGTGTTTGTTTTAATACCTTCTACTTTTAACTCTTCTAGAGCAATTTTTAATTTTGAAATCGCTTCTTCACGAGTTTCACCATGTGCGATTACTTTCGCAATCATTGGATCATAGAAAGGTGTAATCGTTACTTGATTCTCCAAAAAGTGATCAATACGTATATTTGTCGGTAACGTTAAATCTGTAATTTTCCCAGGTGATGGGAAGAATGTTTTCGGATCTTCTGCATAAATACGAGCCTCAATGGCATGACCACTACGTTTTACATCATCCTGTGTAAATGATAGCTTCTCACCATATGCGATAAGTAATTGTTGTTCAACTAAGTCTAACCCAGTAATTTCTTCTGTAACTGGATGTTCTACTTGTAATCTCGTATTCATTTCTAAGAAATAAAAGTTCTTTTGATCATCTACAAGAAACTCAACTGTACCTGCATTTGTATAACCAAGTGCTTTAGCAGCTTGTACAGCAACTTCTCCCATAGCCTTTCGTGTACCCTCATCTAAAAATGGTGAAGGTGCTTCTTCAATTACTTTTTGATTTCGGCGCTGCACTGAACATTCGCGTTCCCATAAATACACTGTATTACCATGTGTATCTGCTAAAAGCTGAATTTCAATATGATGTGCATCTGCTATATAGCGCTCTAAATACATTTCTCCGTTACCAAAGAAATTTTGCGCTCTTGTTTTATTACTTTCAAATGCTTTGGTGAGCGTTTGCTCAGTTTCCATCAACTGCATTCCAATGCCTCCGCCGCCCGCGGATGCCTTAAGCATTAATGGATAACCAATTTGTTTCGCAATTTCAATTGCTTCTTCAGCAGTTTCAATATTTGTAGTAATACCTGGAACTACTGGCACATCTGCTGCTTGCATCGCTATACGTGACTCAATTTTACTTCCCATCTTAGTAATGATTTCTTCTGAAGGACCGATAAATACGATTCCTTCTTCTTTACAGCGAATCGGAAAAGATGGATTCTCTGATAATAATCCGTACCCCGGATGGATTGCTTCAGCATTTGTCTTCTTAGCTATTTCAATAATTTTTTCAAGGTTTAAATAGCTTTCTTGGACACGTGGACCGCCTACTAAGTAAGCTTCATTTGCCAATTTTACATGAAGGGCATTTTCATCAGCCTCAGAATAAATAGCAACAGTGCGAATGCCAAGTTTTTGACAAGTTTTCATAATGCGAACTGCGATTTCCCCGCGATTAGCAATTAATATTTTTTGAAACATAGTGACCCCTCCTTTTTATCTACATCCTAAATGTCTTGCAATTACGAGACGTTGAATTTCAGAAGTTCCTTCACCAATTTCTAAAAGTTTTGCATCACGAATATATCGTTCAACTTCGTATTCACGCATATAGCCATATCCACCATGAATTTGTACTGCATGATTTGCTATACGACTTGCAGCTTCAGATGCAAACAACTTTGCCATAGCCGCTTCTTTACCGAAAGGTTTATCGTTATCTTTTAACCAAGCTGCTTTATGTACTAAATTACGCGCTAATTCTACTTCAGTCGCCATATCAGCCAATTTAAATTGAATCGCTTGGAAATTAGAAATCGGTTTTCCAAATTGTTGACGTTCTTTCGCATATTGCAATGCACGCTCAAATGCAGATTGTGCAATACCTACTGCTAATGCTGCAATTGAAATACGTCCTCCATCAAGTGTATATAAGAATTGTTTAAATCCTTTATTTACATCACCAAGAATATTTTCTTTCGGTACACGTACACCATCAAGTACGATTTCACAAGTATTAGAAGCACGAACACCCATCTTATCGTAAGGGCTTGAAATCGTTAATCCTTCACTAGTAGTCGGTACGATAAATGCAGAAATACGTTTTTTACCATTGTCTTCAAAACCGTTGATAGCGGTTACAATAATTGTATTTGCATACTCTGCGTTTGTAATCCAGCACTTTTCACCACTAATAACATATTCATCGCCATCTAAAGTTGCTTTCGTTTGTGTGCCCCCTGCATCAGATCCAGCATTTGGCTCCGTTAATCCGAAAGCACCTAACGTTTTACCTGACGCCATTGGAACTAAAAATTTCTGTTTTTGTTCTTCTGTACCGAAATAATAAATTGGAGAAGCACCTAATGAAATTGTTGCAGCATAGCTTAAACCTGTTCCACCACAAGCACGACCAATCTCTTCAACAGCTAACGCGTACGATAACGTATCGCCACCTGAACCTCCATACTCTTCCGGGAATGGGATACCTAATAATCCCAGTTCGCCCATTTTTTGAAATGTTTCATATGGAAATTCCGCAGTTTTGTCATAATATACAGCTTTCGGTGCGATTTCCTTTTCAGCAAAATCACGTACCATTTCTTTAATCATTTGTTTTTCGCGAGTTAGAGTAAATTCCATTCCGCTACACACCCCTTATCGAATATTGAGTTTCGACAGCGTGCGAGTTTCTACTACAAACATTACTTCTTAAAAGACACGAATATTAGTTAGATAATTGCTATAATTCTGTCATAACTTAATTTTAAAACAGATTCTGTACCAATGCACAAAAAAATTCCTACATTGTTCTACAACAACATAGGAGGTTTTGTGTCGAATTATGTAATTTATTGTTTAATAATCTCTACCTTTTCCCGAATCAGAAATTTCTACTACCCCTTCAGGGTATGGTTCGAAATATGTTTGTCTTAATAAATACTTTTCATCAAATCGAATGGCCCATGATTTTAAAATTGTAAGCAAACTACTAAGTGGTATTTTCTTTTCTGCATATTTTTGTATCAGTTCTAGAAAATGATCTTTTTCTTGTTTTTTTAGCTTTGTTTTAAAATATCCGAAAATGTGCTCACATACATTTACATTCGATGTATAGCGAGGCGCGCGAATAAATAATTCATATAAAGTCTTCTCATAGTTATCAAATACGACTTCAATTGTTTCATTTTTTTGATTTGCAATAATACGCCCTAATTCTTTTTGTTTCACCTGATTATATGCCATAAATAAATACTTATAATCTGATTGAAACGCTACGAGTTCTTTTATGTTTTTAGTATGTTTAATCATTTTGTAATGCGCGATTGTAAACAATCTTGTAAAGAAATGCTCTCTAATAATAAAATTCGACAATCTACCTTCTTCTTCAATTGGAAGATGCGAAAATTTTTTTATTACTGCTCCGCCAAATAATCCAGTTCCTTTTCCTTTTACTGGCCCTTTTTCAAAACCAGAATAGATTTTCACATCACGAGTTCCGCAACTTGGCGAACGATTCTTCAAAATAAAACCGTCAACTTCAGGTAATGTTTGTAAAAATGCATTTGAAAATCCATTCATTTTTTCAGTTACATCTTCTCGTATTGACGGTTGTACAAGCCTATTCACACCATTTTTTTCTACAATACGTATCGTTTCACGAGGAGTCCCTAAACCAATTTCTACTTCAGGACATACAGGTATAAATGTAACAAATGGCTGCAAGTTTCGAATTGTTAAATCTGGAACCATCTCTCCATTATAACGACAGGCATCAAATTCTAAACATTTACTTACAACAATTATCGGTTTAGCAAATTGTCGCATCACATTACCTCCGTGGCGTTAGTCCATACAATATAAATTGAATCGTATTTTCAATTTCCACTTCATCGTCCCATTTCTCTTCCGGCAATAATAAAAACCTCGTTAAGAGCAACCCTAATACAGCTGATAAAGTAAGACGTAATACAGAAGAAGGCGGAAGTTCAATAACTTCCCCTTCTTCTTGAAACTTTGCAATCAGCTTTTTAAAATGTACAAGCAGTTCTGTTTCTATTAATTGTTGTATTTCACTTTTTAGTTCTGGCTGAAATGGTACTTCTTGAATTAATATTTTTATCATTGGAAAGTGCTTTTTAGCAAATTCAAATCTATTTTGAATTATTACTCTTAAAAGCACTTCATACGATTCATACTCTGTTTTAAATATTTCTTTTGCAAAGGCTTGTACGAAAAATGGTGCAGCGAACTTTGTTAAGGTCGGCATCACGACTGCAAACAATAAATCTTTTTTCGTTTTATAGTAGCGGAAGATTGTTCCTTCCGCTACACCAGCTCGCTTTGCAATTTCACTCGTTGAAGTTGAGGCGTACCCTTTTTCTCCGAACATATCAACAGCTGCCTCTAATATACGCATTTGGCGTTCATTACGTTTATCAGTATTCGTTGCGGCAACTAATTCTTCCAGCCAATCCTTCTTCATTTATTGTGCTCCTTTTTATCATCATTATATTTTGCGATGTTTCTTTAATGCAAATACATTTCCTACTGCAAATAATAGTGAAAAAAGTAGTAATACAGTAAGATCTAATGCAATCTCTGTAAACCCTTGATTCCGAATCATTACTTGTCTCATAGCGTCAGCACCATATGTGAGTGGAAATAATTTACCTAACATTTGTAACCATGTATTCATGGATTCCATTGGAAACAACCCAGAAAAGAAGACTTGTGGCACGATAACAAGCGGTATAAATTGAATCATTTGAAATTCATTATTTGCGTATGCCGATAAAAACGTGCCTAATGTTAGTGCAGTTAAAGAAAGCATACATGTTATAAGTAGCGTTAGCCATATTGAGCCAGCTACATATAAATCTAAAATATAAACTGAAAAACTTACAATTATAATAGATTGTATAAATGCAAAGATTCCAAAACCAATAATATATCCTAAAACTATTTCCCATCTTCTCACTGGTGTGGACAATAATCTCTCTAATGTACCACTTAAACGTTCTCTTACAAAAGATACTCCGGACAATATAAATACAAAGAAAAATGTAAAGAAACCAATTAATACGGGACCAAGCCCATCGAACATCGTAATGTCTTTAGAGCCATGTAAATAATCCACTTCAGGCTTCATCATTGATACATCATTCTTCTCTGTACTCTTTTGCAATACTTGAAGTACCGCACGGTTTTTTGATGAATCACTGCCTTCTAATAGAAGATTCATTTTTCCATTTTCTAAATGAATTACTGCATCTACCTTTTGCTTTTCTAACTCCGAAATTGCTTTGTCTTTACTATATTCATAAATTGATGCTTCTTGATTTTTCATTGCTTTTACTATAGGAGCAGGTACATCGACTACAGCAATATGCGGTATATAGTCTTTTTGTGTAAATACTAGCGACAATAACCAAAGTAATAACATTGGTGCCCCAAACATCATTGCTAAAGAACGCTTATCTCGAAAAAATTGACGAATGATACGGATGACTACACCATTAACTCTCATGATTCAATCACTCCTTCTAACATAAAGACATCTTCAATTCGTCCAGAAGATGTTTGTTTTTTCAATTCCTCCGGTGTGCCAATCGCAACTAAATTCCCTTCTCTAATTAGCCCTAGACGTTCGCAAAACTCAGCTTCATCCATAATGTGCGTTGTTACAATAATAGTTGTTCCTTTCTTTTTAAGGTCATAAAACTTCTCCCAAATCGATTTTCGAAGTAGAGGATCTATCCCAACTGTTGGCTCATCTAAAATTAATATTTCTGGTTCATGAAGGAGTGCTATCGCCAATGATAAACGTTTTTTCATTCCACCTGAAAAATGCTGTACTTGCTTTTTCATATGCTCTGATAATTGCACAAGTTCAAAAACTTCTACGATTCTCTCTTTCTTACGCTTACCTTTTAACCCATACATCGTTGCAATAAAATCTGCATTTTCATATGCCGATAGTTCTTCGTATAATGCATCAGCCTGAGCCATATAACCAATTCTTTTCATTTCATTTAGATTAGGCATGTTTGTATTAAAAACAATTACATCCCCTGTAGTTGACTCATTAATACCTGCAATCATTTTAATGAGTGTTGTTTTCCCTGATCCGGAAGGTCCAACCAAGCCAAAAATTTCTGCTTTTTCTACTTGCAGCGAAAGGTTATGCAAAACTTCTTTTTTCCCAAAACTTTTTGATACATCTCGTAAAATAATTGAAGGTTGCTGCACTAAAAATCCCCCTTTTCTTTGAAATGAGTGAGTACTCACTTTTATTTTACTCTCGAATTATTATATGTCAAACTTTTCAAACATATATTTTTTCTGTTATTTACTAAATCAATGAAACAGAGTCGACATTAGAATATCTTTTCTTAAAGTCGACTCTGTTTCATTGTAAATTATTCGATTTTTGTTATGTTTTTAAATTTAAATACCTTCTAATTCTAGCAACATCTAATGAATATTCGATAACTATTTGCTGTATTGGTAATATAACCGTTTCCGGATATAAATGTGCATATTGTAACGTTTCTGCATACTTTTCCAACCGTTTTTCTAAATACTTTACAATTTGCTCAGGATGACTTACTAATAAAGACGTACTATAATAATGAATTTGCTCCTCAATCGCCGTATATTCTTCAATTTCAAATTCTTTATGCATTTGTACACCCCTTTATATTTTTAATATTGCTTAATAATAACTATTTTAACTCGACTAATTTTTAAGTTTTTTGATTATTTACACTATAACAAACTCAATAGGTCAAATTTTGTTACTTTATGTAACGTTGAAAAATTTTAACAAAATTGTAATGGAAACTTGTACTCAAGAAAAACTACCTTTAAATTATTCTCCTGAACAAAAAAGCCGTACAGATTAATTTAACTGCACGACTACAATCTCAGGTCTATTAAAAACTCTTTGCGGAATGATACTATTGCCTAATCCTCTACTAACTATCATAGACGTATTTTGTTGTTCATATAAACCCGCTGTATATTTGGGCAGTATTCCTTGATTAGGAGCAACTAATCCCCCGATAAAAGGTAACCGAACTTGTCCCCCATGTGCATGACCCGATAACACTAAATCTACTTGCTCATCAGCATATGCTTCTAAAAATTCAGGCCTATGGGATAATAATACATTATACCTATCTGGCTGCGTTTCAATTTTTGCTTTTACAATTGCATCTTTTACAATACTTCCTTCATCAATATCTCCAGTATTAAATTCGGGATCATCAATTCCTAACAAGTTTATTTCGTGTCCTCCCTTTTGTATTATTACATGTTCATTTCTTAAAACAGTGACATGCTGTTTCTTTAATTTTTTTTCTAAACTGTTATATTTTCCTGACCATTTTTCATGATTTCCTGTCACAAAATATACCGGATATTCCTTTACAAGTTCTCGTATTACTTGCATACTAATTTCTGCATCGTACGATTTACTGTCTATTAAATCACCCGTAATAGCAATAATATCTGGATTTATGCTTTTTACTTTTTGAATTAAAACGTCTTGATTATCACCAAATTTTTTATTATGTAAATCTGAAATTTGTAGTATTTTATATCCTTTAAAAGAAGAGGGAATTTTACTAGAGGTTATTTTAACCTCAGTTATACTTATTAAATTGTTTTGTAAATATAAAAAGATACTAATGCCTACTAATATACCAATAATTAATATGATTCTTTTAGTCTTCTTGTTCATATTTCCTCCTAAAATCTTGATCAGTACTACAGTTCACAATAAATATTACGTGCCCTTCGCATTCAGAATAACTGAAATTTTTTAATTGATTTGTAGTATTTGTTATAGTTTTATACGCCACTTATAAAATTTTTCAATCGCATGCGTGTATGATGTCATGCTCATTTTCCAGTAATTTTATAGCAGATCACTGGAATCTCTTCATAATATTAACATTTTTCTTACTTAGTTTGATAACTATATCATGATAATTCCTA
This sequence comes from Bacillus cereus group sp. MG9, assembly GCF_040459995.1. Lineage (NCBI taxonomy): Bacteria > Bacillati > Bacillota > Bacilli > Caryophanales > Bacillaceae > Bacillus > Bacillus cereus group sp. MG9. The sequence continues at coordinate 2,479,633 of NZ_JARVHC010000001.1, read as the reverse complement.
TAGTTTTTTATAAAAATATTGTGTACTTTTCTCGAAGTATATACGACATTTGATTACAAATATATTATTACCACTACGATTTTAATTTGTTTAAAACGTACAAAGAGAGAATTGAAACACTAAATTGCCTTATGAAAAGGTATTACTGTATTATTTGTTAGAAAATTGAAAAAACATGTGTAGATAGCTATCATTGTAAGTGCATATATAATTAACTTTAATTTCCTGACATAATTTCACATAATTCTTAAACTAGTTTTTTGCGTACATTATGAAATAAAATATTGCCCCATGTCAGTCTTTAAAAAATTATATATCATAACTTTAAGGGAGGAAGAAAACTATGAAGATGAAAAGAAAAATCATGATGACGACAGCACTTGCAGCTACATTGGCTACAGGTGCACTACCAAGTACATCGGTGTTTGCTGCTGAAAAAGAGGCTCCTATCCAACAAGAAGAGACACAGATGAGTATTCAACCATTTGCACAAAATAATTTGGAAACAGCAGTTAAAGCTGCCTTAAATGGTCCAGAAGTTAAAAAAATTAAAGTATTTGAGCATGAATTTAATGTAAAACCAATTGAAGTAGTAAATTTAGGTGGCGGTAAAACATATGTTAAGGGACAAATTTCTCATCATTTAAGTTTTCGTCCAGATGATCAATTTTATTATGAGTTTACAGTGCAAGATGGAAAGGTAATAGATAAGCCTGTATTTAATATTGATAGAGGTGGTTGGACACCTTTTGCCGCTCCACTTTTATCAATTCTTGCTGCGTATAATGGGATTCCAGTTAATCCAAATGATTTAAATGCACTTGGTCAACAGATTGGAAAAGTGATAGATGGAAGCTGGGAACATGCAGCCCAATCTATCGCAACTGTAGTTAGTTTAAGTTGTAATGAGTAGAATTTCTTAATTTTTGTTAGCCTAACAGAGTCCCATTTTTCATAAGTAACCTTGTTATAAAAAATTCTGAAACAGCTATAAATAGATTTTTACCACTCAGTCACATTATCTTGATTTGTTAACCACCTTATCATTCATTATATATCACAAAATAGAAGTCTTTTTTAAGACTTCTGTTTTGTTTGTATACAGTACAGCGGAAAGTTTGTTTTTTACCTATCTATGCTTCAATTCTTTAAGAATCCGTTTGACTATTAGATACAATTTATTACAACAAACTATTAAAATCTCAAATAACTTCCTACCCTATTTTGATTTTTTCAAACACAAAAATTCATTACTTTAAGAATGAAAACAATAGATGTAGTAAAAAATCATCTTGTTTTATTATATCTATTGTTTAAAAGTCAGGAGAGATAAAATGAACAAAATAAAAATGAGGAATTTTTTAAAAATTAGTATCCTTACTTGTTTCACACTAGCAAGTTTAAGTACACCATCTACTATTTTTGCTGATAGTCATCCAGGTTATTCCTATGAATCCAATATAGGCTATCAAAACCCAGCATGGATGTCGAAAGTAGCAGATTCAACAAAATTGAGTGAAATATCTATTCCAGGGACTCACGGTACAATGGCTTTACATGGAGCAAGTTTTCTTGATGAAAATTTGACAAGAAATCAAACTATGAGTCTACCACAACAATTAAATTCCGGAATTCGATATGTAGATATGCGTGTTAAACGTGTAAAAGATTCTTTTGCAATGTACCATGGGATTGTAAATCAAAAAGCAATGTTTGAAGATGTATTAAAAGAGGCAATTCAATTTTTAAAAGATCATCCTACAGAAACAATTTTAATGCGCTTAAAAGAAGAAACTACTCCTGAAAGTGGCTCACTATCATTCGAGGAAATACTTAATAAATACAAAGACCTTAATTCTTCCTATTTTTGGGATCCGAGTTCTGTACCAACTTCAAAAAGAAATAACCCTACTCTAGCAGACATCCGAGGGAAAATTTTAATCTTACAAAACTTTACAGCCTCTCAGCAATATGGTATTAATTACGATAGCTTAAATATACAAGATACATTTGAAATTGAAAACGGACCAGACGGAATGTATGAAAAATGGAATGCGGTGAGAACCCACCTTCAAAATGCAAATAATAATTTTAACAATGATAAAATCTATCTTAACTATTTTAGTGGCACAGGTGGTGCTGCTGCATTATTAAATAATGTTTATCCTTGGTTTGTTGCAAGTGGTAAAGAGAGCAGAAATACTGATAGTAACCTCAAGATGATTCAAAAAGCTACAACTAATGCGTGGGAAGATTTCCCTCGTGATATAAATGGTCAAGTATTTTATGGTGGAATGAATACACTGGGGACCGAACTCTTGCAACAAGGTGGAATTAAACATTCTGGTATTATCGCAGCTGATTTTCCTGGTCCAGGTTTAATTGATAGTATCATTAAATTAAATGGTATACATTCGAATGAAAAAGAAATATTAATTTCGCAAATTTCATCCGAATCTAGCCCTTTATCCGGACAACAAAATCGATCCAGTCAAAACTTTAAAATTGATAGTTTACCTGTAGGTACTAAGGAATTAAAATGGATTATTGAGCCTTCAGAAAAAGATCATCCTTCTTCTATCTCTTTCAATGTAATGATTGACGTTTCCCTAGGTACAGATTCTACTCGTTGGAAAAATATTTCACATGGATCTAGGACTGAAGCTTATACGAATACTAAATATTATATTGCAAGCCCACTTGGTGCCACTAACAAATTTACAGTGAAAATATACGCTATTACAAATTAAAAAATAAAGAATCCCAATGGAATTCCTTTTTGATGGAATACCATTGGGGTTCTTTAATAATTTCATTTCGTATATATTGGGATGAAGAGTAAAAATTGCACCCCTGTTCCGGTATTGCACATAGAATAAGTGATAACTACCCTTTTCCACTTATCATTTATTTAAAACTGGCTTCCAAAGCGATAGTGCAAAAATCCAATTTGGATCGCCGTTCCCTTGATAACTTTGAATCGCTTCATACAATTTTCCCTCATGTACTACTTTATCACCTTTATTGTATGCTTTTCTTGCATCCCATTTTTCATAAGTAGAGTCCTCTAGTTTTGTTGCTACAGTTAAAACATCACTTCTACTAGACTCATTTCCAGCTAAATCAACCGCCGTCACTACATATTTATACGATGTATTAGTTTTTAAATCTTTATCCATAAAGGATGTATTATCCGCTGTCCCAATTTTATTCATAACCCCAGTGCTTTCTCTATATACAACATAATGATCAACACCTACATTATCTTCAGACGCACTCCACATCAAATCAACAGTTGTCGCTGTTGTACCCATACTATGTAATCCTTTTGGTTGAGTCGGAGCCTCTTTATCTGGAGTTTCATTTGTTGTCTTAACCTTTAGTTTTTCACTTTCTTTTGATATGTTTCCAGCAGCGTCTAATGCCTTTATTGTATAGGGATATTCCGTATTTGCTTTTAGTTTTTTATCAGTAAAAGTTGTACCTAGTACCGTACCAATTACTTCTCCATTACGTAACACTTGATATTCTTTTACGCCTATATTATCATTTGAGGCCTTCCATGTTAGTTCAACACTATTGGCAGAAACTTTAGACGCATTTAATCCAGTTGGTTGACTTGGAGCTACTGTATCGGGAGCTTCATTATTTACTAGATTTACATCAATTACATTATAAAACGCATTTGACGTATCTGCTACATCCCATACAGCTAAAATAACATGATAACCATTGCGATCAGTTGGTACATTAATTGTATGTGTTAAATTATTTGATGCTGCCGAACCGTCATGTTTCACAGTTCCAATTGGTTCTAATTCAGCACGTGTTAATGGTTTATTAGGATCCCATCCCTTTTTGGTAATGTAATAATGCCATTTACTTGTAGAATGTGCCGCTGTGTATTTCCATGTAAATGTATTTGCTCCCCCCTTTATTGTGTTTTTGAACCAGCGATTTGATGTTTGTTGGTCAAGAATCCCTCCAAACAGTTCTCCTGCCGAAGCGATTTTCCCATCAATCGGTCCACCATCTGGGAATCCTTTAGGTGCTTCTAGACTTTGAGGTTCGTACATTACATTTCCACAATTTAAATTTAATGCTCCATAATTCTGACTACATAAAGCAGCACGACTACTCGGCTTTTCAACAAACCCATGTGCATATGCACTTTGAGGAATCATTGTAATTGCCGTCACCCCTGCAGCTAAAACACAAGCACCAATTCCTTTTTTACTTTTTCTTAATCTTTCTAACTTAGATGTTAATTTCAAATTCATACTTGTCCCCCCAATATATTGTTTATGCTAATATAATAGCAATATAGGGATAAACGAACAAATCACCTACTAATATATTAATAGTTCAATAACATAAACACATTTAGTTTATTTATTAACCTGATATGGGGCTAAATTAAGCAAATTAATTCTATTTTGTAACATTATGTAGTAAAGAGTTTATAAAAAACCAATAAAGATTCACAAAAAATCCAAATATCGATTACTTATTTTTTTACAACCACACCCCACACGATAACTACATTATTAAGCAGGTTTCATGATTTATTACATTCTCTCGCCACCTGACAAAATCAGATCAAAAACATATCCCTGCATATTATCGATTAGTTCAACCACATCTGGATTTTTATCGTTGCTCAGCGACCAATTGATTGACACCATTGCGTTTGCTGTATACAACTGAGCTACAAAGTCAATCGGCACACTTACTTCAACCTGCTGCTCTTTCAAATAGGAATAGCAAGCATTATATAAAATGGATTCTAATTCTAAACGTAAATCCGCTGAGGGAACACGTACATGGAGTAAAGTTGCAATCTCTTTTTTTCGCGCTGAGATCTTATCGGTTATCATATTAATAGCTTGAGCCACATTTCCATTCTCTATTAATGCGAAACGAAATTCAATTTCTTCCTTGAACCAGCAGACATAATTTCGCACTAATTTTTCCAAAAGATCATATTTATCTGCAAAATGGCTGTAAAATGTGGACTTACTCACCATAGCATGTATGCAAATATCTTTAGTTGTAATTCGCCCAAACTCTTTTTCGTTCAAGAGGGTAATAAGTGTATTAGAAATATTTTTCTTCGTTTTATAAACGCGAACATCCTCTCCCATTAATAATCAATCTCCTTCCCAAAGTTGCTTATCAAACCATTTATATCCTTATGGTTCGATTTCGTACTTCTTACCCTTTCCTGCTTGTTGTTTCTTTAATATACTTCTCTTATCCTTACCTTGTAGGCAAATATAAGGAGGGATTTTATGTTTAAACAGTATGTAAACAACGAACAGTTCAATTTGCAAATTAACCGTTTTTTCAACGATTTCTATCAAGACGATGAGCGGGCAAATCAGGATTTGCAAGCCATCATCCCAAGACTTACAGACACGGACAGCTGGTATAACACTTGGATAGAATATGCAGCAATGCGGGAGCATCAGAAAGACTTCGATCTAGCTTCGATTTATTATCAGGCTGCCGAGTTTTATATGGAATCATCCGATCCAAAAAAAGAAAAAGTGTACCAAAAATACCGTGAAACTTTTTATAAGGGCTTTCATGACTTTGAGTATGAAACCTTTCAAATTCCTTATGAAGATTCCTATCTTCCTGCAATCAAATTCATGACACCAGGCGCATGTAATACACTACTTTTCTTTGGAGGCTACGATTCCTACATGGAGGAAATGATGAAGATGATGAACTACCTCATAGGAATCAATTATAATATTATAGTTTTTGATGGACCTGGACAAGGAACAGCACTGAAAAACGGCTTAAAATTCATCCACAACTGGGAGAAGCCCGTTTCCACAGTCATTGACTATTTCAAACTTGACCGTGTTAGTATTCTCGGAGCTTCTTGGGGCGGCTACTTGGCAATGCGTGCCGCCGCTTTTGAAAAACGAATCGACAAAGTCATCGCCTTTAATATTTTTTATAGTGGCCTTGATGCACTCAAGATGCGCATGCCGGATAATATCTGGAATAAATTGACCACGCTTCTGGCTACTAATGAAGCTGACAAAATTAATACCATGTTTAAACAAATGATGGCCACCAGCATCGACCTGAACTGGAAAGTTAAAAAAGGTATGGAAAATACAGGTGAAAAAACGCCATTTAGCTTACTTAAAAACTTTGAAAAACATACGATGGCAGGAATCGGTCAGTTCATAAATCAAGAAGTATTGCTCCTGGCTGGTGAAGACGATCAGTACGTTCCAATTAGCCGATTACCGCAAATCGAATCGGAGCTATGTAATGCAGCCTCCATCACTTCTGTAGTTTTCACTAAGAAAACTGGTGGTGAACAACATTGTCAGGCTGGTCATCGTCACTTAGCTTTTGATGAAATTAAAAGATTTTTGCGACATAACTTCTAGTGAATAATATCAAGCATTTTAGCACTTTCAAAATTTTTCATATACTAACACATTAGAACATGGTGACTATCGTGACACTCCTCAAAAAAACTGATATTTTGTCATAAAAGAAATCCCCCACTTATTTGTGGGGGGATTATTCTGTGCTTTACTTATAATGATATGTGTGAAGTTTTGTTTATTTACAAACCTAAAATCCCTACAATCTGACTCGCCTTTAAATTAGTAATATAATTGTACATCTCTAAGCCTTTTCTTTCAGCCTTTAGCACCTTGCCTCTCATTTTCGATAAATGTTGGGAAACAGTAGATTGTGGAATTTTTAAAAGTTCCGTCAATTGTGTAACATTACATTTTTTATACTGAATTAACTCGTTTATAATTTGCAATCGAATTGGATGTGCCATTATTTTTAACATATCTACATCCTCTTCAGTTATTACACTCTTTTTCATTTCACTTTTATACATTGTCATAGGAAATTCTCCTTTATTATCCGTGCATTTCCGCACGTCTTTTAATTAGAAGTATATTCTAAAATTATTACGGTTTAATATTCTTACTTTTTGGTATATTGAAGTTTATATTTTCAAAATAATATAATTCCAGAAACGCCTTACACACATATTGTAAAATTCCAATATGTGATTCATATGAACTTAATATACGGTTTAAATGAATCTTATATAATGAATCTCACTTCACTATGGAGACACTGTTGAAACTTTACTTCAATAACTCTGTAGGAAACTTATAAACAACTAAAAAAGGACACACCTATAGCATATGTATGCGTAGGTGTGTCCTTTTCTAAGATAAATTTTAGAGTATTAACTTCTTTTTATCCCATCGTATAAGATAACTATTTAAATTTCAAAATATATAGTATAGAATAGGAACATTCGCTATATTTATGTATGAAAGGATTTTCGGAAATGGACTTGTTGCAAATCAAGAAAATGGAAAATTTAATTTGGACTATTGAACATAGTAGTGACCTCTCAAAAAGGTTTTACATAATAAAATTTTTTGATAGAGAAAATACAATTAAGCCAATTGAAACATTAGAATTTGGAAATAGAAATATCGAAAAATTTGAATGGGTGTTTATTAATATATTTCCAAGGGTAGTAACAACTTATGTCCCTTCCACTGGAAGGAAACCTGATGAATCATTAATAGATACAACTAGAGAAAACAGTAAAGAATCACTTATTTTACAAGGAATACGAACCTACACCAAGTTTTGGTCATGTTAACCCCCACCCTTCTATAGCAGCAAATATAATTTTGCATAAAATGTGTTTTTTTGAGTTAAGGTGAATTCTATATGTAAATTCTTCTGAGAGTTTCATTCACATTGTATTGTTCGTTATTTGAAGAACAAGGAGTTTTTTATTATATACGATATATCAATTTTTAAAATGTATGCTTATACTTATTTTTTTAGGCATTTTATTCTCTTAAGAGCATCCACGCAAATACATGCTCTTAAGAAAATAAAAGTAGTACGCATGAGATTGAATGAATATTAAATAAAACACTTTGGATCTGGAACTTACCTTACACTTTGTTTTATATACATAAAAGAAGAGTAGAATATCCTTTTTTATTTTTAGATTTGCCTACTAACACTTCAAACAATCTATCAGGACGTTAAGTAGTGAATAGTTCAATTTAAGGGGATTGTTTTAGTCTCTACTAATTTAGCAGAAAATTCAGTTCCACATTTAACCTTTCTAAATTCTAGATGATTAAATCCTTGATTAGCGCCTCATCGGTTGAATCAAAAAGGGTATGCACTTTAATACACCTAGTCCAACAAACGTAAATATTACTCCTACCAAATCTAACAAAAAAATTTGAGTAGCCCCCTATTTATTGCACTAATTATAACTAGAGCTAGCCCTTTCCTTTTCTTTAAATTCCTACTTTAACTAGACCATACGGACGTTAAGTGATATGAGTTCATTTTATAATGGGGGGAATTTTCACCTTTTCTAAACAACTTATTATATTATTTTTATCTAATAAGGCACAGAAACAAATTAAAAAACTTTAGTGCTCCTGAGAAAAAATCTCTTGAGGAAAAACGTTTTTAGGGTGAAACGTTTTTCAGGGTACTTTTATACTGACTCTTTTCCTTAAAATGTTTCTGTACCTAATATTTAAATTAACTTATGTCAAAATATTTCGCAATACAAGTGCTAAATGCTACATGGATATATAGAAAATGACACTTTTTATCACCATACCCCCTCAAATACTTATATTAAATATAGAAAAGTCACCTTACTATTATTAAATTTGTTAAATTAAATAATGAAAATGGAGAATACTAACTTTATAATTGTCACAATTTAATATATATATCTACTCTTTTATTACTCGTAAAAATCATTTGATAATTCCTTCAATATTAATTTATGAAATGCAGAGACCATCTAAAGCAACAATTTTCTTACATTAGATTATTTTTCTATTTAATTTATTTTGTCGAAAAAAGTCGATATTTTTATATTTTTTTCATTTAATTATTGTACATTTGCACATTTAATGTTAGGATTATGCCTATTCAAATTAGATCCTATTGATTCCTCTTTAAGATTTCTTTATTTTATTTGTGAAAATTAGTTACTTTCTAGTAAATTCCCAGCAATAATACAGCAAACTACACTAATAATAATTCTAAAATTATATTTTCACCTCGTAAATTCATAAAAAGGAATTTAAGTCAAACTATATTTTCTATCTGTGTATATTCATTCTTTATTCAAACATGATTAATTATAAGTTCTAACTCGTTAATCAAATTTAAATAACAATTTTGATTCTAAAATAAGTTCAAAATCAAAATAAATATATTGTTATTTCAAAATAATGTTGTAAACTATCTTTAGAATGGAAAGATTTATGTAACAGCATGTTAAGGGGTTACAGGGGGAATAAAAATGAGAAATTTTTTCGATGACAGGTATAAAAATATTGAATTAAAAAGGAGACTATTAAATATAATTAGTGAAATTAGTGAATTAAAAGGAAAATTAGCTGCTTATCAGGAACAAAATCCTGATATATTTACTAGCTTAGAAAAAACCATACCACTTCATTACATAAAAAACTTTACTACTACCTATGAAGATATAAAAGTCCCTAATAAAAGATTGAAAGAACTTATTTTAGATGATATAGTACCTCAAAATATTTCGGAAGATGCTATCTTTTGTTTTTATCAAACACTTACTTTTGTACATAAGAATTCCTGTGATTTATTAATCAATCCAGAGACTATACAGGAATTACATTTTCAATTAATACATTACATTACCTCTGACAGTGCCAAATGGCGCGAAAAACCGTTTACTATTCCAGGTATTCCTGAAAACGGAATGCACTTAAATAGTTACCGCATTCTTCCACATGAGCTTATTCCACAAGTAATGGAACAATTATGTGATCAATATAACTCATTAAATTCTAGTAAGGGCCATCATTCACTTTTATTAATAGCTCGTTTTATATTTAATTTTTATTGCATAGTCCCTTTTAATCAGGGTAACGGCAGATTGGCACTTATGTTAATGCAATTGCTATTAATTAAGAGTGGAAATACATTTGTAAAATATGTATGTCTGGATAAATACATTAAGAAAAATGAATCTGAATATTACAATTCGATTTATAAATCTTCGGTAAATTGGTACTGCGAGGAACATAATAGTAGCTTTTGGTTAAAAACGTTTTTAACTATTATATTAGAGGCGTACAAAGATCTTCATAATACAGTTCTAGATTCTATATGTAAGCATACTAAAGTGGAGAGAATTCAGGATTTTATCCTTAAACAAAAACAACCCTTTACTAAGGAGTGTATTCGTAACACATATCCAGACATAGCAGAGAGTACAATCAGTAAGGCTTTAAATTCCTTGCAATTGTTTGGCCATATTAAGCTAGTGACAAAAGGAAGAAATGCTAGTTGGATTAAAGTTTAACTATACTTGTAAAACACTTACAGTTCAAAAAAGAAAATTATAACTTTATCATTTAAATTCATGCCTTTGGACTCTTATTCATTGAATTTCCCTTTAATATATTAAGCTATTATTACTAATTTAGTTATTTCTAATTCCTACAAAACGTTTTATAGGAATATTTGTCGAAAAAAGTCGCATTTTAATATTTTTTCTTTATTTTCTGGTTGTAAACGTTTCATTTTCGTGTTACCATCTTAATCAAACAATAGATGGTAATAAAAATGAAAATATTTCTTTCCCTTAGAAACATATAAACGTACGGTCATATCAAGAAAATAAGGCCAAAGAAATATTTGATACCTATCCAAATTACCAATAGGAATTTTGCCGCATTAACTTTCTGTTATTTCAGAATAAAACTTCACATTTTGTCCCTAAACAAAATTTGTTAGCGTGCAAAATTCAAATACACTAAAACACCCAAATAAATGAAATGTCCTTTTTTATTGAGCATTGAGGTATGAAAAAATAATTCTTCCTACAAAATTCAGCTGAGTAACATAAAGACATCTAAATTACTACCTTTATCGCCATCTATTGTTGACAACATATTTACCAACTATTAAAAAGAACCTATCAAGGGTTCTTTTTTATTATAATCATTCAAATTTCACTTCTATCTTGATACTTAGATTTCTACACAAATTACATCTACTTTTTTACTCTCAATTATTGAATTTATAATATAGTACTTCAATTTTAGTTATTCTTGATCTCAATCCGTTTAAATTAGTGAATAAAATTCAAACATATAAAAATAATAACTACAACTAATCGTTATATATTAAAGAGGTGTCAATTTTGTCCTTAAATGAAAAGACCCTAGAAACAAAGACAGATAAAACCATTGAAAAAATCCAAACAAGTAACTTAAAAGAACTTAAAAATACATTAGATAACATCTTTGATATTAGTGCAGATTTGATTGAACATCCTTTGCAATTAAAAACAAACACGAATATTTTACTATATTATTTTGAAGGCCTTACAGATGGTGTTGCATTAAAAGGAAATGTTGTTACACCATTATTACAAGAAGTGAATGAAGACAGTCAAATATTTAATTCTAATATTATTGCTACTCATACCAAAATAGTATATACGTGGAATGAAATTAAAGAAGGATTACTTGAGGGACAATGTGTACTGTTTATGGAAGGAGAAAAGAGGTCCCTTCTAATAAATACAAAAGGCTGGGCAGAAAGAGCGATTCAAGAACCCATTTCAGAAGTTACTATTAAAGGCTCACATGATGGGTTTATTGAGAATGCCACAAAAAACATAGGCTTAATTCGTCGATATATTCCTTCTACTGAATTGAAAATTAAAAAAATGACAATTGGAGAACGCGCCACTTCTTTAGTCTATTTAATTTACTTAGGGGATGTAGCAAACGAAGATGTGGTCCAAGAAATAGAAACTAGAATCTGTAAAATTAAAACGGATGCGGTATTGAGCATTGGAGAACTATCTAATTTTACAAAGGATCAAAATTGGACTCCTTTTCCACAGGCTTATTTAAGTGAACGCCCAGATGCCATTTCTAATCATATACTTGATGGAAAAGTAGCAGTGTTAATTGATAGATCTCCTGGTGCGATGATTGTCCCAATGAATTTAATTGGATTTTTTCAGACTCCAGATGATTATAATATACATTGGCTCATTGCATCATTTTTTCGCTTATTACGATTTGCAGGATTTATTATAGCTATTTTTTTACCCGCAATTTATATTGCTATAGTCTCTTTTCACTTTGAAATCATTCCTTTAGATCTATACACTTCTATTGCAACGTCAAGAGTTAAAGTCCCTTTCTCTCCTTTATTGGAAGCTTTTATAATGGAAATCACACTAGAAATGCTACGTGAAGCTGGTATTCGCTTACCACAACCAATTGGACAAACAATTGGAATTGTTGGAGGGATTGTAATTGGGCAGGCGGCTGTTCAAGCTGGTCTTGTGAGTAACGTTATGGTTATTATCGTATCTATTACCGCCATTGCATCATTTATTGTTTCTAATTATGATTTATCAAGTTGTATTCGGCTTATTCGTTTTCCAATGATGTTATTAGCCTATTTTTATGGGATTGTAGGTATTGTTAGTGGATTAATGCTCTTATTTGCTCATTTTGTTTCATTAACTTCCTATGGTTCACCATATGGATTGCCAATTGCACCATTTCGTCTCCAAGAGTTAAAAGATTCTTTTGTAAGATTTCCTATTTCCATGATCACCACCCGCTCGAGTACAGGACAGCCGGAACAAAAAAAGAAAAAAGAAGGTGGTTCGCATGGGGAATCTTAAATTTCAAAACATAACTTTATTTGAATTTATTGTTTTCATCCATTCACTGCAACTTGCATCAGGTATGTTAATTATGCCAAGCCCACTTGCTACTACCGCTGGCACAGATGGCTGGATTTCTATCATTCTGGGATGGATGGTTACTTCTATAATTGGCGTATTTATTGTATTAATGTTACAAAAAAGTCCTAGCAAAAATTTCTCACAGATTTTAAAAACATACTTTGGTAAATGGCTAGGAACAATTTTTCTTCTTTTATATGCCTTTTATCTATTTTTTGCTGGTTTTAATACTTTATTAAAGGCAACTGACATTATAAAAGTGTGGATATTCCCTTCCACTCCTGCTTATCAAATCGCCATATTATTACTATTGCCTTTTATTATTTTATCATTGAGTGGGATAAGGGCTCTTACTAGTTATTCTATGCTTGTTTTCTTCTTCACTGCTTGGATGCCACTATTTCTTCTGTTTTCATTAAAGAGTAACTACAATCCTTTACACCTACTACCTATTTTTAAAGATGGCATATCCCCTATTGTAAAGGCAACAAAAGAAACAATTACCCCTTATGCTGGCTTAGAAATTGCATATTTTATTTATCCGTTCTTACAAAAAAAACAAAAAGCCATAAAAGGAATACTAATAGCGAATACTGGAACCATGTTTTTCTATCTATATGTGACTATTCTTTCTTATATATACTTTAGTCCGGAGGGGATAAAAGACGTAATTTGGCCAGTATTTCATTTGTTAAAAGGGGTTCGTTTTTCATTCATAGAACGATTAGAAATTATATATATCGCTTACTATTTGATTGTATTTTCTACTACAATATATCCGTATTTATTTTTCAGTTTTGAATCTGTGACCATTTTACTTCAAAAAAATGCTCGCAATTGGGTGCTCGTTAGTTTTATGTTTTTAATAGTCGGCTTATTTATTTTTCTAAATCCCGACGTGGATCAATATTTGTTTATATATTCTCTTATGGATATCTTAAATATCATTTTTTTTATTCTATTACCAATCTTTTTTTTCGCATACAGCATTCTTTTCACTTGGTTAACTAGGAGGAAACAACTTTGATTCGAAAATGGATATGGATTGTAACTTGTTGTGTATGTTTAATCGGTTGTAGTCAAAGAATCCCTCTTGAACAGGTTTCATTAATCCTGTTAATCGCCTTAGATAGAACTTCTAATGGAGACATAAAAGTGGGCACAAGCATACCACTCTTTCATCATAAACAGCAAAGAAGTACTATAGAGCAATGGACGCGGGCATCCACTGTATATAATGGATTCAGTAAAATAGATACGAAGTTAACGGGCTATATGACAGCCTCAAAAGCTGAAATCATTTTAATTGGGAAAAAATTGGCCCAAGAAGCAAATTGGATGCAGGAGCTTGATTCTTCTTACCGTGATCCTTACGCTACCATTAATGCTAAAGTAGTACTTGTTGATGGACCTGTAGAAGAAATTTTCACAATTAATAAGCCCGATAAACCATCACTACCATCTTACATAAGTAGTGTAATCGAATCCTCCATTCAAAATAATCAATCCGTTTCTTCCACGATTCAACAATTAATGAGAGAAAAAAATGAAGAAGGAATGACACAAGCTGTTCCAGTTATAAAAAAAGCAAAGAATGAAATCGACACGGTAGGAATTGCACTTTTAGATCGACAAGGTAAATATTTAAGCCGTATCCCTAAAAAAAATGTTAAGTTCTTCAATCTTTTAAATAAGCCCAAAAATAAAGGCCGGATGATACTACACCTTGTGCTTCCACCTAAAAAATCCAGCCAAAAACCAAACACTTCTATATTAATACAGAATGCGACTAGGAAAATAGATGTTAATTTTCAAAAAGGAAAGTTTGTATTTAATTTCGATATAAACGCTAATGTAGCTATAATAGAAAAAACTAACGCACATTTAATTAAGGAGCATTATGATAATAAAAAAAACATACATAATTTAGAAAATGAGGTTCAAAAAGAAATTAATAAGAAATTACAAAATATGTTGTATGAATTACAAAAGAATAAAATTGATCCTATCGGATTATCGTTATATGCTAGAGCTTTTCAATATAACGAGTGGAAAAAAGTAAAAGGAAATTGGTTGCAAGCGTTAGCAGAGGCTAAAATAAATGTAAAGACACACGTCAAAATAAAAGATACAGGGACCATTAGAAATTAAATCACTCTATTCTTGTATTTTATATAATTTCTCCTATGAATTTTCCTTCCTCCAGTATTATTATGTGAAGAGTGATTATACTTGAGGAAGGGTCTTTTGATTTGATTCTAGCCAATAGATTTTTTCTTTTATACTATTCATGATAGGAATACAAGAAAGCGATTCTTTTCACATTAAAAAGAATCGCTTTCCAAGTTCATATTTTCAATTACATTAAATAAAGAATTGAGAGATTATCACCTAAGAGCCTTAACTATCACTTCAGTTGCCTCTGCAATTAGTTGATTATCATAGGCAGCCTCTTTTTCATCTTTACTAGATAAAATTGCGATGATAATGGGTGCTCTATTTGGCGGCCAAACGATAGCAATATCATTGCGTGTCCCATAACTTCCAGCTCCTGATTTATCTCCAACTATCCAGTCAGTTGGTACGCCTGCACGAATAAGTTTGTCTCCTGTAGCATTTCCTTTCATCCACTCTGTAAGAACTTTACGTTTATCAGCTGGAAGTGCATTTCCGACCGTAAAAGCTTTAAGATTCGTAGCAATGGCTTTCGCTGTACTAGTGTCACGAATGTCTCCTGGAGTAGCTTCGTTTAACTCTGGCTCAAAGCGATCAGCCATAGTAACCCGATCACCCATCTGTCTAAGTGCTTTTTCATATCCTTTAGGTCCGCCTATTTTATTAAATAAAATGTTCCCGGCGGTATTATCACTGGAACGAACAGCCGCCTCTGCAATTTCCCCAAGTTTCATGCCTGTATCTACATGTTTCTCTGTAATGGGTGAATATTCCACCAAGTCGTCTTTCGTATAAGTGATAACTTCATTTAATTTCTCAGTTGAGTTTTGCTGTAGCAATACTCCTGCCGCTAATGCCTTGTAGGTTGATGCAAAGGCAAATCTTTCGTTAGGTCGATAAGCAATTGTTCGATTTGTACCAGTATCAATAGCATACACACCTAATCGAGCATCAAATTTTTTCTCAAGTTGAGAGAATTCTTTATACGTCGCATGATTTTTATGTTTAACTGGTCCGGTCTTTTCTTTCGCTTCAACTTGCAATGCCCCTCCTGTAAAAGCTTCTAGGCTTGTAAGACTTAAACCTAATATACCAACACATAAACCTATTTTTAGCATCCTCTTGTTTTTCAAAATCATCATTCCTTTCAAATTTTCAATACTGAAAACAAGTAGTAAATTCAATACACTGTATCCTATTTGAAAACCTGTTTTTATACGTACACATAATAGACCATCTAAGAAACAAGTTTGTTCCATAAATTTAAAACCTTTTTAACTAGTAGCCAAGATATTAACAAAAGTAAGAGATAGCAACTATGATAGCCGCTATCTCTTATTTCAAATTTTCCTTTTTCTTTAACTTATAAAGGCTTTTATATAAACAGGGTCTCTTCCCCTGAGAAAAGTGCACAAATTTTACTATCTTTGATTCGAACTATCTGTACTAGCAGCTTCACCATGTATACGTTGCTTTTTTAAATCAAAGTATACATCTAAAATTTCCTTTCCAATTATAGAATTAATTCCATTTTTATCATCATGAAGCCATGGGACTACTACAGAAAATGCTACTTCTGGATTATCATATGGAGCATATCCAACTAATGTTAAGTTATAACATTCCATACGTTCTCCTTTTGCATTTCTACCAATTGGATCATCTCCACCATATACAGTTTGAGCTGTCCCTGTCTTTCCTGCTGGTTTATATGGCGCATTTTTGAAATACTTCACGCCAGTTCCATCACCTTCTTGGAATACCCATCTAAAGCCTTCTTTTATCCGATCAATATGTTCTTTCTTCATATCAACTCGATTTAATACGACAGGCTCTATAGAGCGTATAACTTTACCGACCTCTTCTTCTTTTATTGATTGCTCTCGTATTTCTTGTACAATTTGGGGTTGCATTCTATATCCACCATTTGCAATAGTTGAAATATATTGTGCCAATTGCAATGGCGTATACGTATCATACTGACCGATAGAAAAATCTAGTAAAAACCCAGGTTGACTATCTACTTTTCTCGTTTGCCCAATTATTTCATTCGGTAAATCAATACCGGTTGGTACCCCTAAACCAAATTGTTTAAAATAATAACGCATTTTATCAAATGCTTCTTGTTTAATATCCAATGAACCATTCGGTACGTAATTAACTCCCGCAATTTTTAAAGCTGTCTGGAACATGTATACATTCGAAGATACTTGTAAAGCTCGTAAATCATTAATATTACCAAATCCGGATACATTCCATGATTTCTTGGCTTGTGTACCTTTAAATTTCATCGGTGCATCATAAAATTGATCTCCTGGCTGTATTGCCCCTGTCTCATATCCAGTTAATAACGTTGCGCCTTTTACAGCTGATCCTAGCTCATACGAAGTTGTCATGTTACCTAATGCCAAATCCTCAATCTCTATTTTCCCTTCTTTTTCTACAATCTTTTTGCCTGCCATAGATAAAATCTGTCCGTTATTTGGATTTGTCATGACGACAAACGCTCGGTCCAACAATGGCTCTGAACTCTTAAAAGCTCTCAAATTTTTCTCTATACTTTCTTCCACTTTCTTTTGTAATTCCATATCAATCGTTAATGTTAAACTACTACCACTTTTTCCTTTAGAGATTATTTCTGTGTTTATAATGTTTCCTGATTTATCAGTAATGTTTTTCACTTCTTCTTTTGTGCCGTGTAATACATCTTCATATCGTTGTTCAATATAACTTTTTCCTACACGATCATTACGGTTATATCCACGTACCAAATAAGAATCTAAGTTTTCTTTCGGTAATCCTTCTTCACTACTTGTAATATTACCTAACACGGAACGAAATAAATTACCATTTACATAATTACGTTCCCAATCAACTGTTGTATCTACTCCTGGAAACTCCGCAAGTTTTTCACTTATCCGCGCATATTCTTGATCTGTCACATCTTTTTTTATAATTTGTGGTGTCAGTTGATAACCTGAACTCATTTTACTTTTAATAGCTAACACCTTTAAATCTTGTGCTGTTAATTCTGCCAATTCTACTTCTGTAACGCGACTTCGTCTTAAGTCTTGAATTTTTTTGTCTAGTTCTTTTCCCTCTATTCCCTTTTCTTTAAACTTTCCTATGTCGTTTTTAGTAATCTTTGATTCCGCACGTTTCGTATTCAATTGCATCCAGAAATCTTTTTTATCGATATCGGTTAATTTATTTATATCTTGCTCAGGCATTTCAAGTACCTTCGCCAAGTCTTTTGCTGTTTTTAAAATATCTTCACTCGTAATCCCCTTCACCCTTGTATACGTAATTGTGCGAAGAGATTTATTATTAACGACCGTTTTCCCTTCTCGATCTAGAATCTGTCCACGTGGAACTGGTATACTAGTTGTTTCATTTTGACTGTTTTCCACTTGGTTCTTATAAGCCTCTCCCTCAACGATTTGTACTTTTCCTAGCTGCATAATAATAGCTGAGAATAGTACAAATATGCAAAGGAACATTATATTCAATCGAATAGATATATATGTCTTCTGTTTCTTTACTTTTTGTTCTTTCATAAATCCTCCATATAATTCTTCAGGAAATCCTCACTAATACTTAGTAAATAAATATACTAAAAGCGTTCCCTATATATTAGAAACCACTATTCAGTTATAATAGTGTCTTATCTTTTTTGTTAAATCCTTGTAAGCATCCATTCCTTTTGGTTTAGCCGTGTAATTGATAAATCTCCCTTCCTGTTTTTTCTCTATTTTTTTGTCGCCTGCATTAGAAATGCTAAACTGTATAATGACTCATATTAAACTTACACATAGACTTACTATTAACATGTACTTTTTTTCATACTGATTGTTCCTTTCTTCATGCTGTAATACTTAATAGACAATCTAAATCATAAAGTTGTTCCACATTTACAAAAAAAATAATTAACTATAAGATGGAATAGGCTACATAAGGGAGGGTTATATGTTACATACGAAAAGATGGAGATTTTTTGCGGTTCTTTCTATTGTAAGTGTGCTTTTACTAATTTTATTAAAAATCAACTTCATTTCAATTACTATCGCAACTTCTTCAGCTGAAAGAGGAAAAATTCTGGATCAAAATGGTGTAATACTAGCTACAAATAAGAAAGTTAAGTCTCTATATTGCACTTCTAATGATGAAAAACTATCGAATAAAGATACATCAAACACATTAGCTTTTTTCAATCAATTTTCAAACGAGTTTCAACATGACATTTCTACAGAGGACATAAAATCTCAATTACAACAATCCTGTAATAAGCAGACTATGAATGAAATATCCTTATACTCTGATATAAATGAAAATGAAATTTCATTCATAAACAAGAATAAACCTAAAAATGTAGTGATCAAAGACGAATTCATTCGATATTATCCAAAGAACGAAATTGCTTCACAAGTAATTGGGTATGTAGAAAATGACCTTAATTCTAAGTATGTACCTGTTGGTAAAAGTGGGATTGAGTTTCAATATGAAAATGATTTAAAAGGAAAACCCGGAAAAACTCTGATTTTTAAAATGAATAATAAAAAGTTCTTATGGAACATTCAAAAAGTACAAAAAGGAAAAGATGTCCGGCTAGCTTTAGACTCTAAATTGCAGCAAAAAACAGAGGAAGCACTAAGATCTCAAATTAAGAAAGTACCTGATGCTAATGCTGGTTATGCAGTAGTAACCGATGTAAAAACTGGCGCAATATTAACTATGGCCAATTCGGCAGTTTTTGATCCAAATATATTAAATACACATGTATCATCTAAAAAAGAAAACATTAAATCCCTTTCGCAAAATAAAGCAATTCAAAAATTAAAGTATGGTGAATCTTATGTAAATATGGCCTCTACTATAAAGCCACTTACTATTTTAATCGGATTAAACGAAAAGCTTTTTCAACCTGAGGATACATATTTGGATAATGGTAGTTTTCAGTATGATAATCAAAATAACATCACCAATGCTCCTGGAACACCAACAGGTGAAATTACACCGAGTCAAGCTATCATTAATTCATCAAATACATTTATGACAGCAAAAGTAGCTCTCCCCTTATTCAACCGAAATAATGGGAATATAGAAAAAGTAGCAAATATATGGACAGATTATTTAAAGCAATTTGGCCTCCGCTCTAAAACTGGTATTGATTTACCCTTTGAAGAAGACGGAGAATATGAATTTCATCCATCTAATAAGTTTGAAAATGGAATCTCTGCTTTATTAAATGCATCTTGGGGAGGAAATGAAGTACACACCCCTCTTCAACTTGCTCAATATGCAGCAACTTTGGCAAGTAAAGGTGATAAATATAAACCTCAAATCGTAAGTGCTATTATTGGTCAAGACGATAAGGAAACAAAAAAGTTTAAACCACTCTTAGAAAGTTCAAATCGTTATCCTATGAAATTTTGGAGTGTCGTGCAAGGTGGGATGAGTCAAAATATAGAGGAGATTAAAAACTTGCCCTTTCATGTCGCGGGTAAAACAGGGATAACTGGCTCTCCGAACGAGCAAGAAAGAATGATAAATCATTCTCTTTTCATTGCATATGCTCCTACCGAAGATCCAAAAATTGCTATTTCTGTCGTTATTCCTGGTAGTAATTCAGAAAAAAATATTGCTGCTCTCGTTACATCAGAAATTTTAGAGTGCTGGAATTCACTTCAAAAAGAGGATAAAGATAAAGAGGAAGGTTCATTAAAGTGAACCTTCCTCTTTTACCAAATAGAATCTATATTCGTTATTCCCCATATGCCTTCATCATTCTTTTCAAATATGAAAGAATATTTAATATCAGTTAAAACATACTCTTTTTGTACATATCCAGTATAACCGTTAATTGTCGATATTTTTATATATCCATCATTCTGTGCTTTTTCTGGAATCAAAGCTTTTACCATTTCATTAGATACTTCATATAAAACTTGTGATTCTCGTTTTGGTTCAGCTAAAATTTTCGTTTTATTTCCAGTAACAGTTGCATATATAAAATGCGATTGCTTTGGTTGGTTACTTTCTGTCAATCCACTTGGTACTTTGTATACTTTCTTTGTATCATTTGCAAATTCTCCCCCCATTGTAAGAGCGACTTGCAACTCATGAAAAATATCCTCATCAAACTTCAATTCATCCTTCTGATAAATTTTCCCTTTAAATAGAACTTCATCATTTAACGCTCTATACAGGTCATTTTCATTTTTTGAATTTGTACTTCGATATAACTCATTCATAAATTGTTTTAATGATGGATCTTGAGCAGACTCATCTTTTGTTTTAGGCTTAATTTGAGTACTACTTTGTACCGGTGATTTATTATCATCAAGCCAAGGTTGTTGAACAATAAAAAATAACATTGTACAAACCAAAACAACTACAATAGGCAATGCTTTTTTACGAAATGGTCTCTTGTATGGTACAGAGTCTACTTCACTATTTTGGTATATCGATTGCTTTATTTTATAAATAAATGCTTCTTCATCTTTACGACGCTCCATTGGTCCATTTTTTAATTTGCTATACCAGTCAGGATTTTTTTTACTGTTCATCACTTCTACCCTCCCCTATTAATTTTGAAACTTTACTTCTTGCTCTGCTTAACCTAGATTTGACTGTTCCAATGGATACACCTAATGTTTCAGCCATTTCTTCATAAGATAATTCATATTTCGCGTCCAATATTAGTATTTCGCGGTGTTTTTTAGGTAGTTTTAATACAACATCCCACACATCATTCATTTCCTCTTGATTAAAAAATTCTTGTTCTGCCGATGGAGATTGCTTATCGTCGCTAAAAAATCCCACTAAAGATATCCTTTTAAAATAAGAGGATTTCAAATAGTTTATTGCCGTATTTCTTGTAATTTTTAATATCCACGTTTTAATAGATGACTCCTTTCGAAACGAATTCCAATGTTTAAAAACCTTAATAAATACATCTTGTGTGATGTCATCTGATAAGTGTGGATCTTTCGTAATAATAAATGAATAATTCCATACATCTTGCCAATAGTCTTTTATAACATAGTCAAGCTCATCATGATTACATTTTTCAATAAACTTCTGTTCCATTTCCACACCTCAAACTTATTTGAATAAACATAAAGCTGCCCTCACTTTTAATATGGTTTCAATATATAGACATGATACAAGTTTCATTTGTTCCATTGTTTATCTTTTTTTTCGATAGATGATATTTCTTAAAAAAATGTAATAAAAAAGACCAGGATAAATTCTTAAAATCATCCTGGTTTTTCTGTATTAAATATATTTTCATTATTTTTTTATAATAGAAACCGCATCTAATACATCCACTTGACTCCCCATAGTTTTAGTGAGTTTTTTCCATTCAGTTTCTGCTTGTACAGCCGTAACATCATCTGTGTTATATGGTCTATCTTCACCATACGATTTATTGAAATGAAGGATTTCCATTGATGTTTCATTTACAGGAATTTGATTGAAAGTAGTATTGTCAACAATTACAATCAGCTCCTCATAATCTGAATTACGATAGTGACCGAACCAAATATCGCTAGCATACTGGGCTTCTATTTTCTTTTCATTAATTGTTAATTCCTTAATTTTTTTATTTTTCTTACTAGCCAATAATACAGCTTTACCTTTTGGAGCTGAAGGTAATGACTTTATTGGATCTGAACTCCATACTTCATTATCATTATCTGATTCTCTCAACACACCTATCTCAACCATCTTCTCTGCAGTTTTTCGTTCCATAATTAATAGTTGTTTACCGCCAGTTTCTGCTTTTTTCACTTTATATAAAGTGTTGGTCTTAATTTCACTTTTATGTTGACTTACTATTTCTTTTAATGATTGTTCTTCCCCAATCAATAAAGCGGCATTCCTTGGTTCTTCTTTCTTTCCAAAAGAACAAGCCCCTAACATAGAAATTGATACAACTCCTGCCATACACACTTTCATTACTTTTTTCATTTCTTTTTCTCCTCTTTGCTTGTTTTATCAATACGTTACATGATTTTTTTATATAACCGTTGTAAATAACGCCAACGGACAGTGAAAAAGTACACACTTTGAATGGATATAAAGGCTAGTATAATTAAAATGGACATCTTTAAAACAGAGAAGTCAATTAGCTGTTGCAAGGCTATAAAAGCGACACCACTATGAATAATCGCTATAATTAAAGGCAAGAAGAACATTAACGTAAGCTGACGCGTTACGATTTTCTTTAGCTCTCTTCTACTTAGACCGACCTTCGCAATCATTTCATATTGTTGTTGTTCCCTTTCTAAATCTGCATATAGCCTGAAATATAATAGGCTGGCTGCGAACGTAAAGAATACGATCCCTACTAATACACTGACAATAAGTAAAATACCGTTCTCTTGTTTCGAAAAAATCCATTCAGAATACAATGCTTTAAAATAATGATGTGCTTGCACCGAATTATTATTACCCATTGTTGCTTCTAATTTTTTTGTAACCACTCTTGATTTCTCCCAATTTTCCACTACAAATCCATATTGACTTTTCATTACGTAAGAATCATCTTCTGTCTTTCTATTCGGGATTGTATCGTACAAAGAATCCGAAACAACAATAATAGCTCCAATTGTATTTGGGAGAACTATATATGGGACTGCCTTCTTGACCCCAAGGGACATCTCTAAGTTTTCCTGTACTACATCTATTTTCTCGGGTATATCTTTTCCTCTTGCATACTTTTCTTTTTGCGAAATTATTGAGGGTACTATAATCGCTTCTTGATCATTATCTATCTTTTCCATTTCATACCCGAAGATTTTTGCAAACTTGTTATACTCTGATACTTTGATTAGCACTAAATTATTTTCCGTGAATTTAGGATTCGTAACCGCTACCTGATAAGAGAAATTTGAGCGAGTAAGTTGTTTTTTTATTTCTGTAATGTGCTCTTCTTCTTGTGCATTTTCTCCTAACGAAGTATATGTAAATGCAAATGGGTTGGTCATTTCGGTTAATCCCTTATTTCCCATTGCTAGGCATGTACCAATCCCTGTGAAGGCCACAGCGGAAACAATCGCTAGCATAAAGAACATAGTTGCATTATCCTTCATACGATAGGCCAATTCAGATATAGTAAGAAGGTTTGTTTTATTAAAAAACAAAGTGTCTTTTTTCTTTAAGACACTTATTACATACACGCTCAACTGTGAAAATAGAAAATATGTCCCTATCACTACAAAGACTACCCCTCCAAGTAAGTAAGGCATAATGAAGTTTCTTTCTAGTACGAAATAGAACACACATCCATACCCTAACCCAATTAATAATACGGAAAGGAATGCTAATGCTTTTGATGCCTTTGGCTCTGGTTTTGGCTTTTCCTCTGATTTCATCAAATCAATTAACTTGTTTGCTTTTACCATTTTAGAAGTAAACAACGAAATGACTAGAAACAGAATCAAAAATGCGCCAGTTGTCGTAAAGACAGCTTTTATAGGAACGTAAAAAGGAAGACCCTTATCAATCGCTAATATATTTTCACTTGCCAATAAATTGAGCTTTGAAAATATCAAACCAATTAAGATACCAAATGTAATTGAAGCGACTCCAATTAACATATTTTCTAAAAAAATTAATTTATTTAACTGCGCCGGTGTCATACCATGCATGATTAAAATTCCAAATTCTTTTTTTCTTGTTTTTAAAAAAGAACTCACCGAATATAAAAGAAAGAAGAATGAAAATACAAAAATGAGATATTGAGAGATTTGCATCCCCATTGTTCCTAAAAGGCTCATTGTTTTACTTGTGGAGGCTAGTTCTCCTTGTAAATCAGGATGAAAAAGTAAGAGTGAATATGTGAAAAAAACCATAACTGAAAATGAGCTACTTAGAAAGTGTGCAGCATAATTCCGCTTACTTCGAATGATACTATTAAAAGCGAATCTTTGAAAAGTCATGCTTACGACCTCCTAGTAATGCAAGTACATCTATAATTTTTTGATAAAACATTTGTTGGTTTTCTCCGTTATAAATTTCGTTATATAATTTTCCATCTTTAATAAATACAACGCGATCACAAAAACTTGCAGCCACTGGATCGTGCGTAACAAGCATCATTGTTGCATCTTGTTCTTTATTTAATCGTTTTAATAACTCCATTACATCATTAGCCGCTTTTGAATCTAAGTTTCCTGTCGGCTCATCTGCAAGTAATAATTTAGGTTTATGAATTAGAGCACGTGCAATTGCTGTTCTTTGTGCTTGTCCGCCCGATATTTCATATGTTCGTTTATTTAATATATCTTGAATGCCTAATTTTTCTGCAATACCTTCTACACGCTGATTCATATCCTCAACTTTAGTACCATCTAACGTCAGAGGAAGAACAATATTTTCTTTTACAGTTAATGTTGTAAGAAGATTGAATGCTTGAAACACAAAACCTAATTCACGTCTTCGAAATAATGCCAGTTCATTTTGAGATAATTGATATGGATTTTCTCCATTAATCAATATTTCTCCTGATGTGGGAGAATCAATAGTAGAAACCATGTTCAACAAAGTAGTTTTTCCACTTCCTGATGGTCCCATTATTCCTACAAACTCTCCTTTTTTCACACTCAAATTAATGTCGGCGAGCGCTTCATAAGATACCTTTCCTGTATAGATTTTACTCAGTTCACAGACCTTTAATATTTCCATATCGTTTTGCTCCTTTTTATCTTTTAATAACCTAAGTTTATCTAAGCGTCCCTTCTTCTCATATCGATTAACCTTTCATATATCTAACAGGTCTGTAATATTTCTGAAAAGTCAGACTAAATACCATTCTAACGATTTTCATAAGGGAAAATAATACAGATTGTTGTTCCTTTTCCTACTTCCGACTTTATTTCAATATCATGTTCCAATCTTTTTATAATATTTTTCACAAGATATAATCCCATCCCAGTAGATTCCTTAAATTTCCGACCGTTTATTCCCGTATAAAATGGGCGGAATACTCTCGGGAGGTCTTCTTTTGGGATTCCCACACCATGATCGTGTATTTCAAGGATTACTGAGCGCTCTTCTTCTAATGTAGTAATAGTAACGTTTTTTCTACTTCCTGCTGAATACTTAATGGCATTGGATATCACTTGATGAATAACAAACCGAAGCCACTTTCTATCGGTTTCTACCATAATAGTTTGTTTTACTTTTACTTCTGGATAAACATAGATACGGATAAACAGACGTTTATTTTCACGGATTACTTCTTGAACGATTTCCTGTAACGAAACTCTTTCCACATAAAAATCTTGCTCAAACGTTTGTAATCGCGCCATATATAAGACCATTTCTAATCCGTACTGCATTTGATCTACTTCTTCCACAATACTTTCAAAAACCTCCCCATTCTCTTCTTGTGTGATCAGTTCAATAACTGATAGGGGCGTTTTCATCTGATGCACCCATTGATTAATAAATGTAAGGTGCTCTTTTTGTTTATATTCCCAAGTCTTTAACTGTTGATGATATTGACTGTATTGTGTCTTTAACACACGCTGAAGTGCTACTGATAATGGAGTGGAATCGAGTTCTTCTAAGGAGTCCTCTAATGTTTCAGAAGGGTTGGATAATTTGTTATAAAATCTACGATGGCTAAAGTAGCGATAAAGTAAAAACGCAATTAAAAAGCATCCTCCTAAAAACACACTATATAACGCAGTAGATAAGTGGTTATATCCATCCAGCCAATAAACAGTTAGAACGACAAATAGCTGAATGATTGAGAAACAGATGAAAGGGATATGTTCACGTAAAAATAAATTCATTATTATACCTCATCATTCTTCCAAGTTATTTTCAAACGATATCCAGCACCACGAACTGTTTCTAATGCATTTTTTATTCCGATTTCCTCTAATTTTTTTCGGACACGTGTAACATTTACACTTAACGTATTATCATCTACATACGTATAGTCATCCCAAAGTTTTTCTAAAATTTTCTCTCGACTAACAATACTAGGAGATTGTCGTAAGAGAGTTTCTAGTAAAACAGTTTCTTTTTTTGACAGTATACACATGCTATCATTTAGCTTTAATTCCATTTTTTCTGGATAAAGTATTAAACCGGATTGCTGAACAACTCTTTCTTCCGCTTTCGGTGCGTATTCTCCGTAAATTCTTCGAAGATGACTTCGGATTTTTGCCATTACAACTTCATAATGAAACGGTTTAGTGATATAATCGTCTGCACCATGTTCAAGTGCCATAACTTGCTCCATCTCTCCACTACGTGCTGATATAAATATAATGGGACAAGTAGAGACCGTTCTAATTTGTCGGCACCAGTAGAAACCATCAAAACTCGGTAAATTTACATCTAATAAAACTAAATCAGGTTGAATTTTTTCAAAGTTAGCCAAAATGTTTTCAAAATCCTCTGTAATATTCCCTTCATACCCGTACTTATTAATATGGGATTGAAGTAGTTTAGAAATTTTTTGGTCATCTTCTACAATCATGATTTTATACATATATTTAGCTCCTTTTATTTATGTATCTATTTATTATCTAGAAATATCTAATTAATACTTTTATCTTTTAGTATAAAGAAATTCCCCTCTTACTTATATTGAATAACCTTACTTCAAACTAACAGCTTTGTAATATTTCTGAAAATAAAGGTAAGTATAATAGCTCTTATTTTTTAAATTTCAATTATCTAATTTAACATTTTAAAATTTGTTGTTTTATAATTTTCAAATAAAAAATAATCGTATTTAATTGTGTAAAAAACACGTAATTAAATACGATTATTAAAATCATAAAATCTGCGTTTAGACATAAATTAACCGATTCCTAATATAATCTTGAATCGGTAAGGTTTGTATATTTACTAAAGAAGTAAATTTCACCTTCTAATTAAGTATTATTTCTGAAAAACATGTTTTATTTTTTCACCTGGAACGTTGCTCCCGCCTCTTCCTTTTACATCTTCAATCATCATGGTAACAATCATGTTTGGCGCGCTTGCATCGAAAGCTGCAAACCATCCAAGTTCTTTACCCTCTGCTTCTTTCGATTCTTTCAGTTCTGCTGTACCTGTCTTACCAGCGAGAGTTACACCATCAACTTTAGCAATTCTCCCAGCACCATCAGGATCATTAATAACCTTTATTAACGCACTTTTTAATATCTCTTGATTCTTGGTAGAAATCACATTTTCTTTCCAATTTCCCGCTTCTTTTGTTTTTTTTATAAGATGCGGTGACGGAATGTTACCCTCATTGACAATCGGTGCATAAGTCAATGCTAAATGAAGAGGTGTCATTAATACTTGTCCTTGTCCGTACCCCGTGTCTGCTAGTTGAATATCATTTTTTATCCCATCTTTTGCAATGATTGAAATAGGGAATTCGTATTCAATTGGTAATTTTTCATGAAATCCGTATTTCTTAAATTCATTTACATACTGATCTTTTCCTATTTTCAAAGCTTGTTGAGCAAAATAAATATTATCAGAGTACTTCATTGCCTTATCAAAATCAACTGGACTAGCATCCTTCACACGTGTTACATAATAATTTCCCCAAGATGAATCTTTTGTCCACTTTAATCCTTGAATTTTAAATTCTTCCTTAGGATTTATTGTGTTTGTTTCCAAACCAATTGCACCTGTTATCGTTTTAAATACGGAACCTGGTACAAACGCTTGTGTGAAGCGATTCATCATTGGCAGTTTCGAGTCATTATTCCATGCTTCCCGTTGAGCTTTTGATGCTCCTCTAACTATTGTATTTGGATTATAAGCAGGGCTACTTACAAGTGCGATTGTTTCACCCGTTTTAGGATTGACCGCTGCACTAGATCCTGCTTCATTTTTCATCACATTAAAGATTTTTTCTTGAATTGCAGCATCAATAGTTAACGTAACATTTTCCCCTTTTTTTGCTTCTTGTTTTGCTACGTTTTTAATCTCTTTCCCGTTCTCATCTTCCATAAATACGCGTCCACCCTTTTCACCACGCAATTTATTCTCTAATACTTTCTCTAAACCTGTCTTACCCACTAAATCATCTGCTTGATAACCTTTTTTTTGAAGCGATTTTAACTCCTCTGCATTTACCTTTCCTATATATCCCGTTAAGTGTGCCGCTGCTTCTCCTAATGGATACGTACGAATATTTACTGGGCGAGATGAAACTCCTTCTAATTCAATATAATCATTCTGTCTCGTTCCCTCTTTTAAAATACCAATTGGTACAAGGGAATCTGGTTTTATCCATTTCGCTGCGAGCTTTTGATTGATCTCTTCTATAGACATATCAAGTAATTGTGCTACTATTTCTTTCGTTTGCGCTGCCGTTTCACCTAGTTTCTCTGGAATAATTCCAACTTCAGTCGCTTTACCATTCGTTGCAAGCCCTTTTCCATTTCGATCATATATTTCTCCGCGTTTTCCTTGCTCTGTTTGCATACGTACTTTGTAATCTTTTTTCATACCTGGGAAAATGAAGTCTGGTTTCCAATCTATTTTCCAAGATTCCTTATCTTTATCTTTCACGAGTTTTGCTTCATGGATGAATGAAACTGTTCCTCCATCCGTATCCATATTAACTTCAAAAAGAAAAAGTTCTTTATCTTTAGTATTCGCTCCTTTCGTTTTAATTTTTAAATTCTTAACTCCAATACCCTCATAAATTTTTTGATATTTCTCTGTGAACTCCTTTTTAGAAATCGTTTTTTTTGCATGTTCTGATAAATAATCATACATATTTGTAAATTTTTTATCATTCCATAAATTGATATATTCTTCAAATGCTTGTTTTGGCGGCTCATCTTTATTGCATCCTACCAACATAACTCCAAAACAAAAGAAAAGCAGCATCCATATTTTTTTCAATTCAATCTTCTCCCTTAATTAAAAATGATTATTCCTTTCTAAATATGTTAAATAAAAAATGTTTTAACGCTTAATAGACAGTGTAAGTAATGAAATAGTTCCACATTTACAAAAAAATTAAATTTATGGGTAAGCTGCATCCAAAAGGGAGGATTTTAAGATTCTTACAAACGACGAATATATTTAGCGAACGTTATCATTATTAGTGTTGTTTTAACAATTCATTTAAAATACCTTTTAGTTCATTTCCGCCAATTTCATCTTTTTTCTTTATAGATTATTGATACAAAAAAAGAATCCTTATACTAAGGATTCTGCAACAGAAAATAACAAAAATATAAACAATAAAAAGAATTACTTAAAGTATAATTTATAGGCACTCTATATCCTTCTTTTTCGCACCAAAAACCCCTGTACAGCATGCGACAGGAGTTTAGATCATTCTACAGCTTATTTAAAAGAGTCATGTACAGGCAAACTACTAAAAATCAATTCAGCAACTTTTACATATCCTTTTGAGTTTGGATGAATTAAATCCGTAGACCAAAGCGTATTGTCATTAACTAAATGATGATTCCAAAAGTCAACATGATGTAGCTTATACT
Organism: Bacillus cereus group sp. MG9; assembly: GCF_040459995.1. Lineage (NCBI taxonomy): Bacteria > Bacillati > Bacillota > Bacilli > Caryophanales > Bacillaceae > Bacillus > Bacillus cereus group sp. MG9. The sequence goes on along the minus strand of NZ_JARVHC010000001.1, from coordinate 2,449,144 downwards.
CTCTACTCAGTGAAAGTATAACTTCATTTGCCTCTAATAATTGTTCTTTTAATACTTGTTTTTTTTCAGAAGGAAACGGAAGCCGAACTGTAAAATCTGGAAGGTTTGCTATAATAATATCAGCACCTGCTTTACTTAATGTATCTATCATACATTCCATATCGTTCTTATATGCTTGATGATTCCAACGTCCTTTTAAAACATCGTTTGCACCTGCAATTAGACTAACCAAATCTGGATTAAAAGTTAATGCCTGTTCCAATTGCTGCGAGCGAATTTCTTTAGTTACTAACCCACGCTTTGCAAAATTAGCATATTTTAAATCATCTACACACAGCTGAACAAAATGATCTACCCAGCTTTTTAATGCTATTCCCTCAACTTCATCCCCTATCCCCTCTGTAAAACTATCACCAATCGCTACAAATCGCTTCCACATATATAGTTCCCCTTTTTTGTTATTCATATCTACACTATACAATAGCCCACAGCGTAATTGTTCTTCTTAAATGTTTTTCAATTTCAATTAAATTCCATAGGAGATTTTTCAAATGAGCAAGACAACTCGATTAAACTATTTCACATGAACAAAAACATGAAAATCTACGTTATCTTCTCGCAGAAATAGGTTGAGACCAACTATCTTTCCCATTATCATTTAAGCGTACTTGAAAAACATATATAGGTTGAGAAAAGCCTTTTGTATCAGCGTAGTAATCTATATTATAATCTGTAATGACTAATGTATCACCTGCTTTGAAAGATATTATAGGATCAAAGTCTCCTTGTTTTAGTTTTTGAAATACTTCTTTGGGAGACAGAATTTCGACATCTCGAATATGTGATTTTTTTGTAACTGGCTCATTGTCATTAGGCATTTTTGTAATTTCCTCTTTGTAAACAGGCATTTTATTACCTTCGTCTTTTAACTCTATTGATGTTTTTATAGTGACATCAGTCATGTCTGTTTTTGTAATGGGATCTAAAGGCATATTCCCAAATTCCTTCATTTGATACGAAATCATTATTCCAAGTGCAACAAAACTTACTGTAATCGGAAGAAATAAATATTTGGTCATTTGTGTATCTGTTTCTTTTTTCTTCAACAATATAAGAACTATATTTAACATAGAATATCCTAGCATCATTCCTAAAGTATTATGAAGTAAATCGGCTAGTTCCATACTTCCACGTTGCATTATAAATTCAAGGATTTCAATCAATAAACTTGCTATAATTGAGCTGATTAACATCCATTTTGTTTTTTGAAAAACATTACTAAATAAAGGTAATAAAATTCCTAACGGAAAAAGCATACCTATATTCACAATGATATGGAAAAAAGAAGAAAATGAAAAGGTATTCCATGCTTTTTTATAAACACTAAGTACATCAAAGTCAATTGTTCTTGCAGAAGTTATATCATCTGGACGACCAAATGAAGTAGCTGATAATACAAGGGAATAATATCCTATTATCAATATAAACAATATAACTTGTTGTACGGTAAATTCCCCCCCTCCTTTACATACCTTTTTGTATACTACAAAGTAGCTAAAAACAAAAATGAGTAGTAACAAGAATGTGAGTTGTATTGTAGGAATTGCAAAGGTAACAAGTAGTTCGGAAATAAAATTCATTTTACACCTCTGTTTTTACGAATAAAATATTCAATAGTTTTATATAACATTTTAGATATAGATAGCGATGTGTTGTTACCCCTAATAATTATTAATACAGAATTAAACCTGTATACATTGAGCATTTCTTCCTCTTGAAACCAGCTTCATTTGACCAAGCAGCTACAAGGAAACTAGCGTTTTACTAATTGTACTTTCGGCTATGTCTGGAAAAACATTACGAAGATTCTCTTTAGTAAGAGGATTTTTGGAGTTAAGTATAAAATTAAAAATTTGTTCAATTTTAGTATATTTATATAGAATCCGTAATTGACCGATTCCTAATATACTTAGGAATCGGTCATATTCGTATATTTACTAAAGAAATAAAATTCCTTCAAGCATTACACTTTTTTTCGAAAATTTGTTGTTCTTTGTTTTGCCCAGTTGATACATTTCTTTTCAATTAAATGATACGAAACTATAGAAAAAAGTATTGTCATTGAAATACACAAAGCAAGAAGGAAAAAGATAGGTATCTTTGTATACAAAAGTTTAAATAGTACCATCATGATTGGAAAATGACACAAATAGATACTGTATGAAATTTCTCCTAAGTATACAAATACACTCTTATTTAAAAATGCTTTCACTTTTAGGTTACTCATGGCCATTATCATAAATATACTAACACCGATTACGACACCCCAATCTTTTAATAAGAAAGTAGTATCATTACGGGAAAAACCATAAATTAAAATGGAGTATAAATATAGAATAATTCCTAATGCAATAAGAAATCCTTTATTAAATTTTTTCATATTCCTATATAAGTAGATAAGCTTTTCCTGATGCTTAAAAAGTAACATTCCTACCATAAACATCGATGTGAAATGCAGTGTATCGGCATAACCATTATAAAATCCCTCTGCTTTCCCTATATGCAACATATTAAGGAAAACACTAATTAAAGAAAAGCTCAAAGCAAATAGTATCGTTTTCTTCCAACTCAGTTTATAAAAAAGAAGGAATAACAAAGGAAACACAATAGATATACGCATTTCTTGAGCCAATGACCAGATAACTGGATTATAATTTTCCGTAAAAAAGTTATTAAGAAGCACAAAATGGTTTATAATATCTATTTTTGTTATAGACCCTTGCCACCTATCATAGAACCAATCCCGTAGTCCAGCCACTTCATACGGCGAGAACAAAATAAATAAAGCAAAGGTAATGATTATCCAAAAATAATAAGGGATATAGATTCGTACAAATCGCTTAATTAAATATCCCCAATAATTTGTTTTTGAATGATAAAGTGCCATAGATAACACAAAACCACTGAGTATATAAAAAACGATTACAGCTTCCCCGCCAGCCCATAAAAACCTAAGCGGGGAAAATTTAATAGAATTAGGCAACGATGGTAGCATTAAACAAAAATGTCCAAATACCACTGTAAGTGCTGCTAACCCTCGCATGGAATCTAATTCTTTTATTCTCTTACTCATAAAATGTTCTCCTTGTAAATTGTAGATTTTGCTGTTAATAAAGGCCACTATACTATTGTAGTGGGAGAATTATACATATTGTTTCTTTAAATTCCTAATATAAGCAGTACAAAGTCAATCTATGTATCTGTTTTAGGGAACTTTCGTATTTAGGCATAAGTTATATAATAATAGAAAGAAAAAAGAAATTTCATTCTATAAAATCGTATTGTCGTTTAGAAAACATTTTAAAACTGTTTTCTAAACCCTCGTTATAGTCTGTCTGCTTATTTGTCCATTGAACACCCTTATTCCCAGGCCACCCTGAGGTATTAGCAACATATTTTAATAGCTCTGGTCCTTTTAAATTTTGCTGTAAACCACGGTTATATGCATTTATCATATTAGATATTGCAATTCGGGTATTCGTTTCTATATTTTTCAAATCTTCGTTCGTTAAATCTTTAGGTGCTAGTCCACCTCGATGAAGCTGAAACAGTCCAAATGATGTGCCCTGATCTCCGACTGCGTTTCGATCAAACTTACTTTCATGGAATGCAATAGATAAAGGAATCCATGGCGGTATATCATGCTCTATTGATATTTGTTGAATCGTGTCTCTTACTTTAACTCGGTTAGTATGATGGTCATATGCATATTTTGCAAGATATAGCCCTACTGTTAAAACCAAAATAAATACTCCACTTTTTATTAATGTCCCTCTCATCGACGTCACCTCACTTGTCAGTATCAAAGATTGTCACTAGTAATCCTATCTTTTGGGGATATTAACTCGTAATCATGTATCATTTTGTTATTGTTTGTTTCATTAATTACCGATTTTCAGGTGAAATTATTAGGGGGTTCCCTCCATATAACATTCGCTTTTATCACTTTCGGTACAATTTACTTTTGTATGGGAGAGCGTTTTCTCTGTATGGTACCGTACTTTTTTCTCGAATACCTTGCTTTTTTATTCGATTGAAATTAAAGAATAACTATATACATAGGGATACACGCTATAAAGAGATACTTAAATTTCTTTAAAAAATTCATTTTCTGGCCTCCATTTCTTTATATAAATAATTTAAAACAAAATATTTAATAGAAAGAAAAGATTTTATTAAATTTTTATAAAAATTAATAACAGAAATAAGTACCAGGTATCGATTTTAATTGTCACTTGATGGAATAATGAATGTTTTTTCATCATGTAACTTTATTAAACTAACCTTGCACCAGAACCCTTTGAATCGAACAATTCATAATAAACGCCATCCTTTCTGTATATTTCTACAAAAAGAATAGCGTTTTTTGATTATATGGATACAAATTTATCTTAGCTTGATTGCAATACCGAAAGTTCCGAAGAACCAGATTTGAGAATTAATGCAATCTTCCATTCCAAGCCATCCACATAAGAATCTATAATACTTTGAAACCTTTTATTTCAGGCTAATATTTAGTTTTATCCTACAAAGTTAGCCTTTTACTATATCAACCGCACTATTCCACATACCGCTAAAGAAAGATCCTATTTCGCGCATTAAACGTGTAAACCAATTTGCTTGTTCTACTTCAGATTTTGTTACAAGGTCTACTTGTAATGATTTACCTGATAAAAATCCAGGATCTGTACTATCTTTAGGTGATATAGTCATTTTACTAATTGTTACATCTTTTTTAATAGGCGCTTCTTGTTCTTTATTCGATACTTTAAATTCTTTTTTATAAACGTCTTTGTTGCCCTTTGGCATTGGAAGTGAAACAGCTTGCTTCGTTTGAACAACTACATCTTTGTCCTTTGCATTTGCTACTCGCACTGTTTCATGACCTTTTACTACTGAATCTTTTCCATAGACCTTCTTCACTTCAAAATTTGCAAATCCATAATCATATAATTTCTTTGTTTCATCAAAACGTGCTGTATGAGAGTTTGCTTTTATAACTACAGAGATTAGACGCATACCGTTTTTTTCTACTGTACCAGTAAAACAATCTCCGGCTTCTGGAGTAGTTCCTGTTTTTAACCCATCTACACCTTCGTATTGCTTAATTAAGCCTTTTAACATCCAGTTAAAGTTCGTCATATCAATCGGATACTTGCCACCCTTTTGGAATGTTTTTTTAGGGATTTTTGCTGTATCTAATATTTTCGGGAAATCTTGAATAAGACGTTGTGCTAAAATCGCACAATCTCTTGCGGACATTTTATTTTTCTCGTCTGGAGTTGTCCCTTCTGGGTGATGTCCTTTTAAATCATGGTTTGTTAAACCTGTAGAGTTTACAAATTTATAATTTTTCATTCCAAACTCTTTTGATTTATCGTTCATCATTTTCACGAAATTGACTTCTTTTCCAGCAATCTCTTCAGCTAAAGCAATTGTTGCACCGTTTGCAGAGTAGATTACCATTGCCTCATATAACTCTTTGACCGTATAAGAGCCACCATTTTCTAATGGAACGTTTGATAATGAGCGATCTTGCGAAATCTTATATGCATATTCAGAAATTTTAACTTTTTGATCCCATTTAAGTTTTCCTTTATCCACCGCTTCATGAACTAAGTATTCACTCATCATTTTTGTCATACTAGCAATTGCTAATGATTCATCTGCATTTTTTTGATATAAAATTTTCCCGGAATTTGCTTCTACTAAAATTGCTGATCCTGCTTCTACGTCTATAGCAGGAACTGTTTCCGCTGATGCTCTTCCAAATGGAACGGCCATGCTACAAAATAGTGTAAGCACTGTTACTATTGTAATAAATCTCTTGCAAAACATACTTTTCACTTCTGTTACCTCCAATATCTTTGTACTCAAAAAAACGTTATTTTAACATAATCCTCCAAAAAATAGACAGCGTTATCAAATTCTATATACATATAAGACATTAGAACCACTTTCATATAGACCATCTCATCCCACCCTTTTAGGCACACTGACACTTAGTGTTCCCACACATATCCCTCTTTTTAATACCCTTGTATTTTTCGAAATGATCTGTACTTTCATATCTTTTAGGATTACACTTAATAGACAATCTAAGTAATACATTTGTTCCACATTTATAAAAAAATAAAACCAGTGTGCCCCGGTTGAATACCAAAACACACTGGTTGCTAAATTTACTATCGTCTCTTACATTATTCATATCAATGAACTTCCCCTTTATTCGATTAATCACTTTATAATAATAAATCAAATTAACTTATCAGTATCATGTCTACTATGAATGGCCTACTTGAATTATTAACTTAAGAAGTTTCTTAAGTTTTAAAAAAAAGCTTATGGAACCTTTCATTCCATAAGCCATTCTATTTAATTGGATGTTCAACAATAAAGGACATCCAGCCTACTTTATATTCTGCATGTATATTACCATTATGAAGTTCAACAATTCTTTTTGAAATAGCGAGTCCCAGTCCATTTCCTTGATCATCTTTTCTGGCCTTATCACCCCTGAAAAACCTTTCAAATAATTTATTAGGATCGCTAACAGGCGGCTTCTCGACTTTATTTGATACTTTCAAAATTGCTTTGTTACCTATTAGTTCAAGACATATTGATAATTCGGATGGTTTCATGCTGTACTTTATCGCATTCATAAACAGATTTTCATAAACACGTACCATTTTTTCTACATCCATGAAAATAGGTATTGTTTCTTCCGTTATTGATTTTTGAACACTTAAACCTGCCTTTTCAAATATAGGAATATATTCTCCAACTATTTGCTCCAACAAGCCTGATAAATCAACTTCGTTAATGTTTAACTTAGCATCGATGTCTGATAAACGGGTGTACTCAAATAGTTCATCAATTAGATATTTCAATCTCTGTGATTTTAAATAAGTGGTTTCGAGATACTCCTGTAATTGTGCTTTACTGTCGTATTGCCCTCTTTTTAATAAATCTACATAGCCGATAATAGATGTCAACGGTGTGCGTAAGTCATGAGATACGTTGGTTATGAGTTCATTTTTTGTACGTTCCAATTGTCTTTCTTGTTCAAATGTATTCTCCAATTCCTTGGACATATAATTAATATTTTGAGCAAGATGAGTCAATTCATCCTTTCCCTCAATCCCAATTGTCAAACCCAGCTTTCCATTGGCAATATCATTAACACTATCAGAAATGAGCTTTAAATATATTATTTTCTTTCGAACCAATATCAAAAAAATGATTATAAAAGTAAAGATTGCTAACGCGAATATAAGAAATGTAAGCATATTATTTTCAAATGTACTAAGATCATCAAGATAGTGATTTAGATTTAATGGTATTATGACATATAGAAAAGTGAGGATTGTTAAACCAAGCGAAACAAAAAAACTAACTGCAACAGCACCAAGAAGTTTTATAATTATCTTATTTCTAAAACTAACCTTCTTCATATTTTGTACCCAATTCCCCAAACAGTTTTAATATAAATTGGATGTTTAGAATCCTCTTCAATTTTGTCTCTTATTTTTGTAATATGCACCATGACAGTATTATCCGATTTATAAAAAGCATCTTTCCAAACTGCTTCATATATTTTTGCAACACTGAGAACAATTCCTTTGTTACGAGCAAGTAGTTTGAGTATATCGAACTCTTTTGGAGTTAGCCTTACTTCCGTTCCTCTTACCCATACTTGACGTGTATCTGTATTCACGGTTAAATCACCAATTTCTAAGATGCTTTTATTATTATCTGTATGCGTATTGTATTTTTTAAACCTTCTTAATTGGGATTTTACTCTAGCGATTAACTCCAACGGGTTAAACGGTTTTGATAAATAATCATCGGCACCAGACGCTAGCCCCTGAATTTTGTCTATATCCTCTGATTTTGCAGATAGCATGATAATAGGCATATTTCGTTCTTCCCTAATTTTCATACATGCTTCAATACCATCCATATTAGGCATCATAATATCCAAAATAATAAGATCGAACTTCTTTTCTTCTAACAATTTTAAAGCTTCAATAGCATCTTCTGCCTTTTGAGTTTTCAGACCTTCATTTTCCAAATAAACAGAGATAAGATTTCTAATCTCTTTATCATCATCAACAATAAGAATTTTTGACTCCATCATATTCCTCCACATTTTTCTCGTATTGAACAACTAAAGGCAAAAGCAGGTGGTACATTTCTATCCTCTCTTTAGTATATACTTGCAATTAAAAGCGCCAAAATAACATAATCGGTATAAAAGATAATGTCTTAAATATTGTTCGAAATTTTCTTTAGATCCATTTACAATTAATAAGTTTTCTTCTTCATTAAATTTAGCTTTTAATAAAAAATAATTATTTTGAGATTCCTTCTTTTAATTAAACTTTTTTGATTACACCTGTAGTTTATATAACTTATAAAATGAAAAAAGAATCCTCTTCAATACGCTCATTAAAGGAAATTCTTTTTCAAATCTTATTTTCTTTACTCGTTACTTATTTTAACCAGTTTTTCTCCTTGTTCTAAAAGTGTTTCATAGTCATTGTTCTCTTTAATTTCTTTGATTTTATTTTCAATTGTGGGCGTATTATTTATATTAAAGTACGTATTTAATACTTCATATGGTGTCTTTCCTTGTTTGGTTGCACTATCTTCAATAGCTTCTTTCCATGGAATATTTGCTTTGTCCATGCTTAATTCAAGGGCTGAACCAGTCTCATATCTCATATTCCGCTCTAAAAACTTTGGAGATTCTGCCTGTCCATTAGCAACGAAGTTGAACGCCTCCATAAAAGTAACATGATATGGCTTCTGTTTCTTTGCAAGTACCATAAGATTTCCACCAGTTAACTTACTATAACGATACTCTAAGTATCGTGCTGAACCTTCTATTGCTTCAGTTTTTGTTTCTCCAATTAATTGAGGCCATTTTTTATAGCGATAGTTACGTACAATTGTCCAATCATATAATGCCTGATTAATACTTTCTGGGCTTGTATCAATCATTGCTTTATCTAATAGCTTAAATTCTAATCCCATTAGCGCGTAATTTTCTTTATTAATCGGATATTCGTGAATAAACTCTCCACCATTTGCATCATATGTCCAATCTTTTTGTTTATAAGCATGAAAACCTTCATGTAATAAGAAAGATGAAAAATCAAAATATAAATCTGGATTACTAAACATTTTAGGATGATATTTTAAATAAAATACATCCATATCATTAATATTTATTGTCCCAAAGTTCCAAGGAAACCAGGTAGAAATAGTTCTAAAATCAAAACGAGTTAAGCGATAGACTTTAGGTAGATGCAGAGAATTTGAGACTTTTATTTCCTTTGCAAAAATACTATTTTCTAATCCCGTTACATTAACTGCATAAGCTTCTTGTCTAAAGAATCCCCCGTCTTTATTACTACGTATCAGAACCAATGGCATTTTTTCGAAGCGATAATCTTCATTCCAAAGTTTATCACTCGATTCTTCAAAGCTCTTATAAATAGTAGCTAATTCTTTTAACATCTTTTGATCCGTGTTATCTAAAGACTTAAACTCTGTATGATATGTTTTATTTAAAATTATGCTTCCCAACATAATTCCTATAAATATTACTAATAAGATTAAAATTACCTTTAAAAATTTTTTCAACACACACTCCTTTTCTAAAACGATAATCCTTATGATGAATAAGGTTTACAAGTTTTATGTTTATTTACACTCTTTTGGTGCAGACCCAATTTTAAATAATAGCTATAATAGACACAATTTATACAAGATATTATTTTGATAATTGTTCCATCCTGTCAAAATTCCGGTTATAGTTAACAATTAATATGGGATGATTATTCAATTTTATTGTAAGGGGATAGTGCAAGAGTTCCTACAAATAAGGTTAAAGTAGTACTCAATGTAGGAACGATACTATTTTCCCACTTCCTTTCCCTTCATCATAACGGGGGCCAATTATGATGATACTTAGTATACATAACATTATTACATTAACCTTCTTTCGGAAGTACAATTCTTTTATACAATTGAACTGTAATCCAGTAGTAAATCGAGTAAATCACTATGAAAATAACAATTGGTAACCAAATTCGAAAATACGGATCGATTAAAAGAGGGCCAAACATATTCATACCAACTAATATGTGAACAATACCGATAATTGCTGGGACTAAGAATACGAAGGATAACTCCTTATAAATCGATTGTGTTAATAATTCCCGGCGAACACCAATTTTACGAAGCATTTGATAACGTATACTATCTTTAGATGCGCCAGATAGAATTTTAAACATTAAGCAACTTGCCATCATTGCTAAAAACGCAATTCCAACGAAGAACCCCATAAACATTAGTCCGCTGGAAAAACTTTGATTCGCCTTATATGTTTGATACTTACTATCCAGTTCTTCCACTTTCACATTTTTATATTTAACTACCTGCAATTCATCAATTTTTTTCCATTCTTTTACGTATGCTCCAAAAACATCTGTTTTCCCAATAAACACCGTATTTTCTGTATCTTTCATACTATCGTATATGTTTTGATCTACAATTTTTATTTTATGATCAGGATGTATATAATTTGGCTGAATTGTTTCGAAAGCTTCTCTCCATTGTTTTGATTCCGCATCCTCTTTACCCCATTGTCTTGACAATGCAAATGCATCCATGGGAATCTCTTCTGAAACTTTCATTATCTTCTCATTTTTTCTATCTTTTACTAAAGGACGATTGTTCTCTAGCTCTTCTTTTATATAATAAACATACTTATCATCTACTTTGTAACGATATTCAAGTTTCTCTTGAAATAAAATACTACTCAAAATGTTCTTTTCTTCTGCTGTTGGATTATGAACTACCGAATCGTAAATTGTTCCTTTATCAGTCTGCTTTAAAACGTCATTTTTAAATGCCATACCACACGCAATTCCACCTGCTCCAAGGGCTACTAAGATCGCTACCGTCGCAAGCACATTTGTTAGGCCATTAATGCGGAAGTTTAATTGAGCAAAGGTAAAAGCATTAAGCCTTTTTTCACTACGCTTTTTATTACTTTTTAATTTTTTAATCATAACTGGGAGAAGTGATCCAAACAACATGTAAGTACTAACAGTTGCTGCGATTAATCCAAGAGCCATTAATGTAGGAACGGTTCCTAGATTTTTTGCCTGTGGTATATAGAGCAGTGATGCATAACCAATACCTAACAAAATCAGACCAAGGAATGCAACTACAACTGTCATTTTTCCTTTTACCGCGACACGCTCTGTTTGTGCATCTGCATGTACAAGTTGTAATACAGAAATACGTGATAATTTAATACTATTCATACTTGCTGATAGTACAAATAATGCAAAGAAGAAGATGCAAGTAGCAACCATAGATGGAATGTACAAAGCTTTGTAACCTTCTCCAGTTAACTCCAATTGTTTCATTAATAACTGTCCGATACCTTCTGCAAGTCCTACACCAATTGTGATCCCAATTACAAGTGATGCCGCACCTAATACAATTGTTTCAAGGAACATCAGTAATGTAACTTTATACTTTTTTGCTCCTAACATCATATACATACCAAACTCTTTTTGGCGAAGAGATAATAAGAAAGAGTTTGCATACATAATGTAAAAAAATGTTACAATCGCTAATAAAAAGGAACCTATTTGGAATATTAATACAATAGGACCAACGTTTGCATTAGATTCAAGGAACGTTTTATTTAGTGATAGCGTTTGAAACATATAGAAAGTTGAAATAGATACAATTAGACCAATAAGTAATACAATATAATCTTGTAACTTACTTTTTAGCCCTGACATGGAAAGTTTAAATAACATGCCCAAACCTCCTTTCTTATGCTTTTTGTGTGCCTAAGTCTGCAAGCACGTCTAAAATTTCTTTGTAAAACTCTTCACGTGTACCATTACGGTGAATTTCTTTATATAACTCACCATCTTGAATGAATAAAATACGCTGACAGTAACTTGCACTGTATGGATCATGTGTAACCATCATAATAGATACACCTTGTTCTTTATTTAAGTTTGTCATTGCATCAAGTAAACTTGTTGCATTTTTAGAATCAAGAGCTCCTGTTGGCTCGTCCCCTAAAATAATTGCCGGCTCATGCACAAGTGCACGTGCTGCTGCTGAACGCTGTTTCTGTCCACCAGATACTTCAGATGGATACTTTTGAAGTATTGCTGAAATTCCTAACATATCAGCTACCCTTTCTACTTTCGGCCCAATATTTCGTGATGGAACACCTTGAAGGGAAAGTGGAAGTGCAATGTTTTCATAAATAGATAAGTTCTCTAATAAGTTAAAATCTTGGAAAATGAACCCTAATTTTTGTGAACGGAAATCTGAAAGCTCACCTTGTTTCATTTTCGTAATATCCGTTCCTGCAATTTCAATAACACCACCTGCCGCTTTATCAAGTGTCGAAATTACATTTAATAATGTTGTTTTGCCAGAACCAGATGGCCCCATAATACCGACAAACTCCCCCTCTTGAATCGAGAATGAAACACCTTTTAATGCGTGTGATTGATTCTCAGCTTTTTTACCGTACACTTTTTGAACGTTTTTTACGTCTACAGCTGGTTTCGTCATATATATCCTCCTACGTTTGTATGATTGATAAGCTACTGTTTGAGTTATGTCTTTTTCGTTTCCACTTGCAATGCTTCATCTGTAAAAGTATTAAACTTGTCCACCACCAATACACATCCTTTTATTTTTCAAAATAATAAGTCCTTTCATACTTTTGTAATACATAAAAATAGGTATCAAACGGGATTTATTGTATTTAATTTGAATATCCATTTTTAGTAATACACGTAATAGACAATCTAAGTAATAAATATGTTCCCCTTTAAGATAAGAAAGCACTAGGTGTTTTGTTAAGAAAACACAATGAATTGCACATAAAAAATCCCTTTTCGCCATCTCACAAAAAAGAATCATTGCTGCAGCCTTTATAAACTTTATAATGGCTGGCTCATGCACAAGTATACATGTTGCTGCCCACTAGATACTTCAGGTGGATGCTTTTGGAGTATCGCTGAAACTTCTAACATATAAGCTACCTTTTCTACCTCCGGGCGAGTAATTCGTGATGGAACACCTTGAAGGGAAAATGAAGAAACAATTTTGTGTAATCATTTGAATTATAAATAAAACATATTAAGAACTACTGGTTATATTTCTTAATTTTTCTTAAGATAATTTATAAAAACTAAACCATAATGGGGAGATTATTTCATAATTGTTTCTAGTACAAATAATAAAAAAACTACATCCTATATTGAATGTAGTTTTTCTAGCTGATTTATTTATTTTTTACTTCATTTTTATAAAAAGCAAATAATGGTTCAATGGCTGGACTAGATAAAAGAGGAATTGCCTTCTCAATCAACTCTCTATCCCAATCATACCAACGCATTTCCATTAGCATATTCATTTCTGTATCAGTGAACCGTTTCTTTATTTCCTTAGCAGGATTACCGCCCACTATCGTATATGGCGGAACATCTTTACTTACGACAGATCCTGCTGCAACGATAGCACCTTCACCGATTGTAACGCCTGGCATTATAATAGCATTCATTCCAATCCAGGCATCACTTTTAATGATTGTATCGCCCTTCGGTTCATATGAATGTTCTATTTGCTCAGCGAATGGATACACTGTAATCCATTCTGAGTGATGATTATGATTACCACCCATTAAAATGATAACGCCACTTGCAATACAAACATAATTTCCAATAATAAGTTTATCAAGATGCCAACCCATCTGTTCAATTGGATTGAAAAGTGCTTGGGACTTAGCATCGCCCCATAAATACCTTACACAACCATCTTCAAAATTTTGATTTCCATAATACCCTGAATAATAGGAGTACTCTCCTACTTCAATGAGTGGATTTGTTACTATATCTTTTAAATACTTTGTTTCAGACCAATGATTAAATAATGGATGCTTCATAACTATATTCCTCGCTTCTAAGTATTGTAGATTTTTGCAATTTACTTAGAAGCTTAATACGACAGCGACATTTTTAAACTTTTTCAAACGACGAATCATTATCTTCAAGCCTTTCAGTTATAATGAAAAATCATAACGTAATAAATTACACAAGTCAAATTAACCAAGTTATAATAAATCCGAGAGTGCGGACAAGAAAACCATTTTATATTTTTTTGAAACTCTTTATTTTTTTATTTAAATTACGGTACATGAAATTCACATGACACTTGTGTAGTAATACTTTCTCCTTATCAAGGGGGGGTATAATATTACAGTAGAACTTTACATAGGTGTAGCTTTTGAATAAAGTTTGATTAAATTAACTTAATAAACCTTGATAAAAGAGCGAATAGAAAAAGCGTGTTTTGAAAAAAAGATTGATCAAAACACGCTTTTTCTATATTCAATTGAATCATCCTTTTATAAAAAAGTTTGATAATTTTTGTGAACCTTACTCAATTAAAGCGCCCGACTGTGGTAGATACATTATCCTCAATTACTTCTTGGGGTAGTATCAGGAAAATGCGGATTTACAACGCTAAGGAAATGTCACTTATTAAAAAAGCCGATTCCCATCTCAAGGAATCGACTTTTTAGTTCATTAAGTAAGAGGTTTGAAAAAATAGCCTGTATATATTTGAACGATGAATAACTTACCTATTTTCTTGTGTTTGTATGCATTACATAAAGAAAATTCAGAAAAACATAACGTATTATTTATCTGTTTGTTTTTGCTTCTTTTTCAAATACTCCGCACGCAATTTTTCAAGTTGCTGCTTTTTATCAAATTTGGCAGGCGTCTGTTTTTCATGAAACTTTGCCACAGCTGCCTGACCTTTGTAATCCAATTGATATTTCCCCACTTTGTTCACCTACTTTTCTTGTCTTTAAAGAGAATCTATTCAACAAATATAATATACCTTATTTTACTGAAGTAAACCTTATTAGTCAAAGGAACTTAAAGTAAAAAGCTTGATAATAAGGGAAAAACCAATCTAAAAAGTCGTTTTCCTTAGGTACGGGAAAGCGACTTTTTGTGTAGTCTTATTCAATTAAATGGCCCGATTGTTGAAGAAAGAGATACTCTGCAAAATAGATCTTTTTATCAAACTTTATTTTAAATCAACAATAGGTAAATTTCTTGGCCATTATTTTGCTTCACATAAAATTCTATACAAAAAAGCAACCTATAAATTTAGGCTGCTTTTTATTCCGTCTTTTATTACTTAGCTAATTCTTTCGTTCCCTGCATTACATCAACGAAAAATCCCCAATTATTCACAACAGAAGAAATACTAATATGTTCATCTGGAGTGTGAACATTAAAGATATCTGGACCGAATGAAATAGCATCTAACTCAGGCATTTTTTGAACAAATACACTGCACTCAATTCCTGCATGTACTGCAAAGATTTCAGCATCTTTGCTGTATTTTTCTTGGTGCACTTTTTCGAATAGATTACGGATAGGCGAATTAGGATTATATGGCCACTCTGGATATTCAGACTCTTTTTCAAATGTTGCCCCTACTAATTCCGCAATATACTTAATTTCATCTACAATATGTTGTTTTAAGCTACTTACAGAACTTCTCACTTCGCTTCGTAATTTAATCTCATCTTGCAGTGTTTGAATAACTCCTAAATTAGTTGAGCTTTCTACAAGACCTTTAATATCCATGCTCATACTTTGTATACCATTTGGAATTAAGAATAATGAAGAAATAAGCTGTTTTTGTGTTTCTTTAGAAAAGACTTTTTCCGCCTTTTCTTCTACTTTTGTAAGTGAAACATGAACATCCGGATCAACAGCACGTAGCTCTTCTTGTAACATACGTGTCCATGATTTTAGTTTTTCTTCTACTTGCTGTACATCTTCTGCACGTAATAAAATTGTAGCTACACTTTCACGCGGAATTGCATTTGTTTTTAAGCCGCCATGAACTTCACTCATATTAAACTGAATGTGAAGTGATAAATCACGTAAAACTCGTCCTAATACTTTATTCGCATTACCGCGTTGTTTATCAATTTCCAAACCAGAATGTCCACCTTTAAGTCCCCCAACATATAGTCGGTATGTGTCCATATCTACTGACGCTTCATCCCAAATCACTGAAATCGTTTCAACTGCTTTCGCACCACCTGCGCTACTCACTAGTAATTTATGATCTTCTTCAGAATCAATATTAATAAATATTTTTCCGTCAAAATGATTTGAATCAACAGCGAATGCACCGCCCATTGTCGTTTCTTCTTCAGTTGTAATAACAACTTCTAAAGCTGGATGCGGGATGTCTGTTGAATCTAATAATGCTAATGCATATGCAACGGCAATACCATTATCAGCACCTAAAGTAGTTTCGTTTGCATATAACATATCTCCAATAATTCTTAATTCAATTGGATCTTTCTCAAAATCATGAACTGTCGCTTGGTTTTTTTCACACACCATATCAGAGTGCCCCTGAATGATAATAGCTGGAACATTCTCATAACCAGAAGTAGCTTCTTTTTTTATAATTACATTTAATGCTTCGTCTTGAATAACTTCTAAATTACGTTCCTTTGCGAAACTCACTAAGTAATCACTAATTTCTTTTTCATTACCTGATCCTCTAGGAATCTTTGAAATTTCTGCAAAATGATAAAATACAGGGTGCTTTGTTAATTGTTCTAAAGTAGAATACATTTTTAAGCTCCTCTCCAATTGACAAAATAATATGTACGTCCTTTATTATTATACCATGATTCATTATTTTACCTTTCTTCTAACGTTCTAAATATTTAATATAAACCATTCATTTTATCCTTCTATAGTTCCATTTAACGTAAATAACCTTTACTCTTACAAGATTGTAAGGGTGTTATAATTAAAAACAATTTTTCTAATATAAAAATAGTCGTATACTTTTTAAAGAAACAAATTGAAGGAGATAAGGAATATGAAAAAGCTTTTTGCTGTTATTACACTATGTTTATTATTTTACTATTGGCTGCGAGAGAGCATCACTACATAGAATTGGTAAGGATGTATATTACGTACATGTAAAAGGCGAAAGCGTTATTGAAAAAGTAGAAGGTAGAAGCTTACGGAACTACACGTTACCCGCATATGATGAAGACGGAGCAAAAAAACAAATTACATTTAGAAGTGCTAAAAAAGAAAACGACCATAAATTAAATGAAAACGCGTTTTTAAGCCTTTATGTAGATCAAGATGATAAAGATAAAAATGAAATTTCATCTATTGAAGTGAAATCCTATGAAGAAATTCAGAAAGCAGATTTACCTGAAAAAGTAAAAAAGAAGTTTAATGTTAACTAATTTATAACTTTAATTAGTTTCATCCCTACTAATTATTAATCCGCAAATAACGGAATAAAAAATAAAAGAAAATGCCTATGCATTTTCTTTTATTTTTTTCTCTTTTATATATTTCGAACTATTACGATTCATAAGCTTTTCTAACCGATTTATATTTTCCGTTAATGCACCTTTCACAAGAGAGAAATCTGTATTCGATTCTTCCTTTTTTTCTTTAAAAAACGAAGATTTTTGTACATTTATTTCTGCCATCTCTTCTCCCCCTTTTATAAAAAAATACAACCTTTTATTTATATTATATAGCAAATGCAAACAGAGTGTACATGTATCATTTTCTTTTTAATTCTTCTACTTGCTGCATAGTATCTCCTTTTATTAAAGAGAAATCTCTTGTATCTTCAACTTCTACCTGGCATTCTATCTTTTGTATTTTTGTTAATTATCATAAAATTACCAATATTAATCTACTATTTAATAATAATATTAGATATTATATAAAAGTAGATTTTAATGGGATTATCACCTAATATATTTTTGATTAAAATAATTTCTCATATAAGGAGGTTAACCATATTGAATATTATCGTGACTCCAGAATTATTAGAAGCTACTGCTAACAAGTTTAAAAGTGCTCAAGAACAAGCACAATCACAATTTACCAATCTTCGACAAAATATCTCACGTCTTGAATCACTTTGGTATGGTTCTACCAAAGAAAAGTTTTATTTTGATTTTCAACAATCTAGCCAAGTAATGAATAAATATATTCATTCCCTTCAGCAGATTGAAACACAACTAAAAAAAGTAGCTGAAAAATTCAGAAAAGTAGATAATGAAACAGGGGCTGAGTTATCTACAAATGAAGGAAGTTTGCTCGATTCTCTCAAAAAGGGATTTATGACCGCATTATCTCCCACCGCTAAATTAGGTTTGATGGCGGGTATATTAAATGTTATTCCAAACAAAAAAAGAAATGATTTAGTAGATATCGTAACTCGTAAATGGGTTCATGGTAAGGCAGGAGACGTATGGAATAAATTAGTTCCCTTAAAAAACTTTTCAACATTAGAAAAAACTGCTGCATCATTAGGAAAATTAGATAAGTCTCTTCCTAAAAATAGTATTAAAGAATCTAATATTTCTAAGCATATTATAAAAAATATGATGGCTCTCAAGCTGGTGTTAATATTGCTATGGATACAGTTTATTCTACGGGGAAGGTAGTTGGAAATTTAGCTTCAACTTATGCAGGTGGAGTAGCGGGGGCTGAAGCCGGTGCATTAGCTGGCTCATTAATTTTCCCTCCAGTTGGTACAGCTGTTGGTGCAATTGCAGGTGGCATTATTGGTTCTACTGTAGGTGGAACGGCATTCAATGAATTCGCAGATAAATTTGTACCTCGTCAAAAGTTTAAAGAAAGTATTTCAAGTTTTACAGATAGCTTCACTAATTTTATAAAATAAATTGAAGAAATGAGGTAAAAAAAGTCTCTAATTAGACTTTTTAAGAGCTATGGATAAAAAACAAATTGTTTCTATAGAGGAATTAGCATTTCTAATGAATTCTAAAGAAAATCAAGCTTATGCAAAAGAATTACTAAGTCTTATTTATGATGAACTAGACAAAGCAGATGTCGAAAAAATATTATTGACTGCGGCGCATTCCCTATTTGCTAGAGGATTGTTAAACTTCAATCAACAAACAAAAGAATTACAATTACAACCGGGGATAGAAAAATTATTCAACACTATGTGTAACCCACATCTTTCATTATTGCTTCAAAAAGTCGATTTTATAAACGAAACAACTATTACTGCTAACATATATATTGATAACACTTCAAACGTTACATATCAGAGCTTAGATGGTATTGCACATAAAATTGAAGCAATTTCAGACGATAGTTTATTTTTAGAATCTAAAAATTTATTGCAGATAGTATTTCAAGAAGGGGAAAAAGAAAGCAAAATTGTAGGAACTCTCCCAAACCGTCTGGTACAAAATATCGAAGAATTATTCCCACTGTCTATTCAAGAAGGGAAAACAATGTTAATAGAGAATGGCTTTAATTCCTTATATGCTGAGAATTTTATAAAGGATTTAAAAACAACGCAGTCTATCTATACTATTATGCGTCTAGATACAACAGAAAAGGATGAAGTTATTTCTGATAATGGATTCTTTGTTATTGAATCACCAAACACTCAATGGCTATTAACTCGAAATATAATAAATGATTCCTTTGA
The DNA here is from genome assembly GCF_040459995.1 of Bacillus cereus group sp. MG9. NCBI lineage: Bacteria > Bacillati > Bacillota > Bacilli > Caryophanales > Bacillaceae > Bacillus > Bacillus cereus group sp. MG9. The sequence continues at coordinate 2,429,464 of NZ_JARVHC010000001.1, read as the reverse complement.
TATAACTTATTTAACCAAAAATCTTTTCGAAAATGAAATAGAAAAACTAATAAAACATTAATCCTTTAAGACGGGAGTATATTTATATTGAATAAACAACAGAATTCTAATAAAAAAAAGGAAAGCCTTTTTGAAAATAGGATATTACCTATCATCACTGTTCTTTCAGGTGTAATTCTACTAGTGTACAAAGGATTAGAATTTATTTCAAAGTATATACTACTTTTAATATTATTTGCCCTAATTATTGCTTCGTTATACTTATTGTTTATGAAAGAAGTAGTTGGTGCTACTGTCGGATTTATTTTTGCAGCTCTTGGGTATTATATGTATAAAATCATTTTTAAACAAAAAAAGAAATAGTGCATAAACAAATCATAAAAAGATAATTTAAAAGAGAATGCTTTTACGCATTCTCTTTTAAATTATCTTCTTTTATATACTTATATGGGGTGTCCTCCATAAATTTTTCTAATCGATTCACATCTTGAGTCAATGCACCCTTCACAAGAGAGAAATCTGTATTTGCTTCTTCTTTTTTTTCTTTAAAAAACGAAGAATTTTGTACATTTATTTCAGCCATCTCTTCTCCCCCTTTTCAAAAAGATACAACCTTTTATTTATATTATATAGCAAATGCAGACAGAGTGTACACGTATCATTTTCTTTTTAATTCTTCTTCTAACTCTTCTACTTGCTGCAAAGTATCTCCTTTTATTAAAGAGAAATCTGTTGTATCTTCATTATCTTCTTTAAAAAAATCATTGTCATAATCTTTTATCACTACAATCACCTCTACGTGCTAGTGTAGGAATGATTGTCCAATTTTATACAAGCTTGTCTGAATTTGTTCTCCCTTTATGTATAGGTGAAAAGGACAGAAAAAGATTCTGTCCTTATTTACTAAAATAACTATGATGAATTGTTAAATTATATACATTTTCAAAATCTCGATCTTGAAGGTTATTTTTCTTCCCATCAATAACAATGAAAACATCACTAACTATTTTTGCTGGTATAATTCCGACATTTTCTACTTGCACCGCTTTCTGCTCATTCAATTGCTCGATGTGTTCTAATGGAACAATAATACTAAATTGAGAGCGGATACCACGAAAGTTTGTATTTAATTCCTTCACCGCTTCAAATACAACAATTTTCGCACCAATCTTTTCCCCATATGAATCTAAAAATGTGTTTAAGCTTTTTGTATATTCCTCTTCCGTATGCCATTCCATTGTCCCAAAGGCTGTTGGATTCACATTTTGAATAATTGTCGTATATATTTCTCCTCTTGCTTTTGAAGCAATTAATGACCTTTTAATTGATTGGACCGTCTTTCCAATATCGCTGAATTTTGCGCCCCATATTTCTGAAATATTTGGTGTCAAAATGAATGCAATATCAACGAAAATTACCATCGCAGTAAACATTAAAAGATTTTTCCAGAGGGTTAAATCTATTCCTTTTATCGTGAAATAAACTGTGACTGATGTTATGAACAAACCGTACCACGTTTTTCGAATTCGTTGTTTCTTCTCCTCGTACAACTCTTCATTTCTCCAATAAAAGAAAACAAGAACAATAAAGACGATTGCTAAAATAAATAAGCCAATTCGAATGTTAGAGATCGTCAATCACATCACCCTCCATTCCAAAACTACTCACGATACCATTACATGCACAAACAGCTCTCTTTATGACAAAAGACGTGGACAACCTTCTAAAGTTAGCAACATCGCATATACATTAGAAGCAGGCCACGTCTTTTATCCCGCATTAACGGGCAGTAAGCCCCCCCACCTCAAAATTCAGCGAAAGCAAAGACGTTAGGTGAGGGATCAACTGCCCATAAAAGCCCGATTGGTGAAGGCTAATAATCAGTGCGGGATGAACACCCTCCACTGATTAAAGTTTCACTTTATCATGAATCTACATTGTATATGTAGACAAGCATGCGTTTCAAATTTTCATGTTAAAAAGAAATATGTTTCGGAATTTCCCCTTCAGGTACTTCTCCATCCATACTTAAGTAATAATGACGAATCGGACGTAATTTTTCATCTAACTCATAAACAAGCGGAATGCTAGTTGGAATATTTAATGAAACCACACCATCACTTGAAAGGTTGTCTAAGTATTTCACTAGCGAACGAATTGTATTACCGTGCGATGAAATAATTACTTTCTCACCACTTTTTAATGACGGTGCAATTTCTGAATGCCAATAATCAACTACTCTTTTCTCCGTATCCTCTAAACATTCAGTCAATGGGAATTCATCTTTTTTTAACGTTTTATATCTTGGATTGTTCGCCTCATATCGAGGATCATCTTCAGTAAGTGCAGGCGGTCTCACATCTATACTTCTTCTCCAAATATGAACTTGTTCATCTCCATATTTTTTTGCAGTTTCGTCTTTATTCAATCCTTGTAGTGCACCATAGTGGCGTTCATTCAACTTCCATGAGTTATGTATAGGGACCCAAGTGAGATCCATTTCATGCAGTACAATCCATAATGTACGAATTGCTCGTTTTAGTACCGAGGTATACGCAACATCAAATGTATATCCATTCTTTTTTAATATTGTTCCTGCTTCTCTCGCTTCACTTAATCCATTCTTTGATAAATCCACATCTGTCCATCCTGTAAATCGATTTTCAAGATTCCACAAACTTTGTCCGTGACGAATGAGTACAAGTTTTATCATTATAATTCCCCTCTCGGAAATATGAATTTTAAAATTTCAATACGTACACATATAAAGTTTTTGGCAATGTGAATTTTTTATCCATAGTTGCCAAATATACAGATAAAAATTTATGATTTTCCAAACTACAAAACAAGATACTGTTTCTATCTTTTATTCTACTGGTATTTCACGCTTAGACGTCCATGCATCAAATCCTGAACGGCTATTTGCCATTTCATTCATAACTTGATGCCAATTTTCTTCACAGGATTCGCCAAACTGTGAGAAAATAGCTCCCATTTGTTCTCTTTGAACATCGCTCAGTTTTTTCTCTAAGTCTGTTCCTTCTTCTGTTAAAGACAGCTGTTTCACACGACGATCATGTGCAGCTTCATTACTCTCAATAAGTCCTTTATCTAACAGTTGGCGCAACGGTCCGTGAAGAGCTTGTTTACTTATTTCTAAAAGTGATAGCAGTTCATTTACACTAAGCCCTGGAAAACGAGCGATAAAAAACAGAATTCTATGATGTACACGCTGTATACTATACTCTTTTATTATTTCATCTGGTTTTTCTGTAAAAGTTTTATATGCAAAGTAAAATAATGCTAATGCCTCATTCATTTGCTCTTCTTTATGTTGTGTCATCTACTTTCCCCCTGTATGTAAATTATACCACAACTCAATTATGAATAATTAAGTTGGTATATTGAGCCTAATTTCTTCATTCTAAAACCAACAAATTTCAACTATTATATTTTTTGAAGGTTGTTTAATTCGTAAACCATACCTTCAAATAAAGTATCCAAATTATTTTTTAAAGAATTCTTAAGGAAATAGGTTAAATTCAAATGATAAATATTGTAAAATTTATTTATTAATATTTTTTTAAAAAACTCAATTGTGATTGGAGTGTTATTGTATGCAAACAAAAAAAGTTTATCTTTATGTATTTAATACGATGTCAGACTGGGAATATGGACATTTAATTGCAGAACTAAACTCAGGAAGATATTTCAAAAAAGAGTTAGCCCCTTTAAAGGTAGTTACAGTAGGAGCTAATAATGAAATTATTACTACGATGGGAGGACTGAGCATAAAGCCAGATATTTCCCTGGATGAATGTACTCTTGAGAGTAACGATCTTTTAGTTTTACCTGGAGGGACTACTTGGGGGGAAAGCATTCATCACCCTATCTTAAAAAAAATTGGTGAAGCGTTAAAACTCGGCACTATTGTTGCTGCCATTTGTGGTGCAACTGAGGGGTTAGCGAATTTTGGATACCTAGATTCTAGAAAACATACAAGCAATGATTTAGAATATATTAAAATGGTTTGTCCTAATTATAAAGGAGAACAACTTTATAAGATGGAACCTGCAGTATGTGATGAAAATTTGATTACTGCATCAGGAGTAGCTCCTCTGGAATTTGCAATGGAAGTATTGAAAAAAATTGATGTATTTGCACCAGATACGTTACATTCATGGTATAACCTAAATAAGACTTATAAGCCTGAATACTTCTTCCAGTTAATGAATTCAATTACTAGATAAGCTGAAAAATTAAATTAGCAGTTTTATATTATATAAAAAACTTAAAAAGCACCCCTAAAGTCGTTATAAATACAACCGATGACGGTTGTAAAACAAAAAATAAAAGGGATGATACATATTTATCTTGTATCATCCCTTTTATTTTTTATAACATTAATATCACCATATTATTTTAATTATTCATCTCCAGCAAGAGTTAACTGCCAAGATACACCATACTTATCATTTAACCAGCCAAACTTTTTACTAAACGGATATGAACCTAAAGGCATAAGAACTTTTCCATCTTGTGCTAGTTTATTAAAAACTGTTTCAATTTCCTCTTCCGTATCACAAGTTACATAAAGAGACATAGCTGGAGTGAATGTAAAATCATGTTTTACATAACTATCAATACACATGAACTCTTGTCCATTTAGCGTAAAAGTTGCATGAATTACAGTTCCCTCTTTACCTGGTCCATTCTCATCATAACGAGAAATACTTACAATTTCTGATTGATTAAATAGCGATGTGTAAAAATTCATCGCTTCCTCAGCTTTGCCCTCAAACATTAAAAACGTAGTGATTTTTTGATTTGTGTTACCCATTTAGAGACATCCCCTTGTTATGTATTTATGCAAAACATACATCGGACAATAAAATCGAACGTATATTCCTATAAGTGTATTGTCTATAAAAACGATGAGTTTGTCAATTATCTATGTTTTATTTCTTCTTAAATAATGCTGTCCAAAGAAATGATTCTCCAAACATATTATTTGGTTGCTCAATTTGCTTCATTTTTCTAATTTCAATTACTTCAAATTCTTTAAATATCTCTCTTAATTTTTCTTCAGAATATGCAAGACCACCTTGTAGACTCCATCCTCTATATACGTCCCAATCTGTTATTTCTGATCCGTTTCGCTCATCTAAATCGCCAGCTGCAAAACATGTTAATCCGAAATAACCACCAGATTTCAATGAGTTTTTAATTAAATCCAAATAATTTATTCTTCTATGCGGTGGAATGTGATGCAAACAGCCCGAATCGTATACAAAATCAAATTCATTTTGACCCTCTAAATTAAAAATCGAATCACAAATAAAGTGAATTTTTATTCCTTTTGCCAACGTCCTCTCTTTCGCCCAATTAATGCCCTCTATAGATAAATCCACTGCTGTAACATCAAATCCTTCAGTCGCTAAATAAATTGCATTTCTTCCTGGACCACATCCAAGCTCCAACACTTTCCCTTTGGAAACCCATTCTTTTTGTATATACGAAACTAGGTTCTCATCTGGAACATTTTCAAAAAACGGAACATCTTTTTCTCTATCCGCATAAAATTCATTCCAAAACGGTTCTGCAGGTCTTAATATTGAATCAAGCATTTTTAATATATCTTCTTGAGTGTGTAACGTTTCACTTTTCATTTATACCCCTCCATAATCAATAGTCAGAAAATTATTATATCTCTTTTTAAACTTTCAAACAAAGAAAAAACTCCTATATTCAATAGGAGTCAAAAATATTATCTCTTTAAAATCCAAGTACAGTTAACCATTTTAACAACTGCTCTTCTCGCACCTTCAAATCATCGTTTCTATACTTACCCATCTGTATTTCGCTAACAATTTCTCCGTCCACCATAAAAAGAACTCTTTCTGTTTTAGCTGCTACCTTTACGTCATGAGTAACTAGCAAAATTGTAGTTCCCATACGGTTTATATTTGCTAAAATATCCATTACCTCTTCTGTCGCTTTTAAATTCAAAGCACCCGTTGGTTCGTCAGCAAAAATAATATTAGGTTTATTTATGAGTGCTCTACAAATAGATACCCTTTGTAATTCTCCTCCTGATGCTTCAGTTATATTATTAGTTGCAATTTGACTAATTCCCATTTTTTTCATCAATTCAAGTGCACTTTTATTTATTATTTTCCTGCTCTCAAATTTTGCTAAATACGCAGGCAAAACTATATTATCAAAAAGATTCAAATTTCTAAGAAGATTGCTCTGTTGAAAAATAAATCCCATTTCGCTGAGTCGTAATTTTGCTAACACCTCTTCTTTCATACATGTTATTTCTTTACTATCAACTTTCACACTTCCTGATGACATTTGATCCATTCCGCTAATATTATATAGTAACGTCGATTTCCCTGAACCAGAAGGTCCCATGACCGATATAAACTCTCCCTCATAAATCTCTAAATTTATATTTTTTAACATATGGTAAGTTTTATTTCCATCCATTGCGTATTTTTTATTTAATTGTTTTACTTCTAAAATTTTTTTCAAATTACACACCTCCTATTCCCCATTTAGCTTTAAATCATTTGTTTGTTTCACTGTAAAACTACTGAAAAGTGTTGCTACGGTCACAGATATAAATAAAATAGCTGGACATATTACATAAGAAATGATCGGATTAACAACAAACTTTATGTGAGCTGCTCCCATAAATGAACCTAACCAGCTTATTAGTGTTTCTCCAAACGTAGCAGCTATAAATGTCCCTGTTAAAATACCTACTAATACTATAGAAATAGAACGAGTAACATATTGTATACGAATATCTTTGTAGGAAAAGCCGATACTTTTCATAATTAATATTTGCGAAGAATCTTTTACCAATAACATTTTAAAAAACATCGCAGTTATTAAAACCGATATCAATATAGCAATCAAAATTGCCACTTGTGTCACGAGTCTTAATTGTTTAATTGTCTCTCCTAAAGTTTGAGATAAATAATTATCCGTATCTGTTATTTTTGCAGAATTAAAATTTTGTTTATACTCCTTCACTTTTTCTTGTAGATTCACTTTGGGTTTCATATCTACATTTACTACGTACCATAATATATTTTCTTTATTATAAGAAAAACTCGCTTTAGCTGTTTTTCCTCCATTCGTTACATCTTGATATATACCACTAATAGTTAGCATTTTCTCTTTTCCTTCTACAAATAAAACGATTTCATCCCCTATATTCTTTTTTAATTCATTTGCGTTCATATAAGAGAGAGCGATCTCATTTTCATTTTTTGGTGCCATACCTTTAACATATTCTATTGGAAATTGGGCGAAATCTCCCACTTCTACATTTAAGTTTTCATGTGTACCATCAGCTTTCACCATTTTAAATGTACTCGTTACAAATGCTGCATATTTTTCTACCTCTTCATCGTTTCCGACATACGATATAACGTCATTAAACCGTTTTTCTATATTTTCAGATTGCTGTAAATCTATTCGTATATCACTCCTTCCTGTTCCCATATAATTAACAAATTGCGGTGACTGAATCGTGTACAAAAAGTTAACTGGTACAACAATCATGAACACTGCAATAATTAAAACGATACTTAATACTCGATATAACTTAAATCGTTTCACTACATCTTGTATACCAATAAATGTATTTACATTTGTAATTTTAGTTTGATAGAGAGAAAAAAATCTTCTAATCTTTCTTTTTCCTAGTTTATCTCTTGATCGTAAAGCGTCTATTGCTGTAATTCTCCTGAAATTCCGCAAAATGATGCGGCAAAAAAGGATAACGGCTAGAAATAACAATGTTGTGACTATCAATGGCACAACATAATATAAAATACTTTTATTAGCTGTCCCCATATAAAGTGCGATGTTAGAGGTAAATATTTTTGTAACAAATAACGAAAGGATATATCCACATATACATCCGATAGCGGAAATAACAACATATTTTGTTACATATAGTTTTTGAATATCTTTACTTTGAATGCCGATAGCTTTCATAACACCAATTTCCCGATAATCTTCTTCCATTGAAGTCATAATCGTAAATCTAATACATAAAATCGCGATTAGCATTAATAATGCACTTATTATGATAAGTACTGCAGCTATTATTCCATCTGTTAATGAATTGAGTGTTTTAAAGAGTGAATACGTAATAGAGGGACCTTTTTGAGGTAAGTTTGATGACTGGTATAAAGTTTCAAATTCATTTATTTTATTTAAATCTGTTAGCTGGAATTCAATAAGATATTCACTTTCTCCAAAATTCCCCTTTATTCTTTCGAAGTCTTCATCGCTTATTACAAATCGTTTTGAACTAACAAGTGATGGGTTCATTTGAACATCACGAACAAATGCCGAAATAGTAAATTCTAGCTCATTATTATTTTTAACAACCCAAATTTTATCTCCAATACGCAAATTATATTTTTGCATATAATAAATTGGTACACCTATTTCCCCTTTCCTAACATCGATCAATTCGTTATTTAAATCTAATAAAAAGTCAAAAACAGTATTTTGCTTAACGAAGCTAATGTCCATTACACTATTATGTTCCGCTTGATTTTTCTTCTTTATAAAAATGTTAGATCCGCCTATTTGAACCATCTCTGCTGTTTGTTGTTTTTTTACAAAAGGAGTTTGCGCTACAAATGAATCAATTGACTTTTGGTTTATTTCTCCGGCATGCATTTGTACGAAGTGCGGTGCGTTTGATACTTTAAACAATTGATCCGTTGAGTTCAATAGATTTATAACGTTACTTGAAGCACTTGCGATTAAAAGACTTGATAACATGATAAACATAAATAGAATGGTAATTATCATTTTATTTTGAGTGAAATCTCTTTTTAACATTCTCCTAATCATATGGAGCTAGTTCCCTTCATTCCATAATATTTTCTTCGTCACTATCGCTATTATTATCATTATGAAACTAATAACTAATATAGGTAAATAAATTTTCATACTGAATCCTTCAAACATAAAACCATAAATGACTTGCCCAATTGGTGCCATACATTGAGATACCGCTGTTATAATTGCCATTACTTTTCCTAGGTTTTCATTTGGTGTTTTCTTTTTGACTACAGTAATCACATAGATGGATACAATTGTCACGATCATTGCAATTAGAATAGAATAAAGTATAAAGAGGATAAATGGTGGATAGTATCCTAAATTAAGAATAACTGGCGTAACTGATAGTGCCATTGGTAGTACTAATAAAGCTATTAAAAGCATCCAGTAATACAATGTTTTCATCTGTAGCTTTTTCGCAAAAAAACCTATCGATAATGCACCTAAAATAGTAGCAAAATCGATCAATCCCATTCCAATTCCGTATAACGTGTCGCTACTTTCCATTGTTACTCGTATAATAATTGGAGCGCCAACAACAAATAGCGGTGTAAGTATTAAATTTAGTAATGCAGCTAAAAGCATAGATTTCAAAATAAATGGTTGTTTTAAAACATATATAAATCCTTCTTTCATATCCTTTACAATTGTCGGTATTATATGGCTTTCTCGTGCTCTTTTTATAAAAGGTATTTTAATAAACATTTCTAAAATCGCAGATAAAAAGAAAGCAAGACAACTTATTATTACGAGCATTTTCAAACCAATTATGCCGTACAATATTCCTCCAAATACAGGAGCAACTATATTTGACAATGCTTGCACACCATTTACGATACCGTTCGCTTGCTCTAACTTATTCTCTGGAACTAATTGCGGAATACTCGCCATTACAACAGGTGAATACATTGCACTAACGACTGCTAGTAAAAACATAATTGTTCCAATCAATATAATAGATACAGGTCCAGTAAATAACAAAACTATAAAGCTTAATACAATCGCAGCGTTGATAAAGTCAAAAATAACCATTAAATCACGGCGATTGAAACGATCTGCTATCGCTCCGCCGAGAGGAGCTAGTAAAAACGGAATACTCGTTACCGCATATAATCCTGCGAATATATCAGCACGCCCTGTTATATCTAGCACATATAATGACAGGGCAAAACGTAAAAGTGTTGAACCTAAAATAGTAATAATTTGTCCACTCACCATTAAGTGAAAATCTTTCATCGAAGACCTTATACTAGCTTACATCCTTAGCACACCTTTCATTCGATCCAGACCGACTGTCGGTCGATAATATCCAAACAGAAAATTACTATTTCTGTTTGATTAAAACCTCCACCATATAATCAAAGGCTCCCTCTTTCGCTCCAACAGATGCTTCCATCATTTTGATATAAGCTTTAGCCCTCCTCATCATTTCTTCCGGCTTCCACTGGAATAAACCCTCATCAAATATGACTTGTGCTGAAGAGAGTAATAATTCAATCGTTTCTTGTGGGTATGGAGTAGAAAATATGCCTTCAGCGATTCCTTGTTCTAAAATCTCTGCTAAAACAGGAGATAAATGAATAATTGATTGTACTATACTTTTTTGATGCATTTCCGCATTATTTGGCTGATGAAATTGTTCAATCATTTTATCTTTTACATCTCCTGATTTTGGTGATTGTTCCATTAAAACTCGAAATAACTTATCCAAAACTGGGATATTAGGGTTAGAGACAATTGCTTTCGCTTTAGCAACATCCGCTTTAATAATCCTCATAATAATTTCATCCATTACTTCTTCTTTCGACTTAAAATAATGATAAAACGTCCCCTTTGCTATACCAATCTCTTTTAAAATGTCATTTACTGTAGTTTTCGTATACCCTTTTGTAACAAACAAACGTTCAGCAGTTTCTAAAATTTCATTTCTACGTTCCCCATATTCTTTCACGATCCTCATTCATGTACTCCTTCCTACGGACCGACTGTCGGTTTATTTAAAGTATATGTTTAGTATGTGAAAAGTTTCCTGTTATCGTACATATACAACAACCTACTTTATATTTCCTTTATGAATTTTAAAATTTATTTTTAATACGGTGAATGAAATTTTAAAGGTTGTTTCTATGCAATCACCCTTGTACTTATATCGACTTCGTTGTATAAAAACAAAAAAGAGCCGCAACACTTTGCGACTCTTTTTGAATAATAACTATTTAACGGCCACGTCTTTGCTGACCTTGTTTTGCACTACTTTTCTTATTACTTGGCTTATTAAATGATCGATTGTTATCATTTCTAGAACTATTTCTTGAATCGTTTCTTGGTCCACCTTTTGAACCACTTCTTGAACCTTCACGGCTATCTCTTTGACGATATTGACCTGATTTCTTTGGAGCCGGCTTTTGTACCGGTTTTCCATTTTCATCTACATTTTTTATCATCGGTTGTTCGATTATTTGTCTTTGTATTGGTGCACCAAGCGTTTTTTCAATTTCTTCTAAATGTTTTTCATCTTTCGCTGCAACGAACGTAATTGCAAGACCTGATCCACCTGCACGTCCTGTTCGGCCAATGCGGTGAATATAACTTTCTACATCTTCAGGGATATCAAAGTTAAATACGTGCGTTACACCATCTACATCAAGTCCACGAGCTGCTACATCCGTTGCGATTAAGTACTGAATTTTAGCTTCGCGGAAACTCTTCATAACTCTTTCACGTTTCGCTTGAGGTATATCACCATGAAGTTCAGCACAATTATAACCAAGTCCCTTTAAATCATCATAAAGCTTACTTGCTCTAACCTTTGTACGACAGAAAATAACTGCTAAAAATGGCTGATCACGATCCATAACAAAACGAAGTGCATCTGGCTTTGCACGATCTGTCGTCTCAATGACACGCTGCTCAATTGTATCTACCGTTACTTCTTCACTTTGTACTTGAATCATTTGCGGCTCTTCCATATAACGTTTCGCCAATTTTTTAATATCTTTTGGCATCGTTGCTGAGAATAACATCGTTTGTTTACTATCAGGTGTCTCATCTAAAATATCTTCAATATCATATAAGAATCCGAAATAAAGCATTTGATCTGCTTCATCTAGTACAATCGTTGAAAGATTACTTAAATCAATTGTTTCACGTCGTATATGATCTAATAATCGTCCTGGTGTCGCTACAACAATATGTGTATTACCTTTTAATTTTCTCAATTGTTGTGCTACATCTTGTCCGCCATATATCGCTAGTACATTAATATCTTCTCTTTGAACAAGCATTTTTTTAATTTCAGTTGTAATTTGCAGTGCTAGTTCCCTTGTTGGTGCAACAATTAAAGCCTGAACATCACTAGACTCTGGATCGATTTTTTCTAAAATCGGTAACACGAATGCTAACGTTTTACCCGTTCCTGTTTTCGCCTGCCCAATAATATCTTTACCTGACATAATAACAGGAATTGCCTTCTCCTGAATCGGTGTTGCTTCTGTAATTCCATTTTCACGTAATGTATGATTAAAAGTTTCACTAATTCCTAATTCTAAAAAGTTTTTCAAATAGACCACTTCTTTTCCTTATTTTTCACATTAGCTTTCATTGTACCATTTGTTTCGCCAAATATGAAAAATAAAAAAATTCTTATCTTCTTTTTTTATATTCATCCTGTACTAGATGAACAAATTCTTTTTGTTTTTTCTCGGATTTTATTAATGCTTCCATATTTGCAGAAGTCAAAATATACTTTTTAATTTTTCTATTACTCCAAATTAAACTTGTATACTTCGGATCTTCATGTAGATTTCGAAACCACTCTAATTCACTTAATTTTGCGATATAATGTTTTAATTTCATGTCATTTTGAGGATAAAATAAAATAAAATCTGCTATTACATCAAATAATGAGCCCAAGTTATTCCCTCCTATAACTTCTTTAATGAAGATATTAACGTAATTTTAAAAATCATTGTTTCACCAATTCAAAATAAATTACACCAATATGTACATCAAGGAACTAAGTTCTACAATTTAATATGTAATACGAAAGCATTATATAACCTTCATTTTGATTTAGCATATGAGCTTATCTTTCAGAAAGATGGTTTGCAATATAAAATGGAAAAATCCTAATAGTGCATTAGAGATATTTATTATTTTTCATTATAATTTTTATAGCCTTACCATATCAATTTGGGGATTTTGTGCGTTTAGAAAACCATTTAGATACATTTAGCCATATATTGTACGCCAATAATATAGTAGTAAGAAATTTACAAATGAAGGATATAGAAAGAGTAAGGGGGCATGGTTAATTACTCATGAAGGTATAGTGCGTTAGATGAATAAATAGGCTTCATTTGCAATAACATAGTATGTTTTCCCTTTACTGCTGTGTGCTTTGTACTGTGGCGAACCATTGACACTCACTTTTGCATCAATCATAAATCCCTGCATCTACAGAACCAGCTCCATCTTTATATTTCCAAGATGGAGCATCCTAGAAAGGTGGACAAATAAACTGTGCTTTTCTTATCGAGTAGCAACAGATACTTCTGAAAGAAATAGACTACATCGTAATAGGGGTTATATTCACAGCTGTAATTTTACAAGTTGAAATTGCAAACCTAACGGTTGTAGTTGGATTTATAGGTAATGTCCCTAGTACTATCCCAAGTCCTGTTTGTTCCACGCTAAAATCTGCTGCAATAGAACCATTACTTGCTAAAAGACTTACTGTAGATCCGATAAACGCATCCAGTAATTGTCTAATTGGTCGTTCACGACATTCACACTCGCATCCTACATCGGTAGGTGGAAGTAATGTAATAGGTGGTCCTGGTGGTAAAAAACCTACCCCTGTTACATCAGATATATTGACCACAAAGGTTGTGGTGCCATCTGTAACTGTAACTAAAAAATCATTCACGGAAGTGATAGTAAATAGAAAGAAAAGCGGGGGCGTGTTGGGTGTGTCTGCAATAGTGCCAAGAATAACAGTTTCTCCAATAAGTTGTTGTAAAACGCTTTGCATAGGTAAAACACAGCAATCACAAAGACAACCTTCAGTTCCTCCTGTTGGGCCTGTCTCTCCTGTTGGACCCGTTACTCCTGTTGGACCCGTTACCCCCGTTGGACCCGTTATTCCCGTTGGACCCGTTACTCCTGTTGGACCCGTTACTCCTGTTGGACCCGTTACCCCCGTTGGACCCGTTACTCCCGTTGGACCCGTTACTCCTGTTGGACCCGTTACCCCCGTTGGACCCGTTACTCCTGTTGGACCCGTTACTCCCGTTGGGCCTGTCCCTCCTGTTGGACCTGTGGGTAAAGTAAATGGTGGGATTGGGGGAAGTGTAGGGCCAATTAAATTTGGATTTAATGCATTAGCTTGAAGTATCCCATTTATCTTTTGTATTTCATTTTTATCAAACACATAACTACCTCCTATGAGTGTACTATACTGTAGTAATACAGTTACAAATACATAAACTTCATTGATCGTAATATAATATGTTTTCCCTATACTATTGTGCACCTTAAATTGTACTGAACATTCCATATTTAACTTCCTAAAAATTGTAAATACCTCACCTACATCTACAAAACCATCCACGTCTTTATCCTGCCAAGATCGAGCATCATAGAAACGTAGAATGTTAACTTTAGAAACAACACGCTTTCCTACAATAGAAGAATCTACTGTACTTTTCTTACTAAACTTCACATAGGATGGATTGTTCTTAATCCATTGCTCTCCACCAAGGTTTAACCAACCAGGCTTTTCGCCCCATTCAACATAAGCTTCTGATTTATTTAGTTGACGAATCTTAGAATAGCTTGTGTCTTGGTCCTTTACGTAAATTAACGTTGTAGCCTTCAATATAAGCTATACCATCGGTTACAGCTGTTGGTACTTCTGTTGGTTTAGGTGGCTTTCAGGTACAGAAACATCCACACTAGAATTATTGTATGCGCGTTGTACATCAGCACGGGATTGAGCTCCTGATCCCCCATGAGATTTTAAATAATCAAGTTGATCTTCATGATCTGTACCGCCAAGGTATTTAATCACATCGTAGTGAATCCACAATCCTTTTCCTACAGATAACTTGTTATCTTTTAAGATTTCCGCTAAAAGTTTTACGTATTTTTCATATGAACGCTCGAGTTTTGTATGGTCTGCTGTTTCACATAACTCTACATGTACAAATCGTTTATTAGCAGCAGGTCCACCGCCATATGCAATGTATTTTATATTAGCGATTTGGATTGTTTCATCTCAATCAACAGCATATTGAACAAATGCGTTTCTTCATGTACGAGATTCATACTTTTGAATATTTCAGAAGTCGCTGTACTATGAGCTACTACGCCCTCATAAACACCTACGCCAAAACGATATGGTTGTTTTGGTAAATTAGGGATAAAAAACGTTCTATCAGCAAAAATACTTGTAGCAAATGAACCAGCAAGTACTAGAATCATAAGGAACAAGGTAATTAGCTATATTAAAACCAGCTAAAATTGGAATGAATGTAAGTGATTGATTATTTATATCCTTAATTCCTTTCAATATTATTGTTGTATTCGGATTCATATACGCTATAAACAATCTAATAATTATTGTCAAGATAGCTGGTATTAAGAAATCAAAAGTTTTTTCTGCCTTCGTTGCAGAACGCAAATAATTCATTGAAACCTCTATCGGAAACTTATTTGCTTTCCAAAACAGATTTTCTCTTCATCCATCTCCATAATCGTATCCGCTTAACAAGCATTGTTTTATTTTGAACAGGTATTCGCTTATAAATATCGAAATATACAATAAGAAAAAACAATAAAATTGATTATTCTTTCGCTTCTTTGTCCATCCTTTTAAAAAATCTATGTTTTTGTAAAAGGAGTGTTTATATGGAGAAACAGACACTTTGGAAAAAATTCAAAAAAAGCTCAGCAAACCTCGGGAAATCAAGCGTATATGAAAGTATTATTTTATACTACACAATGAGAAAAAAAGGGTTACCTACTAAAGCAAAATTCATAATATTAGCTGCTTTATCTTATTACGTATTAGCAATCGACTTCATTCCAGATATAGCTGCTATTATTGGGATCGGCTTATTAGATGATGTTTTAGCAATCGCTATAGCGCATAAATTTGTAATGCGCCATGCGGACAGTGAAATTCGAGAAAAGAGCAAAGTAAAAATGGAATCATTATTTACTTCAGCACACATTTAACGAAGAAAGATAGGCTCTTACTTGTCTTTTCTCACTGCCTAACCATCATCTATAGCTTTTAAACAAATGATTTGAACAGTGTTACTACAGAAAAAAGAACTAAAATAATCTTTTAGTTCTTTTTTGTCAACTCAATTTATTTTTGAACAATAGTTAAAAGAGCCTATTTTAATTTACCAACTAAAACAGGCTCTTTACTAATTTAAATTTACAAGATCATCATCATTTTACGCTATACTTTGCTACTTCAACAACATTTCTCTTTCATCGCTTTCATCATAGACATAGTAGTCTTCATCATTTCATCACATTCATTCATTTTCACCATCATTGCCTTATCCATTTCTACATCCATTTGCATCATGTTATTCATCATCATTTTCATACACTTCATTTCACACATCATTTTTTCCATAGACATCATCATGTTTGTTGTTTCTACCATCATAGTTTTTTCCATATTAACATCCCCCTAGAATTTTTATGTTACAAGTATAAAAATTCCTTTTCGTTTTTCTAAAACCTTCTTAGTTTACCTCATACAAATATTTATCAATATATTTCCCTCTCAATTCGTCATTGATTAACTTTATTTATTGTCACGCTGAAACGTAAATATAATAAAAAACATCTTATTATAGATGCTTCCTTGTCTAACAATTAAATTATTAACACTATGAAACTCCATTTGTTTCGTAAACATAGGGTAAATCTATTATTTTTACAAAATTCATAAATCCGACTATAACGTATTATAGTTTCATTCATATACTGTAGTAGATTACTAGAAAGGAGGCGTATATATGGAAAGTTGTATTGTGTTCGTAAACGGCCAACCTTTTTTAGTACTCACAGTTGCTGGCATCGAAATTGCTAGATTGGAAATTACTCTTCAAGTAGCACTAGCTTTGAGAGTTCTCGGTATTCCAATCTGTGGGTAATTCATTTAAGTAAGTTTAAAAGAGAGCTTTCGCTCTCTTTTAAACTCTTGTCAAAAAATGCACTTCTATACACTTAGCAAGTGTGACTCATAGCCTTGTAGAAATTATATAATAAATATACAAGCATTTACGTTAAAAGAACTTTCTTTAACACACACATCTGCAAACAATTTAACATCCTCTTCATATCACGTTCTTTATAGTGATTCAGACATGCTATTTGAATCCAGTTATTCTTTTGTAAATATGCTGATTCATAATGAACAATATATCCTTGTAATGCTAATGCATCACCTACTGCCTTAGAACACTGCCCTTCGTTTAATTGAATGGTAAGAACAATTTGAGCGGCATGATCTTTAGGTGAAACAAGCTTTAAACCCATAGTATTAATAGCTTGTTCAATATAAGCATACGCCTCTTTTATTTTTTCAAATGCCTCTTCATCTTCAAGTCGCTTCAATGCTTCTTGCAATGCATAAATTAAATTCCATGAATGGGAGTATGGGATACTTTCATTTTCTTCGTACATACCAATGTCCATATAAGCAGGTACTGCCTCGTTTACTTTTACAATGTGGTTATGAAAAACGAAAGATAATCCTGTATATGATTTAATCGCTTTTCCGCTAACATCACTTGCAAAATATACATCCTTCAAATTTATTGGTATTGCTCCAATTGAGCTTATACAATCTACACATAGTTTCATTTGATATTTTTTACAAAGAATGTTTAGTTCTTCTAAATTATTTAACATTCCAGTTGATGTTTCATGGTGAACAAACCAAAGCCATTCATAATTTCCAGTTGCCATTATTTTTTCTAATTCTGTATAAAGAAACGGCTCTGCCATTTCTTTTTTATGCGTATCATAATGTAATTGCGCACGTGTTGCATGTCCCACTAACCTATTTCCAAATTCCCCATTTGTTAAAACTAGTCCTTTCCCTTTTAAAGAATTCAACTGTAAAGCAATGGCATCATTCGCTAACGTCCCTGTTCCTAACATTATTTGCACACGTTTTGCTTTTGTCATTTGCAGTAAACGTTTTTTTACATTTTCCATTATCACTTGAAATGACTTAGAACGATGCGAAATAGGCTTAGTAGAAAATGCCTTTCGAACATTTTCTTCAATATCCACTGGACCAGGTAAAAACGTATATTCTTTCGTCATAATACCCCCAACACTCGACTCTTCAAACATAGCTGGGGTAACATACATTGGCTGGAAGGCTGCTTCTTCAGTACCAACTAACATATGGAAAGATTTGAATCCCATTTGCTCATATAAAGGTAGTTCACGTGTTGTAGCAGAAATGAGTGCCAATTCATATCCATTTAGAAGCAAATAACGATGTAAAAAGCGAATTAAACCTAACAATGCTCTTCCATTTCGATATTCACGTTCTACTGAAAGCAAACGAATTTCATATACATTTTCTCCATGTTCTTGCAAATAAAAATCTAGATTTGGAATTTTATAATCTAACGAGAATGGTCGTTTTCCTCGCAATGCAACCATACCTACTAACTTATCGTCATCTAAACAAATTAAATATGCATTTTCTTCATGGAAACGATCTATACGAACACGATCTTTCGTTTCTTCATGTTGCGGAATTTCTTCTACAAATGTTTTATAATTCAATTTATGTATACTTTCAACTTCCCAAGCTTGATCAGCAACTTTATAAATTAACCCCATGTTGTATCTCCTTTATGTATTTAATAAAAATTATAAGTGGAGATTAACTCCACTTATTAAAAGTTCATTTCATTCTCGATTTACATATAAAATAAGTACAATGATAAGTGCACTTAAAATAGTCGTAACAATAGAGTAAGAATACAAAATCATGCAAACTGGTAAACAAGCGATTGTAATTAGTCCGGGCTTAGTAAATCCTTTAAAGATTAAATAAAATATAATGAAAACAGCAATAAGAGTAAGCGCTATCAAATAATCAAATGCAATTAAACCTCCAATAAATGTTGAAATGCCTTTTCCGCCCTTGCCTTTAAATAAAATTGGGTAAATATGTCCAAGTATAACAGCCAGTAAAGCTAACATTACAAATGTAGAATCTTCGAAAAGGTATTTTGCAATAGAAACTACGATTGCCCCTTTGATCGCATCACCTAAAAATGTAGCGACGAAAGACCCTTTTCCATATACGCGCCCCATATTTCTTGCGCCAGGATTACCACTTCCTTCTTCACGAATATCAACATTATGTTTCCATTTCGTTACTATATAAGCGGTCAATATGTTTCCAAATAAATAAGAAGCCACCAAATACAAAAATTGCATACTATTAATCATGTAATCATTCACTTTCTACATGGGAGTACTTATACAATATTCAATGACTATGTATATTGTACGTTTTCTTGCTTTACATCCCTTTGTATATTTTAACATCATATTTTTACAAATCATACAAAAATTCTCATACTTCTATTTTATAAAAAATACACCCTTCATTAAATGATATGTTCCTTTCACTGCCATTTTTGATGGTGATACGAATATAACTTCTCCCATACTTTTCTCACAGCATTTCTTAAATTCAGCATATATTTCAGGTACTGAACACAATATACTACCACTAACTGCAATTAAAGGTGATAAATCAAACTGCATCTTGTTGTAAATATTCACCGTAATTATCGTTAATTCCTTAGCCGCTTGCAGAATAATTTTATGTGCATCATCATTCCCATTCCTCGCTTCCTCTATAATTAATGGTGCAATTGCTGCAACTTTATCTTTTGAAGAACTATATACTAGTCTTTTTATATGAGATGATGTTAAAAGTCGAAACTCGTCTTGAATCCTTAAGCTTAATGGACAAAGTCTAACTCCTTGATCAAATTGATTTGCCATTCTCTTTAAACCTTGTAACGCAATCCAATAACCGCTTCCCTCATCCCCTAAAATATGTCCCCATCCACCGCTATACTCGTACACTTCGTCTTTCTTTCCTATACAAATTGCACCTGTACCACCTATAGTTAATATTCCATTCTTACCTTTTAAAGCAGCTGCATGTGCAATCATTGCGTCATTAAAAACTTCAATTTTCGTTTCATATTTCTTTATTAATCGTAATGTTAATTCATTTGTATTCGCTCCACTTATACCCGCTAATCCTAAACAAATACAAACGCAGTGCCCATCTATTAAAGCTTTCTTGCATTGATCGATCGCCTCCATAATATGCGAAACTGCTTTTTCATAATCTATTAATATATTTCCAAACCCACTCGTACCTCTTACAACTTCGTTTCCGTCTTGATCAAATGCAATTGCTTCTGTCTTCGTGCCCCCACCATCTACTCCAATCATATACTTCATATGTTCGCCTCATTTTCATCATCTTATTGGAGGGAATGTTATATTCCCTAAAACTACAGATCGCTTTGCACCTGTTGCGCTTGGCACATTACTCGGATTACGATGATGCGTTTCGTTTGCTAATATCGCAAAGGCAATTGCTTCTTTCGCCTCTGAAGAATAGCCTATATCTTCTTGAATGAATATCGCGCACTTTTCTTCCTTCAATCCATTTCGTATCATTTCAACAAGTGTACGATTATAACTGCCCCCACCACCTAAAATTACTTCATCGATTTCATAATACGGCAGAATAAACTCCTTATAATGATGAACAATTGAACTTGCTGTAAACATCGTGACAGTCGTCAAAAGATTTTCTTTACCATGCTTTTCAAACCGCTTCAATAATTCACTTACAAACTCTTCTCCAAACTGTTCTCTACCAGTTGATTTCGGTGGATTCATTTTCAAAAATGGATGATTCATACAATATGTCAAAATTTCATCTACAACTACTCCTTGTTTTGCAATCCTACCATTTTGATCATATGGCAACTGAAATAATCTTTGACATACACCATCGATTACCATGTTCCCTGGGCCGGTATCAAGAGCAATTACACTCTTATTACTTCGTTTACTTGGAATCACTGTAACATTACCAATCCCGCCAATATTTTGTAGTAATCTATTTTTAGTTTGATGGCGATACAAAATGATCTCTGAATATGGTACAAGTGGTGCACCTTGTCCCCCTGCTGCCATATCCATCGTTCGAAAGTTAGAGATAACCGTTGTATTCGTTTCATACGCAATAACTGCTGGTTCTCCAATTTGCAATGTCGAAGAAATACTATTGCCTTCTTGCTTTGGCTGATGATAAATCGTTTGTCCGTGAGAACCTATTAAATCTAATTGTTCCAATGACAAATCAGCCTTTTTACAAACTTCCTCCACAGCATTGGCAAAACATAAACCAAGCTTAAAGTTCAAACTGCATATCAATTGAACATTAGATGTATCAATTGATAAAGCCTGCAGTATCTCATTTTTTATATCATTGCAAAATGGAACAGTAGTAAAATGAATGAGTTCGACTTTAGAATCTACACCGTTTCCTTCTATATGAACGAGCGCTACATCTATTCCTTCTAACGATGTACCGGACATTATCCCTGCAATATACATAATATGCATGCCCCCTATTCACTAAAAAACAATTATGTAAGTAAACAACGTACAACCTACAGAAAACAATATAAATCTAAAAAACAACTGTGCTTTCGATGCAAACGATCCATCAATGAAAGAAACAACTACCGTAAGCAAAATACTTGCCGCAAAGCTTGTAACGAGCCATATACTATGCATTTGTGATAGATTTAGCATTCTTAATAAAGGTACGAAAAGTAAATTTGCACATATCACTCCAAATAACAATAAAAATACACCTTTATAGCTAAATTTTATATTCATTCTATTTCACCCTCTCTGGACTTAATGTGAAAGAAGTGATAGACAAAATGCCTATCACTCAAAAATAAAATATAAAACTTACGGATTAACAGATTCCCCATCACCATTTTTCTCAATTTCAAGCATGTTTTTGTCGTACATTTTAAAGAATGGTAGGTAAATAAGGAATGATATTGCTATATTTATAAAAACTAATACTACTGCACGCCAATCTCCACCTGTGGCTAAATACGCGCCAATTGGAGCTGGTAATGTCCACGGCGGCATAATATGTGTTGGCGTTACAAATCCCATCGCAGTTGCTGAATATGCAACAGTTGCTGTTACGAGTGGTGTAATGATAAACGGGATAATTAAAATTGGATTTAGTACAATCGGTAATCCGAAAATAACAGGTTCATTAATATTAAAAATACCAGGAACAATACAAGTTCTTGATAATGCTTTCGAATATTTTGATCGACCAAATACAATCATAGCTAATACAAGCCCTAACGTCGCACCAGAACCGCCAATCCATATAAACCATTGGTATAACGGCTCTGGTGATATGAATGGCAACTGATCTGCTCCACTAGCAACTGCTTCACCATTTTTCCCTAAGTATACTTCCCATAATGGCCGAGCAACAGTTCCAACAACCGACACACCATGGATTCCGAATGACCAAAAAAATGTAATTAAAAACACTGGAATGATTACACCGAAATAACTATCACCAGCTTTTACTAACGGTGCTGCTAATTTATCAACAACATGGTGTAAATCAATACTAAAAACGACAGTTACTAAACTCATTAAAATAATTACGAATGCAGCAGGTATAAGTGCTTCAAACGAACGTGAAACAGACGGCGGTACTTGTTCTGGCATTTTAATCATTACATTTTTCGTCTTACAAAATCTTAAAATCTCTACTGATAAAATAGATACGATCATCGTTACGAATAATCCATGCCCCCCGAGATTTGTCATCGGAAGCATAAATCCTTTTTTATCGATTAATTCGGGCGTCAATGTTAAAAGTAGTGAGCATACTGCTAACTGTGCCCCTGATAAAGCATCTAACTTATAACTTTTCGCTAAATTGTATCCTATACCAAATGCTATATATAAAGACATAATAAACATCGTTAAACGATATGGTATTAATATACTTGTTTGATTTTTCAATGCCCAAACTGATATGAAACTATCTTTCGGTAATGGTGGAAATGCTACTATTAAAAAGAAACTCCCTACGATAATAAATGGTAACGCCGAAATAACTCCATCACGGATTGCTTGTAAATGCCTCTGTTCAGAAAGCCTTGCCATCGGTCCAGATAAGTTTTTATCAAGAAACGTGACAAACTTATTCATAACGCTTCCCCCTAACTAATTAATTCATTTACAGTTTTTAATAAAGTCGGTCCACCAAGCGGCGTGTATGCTTGCGGCGGAATAATACCGCACGGAATAGATTCTTGTTCTGTAAGTTTTTTTACAGCGTCAAATCGATGTCTAACTTGAGGTGCAACCATTACAACATCCCAACCATTCTTTACTTCTTCCTCCACCTCACTTGTTCCAATAGCATGCACTTCCATGTTCATACCTTTTTTCTCTGCTTCTTTTTTTAAAGCGTTTACAACAATTGCGCTGGACATTCCTCCAGAACAAACGAATAAAACTTTCATTATTGAATCCCCCTATACTTATAAATTGTTTCTTTCAAATGAAAGAAAGTTTCACTTTACTAACAAGCATATGAAGAAATGAAACGATTTAGTTATACTGAAAGTAAATTTCACTAAAAATATTTTTCCTATTAAATTAATGTTTCAATATTTATTTTTCTCAATTGCAGGGCCAACCTAACATCATATATTATTTTAAATAATCGTATAATAGGGAGGCGTATAAATGATTATGAAACGTTTAGTAATGATGTGCTGTATCGTCATATTGTTTACTCCTTTCTCTTTCATTTCCCCTCACTCTACTTATGCTGAAGTAAATACTACTTACAAAAAACATGAATTACGCGCTGTATGGCTAGCATCTGTTCTCAATATTGATTGGCCTTCAAAAACTGGCTTACCTATTGAAAAGCAGAAACAAGAATTTATAAGACTATTAGACGATGTAAAAAACACTGGTATGAATGCAGTCGTTGTACAAATTAAACCGACTGCTGATGCTTTCTATCCTTCAAATTACGGTCCTTGGTCTGAATACATTACGGGTACACAAGGAAAAGACCCTGGATACGACCCGCTCGCATTTATGATTGAAGAAGCACATAAAAGAAATATAGAATTCCACGCATGGATTAATCCATACCGAATAACGATGAATCACACTGATATAAATCGATTATCAAATAATCACCCTGCAAGACAACATCCCGATTGGGTTGTACCTTACGGCGGGAAGCTATATTACAACCCTGGTATTCCAGATGTGAAAAACTTTATAACGGAAGGCGCTTTAGAAATCGTAAAAAATTATGATGTTGATGCAATTCATATGGACGATTATTTTTATCCTTATAAAGTAGTTGGCGAAGAATTTCCTGATCAAAAAACATTTGAATCATATAATAATGAGAATTTTTCAACTATCGAAGATTGGCGTCGCAATAATGTAAATGAACTCGTAAAAGGTTTAAATACTGCTATAAAACAAGAAAAATCATACGTAAAATTTGGCATTAGTCCATTTGGCGTATGGCGAAATATAGCTGACGATCCAACTGGCTCTAACACAACCGCAGGTCAAAGAAACTACGATGACCTTTATGCTGACACACGTGAGTGGATACAAAAAGGGTACATTGACTACATTACACCTCAAATATATTGGAATATAGGTTTCACACCTGCTGCATATGATATATTAGTAGAATGGTGGGTAAAAGAAACAAATAACAAACCGATTCACCTATACATCGGTCAAGCGGCTTATAAAATAAATAACAACTCTGTGCCTGCTTGGTCTGAGCCAGAAGAATATCCAAAACAAATCGCATTAAATCGTCAATATCCTGAAATAAAAGGTAGTATGCATTTCAGTTTAAAAGATATAAATAACAATCCACTTGGAATTAAAGATAGACTCTCAAAAGACATATATAAACACCCTGCATTAATTCCACCTATGCCTTGGCTTGATCATGATCCACCAAAACAACCTACTTTAAAAGGTGCCATTCCAAGAGATGAAGGTATTGCCGTGGGAATAATTGATAATAGAGATAATGACTCTTCTTATTACGCCATTTACCGTGTGAATGGAAAAAATGAAGTGGATATACAAAACCCAAAACATTTACTTACTACTGTAAGAAAAACAAAACTTGGAGAAATTTACGTAGATAAAACGGCTATTTCTGGAGAAACGTATACGTATGTAGTAACTGCAGTTGATCGATTGCATAATGAAAGCATTCCTTCTAGTTTTACTACCGTTAAGGCAAAATAAAATCTCAAAAAAAAAAAAAACGCCTTAAAGCTGAGAAATACTTAGCTTTTAAGGCGCCTTTTTTATTTATTCTTAAACTTCTCTGTCGCTGCTCTCATCTTCACATTCAAATCGTGATCAATGGAGTCGCGAATATCACGCTCTACTACTTCCATTTCTTTTTGGAAATTTTGCAAGTAGACTTTTAACTCTTCTTCTTTTTCTGGTCGTTGTGATGGAGGTAATTGCACCACTAAAGATAACATCGCAGTTAAATCTTTCATTAAAAACGTTTCAAGTTTATGTTGTTGTTCAAACATGCGTTGTTCTTGATAGTACGGCAATGCATTTAATACTGAAATTGTAATGTCATCAACCGTTCTTTGTAGTGAAGGATTAATCGAGCGTTTATATGCTTGAATTGTATTTAATGCATCTGGATATCGATCATAGAAATACAATTTATAAAACGATAAGTCTGTCGGTTTTACAGTTTTCTGCGTTTCTTGTCTTAAGAAATCTTTCACTTTCATCGCGGCCACATCGATATCTTCATTTGTAAGCTTTTTCGTTGTTTTTGCCATTACATGCACTTTTTTCTGTTTTTCTTTCGGTAACATTGAAAATACTTGTTCTCTCGTACGTTGACCTGATGTACAGAAAAGAGTATTCAATGTATGTTGTTCTTTCTTTCCTTCCGTACGAATCCAGCGATAAAAGAGTGGATGTTGCGTAAACTCTTGTAAAAACGGTGTCGATTTGTTTGATAATTTCTCAATGGAATCTTGTGCTCTCTTATATGGTTTCGTCCATGAAAAATAAAGTTTACGTCCGAAGTATACAACTAAAACAACGACAGTAAATGCGATTAAAAGTAATGATCCTAATAGTAATAATACTCCTTGAATGAAACTCATTTTTTCACCTCCTCTAAAAGTCTGTTATTTCCTTGGACGCTGAATGAGTTTCTGCTTCATCTCATCATTAAATGTATCTAGTTCAATTACAAATTTCTTACTAGACTCAATAATACGTTCTGACGATTTCTCAGATGCTTCAATAGCGGCAAATACATTTTGGAATGATTCACGTAATTTATCCATGCTAATTGCAGGATTTTCAAGGAGTTTTGTTGTTTCTTCTGTATTTTGTTTTAATGCTTGTGAATTGCTTAATACCATTGATTCAATCGCTTCATTTGTTGCATTAACAGCATCAATTGTTTTACGTTGATTTGTTAATGCGAGCTGAATTGCAGCTGAAACCGTTATAACGTTTTGCGTCATCGTAATTGCATTACGAATTGCCTCTGATAGCTTTTCATTATTTTTCTTAATGATGTCTACAGATGCGATAGATTGTAATAATACACTTTTTGCTTGTTGCATATTACGAGTACGCACAAGTATCTTTTCTAATGCATCATTTATTAACGGAATATCCCTTTGACGTTCTGGATTTTGTTTCTCAGCTTCAAGCATACCAGCAAGTTTTCTTCCTAAGTATACTTGTTTATCAAGAGCGTGAATTTTATCGTGTGATTGCTCTTTTAACATTTCAAGACCAACCGTATCCTCTTGCAAGTTATCACGGCCAATGAGAAGTGATCTTATAATCTCCTCGATTTGCTTATCTATAGATTGATATTTATGCACGTAATTTTCAAGCGGATTTTTCTTAAACACTTTAAACATAAGTTTCTTCATACCAGTTGCTTTTAATGAGTTTGGATCAAGTTCTGATACCACTTTTCGTAATTCTAACAATGTATTTGGAATTTCTTCATTCTTTCCATTCATCATCGCTGTCACAGGACGTTTTAAAGCTGATAGCGTTTGTCCTGCCGCTTGCTGCTCTTTATCCCCTAAGTCTCCTAGCTGCGACAATACTTTTGATAAATCTGTATTTTGCTCGCTATTTAACTTTTGTACATAAAGATCTGCTTCTTTATTCAGTTCTTCAAGCTCTGCATCTTTTATTACTGTATCCACTACTACTTCTACATTATTATCTTTCACAATCGATACAGGTTCTTTTTTCTCGAGTTCAGTCAACAAAATCGCTCCTTTATTTATATGTGCGAATTTATGTGCACTATATTTCATCTAATATATCGTATTTCATATACATTTTTGCTTGCTTGAAATCGATTTTTCAAGAAATACCTGCTTATGCAGTCATTCCCTGTTTCATAGTATAAGTATACCTGTTCTCGTCATTATTTTCCTCAGACTTAAGACCTAGAGAACAACATGCTGAAGACGGATTCTTCACAGCTTACCTTACTTATCACCACTGACTATTAATTTGAAATTCCATTTAGTTACCTTCTTAAATTCATACAATGCTCTATCTTTTGACATATACTATCTTTCAATGTGATAATTATATTAGGTCCACTTCTAATTATTCTTCCGCGCAACAAATGCTCCCTTTTGAAAAGCTAATAACACGGTTTCAAACGTAACGTCTTCTTCAATCATCTTTATAAATCCAGCTAATTCCCCCGCATGAGAAGTTGCATTATCAATTACCAGAAAACCTTTTGGCTCTAAAATACGTTTTATATGTTCCCACCACCACATGTATTGCGTGCGCTCTGAATCTAGGAAAATAAAATCAAATGAACGATCTACTTGCGAATCTAAAAATGCCCCAGCCTCTTGATTATGAATATCGATTCTCTGTGTAAGATTTGCCCTTTCAAAATTTCCAAGTGCCTCTCCAACCCGTTCTGAAGAAAGTTCTACAGTTATAACATTTCCATTTGTTTCTTCTACCGCATTTGCTAGCCACAATGTAGAATAGCCATTTGAAGTTCCAATTTCTAAAATTTTTTTCGCATTGCACCCCTTTACTAATACTGATAAAAACTGCCCCATTTCACGAGAAATATTTCTTAATTTTTCTTCTCTTTTTTCTTTATGTCGATCATGCTCTTCTCCATATTGTTCAAGTTGCAATAATAATGAATCTAGAGTATTCATTTTCTCCATCGCCTTTCCAAGCAATATGATGAAAAAGTACATGATGCCCGTCTACTTTTCATTATATGCGAAATGCACACCTTTTTCCTGTTATACGACAAAGAATTAAAATTTTTTATAGCATATTGTTTCGTTTTTTGGTAAAGTTAATTTCTACGTGCAATCATTTAATTCACATTATTTTACAATCAGTTTTCAATTATAAGATAATCTAAACCCCATTTAAATGAATCGGTATTTCTAATTCAACTAAGCGCCCTTTTCGGACGCATTTTCTTTTGTTTATATATTTCTGTAAGAAAGGATGCTTACACATGAACGTGATTAACTTAGATGCTGCTAGAAGACGTAAACAGCATAAAAAACTAATGATAACTATACCGATTATTAAACGCATTTATGAAGAAGACGGGGAAATTAAATTCGAGGTAGCCGGCGAAAAAGATGTACCTCTTGAAATGTTAGAAAAATAAAAAAAAGACGCACTTCTAAAGAAATGCGTCTTTTTTTATACTGTTACATTTAAGTGCATAAGTTTTTCAGGATTAACCATCATATAAATGTTTGAGATTTTCTCATTCTCAAATGTAAATGAAAGTACATAAGTCACTTTATTATTTACATTAACAATAACGCCTGGGGCACCATTTACCATCTTAAAATCAACAACGTATTCTACCGGGGACTTCTTCCCAATTCCAAAGAATAAACTTATAATTCTATCTGCAGAATAAATTGGATGAATTGCAGTTGTAACTTTACCACCACCATCAGCTTTCAATATCGCATCTGTTTTTAATACTTCTAACATGCCTTGCGCATCCCCACACTGCAATGATGATACAAATTTCTCCACGTAAGCAGCCATCTTCTTCGTACTTAATGTTGACTGCTTCGGCTTATCCAAAATACTTTTTCGTGCACGTTGAAAGATTTTTCGGCAGTTCACACTACTCTTTTCTACAATCGAAGCGATTTCTTCGTAGTCATAACTAAAAACCTCTCTTAATATGAAAACAACCCTCTCTACCTCAGTCAGTTGTTGTAAAAGTAATAAATATGCCGTAGAAATTGATTCTTTCATTACAAATGACTCTGATGGATCATCAATCTCTTCCACAAATGGCTCTGGCAACCACATTCCGACATATACGTTACGTTTATGTGCTGCCGAACGTAATTTGTCAATTGAGCGATTTGTTACCATTTTACATAAATAGGCTCTCATATTTTCTATAGATTGAACGTCCTCCATATTATTAAACGATATAAATACGTCATGGACGATATCTTCAGCATCCATAACACTCCCAAGGATTCTATATGCTAACGAAAATAATAATGGTTGATACGCTTCATATAACTGCTCCGTTTCCATGATGAACTGCCTCACTTTCTAATTGCTTTAAAATGTGTAACGCTGCACGTTTCCCGCTTGCTACCGCAGCATCAGCTAATATTTCATCATGCCCAGCCCAATCTCCTGCAACGTAAACACCTGGCATTTCAGGTATATTAGGGCCCGGTTTTTCAACACGGTCAATATGAGGAAAATCATGTACTACCGTTATTTTCGGTAAATATTGCTTTGCAACAACTTCTCTTTTCCAATTAGGATGTAGCAACTCCATCGTATTTTCTAACTGTTCTTGATCATCATGAAAATGATTTATCTCTAGCATAGGATTATGGTACTTAATTAAACTCACTACAATTGCTCCATCTTCACTTAATTTGGCTGCTCTTGATTGATTCGTGAAAAATATAGGTTGATCTAACCCTAATGCAAATTGATGTGTAGGGTTGGTTAAGCGTCTTAAACCAATATCTAATGCAGCGACGGTAACCGGTACCGATTGTTCACTCCATCTATACAAACTTGTTCCTTCTGCACCTTTTATTATTTTACAAGCTTCTTTAGGTGGAATCGTCACGACGACTGCATCAACTTCAAATACTTCATCATCCAAACATCGAATTTTTTGTACACCTTCACAATATTCTACTTCCAAAACATGCTTACTAGCCAGAAATTGCACACCAACATTATTAGCTATATCTCTTAATTTTGTTATTATCGTCTCCCAGCCACCATCTACATAAAATACTCCTTCTTTCATAGAAAGCTGAATTTGCTTTAGTACTGATGATGCTAATTGCATTGTAGGAGCATATGTGTATGTCGTTGTTCGGCATAACGCATAAAACATATTTCGTACCATAGGATCCTGTATTTCTTTTTCTGCCCATACAGAAAGACTCATTTTTGGAATCATATTTATATCCAATTTCCCTAAATGAATCATAAGGCGAGAAAATTGTATTTTAGCTGACCATGAAAGTAACGGCGTTGATAAAATGGAGCGAAAATCCGTTGGGATAGTATATACGTCATCTTTCCATATTCCGTGTGCTTTCGTGGACGGCATTCCTCCCGTAAGATTCATACCAAGCTCGTTAAATGTTAAGAACGCTTCTCCTCCGCGGTATAAAGCGTGTGCTCCAAGGTTCATATATATGCCATTTTTATTTATTGTCATCGCTCTGCCACCAAAACGGCTTGATTTTTCTAATACAACAACTTTCCTTCCTTCTTTCGCTAAATATATAGATGCTGTTAACCCTGCAAGCCCCCCGCCAACAATTGCTACATCAAACTTTTTCATAATAAAATCCCTCCTTATCGTTCTACATACAAGACGAACGAATTAGGAGGGATGTGACATTCAGTTACACATAATTTATTTCTCCTAACCACTCCATTGCAGAATCAACTGTCAAACAGTGGCTTAAAACTAATTTATATTCCAGAAAGTGTTGGTGAACATTTTCAAAATAGTAACAGTGACAACTTCTACAAACAATCTTGTTTACATAATAATATTATTTTCTAATCACTTAAATGCTGGTACCAAACTTCACTTTCTTCTTCACTCATTTCTCCTATTATTTTTGAAAAATCTATTTTTCTATCAAATGAGTCTTTTAACATATGAAATTGTTCAAACGAGCCTGTAAATGTTTCTAATGACTTAGAACAACAAACCATTTCAATATTTTCAATTGTTGCTCCATCTAATTCTAATTCCTTTAGTCCTCTCATTCTACCTAATGCCGATCCATCCTTTACCTTTGTATCTTTCAACTTTATATTTTGAATTGACGTATTATGTTGAAAGCAATTTAAATTATCAATGGTACTATTTTCAAATTCAATTGTTATTAAGTCATTTAAATTTTGTAAAACAAGTAAATCCAATCCACTAACATTCTCTAAACCTAAAATATACAAATGCTTTAAAGTATCTACTTTTGAAATTGCATAGAGCTGCTCGCGATTTGAAATATGTACAGTAAGCGATTCTAACTTTTGAAACTGCGATAGTAACGAAAAATCTTGAATATTAGTCTGTGAAAAATCTAATTTTTTTAATGATGATATTTCTACAAGTGCCGATAGATTATTTATCCTCGTATTCTTTATATTCATTTCTTGTAAGTGCTGTAAATGTATGATTGGCGTTAAATCTTGCACCGGATTATTAACTAAATATAACTTCTTTAAAGAATTCATTCGTTCTAATCCTGTTAAATCTTTAATTTCATTCCCAGATAAAATTAGTTCCCTTACTTCCGTACATATATGTAATGGACTAATATCTACTAATCCCTTTCCACCTAAATATAGTCTCTTCTCTCTAATAAATTTATCCGCACGTTCAGAAGAACCCACAATGTTTTTCCATTCTCCATCTAAACTATCGTACCAATCTTTAACATTATTTTCAGACTGAAATATAAATTGAGGATGTAAAACAGGTAATTCAATATTAAATAATGCGTCTAAAAAATGTATATTGTTGTTAGCACCATAACTCCAATATAAATAGTCTTCCTCTTGGTGAATGGTGAAATTTTTATCTTTTAGCGTTTGTAAAATAAATAGTAAAAAATCTGAAATTCTATTTGCCATTACATATTTTACTTCTTCATCTCGTCCAAAATTAATAACTTGTCCCATTTCCCCCTTTTCATCCGGATCAACATCTATTCCTATATTGTTACCGCCATAATCCTTACTAATAGGTATCCATTTGTAATTCACATATGTTTCCTTAATACATTTTGCTGGTATTGAAAATGCATCAAAATTTAAAAACTCCTCTTCTTCAATTCTTTTCCATACTCTCCACTCATTCAAAACTTCATCTAAAGAGAGAAATGGCAAACCAAAAAACAATCCTGGTCCCGATTTAACTTCACCGTTATGCGTGAGATAAAGCATACGTAATTCATCTGGAAACGAAATTCCCATTTCGCTTTCGACATATTGAATTTCTTCTATTGTTGCAGGTGCATTCAAAAATGGTTTAAAGTGATTTTTCAATTCAACTTCTAACTCTTTTATAATTAGATTATTCATTTCCCACACTCCCTTTTTATTAACTAATAAAAAAGCTCCTTTAATTACATTAATTGTAATTAAAGGAGCTTTTTCTCGCAACCAAACTTATTTTATACTATTTCATCGAAATTCAATCATACTGCATATGTACTTGCAACTTTATTATTTAACGAACTAAAACCATCCTCACTTTCACATTTCAATAACTAGACTCATACCCTAATTTCAGATTGCATTAAAACATAGGAAAGGCGGGTAATACAATTGACTTCTAATATCGACTACACTTCCCCCTCAACCAATTTCACCCATGATTTAAATAAAAGTAATTTTTTTAAGAAAGATGCCAAAAATTATATAAACGTACTTGCATTAAACAATTAAACACATTAGAAAACACTTCTTTATTAGATATATATTTAAGTACAGGTAATGTTGTAGAACCACATATCCATCAAAATGCAGCTGAACTCGTTTACTGTATTTCAGGATCTGCTGTTGTTTCTTTACTTAATCCATTTACGAATCAAATATTAAACTTACCGATAAAGCCAGGGCAAGTTGCCAACATTCCACAAGCGTGGTGGCATTATGAAATTGCTTCAGCAGATAATACTCATTTATTAGCTATATTCGACGCCCCAACCCCAGAAGTTATTTTTGGTTCTGATATTTTAAGATTAACTCCCGCTAATATGATGGCTCATACTTATTGCCTCAATGAACAACAATGGAAACAAGCCGTATCCCCAATTCAATCCACTACGGTAATTGGTCCTCCCGGAAACTGTAATCAAAACCGCGACATGATAAATCAGTCAACTCAGCCCCCTACTCAACAACAAAATCTATATTACCAAGATTCTTATTACTTCCCTCTATACTGGGGGTATTAATTAGTATCATTTTAATAGAACCACCATTTATCTCCTCGGAAAATATCGAGGAGATTTTTTATCGTAACAATTAATAGAGTACATACATATAATATTTATATATTTAAGTTGGAGGTGATAGTACTATGAGTAATTATAACTATCGAAAAAACTACTCTAATAATAAAAATAGTAGCTCTTCAGCATCCTCTCAATCTTCGAACTCTCAATCTTCCGATTCCCAGTCACAAAGAGATTTAGCCGAGCAAGGCTATGTAAAGAAAAAAGGATGTAACTGTAATAAAAATAAATAGTTTATTACTAATTTGAGCAATGACATTTCACCGCTCATGATTAACAATTTAACCCACTAGTATATAGTTTATTTAATGGATGAATTCTGTTTTTAATAGAATTCATCTTTTTTGTTTATATGTAATTTTTCAAACCATATAACTTATTCCATAAACAATAAAGTGTAAATCATAAATTTTGATTTTTCTTATATACCAACTTAACAAAGAGTAACTTTTCAATTGATTTATTTCTAATTTCCCACAAAAAATATAGCCCCACCTAATAAAATTAGGTGGGGCTATATACAAATGCCTGTTTAAATTTCAAACAAACATTGTAACAAGTTAGACGATATTAATACCTGCACTTACAAATCCAGCAACTGCAGCTATTGGACTTGCTGCTGTTAATGAAACATATAATAATACTTTATCCCCAGCCGCTACTGGAATAGCTTCAGCTATGATTCCTGATGCTGTAGAACCAATCGCTATTGCGGCAAATGCTGGTGTTAATAAAAGAGGTGCGCCTTGTACTGTAAACGTATTACTTGCTGCTGGTGCAGTTAATATTTGTATCTGCACTTGAACAGGTGTTAATGGAGCTAATGCAGCTGTTGCACTAAAGAAACCTGCTAATGACGTAATAACCCCTGCGCGTGGTGCTACAAATGCATAATCACCTATCCCTAACGCTAATGTGATACTTGTTCCACCCGTTAAAGCAACTCCAGGCTGACTAAATCCAAATCCAAGAAGAGTTCCTGTATTAGCTATTATCGCGTTAACTAACGCAGATGGTGTTGTACCTGAAGCAAACGGAATAATAGCTCCGCCACCAGTTGCTCCTGTCGCTCCTGTTGCTCCTGTTGCTCCTGTTGCTCCTGTCGCTCCTGTTGCTCCTGTCGCTCCTGTCGCTCCTGTTGCTCCTGTCGCTCCTGTCGCTCCTGTTGCTCCTGTCGCTCCTGTTGCTCCTGTTGCTCCTGTTGCTCCTGTTGCTCCTGTCGCTCCTGTCGCTCCTGTTGCTCCTGTTGCTCCTGTCGCTCCTGTCGCTCCTGTTGCTCCTGTTGCTCCTGTTGCTCCTGTTGCTCCTGTCGCTCCGCCTCCTGTTGGACCTGTTGGACCTGTTGGACCTGTTGGACCTGTCGCCCCTGGAGTAGCATTGATTAATTGAATTAATAAATTAAAAAGAAGTTGTAAAGTTGCAGAATCAACATTTGAGTTGCAGGATATAGGGATAAGATCTAAAGCGAAGAAGAATTGTGCAAGGGCGCTATAAAATTGTTGCAATAATGTTGACAATTGTCCTAAATTAGGTGCTGGAGATTGTAATAAAACTATAATACTTTGAGTTAATTGTTTCAAAAAATTAACTTCTGGAGAAGGTAATAAGGAATTTAAGAAAATTAAAAATTGATTAAATAAATCGAGTAACGCTAATCTGTTTGCATTACTTGGATTTGCAAAAAATGCTGAAATAGCTGATACTAATGAGTTTAGTAAAGTAATTAATTGACTTAATTGTTCCCTAGTAATAGGAACTGACTGTGGATTTTTACAACAATCTGCTGAAAAAACAATTGGATTGCAGTTATTATGACCAAAACAATTATTATTTGACATTTATTTCCTCCTTACTTTTCTTATAGTTGAGTGTTTTCCTATTCTAAGAACTATAAAAGATGCGATTGTAAAAAGTAGTTGAGTTATATGTTTCTCTTAAAATAGGAAACATGAATTATAATCAAACTTGAAAACGTAATTTAATTATGTTCATGACTCACATATTAATTATATGTTTTTAATAATTGACTGCTTAGATTAAACACCTAAACTTAAGAGTTTATTTTATTTTTCCACGTTTATCTATTAGGTCCAAAAGCACATTTTCATTTAAAAATTAAAACATAAATAAATCATTAGCATATATTCTACAAGTAACAACATCATTCTTTCAACTAATTAAAAATGATACCTTTACTAATATTGTGTTCCTTCTATAATCATGAAGCCGTTTCTATTATAAAAAACTTTCATACAATATAGTGGACAAGTTATTCTATACTTCGTTCAAAAAATAATTAAAGGAGTGAAATTTAATTGCCAATTATTCAACCATTTATCGCTTCTAGAAGATTTACATCTACACTAGGAGCTGGAACAGGAACAGGTGCAGCTTTTGCAATTGCTGCAACAGCTTGTTTAAACGATGCCGGTACTACTGCAACTGCCTTTCCGACTTTTACGTATTACAACCTCTATGTAAACGGGATAATTCAACCTAGCGTGAACTCCAGTGTCACCACAGGTCCTACTGGTGCTATTACAATTCCTGGCGGAGATGTATTAGACGGTGGAATCCCAATAACAATTGAATTTATCGTCACTTAATTTTAACTAATGTAATTTAGAACAAAAAAAGACAGATTCCTTTTTCCATTAAGAATCTGTCTTTTTTAATTAATAATAATAAATTGTAGGATAATTGAAGATCCTTGTGAGGGTGGTTCATCATCTAATAAAGTTAACTGACCAGCTGTAACTTCATAAAAAGGTTGTGGTTGAAGAATTCCATTTATAAATAGATTAATATAAGAAACTTCACTTGGTGATAAGATTTGTGTTGTACCGTATTGTGCTATACCATCTGCATTAGTATATATAAGTTTTTCCCCATCTGAAAAAGTAAAATATAATAGGTTTGTTGTTGGGATTATTCCCGGTATTCCCGTTGGGCCGGTTATTCCTGTTTCTCCTGCTGCCCCTGTTTCTCCGGTTGCCCCTGTTTCTCCTGTTGGGCCGGTTACTCCTGTTATTCCTGTTTCTCCCGTTTCTCCGGTTGCTCCTATTGCTCCTGTTGCTCCGGTTGGGCCTGTTTCTCCTGCTGCCCCTGTTTCTCCGGTTGCTCCTGCTACTCCCGTTATTCCTGTTTCTCCTGTTATTCCTGTTTCTCCGGTTGCCCCTGTTTCTCCTGTTTCTCCGGTTGCTCCTGTTTCTCCTGTTGCCCCTGTTTCTCCTGTTTCTCCTGTTTCTCCGGTTGCCCCTGTTTCTCCTGTTTCTCCGGTTGCTCCGGTTGCTCCTGCTACTCCCGTTATTCCTGTTTCTCCTGTTATTCCTGTTTCTCCGGTTGCCCCTGTTTCTCCGGTTGCTCCGGTTTCTCCTGTTGCCCCTGTTTCTCCTGTTTCTCCTGTTTCTCCTGTTTCTCCTGTTTCTCCTGTTTCTCCTGTTTCTCCTGTTTCTCCGGTTGCTCCTGTTTCTCCTGTTTCTCCGGTTGCTCCTGTTTCTCCTGTTTCTCCGGTTGCTCCGGTTGCTCCGGTTGCTCCGGTTGCTCCGGTTGCTCCGGTTGCTCCGGTTGCTCCGGTTGCTCCGGTTGCTCCGGTTGCTCCGGTTGCTCCTGTTGCTCCTGTCGCTCCGGTTGGAAAATTAATAGACGGAAGAGGTGGAAATGTAGGACCAATATTTTTAGAATCCATAACTTCCTTAGACATTGGTAATTTGTCATATCGATTCAAATTTGCATCTCCCTTCTATAGTATTTATTAAATGTTAGATGTTCCGAAATGTTAAAAGAATTATCTAAAAAAATACTATTAATCTCTCGATTAAAATCTTTGTACAAAATCAAATTTAATGTAATTTACTAAAAATGAATGTATTTTAAACAGCATGCCGTTACTATAAAAAATATTATTAATAGAATATATGAAAAGTATCTCCTTTATCATAAAAATGAGGTGATTTTAATTAAAAATAAAGATAGAGAAAATCCCCAAAATAATGACATACAATTATCCTTCCTTATAGACTAACTAGTCCTACTGGTAGTACTGGACCCATGAGTAATACCGGACCCACGGGTAGTACCGGCATAAACGTTACAACAAATTCTATGTTTGCAAATAATACAGTGGATGGAACAGTTTCAGTTGTACTAGGGTGGTACTAACATACTACTCTCAAACAATCAAAGCCTTGATAGCTTTGCAGTCAATAGTGCAAATGATTTATTTACAGTCCCTGTAACGGGACGTTATTATCTTTCTTATCAAATTAATACTACAATTGCACTTCTTGCGGGTTCAAGACTACTTTTAAACGGATCTACATCACTTCTGAGCTCAATTCTATCTCCTGCCCTATCTACTTCAAGTTATAATAATAATTTAATTACAATATTAAATGCAGGTAATACTATTTCTCTTCAATTATTCGGTCTCTTATCAATTGTCAATTTAATCGGTGGTGGATCAACTGGCGCCTCTCTAACAATTATACGAGTTGATTAATAAATGATTCATTTTTTCTTCTTAGCTTTAAATGCCATTCCCCTATATAGATAGTAGAAACTATCTATACTAAATATTCCGGATAAACATTATCAATTTACTCTATACGCTATCAATGTTAAGTTATTTATGAAGACAGTTTCTCCTTTACGAACCATCTCAATACGTATTTGAGAAATATTCTCCAATCCTATACGCGAGAGCAATACTGTGTTGACACTCAAATGAGTGTCTTTTTTTTAAAATTGTAATAAATAAAACCATCTCTTATAGATGGTTTTATCAAAACATATCTCTTTATATTCTAAATAAAATAGCAAGTTTATGAAGCTGGATAATAAATGGTCATACTTAACCGAGTTAGCGTTCGTCCGGAATTATGATAAGAGTGCGGTCTATCCGCCTTAAAGCGAATTGAATCTCCGCTATTTAATGTATATTGACAATTATTTATTTCAATTGTCAATTCTCCCTCAAACACCGTTATAAATTCTTCGGTCCCTTCTTTATGGCCTTCCGAACTTAATTTTCCTTCCGTTTCAATTTCAACCGTATAGATTTCAAAGTTCCTATCATCTTGAAAAGGAAAAGAAGGATACACTTTATATCTCCCATTGTCTTCTGATAATACTTGAACATCGTTTCGTAAAACCACTTTCGTATCAGGCTGTGGATTATTAATTAAAGACGTAAAAGACACTTTTAAACCATTCGCTATCTTCCATATTGTTGTTAGTGTCGGGCTTGAATCTCCTCTTTCAATTTGTCCAATCATCGTTTTACTCACACCTGTTAATTGGGAAACCTTTTCTAAACTTAATTTTTCTTTCTCACGTATTGCCTTTATATTTTTCGCCAAAATAAGTTGAATTTCTTCCATAAAAAAACACTCCTACACTATATACAATATAACGACCGTTATGTATAATAAAAAGCACACGTTATATTGTTCTTTTCGGTCATTATAACACACGAAAAATACTTAGGGGGTTTTGAAATGCCTTTATTTTCTTTTTTATTATTTGTTTTTATTAGTAGCTTCACACCCGGTCCTAACAATTTTTTAGCTATGACATACGCAAATCAACTTGGTTTGAAAAGGAGCATGCAATTTTGCTTTGGAGTAGCTTTCGGTTTTTTCCTCCTCACTTCTTTATGTAGTTTCTTTAATATAGTACTAATTAATATTTTACCTAAAATCGAATTACCTTTAAAAATTTTAGGAGTAGCATACATGTTATATTTAGCTTTTAAAATACTCACTAGTAAAGGCAGTACGGATCCCGATGAAAAAGATAATAAAAACTTATTTACAGTGGGGATTTTTATTCAGTTTGTTAACCCTAAAGGGATATTATTCGGACTGACTGTAGTTTCTACTTTTATTCTCCCTTACTACAATTCATATTCAAGTTTTCTACTTTTTTCATTATTTCTAGGTGTAGTCGGTTTAATGAGTACATTTAGTTGGAGCCTGTTTGGTTCAATGTTCCAAAAACTATTATTAAAACATACTCAATTATTTAACATCATTATGGCTGTTTTATTGGTTTTCAGTGCTATATCAATCGTTATAAGCTAGCTCTATACTCATTCTAATTCTTATATTTTGTTTAACTGAACCAAACGCTACAGTACGTATATCTTAAGCTTTTTCTCTTATTCTCCTAAATAAAACTTTTTTCTACCTTGTACAAACAGTTTTTATCCTCATTAAATACAATATATAGACAAATAAAAGATAGGAGATTAAAGAATGGCTGATTTTTTTTATAAACATGGTAAAAAGTACTATAAAAACTATTCATATTCTCACAATAAAAAAGAGAACTGTTTCACTAAAACGCATACGATTGCTGGCTCAAATATACCGTTAGATATTATTGTACCAGCTAACACTTCAAGAATAGTTTTTGAAGATGCTACTAATAATCACAATAAAACATTACTGCAGTTTCATGTTCCTGGTACTTCTGCACCAATTGTTGTAACTATTCGTACAAGAAATTCTCGTAGACCGATTACCGCTACAATAGCTTCAGGTGAAACAAGAATTCTTCAAGTAGAAAATTTTGAAAGCCTCACTCTCACAAATAATAATAATACAAGTAGCGACATTGGTATTTTTATTCAAAAAACGTTTTGCATCTGCTGTGATGACCAAAATGATTACTATGCAGAACAATCACATTCTCTTAACCAAAAGAGTAACTGTTTTATTGAGACTCATACCATAGCCGGTTCGGGAACTTCCTCAACTGGAAATGTACCTCTAGATATTATCGTACCCCCTAACTCTTCAAGAGTGGTTTTTGAAGATCTTACTATTAATCACAACAAAACATTACTTCAAATATCTGTTCCTAACGATTCCGGTCCCATTGAAGTAACTATTCGAACAAGGATTTCTAACACACCAATTATCGCTACGATAGTTCCTAATGAAACAAGGATTTTTCAAGTAGAAGATTTCCAAGAACTTACCCTCACAAATAATTCCGATTCCTTTGATTTTATTGATATATTTATCAATAAAACGTTTTGTATTTGCTGTGATGACCAGAACAACCCTTGCGATGAATGTAACCATGAATACGACAATGATTATGATTGTTAATTTTAATGAAAAAGAAACCTTTTTATAAAGGTTTCTTTTTCATTAAAACAACTAACATCCGATAATATACGTACTTACTTATCTACCGTTTCTCGTTTCTTAATAAAATAGCATTTTTGTTTATAAATTTTACACATTTAAAGTAGACAAGCATATGTTATTATATGGAGATTTCCTCCACTCATAAGTTTCTTATCTTTCTAAGAGTACGTTTATAGGCGTGCTCTTTTGATTTTTTATCCAATAACGATTTTTATATCCACACGCTTCTTACTAAGCTTCATTGCTAAATAAGGTTGGATATATTTTTTCTATTTTTGAATGTATAATCCAAAACTTATTACTAGAAACTGTACAAATACTAATAGCTCTTCAAAAAAAGAAGCACATGCTTCTGTGGCAAAATCAAATTCGAGTTGACGAATTTGATTTTTCGCATCATCAAAATCAGAAGCTACAACTTTTTATTAAATACAACTTCAGCCTTATGACCTTGCAGTATATATTGACAATACTTTCGCTAGTCATAGAAAACCTTATAGATCAATCGCAGTATATAAAAATCCAAATACTTCTCAACGGATAGGATTATGGACAGTATATGATCCATCAAGATATTTAATATATTCCTAATTTGGTTGGGTAAGTAATAGACCAATTAATCCATAATAAGAAAAAGAGGCTGCGAAATAATTACAGCCTCTTTTCTTTAATCGCATTTTTCTATTTGGTCGCCTTCTTCACCTGCATTTTCTGCCGAACTATCCGTTCCGCCTCCTACTGCATGTTGCTGTTTAGTATTAGAGCTTTCGATGGCAGCGTTGGTTCCCGCTGCACTGTCTTCTCCACCACCACTTGCCACTTGAGTAGCACCAGCCTGTTCCTTACGGGTTTTATTAATTTGATTATTGATGATAAGTACAAATTCTGCCTCTTCATCCGAAGTTTCTTTTTTCATTTTATGCGGCTCAATCTGGTCCCCACTAATTCCTTTATTTATGGCTTCGCCTCCAGCGCCCACCGTTTCTTGCTGTCGGGTATTCGATGAATCGATTGCTGCATTACTTCCTGCTGCACTATTTTGTCCGGCTCCACTGGCAATTTGTGTTGTATTCGGTGCAAATGTAATCTGATTATTAATGACAATGACAATTTTTCGTTTATCAGCAAGATTTCCCAAATTAATTTCTTCTCCATCTTTTTTTACAAATCGAAACGTGATTTTTTCATTGTTTTCCATATTCTCCCCCCTTTGTAGTATTAAATGACTGGAGAATGATAATGGATTGGACAAGCGTATTTTTTTATAAATATGTGACCCCGCCCACAATGAAGGATGTATTACCAGGTTCCGGTATTTACCTCATATTAGGTACGTTGGCTTGGCGACAGTCCAGCATCCGCCGAATTTCGGAATGCATGGAGAAAAACCTTATAGGAGATATAGAAAGAGAGATTAGTAGAAACATTGGTATATAAAGGTTTCTAGGTTTCATTATATTTTCCTTTTCTTATTTATATTTATCAGCCAAATATCTAGCATAGTGAACTAAATTTCTAGCTACATCTAATTCAAGATTAAATATATTAGGTACCCCTGGTCTCCAATTCACCTCAAATAACCACAATTTTTGATCCTTATCAATCCCTACATCAATTCCTAACTCATCAAATAGTATATCCTTATATAAAGAATTAAAATGGTTAGAAAAAGTTACTGCAAATCGTTCTAAATACCTTTTAATATTATACCAATCGTTATCAAACTCCGCTTTTAAAAAAACATCTAAATAAGTACTATAACCACCCTTAGCCATATTTGATACAATACTTCCTAATGGACCTATTCTCGGGAATATAGAAGTAACAACCCACCTGCCTTCCCCATTTCTTTGAACATGCAATCGAAAATCATAAACATGACCAGATTTCATTTGACATGAAATAAACTGTTGAATTATGTAACCTTGCTCTTGAATCTTATCAGATATAAAGCTCCGTAATTGTTTTTTATTAATAGATGAAATTTGTTCTGACTCATTCATACTGTAATTCATCCCATTTTTTTCAATGAAAATAATACCACTACCTTGATGTCCAGAAATTGGTTTAATAATAAGTTTTTCATAACGATTAATCATGTCAAAAAACTTATTAACATCATTTAATTCATAAAAAGGAATAAGATATTGCTTAAATTTTTTCGCTCTATTTATTCTGTTATATACACTTAATTTATTTCCAATTGAATGACTTGTAAAAGGAACTTTTTCATGTAGATAATCATAGATTTGCTGATTTTTATCACTAACATGAACACTTGCATTGTAAATAACATCTGGAAAAGAAAATTCTTGTTCAATCCACTTACCATTTTCATAAGTTTTACCTAAAATCTTCTTCGTTTCTATATTTACTTTTCCTAAA
The DNA here is from genome assembly GCF_040459995.1 of Bacillus cereus group sp. MG9. Taxonomy (NCBI): domain Bacteria; kingdom Bacillati; phylum Bacillota; class Bacilli; order Caryophanales; family Bacillaceae; genus Bacillus; species Bacillus cereus group sp. MG9. The sequence continues at coordinate 2,386,245 of NZ_JARVHC010000001.1, read as the reverse complement.
GTAAAATAAAAAAATTCCACACCTTCAGCTTTAGCTACAGCAGCATAAGTATATGCTTTCTTTACGTCATTCGGATCTTTCCGATGATGAAGCATACCAATTATAGTCATGTTAGTTCTTCTTCCCTTCTTTCTAAAGATTTTTTTCAAAACAAATATCAAATTCATTATATATATATTCATGTTCTTCCTCATTCAACCATTTTTCGAAAAATCCAGAACAAGCTTAACCTCATTTTAATATTCTACCTATAGAAATAATAAACCTGAGATTTTATAAAATGATAAAGGTTAAGGTGACATAAAATGGATACTATCGTTTTCATTGAAACAAATAAATCTGGATCAAGTAGAGAAGCAATCAAAGCAGCTGAAAAACTTAATTTCTTTACTGTTTTATTAACTAAAAAAACAAAATTTATTAATGAACGCACTATATTCCCTGATGTACATCAGATGATTTTCACTGATATAAATGATTATGATAATATAATTACAACAATTGAAAAATTAAATACATCAGGAAAAAACATAAAAGGGATCTTTAGTTTTATTGACCCTTTTGTTTATGTGGCTGCACGTTTATCAGAAAGATTTTGCTCAAATATTGTATCTACTAAAGCTATCCATCATATGGAAAACAAAATATTAACTCGTAATGTACTTAAAGAATTACCAATCTCACTCAACTATTTAATTTACAAACCAACAGAATCATTATCATCTTTTCTTGAAAAAACTAAAGAGATAAATTTCCCTCTTATTGTAAAATCCCCTAAATCAACAGGATCCAAAGATGTATTATTAGTAAAAAATAAAGATCAATTAATCTTATCTATACAAAGTCTTTTAAAAAAACTACCTAATGAAGAAATTCTACTTGAAGAATATATAGATGGACCTCAGTACTTAGTTGAAATTTTAGTTCAAGATGGAAAAGTCCATATTATAGCAGTAATTGAACAAGAAATTACACTTTTTGAACGTTTTATTGTTACTGGTTATTCTTTACTAGGACAGGTAGACAAAAGACTATATAATAGTCTTTTCAATGCAGTTAATTCTGTTATTCAGGCCTTTAATATGAAAAATGGAGCGTGTCATCTAGAACTCCGGAGAATAAAAGATGTTTGGAAATTAATTGAGATAAATCCCAGAATATCAGGTGGAGCAATGAATGACATAATTGAAATTGGACATGGAATCAACTTAGTGCAAGAGACTATTCAGTTAATGTTAGGAAATAAACCTTCACTAAATAAAAAACATTATAAATATGTGTACGCTCATTACCTAACAGTTAAATCTAAAGGAAAACTAATTCGAGTTACAGGGAAAAACCGTAGTTCTAAATATCCTGGTGTAGAGAAAGTTTATATAAAACCTAAAAAAGGAACTATCTTAAAACCACCTACATCAATGGGACATCGATGTGGATACGTTTTAGCTGCAGCCTATTTTAAAACAGAAGCTAAAAAAATAGCTTTAGAAGCAGCTAAAGAAATTTCATTTGAAATCCAAAAATAATAAATACAACATATATACACCAACTGATGAAAATATACTAAAAATCATATTTCTTATAATTTTAATTTCTTTACTAAATAGATGACTCCAAAATGATTTAATTTATATATGGTAAAATATATCCATCGCCGATATGTCCAAACATGTAATTTTCATAGCAGCAAAATTACAAATATACTTTTACAACATGATTCAAAAATCAATGAAGGAATGTTTTAAGTGAAAGGACATATTCGAAAAAGAGGAACAAAGTGGTGTATTATTGTCGATATCGGAGCTGATTCAGAGACAGGAAAAAGAAGACAAAAGTGGTTTTCGTGATACATTTAAAACCTATTTGAAAAAATCCGAATTAAAAAACATTAGATTTCATGATTTACGCCATACTCATGCAACGCTTCTTTTAAAACAAGGAGTACATCCAAAGATTGTAAGCGAACGATTGGATCATAAGGACGTTTTCATAACCTTAAATCGCTATTCACATTTTTCACCTAGTCTGCAAAAGGACGCTGTTAAAACATTCAATGATAGACTTTTCGGATGGCAATGTTTGCAAATATAAAAAATGAGGTTTCTCTTTTCTAGAGAAACCTCACCACATCAATGTTTTTGTTAAATTTTAAACTGACTCGTATACAAATCAAAGTAAAACCCTCCATCTTCCATGAGAGTTTCATGATTTCCTCTCTCTAAAATACTACCATCTTTAATTACAAGTATTTGATCTGCTTTTTCAATCGTTTTCAGCCGATGAGCGATTACAAAACTTGTTCGCCCTCTCATTAAATTATTTAATCCAGATTGAATTTGTAATTCTGTTCTCGTATCAATATTAGATGTTGCTTCGTCGAGAATTAATATATCTGCATCTGCTAAAATCGCTCGTGCAATCGCAAGGAGTTGTTTTTGTCCTTGACTTAAATTCGAACCTTCTGAAGCAATTTCCGTTTCATATTGATTCGGTAGATGTTTTATAAAAGAATGTGCTGATGCTGCTTTTGCTGCTGCAACTACTTCTTCATCACTTGCATCTAAACGTCCATATCGAATATTTTCCATAATCGTTCCTGCAAATAAATACGTATCCTGTAAAACAACCCCTATTTTACTCCGCAAAGAATTAATATCATAATCCTTTATATCTTTTTCATCAATGCTAATTTGCCCTTTTTGAATGTCATAAAAGCGAGTTAACAAATTAATAATTGTTGTTTTTCCTGATCCAGTTGGACCGACTAAAGCGATTGTCTCCCCAGGATTCGCCTCCAGACTCACATCTTTTAAAATCATGTTGTCCTGTGCGTATCCAAATGAAACTTTCTCAAGCCTAACATGTCCTTGTAAATTTTGTACAAGTACTGCATCTTTTTTATTTTGAATTTCTGGTACTTCATCCATAATTTCAAAGACACGCTCTCCTCCAGCAACTGCCGCTTGAATCGTATTCATTAAAGTTGCAAATTGACTAAGTGGTCTTGAAAATTGTCGAGAATAATTAATAAAAGCTGCAATGACACCTACTGTTGTCATTCCGTTTAATACCATTACCGATCCAGTTCCAATTACAAGCCCCATTCCTAAGTTATTAATAAAGTTCATACTTGGAAAAATAAATGCTGAAAACGTTTCAGCCTTCGTTGCTGAAATTCTTAGCTGTTCGTTAATTTCATTAAAGTTATGTACGGTTTCTTTTTCTTTTCCGTATAACGTAGTTACGTCTGCGCCTGTAATAGCTTCCTCAATAAATCCATTTAATTCTCCTAAATCCTTTTGACGCTTCGCAAAGTTTTTCCCACTATAAGCAACTAGTTTTTTCGTAACGAAAAACATAATAGGTACTGTAATTAAAGTTACAATCGCTAAAATCCAATCTAATGAAAACATCGCAATTGTTACACCTATAAACGTTAACGCTGATGAAATGATTTGCACAACACTTTGTGTCAAAGCTTGATTTAAGTTATCAATATCATTTGTCACACGGCTCATTAAATCACCTTGAGAACGTACATCAAAGAATCGTAGAGAAAGTGTTTGGATTTTTTCAAAAATATCTTGTCGTATTTTTTGTATAGTCTTTAATGCAACATTAATCATTACAAATGTTTGTAACCATGTTAATAATACGGTTATCCCATATATCGCAATGAGTAGCATGCACATTCTGGCTGTCCCGCTTAAATCCTTCGGTACAATGTATTCATCAATGATGACCCCCATATAATATGGTCCAAGTAAACCTAGTAATGTCGTGATAAATACAAGAATAATAACGAACATAAGAGATGCTTTTTGATACCCCATATAGTTCCATACTCGCATTATAGTTCCTTTAGTATTCTTAGTTTTTCCCGTTTTCGGATTGTTACGTCCACCTTTATTTCCAAATTGTCCTTGAAAATTACGCACGCTCTTCCCCTCCTTCTTGCTGCAGGCTACCACCTTGGGAAAGATAAATTTCCTGATACACTTCACAAGTTGCCAATAAATCCTCATGCGTACCATTTCCAACTAATTCACCGTTATTCAAAACGAGGATTTTATCAGCATCTATAATAGAAGATATTTTTGATGCAATTAAAAATGTCGTTGTGCCACTATATCTTGTCCTTAACGCTTCCTGTATTACAGCTTCTGACTTCGCATCAACTGCCGATGTAGAATCGTCTAATACAAGAATAGATGGCTTTCTCACTAGGGCTCTTGCAATAGATATACGTTGTTTTTGACCACCAGATAGATTGGTTGCACCTTGTGTTAAGTTATATTCATAAGAGTCTTCCAGCTTATTGATAAACTCAGTCGCACAAGCAGATGAAGATGCTAATTCCAATTCATCATAAGTTGCATCTTCTTTGCCATAGCGTAAATTCTCTTCTATACTGCCTGAAAAAAGAAGTGCCTTTTGTGGAACGAAGCCAATGGAAGCACGAAGTTTTTGCAAATCGTATGCTTTCACATTAACATCATCTATACATATTTCACCTTGATCAACATCGTAAAGTCGTGGCAATAGTTTCGCCAATGTAGATTTACCACTTCCGGTCGATCCAATAATCCCTATTTTTTCACCTTTACGTACAGTAAAGGAAATATCTTTTAAAACATATTCATTATTTTTCGTATAACTATAGCTAACATTTTTAAACTCTACATTACCACCCACTTGTTTTGGTTCATATACGTCGCCTTCAGTTGTAATATCAACTTCAGTATGTAAGACTTGTTGTACACGATCAGCTGATGGAAAAGCACGGGCAATTTGAATAAATACCATACTAATAGACATAAGTGACATTAAAATGATATTTAAATAGTTAATAAAAGCTAAAATGGCCCCTACTTGGAGTGTACCGTTAAAAACTTTCTCGCCACCAATCCATAAAGTTGCTACAATTCCGCTATTTACAACTAGCATAATAATTGGCATCATCAATGAAATAATTTGTATTGCACGAATATTTATTTCAGTTAAACTTGTATTAACTTTCTCAAACTGTGCGATTTCATATTTTTGTCTTACATATGCTTTTATAACACGTACACCGGATAAATTTTCTTGTAGCTTTGTGTTTACTTTATCTAATGCTTCTTGTACTCGCTTAAATGAACCGCTCGATTGACCTGCAATCAATACAATTGCAACTAATAATACGGGTACCACAACAAGTAAAATTGGAAATAGGTCTCTCGCTGTTACAAAGACTATAATGATACTTCCAATAAATAATAACGGTCCACGGACAAGTACACGTAACGTCATCGTCATTGCCGATTGAATAGATGTAATATCATTTGTCACGATTGTTAATAATTTACCTGTTCCAAATGAATCACGATTTTTGCTAGAAAATGTTTCTATTTTCGCAAACACATCTTTTCGTATGTCTGTAGCGAAATTAACAGCAGCTTTTGTAGAATACATCATACAACCAAGTCCTCCAATTAAACCGATTGCTGCTGCTCCTATCATAAGAAGCCCCATTTTTATTACATAATTCAAATCCCGGTTTGCAATTCCAACATCAATAATATGTTGCATTATTGTCGGTTGAATTAAGTCCATCGCAACCTCAAGTACCATAAATAGCGGTCCAATAATAGCGAAGAACATGTATGGTTTTAAATACTGTAACAACTTGCGAAATGATTTCATACACAATCTCCTTTTTTCATGAAATTACCATCGAATAATTTATAGTCCTCCTTATTTGAGCGATATAGTCTGTAATTTCTCCATTAGTCCTATTATATTAGGCAAATTAATATTTAACATTATTAAATGATAAGTTTTAAATCATTTTTAGTCAATAAAATGGAACTTTAATCTACCAGGCATTTTCACTGCCAGTTGATGTGAATACTCTTTAACTTAATAAAAACCGCATTCTCATTTAGTAAGAATGCGGTTTTCCCATCTATATTTGTTCAATTTTAAAATCGAAAACCTCGGTCTCGAATCCATTATTTTCAGAAGGACTACACGTATAAAAACCAATTTTAACAGGCTCATTACCTATGTCCTCCATCAAATGAGCGATTCTTATTTGTTCCCATCGCTGACTCGTTTTCACATATATTGTATAATCGCCAAGTTTTCGAATAATTCGAAAACGTAATTGTTGCTTAGCAAACTCATTTGGATAGTCTTGCGTTGACCAATCAGAATAGCCATTATTCGTTACGACAGCACCTAAATGTGATGGGCCCTCAGGAATATATTCTAAAGATGTTTTTAACCAACACTTCTCAGAAATCATAACAAATAAACCCGCTTGATCGTATGTCGCATTTGGATTCATGCGCAATTGAACCTCAGCCTGAAAATCTGTCATTATCTCATCATAAAATACATGGCCATTCATTACTTCAAAACCATAATGGGTTTTCAGCCAAAAATCTGTTTCTTCTTTCGAATGGACAATGAATGTATCATTGTCTTCAAGTTTGTAAAATTTAGGTGCGTTCATTACAGTAAGTTGCTCAATATGATTTGGTATATATGATGTTTTCATAATTCCTCCATAAAAAAGCATTTAAATTAATATTTAAAACTCAGTTAATACCGGGAATTTATAACCTTTAAAATCTAATTCTTTATTACTTCGAACCATTAAATACTTACTAGTCTGTAATTCTGTATATTGTACATCATCAATTCCTAATTGATCTGGGTAGAAATAAAATTCAATCTCCGTAAATTCCCCAGAGATTTCCTCACATAATTCATCTAAAATCGGAATTACCGGCGCAAATACTCCAAATAATTTTAGTTTTTGATTTTCTACTGTAAAAACAATCAGCGCATCTAATTTCTCTGAATAATAAAGGTTTTCATTCCATGTTGAATCATACATATTTAAATAAAACGAAGAGCGGTAATTTAACGTTGAAAATTTATTAGAAAGCCTTTGCCCATTTTCAATAATCTCATGTATTAATTGTCTATCCTCTTCATTATAAAAATCTAACTTTTTAAGTTGAGAATCTTTGTAGCCTTTATTTTCGTATGATACTGTCATCAAATATTCTTGCACAATTTGAAAACCAAATGGTTTATATAGTTCCGGATTTTCCGTAAACAAGACCGCACACTCGCATTGCTCATCAATTTCCTCTATCATCTTACTAAACAATTGCTTCATTAATCCTCGTCTACGATAATTCGGATGTGTCATTACTGATTGAATACCCGTTGCATTTATTTTTTCACCATTAATTAAAAGCGGAAGTGAAAATGCCGCAACATTTGCAATCGCATTATCATCTTGTAAAAATGATAATGCTTTATATGTATAATCCCAATACCCTTTCTCTGAAAAATCCTGCAATGTTTGGCTCGTAATCCCAAACACTTCTTCAAATAAAGGAAATAACTGTTCTCTTCTCGGTTCTTCTAATAGAAAGTTTGCCATTTTTTCAACATTGCCCATGTTGTCCCTCCATACGTCGATTCCATTAATTTAGATATACTTATATGACCTACTCTCAAAAAATAGGCCTTTCAAATCAATATAGTATCATAAAACTTTTAAAAATGGTTTAATTTATTTTATGTTTTGATTATTAAAAAACAAGTCGAATAAACTAGTATTAAGATTTTTGAATAATATCATGTTTATTATATAACAAATGGTGCTTCCTACTTATCTTTCCGATAATAGAAATACACCATTTTATGCAAATATAATTCACCTATTCTTTGGTTCCCTCAAGTCGCTCCTTCGTACTAATTTCTTCTCCCTTCACTCGCTTTTCAAACGTCTTTCTCCAACTAGTAGACAGTGCATTTACTTCTAAAATCCTTTTTAATCCTTCAGAGTTTTGTTTTTCTTTATGCATTATGCGATTCGCAAACAAAATTGACACACCTTTTGGATCAAGCTTCAACAATTTTAAAGTATCTACCGGTAATATCCACCCTTCTTTTAATACTCGAAAATAAAAACCTGTGTATCCTGTATCTTGAAAATATAATGGCAACTTTGGAATATTATATTTCTTGGCTAATTTAAAACAAGGTTGTCTTGGCTGCGTTACTTGTACAATCGCTTCTCCGAGTTGAAACGTGTCACCAATACAAACATCTTCTTCACGCATTCCGCTTACTGTTATATTTTCACCGAAAGCCCCATATACAAGTTCCTGATTCAACTCTTTTTCCCAGTAAGTATAGTGGTCACCAGTATAAACACAAACCGCTTTATCTACCCCTCCATGATGAACTAAATCCGCCTGTCCATCTCCATTAAACTTTAAAAATGATAAAAAAACAGGTTCCTTTACTTGCTTTTTATTTATCCCTGTTTGAATTAACTTCCCACCATACATAACCTCTTTTGGCAATCCTAGATTTAAAGATAGGATTTCATATACTTTAGTCATTCAAATCCCTCCTCTTACTTGCGGCACAACTTTTCAAAAGACTCATTTATTATTTCAAATCCTCTATCTATTTCTTCGTTTGAGATAACTAGAGGTGGTAAAAAGCGTAGTACATTATCAAATATCCCCGCTCCAATACTTATAAGCCCATTCTTCCAAAAATCTTCAATTAGCTTTACTGTTAGTTCTTTTGCAGGTTCTTTCGTTATGCGATTCGTTACAAGTTCCATTGCAACCATCGCACCGATTCCACGAACATCACCAATCACTTCGTACTTTAATTGCATTTGATGTAGATGTGACATTATTCTATTTCCAATTTGCTGAGCCCTTTCAACTAGATTTTCTTCTTCCATTATTTCAAATACAGCAAGACCGGCTGCACATGATAACGGACTCCCGGCAAAAGTTCCACCAATTTGTCCTCTCCCAGGAATGTCCATCAACTCCGCACGACCGACAATAGCACTTAATGGTAAACCGCCAGCAATTGATTTTGACAAAGTCATTATGTCAGGTTCTATATGAAAATGTTCCGTTGCAAACCATTTCCCTGTTCGGCCAAATCCAGTTTGCACTTCATCCATTATCATTAAAATACCGTATTGATTACAAATTTCTCGTAATCGTTTTACAAATGAAATGGAAGGAACAATAAACCCACCCTCTCCTTGTACTGGTTCCATTACGATCGCTGCTACTTTTTCAGGTGATACTTCTTCTAAAAACTTTTCAAACTGATAGATGACTTGAGAATCCACTTCTTCAGGAGAAACTCCTTCTTCAGCTCTGTAATAGTACGGATACGGCAATATATGCATGTCTGAAACGAACGGACCAAATCCTGCTTTATATGGAGTTTCTTTGGTCGATAGAGACATTGTCATTAATGTTCTCCCATGAAATCCTCGTTCAAACGAAATTACTTTACTCCTCCCTGTTACTTTACGTGCGATCTTTACAGCATTTTCAATCGCTTCCGCACCACTATTGGCAAACATCGTTTTTTTCTTACTTGTACCTGGCACTTTCTCATTAATTTTCTCCGCTAAAGTAATATAATTTTCATATGGAGTTACATGAAAACAAGGATGTATAAATGATTCTGCTTGTTTTTGTACCGCTCTTACAACTTTCGGATGACAATGTCCAACATTTTGCATACCAATTCCACCAGCAAAATCAATAAACTGATTTCCATCTACATCTGTTATTATCGCTCCCCTTGCTTCTTTTACATATAAAGGCGTTAAATGATATATTCCTGTCGGTACAGCCTCCTCATACCTTTTTTGAAGTACTTGTGAATAACTGCCCGGTAATACACTAGATTTCAACAATTCTTCTTCACCTCATCTAATTTTTTAATCAATCCATTTCTGATAAAGTGATTATATATCCCACAAAACCATTGTTCAATTCAATTATTTATATAATAATGATAGGTATATCCTATGATTAAACTTGAGGTGATTTCAATCGAATTACGACAATTAGAATACTTTTTAGCTGTTTCGAAAGAATTACATTTCACAAAAGCAGCCGAGAAATTAAATATTTCACAACCTTCACTAAGCCAACAAATACGTGCATTAGAACATGAAGTAGGCATGCCACTTTTCGATCGAATTGGTAAAAAAATATCTTTAACTGAAGCAGGCAGAGTTTTATTATCGCACAGTAAAACAATCTTTCACGAAGTCGAACAAGCTCGTTCTGCCATTCAAGATTTAAATGGATTACATCATGGTTCCTTAACAATAGGATCTTTGTTAACCGTAGTAAATTATTTACTACCACCAGCTATATTAGATTTCAATAAGCAATATCCAAATATCGAACTCTCTGTGTTGGGGCTTCGTACAGGAGAAATTCGTGAAAAATTATTACAAAATGAATTAGATATTGGTATTACATTTCTCCCGGTGCAAGATAAAGAGATTGTTTCTATCCCACTATATAAAAGTGAACTTACATTAGTTGTGCCAACCAGCCATTCTTTAACTGAACGTAAGTATGTATCTATTGAAGAATTACAGGACTATCCTTTAATTCTTCTACCTAAAAATTTCTATTTAACAGAACTAATTACATCTCATTGCCAAAACTTTAACTTTAAACCAAAGCCAATTTTAGAAATTAGTACAATGGAATCTTTAATTCAAATGGTCGCACAAGGTATGGGGATTACCGTGTTACCAAAACCGTATATAGACTTTTTGCAAAATGAGCACATACAAGCTATTAAAATTGAAAACCCCACTCCAACAATAGATATAGGACTTATTTATAGAAGAGATAAATATATGTGCGCTGCTACCCGGAAATTTATTGAGCAACTCAAAATAACAGTACATTCTTTACAAAAATAAGCATAAAAAGAGATTATCCTATGCAGCCGTTACACAACGACCTATTAGAATAATCTCTTTTTATAATGATATAAAACATTACATTTTATGGTTTCTTTTCTAATAACCTATTATTCATTATAAGTGCTAAATTATTATCGTATTATTAAGCTACACATCAGCGATATTTTATGTCTATTTCGTATAGGTGTTAGCAAGTCTGTTTGCAAACTTGTTAGCACATTTTTATAAAAATTATATAATGCTTCACAAAGTAGGAATCCGTTTCGATCAATCTTTTTTCAAAATGGATTCCTTTTGTCTCTTATCAATATTCAAATGTTACAGTAGTACCATTAAAACCATCAAAACAATTAGAGCAATTAGAGCAATTAGAGCAATTAGAGCAATTAGAGCAACCACCACAACCAAAACAACTAAAGCAACCGAAGCAACCAAAACAACGGAATCCACCGCAACGACCACCGCCACAACGACCACCGCCACAGCCGCCACAGCGACGAGCATCATCTGTAATATAGTAATATGGATATTGGTTTTGCTGGTCCCAATACACAATATTTCCAGGCTGATAATCATTAAGGCTTAACGCTTGTAGTTCTTGTTGAAAATTATTCATCTTCATGACCTCCGTTTATAAACTAAAACCCCATCGATACTTTCCTATATTTCTGTTCGTTAAATCTAAGTAGAAATAGCGCTATAAAGTGAAACTTTAATCAGTAGGGGTTTTGTTCATCCCCCACTGATTATTAGCCCGCACCAATCGGGCGTTTACGGGCAGCAGGGCTCCCACCTAACTTCTTTGCTCCAGTTGAATTTTGAGGTGGGAGTTTTACTGCCCACAAATAGCGGGATAAACTAAGTTCAATACGTACACCAACAAAATATGACCTATCACTAGATGATGCACCTTGTTCATATGCCTATTTTTAGGTTATTTTTACTATGGGCTCATTTTTATAAAGTGAAACTTTAATCAGAGGGGGTTTACGGGCAGTTAATGCGGGCTAAATGGACATTATAAAATATGAATTTAAACAATAATATTTAGATTTATGTCATCATTTTCTAGTTCTATAGTCGTATATTCCATAATTTTGTTTGGTCATCTTCGTATTTCCAATATGCACTCCCATCTTTATTTTTCTTCGCTTCAATATCTGCTATATCAGAGCTAATTTTATAAGTATTTATAATTAGTGATTTCTGCTAAGAAAAGTCTATTTTTATGAATGGCAAATCAGCGATGTTTTATGTCTATTCCGCATACGTGTTAGCACTTTCTTATATTTCTTCTATTGCATACACCTTCATAATTTCAATATATTTTCCCTTACCACATGGACATGGTTGCTCTCTTCTATATGATTCTTCCCAGCTCATTTAAACACACCTCTTTAACTACTTAATTTATATTATTATATAAAAAAGCCCTGCCACAAGGCAGAGCGAGTAAGATGGATTACACGTATCATATAACAATTTATATCAGTAACACAAAAGATCATAATTTCATCTTCACTAAAATAAAACCACGTTCATATAATCCCTAAAGCAGTAGCTATCAAACGGATAGCTATTTTTTTATTCTCATAAAAACTATCACGCCTCATCATCAATTCATTATAAACATAGGAATCTTTGACTTTCTCACTCCCAAAATACTTCAATTCAATTATCTGACGTTGATCATTATCAAGAGCATATTTCAATGTCCGTTCAATTTGTTTAAAACGTATCTCATGATTCTTATCGTCACCTTTCATTTTAGGAAAAAGAACGATGCCCCCGTTTGAGCCTGTTCTTCTTGATTTTTCATCCGAACGCACAATGCTTTGTAGTTTTTCAGCTCCTTCACCACAAGTCTTCGCATCTCTTTTTCATCGATGTCTTCAGAAAATGACAATTGATTCATACGATACGGTTCCCCTCCGTTCGATCTACTTATTTATAGTTGCGATAGGTAAGACTTTGAAGTTATCTCCATCTTTTCCCCCGCTTAGCACTGTACGTGCGACTTTCATCGCATACAGCGCCCCATCTTATCCTTTTATACTAAAGTAACTAGATTACAAGCTTTACGGAGTTTGTTTATTTTCTTCAATTGTTTATCGTTCAATTGAAGAATTCTCATATATGTTCTAATCGTCTCGTCATTTGTAGCGTGAATCAATCTGTGGACAAATTCATGTACAATAATCAGGTTATTAAACTCGTCAGTTCCTCCCATACCTTTCGGTATTTTATGGTGACAGTGCACATCTTCAGCTATTAAGAAGATTCCGATGACAGCGCATTTACCATTTTGCATGGAATACCTGGATATTCTGTTATCTGTATACTCCATGCTTTGTCCTTTATTGGAGGATAGCAACATCTTTTGCATTTCATTGGCAATGTTACCTTTTAGGCTTTTGATGAGTTTTTGTCTTCCTTGCTTAGTATAATTGCATATGTCTTGACTAAAACTTTGAGGGAATCGTGTTTGTATGTCCGCTAGTGGATATACATGATTGCCTGCTATTTCAAAGGTTCTATAATTGTTCCTATGAGTTCTTTTGTATAATGCATTCGCATTGGTAGGAACCTTATATTTCCCTATTGATTTTAGACGATTAAACAAAGTTTTCGAGAGACGAAAGGCTATTTCAGCAAAGTCTATAGTTACATGTGTTGCAATTTTGTAATAATTTTTTATACCAAGCACATAAGAGTTATAGTCCTGTACTGTTTTCCCTGATGGGCTTTTTTGAATTGCTTTAATCCTTGTCTTTGCTTTTTCAAGGATATCCTTTTTCTTTTTCTCGCTTACATGTGTGTTTGCCACATATCTTTCGCGCTTTTTAACAGATTTGATAGAGAACCCCAGAAAATCGGAAGATTTTCTTTTTAGGTTAGTTATAGTCGATTTTTCATTAGATATATTAAGGTTTAATTGATTTTTAAGATAACCTTCTACTGCATGGAATATTTTGATTGCAGATTGATGATTGTTAGTAAATATTTTAAAATCATCTGCGTATCTAACGATATGCATTTTCTTCAATTTTGTTTTTATCAGCAATGGATTTTTGGTTGCTGTTGTGTATGGTCTTCTTGTTTTAATATTCTCCCATTGCCTAGATATCCACCAATCCAAATCGTTTAATACAACATTACTAAGTAATGGGCTTAGGATTCCTCCTTGCGGAGTTCCTTTTGTAGGAATACCTTTTCCTTTGATTGGTGCTTTTAACATTTTAGAGATAATTGTCAGCACCCTTTTATCAGTTATGCCTATGTTGTATAGTTGTTTTAATAACTTGGAATGGTTCACATTGTCAAAGAAACCTTGTATATCAATGTCTACTACGTGACTAAATCTTCCTCTGTTTATCAGATATTGACACCTAGCCATTGCATGGTGTGTTGACCTGTTAGGTCTGAATCCATATGAATGCTTGTGGAATTTTGCCTCGCATATTGGTTCTAGAACCTGTTTGAACATTTGTTGAATCAATCTATCTCTCATTGTAGGGATTCCTAATGGGCGTTTCTTCCCATTAGGTTTAGGTATTTCTACCCTACGTACCGTATTTGGTTTGTAATTTGTGAGAGTTTTTCTAATATCGTCAACGAAGGAATTTACATCTTCCATTTTATAATGGTCGATTGTGATACCATCTGTTCCTTCAGTTTTAGAACCACTGTTAGCCTTTATACTTCTATATGCCAATAGAATATTTTCTTTTGATATGATGTATTTATATAGATTTACACCTTTAGTAGCGTTATTTTCACTACGTTGGTATAAATCATCGAACACTTTTTGTATATCGTAATATTCTGCATGTCGTAATGTTGTACTCACCGATGTATTATTTCCCCTTTCTTACGAAAAGTCCCATCATCTTACTCGATCCTGTGAGTTACATCTAGTTAATTTAGTTTTCAAAGAACAAGACTAGGGACTATCCCTCCACATTCGTTACATGCTTCGTCGGTACTTTGTCCCCACCTTCACAAGAATGAAGCAATTTCGGTTCGTTAGAACCTTATATGCATCTGTCCGCTAGTAGGCGTTGGTGACAGTTTCTTGCTTACCACGTTCCGATTGACTTAGCTATACATATATCCTTAGGTGCTTGCTTTAAGCCTGTTATCTTTACACCCTCATCGTTAGATGTTCCGAATTTCGTATCCTTTACTCTTACTTTTCGGTAGATAACGTCATCATTGACGACATACAAATTTCTATTGTATTAATAATTTAGACCCGTACATTCGCAAGTTCGCCAGTCCGTTATTTTAGACATTCTCACCATAGATATTTTGTAGCATCCCGACCTATCCATTACCATATGATTTCTCACTTAGGTTTTGTTCAGCCGACTTCACCTAGCTTCATACAATTTGTGACTACTATCACGCCTTGCATGTAGGAGTATTAGATAAGTAGTTTCAGCTCAACCTGACGGCTTTCATTCCTACTTTCAGTCAAACAGTTGTTGTTATCAAATTAATAACCCTCCTACTTCGTGTTTGCACACTTATGAGGAAACGTGTCGCACAAAGGATTATTTTATTAAGTTTTATTTCCACTAAACAATCCAGTCTCTTAAATGTATTAAGATACTGGAAAAAATTCAAATCAGATGCCCGTTATATGGAATGCGAGTCATATTAATAAAATCATATGTCATAATATCTTCTATTCCTATGATTACAACATCCTATTAGTAACTAAGTATTGATTATATGTACTATAAAAGTATCTTCATTTTATTTATATATATGATTACATGTAAAATAAGATCATCTTCACTTTATTGACATATACTTTGAAGGAAGAAAAATTTCTGAACATTTCATATTAAACATATACCCATAAATACTTTAAACTCAGTTGCTAATATAAATTATCAAGACATATCTAACATTTAAAATTTTTTAGAGGAGTTATTTATGAGACATAATAATAAGTCAAATTCACCAAATTCGTGTGATAAGTTTCAGCGCCCCTGCTTTATTTCTGTATCCCCTTGTAATCAAAGTAATTGTTGTACACCTGTTTTTTTCTCAAATTCTCAACAACAAGAATTATTGCAAATAATAAACCAATTAAACCAAGCTATCCTTTCTTTCTTCACAACACCAAATCCTACAACTAGACAAATACTCCAAACAGCATTACAGGCATTAAATGATTTATTAATAGCAGTACAACCAAATACACCAAATAGAAATTTAGTTTTACGAACTATAAACCAATTAATCAATTCCTTACCTACTGCAACTCTCACTCAAATCTCAGCATTATTCCAATTTCTATTCCAAAACTTGTCTTCACTTATTAGTTGTTCAAATATATCGGACCCCTTGTTACAGCAGACATTTAGCTTAATTTTACAAGGAGTCTTGAATAGTTCACTATTAAACATTACTGGAACGACGGGGCCTACGGGGCCTGAAGGGCCTGAAGGACCTACTGGACCTCAAGGCGTGCAAGGCATTCAAGGAACTGAAGGGCCTGAAGGGCCTGAAGGACCTACTGGACCTCAAGGTGTGCAAGGTATTCAAGGCATTCAAGGACCACCAGGACCTACTGGTTCAGGGACAGGAACAGGAGTTCCTGGGCCACCAGGACCTACTGGACCTCAAGGCGTGCAAGGCATTCAAGGGCCTGAAGGGCCTGAAGGACCTGAAGGACCTACTGGACCTCAAGGCGTGCAGGGCATTCAAGGAACTGAAGGGCCTGAAGGACCTACTGGACCTCAAGGCGTGCAAGGTATTCAAGGGCCTGAAGGACCACCGGGACCTACTGGGCCATCGGGAGATTGTGATTGCCCACCGGGGCCAACTGGACCGACGGGACCTACTGGGCCTACTGGGCCGACGGGACCTGGATGTAATTTCCTTGTTTATGCTACAAACGCAGGAGCCATTGATGATCCTGCAGATGATACAGTTTCTGTTATTAACACCGGGACAAATACAGTAGTCGCTACAATTACTGTAGATAATGCCCCTCTTGAAGTAACAGTTTCTCCAAATGGGGCTCGTGCTTATGTTACTAATATTTTTTCTAATACAGTTTCCGTTATTGATACTGCCACTAATACAGTTATCGATACCATCCCTGTTGGAACTAACCCGATTGGTGTAGCTGTTTCTCCCGATAACACAACTGTTTATGTTGGAAATCATGGTAATAATACAGTTTCTGTTATTAACGCTGCTACCAACACAGTTGTTGGTACCATTAATGTTGGAATCGCTCCGCAAGGAATTACTGTTTCTCCAAATGGGACCCTTGCGTATGTTGCAAACGAATTAAGTAATACAATTTCTGTTATCGCTACTGCTACCAACACAGTTGTTGGTACCATTAATGTCGGTATTCGACCTAGGATAATCGTCTTCACACTAGATGGGACTCGTGCTTATGTCACAAATCAAAACAGCAATACTGTTTCTGTTATTAACACCGCTACAAATTCCGTTATTGATACAATTAACGTAGGTACCGAACCTGTTGGTATAGCTATTACACCGGATGGAGCTCGTATTTACGTTGTAAATAAAGTAAGTAATAATGTATCTGTAATAAGTACGTTGACAAACACCGTCATCGATACCATTCCGGTTGCACTATCACCAGACCAAGTGACTATCATACCAGATGGCACTCGCGCCTATGTTACAAACCAAGCTAGTAATACTGTTTCTGTCATCAATACTGCTACAAATACGGTTATTGATACGGTCCCAGTAGGTGTTGCTCCAACTGGTATAGCAACCGGATTTATTTGCGAATAATATAAAAAACAGAGAGACACTAATCATATTTCTCTTTTCTTCCATTAATCCCCATCATATCCGAGCAGTTAGCTTTTGCTAGCTGCTTTTTTTTACAAATAATAATTAATTTACCCAAGAGCATTTCAAAATATTTTCGTATGATATGGTGTATTCCTTTCTTTTGAGTGAATGATCTCGTCATGAGAGCACTTTATTAAGTGCTCTTTTCGTGTTTCAAATACATACAAAATAAAATTTTTATATTAATCTTAATTACACATTTAATTGAATATTAATTCATCAGATACGAATCATTTCTTATAAGGGCGCTCTGTACTTGCGCCCTTATATAAATACTCAAATTTATTCCCCCGCATATTTTTATAAATTGTATACAGTTCCATATGGAATTGTTGAAACAGAAATTCCGTATGGTGTAATATGATGCATTGGATAATAATACTCCATAGATAAATAGTACGGTTGTATGCCTTGCTGTATTTGTTGCATTTGCTGCTGTGCTTGTAACGCTTGTTGAACAGCTTGAATTGTACTTTGTGCTCCGCTATACGTAATACCCGCCGTACCATACGGACGCATTCTATCTCGGGTATCAAAATATGAATAAAACATTAGTATTCAACTCACTTCCATATAAGTTATTACAAAGTATATTATGAGTATTAATTTCA
Organism: Bacillus cereus group sp. MG9; assembly: GCF_040459995.1. Lineage (NCBI taxonomy): Bacteria > Bacillati > Bacillota > Bacilli > Caryophanales > Bacillaceae > Bacillus > Bacillus cereus group sp. MG9. The sequence goes on along the minus strand of NZ_JARVHC010000001.1, from coordinate 2,367,984 downwards.
GTGAGTGTTAAAAACTAGTCCACTAGCTTTTATTCAAATAACGTTTTTGTTCAACTGCCTTCTTTTTATCCCCACGCCTTATCAAAATATAATCTTATATATCTTTCAACTTATTATGATGCAAGTGTCTACACTAAATTGTTAGACAAGCATAAAATAAATTGAGTCTAATAATAAAGGAAAAATAAATATGCAAAACCGTTACATGCTTACAGTCAAACTCACCTCATTTAATGGGACAACGCTGACTGGCATTACTATAGAAGGTTTCACGCTGACAGCGAACGTCACGTTAAGAACAACCTATCATCAAGCAATTCTCAATCGCTTTCCCCATCAGGACCCAGTTCGCCCCTAGTCGTGAACTATAACGTAGCCGTCAAATCTGGCAGAAGATCTGCTATCTTGAATGCCGTGACGCAACTCGCGAATGCTGGGGTAAGCGCGCAGGTCCGTCTGGATTCCTGTAACAATACCGTGGCATCCTTCCGTCCCGTTCCCTCAATAATATAAGTCAGATACCCGTCACAATAGGATAACGACTGTGACGGGTACGAAGCTGTTCGAGTGAATAGCCCTCAAATTTGTCCCCATCCCATTTCCCTTCACTCCTTGAATATTTTTTCAAAACCAATACATACTATTTTCAAGCCGCCGTATCCACGGCTAATACTTCTTTCTTTTGTTACAGCAGAAGCAGGTAGATTCGTCACTTATCTGCTTTCTCTGTATATTTTTTAAAATATCGAAAAGACTACCTACAAGCTGTTTGAACTAGCAGCTTCACTCTTCTTGTAATGGGAAAGCAATTTATCACAATTAGCTAACTCATTCGACTCACTGGCAGACAACCAAAATTGTTGTCTGCTTTTTGTATGGAATTTTTCATTTTGCATATACTACTTTTGAGCCTGTTTACCAATGCAAGCCATTTTGGTGTTTTGAATTCCGACTAAGCTTTTTTGTTGCATAAATTATTACATCTTTGACAACACTGGTTAAAAGTGCGTTTTCTGGTTATTCGTAGTTCTAGTCCAGAATAATTTTTCTCCTATAAAGGACAGTAGGTACGACTGCTCGTCCTTTTTTACTTATATCGCATACTCTCCCTTTTGACAGCTATGAACCACATTGCCCTCTTCATCGAAGTAAGCAATTTCCCAATAAGGGTGGCAGTTGTACGCTTCTATTTCCCCATCGAACAAATTAGTTTTCCAGTTTCCAACGATTGTACCCCACTTGCCAGCTACATTTACTCGCATACCCATGTAAGCAAAATGTAGATTTCGGTGGTTCTGCACTTTCTTGAAAGCTTTTTCCGCGTTGTACATCTGCTTGATGTCAAAAACACCTTCGTTCTCGCACTTTACAAACTTCATGAATTCTGTCATTGGCATTTGATATCTCTTTAACTTTAAGGGTATATTCTCATGTCTTACCCAATATGCAAGAAGATGCAGTGAAAACATTCGCGAAGAGTATATTTTGATATGTGTTTGCAAACACATATCAAAATGCTCAAAAGCATTGATTTAAAGGCATCTATAGCACATTGAAATAAAACATTACATATTAAACTCATATAATTTTAGTGCACCTTTTTTGAGATTGGAATATATTTTGTAAAATATGCTCCAACTAGCAATAATACGATTGAAAATAACCAAGTAAAAATACCACCAAAATGAAACCAATATGCAAACAAATTTAAGATTGCAATTAAAAAGCAACAACTAGAAGTTAATGCACTTTTTAATCCTTTTATCCCTGATTTTTTTCTTTTTTGATAAGTTATATACATCGAAACGACTAAAAATAAGATAAGAACAAATGGTAACATGGCTTGTAGCAATATCAACCCCTCCTGTCTATTTCCGCCCCCTCCATTTTACCACATTATTCCTTTTATTCTTTAGGAATCAACTCACTTTTCTCTTCAAAAATCAGTATATTCACTATTTTCAAAGTTCACATTCACTTGAGAAAACGGAAGGCTTTCTCCAACTTTCAATGAGTGCCACTCGTTGAAAAGTGGCGATCCGAAGCAAATATTCAATGTACGATCCTGTAAATCAAATAATACAGAATGCAAAGTCCCAAACCACTCTTCATAATTATGCACCGTCACCCCTGCAGGATATTCTTCTTCTACCAATCCTTTTAAAGATTCCATACTCACCTGTTCATTTCGGTTTAAATGCTCATGTAAAATGTGATATCTCTTCGTAGATTGCTCTAGTCTCCTGTTATTTAATTTTTGAATGGATGAACTAACCGCATGATTAGTTGATACGATAAAGCCTTGACTGTCTTCTTTAGTTGTTGTTGATTTAAAACCATCAAAAATCCCTATATGTGCCGCTTTTAAAGGATCAGCTACAATTATATTAATGTTACTTGCAATTGGCATTTCTTCTATTAATATCTTAGCCTCCTGCACATTTTGACATTTCTCCAATAATACCCGAATTACCGCAAAACATTGCAAACCATTTACCATCGGCTTTCTTAAACCATCAATATTCCCTACAGGTTGACCACATGCCGAAAATGTAACAGATAACCCATGCTCGTTAATTCCTTCTGTTCGTCCAAAATATTGAGTAGAAAAGCCACTATGTGCATATGCACCTTCAACATGCGTCGAGCAAAAACGCATATCATCTATTCTCGGTGATAAATCATAATTTCTTAATACATATGTATGCTCTGAATCAGTTTTTCTAGGTAATACTGCACAATGACTACAACCTGCTTTTAATAGTGTTTGATAATAATACATCATATTTCTAGAAGGGATTTTCAATACTTCGCAAAACCCTTCAATTTCTTCATTAATTCCTGGACAATATTGTTTTAGTACTTTTCTAGATTCTGTCCAATGGCTATCTGATATTAAATTTTCTTGCTGCATAAATTGTGGAATGAGATACGGATGATTTTTCACAAACTCCCCTTGCTGTTTTCCAACTTCATAATGACTTCCTTTTAGCGATGAAAAGTACCCCTTTACTTGATACACCATAATCTCCCCCTCACATTGAATATATTCCATATCATACCAAAACACTTTTGTTCATTCTTGATGTTTTTTGCTATTTCCCCCATCACAACCACGGTTTTCCTTTTCAAAAGGCATTATTTACTGTCTAGTTAAAACCTTGTTAAGATTACCGTAAGAATAGACTTTTAATAGGTTGTAAAAATAAGTTCAACATTACAAAACTAGATTTAATAATATCAAATGGATAATACTCTACATTGAAACTTCTTATTTGCGATCAACTATTTATTGAAACGAGCAAACTTGTATTTATAGGATTGCAAATAGCCACATTTTACAATTAATGAATAAATTTTTTACTCATCCATTTTCAGGGCAAAAGGAGTATATATTAATGTGTAATAGCAAACCAATTGATGAATTAACTATTGAGGACCTGAAACAAAACCCAATATGGGAATGGGCAATAGATGAAGCGGAAAATGAAGAGTGCGATGAAACGTGGGTAAAACCAGTGGAAACAATAAATTTTACAGAAGAATTAAACGGTTCAATAGTACTTGGCGAATTAATAATACATAATGATGAGAAATTCCCTATGATGTGTAGTATTGATATTGAAAATAATGAGGTATTAATTAGTTCCATTGTTTTTATAACGAAAAAGAAGATGAGTATATTGCTATAGAAGATGTAATGAAAAAGGTTGAAATGCCTTTATCACTTAATATTAATCTCACAATTAACGGAGAGCCTAGATTTTTAAAATTCTCTGCAGATAAAGTTGATATTTATAAAAACACTATAAAAACTAACTTAAATTAAATTTTAATTGAAGTAAGAGGAAAATACTCATTAAGTAAAAAACAGGAAACCATTATAATTAACGGTTTCCCAAATATCCTTCTATTTTCAATATTTATATAAATCCATACTAAATAATCCCATTTTCCACCAATGTCTCTGCGATTTGAACTGAGTTCCAAGCAGCACCTTTTAATAAATTATCAGAAACGATCCAAAGATGGAATCCTTTTGCTGTATCAGGATCTTTACGTATTCTACCTACAAATGTATCTCTTTTACCCTCTGCATATAATGGCGTTGGATAAATTTGTTCACTAGGATTATCTTGTAAAATAACACCTGGTGCATTCAGTAGTACTTCTTTAATTTCTGCAACGGTCGCTTCTTTTTCAAGTTCAATATAAACTGATTCAGAATGCCCCGATACAACTGGAACTCTGACGCAAGTAGCTGCCATTTTCAGATTTGGATCTTCTAAAATTTTCTTCGTCTCTTGAATCATCTTTACTTCTTCGAATGTGAAATCATTGTCTGTAAATATATCCACTTGCGGCAATACATTAAATGCAATTGGATAATGTTTTTTATCTTTTTTCACTGGTAATATAGTGCTCTTCACTTCTTCACCTGTAAGCATTGACTTAGCTTGTTCTTTTAATTCATGAATCGCATGAATTCCTGAGCCTGATACGGCTTGATACGTTGAAACAATAATTCGTTCTAAACCAAATGATTTTCGAATTGGCTGAAGAGCTGTTACCATCTGTAGTGCTGAGCAATTCGGAACTGCAATGATCCTTTTATGTTCCCTTAAAGTATGTGCATTTACTTCTGGAACGACGAGTGGTACATCGTGTGCCATTCGGTATTCACTTGTGTTGTCAATTACGATTGTACCACTAGAAACTGCATGATTTACATATTGTCTAGAAACTTCTCCCCCAGCGCTAAAAAAGGCAATGTCTACACCTTCAAAACTAGTTGATTTTGCCTCTTGTATTTTAATCTCTCGTCCTTTAAATTGTACTATCTTACCAGCAGATCGTTTTGACGAGAGTAATGTAATTTCTTCTATATTAAATTTCGTTACTCTCTCTAACAATGCAATGATTTTTTGCCCTACTGCGCCTGTAGCTCCAACTACAGCTACATGATAGCTCTTTTCACTCATTTTTTCTCCTCCATTTTCAATTGAATGAATTTCTCCACAACTTAATTTTAAAAGAAATTTAATGATTTGAAAAATTGAAATACATGATATAATCATTCACAAATCATGATAATAAAAGAGGTATCATTTATGGAAATGAGACATGTTAAAACATTTTGTGCCATTGTTAAATATGGTAGCTTTTCTAAAGCTGCTCATGCATTAGGTTATGCGCAATCTACTGTGACAGCCCATATTAAAGCGTTAGAGAACGATTTAAACATTCCCCTATTCGATCGATTAGGAAAAAAAATACTTCTTACAAAAGCAGGTCATCAATTTCATCCGTATGCATTAGAATTACTTACTATTTATGATAAAGCGCAAGAAATCCCTCAAAACAGTGACCATTTAGAAGGAACATTGGCTATTACATCTAATGAATCATTGGCAGTGTATCGGTTACCACAATTATTACGTACTTACAAACAGGAAAATCCGAAAGTAAATATCGTACTTGAGACAAATACCAATGAGCAAGCATTGAAAAAATTACATGAAGGAGAAACCGATGTTATCTTCATAATTGGAGAAAGTATAGAGCATAATGATTTTATTACGTGCAATTTATGTAATGAAACATTTGGATGGATTTTCCCTGCTCATTTCCCTTCAAACACTGATCCACTCCTTTTATTACAAGATACTCAATTTATATTTACAGAACAAAGCTGTGGCTATAGACCAATGGTAGATCGTTTTTTACGTCAAAGCGGAAGAAATCCTAATAAAACATTTGAGACTTCCAATGTTGAAGTCATTAAACAATCCGTTATGTGTGAGTTAGGAATTTCTATTCTCCCTTACATCGTTGTACAAGAAAGTAATCAAAAAGAACAACTCTGTTTTCAGCCCATCGAAACTCCAGCCGTCATTCAAAGCCACGTAATCTATCATAAATCTAGATGGATATCCCCAGTTTTGCAATCGTTTCTTACATTATTAGAGAGAATAGAAAAGTAAGCGAGTAATAACAAAAATGAGTAACTGCTCTAAAAAGCAATTACTCATTTTTATTAAAACATTTGTGTTCATAACAATACAGGTGTTTCAAAATCAATATGTATATTATTTATTAGCTTGTACCTCACCTGCAATTAATTTACTACCTGAATATGTACCTTTTTGTATAAAAACTTGATTAATTAATTCTTTTTGCTCCTTTTCTGACATTACTCCTTTCCCTTCTCCTAAATTCCCACTTTGTAATTTCCAAATCTTGTTGTGGTCTACATCAACCTTTTCATATTTTCCTTGTTTCCATCGTTCTAAAATATCCACATATGTACTTTTTTGTGCAACATCATTACTATTTATAATTTCAAGTAAACTTTCAATACGTTCTTGTGTAATAAAAATATAGCCCCATTTTTGATCAGCTTTCGTTTTTTGATGTGCCATTTCATGTAGTGCTGTCTGTATGTTCTCATCTGTCCACTTAAAATTTTTATTAAAACCACTATTCGGTAATGAATGATTGCCATTTTCTAAAAGCTTTGCATCTTCAGTTTTTACATTACTATCAGCTAGCACTTCTACTGCCGGAGCGGCTGGTGATGCCTTTTTCGCAGCTGGTTTACTATTATTCAGATAATACAGCATACCATACGTTACACCTACCCCGATTACCGCCATACCAGCTATAATTCCTATGATTTTAAATAATGTTTTCATCTTGCTTGTTTCCTCCCAAATATCTCTGTTCTTACTACCTCATTATTTCTTATATAAAACAGTTCCTTCATTCAAAATAGTTCATCCCATCCCCTATCATATTATTTATATATATTTCCTTATATTGTATTTCTTTTTTCGTGAAATTGAAAGATTATTCTGTTAAAAAATAAAGATATTCTACAAAATTTCCCTTTATATTTATATGGAAACAAAAAAACAACGAGCGCCTTCTAAAACACTCGTTGTTTTTACTTTATGCACGATTTTCTTTTAACCACTTCGTAATAACATCTAACCTCGAAACATCAAAACGTCTTTCTTCACATACTTTTAAGCTGTTTAAACTTTTCACAATTTCTAATTCATTCGACTTTATACTTTTTGCTTCAATCAATTTACAGTACCCGTCTGTGACGGTATTGAGATTTTCATAATAACGCTGAAATGCTTTAGATATATGTAAATGTTTTTCAAAGTTTCTTCTTTTTTTCGTCCCATCAGACTCTTTCCGTTTTCTAAGCTCTTCATCACTTGTATATAAATAAAAATATTGATCTGGAAAACCAATTTCTCTATTTATCATCTTTTCTTTATAAAAGTTTTCTATTAAAGATAACGGCTGATTAAATATATCAAAATGAAAACACCAATTATAACTAAGTGGCTGATATATATCCCCATCGAGTATTACTAATTCATATTGCTGCGACTTCTGCACTGCTATATTCCAGCGCTCTACTTGTTTTTCAAAATACCATGTTCTATGTTCATTTTTTGGTCTTTCAAATAAAAAATTCACTTCAGGTATAATGAATGCTCCATAATTGTTTTCTAGTTCACGGCATGTGCTACTCTTACCAACAGCACTCGCTCCCTCAAACGCTATAATCCCCATAGTTTCTCCCACTTTCATTAACTAAAATCTCGTTGTTTCGCTCTTCTCCCCCATAACTGTCTCCATAAAACGATTGAAGCGATAGAAAGCATTATTGTTGTAATGATACTACCTTCAATACCAAATGAGCCTCCATGAAGGACTTCATTGCCATTTGTTACAGGTTTAAATAGTGGTGTTGAATATATCGTCATGCCACTAACTGCAAAACCATAGACATTATATTGTGCCCAATTCCAAATGGAATGCCATGCACAAATCCCCCAAAGACTACTGTCCTTTAATACGTAAAAAGCTGCAAATACACCAACTAATATTATATTCGATATTGAAAGGATTGTAATACCAGGATTAAGTAAATGCAGAAAACCAAATAAAAAGGACGTCACTATAATCCCAACCCATATACGACTTCTAACAGAAATAACTGGAAATAACCAGCCTCGTACAATAATTTCTTCCGTTGCACCTTGTATTAAAAAAGCAATTAAAGATCCTACAATACCAAATATGGCGGTTGCCGTAATTTGTTGCATTTGTAGTTTTACAATCCCTGTTAATATAAGCACAATTACTGGTATTGAAATGAAGACAAATCCTATTAACGCACCTCTCAAATACTTTCTCATCCATTGCACTTTCCAAAAACCAATGGATGAAAATGACCTTTTCTCTACAAACCTAATCCATAAAAAAATAAAAAATATAGCCCCACCAAACGTAAATATCATCTCAATATTATTATAAATTGCCTTTACAAATGATGTATCCGCTTTCGGTAAAAACAGCATAAACAACATGAAAAATTCACCTAAAGTTAAAAATACAATTGCAAGTATAACAGCGAAAATAGGATGAACTTTTCTTCTTCCTTCTTTTGCTGCTTCAATTATTTTAAATTGTTTATTTAGCAATATTCTATCCTCCTTATTATTGTAATCATCTGTATTCTTAAAATATATATCGTTTCCCTTAAACATATTTTTTAAAATAAATGATTTCTGTTTGGAATAAATTCAGATTAGGAATAATATATAAATAAAAGAGATGTCTTCGTGTCTTTTACCAGTATCACCCAATTCATTCACTGATATTACCAGCACTTGCTATTTCCCACCATTTGTTGTAGGATAGTAATTAAGGTCAATTTAGCACTATATTTTCTTTGCATATTATCAAGTATCAATCAGGAATGTTTTGTACTCCTTATGGATTTTTGATAATATGTGAACTTTTATTTTCAATCGAATAAGGCCGATCATATTGTAATCTTTTTAAATTTTAGGAGGCATTACCATGACATTAACAGGTAAAGTAAAATGGTTTAACAGCGAAAAAGGTTTCGGTTTCATCGAAGTTGCAGACGGTAGCGACGTATTCGTTCACTTCTCAGCTATCACTGGCGACGGCTTCAAATCTCTTGACGAAGGTCAAGAAGTTAGCTTCGAAGTTGAAGACGGTAACCGTGGACCTCAAGCTAAAAACGTTGTAAAGCTATAATTCAATCAATAAAAAGGTTGTTACCAGCTCGGTTAACAACCTTTTTAATATATAACTAAAAATTTTTACATAAAAGGAGTGGTTACATGTATCGCAATCGAAAGAACGATGTAGCAGAAGTACCACCAGAACAAACCCCTGTTTGGGAATGTGAATCAGAGGATTGTTTAGGATGGATGAGAAAGAACTTTTCATTTGAAGAAGAGCCTAAATGCCCTTTATGTAAAAGTAGTATGAAAAGCGGAGAACGTTTATTACCTAAAATAGGTTGATTTTTACAAGCCCCTCTTATTTTAAATAAGAGGGGCTTTTTTATTAATAATGAATATCCTCTACATCTGTTCGTACAATAGAATACATTAATGCATCGTGTTGTTTATTTCCTTGATGAATGTATCCACGTAACAGCCCTTCTTGTTGAAAACCTAATTTAGATAACATATTACACGAAGTTATATTTTCAGGATATGTAATAGCTCCAATTCTAAATAAGCCTAAATCTCGAAATCCATAAGTAATAATTTCTCGAGCAGCTTCAGAAGCATAACCATTCCCCCAATAACGAGGATGCAAATCATATCCAATCTCTGAGCGTTTACTCCAAAGTTGTAAATTATTTAATCCAATTGTTCCTACTAAATTATTTGTGTCTTTTAATACAATCCCCCAACGCATTGCCTTTTTCTCAAAGTAATTTTTTGAAAAAGATTCAATCATACGTGAAGCTTGTCCAAACTCAGTAAAAGAATTCATACCGTAATAACACGTTACCTCATCTAATGAGAATATTTCATATATTTTTTGACAATAAGATTGTTCTATTTCAACTAAGCGCAAGCGTTCTGTTTCTAACATAGGAAATACCATAGGATCACTCCTTTCTCTCTACTCATTTATTATAGCAGAAAAAGTATTTATAATTAGGAAAGTCCTTAATGTCCCACAAATCAAATATTTCTAGCGATGTTTATCCTCTTAATAATATATAACTTCGTTGTATTTATTAATTCCCCTCTAAAAACCACCCCTAATTTATACCTTCTCATGTTAAAATATAGAAAAACAGTAAATATTTCTTACGGAGGTGCTTAAACTTTATGTATATTTTCATTGGCTTATCCCTCTTGCTCATTTTACTCATTTTTTTATTCGCAAAAAAATTCACACCAAACTCATTTATGATGACAAGTTTTAAAGGAAATAGCTTTAAGACATTTTCAGTTGGTATATTAATCGCTGCTACACTCTCTCTTTCATACGGAATGTATCACGCAGCAACATATCAACCTAGATATTTAGATATTAAATTGCAAAATCAAAATTTCACTGTTTTTGGTAATGTTGGTGAGTTTGGTTATTTCTCAGAAGAATTACTAAAAAAAGATGCAGAAGTTGAACTGTATTTTGTCTCTTGGGAAACAATACAATTAAATAATCCAGAAATAATAGTAGACTACCCTTCAGGCAAACAGGAAACATGGAAGCCTAATATAACATTAATTCCTACAAATAAATTAAAAGAAAAACATAGTATTAAAGAACTTTATCGGCTCTCACCGTATTCATTTGAAGAATCTGGAAAAATAACATTAACTATTAAAGAGAATAAAGCCAATCATAAAAAGATTGTAATTAATGTTAAATAATCATAAATAAAATGTCCCTCCATTATGTTGGAGGGACATTTTATTTACATATGTATTCAATATTATTATTTTGACTGTTCATTCAATGTCGTAATTATTTCATTGGCAGTATTCTTTCCGTTTCCAATACAAGCACCAATTCCTACACCGTAATATGAAGCACCAGCTAAGTATACATTAGGATAAAGCACGGCCAATTTTTCTTGTAATGATTGAACAGCTTGATTATGTTCTAAATGATATTTCGGCATTAAATCTTTCCAATTTGTAACTTCAATTACTTCCGGTTCACCTTTAATTCCGAGGCTCTTTTCAATATCATATAAAGCAACTCGTACTAATTCTTCTTCACTATAACTTTTGATCGTTTCATATACTGGATTAGTGCTCTTATAAAACATTCTTACTAATAGCTTTTGTTTACCAGATGTATGTTTCCACTTCCTGCTTGTCCATGTGCAAGCATCACAATGTAAATCACTGTTTTCCGTTACGATAAAACCTGTGCCGTCAGCCGGTAGTTGTTCATCCAGTATGTCAAAACCTAAGTAAATACTTATAAGCGATGAATTTTTAAATTTATTAAAATGCTCATTTAACTCATTAGACTGTAATAACGTTTGTGCGATATCATGTGGAGCTGCTAAAACGACATAATCAGCTTGTATTGTCTCATGATTTGCAAAAGAAACCTCATACCGATCCCCTTTTTTACTTATCACTGTTGTTACAGCACCTTTATTAATGACAGTCTCCGTCAGCACTTCTTCTAAGCGATTAATAATCGTAGATAGTCCACTTTTAAATGATACAAACTTTTTATTTCCTGCTGACTGAAATTGTTTTTTATTCTCTTCAAAACCTTTAATAATACTTCCATATTTATTTTTATACTCAAGTAAATATGGTAACGTAGATGCCATTGTAAGCTCATTCAATTTACCAGAATATACACCTGAAAGCACAGGTGCAATTTGTCTTTCCACTAATTCTTTCCCTAAAAAGCTTTCTAAAAATACAGCAAGTGATGTATCCTTTGTAAACTCCTTATTTTTCGTAATAAAATCTTTTAAAGCAACGATTTTCCCTTTTTTTGAGACTAGCGTACTGCTAAATAATGATTCAACACTCATAGGAATCCCAAATATAGTGTCAGCAGGAATTGGATGTAATATGTTATCAGAGTATATGTAAGAAATACCTGTTTCGTTATATACCATTTCATTTTCTAAATTTAAATCTTTTACAAGCGGCAAAACATGTTCATTACGAGCTACAATAGAATCTGCTCCAGATTCCATAATAAAATCATTTTCTTCCACACTGTGGATTTTACCACCTAAATACTCTTCTTTCTCAATAAGGATTAAATTTAAATCTATATTATAATCCTTCTTTAATTTTTCTAAATAAAACATAGTAGAAAGTCCAGTAATACCTCCACCGATGACAACGACTGTTTTCATATTTGCTGCGCCCCTAACCGATACAATTAATAATTCCTTTATTATTATAACCAAAAATTATCATAGTCGACTAGCAGCTTGCGCATTCTGTAAGAAATTAGACAATATATATGAATATATTTTAGGCTGATCATTATGCACTAAATGACCTGCAAACGGAATAACAGCAATATGTATATTGTTATTTAATTGTTTAAACGTTGTAGCGGCTGTAACTTCATCTGCTGAATCTCCCCCAACAATACACAGTGTAGGTACTTGAAGATTAGCTACATCACCTGTTTCATGAAATGGGTACCACTCCTTAACTTGCCACGATTTCAGCAACCCTTTCCAATCACTTTTTACATGAATTTGATTCATATAAGTTACAACTTCTTCATTTTCCATCAACTGTTGATGACACTTTACTTCATACTCCTGAGACTCTTCCCAATTATCTCGCTCAATAGGAAAGATACCTGAAAAAGTTAATGTCCTCACTTTATCTGGATATTTTTTCGCAAATAATAAAGCGGCTATCCCCCCTAGTGAAACACCCGCTATATGACAACTATTAATTTGCAAATGTTCTAGTGTATCATTCAAATCATCAGCAGAGCAAAGAAAATAATTATCTAATGTACCTCCTGATTCTCCATGTCCCCTCAAATCAGGACGAATTACTTTATATTGTTTTTCTGTAAAAAATTCTACCTGTTCTTCAAACTCTACTAAACCTGTCATACCACCAGAATGTAAAAGCACAATTGGTTCCCCTTCACCTGAAATATGCGTATGTAGTATCATTTATCCCTCTCCTTTAAACCTGAATATTCTATTTATTGATAGTATATCGAATATATTTCTAAATTACCAAATAAAAAAGAACTATAACATATTCAACTCACGTCATAGTTCTTTCTATTTTAAAAACATAAACCAGTTTATTAATTTGTCAATTTCTTGGCTGAGTGCTATTACTTTTTCATGTTGAAGTCCATAATTTGAGACTAGATTCAATAATTCTTCTTTTTTCAATTCAATTATTTTTTCTAACTTCACTAATTCCATGTCGTCTTTATTCGCTCCAATTTCAAAATATATGTATTTTAGTATAGCCTACTTACATAATAAGTAAAAGTCTCATGCTAATGTAAAATCTTACATATTTGAAAAAACAACATACTACTAAGAAAAAAAGAGACTTAAACTAAGCCTATTATTACAGGTCATTATAATTTTCTACCATTTTTTATAAATATGTTAGTTTATGAATGTGTACCATTTACTATTAATTTAAAGTTAGACACTTTTACTCATTAATAATACAACAGAATTTCTCAAATGTTTTATCTTTATATTCTGGAACCCTTGTTAAGTGATCAAAATAACTATATGAAAATTTAAATATGTGCCCAAAATCCCAATTAAATTCGCTGTAGTCTTTAAGCCAGAATGCATTATCTAGCGGAAGTGTATCAACTTGTTTTGCTTTTGTAAGAGGTAAACGATCTACAGTAGAATTCAATATTATTTGGGCATTCGGCATTAAATTGCGACTTTTTCTAAGTACATAAACTAGCTTTAATAGTGGTTTTATTCCTCGTTGAAATAATTCTATATGCCCTAAGTCATATAATATATTAATCGCATGTGAGAAGGTAAGCATATGACCAATTAAATCGTGATGTGATTCTGCCTTATATATAACACTGAATTCAGATAATTCATTTAAAATAAATCCAGATAATTGCTTCGGGTTTTTAATTTCGCTTTGAATCTCCTCATTATTTATAATTAGTTGCTTTACTTCTTTAGTTGTAAAACCAATCCAAGATCTACCGGGAATTGTTTTTTGAAACGATAATATAAGGTTTGCTATATTATTAATATCTTGCTCACTCCCCCAATGACTTAACTCCTTAATGGCTAGTAAACTTAAAGAAGCGTAAATTACATTATGACCAACCCAATGGAGTTCATCAATCGTTTGTTCCAAAGATTTAATTATCGTTTCTTCAGCACTTTGATAATCGACACCTTGTTTATTATCAATTGTTTCGCCTAACCTTTGCTTATGGAGCATCATTTTCGCTTGAGAATAAATGTTACAGGCAGTTTTTTCATCAATGTTATTGTTTTTCGTAAAAAAATAACTAGCAATGGCAGCTGCTCCGAAATGTACATGCCAAATATCATTTGTTTCTTTTTTACATTGAGATATAATTGAAAGCCCATCTTTTAATACACTTATATTTTCCATCTCTCTTATCCCCTCTAAACCCTAATAAAAATGGTTTTTTAGCATCTACAAAGTCGGCAAAAAGCCAGGTGAAAACTCTTGAAAAGTTTCCTCCTTTACAGTTATAAATTAAAATTGCCCCTGTCGCTCAACATGAATTAAATTTGCTTCTAATAATATTTTGAGATGATACTTATTCATCCCTAATGCAGTCTCAATCTTCCACAATTGTGTTTGTTTTGATTATGAAATAAATAACGAACAATCTCTCGTTTTACTCCTGCCAAAGCCTTAAAAATTTTCACTCTTTGTTTATCTGAATTATTTGGTTTGATAGTCATGGAAATATCTTATTTTTTTGTCAAATCTCTCATCTTCTTAAACATACAAAGTGAAAATCAAATGTGTATGTATTTATAGATAGTTGTTTTATTATACACGCGAATCTTTATGTAATTGATACTTTCTATTATGTTACCACTTAGTATGTATCCTTAAGCTACTTCCTTAGCTTAACGAAGGTGTTAATACAAATAAGATGTGATTCATTTCATCACTCTTATTCAAAAATCTATGTTTCACGTTCGGTGGAATACGCACAACATCTCCTTCTTCTAAAAAATATTCATTCCCTTCCAATTCCACATACACTTCCCCTTTCATTACAACTGCAATTTCTTCCTTATCTTCGTGGGAATAGTGACTTTCTGTTGTATTTGCATATCCGTTTAAATCCATCATTAACATTTCAATGCGAGCTTTCATAAAATCTGGTGTTAACACATCATAAACAATATGATCATTATTTTCTCGATATACTTTTTTCCGATCTTTCTTCTTAGAAATAAGTGAGTCTGTATCGATATCATTAATAAAAAGAGTAAACAGCGGTACATTTAATGCTTTCGCTATTAATTCCAATACATTTAAAGAAGGATTGGCATGTCCTCTTTCAATTTGACTAATAAGTGAAGTACTGATTCCTGCATAATCAGCAAATTCACGAATTTTCATATTATTTTTCTTACGATAACTTAAAACAGTTTGACCTAGCCGATAATGAATCATTGTTACAACTTCCTTTCGTCCATCATAATACATCTTTTGTCCCTTTTGTGCTGACATACTAAACAGTGGCAATTAATCCTTCCTTATTTCATCTTAGGCTTATATACTAACTTTTGTACATTATATTATATACAGTTCATTATAATAAACAACCAATCGGAGGGACAAACTTTGAAATCACCTATTCTTTCATATTTCATCTTATTTTTCGGCGTGTTCGCCTTATCTACTTCAGCTATCTTCGTAAAAATAGCCGATGCCCCTGCAGCAATCACTGCTTTTTATCGATTATTGTTTGCTACGGTAATTCTTTTACCGTTTCTAATATTTAATACAAACAATCGAAGCGAACTTCGCTCATTATCAAAAAAGCAATGGGGATTTGGACTCTTATCTGGATTATTTCTAGCAGCTCATTATGTACTATGGTTTGAATCATTACAGTATACTTCCATAGCAAGTTCTACAGTTATCGTAACGTTGCAACCTTTATTTTCAATGGTCGGTGGTTATTTTTTATTTAAGGAACGGTTTACGAAAGGTGCGATTATAGGCTGCCTTATTGCAATTTCAGGAAGTATCGTGATTGGATGGCAAGATTTTCAAATTAGTGGCGAGGCTTTATACGGCGATATTTTAGCTTTTATTGCTGCTGGCGTCATAACAGCTTACTTTTTCATTAGTCAATATGTTCGTAAAGACCTATCCCTAATACCGTACTCGGTAATTAGTTATGGCAGTAGTTCACTCTTTCTCGGTATATTTGCTTACACACAGCAGTCATCTTTCTTCAATTACACTGCACAAACATGGTGGTCCTTTATAGGTCTTGCATTCATTGCAACGATTTTAGGACAAACAATTTTTAATTGGTTATTAAAATGGATGAGCGCTACTGTTATCTCGATGAGTATTTTAGGAGAGACAATTGGAACTTGTATTTTAGCCTATTTCATTTTAGATGAAACAATTTCTTTACAGCAAGGACTAGGAATTCTACTTATTTTCATTGGATTAGCATTATTTTTATTACAACCGAAACAATCAAATCACAATTTATAAAGTGAAACTTTAATCAGTGGGGGTTTTGTTCATCCCCCGCTGATTATTAGCCTTCACCAATAGGGCGTTTACGGACAGTTTTTCTCCCTCATAACTTCTTTGATCCAGCCAAATTTTGAGATGGGAGTTTTACTGCCGACAAATAGCGGGATAAACAAGAAAAGCATGACATTAGTTTGCCATGCTTTCCTTGTTTATTTATTATTGCGGAGATTGTTCCACCTGCTTTTGCTTTAGCCTTTGCTCCAATACATGAATCATAAAGAGGAAATGCTCTGCCTCTCTTGTAACATGATCAGCAAGCAATGGATTTATGACATTTCGAATTTGGCATGTTTGAATTAACTCTAATCCTGCTTTTTTGAAATTCCTTAACTCAACAGTAGCATTTTCACTATCTTTATTCATTTTTCCTATAATCGGATATGTCGGTTCTTTTTGATATAACATCGATTCAACATCTCTAGCTTGATTAAGAAGAATTTCAAAATCATCTCCAAATTTCAACGCTGTATGAACAAGATTTCTCTCCGATTGATCCAGTAATGAAGCAATAAAACGTGAGTGTTCCATCATAATTCGTAACCAGAAAACATTCTCGCTAATAATCACATCTTGAATAGGATCCATCTTGCCTTCATTAAACTTTTGAAGTGTCCGCATAAAATATTCCGCTTCTCGTGCAACATGATCCACTAAAAGTGGAAAATTAAACCCTTTCACTTTACAATTGATGATTAAAATTAGTAAGTTTCTTTTATAATTACGAAAAGCATACACTAACTGAATGCTCTCTTCATTTAATTGCCTTCCGCTTGAACAGTTTGTGGAATAGTAAATGCTTTTTGCAGCTGCCTATCAAACTGATTATAAAACTGTTCTACTTGCTGAATTAAATTTTTATCGTTACGATTAAACCCCTCAAACAAAGCATGCTCTTTCATAATACGTAACCAAAATCTATTTTCAGTTATAGATCGTTCAATAAATAATTGTTCTGTTAATGATTCAGATGGAGCTGCTTTCAATTCCGGTGGCAACAGCATAGCTCGCTGTGGGTCCATAATAAAATGTCCAGGAATAGGTTGGTCTGTCGACATTACAATCACTCCTTGTTCCTTGAATGCTCAATTATACTATGTATGAAAATAAATAAAATTTAAATATACTTATGCAATCGTTTTTTCAAGGTTTTTGAAATTTCCACATATGCATTCCCCTTGCACATAGAAATAGATTCTATTAAGTCATATGCTTTCCGGATTGAGATGATTCCTAATGCTTCATCCTTTAAAACATCCTTTAAATAAAAATTGTTCTTTATTTTTAATAAACTGAAAAAAGCATGGCGTCCTTTTGCCATACTTTTTTCAAAACAAATCGATATTTCTGTTCAATTTACACCCCTATTTATTATGTACAATCAAACCATTTGGTCTAAAACGACTCATCATGATTTCGTTAACAAAATTCCCATGAGCCTTCAAATTCCCAACCTTTACACCCTCTTCGATAAATCCAAATTTTTCATATAATACTTTGGCTCTAGGATTCGTTTCTAATACACCAAGTTCCACTCGTTCTAACATTAGCCAATTATCAGCTAAATCAAGCATTTTTGTAAGAAGTGCTTTTCCAATTCCTTTATTGTGATACTCACTATCTACTCCGATGAATAAATCACCCGAGTGAGATCTTCGCCCTGGACTTTGGGTTAAACCGACAAATCCAACAACTTCTCCATCATATTCTGCTACAAATTCAAATTGATTCTGTGCTAAATTTCGAATTCTATTCTCCATTGCATCTACACGCATACTAGGTAAGAAAACCATATAAGGTAAAACATCATCTTGTATGCATATACGATGAATTGCTCTAGCATCTTGTATTTCTACTGCTCTAACGTTAATCTCCATCTTTCTCCCCTCCATTCAAACATTCATATTCTAATATCCCATATTAAAATCCTGCCAACCCTTATTTCTTTGTGTTATTTTTATATAATTATTTCGATATAATATTCGCTTTTTGAACATCATCTCTTATATTCCCTCTCGTTCAAAATGAAAAAATCACTTAGAATATGCTAAGTGATTTTTTATTTAATTTTTCACCCTATTATACAACTCAAGCAGTTCTTCTACTGAAATACCATTTATTTTCATACCGGTAATATCACAATTTTCTATTTCAATATTTTTCAGATTACTACTACGTATTGTAGTACTTTCCAAATCACATCTATCAAATGAAATAGGATCTTTATCCCCTCCAAGGCTTGTATCTCTAAATTGAACTCCACCTAAAGTCACAAAATTAAATTTACTGCCAGAAATATTTAAATCTGCATATGAGGAATTTCTAAAATTAATATTTCTAAAGGTTGATTGACTTATATTACAATTACTCATATTCATATGCATTATATTACTACCAACAAATGCACTATTTTTTAAATTTACTTGATAATATTCTGTATTAACCAAATTACAGTTTTCGTATTGACCATTTTTCATATCTTTATTTTTAATTAGGTTCTCTCCAACTGCATCTACATTTTTTCTTTTTACATAGCAATACTCATCTTCAGATTTAAAAATTATTTCATAGCCCATTTTTTTATAAAAATGATGATTATTAATTTGTCTACTAGATGTTTCAAGATCCCAAATCCTTATGTTCGGAAATTTTTCTTCTATTAACTTAATAACCCGCGATCCAATTCCTTTTCCTTGAAGAAAAGGCTCTACAAAAATACGATCGATTCTTCCGTACGATTTACCAGAGATCGTAACTATAATTCCCCCGATTACTTTTTCATCCATTATCACTTTGTAAGTATCCAATTCTTCAATTGAATATTTCATCATTTCAACTGAAGAATATCCTGGCGGTTGAATGTTATAATCAATTACATCGCCTTGGCCGTATAACCATCGCTTTGCTTCTTCATCAAATGTTCTTTTCATTATTTCTGTTAACTTTTCAGCATCTAAAATTGTAGCTTTTTCTATAGATATTATTGTCATTTTTGTTTTCCCCTTCATTGTTATAAACCGATAACTTTTGTGAACGATATAGTTATTAATTTACTTTTGTCTTTAATATTTTTCCCATTATTACATATGGGGCATCACTTTTACTTGGGTGAAATGGCTCTAATACATCCACCCAATCCAATCTTTTATATAAAGAACGCGCTTTTTCATTGTTTATTTGTGTTGTTAAAATACTCGTTCTATTTGAAATCCCTTCTAATAATTCATTATGTAATTTCCTTCCAAGACCTTCATTTCGATATTGTGGGTGAACTGCTAACTCTACAAATTCAAAACAATCTTGTAACCATTCGTCTGCTTGTTCTAGATTTAACGCTTCTCTCATTAATTGATTATAGTACTGCCCTTCTAATGAGCGATAACCATAAGTAAAACCAACTACCTCATTTTCATCATTTATTGCTACTATACCTTTAAAATCTGCATATTCTATATGTCTTTTCATTCTCTCAATCATTTCAGTAAAATTTGTTTTCTCAAATGCTTTACAATACAATTTTGCCATATTATTAATTAGGATTTCATCTTTTTCAATACGTATGAATTTCACTTTACCTTCCCCCTATTAAAACATTTGAACCCTTAAATAATTATAAAATAAAGAAATTTAAAACTAATCACTCTCTTTACTATTAAACTACAAATCAACCTATATTTTCCACTGTTACTTAATATGAATGAATAAAAAGAAGAGAACATGTAATATACATATGTTCTCTTCTTTTTATTTTAACGCTTATTCATTTTCAATTTTATATAATTAATAATTAGATATTACTTAAGCCACTCGTTACAAGTATTAGCTAGCTCCTGTAAATCCTCTATAAATCGACTCGCATGATATCCATCACAAACCGCATGATGTACTTGCAATGAAACAGGTAGCATAACCCTGCTTCCATCATTGAAATATTTCCCACAAGTAATAATTGGTAATAAAGAATCACCATCATTATTAATATTTAAATTAAATCCTGTAAAACTAGTCCAAGGTATACCAGAAATCGGAAAAATATTTGGCGGAATATTTTCTTTCGTGAAGAAACCATGAACATTAGCATAACATCTCATATCCTCTTCATAGTTTTTATAGAAAATGTGGAAATCGCTAGAATAATCCGTCCATATACTTGAAAAAGATTTATCATCTTTATGAAAGATTGTATAACTAGGTATCATTTCCTCCCAATACCCTAAAACTCCTTCATCATTAAAACATGTTCGAAATTCTGTATGTTTATTTATCACTCTAGAAATTACATAAATAAAAGTCGGATAAAATTTAATTTCCTTTTGATGTATTTCCTCTAGCATCATCGTAATATCAACATTCGCTGTCATACTAAACGAACACTTTAATTTTAAATAATGTTCAAAATACTGCTCTCTATTCCAATTTTCTCTGTCAATTACATGAAACTTCATTTTAATAGCCTCCTAAAATTTTATTTTTATTTTAGAAGGCTAACTTTCTTGTTTTCACCACACTTGTTCACTCCTTACAGTTTAAATTTAATACTAAGCTTTTTATTTAACTATATAACATCTGCAGAAATTCGTTCACATATTTCTGGAAATCCATCCACATACTATTAATAAATCAAATGACGTTTGGAGGATTCAAACATGAATGACAAAAATGTAAATAAAAAAGAAAATGTTATCGAAAACACTACATCTATTCAAAATAATAATACTGCAAATCTTAATATCGAAGAACAAGCAATGAACGGCTTATATGGAATGCCCGAAACAACCATTGAAGATGCTGATCACGTTGTAACTGATGATTTGACTTCAAAAAATTAATGAACTACATAGAGAAGAGCCAAGGAAAATATCCTTGGCTCTTCTCTATTATATATCCAATTTTTTTACTTCTTCTCTCTTTTTAGAAAGTTTCCCTGGCCAAAAAGCAAAGCGTCCTAAAACGACTGTAATCGCAGGTACAAGCAGTGGTCTTACAATAAATGTATCTAGCAATACACCGATTGCTGTCACAATACCGAATTGAACTAAAACTTGAATTGGCAATGTACCTAATACTGCAAATGTTCCTGCTAAAATTAAACCTGCGGATGTAATTACACTACCTGTTTGTATAACACCATTTTTAACTGATTCTAAATGATTTTGTTTCTTTTTATTCTTCCATATTTCTGAAACCATAAAGATATTATAATCTTCCCCTAAGGCAACTAAAAATACGAATGCATATAACGGTATCGCACCTTGTATCGCGGGAGCTCCCATACCGAAATGCAGTAAAATCCAGCCTGCTCCTAATGCAGAGAAGAAAGATAAAACGACAGTTACAATTAAGTAAATCATCGCAACGATTGAACGTAAATACACGAGTAAAAGTAAAGCGATGATACTAATCATAACCGGAATAATAACCGCTTCATCCCGTTCAGTAATTTGCTTTGTATCATATAAGGAAGCTGTTTCTCCGCCAATCCATAAATGATTCTCAGCTTGACTAATTCCTTCATCTTTTAATACCTTTTCTACACTATTTTTCAATTTAGGGATTTGATCTAATGCTTCAATTGAGTATGGGTTTTCCACTAAAGAAACTTCATACATTTGCAATTGATTATTTTCTTTTCCCTTCATTGGCTCTTTCACTTTATTAACAAAAGATAATTTCTCTATTTCTTGTTTAATAGGTAAATCTTTTCCCTTTGAATCAACTACAATCTTTACTGGCGCTAATTCTCCAGCTGAAAAATGATCCGTAATTAATGTAAATCCTTCGCGTGATGGCATATCTTTCGGGAATGATTCTAATAAGTCGTACGTGTATTGAATACGCGGTACAAATGAAGCCAAGCCTCCTAATAAAAATACGGTTAGCATAATAATTGTCCACGGTTTACGTACAACAATATCCCCAAGTTTTTTACTAAAGAACCCTTTAGTATTTTTTACTTTTACTACTTTCTTTTTCTTTCTTGCAAACTCTTCATTCATTTCAGCTGTTCTCGGTATGAACGGGAAAAATGCAACTCTACCGAAAATTAATAATAATGCTGGAAGAATCGTTAAAGCAGCGATTCCCATAATGAAAACAGCCACACTAAATGGAACTGCGAATCGATGAAAAGCTCCATAATGAGCAAGTAATAACGTTCCTAACCCTAATACTACAGTAAGTGCACTCATTATAATTGCTCCACCTGATGCTTTTATCGCAAGTTGCAATGCTTTATACTTACTTTCTTCTTCTAGCAAGTACTCTTTATATCTTGAAATAAGAAATAAACAATAGTCCGTTCCTGCTCCAAACAGTAAGACAGTCATAATCGATATAGCCTGTGCATCTACTTTAATCCATCCATTGTCTGCTAAAAAGCCCAGTGTCGGACTGATAATTCCGTATGCAAAACCAACAACGAGTAAAGGTAAAATTGCTAAAATTGGTGAACGGTACAGTAAAATTAATAAAACCAATACTAGTAGTACAGTAGCAACTAATAATTTCACATCAGCTTGACTAAATAAACTTACCGCATCCGTTTGAATACCTACAGGTCCAGATAATCGAGCATGTAAACCAGAGTCGGTAATTTTTTGTTTGAACGGATCTTCATCCACTTTACTATTCACTATTTTTCGTAACTCTTCTAAATTACCTTTTAATATATCCGTTCCAGCAGATTTATTAAAAAATATTGGTGTGACAAATGATGTACCATCTTTTGATGCACTTTTTGATAATACTTGCTCTGGAATTGTATCAAATGGTGGTAACAATGATTGTTCTTTTAAAGGGTCCGTTTTTAACTCTTTATAAACGTCCTGTATTAATTTGTAGTCTTTTGACTCTAATCCACCATCCCGATGCCATACAACTAACAACGGGTTTCCTGCATTATTAGGAAATTCTTTTTTCATAAGTGCTTCAGCTTGCTGTGACATAGCTGTTTCAGGTAAATTTTTCGGATTTGGTTCTTTCGTACTGTTTACTTGTGGTAACGTAAATGAAAGTACTAATGTAATAAGAATCCATACCGATAAAGTTATCCATTGCGTATTCTTCCCTGCTACAAGCCTCCCTAACATATGTAACGGGTGCTTTTTCATAAAACCCCACCTTCCTTTTTTCCTCCAATATTAATTATATATACTGGTCGGTTAATTAATCAAGAATGATTAAAAAATTATGTTATAATTATCTCAATAATAAATGTCAGGAGCGAATGTATTTGGATCAAAAACAACGTCCTCTCGGAAGGCCTCGTCAAAATAAAAATACAAAGTCTACAAAAGAAATCATTTTAGAAGTTGCAACTAGGTTATTTCTCACTCAAAATTATCAAGTTGTTTCAATGGATGAGGTCGCGAAAGAATGTGGAGTTACAAAAGCAACTGTCTACTATTACTATTCAACAAAAGCTGATCTATTTACCGCTACTATGATTCAAATGATGGTGCGCATAAGAGAAAATATGGATCAAATACTCTCTACGAATAAAACTTTGGAAGAAAGATTATTGAACTTTGCTACAGTATACTTACACGCAACGATGGATATTGATATGAATAATTTTATGAAAGATGCAAAACTTTCTTTATCTGAAGAGCAATTAAAGGAATTAAAAAATGCCGAGGATAACATGTATGAAGTGTTGGAAAAAGCGCTAGATAACGCAATTCTCCTTGGAGAAATTCCTAAAGGAAATCCTAAATTTGCTGCCCATGCTTTCGTCGCTTTATTATCAATCGGGAATTTTAAAGATGAGAATCACAATCCTACTCTTGCAAATATAGATGAATTAGCAAAAGAAATCGTTTCGTTTTATTGGAATGGATTAAGTCATCAAAATTAAATTGATTATATTTAATAAAGAGCACATTTGAAATTCCTTCAAACATGCTCTTTATTAATTTAAGGGTTTTATTTATATACTAGCAATTAAATTATACTTTAGCACCGATTAACAAAAAATTCTTATCTACAGCTTTTGAATTTGTGCATTTATATTCCCCTTACTTAATCCACCATGGTAACAAACTACAGAATCAATTTCTAGATTTAAATACTTCTTCAAAGAATTTTGCGCTTCTTTTATATCCAAAGTAGTTGGGGCATGAATTCCCCCTAAAGTTCCGTTTACACTATACATTGAATCCCCAGCGATAAGAGTTTTACTTTGTCTCAAATATAAACTAATATGACCAGGAGTGTGCCCTGGGGTATGAATAATAAGAATACCACCGCAATATGGAAGTTCTTGGCCTTCAACCAAAGTATCATCCACTTTTCCTTTTGGTGGATTCTGTACTTGTGCATCCTTCAACAAAGGTAACTCCCCCTCGATATATGGCTTATCTAGATCGTGAGCATAGACTTTTATATTACTTCCACAGTTTTGTAATAGTTCAGGAAGACTACCTATATGATCTATATCTTGATGCGTCAAAATCACGGCTTTTAGTTTATCAAACGATACTCCAACCTTACCCATTTCTATTCGTATATCTTCAATTTGTCCAGGAAATCCAGTATCTATTAAAACTGCCATTTCATCATCCCATAAAAGAATTGGGTGAATAATATACTCTTGAAATTCAAGATGTAACATCTCTACCCCTTTAGCAATCTCCATAACATTATTCTCCTTTATAATGAAATTTTTGAAATCTAAAAATTGGCCTGATAAACAAGTAATTCTAAATTACAAAGCCTCGCTATCGTTTAATATGTTTCGTCATACCAATCGAAAATTCCTCAAATCCAATTGATTCATAGTAATATTTTAAATCTTCAACACACATAAGTTGTGGAATAACTCGTTTTTGTTCACAGTGCCGGATTAATCGTTCCACTATTTCCTTTCCAACGCCCATGGACTGATACTCTGGCATTACACATACACCGCAAATAATGCCCGTTATTACACCATCTGATATTACTCGTCCCATCCCAATTAATTGTTGCTCTTTAAAAGCATATATCACATACCAACTTTGCTTACACATTTGCTCTAACTCATTAACCGATAATTCAAGAGAATTCCATCCTAAAGATTCATACATAGTTAATAATTCATTGAAATCTTTAGGGGGTTCAATCGTGTAATTTAAAATAGGTTTCATGTAAATACTCCCTATCATCCTTTTTGTTTTATTCCAAAAAAATTTTGACCGTCGTTAAACTGACTAGAACAATACTTCAATAAGAAAAAATGAAACTCCTTCTCTTTAAAAACATAAGGAACTTAATAAGATTGGTACCATATATATTTCTCTATTTAATATTTGTTTAATATATCAACTAATGGTGAGTATAAAATATATACATTTCAACCATCACCAAATACTGAATCTAAATTACAATTATAAGAAAAAGAATGTATCTCATCTTTGTGAGATACATTCTTTTATATCAATCCATCATTATATTATCAACCAAAAATCATACAGCTACATACGATAAGAACAAACAAAACTAATAAACTATTTGAGAAATAACCCATAGAATACTACCCCTTTATTTCATTATGTAAAAGATTTTACCATAAAATTATTAATAGTATAATGACTGAAAAAGACATTGGCTTCATTAGTTTTTTATGTATAAAGTAATATTTTATAATCTTTCTACTCACCGCTCATAAAAAACTTTAACTTTTCCTCTAATGCATCGCTCACGATTTAAATAACATTGATATTAGTAAATAAACAATTACTAATATCAATGTTATTATTTGATTTTAAGTAAAAATAGTAATAAAATAATTACTAAATTGATAAAGGACACGAAAAATAATGACTAATAAAGAATTAATAAACGAATACATGAATTTATTATTAAATATGTCAGGTACTTTCAAATTATTATCAGAGAAATCCACTGAATTTACACATTTAGAGCAACACATAGTTGAGTATATTGCCCAGCAAAAAGTCGCTGTAAATTTAAAAATGATTGCTAGTTATTTAAACATACCTAAACAACAATTAAGTGTAACCGTTCGTAATTTAGAGCAAAACGGATACATTGTAAAAAAACAAGATACAGTAGATAAACGAGCTGTTTTAATTTCCTTAACAGATAAAGCTGAAAAAGTACATTATGAAAGATGGAAACAAATTTATAATAATTTCACTAGTAATCTTGAAAAACTCAGTGAAGAAGATCAACGTGATTTAACTTACGGACTGTATAAAACAAATAAAATGCTATCAAAAATGCTAAATAACGACTAATCATATATATATGATATTTTTTTATTATTAAATGGAGGACGTTTCATGGTTAAAGAAATAGATTTACAATCAGTTCAAAGTACTATGCTTATTCCACTATGGGGACGAGCATATGGTAGTGAGAAAAACAAGGATATTTTAGATGATACGGAAGCTATTCGGATTATTAAAGAATGCGACTTTGATTTCTCTAAAATAGCAGATACATTTGGCGAATATGGATGTATCACTTACATTACCCGTGCAAGAAAAATAGACGATACTATTAAACAATTTATTAGAAAACATCCGAATGCTACTATAGTAAATATCGGTTCTGGACTAGACACTACTTTTTCAAGAATTGATAACGGTACTATACAGTGGTATAACCTTGATTTGCCTGATGCGATCGCTTTCCGCAAAACATTAATTGAAGATACACCACGAAATATAAGCATTGCCAAATCATTTTTTGACACTTCTTGGTTCAACGATATAAAATATGATCCAAAAGACGGTATTCTTTTTATATCAGCAGGTGTGTTTTATTACTTTAAAGAAGAAGAACTGAAGGAGATATTTGTCGCTATGGCAAAACGTTTTCCTGGAGGAGAGTTATATTTTGATGCCGAATCAAAGTTCGCACTGACACTTTCGAATGCTACTGTAAAAAAAGCTGGTAATAACGGCGCTATGATGTATTTTTACGTAAATAATCCAAAGACAATAGAAAAGTGGTCTTCTAACATAAAAATATTAAGCTGCTCCCCTTTCTTTAAACATATACCTACAAATAAAGATTGGGATGGAAGTACACGAATTATGATGCGGATTGTAAATTTAATAAAGATGTTGAAGTTCGTTCATATACGGTTTGAAAAATGATAAATCTATAGCTTATATATTAATCATATATAAAAGAAGACCTCGATTTTATTAAATTCATATAATAATCTATAGGATAGTTAGTCCATTATGAGGGCTAACTATCCTTTTTTATTTACATAATGAATGAAATAAGTAAACAATAAATATTTAGTTTAATCAGTATAATAAAGATATATAACTTGAAACGTTCGATTGGTTTTTGGGGGAGGGCATAGCCTCGGTGCGAAGGCAACACTCCGCTTTCGAGGACATGCTTCAGTTATAGTTTGTCACTATTTGAATTATAAATCAGTTATTTTATCTTTATCTGGATTCTTGCCCAAACTAATGACCTCTTCTCCTTTTCAATAGTTTCGAGTTAGGTCCGGGATTTCTAAAGGTCGCGTACGTTCCAAACAATCTCACCGCGCTCGTCCCACGTACTGTGATGCCTCTTAAATCCTATCTTTTCTAACACCCGGAAGGACGCAACATTCCAAGCGCCTACAGTCGACCAAAGTCTGTGGCGCCCCGTAGCAATCGCAGCGTCCAGCACAACAGATGCTGCCTCAGTCGCATAGCCTTTGCCATGAGCACTGCGGAACAACTCGTATGCGATCTCCGGCTCTTCCAGTGTGGAACGACCGATAATCAAGCCACAGTATCCGATGAAATCACCTTCGTCTCGTCGGCGAATAGTGAGAAGGGAAATGCCATTTTCGCCTGCTCTCTTACGCATCTCTATAAGCATGCTACGAACGGCGTCAAGGGTTGGCATATCCACACCACGTTCGCCAATTAATTTTCTCATCCAGACTGAATCGGATTCCTCCCACATACTCAGATCAAGTCGTTCAGTTTTCAGCTGGAACTCCATAGCTTTAAATAAAGCTGTCATAGTGGAAACCTCCTAGTTATGTCACTGCACTCATAATATAATGTACACCATCTTCCAACATGTACTGAATCACTTATTTTCTCTCCTTATCGCTCATTTACTACCACCTAAATGTATATGTTCTAATTATTAACACCTTTTTCCTTTAAATTCTTTAGGCCCTATCCTCATTTATAGTAATAGCTTTCTTATTCGAAAAAAGATTTTTAAAAATTCCTACCCCTACAATTAATAGACCTATACCAATTAATTTATTTATTTGTATAGGTACTCTCTCCATTCCAAACAATCCAAATGTATCAACACATAATGCAACAACTAATTGAGTAATAAGGCTAATGAGCACCGTATAAGCTGGACCTAAACTCTTTATTGCACCCATTATACAAATAATTAATCCGATACCAAACAATCCACTTATATAAAATAAATAATTTGCAGTATAAAAGTTAACGCTTATACTTTTCTCTGTAATGATATGAAATAAAACAGAACTTATGAGACCTATTCCAAGAACACATGCAGTTGTTAACCACTGTCCTACAATTTCATTCACTTTCGTATTAAAAACAGATTGTAAGCTAATTAATATTCCAGCTAATATAGCTAAACTAAATCCAATCACAACCCTTCTCTCCCTTTCATTACTCATATATATTATCTTTAGCAA
Source organism: Bacillus cereus group sp. MG9 (assembly GCF_040459995.1). Lineage (NCBI taxonomy): Bacteria > Bacillati > Bacillota > Bacilli > Caryophanales > Bacillaceae > Bacillus > Bacillus cereus group sp. MG9. Next base: position 2,338,728 of record NZ_JARVHC010000001.1, on the reverse strand, counting down.
CTTCCTTCATTCTAGAAAAATCTTTAATTACAATAACTCCATTATTCTTTTCAATTAATTTTTCACTATAAAATTTTTGTAAAACTCGAATTACATGCCTATAACTTACACCTATAAAATCTGTAATACTTGATACAGAAGTTGAATCTAAATCCTCTTTATACATATTCCCATTACTATCCGTTGAAATCGAAAGTAAATAACTAGCTACACGTACTTCTACCGGATAAAGTAAATTTAGAGCTGTAAAACGAGTCGATATTTTTAACGTGTTCGCAATGTTTTCAAGCAAGAACTTCATAAATATAGGATCATGTAATAACTTATTTCTAATAACTGTATTAGAAATGGAGATTGCTACAACATCTGAACAAGCTTCAACAACATTATGTGCTTTGCTATTTTGTATTAATTCAATATCACCAACAATTGCTAATGGATTGATAAAGCGAAGGATTAGTTTCTTTCCTTCTGGTGTAATCGTGTAAACTTTTACTTTTCCTTTAATAACAAAATATAAACGATGAATTTCATCATCTTTATCGCAAATAAGCTTGCCTTTTTCAAAATGATTTACTTGAAAATTGTCAGTACTTATTCCTGAAAAAATTTCAAGTATATTATAAGCTTTCAAATATTGAATAATTAAGTCTGATTTATTATCCACTTACAGTCCCTTCTTTCCTTACATATTAAACACAAAAATACCTAAAATCATTACTATTGTCCCCACAATATGGTATCTCTCCATTTGTATCTTTTTTATATGAAATAATCCTTTCATTTCAATAACAGTAGCTGTTAATAATTGAGCAACCATAAGTGTTCCAGCTGTTAATGTAACTCCCATTGAATATATCGCCATTGTTTCCGCACAAATAATCAACCCACCAAGTGCGCCAGCTGCTAAATATACTTTTTTTACACCCTTTAAATCCGTTACTTTCTCTTCTTTCTTTAACAAAAATATAGTTGTTGCAATAAGAAACCCAATTAAATGCGTCATAATACTCGTCGACCATATACCGATATCTGAACTAAGTTTCGCATTAAACGTACCTTGAAGTGTAATGAATACTCCTCCAAAAACTGAAAGTAAAATACCTTTCAAAAAAATCATCTCCTAATCTTCTATCTATGATTTAATTAAAAGCTACAATACTACAACGACAAAAGGACAAATGTCACATCGATATGAAAATAATTAGTAATGTACACGAAAAAACACATCTCAAAATATGTGAGATGTGTTTAAAATATTTAATCCATATATAATATTTTAGTAATTAAAACTACGCTACATTAACAGCTTTATTCTTCAAAACAAACTTTCCAAATAAGAAACGTACAAGTGGTCCCATAATAATTAATTGCAATGGATACGCCATAATGAAATTTTTAATGAAAATCGAGAAATAAATTGAAGCGAATGAGTCACCATGTAACCCATTATGTAAATACATCATAGCCATTCCGTAAAATGACATAAAGAATACCATTCCGATTACCATTGTTGTTGCCATCGCAATAATCATGTTTACTTTTTTTGATTTATCAAATGGTAATGCAAATACAATCTTTTTCGCGCACGGTCCTACGATACATATTTCAATTAATAGCGCAATAATAAATCCAATTATTAGTTCTAATGCGATCTCCTTAATATGAATTGGCCCTCCTGCTCCATTCATTAATAAATTGTAAAACGTCATAACGATAACCATCCCGAGGCACATCATCATACCAAATTGGAGGTTTTCCTTTCTTGTTGTTGGCAATTTTCATCATCCCTTCTCTTTGAGTCTTTGTCATTATATCGATATTGGAAACTCCTTCGTAAGTGAACATTTTGTGAACATTTTTAAAGCGTTTACGTGCATTTCTTCCACTCTTCACTCCAATCCTCCCACTTTATAACTTTTTACTTACAAAGGTTTTATATATTTTGATGTTGAATTATTAAATTTAATATTGAATTATATGATAATTACTACTAGGAGGATAACCATGAATAAAGCAGAATTTTACGCATATCACATCGTTACAAGGAAAACAATGAGTATCGGAAAAATCATTCACTTTGACAAAAATCAAACTAATACCCTCTATCACTTCTTTTTTGAAAGAGAACAATTAAATTCTAATGATGAAGACTCCATTCAAATTTTAAAAAGGCATTATATCAATGAGGAATTACATATAAATAATGAAAATGCTAAAGTAGTTCTGAATTATATAGATCAAACAATTAGAGCGGTTAGAGAAACGATTGTAGAAATGGTTAGACTGCAAGAATTTCCTGAATATCCCTCAAGGTTGTCTTGCTTATATGCTTCCAAAAGCTATGAGGATGCTTTGAAATGGAAAGCGCTATTTGATTCTTATAATCGAGAAGTTTTGCAGATTGTTAAACTACGAGTAATCGGAAGTTCTTTTGAAGGTGATGGAAACCTTTTGCCGAAAGAAGATGGTATTCCTTTCGCTCAAAAAATGGAACAAGCTAGAGAGTATTGGAAAGGAAACGTTAGAAATGAACTTCCTGAGTTACTGATTAATGGGAGAATTGAAGTGGTGGAAATTATTGATGATTTTTCATCAATTAAAATTTAATTCCTGGTTAAATATTAAAGAATGGAGATTAAAATGATGAAAAAAGTGTACTTCAATCATGATGGTGGTGTAGATGATTTAATATCACTATTTTTACTACTCCAGATGGAAAATATAGAACTTACAGGTGTTTCAGTTATTCCTGCAGATTGTTATTTAGAACCAGCAATGTCTGCCAGTCGTAAAATTATAGATCGCTTCGGCAAAAATAATATTGAGGTAGCAGCGTCCAACTCTCGTGGAAAAAACCCATTTCCAAAAGAATGGCGGATGCATGCATTTTATGTAGATGCTTTACCAATTTTAAATGAGTTTGGGAAAGTTGTTACACCTGCATCAAAAAAACCTGCACATCATCATATAATAGAGACTCTTCTACAAACTGATGGAAAAACAACTTTATTATTTACAGGGCCCCTGACTGACCTTGCTCGTGCACTATATGAATCTCCAATAATCGAAGATAAAATTGAACGTCTCGTTTGGATGGGCGGTACATTTCGTACTGCAGGCAATGTACATGAGCCAGAACATGACGGAACAGCCGAGTGGAATTCATTTTGGGATCCCGAAGCAGTAGCTCGTGTTTGGAATGCTAATATAATCATTGATTTAGTAACTCTAGAAAGTACAAACCAGGTTCCGCTAACTATAGACATACGTGAACAGTGGGCAAAAGAGCGTAAGTATATTGGTGTTGATTTCCTTGGTCAATGCTATGCAATGGTTCCCCCTCTCGTTCACTTCTCAACGAACTCTACTTACTATTTGTGGGATGTATTAACTGCTGCGTTTGTTGGGAAAGCTGATCTTGCAAAAACAAAAACGATTGCTAGTATCGTTCATACATACGGACCCAGCCAAGGACGTACAGTGGAAACTGCTAACGGAAGACCAGTAAATGTCATTTATGATGTAAAACGTGATGCATTCTTTGAATATATTACTGAATTAGCTAAAAAAGCTGCTAATCACAACCAGTGTTGAAAGCCGTATAAACCCAGTTGATGAGCCAGCAAAAAAATTTAGAAATTGGTTGGGACTAAATATTTAATTATTAAAAAGAGTATTGAATTAATTTTCAATACTCTTTTTGTGCAGTTACATTGCATTTGGTCAGAACAAGCATCAATTGATTTAGAGTTAGGTTTTACAGATTAACCATTTCATAACCATTTACAAAGTACGTTATTGTTTCTAGCTCATCTTCATTTAATTCTCTATCTAGTTCTTGTTTATATGCTGCCTTTATCTTCTCTTCATCGCCTTTATGAGTTTCCGTATAAGTTCCTACTGTTTTTAATAAACGAATCTCTCGCAAAAATTCATTTCGATCTATAGCTTCCCCATGTGAAAGAATATAGGTCTCGGCATCAAATTTCTCTAATTCTTGTATCAGTTTAAACGTTCGTTTCGTTGTATAGTTCCGCTTTGCAGAAAAGATATCTGCATATATACAGTCTCCTAAAAACAAAATCTTTTCTTCTTTAATATAAATAACAACAGAGTCATGTGAATGGTCTCCGCCCACATGCTCTAACACACATGTCACATCACCAAGGTCTAATTCAAGTTGTTTCTGAAAGGTTAAGGACGGCGGAAGAATTTGAATATTTCTTGGTTTTTCACTGAACTCTTTTTTTATACAGTCCGCACAAAATTCAATTTCTGTACCTTCTTTCACTCGTGCGTCCAATGCCTCATCCGACCACTCATAAGAAACAAGTGTGTTCATCTCTTTTTTTGTTTCAAAATGTGCGATAGACAATGCATTTTGTAATACAGGCAATCCAAAAATATGATCCCAGTGCCAATGCGTTAATGCTACAAAATCAGGATTTGAGATATTTTGCTCTTTTAGCATTTCTAAAAACAATTGTGCATGTGCTTCTGAATTACCTGCATCTATCATCAAAGTCTTTTCTTTTCCAACTACCATTCCTAAGATAGGTCTATCAGTCTCGGAAACAGGTGTCATATACCAAAATGAATTTCCTATTTTTTTAATTTGCTGCATAACTATTGCCTCCATTTTATGACTGTGTAACAATTTCCAGCCGAGAAAATTCTTTATTTTGTATTTTGATTACTAGTAAATAACAATGTCAGAAATGAAATCATTCTACATTTTTTATTATCTAGTGGAATACAAATACTAATTTCAACAAGGGCATCCTTTCTCAACATTTGTTACTTTTAATCTATTTTACGCTACGAATTTACATTTAAATTATATTACAATTTGTATAAATGAGATACATTTTACAATATCGAAGGGGTGTTGAACCTGGAATGCAAAGGAACCAATCATGCCCTATTTCGGTAATGTGTTAACAGGTAAATAGTTGATCAATGAATTTAATAAGGAGGGCTACCATGTTATCAGCTGAGTCAACTATCCCCACTGAGATGAAGCGTTTCAGTGGGGGCTTGAGTTAGAACTCTAGGTCTTTTCATCTATCACTAGACAGTTGACGCTCTAGCATTCATGCCACCTCACAGTAACACCCCAAGTATGTTTTTGGTTGGTACTAGAAACGAATAATCGTTTCCCCACTTGCACCACCCTTTCGAAAAAGAGCAGTTCTTCCTTATAGAAGAAGCCACCACTCAGATGAATCCGGCGTGTGCTACAGGCCCCGACAAGTCGAGTACACATGGATGGTTGACACATCCACTAAGCTATGCGCGAAGCAACAGCCTTACGTTTTTGCACTTCTAATAGAATCGGCGTTTTCACTTTAAGATTGTCATCCAATTCTACAACTCTTGATTTTTGCAATGTATTCAACGCACCATTAATATCAGCATGAATACATGTTCCTGATTTACTTTGATACAGACCACGAGTGATTCGTTTGCCACTAAAGCGATAATGAGTCCTATCCTCCTTAGACCAAACTGGAATCTTATCTTTATCAAGAAAACTAGCTTTTGAAGTATAGCTTTCTTCTTGTTTTAAAAATCGTATACCTTCTTTTATACATTTATTCTCAATCGCTGCAATCAGTTTATGAAATGGGATTTGAACAAATTTTTGATTATTCTTTTTCCCCATATCAGATTTTTGTTTCCAACCAGTGTTATACCCTACGACAACCATATCTATGTTACATGCTTTCACTTTTTTGAACAACAAGCCGACAGTTTGTGAAATGTAACCATTTATTTGTCGTTCCCGTTTATGCCAAAGTGCAGCCATTTTGTTCGTTACAACTCGTTTAGAAAGTCCATTTCCCACATTTTCCAGTTGGAGATTACGTATCATTTTGTTGAAGTACTGGTTAATAGATTTTAGTTTTTTTCCATCAATTAAAAATGCATCACCTGTATTTGTTACGCAACTTAATAATCTATCTACACCTAAATCGCAACTCAAAGCGTTACTAGTAGTCGTGGATGGTTTCTTCATTTGAGAAACGTGCATTTCATATGTGTAATGCACCTCAAAGAACCGACCTTTTTGCTTCGGTACAATCTCAATGTAGGAGATTTTTTTATTTCTTACATTTTTAGGCATACGTATTTTAATGGAACCGAATTTTTTCCTGAATGCAACATTCATTGGAATCATCCAATACCCGTTATCATCCACTTTTGGAACTTGATAGATTTCAATAATTCGTTTGTCAGTTGAACCAGAATAATTCGGAAACTTAGGACGACCTGCGAAGGTTTCAGGTTTTTTCTTCCACTGTTCCAATCCTTTAAAAAAGCTTTTTACTTCTGTAAATAAGGATCTACGAATCGCTTGAACAGAGTTTGATTGAATGCCCCAGTAATTCATATCGGCTTGCATGGCAGTGTCCACTTCTTTTACAGTAGCCATCTTGTTATTATTCAAGTAACTTTGTTTAATTGTGTATAATCCAACATTTCGCAACGCTTTTGAACTATGTGACATGCATTGCAGTAAGCGAAATTCTTTCGCAGTAAGGCAAGCTCGTCCGATATTCTGTTTCTGCGTGAATCGTTGTATGTTTTCTCTTTTCTTTTGTTTACGTAATACTTTCACTGCTTTCTTTCTAGCCATTGTTTTCACCACCTTTCTCAGAGGGTTTATTAAAATCATTAGTTACTTTTAACAAATCAATATTTGGAACAAAATGTGAACATGGTCTTCATCGTAATTCCTTTTAGCGCAAGTAACCGAATGATTATTATTATCCAATTTCGTTGTCTTACGATATATCCCCTCCTTATCTAAGGGCAGATTATATCGTAAGACAAAAAGAAACAAATATTCGCCCTCAAAAAATTGTTATGAACGAAACAAAAGAGTTCAGCCTACCTTCTGACGGCAATTCATCTCCACCTGAATTGTTGGGTTTCACCCGTAACACAAATCAGATGGAGTCTTCTTGCCAAAAAGGATAAAAGCAGCAACTATACAGTTGCTGCTTCCAACATTTCTTTTTGTATTTCAACACGTTTGATTTGGTGAGGGTCTTTAGAAAGAATTTTAAATGCATATCCTTCGCTATTCACTGTTTGCCCTTCCTGGATATCATAATTCTGCATCAGAATCCAACCACCAATCGTGTCAACATCACTATCATTCATATGTAATCCTAGTAAATCATTTAATTCGCTAATTAATACTTTACCTTCTACGACAACATGACCTTCATTCATTTGCTGGATGGGCGGACGCTCATCTTCATCGTATTCATCACGTATTTCTCCTACAATCTCTTCCAGTATATCCTCAATGGTTACAATACCAGCCGTACCGCCGTATTCATCATATAACACAGCCAACGGAATACGTTTCTTTTGCATTTGTAGTAAAAGATTATGTATTGGTATGGTCTCAATTACTTCAATTACTGGACGCGTATACGATTGAATAGAATTGAATTCTTTTATTTCCTTATTCATATAACGAATAAAGAAGTCTTTCACATTCACCATGCCAATGATTTCATCTTTATCTTCCCCAAATACTGGGTAACGTGTATACTTTTCATCACGGATTATTTTCATATGGTCTGCTAAAGAATTATCTACATGTAGCCCTATAATTTCTGTACGAGGGACCATGATTTCTTTCGCAATACGATTATCAAATTCAAAAATATTATTTACATATTTGTATTCAGCTTGATTAATTTCTCCACGTTCATAACTTTCAGAAAGAATCAATCGTAATTCTTCTTCTGTATGTGCTACATCATGCTCTGATGCAGGTTTTAAGCCGAACATTCCTGTTATCATCCTTGCAGAGCCATTTAACAAGCGAATAAACGGATACATGATTTTGTAGAACCAGATAAGCGGAGCCGAAAGTAATAAAGTAACCTTCTCAGCCTTTTGAATCGCGAATGTTTTTGGTGCTAATTCACCAACTACAACATGTAAGTACGTCATAATAGTAAAAGCAATTCCTAAAGATAATACACCTGCAATGGAAGGATTGATGTTCCACTTATCAAATAAAGGATGTAAAAGTCTCTCAATCGTTGGTTCACCTAGTGCCCCGAGTCCCATTGCTGTAACTGTAATCCCTAATTGACAAGCTGACAAATACTCATCCAAGTTTGATGTCACTTTCTTCGCTGCCAGCGCACCCTTCTTTCCTTCTAATACAAATTGATCAATCTTTGATCCTCTTACTTTTACAATAGCAAACTCAATTGCTACGAAAAATGCAGTACATGCGATTAAAACCACTACCATGATTAAATTAAATATGTCCAACTAATTCCCTTAGCTTCCTTGAAACTAAAGGATTCACCTCCTGATATATTTTCTCTTTCCAGACCTACTTCATACACATTGACATGAGATTGTATAAAATCTACATTCTCAAAATGATGAGGGGTACTCTGAGAAAATCGAGGTCATTTAGCCACCTATCCGAGTCAACATCTGAGTCCAATACATTTCCACCGCCTTGATTAAATTATCTATATGTTAGCATGAGAAATAAATCCCAGTCAACGTTTACATTTTGTATACCCTGAAATTCAAACAAAAAGCTTCTCTTTCCTGTTACATAAAACCTCTTAATGTGTGCATCAAACACTATAACATTTCCTTCGCTTCCACTAACTATATTATTTTTTTGTTCATTATTTACATTCCTTCTCACATTAAAAATAAAGCGAAGAAACATTTATCTATCTTTTTTAAAAATATTTCGACACACATATTAGTAATAACTAATACGATTGTTCAACTCAAATGATTTAGATGTGAAAGCGAAGTTCATACATGGCTTTGCCGATAAAATAATGTTACAAATGCTTCAATGTATCATAGGTGGGGAAAAACAGTTTCTTATTTAAATGTCATTCTCTTCTTGTTTTTCAAAATCACTCCATGTCCAATTGGTCCAATCATTATTTACTTTCCCTACAGTTATCAAATTCACATTATTTAATTCAATCGCTTTAGCTAAACTTTGAAAGAATATGCTCTCACTCGGTTTTTGATCATCACTTATATCAGGATGTTCCCATTCTTCTGTTTGATAAAATAGATTTGGTTTAAATTCTGCATTGGTTTCATCTAATATGTCCGAGGGATTTACCCAGAATTTCTCCTTATATTTAGAAGTTAAAAAACGAATAAGTTTGGTAGGATGAAATGAATCAGTTTCAATTCCTAAACGCTTATACTCTTCTACAGTTGGTGTTAAAGTGATACATTCTCCTTTCAAAAGTAACTCCATATGAAAAGGATCTACAAGGAAATGATCTTCATCATCGTACCAATATTCTTCATTTACAAGCGTTAAGATTTCATCGAAACATGAAAAGAATCCCTGCTGTCTCATGCTATTACTATACACATAGAAGTTATTCGATATCTCAAGGTTTGCATCAACGCCCACAACCTCAAATACTATGAGCCACTTGTCTTCCTCTCGAAAAACAGATATTCTGGATTGTGCTAAGTCAAAATTATAGTTATCAAGTACTGGAAAATCAAACTCCTCCGCGTACCTATCTAGTGTTTTAAGTATTTTTTCTGCTTTCATAACATTACTCTCCATAAAGTTAGTATAGTAAATTTTTATTACATTCGTTTTTCTTTATTTAACTCATAAACATTATCTAAATACCAGGACATTTTTTTATGTCTCTCTAAACTGGCAACCATCCAGTTTTATTTATTTGTATATTATATAAAACTCTAATGGCTCAGTAAACAACATTTGATTATGACCTTATCCTTCATTTTCTTTATAATTGTATTTTCACAGTCCCCACCGTAACACCCCACTGCAGCTCCTCTTATTCTTCCTTACAATTAAAACAAAGACACATAGTCTATTGTTAATGTGAAATACAGTTTGATCATCTTTTCTAATAACTTACTATATAACAATCAGCATCCCTATCTTTTCTTCTGGCAAACTACCACCATAGAATAACAATCCTCCTGCAACTCATTCCCCTCCCAATCATTGTATATCTGTAACAATTCAAACCCATTCGCTACAAGTAATCTTTCTAATTCTTGCGGATACGTATACCGAAGATCTATTGTTGTTTTCAGTTCCTCTACTAGCGTATCCGCCTCATAAAACCTTCTTGTTGTTATGTAGTGCTGTATTTGTTGAATTGAATCATAACTCATCTCAGTATATAAATCACATCTTCTTCCCTTTTCATCTGTAATAGTTGTCCAATATTCTTCTGTAGATGGTTGTATTAATTCTTCCTTTGACGGAAAACGTGTATCAAATATGAATATACCATTATCAGTTATTACATTATGAATCGATGCTAATAATTGATTTTGATGTGTATTAGTAAGAAAATGTTGGAATCCATGTCCTACCATAAATGCTAACGGAATTGCTTCTTCGACGCTCAATTGCAAGCAGTCTTGCTGTAACCACTTTATATTCTTTAAACTCGCAGATTTACTCTTCGCTTCAGCAAGCATTCCTTCATGTATATCTATACCAATCATTTGATACCCTTTTTCGATAAAAGGAATAGTGACTCTCCCTGTTCCACATGCAATATCTAAAATCCATTCATTTTGTATATTTAGTTTTTGCGCCCATGATAGTAAAAACGGAAAATCTGAAAAACTTTTATTTTCTATATCATATCGTTTTGGATTTTTATATTCAGATAAGTTCCATTTTTTTTGCACTTACATTCCCCATTTCATTTTAATATATAAATTATAATGAATTTACAGTTTTTTCTCTATAATTAGTCATAATAATTTGGACTAATCTCCCTCCCCCATTAGTAAGCTGAAAACAAGGGGATAGAATTGGAGTGTGATGATATGGAACGTTTATGGATTCCTATAATCGTTACGTTTTTTTCGTTCGGTGGATTACTATTAGGAGGTGCTGTTGGAGTAGCAACACGCCAACTAATTGAAGAAAAGATGCATCGCTTATACGCATTATGTGGTGGGATTTTGCTTGGGCTTTTATCACTTGAAATTATTCCTGAAACATTTTCAAGCTATGAAATAATTGGGCCTATGCTCGGTATAGCTATCGGTATTTTAGTTATGAGCTTATTAGATAACTATTGTCATCATCCGATTATACATAAGAAAGATCAACAAGCATGGCAAACCTTCCTTTTTCTTTCTTTTGCTATATTCATTCATAATATGCCGAGTGGGTTTGCGTTAGGTACAGCTTTTATAAATCATAATGACTCTGCCATCCCTTTCTTACTTGCGATTGTCATTCACCATATTCCAGAAGGGTTAGCTTTAATTATTCCATTTCTTTTTACAAAACATAAATATATTTCATTTTTATTAACAACTTTATTACTTTCTCTTATCCTAGGTACCGGTACTGTTTTTGGCATTATGATGGACGGGAAAGCGCTCCATTTACAAGGACTTATTATGGGAAGCGCAATTGGTTCTCTTGGCTATGTCACAATTCACGAAATGCTTTGGAAAGCAAAAAAACAGCTATCTCTCCTTCCGTTTCTATCGTGGTCTATTAGTGGATTTTTACTAATAACAGCCTTCACTCTTTTCACTGGACATCATTAAAACAAATAAGTTATATCATTTGTATATTTTCCCTTTTTCTCCAAAACATAATAGTATCTACCTATTATAAGGAGGAACGATTATGTTTGGAAAAACAGCCGGTGAAGCATTAGTGGATCTTTTAATTGACTGGGGTGTAGAACACATATATGGTATGCCTGGAGATTCCATCAATTCTATAATTGAAGCTTTAAGGAAAAAACAAGATAAAATTAAATTTATTCAAGTTCGCCATGAAGAAGCTGGCGCATTAGCAGCGGCAGCATATGCGAAATTAACAGGAAAACTTGGTGTTTGTATGGCTATTGCAGGACCTGGAGCGATTCATTTATTAAATGGTTTATACGATGCAAAACTCGATCAAGCTCCTGTACTAGCAATTTCAGGACAAGTAGAAAGCGATTTACTCGGAACGGATTTTTTCCAAGAAGTAAACTTAGAAAGAATGTTTGATGACGTTGCGGTTTATAACCAACGAATAATGTCAGCTGAACAGTTACCTGCTGTAGTGAATCAAGCGATTCGAATGGCATATACAAAAAAAGGTGTCTCTGTTCTTACAATTCCAGATGATGTTCCAAAATTTGAAGTGAAAAATGGTGCGCGCATTACAAACTCTTCCTTTACATTACCAGAAATATTTCCGCAAGAAGAAGATTTAGCTGTAGCGAAACTCGCACTTAATGAAGCGAAAAAACCTGTTATTTTAGCCGGAAAAGGAGCTAAACATGCGAGAGAGTCTTTACTTGCATTTGCAGAACATATCGGTGCTCCAATCGTACTTACATTACCAGCTAAAGGGATTGTTCCTGATGAACACCCTCTTTGTATCGGTGGATTAGGATTAATCGGGACGAAACCTTCTTATGAAGCAATGAAGCATGCAGATACTTTAATTATGGTTGGTACTTCTTATCCGTTCACTGGTTTCTTACCCGAAAAAGCAAAAACACTTCATATTGATACAGACCCTGCACAAATTGGGAAACGTTATACGACAGATATCGGCTTAGCTGGTGATGCTGATAAAACATTAAAATGGTTAATTGAAAATGTAGAAAAACACGAGGATCATTCCTTCTTAGAGCATCATCAAGAAATGATGAAAAAGTGGGAAGAAAAATTACACACTCAAGAAGAAGATTCTTCTACTCCAATTAAACCACAACGAGTTATGCATGCACTGCAGAAAGTAGCAGAAGATGACGCAATTCTTTCAGTCGATGTCGGAAATGTAACAGTATGGACTGCAAGGCACTTCCGTATGACAAACCAGAAATTTATCATTTCTAGTTGGCTTGCAACACTTGGCTGTGGTTTACCTGGTGCACTTGCTGGACAAATTGCTTTCCCAGATAAACAAGTGTTTGCAGTTTGTGGTGACGGCGGATTCGGAATGACAATGAATGACTTCGTAACAGCTGTTAAATATAAACTGCCAATCGTTGTCGTTGTATTAAACAATAATAAAATTGCTATGATTAAATTTGAACAAGAAGTTATGGGAAATATTGAATTTGGTACAGACTTAACGAATCCTGATTTTGCAAAATACGCAGAGGCTTGCGGTGGTATTGGATATCGAGTTGAAAATTTAGATGAACTACTCCCCGCTTTTGAAAACGCAGTAAAACAAAATAAACCATGTATTATTGATGTAGTAGTAGATGTAAATGAAGCACCAATGCCAGCAAAAATCACATTTGGTCAAGCAGCTGGTTATACGAAACATATGATAAAGGAATTATTTGAAGAAGGTAAGATTGATTTACCACCACTTTAAACAAAAAAGATAGCTGAAAACAATTTGTCTTCAGCTATCTTTCTTTATTTTTGTACCTCTCTATGAAATGAAAAATCATTCACGGTAGGCTGTATTTGTTTCTCTACTTTCACCTCTTCCTTCTTCTGTTTCGCTCTTCTAACATTTCCTAATTTAATCGCATCTTGCATACTATTACTAATAAGATTTCCTGACAAAATTGTCATACTATAGAAAGCGATTGGTATAAGTACAATCCATGTATGAGTAGTTAAGTGACGGAAGTTTTGACCAATTAACCCTGTCCACTCTTTTGTTACACTATCTGCATCTATACCGCCAAAAATTATTGTTCCGCCAAAAAATAATCGCAACAAACCAAGATGCAAGAGGAGTAATAAAGTACTTACAAATTGCTGGGCTACTAATAAAAGAAATGATGGTAACATATGCGGCCATACATGGCGTCTCAACCTCTGCCACTTACTTCCGCCTAGCACAGTGGCCGCCAACATAAATTCTTCATTCTTAATACGTTTTACTTCTTGCGCCACGTACAACATAACAGTCGGTACAGCAAGGCACGCAAGAACTATAATTTGAAACGCAACCCGTAAATGAAACGGAGCAGCAGCCTCTCCACTTTCGAACATTAAAACTGCATTTAACATAAAATAGGAAATCATAATCATTGGTACAATACTAAACGGATCAAAAAAAGATGAGATTACTGGAAATGAGCGTTTACTGTACATACCAAGTAATAAACCAATAGCTCCTCCAATTACTACACGTAAAACTGCGATAACGACACTTGCACCAACTGTCCATTTCGCTCCTTCTATTATTAACTGGAACAGGTCACGGCCTTTCTCATCAGTTCCAAACCAAAATTTACTCGACGGTGAAAACGGAGCAGCCTCTAATTCTCCTTTTTCGTTATACATCATCGTTAGTTCACGAATATTCCCATCGAAAAACAGCGTATTTCCAATACTAACAATCATTAGTACACTCAAAAAAGTAACACCTAGCCAAAATCTCACATCTCTTTTTACAACTTGCCACATGTTACACACGCTCCTTTATAACATTTTGTAAAAGCGTATGTAATAAACGAAATAGTATAAAAAGCGGTACGTATAATAAAACTAAACTCACTGTGAATATTTCTAATTTTGAATTTTCTTTCACGAAAACGAACATACCGTACGTATTAAACAGCCATTCAATAATATATAAGTTTGATAACATAAATAAAATATTCGTTTTTGCATAATAGACTGTTGTTAACAGGACATTTCTTGAAATATGGTGCGTCAAAATATGTCTTAAACTTAGCCCTTTACTCTTAGCAAATATACTATAATCTTTCTCTAATTCTTCTCTGAAACGTAATAGTAGTAACTTAATAAATAATAATGTTGTAGGTAAAGTAAGACATATTATTGGTAACAGGCGAGCCCTTTCCTCTCCAAGTCCTGCAAATTTCACTGGCATAAAACCTGTCTTTTGAAAGATTATTACTACTAGAAGTTGAGATAATAAAATTAATAAAATGTCCGGAATACTTTCAAGTGCGACGAAAATCCCATTCCACATACGTTGCTTTGATTGAGAGCGCTGTAATACCCACACAACGATAAGATACGCAATGAGTAAAGATAGTATAAATGCCGAAATAAATACAAACATTGTCTCTACATAATGAATCCATATTTGTGGAAATAACTTTCTTGAATTCCGAAATCCATACGTAATTTCACCTGGTTGAAGTAACTTCTCTCCAAGAAACACAACTGTGTTCCAAAAACCGATTAAATCAATTTGTAATCCCTTAAATAAACGCGGTAGTGCCCCTAAAAATAGAATACAAATAAGCGCCGCAAATAATTGTAAACATGTAACCCCACACCACTTACCAATTCGAATGAACATAACTATTACCCCTTCTATTTAAATGAATATTCAGAAATGAAATTCATGTATAGTACCTATACCTTGTAAGGAGATACCCTTTCTCTCGACAAAACATATCGATTTCCGTCATTTCTCGGAAGTCATATTATATTTTTCGACCATTATCCAATCTTTTCCTTCTTTATAAAGAACATACTATTAAAAAAGCCCTTGTTTTCATACAAGGACTTTTCCATTAAACTGTTTTATTTCGCTACTTCCTCTTTCGGCATTACCATACCTTTATAAAGTTGGACAGTAATCCAATAATAAATGAAATAAATTACTATGAAGATTCCTATTGGCATCCACACTTTTACAAACGGGTCAACTAATATAAAGCTGAATAAGTTAAGCCCTACTAACACGTGGGAAATTCCAATAATTGCTGGGAATATAAATAAATATGAGATTTCTTTATATATACTTTTTGTTAACATACTACGTCTCACACCGATTTTTCGTAGCATTTCATAACGGCGTACATCACGAGAAGCACCTGTTAATATTTTGAACATAAGAGAACTCGCCATCATTGCTAAAAACGCAATTCCAAGGAAAAACCCCATAAACATTGTTCCGCTCATGAAACTGTTCATGAACTGATAAATTGTCATTTTCGTATATAGTTCTACTTTTGCGCCTGTTGTTTTTTCAATTAATTCTTTTTGTCTCTTATCTATATCGAGCAACAATGGTTTATATTTTTTCATATCATCTACTTTTGCTAATGTTACAGTATGTTCTGTTCCTTGAATTCCTTTATAACGCTCTTCATCTGCAATTCTTACCGGTTTTCCGTTAAATTGATTATGTGTAATTTGTATCTCTCTTACAACCGCATCTTCCCAATCTTTTGGCATACGAGGAAGCTTATTCGCTACTTCAGGAGCTTCCAAAGCAGAATAGACAGGTTCAGTTAAAGGTGTAGCCACACGTTTACGAGCAGGTTCTTTTAAAGTCTTTGTATCAAAATGATCTGAAATAAGTGGTGGTTTTTCAGTTAAGTCGTTACGTAAATAATAAACCGCTTCTCCATCTACTTTATACTTATACTTGCTTTCTTCAACAATTTCCATTTCTTTTAATGCCGCTTTATCTTGTTCATTTGGATCATGAATTACGACATCATATACACGTGAGAAGTCTGTCATAATGCCTACATTCTTTTGAAACGCCATACCTGCTGTCATTGCACCTGCACCTAATGCAATTAACATCGCTACAGTGCCTAGTACCCTCGATAAACTAGTTACTCGAAAACGTAACTGTGCATAAGTAAAACTATTTAATCCCGTTTCATTTCGTTTTTTATTTCCCTTAATTTTCATTACAAAAAGTGGGAGCAACGAGCTAAAAATGAAATACGTTCCTACTGTCGTAACAATTGTCGCTATTATAAATCCTAGTTCAGCAAACATTTTTATATTCACCATAAAATAATATCCTGTACTTACTAGCAATACACCTAGTACTGTCATAATAACAGTGCGAGTCTTACTTTTCTTCACCTCATCTTGCGTTTCATCTTCACGTATTAACTCTAATTCTGTTTTACGTAATAATCGGAAACTATTCATTAAACCAGTAATGAAAAATAATATTAAGAAGAAAATAGATGTAACTAATATAGCTGGTGTGTACACAGATGCGTAATTACCTTTTGCTGAAATCTCCATTCCATTCATTAAAAAATTCCCTGCTACACTAGCAAGTACTATTCCTACTAAAATACCGATAATAATACTGACAATCCCCATACCAAAAGTCTCAATAAATAATAATTGCGCTACTTTTTTCTTTTTCGCTCCAAGCATCATGTACATACCGAGTTCTTTTCTTCTTAATGTAAGTAAAAAAGAATTGGCATATATGATGTAAAAAACTGTAATGAAAGAAAGCAATATTGCACCAACCCAAAAGACGAGCCTAATACTACTAATGAGACTATTATCTTTTGTAAATTCACTATTCATCGCCATCGTTTGGAACATGTAAAAAATACTAATACTAATGACTAGACCAATAAGTAAAACCATATAATCCTTTAACATTTTTTTCATACTATGACGTGATAATTTGAATAACATAGTCTCGCCCCCCTTACTTCGACTCAGTTGCTGAGCCCATTTGGGCAAGCACACCTAAAATATCTTGATAGAAATTCTCTCGTGTTCCTTGACGTTTTAACTCTTTATAAAGAAGTCCATCCTGTATAAATAAAATACGTTCACAATAGCTCGCACTAAATGCATCGTGTGTTACCATCAAAATACTTACATTGTGATTTTCATGTAAATCTTGCATCGCTTCTAATAAACTTTTTGCATTTTTACTATCAAGTGCTCCTGTCGGTTCATCTGCTAATACGATTGCCGGATTATGTACTAAAGCTCGTGCTGCCGCTGTTCTTTGTTTTTGTCCACCAGAAACAGCAGTCGGATATTTAGTTAAAATTTCAGTAATCCCTAATTTCTTTGCTACTTCATTTACTTTTCCAGTAATCTCACTTGACGGTACGCCTTGCAAGGAAAGTGGTAAAGCGATATTTTCATAAATTGATAAATTTTCTAGTAGATTAAAATCTTGAAAAATAAATCCTAATTTTTGAGAACGAAAATCTGATAATGCATTCCCTTTCATAGAAGTAATATTTGTGCCAGCTATTGTTACACTACCACCTGTCGCTTGATCAAGTGTACTGATCACATTTAGTAATGTCGTTTTACCAGATCCAGATGGACCCATAATCCCTACAAACTCTCCTTCTTTAATACTTAATGAAACACCCCTTAATGCTTTTGACTGATTCTCATTTCTTTTTCCATACGTTTTTTCTACACTTTCTACAGTAACTACATTTGTTGACATCTCTTTCACTCCATCCCTTTTGTATAGTATAAATTTCCCATATATTTCTTATATTTTTCTCATAAAAATTCTTAAGAATTTTTAAATTTTCCAAATGCAGATTGAGGTACATAAGAAATACAAACGATTTCTCTGCTTAATATTCTCACTTTTCTAAAATCCTTTCATTCGATTTCCCTTACATTTACCTTACATTTTTGTAAGGTTAAAAAAACAAACCACTTCATAAGAGCATTTCTTTGGAATGAGAAATGCTTTTTATTGTTATCAAAATTTAAAAGATATTCCAATAACAATAATAACTTGATAAAAAACAATACATTTTTATTGCTAAACGATAAATAAAATGATAAAATCATATTGTTATTACATAAGTGAGGTGCTTTTTATGAAACAAGTTACGACACTCTTTTTAAAGCTAGCTATTATTTTTATAGGATTCCCAGTTCTTGCATTGTGCATATTTTTGGTGCCTAAGATTGGGAATTTTGCTGGAGAATTGTATCCAGATATTGCTTATATGAAATCTCTCGTTTTAATCGATATGTACGCGGCAGCGATACCTTTTTACTTTGCTCTGTATCAAGCTTTTAAACTTTTAAGCTATATTGATAAGAACCAAGCGTTCTCGGAATTATCGGTAAAGGCTTTAAAGAATATAAAATACTGTGCCATCACGATCAGTACCTTGTACTTGCTAGGTATGCCACTCTACTATCTCATGGCGAAAAAAATTGATCCTCCAAGTTTCATACCAATCGGATTGACCATCATTTTCGCCTCTATGGTGATCGCCGTTTTTGCTGCTGTTCTCCAAAGGCTTTTACAAGAAGCTATTAATATAAAATCAGAAAATGATTTAACGGTCTGAGGTGGAAAATATGGCAATTATTATTAATATTGATGTGATGTTAGCAAAACGAAAAATGAGCGTAACGGAGCTTTCGGAGAGGGTTGGGATTACGATGGCGAATCTTTCCATTCTGAAAAATGGGAAAGCAAAAGCGGTTCGTTTTTCAACATTGGAAGCGATATGTAAGACTTTAGATTGTCAACCAGGTGATATTTTGGAGTACAAAAGCGACGAATTCACTCAATAAATACAGACAACAACTTTCTTCAACCAATGGGATTAAATAGTGAAATTAAAATGAAGGGATAGCAATTAAGCTATCCCTTCTCTGCGTTTGTTATTGTTATTTAATATATCTTTAATTACTTTAAATTCAGTATTACATATTAATGGTGTGTTTTATTATCAATCTCTATTTCCTATTTTTAATTTCCTCTTTCATACTTTCCACAAACGCATCTAGTTCAAGAACTTCTGACTTCTCTTCACCATATTTCCGTACATTTACAGCTTCGCTTTCCATTTCCTTATCCCCAATAACAAGAACATACGGAACTTTTTGCATTTGCGCTTCTCTAATTTTATATCCTAACTTTTCATCTCGTATATCTCGTTCGACACGAATTCCGGCTTGTGCTAATTTATCTGCAATCCTATTTGCATATTGTTCATGCACTGCATTTGAAACTGGAATTACTTTCACTTGAACCGGTGCCACCCACGCTGGGAACGCGCCTCCAAAGTGTTCAATTAATATCGCTAAAAAGCGATCTAAAGATCCTAATACAGCGCGGTGGATTACAACCGGTCTTCTTTTTTCATTATTTTCATCTATATAATTTAAATCAAATTTTTCTGGCATTTGGAAATCAAGTTGGACTGTTCCACACTGATGACTTCTATTTAAAGCATCTTTAATATGGAAATCAATTTTCGGACCGTAAAATGCACCGTCACCTTCATTTAATCTATATTTATAATTTAATGACTGTAATACATTTTCTAATGCCAATTCTGCTTGCTCCCATAATTTATCATCACCCATTGAATCTTCTGGACGAGTAGAAAGCTCTACTTCATACTCGAAACCAAAAGTTTTATACACATAGTCAATTTGCGCCAACACTGATTTGATTTCATCTTCAATTTGTTCTGGTGTTACAAATAAATGAGCATCATCTTGGCAGAAAGTACGAACTCTTAATAATCCGTTTAAAGCGCCACTAAATTCATGTCGATGCACTTGACCGAACTCACACATACGAATCGGTAATTCACGATAAGAATGTAATTTATTTTTAAACATAAGCATATGGCCTGGGCAATTCATCGGTTTTAACGCAAAACTTTTATGATCTACTTCTGAGAAATACATATTGTCTTTGTAATGTCCCCAGTGTCCTGACTTCTCCCATAATTCTTGATTCATCATAAATGGAGTACGCACTTCTTGATAATTGTACTCATTTTGAATTTCTCTTAAAAATGCTTCTAATTCATTGCGAATGATCTGTCCTTTTGGCAAGTAAAAGGGCATTCCCGGAGCCTCTTCCGAAAACATAAACAATTCAAGTTCACTACCTAATTTCCGATGATTTCTCTTTGCAGCCTCCTCAACAAAATGTAAATACTCTTCTAATTTTTGTTGAGAAGAGAAAGCAACACCATATATACGCTGAAGCACTTGATTGTTACTATCGCCTCGCCAATATGCACCAGAAACATGAGTTAATTGAAATGCTTTCAAATAACCAGTAGATGGCAAATGTGGTCCTCTACATAAATCTACAAATTCACCTTGTTTATACAGTGTTACACTTTCCCCATTAGGAATTGCTTCTAAAAGCTCTAATTTCAAACTATCATTCATTTCTTGAAACAATTCTTTTGCTTCTTCTCGAGAAACCTCAACTCGCTCTATCTTTACATTTTCATCTATAATATTTTTCATTTCTTTTTCTATTTTCGGTAAATCTTCTACGTTTACACTACTTTGAAGATCCATGTCATAATAGAATCCATTTTCAATGACTGGCCCTACACCAAGGTTTACATCACCATAAATTCTTTTTACAGCTTGCGCTAATATATGTGCCGCAGAGTGTCTTGCAATTTTTACCCCTTCATCTGAATCCATAGTAATGATTTCAACTTTCGCACTTTCTTCAATGTTTCGTCGTAAATCAAAAGACTGATCATTAACTTTTCCTGCGACTGCTTTCTTTTTCAAGCTACTACTAATTGCCCCAGCAATTTCTTCTAAAGTAATGCCTTTCACAAATTCTTTAACGCTACCATCTGGAAATTTAATTTCGATCATCTGTTCTTTCATTTTTCATCTCTCCATTTCATAATAAAAAGCACACTCATCCCTAAAATAGGGACGAGTGTGCTTTTACCCGTGGTTCCACCCAGATTCCCATCGCAAATATACAATGGCTTCTTTTACGGTAACGTCGTTTACACGGCACTAGATACTTGATTTCCCCAGTGCAGCTCTAAGGTGGTAAGTTATTTTACTGCGTTAGGAAGTTCTCAGCTTTTCTTCCTTCTCTGTATAACCGCTTAAAATAACTCGTGTCCTTTTCTTCGCTTATTATGAAATAAAATATAAAAAAGCATATTCATCCCTAGTAAATAGGGACGAATATGCTTATATTCGTGGTTCCACCCAGATTCCCATCACAAAAAACATAATGGCTTCTTTTGCGGGTAACGTCGCTTACACGGCACTAGATACTTGATTTCCCCAGTGCAGCTCTAAGGTGGTAAGTTATTTTACTGCGTTAGGAAGTTCTCAGCTTTCCTTCCTTCTCTGTATAACCGTTTAAAATAACTCGTGTCCTTTTCTTTGCTTTTGTAACAATTACATTTATTGTTATTTAATATATCCTATTCATTTTATTTTTACAAGTGTTAAAAATATATTTTTTATTCAAAAAAAAGAAACCAAAAACATTTTTTGGTCTCCCTTCTCTTTTTTACCAATCTTGTGGTTCGTAATTTAAGTCTGAAAATAGGCGTTTTTTCTCTTTTTTCGATAAATCTCTCCACTGTCCGACTGGTAAATTATTCAACTCAATATTCATAATTCTCGTACGTTTTAACGTGTATACTTGATAACCCAAAGCTTCACACATACGGCGAATTTGACGATTTAGCCCCTGTGTTAAAATAATTTGGAACTCATATTTTGATAACTGTGTTACTTCACAAGGAAGTGTTTTTGTATCTAAAATTTTAACACCTGCTGCCATTTTCTCTAAAAACTCCGGTGTAATCGGCTTATCTACTGAAACGATATATTCTTTCTCATGTTTGTTTTCAGCACGTAAAATCTCATTAACAATATCGCCATCATTCGTTAACAAAATTAAACCGTCTGAGTCTTTGTCGAGACGTCCAATGTGATTAATTCGTAAAGGATGATTCACTAAATCGATAATGTTACCTTTTACGGCTTTTTCACTTGTACATGTAATACCTACTGGTTTATTTAAAGCGATATACACATGGTCTCGAGCAATACGAAGTTGCTCTCCATTTACTCGTACGTCATCACCTGGATTTACTTGGTCACCAATTTTTGCAACCTTACCGTTAATAATTACTTTTCTCTCGTTAATTAACTTATCTGCTCCACGTCGAGACGCTTTTCCAGCTTCACTAATAAATTTATTGATACGCAAGTTAGGCACATCCTTTTCATAAAAAATTTCAAGCTCACACTGCTTCTACCGTACAATACAAAAGGGTAAGCCTCCTATTATAACTTAAATATATTAACATGAAAGGGTATATGACGTCTTCACTTAATTACATGTTTACACGAAAATAATTGGTCCTCTTTTCCTTTTCACCTCAAACTGTTTAGCAGTCAATAGATTAACCCTTGAATATAACATCATTTATTTACTTTTTTCATAGATAATATACCGATATAAGTTTGATTAATCATGCCTAAATAACTCACAATATGTGAAAAATAAAAAATAACCCTTTTGAAAATAATCAAAATGGATCCTTCTTCAACTAAACGAATACTAGTTTTTATACAAAAGTGTTCAATAATTATAATCTTTGATAGAAAACATCGTCCAACAAACAAAATAATCTCGAACTCCCCTAATTTTTTACGCTTCACTATTTTCTTCACATACTCCAAAAAGAAGCCCTTGATTATCTATACAATAAGCAAAGTAACCCATATTAGGAATAGCAGTTTTAGGTACAACTACTTGTCCACCATTTTCAATAACTTTATTTATGTACTCATCAACTGAAGGTACTTCAATCGAATTAGTTGTCCTAGTAGCACCATCAGGTGATTTCATTAATCCACCATCGATACCAGGTCTATCACTCTCACCTGTAATTATGAACCAATAGTCATGTGGCCCAGGCATTTTTTCAAACTTCCATCCAAAACTACTTGTATAAAATTGAATAGCTTCTTCAGGGTTTGGGACTTGCAATTCAAATCTTAAAACTCTACTCATTTAAATATCTCCCCTCTTATTCTTGTACAAAGTAATTGCACAAGGACTAATGTTCTGTATTGAATTTTTCGAAACTAGCTACTTTAATAAGTTCTAACTTTATTTAGAAGCGGCAACAGACCATTCTTCCTTCCGAATAACTCTCTTCCCATTTATATTTTCAACATACTCATTTACATTTGCTGACTGATATAACTCTGGGAAAATTTCTTTCATATAGAGTTCGTGTGCTATTTCATCTTGCCAATACGTTAATACTATGTAACGATTTTCAGTCTTTAAAGACTTCCCAACAACTCCACCTAACATTCCTTTTGCATTTTCCATTCCTTTATTCCAAATTGTTTCTTGCGTATGTAAAAAATACTTTTCTTTTCCTTCTTTCACATCGCAAATTGCAACTCGTACAAATGACCCTTGTGCAGTTACGTCTTTCAAAGGAGTTTCTGTTATATCATACAACGTTTGAAACATTTCAATATTACAGGAAATATATGTGCCTTCTTGATTACTATTTAAAAAAATTGTATCATGAGCATCATTCATGAATGATTGATATGCATTTCTATCTTCCCATAAAGTATATACACACGCTTCCCCTTCATTCCACCCACCAAATTGTCCATAGAATCCGTCTAAATACTGTAAATCACGCCATTTTTCTTGCGCATCAGAAAACAATTCCCTTTTCTCTTCTTCCACCTTGCAAAATATTGTTTTTAATAGCATTTCTAATCCCCCTTATGATACGGTTCATTTCCCACTTGCAATACTTTCTATTTTTCCACCAACGCAAACATTAATTTTACTCTCAATCACCTCTGCTTGTATGTGTATTAGAGAATGGCGATTTATCTCATCCCCTTGTTCAACATGCATATTTATCTTTTCCGTTCCAAGATAACGATATTTTATAAGATACGCCGCTAAACATCCATTTGAGCTTCCTGTTGCCATATCCTCTGTGATTCCATAATAATCTGCAAAATCACGGACATTAAGATCATTGATTCCCTAACTATAAAATCCCTAATTTTCCATAAATAACGCAAGTTGATTACCTGAATACTTGCCTTGCGAGAATACATCCACAATGTAAAAATCCCAATATCTCTCCTCTCTTCTATTCTTCAATACAATCTGTTTACATAATGAAATTATAGTTTATTAAATTTGTATATTTTTCAAAGAATCCTCTGCTTTTTCTATCAACCAATCACCAAACGTATCTAAAAATGATAAGATTTCTTCTATATCTTTTATCGGTTCAATTACATATTGTAGTGCTTTCCTCATATTTTTTTCTTGTTCGGGAAAATGCTTACTAAATAACTCATATGCTGGATATAAGTCCCTGGAATACAGCCCTTCTCTATCAATTGTTAATGCTAGACCTGCCCTGACTACAATCTTCATGATCCAACGACAACAATCCTCTATATCATCTACGTCCTTATTATGAATTAACTCTTCGTGTGTTTGTTCAATTTGTTTCCGCAAATGAATGAGATGTTCATACACTATCTCCTGACTTACTTTATATTTAGGTAAATATAATTTTACGTCTTCACCTAATATACATACACTATGTGTCTGAATCATAAATCCTATAAAAGAAAAATCCTCTGAGTTTATTACTTCTTTTTCACTATAAAAACTTAACTCCACTCCTGATATACAATTAAACTGCTGTGTAATTTGGACTTCTAGCTCCTTTCTCCAGCTTAAGTCAATTACTTGAGGATTCTTTCGAACTAATATAATCATATCTACATCTGCAACCCCTTCTATCCCAATCCCTCTTGGAATAGAACCCCTTATATAAACACTGTGCAAATCATCCCGCAAAAATTGACAACAAGTATCCTTTATTTCTTGTATTACCTCCAAAAACAAAGGCTGAATTTTATTAAAATGTGCATCGTTTATAATAAATCCTTCATCATCCACAGGACAAAAACGCCCTATTTTTTTTATTCTTGGCAATTTATCAACTCATTTCCCTATAAAATATTGGTTTATTCCACACATACAACAATTATAATTCAAATAATTCAGAATTGAAAATTTGAAAGTAAGACATAAATAATCCTACATTGTTACGTCCTATCTCTTTTATCACCATTCATTTTTCGAATATATAATAAGTAATCTCTCCTGAGATCATAAAATAGAAGATAAATTAGGAATACCAAAAAAATAAGTTTATTTACTATTTCAAAATAAAAAATGATTGCATTTCATTAATTGTATATCTATAATGTTTTTATTGATTCTATACAGAATCAATGCGTTTAAGTTTTTAATTTTATAATTCGGATGAACCATTCAGGAGAAGGTCTATTGATCTACCGACGGGGCAAAAAGTTGCTGAACCAACTTTGAAACTCTCAGGTCTTGTTTACAAGTAGAACTGCATGGGGACGAATCTCTGGAGAGACTCCCTCTCGCTTAATATAGCGCGGAGGAAAACGAGCACCGAAGGAGCAAATCCGCTAATCTAGCGGATAATCTCTCAGGTAAAAGGACAGAGACAAGCGAAAGAAAATGCCGATTTGTATCGGTTTATTTTTCTATCCCTTGTTTCTCCAGAGACCATTTCATTTCCTTGAAGTGGTTTTTATTTTTTCTAAAAAAGGAGAATACAGATGGAGACAGTAAGTAAAGTATTAGAACAAATTAATCAGTATGTGTGGGGGTTACCAACTTTGTTGCTACTCGTTGGAACTGGTATCATTCTCACAGTGCGCTTAAAAGGTTTACAGTTTAGTAAACTAATATACGCTCACAAGCTAGCTTTTAAAAAATCAGAGGATACATCATCTTCTGGAGATATTAGTCACTTCCAAGCACTGATGACAGCTATGGCTGCAACGATTGGTATGGGAAATATAGCAGGTGTCGCAACTGCTGTGACAATCGGTGGACCCGGCGCAATCTTTTGGATGTGGATTACTGCTTTATTTGGAATGGCAACAAAGTATGCCGAAGCAATCCTTGCGGTGAAATACCGTGTTAGTAATGAAAATGGTGAATACTCCGGTGGACCAATGTATTATTTAGAACGTGGTTTAGGGAAAAAATGGCTGGCTGTTTTATTCGCTATATTCGGCACAGCTGCTTCTTTCGGTATCGGTAATATGGTTCAATCTAATTCAGTTGCAGAGGCAATGCGAATCAATTTTTCTTTTCCTCCTGCATTAACTGGTATACTCATGTCATTCTTAATCGCTATCGTTATTTTGGGCGGTGTAAAAAAGATTGGTAGAGTTACTGGATATATCGTTCCTATTAAAGCATTCTTTTATATAATCGCTGGCCTTATTATTATTTTCTATCACTTTGATCAAATTCCAGAAGCATTTTCACTTATTTTTTCTGGTGCATTTCAAGGTACTGCAGCCGCTGGTGGTTTTATCGGAGCAACAGTTGCATCTGCAATTCAAATAGGAATGGCACGTGGTGTATTTGCTAACGAGGCTGGTTTAGGGAGTGCTCCTATTGCTGCGGCTGCTGCCAAAACAGATTCACCTGCAAAACAAGCTTTAGTTTCTATGACTGGTACTTTTCTAGATACATTTATTGTATGTACAATTACGGGGCTAGTATTAATTACTACAGGCGCATGGAAATCAGGTAAAACTGGTGTTGAAGCTACAACATTAGCATTCCAATCCGTATTCGGTACTGCTGGTAGTATGATTCTCGGTATCGCCATTATATTATTCGCCTACTCTACTATTTTAGGTTGGTCGTATTACGGAGAGAAGTGTGTAGCTTATTTATTCGGACAAGGTGCTGTACGATATTATAAAGCAATCTTTATCGTTATGATTGCAATAGGTGCTAATTTAAAGCTAGGTGTCGTATGGACATTTGCCGATATTGCAAATGGACTTATGGCGATTCCAAACTTAATTGGTCTAATCGGATTAAGTGGTATTGTTGTCGCTGAAACGAATCGCTTTTTACAAGCAGAGAAATTGAAAGAAAGTCATAAAAAACAGGCAAGTTAATCACTAAAAAAAGGAATGGCTCATTTATAATAAGCCATTCCTTTTTTCTCTATTTCAATTCCTTTCCCTCCTGAACCATATGTAAATAAAGTACAAAATCCATCATTGTAGATGAATAACCAAGTTGACGGATCATTGCTGTTATATTCCCTCTATGATATGTCCCATGATTTACGACGTGTTGCACTAACTCTAAAATGGAAGTGTCTAATGCACCTGCATATGGGTTCTCAATAACAAATACAGTATTTACGTCTTGTATTCTACTTAAAAATTCTTTATATTGATTTGCCATGTTTTCAAACATTTTTTCTAATTCATGTAACGATTTAGTTTCGATTTGTTTTCGTAATTTTTCTCGGTCTTGTATTACTTCACTCATACTTTTACCATGCAATATGTGTAACCACACTTGATCTGTAATATAAATATGTACAAAAGTATCCTTAATTGATGGGAATACACTCTGTATCTGTTCATTAAAAATTGTCTCATAGTTTGGTAACTCTTTTAGTCGGTTGAATAATCGTGTATTAGCCCAAGCATGGTAATCAAACTGTTTTAACATGTAATCTTTCAATCTAAATCTCCTCCTTATTGTATGAAACGAATGTTTTGCTTCTTCATTTCCGCTTCTCTATCAGCTTTTACAATCCCTTTTTCTTTAACTTCATGTTTATTTATAGTTTTATATTTTACATATGTATAAAATTCCGTTTTAAATGGAAACGATGTAATTTGAATTGTTTCTTCATCCACCCATTCAGCTTGAATAGGCTTCTCCCCCTTACTATTAAACATTTCTGTTCCTTCAAAACCCTCTTTAAATAAATCAATTTCATCTTTCTTTTTTACACCAGGTTTATTCATACATACATATAAAGAAAGTTCATCACAAAACTTTAATAATCTATAATGTTTATCAAACATCGCATATTGTTCTTTTGTTAACGTTTTCAAAATTCTTTTTTGTCGTTCCAATTCATTTTTATAAAAAGACATCATCTCTTCATCTTCCTCCTTTAATGAAAATGATAAAAAGTGCTTACTACAAAGTAGCGCCCCGTATGGATTTGACTCTTCAACTGCATTCAAACCAATCGTATAAAAAACAAAGCGTAATGAACTTGGACAATCCATAAATGTATATGGAATATTTTTAGTATCATTCAAAATTGGTACTTTATCAAGCTCTATCCATCCTCTATCATGCTCATATATAGCATCAATTGTCTCTTTTAAGTATATTTTATCTTCAAAAAAATCTTCTATTATATGTCTTGCAATTTCACCAGCTAAAAAACCATGATCATGTTGACGAATTAATATACTTTCTTTCTCATTCTTTTCACGAAAAATCATCCGTATATTCCCCCTCATCCTCATATTACAGCTTGTTGTATGCATCAATTCTTAATTAATCCCTAAATATTAGCAGGGATTCAGTTTCTTTCAACGAAATTAACATAAATATACAGCATTCTTTCTAATCACAAAGTTAGCTTTATCTTTACTAACCATTATACTAAAACATTCATTCTAAAAAATTTTTTATGAGGTGAAAACATGAACAAAACAGAATTAGTTAAAAATGTAGCACAATCAGCTGATATTTCTCAAAAAGATGCTTCTGCAGCTGTACAATCCGTATTTGACACAATTGCTAATGCATTACAATCTGGCGATAAAGTGCAACTAATCGGCTTTGGAACTTTTGAAGTGCGTGAAAGATCTGCTCGTACAGGGCGTAATCCGCAAACTGGAGAAGAAATTCAGATTGCTGCTGGTAAAGTTCCAGCATTTAAAGCAGGAAAAGAATTAAAAGAAGCTGTTAAATAAACAAGAAACCAGCCATTTTATAGGCTGGTTTCTTGTTTATTGTTTAGTTCTTATTTAAGCAGTTCCTTTATATTCTCTGCATGATACACTTCACAAATATAAAATACACATTTGCAGTTACTTACAATTTGATATTTTCTAGTTGGATAAACATTCGCCGCAACAGAACATCCATCAAACAATTCGATAATATTTCCAGATGGCTGATATCCTTCATATAATACATTTCTTCTTACTTCCATCTTTTCTATAAGGTTTTCAACAGGAATATTTCCACTCTCTAATTCACTCTTTATTGTATCCGATAAAAACGAAGTGTCTGCAAAAATTAGATTTTCAGATAACACCTTACCTTTATAACTAACATTAGATACGCGATAAAGAAATGTTCCGTTTTTATCAAAGAAATTCTTTGCTTCTTTCGGAATGTATTGTCTATCGAGCGCTTCCTGTTCAAGTACATCAAATTGAACTGTATCTTTTACAAGTTTTTCTAAAGCTAGAATAGATGACGTATTTCTAGAAAACAACATATCTTTAATTGCCTGTACATTATAAGTTAATTCAGTTTTTCTATTTTCCGCTACTAACATGAGGAACACCTCTTCTATAAGAAATTTTATTAAAAATTAACGATGATTTAATAGCAATCCCGCGTCTAACTGCATAATTTCAGTTACTTCTTTACTAAATATTGCAATGGAAGCCATATAATCTAAACTAGGTCTTACATCTTCCATCATTGTATTTTCTGCTAACTCTTGTCTATCTTTAAAAATCAACAATTTTGGAGGGTCATTTGGAGCTGATACTGTAATTTCTACTGGTGGGATCAATAGTCCTTCACCTGTCGCTTTCAGCACTGCTTCTTTTCGAGTCCAATATGTTAAAAACCCTTCTAGTCGCTGCTCATCAGGTAACTTCATAACTTGTGCTATTTCAATGTCTGTTAATACGCCCTCTGCCATTTTCATAACATCTACATTTGGATTCATTTGCTCAACATCAACACCCACAGGTGCAGATTTAGTAAATGCAACAACAACCCACTCACCCGAATGTGAGACTGATATTTGCGGCATACCTTCTGGTAACTGTGGTCTGCCATGTTGTAATTTACATACTGGGCACATTCGATCAATTGGCACTTGAACTGGTGACATAGAAAGTACCTTTCCAAGTACTAATCTACTAATTACACACCCTATTATAAAACGCGCACGGTCTGCCGAATGATGATATGAATTTGCTTTCTCTCGCTCTACATCATTTAGTAAATTGTAATGCCATGATTGTAAATCTGAAATTCTTGCCCACCATATTTGACAACTATTCTCATTAAGAGTTGGTACAGAATCTACAACTTTACTCTCTATCATGTAAACTCTCTCCTTTTAAATGCCAATATTACTTTATTTCAAAAGAGTATTAGCATGCTGCAACTCATTCATTTACAACTTCTTTCTCTTTTTGTAATACAGATAACGGCTTTTTATTCTTCTTTGACATTACCTCTTTATCAGAAATACGTAAAGAAAATAGTAATGCTATGAGTAAAAATATTGCTGATCCAATTAATGCTGCTTGATATGGTAAAAAATCTGACTGTACATTATTCTGTACGTTATTACTTCCAAAACCAGATAGTATACTAGCTAAAACAGCAACTCCTATTGCAGATCCTAATCGGTTTTGCACATTGAATATAGTAGTTGCTCTCCCCATAGAAGGTGGTGCAATATTGTTAAAAGCAGAAAATTGAACCGCACCGACAGATTGACCTAAGAAAATACCAATGCCAAACAATAGTGCCCGAATTTGCCATGGATTCGTATCATGATTTACAAAACTTAATAAAATAAAGATAACCGCCGTACTTACTAATCCAATAGAGATTACCTTTCGAGCTCCTAATTTCTTATATGACCATGGTACAATCTGCGAAGAAATCATTAATCCAATCGCCTCTGGGAATGTAGTAAGACCCGATTCCAGCGCGGAAACTCCTATTACATTTTGATACATAAGCGGAAAAATAAATAACATTCCTAGTAAACCAGCTGATGAAAACAACGAAATAAGACTCATTTTTCTAAAGACCGGTTCTTTTAATAAGTGTAAATCTAACATCGGTTGCTTTACTTTAAGTTCTACAATAATAAACAATGTAATTAATACAATCCCAGCTATCCCAATACTAATTATTTCTGGAGAAACCCAACCTTTTGACGGGCCTTGACTGAGTGCATAGATGAGCATCGCAAAACCTGGTGCTGAAAGAACAAAACCGAGAGAATCAAAACGACCAGCCGATTTTTCAATATGCTCTGCTAAAAATAGAAGTCCAAATAGCAACGCAATGATGCCAAACGGCAGATTAATATAAAATGCCCAGCGCCAAGACATTTGATCTACAAATAAACCACCAATAATTGGTCCGATCGCTGGTGCTACAGCAATTGGAAGTACAATAAATCGAGAAATTTTTGGTCTTTCCTCTGGTGAAAATGTTCGGAATAACATCGCCATCCCGACTGGTGTTAAAAGTCCGCCACCAGCACCTTGAATGATACGAAAAATGTTTAATGAAGTAATATCATTAGCAATTCCACATAGTGCAGATGCAATTGTAAAAACGAAAAGGGCAGTTAAAAATACTTTTTTCGTACCAAAGCGATCTCCTAACCAACCAGAAATCGGAAGGAAAATAGCTAAGCTAACTAAATACCCAACATTTACAGTCCCCATTGCAGATGGGGGCACTTGCAGTTCTTTGCTTATCGTTTGCAGTGCTACATTCACAATCGTTGCATCCATCGCAGCCATAAACATCGCTGTTATATAAACGATGCTTACAACTACTTTTGGATTTATTTTTACTTTCATTATTGTTTTCCTACTAATATTTTTTCGCTAATTTGATTTTTTTTCGGCTCTAAATCATTCCAGTTAACTTCAACGTATTCTAAGCAAACTTGTCTGCTAGCTTCTTCATGTACGACATTCCATCCAATTGGTACATCGAGAAAGGCAGGCCAGAGAGAATACTGGCCCTCCTCATTCATTAATACTTTATATGTGTAATTATCATTTTCAAATGGATTCGTCATACTTTACTTACCCCTTTCTTATTCTGCAAATATTTCGCTAGCACTTGTCCAATTTCTGTAAGTGGACCTGGCTGACATAAATCTTTATGTCTACAATCAATGTCATGCTGCACGATTTCCCCGTCTAAATAATTTAGCCACGTATTTGGAGAAATAGGATCAAACCAGTCTGGTATAACAGTAGATCTAAAGAATAAAATATCCCCGTTATAAACTTTTGGCACATATTTCCCTAACAACCCTACTGAATTTACATATGTTTCTTTCAAGTTTAAAATAGTCTCTTCCTCAAGACTTGCTAATGCACTTCCATCTTTGCGAAGTATTGCAACCGCACTTTCCATAGTAAGTGGTTTACCATCCATGTTATCTGGATCATATCCACCTAAAGCAAGTAATGCGATTAACGCTTCTTCTTCAGTAGGTGCTTCCGTATTCGGTAAGAAGTGACCAGGATACGAATCAAGCATAACGAGTAATTCTACTTCTTCCCCTTCATTTTGAAGTTGCGCCGCCATAGCATGAACAACATTTCCTCCAAGCGACCATCCGAGTAAACGATATGGTCCGTGAGGCTGTATTTCACGAACGTGTTTTAAATAATCCGCCGCCATCTCCTCTAAGCTTTTTGGAAGTTCTTCATTTTCAGCGATACCACGTGCTTGTACACCATAGATTGGATAATCTGTTCCTAAAGATTTCATAAGTCCTGCATAGCACCAACTTAATCCACCTGCTGGATGTACACAAAATAGTGGTAATTGATCTCCGCTTGCTCGTAATGGAAGCAACACATCAAGTGCACTTTGACCATTCCCCATTTCAAGTCTTTCAGCAAGCCCTGCAACAGTAGGTGCTGCAAATAAAGTTCCGATATTTAGTTCAACTCCAAGTGCCTCTTTAATGCGACTCATCAGCTGCACTGCAAGAAGTGAATGACCACCAAGATCAAAGAATCCATCATCAATTCCAATTTGAGACACACTTAAAACTTCTGTAAACAAGTCACATAACATTTCTTCTTGCGGTGTTCTCGGTCCGCGGCTAGAAGATGATGCAATAAATTCTGGAGCTGGCAATGCCTTTCTATCTAATTTACCGTTTGGGGTTAAAGGTAACTCATTTACTACTACAAAAGCGTATGGAACCATATAATCTGGCAAACTACCTCCAACATACTGACGCATTTCATTCGTATCGACCGTTTCATTATTTGATGCGACGATATAAGAAACTAATCGTTTATCCCCTGGTTGATCTTCCCGTACAATAACAGCTACTTGTTCAACTTTAGGATGTTTCATTATTACCGCTTCTATTTCCCCTAATTCAATTCGGAATCCACGAATTTTAATTTGATGATCTGCACGTCCTATATAATCTAACGTCCCATCTTGACGCCAGCGCGCTAGGTCTCCTGTACGATACATTCTTGTACCTGGCTTACCAAATGGATCTGCGATAAAACGTTCAGCAGTTAATCCTGCTCTTCCTAAATATCCACGAGCGAGCCCTGCACCTGCAACATATATTTCTCCAACTACTCCAGGTGGCATCGGTTGTAAATAGTTATCTAATACGTATACTTTAAGATCCGGTATACTGCACCCGATTAAACTATTTGCTCGTAAAGATACGATACTTTCATCTAATTCAATATAACTAACATGTACCGTCGTCTCCGTTATTCCGTACATATTAATAAGCCTCGGTGCGTTATAAGGATGACGACTATACCAATCTTCTAATCGACTTAGTTCAAGTGCTTCTCCGCCAAAAACAACATATCGTAAAGATAATTTTTGACCAACCTCTTCATTTTCACGATCTGCTTGCATCAATTGATAGAACGCTGATGGAGTTTGGTTTAAAACAGTAACCTTTTCCTTAACAAGAAGCTGTAAAAATTCTTTCGGCGAGCGACTTACAGTATGTGGTACTACAACTAAACGCCCTCCATATAATAAAGGCCCCCAAATTTCCCAAACCGAGAAATCAAAAGCGTATGAATGGAACATCGTCCACACATCGTCTGCGTCAAATTGGAACCAATGATCAGTTGCTCCTAAAAGTCTTACTACATTTTGATGAGGTATCATAACGCCTTTCGGTCTACCTGTTGATCCTGACGTATAAATAACATAAGCAATATGTGAAGGAGATAACGGCTTCATGCGCTCCATTTCATCTATATTGTCTTCACTATATTTCTCAATTTCTTCTATTACGTTCACATCATCAACTAAAATCTTTAGTGCCTCATCACATTCAATTTCCACATCTGAATTTGTTAAAACACATGATGGTTTCGCATCGTCTAGCATAAATGAGATACGATCTGACGGATAATCTGGATCTAACGGAAGGTATCCCGCACCAGCTTTAAGAACAGCAAGTAAGCTTACAACCATATTTAAAGATCTCGGCATCGCTAAAGCAACAAGTTGATCAGGACCGATTCCTTTCGCTATTAACAAACGAGCTATTTTATTCGCTTTTCTATTTAACTCTTCATAAGTTAGCTTTTCATCTTCAAAGACGACAGCAATAGAATTTTGATTTACATGAGCCTGCTTTTCAAATAATTGTGGCAATGTC
The DNA here is from genome assembly GCF_040459995.1 of Bacillus cereus group sp. MG9. Classification (NCBI taxonomy): domain Bacteria; kingdom Bacillati; phylum Bacillota; class Bacilli; order Caryophanales; family Bacillaceae; genus Bacillus; species Bacillus cereus group sp. MG9. The sequence goes on along the minus strand of NZ_JARVHC010000001.1, from coordinate 2,303,617 downwards.
ATTTCAGGTACAATTTGAAAACCACCATTCCACTTTTCTAAAACTGTATTTCGCTCTGCTAAAGTTAATATTTCTAATCTACCAATTGATTGATCCGGATGTTTCTCTGCATCATCTAATAATAGAATGAATCGTTCTATTAGTTTTTGAACCGTTTCACGTTTATATAAATCGGTACTAAACTCTAACAATCCGTGTAAGCCGTTTGGAGTACCATCAACTCTGTTACTCTCGCTAATTTCAAATGTTAAATCAAATTTTGCAGAACCAACACTTTGAATTTCAAGGCTCGCTTCTAAATCCGGTACATTAAACGTTGCTTCTGGCGTATTTTGGAAAGCTAACATAACTTGAAACAGCGGATGACTATTTCGAGTTCGTACTGGGTTTAACACTTCAACAAGTCGTTCAAATGGAACATCTTGATTTTCATAAGCTGCAAGGTTTACCTGTTTCACTCTATTTAATAATTCTTTAAAACTTGGATCTCCTGATGTATTTGTGCGTAACACTAATGTATTTACAAATAAACCAACTATATCCGTGAGTACATCGTCGTTTCTTCCAGCAATCGGACTACCTAATGGTATATCAGTTCCAGCACCTAATCTTGTAAATAAGGCACTTAGTCCTGCTTGCAACACCATAAACAAACTAACTCCATTTTTACGAGCGAGCTCCACTAACCTACTATGCATACCTTCATCTAAATGAAAATGAATTGTTTCCCCGCGATAACTAGTTTCAATTGGGCGCTGGTAATCTGTAGGTAACTCCATTTGATCTGGTAAACCTTTTAACTCTTCTTTCCAAAAATCTAATTGTGTTGAAATAATACTGTCTGGTTTTGTTTCATCACCTAATAGCTGTTGTTGCCATAGTGAATAATCTGCGTATTGAACTGGAAGGGTTTCTAGTTGAACACTATCACCTTGACATCGTGCTTTATAAGCCGCTGTAAAGTCTCTCGTTAACGCTTGTAATGACCATCCATCTCCTACAATATGATGCAAAAGAATTAGTAAAACATGTTCGTTTTCACTCACTTTAAAAAGTTGCAAACGAATTGCTGGTTCGATATCAAGATTAAAGCTATATCTTACAGCTTCAGACAGTGTACTTTCTAATTCATCCTTACATGTATTTGTTATAATCATTTTTAAATTCAATTTATCCATTTCTAGAATTCTTTGATATGAACTGCCAAGTGAATTCGGGAAAATCGTTCTAAGTGTTTCATGTTTCTCAACTACATCATAAAAGGCACCTTGCAGTGCTTCCTCATTCAATTTTCCAGACATACGAATGACTAACGGAATATTATAAGTAGGACTTGGACCTTCTAAACAATTTAAGAACCATAACCTGCGCTGTGCAAATGAAAGTGGAACTTCATTTGGCCTACTTACTTTCTTAATAGCTGGCCTTGCGCTTTTTGCACGATCCAACTGGTTCGCTAATTCAGCAACAGTTGGTGATTCAAATAGCTTTCCGATTCCTAATTCTACACTTAACGTTTCACGAATTCTTGCCATTAAACGAGATGCAAGAAGCGAATGGCCACCCATTTCAAAGAAATTATCATCTATACTAATTCGCGAAACACCAAGTACTTCAGCAAATAAATCACATAATATTTCTTCTTTCGGATTTCTAGCAACTCTCTCATTGTTCATTCCATTAAAATCAGGAGCAGGTAATTTCTTTCTATCAACCTTACTATTTGGTGTTAATGGTAATTCTTCTAGCACAACAAATGCCGATGGCACCATATAATTCGCTAAACTTTCTGAAACATAAGAACGAATTTCCGAAAGATTAATTGGTTCCTTCTCTTCGGCAAAGATATACGCAATGATTCGTTTATCATTTGGACGATCTTCTCGTACCATTACCACTGCTTGTTGTATATTTTCATGTCGTTGTAATACCGTTTCAATTTCAGCTAATTCAATTCGGAAACCGCGAATTTTAATTTGATGATCTGCGCGACTAATGTACTCTAACACACCATCCTTACGCCATTTCACAAGATCACCTGTGCGGTACATACGTGCTCCATCTTTTCCATAAGGGTTTGCAACAAACCGTTCAGCCGTTAACGCTGGTTTTCCTAAATATCCGTTCGCAAGTCCTTCTCCTGCAATATATAATTCACCGATAACTCCAGGTGGAACAGGCTGTAACCCTGCATCCAAAACGTACACTTCTGTATTCCAAATTGGTCTTCCAATAGGAGGGATACCATTTTCACTGTCATCAATGTTCATGAAAGTAGACCAAATAGTCGTTTCAGTTGGTCCATATAAGTTAGTTATAGAGCAACCTAATTCTTTTAATTTATTTGCTAAATGTGCCGGAAGAGCTTCACCGCCAACGAGTACGTTTAGCCTTTGTAACCTCTCTGGATATTCAGTTATTAACGCCTGCCAGAGCGTCGGTGTAGCTTGCATAATTGTCGCTCTTTCTTCTTGTAACAATGTCGTTAACGCAGAAGGCTCTTGGATTACTTCTTTTTGTGCAATTGTTAAACTTGCACCACTAATAAGAGGTAAATAAATTTCTAGAGCAGAAATATCAAACGCAAACGTTGTAACTGCTAATAAATGATCGTTTTCATTTAATGAAAACATATCTTTCATAGCTAATAAGAAGTTACTTAAACCTTTCATAGTAACAATTACACCCTTTGGATTTCCGGTTGATCCTGAAGTGTAAATTGTATAAGCTTGGTTTAAAAGTGATTCATCATTTTTAAATGGTAGATTCATATGAGAATATGTTTTTAACGCTATTTTCGTTTCTTCGCTATCTAATATGATTTTTTTAATATCATTTTCTATAACTAAAGTAGATGAAACAGATGAATGTGTTATGATACAAACTGGATTTGCATCATTTACTATATAATGAATTCGCTCGGCTGGGTATTCTGGATCTATCGGTAAATACGCTGCACCAGCCTTTAGAACTGCTAGCATACTAACTACCATTTCTATTGATCTTGGAAATGCTAAGGCAACAAACTGATTTGGTCGTATTCCTTCTTCTAATAAATAGTGTGCTAGTTCATTCGCTCGTTCATTTAGCTCTTTATACGTAAGTTTTATCCCGTTACAAGTAACTGCTATTTTATTTGGATTTTTTTGTACTTGTTTTTCAAATAATATAGGTAGATTAATTAGCTCTTCAGCTTTCTTCGTTTCATTCCATTCCAATAAAACTTTATGATTTTCTTCAGGAAGAGTAATGTTTATTTTTCCAATCGGCTCGTCTTTATGATAATTATTTATCACTAATTCTAATAGATTCATAAATCTTTCTTTATGCAATGCTAGTTCCGCGCCGTTATATACTTCCGGATTCGCATCAAAATGAATCATTAACTCATTTTCATCGAAGCGCTTATATACATTAATCGATAAGTCATCGACAGGTCCTGCTGATAAATTATGTGTAATACCACGATTTCCAGCAAAGATAAGCCCGTAATCAAAAGGCATAACATTCACTAACGGCCCAAACAACCTTTGATTTTCACCTAGTAACTTTAAGTCTCTTCTTAATTCCTCATGACGATATTTATGATGACGACGTACGTCTCGAATTTCTTTAGAAACTTGCTGTATTAATTCTGCAAAAGTTATATTTGGAGTTAACTTTAGACGAAGTGGAACTAAATTCATTACCATGCTAGGTGTATGAATAGATACAGAACCAAGACGCCCCATCATCGGTAAACCTAAAACAATATCATTTGCACCTGTTAATTTATGCATATAAATACTTGTTACAGCTACAACAAATTCGGGCCAACTCGTTAACGAAATATTAATATCTTCTAGTAAAGTTTTCGTACTAGCATTTGATAGATAAGCAGTTTCTCGTAAAAATCCATTTGATGTTCTCGGCGCTCGTTCTGCTAAACTTATAACTTCCGGTTCATCTGCAAACTTTTCTAGCCAAAAAGTACGATCTTCCTGAATTTGTTTAGATTCACGATACTCATTATCTTCTTGTACAATTTTTGCAAGAGAACCAAATGGCTTTTCATTCTTATTTGTTTCTTCTATAAGTGATGTATACTCATTCGCTACCTTTTGGCTAAGAAGTGAAAATCCATAGCCATCCATCACAATGTGATGGATGCGCTGATACCAAAAGAAACGATTATTTTCAACTTGAATAAGTGCTTCAGTAAATAATTTATCTTCTTTTAAATCTATCGGTACAGATAAATCATTTTTCATCCATACTTTAGCAGCTTCTTCAGGATTTTCTTCTTTACGAACGTCAATAAAATGCATATGAAACGTTGACGATTCCTCAATAACTTGCCATGGGCCAATTTCATCCTCTTCGAAACGAACATGAAGTGCTTCTGCTTCTGTTATAACTTTACATACAGCTAACTCGAAAATTTCTTGATTAATATTTCCGTTTATTTCTATATATTCCCCAGTATTATAAATCGGATTAAGCGGATCTAATTGTTGCGCAAACCACATACCAGACTGCGCAGATGATAACGAATGACGAATCTTTTGACTATTAGGCATTCTTTACTACCCCTTTATTATGTAGTCTATTTGTTACAGCACTTGTGCTGCTTGTGAAGATAGTAAACGGTACCAATCATCAACAGTTGGACGTTCTGCTAAATCTGCAAAAGTGATTTCTTTCCCTTCGCGGCGCCACTTCTCTACTAAACTCATAATTCTGACCGAATCAAGTCCTCTATTTAATAAGTCTTCATCAACTTCAATACTCTCTACTGGCTCACGGAGTAGTTGTGCAACTAGTTCATGTACTTTCTGTAAAGTGATTCCTTCACTCTCATCGCTTTTTACACTTTGTAAATCTTTTAATAGTAAGTTTGTTGATGTCGTTACTGCACATCTATTTGATGCATACTGCAATGCTTGTTTATGATGCTCTAGCGAAAAATCAGCAACTGCATCTGCTACAAAAAATGGCTCTATACCATCCATAAATGCTTCACAAGCTGTTAAAAGGCAGCCAATATGCGCATAAATACCGCAAATAATAAGTTGATCTCTTCCCTGCTCATTTAAAATTTCTAATAGATTCGTCTTTTTAAATGCACTATATCTCCATTTGGTTAGGAATATATCATCCTCATCTGGAGTAAGCTCATCGACAATTTTCTTTTTATCTGGTCCAGCAGGAATACCGTCACCCCAAAAGTCTTGTAATAACCCTCGTTGTTCTAACGTTTGTCCACCAGGTTGTGCTGTATAAACAACTGGTATACCAAGTTCCTTGCATCTTTCTCTTATCACCTTAATATTTGAAATTAGTTCTACTTTTGGCGATTCTTTATCGCTATATGCATCAAGAAAATATTCTTGCATGTCATGGATTAGAAGAACCGCACGTTTCGGATCTGGCGTCCAATTCACTTTATTTTTTGGTAGTTCTGATTCAATTGGCATTTTATATACTGAAATAGATGGGATAGCCATCTAATCACTTCCTTCCGATTTTTATTATTGTTTTACTGTAATAAGTTTTTCAGCAATGACTTTACGTAATTCTTTTTTGCTTACTTTTCCAACACCTGTTTGTGGGAATGATTCAATAAATTCAATTCGATCTGGAATCTTATAAGCTGCTATACCACGTTCTCTTAAGAACATTTTTAATTCGTTTGCAGTTAGGACTTGTCCACGAGCGATAACAAAAGCGCAAGTGCGTTCTCCTAAATAATCGTCAGGCATAGATACAATTGCTACATCATGTACTGCATCATGTGCTAATAGATGATTTTCAACCTCTTCCGCAGCAACCTTCTCACCGCCACGATTAATTTGATCTTTATCTCTTCCTTCTACAATGATGTAACCTTGTTCATTTACTTTCACAAGATCTCCTGTACGATAAAATCCATCCTTTGTAAATGATCGTGCATTATGCTCTTCCGCTTTATAATAACCACGAATTGTATATGGCCCTCTTGTTAATAAACTTCCTACTTCACCGGGTTTTACATCGTTATCATTTTCATCAACAACCCTTACTTCATCGAATGTAGACATCGGTCTACCTTGCGTATGAATAATGATTTCTTCAGGATCATTTAATCTTGTGTAATTTACTAACCCTTCTGCCATACCGAACACTTGCTGTAACGTACATCCAAATGTAGGGCGAATACGCTTCGCAACTTCGGCACTAAATTTCGCACCTCCTACTTGAATAACTTGCAGGCTCGATAAATCGTTGTTACGGGAAGATGCTGCATCAAGCCAAATCATTGCTAATGGTGGAACGAGCGCTGTAATCGTAACTTTTTCTTTTTCTATAAGAGCAAATGCCTCATCTGGACTACCTCCAGTTGCCAATACTACTTTTCCACCCGCATAAAAAGTTCCAAATGTCCCTGGAGAACTCATCGGGTAATTGTGTGCTACTGGAAGAACTGCCATATAGACACTTTCTGCATTTAAATTACAAATGTCAGCGCTAACACGTAAACTATAAATATAGTCATCATGTGTTCTAGGAATTAATTTAGAAAGTCCTGTCGTCCCTCCTGATAATTGGAGAAACGCAACATCACTTGGCTGAACTTCTGGTAACGGAATCGGATCCATATAAAGATCAGTTATGTTCACGAATTCTTCTTCTTCCCCCACTACGATTACATGTTGTAAAGCGGGAACTTTCTCTTTCACTTCTCTTGCTAGTTTTCGGTAATCAAAGCCGAGAGCCTTATCTGAAATAATGTAAGCACTCGCCTCACCGAACTCGCAAAAATAACTAATTTCACTACTGCGATGAGAAGGTAGTGCAAAAACAGGAAGTGCTCCAATGCGAAATAGCGCAAAGCATATTTCGAAAAACTCTATAATATTAGGCAACTGGATTACAACTCGGTCCTCTTTCTTTATTCCTAAATTCAGTAAACCTGAAGCTAAGCGATCTACCTTTTTATCAAGTTCACTATACGTTATATGCGTATTACTACTTACAACCGCAATTTGATCCCCATATTTTTCAGCGCGTTCTTTTAACATCGAACCAAATGTTTCTCCAAGCCAACACCCTTCTTCTCGATAGCGATTGGCAAATTCTTTTGGCCATTCCGTATAACCTATTAACATTCTTTCTTCCCCCTATTTTTCATTCAGCGCATTATCTCTTAACCCTAAAGCCTTCAACATTGTTTGGAACTTAGCAGATGTTTCTGCTAACTCATCTTCTGGCTTTGATTCAGCAACAACTCCAGCACCTGCATATAAGCGAAGTGTATTCTCTTGCACTTCAGCACAACGAATTGTAACAATCCATTCGCCATCTCCATCTAAATCGCTCCACCCTAACATTCCTGTAAAGAATTCACGGTCAAATGGCTCAATTTTTTGAATAGCCTCTCTCGCTTCTTCCATTGGAGTTCCGCAAACTGCTGGCGTAGGATGAAGAGCAATTGCTAATTCTAAAGAAGACGTATCTGGGTCCTTTAGTTCACCTTTCACTTCCGTAGACAAATGCCACATTGCTTCACTATGAATAACTGAGGGTTTTTCTGGAACATGTAATATATGACAGTAAGGGCGAAGCGCAGCGGCAACCGCTTCAACTACTACCGCATGTTCATGTAAATCTTTTGGAGAAGAAAGTAATTCTTCTGCCCTTCTTTTATCTTCTACTGGATCCTCACTTCGTGGTCTTGAGCCAGCCAACGGATTAGAAATTACTTGCATACCATGACGTGAAACAAGTAATTCAGGACTTGCTCCAATTAACGTCTTACTGTACTCGTTTTCATCTTTCGGCAAATTAACAGCAAATGTGTAGCCGTGCTTATTATGTTCCGCTAATTCACGAAGTAGTTTTTGTTGATCAATTTTCTCGGAAGACTTAACATCCAATGATCTAGATAGAACGATTTTTCTTAAATCTCCGTCCTGAATTTTTGCTATTCCTTGCTTCACACCATCCATATAAACTTCAGGAGCTGGAACCGGTGTCATTTCAAATGTCAGTTTCTCATTTCGTTTTATCTCATTTGTCGTCTCTAACTGTAAACGCTCAGTAATTCTACTATGTTCTGGTACGATAAGTTGAACTTCTTTTCTACGATCAAAGGGCAAAGCACCAACAACGATAGGATTCGGATTTCCGGCTTGTTTTGCATTACTTAATACCGCTTGTACAAGTTCTGGAAAGCTTTCAATTTCACGATGTTTTACTGTAGTAAACTCTCCTTCTGCTAATATTGTTCGAGTTGGTGAAGCAAAAAAGAATGAAGATTCTGTCTTATAATCTTCTAAAAGTTTTTCTGACAGTTCCTTTACGGCTGTAAGTTCATTCATAGTATAATAACCTCCTGAATTTTTTATTAAACTCCTAATGTAGCTCCGCCATCGACACATAAATTGTGCATTGTAATATGACTCGCTTTATCAGAAGCTAAAAACAATACTGCTTCAGCAATTTCTGAAGGTTGTGCAATTTTTTGTAACGGAATACCGAGTCTATATGTATTTTGAGAACCAGCAATTATATTTTCAGCTCCATTCTCATCAGCCCATAGTAATCTTTGCATTTCAGTTTCAGTAGAACCAGGAGAAACTAAGTTGCAGCGAATATTGTATGCTGCAAGCTCTAACCCTAAACACTTCATAAACATTGTCGTTGCGGCTTTTGATGCAGCGTACGCAGCCATTTCCATTCTCGGAGTATTTGCCGCATTTGAACCAACTGTAACAATTGCCCCTGACTTTCTTTGCATCATATGTTTACTTACTGCTCGAGACATATAGAAAACTCCTGTAGAATTTACAGAGAAGGTTTTATTCCAATCTTCATCACTTAAAGAGTGAATTGGTCCCATACGTAATACCCCTGCAACATTTATTAATATATCTATTGGTGCTATATCATTTTCAATACCGTTTACCATATCTTCAACAGCGGTACTATCACTCACATCTAAATGAAATATTTTCATACGTGTTTCATTTAATTCATTTTCATTTAAGAGTACGTTTAACCCCTCTTCATTTTGATCAACCGCAATAACTGTAGCTCCTCTTTCTAAAAACATTTTGGCAACAACACTGCCTATACCTTGAGCTGCACCTGTTACTAAAACCGTTTTTCCATCAAATTCCCCTAAGTTCATTTCCTCTATCCTTTCATTTGAAAATTAATCTAATTAAACAAACAGCGATAATGATAACGATTATCACTATCAATGTAAAAAATAATACACTTACTAAACTAATTGGTCAAGTGTACTTTTCATCAAAATATTATTCATTGATAATGTTTTTCATTTAATATTCTTACATCGAAATGATAATCTTTCTCAATAAACTTGTCAACCTATTTTTATTTTTCAGATAAAATATTTTAGTACTTCTCAATACAATTACATCTAAAAGCATTAATAAGTACTTACATTAAAAAATTTAATTCGTACTCCTCTTTTTAAAATTGAAGAAGATAAACTGTAGATACCTTCATTTACAAAGCCTTACCAAAAACTCAAGTATATATTTTCTCAACATTTTTCTGAAAATATCAAGAAAGTATATCTTGCAATTACCGATGCATGTCGTGTTTATAATTTAAGATTTAATAAGTATTTCGAATATAATATATCAATTTATGATATTCCAATATAATCCAAACGGATACTTTACTCATTTTTTTGCCTCTAGAAAATTCCACATGTTGTAATTCATAAAAAAGCACCCTATTAAATAGGGTGCTTTTTAGTAAACATAGTGTTAAAGAAGATTTATATACTTACGCTACACTGCGATACTCTTCTTCTTTTTCTTTTTTCTGCTTAGGCACTTGGATTAAAAGTGCGATAATAAATGATACGACACATAATACGCCGATCACCATGAAAGTTGGTTTGAATCCACCTAGAACTGCACCGATAAAGGAACCAGCGAGCGCTCCAAATCCAAATCCTTGATACACAATTCCGTAGTTCTTACTATGGTTTTTCATACCGTAGAAATCACCAACGATAGCTGGGAAAATAGTGATATTTCCACCAAAGCAAAACGCTACACTTGCTACACATACGAAGTAGATACCATAATTTAAATCTACGAAACTTAAAACCAAGACTGAAGCTGCCATAACAACAAATGTACCAGTAACGATTTTTAAACGGCCGATTTTATCTGATAACGGCCCTAAAATAATACGACCTAATGTATTGAAGATTGCAACCATAGCCACCGCATTAGCTGCTGTCGCTGCGCTAAGCCCTACAAGTTGAACACCAATGTCTTTTACCATACCAATTAAGTATAAGCCACTCATACATGATGTAAATAACATAATAAATAATAAGTATACTTGTTTTGTGCCTAACATTTCTTTCGTTGTATATTCCTGAGTTTTTGTTTCATGAACTGCTCCTTGATCTGCAGCTTGATGGATTAAACAAGCGCCAAGGACAATCATAGCTGTAACAATTAAACCCCAGTATATAAACGCTTGTGATACACCAACTGATTCAATTAACTGTGCGTTAATATATTTAAAAATTAAGCTACCTGAACCATATGCAGAGACAGAAATACCAGCAATTAAACCTTTACGCTTTGGAAACCACTTTATTAAATTGGATAATGAAGTGATATATGCTGTACCATCTGCATAACCTACAACAACCCCTGCTAGTACATAAAGCAATATTAATGAGGAAGCTTGTGAACTAAGTATTAATCCAATTCCTAATGCTAGTCCAGCTATCATAATAAGTTTACGAAGTCCCCATTTTTCTTGCAATTTACTCGCAAACAAAGTTGAAAACGCTAAAGACAGGCTAGTAATTGAGAAAGTTATAGCAACAGCGTTAAGACTCCAACCGTATTTACTCACTAAGGGCTGATTGAATAAACTCCATGTATATATCGTACCAAGCCCCATTTGTACTATGACTGTTCCAAGGACAACAAGCCATGGATTAACCGATGATTTTTTCATACCATCTCTCCTCCTCTTTCTATTTCAATGCTATTCGCTAAATATGCTTTTTTTATTTTTATTTTCGCCACCTCATTCGACTTAACAACTTCATTGTATAGGATGTTTTCGCTTATGTAAGCACTTACAAGATGGAGCGTCAAAAATATGGAATCAGTTACAGAAAACGAAGGGTGAAATACAAAAAACTACTTGTTAAATACGTAGTAGTTTTTATAATGTTTTACATCAATACGACTTATGTGTGTTTTCATATCCTCTTTTATACAAAGTTATGCGCCCTGTTACACCATGGCTGGACTTCAAAATTTTGATTATCCTATATAAACAAAAAAACACCATATTCTTTTTAACTCCCCAGCTTTATAACATGTTGCGTCTATATTTCTTAATACAAATCATTTAATAGTCTTGTAATCTGGCTTCTCGTTACAATGCTTGTAATCAAAAATCCCACCACTTCCACTTCCGTATATCTTGTTTTTCTAACGGAACATACAAAATTACAACGTTTTTTACAATTTTCTACATAAAAACAGAAAATATATAATTCATTTACATAATGTTGCACTTTAATTTTTATTAAACAACAAATATTTTATTGATAAATAAAACTAAACATTCACTAATATATCTATACGTGGTTTAATATATATAATAAACAAACATTTCTGACTTTTATAAGGAGGTACTATGAAAGCAAACGTAGGCGATACTATACTATTTCAACGAAATAACTTAAAGATCACAGCATCTGTACTAAAACTATACACTGAATCGGTCTTAGTTGAAGTTACAGATGTAAGCGGTGGTACTTTTGAATTTGACCGAACAATTGTAAATCATAAAAACTATAAAATTTTAAATGCAAATAAATAAAACAATACAAAATAGCCCCCGCTTAACAGCGGAGGCTATTTTGTATAATAACAATTCATTAATTTACATATCCTAAAACACTAACAATCTTGCTTGCTTTTAAATTATTAATATAATAATAAATTTCTAACCCTCGTCTCTCAGCTCTTAGCACTTTACCTTTCATTTTTGATAAATGCTGCGAAACAGTCGATTGAGGAATATTTAATATTTCTGTTAATTGTGTTACATTACAAGTTTTGCGTGCACTTAATTCATTTACAATTTGTAATCGTATTGGATGTGCCATTATTTTTAAAATATCCACATCTTCTTCAGTTACTAAACTTTTTTTTATCTCGCTCGTATATGTTGTCATAAGACATTCCCCTTTTATTTGAATTCCTTTTTATTAAAATCTGCTTCTAAATAAAATATTATCTCTAATATACAATTAAGACCCTTATATAGAAATAATAGGATTTCGATTATTTAAAAACAGCAATACTATACAATTTCATCTATTTGGTACATATACATAATACAATTTCAATTTGTGCTCTATGTGAAGTTAGCATAAATTTATAATGAAGATTTTTCAAACAATTCACATCTAACTATATACTTCCTCATAATACTATCCAGTGATTTTAACATATTTTAGGCATTTGTATATACTATTGCAAAACACATTCTTATTGAGGGGGACTTTATATGCCAACACCGTCACAAGAACAAGTTGAAGAAGCTCGTGAAACATATGTCAGTCGTATTATTTTAGTTGGTGGTTCAGCTTTATTTTTAACAGGTGGTGTTATATCTGCAATTTCAGCTTTTAAAAGTTATAACCGTTTGGCAAATACGCCACCTTCTTCAAATGATTCATAATTGCATCATTCATTCCTTTAAATAATAAAGATGCCGCCTCTACTATAGAGACGGCTTTATATAAAAACATTATTAAATTCATTTGAACTTAATTGAAAAAACGTTATAACAATTTGGTACAATGTTCAAAGTAAGGATAGATACTTTCAATTTGACAAGCTTATTTCACCACAAACCTCGTCTGACTACACCCATCCTTCTGCTTCGTTACTTCTAATACAGCTGGCATTGCATTTTTCAGTTCTTGAACGTGTGAAATTACACCGATAAAGCGACCTGATTTTTGCAAGTCGATTAGGGCGTCAACTGCTTTCGTTAATGACTCTTCATCTAATGAGCCGAATCCTTCATCGATAAACATCGTTTCGATGGAAATACCACCCTCATACGCTTGAATTACATCTGCCATTCCAAGTGCTAAGCAAAGTGATGCGTTAAATTTCTCACCGCCAGATAATGTTTTTACATCTCGGGTTTGACCTGTATATGCATCATATACATCTAATCCTAATCCACTTTGTCGATTCCTCTTTTCAACTCGTTCGCTTCGTTTTAAATAAAATTGTCCATTTGATAATTTACGTAGTCGTTCGTTCGCAATTTGAACAATTTGTTCTAAATACTCAATTAAGATGTAACGTTCAAAGGATATACGACTATCGTTATCCCCTTTCATTACTTCATATAAATCAACAAGTTCTTGGAATGCTTTTTCTTCCTCATGAATTTGTTCATCAATTCGTTTAATATTTTCATGTAAATCCGTAATATATGATACGGCGTTTTGAGCACGTTGTCGTTTTTCTTTAATAATATCAAGGCTAATTTCCAATTCTTTCACTTGCTCATCTAATGAAGAAATGTCCATATACTCTTTATCTTTTAAGTCTGCTTTTAATTCTTCAATTTGTTTTGTAAGTACTTCTAGAGATGAGTAATAACTTTGGATTTCTTGTTGTAACTTATCCATCTCAGCATCATTTAATTTGGATTCTTTATATGTTAATTGATCTGTAAATCCGCTTTGTTCTAGCTCTTTCATAAAGCGTGTGAAAGTCTCTTCTTTCTTCTCTTTTGCACTATTAAATTGATTAGAAGCATTATCATGTTCTGCTTGAATACGTATATTTTCATTTTGCCAATGTTGATACGCCTCTTGTACTTTCTCCCATTCATCTTCCATTAACCTAAGTTCTTGCAGAGCTTGGTCAAACTGTACTTTCCAAGCTTGTACCGTTTGCAAGCTTTCCGGAATATTTTGCTTATCATGTTCATATGACGTACGAAGCTGCATACACTCCATTTCAGTACGGTGCTGCACAGTTTCTACTTCACGCTTTTGTTTCTGGAGTTCTTCTACTTTTTCTTCTACGCTTTTTATATTCACAGCAATTTGCTTACGCGTTTCTTCACTTGCTTTTAACGCATTAACTTCTGCTGCTAATTGCTTTCCTTTTTGAACGAGCGCACTATATGTTTCTACTAATTCTTCTGAGCGATAGCCTCGCTTTAGCACTTCTTCTATCACTTGTTCATATTGAACTCGATAGAAATTCCACTTTTCTTCTAATTGAACATGTAATTTTTCCGCAATAGTTTTCTTTTCTCTTAGCTCATTTAACTCTTTTTCATCAATTGCATTACTTTGCTCTGTAGCTTTTTTCGGGTGGTCCATACTACCACATACTGGACAAGATTCACCATCATGTAAATGAAGAGCTAATATACCAGCTTGTTCACTTAACCAGCGGCGTTCCATATTTTCATATGTACTAACTGCCTGTTGCATCTTATGAAACGCACTTTCTTTTTCTAGCTCGTATTTTTGTTTTTCTTGCCATACATCATATGCCTGCTTTAATACTTTTGCATCTTCTCGCATATTCGTTAGTTCTTCTACTTTAGCTACATATTGTTCAAGCGCTGCTTCTAATTGCTGTAATTCGCCAGACATTCTTTGTTTTTCATTTTTATGCGCTTCTAGTTGTTCATCTAACTTTTGCATACCTTCTTTTAATTTTCCTATGTGAATTTCAGCATTTTGCAAATTTAACTTTTTCTCAGCTAATGATGCAATAATTGGCTGTAACTCTTCTAGTCTTTGAACTTGTTTTTTAGCATTTTCTCGCTCGGATGCCTTATTCTTTAATGCTTCATATTTCTCCTGAGCAAGTGCAAAACTGTTCATTATATGCTCTTTTTTTGCGATTATCTGTTTTAACAAACTTTCAGACTGCTGTTCATATTGCATCGCTTCCTCATACCATTGCTCAAATGGTAATAATCGCTTCGCCTGTTCCGCATGTTTAAAAGATTTTTCTTTCATTTCGATTACGGCACGGTTTTCTTGTAAAATACTGTACTTCTCATTCTTTTGTTCTAAATCTTTGAATTTCTCATTTACAGCTTTTGCTGCATGAAAACGTGCCTCTGCTTCTTTTAATTGTTTCGTTTTGTCATTTTGTTCTAAGTGTAATTGCTCAACCTCTGCATTATACCAAATAGTTTCTTGTTCTAATGCCTCTACTACTTGATGTGTATTTACATGCTCTTGCTCCACTAATGTCTCTAATAATGCCCCATCACGTATTGGTAATTTAAATACATTACGGAAATATAGCTCACGTTCTTTTTGTTTTTCTTGTAAGACGTCTTTCCATTGTTTACGCTTTTGATCTAATATCTCACGCATTAATTTATAACGATCTGTTTTAAAAATGCGGCGTAGTATTTCTTCTTTATTTTCCGTTTCAGATGTTAATAATTTTCGGAACTCTCCTTGCGGTAACATGACAATTTGGCTAAATTGATGTTTACTTAATCCAATTAAATCTTCAACTTTTTTATTTACATCCGTTACATGAAAACGATCGACACATGGAACTTTCTCCTCATCAATTACTTCATATAATTCGACTGCATGTCCTGTAATTGTTTTATTTCCTTGTTTTTTATGGCCCAGTTGTCGTTTAATTTCATAACTTTTTCCTTTTAATTGAAAAGTTAATTCCACACTTGTATAAACATCATCATCAGCAAATTGGCTACGAAGCATGTTTGTATCACTGCGCTCTTCTCCACTAGCCTCTCCATATAATACATAACAAATCGCATCAAAAATCGTTGTCTTTCCAGCTCCTGTATTTCCAGAAATAGCGAAAATACGATGCTCACCAAGATCTTTAAAATCGATTACTTCTTTCTGTTTATATGGACCAAACGCGGTCATTATAAGCTGAATCGGTCTCATCCTCGCTCACCTTCCCGTTCTTGCACTGTTTGCAAAACATCTAAAAATAGACGTTCTTTCTCTTCTGATAGATCTAGCCCTTTCATTTCTTTATAAAATGCTTTTAAAAGAGATAAATCATCCGTTTTATGTCTTGAAACAGTTACTTCATTTTCATCTGTGAACTCTCGTCTTTGAATAGATCTTTCAACATGCATTGCATTTGGGTATACAGAACGTATTTTTTCCATTGGCTGCAAGACAGGATTTTCATCTAATAATTTCACAAATACATAATCTTCACTCACTGGATGAAGCAATAAATCGTCTATTTTCGCTTCTACTGTACGCATTTTACGACGTGGTGTAAGTAAACGTTTTTCAATTGTTGTTTCACCTTTTTCATCCAGTTCCACAATATAATATCCTTTTTTATGCTTTTCTTCAGAAATAGAATATGCAAGTGGTGAACCTGAATAACGAATTGTCTCATTACGTACAAAATGCGCTTGATGTAAATGGCCAAGCGCCGTGTAATGAAATTTATCAAAATAATGGCTATTTACATATTCAGCACCACCAATTGAAAGTGGTCGTTCCGCATCACTCGTATTTTCCTCTGCCTCTCCTGAAGAAGTTACAAATGCATGTCCTACAAATATGTGTCTCGCTTCTTTATCCATCGTTTCAGAGAGTTCGTTCATAAAAATACGCATCGCATCATCATGAGAACGAACATCTTCATTTTTCAATATATGTCTAACAATACTTGGATCTGCATACGGAACGAGATGGAAATGAACCTCTCCGTATTCATCATTTAAAACAACAGGATTGTATGGAAACTGGAATTGTCCAACAATATGTAATCCTTGTTTTTTCATTAAATTACTACCAAAATGTATGCGGTCCGGACTATCGTGGTTTCCTGCAACTGCGATTATTGGTGTTTGTAAATCAATAACTATCTTTTGTAATACATCATTTAATAAGTCTACTGCTTCTGTAGGTGGAATTGCTCGGTCATATAAATCTCCTGCAATAATTACAGCATCCGGTTTTTCCTCTTCAACAGCTTGTACAAACTGATCTAACACAATTTTTTGATCTTCAGTCATATATACACCATGAACAAGCTTACCTAAATGCCAATCCGCTGTATGAAAAAACTTCATATTACCCTTCTCCTTTTAGTTTACTGATTGTAGTGAAACAAGCTGATAGTTTAGTGTAGTTTTTCCGTTCTCCCATTCTAACTTTTGGACAATTGCACTACCGATTCTTTCTTCGTTTGATTTATATAAAGGCAATATTTCTTGAATAGTAAATAGATGATAACCATCTAAAATTAATTGAAATAAATTATCTTCTATATGTAATCTTACTTCTTTTTCATTTGAAATAATTTTTGTATGCATCTCAAATTTCATGCTAGATACAACCCCTTTTTTCTAATCTCTACATTTTAATAGTATAGTGGTCATGCAAGATTGACAAGTAAATACACCGCGATGTACATACTTTTTTAATTATAAATATTTTATGTTTTTTTATATGAAATACGGTATGTGAAATTATTAATCTACAAAAATAAAAATGCCCTTTCAGGCATCCTTATTTTTGTAAGTACTCTTTCATAACGTAGTACAATACAGTTATTAGGACAATCGCTACAAAAAACGCAAATACGGCCACAACATACCCATCTTTATTTAATAAAAAGCATATGGAAATAGATATTATAAAAATCGGAAACACGAGACGTACCTTAGCCTTCACTTCTTCTGTCGTATCTGTATGATGAAAATACTGTGTAATTCCTACCATAAGAGATGACAAAATAATAACCGACAATAGTAAAGGTCCTGGCATTCCGATCTCTCCTTTCTCTATTTCTAATTATATACAAACCCCGCGCTCTTTAAAAGTTAGATAATTCAGCCTTTTAACTTTTTCTACATCCACTCTTTAATTTACGCCACGTATACTAACTCAATATAAGTTATACATATAATAGCGCCTTCAACACGACATTTTCAAATGATAGCACTTACAGTAATGTTGTAATATTCCTCTTCATTCTCTGAAATCCTGCAAATATAACTCGTCAAAATATGCGATAAATACTAACACTAAGCACCTAATTTAGACAAAAATTATAGAGGACATTTCAGCATGTATCAAGAAATAAGAATAGAAAGATAAGTAAGGGAGGATTTATAATGACTGAACACGTTTTATTTTCTGTTAGCGAAAACGGCGTTGCATCTATTACTTTAAACCGTCCAAAAGCACTTAATTCTTTATCCTATGACATGTTACAACCAATTGGGCAAAAACTTAAAGAATGGGAGCAAGATGAGCGTATTGAACTCATCGTTTTAAAAGGAGCTGGGACGAAAGGTTTTTGTGCAGGTGGTGATATTAAAACGCTATACGAAGCACGTTCTAACGAAGTTGCATTACAACATGCAGAGCAGTTTTTTGAAGAAGAATATGAAATTGATACATTTATTTATCAATACAAAAAACCAATTATCGCTTGTTTAGATGGAATTGTAATGGGCGGTGGTGTCGGTCTGACAAATGGAGCGACGTATCGAATTGTAACAGAGCGTACGAAGTGGGCAATGCCTGAAATGAACATCGGTTTCTTCCCGGATGTCGGTGCTGCTTATTTCTTAAATAAAGCGCCTGGATATACTGGTCGATATGTTGCTTTAACGGCATCTATTTTAAAAGCTCCTGATGTATTATATATTAACGCTGCTGATTACTTTATGACATCAGATTCATTACCAAATTTCCTTACCGCACTTGAAAATGTAAATTGGAAAAAAGAAGATGTACATACTCATTTAAAAGAAGTTATTCGTACATTTGCAACTGCTCCAAACTTAGATGGCAATCTTTCTTCTTCAGTAGAAGAAATTAATTCGCATTTTGCATTCGATACAATTGAGGGAATCATTCAATCGTTAGAGAAAGATCAAAGTCCATTTGCCCAAACAACGAAAGAAAAGCTATTATCCAAATCCCCTGTTTCATTAAAGGTAACATTAAAACAGTTTATTGATGGCCAAGAAAAGTCAGTTGAAGAATGTTTCGCGACAGATCTTATACTCGCTAAAAACTTCATGCGACATGAAGATTTCTTTGAAGGAGTACGCTCCGTTGTAGTTGATAAAGACCAAAATCCAAATTATAAATATAAACAATTAAGTGATGTTTCAGAAGAAGATGTAAATCGATTCTTTAACTTACTTAACGCTTAAACAAAGAGGCCATATATTGTAGCACACTCTCAGCTACTCTATATTGCCTCTTCTTTTTAGTTAAATAATTTTAAATATAATTTAATTTTATTTAACTAAAATGTATGTTAAACTAACGTTAATCGAATTTTCTAAAAACAAAAAAGGAAGGCGGATAACATTATGGAAAATTTTTTTCTGTTTATTATTATGTCTATATGTCTTATTATTCTACCCGGTCCTGATACAGCAATGGCTACGAAAAACACATTGATTGCCGGCAAAATCGGCGGCGTAAAAACTGTTTTTGGTACTTGTGTTGCGCTTTTAATTCACACTTTAGCTGCTGTAATTGGTCTTTCAGCACTTATTGTAAAGTCTGCTCTTTTATTTTCTATTTTTAAATATGTTGGTGCTGTATATTTAGTCTATATTGGTATTAAAGCCCTTTTAGCAGTAAGAAACACAGAAGACTTCAATACAAATGACGTTCCAATAAATAATGACAATAAACATACTTCTTGCTTTCGCCAAGGGTTTCTTACAAATTTACTAAACCCTAAGATTGCAGTCTTCTTTTTAACTTTTTTACCACAGTTTTTAAATCCAAATCATAATACATTTATACAACTTCTCGTTATGGGACTTACTTATCTCATTTTAACCGTCATTTGGTTTGCTTTTTATATATTTTTAATTGATAAAATTAGTGCTTTTATGAAAAAACCGAAGACACAGCGTTATATTCAAGGGATTACAGGAATCGTCTTAATTGGGTTTGGTATTAAATTAGCCTTTGAAAGAAATAGTTAACACAATACAAACGAAAATACACTACTCCATTATGAGTAGTGTATTTTCGTTTGTATTATTTTTATAATGAGTGGGAATGCACCCCACTCATTATCATTTCACTTTATTAAAACCAGCGCTCAGTTACAACTTTTTTACGTGTATAAAATTGAACGCCATCCGTACCATTTGTACCAAGATCTCCAAAGAATGAAGCTTTGTTTCCTGCAAATGCGAAGAATGCCATTGGTGCTGGAACATTAACGTTTACACCAATCATACCAGCATCAATATTGTCTCGGAATGTTTGTGCATGTTTTCCATTTGATGTATAAATAACAGCACCATTCGCAAATTTCGATTGATTTGTCAGCTTAATACCTTCTTCTAAATCTTTTACTCTTACAATACTTAATACCGGAGCGAAAATTTCATCTTGCCAAATTTTCATTTCTTGATTTACACCATCAAAGATTGTTGCACCAACAAAGTAACCTTCTCCAACTTCTTCATTGATTTTACGGCCATCTACTAGTAAAGTTGCTCCATCTGCTACACCACTATTAATATAGCCTAAAACACGTTCTTTATGAGATTCACGGATTAATGGTCCAACATAATTATCTTCGTTGAAACCGTCACCTACTTTTAACTTCTTCGTTTCCGCTACTAATACATCAATGAATTCATCAGCAATTTCATCAACTACTGCTACTACTGAACATGCCATGCAGCGCTCTCCACTACTTGCGAACGCAGACCCAATTACACCTTGTACTGTTTTTTCAAGATTGCAATCTGGCATTACAATCGCATGATTTTTCGCACCTGCTAACGCTTGTACACGTTTACCATTTTTTGTACCAGTTTCATATACGTAGCGTGCCACTGGCTCAGAGCCAACAAACGAAACTGCTTGAATATCTTTATTTTCTAAAATACTATTTACAACATCTTTTCCGCCTTGTACTAAATTTAATACCCCTTTTGGAAAACCAGCTTCATAGAATAACTCTACAAGTCGCTCAGCTAAAAGTGGCGTTCTTTCAGATGTTTTTAATACGAATGTATTACCGCAAGCAATTGCAAGTGGGAACATCCATAATGGAATCATCATTGGGAAGTTAAACGGTGTAATACCAGCAACAACTCCGATTGGGTAGCGCCAAATCGATCCATCAATTCCACTAGCAATATTCGGAAGGGCTTGTCCCATCATTAAATTTGGTGCTGATGTTGCAAGTTCTACCGCTTCAATACCACGCTGTACTTCACCAGTTGCATCCGTTAGCGTTTTACCGTTTTCTAGCGTAATGATTTTTGCAAGCTCATCTTTATTTTCTTGTAACAGTTGTAGATATTTGTATAGTTGTCTTGAACGATTTGGAACTGGCACTTTAGACCATGTTTTGTATGCCGCTTTTGCCGCTTCAACAGCTTTTTCAACATCTTCTTTTGGAGAAAGTGGAACGTAAGCGATGATTTTTCCAGTTGCCGGATTCGGAACCGCTTCTACTTCCGTACCAGTAGATTCTACCCATTCGCCATTAATATGATTTTTCACTCGTTTAATTTCAGTTGTAATCATTATATTCTCTCCTTTTTTATCATGGTTTTTATAAGTGCACTATTTTTGATTAGAAATTAATTGTTCGCTAACTTTCTTATATAAAGCAGCCATATCGTTTTCACCATATCCTGCCTCACTCGCTTCTTCATATACGTTTAATAGCATCTCACTTACTGGTAAGTGAAGTTCACTTTCTTTAGCTAAATCTACCGCAAATCCTAAATCTTTCTTTAATAAATTTACAGTAAAGCCAGGCTCATAATTTTCTGATGCAATGAAACTTTTATAATTACGCTCATAAATTCTACTTTGACCGTAACTTACATTTAAAATATCAAACATTTTATCTAAATCCATATTGTTCTTTTTCGCTAATGTTAAAGCTTCACTCACACCAGCTGTATAAAAACCAATTAATAGATTGTTAATTAATTTAACAGTTGTACCACTATCAATCCGCTCACTAACATGGAAAACATTCGCTCCAAGTACTTCCATGACAGATTCAGTTTTCTCATACACTTCTTTCGATCCACCAACCATAAACGTTAATGTACGGTTTTCTGCACCAATTACCCCACCGCTAACAGGTGCTGCTAAAAAGTCTACTTTCTTTTCCTTCGCCGATTCCTCTAATTGTTTGTTTAATTGTGGAGATACTGTACTTGTATCAATTAAAGCTACATTCGAGTGGCTATTTTCAAATAATCCTTCTTCCCCAAAATATACCGCTTCAACAGCACGAGGTGATGGTAAGCTTGTAAAAATCACATCGCATGTCTCTGCTAGTTTTGAGATTGATAGGCCGATAATTCCTCCTTCTTTTTCAAAGGAAGCTTCCGCCTCTTTATTCAAGTCCACTCCATATACTGTGTAGCTAGATTTAACTAAATTTTTAGACATTGGAAGACCCATGTTACCTAAACCGATAAAACCAATCTTTTTCATATCGCTTTCCTCCTATTTACACAATATATTTCCCGCGATTTATAATAACTTTCGCAATGTCTCTCTTTTTCGTAAATAAGTTTGAGTATAAAGGCACTAATAATTGACGGATTTCAGCTAGTATTTCTTGTCTATTTTGTTCTTCTGTGACAGCTGCTGAAAGAATGGAAATCGCAGCTTCTTCTACTTTACGATATCCTTCTTCACAAATAACACCTGTTATCATTTGCTTCGTACGCTCTTTTTCCTCACCATTTTTACTAACTGCTTTCCTCGTACGTAAAAATGCTGATTCCATGACATACACGTCCGTCAACATATTTGATAATACGCGTGAATATTCTTGCTCTTGCTCAATTTTTAAACCTGGAGTTTTAGAGAGCGTTTTCAAAGATTGTTTCAACAATTTTTTCGCTAATAAAATGTAACGATGGTTTCTTTCTACATTTGCCACATCAATTTCTACTTCAGCATCTTCTATTTGCTCGATTTGCTTCATTAACATTTTTGCAACTGTTAATCTATTAATTTCATTCGTTCCTTCAAAAATACGACTAATCCTAGCATCACGATATAATCGTTCTACTTCGTATTCTTGCATATAACCGTAACCACCATGAATTTGTACAGCTTCATCTACGATATAAGCAAGTGTTTCAGAAGCGTTTACTTTATTCAGTGCACATTCAATTGCAAATTGGGACATTTTTTTCATAAGATCTTCATCACTCTCATGAATTGCTTCATCAATTACACCCGCTGTACGGTAAGCTGCACTTTCTGCTCCATATGTAGAAATAATCATATTGGCAATTTTCTCTTGAATCATCGTAAAATCTACTAATTCCGTTTGGAACTGTTTTCGCTCTTTTCCATATTGAACTGATAAACCGATTGCTTGTTTTGCTGTTCCAATATTTCCAAAAGCAAGTTTTAGTCTAGCGAAGTTAAGAATATTAAGAGCTACGTGATGCCCTTTCCCAACTTCCCCTAAAATATTTTCAGCGGGGATGACAACATCTTCTAAAATAAGCGTCGCTGTTGAAGAACCTTTAATCCCCATCTTCTTTTCTTCTAATCCTATTGATACACCTTCACATGTTCTTTCGACAATAAACGCTGTCATTCCTTTATTTGTCTTCGCAAAAACAACGTATACATCTGCCATATGAGCATTTGTAATCCACTGCTTCTCACCATTCAACTCCCAAGCAGTACCATCTTCATTCAATACTGCACTCGTTTTTGCACTTAATGCATCAGAACCAGCATTTGGCTCAGTTAAAGCATAAGCCCCAATCCATTCTCCCGATGCGATTTTCGGTAAATATTTTTCTTTCTGTTCTTTCGTTCCATAATATATGTAAGGCAATGTACCTACACCGGCGTGTATATTAAAAGAAACGCTAAATGCACCAGCGTAACCCATTTTTTCTGCTACAAGACCTGAGACAGCCTTTCCTAACTCGAATCCGCCATAATCTTCTGGTACCTCAATGCCTAATAATCCAAGTTCCCCAGCTTTCTCAAATAATTGACGAGAAACTTTATAGTTATGTTGTTCAATGTTCTCAATTTGTGGAACAATTTCTTGTTTAACGAATTGTTCTGTCGTTTTTGCAATTAAATCTTCATCCCCTGAAAAATCTTCTGGTGTAAAGAAAGTATTATTCACATCTTTATTGAGTGAAAAAAATTCATCCCATGGTAACTTCGTTTTCTCCATCTGAATCCCCCTATCATTTCGGCCTTCGTTGATCTTTGCATATGCTCGTCTACGATGAGTGGAATATCTTATTATTGAAAACAGAAGGCGATGATTTTTCACATCAAGCAGTTCGTTTTGCCAAAGATGTATTTTCATCGCCTAAATCCTTCTACCTATTGATCTTCAGATAATACTGTTTTTGCAATTCCAGTATCTAACTCTTCAAAGTCATGATATGAAATTGTTTCATATAATTCACTTCTCGTTTGCATATTAGAAAGTGCATCTTTTTGAGAACCTGTTTCCTTAATTAGCGTAAACACATTCTCATATGCTTTTGCAGCAACACGAAGTGAAGTTACAGGATAAATTACCATTTGGAAGCCCATATTCGCAAATTCCTCTGCACTATAATATGGTGTTTTTCCGAACTCAGTCATATTTGCTAGTAAAGGTGCATTCACTTTGCTAGTAAATAAACGGAATTCTTCTTCCGATTGAAGCGCTTCTGGGAATATTGCATCTGCCCCTGCTTTTACATATGCATTCGCTCTTTCAATCGCTGCATCTAATCCTTCCACGCCGCGAGCATCTGTGCGTGCTACAATATATAAACTTGGCGCAACTTCTTTAATCGCTTTAATTTTTTGAACTAATTCTTCTGTAGTAACAAGTTTCTTACCATTTAAATGTCCACATTTCTTTGGTAATTGTTGATCTTCAATCTGAACAGCCGCAACTTTCGCTTCCACCATTTCTACAGCTGTCCTCGCTACGTTTAGTACTCCACCAAATCCTGTATCAATATCAACAAGAACTGGTAAATCTGTAGCTCTAACTAGATCCCTTGCTCTCTCTGCTACTTCAGTAGACGTCACGATTCCTAAATCTGGTAGTCCTTTACTTGCAGTGTAAGCAGCTCCTGATAAATATAGAGCTGAAAAACCTGTATTTTTCGCAACAAGAGCCGCCATTGCATCATGAGCACCTGGAATTTGCAAAATTTCATTTGCTTCTACTAAAGCTCGGAAGCGATTCGCAAGCTCCTCTTGTGTTGACTGTTTATTCACAACCCAAGCCATTCTAAATTCCCCCTATTATTAAATTAAGAATAGATCTACAAATTCGTTTACATTCATATTTTCTAGTTTTTCTTCATTTAGACAAGCTTCATGGATTTTTTCTTGTTGCTTACTAGAATAATGACCTGCCATATTTGCAGTGAATTTCCGAACAACCTTTGGAATTGCTTCGTCTCTACGGAAACGGTGGCCAAGTGGGTATTCACATTCCACATTTTCTGTTACAGTACCATCTTTAAAATGAACTTGAACAGCGTTGGCGATTGAGCGCTTGTTCGGGTCAAGGTAATCTAAACTGTACTGTTTGTTTTCAACAACAACCATCTTATTACGTAATTCATCTACACGTGGATCATTCGCTACTACATCCTCATAATCATCCGCAACGATATCTCCTTTTAATAAACCTATTGCCGTAATGTATTGTAAGCAATGATCGCGATCAGCTGGGTTATTTAATGGACCTTCTTTATCGATAATACGAATTGCTGACTCATGAGTTGTAATTGTAATACGATCAATTTCATCTAATCTTTCTTTAAGTTCCGGATGTAATTTCACTGCACATTCTGCAGCTGTTTGTGCATGGAATTCTGCTGGGAATGACACTTTGAATAATACATTTTCCATTACATAAGATTCTAGCGGTCTTGCTAATTTTAATTCTTGCTTGTTAAATAACACATCTTGGAATCCCCATCCTGGTGCAGATAATGCCGTTGGGTAACCCATTTCACCTTTTAATGCAGTCATTGCAAGATGAACACCGCGGCTCGTCGCATCACCTGCTGCCCATGATTTACGTGAACCTGTATTTGGAGCATGACGATATGTACGAAGACTAGAATTATCAATCCAAGCATGTGATAATGCATTAAAGATTTCCTCACGCGTTCCGCCAAGCATTTTTGCAACTACTGCAGTCGTCGCTACTTTTACGTATAATACGTGATCAAGACCAACACGGTTTAAACTGTTTTCTAAAGCAAGTACACCTTGAATTTCATGTGCTTTAATCATCATTTCTAGTACTTCACGTACTTTTAATGGTTCTTTTCCTTCTGAAATACGAACGCGGCTAATATAATCTGCAACTGCTAAAATTCCGCCTAAGTTATCAGATGGATGTCCCCACTCTGCTGCAAGCCAAGTATCGTTATAGTCTAACCAACGGATCATACATCCGATATTAAATGCGCCTTTTACTGGATCTAGCACATAAGATGTTCCTGGTACACGTGTACCATTTGGCACGATTGTTCCTGGTACAACTGGTCCTAATAATTTTGTACACTCTGGGTATTGTAGTGCTAAAATTCCACATCCAAGTGTATCAAGTAATACGTAGCGAGCCGTACTGAATGCCTCTGCACTTGTAACCTCTTTATTTAATACATAGTCCGTAATTTCTTCTAATAATGCATCTTTTTGTTTAATTTCATTTGTTTTAATCATGCTATTCTTCCCTTTCTGTCGAAAATTCGTTATTATTAATGATGGGTGTCGGTCAAACACCCATCTGGCGGGCGGCGCTAACAACTCCCCAGTTGTTTTTATTTACTAAATGCATGTCGCTCGCCAATATAATTTACACGTGGACGGAACAAACGATTGTTCGCATGTTGCTCAATTACGTGTGCACATAGCCCTACTGTTCTAGAACTAAAGAAGATTGGTGTGTAAAGTTGAATTGGAATACCAAGCATCCAATATACTGGAGCAGCATAATAATCAAGATTCGGATAAATTCCTTTTTCCTTCTCCATAATTTTTTCTCCAGCTTCACACATTTCATATAGTGTATAATCGCCTTTCACATCACATAACTGCTTTAATGCTTCCTTCATCATAAGTGCTCTTGGATCCATCTTTTTCATATAAACACGGTGTCCAAAGCCCATAATTTTTTCTTTGTTATATAGTTTCTTCTGTAATAACTCTTCAAATTTCTCAACATTACCAGCTTCTAAAAGCATGTACATAACCGCTTCATTCGCACCGCCATGAAGACTTCCTTTTAAGGATGCAACTGCTCCTGTTAAAGCGCCGTATAAGTCGGATTGCGTTGATGCAATAACGCGTGCTGTAAATGTAGAGTTTGGCATTTCATGTTCACTATATAAAACAAGGGAACGATCAAAGATTTTCTCTTCAAGTTCAGTTGGTTTCTTTCCAGTTAACATATAGAAGAAATTCGCACTATATGACAATTCTTGAAGAGGCTCAATTGGTTCCTCATTATTTAAAATATGGTAGCTATTCGCTACAATATTTGGCACTTTACTTAAAAGCTTGTATCCTCGACTTTTATTCACTTCTAACGAGCGGTTTTCGATATCACTATCGTAACCAGCTAATGCAGACACACCTGTACGTAGCCCATCCATAGGATGCGTTTCCTTAGGCAATGCCTTTAGAACATTGAATACACCTTCTGGCACTGCATATTCTTCTTTTAATTTCTTTTCAATTGTTGCTTTCTCATCCTCATTCGGTAAACGTTCTTCTAATAAAAGGTGCACAATGTCTAAATACTCTTTTGTTTTTGAGAGTTCGATTAAATCATACCCTTGAATTACAATTTCACCTTTTACTGTGTCAAGAAACGAAATTTTCGTTTCCGCTGCTACTACACCATCTAATCCCGGGGAAAATTTTTCTTCAGCTTTCATCATTATTTCCTCCAATCCTAATAGATCTTCGTGCACATAACTGTAAGCCTTTACAATAATATGAAACTACATTTCTATTTCAATGTATCAGAGTTTTTGGAAGATTTCAATTTATTTTATAATGATAAGTTTCCTATACTTTTACCGATGTAATAATACAATTTTTCAAAAATAACTTTCACCTTTTATAAAGAAAGGACAGACATCCTTTTACAATTTTTTAAAACGAAATATAACAATTATCCATATAATCCCACTAAATATACCTTTAATCCCTTTTTCTTCAACAAACATAAAAAACCGAGCTGCACTCATGCACAGCTCGGTTTTTTATAATATTTATTTCATACTCCCATAAATATAATTCTTATATAAAATTTATTTATTTTTAATAAAATTATTATTTTACATAATTAAATTAAATTTCTTCCGTTTCTTTACGATAGCTTACAACTAATTCATAGTTTTGAAAGTACGAAAGATCATCAAAATCTATAAAAATAAACTACCATCTTTCTCAACTAACACTATTTCCCGAACTAATTTCTCAGAAACAATCCCTAAAGAATATCCGGGCTGAATTGAGCTATTTCCTCCGTACCTTACAATACATCAAATAGATTCATCATGCTTTATACGCAAAATCTTTTTTGCCTAATCGTTGTTTTACAAAAATGACAAATATAATTAAAGCTATTAATCCTGAAATTGCACTACCTGCGAATAAAATACGGTAACCAAACATTTGTGAAACAACTCCAAGTAAAATCGCACCTAATCCAATCCCTAAATCAAAAGCGGTAAAGAATGAAGCGTTAGCAACTCCTCTTTTACTAGGATCAACAATTGTCAGCATCGCTGCTTGTAAAGCGGGCTGTGCTGAACCGAATCCAACACCATATAATGCCGCTGCAATCATTACACCTATCAAACCATTTGAAATCGTTAGTACAACTATCGCTAAAATAGTAATACATAGTGCCGGAAGTATGATAAAAACTTCTCCATACTTATCTAATAGTTTTCCTGAAATAGGTCGTACAATTGTTAAAGCAATTGCATATACAAGAAAGAATGTCCCAGGATTCACATCAATTGATGACGCGAATAACGGTAAAAATGTTGTTATTCCTCCATATGCAAATGATAAAAAGAAAACAACAACCGTTATTGATAAAACGGATTTTTCAAACAGCTGAATTTTCCCTTTTTCTTTTTGTGGCGTGAATGGCATTTTCGTTATTAACGATAATACGACTGCCATAAAGGATAAAAGAGTTGCTAACAAGAATAGACCATGAAATGAATAATTTTGTACAACCCATAATCCAATCATCGGGCCAATTGCCATCGCGATTGTCATCGCCATGCCATACCAGCCCATCCCTTCACCACGACGTGAATCTGGAATAATATCAGTTATCGCTGTTCCAACTGCTGTTGTAGAAACAGCCCACGTCACTCCGTGAATAACGCGTAAAACAGCTAAAAGGGCAATAGTCGATGCTAAATTATACGAATACATCGTTATCCCAAAAAATATGAGTCCGAAAATAATAAAAGATCTTCTACCATATTGATCTAACATACCTCCAATAATCGGTCGTATTACAACTGCCGCTATTGTAAACATTCCCATCATCAGTCCAACTTGCGATTCATTTCCACCAATCTCTTTAATAAAGAGCGGGAGCGTTGGAACAAGTAAATAAAACCCCGTAAATAAAAATAACATCGCGATAGTCATTTGTATAAATGATTTCGTCCATAATCGTTCCATTAAAATCCCTCCATAAACACGTAAAATATACAATCAACACATCAATTGTATATTTTTCATGTTCCCTTGCCCTCCGCTAATAGACGTATCTTTTCATAATAAATGGTCTACCATCAATTTAAGTTGGTCTTACGACTTTATGCCTATGTTTTAAGCAAAAAACCTATATATGTACCTTTATATGTTTTAGAAGAATATACTATTTTATTATTAAACTTAGGAGTGATCGTTTTCATGTGGGTATCACCAAGAATAACCGCCGTTGTCCCATCAGCTCCCTCAATACATGTTCCTGTCGTTCATACAGCTAGTTCTGATGTTGGTATCGAACTTCCTGCCGCTTGGCAACAATATCAATCGACTGACCAAGTCACCCCTTCATTTTGGCATCATGGTACACACCCGAGTAGTACTACTTTTTATGGCCCTAGTTATCCAATACCGCCAACTCAAATTTTTTATCATTTCCCATCAATTTACTTTCAAAATTTCTATGGTACTTTTAATATTTAAAAATAATATTACTCTTTATAATACAAAAAGCACCAAAGAAACCGTTTTTTCCGGTACCTTCGGTGCTTTTAAAATGCATTATTTATTGTCCATTATTGGAAGGAGCCTCTCCTGTGTTCCCGCCAGTAGTTGGTGGGGTTGGAGTTTCTTGGCCACCTCCAGTGGTTGGTGGATTTGGAGTTCCTTGACCACCTCCAGTGGTTGGTGGATTTGGAGTTCCTTGGCCACCTCCAGTGGTTGGCGGATTTGGAGTTCCTTGACCACCTCCAGTGGTTGGTGGATTTGGAGTTCCTTGGCCACCTCCAGTGGTTGGTGGATTTGGAGTTCCTTGGTCACCTCCATTAGTTGGTGGATTTGGAGTTCCTTGACCATTTCCATTGTTTTGTTCATTTTGCTTATTCTGTTCATCTTGTTTCTTTTGCTCTTCTTGCTTCTTTTGCTCTTCTTGCTTCTTTTGCTCTTCTTGCTTCTTAAGTTCATCTTGTTTCTTTTGCTCTTCTTGTTTCTTAAGTTCTTCCTGTTTCTTTAATTCCTCTTGATTTTTCTCTTCTTCAGTTTTTTGCTGTTGATCTTGTTTTGGTTGTTCCGTTGTATCCGGTACGCTAGTATTTGGAGATGAATCACGTTTTTCACCTTTTATACGCAATTCACTACCTTCTTGAATAACACTACTTGGCATTTTAAAGCGTGATTTATCTGTAGCCATCTCGCTCATCATTTCTTTAAAGATCAACTGTGCAATTTTCGTATTTTTACTACTAATATACTCGTCTTTACCATCTTTCGTATATCCAGTCCATACTGCCATCGTATATTGCGGTGTATATCCTGCAAACCAACTATCACGAGTTGCACTTTCTGGAATTCCATATTGTGCTAGTTGTTTTGAAGAATAGTTAGTTGTACCTGTTTTACCAGCTACATCTAAAGAGGCCACATTTGCCGATGTACCAGTACCTGATGTAACTACAGAACGAAGCATATCAGTAATCATATATGCTGTAGAATCCGCCATAACTGATTTTGGTTTTTGTCCAAAACTTTGTGACTTGCCGTCTGGATAAACTACTTTCTTAACAAAATGCGGCTTCGTATACTTACCGTCATTCCCAAATGCCGCATAAGCACCTGCAATTTCAGTTGGTGACGCTTCATTTGTACCGATCGCTGTTGATTCTGTCGGTGCTACATTAAATGTAATACCTAATTTCTCAGAGAACTCTTTCGATTTACTAATACCTACCTCTTTAGCTGTTTTAATAGCTGGGATATTACGTGACTTTGTTAGTGCTTCACGCATTGAGATTGGCCCTAAATGACTTCTATCTGCATTTCTAACTTCTTGGCCAGTTGAATACTTAAATGGAGAGTCATCAATTTGATGATAAGTAGCCCATTTTAAATATTCAATTGCAGGAGCGTAATCAAAAATTGGTTTCATCGTTGAACCAGCTGCACGATCTAATTCAATCGCCATATTATGCCCTTTAAATACTGCTTTATTTTCACCGCGCCCACTACCTATAGCGCGAACTTCTCCAGTTTTCGTATCCATAAATGTGAAAGCACCTTGGAATTTATCATTTGGATAATTAATAATATTTGTATTCAAAATATTATCAGCTAATTTCTGTGCTTTTGGATCCAATGTTGTATAAATTTCTAAACCATCAGATCCAATATTAACATCTGGTATTTCCTTTTCTACTTCTTTAACTACTGCATCCATAAATGCAGTATATGGCATCGCTTGTAGTTCAGCTGCACTCTTAATATTTTTATCCACTGGTACTTTCGATGCTTCTTCCATTTCTGCCTTTGTAATATAACCATGTCTATTCATTAAGTTTAGTACAGTATTTCTTCTTTCTGTTGCCCTTTGAACATTTTCTTTTTTCGTTGGGTCATAGTTATTCGGTGCTTTTGGTAAGCCAGCTAGCATCGCAACTTCTGGTAATGTTAAATCTTTCAATTCTTTACCGTAGTAGTTTTGTG
Source organism: Bacillus cereus group sp. MG9 (assembly GCF_040459995.1). Taxonomy (NCBI): domain Bacteria; kingdom Bacillati; phylum Bacillota; class Bacilli; order Caryophanales; family Bacillaceae; genus Bacillus; species Bacillus cereus group sp. MG9. Next base: position 2,271,345 of record NZ_JARVHC010000001.1, on the reverse strand, counting down.
CTGCTGTTGCGATTCCATATGAACGGTTTCCTAAATTAATTTTATTTAAATACATCTCTAATATTTCATGTTTTGAATATTGTTGTTCTAGCTTATACGCTAAATATATTTCCTGAACTTTACGTTTTGACGTTTTTTCCATCGATAAGAAGTAGTTTTTAATAACTTGCTGCGTTATCGTACTACCACCTTGAGAGCCATAATCTCCCTTAAGACTAACTAAAACTGCACGAGCAGTACCTTTAAAATCTACTCCGCTATGCTCATAAAAACGCGAATCTTCTGTTGCTAAAAATGCATTTTCTACTAATTTTGGGATTTGATCATACGTAACATTCGTCCGCTTTTCTTTCCCATATTCATATACCAAATTCCCGTCTTTATCATAAATTTTTGAGGATAACGGATTAACAAGTTTTGCTTTCTCAAGTTTTGGTGCATCCTTAATCATTACGAAAAAGGTAGCAACCCCTGCCACTAAACCTACAATACCAAGTAGTAAACAACTGATTAAAAATTTACGAAAAAACGATGTTTTACCTTTTGGTTTTGTTTTTTTAGAAGCTGGCTGTTTTTTCTTTTGAACTTGTCGTCGCTCCTCTCGAGAACGATAATTTTCTGACATGTTACTTTCTCCTGCCTTTCAATTCTCCCGTTGATTTACTTGAAAATATTGAGGTCACTTTCCCAAATACATTTAATCAAGAAAGTATATTGACCTGGAGCATTCAATATTTTCCCAATTCACAGATTATACATTTTAGAATACTTCTTATACAAACTATTTTCACTTCTATTTTTTCTAATAATACTGCCCCTTAAAGCATAGAATGTAAGAAGTGAATTTTTAATACCTCGTATAAATAATATACCTTTTTTTCAAATGGTCAATATTTTCTTATTTATAAATCAAAGGTGAAATAAAAATAGCACAACGATATGTACTTCGTGTGAACTTCCTTATAATTACGTACAACAAACATTTAATATATTGCATATAAGTATAATACTCCTTTAATTATTAGGATTTCAACACGACAATCCCCTTCTCTACAAGAAACCATCTAAAATGAAAAATAAGGAGTTGCGTAATGATGAAGCTATCTCCCGTTATTTCAAAAAAATTAGTTGCTGTTGGCTATAATCCTTTTTCTATGATTTTACGTATTCAACTAAAGAATGGTATGTATGATTTCTTTAATGTGCCAGAAAGCATTTACACCGGTTTATTAAACGCACACTCTAAAAGTTATTATCATAATACTTATATTAAAAATTCTTACCGCTATACTAAAATTTAAACTTGATTGGCATACAAAAAAGAAAGGCGAATCAAATCCCCTTTCTTTTTTGTATGTCAATCGCAATTTACCTTCTATTTCTTTTATTAATTTCATCATACGCTTGAACTTGTTTTTTAAGTCGCCTGTCGGCTTTTTTATCATGTACGACAAGAACTGCGTGTATCGCTCCTGGAACCCAAAAAATTAAGGTTAAAATGAAATTAATAATCGCTTGAAACGGCTTTCCGCAAAATAAAACAGCTACCGGCGGAAGTAAAATTGCTAATAAGTACATCATGTCTGAAAAACTCCTTAATGTTTATTTTTCGCTTCTTCCCCATCCATCTCCTACACTATCAAACCTATGGAATCATGTTATTTCTAAAAGCGTATATAAGAACTCATCATTACAAAAATCACATATAATAGTATAACTAAATGAGAAGCCTCTCACTAACGTTAACAAGTTATTTTCACCTGTTCGTTTATATGTATATTCTACGCCTATATGAAAAAGCCTACAAAAACAATTAACACATCCATCTTGTCCTACTTCTAAAATTGAAATACTCCAAACTTCATTGAAATGAGTATTTCATCACCTTTTCTTAGATTCCAATCGTTGTTCCTCTACTATTTCGGTTAATCCAATTGCTGAAATTACAGTACCTATTGCCTGTATCCAAATACCTATTAGCCCTATTATACGTTGATCTTCTTTATCTATATTACTGTCTTCTTTTCCCTTTTCTTCTTTTGGTATATTTTTAATACCTTCATATGCTTGTAATCCCGCACCTAAACTTTGCATTGAATTCCCTAATACGATAATCCACTGTATTCCATTTATCTCATTCAATGCTACTTCTACTCCTAAAAAAGCGCCAATTGATTGCAAACTATTTCCAGTAATTATAAGAAAATCATTTTCTTTCATTTGTTCATTGAGATTAAAATACGTTCCTATTACATTTGAAATATTACCTAAAGCTAATAACTCAATCCCCGTTTTCGCTAGCGCTTTATTTTTATTATCTATAGTTACCTCTTGCTTCTCACATTTATCTTCATCTTTCGCATCATTAGTTGCTATAATTTGTAATATATATCCGAGAGCTTGTAATGAACTCCCTACAATAACGAGATCCGACTCAATCTTTTCTTCCCCTGCAAACCCTCTAGTTGTTCCAATTGCTGCTATAAGATTTCCTCCTACTTGAAACCAGGCACCTGTCAATTCTAAATCGCGTAGGTTCATTTCCCATCACCTATATTTAAATTTTCTAGTACATTCAAAACAAACAAATATCACCTTTAATTCATTATTCTATTTTTCATATGTAATTTTGTGCATCACATAATGTACTAATAATACAAAAGAGCACCTTTCAGGCGCTCTTTTTGACAAGGAGTTTCTCAATGAATGTATGCCGGACATGTCAATGACTCACCGTTTTTATCTATTGATATATTTAATATATAATGAATTGCTTTATGTGACCACATTTCAGGTGTAGGAGATTCTTTTACATATTGAGGTGCACATAAGTGAAGCATTGGAGTGCTAATACTGCCACCTGGATCTAAAGCAACTACTGCCATACCATTTGGCAGTTCCATTGCCATTGACTGCGTGATACCTTCAACAGCAAACTTCGAGGCACAATATGGCGCAAGTTCAGCCTCGCCTTCTCTTCCCCAACTAGAGCTCATGTTAATAATAATTCCTTCTTTCCTAGCTATCATCGCCGGGACGAACGCCCTAATGACATTTACTACCCCGTTCACATTTACACTCATTACACTTTCAAATTCTTGTGCGGTAACTTTCCATAGAGGTGCATTTTGATTAATAATCGATGCATTATTTATTAACATATCGGGAGCCCTATACTTATTAAGAATACGACTTGCCCATTTACTAACTTGGTGATGATTTGAAACATCAATTATTTGAAAATCATGTGAAGCACCGTAATATTTATTAAGTTCTTCAATTTTATTTTTTGAGCGTCCACACCCTGCTATGTTCCACCCCAATTCATGAAACCTATCAACCATTGCACGTCCTAACCCTTGCGTTACTCCAGTAATAATTACAAGTTTCCCAATGTCGTTTCGCTCCAACTTCATCTCCTCCTTTCCATTAATATTACTCTTTTTATTGTTATTCAACTTCTCACTTAAGTATCAATTCATTTCATACTTTAGAAGTATTTTTGATATTACATATTACAAACAAAAAGAGTAACCATCATAGTTACTCTTTTTGTTTGTATCGTTATTATTTTTAAATTGTATCTTCTATTCCCTACATTTCTCACATCGATAAATATAGGTTACACCTTAATGAAAGTATATTTATGTTTACGGTTCGATTTATCCAAATACTTTTCAATCCACTTTTTCAACTTAACAGAGCCCACCTCTATCAATAAATTTCCACCTAGTCTTATAACATACTTTTATTTAAATTCTCAATCTCATTTTGCAACTTTTTAAATTGCTCAAAATGCATTGTTATAGATTGAATACTATTCCTTTCAACATTTTGCTTTACTAATAAAACGCCTGTATCGTGAAAAATTGCTTCAAGTTCTTTCCTTATAGATACTTTCGTAATATATGCGGTTTTAATTGCCGATAAAATTGCTATTTCATTAAACTTTAATTTTATTTCATTAGGACAAAATGCTTTTTCGATCAATGTGACATCATTACTATAAATATAAGCAATAAGTTTACTTGATTCTGCATCTGTTAAATCCACTGTTTTTATAACATTATCCATTACATTTCGCCTCCTTTAATTCCATATATATTAATTATTCGAATTTATTCTTTTTAAAATTCAGCTCTTCATTAATTTTAACATACTTTTTGCTCGATTGATTAAACAAAGCTTCAAACATTTTTCTATTCCGGAATATTTGTCAAATGAACCAATTAGACTATACCTTCATATAGTAATGCAAACAATTACTTATAAAGCAGGTGAAAATTATGCCCTCAGTTGTTGGGAATTTAGTTGTACAAAATAGTAACGGATCTTTCAACTTAGGTGATTTCTACAATGTTTCTCCAAAAGAGAATACGAAAGCTTATAACGGCTCTGGCGCATCTAACGTTGGTTTCGTAGTGAACACTTTTAGTGGGGTTAGCGCGACTAATACATTTGATTCTGATCTAGCAGATCAAAACCAAGTTGGTACGGCCTAACCAGATCTGTAATCATTTTTGTATAACATTTTAAAATTTGTCTATACTATACTCAGGCTGATACACAGCTATCATTGATTTTTTGAGTGCCAATCTTTTTCTCCCTTTCCCTGGGACTAAGCAGCTAGCTTGCAGCTAGCTGCTTTTTCATTTAGTTCTTCACCTCTTCAAAAAATTAGGTTTTAACAGGTAGCCTGACTCACAGCCTAATTTTGAGGTGTGAATCTGCCTGTCCGTAAATAGCTAGATAAATTAAAGAAGCTAAACTTCAAAATTCAGCTTCTTTTAGGTTACATCAATTATGTCCATTGCAGAAAATATATATGTTTTATAAAATGCATCTGTACATTTTACAATTTGTTGAATTGGATTTATATGAACCACTGTCATATAACTCGTAAGTATGTATCCTTCTTCAAAATATGTCACTAACATCTCTTCTTCAGACAATAATGAAGTTAATAATTTGTCTGAAATGCTGTCTTTCGCTTCATTTGTTATTAGCGGTCTTTGGACTTTTAATTTCTCTCCAATAATTTTTTTCATACTTAATAATTGTTCCGACATTACTGTAAACGGAACCCACTCTCTTCCTTTTCCCTGTATCTTTACATAATTCATTTTCTTTACTCCTCAATTTTCTATATCTATCCATTCTTGAACTACCCCACTTTCACTTCGTTTAGAAGTGGGGGATTCCTAAGTAAAGAGTTCTATCGAACTCTAATTTATTAGGCTATCTCCGCAGTCCTTGCGGTTAGAAGCCTTATCGCTTCATTCTTTACCCATCTCTTATTTATATGTAGCGTAGCTTTCCAATTCAAAACTATTTATGAATTTGTAGAAATCTCCACCCCGAAAGAACATTCGTTCTAATTATACGCGAACGAACGTTCTTACGGAAGTGCAACATGTAAATTTTTCAAACAAAATGCCACTTTAATATATGAAGTTTATTCATACTCATTTATTACTCCCTTTTATTAATCAAATTTCTTTGCACTTCCTATCGCATCATAGAATACGTGTAGCAACAATAAAAGCGACTCCACCTAATGTGAAGCCGCTTTTATTGAACTAATTATATTTCTAATTTTACTTTTCTATCCTAACTAACGTTCTTTCTGGAATACAAATTTCAGCTATATCTCATTAACCATCCTTCAACAAAAGCATACACTTTTATTATGAACGAACTCACAAAGCTTTAGAAACTTATGATGTAAAACAATTCATTCCTCATAAGTTTCATACATATCGACAATTACTACCATTTATCCTGCTATTTGCAGGCAGTAAGATTCACACTCATTAATTTTCACTTTCTTTATTGAATATGCTTGGGTTGCATTATAATATGTAATTCTCTCTCTGTTTCTGTTTTTTTTGGATTCCGATAATATTCCAGTTTATATTCTAATACTTCATACTCAACCATCCCAATCTTTATCCCTTTTGTTTCTTTTAATACAGCTAATAGAACGCTTATATTTTCATTAGATGATTCAAAAATTTCCCCTCCGCCTTCTCTCTTAAAAATAAATTTCATATATTCTCCCCCAAATTAATTTAATAATCTAGTAAAAATAAAAATATTCATCCTATTTTAATAAGGTGAAGGCTTTTACGAGCAGTAAGACTCCCATAAATAGCGGGATAAATAATTCTTATCATCATTAAGAACATACTTTTGTACTAAATGTTCAACATGTCACTTCCTATAAAGTTAATTTATACTCCAATAAATATGATATGTACCATTCTTTAAATTATGTCCTCAATTCACTCTCCACGAAAATATATTTAGTTTATATTTAACAAAATTAATTAACTAAAACATTATCATTTCAACATTTTGCGAATTTAATTGCTTATTCCTTTTATCTACATCCAAATTTTCCTATTGTAATTCTTAATATTTAAATGTAATATTGTATTGTCTTACTATCTATTTATAACTCACACACTAACGCGAAAAGGGAACTCTATATGAGTTCCCTTTTCTATTGAAAACAAAAAAACAGAAATATAGCATTATGCTAAATCTCTGTTTTTCTTCTAAACCTTATTTCTCATCTAAGAATTTAAATGTATCTTTAAATTCTTTATCTGTTACTTTAATATCTGCTTCTTTCAATAGATCATTGATTACTTGTTGTTTCCATTTACCTGTCGCATCTTGCAGTCTTTGTTGTTCTAAATCTTTTCGAATCGTATCTTTTACTTCATCAAATGGTTTCAATTCTTTTTTATCCGTCACTTTTATTATATGATAACCATAAGATGTTTTTATTGGCTCACTTACTTGTCCTGCATCTAATTTATATGCAGCTTCCTCAAACTCTTTCACAGTTTGACCAGGAGCAAAACCAGCGATTTCTCCGCCCTGTTCCTTTGAACCAGTATCTTCCGAATACTGTTTCGCTAAAGCAGTAAAATCTTCACCATTATTTATTTTCTCTTTTACTTCTTTCGCAGTTTTTTCATCTTTCACTAAAATGTGACTTACCTTCATTTCAGGTTTATGGTTATCTTTCACATCTTTATCTGTGACAGTCGCTCTAATCGCTTTCTCAAGTGCAATTTCTGGCTTCATTCTCTCTTTTAATTCATCTTCATTCTTTAATCCTACTTGCTCTAAAGCCACTTTAAACTTGTCACCCATTTGTTCCTTCGCTGCTTCTACTTGTTTTTTAGCTTCTTCATCTGAAACTTTATATTTATCTAGCAATGCCTTATTTAACATCATTTGAGATAAAGTACTTTTTCCATATGTTTGCCTTAATTCTTTACTTAACTCTTTCTCTGTCACGTTTCCTACTTTTGATGTTGCAACATTTTCTGAGGAACCACACGCAGACAATGTTAGCGCCACACATGCAATAATAGTTCCCATAAATAGCTTTTTCTTTTTCAATTCAAATACCTCACTTTGATAAATGTATATTAGGAACTATACAGCGCTATTGTGAAATCAATGTGTTTTCTGCAAGTATTTCTCTTCATGCCAGAGACAAGCTTTATTAAATAAAAAAGCCGGCATAAATCCGACTTTTAACATCATTTAATCTGCACATGTTCTTCTTTGATCCATTTGTTCCCACCTATATCTATATATCCATCTTGACGATTCCAAATACGATAAGGAACCCTCCCATCGTACGTTCTAATTTCATATCCAGGTGTATACTTTGAATATGCATAAAACCATTGTACATTAAAATGTTCTAACTTAGCCCACTGTTGTTCACCACCTAAACAAATCATATCTTTTTCGCCACCTCCCCAATAACCTTTATAGATTAAATATGGGATTTTTTTCGTAAGTCTTCCTATAAATTGCGGATTCGCAGGATTTTCATATAAATTAATTCCGTATCCATCATCATATTTTGAAACTGCAATACCAATTCCATTTGGTCGCTTACTGTCTCCAATACTAGATTGATTTGTTTGATTTGAACCTATAAACCAAGAAAGATTTTTATTCCCAATCAATTGATTCAAATCACATTTTCCAATACCAGGAACATTTCCTGAATCAGTATATTGCCAAATATCACAAGGATATGCTGGTTTATTCCCTCCATAACGAGGAATCCAAATAAAATCAGCATCAATATTGCGAGCTCCAAATGATACATACGTGTGATGTCCTACATATAAACCAATTTTTTTTGCACCTAATCGGCGTAATTCATCAATAAATGCTTGAGTCCCACCTTGCATATCTACCATTGTTTGAACTTCTACATCTGCCACCCAAAATTTAGCGTTTTTATCGCCACGATTCCAAAAATCTTGCGCTTCTTTTTTTGCATCTGAAATAGATATAAAACGGCAAAATGCATAATTCCCAAATGGGATACTACGTTTCTTCATTTCTTTCACATAACCTTGATACATAAAATCGATCGTATTCGAACCATCTTGAACTCTAGCAATAACTAAATCTAGCTGAGACGCTGCAATATCCCAATTAATATTTCCATTCCATTTCGAAATATCTACAATATAACCCATTACTAATCAACTCCTTTTTATTATCTTATTCAAAGCTTGTTTTATTGCTAGACCCATACACCTAATAGCAAGCTTCTATAAGACAAATAAATATATTTTCATCATTTTTTAAAACTAAATAATTTCTTTTTATCCATAATAAATAAGTCCTTCTTTTTTTTCATTTGTAAACGATAAACTTGCGTTTATTTCATACTAAATATTGGGATAAAACTATAAATAATGTACATACTACATATAAGCAATTTTTGCTTATACTCATGAATGACCTCCAAGATTTTTCAATCTCCCTGTAAAAAGACAAGTTAATTAACGCTTATTCCCTCATATTAGTCTGTTTTTAAGCTTTTTATAAACATGATATATATTTTTTCACAACACTATTTTGATACGTAATAGAAATTACATCAACTCATACGGTATATGTAATAATCAACTACAATAAAAATTACATATTATATTAATATGTCTTCCTAATTAAAAGGAAATAAACATATAACCTCTGTTATGTAAGGAGTTTATTTAATGAAAAAAATCCCTATCGTATTCAAAGTTCCCCCGAATTCAAAGCTAAAAGTTACATTCTATGGTCCTTGTAACGAAGTAATTACAAATGTATCTTTAATTAATCAACTACTCACCCCTACCTGCCAAACTGTATCTCAATATCCAGACTTCAAGAAATATATAACTGAAGTCCGATCATTATCAAATTGTTAATCGTATAATTTTATGATTTATCATTTCGAACAGTACGATAACAAAATAATAAAAAGAGCCGCATCTTTCAAAAGAAACGGCTCTTTTTCATTTCACAAAACATGACTTCATTAAAAAACTAAAATAACTCATTAATTGATATTCTGTTGATATTTTATTGATATTTTACACATATTAATGAAATGCGCATATATTATCGTATGGAGATTCTCCACTCATAAAACCTATCTTTTTTTGAGCATACTTTATTTGTATGCTCCTTTTTTATTCTTTACTTAACGGCTTACCCTGTTAATATTTCCAAATATCATTTGAACGAACATTGAATATTTCAATTTTTTTATTATGTGCTATGAATATAAGTTTAATAATTTATCTGTAGCTACATTTTCAGTATCACTTAAATCGACAAAATAATGAAGTTGCCACAATTGACTCTTCTTAGCTTGATTACTAATAGGTTTATCCCAAATAGGATAAACCCTCATAGCCATTTTCCCTTTTTGATTTTGAGTTTTTAATATTTTTTCTTTTAGAAGAATCTCTTTTGGAAAAATAAATTGTCCTAGGTTATTATCCGCTATACAAGTGATAACTAAAAGGTTAGGAGCTGAATCATAAGAAAATGCCTGATTGCTCATAGAGGCATTCTTCTCCCAAAAAGATACAAATTGTCCAATCTTATTAGGCGTAATTTTTGATACCCTAAATCGGATGCTTCTATTATTTAGCTGGAATACCCCTCCTGCATATTCTGAATTTTGCTTTTCTTCTTTTCGTTTAGTAATTAATAGATTATTAGGTTTGTAAATCATTTCATCTAGTTTTTCAATTATATTACTAAAATTTGTCATGTAAACGCACCTTTTTTATTTTCCAGTATACCAAGAACATTCGTTCTTGTATATTAAACTTAAACAAATGTTGGCTCTGAATAGTCTTTCAAAGATTATTTTATCTACTCCATCCATAACTTCAAATTTACTTTTATAGTATTTATTACATTACTCTTCCAATTCCTTATATTCTTCATTATTTCATTAATATATTAATAAAAACCGAGGTACATATTACATGAATCCATCCAAAATTGACTTCGGCTCCATAGAGCAACCTTTATTCCTATTAATTTTATATCTTATCGCAATTCTTTTAACACTCGGCATTACATTTAGTATATGTCATTCCCTTTTACTAAATTTAAATGCACCGAGATGGGTAGCAAAACTGTTAGCTATCATATTAACTCTAGGTGTTGCTTATCAAGTGTTTATGAACTTATTTTAATATATTACAAATTTAACACCTTTAACTAAAAGGCCCTACCATAAGGTAGAGCCTTTTTCAAAAAAATAATCCATAAATCACAAACATGTCTTTTATTTTATTGGAGATGGGAATCTTGCAGCTTCAAAATGCGTACTAATAAATCCTGGATCATTTTGTATAATCAGTCCATCTACATCACTCTCAGCAAAAATTTCAACTACATCTCCTGCATGTAATTGAAGTATTGTTGAAACAGCTACGACATTTGCAAAATTGGGTGGACCAAAAAAGTCATTATCTATCGCTATAGCTGGATTATCATTTACCCGAATTTCTACACGCGCTCTATAATTCGTATTACTATCATTAGGTGCAAAGCTGATTGTACCAATAATAGAATAAACCCCTCTAGTCTTCGGAATAAAATCTGATGTTACTGGATTATATTCATTCGCTAAATCAAACTGTTCATTTTGGAATAATACTTTAACAAAAGTATTTGCAGTGACATTTTGATTTACTGTACTAACCGCTCTAAAAGCAGATGCCCTTACAAGTTTATCTTTCTCATTATCACAACACTTATCGTAATAATCTGTACTCTTCTTACAACAAGTATGCTTTGTCTTTTTATAGCCATTGCAATGCTTACAATAATAATAAGACATATTTATATCCCCTTTCTAAATCTATTGTTGTATACTATGCAAAATAAATTTAAAAAGTTTGGACGAGCTATTGCTATTATGAAATTAAAAAACTCCACCGAAAAGCAGAGTTAATAAATTTTTTTCCTTTTTAATATTTATACAATTGGAGATGGGAATCTTGCAGCCTCAAAATGAGAACCGTCTTCTGTACTACTAATAACCCCATCTATACTACTTTGTGCAAAAATCTCGACAATATCACCTGCATGTAATTGAAGTATTGTTGAAACACTTACGACATTACCGAAATTTATCGGACAAAAAAAGTCGTTATCTATAGCAATTGCCGCATTTCCATTCACTCGAACTTCTACACGCGCTCTATAATTTAAATTTGTATCGTTCGGAAAGAAACCAATCGTCCCAATTACGGAATAAACTCCTCTAGTCTTCGGAGTAAAATCTGATGTTGCTGGGTTATATTCGTTCGCTAAATCGAATTGTTCATTTTGAAATAATACTTTAACAAAAGTATTAGCTGGAAGGTTTTGATTAACTGTATTTACAGCTCTAAAAGCAGATGCTCTTACAAGGTTATTCTCCTTATGATCGCAAGAACAGTCATCACATCTTTTACCGCACTTATTATAATAATCACTTCTTTTTTTACAGCAATCATGATTTTTCTTTTGGTAACTCTCACAATTCTTACAGTAGTAATAACAAGACATATATAGTGCTCCTTTCTAATCTACTACTGCATAATATGTATGCTAGACTTGAAAAGTTTGGACAGGTTATTGCGATTACAAAAATAAAAATGCTCCACCATAAGGCAGAGCGAAGAGAAAGTATAACTTTTAAAAACAAAGCACTCATGTAATATTCTGGTTAAATCAGTAATACAAATTATCTAGTTTCATCAACTCGGATTTTCAGAAAAAACTCCTCTGTACGATTTTATTATTATTGAATAGATTATATTGTTAAGTGAGATATGCAATATTTCCATATTTTATTATTTCAATATTCCTTTATTATCGTTGAGTTGTAAACATTCTCTTTAAAACACTTTAAAATCAACACTTACTCTATAACAAATACTTTTTCATCCTTTAGAATTACCTGTAAGCATTATATTAAAATATTATTATTGTAAATTATTTACCTGTACAAACGTATAATTTTTGTGTATTCTATGGACAAGGAGTAAGGTAAGAGTTACTCTTTGCCATTTTAGGAAAGGCCCTGTTGGAGACAACAGGGCCTTTTTTCATAAACTAAATCGGTAAGATCCCCTAACTAGTAAGCTTTCTTTACCTAAACATCATGCATTTCTTTTTGCATACACCGCTACTCTTCTTCGACTGTTTCGTTTACAATCATCAGACACTATTTAACAGTACATAGTTCATTTATCCAGCACTTTCAAAACAGCTTGTACACCGTTAAAATACTTCATGCACTACAAATAAATTATCCGTTCTTGTACAGGATGAGTATAAATTTTGGAATGTCCTGATATTAAATTACTTACAAGGTTTCATACCACTTATACTTTTGGAGACGGGAATCTTGCAGCTTCAAAATGCGTACTATCTTCTACATTACTAATAACTCCAGCTACGCTACTTTGTGCAAAAATCTCGACTAAATCCCCTGCACTCAATTGAATTATGGATGAAACAGCTACAACATTAGCAAAGTTTATTGGACCAAAAAAATCATTATCTATTTCATAGACACCATTTATCAAACACTCCATGTTTCTTCACCTCTTGAATATTTTTTAAATAAAAATACATACTATTTTCAAGCCGTCGTATCCACGGCTAGTACTTCTTTCTTTTGTTACAGTAGTAAGCAGGCAGGTTCTTCACCTATCTGCTTTCTCTGTATATTTTTTTAGATATCGAAAATACTACCTACAAGCTGTTTGAACTAGCAGCTTCACTCTTCTTGTAATGGGAAAGCAATTTATCACAATTAGCTAACTCATTCAACTCACAGGCAGACAACCAAAATTGTTGTCTGCTTTTTGTATGGAATTTTTCATTTTGCATATACTACTTTTGAGCCTGTTTACCAACGCAAGCCATTTTGGTGTTTTGAATTCCGACTAAGCTTTTATGTTGCATAGATTATTACATCTTTGACAACACTGGTTAAAAGCGCGTTTTCTGGTTATTCGTAGTTCTAGTCCAGAATAATTTTCCTCCTATAAAGGACAGCAGGTACGACTGCTCGTCCTTTTTTATTTCCCCAAATACTTTTGTAACAATTCCAACGCTTCATTAATGCTCCCATTTAAATCATCAAGTTCAGCATCTTCTGGATACTCCTGCAAAATCACTACCGCTCGACTTATGACATCTTGTAACTTTTCGATATCGATAAAAGTTGTAATAATTCCCTCTTGTTCTTGCGGATCAGCTTTGCCGTAGCCATTGTGCATGGATATCGTGTTTTCTAGCATCTAGCTCACCTCCTTAAAAAATGCAGGATTTTCCTTTCCATTATCGAATTAGTAATGTTTGAAAAGGGGGTGTAATATGGCAGAAATTAAAGTAGGACTTACACAATTTTTAGACTTCACACTGAAAAGTAGTGCAGCTAAAACGAACTTTGTAAAAAATCTAAAATCTCAACCGGAATACCAACCAGCTTTTGATTACTGGAAACAATTACGAGACACTGTTATTAAATTTCATCAAAACGAACTACCTTTTGAATGTTTCGAAACATTAGTGCAAACGGTTGATCAGAAGAAAAAGCAAAACTACATTGATGTCATAAAACAGTACAAAAAATTTATTAAAAACAAAGACGTCTCTTGGTTCGATCCAGGTAAATCACATTGGATATCAGATGATTTAATCGTCCGCTCATCACCTGAACTCGGTTTGCTCATTAATGATGAGCCGCATCTTATCAAACTGTTTTTCAAAGGAAAAAAAGAGCGAATTGATAAATACAACATCAACTCAACGCTGACATTATTAAACGAATCGACATTTTCAAATGAACATAACGATGTGAATTATACGGTTCTTAACATCCAAAAGAACAGAATGTATACGAATAACTCTATTAATAATGATCATTTAATAGCGCTTGAATCAGAAGCTAACCAGCTTTGTTATATATGGAATAAGATGTAAAGAGTACTATTCATCTCTTTCAATACCTTTTCCATGCATAATTTGGGCACAATTTTCACAGATCCTATCAGTTTAGCCCACCCTGCATTGTTCCTCACGAACAATGCAGGGTGGGCGTTTTTTCGAAAATAGTTTCTTTAACCATTTCCGCATCCTAACTCACCTCCTCCGAAAGAGTGATATAATGAGCTCTCTCCACTAAATCAGCGTTAACACCCTGGTTTTTTAACCGATGAAGAAGATCTTCGTTTTTTAGAACATGCAAAAGAAAACCGTTATTATATCGCGTATCTTCTTGCTATTACATGTGGAATGCGTAAAGGTGAAATCTTAGGTCTACAATGGAAAGATATTGATTTTGAGAGACGAACGTTATCTGTTAATCGATCCCTCTCTCTTATTACAAAGGAATTCCATGAACCAAAAACATCTTCTGGAAAGAGATTGCTTGTTTTACCTGACATTACATTAATGGCACTTCAGGAACATCTTCAAAAAATCTCAGAGGAAAAAGAGAGATATGGTGAAGGTTATAATGACTACGATTTAGTGTGCCCAACGTATAACGGTAACCCATGTGATTTCAGAAGTTTGACACAGCTCTGGAAAAAGCTTATAAAGAAAAGTGAGGTTCCTGATATTCGGTTCCATGATCTGAGACATACTCGTGTAACAATTATGTTAAAACAAAGTATACATCCAAATATTGTAAGCGAACGATTAGGACATAAAAGAGTAGGTATCACACTGAAGACCTATTCATATGTTGTACCAGGACTTCAGGAAACTGCGGTGGATAAATTTGCAAACGAATTTTTTGTTAGAAGTTTTCGTTTCTAGGCAAAAACATCGCCTAAATAACCCCAAATATTATAAGTGAAAAAGGAGAAACAAAACATGAAAGAAATCAAATCTGAACAAGAATTCAAAGACATCATCGCAAGCGAGGAGCCAGTAGTTGTTAAGTTCTTTACTACATGGTGCCCGGATTGCGTGCGGGTGAAGTAGTACGTTTTATGTATGATTATGCAACGTTAATAATTGTTAATATATAAGGGTTTAGAGGACATATCAGCGACCATTTCCCTCTTACCATTACTAAGAAGTATTCGTTTAGTTTGCAATTTGGTTTGCAAACTTGTTAGCACTTTTTTATATCTCCTCCATTACATACACCTTCACAAACATAGTAGCTCCAATTAATTTTTATTATAAAAAAGAGCTTAGCTAAGTAGCCAAACTCTTCTAAAAACATTATCTAGAGAATTATCTTTCCTAATCTTTATTATGTATAAAATAATTCGTGTATTTTAAATATTTATTATCTGACGACTCTTCGACAGTTGCTGCTATCTCAGCATTTTTATTTTTATCACTAATATCAATTTCAAGGAAGTCGATAATAAATTTTTGTAATTCTTTCTTTTTTTCTATATCCATTACATCTTCCTTTTCTTTGTTTAATTTTTTTAATAATAGTAAAGCATTCTTCAATCTTATAATTTTCCGGGGCTCTACATCTGAAGCGTACTTACATATTGTATCTTTAATGACCTGACGTTCTGTCAATGTAAATGACGGAACATCCCTCTCTTCGGGTACCTCTAACTCTACTGGATATTCGGACTGTTCTTTTGTTGCTATGTCTTCCAACCCTTCTTGATCCCCGAATCGTTGCATTAGTTCTTCACTCTCTAATTCATCATGCCCTTCAAATAATCGTGCCGATTCCTTATTTGTACCCTCATTATCACCTTCTATATCATTTCCATCAAATAAATGATCCACCAAATTTCTATAATCAATACTATCTTCAAGATAAAGAGACAAATCTAGATACTTATCCATGTATTTTTTTCCTAATTTATAATAATTTACATAAACATCTTTATCTTTTCCTTCAACAAATCCGTTATAATTCTTATAACTTTGAATAAATAATTGCTTATCTTCTAAAGATATATTTCGTCCTATAATAGGAAACAGCACGTCATGGTTAAATGAAAATACACACGAGATGGTGGATTTATTATTCGTCTCGTTATTATTATTTTTTTGTTTTTCTAGTAATCTTTCTTCATTTAAGGATTTGAATAATTGAATGCATTCAATTATATCTGGTAATAAATCTTTATGAATTCGATCTAATTCATCTAATATTAATAATATCTTAATATCCTTTTTTTTCGGAACACCATTTAGCAAATTTAACAAAAGTTTATATTCATTAACACTTCTCGAATATGTATTATCTATACTTCTATTATCCGTTAAAAACACATTTTCTTTAAATATTGATGATATGCTTTTCACTAAAGTATAACAAGCGGTAACTATCGTGATGAGAAAAGTAATCTCTCTTAGATTCTGACTTTCTCCCATTAATAAAGGCATAAATTTGTAAATAATAAAACCAAAGATACTACCAATCCCTAAAATACTTATCCATCTATTTTTACCTTTTAACCATTCCCAAAAATTACGAGCAAAAAACCTAGTTTTAAAAGAAATAAACTTCCATTTATAGTTGAACCTATCTTCTTTGTCTTTATCTTTGCCTTTAGAAATTTCATCTATCAATTGATTAAGTATGCTAACCCATAGTTGATCTTTCTTATCGAATACAGAACAATCTACTTTACAAACCAAATATTCATTTTTATCCGACTTTCTTTCCTTTATAGCATTAGAAAGCATTTGAACAATGGAGCTTTTCCCCATCCCCCATCTAGCGAATATCCCCAGATAAAATGACGAATGGTTATTGTCAGTATATTCCGTATAAAAATTGCTTAATTCCTTGACTAGAACATCTCTTCCTAACAAATCCTTTTCAGTTATTTTATCACTTTGTGCATCTTTCCCCTGAGGATTTGAGTCCTGTGTTTCGGGGCTGTTTAAATTAACCCGACTAATATATTGCTCGTAATATTGAATCATCTCTTGTAGGTCTTCAACTAGCTCTTCCTCACCTGGCATTTCTTGAACACTGTAGGAAATATAAGCAGCAGTTGAATTTTCATGTCCTCTTGCTTTTGGGCTTGTACCAAGAAAGATGTCATCATCCTTTTTAAACTTTTCTGACATCGTGATAACTTCACGAATCTCGCGTTTAATCCTTTCCCTCCCTTCTTTTGTAGTTTCGGTCACCCCCTGTGTTAATGTTAAATAAAGCCGCTGCATATCTTCACTTCATTCACATGTTCAATGATGCGAAACCAAAAGCTTTTACATCTATCAATTCAATTATACAAGTAGAAGAAGATTTGAGACGAATTGCCGAAAAATTCCGCAATACAGATAATCAAGATGTTACAATGGAAGAAGGTGCAATGTGTGGTAAACCTTCTTCGGAGGAACAAGGATTTGATGGTAAAAAACTTGCTAGGGATATAGCGGGTGAAATAAGTGGTGAATATGATGTTCGTCGTGTTTGGGATGGTATTGATCCATCTACTGGCGGAAAACTTTCGGGGTGGGATCGTGCTGGGGCAGGTGTCATGGCTGTAGCCGGCCTTACACCCTTTGGAAAGATAGCTAAAGTAGGAAAAGGAGTTAAAATGACTGCTAAGGCTACTGAGGCTGCAAATACAGCTAAAAAAGTCACTGCTGGGACAAACAGCGGAGCTAAGGGTACGGGTGAAATTAATTATGTTCATTTTAATAAAACACATAAAGATTCCTTACCTAAGCCAAAAGGAGATGGGCCAAATGGTGGGCGATTACAATCTCATCATGGATTACAACAAGAATGGGCAAAAAATAATTTCAGTCAGTATGGGTATGATTCGAAACTTGCTCCAACAATAACTGTCGAGACTGGAAAAGGACTACCACATACAATCATTACTAATGCTCAAACTGCGAGACGAAATGAACGGGTGGCTTCAGGGGTAGGGAAATGGAGTACTACTTTACAAGAAGAAATGCAATTCATGGTGGGTGATTTAACTAAAGCTGGTTTTTCACGTGATACTACTAGCCAAGTTCTTGAACAACAATACAAGATGCTAGATAAACTAGGAGTTAAATATGAAAGGATTGATTATTAATGAACAGATTAGATAATATCAGTAGTGTGTATAGAATTGATGCCAAAAAATCTCCTTCGAAAGAAGAAGAAATTAAAGCGCTTCAGGATTTTTCAACAATAGATGTACCTACAGAATATATAGAAATAATTCAGCTAGCTTCAGACATTGAAATTAATGTTAACGACCAAATTTATATTCGAATTTGGGGAGCTTCGGGGTGCATTGAAATGAATGAAGCTTATGAAGTGCAGAAATATCTCCCGAATTCACTCGCAATTGGTGATGATGAAGGAGGCGGTGCATTAATCTATCTACAGGGTAAAGATGGTTTTGGAATATACTATAACAGATTCGCAGATTTGGATATTGAGGAGGCAGTGAAAATTGCACCATCGCTAACCGAATTATTAGAAAATAATGTAGGTGTGAATACTTTATTAGACATTTAAAAAAATTTAGAGACCTTGATTGGCTTGCCTTTCAAGGTTTTTTATTGGTAACGATATAGGTTTTGTAACAACTATGCTATTTTTTACAAATGTTTTAGATTCCAGTGTATGGGGGTAGTGACAGAGTTGTTGTCATAGACCGCAAAGTATGATTCGATAAAATTATAAAAAGTGCACCGTACACTTTTTGAAAAAGGTTTACCGATGAAATATGATGAAATAAATGAGTACTATAGAAAACAGGCGGAACAAAACGCCATAGAGAAAACTAAGGAGACTCCAGAAGATGGAGAACGTAAGAAGCAAGAAGATCATCAAAAGCTAATGGAAAATATCTATGGAGAAGAAATGATAAAAAACGGTGAATTAAATATGAATAAAGAAACATTTGGAGAATAAATAAGAAAAAAGCCGCCCAACAGGACGGCTCTTTTTACATTACTTAATCGTTACATGCTCCGCTTTAATCCATCGATTACCACCTATATCAATAGCATCTAAGTGTTTACCCCAAACACGATAAGGAACCCTACCATCGATGTTATCAATATGATTCGTACACTCAGGTTCGCTATGAACTGCAATTCCGTATCCTGGAGGATATTTAGAGTAGGCGCAGAACCATTGCACATCAAAATGCTCTAATTTCGCCCACTGCTTCTCGCTACCTAAACAAATCATATCCTTATCACCGCCACCCCAATATCCTTTAAAAATAAGATACGGGATTTTTTTCGTGATATTTCCTGTGTATTGCGAATCAGCAGGATTCTCATATAAATTCACGCCATAACCATCTGCGTATTTTGAAGTTGCGATTCCTTCAACTTTCTCATTATCTTGTTGCGGTTGTTCTTTTACCTTTTCAGTAGTTTGTGATTGGTTCGTAAACCAAGCTAATGACTTGCTACCCACAAGATAATTCAAATCACATTTACCGATACCGGGTACATTTCCTGTTTCCGTGTACTGCCAAATATCACAAGGATATGCTGGCTTATTACCGCCATAACGTGGAATCCATACAAAGTCATATTTCACGTTTGCCATTCTACATAATCAATTGCTTTATGATCTATCCCTAAATTAACAAGTGCCTTTCTTGGCGCTCCGATTCCTCCGAATAATTCAAGTATTTTAGTCAAAGCCACCCCTCCCTTCTTGCTATTAAAATAGCGTTTTTATTAAATTTCCTAAATACAACCGCTTGTCCATTACACTTTGCTCTATCATTGCATTTACTATTAGTAATACGAACTTTTAGAGGTGAATTATATTGGACGAGTTTTTATCTTCTACTGCATTAAATCCGTGTTCGATTGGGCCGACACTTTCACCTATGCAACCCTTTCAATTCCCTACAGGTCCCACTGGTTCAACAGGTGCTACTGGACCGACCGGATCAATCGGGCCAACTGGGAATACGGGATTGACAGGGAACACCGGACCTACTGGTATTACTGGACCTACTGGCGACACCGGTTGATTTCCCGCATTATTGTTGGTCCTCTCCATATACCAGCTTGCTTCCATTCCTTTTTCATTTTCCCGACATAAGAAGGACTACGATCATACATAATGCTAATATCTTTATCTGGAATGCCTTGTTGATTCAATTCGCGCACACGCTCCGGAGTAAGTCCGATGGGTTTGTCTTTTCGTTTTCCACCGTGCTCTTTCGGTTGTGTATCAAAATATCTACCCAACTGACGTAATTCTTGACCAGTCGGGCAGTTTTTACAAACACTAATACTAAAACAAGCATTATCTGAACGATTGTAATAACAACGTCTGCATTTCTGCTCTATGATATCGCCAATTTCGTATGTGATTTGGATGCGTTCTACTTTCGTTTCACTCATTAACCGAATTATTTCACATACACTATTCACTATCGATGCCATTCTTCTCTTCCCCCTTGAATAATTTTTCCAAATCAATACATACTATTTTCAAGCCGTCATATTTACGGCTAATACTTCTTTCTTTTGTTACAACAGAAGCAGGTAGATTCGTCACTTATCTGCTTTCTCTGTATATTTTTTTAAATATCTAAAAGACTACCTACAAGCTGTTTGAACTAGCAGCTTCACTCTTCTTGTAATGGGAAAGCAATTTATCACAATTGACTAGCTCATTCGACTCGCTGGCAGACAACCAAAATTGTTGTCTGCTTTTTGTATGAGATTTTTCATTATACATATACTACTCTTGGGCCTGTTTACCAATGCAAGCCATTTTGGTATTTTGAATTCCGACTAAGCTTTTTTATTGCATAGATTATTACATCTTTGACAACACTGGTTAAAAGCGCGTTTTCTGGTTATTCGTAGTTTTAATCCAGAATAATTTTTCTCCTATAAAGGACAGCAGGTACGACTGCTTGTCCTTTTTTACTTATACTGCGTACTTTCCTTTTGGGTAGCCTCGAACAACATTGCTCACGCTGCTCCCCTTTTCCCATTCTGCAAACCTTTGTAACCAAGCTCCCCAACGTTCTTGTATGGAAGGATATTGATTTTGACAGACGTACCTTATCTGTTAATCATTCCCTCTCGCATATTACCAAAGAGTTTCATGAGCCTAAAACATCTTCAGGAAAGAGATTAATTGTTTTACCTGAAATTACTCTGCTGGCTCTTCAAGGACATCTTCAAAAAATCAATGAAGAAAAAGAACGGTATGGCGATGGAAATAATAATTATGATTTAGTTTGCCCAACCTATAATGGTAACCCGTGCAATTTCAGAAGTTTGACACAGCTCCTGAAAAAGCTTATAAAGAAAAGTGAGGTTCCTAATATTCGTTTGCAGGATATAAGGCGTAAATCCGAAAATCGTAAGTAAACGATTAGGACATAAAAGAGTAGGGATCACATTAGACACCTACTCATATGTATACCAGACCTACAAGAAAAAGCAGTCGAAGATTTTGCAGTTACGGATTTTGCATAAAAAATACTAGCTTATCCGTGTGACATTGAGAGGAGTCAAAAACATGAAAGAAATCAAATCTGAACAAGAATTCAAAGACATCATCGCAAGCGAGGAGCCAGTAGTTGTTAAGTTCTTTACAACATGGTGCCCGGATTGCGTGCGTATGGACAACTTTATCGGAGATGTAATGGAAGAATTCAATAAGTTTGAATGGTATTCTATTAATAAAGATGAATTCCCAAGTATCGCGGAAGAGTATCAAGTAATGGGTATTCCAAGCCTGCTTGTTTATCAAAATGGCGAGAAGCTTGGCCACTTACATAGTGCTAACGCAAAAACTGAAGAGCAAGTTACTGAGTTTTTAGAAGCATACTAAGAAATGAAAAACCTCTGAAAATATTTTCAGAGGTTTTTTCGTTTTTAAAATGCTATTTGTATTTTTCTCTTTATAGAAAATGAACATTTTTATATTATTCTCCTCTTCTTATCCACTAATTTTTTATCATTTCTTATATATTACTCCCACGAGGAATTACGAAGAGTTATTTTGTGAAATATATATATGAATGGAATTATGCGAATCATTATTCACGCCACCTTCTCCTATACCATAATCATCGTTAATGGTTTAAACAATTTTCCGCTTTGTACTTTTCAACATTTTTTTCCTTAACGAAACTTTGTTATCCCCTTCTTAAAAAGCTATAAAACGTCAACAATGTTTGTATAGACCCACACGAGTTTCGTTTGATACTCTATGTATAGAAAGAAATTCCTTGTAGAAAGGCGAGTGATTAAAATGGATTCTCTTTCTCATAAAGAAGCTGATAAAGGTGCTATTGTCAGCATTATAGCCTACATATTTTTATCCTCTATGAAAATCATCATCAGTTATATTACCCTCTCTAGCGCATTACGTGCTGACGGTTTGAATAACTTAACGGATATTGGTGCTTCTTTAGCAATATTAATTGGCCTGAAAATTTCTCGTAAGCCTCGTGACCCAGATCATCCATATGGGCATTCGCGTGCAGAACAAATCGCATCACTTGTTGCTTCCTTTATTATGGCAACGGTCGGATTAGAAGTTGTTATTAGTGCAATTCAATCGTTTTTCAATCCGAAACAAGCAGCACCTAATGTACTTGCTGCATGGGTAGCTTTATTTTCTGCTGTCGTTATGTACGGTGTATACAAGTATACGAAAAAGATTGCAATGCGAACAAAAAGTAAATCATTAGAGGCTGCTGCAAAAGATAATTTATCAGATGCTCTTGTAAGTATTGGTACAGTAGTAGGTATAGTCGGAGCACAGTTCCAAATGCCTATTTTGGACCCTATTGCAGCTTTACTTGTCGGTCTTATTATTTGTAAGACCGCGTGGGAAATTTTCGTAGAAGCTTCTCATATGCTAACGGATGGAATTGATCCTGAAAAAATGGATGAATACGCTGATGCTATAGGGCATATTTCAGGTGTAGAACATATTGTAGATATTCGTGCTCGTATGTATGGGAACCAAACGTATGTGGATATTACAATTGAAGTAGATGCTCGAATGGATGTTAGCGAAAGCCATTGTATTACTGACAATATTGAAGATATGCTTCGAAAAAAATTCGGAATTTACCATGCTCATATTCATGTGGAGCCCATGCAAAAAGAACCTATTATGACATAGGTTCTTTTTTAATGAACGCCTTATGAAATATAATACATAAAACGAGCCAGCTACCGCCCGCTGCCCATCCGGCTAATATGTCAGATGGATAGTGCACGCCAAGATAAATTCGGCTAACTGAAATAGATAATACAACGAAGCTTGCTATAAAAATAATCAGCAACTTTTTATGCAATGAAATACGATCTTCTGTAATTGTGACGTATGCAATAAATCCTAAAAAAGCAGTAGCATTCATCGTATGACCGCTCGGAAAGCTATATCCAGTTGCTGTAACAAGCTGTGTCACATCAGGTCGTGCTCGTTCATACCATAGTTTGAGCATACTGTTCAAATAACGTGATCCGTAATAATTAATTGTTAGAAGTAATGCACTTAATATTTTTTTTCTAAGAAGAAAATACATTACAAGTATAATGAGTAACGGGAAATATATTCTTTTTGAACCGATAAAGGACACCCAAGTAAAATAGGTTGTCAAATACTCGTTTCGGAAACTTTGAATAAAGTGTGCGACTACATTATCAAATTTTTCAATACAAGCGGTATGATACGAAAGTGATAGTGCGACAAAACAAATGAGTAGTGTACAACTTAACAAGTATAAATGTCGGTATCGTTTCACATACATAACCTCACTATGCAAAAAAATGGAGCGGTTGTTTTAGTTTTCCTCTCCATTTCTTTTTTATGCATAGTTTATTAAAAAATATTATTGTTAATTTTTTGCTGCATCGTTGGAATATCTTCGTTTGTTACTGTAAAGCGAATAACCTTCTCATCAAGATCAAGTGCTTCTGCGAATAAACCAGCCAATCCACGTGATTTTCTATCTACTTCCATAATAATTTCTAATCGATCGTGGGCACTTGGCAAAATTAATAATTCTAATTCATCTAATTTCCCATAATACTCTCCGGAAACTGGAATAAACTCAAATTCTTGTGCGAATGGAACTTGCTTACGTAATCGATACGGTAATTCTTCGCATTCTATATGACGCGCTTTAAAACCTAATTGATTTACACTATTTAATACACTGTTCAATAGCGCATTCGGCAATACTTGAATATAATCACGGTCACTTGGATCAATACTACGTTTAATATCAAGACCTGTATGAACCCAAACCGTTTTCATTCCAAGTGTTAGTGGTGCTTCAATTGGCATTAAAAACGAAAATGGAATTTCCACTTTTTCATTTGGCTCTACAGAAAATGGATCTGTTAAACGAACTCGCTCTAAATCATACGATGCAGTTACTTTTTTATCATCCACTTCTCTTACATATGACGTCGACAACGTTAAGTAAATGCTTTCAATTTCTTGGCTAACTGAACCTCCAGTTATATGAACCTTCCCTACTATCTCTTCTCCAACTGTATACTCATCTCTTTCAAGAACAGTATCTACTTTTGCACTTCCAATTCCAACGCTTGCTAAAAACTTTTGAAACATGGGGTCTCCATCCTTTCTAAAGCGTAAGCTACATCTTTTTTCAAATCTTGTACATTTTCATAGTATGGCGCTTTCATTTGTAACATTCGCATCAGCATGTCGCGATTATATTCTTCCAGCACTAACTCTTCATACCAAGGTTTTTCCTTTTTTTCAGTCGATTGATAACTAGCATACAATAAAAATAATACGAAATGACCGAGCGCATAAAAGTCGCTACGAAAGTGAACTTCTCGCATCAAAGCTTGTTCACCTTCATAAGTTATAGCTCGCTCATCACCCTCACCTTTCAATTTAGCCAATCCAAAATCAATAATACTAATCTGATTTTCTTTCATTAATATGTTTGGAATACGTAAATCTCGGTGAATGATACCTTTACTATGAAAATACGAAACAATTCCTAGTACTTCATATAAAATTTCAAAAACTTCACGTTCATCATATACTTGCCCATCTAAGAAAATATGATCTTCGAAATTTTCCCCCGGCATATACTCCATCACAAAAAAGTTCTTTTTCTCCCATATGAAATGATCATGTAGATTAGGAATTGACGCATGATTTAATGTTTGTAAAATCACTTTCTCTTGCTCAAATGATTTTCTACCAGACTCATATCTTTGTTTACTTTGCCTTAATTGTTTTAAGACTTTATATTTATTTATTTGTAAATCATTAACGACATATGTAACCCCATAACTGCCCATTCCAATTACTGATTCAATCTTATAACGCTCTGCAACGATTGTATTTTTTCGCAGTGGTCTATCAAATAAAGCTAGTATACGACGCCATTTCATCAGCTACTTGAAAAGAAGCTACGGCTTTTACGTTTTCTTTTATAATGCTGATGCCCATAACCAGATGAACGTCGTTTATAGTCGCTACTTGAATAAGAGCGCCCTCTTTGACGATAATCACTACTTGAATACGAACGATGTTTTTTCTTTCCTAATAAAGAATCAATAATTTTTTTGAACATCCCTTCACCTCTTGTATAAAATTTTCTTTTAATTATACCAACAATTCTTGTCTATATTTGTGACAAGTTTGTAAAGAGTAAAAAACGACGAGTTAAGCCCGCCGTTACTTTCAATCTTCCTCTTCATCAAAAACTTCATCAATCATGCATTTCTCTAATAAATACTCAAATGTAATATCTGCCAGGTCCTCAATTTCTTCTCTTTTTGGAACGTACCCTCTTTCAATTAGTCGCTCATAAAAAAACTCCGCAATCTCTTCCGTGTCAATTACGACTTCAATTTCCTTCATGAGCATCACTCCTTTATTTCTGTTTTATGAAAAAATCTCAAAATTATGTATATGAGATTAGAAAAATAGTTTTTCTTTTTTATAAGTCATATCATGTAGGTAAAGGGCATACGATGTTAGTACAAGCTATCCAAAGGGGGAAATAATAATGGAATACCAATATGAAGTAGATCAAGAAGTAGGGCAAACAAAAGAAGAGTTCATGCATGAAGATCAATGGGCAGACTCTCTTATTAAATGGCTTTTTATTTTTTTAATAATTGTAGGCATACCTTATACTGCATATGTTGTTGTTCAATTTATTCTCTCTTTCTAGTTAACTATTTTTTCTCTGTCAATTTAACTAAATAATTTTGAACAACATCCATAACAATTTTATATTCTTCATCTTTAAATGTATCGAATAATAAATGATAATCATTATAAATATCTAATAACCCATCAATAATTTCTTGGCGATTCGTCTTTACACTTACTTTTTTCGAATTGTTAATTGACTTCAATTTTCCTAAATCTAATTTATTCATACCCGCTTTATCTTGTTTCATTTTCTTCAAAATTGCATTTGCCGTTTGTGCATTGGCAAGTAATGTTAAATCCGATTCATCAGCTTCTAACCATTCACCATCAGTAATTCGTGACAATTCATATATAGTATCTTCCCATGCATCATTTTTATATCTCCATACTTCTGTACGAAAACCAACAATACGAAAAACATCTTTATCATATCCAGTTACTTGCACGAGATCACCAAACGTAAAGTTATAATTTAATTCAATCCACTCTGTGTCGCCCTTTTTCATTTCTTGCTCTGTAACATGCTGCAAAGTTTGTTCTACATAAAATCCATCGTGATTATTTACTTCGTATACGTAAACTCCATCTAAAACTTTCATATTTGTAACTTTCCCAACGGTTCCATATAGCGTAATCACGACTATGTCCCCTACGTTATATTTAGGTTGTTTTTTCCTTGCCATCAATATCTCTCCTTTTTTAAACGTCGTGATTTTGATAACAGTATATGCAACCTACATAAAAACGCTTATCACAGAAGCTTATATTCATAAATTTTTTCAATAAAAAAGTAGAATTTGTATATAACTTAAAAAAGCTAGTATTTAAACTAGCTTTCACTTTTCATTTATGTTCTAACAACAAGACGTATTGTAAATAAAAAAGCATAATGAATATTTCACTTCTTTCAAAGTAATGTATTCATTATGCTTTCATTTTCCTAAAACTTCATATCGTTATCTCTCTTGTATATATAAATCCCATGCATCATCAAATATAGACATACTTTCTAGCATTCCACTTAACTCTAAGTATGAACTAATTACATCATAGTCTTCAGATTGCTTCGGAAAACTTAAATCATCATACATCGCCTCTGCTAAATCTGATATTTCATTTTTAAATAAAGCTGCACGGTGCTTCATCATATAATGGTAAAATGTCTTTTTCAAAAATATTCCCTACCTTTCTAACTTGGGTACATTATACAAGGCAAAAAAGAAAAAAACCAGCATAAAAGCTGGTTAAAAGTCGAAATAATTCCTTTTTAATAAACGTGGTCTTCCCATCAACTCTTCGTATGTTAGTTGTTTTGGCAAATCTTTCGTATAAATTAAAAACAACTGATCTTCAATTTCTTTTACAGTATGGTCTGCTTGATAGTCCATTCCACATGAGGAACAAGTAATACATGGTGTCTCTTGGATTTCAATGGCTTTCGTACCATCTGGTAATTCCCAATATACAGTATTCAAGCTTTCTTTCGCTTCTGTACTGTCACACCACATACAATTCATACTACGTCACCCTCATTTTTTTTGTCATCATCTAACTTTGCTATTTGTGCTTGATATTTTTTATCTTTTAATTGATCACGCTTATCACGTTTATCTTTTAAAGAAGCATGCGTTTCATTGACTTCATAATCTTTGCGGCGATTCATACGTTGTAAATCATCTGGAACAAGATTAAATTTCTTATCACTCATCAATCCTGCAACGCCGATATCAGAACGTTTCTCTTCATAAGTCGGATAAATTTCTTTAAAGTAGCCTTCTGCTCTTCCTGGGATATAGTTTTCTGGTTCTGGATACGTTGTAATAACCCCTTCAAAGTTACGAAGAACAACTTTATCCGCACTTTGTGAAATTAAATAGTTTGGCTGAAGCGCAATTTTTCCGCCTCCACCCGGTGCATCGACAACGAAAGTTGGTACTGCATAACCAGACGTATGTCCACGTAAGCCTTCAATAATTTCAAGACCTTTCGAAACTGGTGCACGGAAATGACCGATACCTTCTGATAAATCACATTGATAAATGTAATATGGACGAACACGAATTTTCACTAAATCATGCATAAGTTTTTTCATAATTGGAACGCTGTCATTAATTCCAGCTAAAATTACAGCTTGGTTTCCAATTGGAACACCTGCATTTGCAAGCATTTCACATGCTAGTTTCGATTCTTCTGTAATCTCAATAGAAGTGTTAAAATGAGTATTTAACCATACTGGATGGTATTTTTTAATTATGTTACACAGGTTTTCTGTAATACGCTGTGGGAATACAACTGGTGCTCTCGTTCCGATACGAATAATCTCAACATGCGGGATTGCTCGTAAATTCTTTAATACATATTCTAAAATTTTATCATTAATTAGAAGTCCATCACCGCCAGAAATTAAAACGTCACGTACTTGTGGTGTTTCACTAATATAAGCAATCGCATCATCTAATTGCTTTTTCGGTACGCCCATTCCAATTTGTCCACTAAAACGACGACGTGTACAGTAACGACAATACATAGAACATTGATTCGTTACTAAAAATAGTACACGGTCTGGATAACGATGAGTTAATCCTGGAACTGGTGAATCTTCATCTTCATGAAGAGGATCTTCTAAATCATATTTTGTTTTATATAACTCTTCCGAAATCGGTACTGATTGCATCCGAATCGGACAGCGTGGGTCATCAGGATTCATTAGCCAAGCATAGTACGGTGTAATGTTTAACGGGATCGTTTTCGTTGAAATTTTAACGCCTTCTTCTTCGTCAGGTGTTAAGTTAATTACTTTCTTTAAATCATCTAAAGTTTTGATCGTATTCGTTAATTGCCAAACCCAATCATTCCATTGTTCTTCTGTAACA
This sequence comes from Bacillus cereus group sp. MG9, assembly GCF_040459995.1. Classification (NCBI taxonomy): domain Bacteria; kingdom Bacillati; phylum Bacillota; class Bacilli; order Caryophanales; family Bacillaceae; genus Bacillus; species Bacillus cereus group sp. MG9. Next base: position 2,242,014 of record NZ_JARVHC010000001.1, on the reverse strand, counting down.
TCTTTCCATAATTCAATATCCTTCCAGTGACGATTTGGTTTGTATACATCATGTAACATTGCTATTCCCCCTTTTTATACGCTCATCCTTTATATAAGCAATAATTATGCCAACTTCATATTCTTGATAAGTAAATGCGAGAAATACCCTATTATATAAGAGAATAAATATTTTTAAGTGCTGTACTAAAACGATATTTACTATCATATTCATTACTTGTTATATATGTAAACGCTCTTTTATTGGTGCAAACACACAAAAACCGCCGGTTATTCGGCGGTTTTGTCATACTTGCTCAGTTTATATTGAAGCGTTTGACGCGGAATACCTAACATTTTTGCTGCTTGCAAAATATTCCCTTCCGTTTCAATTAACGCTTGATCTATTAATTCCTTTTCCATTTGATGAAGAGCTTCCCTAAGCGGTAATATACTTTTCTTCTTCGGAAGTTTCTCTTTCCGAAATGTTCGTGGCAAGCAATTTGCTGTTAACGAATTCCCTTCTGTAATAATGACAGCATGTTCAATCGTATGCTTTAACTCACGAACATTTCCAGGCCATTGATAAGCTTGTAATCTTTCTTTCGCTTCCTTATCAATTTGAAGTACACCTTTTTTATAACTTTTATTATATTCTTTCAAAAAGTAAGACGCTAATAACAGTACATCCTCAGTTCTTTCGCGAAGCGGCGGGATATATAATGAAAACACATTTAATCGATAGTATAAATCAGTGCGAATTTTATTTTCTCTTAAACATACTTCTGGAGGCTGATTCATTGCAGTAATAACGCGAACATCTACTTTTCTCGTCTTATTATCACCAATGCGACGAATAACTCCATCTTCTAATACACGTAGCATTTTTGCTTGTAAATCGAGCGGCATTGAATTCAGTTCATCTAAAAATAATGTCCCTCCATCTACAAGTTCAAATAATCCTGCTCGTTCGATTGCCCCTGTATAACTACCTTTTGTCGTGCCAAACAGCAAACTTTCTAATAGCGACTCTGGCAAAGCTGCACAGTTTTGTGCAATAAACGGCTTATTTTTTCGTTTAGAAGCTTCATGAATCGCTTGCACAAATAGCTCTTTCCCCGTTCCAGTTTCACCATATATTAAAACATTCGCATCAGTTGGCGCTACTTTTTGTGCTAACTCTTTCGTCTGTTTAAAGCGGGAATCATCAGTTACAATTGTCTCGAATGCAACATGCTTTTTCACCGTTTTTTTGCTAGTCGATCGTTTTATTTTCGATTGTAGATCTACAATCGTATCAGTAAGCTTTTGAATAGTAGAATAATCTTTCGCAATTTCTACAGCACCAGCAATATTTCCATCTATTAAAATAGGTAACGTTGTATTGACCGTACAAACGTCTTCCCCATTTAAATTTTGGTAATGTTGAACTTGGTGTACGATTGGTTTTTTTGTATCTAATACTTTCATCAACGTACTTGTTTCTCTGGATAATGACGGGAATGCTTCTAATAAATGCTTTCCTAGCACATTTTCAATTTTAGATCCATCATGTTTTGCAGCAACTGTATTATAAAATATTGTAGTCCCATTTTCATCTACTGCATGTATGGCCTCATCTATACTGCCCAAAATCGCTTCAATGACTTCCTGTGTCGAAACTGCTAGCAATGTCATCCCCCCTTTTGCCGAAAATCCAGCAAATTCAACGCCGAATTTCCGGCACCCTCTGCGCGATTATAAGCATGACGATTCCGTTCTATTATTTTGATGAAATGTATATATATTTTTATTGCTTATTTATGGTTAAGTGAAACTTTAATCAGTGGGGCTTTATTATTAACCCGACTCCCACCTAACTTCTTTGCTTTACAGCCGAATTTTGAGGCGGGAGTCTTACTGCTTTCGAATAGCTGGATAAATCTTTCACCCATATATTCATATCTTCCAACTTATCAAAAATGTAGCAATTATTCGCAAGCCTTCCCGTATATGTATAGCCTAATTGATGAAAGGCTGCATTCATACCGAAAGATAGCGAGCGAGCAATTGTATAAGAACAAAAAATAGATTTTTCTTGGAGCTCTTCCTCCAATTTAATTAACAGACTTTTCATGAAACCATGTTTTCGATATTCAGGTAATGTAGCACAATTCGTTAATTCTGCATTACCTTCTTTCACGTTCATTTCAGCAGATGCTGTACTAATAATTTTCCCCTCGAATTCATAAACATAGTAAATTGTATCGTCTTCCTTCATCGTCTGCTTTACATAATTCCCATCATTTAAAGGTGTCGGATAAACTTCAAATACTTTTCCAAAGACAATTGCTAATTCTTCCGCATCCTCTTCTGTCGCTTTTCTTAACACAAATTCCTCTGGGACTATTTTTTCTTTCACTTCTTTTTCTTTTACACCACTTAAAATAGTATCTTCCTCAGTCCAATGAATACTATTTCGTCTTTCATCATTATGATATTTCACGAAGAAGTGCGCATCGTGCCCTTGAAAATAATGAGGTATCGTTGCTTCCAGTAAGAAACCGAAAGAGAGCCATGTTGAAACATGCTCTCCCTTTCCTTTAATAATACATTTAGTGAAAGAATGTTTCTGTGCTAATTCATCGATTGTTTGTATGATGCTTTCAACATTTCCTGTATAGTGATCAACTCTAATACGTTTATTAAAATAATCTAAAACCCCTTCTACTGTATAATGCTTTGTCTGTTCACTAAAAGATTCATAGTATTTCATTTTTTCACCTCACACCAATCTAGTAATGTACATGCAATTATTTTTGCGGCAGCAATCATTTTATCAACTTCTATATATTCGTTTGGATAGTGTGCTACTTTCGTCTCTCCTGGACCAAATACTATCGTGGGTACGTTAGCTATTTGTGTGAACAAACCTCCATCTGTTCCCCATGGCGAAGCTTCTATAATCGGCTCGTTCCCTTCGATTTCAACAAAGTTATGTTGAAGCGTTGTAATAAGTGGATGATTTTCTTCTAGTTCACCAGGAACCCATCTAGCCCCAAACCATTCTACTTCTACAGGATTTTTTACAAACCAACTATCCACATCTTTTAATTCACCAATCCAGCCCTCAAACTCTTCTTTTGCTGCCTCTATAGTCTCATTCGGCGCAATACCACATCTTCCTTCTAAAATTAATGAATCGGGAACAGAACTTGGCCAGCTTCCCCCTTCAATTTTCCCAACGTTAATTGGAATTGGAATCGGAATCCCCTTAAATAACGGATCTGTAATTCGACCATTTCTCTTCTCTTCTAATTTTCTCAAATGCTCTACAACAAACATACTTTTTTCAATTGCACTTACTCCTTCATAACGTGTACCACCGTGTGCTGCTTTTCCTTTTATATGTAGACGAAACCACATTGATCCTTGTTGTTTCGGAAAAAACTTCATATTCGTCGGCTCAGGAATAATAACACCATCTGCCTTATATCCTCGTAAAATAGTGGCTAATGTTCCTGCCCCACCGCTCTCTTCTTCTATTACACTTTGAAAATGTATATCACCTTTTAGTTCAATACCAGATTCAATAATCGCTTCCATCGCAAGCATAAGTGAGACATTGCCGCCTTTCATATCTGTTGTTCCACGTCCATATATGCGGTTTCCTATTTTCTCTCCACTATATGGATGATGGTCCCACTGATTTACATCCCCTTCTGGCACGACATCAATATGCCCGTTTAAAATCATAGATTTCCCTTCGCCACTTCCTTTTAAAGTCGCTACAATATTCGGGCTATCTGTAAAACTTGTACGAGGTGATACGAAATAAGGGTGATCTTTCATTTCATTAAAAGCAGGCTCCCAAATATCAAGATCTAGACCTAACTCACGCAACTTTTCAATAACAATTGCCTGCGCACCACTTTCATCACCAGATACGCTCTTTTCTTGAATTAATCGTGTTAAAAATTTTACACTCTCTTCTTCATGACCCTCAATATAATCACAAACTTGTTTTTTTAATTGCTCCATATATTACAACTCCCCTCACTCAATTACTAGTAAATTTGAGCTTATATGAAAATCAGCTGTCGTATGTCGTTTTACATCTTCTACAGTATATGGACTCATTAATTCTTGTAAGACAAGTCCTCTTTGGGTCACTTCCATGACAGCCATGTCTGTAATAATTAAATCTACACATTTTTTCGAAGTTAATGGCAATGTACATTCCGAAACAATCTTTGCATTTCCGTATTTATCAACATGATTCATCACAACAACGACCCGCTTCGCTTTTTGCGCTAAATCCATCGCTCCTCCAATACCTGGAACGCGTTTTCCTGGTACAATCCAGTTCGCTAAATCACCATTTTCACTTACTTGTAACGAACCAAGTATCGTAACATCAAGTAATCCTTTTCGAATCATGCCAAACGCCATGCAACTATCAAAATAACTTGCTCCTGTAATAAGAGATGTTGGTAAACCAGCTGCGTTACATAAATTCTCATCTTCATTCCCTTTACTTGGCGTTGGTCCCATACCAACAATACCGTTTTCCGCATGAAACATAACATTCATATCTTCTGGCAAATGATTCGGTACAAGCGATGGAATTCCAATACCTAAATTTACAAGCATACCATTCTGAATTTCTTTCGCTGCACGTCTTGCAATCTTATCTCTTACTTCTACGCCCATACCCATTTCCAATTCACTCCTTCCGATGGCACAATATAATTTACAAATACACCTGGGACGACAATTTCTTCTGGATCTAAACTTCCAAGTGGAACAATTTCTTCTGCTTCTACAATCGTTATGTCACCAGCCATAGCTACGTGTGGATTCATATTACGAGCACTTTTATCAAATACAAGATTGCCAAACGGATCCGCTTTTTTCGCATATACAATTGCGACTTCAGCCGTTAAAGCTGTTTCAACTAAATATGTCTTTCCATTCATTTCAACTGTACGCTTTCCTTCTTCTACAATCGTATCAACACCAACGTCAACTAAAATACCACCAAGCCCTACACCACCAGCGCGAATACGCTCTGCGAGTGTTCCTTGCGGAGAGAATTCAATTTGCAATCTTCCTTCATTTAATTGTCTTCCCGCATTTGGATTTGACCCAATATGAGAAGTAACTAAAGATTTAACCCTTTCATTCGTAACAAGACGACCGATTCCTACATCAGGAAATCCAGTATCATTTCCTATTAAATTTAAATTTGTAATGCCTTTATCTAAAACAGCTTGAATTAAAGATGGAGGGGATCCGATTCCTCCAAATCCCCCAAACATTAATGTCATATCATCATGGAACAAAGAAATTACTTCCTCTATTTCTTTTAATTTACCGAATGTATTTGTAATAGTTGTCATGCGATACTATGCCCTCCTTTTTGCATCATCTCTTCCACGCTCTTTACAAAAATTGAAAGTAATTCATCTAACTCGGAATATGTAGTTGTCATTGGTGGTGCAACAAGCAGTGCACTATCCTCTTTTCCTGCTTGCCCTGAAACAGCTTGGTATAAGAGCAGTCCATTTTTAGCAGCAACTGAAATAAGCTCCGACGCTTTTGTAAACGGTTGCAATTCTATTCCAATTAGCAATCCTTTTCCACGCACATCGGCAATGATTGTCGATTGTTGCTGAACTTTCTGCAAACCTTTTAATAAATACTCTCCCTTTTCTGCTGTTTTTTCAGGTAAATTATGTTTCTCCATATATTCAATAACAGCTAAAGCCGTTGCTGCAGACAATGGATTTGCACTAAGCGTATGCCCGCTCATTACAGAACGTGATCCACGTAAAATTGGCTCCATAACACGGTCACTTACAACTGTTGCTGCCATTGGTGTATAACCTGCTCCTAGCCCCTTACCAAGGGTCATAATATCCGGTTCTACACCCCAGTGCTCCATCGCAAACCATGCACCAGTACGACCAAGTCCAGTCATTACTTCATCCGCAATAAATAATATATCGTAATGACTACAAATATCTTTAATTACTTTATAGTATTCTTTCGGTGGGACAACCGCTCCTCCAGCAGCTCCGATAATCGGTTCAGCAATAAAAGCTGCAATATGTTCTGCACCAATTCGATCAATCGCTCTTTCTAGTTCAGTCGCACAAGAAAGTTGACATGTTGGATATACCTTTTGTACAGGACATCTAAAACAGTATGGAGCTGGAATAGTCGGATAATCTTCCAAAATAGAAACGAAACGTTGTCTGCGCAGTGGATGCCCAGACATAGATAAAGCTCCCATTGTAATCCCGTGATAGCTCATCCACCGTGACAAAATTTTATGTTTCCCTTGAATGCCACGCTCCTGAAAATGCTGAATTGCGATTTTCATAGCTGTTTCATTTGCTTCCGTACCACTATTCACAAAAAAGCTCCAGTTCAAATCTCCTACACATAAATCACTTAACTTCTTCGCTAATTTTTCAGCTGGTTCACTCGTAAACTGTGATCTATAAACGAAAGCGATCTCCTCTGCCTGTTTTTTTATAACTTCTGCTATCTCTGCTACGCCATGTCCAATACCTGCCGTAATCGCTCCAGACGAACCATCAAAATATTTATTTCCGTTTTGATCATACAAATACACACCTTTTCCATGTGAAATCATCGGATACGGCTGACCAACAAGTGGTTTAATTAAGTAATCGCGCATAGCGCTCCCCCATTTCTCCAATTTGTATATGTATATGAAGAAAATTGACGTTTCTTTCATAAAAAAGAATCCTCTGCAAAAGCAGTGAATTTATCAAAAAACTATTATAAAATATACAAATGACTGCTAAATATTATTTTAAAAACAGAAAATTCAGAACTAAAAATGAAGACCAACCTTACCTGTACGCTTAAATACCCCTTCCTGATTTAAGATAACAGCAAATTGAATATTTTTTTAATATAATATCAACTTTCCTCAATTGCTGACATTGTGTAAACTTCGACGAAACTCCCGTTATTCTCCTTCCTATTATCCTACTTTATATTGCATATTTTCAAACAAAATTCGACATTTTACTTCGCCTCATTTATCATAACTATTTCTTAACAAATAGTACCACCTGTTTAGAACAATAAAAAAAGAACCGATTAACCACATTAATCAGTTCGGCACGACGCTCTTTTATCGGTATTACCTTATCCAACGCATCACTAAAATTAATAGAAATACTCATAATACAAATCCATAATTCGTCCCACAGCCTATAGCACCAAATCCTCCATAACTTCATTCCCAATAACTATGGGAATATCCCCATCCCAATGGTTCCACTCCTTCCATCAAAGTCAAACTACCTTTCCTTTATAATTTATGTAGGACAATTATCGATTTGTATGTGTGTTTGCCTATAAATAAAAAAATCCCCATTTAAACTTTTCCTTCTAGAAAGGCAAGTTTTTTGCATAACCTCTTTCTAGCTTCGCATATATTTGTAATGATGATAAAGGAGGAATGTTCATGACTCAATCCGAAATTGAAAAATACGGCCAAGAAGCTGCACGTTACGAACAGCTCGCTCGTTACTATCAATATAGCAATCCTAAAAGATATGTAGAACTCTATATGAAATACTATGATGCAATTACAAAACTTGTACAAGCATATGAAAAGAGAGATTCACAAGAAGCGACTTTACCGTCACATATGAGAATCTTCCACACAGCTCCCCATACACCAGCAGTTGATATTATAATAAACGGACAAAAGGTTATTAAAAATATTTCTTTTAAACAATTCAGTCCTTATTTATCATTAGTGCAAGGTAAATACCGTATTGATATTGTCCCTGTCGGAAACGAAACTCCAATATTTTCAGCATTAGTACCAATAATGGGGAATCACACTTATACCCTTGCAGCGGTCAATAGCGATAATCATCTCCAATTACAACCCCTTCTTGATAATACTCATTTACCATCTGGTCAAGCAAAAATACGGTTTGCACATTTTTCACCAGACACTCCAGTTGTAAATGTAAATTTAAAAGATGGGGATCATTTATTTGAAAATGTACTCTTTAAGCAAATAACAGATTTTTTACAAGTTAGCCCTGGTACAGCAGATATTGAAGTTTCACTTGCTGATACAAAAAAAGTACTATTAACCATTCCAAAATTCAACGTTGAACCAAATACAATTTACACAATTTCAATAGTTGGTTATTCAACTGAGGATCCAAAATTAGAGACCGTTATACTTACAAATTAAAACAGTCTACACCATTCGCATGGTGTAGACTGTTTACTTTTGAAACGTAATTTGAAATTCTGTCCAATCGTTATCCGAACGACACAATATGGATCCTTTATGTTTTTCTACAATTTGTTTACATACAAATAGTCCAATACCAGTACCTAGCTTTTTAGTAGTTACAAATGGCTCAAAAATAGTCTCTACATTGTCTGCTGGAATCATAGGTCCATTATTTTTTATAACAATGCGAACAGCCTGATCCTCTTCAAATACATCAATGATAATTTTTCGCTCTTCTTTCACCGATTCAAGAGCATCAATCGAATTCATTAAAATATTTAAAACTACTTGCTTCACTTCACTCCGGTAACCAACGAGTGGAATAGGATACGGCAAATTCTTTTCAATCAAAACATTTGCATTAACTAAACTTGGATATAAGAATTGTATAATATCTTGAAATAAGTCATTTACCAAAAAACGTTCAGATTCATTCCACATTTCTTTTTTCGATACAAGTAAAAATTGCGAAATCCTAAAATTTAATTGATCTAATTCATGTGAAATAATATCTAAATACGATAGATTAGGGTGATCTGTCTTCAATAACTTTACAAATCCCATAATCGAAGTTAGCGGATTACGAAATTCATGCACAAAACTAGCCGACATTTGCCCTAGAATCGTAAGCCTTTCTTTATGTGTTTCATTTATATATTGCTGTTTTTCTTCTAAATTTCTCGATATAATTTCTGAGTATTTTAAAACGGTATAATAAATTAATTTGTCAAAACAAGTATGTATTTTGGCCATAATCGGTTTCAGTTCACGAGCACTTACATCCAATTCGCACATTGCTTCAAAAAGTTCATTTCTTCCCACATTTGCATTGTAAACAAAATCTCCAATATTCGCATCTGCCCCTGCACGCTCAATGGCAATTTTCTCACATAATGGCTGAAGATAATTAATGTCTTTATCTTCCATAATAAGTTCGATAATTAACTCTAATAAATTCGCTCCATTTTGAACTACCTCTTGTTTAAATGGATCTTTTTCGGAAATTATCATTTTGTTTTTCCAGTTCTCTACGAATTGGTGCCTGTTGTTTTTCAAGTGCGAACAAAATACTTCTTTAATATCCTTATCGATTGGAAAAACCTCCATTCCCTCCATTTCCATACGACGAATACCCTTTATATTTTGAATATTAACACAAAAAATACATTTCGTTAATAGATTTTTGTCACATTTTGTTAATTTCTGTTGATAAAATTTATTTTTCCTTACTTATTTAAATAAGTTGTATTCCTATATCCCTTTCCCCTTCTCATTTTTTAAATTATTTTCCTGTTCAAAACTACTTTTTTTTTGCATCCTTTTTAATTCTTGCGTACAATAAGAAGTGAAAGGTGTGAAAAATATGGTAAATAAAAATGTGGAAGACTATCTCCAAGAAGGCATATATGGCCAAAAGCAAAACAAACCAGAAGAACGTAATATGTACTTAACTACATTACGTGAGCGTGTAGAAATCGCTTTAACAATCGGTCAAGTAATGCAAAGTAATGTGTATACAGAAGTAACGGGTAACATACGTTCTTCTCAATCATTACAACTATTCCTAAATGGAAGCATTGCTTACCCACATTTATCAAAATACATTAAATTAGCAACTGAAAAAAATATTCCTTTTACAATTGTTCAAAATAAAGGTACTGAAACACCAATCGGTTTAGTACTCTCTCATAGCACTGCTGTAGATAAAGAACATATTTATGTCGAAGATGATATTTTCAAACAAGAAATGAAGTAAAAGGTACACTTGATTAAATGAAATCGTTCCGAGAAACGTAAAACAAACAATAAAAAACGAGTATGGAATCGTAAACATTTCCTGCTCGTTTTTTATTGCGGTGTTTAAGCTCGATCTACTTTATTTTTTAATACACACTAATTTCATTTCTGTCATTTCTTCTATTGCATATTTAATCCCTTCACGGCCTGTGCCACTCTCTTTCACACCGCCATAAGGCATATGATCTACTCTGAACGTTGGAATATCATTAATCATGACACCACCGACTTCTAATTCATCAATTGCACGCATTGCCTTACATAGATTGTTTGTAAATACACCTGCTTGTAATCCATAACGTGAATTATTTACTTGTTCTAAAGCCTCATCAAATTCTTTAAATGTATTTACAGTCATAAGTGGACCAAATACTTCTTGGCACTGAACAGATACATAATCTGGAACATTTGCTAATACAGTTGGTTCAAAAATCCTTGCATCACGTTTGTTACCACCGTATACAACATTAGCTCCTTCCTTAACTGCCTCTTCCACCCATGAATTTATACGTTCTACATCTTTTTTTGAAATAAGTGCTGATACATCTGTTTCTTCATGAAGCGGGTCTCCTACTACAACGTTTTCCATTGCTTTCGTTAATTTTGTAATAAACTCTTCCATTTTGCGTTCATGCACAAAAACACGTTGTACTGAAATACAAACTTGTCCATTATTCACAAACGCGCCCCATTTTACACGTTCAATTATTTCGTCTGTCAATTCAACATCTTCATCAATAATTACTGCAGCATTCGATCCTAATTCTAACGTCACTCGTTTCAACCCGGCTTTTTCCTTAATTCCAATACCTACTTTCGGACTTCCTGTAAAAGTAATACTAGCAACGTTCTCATCTTTTACTAATGCCTCACCTACAACAGATCCAGGTCCAGAAATTATATTGAAAGCTCCCTTTGGTAAACCAGCTTCTTCAAATAATTCTACCAATGCATACGAAGAAAGTGGCGTTTGGTCGGCAGGCTTTAGCACAATAGTATTTCCAGCCGCAATTGCTGGGCCTACCTTATGTGCTACTAAATTAAGTGGAAAATTAAATGGTGTAATAGCACCAATAACCCCGATTGGTTGTCGAATTGTATACGCTATACGGCCACCTGCTCCTGGTGCAGCATCTAATGGTAACGTCTCACCATATATTCGCTTCGCTTCTTCAGCTGCAAACTTATATGTTTGAACAGTGCGATCTACTTCTCCACGTGCAGCACGAATTGGTTTTGCAGCTTCTTTTGCGATAATCTCTGCAAACTCTTCTCTTCTCTCATCCATTTTTTGTGCAACCTTTTCTAAAATAGTTGCACGGTCGTATGCGGATAATTTTTTCATTTCTTTCATTGTATTTTTGGCCGAAACTATTGCTTCCTTAACGTCATCTTCTGTACCTTGCGCAATCTCCGCTAATGTTTCTTCAGAATATGGTGCATACAATGGTTTATACGTCTCTACTGATTTCCATACCCCATTTATATATAAATGTTTTTTCATAGTGGTTCTCCTTCCGAATATATGTATACAATAATACATTTCATTTATTTCACCTGGTGAAAGGTCTGACTTGTGTAATTGTATCATAGCCCTAATACATCAAAAAAACATTTTGCTCAAAAAAACTCTGCTACAAAGCAGAGTTTACGAACTAATTTGTTCTTGGAGCGAAATCTTTTTTTCATCTCCTACAATAACAATCGATTCTGAAGGTTTCGTTACTTCTAATCTCTTAATATAGTGTCCATCTAATTTTTTCACGCAAAATTTATAATTTTCAATCTCAATGGTATCACCCTCGGAAATCTCAATATTTTTTGTTAGGATCCAACCGCCAATCGTATCAACATCATCGTCGTCAATAGTCAAACCTAATAATGCGTTCACTTCACTAACAAGTACTTTTCCCTCTAAAATCGTTTTCGTCTCACTAACTTGTTGGATTTCCGGTTGTTCATCAGTATCGAACTCATCTTGAATATCCCCTACAATTTCTTCTAAAATATCTTCAACGGTTACAAGACCTGATGTACCACCATATTCATCAATTAATATAGCGATATGCGTTCTTTCTCTTTGCATTTTTAAAAATAGATCATGAATTGGGATAGATTCAATAACTAAAATAATTGGCCTAATATATTGCTCCACTGTCTTTTCACTAACAACTCGGTGCTTCACAAAATCTGTAAATATATCTTTAAAATTCACAAAGCCTATTACATGGTCCTTATCACCATCAACAACCGGATACCTCGTATATTTTTCATGAGACATTTTTTGTAAAGCCTCTTCAGCAGGCATTTCTTTATTTAAAATATTCATCTCTGTTCGTGGTACCATTATTTCTTTCGCAATACGATCATCAAATTCAAATATTTTATTCACATACTTATATTCAGATTGATTAATCTCACCATTTTTATAACTTTCTGAAACTAACAACCGCAATTCTTCTTCTGAATGCACTTCATCATGCCCTTTTGGTGGTTTCAACCCAAGAAACTTTGTAATTAACCGAGCTGATCCATTTAAAATCCAAATGAATGGGAAAGCAATACGATAAAACAAAATGAGTGGCTTAGCAACAAAGAAACTCACTTGTTCTGCTTTTTGAATCGCAAATGTTTTTGGAGCTAACTCTCCTACTACCACATGGAAAAATGTGATAAACAAAAATACTAAAATTATAGCTAAAATGTCTGCGAGTTGAGTAGGGACGTTCCAATTTGCAAACAACACATCAAACATGTGCTTTAGCGCAGGTTTACCAGACCACCCAATCCCAAGAGCTGTAACAGTTATTCCTAATTGACAAGCTGATAGATATTCGTCTAAGTTTGTAATGATTGTTTTGACAGATATTGCACGATTATTTCCTTTTGCAATTAAATAGTCAATTCGTGAACTCCTCACTTTAACAATTGCAAATTCTGCTGCAACGAAAAATGCCGTTAAGGCAATTAAAACAATCACTATACTTATACTATATATGTCCAAATACTTTTCCTTACTTACAGTGTAAGCAAGGAAGCCACCTCCTACTTAAATTTATTCAAGTGAAGTAAGCATTCTTATACTCTAATAAAATTCTACATTAGTAACCACCTTTTTATATATTATATGCATACATAAAAAAGATATTTATAATTATGATAATCTAATTAGCTTATTATCGTCAAACTATAATAAACCCAATTTTCCGATAACTAAGAATGATTTATATAAATAGTATGTGCTAAACAGCTGAACTTCGTGAAAAAACACTTTCTTTGCCGATTCCACACTTCTTTTGTCACACCTGAAGGGAACTTGCTACATAACTAGAAATCATTCAACAGGATATATATAGGAGGGATTATTTTGGAATATAAAACACCATTTATCGCAAAGAAATTAGGTGTTAGCCCAAAGGCTGTTGTCCGGATTGCACAACAATTAAATCTTACGATTAAAAAAAATAAATATGGTCATTTTATTTTCACACAAGGTGATTTAGATCTAATGTTAGAATACCATCGCTCTCAAATGGACCAGCCTCAAAACTCTCAAACTACTCAAAAACCATCTTCAAATGATGTAGAAAAATTAAAAACTCAAGTAAACACAATTGTTCAAAACACATCATCGAATGATTTTGAGCAATTAACAGCTCAATTTACCACAATTACGAGAAGACTAGATCGAATGGAAGAACAAATGCAAGATAAAGCAAATGATGTCGTTACATACCAACTTTTACAACATCGCCGCGAAATAGAGGAAATGTTAGAACGAATTCAAAAACTAGAAGCCGCCCTAAAAAAAGAAGAACCAATATACATTACTCCTGATGCAAAACCAACATATGAAAGAGAAAAGAAACCGAAGCGTCGTAAAATGATTTTTAGTATATTTGGACTATAATATTTTAGACCCTTATTCTGAGAATAAGGGTCTACTTTTTGTATGAAAACAGATGCCCGTAATAAGTAACTCTTCTTCATGCTATACATATTCATATATTTTCATTTTGTTAACATAATATTTTTACTGTATTCTGCAATAAGTGCCTGCGCATGAGCATTCCCTTGAATAATATCACGGAATTCTTTCAAAGAATACAGATGTGTAGCCCCTTTTCGAGCATGAATTCGCACTGGTACACCTTGTAAAGTATCATGAAACTGGAATGGACTATCTACCGGTTCGATTGGAAAACCGAGTGTAAGTAAATACATATACATTCTTTTTGTAACTGCTGCAATATACCATTCCGCTTTCGTCTCTAACGCATGCATAAATAAAATAGCTGCCAGCCTTTTGAAATGTCCTCTCCCCCGAGACGTTTTCGCAATACTTAACTTTCCTATTTCATACACATTTTTCAAATCTTTCACTAAATCATTTTTAGAAAACGGATAGAAAAACTCAGAATTTGATTGTTCAGGTACTGTAAACTTAATACATTCTACTGTACCAATATGATGTTCATCTTCTATTAATAAAAATCGTGATGGATTTAAATTACGTTCTACAAACATTAAGTTTCTTTCTTCACAAAAATCTCCCCACAGTTGCTCGAACCAAAAATGCTCTTCCTTTGTTTGAACACGCTGGAACATATTTAACCGCCTTTCCCATCGCCGCTCTGTTTTTGATAACGCTTTCACTTACTATCATATAAGAACAAATCTTCGTATGCAACTAAAAATATTTATGTCTTATTATATTCTGCAAAATGAATTAAATTCCTACTTATTAGTCATTCATACACATGTAAAAACCCTTAATTCCCCACACTATTACAAACATAAAAAGATTCAATTACTCTAATAAAAAAATGATAATCACTATCAAGTTCGAACCGTATAATGTGTCTTTCCGTACTGCATATAATTCTTCTTAACCTAAAGAAATCCTTCATTAAAAAGGATTTCTTTTACATTTTATTACTTTTTAACCATTTCTCAAAAATTTGAATCATCCCATGCTTCCCAGCCAACTTCTCTTCTCCTTGTTTCGTTTTATATGGATATAGTTGTAAAAACACTCCACATCCAGATTCAATTTTTTTACTATGCATATGGCTACCTGGATATACACAAATCACTTCATAAATCGCTCTTCGCTTAAAAATTCTTTTGCCATTCTGTTCTTCTACATACTTAATAGACCAGTATTTATACATTTGCTCCGTTGCTTTCGTATTACCTACAGGCTGAAAAATATTGTACATAGGACTATATTTCACTTCGATAATAATAGAAGATTTATATACATACTTCTCTTCTTCCTTTACATAACAATCTAAACGAATATCCGGCTTCTTTGTGTCCTCTCCGTTATAAAAATTACTTCCTTTGCTTAGTGCAATAAGAGGGTGTGTTTCAATTAAATCATTAAACGCGACGTGCACTTTTATATCATCTCGATGTAAAATCACTGTCGTTCCATCTTGTAATCCGTCTAAATAAAAATGTTCTTGTATTTGTTCACGGATAGGATTCTTATCTTCAAATCCGATTTGTTCTAATATAGAAATAACGATAAAAAAAGAGTAATACTCATACACTAAAAACGTTGGTTTATATACGAATAATAAAGATGGAGGTTGCTCCGTATGTTGCGGTAACAATTCTAAATGGTGGATTAATTGTTGATGCGGTATAGATAAAGTGTTCGAATTAATGGTAGCTGTTTCAGAAACTTCCCTCCAAAATGGAGAATACAATAAATTTCGAAAGTATTGCACACTTTCATATACGATATGAGCTAATATTTTATATTCTTGTATTTTCACAGAACTTTTCCGTAAATCTGCTTCTTTCAGTAAATGTAGATTTCTATATTTTTGTTTTTCCCTATCCGTCACGGATCCATTTCGTTCAATCGTTTTCATAATTGTTTTAACAGCTTGAAATTCATCTGACTTTTTCTTCTTTTCTCCTTCTAGTATTTCAATAGTTTTACGTACAAAAATTTCTGCTTCAAGTAAATAATAATAGAATTGCATCGTTTTAAATTTAAGAAATGCATTTTCAATACTATTTTTTTGCTCCTTAAATTTACGGTTGTAATATTTCGCATAAAGCTTTCTTTCTGTCATAATGGCAGTTTTTCTCGTTGTCTTCCGCGCTTTCGTTTCCCATTCATATTCGTGTACAAATTCCGCATTCGATTCTACTTTTTTAAAAATTTGTTTTATTCTTTTCATTTTTTGTGGCAACTTTCTTAACAATACCAAATAAGAAGAATCTTCAATATCGCTAAGTGCTGAGAAAGTTTTCTTGTAATAACCTCTATCTAAAATTAACTCGTTTAAAATTGACTTCACATAATCTTGAATCATTTCAAATTGGTCATCAAAAAAGTTTTTAGGAACCACTTGAAACGCACCATAATAAGTTTTATCTTCTATACGCACTTCAAAATGGTATAAGCCACAGCGCCACGGATAAAAAAATTCAGTTTTTCCATGTTCATACACTAATACTCTTTGTTTTTTTTCATTTAATTCATATTGTGACTCTTTTATATTCTTTTGTCCCTCATATACTTTATTCCATATGAATGTAATATCCATTGGATTTTGATAATGGAAATGTAATTTCAGTGGTTTTAATTCCTGTACTTTATAAATACATTGAACTAATGCTGTAGTAGACGTACAAAGCCGGTTTAAAAGGATAAAATCGCCTTTCCCCTCAGTACCAATAATTAGCTTCAATACAAACGGGAGCGTTTCTTTCGTATCGACGATTGCTGTTTCATAACGCTCCTCATTTTGCATAGCCATACAGCTCCAGTTCTCTACGCTTTTGTCTTATATAAGCTAAAGAATGTTCAAATGTAGATACACGATTTGCAAGCGGAGACTGTAAAAGTGGTATCAATGTCGCTCCCCTTTTTGCTTCTTCAGAAAGTAGAGGGCCCACTGTCATTTCTGTCCCCCTTAATTTCGTTAATACACGCTGCTTTATTTGCAAATCAAAACCTTCTTCCCTGCTAATCATATAAGACTGATTATTTTGGAACGGTATATTTTGCAAATACGTAGCGATTGCGCTTGCACATCGGAAAGAAATTCCTTTTGATATATCGTGTGATGATAATACATCATGTAACTTATCCAATAACTCTAATTCCTCTTCAGTATACACTTCGATCATCTCTTTATTCCTAAACCAATTGAGTCGAAATTCTCCCGTTGTTACTTTCAGCGGAGGTTGCTGAACAACTTTCTCATGTTCTATACTCATCTCGCAAAACGGAATTTTTTGTAATGTAATCAAATTTGTTCGATCTAATAATCGATCGGAAAGCTCTTTCGTCGTTTCATCAAAATTTACAGTGCCTACGAAAATAATATTCTCACCAATTTCCACTGAAGGTGGAATTTGATTTTCTATTTCTTGTACTTTCTCATACAAACTCAAAATACGATTTTTCTTTTCAAGTTGAAGAACGGATAGAAACGGAGTAAACCAATGCTCAATATGTGACATGTTCATTTCATCGAACACAATTATATACAATTGATTTGGATTTTCTTTAGCCTTTAACAATGTCCGAACTAACTTCGTTTCACTTTCAATAAAATTACCATTCGGATGAAGGTAACCGAGAATATCATGTGGTTCTTGATACGATGGTGAAATCGGAATCCAAATTAATTCTTCCCCATAACGTAAACCAAGTGATTCTGCATAAGCTTGCACAAAGCGTGATTTCCCAACACCTGGTATACCACCAACAATTGTTAACATATTGGTTTTAATACTAATGTGAAAATTATATATATCTGTATCATCCAAATATAACCCTTTATTACGAACCATACTTTGTACATACTGCAAAAAAGAGGATTCACGCTCATCCCATTCCCAGTCATCCTTTTGCATTTTAATATCTTCTACTTCAACTAACTTACCTTCTTCAGCAATTCGTTTATTTAGTTGGTCATACACATTTTCACTTACAAAATATAAATGATCATCTACTGCTATTTCTACATGTTTCATCCAATCGTTTATTTCAATATATTTGCATTCTTTTCTTTGCTCAAAATATGAAATTGAACTTATTGATGATTTTAACGATAAATTTCCATATAGCCTTCCTTCATGCCACAATAATTCTGGAGGCTCAAAGTCTTTTGGTAATTTAGGCATAAGAAATGATAAATAACCGTTGCTTAACTTCCGTTCCAAAGACGCTCTCTTTTTATAATTTGAGACCTTTGGTGAAGGAATCACTTTATATGAAGATGCTATTTCCCGAGGCTCTTCTGTGCACATTAATTCCAGAAATAAATTTCCACGATCATAATAAAGACGAAACATAACCAGTTGCTTTTCTAATTTATGCTTCTTTAAATCAGTAAAGATTTTTTCATTCTTTTTATTACTGCATAATCCTTCAAACAAATATTTTCCAGTCGGAAATAACTCTTGTAAAGTTAAAGGTATTGAAGAAAGACATTGTACAAAGAAATTTTCTCCATTCTTCTCTCCCTCAGCTTTTGCAAACTTACCAATAAACCTCATATAATACATTCGCTTTATAAAACTTGGATGAAGAGCTTTATGTAATTTCAACGTAGTCACCTTCTTTTTTTCATACTATCCTTATTGTATGAACTACAATCTAAAACTAGAAATAAAAAACCTGACGTCATCCGTCAGGTTCAAAATTAAAACGTATATTAATGAGAAGGAAATGCTTTTTTTTCTTGCAAAATGGCATTATGAGCGATTTTCATTTTAGCAAGTACGTACCGTAATCGATCTTCGGCATTTTCATCTTTATTTTGCTGCAAACTCGCCAAATTCTCTACAGAACTCGCTAAATTTTCAATCACGCCTCGAAGTTCAGGATGATGATTAAAAAAAGATTCTTGTACTAATACTTTCCTTAAATCACTAGCTAAATCCATAATTCTAGACAACTGTTCTTTTTCTTCCATTTTCATCCCTCCTGAATATCTTATGTATTAAATATTCTCTAGACAAGGAAAAAAGCCCTTTAAATTAAAAGGACTTTTACATTTTTATAGTTCCTGTCAGTAACATATAAAGTGATGTAATAGCTGCAATAACAATTGCCCACATCACATATCGCTCTTTGCCTACAAAACAACGATTCCCTTTTTCTTTTCTTGCAAACATATACACGAGAATCCCAATACCATATACGATTGAAACAAGCAATAAATTCTTTAAACCAGCTGCATAAATTAACCATACAGAGTATAGGGAAGCAATTAATGCTAACAATCCATTTTTTACTCTCGCAACTTTCAGCTCTTTCGTGATGACTAATTTCAATTGAAATAGCGCTGATAATAAGTACGGCAGTAATATAGATGTTGACGCAATAAAATACATAATTTGATATGTCGATTGTGAAAACAGAACGATTATAAATATAGTTTGGGCAACGATATTTGAAATCCACAATGCCATATGCGGCGTTTGTTTCTTATTTGTTTTCGTAAAGACTTTCGGAAACACGCCGTCTTTTCCTGCTACGTGAGAAATTTCAGAAACAAGTAAAAACCAGCCAATTAATGTACCTACAAGTGACGCAACTAATCCAATATTAATTGCCATTGCACCCCATGGCCCAACAACATGTTCTAATACATGTCCCATTGAAGGAGTCTCTAATACTGAAAGTTCTTTTCTTGTCATGGCTCCCATTGACAGAACAGAAATTAAAATATAAATAGACATTACTAAAATAAGTCCAAGTACTGTCGCTTTTCCAACGTCTCTACTATTTTTAGCTCTTCCTGATAATACAACTGCTCCTTCAACCCCAATGAACACCCAAAGGGTTACAAGCATTGTATTTTTCACTTGACCTAGTACAGAGGAAACTGAGATAGTTCCTTCGCCCCAAAAGTCATGTGTAAATGTATCCCAGCGAAACGCTGTTACCATCACGACAATAAATAATAAGATCGGAACTAATTTCCCAATCGTTGCGATAACATTCATAATGGAAGCTTCACGAATTCCAAATAAAATTAGAAAATGCAATGTCCATAATAAAAGTGATGCACCTACGATTGACGCAACATTATTTCCGCCTTTAAAAATTGGGAAGAAGTAACCTAATGTACTAAACAGTAACATAATTGTTGCAACATTTCCTAAAATCCCTGCTAGCCAGTATCCCCAAGCACTGTTAAAACCAATATATTCACCGAATCCAGCTCGTGCATAACTATAGATTCCGCCCTCAAGCTCCGGTTTTTGTCTTGCTAACGTTTGATATACGAGCGCAAGTGGAATCATTCCCATTGCTGTAATACACCAACCAATTATCGTTGCACCACTATTTGCTCCTACTGCTAAATCATGCGGTAAACTAAAAACACCGCCACCAACCATCGTTCCAACTACTAATGCGATTAACGGAAAAAATCCTAACTTCTTTTCTATTTGTACCACCCCATCTGTCATTCTAGGTGTTATGTTCGTTCAACTATTAAAGTCACCTTTTTCTCTAATAGACGTTTCTCTTATATTTTTTCAGGAAAACATTACTTATTCTAAAAGAAAATGAAGAAAAATGGAATACTTTTTTGAAAAAATGTATAAGTATGCACAAAAAAACCGTTCATTTTGTAATGAACGGTCATTTCATACATATAAAATTGTATATTTATTGTAAAATTAACGAAGTAACTTCTCTTTTTGTAAAAATTGTTTTGCGACTTCTTCGCTACTTTTCCCATTCACATTTACTTCATAATTCATTTTTCTCATTTCTTCATCTGTAATCTTTCCAGATAATTTATTTAATACTTTTTCGAGTTCAGGATATTTCTGTAACGTCTCTTTTCTTAATAATGGTGCTCCTTGATAAGGCGGGAATAGTCCTTTATCATCTTTTAGCACTTTAAGCCCATATTGCTCCAATTCACTATCTGTTGAATATGCATCGATTACGTTAACATCTCCCGATTGTATTGCACTATAGCGCAGTTTCGGTTCCATCGTTTTAACATTTGAAAACTTATAGTTATATAATTTTTGCATTCCTTTATAACCATCTTCACGATCAGCAAATTCTAATGTAAATCCTACTTTAGCTTCCTGTGCAATTTTTCCTAAATCAGAAATTGTATTTATGTTATTTTGATCTGCTATTTTTTTCGGCATGGCTAGTGCGTATGTATTGTTATACTCCATTGGCTTTAACATAACCATATTATATTTCTTTTCCATTCCAATACGAGCTTGTTCATATACTTCATCACGATTTGTACTTTTCGGTTCTTCTTTCACGAAAGTAGATAAAGCTGTACCTGAAAATTCTGGGTATATATCTACTTCACCTGATTTTAACGCTTCGAATACAAATGCTGTTTTTCCAAGGCCTGGCTTTAATTCCACTTGTAAATCTGTATCCTGTTCAATAAGTTGCTTGTACATTTGAATTAATATTTCTGGTTCAGATCCAAGTTTACCAGCAATAACTATGTCTTTCTTTTCGGTATTCCAAAGAAATGGAGCAGCTATCATTACTACAACTATACATATCGTCAATATAACGCGCTTAGAAGAGCGTTTCGGGCTCTCAAGTACGCGAAGTACTATATCAAAGAATAAAGCGAGTAACGCAGCTGGTACGGCCCCTAAAATGATAAGCGCATGGTCATTTCGATCTATGCCTAATAATATGAGCTTACCGAGCCCACCAGCGCCTATTAAAGCAGCTAATGTAGCCGTTCCAACAATTAATACCATCGCTGTACGAATACCAGCCATAATAATTGGCAATGCGAGCGGAAGCTCTACCTTCCATAATCTTTTCCAGCTATTCATCCCCATAGCTCTCGCCGCTTCTATAAGTGATTCATCTAATTCCCGTATTCCTGTATATGTATTTCGTAAAATAGGTAATAGTGCATACACAACTAATGCGATTATAGCTGGCAGTTTTCCAATTCCTACTAACGGAATTAATAGTCCAAGTAAAGCAAGTGAGGGCACTGTCTGCATAACAGCAGAAGTCCCTATAATAAATTCAGCCATTCGTTCTTTTCTCGTTAATATAATGCCGAGCGGCACTGCAATAATTACTGCAAAAAATAGTGAAATAAGCGATATTTGTAAATGCTCACTTAATGCACTTAGCAATTCTACTTTTCGTTCTTGGAACGTTTGAATAAAATCAGTCACTGTTTAGCCTCTTTCCTTCATTTGTTCAACAATGTAATTGACAATATGACGACTTGTTAACGCTCCAACATATTGACCATGCTCTTCAACCGGCACTGACTCTTCAGTTTGTAAGCGGACTAGTGCTTCTTGTAATGACGAATGTAAAGATAAAGCATTCCCTTCAACTCGTATACCCTCGTCTAGTGGCAATACCTCTTCTATACTCTTCCCCTCATACCAAGGTCGTCCACGATTTCCAATGAACTCCTCTACAAACTCATTTTTCGGGTTATGTATAATTCCTTCTGGTGTATCTAATTGAACAACTTTTCCTTCTTTCATTACACAAATACGATCACCAAGTGATAAAGCCTCTTGCATATCGTGCGTTACGAACACGATTGTTTTTTGAATCTTTTTTTGCAGTTGTACGATATCCTTCTGGAGCTGCTCCCTACTTAACGGATCTAACGCACTAAATGGTTCGTCCATAAGTACAATTTTCGGGTTTGCGGCTAATGCCCGTACGACACCAACACGTTGTTTCTGCCCTCCCGACAATTCATCTGGCATACGATCACGATATACATCTGGATCGAGCCCAACCATCTGTAGCAAGTCATCGACACGTGCTTTTATTTCCTTTTTGGTCCATTTTCTCATTTCAGGGACAACTGCAATATTTTCAGCAATTGTCATATGTGGAAACAGCGCAATCTGCTGCAACACGTACCCTATATTCCAACGTAGTTCGTTTATGTTATATTGTTGAATATCTTTTCCATCGATTAAAATTGATCCTTCCGTCGTTTCAATTAAACGGTTAATCATCTTCATTGTCGTTGTTTTCCCGCAACCACTCGGACCAATGAGAACAAAAAATTCTCCTTTTTTAATTTCTAAATGTAGTGAATCCACTGCTTTTGTGCCATCTTCATACGCTTTTGACACATGATTAAATTGAATCACAGACACAACTCCTTTCATGTTGTTTCCTTTATTTTGATGGAATATAACATTCATTTCAAATGATACGCTTTATTATACAAAAAAAGAGCTCTCATTTGAGCTCTAACGGTCGAACAATATTGTTTTCATAATTGCAGCATATTCACGCACATACGCTTTTTTCTTAGAGCGTCTCGGTGTTTCAGCAGCCAAAGCTTCCATCTTTATCCCTAAACGCTTTGCAATTATTTTCGTTCGATATAAATGATACGTATTACTTACAACTACCGCATGCTTTACATCATATAAATCCATACTAAACTTTAAATTTTCATACGTATTTGTAGAGCGGTCTTCAATTAAAATACGATTCTCATCTATACCATGTACCATTAAATAGTTTCTCATAC
This sequence comes from Bacillus cereus group sp. MG9, assembly GCF_040459995.1. Lineage (NCBI taxonomy): Bacteria > Bacillati > Bacillota > Bacilli > Caryophanales > Bacillaceae > Bacillus > Bacillus cereus group sp. MG9. The sequence continues at coordinate 2,218,435 of NZ_JARVHC010000001.1, read as the reverse complement.
TGTGAGCTTCCGGTATATCTTCATCTTCCCCTTGACCACCTGAAACAATTACTTTCACCTCAGGGTGAGCATGTAAATATTCCAACGCTATATCCAAACGATTTTGAAGAGATAAAGACGGTCTATCTCCAAATAACTTTGCACCTAATATAAGAACGTATGGAGAGTGATTACTCAATGTTTCACGAGCAACTTTATTCATTCGAAACGTCATATAAATGATGTATAGCGGAGGTAGTAATAAGATTATAAGCAATATCCATTTGTTCATAAATAAGTTAACACTCCCTTTCTTTTTATTATATAGAAAAAGAAAAGGAGGCAGAAGTATTTTTTAAACAATTGATTTATTAGACACATTCGCTTCCGTTTTACGTTTTGAAATTACATAATAAAAAGCAATCCCTAATGATAGGATCAATATACAGCTCAGTACGTAAAACGGGATCATTACCCCTGCTTTAGATACGCCTGCCGTAAACAACATTAATAATACAATTCGAATTCCTGTGCCAATTAATCGAAATAAGCTGTCCACACGTCCCATTACTTCGTTTGGGATTTCTTCCATCATCAATACATTTCTCGCCACTCGTGTTCCAGCATTTCCAATCGCATGGAAAATCGCTAGTCCATATAATAACATAATGGAAGGCTCAATAATCATTGCGGTAATTGAAATTACATAAATAACCATCGTCATAACGATTGAAATTTCTATTTTGACATATTTCATCATGACTGGAATACTTATTCCTGCAAGAACCGCTCCGACACCGTACATCATACCTTCAATTGCGTATACAGAGGCACTAGCTTTGAGTATATCTGAAATATATACTGGGATTAAATAATTTGCCATCATGACACCGATAAACGGCATATAAGTCGCTAGTAAAAACCAAAATAACTTAGGGCGCTTTTTCATAAAGTGAATTCCTTCGAACAATTGCTTCTTAAATGTTGCTTTCCGTTTTACTTCTTTTTTCTTTACATACGGTATACATAAGAAAAGAAAAAATGCTCCTGCAAAAGTTAACATATCCACTAACAAGATCCATTTCAAAGAAATAATCTCAATTAAAAAGCTAGCAGCTGCGCCTGAAATAACTTGCGTTAATTGTCCTTGTATTTCCATTGTGCCACTTAAACTTTTATAATGCTCTGATTGAAATATTTCTTGGTTAAATGCAAATATTGTGGGATAGAATAATAGATAATAGAAAGAACCTGCTATATAAATAATAATGTAATGAATAGAATTGTATGATTGCCCAGCAAATCCCCAAATGGCCATCATTCCTATAATGGCTATCCCGATACCTTCGTTACATAACAATAAAGATTTTCTTGAAAAACGATCTATGCTTTGCCCAATGAATGGTGTTAGTAAAAACATGATGAGAGTTGCAACGATAGAAACATACCCAAATGTTGTCTCTCCTCCACTTTCCTTAATTAACAACCACGGAATCGTTATCATAACAATCCCGGAACCAATAGCTGATAAACTATTGGCTCCTAGAATGTAATACAAGCGAGAATCATGATAAAGAGAGGACATATCACTCAACTCCTAATTGTTTTTTCACCTCTTTATATACGCTCATATATGCTTTTAATTCTTTAACTAAATCATGAATTAATGGTTTTGCATCTTCTCCAAGTTCACTATCTTGCACATGTAATCCATCAAGCACGACTTGTTTTGGAATTGCATTTGCGTAAACGCCTCTAGCGACAGTGCGCATACTATTTAATGCGTTTATTCCCCCTTTACCTCCTCCAGCAACTGCTAGTAATGCGACAGGCTTATGGATGAATTCACTGCTACTTAAGTAATCTAACGAATTTTTCAACGCTCCGCTCATCGCATTATGATATTCTGGTGTACATAGTACTACTCCATCCGCAGCTTTCACTAAAGCTTTTAATTTTTTTACTGCCTCTAATTCACGTTGTGATTCTTCTCCATTATATAAAGGCAATTCCGCTACTGCTAAATCGTATAACTCCCCTTCAAATTGCTCTGCAATATATTTTGCCACAACGCGAGTTCTTCCAAATTTTCTTGGTGTACCATTAATTACGACTAGTTTCATAACCATTTCTCCCCTTTGTTTTAAAATTCTACCTTTATATTATCAGAAATTTCTATACAAAATACAGTAAAAAGAGGTAAAAGCTTTCATAAAATAGTATGAGAAATAAAAAAAGAACTCATACTTTCGTATGAGTTTCACAAAACTAATTTTTCACAACCTCATGTCCACCGAATTGATTACGAAGAGCTGAGACAACTTTCCCATGGAATGTATCATCTTCTTGTGAACGGTAGCGCATAAATAATGACATAGCGATAACTGGTGCCGCTGCTTGTAATTCAAGCGCTGTTTCAACAGTCCATTTCCCTTCTCCTGAAGAGTTCATAACACCTTTAATGCCATCAAGTTTCGGATCTTCTGCAAATGCTTTTTCAGTTAAGTCCATTAACCAACCACGGATAACCGATCCGTTTGCCCATACTTTTGCAACATCTTCATAATTGAAATCAAAATCACTTTTATCTAGTACTTCAAATCCTTCAGCGATTGCTTGCATCATTCCGTATTCAATACCGTTATGAACCATTTTTAAGAAATGCCCACTACCGACGCGGCCTGCATATGAATAACCATTTTCTACTGCTAAATCTTTAAATAAAGGTTCTAGTTGATCATAAATTTCTTTTTCTCCACCAACCATTAAGCAAGCGCCGTATCTAGCTCCTTCTACACCGCCTGATGTACCGATATCTACATAATGTAAGCCAAAGCTTTTCGCTTCTTCAGCACGGCGTAACGTATCCTTATAGAATGAATTTCCACCTTCAATAACGATATCGCCTTCCTCTAATAATGGATATACATCTTTTAGTACTGACTCAACAACTTCTCCTGCAGGTACCATTACCCAAATTGTACGAGGTGCTTCTAATTCAGAGATCATTTCTTTTAATGTATGACGAGCAGTAATCCCTAATTCCCCTGCCTTTTCAACAAGCTCATTATTTACATCGTATACAACTACTTCATGCTTGTCTTCATGTAAGTGTTCAGCTAATGGGAATCCCATTTTTCCTAATCCAATTAAACCTAGTTTCATATTAATCAATCTCCCATTCTATACAAATATATTTAATAACGAAATTAATCCAAGTGCTACAACAGATAATATTGTCTCCATTGCGGTCCATGTTAATAATGTTTCTTTCACAGTCATTCCGAAATACTCTTTAATCATCCAAAATCCAGAATCATTTACATGCGATAATATTAATGACCCTGCTCCTGTTGCAAGTGCCAGTAACTCTACATTTACTCCTGGTGTACTTGCTGCAATCGGTGCTACAATTCCAGCTGCTGTCATCATAGAAACAGTAGCCGATCCCGTTGCAACTCGGATAAGTGCAGCAATTCCCCAACCTAATAATATCGGTGAAATATGTGATTCTTTCGCCATCTCCGCAATTGTAGTTCCGATCCCAGAATCTAATAACACTTTATTAAAGGCACCACCTGCACCGATAACTAACAGTATGTTTGCAATTGGGCCTAAACAATCATTTGTAACTTGTAAGACTTTGTCTTTAGAAAACCCTTTTGCATAGCCAAGACTAAAGAAAGAATATATCGTTGCAATTAATAATGCGACTATTGGATCTCCAATAAAATGCAATACTTGTGCAAGTTGGCTTGTTTTATTTAATGCTACTTCCGCTATCGATGCACCTAGCATAAGAAATACTGGAAGTAAAATAGTAAACAATGTATTTCCGAAGCTAGGAAGTTCCTTCTTCTTATCTCTTTCAATAAATTGCTCCGCTATATCTAACGGTACTTCTTTATGTATACGAGCACCAATCCATTTCCCGTAAAGCGGACCTGCAATTATTGCAGTTGGAAGTCCGACAATTAATGCATACAAAATTGTCTTCCCTACATCTGCTTTAAATATACCTACCGCTGCCATAGCTGCTGGATGCGGTGGAACAAGTCCGTGTACAACCGAAAGACCTGCTACTAGCGGAATACCGATTGTAATAAGTGATACCCCTGTTTCTAACGCAATTGTAAATACTAACGGAATTAATAGTACAAATCCAACTTGGAAAAATACCGGAATCCCTACTATAAATGCAACGAACATCATTGCCCAGTGAACACGCTTTTTCCCAAAACGTCCAATTAATGTGTTAGCAATTCGTTCAGCACCGCCAGACTCAGCCATCATTTTTCCAAGCATTGTTCCTAAAGCTAAAACAATCGCTAAAAACCCTAACGTATTACCGAGACCTAATTTAATAGAATCGATAATCCCCGGATGTTGTGGTGAAGTTCCAATTAAGGGCATCCCCATTGCTAGCCCAACTCCGATTGCTGTTAAAATTAACGCGACAAATGGATGCCATTTTACTACCGTAATTAGTAAAAGTAATATAACAACAGCCGCTAGTACGATCCCAACTACCATTTCTCCCAATCCCCCTATTGTTTACGTTGGAAAGCGGCTATACAATCAAATTCTTCTTTCAAACGATTGTAAAGTCGTTCATACATATAAAACATCTCTAAATATAAAGCCGTATTTTCTTTATTCGGTACATGGTGATGGACAATATCAATCCAATCCTTCACCTCTTCAAGAGAATCAATTTTCCCAATTGCATACAAAGCAAGTGCTGCTGCCCCAAGCGCAGATGCTTCATGACTTTCTGGAACAAGCAATTCTTTCCCCATCATGTCAGATAACATTTGTCTCCAAAATGCAGATTTCGCAAAGCCTCCTGAAACACGTATTTCAGTAAGTGGCCCTGTACAATCTCGAATGGCAAGTGCTACTGAATACACACTCATACAAACACCTTCCATAACTGCTCGTATGAAATGTTCACGTTTATGCTGAAGGTTTATCCCGAAGAATGTACCTCGAGCATTTGCATTCCAGTAGGGTGCACGTTCTCCAGATAGAAACGGTAAAAATAGTAATCCATCTGCTCCAGCTGGTACACTTTCTGCATACTTAATTAATAAATCATAAGGATCAATTCCAAGCTTTCTTGCTACCTCTTGCTCTGGGCTACCAAATTCATCACGTAACCATCTAAGTAATATTCCACCGTTATTCGTTGGTCCGCCGATCACCCAGTGCTCATCTGTTAATGCGTAACAAAAAGTTCTTCCTTTTTCATCTGTATTAACACTCGATGAAATTGTTCGAACCGCACCACTTGTCCCGATCGTAATTGCAGCTGAGCCAGGTGATATTGCACCGACACCTACATTTGCAAGAACACCATCACTTGCACCAATAACAACCGGAGTATCCTCACTAATACCCATCTTTTGTGCTAATTCCGGCTTCATTCCCGATAAAATATATGTAGTTGGTACAGGTGTTGATAATTGTTCTGGTGACATATTTAACATAGTTAAAACATCTTCATCCCAGTTTAATGTTTTTAAATTAAATAACCCTGTAGCAGATGCGATAGAATAATCAACTACATAGCGTGAAAATAATTGATAAATGACATACTCTTTAATGGAAATAAATTTATGAGCAGTTCTAAATAACTCCGTTTCTTCTTCTTTCATCCACAATAATTTAGAAAGTGGTGACATCGGATGAATCGGTGTACCAGTTCTTCTATAAATGTCATGACCATTCATTTGTTGTAATAGTTTTTCTGATTGCTTTGTGCTTCTATTATCTGCCCAAATAATAGAGCGCGTTAACGGCGCACCGTTTTCATCTACAGCAATTAAGGCATGCATCGCTGTACTAATCCCGATAGAAGAAATATCTTCCGGTGACACATTACCCTTTTCAATGGTAACGCTTACAGTTTTATATACAGCAGCACATATTACATCAGGGTCTTGCTCAGCCCATCCGACGTTCGGTTGAATAATTGGATAATCAATTGCATGTGAAGCAATGACTTTTCCTTTCTCAGTGAATACAACCGTTTTCGTACTTGTGGTACCGATGTCAACCCCGATTACTCTCCCCCTTGTTTCCATGCGAACCTTCCCTTCGTTTCTAGCAAAATACGATCTAGTAAACCGTTTACATGAATTAGTATATAAAATATTTTTTCATAAATCAAGTTACAAGAAGAAAATTTTTTTCAAATCAAAATGTAACCCCCATTTTATTTCACTTATCCATACACATAGATCGACTAAATCTTTTGTTTAGTATTTGCTGGTTCGTTGCACGAAACCAACATCTCTCGTAAGATATTTGGAAATAAAAAGCTTTGAATTTCTCAAGCAAATAATTGTAATTCATTGGATACAGAAATAGACATACAAAAACGCCATCCTTTCCTGTGATTTTACAGAATGAATAGCGTATTTTGTAACGGGAACATAAAGTTTGATAAATTAATATAGATAAACTTAATAAATGAACAAAAAGAAAGAGCGTTTTAACAAAGGATTAATTATTATTTGTATTTCTTGTTCAACTACATAACTCGTTAATTAAACGAGAGACTAGTATACATTAATTATTCAATTAATGTTTGTAAAGCTGTTTCAATGTCTGTTTCTAAATTATTTCTTGATGTATCATATAAAGTCCCAGTACCTTTAAAATAACCACCATAGTAATACCATAACTGTATGAAATCTGCATATTCATCATCTTCAACAGTAACATCATTAAAATCTATTATTATTTCAGAACGATATTCTTTTTCTAGACATTTCTCAGAATTTAAGTCTTCTATTTCATCTCCGTCAATATCCCTATTAACCCATATTTTTAGGTTTCGTTTTCCTTTTCTCTCAAATTCATTTATATATTTTTTTTGAAGAACTTTACTATATTCTGATCCTAACCTTTCTAATTCAACTATCTTTCTTTTTAATTCTTCATTTATCTCACTTTCAGAAATCAAAATATACCTCTCATCTTCTAAATCATTCTCTTTATCTTTTTTAAATAACCTTTTTAATTTATCAAACATTCTTTCCCCTCCACCTAAAAATAATAATATATAAGTTCTCGTTTTCTTAGTTTGATGGACATAGGGCGTGGCTGCCTACTATCACTTTTTTACCTTGTAAATATATGTTCCATACTATAAAATCTAATAGTATTTATATTTTTCTGAAAAATCAAAACAAAATATGAACTTTATTGTATAATGTTGTAAAAAGATGTCGGAGGGATTTAATGTTATATAAAATATCTCAATTCACAATAAAACTTTCATCAATTCTTTTATCACTCTTACTATTACTAAATTTACCTTATTTATTTATCACTCAACAGGGATTCAATTTTCAACCAATTCATTTTTTTAATCAGATCGTTACTATGTTAAAACAGGTTTTCTCCCCTGAATCATTAGTAGTTATGGGATCAGACCCGAAATTTGGTCATTTCAAAAAGACACCATTATTTCCAACTGTTTTAGAACCTTACCTATATTCATTTACTGTATTATTTATAGCCTTTTTGCTTGCACTCTTTCTATCATCTAGCATGGCATTTTTTTATTTTTTAGCAAAAGATTATATAAAAAAATGGATAAACCGAATTGTGTTCATATTAGAAGCTGTCCCTGATATGATGATGATGATTTGTTTGCAAATATTTTTCATATGGGTACTTCAGAAATTCGGGGAATCTCCTGTCACCATTATTTCTTTTAATGAAAATCGAGCTTATTTACTCCCTATTTTATCTTTAGCAGTCTTACCTACATTACAAATGTTTCGGATGATGGTGTTATACATAAAAGAAGAACATGAAAAACATTACGTAGAGGTTGCATATGGAAAAGGACTTTCATCAAGTTATATACTACGCATTCATTTATTCAAAAATATATCTATCCACTTCTTTCATCATTTAAAAACGATTTTTGTTTTCTTACTTTCTAACTTATTCATTTTAGAATTTGTTTTTAATATGGAAGGCATTATTCAATTTTTATTTAAGAAGGCGTTTATTTCACCTCCAGCTGCATTTATCATACTTGTTATGATTATTTTACCGTTTTATGCCATTTTTCAAATAATCTCATTCATGATGAATAGATGGAAAAAGCAATTGAAAGGAGCAGCATTATGAAATCTATTTGGAAATCAAAACGATTTTTAATCGGCTTTACTTATCTATTCATACTTGTTTCAGCTAGTTTTATTTATAGTTGGTTCTTTAAAGATAACATCCCAAAACCTCCTCAGTTACTTTACAATGACAATAACGAATTACTTGGAAAGGCCCCCTTTTCGCCATTGTTAATGCCGCCTTTTGGATCTGATCGTTTTGGAGAGTCTGTTTTCTTACAAATTGTAGAAGGAGCAAAATTCACCATTTTATTAGCCGTGGCAATTAGCTTCTTTCGAATTTTATGCGGAACATGTATAGGAATCCTCTTAAGTTTATACGCTCCAAGATTCAAGAGATTTTTCCAGGCATGCTCAGAAGTTTTTTACTATATTCCTACTTTATTTATCGCATTTATACTCATCACGCCCGTTAATATTGTAATCATATCAAATGCTGATAGATTAGATCCAAATATTTCATTTGCGTTTTATCAAGTTCTCGTACTTATTTTCGTCGCTCTACCTACACTTTCTTTATATATCTCCTCAGAGGTTGATGAATTTATGAAACGAGATTACATTTTAAGTTCACAATTACTGGGTGCTAGCCGTTTTCATATTATCAAAAAGCACTTACGAGTCTTATTACTTGATCGCTTATTTGTGTTATTTATGGAACATATCGTCCAAACACTCATACTCGTTATCCATTTAGCGTTGCTTGATATTGTAATTGGTGGGATACAAATGCGTGAACTCTATGACGGAGTACTCAAACCTGTTTCTCTATCGAATGATTGGGCAGGCCTTATTGGATTAAATCGTTATGAAATGAATATTTCATGGTGGATTATTTTGTATACTCTCGTTTCATTCTTTATTACGATTCTATTTATTAAGCTTATGACAATCGGGATTCAAGATGCACTGAAAGCAAGAGATTCGCAAGTTGTAGCAATTCAAACCGTTCCAAATCATAAAAAATTTGTTAAAAGTAAAGATTCTTTTTCGTTTGTAGATAAAGTGAACCTTTAATCATGTCTCATCAATCAAGTATTAATCGGCATTGATATTAGTAGAATATAAAAAAGATGATCCCTATTGAATACGAGGGATCATCTTTTTTATGCCGTCTAACTTTTTTAAATGACCTTTGCTAGACTCATGCTTTTTATATTTAAAATGAATTATTTACACTCACAATTATGCTGTTTAAAATCGATTACCATACGCCCTTGAATTCTACCTTGTTCCATTTCTTCGAATACATTTTGTACTTTATCTAGAGAACACGTTTGAACAACCGGCACTACTTTTCCTTCTGCGCCGAACATAAATGCCTCCTCCAGATCCTTACGAGTACCAACTAGAGAACCAACTACTTCAATTCCGTCTAATACAAGTCGTGGAATGTTTAAATCCATAGTTTCTACTGGTAAACCTACCGCAACTACTTTACCGCAAGCACGTACTGCATCAACTGCTGAGTTGAATGCTACTTTAGAAACTGCTGTTACTACAGCAGCATAAGCACCATCAAACTCCTCTTGAACAATTTTATCAGCAGGACCTTGAGAAATCGGATTGATAGTCATATCAGCACCAACTTCTTTTGCTAAGGCTAATTTGTCGTCATTGATATCTACTGCAATTACCTTTGCACCAAATACGTTTTTAGCATATTGAATAGCTAGGTTACCTAATCCACCACAACCATAGATTACGATAGGTTGACCAGGTTTAATGTCTGATACTTTTATAGCTTTATATGTAGTTACGCCCGCACATGTAATTGATGATGCTTGAGCAGGATCTAATCCTTCTGGTACCTTCACCGCATAATCAGCTGTAACAATACATTGTTCAGCCATACCACCATCTACTGAATAACCAGCATTTTTTACTTCACGGCAGAATGTTTCTCTCCCCGTTACGCAATATTCACAACGTCCACAAGATTGGAACATCCATGCAATACTTACACGGTCACCTATCTTTAGTGAAGTAACATCATCAGCAATTTTAGTAACAATACCTACACCCTCATGACCAAGGATGCGGCCATCGGTGTTTCCAAAATCATGATTCGCAACGTGTAAATCAGTGTGGCAAACTCCACAATACTCTACATCTACTAGCGCTTCACCCGAGTGTAACGGACGTAATTCTTTTTCAATAACTTCAATATTTGCTTTGCTGTTTTTATTAACTACTACTGCTTTCATATGTGATCTCCCCTTTAGTGTTTTAGAGTTTTAATGAGTTTATCTCACAACTACTGTCCTCACTATTTTGGCTAATTATTGTACCAAATTTAAGTGTTCAATCATCATTACAGGTTCATCATAACATGGAATTTCATAAGCTTATTGTAAAATATTGAACAATATTTGAATTATTACCCAATACGTATTTTGATGTATCAAGCTACTTGTTAAATTTCATATGCAAAATATCGAGGTTTAAAAAATGAAGGGTCTAAAAGATGAGAGATTATTATTATAGGTAATTGGCATATTTCTATAGACACTTAGAACAAGTAGATCTAGAGGGTATATCAACAGACTACTCGCCAATATAAAAAGCTCTTCATTTGAAGAGCTTTTTATATTCGCTTCATCGAAATAGTTTCACGTATACTTTGTAAATTTTGTAGTGTTTCCTCTTGTCGCTGCAATGACAATCCCACATACAAAGTATCTAATAAACTAAGCTGCGCTAATCGTGACGAACTTGCTTCTGTACGAAATTCCGTCTCACGCGTCGAAGTATATAATGTTATATGAGCAAGTTGGCTTAATGCCGATTTTTGATAGCTCGTAATCGCAATAATTTTGGCCCCTCTTGCTTTCGCTACTTCTAACGCTTCAAGTAAACCTTTATTACTGCCCGAATGAGAAATTGCAATGACCACTGCTTTTTTTGTCAGCAAGCCCGCTCCCATAATTTGAAAATGTGAATCCGTATGAGCAATACAAGAAATACCCGTTCTCATAAACTTATGATAAGCATCCATCGCAATAATACCTGAACCACCATTTCCATAAAACTCAATTCGTTTCGCTTCATTCAGCGCACTTACTGCCTGTTCCAACGCGTTATCGTTTAACAAATGTAATGTATCTTGCAGTCCTGTAATATGTGAATGAAAAACTTTTTTAGCAACAGTGACAATATTATCTTCTACCGATACTTCCTCATGAATATTTTGCATCGGGGTATGTACAATCTCACGAGCTAATGTAATTTTCAAGTCTTGGAACCCTTGAAAACCTAAGTGTTTGCATAAGCGGAATATCGTTGCTTCGGAACTATTCGTAACTTCCGCTAATTCCGTAATCGATTTATGTACAACATCTTGTGGATGTTTCAAAATATGTTCGGCAATACTTCGTAATTTCGGTGATAAACCATTTAACGAAGCCTGAATCTTTCCAATCCCACTTTTTGTACCAGGCATAGCGTATCTTCCCCTTCCATAGTAGCTTTATCCCGTATTAATGGGCAGTAAGACTCCCACCTCAAAATCCGATGAATGCAAGGGAGTTAGGTGGGAGATCAACTGCCCGTAAAAACCCGATTGGTTCAACTAATAATCAGTGGGGATGGCCCCCCCACTGATTAAAGTTTCACTTTATTGTACCTAATTATTGAAAGAAGAAAAACCTTTATTCGGCATCTCTATACATTTTAATTTCTCCTATGTATTCTTCCGTAGCATATGACACAATTATTCATACTTATTTCTAGTTTTCCCCATGCTTTACTGCGTATAAGGCAGCTTGTGTACGATCATCTACTTCCAATTTAGCCAATACGTTAGAAACGTGTGTTTTCACAGTTTGTTCTGTAATATGAAGTTCTGCTGCAATCTCCTTATTGCTTCTTCCTTTCGTAATTTCACGAAGTACTTCTTGCTCCCTTTTAGTTAACATAGAAAAAGGATTCTCTTTTTCTTTCTTGACTGCTGATCGTCCTAATAGTGCTGGTGTTACTTTCGGGTGAAAATTTGCGTTTCCTTGATATACCGCAACGATTGACGCAACAAGTTGATCTGGCTGTACTTCTTTTAATTGATAACCATCTGCCCCAGCTTCTAATGCTGGTAAAACGTAATCTTGTTCTGAAAAACTACTGAGCATAAGAATTTTTATTGTCTCATCGTATTGTTTTATACGTTTTGTCGCTTCAATACCATCCATTTTCGGCATTGATAAATCCATTAATACTACATCTGGCCTTTCTGTTTGAACGAATGTTAATGCTTCTTCACCATTTGCTGCTTCCCCAATAATTTCAAATTCTTCTCTCGTCTTCAAAAAGAATACGAGTCCCCTTCGCACGATATGATGATCTTCTACAAGTAATAATTTGATTTTCACTGACGTTCTCCCTCTCAAACCGGTAATTGAATTTCTATCTTTGTCCCCTTTTCCGGTTCTGCTTTTATTCGAAAAATTCCCCTCATTAATTCAATTCGTTCTTTCATACTTTTCAAACCAAGTGCTGACTCTCTTACTTGATCCTGTATAAATCCTATTCCGTTATCTTCTATGTAAAAATGCAACTTATTATTTTCTATCCTTAAATGAACACATACTTTTTCAGATGAGGCATGTTTTTTACAATTATGTAATGCCTCTTGGCTTATACGCCATAAAACTTCTTCTATTTCATCTTCAATTAAAACCATTCCATCAATTCGAACTTCCACTTGAATCCCTAACAGTTTTCCGTAATTTTGAATCGCTTCTGCTAAACCTTTCTCTAATCCTTCAGGCCTTAATTGCCAAATCAAAAGTGTCATCTCTTGTAATGCTTCCTGTGATAATTCTCCAATATAACTTAACATCTCTTGCAAGTCTCTATCCTTCGTCATATTTAGAGTCCCTTTCGCTGTTAGCATAATTGAAAATAACAATTGTTTAACAGAATCATGTAAATCACGAGCCAATCGATTCCTTTCAGCTACAACTACATATTTTCGTTCTTTCTCAACTAATTGAATACGTTGTATTGTCGTTCCAATTTGAAATGCAATCGCTTCTAATAACGCTAACTCCTCCTCAGAAAAATGTGTTTTATGAGGCGAGGCTACATTTAATAGACCAAATTTCTCTGATCCAGATCTTAGCGGGATTGTCGCATGATGTGTAACATCTTCTGTCTCGCCCCAATTACATTCAATCGCATCCTCTATTCGTTTACATTCAATAATATTTGTCGCTTTTTCCAATCTTCCATTCACAAAACGTTCTACACACCAACAATCTCCTTCACACATCGGCTTCTTTTCCTGCCACGTAAGAGCTGGGGGTAAGTTTTGGTCTACAAGCATACGATGCTTTCCACTTTCATCAATAAAGAATATCCACCCTGTTTGTAAATTCATAACTTGTAATAATGTATGTAACACTTTTCCTAACATTTCCTTTAAGTTTGTCGCTTCATTCAGTAACTCAGCAATTTTTTTTAATGCTTCTAAACGATGCATCTCTTTTTCATCTATGTTCATTCTCATCACCAACTACCATTATAACATTAAGAAATTTCTAAATACTACAAACAAAAAAGAGCTGAATTCCTTCAACTCTTTTTCAGGAGATATCCCATACAGTTCATTCAAATCCAAATCCTAAATAAAAACAGAAATTAGCTAATTTTCTTTAACTGTCTGATAAAGATTGTCCCCCATGAATATGCTGTAAACTTTCAGTGTTAACGAACATATTCGCTGCTGGCATTTGCACTTGATTTTTATGGAACATAGACATTAATTCAAATCTTACTTGTCTAGAAGTTTCAAAATAATCTTCCGGTTTAATCAAACCTGTAATACAAAATTCATATCCAACATATTTAAGGTTAGGATTTAAGTCTGTAACTCCAACATATTTAAATGGCTCAACAGCTTCATCATCTACTCTATAAAGATTTTGCTCCAATTTTTCATTACAAATAACACATACTTCTTCTAACAATTCTTTAACTCTTGTAGGATCTTCCTGATAACTTACCGTGATGCGTTCAATAACTCGCATCCATCCTTTATTAAAATTTTGTATCGTTCTAATCTCTCCGTGTGGTATGGTAAGGAGTTTCCCTGACCATTCACGAATTTGCATAAAACGAATACTAATTTCCTCAATAGTTCCTGAATTTGTTCCGTTAAAAGTTACAAAATCGCCAACTCGAAACTCTTTGTCCGCTAATCTTGCGAAGCCTAATATGACATCTTTTAGCATCTGTTGTGCAGCAAAACCGATGACGACTCCCGCTATCCCTGCACCTGCAATAATACTTTTTATATCTACAAATTGACTAATTAAATATATGATCAGACTGATGATAATGATATATCTAAAAATAGATCGAATAACACTTTGAATCGTCTGCTCTACCTCTTCATCAAAAAAGCTTGATTTTTTAAAAAACCAATCAATAATGCGGTTTATGACAAAAGAAATAATGATAAGAACTAAAGCAAATAGTAAAAATCTTAAAAGTAAAAATTCCCTTACATAATTAAAAAACTCCTCAGTATACGTTAATAAACTCATCCATCCACTTCCTTACTAATGAAAATTTCATGCAAAACTGATTTATTGTATTACTTTTTGGTTCCCTTCAAACTTGTTATACATTCTTCTATAAATATAACCTTTTTCATTATCTAAAGGGAGCTGACAATTGAAAATTTTTTAAATGACTTTATTTTAAGACTGCACTACTCATCTTAATAACAAGAAAACATTCACATGACACCGAATAGTTCATTTGAAAATATTTTGACTCGCGAAGGTTACTAACAATGGGCTATATCGAAGAACTAAGAGAAGTTATTGGATCAAGACCACTCAATTTAGCTGGAGTAGCTGTTTTCAATGAACAAGGATAAATATTACAGAATTTACATGTGGCTTGTTAAAAGCAGATGGAGTTGAATCATTGCATGTACAATTTTTCGATTTAAACCGACTACCAGAAAAGATTAGTCCGTTCATTAAAAAGTTAATTCAAAAACAAGTCGTCTCTATTTAAATGTAAAAAAGAGGCCTTTTCGAAGGCCTCTTTTTTTACTTCACTTCTGCATTTAAACAAGATTTAAAATGTCCAAGTGCATATTCATGCCCTTGCGCATTAAAAGATGCTACTGCTTTTTCATAAACCACAATTTGAAACCCTTTGTTATAAGCATCTACTGCTGTATGAAGGACGCAAATATCTGTACATACACCTACAAGATGCACTTCCTCTATTCCTCTTTCTCTTAGCTTCATTTCTAGATCCGTTCCTGCAAAAGCACTGTAACGTGTTTTGTCCATATAGTATACATTCTCTGCATTTTTATATTTCTCGCATACATCTTGTAATTCACCAAATAAGTCTCTTCCATTTGTACCTGCTATATTATGAGGTGGAAACAATTTCGCTTCTGGATGATATACATCATTGTCTTCATGTTTATCGATCGCAAATACTACGTAATCACCTTTTTCAATAAATTGTTTCGTTACACTTACAAGTTCCTTCTCAATTTCTTGACCTGGTTTCCCGCATGTTAAAGCACCTTTTTCAGCTACAAAATCATATGTATAATCAATATTTATAAGAGCTCTTTTCATAACTACAATCTCTCCTTCTTCTGTTTCACAGTAAACAATAGAAAATTTGTTATTACGACATCGTATGTACTATTCGACATTTCAAATGAAATCCCTACATTTCCAACTCAATACTTACCTTAATCCGAGTTTATCATAAAGCGTAACTTTAATCATAGGGCGGTATTATCCTTCACCAATCGGGCTTTTACGGGCAAGTTGATCTCCCACCTAACTTCCTCGCATGTGCCGAATTTTCAAGTGGGGTTCTTATTGTCCGTTAAGGCGGGATAAAACCGATACACAATGACAAAACATACAGCTCCAATTAACAAGTCATGAATGTGATAATTGAGCGTAACTTCAACCGCCTCTTGTAAAGTAAACCAAATGACCGAAAACATTATAATAAATAAGAAAATACGAATAACTCGTTTCAAACTTTCAATTCCTTCCTCTTACATGATAGTAAAGAATAAGTTCTTTCTATTCATTCGTACTAGAAAGTGAAACAAATTATTCTCAATGACATAATTCAATCCAAACTAAAAAGTACACTACTTTTGAGTAATGTACTTTTTTCCATATTAAGACGCAGGTTTCGTTTCAAACGTCGCTTGATTCAAGCTAATGACTTTTCCTTTTGGATCATTGTTTTCAAACTGAGCTGCGGTAATCGTATGACTACCTGTCTCAAGCGTCTTTTCTTTTAATTGTACTGTTGTCTGTGTTGTACTAGTTACTTGATGTTTATCTGCAAATATTTGATCTACAAATACAAATGTTTCTTTATCGTTTTGAAAATTGGAAAGTTCTAATTCGACTTGCTGAATTAAAGTATCCTTTTTTATGAATACAGTTGGTATATTGCCATTTTCAGAAGTACCATCTGGAGTAGTTACTTTTACTTTCCCTTCTCCGATTGGCACTGCTCCTTCAGGAAATACGACCATATTCTCATCACTTGCATTTACAACTTGTTCTTCCTGGTTTGACTGTGCATCCTCTTTTTCCTTTGGAGTACCACAGCCTACTAATAACAATACAGACAATCCAGCGATTATGAATTTCTTCAAAATTCATTCCCCCTGTTATTTCATTATAATTTATTATACAAAAATAACTTCTTGATTTTAAAACTAGTTTTTAACACTTTCATGAACAAATATTAGCTAGCTCACGATTACTGTACCATACTTTCATTTTAAGAACATTAATTTTTTTAAAGAAATAAATAGTAATTCCAATCTATTCATCATTTTAGCCCAATTCACTAAAAAAATATCCATTCAAAATAAAAAGACATTGTTTAAATTATATTTAGGTAATGTACCTCAAAGACAATAAAACCAAAGGTGTGGACATATTATACATGTACAATATGTCCACACCTTTTTTATTGGGATAGCACCAACATAACGCGGATTCTGTACGTTAAGATAAATATTGTAAATATTAAATGTGATATAATCGGAGAAAAAAATGTGGGGGATCCTTAGTGAAGATAAGAAAATATAATTCTGTTTTCAATGGATTGGTGCCTCTAATCAACAATTCATTCAAATGTTCAATGATGCAAGACCAAAAGCTTTTACATCTATCAATTCGATTATAAAAGTGGAAGAGGATTTGAAACGAATTGCCGAAAAATTCCGTACTGCAGATGCTTCATATGACGAAAATCTTGAAGAAGGAGCAATGTGTGGTCCGTTAAATAGTGAGAAAAAAGATGAATCTTTACGTGACAAAGTTTGGCATGGTCTCAAAGAAACTTATGAAGATCTTAGTAAAGTAAAAAATTCAGATGAGTCTTTATATGATAAATTTAAACATGGTATCGATGCAGCGTATAAAGATGTGAATAAAATAAAAGACGCTATAGATGATGAAATTGAATCTACTTTTGAAAAAGCTGGATTAGGTGTCCCTTATCACTTTAAAAAGGGAATAGGCGACGCTATAGGTGATGAATTATTAGGACTTGCAGATGCAGTTATCCATCCGATTGACACATTTAATAACACGATTGAAGCCGTTTCTCACCCAGTCGATACGTTCAATGCGATAAAACAAACAATTTCTGATTCTTGGAATCGTGATGTTACCAATGGTAACTCGTATAGTAGTGCAGAATGGTATGGAAGCGCGACTGGTCATACTATATTGGCTGTTGGACAACTATTCGTAGGAACAAAAGGCGTGGATAAAATCGCAATGTTGAAACCTGGCGCAAAATTATCTGAGATTTCACGAACCGCTAATCAAAGCTTGCAAGACGCTGCGTCCTTATTCAATCGTAATCACAATGAGTTTGCTTTAGCTGGCGGAAATAATATACGCTCTGCATTTGATACACCTGATTTTAGAAAAGCTGAAGAAAAACTATCGACTCATCAGTTTGCTAAAGACGAGTCTGGTTCTAGCGGAAATAATCCTGTTAATGAAAATCATACTTCATCACTCTCTACTAGCGAAATCATATCTAGTTTACAAGAAACTGAGAATTTCCGGTCAAACTCACTTAAACATATCCTTGAAGGGGAAATAAACCGGAGAGGCGAAGCAATGGGGTACCACTCAGAGTTTTTAGAGAATACTCACGGAAGAATAATTCCCGGCACAGATCGTAGAATTAATGATTATGGGGCATACAAAGCCCAAGTGGAAGTGAATGGGATTCCTAAGGCGGCGAATGGTGGCTATTCTACCTTTTTCCCTAAAGATTGGCATCCACAACAAATCGTAGACAATATAAACGAGGCATACAGCAATAAAATTCACATGGGTGGTAATACTAATATCTATGATGGAGTAGGGATAGACGGCCTACCTATTCGTTTGTTTTTAGATGGTAATGGTAAAATTATTTCTGCATTTCCAAGACAAGGTCGATAATTTAATTTTTAAGGGAGAAAATAATATGGATTACAAATTTGAGTTACTTAGTACAGGAAGTTTAGTTATTAGACTGCCAAAGGAATTCGATATTTTAGAAGCTTTTTTAAATGTAGAGGTATCTGAATTCGGTGATTGGATCGCAGAAACTGTAGATAAAGTTTTAAATAAAAAAAGTGATTATGAAAAAATAAGTGCGAATATTTTTGGGGCAGATGTTCGAAAAGATAAAACTGTTATATTTAATAAGTATGATGAGGATGAAATCGAAATCCCTCTTGAAATAGAAACTATTACATTAAGAAATCTAATAGATATTTGGTTAAATGAACACACAAAATTGAAAACCGAAAAATATAACAATTAAATGATGTTACATACAGCACGAAAAAGGCCGCCTATAATAGGTGGCCCTTTTCGTTAAATTAACGCACATTCACATACGTATCAATAGCCGTAATATAGAAAACTTGCCCATGACTATTATGCACTTTATATTGATACGAATCATTTACACTTATCTTCGCATCAATTATAAATCCTAATCCTGCATCTACAGAACCAGCAACATATTTATCATACCAAGATGAAGCATGATAGAATCGTAGGTTATTAACTTTAGAAACAACGCGCTTACCTACAATAGAAGAATCTACTGTGCTTTTCTTGCTAAATTTCACATAAGATGGATCGTTCCTAATCCATTGCCCTCCACCAAGATTTAACCAACCATCCTTTTCATCCCATACAACATACGATTCTGGTTTATTTAGCTGACGAATCTTAGAATAGCTTGTACTAGGGCCTTTACGTAAGTTCACGTTGTAGCCTTCAATATAAGCAATACCATCTGTTACAGCGGTCGGAACTTCCGCTGGTTTAGATGGATTCTCAGGCACAGAAACATCCACACTAGAATTATTGTATGCTCGTTTTACATCTGATCTAAACTGAGCTTCTGACACACCATGAGATTTTAAGTAATCAATCGGGTCTTCATGATCTGTACCGCCAAGATGATGCGTTACATCGCTATGCGTCCACAATCCTTTTTCTACAGATAAACCACGATCACGTAAAATTTTAGAAAGTAATTTAACATATTTATCATAGCTGTGTTTGAATTTTGTGTAATCTGCAGTTTCACATAATTCAACATGAACAAATCGTTTATTAGCAGTAGTGCCACCGCCCGTAAGCAATATACTTTGCATCCTCAATCTGAATCGTCCCATTCCAATCCACTGCAAAGTGAACGAATGCGCTTCGCCATGTACGAGTTTCATATTTTTGAATATTAATGACCGGAGCTTCAGGAGTCGCAGTACTATGTGCCACAACGCCCTCATATGCTCCTACGCCATAACGGTATGGCACCTTAGGTAAATCATTAATAATAAGGTTCTATCAGCAAAAGCTCCTGTTGTAAAGCTTAGCAGAAGTAATAGAGTCATAAATACAGAGGAAGCCATTTTAAAAGTTTTTTTCATTTTGGCAATGGGGTAGCACCACACATCCATCAACTTAAGGATTTAGACTATTCTTAAACTTAAAAGCACGTTACTATTCTCTTATGTTAATGAGAAAGGGTGACGTGCTTTTTATGAATATGCATCAAAAACAAGAGCTGTCTTTATTTGCCGAAGAGTTATATCGCTATATGTCTCCCGCTACACTGAATCAATTAGCTATAGAAGCAGGCGGAATGAAACGAAAACGTAAGTGCCATGGGCACCATTTTTTATCTTTGTGTGTATGGTTAAATCAACAAATCGCTACAACCTCTCTTACTCAACTTTGTAGTCAATTAGAAACTTCAACAGGAATTTTATTAAGTCCTGAGGGACTTAATCGACGATTTAACTCGGCTTCTGTAGCCTTCTTTCGAAATGTATTTACTACACTTCTACAAGCTAAAATTGGAGGGTCATCTACAATTTCTCATTCTCTTTCTGCTTACTTTGAGCGGATTCGCATCCTTGATTCTACAACCTTTCAAGTTCCAGATCGATTCGCAGCTACTTATCCTGGTGCCGGAGGCTGTAGTCATACAGCTGGTGTAAAAATTCAATTAGAGTATGACTTGTTGAGTGGAGAGTTTTCTGATGTGAAAATTGAACCAGGAAAACGAAGTGATCAGGCATATGGGGCGACTCGAATGGACATGACACAAAAGAATGAACTGTATATTCGTGACTTAGGGTACTTTCGTTTACAAGACTTTAAATCGATCCAAGATAAGGAAGGGTATTATTTATCACGTCTTAAATTGCCAACTAAAATATATAGAAAAGAATTCGAAACAGTGGTATTTAAAACAAAACCTGCTCAATTGAGACCGGTGTATATACAAATTCATTTGGAAGACATCATGAACCAATTACAACCTGGCCAAGTGTATGAATTACATGATGTATATGTAGGGAGCAAAGACAAACTACCCACTCGCATTGTGGTTTATAGATGTACAGAGGAGCAAAAACAGAAACGTCTACATGATCGAGCTATTCGTGAAAAGAAAAAAGGGATTACATATACAGAGCGTACGAAACTTTTACAAGGAATTACGGTATATATGACAAACATTCCTACGGAATGGGTACCGAAAGAGAAAATCTATGATTTATATTCACTACGTTGGCAAATTGAGCTGTTATTTAAAATATGGAAATCTTGGTTTCGAATTCATCGTTGTAAATCTATTAAACAAGAGCGATTAGAATGTCACCTTTATGGACAACTCATTAGTATCCTATTATGTTCTTCTACTATGTTTAAAATGAGAGAACTCCTGTTACGTAAGAAGCAGAAAGAACTAAGTGAATATAAAGCGATGTACATAATTAAAGATTATTTCTTACTTTTTCATCAAGCACTACATAAAAACACCCAAGAATTATCAAAGATTCTCCTTCGTCTGTTTAACCTCCTACAGCGAAACGGACGAAAATCTCACAGATATGAGAAAAAAACAGTCTTTGATATTTTAGGTGTTGTGTATGAGTATACCACTTCTGCCCATCAGGTAGCATAGCGAAAAATTTGAAACCCGTCAGGGTTTATTTGATGTGCCTACTTTTATGCTATCTATAAAAGATAATAAAAGACTACGTGAAAAAACCACATTTTGTATAAAAAGATACCTTAAGTTGATGGATGTGGGGTAGCACCACATACCCCTCAACCTAACAAGAACGAGTTACCCCAAAACGATAAAAATAAACTTGGTTACCATAAAAAACATCACGTTTTCATTCTGAAAGCATTATAGAAGTTTAACCTAATGATTATATAGCTGATACTGATTATTAAAAAAATATAATCAGATTAATCGCTACATCAATAAAGATAATTTAAATAAAAAAACACTCCGCCTATACCATTTATAGTAAGACCCTTCATGGTAATTGCTTCTCCAGAAAGTAAATATGTTAATAAAGTAAATACAATGAAGAAAATAAATCCCGAGAATATCGAATTACGAACTAACATTTTATGATTTGATGTATAACGTATATATTTTTTTTGATTTTCATCATTACAACGCTATAAACGGAAATACAAAAGGATAATCAGCCTACATAATAGACTAACTATCCTATAACTTATTACCTAATTTTAATCATTTCAATGTCTTTTCTACATAACATTTAGAAAATAAATGTTGTAATCTCATCAACTTCTTTTCGAGAAAGTTTCTTCGGCTTATCTTTCGGAAACCCGAGTGAAATTACCATATTAATTTGTTTTTGAGGCTCAATTTGTAAATATTGTCGCAGTTCATCTTGAGCTAATAATACAGGTCCTGTCATTGGACAAGTACCCAGCCCTCTCGCATGTGCAGCCAACATTAAGTTTTGTGCTGCTAAACAGCTACTCTTAATTCCTTCCTCTTCCCATACTGAATCAGGAACGAAGGCAATTGGATCAAATATCTTTTCACGAAACTTTGATTCATATGGTGTTGCCAAACATACGATTAATACTGGCGCCTCAGAGAAAGCTGTCGCATATGGACCGAAAGAACGTGTAAGTAATTTCCCTGCTTTCTCTTCTCCATTTTCTGCTGCTTTTGCTGCAAGTTTATGTAATGCATCCCATGTCATTTGTTCAATTTCTTTAATTTTCTCTCGGTTCATAATGACCAAGAACTCCCACGTTTGTGAGTTCGTATCACTCGGTGCATAACGAGCACAATCAATAATTTCTTTTATATCACTAGTGGATACTTCTTGTTCTGTAAACTTTCTAACACTTCGTCTACCGTGAATTACTTCTTTAAAATCTTCATAATTCATATATTAAATCCCCTTTTTACAGCGTTTTCAAAACTTGTCCTATGGTTGAATTATATCATGAAAAAAAGCTGGGGGAATACCAGCTTTTTCCCTCATTATTAATTTGTCACTTTAAACAAACTAATACTTTCTTCATATGCAGCTTGTAGTTTTTTCGTAATTGGTCCTCTTTCGCCGCTTCCAAACTTCTCATCACCAATTTGAACAACAGGGAATATTTCAAGTGGTGTCGCTGTAAAGAAACATTCGTCAGCCTCGTATACTTCTTGCAATGAGAATTCACGCTCTTCTACTTCAATATGTAAAGCTTTCGCTAATGTAATAACGTAGTGACGAGTAATGCCGTGTAGAATGAAATTATCGGCCGGATGTGTAATTAATTTATTATTTTTCACCATAAAGAAATTCGAATGACACCCTTCTGTTACAACTCCATCTCGTACTAATATCGCTTCTTGATACCCCTGCTCGTTTATTTTATTTTTAATCATGATATTAGGTAGAAGGTTTAAAGATTTTATATGACAGAACTTCCAGCGTATATCCTCTTCTACAGTAACCTTTATTCCTTGTTCCATAGTAGTAGTAGGTCTTGGAAACGAAACAATATTCGCAAAATATGTTGGTTGTAAATCTTTTTCATACACATGATTTCGAGCTTGAGCACCACGTGATATTTGAAGATACACATTCCCATCTTCTTGAAATTGATTTTTTTCAATCATTTGATGAAGTTCTTCAACTAACTCTTCCTTTGTAAACGGCGGAACAATATTTATTTCCCTCATAGATTTAAAAAAGCGTTCCAAATGTAAGTCTAATAAATGAGGCTTCCCATCGTATAGCCTAAATACTTCATATATGCCATCACCAAATTGAAAGCCCCTCTCCTCTAATGGGACCATCGGCTGTTCTTCCTTCGTATTCACAATTCTTCCGTTAAACAAAATCCAATCTTTATAAGTAGCTTTCATTCCTTTCCACTCCTTTATTCCATGATTGGTTTTATTGTACAACTTATCCACACTTAAAAGAAGGAATTTTCTGTATTTAACTAAACAAAAAAAGTACATCACCTATTTAAAGTGATGCACTCAACCATTCATTTATTTCAGAAAATATTTTTCAATATCATCTAACATTAAATTTGCTGCTTTAATACCGCCTGCTGTATTCCAAATTACTTCATCCACTTGGAATACTTTATTGTCTTTAGAAGCCTGCAGCTGCTTAAAGAGTGGGTCTTCTGTCCATTCTTTTGCTAACGTGGTTCCTTCGTTATTCTTATCTGCATCTTTATCAGATGTGAAGTAGAATATGTAGTCCCCATCCATATTCGGAATTTGCTCTTTTGTAATTCCTTTTATCGCAAACTCATCTTTATCTTGTAGTGGTGGTCGCTTAAATCCAATATCATTTAAAACAGCACCTGAGAATGAGTTTTTCTGATAAATACGAACGTCACCTGGTACGAAGCGAATAATAGAAACTTTAGAATTCAATTTATCTCCTAACTTCTCTTTCATTCCTTCAATACGCTTTTTATAATCTTCAAGAGCCTTTTGCCCTTCTTTTTCTTTATTTACAGCTTTTGTATAGAGTGTAAAGTTTTCTTTCCAATCCCCGCGCAATGTTTCAGCGTACACAGTTGGCGCTATTTCGTTCAATTGCTCATATATTTTTTCATGACGCATTTTATTCCCGATAATTAAATCTGGCTTAAGCTTCATAACTGCCTCTAAATTAATATCACGCTCAGTACCTACAACTTTCGTATCTTTTAAATCTTTCGCTAAATGAGGATACCATTCATCACCAGCACGTGGTTTTGTAGTTCCAACTGGTGTTACTCCGACAGCTAAAAGCGCCTCCGCACCCTCATTTGTTAAAACAACTACTTTTTTAGGTGTACCATTTACTGTTGTTTCACCCATTGCATGCTTTACAGTATACGAATCTTTTGCTTTAGCCGATGTATCATTTTCTTTTTTCTCTTCTTTGCTACACCCTGCGATTATTACCATAAGTATCATAATGCAGAACATAAATATTTTTTTGCTATGTACCATATGTCCTCCCTAGATGAAATCGATTATCATTAACAATTAAAGATTAATGTATATTACATACATTGTCAATGTATATCAGAAAACTTTTTCAATATATATATTTTAGATTCTATCCGCTATTCAAATGTTTATTTTTAAAATAAAGTGTATAAGTATGAAAATAATAAACGTTCTTAAAATGCGTATCTACGTTATACATAAATACGCATTCATATTACATTATAAACTCATTTCCTAATATTGATTATATTTAATATATGATGGATCATTATACACCCATTGATTTCCACCAAGGTTCAACCAACCGTTTTGATTAATATATACTAAATAAGATTCTGGATTATTTAATTTACGAATAACTGAAGAAGATGTTGATGGACCACTTCTTAAATTCACATTCGTTCCTTGTATATATGCGACACCAATTGCACTTCCATCGCTATTGCTCGTCTTTACAAAATTAATGTACGAAGGGTCATTATACACCCATTGTCCATTTCCTAAGTCTAACCATCCGTTACTTTCCTGATATACGACATACGATTCTGGGGAGTTTAGTTGACGAATAACCGAAGAAGACGTTGATGGACCACTTCTTAAATTCACATTTTCCCCAAGGATATAAGCAATCCCCTTCGTTTGTGGTGTTGGCTGAGGATTTGGAGGTTGTGGATTTGGAGGATTCGGATTTGGAGCTACTCCAAAAATAGCTGCTATTCCGTTTGCATATGCTTGACTTAGATCTTCGATAAATTGTGGATTTTTCAATAAATTAGCATCAAATGTTGTATCAATAAAAGCAGTCTCAGTTAAAATTGCATCCATTGCAGTCTCCCTTAGTACCGCATAATTTGCTTTTTTTGCCCCTCGATCACGAAGACCATATTTTGTTAATACAGGATTGACTGCTGCATGCATTTTTTGTTGCTTTTCATATGCGGAACTACTATTAGATAGCGCATTGTAAATATAACTTTCAAATCCAGTGCCACCGCCACTATTAATGTGAAATGAGATAAAATAATCTGCACCAAATGAATTAGCAATATTAGCACGTTCTGATAAAGAGATAAATACATCACTATCACGTGTCATTTTAATATTGATTGGGTAATTTGCAGATAAAATATCTCGCACACGTCTAGCAATTTGAAGTGTTAACTCTTTTTCCACTAACCCATTACCAACAGCACCAGAATCATATCCACCATGCCCTGCGTCTATAACAAGTTTCATATATCTTTTTCATTCCTTTCTTTATTGTAATAAGCTTTCATTTCTACTCGTCCTATTTTATGTTAATTGTACAAGTTCCGTTACAAGTACAAATAAAAAAACCCCCTTATGTAAGGCGGTTTCTATCGCTTTGCTTTAGCCAATTTAAAATGAATATATACGATTGATAATGGATGTAACGTATGCAAAATAAAAGAAATAAAAGAAATATCCCACCGCCGCTATATAGCAACCCAAACTTCAAAAAGATGTTCAAAAGAGGTGGGAAATACGTTATGTTTTGCAATACATATAGCATACAAAACAAAATTACAAACACGGGTATATATTGTAATTCATATGGTCTTCTCTTCTTATACATTCTTTTCCGAATAAAAGTCTGGCATAGTTCTGCTACTATAAAACAACCTCCAACTAATACAAGACCAGAAGTTATCGTCATACGTCCACCTACCTTATATTCATATCATCACCTAATCAATATTCACTATATTTTCTTTACATATATTCCATTTTCCTCAATAAAACCAGATCCCTCTATGAAAGATTTAGCTTGTTCCGTAAACATCTCTTGCAATACTTTTATTTCTTTCACATTTCTCTGTTTCATCATTTCTTCAAATGTAAAATACGTATTTGTCCCGTATCCATAACCTTGATAATCAAAATGAATAATTAACTGTGACAAAATAGCACTCTCTTCTTGAACGCTATAATCTATTACACCAATATATGTATCATCAGCCTTTACACAATACTGAACCTTTTTCTCATCTAAGCTGTGTGAGTGAAACATTTCTTTTACAGCGCTTTCATTTTCTGTATTTACTTTCTCAAATGTAATCATATGTTGTCCATCCTTTTACTATTATTGTATCAATAATAAATGCAATTTATGAAAAAAACCTTAAGATCGAATGCGACCTTAAGGTTTTTTATTAAACTAAGCTATACGCACGCTTTGTTTCTTCGTGGAACTTATTCGTATCGTATTTATGCTCAACATAAATTTGATGCCATACCATAAACGCAAGTACAGTCCAAATTTTACGGCTATAATCGCCTTTATCTGCACAATGTGCTTCCAGTAAGTTTAATACATACTGTTTTTCGATTAAATGCTCAGTTTTGCTTTCTTTAATAATATTTACAGCCCAATCGTGCATTTCATCTTTTAACCAGTGACGAATTGGTACTGGGAATCCAAGCTTTTTACGATCTAACACGTGATCCGGAACAATTCCACGAGCAGCTTCACGTAATATAGCTTTCGTTGTTCCGTTTGCAATTTTAAATTCTGTCGGAATTTTAGATGCAACGTCAAATACTTCTTTATCTAAGAACGGTACACGAAGTTCTAATGAATTTGCCATCGTCATTTTATCAGCTTTTAATAAAATATCGCCGCGTAACCATGTGAACATATCAATGTACTGCATTTTACTTACATCATCATAATCTTTAATTTCGTTATACAATGGTTTCGTGATATCCATATAGTTAACACTTTCATCGTAATACTTCATTAATTCAGCTTTCTCTTCTTCACGGAAGATTTTCGCATTTCCATAGTAACGCTCTTCAATTGGCGTACATCCACGCTCTAAGAAGCTTTTTCCTTTAAACCCTTCTTTAAGAGCACCACTTAATGCCTTTAGAACACTCTTTCCTGGGCTAGGAATGTAAGAGAACATTTTTAACGAGTTTGGCTCACGATAAATGTTATATCCACCAAATAGCTCGTCTGCACCTTCACCAGAAAGAACAACCGTTACATGTTTACGCGCTTCTTTCGCAACGAAATACAATGGTACAGCTGCTGGATCCGCTAAAGGATCATCCATATGCCAAATGATTTTTGGGAACTCATCCATAAATTCTTGCGCTGTAATGAATACGTTATGGTTTTTAACTCCTAATTTCTCAGCAGTTTCTTTCGCAACATCAACTTCACTGAAACCGCGTTGTTCGAAACCAATAGAGAATGTTAATAGATTTGGATTCATTTCTCTTGCGATAGAAGCAATAATAGATGAATCGATACCACCAGATAAGAAAGAACCTACTGGTACATCACTACGCATATGTACTTTTACAGAATCGTATAATACATCACGAATTGCTTGGATATGCTCCTCTTTCGTTGCGCTTGAAGCGTTGAAATAAGGATTCCAGTAGCGATGGATTTCCATCTCTTTACCGATTTCTTTTACGAAGTAATGACCAGGCTCAATTTTGTTAACATCAATTGTTAATGTTTCTGGCTCTGGACCATATTGGTACGTAAAGTAGTGTTGTAGTGACTTTGGGTTTACCCCTTTGTCTTCCATTACATGCATAATACTTTTCTTCTCAGATGCGAAGAATGTAGTATCACCTTGTTGTGCGATGTATAAAGGCTTAATACCGAAGTGGTCACGTGCACCGAAAAGTGTCTTTTCTTCACGATCCCAAATCATAAATGCGAACATACCACGAAGGTAGTCTACACATTTTTCTTTCATATGTGCATACAATGCAATGATAACTTCTGTATCAGATTGTGTAGCAAAAGTTGCACCTTTTTCAAGTAACATTTCACGTAGTTCTACATAATTGTAAATTTCACCATTAAAAATAATTACATATCGATCATTTTCATAAGTTAACGGCTGATGTCCTGCCTCTAAGTCAATGATACTTAAACGGCGGAAGCCAAATTGTACATGTTCATCACGAAAATATCCTTCGTCATCTGGACCGCGGTGGAAAATCATCGTGTTCATATTTTCAAATTGATGTTTTTCGGTTTCTGAAAACTCTCTAGGGTTTTCACATAAACATCCTACAAAACCACACATACTTCTTACCCTCTTTCAGTTTTCATTCTGTCTCAATACTACTATATCAACCCTATTTATACTAGCATAATCAACTGAATATGGCGACCAAAAACTATAAAAAACTCACTCCATTTCACATTTTTAACATTTTTTTATGAAAACATGAAAACTAGGCACTCACCTTTCTCCGCTTTTGTCATATGATATTGCAAATTGATTTCTAGGAGGTAATACCATGAGTGAAGAAAAAAAAGATTCTTCTCGCCCACCAGTTCGTAATTATTTAAAACAAATTGATGATTTTTTCGAACAAACGCCTCTTCGTGGCGTAATTGCTGATTTAAATCATTTTTTCCAAAAAGGAAACCGTTTATTAACATTCCCAGTAGATTTATACGAAGTTGGTGACGAACTCGTCGTTACAGCCGAACTACCAGGTATACAAAAAGAACAAATTCAAATTGAAATACAAAGCGAATACTTAAAAGTCTCTGTAAAAGAAGATATACTTGAAGAGACGGAAGAAGAACAAACATCTCATAACTATTATCGCCGAGAACGTTCCATTTCAGAAGCGTCAAGAATTATTAAGTTACCATATTTAATTAATAAAAAAGCAACGAAAGCTTCTTATCAAAACGGTGTATTAGAAATTCGCGCACCGAAATTACCACAACAGCATGACATATTATCCATAGACTGAATACTAATAAAAGAAGGGTGCTTAGCACCCTTCTTTTTAAGAAGCTAATCGCTTCATATCACGTATAATATCTTCGTATGGCGTATTGCTAATGCCGCTATATTTTTTCATTACTTTTCCATTTTGATCGACTAAGAAAAATGATGTACCGTGTATTACTTGCCCATTCTCTGGTTTATCTACAAGCGACTGGAAGTTATCTTTTGAAAACTTTGTAATATCCTCCAGTGAATAACCAGTTAACAAGTTCCAGTTACTTGTATCCTCTGTAAACTTTTGAATGAATGCTTTCAAATTTTCTGGTTTATCAAGTTCAGGGTCTACACTAAACGAAACAAACTGAACGTCTAATTTCTCTTCCTTAGCCATTTTCTGTAATTTCGCCATATTAGCAGTCATTGGCGGACAAACTGTTTGACAGTTTGTAAACATGAAATCAGCTACCCAAACTTTCCCTTTTAAATCTTTTGTACCAAACGGCTTTCCTTCTTGATTTGTAAATTGGAAAGTTTCCAAATCCCAGTTTAACGGTTTACGGAGTTTTGCCCCTGAACTGCTACAACCTGAAAGTACAAAGAGACAAAATACAACCATAAGACCAATTAACTTTTGATAACGCTTCATTATTAAACCTCTTTTCTCTATCCTTAATTTATGTAAGTTATGTATATCATAACAAAAGTAAACACTATGAGAAAATTGTTTACATCATTTGTTCACGAAATCGTACGAATTTACGTATGTTACTTCTTTATTTTAAGCGAATTACTAGACAAAATATATTTTACTACTATTATTTCTCTAACCATTATTTGCGAAACGAAGTTCATTGTTAAATTTGTAAATAAATCCCCCTATTTTTTTACAATTACTTAAACATTAATCCATGTTAAACACTGTATTCCTTAACAACATTTCGGTACAATACAACTACAACGATTTTAAATGAGGTGATGTTCATGGCAAAGCGCTATGAAAATATGGATAATGCAAGTACAAAAAAATCAATTCGCGCCTTCTTACGTTGGCGTAAAGAGAGAAAGCAAAACAAAAAAGACTTTTCTTTTCTAGTAGAACAATCACCTGTTAAACAAAGTAAATTTCTACTAAATAACTTTGAAAAAACGACTGTCACATGGATTGGTCATTCAACTTTTCTCATTCAAACGAACGGCTTAAATATTTTAACAGATCCAGTATGGGCAAATAAATTAAAGTTAGTTCCACGACTTACTGAGCCAGGGCTCACTATAAAAGAACTACCTAAAATCGATATCGTTCTTATTTCACACGGTCATTACGATCATTTAGACTTTTCATCTCTTCGTCAACTAAATGATGATACCTTATACCTTGTTCCTATTGGGCTAAAAAAATTATTTACTCGTAAAAAATTCACCAATGTAGAAGAATACAACTGGTGGGAAAGTACAACAATTGATGAAGTCTCTTTTCACTTCGTACCTGCCCAGCACTGGACGAGAAGAACATTATTTGATATGAACACCTCTCACTGGGGAGGATGGATCATTGATAATATGACTTCTTCAGAAACCATTTATTTTTGTGGTGATAGTGGTTATTTCCAAGGATTTAAAGAGATCGGCAAACGTTTTTCAATCGATATTGCACTTATGCCAATTGGTGCCTATGAACCAGAATGGTTTATGAAAGTGTCTCACGTTTCACCAGAAGAAGCTGTGCAAGCGTATCTAGATATAAAAGCTACACATTTCATTCCCATGCACTTCGGTACTTTTGCTTTAGCAGATGAAACACCAAGGGAAGCAGTAACACGACTACGAAATAACTGGAATTTACGAATGCTACCGTGGGAACAACTACATGTTCTCTTTTTAGGTCAAACTTTCACTTATAGCCCTATTGTCCCAGTTAAAGAACCAGTAAAAATCACAGAAACTTCTCATGTATAATAGTACTAATTTTTGCGAGTAATTTATCATATACTTTAAAAAATTGAAAAGGGTGTTTTCCATGAAAGATTATTTACAGACTCGCTATATAATTAGCGGTAGCGCCTGTATTGCCCTTCTCATTTCTTATTTTCTGTCCTGAAATAATAAAAAAGCTACTTGAAAATTCATTTCAAGTAGCTTTTTTATTACTCTGCTAAATACATAAAACCAATTGCTCCTGGTCCTGTATGAGTACTGATAACTGGTGTTGTAAAGAAAATCTCTGATTGAGTGAATCCATTCACTTTTTCAACAGCAGCTTTTACACTTTCTGCTAAAGGAATTGCTTTAGCATGTGGAATCGCAACAGCTTTCACCACTTTTCCAGCAGTATCTTCCTCGAATAGTTTAGCCAACGTTTTTACAATCTGCCCTTGGCTACGTACTTTCGTTACCGGATTATATACGCCGCCTTCTAAACTTGCAATAGGTTTAATATTAAGTAATGAACCGATAAAAGCTTTCCCTTTACCGATACGTCCACCCTTCACTAAGTTCTCTAATGTATCTACGACAACATATAAACGAGTATTCTTTCTTACTTCATCAATACGTTTTAAAATATCTTCTAGTGAGCATTCTTCTTTTGCCATTTTTGCAGCTTCAATTACTTGATATGCTAAAGCATGTGTAATAAATTGAGAATCAACAACTGTTACTTTTGTATCTGTCATTGATGCAGCACTATTCGCTGTTGCGACAGTACCGCTCATTCCACCTGTCATATGAATAGAAAGCACTTGGCTTCCGTCTTCGCCTAGCTTGTCATACATTTCTACAAATGTACCCATAGCCGGTTGTGATGTTTTTGGTAATTCTTCTGATTTAATCATTTCTTCAATAAATTCATCCGGTTGTAAATCTACACGATCTAAGTATGTTTGTCCATTTACAGAAATAGATAATGGTAAAACATGAATATCATACTTCTCAAGTATATCTTTTGATAAATCTGCCGTTGAATCTGTTACAATTTTAATTTTTTGCATATTATATTCTTCCCTTTCCAATACGCTCTCCCTGTTATTATACTAGCATTCCCGAGGCTTTCAACAATTTCGAATGAATTTCACCAAATTAATTATATTTTTATACCTAAAATAAAAAAGACAGAGCCTACCTAACTCTGTCCCTGCTGTGTATTATGCATTCTTTTCAAGAGTATTTGTCTTATATACATTTGAATAATCATTCCACTTCAAACAACTTTGTAAATATTCACGGAAAGAGTACGAGAATCTTGGGTTTTTATGTTTTTGAATTTTTGCAATAAATAATTGAAGACGAGACTGAATTAGAAACGCTAATGGATGCTGTGTTTGTAGGACAGGGATTTCAAATATTTTAATACAATTCCCTGTTGCATGAGTGAAATAAAAACTTTTCGTAATCACAATATCAATCCTCTTTTTCGTTGGATTTTTGAACTTCCTCCACTTTATTCTTTAACACGTTTTTTAGTGTAGGTTTCCTATGAATACTAAAATATCCTTAAGCTGCCCCATTTAGAAGTTAATACTTCATTTATATCCACCTAATTCGAACCCTGTCCTATATATCCTTTGAGACGGGAGTCTTATTACCCATATATAGCTTGATAACTTCAGTATAAACTTATAAAAATGAAAAGTTTGTCTAAATTTTGGAGATTCTATAATTTTTTCCTTCTATATATTGTATACAATTATAGCTAGAGTATAACAAATAAATTAAAAAGTGCCTTTATAACGAGGCACTTTTCGACTGTATTTCTTCTTCTCTTTTCTGTTTTCGTTTACTAACTATCTTTGATAAAGCGATACTAATTTCATAAATACAAATAAGCGGTACCGCTACTAAACTATGTGATAAAAAATCTGGCGGCGATATACATGATGCAATTATAATCAACACGACATAAGCATATCTTCTTATTTTCTGAAGAAATTCTGCCGTTAGAAGACCTATACTCGTTAAAAACATAACAACTACAGGTAATTCAAATATAACAGCAAACGGAACTGTTAAATTTAATACGAAATGAAAATATTTTTCCGTTGTAAACATCGTATTAAACATCTCATTACCAATTGTAGTTAGGAAATGAAATAAAAATGGCATGACGATAAAATAACCGAAAGATAGGCCTGCTATAAATAATATAGACAATACCGGTATATACATTAATGTCATTTTTTGTTCATTGGGATGTAAACCTGGTTTTACAAATAACCAAATTTGTATCGCAGCAAAAGGAATTGTACAAACGATAGCAAATACTGTAGCAATCGAGAAAAAAATCCACAACACATCACTTGGACCGAGAACAGTTAATTTCATTGGTAAATCTTTTACAAGCCAAAAATAAATATCCTTCGTAAAAGTAAATCCAATAATTAAAAATAATACAAAGGATAATACTGTATATATTACTCGTTTGCGAAGCTCAACAATATGTTCTACTACGCTCATTTCCCGATCTTCCATCTCGTTCACCACACTTTATTTATCCATTCCGAGAAAAACTTCAGCATATTCTTTTATTTATTTTTTTCTTTCTCTTGAAATGCCTCATCAGTCAATTCTTTTGTTGATTTTTTAAATTCTTTTAACGTTTCCCCTAAAGCTTTCCCAATTTCCGGTAACTTTTTTGGGCCAAATAAAATTAACACTGCTACTAAAATTAAAATTAACCCCGGAAAGCCGATATTTGAAAACATTTCCCCATCCCCTTCATAAGTAGATTCCTTGTCCTACTATTCCATAAGTTCATTTTGTCAAAAAATTTCGTAAACGTCAATGTATCCGTTGTCTTTTGTCAAAAAAATTCAAAAATATAATCAATTAAATATCATTTTCTATTCCTTTTGTATATGATATGGTTAAGGAAAATATAACTTATCTCAATACAGTGAAAGGGATTAACATTATGACGCAAAAAATTAAAAGAATGACCCAATTTGTAAAAGAAGAAATTGCGAATGCAATTACCCATGGTATCGGTGCCATTTTAAGCATCCCTGCCTTAATCATATTAATTATTCATGCTTCCAAACATGGCACAGCATCTGCTGTTGTTGGCTTTACCGTTTATGGCGTAAGCATGTTCTTACTATACTTATTTTCTACACTGCTACATAGCATCCATCATCCAAAAGTAGAAAAGTTATTTACCATTTTAGATCACTCCGCCATATATTTATTAATTGCCGGCACGTATACACCATTTCTACTCATTACACTGCGTGGCCCGCTCGGTTGGACTTTACTCGCAATTATTTGGACCCTTGCGATTGGTGGCATTATTTTCAAAATTTTCTTTGTTCGTCGCTTTATTAAAACATCAACATTATGTTATATCATTATGGGTTGGCTCATCATCGTTGCCATTAAACCCCTTTATGAAAATTTAACCGGTCACGGCTTCTCACTACTATTAATAGGCGGCATTTTGTATTCTGTCGGAGCTATATTCTTCCTTTGGGAAAAGCTTCCGTTCAATCATGCCATTTGGCATCTCTTCGTACTAGGCGGTAGTACAATGATGTTTTTCTGCGTACTGTTTTATGTCTTACCCGCAGCATAAAAAAAGTTTCAGCTTGTTTAAGCTGAAACTTTTTTTATTACTTATGTAATTGAGATGCAATAATATCTTTTGTATGCTGGGTTAACTCTTTAGCATCCATACTTGCATATTCTTCAGGTGTAATTGGCTTAGAAATTGTTAATGTTGCATGAGCTGGTTTCATACGATTTCCATTAGCCTCAAACATCTTATATGTACCATCTAAAGTTACTGGTAATATAGATACGCCAGATTTTACAGCAAGGTGAAAACTCCCTGCTTTAAACTCACCGATTTCGCCACCCTTACTTCTCGTTCCCTCTGGAAAAATCACGATAGAATGCCCGCTCTTTAACAGTTCAATTCCATCTTTAATTGCCTTAAGAGATTGACGACGATCACTGCGGTCCATAAACACACAATTCATTAGTTCCATCCATGTTGGCACAACCGGAAACTTTTTAATTTCCGCTTTTGAAACGAATCCAATTGGCTTATTTAAGTAACCTAATAACACAGGAATATCCATATTACTTTGATGATTACTTACAACTAGCACTGGCTTGTCTTTCGGAACATTTTCAAGTCCCTTTACTTCTACAGTCGATCCAGTTACACGCACCATTTTCTTACCAAACCAGTTTGTTGTTTTATACACAACACTATCTTTTTCTTGCGGTGACATCGCATTTGCTTTTCTTTTTATACGCCACAACCTTGGTGTAATCGCAATTACGATTAAAATTAAATAAAAGATTTTAAAAAACGTTTGAATCATACAGAACCCCCACCTATTATCATTCCGACCTTCATTATACTAGACAAACGAAGGAAAAAGAAGAAAAAATGTCCAAACAACAAGTGTTTGGACATTTTGAAGTTTTCTATATTAGAAACGTTTTGCTAATTCGCGTGCACTTGCAATTGCTGCTTCTTTAATGTCTTGTGCTTTTTCAGGATTTGCATTCATTCCTTCAACTGCAATATATTCAGTGTCTGATACACCCATGAATCCTAATACTGCATTTAAATGATTGCGACCGAAGTCCATAGATGCGTATGCTCCTTCAGAGTAAACGCCGCCTGTAGCTTGAATATGAAGTGCTTTTTTTCCTTCTAGTAAGCCAACTGGACCATTTTCAGTATATTTAAATGTTTTACCTGCGATTGATAAGTTATCTAAGTATGCTTTCACTACTGCTGGGTAGCTGAAGTTCCACATTGGAGTCACGAATACATAGCGATCTGCATGCATAAATGTTTCTAAGTTATTGTTCATTGCTGCAACTTTTTGTTGCTGATTTTCACTTAAAGCTTCGAATCCTTCACTTGCTGCAAATTTACCCCAAGCAGCGAATACGTCTGCATCGATTGCTGGTACAGTTGTATTGAATAAATCAATTGTTACAACTTCGTCTTGTGGATGTTCGTTTTTATATGCTTCGATGAAAGCTTCCCCTACTGCCATACCGAAAGAACCTTCTGCTGAATTTGGATTTGCTGTAATAAATAGTACTTTTGTCATTGTATTATCTCCCTTTTTCTAATTTATCTTTAATTCGAGATTTATTATTTTATAGTAAATAACTTACCTTATGTAAGTATAATACAAAAAGTTTTAATGGATGTCAATAAAAATAGCTACTTTTTTTTCGTAAGTTAATAAGTTATATTATTTCAGTTATTTTTTGTATATAAATATTAAGGTTTTAATCAAATAAAAAACTATCTCCATATTTCATGGAGATAGTCTTCTTCAATTACTACTTTTGAAAAACATGTTTCACTTTTTCAGCTGGAATATTACTTCCACCTCTACCTTTTACATCTTCAATCATCATTGTAATAACCATATCAGGTGAATTTAAATCAAACGCAGCGAACCAACCTAGTTCTTTTCCTTCTGCCTCTTTTGATACTTTTAATTCTGCTGTTCCTGTTTTACCAGCAAGGGTCATACCATCAATTTTCGCAATTTTCCCCGTACCATCTGGATCGTTAATTACTTTCGTTAAAGCCGTTTTCAATATATCTTGATTTTCTTTAGAAATCACGTTCTCTTTCCAAGCTTTTGGTTGTTTATCTGTTTTAATAAGATATGGCGATGGAATCGTTCCATCATTTACAATCGGTGCATACGTTAAAGCTAAATGAAGAGGAGTCATTAAGACTTGTCCTTGTCCATATCCTGTATCTGCCATTTGAATATCATTTTTTATGCCATCATTTGCGATTTTAGAAGCTGGGAATCCGTATTCAATTGGTAATTTCTCATCAAATCCGAATTTTTTCGCCCCAGCCATAAATTTATCTTTTCCAATTTTCAAAGCTTCTTGTGCGAAATAAATATTATCCGAGTATTTCATCGCCTTATCAAAATCAATCGGATTTGCATCTTTTACACGTGTTACGTAATAATTGCCCCAAGAAGAATCTTTCGTCCATTTCAGTCCTTCAATTTTCAATTCTTCTTTTGGATCGATTGTTTTTGTTTCAAGACCAATTGCACCTGTAATTGGCTTAAATACAGAACCTGGTACCGATAATTGTGTAAATCGATTCGTCATCGGTTTTTTCGGGTCATTATTCCAAGCCTCGCGCTGTGCTTTTGATGTTCCTCGTGCAATTAAATTAGGATTATAAGCTGGACTACTTACAAGAGCAATTGTTTCTCCACTTTTCGGATTAATTGCCGCACTTGAACCAGCTTCTCCTTTCATTTCATTATACGTTTTTTCTTGAACAACACTATCGATAGTTAAAGTTACATTTTCTCCATCAACAGCATCTGTTTTCGCTAAATTTTTAATTTCTTTTCCTTGTGCATCCTCCATGAAGACACGGCCACCTTTTTTCCCGCGTAGCTGTTCTTCCAATACTTGCTCTAATCCAGCTTTACCAACTGGATCATCGGCTTGATAGCCTTTCTTTTGAAGCGTTTTTAAATCTTCTGCATTTACTTTTCCGATATAACCAGTAAGATGCGCTGCTGCTTCCCCTAACGGATATGTACGAACATTTACAGGTTTTGCTGCAACACCAGGTAAATCGATGTACGTATTTTGCGTTGCTCCCTCAGGCAAAATTCCAATTGGTACGAGATACCCTGGTTTTACCCATTTCGCAGCTAGTTTTTGATCAATCTCTTCTACAGACATATTTAACAACTTCGCTACTGCTTCTTTCGTTTGCGGAGCAGTTTCATCTAATTTTTCTGGAATAATTCCAATCTCAGAAGCTTTCCCATTCGTCGCAAGACCTTTTCCATTACGATCGTAAACTTCACCACGTTTTGGTTGTGTTGCCTGCATACGCACTTTACTATCTTTTGTCATGCCAGGGAAAATGAAATCAGGAGTCCAATCTATTTTCCAAGATTCTTTATCTCCATCTTTTTCTTTCACCATTTTTGCTTCATGGCCAAAAGAGATATTACCACCAACTGTATCCATACTTACTTTAAAAGGAACAGGACCTTCATCTTTTTTATCTTCTTTTACTTCTCCCGCTTCTACTTTTAAGTTTTTCACTTCAATGCCAGAATAAATTTTTTCATATTTCTCAGTGAACTCTTTCTTTGAAATATCTTTTTTTGCCTTTTCTGATAATTGATCATACATTTCTGCAAATTTTTGTTTATTCCATGCTTTTGTATATGTATCAAACGCTTCTTGTGGTTTTTCTTCTTTACCGCATCCAACTAACATGAACGTTAAGCAAAGAAAAAGAATCCCCCATATCTTTTTCAATCGATTCTCCTCCTCTTTCTATATGAATACTTTTGAAAATTTTAGCATTTTTACATGCTAGATTTCATTATAGCACTATTGAATATCATCTATAAACTTATATTAACGAATACAAATAAAAAGATTGATGTGAATTTCACATCAATCCTTCTTATTATTGTTGCTTCTCATATACATGATAATAGTACGTATACGGATTCTTTTCATCCGTTAAACCTTTTTCAACAAAAACTTCTTTCCAATTTGTCATATCCATTTCTGGGAAGAATGTATCTCCTTCAAATGCATGATGGATTTTTGTTATATATAACTTGTCTACGTAAGGTAAAAAGAGATCATAAATTTGTGCTCCGCCGAAAATAAAGATTTCCTCTTCATTTTTGCATAGTTCAAACACTTCTTCTACAGAATGTGCTACTTCACAACCTTCAACATGATACCCTTCATTACGTGTTACAATAATATTACGTCTTCCAGGCAGTGGTCTACCAATCGCTTCGTAGTTCTTTCTCCCCATAATAAGTGAATGGCCCATCGTTGTTTTCTTTACATACTGCAATTCACTTGGTAAACGCCAAGGTAAATTATTATCTTTGCCAATTACTCTATTCTCGTCCATTGCGACCATAAATGAAACAATCATTTTTTCATCTCCTCTACAATTATACTGCAACCGGTGCTTTAATTGCTGGGTGTGGATCATATCCTTCAATCGTTAAATCTTCCATTTCAAAATCAAACACAGATTTCACATCTGGATTTAATGTAAGTTTCGGGAATGGACGTGGTTCACGTGCCAATTGCTTTTCTACTTGTTCAAAATGATTCGTATAAATGTGTGCATCTCCAATTGTATGAACAAATTCTCCCACTTCAAGACCACATTCATGTGCGATTAAATGTGTTAGTAATGAGTAACTTGCAATGTTAAATGGAATTCCAAGGAATATGTCACCACTTCTTTGATATAACTGACAAGAAAGTTTGCCATCCGCTACATAAAACTGGAATAGCGTATGACAAGGTGGTAATGCCATACTTGGTACATCTTCAGGATTCCAGGCAGAAACAATTAAGCGACGGGAGTCTGGCGTTTTTTTAATCATTTCAATTACATCTTTTAATTGATCAAGCGTCTCACCAGCTGTCGTTTTCCAGGCACGCCACTGCTTTCCGTATACATCTCCTAAATAACCATATTTATTCGAGAAATCATCATCTTCTAAAACGTTCTTTTTAAACAATTCCATTTGCTCATCGTACTGCACTTTAAATTCCTCATCTTGTTGTGAGCGAAGACCGAAATCTGTCATATCAGGGCCAGTATACTCATCGCTTTCTACCCAGCTCTTAAACGCCCATTCATTCCAAATATTATTATTATGTTGCAATAAATAGCGAATGTTTGTATCACCTTTCATAAACCAAAGCAGTTCACTTGCTACTAGGCGAAATGGCACTCTCTTTGTCGTTAATAAAGGAAATCCTTTACTTAGATCGAAACGCATTTGATATCCAAATACAGATACAGTACCTGTCCCTGTACGATCTTCTTTCTTCGTACCGTGCTCCATTACATGACGGCATAAATTTAAGTATTCATATTCAGCATGTTTCATATGTAGAAAAACCTTCTTTCAATCGTATATGAGATTTATCATAACATGAAAAACAGCGAATTTAATAATCCAAATTAATAAAAATTCTTTCAATATTTCTTACAAAATTATTAACTTTCAATATTAAAAAAGGTTTTCACTTTTCTATTACAGAAAGTATAGTGCGGAACATAAAAATTATATTTGGAGGTTGGAAGCATGTCTAAAATCAAAACTCCTGTTTTAAGTACGTTACAACATAAGGTTGAGAAGATGATGAAGGATTTACACGTTCCTGGAGCGGCTGTAGCTGTTATAAAAGATGGTGAGGTAATTATTTCAGAAGGTTTCGGCTATCGTAACATAGAGAAAAAAGAGGCTGTTACTCCGCAGACACGATTCGCAATCGGTTCTGCGACGAAAGCATTCGGTACGCTTTCATTAAGCTTATTAGCACAGCAAAAAAAGTTTAATTGGGATACTCCTGTCCAAACTTACGTACCTAACTTCTCTCTATCCGATATGCTCGCTAAATCGCAAGTTACAGGACGAGATTTAGCTTCTCATCGTACTGGGGTAAGTCGTCACGATGCTCTTTGGTACAGTTCTTCCTTAACTCGAAAAGATCTTGTTGAAAAAATAAAACATTTATCACTTGATGCACCGTTCCGCACAGCATTTCTTTATAACAACTTAATGTATGCGACAATTAGTTATATTGTAGAAAACATTACGAATCAAACGTGGGAGCAATACGTTGCAGAACATATTTTAGAACCTTTAAATATGAGGCATACAAACTTATCTGTTACAGACTCACAAAATACAGATGATTACGCATTACCTTACACTGAAGATAATGGTGAAATGAAAGAAATTCCATTCCGAAATATTGATACAGTTGGAGCGGCTGGATGTATTAATTCTACCATTGAAGATATGGCAAAATGGGTTTTGCTTCATTTAAACGAAGGAAAAACAGAAAATCATGATTTGATTTCTACTGAACTACTCCAAGAAATGTATACACCACACACTCCAATCCCGGATCAGCCAATGTTATCAACAAG
Organism: Bacillus cereus group sp. MG9; assembly: GCF_040459995.1. Taxonomy (NCBI): domain Bacteria; kingdom Bacillati; phylum Bacillota; class Bacilli; order Caryophanales; family Bacillaceae; genus Bacillus; species Bacillus cereus group sp. MG9. The sequence goes on along the minus strand of NZ_JARVHC010000001.1, from coordinate 2,176,760 downwards.
TGAATCACCATTAAATAGCTATGGACTAGGTTGGTTTATTAGTGCTTACCGCGGTTATAAACTTATTCATCATGGTGGTAATATTGATGGATTTTCTGCACTTGCGTCATTTATGCCCAACGAAAATATCGGTATTATCGTATTAACAAATTCAGGGCAAACTGTACTCCCTACTTATATTACAAAACATATTTACGACGAACTTCTCGGACTAGAATATATCGACTGGCATGAACGCGCTGTAGAAGATAGTGAAAAAATGAAAGAAATGATGAAAGAGGCAACTACATCACTTCCCGAACCAATAAAAAGGACTACCCCTTCTCATGCATTAGATGACTACACTGGAACTTTTGAGCATCCCGCTTATGGAACACTGAAAGTATACAAACAAGATGATTTCCTACATGTACAATTTATGGATATGGAATTTCAGCTAAAACATCATCATTACAACATCTTCTCAGCATCAATTAGTTTGTTCCAAATGAAAATGGGGCTTTTATTCGCTTATGATATGAATGTAAATGGTGAATTCCCGACTCTTCAATTACACGTACCTGCAACTTTAAGTACTCAGCCTCTTACATTTACGAAAATTAAATAACAAATTAAATAGAGGGAAGATTACTCTTCCCTCTATTATTTCGGAATTAGAAATTCACCTTGCAACCAATCCTATTATTGAATTTAATAAATAAAATGAGGATAACCCAAATGCTAACTTATTTATCGTTTTCTGACAGAAGACTCCTTCCTCAAAAATGTGAAGGTGTGAAACACCAATTTTAGGTGGGAGATGAATGTCAGTAGGCGTAAGCCTACGTTTTTTTGTATACTGTAGATATACGATGAAAAAGTGAGGTGCAACCTATGTTAGTAAATAAAGCATATAAATTTCGTATCTACCCGAATAAGAAACAAGAAATATTAATTGCTAAAACAATCGGTTGCAGTCGCTTTGTATTTAACTATTCCCTTGCTCTTTGGAATGATACGTATAAAGAAGCTAGAAAAGGGTTAACCTACTTTTCTTGCTCTGCCAAGCTTACTCAATTAAAGAAGCAACAGGATACGATTTGGTTAAAAGAAGTAGATAGTATCGCTCTTCAATCCACATTAAAAAACCTCGCAGATGCTTTTTCACGTTTTTTCAAGAAACAGAATGATATGCCTCGATTCAAGTCTAAAAAGAATACAGTTCAATCCTACACAACTAAGCAAACAAACGGAAATATTGGAATTGTAGGCAACACAATAAAATTACCGAAACTTGGCCTTGTTCGCTTTGCTAAAAGTCGTGAAGTAGAAGGGCGTATCTTGCATGCAACGATTCGTCGTAACCCAAGTGGTAAATACTTTGTATCTATCTTTGTTCAAACAAGCGTACAAGAAATGCCTAAAACTGATTCCACTTGTGGAATTGATGTTGGATTAAAAGATTTTGCCATTCTTTCTGATGGCACAACATACAAGAACCCTAAATTCTTCCGTACATTAGAAGAGAAGTTAGCGAAAGCACAACGTATCCTTTCTATAAGAACAAAAGGTTCTTCGAACTGGAATAAACAACGTGTGAACGTTGCACGAATCCATGAACATATTGCAAATGCAAGAGCTGATTACTTACATAAACTTTCTACTGAAATCATCAAAAACCACGATGTTATCGGTATGGAAGACTTACAAGTCAGTAACATGCTCAAAAATAGAAAGCTTGCAAAAGCGATTAGTGAAGTATCTTGGTCACAATTTCGGACTATGTTGGAATATAAAGCAAAATGGTATGGCAAACAAGTTGTTATAGTATCTAAAACATTTGCTTCTAGTCAATTATGCTCCAATTGTGAATACAAAAACAAAGACGTTAAAAATCTAACCATTCGTGAGTGGGATTGCCCTTCTTGTGGCGCACATCACGATAGAGATCGAAATGCAGCACTCAATCTTAGAAATGAAGCAATTCGTCTCTTAACCGTAGGAACTACGGGGATAGCCTAATGAATTAGAAACCGTTAGGTTTCTGTACTTAGGAATCTCCCACTTCAAACAGTCCGTGAGAATGTTAAGTGGTGAGTAGTTCAACAAAACAGCTTAATGAACAAGCCATGCATTAATTATTATATTCCCTCAAAGGAAAAGACTTTCTTATTACCGATTCAATGAATGTGGAAGAACATCATTATTATTTGTGCGTTTATTTTTCTTATCTTTCCATATAAATTTTTTCAAACACATAAAAACAGTAACTGAAATAGCGACTCCAACTGTAACATCTGAAGCAAAATGGGCTCCTACCACAATACGACTCATTGGTACTATTATCATCCATAAAAGAATGAGAATCCAAACACCTATTTTTTTTCTTTTTAACGAAGCAAAGTATTCTGGTAATAAACTAAACCAAATGACTAACGCTGCATTAGCACTATGGCCTGAAGGGAATGACATAAACTCATCACTTTTAGCAATTCCTTGAGGTATAAACCATTTTGAAAATCCTTCAAATGATCCAATAGAAATCATATGACGATATCGTTCTCTACTCCATGATTTAGAAATCATATAACAAGCTACTATAAAGCAAAGCATAAAAATTGGAATTAAATATTTTGAAATGGTTAAATAATGTACTAGCATAAATGAAGCTATAAAAGCGAACAAAAGAATGATTACTCCATAGCCAATTCCAGATAGATAATACCCTCTTGAACCTTTATTCTTTCTAGTTTTAAATAAATACATACTAGAAAATAAGGCAATAAGCATAGCTGGAATTTCTCCTATAGCTTGTAAAAAAAGAGCAATCTTATTAGTTGGTTCATATAAACTATTGGATATTTGTAAGTCTGTAAATGCAAAGATACATAGTAAAATAGCGAAGCTGGAAATTAATATCACTTTTCTATTTCCCATCATTTCTCCTACTTTCCACTATGCTTTAATATAAAATCCCCCATCTCAATTGCTAAATCTTCACTTTGAGGATAAACCCCTACATTATCTCCATAAGCGTGCCCTAAACCACGATAAAGGACCGTTTCAGTATCCACTCCTTTTTTAGTCAATTTAGCTGCATACGCTAAACATTCTATCATTAAAAAATCATGCTCTCCTACCGTAATAAATGTACTTGGATAGTCTGGGGATACATCAACATATGGACTTAAATACTTCGAATGAATTTCTTTCGTACCAAGTACTTCTGACATACCTCCAACCATTGAATGCATTATATTAAGCATTTTTTCTAATCCTTTTTTATACTTAGGAGCAATTTCATATTTATCTATACTCCAAGAATAAAATTCATCTTTATAATCACACATATTAATTGTAGGATACAGAAGTAACTGTCCCTTCACGTACTTCCTACCATCTTCCATATCTCTAGTTGTACAATACTGTGTTAAGTTCCCTCCTGCACTATCACCAGCAACAAAGATATTATTCTTATCACCGCCTAGTATTTCAGCATTTTCATAAATCCACTTTAAAGTAGTGTAGCAATCTGTATGCCCAGTTGGAAAAGGATTTTCCGGAGCTAATCGATAATCCACAGAAACGGCTAGTATATCCGTTTTTTCTACTATCAATTTCACAAGTTCTTCTACTACATCTGGTGATCCTGCCATAAATCCACCACCATGAATAAAGTATAAAACTGGCGCATTCTCTTGTTTAGAAACACTGTTATAAATTCTTATCGGAATATCATATCCATCTTCCGCTTTCACTGTTTTATGCGTAATATTAACGTCTTTAGTGACAATTGGAACACTCTTAATTCCATTAAATTGTTTTCGCATATTCCTTACCGATTTTTCAGAAGCGTCCATTTTCATCATATTTTTAGGCATAAACCTCATTACATTCATTTGAACCTTCGTGTCCTTATAAAGACGTGGATCCATCGCTCCTTTTTCATCACAATCTGGTATGTTTTTTACTAAAACTTTCGCCCCCTGTACATTAATGATTTCTTGTTTTTCTTGAATTTTTTCTAATAGGTTTAAGTCATATTTTCTAGTCATCTAATATTTCTCCCCTCTAAATTCAAACGCTTTCATTATTCAGGATTATATAACTTCCCGTTTACTAAATAAAAATACGTTCCATGTACAAAATGTACCATGGAACGTATTTTTATTGTTGTTCATATTTGATTCGATTATTGTCATTTTTTGATATGATATTTTTCCTATACTGTAATGGTGTATATCCGTATTTTTCTTTAAACTGTGAAATAAATGATTTTACATTTGGAAATCCGTGTTTCACTGCTATATCTTGTATAGAATTTGTACTATTAATAATATCTTCATACGCTTTATAGAGCCTGTATCTCGTTAAAAAAGTGGTGAAATTTGATCCGAACGATTTTTTGAACATACGGGAAAAATGCTCTTCACTTACAAAAAAATGTTTAGCTACATCTTTCAGTTTAAGTTCTTCATCATAATGTTTATAAATATACGTAATCATTTCTTTCTGTTTATTTCCAAGTTGATAATTATTGTCTATACTCTCTCCTTCTTTGCAATATCGCAATAGAATATAAACAATTTCATAAATTAAACTATTAATTTTTATGTAACTTAAATCATCAGAATTTGTGACTAACTCCTTTAATTCATAAAATATTTGCTGGAGGTTAGTTTTCTGAACAACTGATTCTTTTATATTAAATCTATATTTATCAAAATCTCCATTTACCTCTTTAAGAAATTCATAAGAAATAATTAACATCATTACTGCACAACTTGTATTTTTAACTTTTTCGAATTCATGAACATCGCCACTATTCACAAAAATAAATTCGCCAGCGGATACTTTCTTTTTTTGCCCATTCACATACAAGAAAACCTCTCCATATACGACTAGGCTAATTTCAATACTTCTATGCCAGTGAGGAGGAATATAATAGTGAAAACCAGTAGGTAACATCGTATCATCTATATATTCAACCATCCCTGGAATTCTATCGCGTACTTTTATTTCTTCATATTTACCTTGCCTGATTTTCAATAGTCCACCCCCTTTTTATATTATAAAGTGAAACTTTAATCAGTGGGGATTTTGTTCATCCCCACTGATTATTAGCCTTCACCAATCGAGCGTTTACGGGCAGCAGGGCTTCCACCTAACTTCTTTGCTCAAGCCGAATTTTGAGGTGGGAGTTTTACTGCCCGGCAAATAGCGGGATAAAGTAGACGTCAAGGTTTTCATTCCTTCATAAAAAAACTACATACATAGTATGTAAAGAGACCGTCTCATGAGTTATTTACAAATAGCAGGTGTGAGATTTCCCACCTGCTATCCTTATTTTTTATTCATCATTTCACTATCAAACCAGATTGGCTTTGATAATTCAAAGTTTTTATGATCCTCTAAAACTATAGTAAGACGTTCTAACGTATCATCTAACATATGCGGTGCTGCTCGTAAACTCCAGACAACTGAAGAAAAAACCGTCATGCCAACGTAAACCGCATATAATTTCCAAAACTCCTCTGGTATTCTCCCATTAAAGTATCCTTCTATTTGTCCGATTGAATACGGGATACTAATGTCTCTTGCAAATAATGCTATTTTTACGAAATCATGAAGTGGGTCGCCCCAGTCGTAGCCATTAAAATCAACAACACCTACATATTTCGCATCACGTACAATTATATTTTCTAAATGAAAATCATCGTGTTGAAATCGATTTGGGCGGTTCTTTAAATATTTTTCATTTTCATCTATAAACTTTATGATTTTATCATCATTTTTAATTTGTATTCCGCATGTTTTATATGCCTCTACATATTTTCGATGTTTTTTCATTGCTCTTTCATACCATGGGAGTATATCCTTAGGAGCTTCATGTGTATGCATTTTTGCTAAGTCTTTTCCTGCTGCTATACCAATATCATATTGTTCTCTTGGCGTATGTGTAGGCAATAGCTTCTTAGCATCTTCTCCTTCTAAATATGAAAAAATACTATAACATAAATCTTCTTTCTCCAATATACCGAGTTCAATTGGTCTTTGAGCCTGCACGTTACGTTTTACCATTTCATTTAAAATTTGAAACTCTATTTTTTTCCTATCATACTCTTTTATATCACCTGTCCGTAATAAATATTTTTCATCATCAGTAGTCGTAATAATATATTTTTTATCAGGAGAGAACCCTTTAGAGATTTCTTCAATATTTGCAGCATCTTTTACTATTTGTATATTGTTTTTCCACGTTGTAATTATCTTCATGTCTATTCTCCTTACATTTCTGTATTCGCTGTATACGCAACCTCTACAATAAAGCCCTTCGGGTCATAAAAGTCTATTGTATAGTAACATCCGAATAATGATTCATTTCAATTGGACCACGTATAACCTTCACCTTATTGCCAGTAAGAAACTTTGCTACCTAAAATTCAATATGATGAATACCTGCTCAAAGTTTATTTATATTAAGAATGTGCCGCCTGTACTACTTGCACAATTTCCCCTGGCGTATTAACCATATAATCTGGCGCGTCTCCTTTTACTGTCTCAATTACGTCATACCCCCAAGAAACCCAAATGACATTCACACCAGCTTTTTTACAAGCTGCAATATCACGTTGTTCATCACCGACATACAACATATCTTGTTCTGTTAGCTTTTTCGACTTTAAAAACCTTTTAATCATTTTATCTTTACCAAACAAATTTTTAGAACAATACACTTCTTGAATATTTTCTATGCCATTACTATGTAAAAATGCCCTAATATGCTCTTCTGAGTTCGAAGATATAACCGCAATCCCGTAGCCTTTTTTATGTAATTCATCTAATACATCCTTCATCCCATGGAATAAAACGAGATCTTTTATGGCAGGTTGATATAATTTATAAAACTCTAACGCCAATATAGGAAGTTTATAAAGTGGTACATCGAGTTTTTTACATCTTTCAGAAATAGTCAATTTTCGTAAAGGCTCAATTTCTTCCTCACTAACTGTCTTATATCCATGCTTTTCAGCAAGTTGATTATAAATTGGTACAAATATATTTTGTGAATCTACTAATGTGCCATCAAAGTCAAAAACGATATATTTTTGCATCCCCATACTCCCTTTTTTCTTTTTTCCTAAACATATGTTATTCAACAACATAAATGTCGTATCCTTTCATAAAGAAAAAAAGAACAAGATTTTCTCTCGTTCTTTTTAAGACAACCATTTCGGCGGTACATTCGTATTCCAATAAATATTTCCTAACTCATGGTGTCCTGAATATCCATCATCAAAACGATGATAGTGGAAATTAAAATAATATCCATCTTGCGGTGGATGATCTCTCCTCACATGAAATCGCAGTAAGTCATTTCCTGATTTCGTGTCATAAACATGAAAAATCTTTTCATTATTTCCACCAGCCGGTCTTTGAGAAATTGCTAATGATTGCAAAGATTCTTCTGGCACATCATTTGCAAGTTCCGCAATTGCCTCTTCAATTTTAGGTAATACAACATCTTTAAATTCATCTTCAATTACAGGCCCAATTTTAGAGCCGAATTTTTGCATAGATTGCTTCTCTGCTTCTTGCATCGCATAGTTAACAAAAGTATCGGTGGTTAACCTATCATTTGTTTCTTCATATGTATAGGACGTACTCTCCAAATTTTGTTGCCCAGCTGTGCTCGTAGGCTTGTCCGCAGCTTTGGCATTATCAAGTAATATGGAAGGAGGCGTCACTAAACCAAACGTAAATACGGTAATTAATGCGACTAAGGTTTTTCTAAACCAATTTGGCATTTATGTTCCCTCCCCTTTCACTCATTATATTTTATATAACGGTTGTTTCTTCTATTATACAAAATGATTGTAATTTTTGCACTTTACAATTTTGTTAACGTTCACATATTTTTCACTTGAATATGAAATTGTAAGATTTCATACACTATAAATACAACAACAATGAGGGGGCAATCAGATGACTTTAGATGTCGTGTACTCCGCCGCAAGCATACTCCTTTTAGTATATTTTATTTACCAGTGTGTTACAGACTAGAAAAAGAGCCGCTTCCGGCTCTTTTTCTATGGTAAAAATACAATCCAACCAATGAATACTATAAAAATAACTCCAATAATTACTGCTGGTAATAAATAAAACTGAGAAAGGATGACCGTCCCGTATATGAATACGACTGGAAGGAGCAAATAACGATCCGCCTTCCACCTTAATAATAGTAATTCTCCTTCATCACAATATAAATGTAGAAACATTTTCTTCGTAAATTCATTCCAATAATCACGCGCATAGCGAGAAATAGCAACTATAGCAAATACAAGAATAATAGCTGTTATCCACTGCGGAGTCACGATAATACTTACAGTACTTATACATACAATTTGAACATAAAATATTAAAGCACTACTTGTACGCAAAAATTCTTTTAAAAAAGCTTCTACAATACGCGAATCAGAATTTTTTCCTAATATCTTTTTAGAACGAGGGAACATCCACGGTTTTTTATTCGAACTACTTGGTTTAGCTGCATGACCACCAACTTGCATAATCCCTACAGTCCAGCGCATACTTTCTTCTTTTTCTTTCTCAACTTCTTTAAAAAAGAAATTTTTATAATTCATCTTTTCTTTTACTAAGACTACAGTAAGTACAGCTACTAGGCCGGTAAATAATATGAAATACAATGGATTTTTAAAAATGAAAAATACACTGATTCCAAAATAGACTAAACTTAAAGAAAATATAACATCTTTTATAATCAATAAAACCCATCGTTTCCCCACACGTACATTTATGAATCTCGTCAACAACGATAGCATAAATCGAAAAACAGTAAAGAACATCCAGAACAGTACGATTTGTATAATTGTCGCTCCCATACTTTTCATCAATATAGGCAGCATAATGAACACTACAATTGCGTTCGTTATTGCAATCCGAATTAACGTATATATAATGCCAAGCTTCATTAATTTTCGCATATGATTTGGGTATGAAATTAAAAATAAACTATCTGCTTGTTCAAAAAATGAGCGAACTCCTCTTGAAAATGTGACAAAATAAAACGCAAGTAAACCTAACCCAAAATAAATGGTCTCTTCCATCGATAATTCTTTCATCCATAGTGAACGATAATAGATCCCCGCAAATATAAGTGCTGGAATAATAATATATAATGCTACTGTCCAATCTGTTACAGAACGAATCGCTTTCCATTTTCTTTGCAATTCATGACGTAACCTTTTATTAAACTGTTGTTTAATCATTTTGTTCCCGCCTTACAATTGCATCGAAACAATCTAACAGTGTACTTCCTGGCATTTCTGCTAACGATTGGATCGCCTCTAAATGCCCATCTGCTACTAATGTACCTTGCGAAATGAGTAAAAATCTTTCACAAATTCTTTCAGCTGTATCCAGCACGTGCGTACAAAGTAATATACCTGCTCCTCGCTCTTTTTCTTTATATAAATAATTCAAAAAGTCTTTCGTGGCTACTGGATCTAAACCGATAAAAGGCTCATCAATAATATAAAAATCTGGCTCTGTTAAAAATGCTAATATTAGCATCGATTTTTGTTTCATACCTTTTGAAAATTTTGATATGTATTCGTGTATATGTTTTTCCATTCGAAACGTATGTAATAATTCCCTTGCTTTGTCCTCCCAATGTCCCTCTTCATTTCCACGGGCAGCCATTAACAATTCAATATGCTCCCATAAAGTTAAATAATCATAATAAGTGGGATGCTCCGGTACATATGCATATGGATTTTTCTTTTCACCAAACGAGATTTCACCATCCATATTGACAAGCAAACCGAGTATCGACTTAATTGTCGTACTCTTTCCTGCGCCATTTGCACCAATAAGAGCCACTAACTCGCCTTTTTCAATTGCAAATGCAATATCATGAACTGTCTTTTCACCAATTTCATATCCGGCTGAGCGGATATTCACCTCTAACATAATACTTACCTTCTTTCCATTTACATTACAATCAAGGAAAATGATAACATATCCCTCTTAATATAGTATTATATCACTTCTGATATATTTATTTCTGTAGCAGGAAAAAGCATATTTCAAGAGAATACTTAATGTTTGTAGATTTTAATTTAAATTGAAAGGACTATAACTATGACAAACATTGAAGCAATATTCATTGATCGTGACGGAACAATTGGCGGTGATACTACAATACATTATCCAGGTTCTTTCACATTATTTCCTTTTACAAAGGAATCTTTACAAAAGTTAAAAGCCCAAAATATTAAACTATTCTCTTTTACGAATCAACCAGGTATCGCGGATGGAAAAGCAACTGCGAATGATTTTACGAAAGAATTAAAAGAGTTTGGTTTTGATGATATTTATCTATGTCCTCATAAACATGGTGATGGATGTGAATGCCGCAAACCGAGCGCAGGTATGCTCCTGCAAGCAGTGGAAAAACATGGGCTTGATTTAACAAAATGCGCTGTAATCGGTGATCGCTGGACGGATATTGTTGCTGGGGCAAAAGTAAATGCAACGACTATATTGGTTCAAACTGGCGCTGGATATGATGCTTTACATACATTCCGAGATAAATGGGCACATATTGAACCAAACTACATCGCAGAAAACTTTGAAGATGCTACAAATTGGATTTTAAATCATCAATAAAAAAATTAAATGAGACGTCTTCACATTGAAAACGTCTCATTTAACTATATATATTTCAAAAAGTTAATTCATAATGGAAATAACGATTATCTCTCAAGTATCCATTTTCAGCGTATAATCGCTGAGCTGATAAATTATCAATCTCTGTTTGTAATTTCACACCTTTTGCGCCATTTTCTAAGGCAAATTCTTTTGCAGCTTCTAACAATTTTTTACCTGTTCCGGCTCCGCGCTTCGCCTTTTGTACAAACAGATCATTTAAAATCCATAACTCTTTCATCGAAATAGAAGAAAATGATGGATATAGTTGCGTGAATCCGATATATTCTCCATCTTCAACTGCCACGAAAATAATGGATTCTTTTCTCTCGATTCGATTTCGTAAAAACACTTTTGCTCCTTCAATATCGGAATCTTGTCGATAAAATACGCGATAGTTATTAAAAACAGATGCTAGTCCATCTAAATCTGCAATTGTTGCCTCATATATTCTCATTTTGTTTTATTCCCCTTCCAATATTGTTTCATAATATCCGTTACCCATTTAGGCTGTAGAATTTCTTCTTTCGGCATAAACTCTTTCATTATCGGCTTTATATCCAATATAGGGGTGCCATCAATAGCATCTAACCCCTCAACAATAATTGATTTACCTTCTCTTTTGATCACCTTTACAATTGTAGCTCCTATGCGATTCGGACGATTTTTCCCGCGCTGTGCAAAAATGCCTACTTTAGGATAATCATTATTATTTCTAGGATGTCTAGCAAAATATTGAATTTGTTCATCAGTTACTTTATGAAAATAAAAGACAACTTCAATATGAGAAAAATCTTCAATCCCTTGTATACTTTCCTCTGTATACATATCAGTTAAAGTAATATAGGATCTTACTTCTCCCCACTCATCATCTTTTATTTCCTTTCTTTCATTATGTACAAATGCGATTGGCTGAACTGAAAACATCCGCATTCCTCCTTAAATGTAACCACTTACATTATAAAATATTTTCTGAATGTTTTCCAGACAAATGAGTTGAGTTTACATAATATAATTACAATCTATTATCTAAAGCGAAATTGACTGCTTCAATCGCATGTATATGCGTTGTATCAAATATCGGAACTGATATGTCTTCCTGCTTTATTAATAACCCTATTTCTGTACACCCTAATATTATTCCTTGCGCCCCTTTTTGCACTAACTCTTCTATAACTCTTTTATAATACTCTCTAGATTGAGATGTTATCTTTCCTAAACATAATTCTTTGTATATTACTTCATTTATTTTTTCTCTATCTTTTCCTAATGGTACTATTACTTTTATATCATTCTCTTCTATACGTGATTTATAGAAATCTTGCTCCATCGTATATTTTGTTCCAAGCAGACCAACCGATTGAATACCTTTTCTATTTATTTCTTTTGCAGTTGCATCCGCAATATGTAATACTGGAATGTTAATATTCTCCTTTATTTTCTCAACTACTTTATGCATTGTATTTGTGCAAATGATTATAAAGTCTGCTCCTCCTTTCTGCAATGAATACGCCGTATTCCCTAATACTTCTCCTGCTCCCTCCCAATCTCCGCTAGACTGGAATCGTTCAATCTCTTCAAAATTCACACTATTAATCAGACATTTTGCTGAATGTAATCCACCTAATCTACTTTTTATTTCTTCATTTAAAATTCGATAGTATTCAGAAGTTGATTCCCAACTCATACCACCTATAAGACCTATCGTTTTCATAGTAAAACACCTACCTAAACTATTTTTATAAAACCAATAACAATATTTTATTATGTATATTATACACAATAAAACAAGACTTTAAATTTATAATATAAAGTCTTGTTTTAACTATTTCCAAGGAAATTTTATTATAATATTCTGAAATTAAAGCCCTGATGTTTTTATAGCATCTTCATATTGATAATTAAAACACTCTCGATACAACTGTTTGATTTCATCATAAGAAGGAACTCGTGGATTATTTCCTGGGCTACCACTTGCAATTGCATCTTTCGCCATTTTAGAAATAGCATTTTCAAATTCAACTTCGTCAATTCCGTATTCTCTTAAATTAGGAATACGAAGATCAAAACAAAGTTTCTTAATTTCAGCAATCGTGTAGTTCGCTACTTCTTCATCAGAATGAGAATACAAATCTTTGTTTAAGCTACGTCCTACTTCTGCTAACCTTTTTATTGCACTCATTTTTGTAAACTCTAAAACTGTAGGTAATAGTATTGCATTCGATATTCCATGTGGTACATGGAATAATGCTCCCACTGGACGGGACATACCATGCACTAATGTAACAGATGCATTTGAAAAAGCAATCCCAGCTTGTAATGAAGCAATCATCATTGCTTCCCTTGCTTCCATATTATCTCCATCTTCATATGCGATACGTAAATATTTCATAATGCTTTCAATAGCTGAAAGAGCAAGAACATCTGTAAGAGGTTGTGAAACTTTAGAAATATAAGCTTCAATTGCATGGCATAATGCATCTACTCCCGTTGCTGCAGTAATATGAGGTGGTACCGAACTTGTAAAAATCGGGTCTATTATAGCAACATGAGGGATAAAGCTTGGATGTTTTATCATCATTTTCACATCTGTTTTTTTATTTGTAATTACTGCTACACTTGTTACTTCCGATCCAGTACCAGAAGTCGTAGGGATTGCGATTAGCGGTAGTGGATTGTATTCTATTTCTATATCCTTTTGGACGTAATCTTCAATTTCTCCACCATTTGTATATAACACTGCTACTGCTTTCGCAGCATCAATACAGCTTCCTCCTCCAATACCTATGATAAAATCGCATTTTCCTTCTTTACAAATAGATAACGCTTCCAATACGTGTAAATTTGTAGGCTCAGTGTTTACTTCATTGTACGTAATAACAGTAATCCCTTTCGCATTTAAGTGATCCACACATCTTTCAACATAACCGAAACTCTCCATAATTGTATCACTGACAATAAAAGCCCTTTTCCCTAACTTTCTTGATTGATCCCCTAGTTTTTCAAACGAATTTCTTCCATATAATACAGACTTCGGCATACGAAACTCAGCAACTTCTTGCAAGTACTCCACCCCTTCTATCTATAATAAATATTTGCAACTACTCAGCCATGCATTTCATTCAGAAGTTTGATAAAGTCTATTATTCCAGTTAAAATAAGCCCCCTTATTAACTATACTTTGTTTTAAAACTTTGTGCGTGGCAGGAAAGGCCCTGACCGCTCCTATAAATAGCCAGGTCCTCTCTCGACCAACTTAAAAAACTTTTCTGCCGATTTTTCATAGAGTGACTGAGTAGTTACAATAAATATTTTATTATGTAAAATATCAATCTAATAAATATTTTCTTTTCGTATATTAACTAGTATTAATAGATCCCTGTTAAAGTATAGAATGCGATGACTGCAAATACAGCAATCGTTTTCAAAATTGTAATAGCAAATATATCTTTATATGACTGTTTATGTGTTAATCCTGTTACCGTTAGAATAGTAATAATTGCACCATTATGTGGTAATGTATCCATTCCACCTGATGCCATTGATACAATGCGGTGCATAACTTCTAATGGAATATCATATTGATTGGCCGCTGCAATAAATTTATCCCCCATCGCACTTAAAACAATTCCCATTCCTCCTGATGCTGATCCAGTAATACCAGCCAAAATATTCGTTGTTACTGCCCCATTTACTAATGGATTCGTAAAAGTTGCAGAGATGCTATCTCTCATAATTGCAAAACCTGGAAGTGCTGCAATAACACCACCAAATCCAAATTCAGCTCCTGTATTCATTGTTGCAAGTAGCGCTCCACCAATACTTGTATTCAATCCAGCTTGAAATCCAGTTACTACTCGTTTCCAATATAATAAAAGCGTTGATAAAATCCCTATAATAAGTGCCAATTCTACAGACCAAATCCCAACTACCGCACTTAATTCAACTTTTCCAAATGCTTGCATACCAATAGCTGAGAAATCAAATCCATTCGGATACCACTTTGGTATCATGATTGTGAAAACTTTATTCATTACACCTACTAAAATAAGTGGTACAAACGCAATTACTTGCTGTACTCTTGTAATTTCAATACTGCTTAATAGCGGCATATCTTTTTGTTCTAATTGCAAAGATGCTGCCATTTCAGACTTTCCATCGTTAAAACCAAAATACCCTTCTCCTGCTGCTTTTGCCTTCTTACGCCTACTCTCTAAATAAAATAAACCTAACGTTAAAACAAAAATCGCGCCTAAAATACCAAGTATCGGTGCTGCATAAATATCAGTTTTAAAAAAAGTTGTAGGTATTACATTTTGAATTTGTGGTGATCCAGGAAGCGCATCCATTGTAAATGTTGCTGCTCCAAGAACGATTGTGCCGGGGATTAAACGCTTCGGAATATCCGCTTGTCGAAACAACTTAGCCGCAAACGGAAATATAGCGAACACCACTACATACACACTAACACCGCTATAAGTTAAAATAGCTCCCATTAAAACAATCGCTAAAATTGTACGTTTTTCTCCAACTAACTCTACAATCGTCTTTGCGATGGAATCAGCGATTCCTGACATTTCTACTACTTTCCCAAATATTGCTCCAAGTAAAAATACAGGGAAATATAGTTTAATAAATCCTACCATTTTCTCCATAAAAATATTAGAAAAGAAAGGTAATACAAAACTAGGCTCTGTTAAAAATACCGCAAATAATGCAAAAATCGGTGCGAATAATATTACAGAAAATCCTTTATATGCTACAAACATGAGTAAGCTAAGTGCTAATAATATAATAACTAGCTCCAATTATACCCCTCCTTTAGACTGAAAATTCAATCTTTTATTGATAAACTTCTACTAATCTTTCGTTTCTGACATCCCTCCTCTAATTCATACAAATTTTTCATACTAAAATGTCTAATTATACATATTCGATTACATATGAAAAATCCCTTTAAACAAAAACGATTTCATCGTCATATGTTATAAAGGGATTTCTATGTTCTATTTCTATAATTTTATCGTACTATTCTCTATACAAAAGCTTTGTAACTCTTCGACATCTTTCACTATATGAATCGCCCTAGCATCACTTAATTCATTCTCATTACCATATCCATACAATACACCTATTGAAGCAATTCCGTTACTGCTCGCACCGATTACGTCATGCTTTCTATCACCAATCATCACCATTTCTTCTTTTTGAAGTTCTTCATTTGTTTGTAAAATATGAGCAATTATTTCTTCCTTCTTTATTCTTGTCCCATCTAAATTACTCCCAACAATCTCTTCAAAAAAAGATGTTAACTGAAAGTGCTCTATTACTTGTTTCGCAAATATAGTAGGCTTTGAAGTTGCTACAAACAAACGATTGCCAGCATCCTTTAATTCTTGCAATAGGGCTCCAATTCCATCGTATACTTTATTCTCTAATAAACCACTTTGCTTTAAATATTCCCGAAAATAAAACACTGCTCGTTCTACTTCTATTTCATTCATATTATATCTATCTACAAAAGATTGTTGGATTGGTGGACCGATAAATGAATCTAACTCACTTATATTCACTTCTTCAATCCCCATTTTTTCTAACGCGTATAGAACAGAATTTATTATCCCTTCTTTCGGATCAGTTAATGTTCCATCCAAATCAAATAGAAATGTTGTATACATATTTCATTCCCCCACTGATTTTATATGTACCCCATTAAGGCCATTATCCTACTTACACCTTTACTATACTATCACCATTTAACTTTTCGGAAAATTGTTCTTTCTAACCCTTATACTTTCAGTTACAAAATCACAAAAGATATGATAAAGTGAAAAAGTTATAATTAATTTAATAGAAACTGGTGAAACACATGTCAATTACGTTAATTTTTATAATGGCTTTCACAATTGTTATCCATGCAGTTGAAACTAGCTCTTATAGTATTCGATTAGCTGGTGTTCGTTTAAAAAAGATTGTCGTTGCCTTATCTGTCGTGGGAATGGTATTACTTATTTCAAGAACGTCAAATTTACTACAAGCCTTTTTAATTGGCGGGATTGTCGATGAAGCAAAGCGAGATGCTTCTATTAATTTAGAGCATACTATACGACTTGTACTATTATCTGCTTCCATCGGTACATTACTTGCGATTATTCTGTATCCAACTTTGACCAAACTATTTGGATATGTCATTCAAAACTTTGAAACAGATGGTTCTTTCATTCGAATGATGAAAACAAATAACATTCAAAAATTAAAGTACACAAAAAAATATGTGCGCTTTCCAAGATTTGAAATGATTCATAGATTGCGTATCGGTGGTATCCCAAAGCGTATTATGCTTATTAACATGTTTGCTACTGCAATTTATACAGCAGGTGTTCTTTCTGCCCTTTATGCTTCTTTTCTAAATCCAGATTACGCAACAAATGCAAGTACAGCTTCTGGCCTTGTGAATGGTTTTGCTACAATTTTATTAACAGTGTTACTCGATCCACGTATAGCACTTTTGACAGAACGTGCTTTACAATCAGAAAATGGCGCTGAATCTATGAGTAAAATGTATGGTTGGCTAATGATTTCTAGACTTCTCGGCACCTTATTAGCACAACTTTTATTTGTACCAGGTGCTCACTGGATTTTATGGATTATTGAGCTGATGCATTAATCTACTAGGAAGGTGTATTTATCGATGAATATAAAAACAGAGCAAGATTTAATTCACTTAATAGAAAACGACGAATGGATGATGAATGTATTACAATTGGCAAAATCACTAGAGCTACCTGATTGGTGGATTTGCGCTGGGTTTGTCCGTTCTAAAATTTGGGATACTTTACATAACTACGAAGTAAGAACGGCTACGCCAGATGTCGATGTCATTTATTATGATCCATTACATAAAGATGAGGTGTACGAACAATCATTAGAACAGAAACTAATGAATATGGATGCTACTATCCCTTGGTCAGTAAAAAATCAAACTCGCATGCATGTAGTGAATGGAATGCCGCCATACTCTTCTTCTGTTGATGCTATTTCTAAATTTCCTGAAACAGCAACCGCTCTTGGTGTTTCTTTGGACGAACAAAACAAAGTCATATTAACATCCCCATGCGGAATAGAAGATGTACTTTCATTACAAGTGAAACCTACACCTCATTTTCTTGAAACGAAAGAACGAATACATATGTACAACAAAAGAGTTAATCAAAAGAAATGGCAAAGCAAATGGCCTAATATTACAATTACTTATCCAGAAATTTAAAATAGAGCGCTTCGCATTATACGAAGCGCTCTTTCTTTTTTAGTTCAAAAAATGAATGACTGTTTCAGCAAATCGATCAGCTTCCTCATAATGTGGTGTATGGCCACTTTCTTCGAATATGATATACTTTCCATTTAGAGCATCTCGATTGAATATTTCAATTTGCTTTTCACACGTTACTACATCATGTTTTCCTACAATTAATAACATTGGATTTTGTATATCTTTTATTTTAGATAATAATGACGTATGACATGCTCCCTCTGATTTTAATCTATCAAAATGGATTTTGGAACGATTTGAAAATACTTCCCACACTTCATCACTATATAAACTATCGTCTGTCTCATCTTCCTTATAATTGTAAATCTCCATTCTTTTTTCTTCTAATTCAGCGCTTACTCTTATATAAGCTTCTAACAACTCTTCTGAACTAGCATTATTAGATAAATAAGCAAAGCAGTCTTCTGCCACTAATTCTTTTCCATACTTTTTTAATAAAGTTCCTGTCTTTTGTAGTAAGACCCTACTTGTTAATGCAAAATCGAAAGTCGGACCTTCAAATATTATTTTCTCTATTGAATTTGGATACATCGACGCATATAACAACGCTAAATATCCACCGAAAGAATGTCCAATTACAGACCATTTCTCAATTTGTAATACTTTTCTTAGTTCTTCACAGTCTTCAATTAAATCACATAGTCCAAAAGTTTCTTCTTCGGTAATTACTTCTGACCGACAAACCCCTCTTTGATCTATCATAATTACATATAAGAAATCTTTTAATCGTTCCGCTTGATGAAATGAAAAATCATAACAGCTTTCACCTGGACCACCGTGTAAAAATAATACTGGTTTATTTTTAGGACTTCCATGTGTTTCAACGTATAGCTTTTTCCCTCTAATGTTCATATATTTCCCAACTTCAATCAAATTCTTCTTTATGATTATCACCTTCTTTTTTTACTGAATATTATAACATTTAAACTTAAATAATCCCTATTACATTTAAAAATACGATAACTATCGCAAGTGGTGCTACAAATCGAAGTAAAAATACCCAGATAGTAAATACTATCTTTCCGTAATTTCCACCTACAAAAAATTCAGCTTCTAGCACTTTCTTTTCCATCTTGAATGATACGAAAATACTAATGAATAGCGCTCCAAGCGGCATTAATATATTACTAGATAAGAAGTCTACTGCATCAAAAATATTCTTCCCAAAAATCGTAATATCACTCCATACTCCAAATGATAAGGCAGATGGTATACCTACTAAGAAAATACAGAAACCGATGACCCATGAAAGTTTAGCTCTTCTTTCTTGTTCACCATTTGCTAATGCTGAAACAACCGTCTCTAGTAGAGAAAATGCCGAGGTTAATGTGGCAAATGTAAATAGCGCAAGAAATACAGTTAAGAACAATCCTCCGAATGGAATTTGGCTAAATACAGATGGCAATACAATAAATAGTAAGCCCGGCCCCTCTGTCGGCTCCATTCCTAATGAAAATACCGCTGGAAATATAGCAAGGCCTGCAAATAAAGATACGAATAAATTCAATCCAACAATCGTAACTGCTGATTTTGGTAAACTTTCTTTTTTATTTAAATACGAACTATACGTAACCATAATCGAAATCCCTATGCTAATCGCAAAGAATGATTGGCCCATTGCGAACAAAATACTTTCTGAAGTAATCTTTGAGAAATCTGGTTGTAAGAAAAACTTCACACCTTGCATTGCATTATCCAGTGTTAATGAACGAATAATAAGGGCGACAAATAAAACGAACAATGCTGGTAGCATATATTTACTTGCTTTTTCAATTCCGTTTTGTACACCTTTTGATACAACCCATATCGTAATGAACATAAAAGCGAAATGTCCAGTAATAGCCCAAACCGGATTTCCAATTGTTTCAGTAAATAACGAACCGTAATTTTGTCCCGGAGTAATAAGTTGTCCAGTTACTCCTCTGAATAAATAAATTAGTACCCAGCCACCTACAACACTATAAAATGAAAGTAATATAAAACAAGTCCCAACCCCAAGACGCCCAATCCAGTGCCATCCTGTATTTGGTGCGATACTTTTAAATGCTCCAACTGCTTGTTTCTGTGTACTGCGTCCAATCATAAATTCAGCTATAAGTAGCGGTAATCCAATTAATACAGTAAATAATATAAAGATTAAAAAGAATGCTCCTCCCCCGCTCTTTCCAGCAATATAAGGGAACTTCCATATTGCGCCAAGTCCAATTGCTGATCCTGCTGCAGCCATTATAAAACCTAATTTCGAAGTCCATTGCTCCGTCTGTTTCATCTCATTTTCCTCCTAATAAAATCATTTTATATAAATAATTAAATTTTATAGACCAATCCGAATAAACCCTCCATTTCTATTTCCATAAAATAAAAAAATGGCTCAACGTCTCTATATAAAGAGACGCTAAGCCATTTACTTAACGCGGTACCACCCTTATTGATTCCATTATGAATCCACCTTAGTAGTAATCGTTTGATTACAAACCTAATATCGAAGGTTAACCGTTAAGATTTACTAAGAATGTGATTTCCGTTCCACCTTACTGCTCCTAGGCGAGTTCAGGATGTCATTTGACTATGTCACACCAACCCATAGCTCTCTGTACAAATACACGACCTTACTACTCCTATTCAACACATTTAAATATTTAGAATATATTTTCTTTTGAAATTAATATGAAGTATATCGGTTATATTTGTAACTGTCAAGGGATATATTAAAATTTGTTGAGAAACCTTTTTTATTTTTCGTTATCCATCATCATTATCATCACCGTGATCATTAGTACCTTCTTCTTGATTATTGTCATCTTGTTGTTGTGAAGACTCTTTTTGTTGAATAGCGTTATTTACCGCTGTAGTAGACGAATCCACCTGTTATTGGATGTACTCTTACATCAACCGTTAAAACGTACTTTACGATGACTTCAAAACATAATACACCCCTTTATGTTTCCCTCTACTATCGTCATACACTGTAAAAAGCCATTTCAGTCTATTAAATTAACACTTAATACATTTAATTATACGTGTACCAACTTATTTCTACGCTAAAACAAAAAAGCACTCGTTGCCTTTAGTTGACAATCAAGTGCTTTAAGTTCATATGTTTTTAAGTAGCATTAAATTTGTAAGTTTTATAATAACAGTATGACACCTTTTATAAGTCATAACAACTACTACGTTAATACTTACGAGTTTATACGAGTTCATTAATTTCATATACATTCCATGTGTTTATATTCATCGCCCAGTAAAATGGCATCTCGCCTAAGCTCGTACTTCTTTTTCTATTCTATCATTGCACATAATACTCTATGATGGTACAACCATCATGAAGTACTTACTTTCAAACAATTATTTCTTTTTCTAAAACACTAACCTTTATTCTGCTGAAGGATTATAATCAACCTCTACATTTTTTAGTCCTTCTATTACTTTATTTATTCTTCTCGATAAGTCTTTTATTTCTTCTAATGTTAATTCATCTCCTGCTTCTTGTGGATTAAACATGCTTAATCTCTTTGTTATACCTTCAATGCGCCCAACAAAAACTTTCTCATGGCCGATTGCAATTTCTCCAATAGCAGTATCAACAATAACATCTTCTATCTTACCTAAGTTATCAAATTCATCTGCTAGTTTTGCTATAGCATACCTATATCCCCTGTCTTCATCTAACAACTCTTCATATGTCTCCTGAATCGCATCAAATAATTCATTATACTCCCAGTCTTTCATCAGTCTTCCCCTCCAAAAAAATTAAGTTTAAGGAATAATTCTATTACCATTGTTGTGTATGACTTCTAATTCAATATTTTTATATTTAGCAGCAAACTCTGCTATGACTTTACTGCAACTGTCGCAAGTATCCAATTCTGTAAATAACTTAATTTTCCCAGTAGATTGTGTATTCTCTCCAAGCCTAGAAGCAATATCATTTAGTATTTTATACTCCGTATCTGTATTCCTTAAATAACTCTCTCCCTCTTTACCAACTGCTTCTGTAGCTTTAAACATTGGATTTTCAGGTTGTAAAGAAATATCAGGCACCTTATGCTCAAGATTTCCTTTGAGTTCATTTATGCTACTTTGAGCATAAAATTCAGATTTACTTATCCCACTGACATCCACTTCTGCAACAGCAAAATTACCAGATTTCTTATACCTACTTGTTAAATTCCCTCTTAGTTCTTTCACTCTATCAATTATATGTGCTTCTGTTACTGAATCTATTTGTCTCGTTGGATACACTTTTCCCGTACCCTTAACAACCTTACTCTCCATATACTGATAAGCCTCTTTCAGAGAATACTGTCCTCCTCCTGAGACATTTCCTACTCCAGCCATGGCGAAGCCTTTTCCCTCACCTGGGATCCATTTGTACTCCAGTAATGTTTTTACTGCGTGCTGGATCTTTTCATTCCCTTGCAAGAAGGTTGCTTTTACGGTTGTGGCACCTTTGTTCCATAGACTTCCGATTTTATCGGCAAAGCCTTTTGCTGTCGAGGCTACAAAGTTTACACCTTCTGTTACTTTGTGGCTGGCTGTTTTTATGCCATCGACAGCTGCTTTTTAGTGGATACTTTTTATTTTCTCAATCTAACAAAATATTAACTTTTTTATTATATCTTATTTCTATACTGAGACGAAAAAAGCACTTGTTGCCTTTCATAGACAATCAAGTGCTTTAAGTTCATATGTTTTTAAGTAGCATGTATTTGTAAGTTTTGTAGTAACAGTATGACACCTTTTGTATATCACGACAACTACTACGTTAAAACTTACGAGTTTGTTAGTTTTATGTCCATTTCATGTGTTTATATTAATGACTCAGTAAAATGTCATCTCGCCTAAGCTCGTACTTCGTTTTCTGTTCTATCATTGCACATAACACTCTATGATGGTACAACTATCATGGGGTATATGCTTTTTAACAGCCTATTCTTTTTCTGTCCACTTCAAAAATAAGTGCTTTTTCGTTTGCTTGTCTTATGTGCCAGTGTATATTTAACTTTAATAACATCACGAACTTTGTCATTCTCGTGTGTAAAATATACATTGAGTAGTAAGGTGACTATAATACTTATAATGTGACTATAACCAATCTCGTTTGTTTACTTATTACTGAAGACTTTTAATCTATACTAGAATATTAATCAACCATATCCACAAAATATTCAGCATCCTGATTAATTTTTCGTATAAATTTCTCCAATGAATCAGCTATTTGGGTCTCAAAAAAATATACAGGAGTTTTTTGAGGAGTATTCAAATCAAGTGTTAAATATACACCCTCGTTTACTTCATAAAAAACCAATTTATCTTCTTCCTCGTATATTCCCTCTAAATCTGGATCGAACTCGTAAATACCTTCTCTCAATGTAATATCTGCTATAGTATCTGGATCCATTATTCTATTTATTGCATCCACATTATTTCCTTTTATAAAACCATAGCCAACTTCTAAGTAAAAATTTCTAAGTTCATTAGGAAATGCAAATCCAAGTCTCTCTTCTGCCACTATAAGTTCATTTTCTTGTAATTTAAAAAACTTATGATGACTATTTTTTATAAAATCAAATGTAGCCATTAAAACTACCTCCTTGGAAATAATTTATTTGATGGTGACCCTTTACCATGAATTCCTGCCTGATGTTCATCAGGAAATTTAGCTGGATGTATATTCCACCATTCATGAGGCCCACCAAAATTATTCTCTATAATATGATGCGCATCATAGGGTTGCCCAATATCCCTTGCTACTCTACCTTTTTTATCATAAACTTCCTCAGTATATCTTGGCCATGTTTGCCCTGTTTTTTCTTCCCATTCACTTATCAATTTGTTTTTCACACTGTTAAATTTATTTCTGTGTTTTAACGTTTCCAATGGCGTCATTTTTTCATACTTATGTTCCCTTAGAGCAGCCTTTAATTGTTCTATTTGGTTTTTATGAAGCTTCAATCCTGTTCTTGACTCTACATCTCTAATATAAACTTTAGCTAAATCGTAATCAATTTTAACTGTACCCTATGTTGTAATCTTAAACCCTCACAATAAAAAAGCAAACCATGTAAAACCTTATTAAACTACTTCTTTTTCTTCCACTACCGGCAATTCATAAGCTGTTTTATATTTCATCATGCCATATACAATGTTTACAAGCCTTCTCATAATACATACCAATGCTTGTCCTTTTGTTTTTCCTTCTTTTAATTTCTTTTGGTAGTACGCATGAAACACTGGATTCCGTGGCTTCTTACTTCCTTTTGCTACTTGCACTTGCTGTACAGCTAAATTATAAAATAAAGCGTGTAACGCCCTGTTTCCTTGTTTGCTTTTATGCACCTTACCTTTCCCACCAGAACCAAAGTAAACAGGCGCAATCCCCGCAAATCGTGCTAATTTATTGGTATTTGGAAATCGTCTTATATCTCCTATCTCAGCTATTAATGCTGATGCCGTCACAAGTTCTATTCCCGGCATCGTCTCTAATTGATAATCTAGTAGATTTACTAACTGTTTTAATTCTCTTTCGATGTATTTCATTTCCTTCTTTTTAAACTCAATATCCCGTACAATACTTCTTACTAAAAAGTCTCGTGTTTCTTGATATTCCTTCATTGTATGTCCATCTTCTTTTACAAGTTTTAATATGTCGCTTGCTTTCTTTACTGAACATGTATTGTTGCTAACATCTAATAAAAAAGCTGTTAATCGCTTTATATCCGTCCCCTCCAAACAAGAGGGTGACGGATATTGCTGCCAAAATGCTAATGCTGTTTTCCCATCTACTTCTGAGAAAAACTTTTTATAGCTTGGATAATGATGGTTTAATTGAATATGTAGTTGGTTCTTTAACGCACTTTGTGCTTTTACTAATGCATTCCTTCTTGAAACCAATTGTTGTATCGACCAAAATAAATCGTTTGGATTTACATTTGGTAGTTGCTCAAATTTGTTTACCAATATGCGTGCCACACATTCCGCATCCCAACTATCATTTTTTTGTATCATCACTTGGCTCTTTCGTTCTAAAAATGATAAAGCTGGATTTACTTCTTTCACTACTTGTTCATGATCTACTAGATATTTCGCTAATGCTCTTCCATAACCACCAACATCTTCTAAACCAAATACAACTGATAAACCATCACTCACATATGTCTCTACTTCTAATAAAAACTTCGAAAATGCCGATGGTTTATTATCAAAATGTATTTCTCCTAATTTCTCTTGCCAGCAATTAATAATAACAGCCGTATGATGCTCCTTATGTAAATCTACTCCTACATACAAATAGTTCTGTCTATTCTGCATAACTCATCCCTCTATTCAATGATTTAGTCATATATAAAAACGTCGGCAACCTTAGTTCGAGCGTTCATCTTCCGATGCGCATAGGTACGCAAGCCTATCCATTTTCATAATTTCATAAGTACATATAGTAAAATGAGTGATTTTTTTAAGTACGACTATTATATAATTACTGGATGTTTCCCATTTGTTTGTATTTGCCCGTATGTATACACCCCTCGATAAAAGTTCTCTCGGTCTAACATACGTTTCACTTGTACTTTCGTAAACAGCTTTCCTTTCTCTGTACGATAGCCCTCTACATTAAGTCGTTCCGCTAATTGAGCAAGTGACCAATGCCTAAAAAAGTGTCGTAACTCAAATAGCCTACGTACAATCATTGCTTTTTCCGCATCTACTTCTAGTACTTTTTGACCTTTCTTTGCCGTGTAACCAAACATCACACCGCCACCTGCATATCCACCTTGTTCCGCTTTCTTCTTTCTGCCTCTACTTAGCTTCAATGCAATCTCGAGACGTTGATATTGGTCTAATAGCTCTAACATGCCATTTACTAAAAAGTCATTGGGATCATGTGTATATATACTGTAATTCGGTTGTTCAATTGCTTTCACATCAACCTCATGTTTCTTTAGTTCTCGTTGTATTAACACTTTTGCCATATCAGAGCGCCATAACCGAGATGTATTGAGCACAATAACTTTGCTTACTTGATGATACGTCATATCTGACAGTAATTCTTGTAAGCCTTCACGTTCAACTGTTAATCCATCTTCATCTACTGTCGCTCCGCTAATTCCTTTATCTTCGTATATGTGAAGCAGCTATAGTTTATTTTCAATGCAGTACCGTTCAATTTCTTCTACTTGATACGTTAGGCTGTATCCTTCACGTACTTGTCCTTCTGTTGAAACTCGTACATAGCCAACTACTTTCTCTTCCATATCAAACTCCCTCCCGTTACAGCGATTACAGTCCCTGTAACGTTTACCCGTTTTTTGCGGATAACGTGTGCATAACGTCCATCCGTTAAAACGTACTTTACGATGATTTCAAAAAATAATACAACCCTTTATTTTTTCCTCTACTATCGTCGTACGCTGTACATAGCCATTACAATCTATAAAAATTTAACACTTAGCGCACTTATAAAATTATAACGTGTCTACTCATTTCTATCCTAAAACGCAAAAAAGCACTTGTTGCCTTTAATTGACAATCAAGTGCTTTAAGTTCTTCTGTTTTTAAGTTGCGTAAATTTGTAAGTTTTGTAGTAACAGTATGACACCTTTTGTACATCATGACAAATACTATATTAAAACTTACGAGTTTGTACGAGTTCGTTAGTTTAATATACATTCCATGTGTTTATATTCATCACCCATTAAAATGTCATCTCGCCTAAGCTCGTACTTTATTTTCTATTCTATCATTGCTCACAGTACTCCATGATGGTACAACCATCATGAAGTATCTATTTTCAAACACCCTATTATTCTTTCTATCCACTTCACATAAACTTTATTTTTCATTCATCATTATATTTTTTAATCGTGTAATTTACTTAAAAAATCAGTAAATGTATCTGCAATATAAAATACATTTTCTCTTGCCAGTTCTTCTACTTGTGCTTCTGTTAAACCTTCTTGACGCATTAACATTTCTTTTTCGCCAGCATTCTCATGCTCCCAAAAAACTACAATTGGGTTTTCTGTATTATTTTTATAATCTAAACACATTAAATTTCCAGCTGGATCAATTGCA
The DNA here is from genome assembly GCF_040459995.1 of Bacillus cereus group sp. MG9. Lineage (NCBI taxonomy): Bacteria > Bacillati > Bacillota > Bacilli > Caryophanales > Bacillaceae > Bacillus > Bacillus cereus group sp. MG9. Next base: position 2,149,645 of record NZ_JARVHC010000001.1, on the reverse strand, counting down.
ATAGGGAAAATCTTTTGCGGAAGCATAGGTTTGTATATTTCATACTTTTTAATAATGTACTCACTACTTTCCTCATCAAAACTAAATAAACTACCAAAGCAACGCTCTACATTGCCTACATTAAATTCTTCTAGTAATACACTCGCACCTCCATTTATTTTTACACAATCAATATAATCTTGAGGTAACTGGAAGCCTAATTGTAATCCAATTTCTTTAATCTTAGTTTCTGATACTTCTGCATCAGCATATTCCCACTCTAAATCTTTTCTCATCTAATACCCTCTCCCCATAATTTATTTCCACCAAACTGATACATTGTTTCATTTCTAGATTTTTCTACTTTCAAGCTTGCTAGTCTCGTGCGTTCAAGCTCAATATTTTTTCCGTCTCGCAATGATTGTACTAAATTTGAATGAAACATAGTTTCTCTATCTCATCTTTTTACTAATAATCCGAGGTTTGTTGTTATTTTAATCCCTTTTACAATTTTTTCTCTGCTATCATATAGCCAGTACAATCTATTAAAACAATAATAAAGATTCAACACTTAGGCACTTATAAAACTACAATGTGCCTACTCATTTCTATCCTTAAACGCAAAAAAGCACTCATTGCCTTTAGTCGACAATCAAGTGCTTTAAGTTCTTCTGTTTTTAAGTAGCATAAATTTGTAAGTTTTATATTAACAAAATGATACCTTTTGTATGTCATGAAAACTACTGTGTTAAAACTTACGAGTTTGTACGAGTTCGTTAGTTTAATATACATTCCATGTGTTTATATTCATCACCCATTAAAATGTCATATCGCCTAAGCTCGTACTTCGTATTCTCTTCTATCATTGCACATTGTACCCTATGATGGTCCAACCATCATGAAGTACGTACTTTCTAACAGCCTATTCTTTTTCTTTCCACTGCAAATATACTTTATTTTTTACTCATCTACATATATGCTTAACCTCTTAAATTATTTATTATAAACTATTCATCCCACTCCTCATATACAACTGATCCTTTATAAATTAAATTTAACTTCATCTATATCTCCATCGTACTCAAAATCATATAATCTAATAAAAGAATCATAGATTCTGCCAATTCTTCTCCATAGTGTTACAATAGGTATTATCTAAAATAAAAGAGACTACCTTTAAGTAATCTCTTGGTCTACAATGATTTATTCTTTCTATTTATTCAATCGGTCCCATAAACTGAGTAATTAAATAAATATGCTCAATCAATTTAACTTTTTGCAGATTCTCTACTTTTTCTGCCCCTCCTAATCCAAGAAGAGGAACGTAACCAAAACACTCATTATAAGTTGGTATTCCGTAATTTTGGATAGCCACTGAATAAGGATTCCATTCCATGTCTTCTTCTAAATATTCTTCTTCCTCAAGAAACCTTAAAAATAGCTCAAATTTAGAAGCAATGACTTTTGATTTCCCTTTACGATAATTTAATTGAATAATATATGATTTATCACCATATTTCTCAAGCAAAAGGATATCCCCCATACTTGTTGTAAATAATGGTATTGTATTTTGGTGTCTAATATATGTTTCTTTGACAATTTCAAAATAATCTTCAGGATTAATTAACCTAAGAAATCCATTCAAGGTCGTTCCAAATCCATACTCTTTCCAAATATCAGTTAATGATTCAGGAAGTGTATTAGAATATTTTTCAATTATACTTTCAGGGACTTTTTGTTCCAGTTTAAATTCCTTCATTATTTTTAATTTATGCAATTTTTTTCCTCCTTTAATGTGTTAACTTGACATTCAAATAAGTATTTTTTAGTTGTTCTGATGTCATGTTTTTTGCTATTTCCTCGATTTGTTTATCAACAATTTTGATTCTAGTCCGCCATTGACTACCTATAGAGAAATTAACCCTCTTATCTCCCATCCCTCCTATTATTTCAGGTCTTCCACCCGCAACCTGATCTGGATTATGAAGTGCTGCTTGAGTTTTCATCCATTCATTCGCTTGCGTCTTTGCTTCTTTAAGTGTTAATCCTTGTTCAAATAACTCATCAATTTTATCTCTTAATGCTCTTTCTCTTGCTGCCTGCTGGTATGCATTTCCTTCTATTGCCCTACCTTTATCAATAAATCGATTTCGATTTTCCCGGTATTCATGTACGGTTAATTCATTCATACCTTTTTCTTGATCCTTTAACTGTCTTGCAAATTCTTCTGAATCGAATTTTGTTTTGTAGTTAAATTTCACTTCAATTTCTTTTATTCTAGGTATATCATCTAAATGCTTGACTTCACCCGTACCCTTAACAACCTTACTCTCCATATACTGATAAGCATCATCCAGAGAATTCTTGCCTATATCTGAGACCCTTCCTACTCCAGCCATGACGAAGCCGTTTCCCTCACCTGGGATCCATTTGTACTCCAGCAATGTTTTTACTGCGTGCTGAATCTTTTCATTTCCCTGCAAGAAGGTTGTTTTTACGGTTGTGGCACCTTTGTTCCATAAGCTTCCGATTTTGTCAGCAAATCCTTTTGCTGTGGAGGCTACAAAATTTACACCCTCTTTTACTTTGTGGCTGGCTGTTTTTATGCCATCTACAGCTGCTTTTCCAGCCACCATTGTTATGCCTTCGCCTAGTCTTTTTCCTGCTTTCACAATTGTCTTCCCAAAGCTAGAAGCGACATACTTTATTCCTTTTCCAGCAAGACTCGCGACTTTTCCAACAGGAACAAAGTTTAGGAGTGTCCATCCTGCAGCGATGAGTCTTTCTTTTGTTGATAGTTCTTTTCCTGTAATAGGGTCTTTACCGGTAACTGCACGAATTGCATCATTCACTCCGATGAATTCAGCTGCTCCTTCTACTCCCTTTTCCCACCATGATTTTTCATGTTTCTTTTCTTTTTTATGGGTTTCTTTCAATTTTTCATTTTGTTTCTTTTGATATTCTTCATCTGCTTGACGAAACTTTTGAGCAATACGCCGTAATTCTTTTTCTGTAACTTGTAAGTTACGTATGTAAGATTCCATGAGTCTCATTGATCTCATATATTCCCCATAAAAATGCTGACTCGTCGCTCCTTGCCATTGCATTTGAATACTAAACATGGATTGATTGAGATTTTGTTGTATATTCTGGCTGTGTGTTTGCATCTCTGATATGTTTTTGGCAATTTGTTCGAGTTGTTCAGGTTTGACTTTAATCTCCAAACCTTCTCCCACCTTCCTCTATTTTATACCAAAAAGAAATAGAACTGCATCAATTTTTACTTATTCTCTTTAGAGAAAACATCAAAAATACTGTTATCACAAATCGCTTCAATTTCTTCCTTTACAAATAATTTTTGAAATTTTGTTCCTGGGTTCAATATGACATTTGCCTCTAAATCTATCGTTTTCAATAATTCAACTGCATTCATAGAGACATATGGGCATTCTTCTGGAATAACCATTTCTAAATGCTTTAAATCAGAATAAAGTGGTAACATTAACCCTTCTTCCATTTCAAAATAATGAATTTGCAATTGTGTATTATCAGTTGAAATCAAATTCCCTTCTTCATCTACATTTGTATCTCCCTCGACAGAAGCAACAACGTATAAATTTGATTTCTGTAACATCTCATAAAAACGAACTCTTTTTTCTTCGTTCTGTAAAGCTTCCACTAACGCCTCATCTAATGGGCAAATTTCTAGTAGACTCATTAATCTTCACTCCTTGTTGGGAATAATTTCGCCATCTTACTAAGAGTAAGATGGCGAAGTTTAATCTAATTATTTTTGAACGTTCATAGCTTTAATTTTTTCTACATTCTCTTTTGCTTGTTTAGTTATTTCCCCATTAATAGCATTTGCATATTTTTCACGAGTTAAAAATTCAAAACATTTATATGCATTATTTGTATCATTTGAAGACATGTATCCTGCACCTTTATTAAACATTTTTACAGCTACCGTATTCATCCATTCTTTTGCATCTGCTTCGGGATATCCTAATTTCATAGCTAGTTCCATAGAATGATAAGTTAATTCGATTGCTGAAGCTAAATCTTCAATTGTATCTTTATTCCCGCTTACATTTGCAGCTGCAAATGTACTCAAATATTCAATTTCCGCTTTTATCGCATCTTTAATTCCTAATTCTTCAATTCCTGGTGTTTTATACAAAATTTGATAGTTGTTTAATGCAGCCTTATATTGAGTTTTGTCTAACTGTTTTATTTCTTTGATTACACGACTAGTAACATTAGAGAATCCTTTTTTCTCAATAACACCACGAGAAGCTGCTTGACCATAATAATGTAAAGCATTATAAAGGCTCGTTTGTCCTTCTTTATTCGCTTCTTCATCTGCTAATTGTACAAGTTGAATTCCCTCCATTTTTCTTGATGCATTATCAATCATATTCATACCGCTAATTTGGCCAATCGTTTTATCAATATCTTTTAACTGTGCAAGTAATGTGTATGATGGTAATACTGTTTTACCTACTTCACTTTGCCATCCTGTCGTTCCATTCATTTTATTCCATTCATTTTCTGTATCTGTCCATAATTTATTCGCATAATTAACCATTTCTTCTCTTGAACGTTCCAATGGGTGCTTTGTACGAATTGCATTTGCAATATTTAATACCGCTGTATAATATTCGCCTTTATTTGCAGCTTCGTTTGCTTTTTTTTCAAACATTAGCGGCATTAATAACTTATGAGATTCGTCTTGAACAGATTTTTCTACCCTTGCCGTATTTGCTAATAAATTTGCTTTCTTTATAGCATCTTCCACTGTAAAATTAGGATCTTTTATTTGTCCACGAAGTCCCTCTACTACTACACTAAATTTCTGTTCTATTGTATTTTTTTGTTGACCCGTTGCCTTATCAATCCATTCATTTACTAATAGTAAAGCATTTTCATAATGTGGATTCTCTGGATTTAAATATACATCAATTTGAGCAATTGCTTCTTCAACCGGGTCAGATTTCACTTTTTCTTTTTGATTACTTGAATCTACATTATTTGTTTTATCGTTATTTGTGGCACCTTCAGTTATTGAATCTTTTAGATTTTTCTCGCTTGATGTAGCTGTTGCCTCATTTTCTTCTTTAACTACTTTTCCTTCATTACTGCTAGTAACTTCTTTCACTGCTTTTCCTTCATTACTACTAGTATCTTCTTTCACTGGGCTTGCATTTTCTTTTGTTTCAGTTGTAGACATCACTACTGATGTTTGGATATTAAGGTTCTTTATTTCTTCTTCTAATAGCTGGTTGAAAATATCTTCTACATCTTGATTCGCTTTTTCTACTAATGTAGGATCTACACTTTCAAATACAGACGTGACTAAATAAAATTTACTTAATGCTTGTTCTAAAGATGCTACATCCCCTGTATTTGACCACTTTTCTTTTTCTTCTGTTGCTGCTTCATAAACATTTTTTGCTACTAATTCAATATATTTTTTCTTATTTTCAGTTAAATATTTTTGTAACTCTTCTTCCTTGTGAACCGATCCATTTAGCACATTGATTTGATTACGTAAATAGAATAACGCTCTCTCATTTGAATATTCACCACTTGTAAGAATTTGTTCTAAATTATCTATTGCTAACTTACGTTCTGCTACTGATTTTGATTCTGATGTTGTATTCAATTGGCTAACAAGCGTCCAGTCTTTTTTTTGGCTCTGATCGTTAGTTAGATTATTTAATACATATTGGTTCGGTTCTTTTTGATTCGTATAAAAATCATTAAAGAAAACAGATGAGTAGTATTGTCCATTCCCAGCGTACCACTCAACTAAAGTATCACCCGTTTTTGGTGATACTGTAATTGTTGGGTATGTTGGTTCTGGATCTGGCTTTGTATCTGGTTTTGTATCTGGTTTTGTATCTGGTTTTGTATCTGGTTTTGTATCTGGTTTTGTATCTGGCTTTGTATCTGGTTTTGTATCTGGTTTTGTATCTGGTTTTGTATCTGGTTTTGTATCTGGTTTTGTATCCGGTTTTGTATCTGGTTTTGTATCTGGTTTTGTATCTGGCGTTGCGTCTGGTTTTGTATCTGGCGTTGTGTCTGGTTTTGTGTCTGGTTTTGTATCTGGCGTTGTGTCTGGTTTTGTATCCGGTTTTGTATCTGGTTTTATACCTGCGTCTGGTTTTATACCTGTATCTGGCTTTTGCCCATCACCTTCTTGTACATTAAGTTGCTGTTTATTATCATTAACCTTACCCGGTTCCGCCACAGGTCCTCCCATATTAGTTGGCAACTCTAGCTTTTGTGGAGTTGGTGCATCTGATAATTTGATTTGTGGATCTTTCTTTTCCACCGACACATCATCTGGCTTATACGTCATTGGTGTAATTGGTGATTTATTATTTCCGATTAGGTCTGCTAAATTAACAGTTGGTTTTTCGCCAGGTTTTTCATCTTTTTTTGCAGGATCAGCAACTAAATTTGGGAACATAGACTGTAAGTTGCTTCCTGTAATACGATCATCTTTTTTCTCTTCTGTATTACTTGCTAGTTTTACAGTTTCTCTTCCCGCTGTGCTAAAGCCTTTGTCATACACAAGATATCCTGACGTTCCAAATAAAGCTACCGACATTACTGATATAGCAACTTTTTTACCTAAATTATTATTATTCTCTTCCATGCGTGTTCCCCTTTTCCCATCTTTATTGAATCCAGCCGTTTGTTTTCATTTCTGCTAGTTTTTCTTGTGCTGCTCTTACTTCAGCTTCATTTTCATTTGCTTGTACTGTTTTTCTTAAGAAGCGGCTCGCTTCTTCATATTTTTTCTGTTTAATTTTGAACATTCCAAATGCAAAGTTCACATGTGGATCTTCATCATTTTGTGAGTATGCTTCTGTAAAAAATTTCTCTGCTTCATTTCCTTGTCCCACTTTATCGTATAAAATCCCTATATTTACAAGCGTATTTATGTCGCGAGTCCCACTGTTGACAACTCTATTGTAAGCGTCCAATGCTTGTTGATACGCAGCATTACTCTTTGCACCATCTCGCGTTTCGTAAAATTGACCAGCTTCATAATACACAATTCCAAGTTGATTTAATAATTCTATATTTTTCATATCTTTTTGAATCGCAGCCTGTAATACTTGAGATGCCTGTTGATAATTCATTTCTTTTTTCGCACTATCAATTAGGTTTGTTTTATTCCAAAGCACATATAAATTTGAAAGTTCAATTGTATATATGGCATTCTTTGAATCTTGTATAATAGCTTCTTTAAAGAAAGACTCCGCTTTGTCTAACTGCACAGTTGCTGTTGATAGTTGCCCTTTTAAATACGAAACAATTGCCTTATCCTCATTTGTCTTCGTACTCATTTTGACAATAACATCTTCTGCTTTTTCAAATTCTTTCATCTTCATATGACTTACAGCTAAATCTCGCATAGCATCTTTTTTATACGGTTCAATTCCTTTTGCATTATTCGCTAATGCTTGTTCAAAATTCAACACTGCTTCTTGATATTTTCCGATGCGGAAATTTGCTGAAGCTAATAAATAGGCAGCTTCATTATTTTCTTTATCAATTTCTCTATCCTTTATTAATTTGGTAATATAATCGATTGCAATTTTATTCTTTCCTTCAGCAACGTAAATTGTTGCTAATTGAAGATGCGCTTCGTCTCTTCCTTTCACTGTAATTGCATGACCAACAGCCTCTTCTGCTTTTGTATATTTTTTATCATGATAAGCTTGTCGTGCTTGTTCCATATATTTTTGATATTTAGCGTTTGTTGTATAGAAATAAAATAACGTTGAACCACCTATAACAACTACTACTATTGAGCCAATAATCAAAATCCGTTTCTTATTCTTTTTCCACCATTTAGAAAAAGCAGACGGTTCACTTTGTTCATGCGCTACTGTAAGTGGTTGATTCGATGCTTTTGCATTTAAAATTTCATCATCTATATCATATTCAACTTGTTTTTTTGGTTGTTTCCGACTCTGTAGAATGCTATTAGGAACTGTAATTGTGGCTGCTATTTCTTGCTGCGGCTGTGTTCCTTGTTCTTCTTTTATCTCTTCAATAATGCTTTCAATTTCCTTTTTTAACGCATGATCAATGTTTGGAAATTGTACGATTCGTGAATAGACGAAACAAGCAAATTCTGCATTGTTTTCTCGTTCCAATTCAGTAGCTAGTTCCAAATAAATTTGTAGTACCTTTTTTTGATTTATTTCAGGCTCTTGACTCTCCATAGTTTGAATGATATATGCGAGTTCTTGTTTTAGAGCTGTTGATGGATTAAGTGAATTGAAAATTTTTTTATATTCATATATTGCCGCTTGTTTAAGTCCTCTCTCTTCAAACAATCTTGCAATTTCCAAACATTTCGATACAAAAAGAGAATGTTCTTGTGCTGACTGCCTTTCCGCATCAATTTTTATTATTTCTCTTGCGCTATTAAATGCATCGTACCACTGTGCAAAGCTTGGACATTCTGCGAAAGAGTTACTATTCCATGCCTGCTTAAATAGCCTAGCAATTTCCCCATTCCATTGATTATGTAATACTTGCTGAAGTAACGTATATCTTTCACATTCAGTCTGCATTTCTTCCGTTTTAAAGTAACTTGCATCCGTCCATTTTGTATTTCGAACTTCTTCACTACACCAGCTTAATATTTCTCCTAATAAAATAGCACCAGCAAATCGATCGGCTTCTTTTTGCCATACCCCGCTTTTTAAATACATTGGCGCATAACCCACTGAACCTGCTGGCAATAACGAAGGTCTTTTACTTTTTGGCCCATACATTTGCTCAACATCAACAAGCTCAATACGGTGTTGACCTTCAATAGGATTTTCACTTAAAAAAGGTATTAGTATGTTACTAGATGACAAGTCATTATGAGCAATCTCATTTTCTTCCATTGTTTTAAGTGTTGTTAGAAATGCTTCTGCAATAAAAAAACATTGCTGTTTTGATAGCATTCGTTGCTCTTGTAAAATATCAGCCCAAGTTGGCCCTTCAATCCAAGGCATCACAATACTATTCGCAAGATCTTCTGACTTTTCAATTACAGATGTATGTTCTTCTTTTGTAACAATGTAACGTGAACATACTTTAAGACCCGCTATAGAAGAAAGTGGTTTTAAAAATACTAATTGATGTTTTTCATCACGATAGCGTTCCTTAAAAACTTTTAATGCGATTCGATCTACACTATTTTCATGTTGTAGCTGATATACCGTTCCTTGTCTACCTTCTTGCCCATATGGCATATCAATCCCAATAACTGCTGGATGCTTTGCAAAATGATAAGCATCTTTATTAAAAACAATTTTTTCTCCCACTTCTGGTCTGAATCCCATTTTATCCCCTTACTCTCATATGACAATTTTTAAAGAAAAGGCCAGGAACAATAGCTCCTGGCCTTTTGCAATTGTTCTGCTATTAATATGAGTTATCTGCGTTACGGAAGTTAGTAGCAATGTTTTTCAAATCGGCAGAAATGTGTTCTAGAATCGGAATGTATTTTAGCATTTCTTGTCTAGCATCACTAAAGTTCGCTCTGAACTTATCTTGTGTTGCCCCAGACCATTGCCCATTTAAACTTTCAATGTCATTTCCAAGGTTATTGATTTGTTGTTGAGCTTCAGCTGCTGCGTTTGTAAAGCGTCCAGCAATTTGATCAAGTTGTTCAGGTGTAATTTTAATTTGTGTCATCCTGTATTTCCCCTTTCAATCTACTAATATTATAACAATTAGATTATAAACTATATTCACACTATTTTTAAAGGGGTAATTTACAAAAAAATAGTATTTTTTTGTAAATTACCTAATTTTATACTCTTTTTTTAGATTCTAACCATTTCCTAGCAACCTTTTTTGTTAAATCATGTAGTAAATGTAGCGGTGTAAAAGCACATTTTACTTTCATAGGTTGTCTGCGTATAAAATATCCTTCCCCGCTTTGGAATTCTTGATCCATTTCTGTATGCTTAAGCTTTATATTAAAGAAATACACATCATTATTTTGTGTGGTGCCTAATAAATAACTAAAGCTTCGTTTTCTGATTTCCGCAAACCATTTTTCATGTGAATAATTAGTTACACTTGAAGTTGTAGCAGCTGCAACAAAATGGATCCCTTTATTTCTTCCATTTTGAACAATTTGCTCTATTTTATTTTTCGCATCAAAATCAGTAGATAATAACGCCAGCATTTGATCAATATCATCAATAACAATAATAATCCTCGAATATGGAAACTTCATTTTTTCATTTGGATTTAAAGACGCCATGACTACTTCTCTGTTATTTATTACTTCTAGCAACTCATCTAACATTTCTTTTAATTGTATTCCATCTGTAATTCGCTTTTTAACATGAGGTAATTCTCCAAGAGCTAAAATACCAGTTGTTTTTTCGCTTAAATCAATCATGAGTAATTCAATTTCTTCAGGTGCATGTTGATAGGTAAGAGAAAAAATCAGTGTTTGTAATAAAGATGTCTTACCACCTTCAATTCTTCCGCCAATGAAAATATTTGTCATTTCTTCCAATGAAAAGTTTTGCAAGCGAATATCTTCTGTTTCGATACCTACACAAATTCGCGATGATTCTGATTGTTCTAGCATATCTTCAGCAAACAACTGTTTTGGAACCATTGGAATTGATTTCGCTTTCTCTCCAGTCCATGCCCCATTCATTTTTTGAATAATTGTTTTTAATTGCTGAGAATATTCCAATTCATTTTCTCCGATAAAAGGCAATGCTGCTTGGAATAGTTCTGGGGGCTGCCCTTTCACTAAACCACGTCCAGATGGTACATCAATTAATGGGAATTTTGGTCTTCCAAGTAAACTATAGTATTCTGTTCTATCTTGCAATTCAAACGAAATCGCCATCGGAATATTGTTACGAACACGGTCAAACATATCATTTGTTTGGTTGAGTGAAAAATGAAAATGAATACCGTACGTACTTGACTCACGTAATAATAGCTCTAAAATTTCATTTTCCTTCTCATACTCACTTCGGAACCTAATATAACCATCTATCATTACGACAATAACTGGAATCTTTCTTTCTACCATTCGGTTATACATCGCGAAAGATTTTGCTCCCACATCAGAAAAACATTCTTTCCGATATGTGACTTCCTTTTTCAAAGAGCTAAACAATCGTTTCATTTTTTCAATTTCGTCTTCTTGTACAATTCCACCCATATGTGGTAAATCTTTAAAGTCTAAAAACATGCGACCAAAATCAACCACATAAAAGTTTACTTCCTCTGGCGTATGAGACAGTGCCAGAGACATAATAATTGTTTGTAAGAAAGTCGTTTTCCCTGTACCTGGCATACCGTAAATATTTAAATGCCCCTCTTGTACATCTAATTTCAAAGGATACTGCGCTTGATTTGCCACATCGTCGATTAATCCTACCGTTAACTGCAATTCATCTTCTCTTTGCTTCCATACATCCGCATTCCAATTCTCTATTTCATAGAATTGATTTAATAATAGTTTCTCTGGTAAAGGTGCTAACCAAGGTCCTGGTAATGCTTTAATATTTTCTTTTTCTGATACGCTCTGTACATATTGAATAAAAGCTTGTAATTGCTTTGGACTATTTGTCATTGGTTTTGGACGCTTTTTCACTTTTATTCTTTCACCTGAAAGCTTAACTTCTGTAAAGTCAACAACATCAAGAACTTTCTCTTCATCTGGATTATAAGGTGCTCCGCTCCATGCAGATTGAAATAACTCCAATACTTCATTGCTGCCAACTTGTAGATATCCTCGTCCCGGTACATTGATTTTAGATGCATCTGGAATCTTTAGCATTTCACGACTATCCGCATCATCTTGTACACGTAAACAAATTCGAAAACGCGAGTTACTCCAAATCTTGTCATTTACAACCCCAGAAGGTTTTTGAGTTGCTAATAATAAGTGAACTCCTAATGTCCTTCCTATTGCAGCGACACTAATTAGCTCGTCCATAAATTCAGGTTGTTCCTTTTTCATTTGAGCAAACTCATCAATGACAATAAATAAATGTGGTAAAGGTTCTTTTTCACGCCAACGTGTTTCATAATATTCATCTAGATGTTGGACATTTCCAGCCTGAATGAATAATTTTTGTCTCCGCTCTAATTCTGCCTTTAATGAAATTCTAGCACGCTCAATTAAGTTTGGATCTTCTAAGTTCGTAATAGATGCAATAATATGCGGTAATCCCGCAAATGTGTTTGACATTCCGCCACCCTTATAATCAATAAGCATAAATGCCATCTCATGAGGATGATAGGTTGCTGCTAACGCTGCTATTATAGACTGAATAACTTCACTTTTTCCTGATCCTGTTGTACCAGCCATTAGACCATGTGGACCATGCCCTTTTTTCTCTATTTTATCGTGAATATTTAGAAAAACAGGCTTACTTCCTTCTCTTACACCAATTGGAACCGGTAATGAAGTCGGATATCGATTTTCTTTCCATCTCTCTAGCACTTGTAACTCTTCCATTTTCTTAGCTTGAAACAAGTCTAAAAATGTTAATACTTTCGGAATGTTGGCTGCTGTAGAACTTTTCATCCGAATCGGAGCAATGCTTCGCGCTCCTAATTCACATCGTTCGAATGAAAGTCGATCTACTTTAAAACTAACACGTGTTGTCCCACTATTTTCAGCTGAACTTGAAAACGTTTCTACTAACTCACCATTTTCTCCATTTAAGCTTATAACAAGATCACATTCCATCGGCAATCTTTCTCTTTGTTCTGCAAATATAAACGTAGATGCTCCGACACTTTCCCCTTCTCTAAGTAACATTGGGATTAGAGGATCATCTTCTAAAAATTCTCGCGCGGATAAGAAAAAGACATACATTGGGATTAAAGGTATTTTCGCATCTGCCTGTGCAGAGGAATTATAAATTCTACGCATATTAAGTGGTGTGAACAACGCTTCAGCTAATTTCTGAGCGTCTTGTTGATTTGCAGATAGAAAACGCATACTTCTCTGCTCATCCCATACGTGAGGAAGCCATCTCATCCAATCCCACTGTTTTTTCTCCTTCTCATGATAAAAAGCTGCTATTTTCACTTCATTTGGCGCATGATGTGTCATAATTTGCGTCGTTACAATTCGAATAAAGTTCAACCTATCTTCTTTATTTCCAACTACACCAATCACATCATTTTTTTTCAAAGAAATTGAAATATGCCCATTAGGAATTGTAGTAAAATCTCTTTTCACATTTTGTGCTTCTGTAACTAATGGATTTTCTTCGTAACCTTTCTGCTCAGGCACTTTCAACTCTACAAGGAATGGCCTTTCCCCCGTTCCAATACGAATATCTAAAAAATCCGGACTTTCGGGTGTTCGCTCCCATAAGTTACTTTCTTGATTTTCAATTCTTTGCACACTTTTTAAAGGACTTGGATTTTGTGTAATTAAATACTTTGCTTGTTCAACCTTTAACGTATCTAATTCCACTCGGTGCTTTTGAATTTGCTCTAAGTATCTTGTTTGCAATTGTTCAACCAATTGACGGTGTTCTTTCTTTCTACGTAAATGCCCCATCGATGTAAATATATATGACCCTAACATAGGAATACTAGAAACCATCATTAGCGGCATATAGCTTGAATTCATTTTCATAACCTTCATCATCACAAAGTATAATACTAGAGTCAAAATTGTCATCGCCGCTGGCAATATCATCGTTTCAATTGAAAATTTCGGCTCCTCCGGTATATTCGGCGGATCATGAATAATAACATCCCCTGTGGGTATATCTACTTTCACACGCGGAGAGCGTTGAAAATATGGTGATTTTTGCACAAAACATTTCTCCTTCCCCATTCAAAAACTATTACTCAATGATTTTCCATACATAATCTTCTTCACTAGAAGATATATCGGGTTTAACAGGTTCATTATAAACTTCTTCTGCCGATAACATTTCAAAAGAAGGAATAATAGCCCCCTTTTTATATAGCATTACATATTGTCCATCCCAAACATCATTATCTCGCAAAGTTTCATCATTCCGAATAGAATGCCACTCTTCTTTATCTTTTGCCACTTTAATTTCATAGATACTGCTTAATGCTTCATCTATTTTTTCATGATGTAAAATCGCTTCAATAATTTGCACTACTTTTATATCATTAGGAATCGCAATATCTATTTCTTCATTTGATTGTTTTATGTACGTCACAATAATCTCTTCCACGTTTTATTCACCTTTTTCCATCGTGTTGTTACCAAGAAATATCTAAAAATGAAATATCATCGCTTGTCGGCGAGCACTGCGCCCTCTCGATTTCTGTTAAGACTTCCTCAAAATTATACTGCATAAGCGACATAAGTCCGTCTGAATGAATAACCATCCGATTAGCTTCTTCTCTGGATAATGTCTTTGAAAAAACCTCCAATTCGCCACCAATAATGCCACGATGTGTAGACCATCTTTTCTCTATATTTCTCTCAAACTTCATTACATTCAAACAATTCTTCTGCTTTTGAAACAATTGTACAAATGAATCACCATGTGTAACTATTGTTACATATACTTTATCTTCATTTGGAATGAGTTCTATTCTCCCGCCAATAAACATAGCTTCACTACCCTGTTTTCTCTTTTCTTCCAATACATCGCGAAGTAGCCACGGTGTTTCTTCCGGCAATTGAAATGCCCTCACTTCCTCTAATCCTTCTTCTTTCCACTTTTCCAGCTCTTCATTTAATAGGGCTGAAATATCCTGTTCTTTTCCCTGAAATGTTTCAAATAAATGTAATAATTTCATACCAAGAAAGTTCGCAGCGATTTCGCCATGAAAAGACATTCCTACTCCATCACATAATACGAACATGAAACGAGTTCCATTATCTTGAAATGCGAGGAAGTCTTGTCCACTTTCATTTAAGTCCTGTGTTTCTTTAGCTCTTACATAACTATATCGATATGTAAAATGTTCACTTTTCTTCTCCTGTAATACCGTTTCTTTTTCTTGTGACAGGATATAATTCACTTTATTCATCTCCCCTATCGAACAGGCGTCGCAGCGGACATTTGAAATCCAAGTGACACTAAATCCGCATTTGTACCAGGAAACATCATCACTGCACCCTCCCCAATATGAAAACCATACTCAGTCATCATCTCACGGTAGCTTTGAGGGATAGGTGATGACAGTCGTTGCAACTTTGCTCCGTACTCATCCGTAATTTCTGTATTTGGCATAATACCTTGCCACTTCTTTATATTAGTAATTTGGTCTTGCATAATTTCATCTGAAATAAAAATATTTTCAATTAACACATTTCCATCAGGTACAGACATATCCATAATTCTTCGCACAATTAATTCTGGATCTTCACCAGTTGAAGCGCCGTCTGTCATATGACAGACCACAGGAGCTGGCCCATCTTGTAAATTTGGTAATTCCATTTGCAATAACTTCTCCACTACAGAGAAAGCTTTTGCTGTATCAGTTAAGCGATGCGTTTGGATTTTTTCTAGTGGGCGCAGTCTTGCTACTTCGTCTATTGTTTTCACCCCACCCAATAGATCAAAAACATGATCGCTATAGGCTAAAATAGATAACTTATACCTTGGAAGCAGGCGACTACCTTTTGTTGAACGAAATACCATTTGGCGAATCGCTAAAGAAAGAGCATCCGTTACAATATCAATTCTTCTTTTTTCTTCTCCGCCTGCATCCATCATTTGATTCATTGATGCGCTTACATCCAGAAGATAGATTATATAAGCTGGTGTTTGTTGTGTTGCTTGAGTTTGATATAACATGTTTCATACCCTTCCATACATTATTATGTGAACTATTTTTATATTCATATTTTATTATAACTTATGAATTTTCTATTTCTCAATTCATTATCAAATTTTCTTGATATAATTTACATATTTTCACACGAAAAAACCATTATCATTCCCTTTAACATATGTTGAAATGCACAAAACCCTTCTATATTATAGAAGGGTTTTAATGTTATGGTATAAGACGTGTACAATCCCTCGGAAAAGCACTCGCTTCTCTTACATTCGATAATTCTAATAGCTTATACACAACTCGTTCTAATCCAATTCCAAAACCACCATGTGGCGGACAACCGTATCGGAATGTATTTAAATAAGATTGAAATTTATCTGGATGTAATCCTTTTTCTTTAAAAGATGCGAGCAACATTTCATGATTATGAATTCGCTGTGCGCCTGACGTTATTTCTAGTCCTTTATATAATAGGTCGAAAGAATCGGTAATCAATGGATTCTCTTTATTCGGCATCGTATACATTGGACGCGCTTCTTTCGGATAATGTGTAATGAAAACTAACTCGCTATTATATGTTTCCTTCACATATTTCCCTAGTAACTTTTCACCTTCTGTATCTAAATCCCCTACAGGAGATTCTTTTCGATACTTACTTTTCAAAACTTCTTGTGCTTCTGATAATGTGATTTTAGGAATTTCTCCAATGACGGGTACTGCTATTTGTAATAGTTGTAATTCTTTTTCACAGTTTTTTTCTACTTGTTGAAACATATATCGTAATGCATCTGCCTCTAATTGCATCACTTCATGAAAATCATGAATAAATCCAAGTTCTACGTCTAACGATATATATTCATTTAAATGTCGTGAAGAGTTATGATGTTCCGCCCGGTACACAGGAGCAATTTCAAAAACACGTTCGAGTCCTCCCGCTACCATCATTTGTTTATAAAACTGTGGTGATTGAGCTAAATACGCTTCTTTTTGGAAATATGAAAGCTTAAAAACATTTGCTCCTCCTTCTGCCCCTTGCGAGACAATTTTCGGAGTAAATACACGTGTGAAATCGTTCTCTATTAGAAATTCACTAAAGCTTTGAACGAGTGTAGATTTCACTTTAAAAATCGCAGCGATTCGCTCATGTCTTAATGATAATACCCGCTCATTCAATAGTTGATCTAAGCCAACCTGTAACTTCTTCTTATTTATTTCAAATGGAAGTTGTTCTGCACCATTTAATACTTTCACTTCATGAGCAAGTACTTCAACCCCTAATTCTGTTTTCGTTGTCGTTACTATTTCACCAATTACTTGGACGACACTTTCAACATCAACTTTATATCCAGCTAATTCATTTTCTAATACGCATTGAATAACTCCTGTTCGATCCCTTAATAATAAAAAACTAACATTGCCTAGATGACGAATCTTTTTTACCCATCCTTGTAGTAATACAACCTTTCCGCTATGCTCCGTACATTCTCGTGTGAGTGAACGCTTCATTATTTGATCCATTATATTTCCCTCCATTAATTTTATTTTTATTTACGTTATTGTTATTGTTGTTGTCGTCGTCATCATCCACGTTCACTCACCTCCTTTCAAAGAATACAAAAATCCGCCCCTATAAATAGGGACGGATTTTTCCGCGGTACCACCCAAATTGTCATAATGACCATCTTAGTCCTGATAACGGTAGGTACCGTTTGCTTTTACTAATAATCACGTTCAAAGCAACACTCACAGGTGTCTTTCCATCATGCGGTATCGCAATCTTCTCAGCAACCGATTGCTCTCTGTAGACCCTTACATCATGTACTTTTCCTAATCATCACTTTTTATATTTACAGAGTATTCTATCTCTTTATTTTATAAAACGCAAGCCCTTTTAGAAAAATATTGCAATTTCTCACTAAAGAGACCCCTTCTAAAGATATGTAATATGAACATTGAACTCTATACAATTATCATTTGACAGCTTAGAAATATTTTATCTTTCTCAAATTCATCCAATTGCATTTTTCCATTTTATTACATAAAATCTGTATTTCCCACGCATATTATTATTAAAGTTTTATCGGAGGTGTACATATGAAAAAAACAATTAGTTTCTTTCTCCTATTATTATGCATAGTTGTAGTTAATGAAGCATATGCCTATTCACCAAAATCTTTACCAATCTCTCAAAATTCTGATCAATGGCAAGTAAATATTGATGAAGTAAAAAGAACGAGTGAAAAATTGTTGCAACCAAAAAAAGGTGTATTTCAAACATATCATTTCTCTGTAAAAAATCTCGGGAAAAGTGAAGTGTATAATGTACAAGTTGAAGTTTTTCGGAATGAACCAAATACGAAAACAAAGTATGAACTCTTTTCCAGAAAAGAAGGTCGTCTAGCAAGTGGAAAAACTGGATTTGAACATGCTAACTTCCCAGTTTCTACAAAAGCAGATGAGGTTGACGTTATCATTACGTGGCAAGAACATCCTTTCCGCTCTATGCGAAACGATCAAAAAGTTGAAGCTAGAAAGTTTAAAGAGCATTTTGTTTTTAAAGAAGAAAAATAGTAATTTTGTCGAATCGCTAGTGTATGAAATGAATCGCCAATAAATTTATATTATCACTGATATAATTTAATTTACTAGTACCAGTCCTTGAACAAATTAAAAACGTCGTGGCTTATAAATGCCACGACGTTTTATATTAATTCGTACTAATTCCTCTCGCTGTCCAAATTCGATCAATTTCAGCTGCGTGTTGTCCGCCGTATAAAAGAGCATCTGCTTGCTTAATCGCTTTCGCTCCATCACGGAATTTTGCATTTGGCGTTAATGACCAATGTGATTGTAAAATAATTTTTGTTGCTACATCACGTCCAAAAGCTTGCGCCATTTCATATTGACCTTGAGCCCATATTTCCCCGTCATTATGCACTTCATTCGTTATATCTTTCGGATATACTTTATTCGTATCTAATCGGCGTAAGCACGTCGGATCTGAACTAGAATACGCAGTCGCATCCCACTCTCCAATACATGCTTTTCCGTAACCTGTTGTGGATACTGCATCTTCATAAGTAGCACCTAAGAAGTCTCCAAATCCTTCTCCCATCGCTCCACCTTCTGGTGAACTTCCGAAGCCTGGTACTTGATTATCTTGAATAGAATGTCCATATTCATGCGCGATAATGCCCGCATCTTCTGCATCATCTACTCCGCCAGTACCGAAAGTTAAAGCTTTCGTTGATGGTGAATAAAATGAGTTATCATCAGTTGTACCATTTACATTCACTTTAATAGAACGATTATTAATATTGTTAATGCCTAATCCTTGAATGTAACGCTGTAATGTATCAATATGATAATATGACATAACATCTTCAAAACTATCATTTGCACGTGTAAAATTAAATTGTAAGTTTGTAGATTTCGTCTTCGCTTTTGAAGAAATTGTTACATACTCACCAATTAAAAATCCTGTACCATCTAAACCTTTTAACGTAACAGTTTTCAATTGATTCGTTAATGCTGTTGAATCTGCGTCATTATTGTCTTTTAATCCTGTTTTACTACCACTAGATACGACAGGATTAGGTAAAAATACTTTCCCTGTTCCTTCTGCTTTTCGGTTTATATCAACCTTTTTAATTAACTTTCCATTTTCCGCGTCAATAAATGTTTCCCATGCTCCGAAAGGTTTATTCGAATGGACTAAAACTTTGTATACTGGGATAGCTACTCCATCCTCAATAATATATCCAAATTCTTTCTCTGTAGGAGCCCATAGATTTTGCTCACTTTCTCCTCCAACATACGCCATTGATTTTTGTTCAGCATCTTTTTCACTAATCTTACTTGCTATTTCTTTCACACTTTGAACTGCCTGGTAATCAGACACAGCAAGTATTCCTTGTCCCTGTCCATTAAGAGTAACTGTAATTTGTTTTGAAAATACAGGAGCACCATTAACTACTTGTTGGAACCTAACATATGAAGCTACTGATGTTTCTGTTGTAGAAATATATTGTAAGTCTGAAAGGTCCGCCTTCAATCCATATTCCGTAGCATGTCCTTTTAAATATTCAATTGCTTTTTTCTGTGGTGAATAAGCTTCTAGCTTTACTTGCTGTTGTTTTTCCAATGCTGAAACTGTGGAAATTGTCCCCATTACTAATGGTACAGTCATTGCCATTGCCACCATTTTTTTGTTTAACATAAAACCACTCCCCCTAATAAATTGAACCCTTTACCCCATTCCTATAAGGCTATTACTGTCCACAAGTAACGAAATAAAGTGAATCTACGAGTAATTCTATACAAACAATTCTATTACCTTTACATTTTGGGTAAGTGAAATTTTCTCAATATTTATGTGTAAAACTAGAAAAATACTGTAGAAATATATTACTCTTTAATTTCATGTCATGGTGATAATTCATTTTCAGTGTTTTATTTAGCGTGTTATGGAGAAAGAAATTTTCTAGAGGTCCTATCGAATGGATTATGAGAAAATTAGCCGGATAATTTCTCTTCATACAAAAAGGAAGTTGGAATGATTCCAACTTCCTTTTCATTTAATTTGCTGGACTCAGTTTGATGCGAACTTTTGTCTCACCTAATGAAAGCTCATCATCTTCTTTCGTTAATGCATGAAACATAAATTGTTTTACGAGTAAATTTTCTTCTAATAACTCTTTATGGTTCGTTAATGTATGCTGCAATTCATCTTCTACATCAAGAGTAACATCAACCCGTAAGTTAACTGGTAAATTCAACTGCTTACGATATTCTTGAACTGCACGAATAAATTCACGTGCTACTCCTTCTTGTAACAATTCTTCCGTTACATTCGTATCTAACATTACCGTATATTGAGCGTTAGTCGTATTTGAAAATCCTGATTTCGCAACTTTCTCTACTAATACATCTTCAGCTGTTACAACTACTTCTTCTCCTGGTACTACTTCGTAAACTGCTCTTTCTGTAGATACAAAGTGTTGTACTTCTTCTTTTGATAATTGTTTTAGCCAGCCATTTACTGCATTCACACTTTTACCAAACTTCGGCCCAGCCGTTTTAAAATTCAGCTTTAATTGATAGGACGTGTATTTCGTTTCATCGAGTTCAACATGGAATGCTTTCACATTTAGCTCATCCATTACGATATCACGATAAGATTCCCAATCGATATCATTCTCGTTATGCTCAAGCAATACAAGCTCTGCTAACGGCTGTTTTACTTTTAATGAATGTTGATTACGATTACTTCTTCCAAGTTCAACAACTTGTAAAACAGCATCCATTTCTGCTTCTAACTCAGGCTGGATAAGTGATTCGTTTACAACCGGATAATCTGCTAAATGAACGCTTCTTCCTTCTAAATTCAGATGAATATCCTCAGCTACAAACGGTGTAAATGGTGCGATTAATTTACTAATTGTTACAAGCACTTCATGAAGCGTTTCATACGCAGCTGCTTTTTCAGGATTCATACCAGATTCCCAGAAACGATTACGTGATCGTCTTACGTACCAGTTACTGACTTCATCTACAAGCGCCGCGATTTCACGAGCTGCATTCGTAAATTGATAATCATCAAGTGCAGTTCTTACCTTTCTTGTTGTGCTATGCAATCTTGATAATACCCATTCATCTAATTTCGTCCGCTTAACTTCATACTTTTCTTTCGGATTATATTCATCTAAACTTGCATATAAAACGTAGAAGCTATACACATTGACTAACGTATCTACAAATTTAGATTTCGCTTCTTGTACTGTTCTTTCAGAAAATCGTTTCGCATTCCACGGCGCACTATCAACGAGTAGAGCCCACCTTAAAGCGTCGGCACCAAACTTCTCTACTAAATCAACAGGATCTAGTGCATTCCCTTTACTTTTAGACATTTTCTGTCCTTCTTCATCTAGAACATGCCCTAGTGATAACACTCGTTTATACGGCACTTTTCCTGTATATAGCGCTGATACGGCTAATAAACTATAGAACCAGCCGCGTGTTTGATCAATTCCTTCTGCAATAACATCTGCTGGAAACTGTTCTTCAAATAACTCTTTATTTTCAAACGGGTAATGATATTGCGCAAAAGGCATGGAACCACTATCAAACCAAACATCAATTACTTCTGGTGTTCGATTCATTGTACTCCCGCATTTTTCACAGGACACTTGTACTTCATCTACATATGGCTTATGCAATTCTAAATCTTCAGGCGTTTCTTTTGTACTGTTCTTTCTTAATTCGGCAATGCTTTTCGGTGCGAATTGATGATCGCAGCTTTCACATTCCCACACGTTTAACGGTGTTCCCCAATATCTATTCCGGCTAATATTCCAATCCACCATGTTTTCTAAAAACTTACCAAAGCGTCCGTGCTTCATATGGTCTGGATACCACGTAACAGAATCATTATTTTGTAAAAATGTTTCTTTAATCTCAGTTGTTCGGATTAACCAGCTTTCTCCTGCATAATAAAGTAATGGTGAATCACAGCGCCAACAGTGCGGATAGCTATGTTCATATTTTTCTTTATGATATAGCAAACCTTCTTTAGCTAAATAACGAACGATATCAACGTCACAATCTTTTACAAACTTACCTTTAAGAAATGGTACTGCATCCGTATACTCACCTTTCTCATCTACAACATGTAAGAACGACAATCCTTCACTTTGAACGACTTTATAATCGTCCTCCCCATATGCTGGAGCGATATGAACGAGTCCTGTACCACTATCTGCTGTTACAAAATCTGCTGCAATTACGTGGTACCCATTTGTAACTTCCTTCATCGGAAACGGTGCTGTATAAGATATGTTTACTAATTCTTCGCCTTTGTGAACAGATAATACTTCATAGTTTTCTTTTAATACTTCTTGTACACGCTCTTTCGCAACAATGTATACATACCCTTCTTGTTTCGCTTTAACGTATTCCATATTTGGATGTACGGCAAGTGCAACATTCGCTGGAAGTGTCCACGGCGTTGTCGTCCATCCAAGGAAATATTCATTTTCACTATCTTTTACTTTAAACTTAACCGTTGCGCTTAAATCTTTCACTGTTTTATATCCTTGTGCAACTTCATGTGAACTAAGCGATGTTTGACAGCTTGGACAGTATGGAGAAACTCTATGTCCTTTATATAACAAACCTTTTTCATGAATCGTCCCTAAAATATTCCATACACTTTCGATATATGGATTCTCTAGAGTAACGTATGGATTATCCATATCTACCCAATATCCAATGCTCTCCGTAAATTCACGCCACTGCTTCTCATACGTGAATACACTCTCTTTACACTTTTGAATAAATGGCTCAATGCCATACTCTTCAATCTCATGCTTACCTGAAATACCAAGTTGTTTTTCGACGCCTAATTCTACAGGTAATCCATGTGTATCCCAGCCAGCTTTTCTTAACACTTTATATCCAACCATCGTTTTATATCTTGCTACTAAATCTTTAATTGCCCGACCAAGTGCATGGCCGACGTGTGGTAAACCGTTCGCCGTTGGTGGTCCTTCATAAAACACAAACGATTGTGCGCCTTCTCTATTCTGAATTGATTGTTCAAAAATGGCCTGTTCGTTCCACTGCTTACGAATACGTGTTTCTCTCCCTACAGCCGACTCTTTTACATCTACTTTCTTCATCTACAATCACTCCTTTGAATGTTTTAAAAGCACACAAAAAACCCGCCCCTATGAAGTAGGGACGGGTTTACCCGCGTTACCACCCTAATTCTATTAGCTTTTCACTAATAGCACTTAGCAACGTACTAATATACGCGTTCTTTGTAACGGTAGACATCCGTCCGAGCTTACTTTATTCAGCCACGGCTCCTCGGAGATGATTTTCAAATAACGTCTGCACACCGGCTTTCAGCAATACACCGGCTCTCTGGAGAACAGCTCACTATTTTACTCTTTCTCGTCTTCAGATTTGTATACTTTATTAAAAGTTATTTTATGCCATTAAACAATTAATTGTCAACTAATTCGAAATATATTTTTATTTATACCCTTTTTCTCTATTCTTATACAATTACTTTTCAAATTCTCGCAATCCTGCTAAATCTTCATCTTCCTCTGCAAGTTCAGCGAAAAATCCTGTTTCATCTTCACGAAGCACAATTTCAAGTTCATCTCTTGCCTCTTCATTTCTGTTTAATGATGTTAAATAACAAGCATGATCGTATCTTGCTAACAAGTCAGTAGCATCAATTGCTAATATTTCACTTGTTATTTTTTCTGCCTTTGTCGTTTGCCCAGCTCTATGATACGAAGATGCTAAAGCAAGAAGAATTGCCGTTTCATTCGGATGATATACAGAAGCGTCTTCTAATAACTGAATCGCGTCCTCAATTCTCTCTTGACTTTGATATATTTCTGCTAAAGCAAGGAATCCTCTACTTACAAATGGTGTTTTCTCAATTAATTGCAAGTAAATTTTTTCGGCTTTTCTTTCTTCGCCTAGCTTACATAATACATTCGCTTGTAAAAGAAGAGTATCATAATCATCCGGTAGCTCTCGAACCATTTGTTTCGTTAATTCAAAAGCGTCTCGTAACATATCTTCTTCTTCACACTCAATGAAAAGATTTACAAGTTGCTTCGCTACATCATAATCCCACTTATTTTCTAACGATGTTTGTAAAACCTCTATAGCTTCTTTATTCATCGCCGCATTCTCATAAAATATTGCGAAACGCTGCGCTGCCATACTATTTTTCGGATTTAACTTTAAGGAGATTTCAAATAAATCAATAATAACTGTAATCATTGAAATTTCCTTCGCACGATTTTTCATACGATAAAATGCTCTTGTAAATATAGATTTTTTCGGTTGCTCATTTTGTTGCCTTTCTACTAATCTTTCGGCAACCGCAGTAGCTGCATACATAAACGCTGTACTTCTTTCTGCTTTTTTCACCTTTAGCGTATGAAGTACGTCTCGTATTTGGGATAATTTTTTATGTTGTTCCATTGCTTTTACGTACACACCAAAAATACGTTCACTTTCCAAATCTTTATGCATTACTTTCAGCGCAACTTCGATTGCTTCTGCATTCTGCTTCTTAACTAGCAATTTCGCATAATGATATAGTACTTCCACATGCGCTTCATCTATTTTCATTGCGCATTCGATATATTCTTTTTCTTTATCTATGTCATTCATCGCGCCAAACACGTATGCAATCGCATCTAAACGCCATGTTTCAGGAACTTCTTCCTCCAATTTTTCTAGTTCAACTAGCAATTCTTCCTGAAGATTCATTTCTACTGAAAGCTGCGCTAAATATTCCATATTTATATGCATTGGTTCTTCTTTCATCGCCTGGACCATATGATTTTGTTCTTTGGAACGATTCTCTTCTTTTTCGTATATTTCAGCAAGCTGCAAATGTACACCTAAGAAGTTCTTATCCATTTCTAAACATGTTTCATACGCATGCTTCGCTTCTTGAAATTGCCCTAACGCCATGAATGTTTCACCGATACGGAAATACGGCAATGAATCTTGTTTTTTCTTAAGTGCATCATTATACCGTTTTATCGCCTGATCATACTGTCCAATAGATTCATATAAAACACCTGCGTAACAACCGTATTCAATTACATCCTCTTTTTCTTTTTCTAACGTTCTTAAAAATGCTATGCCTCGTTGCACAAAAGCTGTGTCTTTTATTCGATTTACATACTCATCCAACACGCTCGCTATATTAGCGTATACGCTTCGTATACCGTTCTCTAATTTAGAAAGTGCAAGTTTTAACTCTTTTTCATCCTCACCTAATGCCATTTCAGCATCCCATAACACCATACCAGCATTCATAAGGAAATCTTGATTGTCTTCAAATTGCTTATTAATACTGACAATATAGTTTTTTGCATCCTTATATTGTTCCTTTGCCATATAAACTTGAATTAAACCGAAATGAGAATATACATCTTCATTATTTTCTTCTAAAGAACGCTTATATATAGTTTCCGCTTCTTCAAGTTCATCATTTTGAAAATGAAAATCTCCTAAACGAACATATAAAGACGCCTGATCTTCACAATTTTGAATTCCTTGTAATAGAATTTCCTTCGTATTTTTCTCATCATCCAAATCCGATTCATAGATTTCCGAAAGCTTCGTATATAAATAGGCTGCTGTTTTATCTAATTGAATCGCCACTTTAAGTCCTTTTACCGCCAAATACACTTTCCCTAAATACTGAGCACATCTTGCACGTTCATACCATATGTGCGCTTCATATTTATATTCTTTTAATAAATCATTAAAGAATCCATATGCTTCTTCATATCGTTCTAAATCTATTAAAATTAAACCGTGATTTACAAGTGTAAACCTTTCTGGACTACGTTCTATAGCTGTTAGAGAATACTCTAGCCCCTTTTCGGATTGATCCATATACATGTATGATAATGCTAAGAAACTCCACGCAACTGGTTGATCTGCATCCAATTGTAATGATGAACGAAAACTAGCAATCGATTCTGCATAATTATCTTGCTCAAAAGAATAACGTCCATTTATAAAATGATACAACGCTTGATTGCTTTTCTTCTCCACACTTTGAAGCATCTGTCCTGCTTTTTCCATATCCTGCAGACGAATAAAACACTGTGCACTATGCAATTTCACAAAGTCAGAGCTCGGAAACTTTTTCATTAATTTTTCTATACAAAACTGAATAAAATCTTTATCTACTTCAGCATCTAAATGTTTAATCGTATATAACCAAGTGTTTGGATTTTCACTTGTTTCTTTTAAAAATAGTACTAATTTTTCAATTCCCTCTTTATCTTGCTCACCTAAATGATCTGTAAGAGAAAAGATTGTTTTATAATAAGTGTGTTCTTCCTCATTTAAAAATGAAAGTTGTTCCATTCTATCTTTTGGTATAAACGTAATAGCTAAACAATCTGTATAACGATATTTTTCTTGCAACTTATCATATTCCACAAGAATCGGTTCCAAGAAATTCGGATCTTGAATATAAAAAGCTTGCAGTACATCGTCATAACCAGAAAGCACTTGTACATGGGAAGCGTGCTCAATATCTATACTTAATAAAACGGGAATACCTTGATTGAGTAATCTCTTATAATTTTCCTCATTCCCTTGAAAATAACGATATTCGTAACCTTGCTCTTCTATATATGTAACTGTATCTGAAAACTTAGAACCTGTTACATCAAAAATATGTTGAGCAATTTCATCTTGCGTACGTTTTTCTCCCCATACCCCTAACATCATTTCCAAACTTGTCGGAACGCAATAGTTATCCTTTTGTACAACCGGAACTATCGGTAAACGAACCTTTTTTCCATCAGGATTTTTTTCTATATGATGATATAGAGAATTTTTCAAACTCTTTTCACTTTTCAATAGTGCTTGCAAATCGTGAATATTATTCATTTTATAAAATGCTTCTGCACGTAAATGTATAAAATAAGTTGTATATGCATGATGCGGAAGCATATGATTGATTTTATCTATTACCGCTAACATTTCTTCATAGCGCTCTAAATCTAATAAATATTTTACTTTTTCAAAATAGAAATATGGTACTTGAGGGAACTTTGCAATCGCATCATTAATGAGTTGTAACGCTCGCTGCTGTTCACCTTTATATGCATATAATTGCGCCAATAAGTACGTAGCTAACTCTTCACAATCTTTATGCTGCTGACCGGATAAAAGTTGTTCCTCTGCCTTCTCCCACTCACCAGTCTGTATATATAAGTAACCCCATTTATCAAAAACTGCACGCGTACTATGCTTTTCCGCCTTTTGCATATAGGCATAGGCCTCTTCATTTCGCTTCATATCTAGCAAACATCTAACTAACGTAAAGTATGCTTTCGTTAAAACATCCGCATCAGTTTCCTCTTCATTTACCTTTTCCAAAGAACCTTTTAATAATTGTTCAGCATCAAGGATTTTACGCTCATCAATTAATTCATCACAATATAAAGAGAGCGTTCTCATATTTGGGAATTTTTTATACGTATAACGAATTAAAAAGGAGCTATATTGATGCATCAAACCTTCATCAGCAAGACGAATTAATGTATCAAACTCCGCAAATGACGAGACGTTAGAAAGCCATTTCTTCACGTATGATAACTTATTCGTTTCTTTTATATGCGCAATTTCATTATTTATCTCATGTAATCCATCTAGGAATCTCTTTTCTTTCAAACAAATCTCTAATTGCTTAAAATCTAGCATGCATTCACCTCAAATTATTATTTATACTGCCATTTGCAAGCAGTATTCTAACCTACTTGCTTAGATTTTACACATCATATAGTATGCATTCAACTAAAACCTCATATAATGAACGATATTATTTAATATTATTCAAGTTTATAACTAAATATCTTAAAAACGATACTTTTTCTCGTTATTTTGTTTAATTTGATGAAATAACATATATTATTCGAAGATGGGTTTTATCTTCTTTTTTGAGGCTTCATTCAGTGGATGAAATTATATTAACGATTTGATAAGATATATCGATTTACCGAAAAATCTTGATAATAATGATAACCTTATTAGAAATATAGCAATTCTCCTTCTCTCTTACTTTTCTAATATGATATTTACTTCTTTATTTCACCAAATGTAATTTTCATATTCGGAGCATATACTAAAGATGAATGCATATGAAATGCTTTAAAAAACCGTAGTTCCGCTTCATATTGAGCTAACGCTTCTTCATATGTTAATCCTCTGGCCATTAAAAGTTCTATAAATTGCTGTTTATCACCTGGACTGCCCGCAATTCCCTCTTCTTTTAATGAATGATACAAACTATATTTATCATTATGATGCATATTAGAGTCTAAAAAGTTCACCTTATCACTTACTCTACATTCGATATTTCCCACACCCAATTCACTTAAATACATAGGTATTTTGATACCGATATTTCCATCTTTATCGTTTCTCTGTGTGTCCCTTTCAAATAATTTCTGCAAAATACCTATCTGGATAATTTCCGATTGATTCTCTCCATCTAATACGTATGAAGACATATTTGACATCCAATGTGGTTCAAAACAGATTATTTTACCACCTTGTTTAATTGAATGTATCATCTTCTCTAGCATCGTTTTTGGGGAACTCATATGTAATAAGAAAGCCTGACAGATTGCTATATCATATTTATTTTCCAATTCAATTTCTGTAGCATCTCCTTCAATAAATTCTGATTCATATGGAAGCGAACGAAACAACTCTCTCGCTTCAGCTATTAATGCTTCCCCGCTATCAATGCCTGTATACTTTGATCCCTTTGGAAGCAATGGCAACAAAACTAAGCCTAAATAACCATATCCACAACCATAATCAACAATATGTACCGGTTCAGAAATCTTCCAAACTGTATTTACTAAAAAACTTAAATAATCGTCATTGTAATATAAATCTCTCGTATTTTTTAAATATGTTAGTTTGCTGTTCCAATCATACTCTTTCAGGTCCAACACCTCCTTTTATATACAAAACTAAAGTTCTCCATTTAATAGTCACATTCCTACACTTCTAATAAAAAAAGCTAGTATACCTTAAATGATACACTAACTTTTCCACTCGCATAATTTAACAATTACAATCAGTATAATCGGTACAAGCTAATGTACTGCAATCACAGTTTCTATGTTCGTCATTTCTTTTTAGGTGAAAATAGAGTAACACAATAAATATTGTACAAATAACAAAAGCAATTATTGCTTCTATATTTCTTTCATAAATGAGAAAACTAATCCCGCTTCCTCCTGAAATAAGAATTAAAACTAAGTAGATCCAAAACATGTAAAGTTCTCCTTCCGTTAATATATGCTTTTAGATGCTATCCATTTAATGCTAGAGGCAATAAATAGCCCCATACCATTACCGCTTAATAAACCAGTCGTTACTCTTAGTAAATTTGTGCTGCTTCTCCATTTCCATTTTTGGGTGAATCCATCAATAAGTAACGGAATTTGAGCGGAAAATGATAGTATTATTGCAGGCAGAAACGAAGGTGTCATATAAAAATAAATTGGAAACATTAAAATACCGATAAACATGCCTGTACAACGCGCACATAAAGGTATGTATTTTTGTAGTTTAAGAAAACTTCTTTCCGGTAGTCTATGACAAGGAATATGTAAAATGAAAGCTCGAATCAATACGGACCATCCTCTCTACAAATATTTTAATTGATTTCGCAACATAATTATAGAGTTCTTACACTTCGCAGCGTATAACTCTTTATAGATAAGAGTTTATTTAAGAAAATACAAAAAGACAAGACAGGCTAATAATCGCCTGTTTTGTCTTTTTGTTACTCTATATTACGCTTTAATTTGATCTGTAGTTTATTAGTAAAGTAATGTGAATATTTCTCTCGGCGCATAAGCACAAAATTTTTATTTTACATCTCCTCAGGTGCCCCTACCCCAAGTAAACGTAATCCCTCTTTTAATACAACCGTCACAGCGTAAGCTAATGCGAGTCTACTCTCTTTCTCTTCGCTCTCTTCTAATATACGAACATTTCCATAATATTTATTGAACGCTTGCGCTACATCTAATACGTATTTTGAAATAATAGATGGCTCATTTTTGTTGAAGGCCGCTTCAATTGCTTGCGGGAATTTATTGAGTAATTTTACTACACTCCAGCTGTAATCGTCTTTTAATTCAAAAGTACACGTTTCAAATTCTACACTTTCTTTTCTTAAAATAGAGCAGGCACGCGCATGTGTGTACTGCACATATGGTCCTGTTTCTCCTTCAAATTTCAACATATTTTCTAATGAGAATTCGATATTATGCATACGCTCATTTTTTAAATCGTGGAAGATAACTGCTCCAATACCGACTTGTTTTGCCACTTCTTCTTTTTGTTTTAAATTCGGATTTTTCTCTTCAATATTTTGTTCCGCAAGCGCAACAGCTTCTTCTAACACTTCTTCCAATAAAATAATTCTGCCCTTACGTGTCGACATTTTCTTACCATCTTTTAATATGAACCCGAACGGTACATGTTCCATACCATCGACCCAGTCATAACCAAGCTTTTTTAATACAGTGAAAAATTGATTGAAATGTAAGCTTTGTTCTGGGCCTACAACATATAACGCTTTATCAAATTCGTATGTGTTTTGACGATACAATGCCGCTGTTAAATCACGTGTTGCGTAAATGGTAGCACCATCTGATTTTCTAATTAAACATGGCGGCATACCTTCTTCTTCTAAATTAACGACTAATGCGCCTTCTGATTCTTCAAGTAAATCGTGCTCTTCTAAAATCCCAATAAAGTCTTCCATTTTATCGTTATAGAAAGCTTCTCCTTGAAAGTTTGTAAATTCCACACCGAGAAGTTCATAAATACGAGAAAATTCTTTTAAAGACTCATGACGGAACCAATTCCAAAGTTCGACTGCTTCTTCATTTCCTTCTTCTAGTTTTTTAAACCATGATCGTCCTTCTTCTTCTAGTTCTTTGTTCTCTTTTGCTTCTTCATGAAACTGAACATATAACTTAAATAACTCACGAATTGGATCCTCTTTAACAACTTCTTCATTTCCCCATTTTTTATATGCGGTAATTAACTTTCCAAACTGCGTGCCCCAATCGCCAATATAATTGATTCCGACAACTTCATACCCACATTTTTCGGCGATATGTTTCAGCGAATTACCAATCATTGTAGAACGTAAATGCCCCATTGAAAAAGGTTTCGCGATATTAGGAGAGGAATAATCGATAACTACCGTTTTTTCACATCCAAAGTGATTTTGACCGTACTCTTCTTTCTCCGCTAAAATTATTTTTAATACTTCATCACTTACTGTTTCACGATTAAAAAATACATTTACATAAGGACCAACAGCCTCTACTTTCGTAAAGAATGGATCATTTAATTTCTCCGCCAATTCCTTCGCTATAATAGCTGGTGATTTTTTATATTGCTTCGCTAGTGAAAAGCATGGGAACGCTGCATCTCCGAATTCATCTTGTTTTGGTGTTTCGATTAAATCTAAAATTTGATTTTGTGTTAATTCATTCGTAAAAATATTCGATAAACTTTTCGCAAACTGCGTTTTATAATTCATACTATAACCTCCTTATTTTTTAAAACACAAAAAACTCGTCTCTAAAAAAGAGACGAGTTTTAACCCGTGGTACCACCCTTGTTGTTCATTTCGAACCACTTTCCCGTTTATAACGAGGACAGGGGGCCTCGGCTTACTCTACTATTCGTTCAAGAAGCGTCTCCGAAGTGCGCTTCATCTTTTTCTTCTGCACTAGGCTCACACCATCCCTAGCTCGCTTTCCTTCTGAAAAAGATTACTCTCTTCATCACAGACAGTATATTTAATTAATTATTGCTTATTATACATCTTTTCAAACAATTAGCAAGGGTCAATTACACCAAAGTGAAACTTAGCACTTTTTCTTTTGTATACTTGAAAATTATGTTTTTCAAATCTAGAACTACGGAAATGATCTTTCAGAACGACACGCTTTCTCGCCACACGCTTCGCTTCCGCAATTGTTTCGTCAGTAATATCATGATACAAAGCGAAGTGTTTTAATCCTTTTATTCCATCTGATTCTATAACAGTTTCTTCAAACATCGGATCAAGGTAAACGACATCATAACTATTATCTTCACATTGTTTTAAAAATGAGTAATGCTCCGTTTGCTTCACATCGATTCGTTGCATTGCCTCATCAATTTCAGAAACAGATGAAGACCATGTTTTTAAACCATTTCCCATAATATAAGCCATATATTCATTGCCTTCAAGTCCCGTTACTTTTCCGCTTTCACCAACAATATAACTAGCTACAATACTATCTGATGCCATACCGAGCGTACAATCTAATACTGTCATTCCGCTCTCTAATTTAGCAGCTTGTACAAACGGATCGTGCTCTCCGCGCATTAACCTTTTCACACGAAACATCGCTGAGTTTGGATGAAAGAAAAACGACTCTTCCGTACCTTTTGGATAAATGGCTAATCGATTTTTCCCTACGACAAGTACATCTTGTTCATACTGCTCATGCAGTTTATGTACTGGTATGTCATTACGTTTAACGAAAGAAAGATTTAATTCTGCTGCTACCTTGTTTGCATAATCTTTCATTTCTTTATTTGTTCTTCCTGCTGTTGTTACTATCATTTTTTCACCTCTATATAAAGAAAAGAGGGAGATTCACTCTCCCCCTACTTTAGCAATTCTTTTCGAAAGCTTGTTCTAAGTTTGTAATAATTTCGTCCATTGTTGCGCCTTCAATTTCATGACGGTGAATGAAGTGCACAACTTCTTTTCCTTTTAGTAATGCCATAGATGGTGAAGATGGAGGAATTTCTCCGAAGTATTCACGCATTTTTACAGTAGCATCTTTATCTTGACCTGCAAATACAGTTACAAGATGATCAGGTTGTTTTTCAGCACGTACAACCGCTTGACCTGCTGATGGACGTGCTAAACCAGCTGCACAACCACAAACAGAGTTTACAACTACTAAAGTTGTACCTGATGCATTCTCCATAAATTCTGTTACAGCTTCTTCTGTAGTTAACTCTTCAAATCCAGAACGCACTAACTCTTGGCGCATTGGAATTACCATTTGACGCATGTATTCTTCATATGCATTTGACATCTTGTATCTCTCCTTCAACTTTCATTCCAAATTCATCATATCACGCTCTATTAATAGGTGCAAAAGAAAGATAACGATGATTTCATTTTTTTGTAGGGATTTCACAAACCCCTTCACGACAGTGTCCAACTGGGACAAGTTTTCTATTGTTGGCAATATAATCGTATACTTTACTTCCAAATCCAAGGACGATAGATAGTTTTATAAAAGGTACTGCAAACCAATAAGATGGAACGGCCTTTGCTAATACGTTAATGCTATGAATTCCGTCATACCACTTATTATTTTTTAAAATATACAATCTTTGTTCCATCTTACTTTGTAATTCTTGAGAAAGTTCATACTTCTCAACTACATCTTCATCTCGAAATGAAACAAATTTCATCTTACCCTTTTTATCTAATCTTTTCGTACGTTCTGCAACCGCCGTACACATCGGGCACCAACTATCATAGAAAACAATCATAAACTATTCCCCTTTACGAGACTCCGTCATTTGCTTCCATACTGATCCTTTTGCTTCTTCGCCGCCTTCAATACGTTCTAAAGCTAAACGTGCTTGCATCGCCACTTCAAACTCCGGATCATCTTCTGCTGCTTTTAGTGCCGGAATTGCACTTTCATCACCAAGTTCAAATAAGAACATTGCTGCACGCCAGCGTACTAATTTACTTGAATCTTTCAGAGATTTAATCATAACGAACATCGCTGCTGGATCACCTACGTCTGATAAGCAATCTCCTGCTGTACGACGAACGCTTACTGAACGATCTAATAACGCTTTATATAATAACGGCAATACTCCTTCACCTTTTACCATACCTAAATAAGCTGTTGCTAAACGGCGGATAGATACTTTCTCATCATCTAATGCCATTTTCAATACCATCATATCTTCTTCCGTTGGATCCATTTGTTCTAAAGCTGCAAAACGGTTTTTCCAGTCAGAATCTTTCATCATCTCTTCTGTTACTTTATATGGCTCACGCTTTTGAATCGTTACTTCAACAGCACCTGCTTGATCTAATAATTCTTTAACCGTTTCATTTACACGTTCTTCTGAATAAGCAGCAATAATTTCTTCTACTACTTCTTTCCCGATTTCTTCAAAATTACCGTAACGTGTACTTTGCTCTACCCACTTACGCTCTTTCACAACGTTAGGTGCAGACATTTGCACTTTCATAATTGATTCTTTAAAACGATCAGGTAAACCAACACGCTCTTCTGAGGTTCCATCTGTTAACTTCACTTGCATCGGAATTGTAAAGAACATTTGAACAAACACTTTCACTTCTCCAAAATGAGAAAGTTGTTGTTCTTCGCTTTCTTCCACTATTTCTTCACCGAAAACAGCACGAACTTGTTGTAATAAAACTTTCCAGTCATACTTCGCATTTCGCTCCACTGCTAAAAAGTCTGCAACATGATACACACCTTTAATGCCTTCAATCTTCAAAATTTCTTGCACTTGCACTGGTGCTTGTTCTTTATTTTCATTTGTATAATTATTACGCGCTCCTGATGGTAATACTTCATTCAAAATAACTTTCATTGTATTTGGACTTGGCGTCGGTTCAATTGCTTTAATCTTCACGTAAAAAACTCTCCTTTATTGCGTGTTCTTAGCTGTATTGTAACATGTTATCCCTCTATACTCCTACTCGGATGCTTAATTTTACTAATTCCTCTTCTACATTTTTAGAATTTCAATTATTTCTATTTTCACCTAATCGTTCCGGAACTATAGTTAAAAGTCTAATTGACAATAACAAAAAAAGGTATTAATCTTAACTCATAAAATGACCGCGGTCATTTTATGAGTTAAGTCACTTAATTGTGGAGGGATAACAAATGAATAATGTCATGGTTATAGGTGGTGGTATTGCTGGTCTTTGTGTAGCAATTTCCTTACAAAAAATAGGATTAGATGTAAAAGTATATGACAAAAATATTGAAACTACTGTTGCTGGTGCAGGTATTATCATTGCCCCAAATGCGATGCAAGCACTTGAACCATACGGAATTTCTGAGCAAATAAAAAAATTTGGCAACGAAAGTGACGGTTTTAACCTTGTATCCGAAAAAGGAACTATATTTAGTAAATTGACCATTCCAGCTTGTTATCCAAAAATGTACTCCATTCATAGAAAAGATTTACATCAATTGCTACTTTCCGAACTACAAGAAGGTACTGTCGAATGGGGAAAAGAGTGCGTAAAAATAGAACAAAATGAAGAAAACGCCTTAAAAATATTATTTCAAGATGGTAGTGAAGCACTCGGCAATATACTCATTGCTGCAGATGGTATTCATTCTGTCGTTCGAAAACAAGTAACACAAAGTGATGGTTATCGTTATGCCGGTTATACGTGTTGGCGCGGCGTAACTCCAGCTCATAGTCTATCTTTAACAAACGATTTTATTGAAACTTGGGGAACAAACGGTAGATTTGGTATCGTCCCTCTCCCAAACAACGAAGTATACTGGTATGCGCTCATAAACGCTAAAGCTAGAGATCCCAAATACAAGGATTACACAACAGCAGATTTGTATAATCATTTCAAAACTTACCATAACCCCATCCCATCTATTTTAAATAACGCCTCTGACATTGATATGATTCATCGTGATATTGTAGACATTATTCCAATGAAACAGTTTTTTGACAAACGCATCGTCTTTATTGGGGATGCTGCCCATGCACTTACACCTAATTTAGGCCAAGGAGCTTGTCAGGCAATTGAAGATGCTATTATTCTTGCTGAATGCATCAAAAATAATGCCCACTATCGCCAAGCATTTATAGAATACGAACAAAAAAGACGAGAAAGAATTGAAAAAATCTCAAACACTGCGTGGAAAGTTGGAAAAATGGCGCAAATAGAAAGTAAACCTTTAACTATACTAAGAAACCAAGCAATAAAACATATTCCGAAATGGATTTCTGATAGGCAAGCACATGAACTATACAGTTTTCATTTATGACAAACTCCAACGAAAAGTATGAACGGAATTCTCTCTATCCTTCTTTCAATTGTATTAAACAGTAAAATTAGGAGGCATGAAATAAGATTTCATTTGAGATACTCTAATAAACAGATATAATTGTTTGTATTAGGAGTCGATTATATGCTTAGAGAAACGAGAAAAAAAGAATTAAAAGAACTTATATTCCTAAAAGCAGTACAGCTCTTTCAAGAACGTGGGTACGAAAATGTAACGGTTCAAGATATTACTACTGCATGTGGGATTGCAAAAGGAACTTTCTTCAACTACTTTCCGAAAAAAGAAAACATATTATTATTTTTAGGTGATTCTCAAATTGAACTATGGAATGAAAGTTTAAAAACGTATGAAAATGTGGAACATCCAAAAGAACGAATCAAACTTGTTTTAGGAAACTTACTAGATCGCTTTACTGGACATGGAGAATTAATGAAGCATGCTGTTTTTGAAATTATTAAATCTAACTACTTAGTAGAAAATGAATTAAAAAGTATACAACAGCTACAAGAAAGTTTGTCTTCAATTATTACAGCAGCGAAAGAAACAGGAGAATTAAACAGTCAATGGGATATAAATATTATCACTTCTACTATTATGAGTACTTATTTTTATACACTCATGTCCCAATCCCTATTAAATTCTAATGAAACAAATGCGAAAAATATACTCAATCAACAGTTAGATGTTGTTTGGGAAGGTATCAATCAAAAATAATAGAGGGCTATACTACATAGCCCTCTTAATTTTTAATGCTCTTTACGTTCTACCCCTATGCACCCTCCCTCCTTCTCTCCAGAAATGTAATACTCTCAATCAGAACTTCAGTTCTATATACTCTCTTTCCTTGTTCATCATCGTAATTACTCGTATGAATACGCCCTGTAATCCCAACAAGTGAGCCTTTCGTACAATATTCTGTTACATTTTCAGCCGACCTTCTCCATACAACACAATTAATAAAATCTACTTGCTGTTCACCTAAACTATTTCGAAAACCTCTATTCACCGCAACACATATTCGTGCATAAGCGACACCTTGTTTTGTGTAGTATAATTCTGGCTCCTTTGTCAATCTACCAATTAATACAACTCGATTCATCATAAGTTATACCACCTCACATATTTTTCTTCATTGTAAAGAAAAATGTTGGAAGGGTAAAAAGCGCAAAATGATATGTTTGTAAGCAAAAATTATTACTTTATATCTTACAAATCAAAAAAAGGAACCCTACATAGTTTAAACATGTAAGGTTTCCAAAAATATTATACTTTACTGCAAGATATGTAATATCCTCCGCGGGCCATCTTTATTTCAGCGCGGTACATTACATTTTCTAAGTAGAAAGTAATCGGTTTAACTTTACTCTCAATTTTTAATTGTTCATTACATTTAGCCGCATAGCTTTCAATAGCTGAACGAATAACTTCTGCTGATGGATATGTTAAAGCGTCATCTAGTTCTATGAAAAAACTTTTAGAAAATAGTTTTTTCATAATCCCTTTTTTCTCTTTCATCATATTCCATCCCCCTTCAATTTAAGTCGCCAACATCTATATTTTCAATTTATCTTTAAAAATAAAAAATCCTGCACATTTCATGCAGGATTTTTTATTAGTCATTTTTCGTAAAATAAGAAACGAAACGAAGAATTTCTAAGTATAACCATACTAGCGTCATCATTAGACCCATTGCACTGTACCACTCCATATATTTTGGAGCTTGGCTACGTGCACCATTTTCGATTAAATCGAAATCTAGTAATAAATTTAATGCAGCAACTACAATAATAACTGCACTAATGATCATACCAATTGTTCCACCTTGGTGAATATATGGAACAGAAACACCGAACATGTTTAATAAGAATACGATTAAATACATAACCATAATTCCCATTGTTGCTGCCATAACACCTGTGCGGAATTTATCAGTTACCTTCACTACGCGTGTTGCATATAAAACTAACATCGCAAATAGAATTGAGATTGTTAGTAATACAGCGTTTAAAACGATAGAATCCTGAAATTTCATTGCATAAACTGCTGAAATACTTCCTAACACTACCCCTTCTACTGCCGCATAAATCGGTGCACCAATTGGTGATATGCGCGGGAAGAAGATAGATGCAAATGCAACGATTGCCGCAATAACTAAAGCACCAATTAATACTGGCATTTTCATCGTACCTTGCGTCATCTGTATGTATGAATAGACAGACGTTGCAAGCAGCAAGATAAGCATAATAAACGTTTTGCCTACTGTTCCGCCAATAGTCATCGCAGAAGTATTTGCTCCCTCTTTACGGAATGCCTCTTTTTTCAACATTGG
Source organism: Bacillus cereus group sp. MG9 (assembly GCF_040459995.1). NCBI lineage: Bacteria > Bacillati > Bacillota > Bacilli > Caryophanales > Bacillaceae > Bacillus > Bacillus cereus group sp. MG9. The sequence goes on along the minus strand of NZ_JARVHC010000001.1, from coordinate 2,110,813 downwards.
ATTAGATGTTCTCATTTTTTCCCTCCTAAAATAGGTTCTACCAATAGTGTAAAGTTTTTCTCTTTACTTTTCAATATATGCAGCTTGTTTTTATTTTAATCCTTCAACGATGTCGGATAGTTCACTCCATCGTTCCATCGTTTTTTCTAGCTCTTCTTCTATCTTCTGCCCTGCTTCAGATAATTCTTGGGCCTTTGTGAAATCAGATCCAACATTCGTAAGTTCTTCTCCAATTGATTCAAGTTTCTCTTCTAGTTGTGCAATTGTATCTTCAATTGTTTCCCATTCACGCTGCTCATTGTAAGAAAGTTTACGTTTACGTTGTTTCGGAGCCTCTTCTACTACTTTTTTCTCCTTTTGAACTTCTGCTTTCTCAATGAGTTCTCTCGTTTTTTCCATTTCTAAATACTCTGTATAACTACCTAGGAATTCACGCACTTCGCCTTCGCCAGTAAAGATGAACAATTCATCTACTACTTTATCTAAGAAGTAACGGTCATGCGATACAGTTAAAACGACACCTGGGAAATCTTCTAAATAATCTTCTAGCACTGTTAATGTTTGTGTGTCTAAATCATTCGTAGGCTCATCAAGTAATAGTACGTTTGGTTCTCCCATTAAAATACGCAATAAATATAACCGTCTTCTTTCGCCACCAGATAGTTTACCAAGCGTTGTTCCATGTGAATGCGGTAGGAATAAGAAACGTTCTAACATTTGAGATGCGCCAATTACTTTTCCGTCTGTCGTATGAATAACTTCCGCAATTTCTTTAATGTATTCAATCATGCGCTGGTTTAAATTCATCTCTTCATTTTCTTGCGTATAATAGGCAACTTTTACAGTTTGTCCTACTTCAATTTCACCACTATCAGGAGAGAATTTTCCTGCAAGCATATTTAATAGTGATGATTTTCCGCTTCCATTTGCTCCGATGATTCCGATACGATCACCAGGCTTCACAATATGATTAAAGTTATGTAATACTGTTTTATCACCAAATTTTTTCGTTACATCTTTTAATTCAAGTACTTTCTTTCCTAAACGACTTCCACTTAGTGCAATATCAACTGATTGCTTCGCTGCTGGTCCTTCTTGTCCCTTTAGCTCATCAAAACGCTGAATACGCGCCTTTTGTTTCGTAGAACGGGCTTTTGCACCACGGCGAATCCAAGCAAGTTCACGACGATATAAATTTTGGCGTTTTGATTCTTGTGCCGATTCTTGCTCTTCACGAAGTGCTTTCGCTTCTAAAAATGTACTGTAGTTTCCTTCGTAGCTATACAGTTTACCGTTATCTAATTCAAAAATACGGTTTGTCACACGATCTAAGAAATAACGATCATGGGTTACAAGTAATACCGCACCTGTATATCTTGCTAAATATTCTTCTAACCATTCAACTGTCTCATGGTCAAGATGGTTCGTAGGCTCATCCAAAATTAATAAATCAGGTGTTTCAATAAAACATTGCGCCATTGCAATACGCTTTTTTTGTCCACCAGATAGGTTTCCAACAGTTGCTGTAAAATCAGTAATTCCTAATTTCGTTAATAACGATTTTGCATTCGCATTTGCTTCCCATGCACTCATCGCATCCATACGTTGCTGCACTGCAAATAATTGTTCCTGTACTTTTTCATTACTTGGATCTTTTTCGATATTTAATAACGATTGTTCATAATCACGAAGAAGACGAATTAAAGGTGTATCACCATGGAACACTTGCTCTAATACTGTTAGTTTTTCATCAAACTCTGGTTGCTGTGATAAATAACTAATTGTATATCCGCGTGAATGCGTCATATCACCTGTATCAGGAGTTTCTAATCCTGCAATAATTTTTAATAACGTTGATTTACCAGTACCGTTTACACCGATAATTCCGACACGTTGTCCTTCTGTAATACTACATGATAATCCATCAAATAACGGTTTTTCTCCGTATGATTTCGATAAGTTCTCCACAGTTAACATTTTCATATTTGTGCATTCCACTCTTTCATAAATTGTTCAATAAACTGTTCCATATAACGATGACGAACTTCAGCCTCTTGTTTTGCTGCGTTCGTGTTCATTAAATCTTTTAGTTTTAAAAGCTTTTCATAAAAATGATTTAAAGATGGATCATTATTTTTTCTATATTCATCTTTCGTCATCACTTCTCGCGGAGGGATAGTTGGATCATACATTAATCTCCCTTTCGCTCCTCCGTATGCAAACGTTCGAGCTATTCCAATTGCACCAAGAGCATCTAAACGATCCGCATCTTGAACAATTCTACCTTCAAGTGACTCAACTGTGCCACCATGACCGCCCTTATAAGACATATTGGCGATGATATGAAGAACATGCTTACTTTCATCTTCTTCAACACGTAACTCTTCTAACCAATCAGAAACTTTTTTCATTCCTGCTTCTTCACTCTCATTTAACTTCTCATCTGCTACATCGTGAAGTAATGCTGCCATTTCAATTATAAAACGATTTCCCCCTTCTTGCTCGGATAAAGAAATCGCCAATTTATGTACGCGTTCAATATGATACCAATCATGCCCACTCGCATCTTTTTCTAAAATATGCTTTACGAAAGTTATTGTTTTTTGTATTTTTTCTTGTTTTATCATTTTATCTTCACCCAGTTACTTATTGTAACACGCCCGCATTTTTTCATCACATATTTTCTTGTCCGCCCATACACTAGGTGGTAGGCATCATTATGAAGGAGGAATAAAAATGTTCTATAATAACCAACCACCTTACCCACAACAACCTCTTTATCCTCAACATCAGGAACAAAGATATGCTGAACAATATGAGGAGCAAGAGACACAACATCAAGAGCCACAATACGAACAAAATCCATACGCAACACCGCAAAATCAAGAAACTGAATATCCTCAAAATCCATACGTAGCACAACCTAGCCAAGAACCTCAATTTCAAGGTAATCCATACGAGACGCAACCACAATATCAACAAAATCCATACCAACAACAAATGTATCAACCAAACTATGACGCACGTGTCTCACCACCTAAACCACCAACAATTGATCCGACGCAACCACAAATTTTACCACCTGGGCCGATTTTAGATATTACACAACCACAAATTTTACCACCTGGACCTATTACAGAACCAACGCAACAACAAATCCAACAAGTTGTCGGTACACAGTTTTTACCTTTAAAGAAACCTGTACTTGATTTCGTAAAACCTTGGGTAGATTACGGCTTGAATGAAGCGAAACATACATCACACAAACATGCTTTAACAGAAGTTGCTGCGATTATGTTCTTAGTTGGTAAAGGATTCAACCCAACGATTGCTCATTATATTGTAGAATCTTGGGAGAAGAATGAGCAGTTTTAGAATTGTTGATTTAAAAAAACATAAAAACCTCAAAAATGCCAAATCCCTTATGTCACAAAGGATTTGGCATTTTTAAGTTTCTAGAAAAACCCGCTAAATATAAAGAGGAATTAAAAGTCATAAATCCGGTACAATACTGTATCCACGCCCAAGGAACTGTCAAATGAAATAACGTGTCTAACTTTTTGGAGTCTATTGACCTTTTCAAATCCCCTCATGTTAATGCTCGCTATTAAGACCTTCTCCTTCTAGGACCTACAATTAATTTGATTGCTGTTCTTTCTTGATTATCGATAGTAACCTCTTGAAATGCTGGAACAAGAACCAAGTCAATGCCACTTGGAGCTACAAAACCTCTTGCAATCGCAATTGCTTTAATCGCTTGATTTAAAGAACCAGCTCCAATCACTTGGATTTCTACTTTGCCACTTGCTCTTAGTACGCCCGCTATTGCACCTGCCACTGAATTCGGACTTGATTTTGAGGATACCTTTAATATATTTTCCATGTAAGTTGCTCCCTCTATTATTTAATCTCTCTTTTCTTACTGTTTGAAATATAACTAACGTATCTTTAACTACTATTCGAAATAAATACAAACAATTCTGTATAATTACATTTATTCGATATTTTTTGCCTTCTTCCTGCACAACTACATAAATAAAAAGCGACGACTAAGTTAAAAACTTAATCATCGCTTTATCCATTTCTCTGTTTCACTAAAATGCTGTCCTTTAAATACTTCTCTTCTTTACTTTGGCGATATACTATCTTAAAGTTTAAATACTTCAACATTTTAAAACCTTGGATAGAGTTATCTGCTAAATATTCATCCTTTTTCTTCTCCAAAATTCATTACATAGAATATTCTAACTCCTTTTTTTTGAAAACTATATCTCCTCATTAGAGCACTTTATATTATGCCAGCTTTTTATCCCAAATCTATTACCTTATATATGGACAAGTATACACGCCAATTGCTTTTCGATTGCATAAACGACTATGTGTTATACATTTATTAATAATAGGAGGTAATATATTGGGTTCATACTATCATTCTTCAAGTTCATATAAAAGATCTTCATGCCACTCTTCTTCTAGTTCATATAAAAAATGTTCGTGCCATCAATCTTCCAGTTCGTATAAAAAATGTTCATGCGACCATTCACATAAATCATCTAAGCCTGCTTACGGCACTTTTTGGCAAACTGAGTTTATAACTGTTCCTTTTGGCGGTTCTTTTCCGTTTAATCACGTTGGCCCTTTGGCAGGGGGAGTTTCCTTATTAAATCCAACTACTATACAATTTAGTAAAGCTGGTGATTATAGAATTTCTTTCATTTCAAGTATTAACACTACGTTAAATCCTGTATTTCCCCATATTCCAGTCATAACTATATTTTTAAATAATAATCCACTTGCTAATAGTCAAGGTGATTTCGCTTTTCAAATGAATACTTCATCAAATAACGAATGCCTTCAACTAGTTGGCGAAACTATTGTTACGGTGCCTGCTAATTCAACTCTTCAACTTAGAAATAATAGTGGTTTTAATCATCAAAGTATTGTAACTTGTGATAATGGTATAAATTCAGTTGAATTAACAGTTACAAAACTAAGTTAATACTATTCCCTCACATTCAGATGCTAACTCAGCATCTTTTTTATTGCATAACGTTTTTTTTATTCCTATCGTCCTCTTATAGAACATAAGCTCCTATTTCACTTTTCTATTCATCTAATAAACATGAAAAAGTGCCGAAATCCTTCTTCCACAAGAATTCGGCACTTTTTTTATTAAACCGATTCATTCTTTCCTACTTCTCCACATAAACCGATTTAACTATCGTACGATTATAAGGTTGTCCTTCCTTATTCATTCCTTTCATATCAATTGTAACGTTATATACACCTGGCTGTTCTATATTTTTCAAAGCACCTGTAAATGTAGTTGTATTAATGTTTTTCGATTCATTTGATTCAGAAACTAATTTTCCATCTTTATTAATTACTCGTACTGTTACTGAAAGATCGCCTTTCATTTCTGGAGCTACAGGTGATTTTTTGAGTTTATACTCTGCTTTATTTACTTTAACCTTTGCCGGCATTTGAAGGACGAACGGAGCATCTTTTTTGTAATCGGTCACGATTAAATATGCATCTTTCGGCTGCTTCGCCATCATTTTAACTTGCCATTCTCCTGCTTCCATTTTATCAAATTTAAATGTTCTTATAGTGGCTCCTTTAAAGAGAGATTCACCTTCACCAGTAGATACAGCACTATCTTTATTTGTATAAACTTTTCCTTTTGGAGATATTAGTTGTATTTCTACATCTGAAGAAGCTGTTAAAATAGAAACTACCCCTTCTGCTTTTTTATCAACTGCGACAGTTTGTCCTACCCACTCATTTTGTGACAACTCTCCTCCTAAAATAGCTTGATTAGAAGTTGTGTTTAATTGTTCTGCCTTATCCTCTGAACTATTACTCGGGGCTAATAAAGCTGGTACTGGTACATTTACTGTCCGTAAATATGGTTCAATTCGTGCGAAAACGGCTGAACCTTTTCGTATATTATCATGATCAAATCGTGAATCTGTAAATAAATGTGTTCCATATGGTAACTTAGCACTCCATTCGTTCACCAATCCATCATTAGAACCGTATGATGACAAATACAACCCGCCCATAGATAGTGCTGAAAAAACAGGTCCCCAGCTTGTCCCAGTAGCCGTATAGTAACGGTTTAATTTAGCTGCAGGATTATTATCTATTGTAGAACGAAACTTTGCCATTTCACCTATTTGCAATGAATATGTCCCATCATCTTTTTGACCTAATATAGAGGCAAGCCATCCTGCCCACCAACTATATGATAAATCCGCTAAATTGGATCCGTAATGCGGAGTGGCAAGCGTAATAACATTTCCAACAAATCGATTCGCTCCATATCCAACTAACGCAGCTTGTGTATCAATACCACCTTTACTGTGAGCTACAATATTTACTTTTTTGCCAAAATGATTATAAATCTCTTCAAGCTTTTGTGCTAACAATTTTCCATTGTCCCATTGGCTAGCTGATCCTTTCCCCGCGGCATCATATAATTGAATAAATACAGTTTGATAGCCTGCTTTCAAAGCATAATCGTACATATCATTCATCTCATGATATACTGTCTTTCCATACCAACTATCCGCATTACCATTTCTTCCTTGTACAAAGAGAATTGGTGTTTTATTCTCATCATAATTAGCAGGTTTCTGACCTAAAAACCATTCTCCAGGAGTAAATACTTCTTGATTTGGAAAGCCAGTCTTAAGCTCTGTTACAACCTCCGCGTGTACATTTGCACTAAAAACCAGCGGACTCATAAAACAAAGTACAATAAATAATGCGATACTCCTTTTCATAATTCCCATTAACATCCCCCTTTTTCTCCTGAAAGAAAACGCTGCCATTCTGTTGAACACCAATTGTTTTAAATTCCATTTAATCAATTACTTTTACGTTACAATATAATAAGAAATTAATAGCCGCATTCCTTTCTTATCAAACGTTATTCTCTCAACATTTCTTCATTCCTTTTTACAATAAGCGTTTTGAATATTTCTCAATAAAGCTTTCTCTTTACAAAAAAACTGCGTATAAAAGGTCTCTTTAATAACCTTTTATACGCAGCTTCTTTGTTTAAAACTCGATGATGTACTCATCATCATATTTATCGTATTGCAAACCCGCTCCTATTTTGAATTCTGTAACTTGATCTCTTAGAAATGGTGCATCTTCTATTTTACTAGTTGCTATTTCAATCCCATATTTTTTTGTTAAATGCGCTAATTCTATTAAAAACCATTCTCTTCGTAATACGACTGGAATATCATACGTTCGTCTTTTCATATATACTAGCACCTCTTTTATTTTCATTATTGAAAAGAATATCACTTCTACTTTCGATACACTTTTTAAAACTATCGTTCATCATCAAAGGCCAATGAAACATTATAGTATATGCATGTCCGTTTTAAACGTGCTATGGCAAAAATAATATTAAAAAACTTAAAAATCCTTATTTAGTTTACATAAAAAAATTATGTAATAGTAAAAGGGGAAGGCTTGTCCCTCATCCTTTTACTATCAAAAGCTAAATTAAGAACATCTTGGTACACCTAAAGCTAAGAATAAACCTGCTACTCCTGCTGTAATTGGCACTTTCAACGTAATAACATCGTCTACTTTTGTTACTAAAAAGTAAGCATTCCCTTCTTGTAACACACAATTCACTAATAATTGAAATTCCATTCAAATCTCCTCCTTTCAATCGATATACCATAATTTATGAAATCTCTTTCAAAATGTAATAGTATATATATCTATTTTTCCTTATATACGAAATAAATGTTTATACGTCTATTAAAAATATTAATTTTCTAAATTAATATAAAACGTGTAATATCCAATAAATCCCTATATAATCAATAGAGAAAATCTTACAAATGGAGGTATGAAAATGGCAGTTTTGAGTAATATTGGTGCAACTTTATTTTTTATTGCTTTTATCCTTTTAATTCTTTGCATCATCTCGTTCTTTAAGAAAAATGGTAAAGCAATACGATATGGTCGTTCTACCGTTATTCTTTTTATGATTTCAATCGTCTTAATAATAACTGGCGCAGAGACTTCTAATCACCCAATCGTTGAATTCTTTTCTATTTTAATCTTTGTTTTATTTATTTTCTTCCTCGTACTAGCAATATTATCTGTAATTAAAAAGACAGGTGTTGCAAAAAAACAATTTATCATTACAGCTATTTTATTTGTCATTTTTGTTGTGCTATTAGGTATTTCAGGTCCTTCTTCTGAAAAAACGACAGCAACTAATAAACAAGTCGCTTCTAATAGTGAAGAGAAAAAAGATGACGAAAAGAAAAAGGAAGTAGAAAAGAAAGAAGCGGACGAAAAAACTCGTAAACAACAAGAAGATGAAAAACGCCAAGCCGAAGAGCAAGCTCTTAAGCAAGAAGATGAAAAGCGTCTAGCTGATGAACAAGCTCGTAAACAACAAGAAGAGCAAAAACGTCTAGCTGATGAACAAGCTCGTAAACAACAAGAAGAGCAAAAACGTATAGCTGATGAACAGGCTCGTAAACAACAAGAAGAGCAAAAACGCCAGGCTGATGAACAAGCTCGTAAACAACAAGAAGAGCAAAAACGCCAGGCTGATGAACAAGCTCGTAAACAACAAGAAGAGCAAAAACGCCAGGCTGATGAACAAGCTCGCAAACAACAAGAAGAGCAAAAACGCCAGGCTGATGAACAAGCTCGCAAACAACAAGAGGATCAGCAAAAAGTACAGCAAGCTCAAACACAACCAGCTGCAGGTAACAATAGTAATGTAACTTACAAAAATTGTACTGAAGTTAAAAACGCTGGAAAAGCTCCATTATATAGAGATCAACCAGGTTATAGCTCTAAACTTGATCGTGATGGCGATGGAGTTGCATGTGAAAAATAGTAGTAAAAAAGAAGCTTCTAGTAAGCTTCTTTTTTTATTATCAGAAACTATTGCGACGAATTACCCTCCCTCTCCCTTTTATAAAACTCATTTTATTATTCTCAAAAATGACACATAATAAGTGATTTAAATCACCACATTGATTTTAATTTAACGCTATTCTTAATTTAGATATTACATTTAAACTTTATGGAGGCATTCATATGAAACATACATTTACTGAAACTTCAATTATCGGTGAGATTGTTACACAATTTCCGAAAGCTAGTGACCTTTTTAAATCATATAGAATAGACTTTTGTTGTGGTGGTAATAGACCACTTATTGACGCAATTAATGAAAGAAATTTATCGGCAACAGAGGTAATTACAGAGTTAAATACACTTTATAATAATACGAAACTATTAAATGAATCTGAAATTGATTGGAAAAATGCTTCATATCGTGAATTGATTGATTATGTGATTAATAAGCATCATCGCTATTTAAATGAAGAGTTGCCACAGCTAAGTCCATATGTGACGAAAGTATTACGCGTTCATGGAGCAAATCAGCCTCATTTAGCTCAAATTCATAAACTATTTCATGAACTTAAAATGGAATTAGAACAACATTTAATTAAAGAAGAAACGGAAGATTTCCCGTTAATTTTAGAATTCGAACAAAATCCAACTGATGAAAACTATGCAAAGTTACGTAAAGTAGTAGATGAGCTCGAAAATGAACATAACCACGCTGGCAATATTATTAAAGAACTTCGTAAGGTTACAAATGACTTTACTCCACCAGAAGGAGCTTGCGGCACTTATCGCCTTGTTTACCAGCGCCTTGAAGCCATTGAATCTGATTTATTTGAGCATATTCATTTAGAAAATAATATTTTATTTCCGCGTGCAATTTCAAAAGCATAAATAAAGTGCAGGACATGAGTATAAATGCTCATGTCCTGCTTTTTCATTGTGTAAAAAATATTTACACTTCCCCTCTACCCATATAACCATATTCCCTTTCGCTTCTCCCTTCACATAAATCCGAATTTTAACAATTTGTGAATCATTATAAAAATGTGATAAATATCACATCTCCCTCTTTTTTAATTTTCTATAATGGAAATATAATTCTTTGTTCAACTTTTCACATAGAAAGGGAAATGAATATGAAAAAACATTTAGTTATGATCGGGAATGGTATGGCTGGCATACGCTGTATGGAGGAAATATTAAAACATGATAGTGATTCATATGAGATTACTATTTTTGGAGATGAACCACATCCAAACTACAATCGCATTATGCTCTCTCATGTTCTACAAGGCAAAACAAATATGCAAGATATCATTATGAACGAATATAGTTGGTACGAAGAAAACGAAATAACTTTATATACAAACGAGAGAGTTCAAAGTATTAACCGCGAGGAAAAGGTCATTGTCACAGAAAAAAATCGTACTCTTACATACGACAAACTCATTATCGCAACAGGTTCTAGTGCTTTTATTTTACCAGTTGAAGGTTCCACCCTTCCTGGTGTAACAGGATTTCGAACAATTGAAGATACACAATTTATGATGGATACCGCTAAAGAAAAGAAAAAGGCCGTTGTCATTGGTGGTGGATTACTCGGATTAGAAGCCGCAAGAGGTCTTATTGACTTAGGGATGGATGTACATGTTGTTCATTTAATGCCTAGCTTAATGGAGCAACAACTAGATACGAAAGCATCTTCCCTATTGCGTGAAGATTTAGAAGCGCAAGGCATGAAGTTTCTAATGGAAAAGAAAACTGTAAAGATTCTTGGTACAGACCATGTTGAGGGCATTCAATTTGAAGATGGTGAAGTTGTAGATTGTAATTTAATCGTAATGGCTGTCGGAATACGCCCAAATACTCAAATAGCAAAAGATGCTAGTTTACTTGTAAATCGCGGCATTGTAGTCAATGACTATATGCTAACGAATGATGAATCCATTTATGCAGTTGGAGAATGTGCAGAACATGACGGTATCGCATATGGACTTGTTGCCCCTCTTTATGAACAAGGCGCAATATTAGCAAAACATATAACGAATTTACAAACTAATGGATATACGGGCAGCATCGTCGGTACACAGTTAAAAGTTGCAGGTTGTGATTTATTCTCTGCTGGTCAAATTTATGAAGATGATCAAACGAAAGCAATTTCAATCTTTGATGAATGTAAACGTTCCTATAAAAAAGTATTAATTCGTGACAATAAAGTCGTCGGTATCGTTTTATATGGTGATGCAACTGATGGTACACGCCTCTTTAGCATGTTAAAGAAAGAAGAAGATATACAAGAATATACAGCCGCTTCCCTTCTTCACAAAGCTGGTGAAGAAAGTGAACTTGACGTTGCTACAATGAGTGCGGATGACACAATTTGTGGATGTAATGGCGTTACGAAAGGTACAATCGTTCATGCCATTTTAGAACAAGAGTTAACTACTTTTGAAGAAGTTAAAGGATGCACGAAAGCCGCAGGGTCTTGTGGTAAATGTCGTCCGCTTGTGGAACAAGTTCTAGCTCATACACTCGGAGATGCTTTTGATGCTTCTGCGCAGTCTGCTGGTATGTGCGGATGTACAACTTTATCACGTGACGAAGTCGTAGCCACCATTCACCAGAAAGGTTTAAAATCGCCAAAAGAAGTACGAAATGTACTCGGTTTTGCACATGAAGACGGCTGTTCGAAATGTCGTCCTGCTTTAAATTACTATTTACGTATGGCGATTCCGGAAGAATATGTAGATGATAAATCATCCCGTTACGTTAATGAAAGAATGAATGGTAACATCCAGCACGATGGTACATTCTCTGTTATTCCACGTATGTACGGAGGCGTTACAACCGCAGATGATTTAATGAAAATTGCTGAAGTCGCAAAAAAATATGACGTTCCTCTTGTGAAAATTACAGGTGCGAGCCGAATCGGCTTATATGGTGTTAAGAAACAAGATTTACCTAACGTATGGGCTGACTTAAATATGACTTCTGGATATGCGTACTCAAAATCGCTTCGTAATGTAAAATCATGTGTTGGTTCTCGCTTCTGTCGTTTCGGTACGAAAGATTCATTAGGACTTGGTATGCTCCTTGAACAGTCATTAGAAATGGTAGATACACCTCATAAAATGAAAATGGGTGTAACAGGTTGTCCACGTAACTGTGCGGAAGTACTTACGAAAGATTTCGGCGTTGTGTGTGTTGAAAATGGATTCCAACTGTATATCGGTGGAAATGGTGGTACGGAAGTACGCGAGGCTGATTTTGTAATGATCGTCCCTACTGAAGACGATGTCCTTCGCATCGCTACAGCTTACATGCAATATTATCGTGAAACTGGTATTTACGGGGAGCGTACTGCCTATTGGACAGAACGATTAGGCTTCGATCATATAAAAGAAATACTACAAGATACAAGTATGGTCACGATGTTAAATGATCGTTTCCAAACAGCTCGTAGCACATATACGGAAGCTTGGGGACAAGCACTAGAAACGAAGTCTTTAAAAGCGATGTATGAAGTAGAAACTGTGAAATAAGGAGCTGTGATCTATATGATACAAACGAAAGAAAAAATAAAAGTTATGCGTGCGGAAGACCTTCCTATTCAAATCGGTAAAGAGGTACAAATGAAAGACATGTCTATCGCCCTATTCCGCCTTTCAAATGGTGATATTCGAGCTGTAGAAAATCGGTGCCCTCATAAAAATGGACCGTTAGCGGAAGGAATTGTATCTGGGGAATTCGTCTTTTGTCCACTGCATGATTGGAAAATCTCATTACTAACAGGTGAAGTTCAAAAACCTGATGACGGCTGTATCCAAACGTACGAAGTAGAAGTTATTGATGGTGACATTTATATAAAGTGAAACTTTAATCAGCGGGGATTGGTTCATCCCCCGCTGATTATTAGCCCTCACCAATCGGGCTTTTACGGGCAGTTGATCCCTACCTAACTACTTTGCTTTCGCTGAATTTTGAGGTAGGGGTCTTACTGCCCTGCAAATAGCGGGATAAACATGTAATTTACGAAAGGAAGCCTCCTCTGGCTTCCTTTTAAATAAAAAATGATGAGGTGCGATTATGAACGGATATGTATATTTAGTTGGTGCAGGACCAGGTGATGAAGGGCTTATTACAAAGAAAGCGATAGATTGCTTAAAGCGTGCAGATATTGTCTTATATGACCGCTTATTGAACCCTAACTTTCTTAGCTATACAAAGCCAACTTGTGAACTTATTTATTGCGGTAAAATGCCAAAGAATCATACTATGCGTCAAGAAATGATTAACGCCCACCTCCTTCAATTTGCACAAGAAGGAAAAATCGTTGTCCGCTTAAAGGGCGGAGATCCATCTATTTTTGGCCGTGTTGGTGAAGAAGCAGAAACTTTAGCAGCAGCGGACATTCCATATGAAATTGTACCAGGTATTACATCTAGCATCGCCGCTAGTAGCTATGCAGGTATCCCCCTCACCCACCGTGACTATAGTAATAGCGTTACTTTACTAACTGGGCATGCAAAAGGTCCTTTAACCGATCATGGAAAATATAATTCATCCCACAATAGCGATACAATTGCCTACTACATGGGTATAAAAAACTTACCTACAATTTGTGAAAATTTACTACAAGCAGGAAAACAAGAAAATACACCCGTAGCAGTCATTGAGTGGGGTACAACTGGAAAGCAACGCGTTGTCACAGGAACACTTTCAACCATTGTTCCTATCGTCAAAAACGCAAATATTTCTAATCCATCAATGACAATTGTTGGTGATGTCGTTTCCTTACGTAATCAAATCGCTTGGAAAGAACGTAAACCATTGCATGGTAAAAAAGTTTTATTTGCATCCGCAACAAATAAAACCAGTTTCATAAAGCAAAAGTTACAAGAATGCGGTGCAGAAACATATCAAATTCCAACTTTCAAAAGGGAAGAATACACGTTAACATCTGAACAAATCAATGAAATTTTTAACGTTGATCGCCTTGTATTTTGTTCAGATGAAAGTGTAGAAATCTTGATGCGATCATGTAGTAAACACCAGAAAGATATTCGTTCCTTACAGGCGAAACTGCAGTATATGAACGTTGCCACTCAAGAAAAACTTATGCAATATGGGCTACTAAGTAAACAAGCAGAGTTCTCTTCCGATACAACTGTTTATTTAGGCAGAAATATTAATCGAATTGGTTTTATTCAAGAAAAAATTGGTGCTGGGTCTTATATGATGACTCATGAGTATACAATTGATCATCGCTTCGATGAAATTCATTCTCGTATGCTTTCTGAATTCTCATGGGATAGCATTGTATTTGAAGGACGTGCTTCAATTGATACATTTTTATCAGAAATAAAACGACTTGGCTTTATCGATATTCTTACTCTTCCCTTCTCGTATACCGACATTCCAACGTTACACTATGCGAATAAAGTGGGTTTTCATAATGTAGATGAGCAATTACAAGACATTATTATGAAGAAAGATTTGGTGGTACGATGAAAGGAATTGTATATGTTGGACACGGTAGTCGCCTGCGAGAAGGTAATGAACAATTCATTCACTTTATTCAATCTGTTATGAAAGAACGTAACGAAAGGAGTCAAAAAATAGCTTTTCTAGAACTAACGACACCTACCATTTCGGATGCAGTTACAGAAGCAATACTAGAGGGTGCAACTGAAATAATGATTGTACCTGTTTTATTATTTGCAGCAGCTCACTATAAACGTGATATTCCTTTTGAAATAGAGCAACTACAAAAGAAATATCCTCAAATAACATTTTCAGTTGTACCACCTTTTAGTACGCATCCACATATGGTTGAACTTGTAGTGAAAAGAATACGTGAAACTATGCCAAAGCAAGATAGTAACGTTTTACTCGTAGGACGAGGCAGTAGTGATCCACAGCCGATACATGAGTTACAACAAATCGGAGCAGCGGTCGAACGAAAACTCGGTATGCCAGTATCGTGCTCCTTTTTAACGAAAGGAGCGCCCTCTTTTACTGCTGAGCTCAAGACGATAACATCGACTGCGTCCCATGTATATGTCATGCCGTACCTTCTCTTTACCGGTTTGTTACTTCAAAAAATTAAGTTGCATACAAAAAAATATGATCACATCACGACTTGCAACTGTCTTCAGTTTGATACATATATGAAGTTAACATTATTAGAACGAATGGAGGAATGTGTGTATGTATAACATGTGCCCTCTTATGTTTAATTTAGATAAAAAAGTAGTTGTTATAGTTGGTGGTGGTAAAATCGCATATCGGAAAGCGTCTGGATTAAAAGATACAGGCGCTTTTGTCACCGTTATCAGCCCAGAGATTTGCGAGGAAATGAAGGAACTTCCTTATATTACTTGGAAGCAAAAAACTTTTAGTAATGATGATATTAAAGATGCTCACCTTATTTATGCAGCTACAAATCAACATGATGTCAATATGATGGTCAAACAAGCCGCACATGATTTCCAATGGGTTAACATTGTAAGTGATGGCACAGCATCATCCTTTCACACACCTGGTGTCATCCGAAATGATGAATATATTGTAACGATTTCAACTTCCGGTAAGGATCCATCGTTTACAAAGCGTTTGAAGCAGGAACTAACATCTATATTTCCTAAACTTATAAAAAAGCTTTCTCGTACTCACAAATAATAATCTATTTCTTAGCTAAAATAGTAATTACCTTTGGACAAACGTTTTTTAGAAGCGTTTGTTCTTTTTGTTTTGGTTCCTTTTTTGAATTAAGCCGCTTGATTATCAGACATGGTACAATTGTAAACGACACCCAATATATCAAAGACTGTTTTCTTCTCATATCGATGGGATTTCCGTCCATCATTTACCGCCTCAACTCTATCCGTTTTTGCACGTATATTCAAAACAAAATATATGACAAATAAATAACGACAGTTACTGTAATAATGCTGAAAAGTGTTGAAAATAAAACGATTTGTGCATGTAGTTCAGGCTCTATTTGATACTCCATAGCAATAGTTGCTGTATTTCTTGAAGTAGGAAAAGAACTTGCAATAAATAATGATTGTGCAACAATACCATCAATGTTTAGTAGGTATATCATGGCAAGTGCTAATAATGGTCCCATCAATAATCTTCCAATTAAAGCCCATGTTATGACTCGATGGAAAAAATTAAGCTTAATGTTGGATAATTGCGCTCCTAGCAATATGAGTGCTATTGCAACAAAACTATTCGCAAGCTGATTAAGAGGTAGAAAGATAGAATTAGGTATTTGAATTGTAAAAGATTGAAAGAGAACCCCTAATATGAGTGCATGAAATACAGGCAATCTTAGAAATGATTGAATAATACTTCCGATTGTTTTTGTTGCTGATAGTAAGTTATATATCCCGTATGAATAAGTTAAAAGATTCTGGAAAATCACAATGAAAATCTGAATGGAAACCCCCACTGGATTGTGACTGAAAATCAATTGACTTACTGGTAATCCATAATTACCGGAATTCATTAACGAAATGCTATTTTTTAGAGCTGCACTTTCTCCTTTTTCTAACTTTAATGTTTTTGAAATGAAATGACTTACTATCATCACACTCAGACTGTAAAGTATTAAATAGTATATTATCTGGAGCAACAAACCTGTTTCTATACTAATATCATATATATTCACAAATACAGCCGCTGGCATCAAGCAATAAGTAATAAGTGTAGATAGCTGCTTTAAGTTAAATTGGAACTTTCTTTGTAAGATTGCACCAATTAGAATCAATATTAATATTGGTAATATCACGTCTAATATAATAAAAACAAACATTTAATACCCCATTCTAAATACATTATAGTTGGATTAAACTCTTTACTAAATATGGATACAGTTAATTCAAATGTAGCCCCTGACGCTACCCAAAATACCATTTGAAAGCATTCGTATACAGGATTTTATCGGTAGCTTGTTCATCAAATAGCTGTTGAATCAATTTGATATCTCCATACTCAAAAGGTCTTTTTGCTCTTGTAGATGGTAAATCTGTTCCAAACATAAGTGCATCTGGGTTAACTTCATAAATCGACTTTAAGGCATTCTCAACATCTAATTCGACACGACCAAAACCAGTAGCTTTCACATGTACCCCTTTATCAACTAGTTTTAATAAATGTGGTAAACCTTCTTCTGATAACCCTAAATGGTCAATTGATATAGCTGGTAATTTTTCTATAGTGGATGCAATTTCGGGCAACTCTTTTGCATCCATATAAAGCTCACTATGCCATCCTACTAAATCATGAACTCTTCTAGCAAAGTAATCCAGCTTCGATAAATCTTCTGAACCACCTCTTTTAATATTAAAGCGTAATGCTTTTACCCCATTTTCATTTAAATTTAGTATTTCTTCATCCGTCACTGTAAAAGGTAATTGTGTTACGCCACAAAATGTTGAACCCAACTGTTTTAGTGCCTTTAATAAATATTCTTGATCAAACCCTTGGAAAGAACCAGATACGATCGCTCCACCAATTACATTCAAATTAGGAGTTTCATTCTGATAATCTTCTACAACAAAGTTGGGTGGAAAATACCCTTGGTTCTCAATAATCGGAAAATTAAAATCAATAATATGAAAATGTGCATCAAAAATTCTCATTTCATTTCCCTCCCCTCTCTTTTCTTTAACATATCAAATATGACTCATAAAGAAAATTATGGATTATTTATACAAATTCATAATTTTATCTTATCGACCTAAACTTTATTCTTTATTTTAAGTGTACTTTTTCACAATATCCATTAGCCTTACGAAAAAATCTGGCTCTAAAAAATATGAAGTTTTTTCTTGTTATAAATACCGTCATATATTTTTAAAATTTCCATATATTTCTATATATTTATATATAGTTTTTTGGAAAATGGCGACTATTTATCGATTCGTTAGCGATCAATAGTCATCGTTTAATTCAAAAGTTATTATTTTCGTTCTTGATATATTCCGAATGTTTTATGAGGATTTTTCGTTTGTTCATTTCAGTCTTATAACAATCGTACTGTTGCTTTTACTTTGGAAACTTTCAATAGACAAAAAACAGAGTTCTCGATTGTGGAATTAGATTTAAGTTCATACATTTATCTCTTAATATCTTTATCTGTAGGCAAAACAATTGCAGCTATTATATAAAGTAACACCGTAAATCCACTAGTAAAAACGGCTGATAATGCAGTGACTATGCGAAGGATACTTACATCAATTCCATACTTATCGCTTAAGCCACCTAATACACCTGATACTTGTTTATCTTGAGTGGACTTATATAATTTTTTCATCTAAACACCCCGATCCAATTAAGTATTTGTATGCTAAAAATTAGTTCTATCTTCGGAAGAGATTTAAACTTTCTTTAACTAACCCTTTAATTGAATAACATCTGATATCTATATTTTAACATAAAATTCCATAAAACTTCTGTTTTTCATTTTTAAACCACATTATTTTAGAATACAAGTGTTTGTTAAGTTAGCAATAAAAAACATATCGAAGCCTATTACTAAAAGAACCCTCCTAGATTACTTTAGGAGGGTTCTTTTTCTTTATTAATGATTCTTTAACATCACTAACAGCTTCTCTTGGCTATACATCCATACTGTAATGATTAAACAAGCAAGAGCGACTTCTGATAACGCCATAAATCCAATTGCATAATGACCTGTTAGTTGGAATAGTAACGTTAAAATTAATGGTGGGAAGAACCCTCCTAATCCACCTAAAGCTGACACAACCCCATTTACAATCCCTGCTTGCTCAGAGAAGTACATTGGAACAAGCTTAAAGATTGTACCATTTCCAATACCTGCACAGAATGCGACTAGTAAGCAACCAAACGTATACACGTTCATACTAGGCATGAATGATAAAACAATACCAGATAGTGTTAAGCCGATAAATACGAAGATTAATATTTTAAATGGATTAAACTTATCCCCGAGCCAGCCACCAATTGGGCGCATCATTGTTGCTAATACGATGAATCCAGCTGTCCGCATGCCTGCATCTACTTTCTCTAATCCGAAGTGAGATACTAAAAAGTTTGGTAAATATACTGTAAATGCAACAAATGATCCAAATGTTAAAAAGTAAAAGATACATAGAAACCAAAGTTTTTCATTTTTATATACACCTTTTATTTGTTCCATTAATGGTGTATTCACCTTTTTTTCCTTACGATCGCCTAATAAAAAGTTCATAAGTGCAAATGCTGCAAGTAAAACTAAATAACACTGTACTGTTGTTCTCCAGCCAACTGATGTCGCAATTACAGGTGCTAAAAATGAAGTAATTGCTGTTCCAGCGTTACCCACACCGTAAATACCATTTACAAAACCGTGACTCTCTTTCGGGAAGTATTTCGGTAGAGAAGTTACTCCTACAGAGAATACAGCACCACCAATCCCTACAAATAATCCACCAATAATTAAATCCATCATAGAATTGGCAACACTAATGTAAAAGACAGGGAATAATAAAAGTATAAAACTAATAAAGAACAATTTTCTTGCTCCGTAACGATTTGTCCAATAACCAATTGGAATGCGAAGAATAGAACCTAAAATAACCGGTACTGCTGTGACCATAGAAATTTGTCCCGCAGTTAATGGAATATCCGCTTTAATATATGGCATTAATGATGATAAGATAACCCATACCATAAAACCGATAACTAGATTAGAAGTTTGTAAACTTAATTGAAAATTAGGACTTTTCATCCTGTTCCCTCCTATGTATGCATAGTTATATTCATTCTCTCCAGCCTAATCACGTCCTAACATGATTAGGCTGAAAAGAATCAACCACCACTTACTGGCGGAATCATTGCTACTACATCGCCAGTTTGAATAATGTCATCCTCATTTGCATACTCTTCATTTACGGCGACCATTATCTCGTTTGAAATCGCTACGCTGTATTTCTTAATGAGAACTTCCTTTAGTTCAGCAACCGTAATATTTTCACAATCTATGTACAAGGCCGGCTTACTTGCTTCTTCTTGCAAATGTGCAAATAATAGTACTTCAATCATGTTCTCATCTCCCTTTCAGGCTCACCATTTGCATATGCTATTTTCTCTAACTGATCACCTATCCATGACTCACCATCTTCCCAAAACTCTTTCTTCCAAATCGGAACAATTTGTTTTATACGCTCCATAATATATTCGTTCGCCTCATAGGCTGCTTTCCGGTGTGGTGTTGAAACGGCGACAACAACAGCAAAATCAGAAATTTCCAATGTACCAATGCGATGTGTAATTGCTACATATGTCCCAGGCCACTTCTCTTCTACTTCATTACCAATTTTCTCAAGCTGTTTTTCCGCCATTGTTTTATATGCTACATACTCTAAATATAGCGTACGACGTCCTTTCGTAAATTCTCTGACGGTACCAATGAAAGTAGTAACCGCGCCACACTCACACCGAATTACTTTGTTTGTAACTTCTTCAATTGAAATAGGTGTATCAATTACTTCATAATACGTATGTGTCATTTTGCACCTCTTACCTTTGTATAAGTTAGCAATCTATTTTTCTATTACTTATATGATCGAAGTGGTTCTTTCCACGGCCACTCACTTCCTATGTTCGATTCCAATAATACCGAAACAATTATTCCTGCTTCAAATCCTTTCGTTCCTCCCGGCAGGACGATAAATGCATTCGCCTCTGCAAGTGAAGAAATTGCACTAGATTTATCTAAACCAACTGGTGTAGCTTGCAATTGGCCATCTACAATTTTTACTCTCCCTCTTACAAAACGAGTAAATGGGTTTGCTTTCGGGAAATCTTTCTGTAAAATCGCTTCTGCACGATATACATGCGGATCTTTTCTTTGCAAATATGTTCGAATAACTGGTCTAACATATAATTCACATCCAACATAACAAGCAGAGGGATTACCAGATAGACCAAATAATAGTTTTCCTTCTAGCTCAGCTACAGTTGTCACGCTTCCTGGTCGCATCGCTATTTTATTGAAAAGTACATTAGCTTGTAATCTCTCATAAATAGCAGGTAAATAATCGTAGTCTCCTACTGAAACGCCACCAGTTGTAATTAAAATATCGACTTCTTTTATTGCTCTTTTTACGGTCTCATAACACGTCTCTAAATCGTCAGCAAATTGTCCATAATAGCGTACAATTCCACCTGCTCGCTCAATTTGAGCAGCAATCATATAGGTATTACTATTTCGAATCCTCCCCGATTTAAGCTGTTCATGTACTTCTAAAAGTTCACTTCCTGTCGCTACAATTCCAATAACCGGCTGTTTTACAACATGTACGGAACTATAACCAAACGTAGCAAGAAGCGCCGCTACTCCAGGGTTAATAGAAGTCCCTTTTTTCACAAGTATGGCATTTTGTTTTACATCTTCTCCTTTAAAAGAAATGTTATCACCAGCAGCAAAAGAGCGTTTTAATTTCATATAAGTCTTTTCTTTTTCTTCAAATCCTTCCGTTAGCTCTAGCATAACAACCGCATTACATCCTGCTGGAATTGCAGCTCCTGTCATAATACGTACAGCTTGAAATGCTTTCACCTCTTCTCTAAAAACAGAACCTGCCCCGATCTCACCAATCACTTCAAACTGAATCGGGTTACTGCTATTTGCTTCTTTTGTATCTTCCGCTCGAATCGCAAATCCGTCGTACGGAGAGCGATCGAAATGCGGGACATCATGATCTGCAATAACATCTTCTCCAAGCATTCTACCGTAGCTGTCTATAAGAGAAACCTTTTCTATTTCACCTTGATGAGCATACTCCATTATGCGTGCAACTGCTTCTGCTACTGGAATTGGTTTACGTTTTTCTAGCATTCTTTTTTCACCTCGTTTTAATAAGGGGCAACGCTCTTTCTGTTCATCCTATATATTTTGCGTATAATCGTTTTGCTATTTTCACATCATTTGTTCCATGAATAAATGCCCTACCGTCTGTAAATAAAACGAAACGATATTCATCAATTAGAAATGATAGTAAGTAAGGCGTTTTTTGGACATGTACACTTTTTTGTAATCGTTTTTGAATTTCGTTTAAATTAAGATCTCTCTTTATTCCTGGACGGATTTGAACTGTATTCCGCCCGCATAGCACTTCAGTTTTCATCTGTGATCCAAATGTTAAATTTGGGTAAGTGCGTACATTCCCACAAGATGGACATGTACTTTTCTTCTGCCTATTTACTTTTAATGAGAGATATTGATTGTTCCAAATATCAAATGATAACATCGTTCCCCTTAGCGCCTGAAAATCATTCACCAATATTTTCATCGCTTCTGTCACTTGGTGAGCAACGACCATTTGTACAGCCGGCTGAATGATTCCTGCTGTATCACATGTTGCACCGCCCATAGTATGATCCATTAGGCAGCGAAAGCATGGTGTTTCCCCCGGAAGAATTGTATACGTTACACCGTAACTTCCAATGCATCCACCGTATATCCAAGGTATATTTTCTTTTTGCGAAATGTCATTTATAAGTAGGCGCGTATCGAAATTGTCAGTCGCATCTAAAATGAGATCCACTTCTTTTACTAACTCTTCCATTTCTTGCATTGTGACATCCGTTACAATTGGTACAATTTCTACTTCAGAATTAATCTTTCTTAAATGTTCTGCCGCTGCAATTGCTTTTGGTTTACACTGCTGTGCATCTTTTTCTGTATATAACTGTTGCCGCTGTAAATTACTCCATTCGACGTAGTCACGGTCAGCAATTGTCAATTTCCCAATCCCCATCCTAACGAGCGCTTCCGCATTTGCAGCTCCTAGTGCACCCGCACCGATTAGGAGCACATGTTTTTTTCTTATTTTTCTTTGTCCCATTTCACCAATTCCAGAAAACAATACTTGCCTTGAATATCGCTCTTGCATAGGGAATCCTCCTTTCGCTATCCACCAATATAAGACATTTCAACTTTTGGACGTTTATTTGTACTTTCAGCCGTTCTTTCATCCGAATACCGATCTGTTCTGCACTCCCATGTATGTTGGAGAATTTTTAATAATGAAGCATCAGAAATATTTTCTCGAAGAAGCGTTCGCAAATCAGTTCCTTTCGTTCCAAATAAGCACGTAAAAAACTTACCGTCTGCTGAAATACGAGCTCTCGTACAAGAGGAACAAAAAGATTCAGAAACAGAAGTAATAAATCCAACTTCTGCATCGCTCCCTACATATCGATACAATTTCGCAACTTCTCCAAAGTAACGAGGTTTAACAGGCCCAATCGGATATACACGATTAATTTTCTCTATTAATTGTTCCTTCGTAATAACTTGTTCAAAGTTCCATCCGTTCGTACTGCCCACATCCATAAATTCGATAAAACGAAGCTGAATTTCTTGTTCTTTAAAATAACGAGCCATTAGAAGAATTTGACTATCATTCATCCCTTTTTTTACGACCATATTTACTTTTACTTCTAATCCAGCTGCTTTTGCTGCTTCAATTCCTTTCAATACAGGTTTTGTACTTACATTTCGTCCATTAATTTTTCGGAAGACATGATCTTCTATCGCATCTAAACTAATGTTTACACGTTTTAATCCCGCTTCTTTTAATGACCTTGCCTGTTTTGCTAAATGAATACCGTTTGTTGTGAGTCCAATATCCTTTAAGCCTTCTAGCTTTGTAAGCCTTGCAATTAACTTCGGTAAATCTTTACGCAATAAAGGTTCACCGCCAGTAAGTCTAATTTTATTAACACCCATACTTATAAATAATCTCGCTAACCTTTCTATTTCATCGAACGTTAATAAAAACTCTTCCTGTAAAAAAGCATAATCAGGTCCGAACACTTCAGCTGGCATACAGTACGTGCACCTAAAATTACAACGGTCAATAACTGAAATACGTAAATCTTGAAGTGGCCGCTCTAAAGAATCTTTCATCTTCTCGTGCATCTATATCCCTTCTTTTCTACTGCAATCATTAGTAAGCTTTCAATTTTTTTATTTGCCTTCATTATAAAAAAGAAGCTACATATTCAATGTGACTTTTCTCACATTACTTTCCCCATTCAAAAATTCTTCACAAATCCGTTCGAATTTTGTTCACATCTCTAGTCCCATTCTCTTTACATACTAAAATTTCTTAAACTAAAAAACTTATATTCGTATAATATAAACCCTTACTATAAGTAGCTTTTTAGACATTTAAGGTCGTTTTTCCTTACGGTCATTGAAATTTTACTTTATTTTCAAAAATATCTCTTGCAATTTCATCATGATTACATCCAAAATAAGAAATATACTGCTTATAAGAAGAAAGGTGATTGCTGTGGCAAACAGTACGGCATTATCCAAAGATTTAAAGGAGTTACTTTCATCTGTTGAATATAAAATGCAAATCAATAAGGGGAGTTTTATTTTTCAAGAAGGTATGGAAGCAACAGAAATTTATATCATTCACTCTGGAAAAGTGCAAATCAGTAAACTTAGTGCTGACGGACAAGAATTAACACTTCGCATTTGTTCACAAAATGATATTATTGGGGAATTAACATTGTTCACGGAAGATGCAAGGTATTTATTAAATTCAAAATGCCTTGAAGATGTTGAAGTAGGCGTTATAAAGCGTGAAGCCTTAGAAAAAGCATTACTCCAAAAACCCGCTCTTGTATT
Source organism: Bacillus cereus group sp. MG9 (assembly GCF_040459995.1). Lineage (NCBI taxonomy): Bacteria > Bacillati > Bacillota > Bacilli > Caryophanales > Bacillaceae > Bacillus > Bacillus cereus group sp. MG9. The sequence goes on along the minus strand of NZ_JARVHC010000001.1, from coordinate 2,086,221 downwards.
TGAATTTATGAAATGGATTAGTGAACATTTAAGAAGAATGCAAACGAAGTTCCGAGATCTAGTATTACACGGCAAAAAAGGTGCCCTATATTCTACTCTCATTCGAATGACAAATAGTTATGGTGTGTTAAAAGAAAATGGGATTCTCATCGATTTACCATTAACGAATCAAGAACTTGCAAACTTCTGTGCAACTTCGCGTGAAAGCGTAAATCGAATGTTAAATGATTTGAAAAAAAAAGGTACGATTTCTATTCATAAAGGAAAGATTACAATCCATGATTTACAATTTTTAAAATGTGAAATTGCTTGTGAAGATTGCTCTGCCTCTGTTTGTAGCATAGAGTAGCATCTTATTTAGATGCTACTCTTTTTCTCTTGCATACAGTTATTTCCTAAAAAAGACGAGGCCTTCCATTAGACCTCGTTTCATGTTAGTTGCTAACTTCTATTCGTTTACTGTGGCATTATTTTTTCAATTCATTAGGAATACGTCTTCTGTAAATCACATAACTACGGCTTAAGTATTTAATTGGGGCACTAAATACATGGACAAGTCTAGTAAATGGCCATACTGCGAATAGACCCATACCTGCAATTATATGAATTTTAAACCATACTGGTACTTCCATCATATATTCAACTTTCGGTTGGAAAATAAAGAGACTTCGGAACCACGGACCGATTGTTGTACGATAATCAAACCCTTTTGAGTCGATATTTAAAAAGGTTGAAGAAAGTCCCGCTAGCATTACGATTAGTAATAAAATAAGCGCAATATAATCTCCCCTTGTACTCGTTGCAATGATGCGTTTTACTGTTACACGGCGGTACGTTAATATAATTAAACCGATGATAGAAGCAACACCTGCCGGAAGCCCGAAACTAATTGCCATTATATGATACATATGCTCAGAAATACCTATTGAACGGTATACAGACTCTGGAATTAAAATCCCCATAACATGACCACCAATGACGAACATGATCCCAAAGTGGAATAATAGACTTCCGATTCGGAGCATTTTCTTTTCTAATAGTTCACTAGATTTTGACGTCCATCCAAATTGATCATAGTTGTATCTGAAAATATGTCCACCGATAAAGATTGCAAAAATGATATAGGGAAACAATACCCATAGAAATTGATCCATCATTTTGACAACTCTCCTTTCTAATTTGCCTGTACACCCCATGTATTGATAGCGAGTAGAACAGCGGCGAGAATTGGTTCATACATACAGTTTGCTTCTTTTAATTGCCCGTGCAACGCTTGTATATTTTCCGTGTATTTACTCATAATTGGTTCGCTATCTTTTTCATTCGCGTTTGCAAGAAACTCAAGTAGAAGCGGTAAATAATCAGGTAGTTCTTTATCTGTTACGTTAAAACCAGATTTTTGATAATGCTGTTTTAACTCTAATAATTCAATTCCACGCTCTCTTTGTTCACCTGTTTTCATGTAGGTAAGATACATATTTGTCTTCTTTCCAAAGTCGAATGTATAGACGTAAGAATCAATAAGTTGATTGTCTGTTTTATTTAGCGCTTCTTTTATAAATGTTGTAAGTGATGCTCTGATTTCTTCCTGTTCAATTTCTTGAATCTCTTCCTGTAATTCTAGTAAAGCTTCCCTCCAACCTAGTTCAGGATAGGAGAGAAGAAAAGAAGAACAAGAAAAAGCTGTTTGTAAACTTTGTTTCATAGTTTTCTGCCCCCTTTTTTTAAGAAATTGTCGTACAAGAGCCTGGCCCACCTGCGAAAGATAAACCACAACTTCCTTGCTCGCTATATAAATCTGCAACTTGTTCGCGGTGAGACGTCGGGATAACAAAGCGATCTTTATATTTCGCAATAGCAAGAAGACGATACATATCTTCTACATCTTCTTTCGTTAAACCGAGTTCTTTTAATACAGCTTCATTTGGTTCTTTATTAATTTGCAATGCTCTCATATGTGTTCGCATGACAGCCAATTTTTTCAATGTAAGACGAATATGTGATTCATCTCCTGCAGTGAGTAAATTCGCTAAATATTGAATTGGAATACGCATATTATCAATAGCAGGGAAAATCTCTTCTGCTTGCCAGTTACTACCTTTCCCCTCCACCATGTTCATAATTGGGCTAAGCGGCGGGATATACCAAACCATTGGCATTGTACGATACTCTGGATGAAGAGGTAGAGCGATTTTCCAATCGATAATCATTTTATAGATTGGCGACTGTTGTGCCGCTTTAATCCATTCTTCAGGAATCCCTTGTTTTTTCGCTTCAGCTGCTACTTCTGGATCATTTGGATCTAGGAAAACAGTAAGCTGAGATTCATATAAATCTTTTTCATTTTCAACAGAAGCCGCTTCTTTTACTTTGTCAGCGTCATATAGCATTACCCCAATATATCGAATACGTCCTACACATGTTTCAGAACAAATTGTTGGCATACCAGCTTCAATACGAGGGAAACACATTGTACATTTTTCAGCTTTATTTGTTTGCCAGTTAAAATATACTTTTTTATACGGACAAGACGATACACAAAATCTCCATGCACGACATGCATTTTGATCCACAAGAACAATCCCATCTTCCTCACGTTTATACATCGCACCCGATGGACAAGAAGAAACGCAAGATGGATTCATACAATGTTCGCAAATACGTGGTAAATACATCATAAAGACATTTTCAAAATCCGTTTTAATTCCTTCTTCCATTTTCTTGACGTTCGGATCTTGTAACCCTGTTATATGTCCGCCTGCTAAATCATCTTCCCAGTTTGGACCCCATTCAATTTTGTCGATAAATTCACCCGTAATTGCTGATTTCGGACGAGCAACTGGTTGATGCTTACGCTGCGGGCTATTTGTTAATGTTTCATAATCATAATTCCAAGGTTCAAAGTAATCATCAATTGTTGGCTGATCTGGATTGTGGAAAATATTCATAAGACGCTTCATTTTCGAACCGGATTTCAGCTGAATTTCACCATTTTTCAATTCCCAGCCGCCTTTGTATTTCTCCTGATTTTCCCATTGTTTCGGATAACCAATTCCAGGTTTCGTTTCTACGTTATTGAAGTACATATATTCAGCACCTGGACGATTCGTCCAGGTGTTTTTGCATGTTACGCTACAGGTGTGGCAGCCGATGCATTTATCTAAGTTCATTACCATTCCGACTTGCGCTTTAATCTTCAAGCCAATCTACCTCCTTCAGTTTACGGATTACAACGTTTAAGTCACGCTGGTTCCCAGTCGGACCATAATAGTTAAATCCATAGCTTAATTGGCCATATCCACCAATCATATGTGTTGGTTTAACGTGAATACGAGTTGGACTATTATGTGTTCCCCCGCGGGTGCTTGTTAATTTCGTACCAGGCACGTTAATGTGACGATCTTGCGCATGGTGCATAAATGCCATCCCCCTCGGTATACGGTGTGTTACAACAGCACGTGCTACGACTACGCCGTTACGGTTAAAGCATTCAATCCAATCATTATCAGCAACACCAGCTTCAGTCGCATCATCTTTATTCATCCAAACAGTTGGACCACCTCTAAACAGCGTTAACATTGGCAATGAATCGAAGTACATACTATGAATCGACCACTTATTATGCGGTGTTAAATAGTTTAGTGTAATTTCTTTCCCTTCTACTTCAGGGCGTGATTTACGGAATGGTTTATGTTGCAGTATTGGTTTAAATGTTGCCATCGTTTCGCCAAATTCTTTCATCATGTCGTGATCTAAGTAGAAAGATTGTCGACCAGTTATCGTTCTCCAAGGGATGAGACGTTCAACATTTGTTGTAAATGGTGAGTAACGGCGTCCACCTTTTTCAGAACCCGTAAAGGCCGGAGAAGTAATTACTGTTTTAGGCTGCGCTGTAATTTGTTCAAATGTGAAGCATTCTTCTTCACGTTCTTCTGCTAAGTCACGTAGTTTTAAATCGGTTTGTTTTTCAAGCGCTTCCCATGCTTTTACCGCCATATGACCGTTTGTTGTAGAAGAAAGTGTTAATACCGCCTCAGCAGCATTAATTGCTTCTTTTATGTCTGGGCACCCCTTCGCAATAGAATCCGTTCGAACAACTCCTAATCGACTCTTTAATTGCTCATATTCTTTTTCTGCCGACCAAGAAATCCCTTTCGTACCAATCGGTTGTTTTCCGGTATTTGGTCCAAGCGCTGTCATCTTGTCATAAATCGTTTTATAATCCCTTTCGACAACATGAATTTGCGGCATTGTTTTACCTGGGATCGGTTCACACTCACCTTTGCTCCAGTCTTTAATCTTACCAAGTGGTTGTGCTAATTCTTGCGGTGTATCGTGAAGAAGTGGTGTTGCAACGACTTCTTTCATTGGTTCAAGATCGATTTTCTTCGCTAAATCTGACACAGCTTTAGAAAGAGAGGTGAAAATATCCCAGTCAGAGCGTGCTTCCCACGGTGAACCGATTGCCGGATTAAATGGATGTACAAATGGATGCATATCCGTACTGCTTAAATCATGCTTTTCATACCAAGTTGAAGCAGGTAAGACGATATCAGAATAAAGCGCCGTTCCAGCCATACGGAAATCTAAATTAATGAGTAAATCTAACTTCCCTTCAGGTGCATCTTCATGCCACTTAATTTCTTCTGGTCTTAATGAGTCACTATCGTCATTCATTAATCCGTTTGTTGTACCTAATAAATGTTTTAAGAAATATTCGTGTCCTTTACCGGAACTTGAAATTAAGTTTGCACGCCATACGAATAAGTTACGCGGGAAGTTGTTTTTATTATCTGGGTCTTCAATCGCAAATTTCAGTTCTTTTTCTTTTAGTTTTTGTGCAACGTATTTTCCGATTTCTTCTTGTGTTGTTGCACCAGCAGCAACAGCTTCTTTATATAATTCAATCCCATTCTTCTCGAATGTTGGATAAGAAGGTAACCAGCCAAGTCGTGCTGCTAATACGTTGTAATCACCGTGATGTTGATAACGAGAGTTGCCCTCAACTGGTGATGCTAAATGTCCAACAGGTGTATCTTCATAACGCCATTGATCTGTTACGAAATAGAAGAAAGATGTACCGTTTTGTAATTTCGGTGGCCCTTGCCAATCTTTCGCCATCGCGATTGTTTGCCATCCTTCTGCTGGTCGTAATTTTTCTTGACCAACATAATGTGCCCAACCGCCGCCGTTTACACCTTGTGCCCCAACGAGAAGAACAAGATTTAAAACTGCGCGATAAATCGTATCAGAGTTAAACCAATGGTTAATACCAGCTCCCATAATAATCATCGAGCGGCCATTCGTATCAACTGCATTTTGCGCGAACTCACGAGCAATTTGAATAATAAGCTCTCGCTTTACTCCGGTCATTTTCTCTTGCCATGCAGGTGTAAACGGTACATCATCATTGAAATCTTTCGGTTCTTGCCCGCCAAGACCTCGGTTCACACCGTAATTTGCTAACGTTAAATCGTATACAGTTGTAACGAATACTTCTCCTTCTTCTGTCATAACTTTTTTCACCGGAATGGTACGTTCTAACACTTTATTTCCATCATCTGAAAAGTACGGGATTTGTACAGTTTCAACAGCATCTTCCATTCCAAGTAAAGAAAGGCGTGGATCAATCGTTTCACCTGTTTGTTCATCTTCTAAACGCAAATTCCATTTCTTCTCGTTATCCCAACGTGATCCCATTGTGCCATGAGGTGTTGCAAAATCTTTCGTGTTATCGTTCCAAAGAACAGGCTTCCATTCTCCTAACTTTGTTTCACGTCCAATATCAGTAGCATTTAAGAAACGATCAGCGACGAATTGATCTCCTTTTTGTTTCAATGTGACAAAGAAAGGAAAATCAGTATATTGCTTCGCATACTTTGTGAAATATTCCACTTGATTATCTACGTAAAATTCTTGTAAGATCACATGCCCCATTGCCATCGCAAGCGCACCGTCTGTACCTTGTTTCACACTAATCCAATCATCCGCAAACTTAGTAGACTCGGCGAAGTCAGGACTTACAGAAACAACTTTCGTTCCTTTATATCGAACTTCGGCTAAAAAGTGTGCATCTGGCGTTCTCGTCATCGGTACGTTTGAACCCCATGTCATAATGTAACCAGAGTTATACCAGTCACTACTTTCTGGTACATCAGTTTGATCACCCCAAATTTGCGGAGAAGCTGGTGGTAAATCAGCATACCAATCATAAAAGCTAAGCATCGGTCCACCCATAAGTTGCATAAAACGGCTACCTGCAGCGTGACTTAACATCGACATTGCTGGAATTGGTGAAAAACCAACATTTCGGTCTGGACCGTATTTAATTACTGTGTATAGTAATGAAGCAGAAACGAGTTGTAATACTTCATCCCAATTCGCACGAATGAATCCCCCTTTACCACGCGCCTGCTTATACGTACGTGCTTTTTCAGGGTTTTCCACAATGCTTTTCCAAGCGTCTAGTGGTGACTCGTTATTTTGTAGTTCCTCTTGCCACATACTCCATAGAACACCACGTACATACGGATATTTCACACGAAGCGGACTGTAAATGTACCAAGAAAAACTTGCTCCACGTGGGCATCCTCGTGGTTCAAAATCAGGCATATCAGGACCTGTAGTCGGATAGTTAAGCTCCTGCCCTTCCCAAGTTACAATTCCATCCTTCACATATATATTCCAACTACATGAACCAGTACAGTTCACGCCGTGTGTAGAACGAATTACTTTATCATGCTGCCAACGCTTTCTGTACACATTCTCCCATTCGCGATCTTCATATGTTTCTTGTGTATGATTATCGTTATAACGATCTATTGGTGAAAAATATTTTAATCGTCTCATTAGTGCTGAAGGTTTCTTCTTCATACTGTTCACTCCTTTAATACGTCTCTCTTACATACCCTTACTATAAGAGAGGTTGTAAAATACAGATGTGACATTTCGCACAGTTCAAGAGATTGTCAAAAATTCCGGAACAAATATAAAAAAGTGAAAATCTAATCATTGTGGAGGGTTCACATCCTTCACTGACTGTTAAATTACTTCCTTGCTTCTAGCAAAGTTTAAGATGAAGTACAGATTATAATGAGCGTGCAAAAAATTTCTTATATAATAGCGAAAGTAATTTGGGAATAGTTAAATTTGATTTGCCTAAATCGTAAGATAAGTTTATAAATGAAAATACAATACTTTCAATCCAACATACTAAGGGTAAATATCCTGAAAATAGTTGAACAAAAAACGCCAGGAAACCCATATGATTTGCCAGCAACTTGGATTGAATGAAGAGAAGAATACACCAGAATGGTAGGATATTAAGATAATAATAAAAGGAGTAGATTATGATATTAGAACCGCTTTATGCAGAAAACATTATAGTAGCCGTCATATATAAAAATGAGTTTAGGTGGTATGTAACAGATAAAGAACTATGGTTTTTAGATTATAATAAATTAGATAATGCATATAAAAATTTAGGTATAAGCATTGAAGATAATGATGAAACGGAAGAAAGAAATGGAATAAAAGTATTAGATCATGAAAATGTAGAAGTATTTTTAGTAAGGATTAATCAATATAAAACAACTAAAGAAGAATTAAATTATTTACTACTTGAAAATATTAAAAGGAAGAATGCAGTAGAAGATCTATTAGATTATAGTCCAGTCTTATTAATTAACTTTGATAATAAAATACTATATTCAATGTTTCCAGAACCGGCATCATACGAAAACTATGTACCAAAAGATTGGATAGGTACATATGAAGATTTCACTGAACTCATACCTACATCAGAGAAATATTGGATAAATAAGTTTAATAACAATCTACTTTTACTATAAATGTAAGTAAGACAAGAGTAATGATAGTATAAGAATTTATTACCTTAATAGAGCTTATGAGATTAATAGAGAAGTAAATAGAGTCACTAAAGCCAGAAATAAAGGAGTAAAATAGTCATGAAATATCCATATAGTTTTGAAGTACTTAACAGTAGTGATTTAGTTATGAGACTTCCTCAAGAAATAAAACTTGTTGAAACTTTTTTAGGAATTGAAGTTTCAGCTTTTGGAGATTGGATTTTAGAAGAAATACATAGTGTTTTAAACGGAGAAAAAAATTATGTAGTAGTAAATGGCAACATTTGCGGTTTAGAAATCCGGAACGACACAACTACTGTGTTAGACAATTTAGCCGAAGATGGGAAAGGAGAATATTGTGAGATTGAAACAATGGAATTGGTAGAATTGATTCATATTTGGTTAAATAAACGAAAAGAATATAAAAAAGATAAAAAATAAAGGAGTGTAATAATTTAAATAGATGGCCTCTTCATGTGAAGCCGACTTTATTTTATTCATATATATTTTAATCACAAGGCGTATTAATATATGTTCCAAACTTTACGCGTAGGGTTTCCTACGCTATTTATTTTGCTCATTGAGGTCAATCTTTCCTGTCCTTCCCCTCTTCTACTTTTACCGACGATACTACTCTATATCAAAACGTATTTCACATAAAACGAGAAATCATTATTTACCATATTGCCCTTAGTTACGGAAACAATTATACTGGATGTAATCAGATAAATAATCTGAATATTCTTAGAATTAAAGATAAAAGTTTCACTACTCGCAAATAGAAAGATAAATTCTATTTTCCACTAAATAGATTAGAAAACGATAATAACATTAGGAGGATTACGATGCACCAGCTTGATTCATTACATCCCATTATAGAAAAAATAATTAACAATATTGAAAAGTTAATGGTCGGAAAGCGAAAAGAAACGATCTTAGCTTTGACAGCTCTCTTAGCTGAAGGTCATGTACTATTAGAAGATGTTCCTGGCGTTGGGAAAACAATGTTAGTACGTGCTCTTTCTAAATCTATTGATGCTGATTACAAGCGCATTCAATTTACACCTGATTTACTGCCGTCAGATGTAACAGGAGTTTCTATTTATAATCCGAAAGAGCTCCAATTTGAGTTCAAGCCTGGACCAATCATAGGGAATTTTATACTTGCTGATGAAATTAATCGTACATCTCCCAAAACACAATCTGCCTTACTTGAAAGTATGGAAGAAGGCAATATTACAATAGATGGCATGACAAGACCGTTACCAAAACCGTTCTTTGTAATGGCTACACAAAATCCGGTCGAATATGAGGGAACATATCCTTTACCAGAAGCACAGCTCGATCGTTTCTTATTGAAACTAAAAATGGGATATCCTACACCAGAAGAAGAGTTTGAAATTTTAAACCGGATGGAAAAAACAAATCCACTCTCTCATTTACAAGCTATTACTACAATAAAAGAATTACTTTATTTACAACAGAGCGTACGGGAAGTAAGCATGGACAAAGCAATCAAGCATTACATTGTAAAACTTGTTACTCAGACGCGTTCTTATAGTTCTATACAGCTAGGTGCAAGTCCACGCGGCTCAATCGCTTTAATGAAAGCTTCACAAGCTTATGCATTCATCCATGGCAGAAATTATGTTATTCCAGACGATGTTAAATTTTTAGCTCCTTACGTTTTAGCTCACAGACTCATTCTAAAAATGGAAGCAAGATTTGAAGGAATAACAGGAGAACAAGTTATCGCCAAAATCGTTGCACGAACTACCGTGCCGACTCAAAGGACGAAAAACCTTTGATGAAACGACTACTACGAGCACTATATCACGTTACGAAGTTATTGCTAATCCCTTTATGCCTAGTCTTAACATTTGTGTACGCTATGCTTCAAGGAGGATTTGTAAGTTGGTTTTTGTTTTACAGTACGATTCCTATTGGTCTTTATTCACTACTACTTCCCTTCTACGCTTTACGAGACGCTGAAGTAAAACGAATAACAAACCAAAATGAATATGCAGCAGGAGAACAATTTTTAAGCACCATTACAATAAAAAGAAGATTTCCTTTTCCCTTACTTTATTTAATTATAGAAGATGAACTGCCATCACAATTTACAAATTGTAGACAAACGAAGGTGAATAAGGTAATACTCTTTCCAGGATTGAAACGAAATATTTCATTTCAATATGCAATTGACACAATCCCTAGAGGAGAGCACACTTTTTCAAGCGTACGTGTCAAAACTGGTGATCTATTCGGTATGATGGAGAAAGAAGTAACTTTTTCAGTTCTAGATACATTTTTAGTCTATCCCCAGTACGTAGATATAACGTATCGACAATTGGAAAATCATTTCGAACAAGGAGCGCTTTCAGCAAATATAAATTTAGCAAAAGACTCTACAATCTCTGTCGGTGTCAGAGACTATAAACCTGGTGACCGCTTTTCATGGATTGATTGGAAAGCAACTGCCCGAACAAACAATATTATGACGAAAGAGTTTGAACAACAGCGCAGCCATAATATCATGATATTTATGGACAGAACTGAGTCCCCTCTATTCGAATCAGTCGTAACATTTTCCGCCTCTATTGTAAGGGCTGTCTTGAAGCAAAATTCACCAGCGTCATTCGTGTCTGTCGGAAAAGAACGAACTTTTTTCCCTTTAGACAATGGTGATACGCAGTTACAACAAATCTTTTGTCATCTAGCGAAAGTACAAGCAGACAGTGTATTCCCGCTCTCCCGGAGTGTAGAAATGGAATTAAGAAAAATTTATGAGCCCGTAACGATTATACTCGTGACAAGCGATCTTTCTCCCGATATTCAAAAGGCGGCTGACTATGCCGCTATTAAAAATAGAAAATTAATGGTGTTTGTCGTGAAAGAAAAAGCAAATCAACTCTCACATCGAGAACTAAGTATTCTAGAAACTCTACAAAAACGAAAAATATTTGTAAATGTGGTTTATGGGAACCGGTATACAAACGTGTTTTTTGAGGTGAGCAAATGATAACATTACGAAAAAAATACAAATGGGATATGAGCAGATTCTTCATGCATGTATGTGCATTTCTACTTTTACTAGAATGGCTAAGACCCCTTATAGGTATTACAAACGTAGGTAGATTAGATATTTTTGTAATATTTATAGGAATTTGCTTCACTCTCTCTTTTTTTCAAACAAGGTGGCAGATTCCAATAAAGATCGTCACGATCTTATTCATCATTCATTTCCTGTATTATAAAAATGCTTTTATAAATCCATCTTGGCTAACGAAATTTTTTGCTGATATTTCTCGAAATTCCTCTCTGTTTTTCCAGGGGAATTTGCTAGATATTTCTCCCGTTTTTCCAACACTTTTATTTTTTTTATCCTTTTGGTTTTTGAGTGCTTTCATCTCTTTTTGGATGATTCATAAAAAACGTGGGTTGTTATTTCTTATATTGACTATTATTTATATCACCATTTTTCATAACTTACATTTATACAATGCAAACTACGCTATTATTCGTACTATTGTCATCGGCTTTTTTATGCTTAGTCTTCTTCGCATAGAACGAATAAGAGAGATGGAACACTTACAAAATTTTGCTAGAGAAATCTCAAAATTACTTAGACCTCTTACAATATTTATTGTATTGTCAGCAACTATCGCATACTTTGCTCCAAAATTTGGCCCTCAATGGCCAAACCCAATGGATTTTTTAAAATTCAACACATCCGAAGCAAGTAAAAAACAAGAAGTTTCTAAAATTGGATATGGTTTAGATGACTCGCGATTAGGCGGTCCTTTTAAGGCAGATCCTACAATTGTTTTCACAGCACAAACGCAAAACAAACAATATTGGAGAGTCGAAACGAAAGATTTTTATACAGGAAAAGGCTGGGAAGTTTCTGAAAATCAAAAAAAGATTTCTTTTAAAAATAAAAACGACGTCGTGAGCTGGTACGAACAAAATACAAAAACGGAGGCCACTGAGGCGACAATCACCATGAAAAAAAGTTATCCACACCTTACCTATCCAGCAGGATTAATATCAGTTGAGGCTTCTTCTAATGTATCATACAGCGTTGACCCCTTTTCAGAAAAAATCTATACGATGGACGGAGATTCTTCTACTATTTTAAATTCATATAAAGTAACATATGGGGTCCCAGAGTTTTCCATAGAAAACTTGAAAGCTGTAAAAACAAATGAAGGTCAAGAATCAAATCCTTATTTCATGACAAAGTACACGCAACTTCCCGAATCATTACCACAGCGAGTAAAAGACTTAGCTGTAAATCTAACAAATGATAAAGACAACCGATATGATAAAGTATTAGCTATTGAAAACTACTTTACCGACCATTCTTTTGTATATGAAACAATGAATGTGTTGTTCCCTTCCAAAAACCAAGATTATGTAGATCAATTCCTTTTCGATACAAAAAGCGGCTACTGTAATAATTTTTCGACATCTATGATCGTGTTACTTCGTTCTGCCGGGATTCCTGCTCGCTGGGTAAAAGGATTTGCAGAAGGAACTCTGGAGAATACACTTGCTAGTACAGAAGGTGAGAATGTTTATAAAATCGCGAACGATAACGCACACTCTTGGGTCGAAGTATATTTCCCAGGATACGGATGGATTCCATTCGAACCAACAAAAGGATTTACTAATCCCTATAATTTTACAAATAATACTCCTGCTTCTACTTCACAAAATAACGAAGTAAATAATTCTAATAACGAGCCAATACACCAACGGAACAATGAAGCAAAGCTCAAAAGTTTAATAGAAAATACAGAAGAAGCCTCTACTAAAAAGATCACAAATTCTAAAAATGATTTTTCTTGGTGGTACGTATTCCTCTCTACGATACCGATTAGTATCATCGGATACATTCTCTTCACCACTAGAATGAAATGGATTACATTTTTTATTATTCTTTTCTATAAATACCGAAAAGATGATGCTGTTTATCAAAAAGCTTACGGTGCACTTTTAAAACAATTTGCGAGAATTGGCATACCACGGGGTGAAAGTCAAACATTCCGAGAATACGCTCTCCACATCGATACACTTTACAATTCGGCCGATATGCAACAACTTACTTTCAGTTATGAGAACGCTATGTATCAAAAGGAACAGGCCGCAGCCGAATGGAAGACATCCGTACACTTATGGGAAGTGCTTATGAAAAAAGCAGCTTCTCTGCCTAAATCAAACGACTACGATAGAGTGATTTAATCTTGATAATGTGAGTTTAAAGAAAACACCTCAAAGAACTACATTGTTCTTTGAGGCGTTTGTTAATAAAGTGAAACTCCTAATTATTCCCCAAGTACCTTCTCAATCTCAACCTCTAAATCCACCGGCTTCGTCTGCGGTGCAAAACGCCCTACTACTTTCCCGTCTTTTCCAATTAAAAACTTAGTAAAGTTCCATTTCACTGCTTTCATACCGAGTAAACCTGGCGCTTGTTCTGTCATGTATGTATATAGTGGATGAGCCTTATCACCTTTCACATCAACCTTCGCAAACATCGGGAAGTTTACACCATAGTTTAATTCACAAAAACTAGTAATATCAGCTTCCGTTCCCGGTTCTTGTCCTCCAAATTGATTACAAGGGAAACCTAGTATTTCTAATCCTTGATCTTTATATTTATCATATACTTCTTGTAATCCTTTATATTGCGGTGTAAAACCACATTTGCTAGCTACATTTACAATAAGAAGTGCTTTTCCTTCGTAATCTTTTAACGATTTATCTTCTCCTGTTATTGTTTTAGCTGAAAAATCATAAATTGTCATTGTCCTTGCCCCTCTCTTCACTATCATTCTATGTTTATACTATACTACATTCATGAATATACGGCTCTTATTACGTACTTACACACCGAAATGACAGTTCTTTATTTCCGTTCGAAAATTCGACACAAATTACTAGACTTTTATGATGGAAAGTTTTACAATTTAATTGTGAACAAAATGTGACAGTTTATATTCCATTATAAAAGAAAAGGATGGTGTTCATTATGAAAACTGCACAACATGAAACGATTTCAAATCGAGAGTTTTATTTCGTACTATATATGATGTTATTGTATGTTACTGGTTGGGTAATCGATGTAAATGGTTTATTCTTAAGCTCCTACTTTAATTTAGCAGGAGAGATTATGCTTCCGATCGTTGGCGGCATTGTTGGACTGTTCGTTATGTCTATCAATAAAGAACAAACGAAATAACTACATTACAAAAGGGCAGAAGACGAGCTTTCGTTTTCTGTCTTTTTCTGTTTTTAGCGTATAATAGATACATACCGTATATAAGGAGTGGTAAGTATGAAAAAAGTAGAACAACTATCTTCTCATCTATATCTTATTGATGATTATGACTTACAACATGATGAACGCACAGGTACATACGTTTTATTAGGTGACGATATTACTTTAATTGAAACTTGTGCGGCCCCTTCTCTTCCCTATATTTTAGACGGCTTACAGCAATTACATATTAATTTAAATGATGTAAAAAACATTATCGTTACACATGTTCATTTAGATCACGCAGGCGCAGCAGGGTTAATGATGGAAAAGTGCCCAAATGCTACTCTATATGTGCATTCTCGCGGTGCTCGTCATATGATTGATCCAACAAAACTAATTCTTGGCGCAAAAGCTGTGTACAAAGAAGATTTTGATAAACTTTTTGATCCAATTCTTCCAATTGAAGAAGAACGTGTTCATATTGTACAAAATGGTGATACATTAAAAATTGCAGAAGACCGTACACTCACATTTTATGATACACCGGGACATGCGAGGCACCATATTAGCATTCACGATTCATTAACAAACGGCATTTTTACTGGTGATACAATAGGAATTTATTATAGAGAACTCGCAGACCTTGATGTAGAACTATATCTACCATCAACGTCTCCTTCACAATTCCAGCCAGATGCGATGATTGCTTCTAAAAATCATATTCAAAGTATGAATGTAGATACTATTTATTTCGGTCATTACGGCGCATCATCCAATGTTACAGAAGTATATAACCAACTTGAACATTGGTTACCTATTTTCGTTCATACTGGTAAAGATGTCTTTGAAAAATATAATAATTTCGATGAGGCGACTAAAGCATTACAAACTTTATTAATGGATAAAATCTCTTCTCATCTTACAAAGTTAAACGTCCCATCCAATCATTCCGTTTATAACATTTTACATCTAGATATAGAAATTAGCGCAATGGGCATTATTGATTATTTCACGAAGCAAGAGAAAACAAACACAACTATTAACTAACAGTAAAGAAGAGATATACAACAGTAGTTATTGTATATCTCTTCTTTCTTTGAATATATTTTTAGTAAAGGATGGTGGAATGGAATGCAAAAAGTGATGCTATACCTCTGCTTTACATTATTTATCGTCTTATTATTATTTATCGGAGTAAAAATTCAATTTTATTTAGATACAGACGCGCAGGTGAACTTTAACATTTATCCGAGGCTATTCTACTATACACTCTTTCCTCTTGTAGTCGGCATTTTATTACGATTCCTTCAATCCATTAATCGTGAAACGAGTAAACAAAACTGGAGCTTTCAACCAGATAAATTTATCGCTATTACAGTGCCTACACTATTTATTTCTTTTTCTCCAGCTCTACTCTTTTCACCACTTGGCGAATACCTACCTTATTTAGCTAATATTATTCTCGTGAACACCACTTTCGTTACTATAATTAGCTTAATTGCGGGTTATTCACTATTAGATTGTTTTATACAAAAGGACAATGCGAAAATGAAAAAATATAATTGATGACCAAATTTTAAGCGTCGTTGGTTACGGCGGTTTATTTATAAGTGCGCTATTACTTGTAAGGGGCGCTATACATGCCGTAAGGAAATTTAAATATTAGCAAAACGAGTATAAAATCATGTAGATTTTATACTCGTTTTTCATTGTTCATATATTCAATATAAAATAGGGAATTTATGTTAAACTAAAGAAAATCGTGTACTAGACCAAAATATATTTCAACCAAGGGAGAATTATTATGTATAAACTTTTGGGGTTCTCGTTTCTAATGTTTATCGCAAGTGTATGTTCTTTCTTTATTTTAAGAGGACCTAATGCAAATTTAACGTTAATTATTGTGATTCTAAGTATATTTTCATTACTCGGCATTATTTTTGCGATAGCATCAAAGAATTGGTTATTCGGAATAGTTGGTACTGCACTAAATGGAGTAATATTGGTAGTTGTATATTTCCTCTTGATAGCAAAAGGAATAGGTGGTTAATACATTTACGTTTCAATAAAGAAAGCTCAAAGCTATAGCTATGAGCTTTTCTACTTATCGTACCTTTTCATCTACATACTCCATAAACTGCTCCGCTTTAATAAATCTGTCTTTGTAAGCCTCAGGTACTTCGTCTACTGTTATCCCACCACTCGATTTTGTTTTTACTAATACGGTTTGATATGCCATTAATGCCTCCATATATTGCTCATACTCTGTAGAAGTCAATATTTCTTTACTAGATTTATGACCATTTAATTTATCAAAATACGGCTGAAGCTCCATTTCTACCTTTTTCAATTCTTCTCTTTTCACTGTCGATAATTGATCATAATCAATATTACCGTTCGAATCCCCGTACTCAAGCTTTGCATTTGTTAATTTTTTTAGTTCTTTTGTAAACTCTTCATATTCCTTTGCACCCATTTCATCTTTCGCTTGCGATAATTTTGCATTAAAGCGCATGTATCCTTCTAATGTTATAGCTCCGGCATGCTTCTTTAAATTTTCAAAAGACCCGTATATACCATCTGCCATAATAGATTGATACGCAAAGCCGGTTGTCGGGATTAAGAATGCTGCCGCAAGCACTCCTGCGATAAGACGTTTCTTCCTCTTACTCCCCCCGCGCTTCATTTTTATTTGAACGATCACTTTTTCTTTTAACTCTGGCGGGGCTACAATCCCCTTTGCTTCTTCTTGTATAGATTCTCTAACTCTACAATCTAAACTCATTTCACATTCCCTACCTCTCCTAAAAAGATTTCTTCTACTTGCTCTTTTTGACGTAGTTTCTTTAATGCCGCATGAATTCTAGATTTCACAGTACCAATTGGAATATGTAATATTTGTGCTACCTCTTCTTGTGCGTAATCGTGTAAGTATCTTAAGATAATAACTTGTTTCAATTTATACGGTAATTTATGAATGAGTTCGATTAGTTTTTGATTTGATATTTTACTTACAACATCACTAGAAAAATCAATTTGTACTGGTTTTCTTTGCTCTTCTGCTTTTTTTACAATTCGTAGTCGCATCCACCTCTTTCTTCTATAAGAATGAATTTGTTTAATCGCAAGTCCAATTAGCCAAGGACGAAATGGCTTCTCACTATCGTATTTACGAATCGATTCATATAGTTGTATGTATATTTCTTGAACGACATCATCTACATCTGCTTTATCCTCTATTAAAAAATGTGCCGTCTTATATACTTCTTGAATCGTTTTATCATACAACTCGCTATACGCTTCTTTATTGCCTGATAAAGTTAATTGGATTAAATCTGCATACACTGTTTCATCCTTCATATACCACCCCTCCTTTGTCCTACACTATATATTGGCAAGTAAACGACATTTCGTTCGATTTTTTCAAAGTTTTTTTGTATCAATTAATATAATGATCTAACAACTTCATAAGCTTCACTTATAGCCTTGCATAACAATTATATAATTTTCCAATTCCTAATGAAGATTTAAAATGATTTATATAGTCAAATTTAGGAGGATATATGATGAAAGCTATCGTTGTAACTTCATTAGGTGGTCCTGAAGTGATGAAATATACTGATGTGGATATGCCGACTGTTTCAGAAAATCAAGTATTAATTCGTGTTGTTGCTACAAGTGTTAATTTTGCCGATATTAAATCACGTTATGGCAAAAAAGGAAACAAAGCCTTACCTTTTATCCCAGGGATAGATGTAGCTGGTGTTGTAGAACACGTAGGTTCTCATGTAAAAAACATTTATCCTGGTCAGCGTGTCATTGCTTTTCCTCAAAATGGCTCTTACGCTGAATATGTTGTCGCAAACGAAAATCTTACTTTCATTTTACCTGATGAAGTCGACTTTCAAACCGCCGCCGCTTGTCCTATCGTATCTTTTACAAGCTATAATTTACTAGCAAATGTTGCAAGACTTCAACAAGGTGAATCTATTCTAATTCATGCAGCAGCTGGTGGAATTGGTACTACAGTGATTCAACTCGCAAAAATTTTAGGGGCTGAAAAGGTAATTGGCACTGTTGGAAATGAAGCAAAAAGAAAAATTGCTTTAGATGCTGGCGCTGATTATGTTGTTTGTCATCAAGATGAAGATTTTGTAGAGAGGGTAACTCAGCTTACAAACGGAGAAGGCGTCAATATTGTTTTAGATTCTATTTCTGGTACTGTGTCCGAAAGAAGTTTAGAATGCCTTGCTTATTACGGTCGTCTCGTCCATTTCGGCAATGCTAGCGGAGAAATTGGTAGTTTTCAAACGAAAGATTTACACGCAAGTTGCCGTTCTATACTCGGTTTCAGCTTTGGCACTACACGGAAAAAACGTCCTGAATTGCTTCAAGAAACTGCGAATCAAGTTTTCCGTTATTTACGCGATGGAAGTTTACAAATTAAAGCTACGAAATCTTTCCCTCTTCAAGATGCAGGGAAAGCACATGAATGGGTCGAAAGTAGACAAAGTACAGGGAAAGTAATACTACACGTTCAGACAGCTCCCTAAAATGAATACATGAAATAGAGGTGTTATTCATGGGATCACGAATTATGCATATCATTATCGCGAGCGGTATTGCTGAGAAACTTTCTATCCAAGATAAAACTTCTTTCTTACTTGGTGGTGTAGCCCCTGATGCGGTTCATTCAAAAGAAGAAAAAGGAACTTCACATTTTTACGCTGGTACAACGAAGAACTATACGAGAAGAATAGATTATGATTCATTTATTCATAAATATGAAGATCATATGGATTCCTCTTATATTTTAGGTTATTATATCCACCTCATTGCCGATGATAATTGGCTAAGTGGATTTTTTCTACCTTGGCTAAAAAACCGAATTGAGAACGACGAAACTATCGCGCCTATGTACTATAACGATTTTAAATTATTGAACGCACAATTGTTGCATCATTACGATAAAGAACAACAGCTCTTCGCCCTACTTAATCAAGAGGCTAACATTGTGAATATCGAGGAGGTTTCTAGAGAGAATGTTTTAGCTTTTCGGCAATATATTTTTGAAGATATGCTATACTCTGAGCAACACTTGCACGAAAACTTACAAGTGTTTTCATTTGATCAAATCGTTGGTTATATTGAGACTGCTATTGAAAAAGGAACATTTTATATAGAACAACTCTCTAATAAAAAATTCACTTCAAATATTTAATCCCCCTCATTATATACAAGGGGGATTTTTACATAACTATATAATTATTTATTTTTTCCATTACAGCCCTTTCCGAACGAGAAAGCCCATCGCCTTTAGGCATGTGATGAAAGTGAGGTTGGATACGGAGTACCACTAAAAATCGTAAGGTTCGTGGTACTTTAAGTATACAAAGTATAGGTAGTTTCATTGGGGCTTTTTGTTGTGATTTTTCGAAAATAAATGATACATTGTAACTATGGTAAATGATTATAGAAGAACGTTGCAAAGTTTATGGACACGTTCTTATTTTGTTTCTACAGCTAAAAATGTAGCAAATGAAAATATGTTGAAAATCAAAAAACAAGGGGATGAAACGTATGTCACAGACCCTAACAGTGAAAGTGAAATTGATTCCAACAAAAGAACAAATCCGTTTATTGGAACAAAGCAGTCAAGAATATATCAAAGTTATAAATACACTTGTATCGGAAATGGTGGAAGCAAAGAAAAGTACGAAAAAAAGCACAAAAGATATTGAAGCAAATATCCCAAGTGCAGTGAAGAATCAAGCGATTAAAGATGCGAAAAGTATGTTTGCTACAAAAGTAAAGAAAAGTAATTATAAAATCATTCCGATTCTAAAGAAACCTGTTTGTGTATGGAACAATCAAAATTATTCATTTGACTCCACTCATATTTCAATCCCGTTTAAGGTAAAGGGAAAGTCCACTCGTTTAAAGGTCCGTGCTTTATTAATCGATAAAAAAAATCACAATTTGGATTTGTTAAAACATAAGTTAGGTACACTTCGTATCACAAAGAAATCGAATAAGTGGATGGCCCAAATATCTGTCACACTTCCTACAAATGAAAAAGCAGGAATGAAAGTTTTAGGGATAGACCTAGGTCTCAAGGTCCCTGCAGTAGCAATCACAGATGATGACAAGGTTCGTTTCTTTGGGAATGGTAGGCAAAATAAATATAGGAAGCGTAAGTTTCGGAGTGTTCGTAAGAAGTTAGGAAAAGACAAAAAAGTGAATGCCATTCGGCGATTTGATGATAAAGAACAAAGATGGATGCAAGAAAAAGATCACAAAACAAGTCGTGAAATCATTGGTTTTGCGATTGCTAATCAGATTTCTGTCATTCGATTAGAACAACTAACGAATATAAGACAGTCGGCAAGAACAAGCCGTAAAAACGAAAAGAACCTACACACTTGGTCATTCTATCGTTTGGCACAATTTATTGCTTATAAAGCAACGATAGCTGGTATTCAGATTGAATATGTGAATCCAGCTTATACAAGTCAAAGTTGTCCGAAATGTGCTGAAAAGAATAAGGCTCGGGATAGAAAATACAAGTGTCCATGTGGGTTTAAGACACATCGTGATATCGTTGGAGCGATGAATATTCGCTACGCAACTGTGATTGATGGTAACAGTCAATCAGCCTAAGCACCTATATGGTCTGGTTTAGGAGGGGCAATGAGATGCCCTTATCTTGAAGGCTGTTCAAAACAGAAATGGACTGCGAACGCTTAGCCATTCAAGAATCCCACCCGTAAATCCGTAAGGATTCGGGCTTGCGACTTTAGTCGCGGGAGTCTCAATGCAAAGTAATTCCCTTCACTATCAGCAAAGTTAAACACTTTACCAGAAGGCTTAGTTACCATTTCGCCAACTGTAACATTTTTATTTTATATGTATTTCTTCACGAAATTTATCGACTGACTCGTTCACTACTTTACCAATAAACATAAAAGACGTAACTACGCATAGTTACGTCTTTTCATTCATTTATCTAGGTTTTTTCTTCCCAGTAAAAGCTGGTTTCTTTTTCTTTGGTGCTGGTGGTTTCGATTCTACAAATGTTCCTTTGAACATTTCTTGTTTCGTAAACACGATACCTAATTTTTTCGCAAATTGAAGTAATTTACGCTCTTCTTGTTCTGTTACAAGAGAAACAACTGTTCCTTCTTTGCCCATACGTCCAGTACGTCCTGAGCGGTGAATATATTGGTCTACTGTGTCTGGTAACTCTAAGTGGATTACGTGTGTTAAATCATCGATATCTAATCCACGTGCTGCAATATCAGTAGCAAGTAATATTTCTAATTTCCCGCTACGGAACGCGCGCATCGTTACTTCACGCTCTTGTTTGCTTGCCTCTGCATGAAGTGCTGCTGCTTTCATTTTACGGAACTTCAGTTTTTGAGTAATTTCATCTAAACGGAATGGATCATTTAAGAAGGCAACTGCTTTTACATTTCCCATATGCATAACTCTTCTAATATAATCATTTTTTTCACGACGCTCACAAACGATATACGTATGTTCAACTAGGCTCTGTGCCTCTGAACGTGTTACACGTACTAATTGTGGTTCAACTGTCAAATCACGTGCCGCATCTTCTGCAGCTTTTGTTATTGTCGCCGAGCAGAACACTAATTGACGATCGCGCATCGTTGATTTAATTACATCAAGTACAGCACCCATCATCTTTTGTTTTACAATTTGATCAAACTCATCAAATACAATCGTTTTCACTTCATGCATCTTTAATTTTTTCATGCGAATCAACTCTAAAATACGTCCTGGTGAACCGACAATAACTCTCGGATGTTTCTTTAATTTTTCAACTTGGCGCTTAATATCCGCACCACCAATTAAAGACGCACCTGAAATATCCGTTCCTGCTGTAAACTTTTGAACCTCTTCATGAATTTGCATAACAAGTTCACGAGTTGGCGCTAAAATTACAACTTGAGGTTGTTTAACTTCAGGATTAATTTTATGTAAAAGTGGTAATAAGTACGCTAATGTTTTTCCTGTTCCAGTTGGAGATTCAGCAATAACGTCTTGTCCTTCTAAAATAGTTGGAATCGCTTGTTTTTGAATTTCAGTAAATTCTTTAAAACCAGCCTTTTCCCAAGCTTGTTGTAAAAATGGTTGCATATCTTTTATCATTTGTTTTTCTCCTTTATCTCTATTTTTGAAGAAAATGTTGTATTGTTCGCACCGTTTCTATCATGTGTGAAATAACAGCTATTAAATCATCAACATGGTCTTCTGTAATCGATTTTTGAAATAGAACCTCTACCTTATTATGATATGAAATCGCTTGCTTATTATATTCGTATGAAATTTTTTGCGTAATCATTCGCTCTTTTCCCCATATAGAATGCAATAAAGTTTCAATTTCTTCGCATCCTATCTCTGGTTGCTCCATTTCGAACGAGAATTCCAGCTTCATTTCACAACCTGGTATAAACTGAGGTACTTCTAATATTTCACCTGATAAATTCTTTGCATCAACAGATAGTGAAAATGTCGCCTCTACCATCGTTTTAAATGTTTCTGTTAGTTGAAATGAAATACTATACATACGACTTAATGAAGCAAGGTCCATCACATCTTTTCGATCCGTTACGAGAATATCACCGTGTAAATCGAAATCATAGACAGCTCCTTCCACAATTACCTTTAAATTTTCAAAAGCAGTTGGATCAAACATAATTTCCTCCAAAAAACAGGCGCCTTTCGATGGAAAGGCGCCACTTGATGTATATATAGTTTACAGATAAACGAGATGAATTACAACCTTTTAGAATAAACCTACTGCTTTTCCATCTTCATTTACGTCCATTTGCAGCGCAGCTGGCTGTTTTGGAAGGCCTGGCATTGTTAACATTGTTCCTGTTAACGCAACGATAAACCCTGCACCGATAGATGGTTTTAACTCACGAATTGTAACGATAAAGTCAGATGGGCGACCTAATTTTGTTGCATCATCTGAAAGAGAGTATTGTGTTTTCGCCATACAAATCGGTAGGTTACTCCAACCTTCTCCCTCATATTGAGCTAATTGCTTACGTGCTTTCGGAGCAAATTCAATATCTTTTGCGCCGTACACTTTTTGAGCAATTGTACGAATTTTTTCTTCTAATGGTAATTCTAATTCATAAAGTGGTGCGTAGTTGTTTTCACCTTTTTCAATTTCTTTTAACACTTTCTCAGCAAGGTCAACTCCGCCTTGGCCACCTTTCTCCCAAACTTCTGTTAAGGATACTGCATAGCCACGCTCATTGCACCATTCTTGTAAGTATGCAACTTCTGCATCTGTATCAGTAATGAATTTGTTAATGGCAATTACGAAAGGAACACCGAAGCTTTGAATTGTTTCAACATGCTTCTGTAAGTTCTCCATACCTTTTGCTAACGCATCTACATTTTCTTCTTTTAATTGATCTCTCGCCACACCACCGTGCATTTTAAGCGCACGAATAGTCGCAACAATAACTACCGCTTCTGGTTTAATACCAGCTGCACGTGCTTTAATATCTAAAAACTTCTCGGCACCTAAATCTGCACCGAATCCAGCTTCTGTAATAACATAATCACCTAATTTTGCTGCCATTGTCGTAGCGATAACACTGTTACAACCGTGAGCGATATTCGCAAATGGTCCGCCATGAATGATAGCTGGTGTATTTTCTAATGTTTGTACTAAGTTCGGTTTTAATGCATCTTTTAATAGAAGTGTTAACGCTCCTTCTACTCCTAAATCTTTAACTGTTACAGGTTGATTTGAAAAATTATAAGCGACAACAATGCGAGATAGACGTGATTTTAAATCTTGAATATCTGTTGCAAGGCAGAATACGGCCATAATTTCAGATGCTACTGTAATATCAAAACCGTCTTCACGTGGTACACCTTGAACCGGTCCACCAAGGCCAATTACTACGTTACGAAGGGCACGATCATTTAAGTCAACACAGCGTTTCCAAACGATTTTACGCGTATCAATTCCAAGTGTGTTTCCTTGTTGGATATGATTATCAATAAACGCCGCTAATGCGTTATTGGCAGTTGTAATCGCATGAATATCTCCAGTAAAGTGAAGGTTAATGTCTTCCATTGGTACTACTTGAGAATAACCGCCACCTGCTGCTCCGCCTTTTAATCCCATTGTTGGTCCAAGAGATGGTTCGCGAAGTGCAATTACTGTTTTCTTACCAATTTTATTAAAAGCTTGGCCTAAACCAACTGTTACTGTTGATTTACCTTCTCCTGCTGGAGTTGGGTTAATCGCTGTTACTAAAACAACTTTACCGTCTTTCTCATCTTGTAAACGCTTAAAAATATCAAGAGATAACTTGCCTTTATAATGTCCGTATGGCTCTAGTTCTTCTTCTAAAATATTTAAATTAGCTGCAATTTCTTGAATCTTCTTCATACTTGCTTCTTGTGCGATTTCAATATCAGATTTAACTGTTGTAGTAGTTGTCATGTACCCTAGTCCCCCTTTAATTGATTCTGATGATATTGTATCAGTTTTTTGTATTTTCTGCACTTATTTACCTCCTAAAACCCTTCAATTTTGTCATACGTTTTTTAACATAAATACCCATAAAAATGTTAACGCTTGTTGTAACTCTGTAGGTAGCTGACCTAACATCTTCTCATTTACTCCGCGCTTATATACGCCGGTATCATCTACAACTTCAAATCCTTGTTCTTTTGCTAACTGTTCAAATTCCCAAGGCATCATCGTATTGCAAACAACGTCTTTGCCATATAGGCGCGGATAACTGTTCTCTCTCGGTTTTGCTGTCGGTCCTAAAATTGCAATACATGCGTATCCATCTTTCTTTAAAACACGCTTTATTTCATTTAATGCTCGCAACGGCTCCTCGGTCCATTCTAAAGAATTAATTGCCATAATTGCTTCAAATTTCTCATTTTCAAATGGTAATGAAGAAAGATCACCTTTTATAAAAGATAAGTTTGGGTCTTCTCCGCGCTCCTTACCCTTTTGAATCATAACTTCCGATAAGTCCACCCCAACCGCTTTGTAGCCAGTAAGACTTAATTTATATGTACCATACCCATCACCACAGCCAACATCTAACACTTGTACTTCCTTTTCCACGTACTGCTCAAAAAATGGAATGATTGTACTCCTGCTCCCGCTATCCCACATTTCTTGACTATTTTGATTCCAAAACTCTGCATTGTTATCCCATTTTTTCTCTGCCGATTCATGCCAATTAAACTTCGCCATACATTCCCCTACCTTCACGTATTATCATTCATTTCATTCTACATCATGTTCCAAAATCCCTGTTTATCTTCATAAGGAGATAAAGTGAAACTTTAATCAGTGGGGGTGTTTGTTCGTCCGCCACTGATTATTATTTGAACCAATCGGGCTTTTACTGGCAGCCCGACTCCCATCTAACTTCTTTGCTCCAGCCGAATTTTGAGGTGGGGGTCTTACTGCACGGCAAATAACGGGATAAACAGGATAACAACGAAATCTATTTTCTCCAATTTTTGCTTTACTTGGGTTTAACTCATACTCATGTTCTGTTCCTTATGAAAGATACTATAGATACACCCAATTGAAAGAGAGGGATGTACATGCGAAGAAAGAGAAATCATCATTTTAAAAGTGGTGAAAAAAACGAAGAGTATGCAGCTGAAATATCTCCAGCTGGTATTCCGATTAGACATGAGCGCAAAGAAATTGCAAATGAAATAGAAGGTACAAATACCGGTGCAATGATCGGCTATGTCGCATTATTCCTTTCGTTATTCTCCATTGCTTTTTATCCTGTTACACTCGGCTCCCTTGCTATTTTAGTTGGCTTATTAGCTGTCAATTTTGGAGCGAGAACACTTGGATATACCGCAATTGGTTTTGGTAGTTTTTCTGTTTTATTTACTTTACTCTATCCGCTTGCTTTGTCAGCGTTTTAAAAAAAACACACCAAGTTATACTTGGTGTGTTCATTCGTGATACAACATAATATGACCGCATCCACAACAATGCTTCGCTGTAATTTCTTGAAAAACTGGATAATTTTCTTCATCTCTATGCTCAATAAACACCTTTTCAAATCGGTACATGTTTGGCGCATATGCCCAATCTTGTTTCGTACGTGCATATAATGTTGAAGAAAAAAACTCCTCACCACCACAAACGATACATCCCTTCTTCATCAATACCCCTCCTATGCTTGTCTTACTTCATCTATATGAACATAAGCATAAAAAAAAGACCTTCTATTACTAGAAAGTCTTCTCTGAAACAAAAAGAAATGTACCGAATATACCTACTCCGCTATATTCTTTCGTAACACCAGCTTCTGTTTTATACGTTTGCTTTACAGTCATAAAGAAAACACCATTTCGTGCATCAATACTTTCAAACTGTAATTTCTCTTTTTTTTCATCTACATTTTGCGTGCATTCAAAGCTACTCTCGTCACATTTCAATGCATACTTATCCTCTAAATACAATTTAAAATCTGATTCTTTCGGACAAGTTATAAGTAATATTGCCACGAGAATAATACTTACAATACCCACAATTGTATAATATTTCTTCATTTGTTCTCCTTTCAAAAGACAAGAAAACTTGACTTCATGCGCCAAGTTTTCTTAGTCTACAACCCATTGCCACTCTTGTTCTTTCTTATCAAAAATGAGCCAACCCGTTTCTGTTGCTTCCGCTTTCAATTCATCGATATTATCTAGTACCTCATCCGTACTTTCGAATGATCCTACTACATATACCGGAATTTCAAGACCTCTTCTCGACTCAATTTTCCCCGCTAAATCAATGTATAATCCATCTTCCATTAACGGCATAAGCCCAAGGATAACTTCCTTTGAAATTGCTGGGAAAATTTTTGATTTTTGGAAGAAAGTAAAACGTTTCTTTCCAAACGAACCGAGTTTATATGGAATCACTTTACTCAGCATTCCTACAAAATCACCGATTCTACGGTAATACACTTTGTTGTACCAACCGTCATCATGTGAAAAATAAACGAATCTATTCTTCAACAATGGGAAGAACGTTCTTCCAAGTGGTTCTTTTTTGTGAGCCAAATATAATAATTCTGCAATTTCTTTTGGCTCTAACTCATCTAAATCGCTTGCATCATCGAAATCTACCCAACAAAATTCATCAAATTCATCAATCTCTGCTTGAATGAGTTTATGTATGTTTTCTTCCTCAACATATTCAAATAAAGTATGATAATGAAAATCTGTCCACTCAAAATTATGCTTTAAAAGCAATACTTGATGAAGCGGTGAAGGGATGTTACTTGCAAACTCTTTAAACGTAATTCCAGATGTAATAAAACAATGACCCCGACGATTACCATTAATATATATCATATTGTTTACTTGGTCAGATCCTCCAGACAAAGCACCTAGCCACCTTCGTTTTATATGTTTCAATTCTATAGCATATTTTAACATGAAAAATTTTAGAAACATAGAAAAAACTTCAAAAACTATTTACAATTTCATGTGTTTTATTACATACTGATTACAAGAAAAAACGCCTGCTTATGAGCAGGCGTTTTTAAAGGATTTCATCTGGGTTTTGAGGGTGATGATTTCCCTCTTTCTTTTCATCTGTTTGGAACATCGATTGAATTTTATCAATTGTTTGTGGAGCTAATTCAATTATTTTTTCTGCTAAATGTGTCGCATTTTGTAAATGAAGAATATTTACCCCGTCTTTATTCACGACTAGAAATGCTACTGGTGTAATAGAAACACCACCCGCGCTACCGCCACCAAATGCAGGGTTACCGTTCGCTCTTTGTCCATCATTCGTCTGGAAATCAGAACCTCCTGCTCCAAAACCGAACGCTACTTTAGAAACCGTTAACACTACACCACCGTCAGCCGTTTGAACAGGCTCTCCAACAATCGTATTTACATCGACCATTTCTTTTAAATTTTCCATTGCCGCTTTCATTAACCCTTGAATTGGATGATCCACCGTTCATAACCTCCTTTGTCATATCTTTCCTAGTTTTTCCGAAAGTTGGTGAACTAAACATAAAATTTTATATTGATTTCAAAAAACTTAAGTTGTAATATTTAGAAAAATAAAAAAGAGGTCGATTTTTTATGATGAGAAAATTAACAAAGAAAGATCATGAACAAGTATTCGCTTACCTAAAAGAAGAAGCAGCCCTTAACTTGTTTATTATTGGGGATTTAGAAGCTTTCGGTTATGAAACAGACTTTCAAGAATTATGGGGCGTATATAAAGAGAATGGAACATTAAAATCGATTTTACTTCGCTTTCACGATACATTTATACCGTATAGTAAAGAAGAGTTTGTGGTTACTGACTATGAGGCACTTCTTTCCGCATATAAGCCGCTTAAACTCTCTGGCAAGTCAACTATTGTAGAAAGATTTGAAACTGCTCCAAGTGTACAACTAGGCGCCAAAAATGAAATGTATTTTTGCGAATGTCCAGATGACAACAACTTACCTCGCACGCCTGTTCAAGAAACAATTAAACTTGCCTCACTAGATGATGTAGAACGAATTATGCAATTACGAAATAACATTGCTGAATTCCCAACAGCTAATGAATCAGAGAAAATGTTAAGGCAAGCTATTGAAACAAAATACAGGACGCACATACTATATTGAAAAAGACGGTGAAATTATCGCATCTGCCTCTACTTCCGCTGAAAACTCATTATCCGCTATGGTTGTTGGCGTCTGTACACATCCGAATTATCGCGGGAATGGATATGCTTCGCTCATATTACAGAAAATGATTCAAGACTTTACGAAAGAAGGCCGAACGCTTTGCTTATTTTATAACAATCCAGCTGCTGGACGAATTTATAAACGATTAGGGTTTAAAGATATTGGCATGTGGACGATGTATCGATAATAATGCATAACACAAGCAGAAGAGGCTGCCTATTATAAGTAGCCTCTTTTGCGTATACTAATATCTATTCACATGTACTCCGCTTGCCCTTACTATATGATATACTACGAATTTACTTGTTAACGCCTGTTAGTTTCTATAACATAATAGATCAATTTAAATCTTTTATCTTTACAATTGAACCAATTAGGAACGCTTTATCACTATTCTCTGTTCTTATTTAGATATATTTTTTGACTTGCTACTGAAAGTTTCTAATAAATAGGAAATTCCAATACCTACTCCACCAATAATTAGAGCAACAATGGCCGTTAAAACCCTTTTTCCCATTGGCTGTGGGAAGAAGGAAGGAAGAAAAAAATAACACTGCGGTAAAAATACACATTAAAATACGCCCCTGTTTAAACATGCGTGATTGCTCCTTTTTTCTTTTTCAAATAAAAAATGAATCCTCTATAACCATGGGGATAACGTTAAAAGAGGCAACCAGTAGGCCACCTCCCAAGTAAAACTATTAGTAATACATGTTACATATTTTCAACTGATATTCCATACACTCTATCTCTATTTTGCCCTCTTCTTTTTTCGATTTCTAAATATAATCTCTAACGCTACTACTGCGATAAATCCTACCGTTAATTGTAAACCTGTGAACAGCAGCTTATCATTTAGTGGAATATCAGGTGCACTCCAGAGCAGCACTGGAGGAACAAGTATGCCAATGATTACAATTATTCTCATTATCTTTCCCATTTTGTTTCCCCTATCGTCTTTTTAAAATCTATATGTATTTTCCAACTAATCTACAATTCTAATAATTTCTCACGTAGAACTAGTTCACTCTCAGTCATATACCCTCTATGCATTTCCTCTACAATCTTATCATTATTAAAACATAGTACTTTTTCATCCCCCAGATAACCAACTGGGTAAGGAACGCCCACATAATCAAAATCACGTTTATCTGCTGATACAACCATTCTTCCAATAATCATAACAAATTGTTCTATCTCTTCTAGCTTAACAACTGTTCCAATCGGTAAAAGTTTCATAGTTATTCTCCTTTTCTTTTCTTTTTTATAATGTAGTCTATTAAAGTAAGTCCACCTAACCCGATTGCACCATAAACAAGCATGCCGAATGTATGTACCATCTTTTCTTTTAATGAAAATGGGGCTATTAGCCCTGCAATGATTACAATTACAATTGCTATCATCATTACGATTCTTGCAATTTTTATCATCATACTACTCCTTTGTATTCTTCTCAAATTTAGCAAAAAAACCTCCGCCATGAGCTTTACCAAAGTACGCACCCATCTCTTGACCGAGGTGTATTTTAGCCCCTCCTGTACCAAATCCATATTCTAAACGGACTGTTAAATCATGATCCTTAAAAAATGGGATAAAGTCTGGAATATCAATTTTTTCAAATAAAACTTCATATTTCTGTGTTGTAACTTCCGCTCCTAACTGAAAAGTATACTCATCTATTCCAACAACAGCAGATGCATCTGCAAACTTTTGTGTAACTGTTGCTTTTTCTGCAAAACCGCTATTTATTTCTTTTTCTATTGAGTCTTCAAAAACAGAAGCACCAACTTTAAACCCTACTAAACCCCCTCCTGCAACATCACTAATAAATGTCTTTCCGTCCATTGGAACACCGGTCTCAATAGAGCCATTTCCCCCTTTAAAAGTAAGCTTTTTTCCTTTCGAAATTTCATATTCACCTTTTATCAATGAACCTTCTGCCTTCATTCCCACTCGATTTCCTTCTGCTAATTTAAAATCACCTGTTAAAGTTTCGTAATCCCCTTTAAAAGGTTTCCCAGTTAAAATACTGGAAGCCAGCGCAATAGCAACATCCATGTTATCTACCTGCTCAAATTTATTAGCAGAATCAAGAAGAAACTTCTCAAGTGGCTCTAATATGATTATAAATTGTGCCATCTTAAAGGATGAATCATGGAAATCCGTATTAAATTTCATATAGGTTGAGCCCAACCAATTACTAGAAATCATATCAATATCTCGTTTTAGTCGCTCCTGTGTTGCAGTTGTATTCGTGATAGTTGATCTAATAGACCATGCCACTTTTCGCAACTGTTCAGGAGTAACTTTTATATCCCCCATAGCCATTCCCCTTTTTAATATTTATATAGAATATTTTACCACAGGAAAGTTATTAGATAAAAAATATTTTTTATACTCTTAAAACTCTGGAAACTCTAGAAACTACCTCCTCAAGGGAAGTAATTTTAATCAATACTAGTAAATGCACAGATAGCTGATAACAAGACGGAAACAATCCCTAGTCTTCTTTTCCGAGATTATATGTACACAAAGAAAAGAGCAACCTGTGTGGGCTACTCCCCCTGAAATCGCTCTTAATGGGTACAATTATCATAATGATCTTTTCCTATTGTATTAGTCTTATTTATTATTAAATTTACTAGACATCCGTTCGTAAAGTTTATTAGTACCAAGTGCACAAGCTCCTAAAATAAGAACACCTATAATAAAGCCAATCTTTTTAGGGAATTCATAAGGAGACGTAATAGCAACTACAAGAAATATAGCAATTGCGACATATGTAATATATTTTCCAGCCTTAAATGATTGCATATTAATATGCTCCTCTCTTAATTCTCAAACTTAATGGTACCACCTAGTCCATAACTATCCCTAACATAGCATCCCGTTTCTTACCCTAATTATTATTCCTACCTTTAATCTAAGTTTCATTTACTCATCCTCTTTTTAATATACTCCATTAAAGTAATTGCTCCTATCGCCATTGCTCCCCAAAAGATCACACCAAATGTATATATAATCTTTTCTTTTATTGAATATGGCCCCATCAGCCCGACAGCGACTGAAATTACAACTAGTATTACCATTATAATTTTCGGAATCTTCATCACCTTATTACTCCTTATCCGTCTTCTCAAATTTTACAAATCTACAATTTTGGACTTTACTACTGTTCCCACTTGTAAAAGCTTCATTTTCATTCCCTTTTATCTTTTGTTTTTCCAAAAAATTTCATTATGTACGTAAATCCAATTGCTAATCCGCCAAAAACAAGTACAAAAAAGAAAGTAAGAATACGATCCCCTAATGGCTGCGGAAAAAATAATGAAAGTAATGCAATAATAGGTACTGTTATTAAATATATAGTTCTCATATGTTTAAAAGGTCTCATTTATTTACTCCTTTTTCTATTGAATTTCTCCATAATATTTATAACAAATGAGTTCCATACTAGTGAAACCCCAGTAAATATAAGAACAGCTAGCGAAATAACAATTTTATCTTTCCACGTTTCTCCATTTATCATAGCGAGTGTAATGAATAATACTGCAGCAATACATATTACTATTCGTGTTACTCTACGCATTTTAATCCCATCCTCATTCTTCTTTCTTTAATTTAAATAAGAATCCTCCACCATATTCATTAGGTGCTGTTGCAGAAAATCCTGATTCTTCACCTGCACGGATTTTATAACCATACCCACCCAGTATGATTTCACCTGTAACATTTATATCATGAAATACTGATATAAGGATAAAATCAGGGATCTTAATCTTCGTAATTTCCGCTTCGTATACTTGCAAAGCTATCATGTTTTTTCTTCATATTTATTTATAGTAATTTTTGCTACTTCCCCTCAATTTTCACCCCTATTATATCTTTTTCAAAAAATCTTATTTAACTGCATTCCAACTATTAGATAAATTAAATTCAACAAGAGCACTTCCCGCCGGAAATATTCCTCTCACTTCAAAGTCATAATTACCTGTCTTTCAACAAACCCAAAATCTTCGTACATCTCTTTTGCAAAATTTCCAGCGAATACATTCAAACGAATTTCTGAATACTTTTCTTTCAATTCCTGAATGCCAGCCTCCATTAGTTCTCGTGATAATCCTCTCCCGCGATATTCCGGGAAAACGTATAACTCATATATAAATCCAAGTTTTTCACGAGAAAAATAATCAGTATTTTCTCCTATTAATATCCAACCCATTATTTTATTTACTTCTTTAACGACTAAATAATATGCTCCCTTTTCTACAATTGGCTCTGTAATTTCAATCGCTTTCTCCGTACTTAACTGACAATTTCCTCTCGTCCCTTCAAAAAGCGATTGAGCTGCATATTCTAATATTTCATTTGTATCTTCTTGATTTGCCTTTATTATCATTTTTCACAACTCCCCTTGAATAATAGGCATTATTATCGCTTGTTCAAGATTCTCCACTTCCATAACAATTGCCATTAATCCCTTTTCTGTACTTGTTTCATGAAACTCACCCTTCTCCCAAAACACAGCTTGTCCAGCTTCTACTGTCACTTTTTCTTTATCTGTCCCGCACACATGTCCTTCGCCGTCCACAATAAGAAGCAGTTGAGATACAACTGCTTCATGATATCCGATGATTCCATTCTCTTGTAAATGCATAGCGCCGATATGTATATTCCCTTGATGGTTTAATATTTTCGACATTATGAAATTAGATTGAAATACTGATATGTGCTTTCCCACTTTTTCACTAAAATCAAAAATTTTCACTTCTAGTCCTCCTTATATGTATAAAACCATCCTTACTGTCTGCATCAAATGTCCTTCAAAATCTTCTTCAAATTGCTCTAAAGCTGCAAAACCTTTCGCTTCATAAAAGCGCTTTCCTTTTTCATTTGCTGCTTCTACATGTATGTACAGTTTCCGGATCCCTTTTAATGTCTTAATCCCTCTTTGTAATAAAGCACTTCCTATCCCTTTTCCTTGCTGATCTGGTAACAAATAAATCGCACCTAATTCTGATTCATTTTGCAGTCTAACAGGTGAAAAATTCGCAAATCCAATTACTTCTCCCTCTTCTTCTGCAACGAATAAATGTGTATTTTTAAGACGATATTTCATTTTCCCATCAGAATATGCTTCATCTAAAAAACTATCTTGAACCTCTCTCGGAATAATTCCTTCGTAAGTATCATGCCAAGCTATTTTTGCTACGTTTTGTACAGCATGAATATCTTCTTGCTTCATTTCTCTAATTACATATGTCATCTCGTTGTCTCCATTCTCTTTAAATTATATTCTGCTAATATACTAGAAGAAATGGCAGAACCATTTTCATAATTTACCTTAATTAATTTTAACTTCTCAATCGAAGCTATTGTAACATCAAATTTTTCATATATATATTCCATTACACTTAAAAATTGATTTGAATTTAACCCATTAGCAATCGTGCAATGCGGAACCCATTTTCCTGGTACGTAATAGGACTGTGGATTATCATGAAAAGTTTTGAAATAATCATGATAAGAATGATGAAGTCTTAATACTTCATCGGTAATGGTCGGTGCTAGAAAGATCATTCTGTTAGTAGGAAAAGTTCCAACAGAAGGAAAAATTACAGCGGAGATGTTCTCTTGAAAAGCTACAAACTCCTCTAATGTCTTCGTATATAAATTAACATCTAACTCCTTATAATCAGCCAATGTTATATGGGGTTCTACTCCGGCTAGTTCATTTGTTTCAATTATATTCGTTAATTCATTTTGCAATTCTCTAACTTTATTAGTAAACACACCATCAAATGTAGCAATAATAGCGTACATGCTTCCTCACCCCTTCGTTACACATAGCGCTTCCCATTCTTCACGAATCATTCCCATTCGAATAGAATCATAGTATGTTCCGTTATAATATCTGCATTTTCGCATTCTACCTTCTAAGCTCATTCCTATTTTCTCCGCTACTTTCATCATTCTTTCATTGCCAGACCAAGTTGTGAGCCCAACTCTACCAATCTCCATATTTTCAAATAGCAAATCTCTATATAGTGTTAATGCTTCTGTACCGTAGCCACCATTCCAGTATGTTGGATCATAAATAACAATCCCCATCTCCAACCAACGCGTCGGTTTATGTTCCCAATAAAAACTTACTGCCCCAATAATTTGACCATTATTTTCCACAATAAGATTTGATAACGGTTCTTCTTTTAAACGTGATTGTAATTTCTCTTTGTATGATGAATATTCCTGAATTGAGAACGGAAAGTATGGTGCATCCCATCTTTTCCACTCTGGATGTTCTTCCTTATATACAATACTCCATAATTCTTTTATATCTGATTCTTCTATTGTACGAATTGTAACTTTGTTCCCCTTTAATATAACGTTTTGCATAATTTCCTCCTACATCTCTCTTTATTTCATATATAATTATAATGTTTTTTCTGAAAAATCAAAACAAAACTATACTCTATATTGTATAATTTTGTTATAAGATACGAATTATTTATGTAAGTTCGCTAATTTTTTCGAGTTTAATTTAGAAACGGAACTTCGGAAAAAATTGGATGAAGTACGAGCTCGTAGCATAGTTAATAAAAAACAGGAGGTTATATCCCTCCCATTTTAGCTAAATATTGTATTTCCCTTCTTTTCTACCTCAAGTAGAATCCCTTTCTCTATCCAGCCCTCTACTCCATCTTTTTTAATTAAATCATATCCCATGCAGCTACCATCAATTAAAGAAACTGTATCCCCTTTTCTAATACTGATTTGCGCACAAGAAATATCCGTTTTCACTGTATACTCACCTGATTCAAGTTGCTTTATATACTCGTTTTTCACATGAAGTAATTCATTTGTTCCTAGTTGTTTACATACGGTAAAACCTTTCATTCTCTCCACAGGTTCTATGTAATAATGTGGATATGTAACCCCGCCCTGCATTACTGAATTCGCATTAAAATCAGCCAATACTTCATACTGTGGAAAATGATCTACATATGTATAAGAAAACGTATCACCTGAAGTTATCCTCTGAATAATAAATGCATTTAATTGCCCTGCTTCTTTAATCGCATTACCACCATCAATCGCAATAATTTTTTTCTCCTTATCAATAACTGGATTGTTAGACGGCGCCTCCTCGGAATAGTTCACAACAGGCCAATGTCCAACAATTACGTACTTATCCGCGCTATGTGACTTATTAAAAAACTCTGGTATTGCAATTGCATTTTTCCTGTCTGTTCGTTTCCAATCCTCTCTATCTTCAAGGCCAGCATGTACAAAGATATACTCCTCAGTTTCAATAGCAGTTGGCAATTCTGTTAGCCACTTTATTTCTTTTGAAAAATGGCTCATCAATATGTTTTTCACTTCACAAATATCACTTTCTTCATTAACGGTAACGTTCAATTTCCCTAGCCATTCATTAAAAATTGTATTTTTTCGCGTACATAAATAATTTATTAGCGCAGGATTTTCATTTACAAGCGCTTCAACTACAACTTCACAATTCCCTTCAACAACATAAACATTTGACTTGCTAACTACTAGATCCATCACATAGTTTACGACGCCAATGCTATCGTTCCCCTTCTCACAAAGGTCGCCATTTATAATTAAATAATCATCATCTTTAAAATTAACTTTATGTAATAATTCCTTTAAAAGATTTAATTCGCCATGAATATCAGATATTACGATAACTCTTACACCTTTTGGGATTAATAGTTTCTGAATTTTTTCCAAGTATGAACTCCCCTAACCTTCTTTAAATTCAATATTATCGTCTCAATTATAAAGAAACTATTCGACAAAATAAGCAATTAACCCTCTTCATCTTATACTTCTAAATAAAAGTAGGTTCTATATGTTATCTCACATAGAACCTACTTAGTATTATAACTCTTTATAAAAAGAATAACTTACCTTATCATAGCCTTCTCTTTCATAAAAACGATGGGCATCAACCCTTGGAAACGCTGATGTAAGAACGATAGAACTGCACCCTTTTTCTTCCCCCCATTTTTCTACATATGATAGCAGAACCTTACCATACCCTTTTGATCTGTGAGCTTTCGCAGTTACAAGATCATATACGAAAACATGTTTCTCATTATAAAAGTTCGTACAAATCGCTACACCAGCTAGACTAACAACTTCGTCATCTTCATTCTGTAACGAGAGTAGTTTATAATTTTCGTCTTTCATTTTTTGAAATAAAGAACTTGCTTCTTCTCTTGAAAGTTTCGTTCGTAGTTGCTGTAAAACGGGTAATACTTCATAGAACTCGCCTTCTGTTACTATTTCTCTAATATTCATTATGACTCTCCCCTAACTATTTATAAAATTTTCTAAATGTTATATCATTATTATAAGAAGTAACTGCCCCTTACTTAAGTGACAGTTTGATTCTTTTTTATAAGGCCAATTTTTAAAGGAGAATTCATAAAATGGATCTTACTATCCCATTGCAATTAGAAAGTAAAATACCAATTTACTTACAAATTTACGAATACATGAAACGAGAAATCTCTCAGGGATTACTACCTGCCGGTACACGCCTTCCTTCTCACAGAAATTTAGCGGTACAACTTAATGTTAGCCGTATTACTGTTGAATCTGCTTATCAACAATTACTAGCTGAGGGTTATGTAGAAAGTAAACCGAAACGTGGGATTTTTGTTGCGGAAGTTGATATTGATTTCATTCAAAATAAACAACACGTTGTGTCAAACAGCGCTAACAATATAAAAAAAGAACAATATGACTATGATTGTAGCCAAGGACTTATTGATCAAAAAGCTTTTCCAATTACAAACTGGAAAAGAGCTTTACAAGAAACTTTATTCCAATATGAAAATGAATTATTTGCTAAAGAAGATCCTCAAGGTGAGTTCGTTCTACGAGAGCATATTTCAAAATATTTATATCATGCCCGCGGGGTACATTCTACACCTGATCAAATTATTATCGGATCCGGTACGCAGCCTCTTCTTTGGTTACTGCTTCAACTGCTTGGTTCAAAAAAAGAATACGGAATCGAAAACCCTGGATTTCACCGTATAACTGCTATGATTCAAAGTGCTGATCTTCCTATTCACCCTATCCCTTTAGATGATAAAGGGATTCATATTTCAGCTTTACGTGAATCAGGTGCTAATGTAGCATACGTCACTCCATCTCACCAATTTCCACTTGGAATTATTATGCCTTTATCTAGAAGACTCGAACTATTAAAATGGGCGAATGATTGCAAGGGATATATTATTGAAGATGATTACGACGGGGAATTCCGCTATGTGGGAAAACCTATTCCTTCTTTACAAGGACTGGATTCAAAGGAACGTGTTATTTATATGGGAACTTTCTCGAAATCCTTTTTACCTTCTTTACGAATGGGATATATCGTCTTACCACCTCATCTTTTAAAAACCTATAAAGAGCTCGGAGGCATGTTTAAACAAACTGTTTCTACAATGCAGCAACTTGCTTTTTCCACTTTTATTCAAAAAGGTGATTGGGAACGTCATATAAATCGAATTCGTACGTTATATAAAAGAAAGCACATTTCATTAGTTAAATCTATCATGGACGAAATGGGAGCTCGCGTTCATATACTCGGTGAACAATCAGGACTTCATATCGTACTTCACGTTCATAATGGGATGAACGAACAAGAACTTATTACTGCAGCTGCGAAACAGCACATTAAATTGTACCCTCTCTCAACATACGATTCTGTTCATAATTTAAGGAAGGCGTCGTATGTATTACTCGGTTTCGGCAGTATTCCAGAAGATTGTATCGAAACGGTTGTCAAATTACTGAAAAAAGTCTGGTTCCCTAACTAAAAATAACTCCACGCAAGTTACACTTACGTGGAGTTATTTTCATTCACTATTTTTCTGATACTTGCCCTGATTTCGCTGTCCTTCCTGGACGCTTTACACCAGTTGTTTCTGTTGAATAAGAAGCTTCAATTATAGCACTTGGATCTACAGAGAGAACGAGATCTTTCATTTTCGGATAAATGAAACGGTTTGTAATACAATAAATAATTCTCTGGTGCTCTCCTAAAAAACCACCTTCTCCATGTAGATACGTAACAGACAGTTGTAATTCTTTCATAAGCAGTTCGCCAATTTCTTTATTTTTATTCGAAATAATCATGACACTCTTTCCTTGATTAATACCGTCTAATATGAAATCAATCATCTTCGTAACAATATAGAAAATTGCTAATGAGAACATCGCTTGCTCAATTGAAAATAAAATAGCAACAAATACAAAAATAACCGCATTTACAGCAAGTAAAAATGTACTAATTGGTACTTTAAAATACTTGTTCATCCAAACAGCTAACATTTCTGATCCATCAATTGCCCCGCCCATTTTTACAACGATTCCAACACCAACACCAAATAGAACTCCTCCATAAAGTACAATCAATAATTCAGAAGTCGTAATTGCTGGAAATGGTTTTAAATAAATCAATCCGATTGTTGTAACAACATTTGCATAGGATGTACGGATGAAGAACTTCTTTCCCATTACTTTTGCAGTAAATAATAAAATAGGAATATTAAGCCCTAAAAATACTCCGTAAAGCGGTAATCCAGCAACTTTATTTGCCATAATAGCAATGGCCGTTACCCCGCCATCTACTAATCCATTAGGTGCTAAAATAAGCTCTAGTGAGCCCGCTACAATAATCGATCCAATTGTTAATAATACGTATTCGAATAATTTTTTCATTCATTACCCCCAAAACTTATATATTTTCTTAGTATTATTTTAACGTAATTTTACTACTAATTCAAAGATATCAGTTTATATACACAAAAGTTTCACCTTTATAGTGATTTTTTATGTAATTTATTTATAAAAACACACTTACGTATTTCAGTAAGTGTGCTCCAAACATTTATTTAAGTTTTAAGTATGAATTCACTTTCATTTTAAATATTTCATCAACTGCTCTATTATACCCACCAGCATTTCGAAGTGACTCTCCAACTTTACGACTATTTTCCTTAAACGTTACATCATACATTACTTTCTTTACAGTCTCACCTAACAATTCAGAAGTTAATTCTTTACGATTAAGCCTTATTCCAGCTCCTACTTCACTCACTCGTTTCGCAACTAAAGGCTGATCTCCTGTTACCGGAATTACAACTAACGGGACACCGTAATATAGTGCTTCACTCGAACTATTCATACCACCGTGTGTCACGAATACATCAGCGTACTGTAATACTTCTAATTGCGGCACATAATTATACAACTTAAAGTTATTCGGAATGTTTTCAAATTGACTTATATTTATCTTCTTACCAACAACTAATACGACTGTCGCTTCTACATCTTTAAACGCTTCAAAACATTTTTCATATAACTCAGGTTGTTCATTAAAAACTGTTCCCATAGAAATGAAAATCAATTGTTTATCTTTTAAATCTTCCATAGGAAAGCTATCTACTTCTTTTCGAGTAGCAATTGATGGACCGACAAACTTATACGATTCATCGAATACATCTGAACGCGGCTGATATTCCTTTGAAGTATATACAATAGTAATATCACCAGGATGATTCATAATATCATACATATTAATACATTTCATTCCATACTGCCTATTCCATTTTTCCATTCCCGCTAAACAAGATTGATATAATGGATTAGTTTCATCTACTTGTCTCGATTCTTGTTCATCATTAAAAGTAATGTACTGATTAAAAGCAAACGTTGTACAAGAAGAAACGCTAGGTAATTTTAAAACATTCGCTATAATACGTCCTACTGGAAAATGATTATCGTATATCAAGTAATCGTACTTTTCCCCTTTTGCTTCTTCTACAATTTGAGTAACAATACGCTCTGATGCTTCAATCATATGAGATAGCATCGTCAAAGGACTCCCACCTTCATTTACTCGTTCCATAATATTAATTTGAGAGAGGAAATTCTCAAACACTCGGAATTCTGCACCTGTTGCTTCAATCTTCTTTCTATAATCTTCAATACAATACGAAACAACTGTTTCCCCTCGCCGAATTAACTCACTTACAATAGCTAAAGTCGGATTTATATGACCTTCTCCAGGGAAATTTATTACGAGTACATTTGCCATAATATTCTCTCCTATCTAATATAATTAATTTAAAACTATTAAGTAATCTATTCTACTTCTTCATATTTTTCTCTTCATTTTATTATTGAGAAATATTTTTCATAACCTACATTATAACTCTTATAAAAGTAGGCTTAACCTTTCATTTATTGAAAAATACGGGATTTACATTCAGGCATTTTTACAGATTTATCATCAGAAACATTATTTTGATAATTCATACAAAACTAGAAAAATATAATTTTCACACTGATTTCTCACCATAAATTTATTTAAGTTCTATGTTGTCCCCATCATTATCCACTTGGTACATATTCTGTTATATAATGAATTTATAGAATTTACAGAAAAAGGAGCTCTTTCATGCTACAACAATTGTTTACTTCACCTATTTTATCCGCTCAAGCTTTGCATCCAGGCTATGAAGACCATGCAAGCGACGTATTTTTTGTTAAAACAGAAGCTGAAGAAGTTATTGTTCGCTCTTCAAAAATGACTGAAGAGCCCAACAATGATTTTTGGTGGGGATGTAAAAATCTTTTTGGAATTGATCCAAGGCATGTACATCATTTAGAAACAATACACGCATTATTGAAAAAGCATACTACCTTACCCATCCCGACTATTTTGCAAAAACATGTTTTAAATGAGCGAGAGTATGTAATCGTCGAAAAACTAACCGGAAATACGCTGCAATCATTTTTCGGACAACCTGATTCTATTTTATTCAGCCTTGGAAAAGGACTAGCAGAAATTCATTCGTTTCAAGCAGAGTTTATAGGAAACCCATCAAATACTTTCCACATTCCACTAGAAGAATTTAAGTCTCACATGTTAAAAGTCAGTAAAGATCTTGTAAATAGGTTCTATTCCGATAACGCGAGCATCCAAAACGCATTTCATACTTTTGAGTCACAGCTCTCTTCCTTGCCGTCACCGAAGGAATCTACACTCGTTTTAATTGATATGGATCCTACCCAGTTTTTATCAGATGATCAATCTATTACTGGTTTAGTAGATACAGAAGCTTATGCAATTGCTCCACGAGAGTTTGATTTTATTGGATTAGAATATGTATTTACAGAAAAAGAGGCTCATGCTTTTAAACAAGGTTACGAAACCATTATGCCCATTCCTCGTCTTGAAGAATGTAGACATCCCTATCGATATTTGTACCGGTTATTATCTGTTCAGGGCAGTGTGGAGTTAGACAAGTGGTTGCGTCATCCATCCTATTTTTAAATACGAATGAGAGGGATTATGAAATGAATATTGAACAAAAGAAATCTTTAACAGCAAACGAAATTCAGCAAATGAAAGATTTATCTCATATTTGCGGACAACACGATCAAATTGATTACTCGTCAGATTTACATATAAACTTTTTAACTGCCCGTAATATAGAAGTGGTAAATGATTTTCTATTTTATGATGATACTCAATTAATCGGTGCATTAAGTATGTATGACTTTGAGAGACCAACAAAACTGGAGTTAATAGGGTTTGTTCATCCGAACTATAGGAAACAACATATAGGCACTACTCTTTTACAAACCGCAATGAAAGAAATACAAAAAAGAGAGGCAGATGAAGCCCTTCTTATAATTAATGGTGACTCTATTTCAGGGAAATCATTTGCAAAACAAATGAAATTCCCTTATTTATACAGTGAATACGGTATGGAGTTCAAAACAAACGAAGCACAAAAAACAATGAAAAATAATATTAATCTTACCGTTGCATCTTCTGAATTACTTCCTGATCTTATAGAAATCGCTAGTGAAGCTTTTGGAGATTCGGCAGCAAATACATCCACATGGTTACAAAAGATGATGAATTCATCTTCCCATCAAGTTTACAGTGCTCTTATCGATGAAAAAGTGATAGGAACGATTACAGTTACTGAGCAAGAGCAATCTACTACACTATCAGGATTTGCAGTTCATCCTTCTTATCAAGGTAAAGGATATGGTAAAGATATTCTTAGTTATATGGTACATACACTTATTACAGAAGGAGTTTCAACAATTGAACTAGACGTCGAAACGAAAAATAACAATGCTTTAAAACTATATACACAATGTGGTTTTGAAATTATGACGAAGTATGATTATTATGGATTGTTGGAATAGGAGTGACTTTTCTATCGAGGAAGCATGTTATTTTAGAGACGAAATTATTACCTCTTTAAAATCTGTAGGATGTAACAATATACAACTACACGGTATAAATAGAACATTTTTCATTTGTCAAAAATAAAAAAACTGAATCATATTAATCTGTACCCTTTGTAAAGGACATTTTGAAAAAAGTTAGGCAACATCAAGGAGATGATTTCTGTATCCAACAGGAGTCATCTTTTTTAAATTCCATTGATATCTATAGTGATTATAGTACGTCATATATTTCTTAATCTCTTGTTTCAACTCAGTAAAAGACTCGCAAGGTTTTATATGTGCTTCATCTTTCAGATGACCAAAAAATGATTCCTGTGGAGCGTTATCCCAACAGTTTCCTCTTCTTGACATAGATTGTCCGAGCTTTAGCTTTTTGACTAATTTTTGGTAGGTAGGGCTTGTGTAGTGGGCTCCTTGATCTGAATGAATATATGCACCGTTAGTCAATCGAATCCTCTTATTCCGTTTTAGTTTATGAAGAGTTGTTGTTACGAGGTCTAATGTCATCTGTTCTGAAACATGGTAAGCTAAAATTTCATTGGTTGAGCTATCTAAAATTGTAGATAAATAAGCTCTTTTATTCTTACCATAAACTAAATAAGTGATATCTGTAAGAAGTGTTTTTCCTGGGGTGTTTTGTTTAAATTCTCGATTTAATTGATTCGGCACTACTCGATGTTCTTTTGAAGCTTTCAGCATTCTTTTATAAGGGTTTGCTTTCCGAATCGGACAGACAATCTCATATTTCTTCATGATTCTACGGATACGCTTTAAATTGTAGACAACTTGAAAATGACCCGCCAATGTCATTTTTATTTGACGAGCCCCTTTCTTTCGATTTCTAAATCGAAGTGCTTTTAATATGATTTCTTTCACGATTTCATCTTGATCGTTCTTTTGTTTCCGTTGTTCTTGAGATGAAATGGAAAAATAATTATAGTATCCCGAACGGGATACACCAGCTACTTTACACAAGTAACTCACCATATTTCTTAAGTTATATTTTATGATAACAGAACGAATCAGGATATATTTCTGACTAGGTGATAACGTTATTTCCTTCTCATCCTCCCTTCCATAAGTTTGATCTTTTTTAACAATTCATTTTCTGCCTTTAGTAAGTTCCGTTCGGCTTCTAAACGAGCATACTTCTCTTCTAACGTAAGCTCTCTCTCAAGAGTT
Source organism: Bacillus cereus group sp. MG9 (assembly GCF_040459995.1). NCBI lineage: Bacteria > Bacillati > Bacillota > Bacilli > Caryophanales > Bacillaceae > Bacillus > Bacillus cereus group sp. MG9. The sequence continues at coordinate 2,041,836 of NZ_JARVHC010000001.1, read as the reverse complement.
CTTCCCGCGTTTTCGGTGCGTGTATCTCGTAAACCAAATACACCATTTTTTCTGTAAGCAGCACGCCATCTACTTCCTGATGACATAATTCGTTTCATTCCAATCATATCTATATCAAAACCACATTCTTCAAAAATATTTCGGGGTAGTTTTCCTTTCGCATTCTCCTCAATAAAAATACGCTTAAATTCATCTGTATAAGTGATACCTTTCTGACTTACAGATTTTATATATGGGTTATTTGATAGAATTTGAATGTCTCTTTCTGTAAATAGCTTTTTTGTCATTTTAAACCTTCTCCGATTCCAATTTTCTCTCATTATACAAGAAATACCCTATAGAATAGACTTTTTTTCAGTGTCTATTCTATAGGGTACATTTTATATCGATTCAGTTTTTTCTTATTTTTTTCTTAATATATTTACAACCGCAGTCGTTTCATCATTTTTTTTATAAACACGTGGAATTCTTCTATCCAACATGCATGTAACTTCATAATTAATTGTACCTAGCATATCTGCTATTTCTTCTACCGCAATCTCTTCTTCATCTTGTTTGCCGTAGAATACAACTTCGTCTCCTACTTGTACTGGCATTGCATTTGTAACATCTAGCATAAGCTGATCCATACAAACACGGCCAATTACAGGTACTCGTACTCCGTTTATTAGTGCATGCCCTTTATTAGATAGCTGACGATTATAACCATCAGCATAACCAATCGGTACAGTTGCAATCCATTCTTCGCCCGTTGTTACATAAGTATTCCCATAGCTAACACCACGATTTTTCTTCGCATGTTTAACATGAGCTACTTTTGATTTTAAAGACAACGCTGGCTGTAAGGAAGCAACTGTATGATCCACTTCTCTTGAAGGATACATACCGTAAATTCCAATACCGACACGAACCATATTTTGAAATGTGTTACTAAGTTCCATTGATCCTGCACTGTTTGAACTATGAATATATGGAAAATGAATTCCTAATTCTTCCGCTGTATTTACAGCTTTCTCAAACAAACTTGTTTGCATATTTGTATAAGTTTTATCTATTTCATCAGCGGTAGAGTAATGTGTAAACATCCCTACTACTTCTACATATCGCATACGTTTTAACTCTTCAAAAAACGGTTTAACTTCTTCTTCCTGTAAACCAATACGGCTCATTCCTGTATCAATTTTCACATGAATTCGCACTTTCTTTTGAAGATGGTTTGCAACTTCATCTATACCTTGTAAATCTTCTACTCTATAAACAGTCATCATAACGTCATATTGAATTACATCTTCTACAGCTGCTACTGGTGTATATCCTAAAATTAAAATAGGTACAGTGATTCCAGCTTCTCTTAATTCAATTGCTTCATCTACAAATGCAACTGCAAGTTGGTTTATTCCTGCTTCAATAGCCGATTTTGCAACTTCAACTGCCCCATGACCATACCCATTCGCTTTTACAGCAGCCATCATTGCAATATTTTCATCATTCACACGTTTTTTAAATTCTTTTACATTATGTTTTACCGCATTTAAGTCAACTTCAACAATTGTATCTCTTCCATATTTCAAGCTCATTGGTCTAACTCCTAACTCAATAATTACATTCCATTCTATTTCACGTTTCATATGACCTTTTACAATATAATACTTTTCACTATGCTAGTCAAACTACTAGAATTTTCGGAATTTTGAGTATGATATAATACCCTTAAGAAACTATTATATACGGAGGTGAGAATAATTACAATGTTTGTTCCATCTGCATTGAATCAAGTTAAAATTGCTATCGATACTTCCATTCAAATACTGAACCAATATACTGAAAGTGATTTGAAAATAAAGCCGATTGAATCAAAGCGGTCATTATTTGAAATGTGCACACATCTTTCCCTTATTTTCCATGCTGATTTACTCATATTAAATGGTATTACGGAAAAAGACTTACATACCTTTTATATAGAACAAACACCAGAAACAATTACTCAAATACAGCAAACGATGATACAAGGGTACGATTTACTTTCTAAAACTTTTTTATCCTATTCCAATGAAGAATTAGCGGAAATTATGACTGCTTATTGGGGTATTTCTTACTCTCGATTCGAATGGTTGCTTGAAATCGTTGCACATTTTTATCATCATCGCGGGCAAATTCATATTTTATTATGTGAGCACGTTAAAGATCCTAACATACCTTTATTTCAATAAAGGTATGTTAGACGACATTAAACTTTTTTAAGGCAAATAAAATACCACCTTCACTCGCCTTCTTTGTAACGAAATCTGCTCTTGTTTTTAACTCTTCTCCGCCATTCCCCATCGCAATTCCTAGTCCTACATACTGTAACATCTCAACATCATTTCCACCGTCACCAAAAGCAATTGCTTCTGATTTACAAATTTTCAGATGTTCCAATACCTTTTGAATTGCAGTTAGCTTCGATACTTTACTATCTTCCAACACATTCATAACGTAACCATGAAAACGTTCAAACGTAAGTGCTGGATATCTTTCAAAGAATTTCTGAGCTTCTGTTTCATCAGCATACAGACATACACAATAAATCTCTTCTGATAAGTTTCTAACTTTGTCAGGATACCGCTCTAAATTTAACGTTTCATTTAATGCTCGTATTACACGTTCGTCTTTTGAGGCAATACCATTCATTACAAATTCCTCTGTAAAATAAGAAACACTGTGACCATGTAATTCAGCGAAATTTGAAATATCATGAACAATTCCACTTGAAAGTACCGATTTATGTATAACTTCATCAGCACATTTTATATGTGCACCATTTGCAGAAATAAACGTATTTATGCCCAGCTCTTTAAATTGTGAGCATAAACTATATGGTCTCCCTGTTGTAACAACTACGTGAATTTCTTTATCTATTAACCTTTGTATCGCTTCTTTTGTACTTTCATGCATACTTCTATCAATCTCACTTAAAAGAGTACCATCCACATCGAAAAATACAACTTTGTACATATCCTCTTACATTCCCTCTAAATGATTTGTATCATTTATAAAATGAATAGTTTTCTGTTTATCCGTAAGTTCAATCAAACTAATTCCCGTATCTCCCATTTTAAAATAATAGTCCATGCTAATTGGCATTTGGAAAAACGCTCGTAAAATACTATTTATTACACCACCGTGTGCAACAATTGCAATTCGGTCATATGTATTCTCTGTCACGATTTTAGAAAAAATTCCTTCTATTCTCATTCTAAATTCAATAAATGATTCCCCGTTTTCAAACCGGTCATGAAGAAACTTTGGCTCTGGATATTTTTTCGCTTCTTCAAATGATAAACCTGCTTGCACTCCATTATTGAACTCCATTAATTCCTCTTCTAATTGAATTGGGCACTGAATCGCTTCCGCTAATGTTTCAGCCGTTTCTCGAGCACGTTTTAATGTGCTTGCCCAAATAAAATCTGGTGGAAATTCTGCTTTCACTTTCTGTACAAGTCTTTGCACTTGCTGTCTTCCCTTTTCTGTTAATTCAAAGTCAGCTCGACCTTCATGTACATTTAAAATATCTGCTTCTGATTCACCGTGGCGTATTAGTAGTATTTGCATCTTTCTTCCGCTCCCTTGTTTAATATTCACAAAACTCCATTATATCACATTCTTAACTTTATATAACAAAAAAGGAACGGTTTCCCGCCCCTCATCCATTCACTTTCTCTGCATCATTCCAATAATACTTACTAAACGCTTCCGTCAACACATCAATTGTGTTATATAATTCATCTAATGTATTATCAACACCACCAACTTCAATTAACATCGCATTTTTAGATAAATCTTGATTATAAACGCCATTTCCATCTTTTTTATACTTTGGAAAGATTCCTCTGCTTAATCCGTAATAGTTTTCATCTAAATAACTATTGATTGCTCTTGCAATTTTTTCATTTTCAGCACGCCCTTCATTTTCCATCCCAATTATAAAATATAATCTTGCATACGATTTCCCGTTAATTACTTTTGTTGTTACCTTCTTCCGCTGATCATCACGGTGTATATCAATCGGAAACGCAATTTTATTATTTTGTGCTAATGTTTCTTTTACATATTCATGAGACGCTTTATATGATTGCGGCCATTTCCATTTTTTACTCGCTAATAAATCCCCCATATTCGTTTTATCATGAACTACTGGAATTCCTTGTCCTTCAAGTTGTTCTTTCATACGTTTCCCTAGTAAGGACACATTTACATCTGGACTTGATGGATCGGTAGCCCCTGGTAATAACGGAAAGAAAGATTCCCAGCTATGTGTATGATAAATATATACTGCACTTTCACCTTTTTTCGCTCCGTTCTTTTTCTGAACCGGATTATTCTTTTCAGCTTCTGTAACTTTATCTTTTGCTACTTCTCGCTCTTTCGTTACTTCTTCAATCGGTACACTAGATTCATTTGGGATATTCGTAAAGTTTGTCCCTTCCCCAGCTACGATAATGTTAGAGTAATACTTTGACATACCAGGCACTTCTTTACCGACAAACGTTCTTAAATCTTTAATTTTCAAATCCGTCGCAATCGAGAACATTAAATTTCCAAATGACTCCCTTTTATTCTGCTTAAAATAATCAAATCCGTAATAGCGATTCTCACTTTCTATCATTTGAACAAAACCTTGCATCGATACTTTTCCAAACCATTGATTCACGTAATTCGATTTCATTGTATGTAAAAGCGACGTCAAAATCGACGCAATAATAATTATGACTAGTGCATATAGAAAGAGTAACGAGATTAGTTTCTTCCCATGTATACGGGTTGCATACTTTTTCAATGTATCACCTTCTTTATACATGGATATGTACAAGCTTTTCGTAATATACGCAAAAAAAAGAGAAATGGCATCCCATTTCTCTTTCTCACTCTTATTATTCTTTTTCTGTATCTGACGAAGGTAATTTCTTCGCTTGTTTTTCTTTGAAGATTTCCCCAATTGCACCAAGAGTACCAAGTGTTTCAATTGCATTAGACGGAATAAAGACTTTATTCGCTGGTCCTTTTGCAACCTCAATTAATGATTCAAACGATTTATAAGCAAGTACGCGTTCATCTAAATCTGCTGCACGAAGTAATTCAATTCGGTTTTGTTCTGCTTTTGCGATTTCCTCAATCGCTCTTGCTTCCCCTTGCGCTTCTAATTCTTTTGCTTCTTTTAAACCTTCAGCTTCTCGAATACGCGCTTCTTTATCCCCTTCAGCCATTAAAATTTTACTTTGTTTTTCCCCTTCAGCCCGAAGGACTTTATCTTGTTTCGCTGCTTCAGCTTCTAAAATGATCGCACGTTTATTACGTTCTGCTTTCATTTGTTTTTCCATTGATACTTGCACATCTTTTGGTGGATTAATATCGACTATTTCGACACGTTCAATACGAACGCCCCATTTTTCTGTCGCTTCATCAAGTGCTAAACGAATTTCTGTTGAAATTTTTTCACGACCTGATAATGTTTCATCAAGCTCCATTTTACCAATAATTTGACGCATTGTTGCAGATGTAATATTACGAACACCATATTCATAGTTTGAAATACCATATGTCGCAAGCTCTGGTTCAACAATTTGATAGAAAATAATTGTATCAATTTCTACTTGTACATTATCTTTCGTTATTACCTTTTGTGGTGGTACATTCGTTTGTTGAATACGTAAATCGTGATATACACGAACGCGGTCTACAATTGGGATTAGAATATTTAATCCTGGGTGCATAATCCGTTGAAATTTACCAAACCTTTCAACGACCCCAACTTTTTGCTGAGAAATAATTTTAATTGTCAATGCAATAAATACAACGACAATCAATGCGAAAATAATCGTTAACGTTAATGCTACTGCCATATTTATTCACTCTCCTTTTTCACTTGTAAAATAGTACTATGCCTCTGTATAACAACGACTTTTTCTCCAGCATCAATAGGAGTATCCGAAATAGCTGTCCAAGTATCTCCATCCACTTTCACAATACCGTTCACTTCGCTTGTAATCGTTTGCATAACAATTCCCTTTTTACCAACAAGTTTATCTACTGTATCAGTAAAACCTTTTGCTTCTCGAAAGTTTTTAGAAATTCTTTTCGTAAAGAAAGTCAATGTTAAACTTACAATCGCCCCAACAACAACTTGTAAAAATAGTGCATCAGGAGCAAACAAAGCAATAAGACCTCCGACAACAGCTCCAATTCCAAGCCAAAGCATGTAAAACGTAATCGACAACATTTCTGCAATAAATAAAATACCCGCTATTATAAACCAAATCACCCATCCAGCCATATGCAACCCTCACTTTCTTTCTCATTTTCTATATGTATATGAAAAAAAGAATGGTTTATCCGCCCTTTCTCATAGAGGGGGCGTTTGCTACAAGCTATTATATGTATTCGCTGTTACAACAAGCATTAATATAATGCTATATTAATATATTCTTCATTATACACGAAAACCCCTTTCAAAAAATGACAAAAAATTTAATTCTTTCAAAAATATATTTTTCTGATTATAATTTGAAAAATATTATTGATTTGAAGGTGGGCTTCTTATTGCCGAAACGTTCACTAGCTTACTACTTAGGCTCCAAAATGTGTATTATCCTCGCTGACATTGTATACAACTAAATCAGCTACAATTACCGATATTTTCGGTGTTCGTACTATTTATATTATCGCTTCTTTTCTTATTTTATGTTCTACTTGTTTGTCTTTTCGTTTATTAAAGCATCAGAGATTGCAAAAGAAAGAGATTTCTATTTAACATATTGTATCTAAGTGATTTATTTCTTATATAAGACTTCCAACTAAATAGTCCAATGAATTTATATCAACGATTTTTCAATTATATCTATTACAACTTACAATATATCAACGATTCGATATGAGATATCGATTCATCAAAAGAAATCGACAATACTTTTAGCTATTAATAAGAGAAGGCTGGCCTCCATAAATCCATTTCAGGCAACCTTCTCTCGTTTCTATTTACGATAAGTTTGGCATTTTTCTATGTTTTGTCGCTTGTTCAAAAGCATATGCTAGTTTAATTAATGCCCCTTCACTAAAAGCAGCACTTGCAAGAGTAATTCCAAAAGGCCTCCCATTATCCATATATCCCGCAGGCATTGCTATAGACGGATAACCTGCTTTCGCACATATAGTAGATCCTATATAAGAAGGGAACAGTATCGCATCCAGATTATATTTTTCCAACGCAAAATCAATACCTTGTTTTTGCGAAAAATATATATCTTCTAATCTTGCGTTTAAATATTCTGGATTTCTTAACGTATTAGGAAAATCTTTTCTTCTTTCTAACTTAGTTTGTCCATATTTCAAAGCTCTTTCTGCTATGTTTTTATTAAACTCCATTAACTCCGAAATAGAATGTACTGGAATAGTAGAAGGTAATTTAGAAAGATAGTTATCCAAGCTGTGCTTCAGCTCATAAAGTGGAACTCCCCAACTCCATTCCCTATGAAAAGACGGAATATCAATATCTTCTACTACTGTCGCTCCCTCACTACGTAATACTTGGATCGTTTCCTCAAACAATTTTTCATCGTACTCACCATTTTCGTAATAATCTTTTGGAGCATTGCTATAAACACCAATCTTCGCTCCCTTTAAACCATTAGCATCAAGATAAGATGTATAATCTTGATATGCCATGCCTTCACTTTTATGAGTAGCTACATCTTTTTCATCCACCCCAGTTAGACTCCCTAGTAAAATAGCAGCATCTGTTACCGTTCTAGCAAACGGACCGGCTGTATCTTGAGAATATGTGAACGGAATAATTCCACTACGGCTAATTAAACCAACTGTCGGCTTAATACCTACAACCGAGTTTTGAACAGCTGGACTTAAAATAGAAGCATCTGTCTCTGTTCCAACGGATAATACAGTAAAGTTAGCAGCAACTGCAACGGCAGATCCTGTACTCGATCCACCAACAAACGATTAATCCTTTCCTGTACCGTAAGGATTAATCGTTTGACCGCCTCTAGCGCTATATCCAGCCCACATTTCAAAAGACATTCCGTTTGCTAACTCTGTCATATTTGCTTTCCCTAGTATAATCGCACCTGCTTCTCGGAGCTTTTTAACAAGAAATGCATCTTCACTACTTATATTTTGTTCCAGGGCAATCGTACCTGCACTTGTATGCATTGAGTCATTCGTTTCAATATTATCCTTAAGTAAAACAGGTATACCATGTAATAGGCCTCTTACACCTTTTGTCTTTCTTTCATGATCTAGCGCTTCTGCAATAAAGATAGCATCCGGATTGATTTCTAAAATAGAATTGATTTTCGGACCATCTTGGTCATACTTTGCGATTCTATGAAGATAATACATGACTAGTTCTTTTGAAGTTAACTTCCCAGCTTCCATTTCCTTTTGAATATCATGAATTGTTAATTCTTTTTGCAATAATGTATTAAACTGAATTTCCATTTTCATTCTCCTTTTATAAGCCCTTATATATATGACGTGTATCTATTACTTTTTCATTTTCTCCGCTCCTCGCATAAACAGCTACAATCCCTTTAAAGAAATTCAACTCACCAGTTTAAAAACCTTTAATTTCCAGAGAAATAAAAAGAGTCTGAAACGAATACAATATCGCCTCAGACTCTTTTTATTATTTTACATATACTTCTTCTAACAAATGTAAAAACTCGCCTTGTTTACCTGCTAATTCAGGGCATTTGTTAATATCAATCCATTCATAACAAAATACTAAACCTTTGTCTTCCTCACCAGCACTTACTATATGTTCCCACGTATCTTTCACATCTGTTAATAATGAAATGTGGAAAAAATGACGTTTTTGATATTCCTTTTTTTCTTTCATATAAATAATGTAATCAGAAAGGAAGCGCTCGATACAAAAATGGCGTAGTCCTGACTCTTCTTGTACTTCACGTAAAATTGCTGCCTCTAACGTTTCGCCTTCATCTACCGTCCCGCCTGGAACTTGGATACCAGCCTCTCGTATATCACGATGTTTAAAAACGAGTAGTTGCATAGCCCCTTCTTTTTCTCTCGTAATATATGCATGTACCTTTTTCTTATATAACATCGTCATCTTAGCCCTCTCCCCTCAATTCATTACTGCGTTACTTCTTCAATCGTCAGTTGGTTTTCATATAAATATGTAGCTTGCGGATTCCCAACATACCGTACATGCCACGGTTCATAACGATAACCGGTAATCCCTTCTTTCTCTTTCGTATATCGAATAACAAAACCAAACTTATGGGCATTTTCAGAAAGCCACTTTCCTTCTTTCGTCTCCCCAAAAACAGTTTCTAGCTGAAATTTAGCAGATTGAGATGTAATATCCATAGCTAGTCCTGTTTGATGTTCACTCGTACCAGGGACTGCACTAGACATCGCTGTCTTTGCTTCTCCATCTTGTCTTTTATACATTGTATTTAATGCTTTTTGTCGATCAAAAGATCTAAATCCAGAGACTGCAAAAAGGAAAATCCGCTCATTATTGGCTTGCTGAAACATTTCCTCAAGTGCCACCGCTGCCTCTTTCCTCATCTTTTTCTTCTCTTGATCACCTTCACTAGAGTAACGTACTTTCGGAACAACTAAATCTGGCGGTCTATACCCATCTGGTAAACGCCTATTTTTATTCACAAGTACAAGCATCGAACTTGGATTACTAATGACTGCGATATCCCCATCCATATTAGCAATCGTTTCTTTAGCTTTCGGAAATATATTGTTTACATTTACTTCCTTCGCCTCTTGCTCCTTGTACATCTTATAATTTATTCCTGCTACTCCAATGATCAGTATCATTGCTACGATACCAAGTAGTGCCCATCTTTTTTTCATATAACGACCTCTTATTTTAATAATTTGGCCATTTCATACTCATCGATACCTTTTCCATCGATGATAAGAGCAGATTTTTTGACACCTTCTTGTTCAAATCCAATTTTGCTATATAGTGCCTGAGCTCTTGTATTGTGGGCCATTACCGTTAATTCTAAACGCCATACATCATGTAATCTTGCCCACTTCTCCACTTCTTTAAACAAACTCGTTCCAATACCTCGGCCACTATACTCTTGCAAAATACCAATTACAATGCCTGCCACATGTCTCTTTCTTTGAATATTATTTCCATTAACTAAAATAAACCCTACTATTCTCTCTTCTTCAACTGCTACAAATATTGTCGCATATTCATTTTCAATAAAACGGTGGACCATCTTTTCTTGTTGCTCTACTGTAGTTTTTCTTTCTCCTAGTTCGTATAACATAAATTTCGTTTCTTCGTCCAATTGCTTATTTAATTGCAAAAACGATGTTGCATCTTCTACTCTAATCTCTCGTATCACCTTGATCCCCTACCCATTCTGTTAGTTAAAAATTTTCCTTGTAAAAAGATTTTCTCTATTTTTGCGAAAATCCCTTTCTAATTCTCCTATTATAAATAGACAAATTTCGATATTACTATAGCAATTACAAATTATGTCTATAATGTGACATCTTATCATCCTCATTTCATGACAAACAAAAAACGTAAGCTGTACACTTACGTTTTCCCCCAATTGATGTAGGCTGATAACCATCGGCAATGCCTACCACTAATTCAAATTTCACTTTATCCATTCACTTTTTCTGCTTGCCAAAAATATTCACCAAATGCTTTAGCAAGTGCATCAATTGATCGATTTAATTCTTCCTCTGTATTATCTACCCCGCCAACTTCAATTAATATCGCTTGTCCTGATAGGTCTTGATTGTAGACTCCATTTCCTGTTTGGAATCCTTTTTGAATTACACCACGGCTCATTCCCGGATATTTCTTACTAATCGTCTCATGTAACGCAGTTGCTAATTGTAAGTTTTTTTCATAGTTTTTGTTACCTTTCCCAATTACAAAAGCAAGCTTAGCATATGATTTATCTCCAATTGTTTTTGTTGTTACATTTTTCCGTGCACTATCACGGTGTAAATCGAAGAAGTATTGTAATTCTTTATTACCAGCCATCGCTTCTTGTACAATTTCCCGTGACAGTTTATAAGAACTATTACTATTTAATCCTTTACTTATTAATTTTTGACCGACATTAGTCTTATCATTAGTAGCACCTATCCCTTCACTTGCCAGTTGTTCACGAAAGCGATCTCCAACTATTGAAATATTCGTTACAGAACTCGTTGCTTTATTTGGATTAGGATCATTTGTTAAGTTAAGTAACGGCAAATAAGATTCCCAGCTATGTGAATGATAAATCAATGCAACTTGTCTTTTTCCAGTCGTTTGAGCTGGTTGTTTCTTCTCTTTATTCGTATCAGGCTTTGGCGCTTGTCCACCTTCTCCAGTCCGTTCTTTCACTACTTCTTCAAGAGGAACACTCGACTCTATCGGTAAGTTAGAATAATTTGTTCCCTCACCTGCGATAACGATTTCTGTATCGTACTTACCAAAGCCAGGAAGCTCTTTCCCGACAAAACTACGTACATCATCAAAACGAATATTCGTAGCCATCGAAAAGAGGAATGAAGAAATAGAAAAGTCTTGATTCAAATTCCGGTACTCCTGTGTAAAATAATGATTCTCTTTCCCAATAACGTACATGTAGCCATTCATCGATAACTCATTTAACCAATTATATAAATACGTTGACTTTGTCTCTTTCATAGAGGTTACCATCATACTAATAAGAAAAAAAGTCGCCAGTACTGTAGTAATAATAAATAAAACTAACTTACGTACACTTGTGAACTTCACGTAAAAAAAGCCTCGATTCATGCTATCACCCTCTCTATTTCAAGTTATGTACAAGCTCTAGAGAATAGACCGCTTAAATTCCGGCTATATTGTTAATGAGGTGAAATGAATTGAAGCTACTAATAGGAACATTACCAATCGTCTTATCATTTATTTTTTATTTGTTTGCTTTACATCCTAAAATTCGTATTGTGCTACATATTTCTGCGTACTTTGCACTGTATGTACTCGGTACAGTTATTTCCATTAATATATACGATGTTTTAATACAAGATTTAGTTTTCATGACGAGCATTCATGGAATTTTACTGAATCCATTTTTCCTTATTGCAGGAGCCTATATAGGAACATACACTTTATACTTACTTTTGTCTTACATTATTACAAATATAAAAAATGGAGCGTAATGAAATGCAACCACCGTTCATCTGTCATACATGCAAAAAAAGAATTGCGCGAAAGAAAGATCTTATTACCTCTACACGGCATTTCCGCTTTTATTTGTTTCATAACACTTGTTTCAAAAATCAGCAATTATTTGTCTCACGTTTTATTCCTATAAATACACTCTTCGGTTTCTTTCTTATTACATATGGGCTTATTGCTGGCAGCATTCTAATGTTCACGGAGCCCTCTATCAATTGGCTTATTTTTTTGCTTCCTATTTTATATCGGTTTCTTTCATATTATTACGTTGAACGTTTTTTCTGTAAATAACTAGTAGATTGACCTCTAGGAATGCTTAAACACTCCCATTCATTTTCTTTTAACATTTTACCAATGTAAATGATTTGTCCAATATGTAAAGCATAATGAGAAATTTGCCTTTCGATCGCTTGCATGACAGTGTGTTCTTCTCCACGAATGTATACTTTCTGCAAAATCTGCTCTGCTGTTAAAGTATCCATCGTTTTAAAAACATACTCCCACCCTTCTTGCCACGCAGCAAGCGCTTCTTGTTTTGAATTGTAGCCACCTTCAAATTCACCATCTCGGTTACGATCTATTTTTTCGCCATCAGACGTTAAAAATTTCGTCCATCTTGAACGCATATTACCATGCAAATGTTTCATTATAATCGCTATGCTATTTGTTTCTTCATGAGAAGACCATTGTATTTGTTCGTATGATAATTGAGAAAGTACCCGTTCTCCTTGTTGCTTTGTTGTTTTGAAATTAGAAATGGCACATTGTAAATATTCTCGTCCGATATCCATATTACCCCCTACCTTCACACTAACTAATTTTTGTTCCATTTGGCAGTTCCATATTAGGCTGAAGCAACACAACATCACCAGCTTCAGGAACTCCACCTAATACAAGCACTTCCGATTTAAATCCAGCTACACGCTTTGGCGGAAAATTTACAACAGCAACAATTTGCTGACCGATTAAGTCTTCTGGATTATATCTCTTCGTAATTTGAGCACTTGACTGCTTGACCCCAAGCTCCCCAAAATCAATTTCTAGTTTAATCGCTGGCACTCTCGCTTCTTTAAATTCCTCTGCCTGTGTTACTGTTCCAATTCTTACATCAAAAGTTAAAAAATCTTCAAAATTAGCCATTTTATCATTCCTCCCAATTATTACTTAGACAAAATACAAAAATCCCCTTTAAAAAAAGAAAGGCGCCTAAGCACCTTTCTTTTGTAATTCACTTAATTCATTTGATTTATAGAAGAAGAAACCGAGAATCCCGCCAATACATGATGGGATTAGCCATCCTATTCCTTCTTTATATAATGGTAACATTTGTAGCACATTAGAAATCGCATCAATTTTAATGTTCGCACTTTCTAAACCGTTAAAGAAACTAATTAACAACGCACCTAAAATAGCTCCAATATATATTGTATTACGCTTCCCTATCCATTTATGGAAATATGAAAGAACGATTAATACAATTGCAACTGGATAAATGATCATTAACACTGGTAATGTTACTGTGATTAATTGTGTTAACCCTAGGTTAGATACAATTAAACTAAATACACATACCATAGTTACAATCGTTTTATGCGAAAGTTTTGGGAATAAGTTTGTAAAGAAGCCAGCACACGCAGATGTTAATCCAACAGAAGTTGTTAAACAAGCGAGTATAATTACAAGTCCTAATAAAATTTTGCCACTTGTTCCATATAACTCATTTACAACATTCGTTAAAATAAGACCACCGTTCTCCGACACACCAAGTGATGTACTTGTAGATCCAAGATATGCAAGTGATAAATATATTAACGTTAAGCCTAATACAGCAATAATCCCTGATACAACTGTTATTTTTGCGATTTGTCCGCTCTCTTTTATCCCTTTTGAGCGAATAACTTGTACAACAACAATCCCAAACACAAGTGCACTAATCGCATCCATCGTTAAATATCCTTGAATAAATCCACCAAAGAAAGCATTCTCTTTATAAGCAGCTAAAGGTGCAGCCGGTTCTCCAATTGGATCAATAATTGCTTTTCCGACAATAACAGCAACAATCAATACTAACAATGGTGTAAGAAATTTCCCGAACCAATCCACTAATTTAGATGGATTTAATGATAAATACCACGTTATTCCGAAGAAAATTATAGTGAAAAGAAATAGCATGTACCACTCAGAAACCAATGCCTCTGATAAAAATGGCTTCATACCCATTTCAAATGAAACGGCTCCAGTACGCGGAATTGCGAAAAATGGTCCAATCGCTAAATAACTAATCAATGGGAAAATAAACGCAAATATAGGGTGAACTCTAGAAGATAGCGCTTTCAAGTCCCCCTCTACAAACGCGACAGCTGTCACAGCTAATAGGGGTAATCCGACTCCCGTTACAAGGAATCCAATTGTAGCAACCCAAACATTCTCTCCAGCTTGTTGCCCTAAAACTGGTGGGAAAATTAAATTTCCTGCTCCTAAAAATAGTGCAAATAACATTAAACCAATTGCTACTGTATCACCTGGCCTTAAACGTCCCTTCATAATTTTCATTTGCATAGCACTTTTTCATTGTTTATATCTCTTTTCACAATATGCTATGCATCCTCCTCTCTGCTCAAGATGATAAAATATGCCCCTTACAAAGCAGTGTCTTTCTCCATAATTTCTCCATTCCCCTTATTCTTACTCTAATTATTAATTTTTGATTTTTTTGAAAATTTAACTCATTAGAGTGGTATTGCGTGGAGTATAGTTGTCAGACCTCTTTGTTTTTATCACACATATAGTAACATATTTAGTTGAAAAATAAAAACATATTTTCAATTTGATTTTTTTGAAAATCAAAATTATCTACATATACTTCCTTTATTTATTCTATTACACAAATATTTTTTTAAATTTACGATTCATATATTTTAATATATTTAGATATCTTTATGTGAAAGAAAGTAAAAGCCATCAAAAATAAGATGGCTTTACTTTTTAGTCTATCGTTTCAACTTCACGTGGATTATTCATCTCTTCAACATACACAACTCTAAATCCATGGTCTTCTAAATCCTTTAGCAATGTTTCTAATTCACTATCTTCAAACTCTTCTCCCAATGTAAACATTATTCTACGTACTAATAAAGCATCATTATCAAAAGTCATTAAGCTTTGAATACCAGTGTATTTCTTTAGCACTGTCGATAATTTTTGAATGGCCCCATTATAATCTTGTGTTCCAATCATGACAGAATATTTACTAGAATGGACTCCCCATGCATCTTCTAATAGTTCAAAAACTTTTTTATGAGTTAAAATACCAAGGAAGACCCCTTTTTCATCAACTACTGATAAATACGGTAGTTTTTTAATTGTAAAAAATACTTTAAAGAAGGAAGAGTCTTCTCTCACGTACCCATTTTTATCGTTCAATAATTGTAATACATTATCTTCAAGTGAACCTTTATATTCTAAAATATCTACTTTGTATACATTCCCTAAAAACTTCTCTTTTTTTTCATCTAAAACTGGTACACAACGATACCCCGTTTTATTTAAATGTTCCAGCGTTTCCCCTATCGTAATTGAACTTGAGCAAAACAAAACTTCCCTTTTTGGCACATAATTCCCTTTAATCCTCATAAAAAAGCCTCCTTATGCTAAAATACTTTCTGTGCCATAACTATATTATATTTTCAGAAAAAAATAAATATATTATTTTATTTTTCTGAAAATTATTCATTTTTCCGTCATAATTTATTCATTAATCATACACTTATTTAAATTGAAACTTTAATAAGTGGGGATTTCCCCCCACTTATTATTAGCCTTCACCAATCGGGCTTTTACTGGCAGTCGATATACCCACCTAACTTCTACGCATTCGCCGCATTTTGAGGTAGAGTCTTACTGCCCGTTAAAGCGGGATAATCTCTCTAACTTACTTCGAGAAAAATATGTTGTAACTTTATCCGAAAAAAGCTAAAATAAGAATAAGAATTTTCTGAATATTCAAAGAGTAGGTGATTGTATGTCCTTATTGCGCTCACATATATGTAAATTTATAGCCGGTGTTTTGATTATTTTTGTCATAAGTCCCCTTCCAGCATTATTCATTACACATAATTACTCCTACTTAACTGGATTTGTAAGCATTTTTCATAATTTAGCACAGCCTTCTTCCATTTCAATTCCAACAATTGATTGGATGCATGAGCCTATCCTTTTCTCAGCAAATCAGCTTGTACATACCTCTAACCATTCGTCACCACTGTTCCCCTACATATGGGAAATATATTTTTTATCAATCGTTCGTTTCACATTCACTCTTGTAATCGGTTTCTTTATAAGTCTAGGAATTGGCCATCTATTTTTAAAAGCACCAAACTCATTAAAAAAGTGTAGTTCTTTATTTCGCTGGATACCGTATTCTTTTGGCACTGTGATATTACAATGTTCAGTCCTATTATCACTTCTCTACATATCTAAATTCATAAAGTTTCCTTTCTTCTCTTCTTTTATCATCGTATGTAGCACTTCTATGATAATCGTTATGCAAGCAATTAAAAAATGGCTACCGTTCTTAAATACTACTAATGAATACGAAATAAAAAATTCATCTTTCCTTGTTGATACGTTATTTATTGCGCTTACTTCCAATCATAAATCTATTTTGAGTTCCATTATTCTTTCATTCGTTTTTATGGAATGTATTTTTCATACAAACGGACTATTACAATTTATCGTCCAATTTGGTAGAAATGCACCTATAGTTGTCACAATTGGTTTATTACTACTTTATATTCCATATAGCATCTTATCGTTTCTCCAAGCTTTATGGACAACAAACCACTCTAAACAAAACACGTATACTTTAACTAGAAGTATTTCGAAACCATAACATAGAATAACCGTCTACTTAAATTAAAAGTAGACGGTTATTCCTATTATATAGAGGACAAAATAACAGCAAATTAAAAAACTACTATAGAAACCTACCATTATTTACCCATTTTCTTTGACTAATCTTTTCATTTGGATTTATTATAAAAGTATAACATAATTACAGGAGGTGACATCTTTATTCCAAATTAGGAATAAAGAACACACTTGGACATATTAAATATTTTTCTCATCTTTATACTTATCCTTATTTCTGGTTTTTTCGTTGCTTCAGAATTCGCTGTCGTAAAAGTACGAAAAAGTCGAATTGACCAGCTTGCTAATGAAGGTAATAAACAAGCATTAGCTGCAAGAAGCGTTTTATCTAACTTAGACGTTTATTTATCCGCTTGTCAGCTTGGCATTACTATCACCTCTTTAGGACTTGGTTGGCTTGGTGAACCAACTGTGGAACATTTACTGCGACCACTATTTGAAAAAATCAATATTACTGGAACAATGGCTAACACGTTATCCTTTATTATTGCTTTTAGTGTGATTACTTTTTTCCATGTTGTATTAGGCGAGTTAGTTCCTAAGTCTTTCGCGATCCAAAAAGCTGAAGCAATCACATTAAAATTTGCAAAACCGCTTATTTTATTTGATAAAATTATGTATCCGTTCATTTGGCTTCTCAATAGTGCAGCTATATTTTTCACAAAATTACTCGGTTTAGAGCCTGCGAAAGAAAATGAGCTTGCCCATTCCGAAGAAGAACTACGACTCATTTTAGGTGAAAGCTATAAAAGCGGCGAAATTAATCAAACCGAATATAAATATGTAAATAATATTTTTGAATTTGATGATCGTGTTGCTAAAGAAATTATGGTACCTAGAACTGAAATGGTTTGTTTATCTACTGAAAATACGTTAGAAGAAAATATGAAAATCGTTGCAACTGAAAAGTATACACGTTATCCTATTATAGAAAAGGATAAAGATGATATTATCGGAATGATAAATACGAAAGAGATTTTTCATAATCAAACAAAAGGCATTTACAAACCACTTGATGCTTACATACATCCTGTTTTAACTGTATTTGAAACAGTTCCCATTCGTAAAACGTTAATACACCTCCAAAAGAACCGCGTACAGATGGCGATTGTTATGGATGAATACGGCGGAACTGCTGGCCTTTTAACGATGGAGGATATTCTTGAAGAAATTATCGGAGAAATTCAAGATGAATTTGACGCAGACGAATCACCAATGATTGAAAAGCGTACTCCTAGGCTTACTGTTTTAGATGGGAAGGTACTCATTTCTGAAGTAAATGATATGTTTGGCCTACATATCGATGAAAGTGATTTAGATACAATTGGTGGTTGGCTTCTCTCTCAATCAATTGATTTAAATATTGAGGCTGGCTATTCAGTTGAATATGGTGGTTTTCAATTTAAAGCATTAGAACTTGATGGGCATCAAATTAAAAAGATTGCTGTACATAAATTAGATACTACAAAGGAGTTATAAAGTGACTGTTTTACTAACAATTTGTATCATTGTTTGTTTCATTGTTTCATTTCTTGCCTTTATATACCCCATTATCCCTGGCATCCTTGCCGTATGGGCTGGCTATTTCATTTATCATTTTGGAATAAACGGCGGAGAGTTAACGACATCTTTTTGGATTATTCAAGTCATTTTTACACTCTTCATTTTCGTTGCTGACTTTATTGCAAATGGATACTTCCTAAAAAAATACGGAAGTACAAAATCGGGCGAACGTGTTGGTATGGTTTCTATCATTGTCGGATCGTTCTTCTTCCCACCATTCGGGCTTATTATCATACCGTTCTTATCTGTATTTATTACGGAACTAATGCATAAAAAGGCGCCAAAAGACGCCCTTTTAGTCGGAATTGCAACTGTTGTCGGTTTTTTAAGTAGTACAGTAGCGAAAGCAATTCTCCAAATCATTATGATTATCATCTTTGTATGCTATATCATTTTTTAGCCATCCCTATTTTGGGATGGTTTTTTAATATGAAATACCTACTCGGCTTTTCTCGTATAAGCTTTTATTACGTAAACTCCATGTAAACTGAGCTGTATCACCAACTGTGATTTTCGATCCATCTGTTGGCAACATATCTTTTTCAGTTCGATATACACCTGTTACATCACCATCTACTAAATGCGTCGGACAAACAACAGTCCAACATAGTTTACTATTATTCAGCACTTCATAAGCAGCTAAATGATCTTCCGCAGCTGTTGTCATTTTTCTTTTCGATTCTTTTGATTGGAAACGATATATACTTGGGTTTGTTCGCGCTTGTAAAATACCAGCAGTTCCTATTGTAACAATTTTCTTTATGCCCTCTTCTTCCATTTGTTTTATAATAATCGGTAAACTCTTCTCTAACGTCCCATTCCGATCAGTTCCAAGAGCACTAATTACAATATCACATCCTTTAATCGCTTCCTTTATATCATTTCCGTTTAACACATTTCCCTCTATAATATGTAACCTTTCATGCTCTGTTTCCACTCTACTCAAATCACGAACTAATACCGTCACTTCATATGAATCATGTAATGCCAATTTCATAATGTGTGATCCTACTCTACCTGTCGCTCCTAATATACATACTTTCATTTACTTTCTCCTTTTCAATTCTTTCTCTCTATTTTTCCGCAAAACTTACAAATAAGCAACAAAAAAGCTCCCTCATATATGTGAGGAAGCTCTATTATCCATTTATCCCGCATTAACGGGCAGTAAATTCGGCGAATGCGAGGAAGTTAGGTGGGAGATAACTGCCCGTAAATGCCCGATTGGTTCAACTAGTAATCAGTGGGGATGGACAAAATCCCCACTGATTAAAGTTTCACTTTATTTCTTTTCTTTTGAATCAGAAGACTTATCTGTTCCGCTTGTTTCTTTATCTTTCTTTTCATCTTGCTGCGAAGTTGTGTCATCCTCTTTCTTTTTATCCTCATCTTTACTACAACCTACCATTAATAAAGAACTTGCAAGTGCCATAGCAGCTAATGACTTAACCCATTTGTTCATTTGCGTTTCCTCCCTTTGATAGAATATGTACAATCCCATATTACTCTTTATTTTTAAAGGAAAGATTTAAAAACAGTAAAGATATTGTAAACTTTTGTAAATACTCTGATAACACAACTGGTTTTTCTCAATTCTTCTAATTGAGCCTTTCATTAGACATAAAAAAACTAAGACGCCTTTCATTCCGTCTTAGTTTTTCACGCAAACTTCTCACTTTCACTTTCATTTTCATATAAATGTTTAATTTTATATTCCTTCTTCACAACATATTGCCAAACACTATAAGCATAACGATTCATTTTCACAAAACAATTTTCCAAGAAAGAACGAAACTCTGGGTTCGCAACTTCCACTGCAACTTGAGCAAACTTTAATGCTAATCGTTTCAAATGTGAAATATAACAAATAGCAATCCCAATATCCCCTGTATACTCATTATCTGTTTCCCTATCCATTTCAGTAAATTCCGGCCACATTTGTTTACAAGTTATATGTTGTATATTTTCTCCTTCTTGAAAATTCACTTGTTCATTATATGCTTGTAACATATACGGCAAATGATGCTGTAATATATCCTTTAATTCTTCATCTCGAACCTTGCTCGTGTATTCTCCAACTTTATATATAAGTGTGTAACTATATGTCATCAATTCTTTCATACAATCCATTAAAGCGCCTCCCTTCCTATTTCATCTCTATACTATAAATATGATGCGATAACATTTGATATTCTTGCTAGAAACCAATCCCATCTACTAATTTTCTCAAAATCTTCTTCAGAAAATCGTTTTGATTTATGAAAGTCTTCTTTTAATCGATTCCATACGTCAGCAACGACTGTCTTATCATATATGAAACAGTTAGATTCGTTATTTAAGTAAAAACTTCTATTATCAAAATTTGCTGTACCAATATCAACCATTTCCTCATCGATGATTGTTACTTTCCCATGAAAAAATCCATTTCGATATTGATAAATCTCCGCTCCAGCATCTAACATGTCTTTCAAATAAGGATAGGCAGCCTGTTTTAGCAATACTGCATCACTTTTAAATGGGACGAGGATTTTTACATGGACACCACGATTTAATGCATCTTTCAGCCCCTTCACCATTTCTTTACTCGGTACAAAATATGGTGTAGCGATAATTAAAGAATGTTTTGCCTTCTTTAAAAACGCTCCATACTCCTTCCATAAACCTTTTCCATTCGAAAATACGTATTGATATTTTACATTTCCTTGTACAGGTAACTCTTGGTGTATAGGAAACTTTTCTCCCGTATCTTCTTGCCAATCTTCCGCAAACTTCCGTTCCATATCAGTAGCTCCATTCCCTTCGATGCGTACATGATAATCACGCCACGGACCAAATTTAGGATCCTGTCCAAGATATTCCTTTCCAATATTGAAGCCACCAATGTACGAAACTTTCCCATCTATAGTAACAATGCGTCTATGATTACGTTGATGCAAAGAATAAAATAAGTTTTTTAATTTAGGTTTTTTACTAAATGTAAACTTCACGCCTTTTTCTTTTAATTGATTAATTATCTTTTTCTTAAGCTTATATCCGCCAATGCGGTCTACTGACAATTTCACATCTACTCCGCTAGATGCTTTTTTCTCTAATAACTGTAAGAACTTTTGGCTTACTTCATCTTTTCCTACAATATAAAAATGAATATACACATTCTTTTCTGCACGATTTATATCCTCAAATAAACTTTTATATAACTCATCACCGTTCGTATATACTTGAAAATCCCCTGATCGGATTTTTTCTAATTCATATCCACTAGCCATTTTCTTCCCCATTTCCACATCAACGTTCATCCATATGAATACACCTATAAAACAAATTATTACAATTAAAAAGCGCTTCATGGATACGTTCCTTTCTCTAACTACTGTTATTCCTATATCTTTCCTTTTTTAAAACATTATCATACAAAAAATATGTCATTGCATGATATACGTCCATATCAAACAGGAGCTCATCTGCATATTGTATGTTGTATCTTAAAATAAAAGGAGGAAATAACAATGGGCTTCGCACATGGTAATGGATTTGCGCTACTAGTCGTATTATTTATCCTCTTAATTATCGTCGGTGCTGCTTGCTTCTGCTAAGCAGTTATTGTAGTACGATATGGGGATGAAAAAACTATAAAAGCGGACACCTATTTTTAGGTGTCCGCTTTTCATTTCAAAAATCTCCTAACCTATTACAAAATAGTACCACTAGGAAAATATTTTACATCAAAAAGTTAGCAGTGTAGCTACCTTCTTACTCTCTGCCTTACGAATATGGCGCTGTTCTGCACGTAACACAGCAATTCGATGCAATTCTTTCTCCTCTTCTGTCTCAGGGATAACACGCGGTACAGGGACTGGATTATTCTCCTTGCTAAGCGCAACAAAAGTAACGAATGAAGTTGCTGCTACACGTTTTTTTCCTGAAATTAAATCTTCTGCTACTACTTTCACAAATATCTCCATAGAAGTTCTTCCCGTCCAAATTACGAAAGATTCATAACTAACACAATCTGAAGAACGTACTGGATGTAAGAAATCTACCCAATCCATAGACGCTGTGACACATTCCATTCTCGAGTGTCTCGTTGCTGAAATTGAAGCAACCATATCCATCTCCGCCAATATCTTTCCACCAAATAGCGTGTTATGATCATTTAAATCCGTTGGAAATACTCGACTCGTTTTAAACACCCTTGATTCATTAGCTGTTTTACCCTTTACTTCAGTCATTGTTATCACCCCTTTAATTATTTATCCCTAATATCCCAATATACACTACACCTCATGAACTACACGTTTAATATTAACAATTTTTAGAACTTTTAGTCCACAAAAAAGAACCGATTTTATCAATCGGCTCCTCTAAACACATATTGTTCTTTCGGCTGTTCAACTTTATTCCATTTCGTTACCTCTAACACTGGAATATTCGCATGAAACGGCTGATAAAATTCAGTTGAAATTTCTCCCTCTATCTGAATCCAATCATCATTTTTCCACTCTACCCCTTCTGGTTTTTTAACTAACATACCATATACACCCGAATCCGCAACACAATGTATAATGCCGAAACGGAATAAGAAATATTGTTCCTTTTTAGAAGAATCATCTCGGAAAACAAATCCTTTATAAGACAGGGTTTTACCAGTAAATTCACCAGGATAATTATAAATTGTCTCCATACCCTTTAAGAAATCTTCATCTTTTAAAGTGATATTATCTTTCGTAACAAACTCTTTCTTCCCTTTTTCCATTACACCACGATATCCTTCTTTCCCGTAATAAATACTCGTATCCGGTCTTAAGAATTGTCTTGTCATAAATGGATCTTTACTTTCTGCTTGCGCTACTGGAAAATGGAATCCCTTCGCCTTAACAATATCGGAATCTAATGTTGCAATTGGGAAAAACAATCCTGTAATGATTGGAAAACAGAATAACGTGTAAGAAAACACTTTTTTCCACCATGTATTCTCATCTTTCGAATGATCATGCCCACAATGACTATGATCACAACTACAATCATGTTTCTCTTTTTCCTTTTGGTGCTCTTTTTGGAAAACGATAATAATTTGTACAATCGTTAAGAAACCTAAAATAATAGCAGCAGTTTTTGATAAATAGGCGTACTTCATATTTATATACTTCGTAATGTTACCGGAAATATGAAGCTGTCCAATTAAAATTGTAAAGCCTAATAATATATATGCTCGAAACATAACCTACCACCCCATCGCATAAATGAGTAGTGAGCTTGCATAAACAACAAGTGTAACTGTAACCGTCACAACAATTACAAATTTCGTTTTAAACGTTGCAAGCATCATAAACATATTTTTAATATCCACCATCGGTCCATATACGAGGAACGCGACAAGTGACGCTGTTGAAAATGTACTTTGGAATGACGAAGCAATAAACGCATCCGCTTCTGAACAAAGTGATAATATGTAAGCAAGCCCCATCATAACAGCTGGTGAAGAGAACGGCCCTTGTCCTATAGCAAGAAGTGTTGAAGTTTGTACGAACGTTTGAACTGCCGCTGCAATTAACGCACCTAATACTAAATATTTTCCCATCGAGAAAAATTCCTCAACAGCATGCGTACATACATCCCACATTTTTTTACGTAATGGACGCTTATGATTCACTTCTGGGAAGTGATCATCTCGTAATTGATGTTCTTTAAACATAAATGATAATATAATTCCAACGATAATTGCTACGATAATCGCTACAATAGAACGATACCATACCATGTGCATACTACTTCCAAAGGCAACGTATGTTGCAAATAATACGACTGGATTAATGATTGGTCCAGTTAACATAAATGCAATCCCGGCATAGGGCGGAACCCCTTTTCCGATTAATCGCCTTACAATCGGAACGATTCCACATTCACAGCCCGGAAACATCATCCCTAAAAAAGTAGCCATTAAAACAGACAGAAATCGATTTTTCGGCATCCATTTTGCTACCATATCTTCTGTTACAAACATTTGAATGAATCCTGAAATAAATACACCAATGAGCACAAAAGGAAGTGCTTCGATCAATATGGAGATAAAAATTGTATTCATTTGCAGGAATGCTTTCGGTAATTGAAACAATTCCATGATGTATTTCCTCCAACTTTTCATTAACAATATGTAATTTTAACCTCATTTTATGAATTGGACAAGACTTATACGGAATTCACCCCTTTCATATACATTACATTTTATAAGTTATATTCTATTCAAAATTTAGGATTTCATAGCAAAAAAGCTGCGCTAGCACAGTTTTATAACTATGCTAGCGCAGCTTTCCTATCATTAAAAGTAACGTTTCTTCCAAAAAACAAACGCTAATGTGAAAGATAGTGTTACACATATTATGAGTACAATTACAAAACCATGTGCTTCCCCTTCAAACGGAACCTTTACATTCATTCCAAAGAAACTAGAAACCATCGTTGGTAATGATAAAATGATTGTAATAGAAGTCAACAGTTTCATAACACTATTTAAATTGTTAGAAATAACCGAACTAAATGTATTCATCATTCCACTTAAAATGTGACTATATATTTCCGCCATTTCAATAGCCTGCTTATTTTCAATTAATACATCTTCTAGTAAATCTTGATCGTCTTCATACATTTTCAAAAATGTACTGTTTCGCATTAATTTTTGAATTACAATTTTATTTGCCTTTAATGATGTTGTAAAATAAACTAAACTTTTTTCAAGGCCGAGCAATGTGAAAATTTCTTTATTTTTCATCGACTTATTTAATTGGTGCTCTAAATCGATTGTTTTTCGATTAATTTGCTTTAAGTATCTTAAATAATAAGTAGAAATTGTATATAAGAGCTGAAGTGCAAAGCGTGTCTTTTTAAACGTATAAAATTCTTTAATACGTTGATTAATAAAACGTTCAAAAATTGGGTTTTCTTCTAAACAAATTGTCACAAAGCAATCTGGCATTACAATCATACCTATTGGAATCGTGTCATAAATCGAATTTCCTTCTTCATCATGTCTAACTGTTGGAATATCCACGATTATTAAAGTATTATTGTCTTCCTTTTCAATACGAGAGCGTTCTTCATCATCTAAAGGGTCTTTAATGAAATCTAAGTCTACATTTAAAGTTTGTACTAGATATTGAATTTCTTCTTCCGTTGGATGAAGTACATTAATCCAGCAACCCTTTTGCATTTCCTCAACCTCTTGTAGTTTTCCGTTTCGGTCTGTTAAATAAATATTTAACATACTATCACCCCGATTCTTTTTACATGTAGGAATCTACCTCTCTTACATAACAGTTTTTGAACCGCTATTCTCAGCATATGAAACATACGTTTAAATTTCAATAGAAAAATTATTTTGAAAACGTTTTTATAAGAAAAATATTCTAAACAAAGAAAAAGACAGAGTGCTCTCTGCCTTAAAAAGCTTATGTTGCCTTTATAACATATTTAGAAAGCATCCACAAGTTAAAGCCAACTGAAATCGTATAGCCAGCGTATGTTGAAATGATAAAACTTACATAATCAAAATACGGTAGCAATACAATATTTAAAACTATCTTCACAGTTATTCCGATTACTAATCCTAGCACTGTTTTCTGTTGTTGATTAATTCCTTGTAACATGGCAGCGGTTACTGTAAATAGTGAGAATAGTATACAAGCAGGAGCATAGTACTGCAAAATAATACTGCCCATCTCCGGATCATTTCCAGCACCAAATAAAAGAGTATATACTGGTTTTGCTAACAACATCATTCCAATCGCCGCTGGTACCGTAATACCTACTACTAATACATTCGTCCTCGTAAAATGTTTGTACAGTAACTTCACATTCCCTGCTGTATAGGCTTTTGTCATCTCAGGTACGAGAGACATACTAAAAGCAGTCGCAACGGAAACCGGGATAAGTACAACCATCTGGACAAGACCAATTATCGCATTAATCTTCTCCGCTTCTCCTTGCATATACCCTATTTGTATAAGTAGTTTATTAATTGTAAATGTATCAATCGTCTGATATAACGGAATCGCTAATCCAACTACAACGAAAGGAATAGAATATGTAAACAGTTCTCTATACAACGAAAAAAAAGTTTTCGTCGTTTGTGGTATACTGGCAATCTCTTTTTTCTTTAAATGTTTTCTCCTTCTTATATAATACGCACTTAAAACACTTAATCCACCTAGTGCTCCCATAAATGCTCCAAACGTTGAAATACCAACTGCCAACGAAACAGAAGCTTTTATAACATATAAAACGACAAAGCTTCCTATCAAAATAGTTAAGACCCGAAAAAATTGCTCTACAACTACACTGAGCGCAGAAGGTCCCATAGATTGAAAACCTTGAAAGAAACCACGTAACAAGCTCATTACAGGAACGAGTATTAACGCAAAACTTACAATTTGAATATTGTGCGTGACAGCTACCACACTATTCCCCGACTGATCATTTCCATCAATCACAAGTTTAGCTAAATGTGGTGCTAACATATATAATGCTAAACAAGAAATAACGCCCATAATGACCATAAAAACGATACCACTCTTTAGCACTCTCTTAACAGTGTGATAATCATTGAGTTGATCATATTTTGAAACCATTTTTGAAACGGCAAGTGGCAATCCCATCGTTGCAATACTAAGCATAATTGTATAAGGACGGTATGCATACGTATATAATACGTACCCACTCGTACCCACCATTGCTGTAAATGGTATAACATATATAAACCCTAACATTTTAGATATCATCGTTGCCATCGTTAAAAATATCGTTCCACGTATAAACGGTGACCCTTTCATCACATTCCTCCGCTACGCTTTATTATTACACATTATGGACAACTCCTTTTTTTTAGAACCGAAACAAATAAAAAAAGCCAATGAAAAATCATTGACTTTAACGCGCTGCTTTTTTCTTTTTTAAATACTTTAAACCGAAGTATAGAGCAACAAAGAGAACAGCTCCTATAATTATGTAATGTGTGTAATCAGATGCATACTCTTTAATGTGTCGCCAATTTCCACCAAGCTTTTCACCTAAGTATATAAATAGTATTGACCATGGAATAATCGCAACTACTGTATATAGTGTAAATAGTTTTAACGGCATTTTAGCTAATCCTGCTGGAATAGAGATTGCATGACGTACTACTGGGATAAAGCGTGCAGAAAAGATTACTCCTGCTCCGTAACGCTTAAACCAACCTTCCGCTATGTCTAAATGGTGTTTATTAATAAGTAGATATTTCCCATATTTCTCTACAACCGGACGCCCTCCGTAATATCCAAGCCAGTATAAAAAGATTTGGGCTAAAGTACCACCAATAGTTCCGGCGATAACTGCACCGACAAAACTAATTTTACCATCCGCTACTAAAAATCCAGCATACGAAAGTACAATTTCACTCGGGATAATTTCAATCATTAAAGCTAGCGCTACTCCAAAGTAACCTAGGCTTGCAAAAAATTGCAATAACTGATCTATTATGCTTGCTAACATTTTATTTTCTATCTCCTTTTTTCTTCACATACCATCCCATTATTACATAAAGGTCGCATTCTGCCAATATCTTCATTTCCACAATATCATCGGCATAAGCATTATTAATCTATTAATGTTTCTTTTTGAGGTTCTTTCATGTAGGCAAACATTTCTTTAATTTGCTCTTCTGTATTTCTAGCAATCGATAAATTAGGCAATTCATTCTCACCAAAAAACTCCACATCTTCTGTTTCAATACTAGTTTTCTTTTCGCCACCAATAATCTTACAGCCAATAAAAATTTTATATACATGTGTTGCTGAAGGCGATGGTTGATGTTTTTCTTTATCAAATATAGCGAGTAGCTTAAAATCATCTACTTCATAGCCCGTCTCCTCTAAAACTTCTTTTGCTGCTACTTCTGTTGGCGTATAACCAACATCAGCCCATCCACCTGGCAATGCCCATTTCCTATCACTTTTTTCTTTCACAAATAATAGTTTTTCATTTTGAAAAATAACTGCCCGTATATCAACTTTAGGTGTTTGATAGCCTGTCCCACTTGCAAATAAATTCTCTACTACTTCCCAATCTGTCTTTGTGTAATGTGACATCATTGAAACTGAAATGTCCCGTAATTGTTGGAAACGCTCTATATCATATACATCCTTAGAATACGTTAAACCCGCTTGAGCTATAGATTGTATTTGTTTTACCCAATCAATCCACTTGACCGTCATGTTTCCACATCTCCATTCTTTATTAAGTAAATATTACGTCAATTCAATCGATACATCTTTATTATACAAAAAAAGAGATTGATAATGTTCCAATCTCTTTCAAAATTAATCCAATTCATGTAAGTGGTCTTGTATATACTTCCTTCTTTTATTTATATATTCATCAATCATATCAGCTTCTTGATCAAATGTTTCTAATTTTTCTTTCATATATGGATCTTGTAGTAAATATGGACGAATCGATTCACACAAACCTTCTACTTTCGGCATCATAAACGAAACGGTAAATTGTTCTTCTAATATTTCTTCTAAAATACTTCGGTATTGTTTTCTAAATACAGGTATATCTAACAATCTTGCACTTAACGTATTATAACCTTGAATACGAATATATTCATGATTAAGTGGTCTCCCTTGTACATCTCGCCCCCAAGTCGCATCATAATCCCACGGTATCACTTCAAATAAATTTGTCTCATCGTTATGATATAGTGCATAGTTATGAACGAAACCATCAAAGTTTTGCGTAAAAATAACTCCAGCTAACCATCGTAAATATTTATCTACATGTAGAAACTTCCCGATTTCTTTTTCATAATCTTCCCTCGACAAAGTATTCGCTTGAAATACAAATTCACTCAGTTGTTCTTCACTATTTTTATTCGAATATTTAAATTCATAACCCGCAAAGAGCTCTGTCTTAACATCTTTATCTCGCTCACTCATTAACGAAAAATTCGCATCATCATCTATCGCATAATAAATAGAACCACTCGGTAACCCTCTATTTTTCAAAAAGTTTTCATCAACTGATTCTAACTGTAAATACACACCTTGAATTTGACCATTAATTTTTATAAATACATGTTGTGATTTTGGCGAAAGTACACCAATATCATGAAAAAAATCTAAAGATAATTTATTTCGTATGAGAGACGGATCCATAAACTCAGAATTCAAATGAAACTCTTTCGCGCCTTGAAATTTTTTCGGTTTATAAAACATAACATGATAAGACTTTTTCTCAAATTCGCGAATATGAGCCCCTCGGTATACGATATCAATGTCATACTTCTTTTTTCCATAAGTTAATTTTGCTGGTACTGGACTATCTGACCAAATGTCTTTTTTCAATTCCACTAAGTACATTGGATGAACAAAAAAATCATATGAAGGCAGCATGTTTTCTCATCCCTTCTCAGTTCTCTTCATTCAATGTATGCACCACGCCTTGTCCATACATCCGCTACCATCCATTTATATAAAATTACACTCCTGTCCTGTTCAGAAAGACACCGTATCTCATATCATGTTAAGGAAAAAGAATACCTTTTCAATTTAATACACGATAAGGAGGATTTCTATGAAACGTGATATTAGAAAAGCTGTTGAAGAAATCAAAAGTGCAGGGATGGAGGATTTCTTACACCAAGATCCAAGTACTTTTGAGTGCGATGATGATAAATTCTCTCATCATAGATGTACAACAGGGTGTAAATGTACAACAGGACGTAAATGTACAACAGGGCGTAAATGTCCAAGAACAAGATGTACTCGCGTAAAACATTGTACTTTCGTTACAAAATGTACGCATGTAAAAAAATGGACGTTCGTTACAAAATGTACTCGTGTGCGCGTTCAAAAATGGACGTTCGTTACAAAAGTTACTCGTAGAAAAGAATGCGTTTTAGTTACAAAACGTACTCGCAGAAAACATTGTACTTTCGTTACAAAATGCATACGCTTTGAAAAGAAATTTTTCTGGACAAAACGAAGTTTCTGTAAAAAATGCGAATTCTTCCCTCACGGACACGGTCGCTCTTGCGATGATGACTGTGATCATGGTAAAGACTGTCACGATGACGGGCACAAATGGAATGATTGCAAAGATAGCAGACACAAGTCTTCTTCTTGCAAGAATAAAAAATTCGATCACTTCTGGTATAAAAAACGTAATTGCTAGTTTTTTATGTCCACCAAAAAAAGGTCGCTTTGCGACCTTTTTTACGTTTACTGAAAATGACTTATATCTGCAAATTGTTTTACTTTACCACGGTTTTCATCAAATTCAATCACACTAAGACTCGCGCTATGCATAAATGGCTCTTCCCATACATGTTCAATTTCAAAACCTGCAAAATGCCCTACGAGTAATTTCGCTGCTGCAGCATGAGTAACTATTAAAATGTTTTCTCCTTTATGCTTTTCTAAAAGAAAGTGTATCCCTTCAATTACTCTTTTATGAACGGCCGCAAAGTTTTCCCCTGATGTTGACTGAAAAAGATGTGGTTCATTCCAAAATAAATGTACTTCTTCTGGATATTGCATTTCCAAGTCAGCAATTGTTTGCCCTTCCCATATCCCCATGTTTATTTCATAGAAACGTTCATCTTCTATAATTGGAAGATCGCGTTCCCCTTTAATCAATTCAGCAGTATGAAGCGTTCTTTCGCTTGGACTACTATATATGGCATGGAGTGGTAAATCCTTCATACGCTCCCCTAATTGTTTCGCTTGTATCATACCATTCTCTGTTAATGCTGAATTTTTCCGTCCTTGCATCCGCCCTGCTACATTCCATTCTGTCTCACCGTGCCTTGTTACATATACCGTTGTCTTCATTTCACATGCCCCCTTACCATTTTGGCCGCGATTCCCACGGCTCTACTCTCCCTACAATCCATTCTGTGCATTTACTTTCAATTCCTTTTATAACTCCGTCAGCAATCTCTTCATGAGTAAGCCATCTTGCATATGTATCTTCTAAAATAAACCCTAATATAATTCTATAATAGCTACATAATGCCCCACCTATTTTTTGCGACTTCGTACGCGATGCACTACTACCTAATATATGAAATAAACTGTACTTTTTCGATGACAATTCAACCTCATTACAAATGAGTCGTAATGTATGCTTAGCACTCGAATGTACCCATGCAACAACTAATGTAATTGGACCATTCTGTTCAATTGTATTTGTAATAGATCGCTTTAGATCATCGTCATTTTGATAATCTAAAGAAAGGCACGTAATATTTCCCGGCACAGAACTCCCTTGCTTAACATTTTCCAATTTCGTACTATCTCGTCCAATAATAGAAACATGAAACCCTTGATTACAAAGCCACAAAGAAACTTTCTTTAGCATTCCTGTTCCACCAATTACAAGTGCATGCAACTTCTTCCCCCCTTAGTAAAATGTCATATGAGGTTTCTCATCTCTATAATAATTTAGACGGTCTTGTAACGTCCCTGAATGAAACTCAAATTTATGACCATCAGGATCAACAAAATATATAGACTCACAATCTCTCACATCACGCTCTCTTCCTTGTAAAATATGAACTTTATTTTCTTCTAATCGCTGCAGTAAGCGTTCAAAGTCTTCTTGTTCAACAGAAAATGCGAGGTGCGTATAAGATTGATGAATCTCCTTTCTTGGAATATGTGCCTCTTCGTTCAGCGCTATCCATACTCCACATATATTGAAATATGCAAGTTTTCTCCCTTTAACTAATAGTTCTCCTTCTAGCACTCTTTCATAAAACATAATAGCGTTTTCTAAATTTGATACTGAAAAACAAAGATGATTGATTCCTTTCAACACTCCACGTTCCTCCCTAAACAAATAAAAGATGAGCGAAAATTCACTCATCTTTTATTATACTATTTCTTTGTAATATATGCCCATTTATAACTAAAGTCGCCACCGAACGTATGGTTAGCAATACCATTTACATACGTCTTCTCTAAGTAAGCTGTACTTTGTTGGTACGTAGGAGAGATTGCAGCATCTTGACCAATTAAGATTTTTTCAGCTTCTGCAAGTGCTTTCCAGCGTGCTGCGTCATCTTTTAGTAGTTCTCCTTTTGATTTTGCTACTAAATCATCGTACTTCGGATTTGAATAATCCATTTCATTAAATGAGCTTCCAGTAACGAACATATCAATATATGTCATTGGGTCTGGATAATCTGGACTCCATGCAGATAATGAGAATTCATATTCAAATTTCTTTTCTAAATCTAACTTCTGCTTATATGGTTGTTGCTTCAAATTCACTTTAATACCAGGTAAGTTTTTCTCTAATTCTTCTTTAATAAAGTCGCCCACTTTTTTACGACTACCGTTATCATCATTTAGTAATTCTACTGTAATTGTATCTTGACCAAGTTCTTTCTTCGCTTCTTCCCACAGTTTTTTTGCTTTCGCAGCATTATCTTTACTGTCACGGAAATTTTTATTTACAGTACGGAAGTCTTTTCCATCTGGTCCTGTCGTAAACTTTTCAGGTACTAAGAAATACGCTGGCAATGATCCATCATTCAAAATTACATCCGCAATTCCTTTTTTATCGTACGCTAAATCAATCGCCTCACGAACCTTTTGATTTTTAAACGTTGCATTTTTTTGATTAAAACGTAGGAAATACATACGTGGGTCTAGCTTCGTTTTAAATTCATCTGGTTTATTCTTTTTATATTTGTCTACAAACTCAGAACTTAAAATGACACGGTCTGCTTGATCACTATCATATAAATTTACCCCAGTACTTGTCTCTTTTACTATACCCACATTAATTTCTTGTAATTTTACAGCATCTTTATCCCAATAATTTGGGTTTTTCTTTAACTGGTAACTTTGTTCATGTTTCCATTCACTCATTGTAAATGGTCCATTGTACAATAATTTATCTGCTTCTAATCCGTATTTATCCCCTTGTCCTTTTACATACTTTTCATTTAATGGGAAGAATGTAGGGAACGAAGTAAGCTCAAGGAAATAAGGTGCTGGTTGCTCTAATTCTACTACCAACGTTTTATCATCCTTCGCTTTAACACCTAATTGATCCGACGGTACTTCTCCTTTATTTACTTTCTGTGCATTTTTCACATCAAATAAAATAAATGCATATTCTGCTGCTATTGCTTTATCTAATGTACGTTGCCATGCATATACAAAATCTTGTGCTCGAACTGGATCACCATTTGACCATTTTGCATCACGTAATTCAAATGTATATGTCTTTTTATCTTCACTAATCTTCACGTCTTTGGCCATACCTGGAGTTGGTTTATTATCTTTATCTAGACGATATAATCCTTCCATTGCATTTACAAATACACGGAAAGATACAGAATCTGTTGATTTAGATGTATCCATTGAAGGAATTTCAGCTGTTTCTAGCAAATTTAAAACTTGTTTATCTGCCATTCCCTTACTTGATTCTTTCTTCGTTGTCGAAGCCTTCTCCCCATTCCCACATCCCGCAACCAGTACACTAGTCGATAACGCAAGTGCAGCAATCGTTGTTACCTTTCTCTTCATTCTTCCTTCCCCCAATCTATATGTATAAGTTAAAACTTGTATAATATATTTTATTATACAAAAAATTCTGATTATTTTAAATATTTATTTTCATAAAAAGAAAAAAAAGCGGTCAGAAATTGCTTTCCCTCCGCTTTGTTGAATAGCATTTACTTGCAATCCATCCTCTATTTCAAACGGATTTTGAACCTTGAATATTTCTTCCATCATCTTCAAAAACTCTTCTTCATTTTTAGATTCACCATTAATCGTAAGGGAATATGGCTCAATTTCACTCAATTTATAATCAACAATAAATTGAATTGTAACTTTTTGTTTTGGCATCCCTGGGCTGTATCCTTGAAATTCTACTAATTCCATACCTTCCGAACCACGATAATATATCCACCCTGAATTTTGAAAATAGCTTTCAAACGATTCACCAATCGAAAAGAACGGATATTCATAAAGCGAACTTGTACGTACTTTTTGTATAATATCTCGATCAGTCGGAAAAAAGAAATGACTGAAAAAAATACTAGCAACTGCTAAAATAGTAACGATTGTTGCTCCCATTTTACTCGTTCCACCACTATCACGGATGAGATAATTTTCAACCGATTCATCTTTAATTCCCCGTGCTTTTATTCGATATATACGCCTTTCTGCAAATTGATAAAATAATCCATTTGCAAAAATCCCCATCCCAAATAGAATGAAAACGAGTAATAAAAACGTGAGAGGTACCATATTAATAATTGGCAATGCTACGTTGAACCCCATATAATAAGAAAATGCATCACATGCTACTAATAACAGTATGAATAAAGCAGCAGGTAAGTAATACTTACGATATCCAAGCCAACCTACATTGAAAATAGCAGCCAGACCATTCCAGCTCCACCTAGCAATTCGCTTATTCTCAAGCTCCCATTTTCTTTTGTAATATGGATATTGTCTCCCTACATATACTTCTAATTCTTTGTCTATTAGCGAGCTTTCTTCACCTTGTTCATTATGCAAGTTTCGTTGACAATTTGCACAATTCAGCTGATCATTAATACAAGGTCGCCCACAATTTATACATTTCAAAACAATCCCTCTTTCCATCCATACTTCATTGTGAACTACCCACCACTTAGTATCTCTTACGAGCTTACCCCGAAGTGGGGGCTTCTCGGTTCATCGTTACTTTTGATAGCTAACGCATTTGTCTTAGGACAGCCGAGCTAACTCCCTCGTTCCAAAGGTTGTTTCTTACGATTTATTTAAAATACCTTCATGTTTCAATAACCACTCTTTCCTCCATAAACCACCCGCATACCCAACAAGTTTTCCACTCTTTCCTATTACACGATGGCATGGAACGATAATTGAAATTGGATTCCGGCTATTTGCCCCTCCTATCGCTCGTACAGCTTTCGTATTCCCAACCTTCTCCGCAATATCTAAATATGAAGCACTTACGCCATACGGAACAGTGTAAAGTGCATCCCATACATTCTTTTGGAATGGTGTTCCTTCAGCAGACAATGGAACTGTAAACTCTTTTCTTTTTCCTTCAAAGTATTCATCCAATTCATTTATACATTGTTCAACAAATTCATTTTTATGTTCTTCTTTTCTTTCTTCAACAAATATAACAGACGTAATTCCTTCTTCGTTCGCTGTAATTTCTAACAAACCTAATTCACTATCATAATAAGCCTGGTACATATGTCATCCTCCAATTCATTACATATTATTTATTGTAACACGAATAGACGAAATTTTTCGTATAAGCGTTTTATTAGGGAAACAAAAAAGAGGATGATACAATGTAAGAAAATTCAATCAAGGGGGATATTTGATGGAGTTTCAACTCTTTTCACCTTATACAATTAAGGACGTTACGCTAAAAAACCGTATCATTATGTCACCTATGTGCATGTATTCATCAGAAAATGAGGATGGCCAAGTAACTAATTTTCATCTCGTCCATTATGGAACCAGGGCTGCTGGCCAAGTAGGTTTAGTTATGATTGAAGCAACAGCTGTGTTACCTGAAGGACGAATTTCTAACAAAGACTTAGGCATTTGGGATGATAATCTAATTGAAGGCTTACATAAAACGACAACATTTATACATAATAACGGTGCAAAAGCAGCCATTCAACTCGCTCACGCCGGAAGAAAGGCTGAATTAGAAACAGATGCTTTCGCTCCCTCAGCAATTCCGTTTAACGATAGAATGAAAATACCAGTAGAAATGAATAAACAGCAAATTAAAGAAACTGTTTCTGCTTTTCAAAAAGCAGCTTTACGCTCTAAACGAGCGGGGGTTGACGTTATTGAATTACATGGTGCTCACGGTTATCTTATTAATGAATTTCTTTCTCCGCTTTCCAATAAGCGGACTGATGAATACGGGGGCTCACCTGAAAATCGCTATCGTTTCTTACGCGAAATCATCGATGCTGTAAATGAAGTTTGGAACGGACCGTTATTTGTTCGTATTTCAGCAAATGATTATCATCCTGACGGGTTAACGGTTCAAGATTATGTGCAGTATACAGGATGGATGAAAGAACAAGGGGTAGATTTAATCGATTGTAGTTCTGGTGCTATTGTACCCGCACATATTGATGTGTATCCTGGTTACCAAGTACAATATGCTAAACATATTAAGGAGCATGTTGACATCGCGACTGGTGCGGTAGGATTAATTACAACCGGATCACAAGCAGAGCAAATTTTAAATAATAACGAAGCAGATTTAATTTTTATCGGACGCGAGTTACTTCGTAATCCATACTTCCCAAGAATAGCTGCCAATGAACTTGGCTTTGAATTAAAAGAACCATATCAGTACCGACGAGCACCCGGGAAAATTAAAACTAATAAATAAAACCGAGAAATTATTCTTCTCGGTTTTACTTATTTTATTTCTATAATATCGTTTGAACTATAAATATGAATACCAGATTCTTCACGTAGCGCTGTTATATACATTCCTTTCGCCACATCTTTAGCTGAAATTGGTTTATACTTTTTAAAAGCCCCTTTAAATATAAACGGAAGAATACGAGATAATTTCTCAGCCATTCTTTCCCCAAAACGATATTCTTGTCGATTTCCAACTAATAATGACGGCCTGAAAATATGTATGCCACCAATAACTAGCTTTTTCAGCTCCTCTTCCATTTTCCCCTTCACTTGCGAGTAAAAGAAAAATGATTTAGGTTTTGCTCCCATTGATGAAATAACAAGAAAATTTTGCACGCCTTGTTTTTCAGCTAAGCAGGCAGCTCGTAATGTATATTCATAATCTACTTTTTTAAAATTCGACTTCGACTTCGCTTTTTTTATCGTTGTTCCTAAGCAACTAAAAACATCATCTACTGCAAAAAATTCTTTGTATTCCTCTAATACTGAAAAATCCACCTGTTTCTGTTGCAATTTCTCATGCTGTAATTGTAATGGTTCCCTTACAAAAATAGTAACCGAATCGTAGTAATCTGAGTCAAGTAATAGTCGCGTTATTTCTTGTCCAACTAACCCACTTGCGCCAAGTACTAACGCTGTTCGCTTATTCATATATGTGTATACCTCTTTATTTACTATTCTCTCCTATAGCTAATCGTCGCTAACAGGAGTTTCCGTTCTCCCATTTTACCATAAGTAAAGCACTATGCGTATGCATAGTGCTTTACTTACTCTTTTTTCTCTTCTTTTTCTTCCGCTGGCAATTTTGTAATTGTTGTAGCATCCCCTAAATTACTTATTAGTCTTCTTAAAAAAATTAAAACAAAAGATAATGGCAAAACAACCGCAAGTATTAATAAGATAGCTTCCATGAAGTAACCCAAGCGCTCATCCCCTTTTTTCTGCTCCCTCCCAATATATGAAAGTAACATTGTCACATATGCACCAATCATAAAAATTAATACCTTTCTTTTTGACAGATTTATTACAAAATCAAATCGTAATGATTATTATTTATTGCAACTTTCATAAAGATGTATTATACTAGGTTCGCAAACTAAAACGTAATTATTCCGTTTTGTATTAAAACGATATTTTCTTCTTATATTTGGAGAAAATATAATTGTAAAAAAGAAAAGAGGAGAATTATATGCCTAAAAAATTAGCTCTATTTTCATTTATGCTTATTTTCACACTCATCTTTGCTGGATGTTCTAACAACAAAGATAGTGCAGCGAAAAAAGATGGGAAACTTTCTGTTTATACAACCATTTTCCCGCTCGCTGACTTTGCAAAAAAAATCGGTGGTGATTATGTAAATGTAGAAACAATTTACCCACCTGGTGCGGATTCTCATACATTTGAACCAAGTCAAAAGCAGACTGTACAAGTGGCAAAAGCCGATTTATTTGTTTATAACGGCGCAGAATTAGAACCATTTGCCGAAAAAATGGAAAAATCATTAAAAAAAGAAAACGTGAAAATTGTAAATGCATCTAAAGATATCGAACTTCGTGCTTCATCTGAAGAAGAGCAGCACGATCATGGAGACGGTCATAAAGAAGATGAACATCATCACGATAAAGACCCACACGTTTGGATAGATCCTACTCTTGCGATGAAACAAGCAGAAAAAATTAAAAATGCACTTGTAGAATTACAGCCTGAACATAAAAAAGAGTTCGAAAAAAACTTTGCAGCACTACAAACAAAATTCACTGATTTAGATGATCAATTTAAAGCAGTTGTTGCAAATGCAAAAACGAAAGAAATATTAGTTTCACACGCAGCTTACGGCTACTGGGAACAACGATACGGTTTGAAACAAATTCCAATCGCTGGAATTTCAGCATCTGATGAACCATCTCAAAAACAGCTTGCTGACATTACAAAAACAGTAAAAGAGCACGGTCTACAATATATTTTATTTGAAACATTCTCTACTCCAAAAGTAGCATCAGTTATTCAAAAAGAAACAGGTACAAAAATTTTACGCTTAAATCACCTTGCTACTATTTCTGAGGATGATGCAAAGAACAATAAAGATTACTTCACATTAATGGAAGAAAACGTAAATACTTTAAAAGAAGCAACAAACTAATCAACTATATTTTCTAGGCAGCTGAATATGTCATTCAGCTGCCTTTTTATGTATTTATCCTTGACTTGATCGAAATAACAAGTAGAATTATCCATATTAGCTTGTAAGCTATACTAATTTAGAAGGTGAGTTGGAACTATGAATCTTCACATTTGTGAAGTAACAGCAAATAATTGGCGTTCAGTTGCTGCTTTAGACGTAGCAAAAGACCAGCAGCAGTTTATTGAAAGCAATGCGTTTTCTTTAGCGGAATCATTATATGAAGAAAACGGAACGTCAGTAGCCTTATATGACAAAGAAACACTCGTTGGATACGCAATGTACGGTTGGTATTCCCAAAAACATGAAAGCGTATGGTTAGATCGTTTTATGATTGACCAACAATTTCAAGGAAAAGGATACGCAAAACGTTTCCTTCGCTTACTAATTCAATTCTTGCAAGAAAAATTCGAATGTAAAATAATTTATTTAAGTTTACATCCTGACAACAAACACGCAATGGGACTATATGAGTCATTTGGCTTCCGTTTAAATGGGGATATTGATGACGAAGGTCCAGTTGTAGGTGTTGTAATGGAATTACTTATAGATGAAAATACAAGCCTGTGAAAACAGGCTTTTTATTATGCATTTATCAATGTTATGTTTTCTATTTTTAATTTCTTTCCCTTATATACTTCATTTTTGTAATCTAGTATTATCTCATTAAAATGCTCATAAAAAATAAGCCTGCGATTTACGCAAACTTATTTCACACATTCTTCAAAATGTTCTTGGAACCATTCTTTATTAATATCTCTTCCGATGAAAACTACTTCGCTTACCCGCTCTTCGCCCTCTTGCCACTCTCTATCGTACGAAGCAGCAAATAACGTATGCACACCTTGGAAAACAATACGTTTATCTACTCCATCAATAGATAAAATTCCTTTGTAGCGATATAAATGCTCCCCTAGTTCTTGAACGACAGCTGACATCCACTCATTCAATTTTTGTAAATCTAACGGACGTTCTTCACGTAGTACAAACGATTTTACACCTTCTAGATGGTTATGTTCTGTATGAGGGTAAATTTGCAGCGTATCTTTCGTTTTAAACGTTTGAATTTGTAATAACGATGGAATATCTACCTCACAGTTAGTCGCCTCGATTAACTTTGCAGTCGGGTTAATTCCTTGAAGTTCATGCAAGAGATTTTCTTTCTCATTTTCTTCAATTAAATCTAATTTATTAACTAACACAACATCAGCAAAGGCAATTTGTTCTTTTGCTTCTAGTCCCTTTTCAAAATGTTTATGTATATGATAGCTATCTACAACTGTTACAACACCGTTAATTTGATATGCAGATTGAATAACTGGATCTAAAAAGAAAGTTTGAATAATCGGACCTGGATTTGCAAGACCTGTTGTTTCAATTACTAATCCATCAAAGTCCATTTTCCCTTCTGCTTTCACATCCAGTAATTGTTTTAAAGCAACAAGTAAATCTTCACGCACAGTACAGCATAAACAACCGTTTGTCATTTCCATAATTTCTTCTTCAACATTCATAATCAATTGATTATCAATACCAATTTGCCCTATTTCATTTACAATCACTGCTAATTTCTTGCCGTGATCCTCTGATAAAATTCGATTTAATAATGTCGTTTTCCCTGATCCAAGAAAACCAGTTAATATTGTTACTGGAATCATCCCTTACATCTCCTTATAGCTCTATGTTTCTACATTATAGCATATAGAAAAAATCGTTTTTGTAGCAAAACATATTTATTGTATGTACGACCCTGTAACTATATAATAATACGTAGTAAGAAAGCCTTTTCAAAAATATTATTCATTCATATAGGGGGTACTTATAGTGGAACGAGTTCAAATGGCCGAAACGCTAGAATTTTCTCGTATTATTCAAGGTTTTTGGCGTTTAGCAGAATGGAATATGCCAAAGCAAGAGTTACTTTCTTTTATTGAAGACTGTATGGATTTGGGGATTACTACTTTCGATCACGCTGATATTTATGGTGGGTATACGTGTGAAGGATTGTTTGGAGAAGCGTTACAATTAAAGCCTTCCTTACGCGAAAATATGCAAATCATCACTAAATGTGGAATCGCTCCCTCATCACCTAAATTTCCAGAGCGATATGTTGCTCACTACAATACGAGTGCTGAACATATAATAAAAAGCGCGGAAGATTCATTACAAAACTTACATACAGATTATATTGATGTATTGCTCATCCATCGTCCAGATCCATTTATGGATCCAACTGAAGTGGCAGAAGCGTTCTCACGCTTAAAGCAAGAAGGCAAAGTTCGCCACTTCGGTGTATCTAACTTTTTACCTTCACAATTTAATATGTTAAGCTCATATTTAGATTTCCCGCTCATTACAAATCAAATTGAA
This sequence comes from Bacillus cereus group sp. MG9, assembly GCF_040459995.1. Classification (NCBI taxonomy): domain Bacteria; kingdom Bacillati; phylum Bacillota; class Bacilli; order Caryophanales; family Bacillaceae; genus Bacillus; species Bacillus cereus group sp. MG9. The sequence continues at coordinate 2,000,096 of NZ_JARVHC010000001.1, read as the reverse complement.
GTATCTGCGATGCAAATGGAGCATTTTGAAAAAGGTACGATTGATTTATGCCAAGAAAAACGAATCAATCCAATGATTTGGTCACCTCTTGCTGGTGGTGAAATCTTTACTGGCCAATCAGAACGTGCCATACGTGTACGTGAAACTTTACAAAAAGTTGCTACTGAACTAGGTGTTACTAGCATCGATACTGTTATGTATGCATGGTTACTTGCTCATCCAGCTAACATGATGCCAATTGTTGGCTCTGGTAAATTAGATCGTGTGAAAACAGCCGCTCTTGCTACAAAAGTTAACTTAGACCGCCAACAATGGTTTACAATTTTCGAAAGCTCTAATGGACATCCTGTACCATAATAAACAAAAAGAAGAGCTGTTTCTTTACAGCTCTTCTTTTTCATATATATTTCTCGTCATTGCAAATACACACATATCCCTTAATCCATTTCCATCCACCGCAACACTCGCGCTTTCTAAAGTACCCTCTAATTTAAATCCTAATTTCTCAGGTATCGCTCTACTCTTCTTATTTAGAGAATCACAACGAATTTCTACGCGGTTTGCTTTCAATTCAGTGAAAGCATAATCTGTTATACCTTTTGCAGCCTCTACCATATAGCCCTTTCCACTAAACCTTGAATCAATCCAATACCCGATTTCAAATTGAGGTATATCCCAATTAATACGATGTAATCCGGCAGATGCAATAAATTCACCTGTTTCGTTCGAAAAAACTAGTAGTCTCAAATCTTCACGCTGCAAAAATTGAATATGCGATTTTCTAATACTCTCTTCTATTTCTTCCTCTGTTTGCTCTTTTTGTGCAAAGACCATCCAAGGTTTTAATTCTTGTATTGAAGCTTGAATTGCGTCATATACAACTTTACCATCACCTGGTTTTGGCATTCGAATAAAAAGCCTGTCAGTATAAAATTCAGAAGGAAAATCGAATAATAACGGATTCACTGTAAACACTCCCTATAATTCTTTTATATATAATAATATCCATCTCAAGTTATACAGTAAAGAAATTTCTGAATTTTAAACTTTTTAATCGTTCACTTCCATCGCCACACGCACTCCAGATTCAATCGCACCTTGAATCCATCCGTGATACAGCGTTGTATGATCACCAGCAAAATATATTCTCCCCTCAGGTTTTACAATGACTGGCTGTAATTCAGATTCTTGACCAGCTTGAAATAGTGCAAACCCTCCAAGCGCATATGGATCTAATGTCCAACTTTTTGATATTCCAGACATGAACTCATCATATACTTGACCGCCTAATATTGTTGCTAAATTTTGTAGTGTGTAATAGATACGATCCCCCTTTGATACCCCATCCCATAACAACGCATCATAAGACCATGTATAGCTTCCTAACATCATAGCAGGCCCTTTCTCTCCGATTCCATGGCTTGGATAATACGCATAACGTATAGGAAGATCTGTTATAATTCTCCCACCTAATTGCCCTTGTTCCTCCCAAAAACGACTTTTAAATTGAATTCCTATTTTTGTAGCTGGCATATAATGCAATTCGCGAATTGTTTTCCACTTCGCATGAGATATCGAATCAAATGGATCTACTTCTACAAATCGCATTGTTGAAAAAGGAATTGTAACAATAACTAAATCCCCTGTAATACTACTATATTCAAAAGTTTCCTCGTTCCGGTAATAGGCTGTTACACCATTGGCTTGTTGATGAAGCTTCATTAATTTTTGATTATATATAATATTTTCTTCTAATTGTGGTAAAAAAGACTTTGGTAATCTATCATTCCCACCTATTATTTCACAAAATCCACTTTCCTCTTGCATAATGTATAAAAATCGTAACGTCTCAACGAATGACCTTTCTAAAAAACCTTCTAAATCTAATAGAACACCTATCATCTCAATCGTTACTGGCGAAAAATACGTATTATATTGATAAGGATGATATTTTAAAAATTGACCTGTAGAATATTTCCCAAAGTCCTTTACTACAATATCCCAATTTTTCTCTGGGTTCTTTTTTATAAAATTTATAATGGGCTGTACCGCTAACATTAATAGTTCCTCAGACGTTTTCCCAACTTCATTCATTTCCACAGGATATCTTAAAATACTTGGATCTTTTTCGTATTGTTTTAATGTCGTTTTCTGACCATTTACGTAGATAATATCTGTCTCATTCCTATTAATAAAAGGGCTCACCTGTAGCCCAAACTTTCTTATATACGCCATCGTTAATGCATGCGAATACGGAATTCTCATCGCTCCAACATCTAAATATAATCCGGTATCTTCCATCCTAACTGTCTCTATGCGGCCACCTACACGGTTGTTCGCTTCAAAAACCTTCACTTCATGCCCTGCTGCTTTTAATAAAGATGCCGAAACTAATCCAGCCATACCAGCCCCTACTACAATGATTTGTTTCGGACGTGTCGTCTTCTTCAATCCCTTATTTATAACTTTTAACGTTTCATCCATCTCATTGTTAAACATTATATCTTTCTGCACAATCCCACCCCTTACTTCATGAAATACGAATTAGTGGTTTAGTGCATTTTATTCATAAATTCACTTAAACATAACACCACCACAATTTGAAAATTCACTAAAAATACATAAGGTGCAGCTCTCCCCCTTCCACATGCTTCATATGATAAACATACAGATAGTAACTGTATGGAAAGGGTGGATACACATGAAACGTACTTACGATTATCAGGCTACAAAAAAACATTTAGAATTAAAAAAACAGCAGTTATGTAAAAAACTCACTAGCGTTAAACTAACTGAAGAAGAACGCAAGCAAATACATTTAGAAATTGATAACTACGAATATATATTAAACTTAGTCGAAATGAATCATTATGAACGAGGGTTTTCTCATTAAAAGCGGATAAAAAATTATTCACTTTTCCTTTTGAGCATTTCATTACGCATTTTTCGTAAGTAAATATATAATAGGATGTACATTAAGATTGAGAGGTATATTCTATGATCAAATTAAGTGTATTAGACCAATCACCTATTTCAGATGGTAGCACAGCAGCCAAAGCTATTTCGCATACAGTTACGCTTGCACAAGAAGTTGAGAAACTCGGATTCACACGTTTTTGGGTATCCGAGCACCATAATTCAGTTAGCTTAGCTGGTTCAAGTCCAGAAATACTCATTTCACATATTGCCGCGAAAACTGACCGTATTAGAGTTGGTTCTGGTGGTGTTATGCTGCCACATTATAGTCCATATAAAGTTGCCGAGAATTTCCGCGTTTTAGAAGCACTTTATAAGGGCCGCATCGACCTTGGTGTCGGGAGAGCGCCTGGTGGTATGCCGATAGCAACTCGCGCACTTCAAGAAGGTAAAATGGTCTCACTTGATCAATATCCAGAACAAATTGCAGATGTTGCTATGTACTTACATGATCAAGTACCAGAAAACCATCATTATGCAAACTTAAAGGCTACTCCAGTTATCCCAACATCTCCTGAAATGTGGATGCTCGGTTCTAGCGGAGAAAGTGCAATGATTGCCGCAAAGCAAGGCGCTTCTTTTGCATTTGCACAGTTCATTAACGGATACGGTGGCCCTGAAGTAATGAAGGCTTACCAAGAACAATTCCAACCTTCCTATTTAGGTGATAAACCAAAATCAATCGTATCTATTTTTGTTATTTGCGGAGAAACAAATGAAGAAGCGGAGAAGATTGCATCAAGCCTTGATTTATCGATTTTACTATTAGAACAAGGAAAACGGACTACTGGTACTCCTTCTATTGAAACTGCTCAAAATTATTCGTATAGTGCTTATGATCTATTCCGCATAAAAGAAAATCGTCAACGTATGATTGTCGGTGATCCGTCTTCTGTGAAAGAAAAAATATTAAACTTAAGCAAAGCGTATAATACTGACGAATTTATGATTGTCACGATTACTCATCAATTTGAACATAAATTAAACTCTTATCGCCTATTGGCAGATGCTTTTAATTTATAATAACGAAAAGGAGATGCATCACATATGATGCATCTCCTTTTCTTACTACCAATCAATTGTTTTTGCTTCCTATATATTCAATAGCTTCTTTTAATAACTCATCAAAATTATGAGGATAATCATGATTTAAGTTAGGCACAACTTTATACTTATGTTCTATATTTTTATCCTTTAATAACGTTACAAATTGCTGTGTACCTTCAAAACAATCTTCATCTTGATCCCCACATATTATATATCCTTTTATGCTTTTATCATGCAATATTCCAATCATCTCTTCCCATTCTTCCATTTCCGGAAGCCACGGTGCCACAAAAATAAAACCGTTCACTTCTATTTCACCTTGTAACATGGAATGTAACGCTACTCTTGCCCCAGCAGAAAAGCCACCAATAATAATATTCCCAAATGTTTTATTCACTTTAATCTTATTGTAATGTCCTTTTAACTCTTCTCTGCCTCTTTCGATATTATCCCACACATATCCATCTGAAAATTGAATTTGGGAAGATTGAGGCAATGCTAGCATAAAACCTTGTTCCATTACAGAGTTCCAATATGGTTCTATTATTTGTATATTTTCTTGATCCCCATGCAGTGTTATTAGTAGATTTTCATTTTGTTTGCTGTATTTATATTTCACGTCTGCTTGTTCCGATTTCTTTGCTAATTCTTCTCTTTCTTTACATAATTGAACCATTCTATGAAACTCTTCAAATTTATGTAGTGGTTTTAAATCATCATCGGAAATTAAATACTCACTTCCGTACCAAAATCCATTTTCTATAATTGCTTTCTTCATTAAATGCAACGCTTCTTCTTCAAGTCCTGCTGCACTTGCTAATGCATATTTAAAATTATATATTTGTGCTTCATTACCCATTACATCTTTAGCATTATTCATTATATAAGAATACGCTTCAAAACTTCCTTTATTTGCATAACAATGTAACGTTTCATTTAATAACTTAATATAAGTCATATTATTTTCCATATAGGAATTCCCCCGTAACCTTTTATAATAATTGCTTCTCCAATCTTCCTATCATTCTAGGGTCACGGTATAAGTAGTTAAATTCTACAATTCAACTTAACAATACCTGATTCTCAAAATGATATTTAATAGTTAATGTATGTATACGCATAATACACCACTCCTTCCTATCCACTAGTTGTAGTATAAAGTTAAATAAACTGAAAAATCAATATTTTAATAAAAAAAGACAACAATAATATTATTGTTGTTGTTCTCATAACATCTGCCCACTATTCTTTTTTTTCTTATCTGGTTTACTTGAAACTAAATAATGCTTTTCTGAAATATATAAGTTTCTTTTTAATATACGATTTAAATATGGTCCTAGCTTCACTCCGCATATGAGGCGATCTTCGCTATCTTCAACAATTGGGAACATTTCTTTTTCTGTTACATATTGATCTACAGCCTTTTGTACGATATCAATTTCTTTAACTAGGTTTAAATTTTCTTCTGTATGTTCAAATACTTCAAGCGTTTCCTTCGTTATCAGAAAAAAATTTGTTGGAAATGCAGGTAAATAGGGCTTTAACAAATCATAATTTACTGTGTAATCATCATTTACTAAAACTGTATAAACGATATTAGCATTCGTTTCTAGAAACTTCGCCATCGCTTGTTCTAATTCATCTTTCGTAATTTCCCTATCTTCTTTTCCAGTTCTGAAAAAGCGAAACATTGTATCGCCTCCTTTTTACTATATTATAGCATAAAAGAAAACTGAAAAATTATAAAAAACTCTATTGAAAGAATTTTTCAATAGAGTTTTTCTTTAATCCATTTATGTTTATTTTAAGAATGCACTTAACATCCATACATGTTGTTCTAATGTCGTATGAATTGCTAATAGCATATCAGCCGATGTTTCATCATCAGCTTCATCAGCTACTTCCATACCTTCTTTTAATTCTTGAATAAGTGCAGAAAAATCGTTTACTAAAATTTGCACCATTTCTTCTGCAGACTCTTTGCTTGTCCCTTCGATTACAGTTGAAGTTGCTAAATACTCTTTCATTGTCGCTAACGGTTTTCCTTCTAACGCTAAAATACGCTCTGCTAACTCATCAATGTATGTTCCTGCTTCATTATAAAACTCTTCAAATTTCTCATGTAATGTAAAGAAGTGCGGTCCTGTCACATACCAATGATAATTATGCAGTTTGACATATAATACATTCCAGTTTGCTACCTGTTTGTTTAATACTTCAACAACATTCGTTTTCGTACTCATACAATCCACTCCTCTTATCATGTTACTATCTTTTAATGACCTAACTTCATTTTACCATACATTCCCTATTCTTTTGAATGAACAGCTTATATGTAACAAAGTTTTAACAACCTTAATATTTCCCTAATATCATATAATTCATGTATCCTTTCAACTACTTCATATGTCTAATTGTCCAAGCTCACACATATGCATAATAGTAAGTCAAGCTCATCATAGAAGAAAGAGGGATAACATGGACAATCAACAATGGCAAGTAGCAAAGAAAGTCGCTGCTACTTATATCGGAACTGTCGTTGGAGCTGGATTTGCTACTGGGCGAGAAATTGTTGAATTTTTCACAGTGAACGGATTGTACGGGACCATTGGCATATGTATAAGTGGATTTTTTTTTATTTGGCTCGGTACAAAGATGATGTTGCTCTCCTCACAAATCGGGGCATTTTCAGCGCAAGATTTCAACAAATATTTATTTGGAGATGTATTTGGAAATGTTATAAACACATTATTATTACTCGTATTATTTGGTGTAACGAGCGTTATGTTATCAGGAGCCGGGGCAGTATTTGAAGAACAACTTCGCCTCCCGAGACAACTTGGTATTTTTATCACAGTCATCGCCTGTCTCATTATTGGGAGCCGGGGATTACAAGGTGTCTTTGAAGTAAATACACTTGTCGTACCTATTATGATGATCTTTATTATCGGACTTGCTATTACAACCTTTATTCATGGTACAACTCCTATTATGGACACCGTTCCTACAGAAAGTTGGAATATGAAATGGATCACTAGTCCTATTACATATGTCGCATTAAATCTTTCTCTCGCCCAAAGTGTTCTCGTCCCATTGGCCGGTGAAGTAAAAGATCGAAAAGCTATTTTATGGGGGGGGATTTTAGGAGGTGCGGGGCTTTGCTTTATTTTATTATGTAGCCATTTAGCAATATTATCAGTTGAACAATTTTATCAATATAACATCCCAATGGCTGAAGTTGTAAGAAGGTTTAATGCAACTTTCCATTTTTTCTTTGTTCTTATCATTTTTGGTGAAGTATTCACAACATTAGTTGGGAATATATTCGGAATGACAAAACAAATGCAATCCATTACCGGATGGAAAAGTAATAACATTATTTACTTCATATTACTAATTAGTTATTGCTTTAGTTTCATTGGATATAGTGAATTACTTCATATTCTATACCCTATTATCGGTTGGGTGAGCATCATTTTACTACCGATTATTGCCTTTAAACAACTTCAAAAAACATAAAAAAACATCCGTGTATACGGATGTTTTTCATCTTCATTCACAGTCTTCACATACTTCCCAGTACGGCCCCATTTCTACTGCAAGATATGGCTTTAATTGCAAACGAATCATTCGACTTGGCATGCGTTCCAATACGAATTGAATGCCGTCTTCCTCTTCATCCAACTCAACTTTTGAAATAGCAATTCTTTGCATAGTAGTAATAGGGCTTCCATCTTTATATAAAGTGATTTTCACCTCATCATACTCATTAAAATACAATTCAACATTCATTTGCTTTTTTAACATTTCATCAACAATTTCATAATTATCATTTTGTTCCTGGATTATATATTTCCAGCCGCCTCTATCTAATTCTATCGGAGCAGCTTGGAATAATGTCATCAAATCCTCGTATAGCATAAGATAACCCCTCTCTTACTAAAAAACGATGAGTATTTTATATACCCTTTATCTCTATCACTATCCATGTTTATTGTACCATATATCACAAATCTTACCGCATTCATTTGCTTTATAAACACATACAAAACATATAGTATTTTCAGTTCACTCTCTATTCACTAGTATGTTCCCTTACTGATAACTTATCACTTTCCTTATTTCCTACACACTACTTATAACTCTTAAAAAACCACAAAAAAGAAGAGTAATTTATATCACTCTCCTCATAAGATTTTTCCTGTAGCTGCTAATGCTAACACTATAATTAAACTTGCAAATAATAGTGATACAATTAAACTAAAAATCGGTAATATTTTCTTTTCATTCTTCTTAAATAATAACCTTAAACTAAGAATGATATTTAATGGAACAAATATAAAATAAAAGTATTTAACGATTTGTAATGAGCTATTTGAAAGTGTTTTAAATACAAACACTTCAATTAAAAAAGCAACAAAGAATAAAATGCTTAACCAAAACGAGACATAGCTAAGCCAAGAATGTCTTTTCGTTCCCCAATACACTCCCATACTGATCTCCTTTAAACGTAGTCTATATTATATTAATTATACACCCGCTTAACAAATTCCTCTATTTTTCGACAAACATTAAATACATTGAACCTCTAATCCGTTTATCAGCTAAAAGACTGTCTCTAATAGCACTAATGCTATTTTGAGACAGCCTCCTCTTTTTATACTTTAAATCTTTCAATTAATACTTGTAACTCTTCAGCCATTTGAGATAGTGTACCAGCTGCAGAACCAATTTCTTCCATAGAAGCTAACTGCTCCTCAGCTGACGCTGCAACACTTTGTGTACTCGTCGCATTATTTTGTGCCGTCATAGCAATTTGACCAACCGAAATAGATACTTCATTTGCACCTTTTGACATCCCATTAGCTGTTTCAACCATCGTTTTAATTTGGTTAGCAATTTCATTTGTAGATTGTAAAATTTCAGTGAAATTTTGTTTTGTTTCATTTGCAATAACAAGTCCAGATTGCACTTCTTCATTTACATTATTCATAGATTTTACTGTCTTACTCATATCATCTTGTATTTCACAAATTAATTTACTAATTTCACTTGATGATACACTAGATTGTTCTGCTAATTTTCGTACTTCATCAGCAACAATTGCAAAGCCTCTTCCATGCTCACCAGCTCTTGCAGCCTCAATTGCTGCATTTAAAGCTAGAAGATTTGTCTGATCTGCAATATTTTGAATAACTTCTAAAATATCACCAATTTGCTTTGATTTGTTATTCAACAACTGAATAACAGCATCTGACTGTGAAACAGATTCCGCAATAGATTGCATTTGATTTACTGTTTTTCCAACTAGCTTTCCACCATCTTCTGCTTTTTCACGAGTGTGAGCAGAAGCAGTATTAATAGATGATGAGCTATTTGCTACATGCTGAATCCCTTCTGTTACATCAAACAGTAACATAGCACCATTTTCTACGCTTGCTGTTTGCGTCGTTGCCCCACTTGATATTTCATCCATTGCCATTGTAATTTGTTCCGTTGCTTCACTCGCTTGTCTTACACTCGCAGTTAGCTCTTCTGATGCCGCTGCTACATGCCCGGCCGAATCATTAATTCTTCCAATTAACGTTCTTAGTGAATCTGTCATTTCATTAAAACCTTTTGCAAGTTGACCGATTTCATCGTTTGAATGAATTTCAATTGTTTGCGTTAAATCTCCTTCACTTATTTCTTTAGAAGTGGCAACTAATCTCTTTAAAGGTTTTGTAATAGAAAGAGTTACGAAATAAATAAGTGCCCCTCCTACAACTAATGAAATAAGCATAACAATTAACATATTATAAAATACAGGCTGAGCAGCTTCAATTACTTCATTTGAGTACATCGTTCCACCGATTTTCCAACCTGTTTTTAAGTTTGTAGCAAATACCATTTTCTTTTCACTACCATCATACGTGTATGAAAAAGTGCCTTGATTATCTTCGTAAATTCTCTTTGCCCAAGAATCAGCTGCTTTATCTCCTGGTTTTTCTTGAGGATGCGCAATTATTTTTTGTTTTCCATCTAAAATGAAAGTATATCCTTTTTTACCAATATTGATTAACTTTGTTGTTTTCAATAAATTCTCTAAACTTAAATCTACCGCAACAACACCATTTTTATCTTCTGTTTGTTTCGCAATCGTTACGACAATATGTCCATTTCCTTTCGCCTTATACGGTTCAGTGACCACGATTCCACCTTGTTTACTCACTGCATCTTTATACCAAGAACGAGTTGTTGGATCATAATCTGCTGCCATTTGTATATTTGGTTCTTGCACAAACTTCTTATCATTGCCGGCAACATATACTTGTTCAGTATCTTTATTCAAATTAATATATTGAGATAATACCTTTCTTAATTCATCTTGATTATCTCCTTGATACATATCACTATGAATCACTCGTGCAAAGTTATTTACTTCGTTAAATTTCGCCTCAATCATTTGATTGATTAAATTATCTAATATTTTTATATTATCGTGAGCACTACTCGTAATTTGTGATTCAAAATTCTTTTTAGCCGTTTGATAAGACATTCCTCCAATAATAGAGACAGCTGCAATTAAAATTATCAAAAATGAAATTAATAGCTTTTTTGCTACTTTTATATCTCGAAACCACCTTAACAGTTTACTCATTATAAACCTCCTACATTTAAATATTAAGTTTTAAAGATAAATAACCAATTATGAATATATCCCATTCCCTATCCTCTATTTTTACAATTCGTTTTTGATAAACACCTTGTAAAGTTTAAACAAATATCCCCCCTTTGTCTATATATATGAATAATATTATTATAAAATTTACAAATACAAAAAACCAAAGGAATAGTCCTTTGGTTTTTTACATTTTTTTATGTTGTTTAGAAATCTTCTTCCACTTATCACGCTCAGCTCTTGCGAGAATAGCATCTTGTTTTCTCATAAAATACGCCAATTCTCTTTGCAACTTTTTATAGCTTTGCAAACGATTTATCGTCATTAGCCCGTTATCAATTGCTTTATGCACTGCGCATCCTGGTTCATTCTCATGTTTACAATCTCGAAAGCGGCAAGTATTTGCAAGATCTTCAATATCAGAAAATGTAGTTTGAATTGCCGCGCTTCCTTCCCAAAGCTGAAGTTCCCTCATACCAGGAGTATCAATTACTAAACCGCCACTCGGTAATTGGAACAATTCACGGTGAGTTGTCGTATGTCTTCCTTTACTATCTTCTTCACGTATATCTCCGGTTTTTGCTACATCTGTTCCTATTAATGCATTTAACAAAGTAGATTTTCCTGCACCTGAAGATCCAACTAAAGCAACTGTTTTTCCTGGTGAGACAAATTGTTGTAATGATTCTATTCCGACGTACACTAAGCTATCAACAACAAATATAGGAACACCGATTGCTACCGCTTCAGTTTCTGCAATTTTCTGTTCCACATCTTCACATAAACTACTCTTCGTTAAAACAATAACAGGCATTGCACCGCTCTCATAAGCCACCAGCAAATAACGTTCCATCCTTCTTACGTTGAAATCATGGTTAAGTGCATTCACTAAAAATAGATAATCTACATTTGTTGCGATAATTTGTTCTTCAGTTCTGTTACCAGCTTCTTGTCTTGAAAAAGAACTTCTTCTCGGAAAAATACGGTGAATAATTGCCTTTTTCTCATTTTCTATTTTCTTTATATATACCCAATCCCCAACTGCCGGATAATCTCCCTTCGTTAACGCTTCATAACGAAACTTCCCAGACAGTTCCGCTACATATTCACCATCATTACAAATAATCCGATATATATGCTTATGCTCAAGTAAAATACGCCCTACTTCATAGTTCTCTACAGCTTGTTCTTCAAAAAAAGAATCCCATCCGAAAGATTCTAAAATATTTTGATCCAAATTGATATCCTCCCTAGTTTGAACTTAGTGGAAGGATTGTGCGCTCACTTATAGAGTATCGCCCTTTCCGTCCACCTTTGTATTTGGTTTATTATTCATATAAGTTAATTTCGCCATAATACATCACCCCGTTCTTATTTTAATTACTCTCATTATATGGAATATTGATTTAAAAAGCTACCTTATTTAACGTAATTTTCAAATAACTTATTTTTTAGCATTTTAATTTGTCCGCGATGACTAATTTCATCTTCTAGCACATGAAACCAAAGGTAGTGCTGATTATACGCTACGCCATTAGGCCACTTTCTTTCTGACATTAGCCATGTATCATCTACTTCACTCAAATACTTTAGCGACTCTTCTCGAACACTTTGCAAAAGTTGTACATAATACTGTATTTCATGACCATGAATCGTTCTCCCAACTTCCCCTAAATACAGTGCGTCTTCCCATATTTCTAATTCTTCTTTTGTAAAGTCACGATTTTGAAATGAAATAAGCTGATGGGCTTTTTCTATAGCTGCTATATGTTTTAATAAGGCGCCAATTGAATTCCCACCACTTGGCATAATTAAATCTAATTGTTCAACTGATAGCTCGTTTATTTCCTGGAATGTTACAGCCCTCGTATGTTCCAGCATGCTTACTAATTCCCCTATATTTTTTGTATAACCATCTACACTTCTTATTCGATAATCTATATTCATATCACGCACCCCTTTCTACATTCATATTAAGGAATAACCGCTTCATATAATATGACTGAAAAATATCAGATTTTTCTGTTAAAATTAAATTGAATACGGAATAAACCTAAACAAACTTTCTCAATATGCTTATATGAAATATTAAAAGGAATCAATATAAAATTATCGAATCTTATTCACTAAAAGGAGTGGATTCGATGGAAATGTATCAATGGCTAACCGCAGTTCTCGTTGGTGGCATTACTGGCTTCGTTTCCCATCTAATCAATAACCAAGGCAAGTTATTGCTTCCACGCCGTTTAAAAACTTTTTTTCATTTTGGATTTTTAACTGATATTTTTACAGGTAGCCTCGCCGCACTTCTTGGACTCGTTTTATTCGATGTCACCTTAATAAAAGAAATTATAAAAGTCTCCATTGTGACCGCTATTTCCGGTCAAACGTTTTTACTTCACCAAGCTCTTGGTGGTGAACAGGCTAAAAATACGCAAATTGGGAAAGCTGATGAGAAAATCCAAGAAATTGACAAACTATTACGACGTTAGTCTATACTTTCTCTAAAAATTATTGTTATAATAAAAAATAATTATTTTCTATTGCGTCGTTTGTCAGAAGAAAGGGTGTTTCGTATGACAAAAAAGAAAATAGAAGATTTCTTAACAAACACCGAAAAAGAGGAACTGCTAGAAAACTATAAATGTTTACGAGAAGCCCGCACAAAAAGCGAAGCTAACTATTTTGGTGAGGCAGTAGACCATCTATTAAATAAAGTAAAAAAACGAATTATTGAAGAAGCAGGAATACATGATGAAAATGCGGCAACAGTTCAATCTAAGCGAAAAGCACTGTTTTAGCTAAAACAGTGCTTTTTATTACGGCATTTTTCACATTACTTTCACATCTATTTCACAAATATAAGTATTCCTATATGTTAAACTAAGTATATCCTTTTCCAAGGAACTATATGCCGATATATAAATCCCTATCTCTTTAGGGATTTTTTATTTTTTTGGATTTCTCCGATTTATTTTTAAAGGCTTTATGATGCAATTCCTGTTTCACTATCTTCACTAAGCTTTTCACTTTTTCTAAACAAAAATAAAGCTCCTATATATAGTAACGCAGTAAAACTACCTACAAGTATAAAATTGTGAGATGCTGCAAATAACATTCCTGCTATTGCCGCTCCAATCATTTGGCCAATATACATAGAAGCATTAGCAAGAGCGGCTCCTGTTCCTCTTGCTATACTAGACATATTTTGTAAGCGCCCCATCATCAATACAAACAAAATTCCTGTCACAAAAAATAAAACAAAGAATAATAACTCCACAAATATAATGTTCTTTACATGAGGAAGTAATACATATAGCACAGCTGTAAATACAATTCCACCATAGAAAGAAAGGTTATAACCAATTTTATTTACGATTCTTGGGCCAAAAATATTCCCTGTTAAATTTCCTAACCCTAATACGAGCATAGCTGTTCCTATTTCATGGACTTGTAAGCCAAATTGAATGGAAAGCCATACACCAAAAAATGAAAATGCAGCAAAATTACCAGTTTGAAAAACAAAATATGCAAAATAAGAAAGTGAAACCTTTGAATCTGTAAGTAATTGTTTATAGCGCTTTAAGATGTTTGTTTTACTTCCACCTATATGAACCGGTTGTATTTCTGGTAATACTACATAAATAAGAACGACAAGTAGTGCTGATAATATACCAATGACGAAGAATGGTGTTGTATAATGTATCGTTGCTAAATATGCTCCAATTGGCAGGCCTAAAATTTGGGAGATTGATAACCCTGCTGTTGCAATTCCAATTGCTTTTACAATTTGCTTCTTCTCTATAAGGAGCGGAATAGATGCCCATACTTGTGGAGATACAAAAGCTGCACTTACACCTGCTAAAAATCTAAATATTAGCATCCATAAAAAACTCGGTGCCATTCCACACAAAAATGTACTTAATGCAAAAAAACTCATTCCTAATAATCTGTACCCTTTGTAAAGGACATTTTGAAAAAAGTTAGGCAACATCAAGGAGATGATTTCTGTATCCAACAGGAGTCATCTTTTTTAAATTCCATTGATATCTATAGTGATTATAGTACGTCATATATTTCTTAATCTCTTGTTTCAACTCAGTAAAAGACTCGCAAGGTTTTATATGTGCTTCATCTTTCAGATGACCAAAAAATGATTCCTGTGGAGCGTTATCCCAACAGTTTCCTCTTCTTGACATAGATTGTCCGAGCTTTAGCTTTTTGACTAATTTTTGGTAGGTAGGGCTTGTGTAGTGGGCTCCTTGATCTGAATGAATATATGCACCGTTAGTCAATCGAATCCTCTTATTCCGTTTTAGTTTATGAAGAGTTGTTGTTACGAGGTCTAATGTCATCTGTTCTGAAACATGGTAAGCTAAAATTTCATTGGTTGAGCTATCTAAAATTGTAGATAAATAAGCTCTTTTATTCTTACCATAAACTAAATAAGTGATATCTGTAAGAAGTGTTTTTCCTGGGGTGTTTTGTTTAAATTCTCGATTTAATTGATTCGGCACTACTCGATGTTCTTTTGAAGCTTTCAGCATTCTTTTATAAGGGTTTGCTTTCCGAATCGGACAGACAATCTCATATTTCTTCATGATTCTACGGATACGCTTTAAATTGTAGACAACTTGAAAATGACCCGCCAATGTCATTTTTATTTGACGAGCCCCTTTCTTTCGATTTCTAAATCGAAGTGCTTTTAATATGATTTCTTTCACGATTTCATCTTGATCGTTCTTTTGTTTCCGTTGTTCTTGAGATGAAATGGAAAAATAATTATAGTATCCCGAACGGGATACACCAGCTACTTTACACAAGTAACTCACCATATTTCTTAAGTTATATTTTATGATAACAGAACGAATCAGGATATATTTCTGACTAGGTGATAACGTTATTTCCTTCTCATCCTCCCTTCCATAAGTTTGATCTTTTTTAACAATTCATTTTCTGCCTTTAGTAAGTTCCGTTCGGCTTCTAAACGAGCATACTTCTCTTCTAACGTAAGCTCTCTCTCAAGAGTTCTTCCCGCGTTTTCGGTGCGTGTATCTCGTAAACCAAATACACCATTTTTTCTGTAAGCAGCACGCCATCTACTTCCTGATGACATAATTCGTTTCATTCCAATCATATCTATATCAAAACCACATTCTTCAAAAATATTTCGGGGTAGTTTTCCTTTCGCATTCTCCTCAATAAAAATACGCTTAAATTCATCTGTATAAGTGATACCTTTCTGACTTACAGATTTTATATATGGGTTATTTGATAGAATTTGAATGTCTCTTTCTGTAAATAGCTTTTTTGTCATTTTAAACCTTCTCCGATTCCAATTTTCTCTCATTATACAAGAAATACCCTATAGAATAGACTTTTTTTCAGTGTCTATTCTATAGGGTACATTTTATAATACCATCACTTTTTTTCTGTTTAAGCCATCTGATATAGGACCAGCGATAAGCGCAAATCCAGCGTATCCTAAAGCATATGAACTCACCATCCATCCTGATAATTCAGTTGATACATGATACACTTGTTGTAATGTCGGCAAAAGTGGTGAAATTAAGAAAGTATCTGTACCAATCATAAACATTATCGTAAAGAATACAGCTAGCACTCTTTTCATTTAAACCTTCTCCTTTTATATAAAAAGAGGGCCCTATCCCTCTTTTAAACTAATCTTCTAAAATAGATTCAATCTCTTTCATAACTTTTTCATTCAATGAAACATCCACTGCTCTTACACTTTCTCTTATTTGCTCCGCTCGTTTCCCACCAGGAATAACAGTATCAATTCCTTTTTTATTTAATAGCCACGCTAAAGCTAAATGTGATACTTCAAGATTCATTTCTTTAGCTAAATCTTTTAACATCTCAACTTTTTTAAAGTTATTTTTATATGTATTTTCTTCAAATAGATTTACACTTTGACGCCAATCGCCTTCGTTTAATTTAAAATCTTCTGTATATTTACCGCCTAGTATCCCAAAGGCAAGAGGCCCGTACGGAATAAATGAAATACCTGATTCTATACAATATGGCAAAAGTTCTTCCCCAGCAGCACGATCCAACATATTATATGGTGATTGTACAACATCTATATGTCCGTGCTGATTCGCTTCTTTTAGTTGCTCTACATTTACGTTAGATATTCCAATTGAACGAATTTTCCCTTCTTCTTTTAGGCGAGTAAGCTCTCCAATTGAATCTATGTAACTTGTTTCAGGATTTGTAAAATGTAAATAATATAAATCAATATAATCAGTTTGTAATCTTCTTAAGCTATTTTCCACAGCATTTCTTAAATAGCTTCGTTCATTATTAATATGAACCTCTCCATTTAATAACGGCTGAATTCCACCTTTTGTAGCAAGTACAAACTCGTGGCGTTTTCCTTTTAATACTTCTCCTACCAATTCCTCTGATCTACCGAAACCGTATGAATCTGCTGTATCAAAAAATGTAATCCCTTGCTGAATTGCTTCTTCTATTAATCTTTTTCCTTCTTCCTCATTCACATCAGCATATAAATTATGTCCCCCAACAGCGTTTGTTCCTAACCCCAACTTCGAAATATTTAGTCCTGCCTTTTGCAATTTTGTATACTTCATTTTTTATCCCCCTATATTTCTATTGTTCGATTATATTCGAACAATAGAAATATACCACTTTATATGTTTGCAAATATATTAACTTATACAAGCAGGTGAAAAAATGCGTACTCTCTATCATCCAAATCGAGAAGAAATTCAATTCTCTTCTGTCTTATATGCACTTAGCGATCAAATTCGTTTACAAATTGTAACTATGCTACTAGAGAAAAATGAACAATCTTGTGGTGCGTTAAACATTCCAATTGCGAAATCAACTTTATCTCACCATTTCAAAGTTTTACGTGAATCTGGTGTTATGTATACACGACTTGAGGGAACGCAACGTTTCATTTCAATTCGTGAAGAAGATTTAAATACTAGATTCCCTGGTTTATTAGATGTTGTAATACATGCGACAGAACCATACTAAAAAACATCTCATATAAATATGAGATGTTTTTTAGTAATTACTATTCTTTTAATAAATCTATTAATCCATTTCCTTCAGATGTACGTTCATACCCTAAAGGTACAGTCCTTTTTATAAGTTGCGCATATATTTCCGGCTCTGATAATTTTCTACCATACTCTCTCTCACACTGCTTTATGAGAAGTGCTAGCGCCCCAGCGACATGCGGCGTCGCCATTGAAGTACCACTTAATACCGCATATTTCCCCTCTGGATACGTAGACAGTATTTCATCACCCGGCGCTACTAAATCAATTTCTTGATTTGAATTACTAAAGCATGAAATTTTCCGCTCTAAATTAACAGCACCTACTTCAATTACTTCAGAATAAGCACCTGGAAAATCTAATTCTTCAGTATCATCGTTACAATCTCCATCATTTCCTGCAGCGCACACGACAAGTACGTCTTGTTTTACCGCATTTTGAATAGCTTCATGTAACTCTGGTACATCTTGCGGACCACCAAGTGACATTGAAATAATTCTCACTTTCTCTTTATTCGGTCCTCTCCAATTTACAGCATAATGAATGGCCTCAATAATTTGCTCATAACTTCCAGAACCATCTCCAGCTAATACTTTTAAAACTAACATTTTAGAAAGTGGTGCGACTCCTAGTACACCCACTCCATTTTCAGTCGCTGCAATTGTCCCCGCTACATGAGTACCATGCCCATTATTATCAAGATAAATATTGGGATTTCCTTCATAATCTTTTGTGAAATTTCTTCCACCAATAATACGATCTTTTAAATCTACATGATTTACATCACAACCTGTATCTAAAACAGCAACGACAATGTCTTTTCCTTTCGCACTCTTTTCCCATACTTGCGGAGCATGAATCAATTGTACACCTGGTGGAATTTCATTTACTTGTTCAACCACTTTATTTACAGTAAACGGAATTAATTTAATGCCTTTTTGTTTATTCGCTGTACTACTATTCATCGTAATCCCTCCTGAAAATATATTATTTTCATTTCAGACCACTATTGAATGCGTTTAGATTTAACATTCGTTTTATTCGTTCCATTTCCCTTCCTCTCAAATATTTCTCAATAAACAAAAGAAAAGGACCCATTATGGTCCTTTTCTTTTTCAGTTTTTCAAAAGAATAATATAAAGTGAAACTATAATCAGTGGGGGGGGTTCATCCCCCACTGATTATTAGCCCTCACCAATCGGGCTTTTACGGGCAGTTGATCTCCCACCCAACTTCTTTTCTTCAGCCGAGTTTTGAAGTGGGAGTTTTACTGCCCACAAATAGCTGGATAAATTAAGACTAAATCTTACTCTTGTTCAAAAACTGCTCAATTTCTTTTATTACATGTTTTGCGCCTTCTATACTAACAGTAATGTTTCCATTTGCTAATGAAATATTTTGGTCTGAAACATCACCTGTTATTTGACAAGCATTGTAAGGTTGATATTTTTGTAAAATGACTTTGTCTTCTTCTACAAAAATTTCAAGTGGTGATTTGATTTGTATTCCTAATACATCTCGTAATTCTTTAGGAATAACTATCCGTCCCAATTCATCTACTTTTCGAATAATTCCTGTTGCTTTCATGTTACTCCCCCCTTACTCTCTATTATTTTTTTCACCTCGCTATTTTCATTTTATCACTATATATTTGGTAATGCCTTACTCTTTTTAGAAAATATAGTACAAAAGTTAAAAAAACACATTTAACGAATATTCAATCTTTCTTTCAATTGTTTTAAATAACGCGATCTTATAATTAAGAAGTATACAACTTGAATACCTACGAAAATACTTAATACAATTGTATTTTCTTTAAACAGTGAGTACTCAAACATTTGTCCTAACGCAGTTAATGCTACTGCCCCGTGTAATGTTGCAACTCCAACTGGAACGAAGAATAAAAGCGCTAAGCGGATTGTGACTACTTTCGATAATTCCCCTCTCGTCAATCCAACTTTTCGAATCATTTCAAATAAACGAGTATCGTCCTCCAAATCTGAAAATAAACGGAAGTAAAGGAAGCTTCCTGCACAAACGAAAAATACAATACCAATAAAGAAACCTACAAATAAAATGGGTCCTGCGATTTGTAGACTTTGATTTTGATCGTACTCTTCTGCACTAAACGTTGAATGTTCTTCATAAGGCTTCATCTGAAGCGTAAGTTCCTTACCGACCTCAATTTCATCTTTCGCGGATTGTGTTTTATACATATAATCTTTTTCTTCTTTAAATCCATCTTGTAATGAATCATATTGATTTTTAGAGATTACATACACATTACCTCTTAGTATTTTACTTAATGAAGAAGTATTAACTTTTTTCACATTTAAAGGTTCATTCATATTTGGTAAAGTAATTTCTTTTCTTTCTTTCATCGGTGGTCCGGGTATTTCGACTGACAAAAATAAAGCCTCTTTATTTGATACACTATTAAATGGTTCTCCTGTTAACTTTGCATATTCTTTATAATCTAATTCTTTTATAAAAATGGCGCTTCTTAACGACTGCTCCTCCGTTTTCTTCGATGAAATATTTATTTTTGAAGCTGCTATATTATGTTTCTTTAATCCTTCTTCAATGATTTTCAGATGCTGTGACTCATTGCTATTACCTTGCTTAGACTGATAGTGAAACGCAATTGGTCTGTCCATAATTTCTTTCGTCATCGAAGCAAACCCAACCAATGTACCTATTGCTGAAAATGCTACAGTTGAAATAATCGTTACAATAAAGAACATCCTTGCATTATCTCTCATACGGTATGCTAAATCTGACAAAGTAATAATATTTGTCTGTGTCCAATAGAAACGTTTACTTTTTTTACATAATCGAATAATAAAGACACTCAACTGCTTGTACAGCAAATACGTACCAATAATTACTACCGTTGTAACAGGAATCATCATTATAAATACCATTGCACCATGTGACATAAGAGCTCCTGCATAACCAGCACTAAGCAATACTACTGCTAATATAGAAGAAATTATAGATGCCTTCGGTTCTGGCTTCGCCTCTGCTGATCCTCTAAACAATTTCATAATTTTATTTTTACGAACCATTCCTGCACTAAACAATGAAATGATCATAAATAATACGAAAAACATAATACTCGTTACAACAATCGCTTTCATCGGTATGTAATAGGATAAAGAGATATCTAGTTTTAATATCATCGGAGCTACAAATATTAATATTCCTGAAAACAACATACCTGAAAGAATCCCAAAAATTATTGCCCCTATTCCAATCATTATATTTTCAAAGAAGATAAGACGCTTTAATTGATATTTCGTCATACCTAGCATCATTAAAATTCCTAGTTCACGCTTTCTCGTTTTCAAAAACATTCCCATTGAATATAAAATAAAGAAGAATGTAAATAAGTAAATAATAGACTGCGCAAAAGACATACTTACGAATACGTACTGTCCTAATTCTCCAGCACTTAATGCCGGATGAAACGCAAAAAATGAATACACGAAAAAGGCCATAATTGCAAATGCACTACTCAAAAAATAAGCTGAGTATGTTCGTCTATTTCGCGTTACATTTCGAAATGCGAGTTCTCTAATGTTCATACTACTTCTCCGCCCTTCTACTAACTATACTTTTATATTAGTAAAGTTCGGAAATACCTTCCATCGATTCAAATGACAAAAACCTTACATTATTGAAAGGTTTTAAACAATTGCTTATATAAAACAGTTTCATTATAATGACTACATTCATACACGCATCCTATTGTATATTCGTTAGTTTTGCGAAATAATAAAGGATAGAAGTATGTACCAATATACATATAAACTTATTTACCGCTTTAATATGAATAGGAGGAAAACATAATGACATTACAAGAACAAATTATGAAAGCATTACATGTTCAGCCTGTAATTGATCCGAAAGTAGAAATTCGTAAACGAATTGATTTCTTAAAAGATTATTTAAAAACTACAGGTGCAAAAGGATTTGTACTCGGAATTAGCGGCGGACAAGACTCTACACTGGCAGGACGTTTAGCACAGCTTGCAGTCGAAGAAGTTCGTAATGAAGGTGGTAACGCAACGTTTATCTCCGTACGTCTTCCATACAAAGTACAAAAAGATGAAGATGATGCACAATTAGCATTACAATTTATTCAAGCTGATCAGTCTGTTGCTTTCGATATCGCTTCAACAGTTGATGCTTTCTCAAATCAATACGAAAACTTATTAGACGAATCATTAACAGATTTCAATAAAGGGAACGTTAAAGCGCGTATCCGTATGGTTACACAATACGCAATCGGCGGACAACAAGGGCTACTCGTTATCGGAACTGATCATGCTGCTGAAGCTGTAACAGGTTTCTTCACAAAATTCGGAGATGGCGGTGCAGATTTATTACCATTAACGGGATTAACGAAA
Source organism: Bacillus cereus group sp. MG9 (assembly GCF_040459995.1). NCBI lineage: Bacteria > Bacillati > Bacillota > Bacilli > Caryophanales > Bacillaceae > Bacillus > Bacillus cereus group sp. MG9. The sequence continues at coordinate 1,977,945 of NZ_JARVHC010000001.1, read as the reverse complement.
CGCCAAGGACGTGATTTATTACAAGAATTAGGTGCAGACGAGCGACTTTACTTAAAAATGCCAACAGCTGATTTATTAGATGAAAAACCAGGTCAAGCTGATGAAACAGAGCTAGGCATTACTTACGATCAATTAGATGACTATTTAGAAGGTAAATCCGTTCCAGCTGACGTTGCTGAAAAGATCGAGAAGCGTTACAAAGTGAGTGAACATAAAAGACAAGTACCAGCGTCAATGTTTGATGATTGGTGGAAATAGAACATAAAAAAGAAGCTAATCTCATTTAGCTTCTTTTTTATACGTTAACGATATACCCCTACTCTTTTCTCTAATAAATCCTGCAAGCAATCTTCATGTTGTTTATTAAACAATGGCGGCATTTTGTCTAAAGGGAAAAACTGCAAATCTAACGTTTCATCACCGTCTATTTTTGTATTCCCTCCAACGATTGAAAACTTAAAGAATATTACAATTGCCTGTGCCTGATCTCCATTCGGATATGCTTGAAAATATTTCGTATACACACCAATGAGCTCATCAATTTTCACATCATATCCTGTTTCTTCTTTTATTTCTCGAATCGCAGTTTCTGCCGCAGATTCCCCGATTTCCATTGCACCGCCTGGAAATCCCCAAGCATTAAAGTCTCCTCTTTTTTGCAGAAGCACTTCACCAAATTCATTAAATACACAACCTCCTGCAAAATTCAAAATAACATAATCATGCCCTATTTTTTCACGTAATTCCTTTATATAATTCGCCATCTGCTTCTCCTTTTTATCCATCTTCCATTATTCTTTTTTATCTTTTTCAAGCAATTCAATAATCCGATCTAACTTCTGATTCATATTAATCACATGTTGTTTTTTCATAGTGTCGTTTTGCAATAATCTTTTAATGAACAGAGTAAATGATACAAAAAACAAAACGATAAGTCCGATTACTAGACAAAAATATATCAATGCAAATATATTATTTTCGAACAAATTCATTCAGCTATCACATCCTCTATTTTCATTATTTTATCACATAATTCTAAATAGTCACTAGAATTATACTCAAACGTAAAAAGAGCACCTTTTAAAGATGCTCTTTTTCATTAATACGTAAATGTAATTGTCGCTAATGAATAACCTGTCATTGCACTATATGGCGCAACTTGATAAGATACACGCTTTGCACCTTTTGGCCAAGTTATTTCATTTAATACTTTCTTTATATCTTGCATCGTTCCATCCATGGACTGCTTATATCGTACTTCTACTTTTTCTGGCTTGGAAGCAAATTGTTGCTGTAATTTTTTCTTAAACTCATTGTAATTTTCCGCTCCGTATTGTGCAGATAAATACTTTAAATTTGTTTCTTTTAACATTTGTTCATATACAGCAGTTTTTGAACTACCGGCTTTTATTTTGCTTGTTAATTCGTTGAAGTAGCTTGTAGTTGCCGCTGGATATTCACTACGATCCCATTCATGGTCTTTGCTTAATTGTTCATCAGACATATTAAAATATGAATATGTTACGCGCCCAGCTTTATCAGGAACTGGATCATCGAATGTAGTATCAAGGTGGTACCACTTGTTATCAATGTTCACTAAATTCCATGCGTGAGCTTGTCCATTCCCTGTACCTGTTACAATATGATTTTGAATACCTGCTTCTTTTAGTAATTGATATGTTAACAATGTATATCCTTGGCAAACGGCAGAACGATTCGCTAACGCTTCATACGCTGTATATGCTTGATAAGAAGTATCATATGATACTTCTTTCACAACATAATCATGAATAGCTTTCACTTTTTCATGTTCATCCATACCTTGTTTAATGATAGAATTTACAATTACTTTCGCCTGAGACTTTACATACTGTGTTTGCTCTTTTGATTCACGATACTTCACTTGTAATGTAAATGTATAATTCCCTGGCATCCCTTTTATAGAATATTTAGTAGACGCTACATTATATTTTACATACTCATCTGCATCTACAATTTTATTAAACTCGCCATACAATTGGTCCATAATATTTCTAGCATTTCTATCTTTTGTTTTATATGTGATTGTAATATTTTCTTCTCTATTATCAATCTGTTTTTTTAATTCTTTTCTGAAATCATTTAACAACTTTGCATCTGATTGTGTTGTCACTGTAGTCGGATTCGTAGCCGCATAAGCTACAGCTGACGCCTGTAAGCCTCCCATTACTATAGTTGAACAAAGTGCGGCAGCTGTCACATACTTACTTGTCTTTCCCATCTTGTCACTCCTTACATTCTATAACTATACAAAAAAGTATCGTATAGTTTCAGAGTATACAATACTTTTCAAAATAGGTCATATGAGATTATGCATATTTAACATTTTTAAAAGGGTTGTTCTTTTAGAAAAAGAACAACCCTTTTTTTAGCAAGTTTGTAACACACAGCATGTATTTTCAAAATGGCGATTTTTCAAGTCTTCATTTCCAATACAGAAATAAAGCATCCCTAAATCTCCCCACATCATATTACAATTTTTAGTATCTGAATCAATTTGGAATAAGAGCGTCATATGCTGTGGATCTATCCCCATATATTGTCCAGTCTCGTACAATACCTCATCTTGTACAGAGAATGGTTCTCCAAACATTTGATGATTATCATAGTTGTCTGGGATTAGCTCTTCAAGTAATTGCAAGAAACGATCTGAATCCGCCTCATCTTCAATGAAAAGCTCCGGTAATTTATACGTCAGTTCAAAAGTAATTGCACACTGGTTATATTTCGCTTGTATTTCATCTGCTCTACGTAATTGCTCTACAGGGATATCATAATAAAGTACACGTCCAGCTTCGGTTGGATCCACATCTTCTTCAAAGTAATTTTCAATACTAAAGAAATATAACATCCCTGTCTTAGGAAGATTATGATCCATACCAACGTTTTGTAAATCACTTAAATTAAATTGTGCGATAAAACGTAACGGATTCTCTTTGTATGTTGGATATTCAAATGTATTTGGCAAATCAGGAACTCCGCCCATTTTCGAACTGCCTATCGCAAGTATTTCCTGTTGTTTTGGCACAACTTTTACACAAGGAAATACAGTATTAATAAGTTCCTGTTTCAAATGTGTTAGTTCATATTTATCAATTAATATTTCAATTTTCTGTTCCATAAATTCTCCTTACATTTACATACTTATTTGTATCATAGCACAAAGATTATACTTCATTCATTGTAAATTCAACAAGCCCTCCAAAAAACGGGCTTATCCCTCGTACGCGAACAAGTTTAAAAAAGCATAGTATACATTGTTCCTACAAACACGATAATTCTTTATTTCTTCCAGTACATTTTCCCCTCGTTCATTTTTATTTTTAATTTAAGGAGGAATTCCACATGGGTTACGGATATAGTTGCGGTGGTTACGGTTACGGCGGTAGTTGTGGTGGCGGTTGTGGTTATGGAGGTTTCGCTTTATTAATCGTTTTATTTATCCTTCTAATCATCATCGGAGCTAGCTGTTGGGGCGGCTTTGTAGGCTGCTAGTAAACTTAAAAACTATTGTAAAAAAGCACGTACAATACGTGCTTTTTTTCCATTTTCATTTTTTAGAAAGGAAGTATGTTCAATGAAAATTGATGGTGTTTTTGAAGGAGGCGGTGTACGCGGAATTGCTCATATAGGGGCAATTTGCGCGTTAGCCGAAAAAGGATATGAATGGGAACGTTTAGCTGGAACATCAGCCGGCGCTATTATTGCAGCTCTTCTAGCAGCAGGATATTCTTGTTCCGAATTAAAGACGATTGTAACAGACATTGATTATGAAAAATTCACTAAAAAAACTTTTCTTGATAAAATCCCCTTTATTGGTAAAGGATTAAGCGCTTGGTCTACTCTAGGTATTTATTCAAATGTATTTCTCGAAGAATGGCTAGAAGACCTGCTTAGAAAAAAAGGAATTCATTTGTTTACAGACTTACCCGATTTGAATAAACTCAAAATTATTGCTTCAGATATAAGCAATGGTAAAATGGTTATTTTTCCCGATGACTTACCAAACTACGGATTTTTAAATTATCGCTTCTCTATCGCTAAAGCAGTAAGAATGAGTGGAACCATTCCTTTCTTCTTCGAACCAGTGAAATGGAGAACACCAAAATGGAAGCAGCCTTGTTATATGGTTGACGGCGGTATTTTAAGTAATTACCCAATTTGGATTTTCGATTCACCGACTTCTCCTCGCTGGCCTACCTTTGGATTTCATTTTGTAAAAGATGAGATTCAAGCTGATCCCGCCCACTATGACGAACCTATTTCCATGTTCAAAGGATTATTTAAAACGATGATGCAAGCTCATGATTTACGTCATTTAGATAAAGAATCAAAGGCTAGAACTATTACAATTCCAACAGGAATCATTACCAGTACTAATTTCCAACTAACTAAAGAAGAGAAAGAATGGCTCTATAACTCTGGTTATAATGCAGCTAATAAGTTTTTACAATCCTGGAACTTCAGACAATATGTTGATGAATATAGAGACGGAAATCAGGATCGAAAAACAAATCGGTATTTCCGCCAACTTGACTCATAATTATATTATTTTCCCTGTCACACTTTAATAGTAAATAAGCCTAATAATATAGTACATTATTAGGCTTATTTACTTCTTATGTACTCTCCCATTATTTAAGGATAAGTTAACCCTTCAGCTTCTTTTGCGGTAATTACTATGTAACGGTTTCCGGTTCTTAATCCTAACAGTTCTGCTTTTTCAACTGCATCCTGTTTTGTCTCTGCATAAGCAGCTAAATATTTATCCCCATCGATAATTTGGCAAATCACATATTGTTTCATGTTTTTCTCCTTTTACCCTTTAATTAATTGCGCAATCTTTTTTATCCCAACTTCAATTTCTTCTACAGTTGCATAGGAATAAGAAAGACGTAAAAATTGGTTAGCACTTCTATCATACAAAGTGCCTGGGTTTAACAACAACTTTTCTTGTAAAGCTTTTTCAAATAAACTACGATTCGACATTGGTAGATTTATATGTAGCCAAATGTAAAAGCTTCCTACTGGCTCATGCCAAGTTGCAATGCCACTACAATACTTTTCTAACATACTTATCATAAAATCTCTACGTTTTTTCAATTCACTTCTTACAAACTGTAAATGTTCATCATACAATCCATTTTCAAACCACTCCGCTGCAATCTGCTGGGATATAGAACTTGAACCATAATCAGTTTGCATTTTTATATCTGCTAATCTTTGAATAACTGATTCTGATCCAACAACCCACCCAATTCTTAAACCAGGACTAATGACTTTGGACATACTTCCAATATGTAGCACGATACCATTTTTATCATATGCCTTTAAAGGCTTTGAAACTGGTGCATCGAACCATAAATCTTGATATACCGCGTCCTCAATAATAGGTAATCCAATTTCATTACATATCTCCATCACTTCTTCCCTCTTCTTAGCGTTCATACTAAAATTGGTCGGATTATGAAAAGATGGGATTGTATATAAGATAGATGCGTTAAATTGTTTTTTATATTTTGTAATGTATGAAGTATTTATACCATTCTCATTCATTGGTATTCCAATCAAGCGCATTCCTGCTGATTGAAATACATTAAGCGAATATAAATATGATGGTTTTTCTAATAAAATTGACGCTCCTTTCGGAAGAAGCCCCATAGAAATAAGCTGCAATGCTTGAATTGCCCCTGAAACAATTAAAATAGAGTCAGGAGATACATATACCCCATGCCCTTTTAAATATTCCGCAATTTTTTCTCTTAAATGGAGATTTCCTTTCGGTTCCTCATACCCAAGTGGAACATTTGATTGTAAAATTTTATTAATAATACCCTTCATCTTTTTCTCAGGCAAGAGACTCGGTGAAAGTTCACCTGTTCCTAATCGAATTACATTGGGAGTAAATTCAGCTTGATTAATCTCTTGTACAGCAGGAAGATTCGGATAATGAAGTCCTGTTTCTACGTAAGACTGCCAGTTTGGAGGCGGGGCATATGTTGAAGTATTCTCACTATTTTTTATAACAATTGTTCCCTTCCGTCCATTCCCCTCAATATACCCTTTTGCTATTAACTCATCGAAAGCCATTACAATTGTACTTCGGTTCACTTCAAACGTATGCGCCAAATCTCTTTGTGAAGGTAATTTAGTTCCAATTGTCCATTCCCCATTAACAATTCTCTCTTTTATATAAGATTCTATTTGTTTATACAAAGGAACAGATGAAGACATATTAGGTTTCCAAACGAGCCTTTCCATTATATCACCTCACATATTTTATGGTTGGTAACCTATCCAACCATATGGATGGATACAAATTTTCATTTCTTCTATACAATATAGACTATCATAATTAATCAAATTAAGTAGGAGGTAATCTGATGAGTGAAGCAATTATTCACGGTATCATCCTCGCATTTGGTCTTATCATTCCATTAGGTGTCCAAAATGTTTTCGTCTTTAACCAAGGCGCTAGTCAACCAAATATTTGGAGAGCTGCTCCTGTAGTCTTGACTGCATCTATCTGTGATACATTATTAATATTAATTGCTGTACAAGGTGTCTCCCTTGTCCTCTTAACTTTCTCTTGGTTAACAACCACCTTGTATATGATTGGATTTTTCTTTCTTATGTATATGGGCTGGGTTATTTGGAGAAGCGATCCTTCAAATGATGTAAAACAAGAAAAAAGCATGCCTTTAAAAAATCAAATTATTTTCGCCGCATCAGTTTCATTACTAAATCCACACGCAATTTTAGACACAATTGGTGTAATCGGAACAAACTCTATACAGTACATAGGAAGTGAGAAATGGGCTTTCACTTTTGCAACAATTATAGTTTCTTGGATCTGGTTTATTAGTTTAGCTTTTGCTGGAAAATTTCTTAAAGGATTTGACTCGACAGGAAAAACGATTATAGTATTAAATAAAATTTCAGGGCTAATCATATGGGGAGTCGCACTTTATATGTTAAAACAAGTTGTTTTTCCTAACTAATTAAAGAGAATTGCATGTTATGTAATTGGCATGCAATTCTCTTTCGCATTATGAAGTTGGTTCCGGTTTCTGTTTTAACATCATTTTATCTTTTGCTGGTTTAATCCAAATAATTGCTATGACAGCACCAATAGCAGCGAAGATGCTTGTTAAATAAAACACTTCATGGTCTGCCCCTTTCATAAAAAAAGAATACAGGGGTGGTCCAGCTGCTACACCGATAAATCGCATTGAACTATAAAATGACGTAACTGTCCCCCTCTGCTCTTTTTCAATCCCTTGTGTAATAAGAGCATCTAGACATGGTAACGCCATACCAATTCCTCCCCCCATAATAATGAGACAAAGAAGTAGCAAATAGATTCCTTTTAGAAATAAAGGTAAGAAGACAGATGCAGCAGCCAGTAAAAATCCAATATAGATACACTTTTTCATAATATCTTGTTTATCTCCAATTTTTTTACCAGCCATATATGAGCTAAGTGATAGTACAAGTAAAGGAATAGCGAGTACACACCCTTTCCATATACCATGAATATCGTACTTCGACTCCAGTATAGTTGACAGATAAAAAAGTATTCCGAATAAAATAAGCATAATAATTGCACCTAGTATAAAAATGGCAATTAACCATCTTCCCTTTTCTCGAAACGTAGAGATAATAGATTGAATAAATTCTTTAAGTGGTGGGACTTCTTCTTCTTCTTGTTTCTTCGCCTTTACTAGTACCAGTAGTAAAACAATCGATATTACACATAAAACTGGAATCGCCCAAAATGGTAAGAACCATACAATAGCTGCAAGAGCTGATCCTAATATGGGACTCAATACTTTTCCAAATGTATTTGACGTCTCAATGATTCCTAAACCTGCACTAACCTGTTTTTCATCTTTGTATAAATCACCGACACATGGTATGACAACTGGCATAGCACCAGCAGCACCTATCCCTTGAATTGCTCTTCCGATAAGAATCCAAACATAAGGGTTATCAACTTTCCATGATACCCATCCCGTTATCGCTCCTCCAATAGCTGCAATTAATAAACTTGGAACCATTACCATCTTTCGTCCCCATCTATCTGATAAATAACCAGCAATCGGTATAAGTATAATTGCAATGATAGAATAAATTGTAATTATCATGGATACTTGGAAAGATGAAATATGTAATTTCTTTTCAATAGTTGGCAGGATTGGAATAAGCATTGAATTACCTAGCGTCATAACAAGTGGAACTGATGCAAGTGCAATTAAACAACAGTTTTCTTTTTTTAACATGTTGATTTCGGAACCTTTCATCATATATTTCTTACCATATAATAGCCCTGCTGGAAATTATGTTTACATTCCACCAGGGCTATTTCATCTTTACTACTTTCCATTTACAACAAAAGAAATTGGGTAAAATATAGCATTACTCCTATTCTTTGAATCCTGTTCACAATATATCCATACCAATTAATTGAAAATAAAAAAGAAAGGAAGAATCCTTCCTTTCTCCTATAACCTTCTACATTTAGCGAGTATATCCGCCACCAAGCTGTTGTTCTGCCATCGCTACAAGGCGTTTTGTAATTTCACCGCCTACAGAACCGTTTGCACGTGAAGAAGTATCAGCCCCAAGCTGTACACCAAACTCTTGTGCAATTTCATATTTCATTTGATCTAGAGCTGCTTGTGCTCCATGTGATGCTAATTGATTAGCGTTACGATTTCTAGCCATTACCGATCACCTCCTTATATATATTAAACTGTATCAAATCCGAAATTAAATACATGGTAATTTTTGGTTATTGATAAAATAAAAAAAGAGTCTCCTAAACGAGACTCTTTCATCATTTCACCTTATGAACTTACTACTTCTAATTTTCTATTCGTTAATGCTTTCATTTCTTCTTTCAATATATCTTTCGCATTATGCCCAAACCATTCAAGCGAAGCAAAATGATCAGTATCTCTTACTTCCCGGATGATTTCATCATAGTTTACAATACCTTCAAATAATGGAACCATTCCTACACGACTTCCAGCAGCGGCATATACATTATTTGGTTCAAACACGTGTAAATACTCCGCTGATGATATATTCTTAAAATGGTAATGTTGTATCCACGGCTTTAATCGATGAAAACTATCTACAGGGTCTGCACCAGACTCCCATATATGAAGAAAATCAAGGTTTATTTTTAAATATGGATGATTTACTTCTTCTAACAATTTCAAAGTAGACGGCAAAGTATCCGTTAACGTATTTGGATGTGTTTCTAATAGTATATACATATTATGCGGAGCAAATAGATCACAAATCATGCGAATTCGCTCCACATACTCTTTTCTCTCTTGTTCCGAGAAATCCTCACTACCTTTTTGCCCGGCAAACGTACGAATTTTATTTGTATTAAACCAATTAGCTAGTGTTACCAGCTGTTCACATTTTTCCATCGTTTTTTGAAAATCCGCTAATAATGATATGTCCAAGTAATCACTTATCATCGTAACTTCTAAATTTTTATCCTTTAAATAATCTATTTCTCGTTCTGTCGTTTCACGCTCTTGCATATATAAATTTTGTGCATGGGTCCCCCACAACTCAATTCCTTCAAAACCGTTTTCGTATGCAAATTGAACAATATCAGTAAATGAAATTAGTTGATGGCGAAATGAAATTGTACATAGCGAATATTTCATTGGTTTGAACTCCCTTATCTTAAATTCAATGAACTTGTATTAGTTAAGAAAGACTGATTTGTTATCATTTCTTTCCATAACAGAAACTGTTTCTCTAGTTCATCCTTAATCTGCAGTTCAATTGTATTCATTTCATCAAGTTTCTCAACAATTGGTAATAACATATCTTTATTATTTGTCATTGCCATTTTAATAGCACGGTACTGTACATTTGTAAATCCTTGTACAATGTCTTCCACTCGATCACACCAATAATCAAATTCTTGCTCCGAATATTGTAAAGTTTCACGGAAGTATGCAAAGGCATGTTCATAGCTATATTTACGTATTGCCAATACGGGTATTTGCTTTACTGCCGTTACGAGCCCGGAAAGTGAATACCCATCCTCTTCATTTACCATTTTTATTATTAATTTTTTTAATTCCATTGTTAGTTCATTATCATCTTTTTTGAATGTTTCCATGAAATAACTTTCTACCATCTCTTGTGTTGGCTCCTGAATTCCTTCTATATCAATGAAATAGCCTCCACCAAATGGGTTGTCTTTAACAGAATGGAGCACTTTTTCTCTTTCCATATTCCCTTCCCAGCGAAAATCAGGATCAAGCATGAACCATTCATCTTCTTTCTCTGTCTTCGATATCATTAAGTAATGCGGAAACGGTTTTTGATGAAACTTATTTTCTCTCTCAGGCAATAAAGACATATCAACCATTACAATTACGTAACGATTTTCCGGCTTATTTTCTACTAATTCTAAAAATGTTTCTACATTGCTACTTTTATCTTTTGAATGATCGTACCATTCGTTCACTTTAATGCCATACAATTTTTCATACCAAAGTAAGTAGTTATCATGATTAATGTTTTCGGAATGATAAGAAATAATCCCGTCTTCTGTTATATCAAAATCTCCATCCCATAATCCGAAATAAAATGGACGGAAATCTATATCGCTACGCCTTTTTATAATTTCACAAAAACAACTCACTAAACAGTGAACTTTAATTGAAGTCATACTCTCATCCACTTTCCTAAAAGGTTAGTTATTCACATTTATTTCGTGTAACGGCTGTAACTCTTCCATAAATTCAAGCAAAGATCCTACAGTAAGAAACGCCTTTGGGTCTATCTCATCCTCTGGAACGCATAGCTTTAAATCCATTTCTATGTATACTATAAGCTGTAACATCATTACCGAATCTATATATAAATCTTGATTTAAACGCATCGTTTCTTCTAAATGCGTTACATTTTTCAGTTCCATTTTTTCTCTCATAATACTTAAAACTGCTTCTTTTAACATTTCACGACTCATGTTGTTATCTCTCCCATCTCTAATAACTTCCGACTTACTTTCCCTGTTTTATTTTTCGGAATCTCTGCTACATTTTCAATTTCATGTGGCACTTTATAAGACGGTAAATGCTGTATGCACCATTCTCGTATTTGTACTGGTTCAATACGAGAGACTACTTTCGCTTTTACTATTTCTCCCATCACAGGATGCTTGCCCCGGTATACAATCGCCTCCTGAATACCTTCTAATCGAAGTATCGTTTCTTCCACTTCTATAGGAAATACCTTTAGACCGGACACATTAATAACATCATCTATTCGCCCCATGAAATGAAGGCCTTGCTCAGATCTATAACCTAAATCTTTTGTATAAATCTCCTTTTCAGCAATTTTCACTACGATTTCTTCAGGTTCATCTTCATTTGACCCTATGTTAATACTTACATGAGGAAGTGGTTTTCCTAAATCCAAATGTGTTTCCATAGCATGACATATACTAATGCAACCAGCTTCAGAACAGCCGTACTGCTGCATCATGTATTTCGTCATGCCCTTTAACTTATAAAATAGCGTTTCTGGCAAAGGTGATCCTGATGTCATAATTTTATGAAACTGAAAAGTCCCTTGTGGAAAACTCCCCATAATATGTAACATAAGTGGTACTGCGTATATGATATGTTTTTCGGTATTACGAACTATATTTAATGCGAATTTAGGGTTTTTATTTGTAATGATTATAGGCTTACTACCTCTCGTAATTGCTGATAACGTGCCACAAATTAATCCGTATGAATGTGAAACTGGAGCCATTACAATTGGCACTTCGTCTTCTTCACATTTTAAAGCTTCATTGTAAGCAGCAATTTCTGTTTCAATTTCCGTCCATGCTCTACGAATCAGTTTTGGCTCTCCTGTTGTACCTGAACTATACTGCAATAAAGACGGTTCTTCTTGTAATAGATTTGGAACTTCTAATTTTGTAAAGTCGTTACTTTCTTCGTATAAAAGTGCAGTACACTTTGCGCGCTTTGCCATTTCAATAGCTGTATCCTTTGGCGTATCTTCATGAATAAGTAGTACAGATGCTCTTTTTTCTTTTAGGAAAAACACAAGCGTAATAATATCGAATGGATCTTTCAGACAAAGTGCAAATCTATTTCCTTCTGCTTCTTGAAATTGTTCCACTCCCTCGTAACCTTGTAATCTCAATTCAAAATCATATTTGCTAAATTCTTGTTTATTAACGATTAGCATGATTTCCCCCTGTAACAACTGATTTTTGTATTGTAAGTTGCTTTGCTCTATACAATGGATTTGGAACTTCATGAACAAGCGATTCCACATCCATATATAAACGACGCTTCGTTAATTGCTCTGCATGAAATGTAGGTGCATATAATTGTAATGCTTCAAAACGTTCTTTCAAATGCGAAAATCTTTCAAAATGATCTTCTATTTCTTCAACAAGAATGATCCAAAATTGTTCCTCTTTCAACTGATACTCATCTGCCAGCACGAAAGCCAGTTCACCTAGATTGAATAGGAAAAGCGCATCTAAAACCATTTCTTGTAAACATTCAATACGGTCCATTTCAAAGAAATCATTCATTTGACCATTCGCATATGTTTTATGCATTTTAGTAAAGTCAGGACATTTTTCGAGTTCTTTCAAAAATGGACGATAAAACTCCAGTCCTTCATGAAAATCTTTTAGTGCAATACGGACTGGTATTCCCTCTTCATGAACTAAAATCATGTTTTGTCCATGTGATTCTAATGCGACTCCATGCTCTACAACGAGGTGTACAACTGGGATAATTGCTTTTTGAATAAGCAATTGTAACCAGCTTTCTACTCCATATCTCTTTAACCACAAATCAATAGTTGGTGTCCCATTTTTTCCCTTGGCATATAAACCGTTAAATGGGATTGCCTCTTCTTTCTTATCTAAATATTTGTGAACGCTTTCGCGCCAAATACATCCTAATGAGCCATACGTAGCTTTTTTATTCGCATCGTACGTAACACTCGAAAATTCATTTAACAAAATTAAACGCGATTCATCCCTTAAATAAGGGTCATGATTTACTATATCTTTTAACCAATTCGATATAGCAGGTGCACTCACAACCGAATGTGGTTTTAATGTACGGATAGTTGAAGTATTGAGTAAATTCATTGATAACTTTACATATGGTTTCTCTCGATTCGTAACATTTCTTAATGTCCGCATCGACTGCTGCGCGCAATAATCATCTTCTGATTTCCCTAAATAAATAATATATTTATCCTGTATATGGTCAGTATAATTCGGAATAATAAAGTTCTCCCACTGCCAAGGATGAACAGGTATAAACATGTACTTCTTCGAATCACAGTCCATTGTTCGAATACGATCCATATACTCTTCGATTTTCTTTTCACCAATTTCTTCTTTAAAGGTACAGTTATAACTCTCTTCACTTTCATATCCTACAGTCGTATATTTCTCATGAACTGCAATCCATATAATTTTCATTGATTGCATAAATTCAAATCCATATTGAAAATTATCACGATATTGAAACCCGATGCGTGCTTTATAACTAGGATGATACGGGTGTCCATCTATTAAATGACTTTCAAGCTCATCATAAGATTTCGCAAGATAGTCTTCTTCACAACTTCTCTCATATTGTGCAATCGTATCTTTGAAGATTGTTTGTTCTAATTCTTGAATAAAAGAATCCAATTTCGTTCGATCCACTTGAACAATCCGAAAAATCTCCTGTAAAAATTGTGAAACTGATTGTATTTCTTCTTCCTCATCTTGAACTCTCATTATTAATGAGTCATGTAAACAAATACGCCCAAATGTCATACGTTCTTGCCCATAGCATTGGTACATTACATTTTGATCCTTTTCATCAAGACCTTGTATAATAAAAAGTATTTGCTCTCCCTTTTGTATACGAATCGGCGTAATGATCTCTTCATAAATTAACGATTCTACTAATTGCCGGAATACTCTTCTTCTTACTGAAATGTACTCTTTTGATTGGAGTGCCTTCAATATTTTTATGTGATAAACTTCTTCTTTCATAAATCCCTCCGCTATAATACGGAATATCAAATTCCATTATTTGTATTACGTGAAATTTTAGCACTACTTATGAACGAACAGCCACTTCTCTAACGAGTGGATTATCTACTTGTACATAAATTGCTTGCTCTAAAGGATTTGTCAGTTCATCAACATCGAAAAATCTCGTTAGCAAATTTGCTTTACATGCCAATTTATTTTCTTCCAACAATTCACTTAAAAATGTAGAAGGTTCGCGGTTATATGGAAGGAACGCTTCAAGTACAGACCTTAATTCCGAAAGAAGAATTTCCTCCTTTATTAATCCTGCTGTACCAAAACCGTTAATTAGTCCAAACATATGATTAAAAATTAAATAGTAACGAAATCTTTCATCTACAATGTAATCGTCATATAAATTCCCAGTATGTTCGCCAATACCCGCTAGTTCATTATCTAGCACTGACTTCATTGAATTGCAGAAATAAAAACCTTGATTATCACGGAAGTAAAACTTAACTGGATAACCATCTTTCAATTGAACAACACTATTTTGTTGATGCGCTTCTAATGCAACGCCATAACGTAAATACATCCATACCATCGGCTTTAAAGAGATATTCATATATCGTCTAAACCACTCTAAACTTACTTCTTCACAGCTTCTACCTTCTAAATCCGCTAAGCGATGGATAATATTTGCTAAACGAGTTCTTTCACCCGGAATTGCATCTTGTACTAATCCAGCGATAAGCGTTGCATCATTTTCATTTTCACTATAAAATGTGTTTTCTCGAATAATCACTTCAAATCCAGACTCTTGTGCCCCGTATTTTAAAGTAATAAAGGCCGGATCACATATAAAATCAAATCCTGGAAACTTTTCTAGCACCTCTCCAATTTTAGTATTCAATATTTCCTTACCTTCAAGTCCACTCTCAAGTTCCTTCAATTTATTAATACGCATTGAATTCGTGACCTTTACAGGGAATGAAAACTTGAACATATACTTCGAATGAGGATGATATAGCGTTCTAAGTGATGATGTCGCCATATAACACTTACCTACTGGACCGATATATTCAAGTACACCTTGATTCATCCAATTTTGCACATAAGATTGATGTAATAGCCATTCTGCTTGTAGCGGATGGATTGGAATTAATGAATATTCATCTTCTTGACAGTACTCTTCAATAAATTCTTGACCTACCTTTTCATCGTTCTTTAATTCCTTTTTTATCATCGCCGTTGTAGAATCTTGTAACAATGACTTTTCACTTACTATACTTTTATGTGCCCTAAAATAGTGAAGTTGGCACTCCCCTTTTAATTCAGGAGAATACATTGAACTTTTCCAATCCAATATACCTTGTCTACTCTTTGGTGTAGGATGAGTTAAATGTCCAAATAATAAAGATTGCTCCGCCTCTATAAAAGTCGTATGGAAACCATATAATTCAGCTGTATCCTGCTCCCTTCCTTGTATAAACTTCTCAATATTTTGACAACTACAGATAACTCGAAGCATAAGTTCATCAGGATTCGTACCTTCTCCATAGTTAATAGACATTTCCTTTATTAAAAACATAATAACCGTAATATAATCTGCTTTAATAACATTTTTATTTTCGCCAATTTGGTAATAAAATTGTTCTCCAAATAGATGACGGTCCGTTGACGATTTATATATAACTTCCCCATACAAAGTAACGTTTTGTGCCGATAAAGGGCAGCATAAATAAGTGGGGATAGCGTCTCTTTGAAATGAATGGCAGAAAATATTTTCTATCCTTTTATCCTCCGTAATCCATTCTCCACTTCCTGTTTCTCTTAAATAACAATTTAAAAAGCTTTGTATTGTTGCATGTTCCGCGATTTGTTTCGCATGCTGCATACTGCTCCTCCTCTTTTAGACGAACACTATCATTTTTTCGTGAAACTTCTGACAGTTGAATTTTATTATCAACTATGATTTTAATTGATAATGATAATCATTTCAAGATATATTTCAGAATTTTTTTATCTAACTAAACTTTTCACCTTTTCAAAACATTTAATCCGTCAACAAAAAAATACACCAATATAATTATTGATGTATTTTTTCATTCTTGTAGATTAAGTTTACATAATAATATTATCGCGTTCTAAATTAATAGTGATTTGTATAAACAATCCATATCTCGCCAAGCATATGCTATTTCTTCTACATTTAGTCTTTCTAAAAGTTTCGTGTCAATTTTTTCCGGATTATATTTTTCATAAAACTTTTTAGAAGGATTATTAGAAACTACCCAAACTAAAAGAGATTGCATATTATCTTTTTTACAATCAAATAGTAAAGCTTGAAATAATCTTTGTCCTATCTTCATTCCTTGATACTCTTGTAAAATGTATATTGCATATAATTCCCCCTCACAATTATATGTACCTGTTCTTTCAACTCCCCCATCGATAAATCCAATTATTTTACCATTTAACGTTTCTGCTACAAACCTAAATTGATGCCCGTCTTCTTTTTGAAATATACTTTCCCATAGCTTTTCTCGTTGGTCATACGTTATATTGTCTAAAATTTCATTAGAGAATATCCCCTTATACGTTGTTTTCCAACTATCCACATGCACTTTTGCAATTGCCGAAATATCATCTTTTATTGCCCTTCTAATATGTATCTCCACCATACTCATCCCCCTTAGAAAATAATTATAGCAAAATGTTTTGTATGCATTAAAAAAAGAGTGAATTTTCATCACTCTTTCTATCTACTTTCAACTTCTACTGAAACAACATGATCGATTTCTTTTAAAGAACTATATAATTCAGTTGTATATAAATCTTCTGGAGCTAAAATGACCATTTCCAATTGCTGAGATGCCCCATTATCAATATCTTTAATTTTCACTCGTTTCACTTGCATATTTAAATTTTTAATTTGCTTAAAAATCCCGTCTAACTCTCGATGTTTGTTTACGGTAATTTTTATAGATAAGTCCTTTTGTCTCAATGAATATGGGCCTGCAATTTTCACAATTTGCGGAAGTACATTGATTGCTAATATAATTAAAACCATAGCAACCGTCGCTTGTATATAAAATCCTGCTCCAATCGCAATACCTAAAGCTGAAGCAGCCCATACCATAGAGGCTGTCGTTAATCCTGAAATAACATCATTACTTCTTCGTAAAATTACCCCCGCCCCAAGGAAACCGATACCACTTACAATTTGGGCAGCAAGGCGCATTGGATCCATATTCGTATGACCCGGTACAGAATAAACATTCACTGATTCAATTGAAACCATTGTAATTAAACAACTCGCTACGGAAATAACCATACTTGTTTTCACACCAAGCGGTTTATTCTTTAGCTGCCTATCTATCCCGATGAATAATCCTAAAAAAAGTGCTAAACCTAATTTGAATAAAAATTCATATGACATATTTCATTCTCCTTACTTTACAATGTTTCCCTTCGAATATTTCACTATAACTCTTTTATGATATCAATTCCAGTCTTTTCTATTCATTTAACGACAAAAGCCGAAAAAACATTTTTTATTATAATGTTTTTTCGGCTTTTTCTATAGATTTTTCATCGTAATTAAGATACTTCTTTAATTTTAATTTGTGCATCTTTATAAAATGCTAATTTATTATCATTATACTCTTTTGTATGTGTATTAAATTGTTCTTTCGCCTTTTGCGTTTCCATATTTAACTCGTTAACAGTTTTAACGTTTTCACCAATTTCTTTTAACTTCGTTTCTTTTACTTTTAATTTTTCATACAGTTCTTTTTCAGTCGCTAACGCCTTCGTGTAATTCTCATTCATCTTTTGGAAGGCATCATAACGATTTTTATACGATTCTTCTACTGCTTTTGCTTGTTTTTGCAATTTCTTATCTTCAAGCTTCTCTATATTGCTTTGAACCGATTTCGTTTCCTTCTGAGCTTTTTCTAACAGTTCTCTCTCGTTTTTCAATACTTTTTCACGCTCATCTACATTTGTAGTAGCTTGCTCAATCTTCTTCGTAACTGCTTCATTATGTTCTTTACCTTCTTGTAAAATTTGAGAATATAGTTCTTGCCCTTGCTTTTCTAATTGCTCTAATTTTTTCGTATCCTCAACTAAAGATTTTTCTTGTGTCGCTGCTGCTTCAAAAGCCGTATGTAAATTTTCTTCTGGCTTTTCACCGAAACAACCTGATAATAATCCTACTGATAATACTCCAACAACTGCTACTTTTCCATACTTCAACTTCAATTCCTCCAATTACATACGGTTATCATGCCAGAAGTTCACTGGGAAGTGACTCTCTTCATGATATGCTTCAAATTCATAACCTTTTTCTTTTAGACCCTTTAAAATTGCTGGCACAGCAGCAACTGATTGCGGGTGAATGTCATGCATTAAAATGACTTCTTGCGGTTTTGTTGCACCAGCTAATACATTTTGAGCGATTTGCGCTGCTGCTGCATCAACTGGTACTTTATTATATTTCCAGTCTAAAGAATCAATTGTCCAGTCCCACACTTTTAAACCATCCTCAACTACTTTATTTCGGAGACCTTCATTTAAACCAGGCATCGATCCGTATGGAGGACGTGTTAATTTAGGGGCTTTCCCAATAATGTTTGCGATTAAGCCTTGATCTTCTTTCATTTCATTAACATACTCGCCATTTTTATATAACTTCGCAAAATTGTGTGTCATGCTATGCATTCCAACATAATGCCCCTCTGCATTTTGACGTTTTACTAAATCAGGAAACGCTTTTACATTCGCTCCTATTAAAAAGAATGTCGCCTTCGCATCATGCTGTTTTAACATATTTAATAATTCAGCCGTATATTTTCCTGGCCCATCATCAAATGTAAGATACGCAACTTTTCTTTCCACTCCGTTAAAACGACTTGGTGCCGTTTTATTCATTTCAACTTTCGATTGTTCACTTGCAAGCTGCACTACATTTTCTTGTTTCGCTACAGCTTTTGCTGGTGAAGTAATAGATTGAAACATGAAATACCCAATAGCTACTATTGCAATCGCTATTAAAACAACTACAACTCGTTTAATTTTAAAAGCCTTTTCCATTCTATCGAATTCCTCTCCCTATTAATCTTATATGTAAATCACCCAATATAATTATACATCTATTTATTTTCATTACACTATATAAACATATTTTATATAAATTATAGTGGGAGTTTTATCAAAATTGTTGTTCCTACTCTTTCTCTACTTGTAATACTAAGCGTACCACCATGAAGCTCCACCATTTTTTTTACAATAGCTAATCCAATGCCTGCGCCTTCAATATGGTTATTAATCTGATAAAATGACTGCTCTATAAATGGTAGATGCTCTTTAGCAATTCCAATACCTTGATCTGTCACCTTAATCACGGCTTGTCCTTCACTTTTGGTCGCTTCAATGTAAACTGTACTTTTTTCATTTGAATATTTAATAGCATTATGAATAATATTTAGAAAAACTTGTTTTAGTCTATTTCGATCTCCTACTAGTTCTACTCGTTCTAAATTAGCAACTAGATGAATCTGTTTCTCTTCTGATTTAGGAGTCAATTGCCAAATCGTCTCTTCTAGTATATCGTACAATTGCACTTTTTGTTTATATAAATTAAAATGATTTGACTGCAATCTTGAAAAATCTAGTAACTCTTCTACTAAATGAATCAATCGGTCTGTTTCACCTGAAATAATTCCCATACCTTGCTTTATTTCTTCATCTGTTAAATGATCTACTGTTTTTAATGTCTCACTCCACCCTTTAATTCCTGTTAAAGGTGTTCGTATTTCATGAGAAATAGAGGCAATAAATTCATTTTTCATTTGCTCAGCCTTTTCTATTTTATCGGCCATATAATTTAAACTATGCGCTAACTCACCTAATTCACCAGGATAATCCTCTTTAATTTGCTCCTTTAATGTACCTTCCGCAATTTGCGAAGAAGCATGAATAATAGATTCGATAGGTTTCACAAACGAATTCGCCAATCGTCTACTGATTAAGAATACGATACCTGAAATGACAATTCCAACTGAAATAGTAAACATAATAATTTCAATAATCTTTGCATTTACATGTGTTAAAATAGTCGTATATTTTAACACACCGATAGTTTGCCCTTGATGTACGAGTGGACTTAATACTTCTAATTGTTCCACGTTATCTTTCGTAGTAATAACTTGGTGATACATTTCCCCCTCTAGTAAAGAATAAGGAATGCTTACTTTACCTTCAACCTTTTGCCCACTTGACGATTGTATAATTGTACCTTGCCGATCAATCAATTGTAATTCCGTTCCTTCTAATTGGAAACTCTCAATTATTTCTCCGCTATATTCTTGCAAACGAATAAAATATAGTGAATTGTATTCAGAGAAAAAACGTGTGCTTGTCTTTGCATGCGATTCAACATATTGCACAATGCCGTTATAATAATATCGATAAATAGAAACTGAAAATGCTACTTCAAATAATACAAGCATTAGTGTAATGACCGTCATAAAATATAAAGTCACTTTCCGTCTCATCTTATAGTTTCCTTCCACACATATCCTTTTCCCCATACAGTATGGATAAACTCTGGTTCTGACGGATTACATTCTATCTTTTGACGTAACCGTCTCATATTTACATCGACTACTTTCGTCTCGCCTACGTAATTAGTTCCCCAGATCATATTTAAAATTTCATCACGCGAAGCCGGCTTCGAAGCCTGATTCATTAAATACTGTAATATCATGTACTCTGTAGGGGTTAAATCAACTAATTGTCCACCTTTATATAATCTTTCTTCTATGATATTTAACGAAAACGGACCAGACGTGATTGTATTCGTTTTTTCTTCATGTACTTCTATTCTTCTTAATAAAGATTGTATTCGTGCAGTTAATTCTACTGGACTAAACGGCTTTGCGATATAATCATCTGCACCAATTCCTAGCCCTTGTACTTTATCTTCATCTTGTACACGTGCGGTTAACATAATAATACCCATTTTTTTATTTTCTTCCCGGATAGCTTTACAAACTTGAAAACCATCAATCCCCGGTAACATAACATCAAGTAACGCCACATCAACAGTATGTTCACTTAAAATCTGTAACGCTTCTTCTCCAGTGCTAGCTTCTAATACATAAAATCCAGCACGTTTCAAATTTAAGACAATAAAGCTACGGATTGGTATTTCATCTTCTAAAACTAAAATTGTTGACATAATTCCCACCTCCCTACTCTTGTTGATAATCCGCTAGCGGTTTTATATATGCTTTCATTTTTTCAAATTTTCCTTGCTTCGGTACTGCATATACATGAGAAGCTGTTTTAACTGCTGCTTCGTATCCTTTTATTTTGAACCATTCTTTCCGCTTAAAAATATGGACTTCAAGCCATATTTCATTTGTAGTTGCATCTATAAATTTTTGAACATCCGGTGCTTCTTGCTGAACTGGGACAGTTATTTTTCCAATTAGCGCTTGAGGGATTTTGACAAAATAACCTTTCTCTATATTGACATATCTTTCTTCTATCAGTTTAATTCCCTCTTCACTCCACTGTATATAACGCTCAAACATCGTGCTCTCTCCGTACGATACCTCCTCCCAACCTTTTGGACGCACAGTACGAACAAATTCAATAATGCCGTCTTCATTAACGTCTTTACTTTCCACAACATAATCATTGAATAAATCTTCTTTCCCGTCTATAGGTAGCCCCTCATAATGATCCTGATCAAATTTTGCTACATATGTTATACCTGAATGAGCCCCAACTCCTGCATCAATTACAACTGCCTTTGACTTGTTAGAAATACGTCCCATTTGTATTCGTTGAATACTATTTATATATGGATCAAATGTAACTTCAGACATAGTGTTAAACTGTTCAATGAACTCAACTTTCAATTGCTCATCTTTTTTATAAGTAACAAGGCTTATATCATTAAGGCCATTTTTATTTAAATCCTCTATAAATAACTTCGTATATTGCCGATTATAAATCTCCTTCATATCATCATTTTCTTCCGAAAAGACATACATTACATGTTCTAAAGATTCACGACTTACAGAGATTCCAATTAATAACTCTCGCTTCCCGTTCCCTGTAAAATCACCGACTTTAACGATATCTATATTCTCACCATCAAATGTATGAGTGGACTTTAATTTCCAGCCATTGCTGCTTTCCGCATAAATAGCTAAATATATACTCCGATCTTCATTCGGTACTTTATAAAATACGATCGCTTCTTTCTTATTATCTTGTTTAAAATCCATTGACCAAATCATCTGTTTATCTTTATTAGACATTGGAGTAAGCAACCGATAATTAACTGGCAAATCTTTATCTATTTGCTCTTTTAATTCATTAATCCACTTTTCATTTGCAGGAGCTCCCATTAAACTTGTTGGAGCTTCAGACATTTTACATCCAGTCAATATAAAAATGATTCCCAAAATACTTATCCATTTCTGCATATGATATCTTTCCTTACTACAAATTTTAAGTATTTTTTATACTATTTGCTTCCCCAATATTCCCATACATATAAGTATAGTTTTTCTAATATAAAAAATCGTTACAGAAAAGTTACAAATATATTTCCATAAAAAAAGATTGGCAAAGGCCAATCTTTTTTACTATTCGTTTCGAGTTGGTTTTGGTGTAACACCTAAATGCTCATTTAACTTAGTCGAAATATCTTTCACATTTTTTTCGTTTGGAATGTAATAATAAATACCACCAATACGTTTATCAGTACCTTCAATTTGCATTTTTTCCATTTGCAGGTCAGATCCTGCCATATTTTTCGTAATAGCAAGCATATCATCAAACGTTAAGTTTGTTTTCATATTTTTATCAACTGCATCAAGTAAAGAGCCCATTTTGCTAATTGATTGAACAGACATAGCTTTTTTCGCAATTGCTTCAATTACAAGTTGTTGTCTTTGACCACGCATTGCGTCACTGTCAATTTTACGCGTTCTAGCAAGTGCAAGGGCTTGTTCACCATTTAAATGTTGGTAACCTTTTTCTAAATGGATCATACCTGCTTGGTCTTTACTATCTTGTTCTGTGAAAGTAACAGGTACATCAATATCAATACCACCAATTGAATCTACAATTTGTACAAATGACTCAAAGTTAAACTTCACATAATAATCAACTGGTACATTTAAAAATCTTTCCACTGTATCTCTTGTACTTTCAACACCGCCAAATACGTGTGCGTGTGTAATTTTATCTAATTTCTTTCTAGATGGAATATAAACGCGTGAATCACGCGGAATACTTACTAATTTAACGGATTTATCATCTTTATTAATTGTCGCTAATAAAAGTGCATCTGTCCGAACTGCTTCGCCGTATTGGCTTTTTCTCATTTCACTTCCGTCTACACCCATGATTAAAATCGAAATATTATCCTTTAAAGGTTCCACTTCTTTGTCCCTTTTTGATGACTTATCAATTTTTGCATATGCATCACTTACAACCGCTTTTGCTTTGTTATATATAAACGATCCATATCCTACTCCTCCAAAAATAAGTAGGAAAAATGGAATTAAAATGAACCATTTTATTGACTTTCGTTTAGAACGTTTTTTATTGCTTCTCGTATTTTGTTCTAATTCAGAGCTCATACCCATTCGCCTCTCTTTCTCTTTCCCTAGTATAATGTAAGTCTATTAATCTTCATATTGAATTTCCTTTCAATTACCTTACATTTTTGTAAGGTTACTTCATGAATCCAACATGTATTCCATTTCACATTATACTCTTGTGCTTATTTTTGGCAAGTCACTATTTATCAACTTAAAAAATCCAATACTTCGGAATATTCGAATTTACATATTTATTATTCTGTTATTTGCAGGTAGTAAGATTTTCACCTCACAATTTAGCAAGAATAAAGAGTCAAGTTTGTGCCGTACCATCTTGATTGGTGATGACTAATAATCAGTGAGGGATAAATCCCCCACTGATTAAAGTTTCACTTTATTATTTCTCATTTGGTGTGTATATCATTTGCTTCCCATTATTATTAATTAAAGCTGACTTTGCTTTTATTTTCGTTTTTTCTATTTCTACATCTTTATTTGAGAAATTCACAATGATTTTAATATCTTTTCCATATGAAGTAGATTGTACTAGCTTATCTTCTGACAGATATGCAAAGTTCGTCATTTCTTCTTTTACTGCCTTTTCATGAACTTCATTCCAAACTTTCAGATGCTCTGTAATTTCTTTTTTATGCTTATTCCACTCTACTTCATCTAAATGGTACAACGGAGGAACATTATACAATAACTCATATAACATACGATTTCCAACCTCGTCCTTTACCTTCAAACTTCCCCATTCCCAGTGGTGCGTTGTAATAACCGAATCATTGTATACTAGTTTATATAATGGCACCGAATATACTGGATTTAAATATACTTGCTTATATTCTTCTTTTAACGGTACTTGTTTTGCATATTTTTCTGGAACATTTTGATTTGGTGACCAATATCCACCGACATAATACGGGCTTGTTTTATTTTTTCTCATATCTTCATCGTCCCACTTAATAACTGGTGTTTCAATTCCATGAGCAAATGCAATCGTACTACTTGCAAAATCATTTCCGCCCTCAGAGCCAACTACCATACCTTTTTCTTGTGCAATATAATCCATTCGTTTTAATCTTGCTTGTAAATCTTGTTCTTGTGTCGTTAAATGTTTTGTTGAATAATCATCATAAATTTCGCCCGTCGCGTCACAATCAATAAACCATGAATTATATTTAGGGCCATTTTGTAATATATCGTTCATTCGTTCTTTTACACTAGGAAGTGATAATGTCGGATTTAATTTTCGGCCTCTCCCTAAAAACCCTTGCACTTTCTCACCATTTTTCTTCGTTACAGTGGCTTCTTCATATAACGATGGGTCATTAAAAGAAGCTGTGTTCCAATTTTTATCACCTTTTTCGTGAATAGAATGGTAAGAATCATACGGACCAACTAAATATCCCATTTCCTTAGCTTCTGTAACGAAATTAGGCTGCATAAATCCTTGTTCCCAGTTCGGTAGACCAATCCACGCTTTGTCTATCCCTACTTTTTTCATTTCCTTTATTATATCCGTTCCATCTGCTTTACCCCATTTACTTACTTCTTCAACTGCATCACCGAGTACTGACTTTAATAAATGTTTATTTAAGCTATACAGCTCTGTCTTCGATAAGTGATCTACACCTTTCTTTAATAACACACTAGCTTCCTGATTAACTTTCGGGAAAATATCCTCTTTATACAATTCCTTCATAGATAATACTTCGTTTGTATAGCGTAAAATAACATTTTTTTGGTACTTATCGATAAAGTCTTGTTTACTCACCTGCTCAAATACATTCAATTCCCCAGGCTCTGAACTATTCTTTTGAATAAGGTCTTTTATATAGCTAAACACCGGGCTATTTATTTGCTCTCTTAGCTTCGGCCAATTCACGTTACTTTCTGATAAACCATTTTGATTCCAAAAGTAAAAATGAGCTGCCCCGTAAAGTTTTTCGATTTCTTTATTTTTTCTTGCCTTTTCTTGTAATGTTTTAAATTCACCTTTTCGAGCAATATTATCCTTATACAGTTTAGCAATACTTACTGCATCATTATTTGTCACATATAATTGAAATCCATATGTTTTATTTTTATTTATACTCGGGAATTCATGTGTAAAATCAAACCCTATTTTCGGATCTGAATGAAATTTCAATTCATTATTAAACATATTGTTCGCAATATATACGATCGAATATTTAGAACCATTTAATGCAAAAAACTTCATAGAAAATGATTCAGCAAATGAATATGCATCATCCTTTAAAAACTTCTTCCAATTCTCATCATTACTCGGAATTTGCTTACCTTCCCATAACGGAAGTGTATAATTTTCAGCTTGCACTTTTGGCCATGTAAAACTTTCTGCACCAGTCGATTCCACTTCAATATTTAAGTGGTCTTTTTTCTTTTCTAAATTTACTTTTACTTTTTGATCCGGATATTCCCATGATGTATGATCCTTGTCTTTTTTCAAATTCGATACCTTCATTTTTGGTAACGGTTGTGATGCCTGTTCTTTTACACCATCATGTTCTACAGTTAACGTAAAAGTCTCAGGATTTACATCGTAAGTAAAATCTTTATACGTCGCTTTCTTTATTTTAGACTCTTGTAAAGCATCATTACCTTTTACATCACACCCGACTAAAGTCGAAAGTGACAATGTTGTAAGAAGACATATCGCTATCATTTTTTTCATCTTCTGCACCTCCACCAATGAATATACAGGAGGTTTGTTACAGGAATATGGCAAAAAAATAATAGAGCTAGCATTATGCTAGCTCTATTATGAGCAAAAAAAATTTACGTATTACTATAATCTGTTTAAAGAAAATATGTAATACAGGGGGACTTTAATCCTTTTTTTTATTCTCACTAATAATTAGATCAAGCAAATCTAAATTCCATCAAGCTTTCCTTAACTGAAAAAGTAACTATATATAATATATCCTAAAACTAGCACTAAAATTAATATCCCTGTACCTTTCCAATTCATACCACCTGTCATATCAGCGGGGCTACCTGATTCCGCCCTGTTGAGTCCATCATTCAAAGAACCGGTAGGATTATTTTTCAATTCACTTTGTCTCATGCGTTCTCTTTTTTCTTCTGGTGACTCTTTTGAACTCATATAATCACCCCTAAAATTAATGTTCATTCCGAAAAATCCCCTTTAAAATAGATTCTCCATAACGTAAAGAAAGCTAGCGATGCTAGCTTTCTTTATAATCCAATATGTTCTTCCTTATTTACAGTAATCCCTTTATGATCAATTTCAAGCTCACATACTTTCATAGCTGCAAATACTCTCGCTAATTGGTCAGCTATTTCTTTACGCTTCTCGTACGGAGTTAAAATAAAAATGGATGGTCCCGCACCACTAAGCGCTGTTCCATATGCTCCGAATTCTTTTGCACATTTACGAATTGATGGTAATAACGGTACAAGTTCTAAACGATATGGCTCGTGGAAATGATCTCTTTCCATCATTTCACCTACAACTTCCCACTTCTTTTGACATAACGCAGCTACTAATACGTTACTTATCGCACTAGCCTTAACCGCTTCATGAAATGGAAACATCTCTGGTAATACAGATCGACTTTCATCCGTATTTAGCTCTTCATTCGGAATAAGAGAAATTACGCCTAATTCCTTACTTTCAATCCTTACAACCGAAACATTTTTTCCATCAAGTGCTCCGATTACAGTTCCACCTAAAATAGAAGCAGCGACATTATCTGGATGTCCTTCAAAGTTTGTAGCAATTTGAACCTTTTGATCAGTTGTTAAATATAAATTTCCAAGTTGATTCGCAAGCTCTATTCCTGCTACAATCGCTGATGCGCTACTTCCTAGCCCTCTTGTCAGCGGAATATTACTAGTAACTTCTATTATATGGGGTGATAAAGAAGGACATACTTTACATGCCGTGCTAACAATTAAATTTTTATCGTCTTTTGGAATTGAATCGTCAAAAGAATGTATCACTTGCCACTTATCAGCTTCTTCCTTTACACTTACTTCTAAATATAATGACAAAGCTATTCCAACAGAATCAAATCCTGGTCCAACATTCGCTGTACTAGCAGGAACACGAACTCTTAATGGTATCACGACATAATCACCCCTTTA
This sequence comes from Bacillus cereus group sp. MG9, assembly GCF_040459995.1. NCBI lineage: Bacteria > Bacillati > Bacillota > Bacilli > Caryophanales > Bacillaceae > Bacillus > Bacillus cereus group sp. MG9. The sequence goes on along the minus strand of NZ_JARVHC010000001.1, from coordinate 1,950,084 downwards.
ATATGATCTTTAATTTGTTCTATATCATTTGACACACTTGCAATATCAAATTTATTAGAAGAAATTGCGATATCAGGATCTTTTAAACCATTTCCAGTTAAAACTGCAACAACGGTTTCGCCTTTTTTGATTTTTCCAGATTGAACATGTTTAATTACGCCCGCTAATGAAGCATTTGATCCTGGCTCTGCGAAAACTCCTTCAGTTTTTGCTAACAATCTATACGCATGTAAAATCTCCTCATCTGACACCATATCTATTTCACCATTAGACTGTTCGGCAGCCTCTACTGCATACGACCAACTTGCCGGATTACCGATGCGAATCGCTGTTGCAATCGTTTCAGGTGCCTCAATGACATGTCCTTTTACAATTGCCGCCGCTCCTTCCGCTTCAAAGCCGTGAATTCTGGGCTTCTTATAGCCTTTTTCTTTCTCGTATTCACAGAACCCTTTCCAATATGCTGTAATATTCCCAGCATTTCCAACAGGGATAGCTAGAACATCTGGTGCGTTTTGCAACTGGTCACAAATTTCAAATGCCGCTGTTTTTTGCCCTTCAATTCGGTAAGGATTCACTGAGTTTACTAATGTAATCGGCTCTTCTGCAGCAATATTTCTTACAGCCTTAAGTGCATCATCGAAATTCCCTTCTATTGAAATGATCTCCGCTCCATAAGCAACTGCTTGCGCTAATTTCCCATGCGCAATCTTTCCTTCTGGTATTACGATAATACATTTCATTCCGAGGCGTGCCGCATATGCGGCAGCTGATGCCGATGTATTACCTGTAGATGCACAAATGATAGCCTCTGAACCTTCTTCTTTCGCCTTTGCAACTGCCATTACCATACCACGGTCTTTAAAAGAACCTGTTGGATTCGCTCCTTCATACTTTCCGTATAACTGAATCCCTAATTGTTTTGATATATTTAATAATGGAATAAGGGGTGTATTTCCTTCCATTAAGCTGACATCAGGTGTGTTTTCATTCACCGGTAAATAAGAAGCGTACTGGTTTAATAGTCCTTTATACATATTGTTTTTCCTCCTCAATAATGTAGTAACTGTTTATTTCACTTGCGACATCTTCTATCGCCCCTAAAACTTGTTCGAATTGATATTTTGAAGTTCGATGCGTCACAACAACGACTTCTGCAAGCTCACGATTCAAAGGTAATTGAATTACCTCTTTTAAACTCACAGAATAATCAACGAAACATTCTGTTATTTTTTTAAACATTCCAGGCTCATCTCGTAATGAAATACGCAAAAAGTATTTCGAGACTACTTCTTCATCTCCTTGTAATTCATACGGCTCCGGTTCTTTTAATACACTTTTATTTTTCGGAACTTGATTCATATTTTTAACGATTGAAATAATGTCACTTACTACAGCAGAACCAGTTGGTAACTTCCCAGCTCCAGGTCCGTAAAACATCACTTCTCCTACTGCTTGACCGTGAACATACACCGCATTAAATTCATTATTCACATTCGATAGCGGATGATGACGTGGTAATAAAGTCGGTTCTACACTTAAGTGAATGGATGATCCTTGTTTTTCAGCTTTACCAATTAATTTCATTGTAAATCCTAATTTTTCGGCCATCTCTAAATCTTCTTTTTCAACCTTTCGAATACCTCTAACTTGAACATCATCTAAAGAAACATTCATCGAAAAACCTAAGTTTGCAAGAATTGCTACCTTTCTCGCAGCGTCTAGTCCATCTACATCCGCTGTCGGATCTGATTCTGCAAACCCTAATTTTTGCGCTTCCTGTAAAGCCTCTTCATACGACCATCCATTTTGACTCATCTTTGTTAACATATAATTTGTTGTTCCATTTACGATTCCCATTATTTTTTCAATTTGATCTGAAGCTAGCCCGTCTGATAATCCTCTTAATATTGGAATCCCACCGGCTACACTCGCTTCGTAACATAGGTCACATTCATTTTTATTTGCCAGTTGCAGAAGCTCCGCACCATATACAGCCATTAAATCTTTATTTGCTGTTACGACATGTTTCTTACTTTGCAAAGCCTTCACAATATGCTCTTTCGCTTCTTCAATTCCGCCCATTACCTCTACTACAATATCAATATTTGAATCATTTAGAACTTCATCGACATTACTTGTTACTACGATTCCATCAATGCAAACATCACGTTCCTTTTCCAAATCACGTACAACAACTGTCTTTACCTTTACTTTATATCCTGTATCAAGAGTGATTTTTCGATAATGTTCTTTCAAAATATGGACAACACCACTTCCGACAGTACCTAATCCTAATACCCCAACATTAATAACGTTATTCATTTTCTAATCTCCTCCTAAATAGTTTAATTGTTACACCTATGAATCACCTTACTCTGCTTTTTAATCATGCAGGTGGTGGTTATTTCCGTACGTACTAATCGTTTCATGTTACCGCACCTCCTTTCAAAGTAATAAAGTGAAACTTTAATCAGTGGGGATTTTGTCCATTCCTCACTGATTATTAGTTGAACCAATCGGGCTTTTACGGACAGTTGATCTCCCATCTTACTCCCTCGCATCCGCCAAATTTTGAGATGGGAATCTTACTGACCGTTAATGCGGGATAAAAAAACACACTCATCCCTAGGAAAGGGACGAATGTGTTTTCGTGGTTCCACCCTTGTTCCAACCTAGACTTACTTTCTTCTAGATTGCTCAAGTTCAGATAACGGCTGATACCGTCAATAATTACTAGATTGCTCGTTCACTATTGAAGTTCAAAGGTGGTAAGATCATTTCTCGTGTTAGGAAGCTCACAGCCTTGGCCTCCCTCTCTGTAAACCGTAAAAATGTTCTCATGTCCTTATCGTTACTTTTTCGCTCATGTTTATTTGTTAACTCATTATACTCGCATAAAAAACAAAATCAATAATATTTTTTAATTATTTAAAATTTTCAATCTTAAAAACTATAAAAAAAACACACTCATCCCTAGGAAAGGGACGAATGTGTTTTCGTGGTTCCACCCTTGTTCCAACCTAGACTTACTTTCTTCTAGATTGCTCAAGTTCAGATAACGGCTGATACCGTCAATAATTACTAGATTACTCGTTCACTATTGAAGTTCAAAGGTGGTAAAATCATTTTTCGTGTTAGGAAGCTCACAGCCTTGTCTTCCCTCTCTGTAAACCGTAAAAATCATCTCATGTCCTTATCGTTACTTTTTCGTTCATGTCTATTTGTTAACTTATTATAGTTATCAACTTTTCAAAAAGCAAGCCTATTTTTCTTCACAATTTTTAAGAATATGAATAATTATATTTTAAAATAACAAATCATCTAATACAGATTTATTCTCTTGCACATATATTCATCACATACAAATTAACAATATTCATAGTTAAAGTCTCACTCTAAAACGTTTAGAGTTTCATACTTCAACACTATATTTAAAAAATAATTTTTAATACAATCTTTCCCTATAACTTTCTTCTAAAGAACGTGCAACTTCCTCTTCTGAAGCATTCACTTTCGCATGCTCCATTAACATTTTCGGTGCTGAAGGTAGCTCTTTTTTATTTAACCATGACTCTGGATCCCACATTTTTGAACGAATAAAAGCTTTTGCACAATGAATATAGCATTCTTCTATTTCAACAACAATTCCAAGTAACGGATTGCGTCCATTCGCCTGCATTTCTTTCAAAATTTCTTCATCGTTCGTAATATATGCTTTACCGTTTATTCGGAGTGTTTCCCCAAGACCCGGAATAAAAAAGATTAACCCTACGTGCGAATTTGAAATTATATTTAAAATAGAGTCTATACGACGATTACCCGGTCTTTCTGGGATGATAATTTTATTTTCATTTAATACATATACAAATCCAGGTGCGTCTCCCCTCGGCGAAGCATCACACTCTCCGAATTTATTTGCAGTAGATAATACTAGAAAAGGCGATTTAGACAGGAAATCTACACAATGGTGATCAAGTGATGAAATAACTTTTTTCAAAGCCCGTTCACTTGGTTGCCCCAATATTTGTCGTAATTCTTCCTCAGTTGAAATTATTGATTTTATTTCCTTATTCTCTATCTTCACTAATAATCACTCCTTTTTCTTTATTTTCCCAAAATTCAATACAAATATTGTATAATAAAATTTGCAGAAAGGGGAATTAAAATGACAGAGTGGTTAACAATATTTGATCCTGAAAGAAATACACTTGGAAAGAAATTACGTGATGACGTGCATCGTGACGGTGATTGGCACGAAACATTTCATTGCTGGTTTGTAGAAAAAGATGCTGAGGATATGTTCTTATATTTCCAATTACGCTCTAATAATAAAAAAGAAGCTCCAGGTATATGGGATATTACATCCGCCGGACATATTATGCATGATGAAGATGTACTAATTGGCGGTCTACGTGAAATTGAGGAAGAACTGGGTCTTTCCTTCCAAACGAATGATTTAACATACAAAGGAATCTATAAAATAGATTATGAAATTTCAAGCCTTACTGATCGTGAGTTTTGTCATATGTATTTCCACAATGTAATAAAACCACTTCCATTTGCACCAGGTGAAGAAGTAGACGATGTGATGAAAGTACATGCAACTTCTTTTCTACAACTATTAAGAAGAGAGATTTCATCTTTAACGACTAATTCTGTTTTAAACAGTAATCCGATAACGATAACATTTGAAGATATTTATCCTTATGCTCTTGAATACTATGAATTTGTTATAGTGCAAGGACAAGAATTGCTAAACAAAAATAGTTTATAAAAAAATAGGACTCCCAGCATACTTTATTCGGGAGTCTTATTTTTTTATTGCTCAAGTATCTTTAATTTTTTCTCTACTCGTATAAATAATCGTATAATTAACAACAGCATAACAATCATAATCGCTATCATTGTATGTGGATATCTAAACAGTATACTAATAACACTTCCAATTAACATCATAATGAATCCATTTTGTTTCATCACTTCTGCACTATACTTGTTACCTGCATCCCATAATTCCTTATTTTTCATAGACCGTTTCGTACGGTAACCATATGCTGCGTTAATATCCGTCGGTGGATTTTTTTGAAGAATACGTGCCGCAAGTATAAATATAATACCAATCAATATGCTCATTCCTATGTTTACTAGTGCATCCATCAATTATATCCCCCCTAACTTACACCTTCATTATACTATACAACTCTTAAAATCCCAATTATTAACATTTTCATTTTCTCTCTTTAGATGTCTGGAACATACTTGGAAGTGTTACAAAACGTGCCCCTTTCGTTTTTAACTGCGGAATGATTTTGTCTAGTGCATCGACAGATCCTTGCAAATGTCCACCTGGAGTCGAATGTTGAAGTATGACACTTCCTGGAAATGAATTCCCTAGCACATTATTTGTAATCGTATCAGCACTTACCCCTTTCCAATCAACTGTATCAACACTCCACTGTACAATCATAAAATTTTGCTCTGTCGCCCACTTCAATTGATTTTCAAGTATTTCACCGTATGGTGGACGTATAAACTTCGGTGCATAACCAGCTAAATGATTTAATATTTCTTCCGTTTTTATAATTTGATTACGGTATTCAGCCTCATTTACTTTCGCTAAATTCGGATGATTATACGTATGGTTACCAATTACATGCCCTTCATTCGCGATACGCTTTACTACATTCGGAAACTTTTCTGCATTTTCACCAAGTAAGAAAAAAGTAGCTTTTACATTATATTGTTTTAACTTATCTAAAATTTTTGGCGTAAATACTAAATCTGGTCCATCATCAAATGTAAGAGCTACTTCCGCTTTATTGTATGGTCCTGAAAATGCATACGCATATTTTTCAACCCATGAAAAAGGTGTCCATGACCCCCGATTCTCTTCCTTCACTTTGACTTGATCATTTTGCGGAACATTTAATACATACGGCACTGCGTCTATATAGTTTCCATAATAAAATGAATGATATGGCATATAAGCATACGAAACATTTCGTTCTAGTCCCCAATGAAATGGAACGAACATTTCTGGTGCGTAAAAATAATACATGATAAAAACCTCCCTAAAATTTCATATGTGATTCATCTGTACTTTGTTAGAGAAATTCTTATTCATGAACAAAAATAAGACTGTCCGTAATTAGGACAGTCTTACTGCTTTATACAATTAATAAAGTGAAACTTTAATCAGTGGGGGTTTTACTGCCCGTTTATGCGGGATAAATCGATGTACTATCTTTCGGCAAAACTTTCACATGTTTTAAATAGTTTGTCACTTTGTCATCATCATCATCTTGCGGGTATTGATATCCATATGTGTTAGCAATTTCGTTCGCAACTTCCCTAAATAAATCACCCATTACAAAGAATGACTCCCATATATTTTCATATTCTGCATTTGAAAATGTCTTTCTAAATTGCTCCCACGTATCTTTTTCAACATATTGCTCGAAATGCTTACCAAACTTTCCGGTATTCACTGTAAAATTTGTTTTCATACCAATATGCCATTCTAGCATTACGATTAACATATCACGCATTGGGCCTTCAAGCATTCCTTTCGCATAAGAAAGTTCCTCGCGCCACAATCCTTTTCCTACATTTGTACTGCACCACCAAAATTCATTACAGCAATCCAAAAACTCTTTTTCTGTAGGATTTTTTATAACGTAATCTTTATCACTTGCTGGCGGAAATTCTCCAATACATTTGTCTTTATCCAGTAGTAATTTACTTAAACTATCCTGTCCAATAAATTTATTTATTAAATCAACTGGAACTAGCATTAAATCAATTCGATTCCCATCCATGAACTGCATTAAATACGGAAATTTCCCGTCTTTATCAGCTGGAAGTAACGACATTTCTTCCGGCATTTGCACAATCATTATTTCTCCAAATCTATTAATCCAACTATGATTACACGTAAAAGATTGTATATCTTTTACAACATAAATAATATCATAGTCTTGAAAACAATCTTTTTTCACATTTGGATTCACACGTGACCCATTCATGATGACAGCTCGAATTCTTTCATCCTCTTTTGCTGTATTTATAATTAAGTCTAACATTTCTTTTTCAGTTCTCATCTTCTTATAGCCTCCAAGTTTTTAATATATAATATAAAGCTATGTAAATTGGAGGTCCACGAGCTAAATTCGTTGTACAAGATACACGTTATAATTTTTGAAACTTCTTTTTCATCCCTTTTTCCTCCTTACATTACTCTGTTACGACTGCCATTACAAACCCATCGTACCCTTTACTTCCTACAGTTTGAAGCGCAGTAGCACTTACACGCGGCTCAGCAGCTATTAGCTCATAGAAATGGCGTATCCCTTGTACACGAGGATCGCTACTAGTATTATCAATAACTTCACCTTCACGTACTACGTTATCCCCAATAATTACAGTACCAGGGCGTGATAGTTTCAGTGCCCATTCAAAATAAGCAGGGTTATTTTGTTTATCCGCATCTATGAAAATAAAATCAAATGGTTCATACTTCTCATTTTCTATTTGTTTTAAAGAATCTAACGCTAATCCTAATCGTATTTCAATTTTATCATTCAAATTGGCACGCTCAATATTGCTCCGTGCAATTTCAGCATGCTTTTCACTTGCTTCTAATGTAACAATTCGCCCTCCAGATGGCAATGCTCTTGCAAGCCATATTGTACTATATCCGCCTAGAGTGCCAATCTCTAAAATGTTACGCGCTCCTTGAATTTGTACTAATAGTTGTAAAAACTTCCCTTGAGTTGGCGATACATCATGTGCCGGTAAATTAGCTGCAGCGTTTGCTTGAAGAACTTCTTCTAATGTAGAGTCTTTCGGTATTAATACATCACTCATATATTGATCAACAGCCGTCCATTTCTCAATCGTACTCATGGAAATACCATCCCCTTCAAGTTTTTAATACTTATCTACCATTCAAATTTAATTATACCGAAAATTCCGTTTCATACACAAAAAATAAAGAAGGGACACCCACTCCATTACAGAATAGATGTCCCTTCTTTGTATTTTATATTTATCCCTTACGGATTAGTAGACCAAAGTCCTGCTGATTTAATAAATGTACGTTTATTTAATTTCAGCTGCGCTACGATAAACTCTGCAATATCTTCCGCTTGCATTACTTTATCAGGATTTCCATCAGTTAATCCTAAGTCTACAGCCATGTCAGTTGCTACTGTACTTGGTGTTAAAGCTGTTACACGGATATTATGTTTACGAACTTCCATCGCTAACGATTCTGTTAAACCAAGAACACCAAATTTAGAAGCACTATATGCACTTGTTACAGGTGCACCTTTTTGTCCTGCTGTAGATGAAATATTAATAATATCACCAGATTGTTGTTCAATCATACTTGGTAAAGCTGCACGAGTTGCATAGTATACACCCATTAAGTTTACTTGAATGATTTTTTCCCAATCAGCAACGTCTAATTCTAAAAACTTACCGAATTTAGAAATACCAGCGTTATTAATTAAAATATCGATAGATCCTAAACCATTTTTTAATGTTTCAATTGCAGTCGTTATTTCTTCATATGAAGATACGTCAGCAGTCGCAATAACAGCTTTTACACCTTCTGCTTCCACTTCTTTCGCTACAGCTTTTAAGTTTTCTTCTGAACGAGCTAAAAGACCTACATTTACGCCTTCTTTCGCTAACGCAATCGCTACAGCACGACCAATCCCTCTACCTGCTCCTGTAATTAAAGCATTTTTTCCTTGTAATAATTCTGCCAAGTATAACACTCCTTAATCATCTCAGTTGTTTATTATATTAAAAGTGTATCTATGTTTATGTAAAAAGGCAATGATGCACTTTTATGTGCGTAGGTTACTTATAGGTAACTATAGTAATGGTAAATGCATTTTTAAAGAAAAATAGTGTTAGAAGGCCTCCTTCTAACACTATTTTTCTTCATGATTTGGAATACGCACAATAAATTCTGTACCATTTCCTTCTACACTCTCAACTTTTATTTTTCCTTGATGAAGGTCGAGTACTTTTTTTACAATTGCTAGACCTAATCCACTTCCTCCATAAGCACGGTTTCGTGAAGAATCCGCTTTATAAAAACGTTCAAAAATATGTTGTTTCTGTTCTTCGGATATACCAATTCCCGTATCATGAATACTTACTTCCAGGAATTCCTTATGTTCTTTTAAATGAATTGTAATCGTGCCACCATTTGGTGTGAATTTAATACTGTTATGAATTAAATTAATCCATACTTGGCTCATACTTTCTTTGTCTGCAGTAACACACACTTTATCCATATCAAGATCTAGCTCAAGTCCTTTTTCATCCCAAAGAGGCTCACTATTTAACACAATTTGTTTCAACTGTTGATCTAATCGATAAGTAGCTCTTTCTGGTGAATACTCCTCTGACTCTAAAAGTGTTAGCTTCAATAAATTTTGACTCAATTTAGATAATCGCGTTGTTTCAGTTTCAATAATAGTAAGATAATGTTTTCTTTTTTCAACTGGTAGATTATCATCTTGTAGCGCTCGAGCAAATCCCTTAATAGATGTTAATGGCGACTGTATTTCATGAGAAACATTCGATACAAATTCTTGTCTCATTTTCTCCATTGCATTAAGTTCATCCGTCATATCGTTAATACTTTTTACAAGCACACCAATTTCGCCATCATACTTTTCTTCATTCCGTATTTTTACAGAGAAGTCCCCTTTTGCAATTTTTTGTATCGGTTCAATGATCGTCCAAATCATCGCCTCTCGCTTCGGTCTCATTAAAATTCCGATTAATGTCCAAATAAGAACGATAAAAACAAAGCCGACCATATCACTAATTAGAAAAGTAATAAAAGGCGATACGTTTATTTCAAAAGCTTTCATTACACTAGACGATACAAAAAAGGCTATTGACCAAATTATAGTAAGAAAAGTAAAGAGCGCTACTATCGCCCCCATTACTTTTAACATCTTCATCTTACTCATTCTTTCTCTTTTTCTCATTTACTTACCTCTAAGCGATACCCTAAGCCCCTTATCGTCCTTATACTAAACTTCGATAACTCTTCTTGAAACTTTTCACGCAACCGATTAATATGAACGTCTAGCGTGCGTTCATTCCCTTCAAAATCATATCCCCATACGTCTTCTATTAATTGCTCTCTTGAACAAGTTCTCCCCGCTTTAGATCCTAATGTAAAGAGCAACTCAAATTCTTTTAGCGGCAGCGTCACCGTTTGTTCTCCAACGTTAACTTCAAATGTTTTACGATTTAACAGTACATTCCCAACTTGAATAGATTGCGATACTGTAATTTGGTAACGTTTCAATAATGCCTTCACTCTCACAACTAATTCTAAAGGATCAAATGGTTTTACAAGATAATCATCTGTTCCGAGGTGAAATCCTTTTACTTTTTGAGATGTTTCACCTTTAGCAGTCAGCATAAGAATTGGGATATCATAGTATTTTCTTAATTCATAACATAAATCAAACCCATCCATATTTGGCATCATAATATCAATAATCGCCATTTCGACTCTCACTTCTTCTATTTTTCGAAGAGCATCTAATCCATCAACGGCCTCATATGTTTGAAAACCTTCTCGTTCCAAAAATACAGAAACAAGTTCTCTAATGTGCGGATCATCATCTACAATTAAAATTTTGGGTATCAAGGAATCATATCCTTTCTGCTTAACATACTTTTTAGCACTCTAAAATCAACAATCAGTGAAGTGCCCCTTCACTGATTGTTTTCATTCTATAATGCTCCTTCTTTAATTTTCAATTGTTGCATTGCAAATTCACGGTACATGTCATGTGTCCGTAATAACTCATCATGTGAGCCACTTCCTGTAAGATTCCCTTTTTCAATAAAGATAATTTTATCTGCATCTACAACAGTAGAAAGTCTATGCGCAATAACTAAAGTTGTTCTACCTTTCATTAAGTTATTTAACGCCTTCTGAACAACCGATTCCGATTTACTATCAAGACTTGACGTCGCTTCATCTAACATAAGGATTTGCGGGTTTCGTAGTAACGCTCGAGCAATCGTAATTCTTTGTCTTTGCCCTCCAGAAAGCTTCACACCACGCTCTCCAACTTCTGTTGCGTATCCACTTGGTAAATCATGAATAAACGCATCAACATACGCCATCGCTGCTACTTTTTCAATTTCTTCATCCGTCACTTCACCCTCAACACCGTAGCAAATATTATCACGAATCGTTCCATCAATTAACGGACTATCTTGTGAAACGTAACCAATTTGACGTCGCCATGATTGTAATGAATATGCTGTAATTGGTTCTTTCCCTAATTTTATGAAACCACTAGTTGGCTCATAAAAACGTTCTAACAGCGAGAATAAAGTTGTTTTTCCGCTACCACTTGGTCCTACAATCGCCGTTACTTTTCCAGATTCAATCGTGAAGTCGATATTTTTCAAGATTTTCTCTTCTTCGTTATACTCAAAATGTACATTTTCAATAACGATTGGCTGCTTCGCATTTGTAACATTCATACCTGTTTCATGATCTTCTACTTCATATTCTAAAATCGTATTAATTCTTTCGGTTGCACCAATTGCTTTTTGGAACTGAGTAAAGAACATTGATAACTGACTCATTGGCATAATAATTTGAACCAAATACAAAATAAATGCTACAAGTTCACCTGTTGTTAATGCACCACTAGAAACTCGCATTCCACCATACCCTACGATAATAACAAGCAATGCCATTAAAACAAACGACATAACAGGTGAAATTAATGCTTGCACTTTTCCTTCTTTCAAACCAAATTGCAATAATTTTTGGATACCTGTATTACCTGTTTCATATTCTTTTTTTTCCGTATTTGAAGATTTTACTAAACGAATTTCTGATAGTACTTGTGTTAATACACTAGTAAAAGAAGCCGTTTCATCTTGAAGTGCTTTTGAAATCTTATACATTTTCCGTCCAAGTGGAACTAAAATTAATACCGATAATGGAATAACCGTTAAAAGTAAAATTGTCATTTTCCAGTCTAAAACAAATAATACAATTAATGACCCAATAATTGAGATACCGCCTGTTAATAAGTTTGACAAATGCTCAGAAATTAATGTTTTTACAACACCTGTATCATTCGTCATACGACTAATTGTATCTCCTGTTCTGTTTTGATCATAATAAGACACTGGTAAAATAAGTACCTTTTTCCACAATCGTTCTCTAAGTCCAGCTACAATTTTTTGTCCAATATAATTCAGTAAATAAATTGACAATCCTGCAGCAATTGTTTGAATAATAAAGAATGCAATTAATCCAACAATTTGTCCCGTACTAATTGAAGAAAGTGAAAAATTATCAACTAAACCTTTTGTCAGCATTGGAATAAACAAACTCGCTCCAGTAGAAAGTAAGCTCATTATTAATGCAAAAATAAGAATGCCTTTCGGTGGATTTGTATCTTGAATGAGACGTAAAAACTGCCTCCAATTCCCTTTTTTCTTTTCTGTATTCCTAACTTCCATTGTCGTTCATCTCCTCGTTATAAACAAAACTATTCTTTCTAAAACTAGAATACGCTATAAATGTAAACTGAATGTAAACACACTTTTTTCTAATTTTACAAAATATACATATAAACTCATCTTTACAACAAGTATAAATATCTGATATTATTACCTGGTACTTATTATTATTCTATGTGAATTATAGACTACGCATAGAAAATATATAACTAATTTTATCAATTAGCTAATTTAAAACACTATATAAATCTCCAGCATTGAAAGGAGTATCCTTTTTGCAAACAAATACACATTCCGAAAAGGAAACAATCATTTTTATTCATGGATTAGTTGGAAATCGCCGCGCCTTCAAAAAAGAGCATAAACGATTTTCTGCCTCCTACAACATTATAACTTATGATTTATTAGGTCACGGCGACGATAAAGGAGAAGCTATCGACTTTTCAATACAGCGCCTCGTAGATCAATTATTGAACTTGTATGAAAAAGAGGGAATTAAAAAGGCTCATATTTGTGCTCTAAGCTATGGCTGTTATATCTCTACGACATTTGCACAAATGCATCCAGAAAAAGTATTGAGTATTTGTCATATTGGTGGACATTATAATAACCCTTCCCGTTTATATAATGTTTTTCAGAATTTTTGGGAAAAACGTGGTGATGAATATTCATCTTGGCTTTCTCAGTATGCTAGTACTATTTTTCCAAGTGGAATACTAAGGGCAAATCCATTCGCTGTTATTTCACGAAATATTTATTACCGTTTCGGATTACAATTACACTCGTCCATTATTGCTGAGTCATTACGACACCGCTTAGAATTCGACTTAAAATCTAAATTAAAAGCACTTCCCCATCCTATATTATGGGTGATGGGAGAACATGATCATCTCTATAAATCTTGTCTCTTTGATTTGAAGTCCATTCTTCCGAACGTTTTATATAAAGAAATTCCATTAGCAGGTCATGCAGCAAACTTATTCCGTCCAAACTATTTTCATGATTTATATGCTAAGTTTTTGCATGGAAAATTGACATAAAGTGAAACTTTAATCAGCGGGGATTTGTCCATCCCCCGCTGATTATTATCCCGCAAATAGCAGGATAAATACTACTATACTGTTAGTTTATCCAACTATGAAAAAGGCTTCCCAAGTTTCCCTGGAAAGCCTTTTCTCTATACGAAAAGTATATAAAATACTTTTTCTTAGTATGCTTTTGTGTAACCTAATAGGTGCTTACTCCAGTAAGAGTTGCTTACAGAGCTAATGCGTACGCCAGTTGCGTCAGTTTCTGCACTGATGAACTGTCCATTACCTAAGTAAACGCCCATGTGAGAAGGACCTGATTTATAAGTATTTTGGAAGTATACTAAATCACCTGGTTGTGGACTGTTAGTCTTTGTTTTAGAGCTCCAGTATCCAGCAACTGTTTGACGAGCGCCTTTATGACCAGTTTGATTTAATACGTAGTGAATGAATCCACTGCAGTCAAAACCAGCAGGTGTTGTACCAGCAGTTCTGTATGGTGAACCATTTAAAGATCTAGCGAATCCAGCGATTGAAGATGTATCTCCACCTGTTGGTGCTGTTGGTTTTTGTACTTGGTTCGTACCTTGGTTACCACCAGTAACTACATTATTCACTCCGCCTTTTACAAACTTAACAAAGTCTGCACTTACGTAACCAGTGCGGCCATTATGGTTAATTTTATACCAACCATTTTCAGCGCCAGTAACGTTTAATACTGTACCATTTGTTACCCCACCAATTACAGGGTTATATGTAGCTGGACCTGTACGTACTTTTAAAGCACCTGTGTTAACAACATAAGATCCACCAGTTTGAACTGTAGTAGTATTGTTGTTGTTGTTTGTAGTTGGTTGCTGAGTTTCGTTAGATACAGCTGAACCACCTTTTGTTACGAAGTCTTTACTTACGTATCCAGTTCCACCATTGAAGTTAATTTTAAACCAATCTTGAACTTCACCTACAACTTGAACTGTTTTTCCTTTATTTACAGAACCTAAAACAGTATGAGATGCACTTGGGCCTGTACGTACGTTTAATGAAGAAACGTTTACTGTGTAAGTACCTGTTCCTTGCTGAACAGTAGTAGTAGTTCCTTTGTTGCCACCAGTTGTTACGAAGTCCCCACTTACATAACCTGTTTGACCGTTTACACTAACTTTGAACCAACCGTTTTCTTGTCCAATTACTTGAAGTACTTGACCTGATTTCACTTTAGAAATAACGTTATGTCCTGTACCAGCACCTGAACGTACATTTAATACATCAGCTGTTACTGTGTATTTTAATTCAGAAGTTGTTTCTACCGTTTTTGTTTCAGTTACAGTCGTTTGAGTTTGAGTTTGTCCATTAATTTCTTTTAGCGCATCATTTGAAACTTGTGCATGAGCAGAATCCATTCCAGGAACTGCTACACCTACTACAGATGCTGCTGCTAAACCTGCGATTACTTTTTTCATAAGTTGTCTTTACTTCCTTTCCCTACTATCCTCTTGAGAAAACTATAAACTTAGTACTTTACAATATTATCAAAGTAAAATATTCATCCAGTTCCATTTTTTAGCAAGAGTTTTATTTTTCACACATCGTTTATTTTAAACGATTGAAGTGAATTTAGTGTGAACTTCATGTGAACTTTATCATTAAACAGTGTGTTTTTGCAATGCTTTTTTCAAATTTCTTATGTATTTCATTGAAAATTCGACATTCCATTCATTATCTTAATATATATTTTTCTTTTGCTATCCACTTTAAAAAACTCTATTAATCCAATACAATGCAAAGAATGTATTTTCTAGTAAAGTCCCTTCCATGAAGCATACTCTTATCATGACAAAAAATGCTTTTTTTATCAATAGTATAATATTTTCAGAAAACTTTTTTTGATATTATCCATCGTTTTTAAAAGATTTGACGATTTGTAAGATTTAACTCCAAAAATTCTGTTCTAATTTGACGAAAATACACATTCCACTATCTATTTTTCACTATCCATGGAATTTTCAGGATATTTATATTATCATATATAAAGTAGGATTTTAATCCATACAAATTTTATTCACCCCACACTGAAACCAATCGAACTTTTACAGGTCGGTATTCTATACGTATCATTGAATTTTGATATGGAAGCCTTACTGCCCGCAAATAGTGAGATAAAAAAAGGAGATATATTTATGAAAAACATAATAGATGATCCTATAAATAAAAATATAGAACTGTACTATGCTTTTTTTCAATTCGTTTCAATTATAACATTACAAAAAGTATCAACTATTGAAACACGTAAAAACAAATTAAAAAATCAGATGAAAAATTCCTACAAAAAAAATCCTTACTACTTATAAAAGGTGAACAGATTATATCTCTGTTCACCTTTTATTTTTTATTTTATTTGTAAATTTTCACACGAGTTTCTAATGGCTGATATTCTTTATCTCCTGCCGAAACTACCGGTTTACCAAATGGCATTTGCGCAGTTAACTTCCAGTTTTCAGGTACATCCCATTCTTTTTTTACTTCCTCATCAATCAACGGATTATAATGCTGTAGTGTAGCACCAAAACCTTCAATCTCTAATGCTGTCCAAATCGCAAATTGCAACATTCCAGAAGATTGCTGAGACCATGTAGGAAAATTATCTTTATATAGTGCAAAGTTCTCTTGCAAACTTTCTACTACTTTACTATCTTCGAAATACAAAACTGTTCCATAGCCACTTTTAAATGCATTCATTTTCTCTTCAGTAGGTGCAAAATTATTTTCAGGCACAATTTTTCGTAACGTTTCTTTCGTAACATTCCATAATTTGTCGTGTTGTTCACCTAGTAATACAACAACTCTTGCACTTTGAGAATTAAAAGCCGAAGGTGTATGTTTCACAGCATGATAAATCACTTCTTGAATTCTTTCATCAGAAACTACTTGCTCTTTACTAATCGCGTAAATAGATCTTCTGTCTTCAATTGCTGAGTAAAAATCTTTTGCCATTACAATTCCCTCCAATTTTCATTTGAGGCAGTATCATATGTACGAAGCATATAATGCCTCTCGAACTTATTATTAATAAGTTCTTAACTTAATAATATCAACAAACAAAAACAAACTCAAATGATATCACTTGAGTTTTCACTTCCTATACGTCAAAGAATAAAAAAACAGTTTATTGTCACCAAAATCAAGGTTCAATAAACTGTCTGTCTTATTTTTATAACAATCTAAATTACTTCTTTCTTCACCTAATTAAGCAATTGAAATGCATAGGACATTAATTTATTTGTTTCTGTAAAACGTTTTGTTTTACTTTTTGTCCCCATAACAACTGTAATAACACGATTATCGCCTTGTTTTGCAGTACCTGTAAAACAATACCCTGCGCTATCTGTAAACCCTGTTTTTAAACCGTCTATTCCTTCTATATATAAAGCTTTATTATTTTTGTTTAACATCTCATTTGTGTTTGTAACATTAATATTATTAAATGCTAACTGACTTTGACGTAAGTGAGTCACTTCTAATATCTCTGGGTAATCTTTTATAAGATGGTACGCTAATTTCGATACGTCAGCTGCTGTCATTTTCGTTTCACTTCCGTCGGGCTCCTGCAATCCGGAAGCATTCGCGAATTTAGCTTTATCTGACATTTCTAACTGCTTTGCTTTTTCATTCATAAGTTGAACAAAGTTTTTTTCTGTCTTAGCTACATGTTCCGCTAAAGCGACAGCCGAATTATTAGCCGATTCAATCATTAACGCATGATATAAGTCCTTAACAGTTAATGTATCATTTGCTTGCATCGGGATTTTTGCACCCTCTGTTTGTGCCGACTTTGCACTTATTTTCACTGGATCTTCCCAGTGGACTTTCCCATTATGTATACTCTCTAAAACGAGATATGCTGTCATCATTTTTGACATACTAGCAGGGGCAACAGCTTCATTTTCATTATTTTGATAAATAACTTCTCCATTACTCGCATCGATAATAATAGCTGCTTTTGCATCAATTTCTGGTGGTATATATTTTGGTGGAACTACTTTTTCAGATAGCCCTGTTTTAGGTAGCTCTGCCACTTGTAAAGGCTGAGTATCTACATTTGTTTCACTCTTTTGAACTCCTTGGAAAAAGAACCAACATATACCCAGAATTACTACTAACAGGATTGTTAATCTTCCCCATTTTAACCGCTTCATTCTAAAACTCCTTTAACAAACCTTTTATACACTCATGTTTAACCATAACAACAATTACTTTATATCGTCAAGGTAAAAAGCATATTTATTCATCTATAACAATTATAATTTCAACCTCGTTCTCTTTTTCATATGTGTTACACTAAAAACAACGAAATATAAGAATATTCAATTACATTTAAACACAAAAACACTATATAATAGAAAGGATTTATACAAATGATACTTCCAAAAGCATTAAAATATGGCGATACCATTGGCATCTACTCTCCCTCTTCACCAGTAACCTATACTTCTCCAAAGAGATTTGAGCGCGCAAAATTATACTTACAAAAGAAAGGATTTCATATATTAGAAGGTTCACTAACAGGTCAATATGATTATTATCGTTCCGGGAGCATTAAAGAGCGTGCTGAGGAATTAAATGACTTGATTAGAAACCCTAACGTCTCTTGTATCATGTCGACAATTGGGGGACTGAATTCAAATTCATTATTACCTTATATTGATTATGAGACTTTTCAAAAGAATCCTAAAATAATGATTGGCTATTCAGACACAACAGCATTATTACTAGGTATTTATGCAAAAACAGGAATTCCTACATTTTATGGTCCAGCACTTGTTCCTTCTTTTGGTGAATTTGAGCCTTTCGTAGATTGCACGTACAAATATTTTGCGGATACTTTATTAACTGATCAACACCTTCCTTACAACATAAACCAGCCGTTATTTTGGTCAGATGAATTTATTAATTGGGAAGAAAAAACGAAAGAAAAAGATCTTCGACCGAACAATTGGATTTCAGTAATGGGCGGAAAAACTACTGGACGTATTATTGGTGGGAATTTAAACACTATACAAGGTATTTGGGGTAGCCCCTATATGCCACTTATTCAAGATGGTGACATTCTCTTTATTGAAGATAGCTCAAAAGATGCAGCTACTATCGAAAGAAGTTTTTCATCACTTAAAATTAACGGCGTTTTTGATAAAGTTTCAGGTATCATCCTTGGAAAACATGAGCAATTTGATGATTGTGGTACAAATAGAAAACCTTACGAAATATTATTAGAAGTATTACAAAATCAAAAACTTCCTTTTCTAGCCGATTTTGACTGTTGTCATACTCATCCAATGATTACTTTGCCAATAGGTATTCAAGTAGAGATGGATGCAACAAATAAAACGATACAAATTATAGAACAGTGGAAAATCTAACTCTACTAGCTCTATTATTTTCAGCTCTAAAGCTACGCATTGCCTTCTATTGTTTTACATTAGAAGACATGATACTATATATTTTGGAATGTGAAGAAATAAACAAAAATCATTTCAATATGCCTTTTATATATAATAAGAAGCTATTGATTATATACATCGAGTTTACATACGTGTATATAAAGTAAAAGAGAGTGAATATATGAAACCAACTATTAAAAACTATGTATTTCTACATGTAGCCTTCTTGATATATTCTATCATTATGGTTTACATGAAATGGGCAGCTCAATTCCCTGTTGCATCAATCTCATTTTTTATTGCTTACTTCGGACTTGTTGTACTTTTATTCGGATATGCAATTCTATGGCAACAAGTCATTAAGAATTTTGAAATTTCTAGAGCATATTCACACCGTGGGATTATCATACTATGGTCCATGCTTTGGTCAGTATTCCTATTTGGAGATACGATACAGTGGAATCACATACTTGGCGCAGCTATTATTATCGTCGGAATTGTGGTGGTGACAAAAGATGAATAGTTATATGTTATTATTTATTTTTGGGATAATTTTAGCCAATTACTCACAAATATTATTAAAAAAGGCTACTTTACAACAATACGATTCTAGAATAAAAGAATATGTGAATCCTTATGTTATCATCGGCTACTTTTTATTTGTAATTAATGCCGGATTAAATGTGATCGCCTTAAAGGGCTTGGCGTTAAAGCAAGCATCTGCATTAGAATCATTAAGTTATATCATCATTTTAATTTTCAGTTGGTACTTCCTAGGGGAGAAAATCACGAAACGAAAAATCATTGGCAACATTATTATTGTCATTGGTGTAATCATCTATTGTATACAATAACAAAAAGATCCGTTTATGATAAACGGATCTTTTTGTTATTGCCCTAAATTTTGAACCTTATCTTTCAAATCACGAACTTGTTCTATCGTCTGCATAAGCTCAGAGTTTTTAAACTGCTCTACATTCATTTTCCCTTCCTCTATCTTTGTCATAGATGTATCAATTAATGTATTTAACTTTTCATTATACCCGACGATTTGCTGGTGAAGATCCTTCGCTACATCTGGTGGTGTTAATTCATTAAAAGCTGGTATATCTTGTTTAATTTCAGTAAGTTTCGTTTCTAGTTCTTTCCGGGCTTCCCCATCATTAACGGCCTTTTCTGCTAATGATGGCGCTTCATTTGCAAATGCACTTATTTCATTTACATAGTCTGTCGCTTTTTGAGCGTAATCTATGGAGTTCTTCCCTTCCTCTACTAGCGAACATCCCATCAAACCAATTGAAACTACAATTGAAATTAACATTGTTTTTGTAAACTTCATTTTTACCTCCTAAATAATTGCCATACTTTTATTCATTTATAAACACTTTATTTTCTTCTTATACACTTTATCACATCATATCTTATTTTTTTTAATCTTCCTCTTATACATTCTAGAAAAATCATTATTATCCTGTTCAACATGTACCTCGAAACTATCTTCATTTAAATATAAAAACAGACATACTTATTTTAAGTACGTCTGTTTTCCAGGTACGTATAGCTCTCACTAATTAAAGTTTCTCTTTATCCTCTCACATGCCCTATTACTGTTATAATATCTATGTCTATATGTACACTAATAATATCTTCTATAATGTCCGTATATCCTTGACCTAAAGGTGTTCCGTAATGTAATAAAATTTCTTTTTTTTCATAAACTGACTTCGGTACTGTAAAAATAAATTTCCTCATATTCCGCTCATCAGCAGGCTCCAGTATTAAAACAATGCCATCCTCTTCAAACATATAATCACGCCTTCCAACAATCCATTCACTATGGCTCAAGTATTGCCTTGAAAGGATAGGTTTTAAACACCCTTTCTAACAATATATAACCATTTCATGATCAAATAGCTTATACGGCTTATATGATTTCACCACAAATACAAAAAAACACAAACCTTGAACTACCAAGAATTTGTGTTTTTTTGCATTTCATTCCTATATACCTTTATCAAGCTCATATAACCTACGATATTTCTCATTTTCTTTCAGTAGCTGTCCGTGACTACCTTGCATAGCGATTTGGCCACTATCAAGGAAAATAACTTCATCTACATGTTCAATTCCTACAAGATGATGTGTAATCCAAATAACAGTCTTTTCTTCTGTTGCAGAAAACATTGTTTCTATTAAGGCTAATTCCGTTTTAGGGTCTAAACCGATAGTTGGTTCATCAAGCACAATAATCGATGCTTCTTGCATAAGAGTTCTTGCAAATGCTACCCTTTGCCTTTCTCCGCCAGAAAACCTCTTTCCCATTTCATGCATTTTTGTTTGTAATCCATCAGGAAGAGAAGCAATGTGCGGTGCTAGCTGTGCTTTCTCTAAAGCTTTCCATATCTCTTCATCATTAGCCTCTGGTTTACCGATCCGCACATTATTTCCAATTGTCGTATCGAATAAATGTGGTTTTTGGTTTAATACAGAAATATATTTTGACAAAAAATCCGTATGAGCTTGTTCACCATTCAATATAACTTGCCCACTCACCGGACGTAGCGCACCAGTTAACAGTTTTAGTAAAGTAGATTTTCCTGTTCCACTTCTACCTAAAATAGCAATTTTCTTTCCTGCCTTTATTTGCAATGATACATCTTTTAATACAGGTTCATTACTATCCGGGTAATTATACGACACATTACTCAGTTCAATATCTACATGTTTTGATACAACGTATTCCTTATTTACAGGTAACTCCTTACCACCATCCAAAGTGCTCTCACTTTCTACGCCATTAAGCCGATGAGCAGATTCTACATAAGATGGAATTCGATCGATAGCATCTGATATAGGGATAAGCGCATTTGTCACAGATAATGTCATTAATACGAAAGCTGCGATAACTGTAGGTGCAATCTGTTCACTTGCCGCTGCATTTCCAGTCCATATAATCATTGAAATGACTACAATACCTACTGTTAAGTGAATGAGACTGTCTCGAATATGGTACCAGCGTTTCACTCTCTTTTCTGTCTTTAACAACTGGACATTTTGCGCTACATACTCATTAATAAATTCATCTTTTCTACCACTCGCCTGCCAATCAGATAACCCAAATACAGCATCTGTCAATTGTTGATACAAACGATTTCTTCCTCGCTTCAAAGCAACATGATGTCGTTTCATCAAAAGTAGTGAAACGAATGGGAGAAGAAAAACAATAACAGCTAACATACAAGCTGCGATAAGTGCAAATACTAAGTCAAATGCACCTATAACAATTACGAAAATGCTATATACAACTAACGCTAATATACTAGGGAATATTGTACGTAAATATAGATTCTGTAAATGTTCTATATCATCAGACAATACACCTAGTACATCACCAGTTTGAAATCGAGAGCGTAAAAATAACGCCTGTGGTTCTACAATTCTATATAGTTTTGTTCTCATTTTTTCTAAAATTCGTAGAACGACGTCATGCCCTACTAAACGCTCTAAATAATGAAAAACAGCTTGCCCTATACTAAACGCACGCGTTGCAACTATAGGAACATATACAGCCATTACATTTTCTGGTCTGAGAGCAGATTTAGAAATTAAATAACCTGAAATGAAAAGTAGCATCGCACCTGAACTAACTCCAAGAAGCCCGAGGAAAATAGTCAACGTCATTCTACCTTTATTTTGCTGTATATAAGGTTTAATCCAATTACTCATCGCTCTCCCCTCTCTTCCCTATGAAAATGTAATGTCTCATTCTTTAAAAGTTCTTCATATGTTCCACTTTCTTTAATTTCCCCTTTATTTAAAATAAGAATATGATCCATTTGCTTCATCCAATGCAGACGATGCGTTGCAAGAAATACTAACTTACCTTCAAACAGACGTAACATCGATTGCTTTATTTCAAATTCAGTTTCAATATCAAGATGTGCTGTAGGTTCATCTAATAAAATGATTGGCTTTTTACTTAAAAGTGCACGTGCCATAGCGACACGTTGTTCTTGTCCGCCACTAAGCATACGTCCACCTTCTCCAATTCTTTCGTACATCCCATGTGGTAATGATGCAACGAGCGAACGAAGACCAACTTCATTAATAACTCTCTCAACTTCTTCATCAATTGTATTCGTTTCATAGAAACAAATATTATCTTTTAATGAAAGCGGAAAAATATAAGGTTGCTGCGGAATATAAGCAATATTTTTTTGCCAATCTTCTCGAGTAGATTCACCAATTTCCACACCATTTACTAACATCTTCCCACCCGAAGGCGGTAGAAATCCTGCTAACACATCGATTAACGTTGATTTCCCTGCCCCACTTTCACCAATAATGCCTATAGCACCGTTACCTTGCCAAGTAAAATCAATTCCCTCTAATATAGCCTTTTCAGATTCATCATTATTTACTTTTACATCTTGTAATTTCAAACTACTAGAAGAATTCCATACTATATCTACATTTGAATCTTTCTTTTCTATTTCTTTTTGTTTCTGTAAAATTTCTTCTATTTGCTCCATTGCAAGTTGTCCATCTAATGTAGCATGATAATTCGCTCCAACTTGCTTAATCGGCAGAAAATATTCCGGCGCTAAAATTAAAATCGTAAGAGCTGGCAACAGTATAATTGTCCCATCTATTAACCGTATCCCTAATCCAACTGCTACAAATGCAATTGATAAACTCGTAAAGAAATCTAATGCAAAAGAAGAAAGAAAAGCAACTCGCAAAGTACGCATCGTTGCTTTTCTATATCGTTTACTTACTTTTTCAATCTTTCCTTCGTGCTGTTTACTTTTCCCTAAATACTTTAATGTTTCTAATCCTTTTAACGTATCTACAAAATGATTAGAAAGTACACGATATGTCTCATATTGGCTATCCGCCATTTTCTGCGCTGCTAATCCTAGAAGGATCATAAATATGATCACAATTGGAATCGTTACAACTAAAATGATTCCAGACTTAATGTCCAGTGTAAAAACATATAGAACAATTAGCCCTGGAACGATACTACTTCTAATCATTTTAGGAATTGTCAATTCAATATATGTTTTAAATTTCTCAATACCTTCTATCGATAAAGTAACCAGATGACCAGTCCCATTCGTTTGGACAAATCTCGGCCCTAACGTAAAATATGCTTCTATTAACTGTTTACGTAATGCAAATCCTGTTTTTTCAGCGAAACGCTCAACCAATATTTGCGATGTTCGCACTAACATTTGGCGTGCTGCAAACGTGATCCCAAAATAAACAGTTTCATTTAGCACAGCTTGCACTGTTTCTCCATGAAATAAAAATGTGATTGCTCGTGCTAAAAATACTGTCTGCGCAATGATACTACACGCCTCTAAAATGCTAATAAGACTTAAAGTTACATATAAAACTCGGCTACCAGGATACGACGGAAGTCCTCTTTTTCTTTTCATTAGTACTCCAAATCTTTGTCTGACTTAACAGGTTGTCTAAATACATAGAAACTCCATATTTGACTACCGATAACAAACGGTAAAATAGCAAGAGAAAAATAGCTCATCAATTTTAATGCATAAGGTCCTGATGCCGCATTATAAATTGTCAAATCATTTACCGCTCCTAATGAGCTAATCATGACACGCGGGAACATACCGATGAACACACTTGCACTTAACAAAATGATTGTTAAACTCGTCATAAAGAAAGCCCAACCATCTCTTCTTCTTTTATTTAATAAAGTAGAAACAAATAGCGCTACAAAAGCTCCAATTGGAACCATTAGCCACTCTGAACCATGTGCGGTGAAAATATCTGTTTTCCATAACCCTACAGCTGCAAAAACAAGAAGTGTTATTAATGCAAAAGGTGCAATCTTTGTCGCGGCAATACGTGCGCGTTCTCGTAATTTTCCTGTTGTACGTATAGTAAGGAATTGCAAACCATGAACAATACATAGAAGAAGAAACATAACTCCCCCAAGTAACGCAAATGGGTGAAGTAATTTCATAAATCCGCCTACCATATTTTTACTTCCATCAATTGGTACACCTGTCATAAAGTTTGCGATTGCAACTCCCCAAAGTATAGGAGGTAGCAAACTTCCAATAAACATGCCCCAATCCCAGAAACTCTTCCATTTATGATTTTCTATTTTCGCACGGAATTTAAAGGAAACACCTCTTATAATTAATGCAAGAAGCATAAACACAAATGGAATATAAAACCCACTAAATAAAGTTGCATACCAGTGCGGGAATGCCGCAAACATAGCGCCACCAGCACAAACAAGCCATACTTCATTTGCGTGCCAAAACGGCCCAATTGTATTTAAATATATACGTTTTTCCAAATCGTTTTTCCCTAAAAACCTTGAAACGATTCCTACACCAAAATCGAAACCTTCAAGTACAAAGAAGCCAACGAATAAGGTTGAGATAATTAGAAACCACAACTCATTAAGAGATAACATACTCTTCCTCCTTATCAAATGGATCATGGCTTTGATAATCCTTTTTCGTTTTCTTATTCGCATGTCCTTTAATGATACGAACGAATAAGTAAACAGTAATTCCTCCAACAATTAAATATAGTGATGTGAATGAAACAAGAGAGAATAATACTTCTCCAAATGAAACGTTTGGAGATACAGCATCTTCTGTTTTCATAACACCGAAGACAACCCAAGGCTGACGTCCCATTTCAGTCATAATCCAACCTACTGTATTACCGATAAACGGTAGTGCAATTGCATATACCATTATTTTTAAATACCAAGGGTTTTCAGTTAAGCGATCTTTTCTTGATAAGAACCAGCCGTACATTCCTAAAAGAAGCATGAATGTTCCACTCATTACCATCGCTCTAAAACTCCAGAACATAGTATGTACTGGCGGAATATAATCTCCAGGTCCATATTTTTCTTCATATTGTTTTTGAATTTGATTCATCCCTTCAACTTGACCGCTAAATTTATCGTATGACAATAGACTTAGCATATAAGGGATTTGAATTTCAAACGAATTTTCTTTCTTCTCTGTATCAATTTTTGCAAATACTGTAAATGGAGCTGGATCCTCACTCGTATTCCATAATGCTTCAGCTGCTGCCATTTTCATCGGATGTGTCTTAATTAAATTTTGTGCTTGTGCATGACCGAAAAATAATACCAATGCAGTTGTAATTGTTCCAACAACGATAGAAACTCGGAACGATTTTTTAAACACCGCAGTTTCTTGGCCTTTTGATATTTTCCATGCACTTACACCTGCAATAAAGAATGCACCAGTTGCAATCGCCGCTGTAATTGTATGCGGGAATTGCACCCATAATTGTGGATTTTGAATAATCGCCCAAAAATCATTCATTTGTGCACGTCCATCTGCTGCCATTTCATATCCTACTGGGGCATGCATAAATGCACTTGCAGTTAAAATCCAAAATGCTGATAACATTGTTCCTATTGAGAGGAGCCAAATACATAAAAGGTGAACTCGCTTCGGAAGTTTATCCTCACCGAATACCCATAAACCTAGGAATGTAGACTCAATGAAAAATGCTAATAAACCTTCAATTGCAAGTGATGGTCCGAAAACATCACCAACAAAACGTGAATACGTTGACCAGTTCATACCAAACTGAAATTCTTGTAAAATACCTGTTACAACACCTACCGCGAAGTTAACAAGGAATATTTGTGTCCAAAACTTTGTCATCTTCTTATAAATTTCTTGTCCCTTTACCACATACAACGTTTGCATTAACGCAATGATAAAAGCTAAACCTATAGACAGCGGAACGAAAAAGTAATGAAAAATCGTTGTTGATGCAAATTGTATTCGTGCCAATTCGAGCGTTTCCATGCTAAAGTCACTTCCTTCATATTTTTTTATATCGTAATATCGATTGAATTGTATGAATTCACTTCATAACGAACAATTCAATCATTTGGAAATACAAAAAGATAAATTCGTTTATGTACTTTCTGAAAATATAGATTGTCAGTTTTTTAGATAATTACAAAAGAACTTTCTTCATACGATTTACCTTTTCACTATTTCAGTAGTGTTTTATTCGTTAATCGAATTGTATAATATACTTACATAATAAATTCAGGTGATTTTTGACGTATTATTGACAGGATTTTGTCTGAAATATGTCTTTTGTAATTTTTTTGAATTAGATTTCTCACATTTTAAAAACGTACTTTTCAAACATACAACACACTCTTATATCAATTGTTATTATGTTTTTCTCTTCATACGCTTGACTTTCTCCTTGAAAAATGTCCTCGAATCAAACCTAGAAATATGCTAGTTTTTTGTCAAGAGAAAAATGTATTTCCAAAATTCAAATCAACAATATTGTTATTCACAAATAGAAAAAAACTCCCCTTTCTCTAGACATAAAATTCGTTTTTTTGTCATTTTTCAAACAGACTAAATAAAAAAGTACCAAGAATAAATTATATTCCCGGTACTTTAATCATTATTTCGTTGTATATTTTCTAACAGCCGGCATAATTTCGGTAGCAATTAATTCAATGTTTTTCTCAATCTTATCAAATGGTACACCGCCAAAATCAATCTGTGCCATAAAACGTTGCTGTCCAAATAATTCATATTGATAAAGCATTTTTTCAATAATTTGTTGCGGGCTACCAATCATTAACGCATCACGGTGATCTACTGCGTTAGTAAATTGTTGTTTTGGATACCCACCACCGCGTAGCGCAAGCATACCAGCATTAATATGAGGATAATATTCACTAAGTGCATCTTGTGAATTTTCTGCTGTATAAAATAAACTTGTTGTTGCAATTGGTAATGTTGCTGGGTCAAAACCACTTTGCTCAGCTGCTTCACGATATGCATCAACCGAAACTTTAAAATTAACAGCTGGGCCACCAAGTGTCGTAAGCATCATTGGTACACCTGCGCGTCCTGCCTTAATTGCACTAGCAGGTGGCCCTCCAACAGCACGCCAAATTGGCATATTGTTATTTTTAGCTCTCGGTATAATTGCCGCATGTTCAAGTGGCGTTCTAAACTGCCCTTTCCATGTTACACTTTCTTCTTTATTTATTTTTAATAAAAGATCCATCTTCTCTTCAAATAGCTCTTCATAATAATTTACATCGTAACCAAGTAAACTATATCCCCCAATACGAGATCCACGACCAGCAACGATTTCAGCACGACCATTAGAAATTAAATCAATTGTGGCAAAATCCTCATATACACGAACCGGATCTGACGTGCTTAATACTGTTGCAGAACTCGCGATTTTAATGTTTTTCGTAGCTTGTGCAATAGCTCCTAAAATAACTGTATGGGCTTGCGTTGTAAAATGCGTTTGATGACTTTCACCGACAGCAAACACATCAATTCCAGCTTCATCTGCTAACTTAGCTGTTTCAATTAGTTCATGAATTCTTTTTTCTGCACTTATTTTCGAGCCATCATGCGGATTTAAAATATGATCTCCAATTGAATATAATCCAAATTCAATTCCCTTACTTGTATCAATACGGTATTTTTCCATAGTTGCTCTCTCCCTTTTAATAAAGCGGTATTAATTTCTCTTCAATCTCTTTTCTTCTCTCTTCTAAAAATGGTGGTAAATCCAGCTCTTTTCCTAATTCTTCAACTGTTGAATCTACTGTAAATCCTGGGCCATCCGTCGCAATCTCAAATAAAATGCCATTTGACTCACGGAAATATAAACTTTTAAAATAAAAGCGATCGATAATCCCTGTTGATTGGAACCCTTTATCTTTCACCGCTTCATTCCAATAACTCAGTTCTTCATCATTTTTCACACGAATAGCTAAATGATGAATACTTCCTTTTCCTGGTCTTTCACTCTCTCCATCTTGCTGTTTCACCAAAATTTCTCCAAAAGATTGACCATCAATAGATTGATAAATCCCCTCATCGTCTGAACGAGATACTTCTTTATAACTAAACAAACCTGTTAATGTTTTTGATAATTTATTTAAACTGCGCACTGTCATTTCAACTGTTCCCATGCCTAAAATACGATGATTCTGCTCTACAGAAGATTCATCCCATGCAGTCCAATATTCAGGCACCTCTTCATCTTTATTATTTAACAGCACTAACCGTAGACCATCTGGATCTTCAAGGTGCAGTGCGTCTCTTCCGGCGTAAGTTGTAATTTCCCCATGCGCCACCTGGAGTGACTCAAAACGTCTCTTCCAAAATGTAAGACTTTCTATTGAAGGTACGAGCAAGCCTATTTGTGTTATTGCATTTGTACCACGGATTGTTCTACCTACATTCGGCATTTCAAAAAATGATAATTCAGTTCCGGCACTCCCTGTTAAATCACCATAAAACAAATGATACATAAATGGATTATCTTGATTGACTGTCTTTTTCACCCGGCGTAATCCTAAAACATCTCGATAAAAATTATTATTCGTTTTCGCATTTTTAGTCACCATAGAAATGTGGTGATGTCCTGGAATTGTATACATAAAACTTCCTCCTCTTTATCACTTGATTAGTCAATTGATTAAGTAAAAAAAATTACTCATTCGGTAATTCTTTTTTTTCACTATGCTTATGAACTTTTGACATCAACTCGTATAGTATTTTCTGCTCTTCTTCATTTAATACATCATCAAAAAATGATGATTGAAATGCAAGTTGCTCTGGCAATGCTCTTTCTAAAGCCGCTTCCCCTTGCTCTGTAAGACTAATTGTTTTCGTTTTCCAATCTTGTTTTCGTATAATATATCCTTCTTTTTCAAGACGTGTTAACATTCGAGAAATACCGCCTTGTGTAACGGTAACCTTTTCTGCTAACTCCATTTGTGTTAATGGCTGATAAGTCCGTATTTGCAAAAGCACATCAAATTGGGCTGTTGTTAAATCAAAACGTTTTAAAAACTCATTTGACATTTGATTACTTTGGTTCGTAAATCGTATTAAACGTAGCCATATTAACGATCCTATCGTATTTTCACGCATGTTTCATCACTTCCTAGCGTTGATCTTACTATCACTTTACCACTCAAGTGATAAAAAAGCAAGTAAAGAGTCAATACATATTTAATCCCAAAAATCTTAACCAGCTATTTTTCCAATTAGAAATAATAAATTAGCATCAATTGAACTATTTAATTAACGCAATAGACTTTTATACAAAATAACAATCTCACGAATTCCATACACCCAAGTTCTTTTCTAGAAATGGCAAACCCTCCTTTAGATAAGTTAAAGGAGGGACTTCATATTATATAGCTTCACCTAATACCTTTTTATCTTATATAGAGCTATTCCTTATTACCAAAACCTTATTCCAAAGAGTTTAAACGTTCTGCTCCACCCCTGTGCTCTTCTCCTTCTTATCCCTTTTAAAATTCTTCAACTTCTTAACTGTTCCAACTAACCCTTTCGGAAAAACTAGAAGCACGATAATGTATAATAAACCAAGAATAATCGTCCACCTTTCAAAAATCGGATACTCTGTAGCTAGTTCTGATAAATAATATTTCAGTGATTCAATAATCCCCGCTCCAGCAATAGCTCCGATTAACGTTCCAACTCCCCCAATCATTGTCATCAATAATGCATTTAATGTCATTTCAATTGAAAATACAGTTGTATTAACAAAGCGTAAAGTGATAACAAATAAACCACCGCTAATCGCTGCAACTACTCCTGCAACAACACTAGCAATAATTTTATAATGAAGCACTTTATAGCCAAGTGCTTCAACTCGTTGTTCATTTTGTGAAATCGCCTTTAACACTTTCCCAATTGAAGATTTTGTGAAAAGACGTAACAAAATGAAAATACTGATTAGACATATAAATGTTATATAATAAAATGTAAAACGATCACGGAATATATCTGGTACACGAAATGTAAATCCATCTCCTCCATGAGTCAGTGAACGCCATTTTTCAGCAAGTACAAAAAACAGCTGGGAAATAGCGAGCGTTAACATTGCATAAAAATGACTTTTCAGCCGTAAAGAAAGCAAACCGATTATATAACTAACGATGGCTGATACAATAATTGCGGCTGCTATTCCTATAAAAAAGTTTGTGATAGACACCCCTTGTCGATCAAATAAAAGTGCTACCCCATACGCCCCTATACCAAAGAACATACAATGACCGAATGAAACAATACCTGTATATCCAAGGAGAACATCAAAACTCATAGCGAAAATAGCAAAGATGAAGATTTGAGTGAACAAAATTAACAAGCTCCGTGAATCATTTACGAATGGAAATACACTTAAACAAATGAGCATAAATACTCCGAAGTATACTTTAATTCGATTCGATGTGCTGTTCACCATTTCACCCCTTTTCACCAACAAGTCCCGTTGGCTTCACTATTAAGAAAAATAGTAACATTAACATATTAATTGCAAGTGATAAATCCGGTATAAAATATGCTGTAAAAGCACCAGCTAATCCAACAATTAAAGAAGCGATTGCTGAACCTTGTACGCTTCCTAATCCTCCAATTATCACTACTATAAAAGCTAAAATCGCATACTGCATACCCATCTCGGCGAAAATAACACCTGAATACGGTGCTAATAAGAAGCCTCCCAAAGCCGCCATCCCTGCTCCTAATAAAAAGACGAAAGAAAATATCGCTTTTACATTAATACCGAGCGCTTGAACCATCTCTTTATCCATTACACCTGCGCGAATCATAAGACCTATCTTTGTTTTTTTGAGCAATAATAGTAAGGCAATGTAAATGATGATCCCAATTAAAATAACGAATAGACGATATTTAATTAATATAACACCTTCAAATGTATAACTACCTTGTAACCATAACGGTAATTTAGCACCAATTGGATTTGGCCCCCAAAATACTTTAATACATTCACTAAGTACAAGCATTCCTCCAAGCGTCACAAGAAGCTGGCGAACATGATTTCCATATACCGGTCTAATAAGGAATCTTTCTAAAATGAATCCAAGAAACATCCCCATAGCAATTGCTCCAATTAAAGCGAGTAAATAGCTTCCAGTTGTATTAAATATCCATACACCTGTAAAAGCTCCCCATGCAAATAACCCACCATGTGCGAAGTTTAGAACGCTCATTAAACCGAAAATAAGTGAAAGACCTGACGCTAATAAAAAAATGAGCATCCCTGTTGAAATCCCATTTACAAATAAATTGATTAACACATCCATCCTTCTCACCCCGGATTCATGTTAAGAGATTCCTAAATATTTGTGACACATTTCCTTATCCTCTTTTAATTCATACATAAAACCGTTATGAACAATTCTTCCGTTATCCATAATATAAAAGTAATCACCAATTTGACTAGCCATCATAAAGTTTTGTTCAACGAGTAAAACTGTTGTTTTCTCTTTCATTTTCAAAATGGCTATCATTAATTTTTCTATCATAATGGGCGACAAGCCTTTACTCGGCTCATCAATAAGTAATAAACCATCACTATTAATAAATGCTCTTGAAATTGCTAGCATTTGCTTTTGCCCTCCGCTTAAGAGTCCGCTTTTTTTGTGCCAAAATTGCTTTAAATCTGGAAATAATTCAAGCATCCAGTCTATTTTTTCTTCCGCTTCTTCTCCCTTCCCCCTAGCAAGAGCGAATGTTTCTTCTACTGTCAGGTCGTGAAAAATACCTTGATTTTCTGGTACATACCCTATTCCTTTCCTTGAAATTAAATGTGTAGATAATCCATTTACTTGTGTACTATCATAATAAATTTCACCATGTGCGATATGGTGAAATCCCATAACCGAACGTAATGTCGTGGTCTTCCCTGCCCCATTTCTTCCAAACAGTACAGTAATCGTTCCTTTCTCAACAGTAAGAGATACCCCTTGTAAAATATGAAACTGATCTAAATACGTCTCTATATTATTCACTTGTAATAGTGCCACTATATAATCCCCCTAAATAAGCACTTTGTACACGCTCATCTTTCATCATTTCTTCGGGCAAACCTTCAGCCAATAACTCTCCATGGAATAAAACGATAAGATGGTCTGACAAACCTAGTACCATATCCATTTTGTGTTCAATAAGTACAATTGTACTCTCTGGATGTTTCTTAATATTTTCAATCACTTGTAAAATAGCCGGTACCTCCTCAACTGATATACCTGCCGTCGGCTCATCAAGTAGTAACACATCCGTTTTTAAAGCTAATAACATCGCAAGCTCTAACTTTCGTTTTTCCC
The DNA here is from genome assembly GCF_040459995.1 of Bacillus cereus group sp. MG9. Classification (NCBI taxonomy): domain Bacteria; kingdom Bacillati; phylum Bacillota; class Bacilli; order Caryophanales; family Bacillaceae; genus Bacillus; species Bacillus cereus group sp. MG9. Next base: position 1,916,869 of record NZ_JARVHC010000001.1, on the reverse strand, counting down.
CATGCGCTAGATCTTTCGCTAATACATGTTCTTTCTCGTGAAGTAATACTGTTTTTAAGAAACGTCTCGCCTCTCCAACTTGTTGCTTAAATTTTGCCGAACTCGGAAAAAAACTATAGTAATCTTGCACAAATGATTGAACACTTAAACGAACATTTTCAAGTACCGTTAACTCTGGGAATATATTTGTAAGTTGAAAAGAACGACCAATTCCTAATCGAGTACGATCCGAAATTGATAAATTTGTAATCTCTTGTCCTTTAAAATATACTTCACCCTTTGTTGGAGAAATTTGTCCACTTAGTAAATTGAATAGCGTTGTCTTTCCTGCACCATTTGGTCCAATAATTGAAATGAGCTTTCCTTTTTGTACTGTTAAATTCACATCCTTAATAACATGATGCTCGCCAAAAGATACGCAAAGATTTTTCGTTTCTAGCAAATGTGTCACGAAATCCCTCCCTTTAAAGCTTTAAGTATGAAAGAAATACGTATAAAGAGGGTGTACTCCCTCTTTATACAAAAACAACAGAAAATTCAGTCTATTTATTTTGAACTTGGGGTTCTGTCTCTTTCATCGTTAATTCTCGCTCTAATACTGGCACCGGATAATCAACACCATCTTGCTTTTTCAATGTGATAGAATAAAGTGTCTGCATCGCTTGATGATCCTTCTCTCTAAATTTCATCTTTCCTTTCGGTGTATCAAATTCCATTCCTTCCATTTTCTTAATCAATGTATCTACATCTGTATCACCTTTTGTTTTCTTTAAAGCTTCTACAATTGAAATTGCCGCTGACATTCCTCCTGCTGTAAATAAATCTGGCACCGCACCATTAAATCTTTTTTTATGTTCTTCAACTAACCAATCATTCACCTTATTTTTCGGAAGTGTGTGATAATAAACAGAAAAACCTTGCATTCCTACTAACGCATCCATCGTTTTTAATGCCGGTATATCTGGTGCACCGGTAGAAATTTTAATACCCTGCGCTTCCACATTCATATCTTTTAACTGTTTCCAAGGTGAATTCGCACCTGCCCAAACGATAAATAAATAATCTGGTTTTGAGCTAATAATATTTTGAATATTTGCAGTGAAGTCAGTCGAATTTGTATCAGCATATTGCTCGTTTACAATATTCGCACCTAATTTCTTCGCTCCAGCTTTAAATGCCGCAATTCCCTCACGGCCGTAAGCATTATCTTGTGCTAACGTTGCTATTTTTACATCTTTTTTAGCAATTGCCGCAGCACCAGCGACTGCATCTTGAGATGAATTTCTACCTGTTCTAAAAATATATTTATTCCAGTTCTTCCCGGTAATACTATCAGCTACTGCTGGTTCTACAACCATTATTTTTTCATATTCCTCTGCAAGTGGTAAAACCGCTAATGTATCACTTGAACTAGACGATCCGACTAAAAAATCGACTTTCTCTTCTTCTAATAACTTCGTAGCTTTTTTAACCGCTACATCAGCTTTCGTTTCCGTATCTTCTACAACAAACTTAATCTTCTTCCCTTCCACTTTCCCAGTTCCACCAGTTGCATAGTCTAACCCTAATTCAAATCCGTTCACTGTTTGTTTTCCATATGATTCTAATGGACCTGTTAATGAAGCAAGAACCCCTACCTTAATCGTCTTTTCATCCTCTGTACTTGTTTTCTTTCCTGAACAAGCTGCCGTTATTAATAACGAACCTAAAACACAACCAGCAGCCACCATTTTTAGCCATTTACGTTTTTTCATCGACATTGTGATCCTCCCCATACTTTACTTTCTGATAGAGTCAAACACGCCAAAGTTACCCATCCGTAATTATGACTTCTCCTTTGAATAATATAAACGAGATTGTTAGTATACATGTATCTTCTCCGATTTCCATTAAACACCTTTACAATTTCATATAAATATTTTATTCCTACCTATACCGCATTCCCAAACTATTAAACTTCTATCCTTTCTAACAAGCATTTTGAGTCTCCAATATTAATTAGCTTTCTTAAAAAATTGAATTCTTTGGAGTAAATCATCTGTAATAATGATATTCCCTTGACTATCCACATCTATTCCTTGTGGTGAGAAAAACTGCCCTGACATACCATTAAAACTTCCAAAAGACTCTAAAAAATCCCCATTTTCATTGTAAATATTCACACGATTATTAGAAGTATCTGTGACATATACCGTATTATTTATATCGATTTCAATTCCTATTGGCAAAAAAAGATCTCCTGGACCCTCTCTCCAATTTTCTAGTGGATCTAAGTTTCCAGCTCCATGATTTGTACCCCATTTTGTAAGAAAATTACCCTCATTATCAAATTTTTGAACCCTATTATTAATCCGATCAACAACATAAACATTATCTTTTGAATCAATTGCTAATTGCATAGGTTGAAAAAACTCTCCCTCTCCACTTCCTTTTCTCCCCCATTCTTTCATATATACAAAGAATGGATTAAATTTTTGAATACGATGATTTTCTGAATCAGCTATAAATATGTTTCCTTTACTATCAATAGCTATTCCAGATGGAAATTGAAAAAAACCTGGTAATACTCCAAATGAACCATATGAAGCAAGCGCTATCCCTGAATTGGTGAATTTTTGGATACGATGATTTACAGAATCAGATACATACACATTATTGTAACGATCCGTTGCAATCTGTCTTGGAACAAAAAACTGTCCTGGAAGACTTCCGAACCCAAGTGGCCCACCAGTACCAAATAAACTTCCCCACTTAGCAACAATCTTCCCAGATATATCATATTTCAAAATTCGATGATTAAAAGAATCAGATACAAAAACATTTCCATTCGTGTCTCTTTCGACATCATAAGGTCCTGCATATTGTGTATTTCCATTCCTTTCATTACCTATGGTTTTCTTCATTACCGCTGTTAGGCCTACCTCATTATATAAAAGTACACGATTATTTCCCGTATCTGTTATATAGATATTCCCTTTACCATCCGGAAAAACTTGATTAGGATAAACAAACTGAAAAAAGTTACCTACTGTATATAAAAATTGATCTTTATTTGTAAATTTCATTATCCGATTGTTATATGTATCTGCTACATATAGCGATCCAGATGTTGAGTCAAAATTTATTCCTCTTGGATGGTAGAATTGATATGGGCCTAAACCTGCAATTCCTGTTCCGATTACTCGCTGAAACTCCCCTTTTTTATCAAACACTTGAATACGATTGTTATATGTGTCTGCAATATAGACCTCGTCTTGTTTATTTATCGCAATTCCTTGTGGTAAAGCCATTTCGCCTTTCCATAACTCCCTATTGTTTGAATATACTGCCCATCCGGGCTATATTTTTGAATACGATGATTGTCTTCATCCGTAATATAGTAATTGTTATCGCTATCTACTGCAATTTCCCTAGGAAACGAGAACTGCTCACTTCCTTTACCTTTTGTGCCCCAACTTTTAATAAATTGAAACTCCTCATTAAATTTTTGAATACGATAATTCGCTGTATCCGCAACTAAAATATTACCTTCTTTATCAACAGCAATACCAAATGGCATATTAAACTGTCCCGGACCTTCACCTAAAGTTCCTATAGCATCAACAACTTCTCCATTCTTATCTATTTTCAAAATCCTATTATTCCCCATATCAACAACATACAAAAATCCTTTTGCATCCCTTGCCATCGCCACTGGTGTCCTTAATAACTTAGAAGTATCTAGCTCACTCCCCCATGATTTCACATATTTTACAGCAGAGGCACTTCCTACAGAAGCAAACATCCCTAGACTCACAATAACAATGAAAAAACAACATATAATTTTTTTGATAAAATCCATGCTTACTACCATCTAATCACAGTAGCTGCCCAAGTATACCCAGTACCTGCACTAACCACTACTGCAATATCTCCAGGCTGTAATTTCCCTTGCTCATTTGCAAAATGAAGACCTATACATGGGTCAAGTGCTGACATATGCCCATAATGATCTAAATATACAACTTGCTCTTCTACTAAGCCCAGCCCCTGTAACAATTCTATTAGCATAGAGCGTTTTGTATGCAGTGGTAACAATACTTTAATATCTTTAGGAGTAAATCCACTTTTTCTTAACGCCTCCCGAATAACCTTATCAAAATTAGGGGTTGAAATTGGATCTAAACGTTCTTTCATACTAATAGGATCTATTACATCAATATAATGCTGTCGATTCTCAACTGTATCATAGCTCGCAACCTGCTTCGATCCACCAGCTGGAATACGAACATCGTCATGAAATGAACCATCCGTTATAATCGCACTGCCTAATATTTCACCGTTGCTAGCTCCCTTTTTTACTAAAGCTGCACTTCCGCCATCAGCAAAATTAAACATAAAACGTGAGCGTGGATTATCATAATCTACAATTTGAGATTCTTTACATCCACCTACTAATAATATATTTTCAATTGATTTATCAGAGTAGAGCATATCCTTTGCGACTTTGAGAGCGATTGGAAAGCAAGAACTAACATTCATAATTTCAAAAGCATAAGCATTTTTCAATCCAAGTTCATGCTGAATTTTTGGGGCACTAGACCATACGTGGTAATCTTTATGTGGACTGCCAAAATAAATGACTACATCAATAGATTGAGGATCTACTTGTAATAATATTGGCTTTGCAGCAGCAATAGCTAAATCTGATGCATGCATCGTTTCGTCTGCGACATGTTTTTCATATAACCCAAACTTTTCTATAATAATATTCTCAGGAATACCTGTTTTTTTAGATAAATCTGCGGCCGTCTCTACGTCTTTTGGGAAGAAAACACCAGTTGCTTCAATCCCAATTCTCATTAGACAATTCCTCCTTCTTTTGGCACCATCATAGTCGCTACACCCGTTAACACTAAATCTCCTTTTTGGTTATGACACTCAGTTAACAATTTCAAAACTCTCTTTTCTATCATAAATTCTTGTACTGTTGCCGTAGCTGTAATCGTATCTCCTATAAAAACTGGCGCTGTAAATTTAATAGTTTGTTCCATATAAACGGAACCCTTTCCTGGTAAATGAACGCCTAACAATTGTGATAATAAACTAGAAGTTAATAAACCATGTGCGATTCTTTGATTAAATCTAGTTTGTTTTGCATACTCATGATCAATATGAATTGGATTAAAATCCCCGCTCAAACCCGCAAATAATACAAAATCCGTTTCTGTTATTGTTTTACTACATGATGCCTGTTGACCGGAACTATACATAATCATCCCTTCACCTACTTTTCAGTTGATTTGCTAACTGTGCTTTTTGAATTTTACCAGTTGCATTTTTAGGCAATTCCTCTAGAAACACAATTTCTTTTGGAACTTTATATTTGGCTAGAAATAAACGACAATGATCAATGACTTCCTTTTCAGTTAATACACTGCAACTCTTTTTCACAATAAAGGCGATTGGAATCTCTCCCCACTTTACATGTTGTGTACCAATTACTGCTACCTCACATACTTCTGATAGTTTATTAATAACTTGCTCTACTTCAAGGGGATAAATATTTTCACCACCGGAAATTATCATTTCTTTTTTTCTACCGACAATGTATACAAAACCATCTTCATCAACTTTAGCTAAATCTCCCGTATATAACCAACCATCTTGAATCGTTTCTTCTGTTGCATCTGGCCGATTCCAATACCCTTTCATTACATTTGGTCCTCTTATTAGTAACTCTCCAACTTCACCAATCTCAACTTTATTTTTGTTTTCATCAATAAGTACATAATCACAAAACAGAACAGGTTTTCCAATTGAGCCTACTTTACGTCTTGCATCTTCTTCTGAAAGCATAAATACGGTTGGTGATGTTTCAGTCATACCAAAGCCTTGACCAAATAAAAATCCTCTATCTATAAATTCTCTCATCAACTCTTCTGGACATGGTGCACCACCGTTATAAAACCAGCGAACTGATTGTAAATTTGTAGTTTCAAACTTTGCGCAATTAATTAATGCTTGGTGAATTGTAGGTACTCCCATTACAACAGTCACTTTATATTTTTCTATCATAGAAAGAGCTATGGTTGGCTCAAATTTTCTCGGAACAATGATTATTCCACCTGCAAATAAAGTTGGAAATGCGAATAAACCAATCCCACCAATATGAAATAAAGGCAATAACACAATGGAGCGGTCATGAACAGTTAGGTCAATCGCAAATGTATTATTAAGCGCATTCCAAAACATATTCTCTTGTGTAAGTACAGCTCCTTTCGGTTGTCCTGTTGTCCCCGAGGTATAACATATAATAAAGGATGCGCTTTCATTTATCTCTTCAAAGTTGTCAATTTTTCTATCTTCTATTTCTTTTAAACTTTTAATCGAAATAACTCTTTGTACATATGTTACATTCTGCATTGACAGTGCCATATTTTGAAATGTTTCCTCTACAAATAAAACTGTAGCTCCACTATCTTTTAACTGAAATATAAGTTCATTTTCTGTTAACCGTATATTCAGTGGAACAGCAATACATTCTACCTTTGCTATAGCAAATAAAAGTACAATATATTCCAAGCTATTTTGTGATAAAATAGCTATCCTCTCTCCTTTTTGCACATTTAAGTCGTAAATTAAATATGCTGCTACTTTACTTACATACTCATGTAACTGTTTATATGTCATTTCCTCCTCTTCTGTAATAATGGCAATGCGATCTGGATGTAAATAGGCCCGTTTTTCAATCCAATAAGCAATGCCTTGCATATTTTCCCCACTCCCTTATCTCTTTCTCAATCCTTCAAATATTAATGACATCGCTGCTTCAAATACATCTTCCGGAACATCTTTCTCTTCCCAATAGCCCCATCGCATTCCTAAAAATTGACCAATTGACATAAGACAATACGCAATTGTTTCTTTATCAAGTTGTTTAAATTCTCCCGCTTCCATGCCAGCCGATAAACTTTTTAAAAATCCATTTGCGAGCTTTGCATAATACCATCTATATAAATTATCATCAACAACTACCGCCTGTTGTACAATGTTATATAGATTAGGACGATCTTTCACCCATCGAAAAAAGGCCTGAAAACCTCTTCTTTGTGCCTCTTCATAACTTGATATCCCCTTCATTTCTTCTTTAATAATTAAGCGTAACTCACGGTTCAATCTGCGAATCAATTCATCAAATATATCTTTTTTAGATGGAAAGTAATTATAGAAAGTTCCGTGCGCTACCGTTGCTTCTTGTGTAATATTCACGATAGAAGCTTCGTAATATCCTTTATTACCAAATACCTCTTCTGCAGCACACAATAATTTCTCTCTCGTTTCTAACCCTTTTGTTGTTAGTTTTTTTACATCCATTATTATTTTTTCTGACACCTGAATCACCTCTTAGATTTGATTATAAATATATTTCTGAATTTTTCAATTATTTTCATTAAACAAAATCCGCAAGCGTTTTTCTACATACAAAAAAGGACTAACTTATTTTGAAGTGATATTATCCCCTTTAGGTAGACAGTGTAAAAAAGACCATGTACACACATGGATGTTACACTATTACTTGGAGGGGATTTTTCATGACTAAAAAAGGATCGACATTTAATACCTATTCAGAAGAATTAAAGTTATCAGCTGTTCAAAGTTATTTAAACGGAGAAGGAAGTTACAATATGATAAAGGAAAGATATCAGATTAGAAGTTCTACCCAACTTAAAAATTGGGTCAAAAAATATAAAGAATGTGGTGAGATTACAGATACTCGCGGGAAAAATGGGGGAATGAAAGGTATACCAAACCCTCTAAAAGGAAAACGTGTTTATTTTAAGACAATTGAAGAGGAACGTGACTACTATAAGGCACAGGTTGAATATTTAAAAAAGCAGTATCCAAATCTATAAATGGAGGTGTACTAAAATATAAAGAGAGATATCATATCATTGAATCATTAAAGACAAAGTATCCAGTTATATGGCTTACGAAATTTGCGGGTGTACATCGTTCAAGTTACTATAAATGGATTCATACCAAAGGTATGAAAAACATACGACTAAAATCCGAGAAACGATTAAAAAAGGTAATACGATCTATTCACGTAAAGCACAAAGAATATGGTTATCCACGTATGAAAATCGCTTTACAGGAAGAGGGATATTTTATAAATCACAAAAAAGTATATCGCTTAATGAGTGAGCTCAATATTCAATCTATTATTCGAAAGAAGCGTCGCTTCTTTAAAGGGAACTATTCCAATATTTTTCCGAATGTTTTAAACCGTGAATTTAAAGATCGCCAACAAAATGAGGCACTTGTTACAGATATTACTTACCTACGATTCCAAGAGGGATTTCGGTATCTTTCTGTTGTACAAGATGTTTATAATAACGAAGTTGTTTCTTGGAAAATATCTACGCGCAATGATAATGAACTTGTATTAGATACGATTGAAATGTTGGCACAAAAAAGAGATGTGCGTGGAACCATTCTCCATTCAGATCAGGGATTCCAGTACACATCTCATGCCTACAACAAACGACTTTCCGATTTAGGTATCATTGGTAGCCACTCTCGCAAAGGAAACTGCCATGATAACGCTTGTATCGAGTCATTTTTCTCCCATTTTAAATCGGAGATGTTGTATTTGAATCATTTTAAAACAGAAGAAGATTTAATACAAGCAATTGAAGAATATATTTACTTTTATAACTATAAACGGTTCCAAAAACGACTCAACCATCGAGCTCCGATAGAATATCGAATCTCGATGGCTGCTTAGTCTTTTTCATACTGTCTACTTGACAGGGGTAAGACCAAAGTTAGTCCTTTAATCTTAATTAGAATTAAGTTCTACTTTCTCTAACCCCTCAACCAATTGCTTCTTATCTAATCCTTCCCCTATTACTACTAAGTTTGTCGGGAAACCGAAGTCTTGCTCCAGTAAAGTTGGTACGCCAAATGAATATTGGAATAGATGCGGGTATTTATCTCCATGGAATTTCACAAATCCTTTTATACGATAAATGCTATCTGGTAAATTCGAAAGCCATTCGTATAATTTATCTTGATCAATCGATTTCGTAAATTGATACGTCATCGTTTGTATATGTAAATGCTGTTTGACATGTAGTGTCTCATGCTCTCCATCTCTCACAAATTCAGCTTCTTCTATATCTTTTAAAGATATATTACAATACTTTGTTTCAAACAATTTCGCATGATTATTTATTGCTTTTACGTCTTCAAGTACTTTGTTCTTATCCGAATCTGTTAATAAATCTAATTTATTAATAAGAATATGACTTCCATATTTCATTTGCTCATGTAATAGCTGTTGTACATTTGCACTTAATATACTTCGGTTTAACCATCTTACTGCATCTAATACGACTACTATAGATTTCACTTCAAGGAAAGGGGCTAAAATTGGTGATACACATGCATCTAACACTTCAATTGGATGTGCGACACCTGTTGTTTCTATATAAATTACATCTGGTCTTTCTTGTTGATATAAAGAATGTAATTGAATTTCAAGCTCTTCTTTTAACGTACAACAAATACATCCTTTCAGAAGTTCCCTTAACACATTCTCTTTTCCAATAATATCTGTATCTACCGAGTATTCACCGATTTCATTCATCAAAACTGCAACTTTTCGATTTTTCTTCTTTTCTGCTAATAATAAATTTTGCAGCAATGTTGATTTTCCGCTACCTAAAAAACCACCTAATATATGAATTTCTACTTTACTCATTCGACCGACCATCCATTTCTCTACTTCAAATTTCTTCAAAGCGTAATTATTACGATTTATATTTATCATTTTATTAAAAGAATACCTATTTTTGAGACTCCCACGACTAAAGTCGCAAGCCCGAATCCTTACGGATTAACGGGTGGGATTCTTGAATGACTAAGCGTTCGCAAGCCATTTCTGTTTTGAACAGCCTTCAAGATAAGGGCATCTCATTGCCCCTCCTAAACCAGACCATATAGGTGCTTAGGCTGATTGACTGTTACCATCAATCACAGTTGCGTAGCGAATATTCATCGCTCCAACGATATCACGATGTGTCTTAAACCCACATGGACACTTGTATTTTCTATCTCGAGCTTTATTCTTTTCAGCACATTTCGGACAACTTTGACTTGTATAAGCTGGATTCACATATTCAATCTGAATACCAGCTATCGTTGCTTTATAAGCAATAAATTGTGCCAAACGATAGAATGACCAAGTGTGTAGGTTCTTTTCGTTTTTACGGCTTGTTCTTGCCGACTGTCTTATATTCGTTAGTTGTTCTAATCGAATGACAGAAATCTGATTAGCAATCGCAAAACCAATGATTTCACGACTTGTTTTGTGATCTTTTTCTTGCATCCATCTTTGTTCTTTATCATCAAATCGCCGAATGGCATTCACTTTTTTGTCTTTTCCTAACTTCTTACGAACACTCCGAAACTTACGCTTCCTATATTTATTTTGCCTACCATTCCCAAAGAAACGAACCTTGTCATCATCTGTGATTGCTACTGCAGGGACCTTGAGACCTAGGTCTATCCCTAAAACTTTCATTCCTGCTTTTTCATTTGTAGGAAGTGTGACAGATATTTGGGCCATCCACTTATTCGATTTCTTTGTGATACGAAGTGTACCTAACTTATGTTTTAACAAATCCAAATTGTGATTTTTTTTATCGATTAATAAAGCACGGACCTTTAAACGAGTGGACTTTCCCTTTACCTTAAACGGGATTGAAATATGAGTGGAGTCAAATGAATAATTTTGATTGTTCCATACACAAACAGGTTTCTTTAGAATCGGAATGATTTTATAATTACTTTTCTTTACTTTTGTAGCAAACATACTTTTCGCATCTTTAATCGCTTGATTCTTCACTGCACTTGGGATATTTGCTTCAATATCTTTTGTGCTTTTTTTCGTACTTTTCTTTGCTTCCACCATTTCCGATACAAGTGTATTTATAACTTTGATATATTCTTGACTGCTTTGTTCCAATAAACGGATTTGTTCTTTTGTTGGAATCAATTTCACTTTCACTGTTAGGGTCTGTGACATACGTTTCATCCCCTTGTTTTTTGATTTTCAACATATTTTCATTTGCTACATTTTTAGCTGTAGAAACAAAATAAGAACGTGTCCATAAACTTTGCAACGTTCTTCTATAATCATTTACCATAGTTACAATGTATCATTTATTTTCGAAAAATCACAACAAAAAGCCCCAATGAAACTACCTATACTTTGTATACTTAAAGTACCACGAACCTTACGATTTTTAGTGGTACTCCGTATCCAACCTCACTTTCATCACATGCCTAAAGGCGATGGGCTTTCTCGTTCGGAAAGGGCTGTAAACAAAACTACTAGATTATCGTTTCATTTTCCATTCACTTCATGAGCAACTCTAATTCCAGACTCGATTGCTCCTTGCATCCATCCATGTGTTAATGTCGTATGTTCTCCTGCAAAGTGCACTCTACCCGCTGGCGGCGTAATATATGGAAACAATTCAAGCTCTTGCCCTGGTTCAAAAGCTGTAAATGCTCCGCAAGAATACGGATTTTGACTCCAGCTAAAAGATTCTCCCGCAACATACTCACTATAAACCACATTTCCATATATTTGCGCTAAATTTTTCAACGCATAACGAATACGTTCTCTATTCGAGAGACTATCCCACGTTAACGCCTCATCTGCCCACGTATAACTCACTAAAACGATAGCCGCCCCTGGTGTATGAATGCCGTAGCTCGGATAATATGTAAAGCGGATAGGTAAATCTGTAATTGACTTACCACCATATTGTCCTGCTCTTTCCCAAAATCTACTTTTAAACTCTATCGCAATTTTAGTTGAAGCAATATAATTTAATTCACGAATTGCCCGCCTTTTATAATAAGAGAATAAATGATATGGCTGAACTTCTACAAATCGCAAAGCTGAAAATGGAATTGTGACAATAGCGATGTCACCAGTTACTATAAATGAATTTAACGTTTGTTCATGTGTTACTTGCATCATTACTTTATTATCTTCCTGTATAATTTTTTCTACTTTATACGGCATAAAAATATTATCCTTTAGCTCTGGTAAAAATGAATTTGGTAATTTATCCATTCCGCCCGTTATCTCATAATATTTCGTCGTTGAAGTGAAAAAGATCATTTCGCGTAATACTTCAATTAAAGACATTCCCATGTATGCTTCCATATCAAGAAGTACTCCGATCATATCTATTGCCCCATCTGAATAATACTCGGTTAAAAATGAACCGAGCGAATATGTTTTATACTTTTTTTCAACAATAATCCAGTTTTTATCCGGATCTTTCTTAATATAATTAAGTATCGGTTCCAATACCCCTAACATTAACCCTTCTGCTGTTTTCCCTCTTTCTTTATCTAAAACTGGATATCCAAGTACACTTGGATCCTTTTCAAACACATCCAATCTCGTTCTTTTGTTATTCGTATAAATTATATCTGAAGAAGTTTTATTAATAAAAAGGTTTAACGGTAGTTTAAATTTATGAATGTAGGCTAAAGTTAAATCATGAGTATCCGGAATACGCATAGGGCCTGCGTTAAAATATAACCCTGCGCTAAATGGTTCACGAATCGTATACACCCTGCCACCTATTCTGTTATTCGCTTCTATAATCGTTACCTCGTGTCCAGCCTCTTTTAATAAAGATGCTGCAACTAATCCAGACATCCCTGCACCGGCAATTGTAATCCGTTTGGGGTTATTTGTTTTGGCAAGCCCTTCATGAATAATTTGAAGCATTTCTTCCATCGATAATGGATTCCCCATGCCAATTCCCCTTTTATGAAGGATTTTACTGAATTATATTCGTTTAACAGGATTCCTATGTTTCATTCAAGTAATTGAGCGGATACATTTTCAATTACTTGAATATATTTTATAAAATGTAATAAAATAGATATGAAACTATAGAAGTAAGACGTATTATCTTACATAATAAAATTAATGAAATTGCGAGGAATTTTGAAATGAAAAAAGGTATTAACCGTGTTGTATTAGTAGGAACAGGAGCAGTTGGGTGTAGTTATGCTTACTGCATGATTAACCAAGCTGTAGCTGAAGAATTTGTTTTAGTGGATGTAAATGAAGCAAAAGCTGAAGGAGAAGCAATGGACTTAAGCCATGCCGTTCCTTTCGCACCAGCTCCAACAAAAGTTTGGAAAGGTAGTTATGAAGATTGTAAAGACGCAGATCTTGTTGTAATTACAGCTGGATTGCCACAAAAGCCAGGTGAAACACGTTTAGATTTAGTTGAGAAAAACGCTAAAATTTTCAAGCAAATTGTTCGTAGCATTATGGATAGCGGCTTTGATGGCATCTTCTTAATCGCAACAAACCCTGTAGATATTTTAACTTACGTAACTTGGAAAGAATCTGGATTACCGAAAGAACGCGTAATCGGTTCTGGTACAACTCTTGACTCAGCTCGTTTCCGCTATATGTTAGGTGAGTACTTCGATATTGGACCTCATAACATTCACGCTTATATTATCGGAGAGCACGGTGATACAGAACTTCCGGTGTGGAGTCACGTATCAATTGGTATTCAAAAACTACAAACGCTTCTTGAAAAAGACAACACATATAACCAAAAAGATTTAGATGATATTTTCGTAAACGTTCGTGATGCAGCTTATCACATTATTGAACGAAAAGGTGCTACATACTACGGCATCGGCATGTCACTTTTACGTGTTACGAAAGCAATCTTAAGCAATGAAAACAGCGTATTAACTGTATCAGCATATCTTGAAGGTCAATACGGCCAACAGGATGTTTATATCGGCGTACCTGCTGTTTTAAACCGCGGCGGTGTTCGGGAAATTTTAGAAGTTGAACTAAGTGAAGAGGAAGAATTAAAATTCGATCACTCTGTTCAAGTGTTGAAAGAAACAATGGCTCCTGTTCTTTAATCATATTTTCCAATCAAAAAAGCAATCCGATTTATATTGGATTGCTTTTTTATACTTTTATAGTTCCCCCTCAATTTAAACGGTAATATTATCTATAAAAAGGGGTGATTTCATGAATGATTCTTTGACGATTGCAATCCTCTTGCTAGCTGTAGCATCCTTAATACTTTTCCTCTTCTTAATCATCAGAACGCTATTTCCAACTAAAAAATATGATAAGAATCTCGGATTGATTCTAATTATTTTAAGCTTGTTAGCAATACCGATAAGTATCTTCCTTATAGGAGGATGGGCAGGTATGGGAGTTGGTGTAATCGCAGTCTTTATTTTTGCTGCTGTTATTATAGCTTTAATTGCAAATAGATTCATTAAACTACCTCCTCCAAAGAAAAAATAATAAATGACCGATGTTTTCATCAAGAGAAAACATCGGTCATTTTCTATCATTTATTATCTTTAATCGGTTCATCGTTATTTACGTCAAGTACATCTAATAAAAAGATAAAGATTGGTATTCCGATAATAAGCCCCCATATTCCGAGGAAATGCTCTGAAAAGATAAGAATCATAAATGTATAAAATACTGGTAAATTCGTTTTTGCAGACATAAATTTTGGATTTAAAAAATAACTTTCAAGAGCGTGGATTACTGTAATGAACACTAGTATGTATACAACATACATAACCCCGCCGACGTTATAGGCAATGATACAAAGTGGAAACAAGGAAATAATAACACCAGCAACTGGAATCAAGCCGAGTAGAAAGACCATGACAGCCAATACAAGAAGCTGTGGAAATCCTAAAATGACAAGTGCAATTACAGTGAGCACACAATTTACAACTGCAATTAAAAACTGTGCTTCAATCACTTTTCCGAACGATCTTGCAAATCTTTCACCGAAATATGCAATCTCCTCATAAAAAATCTTTAATTTACTATCTTTAAATTTAGACGTGAATGAAATAATTCGCTCTTTTTCCAATAAGAAAAATAAGCTTAGAATAAGAGACAATAGTATTTGCAAACTTACCTTTCCTATGTTTGCTATTGATTGATAAATGACATCCACACCTTGTTCAATATATTTTGATACTTCCATTTCATTAATTGCTGAAAGTACGTATCTAATCATCTCATTATCAGGTGGATGTTGAAAAAACAATTTAAATTGATAAATTAATTGTGAAATTTGTATCGTTAGCACAGGTAAATATTTATATAATGTAGTTACAATAAACGTCACTAATACAATATATAAACAAGCAATAACCACTTTCCTATTTACTTTCAATTTTTTTGAAATAAACTTTTGAAATCGATCCATCAAAAACGTGAGAATAAACGTAATTAATATTAAATTAATCATACTTTTTAATCCATATAATACAAGCACTAATATTATTAAAACGAGAAACCGTTGAAACCCTCTACTTCGAAAGAAATTTTTCACTTCATTCATTAAAAATTAACCTCCCCCTTCAATGGATGGAAATTGAATATATTACATTTTATGAACTTCTATAGACAATCTTTCTTACTAATTGGGAAGAATCCTTTTTTTCTTTTTAAATGTCGGATTTTTCATCTAATACTTTTCTAAAAACTACTTTATCAACTCTATATTTTAGGAGATCTTCTATTTTTAGATTGCTGTTCATACGCATATCCAATATTAAAAAGTTCTTTTTCACCAAACTGTTTCCCAACAAACACTACGCCTACCGGCTGACCATCAGAATCATACCCTGCCGGCACTGCTAATTCTGGATAACCAGCCACAGCTGATAGAAGAACTTCATCGTTATTAATCATCACAAGAGCATCCAAACCTTTTTCTACTAAATACCTATCTAGCTCTTTTCTTGCATTTTCTTGACTCGTTTGAACTACTTTTTCAAACTCACCTTTCGTTATAGCAGATTTTTCAGAGCCCTCAATTAATGTTTGTCCATATTTCATTCGTCTTTTACTATCTTTTTTATTAAACGCTATAATCTCTTCTAACGATTTTACAGGCACATTTTTTTGCTTCGAAAGATAGTCGTTAACATTATGCTTGAACTCATATTCTAATGTTTGCAGATTATCTACACCCTCGCTGTTTAACTGAATATCATCAGTCAATATCGCACCTGCATCTTGAATGTCTTTTCTAATCTTTTCTGCTACTGCTTTTCTATTTTCATCTTGTTGATCTACAGAAAAAAGAATCCCTATCTTTTTCCCTTTTAATCCATCTATCGATAAATCATTCGTATAATTTATTCTATCTCTATCTTTCATTTTTTCTGTCATAGCATCTTTTTCATCATAACTTACCATTGTATTAAATAACGTTGCCGCGTCTTTTACCGTTCTTGCCATAGGCCCTGCAGTATCAAGCGTTTCAGCTAACGGAATAATTCCAGTTCTACTAATCATACCTAAAGATGGACGTAATCCAACTACTGATTGCTGGGATGCTGGTGCTACAATTGATCCAGTCGTTTCTGTGCCAATCGCAAGCGGTGCAAAATCTGCTGCAACTACTGTAGCAGATCCAGAACTTGATCCCGATGTATCAAACGTAATCGGACCGTATGGATTTAAATTTTGTCCTTTCTTCCCACTATATCCACTTGGCATTGTAAAAGATAAATAATTTGCCCATTCAGACATATTCGCTTTTCCTAAAACAAAAGCACCTTCTTCTTTCAACTTTTTCACGATCGTCGCATCTTCATCTGCAATCCAATCTTTTAATACATAAGTTCCTGCGCTTGTCGGCATCACTTTTTCCGTTTGTATATTATCTTTTACAATGACAGGAATGCCATATAAGTTCGATTTCTTCTTTAACGCTCTCTCTTTATCTAACTTTCGTGCTACTTCCATCGCATTAGGATTAATCTCTGTAACAGCATTTAATGATATTCCACTTTGATCATGTTCTTGTATTCTAAAAAGATAAATACTCGTTAATTCTTCATATGATAATTTCCCATCATCAACCATTTTTTGAAGCTCATCCACAGTCGCATTTACAACTTCTTTTTCTTTTATCTTTATATTATCTATGTCGATCCCTTTAAGCTGATTATGTATCGGTTTTAACACTCTGTCTTTATCATATACAATACGCTCAGGTTCCTTTGGAAAATAATTTTTATACACGTAATATCCTCCGGCACACACCAATAGAACAATACCTCCAGCGATAGACAACGTTATCTTTACCCATTTTTTCATGTTGCTTCCTCCACTCTAAAAGTTGCTCATTTATATAAAAAAGAGAGTTACCTTTTACTTAACTCTCTCCAATCAAAATGCTAAATGAAAAAATGAAAGATTTCAATCTAATTACTTTTTTTTTGCATTTGCTTTGCTAACAATTCCTTCACCTGATTATATGTTAACCCTGAATTTTTATTTAAACGTTTCACTTCATCAACATCAGTACCGACAACTGTATATTTTTTCTCATCATTCATGTTCCCACTTCCTTTCTCACCAGATTATTTCTTATATTTCTTCCCTAAATGCACATAAATTAACACCAATACGAATAGGGAAGCTGGACTAAATTAAATAGACGAGACAGATGATATAGTATTCAATAACTAAAAGGAGTTCTGTTGCGTAAGAGGAATAGATAAAAATATGTCGAATTTATATACTTATTGAATTTAAGGACATGGAGGATGCATTTTGAAAACATATGAGTTTAAACATAACATTCCAACATTGGAAGAGTACAAATATTTGTGTGATTCTGTTGGATGGACTAATTATATGAATTTTGAAGTAGCGGATACTTCACTGAAGCATTCTATTCACTGCATCACGGTCAAAGATAATGAAAAAATTGTGGGCATGGGGAGAATTGTTGGTGATGGATCTATCTATTTCTATATTCAAGATATAGTAGTTCATCCAGATTATCAGAAACACGGTATTGGGAAAGAAATAATGCATCTTTTGGTTGCATACTTAAATGAGAATGCACCTGATAAGGCGTTTGTTGGTTTATTTGCATCACAAGGTAAAGAATCGTTCTATGAAAAATATGATTTTAAGGATTACTCACCAAACATGACGGGGATGTTTACTGTCATTTCAAAAAAATAAACATATAGATTATTGATTGTAAGGAAAGACATCGATTCATATGGAGGAAATTGTTCTCGCAGTAACATTTTCCACAATCGAGTTTAAACATTACATAGGAAAGGACAGTACATATATGACTAATATGTACTGTCCTTTCATTTATCTAACCCTTTTTAATTTTGATTTTGAATTGTATTTTTTAATAAAATTTCACTATATCTTCAGTAGGTAAGAATGTTCTTTCTCCTGGCTCTTCATTTGGTTCACCAAATGGCATTTGTCCTACTAAGCTCCACTCTGCTGGAATGTTCCAAGTTGCTTTCACTTCAGCATCTACGATTGGATTGTAATGTTGTAAGGACGCCCCAATTCCTTCAGCCGATAATAGCATCCATACAGTATGTTGTAGCATTGCATTTCCTTGATGAGACCAGAATGGGAACTGCTCTTTATACAATGGTGCATTTGCTTGCATTTTTTCTACTGTTGCTTGATCTTCAAAGAATAGAACTGTTCCTACACCTGCATGGAAGCCTTTTAGTCTTTCTACTGTTGCTTCAAAATTTTCTGCTGGCACGCGTGATCTAAGTGTTTCTTTTACGATATCCCAAAACTTTTCATGCTCTCCATCCATTAATACAATCATACGGCCACTTTGCATATTGAAAGAAGTTGGTGCGTGTAAAGCTGTTTTTAAAACTTCTTCAATTCTTTCTTTTGTTATTGTAGCACTTTTTGTTACTTTACGAATTGAACGACGGTTCACGATTGCTTCTTTTAAATTTGTTGTAGTTGCTGACATTTTAATTCCTCCAAATATATGTTTTATTATTTTTATTTAAACAAATCAACTTGAGTCTTTCATGCAAGACGAATTAGCAATATCCATCCGTCTTACATTGCATCCCTTCAAATGAATTTGTTTTATCCTTTTCGATTTCTTTATCAATTACTCTTTGTAACGTTTCTTTACTAGCAAGTCCTTGAATGACTTCATCTCCAATCATGACAGTTGGAACAGCCATAATATTTGCTTCATCATATGCATGCTGAATTGCTTCTTGATGTTTTTCTTTATATTTACGATTTACTAAAGCATCTTTAAATTCAGCTTCAGGAAGCCCTACTTCTACCGCTAATTTCGTTAATACATCAATATCTTCAATGTTTTGCTCTTCTTGGAAAAACGCAGTAAATACGCGGTGATGATACTCATTTCCAAGTCCACGCTCTTTCGCGAATTGGCACCCTTCAAAAGCTAAATGTGTATATGGATGCGGAGAAACGCGTGGCAGACGCATTTCAACCCCTAATTTTTTTGCAGTAGGAAGAATGAAAGAATCCCATGAACCTAACTTATCTGGCTCGTTCCAAGGATCTATTTTAGAATATGGACTTGGACGCAATTCAAATGGCATCCATTCGATTTCTACATCTTTCTCTTTCGCTACTTCATCTAATGGGCCTTTTGCTAAAAAGCAAAACGGGCATATAAAATCTGAGTATACTTTCATTTTTACAGTCATATCTTTTACACCTTACCTTCTTTTTATTTCTAGATGTAACCAAAACAGTTACAATTTTAAGAAAAAAATATGCATTCTCTTTTAGAGACTTGCAATTATCATATTATGCATTCATTTTTTGTTGTAAAGATTCAAATAACTGCCCCATCGTAATATTTCTCAACACTTCTTCCATCGCAGATTGCGCCTGAACTAAAATAACCTCTAAAACAGCTTGAATATTCGCCCCAATTGGACAGTCTGGATTCGGTTTTTCATGAATGTGAAATAGTTTGTCTTCTTCCACTACATTCACTGCATGATACACATCTAACAATGTGATTTCATGTAAATCCTTTAATAATCCCGCGCCACCTGGTCCGCGATTTACGTAAACAAATCCAGATTGTTTCAAGTAAGACATTATTTTACGAATGACTACCGGATTTGTATTTACACTCTCGGCCATATAGTCTGAAGTGCAAACTGAAGATGGATTGTTTTTCAAAATAGATAAAATATGAACAGCTATAGAAAAGCGGCTACTAATTTTCATCGTGATCACCACCTCGATGTAATCATTATAGTTACAACCGGGATATAAGTCAATCCTTTTTACAAATTTTTTAAAGCAAATAAAAAAGTGCCCCATTACAATATATGAGACACCTCTTCTTATTCTGCAAACAAGTCTTGAAATTCTTCAATAAATAGCTGCACAGCGATTGAAGAATCCTTTAATGAAGGAACAGCTAAAGCAATTTCTCTCCATACTTGTGGTTCCAATTCTCTCGTTTGTATATTCTTTGGTAAACTCGTTAAAGATAACTCAGCCAAAATTGCGATTCCTAATCCTTCTTGAATCATATTTAAAGCTGTTGTAACTGTGGAAATTATATATTCAGCCCGAAGTGGTACGTTCGCTTGTTTAAACATATCGATAATGGGTGGTTCGTACCCACCCTTACATAATATGATAGGTTCATTCTCTAAATCACCTATTGTAATAGAATCGTTCTTACAAAGAGGATGATCCTCTCTTAAGACAACAACCATTTTCCCCTTCGTTAAGGGCACGATCTCCATATCTTTATTAGGCAAAATAACAATTCCTATATCAACAACCCTCGATACTAACCAATCTTCAACTTCTTTAATCGTGCCTTCACAAAGAACGACTTCTAAGTTCGGATACTTCTCCTTAAAAAGATTTATCATTTTGGGTAAGAAATGTGCAGAAGCACTCGGAAAACTCCCAATTCGAATCGTCCCAACTTCGTGCCCTTTCTCCATCGCTACTTCTTGTCCAATCTTCTCAACGCCGTTTAAGATTTCTCTAATATGTACAAGAATTCTATTTCCAACATCCGTAACGATTAGCCCTTTTCGTTTATCGCGTATAAGAATGGTAACTCCTAACTCTGACTCAATGCTTGAAATCGCATGACTTACAGCTGGCTGTGTCATATTTAACATCCCGGCAGCCTTCGTAAAACTCCCTAATTCAACCGTTTTAATTAAAACTTGAAGTTGTGTAATGGTCATAACTAATCACTTATACTCCTTATAAAAAAGATTCATTTTATTTATCATAGTCGATATCATATCATAGTGAAATGGAATACAACAAGGAGGGATTACAGTGACACAGCTTTCTCGAACTAAGACTGCCATAATCCTTACATTTCTCGTTATTATGTGGGGAATTAATTGGCCGTTATCAAAATTCGCTCTGCATTACACACCACCCGTACTCTTTGCAGGGATTAGAACATTAATAGGAGGATTTATCTTACTTACTTTCGCATTACCGAAATACAAACAATTAAATTTAAAGGAAACTTGGCATTTATACTTTATTTCATCTTTACTCAATATTATTTTGTTTTACGGACTACAAACTGTCGGACTTCAGTATATGCCCGCCGGACTCTTCTCCGCAATCGTATTTCTCCAACCTGTCTTACTCGGCATTTTCTCATGGATTTGGCTTGAAGAATCTATGTACGGCTTGAAAATTTTCGGACTTATTCTTGGATTTATTGGTGTTGGGGTTATTAGCTCTAGTAGTTTAACTGGACATATTTCTATTATCGGTGTACTACTTGCTTTAGGGTGCGCTATCGGCTGGGCACTCGGCACAGTATTTATTAAGAAAACTGGACACCGTGTTAATGCCATTTGGATGGTAACACTTCAGCTTATTATTGGCGGACTTTGCTTAATCGGATTTGGTTCAGAATTTGAGAGCTGGTCTAACATCGCTTGGAGTATACCATTTGTAAGTGTACTACTATTCATCTCGTTCTTTGTTATTGCAATGGGATGGCTCGCTTACTTTACACTTGTAGGAGCTGGTGAGGCAAGTAAAGTTGGGGCTTATACGTTCCTTATCCCACTGATCGCTATTATTGTAAGTTCAATTTTCTTACATGAGGCCATTACAATTAGCTTATTCATCGGACTTTTATTTATTATCGTAAGCATTTGTTTTGTAAATATAAAGCCGAAAGCACTTGCTGTAAGGCAGCAAGTTGAAGTGAAATAAATAGATATGAGAAAGAGTCTACCACTTGTAGGCTCTTTCTTTTTTACCATTTTATCAGTACAGTCACTTAACATCTTAGCAAAAGGAAAATTTTCCTTTTTTATTGTATGATGATAATTAAGTAGAAAATAGTATCTCTAATACATATGTATGGACTAACAATTCTAGTCATAAGGGGGAATTATATGGTTTTACAGTATAAAGAATTTGGAGATTCAAGCTCTCCACTTATGGTTTTTATTCATGGGGGCGGAGTCAGTGGATGGATGTGGGACAAACAAATTAAACATTTTACTAACTTTCACTGCCTTGTTCCTGATTTACCCGAGCAAGGGGAAAATAGTAGTAAGGATCATTTTTCAATACACTTTAGTGCTGAAAAAATCATTGAATTAGTTGAAGAAAAAGGACAAGGTAAAACTGTTATAGTAATCGGTTTTTCGTTAGGTGCTCAAGTATTAATTGCAATGCTCAGCATGAAACCAAACTTAATTCAATACGCTATGATAAATAGCGCATTAGTTAAACTAATTCCTTTCGCTAAAACATTAATAAGATCCCTTGGCTTAACCTATCCACTTATAAAGAGTAAGACGTTTTCCAAAATACAAGCAAAATCAATGTACATAGATGAAACACAATTTGATAACTATTATCATGAAAGTTGTCAAATAAGTAAAAATACATTTGTGAGGATATTAGAAGAAAATATGTCGTTTACAATACCAAAAGGTTTCGAGAATGCTAGTAGCAATATATTAGTGACTGTTGGAGAAAACGAAAAAAGAATCATGAAAGACTCGATGACTGCAATCCTTGAAAGCAATCCTACTTGCACAGGTATTATCATTCCTAAAATCGGTCATGGAATCCCTTTAGCAAATCCCAAACTATTTAATACTTTAATTGAAAACTGGCTTAAGCATGATAACCTACCAGAAGAAGTAATGACAGTCAATTGAGTTCCTTATCTTAATAAACCATGTTGTATTTGTAGCTCTAATCCCCCTCGAAGCTGCTTAATCTCAAAATTTTATTAACAAAGGTCTCATTACTTTCAATGAGACCTTTCAATGTTCCCTACTTTTTACGACGTACTACAAAAACACACGTACCTACGGAAGATACAATCGCTAAAACTGATAAGACAATTGCTATTGTTTGCATATTACTTGTACTTTCATTTTTTTCCACACTAGATACTTCACCATGTTCTCCTGTTAATGATGTACCTTTTGCAATCGTAGTAAGTGAGTGGGGCTTTTCAGCTTTCTCATCGCCTGTCCATTCAACAATTTCTCCATCTTTATATTGTTGATATGCATTCCAAGCTATTTGTTGCTCTTTATCTGGATTTTTAGCAACGAAAGTAAATCGTTGGAACTGACCAGGTAAAATCCCTTCTCCTGTTGCTTCCCATATTACAGTTTTAACTTTTCCAGCTGCATCTTTTTGTTCTTCCACTTTCCACCCTGGCACTGGCTCGTACTGTTGAAACTCGACTCCAGACGGTATTTTCAGTGTGACTTTTGTTGTTGCCATATTCTTTTCAACAGGTACCTTTATTGTATAAGTCTCCCAAGAACCAACGTCAGAAGTTGCTGGTTTCACAGTTACGTGAGCACTAACAGGTAACGAAAAAATCCCCATTGCAATTATTGTTGCGATCATTGTTGTTCCTAATTTTTTTATACGTTTCATTTTCTATAAACTCCTTTTCATTTATAACGTCTTTTTTATCTGCCACCTACAATAAATTTATAATCCGCATCGAAACTATCAAGAGATTTTGTTAATCCGTGAACTTGTATATTCCAGTTTCCTATCATATTAATATACATACCTTCCGCTTCATATTCTCCCGGTGACACTGCCGAAACTTTAAATGAACCTTTGCCCATATTCATATCTAAAGATTGAGTCGTCAATACAATTTGTTCCATATCAGTAACAGGCTGTCCATTCTCATCCTTCAAAGTAATATGAAATGTATTCTGTCCTACCTTATTAGGACTTACATGTAAAGTAAGTTCATATCCATTATCTAATTGTTTACTCTCTGTAAAAGGTCCCGTAGGAGGCATCGGCGGCGTTTGTACATTTGTCATAAACGCTACGATTACGAAAACGATAATTCCAATGATAAACTCTACTTTCACCGTAGCTCCTAACCTTTGCTGCGCTCGCATTCTCCCTTTCACATAATGAATAATTCCCAATATCCCCATACACACGAATAAAAGTATCTTTGCTAATAAGGCCAATCCATACTTCGTATCAAATAGGGAATGGATTGTGGGAATAAAAAATGTACTGTTAAAAAGACCCGTTAATAAAATCACTATGACAGCACCTGTTGCCCATGGTGAAAAACGCTTAATCGCATCCCAATACATAGTCCACTTGTCATCCTCTTTACGTAAAAGAAGAACAATCGATGATAGCCCCCCAATCCATAACGAAGCTGCGAATAAATGTAGAAAGTCCATAACGACAGCAATTTCTTTAAACTTTAATCCATATGCATGACTATTGAAAGCTTTCATAACCAGTAACCCCATAAATAATACAATTGGAATGCTCCATACTTTAAACGACGAAAGCCTCTCACTCTTCACTGCAAAATATGTAACAATTATAAGCGTACTAATAAGAGCCATTTGAGTGATCCATACATAACCAAAAACAGATAGCTGTAATGTTTCTTTTAATAATAAAGGATCGAATGCTTCTAACCATGAAACATCAGCATTTATTTTCGCCTGCAATGGTAGATTGAATAGTAAACTAATAAATATCCCAAATAATGATATCCATATTATTCTCTTACTCCTTGATTGAACTGAGGTTGCATTCCCTTTATACATAATAAGATTAAAGAATAGAACTCCTAAAAATAGTGAGAAACTTGTATATAGAACCCCACGTTCCATGATCATATCGATTTGCGGAACATAGCCCATCTCTTCTACTTGTATATCATCTGTTCCCGCTTCTGCTAATCCAATACGGAATGGAATAACTCCTTGAATCGGATGTCCATCAGCTGAAATAGCTTTCCACTGAATAGAGTAAAGACCATTTTTGAGATTCTCTTTTAACCCAGCCTCTAATATTTTTTTGTTTTTCTTATCAATATGTGCATCTTTTAAATCTACTCTTTTACCTGAGGTGTCTCTTACGAACAATGTATTAAAACTTGAAACTTGTATGTCCTCATCGAATTCAATTTTCACAACAGATGGTGCTTTCTTTAACGTTTCATTTTCAGCAGGATTTGATTTCACAACATACGCATGAGCAGATGCACTTTTTGGTATCAATATGATAAACACGCACGCTATTAATAGCCATGCCCCTAACCTTCGTATTACTTTCACAATCATTTCACTTCTTTCTTCTTTCTCGCTACACTTTCATTACTTTATACTTCCTAGTTTGATTCCCTGACGAAATATTAACCTGATTAAGTATTTTTTTATACAACATGACGCTTTCTTTCTCCCCACCTTTAAACTTCCAATATAATAGCAGCTACTTTAATTAAAACAACTTACATTTTTAAAGTCGATTGTTATTATATCATAAAATATATTTATGTAAGTTTCCTAAGAAGAAAAGTTCTCGTGAATCATTTGTGAAGAAAATGTGAACTACATAAATAAAAAGGTGTTACGTTATTACGTAACACCTTTTTATTTATAAATCGTGCCATTGGAGAAGGTATAGTATTCGTTGGTGTAAGTAATTCAATTCTATCACCATCCACTTCAAGAATGGCTACTTCTCCTTCCACACCTAGCACCTCACTTACGTAACGCTCTATTACTGTTCCTTACCAAACCTTTTCGTAAAAACGTATAACTATCTAGATCATGAACTACGATACCGCTATCCTAAACAAAATGAAACACTTCTTTAAGTCTCTCCATGATAGAGAACTCTCTTTATATCGCCACTTCTATATCATCGTTTTAATTATAATTAAAAGCTAACCTTTTCTATACAATATATCCTTTTATTTTTTATAGATATTTAAAGAATGCATTTATATGAAACGGCTATTCCTAAAGTATCATATTAGGAATAGCCTCAATAACCAATATCTTATCTATCTTAAAAATTAAATTTGACATTTTCAATTTCTGTATTCTCGATTACTAACCCTTCAATCTCAATATTTTCTAATTTTATTTCTTTATTTGAACTAATCGTGTCTAAGATACCTAAAAAATTCTCCGCTAATTTTTTTATAGTTTCCATTCTATACAAACTACTTGCATATTCAAATTCAAAAAACAACTCTTTTTTTCCTTTTTCTACAAATAAGGTTAAATCAAATTTCGAAATTTTATTTCTATATTGAACAGGCGTCATTTTCAAATTCCCCATTATACTTTCATTGATTTGAGATTCTTGAAAAGCTAACATTGTGGAAAATATAGGGTTTCTCCCTAAGTCTCTCTTAATTTTTAACTTATCAATAATCATATCAAACTGGTAATCTTGATTATCATACGCTTTAATTAACTGTTCTTTAATCTCTGACAAAAATTCCGTAAAGTTTTTTTTCTCAATAGGGAAACTTCTAATTGCAATAGTATTTGCAAACATACCAATGATATTTTTCAAATCAGAATGTGTCCGCCCTAAAATAGGCATTCCTACAATTATATCGTGCTGCGAGGAACATTTTGATAACAAAATACTATAAGCTGCAGACAAAATCATGTACAATGTCGTATCTGTTTCTAAACATAAATTGTCTAAACGTTGCTTTAATTCATTTCCTCCTTCAAAAATAAAACTATTTCCTTCAAAGCTTTGTATAATTGGTCTAGGAAAATCCGTAGGCATATCTAATACTGGAAGATCCCCTGAAAGTACATCTAACCAATATTTTTCTTGTATACTTGCAGCACTTGTCTTTAAAAACTCATTCTGCCAATAAACGAATTCTTTATATTGAATAGGGTTTTCCTGTAACAGTTTTCCTTGATATAATTCTGATAACTCCTGCAGTAAAATATTGACTGAATATCCATCTGAAATCAAATGGTGCATATCTGTTAAGAGCACATGTTTATGACTACTTAAGCGAATGATCTTAACTCTTACTAAAGGGGCTTTACTTAAGTCGAAAGGTTCAATAAATTCATCAATTATATTTTCCAGTTCGACATTCAGCTTACTTGATGGATTAGAACATAAATGTTCATCTAAAACAGAATAACTAATTTCTATATCCACTTCTCCCTGAATTCGTTGTTTGGGCACACCATCTACTACTTCAATAGATGTTTGAAATGCCTCATGTCTCTTTACAATCTCACAAAAAGCTTTTTCCAATTTATCCAGATTGATTTCACCTTCTAGTAAGGTTGCTCTTGGCATATTGTAACTAGTTCCAATCCCTTCCATCTGTTGTAGTGTATATATCCTTTTCTGAGCTGAAGAAAGGTCGTAATATTCGCACTTTTCCACAGGTTGTAATGACACATACTTACTTTCAGATCTTTTCTTTATATGCTTACTTATACCTCTTACTGTTGGTGCTTTAAACGCTTCTCTTAACGATATATCTACACTAAACTTTTTGTGAATTTCTGCCATTAAAAGCATTAACGACAATGAGTTTCCACCCATTTCAAAAAACGAGTCATTCATACTAATTTGCTTAACATTAAGAGTTTCTTCCCACATTTGTGCAACAGTTTTTTCAATTGGATCCTCAGGCAGTTCATAATTAGTTTTTATCAATAATTCATCCTTAATTTCTGGGAGTGCTTTAACATTTAGCTTACCATTTGGAGTCAAAGGAATTCTATCTAACTTAATAAAGATAGAAGGCATCATGTAGTAAGGAATCTTACTTGAAAGGTATTCCCTTATTCCCCACCCATTCTCATTCTCTTTCAACACAATATAAGCACATAGTATATTATTATTTTCTTTATCTTTTTTTGGAACAACAATTGCATCAAGTATCATATCGTGTTGCAACAGTACTGAATTTATTTCTTCTAACTCCACTCTATATCCTCGAATTTTTAATTGATTGTCAATTCTTCCGAGAAATTCTACTTCTTGATGGCATGTGAGCCTCCCTAAGTCTCCCGTTCTATAGAGTTTGATTTTTTCATGTCCCAAAGGTGAAACAGTAATAAACTTTTCGCTATTTAAATCAATTTGATTCAAATAACCTTCTGTCACTCCTACTCCCCCAATACAAATTTCACCAGCCATTCCAAGTGGAACAAGTTTTTGACCTCTATCCAAAATGAATATTTTCGTGTTATCTACTGGCTTTCCAATAACCGTTCCCTTGGATACAAGGTCAAAATCAGTAGCATTAAATTTGTGAAATAGAGCGCCAATAGTAGTTTCTGTAGGTCCATAGTGATTCATAATTACAGTTTGCGGATACACCCTATTAAACTTACTAATATCAGCCGACTTCACTTCTTCACCGCCCAATACGATTAACCTTAGCGCCATGCAATTCTCATAATCTTCAACCATACGATGGTTAACTAAATAATTAAATAGTGAAGGAGTCAGTTTTATATAACTTATCTTTTTCTCTTTCAAATATGTGATAAGGGTTTCTGGGAGCATATAATGTTCTTTTGGAACTAAATGTAACTCACACCCATTTAATAAAGCTGTATACAAACTTGTATATCCTAAATCAAATGCAAAGGAAGATAATAGTAGTGTTTTATCCCTATACGTTATACTTGCTTCTCGTGTGAACCATGAAATATAATTTACCAAGCTTTGATTCTTAATCGGTACCCCTTTTGGGAGCCCAGTGGTACCAGATGTATAAATAATATATATTGGATTATCAACTGTACTTCTTTCCTCTATATTTGAAGGACATTCAAAAAATAAGCTCTTATCTTCCAATTCCATAACCTCACAAGTAAAATCATTAGAAGTTACTAAGTGAGACTGGGTCAAAAGAAGAATTGTATCACTGTCTTCAATCATGCTATTTATTCGTTCTAATGGAAACTCCGGATCAAGAGGTAAATAAATTGCCCCGCTTTTAATAATACTCCATAGTCCAATGATCATTTCAATAGAAGGCTCAGCTAATAAAGCGATTACTGTATCACTTCCTGCCCCCTTCTTAATCAAGTGTTTAGCTAATTGATTTGCTTTATCATTTAATTCCTTATAAGTTATTGTTCTCTGTCCAAACACTACAGCAGTACGATTCGGATGTTTTTCCACCAGTTCTTCAAATATACGTTTAATCGTTTTTTCTTCTGGATACAAAGTATCAGTATTATTAAAAACACCTATTCTATTTTTTTCTTTCATGGTTACTAGATCAATTTCCTCAATTGGAATAGTAATGTCCTCTATGATAGTATCAATAATTTTAACGAAATGTTCCGCCATTCGTTCTATCGTTTCTTTACGGAACAAACCTGTACTATATTCAAATATAAAACGAAGTTGTCCATCCTGCTCAGTTACTTTCAGCTCTAAATCAAATTTAGATGTACGATTCGTATACTCGTACGGTTTAATTTCAAAATCACCTATTTCCGCCCTTACTGCATCAACATTTTCAAAAGCAAACATCACATCAAACAGAGGATGACGATTCACATTTTTTCGCAATTGTAGCTTATCAACGAGCATCTCAAATGAATATTCCTGATGTTCGAGAGCTTGAAGTGTGTGGCTTGCAACTTCTTTCAAAAAATCCTCAAACCGTTTCTCTGAAGTAGGATAATTTCTGAGCGCAAGTGTATTAACAAACATACCTACCACATTTTCTAATTCAGAATTCAGTCTTCCTGCCACCGAGCTTCCAATTATAATGTCTTCTTGTCCGCTATATTTAAACAATAGTATATTGAATGCCGAAAGTAATAATGAGTACAGAGTAGCTCCTTTTTGGCTTGAGATTTCATTTAATTTAGATGTATAATATGCATCCAAATTAAATTGAACTACATCACCTTCAAACATTGGCTCATCTAATCTTGGATAATCAGTTGGTAAATTGAGTAATGGTATTTCTTTTGAAAATATTTCAAGCCAGTACAGTTCTTTTAGTTTCCAGTTCCCGGATTCTATCATTTTGTTTTGCCAGTTTGAAAAATCTTTGTATTGAATTCTTACGTCTGGCAAATTATTTTTTTGATAAAGAGATGCAAACTCTCTAATTAAAATTCCCATTGATAAACCATCGGATATAATATGGTGCATATCATAAACAAGCAAATATTTCGATGATGGTAGCACCTCCACAATTGCTGCTCTGAACAAGGGCCCTTTCTCTAAATCAAATGGTCTAATAAATGTTTCAACAACACTCTCAAAATTTTGTTCATCTGCATACAAGTGTTGCAGATTCCATTCAGGATTCTGATGGATTTTTTGAACTATTTTCCCTTGTACTTGTTTAAATGATGTTCGCAAGCTTTCATGGCGATTAATTAAAGCTTGCAATGCCTTTTCTATCTGTACTATATTAACTTCCCCTTCAAGAAATACTGCTCCGGTAATATTATAGTTTGTAGATGCACCATTCAATTGACTAACAATATACATACTTTTTTGTGCTGGAGAGACTTCATAATACTCCTGTGGTGGTGCTAGACGAATCGCTTCATATGTTCCTTTTTTCCCCATCATTTCTTCAATGATTACAGCCAATTCCTTAATAGTAGGAAATGTAAATATATTTCCAAGTGGAAGTTCAACTTCAAATTCCCTATGAATTTCAGAAACAAGTGTTATTGCTTTTAATGATTGTCCCCCAATTTCAAAGAAATGATGATTAATGCCTACACCATCAGTTCCCAGTATCTTTCTCCAAATACTTACAAGTTTTTGTTGTATCGTATTATAAGGTTTTTGATACTCTTCATCAAACTCTACTTTAATCTCCATATTTTCTAGGGACTTCCGATCAATTTTTCCATTCGGACTGAGCGGAAGGCTTCCTAGTTGAATAAAATAAGAAGGAATCATATATTCAGGAAGTTTCTTCCGCAAAAACCCCCTTATACTGCATTGATTATTTGTACCATGTGAGGGGGAATCATAGAATGCAACAAGATACTTATCATTTGCTACTCCATTCTTCACGACAACTATAGAGTTTTTTATGTTATCACATTTGTTTAAAACAACTTCAATCTCTCCTATATCAATTCGATGCCCTCGTATTTTTGTTTGGTCATCCTTCCGCCCCAGAACCTCAATGTTACCATCGCAAAGTAATTTCCCCATATCTCCTGTTTTATAAAGCATTTTTCCATAATTATGATAATACGGATCTCGAATAAACTTATCCTTCGTCAACTTAGAATTGTTAATATAACCTCTAGCTAAAGGTATGCCACCTATGAATATTTCCCCCTTCACTCCAATCGGCAAAGGGTGCATGTTCTCATCAAGGATATAAATGCGCCTGTTAGCAAGTGGTTTTCCCACGGGAATAACTTTTAAGTCGGCACTTTTAGTTCTTTTTCCAGACACTTCATATAAAGTACTTGTCATCGCCGTTTCAGCAGGTCCATATGCATTTAACAAAATAATATCTTCTAAAGGTAACTGTTCCCACATCCCTACTTTCTCCGCTGGCATTTGTTCCCCACCAACTATAACGAGTCTGAGGTTACTATCTGGAATTATTTCTGGTCTTGTATACCATTCTTGTACAATTTCGCCCCAATAATTTGTAGGTAGATTAACAACTGAGAGTCCAAGTTCAACACATTTCTGAGAAAACTGATAAGGAGTCCATATATTCTTATCACGCAAAACAAGAGAACTTCCTGCA
This sequence comes from Bacillus cereus group sp. MG9, assembly GCF_040459995.1. Taxonomy (NCBI): domain Bacteria; kingdom Bacillati; phylum Bacillota; class Bacilli; order Caryophanales; family Bacillaceae; genus Bacillus; species Bacillus cereus group sp. MG9. Next base: position 1,884,932 of record NZ_JARVHC010000001.1, on the reverse strand, counting down.
GCTAGTGTTGTAAAAATCTGTTCAAGTGAAATATCAAAACTTATCGAAGAAAACTGAAGAACACGATCCTCCGGTGTCAGCTCATAACGTTTGCAAATATCAATGGAGTGGCTTACAACTGCTTCATGAGACATCATTACACCTTTTGGTCGACCAGTAGAACCCGAAGTATAGATGATATATGCCAAATTCTGGGGTTCAATTCTAACACTCGGTTGGTTTTTTGGTTCTTCGCGCACTGAATCCCATTCTATATCAAGACAAACGGTATGCCCCTGATAATCTCTAATCTTCGACTGTAAATTATTTTGGGTGAGTAATATAGGTACTTGGGCATCTTTCAACATCAAATTTATTCTTTCGCCAGGATAATCCATATCTATAGGTAGAAAAGCTCCACCAGCTTTTAAAACAGCTAAAATTCCTACAATCATTTTAGGTGAACGTTCAACATACACTCCCACAGGTATTTCAGGCCCTACCCCTAATTTAATTAGCTTATGCGCTAACTGGTTTGAAAGTATATCTAATTCTGTGTAAGATAAACTTTCATTCCCCTGTATAACAGCAGGTTTGTTTAAATTTAATTTTACTTGATCAGTAAATAAATCCTGAAAACATTGATTCTTAGGATAATCCAATGAAGTAGAATTATTATCACTTAAAATATGTGTAAGTTCTTTTTCGGAAATCATTGAGATATTCTCTAACTTACCATCTTCGCTAACAAGCATTTCCCACAAAATATTGATTAAATGTGAAAGTATCTGATTTGCTTCTGTTTCATTTAAAAAGGAACTATTGAATAGTAGCTTCAATTGAAGCTTTGGTTGTAGATTACAATAAACAACCAAAGGATAATCCATTTGTTCATCTATACGTACTGATTTCACTTGTAATGAACCAATTCCGTCTTTCAATTTCACATCGAATGGATAGTTTTCAACAATTACAATACTCTCATACAAATCATATAAGGCAGAGCTTCTTGGCATATCAATCCAACTTCTTATATCAACGAGTGAGGTATATTCATATTGACGCATTTCAACCTGCTTCAGTTGTACATCTTTAAGCCATTTAATCAAATTTACATTTTTATTTATCTTTACCCTAAAAGGAAGAGTATTCATAAAGCAACCAATTATTGAATCCGAACCTTCTAACTCGGCCGGACGCCCTGATGAAGTTACCCCAAAAATAATATCTGTTTCTTGGGAGTAGCGATTTAAAAGAATTGCCCAAGCCCCCTGAATCATAGTATTTAGTGTAATCCGATTCTTTCTAGTAAAGTCTTGAATTATCTGTTGTTTGTCTTCAGACACTTCGTATACTACATCTCCAAAAGCAGATAACTGATTTGAATTTTTTGCAGGAAAAATATTATTGAATCGTATAGGTGTTTTAAATCCATCTAACTCGGTTCTCCAAAATTGTTCCGCTTTCTTCTTGTCTTGCCTACGTAACCAGTCGATATAATCTTTAAATGAATATACATGTCCAAATGTTATCTTTTCGTCAACACATAATGCTTCATAACACTGACCCAGTTCCTTAAAGAGGATGCTATTACACCAACCATCTAACTGAAGGTGATGATGCGTCCATACTACATCATAGGCATACTCTTCTTGCTTAATGACCAAAATTCTCATAAGTGGTGGTTTTGAAAGGTCGAATCCCTTCTTACGATCTTCCTCAATAAGTTGTTCTAACTTTTGCAATCCTTCAGATTTCGAAAAATTTGTCCAATCTAAAACTTGAAAAGGAATTTTTAGATCTTTATGAACAATCTGTACAGGTTCTTCTAGTCCTTCCCAATGATATGATGTTCTTAAACTTTCATGTCTATCTAAAAGTTTTTGCCAAGCCTTTTCAAATATCTCAATATCTAGTTTTGATTTTATTGAAAATATTGTTTGCTCCACAGTTACTGACGATTTTGGTGAATAGATATGATGAAAAACCATACTTTGTTGTACTGGTGAAAGCATGTATATATCTTCTATATTTTTATATACCTCAATCCATTCATCAATTTTCTTTTGATCTATGGAGACAAGTGGGAAATCTGAAGGCGTCAAATATGTACCTTCTTTTGTTTGACAGTGGTCAATTATATCCTTCAAATTGTTGACAAAGTCCTTTGCCAAGCCTTGAATGGTTTCAACCAAATGACTATTCGCACTATATTTCCATTCTACACATAATTTTTTATCAACGATCATACATTCAATTTCAAGCAAGTGACTTCTAATTCCATTCAAATCACGGGTTGGTCCTGTATTCACATCCGCTATATTAAATAACTGCTGTTTTTTAATTGCTTGTTCGAACTGTCCTAAATAATTAAAGCTTATTTGTGCCCTTTTCCTAGACGAAATTTGCCCTCGCATCTCTTTCTCTGCTAAGTAATATAAAATTTCATAACCAATTCCACCATTTGGTATAGCACGATACCGCTCTTTTACTTGCTTCAATATTTCTGCTATGCCCTTCTCTTTTTCAATGTCGCCCATAACAATAGGATATACACAAGTAAACCATCCTACAGTTCTTGAAGTGTCGTACTCTTTTAACAAAGGATTCCTACCATGGCCCTCCAAATCAACTAGTGTTTCACCACTCCAATTTGCTAATGTACTAGAAAGTGCGGAAAGCAGAATATCATCAATTCTCATTTTAAATAATTGATACGTGTCATGCAGTAAATACTTTGTTTCTTTCTCCGTCAACATAAAAGAAAGTGTACGAGCAGAGTTTTCATCATTTCTCCCCCCTTCCATGTCAATAGGTATAGTATTTACAGAAGAAGGGACATTGTTCTTCCAAAAAGCAAGTTCATCTTTTAATTGATTGGAATAAGCATATTCATAGAGATGCTCAGACCATTTTTTAAAAGAGAGGCCTTTCACTGGAAGTTGAACAGAGCCACTATTTGTAAGCTGTTCATATATCATCTGTAGAGTGTCCAGCATAAGTCGCCATGAATATCCATCTATTACAAGATGATGTACTGTTATAAACAACCTTCCTTTTTCCTGATCCCCGGAATCAAAATATGCAACTTTAATTAATGGCCCATCTGTAATGTTTAATTCATACTGCAATTTTGATAAAATTTCATGCATATGACTATTATTAAAATCATGTAATTCAAATAACACATTCTCATCGGACTCTGAATAAACTTGAATCCATTCTCCAGCCCTTTGATAATAACGGAGCCTAAAACTATCATGATAATTTGTAAGTATACGAAAACTTTCATGCAACAAATTCGGATTTATACCTGCTCGTGTTTCCAATAGCACAGATTGATTCCAATGATGATAATTTTCCAAATCTTGCTCAAAAAACCACTTTTGAATCGGTGTAAGAAGCACTTCTCCAGTCTCAGGTTCTTCTATTTGATCTTCACTATAGCTTTCTTTAATATCTGCAATACAATCCGCCAGTTCTGCTATCGTTTGGTTCTCAAACATCTGACTCACGGTAATCTCTATACCCTTTTGAAGCGCTTTACCTACTATTTGAATACTTAAAATTGAGTCTCCTCCCAACTCGAAGAAGTTATCATGTATACCAATTTCCCCCTGATGTAGACCCAATACTGCAGACCATACCTCTACTAGTTCTTCTTGAACTTTATTTTTTGGAGCAACGTAACCTTTATAAGTATGAATTTGAGGAGCCGGTAAGTTCCTTCGATCAAGCTTTCCTATGGAAGTTAAGGGCAGACTCTCTAGCTGAATATAGTATGACGGAAGCATATAATCTGGTAATTCTTTTGCTAAAAATCCCTTAAGTTCCTCCATGTTAACCTGAACATGGGAAACGATATATGCACAGATAACTTTTTTCCCATTATTAATTTCCCAATCAATTACAGCAACATCTTCAATGTAGTTCCTTTTTAATATTAAATTATGAATTTCTGAAAGTTCAATCCGATACCCTCTGATTTTCACCTGATGATCCTCTCTTCCAAGAAACTCGATTTCTCCGTTTGGAAGCCATCTTCCTAAGTCCCCTGTTTTATACATACGATCATTTGGATTAAAGGGATCATTCATAAACTTTTCATTTGTAAATTCTGGTAGATTCAAATACCCTCTTCCTACACCGTCTCCAGCAATATACAACTCACCAGGAACACCTATTGGACTAATATTTTTATCTTTATCTAATATATAACATCTAACATTTGAAATCGGCCGTCCTAAAGAGACGGTATTTTCTGAACATTCAACACTTAAAGCATCCACTGTCGTTTCTGCTGGACCATAATTATTATATAATTTATATCCTCTATCAATCAGTGCATCTTTTAATGATTCTTCTAGTCTTTCTCCACCTGAAATAACTGTGTGTAAACTCTGCAATTTGCGATCATGACATAATAATTCTTTTAATACAGTCGGTATGAAATTAATAATATGAATTTCATGTTGATCAACATAATCACAAAAATGCTCCTTATTTAAAATTAAATTCTTTTCGGCTATATGTAATGTCGCTCCATAAAGTAATGTACCGAAAAAATCCTCAATACTCGGATCAAACACATAATTTGTTAGTTGTAATAGATTTGTTTTTTCCGTTATATTAAATGTTTTTCCAAACCACTGAACAAGATTAACAACATTTCGATTTTCTATCATTACACCTTTAGGTTTTCCTGTAGTACCTGAAGTATACAAAACCGTAAATAAATCATTCGGACTAAGGTTTACTTTTGGTAGAAGAGTCTCACCCGAAATTTTTCTACTATTATCCAATATAAAAATACAATCATTGTTGAATTTTCCAATTACATAGTCGTTTTTATTAATTACATCCTTACTGGTCAATATGAACTTTGTTTGACTATCCTGTATCATATACATTTTCCTTGACTCTGGATATTCTGGATCAATTGGCAAGTATGCAGCTCCGACTTTTAAAATAGCAATTATCCCTATTAGCATTTCAATTGATGGATCCGTCATGATTCCAATAATCTCACCCTTTTTCACTCCTTTTCTAAGCAGTTCATTTGATAAGTTATTGGATATGTCATTTAATTCTTCATAAGTCATAGTCCTATTTTTATATACAATCGCAACATTATCCGGGGTTTTCATCGCTTGTTGCTCAAACAACTGACTAATCGTCAACTGATGTGAATATGTTTTACGAGTATTATTAAATTCCAAAAGGATTTGTTTTTTCTCTTCAATAGATACGATATCAATCTCTTCTATTTTTTTATGAGGATTTTTTATGACTGCTTCTGCAATTATAGTAAAATGCTGAGCTAAACGCTCAATTTTAGATGATTCATATAATTGTTCGTTGTAACTGAAACATATCTCAATATCTTTGTGCAAACTTATACTAATAGATAAGCCATAATTAGTCATTTCAAAGGTGGAATATGAGTTCAAAGCGATTCTATTTTTGTTTGTCAGTATCGTCTGATCTAAAGGGTAGTTTTCAAAAACAACAATAGTATCAAAAAGGTCGATTTCCGTATCCAATTCACTATATTTTTTTATATCTACTAAAGATGATGTCCCATACAATTCCCAATCCTGCAATGTCTTATTTAACTTTTTGATAAGTTCTATAGATGTTTCGCTAGAATCCTTTTTAACTCTTAATGGAACTGTATTTATAAATAGGCCTACCATTTCTTCAATCCCATTAAATGTTCCTGCTCTACCCGAAATAGTTGCGCCAAAAATAATGTCATCGATATTATGATTCTTTTGTAGCACAATTCCCCATAAACTATAAACAAGGGCGGCAAGAGTAACTTCATTTCCCTTCGCAAATCCTTCCAACTTATCCCTTGAAAATTGAATACGATACTGATGATCTTTTCGAATTGATTTATGTTTCTTTTTTGTTACTTCCAATCTATTTTGCGAGTTAAATCCTTTTAAATACTCTTGCCAAAATACTTTCTGCCCTTCTTTATCCTGTTTTTGAATATATTTAATAAAATCTTTATATTTTTTTTTAGTAGGCAGATTGTAAGTTTCTGATTCACTAAGGCATCGATATGCGTTTAGGAATTCTTTTAAAATAATTCCATTACTCCAGCCATCATATATAATATGATGATTACTTATAATCATTTCATGTCTTTCTTCTGCTAATATGCACAAAGTAACCCTGAATGGTATTTCTCGAAGGTTAAACTTTTTTTCACGATCTTTAACTTTTATCTCTTCTAGTAAAATATTTTTTTCACTTTCACTCTTGTGTGTAAGATCAATTATTTTAATATGAGGGGTATGTTCTTTCAATACTATTTGAACAGGAGTTTTCACTTTTTCCCAACGAAATAGTGTACGTAACTGCTCATTTGTTTGGACAACCGCGTCCCAAGCTTTCTTAAACAATCCTGCATCAACTCTACCTAAAATCCCCAAACATATCTGTTCAAAATACTCATCACTTTGAGGATTTTTTAAGTAGTGAAATAACAACCCTTCCTGTATTGGTGTTAAACCAAGAATATCTTCCAAATTTTGTTTATCCAATTTTATCATCATTGAGCTCCTCCTTGAGACAATCAAATGAATCTAAATAATTATGCTTCTTCATATTTTCTATAATTTCTCCTCTTTCCATCTTGATAACTTTATCCGCGATATGAAAATACCTATCATCATGAGTAATAGCAATGATAGCTTTTCCTTTTTCCTTTAATTCAGCCAATAGTTCTGTATAGAAAAAATGTCTAAATTCAGGGTCTTGATCTGCCGCCCATTCATCAAATAGATAAATAGATTTATCCTCTAAATAGCTAATTAATAGTGCTAGTCTTTTTCGTTGTCCTGTTGAAAGTTTAGTTGTACTAAATTCTCCATTTTGAATTTGTACTTTTTCATCGATACGTAATATTTTCAAATATTTTTTTATTTCTTCTTCCTTTGAGCTATAGTCAATACCATAGACTTTTGTAAACAAATAAAAATCACTAAATATTGCGGAATATAGCTCTCTTAACTGTTCCTGATTTATTTCTTGATTGTTAACAAATATGTTTCCGCTATTTGCAGAATACAAACCTGTAATTAGTTTAGCAAGAGTTGATTTACCACTACCATTGCCACCGGTTATAAATACAACCTCTCCTGATTTAAGTTCAAAATTAATTGGCCCAACTTGAAAAGGTTCTCCATGTTCACTTTCGTATTGATATACTACCTCTTTAATCTCCATGTTTATTTTACTTTGAGGTATCAAAGTACTGTTTACGTCTGTCTTATTAGTTTCGGTTTTTAAATACCTTGAAAAATCATTTATTCTCTTCCAACTAATTTTCATTTGAATCGCATTAGGGATAGTATTGAGTATACTATGTAGAGGTCCTGTCATATAAAGAAAAACAAAAACATAGCTTCTTAAAAACTCACTCTGTACCCCTTTAAATAAAAGCGGAAATAAAAATGTAACAGCCCCAATTACCATAACAAACAGCAATTCACCAATAATAAAAACATTAGCAAACTTAAGACCACCTTGAATCCGCTTATCCTTATAATCCTCACAGCTCTCTTGCATCCCTTGTCCAAACTCTTCTCGTTTTGACTTTCCTATGCTTAACTCTTTATAACCGCCAATGAGATCGTTTATATATCTAAAAAAAGTGTTTTGGATGTTTCTTGTTTGTTCCCAAAGATTATTAGCTGATTTTCCAGCTACATAATACATACCTGCTGCAACCAAAATAACTGCAATAGAAACAAGCAGTCCATAAACATTAATTACTCCCAAATAAACCAAACAACATAAAAGTGTAATTGAATCAGTCAAACCAGTAATTATGGTGGCAGCATAATTACTGATAGCTTCTGTATCATTATTTAAGGTGGTTTGAATTCTTTCTGACTCTATTTTTTCAATTTTTTCATAAGGATTTTTTAATATATCGTTAATTAACTGGGTCCTTTTTTCATAAATCAGATTATTTGTAATGGTAATCAACTGCGTCCGTACCAATTTTTGCGCTAATACATAAGTAATAATTCCTAGCAAAAAATATAAAAACAAACTATTGTTGCTTGAATAATTACTTCTAGTTAAAGCTTCATTAATAATAAAAATAATCATCGCATTTCCAAAACCACTGGTTACACTCAACACAAAAATCGGAAAAAAATTTTTCTTATTATGCAAAGGAAAAACAGTTATTAAAGATAAATATAGGCAGAACAGTACAATACTAATTAAAGTAGCCCATACCGCAAAACTCATACTGATAGGTAACCAAACATTAACAAAATCCCAAGAAAGTCTCCCGAAAAATACAAATGGAATTTTATAAAGGGCATACCCAGCTAAGAACGCAAACAGAAACGTTATAAAGGGAATACAAATACTTTTAAATTTATTTTTTTCCAACTTCCTTTTTTTCTTATACACCTGAATCATAACTATGAAAATGAAGTATAGAGTAATAATTGAAAAAGGAACCATAAACAAAAGTACAGTAACAGAAAAGGCATCAATACTCTTATACGTATCTTTACCGTTTGTCACCACACTCTCCCCCACAAGTGTGTCCATAATAGCCTGGCCAATATTTTGAGTGTACTCGGAGTTCATGTTAGCCATCACCGCAACTCCTAACTTCTCTTGAGGATGAAATACAACGAAAGAGGAGAAATTCGGATTACTTCCTGCATGTGATATTTCACCAGGACCATTTTGAAAAACTTGCCACCCTCCGGCATAAGAAGAGCCATCCTCAGATGGTGGAACTGATCTGTTTGGTATATGTGTACTATAAATTGCCTTTTGGTGATCATCACTTAGCCCATATATCCCAAGCTGCATACGAAGCCACTTTTCCATGTCTTCATTATTTGAGATAAAATAACCTGCGGGTGTATTTCCTCGATAAATAGGTGCATTAAACTCTATAGGCTTTAAAAAACCTATTTTATATCCCTTTGACATATCATATTTAGCGACATCTTTTCTAAACAAAAAAGTATTACCCATATTAAATTGGTTTAATATATTATTCTGAACGTATTGTTCAAAAGATTGATTGGTAACTTTTTGTATAACTAATCCTAGAATATCGTAGTTAATACTGGCATAATTGAATTGCTCTCCTGGATATGTCTCCAATTTTTGATTTAATATTTCTCTAACTGTATTTTCCAACGCATCATTGTCATTTGAGATAGGTATGTCTCCAATGGTATGAAAAGGGATCCCACTCGTATGATATAAAAGCTGTTCAAGAGTTATTTCAACATTTTTATTAAGTTGTTGTCCTTTATAATTACCTTCATATATCATTTGAAACCACTGCAAATATTTGCTAACAGGGTCCTTTAAATCAATTAACCCCTTTTGAACAAGTTGATATATTGCGAGAGCTGTAAACGCCTTACTATTCGAACCGATTTCAAATAATGTTTTTTCCGTTACACGTTGCTTTGTCTCAAGATTTGAATAGCCAAAACTTTTTTTATATACAGCTTGATCACCTTTGACTACTATCACTGACATTCCAGGAATTTTGGCTTCTTGCATTTGTTTTTTTATAAGCGAGTCTAGTTGTTCTTTATCGTTTTCTGTAAACATTCTATCATTCTCTGCATTTGCTATTTGAATCCCAAATAGCATCTGTACATTTAATAATATTACAAGGGTAATCAAAACAATTTTTACTCTCATCATGATTGAATGACTCCTCTCTAATATCATATATTAAATATATTTTCAAGATCTTCACTCGAGAGGTTTGCCGTTTCAAAATCAGATGGGGTGAATTCAGCATGTTTTCTCTGACAACAATGTTGAATCAAATCTCTCAATTGATTCATATACTCCATGAAAAATTGCGATATTGTTTCTTGTTTAAATTTGTTTTTGCTATACGTAATCGACAAATTCAACTTTTTATCTACTGTATACGCAACGATATCTAGCAAACAATCCATCTCATTTTTATTGCTGTTATCTTGACCGGAATTTTCATACGCAAATTCAAAAATTCCATTGGAAAATGTAGCATTAAAATCACCTAAATAGTTAAAACGAACATACTTTCGAGATTCAGAACTTAATTCCTTCGAAATATACTTTAAAACTCCATAATTTAGACCTTTACTTGGAACGCTACGCAATTGCTCTTTTAATTGTTTAATTTGTTGTGATATATCTACATCCTCAAATTGTAACCGAATTGGAAATAGGCTCGTAAACCATCCAATAGTTCGCGATACATCAATTTCATCATTTAATTCTTCACGCCCATGCCCTTCAATTTCAATAATCACATCATTTGTTTTAATATACTTAGCCATTACCAATGATAGCGCTATAATCATTAGTTCATTACCTTTTGTTCGATAAGCTTCATTTGCTTTTTGTAACAGCTGCATAGTTTCTTCTTCTGTTAACTTCTTAATCATTTTCTCGCAAAATTCCATACGATCCAATCCTAAATCAAAATCATTAAATGAATTCTCTTCATATTGATATACATGCTCCCAGTATCGCTTTTCTGATTCTGGAATTTTTTTACTCATTCTCTTTAACTCAATTGCCCAATCCTGTACCGAATTATCTTTTGGCGGCAAAGAAGTTTTCTGCTTATTTTCTATCTGTTTATATAATTGATTTATATCTTCAAAAATAATTCGCCAAGATATACCATCAACAGCTAAATGATGAGCTGTCATTAATAGTCTTTTACCAAAATCGCCCAAATCAAATATACAAACTTTAAGAAGAATTTCATTTTCAATATTAAAGCTCGATTTCAATATTTCTCCAATACTAGCAATACGAATACTTCGCTCTGTTTTTGATAATTCAGATAAATCTAATGATTCTATTTTTATTTTTTTATTGTAATTATTTTGATTATAAAATAATTCCTTCGTTTCCATCCGGTAATTCAAGCGAAAAGCGTCGTGATGACAAACTAATGAGCTAAATGCCGATTCAAGTATCCCAACCTCAACGTCATCCTTTACTTTGACTAACACTGACTGTGTATAATGGTTTATATTGTTCAAATCTTGCGAAAAAAACCATGAGATAGATGGTATCGTTTCAATACTACCAACACATTGTTGATTACTCTTCTGCTCTTTTGTGCTAGTCATTTCTAAATATAAAATCATATCTTCAATAACTGGATTAGCCAAAATATCCTTTGTTTTTATTTTAATCCCTTTCTCACGTATCTTAGAAGAAATTTGAATTGCTTTAATGGAATCCCCGCCTAGATGATAGAAGTTGTCTCTTATACTTACTTTTTCAACATTTAATACTTCACGTATAATACCTACTAAATCACTTTCTATCTCACCTTCAGTTTTTTTCTCTATTTTAACTTCAGGTTTCGGCAAGGCCTCTCTATCCAGCTTTCCGTTAAACGTCAACGGTATTTCTTTCAACACAATAAAATACGAAGGAATCATATAAACTGGTAAGATCTCTTTTAAGAATCTAAATAGTTCGGATGTCTTCACCTTAGCATTCTCAGTATAGTAGGCACAAAGATAGCGGTTTCCATCATAATCCTCTTGATCAATCACTACCACTTCCTTAATGCTCGGATATTTTTGCAAGTTTATTTCGATTTCTTTTAGTTCTATGCGGAACCCACGAACTTTTACTTGATCATCTTTCCTTCCCAAATACTCAATCTTATCTCCTTCAATAAATCTAGCTAAATCACCCGATTTATACATCTGCTCTTTTTCCGAATATGGATTTACAATAAATCTCTCTCTTGTTAAATCCTGATTGTTAAAATATCCTCTTGCAACACCTTCCCCAGAAATATAAATTTCTCCAACAACTCCCATTGGTACTGGGCGAAGATCGGAGTCCAACACATATATTTTCATATTTTGTGCAGGTACACCAATAGGAACAGATACCCCTTTATCTTTTTCAATATCGAATTGATGAATCATACATCCTACAACTGTTTCTGTGGGCCCATATTCATTATATATTTTTGTTTCTCTACCTAATTTTTTCTGTATGTTTGCGGCAAGGTCTACTGTTAAATTTTCTCCACCAACAATAATTTTTTTAATTGAACACCCAACAAAGTCTGAATCTTTCAATAAAAACAGGTGAGATGGAGTTAATTTAATAATACTTGCTTTTTTTTCTTTAAATATCCTATATAATACATATTCGTTTGCATCAGCAGGATAAATAATAATCTGATTACCACTAATTAATGGGGTAAATATAGTTGTAACAGTAAGATCAAAAGCAAGAGATGAATACAATGGGAAAACTTCATTTTCACTTGCGCCTACATATACTTGATTTGCCCAGGAAATATAATTAACCAATCCTTTCTGTTCAATCATTGTACCTTTAGGGTTTCCCGTAGAACCCGATGTATATATGATGTAAGCAAGGTCAGTCGGCTCACTTCTATTTTTAATATTAGAAGTATCTCCCATATAAATATGAGCTGCACTTATATGGATAACCTCAACCGCATACAAAGAAAGATCCCATTGATGCGAAATATCAAAATTAGTGAACAGAATATTGATATCTGAATCTTGCAGCATATAATTGACCCGTTCAGATGGATATTGTGGATCAATAGGTAAATATACCGCTCCTGCTTTTAAAATTCCTAAAATTCCAATAATTGTTTCTAGAGAATGCGTAGTTGATATTCCTATTACTGTACCTTTTGTTACATTTTTCTTTAATATATACCTCGCTAATTGATTAGATCTATCATTCAATTCACGATACGTAAGTTCCTTATCTTCCAGGCAAATCGCAACTCTATCTGGTGTCCTTTCTACTTGTTCTTCAAAAAGCTGATGGATTGTCTTGTCCTTTGGATACTCCCTATTCGTTGCATTAAATTCATATATCAATTTATTCCACATATCTTCTGGTAAAATTTCTAATTCCATCAACTTTTTATTAGGCGACTCCAACATCTGATTCAGTAAATGACTGATTCCAAGATACATTTGTTCAATTTGCTTTTCTGTATACATATGATCCTTATAATCTATATCTAGATTAAATCCTCCTAATCTAGACCATTCTCGAATAATCAATTGAATTGAATAAATCTGATTCCTATTGTAAAATTCTTCATTTTCTATTGGTGTACCATTAATTTCAGTAGGAAGTTTTGTATTGTAATAGTTAATACATGTATCAAATAAATCACCGTATCCCTTTTTCTTTAATTCCAAATCTTTCACCAATACATCATATGGATATTTTTGATGATAATAACAGCGAACCAATTCACGATTAATGCCTTTTATAAAATCTAAGACTGTCATTTCACTATCAACAGTATGACGAAATGGCATAGTACTTGTTAACATCCCCACAATATTTTTTTCATTTTTCCCCGCTCGATTAAGTACAGGCATTCCAATAATTAAATCATCCTGCCCATTTACTTTATTTAAGTAAATATAATATAGGGCAACAAAGAATGCGTACACAGAAACATTTATGTCAGTAGCAAATTGTTTAATTTCATCCGATTGATTATTTGTTAAAGAATATGTTTTTCTATTTGCCTTTGCACAATCTACTTCGTTCTTCCGCTTCACAATTGGGAGCTTACTAAACTTCTCATTCCAAAAATTTTTATCCTTCATAAATCTTTTTGAAGTTAAATAGGATTCTTCCTTCTCAAGGCAATACATATAGGTACTATTAAGCTGATCTGTTATTTTTTCACCTTTCAAAATTTGAGTGTATGCATTACAAATCTGTTCAGTTAAAAGATTCATAGACCAACCATCAGAAATTATATGATGGACCTTAACGAAATATCCCCCTTCTTTAGTATCTTGTAACTTGAACAAAGCAAAATCAAATAAGTCTTGTTCATTGATATCGAAAGGTTTTGCAGCTTCCTGCTGAACCCAGGCATCTAAATCCTTCTGACTATTAAAAATAGTATATCGAACTTGATATTTATGATATTTCTCCACATATTGATGAACCTTCTCATCCGATTCTACAAATCGATGCCTGATTCCATCATTTTTTTTTATAAAATAATTAATTGCTTTCTCAAGACAATCAAAATCCACTTCTCCTTGTATCTTTACTGTTCCCCCAATATTATGCAATGGCTGATGAGGATTAATTTTCTCCATATACCAAATCCTTTGTTGAGGATGAGTTAGTGAAAAATATTCTCTATACTTCAAATTATCACCACTTTATATTTAATGTTTTTCGAAATAATTAACTTTTTGACCATATCTAATCATTTTTTTCGTCATTTCATCCGTAATATTATTCCATACAAAACCCGTTTTTCTTAACAGCATATTCGTTTTATCTCCCATTATATGGAACAATGTTTGTTCGACATCATTAAATGTTTTCAATTCATCTCCTATACAATGCAGCTGTAAATTATATATATCTGATGCATATTGATTAAATTGCTTTTCATCAAAGATATAATCTATAAATTTATCAATTGAAGTTTCTTTTACATCTATGTCTAATCCATACGTTGTTAAAAGAGCTGATAAGCTTACATAGTTAGGATTGAAAATGTGATGAGTCTCATTCATTAATTCTTTTTTATTAAACAACTTAATAATTGCCTGACTAACATCATTCACACATGCAAAATCTATATCTCTTTCCATTTCTGGAACCAATCCAATTCTTATATATGATTTCATCATTGAGTATAATGCATTCTGCTCTATGTTTTCTTGAAACCTTCCTGTTTTAGAATCAAAACCAATGTTTCCCACTCGAAAAACATTTACATTTATTCCCTTATCCCTCGTTTCCAGTACAATCTTTTCAGCTTCTAACTTTGTCTTTGGATAAGGATTTTCAATAATTTGCCCTAAATCATTATCATACTCCGTATACAATATATCTTCGTTATTCTTTACTACACCAGAAGCTACAGCCAATGTAGAAATATGATTCACATCTTTCTTTACTCCCTTAAGCGAAAAATCAATTACATTTCTCGTAGCTAGAACGTTTGCTTCATAGGATTTTTCATATTTCCCATAATGACTAACACTGCCTGCTGAATGTATAATACATTGGATTGTTTCACTCAAATATTGATAGTTCGGCAAATCTAAGCCCATATATTTTTTTGTCAGGTCGCCACTATATACAAAAATTCTTTTCTTATACTTATCATAAAAAGATGTTCCAAAATAAGAGCAAACTTTTTCTTTAATGCGATTTTCTGCTTTTATACAATTGTCACTTCTTACAATCAAATGTACATTGCAATCTAATTCAGTTAATAAATCATGTAATAAGTAAACGCCCAAATATCCCGTGCTTCCTGTCAATAGAACTTCCTTATAACCGGTTTGGCAAGAAAGGTTGATTTCGTAATACTTTTTGTTTCTATCATCATATAAACTTCGTATCGCTATGTCGCCTCTTATCTTCTCCTCCATTAACCGATGCCTTTCTCCTCTAGCAATCAGATAAGTTGCTAATGCATCTGGAATGGTCTTCTCCTTTTTATATGTCATATGCTGCGCGAGATCAGAGACTCTAGGGTATTCAAATAAATGATTAATAGAAATATCAAAATCCTTCTGTAAGCTCGAAACAACATTGATAGCCGTTAATGAGCTACCTCCTAATTCAAAGAAATCATCATGGATACTAACTTGTTTTACTCCCGTAACTCTCTTATATGATTCTATAATTTTCCGCTGTTTATCATCTTTCGAAACAACATTCCTCTTTAGCTCTTCTACATAGTCACTTTGCGATAAAGGGGAACTCTCTTCCATTTCAATATCCTTAGAAAGGCTAAAGAACTGCCGTTCAAAAGGATACGTAGGGAGTGGAACACGATATCTTCTTTCTTGCGAAAAATACTTGGACCAGTTAATCTTCACGCCATGAATATGCAACTTACCAATATTTTGAAGCAAGTAATTGTCATCAAAAATTTTTTCTTTAGGATGCCTTACAGTATTAATAATTGGGCATTTTGATTCTCCTTGAGTATGTTGTCTAACAAAACTACTTAATGTTCTACCTGGTCCAACCTCCACAAAAATACTTTCCGTACCCGATAGTAGATGCTTAATGCCCTCAGAAAATTCCACTACATGTCGCAGATGATTCACCCAATAATCTGCACTTTTTGCTTGTTCTTCCGTAATCCATTCTCCTGTCAAATTGGATACAAATGGCATTTTAATATCCTGGAAATTAATTTCTTTTAACTTCTTTCCATAGGTATCTAAAATTGAGTCCATCATGGATGAATGAAAGGCATGGGAAGTTGTAAGTTTTTTAAACTGAAAACCTTTCCTAATCAATTCCCCCTCAAAAGTATAGATTGCCTCATCAGAACCTGAGATTACGCATGATATTGGACTATTCACCGCGGCAATAGATACATCTTGATTCATTAGTGGTAAAATTTCATTTTTCGAAGCCATTACACTTATCATGCTTCCTTTAGGTAATTGCTGCATTAAGGTCGCCCGCTCATACACCAACTGTAGCGCTTGCTTTAATGAGAACACTCCCGCCAAACAAGCCGCCACATATTCCCCTATACTATGTCCAATCATGCCGTCCGGATAGACGCCCCATTCCATTAATGTTTTTGCTAATGAATATTCAAAAATAAATATTGCAGGCTGTGTATTAGATGTTTGATTTATATCATCTCTCATTCTAGCTTCCAGGTCCTTTGGATATAAGACTTCCTTCCAATCAATCCCACTAATCTCTTCTAAAATCTCACAACAAAGATTCACTTCATCTCGAAATCTCTTCTCTTCTTTATATAAATCCAATCCCATATTTACATATTGCGCACCCTGCCCGGGAAACATGAAAATTATTTGCTTACTACCGCCATCACAAATGTTAGTTTGAACCTTAGCAGAATTTTGAATAAAAAATTCTCGCTTCGCTTCCTCTATATCCGAAACCACTAATGCTCTTCGATATTTTAAATTTTTCCTTCCATTTAAAAGTGTATAAGCTACATCAGCCAAATTCACATTATTGTTATGATTTAAATATTCAGCTAACTTTTTAGTTTGCTCTTCAAGAGATTTTTTCGTTTGTGCAGAAAAAGAAAGTAATTGATATCTCCTACTCCGCTCAGAAGCTTCTCTTTGGGGAGGTTCCTCAAGTACAACATGGGCATTTGTTCCTCCCATACCAAATGAACTTACTCCTGCTCTTAAAGGAAACTCTTGGTTCTTCCATTCCGCCAATGTATCCTGTACATAAAATGGACTATTACCAAAATTAATTTTTTCATTTGCTTTCTCGTAGTTAATGCTTGGTGGAATCATGCGATTCTCCAAAGCAACTACAGTTTTTATCAAACCTGCTATACCTGCAGCGTTATCAAGATGACCAATATTCCCTTTAACCGATCCAATACCACAAAAATTATTCTTCTCTGTATTAAATGCCAACTTCAAGGCTTCAACCTCAATCGGGTCACCTAGCATTGTTCCAGTACCATGAGCCTCTACATATGATATACTTTCAGATTCTACCTCGGCCATGTGATGAGCTGCTCTAATAACAGCAGCTTGTCCTTCTACACTTGGCGCATTAAAACTAACCTTATCAGCGCCATCATTATTTATTGCGGATCCTTTCACAACAGCATGGATGAAATCTCCATCAGCAATCGCATCCTCCATACGCTTCAAAACAACAATTCCCGCTCCATTTCCATTGACCGTTCCCCTAGCATTATCATCAAAAGGTCTACAGTGTCCATCTGGTGAAAGAATCATGCCATCCTTGTATAAATACCCTCTTTTCTCAGGTAATGTAAGTGAAACCCCTCCAGCCAAAGCAATGTCACAATCTCCACTTAATAGAGCTTGACATGCCAAGTGCACAGCAACCAATGAAGAGGAACATGCAGTTTGAACTGTATAACTAGGACCTTTCAAATTTAATTTATGTGATAATCTGGTGCCGAAAAATTGAGAACCATTTAAAAATTCTGCTTCTTTTATAAAATCTTTCGCTCCATCATATACCGCTTCTAACCAATATAAGTTTGTAGATGCTCCAATATAAGTACCAATTAAACCATTAAAGGTATCCGAAAAGTAAGCACTACTCTCCAATGCTTCCCAAGCACACTCGTGCAAAATTTTCAGCTGTGGATCCATTACCTCTAATTCCCTAGGTGAGTAATTAAATAATTTATTGTCGAACCATTCTGTTCCTGTAATAGCCCCACCAGCCTTTATATAATTGGGATTTTGGATCGTTTCTAGATCAATTCCTCCTTTCTGTAACTCCTTATCTGTGAAGTAAGTTACCGATTCTACACCATTCTTCAAATTTTCCCAGAATTCATTTATAGTATCTCCACCAGGAAATCTGCAAGACATTCCAATAATAGCAATCTCTATACCATTTCTTATCGGTTCCTGTGCACTATCATTCATTCGAATCCCTCTTTCTTTGACGTCTTTGTTTTAACCTATTTTTCGATTCCTTTATTACCTGAACTCTATTTGAATTCATTTTTTCCTGTACCCTGCTCTCAGCAGTCATCTTTAATTGCTGGGATAGAGAATAAATTGTAGGATATCTAAATAGCATCATTACAGTTATGTCGATGTTCAAATCATTTTTCAACCGTTCATTTATTTGAATAATATTCAGTGAATTCCCACCAAGTTCGAAGAAATGATCATAAATACCGACCTGATTTACCCCAAGTACCTGTTTCCAGATCTCCGCTATCATTTTTTCTAGATTCGTTCCAGGTGCTATATAAGTAGTACCTAACGATATATAATTCTCATCATCCCTTTCTTGCAAGGCTCTTACGTCGACTTTGTCGTTATTCGTTACAGGCATACTCTCTAATTGCACAAAATGTGACGGAATCATATATTCAGGTAACTTATTCCTCAAATACTCCCTTAATTCTGTACTGGTAACCTCTTGGTTTGTAATTAGATACGCACACAAATAGCTTTCATTACTTTGATTTTGTTTCGCAACAACAATTGCATTATCAATATATTCATGATTTAAAATGTGGTTTTTTATTTCATCTGGCTCTACTCGGACTCCCTTAACCTTTACCTGATGGTCAATCCTTCCAAGATACTCAATGTCCCCATTAGGGAGCCACCTTGTAAGGTCTCCCGTTTTATACATTTTCTCACCTGGAATAAATGGATTGGACATAAATTTTTCATCTGTCAAATCTGACTTATTGATATATCCCCTTCCTACACCTGCCCCAGCAATATATAACTCCCCAGTCACACCAATAGGTACAGGATAATAATCTTGATTTAAAATATATGCCCTATAGTTACTTAGAGGCTTACCTATTGGTATGCTCGAACCCTCTTCATTTTCACGACAAATATAGTATGTTGAAAAAATCGTCGTCTCGGTTGGACCATACAGATTAATAATCATCTCAGCATTAACAGTACTCTTTAATTGATCATAAAGACTCTTTGTAAAGACCTCACCGGCTACAAGAACATAGTTTAGAGGTTGGCTTATGACAATATTATCTATTAAAACTTTCAAATGGGTAGGTACAGCGCCCAAGACATTAATTTTGTTTTTCTCAATAAAGTTCCACATATTTCTTGGCTCAGCGATTAGCTCTTCCTCAGGAATATATAACCTACCCCCAGAGAGAATCGGGAGAAGGATTTGTTGAACAGAAACATCGAATGTGATTTTTGCTAGCAATAAATGATTCATTTCTTGATTAAATTTTAATTTCCGAATGAGTCCTATCAACTGATTCACAATATTCTTGTGTTCGACCATAACCCCTTTAGGGTTACCGGTTGTTCCAGAGGTATAAATTACATATGCCAAATCGTCGGGCTGGTTTATGTTTTCAAGATAACAACCATCTTCTTTACAGTTTATTTCATCATCCAACCTAATTACTTCCTGTTCAAAAGTAAAGCGTTCCTTCATATTATTTCGGGCCAGAACCAACTGACAATCACTGTCTCTCAAAAAATATTTTATCCTGCTTATTGGAAGAGTGGGATCAATCGGTAAAAATGCCCCTCCTGCTTTTAGCACACTGAGAACTCCTATGACCATTTCTAAGGAAGGCTCTGCAATAAGTCCAACAACGCTATTTCTTTGCACTCCCTTTTTTCTTAAAGTGCGGGCCAGTTGATTTGCCCTTGCATCCAGCTCAGAGTACGTTAGTGTCATTTCTTTATACACGATGGCATTTTCTGATGGACCTTCTTTCACTTTCTGCTCAAATATCTCATGCACCGTCATTTGATACGAATATTCATCCGTCGTATTATTAAATTCATAAAGAACGGTTTTCATCTCTGATTCAGACATCATCTGGATATCTTGTAATGGTATATCCATCTTTTCGGTAATCTCATCAAGTAGATAAATAAAATGTTCTGCTAATCTTTGTACTGTATCCTTCTTGAATATATCCTTACGATACTTCCACTTAAAATGCATATCTTCATTAATTTCTAATACATGAATGAACATATCAAATTGAGTCATACTACTTTCAAATGGGAATTTTCGGAAAGTTAATTCCCCTTTATCCTTAAAGAAATACTCATCATTATCCAAAGAAAACATAATATCAAATATTGGATTTCTCCCTGTATTTCGATAAGCATCTACTTGATTTACTAACAATTCAAACGGATATTCCTCATGATCAATGGCTTTTATTGTATTATCCTTCACTTCATCCAGAAAATTCAGAAATGTTTTTTTGCGACATGGGAAATTTCTTATTACTACCGTATTCACAAACATACCAATAGTCCGTTCCAAACCTGGACGAGATCGGCCAGCTGTAGGGGTACCAATCGTAATATCTTCTTGACCCGTATATTTTAAAAACAATACATTTAAAGCAGCAAGTAGCACCGTATATAGGGTTGTCCCATTCTCCTTCGCTATCTTTTTCAAACGCTTTGTCAAATCGTATCCCGCCATAATTGGTACATAATCACTATCATAAAGTTGCACCGGGTGTCGTGGATAATCTGTATTTAACTCCAGTAATGGAGGTTCATCTTTAAATATGTTTAGCCAATACTTTTCTTTACTCTTAAAATCATCAGTCTGAAAAAATTCTGCCTGCCATACTGCATAGTCTCTATATTGTAATTTAATCGGAGGCAAATCTTTATTTAAATAACTATCATAAAATTCCTCCATAATTATGTCCATCGATATACCATCAAAGACAATATGGTGAGCATCAGTTAACAGCAAATGCTTATTTTCTCTGATTTTAATAACTTTGATTCTAAATAGAGGAGGTTGTCCCAGATTAAAAGGTGTAGCAAACCCATGTACATACTCCATTAATTCTTCTTCCGATGCTTCAACGATATCAACAATAACCTTTAATTTAGGATGTACATACTGCACCACTTGTCCATTGATGAATGAAAACGATGTACGTAAAGATTCATGACGATCAACAAGATGTTGGAAAGCTCTCACCAACATATCATATTCGAGATCACCCTCTATGATTGTCCCCGACGGTAAATTATAAGCTACTGAATCACGATTAAGTTGCCACATAATAAATAGCCTTTTTTGCTGTGATGAAACAGGATAGTATTCTCTTGCTTCAACAGGTAATATAATTGAACTTTTATGTTGTTCCCCATCCAGTATTAGAGTTGTAAATTCTTTTATAGTTGGCTTTTTAAACATTTCACTTAAGTGTATATTCACGTCAAATTCTTGGTTAACTTTCAATATAATCGAAGCAGCATTTAAAGAATGCCCACCTAACTCAAAAAAATTATCATACACTCCTATCTTTTGAATATTAAGAACATCTCTCCATATATGTGCAACCTTTTTTTCCAATTCGCCTTCTGGTGCAACATAGTCGAAGTCTGATACTGGATCCAAGTTGGACACTGGCAATGCTTTACGATCAATTTTCCCGTTTTGATTGAGTGGCATTTTTTTCAGTTGAGTGAAGTAGGTTGGCACCATGAAATTCGGCAAACTTTTAATAAGGAAATTTCTTAATTCTGAGTTTGTTATATTCACATTGGCAACAAAATAAGCACTTAATACTTTCGTACCGAAAGTATCTTCGATTGCAACAACAACAACCTCATCTACATCTGGATGCTTCATAAGACCAGTCTCTATCTCCCCAACTTCTACCCGAAACCCCCTTATTTTCGTAAGATTATCTTTCCTTCCAATAAATTCAATATTCCCATCAGGCATCCACCTTGCCATATCTCCTGTTTTATAAACTTTTTTTTCGGTAATTTTCGGAAACTCTACAAATTTTTCTCTCGTTAAATCTGGAGCATTATAATACCCACGTGCCAATCCAACCCCAGCAATACACAGTTCTCCTGTTACACCAATAGGTACAAGATTCATTTCTTGATCAACAATGTATATTTCGACATTATTAAGAGGCTTCCCGATTGGAATCACCTTCAATTGTTCTATCTCTTGATTACTAATTCTATAGAAAGCGGCTAAATCCGTGCATTCCGTGGGACCATACGTATTTATAATTTCGCTCTTGAAATTTATTGATTTAACTAAAGGTTTGAGTTTTTTACAATTTATCGATTCACCACCTAAAAAAATACGCTTCAACGTGATTAACCTGCTAAAATTAGTTCTCTCATTATAATCAACCAATGGATAAAAACCACTTGGGGTACAATTAACGCTCGTGATTTTATGAATATTTATATAATCAGACATTTTATTGTAATCATACATACCTGACTCAAAAAGGTGCAATCGCCCCCCTTTTATCAATGGAGCAAATAAATTTTTATGCGCTGTATCGAAACTAATTGGGGCAATTAATAATACATTATCGGTTGGATTCATATCAAATTCATTGGTATACCAGTTGAGCAAATTCATAAATGAATTTCTTTTCACCATAACTCCTTTAGGGTCACCAGTGCTTCCAGATGTATAAAGAACATACATTAAGCTCTCTAATGGGATTTTCAATTCTAAATTCCCACTCATTTCCATAGGTGTACCGTCTCTCAAAGTTGTATCTATATCAATAAATCTAGTGTTTTCAATTATAAAATTAAATTCATTATTGCTGCACTTCAAAATGATATCTACATTAGAATTACTTAAAAGATAATTAATTCGTTCATTTGGATAGTTTGGATCAATGGGTAAATATGCAGCTCCTGCCTTTAAAACACCTAATATACCAATTGGAAGTTCGAGCGATCTATCTAACATAATTCCTATTACAGAATCTTTTTTAGCTCCTAATTCAACTAATTTATGTGCTATATGATTTGCTCTTATATTTAATTCCTCGTAAGTTAAATTTTGATTTTGGTAAAAGACTGCTAGCTTATGGGGACTTTTAGCTACTTGAAATTCAAACAAGTCAACAACAGATTGATCCTTAGGAAAACCTGTTTTTGTGTTGTTAAACTCATTTAGAATACGATTTCTCTCATTGGATAAAATATCAATTTCAGAGAGCCTTATACTCGGATTAGCTACTACTGCTTTTAACAAATGAGTCAATTGATTTATAACTCTTTCAATCAAGTCTCCTACACTTTCTTTACAAGTGATACAACACTCTAGTTTATCTCCATGCCATGTAAAATTAAAGACGGTATCTGCATTTGTATAATGATTAGAAATATTATGTTGAATATTTTCAAACTGTATGACTGTACGAGGATTCAGTTTATTAGAATTTGCATTCTCATCTCCTAAAAGTTTTGCTAATCGCTTATGCGATACTTTCTGATTTTTATTTGCCTCTGTAATGTTTTGTTGTACTTTTAATAGAAGCTCTTTAAATGTCATATTACTATGGACATTACTTCTTATAATCAAAAGATGATCATAATATGCTGTGCCAGATTTTGATTGAATTACTGGCGTTCCAATAGAAATATCTTTACTATCCGTGTATATTGAGAGCAAATATTTCACACTAGCAATCAAAATGATAAGCATTCCATATTCAGAATGATTACTTATTTCACTAATTTTATGTGATATGTTTTCTGATAACCTATATGTAAATATTTTTTCTTCCTGATTTTTCACACCAACTTTTTTATTAAAATTTACAAAACTACTCATTTCTAAATCCGTTGATAGTTGATCCAACCAAAACTTCTCCTCTTTAGTTAACAAATCTGCATTATAAACATCATTGCTCATAATAATCTCCTCTCCCAACCAATGTTGAATTAATAAGATTTATAATATCAATGTAATTTTCATTAATAAAAAAGTGATCTCCTGGATAGCCATAAACAACAGTATCTCTCGAAGTAAACTCACACCATTTTTTCATGTATTCCTCAGTAACATCATCCAGCTTACCGTACATTGCAGTAATACACGTATTTAACTTGTACAATTCATTACTGAATTTATATTCTTCTATCAATTTAAAGTCAGATCTTAAAATTGGGATAAATATATCCATTAACTGCTGATTATTAAGAATTTCTTTTGGAGTACCATTTAAATTTAATATCACATCTTTAAATTCTTTTTCTGGTAAGTTAGACACTTTTTGTTCTCTAATAAAATTTGGGGGCTTTACACCTGATAGAAAAATATGCACAGGAGCATTAAGATTTCTACTTTCTATTTCCTTACAAAGTTCATAAGCGATAAGCCCGCCCATACTGTGACCAAAAAACGCGTAATCGCAATTACCTACAACTCTATATATACATTCGAATATATCATTAATCGCGTGATTCATATCATCATAACAATCTTCTTGAAATCTTTTACCCCTTCCTGCGTATTGAATTGGTTTCAATTCAATACTAGGATGTAAGTAATTTTTCCACTTACTATATATCGAACCGGATCCACCAGCATAAGGAAAACAAAAAAGCATCGTGTTATTCATATACTCTCCTTTCCTATGAATCAAAATTATTTACTAAATTTTAAAAGGCTCTATAGAACTTAATTAGCCACCTAACATCTCCCAATTTTTTTTATTAATCTAGCTCCCATTTATATTTTAGGGTGCAATCAGGAATTATCTTTGGTAAACCATTAAATTTCCATACAGCCTATGTAGCACAACATGTATAATGATCTATTTCCCTTTCACTTTATTCCAAAATGGTATCCGTCCTTGTATATCATCTATTACAGAAGAGAATCCTGGTGCAGTGGAAAAAAAGAACCCTGTACAATGATGCGCTTTTTGATATTCTTCATCTTTCATTAAAATAAGATGAGCCTTCTTTATATTAAAGTGTGGAACAGCAGGGAACAAGTGATGTACCAAATGGTATGAGTTTCTATGAGGATGAATGAGAAAACGCTCAAAAAAATTCCCAAAAGAATTTCTTGATGCAAATATCTCATTTTCCGATTCTAGTCCTGCATGTTCGGCCATTTCAGCCCAATATTTTAACATTTGAAAAGTTGTTAAAAACGGAACTACCCAAAATAAAATCAACTCTTGCCAGAAACCGAAAACAATTGAACAAATAATGATAGCGCCCCAATATAGAGTCCTGATTATTTGATCAAATCTAGGTTCCTCTTTTGCATATGCTGTTACTTTGATCATTCCAATCAAATAATTCGGCACATGTACTAAGAACAAAGGCTTTAAGCAATGCTGAATAAAAAATTCCATTTTATTTTTAGTCGGTTTATCTAACCCAACAATTTGATACCTTTGCTTATCAGGGTCTATCTCACTCCATAAATACCTGTGGTGATTCATGTGACTCTTACAATATGCTTTATAAGAAATCATTATCGGATAAGCAGCAAAGAAACATGCAATCCACTTATTTAATTTACGATTTTTAAAAAGCATACGATGACTTGACTCATGCATCATAATATCAAGGCCACGCATACGGCTACCAATGATAACAATACTAATCAAATACATCCACATAGTAGGGATAAAATAATTCAATGCAATTACTAAGGACACAATACCCCAATCCAATCCTATGGCAAAAAAATTATACCAATTGTTGGTTTTTTGTAATTCGCGAATTTCCAAGTTGATTTCTTTCGAAAAACGATGCTTCTCTAACTCTTTCTTTTGACTTTCCCCTAAATCGGTAGTTCCTCTAATCATATTATTAACTCCTTTATATAGAAATTAATGCTGTTGATTTATATCAGGAATCCTTCATTTAAATCCTTAACAAACACCCTTAGGCTCTCAAAATTTATACTCTAATTAATCATTTAAAGCGAACAATCCAACAGTTTTTATAAGCATATTAACTCTTAGTTAAATATTCATATCCTTTTTTATTTTGTAGGTATCAAAAAACATCCATGAATCTCAAAAACTAAATCTTTTTTTCAGAAATTAATTTATCAATCCCACTTTTAAGAGGAACTACATTTCGTTCCACATTAGACATAATATGGAATTGCATCTTAGACTTTGCATTTACAGATGAATGAACCCTCACACCTGGATCAAATCCAAATACAAAATATTTGAGAATCTCATCATTTTCCATTGAAATCCAAACACCATATCCATAATGTAAACTATTATTTTTCACATAAGGAGTTAACAACTGATTAGTGTACTCTTTATTTAGGAGTTTCCCATTAAATAATCCATTCCAAAATTCTCCTAAATCTAAAACTGTTGTAAAAGCCCCTCCATCTGGCCCACCAACTATAGGGACCGAATAGATATTAGTTCTCCAAGTGTTATCATCTTTATTATCTATATATCCAAGTGCAGTTCGTTCCGGCAGTTGATCCATCCGGAAATATCCTGAATCTGACATGCCACAAACCTGAAATATATTCTCTTTTACATATTCTGCAAACTTCATCCCTGTCAATTTTTCTACAATCAACCCAAGTAAAATATAACCTGCATTACTATAAGAAAATTTACTTCCAGGATTAAACTTCATATGATAATTTTGAAACATAGGCAGAAAATCTGCAGGAGATTTAATAGAATACATTGGGGTATCCTTCCATAAATCTTCAAAATCATCCATTTCTTCTTCATCAAAATAATCTGGTATGCCCGAAGTATGAGTTAATAAATGATGAATTGTAATGCCTTCATAAAAATGTGGGAATGAGTCTTCTAAACACTCTTTCAAACAGGTATCAAAAGTTAAAACACCCTTTTCAACTAATTGACATATTGCCACTGCAGTGAAAATTTTACACCCAGAAGCCATACCAAACCGAGTACGTGATGTATTAAAAATTTGTTCACTTCTATTCGCATATCCAAATCCATCTTCAAAGATCTTTTTTTTATTTTGAATTAAAATCGCACCTGAGAATGGTAATTTATCATCATAATTCTTTATAAATTCTTTTATTTCTCCAGAAATTATCACTTACCCAATCCCCTTTTATTTTTCTGATTTTTCTAACTATTAAACAGGATTAATTGTAACTTCATTTAATTTTCAAAGCAATCTAAAATACATAACAAACCTTGAGAAACTTTTTTAATAATTGAATTGACTTCAAAAAAAAAAATAAAACATAAGTTTGTTCATTTCTTCAAAATAGCTATACAATAACACTTAATATAATTCACATGATTTCTCAATAAATCTTATATCGCTCTCTATAATTTAATGGTAGTTGATAAATAATAAAATTAATTATACATTTAAATTCTCTTGAGACTATTATTTATATTGTTAGTGAGGTCATTATGAAAAAAATTGATAGTTACTTAGAAATTATTGCAGTTAAATTAGGAATTTTACTACCCTACAAAGACATAGAGCTGAAACTCACAGAATTACCTAAAAATGAAAGGGAAAGAATTTTAAGATTTCATAAATTAGAAGATCAACAAAGAACATTATTAGCTCATCTATGCATCAGAAAACGTTTGCAAAGATTATTGCTCATACCTGCAGATACTATCTCTATTAAAAGAGATCGAACAGGCCGCCCTTTTTTAAATAAATATCATGGTTGGAAGGGGGATTTTAATTTATCTCATTCTGAAGAATGGATTATATGTGGACTTGCTTCAACTGGACGAATTGGTGTAGACATTGAAAAAATTCAACCTATAGATCTTTCCGTAACCGAACTATGCTTTACTCAAGAAGAAATTGACTATTTTCAGTATATTCCTCACGATAGACAGTTATCGTTTTTCTTTGATATTTGGACTCTAAAAGAATCATTTGTTAAAGCAATTGGAAAAGGACTTCTATATCCATTAGATAGTTTTGGCTTCAATATGGACGATTGGTCCCAAAATAAAATAACCTTACGGAACACTAATTCCGATTTTAGTCAATTCTATTTCTGCCTAAATCGGTTAGAGCAAAATTACACTATCGCGGTTTGTTATACAAATTTGGAACAGATAAACAATTCATCTATAAAGATACTAGATTATTCTGAGTTCCTATAATTATTTTACGTTTTTTCTAGAGCAATGATACACCCGTCGTTATAAAAAACTGAAAATACAGAAAAATAACAACTTATAATAATCACTTTAATTATTATAAGCTCAATCTTTTTTAAGTTCATATTTTATTACGTTTTATCTTCTGTATCCAAAAATATTTTAAGCTTCAATCATCGTATAACAATTTAAAAATCACCTATATTGGAGGATTATTAGAATGAGTATTTTAAAGTCATATTGCTCAAGTGAATATAGTACGTTAAAAAAAGTTGTACTATGCGAACCATTATATATGAATATTTCTAGCGGTATAAACAAGACCCAAAAATATTTTATCAATTTAGGCTTTAATGTAAATCTAGCGAGAGAACAATACTCAAAATTTATTGATATACTTAAAGAAAATAGAATACACACTTTAATGCTACCTCCTGAAGTACGCTTTCCCGAACAAGTTTTCACGAGAGATATCGGTTTTACTGTAGGGGAAACTGTTTTCATTTCTAACATGAAAAATGAAGTTCGTAAAGGAGAAGAGCAAATTTTCAAGAAAATATTATTAGAAAAAGATATTACTTATATAGATTGTATTAATAGTCATATAGAAGGCGGCGACGTCATTATCGATCAAGATATTGTATATATTGGTGTAAGCAATCGAACGTTATTTAACTCTGTAATAAAACTTCAACAGTTGCTCACACACTATAAAATAATTCCTGTTCCTTTTTCCAAAGATTTTTTACATTTAGATTGTGTTTTTAATATCATTTCAAAGGAAGAAGCCTTAATATATCCACATGCATTTAGTAATAGTACATTAAAAATGTTATCAGATCGTTATAATTTAATAGAAGTATCTAAAAAAGAGCAATTTACTTTAGCAACCAATGTATTATCTTTAGGCAATAAAAAGATGATTAGTTTACCCATTAATACTACAACAAATAAAGAGCTGAGACTTAGAGGTTATGAGGTTATTGAAATCGACTTTGGAGAAATTATAAAATCTGGCGGATCTTTTCGCTGCTGCACTCTTCCTCTACAAAGGGGATGATTAAAAAACTAAAAATTAAAAGCTCACATTATAAAGGTGTTACGTTATTACGTAACACCTTTTCTCAAGGATAAACTTCCTTTACTTCTCTTCCGGATAATCACAGTACTCAATGATTGTTCCCTCTGTATCCGCTGGGTTAAGATAAATTAATCGTCTACCATGTTTATTAATTCGAAGCGTATGTTCTAACGTTCGAATCCCTTGTTCCTTTAATTCTTCTAAAGCTACATCTAAATCGTCTACACGATACGCAACATGATGGACACCTTTCCCTTTTTGCTTTATAAATCGTGCTATTGGAGAAGTCGAATTATTCGTTGGCGCAAGTAATTCGATTCTATCACCATCAACTTCAAGAATAGCTACTTCGCTTTCAACACCAGGTGCTTCACTTACGTATCGATCTATTAAAGTTCCTGATAAAACCTTTTCATAAAACTGTATCGTACTATCTATATCACGAACTGCGATCCCGATATGGTCAATTGTTTTTTTCATTTTATTTCCCCTATTACTTTATTTTTTCTATTCTTATCAATAGTAACAAAAAAAGTTATAGAATCAAATTCTATAACTTTTTTCATTTAACTTATTTTCTTATTCGCACTAGCTGCTGGGCGAACTCCATTTTTCATTTTCACAACGCTAATGCCGTATCCAATTAATCCACCAATTACTGCTGGTAACACCCAGCCTAATCCAACCTCATGCATTGGAAGTAACTTAGTAAGAATATCGCTCACTACTGCTAATTTCACACCAGCAGCACTTAATCCATCAAACATACTTACAATAAATGTTACTAATAAACTTCCCTGATACACTTCAGCTCTTCCATTGAACAATGGGTGAAGGAACGTTAGGAAAATTAATACGATTGCTAATGGATAAATCGCTGTTAATACAGGAACTGAAATTGAGATTAATTGTGTTAAACCTACATTTGCAACAACTGCACTGAAAACTGATAACATAATTGCAATCGTTTTATATGGAATACTTGGGAATAGCTTATGGAAAAATGAAGAACACGCTGAGACAAGTCCAACACTAGTTGTTAAACACGCTGCTATAACCATTATACCTAATATAACTCCGCCATATGAACCAAAATAATAGCTTGAAACTTTTGCTAACACTGCACCACCGTTATCTAAGTGACCAAGTTTTGCAACACTTGAAGCTCCCATAAATGAAAGTGCTGAATAAATTATTGCTAAAATAGATGCAGCGATCAATGTTGCTTTTGCACAAACAATCATAATTTCTTTTTTTGTTTTTGCGCCCTTTTCTTTAATAGCATTGATAATGATAATACCAAATACGAATGATGCTAACGTATCCATTGTTAAGTATCCTTCTTGGAACCCTTTAAAGAACGCATGTGATGTATAAGCCTCTGCAGGTGCTTGCATTTCTCCCATTGGATGAATAAAAGCAAAGACTACCAAAATTCCAATAAACGTTAATTTAATTGGCGTCAAGATTTTTCCAACAATATCGACAATTTTCGCAGGATTTAGCGAAAAAAAACAAGTGATGCTAAAGAATACAATTGTAAAAAGAATTAGCGCTGTAGAACTTAAGCCTTCTGGCACGAAAGGTTTAATACCAATTTCATAAGAAACGCTTCCTGTTCTAGGAATAGCGAATAACGGACCGATTGCTAAGTATAAAACTGTCGTAAATACAATTCCGAATACTGGATGCACTCGGCTTGCTAATGACTGTAAATCTTCTTTACCTGAAATCCCAAATGCTAATACACCTAGTAATGGTAAACCTACTCCTGTTACTAAAAATCCAGCGTTAGCAATCCATACATTCTCTCCTGCCGATTGACCAAGCATCGCTGGGAATATTAAATTTCCTGCTCCAAAAAATAGTGCAAATAACATTAATCCGATAACTACTATGAACGAAAACGGTACTTTATTCGTCATAATATAACCCCCATTCAAATTTCCTTATCTCATTTCCAATTTTAACTAATTGAATTTTCTGAATATTTAATTTAAGTATCAACTATTCTTGAACTCATTATAGTTTGTTATATAATATTTTGCAATACTATTTTCAAACTTTTCATTTATTTTATGAATATACATTTTTTAACATGGAAATTAGACTAAAAAACCAACATGGTCATCCATGTTGGTTTTACATTTACTATCATTAATTAAAATTTCGCCGCTACTTTCTTAACGTTATCTAAACCTTCTTCAACAATTTGCTGTGAACGATCTGGATATTGATTGTGTCCTTCAATTACAACTGTCTCTGGATTTGCAATTCCCCAGAACCCAAGTACGTTTGTAACGTAATTAACAGCCATTTCCATAGGAGCCATTTGTTCAGAAGAGTAATCTGAACCACGAGCACCTAAAACAACTACTTTCTTATCACCAACTAAACCTTCTGGACCGTTCGCTGTATATTTAAACGTTTTTCCCGCTTGAGAAAGATATGAAATATACGTGATTAATGGTGCTGGTACTGTAAAGTTCCATAATGGGAATGCAAATACTACTTTTTCAGCTTCTAAAAACTGGTTTAAGTACTTATCCACTGTAGCAACTGCCTTCTCTTCTTCAGCTGTTATCTCCATTCCTTGACTACGTTTATATCCACCTGAAATAGCGATATTTCCGTAATACGGAAGATCTAATGCGAATAAATCTAACTCCGTAATTTCTGTATTCGGATTTGCTTCCTTATAAGCACTTACAAATGTTTCATACATTTTTGAACTAATCGCTTGCTCCGCTGGACGATCGTTTGCTTTTACAAATAATACTTTTGACATTGTTTTATTCTCCTCTACTTTTGTATTTTCTTCTTTTTTACCAAATAACGAGCTAAATAATCCCATTTTCTTCACCTAAACTTTCTTATCATATTCATTATTCATCATCATAAAAATTCTTATTCTAATAAAAAGTTCCAATAGATACCTTAACCTAAGTAACTCAAAACTTTTTGTTATTTAATTACCTTATGTAAGTGATTGTAATACATTCACTTACTTTAGTCAAGTAACTTCTTAAAAAGAAAAATATCTCGGATTAAAAAGAATAAAGAAATATATTTCCTCATTCAAAATGATAAATTCGAAAACACATAAGTGAAATCCCTTGTATAATACAACTAGAGAGAGAAATTCATCTATAGAGAGGATTTATTAATGAGTACTTTAGAAAAGATTCAAACCTTTATCATTCTTGCAGCTGTTATATTCGGGGTTATATTAGGACAATTTAATATGATACATATGTATTCGGAAAAATTTATTGTTCCCTTCTTATTTTTCATGCTTTATGGATTATTCCTTAGCATCCCATTAAATGATATAAAAAATGGCTTCCGTAACTTAAAATTCGCTGGAACAAGCCTAGGTATTAACTTTATATGGACACCTTTTCTTGCTTGGGGATTAGGCGCGTTATTTCTTTCAGATCACCCCGCACTTTGGGTCGGCTTTATTATGTTAATGGTTACTCCGTGTACAGATTGGTATTTAATTTTCACAGAGATTGCAAAAGGTAACGTCGCATTATCTACATCAATTCTATCAGTAAATTTAATTTTACAAGTACTACTGCTTCCAATATATTTATTTTTATTTGCTGGTGTAATGAAGACTGTAGCGGTTTCTGTTTTAGTAGAAAGTATTGTTATCGTAATCGTCTTACCATTTTTACTTGCGCACGCTACAAAATTCATTATGCATAAAATGAAAAAAGTTGAAACACTGGAGAATAAACTCATTCCATTTTTCAGCTCTGCTCAAATTGTATTTTTAAGTTTAGCAATAGTAGCGATGTTTGCCTCACAAGGTAAGTACTTATTACAAAATATGAATGTTGTTTTATTGTTACTTATACCAGTATTACTGTTCTTCATAATTAACTTTATACTAGGACAGTTTGTAGGACGTATGATGCATTTATCCTATGAAGACACTGTAAGCCTAAGCTTAACAACATTAGCGAGAAACTCGCCTGTTGCACTCGCAATTGCTGTGACTGCTTTTCCAGACGAGCCTCTTATTGCACTTGCACTCGTTATTGGGCCGTTAATTGAGTTGCCCGTTCTGGCTTGTGTTTCACAAGTGTTATTGCTTATTAAGAAAAAACAACAATATACATAATAAAAAACGTCCTATTTTGGGACGTTTTTTTATTGTCGAGAAAGTATAGAAGTAACGATACTTATCGGCTCTAAGGATTTTATACGTTATAGAAAATTAGCTTGTCGTTACGTTAACAAAGTCTTTCTAATTAAAAATTATAGGAAAAGTAAATATAACGAAAGCTGCCCAAAGTCCGTAGATTGGCAAATACTTCGTAACGGCATCTTGGATAGCTGTCGGTCCTGATTTGTTTTGTAGAAAACGCATATAGGATAACATAATCCAAATGAGATTTGCCCAAATCAGTATGTTTACGCCTAAAACAGCAAGTCTATTAGGTGTAATCCCATAAGAAGAAAGTCTGAATACGATGGCTGACAAAGCTACAGTGTCAATAATAAGCGCAAGAACAATTAAGGCAAAATTGATATAATCTGAAATGTTCTTTTTCTCGTCTGATTCACTCTCAACAATGGAAAATATGGTAACAGCCAATACACCAAGGAGTATTCCGTTGAAGGCCATTAGGAAATTGCGGTCCAAGAACGGATTTTTCCCGACCCATATAACCGTTATAAGATAAATCAACAATGTGATCAGGACGAGAGGACTAAAAATTTTAGATATGTATGGTGTAATATTCTTAGCAAGTTTAAGATTCATTGATGCCAAGTATGCAGCCACAATAGCGAGAGCGGCAGCACCAAATAAAATAACATTACTAAAATAGAAGTCTTCTATATTCAAGTCAACAAACCTAAATAACTGCATGGTTAATGCTGCTAGTACCATTCCGCTCACTGCCATGCTGGCGTAGAGAATACCATATTCCAAATTAAATTTAATATAAGCTAATCTCGTACTTCCTTTTGAATATTCATTTCCTGTAAACGCAAACCCTACTAAGACCCATAACAATATAGGAAGATGTAAATAAGCAAGGATAATGCTGTCTTTATAAGTTAATGGCAACATATTAAGATACAACCCGGAAATTAGGAACAACGCCGCAAGGAAATAAATAATACTTTTTTTCGGAGTATTATTGTAAATAAAATAAGCAACAATAAAAGGAATTACACCAAAAGCTAGGTTAATTGGAGCAATTGCTTCCTGCTCGACAAAGTGAAAAATGATTCTGGTGCTTAGCCCAGCTAGAATAGCTAACATGCCCATGAATAAGAAACCTTTTTGAAACAGCGATATTTTTTCTGCATTTTCCGTTTCCTTGAAATGCATCCTTTCATACCAAGCAGCTAGAAGCTGAGAATCAGGGTTTTCATCCCATGCTTGTGAGAATGACTTTTTAAAAGCTTTCGGGTCTTTTCTATACAGTCTCTCCAACTCATGAGGGTTATCCATATTTTCAATTATTAAATTGTTAACCTCCATATTTATACCTCCTCTATTTTAAAAAATAAAGTTGTTACCTTTTCCATAAAAAGCACCACACTTATTTATTATGTTTTTGATTTTAATATAGAATTTATCGTTTTGCAATAAAATTTTATTATTTTAGATAGTATTTTTGTTGTATATTTTTATTCCAAGCAAAAACAAAAAGCATTCCTCATTCAAAGAAATGATCAAAATGATATAAACGTCCAATTTAATAACACCTTTTCAAACAATTATTTCAAATAAATTTTAGTGCTAGTATACAAAACTCTGTAATTATAAAATAAAAAAGCATGACATAAAATTGTCATGCTTTTTCTTTTCTATCTATATTTTCAAACCTAATACAGCACATTTTACTCAGGAAAGAGCTTTTTCATTTGTTGAAACCACT
Organism: Bacillus cereus group sp. MG9; assembly: GCF_040459995.1. Lineage (NCBI taxonomy): Bacteria > Bacillati > Bacillota > Bacilli > Caryophanales > Bacillaceae > Bacillus > Bacillus cereus group sp. MG9. The sequence goes on along the minus strand of NZ_JARVHC010000001.1, from coordinate 1,849,528 downwards.
TATGTCCTTGTATAAAAAGTTCTTTACTAATAAGTAATGTAATTACTGCGTTTTTCAAATTAGTAAAGAACTTTTTACCTTTTATTTATATAGCTACAGTCAGTTTTGAAACTTCCTCAAGTAAAGAACTTTTTATCCCGGCTCAATTTTTCGTAAGATGTCTTTATTACTTGATTGAAGGCTATTTTTGCTTTGTTCATATCTCCTAATCAACCATTTCCCAAAATTGAGATGCTACTTTGGAAATTCTTTGGTCTTTTAATTTTACTATTACAGGCTCTAACTGAAAATCAAATTGTTTCAATTCAAAAAGCGTTGTATGTTCTAAAAATGATGATGTGTAATCCATTCTTGGAATAACGGATAATCCTAGTCCTCTACTAACAAGTGCTACAACCATCCTTATATCTTTACACTCGATAATGATATTTGGCTTGACTTGATGTTCATCAAATACTTTGAAAAGGTCTTCATTGAAGGAGAGTCCTTCCATTGCTCCTAGCATAATGAATGGAAACTGGGCAATCTGTTCAATCGTCACATGCTGTGATGAAAACGATGTTGCCCAACTTGATGGAATAATCACAGCGGTTGGTTGTTTTTTTAATATTTTCATCTCATATTGTTCACTATTTCCCAATCGTAAAAGTAAGGCAACATCAATTTCTCTTTGTTCTAGTCTTTTTAATAATTCTTCTGAATTTCCAGTTACTATTTTTATTTTGACATTAGGGTATTGTGTTCTAAACGTACTAACATAGTCAATGAGCATATTCGAACATGTAGACGATACACCGATACTTACTGTTCCGCCTATACCTTGTTCAATTTCTTGAATTTGCTGCTTTACATCTTGAATTTGCATTAACATTTGATTGGCATATTGGTATAGTATTTCACCTGTTGCTGTAAGCTCCCATTTTTGACGATATCGATGAATTAAAGTTGTGCCAAGATCAGTTTCAAGCTTTTTTAATAATTGGCTAAGTGGGGGCTGCGCGATATGGAGCACTTCTGCTGCCTTAGAAATGCTTCCTTGTTTCACAATTTCTTTAAAGTAATATAATTGCCTGAAATCCATTGTATCTCTCCGTCATATGTTTTTTGATATAATTAGTTTATCATATATATATTTTTCATATGTCGAATTTAGCGTTATATTTAATTCTATAGCTATAGTCTTTATATTGCTAATATTAACTAGAAAGTGAGAGATACTATGAATCATTGGAGTAGAACCTTGAAGCGCATCATCTTATACGTGCTCGGGTTATTTTTTATGTCGATTGGCATTAGCATGTCGATTCAAGCAGGATTTGGTGTATCGCCTGTGTCATCATTAGCATATGCAAGTACGCTAACGATTGGTTTATCGGTTGGTGTGACAATGGCGCTTGCAAATGTTTTATACATTATTATTCAAGTGATATTAAGTAAACGAATGGAGTTAAATGAATTTGTGAGTCAATTCATTATTTCGTTTTTATTTGGTTTTTTCATGGATGCAACGCTCTTCCTTGTACAACTTTTCCCTGCACCTGAAACTCTCCTTGCTCGAAGTGTATATTTGATTGTTAGTTTATTTGTTATAGCGGTCGGTTTAATGGGCTATACAACAGCGAAACTGCCATTAATGCCGTATGATGCGTTAACTTATGCAATTAGTGAAAAATTTAATTTAAAATTCGGTAAAGCAAAAATTTTGAGCGATTTAATAAACATTTGTGTGGCTGGTGCAATCTGTATAGTTTTCATTCAATCATTAGGCTCAATCGGAATCGGCACACTAATTGCCGCCTATTTTATCGGCAAAATTTTAGGGTGGATGCTACCGTATTATCAACCACCTCTCCAACAATGGGTATTTAAAACAGAAAAGGCTGTCTAAGGAATCATAATAAAGTACAGGAAAAATAGATGAATCAAATTCCTCAGCCGAAATCAAATAATGAATTTTACACCTTACCAAGTGCCAGTCCACATTAGGAATGGCACTTCTTTATTACTGCCTTTTCTTTGACCTTCTATCACTTTGGTTAAATGATAAAACAAACATTGTATTAAAACTAACCTGCCGTTTAGTTAAAGAAGGATCTTTAAACAACTTTTTTATATTTTAAAAGACTTTATTGCTACTTAACACTATTTCATACCATCTTTTCAAACAATTATTTCAAATGAATTTTAGTGCTAGTGTACAAAACTCTGTAATTATAAAATAAAAAAGCATGACATAAAATTGTCATGCTTTTTCTTTTCTATCTATATTTTCAAACCTAATACAGCACATTTTACTCGGGAAAGAGCTTTTTCATTTGTTGAAACCACTTAATTCTCAAACACAAAATTAATCTTATTATCTTTCCACTCTAACTTCGCATCAAACGTTTTCTCGCCTTTTTTAAAGCCTTTAATTAAATCGGTCTTCTCACCTTTTAATAGTTTCGTCATGTTTTTTTGCGAAATAGCTTTGCTTAAAATCTTCTTCGAGATGGTAAAGTCACATTGTGTTGTATTGTAGTTAGAACAACCGTAAAACGTCGACTTATCAATAACATCGCCATCACATTTTTTACAGTTCCCGACCTTTTTACCTGTTGTAAATTTCGATCCTTTTCGCTCAATCGATTCAACATGTAATCCGGTGAAATCCCATTTCTCCGACATTTCTACCGCATCTTCAATAATTTTAGCTGATAGCTTTTTCGTTTGCTCCATAAATGTCGCTGGTGAAGCTGTACCTTCTCCAATTTCCGCAAGGCGTTGCTCCCATTTTGCTGTCATTTCTGGTGAAGCCAGTATTTTATCACCGATTGCTGTAATTAATACTTTCCCTTTATCGGTTGCGTACACTTGGTTTTTCTGTACATCTATATATTTACGGTCTTTCAGCATTGTAATAATACCAGCACGAGTGGCCTCAGTACCTAAACCTTCTGTTTTCTTCAATACTTTCTCAAGCTCTTCATTTTCTAAATACTTACCGGCCGTTTTCATTAACGTAATGAGTTGTCCTTCTGTATAACGTTTCGGTGGCTGTGTTTTTCCTTCTTTCACTTTCACCTTTACAACTTTTCCTTGTTCACCTTCAGCTACAATTGGAAGAATTGTTTCGTCATCTTTATCGTCTTGGAAAATAACTTTACGCCAACCTTCTTGAATTTGCTGTTTTCCTTTCGAAATGAACGCAGCACGTTCGTCTACAAGAGTTGTAATCGTTGTGTAATCAAAGATTGCTACTTCATAATGCGCCGCAATCAGCCTTCTTACGATCATATCGTAAATTTTCTTTTCATCACCTGATAGTTTGCTTGGATTTGTAACTTGCTCTGTCGGTATAATTGCGTAGTGATCTGTAACTTTCTTTTCATTCACATAACGCTTATTATTCATAATCGATTCAATTGGTGCTGGCAATAAACCTTTATATTCATCAAACTGACTTAACTTCTGTAAAATATCAGGGAACGTCGCTGCCTCTCCTTGTGTAACATAGTTAGAATCCGAACGAGGGTAAGAGACAATCCCTTTTTGATATAGTGCTTGCGTTATATCAAGTGTCTTTTTTGGTGAAAATTTAAAGGCTTTATTCGCTGTCGCTTGCAGTGCTGATAAATTAAATAAAAACGGCGGCTGAAACTCTTTACGCTCCGTTTTCATTTCTTTTACTACAGCCGGTTTGTTTTGACAAAACGCTGCAATTTTATTTGCCAAATCAGGGTCATTTAAGCGGGACTCATTATCTTTCTCCCATTTCCCCTCATATTTCTTTCCTTCTATATTAAAGGTTGCGAACACTTCCCAAAACGGCTCTGACTTAAAGTTCTCTATTTCTTTTTCACGCTTTACAATGAGTGCTAATGTTGGTGTTTGTACACGACCAGCGGAAAACACATCATTCATTCCTTTTTTCTTTAGCAAAATACTAAAGACACGCGATGCATTCATACCAACGACCCAGTCAGCGCAAGATCTTGTATATGCTTCGTAATACGTATTAATCGTATCTGCTTCATCTAGTAAGTTTTTAAATCCTTGATAAATAGCTTGCTTCGTTAAAGATGAAATCCAAAGACGCTTCATTGGCTTTTGCACGTTGCAAAGATTAATAATATTTCTTACAATCAGTTCCCCTTCACGCCCAGCATCACCCGCGTGAATAATTTCTGTTACCTGTGGATTATGTAACAGCTGTTTCACAACGTTAAATTGCTTATACTTTGACTTTGTTACCTCAAATTGAAAACGCTCTGGAATCATCGGCAATGTATTAAGTGACCATTTCTTCCACTCAGCGTGATAATGTTCTGGATTACATAACTGCGTCAAATGACCAATTGCCCATGTACAGTACGCTCCATTTGGAAATAACTCATTTGCTTCTACTTCTAAATACCCATCTTTCCGGCGATATTTAAACTGTGAAACAAGAGCCAAACCTTGATCTGGTTTCTCGGCAATAATTAATTTCATCTTCTAACTCCCTATCTGTATTCCAGTGTTACTTTCATTGTCTATCTGTTTAGAAGCGATGATAAAACAACCATCTTATTTATCATTCGCGGTTTGCCTCACAAATGAGAGACCTATAATATTATACGCTTATTCTTTATAGCTTCACAATAGAAACTCATTATATAACACTTTCTTTCTCATGCTTATAGACAAAAAAGACGCTCAAAAATCGAACATCTTTTCCATTCACTACTACTTGCTTACATATATTCTTTCAAAATAAAAATACAACAATTCTTTATGAAGCATCGTCCACTAAGAGAACCATCATTATTTGAAAATTATATTGAACTTACCTTTTTTAAATTGTGCAGATAATATGCAGATATAAATAAGCATAAGTACTCTCCATTTGAACATATGATGAAGTGAATGATAGGACAGGGAGGTATCATGATGTTCGCTTATACGTTAACTGCCTTAACACTTTGTTGTATCTCGATTATTATTACATCATATATTTCTAAACGTAAGGGTACCCTAATGGAGTATATGGTATTTATTATGTCTTTTAGTATGTGTATCGGTTTAAGTATAGGTTTTTATTTAGGGATTCTCTTCAAAGGAGAATTACTATATTCTACTTTGCTTGCTATTTTGATTAGTGGGTTTATCGGTTTTTTAGTCGGTCTACGTTTTCACCTATATACTGCTTTAGAAGGACTGTTCTCTGGATTAATGGCAAGTATGATGGGAGCTATGATTACAGAAATGTTAAACGCTCAACAAGCCCACAGTATACTGTTCATTAGTCTTTTACTTACTATAACAATAACTATGTCCTGTATAATTCAACTTTTATCAGAAACCTTTTCTACTTTTATCCAACGGCGTTTTTTATTATTACTTTCAATTAGTGTGGTAATTATCGTTGCCGTGTTCGTGACATTCCCCGATCATACTCCCCCATCTTCATCCGGGCACGATCAACATATGCATTAACACTTGCAACGAAAATAAATAAGCAGCTATCCATAGGATAACTGCTTCATATTATTCTGGCTTATTAGGAATGTTAGGGTTTGGAACATAATCAGATTTATAATCTGTATATTTCACTTCTGTTACCATCCCCGCTGAAGCATGGTGTAAATCATGACAGTGGAACATCCATTCACCCGGATTGTCTGCTACAAAGGCTACTTCATATTCTTCTCCTGGTTTTAAGTTCAAAGTGTCTTTCACAATTGGAGAACCTTCTACCGGTTTTCCGTCTTTACTTAACACCTGGAAGAAATGACCGTGTAAATGCATCGGATGATCGTCCGCTTTAGAGCGATTTACTAATTTTACTTTTACTAAGTCACCCTTTTTCACTGAAATTGGGTCAATATCTGGGAATACCTTTCCGTTAATTGTATATACCATTTCATTTCCATTCATTTGCGTATTCAAGTCCATATTATATGTGGCAATATACTGTTGATTTAACGTGAAACTACCTAGTTTTTTAGCACCATATTTCGTCATATCTAATTTCGGTAATTTTTCTTTTTCATCTGCTTTGTCTTTCATCTCTTTGCTGCCATCATATTCAATAACAGCTTTCATTCCTTTTGCACCTTTACTTTCTGAATGGTCTTCAACGTACCATTTCCCAGGATTGTTAGCTGTAAATTCAATATCATAACGTTCACCCGGTGCAATTGAAATTACTTTGTCTTTTATAAGTTTTGGATCATTAATTGGTTGACCATCTGTTGCAATTACTTTTAAATCATGACCGTGAACGTGTATATCATGTGATAGATAACCCGCATTAACGAGTCGAAGGCGAACCTTATCACCCTTATTCACTTTTAATGGCTCTACTAAATCTCCGCTTTTACCATTGATTGTGAATAAGTCATACATACTCATATCATGACCTTCCATCTTCATATTTCCATGGTCCATTCCTGCCATATTACTAGAGTCTTTTTTATCACTGTCCATACCGGAATGATCCATGCCTTTCATATCATCATTCTTTTTCGTATTTTCATTACCCTTAGATTTATTACCTGTTGGCCCTTTTGTCATTTCTTTTAACTGCTTATTAATTTCTTCTTTATCTGTAACCCATTCATCCAACATTAATGTGTAATCTTTATCATATTTTTCATTAGTATCTTCTACAATGAGAGCACCATATAAACCTCTATCTAGTTGATTCACAGAATCTTGATGCGAATGATACCAATATGTTCCTGGTACGTTCGCTTCAAATTCATAGGTGAAACTCTTTCCAGGTTCAACCGCATCTTGCGTCACACCTGGAATTCCATCCATGTTATTTGGGACAGGATACCCATGCCAATGAATAGATACTGGTGCAGATAATTCATTTTTTAATGTCACTTTAACCTTTTCACCTTTTTCCACTCTAATTTCTGGACCTGGGGATGAGCCATTAAATGTCCAGACTGGAACAATAACACCGTTACTTAGCTTTTGCTTTTCTTCTTTCGCTACTAAAGTAACTTCTGGCCCTTTTACAACTTTCAATGGTTTTGTAGCCGTTTCAGTCTGTGTTGTTTTTTTATCGTCCATATTTTTATGATCATTTGTTGTATTCGTGGTCGCAGAACATGCAGCAATTAAAGATATTACGGAGACTGTAACTGCTGTTAATACAAATCTCTTCAATGAAAATCCCTCCTTTTTCTTTTTCAAGATTATTATAGAAGACAATTTTCAAGAAAATATGGAGGCTTAAAATGGCCCAAATAAAAAGACGCCCAAAATTGAGCGCCTCTTCTAATAATTATTTCGTAACAACTTCATCTTCTTTTACATTCACATTATTTTCACTCATAAACTCTTCAATCTCTTCAACTTCTCTAATGATATCTTTTGACAAGTTTTCATACCCATCTTTTGTTACAAGGATATCATCCTCAATACGAATTCCAATTGATTCTTCTTCAATATAAAGACCAGGTTCGATTGTTATAACCATACCTTCTTCTAACACTCTATCTTTGTATGTTCCTACATCGTGAGTATCTAAACCAAGGAAATGGCTGACGCCATGATAATAGTATTTTGATAACTCTTCATCTTCTTGAATTAAACCAATTGCTTTACACTCTTCTGCTAGTACCTTTTTTGTATGCTCATTTAATGCCGTAAACTTTAATCCTGGCTTAATAAGCTCAGTTGTTTCTTTCAATGCTTTTAACACTATATTATATATTTGTTTTTGGCGACTAGAAAATGTTCCACTAGCTGGGAATGTGTAACTAATATCAGCGTTGTAGTAATCTTTTTGAGCACCTAAATCGAGCAGCACTAAATCACCATTTTGAATTTGTGCATCATTATCTTCATAATGAAGGACTGTAGCATTTTTACCACTCGCCAAAATTGTATTGAATGCATGATGTTTAATTCCAGATGATTTAAGCGTAAAATCAAAATGAGCTTCTAATTCATATTCCATCACATCTGCTTTTGCATGCTTCAGCACGTTATAAATACCCTCTTTAGTTACAACAATCGCTTCTTTAATGATTTCAATTTCTTCTTCCGTTTTAAACACTCGTAATTCACAAATATACGGATATACATTACCAATTAAAACGTGTGGATACTGTTCTCTTACATATTTAGCAAACGCTAACGTTTTCGTCTCAGTACCCTTCCACTCACGACGCTCTAAATCTAAATACAGATGCTTCACATTTTCTGTGAAAAGTGTATTTGCCATTGTCTTCTCAAAGCTTTCTATATATACAACTTTTTTTATGCCTGAAATTTGTTCTGCATCTTCTTTAGAAACTGTTTTACCGTCCCATTTTTCCATTACTGGATCTGATTTTTCAATGAAAAGAGTTTCTTCCACACTATTTCCAAACTTTTTCAACATGAAAATAACATTTGGCTCATCGATTCCCGTTAAATAGTAAAAATTTCGATTCGGCACAAATTTATAATGTGCATCGGCTGACATATGAGGTGCTTGCCCAGCAAATAAAATAGTAATAGATTCATCCGGTAATGTGTTTACTAATCGTTCTCTATTTTGAGCAAAAAATGTTGATTTCATAATAATCCCCCTAGCATTCTATGTATAATTTTGAAACTGATTATCCAATATAATTCATTCTATTATTGTTATAATTTTTCGTCAATTAATAGTGCTCATAGAGAAAAGAAAATCTTCATTACTAGGGCCCCTTCCACTCTAAATTATGCATACCACTCCACAATTTCTTGACATTTATTCCATATACTTAAAATCTCATATATATGGAAAGGAGTCTACAAAAGTGAAACATTATGTAGCAACAGGGTTAGCAATTACTTCTTTATTAATAATTACAGAATGTTCTAGTAATGCTGAAACAGCACCAGCTAAAAAAGAAACGGTGCAATCTCAGCCAAAAAATAAAGAAACAGCAAATACGATTCCGCAAAACTTCTATAAAGAAATTACCTCTGGAAAAATCGAGCACATTCATGGAATTGGCTACGCGGGAAATATGCCTGGGGTTTCTATCGCAACTCACAGTGGTATAAAAGTTTATCAAGATGGTAAATGGTTTGAAACTACGACTGAGCTACATGATTACATGGGATTTCAGGCAACAAAGAATGGATTCGTTGCCAGCGGTCATCCTGAACCAGGTGCAAATTTAAAAAATCCTTTAGGGCTAATGAAAAGTTCTGATGGCGGTAATACCCTCGAAAAGCTAGCGTTTTATGGAGAATCTGATTTTCATAACCTTGCTGTCGGATATAATACGGAAGCAATTTATTTATACAATGAGCGTCCAAATTCTAAATTACAACAAGGTTTTTATTTCAGTACGAACAACGGACAAGATTGGAAAAATAGTAAATTAAACGGTCTTTCAAGTACAATCCATTCCTTTTCAGCACATCCAGATCAATCTAGTGTAGTCGCGGTAAGTGCTAAAGACGGTGTATATTTGTCTACAGATTATGGAAATACATTTGAACTATTTTCTAAACCAGTTGAATCGACCGCAGTTACATTAAGTAATGAAGACATTATCTATGCCTCTATTAATAAGCAAACTGAGCAACTGATTACGAAGAAATCAATTGCTACAAATGAAGAAACAAACTTACAGATTCCATCTTTAGATTCTAAAGATACAATTATGTACATATCACAAAATCCTCAAAATTCAGCTGAAATAGTTTTTGCTACAATGAAAGCAAATGTCTTTCTTTCTATGGATGACGGTAAAACGTGGAAGCAGATTACTAAAAATGGAACATTACAATATAACTAGTTAGAAAGGTGAATATAACGTGTTTTCAACAGTTAGCGAGTGGAGTTATCAACTCATGTCTCCTTTAATGGATATCGCGAATGCTACGAAATCAATTCCTCTTTTATTTGCGTTTTTATTAGGCATTGTAGGTACCCTTGCTCCTTGCCAATTAACAGGAAGCATTAGCGCTATTACACTTTATCCCGCATTAACGGGCAGTAAAACTCCCACCTCAAAATTCGGATAGTACAAAGAAGTTAGGTGGGATATCAACTGCCCGTAAATGCCCGATTGGTTCAACTAATAATCAGTGAGGGATGAACAAAACCCCCACTGATTAAAGTTTCACTTTATGGCAATCAATCTTTACAAAAGGGACATGCATGGAAACATATATTGTTATTCATTTTAGGAAAAATAATAGCTTTTACGACACTTGGACTATTAGTATAGTTCTTAGGAAAAGAGATTCAGCAAATATTAACTTTGTATTTCCCATGGTTACGAAAAATAATTGGACCTTTATTAATTTTAATGGCGCTAATGTTGGCAGGTATTATAAAAGGAAGAAGTTTCTTCTCAATCAAATTTATACGAAAACAAAATGAGGTTGGCTCATTTTTACTTGGATTCTTTTTTTCCTTAGCCTTCTGTCCGACTATGTTCGTTCTATTTTTCGGAACGTTAATCCCTTTATCTTTCTCATCTAATTATGGATACTTGTTTCCGACATTCTTTTCGATAGGAACTGCTCTACCTATCGTTATATTAATGTTCATCATCTCCTACCTTGGATTAAATGACACACTACTTAAAAAGAGCCGAAAAATAGGAAAAAACATTCAACTTATAGCAGGGGTACTACTCATTTTAGTTGGACTTTATGATATATCCTTATATTGGGTATAAATATAAAAGGTAAGTTCCAGTGACTTGAACTTACCTTTTTACCAATTATATTTAACTCTTCTGCATGCCCTTTTGCTTCATCTCCCACTTTTTATACAGTAGTACTGTACCAAATAAGAATACCCCCGCAACAAATGAACCTACTGGTAACATCTTTATCATTTCATCAGGAAATACGAGCGGAAGTAATGGGAATGCATACGCTGCTGGAATACGTACTCCAACGATTTTCAATAAAATTAGCATTAATATCATATTGAATAAAGTGACTACAATCCATGAATCAATCGCAAAGTACAATAACGTTCCAACAGTTGCTGATGTAGTTAATACTAGTATTTGTTTAAATGCCATTTTTTCATTGTACATCGGTTTTTGAAGTGATTCATACACAACGACTAGAATTGGCGGAATAACCGCTAATTGTTCATAACCAGTTATCCAACATAAATTGATCCATACAAAATTTAAAAATAGAAATACAACCATATATTTATATTGGATTTTAACTTTTCTCTCAATACCGTTATTCAATTTAAAAATAAGAACACCAATCATTAAAATAAATGTCAAAACGAAGACTGAGATAACAAATGACCATTCCGTCGCATTTGTTACTAATGGTAATAAACCTGTCGCAATAGATGGTGCTAAATTGGATTGAATAACACGTAAAAACAACATCATTAATATAAGTGTTAAGCTAACTTTTCCTATATAGGAAATATCCATTTGATTCACTGCAAAACCAATAACAGCTGTTATTGACGGCGCAATAAAGATTTTTTCTGGTTGTCTTAGCCATCCCGGCTCACGATATGCCCATAAAGCTATTGCCATCGCAGCTATTTCCGGCAAAATTACTTCTGGATCATCTAATAGTACACCAGCTGTAACCATCGCTAATATAAATAGAATTGCAATGCTATATGATATGATTGTTTCTTTCCTTGAAATTACTGAATTCATTATTACATACTCCTTTTTGCTTATTACTCTCATAAAGTAAAACAATACCCTACATACCCTACTTAGGTATTGTATATTAACATCTTTTCTATTTCAAGTATTTGTAGTTTTTTCATTCTTTATCACCCCATACACTTAATGTTTATAGGCATTGACACTTATTAAAAGATAGGTTAAAATAACTATACATTAGTAAGTAACTAATGTAATTAAATCTAACTAGAGGTGAAAACAAATGAAAAACATTTTATTCCGTATTAACGAATTATCAAAAAAAGAAAGAACATCTGGATTAACAGTTGATGAAAAACAAGAACAACAAATGTTGCGTCAAAACTATACAAAAACATTTCGCGGGAGCTTAGATTCCATTTTATTAAACACAAAAATCGTTGATCAAAATGGCCTTAATGTTACACCAGTTGCATTACAAGATGCTCAAATACGTTTAAAATTAAGCAAATGAAATCAAAGCTAAAAAAACAATCGTATAAAACATAAAAAGAGCTGAAATTCCTATATAGAAATTCCAGCTCTTTTTATTGTCTTTTCTAATTTAGTAAACGAGCGATACATCGCAATTCTCCACGATACAATCATCGCAAATGCGAGTAAGAAAAACATCCCGCTTAATTGTGCTAAATCAATTGATTGACTTAAATATGATTTTAATGCTACCCGGACAGCTAATAAACCAACTAAAATAAATATGAACGCTTTTGATGGTTTCATATATATGTCTTCGCCTCTTATTTCGAACTTAGATGTTTTAATAAGAAATATAGAGAAAATAAGTCCTACGCTAATTGCCTCTACTATTTCTAAAGACGTTAATCGAAACTCTGGTAAGAAGTACATCATTGCACCAGTGCTCATAAAAATTGGCGGTAATATAATTTTCTTTTTCGTTACCGGTTTTTTCGCTGACTTAAAGCGAAGAAACATAACTCCAACGGCCATACAAACCGCTACTATACTTGATAAAAGTGCTAAACTCATACTCTCCACTCCTATCTATTTAAAAGATTTTTTGAGCAAAATCATAAACCAAACGAGCCCAATACTTATAATGACATGACCTAAACCAGCCATATGGCTTAAACCATTAAAGTCAGTTCCATTTACTTGTAGAATACCTCTAAATACCATTGTAGCAATAGTAAAAATTAATCCTACATTATAAACAACAAACCACGCACGAAAACTTTTTGTTTCACGGACATTAAATACTTTAAATAGAGCTAAAGCGACCAAAAAGAATACAAAGCCGAGCACTAATACGTGTGTATGCACTAATTGCAACATAGTGGATCCTTTAATGCCTTGCGCTTTCGTATACTCTCTTGCAAATACACCTGATAATAAACCAATAATTAAGTAAATGAATGCTGCATTATATAATTTCTTCATCATATTCCTCCTGCTGTAGAACGACAATTTATATCGTCACTTTCCATATTCACTGCAATCATTTTACGCAAAGTTTATGAACGGAATATGAACAGATTATTACATTCTATTATTGAAAATAAAAAAGGCCATTCCACAACTATTAATTGTGGAATGGCCTTTTAACTTATTTTAAATCTTCAATTGAAAAGGCACCTGGCAGTAACTGTTCCACAGTCACTTCTTTTTCATCACCTTTTACATTCGTTAGTAAAACTGGCATTTTCGGATCACAAAATTCAGCAATAACTTGTCTACAAGCACCACATGGTGAAATAGGTCCGTCAGTTTCTCCTGTAATGACTAAGTAACTAAAGTCGCGCTCACCTTCTGATACTGCTTTAAATATTGCTGTTCTTTCTGCACAGTTACATAAACCGTAAGAAGCATTTTCTATATTACAACCAGTATAGATTTTACCTTCTTTCGTAACTAGCGCTGCACCAACAGGAAATTTAGAATACGGAATATAAGCTTTCGATAACATCTTATTTGCTTCTTCGATATATTTTTTCTTATCCATATTATTTCCTCCTCAAAGTAAATGTAATTATGATTAGTCAATAATAACTGTATGAACTAATTTAGGAGCCACTGCTGTTTCAGCGATAGAAATGTTTTCATAAATTTTAGCTTTTACATCTTCTACATTTTCGCGATTTGCATAAATCGTTACGAACGGCTCGCCTTCTTTTACTGCATCGCCAACTTTTTTACGTAACATTAATCCTACCGCTAAATCGATTTCATCTTCTTTTGTCGCACGACCTGCACCTAATAACATAGCTGCGATACCGATTTCATCTGCAACAATGTTTGAAATCACACCTGAAGTTTTTGCAGGTACATCAATTACATACTTCGCCTGTGGCATTTTTTCTGGATTATCTACAATTGAGCTGTCTCCGCCTTGGTTGCTTAAGAACTCTTTAAACTTCTCAGTTGCTTTTCCATTTTTCATCACTTCAATTAGCATTTCACGAGCTTCTTCTAATGTATTTGCTTTTTTCGCAAGTACGACCATTTGGCTTCCTAATACAAGTACTAATTCTGTTAAATCTTCTGGACCTTCGCCTTTTAAAGTATCAATTGCTTCCTTCACTTCTAGAGCGTTACCAATCGCAAAACCAAGAGGTTGTGACATATCTGAAATTACTGCCATCGTTTGACGTCCAACATTATTTCCGATACGTACCATTGCATGAGCTAATTCTTTTGCATCTTCTTCGGTTTTCATAAATGCACCAGCACCTGTTTTTACATCAAGTACGATTGCATCAGCACCAGCTGCAATTTTTTTACTCATAATTGAACTTGCAATTAGAGGAATTGAATTTACTGTTCCTGTTACATCACGTAATGCATAAATCTTTTTATCAGCAGGTGTTAAGTTTCCTGTTTGTCCGATAACAGCCACTTTGTCACGGTTTACAATATCAATGAACTGTTCTTTCGTAATTTCAACGTGGAATCCTTCTACCGCTTCTAATTTATCAATTGTCCCGCCCGTATGTCCTAAACCACGACCAGACATTTTTGCTACTGGTACATCTAAAGCAGCGACTAATGGTCCTAATACTAATGTTGTTGTATCACCAACACCGCCAGTTGAATGCTTATCTACTTTAATGCCTTCAATTGCTGATAAGTCGATTGTTTCCCCAGACTCAACCATTGCCATCGTTAAATCTGCACGTTCACGATCCGTCATATCTTTAAAGAAAATTGCCATTGCAAGTGCACTCGCTTGATAGTCAGGAATACTTCCGTCTGTATAACCGTTAATAAAGAAATTAATTTCTTCAGTTGTTAATTCTTTTCCATCACGTTTTTTCGCAATAATATCTACCATTCTCATTACAATCACCATTCCTTTTTATATTATATGAATCTGTTAAAATAATAAGCCAACGATTGTTGCTGATAAGAAACTTACTAATGTTGCACCGAAAAGTAATTTCAAACCAAATCTTGCGACTACATTTCCTTGTTTTTCATTTAAGCTCTTAACTGCCCCAGCAATAATTCCAATTGAAGAGAAGTTTGCAAATGAAACTAAGAATACAGATATAATCGCTGTCGTTCTATCTGAGAAATTAAAGTTTCCTTTTGCTAAATCTGTCATCGCAACAAATTCATTTGATACAAGTTTTGTCGCCATAATATTCCCTGCGTTAACTGCTTCATGCCATGGAACACCCATAATAAATGCAAATGGTGCAAATACATAACCAAGAATTTCTTGGAATGAGATACCGATTACACCTTTAAATACTGCATTAATGAATGCGATAAGGGCAACGAAACCGATTAACATAGCTGCTACTGTAATCGCAACT
Source organism: Bacillus cereus group sp. MG9 (assembly GCF_040459995.1). Classification (NCBI taxonomy): domain Bacteria; kingdom Bacillati; phylum Bacillota; class Bacilli; order Caryophanales; family Bacillaceae; genus Bacillus; species Bacillus cereus group sp. MG9. The sequence goes on along the minus strand of NZ_JARVHC010000001.1, from coordinate 1,834,119 downwards.
TTAAATCCATCTATAATGTATTCCCCTAATACTTCAAAGAATGTCTTTTTCTCTTCTTCTTGTACTTCTAACATATCCTCTTCTTCAGTAACTTCGTACGGGTTAATGATAGAAGCAATGATGAAACCACCGAATAAGTTAAGCACTAAAGCGGTTACAACATATTGCGGTTTTAATAACACCATATATGATCCAACGATAGACATAGATACTGTAGACATTGCAGATGCACATAATGTATACATTCTTTTCTCTGGCAATAATCCTAGTTGTTTCTTAACTGAAATAAACACTTCAGATTGTCCTAAAATCGCAGAAGCTACCGCGTTATATGATTCGAGTTTCCCCATCCCATTTACTTTACTTAATACTAGACCGATAGATTTCACAATAATAGGTAATACTTTAATGTGTTGCAAAATACCTATTAAAGCTGATATAAATACGATTGGCATTAATACACTTAAAAAGAATGAAAACTCTTTTTGATTTACTAATCCACCAAATACGAAATTCACACCATCAGCGGCATATTTTAATAATTCTCCAAAACCATCTGCTATTCCGCTAATTAATATATTCCCTACGCTTGTATTTAATAATAAAAACCCCAAAATGAATTGTAATATAACCATCGTTATGATTGGGCGATATTTGACTTTCTTTCTATCATTACTAGCAAGCCAAGCGATACCTAAAATCAATACGAGGCCTAAAACACCGATTAAGTATTTCATAAGCCGTCTCCTCCCATTCGTATCCGCTTACATTCTTTTCAATTGTTAGAGCAATAGATACACTATACGTTGTGTATCTATTGCTCTTCACTCTTTATTGATTAGTAGTTATCTGTAGCACCTTTTGCATCATTTAATACGATTGCAACACTAGCACTTGCTCCAACGCGAGAAGCTCCAGCCTCTACCATTTTGTCTGCATCTTCACGTGTACGAACGCCGCCAGATGCTTTCACGCCAACGTTTGGTCCAACTGTTTTACGCATTAACGCGATATCTTCAGCAGTTGCTCCGCCAGTTGAGAATCCAGTTGAAGTTTTTACGAAATCAGCGCCAGCTTTTACTGATAATTCACAAGCACGAACTTTTTCTTCATCTGTTAGAAGGCAAGTTTCAATGATTACTTTTACAAGAGCTTTTCCTTTTGCTGCTTCTACTACTTCATAAATGTCTTTTTCAACGAACTCATTGTCTCCATCTTTTAAAGCACCTACGTTGATTACCATATCAACTTCAGTTGCACCTTTTGCGATAGCATCTTTTGTTTCGAATGCTTTTGTTTCAGTAGTGCTTGCTCCTAATGGGAAACCGATTACAGTACAAACGTCTACATCATGTCCAGCTAATTCTTCAGCAGCTAGCTTTACCCATGTAGGATTAATACAAACTGAAGCAAATTTGTATTGCTTTGCCTCTTCGATTACTTTCATAACATCTTCTTTTGTAGAATTTGGTTTTAAAATTGTATGATCAATTAACTTTGCAATGTTCATTATCTTCACTCCTCATATCTTTTAACAACTTCATTCTAACCCTTAGTTGAACAAATGTAAATACACTTTTGAACTTTTGTTCATTCTTTTTTAGAAGGGAATTTCTAGTAATACATTGAAAGTAGTATAAGCTTGTAAATAAAGGATGTGAACCACTTGTTTAAGTCAAAATTCTTTATATTCACATTGCTAGTATGCACCTCACTACCCATATTTATTTTTTATAAAAGGGATGTTATTTTCCAAGAAGGAAACCCAGTTCCATTTGCTTTAGCTATGTCTAAGATGGTTATTCAAGATAAAGAAATGGTGGAAGTAGAACCGATAGATAATCAATACCCCTACTTAGTAAAGCGCGGAAAAATGGAACCTTTTATCGATATGATGGAGCAAGATGGCTGGAGTTTTGTAGATAGAGATATTATGGCTAACTCACTAATTTTTGAAAAAGGAGATCAATCAAAGAGCGTTCCTTACAAATACTTTACAAGGTACTACACATTGATTTATTCATACTAAAAATAAAAGGCTTTCTCAAAATTAATATTTTGAGAAAGCCTTTTATTTCTAATCTTTTTGATAATGTAACAATTCTTTCGCTGTATGCTGATCTATAATTAGTACATTTGCATACCCGCCACGTAACGCACCGTCAATTGCTTTTATTTTTCTATTACCACCTGCAACTAAAATAGAACGTTTCTTTAATTTAAGTTCCTCTAACTCAATTCCAATTGTACGCTTATTAATTTCTTCACTACTAATATTTCCATCTCCGTCAAAGAAACGTGAACAAATGTCACCGACTGCTTGTTTTTTCAGTAAGCTAGTTTCATCCTTATCTAAATATCCTAATCGGAATAATAACGCTTCATCACGCACTGTTCCGACAGTAAAAATTGCAATATTCGCTTGTTTTCCCATTTCAATAATGTGATGAATATGTCTATCTTGCTCCACTAATTCTTTTGTCACCGCATTATCAAATATAACTGGAAGAGGTAGATTTCTTGGCGTCGTTTGAAAAGCATCTGCAAATAACGCGATCGTTTCATTCGCATATGTATTTACACTTGAGTGACTAATGCCACCTTTTAACTGGACAACCTCTACACCTTTCACATGTTGCGGTACGATTTTTCTAGCGATTTCATACATCGTCATTCCCCAGCTTACACCAACGATATCACCAGTTTTCACTGTCTTTTCCATATACTCAGCAGCATACTTACTAATATACTCCGTAATCGTTGCATATTCTGGTACTGGAGAAAATATAACATGCGCCTCTAACAAGTTGTACTTTTCTTTAAGTAAGTTCCCAACGTTATCTAAGTCAGCAAATGGATCAGCTATACTAATTTGAACAAATCCTTTTTCTTTCGCATACTTCAATAATCTAGAAATCGTCGGTCTTGAAATATTTAATTTATTAGCAATTTCTTGCTGACTATAATCTGATTGATAATATAATCTTGCAACTTCAACGCTTAATTGTTGTTTATCCTTATCCATAGTAACTCATTACATATCCTTTCCTGTATTTCCTTTTCGTTACAAGCATTATACAGCTTTATGCAAAAAAATTCGACTACCGAATTTTATCTAACTGAACTTCTACTACACTTAGTATTTATAATGAAACTTTAATCAATGGTTTTTTATCCATCCCTTACTTATTATCAGCCCGCCCTCGTAATGTAATATTTTTCCTTATACAGCAAACCGGTCAGGTTATTAAGGAACTCATTTTTAAACTTCAAATTAGATATGGGCATAAAATTAGTATGAAGGTGTGAAATCAATTGTAAAATGGCAGTTTTAGAATAAGTAAATAAGAGAAATAACCACCATTGATTATTTCTCTTTTCATATACATATTTATTTTTGGAAAAATAACCCAACTCCAAATACTAACAATACTGCGCCAGTAATACCTTCTATTGCACGGTTCACTTTTTCTTTTCTTAAAAAAGTTCTTAATTGACGTATTAGTGAGATATAAAGTAAATACCATATTGCTGTCAAAGTCGTAAATGTGAGTCCTAACAAAAGAAATTGGAAGAGATGACTTTGATTGCTCACAATAAATTGGGGTAAAAAACTAAGGAAAAACACAGCAGTTTTTGGATTTAAGATTGCCGTGGTAAATCCTTGTCTAAAACTTTTAATCGTTCCAATATCCTTAGAGTTCATTCCCACTGAACCTGACATATCTTCTTTTTTATGTAAGGCACTTTTAATTGACTTTACAGCTAAGTAAATTAAATAAAAAGCCCCAGCATATTTTATAAATGTAAATAACATCGCAAATTTCATTAGGATGGCAGAAAGTCCTAGTGTAGCCATTATTGTATGAATCATCATTCCAGATACCGTTCCTAAGACGGTCTTTATCCCACCATTTTTACCATGCGAGATAGTGTTTTTTGTAACTAAGGCAAAACCGGGACCAGGCATTATTATGATTAGGATTGCTGTAAGGATAAATAACAAATAATTTTCCATGTTCTAGTATTTCCTTTCCAATTTTTAGTTTTGCCTATAGTATAGCTTTTTTACTTAAAATATTAAATATAAAAAGCGTGATCAGGAGTTTATCGAGGTTATTAGTATCAATTTGACCAAACATTATCCTAAAGTTACATTGATAAAATGCACGGCAAACTTATGGGTAAAATTACAAGATCGGCTCTCACAAAAAACGGGATAAAAAAAATAAACAGTGGAACTACTCCGCTGTTTATTTCGCCACGCCTTCATGTAATTTTTCTGTATAATCTTTTACATCCTTCCAGCTATCTTTCGCTGTATTTAAATCTTCTTTTATAAAGGTAAATTCTTCAGGGCTGATTCCTTTTACGTTTTGTAGTAAATTGTTATATTTCGCACCTACCGTATACCACTGATTTGATATGTTTTGCAGTGCTGTAATTGCTGCATCAATTGTTTCTGTCATATTAGTCGTTTTATTTTTCACATCTGTCAAAATTGCCACTTCTGCTTGTGCTCCTGAAATTCTATTCTTTAAACTGGCTATTTCTCGTTCTGCATTTGCAATATCTTTTTTCGCAATCGCAATCATCGGTCCGCCAGCAAGACATGTTATTAGCGCTACGCAAAGTACACCACCAGCAATCACCATATCGTTACTCTTTTTGATCGAATCGTTATATGTATTTATTTGTTGCTCTAGAGCTGGAATACCAGCATTCGTACTTGCCAAAATCGCTGTTAATTGATTTGTATCCTCTTTAAAACTATTTGTGTCTTTCGCCATTCTATCGCGAAAAGCTTTCAAATTCCCTAATAATACATCTACCTCATTTTGATTCTTTAAAATGTCCGCATACAACTTTTCTAAATCCGCTTTTAACTTTACGCTATCTTTTTGATCAATCGCTAATAGCATGTCACTATAGTACGCTTGAAAAGTATTGTTGTAATCAATAATATTTTGATCCGTTTTCATAATTTGAGGCTTCATATTATTTAACCAATATGCCGCATTAATTTTTGCATCTTTTTGATGCTGAATCATATTCCCTCTTAAATTACCATTAATTGAACTTATTTTACTCAAATCAGTCTCTTGTTGATTTTGAATTAATTTTGCATATGAATCCATCGCAAATATACTTGATGTCGTTTGCGCCATTACATCTTGGAACCCTGCTGGTCCGAGAGAATATTTTTTTGCACTCTCTTGCAATGTTTTTACGTTTTGTTCCGCTGCAAAAGGATGTAAAGGAAGCACATTACTCGTTGCCACTCCAGCAATCATTATCGTTAAAAGGCATTTTTTATAGAAATTATTACGCATACTTATCACCTATTCTTTTTATGAGGATATGAAACGTTAGAGGTAAAAGAACTCCTGCTCACTACTGAACAGGAGCTCTCTATTTTATAATAATCAATTATCTATACATAATGTTGTAACAGTTTAATCACTATTATGCTTTTTTCGTATCTACTACTTTAATATCTTCAGCATAAATCTTTTCTGCATAGTCTTTAATGTTTTTCCAGCTATCTTTAGCTATATTCAAGTCTTCCTTAATGAAAACAAGGTCGTTTGGACTAATAGAGTCTACATTTTGAAGTAATGAATTATATTTCGATCCCATTGTATACCATTGGTTTGAAATATTTTGCAACGCTGTAATTGCAGTATCAATCGTATTTGTTAAATACTCAGTTTGTGTTTTAATGTTCGTTAATCCTGCTACTTCTAATTGCGCAGTTGTAACTTGTCCTGTTATCTTTTGAATTTCTGCCTGTGCATTATCAAGCTCTTTCTTCGCTAATACGATTCCAGCTGTTCCACCACCTACAGCTGCTGTACCACCTGCAATTAATGCGATTCCTAGCGGCGTTCCTGCACCAGTAGCAATAACTACTGCACCACCGATAATTGCAATTGGGCCTAAAGCTGTCGCAACAGATGAACCGATAATAATTGCATTATATTTACTAATTGCTTCATTATACGTTGTAATTTGATTTTGCAGAAGCGGAATTCCAGCATCTTGACTAGCCAAAATAGATGTAATTTGATTTGCATCTCCCTTGAAATTTTGAGTATCCGACGTCATTTTATTTCGGAATTTCTTTAAGTCTTCTACTAACTTATCTACTTGCGCTTTATTTTCAGTAATACTACTTGATAATCTAGTTAAACCTTTCGTAAGAGTTGCTTTATCCTTTGCATCAACCGCAGCAACTAAAGTATCATAATAGTTTTGGAATTTCGTATTGTAATTAATGATATTTTGATTTGTTGAAATAAGCTGTGGCTTCAATACATCTAGCCATTGTTGTGCATTCCCTCTAGCTGTATCTTGATGCTGAATCACTTTACCTTTTAAAGCTGCATCAACTGACGATACATTACCAAAGTTAACATTACCTTGTTTAATAATTGTTAAAGCGTACAGATCCATTACTAAAGCGTTTGAACCTGTTCTTTCCATTGCATCTTTCAGGCCTTCTGGTCCTAATGAATATTCTTCGTAGTCATTATAAGCTTTTGCTACAGCATGAACTGGAGCTTGTTTCACTGTACTTTCAGCTGCATACGTATGGGCCGGCATAATATTCCCTGCTGCAAATACTGCCATAAGTGCTGATAGAGCCATTACTTTATAAGGTTTTTTTGTCATTTTTCTTCTCTCCCTATATCGCTAATTATTTTTCTGTTTAATGTACTTCAACGTTTGTAACGTAATCTTCAAATTGATTTGTTTGCTTATTCATTTCATCACTTACTTTTTTAAGTTGATTGAAATGTTTTTGAAGTAAACTACTGTCTGTATACGTGCCTTCTTCAATATTTGTTTGAATTTGGATCATATTATTGTTTAAAACTTTCCAATCCGTTAATAACGTTTCTAAAGTTGTAATTTGGCGATCAATTAGTTCTGTAAAGCTACTTACTTGATCTTCAACAAATGTAATTTGAGTCGCCTCTAATTCAGTTTGTGATAACTTCTGAATAAGCGGTAATAACTCTTTTTGCTTTTGTTGAATACGAAGAGCTGCTTCCCTCGTTTGACTATCTGCAGCATTTACAATTTCATTACTTAAAGTACCGATAGAAACAAAGTCGATTGTTTTCGTTTGTGCAGTTTGATTTGTAATTGTAAATACTTGTTTACCGATATTAATAGAACCTTTAATAATTTCTTGTGGTCTATTCAAAATAGTAGTTAGTTCAGCTTGAATTTCCCCTTGAATTCTTTTTATGTCTTCTCTTAATTTCACAATATCTCCACTTGATCCTTGCAGTGTTTTTATTGCTTCATCAGCTTTAATTGATAAGTTATTACTATCTTTGTCTAATACCGTTTTAAATCGATTTAACTCTAATAAATCTTGCTCCATACTCTCTTGAATGCTTTGGACCTGCAATTGTAATTTTCCATATGCGTTTGTAAAATCTGCTTTTGCCTGTTCATCTTCATTTACTTTTCCTGCTAGTTCATAGAGCTTACTATAATAGCTATTAAATCTAGTGCTGTATCTCATCATCTCTTGATTTAAGTCGATTAGCTTCGGATTATATTCATCAATCCACTCTCGTACATTCGCCTTTGCAAATTTTTGATGATTCGTCAAACTACTCATCGCATTTACCTTAATGTCTGGCTGTTGCAAAATAACTAATCCGTATGCTTGTATAAGCGGTGACTGTGATCCTAACATTCTAATTGAATTGGATAATGTATTTGGAGCAATTACATTTTGCACATATACTGTTTTCACTTCTGTTTGCCCCCCCTTAGCGTAAGCGCTTACAGGAACGAAGCAACTCGTAGATACTGCTGTAACCAATAACCCTGTAATTAAAGTCTTTTTCACTTTAACTCCTCCTATGTATTAGCAACTATTACTATCGCATTTTATTATTCTATTTTCTTGCAATTGATTTGAGATGGTTAAAAATAGAGAACGTTCTCACCGTGAGTCATGTACGAACCACCTCTCTCAAACTTTATTTCTACAGTACTTACTTATTGTTATAAAACACTTCATAACTTTTCATATGTGCTTAGTATGAATAAAACTGTATAAATTTTCTATTTTATTGCGATTTCCACATTCACACAGTGAATATATTACATGAAAATATTATTCATTTTAAACTAATTAACGTGTGAAAGTATGAAATTTCGTTTTGTTTTCATGTAAGTTTTGTACTGTAAGGTCATTTAAACACAGCTATTTATATAACGTAAAGAAGTATTTTAATTCCCTTTATTTTCAAGCTCTCATGTCCTTATCCCAAAATAAAATTCAATTCACTTTCTCGATTAAACTATCTATATACCACAACAGGAAACACTACATATTCATAACCATTAAAATTATACTAATATATTTTTTAAATCTATATGCAATTATGCATAGCATATACACAAAAAGGATAACTTCACTTTCGTGAAGTTATCCTTAAAAAATTCCCTTACTTTTTCAAATGATACGGTACTGTCGTAATAACAACATTTCTTTTATAGAGTAAATACGCACGAATGAGTAAACTAGACTGATTATGAAGAATGTTATGCCAACCTTTTTTCGGAATAAACTGTGGTATAACGACCGTAACTCGGTAATTTGATTCACTCGCTTTATATTGCACTGTGTCAATAAATTTTGTAAGCGGCTGAATAATGCTTCTATAATGAGAATGTAATGTAACAAGCCTTACTTCAGGTTGCCACTTCTCCCATTTCTCTTCAAATTTCTTTTCCTCTTCTCTGTCAAAAGCAACATATACAGCGATAACTTGATCTGCAGAAAGAGCCTTAGCATAGTTCAGTGAATTTTCTACTACATGAGTCATACCTGCTACAGGAACGACAATTACATTCCCTTCAATCGGAACAAGTGGTTCACAAGTTTTTAAACTTAATTGATCGCCCACTGCATCATAATGCTTCTTAATTCGATGGAACAAGAAGATAATGAAAGGTAAGAAAATAAGGATTGACCAAACTTGTGCGAACTTAGTTAAAAAGAACATGCTCATAACGATAAAACTAATGACTGCACCAATTAAATTAACCGTTAATCTTAAAGCCCATCCTTCAGGCTTTTCACGAAGCCATTTTAGTACCATTCCAGTTTGAGAAAGTGTAAACGGAATAAATACCCCTACTGCATATAGCGGAATCAAGTGTTCTGTTTTCCCCTGAAAAGCTACAATTAAAATAATCGAAGAAATCCCAAGTATAATAATACCGTTTGAATAACCTAGGCGGTCTCCTCTAATCGTAAACATTCTCGGTATGAACTTATCTTTTGCAAGATTAACCGCTAATAGTGGAAATGCAGAATAACCTGTGTTAGCCGCAAGAATTAATATTAAAGCTGTTGTACCTTGTATGAAATAGTACATGAAATTACGTCCAAAAGTTTGTTCAGCAATTTGTGAAACGACTGTTACTTCCTTACTTGGATTAATTCCGTAATAATAAGCTAAAAAGACAATTCCAGAAAATAAAACTGCAAGTAATGCACCCATTGCAAGCAATGTTTTCGCTGCATTGTTAGGTGCAGGATCTTTAAAGTTTGGAATTGCGTTAGATATCGCCTCAACACCCGTTAAAGCAGAGCTTCCTGAAGCAAATGCTCGTAACAGTAAGAACAAACTAATTCCTGCAACTGGCGTTCCAATTGGCGAATGCAAAGCCTGCGAAACGTGTCCCGTTAAAATATTGTATATCCCTACACCAATTAATATAAATAGTGCTAAAACGAATAAATAAACAGGATATGCTAAAACGGAAGCTGATTCCGTTACGCCTCTTAAATTTAAGATGGTAATCAATATGACAAATATAATCGCAATGATTACATTATGTGCATGTAAGCTAGGAAAAGCAGATGTGAGCGCATCTGTACCCGCAGATACACTTACTGCAACCGTTAAAATGTAATCAACTAATAAAGATCCTCCTGCTATTAAGCCTGGATTCATCCCTAAATTCTCTTTTGATACAACATATGCTCCGCCGCCATGAGGGTAAGCAAAAATAATTTGTCGATAAGATAAAATAAGAGCTGTCAATAATACTAATACCCCAATTGCAATCGGAATGGAATACCAATAAGCTACCGCTCCAAGGCCTGCTAGTGCAATTAATATTTGCTCTGGTCCGTATGCGACCGATGACAATGCGTCAGAAGATAAAATGGCTAGCGCCTTTGTTTTATTAAGTTTTTGCTCTCCTAACTCAGTTGATTTTAACGGCCTTCCAATTAAAAACCTTTTGATAGATGAAACCAACGCTGTCCACTCTCCAATAATTTTGCACGAATTTTTCTGCTAATTACAGCGGATAAACTATTTCTTCAGAAAACAAAAAATGTCTACAAGCCATAACGAAATAGACTTGTAGACATTATTTTTTTGTCGCACAAGCTCCACCTTCCTTCTCAATATAACGCTTACGAGGTTAGCTGTCGGATTCGGGCCTATGAGTAGCCCTACCTTTTTCAAGGATTCACCCCATTGGATTATGTACTAATCCATAAGAACGGGTCCCCCGCACCATGCGGCTTCAGCGATTTAGAAAATTGAAACTGTGGATTATAATACTCCTTTATTTTCAAAAAGTAAACAAAAATTTTAAAAAAGAAAAAAATTAAAACGATTGCGCATAATCCACCGAAAAATATACATAATGAATACTAAAAATCCACAAAGGAGACCCGTATGTCTAAAGAAAAGAAGCCACTTTTTTCCGATTCATATTTAGATTCAGTAGCAAATGAAATTAATCAGCTATATGGTAAACGTGAAAGAGAACGAAATACGACAGATAAACCGAAAAGAAACGAATAAATTGTCAAAAAGAAACAAAAAAAGGATAGCAACATTTATATTTTGCTATCCTTTACTCTTTTTCATACCATTTCTTTAGTAAAAATCATTTTTTCATATACCTTTAAATTTTGATACACAATACTTAATAAAGGCACATCTATAGACATTTCCTCTGCTAATTTCAATAAGTATCCTTGTAAATGCTTCCCTTCAATGAGCGAACCTTTTTCCATATCCCGTTGCATCGATGACTTCATATCATACGAAATTTTATCAATCGTTTTCATATGCTCCTTGGCGATATTGTCCTTAACTGGAGCCCCCATAGATTTCATGATTTGCACTGATTCTTCAAATAAGTTCCTAATAAATTCTCGGCCTCCATCACTCTCACGAATCGGTCCTATCGGCGCACGCATTAATGTTGTCACACCTGACATTACAGTAATAAATAAATATTTATGCCACATATCTTGCGTAATATTTTCACTTAAAACAAAACTAGATTTCGTACCCGCAAATGCTTTGGAAATATGATTGATTCTCTCTGAATCTTGAGACTTAATTTCTCCAAATACAAGTCTGTTGGCAACACTAGTTTGTACAATTTCTCCTTGATCGTTTAACGTCGTCTCGATAAAGCATAAACCGCCAATTACTTTTTCCTCACCGAATTCCTTTTGTAATAGTGTTAAATGAGCGATACCATTTAACACTGGAATTATTACTGTATTCTCTCCTACAAATGGTTTCAAATCTGTTATTGCCTCGTTTAGGTGATACGCTTTTGTTGAAAATAAAATCACATCAAATGGAGTCGTTCTATCTTCTTTCGTTACCAATTTCGGTTGAAATGAAAAATCTCCATTAACACTACGAATAACAAGGCCTTTTTCTTCTAATTGCTGTTTTCTTTTGCTGCGAACGAGAAATGTAACATCTTCTCCCTTTTCTACTAATCGGCCACCGAAAAATCCGCCAACGCCCCCAGCTCCTAATACTAAAATACGCATACAACATCCCCCTTTTTCTAACACAATTATACTAATTTTAGTATACATAACATTATACATGTCCCTTGTTAAATAAGCTGAATTTTCATTCTTAATCTAATGAACAAGAGAGGTTATTTTCAAGAAAAATTGGGCATGTTGTTTCTATAGCTTATACGGAAAGGAAACAATGTAAATGGAGGCAATACAAACAATCGAGGAAAAAGATGTAACAACAGCTATATTTCAATTTATATTCCCGTTTTCGTTTAAAACTGGATATGAACAAAATATGTTCCCTTTCTTACAAAAAAATGATTTTCGACCTTTTCGACTCGATCATCTTGAAGATGAAAATACATATTACGGGAAATTTCAAGTTTCACATCAAAATATGGAAGCATACTATCTTTCCTTTACAAATAAAATTCTCTTTCCTCATTCAGAACATCAAAAAGGATTACAGCGCTATTCTAAAGACCTTAATTTAAATGGACATTTAACAACTAACCTTATTTCCGTTCCATTCAAGATACATTCTATTGATGTAACACTTTGTCCTTATGAGCTTGGGTTCTTAACAATTCGGACAGAAATAAAAACCGCTCCTAACATGACATTATCAGAAGCAATTGAATTCGCGGCTCGCTTCCGTGTACTTGAAACTAAAAGTGATACGACTGAGACTATTTGTATTGAATGTGATGGAAAAAAATATTCACAAGTAGAAAAACTTATATTCGGTGATTTATTTCATGGTTTAACAGACTTCTTTGAGAACAAGAGATTGCGGAGTTCTTATTTTCAAACATTCCCTTTCTTTGAAGACCAGCGAATGTATGTACAAACTCTATTATCCATAAACAAAGAGTCAGACCTTCATATAATCGATGTATATCGAACTTCCAGTCTTTCCGGATTATCAGATGATGGTAAGCCATATATTAGTGCAAATAATGTTCCTTATATTCACGATTATTTAACAAAACATTCTTATCAAAGATGGGCTCCTAACCGTTACTTTATTATGGAAGAACATATTTTCACATGTATTACAAATGAAGGTGAACAAGCAGTCACTAAACTTGCTAGTCAAATGTACGGGGAGTTTTATTACGCTTTATTATTAAATTTATTTCATAAAGTTGTTTTATTAAAGATGGCAAACGCTTATGCCGAGTTAAATATTGAACAAGATACAAATGAAATAGAGAAATTAATTTATTCAATAAATTCGTTTACAGCTAATTATTTTTCTTTAGAATTAGTATCCCAATCACAAAGTGAAGATATTTTCTTTCGTCTAAGAAAACTTTTTAACATTGAAGTACTGTACACGAACGCGAAACAAAATCTCGATAGTTTATTTAAATATCAAGAAAATGTTGCTTCAAAAAAAGATAGCCTCTTATTATTAATTTTAACGCTCTACTCTGTTGTAGGCCAAATGTTAGGGTTTACTATGATTGACCTTTTAAGAAACACCGATTCAAACAAAATATCATCGCCTTTTGAATTTTTTGCTCTATTAATAGCGATTAGTGGCATAGTCATTTCACTTATTTTAGGTATACAAAGTTTATACCAATGGAGTGTACAACATAAACGAAGAAAAGCATGGGTAAAACAAACTGTACTTTCTGCTGTGAAAGAGAAGGATAGTACAAAGTAACTAAAAAACAGATGGCAGCACGATGCTACCATCTGTTTTCTATTATGCTTACTTACCTGCTTCGATTTTTTCTAATGTAGCAGCTACTTGCTCTTCTGTTAATTCGTGTTGCACGATATAACGATTACGTGGGTGTACACGACATTCATGAGAACATGCACGTAAATGTTTTGCTTCACTTTCTTCAGAACATAAAATTTTCTTGTTACATTCAGGGTTTGCACAGTTTACATAGCGCTCACAAGGTTCACCTGTAAAGTGATCTTTACCAACGATAACATGTTCTTTTTGGTTTACTGGTACAGCGATACGCTCATCAAATACGTAACATTGACCATCCCAAAGTTCACCTTGTACTTCTGGATCTTTTCCGTACGTTACAATTCCGCCATGAAGCTGGCTTACATCTTCATAACCTTCACGAACTAACCAACCTGAGAATTTCTCACAACGAATTCCACCTGTACAGTACGTTAAAATCTTTTTACCTTCAAGTGTTTCTTTATTTTCTCTAATCCAATCTGGTAATTCACGGAATGATTCAATATCTGGTTTAATCGCACCTTTGAAGTGTCCTAAATCAAATTCATAATCATTTCGTGCATCAATAATAACTGTATCTTCTTGTTTCATTGCCTCATAAAAATCTTTTGGTTCTAAATACTTCCCAGTAATTTCTTTCGGGTTAATGTCGTCTTCTAGACGAAGTGTAACTAACTCTGAACGAGGACGTACGTGCATTTTCTTGAATGCATGTTCATCTGCCTCATCAATTTTAAATACGATTCCAGCAAAACGTGGATCATTATTCATCGCTTCCACGTATTTTTCTGTTTGTTCAACAGTTCCAGAACAAGTTCCGTTAATTCCTTCTGTCGCTACAAGAATTCTTCCTTTTAACTCAAGTGATTTACAAAATTCTAAATGCTGTTCAGCAAATTCTTCTGGATTTTCAATTGTTGTGTACATGTAATACAGTAATACTCTATATGGTTTTGTAGTTGCCAATGTATTTCTACCACCTATCTAAATTTTAAAATCATGTATAAGTTAACGTTCATATCAAAACATATATAATAAGAAAATACATACTAAATTGTACTTAGCCTATTTTCTTCTATTTACAATTTTTTCTATAAGTTAACAGAAATAAAAACAAGATTACAGAACAAAACACTACGGTTAGGTTGTAATCCCAATATATTATATATCATACAATTTCATTTCCATCAATTAATATGCTGTAATATAGGCTGTATGTTCACATAAATTTCAAAAACAACCCTATAATTTATTATCTTCTCCCTTAGTCAGCAACCATAAACTCCCAAAATATTTTTGCATCGTCACACCATTCATTGCACACAGTCATATAATTTGCATTAAGGAAACTTTTATGTTCAAATGAAATTGCCACATCATATATCTAAACGTATTGAAATAACGAGTAAGAATAAAGTGAAACTTTAATCAAGTTAAGATTTCAAAGGGGAATACTACTATGAATAAAGATATAACAAAAAATGAACAAGTCCCTTCTCAAAGTACAACAGTTCAATCAGCCCATTTAGCGTTAAGTGGACAAACAAAAGGCTTTAAAAGACTGTTACCATTCTTAGGACCTGCTTTTATCGCATCAGTTGCTTATATTGATCCTGGGAACTTCGCTACAAATATCGCAGCTGGATCACAATATGGGTATTTATTGCTTTGGGTAATACTCGCTTCTAATTTAATGGCTGTATTAATTCAAACTTTATCAGCTAAATTAGGAATCGCTACTGGGAGAAATCTTCCTGAAGTAGCTCGCGAAAACTTCCCCAAACCAGTTTCCATCGGTTTATGGATACAAGGGGAACTCGTTATTATGGCTACAGATTTAGCTGAATTTATTGGGGCAGCACTTGGCTTATACTTACTATTTGGAATTCCGATGTTACCAGCTGCTTTAATTACAGCAGTTGGATCATTTATTATTCTTGAATTTCAACGCAGAGGCTTTCGTCCATTAGAAGCTATCATAACAGGTATGATTTTTATCGTTGTTATCGCTTTTGGTATCCAAGTCTTTTACGCAAAACCGGAATTAAGCCCTCTACTCTCAGGACTTTTCACTCCAAAATTCCAAGGTGTAGATAGCATCCTTTTAGCAGCTGGAATTTTAGGTGCGACAGTAATGCCACACGCGATATATTTACATTCGGCCTTAACTCAGCGCCGTGTAGTCGGAACAAATGATGAACAAAAGAAAAAGATTTTCCGCTTCGAATTCATCGATATTATTATTGCAATGGTTATCGCTGGAGCAATTAATGCAAGTATGTTAATTGTAGCAGCTGCACTATTCTTTAAAAACGGCTTGCACGTTGAAGACCTTGATGTTGCTTTTAACCAGTTCAGTAATTTAGTCGGTCCTGTATCGGCTGCATTATTTGGGATTGGACTTTTATCAGCTGGTTTATCTAGTTCTTCTGTTGGTACGATGTCTGGTGATATTATTATGCAAGGATTCATTCGAATGCATATTCCGTTATACTTACGCCGATTTATAACAATGATTCCGCCTCTCGTTATTATCGCTTTAGGTGTCAATCCAACTTACGCTCTCGTTATGAGTCAAGTTGTCTTATCTTTCGGTATTGCCTTTGCATTAGTACCACTTATTATGTTTACAAGTAATAAGAAGATTATGGGCGCACTCGTCAACCATCACATTACAACATTTATCGCGTGGTTAATCGCTGCACTTATTATCGTTTTAAATATTTTCTTACTGTATCAAACATTTGTAGGGTAATGAAGAAGGGTATTCCAAATTTGATTTGGAATACCCTTTTTGTATGAAATGATTTCCTTCTACTTACCACTTATGTATGTCCCTCTTTCTGGCATTATCGCACCTTTTTCAGTTCGAAAATAAAGTGGCAAGCCTTCCGTGAAAAACATACTCACCTTGGATGGATCCTGCCTTTGATGATGGATATGTAAATGTGGTTCACTTGAACTTCCTGAGTTACCGACTTGGGCAAGAACCTCCCCTTCATTTACACGTTCGCCTTCCCTCACTTTAATTGATCCTTTCTTTAAATGGGCAAGAAACAAAAATGTACCTGTTTCATCCAGTCGTAAATAAATATGATTTCCCGCCATCGATTGAAAATCATCCGATCCCGGAACTAAATCTATTTCATCATTTTTAATTGATACAACTGTCCCAGAAGCTGGTGCCATTACTTTCGCTCCATATATTCCATAATCCTCTAACTTACTACTTTTCACTTCAGCTGGTGGAATGAGAATATCGTATGCCCATCGTTCATTTGGTTTTATAACGTGATAGTTCGTTTCTAATTTATCGCCGCCCCAACCTATCAATGCTCGTTCATTCAAAGGAAAACGAACGACTACTTTAGGACTCATAGACTGTACATCTACTGGGTATGCAATTCTCCCAATGTTAGCGAACCATCCCACGGGCCAAGCTCCAATGGTAGAAAACAGAACTATTAATAGTAGCGTTCCATCTATCCGCTTTCTAAAAATGCCTTTCCAAACAAACATTACTGCTGAGCCTATTAAGAGAAAAACTGAAATTACACTAAAAGCCTGTATAATCCACCAAACAAAGACTGATGTAACGCCATTACCTAAATAAACTAAACTCCAACTTATAATTAAAAAAGCAACTATAATCGCTAATAAAAATCTCTTCCACATGCTGTATCCCTACTCTCCTATCTTTGTTCCCCATGATACGAAGTAAAAATTACGACATATGAAAGAAATACTTACGACTTTCTTACATTTCTTTATACTGCGGTAAAACGATAGTGAAAACCGTTTCTTTATCGTTACTACGTACAGTGATATCTCCTTTATGAAGTTCCGCTATACTTCCCGCAATTGCAAGCCCCATTCCTTTTCCACCCGTATGAGAGCTACGTGATTTTTCACCACGATAAAACTTTTCAAAAACGTAAGGAAGGTTCTCATTCGGAATGCATTGTCCAAAATTTTTAATTTCTATTTCAACATTCATATCTCTTTTAGAAACTTGAATTAAAAGCTCCTTTCCGTCTTTCCCGTACATAATACTATTACTAATTACATTTTCGAATAGCCTCACCATAACCGCTACATCCATTTCCACATGTAACACCTTATCACCTTTAATACAAAAGCTCATATCAGCATCATCTAGTTGTGGTAAAAAATCAATCATGATTTGTTCAATGAACGCTTTCATATTTATTACACTTTTATGTAATTCGATCTCTCTATAATTTATTTGACAATATTCTAATAAACCATCTACTTGATTTTTTAATTCATAACTTTTTCGCTTTAATATACTTACATACTGTTCACATTCTTCTCTATTTGAATGAAGCTGATTTCCTAACAGGTCCGCGTAACCTATTAGGGATGTTACAGGTGTTCGTAAGTCATGAGAAATATTACTAATCATTTCATTTTTCATTTCTTGCGATTTTTTTTCATTCTCGATAGACTCTTTTAAACTTTTGGCCATTCTATTAACATTCGCTGCTAATTCACCAATCTCGTCATTTTTTGAAATAAGTATATGTATTTCAAAATTACCATTACTTATTTCCTTCAGACTCTTGTTAATTTCAGATAATCTTTTCATCATTGTTTTTGTCATGAATGCAAAGTATATTGTAGTAAAAATTAAAAAAACTATTAAATATAAAAATGAATATTTTTCCTCTAACGCAGTAACATGACTATATATATTTCCAATTACAATTTGAAACGCTATTATACTTACAGTTGCTAACAAAATGCTACATATGAATGCGATAAAAAACTTAGCTCTCATGCCTTGTAATGATTTAATCTTCAATTTTATATCCGACTCCCCAAACATTTTGAATAAACTTCGGCTCTTTTGGATTCTCTTCAATTTTATTTCTTAATCTTGCAATATGAACCATTACTGTATTATTACTTTCATAGGCCCTTTCTTTCCAAACGCTTTCATATATTTCTTCAATAGTAAACACACGATTCATTGCAGCGGCCATTAAGTACAAAATATCATATTCAGTTTTCGTAAGATTGATTGTTTCTCCATATAACATCACTGTTCTCGACACTTCATCTATTTCTAAACCTCTAATGTTTATTTTCTTTTCTATTACTTGAACAGCATTTTGATTGAAGTATGTATACCTTCTTAATTGAGCTTTCACTCTTGCTATAAATTCAATTGTACTGAACGGTTTCACAATATAATCATCTGCCCCAGTACTAAATCCAACGACTTTATCTACGTCCGATGATTTCGCGCTTAAAAACATAATTGGTAAACTATATTTCTCTCTTATCCTTCTACACAATTCAATCCCATCCATTTGAGGCATCATAACATCAAGGATAGCAAGTTGAACATCATTATTATTCAATACCTCTAACGCCTCTTCTCCGTTGTCAGCACTAAAAACAGTAAAACCTTCTTGTTTTAAATTTTCATTAACGAATCGAATAATATCTCGATCATCATCTACAATTAAAATTGAGTTTTTCTCCATATACAAACCTCTTTTTGAAATATATTCCACAATCAATTTTATCACAAATCAAAACCATACTTCCCTCTTGAATAATCTTTATTTTCAGATTAAATTATATAATAACAAATACATTCTAGTTTCATAAGAAATGGAGTGAAAATATGTTTCCTATATTAAAAACCAACCGACTCATTTTACGAGAACTTACCGAAGAAGATGCACCGAGTATACTACAATGCTTTTCTAATACTGATGTCCTGCGCCATTATGGCCAAAAACCATTGCAAAATTTGGATCAAGTAAAACAAATCCTTACTAATTTTAAGTTGGGGTACAACGCAAGAAGCGGCATTAAATGGGGAATCGAATTAAAAGACAAGAAAGGGCTCATTGGAACAATTGGTTTTCATGATTGGTCTTCCGAACATAAACGAGCAAATATAAGTTATGCCTTTTTGCCTGAACACTGGGGAAATGGATATGCGACTGAAGCGGTTTCTGAAGTTATATCATACGGTTTCCACACACTTCATTTAAAACGTATCGGAGCAATTGTCTTTCTTGAAAATGAAGCTTCCAATAAAGTGCTATTAAAATTAGGATTTGAAAAAGAAGGCGTTCTAAAAAATTATATGTATCAAGATGATATCCCCTATGATACGAATTATTATTCTTTATTAAAATGAGTTTAATAGAAATTATACGTAAAAACTCGTTTCAGCATAATGAATCAAGATAGTGGATTTTTAACGAAAGATGGGAAACCGAGCGTTTTTCATTTCTTAGATCATCATACGACTGATGCGAAGTACAATAAATTATATAATGTAAACAAAGGGCATGAGCATATTCTTACTCATGTCCCTTTTTTACGTTCTTTTTCTGTTTTCGCAATGCTTTTGGAATGTATACACAGAAAGGTTCGCTTTCCATGTAATCTCCCGTCATTGCATATGCTTTAGAACAAGATCCTCCACAAACTAAACTTTTTATAAGTTTTCAATATCATTACCTCTTTTCTAAAACCATAAAGAACGTACTATCCGGTAGCACAACCGCATTCCCAGACTCATCTTTAAAATCGATTTTCTCGCTAAGATGTTGTGTATATCCATCCTGTAAATAGTTCATAGCTTGAACGATGTTTACTTTATCTCCAAAGATACCCTTTACGAAATCCTGATAGTCGTTTGGCGTAAAGATTCCAAACTGCTCTTGCACCTCGTGAACGAAGGAATCCTCACCCCATGTATACGTATATAAGAACTCCATCGCATCGTTAACAGGCATTTTGACTGTATTGTCTGCAAGTACCTCATACTGGATTATACGCCCCTTAAATTCACGGACATACTGCTCTAAGAACTTCATTCCACCTGCATCTTTAAAATGAATCACACGCATTAACATTTTATCTTCAGTCATGATGCCATCACGAATGATAATACGACCTCCTGGCTTTATCACCTCGTAAGCACTCTGTAACCCCTTTTTGATTACTTCATGATTGAATTTCTTACCTTCATACTCAATATAAGAGAACAGCTCATGAAGGATAGAAGAATACACAATCGTATCAACCGATTCTTTATCAAACGAGCTACCTAAGTTGATAGCATCCCCTTTAATGACGTCCCAAGAACGACTTTCGTCCTGTTTCTTCTTTTTCAACGTATCAATCACATTTTCGGAAATATCGATACCGTAGATTCGTTTATCCTCGGTCTCTTCTTCAATCATGTCTAGCATAACACCACCACCGGATCCGACATCTACAATCGTATCTCCCTTTATATAATCAAGAATAATTCGTTTATCATCAGCCGAACTATTCATATGCTCCAAATACACTTCTTCGTTATGGAATCTATCATATGCATCCTTTCGTAACCCGAAGAAATCAAAGAGCAGTACATTTGCCCGAGCATGCATCATATCTATCTTTTCTGCCTCTACACAGAAGATGATTAACGCTTCACCTACAGCAGAAAACTGAAACGACACATACGCAGTCTTCATATCTTCATCGACTTTAACCTCAAAAGAAACATGTGTTGTATTCGGCTTCTCGTTCTCACGGTACTCCCGTAGATACTTCTCAATAACCCGCTTACGATACACGTTGTCCTTCTTCTCGCCTTTGAAATCATAGTGCAACTGCTGCATCAATTTCTCGAAATGGATATGCTGAACCTTTCCAGTGCCTATCTCGTTCTTTAACATAACAAAAACTGTCCAGATATCCTCGAAGCTAAGAGCATGCATAGACGGTTCTACATACCACAAATCCTTATCAGATAAGAAGGTTTGAACACCACTCTTCTCGCTCCCCATAATTATATCTTTTTCAAATGCTGACTCCTTATGTTTTGGCGTGAGTCTATGTATGCGAGAAGTAAATGGCTCCACATAACCATCAAACAGACCATCAATTGTAATCTTCACATCGTTCTTTACTTCACTCCACAAGGATTTTGATACGCCCTCAATAATACATTGGTTAAGATAGTATAGAATCTCCTTTAACCTAGCGTCTCCGTACTCTTCTTTATACGTGTTAATCAAATCAACATGAGAATCTAAACGAGCCTCCCCGCGGATATACTGCCCGATTAATCCATGTGTTCTAATTAAATCTCGAACAAATAAATACTCTGTAGAGTTTAAGTTTGTCTCTATACGTTCGATAAACTGAATATTACTAAAGATATCAGCAGAACCCTCGTTATGTACCAATAGGTTAATCCCGTTTTTCTTCCATTGCTCCCGCTGTTTTAAAGAGCCTACCTTTGCAAGCTCACTATACGTTAGTACTTTTTCAATAATGCGATACGCTTCTTCATCTAAAGACAATCCATCTAACACTTGCAGCGTACGGTGTACATAGTACAACACCGCATCTGTTTTTAATTCACCAAGTACTTGTACATTCTCATAGTTTTGATGTATCTCCTCTGCCTCGATTAGATGCTTTAACCACGTAGGGAGATCATCAGAAAACCCTTCAATGTATTTATTTAGAACTTCAATGTTTTTCAACTTATTTACCCCCATATATAATCAATATCTGTAGTAAGGTCTGGGACACCTTCTCCAAAAAGATCATCACCTTATGTCCCCCTGAGTGCTACTACTTGCTTTTTACCATCTACATCTCTTTCAAATACAAATGTATCAAACCCAGTCTTTTTATCATGTAAAAGAGAGTTATCAATTTCGTTACTAACATGCCAAGTTTGTAACACATTCTTTTGTTCATCTCTTATTTTAACTTCATCAGGAATTTCGGCGGAATAAACATCAGGACTCAGCGGATCACTTCATAAACATATGTTGTAACAGAATCAACTGAAAATGGAAACGGCAAGCGGGTGCACTCCACTTGCCGTTTTTTCATAGCTTAGTATGTATTTGAATTTCTTTTGCTTTCTCTTTTTCACCCTTCACGCGTACAATTAAATCATATGATCCGGATTTTGGCGCTTCAAAAGAAAGCAAACCTTCCTTTTGAGAAGTGACTTCTTCTTCATAAATAACCTTATCATCTTTTGTAACTTGCAATAAAATCGTACCTTCTTCAACGGCTGCTTCATAAGGAATTTCCACATTTCCTTTTTCAGCTTTAAGCGTTTGCACATCGTAATACCCTTGCAGGGAACCAATTTTTAAAGTCGTTTCGCCATTTTTTTGAACCTTTGTAACTTGTGTTGCTGTATTGCACGCGCTTAACAATACGACAAGAGTGAGAATCATAAATAAACGTAATGATTTCATAGAAATCCTCCTTTTTTATGTATATGAATTAAGATTCATTCTTTAACTATTTCAAAAACACCAACACCTTAAAAGAATCACTGCTTTTCTTCAATTTCTTTTTTAAATAATTTTTGAAACTCTAATTCTGTTTCATTAATAAAACCAAGATGTAACACACTAGAGATATCTTCATGATTCAAAAAGAAATTATACTAGCATATTTAAAATTCTTTGCAATTCTCCTCAATTCTTCCGGTCTAACTTGTATATTCCCCATGAATATCCCCCTATCCCAATAACGCATTCAAAAAATTTCATAACACAAATTTTTAATCCTAATCATTAAAAACCCTACTTTTTCTTACTTTAATTGTTTCTAAAATGTAGAAAAGAACCCCTAAACCAAATATCTTTTCAGCATTAGAAACATTATTACCTAATTTAATAATAGGTACATTTAATCCGAATCTTTCGCTCCATTCCAAAGGCATATATCCTCTTTTACAGTTTATTAATATCCGATTATCCATTGTACGAAAAGAAGTTTCGAAAAAATCAAATTCAACTTCTACTTCAGAAAGTTTTATCTTTTTTTCATTCATTAAAGAACCACGTACCATTCCAAATCCTTGTATCATATTTTCTTTAAACATACCTACACAATTATAATTTGAGTCATAAATAGCCCAATCATAGTTTTCAACTTCACTATGAAAATATGCAAGAATTTCCCCATCCCTTGCTTCCAACCCAATAACTTGCTTGTTTTTTAAAAAAGGTAATTTTGAAGAAATTATATCAGTTGAAATCATAGTTGTTCCTACTATATAGGCCCCATCGGGAGTATATAAACCGTAATGTTTATTATTTTGAGGTAATTCTAGTAAAACATAAGTATCAATATCCCAAAACTTCAAATCATTTTTAGCTATATTCTCTTTTAATAAGTTCCCTTTTCTTAATTGCCAAAATCCAATTCCCCCAAAAACAAACGAAGCTATAACCATAAATATTATTTCTCCCCAATTAACATCACCCCAACTATTATACAGACAATATAATCCAAAGAGAAAAATCCCTGTCCCAATTAAACACTTAAACCGTCCCCTTTTTTTATAATACTCAAATAATTCCACACAAACACCTCTATCAATTCATCTTAATACCCCAAATTACCTTTTAAGTATACCAAGGACAAAATATATAATCTAATATTTTTTTCATATAATTAAAAATAAACGCAGTTACAGAAAGAGAATGCTTGTATGCTGATCTGTACTGCATTCTCTTATTCCATGTATGCTATATTTCTATTCTTCTTTTTCCGATATTACACCCCTACAAAGAATAGAAACTACATTCAATTTTTAAACAAATCGAAAAAACTTTCCGTTTTTGTTTTTGATTTTTTGCAACTTCTTATGAATGCGTAACTACAATTTTGCATTTATCTTCTTTATATGCTGGGAACACCACCAAAGGATTTCCCTGCCCTCTCTAAAAAAACCTTACTTTTAAAAAGTAAGGTTTTTTGTATTTATTCATTAGCGATATAAGCATTCTTATAAGTATAAACACCACCAAATTGATGTTTTTCAATTCCTTTTACATAATCCTTTTGTACATAAGCTGAGCCAATATGATACAGCGGTGCCACAGCAGCGTCTTCTAATAAGACCTGCTCAGCTTCTACCAACGCTTCCCATCGTTTCTCCGGATCTAGTACAAAATCATTTTTCGCTTTCTTTATTAATTCATCGTAGTGAAGGTTAGAATAATTCATTTTGTTATTCGGATTACCCGTCGTAAATAGTTCTAAATAACTAATTGGGTCTTTATAGTCAGGTCCCCAATTTGCCATAGATATATCGTAATCTCCTGTTTGTTCTAATTGTAATTTTTGCTTAAATGGCTGTTGTTTAATTTGTATCGTTAATCCATGCAAATTCTTCTCTAAGTCACCTTTTATATATTCCGCCATACGTTTTGCGTTATCTTGTTCAAACGTTAAAAACTCGAGTTTTATTTGTTCTACTCCAAGTTCTTTTTTCGCCTCTTCCCAAATCTTTTTCGCTTTTTGTAAGTCGTATGGAGAAATATCTCCGTTTTCTTTTCTAAAATCTTTGTCAGTCGCTTCATTTATATGACCAACTGGTACAAGTCCACTTGCAGGTTTTGCCCCGTTATTAATAAAGTGAGCTACAAAATCTTCTTTATTTAACGCTAATGAGATAGACTGACGCACTTTCTTATTTGCTAACGCATTATTTTTTTCATTAAAACGGAGCATAGCAATTCCAGGATCGCTCGACATATGCAATTGCTTATTCCCTTTATACTTGTCTACAAATTGAGAATTAATTGGTACTCGATCCAAATCGCCAGCTTCATATAAATTTACTGCTGTCATTGTATCCTTCACAATTTGAAAGTTTATTTCTTCTAATTTCACTTTCTTTTTATCCCAATATGTATCATTTTTCTTTAATTGAAATTCTTGTTCATGCTTCCACTTCTCTAATACAAATGGACCGTTATATATGAGATTACTAGGTTCCAATGCATAATTCTTTCCTTGTTCTTTTAAAAATGATTCGTGCTGTGGTAAGTATATAGGTAATGCTAACAACTGTAAAAAATACGGAATTGGCTGTTCTAGTTCCACTTCTAACCTATAATCATTTATAACTTTAACCCCAAGTTCATCAAGAGGCATTGTTCCCTTATTTATCTCTTTCGCATTTTTCACGTAAAAGAGCATATACGCATATTGAGACGCTGTTTCATGACTTACCGCCCGTCTCCACGCAAACATAAAATCATTGGCTGTTACACTGTCTCCATTTGACCATTTTGCATCTTTACGCAAATCAAATGTATATTTTTTACCATTTTTACTTCTTTCAAACGATTTTGCTATAGCGGGAGTTGGATTATCTTGATCATCTATCACATACAATCCTTCAAATATGTTTTGCATAACGTGTGCTGATGTACCATCCATCGTTTTCGTAGTATCAAGGGAAGGAATTTCTTCTGATACTGTTACATTTAACACTTGTTTTTTAGCTTCTACATCACTTTTATTCGCTTTATTATTACAAGCTGTTAAAAATAAAGATGTAACAAGTGCCATTACCATTAAACGGCTCTTTTTTCGCTTCATGAATTGCTCTCCTTAAATATAAAATATTATAAAACGTTATATTTTGTTGCTTCCATTATAATAAACCATTATTCATTATTAGTCGTTAATTATTCTCATTTTATTTAGCGACGTATCAGCGATATTTTATGTCTATTTCGTATAGGTGTTAGCAAGTTCGTTTGCAAATTTGTTAGCAAGTTCGTTTGCAAATTTGTTAACGCTTTTTATATTTCTTCTATTACATACACTTTCACAAACACATCATACTTAGCTGCTAACTCTTCCAGTTTTCCCCGCTGTATTTTGTGACTGTAAAGAAATTCATGACTGGCATCTTCCCGTTATATTTCTGCTTATATATTTGTGTGAACTCTTCATACTTTTTTAACTTCTCTTCATTCACTTTCATTTTCTGTGACCGATCTACTTCGACTCCATGAAGTATCCCTTCTTCGTCACGAAATTTCACATCAGGAATATAAAAAATACGTGATAACATTGAAATCATCATTCCAGATGAAATAAAGAAAGAACACGAAAAAAGAATAAAAGAGAATGGAGATAGCTCATCCTCAAAAATAAAAATAAAAGCCGTAATTAACGACTTTTATTTTTTGGCACCAAACTATTCTTTTGTTAAAAAATTATTAATTCACTTTAATATATTCATACCACCACTTACCACCTGGTCGAGTATCCATCCACCAAGTGATTTTATCTAGTTCTGAATTAGGCAATACCTCAGTTTGGATATAAGCAAGACCTGTTAATGGATTAACAACAACTTTTCCCTTTGTTCCTCGTTCAACCATAGCTTGAATCGCTTCATTTAGATAGTTTGTCCCGAATTCACCAGACTTAACATATTGATATCCACCATTAGAACCGCCGTTTCCTCCACCATCCCCAACAGTTTGTCCCGTTAGAGCATATACGATAGAATTTGCGATTTTATCAACATTCCATTTAGCCATGTCGGATTCGTTATCGATGAATCCTAATTCGATAAGAATAGCTGGTGCTTTAGTTCCATTCAATACGGCTAAATCAGTACGTTGTTTCGCACCACGATCACGCCATCCAATATCTTTTGCTAGTTGAGCTGAGATTTTAGCCGCCAGCTCTTTCTGATCATAATACAGAACTTCCACACCCTGCCCATTCCCATCACTTGAATTAAGATGAAAAGAAACAACCAAATCCACATTATGGGAATTACTATTACGAACGATATTATTTAAATTTTGCGCTTGAGTGCTTCCTACTTCGTCTGTATCATCATAGACTGTGTGTCCTAAAGCTCTTAACTTAGCTGCCACCGCATCTTTCACCTGACGGTCCATAATATGCTCTTTTCGATTTCCGGAATTAGCCCCTTGTACAATACTGTTGTGCCCTCCGTGTAAACTATAACGTGTCATTATTCAACATCTCCTTTCTTATTATCATATTCAGAACTTGTCTTATTGCTCTTGCCACCTAAAATTTCAACTGCATTCGTTAGTGCTGAAGGTAGCGGAATTCCCATACGACCAGCGTTTTCTAAAAGTGAAAGCAACTCATTTCCGATAAAAAATTGTCGCTTCACCAATAGCACTATTACCTCCAAGTGCTGTACCTAATTGGGTTTCCACTCCACTCAAAAGAAAAAGCACCACCTTTTTGGCGATGCCTTTGAAGCCAACTTTACTTTTTAACCTGCACACAGGACGTTCAATGCTCCGTAAAAAGCACCTGTATCTACACTGTTTATTGTTCCCAGTGTAACCGTATTCCCTTAATCATTTGTACCTCCGAAAACAGTAATGATATCTGCGTCATCGGTCATGTTTGCATATCTTGTACAAATTGGCCGGTCGTGTCCTTCCCACACTGCTATACGAAACCCCGAAATACCATAGTAATTATATTATTAGCATTACTAATCACTTTCCAATAAGGAATGTCTGCATAATTTAGTGATGTAATACTATCCTATCTCCTAATACAGCCCATATTGTAGCAGAAATACCAATAGAAAGATGCGACATTCTTTTGAATATTTATTCGTTCAAGAAAAAAGCTATCCTTTTAAAAAAGGATAGCTTTTCCTTAATAAAATCAAAACTAATTGTTGCCTCAATTGTATGAAGGAAATGTTCTTTCGGAACTAACTCTTCTACAGAAACAGATACACGTTCGTCACAATGATTTTTAAAGCACCATCCTAAGAAATCTCTCTTTTTTTATCAGTGTTAACACATGAAAAGAAGTTCAGAAGAAATCGTTACTAAAATATTAATTTGTCTTTGAAATTCCGACTAAATTACAAAAAAAACAGGACATCCTTATGTTTATTTATTATGTTGAATATCTTCCTGACCACAAAAATGATGTTGAATGGTATAAAAAGGCAGGTATCTTCATATTTAACTTACTGCGCCTTTCCCCTTATTCGCTATTGTTATTGAAATTAAGGAAAATATAATTAGCGTTATGGAGATAACACCATAAGCTGCACCTTCAAACCCTCTCACTTCAAAAAAACCTTTATAAAACAGATACAATGCAGCGAATGTCCCTACAATACCTGGAACATTTTTTATTCCCCTAGAATCTGTCTGTTTTCTAAAAAAAACAGTTAACAATATTACAATTGCACCTACAAATACACCCAATCCAATCGGAGCAAAAATCATCATTTCATCATTCTCCTTAATTAACCTTATTTCGATTAATTTACCACGTAATATAAAAAAAGGGGGGCACTTATACCTATTCTTTGCCCATTTTCATTACAACCACGAAACAACTTCTTTTTATGTGTCAACACTGACGAAAAAAAGGGAAAGGCACAAAAATAGACTGTGGAGAAGACTTTCTCCACAGCCTGAAATACCTATCTTTGTAAACCTCGTTTATAACGACTTGCTTCAAATATAATACGCTCTTCATCTAATGTTTTACATTCACCATTCCAAACGACACGTTTACCATTAATAATTACATCGCTTATATCTTTTCCACTAGCTGCATACACAAGATGTGATAACACTTCATCTGCCGGTTGTAAATGTGGCTTATTAGATGGATCAATCGTAATAAAATCAGCACACTTACCAACCTCAAGTGATCCCGTTTGTTTCATACCAATTACTTCCGCAGCTCCTTTAGTCGCAAGTGTAAGAGCTGTTTCAACTGGTAGCGCTGTTGCATCTTGATGAATACCTTTTTGTAATAAAGTCGCTATACGCATTTCTTCAAACATATCTAAATTGTTGTTAGACGCCACACTATCTGTTGCAATTCCTACTTTTATTCCTGCTTCTAGCATCGCTTTTACATTCGCTATACCAGAACCTAGTTTTAAATTACTATTTGGGTTATGAGCTACTCGAACATCATGTTCTGCTAAAAATGCACGCTCATTTTCATTTAATACTACACCGTGCGCAATAACTGTTGGGCGTTTAAACAATCCGCAACTTGCTGCATATTCTACTGGACGCTTCCCATACTGTGCTTCAATATCACGTACTTCACGCTCTGTTTCAGAAAGATGAATATGAACCATCGTTTGATTTTCTACTGCAATACGAGCACACTCTTCTAACAGTTCTGTGGAACATGTATATGGACTATGCGGTGCAACCATCGTAGTTAACATACCACTTTCGTTATAGTAACGCTTCACATATTTCTCAGCTTCTTCAATTGCTTTCTTTTCATCGTCTTTCGTTCCGAAGCTAAATAAAGTTCTTGAAACAGCAGCACGCATTCCACTCCTTGATACCGTTTCCATAATTGCATCTTGGTCTACTCCAATAGGATTAAACATATCAGAGAATGATGTTGTACCACTTTTCACCATTTCAAGTAATCCTAATTCCGTGCTAGCGACCGCAAGCTCTGGCGTAAACTGACTTTCAAGTGGCCAAATTCTCGTCTCAAGCCATGGCTGCAATAACATATCATCTCCGATACCTCTCAAAAGGCTCATAACAACATGTGTATGTGTATTGACAAGCCCTGGTAAAACCCACTTTCCTTTCATGTCAATTACTTCATCTACTTCAAAATCGTTAGCGAATTCTCCGCTATTTACATCTATAATTTGATCATTTTCTACAATGATATATCCATTTTCTATCACTTCATTTTGTTCATTCATCGTTGCAATTGTAGCGTTTACATAAGTTGTTTTCAAAAGTATTTCCCCTTTCAACTCTATGAAGTTCCCTTTAATTAGTTACCACCATTATAGTAACTTATTGAAGATTAAGAGTCAAAAGATAATTTTAATTCTTTCGTTGTCTTTTCCTTCAAAATGCTATATTGTTTTTCATTTGTATCTGCAAATGCTTCTTCACGGCTCGACTTCATGTCCATATAGTTTAATGTTTCATGAAATTGGGTCCTAGTAAAATCATACCTTTTCCCATCTACTTTATTGTAGAAATGCCATACTTCACCTATCTTCGTCTTTATTATCTCTCCCCCGCACAATTCTTGGACAATAAGGGCCGTTACACCACATTGTCCCTTTGCTGGGCTTTCGCTCGTCCACTTAGAACTCGTTTCTATTGACCAAGATTTTCTTAATGCTTCATATAGTTGTTTAATCTTTATGCTATCCATATTCAGCATCTCCTGACATTAGCAATTTCACACATCATATTATAAAAGCGGTAAAAGGCAATCTTTAAAAATCATTACTATTTGTAACACCGTTCAATATATTGAACGGTGTTACAAATGATTTAATTCACCTTTGCTCCATAACATCTCGCAACTGCAACCGCCTGCGCTATATCTAATTTCACGTTTTTTAAATCAAAAGCTTTAAAATCAACTCTATCAACTACAGCTCCTCTTAAATCTGCTCCGCTAAGTTTTACCTTGCCTAATTGTGCGCCCGTTAAATCTGCTTCACGTAAGTCTGCTTTTTCTAAATTACATTCATATAAGTCAGCTTCAATTAAACGAATACCCTTTAACATTTGTTTACTTAAGTTCGCAAACCTTAAATTCGTATATGACCAATCGCCTGATATAATTGTTATTCCGTCTAAATTCGCCTCTTCGAAATCCGAACCAGTCATTTTACATTCTTCAAACTTAGATACAAATAAATTCGCACCAAAAAACCTACAATTAGCAAACGTAGTTCCTTGATGGATAGAAGCATTAAAAAGAGTACCAGTAAAATCACATTCTATGAAATTACAATTTTTAGTAAAAACTTCTGATGCATCTATCCCTCTAAAACGGCATTTTATAAAGGTACAATTTTTCAATTCCTCGTCTTTTATCCAGACATCTTGAAAATCTATTTCTACATATTCTTTATTTACAAATTCACTCATAATCAATCCTCCAATTTTTCAAAAAACCTCACTTCAGCATGAAGTGAGGTTTCTTCTTATACAATATGCTCATCTAACCATGAAATCAAATCTTGAAATACATCTTCTCTATTCACTTCATGGAACATTTCATGTCTACCATTTTCATATAAACGAAGTGTTACATCTTTCACACCACATTTTTTATAGTTTTCGTATACTTCTTTTACACCTTTCCCCATATCCCCAACAGGATCACGATCACCAGAGAATATATGTATTGGAAGATTTTTTGGTGTCTTCTTGTATTCTTCTATTTTATTTACTTCTAGAACTCCATGAAACAATTCTCGGTAAAAACTAGTCGTGCAAATGAATCCACATAACGGATCCGCAATATACTTATCAACTTGATGAATATCTGAAGATAACCAATCAAATTTCGTACGATTTGGCTTAAAGTGTGAGTTGAAGTTTCCGAAAGATAAGAAGTTCAGCATCGGACTTTTCGTTTTCTTTCCGCGAAGTTTCATCTCAATTGTCGCTACTTTATGACCGATACTTCCTAAAAGCCCTGGATTTCCACCAGTTCCTGAAATAAGGAATCCATCATATAATTCACCTTTAAGTTGTACAGCACGTCTTGATAAAAAAGAACCCATACTATGTCCAAGTAAAAATAACGGGCATGTCTGCTCTTCTTTTATCATTTCCGAAACAAAGATAACATCAGACACAGCCTGATTCCAACCTACATTTGGTTCAAAATGACCATAGTCTTCTTCCCTTTTCACTGTTTTTCCATGCCCTTTATGATCATGAGCATAAACACCATATCCTGCTTCTAATAAAGCATCAATAAATTCTGTATAAACACCTGCATGTTCTGTCATACCATGTGCAATTTGAACAATTCCCCGCGGATTTCCTTCTGGTAACCATTTACGCAAGTAAATTTCCGATTTATCCAATGCCGTAACGAAATTTTCCTGTATGCTCATTCCGACAGCCTCCAAATCTATTATGTATATCTTTTTTTATAATGAATAAACATTCATTATTCTTATTATGTATTATATGCAATTGCTTTCATTATGACAAATGATCTATTTTTCCGATTACATATTAAACTATTATCTTGACGAATTTAAAATAAAATTATATAGTTACTTACATAAAGTAATTAATATATTTTTAGGAGGTTTTAATCATGATGCCCTCACTATTTTTAGCACATGGATCACCTATGCTTGCTATTCAAGATACAGACTATACACGCTTTTTAAAGACACTTGGAGAAACATATAAACCGAAAGCTATTGTTATTTTTACCGCTCACTGGGAAAGTGAAGTATTAACGATCTCCTCTTCAGATGAAGTATATGAAACAATTTATGACTTTGGAGGTTTTCCTCCTGAGTTATACGAAATCAAATATCATGCGAAAGGCTCTTCTAGCACTGCGTCTATGCTAGAAACAAAATTTAAAAACAAAGGCATTCCAGTCCATCATAATATGACGAGAGGTTTAGATCATGGTTCATGGACACTCCTGCATCGTATGTACCCAGAAGCCAATATTCCTGTCGTACAAATATCAGTAAATCCATTCCTTCCTGCAAAAGAACAATTTGAAATTGGAGAAGCACTAAAAGGACTTGGACAAGAAGATATTTTAGTAATCGGCAGCGGAGTTACTGTTCATAATTTACGAGCATTAAAATGGAATGAAACAACTCCGGAACAATGGGCGATTGAATTTGATGATTGGATTATAAATCATATGCATACTAGCGATAAAGATGCATTGTTTAACTGGGAAAGAAATGCTCCTCATGTACAATTAGCTGTACCAAGAGCGGAACATTTTGTTCCTCTATTTATCGCGATGGGTAGTGGTGAGAACGACGGTACGGTCATTCACCGTAGCTACGAGCTTGGTACATTAAGTTATCTTTGCCTTCAATTTTAATGAAAAAGGATGAAGCAATATTGCTTCATCCTTTTTCTGTTTTTCATTCACATAGTTAACTAACTTCCAAATGTCGTTTCTCTGATACCTCTTCGTTCTTACTATGAAAATAAACCCAAATGCACGCAATAAATAATAGTGATGATGTAGAGAAGAAAACATATTGGAAGCCTGCATGAGCTGCAATTTGTCCACCAAGTACTGGCCCAATCATATTTCCTAAAAACTGAAACGATTGATTATATCCAAATATTCGTCCCGTTACATGGGTTGGCGTATGTTGTTTTAGTAGAGTTTGTACGGAAGGTAATAGTCCTGCTTGTGCAATACCTAATAAAAAGCGAAGAATTAATAGTTGCCAAGCTGAGGTTACAAATGCTTGCGGAATAAAAATAATTCCTGCAGCAAACAACGCTACAACTAACGTTTTTTGAGGTCCAATATGATCTGATAATCTTCCTAGCTTAGGAGCTGCTAAAATAACTGCTAATCCTGTCGCAGACATGACTGCACCTGCAAGCATTTCAATATGATCTGTTCCTGGTCCTGCCAAATGCTTTACATACAACGTAATAATAGGTTGAATCGACATATTTGCAAGCTGAATAATAAACGTTGCTACAAATAAACTTATTATTAAATGTTTTGCAGGGACCATCGTCCATACTTTTTTCGGCTGTGCCTTTTTTTCTTTAGCAGAATGTTTCTCCTCATGTAAGAAGAAAAAGACGATAAGAAAGGACAGGAATAAGAAAGCTCCTGTAACTAGAAAAACATGGCGCATTCCGATTAACTCTGACAAATAACCTCCGAGTATCGGCCCAAGTAATGAACCGCTCACGCCTCCAGTTGAGATTGTAGAAATTGCCCAACCTGAATGTTCTTGCGGAGTTTCTGCAGCAATAAGTGTCATCGCTGTAGAAAGGAAACCTGATACCGATCCCATTAAAAACCGAAGTGCGACTAATTGATACACATCTGTCACAAACCCCATAAGCGTCATAATTATCGCCATACCAAGGCTCGCACGTATAAGCATCAATTTCCGACCATGTATATCACCAAGCTTGCCCCATATTGGTGATACGATCGCACCCATTAAAAATGTCACACCAAATGCAAGTCCCGACCACTGTGCAATACTAGAAGTGCCGGTCACCCCTAATTCCTCAATATAAAAAGATAAAAAAGGAATTACTAAACTCATACCGGCTGCAGTGGTAAAACAACCTAGCCAACAAATCATTAAATTTCGTTTCCAGCTGGCCATTTTCACACCTTCTTTCATTCGATACCCATTCTACACCGTTTTCTAGAAAAAGTTTAGTAATTTGCTTTATACATAATAAAACTCTATCCCTTTGCATTCTTTGCAAAGGGATAGAGTTAATTATCTCCTATGGGTATTAAACGTGCATTACAGCATCGCTCGTAAAACTCAATCGGACCTGCTTGTCCTATAATTGCATACTCATATCCGCTTTTCTTCATGTTATATAAACAATGATTCAATAACGTCTTCCCAATACCGTTCACACGATTATGTTTCGCTGTACCCATCGGGCCAAACAACCCTTTCTTTCCTCTCACAACATCGTAACAAGCGAAACCAATGATTTCTCCTCCTTGTTCAGCAATAAAAATAGGTAACTCTTCTTTATATGTCCGAAATCCATAATCTAAAGATTTTAACCAACGCTCACCAAATTCATCCTTAACAAAACGTGCCAACTTTTCAAAATCAGAAGAAATCGCTTTTCTAATATTACAGCTTAAACTATTACAAATAGGATCAAATATTGTTAATGCAACCGTCAAGTCTCTTGGTTCAGATGTAATTTGCAATAGATCTTTTTTCATCTTTTCACTTATAACCTTATCAATAACTGTATCCCCTTGAAAAATTGCATATAAAACATGCCCTTCATTTATTACTATTTGCTGAAAACGTTCCATCCGTTTCTTCGCTACTTTTAAAACTTCTATCGTCTTATTTGAAACTTTAAACTCCCCAACATTTATGTATTCTATTTCATTTGCATAATATTGTTGGAGTAACGATATCTTTGCTAAAAAACCCATACCCACCGTGTGAAATAAATACATATGTAACTCCGCGCAAACTCCAGTACCTTCCTTACAAGCTCCTATAAATAGATGAACTGGATGGATAATACCTTTACTACACTCAGCCTCTTCTGCTGCAATCTCCAATATTTTATATGCACGTTTTGTAAATTGGAATTCCATCATCTATATCCCTTCCCCTAATGACTTATTATCAAACCATAACCGTATATAATAGAAACAATTACTCCAACCATTAATATGCCTGGAAGTAAATTTGCCACTTTAATTTTAATAAATCCAAGTAAGTTTAATCCGATTGCGAATATCATAATACCGCCAGTAGCCGTCATTTCCACTATAAATTGATTCATTAATTCTTTTGGAACAAAACTATTAATTTGTGTTGCAAAAACTGCAATACCTCCCTCATATAAAATCACTGGAATCGCTGAAAATACTACGCCAATTCCTAGAGTTGTCGTTAATATAATAGAAATGAATCCATCGATAATCGCCTTTGTAAATAAAATATCATGATTTCCGCGAATCCCACTGTCCAATGCACCAAGTATCCCCATCGCTCCGATTGCAAAAATAAGCGTGGCTGTTACAAAGCCTTCTGATATGCTCCCTTTCCCTTTCGATCCAACTTTATTTTCTAGCCAATCCCCTAACAGTTTTAACCTTTCTTCTAATTGTAGCCATTCTCCGATTACCGTACCAATAACTAAACTTAGTATGACAACAAGAAAATTTTCACTTTTTAATGCCATTTGAAGTCCAAGTACAGTAACCGCTAAACCAATTGCATGCATAATTGTTCCCTTCATACTTTCTGGAATCGCACTAAATAATTTACCAAGTAAAGTACCAAATATAATACAAATCCCATTTACAACTGCTCCTAATATAACCATTTCTCATTCTTCACCCTTCGAATTCTTTATTTCTATATTTTGGTTTATACATTGATTTACAGGTTACCTATATGTTAACGTAATATTGTGAATATTGACAAACGTTTTTCACTACATAACCCGCTATTTTTTTGTAACTATACAAAGACCGATTGCCTTTAGTAGATTCATTATTAATCTAATTGCGGGATAAACTCAAAAGGGAAGGTATTTATGAAAACTTTACTAAAACGATTTCTGTTAATAGCCTTTTTCATTACACCAATTGTTTTATTAATCAACTACTCTTTTATTTCAAAAGCGAAAGACAAACCTGATATGCAAAACAAATCTAGTAAAACAGCTTCAAAAAGCGAAAAGAAAACCGAAGACCCTGAAATCACACTCACCTTCTCTGGTGATACAATGTTCGATTGGCAATTACGTCCCGTAATCGAAAAAAATGGGGCTGATTATCCATTCCAACACGTAAAAGAAGAAATAACGAAAGCTGATATTTCTTTTGTTAATTTAGAGTCAGCATTTACAACGAGAGAAAAAAGAGTACCTGGGCAACAATTTTGGATTAAAAGTGATCCATCCACACTACAAGCCATTAAAAACACCGGATATGACATCGTGAACATTGGCAATAACCATACGCTTGATTATGGGCAAGATGGACTACTAGACACCATTTCTCACGTCGAAAAATTAAAACTACCTTACACTGGAGCCGGAAAAAATGCTGAAGATGCTTATACTGCTCGTGAACTAACTGTAAAAGGAAAAAAGTTTAAATTTCTTTCCTTTGTACGCTTTATGCCCAACTTTAATTGGGTAGCTGGTGACAATAAACCCGGCGTTGCAAACGGATATGACCTAGATCTTGTAACAAAAACGATTCAAGAGCAAAAGAAAGATGCTGATTATGTCATCGTCTATATGCATTGGGGCGTCGAAAAATCTAATCGTCCAATAGAATACCAGAAACAATATGTTCCGAAAATGGTAGAGGCGGGTGCTGATGCAATCGTTGGAAGTCACCCGCATTGGTTACAAGGATTTGAGTATTACAATAAAGTTCCTATCGCATACTCGTTAGGAAACTTTTTATTCCCGAATTATGTAAATGGAAAGAGTGCCGAAACAGGCGTATTAACTTTAACCTTTAAAGGTAAGGATGTCCAAATGTCATTCAATCCTTACATCATTCGCAACAACCAAGTTTCTCCTGTAAATGAAGAAGAAAAGAAAAAAGCACTGCAATATTTACAAACGGTTTCAACTGATGTAGAAATTGATGATACTGGGAAAATAATAAACAAACGCAACTAAACAGCACGAAATTCATTTCTCTGTAACATACATTACGGGATAGGTGATGAATATGCTGAAAAACTTATTAGAAAATATAAGTCTGTTAGAAAACGTGTATAAAATATCTATAGCGATCCTGCTTTTATGTTCATTTTTTTCTGTTAGACTTCTAAGAAAAATAAAGCGAGAGAGAAAACTTACTCCCTTTGAATTTACAATGTATGTAATCATTCGTATTGCAATACTTTTTTGGTTAACTAGCTTTATCCTTCTTGAATATGGAGCGTATTTCGTTTAACTTTCAAAGAATAAAAAAGATAGAACAAGCAGGATTTCCCTCCTGTATCTATCTTTTTTATTTCAAGTAGAATTGTATGTTAACTCTTTTCTTTTATTAAATAAGTAAATCAAACAGCACAGGATTTTTATTAAGCTCCACGAATTGAATGTTATTTTCTTGAAAACGAGTAATTAAAGCTTCATAGTCTTCCTTATGCTTTAATTCTACCCCCACTAAAGCTGGACCATTTTCTTTATTATGTTTCTTAATATACTCAAAGCGAGTAATATCATCTTCCGGTCCTAATCCTTTATCAAGAAACTCTCGTAGTGCTCCTGAACGTTGCGGAAATTCAATGATGAAATAGTGCTTTAATCCTTCATGAATAAGGGATCGTTCTTTCATTTCTTGCATTCTATCAATATCATTATTTCCACCACTTAACGTGCATACAACTGTTTTTCCCTTTATTTCATCTCTGTATAGATCAAGTGCCGCAATAGAAAGCGCACCAGCTGGCTCTGCTACAATTGCATTTTTCTTATACAGTTCTAAAATCGTCGTACAAACCTTTCCCTCTGGTACTAAAACTATGTCATCAATTACATCTTTACATGTTTCAAAAGTTAACTTTCCTACCTTCTTAACAGCTGCTCCATCAACAAAACTATCAATCTTTTCTAATGCAACATTTTCATTTTGAAGAAAAGCTTCTTTCATAGATGCAGCTCCCATCGGTTCTACACCGATTACCTTTGTAGTAGGACTAACCCCCTTTACATATGTACCAATACCAGATGCTAATCCACCACCGCCAATTGCTGTAAATATATAATCAACTGGTTTCTCCATATCATGCATAATTTCAACAGCGACTGTTCCTTGACCAGCAACGACATACGGATCATCAAACGGATGTACAAATGTCATCCTATTTTCTACACAATAGCGCTGCGCCTCTTGGAAAGAACTATCAAATGTATCACCAACTAATACAATGTCTGCGAAATCACCACCGAAAAATTCAACTTGTGATACTTTTTGCTTAGGTGTCGTTGTCGGCATGAAAATTTTTGACGGAATCTTCAATAAATTACACGTATAAGCAACTCCTTGTGCATGATTACCAGCACTTGCACAAACAACACCATTTTGTAACTTTTCTTTCGGTAAACTTTGAATTAAATTATACGCACCACGAATTTTGAAAGAACGAATAACTTGTAAATCTTCTCGCTTAACATATACGTCACATTCATATTTCTCAGATAAAACTGAATCTCGTTGTAACGGTGTTTTAATAACGATATCTTTCATGCAATTATGAGCCATTAAGATATCTTCAATTTTCACTCTCTCCTTTACATTTTGCACCATTTTATATCATCCTTATCTCTTTTTATATTGGCTCAATCAAAATTCGGGATTTTCAGAACTGCACCTGTATTCGCCGATGTTACCATTTGTGCATAACGTCCAAGCCACCCAGTTTTCACTTTTGGTTCTGGTCGTTTCCACCCTTTTTTACGCTTCTCTAATTCCTCATCACTAACTCTCACTTCTAACAAGCGTTCCTCAACATCAATACATACAATATCTCCTTGTTCAAGAAATGCAATCGTTCCGCCAGCTGCTGCTTCTGGTGAAATGTGCCCTACCGAAATACCACGTGAAGCACCAGAGAAGCGACCATCAGTTAAAAGTGCAACATCTGCTCCTAATCCCATACCAGCAATTGCTGATGTTGGTGCTAACATTTCCGGCATACCAGGTCCGCCTCTTGGTCCTTCATAGCGAATAACAACTACATCTCCTTTCTTAACTTTCCCAAGCATAATGCCGGCAAGCGCCTCATCTTGTGAATTAAAAATAACGCAAGGTCCTTCAAATCGTTTTACTTCTGTTGCTCCGCTTTTAATAACCGCTCCGTCTTTCGCAAGGTTTCCTTTTAATATACGTAATCCTCCTTCTTCACTATGAGGATTTTCTAGAGAATGAATAACTTCCTTATCTTGAATCTCTGCATGAGCAATGTTTTCTCTTAATGTTTGCCCAGTAGCAGTTATACGATCAAGGTGAAGTACCCCTTCTTTTCGGCTCATCTCTTTCAAAATTGCACTAATCCCGCCTGCGCGATCGATATCTTCCATATGCCAATTAGAAGCTGGACTTACTTTACATAAATGCGGTACACGCCTTGAAACTGCATCAATGCGGTTCATATCGTAATCTAACCCCGCCTCTTGTGCTAGTGCTAACGTGTGTAATACTGTATTCGTTGATCCACCCATCGCCATATCAAGTGCAAACGCATCATCAATTGCTTCTTCTGTTACAATGTCGCGTGGTTTAATATCTCTTTCAATTAAAATTTTTAATTTTTCTGCTGCTTGTTTAATTAACTCCTCACGTCTTGGATCAATCGCTAAAATACTCCCGTTACCAGGAAGAGCTAAACCTAACACTTCACATAAACAGTTCATAGAGTTCGCTGTAAACATACCGGAACAAGAACCACAAGATG
This sequence comes from Bacillus cereus group sp. MG9, assembly GCF_040459995.1. Lineage (NCBI taxonomy): Bacteria > Bacillati > Bacillota > Bacilli > Caryophanales > Bacillaceae > Bacillus > Bacillus cereus group sp. MG9. Next base: position 1,793,784 of record NZ_JARVHC010000001.1, on the reverse strand, counting down.
GACAGCCATGATCTTCAATATCCTTTAATTCTTCTTCTGAAATTTTCCCAGATTGATAGGCTCCTACCCCTTCAAAAACAGAACTTAAATCGACAACTTCCCCTTTAGATGTTTTCCCCGCTGCCATCGGACCACCTGAAACGAAAACAGTTGGAATGTTTATTCGAAGTGCAGCCATCATCATACCTGGTGTAATTTTGTCACAGTTTGGAATACAAATCATTCCGTCAAACCAGTGTGCATTTACAACCGTTTCTACTGAATCTGCAATGATTTCACGACTCGGAAGCGAATAACGCATACCGATATGACCCATCGCAATACCGTCATCTACTCCAATTGTATTAAATTCAAATGGAACCATGCCTGCTGCACGTACTGCTTCTTTAACAAGTTTCCCAAACTCATTTAAGTGCTTATGACCTGGAATAATTTCAATAAAAGAATTACAAATTGCTATGAATGGTTTATCAAAATCTTCATCTTTTAAACCAGTTGCTTTTAATAAACTACGATGCGGAGCTTTATCAAAACCTTTTTTAATCATGTCACTTCTCATCTTGTCAAATCCCTTCTTACACATTTTTTCTCTTACTTAATCTATTTTTTAAAATAAAAACTCTCACCTCAGCAATCAACTACTACTTAATAGTAGCTTTGATTGCTGAGGCGAGAGTTTCGCGTTACCACTCAGCTTCCTTACACTTCTCACGAAATATAAGCTTTGTAGGTCCAACCAGACCCCCGTCCTTTTACCGGAGACGATACCGCCGCCCTCTACTCAGTTTCCCTTTCGCAAGCGATGCTCCGAGGTGATATTCAATGATTCGATGCTTACTACTCTCGCAGCCTTGGAGTAGCTCTCTGAAACGATCATAATCATCTACTTTCCTCTTCTTTGCATATACATAATATAAAGTCTGAAAATTCATAATTGACTTTTATTTGTTAAACGTATTATAGGACTTTGTTCTTTTCATTGTCAACATTTTTTTAAAAATTCATTTTTAAAGTTCAATTCATACACCAAAAGGTTGTTTATTTTTCTCAAAACAAAATTGGAATGAACTTCTTACACGTACTCATATATTACTTAAGTATGTTTGCTTTTCTACATAAAGAAAAACAACTTAAAACATATAAAAATTTCATGAGGAGATGAGGGAACTATGTTAAAAGGTAAAATAGCATTAGTTACTGGAGCAAGCCGAGGAATTGGACGTGCTATCGCAAAACGTTTAGCAAACGATGGTGCATTAGTTGCTGTTCATTATGGTAACCGAAAAGAAGATGCTGAAGAAACTGTTCATGAAATTCAATCAAATGGCGGATCAGCTTTTTCTATCGGTGCAAATCTTGAATCTTTACACGGTGTAGAAAACCTATATAATTCTTTAGATACTGAATTGCAAAAGCGAACTGGTGGAACGGAATTTGATATTTTAATAAACAACGCTGGAATTGGACCTGGTGCTTTTATTGAAGAAACGACTGAACAATTTTTTGATAGAATCGTTTCAGTAAATGCAAAAGCACCATTCTTCATCATCCAACAAGCTCTACCGCGTTTACGTGACAATAGCCGGATTGTTAATATCTCATCAGCCGCAACTCGCATTTCTTTACCTGATTTCGTTGCATATAGTATGACGAAAGGTGCAATTAACACAATGACTTTCACTCTAGCAAAACAACTTGGCGCACGAGGTATTACTGTAAATGCAATACTTCCAGGCTTCATTAAAACAGATATGAATGCGGAACTCTTGAGCGATCCAATGATGAAACAATATGCTACTAACATTTCAGCTTTCAATCGATTAGGTGAAGTAGAAGACATTGCCGACACTGCTGCATTTCTCGCTTCTCCTGATAGTCGCTGGGTTACTGGACAATTGATTGATGTTAGCGGAGGATCTTGTTTGTAAATTCATTTACAATAAAAAAGCCAGCAAAAATGCTGGCTTTTTTATTAGTGTGTAAAACGATATCCTACTCCCCAAATTGTTTCAATGTATGATTTATCAAATGGATCGAGTTCAATTTTTTGACGAATATTTTTCACATGTACAGCAACCGTTGCTGCATCACCAATTACATCCATCCCCCAGACAGTTTCAAAGAGACGATCTTTACTAAATACTTGGTTTGGATGTTCCGCCATACAAGTTAATAAATCAAATTCTTTTCCTGTTAACATGACCTCAGTTCCATTTATAAATACACGTCGTGCCGATTTATCAATAAGCAATCCTCGAATACGAATTTCATCTTTTATTTGTTCTCGCTTCCCTGTTAAACGATCATAACGGGCTAGATGAGCGTTTACACGCGCCACCATTTCACTTGGGCTAAATGGTTTTATAATATAATCATCTGCTCCAAAACCTAACCCTTTAATTTTATCGATTTCCTCTTGTTTTGCGGACACCATAAGTATTGGTATGTCCTTTTTCAATCGAACTTGTTTACATATTTCATATCCATCTATTCCCGGTAACATTATGTCTAAAATTAACAAGTCATAATCCTCCAGAAGAACTCTTTGTAAACCTTTTTCGCCAGAGTAATCAATATCTACTGTATACCCAGCAACCTCTAAATAATCCTTTTCTAACTCTGCTATAATAGCTTCATCTTCAATAATTAAAATTCTTTTCAAGATGCTCTCCTTTTTCTAATTGATTTTTTGTAATGTAAATGCCAGCGTCGTTCCTTTACCTTTTTTGCTTTCTACCCAAATATCACCACCATGTTGTGTGATAATCTGATGTGCAATTGACAAACCAAGTCCGCTTCCACCCGTTTTAGAATTTCTAGAATGATCTGCACGATAAAATCTTTCAAATATATAAGGCATCGCCTTCTCCTCTATTCCTATCCCATTATCTTTTATGTAAATCGTTACATAATCAATAGATTCGGTCATGCGAATTCCTATATATCCTTCTTCTTTATCCATATACTTCACACTATTCCAAATGATATTTGTAATAACACGACGTAATTTTTCACGATCACCTTTTACCAAAATAGAAGTATCCTTTTGAGCATCCCAACTCACTGCAATTCCCTTATCTTGCAATTCAAGCTGTAGTTCTTCTATACAATCAGATAAGTATTGATTAATTTCAACCTCTTCAAATTGAAACGGTTCCTCTTTCAAATCAAGTTTTGAAAAGAGAAAAAGCTCGTCAATTAATTGATCCATATCAAACACTTTATGATAAATAATCGTTAAATATTTATCTAATTGTTCTGGAGTTCGAGCGATACCTTCTTTAATTCCTTGTACATAACCTTTAATAGCCGTTATCGGCGTCCGTAAATCATGAGAAATATTTGAAAGCAACTCTTTACGATTCTTTTCATATTGCATTTGCAACTCGACCGATTCCTTCAACCTGCCACGCATCTCTTCAAACGATAAACTTAATTCACCTATTTCATCTTTCGCAAGTGGCTTTACTTGAAAATCTAAATCACCCTTTTGAATTCTTTCCGTTGCCTGCTTTAATGAATGCAATGGTTTAATAATACTCCGTGATATAAAATATGTTAATATTCCATTCGTAATAATTAACCCCAGTATTAAAGAGCATACGAAATACGGGAAAAATTCTCTAATCATTTCTTCTAAAGGATTTACATACTCAAATACAAAAATACTAACCTTATCCTTCTCTTCATCGTAGTAATCAAATTGCTTATAGTAAAAAGAATTACCCTCTATTTTCACATCCATTCCCTTTCTTTGTCCTTCCGTTTCAAATGTGGGTAGGTATTTATCAAACGAAGAGATTTTAAAATATGGGGATGAATATTTAAGCTCATCATTTTTTCGAATTAGTAATCCTGCTTGATTATCGTTTAATTCTTTATCAGTTTCCTTTAAAAAATTTATATCCTCCAATTTATCTGGAGCATACGATGAAAGAATTTTCAACCTACTAAAAATATCATCTTCATCTTCTTTTGTACGAATAGCTCCCTCCTGCTCTTTATCAATGAGAGAATGACTATTTTGATTAAGGCCAATGATTGCTTTTGCAATACGAATATCACCAAATAAAGTAACACTAATTAACATAACTGCTATACCGCAAAAAACGATTGGAATAATTACCATCGCAACATACGACAACAGCAATCTAATACGGATTGACATTACAGAACTCCTATGAACATTATAATTTTAGCTAGTTACAGAATTCACCGGAAACGAAACTTGACTCATCCAAATACCAGCTAATAATACGAGTATAGCTAGAACAATTTCTAAGAGCAATAAACGGCGATTAACTGTTCCGATATCGTTACCCCATGTTTTCGTTTGTCTCCATGCTACAATTGTAATTATACATACAGTAAGAATCTTTATATTTAAAAGGTTCGTCCATATTGAATTAAAATTAAAAAGTACCCAATTCCTTGTCTGTAAAAACACAATTAATTCCCCAGAAAGAAATGCTAGAATAAATGAAGTACCAGCAATAATGCTAAAATGCTTACGGAAACTCTTTTGATCAAATGTAATTTTGTATAATGTTGTCCACGCTATAACAAGAGCTAAATAAATAAGTGCTCCTAGCCACACTGCAATACTCATTACGTGGACCATTCTAATTATAACTGCTGCCCAATTTGGATTAGTAATCCATACATGACCTGTGAAAGAAAAACTCGCAACAAGAAATCCCCAAATTAGCGCATACCATTCGTTCCCCATATGCCGCAAAGACATAAGAACTAATAATAGCAGTTGAATCATAATAATAACTGAAAATGGCGAATGAATAAGTAAACTCTCCTTCGGAATAATTGACTTATACACTATTAATTCGGCTATTAATCCTATTACAAGTATAGAGAAAAAAATCTTTTTCATATTCTTCATTCTTTGCAATATGGAAGGTAATCTATAACGCTTTACAAACATATCGAGCCACTTTACTCCTGCTCCAATTAAAATCATTCCCTCTACAATATAGCGTAGTGTTACTATCATAACATCTGAAAATACTGAGCCACTCCCACTCGCATTTTCCTCTACCACTACATTAGTTTGTACTTCTTCTCCAATTGAAAAGGGATAGCCTCCCTCACTCGGATGTCCGTCTGCAGAAATCATAGACCACCTTACTGTGTAAGTACCATTATTTAAGTTTGGTATTTTCACTTTTATTTTTGCTGGGTTATCTAATATTTCAACCTTTGATACTTGCACTCTCTTTGCACTTGCATCTAGCAATTCAATATTAACTACATTTCCCGCAACTGGTTCACTAAATTCAAGAATAATCTGTTCCGGTTGTACTGTAAGAACCTCACCCTCTTTAGGGGTGGCTCCTACAACACTTGTATGAGCAAATACACTACTATGAGAAAATAAAAATATACTTGTACTTATTACAATAAATACTATCATTCTATAAAGCATGAAAACCTCCGTATTATTATTCTGGATGATTACCCGCGTGATCTCCTGTAGAAAACGGAGTAGTTACCCCCTCATAATTCATCATCGTATGCATTCCTTTTTCCGCATGAACGAGATGATGACAATGAACCATCCATAGTCCACTATTATTTGCCTCTAGAGCAATTTCATATTCTTCTCCCGGAAAAACATTAACTGTATCTAAGTAAATCGGACTTCCCTCCATTGGTTTACCATTTTTAGAAATAACCTGGAATGTGTGTCCATGCAAATGCATTGGATGAATTTCTTCCCCCTTATTTTTAAATCGAATCTTAACTTTATCCCCTTTCTCTACTTTAATTGGTGGAATGTCAGGTGATGTCTTTCCATTAATCGTATACACCCATTTTTCTTGTCCATTTACATCTTTCACACCTTCTGCCAAATCCATATCATAGACTTTTGTAAACTTTGAATCTATCGTAAACTTGCCAACTTCTTTTTCTCCATATTTCGTAAAGTCAAACCATGGATAACTCTTTATATCAACAGGTTTTTTCGGCAAAGAACCGTTCCCAATAGTCGTCGTTAACATTCGATTCATTTTCTTAGATGGATCAACATTAATAAGTTTTACACTCGTTGTTTCTGGCATTTTAAAAACAAGGTCATAACGTTGTGCAGCTCCCATCGGAAGAATTGCTTTATCTAGCTCGTCCCCACCTTTTATGTCACGACCATCTAATGCAATAATTTGAAATGGCGCCCCAACTAATGTCATTAAATGCGTATTATTCCCAGCATTAATTAAGCGAAGGCGTACTGTTTCACCTGGTTTTGCATCCAATCGTAGTCCCTCACTTGTATCATTTAATGTAAATACATCGTAATCATCTCCATCAGATAAATCTTTGAGTTGATCATTACTTGGCATCATTAACGGTCCTTCTAAAGTTTGCGCCTTTTCATTTCGAATATGATTGCTAGGATAGCTATCCCAATCTTTATCTTGTTCGCCATTATGCTTACGGGTTTTTATGGCTCCTGTTTTCCATTCATGGATCGCCACTGTATAATCCTTTTCATATTTTACAGCTGGTTTATTCGGTTCAATAACAATGGTTCCAAATAGTCCCCGTTCCGTTTGTATTGCACTTTTTTGATGTGAATGATACCAATATGTCCCCACCTGATCAGCATTAAATGCGTATGTATATGTTTCACCTGGTTTTATAGCATTTTGCGTAACACCTGGAACACCATCTACCGCCGCAGGAACATCTAATCCGTGCCAATGGATTGTAACCGGTTCTGGTAATTCATTTTTCAAATTTACAACAATACGTTCACCTTGTTTAACTCGAATTTGAGTACCCGGTGATGTTCCATCAAAGGTCCATGCATCTACCTTTTTCCCATTTCCCAAATCTACACTTGCTACTTTCGCCGTAATATTAAAAGTTTTTGTAACCCTTTTTTTGGCATTTGAATTCGTAAGAGATGTAATTGATTCTGAAGTAGATGTTACGTCTCTTAACTTCTTTTTTTCATTTGTACCTGGGTAATTATTAATTAAAAAATATCCGAAAATAACTAACCCTAATAGTAAGCACGCCGCAATCAATATATTTCTTAAATCACTTTGTATAAATTCCTTTTTCATATTAGTCTCTCTTTCATTTTTTGTTGTAAACTATTAATTTTCATACGTGGATTCATTGCCTATCACCTCACATATTCACTTCGATTTACATCATAACACTCAGAAAAAAAGAAACTTTGAAGGAATTTTAAAGACTTTATAAAGAAATATATTTCAATTTTTATTCACTTCTAAATCTTTTTTATTGCGCAATAAAACATTTTATATAATACTGTATAAAACATATATATTTAGGAGGATTACAGCAATGTCTGAAAAAACATACGAACTCGCAACCTTCGCAGGCGGTTGTTTTTGGTGCATGGTAAAACCATTTGATGAGCTTCCCGGTATTCAAAAAGTACTTTCCGGCTATGCAGGTGGTCATGTAGAAAACCCAACATACGAACAAGTAAAAACTGGAACATCTGGACATTTAGAAGTTGTACAAATTACATTCGATCCTTCTATTTTTCCTTATCAAAAATTACTAGATTTATATTGGCCACAAATTGATCCAACTGATGACGGCGGACAATTTTTCGATCGTGGTCCATCTTACCGCACAGCAATTTTTTATCATAATGAAACACAAAAAGAGCTTGCAGAAAAATCAAAGCAAACGCTAGCAGAAAGCGGTATGTTTAAAGGTCCTATTGTGACTGAAATTCGCTCAGCTGCACCTTTTTATGAAGCAGAGGAATACCACCAGCATTTCTATAAAAAGAATCCAGAGAAATATGCTACTGAGCAAAAAGAATCTGGCCGTGAAGACTTTATAAAAGAAAATTGGCAAAAATAATAATAAAAATGCATCGTACCTTTTAAGTACGATGCATTTTTATCTTTGAAAAAAGTACCATACAATGATGAGAACAACCGCTGTTAATGTCCAAAGTGCTATTTCATTTTTCACTCTACTTTTTTTCTTAGTCATTTCCTCTCCTCCTAATAGCAATACAACGTATTCAAGATTTCCTCTGTTTAATTGTCCACCTTATATACGTGAATACATCCTTACAAATTCTTATAACAAAACCACCGACGATTCCGATTGCAATTGAAATTACTAACATCTGTACAAAACTAAGAGTAGTTGTGTATGTTATGTAGATAACAATGCATACAAGTAAAACATCCGGTAAAGAAAGCAAAAACTTTTTAAGCATTTCTTCAGCTCTCCTATGCTTTATTTGTAATTTATACTTTCTACTGTAGCTTTGAAATAAAGTTTGTTCAAAAATTCCATTTAGACACTCATTTTACGGAAAAAGAATAAGAACCTCTTTTAAAAAGGGATTCTTATCTACATATCCTATTCCATAATTACTCATAAAATAGAATAATATTACTGGTGATTTATTGTAAATTATCTATCAACAAATAGTTATTAAAAACTATTTACCGGGCAATCGGATACTGCGCCAACTACCTACATCGCATTGACCGTATGTATTATCACCTACTGCTACCACCGTGCCATCTAATTTCAGACCGACCGTATGCGCACAACCCGCCGCTATCGCTACAATATCACGCCAATCGCTTACATTACATTGACCATACTCATTCCAGCCGACTGCCACCACGGTACCGTCTGATTTAAGTCCGATTGTATGATTCGTACCAGCTGCTATTGCCATAATATCTTTCCAGCTGCCTACATCACATTGACCAAGTTTATTATTACCCACTGCCATCACTTTGCCATCCGATTTCAAACCAACAGTATGAAGATAACCTGCCGCCAACTCCACCATACCACGCCATCCACTTACATTGCATTGGCCATATCGATTATTACCCACAGTCGTCACTGTACCGTCCATTTTAAGACCGACTGTATGCCAGTCACCCGCCGTGACCGCCACAATATCTCTCCAGCTACTTATATTACATTCTCCTTCTTTATTTCGCCCCACTGCTATTACTGTGCCATCCGGTTTAAGGCCAATGGTACGACGCCACCCTGCCGCAACCGCTACAACATTATTCCAATCATTTACATCACATTGTTCATGCTTATTCCAACCCACAGCTACCACAGTATTATCACTTTTAAGAGCGATTGTATGAGCGTTCCCAGTGTTCGTCGCCATATGAACATTGCCCGCAGCGACTGCTTCAATATCACACCAGCTGCTTACATTGCATTCTCCTTCTTTATTTCGCCCCACTGCTACCGCTGTGCCATCCGATTTGAGACCAACAGAATGACCACGCCCCGCCGCTATCGTATCTTTAGGCCACCGTTTCATTTTTAATATCTCTTCTTTCGGTGAAATGTAATTCATGTTTTACCTCCTTCAAAATAAGCAACTGTATCCAAATAGATATTTTTATCTAATTTCATTATAAATGACCCGACTTTTTTTATAAATTTACAGCTATAAAAGAAGCCTATTACTACTTCTTCAAAAAATAAAAACCTCCAGTTTAAATACTAGAGGTTTTTTCTTTATTTCTTCAATCGTTCAATAAAATCATTCAATTTATCAAGAGATTTCATATTCTGATTACAAGCTACACCATCTTTACAAATATAGTTTCCCTTTTTCACGAAAGTTCCTGGTATATTACCTTTAATTTCAACTAAAAACATCCCTACTTCTTCATGTCCATGACATAATGAACAAATGCTCTTTTTATTTAAACTTTGGAACGTTCCTTGCAGACCAACAAACTTATTTTTATCATTTTTCGCTATAATAAATTTCCTGCTTGACCCTTTATCAATCCAGCTTAAATAAGATAATTCTTTCATGTCCAGTTCTTCCATATCAGGAAGTTTTAATTTTTTCGCTTTAGGAAATAATTTTTTTAATGTTTGCGCTGTAACTTCCTGAAACGGAATGACATACGGATTTATTTTCAGTAAAAACGATTCTGCATCTTCTCTATTTTGAACTGTTAATACCGTATCAATTAACTCTTTCTGTTCATCTGTTAAATTTTCAAATACATGTATTATTTTTTCAATCGCAAGTGATTTTAACGCTTGAATTACACCTCTATCATTTGCCGTTGCGTGCCCATTTGCTAAAATATAAGCTTGTGATTTTATAAAATTATATTGATCACTTCTAATAAAAGCTTCCATCTTTATCACTCCATACAAATTGTTGATCTAGTCTTATTGTATACAATGATTCAGCTTTTTGATATGTAAAAGATAACTTAGAAATGAACATTACATACTCTGACTATGTTCTACCGAGGCATTTCCTGACAAAAGAAACCATCATCTGTTTTCCATTCTGCATATAATACATCTTCAAATTTAGTAATCCCTTTTTGCTTTATTTGTTTATAAAGCCATCCTTCATCAAAACCTGCTTCCCTCAAATTATCTTTCACTACTTTTCCATCACTAATTAATGAAATCGGTAAGTATACAGGTTTATGTTTTAAACTTAAATCATTTATAGTAGGAGATTCATATTTGCTTTTCTTCAGAACACTTATGTTTCCATTAGGTTCCAAAATCATATATTCAACTTCTCGGATTGAAAATATATCTTTTTGTTGTCTTAGCATTTGTTGTAGTTGATTAATATCCAAATGATTTGAACTTAGTTGTTCCCGGTCAATATATCCATTACGGATAATGATTGACGGAGAGCCTTCAAAAAAACTTCTCGTCCCCCTAAATTTTTGCGTTATCACTTCTATTGTATAAATTAACACTACCCATACAAGTACTGCATATAAAATAGACCATACTTTTATTTCCGGATCATATATAGTATTTCCTACTAATTCTCCGAGAACTATGGCAGAAATAAAATCAAATGGCGTTAACTGAGATATTTGTGTCTTCCCTAATATTTTAGTAGCAATCAATAGCACAAAAAAACCAAAAAATAGTTCTATCGTTATTTGTCCTAGATGATTCATATATGCTCACCTTTCTGCTTTTCACTCAAATGCTCTATATTCTATTTAGTAAAAAGCCGGCACATTTTTTCTATTATCTTGCCCATTCATATCCAATAGATACAAAACAAAAAGAGTCTAGTTCAATTTAATAATTGAACTAGACTCTTTTATTTTCATTTAGAATACACAATCTTTTTAATCGTTTCTCCGGAAAGAAAATGCTCCTCCGCAAGTTGATGAATGGAAATTCCACTTTTAAACGCTTCTTTAATAGCTTTGTTTCTTTCATCTAGTTGTTTTCTTCCTCCAGATTGTGTACCCCATTTATAATGTTTTGTTTCTTGTTTTGGAATGTAAATTGTTTCACCTTGTATATACTTTTGAATTTCAGCAATTAAACTTTCTGGTAAAACCGTCGCAGCTTTAACGTATTTCATTTCTGCTCGCCCCTTATTTTTTATGGTTCATTTCAATAAGGTGCAAAGCCAAATATAAAAAATGATACGAGCTCATTTAGGCGATTGTATATTACTTGTCTACCCCACGCAAAGTATCGCCATTTCCATACTTGGCTTTGCATGAGACGCTGCAGTGTCTGGCAATTGAATTATAATCGCCATATAAACACCTCCTAATATACCTTTTGCATTTTATTATATGATAAATTTCTTCCCCTTGCATCCACATCCTTTTTAAAGCACGAAGTTACTTAGTTTGATATAATACTTTTTAGTCCAATCCAAAAGTATAGTGAGGTTGCGTTATGAAAAAGAATATAATCATTACAATCGTTACATTATTCATTATTACTGTAGCATTATTCGGAACATACAAATTGATGAACGCAAGAAGTTTTCAATTGTTTGGAGGTTTAACAAACCGAGTAGAAACAAATGAAAAAGTGATTGCTTTAACTTTTGATGATGGCCCTACGAACAATGTAAAACAAATATTACCACTACTAGATACATACAATGCAAAAGCTACTTTCTTTTTAATCGGAAATGAACTAGAGAAAAACCTATCGTTAGGAGAAGATATCGTACAATCTGGACACCAAATTGGAAACCATACATACTCTCATAACAGAATGGTTTTCAAAACTCCTTCTTTTATTAAAGAAGAAATAGAAAAAACGAACTCGATAATCCGTCAAACAGGATATACAGATAAAATTGATTTTAGACCACCTAACGGTAAAAAGCTAATTGGTCTGCCCTATTATTTAAATAAAAACAATATCGAAACAATCACATGGGACCTTGAACCTGATACTTTTTATACATCTACAGCTGATAAAATTGAATATGTTAGTAAAAATGTAAAACCAGGTTCTATCATTTTATTGCACCCTATGTACGATGAATCTAATGAAAATCTGCAAACTATTGAAGGTATTTTAGACTCTTTATCTAAAAAGGGCTATCAATTCGTGACAGTAAACGAATTGCAAAAAAAAGCAAAATAAAAAGGTAGCGTATCATATCTCGATACGCTACCTTTCTTTTATATAATTCCAAGCACATTTAGGAATACGATAATAATCGCAATTGGTGCAATATAGCGAAGTAAGAATAACCATAATACGAATAGTTTATAGCCTTTATTTTTACTTACACCAAGCTCTTTCATTAATACATCTTTCTTCATTTTCAACGGAACAAAGATGGAAACTAATAAAACACCAAGCGGCATTAATATGTTACTAACCGCATAGTCTGCTAAATCAAAAATTGTTTTCCCAAATGGTTTCACATCACTTAACAAACCGAATGATAAGGCTGATGGAACCCCTACAACAAAGATTAACAAGCCAACAATTAATGCCATTTTTTCACGTTTCCCTTTACTTTTACCTTTAGTTGTTAAAGACGCAACACTAATTTCTAACATCGAAATTGCTGATGTAATAGTAGCAAAGAAGAATAGTAATAAGAAAACAATGAAGAATAACTTCCCGAACGCCATTTTACTGAAAATAGCTGGCAGTACGATAAATAATAGCCCTGGTCCTTGAGATGGTTCCATCCCAAATGCGAACACTACTGGGAAAATTGCAAGCCCTGCAAGTAATGTAATCACAAGCGTTAAAGCTACGATAGAAAATGCTGAACGTGGTAAGCTTTCTTCTTTCGGTAAGTACGAACTATACGTTACCATAACGGCTACCCCGACAGATAACGAAAAGAACGATTGCCCCATTGCATATAAAATGATTTCTGATGTTACGTTTGAGAAATCAGGTTGTAAGAAGAATCGAACTCCTTCTCCAGCACCATCTAACGTAAGTGCACGAACAATTAATACAAAGAATAAAACGAATAATGCTGGCATGAAATATTTATTTACTTTTTCAACACCATTTTGTACACCTTTACTTACGATAAAAATAGTAATAAGGATGAATAATAGCTGTGATCCAACTGCTAAATACGGATTGGAAATGATTTCACCAAACGTAGCTTCGTATGCTCCATTTCCTTCCCATAGTCTACCTGTAATTGCATTCCATAAGTATAATATAATCCATCCTCCTACAACACTGTAGAAAGAAAGTAATATGAAACATGTTACAATCCCTAACTTCCCTAACCATGGCCATAATGTTTTTGGTGCGATTTCTCTATATGCATCAACGGCCTCTTTTTGTGTACTTCTTCCGATAACGAATTCAGCTAATAATAGCGGTAAACCAATTAATAATGTGAAACCGATGAAAATAAGGAAGAACGCGCCGCCTCCTCCAATTCCGGCCATATACGGGAACTTCCAAATCGCTCCAAGACCAATCGCTGAACCTGCTGCAGCTAATACGAAACCTAATTTCGATGTCCATTGCTGTGAATTCATTTGTTAATCTCCTCTCTTTATCTTTTTCTGTTTTACAATCCGGTATTTATATTGTTCTATCCATACTCTTTTCTAATACGTTCACTTCCTCCCTAATAAAAAACGTCCCTACGTAAATACGTAGGGACGACAAAAATATCGCGGTACCACCCTAGTTGTGAAGATACACCAAAGTTAGGACCTAAATAAAAAACGTCCCTACGCAAATACGTAGGGACGATAAAATATCGCGGTACCACCCTAGTTATGAAGCCACACCAAAATTAGGACCTAAATAAAAAACGTCCCTACGTAAATACGTAGGGACGATAAATATCGCGGTACCACCCTAGTTGTGAAACAATCTTCACCACTTTATTTGATAACGGTATAAACTACCGTCTTTCATTTCCTCATAATGTGAGATTTATGAAAGATGCTCCAGGACGAACTTCATGAATAATCTATATACTGATTCACACCAACCATCAGCTCTCTGAAATAGGGAGATTTTCACTACTATACCCTTTCATTGCCCAAATATTATTTTCCGAATTGATTACTATCATTTTTATCATACATTAAAAATAGTGTCAACTTATATTTTGAAATTTTATGCATTACATTCTATTTAAAAATTCAAAATATGACTTTTGTATGAATAGTATTAGAACATTTATGGTTTATACTGTATTAACTTCTCTAGCAGGTTTATAGTAGTATACGATAAATGCAAGACAGCACGAGTAGGAGGAAAGAATTTTGTCTACTTCAAAAGTTTTAAAAGGTACCGCTTTATTAAGTGGTGCAACAATGATTTCACGAATTTTAGGTTTTATATACTTTTTCCCCTTTCAATTATTAGTTGGAACGCAAGGGGTCGCTTTATATGGATACGCATACTCTTGGTACGGTATTTTATTAAGCTTTTCAACAGCTGGTATTCCTATTGCCGTCTCAAAATTTGTTGCAAAACATAATGCACTTGGTGATTATAGTACAAGTAAAAAATTGTATAACTCGAGCGTAAAATTAATGATGTTTATGGGCTTTTTAGGATTTTTAACTTTATTTATTGGAGCACCGTACATATCACAATTTATTATTCGCTCGAAAACACCAGATCCACAATTTATCGCAGACGTAACACTTACAATGCGAGCATTAAGCTTCGCGCTTATTATCGTACCAGCTATGAGTGTTACACGTGGTTATTTCCAAGGTTTTCAACATATGAAACCAAGTGCTGTTTCTCAAGTCGTAGAACAAATCGCACGTGTCGTTTTCATTTTAGTTGGTAGTTTTATCGTCTCAAAACTATTAGGAGGTTCAGTAGCTTCTTCTGTTGCAGTTGCTACATTTGGTGCTGTTATCGGGGCACTTGCAAGCGTCTCTATTTTAATGATGTACTGGAAAAAATATAATGGATTAAAACCTCCTGAAGGTGAGCTGAAAACGAGATCATCAAACATTCCGTTAAGAAGTATTTATATGGAATTACTACGTTATGCAATTCCAATTGTATTTGTAGGCATTGCAATCCCGCTCTATACGTTAGTAGATCAATATACCGTAGCTGATGTCCTTAGAGCAATGGGAGAACCTTTAGAAACCGCGAATGCAGTTTTCGCTTATATAACGAACTATGCCCAAAAGTTAATTATGATTCCGGCTTCACTTGCAACTGGATTCTCATTAACAATTATTCCGGCTATAACGAAATCATTTACAAGCGGGAAGCTAGATGAATTACAAGGACAAATTTCAAAGATATTTCAAGTGTTGTTATTCTTCACTATCCCAGCCGCATTCGGTCTTGCTAGTATCGCTTACGATGCATTCCGCATGGTTTATGTAAATCCTGAAATTGCACTTGGTGGATCACAATATTTAATTTCATTTGCACCTTCTGCTGTATTAAGTGCAATTTTCACAGTTTCAGCCGCTATATTACAAGGAATTGATTATCAAAGAAAAACAATGATTGCATTCTCAGCCGGTATTCTCGTTAAAATTGTGGTGAACACACCGCTCTTACATTTATTCGGTGGACATGGTGCTGTACTTGGAACAATTCTTGGATATCTCGTTTCAAATATTATTATGTTGTACTGCATCGTTAAGTTTGCGAAATTTAAAATTGGCGAAACAGCAAAAACAGTATTTCTTATTACGATTTACTCCGCAGCAATGTCTGCTGTTGTAATTGCATTAAGAGCAATTATAAGCTGGATTATTCCTGGACAATCTTATGTAGAATCACTGATCATTGTGTTTATATGCGCCGCAGCAGGAGGACTTGTTTATCTTTTATTCGTATTAACGAGTGGACTTGCTTCGCATATTCTCGGTGATAGGATTCAACGATTACCTGTATTAGGAAAGTTAGTAAAATAAAAAAACAAGAGATGTAACGCGTTGTTATATCTCTTGTTTTTTTACTTCGCATATTGAATGCGCTTTTGTTGTTCAGCAATATTTAATTTTGGGGCATATTGTTCTACTAAATGTAATACCTCTTCGATCAACACTTCTAACTCCTGTACACTATACTCTGGTTCCCCTATCAGCGTATTCGCCATACGCTCATATAGATTTTCAGGTTTAATATTCATACGCTCTACATTATAAGCCATCCATTTAAATGCAGGATGGTGCACGTACATTCTATTCAAACCGAATAAAACACCGAATAAATCCCTTTGTACTTCACAAATAACATCATAAAGCATAAGCCAATCTTTCCGTTTTAAAAGCGCCTCTCGATTATGCCAACGATTACTAAACCAAAGTTTTTCTGAAATCATCCTTTTCGCCAGTTCTTCTGGATATGCTTCAACTCTATCTTTTAGAGCATGTACTTTTACTTCTCCATACAAACTCACACCATCATGAACCGATGATACAATACATTGTTTCTCATAATTTATATCATACTGCTCTATAACTTCTGAAATAATTTTTTCTACTGTCAATGTTAAAAAGTTACTAATCTCTAGTTTAATTCCTTCTTTCGTCAAATACGTTTCCGACCATTCTTCGTCCTCGTAAGGATGATATGACAAAATCGTTCCACCAATATTATTAATTGGACCTAGACGCTCTTCATCCTCTGGTGGTTCTGACCATAAAATATGTAATTCAATATCTGAATGTTCATCTTCTAACTTTCTCGCTACAGATCCTGCTAAAATAATAGCTTCGACTTTCTGGTTTTGCCTATAAATCTCCGACATCTCTATCGCTTTCTCTTTTAATCCCATTGCATTTCCCCCTAAAACTGCAGTACTCCCCTTCCTTTTCATTTATCTATTTCGATATTAAACATTATATTACCTTTTCAAATTTCCACTAAATCATATTTCTACCCAATAACGCTGAACAATTTCGCCAGAATTAGAAGAAACTACTTCATTTTCTAGCACACCGCCAACCTTTTGAATCGTTTTAGCCGAACCAATATTAGCTTTATCACAAGTTATTAGCACTTTCTTCAACCCTAACTTTTGCGCTTCACTTAATGCAAGTTTCAATTGTTTTGTCGCGTAACCTAGGCGACGTTTATTCGGATGGATACTATAACCGATATGACCGCTTTCCAGCAATAATTCTGGATTTAATCGATGTCTAATATTCACAAAACCGATAAGTTCTCCTTTTTCAAAACTTAAAAACTGACTAGATGGCACTCGATTTGCTTGTAAGTTTTCTCCTACTTCTTGTATACTCACTTTTTCAAACCATTCATCTAGTGAATCAAAATTTTGTAAAGAGCTACTGCCGTGTGGTTGTTCTCCTGCATGTAAAAATGCCTGCCTATACTCCATAATTTGTTCGCTATATTCGTATGTTGGTTTCAATAGCTTCATTGTCATTCTCCCCACTCACCCATTATCTATTTTTCTAAAAGAAACACCTTAATAGCGGATTTTCATCCTTACTATTAAGGTGCTTCTATCACTTTTATTCAAATAGCCCCATACTCAAATAACGCTCACCTGTATCAGGTGCAATACATAAAACTTTTTTACCAGCACCTAAACGCTTCGCTATCATTATTGCTGCGTAAACAGAAGCTCCTGAAGATGGCCCTACTAGTAATCCTTCTTGTCTTGCCAAGTTCCTCATTGTAGTTAATGCCTCTTCATCTGCAATTTGCATAATTTCGTTATACACTTCTGTATTTAAGTTTTTGGGAATAAACCCTGGGCTTGTTCCGACTAGTTTATGAGGGCCTGGAACACCACCAGATAACACTGGTGATCCTTTCGGTTCTACTACGACAATATATAAGTTTGGTAGTTTCTCTTTTAACGTTTCACCGGTCCCTGTAATTGTTCCGCCTGTTCCTGCGGTTGCTACAAATGCATCAAGTTCTCCATCCATTTGTTCATAAATTTCAAGTGCAGTCGTATAACGATGAATATTCGGATTTGCTGGGTTTTCAAATTGCTGCGGAATAAAACTATTTGGAATTTCTTTTTGTAACTCTACCGCCTTCGCAATTGCTCCTGGCATTCTTTGTTCTGCTGGTGTTAAAACTACTTCTGCGCCGTATGCTTTCAATAAATTAATACGCTCTTTGGACATATTATCTGGCATAATTAAAATAGCTTTATATCCTTTAGCAGCTGCATTCATCGCTAAGCCAATTCCTGTATTTCCACTTGTCGGTTCAATAATTGTATCACCTGGCTTAATGAGACCGTGTTCCTCGGCAATATGAATTAAGTTATAGGCTGCACGATCTTTCACACTGCGTGACGGATTAAACATTTCCAGTTTTACATACACATCCGCTGCGTCCTCTGGAATAAATTTAGATAATCGGACGACAGGTGTATCTCCTATTAATTCTGTAACATTTTCACATAATTTCATAGCGCATCCCCTATTCTATCGTTTTCTTATCATTCGGCAGTAACAATGAAGTAAGTCCAATTAATGGTAAACCACTACATAATAGCATAATAAATTGAAGACTATACATATCAGCTAATTTTCCAAGGACTACAGCACCTAATGCTCCAAGACCAAACGCAAGGCCAACAATTAACCCTGATACCATCCCAACTTTCCCTGGAACAAGTTCTTGTGCATATACAACGATTACACTAAAACTACTAGAGCTAATAAATCCAATGCATAAAAATAACGGTACAACCCACATAAGAGAAACGTGAGGTAACAATAGTGCAAGCGGCGCTGAACCGAGCATCGAAAAGACAATAATCTTTTTCTTACCGAATCGATCCGCTAGCGGACCACCAAAGAAAGTACCTAATACACCAGCAATCATAAAAGCGAAGACGAAATACTGTGCATTTTTTATAGATAAACCGTAATGCTCTATTAAATAAAATTGATAGAAATTCCCGATACCAGCACCGTACCAAGAACGTACGAATGTTAGAAAAACAAGAAGTATAATAACAAATTTAATATGCGTACTTACAATCGCATTTTCAGCCTCAAGTGCAGCCCTCTTTTTCCTTCTTACAGCACCAGTGGCTAATTCATTTTTATACCAATTTGATACGAAAATTAGTAATACAATTCCAACTGCTGCAAAGGCTGTAAAACCTAAAGAACCAATTTGACCGAGCGGAACGAAAATTAATGCTGTAAAAATAGGTGCTAGAGAATTCCCTGTATTTCCCCCCACTTGATAAATCGCTTGTGCTAAACCTCGTTTTGCACCGGCTGCCATGTAAGCAACACGAGCGCCCTCCGGATGAAAGACCGCGGAACCTAATCCAATAAATAAAACAGAAATAATAACAACTATAAAGTTCGGTGCAAATGCAAGTCCAATCATCCCAAGCATACTCGAAAACATACCGAGCGGTAATAAAAATGGTGACGGCTTCTTATCTGAATACATCCCAAAAACCGGCTGCATAATCGATGACGTCATATTTAACGCAAACGCAATCCACCCTACTTGCATATAGGATAAATTCATCGTTTTTTCCAAAATAGGAAACAACGCTGGCACAACTGCTTGCATCGAATCATTCAAAAAATGTCCGAAACTAATCGCAAATAATATTCGATATATTGTCGGTGTTTCTACTGTATTTTTTTGTGAAACTGCCTGCATATGTGTATTTCTCCTTCCTGTACAAAATATATATTTATTACAGTTAGTGTAATAAATTTAGACTTTATTCAAAATAAATTCTGAGTTTTGAAACATTTCTATTCTATACTGGTTTCATTTCTTTTTCCAGAAATTCAACTTCTAAAAAAACATATTTTTTCTATGTGCTTTGTCGGATTTATTCATATGAACTCTTTGTATTTTCTTTTATACTAAGGCAGGACGAAAGGAAGGCTTGCAAATATGAAGAAAAAGACGATCCTAAAACATATTAGGATCGCCTTTTTTTATTAAATAGAAAAACGCTTATATTTCTCATAATCACTCGTCTTACATTCTAGTGCCATTTTCGTACCTTCGTTTTCATAACTCGTAGATAAAACGTGTGCATGATTGTTGAAATACGAAACTACCTGCCCTTGATCATACGGAATTAACATTTCACACTTCGTATACTCTTTATAAATGTGTGAACGAACTACTTCTACAAGCTCTTCAATTCCAACATGTTTCTTCGCAGATAGATAAACGCGATCTTCTTGCACTTTCGGAATTTCAACATCTACCAAATCTGATTTGTTGTATGCATAAATCGTTGGGATATTTTCCACGCCAATTTTCTTTAACGTTTCATTTGTAATATCAATTAATTGCTCATAATTGGGATTTGAGTAATCTACAACGTGAATGAGTAAATCCGCTTCTGCCACTTCCTCTAGCGTTGAACGGAAGGCTTTCACAAGATGATGCGGTAATTTACTTACAAATCCAACAGTATCCGTTAATAAAAATGATTTATTATCCGGCAAATCAATATTTCGTACAGATGTCTCTAACGTCGCAAATAACATATCTTTTTCAAATACTTGTTTTTCTACAGTACCATTAAAAATTTCAAGCATTGTATTCATTATCGTTGATTTACCTGCATTCGTATATCCTACTAATGATACAACTGGCATTTCATTTTTCTTACGTTGTTTACGCTGCGTTTGACGCTGTGCAACAAGTGCCTCTAATTCTTTATTTAGAGCTGCAATTTGTTCTTCAATTTTACGACGGTCTAATTCCAACTTCTTCTCACCGACACCTTTATTTTTCGTGCCAACTCCCCCGCTCTGTCTTCCTAACGATTCACGAAGACCGATTAAGCGAGGCATCATGTACTGAAGATGGGCCACTTCTACTTGCAACTGCGCTTCTTTCGTTTTCGCACGCTGCGCAAAAATATCCAAAATTAAAATGGTACGATCAATTACTTTACAATCTAAATCCTCTTCTAAATTTCGAATTTGTGAAGGAGATAATTCGTCATTAAAGATGACCATATTTGCATCTGCTTCTTTCACATACGCTGCTACTTCTTCAATCTTCCCTTTTCCAATATAATGCGACGGATTTACTCGTTGTAAATTTTGCGTCACTTGACCGATTACTTCCACATCACAAGCTTCCGTAAGATTTGCTAACTCTTCCATCGAATATGCAAAATCAGCTTCCTTACCTAAATTTACTCCAACTAATATTGCTCTTTGTAATAATTCTTCCATATATTTATTCCTCCATTTCGATTACGCAAAATAAAAAACACAGGTCACTGCCTGTGTTTTTGTAAACGGATAAGGGTTCACCAAAGAAATAGAAGAAAGCAGTGCTTTCGTCCTATACATGGTCAAAAAGTCCCAAGATAGTATACGTATCCAACAAGTGTTCACCTATACTATCCCATTCTATTTATAAAGGCAAAACAAAAAGAGGGCGTATTCGTCCCTCCCTCTTTTTCACATATAAGCTTAATAAAGGGTTCCTTTAAAATAGGCAGACCAATCCCGTTCACTCTGTACACAGACAGAGCCTTTGAGCGCTATTCAATTATCGGCACAAAGTATTGAGACGTAATCTGATTAAGATCAAAGGAAGCCCCTCCGTTCATTTTAAGTTACATAAAGTGTAGCATAAGTAATTCGCTTTCACAAGATTAAACCACCTATAGAAACCGAAAGAAAATCTTTATATTTTTACTTTAATCGTCATTTTTTGCGAGTTCTTCTCACAATAAAAATAACAACAGCAATTAACAATAACACACCTATAGAAATGATAGTTACTTGCCACCAACTTAAACCGCTTACCATTTCATCTTTTAAATCCACTTTCTTCGTCGGAACAGACTCTTTTGCAATATGACGTAAAGCCATTTTCTCTATCTCTGCCTCATCTAATCTCTTCGTTCCACTGCAGCTAGATGTCTCCAACAGTTTCACTTCTCCTCTATGAGAAGTGAACACTAGGTACTCTCCTCCCTCTGCAAAACGAAACGCACAACTACTACTACTGCTTGTATATATAATAATTTGCGAAGAACTTGTCCCTTTCCAAATTTTCTTCACTTCAAATAATGTTTTCATTCTTCCGTCCTTCTCTTGAACTTCTAATACCTTACCTTCAAACACTACATCATTTTGTTGTAACCTCTCTTCTGGTGATGCTTTAGTACAATCACAAGCATAAGATTTCTCTGGTAAAATAAAATAAGTAAAGCTACAAATTAAAACAAGAGACAATACATATACGATTCTTTTCAAGAATCTCAAACCCCTTCATTATCAAATTTAGAAGCTTTCCGTATATTATTTGGATATCACTCCTCAAATCCCTTTCCGTTTATTAAAATATATTAATTTTATTAAACAGAAAATCTTTATCAATATTTTTACGATCTAATATTAGTATCAGATTATAAAAAATAAGTTAGGAGATGTTCTTATGAATTCTCAATCTCGTATTACTGCAATTGGTACTTATGTTCCAGATCAAATATTATCTAATAACGATTTAGAAAAGAAGGAAAATTAAATAATGGAGATACACTTTTACTGTAGGGATTTGGCGATGGATGTATGCATTTAGGGCTTATTGTGGAGTGGGATTTAAACTGAAATTTCCTTTTATACAACTAACATTACGGTAAATGAAATTATATCAACGATTCCAGTTAGACTATTAGTTGATCACAAAAAAGCGGCATTCAAAGATTGATTATCTCCCTTTGAACGCCGCTTCTTTTATCTGAATTTTATTTACCTGTCCGAGACCATATCACAACTGGAATAAGCAGTAAGGCTACAGCCCCTCCCGCTAATGATAATGCCGCATAACTTGAATTAGCTACTACCATACCTGACATCGCTCCACCAGAAGCTCCGGCTAACGCAATAAAAACATCTATTTTCCCTTGTGTTTTTGCACGTGTAGAAGGTATAGTTGCATCAACAATTTGAGCTGTACCACTTATTAAACCGAGGTTCCACCCTAACCCAAGTAAAGACAGAGCAACAATTAATAATAGTAAAGAATCACTCGGCGCTATCGCAGCTATGACACCCGCCGCTAGTAAAATCACTCCACCAGCTATACTCATCGTAGTTCGGCCGATTTTATCAATTAACATTCCTGTAACGAGAGACGGAAGATACATTGCACCTACATGAAAACCAATTACAAGCCCTATTGCACTTAAACCATGACCATGATGCCCCATATGAACTGGCGTCATCGTCATAATCGCAACCATCACTATTTGAGTAAGTATCATTACGATTGCTCCAACAGTAACACCACGTTTATTTTCTATCATTTCTTCTGTTACTGGTTGCCCTTTATATGTATGTTCTTGTTTATATGTTTCTATTATGTTAGCAATAATTAACGGATCTGGACGAAGCATAACAAAAAGTACAAGACCCGCAAGTATAAATGCCGCTGCTGATAATATGAACGGACCAGCAAGGTTAGGAATTCCAATTGAATGGGCAAAATCCCCCATTACACCTACTAAATTCGGACCAGCTACCGCACCAAAAGTCGTCATAACCATCGTAATACTAATAGCAGTTGCTCGCTGCTTCTTATCTGCTAAATCGGTACCAGCATAACGAGCTTGTAGATTCGTCGCTGTACCTGCACCGTATATGAGTAAAGAAACTAGTAAAAGAATAATACTATTTGTTAACGCAGCCAATACAACTCCAATAGCCCCTAGTCCCCCTACTATAAACCCTGTTGCAAGTCCTATTCGGCGACCATATTTTTGCGATAACTTCCCAACAAAGAAAGCCGCTACCGCAGATCCCATTGTAAACATAGCAGCCGGTAATCCTGCATACGCATCCGTCCCAAGCATTTGCTGTGCAAGAAGTGCACCTACTGTAATACCAGCAGCTAATCCCGCTCCGCCAAACATTTGTGAAATACTTACGATTATTAACGTTCGTTTATATAATTTTTGTTGCTCTTCTTCTGTATACATACGCTTACTTATTAAAGCATCTGCTGTATCTATCATTTCCTCACCCTCCCTATGAAACTAATACCTCTTGTTAATGTACTATAGAACAACAAAATCCCAAAATTTAAAGCGCTTAAATTTATCCATATTTCGTTACTCCTACACCTTAAATAATGCTAAGTTCCTTTCGTGGAGAAACTTAGCAAAAAAATTATTGTTTCCAAATAATGATTAAAGTGCGATTTATTACAAATACCATTCCAAGAATAATAGCTAAGGTTATTTGATCAACAACATATAGAGCAACTGAGGTAACTCCAAACAATATGATTTCCAACATAAACCTATATGGTTCTGGCAGTTTTAATGATGCTTTAGGTGCAATAAAAACCCCCCATATTGTCGCAAAAAGTAGTGGTGAGCCAATGCCAAAAATAAATTTCACATATACACTTTCCCAAAATTGAAAGCCCCAGTAACATAGTGATGCAAGAGCACATAATTCTAGAAAAAATCGAATCGCTAAATTTATAGGTTTTATAAACATTTAAAGAACACCCCTTTGAAAAATATATTTAAAATCCTATGAAAATAATATTATGCATCCGTTATTTGAACTTGATACGTGCCCATTCATGACATGTAAAAAACAATTATACATCTTATTAATATTATTCAGTTTATCTTTCTAAACTTCGAAAACTTGATCTTGACGGATAATGAATGAAAGCAAATACTTAATGACAGTGATACATATGCCTATAATCACAAAATAAAGAACTCCACGGTTTACGTTTCGCCCATTACCGAGGAGTTCCCAAAATAATTCTATAAATTTTTTTGACAGCTAACGTTCCATAATTAAAATGCGATTCATATTTAGCCTATTCCCCTACTACTCTTTCTTAAAGCTTCCCCTTCCTAAAACAACAAACTTACTACAGCACAAACTAAAATAATTGGTACACTCGCTTTATATAAATATATAAAATACTTCCAACTAAAAAGCTGTCTTGTAATTTGGTAAAACCAAATTACAAGACAGCTTCCCTTCATATTTCCTATACAAACCTTTTTACTATTTGACTCCTGCATCTTGCACAGATTCAATTTTCTTTTTCTTTCCTTCTTTTATTTCATTATAATAAGAAGGTAATTCTATATTATGCTCTAAGAAATAATCCTCAATTAATGAAATAATTACTTTCAATGTTTTCAAACGGGCGTATAATTTATCATTACTCGCGATAATATGCCATTTTGCATTCGGCTTATTTGTATTTTCAAACATGTCTTCTATTGCTTCGACATACTCATCCCATTTTTCACGATTTCGCCAGTCTTCATCTGTAATTTTCCACCTTTTAAGAGGGTTGTTCTCTCTTTCTGTAAATCTCTTTAACTGCTCATCTTTACTAATATGATAGAAAAACTTTCCTATTATGTAATGATCATCTGTTAATAGTTTTTCGAAATCATTAATTTCATCATACGCTCTCGTCCACTCTTCGTTTGTAGCAAAGCCTTCAACACGTTCAACTAATACACGCCCATACCATGAACGGTCGAATATAGTAATTTGCCCGTACTGAGGAAGTTTCCGCCAAAAACGTTGTAAATAATGATACCGTTTTTCATGAGGAGCAGGCGCCCCAATTGGATTTACTTGGAATCCACGCGGATCAAGATGTTCAGTCACTCGCTTAATTGCTCCGCCTTTACCTGCCGCATCCCAACCTTCCATAACCATCATAACGGCTATTTTCTCTTCTTTTAATATTTGCTGTAGTGCCAATAAGCGCATTTGATATTTTTCAAGTTTCTTATTGTACTTAGATTTTGATTCAATTTTTTTCGTTAAATCTACTTTAGCAAGATGCTCTTTTTCCATCAAACGAATCCCCCTTGTTATATGACAATGTTATTTTAACATATTTATTGGTAATTTTTTCTTGTTAATATCTCTTTTAACTAATACTAATACTCGTACCCCTCCACCTATATCTATCTTTTATAAGTTGGACGCTACTTTATATTAATAAATTAATCCCCCTGATATGCTTTTTCGTATCCTTTAGCAAGCATTTATTATTAATCAAAAAAAACAAAATAAGGAAACTATGCCGAAAAATCTCTACACAGTTTCCTTGTTTTTTTTAATGTGCGTGTGACATACTTGGGAAGATTAATAACGAAAAGATAGGAGCTCTATCGATTCACTTATACTACAAACGAATTACAGCCGGAATATCTCCTTCTCGTAAAAAGTAAGCAAACACTGTAAATCCAATAATTAATATTGAAAATAATGTTATTATAATTCCACCTGGTAGTATTAGAAAAATAGTATTCAAGCTACTCTTCATAGGGAAAGCAATCGAGTATATTCCTAGCAGAAGACTGATTATAGCAATAGCCACATAAACCACTACCGCATACCATGGATTGAGTTCCAATAAAACAACAGAAATAAATATATACAAAAATAACAGTTGTAGAAACATGCTGCTTCCCATACTTACTAATTCTTTCAATATACCCTCCCCTAAACTACATGGTATATTATCTTAAAAAGAGAAGATAATAACAAATAAATCCTTTAAAGAATGGGAGCTCTCTAAAGATGAAACGAAAAATATTTTCTCTCTTTGCACTAATCTGCTTAGCACTACCAATACAAGCCAGTGCATACACATTTCAATCACTACCAATTGCGTCAAAGTCTAAACAGTGGTATATCGAAATTGACAAATCTCATAACTCAAACAAGCAAGCCGTGCAGCCAAAACAAGGTGTATATGATACGTATAGTTTACTCTTAAAAAATATTGGTAATGATGTTGCAAATGTATCGGTGGAAATACTTGATAACACACCTACATCTAAAGCTACCTTTAATCCTACTTCATCTAATAACAACGTTTCAAAAAGTCATACAAGCTTTGACTACATGGTATTCCCATTAGACTTTAATAGCCATAATTTTAAAGTTGTCATTACTTGGGAAGAAAAGAATTTCTCTTACAACGGTCATCCAGTACATGAGAGTAAAAAAATGAAGCAAACATTTGTGTTTAATGAAGAGTAAGTCCTAATTTGATTAGGGCTTACTCTTTATTTACAAAACCCGATTGAATTGCTTCTGACACTTCTTTTGCAATATGTATTTTTGTAGCGTCTACACAGATTTTTTTGTCCCAAACATGTACTGAAGGCTCTTCATTAGACAAATGCTTAATTAAGATGAATCGATTATATGTCATTTTATTTTCTATAGGAGTAGCAATATACACCGTGAAATTCCTTGCTTCAAATACCTTTTCTCCCAAAACGTATTTACATCCCAACTCATGTACTACTAAATCATGTAGATTTTCTATAGTCATATACCATCCCCCCTTTTTGCCTACATAATCAATCGAACCGCCGAATACTTGGTACAGACAATGCCATTCCAATTGTTATGAGTACTAAAATAGCTAGCATTATAATTGTTATCTTTCCACCTATTACAGTAGCTAACCAGCCTACCACCACATACCCTAATGGTAATAAAGCAAATGAGCCTAACATATCAAGACTTGCCACTCTTCCAAAAGCTTCTTCTGGTACAAGCTCTTGTAAACTTGTTTCCCAAATAAGCCCAAATATCATAATACCGAATCCTTCAATTGCCATTAATCCAATTAAGGTGGGTGCCCAAGAAACGAAAGGCATAATTAATAACGCCATTCCACTTATTAAAACACCACCATACGCAAGTAATCCTCTCTTATGCCACCGCTGCCTCCCACCAAAAATTAGTGCTGCAATTACAGCTCCAGCACCAGCACCAGCCATACCTAAGCCATACACGTAAGCTTCAAAATGATGATGAACATTAAACAACCATGGAATTAATACAACGATAATGCCTGCATAACAAATATTAACGAAAGAAAAGACTAGAATAGTAATCCACAACCACGGATGGCTTTTTAGAACAAGAATCCCTTCCATAAAATCTTGTTTGTAATTGACTTTATTTCTTTCAAATTTCTGTATTTTATTAAACTTTATTTCTTTTAAAAATAATAAACATAAAAATGATAACAAATACGTTGCTGCATCTAGTCCGAAGCCTATCCCTGCAGATGTAACTGATACTATTAATCCACCAAGTGCTGGGCCAATTAATCGTATTCCTTGATTACTCATTTGCGTTAATGCATTAGCTGCATTTCGAATTTCCGGTACAAATACTTTCGCTCTTACAGCTGAATATGCCGGCTGAAATATCCCTTCCATAAGTCCATATAATGCAACAAGTACATATAAAAGTGGAATTGTTAAAATGTCCATAAATATAAGTGTTGCAAATAAGAGCATTAATATACAGCGAATTATATCTGTAAATAACATCAATTTCACCCGGTCAATTCGATCCACGACTAATCCAGCAAACGGTAACGCAAGAATATTAGGAAGCATGTATATTGCCATAGTCATTCCCATTACAACTGTTGAACCAGTTAATGAATACACAACGACTGGCAGAATAACCATCGTTATCGAACTACCTAAAGTCGAAAGTAATTGCCCAATCCATAAAAACTTAAAGTGCGGTGACACTTTAACTGGCAATAACAATTTACCGACATAACCTAAATTTTTCTCTGTTGGTATTTCTCCTTGCATATCTCTCTCCTCTTTTCAAATGATTATAGACTTTATAATGAATAACCGAAAATTAATAATATTCTATTTTAAATTATATAAGAAACTATTATGTTATGGTAAAATTATCAAAAAAAGATAAAGGAGAATACATTATTATGCCTCAAAATTCTCATAATATCGAGCACCGCATCTATACAATGTGTATGATCCAGCGAAATAATGACACTTTACTTATAAAACGCCCCGACCATCGAGGTTTTCCTGGCTACATAGCTCCTGGTGGAAAAGTAGATTTCCCAGAAAGCATATTACAAGCTGCTATACGAGAATCGAAAGAGGAGACCGGACTCCACGTTTCTAATTTAATTTTCAAGGGGTTAGACGAATATGTAAATCCTAAGGAAAATGTTCGATATATGGTATTTAACTATTGGACAGATTCATTTGAAGGTGAACTCCTTTTGAATCCTCCTGAAGGCGAATTATTATGGGTGCCAATTGATACAGCACTCAATCTTCCTATGCAAGATTGGTTTAAAGAGAGATTCCCATTATTTTTTGAAAAAGGTACGTTTGAAATTCAGCGTGTTTGGGACCAAGACTTGGATAAACAAGTTGCTATGACAATTACCCATACATAAAAAGCTTGGAATCTCTCCAAGCTTCTCTTACTTCTCCTCTATTTTCTTAATCTCATAATCAATTTCTAAAAACTTGACTCCGAATATCCACATTCTATGGTGAGCTGTTAACATTTGGTCCGCGCTCTCTTTAATGATAAATGTCTCTGCTAATGGTAAACGTATTGTAAAGAAACGAGTATATAAATAAATTCCCTCATCCCCCCTGCCATTCTCTCTTAACTTACTTGTAATGATTAAAGCATTATCATCATTGCATAACTTCAAAATACCTGTCATATTCGAATATGGTAAAGGTAATGCGATATTCATATATGTATCTTTCTTGTATGTATGCTTTGAATAAAGAGCTACAAAAATTGTCTCCCCTGCTTCATTTTTTCTTAGCCAAGCCCTTACATTCTCTCTTCCATCCTTCTCATCTATTATCCCAATGATAGAGCCATGCATCGTTTCCCACTTGCCGCCCATTCCTAAATGTATTTGTCCTACACGCTTACTCATTTTCTCATAACAAAATGCAACCGGACGGAACCAACGAGTCCATTTAATATGCGATTGTAACTCATACTCTTTTGTATTTTCATAAAAACGAATAATACTTAAAGGAATCTTCGCCATGTCAACTGCCTCACTATGAAAATCATTCATTTTATCAACTAAACCTTTGTATTCCTTGCTATCTATTAAATTTCTGTTATGTAAAAATGCTTCACCAACTGTCGCATTTCCTCTTAACCTGCTCATTGTTTTCCCGTAATATTTATAATTCGGAGTACTCTTTTCAATCATCCAACCAACAAATGCTGGTAACGCTACTCCAATTCCATTTACAACACCGTGAATCCAGACCATTTGTGCAATTGTAATCGTCATTACTTGTTTGAAATTTCCGTATGAATATATGAGTGAAAACATTATTGTTACCATAAGTGTACTGGATGAAAGAGTAAGGAGAATCTTTGCACTTATAGCATTGAATTTCGTTCTCCACACGTAAACTCCATATCCATAAATCGCACATAAATATATGAACACTGCAAAAAATTCAAATATCCTTGAGTATGTAATTCCTATCGCAACTGTCATAGGTGAAATGACTATGATAAACATAATAGCATCATATACTTTACTTCTCTTTTCTCTTTTCCTCCCTATTAAACCCGCTGATAATGGTAATAAAAACGCCGAATAATGAAAGTGTGCCGCTGTAAGTAAAACAATGTCAGAACTAAAGTGCATAATTGAAACCTTTGCTACTGAAGCAAAAAACCAAAAACCACCTAAAAACAAATAAATAAACGCACTATCTATAGCTACTTCTTCTAGAGGCTTCCATCCTCTTTCTAGCAATCTACTTACACCAAATAATGCAACGATTCCTGTATATACAAACCAAAGTAGTGCAAAGAAAAAGTGATTTGTTACGAAAGCTAGCATTGCACTAACTGCTGCAATTGGATATAAAAGCGATACAAATTTATAAGATAATAAATACGATCCATTTCTTGTTTTCTTATCAATAATGCAAAATGACATCGGTATAAATAACAAAATAGATAACAATATGATTGCTTCAACAGGATTTACATTCGACCACTCGCATATTAGAAATATAATATAACAAGCAAACCCAAATAGTATATTCTTCATCTCGTTTATTTCCTTTCCACAAATGTTCCCTTATATGAAAATAACGAACCAATTAACGGATTCCGTACTTGTACATGAATTCGAAAACATTGCAGTGCATCATCATAACTTTCAACAATTTTTGCCTCTCCATATAAAAATTTTGGTAACGGGAGTTTTCTACCAAACATATAAAACCATTGTTTCTTTGAGGAAATATGTATCCCGCCTTTTTCATCAATATAGAAATTCAATGTAGAAACGAGTATATGTGGCTCGCCAAAATAATCTACAATTTCATTATTCTCTTCATCCAACTTCATAACAGCGTTAAAATATCTTTTCTTATTATGAAAATAAAAAGTACGATTCCACCGTACAAATTCTTTCCCCTGTCCATCTCGCTCAGCGGTATTATGTATCACAAACGGAACTTTTTGCCCTCGCTCAGAGAAAAACATACGGAACTTCGATGTAATTTTTAATATTAATTTAACGAAAAAAGATCCTCCATAAATTTCATCCATTTCCCCTTCCCCAATAAAGCTATTTTCCTTTGTTATCGCATATCGTTCCTGCAATTTTGGATGAAGCCTTTTATAAGAATCCCCTAATAATCTTTCATAAATATTAACCATATACTTATCCCTTTCTCGTCCTCTTGCAATTTTTTGCGCTTGGCAAATTAGTGCTATTTATATAACCGACAATCGATAACCCTATTAGAAGAAAATTTAATGTAATCGGATTAAACGGTTGCGTAAAACTTGTGATATTCGTAATTCCTGCCGCAATTGTTAAGGCGATTAACATAATAATATGCCCTATAAATAATTTTCGTTTTGGAAGTGGCAATAGCCATATCACACCCAATATTATTTCTAGAAATCCAACTATTTTAAGCATAAAAATACTATTTTCATTCGATCCGATTAGTACAGAAAGCATCTTTACTTCTTCTGAATGAGTAAACATCAATTTCGGTACAATCCCTTGATATAACCATACGAAAGCAAATAAAAAGCAAACTAGCCAATACGTCATCGTTCTTCTAATTAGCAACTTAGGATGAAGTCCCTTTTCTAACCATAATTTTAAAGCATCAAAACTCCATGCTGTCGCCCAACCTAATAGTGGACGAAAAACATATAAATCTATCACATTTCCTATACGACCAAATCTCGTATCATAATCATATTGCGTTTCAAAATGAATATGTTCTTCATTCGGTGTATACTTCCAATAACCACGCCCTATTTGTATAAGTGATAATTGATTGTCTGTCCAAAATTTTAAAGAGGAAATGCGTTCTCCAGTTTCTTTTCTTATTTCACCTATCGATTCCCCTTCTCCGGCTATTTCAAGTCCAAATCCGATCTTTGTTTTATATAAAAACTTCTGTGGTTCTCCCTCTTTTTTTTCTAAATACGAAATCTCAGTAAAACGAGCATCCCACTCTGTATGTATATCAGGCTCTTGTGTATATGCCCATAGTTTCTCCATTGTTGTGTTCATTTCTGTGGCTACATAAATAGGCTTTTTCTTCCCCATCCTTCCACCTCCCATGCGCTATATTTTCAATGTACATGCAATGAATCGATTTTGCTACATTTTTCACAAACTAATTTAATAAAAAGATAGAATTTCAAAAAAATACAAAAAACACTTGATTCCCTGAAAAATTTAAATTATTATAAAACAAATGTTACCAACAACTTCATAAATCATACACTCTCGCCTAAAACGTGAGATAGAGGTTGCAACGCTTATAAGTATTCTAAAGGAGACAAAGAGATGTCTATGATTTTAGAGGAAAGGAAGTGTTGCCGAAATTGATAAATTTCTCTGCATTTATCAATTGGGGCTGTTTTCGAATAGAAACAGAACTGTCATATGTACAGACGTGTACGTATGAAGAGCTATCTACAAAAAAGAGATATCATTTTTATGATATTCCTTTTTTGGCGGTTTTTTTATTAGCTCCGTTTTCTGTTTCCCTTTTCCTGTAACAGCACCATCCTCACTTATTTGAGATGGTGTTTTTTGTTTTTCTCTCTGGTAACTACAGGAATATTGGGATTTGTATATGTCCTAACCTATTCTTAAAAATGGACGAAAGAAGGAATTCGTAATGGAAACGATTGTACAAAAATTTGGCGGTACTTCTGTCGGAAGCGTCGAACGCATTCAACATGTAGCAAATTTAATTATTGAAGAATATGAACGAGGACATAGTATTGTCTCTGTCGTTTCAGCAATGGGAAAAAGTACGGATAAACTTGTAGCACTTGCTAACGCTATTACTGAAAATCCAAGTAAACGTGAAATGGATATGCTCCTATCTACAGGAGAACAAGTAACCATTTCATTATTAACAATGGCACTACAAACAAAAGGTTATAACGCAATTTCATTAACAGGATGGCAAGCTGGTATTACGACAGAATCTGTACATAGTAGTGCACGGATTACTGACATTAACACTACTCGTATTCAGTCTCACCTTACTGAAGGCACGATTGTTATAGTAGCTGGTTTCCAAGGAATAAGTGAAGAAAATGAAATTACCACACTTGGTCGCGGTGGCTCCGATACGACTGCTGTCGCATTAGCTGCTGCACTAAAAGCAAAAAAATGTGATATTTATACGGATGTGACCGGCGTATATACGACTGATCCACGAGTTGTACAAGATGCTTATAAATTAGATGAAATTTCTTATGACGAAATGTTAGAGCTTGCCAACCTCGGTGCTGGCGTATTACACCCACGCGCTGTTGAGTTTGCTAAAAATCATAATGTAATTTTAGAAGTTCGCTCAAGTATGGAACAAGAAAACGGAACAATTGTAAGGGGAGAATGTAACATGGAACAACAATCAATCGTTAAAGGTATTGCATTTGAGGATAATATTACACGTGTCACAATTAAAGGATTAGAACAAGGTGCACTTTCAACAGTTTTCTCTACATTAGCAGCAGCACATATTAATGTAGATATTATTATTCAAAGTATTACAAATGAAGGAACTGTTCACCTCTCCTTCTCGATCCATTCTAATGATTTAAGAGAAACATTAGAAGTATTGGAACAAAATCAAGAAGCACTTCACTATGAATCTGTAGAACATGAAAATCATTTAGCAAAAGTATCAATTGTAGGATCTGGTATGGTATCTAACCCAGGAGTTGCTGCGAATATGTTCACTACTTTAAAAGAAGAAGATATTCATATTAAAATGGTAAGTACATCAGAAATTAAAGTATCTGTCGTTATTGACCGTCTTCATTTAGTAACGGGTGTTGAAGCACTTCATCAATCATTTATGGCGAAAATTGAACCTTTAGTGCAAATGATTTAATTTCCACCAGTAAAACTTACAACAAATTATATGAATCTATTTCCTTCCTATATAAATATAAAGCTGTTTGCATAGTGGAAAGTGAGAAAAAGGTTATTTAGTTTAAAATAAAGTCGTTTGAAGAACAATAAAATTGTTAAAAAACGGAAGCAAGTCATTCTATTCAACAATCGGGCAGTTATCTCCCACCTAACTTCCTCGCATTCGCCGAATTTTGAGGTGGGAGTCTTATTGCCCGCAAATAGCGGGATAAATTTTTACACATAAGGAGATAAAGACTATGGCAAACAACAGATTACTAAGAATGGACAATGTCAGCATCGTTGTAGAATCTCTTGATAACGCAATCTCTTTCTTCAAGGAGATTGGATTAAAACTCGAAGGGCGAGCTACTGTCGAAGGTGAATGGGCTGGTCGCGTAACTGGACTCGGTTCTCAGTGCGTAGAGATTGCTATGATGGTTACGCCAGATGGTCACAGCCGAATTGAACTTTCGCGATTTCTCACCCCACCTACTATAGCAGATCACCGGACAGCTCCTGTAAACGCCCTCGGTTATCTGCGCGTCATGTTCACCGTCGAGGACATTGACGACATGGTATCCAGACTTACTAAGCATGGTGCTCAGCTCGTTGGAGAAGTAGTTCAGTATGAGAACTCGTATCGACTCTGCTACATTCGTGGAACCGAAGGAATTCTAATCGGTTTGGCGGAACAACTCGATAACAAATAAGTAAGTGACGTTTTATAAAAGGCCTTTACTGAAATATACATTACTGAAGTAAAAATATTTGAAGAAAATTCTTATTCAATAAAACTTAGATTTTCAACCCCGTCCTAACTTTAGAACGGGGCTATACTCGTTTGAGCTTTTAAAATTAAATAACTTTATTATCATTTTACACATAGATTTCAAGACTCTATACAAACAGCTTTTTAACATATTACCTATATCTAAAAATCATTATAAAACAATTAGATTATTCGCAATACCTTTTCCTAGGAAATATAACGGACTCTTCTCACTTCTTATCATATATATCTTTCCCTTTAAATAACGAGCGAAATTCATTCAAAATAACTTTCTTCACGTCGGAATAAAAGACCATCATGAATAGCGCAGCCCCTAATAAAATCTCTTGAATTCCTTCGTAATCAATGAAAGCACTCATAATTAGCAAACCAAATCCAATATAAAAACCAAACTCATTCTCTTTCTCAAAATCCTCATCTTCTTCATCAATATGTATTTTCTCTTTAAAGTTTTGATTCCCTTTTATTAATTCATCGAGCGTAACGTTGTACATTTCGCTCAATAAAATTAAATTATCAATGTCAGGGTAACTTTTATCATTTTCCCACTTATCCCGCTTTAACAGGCACTAAATCCCATCGTAGCTTTTAAATACATCAAGGAAGCCAGATGGGATTAACTGCCTATAAAAGCCCGATTGGTTCAACTAATAATCAGTGGGATAAATCGCTCCACTGATTAAAGTTTCACTTTATACACCGCTTGCCTAGTTACCCCAATTTTCTTTGCAACATCCTCTTGTGAAAATCCTTTTGATTCTCGTAATTTTTTTAATTGTTCTCCCAAGTTCATAACGCCCCCTCCTTTAACAAATTATTACATAAAAGGAGATAAAAAAGAAAGAAACTATTAGTAACACTCACTGTAAACCAGCAGTTTACACAATAAAAAAGGGAGAGTAACTCTATTTTCGAGCCACTCTCCCTCTCACTTATATTAAAACAAATGAATGTTTTCTTTCTTACAAGCTTCACGTAAATCATCAGGCCATACAGAAGATTGAACTTCACCGATATGTGCTTTACGTAAGAAGTACATACACATTCTTGATTGGCCGATACCACCACCAATTGTTAATGGTAGTACGTCTTCTAAAATACCTTTATGGAAATCATACTCACGTTTGAAGTCTTCACCAGTTTTCGTTAATTGCTCATCAAGTGCTTTACTATCAACACGAATTCCCATTGATGATAATTCGAACGAAGCTTGTAGTACTGGGTGCCAGAATAAAATGTCACCGTTTAATTTCCAATCATCATAATCGGACGCGCGTCCATCGTGCTTTTCACCTGAACGGAGTGCATCACCAATTCCAATAATAAAGACTGCACCGTGTTCTTTCGCAATTGCATGTTCACGATCTTTCGGTGTTAATTCTGGATATTTATCTTCCAGTTCTTGAGAAGTAATGAAAACAATTTCTTCTGGTAAATACTTTCCAAGGAACGGATACTTTTCAAATAAGTGATCTTCCAATTCTTTGAATATTCCATAAATTGTTTGTACTGTTTTTTGTAAGTAATCGATAGTACGCCATTCTTTTTGAACGATTTTTTCCCAATCCCATTGGTCAACATAGATGGAATGCGTTGCATCAAGTTCTTCATCACGACGAATCGCGTTCATGTTTGTATATAAACCTTCACCAGCTTCATATCCGTATTCATGTAATGCGAATCTTTTCCACTTCGCTAGTGAATGTACAATTTCTAATTCTTCTCCTGAATGTAACATATCAAATTCAATTGGGCGTTCTACACCGTTTAGGTGATCGTTTAATCCTGATTTTTTCGTTACGAATAATGGTGCAGATACGCGGAATAGTTCAAGTCGTTTTGCTAATTGATCCTCGAAAAATGTTTTAACTTCCTTAATTGCGATTTGAGTCTCTCTTACTGTCATTAATGATTGATACATGGTGGTTTCCTCCTAAAATGTTTGGATGTTGTGAAAAGAAGCCAACAAAAAAAGCCCTTCTTTCCCAAAAAACTGGGACGAAAGACTTTGGTTCCGCGGTACCACCCAAATTAGCAACAGAGGTTGCTCACTTATACAGTACGGAGATTAAAAAATCTCGATACTGTTCTTCTTGTAACGGCGAAGTTCCCGGCTAAGTCTACTTTCCTATAAAGGATTTCGGTTAGCGACTCCAGGAGGTTCTTCATAATAGGCTTCGTATCAGGCTCACACCGTCCCTGACTCGCTTAAACTACATCCTACTACTACTCGTCCTTTCATAGTCGTTTTATTGTCACATCTCTGAAACATTTTATTAATGATTATTCTATACAAAAAATAGATAAAGTCAACAAAAAGTTTCAAAAAATTTTTCAATTCTTTATTTTATGCCTTTACCGATTGTTCTTAATATAACATTTTTATTTCCTTTGTCTCTTCAATCCAAAAAACATTTCACTAATTGAAACTAACATATATACAACAACTAGTGTGATTGTTCGAAATATAGAATCCGCAGTATTTCTTATTATTTTCATTTTCTTTATAATTCCTTTCAGTTTACTCGCAATTTCATGATATACTATAGCATTCAAGCAGTTTGTTTTTATTTAAAGCAAGCATAGTCATTTATCGATAGTATTTTTCTAAAACATTGGCTATTATCAAATCAGATTTTTTATATAACGGAGTGATCATATGAGTAAAACGAAAGCAAAACCGAAAAAAGGTGTAGGACAAGGTACAGGAAGTAAAGGATGGAACCGTTGGCAATCAAGTGCGAAAAAGAAAGCTGCAAAACCATACAAAAGTAAAGGTACAAAGAAATAAAATAAATAGTGGGAGATGAACAACTCCCACTATTTAAAGTTTCACTTTATCTCTTTACTTTGTACAAAACAAAATATAATTATTACAACAAAAAAGCTATGCTTTCATCTCTATGAAAGCATAGCTTTTTCCATATTAAATCATAAGAATATCGCGGATTTCTTCCTCCGTAATAGAAGATAACTTCTCCTCTCCCGGCTCGATAATTTCAGCGATTAAATTTTTCTTACTCTCTTGTAACTCGTGCATTTTTTCTTCAATTGTTCCATGTGCTACTAACTTAATCACTTGCACTGTATTTTTTTGTCCCATTCGATACGCTCTATCCGCAGCTTGTTGTTCAACAGCTGGATTCCACCACAAGTCGTACAATATAACTGTATCTGCACCTGTTAAATTTAATCCTGTGCCACCAGCTTTTAACGAAATAAGAAATAAATCCCCTTCTCCTTCGTTAAACCGATTGCATAGCTCTACACGTTCTTGCGCTGGTGTACTCCCGTCTAAATAAAAGTATGGAACTGCTTGACGATTTAATTCACGTCCGATTATCGAAAGCATCTTCGTAAATTGGGAAAAGATAAGAATTCTCTTCCCTGTACTTCTGCATTCCTCCAAAATTTCTAGCAGCTGATCAAATTTAGCTGAACTACCTTTATAGTCATCAACAAACAAAGCAGGATGACAACAAATTTGCCGTAGTCTCGTTAAACCAGCTAAAACCCGAATTTTATTTTTACGTAACGTATCTTTATCCAAATGTTTTAA
This sequence comes from Bacillus cereus group sp. MG9, assembly GCF_040459995.1. Taxonomy (NCBI): domain Bacteria; kingdom Bacillati; phylum Bacillota; class Bacilli; order Caryophanales; family Bacillaceae; genus Bacillus; species Bacillus cereus group sp. MG9. Next base: position 1,754,956 of record NZ_JARVHC010000001.1, on the reverse strand, counting down.
CGTTTCTTCTCTTAACTTTGCTAAATAAGCTGCGTAAAGCCTCTTTTGATCTGGTAAAAGTTCTGATGATTGTAAGTGCTCTATTTTTTCTGGGAGTTCGTGTAATACATCTCCCTTTAACCTTCTTAACACGAAAGGTTTTACCCGCTTCGCAATATCTTCACGTCTTAAATCGCCGAACTCTTTTCTTCCCGGTAATAATTCTGGGAAGACGACGTGGAAGATAGACCATAGCTCTTCTAATGAATTTTCTACAGGTGTTCCTGTTAATCCAAAACGGTACTCCGCCTGCACTGTTTTTACCGCTCTTGCAGTTTGCGTCGTATGATTTTTAAATGCTTGTGCTTCATCAAGAAATAGCGTATGAAATGGCTGCGCATATAACCTTATATCTCTTCTCAGTAAAGGATATGACGTAATGACAACATCAAATTTCGTTATATCTTTTAAAATTTTTCGGCGCTCTGCTTGATTTCCATCGGCAATAACTGCTCTAATATGTGGAGCGAATTTTTTCAACTCGCTAAGCCAGTTGTAAACGAGGGACGACGGAGAAACAACTAATATAGGCAGTTTCTTCTCTCGAATTTCCGGCAAAACAGAGTCTATAAAAGCAATACTTTGCAACGTTTTCCCCAGTCCCATATCATCAGCTAAAATGCCGCCAAAACGATAATAGGCAAGTGTTTTCATCCACTGGAATCCGTATGTTTGATACTCTCTCATTATCGCATCTAAGCCACTTGGCACCGCAAACTTCAGCTTTTTAGGGTTTTGAATGTTCTCTACCAATTCTTGAACGGACTCATCTAAACTTAATACGTTTCCTTCTTGCAGTGAATTCATCCATTTCACACTACGAATAAGAGGGACATCTATTTCTTCGCCCTTTAAAAATTCTTTTCGAATACTAGATTCTTTTATAAACTGATTAATATCATTAAACTCTTTACTCTCAAGTGATAGTAGAGCACCACTTGCTAAACGATAATATTTTCGTTTCTCCTCAAGAGCGACTAATACCCCTTTAATTTCTGCCTCTGGAATACCTTTTATATCAAAGCGGAATGATAACCAATCAATTCTCTCTTTCCTTCTAACTCTTATAAGAGGAGCTGTGTCTCCCTTATGAATTCGTAATTTGATGGCTGACGTCGCATAAATATCAACTAAACCTTTTAACGTTGGAACAGCATGATATAAAAAGTTATACTCAGCTTCTTCATTATGCATAAAATAACCGCCTTCCGTTTTCGCGAAGGCACTTTCACTCATAATTTCTAAAATCTCTTTTTCCTTTTTCTCATCACGATTAAAAACAGATGGCTGCCCATCCTCTTCTAACGGATTAATCACGACGTTTCCATAATGAAATTCGAGACCTGCTAACAAACGATTTTTCACTCGATCTAAATACAATTTTGCTTTTAGCGAAGGCGTTTCCACACAATCTGATACTACCTCATCTATTCGCACAGTTCCTAGCTTCATTAACCCTGGTACAACTTTTGCTACAAAGTGCTCCATCTTATCTGCTGGAATATACAATTGGTTACTACTAGAACGATTCATCATTTTTTGTAATTCGATAAGCCGCTTACAATCCTCAGCGTTCAACTGATACAGTTTCCCTCCAAATAGAGCATAACTATACGTATCCATTACTTCTACTTGTTGTAAGCCGTCAATATAAAGTGTAAACCCACCGTTACTTCCTTTATTAAACTCAAAATGTAAAGGAAGTAGCCCTTTTGAAATTTGTAAACCGTGAAAAGATTTTCCATCTTGATTAAGTCCCACAAACTCAACTTTAGAAAGTAAAGAAAGCATATCCTTCCATGAAGCTGGCGGTATTAAAATCATACTATCATCTTGTTTTGCATGTACTTCCAGTGTATCCTCATACATTTTTTCATTATGATAAATTTTAATGAGCTGCTGAATAATCGCATCCGTTTCTTGCTTAAAGCTATGTACATCCGGTGTATATGTAAATTTATTCGAACAATTATAGGACTCTCTTTTCTCCACATTGGAAAGAAATTCTCTAATATGATTTACAAAATACATCTTGGCGAGTTTAAACTGAATACCTAGCAGTGCCCCACCATTTTTCGTAACTACTGGCGTACATATAAATTCAACATGAAGTATTTCACGTGTATCAAAACGGTGTTGTTTACTTTTTGGTCTTAATGGTTTTTCTGCAAATAAATGAAACATCCCGCTTGTTAATTGATCATTTCCACTCATATTTCCGCTACTAATAGGCACCATTCCACCGGTTTGCTGATTATAATTTATTTGTATCAATACTGCCGCAACATGTTGACAGTATGTTTGAAAAGACGCTAACGAAGGACAACTACATTTCGCAACAACATCACCTTTTTTAGCTTTTTCTACTGTAACATGAAAATCTTCGTTCCCTTTTACCGTCGCTTCGCAAATTTCTTTATTTTCATCATAATGATTTATTATTACTTTATTTGATTTATAATAAGCTTCGCCTCTTTTATATGAGGTTTCTCCGCATACTTCTTTAATAATCGATTTATTTAATGTAAAACCCATTGTTTTGACACTTCCTTACTTTAAAACCAGTTTCTCTTAACTAACATTTTACATGCTCCAAGAGAAAATATAAAATGTAGATTTAATAAAAAAAGATGCTTGTATATAAGCACCTTTTTTCACTCTATCTCCATCAACCTTTTCGCCTCAAAATACAACACTTGAATAAATTTCTTCGTATTAATTCGTATATGGCCAGAAGTTGCTACTTCATCCTTTGTCATTTCTGTCATTCGTTTTCTAACTACAGTGAAATCAAAAAATTTCGGAGCATAGCTTTCAAATTTCGGATTTGAAAAGTCTGTTAATCCAAGGGAAGCTAAGTGATTTAACGATTGATAAATCGCTCTACGTACCCTTTGTTCAGATGCTTTTCTCTCCTTATCTATATCTGCATCTGAAGCTATATTCTCTAATTTTCTTATAGTTATATGGTGAAAGATATCTTTTAGCGCAGGAAATCCAAATTCAAACGTTTGCTCTTTTTCTTGTCCATATAAATATTCCAACATACTAAGTAAATCTTTACTTCCATTCTCTCCCGCAATACCGAGTTCTGATAATAAATAGCGCCCTGAATCTGCTATTCTTTTTCCTTCCTGCATTGGCTCATTTCGAACTTGCGGCTGTTCCCACTTAAAAACGTTATTCAATGATTTTTGAATATCATGTATAGAGCGCTCTAAACGAATACGTTCCATTACTTTACGTACAACAGATATAACCTCAATTTTATTTAATGGTTTTGTAATATAATATTCAACACCAAGTGTATACGCCTCACCAATAAGCTGTTTCGATTCAACTTGAGAAATCATGATGATTTTCCCTGAAAAAGAGGATGCAATATGGCGAACTGTTTCAATCCCATCTCGCATTGGCATTAATAAATCAATAAATAAAATATCTACTTTTTTAAAATTTAGTTGATTTGCTTCAATAAAAGCTCCATCTTCCGACTCTCCAATTACTTCCCCAAGATCGCCATCTTCAATAATTTGTGAAAGCATGGAGCGGAAAACTTCATCATCATCTACGATATAATAAAACAACTTCATTCTCCTTCCCGCTTTAAACTGCACTCCGGTAAACAAACGACAAACTTACACCCTCCGCCAGTTTCTCGGTCTTCTAATCTCACTTCTCCTCCGAGCTCTGTTACCATTTCGTTTATGTAAGAAAGTCCAATTCCTGTTGATGGTGTTCCCGTTTGATCATACTTTGAAGTAAATCCAGGCTTAAATACTAATTTCTTATATTTTTGTGCAATACCAGGTCCATCATCAATTACTTCAAAGAATATATGGTTATCAAGTTTATATAACTTAATAATAATAACGCCATTATCCGCAATTGCTTCAACTGCATTTGCAACTAAATTATTAAAAATTGATAAGACCGTATACACATGATATTCTGCATGCTCACCTTCTATATGTTTAGAAAAACGTATATCTTTTCCCAACATTTCAGCGTACTTCTCATTTATTCTCACAATCATTTCCGCAAGCTCATGTCCTTCTACATACTCAGCCACACTTTTATCTAATAACAGTTTAGATAACCCTGCAAAAATTCTTTGATTATCCTTTTTTATTTCATGTACTTCTCCCGCTATTTTCAATGCTGTTTTACTACTCGAATCATCGTTCGCTTGTAAATTCCGATATAATTGATACGCTGTTTGTGTAATTAACTCCGCATTTTGTAACGTTTTTTTCAAATGAACAGATTCCACATATAAGTTAGAAAGATGCAGCAACATTTTTTCATTTTCTTTTCGCACTTGTGATTCTTTTAATTTTGTTTCATACAAGTTCATCATATTTAAAAAACCAAGCGCAAAGAAACTACGAAAAATAGCAATAATAATTAGTTTATTCACTTCAGAAACTGTTATCGTTGTCCCCAGCACTAACATATGATAAAACGCAAGTTCAGACATACTTGCGATAATTTCAATTGTAATTCCAAGACATCCTATCACAATTGGCTTCTGATGAAACTTATTCACCCTACAAAGCGAAAAAAGACTTCCATAAATAAAATAATAAAAGAACACAGGATAACGCAAATAAAATGATTCTGTCATATGGAATGAACCTTGCAATACCCAGTCAAGACATACACGAAATAAGACTACAGATATACCTACAAGAATACCTGCAGCTGCTGCTGGCACTCTTCTTAAAAATAGTAATAAAAAGAAGAAAAGCGGTGTCCCGAAACTAACACGAAACATATCATTAAAAGGATGAAAATTCAGCTCTCCAGCAATCGGAACAACAACCATTAATATAATTAAAAGATACATATCTTTCTTCCATAATTGATTCCAATTCAAAGGTGCCACTTCCTATGCTTTTTTTCAATTGTAAAAGTGAAAGCCCGCTTATAATTATAAACGGGCTTTATTTCTATATTCTAACCTTTTCTACCGCTTTTATTTGGCGATACTCCGGTTCCCATATTGCTTCTTTTACTGCAATCTTAATATCGTCATCACTTAAGTTCTCTCTAGCAACACCTTCTGCAACTGCAACTTTTGCTACTTCAATCGCAACCAGTTCAGAGATATTACGTAACTCTTCAACTTCTGGCAAAATAGGCGCTCCTGGCTGACTTGTATCTACCATACTTGCAACTGCTTCTGCTGCTGCTGCGAACATTCCATCCGTCATGACGCTTGCACGAACAACAATTGTACCAAGACCTAGTCCTGGGAAAATAAGTGCGTTATTTGACTGTCCAATCACATACGTTACACCGTTATATGTAACCGGTTCAAACGGACTTCCTGTTGCAACTAATGCTTTTCCTTCTGTCCACTCGATTAAATCTGCTGGTTTCGCTTCAGCAAGTGGCGTTGGATTCGACATTGGTAAAATGATTGGTCTTTCTACATGAGAAGCCATTTCTTTAATAATTTCCTCTTTAAATGCGCCCGCAACAGTAGATGTACCAATTAAAATTGTCGGTTTTACATGTTTCACAACTTCAGCAAGTCCGATAGCATCATTTTGTTTCCAATCACTTACTTCAGCTTCTTTTCTTGCATATGGAATTTGGAAATCAAGAAGATCTTCCATATTATCTGTAACCAACCCATTACGGTCAATACACCAGAAACGATTATGTGATTCTTCGTCTGATAAGCCGACACGAACCATTGCATCTCTTACTTGATCTGCGATACCGATTCCAGCCGTACCAGCACCAAACACAACTACACGGTGTTCACTTAACGGTACACCAGAAGCTTTTACTGCCGATAATACAGCAGCAAGTGAAACTGCCCCTGTACCTTGAATATCATCATTAAACGTACAAACGTCATGACGATATTTATCTAAAATTTTTCGTGCATTACGAGAACTGAAGTCTTCCCAATGTAGAAGTGCTTTCGGGAATTGTTTATTTACCGCTTGAACAAACGTATCAATAAATTCATCGTAAGCTTCACCTGTTATACGAGGGTGACGATTTCCAATATAAAATGGATTGTTTAATAATTCCTCACGATTTGTACCTACATCTAAAATTACCGGTAATACACGGCTAGGATCGATTCCAACTGCGGCCGTATATACAGCCAATTTCCCGATTGCGATGTTAATTCCACCAACACCCCAATCACCAATTCCTAATATACCTTCTCCATCCGTTACAACGACTAAATCAATGTTTTCAGCTGTTGCACCGATATTTGCAAATGCATCTTCAATACCTGATGGATCGTTAATTGATAAATAAATGCCACGTGGTTTACGGTATTCATGACTATATCTTTGAATTGCTACACCTACAGTTGGTGTATATACAATCGGTAACATTTCACGTAAATGCTCTGTTAAAATACGATAAAATAACACTTCATTTCGATCATGTAACGCTGTTAAGTATACATTCTTTAATAAATCATCCGGCTGAGAACTAAATTGTTCATATGCTCGGCGTGCTTGTTCTTCTAACGTTAAAACCGCTGGCGGTAATAACCCTTTTAAACCTAACTCTTCTCTTTCCTCTTGTGTGAAAGCTACCCCTTTATTTAAAAGTGGTGTTGATAATACTTCTGCTCCCCTTAATGTTGTTTCTAATGCACCATTAGAAGCCACTGTAAACTTACTCATAACATCCCTACCTCTATTCATATATAGCATTTCTATATTGTAAACAAAAAAGAGGGGATTGTCCCCCTCTTCTTTTAATTTTTCTTTAAAAGAGTTGCTCCTGCAATCCCTGGGTGTGTCATTTCGAATGGATCTAGAATTAACTCTAATTCTTCTTGTGACAATACACCATTTTTCACACATAGTTCTCGAACGGATTGCCCTGTCGCAATTGCTTCTTTCGCAACGCGAGCTGCTGCTTCATAGCCGATATGAGGGTTCACGGCTGTAATAATTCCTACACTCTTCTCAACGTACTCTTTTAAGCGATCTTCATTCGCTTCAATTCCTTTTAAGCAATTATCTGTAAAGGCACGGAAACCGTTATTCATAATGCTAATAGATTGAAGTAAGTTGAAAACAAGTACTGGTTCCATAACATTTAATTCTAATTGTCCTGCTTCTGAAGCAAGGCAAATTGTATGGTCGTTACCAATTACTTGGAACGCAATTTGATTAATTACTTCTGGCATAACAGGGTTTACTTTCCCTGGCATAATAGATGAACCTGGTTGACGAGCTGGTAGCATAATTTCCGCTAATCCAACGCGTGGACCTGATGCCATTAGACGAAGGTCGTTCGCAATTTTAGACATGTTCATCATACATACTTTAAGTGCTGCAGATACTTCAGTGTACGCATCCGTATTTTGAGTTGCATCTACTAAATCTTCTGCACCAACAAGTGGTAATTCACTAATTGTAGCTAAATGTTTTACAACTGCTTCAATATATTCTGGATCCGCATTTAAGCCTGTACCAACTGCAGTTGCTCCCATATTTACTTCATATAGATGTTGACGTGATTGCTTGATACGTTTCATATCACGTTCAAGTACGCGAGAATACGCTTTAAATTCTTGTCCAAGACGAATTGGCACAGCATCTTGTAAATGTGTACGACCCATTTTAATAACATGATCGAACTGTTCTGCTTTTAATTCAAATACATCATGCATATAACCCATCGTTTGTAATAAGCCTTCTAATGCATTTAATGTTGCAATATGAATTGCTGTTGGGAATGCATCGTTTGTTGATTGCGCCATATTTACATGACTGTTCGGACTAATATAATCATAGTCTCCCTTTTCCATTCCTAATAATTCAAGGGCACGATTGGCAATGACTTCATTTGCGTTCATATTCATTGAAGTTCCTGCACCACCTTGAATTGGATCAACGATGAAATGATCATGCCATTTCCCCTCAAGGATTTCTTGTGATGCTTCTGCGATAGCACCACCCTTTTTCAATTCCAATCTTCCTACATCTGCATTAGCAAGTGCTGCCGCTTTTTTAACAATTGCTAACGCTTTAATTAAACCTTCATGGACTTTGTATCCTGTAATCGGGAAATTCTCCACTGCACGCATTGTTTGTACACCGTAGTACGCATAATTTGGTACTTCTTTTTCACCTAAAAAATCTTTTTCAATTCGTACTCCATTTTTAACTTCAGTTAATGTTGCCATGATTACTCACTCCTTAACAATCTTACGCTGCTTTTGTTTGTTTGACCGTTTCTACATATTGTTTTGCTTTCTCATCATCGAATTCGCCTTCCCACTTCGACATAACAATGGCAGCTAATGCATTTCCTAATACATTGACAGCTGAGCGAATCATATCTAAAATGCGGTCAATTCCCGCAATTAATGCGATGCCTTCTAGCGGTAAGCCCATTGATCCTAACGTCGCTAATACAACAACGAATGATGCACCCGGAACTCCCGCCATACCTTTGGATGTTAACATGAGAACGAATAATAGCGTTATTTGCTCCGTCAGTGACATGTGTACACCGTACATTTGTGCAACAAACAATGCCGCTAACGCTTGATAAATAGCTGATCCAGTCAAGTTAAATGTATAACCTGTCGGAATTACGAAAGAGGCAACTGCCTTTGGACAACCGAACTCTTCCATTTTTCTCATTATATTAGGTAAAACAGCTTCTGAACTTGCTGTCGTAAATGAAAGAATAAGTTCTTCTTTTAAAATTTTCATTAATGTAAAAATATTTACTCCAACCATTCGCGCATTAATACCTAATACAATCACAACGAATAGTATAACAGTTACGTATACAGCTAGCACTAGTTTTCCTAAAGGAAGTAGTGTTGCTACACCAAATTTTGCAACCGTAACAGCAATTAATGCGAATACACCAAATGGTGCGAATTTCATCACTTGATTTGTAACCCAGAACATCGCTTCGAGCACACCTTCAAAAAAGTTAAAAACAGGCTTTCCTTTTTCTCCGATTGCTGCAACTCCTAAACCGAATAGTACTGAGAAGAATATAATCGGTAATAAGTCACCTTGTGTAATAGACTCAAATATATTTTTCGGTACAATATGAACAATCGTTTCTGCAAAGCCTTTCTTCTCTGTTGCATCTGCTGTTTGTTTATAAGAAGAAATATCACTTTGCTGTAAATTACTCATATCAACGCCAGTACCTGGTTGGAATATATTTGCTGCAAGTAATCCCATTAAAATAGCAATCGTCGTAATAATTTCGAAATAAAGAATTGTCTTACCGCCCAGTTTCCCAAGCTTTTTCATATCACCTACACCAGCTACCGCAACAATTAATGCTGAAATAACAATCGGTACTACAATCATTTTAATTAAATGAATAAATATATCCCCAACTGGTGTGATATAAGAAATCGCCGTTTTATTGCCATAAAAGATTGCCCCTACTACAATCCCTAAAACAAGTGCGACAAAAATTTGTGTTGCCAATCCGAATTTTTTCATTTATGTTCATCCCCTTTTATGCGAACGCTTTCATTTCGTATTTATAAAAGCTTACTCACACATCATATAGGCGAACCTACAAAATCATACAAAAACCTACAAGTTCGTCACAAAAAATTCAAATTTATTTCTTATAATATTCATTGACACTTTTTTATAAAAAAGAAATAAAATAACCTTGATAAAACATCAGATTATTTCGTATAATCTAAAAGATATACGTATTCTAAATAAATGGGGATGAAAAGGAGTGGATGTTATGAAAAATCACGTGAAGAAGTTCATCATATCTATTTCTTTTCTATTTCATTTTCTTACGAAGGAACAAAGGCATTCGCCTTTGTTCCTTTTTTATTGCAATCTATATAGGGGGAATTGTTATGAAACCATATAAACGCGTCCTAATTAAACTAAGTGGCGGCGCACTTGCTGATCAATCTGGAAATAGCTTTAACTCCAAACGATTAGAACATATCGCAAACGAAATAATATCCATTATTGACTTAGATATCGAAGTATCCATTGTCATCGGCGGCGGTAACATTTTCAGAGGTCATCTAGCTGAAGAATGGGGAATTGATCGTGTAGAAGCTGATAATATCGGTACGCTAGGTACGATTATTAACAGCTTAATGCTTCGCGGCGTTTTAACAAGTAAAACAGATAGAGAAGTACGCGTTATGACTTCCATCCCTTTTAATGCAGTAGCTGAACCATATATTCGCCTACGTGCAGTACATCATTTAGATAACGGTTATGTTGTCATATTCGGTGGTGGTAACGGGCAACCATTCGTTACAACAGATTACCCAAGTGTACAAAGAGCCATTGAAATGAATAGCGACGCCATTTTAGTCGCAAAACAAGGAGTAGACGGTGTCTTTACAAGTGATCCGAAACATAACAAATCAGCGAAAATGTACAGTAAACTGAACTATAACGATATTGTTAGGCAAAACATACAAGTAATGGATCAAGCAGCTTTATTGCTTGCTCGAGATTATAATTTACCGGCACACGTCTTTAACTTTGATGAGCCTGGTGTTATGAAAAGAATTTGTTTAGGTGAACATGTTGGGACGTTGATTAATGATGATGTTTCGATGCTTGTGCATGAAAAATAGTATTTTCCATTAACAAAGGGAGCTTTTACAGATCATCTTCTTTAGTGAAGTGCTTTAAGTGACCATAATGTTGATAGAACAAACTTAAATAAAGTGAAACTTTAATCAGTGGAGGTTTTGTCCATCCCCACTGATTATTAGCCTTCTCCAATCGGGCTTTTACGAGCATTTGATCTCCCACCTAACTTCTTTGCTTTAGCCGAATTTTGAGGTGGGAATCTTACCGCTCGTTAATGTAGGATAAATAGTCCCCTACTTTGTATAACAAGGGGACTTAAGTTTTTATCGTAAACTTATCAAGGCCCTTTATAAGTTTAGAATTTCTTTATGAGAGCTCTTCTGAATCCCACACTTCAATAAATTCAAAACCTTTTAAATCACTTTGTTCAATTAAAACCTTCAATTCATCCGAAATAAAAACAGCCGTAGGATGAATTTTTCCATTTATGTAAACCTTAAAAATCATTTCATTTTGAACTATATTAAAATCAAATGCGAACTTTTCACAACCTACTATAAGGCCTGTAATCAGTTTTTTCAAGATTGCTTTATCTCCATCAATTGCATCTAGTACATTCAACACATGGACCAAGTAATATACCTCACTAGTTGAATTGCGTAAAAGTGGTAAGAATTCAACATTATCGCCTATTAAAGGTTCAAGCACTTGCTTGGCTTTTTCACTAATCATTGGTGCACCAGTTCCTCCCCAAAATTTAGGGAAATCACTATAATTATCTCCTTCAATACACTCTATATATATATTGCCCCATGAATTTGCTAAATGAGTTATTGAATTTATTTTTCCATCAATATATTTTTTGTGGTCTTCTTCAAAATTTAATAACTGGAAAGACTCATAGTTATTAAACTTACTTTTTAATTGCCAAATCTTCATATTTTCCCTCCTACATGCTCTGTTACTTACTCAAGTTTCATTACTTTGGTTGATTTAGTTTTATACTGCCATCTAATAATCCTTCTCTGATTGTCTGGAGTGCTGCAACAGCATCAGCTTGAGTACCACCAAACTCTTTAATCTCTGTCAGTGTATCATATACTAATTCTATATACTCTGGTCCATGATTACCTATATGCATTGCCTCCGTAGTTACATATTTACTATCTATTGCTCGATATCCAGGTAAAAATACTCCGTTAACAGCAGAGTTAGGGTCTATTTCAAACTCTTTCATTAATTTTTGTATTTCCACAGCCCTACCATCGTTCCACGGTACAATATGATGTGCTGCATTATGGTATGGAGGCGGATCAATCCCAGCGTCTTTTAGTTCTTCACGTAACACTCGGGATGCCGTATAAGAATCAGGATATTCCTTTTCTACAGTTACCCTATCAAGTACTTTATCTGCATAATCCTTAATTACCTCTTGTACATCCTTAACTCTACTTTTTCTACCAGTCGTAGAAAACATAAATGTTTCACGAGCTTTTTGTAAAACTTCAAATATTTTTATTTGATTGCTTCCAAATCCACTTGCACCTGCAAATGCCAACCGATCCGTCAGTGGCAATTTATTTGCGAAAGAAGACATTCCTGTAGAGAATTTTGCACCTTTTGCTAATGTAGTGACTTTACTTATCCCCTTCTCACCAATGAGCCCAAGTCCAATTTGTGTAAAAGCATAACTTCCCCACTTAGCACGACTTTCAGCGTCTCCATTTATTACATCATTAACAAACGAATCTGACAATGTGTTCCACATAGCAGGTAAGGTTTCATCTAAATGAGTAACAGCGTAGCCCATGTTCTCCCATGTTTCCCATTTACCAAGTGCCACAACACCATCTATTGTATCTTCAACAGCTTGACCCGTACCTTCTAAAATACCATCTATAATTTTTTCAGATGTAGATTTTTCAGGAGGTTTCTTGCACACCGCTCCCTTCTTCCATTGATCCTTCCTTTAAAAGATTATCAACTTGACGTTTTCTTTCATCAACAATTTCTTGAATCGAAACGGTCCAATCCATATTTAATCCTTGTGTACTAAACGTACCACTTACAGGACTAAATCCTTTCCCGCTTTGGACTTCAGCGAGGCCGGCAGTAATGCTAGCCACTAGTTGAAGAGCTGTGCTGTAGTTATTACTGGACGTATAGTTTAATTCAGATAGATGATTATTTTGATTTATAAAAATTTTCAGTTATAAAACTACAGTTTTTTAAGCATTCAACTAGAACTCACTTAGAACCCTTAATCAAAATAGAGACATTAGCTTAACTTTACTTTAACTACATATTGAATTTTTTACCGAAGCGCAAATGAAGACGGAGGGGCACCCGCCAGACCAGACTATTTTTTAACTACCAATAATAAATTATAAAATAAGAAAGAACCTTCTGTTTTTGAAGGTTCTTTCTTACTTCTCAACTTTTTGAATAAACAATACAGCTTTCTATTTACTATATTCTACATTTCCATTATTCCAGTTAAATCATCACAAATAAAAATCAACTAATCCCGCCAACTTCTCCTTACAACGCTCCCAAAAAGATAAGTTATCAAAAAACTCTTTCGTCATTTCTTTCGAATCATGAAAATCTTGTGTTAACGCCGCATTCACTTCTGATACGATAGATCCACCATGAATATACAAATTCATCTCATCATTTATATAGAAGCTACGCGCAGTAAAGTTTGTTGTACCAATAACGGTTAATTCATTATCAATCAGCATTAACTTCCCATGAAACATCCCTTTTTTATAGCCATATACAGTAATCCCATTTTTAACAGCTTGACGTATGTAAGGATACGCCGCCTCTTTAATGAGAGGAATATCTGGTTTATATGACCATAGTATTTTCACTGTAACACCACGCTTTTGCGCCCCAATTAAAGCATTCATTAATTCTTTATTTTTCGCTATAAAATAAGGCGTTGTAATTACAATCGAATGCTTCGCTTGTTTTATTAACTCTATATATTTTTCAGCGACATAATGTCCATTGTAACTAGCCATAGTATGTAACGTGTTCCCTTTACTAGCCTTATTCTTACTCCTCTTTATATCTTCTTTCGCATCTCGTTTCCAATCTAAAGCAAACTGTTCTTCTAAATCTTTCGCTCCTTCCCCTCTTATCCGTACATGATAGTCACGCCAATATCCAAATCGCTTATCTTTCCCTAAGTACTCATCCCCCATATTAAAGCCACCCGTATAGCCAATCTCCCCATCAATCGTCGTAATACGACGATGATTACGATGATGAAGTGAATAAAATCCGAATGGCAATTCAGGTTTTCTACTATATGTAAAATGTACACCACTTTCCCGCAATTCATTTTTCATCTTTCTTTCAAATGATAAATCATTAATGCGATCAACCGATAAATATACGTTTACTCCTTCTTTCGCCTTCTCCTTTAATAAGTTTAAAAAAGTATGGCTACTTTTATCATCCGATAAAATATAAAAATAAGTGTAAATAGATCGCTTCGCTTCACTTATATCAGTAAATAACTGTTTATAAAACGACTTCCCTTCCACATATAATTGAAAGTCACTATAATGAGGTGCATACTCTGTCGGCATGTTTTTCCCGGCTTCCATTTTCCTTCCGAGCGTAACGTCAATATGCATCCAAATTAAAATAACAACGAAAATAGCAATAATAATAGAAGTAACTCGCAATATCTTTTTAATCATTTGGATTTCCTTCCGATCATATTACTTACTATTTCGTAGTGTTTCATTAAATTACTTTTTCATACGAAATGTATTCCTTACTTTTAATTACGAACAAAAAAGGCGTGGCATTTACGCCACACCTTTTTTCATTAAACAAAGTTCCTCGCATCATTATTTCTTCCAAACTTATAAATAGCAATTAAGAAGAATGCTATCGCGAAAGCGAATAAAATTAAAATATTTAAATACAACTCAGAAAATGGAATGCCTTGCTGTAGTTTTGAAATCGTATCTAGTAACCAACGCTGCGGAAGGAAATCAGCTACTTTTTGTACTGCTTTCGGCATAATGTCGTACGGGAAATAACATCCAGCAAGTAAACATGTTGGTACTATTACTATATTTTGCATTGCATTTGAAGCAGTTGAACTTTTTGAAAAAGACACAATGACTAACGATAAACCAATTGCAATTAAAGCGAATATCATAAGCACACCAATCATAACTATGAAAGGCATATTTATAGTTGTGTGAAAAACATTCGTCATAAAGAATACTGCAATTACAATTTGTACTGTTAATATCATCATATTTACTGCGACATTAGATAATATAAATTTCTTTCCGTCAATCGGCGTTGATAATAATCTAAAATACGTTCTGTTCTCTTTTTCTTTTAAAATAAATCCTGATAAATTCACTGCTGAAAATAACATAAACATAATAAGATAACCCATCGTTTGATTTGTCATATCTTTATTTTTTGAAGTATCTTCAAGTGTCTCAGACTTTACTTTAAATGAACTTTTTTGATAACCCGCGTACATACTATTAAACGTACTTTGATCGGCCCCTGCCACTTTACTAATCGCAGCGATGTTATCAACATAGTTATATAAATACGATTTTATAAATCCTGTTACTTGATCGCCTTTAATCGATGAAATCTCAATATGACTCGGTTTCCCTTCTCGAACACTTTCAGAAAAACCAGACTGTAATGTAATAACACCATCAAGTTTTTTTGAAGTGAGTTTATCTTCCACTTCAGATTCCTTAATTTTACTAACATTTACATGATTGAGTCCTTCTAAAAATTTCACTGTATCATTTGCGATAGGTTGATTTTCTTTATTTATAACCCCAATATTTAACGTTCCTTGCCCTACATTCCCATATATCGAAAAGGAAATGAGCGTTCCTATTATCGGCAAGCTAATAATAATGAGTAACCCCTTTTTATTTTTCAGAAGCACAGATAACGTTTTTTGTATGAGCCATAAAATATCTTTCATACTATAGCCCCTCCCGTCTACGTAATGCAATAATCGCAATTAATAAGAAGATTGCTGAAATCCCAAGATTTAAAGATATTACCGGCAGTGCCGCTCCTACATCATTTGCATAAATAATTTTCATAATAGCTGTGTTTGCCCACGTTAATGGTGATAAATTCGTAACGAAATTTTCTTCCACTACGAAATACGCACCACCAAAAATAGACGCTAATTGCACAACAACCATAATAATCGCTCTAGATGCCTCACCTGTTTTTGTAATATATCCGATTCCTAAACCGAAGCTAATTGCTAAAAAGACTTCTGTTAGTAAAATAATAAATATGATTCCAATATGGTCGCCCCAATTCGCTTGAAAAACAAATTTACTAAATAAAACGACAAGTAATAGACAAAGTGCATTCGCTACAAGACTACCGAGCACTTTCCCAATGAAAATTTCAGCCTTACTTATAGGTGCTGCAATTAAACGATCTCCTGTTTTACGTATTCGTTCTCCTCGAATTAAAAAACTCGCCCCCATTGCAGCGTACAGTGCAATCATCGTCGTCATTACAACCGCATAGTAATCCATAGAACCTGGTTTTTTAGCAGCTTGTAAAGATGTTTCTTTAATATAATCATTATGATTTCCGTTTGAAATAACTGCGCTAACCTTACTCGGGTCTACTTTTGCAACTTCGGCCACTACGTTGTACTTATCAACAAATGTTGTAAGCATGCCTTCCACAATACTTCCCTCAATACTACTTTTGTCACTTCCATAAAATTTTGCACCATCTTTATTTAACTCTACATAAGCAGCATATTTATTTTGCTTCACTTCTTCTTTCCCATCTATACCTTCGGAAGCTTTTTTAAAATGAATACCTGATTTATCGACTTCTTTCGTAAATGCTTCAAATGATTGAGAAAACGTGCTACTTGCTTCATCTTTATATAGCACTTGTATATCCTTAAACGATTGACTATCGCTATTAAATGCATTCGTTAACGCTGTTCCTAACACAAGCATAAGTACAATCGGAAATGCTAACATAAAAACTAAAGTTCTTACGTCCCTGAAATCTCTTTTAATGTGCATCACTGCAATGTTAAAGATGTTCAATTGATGAACCTCCCTTTACCTTTTCTTCATTTACCTTTATTTATCTCGTAAGTTTCTTCCAGTTAACGTAAGAAATACTGTTTCTAAGTTTGGAGCCTGCTCCTCTAACGAACGAATTTCAATGTCATGATTAATGAAATGCTGAATAATTTTATTTAAATTATTTAATCCTGCATCCGAGTTTACCTTGATTACGTTCTCTTCAATTTGAACAGCTTTCACACCATTTATCTCTTTTAAATTTTCTACATCTAAATTTTCTACTGACTTTACTTCAATCCAAATATCTTTCGTATCTGTAATAATTGCTTTTAACTGTTCTTTCGTTCCTTCTGCAATTACTTTACCGTGATCGACAATTGCTATTTTCGTACAAATCTCTTCTACTTCTTCCATGTAGTGACTCGTATAAATAATCGTACTTCCCATTTCATTTAATTTTCGGACAGACTGAAGAATGTAGTTCCTTGACTGCGGATCAATTCCAACTGTCGGTTCATCCATAATAATTAACTTCGGTCTATGAGCGATTGCACAAGCGATATTCAGTCTTCGTTTCATCCCGCCAGAAAAGTTTTTCGGATAACTTTTATGTTTATCACTAAGGCCTACAAATTGAAGTGCTTCCTCTACTCTCGCTTTTAGCTCGACTCCTCGTAATCCATACAATCCAGCAAAGAATTTCACATTTTCATAGGCAGTTAACTCTTCATAAATCGCAATATCTTGCGGAACGATACCGATATTCATTTTCGCAAATCGATTATGTTTCTTTATATTTTTTCCTAGTATGCTAATTTCACCTTCATTACTTCTTAACAAACCAGCAATCATATTAATCGTTGTACTTTTACCAGCACCATTTGATCCTAAAAAGCCAAATATCTCTCCTTCTTTAATAGATAAAGACATATTATCTACTGCGATGAAGTCACCAAATTTTTTCGTTAAATTTTTAATTTCCAATGTGTTCATCATTTCACCCCTATTTCGGTTTCTCTGCTTTTATTATAAACAAAAAGAATGAACCTGCTCAGTGCAGAAGTTCACCCTTTTCACATGAGATTATTCACTTTTTTCATATGAGATGATTCATCCTCTTATATCGGCAATAACATTGTTACTGAAAAACCACTTGTTCCATCTACAATAATTTTTCCGTTTACTGATGCTGTTCGCTCCTCCATTCCCATAATACCGAGGCCTTTCTTAACAAGAGCTGCACCTTTACCATTATCCTTCACTTGTACTTTCACCATCTTGTTCAGTACATGAATATCTATTGAAATGACTGTCGCATCAGCATATTTCATCGCGTTTGTTAGTGCCTCCGTAACATTTTCACCAATAATCTTCCACTGAATCGGTGAAATCATATCTAAATTCCCTTTATATACGAAAGGAATATTTATATCATGCTTACCGGCAAATTCCTCTATGAATAATTTCATACGATGAATACCAATTTGCTCAGTTGGTGGCTTCATATTTTTTAATGTAATCCGAATGCTTTCAATTCCATCTTTTGAAATATGAATTGCATTTTGTAATAACTCAGCAGATTTCACTTTATCTATTTCCATTAATCTCTTCGCTGCTTCCATTTGAATAAGTGCACCTGTCATTGAGTGACCGATTTTATCATGAATTTCTTGAGATAGTCGATTTCTTTCCTCTAATTTAAATGTGTATTCAGATTGCCTTATGTAATCTTTATTTTCATTTAAACTTTTCGTAAGTCTTTGTATGTCTTTTCTCATTTTATCATTTTGCATTTCTAGTTTTAATAATCGTGCTATATAGCGATGAGCTATCGTTAAGGAAAAAAAACAAAATGCACTAATAAGTCCATACGTCATTTGAATACCTTCACCTATAAAAATAATAGGAAGAATCATAATGAAAAAGATTAACCATTTCTTTTTTATGTAATAATTTGCAATTTCATATAAGTTCAAAGGTAAAAACAAAATAAAAAACGGATGAACCTTCCATGTAAATAACATAACTACGCCAATTGACACACAAGTTAATATGTTTTTGTACGTATCTTTTTTAAATATAGAGATCAACACATTGACAGAAAGATATAAAAGCAAAGTAAGTATAATCCACGGTAAGTTCGTAACATTTAAATGAATGTAGCTAAACACTATATATAAAAAGACAATAAGTTTACTTACAGTTAACCAAAATTCCATAACATTAATCTACTTTCCCTGTTAAGTAATAAATCGCAATTTGTGTGCGATGTTCTAGTCCAGTTTTCCCTAAAACTGATGTAATATAATTTGCAATCGTTCCTTCAGATATGAAAAGTTGCTTCGAAATTTCTTTATTTGAGAAACCTTTCGCAATTAATGCGATAATACTAAGCTCTCTTTCTGTAAAAAGACTCTTATCAATTTTAGATTCTTCCTCTTTATTTTCCATTAAATTAGACTTAATTTTATCAAGCACTACATCTTGCATAACAGTTTGACCGTTATAAACTCCTTTTATCGCATCACGAATACGCTCCGGATCATTATTTTTTAACAAATAACCTTTCGCTCCGTTTTTTACTGCATCCAAAATATATTCATCATCATCAAACGTCGTTAAAATGAGAGGCTTCGTTTTTGTCTCTTCACAAATTAACTTCGTCGCCTCTACCCCGTTCATGTTTGGCATACGAACATCTAAAAGCGCGATATCAACTTCATACTTTTTACAATACGCTACAGCCTCTTTCCCATCATTTACAGTATCTAATACTTCAAACTCTTCGTATGTATTTAAAATAATTTTCATGCCTTCTCTAATAAAAGAATTATCGTCCGCTATTAATATTTTAATTTTCATGTTTGTTAGTATGGACCTTCCCCTACTAACATTCACATCCTTTCTCTGTGTAACATTTCCTTCTTGCTCATTATATACTTCTCTTTACCATTTTTTCACACCTTTTTCATATAGCCCTCCTGCTAAAAATATATTATTCTTTTTTTATAACATGTGTAGGGTGACTTATCATTTCTTACGTCTATATAATAGAATGCGTCAAAAAGGAGGGAGAGACCGATTGAGGAAAAACAATTAGTTGAAAAAGCACAACAAGGAAGCGAACATGCTTTTCGTATCCTTGTACAAACATATCGTCATTATATTTTTCAAGTTATCTTTTCTATTTTAAGACATGAAGAAGATGCTAAAGATGTTACACAAGAAGTATTCGTAAAAATTCACGCCTCTCTCCCAAATTATCAATTTCGCGGATTAAAAACGTGGATGGCACGTATTGCCACCAATCACGCTATTGATTATAAGAGAAAAAAAGCTAGAGAAAACGAAGAACTCTCCTTATGTAAAGAAACTGCGGAAAATATAAAATCCTCTCATAATATTGAGGCTTTATTATTGACGAAAGAGCAAAAATTACTCATTGCTCAAAAACTGAGAGAACTTCCCGACAATTACCGTGACGTCGTTCTCGCACATTACTTAGAAGAAAAAAGTTATCAAGAAATTGCTTTGCAAGAAAATATTGAAGTGAAAACAGTCGAAATGAAACTGTATCGGGCAAGAAAATGGATTAAAAAACATTGGAAGGAGGAAGAGTTTCTATGATGCATTATTCAAAAGAAGATTGGCGCAATTATACATTAGATGTTATATCAAACAATGAACGTGAATCTATGGAAGAACATCTTTATGAATGTGATCATTGTTTAGCACTTTATATGGAAAGTATTGATGAACAACATGAAAACCTTCCAATGATAAATGATGATTCATTTACGAACGAAGTTATGACGCAAATTAATTTTGAAACACTACAATCTAATGAAAATATAAAAACAAACTCACTAAAGCGCACAATTATTCACTACATAATTGCGACTGCGGCTACAATTATTTTTATGGTAAGTGGTTTATTCCAGTATATTTTCACAGCGACATCAAATTTCGAGAAATCTTCAAAACATAACGAGTCTTCTATCTCACAACAAATTGTAAACAAATCGGTAGACACATCAAAAAAGGACGGAGGTTCAAAGCATGAATAAAAATCCCTTTTTAGCACTTGTGTTAGGGCTAATTCCTGGGCTTGGACATTTATATTTAAAGAAATTTGGACGATTTATTTTATATAGCGGCGGGGCTTTATTTCTATTTATCCTTGCAGCATTTTGTACAATAGCATTAGGAGCGCGTGATATTGCTTTTCTTTCTCTATTTTTACTAGTCGTGTTATGGGCGATCAATTTATTAGATTTAGTTATCACTATTATTAATCAATCGAAAAAACAAGCAGCCGGAGAATTTACAGAGTCCTCTAAAGAAAGCGAACGATTTTATATCATTCTTCTATCAATCATTCCTGGGCTTGGTCATTTTCAATTAGGACTTATGCAACGCGGACTTACATTTTTAGTCGCTTGCACAGGAATCGGAAGTATGATTATATTCGTTGCACTCTTAACATCTCAAGGAAGTTTCCTTATCTTTCTTATTACATTACCTGTTTTATGGATTTATAATTTCTTCGATGTTGTTCAACAACTACAGAAAAAAGAACGCGGCGAGCAATTAGTGGATCGTACTATTTTTGAAGAATTTGAAGAGCACCGAGAACAAGGAAAGAAAAATAAAACATTCGCTTCCATTTTAGCAATGTTTCCTGGAGCAGGACATATGTATTTAGGCTTACAGCGCCGTGGTCTTCAGCTTATGGCAGCCTTTTTACTATCTATTTATTTGCTCGACTTATTAAGACTTTCTGCGTTTTTATTTTTAGTACCAATCATTTGGTTCTATAGCTTTTTTGATGCGTTACAGCAAACTGCAAAATACGGAAAAGAACGTGTAAATGACGAACCTATCATTGACTATTTTATCAATCATCAAAGATGGATCGGTATTGGGTTAATTACACTCGGTGGTTATTATTTATTAGATCAAACAGTCCTTCCTATTTTGAATGACTATTTTGCAACTATATTTAATATTCATCTTAGCGAACTATATTATCGCTATTTCCAAACATCTATCGTTGCTCTCCTTTTAATTGGTGGCGGCTTTAAATTGTTACTTGGAAATAAAGAAAACAAAGGTGGTACAAACGAATGAGAACATGGCGCGTTGGAACATTCTCAATGGGGCTCTCCATTATTACATTAGGTTGCTTTTTACTATTTTCAGTCGTAAAAGGAGTTCAAGCATTAGATACATTAACAGCCTGGTGGCCTGTTTTACTTATCATACTTGGCGCTGAAATTTTACTATACCTTCTATTTTCTAAGAAGGAACATTCATTTATTAAATATGATATTTTTAGTATTTTCTTTATCGGAGTTTTAGGAAGTGTTGGAATTGCTTTTTACTGCTTATTATCAACTGGATTGCTAGAAGAAGTTCGTCATTCTATTAACACAACTAGACAAACGAGTAATATTCCAGACGGACAACTTGATATACCTGAATCTATCAAAAAAATCGTAGTGGATGCGGGGCATCACCCTCTAACGATAGAGGGTGATAATACAAATCAAATTCATCTTTTTGGAACATATGAAATGACGACAAAAACAAATGAAAAACCTAATTTAAAAAGAGATGATTTCCTTTCAGTTCAAACGGCTGGAGAAACGATGTATATAACGTTAAAACCATTACCGGTTCAGCATACGTTTTTTAACTTCGCACCACAGGTGAAACAAACACTCGTTCTTCCGCAAAATAAAAATGTAGAGATCCGCGCTTCGAATAACGAACTATCTCTTTATCCAGGTCAATTACAAAATAATTGGTTTGTACAAAACAGTTCAAACGTATCTGTTCATTTAACTAAAGAAAGTGATGTTTCTTTAACAGCCGTAACAAATCAAAAAGAAACTCACGGAAACACACCTTGGGAACAAGTAGAAGATTTAGCGAAAAAAGAAAATAATTCTTCAGAAGAAAATCCAGAATTAAATGGGCAAGAACATTGGTATAAAAACTCGATAAAAACAGGAAATGGAACGTATAAATTAAATATTGAGAAAGCTTATAATTTAAATATGAGCGTTATCGAAAAATAAGAAACCTTCCACAATTGTGGAAGGTTTTTCTCATATAATCGCTTTTATTCCTTCTAAAATTAATCCAATCATAAAACCACAAACAGCCCCGTTCACACGAATCCACTGCAAATCTTTACCGACATTATTTTCAATCATTTCGATTAATGTTTTATCATCTAACTTATCAAGGTTTTCTTGCACAAGCTTTCCAATTTTCGAATGATTCTTTTCAACAATAGTAACAACTTGTTTTTGTAACCAATCTTCTATTTTTTGAACAGTCAATTCGTCTTCTTTTATTTTATTCATTTGTGTTTGTAAGAATGGAACAACATATTTATCAGCAAATTCTTCATTCTTCACAAAAGTAACTGCCCTACTCTGTACTTGCTCTAGCATCTCTTTTATTTTGTCAGTAGCATCCCAATTTGCAATCCATTTTTCTTTCCACTTCTCTAATTCCTGTAATAAAGATTCATTTTCTTTTACATTTATAATCTCTTGACGAATTTTCGCTAATATAAGTTGCCTTGTGCTATTATCTGCATCTTGTAAGCTGTTAATATTGCTAATGATAAACTTCTGCAAAATGCCGCCGATTTTATCCTCATCAACAATATTCATAAACGATTTCAAAGTAAACTGTAGGAATCCATCTACTTTTATGTTTTCCATCGCCTTCATGCCTAAGCTTCCGAGCTGATAACGTGCTTCATCTTGAGCTGTCCAATCTTTCACTTTTACTAATATGTAATCAAGTGTTTTTTCATCATATTCTTGCACTACTAATTGATCCACGAGAACTTGTAATATGTTACTTGTATTAATTGTATGCAAATACGTTTTTAATTCTTTTTCAATAATAACTGCTAATTTTTCCGTATCTATTTGAAGAATCGCTTTCTCAGCAATTGTTACAATCCCTTTTTTCACAGCGTCAGACTGTAACTCTTTCTCAGCAATTTGCAGTACCATTTGCGCTAGCTGCATTTCTTTTACTTTACTTGTAATACTGTCTTTCGTCAGCCATTCATTTTCTAACGTAGAAACGAGTCCCTTTGTTACCCGCTTACGATTTTTCGGTAATAATGCTGTATGTGGAATTGGGATTCCCAACGGATGACGGAATAAAGCTGTAACCGCAAACCAATCCGCAAGTCCACCAACTAACCCAGCTTCAAATCCACCTTGTATAATTTCTCCAGCTACCGTTCCTTGAAAAGGGATGGAAGCCGCAAAACCTACGCCCATAACCCCAAGCGAAATACCCGCTATATATTTAGTCTGTAATGACATCGTATACACATCCTCTTATTATGTAAAATAAAGCTTTTTTGTTATATTTATTCGATATTAGCAATCCTTTATATCTATACTATAATGAACTAATGCGAAAATAACAAAGAATTTTATGCACATGAAAAAAATGAGGCTGTAAATAGCCTCATTTTTATTTTAACGTTAATTCCAAACCTTTCTTATAATACCCATTCATCACGTCTTCCGGAACCATACTCCCACCAGTTCCCCACACAATATGAGTACCTTTCTTCACCTTCTCTGTTAACTGTTGTTTTTGTAAATACTCATTTTCAGCTTTACATACATTCAACGGCCCTATCATACCCGCTAATGCAGAAGGCTCTAAATAAATATTTTCAGTATCAGCCAGTTCTTTTAATAATCTATATAACTCCTCATCACTTACTGTGTAATTTCCACTCAAAAATGGTTCCATCGTTTTACCGACAAATCCAGATGGTCTTCCTACCGCAAGTCCATCCGCATCAGTTACATTATCAATCCCGATATCTTGAACGGCGATTTTATCGTGAAGCCCTGTCATTAAACCGAGTAACATACACGGAGAGTGCGTAGGCTCCGCAAAGAAACAGTGTACGTTGTCTTTATACAATAACTTTAAGCCGAATGCTACTCCGCCAGGTCCGCCCCCTACTCCGCACGGAAGATAAACGAATAAAGGGTGCTCTTCATCTACTACAATCTCTAACTCTTCTAATTGTTTTTGTAAACGTGACGCTGCTACTGCGTATCCTAAAAATAAATCATGCGAGTTTTCATCATCAACAAAATAACAGCTAGGATCTGCATCTGCTTGCAGTCTTCCTTCTTCTACTGCTTTACTATAATCAGCTTCATATTCAATAACGTTTACACCTTTACTTCTTAATAAATCTTTTTTCCATTCTTTTGCGTCTGCTGACATATGAACAGTCACGTTAAAACCTAGTTTCGCACTCATAATACCGATGCTAAGCCCTAAATTCCCAGTAGAACCTACTGCAATTGAATACTTCGCAAAGAAACCTCTAAATCTATCACTATCTAAAATTGAATAATCATCTTTCTCTGTTAACATTCCATGCTGCAATGCTAATTGCTCTGCATGTTTCAACACTTCATAAATGCCGCCTCTTGCCTTTATTGATCCTGATATCGGAAGATGACTATCACACTTTAATAATAATTCTCCTAAAATAGGCTGCTCGTAATTTTTCTCTAAAGATTGTTTCATAGAAGAGATTTTCACTAAAGGTGATTCTATAATACCGCCTGTTTCTTTCGTTTCAGGAAATACTTTCGCAATATATGGTGCAAAACGCTTTAATCTCTCTTCCGCGTCTTTTACATGTTCTTCATTAAGTGGCGAATTTTTTATTGCTGTTTCATACTTTTCCATATTCGGGTTTATCCAAAATACTTCTTCTGTTGCGATTAAGTTATTTACTAGTGGATATTGCTCTTTTAATGCCTCTATCTCCTTCATTCCTCTTCCTCCTCATTTCCTTGTAGATAGCCATATAATAAATTATAATTAATTTAATTTTAATATAGTTTAACATAAATAATTCATTTTAGTTAATTTCAATTTAATTTATTTAAATATAATTTAATAATTATTAAGGAGCATTTATTATGGAAAATATAGATATTGGTAAAAAGATTGAAAAACAAAGAAAAGAAAAAGGATTAACTAGTAAAGAATTAGCAAAGATGGCCGAAATCACACCATCAATGCTTAGTCAAATTGAACGTGGTTCTGCTAACCCTTCTATTCAAACATTAAAGGTACTTGCAAAAGCTCTTGATGTTCCAACATTTAGTTTTTTACTTGAAGAAAATAATACAGACGATTTAATTGTACGTTCTCATAAAAGAAAAAAAATGATTATCGATAATTTATCATATGAATTGTTATCACCTGATTTCACAGGAAATTTAGCAACAGCAATTATGACTATCCCACCAAATACTGCTTCATCAGAAAATGTTCTAGAACATAAAGGTGAAGAATTAGCATTAGTATTAGACGGAAAAATCACATTGCACTTAAATGAAGAAGAATACACATTAGAAACTGGTGATAGCGTAAAAATACCAGCTTATTTAAAACATAAATGGGTAAATCAATTCGAGAAAAATGCGATTGTTTTATTTTCTGTTACTCCGCCGATTTTTTAATTCATATGATGATACAAAAATAGCCATGCTCTCCGTCCATGGCTACTTTTATTTTTTTGGTACTAATAAAATCCCTAAACTAATAATAAAAAAACTGAGTATTTGCTGTATTGAAAGACCAAATAGAACTGAATTTTGTTCACTAATAAGTGAAATAATGATATGAGCAATTCCCTCGCAAATTAGAAAAAAGCTTATATTCTTTCCATTTCCTAATCTTTCATTTTTAATCCATAACGAGCCAATTATACCGAGCGCGAGTATAATCTCATACATGAAAATAGGATGATACAAAAATTTTGATTCATATATTTTCATCCCCCACGGCAGTGTCGTTTGTGCACCTACTTCTTGATGGAATATAAAATAAAAGATTATACTCACGCAAAATCCAAAAGGTAATGTATCAAGTAAAATCCGAAGAGAAAATTGCTCTTTTTTACTTTTCCAAACAATATATATACTCGCAATTACGCACCCTACTATAATATGCTGAATACTTCCTACAGCTAATAATGCTGGCATTGGCGCCCCAATGGCCCATACCGGATTTAAAATTGCCGGTGCGAATTTCCATACTAATACAATGATAAGAAAGCCATTCGTTACTGCATCCATCATTTTTTCATATTGAATATTTTGCTTTTTCATCCTTAGTTTCATTAGAGTAAATCCAAATAAACTTCCTATTATAAGAGAAACGGGTTGTAACCTCACCATCCACTCCATCACTATGAAATCCCCTCTTAATTCTCAATTATTTTCTTAAACTTCTCTTCTAATTGATCTGGAGGTAATACCCCTCGTGCATGATCTACAATAATTCCATCTTTATTAACAAAAAATGTCGTTGGTAAAGAAAATACTTTATAATCTATTCCAGCTACTCCGTCCATATCTAATAGAACAGGAAATTTAAATCCGTGACGATCTGCAAATGCGCTCGCTTCTTGTACTGGATCCCCGATTGTTGCATTTACCGCAAAGATTTCAACATCCTCCTTATATTTATCATACAAACGAACTAGATCAGGAGCCTCCATTTCACATGGACCACACCATGATGCCCAAAAATTAATAACATATGGTTTTCCCTTTGCATCATTTAACGAATAAAGCTTCCCATCTAATCCTTTTAATGTTATGTTCGGCGCTTTAAATCCCACTTGTGGTAATACTTCCTTCTCTTGTAACTCCGCTTGTTTCGCTTTTCTTTCTTTTTCTTCTTTCTTAGTATTATAAAAGTTAACTCCTGCCCAAATTAGTGCCCCAGCTAGTATAATAGCAATTAGTTTCTTCACTTTTTTTCCTCCTCATTTCTAAAATCCCGTAAATCCGCCGAATAGACGAATAAAGAACGCTGTAATTTTCGTCATTTGATTTGTATATAATAAAACCCCTGTTAAAATCATCATTCCACCGCCGATTTTCATCATGACATTGGCATAAGTAACAATCCATTTTACCTTTCCAATAAAAAATGCCATCACGAAAAACGGAACTGCAAAGCCAAGAGTATATGCCGTAATATAAAGAAGCGCACTTTCAGGATTGGTCGCCCCGAGCATAAGCACTGCAGAAAATATCGGACCAACACACGGTGTCCATCCTGCTGCATATGTCATGCCGACCAAAACTGAGCGAATATATCCTGTCGATTTACTTCTATACTGCACTTTTTTCTCTGCCATAAGCCACTTAGGCTGAAACAATCCAGTCATAAATAACCCCATCAAAACAATAAAAACCCCACCAATTTGCTGAATCAATCTTTGATTAGATGAAAAAGTAATCCCAATCCAACTCACCGATAAACCTAACGCATAAAATATAACCGAGAAACCGATCATAAAAAATACTGTATGTATAATCGCTGACTTTTGCATAATCCCACGATTTTCTTTTAAATCTTGAATAGACACACCTGTAATATATGATAAATAAGATGGATATAGCGGTAAAGAACATGGTGATATAAATGAAAGTATCCCAGCCCCTACTACTAGCCAAATTGTTAAATCCGCTGCATTCATTTTATCCCTCCTAAATACACTACAATGCGTAGTGTTAATTATTAAAAAAAGAGGCTATATGCACTCTCCGACAATAAGTACAATCGACATACAAAATAGCCCTAACGTTACATATACTGAATTTGTATGTACTGGCATATTCAGCTTAACAACTTTCTCATTCAACACTTGCTCAATTCGTAAATTAATTGCGGTTTTCGCAAACGACGCTGTAATACATTGATTTTCCATCGTCTTTATTTTAATTAACTTTAATAATGCACTACCTAGCTCAAATGAAGATTTCATTTTTTGCATCGCATATTTATCTGCTGATAGCTCTTGATATACATGATAACGCTGCAACATCCCTTTTAATATAGGAATATACATCATTCCCTCAGCTAACAATGTAAAGAAAAATAACTTTAATGGATCTCGATTTTTTTGATGATATTCCTCATGTAATACAATCGCATCAATTTCTTCCTCAGAAAATGCCTGAAACATTCCTTCTGAAATGACAATTTTCGGTCGAAATAATCCAATTGTAAATGCCGTAATCTGTAACGTTGATAATACGTACACTTGCTTTCCTTTTCTAGTAATAGACACGAGATTTCTTTTCAATCTTTTACTATAAAAAAATTGCTTCCAAATTCTTTTACTCATAATGATTACAGTAAATAACAGTAATCCGGCTATCATTATACGAAGTATTGATAGTTCCCTCATATGTTTTTGTAATTCAAATAAACAAAATTGAGAAAGGAAAAATGCTTTATTTTGAAAAAGAAATGGGTATGTAACGTAGTATACTAACATGCTTAAAAAAAGCACACTAATAGTCACTGCTAACAAAACGATTTTACGCATTTGCCACTTCATTTTATCGGTCCTCTTTTTTTAGCCGACTTAATTTCTCTTCTAATTTTTTTATTAAAGATGGATCAGCTTGTTCTAACTCATCTATCATATGGTTCACAACAAGATCTCCAAATTCACCCATTAATTCCTGTGTCATTTTCTTCGTTTGATTAGATAAAAATTCTTCCTTCGTTTGTGTAGTACGATACATACCACTTCTTTTCACAATATGCTTTTCTAAATGTGCTTTCTCTACTAATCTGTTCATAACTGTCATTACCGTATTAAAATTCACCGGGGATTCTTCACTTAATCTCTGTTGCACATCTTTAATGGTAATACCCTCAGTAGCCCAAACAATTTCCATTATTTTCGCTTCAAGCGGTCCGAAAAAGTGATTTAACCCTTGCTCATTTAACTTGTAGTTTTGAGTAAACATCGTATGGCCCCTTTCACACTACAGATTGTAGTATAAAATATATAGAAGGTCAAACATAAATGATATTAACTGATACTTAAATGAATCCTAATCTCCACTAATTAGTTATCTGTACCACGTTCGATTCATTGTAAACCTAACTTCTCTCCAAATGTATCATAGAGATAATATTCTAATATTTGCACACTAAATTTCTCATTACGCCCAAGTGCAAATAATTCCCGATCTTTAGCTACGATAGTATCTAATGGAATCACCACATTATCCACTATTTTTGTAATTTCAATTATATTACTTTCTACGTTTACTTCTGTTTTAAATTCAATATTTTCTAATACTATATGTGAGCGTCTTCCTGATGCAAAAAAAGTAAAGTTAGGGTTTTTAAAAATTCCAATTTCACTCTCTAACGGATATAAATATTTATAAATTATATCTCTGTGTCCATCTTTTATTATTTTTTCATCTTTTTCATCATCTAAATATTCTTTCACCTTCGCTGCGAACTCAAATCGAAAATCCACTCTTTCACGCTCCCTCTTTTTAGTCTACGCTAATAAATATATTAATATAATTTAACTATATTATAAAATAAGTTCCTATAAAAAGTAAAAAACACTTTTGTAAAACTTTTGGTATTCCCTGTACTTTTTAAATATAAATACTCTTTCAACATTCATTAGTACGTCGTTATATTCATTTAAACATATTGTCCCCATATTTTAAAACAATATTTTCCAGTATTATATATCAATAAAGTGAAACTTTAATCAATGGGGATTTTGTTCATCCCCTACTGATTATTAGCCCACACCAATCGGGCGTTTACGGGCAGCAGGGCTCCCACCTAACTGCTTTGCTCCAATCGAATTTTGAGGCGGGAGTTTACTGCCCGCAAATAGCGGGATAAACTGCTTCTAATTCCTTTCTATCCACAGCTATCGACTCCTTATGCTATTTCAATATATTGTTCACTTTATTTCCCCTTATTCATTAAATCACAGAAGGAATGTAACTCCCCACTATCGAATTTTTACATAACAAATATTATTAGGTGGTGCTTTACTATGAAATTAGCTGTCATTGGTGGCGGTGATTTACAAGATCCAAATCACTTGCATATTAATGAACGACTTATAGAATTAACGAATAAACAATACCCAAAAGTATTATTCATTCCTACAGCTAGTCGTGATGATGAAGGATATATAAAGTTATTTTTAGCAACATTTGAAAAGCAATTACATTGTGAGGTTCAAATTTTACGCATTTCAACCGAAACACCTACTAAATATGAAATAGATGAGATGATTCATTCTGCCGATTTAATTTACCTTGGCGGTGGAAATTACGTTCACATGCTTGAACAATGGAAAGAACATAAACTAGATGAAAAGTTACTATTTGCTTTAAAACGTGGAACACTTATTGCAGGATATAGTGCCGGTGCTATGTGCTGGTTCACATCTAGCATTCGTTCAGATTATGAAGGTTCCGGTTATATAGAAAGTAGTGGCTGGGGTATTGTTAACAAAAGATTTTGCCCCCATTACAATCAATTAAATAGAATGAATGCCTTCCATACGTTTTTACAAACTCACCAAGGTAATATAGAAGGTATTGCATTAGAAGATAATTGCGCTTTATATATTACAGAAGGTTCATTTGAAATTATCGGTGAGCCAGATACAGCTTGGGAGTTTTATATGAATAATGGAGAACTCATTAGACAACATTTTGACATAACTTTAAAAAGTTATTTATAAGCATTCATAAAAAAATGTCCCTAAGTATAATGACTTAGGGACATTTTCATCTTTTAACTCACTAATCGTGTAATTCGTTTCTTCTGCCATGAAAGCTTATAATATGCATACTGTAATATTAAGCTGACGATGAATGCAGCTGGATACCCAATCCATATCCCTTCTATTCCAAGGCTCGTATGGTAAGAAAGATAATACGCCACAGGTACTTCAACAAGCCAAATTGATACAACACTGATTACAGTTGGCCATAGTACAGTACCACTTGCTCGCATTGTCGCACTAATAATTTGTGCATGACCGAAAATTAAGTAGCTCCATAATGTAATCATGATTAGACTATGAGCAATGTCAATTGTATTTTGACTTGTTAAAAATAGTGCTAAAATATCTCTTGAGAACAAGTAAATAAGAGATATTAATACACCACCAATGATATAATTCATAATAATTCCGGCCTTAACAACTTTCTGTAATCGATCAAATTGGTTCGCACCAATTGATTGCGCTGCAAAAATTGATACCGTAATACCGAGGCTGACCGCTGGCATTTGTACATAACTTGCAACTTGGTTCACAACACCATACGCCGCTGTTGCATCTGAACCGTACCGATTTACAAATGCGATTACCGCGATCTCTGATAATGAAACTAATATCATATTAATACTCGCTGGAATACCGAGGCGTAACAATAATTTTAATAACTCCCAGTCCATACGAAGATATTTTCTTACTGTCCCGTCTAATTGTAGTGGATGATTTTTCTTCTTTAAATACACTAGCATGACAATAAACGTAATAACTGTAGATATAACTGAAGCATAGGCTGCTCCGTAAACATCTAATTTCGGAGCTCCTAACCAGCCAAAAATAAGAATTGGTAATAAAATCATATTTAGCGCTGTACTTACGATTAAAAAGTAAAATGGCGTTTTTGAATCTCCTGTACCTCTCATAAATGTTGTATATGCAAAATATAAAAATAATACTGGCATAGATATAAATAAAATTCTTGCGTAATGCACACTTATTTCAATAATATTTTCTGGCGTTCCCATAAGACGCATAATATCCATCGCAAAAATACTACCTATTATCGCCAACACGACTCCGATAATAAAAGTAAACGTAAGCGTCGTACCAACGATAGCTTTTAAGCGCTCCTCATTTTTAGCACCAAATGCCTGACCAATTAAAATTGAACTACCAGAACCAATTCCAATTACAAATGAAACGAGTAGGAAAAATAACGGGAAAAATGCCGATATAGCTGCTAGATCATTTACGCCAAGCCATCTTCCTACTACTACCATTCCAAATAACTGTCCAACTGATTGTAATACATTACTTAAAAGTAACGGCACTAAAAACATGGACATCGATTTCCATATCGGCTTATGTTCTGTTTCTGACTTCTGTGACTCTACACCTTCTTTATCGTTATCTGTAGGTGGTTTCAAATTTCATTTCTCCTTTTATTTAAAATCTGCACGGTTAAATCCGTGCTCAAATAGTTGTAATTACTCCAACCATTTCTATACTGTTTGCTCGTCAAAGTAATTGCTTCTTCCACTCACTATTTTCAAATTCATCATAGAACTTTAACATATTTTTCGTATCTGTAATCCTCTATCTCTTTGTATAGTTGTTTTTATTATGTGCATCTATTCATTTTCTTCTCTTCATTCTTATAACTTCACCCAATATTGGCTTCCATCAGCTGTTCTATCTAAAAAACCATATTCGATTAAATATCTTCTCAAAGTTACAAAATCCGGATATATATTTTCTAAAACTATATTTACTTCTTTTTCAGTATACTTTTTATTACTATCGAATTTCTTCACTAAATGACGTAATATAATCAATTTCCGCTTTTGCTTTTTCGGAAATTTAGAAAGCGGTCCATCCAAACCTTCTGTAAAATGCGCTGTTAAAACTTCAGCATTTTCTTCCTCTGTAATATTGTATCTATCATCCACCATCGTAGCTGTTCTATGAATCGGTACAAATTTAGTTTGAACTTTTGATTTTTCTTCTGACAATTCCATTAACGCTAAAAATACTTTCGCTTGCTTCATTTTCTCGCGCAATGTAAATCGATGATTGCGAATCGTCGATGTGCTCCCGCCATCCATTTCTTTTACAATCTCTTTATCGTTAAGTCCCATATGGAAAAACTGAACCATTTTCTTTTGCAAATCAGTTAAGCCTGTAAACTTTTTATCAAGATTTAATAAATATTCAAACATAGATGTATGCTCATTTTGAATATGCAACTGTACAAACTTCTCTGCTTCATACAAAACTTGATTTTCTTGATAAATAACCCCTTTAATAAACGTTTCTCCACAAGCTAAACAAATATATTCCTCTGCTTCCGCTTCAAACACATACCCTTTCTTCAATTCCTCAACCGATGCATCCCAAAACTTCTCTGAAATATCACTCACACTAAACACTCCTTCAAAACGTTTATTCAAAAACTAAACAAATCACAATAACGTTTATTACCACTTCACCATCTTAACATAACACAAACAAACATTTCAACGTTCCGTTTACCCATTTTATAAACTTTTATAAAAAAATCTATTAAACAAATTAAAAAAGGACTTAAAGCAACGAAAAGCGAATGTGTTTAATAAATGAATTTAGGATGTGAAACAAAACATGACTATTCTGCACGACCCTTGGTTTACTGTTAAACAAATCGCTCGAAATACATATGCGATTAGTGAATATGGACATTGGGAGAAAGTACATTCCTTCTTACTTGTAGGCGATACCACCGCACTCCTTATCGATACTGGACTAGGTATCGATAATATGAAACGTATAACGGACCAACTAACAAACTTACCAATTACAGTTGTCACAACACACGTTCATTGGGATCATATCGGTAGTCACTCACAATATGAAGAAATCTATGTACATGCTTTAGAAGAAGATTGGCTCATTAACGGCATAAAAGGACTTCCTATTACTCAAATTAGGCACGACATCGCTCGTGACATTACTAAACCTACACCTAAAACATTTCAACCTGAAACATTCAATCCATTTCAAGGAACACCAACAAAATTACTACAGGATGGAGACATTATTGATATCGGAAATAGGAAAATTCAAATTATACATACTCCAGGTCACTCACCAGGATATATTTGTATATACGATTATGAAACTGCGTTTTTATTCACAGGAGATTTACTTTATGAAGGCACGATTTTTGCGTTTTATCCATCGACAAATCCTGTAGACTTAGTTCAGTCTCTAAACAAAATTACAAACTTCTCTCCTATTAAACAAATTTACGGTTCACATCATACACTTGGTCTTTCTCCTACTATATTGAAAGAAGTAAAATACGCTATTCAATATTTAAGTGATAACAACCTCGTTCAACATGGAACCAACATTCACTCATTCCAAAACTTCAGTATTCAATTTTAACTACAAAAAGGTGTTTCCACATATAGAAACACCCTTTTTACCCTTTATATATTTTATAAACAACTTCCACTAAAACTTTACTCGCTTGTACAAATACATGTTTTCGCTTTCCATCCTCAGCGAATCTATTTGAGCAGCCATTCATAATCATCATACAACTAATTATGACTAGCACTACACTTCTATTCTTGTTAGTCACTTTATGCCACTCCACTATTAAAAACTTCATTTAAATTTATCCTATCAAAAAATTTTACACGAATAATAAACCGAAAGAATATGCAATTCTGCATATTCTTTCGGTTTATTACGATGTTGTGATTTAATTTAGTTAAATAACACGTATAACGAGGTGACTAACTTGAAGTTTAAAGCGAAAAAAAATCCATTTCACGTCATTTTTATTACATTATTTATAATTATTTTTTTCATTTCGCTATTCTTCCAAAACGAAAATTCTATTTTTTTCACTCTTATGATGCTGTTAAATATCGTGAATCTCTCTTCATTCTATTTCTCTCACTACAACATAACGGAATCTTCTCTTATTGTAAAACACGGTTTCATATTACGTACTGAAATTCCATTTGAAGATATTCGTCACATTAAATACTCTGGCAAAACACTCCGTTCAGAAAAATGGACTAGGCAGCAATTAGAAATTGATTATAATTTATTTGACTCTGTGACAACTTTCGTACCACAAGAAGAAGAAAAATTCATTTCACTCTTAAAAGAGAACTGCCCACATATGAAAGTAATGAATACGTCTTCTAACAAATAATATCTTTTGGAGCTTGCAGTAGTACAAGTGGCGGAAACATAAAATAAATATCAAAAAAAGCCAAGATTCTAAATTAAGAATCTTGGCCTCTTCTATTATTCTTTCGGAGCAATCATTTTTTTCGGATCTACAATCTCATCAAATTGCTCTTCTGTTAGTAGTCCAGATTGCAATGCTGCTTCTTTTAAAGTTAACCCTTCTTTATGGGCATGCTTCGCAA
Organism: Bacillus cereus group sp. MG9; assembly: GCF_040459995.1. Taxonomy (NCBI): domain Bacteria; kingdom Bacillati; phylum Bacillota; class Bacilli; order Caryophanales; family Bacillaceae; genus Bacillus; species Bacillus cereus group sp. MG9. The sequence goes on along the minus strand of NZ_JARVHC010000001.1, from coordinate 1,719,177 downwards.
TTTTCGCGGCATTTTCATACCCGATATGTGGGTTTAGCGCTGTTACAAGCATTAATGAACGATTTACATTTTCATTAATTACTTCTTCATCTGCTTCAATACCAACTGCACATTTATCATTAAACGAAACGGTTGCATCAGCTAATAAGTGAGCAGATTGCAGGAAGTTGTAAGCAATAACTGGTTTGAATACGTTTAGCTCAAAATTACCTTGGCTCGCAGCAAATCCGATTGTTGTGTCATTCCCCATAACTTGTGCTACAACCATTGTTAATGCTTCACTTTGCGTTGGATTTACTTTACCTGGCATAATAGAGCTTCCTGGTTCATTTGCAGGGATAATAATTTCCCCAAGACCACTTCGTGGACCACTTGCAAGCCAGCGCACATCGTTAGCTATCTTCATTAAATCAGCAGCTAATGCTTTTAATGCTCCATGTGCAAATACAACTTCATCATGGCTCGTTAACGCATGGAATTTATTTGGTGCAGAAACAAATTGTTTACCTGTAAACAGACTAATTTCTTCCGCTACCATCTCACCAAATTTAGGGTGCGCATTAATTCCAGTTCCAACCGCAGTACCACCAATTGCTAATTCTTTCATATATGTATTGCTATCTGCAATCATACGCTCTGTTTTTTCAAGCATACGGTGCCATCCGCTAATTTCTTGTCCTAACGTTAAAGGTGTTGCATCTTGTAAATGCGTACGACCGATTTTAATAATATGTTCAAATGCAGTTACTTTTTCTGCTAATGTTTCTTTTAATTTCGTAATAGCTGGCAATACATGATTTTCTACCGCAATTACACACGCTACATGAAGTGCTGTTGGGAACGTATCATTGGAACTTTGAGACATGTTCACGTCATCATTCGGATGAATATGTACGTCAGATCCCTTTTCTTTCAAAATTTGATTACCGCGGTTTGCAATTACTTCATTTACATTCATATTCGATTGTGTACCACTACCCGTTTGCCATACGACAAGTGGAAAATGTTCATTCCATTTTTCTGCGATAACTTCATCAGCAGCTTCCACAATTGCTTGCGTCTTCTCTTCTGATAGCTTTCCTAATTTTTGATTACTAAGCGCTGCACTCTTCTTTAAAATCGCAAATGCTTTTACAATTTCAAGCGGCATATGCTCTGTTCCAATCGGAAAATTTTCCTTACTACGCTGCGTTTGTGCTGCCCATAATTTATCAGCTGGAACTTTCATTTCTCCTAATGTATCTCTTTCAATTCTGTACTCCATTTTTTCATCCCCTTGAAAATAAAATACCTACATCTTTTATTTTAACAGACTTTCCATCAAATGATAAGAATTCTCATTGATACATATAAAAAAATTACCTTCCGCCACCGCAGAAGGTAATTTTTTTATGATGCTTGCTTTCCTTTATCCGCATCATCTACATACCAAATGAACTTGCCTGTATATCCATAAATAACTGCTAAAATGAGTGATACGAAGCTTAGCCACATAAATGGAACGTATGATAATGTTGATACACCTAAAATACCAGCCATAAAAATACCATTATCAGACCATGGAACCATACCAGAAGTCAAAGTTCCACCTACTTCTGAGTTACGTGCTAATACGCGGCGATCTATTTTTAATTTATCATAGCTTTCTTCCATAATTTTTGGTGTTAAAATAAGTGATACGTACATCGCACAACCAAATATATTAGCTAAAAACGCAACGATTAATGTAGACAATGTTACATTACCTGCAGAATTTAATTTCTTCTCAAATTTCGATACGATTACCTTTAGAACACCTAACTTTTCAAGTAATCCACCAAAACCTAAGCCGAAAATAATAACAGCTACTGAACCAAGCATACCATTAATTCCACCACGGTTTAATAACTTATCGACAAACTCGACACCAGATTGAATTGAGAATCCGTTATATGCTGTTCCAATTGCCTCTCCAAAGTTCATTCCTTGGAAAAGTGTTGCCCAAATTGCACCAATTAAAGCTCCCATAGCAATTGTTGGCATAGATGGTTTCTTCATCGCCAATAGCACAATAACAATTACCGCTGGAACAAGCATCCATATTTTAATATCAAAGTGCTTTAATAAAGATTCTTTTAAAAACTCAACTCTATTTAAATCTACATTATCCCCGCCATACATCCATCCAGCAACAGTAAACATAATGCTGGTAATAATATAAGCTGGAACGTCTAATACGAGCATAGCTCGAACGTGAGCAATAACATCTACTTTCGCCATAGAAGCTGCAAGAACTGTGCTATCAGAAAGTGGTGATAATTTGTCTCCGAAATAAGCTCCTGAAAGGACTGCACCCGCAACAAGCGGAAGTGGTAATCCAAGCCCTTCACCTATCGCCATCATAGCAATACCTGCAGTTCCAACTGTTCCCCATGATGTTCCTGTCGCGATAGAAGTGATTGAACAAATAATTAAAGTTGCCAATAAGAATATGCTAGGGTGAATGAATTCTAATCCATAATAAATTAATGTAGGTACAACCCCACCAGCAATCCACGTTCCAATTAAAGCCCCAACTGCAACTAAAATAAGAATTGCTTCTAATCCATTAGAAATCCCTTTCGTAATTGCATCTTGCAATTCTTGATAACGAAATCCTAATCTTAATCCAAGCGCAATAACTAAAAACCATGAAATAAATAGCGCTAATTGAATTGGGAGATCAAAAATCGTTTGGAAGGAAAAGACGACAGCAAGAAATAGGCATAAAAGAATAATAATTTCTAGCATCGATGGTAATCTTACACTTTTCATTTTTTTCTCTCCTTACAAGTCGATAACATGATGTATGTAGTCTTACGTGTATGTAGTATACAATTAGTGAAGACAAAACAAAATTTTCATATTATTTCGATTTATTTTTTCAGTATAATATATTCACAACCCTTTCTATTGTAAAAGTAGATTGCGCTTTTCGCAATGAAAAATATAAAAAATGTTGTATTTTTATTTATTTAGATAAAAACACCTAATGAAATAAAACTTTAATCAATGAGGGTTTTATCCATCCCCACTAATTATTAACCCATAATAACCTTTTTAATATTTGCCTCAACAAAACTTTTTACTACCGCTTTCACCTCATATGTAATAATATATTTCCACATAAAAAAAGAGCATACATCATTTAATCGATGCATGCCCCTCTTTTATTTATACATATTTTGTATCTCTTCTTTATTTTTAAGTATTTCCGAAAACTTATCGCTACAACCTTTCGGAAATAAAACTCCGAGTCCATATGAATGCCCAAACTGAAAATGAGGGTATTTCACCTTGACCTCATCCCAAAACTTATACACACCGAAATCACCGTTTTTAACTTCAATATCATGAAATAATACAATACCGTTTTTCGCAACTTTAGGTAACCATGTTTTATAATCATGAGAAACAGCTTCATACGTATGATAGCCATCAATATGCAAAAGATTTATCGTTTCATCTTGAAACTCATCCAGAGCATCATCAAAAGTAGACCGAATTAAATTCCCTATATTCAGGTAGTTATCCCTCACCACTTTTTCTACTATTTGAAAAACCCCTTCTCCATATGGACCTGTATGCCCATCTCCAGCCCAAGTATCTACAGCAAAACATTTTGTGGCTAACCCACCATCTTTTACCCCCTGGCAAAAACTAAAAAATGAAGCACCTAAATGCGTACCTAACTCAACTAAAGTTGCTGGTTCTTCAAATCTTACTAAATCATATGCGAAATCTAAATGCCCACTCCACGCAGATTGTGACCGAATAATAGGACTAAAATTTTCAAATTCAAACGATGGTTTATGAGTAACCCAGTTCATCACGTATCTCCTTATACACATATTTTTAACAAACCAAATTACTCTTATCTTTATTTTTTTGGCGTCGCGATTATGATTATATTTCATAAAAAGATGATCGTTCTTAATAAAATGAAAATTTAATCAGTGGGGGTTTTTCCATCCTCCACTGATTATTAGCCTCACCAATTGGACTTTTACGAGCAGCACGACTCCCACCTAACTTCCTCGCATTCGCCGAATTTCAAGGTGGGAGTCTTACTGCCCGTTAATGCGGGATAAACAATTTTATTTCAAATTAGAAATTTCAGTTTATTGATATTCCATTCTGTGATATATTGCATATTGTATTCAATATATTTTTTTAAAAAGGAGGACTTATATATTTTATGGATTCAAATCGTTTAAAAGGAATTATTATGGTTGTAATCGGTGCTTGTTTATGGGGCTTATCCGGAACAGCTGCGCAACAACTTTTTCAATATGAAAACGTTTCTACTGAATGGTTAGTTACAATCCGTTTGCTTATATCCGGTGCTATTTTGCTCATTATGTCATCATTCGGAGCGAACAAAAAAGAAATATTTGGAATTTGGAAACAAAAGTCTGATGCAAATAAGATAATTTTGTTCGGTCTTTTAGGCATGCTTGCTGTACAGTACACGTACTTCGCTTCTATTAAAGAAGGAAACGCTGCTGTTGCAACTTTGTTACAATATTTAGCCCCTATATTTATCACTGTATACTTACTTTTCAAATGGAGCGTTCGTCCATCAAAAATTGATTATATTTCAATTACCCTCTCATTAGTAGGGACTTTTCTCCTATTAACAAACGGTTCTGTTCATAACTTAGCTGTATCTACACCTGCTATCATTTGGGGCGTTTTATCTGGACTATCTCTTGCATTTTATAGTTTGTATTCAAAAGAATTGTTAGAAAAGTGGTCTTCATCCGTTATCGTTGGATGGGGGATGATCATTGGGGGGATTGGCGTAACGATTTTACACTTTATTTCCACAAACGAATTCATTTTATTATCAACTATGAAATATGTAAAACTAAGTACCCTCCCGCTCGTTACATTTGTCGTCATTTTCGGGACACTCATCGCATTTTATTTATACTTAGATAGCATAAGATACCTTACGCCTAAAGAAACAACATTATTTGGCTGTACAGAACCACTCGCAGCTATTATTTCTTCTGTGCTTATTTTGCACGTACCGTTTCAATCTTTTCAGTTATTAGGTGCTTTTTGTGTAATTGTAATGGTGCTCATATTAAGCCAAAAACCGGATAAAGGAAAACCAAAATTAAAGCTTGTTAATACGAAAAAGAAACATATACAATGAAAGGATTGAATTCACTATGCCTGTCCCTCAAAATTATAAAAAACCAGGAAGAGTTTCAGCAAAGTCACTCGTTTTAAATCAACTGCAAGATTGGATTATAGAAGGTGTTTTACGACCTGATGAAAAAATAAATGATGGGGAATTGGCAGAAGCACTAGGAGTAAGCAGAACACCTGTTAGAGAAGCTTTACAAATTTTAGAGCTTTCTGGATTAGTTGAAATGGTACCTGGGCAAAAAACGAAAATCGCGCCTATTAAGTTAGACGACGTATCTATCATTTATGAGACGATAGCTGGTCTTCACTCAATTATAGGAAAGCAAGCACTGCAAAAAGTTACAGACGCTGATATTAAACTACTTTCCGAGATAAATGATGCTTTTCAACAATCTATACATGAAAAAGATTCAAAAAAAGCTTTAGAACTAGATATACGATTTCACAATACAATTACTTCTATTGCTAAAAACCGATATATTGAACCTTTTCTAGAAAATATGCAACTTCACATTTTACGCCTTGAATATTTATTTTTCCAAAACTTCGTGCCTGCAAGTCAATCTATTAAAGAACATCACTCTATAATTCAAGCACTACAAAAACAGGATGAAAAACGAATGGAACAAATGATGTCTCAAAACTGGCTCCGTCCAATGAAAGAAATACAAAAAATAATTTCTATGAAATAATAAAGCTGGTTACACAAAAGTGTAACCAGCTCCTTCTTTAATAATCTATATGCTATGCCTGAATATTTGCGTAATCTTCAATATGCTCGTACTCTTTTTCCAATTCCTCTAAAGATAGCTCGTATAATTGTCGGTCGCGAATCTTAAACACCCCTGCTCCAATTAACTCATCAATTAAATGTCTCTTACGATTTTCAACAGCAAAACGGAGTTGACTACTCATCTTTTAAAAAACTCCTTTCTACGATCATTGAAAATGATAATCTTTATCAATTACCACTTTTGATTATAAAAGATGATTCTTAATAAGTAAAGTAATCTTATGAAATATTTACCTTACAAAGTATTTGTGGCCACATTATATATATGTATGCCACGCGAAAAATGTTATGACACTTTTTCATACCCTTTTTCTTTCATACTTTGCAAGTTGTCTCATTATGGTTAAATTCACCCTCTATTTCAACTTGAATGGTGACATGTTCTACATGAAATTTCCCCTTTAATACATCCGTTGCTTCTTTCAATACGCTTTGCGTTTCATTACCTTCAATAATAAGATGGCAAGTTAATACTTGAAAATCTGATGTTACAGACCATATATGTAAATCATGAACTTCTTTTACAATAGTAATATTTAATAATGTATTTTTCACCTCTTCAGCATCTATGTGCTGCGGTGCACCTTCCATTAATATATGAACTGTATCACGTGTTACACGCCATCCACTTATAATGACTAAAATAGACACAAGAATACTAGCAACCGCATCTGCAGCAGTCCATCCAAAAAATTTAATAAGTAACGCAGCAATAATCGCTCCAACTGAACCTAATAAATCGCCTAGTACATGTAAGAACGCACTTCTTAAATTTAAATTACCTTTCACATCTCCGCCTCTCATTAATATCCAAGCTGATACAATATTAATAAGCAGACCAAGCACAGCAATAATGAGCATTCCATTACTAGCGATTTCAACTGGTTCCTTAAAACGACGAATTGCTTCAATAAAAATATATACTGAAATGACAATAAGAACGACACCATTACATAATGCCGCTAACATTTCGACTCGCTTATACCCATATGTTTTCGCGGCCGTTGCCGTTTTTTCCCCAAGCTTGAACGCAAGTAAACTTAAAGCTAAGGATACTGCATCACTTAACATATGCCCTGCGTCAGACAATAGTGCTAAGCTATTTGTTACAAATCCGCCAATAACTTCAGCAATCATAAAGCTTGTTGTTAATAAGAAGGCAATTAATAACGCTTTTTTATTTTTTGAATGACCGTGATCATGTGAGTGTCCCATACAAATGCTCCTTTAAGTGCAATATCTGTATGTTAGTATGAAACACATTCCCTATCTTTATCCCCCATTAACGCCCGATAGTGAATGCTACTAATCCGTAGAAGATGAACAATATCCCACTGATTAAAGTTTCACTTTATCCCGCTTCCTCTGTATACAAACTTCGCTACTTTTCAAACAAGTCCTTTTTCTCAACTAAAAACAAGACTACTTCTTTTTTATTTTCATATTGTTTACTAATGAAAGAATTTTTAAGGGGGTTACAAAATTGAAACGACTATTTCTCTGCATGGAGCGTGAACTTGTTGTAGTAAAAGAACAATATGGTAACTATGAAACCACATATCATTTACAAAATATGCAACCTACCTGTATTGTGGTTGATCCATTCCAAACAAATCGTGTTTATTGCGGCACATTTGGACGAGGTTTATGGCTAAGTGACGATGGCGGGGATTCGTGGAGACCAATTGGAGATTCATATCGTTACTTTGATTTCCCTAAAGAGGATGGTATTTTACACTCTTCTATTACTTCTATAACGATAAGCTCAAATGAACAAGTTAACGGCTACGGCGTCGTTTATGTAGGTACAGAACCTAGTGCTTTATTCCGTTCAGAAAATGGTGGTGAAACGTGGACTGAACTTAAAAATATGAAATCATTATTATCTTCCTATACGTGGGCTTTTCCGCCTAGACCTTTTACCCATCACGTACGCTGGATTACAGTTGATCCAAACAATCCAAATACACTCCATGTTTCAATCGAAGCTGGTGCTGTTATTCAAAGTAATGATAAAGGGCATACATGGATTGATAAAAAATTCGGTGCTCCTATCGATGCTCATCAATTACTCATGCACCCTGAAGCCCCAAATCGCCTTTATGCATCATGCGGTGACGGATTTATGGGCGGACCTGATCGCGCATATCTTGAAAGTTATAACAGTGGAAACAGCTGGATCTCATGTAGTGACGGACTTGAGCATCATTATTTATACAGCATGGCTATCGATCCGGCTGATTGCGATACAATTCTCGTTTCTGCCGCACCAAGTGCCGACCTTGCTCATCACCGTATTCCTTATGAATCTTATATTTATCGGAAAACGAAAGATACTCCGTTCCAGCAAGTACAGCAAGGTCTACCATCTGCAATTGGTACAGTCATTTCGATGTTTGCTACAAATCCAGCCGAACCACATACGTTTTACACTTTAAATAACAATGGCATCTTTCAATCCACTGATAGCGGCGAATCGTGGGAACAACTAAATATTCCGTGGAAAGATGAGTATAAAACGCAGCATCCGCATGCGTTACTCGTAACTAGTTTTTAACGAAAAAGAGACTGCCTAATGTTTTTAGGCAGCCTCTCTTTTATTTCTTTAAATCAATTACGATATCATCTAGAACAATATCTTTACTCTTCGCTTCTTTTTTCGGCACTTCAATTTTCTTCTCTTTTCCATTCACATATTCCACTCCACCATGATTTTCAGGTGTATGAACTCGCAAGTGTACACGAGGTGTAACGATAAGCTTTGTTGCATTTTCGTTCAACTTTTGGAATGTAGCACTCCATCGAATATTGTAAGGATCGTTGCCACTTCCCCCATTTCCTTCACCCGAATAATCATTCCCTAAATCATCCTTAACCGTCAATTCAACATCTACACTATCCCATTCTTTCCTCGCACCCTTAGAAACTTCTTGATTGTAATAAAGAATAAATGAAACCGGCGACATTGCGACCTTTTCCATATTTGCTTTTATACCTTCTTTTTCCGAACTTCCACCAATTGTTCTCTCTTTACTATCCATTGATTTTACAGCTAATGCGAAATTCCAATTACCTTGTATTGATTTTTTCCTATCTGGCATCTCTATTCCCTCTATATTCCATCTAAAGTTTACTTTGTCCTTTTTATTAATATCATGGTGCGTCGTTGTTACCATACCTACATACTTTTTTTCAGTAACTTTAGTCATTTTCCCACTTCCTGAACTACCATGAGCGTCCATTATATCCAATCCACCTAATATAATAGGATCATCCCCTAAGTCTTGCTCACTTTCCAGTGAATACGTTATAGATAATGTTCTGCCATCAGAAATTACATCATTAATTGTAACCTTAACCCCATTACTCTCTCTCGTCATATTCAATTCAGTCGAAAACTCTTTATAATTTTCATATAGTCCTGTTCTACCATTATCTAAAAATCGGAATATGTCACCTACAATTGGTAATCCTCCAGCATATGTAGGAAACCCGATACCAAGCGTTGCAACTGATAATCCTACTAAAATAGATGCAGCAGCAACACCTTTTTTCCAACTTTTCATCTTTTTCTTCGTACGTATCGATTGTTTTACATTGCGTTTTACTTTTTCTTTTTCAATTTCAGAAGCCTCAATTTCCTCAAGTTCTTTTTCATCTATATCAATATCATTTAATAGTTCATAAATGTCTTTCATATTGCACTACCTCCAAAACTAATATTCGTAGCATTTTGTTGTAGTTTCTTTTTTCCCCGGTACACACGATTATCTATTGCTGCCCGAGTTAATCCTAATTTGTCACCTATTTCCTCTGTCTTCATACCGAGAAGATATTTCATAATGAATACTTTTTGATCTAACGGTTCTAATTGATTAATAAGCTTCAATAACTCTTCCCTATCTTCCATAACGATTAATTCATCTTCTGCCGATTTTTCTGTACTAATATGAAACTCATCTGAAATAATTTCTACTGTTCTAGTCGCTTTCCGGTAATAATCAATCGCCTTAAACTTTGCAATCGCTGCAATCCATTTTTTAAAATCATTCGGCTCTCCATGAAACTTATTTGCGTTATTCCAAATGGAAAGAAATATATCGTTTACACATTCCTCTATGAGTCCATCATTTTGAACTGGAAGAAGAACTTTGTGCGTGATTCCTTTTATGAGTGGTAAGTATGTATCAACAACAAATTCTAGCGCATCTTCTTTTTGCCGTTGTAATCTTTTTATAAAATTTTTCTCATTTGATTTCATGTAGCGATTCCCCTTATTTTTTTGTAAAAGCTTTTACACCCTATATAACGTCTAAAAAAATATTTTCTCTCATCTTTTTTATTTTTTGTATGTAATGAAATACTTTTCCTTAGCCATTGTCTCATATAAATATAAGCTTGAAGAAAATTTTCTCAAGTCTGTAATTCAATTAGTGTAGTACACTATTTATGTAGACACTCTTTAACCTGGTGTACATTTCATTTGATTAATCTACTTTTATAATTTTAAATTAGGAGATGAGATTTGTATGTGTGGAATTACAGGTTGGGTAGATTGGAAGAAAGATCTTTCAAATGAACATGTTATTTTAGAAAAGATGGCGAATAGTATTCAGCATCGCGGTCCTGATGCTGAAGGATTTTGGTTTTCACCTCATGCGGCTTTTGCACACCGACGTTTAATTGTTATTGACCCAGAAGGCGGGACGCAGCCGAAGACATTTCGTACTGGTGATTATACGTATGCTCTTACTTATAATGGAGAAATTTATAATTTTCGTGAGCTGAGAGAACAGCTTCGAAAATGTGGTCATGCATTTGAAACGCATTCAGATACAGAAGTATTACTACATGCTTATTTAGAATGGAAAGAAGACTGCGTACAACATTTAAACGGAATTTTCGCTTTCGCCTTATGGGATGATCAGAATCAACAACTGTTTTTAGCACGTGATCATTTAGGCGTAAAGCCACTCTTTTATACAGAAAGAAATGACAGTATTATTTTCGGATCTGAAATCAAAGCATTATTAGCTCATCCATCTGTTCCTGCTGAAATTGATGCGGACGGCATAAATGAAATATTTGGATTAGGCTTATTTCGAACTCCAGGATATGGTGTCTTTAAACATATTCAAGAAGTTCGTGCTGGACATTCTATAACATTCACACGTGATAAAAAAGTAGTTAAGAAGTATTGGAATTTAGAAAGTAAGATCCATACAGATTCTACTGATGATACATCATCACATATTTTATCTATTTTACAAGATACAGTAAAAAGACAATTAATTGCCGATGTTCCTCTCGTCTGTATGTTATCAGGCGGATTAGACTCTAGCGGTATTACTGCACTTGCGGGTAAAGAATTTAGAGAGGAACACAAAACACTTCACACATATTCAATCGATTTTTTAAATAGCGCGAAAGATTTCGAACTGACATTTGCTCGAACTGGTCTAGATGCTCCTTGGGTAAAACGTGTTTCTGAACATGTAGGGACATCGCATCATGACATTATTGTGAATGCTGAAGAGTTAGCAAATCACTTATTCGTTCCCCTTCACGCGAAAGATTTACCCAGTGCTGGCGAAATGGAAACTTCACTTTATTTACTATTTTGCGAAATGAAAAAAGATGCAACCGTAGCTTTATCTGGAGAATCTGCTGATGAAGTATTCGGGGGATATCCTTGGTTTCATCAAGAAGAACTATTATATGTAGATAAGTTTCCGTGGTTAACAAACTGGAAAAACACATCTTCTCTATTATTAAACGACGTAACAACTCAATGTAATCCTGAGCAGTATATTAATAAACGATTCCATGAAGCTGCTCTTGAAGTACCTACTCTTGAAGGTGAAAGTAAAAAAGAAGCGAAACAACGTCAAATGTTTTATTTATTTTTAACACGATTCCTTCCGTTCTTACTCGACCGTAAAGACCGTATGAGTATGGCTGTAGGATTTGAAGTTCGTGTACCGTTTTGCGATTATAGATTAGTTGAATATTTATGGAACGTTCCTTTCAATATTAAAAGTATTGATAATATCGAAAAGGGAATTTTACGTAGAGCGCTGAAACCAGCTTTACCTGATGATGTGCGAAATAGAAGAAAAAGCGCTTACCCTACTTCACAGGATCCACACTATTTACAAACAATCCGCAATTTAACGCTTGATATGTGCAGTAATAAAAACAATCCTGTTTTCTCACTCATTAACCATTCCATATTACTTGCAATTGCTGATCAAAGTAACAAAGAGATTACCAATTTTGAAGCAAGAAGTGCTATGGAGTATATGCTACAAGTAAATGAATGGTTAAAAACGTATCATATTCATATTGCTTAACAAAAAAGAGTTCAAGGACAAAAACCCTTGAACTCTCTTTCATTTATTAATTGGCACATTGTCTATTTTCAGTATCGATGGACCATCCAATAATAGTGGCACAATCTCTACCTTTCCACTGAAGTACATTTGTTAATACAGGCTCAATCTGTAAACAAGATCCGTCGTGTAATATTTCTACTAAAGATTGATCATCATCAAACTTTAGTTTATCACACTCTAAAATACCATCCGTTGCCATTACAATGTGATTCTGACCTTTTTCTAATCCCCTTACCCCTGATGTAAAACAAGGTGTATTCGCTGCAAAAACATTTTTTCTTCCTATATACTCATAGTTCTTACGCTTATTTAGCCTACCTTTTCCATTTTTCGTTTGCTCTGAATGGAATAAATACGCGAAGCAATCACCAACTGATAGCCAATATAAGAACTCGCCTTTTCGTAAACAAATTAAACATGCAAGTTCCTCATCATCTTGGTCACATTTCTCGATAAAGAGCTCATCTGTAAATAACGCTAATAAATACATATGTGTATGATGAAAAGCTAAATGGATTGGGTATGAAAATAACTCTTTTAGTTTTTCTTCTCTTTCTGAAATCGCTTCTATTATATAATGTATATTTTTCGTTTTATGATGTGTATCAAAAATCATAACAAATTCAAATTCTAATTTCGGATCCCACCAAGCTAGCACTGCATCTCCTCTTTCATATGCATCACTCTCTTGATTTCCTCCATATACGCCGACTGAAAGAGGACCACATTTTTCAACATGTATTTGATCTACATACATCTTTTCATGACTAATCCATTTAAATGTATTCACAGCTATCATCCTCTCTCTTGCTAAATGTATACCTTTACACATAGATTACCTTATATTTCAATAAAAATAAACTTTTTCAGCATTTTTAATGAAAATAAAAGGATTTTACTTCTTAATCAACGAATATATCTTATTATACGATATAAAAATAGGAGGATTTATCATTATGAAAGACATTAATCAACATTGGGAAAGTATTTATTATCACTTACGATATGAATATGAAGACAACCTTTCTCACCAAGCTATTCGTATTTTACAAATCGTTTCTCGTGAGAAAGATATAACAATTGGAAAAGTTGCTACTGAGCTTAGTCTCTCTCATAACACAGCATCTGAACACGTAAAGCGCCTTATTCAAAAAGGATTTATTATAAAAGAAAGAAACAAACACGATGAAAGGGTTGTAAACCTTACTTTAACGAAAGAAGGCATTGAAGTATTAGAAAAGCATACTTTACTAGATAAAGAAAAGATAAAAATATTAGAATCACAATTATCAAAAGAAGAGCAACAACTAATAGAAAAAGCCTTTTCGTTATTAGCTAAGGAGGCAAAATATGCATTTCCTCGTTAAGGTCATCGTCTCCGCCCTCATTATTGGGGGTGTAACCGAATTTGCCAAATATTTTAGTACGCTTGGTGGCTTTATCGCAGCCCTTCCTCTTATTAGTTTACTTAGTTTATTTTGGATTTCTTTCGAAGGTGGGAGTAAACAAGAATTAAGTCAATTCGCTTTAGGCGTATTATATGGATTTCCTGCATCTGCACTACTATTATTTATTGTTTATATCGGTTTAAAAAACTCCTTTTCACTTAGTACATCTATACTCTTAGGCATATGTGCCTGGTGTATCGTCTTTACTTGCCAAAAAATATTTCAAGCTTAGGAGGAATTACTATTAATAGATCAGTAGAGATATTTGGACAAACTGTAGAAGTATATATAAGAGGTAACAGTAAACAAACTGTAGTCATTCAAACAGGAATGAGTTGCTCATTTTATGATTGGCTCCCTATTATAGAAGAGCTTTCACAACACTTTACAGTTGTTTCATACCATCGCCCAGGTTACGGAAAAAGTGAGCTAGGAAATACTCCACGTACAGCAAGGCAAGTTACAAAGGAACTACATATGTTACTAAACAAACTCCATATTCACGAGCCAATCATTCTAATCGGCCATTCCTATGGAGGGTTATGTGCACAACATTTTGCAATGTTACATGAAGATAGGCTGCAAGCACTTCTTTTAGTTGATTCTACTTCCATGAACTTACACCGATTAGATGAGCTTCATTTACCAGTTTCTGATCAAACTGATTCTGATGATATGTGGCTACAAAAATATCATACTTACTCCAACATGGATGCAGACGCACTTTATAATGAACTAAAATCTATGCTCCTCAATACAACAAAACAGCATATCAAATTTTCGACCTCTCCTTCATTATATAAAGCGACAGCTTCTGAACTGTCCGAGTGGAAAAATTGTGCTCGCTCAATAAAAAAACAACATAAAACATTAGAAATACCATTAATTGTTATCGGTAGAGATCCTCAATATTCTATTGCTCAATTAATTGAGGGCGGTATGCCAAAAGAAGAAGCTACACAACTTGAAGATATGTGGCAAGAACTTATTCGTGAACAATTAAATCTCTCAATAAACAGCCAATACATTTTGGCTGAACATGCTAGTCACGGGATAGAAAACGATCGTCCAGATGCTATCATTGAAGCCATTCACTTATTGTAAATAAAAAAAGGAAGCAACTAAAGCTGCTTCCCTACTTATCTATTCATAGTCTTCTTCATCATCGACTTCTTCATAATACGAACTCCCATTGCTTACATATATAGGACCGTTCGCAACATCAATACGTAGTACCCATGCCCACGGCACAGCTAAACGTTTATGTATTGCTCTCCAAAAGTTCATTGATTTTCTTTCGTACTCCTGGAACTCCTGAAGTAACTCTTTATAGGAGGAACCGTCTAACTGAATATTTGCTTCTAATAAACGAGAATGGGCATAGTACTGTAACTCTAGTTCAGCAGCAATCTCCATTTCTTCTTCCGTTGCCATACCTATAATTGCTCCATCTGCTGGTGCGATTTCATATACGTTGTGAACTTCAATAAGCCCTTCTTTCTCTTTCTCAAACATGTAAACAGCCTCCTTTAACAAATATTTTTTATGTTACAAAGTCATACTTCTACAATACTTTCTCTCTTTCCTCTTTTTTTGATAAACTTTTACAAAAAGTTTATCCGATGACCTGTTTTCTCTATTCTTTCAGCAGAAATGAAACGATTATTATCAAAAGTTAATTTGTACACATCGGGCATATGAAGTGTTTTCCAAAACTGAAAATCATATTTCGAATCAAAATAATTCATTAGTAATACCATAATATTCCCATGAGTGCCTATTACAATATTCTTCCCTTTATATTTTCCTAATATATTTTGCATACATAATACAGCACGCCTCTGCGCTACATCATTTGATTCTCCGCCTTCGTATGCAAAAGTCCAGTCTTCCCATACCTTCTGAATAGCATCGTTAAAATCTGTTACTGGCTCTTTACTTAATAACCTTTCCCGTAAATCTTCTTCCAGTTGTATTGATAAATTATATGTATTCGCAATTCCTTGCACGGTTTGAATCGCCCTTTTATACGGACTAGAGATCACAACATCAATATGTTCCTCTTTTAATAAATGTATTACATTATCTGCATCAATGTGTCCCTTGTCAGATAAGGGGCGTTCCCTTTCTTCCTTTGTATATGTAGAGTGAGCGTGGCGAACGAAATATATTGTAGTCATAACATTCAACCCTTTCCCATGAAAATCATTTACATTCAAATCGCAACCTACTTATATGTAAAACCTTCTTAACTTTATTACTCATTATTTTCATACTTTTTGTTTATAATGTACTATGCTTTTCATTAGGGGGGAATACAGTGTCTTTCAACAAAAAAAATAATAAAGTTCCATTATCAAATTCATTTAACCCCGAGCACATTGGACCTACATTTCCACCTCCTTCCTTATTCCCTTTTCCTACTGGCCCTACTGGTAGCACTGGATCTACTGGACCTGGTGGTATTACTGGCGACACTGGGGCTACTGGAAACACTGGGCCTACCGGGAGCACTGGGCCTACCGGGAGCACTGGGATTACCGGGAACACTGGGATTACCGGAAACACTGGGATTACCGGGAACACTGGGCCTACTGGCGACACTGGGCCTACCGGGAGCACTGGGATTACCGGGAACACTGGGATTACCGGGAACACTGGACCTACTGGCGACACTGGGCCTACCGGGAGCACTGGGATTACCGGGAACACTGGGATTACCGGGAACACTGGGATTACCGGGAACACTGGACCTACTGGCGACACTGGGCCTACCGGGAGCACTGGGATTACCGGGAACACTGGGATTACCGGGAACACTGGACCTACTGGCGACACTGGGCCTACCGGGAGCACTGGGATTACCGGGAACACTGGGATTACCGGGAACACTGGGGCTACTGGAAACACCGGACCTGCTGGCAACACTGGGGCTACTGGAACACTGGGACTGCCGGTGACACCGGACCTGCTGGCAACACTGGGGCTACTGGAAACACCGGACCTGCTGGCAACACTGGGGCTATCGGGAACACTGGGATTACTGGGAACACTGGACCTACAGGGAACACTGGGAACACTGGGATTACTGGGAACACTGGGAACACTGGGACTACCGGTGACACTGGACCTATAGGAAACACTGGACCTACTGGCGACACTGGACCTACAGGGAACACTGGGACTGCCGGTGACACCGGACCTGCTGGCGATACTGGGGCTACCGGAAACACTGGGACTGCCGGTGACACCGGACCTGCTGGCGATACTGGGGCTACCGGAAACACTGGGACTGCCGGTGACACCGGACCTGCTGGCGACACTGGACCTACGGGAAACACTGGGTCTACTGGGAACACTGGATCTACCGGAACATTTGATACAAGTACCGAAGCATATGGTCATATTTATAGTACAACTGCTCAGTCTATTGGACCTGGTGCTGATATTGAATTTGATTCTAACGGCTCATTAAAAAGTGTTTTTTATACACCTGGTACAGTATCCGCCAATGTAGATCCTACAGTAGGGGGTTCATATTTAGTTATTTTCAAAGTGCTAGTTACATCACCAGATACAGCAACCTATGCTATCACTGTAGGGGGCGTTGCTCAAGCTACTACTTCTTATTCACAATCTACAGATGCAACTGGAAATTTATTATTATCCGGATCTGCCGTCATCAACATTCCTGGTGGAACTCCTGTAACAATACGAAATGTTGGTGCTACTACAAACGCTTTACCTGTTATCCCTATTACAGTTACTGGTGCTCCTGCCATTAACGCATCTATTCAATTAATTCGGTTAGATATCGGTTAATTCCTTTGAGTACACTTCTTATAAAACCAACAAAAAGATGCTTTATACAAAGCATCTTTTTGTTTACATAATAAAATTATTTCATTATAACTTTCTTCTGAATTCCTCATCTGTTATAGCATCTTGAATAAAATAATCTATATTATTTCTCAGCTTTTGGTATGCAACTTGATCTTCTATACCGTTAAACATAATTACAACTTCTACCTTATTCCCTTTCTTATCTGTAGTATACAAACTTTTTGTCAATACGAATGCGGTAGAGCCACCTTTTTGACCAGCGTATTCTAACTTACTATTATTAACCGTTCCTTTGAAAATATTCTCGATTTCTTCTTGCATTGATTTTGGAAAATAATTTCTACTATTTATCTTTTCCATTATACTCATATAATCTTTAGCGTTTGCACCCACTAATCGATCTGACCAAATTCGCTGAAATTCCATATCTACTTTTAATGGGATATCCCGTTTTTTCCATTCTTCTTCATCTTTCATCCATTCATGAATTTGTAACACATGTTTATTATACTCATCCTTTGGCATGTTTCGTATCGTTTCTAACGATTGATTTTCTGGCTCATGAAGCTCTTTTTCTACATACCCTCTCATATATAGTGAAGCCGTATACGAAGTGAACTCGTCATGACTAGTAAGCTGTAACTCTTTTATACTTTCATTTACTCTTTCTATTCCAAGCTTATCTAACAAATATGTTGTATTTGCATTAGAACTATAATGAATCATCCGATACGATAAACTTAACTAAATCTATACAATTCAATCAAATTCACACAAGTTAGTGCTTCATCGTGTTCTCGCAACCCCGAAGGGACGAGGGGTATAACACTCCACACGAGGCAGTATCGTTACCTCCTATTATCAAGCATTTATTTTACCCATCTTGATAAATTTATCGCAGCATTTACATCCCTATCGTGATGGCTATTGCACCCAACACAACACCACTCACGTATTTTTAAACTCCACTGTCCTTCTGGTTGAACTGAATGGTCGTATTTAACTCCGCAACATGAGCAAATCTTGCTTGAAGCGAACCATTTATCAGCTTTTACATATGCAATGCCGTACTTCTCACACTTGTATGATAAACATTGAAAGAAGAAGTTTAATTTTTGAAATGAAAATGCTTTCGATAGTTTTTTGTTTTTTAACAGGTTTGAGATATTTAAGTCTTCCACAACAATCCTCATTGGTTTGGTTTTCACCAATTTAGCTGTTGCTTGATGGATATGGTTATTTCGGATATTCATAATTTTCCTAGATAACCGCAGGTGCTCAGTTTTAGCTTTTTCATATCCGGCAGATTGAATTTTCACACCTTTTTTAAATCTCCTAGACATATCTCTTTGCGCTGACTTTTTCCTTTTCAAAAGTTTTTTAACCTTAGCATCTTTGTTTATATTTCGTTCTTTCGTACCATTAGAAGCCACAAACAGCTCTTTTAAACCAACATCCACACCAATCGACTCATTGGTTAGTTCTTGTGATTCAAAGTCTTCTTGGAACCCTACACTAATCCACCAGTGACGACCATCAAAGGTAACTCTTGGATTTGATGGTTTTTTGTTTCTTGGTAGTTGTTGGCTTGTTTTCACTTTTCCAATAGACTGAATATCAACTACTTTCTTTCCTATAATCAGTCTTTCATAATTGGCATAAAATCCTTGGTTTAAATCTTTTTTGGATTTATAAGAAGTGTGATAACCATTTTTGTACTTTTCGAACGAATTTTTCCTCGCCTTGTCAAAATCTTTTGAAGCCTGTTTGGGAACTTGTGCGTTGATGTTATTTAACCACGCATATCTCTTTCGCTTCTTGATCTTTGTAAATCGTTTCTGTAAAGCTAACTGTGAAACAGATTTTCCAAATAGCTTATAGTATCTATCACTCATTCTTTTACAATAGTTATAAGCGAATCTTGCAGCACCAGCATGGTTTCTAAGCACTTTTTCTTGTTCAGACGTTGGAATTAGCCTGACTTTCTTCGCCAATATCATCAGAATTTAACTCCTTTAATGAAAGATTGGTTCTTCTGAATAGTAGCGTGTTCCACCAGCATTCTCCTAAGACTACTAGGATACAAACCTGTTAATTCCGATACTTGACTAACTCGTGAAAATTTCATTATTATTCTCACCTCATTGAACCTAACATAGCACGTACGTTCGATAACTTCAATAAAGTTTGATAGATTCAATAAAATTTATCTTGTTCAACTAAGGGCGCAATTCCTTAGCCAGTTCTCTTATGAACTTCTCATGTTTTCACATGAGCGCAGACTATATGTTTATCTACTTAAAGATAGAGGATTTTTCCACCACCATAGGCTTGTGATGTACTCTCGTCAGTTATACGAGATAGTCGTTGAACGTTCATCTTATCCATTTTGACTTAGATGATTCGAGGCGGAAGACCCATTGTTCTAGTGTTTAGGATTTAACCTTGCACGATCTGATTGATTTTTTCTGCTTTCGCGACATTCACGCTCGCTATTTCTAGCCACGTTGTAGTTCAATCAGCTTTAGGGATTGCCCGCAGTTAACCCTCACTACTAGCCAATCACTTGACTAGCAGGGCTTACTGATATATTTACTTAACTTTCGTTATAATTGGTTAAATAAATCGTAACAGTTAGTTACCCTTTTGCAACTTCTTCTAAAGCGATCTGCCCACTTTTCACTAATTCTCTCGCTTTAGCATCTTCTAACCAACCAGGATGCGCTCCACCATCAGTGTTTTTAACATAATATTTTTCTAAATCCTGCAATGAAATTTGTTCATCTCGACTTATTTTTCCTTCTGACACTTGCTTAGCAAATTCAACTGCTATTACGATTTTTGCCGTACTTGCTAATGGTAATTTTTTATTTTCATTTACAGATGTTACTACTTCACCGTTTTTTCTAATAAGTAATGAACATGTTTCATCACCTTTATGTTCTTTTATGTAGTTTAATACGTAATCAGGATCTTCTTTTGACAAATAGTACTTCATAATAACAAAGAAAGCTATAACAGCTACTACAATCACTCCTGCAACAATTCCTATAATCTTTAATATGTTCACAATATGCCCCCTCTATAAATTCCCTTCTATATAATAATTATAACGAATAAAAATACAAAATTATACAAAACAGAGTAACTCTTCCTAAAAAAAGAAAGAGTTACTCTATTTCACATGATGTTATTTGTCCATTTAACGTAACAACTATATTTGAGTCGTCACTTTCTTTAACTCTATTTAGTCGATTTGAGTTAGGAGGACCAATTACAACTGACTCCTTAATTGGCGAAAGGTCCTTTCCTAATTTTTCTGCACTTACACCGTATGCAGCTTGAAATACTTCTGGCGGTGTTAATCTAAGTATGTCTGATCCCTCTGCTGTTTCAAACTGATCGTTATTAAAGAACAAATGTAATTGTACTTCTTCTGTTACCGCTGTAATCCAATGCCACCATCCCATTGGAATAAAGACAGTTTGCCCCGCTTTCACATGATAATTTTGCAATTGATTCGTTTCGGGATTTAAAATGGATGTAACTGCTTCTCCTGATACAACAACATCTAATTCCCACGCATTCGGATGCCAATGTGGTTCCCGCATATGCCCTTTCGTCATAAATAAATCAACAAACGCCCCTCCTATCATCGCAGGTAACTGCGTTGAGGTAACTTCATATGCAACGTTTTTCTCATCTCTTTTAAAAAAGACATTTTTTCTCGAATCAAAGAAAAGATTTGGCGTTCCTGAGCTTTTCTTTAAATTTTTATTATCTGTAACATAACCTGAATTACTCATTCAATCCCTCTTTCCCGCTCCGAACATTTCTGATTTTACACTGTATCGTATGGGGAAATTTTATAAATGTGCCTATTAACAACATAACAAAAAAACATGCCTTCATGATGAGAGCATGTTTTGTGATTTTTTTCACATTGTTTAGTTAAAAAATAAACTTTTTACTTACCATGATGTAACATTAAATCACTAAGTTCTTCTTCAATGTGATTTAATTTCGCAACTCCTTCTTTCCATTTATGAATATAACGCGATACCCCGACAATAAATAAAACAATAATTGTAGAAAGAATAATACCATATACGATTGTTACAGTACTCATAGTTACACTTCCTTATAATTAGTAATGTTGTTATTAGTTATATTTTTATTATAAACCTTTTTCTTTTAAAATACTTCGATTTCAACTTTTTGTAACAAAATTGATTTTTCTAATATTTCGTTCGTAAAAATGGAATATTTTTCACAAATTATACAAAACTTCACCATATGTACTATTGCCACATGAGTTATATTGTTAAATAGGATAAAGTGAAATTTTAGTCAGTACGGGGTATCTATCCCACACTGATTATTAGCCCGCACCAACCAGGATTTTACGGACCGTTACTGTGGGATAAAGGGGATGAAATACTATGACGACTTGGTTTATTGTAATGTTAGTTGTATTTGGAGCATTTAAAATTATTGTTTCTAGCCTTCCTAACTCTGCTATTGAATCCATTATTAGCAAGTACGAAACACATCCACAACTTGAAGAAGAGAATGTGACTGTTACAATCAATGGAAATAACTTAGAAGGCGAAAAGAAATCCAAAATTATTCATGATTTTAACGAAGGATTATTTTTAGATCGCTATTATGCACCACCACACAATGAAGGCACTCCTTTAATTATCAATGCAAAACGTGGCAAAAAAGATTTTACATTTTATATTTATAGTCATGAAGAGCATGTTGATGTAGTAAAACAACATAAAAAGAAGGTAGTTGCTTATAGTTTACGCTCTCAAAACCTTCAAAATAATGATATGTTCGTGTCAGCTGATTTAGCTTAATACTCATATATTAGAAGAAGGAATCCATGGCACATGGATTCCTTCTTTCCTATTTACTGAAAAATAAGCTCTGTCTTCAAACTATCTTTCGGTAACAACCATCCTTTTTGTTCTAAACTCTTCATTAATAATTCTCTTTGTTTTGTTGCAATACTTTCCTCATTTGTTTTAAATGACACTTCTATTACGAAATCATCTTCTATTTTCCCTGTATTACTTAGTGGCCAAACTTCAATATTCGTTTTTATATTTTCAAACTCCCCTGTATACCGTTTCATTAATACAGGACCGTAAATACGAGAATTCTTGAGCATTTCTTCTCCCCAATTCGTATACAACCATTTGTTCATTTTCCCTGGCAACTTTTCTATTAACATGTTTTGAGCGGCTCGTTCGTTTGGTAAATCAAGTACTCCATACCCTTTAGCGCTGTAACTTTTCTTATTTGAAATACTTAACGTTTTTTTCTCAAATCCCCAATCTATTTCCGCCTCATAATTATCAGTTTTACTATCAAATCCATCCTTTTTAGCCACTTCTAGTGCATCTTGAATTACACCATTTGGAATAGGATATCTTTTTTTATATGTTAGTTCAAAATCTTTACTAAATTCTTTCTTTCGAATTCTCGCAAACCAACCTTCATTACTTAAATTTTTATTCGCTGTATCTAAAAATTGCAATTGTATTCTTTCATAATTTGTACCAGCCTGGAAATATTCTAGTACCTCTTGGTTCATCTCTTTGTTATAACCTAATACTTGTTCTGGCTTTAATAATAACTTCACTTCAAAGCTAGGTTTCAGTGGACTAGCAGCAAACCCTTCCTTAACATGATAAAGGAAACAACAAAAGAAAATACTTACGAATACAAATACCTTTTTCATATACCGATCTCCTTTACATTTTAAATTACTTCTATACGTTCCATAGTAAGCGAATACACATTTTCATATCCTGCTGTGCTTAGCTTTTGTTGTAATCGATCCGTATCCTCTTTCAAAGCATGTACTAACACCGTATGTTCTGGTAATAGTGTATTTAACATTTCCTTAACGTCACTTATACTTTGATGAACTTTATATGGAACTCGCTTCACCCTACATTCTTTACCTACACGTTCCTTCAAAACTTTTTCTGCAAAACTTCCTTTAGCAATATGTCCAGTAAAGATAATGGAATTTCGTTCTTTATGCCGAAGTTGTTCATAATACAACTGTGCTCGTTTCGTTTGCATATTCGCATCACTCATTACAACTATTCCGTAACTATTTTGCATACAAATGTCCTTATCCATAACTATTATGTTTCTTTTTAAACCCTCCAGAACCCGTTCAAGTTTTTCATTATTTTTTAACCAATCTTTATATACGAACATCTCTTCAAATCCAGCAAAAATTTCTTTATCTACTATAATTGGAAGTTCTTTATATCGTTCATATAAATACAATACTATATCTTGCGCCCTACCAAGTGAGGGCAGTGGTAGTAATGCTGTTCCTTTATTTTGAGCAACTCGTTCAATTTCTGCACATAATTCGTCTACTCGTTCCTTTTGTGAAACATCATCAGTGTGATAAGCGGCATCTACAATTGCAATTTTTATATCGCTTCGCAAATCTTCAGGTAAATTAGCTCGTAGTATATTAGATTCTGCTGAATAATCACCAGAATAAAATACGTATGTATTACACATATCCACTAAAAACCAAACAGCTCCTAATACATGCCCACTATACCCCCATTGAAACCGCAACGTTGGTGTAATCTGTATCCATTCATTTGGATTACTAATCTCATCAATACATACATAATTTAAATCTTTAATATTTTGATCGTTATAAGGTAAATTCCACCCTTTTGAAAGATTGTAGTTTCTCCATTTTTCAAAATAAGCTGGAAGTTGCTCCTTCGTATAACGAGTCGTCCAAATTTTTTTCTTATATCCATACTTCGTCAATAAAGGTAAACCCATCGTATGGTCTTCATGAATATGTGATAAAAATACTGCATCCAAAAATGGAACAACTTCTCTTTCTATTTTGGGATAACTATCCTCATATGATCGATTAATACCACAATCAAATACTATTTTTGTCTCTTTATTTTTTACAAAATAGCAGGAACGACCGTATTCTCCCGCTCCTCCCCATACTTCCATCCTCATCATGCTACCCCTTTTCGTTTTTGCTCCATATGTTGCAGAAGTAATAAGCACATTGTTGTAAGCCCAACAGAAACAACAGCCATTGCCATTCCTATAGATACTTCTCCTTGTTCAAATTGAGCAAAAATAAACGTTGCTGACGTTTCTACTGATGGAGGTAGTACGAGAAGCGATGCTACTAACTCTCTTATCGAAATCGTAAATGTCATCGCCCATCCAGCAAGAATTCCTGGAATAATAAGCGGCAATATTATTTTTCTAAAAATATAAATATAATTCCCGGAAAAAATACTTCCTGCCTGTACAAGAGAATCATCAATTTGTCCGAGCGATGCTTTTACATACTGCACCGTATAAGGTAAAAAGAGAACAACATACGTTACGATAACCATGACTGGTGTATTGTAAATTGACATAGGCATATAGGGTGAATTCCAAAATAAAATAAGCCCTACAACCATCACTATTCCTGGTACCATATTCGGTAACATGCCGCACATATCAAGCCATTTTTCAGAGGACTTTTTCCCCTTTCGAATCATAAGCGCCAAAAATACGCCAATTATTACAGCAACAATCGCCGTTACGAGTGAAAAAAGAAAACTGTTCCATAAAGCTTCTAATCCCGGAGAACCAATTGTAAATAATGCTTCATAATGGCTTGTTGTAAAGTTATTAAAATGTAAGCCACCGCCTCTTAACTTCGACAAAGAAGCAATAAGTATAGAAAAGTATGGAATTCCAATTGCTACTATTAGTAAGCCAATTACATAAACCCATGCTATAACGCGCGCAAATATAGACAAAGTATACCTTTTAGATTTCACACCTTTTCCACTAACCATTGCATATGTATACTTTCGATTCAATACATTTTGCATATACCAAATGAGCATACACGCACTAAGTAATAAAGAAGATAGTGCTGTGGCACTGCCAAAATCAATCGGCCAACTAGAGATAAATTTATGAATCTCAGATGTTAACACATGGAATCCTATTCTACGTCCGAATGTAGCTGGTGTTCCAAATTCAGCAATCGTCTTTACGAAAATGAGTAAAGCACCCATTACATAACTTGATAACAATAACGGTAGTATTATTTTTCTTAAACGATAGAAAAAACTTCCACCATGAACTGCTGCAGCTTCTTCTTTACTACTCCCAATCTGAAGTAACGTGTTTTTCAACATGAAGTAAAGGAATGGGAATAAATGCAGACTCATAATTAAAACCATACCGCCTAAACTAAAAAACGATGATGAAATCGGCTTTAAAGCCGGAAAAAATTGTTCAAAATAACCGTTAGGTTGCATGAACAAAATCCAGCCCATCGATCCGATATAGGGCGGGGTCATAAATGGGATCATAAAAACAATATCTAACTTACTATACTTTCCTACATCTGTTTTGCTCATAATGAACGCCAATGGAAACGCAAATATTGTAGCTCCTATTACAACGAGTACACCTAGAAGCATCGAATTTAGAAAAATCCCAGCTAATCCACCACTCTGCATGACTTCAAAAGGCTTTAAAAAATTCCAACTGCTATTTTCATATACACTAGAAAATAAAATGAGAAAAAGCGGAATGACGATTAACATCGCCACAAGTAACAACGCTACTGTCATTCCAACTTGTCTTACTGATACGAATCGATTTACCATGTAATCACCATCTTATTGAAATACTTTCTTAAATTGTTTTGCTATTTCATCTTGTTCTTTCTCAACTGTTTTCCAATCAATATTTAATACTGGAATCTCTTCTACATTCGGTCTATTTTCAGCTTTTATATCTTTTCTACCGGGCAACAAATACGCTTTAGAAACTTGTTTTTGCACATCATCTGATAATAAATAATCAATAAACTCTTTTGCACCTTCTACATTTTTACTATCCTTCATAATGCCTGCTGCACGTGGACTAATGACTGTTCCGCTTTTTGGATATACGATATCAACCGGTTCACCCTTTGCTTTTGCACTGTACGTCATATAGTCAACACCCGCAATTACCATATCTTTCGCACCTGTTACAACTGGGTCTAACGCTTCTTGGTTTGCCCCAGCTACTGTAACTTCATTTTTCTTAAGCTGTTCAAATAAATTCCATCCATCTTGTCCATTCTTTTTCACATATCCTGTTACAAAGTCTAAAGCTGAACCTGAAAGTGCTGGATCTGGAAGATTCACTTTCCCTTTCCATTCTCCTTTCGTTATATCGCTCCAATCTTCAGGTGCTGTCTTCACATTTTTTGTGTTATACACAATTCCTAATGCTGAAGCACTATATCCAAAATAATGTCCTTTATCATCCGACCATTCAGAACGAAGCTTATCAGCTTGTTTTGCTTCTTTATAAGCTAACGTTTGCCCATCTTTTTTTAATCCTTCCATCGCTGGTAAAGAAGCAAGTACGACAACGTCAACGACTGGATTTTTCTTTTCAGCCTCCATTCTTGCTAAAATCTTACCTGTTGTTCCTTGAAACATTTCTACTTTTATCCCTGTTTTCTTTTCAAAGTCCTTTTGAATTTTTTCTGCTAATCCTTTTGGTCCTGCACTATATACAACAATTTTCTTTTCATTAGTGTTTTTATTTTTTGCATCTACACTGCCTGTCTTTGGGCTACAACCTGTTACTACAGCAGAAAATAGTAAAGTACATACAAATAAAGACTTAAGCGAACTGAATTTCTTCATACGATTCTCCCCCTATATGATGAATACATTTTTTTGGTACATATAACGATACCGGTTTACCAACGCTTAGCTTACTATTGTGATAAGCTGTCCATACACCGAGTGTCCCCATGTTTACTTTCACTTCATAACGTTCTCCTACATATGTAACGTGCTGAACTTCACCTGTATACATTTCGCACAAGTCATTTTTTGTCCAGCTCACATGCTCTGGACGAATCATTTTTTTCCCCTCTACAAGCCAATTTGCCTTACCAACAAATTTTGCAACAAATTCATGAGACGGTTTCACATAAATGTCTTCTGGTGTTCCTTTTTGTAATACTTCACCCTGCTTCATGACAATAATTTGGTCTGACATTGACATAGCTTCTGTTTGATCATGTGTTACATACAATGCCGTTAAACCAATTGAATGAACGATGTCCATAAGTTCTAATCGCATTTCTTCTCGCAAAATTGCATCGAGTGCACTTAACGGTTCATCGAACAAAATAAAATGAGGTTTCGTTACAATTGCTCTAGCAAATGCGACACGTTGCTGCTGTCCACCTGAGAGTTCATGCGGATATCTTTTCTCCATACCTTGCAAACGAACTCGCTTTATCGCATCTTCTACCTTTTCTCTTAATTGATTCGTTTGCTTTGTAGCCCTTAAACCAAATGCAACATTTTCAAATACAGTCATATGCGGCCATAAAGCAAAATCTTGAAATACCATGCCGATATTCCGCTCATGAGGAGATGTTTTTATCTTTTTAGCAGAAGAATACATGCACTTATCTCCAAAATATATTTCACCTTTATCCGGTTCCTCAAGCCCTGCAATCATTCTAAGTAAAGTCGTTTTCCCGCATCCTGAAGGTCCTAAAAGTGTGGTGAATTCCCCTTTTTTCATTACAATCTGTAACGGCTTTAACGCCTGTGTTTTCCCAAATGCCTTTTCTAATCCATGAATTTTAATATCCATCGTTTCACCTCTCTCCCCTCATTCTTAACCTGCTTTCATTCTATCTGGAAGTTTTATACTGAATGTTAATGTACTGTAAAGATTAAATTAAAAAATCTCTAATAAACTATTTATTTCTATAGATTTTTTCTATAGTTAGAAGAAAAAGGGGCCAACTTATCATGAATCTCTTAAAATTAGAAATTGTAGTGCTTATTAAGAAATACAAAAAGCTTACTATTGTTGCAGAAAAACTTGGCGTTAAACAACCTACTATTACGTTTCATATAAAAAGCTTAGAAGAGGAACTTGGTGTGCCTTTATTTGAATTACGTTCCGGAAGGTATTTCTTAACAGAAGCTGGTGAGGCATTGCATCATTATGCTTGTAAAATAGATGCACTTATGAAAGAAGCTAGGCGGGTCACACAAGAGTTTAAAGATTTTAATAAAGGCGCTATAACAATTGGTGCTAGTTATGTACCCGCGACTTATCTTTTACCAGAAGTTGTTCACCAATTTCAATGCGAATTTCCAAATATAAAAATAACACTCATAGTAAAAACAGCTCCTGAAATTCGAACGATGCTACAAAATCATGAAATTGATCTCGGGGTAATTTCTGCGGCACCGTTTGACGAACCACTTCTAAAACAAATGAATGTAATGCCTGATACACTTGTTCTTGCCTTTTCCAAAGAACATCATCTTTCTAAAAGAACAAATGTATCATTACAAGATATCGAAAAAGAACGTATATTATTGCATCGTAACCCATCTACAACGAGAGATTTACTTACACAATGGACGTTAGCACATAACATTACATTCCAATCAGAAATTGAACTAGATTCATTAGAAACGATGAAACAAATTTTAAAATATGGTAATGGGGTTGCCTTTATTTCAAAACTTGCTATTGAGCAAGAAGTACAACGAAATGAGCTATGCTATATACCGATCCCTGATTTTGAATTTCAGCGTAATATTTATACCATTCATCATGAGGACAGATGGAATTCTAAAATAATTTCTTTTTTACTACATAGCATTACTTCTTTTGCAGAAAAAAATTAAAAGGCTGTCGTTATACACGACAGCCTTTTAAACTATAACTCTATTTGTTTTTCTTATCCTCAATTTTTGCTTGTGCCTCTTCAGCCTTATCTAATGCTTCTGAAACTTTTTTCTCTTTTTCTTTTACATCATCTATACTATCAACAGCTTTAATTAATTTATCGATTCCTTCTTCATTTACCTTTTTTCGTTTCGCTACTCTTTCATTTACTTTCTCTTCCACATCTTTTGCTTTTTGAAGCATATTCTCTGCATTTGATGTCACAGCTTTTTCAAGTGCATCATCTTTTTTCTTTTGTAACACTTCATTTGCAATATCTTTCGTTTCTAAATACTTACCGTCTTTTAATGCTGTCGCACCGCGATCTAGTAACTGAGCGACTTCTTTATATGCCTTCGCTTCATTTCCTGATTTCTCTTTTTCCGCTTTTTCAAACCACATAATCGCATCACTATATTTTTCATTTTCCAATGATTGCATACCTGTTTCAATATACGTGTCATAATTACTACATCCAGTCATTACGACTAACAGAAAAAGCATTACAAAACTTAATTTTCTCATGATGTTTTCTCCTTTTCTTTGCCTGCTCACTTTACTGTAACATACATGAAAAGGAGTTTCAAAAACTAAAATACTAATATGGTCATTTTTATATTGTTAAAATTTTCTTTTAAACCGATACATCCACTTGTTTTTTCGCCATATGCTGCTTTACTCCAACTAATACAACTAACAATAATCCTCCACCTAATGTCATCATAACAATGCTAGTCGGTAACATATCTAATAATAATCCATATACAATCATTCCAAGCGGTGCGATTGCAGTAGAAATTGTTTCAAGTAGACCGAATACACGTCCTAAATAGTTTGGATCTGTCGTCTTTTGCATATGTACTTGCATCGGGATATTTACAACCATCATTGATATACCAGTTAAAATCATAAAAGTGATATAGTAAATAAAACTTGCTACTTTCGGAATGATAACTAACAACGGAAAGACTGTGCATAAACTCAAGCCCGCAAATAAAAACAGTCCAATATAAACAGAGCGAAACGGATTATTCACTTCTTTACGTACTGATAAAACAATTGCACCTATTAGCATCCCGACTGCTAACATTCCCTCTACAACACCGAGTTGCTTCGAGGATAAATGCAAATTTTTAATAATAATATATGGAAGCGAAACGAAAAGTGCACTCGCAAAAAAGTTTACCCCTACTGCAATTTTCATTAAACCATATATTTCATGCTGTCGTTTCACATATGAAAAACCTTCTTTTATACTCGTCAAGAAATGCTCTTTACTTTCGGCCAATTCTTTTTTATATAAATCAAATACGATGAATAATTGTACAATAACTGCTAAAAAGAATGTAATACTATTTAACAGGAAAAATGTTTTGATTGAAAAGAAACCAAATACAACTCCTCCAATAATCGGCGCTAAAATATTCGATAAAGATGATGCCGTCTGATTTAAAGCACTCGCTTTTTGAATACGCCCCTCATCTACTAAATTAGGAATAGACGAAGTTAATGAAACAGAATAAAAACTTGCACAAATTGATAATAATGCCGCTGATACATAAATAAACAGAAGTGATGGTCCAAATATAGTAGCAAGAATAAACATGATAAGCATTGTTAAGCTACTTAATAAATCAGTGCCAATTACAAGCCATCTTCGGTTCACACGGTCAGCTACAGCACCTGCAATTGGGCCACAGATCATTCTTGGTATTGATCCGCAAATAAGAGTAGTTGCAAACCCCATTCCTGAACCAGTTGTCTTTAATACGTATAATCCCATTGCAAACGTATAAATACCCGCCCCTAACAAGGACGTCATTTTTCCAATCATCATTAAAATAATATTTCTCGTTGCAATCTTCATTTTCCAATCATTTTGACCTATACTTACATCCCCCATTATGACACTCTCCCTTTAAAAGTTAAATTGTGTTAAACTTATTATATATACAACTTTCCAATTTTCACAACGAAAAGTTTAATTATATTTAACTTTTTGATTATAAAGGAGCATATGATGGCTACTCTCGGCGAGAAAATTAAAACGTTACGAAAAGAAAAAAAGCTTACTCAAACTGAATTAGCAGGTTCAGAACTGACAAAAAGTATGTTAAGTCAAATTGAAAATGGAAAAGCTACACCTTCCATGAAAACATTACAATACATCGCTGAAAAACTTGGATGCGAAACGAGTTTTTTACTAGAAGAAGATGATGTAGAAATTGTAGAAATCATTCAACAAATGGAACAACTAATAAAGGCAAATAAATGTGATGAAGTATATGAGACTTTACTACCTATCGTTCAAAAAGAGCTACCTTCTACTTTAAATACCGCTCGTGTATATAAACAGTTCATAACTGGGGCAGCTATTATGAACGATTATAATATTGAATATTACGTCGAAACCGCTATTTCTATATTTGAAAAATATACTTTATATCGAGAAAGCACTGAAACGAAACTACTGTTTTACTATATGCTCTTCAAACGTAAAAAATATAAAGAATGTTTACAGATGATTACCATTATTCGTGATGAATATAAAACGAAGAATTTAGAAATGGATCTTATTACACATATACAGTTATACTTAAAAGAAGCAATTATTTTACTCGCATATGGCAATTATGAAAAATGTGAAAGAGTCATCTTAGATGCACTTGCCTTTTCCAAAAAACATCAAGTGTATTATAAAACAGATGATTTTTATCGTATTTTATCTTATCAAAAAATCATTACGGCGGATAAAGAAAGATATTTATATTACATAAAAAAATCTGAGCAATTTGCCATTTTTACAGAAGATACTTTATCCGCTGCAAATATAGATATATTAAAAGCTTATTACTACAATACAATTACGAATGAATATACAATCGCATTAGAACATTTAGAACAATTTCGAGAAAAACTAAAAGATGAACCAATTTTTCAAGACGATGGATTGTATTATCTTGAAAAAGGAAAATATTTGTATGGTTTAAAACGTTACGAGGAAGCTTTAGAAGTATTAGAGCGTGCTATCATACCGGATTATATGAGTCATCCACTTGATCAATCGTGGTTATTAACAGCTGGATCTTATCGTGCTCTTTGCTATATAGAACTTCAAGATAAAAAATCTGCTCTGAAAGAAGCAAAAGAAGCAGTTCAAGCGATAGATGACTATCCTGATTCCATCTTTTCTTCTTTTATTAAAGAAACATTACAAATAATACAAAAACTTTAAAAACGTCTCGAAATGGTATATTATTCCTCCTTTTTTGCAAAGATAATAATGATGGGAGGAATATAAATGAATATACAACGCGCAAAAGAGCTTTCCGAGTCATCTGAAGAAGCCAATGTCAGTTTCCAAGGCATGCCTGTTATGATTCAACACGTCGATGAAAGCAACGAAACCGCCCGCATATATGAAGTAACAAATCCAAAACGCGAATTAACTGTTCCAGTTAATAGCTTAGAGGAAATATAAAAAATGCCACTTCTTTTTTTTGAAGTGGCGTTTTTCTTACTTTAGATTACTTAATATAAATCCCTTCTATCCTCTGTTTTACAACACCTAAAAAAAATAAGAATCTTCTACTTCTTTTTTTAACCTGCTAAAATACAAACTATGAATTAATTATTCGCACTATACATTAAGGGGGGAAAATAATGAAATATGATTTAGAAAAAAACAAGCCCTATTATGCAGTTATATTCACTTCAAATCTATCAAATGATACAACAGACTATAGTACCGTTTCCGAAAAAATGGAGGAACTTGCGAAACAGCAACCTGGATTTCTAGGTATAGAAAGTGCACGAGATCATTCGGGACTCGGAATCACAATTTCTTATTGGGAATCACTTGCGGCAATTGAAAATTGGAAACAGAACGCCTTACATAAAGAAGCGAAAAAAAGAGGCCGTGAGCAATGGTATGAAAACTTCCACCTGCGTATCTGCCTTGTTGAGAAAGAATATAAGTTTCATAGAGATACCTTGTAACTTATGAAGAAAAAATTGGCTCTCGTTGCTATTCATGAAATATACGGTGTGAACGATCATATGCATCGTGTTATTGACCACTTCAATACATCTCATATAGATGTATTCTGTCCTAACCTTTTACAACTACAAAATTCATTTCATTATAGTGATGAAGAAAAAGCATATCAATATTTTATGAATCATATTGGATTTGATTATGGGAAAGAACAAATTAATGAGGTAATTTCTACCCTTTCAAATGATTACACGCATATAGGACTTATCGGCTTTAGTGTTGGGGCTACCATCGCTTGGCTCTGTAGTAACAATCCAACAATAGATTTTATCATTGGATGTTACGGTTCCCGTATACGTGACTATGTTCACATTAAACCTACATGTGCTACATTACTTATTTTCCCTGAACAAGAAGCTAGTTTTTCAGTATCCTCTTTAATGAAAGCATTGCAGCAACAAAGGAATCCTCTATTAGAAATAAAACAACTACATGGCGAACATGGATTTTTAAATCCATCCGCAGTAACATATAACGAACAATCTACAACGCAAGTATACAAAATAATAGATTCGTTTCTTATGAAAACTATATTGTAAAGGAGTTTCATATGCCACTAACATTACTATTACTCATATTCATAATAATTCCTTTCATTTCAGCATTAGCTCTCATTTTTATGACGGTTAAAAAAGGAACTTTTCTAAACCGACCATACTTACAATCATTCATCGTATGTGCTCTATTTTTTACGAATTGGATATTATATTTAACAAATTTTTATTCATTACTGCCTGAGAAAGTTAGTCGATTTATATTCCTACCCATTTGGTTTTTCCTTTGCGTTTTAGGTTTAATCGTTTTCACACGCGAATGGAAAAACAATCGTGTTTTTTCCATATCTATCGGTTTTCTTTCTTTTATTAGTTTTCTATTTGGATTATTGTTGTTAGTTCTTTCGGGAATGTAAAAACAGAAGGAAGAAAAGCCAACATTCAACTTTTCTTCCTTCTATGTTTACCTTTAGATTTCACTGTTCCTGATTCACAAGGTGTGTAGTAAATTTGTGGTGTCGCCTTATCGACCACCATCATAAACGTAATAAAACCGATAATAAAGAAAATGAATACCGTTAATAAAATAGCGCCTATCGTTAAAAGTATCATAACACCACCCCTATATATTTCATGTTATTACACCTTTCGCTATTATATGAGCTGAATCCTTTTTAGAAAAATAAACGTAACAAAATAATTACAATGACTCCTGTTAATACTGTTCCTAATAAACTACGAGTATATATCGCTACGAAAAATGTAGGAATTGCCGCAATGATATAATCCCACTGCACTGTCTCATGCATAAATAATACTTGTGCTAAAAGTGCTGCTAATATCGCAATTGGTATGTAATTTAACCATTTTAAACCCCAGTCTGGAATTTGTAGTTTACTAAATACGAGAAGAGGTAAAATACGCGGCATTAGTGTGACAGCTCCGGCTGCTAGTAAAAGTAATAATACGTCCACTCTTACTTCCATTTTTCAATCACCACCCCGATTGTCGCAGCTAAAAGTGTTGCGATAATAACTGCTATGCTATCTGGCATAAACAAGTGTGAAACATATGCAATAACAATAGCTACAATCGCAACAGTAAGATGAATTGCTAGTTTCGGTTTACTACTTATAAGCTGGAGAACAAATAATCCAATAAACATTGCTGGCAAGGCATAATCCATCCCGTACGTATGAGGATCTGGTATCCACTCTCCAAAAAGCCCTCCGAGAACTGTAGCTAAAATCCAATTTAAATATGCTGTTACATTAAGTCCCATCATCCATTTCTCGCCTAAATGGCCTTTTTGTGCTGCTTGTTGCACTGCAACGCTGAAAGTTTCATCTGTAATTTGCGAACCAATTATTAAATTTTTAAAAAGAGGTATCTTGGTGAAGTAAGGTGCGAGTGCAGCACTCATTAATAAGTGACGTAAATTAACAAAGAACACAGTAAAAATAATTGCCGAGGCTGGGGCACCCGCTGCATACATACCCGCTAATATAAACTGAGCAGAACCTGCGTAAATTAATGTGGACATAAAAGCAATTTCTATGATCGAGAAACCTGCTGTTTTCGCAATAACACCAGCCGCTATACCGATGCTCAAATATCCAAATACAGTTGGTAAACAATCCTTTACACCTTGCTGAAATGAATCATCGCTCTGCAGTGTCATATGTGCTTGAGCTTTATTCACCATTATCTCCCCCCATTTCTTCCATAGTACGTTTTCCTGTTACGACATGAACTAAATCTATGTTTTCACGCCATAATGTATCTAATTTATCAGCTCCAAACTCCTTCGTAATCTCCTCCACCATAATGTCGTGCCGAACATATTCTGTAGCGACGAGAACTAAAGCTGGATCGTACGTTGTAACAGCCCATGAAGTGCTATCATTTGAAAAATTAGCAATTAATACTTCTTCCCCATCACGCGCGATAACAGTTAAATGACCACCCATTCTCTTTTCAACGACGTGAGGTGTCATATAATTATGGTGAAATGTCGCTCCTATTTTTGTTTCTGGAGCACCAAATAAAATTGAAAAAATATGTACGCCTTCCGCTTCCTTTTGATGAATGAATGGCTCAATCTCTTGCACTTGATCTTCCCATACAGAAATCCATAACTCTTCTTTTGCTCTATTAATTATATTGCATATTTCTTTCAAAACACGATCATTTGAGCGAATATGCGAAATTACATCAATTTGTCGCTCTTGTTCTAAACAATTTAATTTTCGGTCTAAAAATTCAAAGGACTTTTCAAAATCTTTTCGCATTCGATCCATTAATTCCGTAGCTGGCACTGGTACATATTTCACTGGTTCAGAAGGAACGATATGCACCGCTCCTTTATCCATCAACTTGCCAAGTACTTCATAAATCATTGAACGGGGTACGCCTGTTTGTTTACTCACTTCATAACCTGTTACTGGATAATGTTTTAATAGTCCAATATACGCTTTACATTCGTACTGGGAAAAACCTAACTTTTGTAACTCCTTTATTATTTCATCCATCGGTAACCCCTCACAATTTATATAGCTCTAATTTCAAAACTACGATTTCACTTTCCATTAGTAGTTATTGCTATACCTACTAATATAAAAAAGAAGCCTCTACAAGTCAACTGATAATTCCGAATTTTTATTCGAAATAAAAAGCCTTCTTTTGAAAGGCTTTTTGTGCATAATGAATTATTTCAGCTGTAGAGCATTTGATATATTACCCTCCAAATGCTCACGTAAGGTTGAACCTGTATACTCTTCTCTAAATACACCTGCTCTCACGAATAAAGGAATGACTTCACTAAAGAATAAATCCAATGATTTTGGAGGACCGCCTGGAATTGCAATAAATCCATCTAGTGCCCCTGCTTCAAATCTTTCCATAATTTGCTTACAAATATCTTGTGGTGTGCCAATAGCGACCCAATGAGCAGAACCAACAACTTCTGGTCGTTCTAGTATTTGCTCAACAGTTGGTTCATTTTTTATGATGAAATTCCGTAATAATTCGGCATGTGTTTTACTGCGTACAGTTTGATTTCTACTTGGTAGCATATGTTCAGTAACCTTACTTTCTAATGGAAGCCCTCTAACGTCTAATCCAAGAACCATTTCGAGTAAAGCGTACCTCTTCTCTTTTGTAAGGTGTTGATGAGCTTGCCTGTGCATTTCTAGTGCTTCTTCATATGAATCACCAATAAAGAAATATAAACCTGGCAATACACGTATATCATCTTGCTTTCGGCCATGCTTTTCTGCCCTTCTTCTTAAATCTTGACGAAGTTCGATTCCTGATTCTACATCTGGCATTGCGGCGAAAATTGCATCCGCAACAGAAGCAGCGAAATTCCGGCCTGACTCTGAAGCACCGGCTTGAAATAAAGGCATTTCCCCAGAAATATGTTGTGGGATATTAAGTGGACCTTTCACCTCAAAATGCTCACCACGATGCTCAATTGGCTTTACCATCTCTCTAATTACATCTGTGTTAGCTTCTTTTAAAACTTCATAAGGATGGCTCCTCCAAAGTTTTCTTACTAACTCTGTACATTCTGCCGCTTTCGCGTATCGTTCCTCAGATGGTGGCATCCCTGTCTCACCAAAGTTTTCAGCACCGTCAATGGATGTGACAATATTCCAACCTACTCGGCCGTTACTAATCCAGTGTAAAGATTGTAATTGCCTCGCTAGTATATATGGTGGATAAAACGATGTTGAAGCTGTCGTAACCACTCCAATTTTTTCTGTTGCATAAGCAATTGCAGTAAAAAGTAATGTTGGATCTAAAATTACATTCCCCTTATTACGTGCAATTAAATCTGGATGTGCCACTAAATAATCCGCTTTAAAAACAAAATCTAACTTCGATTTTTCTGCTTGCTTCGCTAACTCTACTTGCTCATCAATTCCCGAATCAAACTCATTCTCTTGTTCTTTCTTTCTAGAAATCAAACATAGTCCAATGCAAAGCTGTTTTTTTGTAGACATATGTACACACCTTCCCCTTATTTTTAATTCACCTAGTTAAACAAGTGATGCGACCATCACATCTTGTATTTTTTATAACACATGAAATGATTAAAATGATATTGATAATCATTATCATTTTATGATGTAACTATAATAAAAGCAACAATAAAATGAAACTTTAATCAGAGGGGGGTTCCCCCATCGGACTTTTGCCCGATAAAAAAAAGACTCCCGCTAATGGGAGTCCTTTATCTCAATATTTCATTTGCTTCTTTTTCATAAATTTTATCAAATGAAGTCATAATACGTTGCGATGCTTGAATCATTTTTTGACTCGACATAAGATCTGCCATCTCTTTCGTCATATCTACATTTGAATTTTCTAGCATATGATTTTTCACAATCCCTGTTCCATTCGGTAAATCAGCGAGGTTACCTTCTGCTAGTGTAAAACTTTTATTTTCTCGTTGCACGAGGCGAGCATTCGTTTCTGCATCTACTGTTTTCGTTTGCAAGCGGCCAATATTATTTTGTGTTACTTCATCGTATAATGTACCGTCTGCTTGTACAGCTACCTTTGCTCCTTCTGGAATACGAATACGTTCATTATTCTCACCCATTACGAAAGCACCAGATGCTGTTTGTAAATAACGATCACTATTTAATGTAAAGCTACCATCTCTCGTTAAAAATGTTTCATCATTTTTAGATGTAACGAAAAATGATGATGTGCCAGCCGCACCGTCGTCTAAAAAGAAATCTGTAGCACTATTTGTCATTTGTACATTTCCTTGTACTAAGTTCACATGCGTCGCAGCTGGTACGACAGCGTAATCGACCGAGCCAATATTTGTCGCCGATCCGTCTCCGCGGCGATATGTGTCTTGCACATCAAATACTTTAGACGTCATGTTTTCTGCTTTAAATCCTGTCGTTTGGGCATTTGCGACGTTATTCGAATGAACATTAATATGCTGCATGTAATTCATCATACCCATAGAACCTATATAAAGACCGTTCATACTCGTTTGAATAAGGCAAGTGCCTTATTCTTCACCTCTTTTCTTACGATGTTTGTAACATTTGTTTTGCTAAATGTTCAGCTGTAGCGATATGTATATGTTGCTTCACGTCTTGTCCATCTGTCATTAATACAATTGGAGCTGATGATACAGCTGGAATTTTCAACAATTCACCACTACTCGCTGTTTCATCAAATTTCGTAAACACGATACCATCAATATGAATATCTTTAAAGTTCGTAATGATTTCAATCATGTCTTTACTTTTCATAGAAGCTGATAACGTTAAACAAATATAGTCTGGCTCTACTTGTCCCATCGTTTCAATCATTTCTTCAACCGTTTCTGACGTACGATAATTCTTCCCTGCTGTATCTATTAATATATAATCGACGCGTGCTTCTTCTTTAAAATAAGTGAGTGCCCTTGTCATAGCTGCTTCATCTCGCACAGCTATTACTTCTGACCCAATTGTTTTTACGTAATCTTGTAATTGCTGTACTGTTCCAATGCGAGAGTGGTCCGTCGTAATAAAACCAACTGTTTTTCTCTTAGCATGAAACTGCCATGCCATTTTCGCAAGTGTCGTCGTTTTTCCAACACCAGTTGGACCTATTAATGCAATCGTTTGTACTTCTTTTTCAAATACGTTTTCAGTATTGAAATGAGATCTCATATCTTCCAATATGTATCCGATGACTTCCTCTTCTGTAATCATCGTTGCATTCTCAAACTTCACTTTTAATTTTTCAGCATATGCATGAATGAAATATTGTTCCACATCGTTTTGTTCTAACATCCGAATTACTTTTTGAATAATAAATGGCACAGATTCCTGCTTTTCTTTTTTAACAACTACTTCTTCTTTCTTTACAGGAACAGCTTGTTTCACAGTAGGCTGTTTTTTCGTTACTTTCGTCGCCTCCGTATGTTTCACAACGACAATTCCTTTTTCAAACAGTTGTAATAGTTTCTCTTTTTTTCTTGCCCATTCTTCACTATTTCCTGTTTGCATCGCTGCGTACGGCATAGAAGTCGTTACGTTTTCTAAATTTTGCAGTACCGATTGAATTCCATTTGCCTTCACAATTTCTTCTGAAGGTTCATTTACAACATCCATTAATTGTTCATGAAATTGAGTTACGCCTTCGTTACTTTCTTCCTGTTTATCTTCAGGAAAAGCGACTAACATTTCATAATTCTTCTTCCAAAAAAACGGGATGTTTCGTTTTACACTTTCATCGACAACGTAGTAATAATCTGTACCATATTGGTCAAATAACTTTCGATACAATTCATTTTTCGAAGCTGCTTTTATTCGCATTAACGCTTCTTTTTTTTCTGTACTTTCCATTACTTCACCCCCTACTATTCAATATAAGCAATTTGATCTACAACAATTTCTGGTGCTAATTCACTAATACATAATACTTTAGCTTCTATTTGATAACGTTCAAGAAGTCTCACAATCGCAAACCTGAAATCTTTTCTGCGTGTTAATAATACTGGCTCTCTTCCCATTAAACGAGCTTGTTTGAAAACGCGCTGTACTTGCTCTACTACTCGCGTTTCTAAATCTAAATCCCAGTTTAATAAATAACCTTGGTATGAATTATTAACAACATCCGCATCTAACTCGATTGAATCAGCGAAAAGCGCTGCATAAATTTTTCCATCAGGATTTTTCGCACTCTCACAAATAACTTTTGAAATACATTCACGAACAAATGCAGTGACACCATCAACATGGTTTTGATAAATTTCTTTCCCGTCAATAATACCTTCAATAATTGTTGGTAAATCACGAATTGAAATTCCTTCTTTCAGAAGTTGTTTAATAACATTTTGCACGAGTGATAAATCGATTTCTTTCTTCTTAATTTCTTCTAATAAAACGCCATTATCAGTTTCAAGCGAGTTAATCAAGTCTTTCACATGTTGACGCTGAATTAACTCATGAAGATTACGTCTAACGACAACATCTAAATGCGTAATTAATATGCTGAGCGGCTCTAACACTTGATAGCCTTTCATTTGTGCATCTTGTACCATATGCTCCAAAATCCAATATCCATCTTCACCAAAAATTGGATCTTTCGCCGGCTCTGCATCTAAATCAGCCATTACATTCGGTGTTTTCAGTGCTAATAAATAACCTGATTTTAAAACACCTTCAGCCGCCTTCGCACCTTTAATACGAATAATGTAACGTCCGCGTGGTCTAAAGCTCGTATTATCTTTAAAGTTAATTCCAGGAACGTTAATACCAAGGTCAGTAATAATCGACTTCCTCATAAGAACAACTTTATCACGAGCTGTTTCCCCGTTAATCTTCTGCTTTACAAGTGCCGCTAAATCTAAACCGAGCTCTACAATAATTGGATATTTATCCGTAAAGACGCCGAATGAATCTTCCACTTGTTGTAGTTGCTCTTCATCGCCTTGAATCATTTCTAATTCTTTTTGAAGCTCGTCTTCTTTTTCTTTCTTTATTCGCTTTTTATTACGAACTCCTAAGAAAACAATCGTGCCTCCAACGAGAGCAAAGGGTAGAAATGGTAACGGTGTAAAAACACCCATTGCGATAAATAAACCACCGAGTGCATATACAACAACTTCATGCGCTAATAACTCTTTAAAGATTCCTTCAGTTACTGTATCAGATGAACCGTCAAATACTCGCGTTACGATAATACCTGTTGAAATCGCAAGCATTAACGAACCGATTTGGTTTACAATTCCGTCACCGACAGTTAACTGTGTATAGTGAATAGCCGCATCTGCAAAGCTCATTCCTTGCTGCATCATACCGACAATTAAACCGAAAATAATGTTTACGAATAAAATGACAATCCCGAAAATAACGTCCCCTTTAATGAACTTTCCGGCACCATCCATCGCTCCGTAAAACTCTGTTTCCATATTTAATTTTTTTCGTTTTGCCTGTGCATCTTTTTCTGTAATAAGACGCTGATTCAAGTCAGCATCGATAGACATTTGTTTCCCTGGTAAAGAATCAAGTGTAAAACGAGCTGCTACTTCAGCTGTACGAGACGCACCGTTTGCAACGATAAACTGGAATATGATTAATACTATAAAAATAACGATACCAATTAATAAGTTCCCGCCAATTACGAACTGACCGAACTCTTCAATAACATGACCCGCATTTCCGTCTGTTAAAATCGCTCGCGTCGTCGAAACGTTAATCGATACGCGGAAAATCCCGATTAATAACAACATCGTCGGAAATGACTTTAATTCATCCCACTCGTTAATACTTGTAGCTCGCATATAAATAAGCACTGACATACTTAGTAGAAAAACGATAACGATATCAAGTATAAATGGTGGAAGTGGAATTAAGAGCGCCACAACGAATGACGCTGCTAAAAAGATAGAAAAATAGGTTCTTGCAGAATCCATCTTAAACAAAGAGATCCCCTCCAAACGCGCTATTATACTTCAAGTTCTTTCGTTTGAATTAAATAGCGCATAACTTCAATTACAGCTACATATAAATCTTCTGGAATCGTCTCATCTTCCTCGACTTGATAATATAAAGAACGAGCGAGCGGACGGTTCTCTACCATTGGTATTTCTTGTTCACGGGCAAGCGTTCGTATATATAATGCGAGCTCATCTTCCCCTTTTGCAACGACAATTGGCGCCGCATCAACTTGTTTATTGTAACGAAGCACAACCGAAATGTGCGTCGGATTATTCACAATAAACGTTGCACCATCCATCTTCTTCGCAATTGTCCCTTGCAAGATGGCATGCATAAAATTTTTTCGTTTCCCCTTTACTTGTGGGTCCCCTTCATTATCTTTATGCTCTTGTTTCACTTCTTCTTTTTTCATCTTAATATCTTGTTCGTACTCCCATTTTTGATAAATGAAATCAATAATAGAAAGAACGATTAAAATAATTAAAATGGCTAAAAAGATAAATTTAATTTGGCTAATAATTTCAGTAAGTGACGCTGTCCAGTTAAATCCAATCATACTAACAATCTTCTCTAAATTCTTTTTAAAGAGAACGTACGAAACGTAACCGATTAATCCCATATAAAACAGTGATTTCAAAATATCTACTAAACTTTTACGACTAAACAATCTCGTAAAATAGTTTTTCGGATTAATACGTGATGCTTTCGGCTTAAGTACTTTAGAAGAAAATAAGAAACCAACTTGAATCATATAATTGAACAAATGAAAAGCATATACAAGTATTAATATAGGAGCCGATACTTTCAGAAGTAATATGCCCATTAAATAAAAATACTCGGTCGAATCTGTATTTTTTCCAATTTGATCAAACAGTACCGCTACGGAATGTGCGATCTCATAACCGAGCCAATCTCCGAAAAAGTAAACGACAACTGCTAATACAAGAATGGAAAATAAATTATTTAAATCTTTACTCCGGGCGATATTCCCTTCTTCACGCGATTTTTTACGCTTCTGCGGGGTGGCCTTTTCTGTTTTATTATCCTTTGCCATGCGCGTCCCCCTACTTCGTTAAGAAAAAGTTAAATAGTTTCGTATACTCTTCCAGTAATACGTCTGTCATATTTTTAAACACATAACCGAGCATCGGTACACTCATCGCAATAAACAAAATACCACACGTTATTTTAATTACGTACGCATTCATAAAAACGTTTAATTGCGGTGCATTTTTTGCGATTAAAATAAGGACGAAATTAATAATGAATAGACTGCCCATAAGTGGCAAAGCAATTTCAACCGCTGATGTAATTGCAAATAATAACGTTGCAAGTAGACTATCTAAAAAACTAGTCGTCAACAATTTTGAAATCGCCTCTGTATATTGAAACGACTTTAAAATCGTGGCAACGAAATAGTTAATGCCGCCCAGTGAAATAAAAATAATAAGAAAAAATATATCAAAAATTGTTGATAGCAAAGTGGACTGTGACCCTGCATTTACATCAAATAAACTCGCCTGTGATAAACCGATATCAAAGTCTAAAATATGCCCTGCCATTTTCGGAATGTTCCACAGCATCTCTACAATTTTTGAAAGTGATAACCCAATTACAATTTGCGTTCCTGCATAAGCTGCTACATCCCAAACTGTCTTTATGTGAGAGACATCCACTTGATCTGCCACTGTAATCGAAAGAGCGAGTCCAAATGTAACCTTTGCCATCGCCGGAATTGATCGGCCTGAGAAAAACGGTAGAAAATATAAAAATGAAGTAATGCGACAAAACGCAAAAAACGTCGCCGCCCATAATTCCATATTCATTTCAGTTCACCTATCTTAGTACGAACGCAATAGCGATGGGATTTTATCAAATAAATCTAAAATAAGCATCGTTAACTCTTGAAACATCCACGGACCTAAAATGATAATAACGAGCACAATACTCGCCATTTTCGGTAAAAACGTCAGCGTTTGCTCTTGAATTTGCATCATCGCCATAATAACGGCGATAATAATAACGACAATCATACTTACAACGGCAATCGGCATTAAAATCATAACCCCTTTATAAAAAAAGGTTTGGAAAATATCTATAATTGGTGACGTATTCATTTATATGACTCCTATCACATAGCATCAAACGCTTCAGGCGACCGTTTTAAACATAATATCGACGATTTTTGTATATC
Organism: Bacillus cereus group sp. MG9; assembly: GCF_040459995.1. Taxonomy (NCBI): domain Bacteria; kingdom Bacillati; phylum Bacillota; class Bacilli; order Caryophanales; family Bacillaceae; genus Bacillus; species Bacillus cereus group sp. MG9. The sequence goes on along the minus strand of NZ_JARVHC010000001.1, from coordinate 1,674,508 downwards.
CACCTAAATATACGAAAACAAGTATTTTAAATGGTAAACTTAAAATCATCGGCGGTACCATCATCATCCCAAGGTACATTAAAAGTGTACTAATAATTAAATCAATAAAGACAAACGCTAAATAAATGAACATCCCTGTAAGTAAACCTTTTTGAATTTGCGTTAACGTAAAGGATGGCACAAGCGTAAACAATGAAAGATCCTTTAAATCTTTCGGCAACTCTTCTCCACGCACTTTCAGCATCATTTTCAAATCATGCTTATACGTATGCTTCGACATATAATCTTTCATAATCGGAGCTGTCGTCTCCGCAGCTTGACTTACTGTTATTTTTTCTTTCGTCATCGGGTCCCACACATCACTCTTTAATTGACCAAGCACTGGCTGCATTGTAAACAGCGATAAAAATAATGCGAGTCCAACAAGCACTTGGTTCGGTGGTAAATTCATAACCCCAAGCCCTTGACGAGTAATCCCAAGAACAATCATAAAATAAGTAAAATGCGTAAATAAAAGAACGATAGAAGAAGATAATGATAGAAGGGTAACGAGCGCGAATAGTTGTACACTTGAATTACTCGTAAACTCTTTTCCATTTTCGAAATTAATAAAGCCGTTCGGGGCTGCATACGCTGGATTTACAAAAACAAATGAAAAAATAATAGAAAATGCGAAAATAACGGCAAATAACGATAACTGTTTCTTTATTCTCATGATGGATCCTCTACTTTTTTCGTTTCACTCTTCACCGCGTCTTCTAACGCTTGTTGAAACTGATTTCCTGTTCCTGTTAACTGCACAGATTGTACACCGTTATTACTAATAACAGTGAACACTTGCTTTCCGTCCACTTCAAATAAAAAGGCGCTCGTTTGATGATTTAAATAAACACCGTCTTTCACTTGAATATGTCCGTTTTCACCTTGCTTAAAAAACTGCTGTTTGCGCGTCTTTTTCGTCATATAATATGCACCATAGCCGAGCGCACCAAACAGTAAAACGACTTGAAATAAGGTCGTCATATACGACATATGACTCCTCCTCTACTCTTTATCTTGCATTTGATTTTGCGCCTTCATAAGCGCCGCGTGTTTCTTGTCAGCTTCAATTTCAGAAATAATAATGCCAAACTTCTCGTCCATTACTATAGCTTCACCAATACCGACCTTCATATCACTTAAATATACATCTACTTTATGACCTAAATTTTTCTCTACTTCAAGAACATCGCCAATTTTTAATTGTTTCACATCGCCAAGCTGAATCGATGACTTCCCAAGCTTTACACCAAGTTCAATCGAAATATCCGAAACGGTATCAATATGCGCTTTACCTGCTTCATTTCGCTTCCCTGCAAATTCTTCTAATCCCATTAATGACACAGGAGATACTTCATGCTTCATATGGATCCTCCTACTCTATAAAACTTTTAAATAGGAGCGCCTTACGCGTTCCATCTTTCCCGATAAAACAATTAAATTTATGTTTTCCATCTACATAACCACGTAGTTGGTCTGAAACCTTTGTATGAAGCGGAATAATATCGCCTTCTTCAATTTTCTCAATCTCACCAATCGTCATCTTTTGCTCACCAATCGCAACGTGAACAGGTTTGTACACTTGATTTACTTTCACTTCTACTTCAGACGTATACTTTTTACGCTTATCCGAAGAATGTTCGACAATATTTTCAGACGTTAACTTATCCATAATTTCTTCAACAGATAAGAACGGAATACCGATACGAACTGTCGTATTCCAAAACTCTGTTTTCATATTTACATTCAGTAATGAAATAATATCGCTTGGCGTTGTAATCTTCAGCGCATTCGGATCTGTCTCCGTCGTTACAAACTTCGGTTCAATCGCAACAACGCTTTCAAATGATTGCTCTAAATTTTTACAAAGAAGCAAGAATATATTATCAAGCGTTAAAAATTCAAACGCCGTTAGCGGTCTACGCATCGTAAAGTTACGCTTACTATCTCCGCCAAGCCAGCATTCATGAATATAAATGACGAACGCTAAATCAATCTCAATAACAATTTCTCCAAGCTCTGGTAAACCTAGATCTATCACGCAATATAAATAATAATCTTTCGGCATTTTCTCTACATACTCACTCGTAAATGGAACTTGCTCAACCGTTGAAGGCTCTAGTTCAATTGGAATACGCATACGAGCTGACAACGTCTGTGACGTCTGCTTTCCAAATGTAGACGCAATCGCCTGCAAACTACGTAAATGTTCAACACCAAACTTCTCTGGTCTATTAAAATCATACTCTTGAAATTTATCTTGCTTCCCTGCTTCTTGTGCGAAAGCTGGCATTTCCTCGCCTTCATTTACCGCCTTCAGCAGGGCATCAATTTGCTCTTGGCTTAATTTTTCGCCACTCATGACAATCCCCTTCCCTACCTTTTCAATTCAACGATTTCAACGTACATTTTCCCATTCTTCGTCAAAATCTTTCCGGTTCCAATCTCTTCATTTTCAAGCATAAGACGCACCGTATTTTTCGTTGAATTTTCAAGACGATACAATGTACCTTTCGTAATATGAAGCAGATCTTCAATTTTCTTTTTCGTATTTCCGATTTCAAAATAAATTGTTAACGGAATATCATCTTGTAATTTCAAATCTAGCCAACTCCCATATCATGTTCACGAAAATTTCATGTTCTCTCTATATATGAAATTTCTTATTTTGAAACGTCGATATTTAATATTTTTTTAATATATCCTTGCGTTTCTTTAAATGGCGGTACGCCTCCGTACTTTCTCACATTACCAGGGCCAGCATTATAAGAAGCAAGCGCCAATACGAGATCACCGTTATTTTTCTTTAAATAACCGCTTAACTCTTTCACGCCGCCTTCAATACTTTCAGCTGGTGAAAATGGATTTTTTATACCCATCTCTTTCACATTTGCTGGCATAAGCTGCATCAGCCCCATCGCCCCTGCATGTGACACCGTTTTTGGATTAAAATTAGACTCTACTTCAATCATTTTTTGAATTAACGTTTTCGGAATTCCATATGTATTACTTACACGATCAATAATATCCCCATACTTACCTTCATTGGAAGAACGTATTTTTTGAATATTATACTTCTTCGTTAATTCCCACGTATCAGCAGCCTCATTTTTCGTTTCTGGGAAACGTCGTTCAAACTCTTTTTGTGCGACTTGCACTTCATCTACTTTCTTCGTTTCAGCTTTCTCCGTCTCCTCAGGCTTACTCGCTTCCTCTACTTTATTAATAGATTCTTCCGGTTTATTAACAAACGTTTCTATTTTCGTAGATTGTACCGGCTGACTCATATCTTCTACTTTTGCCGGCTCTTTAGCAACTTTCGTCTCCTTCGCAGATTCACTCTGCAATTGATCTTGAAAACGGCTACTAACGAATGCCTGTGGACTACTTAACTTTTGCTGCATTTGTCCTTTTTTATATGCAAGAACTTCTTTTACTATATTTCCAACTACCATAATATCACCTTTTCGGTAAACAAAGATAATCTAATATTAGAGTTTTTTTAAAAAGTTTGCAATAATCCTTTTGATAATATTGTAATAAAAAAATGAACAAATAGAAAATTATCATTTTTTTATATTCAATAATTACAATTAATCGTTGACACGATATATACCAAGGATTACAATTAATCTCGAAATTGATTTTTTTGCATATTTACGTTTATCAATTAACAGAAAAATCAATATAAAAAAATGGGGGTTCTTATCATGAGAATTAATACAAACATTAACAGCATGCGTACGCAAGAGTACATGCGACAAAACCAAGACAAAATGAATACATCTATGAACCGTTTATCTAGCGGTAAATCAATCAACAGTGCAGCTGACGATGCGGCTGGCTTAGCTATCGCTACTCGTATGCGTGCGAAAGAAGGCGGCTTAAACGTTGGAGCACGTAACACACAAGACGCTATGTCTGCTTTACGTACTGGTGACGCTGCATTAGGTTCAGTTTCAAACATCTTACTTCGTATGCGTGATCTTGCAACACAAGCTTCAAGCGGTACTAACAACGATAAAGATATCGCATCTATGGACAAAGAGTATCAAGCATTAGCACAAGAAATTGATCATATTGCTGACAAAACAAATTTCAATGGTAATGCATTTTTAAATAAAGGTACTGATGGTAAAGATATCACGATTCAACTTTCTGATGCTTCAAGTGATACAATGACAATCGCAGCTATCGAAACAAAGAAATTAACAACTGGTACTTTAGCAACAGCAACTGATGGAACAAAGAAATTAGATGCTACAAATGCAGCAAGTGAAATCACAAAACTTGACGATGCTATTCAAAATATTGCTGACGCAAGAGCAACTTTCGGTTCTCAATTAAACCGTTTAGACCATAACTTAAACAACGTAACGAGCCAAGCTACTAATATGGCAGCTTCTGCTTCACAAATCGAAGACGCTGATATGGCAAAAGAAATGTCTAACATGACAAAGTTTAAAATCTTGAACGAAGCTGGTATTAGCATGCTTTCTCAAGCTAACCAAACACCACAAATGGTTTCTAAATTATTACAATAAGCCATTTAAAAAGAGAGATTTCTTATAAACAATTAAAAACTAATGGGGGTTTTTAACATGAGAATTAACACAAACATTAACAGCATGCGTACACAAGAGTACATGCGACAAAACCAAGACAAAATGAATACATCTATGAACCGTTTATCTAGCGGTAAATCAATTAACAGTGCCGCTGACGATGCAGCTGGTTTAGCTATCGCTACTCGTATGCGTGCGAAAGAAGGCGGCTTAAACGTTGGAGCACGTAACACACAAGACGCTATGTCTGCTTTACGTACTGGTGACGCTGCATTAGGTTCAGTTTCAAACATCTTACTTCGTATGCGTGATCTTGCAACACAAGCTTCAAGCGGTACTAACAACGATAAAGATATCAAATCTATGAACAAAGAGTATCAAGCATTAGCACAAGAAATTAATCATATTGCTGATAAAACAAATTTCAATGGTAACGCATTTTTAAATCAAGGTACGAATCCTGGTGAGGGTAAAGATATCACGATTCAACTTTCTGATGCTTCAAGTGATACAATGACAATCGCAGCTATCCAAACAAAGTCTATAACAACTGATAAGTTAGCAGTTGGACCTGATCCAGATGATGCAGTTAAGAATTTAACTGCTACAACTGCAGCAACTGAAATCACAGCTCTTGACACTGCTATTCAAAATATTGCTGACGCAAGAGCAACTTTCGGTTCTCAATTAAACCGTTTAGACCATAACTTAAACAACGTAACGAGCCAAGCTACTAATATGGCAGCTTCTGCTTCTCAAATTGAAGATGCTGATATGGCAAAAGAAATGTCTAACATGACCAAGTTCAAGATTTTAAACGAAGCAGGCATCAGCATGCTTTCTCAAGCTAACCAAACACCACAAATGGTTTCTAAATTATTACAATAAGCCATTTGAACATATACTCTCTGTAGTATATAAAGAGTTTTCTTTTAAATAATTAAAAATTAATGGGGGTTCTTATCATGAGAATTAATACAAACATTAACAGCATGCGTACACAAGAGTACATGCGACAAAACCAAGACAAAATGAATACATCTATGAACCGTTTATCTAGCGGTAAATCAATCAACAGTGCAGCTGACGATGCGGCTGGCTTAGCTATCGCTACTCGTATGCGTGCGAAAGAAGGCGGCTTAAACGTTGGAGCACGTAACACACAAGACGCTATGTCTGCTTTACGTACTGGTGACGCTGCATTAGGTTCAGTTTCAAACATCTTACTTCGTATGCGTGACCTTGCAACACAAGCATCAAGCGGTACAAACAACGATAAAGATATCGCATCTATGGACAAAGAGTATCAAGCATTAGCACAAGAAATTGATCATATTGCTGATAAAACAAATTTCAACGGTAACGCATTTTTAGGTGGTACTGGTGCTGGTGGGAAAGATATCACGATTCAACTTTCTGATGCTTCAAGTGATACAATGAAAATCACAGCTATCGATACAAAAGCTATAACAACTGCAACTTTAGCTACAGCTACAGCTACAGGCCCAGATAAGGCTTTAAATGCAGCTTCTGCACCAGCTCAAATCACAGCTCTTGACACTGCTATTCAAGGTATTGCTGACGCAAGAGCAACTTTCGGTTCTCAATTAAACCGTTTAGACCATAACTTAAACAACGTAACGAGCCAAGCTACTAATATGGCATCTTCTGCTTCTCAAATTGAAGATGCTGACATGGCAAAAGAAATGTCTAACATGACAAAGTTTAAAATCTTGAATGAAGCAGGCATCAGCATGCTTTCTCAAGCTAACCAAACTCCACAAATGGTTTCTAAATTATTACAATAAGCCATTTGAATTAGTTTCATGAATAAACCTCTCTGCTTGCAGAGAGGTTTATTTTTTCTATATAAACAGATTAAAGACTTCTCTTTTGCTTAAATAGAAGCTCTATATTTAGTAGCGGTCAGGGCTTACTTTACCCTCGTCCCTTGTATTAAAACAAAAAGATAAAATAAGCATAAGTCTTTTTATCCTTCCATAGCCGTTTATTACTTTTAGAACACTAACTATATCAATCTATAAGGAGTGTCTATTATGCGTATTGGTACGAATGTTTTGAGTATGAATGCTAGCCAGTCGTTGTATGAGAATGAGAAGCGCATGAAGATGGCGACTGGTAAGAAGTTAAATACTGCTTCTGATACTCCAGCGAATGTAGCTATTGTGACTCGTATGCATGCGAGAGCGAGTGGTATACAAGTGGCGATTCGTAAAATTGAAGAGGCTTTACAAAATATATCACTTTATCGTGCTGATCTTGGGGCTATGATGAAGCGTTTACAGTTTAATATTGAAAATTTAAATAATCAGAGTCTGGCCCTAACAGGTGCTTCTTCTCGAATTGAAGACGCGGATATGGCGCAGGAAATGAGCGATTTTTTTAAGTTTAAATTGTTAACTGAAGTTGCACTTAGTATGGTTTCACAAGCAAATCAAATACCGCAAATGGTTTCTAAGTTACTACAATCGTAAATATACCTTCATAATTATTGGAATGATTCATAAAAAGATAAAAGGGAGATACATAGCGTTTATGTATCTCCCTTTTACTTTTACACTAGTTTATTCATTATAAATAATATCCTCAGCTAAAGAAGTAAATATCTCCCCAACAAGCGAATCTTCGTCATATACACATGAACCATTATTTTCTTCACGTTTCGCAAACGGTATTTGAGCGATTACTTCTGTTTGCAGTTGTTCTGCTAACATTTCGCCGCCACCTTTTCCGAAGAGATAGTTTCTTGAACCATCTTGTTCTTCATAATATGCCATATTTTCAACGATACCTAAAATATCGTGTTTCGTATGTTTCGCCATTACTCCTACTCTAGACGCGACAAATGAAGCTACGTTATGAGGAGTTGTAACGATAATTTCCTTCGCTTGTGGGATCATCGCAGCGACATCTATCGCAACGTCTCCTGTTCCAGGTGGTAAATCAAGAAGAAGATAGTCTAGTTCTCCCCAGTGCGTGTTCGCAAGGAAGTTTTGGATCCATTTGTTTAACATCGGCCCTCTCCACATTACTGGGTTATTACCATCTGTAAAGAATCCCATCGACATAATTTTAACACCGTGACTAAAGACTGGAATTGCGGTTTGATCGATCATTGTTGGCTTTTCATTCGTTTCCATCATAGCTGGAATACTGAATCCGTATATATCTGCATCTAAAATCCCAACCTTTTTGCCCATACGTGCTAAAGCAGTAGCAAGGTTAATCGTCACAGTTGATTTTCCGACTCCACCTTTTCCGCTCGTTATAGTAATAAAGCGTACACCTGAATCAGGTCGGAGCATACTAGGCATACCTGTTTCTGTTCTAGCTTCTTTCTTTAAAGACGCTGTTAATGCCGCGCGTTCTTCTGGTGTCATAAAACCGAATGTTAAGGAAACTTTCGACGCTCCAATGTTTCGAAGGGAATCTTCAATATCTTTTTGAATTTTCGCTTTCAACGGACAACCTAGAATTGTTAAAACTACTTCTAGCCCAACTTCTGTACCATCAATTTGTATATTTCTTACCATGTTTAATTCCACAATACTTTTGTGTAACTCTGGATCTTCTACATGGCTTAAAGCGTTCATAATTTGTTCGTGAGTAATCATCATACACATTCCTTCCATTGTAATTATTTTACGGGATGAAAAAAGGCTCCGCTTTTCCCACCCGTTTTTTGCACTAAATACGTTTCTTTCATAACCATCGTTTTATCAACAGCTTTACACATATCGTAAAAAGTAAGAGCGGCAATCAATACGGCTGTTAGTGCTTCCATTTCCACACCTGTTTTCCCACTGCATTTTACTGTCGCTCGTATAATCAACTCATACCCATCAATTGTCTTTTCATAATGGAACGTAAAGTCTGTCCCTTGTATTAATATCGGGTGACACATCGGAATAATATCGGCTGTTTTTTTAGCACCGATTATTCCAGCAACTTGCGCTACCTGAAGCGGATCGCCTTTTTTCATTCCTCCACTTTGAATTGCCTCAAATAATTCATTTGATAAAGAAATTGTACTTTGCGCAACAGCTGTGCGTGTTGAAATGTCCTTTTGAGAAATATCAACCATTTTAGCTCTTCCCTCTTCATTCCAATGCGAAAATTCAATCATAATGATCCTCCTTGTGCGATATTCAAATAGAAAGAATTAACCTCCACTTACAGGCGGGATAAACGCGATAGTATCTCCAGCTCTTACAATATCTTCGTACGTTACAAATTCTTCATTAATCGCCACCATAACTTTATCTAGCGTCTGTAATTGATAGTTTTCTTTCAGCCATTTTTTCAATTGATGAACGTTCATCTCTCGTTTTTCTATTATTACTAATCTCTCTGAGCCGACTTCTTCTCGTAAATTTGCGAACAGTAAAATTGTAATCATTCTCTCATTCTTCTTTCTTTGGTTTTCCTTCTGGATACGGAGTATTTTCGAGCTGATCTCCTATCCACTCCGTTCCATCTTCCCAAAATTCTTTTTTCCAAATCGGGACAATTCTCTTTATACGTTCAATTGCGTATTCATTCGCTTCGTACGCTACTTTACGATGTGGTGACGATACTGCAATAACAACTGCGATATCCATTATTTCTAATCTTCCTACTCGGTGCGTGATTGCTATTTTCGCATCCGGCCACTTTTTCTTAATTTCTTCTCCAATTGCAGTAAGCTTTTTTACCGCCATCGGTTTATATGCTTCATACTCAAGATGTAACGTTCGTTTTCCTTTCGTTAATTCTCTAACCGTTCCTATAAAAGTTGTAATTGCTCCAGCTTCTCGTCTCGCTACTTTATTCGTTACTTCTTCAACTACAATCGGATTATCGACAATTTCAAATCGTGCTTGTCCCATCAAAACCTCTCCCTACTTTACGGAATGTCCAAGGCCATTCACTACCTTCGTTATCTTCTAATAAAAGAACGTCTACAAACATCCCTTTCTTATATCCTCTCGTACCGCCCGGTAGTACAATAAAAATGTTTGATTCTGCTAATGAAGAAACGGAACTAGATTTATCAAATCCTGATGGATAAGCGATTAGTTGTCCTTCGTTATACTGAAGCTTCGCTCGTACAAATCTTGTAAATGGATTTGGTTTTAGAAAGTCTTCTCCGAGCATTGCTTTTTCTCGTTTTACATGTGGTGTTTCGCTAAACATATACATACGAATGCTAGGTTTTACGAATAATTCAAAGCCTACGTAACAAGCAGAAGGATTTCCTGATAATCCAAATAATAATTTCCCGTTTAATTGCGCTACAGTCGTGACGCTCCCCGGCCGCATGGCTAATTTATTAAAAAGAACTGATGCGCCTAATTTTTCATATATAGCTGGTAAATAGTCATAGTCACCTACCGAAACACCACCAGTTGTAATTAACATATCCACTTCGCTTAACGCTTTTTTCACTGCCTCGTAGCACGTATTAAAATCGTCACTAAACTTCCCAAAGTATTTTACTCTTCCACCTGCTCTTCGAATTTGAGACGATATCATATACGTATTACTATTTCGAATTTTCCCAGGTTGTAGTTCTGCATTTACATCGAGAAGTTCACTCCCAGTCGCTAATAGTCCAATAACAGGCTTTTTCGCTACTGGCACTTCGCTATAACCGAATGTAGCAAGCACAGCAGAAATACCTGGATTAATGTAACAACCCCTTTTTGCGAGAACGGTTCCTTTACGTGCATCTTCACCTTGAAAGGATATATTGTTTCCTTCTTTAAATGAGCGTCTCACTTCCATATAGCTTTTTCCGATATTCTCATATTGACGATGACGAGTCAGTTCTAGCATGACGACCGCGTTACATCCTTTCGGAATTTGTGCCCCTGTCATAATTCGAACTGCTTGAAACGCTCCTACTTCTTTAGGAAATACGGAACCTGCTCCAATTTCACCGATGACTTCAAATACGATCGGATTCTCACGACTTGCTCGTAAAGTATCTTCTGCCCTAATAGCAAATCCATCATATGGTGAGCGGTCGAAAGAAGGCACATCGTGATCAGCTACTAAATCGTCTGCTAATGTACGTCCGTATGCTAATTCCAGTGGTACTAGTTCTTTTACACCATAATTAGCAAATTCCATCACTTTACGAACAGCCTCTTCAACTGTAATTGCCACTCTTCTTTCCATCATTACCAATCCCTTTCTATTACCCTAATAACCGATAGTAAAGTTGTTTTGCTTTTTGAATTTCATTTGTTCCGTGAATAAATACACGCCCATCTTGAAAAATGACGATGCGATACTCTTCTAATTGGCAAGAGAGCAAATACGGATTCCGATCAACTTTTCCGTGGTTCTTTAATACTTTTTCTAACTCGCCAAAGTTGTAATAACTATTATGCGCCGGTCTAATTTGAACTGTATTTCTTCCGCATAAAACAGCTGTCTTCGTTTGATTTTCGTATGATAAATAAGGATAAGTTCTATTTGTTCCGCACGAAGGACAGTCTTCCGTTTTGATTTTCCCTAGTTTGATAGAATGATATTGATTACTCCATATATCAAACATTAAAAAAGTTTTTCTAATTGCTGCGTAATCTTCTACTAAAATTTTGAAAGCTTCTGCCACTTGGTACGCTGCAACGATTTGAACAGCTGGGCTAATAATTCCAACTGTGTCACACGTCGCCCCTGTGACAGGAACACTTTTCAACACGCAATGTAAGCACGGTGTTTTCTTCGGAATAATTGTATAGCTCATGCCATAACTTCCGACACAAGAACCGTAAATCCAAGGAATATTGTGTTTTTGTGATGTATCATTAATCACGAACCGAATATCGAAATTATCTGTTGCATCAATAATGACATCGACACCACCTAGTAAAGCTTCCATATTATCTACTCTTGCATCCATTACAAGAGCTTGAATTTGCACGTCTGAATTAATTTGTTTGAGACGATTCTGCGCTGCGATTGCTTTTGGCAACTTTTCTATCGCATCTTGTTCAGCGTAAAGTTGTTGCCGCTGTAAATTGCTCCATTCTACGTAATCGCGATCAATAATCGTTAATTTCCCGATACCTGCACGTACAAACGCCTCTGCACTGGCACTTCCTAATGCACCTGCCCCTACTATTAATACATGCTTATTTCTAATTTTCTCTTGCCCTTCTTTTCCAATAGGAGTGAACAACTGTTGTCGTGAATACCGCTCTATCATGAGGTAACCTTCCTTTCATGTAAAAATCAGCTTCAAATACTGTTATTTTTTCAATACATCTTCTTCGGTAGCACTTTGTTTCTGATAACAAGAAAAATAAGCGAATCCAACAAATCCAGCTCCTCCAATTACATTTCCGATAAAGACTGGCACAAAGTTTTTCGCAAGATCCATCCACGTAAGGTGACCAGCAAAAATAACTGCTGAAATGACAAACATATTTGCTACTAATTGCTGAAACCCAATTACGACAAACGCCATAATCGGAATCCAAATCCCAACAATCTTTCCGATTAAATCGTTCGTTCCATACGCTAACCAAATTGCAAGGCAAACGAGCCAGTTACAGCCAATCGCTAAAATTAATGTTCTTCCGAAAGATTCATGTAATTTATCTTGAGCTATCGCTATCGTCTTATTTAAATACGCACCTTCAGTTAACCCGCCAAGGTGACCGAAACAATACGCTACGAAAAGTGCACCTGCGAAGTTCGTTAAAGTGATCCACGCCCAATTGTTTAACACATGTTTCAATGAAATTTTCCGTGCATACAGTGCCATGGCCATCGACATCATATTTCCCGTAATTAATTCTCCTCCTGCTAAAACAACGAGCATAAGTCCAATAGGAAAAACCGCTCCTCCTATAAAATTGACTAAACTTCCCCACTGCTCCGATACATTACCTAGAACACGAATATTAAGTAAAAATCCTAATGAAATGAATGCTCCTCCTAAAAAACCAAGAATAAGCATCGCTGATAGCGGTTGCCTCACCTTTTGAACACCGGATTCAATCACAAGCGCAGCAATTTGTTCCGGTTTATGAAATGCCATAACCAATTCCTCCATTTTTCTCATCTAAAAAAAGCAGCACCAAAAACCCTTACCATCGTAAGGATTTTTGAATGCTGCTTAATCTCTCTGCATATCTCTTACAGAAATATCAATCATCATTTTTACTATACTCATAGAAAGTGTACAAAACTTGCACATTTCCCACTATTTACGTTAACAAAGAGAATCTACATTCTTAGTAGCTTCTCAGCCACCGATATGCGACATTTCAATTTTCGGCATTGCTTTTTTATTCGTATTGCTTAACCGTTCGTCTGAATAACGGTCTGAACGATTATTCCAAATGTCACGAATAACATTAGTAATCTCCTCATCCGTATATCCAAAGCGAAGTAATTCTTTAAGATCGTTTCCTTTAGAAGCAAACAAACATGTATACAATTTTCCTTCTGCAGAAATACGCGCTCTTGTACATGATGAGCAGAACGAATCCGTTACAGATGAAATAATTCCTATTTCTTCTTCGCTACCAACATAACGATAACGTGTTGCAACTTCACCAGGATAGTTCGCTTCAATATGTTCAAGCGGCATCACTTTATGAATCATCTCTACTATTTCCTGCTTAGAAACTACTTCACCTAATTCCCAGCCGTTAAAATTTCCGACATCCATATATTCAATGAACCGAAGGATATGCTTATTCTCTTTAAAGTACTCTGCCATCTGAACGATGTCTTCTTCATTTTTCCCTTTTTGGACAACCATGTTCATTTTAATTTTCATTCCGGCTTCCGCTGCAGCCTGTATTCCCGCAAGAACCGTTTTTACTTTACTTCTATTCCCATTTAAATAAGAGAATCGTTCTTCATTTAACGAGTCTAAACTAACTGTTACACGAGATAAACCCGCCTTATATAAATCTGGAGCAAACTTTTTAAGTAATGATCCATTTGTCGTTAAACCAATATCCTCTACTCCATCAATTTCGTTTAACCGCTGTATGAGTTCAGGTAAGTCTTTTCGAAGTAAAGGCTCTCCTCCTGTAATACGTAACTTTCTTACACCTAAAGAAACGAAAATACGTGTAATCCTTTCAATTTCATCAAAAGATAAAATTTTATCATTAGACAAAAAAGAATAATCACGACCAAATATTTCTTCTGGCATACAATATCGACAGCGAAAATTACAGCGATCAGTAACAGAAATACGTAAATCCTTTAAAGGACGATCTAATTTGTCTAATGTAACAGATTTCATGATTATTGCCTCGTTTCTACTTATTTTATATTTATAATCCGCTCTGGATACGTATATACATTTAAAGATTTATTACGAATGAAGCCTATTGTAGTAATCCCTAACTGCTCCGCTAGTTCTAACGCTAACTCAGTTGGAGCTGACTTTGACAATATTACTTCACAGCCAATTTTCGCAACTTTTAATAGAATTTCAGAAGAGATACGTCCACTAAAAACAATAATTTTATCACCAATCGAAATGTTATTTTTTAAACAATAGCCGTAAATTTTGTCTAAAGCGTTATGTCTTCCTATATCCATGCGGCTTAAAACAATTCCACTCACATTACATAAAGCTGCATTATGAACGCCGCCTGTATGTTGAAACGTAGACGCAGATTGCTGCATATCATTCATTAACCGAAAACAATCCTCGGCAGAGATCTTTACGCGAATATCATTCATTTCTTTCGCAGTCAGCGCATCGTTCGCAAAAACAAACCCTTGCCTACTCATTCCACAGCACGAAGTAATATAACGTTTGTTTTGTATGTCACGATAATAAGGATTAATTTTCGTCGTTTTTACATGTACATAGCCTTCTTTTTCTTGCATCCATATTTCATCAATATCTTCATACTTTCGGATAATGCCTTCAGAGGCTAAAAAGCCAATTACCATATCTTCAATATACTCTGGAGTACTAACCATTGTAACAAATTCCTGGCCGTTAATTTTAACCGTAACAGGAAACTCTGTTACAATGCTGTCCTCTATATGTTTAAATTCCCCTTGCTCATATTTAAAAATTTTCCGTTCCACCTGAATCGATTTCACGATGAGCATCCTTCTCTCACGTTATATTTTTATCAAAAACAAACACGGAAACTGCAATATCCTCATCTACTTTCATATCAGAAAACAGATGAACTAACTTCGCACCAACAAGTTCTTCTAAATGTTCATGGGGATTAGCCACATACACTTCTTGAATCATTTTCGTTCGAGCCATATGAACCATTTCCGCCCCATCCGTAGTTCCCGAAATAAATTTCTCAGTAGGTGTTAAATTCCCATAAAGTGTTGCAATAGCCATGTTCTCGGTAAATACAGTATGAATTCTTTCCGGCCCTTTCCCGAACAACTCTTTTCGAAGCTTTCGGATCATATCATTAAATTCATGTACCATTTTTGACATACTCTCATTCCTTCCTAGTTATTCCATCACAACTATTTTAACAAAATGATCATTTCGTCTAAACTATTTAATAATGAGACGAAATGGATCATCTTTTACAATTATCTCAAGTACGCAAACAACATATGAAATACTATTATTGTTACTTATCTATTCTTCTTTTAACCCTTTACCCATACCTTTTAAGAAATGAAGACCAAATCCGATAGCACGATTAATATCTGGATCCTTCAGTACTTTCATAAGGTCTAATATTCCTACTTTTTTATTGTTTTGCAAATGCTGGTTTCCTTCATCCATACCTGTCAATACGCTACCTATAAGCTTTTTCGTAAGTTCCGGATCAAGTTCTGTTAAAGCTCCTGCAGCGCCCATCATATTATTAATTAAATTTGTAACTGGTTCACGAGTGACTTGGCCTAGAACGATTTTTGCGATTGGTTCTTTCGCTTTCAGCATAGAATTTGCAGCTTCTAGCATCCCAATGTCATTTAATTCACCTACTATATTAAACATTTGATTTAAAGCATCTTCATTATTAGCTAGCAGTTCTTTTAAAGCTTCGAGTTTTTGTTGTTTAAGTTCTTCCTCAGTTAACTCCTGCTTCTGGATCGCCTGAATAGGTGCTGCCATATTCTTTTCTCCCCCTTAGTTATCCGTTAAATGTACGTATCCTGGACGAGCCCACTTACGATTTACCTCAATTCCGTTTTGAGGATGACGCTTTTTATTACGTGGGTTCGTTTTTGGCATCGGATTTTCGCCATCAACTTCTAACACTTCCATACGTACTTTCGTTTGCTTATATGCCGGCGTGTTTGTACGCAAGTCAACGGCAGGACCTGTTAAGAAATTAATTGCCGATTCTTTATCCGTCGAGTTCATCGGTAAATACAGTTCATTCGCTTTTACACGATCCGTTACAAGTACACGTAATTTAAGTGCTCCAAATGGAGAAACAAGGCGTACTAACGAACCAGTTTTCACTCCGCGTTCCCTTGCAAGTTCTGGAGAAACTTCGACGAAAACACCTGGTACTTTCGATTGAATACCAGTTGATTTATTTGTCATGTTCCCTTCATGGAAATGTTCAAGCATACGGCCGTTATTAATGTGAAGATCGTATTCTGCTGGGAATGCAGCAGGACGTACCCAATCAGCTATCGCAAACCGAGCTTTTTTGTCCGGGAAGTTAAATCCATCTTTAAATAGCAGCGGCGTATTCGTTCCATCAAAACTTCCCCAGTGGAAACTGTTCCATCCTTCCAGCACCTCATAGTTTGCATGTGCAAATAGTGGTGATAAACTCGCCATTTCCGCAAAGATTTCACTTGGGTGATTATAGCTCCAGTTTGCACCTAATTTATTAGCAATTGCCTGCACGATCCACCAGTCTGGTTTCGCATCTCCTAGCGTTGGAAGCACTTGATATAATCTTTGTACACGACGCTCTGTATTTGTAAAAGTACCTTCTTTCTCAAGAGATGGCGCTGCTGGTAATACTACATCAGCGTATTGAGCTGTTTTAGAAAGGAACACATCTTGAACGACAAAGAATTCAAGGCTTGATAACACTTCATGTACGTGATTTGCGTTAGAGTCTACAAGAGCCATATCTTCTCCAACAAGATACATAGCTTTCATTTTTCCTTCATCAATTGCGTGAAGCATTTCAATGTTATTAAGACCTGGTTTGTTATCAATTTTTACTCCGTAAGCTATTTCAAATTTCGCACGCTCTACATCGTCAGTAACGTGCTGATATCCTGGAAGCCAGCCTGGAAGTGTTCCCATATCACAAGCACCTTGTACGTTATTATGACCTCGAAGCGGATATGCACCAGCACCTGAACGGCGATAGTTTCCTGTTGCAAGAAGTAAGTTTGAAATCGCAGCGGAAGTATCTGAACCACCTGTATTTTGCGTTACGCCCATTCCCCAAAGAATACACGTACCGTCTGCATCACGAATCATTTCTGCCATTTTAACGAGCGTTTCTTTTGAAATGCCTGTAATCTCTTCTGCATATTCAAGCGTATATTCCGCGAGACTATCTTTGAAATCATCAAAGAAGTTTACATTCTCGTCGATGAACTGTTGATTATGCCAACCTTGATCAATCATATATTTCGTAACAGCCATTAACCAAACTTGGTCTGTTCCTTGCTTTGGACTAATAAAGATATCTGAACGCTCTGCCATTTCAGTTTTACGAAGATCTGCGACAATTAGTTTTTGACCGTGAAGTTTATGCGCACGTTTCACACGAGTCGCTAGCACAGGATGACCTTCTGTTGGATTACAACCGGCGATAATAACAAGACCTGATTGCGCAATATCTTTAATCGTTCCTGCATCCCCGCCCATTCCAATAGTGCGGAACAATCCATCTGTTGCTGGCGATTGACAATAGCGTGAGCAGTTATCAATGTTGTTCGTTTCAAACACTTGTCGAGCTAATTTTTGAATGACATAGTTGTCTTCATTCGTAATTTTAGAAGAAGAAATAAAGCCGATAGAACCTTTACCGTACTCTTCTTTAATAGAGCCCAATTTATTCGCCACTACATGAAGCGCTTCTTCCCAAGTTGATTCCACGAACACTCCATTTTTACGAATTAAAGGTTTCGTAATTCGTTTTTCAGAATTAACGAAATCCCAACCAAATTTCCCTTTCACACAAGTAGAAATTGCATTAACCGGCGCTTCAGAAGTTGGTTGTACTTTAAGAATTTTACGTCCCTTCGTCCATACTTCAAATGAACAACCTACACCACAAAACGTACATACTGTTTTCGTCTTCTTCGTACGAGTGTCACGCATCGCAGCTTCTACTTCTGACACAGCGAAAATACCGCTATATCCAGGTTCAACCTCTTTAATAAGATCGACCATAGGTTCAAGAATATCCGGCTTCAGCCCAGTCATAAATCCAGCTTCACCGAGCATCGATTTCTCCATTAAAGCATTACAAGGACAAATCGTTACACATTGACCGCAGCTTACACATGAAGAATCGTTAATATCTACTCCTTCATCCCAAATAACACGTGGGCGCTCTGCCTCCCAATCAATAGATAACGTTTCATTAACTTGTAAGTTTTGACACACCTCTACACATTGACCGCACGCGATACATTGATTCGGATCATAGCGATAAAATGGATGAGACATATCAACTTCGCTTGCATCAACTTTTGACTCATAAGGATATTTTTGATGCTCAATTTCCATTAATTCTGCCGTATTATGCAGTTTACAATTCCCATTATTGTTGTCACAAACCGTACAGTAAAGTAAATGATTTTCTAGTAAACGGTCCATCGCCTCATGTTGTGCTGCCTTCGCACTAGTAGAGGACAACTCAATATTCATACCGCTCGTCACTACAGTAGAACAGGATCGCACAAGCTTTCCGTTAACTTCTACAATACAAGTATCACACGTTTGAATAGGATCCACTTCCGGCACGTAACAAATTTGCGGATGTTCAATTCCGTTCTCATTAATAATGCCCAGTATAGTTGAACCAGGCTCAGCATTATACTCTTTGCCGTTAATTGTAATATGAACCATGCTGTCGTTCATGGTTACTCCCCCTTTTTGAGAATAAAAAAAACTCCACCACGAAAATATACGCACCACATTTTTGGCACGTTATCATCATGGTGGAGTAGTTTATTAGCACATCTTGCTAAAATACCAATCCATTTATTCATAAATAAAATGATAGATTCATAACAGGTCATATCACGATTCCATCTTTAACACTGTAATTATAGCGTTAAATCGAAAAATACACAATATAATTATCATTACAAAGGACAAAGCACATAATGCTCTGACCTTTGTATTACATTTTAGGATTATTCTGAGATGACTTACTTCCCGGTGCAAACCAACCAATTAGTGCGATGGCAACTAATACTCCGTAGAAGATTAAAGTCCAAGTTGTACTGTGTGGAAAATCATGATCTAAAATACCTATATCCTCATGGGCAAGTGTAATTACAGCAAGTTTGACGCCGATCCAGGCAACAATTGCATATGCTGTTGTTTCTAGTGCTGGACGTTTCTCCAGTAATTGTACAAACCAAGTTGCCGCAAATTTAATTAAAATAAGTCCAGCTATCCCTCCAAGAAGTACAACAATGAACTGTCCTCCATCCATACCTCCGAAATCATCAAGCGGAGAATCCGGAAGCCCCAGAGCAAGAGCAACTGCGGCTAATATTGAATCAATCGCAAAGGCAAGGTCAGCTAATGCAATCTTTCCTACTGTGAACCAGTAGCTTTTTCCTGCTGCTTCCTTTTCATCTTCCTTGTGAATATTTTGATTATTTTTTCCGAATTGCGCCTGAATGACATGCTTTAATCCTAAGTAAAGAAGATAAGCTGCTCCTATCGCCTGTATTTGCCAAACATTTGCAATAAATGATATAGCAAAAAGGGCTGCGAATCGAAAAACAAAGGCCATAATAATCCCGTAATTTATAGCTCTTTTTTTCTCTTCTTCGGGTAAATGCTTGGCTATAACTGCTAGTACAAGGGCATTGTCAGCCGATAACAATCCTTCTAATCCAATTAGAATTAATAATGCCCAAGCGTACTCTAACCATATTGAATCCATCCGCTTCTCTCCTTTCTAAAACTAAAATCAGATAAGGTCTTTGCTCATTAGAATTTCCTATTAAGCCAAATTAAATGCTAAAACATTTTGACAGTTACTTTGCTGTCCTCTATTTGTTATAATTTCAACAAAAAACAAATCTAGATTGTGGTTTTCTTAGAAAAGGTGACGCTACATTGTGCTTAAAAACTTGATGAATTCATCTTCACTTACAGGTTTACTGTAGTAATAGCCCTGAATTAGATAACATGCATTACGTTGTAACACTGTTAATTGTTCCTTCGTTTCTACCCCTTCTGCGATCACTTTCATGTTTAAAGTATGCGCTAGTGAAATAATGGTATGAATAATTTCATTTCCATCAGTAGAATTTCCGATCCTATTAACAAATTCTCTTGGAATTTTCAAGGTATCAATTGGATACAAAGGGAGATATGCTAATGAAGAATACCCTGTACCAAAATCGTCAATTGATAAATGTACACCATATGATTTTAATGCTTTTAACTTCGATAAGGTTTCTTTTTCATCTACCATTGCTATTCTCTCTGTTAATTCTAAATCAATCGAACTAGCAGGTACCCCTACTTCTTCTATAGTAGATATGATTGCTTGAACAAAATCTTTCTGTTCAAACTCTATAGCAGATAAATTTATCCCCATTTTTAGATTTGAATAGCCCGCAGAATGCCATTCTTTCAGTTGTCGACACGCTTCCTGTAACGTCCATTTCCCAATTGAAATAATCTGCGATGTTTCTTCCGCGATAGGTATAAATTCAAAAGGAGAAATAAGTCCCAGTTCTGGATGTTGCCAACGAATTAAAGCCTCTGCACCAATAACCATACCAGTCTTACTGTCAACTTGTGGTTGATATAATAAAAACAACTCATTATTTTCTAATGCCTTCGGTAAATCCTGTTCTAATCGTAATCGTCTTGTTATTTTTTTTGATAATGTCTCGTCATACATGCAAACAGCATTATTACCTTTTTCCTTTGCACTATACATAGCAATATCAGCATGTTGTAAAAGTGTAGTAGTATTTATTCCTCCAAACGGATACACCGCTATTCCTATACTAAGAGATAAGTAAAAGCTATGCTGATTTACTACAAATGCTTCTTCATTTATACGAAATAGAGTTTCACACAAATCCAATAGCTGTTGCTCTGTATGGTTATGGACTATGATTGCAAACTCATCTCCCCCTATTCTCGCTAGAGGAATAGCCGGTAACAGACATGTCCTAAAACGTTTAGCAACTTCTTTTAAAACACTGTCACCAATTGAATGTCCCAGTGTATCATTAATAGTCTTAAAACGATTTAAATCTATATACAAGAGTCCAAATTCACCCTGCGTTTTTCGTGCACGCTCAATGGATTTTTCTAATTCTTTTTGGAAGAATATTCGATTTCCAATCTCCGTCACTGTATCATGGAATGCTAGATAGTTTATCTCATCTTGTTGTTTCTTCATTCTCGTAATGTCTTTTACCATTACATAACTCCCAAAAGTTTGTCCTTCTATCATAATAGGAACAATGGTGACGTACCAAAAATGAATGTCCTTCTCATTATTATTTTTCACACGTAATTGTAACGAAGCCGAACTGCATCGTTTCCCTTCCTGTAGAGCTGCTTCCAATTCAGATCTATCTTCGTCTAAAAAAATCGAGAAGCACTCTTTACCTATTAATTCATCACTGTTTTTTCCTAATAACATACTTCCAGCCTGGTTTATATTTAACACAGTACCATTTGAATTAATCGTTAAAATAGGATCTGGATGATACTCATATAATGACTTAAATCTCTCTTGATTTTTGACCAAGTCATTGGATTTTTTTATTAAATCTTCTGTTCTTTGAGATACTTTTTGTTCTAATTGATTATTAAACACTTTTAACATTTCGGTTAAATCGCTGTTTTGCATTCGTACGATAGTATGACGAATCAGCACAAATACAAATGCAATACAATTCCCAGTAATAAGTGTAGCCGAGGAAGTTTGCTCTTTTAAAGTAAAGCCAATTAATACCGCAACTGCAAGATAAGGAAATATAACAAGAAGTTTCTTCCCAAATGTGGGATCGATAATGAAATAATTCCTTCTAGAAGATGCATTCTTTGAGATCGAAGCAGCAATAGCAATTAATAATAGGAAAACTCTATACAAACACCTTAATAATATAAGTGAACGATCTGACAAATCATCTTGTAAGTAAAAATACAAGTAGTCCGTAATAGCCAATCCAGTTAATACGAGAATAAAAATAAATAATTTACTTTTCGCATTAAAAATAGCTGGTCGAAAGATTAGACTAACTCCTAATAAAAGAAGTAATAAATCTATAATCGGAAAAATAAATGAGAGAAAAACATCTCCAATTGATAAGAATAAGATATTTGCAGAAGGTTTATTAAACAGGTACCACTCTAATGTAAAAATAGCAGTAACAACAATACATAAATCACAAATTAAATACGCTTTTTCCCACTTGTTACATTCCATAATGATTTTATAAAAGAATGCAAAGAGAAAGAAGAATAAGAAAAACAACAAAAACACATCAGAGATATTAAAATTTTGTATCGGTAATTCTACATTAAGTACTTGAAAAGCGGATATAAAATTCCCGATCAAGAAACACCCTATTGCAATAGTAATGCAAACCCAGAATACTCCTAACTTAATTTTTCCGGATAATATAGAATAAATTAATGAGATAAATACAGTAGTTTCAACAACTAAGGATGATAGTCGGATATTAAAATCTGATACAAAATAATGATTCGGAAAAACAAATAAAAATATAAAACAAAAGCTTATATAGAATATTAGAGCTATTGTTAATAAGATAAATTGCAAATGTGAATGTTTAAGCAATATATTCACCTTCTTAAGTCTTTCATCATTTTTTTAAAAATTTGTTTCTAATTATTATTCATATTATGACCATTTCAAAAGATTTCTTTCAAAATAAAGCAGCCTTACATTACACCTGCAAATATTTAACAATTCCATAACAGGAATTACAAAAAAATATGAACAGCTATGTCCTTAACACTATCAATTATTGTTATACGAACTATTTATGTAACAAGTTTATTTAATAGCTAATTAGTTCAAAGAATGTTTTCTTTGAACTAATTGTATACTGCCCATCTGAATCATATAACTTAACTATTTTTAAATTAAAATTTCACGTAAAAATAATGAATGTAGGTGTATGCCCCTATCTATTTATCTTTTTTTCTTCATAACTTCTATAGTATTCATTAAGTACGCTAACTTAAACACCGACTTATTTATAATCCTTAATAAGTCGGTGCTAGTATACACTATAAAACTAAAACACATTTCAAATAACAAAACTATACTTTAGCAATTTATAAATTTCATATTCCTAGAATTACTAAACTTTCTTTTACCTATTACAATCTATATTCAGATACATTATTTCCTTTCCATTCATAATAATCTAAAACCCCTTCATAAATGGCTTCTGCTGCAATCTGTCTGCCGTTTGCCGTAGATAGTTTACTGTAATCGATACCATTATCTATAAAAGCCAGTTCCGTTAACACAGCTGGCATGTCGTTTTCTCTTATAACATGAAGATCTCCATGTTTAACGCCTCTATCACGTGTTTGAAGAGCCTCTACTAAACGTGTTTGAATTTTTTCCGCTAACACACGACTTTCTTCCACATGAGGATTTGTTTTTTCGGATTCAGAAGATTTATAGTAGTATGTTTCTGTCCCTTTTGCATTACCATTAAAAGCATTTGCATGAATGCTTATAAAGATATCCCCCTCATTTTGCTTAGCAAATTTAACACGTTCCTGTAAAGAGCTTTTTTGGTCATGTCCAGGTCTAGTATCAGATTCACGAGTTAGTAAAACTGTAAATGGTGTATGTTTTTCGAGCAATTGTTGTAGGCGTAAGGAAGTGTCTAATACGATTTTACTTTCAGGCAATCCTTTTGTGGACTTTCCGGGATCTGCACCACCATGTCCAGGATCAATAATGATTGTTTTACTTTCTAAAGGGTTTTTCGGACTGTATTGAAGGGTATCTGTTTTGGCAGTAAGTTGTGCTGCTTCTGCACGTGTTATGAATTTATTTGGTTGCCAGCCATTATCTGTACCAACTGAAATTTTTAAATCAATTAAAATATTGGCGAATTTTTCACCCCAATGCCCTTTTAAATCTTCAAATTTACTTTGTCCATTGCTAGTGCTTATATTTTGTAATTTATATGCATTCACTAGCATGGTAGCCATAGCAGCACGAGTAACTTTTCCAGAAGGATTAAATATTCCATTTCCTTCACCTTTAATTATTCCTGCTTTTTCAGCTGCGGCAATGTATGGCGTTCCCCAGTGGTTTTGTGAATCTGTAAAAGATGGTTTTGCATTTAAGTCCATATGTATACCAAGGGCCTTTGTCATAATTGTTGCCGCAGAAGCTCTATCTAATGTATCGCTTGAACCAAAAGTTCCATCTGGATAACCACTCAATACTTTTTTATCAACTAAATAATTAACGGATTTGTCAGCCCATGCAGGAACATCTGGGAATTTATGAGTATTTGCAAATGCACTAGATGAATAGGATAGTAGACTTCCAGCAAGAATTCCTGTAGCAATTAATTTGTATTTCAAAATGTAACACCTCTAAAAAATTATTACAACTTGGTAAATATATCATTTATAGTTAATCTTTAAATAATACGACTTAGAATAAAGAATAGATCAAAAACCGCATTATCCCTATATTAAAGATAGCAAATGCAAATCGAACTATTATTCCGAAAAGAATCCTGAGACATACACTTATAGATAGAGACTATTAAATATATTAACCAACGTCGTGTAACCAGTATAGTTACTCGTATGTACGAGTGTCAATTAAAAAAACCTTACATTTTTGTAAGATAACCATGTTAATTATGTAGTAAGTAATTATTATATAATGTGAATAATTACTCGGTATAATAAAATAGTAATCTTATATTTTAAACAAGTATTAATTATTTTGGTAGGCAAATAACTTATAACAGCCACCTTTTTGGCTATGCTTTGGAATCCTACTTTACTCTTCAAGTCTCCGTATTAAAAGTTTGTTGATGAAATGTAATAACAACTGTACGATTATACAACTTATTCACCTCAATTAAATCAGTTAAATATTGAGGAAGAGTCGGTTTATCTTTAAAATCATTATGTATTAAGCCCTTTCACAGTGACAATACGCATATTCTCAGTATTTTTCGGATCACAATACTACAAAGTAAGACCTAGCTCCTTCCTTTTGTACAAATTTTTGATTTACTAAAATTAATTATAACTTTTCCTCTGCCCGAAATGATTCCATACAAAACAAAAGGGAAATACATATACACTATGTATCTCCCTTTTATTTTGTACCCATTTTTTTATTGTGTTACGGTCATAACTTGTCCACTACGGTCAACCATAATTTTCATTTTTCCGTCTTGAGCGTTATATAACCCTAGCTTATGTAGATCTTGTTTGCATTCTTTTACGAAGTAAGGCAATGTACGAATTTGATCGATATCCGAGCTCGTAATGAAATGAATTAAATGATGCGTCATTTCTTTAATATCATGAACGAGCTCGGCCTTCTCTCGTGTTAATCTTTCATTTTCAGCTCGTAATGAATGTAATTCGCCTTCAAGACCACGTGCGTTCTTCTCATCCTTCGAACGCTCTGCCGCCATGCTAGAAAGCTTATAGATTCCCTCCATGAACTGATGCAATTCGTGTTCTCTCTTTTCACTACATTGACTAATTGTTTCAAAGTTATCCACGATGCCAGACATAACTGTTACGAGGCTTTTTTCATCTTCTTCATTTCGAACGTCTTCATTTACTTCCTGCTTGCTTTCTTGTTTTGTCTCAACAATTGTCTCTTTTACAGGTGTATACTTACGTTTTCGCCCCGGCTTTTGTTTTTCAATATTTTCAAACGGCATCTCTTGTTTTTTTAATTTATAATACGTGTTTTGCAATTGACTTTCCGTTTTTCGGAAAAGATTCATTTCATTTTTACTAACATATTTTGAAATATTTGCGATGTTTAAGCCATGACGTTGACAAAATTGATACACTTCATACAATAGTTCTAGTTCAGACTTCAACCAAGTAATCGCTGATTTTTCATATACTCGCATACCGCCATTTTTTTCTATATCTATTTGAAATAATACCATTCTATTATATAAATCGATTAGCTCTTCATACCTGACTTGGAATTGTTTCTCTATTTTTTTAAATTCCGCCTCTAATTTCATATCGTTCGTTTTATTATTTGACATGTTTTGTAAAAGACTTAATACATTGATTGCTGTGTGGTGATACATAATCTGTGTCACTCCCCCTCATCCTTTCACAATTCTCATATGACTCCCATGCCCTTTAAGAAAATAGAAATTTTTACATATCCATATTATAACATTTCGAAATTATCTGTCAAATAATTAACATACAAAAAGGTATAAAAAGTATCGAAATAAAAAATGATTTTTAACAAATATTAAAAAATAAAAAATAGCTAAGCAAAATATTATATCAGAAAAATTCTACTTAATTATATTATATGGTATTCCTAATATATTTTCACCGAAAAAGTTTGCGCCACCACGAAATCTTATAGATGAAATAATTGAACATCATGTAAAAAAACCCTCACCTTTACTATAAAGGTGAGGGTTTTACACAACGCTAACTAATTAACCGAAAGAATGACCATTATTACCACCGTGGCTACAGAAAAACAAAAATATCTCAGCAACACTCTACCTTTCTGTCTTTACACACATGGCTGGCTCCTCTCTTCCAACTAAAAGAAGCTTTATAGTACTAACTTATCAACTAGCCCGATTAATTCTTGGATATCTGGCTTACTTACTTGAGCATTCGCTCCAACTGCCTCACCTTTATGGAACAACTCATTCGTAATTAATGAAGAGAAAATAATGACTGGTAATTGATTCATTACTTCACTATCTTTAATTACTTTCGTTAAATGGTGCCCATCCATTTTTGGCATTTCAATATCTGTAATAAGCAGATGAATATGTTCAAACATTCTTTCACCTTGCTCTTTTGCTAGTTTTTCAATTTGTGCTAACGCTTCAGCACCATTACTGAAGAAGTTCATTTTCGTATATCCAGCTGATGATAATGTTTCTTCTAGTACTTGACGAAGCATCGCTGAATCTTCTGCAATATAAATAACTTTTTCAGCGCGATCTGTTTTTTGCTCTAATCCTGAAAGTGTTTTATTGTCATAACCAGTGTTACTAATTTCGCAAACAATTTTTTCATAATCTAACAGTAAGATAATTTTCCCATCTAGTTTTACAATTCCAGACGTCGTTTCTTCTAGTCCCATAGATAATGAAGCTGGTTCATCAATTTGTTCCCATGAAATACGTTGAATACGATGCACTTCATCAACACGGAAAATAACTTTCATTTGGTTTAATTCTGAAATGATAAATTTCGTTTGATCAAGTGGTTTTATAGATTTTAAATTAAGAGCCGTTGCTAAGTTAATAACAGGTAAAATTTCACCACGTACTTGAACAACACCTTCAACTGCATGATGAGATTCTGGCACAGTTGTAACAGGGAATGGATTAATAATTTCACGCACTTTCATTACATTGATGCTAAATAAATTTTCACCAACAGTATACGTTACGATCTCTAATTCGTTTGTTCCACTTTCTAATAAAATACTTTGTGCTTGTGACATTAAGGTGTCGCTCCCCTTCCGTTAATTCCGTATATCTAATTATTAAGCTTTATTAAAACCAAAAAGTCAACTACCTATATGAAAAATATAGATAGTTGAGTGATCCTCACAGTTTTAAAGTAGTAATACTACCGGTAAAACTTAATCTTGTATAAACGAAGCAAGTGCCTCTAGTAACACTTCTTGTGCTCCTACAATTTCTGTCGGCATCGCTTCCCATTTTTTTGAAAGCTCTGTTTCCACTCTCATTCTTAGCTCTGGACCCATTTCTCCTAGCACATATTCTTTCGTCGCTATATCAACATCGAGAAGCGAAAGAGCGTATAGTTCAGGATCATTTATTTTCTCAAATAATTTCTTCAGTACACTAGGCGCCATATGCTTTAATTTTTCAATGTGAATTTCCTTATCAGAAAATAGTAACTCATATTGAATATACGTAAC
This sequence comes from Bacillus cereus group sp. MG9, assembly GCF_040459995.1. NCBI lineage: Bacteria > Bacillati > Bacillota > Bacilli > Caryophanales > Bacillaceae > Bacillus > Bacillus cereus group sp. MG9. The sequence continues at coordinate 1,646,577 of NZ_JARVHC010000001.1, read as the reverse complement.
ATTTTCTTTAATAACTTTAAAATAGCAATTATTTTTTTTATCATTTACAAAATAACCGTTCGGATCTGCAATAATACTCTCTACTTGACGTATTAAATTAGGTAAACTACTCGCCGCCATTACAGTACGTTGCTCAACCTCACTTGGCGAAATGAATGTAACGCGGTACTTATTCTGCGCCATCCTCCTCACCTCTCCTTTTATATAAATTTAGTCTAATTGTACAATATCTTAATTAATCTAAATCTATTTCAAATCAATGCTTCTAGACTCGGATAAATCCTCTCTCCAAAAAGTGAAGAGGCACCACCTAAACACTTGGCTTTTGGCCTCTTCAACTACCTTAGAACCACTCCATACCTCTCGTCTTACAACATGCGAGCCGCTCATAGGCACTGACCGCTACTACTCATCGCTAGGCCCTCTCCTCTTCAACTAACCTAGAACCACTCCATATCTCTGTTCTCACAATGCGCGAGCCACTCATAGGCACTAACCGCTACTACTCATCGCTAGGCGCCCTCTCTCAAAACCTAAAAGAAAGCTTTTAAGAGATTTTAAGCCCCCTTCAACAGCTCAATGTTATTGAACCAAAAAGCGAGCTGCTGATCCGTAATATCAGGCAACATAACGAAAAACTCACGGCACTTCATCTCATCTTTAAACAGTTGATACTTCCAAACACTATCGCTACCAATACTTACGAAATAAAACTCGTGTATACGGCCAATGATTGCTTGTTTTTCACCAAACGAATATGGAGGCACTTGTTTGATTTCAAATTGATCTGGTAAATATACATGCTCTTCTCGTTCTATTTTTAACACTTGCTCAGCAAGCTCACGTTTATTTTCGAAAAAAGGCAATTGTAAAATTCGCTCTTGTCTTGTCATACGAATATAAAACCCTTTCTACTACGTTACAATTTTTCTTTACGATTTATTATCGAATTAAGTTCACAACTTCATTTAATACTTCATCTGAAATTTTGATTACTTTCGCATTTCCTTGGAATCCGCGTTGGTATAACATTAAATCAACGAATTCTACAGATAAATCTACGTTTGCACCTTCTTGTGCACCACCACGTATTTTTCCTGCACCGTTTTGGCCAGATGCACCTAACGCTAAAATACCAGTTGTATTCGTCGCTGTATAGTTACCATTTCCAGTTTTCATCAAACCGCCTTCATTCGGGAACATCGCAACAGCTAATTGACCAGCAGATTTCATACTTCCATCAGAATATTTTACCATCACATATCCACCGTCAGCAATAAAGCAATCTTTAACAGTCGCCGCCGCTCTACCATCTACGTTTGTTACTGATAATGTTTTATCTGTCGGATGGTTTGTTAATTTACTAAAATCTAAATTTACTGTTCCACCATTAAACGGAATAGCTGCTCCAGGATTTTGCTGATTTGGATTTCCTACTGCATCAAATGTCATATTACCACCTGCACCTTGAACATCCTGAAACTCTGTTTCTTTTTTCGAATCATTACGCATCTGTACTTTATATGTATAATTATGTTCGCTCGTTTGTTTAAATTCTACACGCATTGTCCATGTATTCCCTGCATTATCATATACAGGTAAATCTTGTGTAATTTGTTTTGCATCCGCTGGAATATTCCCTCCAATTACGCCTTTTGACGTCCGAATGCCACCGATTGCTGATCCCATCGGAATTTGCAACGGTCCTGGAATACCAGATAAATTAACATTACCAGTTGCTGGATCTGCTGGATAAGCGAACACATATTGCCCTTCTGTGTTCGTAATATAATACTCTGAAGATATCCCGAACGTACCTTTACGCGTAAATTCCATGTTGCCGCCTTTTGAATCACCAACTACGAAGAAACCATTACCTTCCATCGCAGCTTGTGTTTTGCCACCTGTTAACGTAATTGTACCATCGCTATAGTCTGTAACTGTTCCGCTCATTTTCACACCGTTACCAATACTTTTCGGATTCGTCCCTGCGTATCTATCGTCACCTTTTGAACCAATTGAATTGTTGTACAGTAAATCATCAAACATTGCTTTTTGTTTTTTGTAACCAACTGTTTGTGCATTGGCAATATTATTTGAAGTTACACTTAATGCATTTTGTGTTGCATTCATTCCTGTAATACTTGTATATAACGCTTTAATCATAACGTATGGACACTTCCTTATGAATTTGTAGTTTTTACTTCTTCAGCTACTTTTTGATCGTCTTCCTTTACATCTTCTGGATTCGTTTCTCCAATCGGTTTATCAGACACTCTTTCAACGAAACGAAGAGATACTACTTTATTATTAATAACGAGCTGTACATCGTTATTTTCTGCAAGGCGAACTGTCTCTACTTGACCAGTTACTTTGTTCCCTTCACCGTCAATACCTCTTACGTATTTCCCTAAAAATTTCATTCCACCATCAAGCGCTGTCGAATACATCGTCGTTCTTAAAGAGTCAACTGCTTTTGTCATATTCTGCACTTGTTCCATAAGAGATAACTGCGCTGTTTGGTTCATCATTTGATTCATATCCATCGCATTGAACGGATCTTGGTGCTGGAAACTCGATAAAAATAATTTTAGAAAATCGTCTTTCCCCATTACACCAGGAGTTTTTTGAGCACTTTCTGATACTCCGTTTGTTTGTTGAACTGGCGACTGTACACCATTAACAGGTGCATTACTTTTTTGCGCTCCTGCCTGCAATGGAATATGATTTGTACTCGTTGTGTTTAATCCAACTGTTGGCACGCTTTATTCCTCCAATAATCCTGCAAATTCTTTCGATTCTTGTTTCTCTTGCTTCGTACTTGCTAATTTTTGTTTTTGTCTTTGCTCTTGTTCTCGCTGTTCTTTACGTTGTTCATCTTTTTCTGAATAACTTATTTGAATATTAATTTCTTTTTCTTTTAATTTCAGCTTCAATTCGTCAAAAATTATTTCAACACGCTTTTTCGCATCGTGTTTTTCCATTTCTACATGGACTTCAATTTGATCTCCATGCTTTTTCATAAATACAGTTAATGAACCAAGTTTCTCTGGATTTAGCTGGAATAAAACACGTTCTTGTTTCACTACAAACTTTTGCAGAGCCTCTACTTGTGCTTCCATTTTCTTGCCTAAGTCAGGTAATGTAACCTTCTCAGCTCCACTATTTTGTTTTCCTATTTGATCAGTCCCCGTTGCCTTATTTAATAATTCAGCTCCCGTCGAACTTGAATCGTTTAATTGATCGACTTCTGGTAACTCTAACTTCACATCATCGCTTTCAGCTTTCTGGAGTTCTACTTCCTTGGACTCCTCTTGTTTCTTTGCGATATTACAAGTTTCTGTTTCTACGACTTTTAATACTTGCAACGTTTGCTCTGGCATCGTCACCTTGTCTAGCACCATTTGCATTGTATCTTCTAAACATATGGCATTTTTAATATTCATGTTAGAAAAAAGCTCTTGTAATTGCTGTAATTCAGCTGCGGGCAATTCGTTCAGTTTAATATTTCCGTATTCTTTATATAACGCCTGTATTTTTTGTATGTATTGATATAACAATTCTGGCTGCATACGCAATTGCTCAATTGCAACCATCTGCTCAGATACAGCTAACAATAACTGTTCTGTCTCTTTCTTTTCTTCTTTCTTTACAATCGGCTCTTCTTTCGTTACCGTTTTTTTTGCGAGAATATATTCTTTCTTCTCTTCTTCTGGTGCTTCTTCTCGTTTCGGTTTCTCCGTTTTCGGCTGTTTTTTATTTTCAATTCTCATTGTATTATCGAATGAAGAATTTTCATTTTTCGATTGTACTTCTAGCCCTTTTTCTTTTTGCGGAGGTAAACTTTGCTGCACCGGTAATACAAACTGTATCACTACATCCACCTCATCCGTTCATACACATTTTTAAATCAAGAAGCATTTTTTCTTCCAGCTTTTCTTTTACTTTCGCAAGCTTCTTACAATCTTCTTGATACATTTCATCAATGACACGTTCTTTTTCTTTTATTTGCTCTAAAAGGCTTTCATTTTTTTGAATAAAACCTTCTGTTTTTTTAATTTTTCGATTCCATTCTTCTATTCTTTCAGGTGAAAATGTATGTGAAGACAGCATACCAGCCATAATACGTTGTCCCGTTTGTACAACCTTATTGCGTGATTTCACAACATATAGATCATATTCTTTTTTTCGTTCTATTTTTCTTTTTTCAGCTGTTAGTTCGTACACTTCTTTCAAGATATGTTCTTTCTCTTGATTAATCTGCAATTTAATCGTGTCGTACTGCTGTTTATTCACCTGTTTTCATAGCTCCTTCCTATTATAACGTTACCTTTTTCTATTATATAGTTTTTTTACAAAAAAATCTGTGAAATATTAAAAAACAAAAAAATAAGACCCCAAGGCATGAGCATGAGGTCTTATACAATATGGTGCATCGCTTGGACAATATCTTCAAAATGAAAACTATCCGTTCGACCTTGTTTTAAAAACGTATTTATACCTTCTACTTTATTTTTACATTCAAAAATATAGGCATTTTCTTCATTCTCTTGAATTGTTCCTAATTTGAAATACAATTCATTTTCTTTATAAATAGATAAAATTTTTCTCATTTCATTTGCAACCTGCCAATGGTTCGGCGATACGATTTCTTCCATAATCCTACTTACCGAATCTAGTACAGAGATTGCAGGGTAATGACTAAGCGTTGCAAGCTCACGCTTTAATACAATATGTCCGTCTAAAATACCACGCGCCAAATCTGGTACAGGACCATTTAAATCGTCACCATCAACGAGTACTGTATAAATACCTGTTATGGATCCTTTTTGTGTTTTTCCTGACCTCTCTAATAACTTCTTCATATAACTTTCCATTAACAGTGTTTTACCACCGATGGGTAATTCCTTTACTGCAATATCAACACTTCGGCGTGCGTCAGCGAAGCGTGTAACAGAATCCATCATAAGTAGTACGTTATTACCTTGATCGCGGAAATATTCGGCAATTGATGTTGCAAGCTTTGCAGCGCGAAGTTGCATAAGATGACTTTCATCTGACGTCGCTACAACAACGACGCTTTTTTTCATACCTTCTTCGCCTAACTCTTTTCGAATAAAGTCTTTTACTTCCCGGCCACGCTCACCTACTAAACTAATAACGTTAATATCAGCTTTTGCGTTTTTCGCAATCATTCCAAGTAAAGTAGATTTACCAACACCTGATCCAGCAAAAATACCTATCTTTTGACCGATCCCAATCGTTAACATAGAATCAATTGATTTAATTCCCGTTTCAAATACATCTGTAATTTCTTCACGCTCAAATGCATGAATCGGCGGTGCATCCAATTTTATTTTTTGCAGTGGAATGTTCTCGGCATCTTCGTTTAACACTTTTCCATTTGCACTTAACACTTTGCCAAGTAAATGATTACCACGGGGAACAACGACATCTTCTGTAATTAATGTAACTAAATCTCCGTAACATACTTTTTCTGTCTGTTCAAATGGGAGTAACCTATTGTTTTCTTTTTCAATTGCAATAACTTCACATAAGACGCTATGCTCTCCAACGAGACAAACATCTCCAATCTTCGCTTTTGGACCTTTCGCTACAAAAAACTGCTCTTGTACACTATGAACTTTGCCAACTTTCGTATAAAACGGTGTTTCAATAAATGTATTCCATTTATTATGCTCATTCATTAGCTCGTTGTTCATACGTTTTGCTCCTCAAACAACTTCTCTTCTTCCAATTTATGACGAAGTTTCGCAAATATCGGTGCAAATTTAAATTCAAAAAACTCTTTCTCTTCTTCCAGAACAAATTCGCCAAACTGTAAAGAAAAATCATACTTCCATTCTACTAATTGTAGTAGCCAATACTCTTTCGTATTTTCTTTCTCTTCTTGTATACGTTCAAATGTTTCTGGATGAACCGTTATAATTAATTTTTCAAATGAAGTAGGCAATGTTTGCACGATGCCTGTTAAAATCGGCAAAACGTCTAGTAAGCGCGAATCTACCGCTTGATTCACTACTTTTTCTGCTAACTGAAAAGATTGATTCCATAATAACTCTGTCCATTCGTATGCTGTTTCTTGTTGTTCTTTTTGAAACTGTATACGCGCTGCTTCCATCTGTTCCATTTGTTCATGAATATGCATTTGAAACTGTTCTTTATCTTGCAACAACTGCTGACGCTCTCGTTCTAGCATTTGCTGCTGCTGCCTTAGCTGATTCATTTCAATATGTAATGCATCTTGCTGTGCAAGAAGTTCTGCATGATCCACTTGTATCTCTTCTTCAATGTGAACTGATACTGGTTTCGGAAATTGTAATTCATACGTTTCTTCAGAAAAAGAAACAGAATTCTTCGGAATTCTGTTTTTAAATAAGGACATCATCTTCACCTCTTTGAACGATAATTCTTCCTTCTTTTTCTAGCTTTTTCACCGTACCTGTAATCGTTTGTTGTGCTTTTTCAGCATCCGTCATCTTAAGCGGTCCTAAGCCATCTAACTCTTCAAGAATCATCTCTCTACGGTTTGAAGACATACATGTAAATAGTTTCTCTTTAATTTCTTCTTTTGCAATTTTAAGTGCTTTCGCGATAACACCGTTATCTGTAATTTCCTCTAATACACGGCGAAGCGCAAGATCTTCAAGACCAAGTAAGTCTTCAAAGACAAACATATTTTCTTTAATTTTCTCAGATAACGCATAATCGACTTCATCCAGCTTTTGAAAGACTGTTTTTTCAACACCTCGTGAAACATTATTTAAAATGTTCACTATTGTTTTCAATCCATCCGTTTTATTAATAGCACTAAATGCCATATTATTTAATTTTGCTTTTAATAACTCACCAATTTGATTGATTAATTCACCATCTACTTGTTCAAGCTTTGCAATGCCCATTACCGTTTCTACACGTTTATGATCTGGTAATCTCTCAATTAATTGAGAAGCAAGTTGCGGCTTAATATAAGAAGCAATAATCGCTATCGTTTGTGGCGATTCATCATTAAGCACTGTAAGCAGTGGCTCTAAATCTGTAAGTGAATTTAAGAATTCAAATGGATTATCTTTGTTGTACCAAAGGTCTTCCAATAACTTTTCCAGCTCGTCTTCTGGCATATTTTTAAATATACGACGAATGTATTCTTTATCTGGAGTTACTAAATTCAATTCTTTTACATTTAGTTCATACAAAAACTCCCCTAATACATTTTCTAACGTTTCTGGTTTATATACACGAAACTTCGCGATTTCACGAAGTAATACTTCTTTTTCCTCAGCCGTCATATATTCAATGACTTTTGCTGCCACCTCTTCGTTTAATGTACGAATGAGGATGGCAGCTTTCTCTTTGGAGGAGATTTCATCTAACATTGTTTTTCCTCCCTTACTGTCCGTTTAACCATTTTTTAATTACTTTTGCAGTACCTTCTACATGCTCTTTCGTAGCTTCCTGCACTTGATCATCTAATGTAGGCTCTGATGGTTCTACTGGCTCTGGTTTTGGTTCTGGTACTATTTTTTCTTCAGGAATTTCAAAAATACTTTCACTACTAGCAGCAACTTCCTCTTCTGCTAAGTATTCTTCATATTCCTCTTCTTCTCTCTTTTTCTTACGTCTTGCTAAGAAGAACCATACTAGGCCAATTAGTGCTAGCAAGCCAGCTGTAATTCCACCTAATAACCACCAGTTCATACCACTTTTTTCTGGCTCTTTCTCTTTTTCAACTTTCGGCTGGTCGAACTGAACAGTTACAACGTTAACTTGACCGTTTGTAAAGTTTCCATTCGGATCAGCTTGAAGCCCAGCTGCTGTGCCAATCGCTTCTTTAAATGTTGTCATATCAATTTTTCGTTTTACTAACGTATCGTTATCTACCCATACAACAACATTTGTTTTTGTTAATTCCGGATGTTTCTTAATTGTTTCAACTGTTTTATCTATTTCATAGTTTTCAATTTTGTTACCATTTTTATTATCGTAGACAACTTTACCGTTTTGATTATTGTTCGTACCGTAGTTCGGCACTTCACCGTTCGCTGTAATACCCGCACCTTGCTTCGTATCTGCTCCTTCTTGCGCAGTAGAGCTTTCCTCTTGCTCTTGTTTACTGCGAAGTACACCTTTATCGCCATATTTTTCTGACTGACGTGTAACTTCATCGTAGTTTACAGACACTTTCGTATTCACTTTATATTCATTTGATTTAAACATCGTCATTAACGTTGCGTCAATATCTTGCTTTAATTTACCTTCAATTTGATGCTGCATCTCTACTTCCTTTTCATAAGAAGAGGAGCTGTTAGAATGCGCTTCATCTGCTCCTTTTGAGATGATACCTTTTTTACTATCAATAACACTTACTTCTTCTGCTTTCACGCCAGGAACTGCCGCACTAATCATTTGCTGTATACCAGCAACTTGATCAGCTGTTAATAGTTGTCCACGCTTCACACCAACAGTAATCGCCGCTGTTCCTTTTGCTTTTTCTTCATCAAAAATTGTTTCTTTTTCAGGTAATGTAATTTGCACATTTGCCGTTTCAATCGTCGCAAAATTTCGTACAATATCTTGCTCCAATTGCTTTTTCGTACCGACAATCTGCTTCATTTTCTTATCTTGTTCACTTGAACCGAGCGAGCTTTCTAATAAAATTTCCTCACCGCTTTTTGAATTAAACGGTAAGCCCATTCCATTCATTTCTTTTCGAACCCATGGAGCATCATTCTTTTGCACTCGAATCGAACCATCGGCTGCTAATTGGTAATCAACACCTAGCTTCGATAATTCTGCTGTAATCTCTTGCTTATCTGTATCATTTAAATTTTGATATACAACAACATATTTATCTGGCAAGGTGAAGTATAAAAGTGCTCCTGTTGCAATCGCTAAAAGCGCAGCACCAATCACTAACTTATGCCACGTTTTCAACGATTGGAAAACATTTTTTATCTTTTCCATTTAAATACACCCGTCCATTTTCCTAAATTTGCATATTAATTAGTGACTTATAATTTTCAATAAGATTATCGCGTACGAGAGCAGCTGTTTTCATTTGTGATTCAGCTTTCTTCTGCTGAATTAAAACGTCATGCGTTTCTCCTACCCCTTTTGTCAGTAAATCATATACTGCTGTTTGGGCATTATTTTGCGTTTGATTCATATCTTCCAATAAATCAATAAACTTTTTGCCTTCAACTACAGATGTTTCTGAAGTTTTCTGTGTGCCAATCGGCTGAATCGCTCCAAATGGCTGTGTATTTAACATTGGTTGAATTTTCATATTTCCCCTCTTCCCTCTTATCCTCGGCCGATTTCTAAATCTTTATCGAGCATTTTTTTGTTCGCATTTAATACACTTGTATTTGCTTCATACATTTTTTGAGCAACCATTACATTCGTCATCTCAGCTGTCACATCAATGTTCGGATAACGTACATATCCTTCTTCATTTGCATGCGGATGCGTCGGATCATACACAAGATTTTCATTTCGATCCGTTTCAATACTTTTTATTTTCACTCCGTTAGTAGGAGCTCCATCTAGCATGCTTGCAAAACTATTATTTGATTCCAACACCACACTTCGACGGTGATACGGCTCTGCACCCGGTGCTCCCGTCGTATTTGCATTTACGATATTGTTAGAAGTAACTTCCATCCATTTTCTCGCTGTAGTTAGCCCTGAACCACTTGCATTAATTGCCTGAAACATCTTTGTCTCTCCTTTTACTATTAACGTCCACGTGCTGCTTGGTTAATAGCGTATTGCGTATTAATTGCATTAATTGAAACACCGTATAATTGGTTTGTTTTCATTAAATCTAGCATTTCTGTCGTTACATCAACACTGTTTCCATCTTTATTCGTTTGCATTGATTTCGTTTGAATCTTTGCGTATGTATTTTTCGTATTTGCTGTCGGTAAGTGCATTACATTCGTTTGATATAAATCTGGATTACTCTTTAAATCCGCAGCATTTTTTTTGTATAATCCACTGCTCATATTCATTTTCTCAGCAAATGTTACATCTTGTGCTTTATAGCCAGGTGTATTCGCATTTGCAATATTACTAGAAACGGTATTTCGCTTCGTTACTAAATAGTTCATATAATGACTTACATCACTAACTAAATCTGGCATATTCCACACCCTTCCTTTTCTAACTTAATGATCCACTGATGGAAGTTTCACTTCATTATTTATTTCCTTATATGTATTTATTAAAATATTCACTATTATGTACCCTTACATATTTTATTCCATTTTTCCATTGTTGTCTTTAGAAAAATACAAAAATATAAAAAAGAATACAAAAAAATGTATACACGGAGTAATCCATGAAATATTTCGATATATGAAATACAAATCAAAGTTAATTTTTATATTATTTAGATTACTTTCTCATTACAGGCATAAAGTGAAACCTCAATCAGCGGAACTCTTTATTTAAACAAGGAATGGATTCCCTTTTAAAAAGGGGAATCCGTTTCCATACTTTATCATTAATATTTACCATAAAATGAATTAGCTTTCATTCGCCCATCATTTTCCATAATCATTTCTTCCAAAATCTTTTGCTTATCTCGAATATGCTGCGCTGCCTTAATAATCCACGGGGTAACTTCCGTTGCAACATCTGCGCGCGTTTCTTCATCCAATGTCATCATCCAACGATTTAACATCTCACTTTTCTCAGCAAATTCTTCATCTGAAACCTGCAATTCACCGATTCCATTAAAACAACTGACAAACGTTCGATAAATATCATTGTTCATTTTCGAGCGCTCCACGGTAACCGTCTATTAAATCTTGTAACACTTGTACAATCGCATCAATGTCTTTTGCTTCACGCGTTACTTTCATCGTTTGAATTTGAATGCTAATCCAATCGTATAAACCGAATAGACTGTCATATAAATCTTTCGAAATATCAGGATTTAATTGAAGCTTCAACTCTTCAAATATACGTTCTAACTTTTCAAGAAGGTCGTCTCCTTCTTGAAGTTTAAATGTATTTAAAAGTTCTTCTAATTTACGAAACTCTACGATACATCTTTCATAAATAAATATTGTATTTTTAATCGGATTACTCGTCATAATATCGTTTTGCATATAACGTTGCCATGCTTGCATATAATCACTTCCTCAGCTTTCATTAATCATCACTTTTTGTTTTTGTCATTGCTTTGATTGTCTGCAGCTGACTATCAAGCAATGCTAGCTGGCTTTCCAACTTTGCATATTTATCAATAATTGATTCTTGTTTTTTCTTATTAATTGTATCAATATCTTGAATTTTTCTCTCTAAATCAGTTACTTGCTTTTCAATACTTTTAGAGCGTTTTCCAATAATCCCTTCATCTCCAAAGATTCCCTCGAGCTTTTTATCTATATCATGACCAATGCCATTAAAACCAAAGAAAAATTGTTTTGTAGATTCTGGATTCTCTTTAAAAGCTATTTTCAATTTCTCTTCATCAAGAGTCATATTTCCTGTTTTATCAATTTGAATCCCAAAAGAAAATAAATACTTATCATCTTGGGAAAATCTAAAAATGCTTGTCATTGCATTACTGATAGCAAATGAAACATTATTCCCTTGCATTACTCCATTTTCACCAGAAAACAAATCTAAACTTTTAACAGCGTTATTATACTCATCTTTCATTTTTTTGATTAAATCTATCGAATTTTTTATATCTGAATCTTCGATAGTTAATTTAATTGGCTCTGTAGTTACCTTTTCTAAGTTAATAGTTAATCCTGGAATTGTATCAATCTTATTTGTTTTACTAGTTCCTTTAATTCCATTTATTGTATATTCTGCATTTACTGCTCCTGTCACTTGATGTGCAATGGCATTCGTTCCATCCGTATTTTTCGCAGAAGTAACCAGCCCTATATTTTGTAAAAAGCCATTGGCACCATCCGTTAATTTCAGCTCTCCCTCTTTTCCTGCAATAGTAGATGTGAAAAATAGTTGATCCCCTAATGTGTATACGGATACACCATAATTTCCATTATTAATTTTATTGACAAGATCTTTATACGTCATATCTTCCGAAATTTTAACTTCTTTTCCATTTATCTGAAATACATCATCTACTCCAAGCTTTAAATCTAAACTGAATTTTTGCTCCGTACCTTCAGGAGTTTTTGGGGGAGTAAGTGGAGCTGTAGTTATTTGATGCCTTTCTGCTACTCGCTCTACTGTAATTGTGTATGTTCCAGGAATTGCAGCAGCATCCGCCTGTGCTGTCATAAAACCATCTTTGGATAGAGTTGTTTTCTTTTCATCACCTTTAAATGTGTTTAAATCTTTGAATACTTGCACAAAATTTGCAAACTCTTTTTTCATGCTCGCATACACTTTGTTTTCATTTGTTAACGTTTGTTTTTGTGTAGTATATGGTGATTTTTTCATTTCCAATGCTTGTAACTCTAAATCTACTAACTTCTTTGTATCTATCATGTTATTTCCTAAATTCCATATTTGCTGTCTGTCACCATAATTAGATATTGTCCCTGCCATATTTTTCACTCCTTATCATTTACATGTAATCTAAAATGCTCGTTTTACTCATCGTACTAACTGCTTTAAGCGTTGCTTCATAAGTTGCATTAATATACGCTAGGTCAGAAATTGCTACCGCTAAATCAACATCTTCAATTTCTTTACGATTTTCTTGAAGCGCTAAATTTTGCTCGCTTAAAATTGTTTTAAACGTCTCCATCGTGTTCATAGTTGAACCAACTTCAGTTGTACGGTTAATGACGCTATCTAAGTTTTTCTTATTTTCTCCCAATAACGGTTGCAAAGCTTTTTGATCACCGTTATTCAGCGCTTCACTCATCTGTTTTAACGTTTTTATAACTGGTGATAATAATTCTTCTCCGTTACGAAATGCTTTTAAATCATAACCATCATTTAGCTGCCAGTTCACATCATTTTTTCCACCTTGATACGTACCATCTTCTGTAAATGGAACCTGTTCAGCACTATCCCCACCGAAAATATAACGGCCTTGCTCTTTCGTATTCGCTAAATATACAACTTGTTTTAAAATTTGATCAATCTCTGCACCGATTGCCTTCAATTCTTTTTCACTATTCGTCCCATTTAGCGCTTGTAATGTTAATTGATCCGCTCTTGTTAAAGATTTAAAAACACCTTGTAATGTATTTTCAGTTTGTGTTAATACATTTTTCGAATCTGCTAAATCTTTTTGCATTTGTTCAATATTTGCTAACGAATGCTGAATCGCAAATGATTTACTTGCCGCAAGTGGATCTTCACTCATAAAAAGATTTTTCTTCCCAGAAGTTACTTGATTTCGATGATATTGCTGTTGCACATTCAAATCCATCATCTGATTCTTTGCCCAGTTTGCATTTTGAAATGTAGATACTCTCATCTTTACCTTCTCCTTTATCTATATTTGAATTGGTGCGGGGAAGCAACCACAACTATATACGGCTCTCTGCTTCTACACTACGACGGATACTCTCTTTCCTCATAAAAGAGAGCTTTGTCATTTTTATTTAACACGAGGGCGATGCATTCACTAAACATGGCTTTCCTCTTAGCTAGCTTACCCTTCAACCATTTCATATCTCTGGTCTCACATCGCTCGGTCCACTAATAGGCACTGTCCGCCTCTACCCAACGCAGGACCCTCTCTCTAAACATAAAAGAAAAAGGGGCTTCGTTTCTACTTCGCATTATCTAATGATCGAAAACAAACTATCAAACACTTCATTCATCGTCGTAATAGCTTTAGAGTTTGCGACAAAATATTTTTGGAAAGCCATTAAATTAACCATTTCTTCTTCCATATTTACGCCTTCAATACTCATTTTTTCTTGTTGAATACCTTCTAATAAATCTTTATGAATATTTTGATAAGCATTCACTGCACTTTTATCAGAAGCTACACCAACTATAAATTGGTCTAATGCTTGTTTATAAGAAAGACCTTCTTTATAATCTCCATCTGTAATTCCTGCTAGTTTATTTGCTGTTTCAGCGGAGATTTTCATTTTCGAAACATCTTTTGCGAACTCAGGGTTTAACTGAATATCTTTCGCATGATCTCCAACGAAGAAATCTTTTCCCATCACTGTATTCACTTGACCTTTTACAGAACTCATTAATTCTTCAAGGTTTTTCTTATAACTAGCAATCTTCGCTTTCGTATCTATCGCTGATTGAATTGCTCCACCATTTAAAGGAATATCCGATCCATAAATCGCAACAGACATTGGTTCTTTTTCTTTATTTAATTGAAGTGGATATGTATCTTGTCCATTTACTGTTAAAGCACCATTCATTCTAACACTTGCGATATTAGGATTCATAGATTCATAAGATACTTCTATATTGGCATACTTAGACATCTCTGTAATGATGCGATCACGTTCGTCTAAAAGTTGATTCGGTACTTGCGTGCCAGCTTGTCCGATTTTTTTATTCGCTTCTGCTAAACTAGCACCAAGACGATTAAATTCATTCACGTGTGCTTCAATATCTTCTGTCGTCTGTGCTTCTGCTGTATCTAAGTTTTTCGCAAGACGATTTATCTGACTTGTGAACTTCCCAGTTTCAGAAACTAATGTATCGTAGTAGTTTGGTTGTTCTGGATTTTTTGCAACTTCACGAAAAGCATTGAAGAATCCATCCATTAAACTAGATAATGAATTTTTCCCTGTCGTTCCTACCATAGACTCTACTCGTGATAAAGTAGAATTCATATATGCGTAGTAAGAGAACTGTGACAACTGATCATTAAATTGCTTCGTTTTCACTTCATCTGTAATACGGTCAACTCCTAATGTTTGTACACCATAACCGATTCTCTGTTCAGGCGTATGACCGTTACTTGCTCCAACAGATCCGTAATTTACCATTTGACGAACATAACCCGGCGTATGAATGTTAGATAAGTTTTGTTTTGTCGTTTGTAATCCCATTTGGGCCGCTAGCATACCAGATAACGGCGTATTATAATCAGATAATCTCATAATGCTTCACTTCTCCTTTACAATAGTTCATTCATGAAGATTTGCGAATTATTGTTTTTCTCCAAATTGTATTCAGAAACGGAATCCACAATACTTTCTGTAGTTTTTAATAGTACGTTTAAGTAATATTGATTTTTCAAAAGAATCATTTTTACATTTTCTTCTAATTCATTTAAACTTTTTTGTAATTCTTCCATTTTTTCATTTTCTTCCTGTGAAAAATACGAAAATAGCGAACGCATACGCAACGGTTCAACTTGTTTTTCTTTACAAAGCTGAACAACCATTTCCTCAAAAGATCGCGATAATCCTTTAACACCTTCTATGTACTGCAATTGCTCTACTTGCAACTTTTGAACTGCATTTACATTTTTATTTTTTAAATTCTCATATATTTGTTCCCCAAGCGTTTGAATATTTTCATATGCCTTTTGAATAATAACGAGCTTTTCATATAATTGTATGTACATATAGCTTCCTTTCCTTTACAAGACTAAATTTACAATCAAACCATGAATTTCTCCAATTTGATTTAACATTTCTAAATGCCCTGTTTTCGTATTAATTAAATTCATAACATCTTCTAACTCAGTTAATCCCATTTCAGCTTGTTTTACGATCGTCATTTTCTGCGAATATCCGTAACGCGGATGACGAGACATAACATCTTTATACTGCAATACGTTATCAACGTAAAAATTCAAAAATGATTTTACAGTATTTTTGTATTCCATTACATTATCGAGCGTTAACTCTAATTCGATTTTCTCTTTAATTTCTCCAATGTTATCAACAAGTGCTTCCATTTGTTCTAACAATTTATCGTTTTTCGGATCTGCATGCAAATTATCCGAAAAAGCAAGTCCTGTCCTGACATTTGCTTCTTTCGGCATTTGAGTAGCAGGCGGTATATGCGATAAAATTGGATTATGCGAGATAGAACGTAGCATATATATCACCTATTTATTTTTTTATTTCCTTCTAAACTTAATCGTAAAATCTAGTTATTTATAATTATACTCTGTACAATGATATTTTGCAGTTATTTTTTATAGAAGATATGTTACAATTTAGCATGAGGTGGCACAAATCTATGAATATTTTTCTTTGTGGTTCAAATCAATTAACAGCATTAGATCAGGAAGAAATAAAAAAATTTTTAATTGACTATGCTCACAAACATAAAATTTACATATTATGTTATAAATCTATTGAAAATGAGGTTCTTCGTTTCTTCATTGAAAACGAAAGACTTGCTCAAAATTTATGTCTTTACACACTACAACCGTTACAAGTATTAACAGACGAATTTCAAGAAGTCGTTGATTACTTAAAAAAACACGGAGCCGAGTATATTGCTTTTGATCATCCTTCCGACTCCATTTATCGATCAGATTATATGTTTTTTGTAAAGCAAATTGTCGAAGATACCGATTTAGTTCTCTGTTTTTATAACGGAGATAAACATACGTCTGTCATTCCCGTTGACGTTGCAAAAGAAGCAGGAATTGATGCTGTTATTTATGATTTACCAGGCTTACATGAAAAGCAGATGAAAAAAAGCTTTGAACAAAAAATTCGTATGATGTAAAGGGGGAGGCACAATATCGTTATTGTGCCTATTGTAAATATGATAACTGAACAAGATTATAATCAATTTGTCGTAAGTTTTAAACAGCACTTTAATATGGATATCGCTTCCTATAAGCAAGATAGAATGCGCCGAAGAATCGACGCTTTCATTTCGAGAAAAGGTTTTGAAAATTACACAAATTTTTTAAATAATTTACGCACCGATCAAACGTTATTTTTAAGTTTTATTGACTATATTACAATTAATGTATCAGAGTTTTTCAGAAATAAAGAGCGCTGGCAAACGTTAGAGACGAAAGCTCTACCAAAGCTACTTGAACAAAATAACGGTAAATTAAAAATTTGGAGTGCTGCTTGCGCTGCCGGTGAAGAACCATATACACTTTCTTTAATATTATCGAAGCATCTAGCTCCGTTTCGTTATGACATTCAAGCAACGGATCTTGATTTTCATGTTTTAGAAACTGCAAAACGTGGTCAATATACAGAACGCTCTTTGAAAGAATTACCTAATGATTTAAAACAACGTTATTTCACAAAAGAAGATGATACATATATATTGCATCAAAATATTAAACAGCAAGTTACATTTAAACAACATGATTTATTAATGCAGACATTTGATACGAACTACGATTTAATCATTTGTCGAAATGTAATGATTTACTTTACAGAAGAAGCAAGAATAAAGCTTTATGAAAAGTTTAGTCGTTCTTTACGAAAAGGCGGCGTACTATTCGTTGGTAGCACAGAACAAATTTTAACACCCGAACGCTACAACCTTCAGCGTTTTGATACATTCTTCTACGAAAAAATATAGAAAAAGGTCGTCATAATTGAAATGACGACCTTTTTTTATTATATAATACGAATCAATATGATACCTATAACCCATATAAAGAGAAATAGAGCTGTAACAGACCATTTATGCTCTTGAATCGTATGTTTCAACGCATGAGATAATTGCGTCATATTCATTTCTGCAAGTGCTCTCCACACGCTCACATCACGTTCTTTAGAAATACGATCTGTACCGCTAATTAAGATTGTTTCATTAGACAATTTTGTCATGTAAGCTGTAATAACTGTTATCATTAAATTCGTATTTCCTTCTGATGTATCTTGTTCCACTCTAGAAATGAGCGCACTTACATCAAGTAACGGAATATGCACTTTTCTTCCAAACGAAAGCTGCACTTCAGCGAAATCATACGTTCCGTCTAATAACGGAACTCCCTTTATATGAGCTTGTTTAATAAGCCCCTGCAAACTTTTAACAATTTGTTCATATATTTTTTCCGATTGCTTTCCTTCCTCAGACAACATATGTAGCTTTGAAAACAACTGCAACACCGTATCCATTTCCTTAGAAAGCATATCTTTTACAATCTTTCCATCACCTAAACTCGCAAGTAGAATCCCTATTTCATTATTTTTCGAAATGATTTGGGACCGCCCGGTAAACACAAGATTACTCCGTTTTCGCTCTTTTTGAATTTCATGTTCTGAAATAGCTGCAGGCTGTTTTAATGGGTGTAGCGTCTTATTTTCAATTGTAGTACGTTTAATTTCCATCTAAGCGCCTCCACTACTATCAAATTATTAGCCCCACTCTTTATTACTCTTTAAAACTAAAAATAGTACAAATAATCCTGACATAACAGCAAACACATTAGAAGCCTGTACTCCCTGCTCACTTTTTTCCTCTTTCTTTTCTTGTTGTTCTTCTATTTTCTCTTTCTTTTTAGAAACGACTTGATTGTCATTTCCGCTTTTTTTCTCTTTATGAACCTTCACATTATTTACTTCCTTGTTGTCTGTTAACGACTCTTTTATAACGTAGTTGATTTCCTCTTTTTCTTTCAACGGCTCTTTTATATAAGAGTTCACTTTCTCTTCTTGCTTTGGAATTTGAACAACTGGAAGTTTTTCTTCTGGAAGCGGCATCTCTATTTTCGGATCTTCCTGCTTCTCAATTTCTTTCTTATCTTCTACTTCATTTTGATTCTCTTGCTCTTCTATCTTTTCATCATCTTTCACTTTTTGTTCGATGATAGAAACGATATATTCACTCTCTGTCACAAGTTTGTTACCTGCCCCATCTGTTACTTCCACAATAAGTTGATGCGGCCCAACAGGTAAAGCTTCTGTTATTTCAAATATTTTCTGCCAATCCATGTCGCGTTTATTATAGTCTAATAAAAAAGTAATATCGTTACCGTCTTCTTTTCCTTTTAATATAACGCGCACTTCTTTAACAACCGATTCTATATCTACCGTTTGTACTCGTATATGAACGGATTCTCCCTTTTTCCGTTCAATTAAGTTCCCTTTTTCCTCATCAATACTAACTTTCTCTAACTTTGGCAATTCTTTATCTATAGTTGGTGCTTCATTGTTTATACGAATGAGCGGGACATTTAATTCGTTCTCTATTACTTCTTCCTTCTCATCTTCTTTATAGCTTTCAACGAGCCTAAGGTTCCAATCACCTTGTAAATCATATATTCCGGCCTTATAATTAGCGATCCATCGCTTCGTTTCTTCTTCATACTCAAAAGATATTATTCTCTCTTGTCTGTACTGCTCACCATTTTTTTGTAATTGTAATATGCCTTTTACACTTTGAATGTTTTTTTCATTTGATTCTACAGCAATCCGCACTTCTTCGCCAACCTTTAGCTCCTGCTTATTAACTGTAATAACCCCTCGGTCTGTTTCTATCGTTCTTTCTTCTTTTTTTTCTTTCCCTTGCTCATTTTCTACTGCTTTTTTTTCATCTTCAACCGAGGGCATTTCCACTTGTTCCGGCTGTTCCTGAACTTCTTTATTTTTTCCCTCTTGGTCATTCATTTCGCTTATATTTTGATCTTGTACACTTTTTTCTTCTGCCTGTCCTTGCGATGGTAAAAATATACATATATGTAAGAATAGCCAACTAACTAGAAAAAACTTTACGTTTTTCATCTATTTGTTCAAACTCCTATTTTGACGCCTTATAGCGATTTCGTCATTTTTACTCCGAAAAACCCATCTACATTTACAAGTTCTCCATACGCCACTAATACATCGTTCACATAAATTTGAATCGGTTCATCAATATCTTCATCAAGTACGACCGCTTCATTTTCTTGTAGACTTAAAATATCTTGAATTGTTCTCACTGTACTTCCAAATACAAATTTAACATTCATTTCTACATTTTGTAGAATAGATGTATCCATATATACTGGCTCAACTTGCTTGACTTCTTTATATTCAATTGGCTGTACGACTGGTGCAGGAATTTCTTCCTCTTCAACAACTTCCTCAACTATTTCTTCTTGCTCTTCCACCATCGGATATAGAAGTCTTCTAACCATTTCTTTCGCTTCTGATATCGGTAGTATTTGATACATCTTTGATTGAAGGAGATCACCAATTTCAAGATTAAAAGTAATTTGAACGAGTTCGTCAACTGCCATCGACTCTCCCAAATATTCCATTTCTTCTTTTAAAGAAACAAATTTAACGTCTGGTGGTGTCATATCCATTTTTTCTTTAAACATTTCTGACATCGCTGTTGCAGCATGCCCCATCATTTGGTTCATAATTTCTTTAATGCCACTTAACTCTAATTCACTTAGCTCTTTCTCCGGATCAATTTCACCCGTTCCCATCATCATTAAATCTACCATTGTTAAAGCAACATCTTTCGTAAATACGAATACATTCTCATTTTTTAGTCCTTCAACAAAATCGACATTTAAAATAACAAACGGAACCGGTACTCCTTCATAATGACGAACATTAATCGCCTCTACATTTGGTGTACTAATAGTGACAGGCTGATTTAAAAGCGTCGATAGTACTGTTGAAGCCGAACCGATTGAAATATTCGCAATTTCACCAAGCACATCTTTCTCTTCTTGTGTTAATTGCTCTTTTTCTACATGCTCTTCTACAATCTCAGTTTCCTGCACTTCCGCCGGCTCATCTATTTCTTCTTCCACACCACCAGATAATTGTAACAATTTATTTATCATTCGCTTCGCATGTTCAACTGAAACAACCTGTACAAGCTGAGAATTCACAAGATTATCTATTTTTAATTCAAACGATACTTTAACAACCATATTATTCCCATTAATACCAGAAATCTTCTCCATCTCTTCTGTAAGTTGCACAACTTTAATTGTTGGCGGAGACATGTCTACCGTATCTTGGAAGAATTCTGACATAGATGTTGCTGCGAATCCCATCATTTGATTCATAGCTTCTTGTACTGCACTTAGCTCTAATTCACCAAGCTCTTTTCCCTCTTCAACTTCACCTGTTCCCATCATCATTAAATCAGCAATAGATAAAGCAACATCTTGTTGAAGAACAAGAAGATTTTCCATATCTAATCCTTTTGTGAAATGGATATTTAATACAACATGTGGAATTTCAACATCACTTGTATCATATAAATCTACCAATTCTACTTGAGGAGCAGTAATACTTACTTGCCTATTTAAAATTGTTGATAATACAGTCGAAGCTGAACCAAATGATATATTAGCAATCTCACCAAGAATATCGCATTCTTGAGGCGTTAAATGTTCATTTTCTTTTTCTAGCACAATTGTGCCAGTATCCCCTTTTGTGTGTTGCTCAGGCATTTTTCCTGCCTCCTCATTTTTGTTTTTCTATCAAATGATTTAAACTCTCTATTACACTCGTTATATTTTACCAAACTTATCATCCGAATTGTGAACATGTATTTACTTCCACAATATGTGTAAACGACGGTTTTCATATACTTATATTATTAATTCTACCCAAAAAGCTCCCCAATTGTATACAAGTGGGGAGCTTCCTTCATTCCTATTATAAACCTTCTGGGTTTAAAATGAGGACCACTCGTCCATCACCGAGAATTGTCGCACCAGAGAAATAGTTAGAGCTCTCTGCAAAGAAATCACCTAATGACTTTAAAACTATTTCTCTTTGACCGATAATTGTGTTTACGATAAGTCCATAGCTACGATGTGTATTACGAACAATTAACACAGGAACCATTTGACTATCATATGATGCGAACGCCTCATCTACTGTTTTTTCACCAAATACAGTACTTAAATGTTTCACTTCAATAATTTGATTGCGATAGTTTAAAACGTCTTTCCCTTGTAACGATTGTATGTCTTCTTTCTTAATTCGAATGGCTTCAGCAATATTGCCAAGAGGCAAGGCATAACGCTTATCATTTGTTTGAACAAGCATTGATTGAATAATAGACAATGTTAAAGGAAGTTCAATTCTGAATGTACTTCCTTTTCCTTCTTCAGAATCAATAATTAAATGCCCACCTAAACTATGAATCGTATGTTTAACAACATCTAATCCAACCCCACGTCCAGAAAGGTCAGATACAACTTCCGCTGTACTAAATCCCGGTTGGAAGATAAGATCAAACACTTCACGATCCGTTAATTTATTTGCCTCTGATTCCGTTACAACACCATTTTTTATCGCTTTTTCTAATACTTTTCCTTTATGAATACCATTTCCATCATCAGTAATTTGAATTACGACATGATTTCCACTATGAAACGCCTCTAATTTAATAGTACCTGTCTCATTTTTCCCGGCATCACGTCGGTTTTCGACAGTTTCAATACCATGATCAATTGCATTACGAATTAAATGAACGAGTGGATCACCAATTTCGTCAATAACAATTTTATCAACTTCAGTATCTTCACCTTTAATTTGTAAATCGATTTTTTTACCTAAATCTTTCGCTAACATACGTACCATACGTGGAAAACGATTGAAGACCGTTTCAATCGGTACCATACGCATATTTAATAATACATTTTGGATATCTTTTGAAATATCCCCTAATCGATTTAAATGCTCGATTAACTCTTTATTTTGAATCGTTTCTGCTAATTCATCAATTCGTCCACGCTCAATTACACTTTCTTCAAACATATTCATTAATCTTTCGATTTTTTCTAACTGAACACGAATAGAACGATTCTCTACTTTAGCATTTTTCGTTTTTGTATTACTTTTAGCCGGTGTAGTACTAGCTGTTGGAGTTCGTGCCTCTAGAGATGGATCCAGCTGCGTTGCTGCAATAGATTGTACGATTCCTTCTTCAGCTATATTTCCTTGCTTCACTTCTACTTTCTCAATTTCAGAAACGTGAAGCACCACCTGTTTCAATTCTTCAACACTACGATCAGTATCCATATATACTGTAAACTCAAATCCAAAAGCATCCGCTTCGATTTCTTCAATGCTTGGAACCGTTTTTTGTATATCCCCTACATTTTGTAATGCTTCAATACACATAATGGCACGTACTGCTTTTAAAATGGCTTGTTGTTCGACGGTTATATATACTTCATGTGAAACTGTATCATCATTGTTTATACTACTTTGCTCTACTTGTTCCATAGAAGCTTCTACATTCCCATTTAATAATGCTTCTAATTTATGCTTTGTAGATACAACATCAATATTACCCATTCCGCCCTGCTGCACATCTGTAACCATCTTTTCTAAATTATCAATGCACTCAAAAATAACATCAATAATATTAGCATTCACCATCATATTTCCATGACGGATTTCGTCTAAAACATTTTCCATCTTATGAGTTAAATCTGCCATTTCCGCAAATTCCATACTCGCAGACATACCTTTAAATGTATGAGCTGAGCGGAATATTTCCCCTACAACACCCATATCGGCAGGATTCTGTTCTAAATTTAGCACATTTTCATTTAGCGACTGTAAATGTTCTTCTGCTTCTTCAAAAAATATATTTAATAGATCTGTTTGCATTTTAATCCCCTACCTGTCTAACAAACATTTCATTTATGTATAACAATTTAGTGTTTTATAACGAGAAAAAAGGGGGCCACACGTCTATCCGCTATCATTGATTTGATTCTTTGTGGCACCCCTTCTATATTAGCTATTTGCTACTTTTGTTAAAGCTTCGATAACACGATCGGCTTGGAATGGCTTTACAATAAAGTCTTTTGCCCCGCCTTTAATTGCATCTAATACCATACCTTGTTGTCCCATTGCAGAACAAATAACAACCTTTGCACTCGAATCAATTTTCATAATTTCTTTTAATGCTTCAAGTCCGTCCATTTCTGGCATAGTAATATCTAGTGTTACAATATCAGGTTGAAGTTCTTTATACTTTTGAATCGCTTCTACCCCATTCTCTGCTTCACCGATAACTTCAAATTCTGAATTACTTTTTAATAAGTTTTTAATCATTGTTCGCATAAACATCGCATCGTCTACAACTAAAATTTTATGTGCCATTCTTTTCGGTTCTCTCCTTTTATGTATAAATATATCTTAATATTTCATCTTATCATTCTCACTCATTATACAAAATAAAACGAGAAAATTTAATATTTTTTTAAAAGAATTTCTGTATTTTTATTATTTTATTAATAAAATGGAAATATATTATTCTTTAATATATATTACAACGCGCCGGTTTTTCTCCCAATTTTGCGGTGAATCATTTGATGCTACTGGTTTTGTGTCCGCATATCCTACCGCTGCTAATCGTTTATCATCTACATTATACACTTCAATTAAGTGGTGAATCATATTAGCTGCTCGTGCTGAAGATAATTCCCAGTTGGAAGGAAATTTTTCATTATGAATCGGTCTACTATCTGTATGTCCTTCTACAACAATTGGGTTTGGTACCGATTGAAAGAACCCTACTAATTGACTAATTACTTCTTTTGCTTCCGGCTTAACATTCGCATCGCCTGTATCGAATATTAAGTTATCTACTATAACGATGCTAACACCTGTATCTTCTCGATATACATTCACTTGACTAACACCATTATTATCTACATATGCTTTTAACTTTTTATACAATTCATCCATTCGTTTTTTTGAAACTGCTTTTTCATCATTTTTTTCATGTGAAATATCTGGTATTGTACCTTCCATTACTTTCGCATCCACTTGTTCTGCATCACTAAACTTTTCAAGCATCTTCGATAATTTTACTGTATCTTGTTTTGATGTAGCAACTAATAGTACAAAAAAAGTCAATAACAACATCGTTAAATCAGTAAAAGTCGTCATCCAACGAGGCGATCCTTTTTGCGGTCGTTTTATCATCACCATACCACTCCTTGAAATATTAGGCTGCTCGTTTTTCTTTTTTTATCTTCGTTTCATATACGTATGTATCAAGTTTTAACTTTAACTTAGAAGGAATTTGTCCTCGGTAAAGCTCTGTGATTGCTTCTATTACAAACTTCTTCTCTGTATACAAATCTTCAATGCCACGATACACTTTTTCAGATAACGGTATTGCAATCATGTTTGCAATAACAGATCCATACAATGTCGTCAACATAGCAACTGCCATTCCTGTACCAATTTGCGATGTATCTTGCAAGTTTTGAAGCATAATAATAAGACCAATTAAAGTTCCTATCATACCCCACGCTGGAGCGAAATCACCAATCTTATCTAATAATGTTGCTCCTTTTCTTAACTCATATACTTCTGTTTCAACATCTCTCATTAATACTTCTTTTAATTCTGCTTCATCATATCCACTTAACATTAAACGAATCCCCTTTTGAATAAAAGGATTGTCTACTTGCTCTCCATCAACTTCTAACGAGAGTAAACCATGTTTTTTAGACTTCTTTGAAAAATCAACGAACAAATCCGTTAACTGTTCTAGATTTTCCTCTCTTCTATGTAAAACAGTAAAAATACTTTTCGTATATTTTTTTATTTCTCCAAATCTATATGCCACAATAATTGTCGCTGTTGTTCCCCCTATAACGATCAAAATAGATGAAACATCTAAGAAATTTTTAAAAGCTTTTATTCCACCACCGCCAAGCATGATCGCTGCAATTAAAATAACGAAACCTACTACAATGCCAAAGGGGCTAGAAATATCAAACTTCCTTTTTTTCCTTTGCGGTCTAGCTAATCCTTGATTTTCGTCTCCCATATTCCTGCCCTTCCTTTTTCGTTTTCGTAAAACATTTTTTTATTTTAATAATGCGTTTTCACATATAACAATCATTATACGCGTATCATCTATTTATCGCAATATACTCATTAAATTGACACATTTCATTTCTATATTAGAATTATAGTATGGAAATATGAGGAGGATCACGATGGAACATAACATTTTACAAGTCATTGCATTAGCAGAAAAACTAAAATATGAAATGCGACATAGTTGGCTTTCTAACGGACGTCAAGAAAGTGTTGCTGAACATACGTGGCGTATGTCCCTAATGGCTATCTTAGTTGAGCCTTATTTGGATCAAAAAGTAAATATAGAAAAATTACTTAAAATGGTTATTATTCATGACCTTGTCGAAGCAGAAGCTGGTGATATTCCTGCCTTTGATACGATGAATAGCCGTGAATTACAATTACAAAAACAAAAAAATGAGCAAAAGGCCATTTTAAATATTAAACGTACACTAGAAGGTTCCCTCGGTGTGGAATTATACGATTTATGGATGGAGTTCGAAGCGAAAGAAACGTATGAAGCAAAAGTTGCTAACGCACTTGATAAACTTGAAGTAAAAATTCAGCATAACGAAGCTGATATTGATACTTGGCTACCAATTGAGCATAAAATGACTTTCCAAGTTGGTAAACATACAGATTTTGACTCTTTCTTATCTAGATTACAAAAAATCATTGAACAAGACGGAGAAAAAAAATTACTAGCTGCTGGCATTGACGTTGAAGCATGTAAACAATAACCATTTAATTATGAAATAAGACACTCAAAATGAGTGTCTTATTTCATAATTGTTGATATTGCCTGCTTATAAATAAGTTGTTGTTTTCCATCTACTAATATTAATACTGTAAATCTATCTACTCCAACTACTTCCCCTACTATTCTTACTCCGCTCTTTAAAAATATAGTAACTGCACCTTTTTCTTCTTTTATTTGTTTATACAACTCTTCTTGTAAATGTTCCAATAACTGTTCTCTCCTTTATCAGTAAATAATCCTAATATAAAAAATTAAAGATTAATCACTTACATACTTTGCCTTTTATATTCATAAACTTATTAATTAGTATATCTAAATCTCGACTAAATAACAAAACTTTATCATGATCTAATCCATGCCTAGCAACAAGTTGAATTAACTCTTTCTTTTTGTGCTCTATTTTATTGTGTAATTGTCCCATCTCCATCTCTATACTAAAACTCCCTTTTCCCATAATATTACTTGTAAAATTATAGTACATTTCCACTCATAAAAAAATAAAAAAATGGCTTTTTTTACAAATTTTATATTTATGAAAAGAAATTTTAATGTAATTGTAAGTTACATACCCCTTTCATTTGCAATACATTCACCTAGTATACACTTCCATATTGTTTTACCATTTTAAAAAAAGCGCTATTAAACAAAGTAAATATCACATTTAAATCCGATCACAGGCTCTTGTCTAATTAGAAGTAAGACTTGCTCCTTTTCTAAATAAAAACATATCTTATAAAGTAATCCATTAGTTATATAGATTAATTTCCTAAAAAGGAGGAAAAAACATGAGCTTTGGTGGTAGTTGCGCTGGTTTCGGCGGTGGATTTGCTTTACTCATCGTGCTATTCATCCTTCTAATCATTATCGGATGTAGCTGTTGGGGTGGCGGCGGAGGGTTTTAAATATAATACGTATCCTTTTCGCTAAACTCTAAATGAATGAAATATGTTAACTAAAAACTATACGAAAACAGCTCATATTTGAGCTGTTTTTTCATACTTTCGTATGAATTTATGTCCATCTTTTTTGTGATTTCAACTAACAAGAAATCGTTTACTATGGAATAAGAAACATTTTTACTAAGGAGGATTATAATGATTAAGGGTCTTTATGAAGCACATTTACCTGTCTGTAATTTAGAAATTTCGATACCTTTTTATGAATCACTGGGATTAAAATTATATAAAAGAGACAACGATAGCGCCTTCTTTTGGATTGTAGAAAATGAAAGTTGGATTGGCCTTTGGGAAGGAAAAGAATACAAAGTCAATTATCATCCATCCTTACGACATATCGCCTTCCAAGTAAGCTTACACGATTTAGAAAACGCAATACACTGGCTCAAACAGAAAGGAATTCCAGCGCGCGAAAAGACTTTGGAATGGAGCCAATTGAGCCAATCGTTTTTCCAGAATTAGCACACGCCTCCGTATATTTTAACGATCCTGATGGAAATAGTTTAGAATTCATTGCACAATTACCTGTTGGACTACCTAAAGCAGAGAAAATGTATTTAAATGAATGGAAAAAGCATGTACAAACATCGCCAATAGATAGGGATTAATTTTTATGTCAGTGCAATCAGTTTCTTATTCCACACTTCTTAGAACAAATAAAAACTTTAAAAAACTATTTTATGGTCAAACATTAAGTGTACTTGGGGATTGGTTTCATACTGTCGCTTTATTAACACTCGTCTATAGCATAACAGAATCTTCATTTATGTTAGCACTCACCTTTATGAGCAAAGGGTTACCTCAACTTCTTCTGAGCCCATTCATAGGCGGAATTGTAGACCGTTTTTCAAAAAAGAAAATTATGATTTTTACCGATATTTTACGAGGAATTATCGTCCTCACTTATTTATTAGCAGTCTACAAGATTGAAATTATTTTCGTTTCTAATATATGTTTAGCGGTACTCTCTTGCTTATTCGAGCCTGCTAAGCAATCAACCCTAAAAAATATCGTACATCAAAAGCATTTAGTAACCGCTAACTCTCTTTCTAGTACAATCAATGGTTTTATGTCTATTATGGGAGCCTCTTTAGGTGGGCTCATTGCACAATCTTTAAGTATCGAGATTGCCTTTTTTATTAATAGCCTATCATACTTTATTTCAGCCTATATTATTTATAAAATAAAGATCCCTTCTCGTGACACTTTTAGCAAGAAAAAAGCGTTTTTCACTGATATAAAAGATGGTTATACATACATATTACAAAGCAAAATTATTTTAACATTAATTCTTGTCGGCATTTCATGGGGCATTATTGGAGGTGCCTATCAGTTACTTCTAACAATCTATGCCGAAAGAATCTTCCACACTAACATTGGTATTTTATATGCGGTTCAAGGGGCTGGACTTATGATTGGCAGTCTCTTCATTAATCTTTATATGTCTAAAAATGAAGACAAAATGAAAAGAGCATTTGGTTGGGCCTATTTACTACAAGGAATTTTCTTTCTCGGATTCATTCTATCCGATCAATTTATTATCGGTATCATTACATTACTCTGTATGCGTATAGCAGGAGGAATCATCGTTCCACTTGATACGACATTACTACAAACCTATACGCAAGAAAACATGATTGGTAAAGTTTTTTCATTTCATTATTCCATCTACGGATCGCTTATTCAGTTATCTATGTTTATTACAGGATGGTTTTTAGAAATCCTTTCTCCTCAAGTGATTGGTAGCTTGTTAGCTATATGCTGTATTTTTGTTAGTTTTATATGGCTTTTCTTGTTTTATCGCGGTGAGCTTGGTGAAGAATCTATTGATAATCAATAGATTCTTCACCAAATTTTATTTGATCTCATTTATTAGCGCTGCGTAACAATACAATTATTTGAAAATGTCAACCATATTCGTTAATGGGCCCTATACGTGAATGCTATTTGAGAAGAAACTAAGTTTTTATGTTAAAATAAAAATAAGATTGTGAAACATTGCACTTATGCTATAGGCTCAAAATAGCTAAATTCGATTTTCATGGTATTAAAATATTTATTGTATTTGATTAAATAGGAGGGCTATTTTGGAGATTACATTAAGTTTCATATGTATTATATTGGTGGCTTCTGTTTTGCAAACAAGTACAGGTTTTGGCTTTTCCATAATGGCAACACCTTTTTTACTAATGTTATTCTTACCACAAGAAGCTATACAAATTAATATTATTTTATCATTAGTTATTTCAATATCACTCATTTGGAAAATAAGAATGGACATTGACTTTATTCTACTGAAAAGGTTAACTATTGGAAGTATAGTTGGTGTACCTTTTGGTATTTTACTCTTCATTTCCATTAATATAAACGCTTTTAAATTAGCAATTAGCATCCTGCTCTTACTATTAACATTGATGCTAATATGCAACTTTAAGGTTAAACCAACACCATTTAGAGATTTTATAGTTGGTGGATTATCAGGGCTTTTAACGACCAGTATCGGTATGCCAGGACCACCCCTGTTACTTTACTTTACAGGAACTGATACGAAAAAAGAGAAGTTAAGAGCAACTACTTTAGCTTTTTATCTATTTATATATTTCATTAGTCTACTAACTCAAATACTCTTTACTGGCACAAACAAAACAATTTGGGAATCAAGTTTTTATGCTATTCCAATCGTATTTCTAGGTTTGTATATAGGTCAAATTATTTTCAAATGGCTTAATCAACGGATTTTCAAAATATTTACGTATATCCTTTTAAGTTGTACGGGGGGATATCTTCTTATTGAAAGTTTGAACTTGTTATAGAGGGTGCTTTAGATAGTGCACAATAATAGATAGGTTCAAACGAAATTATTGCTGCATTTTCAAGTGCGATGGGGCATTCTATATCAAAACTCAAATAACTTTATTGGCAGTTTACAATTAGCAATAATCGTTCTTTCATAAGACAAATATTTTAAATCGAATACTAAATAAAACGATAAAAAGCGGCTATTATGCCGCTTTTTACATTAAATATTTTATAAAGCAAAGACCTGCACTTACTATCACGAATATATTAAAAAATAAGAAAAACCCTTTTTATTTAAATCTTGCACTATTTCCATAATCTCTTCTTCTTGTTCTATTTCATAACTATCATGGATACCTTTATCTATTTCTACGTCTTTATCCATTTTGTTCTCTCTATATACTTTCTTTTTATATTCCAATACCTTTAATTTAGTAATACCTATCATCCAAGATTTTAAGTTTCCCTTTTCTATATCAAATTGGTCGATATTAAACCAAATGACAGTAAATACATCGTTATAACAATCATCTACATATTGTTTCTCAATAGGGGTACTTAATGATTTATGAATAATGTATAAAACTAATTTTCCATATTGATCAATGACTTCTTTCAAAGCATCTTGATCACGTTTTTTCATAGCTATAATTAAATCCTCTTCAGAATCGAAAATCATAAACATCATCCTTCCTCAGTTCCCCTTTAGCAGCTGCTTTTACTTACTATTGGCATTTCATTCTCATTTTCTATTACTTTTGTAAAAATTTATTAATTTTTATTTCTATATATATGATAGCAAAAAAAATACATTTCTCCTCCAAAAAAGACAAACCCGCATTCCAGGTTTGCCTTTTTACTTATTTCTTATTTAATCCTTTTTCATTTAAAAACTCTTTCATATGCATTCTTTTCTCTTTGGACATAAATGAGCTCATTGATTCCGTCCATGTTACGTTTTTTTGATTTGACGATCTTTCTTTGTAATACGCACTCATCGTTTCATCATATTCGTTTAATAATTCATCATATTTCTTTTCATCGTATCCATTTTCATGAAGAATGGCCGCTACCGGTAAACGTGGCTTAACTCCATGATCTTCATTTGGTACGCCCACTGTCATTCCGAATACCGGATATACTTTATCCGGTAAATGAAGCAATTCACTCACTTCTTTCGGGTTATTACGAATTCCGCCAATATAACAAATGCCGTATCCTAATGATTCAGCTGCAAGTGCTAAGTTTTGTGCAAATAATGAGGCATCTACTGTTGCTACAATAAAGTCCTCTACTCCCTCATGTTTAATTTCTGTTCCATGTTTCTCACATGCAGTTTCTAGACGTTTTAAATCCGCACAGCATACAAAGAATGCTGCGCAGTCTTTCACATGACGATTCCCTGATAATTCAGCTAGTTTAGCCTTTAGTTCCTCATCTGTTACATATATAAGAGAATACGCCTGTACAAAATGTGAGGAAGCTGCATGCTGCGCAGCTTGCACCATTCTTTCTACTATCTCTTTTGAAATTGGTTCTTCTTTATATTTACGAACTGAAACGTGTTGCTCCATTTTATGTATCATCTCATTCATAAAAACCACTCCTTTTTTCTCTTCATAATAAAAAATTAACATATCTTTTTCATTATTCACAACTTATAAGCAAAAAAAGAGCACTCCTTTGTGAGTTGCTCTTTTTTAAATACATATTAATATGGTAAATGAAATTATATCGACTTTACACACATAACGACAACGTTAAGCTGCTTTCAATACTTTAATACCTTTAACCATATTCCAAATGAAGTAGTAAATCCCTACAAGAATAAACACTGCATACGTTATAACCATCCCAATTCCAACGCTCTCAGACTGATTGAAACTTAAACCGTATACTCCTGATAAAGCTAACCCTCCAAATAAAATTGCATATGGGAAAACATGTGACCAAAATGCTTTTTTCGCATGATATTTCACTTCATCTTCCGCAACGAAGTAAACGATAATTGGTAGTAAAAATGGTGCAAAAAAGATACTAAAATAACATAGCGAGGATAAAATATTATTTCCTTTCATACGATTCACCTCTAAAGTTTTTTGTTACCTTCATTATGTCAGGAAACCTTTCCAGAAACTATCGCTTTACCTTTCATGAACATGACATTTTTGTAAGATTTTCCTCGAAATAAATCCCGCCTCAAATTTTGGGCGGGATTACTTTAACTATATTCGATTCATAAACCAATATTGCGTAATCGCTAAATATTCTCGTACATTCGATGGAATGATAATTGGCTTCGGTGTTTTGGCCGGAAGCCCTTCTAATTGCAAACCTTGTTTTGTAGCTATTTTTTTCGCTCTAAACATATGGAAATCGTTTGTTACGATCATACCTTTTTTCATATTGGCTGGAATTAACGGTTTTGAGAATTTAATATTTTCATCTGTGCTCGTCGACTTATCTTCCATTATAATGCGGTCTTCTGCAATATTTTGTTTCATTAATCCTTGTTTCATCGCTAATGCTTCTGTAATATCTTCACCTTTTCCTTGGCCTCCAGATACAATAGCAATTGTTTTATCATGTAATTTTAAATACTCAGCTGCTTTATCAATACGATATTGCAATGAATAAGAAGGTTTTGTTCCATTTACTTTCGATCCTAGTACAATTATATAATCCGCATCATCAATTGCATTCATATGCCCATGCTTATAAATGTTATATTGTAAAAACCCCGCATATACGGCGCAAATCATTATAACAACTAAAATATACTTGATTATTTTCTTCTTTCTCATATCCATATACCCCTATTCCCTTTACTTCCTTTATCATAATATCCATTTATTCGTTTGTATACAGACGAATTCCAATTAAGCCTAATTTATCCTCCAAAAGGTAATATTTCTATTAATTTTGGGAATAGTAAGTACAACTTCGCACGAAGGAGTGTCCCTATTGCTTCTCTTTTTATGTAACGTATCATTCTTTTTCATCTTATTTTTACTATCACTTAAGCTACTTGGTAAATCTGCATTAGCACAACTAACTCCTCATGATTTTGGGGCTATTATCTTTTTATCTTATTTAGCTTTTCAAGCCATACCAGTCGCTGGTGCTTTACAAGCATTTCTCGGTATGGTCGTTATTACATGTTTGCATTTGCTTCTTACAAAATTAAGCCTACTCAACAAACTAAATCGTTTTATTCTCGGACACCCCATTATTTTAATTAAACATGGTGATATTATTTTTGAGAACTTACAAAAAAGTAGATATCCGATCCCTGAATTGCTTTCTAACCTTCGCGTCGCAGGATATCCAAGTGTTCATGAAATTGAGTATGCGATATTAGAAGCGAATGGAGCTATTAGTATTTTACCAAAAAGAGAACTTGTGCCTCTGACTCCAAAAGATATGAATATAAATGTTAAGTATGCAGGCTTACCAATTGCTCTTATCGTTGATTCACAAATTCAATACGATAACTTAAAATTAATCCATAAAAATGAAAAGTGGTTACATGCAGAGTTAATGGAGAAAGGCGTTACAAATATTAAAAATGTGGCTTTCGCTTCTGTGCAGGAGACAGATGGATCTTTTGCGATTAGTTTAAAAGAATGAAAAAAAATCCCATTACTTGTTCAAGGGGATTTTCTTCACTATATTGCTTTTTTCTCTCTCGCCATGTTTAACGGAACAGGATGTTTCATACGATTCATCGTAAATACGATAATTGCTGTCAATACTTCCGCTACTGGCATCACGAGCCAAATTCCGTTTATACCAAATACTTTTGGCATAATCCATAACAATGGGATAACAAATAGTAAACCTCGGCTCATTATTATAAGTACTGATTTTTTCGTTTGTCGCACTGATTGGAAATACTCTCCATACACAATGTTATATCCTAAAAATACATATTGAATAAAGAATAAACTAATACCTGTTAACGTTAACTCCAATAGTTCTGGCGATTGAACATTAAATAAACCTATAATATATTTCCCGAAGAATAAACCGACAACAATCGCAATGCCTCCGAGTACAAGCGCAATTTTTACAGCAAACTGCAATCCTTCACGCAATCTTTCTGATAAGTTTGCACCGTAATGGAAACTAGCGATTGGTTGTAACGCTGCACCAACACCGAAGAATAATAGTAATGTCATTGCATGAATACTATTCACCATCGCATAGGAAGCGACTCCTATTTCTCCTGCATATTGAACGAATGCGATGTTAAAACCAATCGTTACGATTGCCACTGTACTTTCTGCTGTAAAACTTGGGAAACCGATCACCATAATTTGTTTAACCGTATCCCATTCAAAGTGGAATTTCGTCCATTTTAAAATACTACTTTTTCTAAAGAAGTGAGTTAATAATACAAGGAAACCAATTGCTGCCGAAAGAATAGTCGCTGAAGCAGCACCAGTTACACCCCATCCAAAGATGAAAATAAAAATATAGTCGAACACTATATTTAATACAGCCGTTACAACAAGACCTGCCATTGCTAAATTAGGATTTCCGTCATTTCGTATAAATGTACTTAAAATATTTTCTAAAACGTATATCATTCCAAATGTTAATAACACCTGTAAATAGTCTAATGCGTATGGTAAAATCACTTCATTCGCACCAAATAAATATGCTAAATCTTCTATTCTCCATAAGCAAATAGCCGCTAAAACGCCAACGATAACAACTGCTACTGTCATAGATTGAGTAAAGATAGACCTTGCTCTTTCCAGTTTATTTTCACCTAGTGCAATGGAATATAGCGTTGCTCCGCCCATTCCAATCCATAATGAAATAGAGAAGAAAATTGAAAATGCTGGAATAGCTACGTTTACTCCGGCTAAACCGTTCGCTCCAACTCCTCTACTAATCATGACTGCATCAATCACAATATTAACCGACATTAATACCATCCCAAGAACAGCTGGTATTAAATACGTAATAAATAAACTTTTAATTGGTTTTTCTCTTAATTTTTCTGTTGTTTCCATCATATAAATGCTCCTTTTTCAATGCTCTGTTCACAGTTTAAACCTTCAAGTTACTTGAAGGTCAATAGAGAATCGAAAAATATATAAGCCTATTTTTTAACAACAGGTATTTGAATTTCCGTTACTTGCTCCTTCGGATTTTCTGTTACGGACCAATCAATTAATGCAAGTTCCAGTGCATCTCCGCACACTTCATATCCTTCGTTATCAATGTGCTTTAATAATTCCGTATACGTTGCGTCTGTTTCTTCATATGGTCCATGGTGATAAGAACAGGCAAATATCCCTTCTTTTATTTCATCTGAAGTATGCGCTTCAAAAGGCATGTAATCCAATAAAATAAACACACTGTTATATGCTTGAAACTCATTTTGCATTAATGCTTTTTTTGAAACTGTTACACCGATATCACCTGAAAATAAACTATTATCAATTTGCTTCATATTTTTTTGCAACGAATGGATATAATATTCAAACATATCATCCGTTGTATTTGGTGCAACTGCAATTGCTGTAATTTTTCGCTTCGGTATCTTTTTATAAATAATTTGATTTGCTTCAGATTTCGTCGCTTTCTTCATTAAATGGATTTTATGTTCCATTTTTGCCAAAGCATACTCGATTTCTCTTTGTTTTTTCAGCATCATTTCTTGTTGTTTTTCAAGTAAATTCAGTGCATAAGATGGATTTCGTTCATCAATATATTTCTTTATTTCCTTTAACGGGATGTTCAATTGGCGTAAAAATTTAATCGTATCTAATAGTGAAAACTGATCAATTGTGTAATAACGATAATTGGTTTGAGGGTCAACAATTGACGGATGAAAAATCCCTTTTTCATCATAATAACGTAATGTAGATTCCGCTATATTATGCATTTTCGCCATTTCCCCAATTGTAAAACGTTGATTTAATAACATTTTTCTTTCTCCATTCATTATATGTAAACTTTATTACTTCCTATTATATATCTATATCCCCCGTTTCTAAAACGAATCCTCTCATGAAAATCTGCTATTTTTTCATTGATTTTTAATAAATTTTATTATATATTAATTACAGGTTCAAATTACAAGTTCAAAAGAACTCGTAATCAGACCCTTTGTTTAATGGATCTTTACATATTATCATTAGGCAAATTCCGAGAAATCGTATGATAAAAATAAAAAATGATGAGGAGAGGATCAAATGGAATTCGAATTTTTCTTTCAGATTGCACTTATTTTATTAAGTACAAAGCTCGCTGGTGACCTTAGTGTTAGATTAGGTCAACCTTCTGTACTCGGTAAATTAATTGTTGGTATCGTTATCGGTCCAGCTATATTCGGATGGATTGAAAATTCAGAGCTTCTAACACAATTAAGTAATGTCGGAGTTATTCTTTTAATGTTTATGGCAGGACTTGAAACAGACTTAGAAGAATTAAACGCAAATCGTAATTCTTCTTTAGCTGTTGCACTTGGAGGTATCGTTCTTCCATTCGTAGGTGGTTACGTTGCCG
Organism: Bacillus cereus group sp. MG9; assembly: GCF_040459995.1. NCBI lineage: Bacteria > Bacillati > Bacillota > Bacilli > Caryophanales > Bacillaceae > Bacillus > Bacillus cereus group sp. MG9. Next base: position 1,609,858 of record NZ_JARVHC010000001.1, on the reverse strand, counting down.
GTCTTGTTGTCGGTATGGAACAAGGGAATGCTGTCTTTTTAGGATTACTTCTATGTGCAACAAGTGTTAGTATTTCCGTTCAAACACTTCGTGATTTAGGTAAAATGAAAACACGTGAAAGTACGACGATGCTTGGAGCCGCTGTATTTGATGACATTCTTGTTGTTATTTTATTAGCATTTGCAATGAGCTTCTTAGGCACAGATGACGTTAACTTAACAATGATTATCTTGAAGAAAGTAGTATTCTTTGCTTCTATCATTTTAATTGGTTGGAAAGGTGTTCCAGCAATCATGCGTTGGTTATCACCGCTTCGCGTATCTGAGTCTATCGTTAGTGCTGCGCTTATCATCTGTTTCTCATTCGCATACTTCGGCGAACTATTAGGAATTGCTGGTATTATCGGTGCTTTCGCAGCTGGTATCGCTATTTCTCAAACGAACTACAAACATGAAGTAGAAAAGAAAGTAGAACCAATTGCTTACGCTATGTTCGTTCCAGTATTCTTTGTTAGTATCGGTATGAATATTACATTTGACGGTATTGGCGATCAAATTTGGTTCATCTTAGCATTAACAGTTATCGCTGTATTCACAAAACTAATTGGTTGTGGATTCGGTGCACGAATGACTGGATTTGATGCAAAGTCTTCTGCAATTATCGGTGCTGGTATGGTTTCTCGTGGTGAAGTTGCACTTATCATCGCAGGAACAGGACTTTCTTCTGGCCTATTAGCACAAGATTACTTTACAGCAATCGTTATCGTAGTTATTTTAACAACGATGATTACACCACCAATGTTAAAATACACTTTTGGTGCAAAAGATAAAGCAATAAAAGCAAGTAAATAAGTTTCATATAATAAAAGGAGATTGCTCTCTTATAAGATAGCAATCTCCTTTTTCATTTTATCTTTAAACAATTCCATTCATTTTTAACCAGTTTTCAAACATAGTTCGCGCTTCTTCATCATCGATATCATTACTAAATGAATACACCTTAATGCCATAATCATCTATATATTCACCTAGCTTCATTTCCTCCACTTTTTTGTAAAAATCATCTACCTCATAGTGTGGAATATAGGCATCCCAAATTGGTTCATTTATTCTTTTATACGCTGTCACTTCTAAATCATATCCATCTTCATAATATCCGATGTGATAATGTTTACTAGGGTCATATTTCTCCATTAATATCCCTTCCTTTAAAAAGCTATCCTATTTCACGTAATAAACAAAAGCGAGCTGTATATTACAGCTCGCTCAATTAATTAAATACGCTCCATCGCCGTCTTCAACGTACCAACAACGAAAGCAATTTCTTCACTTGATATAACGAGCGGCGGTGCCAATGTTAAGACATTATTATATCCTGCTGTTGTCATACCGTTGCGTCCGATAATGAGCCCTTTTTCTTTACAAGCATTTACAACACTTGCAATTTTGTCATTATCAATTGGTTCTTTCGTCGCTTTATCATTTACTAGTTCGATTCCAACTAATAACCCTTTCCCTCTAATATTTCCAACAAGCGGATGTGCCCCAATTTCTTCTTTTAATTGATTTAATAAAAGCGAACCCATTTGTGCAGAGCGCTCAATTAAATTTTCATTTTCCATAATCTCTAAGTTTTTAAGCGCTAATGCACAAGCCGCTGGATTTCCACCAAATGTATTAATATGGCGGAAGAATTCATATTCTCCTGTTCCTTTAAATGCCTTATAAATTTCTTTTTTTACAGCTGTTGCTGATAATGGTAAATATGCGCTCGTAATACCTTTTGCCATCGTAACGATATCAGGCTTAACGTCATAGTTCATAAACCCAAATGCTTTTCCTGTACGCCCGAAACCACAAATAACTTCATCACTTATAAGTAGTGCTCCGTGTTTTTGACATGTTTCGTGAATTGCTTTCATATAGTCTTGTGGTGGCATTAAAATACCTCCGCCTGTAATAATTGGCTCCATAATAAATGCTGCTATCGTTTCACTTAATTCCCATGTCATAACACGATCTACTTCTTTTACGCATTCTACATCATAAATATTTTGTGATTCCATTTCTGGCATGCGGTAACAATCTGGAGGCGTTACATGTAAAAACCCTGAAGCAAATGGCTCATATTGGTATCTACGTTGTGCTTGGCCAGTTGCCGCCATCGTTGCCATTGTGTTTCCGTGATAACCACGATAACGTGACATAAATTTGTAACGATGCGGTTCACCTTTTTGAGCATAATATTGTCTTGCTATTTTAAAAGCGGTTTCATTCGCTTCTGATCCACTATTAGAGAAGAAAATAACATACTCTCCACCAAGCCACTCGTTTAACTTTTCAGCGAGCTTAATTGCTGGTTCATGTGATTGTGACATCGGAAAATATGATAATGTTTGCAATTGCTTATAAGCTGCCTCTGCAAGCTCTTTTCTTCCATATCCGCTATTTACACACCAAAGACCACTCATACCATCTAAGTATCTTTTTCCTTGTATATCTTCAACCCAGCACCCTTCTGCTTTTGCCCCTACCATTGTACTACTTGGACTAAAGGGACGCATTCCGTGCCACACATATTGCTCATCTTTTGCTAATAATTCATCGGTTTGTTTTGTCTTCATCATTTCTTCCACCTTCCATAACAACTTATTTTTCACAAAGCTGCGCTGGTGCCATGATGAGTTAAATTTCTCCCTGCCTATTTTCATTCCACAAACACAAGACAAATCCTACCAAAATTAAAGTAATATTTATAAGAAAATGTCAAAAGAAAGAGGAGCTTTTCTTATATTTCGAAAAGCTCCTCTTTTTTAATGCGAAGATGCATCACTAATACCATGACCAGTATTAGATTTCACAAGAATTTCATCAAATTTCGCTGCATCTTCTTTCTTACTAGAGAAAACAGTTCCTAAATATGCTGCAAGAAACCCGAGCGGGATCGAAATAATTCCAGGTGTCGTATATGGGAATATCGCTTCTCCAACAAAAATAGCTTTTCCAGCTACTGGGTTCCAAACATTTGGACTTAACGCTACAAGAACAATCGCTGATACAAGACCAACAATCATACCAGAAATTGCTCCTGTTGTATTAAAACGCTTCCAATAGATTGTAAATAATATAACCGGTAAATTTGCACTCGCTGCAACCGCAAATGCTAGTGATACTAAAAATGCTACGTTTAATGTTTGAGCAAATAAAGCAAGTATAATAGATACTATCGCTACTCCAATAGACGCATAACGAGCCATTGACACTTGCTCTTTTTCCGTTGATTTTCCTTTACGGATAATCTCATTATAAAAATCATGCGCGAATGCTGATGCTGCTGTTAACACAAGTCCTGCTACTACAGCTAAAATAGTTGCAAAAGCAATTGCTGATACGAAAGCAAATAAGAAATCTCCGCCTAATGCTTTTGCTAATAAAGGTGCTGCCATATTACCAGCAGGGTTTGCTTTAATAATCGCCTCATTTCCTACAAACGCTGCTGCTCCAAACCCTAAGAAAATTGTCATAATATAAAACGCGCCAATTAACCACGTCGCATATACAACAGATTGACGTGCAGTTTTTGCATCACGTACTGTAAAAAAGCGGACAAGAATATGTGGTAATCCCGCTGTACCAAGGACTAGTCCTAAATTTAAAGAAAGTGTATCAAGACCATCCTTATACTTTACTCCTGGATTTAAAAACGAATCTTTTAATGGAGTAGCTGTTTTCATGTGAGCGAACATTTCAGTCACACTGAAATTAAATTTGGAGAAAACGATAACAGAAATAATAAATGTCCCTGCCATAAGTAGTACAGCCTTTACAATTTGAACCCAGCTCGTAGCTGTCATTCCTCCAAAAATAACATACACAGTCATAAGTGTACCTACGATTAATACAGATGTTGTATATTCAATACCTAATAATAGTTTAATAAGTGCACCCGCACCAACTAATTGTGCAATCATATAAAAAATTGAAATCGTCATCGTATTAAGCGCTGCTATACCACGAACTTTTTTCGCATCAAAACGTGCCGCAATCATATCTGCTAACGTGTACTTCCCTAAATTTCTAAGCGGTTCTGCGACAAGATATAGAACAACTAAATAAGCAACTAAAAAGCCGATACTATAAAAGAACCCATCAAACCCAGTTAACGCTATCGCTCCGGCTATACCAAGAAATGACGCAGCAGACATGTAATCCCCAGCAATAGCCAGACCATTTTGCCAGCCAGTTAATCCCCCTCCAGCCGTATAAAATTCACTCGCATTTTTCGTTTTTTTTGATGCAAAATAGGTTATGACGAGCGTACCAAGAACAATAATTAAAAATAGTGCAAACGCAGTAGTATTCAAATTCAGCCCCTCCCTTTTTGCATATCTTGCAGAATTTTTTGCGAAATTTCATCAAAGGATTCGGCTTTCTTGCTGTAAATCATACATAATGACCATGTCATAATAAATTGCGCAAAAGCAAATACCCATGCCCATGTCACATCACCAAACGCCGGTGTATTAAGCACCTTTGAATACGATGTTAAAATAGGTAGTGCTATAAAAAAACTTAAAAAGAAAATACTCATCGGAATGATAAACTTCTTTTTCGTATCTAATAACAATTGAAACTCTTCAGACTGAACAACTTCTGTATAATTCACCTCATTTTTTAACTTACGTGCTGACGTATCATCTCGTTTCATTCTCTGGTCCCCTCTCTTAACTTAAAATACAATTCCTCCTTGCATACCTAAAGACTAAATTTTATAAATATTCAGAAACTTATTTCCATTTTAGACAATCTATACATTCCTGCAAAGATTTTTCGATAGACATTTTTCGTCATTTTCTCCTAAATTTTCAATATACTTTTTTAACATAAAATTTGATTGATTCGATTAAACTTTTATTCCCATTAAAATAGAAGAAAGAAGTAGTGCTTATCGCACTACTTCTTTCTTTGTCTCCTTTTCTAAATTACGAGCTGTTTCACTTAATTCAACGTCTTTTCCATCTTTAAGTGTTCTAAATATAAAATCGAATACTGGATTTGAAACTCCGAACCAAAACTTTTCATTTTTATAATGGTGTAATATGTGCTGTTTTTTTAGCCATCTTCCAAACTTAGTGAAGGGACGAATCGGTTTATGTGCAATATAATGTTTCCATTCATAAACGAGGAGCATGATAATCATTCCGATTCCGAATGAAAGTGTAACAGTAACACTTTTTGTAATACCATACGTTATAAGTAAATATATAGTAAAGCTAGGTATACTAAACCATACAGGCAAAAATAAAAGTTTTAAATCATCTGGATATACGTGATGATCATAATGTAATCTTCTTAACATTTTTAATAAAAATGCGTTTTTAGGCGGCTTTAAATGGAATAAAAAACGGTGTGTCATATATTCGTTAAACGTATAAAAAACAATCCCAAACATACACGCTAACATACCAATCCATGTAAAAAATTGCATTTTTAAAATAATAATAAAAATTAATAGAACACTATACATAATAACAATATCATGTTGTAAAAAAAACTCTTTCACCACTCTCTTCATCTTACTTCCCCCTTTTCCACAAAAACAGCCGCAACATATCGTTACGACCATTTTTTTCTATTTTATTCTTATTCTATTCACTTTACAAATTTGCCTGCTGTTCTATTGTCGAGAAAAAAGTGTTCGGACCAAATATATTTTGCTTTGGGATAATGTGTTCTACTGCAAACACTGTTACTTCTCCTCTTTGTACTTCTCCAATAATGAGACCAAATACTTCATGATTTACCGCAAACGTTGGTTGTTTCGTTTGCAGTAACCTTGCTGCATTTTTAAATACCGCTTCATATAGTGGATTCCTATCAGTAATTTCTTTTCGGATTTTTGGTGCTAAAGTGATGATAATTTCTTTTCCGTCAATAGTGGTTCGATACATAAAAATCTCCCCTTCAATCTTATATGAACAACTGTAAAGCTTTGTATGCAAAATGGATAGAATATCCTACTAAAATAATACCTGCTCCGGCTGTAATATAACCAAGTGCTTTTTTCTTTAATAAAGTTCTTCCAAAATGTACAGAAAAAGCAATATTTAAATTCCACAAAATAATACCAACAATAATACAAAGACTGTACAAAAAAGCTTCTTGTTTCGTTACCTTTGTAAGCAACGAGCTAAGTGTACTTCCATATATACCAAACCAAAAAACGAGATTTAATGGATTGGATATCGCAATTAGAAATCCTGCCATAAAAGATTGTTTAAGTCCACCTATCTCTTCTTGTTTATATTCCATATTAGAGTGAGAAATTCCTTGTTTTACACTTTGAAACCCTAAATAAAACAATAAGAAAAAACCAGCGCAATACATAAAAGCTTGTACATATGTATACATAAACACAGAAGATAAACCAAAATAAATAAGCAGCATAAACAAAATATCAGCAGTCATTCCTCCGATTCCAACAATCCACGCATGCCAAAATCCACGTTCAATTCCTCGTTTTAACATTTCAATATTAATCGGACCTACAGGTGCAGCTAATGAAATACCTAATACTATTTGTTGTATAATTGCTCCAAACATCACTCTATCCTTTCTACTTCTTTTACTATTAAGTAATGATGCAAATAAAGAAAATAGACTAGCTTTCATAAAAATTATTCACTAATACAATACCCTTTTTTATCCAAAATATGCAAAAGAGCCATCCAGTTGATGGCTCTTATTTCTCTACTCTATGATGAAAAGGACATTTACCTTTAATCGGCTCAATATCATCCCCTATGAAATATTGTTTCCATTCACGATGATTAGGATCGCCGTAGTGACTAATGTTAGGGTGCTTCGGCAACTGATCCCACTTTTCAACTCGTTCACGGACCATTTGTCTTGAATACGACCCTTTAGGACGATCTCCTTCTAATCCATCGAAAATAGTTCGTGGCTGGAATCCAATAACGAGAGAATTTCCTAAATGCCTAGTCTTTCGCTGTTTATAAGCTGGCGCATTCCCAAATGCAAATATTGGTTCACCACCAAATGAAAATTCCCATAAATGATGGTCTGGATTTTTCGGGATTTGCTTTGGCCATAATTGATTATCTTGTTCATGCAAATATTGTAGTACTTTCCAAAAATAATCTCGATAATATTCGATTGATTTTTCTTCACATTCCGGTTCCACAAAAAGAAAAAATCCTCTTCTTACAATCGGCCGCTCTTTCATTAGCTCCAAAAAAGTTAACATTGTATTGGGCAAATGACTCCAATCATTATGAGAGAGAAATGAATAACGAAGTTCATTCTTCTTCAAAGCTGTTAAACCGAAATAACACGGGAAGGTTGGTTCTAACACGACACTCGAAAAATCATGAAATTCTTTTGCAACCCAATTCGGTATGTCGACTCTATTTTTCATCCCTTCATTATCTAATAAATAAGACTCATCCATTCTTTCACCTCATTATGTACAGCATTCACTTAAGAATATTACATACTAGGCTTGTCCTATACCTTTTTAAAAATCCGAGAAAAATTAATTAAAAATACAAAATTTTAAAAACGCTTACTTGACTAAATTCTACCAATTCATGTATATTTAAATTAATCATTTAGCAGAATATTCGATAATATAGCATTTTTTATTTTTATTATTTTTTAATGAATTTCACTAAATGAAAAAAGGAATCGTTTTTAGGAGGAATTGTGACATGCAAGGAAAAGTAAAATGGTTTAACAATGAAAAAGGTTTTGGATTTATCGAAATGGAAGGCTCTGAAGATGTATTCGTACATTTCTCTGCTATTCAAAGCGACGGCTACAAGGCTTTAGAGGAAGGTCAAGAAGTATCTTTCGACATTACTGAAGGAAACCGTGGACCTCAAGCTGCTAACGTAGCAAAACTTTAATCCCACATATGACAGGAGGTTACCTTACTTGGTAACCTCCTTTGTTATTCCTTTGTATATTTCCGTTTTCCAGAGCAAAAACTATATGAAATGCGCAAAATACAAAGGAGGCAATAACAATGGGGTCACATGTAAATGATTTTGAAGAGGTAAAATTCCGTGTAGAAACTGCACAAAAAATGGTAGGTTCTGCAACAATTTCAATGGATCCAGACACATTAGAGCATGCCACTACTGCAGTAGAATCGGCTCGTTCTCAGCTTGAAATCATGAAATCCGTTGCAACGGATTTAGATGAGCCATTTCTAATGAATGAAGAAAAAAAATTAAGTAAATGCGAGCATCAATTACATGAAGCGAAGCACTAAAAAACATCCAGAGAAAATTCTCTGGATGTTTTTTTATGACAATTGCTCCCCATACTTTTTCAACTTCTCTCCAACCGTACATTGCCGTATACAAAAAGAATGGGCATAGTATTTACTATGATTTTTCCGATTATGTTCCTGCAGGAAACACCCTCCGCAATACGTTTCTAATAAGTCATTTACCTCTGTAATGAGTTGCTTCTTCTTCACGTGTGCACCTCTCTATTCGGTTATTTCTTTATGACTATCAATTGTCGTCCCTTCTAATGCTTGCGCTGCTAATTGATGTGCCTCTTTATTTTGTTTTCTAGATATCGGTTCACAAATAAGCTTTAATTTCATTTGCTTCGCTTTTTGTTCAATTTGATCTAAGTAATGATTTAAATGTTCATCATAGCAAGGCCATTCACCAGCTAATTGCTGCAGTACAACTTGAGAATCTCCACGAAGTGTAACTGCTTCATATTTAATTCCTAATTCCCCGAGTGTATTCATCCCGTATAATAATGCTGCATACTCGGCTTCGTTATTATCATATATGCCTTCTATGTATGCATTGCGACGAATTCGATAATTTGTATTTCCTTTTTTATAGTATACACATATACCAACCCCAGCTTCTTTCGTCTGTACATCATAACCACCATCAAAATAAACTTGAATTTCTTGCGGATCTTCCTCCACTTGCTTACTCAGTTTTTTCATTTCTTTTAATGACCATTCCGCGTCCATTTCATCGAAAAATAAAAGTTCTTTCACCCTACCTGTTTTCTCAAAATCCTCCGCAAATTGAAGCACTTCTTCTATGTTCATATAATCTGTTGTTAATTCAGTTTGTAAACCACGCTTCGTTTTATACAACCAATGTATTTTATATTTCATACTAGATTCCCCTTTTATAAGACTTCTTATATGTAGCCAGCTAATGAAAGCCTCACTTTATTTTATCCCTTTCGGCAAGCAGACTCCATCTGATTTGCGTTACGGGTGAAACCCAACAATTCAGGTGGAGATGAATTGCCGTCAGAAGGTAGACCAAACACTTTTGTTTCGTTCATAACAATTTTTTGAGGGCGAATATTTGTTTCTTTTTGTCTTACGATATAATCTGTCGTAGATAAGGAGGGAATATATCGTAAGACAACGAAATTGGATAATAATAATCATTTGGTTACTTGAGCCAAAAGGAATTACGATGAAGATCATGTTCATATTTTGTTCCGTTTCGTTCCAAATAATGCTTTGTCAAAAGCGATTAACAGTTACAAAAGTGTTAGTTCTCGTTTCCTGAAACGAGATTTTCCTAAGATAAAACATGATCTATGGAAAGAAATGTTTTGGTCTCGAAGTTATTGTCTTTTAACAACGGGCGGTGTACCTATAGATTCTATCCGTAAGTACATTGAATCACAAGGAAAGCAATAATTTTAATGAACTCTCTGAGAAAGACCAACTATGAAATGTCAAGCGTGAAATACAATATAAATGAAGAGTGTTTACCCTAAAAAAGGGTAACTTAAATAAACCTTGAGAAGTCTCAAAAAATAAAAAAGTTATCTCTGGCATGGGAATGGAGGAATTTTATAGGGTTTATTACTCTTTAGAATGGCATAGACAATATAACACAACTTCCTAGCTACAGCTCCTATACAAACATAATAGTGTTTTCCTTGATTTCGTTTCTTTTCATAAAAAGCTTTTAATACAGGGTCATGTTTATAAGCAGTAATAGCCGCTTGAAATAATGCTCTACGTAGATGAGAGGAGCCACGTTTGGACATAGACATACCAGTTGATTCGTATTGACCTGATTGAGAAATAGTGGCATCAATACCGGCATAAGCCACAAGTTTAGAAGGCTTGTCAAAGCGGCCTATATCCCCAATCTCGCTTAATATGGTGGCACCTAATATAGGACCAATACCCGGAATAGTAGTGATTGGTGTATCTAAGTCACTTAATAGTTGAGACATTTGATTCTCACATTCTCTCAACTGAGTTTCAATAAAGCGGATTTGCTCCATCAACATTTTTAATTGGAATGAGAAAGCATCTTTACAAAAGGTGACACCAAATGAGTTTGAGGCTAATTCCATCAGTTGATTGGCTGTTTTTTTTCCAAGTCGGCAACGACTTGCTTGCTCAATTATTAGTGTCAAATCATCAATAGACAGTCTTTCATAATCGCTAGGAGATGTATATTCAATTAGGAGCTGTGAAGACGTCTTGCCAAAGACATTAGAGAAAATACTTTGATATTCTGGAAAGGTTTGATCTAACACGACAAGCGCCTTGCGTTTTAAATCACTTATATTACGTACAAGAGAATTACGAAACCGGCTTAGTTGTTTTAAAGCGAACATTTTCTCGTCTACGAGTGGAGTTTCAAGGAAGCGGCCAAATCGTATGACATCGGCAATCATAGTGGCGTCAATGGCATCTGTTTTTCTCTTTCTAATTTCTGTTCCCTTTCGCCATGCATTGGTTTGGAGTGGGTTCAGTACAATCACAGAAAAACCATGATCTAGTAGAAAAGAATAGACAGCTATCCAATAGTGACCAGTGGCCTCCATCCCGATTGACAGTTCTGTCGGAGAACTAATGTATCGGTAAAGCCAAGTTAATAAAGCTTGTCCACCTTCTTTATGATTGTGGAAAGGAAATGGCTTGGTAATAGGTTTCCCAGTGGAATCAATGATGGAAGCATAGTGCTTGTGTTTGGCAATATCAATACCTAAGTAGAACATAGTATACACCCCTATTTTGATGATTTTTAGATAGTGTTATCCTCCTCTGAACTAATAAGCGCTACTACCTCGTAAGAGATACGAAGAATGACCAATGGTCATCAACATCCAACTCATTCGTAAACTACTTATTAGACAGAGGTACCAATCTTTCAATCGAATACAAGGATTCAAGGTGGTGATCGGCAACACTCTATCTACAAATATAAGTATCTCATAAAGCTGGATACTCTTGGGTTTATAGGTGAATCCCATTCCTAAAAAACCTAACTTAATCATACGAGGTGGTGAAAACAATGGCTAGAAAGAAAGCAGTGAAAGTATTACGTAAACAAAAGAAAAGAGAAACCATGCAACGATTCACGCAGAAACAGAATATCGGACGAGCTTGTCTCACAGCAAAAGAATTCCGCTTACTGCAACGCATGTCACATAGTTCAAAAGCGTTACGAAATGTTGGATTGTACACGATTAAACAAAGTTATTTGACCCATAATAAAATGGCTACTGTAAAAGAAGTGGACACTGCCATGCAAGCCGATATGAACTACTGGGGCATTCAATCAAACTCTGTTCAAGCGATTCGTAGAACCTTATTTACAGAAGTGAAGAGCTTTTTTAAAGCACTGGAACAATGGAAGAAAAAACCTGAAACCTTCACAGGTCGTCCTAAGTTTCCGAATTATTCTCGTTCAACTGATAAACGAATTATTGAAATCTATCAAGTTCCAAAAGTAGATGATAACGGGTATTGGATGATTCCCATGAATGTGGCATTTAGAAAAAAATTCGGTTCCATTAAAATACGTATGCCAAAAAACTTAAGACATAAAAAAATCTCCTACATTGAGATTGTACCGAAGCAAAAAGGTCGGTTCTTTGAGGTGCATTACACATATGAGATGCACGTTTCTCAAATGAAGAAACAATCCACGACTACTAGTAACGCTTTGAGTTGCGATTTAGGTGTAGATAGATTATTAAGTTGCGTAACAAATACAGGTGATGCATTTTTAATTGATGGGAAAAAATTAAAATCCATTAACCAGTACTTCAACAAAATGATACGTAATCTCCAACTGAAAAATGTGGAAAATGGACTTTCCAAACGTGTTGTAACGAATAAAATGGCTGCACTTTGGCATAAACGAGAAAGACAAATAAATGGTTACATTTCACAAACTGTAGGTTTGTTGTTCAAAAAAGTGAAAGCATGTAACATAGATACGGTTGTCGTAGGGTATAACACTGGTTGGAAACAAAAATCTGATATAGGAAAAAAGAATAATCAAAAGTTTGTTCAAATTCCATTTCATAAACTGATTGCAGCAATTGAGAATAAATGTGTAAAAGAAGGCATCCGATTTTTAAAACAAGAAGAAAGCTATACTTCAAAAGCTAGTTTTCTTGATAAAGATAGGGTTCCAGTTTGGTCTAAGGATGATAGGACGCATTATCGCTTTAGTGGCAAACGAATCACTCGTGGTCTGTACCAAAGTAAAGCAGGAACATGTATCCATGCTGATATTAATGGTGCGTTGAATACATTGGAAAAATCAAGAGTTGTAGAATTGGATGAAAATCTTAAAGTGAAAACGCCGATTCTATTAGAAGTGCAAACACGTAAGGCTGTTGCTTCGGCATAGCTTAGTGGGTGTGTCAACCATCCATGTGTACTCGACTTGTCGGGGCTTGTAGCGCACGCCGGATTCATCTGAGTGGTGGCTTCTTCCATAAGGAAGAACTGCTCTTTTTCAAAAGGGTGGTGCAAGTGGGGAAACGATTGTTCGTTTCTAGTACCAACCAAAAACTTACTTGGGGTGTTACCGTAAGGTGGCATGAATTCTAGAGCGTCAAACTGTCTAGCGATAGATGAAAAGACCTAGAGTTCTAACTCAAGCCCCCACTGAAACGTTTCATCACAGTGGTGATAGTTGACCAAGAGTCACAGTATTATATACAATTTAATCACATACAAAAAGAGCCACCCTAAGTAAGGACAGCTCTTTCATCTATTGCATAAATCTTTCAAATTGCACTCGCTTATTAATCCAGTACATTACAGGCATACCAATTGCCATTACAACAAATTCACCAACTGCACAAGTTAGCCATGTCAATAAAAATGGCAGATCAAACGCAAGATGAAGTTCAATTGCAATCATAAACATTGTGACTGTAAAAATAACTGTATTAAAAATCATACGAGCCCAAACACCTTTAATGAAGCGCATAGAAATAATAGTTGCAAGTAATGCAAGAATGGATTGCCCTACTCCAAATACTAAATCATAAGCGATCATAGGTGAGAAAAAGAGATTCGTTAAAAATACACCTAATACAATCCCGTAAATTGCTTTCTTATTGAATACAACAAGATGATTAAACATCTCTGAAATACGAAACTGTACACTGGTAAAGCCAAATGGCTGAATAAGCATAGAAACAGCAATATATAATGCCGCTAAAATACCATTACCGACTAATGTCCTTATATTCATGACAAAATCTCCTTAGTTTTTTTACGTGGGATGGTTTCGAACCACGTTATTCGTTTTTTAAGCAACAAGAATATATTCTACGCAATAGACACTCTCTCGTCAATAGATTCCTATCATTAACTACCTTTTTTCTTTTAGAAAACGTATAATAAAACATATGAAAGTTTTAGGAGGTTTCACTTCATGACAGCAACAATTCAAAATGAAAAAGTGATCGTTTCCATTTCTGACAAAGGTGCAGAATTACAAAGCGTTCGCTTAAAAGAAGATAACACTGAATACTTATGGCAAGGCGATTCTACTTATTGGGGGCGCCGCGCACCAATTTTATTCCCAATTGTCGGCCGATTAGTAGATAATACATACTACGTAGATGGTAAACCGTATTCTTTAACACAACACGGCTTTGCTCGTGATCTTACATTCTCTGTACAAGAACAAAGTGAAACGAAAATCACTTATATTGTAACTAGTAATGAAGAAACATTAAAAAAATACCCATACGAATTCGAATTACTCGTTTCTTATGAGCTAGACGGACAAATCGTCCATGTAACATATGAAGTAAATAATCCTGCTTCAAAAGAGATGTTCTTCTCAATCGGAGCACATCCTGGTTTCAACTTCCCCTTATTAGAGGGCGAATCATTTACTGATTATCATTTAGCATTTAATGGTTCTGAACGCTTAGAAACAAGCGTATTAGAAGGACCTTATCTTTCAAGTAAAAAGCAATTAATCGCTGAAAATACGAATGAATTACCACTTACATACGATTTTTTCAAAAATGATGCACTTATTTTTGAAAATATGAATACGGATGAAATCTCTATTCGTTCTCATAAACATAATAAATTTGTAAAAGTAGAATTTGACGGATTCCCATTTGTCGGTGTATGGACACCAGGCGAGAACGCACCTTTCTTATGTATTGAACCTTGGTACGGGATTGCTGATGAAGTAAATCCGGCAAAAGATTTCAAGGAAAAAAAAGGAATTCAATCTTTACAAACGAATGAAACATTTACATGTCGTTATAGTATTACAATCGGCTAAGTTACTCTATCCCCTACTTCAAAGAAACATATAAGTAGGGGATCATCTTATAATTTGGAGGTTTCTCATTTTGATTGAAGTATATATTGATGGTGCATCAAAAGGAAATCCTGGTCCTTCTGGTGCAGGAGTGTTTATTAAAGGGGTGCAACCAGCTGTACAGTTATCATTGCCCCTTGGGACAATGTCCAATCATGAAGCAGAATACCACGCTTTACTTGCGGCATTAAAATATTGCACAGAGCATAATTATAACATTGTCTCTTTTCGTACCGATTCGCAGCTTGTCGAGCGAGCTGTCGAAAAAGAATACGCAAAAAACAAAATATTCGCACCACTATTAGAGGAAGCACTGCAGTACATAAAAAGTTTCGATCTCTTTTTTATTAAGTGGATTCCAAGTAGTCAAAATAAAGTTGCTGATGAATTAGCTAGAAAAGCTATCTTACAAAATTAACGGGGGGATGAGTGTGAAAAAAGATTGGATTGCTCCTCTTGCTTTATTATTTGTCTCTTTTATTTGGGGAGCTACGTTTGTTGTCGTCCAAAATGCTATGTCTTTCGTTGGTCCATTTACTTTTAATGGGATTCGCTTTTTATTCGCTGGAATTATTTTATTATTCGTTCAAATGATTTTCTCACAAAAAACTTCAAAACAAGATATAAAACAGAGTAGTCTCGCTGGATTGATTGTTGGATTCTTTTTATGTGTTGGCTATTTATTACAAACATTCGGCTTACTTTATACAACCTCTTCAAAAGCTGGTTTCTTAACTGGACTTAGCATCGTTATGGTTCCAATCCTATCTTTTATCTTTTTAAAACAGCGGGCTACAATTTTCATCGTACTTGGTATTGCTGTAGCAACAGCAGGTTTATACTTATTAACGGCTGGTGATTCTTTTCAATTAAACATTGGAGATATACTCGTTCTCGGTTGTGCAGTTGCTTTTGCTGCCCATATTCTTGTTAACGGTTTCTTTTCTAAGAAAATATCACCTTTATTACTAAGCACCTCTCAAGTATTAGCTGTCGGTATATTTTCTTCTATTTGCGCTTTTTTGTTTGAAGATTGGGAAAAAACATTTTCAGTTTCACTATGGACGAATCAATCCTTTTTATTCGCTCTATTTCTAACTTCCCTATTTGCGACATCAATTGCCTTTTTCATTCAAACTTCTGCACAAAAACACACTTCTCCAACGAGAGTAGCAATAATCTTCGCAATGGAGCCTGTTTTTGCAGCATTAACAGGTGTTCTAGTAGCAAATGAACAGCTTTCTATTTCTGCCATTATTGGATGTCTATGTATTTTCCTAGGTATGGTTTTTGTTGAACTACCTTCCAAAACGAAAAAAGAAGCGCGGGCTGCGTGAAGTTACGCTTGTAACTTCCGCATAAAAGCCTTAGCGCTTTTTTTATCTGTAATTTCTTCTTCTTTCAAGCGTTCTAATAACGCAACAAAATAACTGCCATCAAACTGTAATTGATGTTTAATCGTCGCTTCTATTGCTACGTTCACAATCCCATCAGATGCACCAGTATATCCTTGTCCGAACATAATAAATCCTTGTGCTTCCTCTGATAATTTAAATCCTTTCGTATGTAAGAATGAAAGATAATCTTCTACTGTTTGCATGATATTCCCACCTACTCAAAAATTCTCCACTTCTTATCATACATGTTTTTATACTCTATGAGAATGAAATTTATTTGACAACTTTGTAAATCTATCGTCTACTTCTTAGAAAAAAGAGGAGTTCCTTACAATATAAAAGAATATGTAAAGTGGAATTTATTTTATATTAAAGGGGATATCGAATGAAACAAGCACTATTAATTATCGATGCTCAGCAAGAATTAATTGATGGAAATGAACAAGAAAATGAAGTTTTTCGTAAAACCGAGCTATTATCTACACTAAATACAGCCGTACAGAAAGCAATAGATTCAAATGCCCTTATTGTTTTCGTAAGAGATATCGATGTTGCTTCTGGTAGTGGTGTAGGATTTGAAGTACATAATCAAATTAAAGTACCTCAGTCTGCAATCCTTATTAATAAAGCAGCAACAAACTCATTCTATGGCACTTCTTTACTTGAACTTTTAAAAGAAGAAAAAATTAATCATATTGTTATAGGGGGATGTAAAACAGAACATTGCATTGACACCGCAGTTAGAACAGCTACTGTACAAGGATTTGACGTTACATTAATTAAAAATGGTCATTCCACAACTGATTCTGACGTATTGTCTGCAGAGCAAATTATTGGTCATCATAATAAAACTCTACACGGTCATTATAATGTTGATCATTTTTCTATGGTGAGAGATATCGAGGAAGATCTCTTTCAGCCAACTCACGACCAATATCGTGATTAACGAAAAAGAATCCTTCATTCAGAAGGATTCTTTTTTATCCAAAAATTTGTGCCGCAATACTATATAGCTCATTATTCCTTTTTAATAATTTATCGCTATTTTTCATCATAATTGGTGGTGTATTAACCTTTTTAAAACCGATAATCTCTAATTCTTTCATGAAACCTTTCTTTCCTTCTGGTACATCCATTCTTAATTTCCCATTATGCCCTTTTGCTAAATAATGTACCATTCTCATTGCCATCTTATCATTTTTAGCAACAATTGGTCCTATTATTTTATTTTCTGGCGTTTGTATACTTATACCGTATCCTAATACATTCTGTTGTGCATCCTTTGTAACAATACATTGTTCACTTTGTATAATTCGATACTTTAAAAACTCTTCTCTATTTGTTCCAAATGCATCTTTATCTATTTGTATTATATCTTCTAAATCACGTTCTTCATAATTCACAATATACTCTTCATTTCCTACACAATGGTAATTCGCATTGTACGAGTTACATATGTATTTAGAAACATAACTAACAGCCCTGAATCCTAGTTTTTCATATAAAATTTTTCCCTCATCCGTGGCAATAAGCATAATTGGGGTTTGAGTTGATACGCTTTTAACACATGAATCCGTTATTATCTTTCCAATCCCTCTTCCTTTATAATCTGGATGTACAATTACCATTCCAATTGAAGCTAATGTCTCCCCGTATAGTATAATTGCTGCGCTAGCAATAAGCTCTTCCCTCTCATTTACTACACCATATACTATACCCGTATGCAAAATCGTCTCAATTTCCTCTCTGTTGTAATCCCAGCCAATATGAGAAGATAATGCTACAATATCCTCTATTTTTCCTTTCCTAAGACGCTCCACTCTAATTTCCAATTCAC
The DNA here is from genome assembly GCF_040459995.1 of Bacillus cereus group sp. MG9. Lineage (NCBI taxonomy): Bacteria > Bacillati > Bacillota > Bacilli > Caryophanales > Bacillaceae > Bacillus > Bacillus cereus group sp. MG9. Next base: position 1,591,986 of record NZ_JARVHC010000001.1, on the reverse strand, counting down.
TCATTCTCCATCTCCTTCTTTAGACGTTTGAACCATTCTGCATGAATCAACTTGTACATGTTTCCCTTTATCACTCACACACATATCCTATTTTGACCAAGACTATATTGTAAATGAGGTGACAACATGCCCATTACGAATCGATTTTCTACCACCACTAACGGCGCACTCGCTATTACAGGAAACACACTAGGTTTAAGTAAAATTAGCAATCTAAACCGTGCTGGTACAATCGGTGCAATTGGTGCATTCGTAACTACGAATACTGCTTTACAAGTACCTACTTTTCCTGCTGGTACAACATTAAACTATACACAAAATAGTTCTACCGCTCTTTTAAATATCCCTGCTGGTAGTACTATTCTTTACGCAGAACTCGTTTGGGGTGGAAACTATTTATCTCGGGATCAAAACATTACGAGTGTATTAGGAAACCCCGTTTCTTTTACAACACCTGTGTCAACATACTCAATTACCCCTTCGGCTGTTACAGCTTCAAATCAAACATTCGTTTCTGGATCTGTCACATTTGGATTTTATACACGCTCAGCGGATGTAACGTCACTCGTTCAAGCTGCTGGATCTGGATCTTATACAACAGGTTCTGTTCCTGGACTTGTAGATCCTTTAGACGCTTCTAATGGAGCCATTAATTCTGCAGGATGGACGCTTATTGTCGCTTATCAAAACGGTTCCTTACCCGCAAGAAATTTAACAATTTACGTAGCTGGTAACCGTGTTTCTGTAGAAACCGGTAGTGCAGATGTATCTGTCTCAGGGTTTTTAACACCTGCAGGGGGACCTGTAAGCGGGAGATTATTTTTAAGTTCTACTGAAGGGGATGCTGATTTAACTGGGGATCAAGCTTTATTTGGACCAAATTTCAGTTCATTAAATGCATTATCTGGGCCAAATAATGCTGTTAATAATTTCTTCGGTTCTCAAATTAATAATGCTGCAGGGAACTTAGATACAACTGGTACATTTGGAACGCGAAACCAGAGTGCCTCTACAAGTACAAATATCTCCGCTGGAAGACAAGGATGGGACATTACTTCCATTGATATTTCTCCTTATTTAACAAATTCCCAAGTATCTGCCGCAATTCGTTTAACTACTAACGGGGATGCATATATGTTAAATACAGTCGGTTTACAAATCAATATAAACTCACCTAATATACAAGCAACTAAAAGCGTGAATAAAAGTGTCGCTACAATTGGAGATATTCTAACCTATACAGTTACTGTTCCTAACATCGGGCTTCTTCCTGCAAATAACGTTACTTTTACAGATGTTCTCCCTAACGGTACTTCCTTTATACCTGGAAGCGTAACGATAGATAACGTACCACAAGCAAACGCAAATCCGGTCGCCGGTATATCTCTGGGGACAATTAATAATGGCTCTTCTCGTACAGTAGCTTTCCAAGCGACTGTCGTTTCTCTTCCAAGCCAAAATCCTATCTCTAACACTGCGAATATTACATTTCAATATACACCGATTGCCGGAGGAACGACTTTTAACGGTCTTGCAACAAGTAACTCTGCAGGAACACAAATTAACCTCGCAGATATTAATGGCACAAAATCAGTTAACAAACTTTTTACCGATATTGGTGAAACGTTAACTTACAGTATTGCCTTAGCTAATATAGGAAATATCGCTGCAACGAACGTTATATATACGGATCCGATTCCTAGCGGGACTACTTTCATTCCAGGGAGTATAACTGTTAACGGGGTTACTCAAGGGGGAGCAAATCCTGCTAATGGTATATCAATTGGATCTATTGCTGCAAATTCTACTACTACCATTTCCTTTCAAGTATTCGTTCCTTCTATCCCCCAAACAAATCCAATATTAAATAGTGGTACAACAACATATCAATACATTCCTGTACCAAATCAGCCGGCAGTAAGTGGAACTGATACGACAAATATTATCTCCACTCAAGTGAATAATGCTACTGTAACAATGACAAAAGCAGTAGATAAAAACTATGCAGATATTGGCGATACACTGACTTACACTGTTGCCTTTACAGGAACAGGTAATACGAATGCGAACAATGTTATTTTTACAGATGTCATTCCTACAGGAACAACTTTTGTCCTAAACAGTTTAACAATAGATGGTACGACACAAGTTGGAGCAAATCCGGCTAACGGTGTGAATATAGGATCCATCGCAACTGGCACAACCAAAAACGTTTCATTTCAAGTAGTAGTTAATACAATACCCGCGTCAAATGTCGTATCTAACGGATCAAGCGCTTCTTATCAGTACACCGTCAACCCTAGCCAATCGCCCGTTACGAAAAACATTTCTTCTAATCTCGTTTCTACTCAAATTAACAATGCGAATTTATCATTAACAAAATCTACAAATAAACAATTTGCCACAATTAGCGAAACTATAAGTTATACAATCCTTATTACAAACAGTGGAAATACGCCCGCTAATAACGTTCAACTAACAGATCCACTTCCAAATGGAACGATATTAACATTAGGTTCTGTAACGCTCAACGGCGTTTTGCAAAATGTAGATTCTCTCGTTGCTTTACCTATCGGCACAATTCCTGGTGGAGCTACTTTCACCTTATCCTTCCAAGTAACAGTCATTAACATTACTGCACAAAACCCTATCATTAATAACGCTTTCTCCTCTTATATTTACACTGTAAATCCAAGCCTGCCACCAACTTCAAAAACAGCAAATTCTAATTCTGTTACATCAACAATTAGACTAGCAAATCTTCATGCTAATAAATCTGTAAGTCAAACGTTTGCGGAAGTTGGAGATGTATTAACTTACACCTTTGCTCTTACAAACGATGGAAATGTTACAGCGAACAATGTATTACTATCCGATTCCATTGCGACTGGCACTTCCTTTGTACCGAACAGTGTTATAGTTAACGGTGTTACTCAGCCGGGCGCAACACCAGCTAGCATCAATATTGGTAGCATCAATGCTAATACTACAATTACAGCTTCATTCCAAATATTAATAACTAGTATTCCAAATCCTAATCCTATTTTGAATAGCGCTTCCATCTCCTATAACTTTATCGTTGATCCAAACGCTTCTCCTGTAAGTACAAACACAACTACAAACACTACATTTATCCAAGTTAATGATGCAAATGTAATTTCGGCAAAATCAGTGGATCGAGCGTTCGCTACTGTTGGAGATATATTAACTTATACCGTTATTTTAACGAATGCAGGAAGCGTTTCTGCTGATAATCCTACTTTCATAGATATAAATCCAGATGGTACTACCTTTATTCCAAATACTTTTCTTATTAATGGCGTTTTGCAAAACAATGCAGATCCAAATATCGGTGTCCTGTTACCTTCTATTCCTGCTAGCGGATTAATTACCGTTTCTTATCAAGTAACTGTCACTGCTTTACCAGCCCAAAATCCAACAACTAATTCATCGAGTACACAGTATAGTTTCGTTCTAAATCCAGGTGATCCACCAATTATAGAAACATCTTTAAGTAATACTGTAAGTACACAAATTAATTTAGCAAATGTAGTTATTGTCAAAGAGGTAGATTTAACTATTGCCGATGTCGGGCAACCAATCACATATACAATTTCCTTAGCTAACCTTGGGAATACTACAGCAAACAATGTTGTTGTTACCGATATAATCCCTCCCGGCACCACTATCGTACCAAATAGTATTTTTATAGGTGGCGCTTTACAGCTAGGTGCAGACCCAAGTACCGGCCTTCAAGTCGGCTCCATTCCTGCAGGTGGTTTTACAACGATTGTTTTTCAAATAAGTGCAAATGGGCTACCTTCACCAAATCCAATTCAAAATAGCGCTTCACTTCAATATAGCTTTATCGCTGATCCAAATTTACCTGTTGTTGTGAAAAACGCTACTAGTAATATAGTAACTACACAAATTAATACTGCTAATATTGTTGCTACAAAACTAACGAGCACAAATTTCGCTGATGTTGGTGATGTCATATTATATGCGACTATTTTAACAAATAACGGGAATATCCCTGCTTCTAATGTAACGTTTACAGATATCATTCCAGCGGGTACCCTGTTCATTCCTAATACTGTAACGATTAACAATGTCCCTATAGCAAATGCAAATCCTGCTAACGGTATTTTGATCGGTACGATCGGGGCGAATTCATCACGTACCGTTTCATTCCAGGTTTTTGTACCAAATATCCCTGCTGTAAATCCGATTACAAATCAATCAGGCACAACATTCCAATATACGTACGATTCATCCAAACCAGCTGTAATGCAGATGGTGGCTTCTAACACGGTACAGACAACTATTAATAACGCCTCAATTGCCGCTACAAAATCTGCAGATAAACAGTTTGCTAACGTAAATGATATTATTACGTACACGACTACTTTAACGAATAGTGGGAACACACTTGCATCAAATGTAATATTTACAGATGTAATTCCAAACGGGACATCGTTTATTCCTAATAGTGTAACAGTAAATGGGAATACACTCCCTAATGTAAATCCAGCAAATGGCGTAGCAATTGATCCAATAAACCCCAATACAAATACAACAATCTCATTTCAAGTAATAGTAAATTCCATCCCTAATCCAAATCCAATCCCGAACCAAAGTAATACAACGTACCAATATTTCGTAAATCCTAACTTACCTCCAGCATCCGCCAATGCGTTAAGTAACGTAATAACAACTCAAATTAATAATGCTACGATCGTCGCTACTAAATCAGTGAATACACCGACAGCTGCAATTGGAGATATCGTTACCTATACGATTGCAGTTACAAACACTGGAAATATTCCTGCTAGTGCAAATGTTTTAACGGATGGGCTTGGCGCAGGAGCTTCATTTATTCAAAATTCCGTAACTATCAATAATGTTCCACAACCAGGATTAGATCCATCACTTGGTATTCACTTAGCAGATATTCCACCAGGTAATACTGTATTTATTTCTTTTCAAGCACAAATTTTAGCGATACCGCTTAGTGGCACATTAACAAATAACGCCCTTGTAAATTATGAATATACAGTGAATCCAAACCAATCACCTGCTGTTGGTAGTACAATTACAAACACAACGGTTACTCCAATTATTGATGCTACTCTATCTATAAATAAAACTGTCAATTCAACATTCGCTACTATTGGAGATACACTTACTTTCACTTCTACCATTACTAATTCCGGTAACACTACCGCAAACAATGTTATTTTTACAGATTTAATTCCAGATGGTACAACGTTTATTCCAAATAGTTTTACAATAAATGGAACAACCATTCCTAATGCAAATCCACAAAATGGTATCAATATCGGTAACATAAATTCAAATGCATCAGTTATACTCAGCTTTCAAGTAAACATTACAACGATCCCAAATCCGAATCCAATTCCTAACAAATCATCGCTTCAATATAGTTTTATTGTAGATATTAATGAACCACCTGTTTCACGAACAGTTAAATCCAATAAAACTTTTACACAAGTAAATACTGCTTCCGTTATCGCAACAAAAACTGCGAGCAGTGCATTTGCTGCTGTTGGCGATACAATTACGTATACAACTACTCTCACTAATAACGGAAATACAACTGCAAACACACCTGTTTTTATCGATATATTACCACCTGAACTTTCATTCGTTCCTGATAGCGTACAAATTAATACCACCCCACAACTCGGATTTAGGCCAGATAACGGGATTCCTTTAGACCCAATTCCAGTTGGAGGAACGACAACAATTAGTTTTCAAGCGATCGTCGGCTCAATACCAGCTACAAATCCTACGTTGAATCAATCCAGTACGACATATTCTATCATTGTGGATCCTACCCAGCCGCCAGTGACAGAAACAGCTACAAGTAATCCAACTTTAGTGCAAATTAACGAAGCAATTATTCAAGCAACAAAAAGTGTCGATCGACTATTTTCTGACATCGCACCCGGAAATTCATTTTTAACTTATACAGTTTTATTAGAAAATATAGGAAACACAACTGCTACTAATATCACTTTTACAGATCCGATTCCAAATAATACAGTATTTATAGAAGATAGCGTTCGAGTAGGTGGGGTTTTATTACCTGGAGTAAATCCGGCGAATGGGATACCAATTGGGGATATTATTGCAGGAGATTTTATAAACGTCACCTTCCGTGTGCAAGTAGTTAGCATCCCAAATCCTATTTTTACAATCGGACCTGGAGGACCAAACTCACCCGTTGTAAACGGAGCTTCTATTAATTATCAATTTATGACAGGACCTAATTTACCACTTGTTTCACGAAGTACAACATCTAATCCGGTTTCAACACAAATAAATTCCGGAGAAATTTTGGCAGTTAAATCTGTAGATAAAACTTTTGCAAAGATCGGGGATACACTTTCCTATACAATTTCATTAAGCAACCCTGGAAATGTCACTTCACAAAATATAATTTTCACGGATATTTTGCCTGATGGAACGACATTTATATCTGGTACTCTTGTAAATGATTCTGGTGCTCAGCAAATTGGAAACCCCGCTAACGGGATTCAAATTGGAAATATAAATCCTGGCAGTACGATTGCTATTACGATAAACGTACTTGTAACAAACATTCCAAGTATAAATCCAATTTCAAATTTTAGTTCTGTACAGTATTCACATGTGGTCGATCCTAGCCAACCTGCCGTATCACAAACGAATATATCTAATACTGTTTCGACAACTATTAATAGTGCTATATTAACTACTACAAAAAGTGCTGATAAATCCATTCTTTCTGTCGGAGATACGATTACGTATACAACTACTATTACAAATACGGGAAATACTGCAGCAACGAATATTACTTTCACAAGCGCTATTCCAGCCAACACTACATTTATACCAAATTCGGTCACAATCAATGGTATGCAGCAACTTGGTGCACGGCCAGCACTTGGAGTCAATATACCCAATATCGCTCCTGGCGCAACAGTAACCGTTACTTTCCAAGTAACTGTTATTTCTGTTCCCCCTTCAAGTTCAATTATGGATAACGATACAATTTTATACTCTTATACCGTTGATCCAAGCGCAGCTCCTGTTACTACTTCTACTTCAACGAACATCGTTACAAACCCTGTACTAGATGCTATGATAACGATGATTAAATCAGTTGATCAAACACTTGTAACACTAGGTGATACTATTACCTATACGACACTTTTAACGAATAGTGGGAATACAAATGCTACGAATATTACGTTCACTGACCTTATTCCAGACGGTACAACGTTCGTTTCGGATAGTGTCACAATAAATGGCATCACACAACTTGGTCTTAATCCTAATACAGGTATTACAATTGGATCAATTGCTCCTAACAGCTCAATAGCAATAGCATTTCAAGTTACCGCTACTTCTACTCCCGTTCAAAATCCTATTGCCAATTCGGCTAGTGCTTCTTACACATTTATCGCTGACCCTAATGCCCCTATTGTTTCAAGGAATGTTACTTCAAACACAGTGTTCACTACAATTAACACAGCTACCATTCTTTCATTAAAACAAGTCGATAAATCCTTTAGTCGTGTTGGAGACACACTCACCTATACTGTTACTTTAACAAACAATGGAAACTCATCCGCACAAAATGTCATTTTCTCAGATACAATGCCGAGCGGAACTACATTTATTGCAAACTCATTTTCTATTAACGGGGTTTCTCAAAGTGGTGCGGACCCATCGAACGGTGTAAATATTGGGCCTATAACAGCTGGGTCTACAGTAACTGTTTCATTCCAAGTAAACGTGGCGTCATTACCAACCGAAAACCCAATTGTAAATTTCTCATCAACATCGTATCAATTAGTCTCACCGCCTGATGCAGAAACTTCAATTAGTAATCCTGTTTCAACACAAATTAGAGAAGCTATATTATCTATGACGAAAAATGAAAGTCTATCCTTTGCAGATGTCGGGCAAACTGCTTTTTACACTACTTCTATTGCCAATGTAGGCAATACGGATGCAACTAATATTGTATTCACAGATGTATTACCAAGTGGACTCACATTTGTTCCTAACACATTAACTGTCGATGGCATTTTACAACCTAATGCGGATCCAAATACAGGTGTATTACTTGCAGCACTTCCACCAAATGAAATATATAGTATCGTCTTTCAAGTTACAGTGAACAGCATTCCACCTATTAATCCAGCACCGAATACAGCATCAACGACATATGAGTTTACTGTTGATCCAGGTAATCCGCCGGTATCGAATACAGCTAGCTCCAACACTACACTTCTTCAAATAAACAACGCAAATATTATTAGCACAAAAACAGCAAATCTTACTTTTGCGGATGTTGGTAATACAATAACATTTACACTTAACCTTCCTAATACAGGGAATGCGGCTGCAACTGATGTAACTATTATCGATATTCTTGATAGCAATTTAAGTTTCATTCCAAACAGTTTCACAGTTAATGGGCAAACCATTCCAAACGCTGATTTGTCTACTGGTGTAAACATAGGTTCAATTAATGGAGGTAATACAGCAATCGTTACATTCCAAGCAACTGTTACTACACTTCCAACACTTAATCCAATTTCTAATTTTGCTTCTACCACATATCATTACGTCGTTGATCCTAGCCAGCCATCTATTACAACTTCCAATCAATCTAATACAACGACAACACAAATTAATAGTGCTATCCTTACTGCACAAAAAAATTCAAATGCGGAAACGGTAGATATCGGGCAGGATATTGTCTACTCCGTTACAATTACAAATAGCGGAAATGTTAGTGCAACGAATGTTATTTTTACCGACCTTATTCCAGCCGGAACTTCCTTTGAACCGAATAGTTTTACACTTAACGGAATTAGCATCCCAAATGCAAATATCATTACAGGCGTTCCAATTGGTGATATCGCGCCAAACGAATCTGTCATCGTAGCATTTCATATTAATGCCAATGAAATTCCGCCTATAAATCCAATTACCAATCAAGCTAGCGTTAGCTTCCAGCATATCGTTAATCCGGCTAATCCACCTGTTTCAAAAAATATTACTTCTAATAGCGTTACAACAAAAATTGAAAGTGCAATTTTAAACACTATTAAAATAGGAGATAAAGCTTTTGCAACTATCGGTGATACGATTACGTATACAACTACTATTACGAACACAGGAAATATCTCTGCTAACAACGTTGTTTTCTCAGACCCTATACCAACATGGACACAATTTGTTGCTGGATCAGTTGTTGTTGATGGCACTCCATTACCATCCGCTTCTATTATTAGCGGTGTTGGCATAAATACGATAACTCCAAATCAAATCGTAACAATTATGTTCCAAGTCCAAATAATAAGCAATCCAACAACCTTCACACCTGAACTCCAAAACTTAGGATTTGTTAACTTCCAATATAACGTAGGCAATTCATTACAGGCTCAGCCTGGCAATGTGGAGACGAACGTCTTCGTTACTTCTATTAATTCAGCAATACTTTCAGCTGTAAAAACTGCTAATACAGCCTTTTCGAATATCGGAGACACAATCACTTATACAGTTTTGATTCAAAACAGCGGCAATACAAACGCTACGAATGTAAATTTCTCAGATCTTATTCCAGCTGGAACGACCTTTGTTGAAAATAGTTTTTCTGTAAATGGAAGTATCATTCCAGGGGCAAATCCAAATAACGGAGTTAATATCGGAACCGTTAGTACGAACAGTTCCTTAACTGTTACTTTCCAAGTCATAGTCACATCTACTCCACCCTCAAACCCAATTACAAACGTTGCATCTATTCAATTCACATTCATTGTTGACCCGGCAGCTCCTCCTGTTACAAGCACAATAAATTCTAATGGCGCTTCAACACAAATTAATAACGCTACCGTTACTACTGTTTTAGAAGCAAATCGATCAATCGTATCCATCGGAGATATAATTACGTATACAGCAACATTAACGAATACTGGAAACTTCCCTGCAAATTCTGTATTACTCATTAACGGAATTCCTGAAGGGGCATTATTTGTTCCAAATAGTGTCACGCTTAACGGGATTTCACTTCCAGATGCAAGTCCAACTCTCGGTATTCCAGTTGGTATTATCGCACCAGGTGATTCTGCTACTATTACGTTCCAATTTCTTGCAAGTTCTATTCCACCGCAAGGAGCGATTATAAATCAAGCACTTACAAGTTACACTTATATTGTCGACCCAAGTCAACCTCCAGTTACAGCAACATCTTCATCTAATACGGTAAATACAGCTGTCGTTGATGCATCGCTATCTGTAATTAAAAATACAGATTCTCTCGTACAATCTACTGACGGTACAATCACTTACACTGTAGTCGTTCAAAATAACGGAAATACAACTGCAAATACAGTTACTTTAACAGATTTGGTCCCAGAAGGAACTGCATTTATTCCGAATAGCGTAACCATAAATGGCGTTTCAGCTCCGGGTGCTGATCCAAACGTAGGAATCTCCTTAAACGCCATTGCACCTTCAGAAATCGTCACCGTCACATTCCAAGTTATCGTTCAATCCATTCCAAGCGTGAATCCAATTTCTAATATAGCCCGTATTGACTATACTTTTATCGCCGATCCAACTGCTCCTATCATCTCTCGAACAATTACGTCTAATCCAGCTTTCACACAAATTTCGGATGCGAATGTTCTTTCTTTAAAAGCTGTCAATGCACAGCAAGCAACAACCGGTGACATTTTGACCTATACGATAACGCTAGAAAATACCGGAAATATTCCAGCTACTAATCTCATATTTTCAGATACGATTCCAGAAGGGACTACATTCGTAGAAAATAGTTTTACACTTAACGGAACAGCTATACTTGGTGCAAATCCAAATGCAGGTGTTACTTTGCCTAACCTAGTAGCAAACGCTACTCACCTTATTTCGTTTCAAATTCTTATTAACGATTCATTCTCGCAACAATCGATTACAAATCAATCTAATACAACATATACAATTCAACCAGACCCAGGACAACCGCCTATTACTGAAACATCTACAAGTAACATTGTCATTACAAATTTCGTGCAAGCACAATTGACAGTTACAAAAACGTCCAATCCAATAACTGTAGATATTGGCGGAACTATACTTTATATTTCTGAAGTGAAAAATATCGGCAACGTTGACGCAATAAATATTATTTTTACAGATTCTATTCCAGCTGGAACTACATTCGTTCCCGACAGTGTCACAATTAACGGTGTACTTCAGCCTGGTGCAAATCCTGAAAACGGAATACCAATTGGAACGATTCCACCAAACAGTTCCAAAACAATACTATTTCAAGTACAAACAAATAATCCACCAACTGAAACCGAAATTGTAAATCAATCATCTGTAAATTACCAATATGTAAGTATTCCTACAGCTCCACCAGTGAATCGCTCTGCAAATTCTAATATCGTTACAACATCACTTCAAAATGCAAATATTATTTCTGTTAAACAGGCGGATGTTACTTTCGTAGCCATTGGGCAAAATATTACCTACACAAATACACTACAAAATATAGGAACTGTTCCAGCTAACAATACGGTGTTCATTGACAACATTCCAGAAGGTACTATATTCATTGAAGATAGCTTATCAATAAATAATGTGATTCAGCCTGGTGCAAATCCTCAAAATGGAGTAACTCTCGGCACGATACAACAAAATGAAACAGTCACTATTTCATTTCAAGTACAACTTACAAATATACCAGAGGGCAACACAGTCATTAACATTTCAGACACTTCATATGAATACCAAATTGACCCTAGTTCTCCGATTATTCAGCGTAGATCATTATCAAATGCAGTAAATACTGAAGTGCGGACGGCAAATGTTAGTGCAATTAAATCTGCTAACAGATCTATTACACGTATCGGTCAAATCATCACATATACAGTCGCAGTTACAAACGCTGGTACAGTACCTATTACAAATACTCTCCTAATTGACGCAATTGCTGCTGGCACTACATTCGTTCCAAATAGCATCCTTGTAGATGGCATACCAAGACCTAATGAAAATCCAATTACCGGTATCAATCTTGGTATTATCCTTCCAAATAATACGATTATTGTTACGTTCCAAGTAAATGTAGTCTCTATACCTACACAAAATACTATTAATAATATCGCTGTTATACACTATGAATATAAACCGGAACCAAGCGCACCACCAATTTCAGAAACGACCTCTTCCAATACTACAAATATACAATTTATTGATGTGATTCTTATCGCTACAAAATCCGCTAATAAAGTATTAGCTAATATTGATGACACCATTGAATATACAGTATTCATTCAAAATAACGGATCTACTACAACTAACTCCATCTTTTTTACAGATACTATAGAAGATGGAACAGTATTTATTCCGGGAAGTGTAACAGTTAACAACACTGTACTTCCTGTAGCAGATCCGAATATCGGCTTTTTCATTCCTAATATTGCGTCAGGGCAAGCGACTACAATAACGTTCCAAGTTTCCGTTACGAATTTACCAGCTTTAAATCCAACACCTAATACGACAAACATCGTCTATGACTTTATTTTCAATCCTGATTTTGCACCAATTCAAAAATCTACTACTTCCAATACTACTTTCGTTCAAATTAACGACGCTGATATCGTTTCACTGAAAACTGTTGATTTGACTTCTGTAACGATTGGTGACATTTTAACTTATACAACAACTTTAACGAATATAGGAAATACGGATGCTACTGCTGTTGTATTTACAGACAATATACCTGATGGAACAACCTTTATAGAAGGTAGCGTTTTAGTAAATAATATTCCTCAGCTTAACGCGAATCCAAGTACTGGTATACTTGTAGGAACGATTGCACCTAACGTTTCTATCCCAGTCACCTTTTCTATTACCGTCGTAGCTCTTCCAGCTAGCGATCGTATTCAAAATCAATCAACTTCTCGTTATACGATAAACGGGGAAGAGCAAATATCGACTAGTAACATTACCTTCACTGAAGTTATTTCTGCTAATGTAATTGCAACAAAAACAACATCTATCCAATACGCTGACCTACAAACGATTATCCCTTACACAATTTCCATCACGAACAATGGGAATATACAAGTTGAAAACATTATTGTTACAGATATCATTCCAGCAAATACGAGCTTTATAGAGAATAGTGTTATTGTGAATGGCAACGCTCGTCCAAATGACAATCCACTTAGCGGTATACCAATTGACAACATTCTGCCTAATACGACAGCAACTATTCTATTACAAGTCCGGGTTACTTCGATTCCGCAAACAAATCCAATCTCTAACACGAGTACAATTGAATACCAATACACGTTACCGAATCAACCACCTATTACAGAAACTACTATTTCATCAGCTACCGTAACAACAATTAATCATGCGAATTTGAATAGTAATAAAGCCGTTGACCGTGCATTTGCAACAGTCGGTGATACGTTAACGTATACGATTACACTAAATCAAACTGGTAATGTTTCAGCAGATGATGTAGTCATTCAAGATATTATTCCTCAAGGTACTACGTTTATAGAAAATAGTGTCATTGTAAACGGAGAAACTGTTCCGGGAGTTAATCCAGTAAGCGGCATACCAATTGGTACTATAATTGTAGGTGGAGATGCCATCGCTTCCTTCCAAGTAACTGTAACTTCTATTCCAACACCAAATGAACTCAGCAACAAAGCAATTACTACTTTTAACTATATAGTCAACCCAAATAACTTACCTGTTACAAATACGACTACAACAAATACTGTCACAACAACTGTCCAAAATGATAATGTCGTTGCCATAAAATCTGTTAATGCCACGAATGCATTACCTAGTCAAACTTTAACGTATACAATTACAATTACTAATAGCGGTAATGTAACGATTGAAGACCTTCTTGCCATAGACACTGTACCAGTAGATACAATTTTCATTACTGGCAGTGTTACGATTAACGGGATCAATCAGCCTAATGCGAATCCTGAAAATGGTATTCCATTAGGAAACCTTGCTCCTAATGAATCTGTTGTCATTACGTTCCAAGTAACAATATCTTCTTCGACTCTTCTACCTGCAATCAATAACGATGCTTCTGTTTCCTATACTGTTATCATTGATCCGAATGAACCACCTATTACAATGACCAAACAAACAAATGTCGTCACAACAACAATAGTGGATCCAATGGTTGGTATTGCAAAAATCGCTAACAAATCTATTACTATTACAGGAGATATCATTACATTCACACTAGACGTATTTAATCATTCTCCGATTCCGACTATAAGTACTTCCATTTTAGATACGATTCCAGTGGGTACAACATTTATTGAAAATAGTGTAACAATTAATGGAATACTATTTCCAAATATTCGGCCAGACACTGGTATTAACATTGGTTCCTTATCGGCAGATGGAGTAGCAACTATAACATTTAAAGTTCTCGTAACTTCTATCCCTTCAAACAGTACAATTATCAATTCCGCAACAGTTACAGCTGCTTTCCAATTGACACCACAGGATCCGATTATTACTTTCATCGTTAATTCGAACATTGTTCGCATACCAGTTCAATTTATAACTGCAACTGTGCTTAAAAACGCTTCCGTTAGCTCTGCTTATTTAAACCAATATTTTGATTATACGGTGCATATTACGAATACCTCGGAATTTTCAATTACAAATATTTCATTACAAGACACCATTCCAGCAGGTTTACAATTTATGAACGGTACGGTCTTCATTAATGGGGAACGCTCTCCACTAGCGAATCCGAATATCGGTTTCCTAGTCGCTACTAATTTGGAACCGAACGAAACAATTATCGTGTTATTCACAGTACAAGTGATAAGTCCACCTATTAATAATGAATTTAAAAACACGGCAAACGTTTCTTTACAACTTCAAGTCTCTCCTACCGATCCACCAATCACAGTAACCATTACAAGTAACGAAAACATCGTCACCTTCATTCCAGAAAATCCAGATGAAACACTTCCAAATTTAAATTGTTTCTTTGACGGTGAACGTTTCATACGCATTACTCCTCGAAATATACGAAATTACTTTTGGACTTGGATTTGGTGGCGTTAATCAAAAAAGAAAAAGCTTGTAGTTCGGATAATATCCAAACTACAAGCTTTTTTCATAAACAAAATTATCAATTGCTAGCAGCACTATATGCTACATGTCGTTTCTCAATCCGTTCTTCAATTTCTTTCATATTCTCTTTATTAGTTAGTAGGGATTGTTTATTTTCTATTAATAATTGTTTAAAGGATTTTCTCACTTTTTTTCGCATGTTTATTTTCCTCCTTGGGGGATGGTTTATATAAAAGATAACTTGAAACTTTAATCAATGAGAGGATTTACCCTCACTAATTATTAGCCTACATCAATCGGGCTTTTACAGGGAGTTACTCTTCCATCATCACTCTTTATTCAGCTATAATACTGAGATAGAAGTCCTATCTCCCGTTAATGCGGGATAAGGATTTATCTGTGTGTCCTTATAATAGTTGATTGTTGTGAATTCCATTTGAACTTCATATGAAAATTCCGTTTATTTTCTGACAACTTTGTGAACAAAAAAAAGAAAGGTTAATCAAAAATATATTTGATCAACCTTTCCATGCTCTTTAAAGCATATTAATTAATATTTCAGGTCTTCCCCAATTCATTTCGTTACAAACAAAGCGTAGTTTTTCTTCGTCCATCGTGTGTAACCCTTCTTCTAATAAGCATGAAATTGGAACTTCACAATGAATTTGCGCTAATTGTAAAGAGATATTTAAATTCTCTAAATCACTTTCAATTTTTGTGCGCTGCGCTTTCGTTAATGATGCTATATTTTCTAGCACTGCCGATACTGTCCCGTATTCTTGAATCAGCTTATACGCTGTTTTTTCACCAATACCTTTTACACCCGGATAATTATCACTTGTATCTCCCATGAAAGCTTTCGCATGAACA
Organism: Bacillus cereus group sp. MG9; assembly: GCF_040459995.1. Classification (NCBI taxonomy): domain Bacteria; kingdom Bacillati; phylum Bacillota; class Bacilli; order Caryophanales; family Bacillaceae; genus Bacillus; species Bacillus cereus group sp. MG9. Next base: position 1,575,948 of record NZ_JARVHC010000001.1, on the reverse strand, counting down.
ATTTGCCAAGGTTCTACACCTTTCTCTTCCATGATTTTTTCCGGTGTGTAATACTCGTAATTTCCAATTCCTTTACGAAGAAGCATAACTGTAACATTCGTATCAACAAGTTGAAGTAAATCTGTATCACCTGTCAAAATATAAACTTCCGCTTCATTGCAATATTGTTTTGCAAGCGTACCGATACAATCATCCGCTTCATAACCTTTCATACCGATTACAGGCATAGATAATTTCGCAGTCATTTCTTGCACTAAATCAAATTGCGGAATTAATTCTTCCGGCGGTGCTGCACGATTTGCTTTATAATTCGAGAAAGATTCCGTTCTAAATGTCGTACTTCCCATATCCCAGCACGTTACAATGTGCGTTGGTTCGATTGCTTGTGTTGCTGTTAATAAATGCTTCATATAACCATGAATCCCATTCGTCGGGGTACCATCTTGTCGTTTCATAAATTGTCCATATACACTTGTTGCGTAAAAAGCACGAAATAATAGTGCCATACCATCAACTAATAATACTTTTTTCATAATTCCTCTCCTACTAACAAAAAATAATAACCTCACGTTATCACGTAAGGTTATATATAGATTACCATTCTACGTTTTTGTTCAACTTTGTCTATTATACATTGTTTTTGTATATTTAGCATCATTAACACATTAAGACATTCTACCGCAGCAAGTATGAAGTATTCCTGAATACGTATTTTTACCTGTCGAAACAACTACAGCCTTTGCATTTCCGTCAACAATATACGTACCTTTGAAACATACATTTTCAAGTTCAAGTGGATTATAGTCTTTCATCCGTTTTAATGGAATAAATCGTTTACGTTCAAGATGATAGCAACTTTCAAATTTCTCAATACTAGCATCATTTCCTGTCAGCATAGATTCATTTACTAATAAATCATTTGCATAAATAATACGTACATCTGCTGGCACTGTATCGCCCTCTGCAAGAAAAATCATATCTCCAGGTACAAGCTCTTGTACTGGTAATTTCATCATTTTTAGTTCACTGTTTAGCCCTGTTACGCTACAGCCAGCTACTCTAGAAACAGTAACTGTTTCACATTGTAATTCATCACCCATATTTTGTTTTGAAAGACCTGGGATCATTCCACTTAGCTTCATCATTACTTCCGCAATACGCGCTCTTTTTGAAGTTAATTCATTTCGGCCGTATACTTGAATACGCTTTTGTGCCTCTTTCATAGATAGTCCGTCTCTTGTTGTTTTAAAATACGCAAATACAGATTTTACATCTCTTGTTGCGATTTCAATTAATAAATCTTTATTTTTTTGAAGCATTGTTTGTTCTTTCATTGCTTTTTTACTTAATTTATACGAAGTGTTACCCACACTTTTATTTACATATAACATATTATCGTCTCCTCCTTTACAACATAGGAAGAAACGCTTTGTTTCTCAATTTATCCACTTTACTGTGAAAGTGTCTAGCGCTTAAATACTCGAATAAACGCTACATTATGATAAATATAGAGGGAGGAACAAGTCGTTTCCTGCCTACATCATATATTTTTGATTTGAAGTATATGGGTAACGGAACCGAGTCAGAATTTGACATGCTCCTCACCTCCTCTTTAATTTTTTAGTTATAATCTATACTATGAAATTACTCATAGCTTGGTAACAAAAAAGACCCTTACTCATAAGAGAGCAAAGGTCATTGCATACACAAATAAGCGATTCCTAATACAATTAGAAATCTACGGACCTCTCCCTCGCCGAGTTTTAGCACTGTATAGCATAGGTTCATTACCAGCTACGTTAAGAAAAACCTTAATTCGATCATTCCTGTTGACCCATTGGCGTCTCTCGACATTTTTGGGCAGTAGCATTTCTCTATACAGGAGCCTCACCTAACAGAGACTTATTATAATTACATAGAAAATGTTACTCTTATTTAAAATAGATGTCAACACTTTGTATGGAAACTTTTCCTTATTACAATAACTATCTCGAGTTTAGTACACTAATACGCATCCTGCTCAGCGTTCGGCTACATAAATTAATTGAACACATATTGCAAAAAATTAGCAAATGAAAAATAAAACCCTTACGTTAAAATGTAAGGGTTTTAATACGTTACACAACCAGCAATTACAATTCCGATGGAAAGTGATAAAAACATAAGGAAAAGACCAACTGCTTGATTATCTTCTTCAAGACTTTTATTAATATTAAAACGTGGTGTAAGCCATTCCGCTAAATAAAAGACAATAATTTGAGCTAAGATCCCAACAGCTCCCCATGAAACCATATCAAGAATTGAAATAGAATTAGCAGCCGTTGAATATAAAACGATAGCAAGACCAAGTAGTCTTCCTCCAAGTACATAGCTTACCGCTTTATTCCCTTGAGCCATTAACTTAAATTCCTTAACTTTCGTTGTCACTTCCATAAGAAAAAGACCGATACACAAAAGTACAAGTGATACTGCTAAATATAGTAAAAAATTAATCATTTATTTTCCTCCTTCTTAATACCTACCGGTAAATAATACGATTCATTTCCCGTAATTTTTTCTCCGGCACGTATACCGATGCTGCTCGCTTTTCCAGCAATTAAAAAAGCCCCAAACACGTACGACAGCTTCTCAATTCCTTTTTCAGTTTCCAAAAATACAACTGGAAGCTCTGTATATTTCTGAAATATAGGCAGTGACGATTTATACGTTTCATGTGCATTTCGAATCATAATATTTGTATCCTTATCACGAATCGTAATCGTGTCACCTTCCCTACCGAACGAAGGTTTTTGAACGAACGGACTTTTCCCCAAAAATAAATCTGGCTCTAAATATGTAGGAAGCATATATTCTTTAATCCACTTTTGTTCCTCACTTGTGTAAAAAGCACCTTCTTCTGCTAATCCCCAAATAAGACATTGAATTGATTTCGGCTGAAGTAAAAAGGCCGACAAAGGATTTATAATAAAAAGCTTTCCTTCTTTTACAAGTTGCAAAAGTTCTACTCCCACCAAATCCCCCGTTTCGGGATCTTGATCTTCAATTAAGTCTTCAATTGGATATGTTTGGCGATACAAAACATCAATTGGTACACCATCTCTATCTACTAAAGCATCATCTGTAATTCTAAGTTCTGTCATTGGCATTACTTTATTTTCAACATGACATAGCCTACTCAAATACATAGTCGTATTCCAATCTTCTATATGTTCAGGATGAGCTGTGAAAACAACATTTGGATCTTCCATTCCTTTTGTAAACTCCATTACGGCTTTTGTAATACCAGAAGAAAGTAAGCGCTCTTGATTTGCATTTGGATCATCAAAGTCAAGTTCTTCACAAACTTTTCCATTCATTTGAAAGCATTCCACAATAAAAGTTGGAGTATCACTATTAAACTCAAGCATTTTAATACGATTATCCTCTGTTAAAGCAAAATCAAATCGTGAAATAACAGATTCAGGATACATCCCTTTCAGTCTAATAAAAGGCAAGCTTGCAGTTGGAAAACCGAGTTCAAGAAGCTGTTCATTAGATAAATTCCGAAGAATTCTAGCAGTCTTAAAAAATATTTTCCCCATTCGTTCAGTTGCTACTTGTAATTGTTTCATCGTTTGCTCTGTTATCGGGAAAACATGAAACAAACTATACTCACATTCATATAAATCCGACCAGAAATGAGGATAATTCGAATAAAATTCTTTTCTTTTCTTTATGTATTGCGACATATTTTAACCTCCAAATCCACCTTTTGAACCGCTTCCAATTCCACCTTTAAATTCGGCCGAAGATTGATAAGTTTTAAACTCTGATGAATTTTTGAAGGTGGATTTATTTTGATAGTATGTACCACCATAAAAGTAATGTCCACGATAACCTGAACTACTATCATCACACTGCCAAACACCAAGCTCATCATCCCAATCCCAATCAGAACAACTATTATCATTCGGTTCGGGGGGAATATCTTGCGCGCAGCCAAATAAAGTGCCCGTCATTAAAGATGTTAGGACACCACCTACTAGCCATTTCGTTTTTGTCACCTTTGCACTCCCCTTTTTAAATTATATTTCTATTATATAAGATGTCATGATAAAGTAGAAGAAAAAGGAAGAAGAGGGATAAAATGCGATTGGAATATCGGCTCAATGATGAAACAAACGGGTATCCAGCTTTATGGAACTACGCAAATATTTCTAATTCTGAAATTGTCGCGCGCATGACTTGTGAATATTTTATAAAAGATGGAAATACATATATCGTTACTGCAACTTCAGTAGATCCAGACGGGACAGCAGTGTTATATATACAAAAGGAAGTTTTTTTCAACGACCCTTCAGATCCTACATACTCGCACATAGGTTTTGAAATTAGAGAACTAAAGGAAACCTGCTCAATTATGATAGAAAGTAAAGATATTTGGAATTACGAGGATATCTTACCCTCTCTCCATTCAGATATTATATATATTCAACGGGATGGAATACATTTGGAATTCACCCTCGATTCAAGAGAAATTGATGAAGACCGCAAGTGCTATATTTATTATGGGAACTTTACAGGTAAATCTAGATAACATGAGTATATTTATTCAACAAAAAAACCTTACGTATAAAACGTAAGGTTTTTTATATAGTCCCACATATGCCGTTATCTATAGATGTCCATAAACCTGCTTTCACAGGTGGATGTTCTCACAAATGTTTGTAACTTCCTTCTTAAAAAGATGGCCTGCTATCTACATTTAAATATTGAACTTCCGCATTATACTTATTGGTTTAAGACATACACAAGCTACGTACACCGTAGGAATTTTATATACTATTAGTTGAAATAAGACCCCCGCAAGTGCCGTCTCTCGTAAATGTCCAAAAACCCGCTACTCGCAGGTGGATGCCCTCACAGTTACCGTATATCTTCCTCCACAAGGAAGGCTTGATAATGGTCACTAAATATTGAGCTTCCGTAAAACTAACATCGGTTTTAGACATAAATAAGTTACGCACACCGCAGGATGTATTATTTACTTGTCGTTATATTATCACATTGTTTCCAATGTGTAAAATATAATTTTTTTGAAGCAATCTCTTGCTTGTGACCTTATTTTAATACAAATTATTTTTGCATGCAAGTGATTAATCTTCTTCTTTTGCAATTTGATTTTCTGGATAAGAAATCCAATCACTCCAGCTACCTGTATACAATTTAACATTTTGAAAACCAGCTAATTTTAATGCAACTATGTTCGGACACGCTGTAACACCAGAACCACAATATACGATTGTTTCCTTCTCTTTATCAAGATTTTGGAAACGCCCTTGCTGTTCCTCTTCGTTTTTAAAGTGTCCCGATTCTAAAATCCCATCTTTCCAAAAATAGTTTACTGCCGTCGGAATATGCCCTGCCTTCAAATCAACGAGCTCTTCCGCACCAGCATAACGTTTTGGTTCCCTAGAATCAATTAATGTCATATTTGCACCTGCACGAATATTCCCTCTCACATCTTCCATCGTTACAAGCATATTTTCTTGTATTTCCGGTATAAAAGGTTTTCGTGCAATAACTGGGATATTCGGCGTTGTGTGTAGTCCATTCTCTTTCCAAGCTGGAAATCCGCCATCTAATATATATACTTTCTCATGTCCTACATAGTTTAATAACCACCAGAGACGAGAAGCATTTGCACCCGCTTGACTGTCGTATGCAATTACTGTCGTATGTTCACCAATACCAGCTTGTGAAAGCTTGTCTGCAAACTCCTCAATATTCGGCAATGGATGGCGACCACCATGTTCTGTTACAGGACTTGATAAATCTACATTCAAATCAAAATATAACGCATGAAGAATATGTTCTTCCTCATACTTTTCTCTACCCCAATTAGGATTCGCTAAATCAAAACGACAATCGATTATACGGACATTCTCATCTTCTATATGCTCACGTAACCATTCGACTGTAACTATCATCTTTAACGACCTTCTTTCTCTTGCAAACGACTTACATACTCCATAACCATTTCTTCTGTAACAAATTTACGCTGCAGTGTAACACCATTTTTTGCAAGATCATTAATTTGCTTTGTTACAACATTAATGATATCAACCGAAAATTCTTTCCCCTTTAACGCAAGAGATACGGCTGCTTCAATAGCTGCTTCACGCTGCGCATCTAATTGTAAACATGCTTTTACACTTTCATTTTGTTTACGAGAATGTGCTGTAATTGCTTTATGTACTTCCATCTTCTCTTCCCCCTAAATAAGTTATACGTTCTTATTCAATTCCATTGCAAGCCGAATCATATCGCGACATACAATCCCATTTTCAATAATCTCTTCTTCATAATGCTTTGAAAAGTAATCAAAATCAATAGAAAAAATACGAAATCCACATTTTTGATATAAAGCAAGTTGTGAAACACTAGAATTGCCTGTACCAACTTCAAGTTTTGACATACCATATCCTTTAGCAGTTTCTACGGCATGACTTAATAGCTGCTTTCCAATCCCTTTTCCTTGCAAATGCTCTACAACCGCAATATTCATAATTTCCATTGTCCTTGGTCTTGTTTCCAAAAGCACATATACACCGATGATTCTTTCTTCTTGTTTAGCTATATACGTAAACCCTCTCTGTACATATGCATCAATTTGGCTTTCACTTGGATCAGCAAGAAGTAATAAAGATTTCGGTATAGCTTCTTTCGAAATACGCTCTATGACAACAGACATAAAAATTCCCCCTCCTCTATTGTTCTAAACCCCCCTTGTCTACCATAGATAATAGAAAGGAGGGATTCACCATGGACAACAATGAGAAAAAATGCAACGTCATCTCTATTGATGGAAAGAAAAAGAAGAGCGACACATATTCCTATCCAAAATTAGTAGTAGAAAACAAAACGTATGAGTTTTCTTCATTCGTCTTATGCGGTGAAACACCAGACGGCAGACGCTTAGTTCTTACCCATATGATTTCTACTGATGAGTTTGCAGGGTTTGTAAAATCTTTAGATACTGTACTACAAAAGAAAATTGAACGAATCTTTTTTTCATAACAGCTATTTAATATAAATTTCTTTTTCAATTTCTACTAACTGCTTTTGTAGCTCTTCTTTACTTTGTTCGTATAGCGATACATCAATTGTTTCAGCTAAAGCGAATAATATACTTTCATAATAATTCTCAACGTCTTGCTGCATCACTTTTTGGAATAGGTTCCATTTTGCATCCCACTCTTGCTTATAATGATGAACGAATAAATCTTCTTCATCAACTACATAGTTTGATACGAAAGGTTCTAACACTCCTTTAGCGTCTTCTTGCATAAAAGCTTTATCATTTTTTTCAAAAAAGCTTTTCTCATTTTTAAAATGTGCTAGTGCCTTTTTAAAATCTTTTATTTCTATTGAAGGAAACGGCTCTTTATGTGTAATAATTTTATATTCATAATCCACTGTTCCACCCATAGAAATCGATTCATTTTCCACTTTGCAATTCACAACAATTTCATCCTTTGCACGCTTCATCGCTTCATCTATCCATTTTTCAAGACGTAATGATGTCGCACGCATTTCTTGTAATAAATCATGTTGAATAAATGAAACTAATTCCATTACACATTGCTGTAACTGCATTTTCACATTCCCATCTGTTCGTAACGACGCCGGATTAATAAATTCAGTAAACACATCGTTATAGCGTAAAAATAGACGTTGGTGTACATAATAAAGCAATTCTTTCACTTCATTTTGCATTGCTTGCTCTTCAGCAAGTACACTATATGATGAAATAATATGAAGTAGCTGATTACGCTCTGCTTCATATTTTTTTGTTTGCTTCTCTTTCTCATCATTTCCCTGCTTTGCGCCATTTATCATATTTACAAGAAGCTGATTCGCTCCTTGCAATGCACCATATAAAGCATGCACAGATACAAGCATTAAATCCCTCATCATAAAGGACGTAAATGATTCTTCAAACTTAGTAATCCCGGAGTTTTGTAAAATACCATACTTTTCTTTATCAATACTTTTCCCTTGCTTTTCTTCAAGCGCACATAAACTTGAAATTGCAAATAAACGTGGACTTCTAATACCGTATTGCAGGAGCTGATCGGCAATATAACCTTTTACCATTTCAAGTTCTTCTTCAGATTGTGCTAAATCGGCAGCATTTATTAAGAAGAACATTTTATCAAGTGCAAATGTATCCTTTACACGACCGAGCTGAATTAAAAATTCACGATCCGCACGAGAGAAAACATGATTATAGTATGTTACGAATAAAATAGCATCTGCGTTTTTAATATACTGGAATGCAACATCCGTATGGCGCGCGTTAATAGAATCCGCCCCTGGTGTATCTACAAGAGCTACTCCTTGCCTTGTTAAAGCACAATCATAATAAAGCTCCATATACTCAACAAAGCATGATTTTTCTTCATTAGCTACATAATCAGAGAACTCCTCTAACGTAACTTGTAATTGTTCCCCTAAATGATTAGCAACTGCCTCATATCCTTTTTGTACCGCTCGCAAAAAGCTAAATGTTGTTTTTTGCTTCCCGCTTGGTGAAGGGTATTTCATAATTTGATCAATTTTCGTTAACGCTTCTTCCAATGTAGCAATTTCATAGTGAAACATTTTATAAACAGCTTTCATATCTTCTAACAGCGCTTGCTCTGACTTAAACTGGACAATTACCGTTCCATGTGGTTTATCTTCTGTAACTGGCAAAATTTGATTTATTGTTGCTGTCGTTGGGTTTGGCGATACAGGAAGTACCTTTTCACCGAGCAATGCGTTAGCAAATGATGATTTCCCAGCACTAAAAGCTCCAAATAACGCTACTGTAAATTGCTTCGTTTCTACACGCTGTCTTTTTCCAACTACTTCTTGCTGTAGATGTTTCAGTGTAGGCAATGGATCTAATATCGTTTCAGCTTTCTTCACCTTTTCTAATATACGCTGAATATTTAAAGCTTTCGTTCCTTTAATCTCTTCTTCACTAGCCGCTACGTTATCATTTACAATTTCTTGCTCTTGTAGTGTAAACTTCTCACTAACAACTTGTTTTTTACTTTGTAATATTTCGTCTATTTGCAATCCATCTGGTATAGAAATATTTTCATTCCAAATATCTCCTAAATAGCTCTCATATTCCTCATACGTCTTAATGTACTGTAATTTTGTTTCTTTTGCTGTTTGTAACATCGTGTATTTTTCAATTTCTTCTTCAATACGAGCAATCTCTATCTTCACTTTCTTCTGCAATATACCCGTACTTTTTCCAAAGATTTGCTGAGATTTCATAAAGTATCTTTTCTTTAACTCATTTGCAACGTCAGCAGTATAAAGAAGTAAGTAATCACCGGTAAATCCAGCCCCCTGTTTAATTGTTTCAGCCAACACTTCCGGTCCGAAAGCAATTTCTAACGCATATATGTCTTTCCCTATTTCCTCTGTAAATAACCCTTCTTCTTTTAAGAAGGCTACAATAAATTCTTTCACATGAAAATCAAGTTGCGTTTCAACAGTCTTTTGAAGAGCAGAATAAAAAGCATCTACACGTCTCTGTTTTTCTTGCTCCGTCTTTCCTTTCGCAAATAACAAACCAACTTTAAACTTCGTTAATTTCGTTTCTAAATATTTATTTGCCAATTCTCTCATTTCAAATGGCATTAAATACGCGTTATCTAATATGGCTTGTAAACCTTTTATAAATTCATTTCTCACATCAGATTCTTTACTAGCCACCCGATTTTTATTTTCAGTTAACTCTTCCTTTTTTTCAACTATCTCTGAAAGTGACAGTGGTGATGTTAATTCTTCTTCATATTTCATGAGATGTTTTTCATTTTCAGAAAGAATAAACGAACAATGTTCTTGCAGTAAATATTCTGTTTCTCGCTCCATTCCCTTTCTTACATACTGCTCTTTTTCTTTCATGATAGAAAAGATTAATGCTTCTAAACTTTGAATTTCATTGTATGGATGATTCATCATTCGCAATGATGTATAGAAAATACCATCTACTTCAATATCCCAGTTAGAAAAAGACTGTTTTACACTATCTCTATACTCTTCAAACGATAACTCATTTGCTTTATGTTTATCTATTTGGTTTACAACGAGATAAACCGTTTTATTACGTTGTTTCAATTCTTTAACAAACTGTAAGTTAACCTCTGATTGGACATGGTTATAATCCATCATATAGAAAATAACATCTGCTAGATGCAGTGTTGATTCCGTCGCTAATTGGTGGGCATCATCCGTAGAATCAATTCCGGGCGTATCAACTAACATAACCCCATCAGGAATTGGCGCATCATTTCGATAAATATGAACACCAATTACTTCATCACCGTCTTTACATATCTGTTTTAATTCTTCTGCTGAATATGCGCCGTCATATTCATACTGTTCTCCAGACTTAATCGTTACAACAACACGATCAGATCCTCTTTCAATTTTAACAACGTTAGCACTCGTTGGAATCGGACTTGTCGGTAATAATTGCGCTTTATATAGGTGATTCATCATTGTCGATTTCCCCGCAGAAAAATGACCACAAAAAGCTAGCATAAGCTGCTCTTGTTTATATTTTTGAATCACTTCAAACAACTTCAAACTATTCTCTACATCGCCGTTTTTTTGCCACTCTTCATAAAAACAAACAAGTTTTTTCATACCGTTTGTCTGTACTATGTTTGTCATCCCCTTGTTCCCCTTTATCCAAGATGTATATACTTTATCCCGCTATTTGTGGACAGTAAAAACCCGTTTCGTGCGGGCTAGTAATCAGTGAGAGATAGACCTCCCCGCTGATTAAAGTTTCACTTTATTATCATACTAAATTTTCAGCATATTCACATCAAAAATAAAAAATCCCTTTCATTCTTTTTACAAATGAAAGGGATTTTATGTAATATTATTCATTTTGTTGTTCCTACTCCATTTAAAACATACTTTGTAACACCAACATATATAGCAATCGTTCCTGCAACAAGTGCATACACCATATTAACACACCAACCTTTTTTGATAATGATTATCACTTTTGAATACATTTTATCATTAAAGAGAATCATTATCAACAAATTTCTAAAAAAAGAAAGCTCCTTCGGGAAAAGGAGCTTTACTGCCTGTTTTAAAGAAGTTTAAAACTTGCTGTGCACTCTTATTATATCTCATAATGCACATCTTAGCAGTTTTAAAAATTGGAAATTACCTATATACCCTCCTCTTTACATTTTGTATAATAGAGTGAAACTGTAATTAGTGGGGATATTTCCCATCCCCACTAATTATTAGTTGAACCAATCGGGCTTTTACAAGCAGTTGATCTCCCACCTAACTTCCTCGTATTCACTGAATTTTGAGGTGGGAGTCTTACTGCTTGTTAATGCGGGATAAAAGGGAATTACTTAACAAGGAGGAAAATAATGACACAAAATATTTCACAAGGCGAGAGGATACATTCCATCGATATTATTAGAGGAATAGCTGTACTAGGTATTTTTCTTGTTAACTGGCCTGTTATCGCTGGGATCGACTCACGTGATCTTTCAGGAGTTTATGAGGGGCTAAATAGCTATATCCGTCTATTTTACGATATGTTTATTCAAACAAAGTTTTATACTATCTTTTCGTTTTTATTCGGCCTAGGCTTTTACATTTTTATGACTCGTGCTGAAGCGAAAACAGATCGCCCAAAAACTTTATTTGTTCGCCGCTTGCTCATTTTATTATTATTTGGTTTCTTGCATTACGTTCTTTTATGGGACGGAGACATCTTACATAGTTATGCCATCGCTGGATTTTTCTTATTGTTATTTTATAAGAGAGAGCCTCGTACTATTTTAATATGGGCATTAGTTTTACTAAGTATTTTTCAATTTTTCATGCTAATCGCTAGTATAGTGGTTGCCTTAGTACCAAAGGCAGAGTTAGGGTTTTCCTTACCGATCATGCCACTTGAAGACTGGGTGTCACAAATACAAAATCGTTTCCATGCATTTTATTCTGAAGGAATTGGACTAAATGTATTCATGCTCCCAGAAACAGTTGGACTATTTTTACTTGGTTTATACGCCGGAAAAAAAGATATTTTCCGCCGCACGAAAGAGTTAGATCCAAAGCTTAAAAAATGGCAAATCATTATGTTCATTTTGACATTACCAATGTGGTTCTTCATGGTCCGTTACTTCTTATCAAAACCATCTTATGAACCATTTTATATGCAGGCCTTTACAATGTTTAGTGGAAAAACATTATTCATATTCTACATTTTCACGCTCATGCGTTTATTACAAAAAGAAAGATGGCAAACATTATTACGTCCGTTCCAATATGTCGGACGAATGGCGTTAACAAATTACATCACGCATACGATTGTTACGTTACTTGTATTCGGCCTATTTTTCAAAAATTATTATCCCGCTCCATTATGGGTGGGACCACTATTTTGCATCGGCTTTTATACGTTACAAATCTTTATTAGCCGCTGGTGGCTTTCACGTTACCAATATGGGCCACTTGAATACATTTGGCGCCTTGGTACATACGGTAAGATAATGCCACTTAAAAAGAAAAGCAAGGTCTCATAATGAGACCTTGCTTTTTTACGCTTCTCTTACTGCACTTTGCATCGGAACTGGCTCTTCTTTTACTTTCACTTTACGCTGCGGCACCATATTAAATACAATATTTAAAAGTACTGCTGATGCACTTCCAAGTACAATTCCGTTATCAGTTAAAATACGGATGTTTTCCGGAAGCTGTGAGAATAACGTTGGAACGACTGTAACTCCAAGTCCGATTCCGACAGAACATGCAACAATTAATAAATTTTCTTGTTTTCCAAAATCAACACTGCTTAACATTTTAATACCATATGCCATAACCATGCCGAACATTGCTAGCATTGCACCGCCAAGTACTGATTTCGGAATAATTGTTGTAATGGCTGCGATTTTAGGAATAAACCCAAGAGCAATTAACATACCACCACAAGTATAGATAATGACGCGATTTCTTACTCCAGTTAATTGAACAAGGCCTACGTTTTGAGAATATGTTGTGTATGGAAATGCGTTAAAAATACCACCTAGAACCATCGCTAATCCTTCTGCGCGATAGCCTTTTGTTAATTCTTTTTCACCGATCTTTTTATTACAAATATCAGATAATGCAAAATATACCCCTGTTGCTTCCACAATTCCTACGCAAGCAACGAGAATCATCGTAATAATTGGCGTTAATTCAAATGTTGGTGTACCGAAGTAAAATGGCTGAATACCGTGGAACCAATCCGCTTCTCCAACCGCTTGCAAACTTACTTTCCCCATAAATGCTGCAACGATTGTACCGAACAATAGACCTAGTAAAATAGAGATTGAACGAATAAATCCGTCAAAGAAACGATACATAATGATGATAAATAATAATACACCAAATGCTAACGCTAAATTTTCAAGACTACCGAAATCTTTACTTCCTACTCCTCCAGCCATATCATTAATTGCTGCTGGAACAAGTGTAACTCCAATTACGGTAACGACAGATCCTGTTACAACAGGTGGAAACAGTTTTACAAGCTTTCCAAATAATTTCGCAAAAATAACAACGAATAACCCGGCAGCAATAATCGCTCCATAAATAGAAGACACCCCGTATTGTTTTCCGATTGCAATCATCGGTCCAACCGCTGTAAATGTACAACCAAGTACAACTGGAAGTCCAATACCGAAAAAGCGATTTGATAATGCTTGTAAAATTGTCGCAACGCCGCACATTAATAAATCAATTGAGACTAAATATGTTAACTCTTGTTGATTTAAACCAAGTCCCCCGCCGACAATAAGAGGAACAATAATTGCGCCAGCGTACATGGCAAGCATGTGCTGCATACCAAGCGATGCGATTTTAAATGGATGTTGCTTCATCGTTTATTTCACCTCCGCAGTTTCTTGCTGTACAAATGTAACTGTGCCGTTATCAAGTGATGCAATTTCTGCTAGTGACTCAACACGAACTCCTTGTTCGCGAAGCTTCTTTCCTCCATCTTGAAATGCTTTTTCAATAACAATACCAATTCCTGCAATACTTGCTCCAGATTGCTCTACTAAACTCATTAAACCTAAAGCAGCCTGACCGTTTGCTAAAAAGTCATCGATAATTAAAACGCGATCATTTTCATCGATATGATTTCGAGATAATGAAATTTCATTCGTTTCTTGTTTCGTAAATGAGTATACGTTTGCAACATACATATTATCTTGTAACGTTAACGATTTACGCTTTCTTGCAAAAACTACTTTTACACCAAGCTCTAAAGCAGCCATAACCGCTGGTGCAATGCCTGAAGATTCAATCGTCACGATTTTTGTAATGTTCTCTTCTTTAAAACGCTTAGCGAATTCTTTTCCGATTTCTTGCATAAGTACTGGATCAATTTGATGATTTAAAAATGCATCTACCTTTAATACATCACCAGATAAAACCTTTCCTTCGTTCAAAATCTTTTCTTGTAATACTTTCATGTTAGTTCCTCCTCTTATGCAAATAAAAAAACTCCAAAAGCCGCCACCACTCGTTACAAGTGAGAGACGTGCTTTTGGAGTTTCGCAAAAAAGAATGCTAAACAAGCAAATATATTCGTCCTCACTCATAGTCAAAGTATTTACGGTACTTCGGTAGAAACTTGCAGGCCATATCCCCGCGATTATATGAGTGTAGCTAACTTATTTATTTATAGAAGGATTATAACGCACTTTTTTCACTTTGAAAAGCATTTATCGAAAAAACACGTACGAATTTTATGAAAACACCATTTTTGTTCGAGTTTTTCAAACTTTCACATTTCATATTACAACGTCGTTAATATGATAGGACCATCCTTCGTAATCGCAATTGTATGCTCATACTGTGCAGATAATTTCCCATCCATCGTCCGTGCAGTCCATCCGTTTAAATCTACTTTAGAATATCGCATACCGGCATTTACAATAGGTTCAATTGTAATTACCATTCCTTCTTGTAATTCTGGTCCTTGCCTTGGCTTACCAAAATGAAAAATTGCTGGTTCCTCATGAATTTCTTTACCAATTCCGTGTCCCGTAAAGTCTCTTGCAACAGAAAACCCTTCAGAGGCTACATAACTTTCAATTGCGTATCCAATATCTCCAACATGGTTACCACTTATTGCTTGCTCAATCCCTTTATATAAAGCACTCTCTGCCACTAACAATAACCTTTTTGCTTCATCAGAAATATCTCCAACTATATACGTCCATGCAGAATCCGAAAGCGCACCATTTAAGTTTACTACCATGTCAATTGTCACAATATCGCCTTCACTTAAAGGAACATCTGTTGGAAACCCATGACACATTTCATTGTTCACAGATGCACATATTGCGTATGGATAATCGTTATACCCTTTCTGTTCGGATCTGGCACCATGCTCTTCTAAATATGCTTCAACAAACGTATCAATTTCTTGTGTAGTGATACCTGGTTTCATCATTTTTGCAATTTCTCTATGACAAGAAGCTAGTAACTTCCCCGATTCATGCATCAAATCTATTTCATTTTTCGTTTTAATTGTAATCATACTACCTCTACCTCTCCTTACTAAACTTGCTATTTGCTACTAAACTTCAATCATACACATCCTCTTCCAAAATTTCAAAACTTCTAATTACAACAAGTACAAAAACAAACATCATTTATTTCTACATCAAAATAAAAAAACAGAAGTTCTCCTCTGTTTTTTAATCATTTTTACATATATAATTCATTTTCAAAAACTCAAAACAACTACCATTTGTTTTCTGTATAAACGTTCCAACAGCTTCGAATCCTGCTCTTTTATACACTTTAATCGCTCTTTCATTAAATGTCGCTACTGATAGTGTTATATAATTGCATCCATATTTTTCTTTACTAAAAGCTAGTCCAGCTTTTACGAACTGTAGACCAAATCCATTCCCAGTTATATCAGGTCTCATTCCAAGACCTATATCAACCGTTTGATTATTTATGTTACTAAAACTAAAGAAACCAATGAGAGTACTATTTTCCTTCACAGAAAATGTATGATTCCCTCTACTCTCATCCTCTAAAAACTCAGCTAAATCTTCTTCATCTGCCTCTATATCATAAAAGGTATACTCCCCTTCATAATGCCAGTTATATGCAATTTCTTCTGCTTCCGCTTGCGACATTACTGTAAACATATAGCCCATTTCTCTCACTCCCTCATAAAAAAAAGCTGCAATTAAGCAGCTCCTGTTTTATAACTCATAAATCTCTTTATATTTAGCTTCTAAATAATCAGCTAAGTAGTTTGCATTTAAACCTTCACCTGTCACATCTTTTAAAATTTCAAGTGGTTTTTTCGTTTTGCCATATTGGTGAATATTCTCTGTTAACCATTCACGAATTGGTGTCACGTTTCCTTCTTCTAATAATGCATCAAAGTTTGGAATATCCTTTAGCATCCTATGTTTAAATTGCGCTGCATACATATAACCAAGCGCATAAGATGGGAAGTATCCAAATGAACCACCAGCCCAGTGAACATCTTGCAATACACCTTGTGCATCGTTTTCCGGACGAATTCCTAAATATGCTTCCATCTTATCATTCCAAGCCGCTGGCAAATCCTTCACTTGTAATGTACCATCAAATAATTCTTTCTCAAGTTCATAACGAACCATGACGTGAAGCGGATATGTAAGCTCATCTGCTTCTATACGAATAAACGATGGCTTCGATTCGTTAATCGCATCATAAAACTCATCTACTGATATATCATTGAATTGACCATCGCTATACTCTTTTAATAAATCATAATTTTTCTTCCAGAATGATTTATTACGACCGATAAAGTTCTCAAAGAATAATGATTGTGACTCATGAATACCCATAGAAGTTCCACTACATAGCGGTGTACCTTCAAATTCCTCTGCAATATTTTGTTCATATACAGCATGACCACATTCATGAATCGTGCCGAAAACAGCCATACGGAAGTCTTTCTCATCGTAACGAGTCGTAATACGAACATCCCCTCTATTTAATGTAATTTCAAAAGGATGTACCGTTTCATCAAGACGACCCGCTTCAAAGTTATAGTTCAATTGTTTTAATAACTCTAAAGTAAAATTCTTTTGTTTTTCTTTTGAAAAATGTTCAGCTAAAGCATTTGTTTTTAATTCTTTTTTAGACTCAGAAATTTCTTTCACAAGCGGAACGATACGTTCACGTAGTTGACCAAATACATGATCTAACACTTCTACTGTGATTCCCGGCTCATACATGTCTAATAGCGTGTTATATTTGTACGTTTCGTAACCCCAATATGTAATAAACTTCTTTTTGAATTCAACAATTTTTTCTAAATACGGACGGAACATTTCGAAGTCAGATTTTTCGCGAGCTTCTTCCCATACACTTTCCGCTTTCGCTTCTAATTTCACATACGCTTCATATTCCGCTTGTGGAATTTTCTTATTTCTATCATATTCTTTACGACACTCTTCAACCATTTTCTTTGTCGTTTCAGAAAGTTTATTTTCAACAATTACAGATTCTAGTTCAGTTAAATAGTTCCCCATCTCATCTGAAGTCGACATCACAAACACTTCGGATGAAAGCATTCCAATTACTTCTGAACGCTGGTCTACTCCTTGCTTTGGTGCACCTGTTCTTAAATCCCAAAACATTAAGCTTAATGCCTCTCCGTAATTCTCTATCTTCTTCACATATGTTAAAAATTGTTTTTCCACTTCATATGTAGCAACTGTCATAGTATAAAAAACCTCCTTTTTCTACCTCAAACTTATTTCGACACTGAAACATAAATTCCTTTTCTAATAGAAAAAAAGCTTGGCAAATGCCAAACTTTTCCCTACAACATTTTTTCGCTTAAAGTACTTTTCCTTCTACCGGAAGTACTTTCTTCACTGCTTCTATAACTTTTTCATCTTCATTATCTGATAAGAATAATGATATAGCACCTTTATCTTCACTTGTACGAATTAAACGTCCAATTCCTTGGCGAAGACGTAAAATCATATAAGGCACATCTACATCCCAGAATGGATCATTCACATGTTTACGCTTCGCCTCAAACACAGGATCGTTTGGAGGGAATGGTAATGACCAAATAATAACATGTGATAATGATGAACCTGGAATGTCTAAACCTTCCCATAAATGAACGGCACAAAGTACAGTCTCTTCTTCATTTTGGAAACGAGAAACGAGCTGACTAATTTCTTGATCTCCTTCATATAGGAACGGAACTGACATTTGCTCTTTACTTACATATTCTTTAAACGCTGCAAGTTCTTGCGTTGTACGGAATAATACGAGTGTACGTCCATTTGTTTTTTGTATATTTTCAAGTGTATATTGACACTTTCTTTCCCATTCATTTTCTTTCGTATACGGAAGTAAGTTTACTGTCATTTGCTCTTCATAATCAAACGGCGAAGCAACTGAGAATGATAAGTAATCTTTTACCCCTAGACTATTTGCAGTAAATGCGAACGAATCATTGTCAGATAATGTCGCAGAAGAGAAAATATATGGAATCTTCTTTGAGAATACTTTTTCTTGTAACACTTCTTCAACTGCACGCGGCATAATAACTAATGTGAAAGCACCATCGCCTTCTTCACCCCACGTAATTACATTTTTCTCGTGCATGAAAAGACGAAGTGAATGCTCTAACACATCTAAATGCTCATCAACAATATTTAAATCGTATGTGTTTACTGTATGCATTTCACTTTCAAATACTAATGCATCACCGACTTCACCGATTTTCGCATAAAGTCTTTTCGCTTCTGCAGTTACCTTTTCTGTCACAGTAATTTCTAAACGATCAGAACCTTCAATTTCCTTTTTATTCTCTTGTAGTACCCCAAAGAATTGTTCAGTTTGCCAAATTGTTTCTTCTACTAAATGTGCGAACTCTTCACGAATATCATTTTGTAATAATCTCGTTAAAAGTTGCTCCATCATCGTTTGTTTTAAACGGTACGTTAAAGCTTTTTGAGCTGCATATTCTACAAGATGCCCTTCATCGAATACAACGCAGCTACTTTCTGGTAATAACGGAATTTGTCCTTCACGTTTGCGAGCTTCGTACGTCCAAATATGATCCATATAGAAATCTTGAGAACAAATGATTAAATCTGCCGCTTTACGATAATGCTCGCGCGAAAGAGTTTGACCACAACGATGACGAGAATCACAAGTGAAGCAATCTTGGAAGTAATCCCAGTTTACCTTTGACCATTCCTCGTCATTTAACAGTGGAAATTCTTTTCGATCACCATAGTGAGTAAAGTTCTGCATCGTACCATGATCGAATACGAACTGAGGTAATTCGTAATATACATCTTCAATTACTTCTGGAGCTCGTCCACTCATAACATCTTCAAGTTTACGTAAACATAAATAATTATCCATTGACTTCGCAAGTCTAACATCAACAGATAGCCCTAATGCTTCAGATAACTTAGCAATGTCTCCTTCTTCTTTCACAAGCTGCTCAATTAACGTTTCATCTGCACAAGCGATAATAGCCGGCTTCCCTGTATAACGTGCATAACAAATTGCATATAGAAGATATACAATTGTTTTCCCTGTTCCTACACCCGCTTCTGCAAACATAACTTTCTTCTCTTGGAAAGCGCGCTCTAACTGAAACGCCATAAAAATCTGTTCATCACGCTCTTCAAAGCCCTTTTCCGGAAGAATGTCGTAAAACACATCTCCAATCCACTCATTCAACTTATCATAAAAATTATCTTGTTTTCCTACTTCAAATGGTAACCTATTCTCAGTAAACATCCTTAGCCTCCAACCAAACAGTTTTTCTATAAAAAGATATAGCAACTGCTACTCACATGTGCGCAGCCACTTTCCCCTGTTACAATACATAGAAATACACGAAAAAAAATTTTCCTTTCGAAAAAGGAAAATTTTTTTCTATATTAATAACCTTAAATAACGTTTATCAATCGCTGTTTCATGTGAAAGAGCTGACAAATATTCTTCCTGCGCTTTTTGTATTCCATCTACAATTGCACCTTGACTATCCACTTCTTTTCCGAGCTCATCATACGTACGGTGAATAGCTTTTTGAATCATCGATAATTGGAAACTATCCATATCACTTCCTCCTTTACGCATTACATAATAGCCAGTATATGCGTGCTGGAGGAGTTTTATACTATGAATTACGCGGTGGACGCTTTCCGAAGTATTGATAGTAATCTGTACGGATAAATCCGTTAAACAGTTTACGCTTTTTCGATGCATCTTTCCCATAACATTTCTCAAATGCTTCATAACTTGTTAATAAATACATTGACCACGTATCTAATGGGCGGAATACCTCTCCCATTTCTTTATATAATTTTTCAACAAGCGCTCTTTCACTTAAACGTTCTCCGTATGGAGGATTCGTTACAACATAGCCATATTCCTCTTTTGTCGTGAAATCTTTTACTTGCATTTGTTTAAATGATATAAGATCCCCTAATCCAACTTCTTCTGCGTTATCTTGGGCAACTCTTATCATACGGTGATCGATATCTGATCCAATGATTTGCAATGGTTGATTATAATTAGCTAAATCTTCAGCTTCTTGACGAGCTTCGCGCCAATTTTGTTTACCAACCCAGCCCCATTCATCCGATGCAAAGCCTCGGTTAAATCCTGGTGCGATATTTTGTCCAATTAATGCAGCTTCAATTGGAATTGTACCAGATCCACAGAAAGGATCAACGAAAGGACGATCCGCCTTCCAGTTTGTTAACTTAATTAAAGACGCAGCTAATGTTTCTTTTAAAGGCGCTTCACCTTGCTCAAGACGGTATCCACGTTTATGAAGACCTACACCACTTGCATCGATTGTTAACGTCGCAATATCCTTGAGCATTGCAATTTCAATACGGAATAACGGTCCATCTTCTTCAAACCAAGTTGTGCGTCTATACGTTGTTTTTAATTTCTCAACAACAGCCTTTTTAACGATACGTTGGCAGTCTGAAACGCTAAATAATGTTGACTTCAAAGATTTCCCAATAACAGGAAATTCTCCGTTCTCTGGAATATAATCTCCCCAGTTTAACGCTTTTGTTTTTTCAAATAACTCATCGAATGTTGTTGCTTTAAATTCGCCGACTTTAATTTTCACACGGTCTGCAGTACGTAACCATAAATTCGTACGACAAATCGCTTTTTCATCCGCTTCAAACGTTACCTTTCCGTTTTCCACTTCACATTCATAACCAAGATCGCGAACTTCTCGGGCAACTAACGCTTCAATACCCATTGCCGCTGTTGCAATTAAAGTAACTTTTCCCATTTGCATTCACCTCTTATGTATAATCAAACAATAATTAATAACATGTTGTCCTATTAATTATCACATATTACGAAGAATATTCTCACTTACCATTTTAACTCACAACTTATAACTTCATACAAATAAAAAGCCCTCCTCTAACAAAGGAGAGCTGAGTTATTTCATAGTTGGTTCATAACGTTCTGTAAGCCATGTTCTGTTCCTTTGTACTGCAAACGGCCCACGCCTCGTACTCCGGTGGTAATCATCTATCTACAGGTTACGAAAACCTGTCCTTTTCCGTCGTTCATTTCCTTGGAAAAGATTCCCCTACCATTATTTGGGTTTCTCGCTCGTGGGGTTTACCTCGTTCCACTCCTATCATTTCTTCAAGGACTTCGTCACTGTGGCACTTTAAAGGTAGTCAAACCATATCCGAAAGGACTTAGGTTTTTTCCCTGCCGTTAAACCAGCCTTGCAGCCAGAATACCCTAGCTTATGACTTGGCTAGGCACGAACACTACAGCCATCTCAGGCCGTGCGAGCATGGACTTTCCTCTACAACGTTGGCGTTGCAGCGATTACCCAAACGTTATGACAAACATTAGTATAGTGGAAACAAAAAGATTTTGCAATGTTTTTTTCTATGTAAAATGCTTTAACCTTTTTGTTACCTTAATTTATTCGTATAACTTACTTCCAAATACAGCTTTTTCTAAATTAGATAGACGTTTTAAAATATCCGTATTCGTATTGTTATACACTGGTTGTGCAACTGGTGTTTGTACCGGTTGTTGCGGAACTTGTGTTGCCGCTACTTTTTGTTCTTCTAATTCACGTTTCAAACGAGCATTTTGTTGTTTTAATTGATCAAATTCCTTATGAAAAGCTTCATAATCTTTAATAATCATATCAAGAAACTTATCTACTTCTTCTTGTTGATAACCTCTCATACCTGTTTTAAATTCTTTTTCTAAAATATCTTTCGCTGTTAATTTAATTTTATCCGAAATCATTTTCTTCACCTCAAATTTTTGCCAAAGCTTTCATTAACTAAATTTTTTCAGAAACAACGCCTTTTGTCAATCAAATATACGAGTACTATATTACATATTACTCTGCATTATTCCACTGTTCCTCTTCCATTATATCTTGTAAATCAGAAAAAAGAATGAAATAACTGTGATAATTTTCTATTTCTCCTTTTTTCTTAGCTGCTTCTACAATATATTTAGGGCTCCCAGACTTTTCTTCATCATATACAGCTAAAAGTGCATCGCTTTTTTCAATAAAAAATTGATTCTTTAATTTAAATTGCTCTGGGCTTTCGTACTTCCGTTTCGTAATACTATCAATATGATCTGCTTGTGAAAGAATAAATTCGTAATATTCACGGTTATCTTCCTTCCAATTTTCCTCTTGTTCTAAAAAAGGAGTAAATACAGCTAATTTTAAATTTGGATATTCTACTTGAATTTCAAAAACAACTTCAGCAGCCCATAGCTCTACTCCTAATTGACCACTTATAATAACCCATTCCAAACCTTCTTCTACAAAAACAGTTAATTTACGACGCAGCGCCTTTTTTATACACTCTACTCCTGGATGATCATTTTTAAATATTCCAAGTTCAAACGGCTTATATCCTGTTACAGCAACAACCTTCATATCAACACTCCAATTACAAAAAAAAGAACTAGCATTTTGCTAGTTCTAACATATCATTTACTTTTTAAACATTCCACCAATGTTTGGTCCCATATTTGGTCCAAATGGTGATATATTCGGTCCCATATTTGGTCCAAATGGTGACACATTCGGTCCCATATTTGGTCCAAATGGTGACACATTCGGTCCTGGTCCAAATGGTGATATTTGATGACCATGGTGATGATGACCATGACCACATCCACCGCCAAATCCTGGATCACCAGGATCTACAACGTTTACGTTCGAGTTTGTTTGTGGGAAGAAGCTTTGATTTTTAATTTGTTGATGATGAACATGCGTTGTATGGGTTGGAAAAATGTGTGGCACCACCGTTGTTGAAAAAGAATGTGTTACGCATTGTTTTGTTGGATGAATGACAGGAGCTGTCGTACAAATCGGTCCTACAGGCTTATGCCCTCCAAAGCAAGGATGACAATGATGCATAGTTTTTTCTCTCCTCTCTCATTAAAAAAATCTGACTACACTTTACAATATGAGCGAGGGGGGAAAGCCGCTTGTTATATATACCCATTTATTTCATGGAAATTTGTCTAGTATCCAATTTCATACGTAATACCTATTATAGACAACCCCCTACTATTATTTACCAAAAAAGCCCCCGACTTGCTTAACAATCCCTGTTACTTGATTCATCGCGTTCATCATTTGTCCAGCTGTGTTCATCATTTTATTTACATCGTAGTTACCATCTGATGATTTAAATTGTGAAACAAAACTAGAAAACTGACTTGGTTGCTGTTGCTGTTGCTTTTGTTTATTCATCTTTGGATATGGTTGTTTTGGTGGATAAAACATAGCTTGTTGATTTACATATTGAGCTGGCGACATGTAGTTTTGTGAATTCATATACGCTTGCTGTGGTTGATTCATATACATTTGCTGCGGTTGATTCATATGTGGTTGTTGCGACTGATCCATGTGCGGTTGTTGCGGTTGATTCATATGCGCTTGCTGCGGTTGATTCGTATACGCTTGTTGCGGTTGATTCATATGCGGTTGTTGCGGTTGATTCATATGCGCTTCCTGCAGTTGATTCATATGCGCTTGCTGCGGTTGATTCCCAAATGACACTTCAAATGGTTGATAATAATTTTGGTTTCCATAATGAGGTTCGAAAGGATACATATTATACCGTAAATATGTATCCGGATTATACTGGTACATATTTTGCTGTGCATATGGATCTGTTTGCTGATATACATTAGGTTGTTGAAACATGCATACTCTCCTCCTTCACATAAGTTTCTACATATAGAATATGTACCTATAAAATAAAATGTGTAAAGGAGTATCTGTCTGTTTTTGTCGGAAGTTTAAATTTTTAAAAAAATTAGAAAGTAACCCTTCCATGCTATGATAATAAGGAAGAAGATTCTCATTGGGGAGGAATCAACATGGTATTAGGGGATTTAAAACAAGCGTTTTCTCAAAAAAAGGGGTATTACACAGAAAATTTGAATGAACTGTTAGACTTTGCAAGACATTGTTATCTTGAAGGAAAAATATGCATTTCAGATTACCGGACATTAATACGTGAATTAGAAATAAACGGTGCAACAAAACCTACAACAGTGACAGAGGCATAAAAAAACAAGAGGGTTTTCCCTCTTGTTATTTACATTGATCTACGATATTTTGCAAAGTATACGAAATAGCTTGATGAGTTTCAAAGAAACGTTTGCCTTTTCCCTTATTAACAAAACATTGTAGCACATTAGTTTGTAAATTATCATACACTTGATCAATTTGTTGTACATGTATATACTTAGGTCGTTCTTCCTTTATCCACCTATAAGCTAATTCTTTCCACATCTCTAACTCCGCATCTACAATATCAACAAATGGCTTCATATCCTTATAAAAATCGTATTCAGCCATCTCTCTTTTTTTCACATTCGCTTCATCATTATACTGCATTAACTTCTCCGAAGACTGGATTAATGCTTCATGTCCCATTTTGTTCCCACCTTATTATGCACTCACTACGACGTTTTGAAATGTCTTTACCCAGCTCCCTTTTTCTTCGTGATGCACTAATTTATTTTCCATATGTTCTATATGCATTTCTGTTATTTCTATCTTATTGCGTATTTTTTCACCTTTATCCTTCAATGCATGATTCATTCTAATCCCAATCTTCATTTCCAGCAAATCGAGAGAACTTAACATTTGATCCATTTTTTTCATAACATCTTCCTTCTGAACCATCGCCATATTTAAAACGCCCCCTTCTTTGCCTTTCCTTTGTCATGTAATTTCGCCGATTGATTACTTACTCCTTCTCACATGACAAAACTAGTTGATATTCGTCAAAGAAATCATTTAGTATGCCATTTTTAGAAATGGTAACAATACAAAAAGGAGGTGTATTACGATGACAAAAAATAAAAACGAAAAAAAGAAAAAGCAAAACAAACAACAAAACAAACCTGAGACTGGTAATCCAAAGCTTGATGGTCCAAATTTCCCCGCTACATAAAGTGAAACTTTAATCAGTGGGGTTTTGTTCATCCCCCACTGATTATTAGCCCGCACCAATCGGGTGTTTACGGACAGCAGGGCTTCCACCTACATTCTTTGCTCCAGCCAAATTTTGAGGTGGGAGTTTTACTGTCCGCAAATAGCGGGATAAAAAGACACTTTAACCAAAGTGGCTTTTACAAACAACTATTTTCTAGTCTACCTTACCTCTTCGCTTTCGATAAGTGTTGAAGTTAAAGTCGTACTGCTGGCAAATAACCGATTAGAAAGTAACTTGTTGTAGAGCATATTACTTTTAATAAAGAAGTCCCGCCTTCATTTAAGAAGGCGGGACTTCTTTATTATATCATGAACTCATCTATTCTTTTAACAAAACTACTTAATATAGAAAGAGTATGTATTTGCTCCCTCTTCTTTCTATACCATTCTGTTATATTAATTTCCCCCCTAGGTTTTTCAAGTAAAAATAATGAATCTATTTCCACCCCTTCACTAAACCAATCTTTTTCAATTAATTTTTCATGAGTGACAATAGAATACACATCCCGAAGAGCCGGCGTACATGATTTTCTAATTCCCCTTATATTACATTCATAATCCATCCTTGATCCTGTATGCCTAGTTTGCACTGCAAATTTATAAAAAGAAGCCTTATACTTTGAATGAAATAATAACCAAGCTAATTGTTTCCCCAGTTCTATACGTTTTTGCAACGTTTCAAATTGATAAACTGAAAATCCATACATTCCCCCTTCCACCGTTGGAAAAATAACTGCACTAACGTGAAATATTTCTTGAAATTTGAATAGTGCAGTATCAAATACATGTTTTTGAAAGTATGCATTCTCAATTACTGGTTTTTGAATTTTATTTTGTTCATTAATAATAAGTGCCGTCATAAGCCTATTTATATCTTTTTTCTCCCAAAACGCGACCCATTCTTTTTCCATAAAAATTGATATGTTGAAAAATTGTAACAAATGAAAGAGCGGCGCACATCTCTTTTTACTTTCCTCATACAGTAATAGTTGAGGAAATGCATCTAAAAAAATGAGCCAATTGGCTTTCTCATACAAATGAAATAATCGTCTCTTAACTGTTTGAGATAAAAGATTAGAATAATATTCTCCTTCTAAATCTGTCATGTTCCATCCCCCATTCCTTGAAACCATGCTTGCTAAAAAAGACCATCTAATTTCTCTATTTCTCAAATAATATTCTTGGTAAGATTGTGTACGTGAAATATTATCTACGTTAGCTACATCCGTGCTCTCCTTAATAGTAAGAACTATAGCTTTTTCCTCTTCTGTACAAAAAATATCATTACGGGTCTGTTTAATTTTTTCGTAATCATTCCATCGAAACATGAGTAAGTCACCATACCTTTCTTGAAAAAGGTCACATCTTTTTTCATTTTTTGATATAATCACCTTTGTAAGTAAATCTTATCAAGTTGGGAGTGGACAAAATATGACCATTCGTTACCCAAATGGAAAAAGGTACGATCAAGCTTCACAACCTCATAAAACACCAATAAAAAAACATACTTACAGTAATAGAGGTATGTCCCTTGAAGAGGAATTGAATGACACCAATCAATATTACTTAACCCATAATATTGCATGCGTACATAAAAAACCTACACCTCTTCAAATTGTAAAAGTAGATTACCCCGCTCGAAGTGCTGCAGTGGTAAAAGAAGCGTATTTCAAACAACCTTCTACAACAGATTACAACGGTGTATACAAAGGGAAATACATCGATTTTGAAGCGAAAGAAACTAAAAATAAAACCAGTTTTCCACTTCAAAACTTCCACCTTCATCAAATTGAACATATGAAGCAAGTAGTCGCTCATAATGGAATTGCATTTGTTATTATTAAATTTACACTTTTTGATGAATTTTATTTATTAGATGCAAAACATATTATTGCATTTTGGAATCGTCAAAATACTGGTGGACGTAAATCGATTACAAAACAAGAAATAGAAGAGCATGGGGCTTTATTATCATGCGGTTATCACCCTCGAATTGATTATATCCGCGTACTAGACACGGTTTATTTTTCGTGATAGAGTCATCACTAAGGCTCTTTTTTCGACTTTTGGGGGAGAGAATGAAAGGTAGGAGAAAGTATAATGTCAGATAATTATCGTTCTCGTACAGAACGAAATCATGTAAAAAATCAAACGAAAGAAACAAATAATAAAGAAGAAAAACCAAAGAAAAAAGGTTCCTTTTTCAAGAGATTTCTTATAGGTTGTCTACTTCTTGGTATCGTCGGTCTCGTAGCTGGCGTTTCGGCCTTCTTTGTTATGGTAAAGGACGCTCCAAAACTAGACAAATCAAAGCTAGTCAATCCTTTATCAACAAAATTCCTTGATAAAAACGGGAATTTCTTCTATGAATACGGTGCTGAAAAACGAACCCATGTTACATACGATCAAATTCCAAAAGTAATTGAAAGTGCATTCCTTGCGACTGAGGATGCTCGTTTCTACGATCATAATGGAATTGATTTTAGACGTACTGGAATGGCAGTCATGGAAAATGTCACTGGTGGTTTTGGATCACAAGGTGGTAGTACGATTACACAGCAAGTAGTTAAAAACTATTTTCTAACGATGGACAAAACTGCAAAAAGAAAAGTGCAGGAATGGTACTTATCTTATAAGTTAGAGCAACAGTACTCAAAACATGAAATTTTAGAAATGTACTTAAATAAGATTAACCTCGGTAATCGCTCTTACGGTATTTCAACAGCAGCAAAAAAATATTACGGCAAAGATTTAAAAGACATACAACTACACGAAGCTGCAATGCTCGCTGGTTTACCCCAAGGTCCTAACATTTATGATCCAACAAAACCAGATAACGTTGATAGAGCAACGAAACGTCGTAATATCGTATTAACATTAATGAACCGACACGGGTATATAACGAAACAAGAAATGAATGATGCGATGCAAATCCCTGTAATACAAGGACTTCTTCCATCTTCAGAAGTAACTGAAATGAAATACCAAGCATTTTTAGATGCAGTTGTAAAAGAAGTTGAAAAAGAAATTCCTGATATAAATATCGGTTCGGACGGTTTAACGATCCAAACGACTCTTGATCTTGATGCTCAAGACTATGCTGATAAAATAATGGATGGGAATCTCATCAAGTATCCAAACGATCAATTCCAAGGATCATTCGTATTTATGGATACTCAGTCTGGGGAAGTTCGAGCAATCGGCGCTGGTCGTAAAGAAAGTAAATCTACTTTCAAAGGTCATAATATGGCAATCGATTTAAAACGCCAAGTTGGTTCAACAATGAAACCAGTTTTCGATTATGGTCCAGCCGTTGAGAATCTTCAATGGTCTACTTATCATCAATTAAATGACTCTGACTATACTTACTCTGATGGAACAAAGATTAAAAATGCTACAGGTAGTTATAAAGGAGACGTTTCACTACGTGAAGCACTGAAAAAATCTTTAAATATCCCTGCTTTAAAGACAGCTCAAGCGGTTGGTCTTAATAAATCAAAAGACTTTGCTGAAGGTTTAGGCATGACATTTAAAGAAGGAAAAGTATATGAATCAACAGCAATCGGTAGTAACGATAGTTCTCCATTAGAATTGGCAGGTGCCTATGCAGCATTTGGAAATGATGGTGTTTATAATAAACCTCACTTCGTAAAAGAAGTTATCTTCCCAGACGGGAAAAAGAAAAGCTTTAAACCGAAAGAACAACGCGCAATGCATGACTATACAGCTTACATGGTCACTGACGTTCTTCGTGACGTAGTAAAACCAGGTTCTGGCGGTACAGGTCCAACAGCATATGTTTCAGGTTTAGACGTAGCAGGTAAAACCGGAACACAAAACTTTGATAAGTCAGTTATAAAAAAATATGGTATCCCAGATGACGCAAACAGAGACAGCTGGTTCGCTGGATATACACCACAATATACAATGGCTGTATGGACTGGTTATGAAAAAGATAGTCCAGAAAATTACATTAGCGATCGCTCTACTAGAATTGCACAGCAAATGTTCCAAGTAATGATGAGCAAATTCGCTACAGATAAATCTCGTTTTGAACGTCCTTCTTCTGTACAAGAAATAAACGGAGAGTTATACGTAAAAGGTGCGAAGAAAGATGCAATTAAACAAATTAAAGTAGATCCGCCTAGTGGTCTTAATGTCGCTTTCGATGGCGCTAGCACAGTGACACTGAACTGGTCTGGACCATCATCAAATGTTGATGCATACGCAGCAAGCTATAAAGCTACTGACGGTTCTAGTGGTAGCTTATCAGTAAGCGGTACGACAGCTACTCTTGGTGGTATTAAACCAGGTGTTACTTACAGTTTCTCTGTAGTAGCGAAAAAGGGTACTGGAACAAGCCCTGCAGTTGGTGCATCCTTCACTGCCCCTGGCGGAACTCCAGATGCGAAAAAAGCTGATGAAGAAGCTAAGAAAAAAGCTGACGAAGAAGCCCTGAAAAAGACCAATGAAGATAAACTAAAACAAGAAGAAGCTAAGAAAAAAGCTGATGAAGATCAGCGTAAACAGCAAGAACAGCAACAGCAGCAACAGCAACAACAACAAGAACAACAACGTAAACAACAAGAACAACAGCAGCAACAAGAACAACAGCAGCAACAAGAACAACAACGTAAACAGCAAGAAGAAGCTCAAAAGAAAGCCGCTGACGAAGAGGCTAAGAAGAAAGCTGACGAAGAAGCTAAGAGAAAAGCCGACGAAGAAGCTAAGAGAAAAGCTGACGAAGAAGCTAGAAAAAAAGCTGAAGAGCAACAACAGCAACAACAGCAACAAAATACCGGGGAAGATACACCTCACGCGGACGGAAATGTTGTTACAACAGAGTCTTAATAAACAAAAAAAGAAGTCGGTTTCTCTTAATGAGAAACCGACTTCTTTTTTGTTATCATTTTCTTTACATATAGCTTTTCTATTTCGATATACAACTGTGCTAATTGAATATACGAATGGTAATTACTCGGTTTCTTTATAATAAATGAATATCGCTCCATAAAATTAACAGGTTGTACTTCCAATTTATTCGTATTTACTTGCATCTCATTCAAACTATGAACAGGCTGCTCATTTAACCAATATATAACCGATAGAAAGTGCGCTGCAAAAAGAATCATCGGACCCTCAGCTTCTTGTTTTTTTCTGTTCCGAAATAGTATAGCAATTTCTTCATGCTTGCTTTTCCATATATTTAACACCGCTGGAATACTTGTTTCAATTTCATTCCATGGCTCATATTTTCTTTCAATATCAAATATAAAGTAAGTATTTTGTATTATCTCTTCAAAAGATTGGTCTGTGTGATACGTAATCGAATTTGCACTCTCTTTAAAAAATGGTACGCACCGAAACTCTTTCGGTATTTCTATAACTCGCTCCATCCTTTATTTCCCCTTCATTCGTTTCTTTCCTTCACGACATATTTCTAGTAATCGACACTCTTCACATTGTGGTCGCTGCGCCTTACAGTAATAACGTCCGAAGAAAATCATACGGTGGTGTGTAACTCCCCACTCATCCATTGGAATTTTCTTCATCAATGTCTTTTCCACTTCTAACACAGAATCTTTCCATCTACAAATTGCTAACCGTTTACTCACTCTCTCTACATGCGTATCAACAGCAATCGCTGGAATCCCAAACGCTACCGAAACAACTACATTCGCCGTCTTTCTCCCTACTCCTGGTAATTTCGTCAGCTCATCACGGTCTTCTGGAACTTTCCCGTTATAATCATCTAGTAACATCCGGCACAATTTTTGAATATTTTTCGCCTTATTTCTAAACAATCCAATGGAACGTATATCTTGTTGTAATTCTTCTAAAGACACACTTAAATAATCTTCTGGTGTTTTATATTTTTGAAATAAGTTTTTCGTCACTTTATTCACAAGTACATCTGTGCATTGTGCAGATAATGCCACTGCGATTACAAGTTCAAATGGATTATCATGAATTAATTCACAATGCGCTTCTGGATACATATCCGCCATTGTATCTAAACAATAACGAATTTGCGTTTTGTTCAACATATCTTTCCTCCTACACTACTGCTCCAACCAATTATAAAAAGGCACTTTCCCAGTAAATTTCGTCTCTTGTTTTGTCGTTTGTTGTGCGCGTTGTTGATTCGCTCTAAATTTCTGGCCTTGATTTTGCGCTTGATCTACCGTTTTAATTCCGTTCTTTTTCCACTCAAACAAAATACGATCAATATACCGGAAATTAAGTTTACCACTCATAACAGCTTCACGAAGAGCCGCTTGAATTAAATTCGGATGGTGTTGATCTTGATCTTCCCACATCCCTAATGTTTCACATTCAAATGGCGAAAGTGGTCTTCCGAATTCTTTTTCAAATACTGTATATAAATTTACTTGAATTTGTTTTTGTTCTTTTTGCTCTTCCTCTATAGATTCATTCATTAAAAAGTGCAATATTTTTTCCCACAGTGGTTGTAAAGAATAACTTTCACACATCATCGCTTCAGATCTTCGTCCACCTTCTAGTGCTAAAAAACCTTTTTGGATTAAAGTCTGAATCACTTCCATGCATTTCATTTCTGTTATCGTCATCCGTTCTGAAATCTCTGAAGGAGTCGGGAACGAATTACCTGATTCTAAAAATGTGTGTACATGAAGTACTACCATAAATTCCGTCTCATTTAAACCTAGCTTTTTATAATGCATCATAAGCAATTTAGGAATCGCTATGCTTCCCTGTTCAAACCATTGTAACATCATTTTCTTTTTCATCACCAAACACCTCGTTCTCTAGTATAACACACCTTTAGCCATTTCTTTTTGCCACAATTCGTCAAAAAAACCTCCCTATATATAGGGAGGTTTTTTGCCATTTACTACAAGAAACAGACGATTAAGCCTGTACTTTACTTTTCATGAACGTATGAATTCGTTCTAATGCTTTCTCAACTTGCTCAAGAGATGTCGCATACGATAATCGAACGTTATTTGGTGCACCAAATCCTGTACCTGGAACAAGAGCCACCTTTTCTTCTTCTAATAATGCTTTTGCCCACTCATCAACTGTATCATACCCAGCTAACGCTACGGCTTCTTTTACATTTGGGAATAAGTAAAAAGCACCTTGTGGCTTAATGCAAGTGAAACCAGGAATTTGAATTAATTTATCATAAATAATGTTCAATCTTTCTTCAAACGCTTGACGCATTGTTTCTACAGGTTCTTGTGAGCCTGCATACGCAGCAATTGCACCATATTGAGCAATTGAAGTAGGGTTTGACGTACTATGACTCGCTAAGTTCGTCATCGCTTTAATAAGCTGCTTATTTCCTGCTGCATATCCAATACGCCAACCTGTCATAGAATGCGATTTAGATACACCATTAATAATAAGTGTTTGTTCTTTTAATACATTAGAAAGCTGGGCAATTGAAGTATATTCCGCGTCACCATAAATTAATTTTTCATAAATCTCATCTGAAACGATTAAGATATCATGCTCTAAACATACTTCTCCAAGCTGTTGTAATTCTTCTTTGCTGTAAATCATCCCTGTTGGATTGCTCGGTGAATTAATAATAACAGCTTTCGTTTTCTCTGTAATTGCCTCACGCAGCTGCTTTGCTGTAATTTTGTACTCATTGCCTTCTAGACCTTCTACATAAACTGGCTTACCACCAGCAAGCTTTACTTGCTCAGGATAACTTACCCAATAAGGAGTTGGGATGATAACTTCATCTCCTTCATCAAGTAACACTTGGAATAATGTATATAATGCATGCTTGGCACCATTACATACAATAATTTCAGATGGATCATACGCAATTCCTTGATCACGAGTAAACTTCTTCACAATTTCTTGTTTTAACGCTTGTAATCCACCTGTTGGTGTATATTTCGTATGTCCTTCTAACATCGCTTTATGCGCAGCATCCATAATATGTTTTGGCGTATTAAAGTCAGGTTCTCCTGCTCCTAATCCAATTACATCATGACCTTCTGCTTTTAATGCTTGTGCCTTTGCTGTAATTTCTAAAGTTGCAGATGGTGTTAAAGCAGCTACTCGCTTTGCTAATTTCATTTGTAGTTCCCCCTACATCTATTTTTCAATGCTGTATCGTCTTAAAAAGTTCCCATCTTTAAATTCAAGATAGTAGTAACTATAACGATTGTCATCATCAATATATGTAACTTCCCATAATGGTATATTATTTTCAAAGCCTAATTTTGCTTTTAAAATTTCTTTCGGCTTACTTTTGGGTTCTTTACTTTCATCTCCGACTTGTTCAATCGTTCTTTGTAAAGCATCTTTTTCAGAAATACCTTCGCTCTTTTTCCTTACTATAGTTTCCCCTTTTTTCTCAGGCACCCAAACGATAAGTTGTTCTCCTTTTTCATCTGTACCTTGTACGACTGTATATGAAGATTTTCCATTATAATAATCAACAGTATTTACCTTTGTAAGCTTTGCCTTTTCTTTCGCAATTTCTACAGACTTTGACTCTTTTGGAATTTTCTTTTCCATCGCTTTATTATAAACATATGCCCCATATATTCCGCTAGCAACGATAACGATAATGATTGTAAAGATCCACTTTTTCATTGTATCACTACGTTCTGTAAATCGTAAATACAGCTGTTTCTTTATCTTTTTCGTCTAATGCTAATCCGAACATGAGGTCCTGCTCTTTTAACGTACGATTCAAACCATCAACAATTTTATACAAGTCAGACGAATATTTAATACGCGTCGTTGATAGGACTTCGATTTTCTTATCCATGAAAAAACTCCTCCGTTACACAAAAATTTCTAATTATAGAAGAACGCAATGCGGTTACAATAAGAGTACATTCTTTACAACCCCTGCTTCATCACCCATCTATTATAGCAGGACATGTACAGCAAAAAAAGGTTTCAAATCGAAAAGCAATATATTTTGTATACAAGAAGTAAGAAAAATAAAATTCCTCCTACCCACATTTTTTACGCCTGAAGTTTAAATGTACTTCAGGCGTATTTTTCTTCCAATTTTATTCATTTGACGATTCTTCTAACTGTACTAACAATTCTTCTAACGGTCCTTCATAGAGCGGTACAGTTGGGATTGATTGTAAAAATCGTTTTCCATAGGAAGAACTTGTCAAACGACGATCTAATACAAATACAGTTCCCGTATCTGTATTTGTTCTAATAAGACGACCAAACCCTTGTTTGAAACGCAAGATTGCTTGCGGGAGCGCCAACTTATCGAATACGTCTTCTCCTTGATTTTTTAACCACTCTCCTTTTGCTTCCATCATCGGCTGATGAGGAGGGGTAAAAGGCAGACGGACAATGACAAGACAGCTTAGGGCATCTCCAGGTATATCTATCCCTTCCCAAAAACTACTTGTTCCTAACAAAATCGATTTGTCGAACTCCTGGAATTTGCGGATTAGACGACTTCGGCTCTTATTATTCACACTTTGCGTTAATAATAAATATCCTTCTAATGTCTCATCATTTTTCAAATTCGTATACGCTTCTTTCAACATTTCATACGAAGTGAATAAAACGAGCATTCTACCTTTTGTAGCTTTCGCTATTTTCGCAATATGTGCCGATATAGACTCAATATATTCTTCATTACTTGCTTTCTTAATAAAAGGTACATCCGTTGAAACCATTAATTTCATTTGCTCTTCAAAACGGAATGGTGATGGAACCTTTAATGTATTGGGAGCAAAATCATGTAAACCTAGCTCCTCTTTTATATAGTCGAATGAATCATTAACTGTTAACGTTGCTGATGTGAAAATAACACTCTTTTTCTGGGTTAAAAATTCATCAGCAAATCTTTCACCAATATGAACAGGCTGCGCATATAGAACTGTTGAATGAATCGTTCCCTTCGTTTCAGTCTCCATCCATGTCACGTATGAATTTTTTTCTAAAATGAGTAATTGTAAAGATTGTGCCATCTTTCTCAACAACTCAATTAAATGCATAAATTCACCTGTAACGACGTGCATCTCCCATTCTAATTTACTTTGCAATATTTCAGCTTGCTTCTCAAGTGTAGTCAATAACTTTCTTACATCATACACAAATCGATTTGTTAACTCGGTAATGCTATCCCATAACTTACCTTTCTCTACTTCCGTGTTATATCGATAAATGAGTGGCATATTGCTCATCCCTTGTTCCTGCTTTGTTTGTTTAAATACGAAAGTCCGTAACATTTGAAATAGTTCATCCGCATCAAATTTCAATTCCTTCAAACTATGACTCACCATACGGAAAGTCGAACGCGATGCTTGCTCTGATTTTTTCATCATTTTATATACTTTAGAAAGTACATCATCTGTTTCTAGCGTACCAAGACGAGATAAAGCTAATTGAAAATACATGCATGAGAACTGTTCACCTAATGTTCTACTCGCCGCTTCCTCGATATGATGAGCTTCATCAAAAATAATATGTTCACATGAAGCAAATAGTGGTTCTTCACTTGAAAAATCTTGAAATAATAACGCATGATTTGTAATAACGATATCTGCAAATAATGCTTTATTCTTTGCTCTTTGATAAAAACAACGACTATACCAGTTACTTTGCATCCCGCCTGGACTATGTACATCACTACAAATACGGTTCCAAAGTAACTTGCCGCCCTCAGGAATATTCAATTCATCACGATCGCCAGTTTCCGTTTGCAATAACCACACTAAAATTTTTGCCTTTGTGAGCGCCATATCATAATTTTTCTCTTCCTCTTGCAAAGCATATTCAAATTTGTGTAGACAAAGGTAATGCTTTCTTCCTTTCAGAAGAGCTACTTCAAATGAAAATGGCATTATTTTCTTTAATAAAGGAATTTCTTTTTCTAGTATTTGTTGTTGCAATTGTACAGTTTGTGTACTTATAATGACAGGTTCTTCTTTTTTCTTTGCGAAATAAATACTTGGAAGTAAATATGCAAGCGTCTTCCCCGTACCTGTTCCTGCTTCAATCAGTGAAAACCTAGAATCTCTTAGCGCTGTATATATTTCCTTCATCATAATCTGTTGGCTTTCTCTTTTTTCAAACTTTGGCATATTCAATTCAAGTTTATCGATTGTCTTATGTAAGAAAGCATCAAATTTAGATGAGTATGTTTCACTGAGGCTTAAAGAATAATTCCGCTTTCGAAGCGCAATATTTCGATACACCTCACACTCCTCTGCCTCTTCTTTACCATGCATCATTTTCTTTAAAATATTTTCAGAAAGTACATCAGCTATATCACTTTGGAAAACATCACTTAATTCATAAAGCGATTGTAATGTGACAAGTGGTAACTTTTCAATTTCACTTAAAAATTGTAAAAACAACTCCGCTGTTGCAAGAGCATCACTATCCGCCCGATGTGGTTGATCGTGCTCTAGTTCATGCTGCTTAGCTAAATCACGTAATTTATAACTATCAGCTGTCGGCAAAAGAATTTGCGCCAATTCAACTGTATCAATTTTAGGACAATGTACTTCTGTATATCCAGCTTGCCTTAATTCTTCATTTAAAAAATTCCAATCAAAGTGAACGTTATGTGCAACAAAAGCCGCACCTTGTAATAGCTCAACAATCATCGGGGCTACATCTCGAAATAACGGGGCTTGTTTTACAAGATCTTCATCAATCCCAGTTAATTCTGTAATAAATAGGGGAATCTCTCTCTTCGGATTAATAAAAGATGAAAAAATCTCTAATATCTCTCCATCTTCCACTACAACAGCTGCAATTTGGGTGATTTTATCCTTCCCATCCTTCCAGGAGTTCCCTGTCGTCTCTAAATCAACAACGACATAACGCTTACTCATATATGTAACACCTCAATTTCTTACCTATCAAACACAAAAATTATATAATGTTACTATACCACGTTTTACCTCATCTTAATGAAAAGATGCACAAAAAAGCTATCTCCTTAATTAGAGATAGCCTTCCTACTTATAATATCGTGCCAGCTTTTTCAGCACCTAACATTTCAATAATTTGATTATCATCGTCTAATACTGCAATTTTCGGCTCTTGTTTATGAATATTTTCTTCTGCCACTAAACCATAGCAAATAATAATAACTTTATCACCCGGTTGTACAAGCCTTGCAGCTGCACCATTTAAACACACAACACCGCTACCGCGCTCTCCTTTAATAACATATGTCTCTAAGCGAGCTCCATTGTTGTTATTTACAATTTGTACTTTTTCATTTTCTACAATATTTACCGCATCCATTAAATCTTCATCAATTGTAATACTACCTACATAATTTAAATTTGCTTCTGTTACAGTTGCACGATGTAACTTCGCTCTCATCATTGTGCGAAACATAGATGCTCCCCCTTATTTCCCCATTAATGTTATATTGTCAATTAATCGTACATTTTCAAACTTAACCGCAATCGCTAAAATGATTCTTCCTTCAATTTTATTTATTGCTTTTAATGAAGGATATGCATATAAATCAGCATAATCTACAGTGCCTTTCGTATACTTCTCAATATGCTCTTTCACAAGATTCATAATGATTTCCGGATTACGTTCGCCTGCCTCAATTCGTTCTTTCGCTATACATAGACTGCCGTATAAATGAGGAGCCTCTTCACGTTCTTCTAGTGATAAATACACATTACGAGAACTTTTCGCTAATCCATCTTCTTCCCTTACAATATCAACTGGTACGATCGTAACGGGAATATTAAAATCAGTTACGAATCCTTCAATTACAGCTACTTGCTGTGCATCTTTCATACCGAAATAAGCACGCGTTGGCAATGTAATATTAAATAGTTTCATTAGTACAGTCGCCACACCAGCGAAATGACCAGGTCTTTGTTTGCCACATAATACGTCGGTACGCTTCACAACTTCTACTGTTGTCGTTTGTTCTGCTGGATACATCTCTTCTACACTCGGATAAAATAAATAATCAACACCATTTTCTTTTGCTACATTTTCATCTCTAACAATATCAAGTGGGTATCGATCTAAATCTTCATTTGGTCCAAATTGTAGTGGATTTACAAATACACTTAAAACTACAATTTCATTTTCTTCCCTTGCCTTACGTAGTAACGTAGCATGCCCTTCGTGTAAATACCCCATCGTTGGAACAAAACCGATACTTTTTCCACTTGCATGCAGTTCGTTTGTAATTTGCTGCATCTCTTGCACTGTAGTTATGATTTTCATTATTGTTTTCCTCCGTATAACGCTAAGCACTCTTCCTCTTTCATTGTAAATGAATGTTTTTCTTCAGGAAATTGCCCTGTCTTTACTTCAGTAACGTATTGCGAAATCCCTCGCACAATCTCCTCTTGAACAGACGTATATTGCTTCACAAATTTCGGAACACGATTTACGCCGTACGAGATAAGATCGTGGTATACAAGAACTTGCCCATCTACTTTTTGTCCTGCTCCAATTCCAATTGTAGGAATTGTTAACTGCTCTGAAATAAGTTCTGCTAATTGCATTGGCACACATTCTAGCACAAGTGCTATCGCACCAGCTTCCTCACATTTCTTTGCATCTTCTATTAATTTTTTTGCACTTTCAGCATCTTTCCCTTGTACTTTATACCCACCTAGCACTCCTACAGATTGAGGAGTTAAACCTAAATGCGCCACAACGGGAATTCCCGCATTCGTTAAGTAGTGAATAGTTGATATAACTTCTCCAGCACCTTCTACCTTTAATGCATGTGCCCCGCTCTCTTGAACAATGCGACGTGCATTAATCATCGTATCTTGCAATGAGACATGATAAGACATAAATGGCATATCAGTTACAATAAACGTCTCTTTCGCTCCGCGGCGTACAGCTTTCGTATGATGAATCATATCCTCTACTGTTACTGGAACTGTTGAATCATACCCAAGTACAACCATTCCTAGAGAATCACCCACTAAAATCATATCGACTTTAGCTTCTTCTGCTAATTTAGCAGATGGATAATCATACGCCGTTAGCATTGTAATCGGCTCACCTTGCTCTTTCATTTTCAAAAAATCTGTTTTTGTTTTCAAAAACTACTCCTCCTTT
Organism: Bacillus cereus group sp. MG9; assembly: GCF_040459995.1. Classification (NCBI taxonomy): domain Bacteria; kingdom Bacillati; phylum Bacillota; class Bacilli; order Caryophanales; family Bacillaceae; genus Bacillus; species Bacillus cereus group sp. MG9. The sequence goes on along the minus strand of NZ_JARVHC010000001.1, from coordinate 1,536,257 downwards.
ATGCAGGAGAGAGGAGATGGCCGAAATCATATAAAAAACCCCTCTGGCCATAAAAGGGCAGAAGGGTTGTGTGTTAGTCGGCATTATTCATCCCTCTGTCCCAGTCCATTATTGGATCAAGGCAGAATCCAAATTATTATTTTTTCATACTGCGTAAAATAATGGTGCAGTTCGCTTTGATACTGCCCATATTCGAACTAATTATAGCAAACTCTGAAAAGGAATTGCTACATTTTTTCGAAAAAATAATTTTTTATCCCTATTACGGTATGTGAAATTTATTAGTATCTAAATGACAAAAAGAAGCTCCAAAATAGGAACTTCTTTTACTTAATTTCTATATCAGCAGAATGAATGTGGTGCACTTGTCCTTGATGATCCTCAAGTAACAATACACCATCCTCCGTAATTCCTTTTGCTAGCCCATTAATAGTTTCCTTCATCGTTCGAGCTGTAATTTCTTTTCCGATACTTACTGCGTAACTTTCCCAAAGAATTTTAATAACAGAGAAGCCATTTTTTAAATACTCTTCATACAATTTCTCTAGTTGCAAGAAAATTTGTTGCATAAGTTCCGCACGAACAATCGGCTTACCCGATTCAATTGCTAATGAAGTTGCAATTTGCTGAATTTCCTCATCAAAATGTTCTTGTTTCTGATTTGCATTAATGCCAATTCCCATAATAACAGCATTAATTTTATCTGGATCAGCTTGCATCTCCGTTAATATACCGACAGCTTTTTTACCTTGAATTAAAATATCATTCGGCCACTTAATCCCTACGTTTACACCGGTACATTTTTCAATTGCTTGCGCTACGCTAACAGCTGCTAATAAAGTAAGCTGTGGTGCATGATGAACTGGAATCGAGGGACGCAAAATAATACTCATCCAAATTCCTGTTCCTTTTGGGGAATACCATTTTCTACTTAAACGTCCTCTACCTGCTGTTTGTTCTTCAGCAACGACAATTGTTCCCTCTTCTGCGCCTTCATAAGCAAGTCTCGCTGCAATATGCTGAGTAGACTCAACCGATTCTTCAAAATAAACCGTTCTACCGATACGCTCTGTTTGTAATCCTAATTGAATCTCATTCGCAGTTACTTTATCTGGTTTACTAGCAATTCGGTACCCTAAGCGGCGTACAGCTTCTAGTTCATACCCTTCATTACGAAGGTCCTCCATATGCTTCCATACAGCGGTTCTCGAACAACCAAGTTTGTCACTAAGTATTTGACCAGATACAAATGCACCATCTGCTTCAGAAAAAACTTGTAATAACTGCTTTCTTATAGTAGATTGCATCTTTGTAGCCACTCCCTTATATCCTCTTTCTTATTAACTAAATCTCCTTGTACGATTGCTTCTTCAATATTTTGAAGCATTTCGGCAACCCACGGACCTGGCTTTTTATCTGTCCAGCTTAATAAATCATTACCAGTCACATTCATTTCTTGACGATTTTTTATCGGCAATGCATGAAATAATGATTGTACTTGCTTAACAGACGCACTATTATAACTTTCTATTATCGCTTCATATACTCTTTCCGCCATCTCAGCGATGCGAATCCCAGTTTTATAAAGAAGGATTGTATCCCACTCCTTCTCCTTTCTAGAACGAATTGCTAATAAAACCGCTACGATATCTTTAATCTTTTTATTCGAGAACTTCCATTGACGCAGAAAGACAGATGGATGCTCTTCTCCGATACAATATAGGAAAAATGCCCACGCCTCAACGTCTGTTTCGAAAGAATCCCATTTATACTGCGTAGCTTTCAAGAGTCTTTCTTCTGACATTTGCAAATATGGCAGATGAGAAAATAGCTTAGTTTCTACTAACTCTTGAAGACCATTCACACAATATGTACCGGTCAACAATTTTTCAAATTCAACTGTAATTCTTTCAATCGCTATATGTTCGAGCAAATGCCCATACGTTTCAATTGCTTGTTTCGTCTTTATTTCCAAAGAGAAACCTAACGTACTTACGAACCGAATACCACGCATCATTCGCAGTGCATCTTCTTGAAAACGGTCTGCAGCATCTCCAACCGTTGTAATTTCCTTCAGACGAATCGCTTCTTTCCCAGCAAATAAATCAACCATTTCGCCTTCCTCTGTCATTGCAATTGCATTCATCGTGAAATCACGTCGTTTTAAATCCTCTTCTAATGAACGGACAAATTGAACACTACTAGGTCTTCGAAAATCTTCATATTCGCTTTCTGTTCGAAAAGTAGTTACCTCATACGGTTCACCATTTTCTACAACAATTACAGTTCCATGCTCAAGACCAACCGGAACATGTCTTGGGAAAATAGCCATTACTTCTTCTGGTAAAGCAGATGTTGCGATATCGATATCTCCAATCGGTCTATCGATAATAAGATCGCGTACACTTCCACCAACGAAGTAAGCCTCATGTCCGTGCTCTTTTAACATCTCAATAATTGAACTAGCTTTTTTAAATCTTTCCATTCTTGTCATCCCTTAGTATGTCATAATAAATCGCCTCATACTGTGAAACGATTTTTTCCGAACGAAACTGCTCATATACAGATTTCATCGCTCGCTCTCCCATATTACGGTGAAGTTCTTCATTTTCTAGTAGCTGAATTGCTTGCTTAGCTATTCCGTCTGTATCTCCAACTTCACATATATATCCTGTTTCACCATGTTGAATGACCTCTGGAATGCCCCCAACCCTCGTTCCGATACTAGGCACACCACACGCCATCGCTTCTAATATAACAAGACCAAAACTTTCCTTTTCTGATAAAAGTAGCATTAAATCACTCATCGCAAGAAGCTCTGCAACATTATCTTGCTTTCCTAGGAATAAGACACGTTCCTCAATATGTAAACTTTTCACCAATTGTAAAATAGTACAGAACTCTGGTCCATCACCAACAAGAAGCAATTTCGCATCTACTTCCTTTACAATTTTGGCAAATGACTGCACAACATCCTGTACACGCTTAACCTTTCGGAAATTTGAAATATGAATCAACACTTTTTCATTTTCTCGTATACCATATTCTTTTTTTAATTGAGACATATCACGTTTGAAATAAACACGTTCATCTACAAAATTGTATACCGTCTCAATTTCTTTATCTGGTTTTACAAGTTCATTTGTTTCTTCAATTAACGAATGTGACACAGCTGTAACAACATCAGATTGTTCAATACCAAAGCGAATTAAATTATTTAACGAAGGGTCGGAACCTAACACAGTAATATCCGTTCCATGTAAGGTCGTAACAATTTTAATACGCTCCCCAATCATTTGTTTTGCTAAATATGCACAAATAGCATGCGGGATTGCATAATGCACATGTAAAATATCAAGGTTTTCTCTTTGAGCAACCTCTGCCATTTTACTCGCTAATGCTAAATCGTAAGGTGGATATTGAAAAACAGAATATTGATTTACTGTTACTTCGTGAAAATAAATGTTCGGGTACACTTTATTCAACCGAAATGGTACACCCGATGTAATAAAATGAATTTCATGCCCGCGTTCCGCCAATTGCTTTCCTAACTCTGTCCCAACAACCCCAGAACCACCTACAGAAGGATAACATGTAATACCTATTTTCAATTTCATTTACATCCCCCTATTAAATCAGCATGTAATAAAACCGGTTTCTTACTCATAAATCCTTCGGCATACAGCACTCCAACTTCTTTCCCAAACATCTTCTCCCGAGCGATTACAGTTTCAACGTATCCTTCGGTTAATGGCGTCTTAACACCATCACTCCCTGTTGAAAACTGACTTTCATACGCTTCTAACGCTTCCACCTTTTTAGAAAGGTATTCACTAATATCTATACAAAAATTCGGTTTATGAAAACCATTAATCATATAATTATAAAAAGACTCTACACGGTGCGGCGGAAGTTCAGGCATATATTTACGAATTCCCGCTGAAAAGATAGCTTCTTCCACAAGTTTCGCGCAATTAGCATGGTCTGGATGACGATCTTCGTAATATGGTGCGAAAATTAGTGTTGGTTTATATGTACGAATAATCTTTACAATTTCACGTATATATTCTTCTTTCATATACAAACCACGGTCTGGCATTGCTAAATTAATTCTCGTTTTTACTCCCATAATACGAGCTGCAGCCTTTGCTTCTTCTTTTCTTAGTTCTACCGTTCCATTTGAAGAAAGATCAGCTTCTGTTAAATCGCAAATGCCTACTTCATATCCTTGCTTCGTATACTTTGCAATGGTACCTGCCATGCCGATTTCAACATCATCGGCATGAGCACCAAACGCTAATATATGTAATCCACTCATAATTGTTCCCCTCATTTTCTTAACTTTCGGTAATCTAAATCTCCCCGCTCTAATGCATGCATTAGCATTTCAGCACTTGCCATATTTGTTGCTAATGGGATGGCGTATACATCACATAAACGAAGTAACGCATTAACATCTGGTTCATGCGGCTGGGCTGTTAGTGGATCCCGGAAAAAAATCACCATATCCATCTCATTTTTTGCAATCATTGCACCAATTTCTTGATCGCCACCTAGAGGACCGGATTGATATCTTGTTACAACTAAACCAGTTGCCTCCATAATACGAAGTCCTGTCGTTCCAGTTGCAAAAAGTTCATGTTTTTCAAAAATTGGTTTATATGCGTATGCGAACGAAACCATATCATCTTTCTTTTTGTCATGTGCGATTAAGGCAATTTTCATCCGTTGTCTCTCCCTTTAGTCGATAATATTTTCTAAACCGTACACAAGATGATCAAGGTTCATTACTGTTTCAATTGATAGTTTTACACCTGACATAAATGATGCACGGTTGAATGAATCATGACGAACTGTTAACATTTGTCCATCTCCGCCGAACATTACTTCTTGGTGTGCAATAAGCCCTGGTAGACGTACGCTATGAATGTGAATACCGTCTACATTTGCACCACGTGCCCCTTCTAATTGTTCCGTTTCATTAGGGTGCCCTTGCTCTTTTGGTACACGATTTTGACGGATTAATTCTACTGTTTTTACAGCTGTACCAGATGGTGCGTCTAATTTTTGATCATGGTGTAATTCAATTACTTCAACATCTTGGAAGTACTTCGCTGCCATTTGAGAGAACTTCATCATAAGAACTGCACCAATCGCAAAATTTGGAGCGATAATTGTTCCTACTTCTTTTTCTTTTGCATTTTCTGTTAATTGCTTTAGTTCTTCTTCAGTAAATCCAGTTGTACCAATAACTGATCGAAGTCCACGTTCAACTGCAAGTGTCACATGTTTCTTTCCAATTTCTGGTGTTGTTAAATCTAACAATACATCTGCTTCTACTTCATCTAAACAAGTATGTAAATCCGCGTAAATAGGTGCATCTAGCGCTGGCATTCCCGGTAAATCAGAAATTTTTTCTCCGCCATGCTTATAATCAATTGCTGCTACTAAATTGAAATGCGCTGTTCTTTCCATAAGAAGGACTGCTTCATATCCCATGCGTCCTCGTGGTCCAGCGATAATTACTTTAATTTCTTTCATGCGTCTTTCTCTCCCTCATCAATACGTGTCCAACGATCTTTATCACGTGTATTAAATTTATTCATTACAATGTTATGCGCTGTTTCTAAATCAATATTTAAACTATTTGCCATACAAATCATAACAAATAAAACATCTCCAAGCTCTTCCTCAACACTTCGTTCTTTCTCAGTCGTTTTCTTTGGTTTCTCACCATAATAATGATTAACCTCTCTTGCAAGCTCTCCCATTTCTTCAGTTAAACGAGCCATCATTGCAAGCGGACTAAAATAACCTTCTTTAAATTGACCGATATATGCATCTACTTCTTTCTGCATATCTTTCATCGTTTTTGCTTCCATACTAGTCACCTCTTATTCCTTCCTCTTTCATGTTAGCCAATTCATCGCGATTTGACAAATATTATTCCCTCATATCACTATTTACGACTCTTTTTAGGATAGACTATAATAAAGTGAAACTTTCTTTTGCGGTTTTTTGCAAAAGATCAGCCTGAACCAATCGGGTCCCTGCGGCTGGTTCGACCTTTTCTTCTTTGCTTTTCCCTCTACCAGCCGTTGGGACGGGATAAAGTGAAACTTTCTTTTGCAGTTTTTCCGCACAATATCAGGCTGAACTAATTAAGCTCTTATACCATTCTCTATTTTTACTATCAACTAGAAATAACTTATTATTATGTTCTATCGTTTAAGAGGAGCAATGCAATCATTACATAATTAGGGGGATTTCTAAATGACATCAAATTTGAAGATTCGGAATATCATTTTTATTTTAATCGGTTCCGCTATTTTTTCTTTCGGTATTGTGAATATCAATATTGAAAACCATCTTGCAGAGGGTGGATTTACCGGCATTACGCTATTATTATATTTTAAATTTTCACTTGATCCTTCCTATACAAACTTAATTTTAAACGTCCCTCTATTTTTCATTGGCTGGAAATTACTCGGCCGAACAACATTTTTATACACATTAATCGGTACATTTAGCGTCTCTTTATTCCTTTGGGTGTTTCAGCGCTACGAGGTTCTCAACTTACATTTAAACTTGCAAAATGATATGACACTGGCTGCTTTATTCGCTGGGGCATTTATCGGCATAGGACTTGGAATTATATTCAAATACGGCGGGACTACTGGCGGTGTTGATATTATCGCAAGGCTAGCTCACAAATATGTTGGCTGGAGTATGGGAAAAACGATGTTTATGTTTGATGCGGTCGTTATCATTATCTCTATTCTTACATATTTATCATATCGCGAGGGCATGTATACGTTAGTTGCTGTTTTTATCGGGGCCAAGGTTATTGATTTCATGCAAGAAGGTGCTTATGCAGCAAAAGGAGCAACTATTATTTCTGATAAAAACGATGAAATTGCTTCAAAAATTTTATCAGAAATGGAGCGCGGAGCAACCTTTTTAAAAGCAGTTGGATCCTATACAAAAATAGAACGTAATGTACTATATTGTGTTGTTGCTAAAAATGAAATCGTAAAATTAAAAAATATCATTATTTCAGTAGATCCACATGCCTTTGTCGCTGTAAGTGATGTACACGATGTTGTTGGTGAAGGATTTACATTAGATGAAAATAAAAAACCGTTACATAATTAAATTCAGCTAGAAAAGCTCTGTAGCTTTTCTAGTTTTTTATTATAAATCTTTTAAGTTTCTCCAAATCCTCATAAATAAGCTCCAACAAACTCCGATTATAGAAAATAGAAGCTGGATGAAAGGTCGGAAAAATATGATATTCTTTTTCTGACCAAATAAATTCTGTACTGCTGCTATCTTTCAATCGCTGCACAGGTTGCTTTAACAATTCTCCATGAACATCCGTAATTTTATTATTTTTACCAACTAAACGCTGTAATGCAATATTACCAAGTGTGACAATAACCGGCTGCTGTATAAATTCCAGTTCATAATCTAGCAAAGGTGCATGGGCAAGTATCTCACCTTGATTCGGTGTTCTATTGTACTTCTTCTGTATTATTTCGCCATTTCGTTCCCTTTTCTCTCTCCATTTATAAGGTCTACTCCGGACCGCACTCGTAATATATACTTCTTCCCTTGTAACGTGAATACGTTCTAAAAATTCCATTAAATGTTTTCCCGCTCTCCCACTAAATGGAATCCCATTATGAATTTCTGTTTCACCAGGTGCTTCTCCAACAAGCATTAATTTCGGGTTTTTAGGGCCCTGTCCACTTAAAAAACCTTCTAATTGGTATATAGCACTACGCTCCTTCACTTGTTTAACTAAATGATATGGATATTCTATGTCCGTCACCTTCTTTCATCATTCCATACTTATCTTTATTTTAACTAGTTCTATACCCCATATTCTCTCTATTATTTCCATTTGTAACATATTATAAGATTCAATCCACAAAACAAAAAAAAGACTATCAAAATTGATAGTCTTTAATCGTCGCTACGCTGCATACCAGTATAAATTAATACGAGACGTAATAATTCAAATACTGCTACAGCAGCTGCTGCTACATATGTTAATGCTGCCGCATTTAATACTTTACGAGCTTGACCGTACTCATCTGTTGATACGATACCAAGTGCTTCAATTTGTTGCATTGCGCGTTTTGATGCATCAAACTCAACTGGTAATGTAACAAGTTGGAAAATAACACCTGCTGCCATTAAAATAATTCCTAGTAACAACAAACCAGACATTTGTGCAAATACACCAATTAGGACAAAAACCCATGACATGTTTGAACCAAAATTAGCAACTGGCACTAACGAATGGCGTACACGCATAAAGTTATAATCTTTCGCATCTTGAATTGCGTGTCCTACTTCATGTGCTGCTACAGCTGTACCAGCAACTGAATGACCATAATAGTTATCTGTCGATAATCTAACCGTCTTTACACGCGGGTCATAATGATCTGACAAATGACCTGGCGTTTCTTCTACGGCTACATTGTACAATCCATTTTCATCTAAAATTTTTCGAGCCACTTCCGCTCCTGTCATACCTGATGTTGAATAAACTTGTGAATACTTGCTATAGGCACTACGTACTTTTGACTGTGCATACAACGGTATGATCAAAATGATCGCGAAGTAAATTAAATAAAACATCATAAACCTCCATTGAAGTTTTAATTATAGTACTTCTCATTCTATTTTTTTCTTCCACCGTTGTCAATAAATAAACCTTACAATCCGTATCTTTATTTATGCGTATTATCTATCTTTAGAATGCAAGTTGCTTCTCCGCTTCTCTCTCTCCCCTTTATACTTTCTCCATCCAACATACGTTAAAGTGAACAAAATAAGTCCTCCAGTAATTGTCATAAACCAAATGAGAGAGGGAGCAATCTCATCTTTTTTTACTGTATGAAATATTTTTTGCAAATCACCTTTAATAATCCCTAGTTGCATTTGTCCACCTTTCGTTTTTAACATAACGTTACGAAATTCATCCAAATAAGATAAATGTGCATTTACACGCTGCGCTTCGTTTTCTGGCAGAGCAATCATTAAACTAGGATAAATAATATTAAATTCATTTAAAAATGTATTTAGCGTCTGTTGGAACTGTCCATCATCTTCTTTTTCCATCGCCTTTTCTACTTGAGAAAAAGCATTCATTATCTTTCTTTCTCTTTCCATCCAAAGTGGCTGATATTTAGATACTTGTGCATCAACAGCAAGTTGTAACGCTAACATATTATCCACTTTAACTTGCCTATCTGAATCTTCCGCGAGAGATTGTTTCGCCTTATCGTATGCTAAAGAAACGACTCTAATTTGTCCCGGAGTTACTTTTGAATTATTTTCATTCTCCTTTGATAGAAATTGCTCTGAGAAATGGTACAGTACTTGTATTGCCTTTTCATCTTCTTTTTTCTTCACTAACTGCAAAGAGTCATCTAGCAATCCAGTTAGTTCACTCCACTCTTCAGCATATATACGTACTGGAAACATTATAATTAGAAATGCTATCAGTCCAATTAATGTTCTCTTCATCCCGGTCCCCCCTATAACTACTAGTACAAAATATGTGGAATTGGACAAGAATAGAACAGAACAAAACCAAAAAATATATTATCTCTATGAAAACAAAAAAATTCTCTTTAAACAGAGAATTTTTTCTTTGAAACCCTTTTCTTTTTCACTAAATATTTATACACACCGTAACAAAGCATGCTACCACCTAAAATCAATAATAAAATAATACATGCAGCATGCATAAAGAATTCTTCCGGTAACATTAAAATAACCGGATCTGTTTCAATATCAAACATCCAATAATCATTGCTAAATAAAAGCTTATGAAATAATACGAAACTCTTTTCAAAATTAATAGCAATTGGTAACGTAAGAGCTATTGGAAAAATAATTGTAAGAATCGCTCCGTGAAGTAAAAACTTTTCCTTTTTCTTTTTTAATAAATACGCTCCTCCTAATACAGCAATTACAATCGTTCCATACATTATATATTGAATCTTGACTACAATATTTTTAACATCTACAAAATGAATGCGTCCATTTGTGGACATATCTAATGTCGGCAATTGTAATGCACCTTCATAAAACGGCGATAAATATGTAATAAGCACATCATAGTTTCTCTTAATTTCATCTTTCGTCATATCCGCTAAATCTGGAATATTTAAAAAATCAATTTCAAAATAATACAACCATTTTCCATATATAACTACCGTTGTCGCGAGAGCGAAAACAGAAAATGCTATGCTATAGGAAACTACTAAAGTGATCAATCGATCCAATATGTTTATACCGCTCTTATTTTTCTTCATTTTCTCCCCCTAAATGTTCTCACCATCATAAAGAAAACTGTTTTCGGTTCTCACGTAAGCAATAATAATATGTAATACACAGTACAGCAATACTTAACCAAAACGTAAAATAACCAATTTTCTCTACAAATAAATGCATAATCCCATATCTCGGCATTTGCCAAAATAAATAATCAATTGCATCATTATGTAATGTCCATATGCCAGCTACAGTGAAGTGCCATTTTTTTATCCGATAAAACGGAGCATATAACATTCCCTGCACTGCCATCGCAAAATGAGATAACATTAACATATATCCCATAAGGCCAATAGGGCCTTTTACATAAATCATAATTGCATTTACAACAACAGCCCAAACACCATATTTTATTAAAGTAACTATCGCTAGCGCTTCTATTAACCCCCAGTTCTTCTTCATCAAGAAAGCAATTAAAACAAAGACAAAAAAGAGAGTCGCCATAGGGCTATCTGGTACAAACGGCCAAAATATAGGTGAGGTTTCTTTTAATTGATTTCCATACCATATGAATCCGTAAATTGTACCTAATATGTTAACAACCAATAAAAATAATAGTACCGAACGTTGCCTTAACATTGCATACAAGTAAGCCAATCTGTATGTCCAACACCTTTCAAACAAAGTAATTCTTTCATCGAACTCTACTCTATTATATAGCAAACTTTCCGTCATCGTAGAGTAGAAAACTGAAACAGATTAAATTTTCTTTAGGGATGGCTTTGCTATCCCTTTTCTGTTTCAGCTTCCCCTCATCAAACCGTACGTGAGGTTTTCCCTCATACGGCTTTCCGATGCTCTTCCTTCTTTAGCTTTCAGTTTGTTCTAGCTTCCTACTTTCACGAGTGTGTATGTTATTTTCTTCATCAAGTCCTTGATACGACCATGTTTCTTTCGAACATTTCTTTTCTTATTCCAAAAAAGGTTAAGCCGTTCTAAGACGTACCAATCTATTTTACCGAGCCACTTCTGTCCAATTGAAGATAGGCTATAATAATTTTTGAATCCTTGTAGAATTCTATTTAAACCTTTCACCATCAAACAGTGCCCAGCTTAGCTGGGCACGCAAAATAAAAAGCTGACTACAGATTTTGTAGTCAGCTTTTCTATTATTTTTTATTATACTTTGCAACGAATTCCGAAAGCTTTTTCAGTTCCTCATCTGTACCTTTAAATACACCTTTAGGCATTGAGCCTTTTCCATCTTTCGCAATTTTAGCGATTTCTTCTGGTTTTAAAGTTAAGTTTTGTAAAGCCGGTGCTGCCGCTCCGCCCTGTAAATTGTCACCATGACATGTTAAACAAGTATTTTTTTGCATCAACTTGTAGCCGTCATCATTTTTATCAACTGGTGCTGTTTTTACAATTGCTCCTTGTTTTTTTGCAGCTTCCCAATCGTGGTGTGCTACAGATTCCCAAGTTAAAAAAATAATCGATGCAATTGCTAAAAGCATAAACCCCGTTGCTACAGGACGCTTCAATGGTGCTCTTTCTGGGCCTCGATCTAGAAACGGAGCTAATAGTAACGCTCCAAACGCAATCCCCGGCATAATAAACGCACCAATTACAGTAAATGAGCCTGAAGCATACGAATACTTTAATAACTGATACAAGAATAAGAAATACCAATCTGGAAGTGGTATATATCCTGCATCTGTAGGATCCGCCATTCTCTCAAGCGGTGACGGATGCGCCACTGTTAAACATAAATAACCGACTAAAAAAACTGCACCAACCATCCATTCTTTTAACAAGAAATTCGGCCAAAACGCTTCTGTTTTCCCTGGATATTCAGAATAATCTTTTGGAATATTTGGTTTCCGGGCTACTGGTACCCGAGAATCTCCTACAAACTTCATCCCTTTGCCGCGATGCATAATCTCCCTCCTTTTGTTCTTTCCCCTTTAATTTAGCAATCTCTTATAGCGGACCGGAAATACCTTGTTTGCGAATCATGATGAAGTGGAAGGCCATTAAACCTAGAAGTGCTGCTGGTAAGAAGAAGACGTGAATAGCAAAGAAGCGAGTTAATGTTTGAGCGCCAACGATTTCGGAATGACCAGCGAGTAATGTTTTAATATAAGGACCAATGAGCGGCGTTTGCTCTGCAATTTGAATCCCTACTTTCGTAGCAAATAACGCTTTCATATCCCACGGTAATAAATATCCGGTAAAACCAAGACCTAACATAACAAAGAAAATAAGAACACCAACAATCCAGTTTAACTCACGAGGCTTTTTATACGCACCTTGGAAGAAAACTCTGAGTGTATGTAAAAACATCATTACAATTACGAGACTAGCACCCCAGTGATGCATACCACGAACAATTTGCCCGTAAGCTACTTCATTTTGTAAATAATAAACCGACTCCCAAGCATTTTTAATATCCGGCACATAATACATCGTCAAAAACATTCCGGACAAAATTTGAATTACTGTAACGAAAAAGGTAAGTCCTCCAAAGCAATAGACGAATGCAGAAAAGTGATGTGCCGGGTTAACATGCTCAGGTACTTCATGATCAGCGATATCACGCCATATCGGTGTAATATCTAAACGTTCGTCCACCCAATCATAAATTTTATTTAACATCTACTTTGCACCCCCTCTTGGCTTCGCTTTTCCTAAATACAGCGTTCCATCTTTCACTTTAGACTCGTACACATCAAGCGGAGCAAGAGGCGGTGTGCCTTTAATGTTCATCCCATCTTTTGTGTAACGTCCCCCGTGACATGGGCAAAAGAATTGATTAGGATGTGCTTTGTCCGAATTCCAGTTCACTGTGCAACCTAAATGTTTACACACTGGAGAAAATGCAACAATGTCTCCGCTTTCATCTTTATGCACCCAAGCAGATTTTGGCTCTTCAGACTTGTACCATCCGTCAACCTGCTTCACCTTAAAATCGAAGCGCTTCGGCTCTGTTGTAATATCCTTTACTTGTCCAACAGCAACCATATCTGTTCCCACTTCTTTTCTTAACACCGGATCAAGCGCAAACCTCGTCATCGGCATTAAAATACCCGCCGCCATAAAGCCTCCTACCCCTGTAAGTGTGTAATTTAAAAACTGTCTTCTTGACACACGATGTTCTTTCTCGCTCACGAAAATTTCCCCCCTCTATCAGAAATTGTCCCCTCGTGAAAAAATTATATAAAAAATAAAAACTAGGACACTATCATGATATAATACCCTCTTGCATAGGTCAATATCATACTACTCATAATAATAAGAACTTTCTGTTTATTATTATTTTATCCATCTTTCTTCCAACATTTCCATAATATTTTTTATGTGTGCACGAATAACTTCCCTTTTCGCTTGGTCACTAAATTGCTCTAATGATAACGATGGAAACCAAAATAAATCACCCTGCACATCTCTCATATCTTCTTTCCATGAAAAGTCACTTGTCACATAGGCAATATGCTTAAAACCTTGCCTTTTTAAATGATCTGTCCATTCTTGCAAACGGTCTTTTTCATTCTTTTGGCTCTCTACCAAATACGTAAATGCGGGCAGTAAAAGCACTCTTCCTTTATACTCCCTTTCCAACTCCATACTCAAAGCCTCAATAAATTCACCTTGCTCTACAACCATTTTCATCCCTTTTGCTGCCGAAATAGACAAAAGGGGTATAATCCCTGTATCTACATACTCCCTCGCTTGCTCAAACTGTTCTACATCTTTTACAATCCATTTCACCTTTTCTCCCCTCCTCCATTCGAAATAACAGAACTTTCACTTTATATATATTAAACCATACTAAAAGAGGTAAAAAAAGAAAAACTACCTATTATTAAGTAGTTTTTCTTAAAAAGTCTGAATTTCGTAAAGATTACATAATCAAAATGAATTCTATAAAATTTTCAACTCTGCTGTTAACCTATGAAATGCTTCCTTATCTTGCTTATCCAAAGCTTCATCAATTTGTTTCAAAAGACGTTCTCTTCTAAATGAGAATACACTTTCTTCTAAAAATCGTTCTGCAAGCAATCGATCTTTTTCATTCACTTCAATATGCTTTGGCAAATATGGGTTTTCTTCTAATACAGCTACATAGTTTGCATTTTGGAACGATGATTTAAAATTAAGCTGAATATAAATATCCTCATCTCGATTCAAACGAATATCATGAAACGATTTTTCTGCATCTGTTGTCATTACATTTTGTTTGAAAAAGTGAAACGGTGTGTCTTTCACACAATTTGCTGACATTACTAAGCCACGCGGACAATATTTTGCATGTTCTACGAAGTGGACTTTATGCATTAATTGATCGTGACTCATTAAATAATTCAAAATCCATACACATTCACGCTGTTTCAGTTGGTAATTATTCAAAAACCATTTTACAAAATCCTTCTTCTCGTTTACAGAAACAGGGGTATTCATAGCGATTAAGTCCCTCCTCTGTCTTTCTCTTTTCTTTTTAGATTCAAGAAGCGGCATTCAGTTTCCTTCCAACTTATGAAAAATCCTCTAAATTATATAACAATTCTTCAATATGAATTTGTGTCGGGTCTAGTTGTATTAACTGCGTAAATACTTCTTTCGCCTCTTTTCGCATTCCTTCTTCTAATAAGAAATAACCGTACTCTTCCAAGAAATCTGGATGATTCTTAAAAGAAGTATATGCACTTTCATAGTGTTTTAATGCATCCGAATACATTTCTAATTGTTTTTTTGCAAATGCAAGATCCCAAAGTAGTTGTGTATCTGGTTCTCCACTGTCAATTGCACGCTCTACAACTGCAATTAGCTCTTCGTATTTCTCTTGTTCTTTTAAAATATACGCATATTTTAATATCGCACCTAAATGTCCCGGATCTAGCTCCAGTGCTTTTTGAAGCACTTCTTCTGCCTCCGCTATTTTACCTAATTTCGCCGCAATATTCGCTAATTCTACATAGAAAGGAACAGACAGCTCATCTACTTTAATTCCTTCTTGAAGTGCTTCATAGCTTTCTTGAAGCATGCCTTCTTTTTCATAGCTTTTCGCTAAATACATGTATAACGATGCGTATTCAGGATCTAATTCTTTTAATTCTTGCCAAGCACCAATTGCTCTTTGATATTCTTCTCCTTGGTATAATGTGAAGGCATATCCAAATAATGAGTGAATATCTTTTTGCTCTTCTAACCCCGCTTCATAGTAAGAGATTGCCTCTTCCCAGTTTCCAATAGCACTTAAAGTTTCTGCTAGACGAAGCGCAATGACAACACCACCCATAACTTTATGTTCTGCTAGTAACGATTCATAATAAGTGATCGCCTTTTGCTCTTCACCTTTACTACTATATAATTCTGCTAACCCAAACGTAATAACAGGTTCGTCTGGCATCATTTCTTTCGCCTTTAATAGTTTTTGTTCTGCTACATCATCAAAACCTTGCATTTGGAATAAATCCGCTACAAG
Source organism: Bacillus cereus group sp. MG9 (assembly GCF_040459995.1). Lineage (NCBI taxonomy): Bacteria > Bacillati > Bacillota > Bacilli > Caryophanales > Bacillaceae > Bacillus > Bacillus cereus group sp. MG9. Next base: position 1,520,482 of record NZ_JARVHC010000001.1, on the reverse strand, counting down.
TAATAACGATTGAACATATAAATCATCGTTTTCTGGAATATCATGAAGCACTTCAATCGCTTCATCTTCTTTATCTAAATCAATATATAATTCTGCTAAAAATACCGTAAATTCACTTTCTTCCGGATATAGCAAGCGTAAGTCTTCAGTAATTGCTAACGCCTCATCCATAAACCCAAGTGTATGATAGTAACGAGCGATATCATACTTCTCTTCATCATTAGCAACTCGTAGTTGTTCTTTTAATAATTGTAATCCTTTTTCTGCTTCACCGTTTTCAATATAAGAAACAGCCTGTTCAAACTTTTGCATAAACGTCTCCTTTAATTCAAAAAATATTCTCTTCTGTTCATTTATCATAAGCAACTAGGTGTAAGAACGCAACCTTTTGAGTGAGCTACCTCTTCCTATACTTTCTCTCATAGCGCAGCTAATTGTTCGAAAAATTCCGGATACGATACAGCGACCGCATCACTATTCTCTATTTTCACTTCTCCATCTATAATACACGATGCGATTGCAAGCATCATCCCAATACGATGATCGCCGTGACTATTAACAGTATTTCCTTTTAAACTTTGTTTACCATATATAATCATACCATCTGGTGTAGCTTCAATCTTCGCACCTAATTTGCCTAATTCATCTACAACCGTATCGATACGATTTGTTTCTTTTACTTTTAACTCCTCAGCGTTTTTAATAACAGTAATTCCTTCTGCCTGCGTTGCCAATAAAGCAATTACAGGAATTTCATCAATTAATCTTGGAATAAGAGTTCCACCAATTTCTATTCCTTTTAGTTTAGATGTTTCAATCGTAATATCCCCGCACGGTTCAAACTCTTCATTTCTAATATGATCGATAGAAATAAGTGCACCCATCTTTGTTAATACATCTAAAACCCCTGTTCTCGTCGGATTTAAACCAACGTTTTCCAATACAAGCTTACTATTTTGGACAATTGCACCAGCTACTAAGAAAAATGCCGCCGAAGAAATATCTCCTGGAACTTCTATGTCTGCACCTTTAAGTTGTTGTCCACCTTGTAATGAAACAGTCCGTCCATTAACATCTACGGTACAACCGAATGCACGCAACATTCTTTCCGTATGATCACGAGATTGCATAGGCTCTGTTACCGTAGTAATCCCTTCCCCTTGCAAACCCGCAAGTAAAACTGCTGACTTCACTTGTGCGCTTGCTACTGGTGAATGGTAATGCATACCTTTTACCTTACCACCGCGAATAGATAAAGGTGTATATTGTCCGTTTTCTCTACCATCAATTTGAGCATTCATCTTACTAAGCGGGTCTGTAACACGTTTCATAGGACGTTTTCCAATTGATGCATCACCAATTATCGTACTATGGAACGGCGTATTTGCTAAAATCCCAAGCATAAGACGAATAGTCGTCCCTGAATTCCCCACATCTAATACTTCTTTCGGTTCTTGTAAATTATGTAATCCTTTACCGTAAATCGTGACATCGTTACCAAACTGTTCAATCTGGACACCTAGTTTTTGAAAACATGCAATTGTACTTAAACAATCTTCTCCTAATAAAAAATTTGATACTTTCGTCGTCCCTTCCGCTATCGCTCCAAACATAACAGAGCGATGCGAAATAGATTTATCTCCTGGAACAACAATTTTCCCATTCAAACTATTTTTTCGTCCTACTAGTTTCAAACTGTATCCTCCTCACATTTTAAATAAGTTATATGTACAATAGTTCTTCTTATACGTCTACTTCTATTGTAACGTTTTCTTTCTTGAACGTGCAAACAACTCCCCTTATTGCAGTTCAAATGAAAAAGGCTCCTGTAACAGGAGCCTCCACCATTTCTTAAGAATACGTTTCTTCTTTCTTCACTTGTTCTTTTACAAGTTCCGTAAGTAATTCAATAATCTCATCATTTTCTTCTTTTAATCCAACAGTAATACGAATACCATCATGCATACCAAATGCTGCACCAGAACGAACGATATATCCTTTTTTCATTAATCGTTCGAAAGCTTCATTACCAGGTATACCAAGTTTCAAGAAAATAAAATTCGTTTGAGATGGATAGTAGAATACGTTATATTCCTTACAAAATGCATAATATTGATTTAATCCTCCGGCATTTTTCTTCACACACTCTTGTAAAAACTGTTGATCCTCTATTGCCGCTAATGCTACCGCTTGGGCGATAGTTGATGTGTTAAATGGTAGTCTTGCTACCTCTAGCTGCCCAATAAGCTTTGCATCACCAATCGCATATCCAATACGAAAAGCAGCTAATCCATATGCTTTTGAGAATGTGCGTAACACCATAAGATTTTCGTACTTTTCAAGAAGAGGTAATGTTTGCGGATAATCTTCTGCCCCAGCATATTCATAATATGCTTCGTCCATAATAACGAGCGCTGACTTTGGAACTGATTCTAAAAATGAAAGTAATTTTTGTTTTTCTACATATGTACCTGTCGGATTATTCGGATTACAAATCCATACAATCTTCGTTTTCTCATCTACTTGTTGTAACATTGCATCTAAATCGTGAATGCCATCTTTAAGTGGTACTTCACGAACTTCTGCTCCTTCAATAACAGCATGGTGATGGTATTGCGAGAACGTAGGGTTCGCCATTACAACATTTGTTCCATTATGTAGCAAAGCACGACTAATCATTTGAATGACTTCATCTAGCCCACTACCAAATAAAAGCTGTTCCGCTTTTACACCTAAATGCTCTGCTACTTTCTCACGAAGCTCAAATGCCGCCCCGTCCGGATAGAGTGCATAATGATTAGCTAACGAAGTTAATGCTTCTGTCACACGCGCAGAGCAGCCAAACGGATTTTCATTCGATGCTAATTTTACAATTTTTGACAATCCGTATTCTCTTTTTACTTCCTCAATATTTTTCCCAGGTACATATGCTCTCAAAGTTAACAATTGCTCTTTTACTCTCACTTTTCTTCCCCCAGTCATTGATATGATTTATAATGTCTTACTGTCATCTTTAATCATAACCGTCACCATTACGAGAATACCTTTAAATATGCATTTCATACCTGTTCTATGACTTTTTTACACCATATCCTTTTGAAATGCTTCTAACGCAATATGAACAGTCTCATCTGAAATAGATACGACATTCACTCCCCCATATTCCTGCATAAGCACCATATGAATTGTTCCAGCATTTGCTTTTTTATCTTGTTTCATCAACTGAACGAGACGTTCTACATTCAAGTCACTTGGCATTTTTGGATAACCGTATTTCAAGAACCACTGCTTTATTTCTTTATAAGAAAGATCAACTTTGTACACTTGCTCACTTAAAAACATAGCAAATAGCATGCCAACCGCTACTCCATCACCGTGAGTAATATTTCCATATCCTAACTCTTTTTCAAGAGCATGTCCTAACGTATGCCCAAAATTCAAATGGGCACGTACACCTTTTTCTGTTTCGTCTTGCGACACAATATTCGCTTTCACAGGAATCGCCTTCGTTAATATATGAATTAACTTTTCATCACGAAGATCCGTTAACGTTTGTACTTCTTCTTTTAACCAATGATATAGCTCTACATCACCAATAAGAGCATGCTTTATCACTTCTGCATAACCTGATCGCCACTCTTTTTCAGGAAGTGAATGTAAAAATGGCGTATGATATACAACAGCTTCTGGCTGATGAAACGCTCCAATCATATTTTTTCCTAGTGGATGGTTAATTGCTACTTTCCCGCCTACTGCGCTATCGTGAGCTAATAAAGTCGTTGGAACTTGGACAAAGCGAATACCACGCATAAACGACGCGGCAACAAATCCAGCCAAATCTCCAATCATTCCGCCTCCAAGTGCGATGATTAAAGAATTTCTATCTAATTTATTTTCAAGAGCCGAAGTGTGAGCCTCATAGAAATTTTCAAAAGACTTCTCTTTTTCGCCACTCGGTACAACAAACGAAAATACTTTTTGCTCTACTTGCAATGCATCAACAACTGTCTGTAAATGCAGTGATGCAACAGCTTCATCAGAAATGATCATTATGTTAGATACTGCAGGATTCATTTTTTGAATAAGCGTTGTTAAGTGTGACAACGCCTCCCTTCCAACATGTACATCATATTCTTTTGATTTCGTTTGAATATGTATGTTCTCCATTAAAATCCCCTCGCATATTCATTATGTTTCTCAATATTTTCACGTATAAGATCGATACGATCTAATCCAAATTGTTCAATTAAAGCTGTTGCGAGCTCCCAAGCCACAACAGCTTCAGCCACAACGCTAGCTGCTGGCACTGCACAACTATCTGAACGTTCAATACTCGCTGTAAAAGGTTCTTTCGTATCAATATCAACACTTTGAAGCGGTTTATATAATGTCGGTATCGGTTTCATAACACCGCGCACAACAACCGGCATACCAGTTGTCATGCCACCTTCTAATCCACCTGCATTGTTCGTTTTTCTTCTGTACCCTTGCACTTCATCCCAAAGGATTTCATCATGCACTTCACTTCCAGGTCTATGTGCTGCTTCAAAACCAATTCCAATTTCAACACCTTTAAAAGCGTTAATACTCATAATTGCCGCTGCTAATTTTGCATCTAATTTTCTATCATAATGTACATAGCTACCTACTCCAATTGGCATTCCTTCTACAACTACTTCAACAATACCACCGATAGAATCACCATTTGCCTTCGCATCATCAATTGCTTGCATCATCTTTTTACCGGCCTCTTCATCTAAACAACGTACAGGAGATGCTTCTGTAGTACTTTGTAATTCCACAATAGAGTTATATTTAATATTTGCTGCCTGTACACCACCAATCTCGATAACATGTCCCGCTACTTGTATACCTAATTCCGCTAATATTTTTTTTGCAACTGCACCAGCTGCAACACGAACTGTCGTTTCACGTGCTGAAGAACGCTCTAATACATTCCTCATATCTCTATGACCATATTTAATCGCACCATTTAAATCTGCGTGTCCAGGTCTAGGTTTCGTAACTTGCCTTTTCATTTCTTTCTCTTCCTGCTCAGTTAACGGCTCTGCACCCATAACCTTTGTCCAATGTGTAAAATCACGATTTTCAACAACAAGTGCAATCGGTGACCCCATCGTCTTCCCATGCCTAACACCACTTACAATTTGCACTTGGTCTTTCTCAATTTGCATGCGTCTACCGCGTCCATATCCTTTTTGTCTTCTAGCTAATTCTTCATTTATATCATTCGCTACTAAAGATACCCCTGCCGGAACACCTTCTAAAATTGTCGTAAGTTGCGGACCGTGGGATTCACCAGCTGTAATATATCGCATACGTTATTCCTCTTTTCGCATATGTATTTATCCCGCTACATAAAGCAGCTATATTATCTTCCATCACTCTTTAAAATACAAAGAAATTATATAGTAAATCGAATGTTTGCTTTCCCTACTTGTAATTGTTCGATTATTTTCATAATAGTAAACCTTTTACTTTACATACCAATATATCATAACAGCCCTAACTTCGTAACTGATCGAAATAAAAAAAGTGCAAGAAGAATACCCCTATTCTTCTCACACTTTTTACTATTATCACAGTTATTAAAGCGTTTACAAATTATTTCAAAATAATTAGTAAATCCATTGATTCATTAATTTTGAGTAGTCTACTAATTCTTCTTCCTTAAAGAAAATAGCAATCTCGCGTTCTGCACTTTCTAAAGAATCCGAACCGTGGATAATGTTTTTCGCAACAGTTACACCGAAATCTCCACGAATTGTTCCAGGAGCAGCTTCATGAGGTCGTGTTTTACCCATCATATTTCGTGCTGTATCTACTACACCTTCACCTTGCCATACCATTGCGAATACAGGACCAGATGTAATAAAGTCTACTAATTCACCAAAGAAAGGTCTTTCTTTATGCTCACCGTAGTGTTGTTCAGCAATTTCCGGAGTAACTTGCATTAATTTTGCACCAACTAATTGAAAGCCCTTTTTCTCAAAACGAGCTACAATTTCCCCAATGAAGGCACGTTGTACACCGTCTGGTTTTACCATTAGAAATGTTTTTTCCATAAAAAATCTCTCCACTTCTGAATTATGTATGTAATTGTATATCCCCACACACATATTAACACCCTTATCACAATTGCGCAATAGTTTTGAAATAGAGAGATTATTTTATTTTTTAGACAAAACACTAAAATTTTCGTTTTCCAATATACTTTGCGACATTTTGCAACGCATACTTCGCCTGTCCACGAGGGAGTGGTTTTATTATTTCTAATGCTTTATGTAAATAACGTTCACTAAACGAAAATGCTTTATCAATAGCTTCGCTCGCTTTAATATCATCAATAATTTCTTTCATTTCACTTGCTGTTGTATTTTCATGCACAGATGTAATTTTTTGACGAAGAACTGGATCTTCCATGGCATACAAAACAGGTAATGTAATGTTACCTTGTAATAAATCACCACCAGCAGGCTTTCCAAGCTTCTCTTCTGTCGATACGAAATCTAAAATATCATCAATAATTTGATAAGACATACCAACAAAATATCCGTACCAAAATAGACGATTTACAGTATCACGATTAGCACCAGCAGCAATCGCTCCCAACTGACAACTTGCGGCGATTAACAATGCTGTTTTTCGTTTTATCCTTCTTAAATACGTTCGTAAATTTTGATCATAGTTATACTTATCTTTAATTTGTTCGATTTCACCTTTACAAACTTCTAAAATTGTATGAGACAACGCTTGATGTGCATCTGGAATTTCTATATTTGTTATACATTCAAGAGACTTCGCAAACAAGTAGTCTCCTGTATACATTGCAATACGATCTCCCCATTTCGCATTCACTGTTGCGCTACCGCGTCGTAAAAACGCAGCATCAATGACATCATCGTGAACAAGCGAAGCCATATGAATTAGTTCTAATGCAACCGCAACATGCTTAATTGCATCTAACTTATAATCCCCAAATTTCCCTGCAAGCAAAACAAAAACAGGGCGAATCCGCTTCCCACCTGCTTCAATAAGCTGTAATGCCGCTTCTTCTACTAACGGCTGCTCAGAAGCAACTGTCTTCTTCAATTCTTTTTCTATAACATTAATATCCGATCGTAAAAAAGAGTACATAAGTTGTAACTTCATATTGTTCACCTTAACCTAAAACGTCTTTTTTCTATTTTCTATTTTGATTCTGGTTTAATACCTAAATGCATAGCTGCTACACCAAAAGTAAATGGTTTCACTTGCACATTCTTAAGCCCAGCTTCTTCAAACATACGTGCTAACTCTTTCATCCCTGGGAATGTACTAGCAGATTCCTGAAGCCATGAATATTCTTTATAACTTTTCGCAAACATCTTTCCAAATAACGGCATGATATATTTAAAGTATAAGACATATCCTTGACGAAAACCTATCATCGTTGGTTGAGATGTTTCCAGGCAAATTACTTTTCCACCAGGCTTTACTACACGCGTCATTTCTTTTAATACTTGCATGTAATCCGGAACGTTACGTAACCCAAAACCAATCGTTACATAATCAAACGTATTATCTTCATAAGGAAGTTCCATTGCATTTCCATGCATAAGTTCTACTTGCTTTAATTCTAAAGCTTCTACCTTTTGTTTACCGACAGCTAGCATATTTTCGCTAAAGTCTAAACCGTAAACCTTCCCATCTTCACCTACAGCTCCCGCTAGTGCAATTGTCCAATCTGCCGTCCCGCAGCATACGTCAAGTGCCTTACTCCCGGGTTTCACATCCATAATTCGCATCGTTTCTTTGCGCCATGCCTTATGCCTTTGAAAACTAATTACAGAATTCATCACATCGTATTTATCAGAAATTTTCTCAAATACGTCATGTACTCTTTCTTCTTTTGATTGTTGCATGCTCGTACCTTCTTCCAATGTAAAGTTGCTTATGTCCTTGATTTATCTCTTAACATAGAAATTATCTCATTAACTTCTGTATGATTCTCTAAAAAATTTTCTTCTTGCTTTCTCATTTCCATAAGCCATTCATTAATAACTGTTTCCAAATTTTTATTATCATCCAATGAGATTTTTTGGACTGCTTGAAAAACAGGTGAATTTTGTTTATCAGCATACAATTGACACTCTTTTTGAAGACGATTTTTTCCTAACACATAAGTTATATATGGTTTCCAATTAGATAACTGAAAATGATCACATGTTTTTTGCAAAAGCGCAGATTCAATTATTACTACACTTTCCATTATGTCTTGAATCGTCACATGTGCTTTTTGATACAGCATAATTTTATGTTCATTAATCTCCTTAATTCCTTCAGCAAGTGCACGAATTAAGATAATATCACAATTCATTGACAATAAGTAATAGTATAGACCACTATAATAATCCCCTGCAAGAACTGTCAATTGACGACGCTTATGGAATCCACTCGTCTCTTCGTTTGCTTTATTTGATACTTTTTCATGTGTATCAAGAGCAATTTGTACAAGCATAATCGTTACGACATAATGATCAATTTGTTCTTTATGTATATTTGCACTTTTTAATGCACCGTATAACAGCGCTATTTTTTCTTCATCAATAAATGGTTCTTCAATATAGTTTATAAAATAAGGATGGCGTAATTTCTCCATCAATTTCTCTTTAATACCCGCATACCCTCCGTAGATGTCACACACAAAAAATCACCCTTGTTTTCTAATTCATAAAATTTATTATAACACATACATTCTATTTTCTATAATCAAAACTTGGCTACTTCTGCCAAACTGCCACCGAATAAAGCCTCAACTTTTATTCATACAAGTTATCTTCGTCTCTAACAACTACAAACATTCATTTACACAAAAGGCAGAAGTAATTTTCAACCTTTATATTCTTGCTCTTTAACATTAAAACTATATCATTTTTTTGTATATAAAAAAAAGAAAAGCAGTTTCCCGCTCTTCTTTAATTCGTCTTAATAAACGATAAAATTTCACTACGTGCTGCTGCATCATTTTCTAACACGCCGCGCACTGCAGTCGTTACTGTTTTCGCACCAGGCTTTTTCACACCACGCATCGTCATACACATATGCTCTGCTTCTACTACTACCATTACACCATGCGGCTCTAGTACTTCCATAATAGAGTTAGCTACTGTTGATGTAATACGTTCTTGTAGTTGCGGACGACGCGCAATTGTGTCTACAGTACGAGCTAATTTACTTAGTCCCGTTACTTTTCCACCTTGCGGAATATATGCAACGTGAGCAACTCCATAAAACGGAACAAGATGATGCTCACACATCGAATAGAATGGTATATCTTTTACTAGCACAAGCTCTTCGTGGTCTTCTCCGAATACTTTGTGTAAATGCTCTTTCGGATCCTCATGCATTCCTGAGAATACTTCTGCGTACATTTTCGCAACACGTTTCGGTGTATCAAGTACTCCCTCGCGATTTGGGTCATCTCCGATTGCCTCTAAAATAAGACGTACTGCATGTTCAATTTGTTCTAAATTAACTTTTGCCATCCGCTAGCCCTCCCGAAAAACCTAAAAGTGATACGAACACATTCTAGCATATTTATGTTTTTAAAAGCAAAAAGAAGAGTTTCCAAAAAGGAAACTCTTCTTCCCTGTTAATATGTAAGGATTATTTAACCGCATCTTTTAACGCTTTACCAGGTTTGAATGCAGGTACTTTACTTGCAGCGATTTCAATCTCCTCACCTGTTTGTGGGTTACGACCTTTACGAGCCGCACGCTCACGAACTTCGAAGTTACCGAATCCGATTAGTTGTACTTTATCACCTTGTTTTAAAGCTTCTAAGATAGAATCAAAAACAGCGTCCACTGCTTTTGTTGCGTCCTTTTTAGAAAGGGAACTTGCTTCTGCAACAGCATTGATTAAATCTGTCTTGTTCATGCCATTCACCTCCTCCCAAAGATAAGACTGTATAATGATCATAAAATGAGTCTTACTTTCATTTGTAGGCAATTTTTACAAATTCTATACTACAAAGATGTAGATAAATCATTATCAACGCCTATATTATACGATTCTCCTTTATAATTCAATATTTTTAAGGAAATTGTTACTCTAAAAATGTGAAATTCTGATGAAACTTGACAATTTACAACAAAATATTAGATAATGACTGTTTATTTTTCTATTACGTACTCAAAAAGAAAAAAATCCCTCTGCAATTAGAGGGATTTTTTTCTTATAATATAATCGCAATTAATCCGCCAGATCCTTCATTAATAATTCTTTCTAGCGTTTCTTTTAATTTATAACGAGCGTTTTCTGGCATTAGAGATAACTTCGCTTGAATTCCTTCTCTAACAATAGAGCTAAGAGAGCGCCCAAATATATCAGAATTCCAAATTGATAGCGGGTCATCTTCAAAATCTTGCATCAAGTAACGAACTAGTTCTTCACTTTGTTTTTCAGTACCGATAATTGGTTCAAATGTTGATTCTACATCCACTTTAATCATATGAATAGACGGCGCAACCGCTTTTAATTTAACACCGAACCTTGAGCCGTGACGAATAATTTCCGGTTCATCTAAGCTCATATCAGCTAATGCAGGCGCTGCTACTCCATATCCGGTTTGTTTTACCATCCGCAAGGCATCCGCCACTTGGTCATATTCTGTTTTCGCATGAGATAAATCGAGCATAAGCTTTAATAAATGATCTTTCCCTCGAATCTCTACTCCTACTACTTCTTTTAAAATTTGATCATACAATTCATCTGGCGCATATAAATCAATCTCTGCCACACCTTGCCCCATATCGATGCCAGCTAGACTCGCTCGATCAATAAATTCATATTGACTAAACTGCCAAACGACACGGTCCACATCACGAAGACGTTTTATATCCTTTACAGTCTCTTGAACCGCTTCCTGATAACTTTGGCGTAACCAATGCCCTTCATTTAGTACCATTACCCAGCTCGGAAGGTTTACATTCACTTCTAAAACCGGGAACTCGAATAATGCTTCTCGCAGTACGTTATACACATCTGTTTCTCTTAAACTCTCTACACTCATCGCAATTACTGGGATATCATATTCTTCTGATAAACTTTGACGTAACTGCTCCGTATCTGGATGGTATGGCTGTACAGTATTGATAATCATAATGAAAGGCTTTCCTACTTCTTTTAACTCATTTACAACGCGTTCTTCTGCCTCTATATAATCTCTTCTTGGAATTTCACCAATTGTTCCATCTGTTGTAATAACGACACCAATTGTTGAATGCTCTTGAATTACTTTACGTGTTCCGATTTCTGCAGCTTCATGGAATGGAATAGGCTCTTCATACCAAGGAGTATTAATCATGCGCGGACCATTCTCATCTTCATAGCCTTTTGCTCCTGGAACCGTATATCCAACACAATCTACTAATCGAATATTCACTTCAAGACCTTCATCTACTTCGATAGAAACCGCTTGGTTTGGAACAAACTTCGGTTCCGTCGTCATTATTGTACGACCAGCAGCACTTTGAGGCAGTTCATCCTGCGCTCTTTGACGGTCTGACTCATTTTCAATATTGGGAATAACAACAAGTTCCATAAATTTTTTAATAAATGTTGATTTCCCTGTTCGAACAGCTCCTACAACTCCAAAATAAATATCACCGCCTGTGCGTTCCGCAATATCTTTAAAAATATCTACCTTTTCCAAGTGATTCCCTCCCTCAATATTTTTGGGAATAATTCCACGTTTATAGTCAACTAATACCTTCTCTAATGTTGCCTATAATATCTGATATAATATAATGGTATTCTAGAAGTTCGGACAATATATCATATAATTTTGTCCAATTTCATATGACTATTTAAAAATACCTTTTGTTTGCATCGCAAGTTGTATAACATAAAAAACCTTTCTTCTAGAACTTATTCACTAAAAGAAAGGTTCATGACTTATGATTTTAAAAAAATTGGTTCTCCATTTTTTACTGTGTACGGCAAAGAATATGCAGGAACAAACGGGGAATCCTTCGATAGTATACTCCGGATATCTTCACCTTCTTTAAATTGTCCTTCATTTTTTTTCAACGCTTCATATAAGTCGATTCTATAATCAACAAACAATTCTCCTTTTTCATTAATTACAAGAGGGAGACCTTTTCCTGAGTACGGACTTGTCACTTGTGGTACATCTTTATATCCTAGTTTTTTGAAGTCTAATTCATAAACACCATCTGTGATCACTTTTTTAAAAGGTGGATATTGATGTTCATCACGATACATTCTTAGCTTCAATGCCACTTCTTGAATTTGTTCCGCCATTCTCACATCAATTAACTTTACTGTCGGATTTTTTTCAACATCTATTAATACATATTGATATACTCCACCACTTTCATACGCATTCCCTGGTGCCTCTTGTATGTACCTTGGAGCAATTTTTTGAAAATCAATTGGATACTTCTGATAAATCGGCGTACTCATATCACGCGTCTTAATTGGTAATAAACCATCCGTTTGCTCCTTATATGTATTAATGGCTTTTTGTACAACTTGCAACTGGTCTTCATAAGGAATAGCACTTTGTTTCATATTTTCTCTTGGATACATACACCCTGTTAAAATGCTCATACAACAAAATATTAAAATAATATGGATTTTTTTCACTGACAATCACCTTTTCATGCTAGTATGGACTGTTGCTTTTGTAACATTTACCGACTACACATCCTTTATTGCTCAATAGGGCCACTAAATACAACAAGGAAAATAACAATTCCCGATACAATCATGAGGGTGTACGCTACTAAAGCTGTAATCCCTTTCAAAAATTTATTCTTCATTTTATGCCTACTCAATAAAATAAAACTTACTGCAAGAAACATAAATCCAATTGCCCCTAAAGCAAACCACATTTTCATAAGCCCTTCCGACATATATACACCCCTTTACTTTCAATCTATTTTTATACTATTTTAACAAATTAAAATCTTTAAACAAATAAAAATCATCATTTTTCCGTGAATTGATGATTTTTATTTAAAATAATAAAACCGAAGCACGAAATAATGCGCTTCGGTTGACCAAATATGCCCTTAACAGCTCTATTCCCATTCTTTCATAACTATCATATGCATTCTCTAAACTCTTTGTTTCTCATAATTTATTTTTTAAACATTTTACTTAACGAACCAAAATCCGCCGGCATATTATTGTTAATAATCGCTTTTACAATTTGATCCTCTTGCTCTTTCGGCACTTCGCGTCCTGCCATTAGAGCAACTTGATGAATCAATTGGCGAAGCACTGTCTCATCACGTAAGTTCGCATTTTGAACAGACGACGCTAATTTAAAAATATCTTCTTTGTTCACTTTCGCTTCTTTTTCAATGTTATTAAAAATGTTGTTATCCATTCTTTTCACCCTCTCCTCAAGTTACTCTTCATCCTATGCAGAGATGAAAAATTGGTGAAAAGACCCATAAAAAATAAAAAACGGTAGAAGTACGAAATGTACTTCTACCGCTTTCTTTATAACAAATCAGGTATCGCTTCAACTTCATGTTTTCGAACACGTCCCATCAATGAGCCTACTGCATCTTTCACATTATTCCCATTGAACAGCACGTCATATAAAGCAGCTGTAATCGGCATTTCAACTTCCATTTTCTCTGCCAATTCATGAGCAGCTTTCGTTGTTCTTACACCTTCTACAACCATACCCATACTTTCTAGCACTTCTTCTAAAGAGTGCCCTTTTCCAAGCATATTTCCAGCGCGCCAATTTCGGCTATGCACACTTGTACAAGTTACAATTAAGTCTCCCATACCAGTTAGACCAGCAAACGTTAACGGATTTCCGCCCATTTTTCTTCCTAAACGAGCAATCTCTGTTAAACCACGTGTCATTAATGCCGCTTTCGCATTATCACCTAATCCAAGCCCGTCAGATATCCCCGCAGCTAGTGCAATAATATTTTTTAAAGCACCACCAAGTTCAACTCCAACGATATCTGGGTTTGTATATACACGGAAATAGCTATTCATAAACAAATCTTGTACTCCCTCAGCCGCTTCCATGCGCTTTGCTGCAGACGTAACAGTTGTCGCTTGACGCAATCCAACTTCTTCAGCGTGACTCGGCCCAGATAGTACAACAACATCCTTAATCAAGCTCTCTGGAATTTCTTCCTCAATCACTTCCGAAATACGTTTTGACGTACCTGGTTCGATTCCTTTACTTGCATGAATCCAAGTAATTGGCTCTGTAACAATTTCTTTCATCTCTTGCAATACGTCTCGGTACGCTTTCGTCGGTACTACTAGCAGTACTGTATTTACATCTACTAATGCTTCTTCTAAAGAAGAATAGGCTACGATTGTGCTTGGCAATGTAATCCCTGGAAGATATCTACTGTTCTCACGCTTCGTATTAATTTCATTCATGAGTTCAGGACGGTTTCCCCAAATACGTACATCATGCCCATTGTCAGCTAATACCATCGCTAACGCTGTTCCCCAGCTACCTGCTCCTATTACTGTGATTTTTGTCATAAAATCACATCCTCTCCATTAGTCTCTTGCTCTAGCGATAATGTGAATCGGCGTTCCTACAAAACCGAACGCTTCACGTAAACGGTTCTTTAAGAAGCGCTCATATGAAAAGTGCATTAATTCTGTATCGTTTACAAATATAACAAATGTTGGTGGTTTTACCGCAACCTGTGTCGCATAGAAGATTTTCAGACGGCTACCATTATGTGTCGGCGTTGGATTCATCGCTACCGCATCCATAATTACATCATTTAATACATTCGTTTGTACACGGATGCTATGGCTTTCATTTACCTCATTGATAACCGGTAATAACGTTTGTGTACGCTTTTTCGTTTTCGCAGATAAGAATACAATCGGTGCATACTCTAAAAATTGGAAATGAGCACGGATGTTTTCTTCAAATGCTTTCATTGTTTTTTCATCTTTTTTCACTGCATCCCATTTGTTTACAACGATAATAACAGCTCGTCCTGAATCATGAGCATATCCAGCGATTTTTTTATCTTGCTCAATAATTCCTTCTTCTCCGTCTAAAACGACTAAAACAACGTCAGAACGTTCAATCGCTCTAAGTGCACGAAGTACACTATACTTTTCTGTACTTTCGTATACTTTCCCTTTTTTACGCATACCAGCTGTATCGATGATTACATAATCTTGATCATCTTTACTATATGGTGTATCAACAGCATCACGTGTCGTTCCCGCTATATTACTTACAATTACACGTTCTTGACCAAGAAGTGCATTTACAAGTGATGATTTCCCTACGTTTGGACGTCCAATTAAAGAGAAACGGATTGTTTCATCGTCATACGCTTCTTCTTCAATCTTTGGAAAATGATTTGCAGCTTCATCTAACAAATCACCAAGTCCTAAACCGTGTGTACCTGAAATCGGGAATGGCTCGCCAAATCCTAATGCATAAAAATCATAAATATCACTACGCATGTCTGGATTATCAACCTTATTTACCGCAAGTACAATTGGTTTTTTAGAACGGTATAAAATTTTAGCAACTTCTTCATCTGCTGCAGTTACACCATCGCGACCATTCGTCATAAAAATGATAACATCTGCTTCATCAATCGCTACTTCCGCCTGTTGACGAATTTGTGTCAAGAACGGCTCGTCTCCAATATCAATTCCACCTGTATCAATAATGTTAAACTCATGATTTAACCATTCTCCCGCACTATAAATACGGTCTCGCGTTATACCTGGTATATCTTCTACGATTGAAACTCTTTCTCCAACAATTCTATTGAAAATAGTAGATTTCCCTACGTTCGGGCGGCCTACTATCGCTATTACTGGTTTCGGCATATACTTTCATCCTTTCAACTTGCTTCTGTTTATTATGTAAAAAACCCTTCTTTGTGCAAGAAGGGATTTGCATTCCAGAATATTTCTCAACGTATCAAAACACCTCACATTATACCACACGTTACTAATGTTTCACAATAATATATACATTATCTTGTAAGCGATGTGCAATACCATCTAAAATAGCCTCTAAATTATTTGCAACAAATTCCAGTTCCTCTGTCGACTCGCAAATAAATAAAGGGGCACCACCTGCAAATTTCTCTGGCGTTGTTGTAATGACTGCGAGAATAACACTTTCTAACATCATCTCTTATCTCCCCTTCCTTTCGGAGCTTCTGATGACATATGAACAGCACTCTCTAATGTTGGTACATTTCCGATTACCCCTATCGCTTTTTCTGCATCTTGATCTTGCGGCAGAACAAAAATCCCAACTCTCCCATCCTCTAAATCACGCTTCGCTAACGGTACAAGTGCCGGCGTTCCAGAATCTCTATATATTCCTAAAGCAACCGAAACATCATGTAAAATAGCTTGCCGTTGTCCTAAGTTTGAGATTGTAACCATCGCATCTATCGATTTCGGTTTTAAAATAAATCCCATTCCATATTTCATAATTTCTTCTTGCCTTGCTGGCAATCCAATATTCATAATGTAAATATTATCAATATAAAGTCCCGCTCCTTCAAAACGAAGTGGAACGTGCTCTATTTCTACAAGGTCATGAAGTCTTTTACCTGACATTAATTTTTTCGCAATGAAAAAACTTACTATACCAGTAATTACCCCGGCAATCCATGAATCGAATCCTATATACGCAAACGTTGTTACAAACGACGTTAACATCGCCAAGTAGTTACGACTTTCAAATACTAATGCAATTCCTTCAATGTATGTATTACCACGTGGTACGAGCTCATATCCATCTAATTGTTGAAGCGTATTTCTTTCCATATTGCGCACATCACGAAATTGCGTCGCTGCTAACGTAAGAAATGTAATTGCAGAGAAATCTTTTTTCAAAACAGACGGAATCGCAATTGCTCCTAAGGCAGCCGCAATTAATCCCATCGCGATATGAATAATTTTCCCGTGAAGCCTCGTCGGATATTGCCTCGTATCGGTACGAAGCATTAACAACCTAGTTATTGTACCTGCAATTACGCCACATAAAATAGCTGGTGTATATTCAGTCATGTATTACCCTCGCCTTTCTTTTACGTGTTTTCCTCTTAAATTGTTCCATATATACCGATGCCTTTGTAATCCAAAGTAAAATCGCCATAAATAAAGTGGAAACAGCAGCAACATCTAAAAAAGCTAAACTGCCGTATTCATAAGGAAAATGTAATTTACGAAAAATCAGCGTCACCAATAATTCTCCTTGTAACATCCCTATATATAAGGAGCATAATCGTAATATGCGATCCCCGTGCAATAAAACCGATGCATACACAAGTGCACCACTTAACAGCAACAACCTATCAACCACAATCCAAATTGGATCATATACTTCTAACAAATGAAAGCTTGTATATAACATTGCAATAATAAGTGCCGAAAGTAAGGTATATAATTTTTTCCAAATAGAATATAACGCGATACCTACAAAAGAAATAATACAAAGCAAAAGGGCATTTACCGATATCGTGAAAGAAGCAATCGTCACATTTAACGGAGAACAAATAATAAAAATTAATATACAAGCACTTATCTTCCAACGAATAGATTCCTTTTTCATAAAAAAGGTCACGACAATCCACCCTATCCAAGCAACAAAATAAAAAGTACTCCCATCCATCATTTCACCTCCTATGATTTCCATTATGGGAACTTTTTATGAAAGTTAATCCTCCTTTTCTTTGTGCATAGTTTTTCTCATAACAGCAAAACTTTTAATAAGGAGGTGTAACTCACAATGGGTAAAGATCGCCAAGAACGAAAGCTAAGAGAATCACGCCGCGTTGAATCTGATCGCGACCAATCACTTCAATATCCCGGTGCAACAAGTCTTGATACACCGGAACAAGCTCGAAAGCAGAATCAGCATTAAATAAAGTGAAACCTCAGTGGGGGGGTATCCATCCCCACTGATTATTAGCTCACACCAATCAAGTTGCCCTCAAATAGGCAATACAAAAAGACGGTTTCGATATTGTACGAAACCGTCTTTTCACACAATTATTTTATTTATTTCTACTCGTAATATAATTCTTTTGTTTTCGCATTATAAACCCTATCACTCAACGAGGCATCAATCGTAACTACACCTGTTGGTTTTTTAGAATATGTAATAACATAATACGTATGTAGAGAAGGATTTTTACTCTTTACCTCTACACGTACATAATCTGTCTCTCCTATCTCATTTAACTTTCGCTCAACCTCTTTTTTCGCACCTACAATATCTTCTTTTTCTCCTTTAATTTCCCTACTCACAATGGTATATCCTTGATCAGAAAGTAATACTACTTCAGCATTACTTAAACTCACTTCATTTGGTATATTAAAATAATAATTTGCATACGAATCTTCCGATGGATTTTTGTCTTCTCCTAATTCCCTTGGCAAAATTAGTGCTTCTATTCCACTTCCTGCATTCACCGTTGGATTCCTATACAATTTATTCCCGACTGCGATTGTAATATTCGCCGTTTTAATTGCTGATTGTGCTGTTGTTGAACTAGAATCTCCTTCTCTTACATTTGAAGTTAATGAAATTTCAACCTTTTTATTATATCCAGAAACCGCTGTATCTTCTCTTATATTTCGTGCATGGATGTTAACATCTTCACTATTATATGTAATGCGTCCTATTGTATTTTTACTATTTGAAGATACATTATCTCCTTTTTTATTAACATCCTCATCCCCTAAATTATCGTAAATTTTTCCTTGTTTCTTTTGACTCTTAAATAGCAATCTCTTATCTTGTTTTATCGCTAACCAGCTATATAGAGAAGAATACTTTCTTACTTTTACCATGTTTTTCCGCACGATATTTATATATACTTTTATTATAATTTAAATTCTCTCTTTTTTCCATTTATAGAATTATATAGAATGATAACTTCTCGCCCTCCCTCTTCATTTTACGAAAATAAAACGCAAAAAAATCAACCGGATGGTTGATTTTTTATCGCCTACTATAATGTGCAGTGTCAATCCCTCGCTGCGCTAACCAATGGTACGTTTCACCTTTTACAACAAGAGGTACAGATTGTAACTCTTCTATCGTCTTCACGCCAAGAGCTGTCATAATAAATTTTAAATCTGTATGTAAAAGATCAATTTCATCCACTAAATCCTCAACACCATCTTGCATTAAAATACGTAAAAAGTATCCAGCAAACGCAGTTGTATTCGCCCCTAATGCGATTGCCTTCGCCACGTCAAGTGCTGTTTGTATACCCCCAGATGCAATAAAAGAGAGGTTATTATTTGTAGAGGTTGCTTCAATAATCGAGGTAGCTGTTTGTATGCCCCAGTTATTAAAATAAGAAAGCATTCGCTGTCTTCTTTCATTTTCAACAGCAGCAAAATTCGTACCACCTTGTCCGCCAATATCAATTGCTGTTATACCTATATTCGCTAACTGTTGTACTGTTTCCTTACTCATTCCAAAACCGACTTCTTTTACGATGACAGGTACTTTACTTTTTAAAACTATTTTCTCAATCCGCTGAAGTACACCAGTAAAATCACGGTCTCCTTCTGGCATCGTTAACTCCTGTATGACATTTAAATGAATTTGCAGTGCATTCGCTTCAATCATATCAACGGCACGCTCTGCCTGTTCGACAGTTGCCTCACTTCCTAAGTTTGCGAAAAAAATCCCATTCGGATTTACTTTCCTAACAACTTTATACGAAGCCGCTTCACTTTCATCTTTTAAAGCTGCCATTTGCGAACCTACAGCCATAGCAAGGTTATGATGTTTCGCTACATATGCTAATTGCTCATTAATATGTAATGTTTGCTCTCCTCCACCACCAGTCATCGCATTGATAAAAATCGGCGAACTTAGTGAAAGTTCGCCGATTTTTGTTTCACATGTTATAGTGTCATAACTTGAATTTGGCAAGCTTTGATGCACAAAATCAATATCATGAAAGCCATGCGTACGAGACTGACCAGTAGAAAGAGCATATTCAATATGATCTAATTTACGTTTTGCCCTTACCACTTGTACCCCTCTTTATTTCTTTAATTTTTTCAGTTGTTCACCAATAATATCACTTAACTGGAAAGTAGCCGAATCAGCATTTGGCTCATATTGGCTATAATCTTCTGTTACATTATTTTCTTCAAGCGTTTCTTTTATGCTTAAAGAAATACGTTTTTCTGCTACATGGACTTCAAGTACTTTCACTTTTACTTCTTGTCCCATTTCCAATACTTCATTTGGATTTTTCACGTGACGATTTGCAATTTGAGATACATGTACAAGCCCTTCAACACCAGGTAAAATTTCAACAAATGCACCGAATGTAACAAGGCGTTTTACTACTCCCTCACGAATATCTCCAGCTTTTATTTCGCCAGCAACATTTTCCCAAGGTCCTGGCTGAGCTGCTTTAATTGATAAAGAAATACGTTGCGTATCAGCATCAACAGATAACACTTTTACCTTTACCTTTTGACCTTGCTCTAATACCTCAGAAGGTTGCTCTACACGTTCGTGTGAAATTTGTGAAATGTGAACTAAACCGTCCACACCACCAACGTTAACGAAAGCACCAAAATCCGTTAATCGTTGTACTGTTCCTTCAACAATATCCCCTTCTTTTAACGAAGAGATTGCTTCTTTTTTCTTAGAATCTAGTTCTAGTTCTACTACCGCTTTATGTGAAAGAATAACACGATTTTTTTCACGGTCTAATTCAACAATTTTCACCGCTAATGTTTTTCCTTTATAGTCAGCAAAGTCTTCTACATAATGTACTTCTACAAGTGAAGCTGGGATAAAACCACGAACACCAAGGTCCACAACTAACCCACCATTCACGATATCTTTTACAATAACATCAAATACATGACCAGAATTAAATTTTTCTTGTAATTCTACCCACGCTTTTTCTGCGTCAACAGCTCTCTTAGATAAAACAAGATCATCATCTTCTAATTTAATAATTTTCAATTCAAGTGTTTGATCTAATTCTACAACATCGCTTGCTTTTTCAATATGAACGTTAGCTAATTCACTAATCGGAATTACGCCATCTGTTTTGTATCCAACATTTACAAGAACTTGTTTCTCTTCAACTTTCGTTACAGAACCTGTAACAACGTCACCAACTTGTAATTCTTTTGAATTCATAACTTCTTCATTCATTTTCTCTACCATGGAAATACCTCCCTACAGAATTGACAAAGCATTTTTATGTATATACGAAATGAAAACAAATGTTTTCATTTGCATGTTTAAGAATTTATCATCACATATTCTGTTTCAATACAGTTCACAAGAAACTATATTAAATCTATATAAATAGTATACAGCAAAATCATCTTGAAGAAAGTATGATTTGAAATATAATAGCGAATATATTCTGACAGTTTTTTTCCTCTGTAACTAACTTCTTACAAATTAGCCCATTTGTCAAGAAAAGAGACTTATAATTCACTTATCCTTTACAATTCAAAAAAAAAAGAAAGAGGATAGTCCTCTTTCTTTATTTCGCAAATACTCCTGAAACAATACCCATAATTTTTTGGACAACTTCTTCAATTGATAAAGAAGTTGTATCTAATTCCAATGCATCATCAGCTTTTTTCAAAGGAGAAACTTCGCGTTCTGAATCTAATTTATCACGCCTAGCAATTTCTTCTCTTAACTGCTCTAAATTAGAATCGAAACCTTTATTCATATTTTCTAAATGTCTTCTTTCCGCTCTTTCTTCTACAGAAGCAAGCATAAAGATTTTCACTTCAGCATCCGGTAGTACATGTGTACCAATATCACGGCCATCCATTACTACGCCGCCTTTTTTAGCTAATCCTTGTTGACGACGTACCATTTCTTCACGAACAAGACGATGCTTCGCTACAATAGATACACGATTCGTCACATCTGGCGTACGAATCACTTCAGAAACATCTTGTCCATTTAAAAATACAAGTTGTGTATTTTCCCCTTGCTGAAATTCAATATTTACATTTTTTACAACTTCCATTAACTTTTCTTCATTTTCAATATCCACTTTTTGTTCAAGGGCTGCATATGTAATAGTACGGTACATTGCGCCTGTATCAATGTAAACATATGAAAGTTTTTTTGCAACAACTTTTGCCACTGTACTTTTCCCAGCAGCCGCTGGACCATCTATAGCAATCGAAATTCGTTTATCCATTGTAACACCTCATTTTTCACTTATAAAACAAAACGAAAAGCAGGTATTTTCCCCCTGCTTCTTCTCATTTGCCTCACGTCATTAAATCCTCAATAATTGTAGCATAATCCATCATAGAAGAAAATGAAAACTACTTATTCACCTGTAAGATTTCCGCCTTATTTTTCGTGACGACACCTTCGTAATAAACAATTTTCGATAAATATTTCACTGAAGATTTATGTATAAAAAGCAGTTGGACGACAGAAAGAAAAATAAATTGAATCAGTAATATACGAATTATAATTTTCTCCACTTTTTTCAAAAAAACTCACTCCTTCCCTCTCTACACTTACACATCCACTCTCATAAATTTCCATAAACAAAACCTAACCTAATAACCACTTACCGGAGCACACTTAAAGTAATTTATTTTATTGTCATTTTCTAAGCATACTTTTATACATTTTCATTGTCGAATTTACTCAAAACATGTTATGTTCTAAATGTATTTTTCAACTTGAAAGGGGTATAAGCATTGAAAAGAATCCTAGTTTTACACACAGGTGGAACAATTGCAATGGAGGAAGATAAAGAAACTGGGGTCGTACAACCAGGTAAAAAGAATCCTCTTTTAAAATTCATTCCTGATTTAGAAGGCGATGTTGATTTAATTGTCGAAGATGTGTTCCATCTTCCATCTCCTCACATGACTCCTAGCGAAATGCTACAATTGCAAGTCATCATTGACGAAAGAGTAAAACAAGACGATATTCACGGCGTAGTCATCACGCATGGTACCGATACATTAGAAGAGACAGCTTATTTTCTTGATTTAACAGTTCAAGCAACTATCCCAATCGTTGTGACAGGGGCAATGCGTTCTAGTAATGAATTAGGTGCCGATGGTCTATATAATTTCTTATCAGCTGTAAAAGTTGCTAGTAGTAATGAAGCTGCTGAAAAAGGTGTTCTAGTCGTATTAAATGACGAAATACATTGTGCTACAAATGTAACAAAAACGCACACAAGTAATGTCGCGACATTCCAAAGTCCACAGTACGGACCAATTGGCATGGTAACAAAACGTGGTGTTGTTTTCCATCATGCTTTAGTGCATCACGAAACATGCACAGTACGACAGATTTCTAAAAACGTTGTCGTTCTAAAAGCATACGCAGGTATGGATGATACATTATTATCAGCAATCGAAACACTACCAGTAGACGGAATTGTTATTGAAGCACTTGGACAAGGTAATTTACCTCCAAGAACACTTCCTAGTCTAAGGCGATTAATAGAAAAAGGCATTCCAATTGTATTAGTTTCACGCTGCTTTAACGGTATCGTTCAAGACGTATACTCTTATGAAGGTGGCGGAAAACAATTAAAAGATATGGGCATTGTTTTCACCTACGGTTTAAACGCTCAAAAGGCGCGAATTAAATTACTAGTCGCACTAGAAAACACAAACTCTCACGAAACAATCCAACATATGTTTATGCACGATTAAAAAAGAAGCTGTCGAAGATTTCGACAGCTTCTTTTTATTCTTCTCTTGATGCAATGGTTTGCGCAATCGCATCTCCATGGAATCTACCGTTCTCGATAAATATTTCATTTGCGTTATTCCCCGCAGCAATTACACCTGCAATAAAAATATTTTCAGCGTTTGTTTCCATACTACCCTCTATATAAATCGGGCGCCCTGTTTCTTCATCAATCCGAACTCCCATTTTTGTTAAGAAGCTGTGGTCTGGATGGTAACCCGTCATAGCAAATACAAAATCGTTTTGAATTGTATTTGCCTCACCATCTACTGTATACGTCAACGTATGCTCAGTAATTTCTTTTACATGCGCATGGAAATGCATTTGAATTGTCCCATTTCGTACTAACGCCTCAAATTCCGGCAAAATCCACGGCTTAATACTTGGCGAGTATTCCCCACCACGGTATAGAACTGTTACACGTGCACCCGATTTAACAAGCTCTAACGCTGCATCTATACTTGAATTTTTACCACCTATTACAACGACATCTCGATCAAAATAAGGGTGTCCTTCTTTGAAATAATGAGCTACTTTCTCAAGTTTCTCACCAGGTACATTCATATAATTCGGATTATCATAATATCCAGTTGCGACAACAATATATTTCGCAACATATATTTCTTTGTTTCCGTCACGCTTCGTCGTTTCAACTTTAAAAACATCACCATCTTTTTGAACTTGTTCCACTCGTTCAAATGCATTTACACGTATAGATTTACGCTTTACTACTTCACGATAATACGCAAGCGCCTGATTACGAAATGGCTTACGATTTTCTGTAATAAAAGCAACTTCACCAATTTCTAATTTTTCACTAGAGGAGAAAAATGTTTGATGAGTTGGATAATTATAAATTGCATTTACAATGTTTCCTTTTTCGATTACTAACGGATTTAACCCCACTTTTTGCAACGAAATCGCCGCTGCTAATCCGCATGGACCGCCTCCGATAATAACAACTGTTTCTTTTTGCATACTTAGTTCACTCCTAGTCTTCTACCTCTGCTCTATTTATATAAACAAGAAAAAACCTACTTACAGCAGTAGGCATCTATCTTTATTGTATTCATTTTTCATATATTTGTCATCTAAACGAAACATACATCCGATAGACATCTGCTAAAAACTGCTGAAATTTAATTCCTTGTTGCCCTAATACATTCTCAGGATCGATTTTCCGAGTAGGATCCAACGTTTTGTGTGACACAATAGCCTTTTTAGGATTTAAACCGAAATTTTGACATAAATAAGCGTGATACCACGTAAAACGAGTATACGCCTCCCAAAAGTTTACGTCGCCACCATAGCAAAGTTCAACCCCAATTGCAGCCTTATTCGCATCATAACCGAATAACTCATTATCCGTTGGCACATTGTATCGAACATGGTACGCAACTTCATTTATAGGGACAATTTCTAATATTGTTTTATCATCAATAAATGTATGCGCTGAAGCTTTCGGTTGTATTTCATTAAAGTAATCCCGATTTCCTATCGCATTGCTACCAGGGTTCCCCGTGTCATGACTTACAATAAATCTTACTTTTGAAAGAGGAATTCCTGGTCGTGAATTTCCATACCCAATATAGTTACGCTCTATAGGGAACATCGCCATTACTACCAACTCCCGCTCTAAAAAATTACCTTACTTCCTTATATATGTATTCGGTGGCAATGTCCTTATGGCATATTTCTTATGCGAAGAGAACATCGAAAATATTTGATGTGAATACCATAAATAATACAATACTTACAGCCACTCCGTAAAAACCGTAAAACCAAATACAATCTTCTTTCGTATCTAAACCGAAAAATTTATTTACCGATTGTAATAATGTGCCACGCTTGCTTTGTTTGTTTCGTAATACTTCCACTCGTTCTACAACATCTGCTGGCATCATAAATCTTTGGTCTACTGTCATTTTCATCATTTATCTCTCCTTAAAATCATTTCCGTTTTGCTTATCTAAGGAAAGTATAGCACGTTTGTTCGTGTAGAACAAGCGTTCTTTTTTATTTTTTATTCTATTTTTCACCAAACCAAGTAATAATTGTGAATATAAACGCGATAATTGGTCCAACTACAACTGCACCAAATATTAAAAATAATAATCCTTCGCCGAACACCCGAACGACACTTGTTTTTCGGGCTCTTAGCTCTTGCAAGTTCACCCTCTAACACCTTAACCTTTTCTTCTAATTGGTCTACTCGTTCCATTATTTCATTCCCCATATACAACACCTCATTTAATACTTCAACAAAAAAACGCGATTCCCTCGAAAGGAAATCACGTTTTCTCAAAACATTATATATTATACCCAACCTCTGAAGCGACTAGCCTCAGCCATTTTACGAACACCAATCATGTATGCAGCTAAGCGCATGTTCACTTTACGAACTTGTGATGTTTCATAAATTGAATCGAATGATTTTACCATTACTTTTTCTAAACGTTGTTCTACTTCTTCTTCAGTCCAGTAGTAACCTTGGTTATTTTGTACCCACTCAAAGTAAGATACCGTAACGCCACCAGCACTTGCTAATACGTCTGGAACAAGTAAGATACCACGATCTGTTAAGATTTTTGTTGCTTCTAATGTAGTTGGACCATTTGCAGCTTCAACCACAATTTTCGCTTTAATCTTATCAGCATTTTCTTCTGTAATTTGGTTCTCAATTGCAGCAGGAACTAAAATGTCGCAATCAAGTTCTAACAGTTCTGTATTTGAAATTGTATTATTAAATAGTTTTGTTACAGTACCAAAGCTATCGCGACGATCTAGTAAGTAGTCAATATCTAATCCATTCGGATCATGTAATGCACCGTAAGCATCTGAAATTGCAATTACTTTCGCGCCTGCATCATGCATAAATTTAGCTAAGAAGCTACCCGCATTACCAAATCCTTGAACAACAACGCGTGCACCTTTAATATCAATGTCACGTTTTTTCGCAGCTTCACGAATACAAATTGTTACACCTTTTGCAGTCGCTGTTTCACGTCCGTGTGATCCACCTAATACAAGTGGTTTACCTGTAATAAATCCTGGTGAATTAAATTCATCGATACGGCTATACTCATCCATCATCCATGCCATAATTTGTGAGTTTGTAAATACATCTGGAGCCGGAATATCTTTTGTCGGACCAACAATTTGGCTAATTGCTCGTACATAACCGCGGCTTAATCTTTCTAATTCACGGAAAGACATCTCACGTGGGTCACAAATGATTCCACCTTTACCTCCACCATATGGTAAATCAACAATACCACATTTTAAACTCATCCAAATAGAAAGTGCTTTCACTTCATTTTCTGTTACGTTTGGATGGAAGCGAATTCCACCTTTCGTTGGACCAACAGCATCATTATGTTGTGCACGATATCCTGTAAATATTTTAACAGTCCCGTCATCCATACGAACTGGAATTTTCACTGTCATCATACGAATTGGTTCTTTCAATAATTCATATACTTCGTTTGGATAACCCAATTTTTCTAATGCTTCATTAATTACAATTTGTGTTGAATTTAACAATTCAAAATGTTGTTCCCCTTGTTGTTGTGTTTTCGTTTGAGTTCCCTTTTCGGCTACCATAGTAAGTAAACCCCCTGTAATTTCACTTGTTTAGTAAACCTTCATTGCCTAGTATACACCGTTAAATTTGGAATGCAATAGAAAACGCTAACAAATATATACAAACTATTTTGTATTGCAAGCGTTTTCACTATTATTATAGTCCTTTTATTGCTTTTAGAAAAGTAAAATACTTAAATATTTAAATATTTTTTATTTTCATCAAAATACATTCGATAAAACCATTATTTCATCAAGAAATACTGATTACATTTTAACATACAGATCGGCTAGTCTTGTTACCTACACTTCGTTTTATAGATTTTAGATTTTCAGCTGAATAAAAATAAAACCTCAAGCTACGTTACATTAGCTGAGGTTTTGTTTTTTCACAAAGTAATTGTATATTTGTTCAATCGCTTGAGAATCCATTAATTCTTTACCATATTCCATTACGCGGTAAATTGTTGCTGTTGACGGATTACCGTACTCCGCTAAAATAGCTATAAAATCCGCCTTCAATAATTGAAATTGCTCTTCTTCTTCTATCCAAAGATAAAAACGATCATCCCACGTATACAACTTCCCATCAGTTACACCAAGGTTATATAAGCGATTTGACAAATTGATTACATCATCTAATGTAGCAAACTCGTAAAGTATATGTTCACTTTCATCAAGAGTCACTTGCATTTCAATAAACTCGTCACGGAACTCATCTTCTGTGTCCACTTCGTGATTTTCTTTTGTTACAATTACAACCATACCTTGAGCTTGTAGAGAAAATACTTCAACAGCAATCGGTCCATCCGCTTCAAACCCTAATTCTGTATTTGCTTCTTGCATCATATCACGGAATAGTTGCTGTACTTTCGGTGCATTTCTCCACAAATCTTCTTTCGTTAATCCTCGTTCAGATAAATCATCAAATGTTAGGAAAATTTTAATCTTATTATAATTTAAACGTTCCAGTCTCATCTCATACCCTCCCTACGTAACCATTGCATCTAATTTTTATTATATGAAATAGAAAATAGATGGTTCTTTTCGAACGACTATTCCGACATCTTTAACCATCCATCCCATTCTTCTTTCGTGTTACCAATTAGGATATTTTGAAGATTTAATTGATCTCCAATGCCTTTTCTTCCTATAAAACCACCAGAGATGTTTTCATTTTTTTCTTGCAACAAGTCAATAAACTCTACTGCCTCTTCAAGTTCTCGTTCATCATCAAAAGATATAAACAAATATTTAGGTTGTAATTGTTCAATAGCTAGTAAAATACCTTCTTCATCTAAACTTGTCCCCATATACATTGTTTGATATCCTTTTAGTCGTAAATACGTCGCGAAAATAAATCCTTTTAATATATTATTTTCTAAAACGAAAACTTTGTTAACGGAAGAATACACCGACGCATTATGATAGATCATTCCTAAACGTGTTTGTAAGAATGATACAACATATTTGAATTGCGACATTGTAATCTCATTATTACTTTTTAAAGTTAACAACTTGTTTGCCACTTGAAGAATGATGCTTGCAACAACCTTTTCCGTTGAATATATACTAAAAACCTCGTTTAATAATGCAGAAATTGTAATTTCATCAAATTCTAACAAAGCTTGTAGTATATCGTCCACTAAAACAACTTCTGTATCAGTAATTTTTTCTTTTTGAACGTTGTTCTGCAACCGATTCCCTTCTAATAACTGAACTGCTTGTCCAATCATCATCCCCTCAGAAACTTTGTTCATTAACCATTTCAAAATATGAATATGCTCTTCTGTATATAAACGATGCCCCGCACGATTTCTCTTTGGGGCAATAATATGATAGCGTCTTTCCCATGCGCGAAGTGTACTCGGTTGAATTCCGAGTATATTTGAGACAGCTTTTATATTATATTTTCCATTTGAATTCGGCATTATTTCCCTCCGCATAACGTAATGATATGTGTTTGGGAAGGTGCCCGAAAACGAAGAGGGAACAATGTTGTTCCATACCCATTACTAACAAAGAGAGTCGTATTAGAATGCTTATATATGCCACCCTTTAAATACTTTTCAGATGGAAACAACCGAATCTGGCCTCCATGTGTATGTCCACTTAATACGAGCGAAATTTGTTCATTACCAGACATTTTCTTTATTATATCTGGGTTGTGACTAATTAAAATGCGAAAACCTTCTTCTTTACAATCAGACAACGCTAAATCTAAACGATCTCGTTCTAATCCAACATCATCGATACCGAGTAAGCAAATTTTCTCTCCTAATTCAGATTCAAATACAACTCTTGTATTATCTAATACCTTCACATTATTTTCTATTAATAAAGCATCTAATTCGTGATATTCAATTTCATAGTCATTATTTCCCCATACAAAATATACAGGGGCTATTCCTCTTAACTTTTGAATATTTAAAGAGATTTGCGATAAAGGTACTCCTTTTTCAGCTAAATCACCGCCAATAATTACGATATCTGCTTTTCCTTTCACTCGTTCAATTAGCGAGCTAGAAATGATCCTTCTATGAATATCCGAAATAAAAAAAACTTTAACTTTTTGAAAACTTTCCGGAAATTCTTCGAATACTAAAGTATGTTCCAACACTGTATTACGCATCGCTTCTTTATACATTCCAAGAAGACATACAAAACCAATGCATATGAGAGTACATAATAATATAATCCATGACATATATTTTTTACTCTCCTTCCTCGTAAAGTATAGTCCTTAATTTTATGTGGAGCTATATATCACTCATTTAGCTAGCTCTCATACTTCGTGGACTTATCTTTTATAGGAATTTTCAATTCTTGTCCTACCTTCACTTCGTCTTCTTGTAAATCATTATACTTTTTTATTATTTCTATCCCATCTTCATCTGAGAAATATTGCTTCGCTATACTTTCTAAAGTTTCTCCATCTTTCACAACATGAGTTGCTACTTTCTCAGACTGCTTCTTTGATTCAGTCTTAGCGGAATCAAAGAAAATTACTTCAAACGCACTTTTCTCAGCATTATTACTATCACTTTTTACCTGTATATACTTATCTGTATACCATAGGATACTAATAGGTAACAATATGAACAAAAATGTTAACACTCGGACGAAAATGTGATTCATTTTAAACTTTGGTTTGTTCTCTTTATTTCTATGAATTTCACTACGCGGCGGTAAACTTTCATCTTCTTCCACTTGCTCAACTTCTAACTCCTCTTCAAAATCAGGAATTCGTTTTCTCATGTTGTTCACCACCACCTTCCATTTATTTTCTTAATTGGAGCCCCATTATAAAATCAACAAGAAAGTGTGCAAAGATTGTTATAAACAAATTTCCTGTCCACTCGAATACATAACCAAAAACAAAACTAATAAAGCAGACGAAACAAAACAAAAAAGGCTTCGTTATATACCGAATATGTAACACAGCAAAAATTAAACTCGCTATTACAATTCCGAAATGAGTCTGCACTACACCTCTAAATAAAAACTCTTCCGCAAAGCCAATAATAAACGTGATAACGAGTAAATGCATGACAGAAATCCCTTGAAACATTCTATCGTTAATGCCACCATCATCAAACCAAGATTCTGGAAACACTCGCATTGCAACATAATCTAATAACACAATACAAATCGCTAACAAGCTACCTATTAAAAGTATAGAAACCGGTTCCCATTTCCATAAACTATAAACTTCTCTTTTATCTTGAAATAATATATATGCTAGTAAACAACCGATACCAATAATGATTAGTTGTGTTATGTAGAGATTCAGTCTTATTTCTCTCGGACTCATATCTTCAACATTATGCCTTTGAATGTTCATCATTCCTCCATCTTTCTTAGGCCGAAAAGCTTTTGTAACTCTGTTTCCCAATTATAGTCGAAAACTAACTGTTGCGCTCGTCTTTTTTTATAATCCGTTTTTGTAATACCACAGTAATCACAACAGTTTTCTATCTCTTTTTCTTTTCTATAACCGAATTGTTGTAATAAATATTCACGTCTACATCCTTGAACTTGTATCCATGACTTCATATTTTCTAGCTCACTATATTTATTACGCATTCTCACTTCCACTTCCGCTATTAATCTGTGCATTATTTCATCTGACAAGCTCTCTAACATGAGATTTCGCTGTTGTATGATTCCAAGATGTTCGAGATGATAACGTGTAAAGCGCCAATACTGTTCATTAAATCTTGCTGCATTATAACAAATTTCTTCTACATCTTCTAATGGTAATACTTTCGTTTGAAACATTCTTTCTTGTAGTAACGAAAATAAAAATTGTATTTGCGATTTACTTGGTAATTCATCTTCAATGATTGAAATTGGCAAATCGTGATCCAATGGACTACATAATAAAATGGCTATACTCAATTCTCCATCTCTTCCCGCTCTTCCAATTTCTTGTAAATATGAAGCTACATTTGTCGGATATTGAAAATGAATAATATATCTTGTATTCGCCTTATTTACCCCCATCCCAAAAGCACTTGTACATATTACAATTTGCAACTGGTCATTCATAAACTGTTGTTGAATTAACATACGCTCTTCATGTTCCATACCACCATGATAAAAAGCTACACCTGTAATTCCTTTTCCTCTTAAATACTCGGTTAAACGCTCTGTCCAGGCCCTACTTGAACAATAAACAATACCAGGCCCTTGCAAATACATTACATGCTCAAAAAGCGCCTCTTTTTTTTCTTCTATTGTTTCCACAAATTGCACTTCCATCGCAATATTTGGACGATCAATTGAGTACACATGCTCAGCAATATTTTTTAGATTTAAACTTTCCGCTATATCTCGCAATACATCCTTTGTCGCAGTTGCTGTTAATGCTAATACTGTCGGAGATCCGATACTCTCAATTACTTTATCTAATTTTTTATAATCTGGCCGAAAATCATAGCCCCATTGTGAAATACAATGCGCTTCATCTACGACAAATAATGAAATATGAATTTTTTTCAATTCTCTTATTAGAAGTTCCGACTGCAACATCTCTGGTGATACGAAAACAAATTTATAAAAAGATAGCTTTTTCATTGCTTCTCTTTTTTCAATTAACGTCCGAAAACTATTCAATGCAATAACTCGATTTTTCACGACATACTTTAATTGCGTAACTTGGTCTTCCATTAAAGATAATAATGGTGATACAACAAGCACCGTACCCTCTTGCAGAAGCCCCGGAAGTTGATAACACATTGACTTTCCCCTTCCAGTCGGAAGCATTGCTACAACATCTTTTCCTTCCAATAAGTCCGTAATAACTCCTTTTTGCCCCGGACGAAATTCAGAATATCCAAACCACTTATATAAATATTCCTCAAGCTTCATTTATACCCTCCATCCGTGCCAATACAAGACGTACTTCAAAATAAGAGATTTCCTCTCCAACCGCTTGCTTCAACACTCGCAATTTACGTGTTTGTAATGCTTCAATTACTTTTGTTACTTTTTCCATTTTTTCTTTTTCCATAAACATTTCAATAGAAAATTCTTTTTCTCGTAAAGCAATTTCTACAAAATGGTCTTCTATCGTGGCAACCTTCAAATTCCGAATTGTTGCTATTTCTTCTAAAGAGCGTCCTTGTCTCCAAAGATTATATGTTTTTTTCGTTGATAAACTAAATAAATCAGCTTTCTCATTTGGATAAGATATAATTTCAGCTAATAATGGAAACTCATTTTCTTTATTGCGAACTTCTTGAATAAGGAAATGGATTGTACCCCAAAATAAAAAATACACTCGAAATATATCTTGTTTCGTAATTTCCGCTAATTGTTGTAAAGTACACCCAATACGTTTATACCCAGTTAACCGATATATTACGATTGTCGCCTCTACTGGATTATTTTTTTGTAAAAGAGTATGCATTTCCTTCCATAATCTTTTAGCCAATTCACTTCTCATATACGGTATTCCAGTGAGAAAACGTTTCACCCACATCATTATTTCTGTATCCTGTTGAATTGGAATAAATTTCGTATTCGCCTGTTGTAAATTCGAAATAGTTTGAACGATCAATGATAACCTCTTCCAAAA
This sequence comes from Bacillus cereus group sp. MG9, assembly GCF_040459995.1. Lineage (NCBI taxonomy): Bacteria > Bacillati > Bacillota > Bacilli > Caryophanales > Bacillaceae > Bacillus > Bacillus cereus group sp. MG9. Next base: position 1,487,042 of record NZ_JARVHC010000001.1, on the reverse strand, counting down.
CGTTTCACCTATTTCACCATAGTGTAAACCATTTAAATATGTCGGAAAGGCAAAGTCACCTTCCCATTTGTTTAATTGCACGTTACCAGCCGTCGTTAACACATATGTATTATCATGTATACCTTGAACTAAATCCGTTTGTAACAACTTTGCAACTTCTTGATCATAATCAGCTCTATTTAATGACTTATAAATCCCAAACAAAAAAGAAATTTGAAACATATTCCCATCTTGTAATGTTTGCGACGATCTCTTTCCTTTTAATAAATAATAAATCGAAGAAACGGTTCTTTCACCATTCAATTGTTTTAAACAATATAATAAAGTATATTGTAGCTGCATTACCGCTTCCACCTCTCAGTCTAACTTCATTCCTTTTTCAATACGATTGCACATTAACTGCTATTCATTTAACTTATCATATTCACACTACATGCTTGTATATATTCTATTGTATCAAACGAAATAACATTTAAGTATTTTGAAAATCTTATGAAATAATTCAAAAATAAGTTGACACTCTAATTGATAAGCATTATCATTATAATTTTATGTTGAAAAGTTTTTAAAACCGTTTTACAATAAGATTATAATTTTTTGGCGAACTTTTCACATACATATTATCAGGAGGGAAAAAATATGGCAAAATATACAATCGTTGACAAAGATACTTGTATTGCATGCGGTGCTTGTGGTGCTGCTGCACCAGACATTTATGACTATGATGATGAAGGCATTGCATTTGTAACATTAGACGATAACCAAGGTATCGTTGAAATTCCAGATGTATTAATTGAAGATATGATGGATGCATTCGAAGGTTGTCCAACTGACTCAATTAAAGTTGCTGACGAATCATTTGATGGCGACTCTTTAAAATTCGAATAGTCTTTTATTAACTTCAAAAAATCCCCCTCATAAGTATGAGGGGGATTTTTTGCACTCTTTTTCATTCTCACTAACAAAAAAACCATTAGCAGTTACGCTGCCAATGGTTTAATATTTTTAAGCATTTTTCATTTTTGCAAATACCCATACTTTCAAGCGTGAAAATAGTGCTACAAATACAATTGTTACAACAATTCCTTTAATTACATTAAACGGTAATATCGCCGTTACAATAGTTTGTCGCATAATATCACTAGACATAGCTGGTGAATTTAAAAACCAAGTGTACGCTGGTAAAATAATAAAGTAGTTTAACACACTCATAATAACTGTCATAGTAATTGTACCTAGCATTAATCCTGTCGTTAAACTTTTTACTGTGCGATACTTTCGGAATAAGAATGCTGCTGGACCAATAAATAAACATCCCGCTATAAAGTTTGCTACTTCTCCTACTGGTACTCCCGTTAAACTTCCTTGAATTCCGTAATGCAAAATATTTTTTATCGCTTCTACAATTACACCTGCAATTGGACTAAAAATTATCGCCGCAATTAAAGCTGGCACATCACTAAAATCAATTTTTAAAAATGGCGGAAGCCCTGGGAATGGAAAATCCAACATCATTAGTAAATACGCAATACTACTTAGCATCGCTACACTCACCATCTGCACTACACTGTTTTTTTGTTTCATCTTTCTCTCTCCTTTTCCATCGATCTTCTCATGGAAAGTGGAAAGGTTCTGCTATGCCTATTTTTTCATAGAACGAAAAAACCCTTTGTGATTTACACAAAGGGAGAATTTTAAGGCACATCAAACAGACGTTCAAATACTTATCTTTTTTGAACGCTTGAACCTCCATCTTCTCCCATCCAGACTGTACTGTCGGCTTTGGAATCACACCAAATCCTGCCTTAACGGCTCGCGGGCTTAGAACGAAATTATTAAATGTTCATCACCGCCGGTCGGGATTTTCACCCTGCCCCGAAGATAGACCGATATTCTATTTTCCACTTCATTATACAACAACATGATCGTATTGTGAACAAAAAAAGTGTAACTTACTAAAAATAAGTTATTGATTTTATATAATTAAAGAAACGATCACTATATTTTACAATACAACCCATATTTTTTATAATTCGGTATTTCTCTTATGAATCCCCCTAGTCATATGTCGTCAAAAGTGATAAGATGTTGAATTGTTAAGATAAGAACATTTTCTGAGTTATGGAGGAAATGTCATGAAGAAAGATAAAAGACACTCTATTCGAGAAGCAATGAAAAAGAACTTAAGAAAAGAATACTTTTATTTGAAAAAAGAATTACTTTTCTACTGTCCAATTGATCTAGGCACATTCTCAAGAGAGACATACTACGCTACTTTTGACCAAGATGGCATAAGTATTTATCAGTATGATAAAAAAACAGAAAGTAAATTAAAATTGTGTGAGCGTCATCCATGGAAGAGTTGGAATAAGGTAAAAGTTGATCACTATTTAACAACTTCTCAATTTATTTTCCAAGGTGAGCGAAACTGGATTTTATCCCTTTTCCAAAAAGGAAAAGAAGCTCAAAAAATAATTGAAGAACATACATCTTTACAAACGGAAGTTGTTTCCCGTCCGTTTTCCAAGAAACTTCCTGGTTTCCGTTCTGATACACCATTGAATAAATACATCGGTTGCATTTGTTACACTGCACTTATTGCATTTTTATTAAAATGGATGATTCCATTTCAAGCACCACAAATCGCCCTGTATTCTCTTTCAATTGGCTTTATGCTTCTTGGTTTACTTTGTCTTACAATTGGTCTAATCGAACCAACTATCGTACTATTTCGGACAAAAGAAAAAACAAGAACAAAAGTCTTTTACTTATATAGCTACTTAGCTATTACTGGATTTATATGTGTCTTTATTTTTTGGTAAAAGAAGCCGTCCCAAAAGATCTTTTGGGACGGTTTTTCGTTAGGAATAGGTTGCTCTTACTGTCGCATTTTATTGTTAGTCGATAATTCTTGTCGAAATGTCGATATAATAAGAGCTATGTTCGATATAATTTCATTTACTATCGCAATCTTAAATAAGAAAAAAATAAATTTATTCAAAAGTTATGCTTTTGAGACGTTGCCTTTACTTGACGTATAGTTGTTGGTTCGGATAGATTTGCTCTTGTCGCAATCCATTCCTCACTTTAATTTCCTCAACTGTCATACTAAATTTCCGGGCAATACCAACTAAAGTATCACCTTTTTGTACAATATATAGTGATGATGACACAACTTGATTTTTTTGTTCATTTAAAACAAGCAACGGATTCATCGCATTCCTTTTCTCCATCGTCCATCTCCCTTGATGCACTTCTAAATGTAAATGCGCTCCTCGCGATTCTCCTGTATTCCCTACCTCTCCAATTAGCTCTCCTTTTGAAATGTTATCACCTTGAACTACATATCTCTTATTTAAATGCGCATAAACAGCCTCATATTCTCCATGTTTAATAAACACAACATTTCCATAACTACTTGAAAAATAAGACTTTGTCACCTTACCATTTTGAATAGCTGCAACAGGCGTTCCAATAGGCGCAGCTATATCAATACCATAGTGTTTCCCATGTCTTGTCCCAAAATAATCACTTATCTGCCCATCAACAGGCCATATCCACTGATTCCCTTCAGCGTAAACATGTAATTGAGATAAAAATAATACACTCAATATCACCACGCCACATTTTAACGCTTTCATATACATCCTCCGTTTTCTAATAACCGTCATACCTTCTCTATTGTGGGATATTACAGAAAAAAGTATACAAAAAAAAGAAAGTGTATTACTCCACTTCCTTCTCTTCTTTATTACGAAAAACAAGTGCACTGCGGTTATACTCCACATCTTTCACTTGTAAACGCGCATTTATTACTCTAGCAAGCGCAAATAAATAATCAGATAACCTATTTATATACTTTAGAACAATTTCATTGGTTTCTCCTTCTTTTTGCAATGACACTATACAACGTTCTGCTCTTCTTATAACTGTACGTGCAATGTGTAGTGCAGCCGATATCTCGCTACCGCCTGGTAAAATAAAACGCTCTAAAGGCGGCGCTTCTTCTGTATACGAATCAATTCGTCTCTCTAAATACTCGACCATCTCTATCGTTACTTTATAAGGGATTTTCTTCTCTACTATTGCTAAATCCCCTCCACAATCAAATAGTTCATGTTGAATATTTTCAAGTTCGTTATAAATGTTACGAAAACATTCCTCTTGTAATTTAGACATGGCATATCCGATATGAGAATTCGCCTCATCAATTGTTCCATAAGCTTCTACACGTATATGATCTTTATCCACTCGGCCACCTATGACACTCGTTTCCCCTTTATCACCTGTTTTTGTATAAAGTTTCATTTCATTATGACACCTCTCTTTTTATTTTCATTCTGATTATTAAAGAAAAAAACTCTACCATTCTTTATTTAATTGCACTTACAAAAAAATAAAAAAACAGTAAAGCTTTTATTCATGATCAACTTTCAAAAAACATATATATCTAAATTATACGATTTGGTAAATATACAGAGAATGTAGTTCCTTCTCCAACGACACTTGATACAAAAATCTTCCCGTCATGACCTTGAACAATATTTTTAGCAATCGCAAGCCCGAGTCCTGTTCCAATTTTTTTCCCGCGAGTTCTCGCTTTATCAGCTTTATAGAATCGATCGAACAAGAACGGAATATCTTCTTCTGGAATACCAGCACCTGAATCTTGCACTTCGAAAGTAAGGCCACTATTTTTCGTATTAATTACAAGTGTAACATGTCCACCTGCATTTGTATGACGGATTGCATTATCAATTAAATTCGTCAGTACCTGTTCCATACGGTCTGCATCAAACGGATATTGTTCAATTGGACTTTGGAAATCCACTGTTAATTGGACTTCTTTATCCTTTGCAATCCCCTGGAATTTACGGCCAATTTTTTCGACAAATGGATGAATATCTACTTCCCCTATATGTAACTCTACATGTCCACTTTCCATACGGGCTAAATCTAATAACTCATTTACAAGTTTACCTAAACGAACAGATTCATCATAAATAATTTGAACAAACTCATTAATTTCTTCTTTCGTTTGCACAATATCATCTAAAATTGCTTCACTATATCCTTGAAGCATTACCATCGGTGTACGAAGTTCATGTGATACATTCGCAATAAAGTCTTGACGCATTTTCTCAAGACGACGCTCCTCCGTCATATCTCGCAATACTGCTACAGCTCCACGAATTTTTGTTTGATTGTAAAGCGGTGTCATAAGAACTACGTAGTTACCTTTTTGCAAATTAATTTCAACAACTTGTTGTTGCTCACTTTCTACAACGAGATGGAATAGTTCAACAAGTTCAGAAGGCAGTTTTTTAATTAACTCTACTTCTTTTTCTTCTTGCCAAACTTGTAAGAAGTGTTCTGCCGGTGGGTTGATAACAACGACTTCACCTTCTTGATTTAACGTAACAACACCATCTGCCATACTACTCAAAATGCTAGCTAACTGCTCTTTTTCTTGCTGCAGGGCATTCATATTAAACTTCAACTGTTTTCCCATTTGATTTAAAGCAGTTGCAAGCTCACCAATTTCGTCCTGCGACACCATAGGGGCTTTCGTATCAAATTTCCCGCGCGCTACCTCAAATGCAACCTCACGCATTTTACGAAGTGGTGCCGTAATTCGAGTAGATAAGAAAAATGCAAAGAAAGTCGTTAAAATAATCGCAATCCCGGCTGATAAGAAAATAAAATCAGTCGTTCTCTCCATACCTTGTATTGGAACTTGCAATGATTCATATACAAACACTGCACTTTGATTTTTTGACTGTACTGGTTTCCCGACGATCATAATATCATTTTCAGTATTTTTATTCTTCCTACTATTAGAAGCTTTTCTAATATTATTCTTAATATCCTTTTTATCTGTAAAAACAGCTGCTAATTCTTTATCATTTTTCAAATCATCTATTGTAAGAGTAACTAATCCTTCTTGTTTCGGCGAAGAAGAAATTTCCTTACCGTCTTCTACAATGATAATCCTTGAAAGTGGATCAGAAAATTTGTAAGCAATATCCTCAATCGTTTTTACATCGGCACCTTCTTCAATTAATTCCGTGACACTTGTTGCAACTTTCTGAAGCCTAGCTTCACTCATATCAACATAATACGTTCTAAAAAACTGTGAAAGTAAAATAGCAACAAATCCAAGAACAAACGAAACGAGAAGTAATATGGTCATCCATAACTTCCCTACTACACTTCTCCAAAGCATCAGTCGTTCACAACCTCAAACTTGTAACCTACGCCCCAAACGGTAACAATCATTTTCGCTGCATCTGGTGATTGTTTACTTAACTTTTCACGTAAACGCTTTACATGCGTATCAACTGTACGTAAATCTCCGAAGAACTCATATTGCCATACTTCTTTTAACAATTGCTCACGGTCAAAAACTTTATCCGGGGATTTCGCTAAGAATAATAGTAATTCATATTCTTTCGGTGTTAAGTTTACTTCATTACCATCCGCTGTAACGCGGTGCGCATCATTATCAATTGTTAAATGAGGGAAAACAGTAACATCTTTCGTCGTTGTATCTTGTGTAAAGAATGTCGTTGGTACAGCGCGGCGTAATACCGCTTTCACACGAAGTACTACTTCACGCGGGCTAAACGGCTTTACAATATAATCATCAGTTCCAACTTCAAACCCTTGTACCCTATTTACTTCTTCACCTTTTGCTGTCAGCATAATAATTGGCGTCGCTTTCTTCTCACGAATCCCTTTACACACTTCGATACCATCTTTACCAGGCATCATAATATCCAGTAGGATTAAATCATAATCATTTTGTAACGCCATTTCTAAAGCTGTATCACCATTATCCGCTTCTTCAATTGTGTATTGCTCTCTTTCTAAATACATCTTTAATAAACGACGAATACGATCCTCATCGTCTACAATTAAAATTCTTGATTCATTTTCCATTTCTACCCGCTGCGTACTTTTACCACAACGGTTTACACCTACCCTTCTACAATATAATGTTGCACCTATCCTCGTTTAATTAAGCATTTTTTAACGTTCCACTTCCCATATTATGCTTCACAAGAATAATAAAGTTTGTTCATTTTTTTTCCAAAACTATGTATTTTTTTTGAACAGTATATTTGGTCCTCGACATCATTTTACAGAATCAACCGCTACTTTGTCATGTTTTTCTCAAAAAAGAAGAAAATTTGACAAAAATAAAATAGGAAAGTGACATACACTCTCCTATTTTATTTCTCTATGCATATGAATGTAAACCCGCAATAATTAAGTTTACTACAATAAAGTTAAACATAATGATTGCAAAACCAATCACTGCAAGCCAGGCGGATTTTTCTCCATGCCATCCTTTAGATAAACGTAAATGTAATACCGCAGCATAAAAGAGCCAAGTAATAAGCGCCCAAACTTCTTTTGGATCCCAACCCCAAAAGCGCGTCCAAGCGATTTGAGCCCAAATCATGGCGAAAATTAATGCACCTAATGTGAAAACTGGGAATCCAATTGCAATAGAGCGATATCCAATTTCATCTAACAAATCACTATTCGTATTTTTCACTAACGGCTGAAGCGCCGCTGATACTCGTTTACGTAATGTAAGCCTTAATACGATATATAGCAATGTTCCGACTAACACAGACCAAATTACTGTATTTAATTTTTTCGCATTTACAATCGCCGGAACTTCAACTGTCGGCTCTAATTTATTTTCTGACAATAACTTTCCTTCGTGCGGTCCCACTAAAGCCGGAAGATTGTACTTCATTTCCACTTGTTGTTCATTTTTATCAACCCATTGAAACTTCGCTTCATATTTCATACTAGAAAATACCGTTGTCACTCCAATAAAACCAACTGTACAAACAAGTGTGAACACTACCGTTTCTAACCAAAATGTACGTTTGCTTCTCGTTGATTGATCTACATTCTTCAATAAATACATAACGCCCGTAATAAAACTAATTGCTAAAATTGCTTGCCCTGCTGCTGCAGTCGTCACGTGAATATGTAACCAATTACTTTTTAAAGATGGAATAAGCGGAGATATTTCCCTCGGAAACATACTCGCATATGCAATTAATAAAAGCGCAACTGGTAATGCAAAGAGTCCAATTATACTTACGCGGTACATAAAATACATGACAATAAATGCTCCAACAAGCATCATGCCGAAAAACGTACCGAATTCAAAAAAGTTACTAACTGGTGCATGTCCTGATGCAATCCATCTTGTAACAAAATATACTGTTTGTGCAATAAACCCTAAAATTGTAATCGTTATTCCTATATTTGCCCATTTATGACCTTTTTCTTTAATTGCTCCCCCGAAAAATAGAGTTGCAATTAAATATAAAATAAATGCGGTAAAGAGAAAGTTACTACTTATTTGCACCATATCGTTTCCCCACCTTAACTAATTTTTTTATCCACTACTTTATCGCTTGGCTGCGGAATTGCTGTACCTTCTAGTACTCTTTCAATATCTTTCTTTAAACCGAACCAATTTTTATTCGTATGTCCTGCAATCCACCATTCATCATTAACGCGTTGTATCCAAATACGGCGATGATTCCAATACATCCCTTGAATCACACCAACCATAAATATAAATCCTCCAATACCGAGAATCCAAAGCGTTAAATCTTTCCTTACAGTAAGTGCTGTTGCATTTTGCATTTCCACACCTGCAAAGGACATTTTATATTTGTTATTCCCATCTGGTTCTATATTTTGCTGAATACCGACAAAACTCACTTCACCATCTGGTGTTTCAGGCGTAAACATTTTAAACACAAATGCAGGGTTGTTTGGTAATTTCGTTTTCGTATTTGGTCTTCCATTCTCGTCAAAATAAAAATCTGGAAAATAGCTTAATAGTTCTAAAGAATAACCATTTCCTAAATCAAATTTTTCTGTAGGATTCGTTAAATCTACTTTAATCGGTCCCCACTTTTGATTATTTTCTTTGTTTTGCAAATGGAATGACATGCTTTTAAATTCACTTTCTTTGTAATCCACTTGATATACAGCAAATTGATCAAATTTCAGCGGTTCATTCACTCGAATTTCCGCTTCTTTTACTTTTTCTAATTTCGGTTTTTGTCCTGCTATATTTTCGCCGACCGCTTTATATAATACAGCATTCGTTTGGAAGTTTTTCGCAATCATTTTATCGCCTACACGATCAATCGCTTCATCAAAAACTTCCTTGTCCTTACTTTTATCATAAACTTCCTTAATAAATTTCTCGTTTTTTAAATAGTATTGACCATCCGTTCCTGGTATTTCTTTCGTTTCACCGTCACGTAACCAAAGGGCTTCGTCTACGTACATACTCGGTAAAAAACGGAGCATTGCACCGAATAAAAAGATAATGAGACCAATATGATTCACATATGGACCCCAGCGTGAAAACCGTCCCTTTTCAGCTAAAATGTTACCGTCTTCCACTTTCACATTATAATTACGTTTCTTTAAATTAATTTGAACTCGTTCTAAGTCACCTTCATGCGGCGTACCAGTCCCGTGCACTCTCTGTCTTTTCAAAAAACTTGGGTGTCTTTTCACCCCTTGTTTTTTTAAAGCTTTATAAAGAGGAATGACACGGTCTAAACTACATATAACAAGTGAAATACCAATGGAAGCAATTAAAATCATGTACCACCATGATCCATATAAATTATTAAATCCTAATTGATAGTATAATTGTCCTAAAAATCCATACTCGGTCTTATAATATTCAGCTGGTTCGATTCCTGGAGTTATGTACATTTCTTGGGGAAAGATAGTTCCTATTGCCGATGCAGCTAAAGTTATTACGATTAACCATACACCTACTTTTACAGAAGAGAAAAAACTCCAAATTTTATCGACTATCGTTTTTGTATGTGTGAGAGATCTCCGAGCACTCCCCTCATATCTCATATCCAATAATTTTATATTTTCATTACTTTCAAATGGTTTCCCACATGCTTCACAAAAAATGGTTCCTATCGGATTAACATGTCCACATTCACACTTAATTTCTTTCAACACTCTCACCGCCCCTATATCTATATGTACTATTGTATATTCTAACCTCAAGTTACCGCAATACTCAGAATTTTTAAATCAGAGGCACTATAAGGATGCACCTCATATGTAAAGGCTTTCTTTATTACGGAGTAATTTTCTTTAAATATCCTTCTAACTGTTCTTTCGTTTGTTCACCTATAATTTGTTCGACTACTATTCCATCTTTATCAATCAAAAAGCTTGTCGGTAATGGTCCTACCCCATATGTGCTTATGATTTTTGTTCCTTTATCAATAGCAACTGGGAATTTCAAATCATATTGTTTCACAAAGTTCTTAACAGCAATATCTGTTTCATCTGCATCTAACGCAATAATTTCAACGCCTTTTTCTTTATACTTTGGATATAATTCGTTCATATAAGGCATTTCTTTTTCACACGGTTTACACCAAGTGCCCCAAAAATTTAAAAATACACCTTTTCCCTTTAAATCTTTCAGTTCAATTTTCTTTCCTTCTAAATCTGTCACAACAAAGTTAGGTGCTTCTTTTCCAATTTGCATTTTCTCTTTATCAGCAAAAAATCCTTGATAAAGTGTAAATCCTACAGCACCGCATAAAATGAGTAGAATAATAACACGAAATAATAAGCGATTTTTTTTCATATTGTCTCCCCTCTCTTCGACGAGTGATGAATATATGTATTTTTTAATAAATCACCAGCGGAGCATTCCACTGGTGAAAGTTTCACACTATCGATTAGCGCGGCTTTGTAGAAGCCAATGCACGTAATTGTTTCACCTCATGTGGTGTCAATTCTCTTGCATCACCAGGTCGCAAGCTACCTACTTCTAAAAAGGCGTAGCGTTCACGCTTTAGTTTCACTACTTTACAATCTAACGCTTCAAACATGCGGCGTACTTGACGATTACGTCCTTCATGAATCGTTAATTGTACAATTGCCATCTCTTTACGCTTGTCCCAAGAAATAATTTTCGCTTGTGCTGGTGCTGTTTTCCCATCTTCTAATGCAACACCTCGTTCTAACATGCGAATTTTCTCACCTGTTAATGGCCCTTTAATTTTTGCAACATACGTTTTTTCAACTTTATATCTCGGATGCATTAATACATTTGCAAATTCACCATCATTTGTCATCAATAATACGCCAGACGTATCATAATCTAAGCGTCCGATTGGGAATAAACGTTGTCTAATTTCAGGGAAAAAGTCTGTTACAACATTTCTTCCTTTATCATCTGATACACTTGAAATTACACCAGTTGGTTTATATAGTAAAAAATAAACAGGTTCTTCTTTTTCAAGAGGGATGTTATTTACTTCCACTTTATCTTGAGGAGTTACTTTTGTTCCTAACTCCTTTACTATTTTCCCATTAACTTTCACTTTCCCTTGCTGAATTAATTCCTCAGCCTTTCTTCTCGATGCAATACCTGCTTGCGCAATCACTTTTTGTAATCGTTCCATTTCTTTTTTTCACCTCAAATTTATCTTACCTTACATTAGAAAGACTTGGCAACCGCCTAAGCTTTATGCCATTTACTTCGCCTATCTTTAACAACATAGCAATGATGATAAACGTCTAAAGGCATATCACGTTTTCACCCTTTATTATTGTTTACACTTTTTCATGTTGTCCACGCTAAAAGTTCATCATTTTGTCAAAAACACCGCATAAAAAAACCACTATTAAACTACACGTTAATAGTGGTCGTATACGTATTATAAGCTAAATAGCGCAAAAAATGAATAGCATTACCGAAACAATAGGGAAACAAACACAATTGAACAAATAATTCCGATTAAATCTGCAAAAAGTCCTACCTTTAATGCATCTCCCATTTTTCTAATACCGACAGCCCCAAAGTATACTGTTAATATATAAAAAGTCGTATCTGTGCTACCTTGCATCGTTGAAGCTAACCTACCAATAAACGAGTCTGGCCCATATGTAGCGATTAAGTCGGTCGTAATACTTAAACCAGCAGATCCCGAAATCGGACGTATAAGTGCAAGTGGAACGATTTCGGCTGGTACATGAATAAAGTCTAACACCGGCTTCATTACCGATATCATCGCATCTAAAGCACCTGATGCCCGGAAAATAGAAATAGATACAAGCATTCCAACCATAAACGGCAAAATGGAAACCGCAATTTGAATCCCTTCTTTTCCGCCCTCAACGAACGATTCGTACGTTGGAACTTTCTTTATCGTGCCATACAAAAGGATAAAACCAATTACACAAGGAATTACCCATAATGAAATTGTATTTACAATACTCATTTTTTCCGCCCCTTTCTACTCCTTCTCCGGTAAAAATAGCGGTCAATCCAAATCGCTCCAATCATCGATAACACTTGTGCTATAAATGTTACGCCAACGATTTCAGTAGGGTTTGCTGATTCATAAGTCATTCGAATCGAAATGACAGTAGTCGGAATTAATGTAATCGCTGAAGTATTTAATGCTAGAAACGTCACCATAGAACGACTTGCTGAATCCTTTCCACCATTTAACTCTTTCAGTTGTTCCATTGCTTTAATACCTAAAGGTGTTGCTGCATTACCTAACCCAAAAAAGTTCGCCATCATATTTGATAAAATGAATCCCATTGACGGGTGATCCTTCGGTATTTCTGGAAATAATCTTTTTACTATCGGCATAAAAAGTGATACTAACTTCTTTAACAATCCAGCTTCCTCAGCAATTTTCATTAAACCGAGCCAAAATACTAAAACACTAATAAGTCCAATACAAATCGTTACAGCATCTTTTGACCCTTCAAACACTGCTTTGGTCACTTCTTCCATCGTTCCATTTATCATGGCATACACAATCCCTATAACTGCCATCGCTGCCCATACGAGATTAACCATCTATCCCAACACCTATCATGTAAGAGAAGATTTCTTTCACGTTATTCCAATACATTCCCGTTGTAGCTACTAACTTTCGTTTACTGTAAAACAAATTTCGTTCTCCAACTTTCTCGTTCCCTACATAAATTTCTGTCTTCCCAATCTTTACTCCATCCGTAAGTTTTGCACTTTTATCGAGCTCAACTTTCAATAACACGCTCTTTCTTTCCTCTTCAGTTAAAGGTACAGAAAAACTATTTTTCGTATAAACATGATTGGCATATTTCTTTTCATTTATTTCAGCGAGTGCGCCTTGTCCTAAAACTTTCGCTTGCTTATAGCGTTCAAAGCCTTTATCAAACAAATTCATATGATCATCCCAGTCACTAGAAGCACTCAAAGTTACGACAATTAAATCTAGTCCATCTTTTGAAGCTGTTGTGACAAGCGTCCGTCCTGCTTTCTTCGTAAAACCTGTCTTTCCCCCTGTTGCAAATTCATAATAAGATGTCACAAGCTTATGTTTATTTTTCCACGGATAATCCCAAGAATCTGATTTATACGTTTTTGTTCCAAAAATTTTCTTAAAGGTCTCGTTCCCCATTGCATATTTCGTTAATAATGCCATGTCATAAGCCGACGAATAATGTGATCCATCCCCATCCAAGCCATGCGGGTTTGAGAAATGCGTATCTTTCATTCCGATTTCTTTCGCCTTTTCATTCATTAAATATACAAATCCTTCTATACTCCCTCCCACATTTTCAGCAATTACTTGTGCTGCATCATTACCAGATCTAAGCATTAATCCGTAAACTAAATCTTCTAACTTAACTTTTTGTCCAGGTTTTAAATAAATTGCCGATCCTTCTACTCGTACCGCTTCATTACTTACCGATACTAACTCTTTCATTTTTCCTGATTCAGCAGCTAACAATGCTGTCATAATTTTTGTTATACTAGCAATTTTTTGTGGCTCATGTTCTAATTTCCCATATAGCACACGACCGGATTGTTGTTCCATTAAGACTGCGTTACGAGCACTAACACCACCGTTCATTTTTGCATATGCAGGAATTGGCATAACGCTTGCGTACATTATAATTAGCGTAATTATTATACAAATTCGTCTCATATTTCCCCCCACGTCCTTTTGGCACTTTTTGTACAAGTGTATGCTTGGCCTTTTAAAATATGAACGAAATCTTCCTTCCACCTCCACTAAAAAAGACGCATGAGATATGCGTCTAATACGGTGTCCATTCAATTTGCTTCGCACTTTCAAATCTCTTTTCTACATCTGGCCAATTTACAACATTCCACCAATTTTTAATATATTCATCTTTTCGATTTTGATATTGTAAATAATACGCATGTTCCCATACATCCAGTACAAGGAGTGGTATCGTATCCCACTGTGTAAACAATTGATGAAGCGTGCTTTGCAAAATTTCTAACCTTCCTGAACGGGGTACCCATACAAGAATTGCCCATCCTGAACCTTCCACTTTAGAAGCGGCTTCCGTGAAATGCTTTTGAAAACGTAAAAAACTTCCGAAATCTTGCTCAATTTGTTGTGAAAAAGCCCCTCTCGGACTTCCACCACCATCTTTTTTCATGTTATTCCAAAATATCGTGTGTAAGTAATGACCTGATCCATGAAAAGCCGCTTCTCTTTCCCAATGCTTAATTAAATCAAATTGATTTGTTTTTCTCGCTTCTTCCATCATCTTCTCTGCTTTATTTAATCCTTCCACGTAACTACGATGGTGTTTATCATGGTGTAACATCATAATTTCTCGTGAAATGTACGGTTCTAGCGCATTATATGGATAAGGTAATGGCGGAAGGGTATGCCCCCCAATCGGAACAGCTCGTTCGCTATCCCCTCTTTCACATAGTTCATATTCCTCTCCTTCTTGCATAAATACTTCCTGTAAATGGTGTTGAATATGTTCTACATCATCACTTATTTCATACATAAACTCGGCATCTGTGTCGTATTCATGCTCTTTCATACGCTCTAATAACGTTTGAATTTTATAAGCAAGCATATGGACATCATACACTTCCATTGCACGGCTATCTAATACTTGAAGAACACTTTCACACCAGCTTTCTACTTCATGAAAGTAATCTGTAAATACACCTTGCTGACTCATGTCACACCTCCTTGATGCTATCCACTTTAACTATATTCAATTAAAATCCCTTATATAACTGGACAAAAGGAAAAGAAGCTAAGTATCCTTAGCTTCTTTTCCTTAATTAATATTTGTGCAACATTTTTGTTTGGTAATCTGTCTCATAATATTCTAGTTCTTCACGCATCAATTGAAATTCCCCTTCTAAATCCTTCATCATTCGTTCTATAGATCCAGGGGGGATTTGCTGAAAAACAATAGAATTTTTCCCTGTATAAGCAGAACGACTATTTTCATACCAATGATCATTCTTTGGCGAAAAAAACTCTGCAATTACTTGATGGTAAATCTTATATAAAACTGTTTCAGCTGCGGTCTTTCGAAATGGTTGGCTATTCAACAAAACAAAACATGCATCAAGTCCTTCTTCACAAAAAACAAGAAGTCTTCTTATTGATGCTAATATCCCTTTATAGTATTGCTCGTTTCCTGTTGGTGTCTCCTCCAATAAAGAAGGTAACGTATGATAATTTACATAATTAGTTATCAAGGAAATTACATCTTCTAAAAATATAGAAACTTGTTCTGTTTGATTTTCAACCATCAAATTAGACATGGCTTCTCTCTCCTTTGCCGTTTTACGCTATTTCTACTCTTTTATTTTTATGTAATTCAGCTAATATTTCTTGTACTTTCACCACTGTTCCCTCATCAAAGTATCGTTGAAAGTCTGTTACTTCATTGAGATACAAGCGCTTCTGCGCGCGTAGCTCTTTATCCTTCACTAAACAAGCGATCGCTACAATATCTCGTAAATATACGTCTTGTTCTTCTACTTTATAAACTGGATTTCCTTCAAAAGGGATAATTTCTTGTAAAATTTCTTCAAAATATCGAACATATAAGACAGAAAAGGTTTTCTCTTGATTATTTAATATATATGTTACTTCAGATCTATTAAAAAAATCTTCTGATGTATTCGGTTTTGCTTTTTCTAACTCATATCCTGCATAACCTATTATAATCATCTACTTCCCCTCTCTTCCTTCTTTCACCTTATCTTAACTCAATTTTCTAATAAACGAAATATTCTTTTAAATATAACCTATATAAAAAATAGCTTCCCTATACAGGAATTTACCTTTTTATTTTTCTTGAAGTTTGTCATAATAATATTATTGTCTCAGTTTTCTTACACAAGGAGAGTTGTATTTATGTCGTTTTCATGGAAACGTTTCTTACAAATCGGGAAAATAATCTTCCCATTTGTTGTCTTAACAATTGTTTTCTTTCAAGCTAAAAAAGAATTAGCAGGCATTTCTTTTTTAGAAGCAATTGAAACAATTAAAAACATTCCAACTGGTGGGGTATTTTTAGCGATTACACTCGGTGCATTTGCCGTTTCAACAATGTTCTTTTATGACTTTGTTATGCTTCGTTACTTAAAAGCAGATATACCTGTACAAAAGATCTTCCGCATCTCATGGATTGCCAACACTTTAAATGGATTTATCGGTTTTGGTGGTCTTGTTGGTGCCGGTGTACGTACAATGCTATATCGTCCGCATATAAAAGATAATGGAAAACTTATTAAAAGTATTGCTTGGATGACAACCGCTTTTATTAACGGATTAGCCATTCTGTCATTCCTCGGCCTTATTGGAATATTAGACACTAGTTTTATTCTGCACGAAAAACCGTGGTTATGGCCTGTTCTTATCTTCTTTGCTCTTTTCGTTCCTATATATATTGGGTTTTCTAAAATTAAAAATAGAAAAACAAAACAGCTAGACGGACAAGAGGAAGAAGAAGAAGAGAAAAATCCAACTGTTTTATATTCATTAGTTTCATTAGTCGAGTGGGTATCTGCCGGTATCGTTATGTACGTCATTTTAATATTGTTTGGAATTGATATCGAATTTCAAAAGTTTTTAGGTGTTTACGTAATTGCTGCTTTAGCTGGTGTCGTAAGTCTTGTTCCTGGTGGCCTTGGTTCATTTGACCTTGTTTTCTTAACTGGACTAGGACAATACGGCGTTGATACAGGCGTATTACTACCTGCTATGTTATTATACCGACTTGTCTATTACATCTTACCATTCTGCCTAGGTCTCATTTTTGCAGCCTTTGAAATGACAGGAGCTGCCATAAAAAAAATTGAAGATAAACCATTTATTGCACCTGCGTTAGAAACAACTGGTGTAATTTGGACTTTACAACGTGATTTTTTAGGGAAATTAGGTTCATGGGCATCCGCCGCTTTAACAGTATTCGCTGGCTTAATGGTTATTCTATCAACAATTTTACCGACTAGTATAAATCGAGCTCACGCCTTACATATTTTAGCTCCAAAGCACCTTATTCAATTTTCTTTTAGCTTATCATTAACATTCGGTATTCTCCTCCTGATTCTTTCGCGAGGCATATATTATGGAACAAAGCGTTCTTACTATATGACGATTGTTTCTTTAATTGGAGCAGCAATCTTTAATACCCTAAAAGGAATTGACATTGAAGAAACCTTTATTTTATTAATCGTACTTGCTGTGTTGTATATGCTTCGTAAAAGATTTATACGCGAGAAAATGGAAGTCTCACTTTCTGATATCGTAAAAGTATTTATCTTCTTATTACTTACGCTATATTTATATAAAAACTTAGGTATTTTATTTGCGGGTGCAAAAGAAGCGTTCCAACCTGATTTTGTCGTTCGAAATATTACACAAGTTAAACGAAGTGCATTAGCAGCAGCCTTTTTCGTTCCTACTTTTTTACTTATCGGCTCACTAATTGCCAATCGTTACCGTAGTCAATTTCCCGGGCAACCAGCTAATGATAAAAGGTTAGAAAACTTCTTAGATGAACATGGCGGGAATGTACTTAGTCATTTAGGTTTTTTAGGAGATAAACAGTTCTTCTTCAGTAGTGACGGAAAAGCACTTCTTCTCTTTTCAATTACTGGAAAGCGTCTTGTTGTACTAGGTGATCCAATTGGTGATCCATCCTCCTACCGCACTGTGTTGCAAGAATTTTTAACTGAAGCTGATCGATTTGGGTATATTTGCGTATTCTATCAAATTGAAAGCAAATGGATGAGCTTATACCACGATTTTGGCTACAACTTCTTTAAACTTGGTGAAGAGGCTGTCGTTGATTTAAATACGTTTACAATAACAGGAAAGAAACGTGCTGGTATGCGAGCCACTTTCAACCGTTTTGAACGAGAAGGTTATACATTCTCTATTCATCAGCCACCATTCTCAGACGAATTATACGAGGAATTAAAGAAAGTTTCTGATGCTTGGCTCGGCGGAAAAAAAGAGAAAGGATTTTCACTTGGGTACTTCGATCGTGAGTATATTAGTCGTGCCCCTATCGCTACATTATCTGATGCAGAAGGAAAAATCATTGCATTCACAACCTTTATGCCAGTATATCAAAGTGGCATATTATCTGTTGATTTAATGCGTTATTATCCAGATGCCCCTAGCGGAATTATGGATGCAATTTTTATCCACTTATTCCACTGGGCAAAAGAAAATGAATACCATTCCTTTAATATTGGTATGGCACCACTCTCAAATGTCGGTTTATCAACGCAATCGTTCTGGTCTGAACGAGTTGCTGCTGCAATATTTAATAACGTTCGTTACACATATAGCTTCAGCGGTTTACGACATTTTAAAGAAAAATACAAACCTGCATGGAGTGGAAAGTATTTAGCATTTCGAAAGAATCATTCTTTACCAATTACAATGCTCTCTGTAACAAAATTAATAGGAAAACGAAAAAACAGCTAAGTACTTAGCTGTTTTTTCGTTTTTGCACTTGTATACTAAACTCCTTTTCATACTTCTTACCATTTATATAGAAATCCCCCCATATTTTATATGTTCCTTCTTCTGGAAATGTAATACGATATTGTAATTGCTCATCCGTATCAACAGGAATGGCATATAAAAAATGTCCCCTCGTTTCATCAACGATATATAGCGCGTTGACTTCGCCTCTCCCTGAATTTAATTTCAGCTTTTCTCCCTTTTTCGCTTGAAACTGAAATGTTAATGTCGTTGCCTCATTCGGATGTAATGCACCAAATAAAAGAGACACTTGATGCTCTCCTATATTTTTTGTAAGTACAGTATCGACAGGTAGCTTCTTTTTATTCTTGTCCTTGTTTGTCTCCTTTTTCTCTTCACCAAAATCTTTCTTAGCAAATGATTCCACGGACTTGTTTTCATTTTCATACAAAAATATCGTGTACCCTTCACCTTTTGCTACATCTGAAGATAGCTTATACGATCCATTTCCAGCAAATATAGGCTTCGTTTGTTGTATGTTTTTCAAATTCCCATCCACTATCACTGCTCGAATTTGATCGTTCACACCACGAACTTCATTATTCATTTTATTTAGCAATTGAAACGAAATATCGGCTTTTTCATTTCCCTTTTTATTTTTCACATCCCATTTCACTTCTTGAACATCTCCGGTCGTTTCTACAGTTTCTTGATATTTTTTTATGTAAAATCCTCCTGCCACAATAAGTACTAGTGCAATAAGCCCAATGACAAGATTTTTCAAAATATCACCTACCATTTTTATTTTCTTTATCCATGCAAAACCTCTTAAATATATATTCTAGATTATGATTTATGAAATCCTCCTCTTTTGCACATATTACAAATAAAAAAGATTTTAATTGAAAGGAGTCGTAGTGTATAATGCAAATGATATTGATTTCTATCAATACATTATAAGGAGGATTTTTCATGAGTGTACATATTGAAGCAAAACAAGGCGAAATTGCTGAATCTATTCTATTACCTGGTGATCCATTACGTGCAAAATATATTGCTGAAACATTTTTAGAGGATGTTACTTGTTATAATAACGTGCGTGGCATGTTAGGTTTCACTGGAACTTACAAAGGAAAGCGTGTATCTGTTCAAGGTACAGGCATGGGTGTTCCTTCTATTTCTATTTATGTAAACGAATTAATTCAAAGCTACGGAGTGAAAAATTTAATTCGTGTTGGGACATGTGGTGCAATTCAAAAAGATGTTAAGGTACGTGACGTTATTATTGCGATGACGGCTTGTACAGATTCTAATATGAATCGCTTAACATTCCCGGGTTTTGATTTTGCTCCTGCTGCAAACTTTGATCTTTTAAAGAAAGCCTACGATGCTGGAACAGAAAAAGGATTACACGTTCGTGTTGGTAACGTATTAACAGCAGATGTATTTTATCGTGAGAGCATGGACATGGTTAAAAAACTTGCAGATTACGGTGTATTAGCAGTAGAGATGGAGACGACTGCTCTTTACACATTAGCAGCTAAATATGGTGTAAATGCATTATCTGTATTAACAGTAAGCGACCATATCTTCACTGGTGAAGAAACTACATCTGAAGAGCGTCAAACTACATTTAACGAAATGATTGAAATCGCTTTAGATGCAGCAATTCAGCAATAGTACACTAAAGAACTCGTCATACGTCTGGCGAGTTCTTTTTTATGCTAAAATACTTCTATAGTCACTGCACCTTCTCTTTATGTGACTTTCTATAAAAAACTACTTTAGAGAGAGACAGATTTATCTCCTCTACTTTTTTGTAACCTTTGTTATAATTAAGAAATCATTTGTATTACAGTATTTTTCATACGAGGTGAAACAGTGAAGAACAGAAGCATCGTCTTTAAACTATTTTTATTAACATCAACTTTATTTACAATCATATTTCTCCTTTTTTTCCTTGGACAATCTCTATTTTTAGAGAAGTTTTATATTAATAAAAAAATAAAAACCGTTCAAACGGCTTTTGAAAAATTCGTAGATAATTATGAAAAAAGCGACAAAAGTTTTGAGGAAATCAGAAAGCTAAAACAAGAATTTCACGATAAAACGAATGCTGAAATGCAATTTTTAGATTCTAACGGCATTATTAAAAGTGAAAACAATTACTACATTGAGGTAATTAACCCTAATAACAATAAAACCTATTCCATCCCACTTAATAATCTTTTAACACCCGAAGAATATAATAAATTCGAAAATTTAGGCTTAAAAAAAGAGGGCATGATTCACGTAGAGGGATTTTTACAAGATAATATAATAACGCCACTAGAACTGACGACTAATTATAATCGATGGCGAAATGAAAATGGCAATTCTGATTTTCAATCAATTAGTGGTAACCCCTCTAAAAATAGACTCACAAATCGATATAAAACTACGTCTCAGATCAGTTTTACCGGTGTGATATCTAAATTACATATCCCTTCCAAATCTGAGGTTCGCCTTGCAAATGATTTTGAAACATTACAAGCTGTTGAATATTTTGCAAGTACTATTAGACAAGGTACTTCTAATTCAAATCAATTAAACACGTATATTTTAGATAGTGGGGAAAATATAAAAAACAGTGTCTTTGTAAAGCCTATTATGGAAAACGGAAAAATTAAGGATTACGCTTTTGTGATAGCATCTTTACAACCTGTTAATGAAGCGATGCTCGTTTTAAAAGATTATTATGTCTATGCCTTAATTATCGTGTTTCTCGTTATTATTTTGTTATCCTTCTACTACTCAAAAATCATTGTTAAACCATTAATTAAGATAAATCGTGTTACAAAAAAAATGGCAAACTTTGATTTTAGCGAGAAGTTACCTGTTACGGCAGACGATGAAATTGGCGGGTTATCAAGTGGTATTAATACACTCTCTGTAAATTTAAAAGATCGAATCGACCGATTAAATGTTGCCAATACAAAATTACAACAAGATATTGAACGCGAACGTCAATTGGAAAAAACGAGAAAAGAATTCATTTCTGGTGTATCTCATGAATTAAAAACACCACTTAGTGTTATTCGTAGCTTCGCTGAAGGTATTCAAGATGGCGTAAGTAAAGATACGACATATTATACAAATGTTATTTTGGAAGAGACAGATAATATGAACAGGCTCATTGTTGAAATGTTAGAATTAGCAAAACTAGAATCAGGTACGTACAAACTAGAAATGTCGACATTCTCGATCGGTGAATTAATTCAACAAGTCTATACAAAATTATTATTTAGCATGGAGGAAAAACATTTACAAGTAGACATCCATGCTGACTCTTCTCTATTTGTTAAAGCAAATCGTAGCCGTATTGAGCAAGTCGTTGTAAACTTACTTAGCAATGCAATTCGATATACTCCAGATGGTGAAAAAATACACGTCTCTGTTATAGAAACGGAAGATACAGTGAAAATCAAAATTGAAAACACAGGTAATCCTATTCCAGAAGAAAGCCTTGAAAAAATTTGGGATCGCTTCTACCGTTTAGACGCTTCTCGTAGCCGTCATACTGGAGGTACTGGCCTTGGGTTATCCATTGTGAAAAACATTTTAGATCTCCATCACGCTGAATACGGCGTGTATAATACCACTAATAGCGTTGTATTTTATTTTAATTTACAAAAAGTAAAAGAAGTCAAATAATTTGTCTTAATTTCACTAGGAGTTCACATGAAATTCACACTCTCCCTTTATAGTAAGAAACAAGTTAATCCTTTCCTTTACACATATAAAAGAGGAGAGTGCGTGAAATGAAACAAGCAGGACAACCTATTCAAAATGAAAAACAATTAGAAACTATCAAAAATATACTTTTACAATCTTCGAAACGTGATGGCTTATTATTCGTATTAGCTGTAAATTCTGGCTTAAAAGTAAGTGAAATCTTACAATTAAAAGTTAGTGATGTAATCGATGAAGACGAAAATGTTCGCCATTCCATTTTATTTTACAATGAAAAAGTAAAGAAACATAAATGGTTTGCTGTAAATGAAGACTTACAGCACGCAATCGAAGACTACATGAAAGAACGTAAAACTTGGAAACGTAATGAACCATTATTAAAGTCTCAAAAAGGAACAAAGTCTATTACGAGACAACATGCATGGTACATTTTAAACAAAGCTGCAAAAGAAGTTGGATTAGAAGGGATTAGCTCACATACACTTCGAAAAACTTGGGGCTATTGTGCATACAAATCAGGTGTTGATATTGCATTTTTACAACACTTCTTTGATCACAGTACTCCATCCAAAACTTTAAAGTATATCGGTATTGCTTAATAACTCTTATACATAAAAAGGTTACCATTTGTAAATTTGGTAACCTTTTTTATGTTTCATATTCTCTTTTCTTGTCTTGTCTCTCCTATACTGTAGTGGTACTCTAATAGTAAGGGGGAGAAATTATGAACACATTAACAATTGAATTACCGAAAGAAACGGCTGAAAAACTTGATTTATTAAAGAAATCTTATGAAAAGAAAACAGGTGCTACAATTTCTGAAAGCACTCTCGTTCAAACACTTATCTCAAAGGAATTTATCCAAGCGATAACTCCTTTTGATTTACAACAAATCATCAATGGAAAAGAACAGCAGTAATTGCTGTTCTTTTTTTATTACTATTTAAAATATAAAGTGAAACTTTAATCAGTGGGGGTTTTGTTCATCCCCCACTGATTATTAGCCTTCACCAATCGGGCGTTTACGGGCAGCAGGGCTCCCACCTAACTTCTTTGCTCCAGCCGAATTTTGAGGTAGGAGTTTTACTGCCGCAAATAGCGGGATAAAAAGTTTTTTACTTATTTTCCGAAAAACCATTGACAATGATAATGATAACCATTATCATTTATTATGAAGCCAACAATTGATGAATCAACCAAACGCTCAGTAACATTGTTACCCCTCTTTTTCATATAGAAAGGCACTGTACATTCCCCCTGTTTGTACAGTGCCTTTCTTGTTTATCATCATTCAAACAAATTTAATTGCTCAGGCTTCAGCTCACCATATGTAATGTTCATCATTTTCATAAGCTGTTTCGCATTATCCGCTGCATCTCCGCCCGAATTATTATTAAACAATACAAATATATCCTTCGTCTTCTTTTTCAATCGCTCTAATCGTTCTACCCATTCCGCCAATTCTTTACTATTATAACGATATAAACAGCGAACCGCTCTCCAATTTTCTCCTTTATCCAGCCAACCATGAACATTTCGGCCATGAAAACGTATTAACGCCATGTCCGAGTTTGTTGCCTCTAATATAAGCGGTACTGATCCTATTCCAGCCTGAGGCTCATCGCAAATTGTATGAATCCAGTTTTCTTTTTCTAAAAACTGTAACGTCTTATCTCTCATTTCTGGATAAAACCATGTTTGATTTCGAAATTCTATTGCACATGGTAAATCTTCCATTTTTTCTTTCGTGTATCGAAGTAAATCTACATTTTTCACTTTACAATCAAACCATGGTGGATATTGAAATAAAATCATTTTTAATTTATTTGCTTCTATTAAAGGAAGAATGGATTGTTTATACACATCAAACATCTCATCGAACGTAGAAAAAGGGATTTCCCCTTTCATATGTCCTGTCATTCCTTGATAGGCTTTTACTATAAAAGAAAAATCTTTCGGCGTTTCCATCGTCCATTTTGTATAATTCCGCGAAGGTTGTATCGCATAAAATGAACTATCTACTTCCACAATGGGAAAATGTTCACTATAAGTTCGCAATTTATTTCTATTTTCATAGGGATTTATATATAAAGAATCATGATCTCCCCACCCTGTCACTCCAATGAAAAGCAAATATATCCCTCCCTTTTTAACTTCACCTTCTATCCATTCTACTCACTTCCCGGACATTTCAGCTAATCAATTTCATTAAGTAGCCCCTTCTTTAAGAGTATCCGTATAAAAATATGATATACTAAATGGAAGAATTTTTAAATTGAGGGGTTATTTATTTATGCTTCCAAACGATGATATTGTATCTCATGAAAAACGAATAGAAGAACTAGAAAATAAAGTGCGGTTATATGAAGAGCTTGTGAATCAATTACCACATCATTTCACATACAAAAATCCACATATTGGTTTACAAATAAAGAAAACGAGAACGACTCATTCCATTCAAAACATACAAAAAGAGAATAAAAAGGCTGATTTTCAACTTACTTGCGATTCATTATTTTTATTTGAACAACTTGAAACATACTTTGTTCATATTTTTGATGCTTTTTCACATCATGTCACCTTTGTTGATAGTAAAGGAAATATAACTTTATGTAATCAAGCTGCAGCAGATGATTTTGGTGTAGTACGAAATGATATAATTGGAAAGCCAATTCAACAATTACTAAACTTGCCAGAAGAACAAATTAAAGCGATTGAAACATTAAGAACAGGAACAGAAATATATAATGAAGAAGTGTTAGACAAAAACTATGGTATTTTAAACAATCGAATTATTCGGGATTATAACGGAGAGATTTTTAGAGTTATTAGTGTCTTCCATTATTTAAACACAGAACGTGATGCAGAAAAATTTTCATTAGCAGGACGAATCGCAGCTGGGATTGCTCATGAAGTACGAAATCCCCTTACAACGGTACGTGGATACTTGCAATTTCTACAAGATAACGTTTCTCCATCCAATAAAGAATTGTTTAAAAGTCTACTCATTCCTGAACTAGATCGTGCAAATAGTATTATCACAAAATTTTTAGCCATTTCAAAAACACGTGAATTTACTAGAGAACCTTTTCCCATCAATACGTTTTTACGCGAATATATTCAACAACTACTTGCTAGTGAAGTTTTTTTACACAATATTTCTATTGACTATGAATTTTCTACGGAATTAGATGGTGTACTTGTCAATATCGATCGTCATGAACTTGTGCAAGTTTTTTTAAATTTATTTCAAAATGCTATCGATGCTCGAGGCGAAAGACCTCTTTCCATTCAAATCTCTAGTTATCGCCTAGATAACTTTGTTCGGATTACTTTCACAGATAACGGAACTGGGGTTCCTCCAGCTATTCAAGAATATATCTTTGATCCATTCTTCTCAACAAAAGATTCAGGAACAGGACTGGGCTTGTCAGTAACGAAGAAAATTATTCAAAATCATAACGGTACATTAAAAGTTACTAGTAATCACAGTGGGACAACTTTTACAATATCTATCCCATCGTTGCCCAAAAGAGATAGTTAAAGTGTCGATAAACAAAAACAGTGGGGGCAGTTTTTAACTGCCCCCACTGTTTTTGTTTAACTCATCATTTTCCTAAAAAACTATACAAAATGAAACTTTAATCAGCGTTTTTTGCATCTCCTACTGCTTATTAACCCTAACTAATCAGCCTTTTGCTAGATAGAAATCTTTCAATCTCTTTAATTCCCCTTACTAAGTAGGTAAAACCCTTATTTTTTTTGAAATAGTAGTTTGTCCATCACGAATTTAGTTTTATTTTCATTTTATTATATTGAGACTATTTATTCTATAAAAGAAAGGAATGAAAAGATGAACAATAAAAATAGAGGGAACGTATTCTTCGGTAACGATTGTTGCGAAGTCCGGGCTTGTAGTTTTATTAACATCTCTAAATCTGAACTTAAAGAATTTATTAAAATCCTTCAAGCTCTTGGACAAAATATTAAAGATATATTCCAAAATCCTTCTCAAAGTAATATTGATAAACTTATAGCTACCCTAGATAATCTAGAAAAATCCCTCAAATGTTTAGACTTATCACCTGCACAAGAAAAAATCGGAACTTCTATTATTACTCACCTATTAACTATTCTAAAAACAAAACCTTTCTCGTGCGGAGCATTATACGTTGAACTGCAAAGCCTGCTTAATTTTTTACTGTATATCGCTAAGTTATTTAAAGTTAATTGCTGTACTATAGACAAACTTATTAAGCTGATTATAGAAATCCAAACCATTTTAGTTAAATATGGCTCTGGTTGCCTTGGTGGAGGTGCTACTGGTGCTACCGGCGCTACTGGACCTCAAGGACTTCGTGGCGTTACTGGCGCTACCGGCGCTACTGGACCTCAAGGACTTCGTGGCGTTACTGGTGCTACCGGCGCTACTGGACCTCAAGGACTTCGTGGGGCTACTGGCGCTACCGGCGCTACTGGACCTCAAGGACTTCGTGGCGTTACTGGTGCTACCGGCACTACTGGACCTCAAGGACTTCGTGGCGTTACTGGCGCTACCGGCGCTACTGGACCTCAAGGACTTCGTGGCGTTACTGGCGCTACTGGACCTCAAGGACTTCGTGGCGTTACTGGCGCTACCGGCGCTACTGGACCTCAAGGACTTCGTGGCGTTACTGGCGCTACCGGCGCTACTGGACCTCAAGGACTTCGTGGCGTTACTGGCGCTACCGGCGCTACTGGACCTCAAGGACTTCGTGGCGTTACTGGCGCTACCGGCGCTACTGGACCTCAAGGACTTCGTGGCGTTACTGGCGCTACCGGCGCTACTGGACCTCAAGGACTTCGTGGGGCTACTGGTGCTACCGGCGCTACTGGACCTCAAGGACTTCGTGGCGTTACTGGCGCTACCGGCGCTACTGGACCTCAAGGACTTCGTGGCGTTACTGGCGCTACCGGCGCTACTGGACCTCAAGGACTTCGTGGCGTTACTGGCGCTACCGGCGCTACTGGACCTCAAGGACTTCGTGGGGCTACTGGTGCTACCGGCGCTACTGGACCTCAAGGACTTCGTGGCGTTACTGGCGCTACCGGCGCTACTGGACCTCAAGGACTTCGTGGCGTTACTGGCGCTACCGGCGCTACTGGACCTCAAGGACTTCGTGGCGTTACTGGCGCTACCGGCGCTACTGGACCTCAAGGACTTCGTGGCGTTACTGGCGCTACCGGCGCTACTGGACCTCAAGGACTTCGTGGGGCTACTGGACCATCGGGCAAACCACTCCCTGTAACTATAGCAGCAATAGGAAATTCTAATCCACAAACTATATCACCTGGAACGAATATCCAATTTAATCAAGTTTTCGAACTAAATAATCTCATTTTTAATGACACTTCAGATACTTTAACTATTTTAGAAACAGGAGTATACGATATTAGTTTCTCAGCATCTACAACCTTCCCGGGTTCTTCACCATTTGGATTCGGTATTTCATTCAACGGTCAACCACCTACTCGTAATTTTTCAACTAACGTTATCGGTAGTGCGGTTTCTTTCTCCACAATTGTTACTTTAACAGCTGGTACAACAATCTCTGTACAACCTACAGTAAATACTATTTCCATCCCTAACACTGGTGACACAACAGCTACACTATCAGTCTTCCGAATTTACTAATTTTAGTTTTCATTTTATTTTTGAACGACCAAGAATGTTTGATTTATAGTAATTTGTATTATTTTGATTGTATGTTAAATCTTTCTTTTAATAAAAAGGAGCACTTATTTTGGAGGATAAGTGCTCCTTCTTTACGTTTCTTTACTTCAAATTTACTCTAGCTTAATCCTCTTTTTGTATGATGAATAGTGAAGACAAAGACATGAAAGAGGGATGACAATGCGAATTATATCACTGACACGTTTTTGGTTTGTTCTTATGGTATGCATAATTTTATGTATAGGGTTTCTTTTAACTCTAAACTATTCAAATGTTTCAAAAGCAGAAAGAAAAACAATTCCATACGAACTTCTGTATACAAAACAAAACAACATCCCGTATTCCTCTTCCACACAAAATGAAAAAAAAGTTATAAAAGGAATGCTTATTACAGAAGCTTCTAGTTATGAAAACCTACTTCAAATCGCTGAAACGATTAAAGATCAATATAAAAATAAAGACGTTGATGAAATAACACTCTCTATCCATAATGAAAATACTGGAAATTTCGAAGAGGAATTGCCATATGAACCTATTAGTAAAGGAATAATAACCGTCACGTATGATTCTCAATCCTTCGGTAGGACCAATGTTACGCTAAATAAATAAACTGAAGCTTTAATCCGTGGCGCTTTTCCCATCCCCACGGATTATTAAGTTAAACCCATCAAATTTTTATAGGCAGCTCGATTCTCACCTAACTTCTTTTCTGTTGCCACATTTTGAACCGAGATAAAACCGCTCATTTCTCATAAAAAAGAGGCGAACTCGTTATTCGCCTCTTTTTTTACCAAAATGGAATCCACTCTTTCACTTTATCTATCCATTCATTTTGCTGTTCTTTTCTTTGTTGTTCCTCTTCTTTTCGTTTTTTCTCTTCTTCTTTCCTTCGTTTTTCTTCCTCAATCGTTTTTAATTGTTTTGTATAATCCGCCTCAGGTATTAGTGATAACTGAAATGCCTTTTGAGTTGGATTTCCATTCGCTTTCTTCATAATATCCCGGAACATTGTCGTTGTAATTTGGCTGCCTCCTGGCACATAATGCTCACTATCCGTTTTATCATACCCTACCCAAATCGCACCTACTAAATCCGGTGTGTATCCAACAAACCACGAATCCTTCGCACCAGTGCTTGGTCCATTTACAAGCTGGGTAGTCCCTGTCTTGCCTGCGGTATCGATATTATTAACTTTCGCTTTTTCACCTGTTCCCCTTTCAATAACACCTTTTAATAAGTATGTCATCTTTTGGGCAACTTTCTCGTTCGTCACACGAGTTTCTTTCTTATACCATTTTCCAATTGTTTCCCCTTCAGCATTTTGGATTTCTCTAATGGCATGAGCTTCTACTTGGACACCATCATTTGCAAGTGCGCTATACGCTTGAGCCATTACAAATGGTGAAGTCCCTACATGCATACCTCCTAAAGCAATCGGATACGTATGGTCTTCAGGCTCTAATGGAATACCAAACCGCTCTAAAGATTTCAATCCTTTATCTAATCCAATTTTCTCTAATAGCCAAACTGCTGAAACATTATATGACTTTGCCACCGCTTCATACATCGTCACATTACCATGGAACGTATGATCACTATTTTGTGGTGCATATTCTTTAATATTAAACGGTTCATCTTTTAAGACATCGTATACTTCATATCCTTGTTCTAACGCTGGTACATACACTGCAAGAGGCTTTAACGTTGAACCTGGCTGTCTTTTTAATTGTGTTGCATGATTAAACTGTAAAAATTGATAAGGACCTCTGCCTCCAACTAAAGCCGGAACACCGCCAGTTTTTGGATTCATAAGGACCACTCCCGTTTGCATAAGCTGATCTGAGCCACTATCTTTAAAATAACTATCATTATTCACAACATCTTCAACCGCTTGTTGTTTTTTCGAGTCAAGTTCCGTATAAATACGATAGCCACCTGCTAAAATTTCATTTTGTGTTAATTCATACTTGTCCATCGCTTCTCTAACAATATAATCTACGTATTGAGAATATTTTCCCTTATATTTATCGTCAACACCACGTCGTAATACAAGACCTGATTCTTTCTCCTGGTTAAATTGTTCTTCAGAAATATATCCTTGCTCCTTCATTAAACCTAATACGACATTACGTCTTTCAATTGATTTATTAAAGTTTTTATACGGCGAATACGCAGATGGCGCTTTAATTAATCCTGCAATCGTTGCAGCTTCTGAAATCGTTAAGTCTTTTACTTCTTTATCAAAATAAGATTTAGCTGCTCTTTTTATCCCCCAAGCACCTTCACCAAAATAAATTTGATTCATATACATTTCAACAATTTCATCTTTCGTATAAGTACGTTCTATTTTTTTCGTTAGAAAGTATTCCTTTATTTTACGAGAGAATGTACGGTCTTGCGTTAAAAATACATTTTTCGCAAGTTGTTGTGTAATTGTACTACCACCTGCCACAACTTCACCAGCTGTAATGTTCTTAAATACAGCACTTATAATTCCACTATAGTAAATACCATGATGACTAAAAAATTCCTTATCTTCTACTGCAACAATTGCTTGAACCATAATATCAGGAATATCTTTCCTTTTGACCCCTTCTGTTTTAGAAGAAGCTAATTTAGTCGCAACTTCATTATTTGCATCATAAATTAAAGTCGGTTGTGGAACAGCTTGTTTTAATTCAGATATATCTTGAATGGAAATTATTATATTTACAACAATAAATAGAGTAGCAAGTAAACTTCCCAATACAATTAATGAATTGCGTAGTTTCTTTCTCTTATTGAACCACTCAAGCGTTTTTTTAAAGTGAGTGTTCTTCAATTTCATTGGTTCACTTCCTTCATTTGTTTACACTCTTCTTTTTAAAAGGAAGAATATACCTCCTTTTAAATTTATTATAATAACGTAGTCGTTCCTATAGTGTAAAGCTTTTCTTTCACATTCATACTTTTTGCAAGAAAAGGACATTCTACAAGTAAGATATTCATTGTTGAGTATTAATATTATTAATACAACAATGAGAGTTATGTTAAGTTTTTGTAAACTTTTCGATAAAATGTTTTAAAAAACGACAGTTTTTTGTTAGAATTGATTAGCCAATATATTTTACATATATTACTTTTGTGGGGGTAACAATAATGGTCTTTAAATCAAAAAAAGATAAATTTTCTGAAATGCTTATGAACGTTTCCGAAAATTTAAAAGAAGGCGCGCAGTTTTTCGTGGAGTATAAAATTAAAAATGCTAGCGATTTAAAAGAGTTTTCTATGCGCATGAAAGAGTATGAGTCAAAAGGTGACTCATTCATTCACGAAATCATTATGGAGCTAAACAAAGCGTTTATTACTCCTATTGAACGTGAAGACATCCTACAACTTGCAATGAGTATGGATGATGTATTAGACGGATTAGATCACAGTGCTGGTCTATTCGAAATGTATTCTATTACAGAAGCTGATGAATACATGATTAAATTCGTTGAAGCAATTAATCAATGTGCGATTGAGATTGCAAATTCTGTTGAACTACTTTCTAAAAAGAAATTAGTCGATATTCGTACAAATGCGATCAAGATTAAGGATTACGAGTCACAATGTGATGATATTCGCCGTCATGCGATTAAGCACTTATTCTCTCGTGAGAAAGATCCGATTAAGATTATTCAATTTAAAGAGATTTACGAAGAGCTTGAAGAAGTAGCTGATAGCTGTCAAAGCGTTGCAAACGTATTAGAAACAATCATTATGAAGAACGCGTAAGGAGTTTGATCATGGATACACTCTTGATACTGACCGTTTTAGTAGTCATTTGCGCTTTAGCTTTTGACTTTATCAATGGATTTCACGATACAGCAAACGCTATTGCAACGGCTGTTTCAACGAAAGCTCTAAAGCCTAGACATGCAATTGTTATGGCAGCTATTATGAACTTTTTAGGTGCGATGACATTTACAGGTGTAGCAAAAACGATTACAAAAGATATTGTTGACCCGTTTGCTTTGCAAAATGGTTCTCTTGTAATTTTAGCTGCTTTGCTTGCGGCAATAGTCTGGAATTTGATCACTTGGTACTATGGCATTCCAAGTAGTTCTTCGCATGCAATCATTGGCGCAATCGCTGGTGCAGCAATTGCTGCTGCTGGTATTAGCGCATTAAACTATAAAGGGTTTATAAAAATTCTTGAAGCTTTAATCATTTCACCGATCATCGCTTTTGTTATTGGTTACATCGTATATAGTATTTTTAAAGTGGTATTTAAAAACTTTAACTTAACGAAAACGAACAAGAACTTCCGTATATTCCAGATTTTCACCGCTGCATTACAAGCTTATACGCACGGTACGAATGATGCACAAAAAGCAATGGGAATCATTACGATGGCTCTTATGGCCAATAACTATCATACTTCTGGCGATATCCCTTTCTGGGTACAATTATCTTGTGCAATCGCAATGGGTCTTGGTACTTCTGTCGGTGGTTGGAAAATTATTAAAACTGTCGGTGGACAAATTATGAAAATTCGTCCTGTAAATGGTGTAGCTGCCGATTTATCATCATCACTTGTTATTTTCGGCGCAACATTTATTCACTTACCGGTTAGTACGACGCACGTTATCTCTTCTTCTATTTTAGGAGTTGGTGCTTCACATCGCGTGAAAGGTGTAAAATGGGGAACTGCAAAACGCATGTTAATTACATGGGTTATTACACTTCCTATTTCAGCTTCTTTAGCTGCATTATTTTACTACTTATTACACTTAATCTTTTAATCAAAAGTCGTCTTCCTTATTTTTCTAGGAAGACGACTTTTTTGTGAACAAGCCTATTTCTTATTAAAAAGCGTGTATAATGATTGATGGATAAGTTATATAGAGGAGTTGGCAATTTTGGAATACATCATGTTACTTTTCATCGGATTAATCGCCGGGACAGTCGGGAGCCTAGTCGGACTTGGAGGCGGAATTATTATCGTTCCGTTATTAATTGGATTACACAGTTTATCACCACAACTCGCAGTAGGAACTTCTATGGTAACAGTCGTTTTTACAGGGCTGGCTTCTACCCTTACTTATATGAAACATAAACGGGTAGATTATAAAAGTGGACTTATTTTATTTATCGGGAGTGGCCCTGGTGGTATTATCGGATCATGGGCAAACAAATTTTTAAACCAAGATACATTTTCTTTATACTTTGGGATTTTTCTTATATTCGTCTCCATTCTTCTTATACTACGAGACAAATTGAAACCTCTTTCCCTATCAAATATGACTGTAATTAAGCGATCTTTTACAGATAACGAAGGAAATACTGTAGACTATCAATTTCCACCATTTCTCGCTATCTTTATTGCCTTTATAGTTGGATTTATATCCGGATTATTTGGAATCGGTGGTGGTGCCTTACTTGTGCCAGCGATGATGCTCCTTTTTGCGTTCCCAGCACACATTGCTGTAGCAACTTCAATGTTTATCGTATTTCTCTCAGCAATTGTAAGTTCTTTAACTCACATCTCTCTAGGAAATGTCAGCTGGGCTTATGCATTAATTCTTATTCCTGGTGCATGGATTGGCGGAAAAATCGGGGCTTATATTAACACAAAATTAAGCGGTAATGCAGTAATTAATTTATTACGTATCACATTAATTATTCTTGGAACTAGATTAATCATTACTTCATTTTTATAACGCGTTCTTTCTAGAATGCGTTTTTTCTTATACACATGAATATAAAAAGGCTCCTAGGAGAACAAATAAAACTAAACAAACACTTAATAGCATAAAATTTGAAATATGTAATTTCTTCAAGTTGATCACTCCTATAGCTATGACTGTTATCTTTATGATAGCGAAAAAACAGTTATCTTACAGTTACAAAGCGCTAACAATGCAAAATCATTTATTACAAATTTTATCCTTATATTTCATTTCTTTGTATAATCTATCGATTCAATAAAAAAAGATGTCATATTGACATCTTTTTAGTGAAGAAGTGACCATCCCATAAAGTCTTCATGCACCTGGCACGCCCTCTTATCGTTTCGATCATATAATTCAGCATAACTATCTGTTTCTTCATCATAAGCCATCGTATAAATAATTTGGCCGTCTATTTCAACGGATAAAACGACTCCACCTTTCATCTCTTCCACATGAATGATAGCATTCGCCGGAATTCTCATATCCGTCATCTTCATCGCATCTAACAATATACTAAACCCCCTACAGCGTATTCATTGCTAGTACTATTACACACTAAATAGTATACTACTGTAATAGCATACATTTCGTCAATGAAATTGCTGTTTAAAAAGCATATTGTCTTTATACATATACGCTAAAATATAAGAAATAGAAATGTTTTAATGGGGGGCTAACATTGATTCTACATAAGGGAGATGTATTATTCCGTCAAGGTGAGGACGGTCCATTATATTTTATAAAAACAGGTTTATTAAAAGTTATTCGGTTAGAAGAAGACGGAACACCTTTTTTATTTAATATTATCGTTCCTGGTGAAACGATACCTCACCATTCTTTAATTTCACCGAAGGAATATCACGGTACAGCTATCGCTTTAATGAAAACAGAAGTGGAGCCTATAATTAGCAATGAATGGTACGACAAACTTCAGGCAAATCCTGCATCATATGAAAATATCGCTATACAATTACAATCGAAGTTAAGAATGATGCAACAGCGTATCGATCAATTGACAACTGTCTCTCCTAAAGAGCGCCTTCATCGTTTACAAGAGTGGTTCACCTTTTATTTAGGTGACATCCCTATTTATGAAATATTAACACAAACTGAAATTGGTCAGCTCATAGGTGTACGCCGCGAAACAGTAAATCGCTTACTTAGAGAACAAGCAAAAAACGAGGTAAAATAATACCTCGTTTTTTGCTTGGCAACGTTAACCTATTGTAAGCTTGCTGCGGGACCGAAAAATTCATAATGAATGTTCTCTTGTTTAACACCCAAATCAATTAATGCAGCATTTATATGTTTCATAAATGGTACTGGACCGCAGAAATAAAATTCTGCATCAGTCGTTGGAATAATAGTTTGTAACCATTCA
Source organism: Bacillus cereus group sp. MG9 (assembly GCF_040459995.1). Classification (NCBI taxonomy): domain Bacteria; kingdom Bacillati; phylum Bacillota; class Bacilli; order Caryophanales; family Bacillaceae; genus Bacillus; species Bacillus cereus group sp. MG9. The sequence continues at coordinate 1,451,672 of NZ_JARVHC010000001.1, read as the reverse complement.
CGTTCAATGAATCCTTCTTGATCAAAATTCTTCATTTCCACATCTTGCTCTGTCGGTGAAGAATAGCAAGTATATGCTTTAACTTGTTCATACTCTTTTTCTACTGTCTCAACATGCTCTTTCATCGCATGTGTATTACTATTTATCGCCGCATGAACAAAGCATACATTACGCTTTGATTCTTGTTCAATTAACGTATTTAACATACTCATCATCGGTGTAATACCTACTCCACCACTAATTAGTACAACAGGTAATGTTGACTCCATATTTAATACGAAATCTCCCGCTGGTGCACTTACTGGTAAGACATCCCCTTCCCCTACATGATCATGTAAGTAATTAGATACTTTACCATCTGGTGTATCTACACCTTTTTCTTTCTTTACACTAATACGATAATATTCTTTTCCTGGAGCATCAGACAAGCTATATTGACGATTATGTGTATATGTCTCACCTTTAATATTTATTTGAATCGTTACATATTGTCCTGGGATGAATGAAGAAACTTTCCCGCCATCTTCAGGTTTTAAATAAAATGATGTAACAACGTCGCTTTCCTTCACTTTTTTAACAATCACAAAGTTGCGGAAATCTTTCCATCCACCTTCTTTATGTGCAGCTTCTTCATACATACCCGCTTCAATGCTAATGAATGCATCAGCAATGACGCCATACGCTTCTCCCCATGCATTTAAAACTTCATCAGGTGCGCCTGCGACCTCTTTAATCGCTCGTAGTAAGCATGTACCTACTATTGGATAATGCTCTGCTTTAATACCTAAACTTCTATGCTTATGACCGATTTGTTTTACAACTGGAATAATAGCTTCTAAATTATCAATGTACATTGCAGCTGCATAAACAGCATTTGCTAATGCTTGTTGTTGTCTTCCTTTTTTCTGGTTCGTATGGTTGAAAATATTCAATAACTCCGGATGCTCCGAAAATAAAATTTGATAAAATCTCGTTGTAATCTCAACGCCTTTTTCTTGTAATAACGGTACTGTTGACTTTACGATTTCAATTGTTTTTGCACTTAACATTGTATCCCACTCCTCTATTTCCTTAACTGTTTTTAGTTTAACTGAATTGTATAATACATATTGTGATTTTAATCACTATTAACATGGTGTTTTTGTGAAAAATATATGAACAATGCACATATTAAGTAAATTTTAATTAGCCATCATTAATAGTGCTCAAAAAAAAGCTAACTAGAATTCTAGCTAGCCTACTACTTCGTTTGTATTGCTTGTTCAATTACTCTTATATTCTGCCCATCTCCAAACTCGGTATACCCCCATACATTCGTCTCACCTTTATATTTATTTACAAGTATATCCAAGTCATGATATACGCGATGAGCATAGATTACATACTCCATATTCTGAAGCTCCACACCTTTTTTTACAATTTCATAACTTCTATTCACATCGCGTTTTATTTTTTCATTTTTTATTTCTTTATGTATATTTTTTAAAGAGGCTTCTTGCTCTTGAAACCATTGTTTAAAATGTTTCCAATCCCCATCTGTATATTTCTCTGCCTTGCCATAATTCAAGAAATTATTATAACTTTCATGTGTCGTACGAACAAAATCGAGTGTCTTCTTCTTCTCTTGCACCTCTTCTATTTGTGCTACTGTATTTACTCCAGCAGACTTATTCGCATAATATAATAGTACTTTCATAAGACTATAGCTCGCTATTGCCATCACAGTAATAGTTACCAATACACTTAACAATTTCTTCATATACAGAACCCCTTTTCTACTATGAATATTACAATGTACTGTTACACTTGTAACATTCTCTCGTAGAAATGTAATTCCTGTTTAAATCCTCCTTTTCATTTCGACACTATTTTTCTACAAACTTCTCCTTGGTAAATGCTCTTGTAAAACAACATAACCTTCATAAGCTGTATAACCGAGTATAGCCATTAATCCGATATAACAAGCAAATACTGTCCATTTCGTTTTCGTATCGACTTTATAATAATTTTCTTGTTGTTCCTTTTCTGTTTCCCATTCATTTAATTTTCCTTCTGACATTTCAAATGCTTCTCTTATATGAATTGTATGCATTTCTTTTTCATCTTCATATGGGACATAATCAAGTGGCTCAAATTTTGGTAAAAGGTACTCTAGCACTTCAATCTTTTGAAGTTCTCCTGTTTTTAATTCTTTTTCACGTTCTCTTTGTCTTAATACATTCATTTCATGGTGAATCATATAAATCGTTCGATGCACCGCACCAGTTTCTTTTAATTCCTCTTCAAGCCTAGCAGCATATTCTTTCATTCCATCGATTTTATATCCTAATTCCTTAATCGGCTCATCTCTCTTTATTACTCTATATAGTTCCATACAGCCGATAATAAAAATAAATCCTCCTAAAATACTTTTGAAGTAAATAGAATAGCCGAGTAGTAAAACTAGCCCTGCTCCCCAAATTTTCGTGCTTACAACTGAAATTATTCGTCCACCATCTAATGGAGAAACTGGAATTAAGTTAAAGAAATTAATCATACTTCCAAGTAAAATAATAAGCGCCCAAAACGGCTCTTTCGTGATTATATACAGTGGGATCGCGGGTAAAAATGAAAGCAACCCGAAAAGAGGTCCCATATATGCAATGTAAGCTTCATCTTTTGCATTTTTCGGCATCTCTTTCATCCCAATAAGAGCTCCCATAAATGGTATGAAGATTGCTGGCGATGTTGGTATCCCTTTCTTTCTCGCTGCCCATAAATGCCCCATCTCATGTACAAACAATAAATATACGAGTGCTACCCCAAACTTCCAACCATATATGACTGCGTATGCACCAAGCGATAAAAACATACTAAATACTGTTGAAAATTTTGCTAACTTAAAAATTGCAAATACCCATTTTAACTTAGATAGTAAAAATAACCCTATTGCAACGATAACTCCCCATAATCCTTTTTTATTATTTTTCATATTCCTCTCCTTTATCTCGCTTTATTGAGCCATATACACTCATCAAAACTTATTCTTTTTCTCTATTATGACATATTTTTTTCTATTGTTAGAAATAATGTTTATTCCATCCATTTTTAGCCAAAAATAAAAATAAAAGGAGGTAAATACAAATGAAATTACAATCTCTTATGATAGGCGCTCTATCGTTTTTAGCTTCAACTCTTATTTTTTATACCGTCAGCTACGTATTATTATTAGATTGGTTGCCAAATCACTTATTTATAGCCCTTATTATTCTTTCTGCTCTTATGATTTCCTTTCTAATTACACGAAAATCAATGAATGAGCCATCTGCAAAAGCAAAATAATAGAGGGGATCTTTCCCCTCTATTATCATTTCCTAGGAAAGGCCATATAGACTTTATGATTCTTACTGCCCGCTATTTACGGGCAGTAAGAATCCCACCTCAAAATTCGGCTGGAGCAAAGAATTTAGGTAGGAGTCGTGCTAATAATCAGCGGGGGATGCCCCCGCTGATTAAAATTTCACTTTATCTTTGTAAATTCATTTTTTCACCATACTCTTTAACAATTTGAATAATGTTTTGAAATGCTCCTACTTTTTCTTTCTTACTATTTAATATTTGTAAATCGTGATTGTCATAATAGGTTTCTAGTGATTTTAATTGTGATTCTGAAGCATCTTTTATCGGAACAGTAACATTCAACTCATACTGTTTATACCCTTCCTTTACTTTTTCAGCTGAAATTATCTCACTCTCTTTTGCGCCAATTAATTTTTGAACCTTTTCCGGGAAAATTAATTGCAAATAATATTCTTGTTCCTTTGCTAACTTATTATATAGTGATTGTGAAATCGTATAACGTACTGTATAATTCATTTTTTGATCACCTGCTTTAATATGAAACGCAGTAATCTGCATGTCTTTTTTTGTTACTTCCGTTAAAGTACCTACCTGCATCTCATCTTCTTTTTGTTCTGGAATCTTTGGAAAGATAGCCAAAAGCTTTTCCGTATCTTTTTCGTTAAGCATATACATATCTTTCTTATATTGAATCCATCCTCGGCGATCTTCTCCTCTTAACCATGCATAATATGTTTCTTTTTTTCCATCACTACTAATTTGTATTTCATATTCCGGTTCACCAAAACTACCCGTTACTTCTTGTTTTTCCGCTTTGTTTATAATATCCACCACCAACTCCGCATCCATTTTCTTTAAATTTTTTTCTTCTTTACCTTTTTGCATAACAGTTACTTGTAATGGTTCTCTCATTTCATTCACTGTCTCCTCTACTTGTTTCGGTTCTTTCTTTTGCTCGGATTGACCACACGACGCGAGTAAAATAACACATAAAAACATTAAATATTTCCCTTTCAAATCGATTCTCCTTTTCCAATAAGAAATCCTTATAATCCTCATGCATAAAACAAAAACGTTACATTATATAGAATGAGCTATACTATAAACTGAAGGGAGGATTTTACAATGTCCATTAATTTTCATGATGCAAATAATAAGTATACGTATGCAAATCGTAACGCACATATTTCATGGCAGGAAGCAATAAACAATATTGTAGATGTACAAAACAAACAAATAATTGATATAGGTTGTGGTGGAGGCATTTATACGAAAGAACTTGCTCTTATGGGAGCCAAAAATGTTGTTGGGCTTGATTTTTCAAAAGAAATATTACAAGCTGCAAAAGAAAATTGTAATACCTTCCCAAACATTTCATTCATTCACGGTGATGCACATAATATCTCATTCCCTAATGAAACATTCGACCTTGTCATTTCTCGTGCAGTCATTCATCATTTGCATGATATTCCCACATTTATACGAGAGGCTTCTCGTATATTAAAAAAAGACGGTCTACTTATTTTACAAGACCGGACCATTGAAGATTGTATAATCCCAGGAAGTCCTGAACACCTTCGTGGATATTTTTTCTCGGTCTTTCCAAAACTCATTGAAACAGAAGCGCAAAGAAGACCAAAAACCACTACTATACAGCAATTATTACAAACATATCCTCTTCAAGCGCTCCCTATTCAAACACAATGGGAAGTACGAAAAGTACATGATTCTGTAGAGGCTTTGCTACAAGATTTATCTCCTCGAACAGGCCGATCCATTCTATATGAACTAACAGATAATGAACTTTCTCAGCTTCTACATCATATCCAAACGGCATTACAAAACGTCTCTCCTATCATCGAAAGAGATCGTTGGACAATTTGGAGCGCGAAAAAATTGTAAGGAAGGAAGCCTCACAAAATAATGTGAGGCTTCCTTCTTTCATAATCTAATTTTGCAACACTCTTGATATCCTCCACTCCTGGCCTGTGCACTTCCACACTTCGGACATACTAAATATCTAGACTGATTTGTCAACAAACTACCTTTTTGAAAGAGTAAAACTTCTGCTTGTTTAAACGAACGCGAATAATATAACCACATAAAACCAATTATAGCAATAATGCCAAATAATACTCCCATCGCAAGCATTTCAGTCACCTCTTTTGGTTTGTTCTTTCCAGCAAGTGGATTGTTGTATTATTCTCTGCAAATTCAAACAATTCCTTCCTTACTCCTATAAATATCGATTTTCTCCATAAACTTTACAATTCTCTATAATGTTTTACAGCATTTTTACAAATAGTATTAACCCTTATATTCTCAGCTATATTTCTACAGGAAAGTGTATTTCTCAAAAAATATGTTGACTTTCTAAAAAAAACATGTGAAAATGTTGTCAGAATACTTGAATAAAAATTCATTGACGAGAACGAGTATGTTATAGAGCTGTTCCCCAGAGAGTTGGTATTTTGCTGAAAGCCAACGCTCAGTTCGTAACCGAAAATCATCTCCGAGAAGTAGAACCGAATGCTAAAGTAAGTTCTTACCGGTCGTCCCCCGTTACAAGGAACACGTATCATGTTGTACGTTGTAAAGCCGTATACATATAGATATATTTCTACATGTATAAATTAGGGTGGTATCGCGGGTAAATATAACTCGTCCCTTTCTTAAGGGGCGAGTTTTTTGTGTTCTTACAATGAATTTACAAAAAAGGAGGAAAAAAACAATGAACACTGTATCAAAAAAACATGTTTTTTTCACAGGTCTTATGCTATTTTCTTTATTTTTTGGAGCAGGAAATTTAATTTTCCCTCCAATGCTTGGACAAAATGCTGGTGAAAACTTTTGGCCAGCAATGATTGGTTTTTTACTAACAGGAGTCGGCTTACCACTACTTACTGTTATCGCTATTTCTCTATCAGGAAATGGAATGCAACAACTTGCAAGTCATGTACACCCATTATTCGGAATATTCTTTACGGTAGTTGTATACATTGCAATCGGTCCATCTATGGGCATCCCACGTGTTGCTAATGTCGCTTATGAAATGGGAATTAGTTCTTTCTTACCAGAAACTATTCGCTCTAGCAGCCTAGTGCTATTTTTATACACAGTCATCTTCTTTGCTATCGTATTTTGGCTTAGTTTAAACCCTTCTAAGCTCGTCGATCGTATCGGAAGTGTATTAACACCTATTTTATTACTCTCTATTTTTTTATTATTCGTTAAGAGTGTATTTACACCCCTCGGGCAATCTGGACCAGCAATGCAAGAGTATCAAACTTCTCCAATTTTCAAAGGTTTTATGGAAGGATACTTAACGATGGATACCATTTCAGCACTTGCATTTGGGATTATCGTTGTAAATGCAATTCGCTCAAAAGGTGTGAGTGATCGTAAATCAATTGCCATCGCAACAGCAAAAGCAGGACTTATTGCCGCTACTGGTCTCGTACTTGTATATGGTGCACTTGGCTGGCTCGGTACAACTAGTGTCTCTCTCGGATACGCAACAAACGGCGGACAGCTACTTACCGTTATCGTACAACAATTACTCGGTCCATATGGTCTAATTCTATTATCTCTTATCGTTACACTCGCTTGCTTAACAACATGTATTGGACTTGTATCTGCATGCAGTCAATACTTCTCAACATTATTAACGAAATTTTCATACACAACGTTAGCAAGTGTCATTTGCACATTAGGATTATTAGTTGCCAACTTAGGTTTAACAAAAATTATCGCAATCTCTGTTCCTATTTTACTTGTTGTATATCCAATTGCGATTGTACTCGTATTACTATCATTACTTCATAAATATTTCGGTGGATATCGTTCTGTTTATGTAGGTGCGTTAATTGGTTCTGCAGTTGTGAGCGTATTTGATGGATTAAAACAAGGGAATATTCCTGTTTCATCTATCACATCTTATTTCGAGTTTATTCCATTATATAATGAAGGAATCGGCTGGTTAGTACCAGCATTAGTTGGGGCTATTATCGGTTTTGCTATCGCAAAATTAAGTGGCGCCAAAGCAGTACCATTAACGGATCATTCACCTGAATCGAAAGTATCATAAAAAAACTCCCATTTCGGGAGTTTTTTACATTTGATAAGAAGTATGATTAAAGCTACTTACTTTATAAGCTTTCGTATAGTAATCAATATTTGTATCCACTGTTTCTACTTTTACAACATCATAGCAATCTTCTTGCTTCACTAGAAATAAATAATATTCTTCTGTTGCCTCAATAATTGCAATACGATCTGTTTCAATATCATATTGTTCACAAAGTGCTTGCAACGCATTCACATAGTTGCCTAATTTTTTCGTTTCATCCATTCCAAATATCGTTTGAACTAACATACACTCTCTCCCCTTTGTATGTACTGTTAACACCTAAATGATAACGCTTACATTAATAACCGTCAATAAAAAGCTTTGACCATATATAGTCAAAGCTTCCTTCTTATTTCGTCAATTGGTGTCTAAACGCATAAATAACCGCCTGTGTCCGGTCACTTACATTTAGCTTATTTAATATATTACTCACATGTGTCTTTACTGTTTTAAGGGCAATAAACAACTCATCTGCAATCTCTTGATTACTTTTCCCCTCTGCAATTAATAACAAAATTTCAGACTCTCTTTCTGTTAGCTCCTCATGCAAAGGTTGTTCTTTCTTCTGACGCATACGAGACATCATTTTGCCAGTAACTTTCGGCTCTAATACCGTTTCCCCATCATAAGTAGCTCTTACAGCATCTGCAATATCACTCGCTCTTGATGTTTTTAATAAATAACTTGTCGCCCCCGCCTCAATAACAGGATATAACTTTTCATCATCTAAAAAGCTCGTGACAACTACAATTTTCGCTTCTGGCCATTCTTGAATAATAGCACGTGTCGCTTCAACCCCATCCATCTCATCCATAACAAGGTCCATTAAAATAATATCCGGTCTTAATTGCAACGCTAACTCTGAACCTTTTCTTCCATTTTCAGCTTCTCCAACTACTTCAATATCTGGCTGCGTTGATAAATATGCTGATACACCCATTCGAACCATTTCATGATCATCAACTAGTAATACTTTTATCATGATTCTCCCCCTCTCTCAATCATAATAGGTACTTTCACTTCTATTTGCGTACCTTTATTCGGAAAACTAAGAACTTTTAATGTACCACCAATTTCATGAACTCGCTCTTGCATTGACCTTAAACCGTATGAACCAGCCTTATTAACACCAACTTTAAACCCAACACCGTCATCAATAATTTTCAAAATCGCATATTGATCAATTTTCCGAAGGCGTACTTCGGTTTTCTTTGCCTTCGCATGCCGTAAAGTATTAGACAGCGCCTCTTGTACAATACGGAATAAATGATCCTCTACACCTTTTTTTAATTGAATCGGTTCAATTAACCATTCAATTTTCATATGTTGCTTTCTAGACAGTTCTGTTAATAATTCTTCTATACCCTCTGTTAGTTTCTTACCTTCTAACTGCACTGGGCGTAAATGAAGGAGCAATGCTCTCATTTCTGATTGTGCATTTACAACCATATTCTCAACAAGCTGCAACTGTTTTTTCGTCGTGTCTGGAATTTCAGCTGCTTGCTCATTAATGGCTGACATCATCATCGACATTGCAAAAAGCTGCTGACTTACAGAATCGTGCAGCTCTCTCGCTAATCGATGCCTTTCTTGAGAAATCGCTTCTTGTCTCATCTCTTCATTCCAATGGGCTCGTTCATTCGTTACTTTTTGAAATAGCCCAGCTTGCTCCTCTAAGCGACGAGCAAGACCAATTACTTTTCGTTCCACTTCATGAAATTCATCGTCCGCAGTAAATGAAACATCACTCGGAAAATTCCCTCGCTCTACTTCAAATAGAAAAGTATTTAATCCTTGTATACGCTGTTCTATATAATAACCGATTGCATATCCTACAATTCCTCCGATAAGAAGACTCGTACTCATAATAAACAAGCCAATTGGAACAGAAGCAATGGATTCTTTCCAGAGTAAATCATAAACTTGTTGCTCGCTTTTCCATACATATACAATTGTACAAATAAGTGCGATACTCACAGAGGACAACATAGAATAACGAATATACATCCACGAAATATTCCTTTGTTTTTTCATTATACTTTCCTCACTTCCGTATCGCCTACGACAAGCGAAGAAATAATTTTAATACGACGAGGGGCTTCTTTATACTGTTCTGTTCTAAACGTAACATTACGGTTAAATCCAGTTTCTTCGTGTCCTGGCAGGAGCACTCGCCCAACAATAACAGAATGATTTAAAGACAATTCAATATCATATGGTACATATAAGCGAATATTACCAATGACGCCCCGAATCACAATAACCGTTTCTCCCTCTGGAATCATAGCAGTTGTTAAATCAATCTCGACGTCACAAGCACCATATTGGACGTTAATATCCTCTATTTCATAAATATGATCCATCATTCGTACATTACCTACAAACATATTTTTTATATACGGTTCTGTACGATATATTTGTTTTTCTTCATTTATATATCCTTTTTCTTTAATTTCAACTTTCATTGCTTTTTGCCGATGTCCTTGTTGAATAAGTTGATAACCAATTAAAGCTAAACAAGCAAACACAACAAGTACGAATGCCGCTGATGAAAATAAGAAGAATAAGAAGACAATACCACCGACAAATAAAAATACATTCCCTCTTACATAACGGTTCTTCTTTCGATAATGTCTTCCAAACATAATCATAATAAATGCAAATATTAGACCACCTGGTTCAAAATGTCCAAGTATCATATCAAGAAAAAGACCGAATCCAAATATGATGAGGAGCATCCCCATAAATTGTGTTTTTGAAAATTGCTTCTTCATTTCAGCTCCCCCCTCCTTGTCACATATACATAGAAGAAAAGGCATTGCTTTCCAACACCTTTTCTCCTATCACTATATCATAAGCCTGTTTTATTATATACTACAATTATTTTGTTACTTCTTTCGTTAACGATACTTCATTTTTCTCTTTCATTTCACTCTCTAGTTTTGCAATTTTCATATCAAATGTATCACGCTCATGCTCTTCATTTATACGAAGCTCTATGTCACGAATGTGATCTTCAATTTCTTCGAATCGTAAGAACGGATTATTTTCATCCATTTTATGCATAGCAGTATTCATACGGCGGTTTGCATGCGCCATATTTTCACGTGCCATTAATTCCATACGCTTTGCGTTCATTTCTTTTAATTTATTTTTCATTTCTGAAAGACGACGCTCTAACTCATCAATTTGCTCTACAACACCAGCATACATTTCTTCTAAGCGAGTTACTTGCCCTTCATAATACGCTACTTCTTCTAATGCACGTTCATGCAATTGCAATTCGCCTGCTTCTTGTGCGATGATAGCTTGCTTTGATCTTTTATTAACGAAATAACGTGCTTGCTCAAGCTCACGAGCGAAGTTAGATTTTAATGCTTTATGACGCTGAATTAACTTCTCAATTTTTGTTATTTCACGCTCACTATCGCGTAAATATTGGTTTAACATAGCAATTGGATTTTTTCTTTCTTTCTCATCTAACACATTATGAAAATCAGCTAAAATTGCATCGCGTACACGTCCGAATAAAGATTGTTTCATTATAATCTTCCTCTCTTCTACTTTATAATTTGATTTATTTTATATTAGTTTTTCATTAACTTGTTCCACTCATCTTCAAAGTTGCTATATGGTTTAGCACTTTCTGGAGCAGAATCAACAACTACATTTTTTCCTTTTTTCCACTCACGGTATCCGTAGTATAAAACTACTAATGCTGCGATACCGATTAATGCTGGGGAATGAGAAAGCGCAATGGACAAACCGATTAAACCAACAATACCCCAAGCTAACTTTCCAAAGAATGATTTAGCTCGCACAAATGATTTATAGCTCCAGTACACAACTCCTGCTCCAATGGCGAATCCTACAATACCAGCAAGACTACCAAGAGCAATTAAAGCCAAAATACCGGCTGCGATAAACGCTAGAAATTGTTTCATCTTGTGCTTGCCTCCCTTCGATTTGATACTCTTATCTTAACTATTTTTTCATTTTTTCATAACGAGCTTAAGAACTGTTTTCGACTCAGACTTAAGACTGAGTTGCATTCAGCCTTTTGCAAAACGAACATGTATACGATGCGTATAGATACAGAAAAATTCTTATTCAATAACGGATGAAAATCTCAACTTGCGCGTCCAAAAAATTAGCAATACATACAAACGTTTATTAAATTACATTAAATATATTATTAAGAAAATTATGTTAAAATAAATCAGAAGGCTACATTTAAATTAAAGGGGATATATCATGAATTTACACATTACGAAAGAAATCAATACCGCCGCTAAAAACTATATAAACAATCAGCTTTATGAATATAATTTAAAGCACTTTCCATCTGATTTAAGAGACAGATACTTAGAGATTCATTTATTTCTTAAGGATGAAAATGGTAAAATATGCGGGGGAATATTAGGTGAAGTCTGTTGGAATTGGTTAGAGATTCACTCTTTTATCATCGATGAAGATATACGTGCATTAGGGTATGGAACTAAACTGTTATTAGAAGTAGAAAAAATCGCTTTAGAAAGAAATTGTGATTTTATAAAAGTTGACACTTTAAGCTTTCAAGCATTAGATTTCTATAAAAAATATGGTTATAAAGAGTATGGTATCCTCGATAACGTAGGAAGAGATTATAAACACTACTATTTGAAAAAGGATTTATAAATAATAAAAAACGCTCAGAGAATGTTCTCCGAGCGTTTTCAACTGCTAATAATAAATGTCTCTTTATGTTATGCAGTTTTATGATACTCTTTTTTTTCCGCCACTTTAGAAAATCTCGGGAAACCAATTAATATAGAAATGATTCCACATACTCCAACTAAAATTGGATAAAATGCATATGGTAACAATTCGACCGGAGATAACGCAGCAAATCCTGCCGCTGTTAACATTTGAGCACCATATGGGATTAACCCCTGTACACAGCAAGAGAAAAGATCCAGTACACTCGCTGATTTACGGGGATCAATTTCATACTGATCCGCAATTTTTTTCGCAAGCGGACCTGTAAAAATGATAGAGATTGTATTGTTTGCTGTACACACATTCGTCATACTCACTAAGCCAGCAATACCAAACTCCGCTCCTTTTTTCGAACGAATATTACGTGTTAAAAGATTCATTAAATATTGAATGCCACCATTATATTGGATAAGTTCAACCATACCACCGATTAATATAGCAAGTAGTACTAGCTCCATCATACCGCCCATTCCAGTCGTTACACTTTTAAAGAAACTCTCTAACGTGTAACTTCCATCTATAAGGCCGATAGCACCTGATAATATTGTTCCACCAGTTAACACAATAAGTACATTCCAGCCAAGTAGTGCTGTAATAAGTACTCCTGCATACGGTAAAATCTTTATCCAGTCAAAACTATGGGCTTTAACTTGTGTATCACTTCCTAAAGTAATTATTACTAATAGTACAATTGTAATAATAGCGGCTGGTAATACAATTAAAAAGTTCGTTTTAAACTTATCTTTCATTTCTGTTCCTTGTGAACGAACAGCAGCAATTGTTGTATCTGAAATAAATGATAAATTATCACCAAACATCGCTCCGCCCACAACAGTAGCCATCGCAAGTGCTATTGAGATATCAGTTTGCCCACTAATACCTACAGCAATCGGTGCTAGTGCTGCAATTGTTCCCATTGAAGTTCCCATCGCTAATGAAATAAATGCCCCTATAACAAAAATTCCAGCAACGATAAATCCTGGTGGCAAAATAGATAACGCTAAGTTAACAGTGGAATCAACTCCGCCCATTCCTTTTGCTGTTTCAGAAAACGCCCCTGCAAGTACAAAAATTAATACCATAATCATAATATCAGGGTTTCCTGCACCTTTAGCAAATCGTTCTACTTTCACATTAAAGCTTTCCTTACGATTCATCACTAAAGCAATTCCTACGGCAATTGAAATTGCTACAAGTATCGGCAATTTATAGAAATCACCTGTAATAATTCCAGAACCAATAAATAGCGCCAAAAATATTCCAAGTGGTAATAACGCTAAACCATTTCCTCTCGTTTCTTTCAAAGTATCATCTCTCCCTAGTTTTCAACCTTTTCTAATGAACAACAAAAGACCTCTTCCGATGAGAAGAGGTCTTATACATCTATAAGAAACACTCTTCTCATCTTTCAAGCACATGCTTGCTGGATTTGGCACAGCACTCTGAAATCGAGTCCGCTGCCGAGGCATCGTAGGGCCAGTCCCTCCGCCTCTCTTTATAAGAAGGTTTCATATTTATTTTTTAATAATAATTTCTTTCCTAACTTTACTCGCTTACAAAACAAAAGTCAATTATTTTTTGTATAGATTTTTTTGGTAATTATACAAAAATATGAATAAACCAATCATTTTAACTTTTCGATTTCTTTATCCAATATTGAGATCCAATAAAATTTTCTATTTTTTATCGTCGCGATAATCCATTTTGTTGTATTCCATGCTAACTCATATTCTTCTTTTGTAACATCACCAATTTTATAGGCATCCTCTAACTCGTCTTCATCCAGTACATAGATCTCACCGTTCGGTAACAATACTACATCTAAATATAAATCATCAAAATAAGGTAAACCACGCTCGTCTATTTTATATTCTTTCGTCACGTCGATATAATATTGTACTAATTGTTTTTGATTGTCTAACATAGCTGTAATTGCAAAGTTTTTCCCGTTTATAAAATATTGCATCCATGTATACCCATCACCTGCAATGCAAAGCTGTTTACCATTGTATTCTTTATGACTAGGTTCCCTCACTTTTTTTATGTCCAGTATTCCTAACATTCCATCCTCTACTTGCTTAACCCTATAATCCTTCTCTATTAGTCGCTTCCACGAAGAACCGTCACCATATTTACGTTTCATTACGTCCGCTCCTCTTCTATATATAGAAAAGCCCCCACATATTATGTGAGAGCTTGTTCATATTATAATTAAGCTGCTTGACCCTTTTCAGATATCTCTTTTAAATAGGCTTGTCCTTTTTCAGCGTCATATTGACCTTCCCACTTAGACATAACTACAGCCGCTAAAGAGTTACCTACAACGTTAACTGCTGTACGAGCCATATCTAGAATACGGTCAATACCTGCAATAAACGCTAAACCTTCAGCTGGAATACCTACTGTACCAAGTGTTGCTAATAATACAACGAATGATACACCCGGTACACCCGCGATACCTTTTGATGTAACCATTAATACAAGTAATAACGTAATTTGTTGTGTAATGGATAATTCAATACCGTACATTTGCGCTAAGAAAATTGCCGCAATTGCTTGATATAAAGTTGATCCATCTAAGTTAAATGAATAACCCGTTGGAATAACGAAAGATGTAATTGCTTTCGGACAACCGAATTTCTCCATTTTCTCCATAATTTTCGGTAAAACCGTTTCTGAACTTGCTGTAGAGTACGCTAAGATCAGCTCGTCTTTTAAAATTTTAAAGAATTGGAAAATGTTAATACCGAATATTTTCGCTGTAAGTCCTAATACAACTACAACGAAGAAGATCATTGCTCCGTATACTACAATGAGTAATTTCCCTAATGGAATTAATGAAGCTAATCCGAATGTAGAAACTGTAACACCAATTAATGCGAATACACCAAATGGTGCAAACTTCATAACTTGGTTCGTTACATAAAACATTGCATCTGCTACACCTTGGAAAAATTGTAGAACTGGTTTGCCACGCTCACCAATTGCTGCTACACCTAAACCAAATAATACTGAGAAGAAGATAATAGCAAGCATATCACCTTCAGCTAATGATTTCATAATGTTCGTCGGAACAATATTTACAAACGTATCTGCGAACGAATGACTTTGTACTTGCTCTGTCGTATGTGTATATTTAGAAATATCTGTTTTTGTTAACTTATCCATATCAACGCCTTTTCCAGGTTGGAAAATGTTTGCTATTAATAGACCGACAGCAATTGCAATCGTTGTAATAATTTCAAAGTAAATAATTGTTTTTCCGCCTAGTCGACCTAACTTTTTAATATCGCCAACACCAGCAACCCCAACAACAATACTCGCTACAACAATCGGTACAACAATCATCTTAATTAATCGGATGAAAATATCACCAATTGGTTGTAAGTACTTCACCACTTCCTGATTGCCAAAGAAAATCGCCCCAACTGCAATACCAAGCGCAAGTCCTATTAAAATTTGCCATGCAAGTCCTATTCTTTTCATACTTGTGGTAACCCCCTCTTCGATGTGTCACTCTATCTCTCATTCTATCTCTATAAAACTTGAAATTAAGAGTATTACATATTATTCGACAATTCACTACATTTTGTCCCTGTTGAAAATCATAAATCAAAATTTAAAATCTGACAACAAAATAAGTTTGCACGAATGCAAATAATTTTCTTGACAAAAATAAACTTCATGTCAGAAAACCTCACATGAAATCGATTCCTTACTAGTGATTGATAGGTTTTTAAAATACTGTTTCATTATGGAAAATTCCATCATTTTCCATGTTTTTTTAAAAAAATATAGAAATTGATATCTTTTTCTATACATTCAAGAATTTTAAATTTATGACAAACACTACGAAAAGATACTAAATTCCGACAAAACTTAGCAAAATTATAAAATTTTCTTTACATTATGATTACAACGATAGACACTCTTCTTCTTATGATATATAACATTCATAGGGAAAGGAGCAAGACAACCATGAAAAAGAAATTTGCAGCATTTAGTGTTTTAGCAGCTGGAACGATTTTCGTTTCCCCGTTACTTTCACCCGTATACGCTGAAACGAATGAGAATAAATTATCTAATATTCAATCCGAATTAGAAGGCAAACAAAATGACTTACAAAATAAATCAGCTGAGAAAGAACAAATAGAAAAAGAAATCCAGGAATTACAAAAGAAAATCGACGAATTAACTACTTCTATTAATAAAAACGAAGCTGAATTAAACGATACAAAAAAAGAAATTAGCAACACACAGCAAGTTATTACTGAAAAAAAGAAACATATAGAGCAATTACAAACGAACATAGATACACGGCAGGAAGTTATTAAACAACGACTACAATCTATGCAAGAAAAGCCTCGTACGAGTATCATTACAGAAGTAATAACAAGTTCTGCAAATATTGCCGATCTTGTTGATAATATGTATTCTGTAAGTTTAATTTTAAATAACGATACAGATATTGTGAAAAAACAAACAAGCGATCAAAATGCTGTGACGACAGAAAAAGAGGCTGTTGAGAAAAAAGAGCAACAACTGAAAGAATCTGAGCAAAAATTAGAACAAAAACAGCAAGAATTACAAAGTAACCAACAACAGCAACAAACTTTTATTAACGATCTACATACGAAAGTAGCAAAAGTAGATTCAGAGATTGAAGGGTTAGAAGAATCAAAAGGCATTTTAGAAAACCAGCGTCAAGCTGTTCAAAAAGCAATTGAAGAAGAAAAACGTGCAGAAGAAGCGCGTAAAGCTGAAGAGGCACGTAAGGCTGAGGAAGCAAAAAAACAGGTAGCCGCTTCTGCTAAAGAAAGCACACAATCCGCACCAACACCGCAAGATACGAACAAAGGTGGATTTATTAAACCTGCCGCTGGATCGAAAACTTCAGGATTTGGTACACGTTCTTTAGATAACCATAAAGGAATCGATATCGCAGCTTCAGGAACAGTGCCAATCGTAGCTGCTGCAGATGGCGTCGTTATCCGTTCAGAATTATCATCTAGTTACGGAAATGTTGTATACTTATCTCACCGTATAAACGGAAAAACATATACAACTGTATATGCACATATGAGTAGCCGTTCTGTATCTAATGGACAAACTGTAAAACAAGGCACTCAACTTGGATTTATGGGGAACACTGGCCAATCATACGGACAACATTTACACTTCGAACTTCACCTTGGGGAATGGAATGTCGGTAAGACAAACGCAGTTGATCCATCTCCTTATATCGGATTATAAAAAACTCGGTGCATACCGAGTTTTTTTTACTACTTCACACTTTTTAGGCGTTTTACATAAACTACAACTAAATGCCTATATTTTGCGGGGGGATAAATATGAATACACAATTACAAGAAGAAATAGAAGAAGCTAGAGAAACATACATTGGCCGGCTATTTACATTCGGCGGCTCAGCGTTATTTTTAATTGGATCATTTATCGCAGTTGTCACAGCTTATAAAGCATATAATCGCTTATTAAATACTTCTACAACACAATAAAAAGACGGAGAATCCACATCTCCGTCTTTTTATTATGCAAACATTTTAAATACACCTATCGCATTTAAAAATACGATAATTACAGTTACCGGAATAACATAACGAAGCAAGAAGAACCAAATATTAAACAATGTTTTCCCTTTCGTTTCCGTAACTTCTAATTCTTTCATTAATAGCTCTTTACTCATTTTATTTGGTACAAATAACGAAATGGCTAGTACTCCGAGTGGCAGTAATACATTACTTACCGAAAAATCGACGAAATCAAAGAATGTCTTACCAAATATTTTCACATCACTCATAATTCCAAACGATAACGCTGATGGGATTCCAACTGCAAAAATAAGAATACCAATTAATAACGAAGCTGATGGACGCTTCTTCTCATTATCTTTCGCAACAGATGCTACTACAATTTCAAGCATTGAAATCGCAGATGTTAAAGTCGCAAAGAAGAATAAAACTAAAAACATAATGAAGAAAAATTGTCCAAATGGAATTTTTGCAAAGACAGCAGGAAGAACGATAAACAGTAGTCCTGGTCCTTCTGTCGGTTTAACTCCTAATGCGAAAATCGCTGGAAAAATCGCTAATCCTGCAAGTACTGTAATAAATACAGTTAAACTTACAATAGATGTTGCTGATTTAGCTAAATGCTCTTCTTTCTTTAAATACGAACTATACGTTACCATTACCGAGGCACCTACCGTTAGTGAGAAGAAAGATTGTCCCATCGCATATAAAATCGTATCTGCTGTAAGCTTTGAAAAATCTGGTTTTAAGAAGAACTCTACCCCAGCCATAGCACCATCAAGTGTTAACGCACGAATAATGATAGCAATAAATAAAATGAATAATAACGGCATCATGTACTTACTTGCTTTTTCTATGCCTTTTTCCACACCTTTACTAACAACAAAAATGGTACAAAGCATAAAGATGAATTGCGCCCCAATCGCACTTACTGGATTTGAAATTGTTTCAGCAAACAATTGTCCATAATCGACTACTCCGTTCCAGAAACTACCTGTGACACTATAGTATAAATAAAGTAAAATCCATCCACCTACAACACTATAAAAAGATAGTACGCTAAAACAAGTAACAACCCCCATACGACCAATCCAAGGATATAACTTGCTATTCGGTACTAATACTTTATAAGCTGTAACGGCCTCTTTTTGAGTACTACGGCCAATAACAAATTCAGCTAAAAGAAGAGGCATACCAATAAATAAAGTTAATAGTAAGAATACAAGGAAGAATGCGCCTCCCCCACCATTACCTGCAACATATGGAAACTTCCATATTGCACCAAGACCTACTGCGGCTCCGGCTGCTGCGAGTACAAAGCCAATTTTCGACGTCCATTGCTGTGTTTCTTTCATCATAAATTCTCCTTTTCTGAATATTATAACTTTTATCAATTATACACTTTCATTTCATACTCGCACACCTCCTTTAGAAAATAAAAAAGTCCCCTACACGCAAATATGCATGTAGAGGACGATATATGTAATAGAATACCGTGGTACCACCTCAATTGGATCAATAAATCCCACTTGTTCAGGTACAGGAAAATTCCGATACCCTATCCTTTTAACGGCGGAACCCGGGTTGCCTACTGCAATGTTCAGCATACCTCTCGCAAGCCCATTCTGTATATTTTATCGTACCGGGCTCACACCTTACCCCAGCTCTCTGAACGCATCAAATATACGTACTCTTCTTGCTCATCGATTTCATCTTTTGAAGTTACTTGTGATTATAAATTATATTTTTATATTTGTAAAGCACAATTCACTCACTATCCTATATAAATTCCCCTCTCTAATTCTTGTAAAAAAAGCTCTCTTTTTTGTTCACTTTGAACATATATCGACTTTAATACTTCTTGTAACAATATATTTTTTTGCCTTTTCTCCACTTGTAATTCTTTCACTTTTAGTCTAACTTCATATAAAAAATCAAGATACGATTCATACTTCTCATCATATTTATTTGCGATATCATCACGAATCTTTTTTGCAAGTTTCGGACTTGCCCCTCCAGTAGAAACAGCTAAATTAAGTAGTCCACGATGAATTGCCGCCGGAAAATGAACATTTCCACTTTCCGGATTCGTAATAACATTTACCAATTGATTCACTGCGGCATCTTCAGCAATTTGTTCATTTAGTACCGAATCACTAGTCGCTGCAACTACTAAAAAAGCATCTTTAATATCACTTTTCTCATACTCTCTTTGATACCAACGAATTTGCTTTTCTTCTACAAGTTTCACTAAATTTGCATCTAATTCTGTACTTACTACAACAATATCCGCACCTTGTTTTAGTAAAGGAATAATTTTAAACCCCGCTACTTTCCCTCCACCAATGACAACAACACGTTTCTTATCAACTCGCACTGTAAGTGGATACATATTGATCTCCCTTCAATATTTCCTCTGTTTTCTGAATTAACATCTCTCGAAACGCTACATTCTTTCCTAAATAGGGACTTATTTTTATCTCTTCCGACTCATATTGACGCACTTCTTTCTCAACATGTTTCATGAGTAAGCCTGTAAATAATAAGTAAGGTAACACAACAATGTTCCGTTCTTTTTGTTCTACAATTTCTTTCAACCTCTCATCAAACTTCGGCTCTGCGGCTGCTAAATAACAAACTTCCACCTCTTTAATGTTCTCTTCTTTTTGAAATAAAGAAGAAATCCACTTTATGTCTTGTAAAGTTTCCGGATCACTACTCCCTCTTGCAACGAGCAAAAGTGTTACTTCTTCCTTATAGTCTTTAATACCACTTCCGTTATATACCGCTTTTACAAGCACTTCTGATACACCAAATGGATTACCATACACTATTTTGATATCCGGATATTCCTCGTTTAACTTTCGTAATTCAAGCGGAATATCTTTCTTTACATGTCCTGCCGCTAATAAAAAAACAGGAATAGCGACAATCTCTGTAGCACCACGCTTCACACATGTACGAAATCCTTCTTCAATAGAAGGATTCGCTAGCTCTAAAAAACAAATTTCTTGAATATTTGCCTCTACACGGTTCATACATGACGTAATAAATGCAACCGCTTCTTCTTTTGCTGCTTTCAAACGGCTTCCATGACATATATATATAACAGCCTTCATTTTACAATACTCCGCTTACTTGATATGCATTTTCCGTTTGTTTCTCAAACCAATGTATCTTTTCTCTAAAACGGACAACTTCTCCAATAACAATCATACTCGGATTTTGAATTCGTTCTTTTTTGGCAACATCTACAATTGTTCCTAACGTCGCTGTAACAGTACGCTGCATAGATGTCGTTCCCCACTCAATGATAGCGGCAGGTGTACTTTGATCTTTTCCATGTTTTATTAGTTGTTCACATATGTAAGGTAAATTACTAACCCCCATATAGACCGCTAATGTATCTACACCTTTCGCTAAACTTTCCCACTTCACTTCCTCTTCAGCCCCTTCTTTCCGGTGCCCTGTCACAACAGCAAAACTTGCACTTGCATCGCGATGCGTTACTGGAATTCCAGCATAAGCAGGAGCAGCTATACCAGCTGAAATACCAGGAATAATTTCAAATGGGATACTTTGCTTCGCTAACGCTTCAGCTTCTTCTCCACCTCTTCCAAATACAAATGGATCTCCGCCCTTAAGTCTCGTTACAACTTTTCCTTTTTTCGCATATTTAATAAGAAATGTGTTAATTGTCTCTTGCTTCATCGTGTGATAATTTGGGAGTTTCCCGCAATAAATTAAATCCGCTTCAGGCTTTGCATGAGAAAGCAATTCTTTATTTACGAGACGGTCGTACAATATAACATCAGCCTTCTCGATGCATCTCAACCCTTTAACAGTAATTAAATCCGGATCACCAGGACCCGCCCCGACGATATAAACCTTCCCCATAATCTCTCCTCATTTCTACTATAAAATGAAACTTCCACTCTTCATCACGAATGGAAGTTACTATTATTTCGTATTACATGTTCTCTACTCATGAATAACAAATGCCGCCCCTTTTCGAATCTTCTTTTTTTCAAACAAAGAAATCTCTTTCACTTCTGGTAACGGTAAAAAATGTTTTTCAAGCTCAATTTCCGCAAGCTTAAATGCCTGTTCTTCACTCTGAGCAACGACAACAATTGGAACAATACTATTTACTAATACAGCTTCAAATCGATATAAGTCCATATTGCCCCTCCTAAGATGCTATTACTTCTTCTAATACACGATTTAGTACAATTTGTAATTCTTCCACTCCAACACGTCCTACGAAATCATAAAACGTTTCGGCTAGTAATTTATTCTTTTGGAAATAACTTAAAAAGGACACGAGAACATCCGGCAAATCTTCTCCATCTATTTTCCCTTTTAACTTTTCGTTATATGCTCCTCCGTCTAATAGTGTTCCGCCCACATATATTTCAAACGCCTCAACGATTCCCTTTTCCTTCGTTTTCAGTTTTATCCCTTGCAAACCAATATCAGCAATTTGACGTTGACCACATGAGTTCGGGCATCCTACCATATGAATTCGAACTGGAACATCGAGTGCAATTTGTGTATCTAAGTACTCTGCGATTTTGCGTAATCTTTCTTTCGTTTCTACTAACGCAAGATTGCAATACTCAATGCCAGTACATGAAACCGCATGACCGATAAACGATTTCGGATTTGCTGAAATTGCTTCAAACAACGGTTCACTTAATAATCCTGCAACATTTTCTGGCGGAACATTCGGAATAATGAAGTTTTGAGAGTTACAAGTTCGAATTTGCCCGTTTCCATATTTCTTTGCAATTCTTGCAATCTCAAACATTTCCTCTGCGTGTAAACGCCCTACTGGTACATTAAAGCCGACATACTTTAATCCTGCTTGTTTTTGATCTTGAACGCCATAAAAGTATCCTGCATTCCAGCCTTTGAGAGCACTTTCCCCTTTACTTTGCAATGGGCCTGTGTATTCTACTAGTTTCTCTTTAAATTTCTCAGCGCCCCAGTCAGCGACAAGAAATTTCAAACGTGCTAAGTGGCGTTTTTCACGATATCCAAAATCACGGAATATAGTAGCAATTGCAATCGACACTGCCTTCACTTCTTCTGGTAAAACGAATACATTTAATTCTTCCGCTAAGTACGGACGAGCTGATAATCCTCCGCCTATTTTTATATGAAACCCAACCTTTTCCTCACCATTTATTTCTTTCGTAGCAGGTGTAAACGCCACACAGTTAATCTCTGCATTTGCTGAATTATAAATGTTAGAACTAATAGACATTTTGAATTTACGTGGTAGATTAGAAAACTCTTCATTATGTTGGAAGTAATCGTATGTTTCTTTAACAATCGATGTTGTATCAAATAGTTCATTCGCATCAATTCCAGCAAGTGGATTTCCTGTGATATTACGCGTAATATCACCGCATGCCCCCGCTGAAGATAAACCAACTCTAGCTAACCTCTTAAAAATATCCGGAATTTGCCCAATTTCTAACCAATGAAACTGAATCGCCTGTCTTGTCGTAATATCTAACACATCACGCCCATAATCTTCAGCAATGGAAGCCAGCACCTCTGCCTGCGCATTTGTAATAATTCCAGAAGGAATGTTGACACGCATCATAAAATAGCCCGCCTCTTTTGGTCTTTGCAAATACAATCCTGCCCATTTAAAAGCGTCCCACTCTTCTTTCGGAATAGATTCAAATCCATTCTCCGCATAGTAAGGAATATCATTAAAAATTTCTAATCCATCTTTTTCTAATTTCTTTTTCTCGGACGGATTCAATTTTTCATTATTTGCCCATACTTTTTCATAAGTCATTTTTAATCCCCCTATATAAAACTACGCTCTTGTAAGTATTTCACGATTTGTTCTGCACATTCTTCAATAGAATACTTGTGCGTTTCTACAATTAATTCTGCTTGTTTTGGTTCCTCATACGGTGAATCAACACCAGTAAACTCTTTAATATCACCTTGTCTCGCTTTTTTGTATAACCCTTTTGGATCACGTTTTTCACACTCTTCAATTGGACATTTTACAAACACTTCTATAAACTCATCTGCCGCTAATAAATCCCTAACTTGTTTTCGATCTACTTGAAATGGTGAAATAAACGCTGTAAGGACAACAGTACCTTGATCTACAAATAGCTTCGCCACTTCGCCAATACGTCTTATATTTTCTATACGATCACTTTCAGAAAAACCTAAGTCTTTATTTAAACCGTGCCGAATGTTATCCCCATCTAGCACATAATTTCCTATATTCTTTTCAAATAGTTTACGAGCAACCGCATTCGCTACTGTAGATTTGCCCGAAGCTGATAAACCAGTAAACCAAACTACAAAACTGTGATGCCCATTCTTCACTCTTCTCTCATCTTTTGAAACAGAAGCTGTATGCCAAGTAATATTCGTATCCATCTCATTCTCTCCCTATTCTGTTACTACTTCTTTTTTCAAACCTTTAATTAGCACTTCCACTACTTCTTTACGACTAAATGTACTTGGCGGAATCTCACCATTCCTTAACATTTCTCGTACTTTCGTACCCGATAAAATGACACGGTCTTCTTTTCCATGCGGACATGTTTTCGTTGAAGCCATTGCTTCACATTTCGTGCAGTAAAAACTATGTTCAAAAAATAACGGCGTAATCCCTAACTCTTCTACTGTAAAATTCGTAAAGATTTCCTGCGCTTCATATGTTCCGTAATAGTCCCCTACCCCAGCATGATCACGCCCTACAATAAAGTGGGTACAACCAAAGTTCTTTCTTACTAGTGCATGAAATATCGCTTCCCTTGGTCCTGCGTAACGCATTGCTGCAGGAAATACACCTAAAAAGACACGATCTTTCGGATAATAGTTTTGAAGTAATACTTCATAGCTTTCCATCCTTACATCAGCAGGAATATCATCTGACTTCGTTTCCCCAACGAGCGGATTTAAAAAGAGACCATCTACAATTTCAAGGGCAGATTTTTGAATATGCTCATGGGCACGATGTACTGGGTTTCTCGTTTGAAATCCAACTACTGTTTTCCAACCTCGTTTTTTAAATTCTTCTCTCGTTTCAATTGGATCTAAATGATAAGAAGGAAACGGATTATTTCCAAAGCGTTTTGTAAGAATAATAGCTCCTCCAACGTAAACGTTTGGTCGTTCATATAATTTTTTCACCCCTGGATGTGCTTCATCCGTCGTTTTATATACAAGTAACGCTTCTTTTTCTTTATCTGGTACAAAAATATCTTCTATTTGAATAACACCATATACATTTCCGGCGTTGACAAGTTTTACTTCCTCTCCAGCCTGCAGTTTCTCGGCTACTTCTTCTGTTACCGGTAGTGCAATCGGTATACTCCATACGCTACCATTTGCTAAACGAAGCGTTTCTACTACTGAATCATAATCTCTCTTCCCTAAAAATCCTGTAAGAGGGCTATATCCTCCTGTCGCCAAAAGTTCTAAATCACTAAGTGCAATTTTGTCCATCTCGATTTCCTTTACAATGTTCGATATTTCATATGTTTCATCAATGCGGTTTACTAATTCATTTGTTGTACTCATCTTCTTATATCCCTTCTTAGCTTTATTTCAAAATCTATCTCATTGAAAGTGAAGGCCACATTCCGTCTTCATTTTCCCAGCCCATCTTCCATCTCTTGAGTTGCCACAATCACCTACAGGTAATGTACATTTCTCACACCCAATACTCGGATAGCCAACATCATGCAATGGGTTATACGGCAAACTATGTTTATATACATATCGCCAAACTTCTTTCCAAGTCCAATGAATGAGCGGACAAACTTTAATAGATTGAAAACGACGATCTTGATTTATAAACTGTGTATGCTTACGCGTTTCTGATTGTTCCCTTCTTAAGCCTGATATCCACGCTTTTTCCGCTGCTAATGATTTTTCTAACGGTAAAATTTTTCTAATACTACAGCAAAGATTCGGATTACTTTCCCATAACTTCTCTCCATGAAGCTTCGCTTGTTCATCGAGTGTAAGTTCTGGCTGTTTTTCTATAATATTTAATGAAGGAAATCTCTCGCGTACCTTCTTAATTAATTCGTACGTTTCTTGAAAATGAACATTTGTATCCAAAAATACAACTTTAGCAGATGGATTTACTTGGTTTATAAGATGCAATAAAACCATTCCCTCCACCCCAAAGCTACATGCATATACAATTTCATCTTTATATTCGTTATAAGCCCAACTTAATACTGATAGCGCGCCTTTCGTTTCATCTTCTTCAGAAAATGAAACACTATTTTCTTTCCACGTTTCGTACGTCAACATGTTTTTTCCCCCTGTAAAAGCAAAAAGACGGCTTTAACCTATTAAAAATAGATTAAAACCGCCTCTAGTTTTTCTAGTCAGCGCTTTTTACTTTAAACGAACCTTTTCACTTTTTTCTAATTGAATCACTTTTCCATCTTGCACAACAATTGTAATGGAACCATATTTCATATCAGCAAGCATCGCTTGAATTTTCTCAGATACTTCATCAAAATGCTCCCGTACGCTCACGCAAACAGCCCCCCTTTTTATTCATAAAAAAAATCTTTCCCATTTCGAAAAGACTGTTCGGTAATATATTTTACCTTATCTTTCAAAATGGATTCCATTTTGCTGGATTTAGCACCTTGCTTTCTATAAGCAGGTTGCCGAGCTTCGTAGGGCCAGTTCCCTCAGCTTCTCTTGATAAGCTTTGTATTTGTATTTTATCACAATTCTGATTTTTTTCAATCCTAGTTTTCCGATATATTTAATTATTTTTATTTTTTTAAAAGGAGCTGCCTTTACTAGACAACTCCTTCTTTCTCATTCACACCAGCTCTTTAATACGTATGCGATCGTTCCCAATGATATTTTCATATGTTTCACGTTCTACGACAATTTGTGACGTCCCGCCTTTTGCAAAGACGACAGCTGGTCTACGAATACGATTATAATTATTCGCCATCGAGTACCCATATGCCCCCGTGCAAGAAATTGCTAGTAAATCAGAAGAAGCAACTTGCGGTAAGTTAATATCCCAAATCAGCATATCTCCACTTTCACAGCATTTCCCAGCAATCGAAACGAGTTCCTCATTCTCATCATTCCCTCGATTCGCCAACATCGCCTCATAACGGGCTCCGTATAGCGCTGGTCTTAAATTATCTGTCATTCCACCATCGACTGAAACATATTTCCGAATGCCAGGAATCTCTTTCACCGCTCCGACTGTATAAAGTGTTGTTCCAGCATCACCTACAATACTACGACCTGGTTCAATCCATATTTCTGGAAGCGGATATTCACATAATGTAAATTGTTCTCTTATCGTACTTGTTACAGCGTGCACATACGTTTCAAGTGTTAACGGTGTATCTGAATCCGTATAACGTATACCGAAACCTCCGCCCACATTTAATACTTTCATCACATAATGTGTTCGCTCTCTCACTTCTTCTAAAAATTGGCGGAGTACTTCAATTGCTCGAACAAATCCAGCCGTTTCAAATATTTGTGATCCGATGTGCGAGTGAATTCCTAGCACATTATAATTTGATTTTTGCAAGGCAAGCTCAATTGCTTGCATCGCTTGACCATTTGAAACACCAAATCCAAATTTTGAATCCTCTTGACCTGTTGTTATATATTCGTGTGTATGTGCCTCTACTCCAGGCGTTACACGGATTAATATGTTCACAAATTTCCCATGTTGCATTGCTAAATCATGTAAGATTTCTAATTCTAAGAAATTATCTACTACAAAACAACCGATATTCGCCTGAAGAGCCATAATCATTTCTTCTTCTGTTTTATTATTTCCGTGAAAATGAATACGCGATGCCGGAAAACCAGCTTGGAGCGCAGTATATAATTCTCCTCCTGAAACAACATCTAAAGACATATTCTCTTCACGAGCTACTCGGCACATCTCCATGCACAAGAACGCCTTGCTTGCATATGCTACTTGATAAGAGAAACCACTTTCTTTAAAAGCACGATGAAACGCGCGGCACTTTCCTCGAATAGACTCTTCATCGTATACATAAAGTGGTGTTCCGTATTGTTTTGCTAGCTGCGTCGTATCGCACCCACCAATTTCTAAGTGTCCTTGCCCATTGATTCGGCTTGTGCCGTGTAAATACATTTGAATTCCTCCCTTATTTCCTCTAAAACTCATAACCCCAATCTTCTATTCATTGCAGCACGCTTTTAGATAGACAAAAAACGCGCGGAACAATGTTCACACGCGTTTCTTATTAGGAAAAATATATATTGAAAAAATAAACGAGTTGTTATCTCCTCAAAATAAGAAACCGCATCAACATCTCCAAATAGCTCTTCATAAAATAAATTTTATGACAGTACTACATTTATTCAATGCAGTCCCAATATATGAATAAGATGGTTATTCTTATATTTCGGCAATAGTCCCTTTCAACCTATGATCACAGATTCCATTAAATCTCCCATAGCTTACTCTTTCCTATCGCGGCCTCTACCTTTGAGAGTAGATGAGGTAAGTCTATTTAATTTTCAAACATCTAATTGTTGCTATTAACAATACCAAAGGACCATTTTATTTGTCAAACAATTTTTTATATTGTTTTTTTACAGTTTAATTTTGTATCATTTGGTAAGCGCTTTACTGAAACCTTTGTCACTTCCCATTCGCCCTCTTCGTTATTAAATGTAACCGTTACCTTCTCAAATGGTGGAACAATTTTCCCACCAACCTGTTCATACTTCGTTACTTCAATACTCGCTTGAAATAAATATGTACCACTATACACTTTTTTTAAACTAATAATTTTAGGACATTGATAAGGCTTCAAGCTCCCATATTGTTTTTCAATTGCCTTATTTATTTTTGGAAATAAAACAGAATAAAGGGCATCTTCCATAAGGGGTGCATCATATTGTGCTACCGACACACTCGGTGAAGCAAAAAGTATAACACTACTGCATACTATAAAATATAATAATTTTCGCATTATAACCTCCGTTTTATTACTCGATTCTTTTTGCGCACGATAATTATCATACATAGAAACTCCGTTTTATTGTCTCCCACTGCCCTTTTTCTACTCAATTATTATAAAAAAGCCCACAACTCTCTTTTATTTTCGTATAATGATACTCATAGTATAATAAACATAATAACAAAGGACTGTTCGTATATATAAAATGAGGCGCTAATCAAACCGGCTCACAAGAACCGTCATGCTTTTAGGAGAGGAGTATATTATGCTACAAAATCTGTTTCCAAAACTGCGATTTGCACTAGTTGCAGTCGTTTTATTATGGATAAAAACATATATTGTGTACAAGCTAGCATTTGATATTAGAATTGATAACTTCTTTGAAGAGTTTATGCTTTTTATTAACCCACTAGCTTCGTTGCTTTTATTTTTTGGTTTCGCTTTACTTGCATCTAAGTACCGAAACCGAATTATTATTGTAATTAGTTTTATACTGTCATTTATTTTATTTGGAAATGCAATGTTTTACGGGTTCTATAACGATTTTGTTACTTTCCCTGTTTTATTCCAAACAAATAATATGGCTGACTTAGGGACGAGTATAAAAGAACTCTTTACGTATAAAACATTACTTTTATTTGCAGACGCAATTATTTTAATGTTTATTTCGCGTAAATTCCCATCATTCGGTGATAAAACACCCCTTTCTCGCTCTGAGAAGCGAACTTTCTTTAGCGGCGTAACAGTATTATTAGCACTACAAATTGTTGTTTCAGTTATATATAAACCACAAATGTTCTCACGCTCGTTTGATCGTCAAACTGTCGTGAAAAATTTAGGGTTATACACATATCATCTATTTGATATTACACTTCAATCTAAGTCTTCAGCTGAGCGTGTATTTGCAAGTGGAGACGGGTTCTCTGAAATTAAAAACTATACAGACTCAAAAGATAAACAAGTTGATAAAAACTTATTTGGAGCTGCAAAGGGTAAAAATGTAATTTTAATTTCAATGGAATCTACACAAAGTTTTGTTATTAATAAAAAAATAAATGGAAAAGAGATTACTCCATTTTTAAATGAGTTTATTAAAGATAGTTTTTATTTCGATAACTTCTATCATCAAACGGGACAAGGTAAAACTTCTGATGCTGAATTTATCGTTGAAAATTCCCTTTATCCGTTAGACCGTGGTTCTGTATTCTTTACTCATGCAACAAATGAATACACTGCCACACCAGAACAATTAAAGAAATACGGATATTCTTCTGCTGTCTTCCATTCAAACGATAAAACGTTTTGGAATCGTGACGTAATGTATCCTGCGCTTGGATATGATCGTTACTTTAATTTAAATGATTACGTAGGAACGGAACAAATGTCTGTCGGTTGGGGATTAAAAGATAAAGAGTTCTTTGAGCAATCTATTCCAAAGTTAAAATCTTTACCACAACCGTTCTATACAAAATTTATTACGTTAACAAACCATTTTCCATTTCTTCTAAATCCAGAAGATCAATATGTTGATGAATTTAATTCCGAAAGTGGTGTTTTAAATCGCTACTTCCCAACCGTTCGTTACACGGATGAAGCTCTTAAATTATTTATTAAACAATTGAAAGACGAAGGACTATATAATAATTCCGTTATTGTCATTTATGGTGATCATTACGGCATTTCTGAAAACCATAATGCAGCTATGGCTCAGTTCCTTGGGAAAGACGCTATTACACCGTTTGATTCTATGCAATTACAACGCGTCCCTCTCATTATTCATGTGCCTGGCCAAGAAGGAAAAGTCATCTCTAAAGTATCTGGTCAAATTGATATTAAACCAACGTTACTTCATTTACTTGGTATTAAAACAAATCAATCCGTAGAATTTGGAACAGACTTATTTACGAAAGAAAAAGACCCTCTTATGGTAATGCGGGACGGCAGTTTTGTTTCGGAAGATTATGTTTATACAAAAAATATGTGCTATAAAAGAAGCACAGGTGAAGAAGCTGATTTAACACTATGTCAGCCTTATATTGAAAAAGCAAAAACAGAATTAAAATTATCCGACAAACTCATTTATGGAGATTTATTACGCTTTGATCCTAACAATCGATATAAAACCGGAACGATGACAACGAAATTTGAATAGTGTAGGAAGCAACTTTACAAAAGTTGCTTCCTTTTTTTACTTATTTTTCAAATTTATCTTCTATACAATCTTTCACAAATTGGGAATTTTTTTCGTCTGAGAAAGAAATTTATGGTATGATAAAATAAGTAAACTTTCATACACTAATTAAGAATTTATAACAGAAAGCAAGGGATCAGATTTTGTATAGAGCAGCTATTCCAAACTTATTTACGCTCGGGAATTTATATAGCGGATTTTTGTCAATCGGCTATGCATCTTTAGGATATTATAAATCAGCTGCTATTTTAGTACTGATCGGGATGATGTTAGATAGTCTTGATGGTCGTGTCGCTCGTTTATTACGCGTTGATTCACAAATGGGAAAAGAGCTTGATTCACTCGCGGATGTTGTAACATTTGGCGCAGCACCTGCTGTTTTAATGTATTACACATCTTTTTCCAACTACGGAATCATTGGACTATACATAGCGGGATTATTCCCTCTGTTCGGAGCATATCGCTTAGCACGATTTAATGTAACACCATCTTCTACTTCTATGAAATATTTCACTGGAGTTCCGATTACTGCAGCAGGAGGGCTTGTTGCTTTCTTAACATTATTTTCACATACCATTCCAAAAATCGTTCTCATTACCGTATTCGTAACGTTCGCATTTTTAATGGTGAGCCGTGTTCGTATCCCAAGTTTAAAAGATGTACCAATTCCACGATATAGCATAATTATTACACTATTTTTAGTTGGAATTATTATCACAATGTACCAAACAAGTTTTGGCAACATTTCTGTTTTCTTATTCATTGCCATTCCACTATACATTTTGTATATGTTATCTCAATTTATTAGACAAAGACCTTCTAAAAAAGCGAATAAAGAAAAATAAAAAAACCTTCCGTATTTCGGAAGGTTTTTTTATTTTGTAACTAATACTTTTTGATTTACAGGTGTTACAGGTTCTTCACCATTTAATACAGCTAAAATATTTCTTACTGCCATTTCAGCCATTGCATCACGTGTTTCGAATGTTGCATTTCCTACGTGAGGAGCAAGTACTACATTCTTTAATCCTTTTAGCTCTTCTGTAATTTTCGGTTCAAATTCAAATACGTCAAGAGCTGCACCTTCAATTTCATTCGTTTTTAGTGCATGAGCAAGTGCTGATTCATTCATAATTGGTCCACGTGAAGCATTTATAATATATGCTGTTTTCTTCATCATTTTAAACTGTTCTTCATCAATCATATGATGTAATTTCGGATTATAAGCACAGTTAATTGTAATAAAGTCCGCTGTTTGTAATAATTCTTCCAACGTTACGTATGTCGCTTCCAGTTCACTTTCAGCTTCAGGCTTTCGATTTGGTCCTGTATATAAAACATTCATTCCAAATGCTCTCGCACGCTTTGCAACTGCCTTCCCGATTTCTCCAAGGCCAATAATTCCGATTGTCTTACCGTGTACTTCGCGGCCCAAGAAGAATAACGGTGCCCATCCGTTAAATCCAGTTGTACGACATAACGTATCACCTTCAGGAATTCTACGTGCAGCTGCTAAAAGAAGTGCAAATGTTAATTCTGCTGTCGCTTCAGTTGATACTTTCGGTGTATTCGTTACCGCAATTCCTTTTTCTCCTGCATATGTGTAATCAATATTATCGTAACCAGCACCATAATTTGCGATAATTTTCAAGTTTGGTGCTGCGTCAATAACCTCTTTCGATACCTTCGTAGAAAGTAAGCTTAAAAGTGCATCTTTATCTTTTACACGTTCTGCTAACTCTTCTACACTAATTAATTCTTCTTTATTGTACATTTCTACATCATGATTTTTCAATAATTCTAATCCGATTTCTGGAATTTTCCCTGCTACTAATATTTTCGCCACTACTAACACCTCTTCTATACAAAATATGATATCTCTTATATTTCATTGTAAGAAATCTACATATAAAAACCAAGGAATTTGATTATAGTTTTGAAAATCGACACTTTTCCATAAAAAAAGAGGAGATGCAACTCTCCCCTCTTTTTACGCTTTTTCTTGCGATTCTTTCCCAAGCTTCGCATCGATTGTTCCTTCTGCAACTGTATCGCTAATTTGTTCCTCAATAACTGAGTTAGCAGTATTATTTGTTTCAGAAGTATAGGCTTGATCTGCCGCTTGTACGTTTTGTTTATTTTGTTGTTTCGCCATTTTTCATCCTCCTTTTCATTCTTTCTTATTTTGAACAAAAAGGGTGATTTTCATCAAAAAATCGTGTTTCATTTTGAAATTATTCCTTCTTCTTCAAGCAATCTCATCGTTCTTACTCGTTTCGTAAATGTAGCTATGTGAGAAATATCATGATTGCGTAATGTCTTTATATTCTCTTCCACATACTTTCCTAAATCATTCGGATAATGGGCATCTGAGGATAGAGTAATCGGAACTCCATGCTTAGCTAATACTTGTAAATAAAGCGGACTTGGGCACATTTCGCGCACAGGATATCGATAGTACAATCCCGCATTTATTTCTGTTGCTGTATTTGTTTCCACTAACGCACGAGCAATTTCCTTATAATAAGAAAGCTGTTCATTCTCATCCAATCGATAATTAAATACTTTTATGTTATCGAGGTGAGCTATAATATCAAAAAGCTCGGAACGAACAGCACTTTCAACTGTAGCGAAAAACGTGTGATATAAAGTATGTAACTCATGCGTACCAAAATACTCTTTCGTATCTGGATTATCAAATCCCCATCCATCTATAAAATGGACCGAACCGATTACATAATCAAAGTCTCCTAATGCTAGTAAACCTTTTAACTCTTGTTCACCCCCGATAAAATAATCCGCCTCAATTCCAAGTTTGAGCGTTATCCCTCGTTTACTCCATCGCTCTTTTGCCTCTTCAATCGCCTTTGTAAAATCATAAATAGACGTTACTCTTACTTGATCTAACCATTCTTTTTGCAGGCGACCAAGCTTAGAATCACTAATATCTACATACTTTTCATAATATCCTTTCGCTTCATGAAAACGATATAAATGATCGACAATACCAACTTCTTTTATACCTTTTCGCACAGCTTCTTCTAAATATAAATCAATCCATTTCGCTGTAAATGGACCTTCCTTCACACGTCTTTGCAGGCGTTCTTGTGTTTTCATAAGCCATTCCATAGAATGTTTTTCTTCTTTAAGCGGTTCAAAATATTGTAGCGCATCATTTATTTTAGCTAGCCACCCTATTGAATATGGTCCTTCTTCTAAATGAATATGATAGTCCACTTTCATCCATATTCCCCCTTATAATGTATCTATTTCTCTTCTGTCCCCTACTCGCGAAAGCTTTCCATTTCTTTCTTTCACTTCTTGCATGACATCTTCTAATGGAATATTTTTTTCGGCTAATAGAACAAAACAGTGATAGAACACATCAACCATTTCTTTTACTATTTCTTCTTTATCATTATTTTTAGACGCAATAATTACTTCGGTGCACTCCTCACCAATTTTCTTTAAAATTTTATCTTCACCTTTTGAAAATAAATAATTCGTATATGATTCAGAGAGTGGATTTTTCTTTCGTTCTTCAATTGTTTCAAATAATAACTTAAGGATATCTTCCATATGTATCCCCCTATATAATTTTGTAGTGAAAACACGTTTTTTCTCCCGTATGGCAAGCAGGCCCTACTTGCTTTACGACAACAACGATTGCATCTTGATCACAGTCTAAATAAAGTGATTGCACATATTGGACATTTCCCGATGTACCTCCTTTATTCCATAACGATTGTCTCGAACGGGAATAAAACCATGTTCTTTTCGTTTCCAGCGTCTTGTCATACGCTTCTTCATTCATATAAGCTAACATTAAAACTTCTTTCGTATCTTCCTCGATAACAACAGCTGGTATCAATCCTTTTGCAAAATTAGGTTTCATAACCGCACCTCAACGTTTGCTTCTCTTAATTTTCTCTTTACATCTTGTACAGTCGCTTCACCATAATGAAAGATTGATGCCGCTAATGCTGCATCAACTGTTGTCTTTTGAAATACTTCTATAATGTGATCCACATGACCACATCCACCTGATGCGATTACTGGAACAGAAACGCTGTTTGAAATTGCTCCTGTTAAACGAAGATCATATCCGTTTTTCGTTCCATCTGCATCCATACTCGTCAACAAAATTTCTCCTGCCCCGAGCTTAACAACGCGCTTCGCCCATTCGATTGCATCCATTCCCGTATTAAGTCTTCCGCCATTTACGTATACATTCCATTTATCTTCTGCTACTTTTCTAGCATCAATTGCTACGACAATACATTGTGAGCCAAAATGTTCCGCACCTTCCTGGATTAACTTCGGATTTCTCACTGCCGCTGAGTTTATTGAAACTTTATCTGCTCCAGCTCTTAGTAAATTGTACATATCTTTAACACTTGAAATCCCCCCGCCAACTGTAAGAGGAATAAACACCTTTGAGGCTGTTTGTTCTACAACATCTATAATCGTTTTTCGCCCTTCATGCGTCGCAGTAATGTCTAAAAATACGATTTCATCTGCTCCCGCATCATTATATAATGCGGCTATTTCAACAGGATTACCGACGTCTTGTAACCCTATAAAATTCACACCCTTTACTACCCGCCCTTCTTTCACATCTAGACATGGAATAATTCGTTTTGCTAACATAGTTTTGTTACCTGTAACACTTTTTCTAAATCAATCGTTTTCTCGTAAAGTGCCTTCCCAATAATGACGCCATATATGTTCATATCATTTAATCTTTTCACATCTTGAATAGATGCGACACCTCCAGATGCAATCACACGAATACCCACGCTTTTTTGCAGTAACTCTAATTGCTCAAAATTTGGTCCTGCAAGTGTCCCATCTTTTGAAATGTCCGTAAACACAATCGTTTGAACACCTACACTTTCCATTTGCTTCGCTAAATCGATGTACGAAATTTCAGACACATCTAACCAGCCCCTCGTTGCTACGAAACCTTTTTTCGCATCAATTCCAACTATGATTTGCTCCTTATATAGACGAACCGCTTCTTCTAAAAATGATTTATCGTAAAGGGCAGCCGTTCCTAATATCACTTTTTCTACACCTACTGACAACAACTTCTCCACTGCCGCGAGTGACCGAACTCCTCCTCCAATTTGCACCGGAATACGTACCGCCTTGCATATTTTTTCAATGACAGGTAAATTTACTGACTCCCCAACAATTGCTCCATCTAAATCAACAACGTGTAGTATTTTCGCTCCAAGTTTTTCAAATATGATTGCTTGTGCGACTGGATCTTCATTCATCACCGTTTCTTTACTAAACTCTCCTTGATAAAGCCTGACGCATCGTCCTTCTTTTACATCGATAGCTGGGAAGATTTCCATGCTTCTACCACCCCTTTGAAATTTTTCAACATTCGCATCCCAATTTCCCCACTTTTTTCAGGATGAAACTGTGCGCCAAATATATTTCCTTTTGCTACAAAACCAGGTACTTTCACACCATATTCACTTGCCCCATACACAATTTCATTCGGACAATCTGCATAATAAGAGTGGACATAATATACGAAAGAACCGTCCTCTACTCCATTCCAAAGCGATATTTCTCCTTCTTTTTTTAATTCATTCCACCCCATATGTGGAATTTTATAAGGAACTTTTAACTTTCGAATAACACCTGGCAATAAATTTAATCCGTTACAATTTTGTAGTTCCTCACTTTTCTCAAATAAAAGCTGCATTCCTAAGCAAATACCCAGAAGCGGTTTTCCTAAGCTCCCAACTTCTTTTAGCACACATACTAAATCTTTTTCTTCTAAAACGCCCATCGCTTTCGGAAATGTGCCTACTCCTGGTAAAATAACTCCATCACTTCTCAATATTTCTTTTTTATCATCCGTTATGATGTACTCTGTTCCAATATATTTTAATGCTTGTTCCACACTACGAATATTTCCCATTCCATAATCTATAATTGCAATCAATTACAACATCCCTTTCGTTGAATTTACACCATTAATATTGGCATTTTTATCGACTGCCTCTCTAAGCGCTCGACCGAACGCTTTAAATAAAGCTTCAATTTTGTGATGTGTATTGCTTCCGTATAAAATGCGAGCATGTAACGTAATATTTGCAGCATGAGCAACTGCTCTAAAAAATTCTTCCGTTAATTCTGTGTCAAAATCCCCTAGCTTCGGATTTGTTAATTCACCTTGAAATACAATATATGAGCGCCCGCTTATATCAATCGCGACAAATCCTAAAGATTCATCCATCGGTACATACGCTGAGCCGTAACGGTTAATCCCCTCTTTATTTTGCAATGATTCTTTCAAGCAAGTTCCGAGTACAATTCCAACATCTTCAACCGTATGATGAGCATCAACGAATACATCACCTTCAGCTTCAATTTGCAAACCAAATCTTCCGTGTCTAGCAAATAAAGTTAGCATATGATCAAAAAATCCAACTCCCGTTTGCACAGAAACATTCGTACTTTCATCAAGTTGCAAACTTAATTTAATTTTTGTTTCCGTCGTCTCACGTACTTGACTAGACTCGCGCATTATTCTTCCTCCTTAAACCTAATTTGGATTGCTCTTGCATGTGCATGTAAACCTTCTTTATTTGCAAGTTCTACAATATGATGCTGTACACTTCTTAACGCTTCTTCCGTATACGAAACGAAGCTTGATTTTTTTACGAAATCATCGACGGATAACGGAGAAAAAAATCTTGCCGTTCCACTTGTCGGTAATACGTGATTCGGCCCCGCCAAATAATCTCCGAGCGGTTCAGGTGCATATGGGCCAAGAAAAATTGATCCAGCATGCTTTACATAAGCTAGAGCATTCATTGGCTCTTTTATGTGTAACTCTAAATGTTCTGGAGCGATTTCATTTGATAAATGAAACGCCTCTTCTAAAGAAGGGACAATAAAAATTGCTCCATTTCTTTTTATGGATTCACGAGCGATTTCACTTCTAGGCAACGTCTCTAGCTGCCTTTCTATTTCTCTTTCTACTTCTTTAGCAAGCTTTATATTTGTTGTAATACAAATAGCTGTTGCCCTCTCGTCATGTTCTGCCTGTGATAATAAATCAGCAGCAATATATTCGGCATTTCCTGTTTCATCTGCGATAACTACAATTTCTGATGGTCCAGCAATCATATCGATATTGACTATCCCATATACTTCTCTCTTCGCTAGCGCGACATATAAATTCCCTGGCCCAACTATTTTATCTACTTTAGGAATCGATTCCGTTCCATATGCTAGAGCAGCAATTACTTGAGCACCACCGGCCATATATATTTCATCTACACCTGCAAGACTTGCAGCAGCTAAAATATGCGGATCAATTCCTCCTTGCTTCGGCGGTGTTACCATTACAATTTTTTTCACTCCTGCGAGTTTTGCTGGCAATACATTCATTAATACTGATGAAGGATACGAAGCAGTCCCGCCCGGCACATATACACCTACATTTTCTAACGGACGAATAAGCTGCCCTCTAATTACCCCTTCACTCACGCAATCAAACATAGATTGTCTTTTTTGCTTTTCGTGATACGAGATAATATTTTTCTTCGCCTCTTTTAACGCTTCTAAAAAAGCTTGTTCTACAAACTTACTTGCTTGTTTTATTTCTTCCTCACTTACACGAAAATCTTTTGTCTCTACACCATCAAACTTTTTTGTATAGAACGATAAAGCCTCATCTTTACTCTTCCTTACGTTTTGAACAATTTCACTTACACTTCTTTGAACAGTTTCTTCTATTATATTAGCGCTTTCTCGTAGCGATTTTATTTTCGATAAAGCCTCTTGGAAATCTTCAAAAACT
Organism: Bacillus cereus group sp. MG9; assembly: GCF_040459995.1. Classification (NCBI taxonomy): domain Bacteria; kingdom Bacillati; phylum Bacillota; class Bacilli; order Caryophanales; family Bacillaceae; genus Bacillus; species Bacillus cereus group sp. MG9. The sequence goes on along the minus strand of NZ_JARVHC010000001.1, from coordinate 1,412,881 downwards.
ATCTCCATTTAAAGTCCCCCTATTTCCCTGACAAAATTTCTTGTTCCATCATATTTATAATACAGAATATTTCGTCTTTTTTAGTTTTCAATGCAGCCTTATTCACAATCATTCGAGCTGATATAGAGCACATTTCCTCAAATACAATTAACCCGTTTTCTTGTAATGTTTTTCCTGTTTCAACAATATCAACAATGGCATCTGCCAAACCTAGAAGTGGAGCAATCTCTACAGATCCTTCTATTTTAATAATTTCTACATCCTCCCCTTTATCATGAAAATATGTAGAAGTAATGTGCGGATATTTCGTAGCAATTCGTTTTTTTCGATAACTCTTCGGATTATACGTAGGAATAGAAGCGACACAAAATTTACACACGCCCACTCCTAAATCGACCATCTCATATATATCTTTCTCAAATTCCATTAATATATCTTTTCCAACGACTCCAATATCAGCTACGCCATGTTCTACATAAGTAGCAACATCTACCGCTTTCACTAAAATAAATGAAATGTTTGTGTTTTTACTTTTAAACACAAGTTTTCTTCCTTTATCTTTGAGCTCTGAACAATCAATTCCAATTTTTTCAAACAGTGGAATAACATGCTTTTCTAATCTTCCTTTCGTTAACGCAATTTGAATGTTACGCATGAAGCCTCCCCTTCTTTCTGGATGATCCATTTCTCTCTCCATACATATTCCACTAGTGACTCACTCTTCGCCTCAACGACTGTCATTATTTTATTCTTGTTTGCAAATTGAAAAGTATCGTTTAAATTAGAGAATAAAGATAACTGGGCATTCTTCCCGTCCTTTTGCAGTAAATTTCGTAACCTTTCCGCTTCTGCTAATCTATTTAACTCATAATGAATCATAATATCTATTCTCTTTCGTTTATATGGTTCTTGCTGCTCTTGAAGTGCCTTAACTATTTGATTTACTTGCACCGCGAGCCCAACCGCTGGCATCATCTCTCCAAAATTTCCAATTAACTCATCATATCTTCCGCCACTAACAATCTCTTCTCCAATTTCATATATATACCCTTTGAAAATAACACCCGTATAATAATCCAAATGTTGAACCATACCTAAATCAATTGATATGTAAGAGCCATATCCTAACTGTTCAATTGTTTCATATATTTCTTTCACTCTCGCAATGGCCATTTTCATTTCATTACTTGAGGCGAGTTTTTCTGCTTCCTCAACAACATCTAAACTCCCGAATAACCTTGGTAGTTTCTCAAGTAACCTTACTGTTTCATCACACCGATTTAATTTCTTTTCTTCTATAAAGTGTGAGAGTGCGGCATAATTTTTACTTTCAATATACGTTCTAAGTAACTTCTCTTCTTCATCATTAATGGGGAGCTTTTTTACGATACATTTATATAACTGCACTTGCCCAATCTCAATTGTGAAAGATTGCACCTTTAATTTTTGAAGTGCTTGAATTACGCTTATCACACATTCAATTTCAGCCCTTACATTTTCAATCCCGATAATTTCAATACCACTTTGCACTATTTCATTATATTTCCCAGTAAGGGACTCATTCGCCCGAAATACATTCCCGCTATAAGTTACTTTAAGAGGAATATCTCCTCTCTGTGTTCCAATTACTCTTGCTAAAGGAATTGTCATATCTGGGCGTAAAACGATAATCCGTCCTTTTTCATCGAAAAATTTATACATCTTTTCTTCATCTATCGGCCTGTTTTGAAATGCAAAAACATCATAAAATTCAATTGTAGGTGTCCTTATTTCTTCATAACCTCTCTCTAAAAAGGTCCGTCTTAATTTTTGTTCCACTTCTTCAATTAACGTACATTCTTCGAATAAGTAATCTCTCGTTCCATTCGGATTTGCCCGTTTCCACTTTGTCATCTGAATTCACACACCCTTCCCTCTTTAATTTATGCCATTCCATCCACCCAAACCGAAAATAAAAAGAGCCTTGTAGACAAAATACCTACAAGGCTCTTTAGTAGAGTGTAGGTACAACGGGAATAACCCTTGTGCCTACACGTTTTCACGTTAGGTTCAAGGGTTTCATGTATGATGATGTAGTTTTGTAAGCATTTTAATAGATTGCACGATATTCATAATACTTACTCCCTTTCTCCTCTGATTTTTTACATATTATATAACAGTTAATTCTGAATGTAAATACATTTCGAATATTCTACTTTTAGTTAATGTGAAGCTACTTTTCTTTCATACTCTTCAATTTCTTGTTCATATTGCATTGTAATGCTGATTTCATCTAGACCATTTAATAATTTTTCTTTCCACATTTTCTCGATTGTAAAATGAAACCTGTGCGTATTCGTAATAATTACTTCATTCTCTAAATCAACTTCCATTTGATCTCTCGCATTCGTTTTGGCAAGTTGTTCACGCATCTCTTTATCCATTACAATCGGTAACATACCATTCTTCATACAATTCATATAAAAAATATCTGCAAATCCTCCGGCGATAATAACGCGGAAACCATAATCCGCAAGCGCCCATGGAGCATGTTCTCTTGAAGAACCACATCCAAAATTATCACCTGTAATTAATATACTTGCTCCTTTTCGTTCTTGTGCATTAAGGGGGAAATTAGGATTTTCATGGCGCTCATTATCGTAACGCCACTCATCAAATAAATATTTTCCAAATCCCGTCCTTTCAATTCTCTTCAAATATTGCTTCGGAATAATTTGATCTGTATCAATGTTATCATTCATAAGTACTGCGGCAGTACCTTTATGAATATGAAATGGTTCCATCGTAACTCTCCTTTCTAATATCAACAAAATGACCATATAACGCAGCTGCTGCAGCCATAGCTGGACTTACTAAATGTGTTCGTGCTCCTTTCCCTTGCCTTCCTTCAAAATTACGATTTGAAGTAGAAGCACAATGTTCTCCTTCAGGTACTTGATCTGGATTCATCCCAAGACACATTGAACATCCAGGCTCTCTCCATTCAAATCCCGCTTCTTCAAATATGCGATGTAAGCCTTTTTGCATCGCCCGCTCTCTCACACTTTTTGATCCTGGTACAACGAGTGCTCGCACACCTTCTTTTACCTTTTTCCCTTTTACAACAGATGCAGCAATTTCTAAGTCAGATAAACGTGAATTTGTACAAGAACCAATGAAGACATGCTTAACAGGAATTTCAAACGTACTTTGCCCAGGGCTCAATCCCATATATGAAAATGCTCTTTCATCATTTTCGTTATGCTTCTCTGGTAATTTTTCATCAATAGGAACACCCATACTAGGATTTGTTCCCCAAGTGACATACGGTGCTAAATCCGTAACATCTACCGAAATATGTAAATCATAAATTGCATCTGAATCTGTATAAAGCTCCGACCATTTTCCCGTAAACGTTTCATAGTCTTTCGGTGCATATTCACGCCCTTTTACATAAGAAAATGTTTTCTCATCTGGTGCAATGATGCCAGCTTTCGCTCCCCCTTCAATTGCCATATTGCAAAGTGTCATTCTCTCTTCCATACCCATATCACGAATCGTCTCTCCGTAGAATTCCATTACATGCCCCGTTCCAACCGCTACACCGTACTTTGAGAGAAGATGCAAAATAATATCCTTTGCATAAACGCCTTTCGGTAACTTTCCTTTTAATTCAATCCCCATCGCTTTCGGTTTTCGTTGCCACAACGTTTGAGTTGCTAATACATGTTCTACTTCACTCGTACCAATACCAAACGCTAAAGCACCGAAAGCACCGTGGGTTGCTGTATGGCTATCACCGCATACAATCGTTTTCCCCGGTTGTGTGAGCCCAAGTTCTGGTCCTATAACGTGAACGATTCCTTGCTCTTCATCACCAATATCGGCTAATCGCACCTTAAATTGTTTACAATTGTCACGAAGTGTATCCAATTGCTGCTTCGCAATGCGATCGGTAATATTCCAAACATCTTTCGTTGGAATATTATGATCCATCGTTGCAAACGTTAATTCCGGTCTCCGAACAGTTCGATTTGCAAGCCGCAAGCCTTCAAAGGCTTGCGGTGACGTTACTTCATGAACGAGATGAAGATCGATATATAATAAATCCAATCCATTTTCATTCGTTACAACTACATGTCTTTCCCAAAGCTTATCTAGTAACCTTTTCCCCATTATCTTCCTCTCCCTACTAGTGCCTGCTCTTCCATTTCTTGAATAACTGCCCTCGTAAATGAAGTTGTCGTCTCATTCCCCCCAATATCAGCTGTACATTTCCCAGATTGAAGAACTGCAGAAATTGCCTCTTCAATCGCATACCCTTCTCTCGTTAATCCAAATGATTGCCCAAGCATCATCGCTACTGAACGCATCATCGCAATTGGATTCGCTTTATTTTTACCTGCAATATCTGGCGCTGATCCGTGAATAGGCTCATATAAAGACGGCCCGTTTTCCGCATGGCTCGCTGATGGAAGCATTCCTAATGACCCTGCTAATACAGAAGCCTCGTCGCTCAAAATATCACCAAATAAATTTTCTGTTACGATAACGTCAAATCTCCTTGGGTTTCGAATTAACTCCATAGCAGCTGCATCTACTAAAATGTGCTCTAATTCAACATTAGGATAACGAAGAGCTACTTCTTCCGTAACAGCTCTCCACAATTTACTAGATTCTAAAACATTCGCTTTATCAATAGAGGTTACTTTTTTCTCTCTCTTACTCGCTAATTGAAAAGCATACGACACGATACGTTCAATTTCATGACGATGGTACGTAAGTGTATCAGTTGCCGATTCTTCCGTTCTTTCTTTCGGATAAGAGAAATAAATACCGCCTGTTAGTTCACGAACGACAACGAAGTCAATTTCATCTGCGTTTTTTAATGGCGATAAATGTGCAGTTGCGCTTTCTACTGTTACAGGACGAACGTTCGCAAATACACCAAGTCCTTTTCTTAAAGCTAATAATCCTTTCTCTGGCCTTTCTTTCGCATCATCCCACCGCGGTCCACCAACCGCTCCAAGTAAAACCGCATCACTCGCTAAACAAGCGGCAAGTGTTCGCTGTGGTAATGGTTGCCCATTTAAATCGATAGCCGCTCCGCCAAAGTACTCATCTTGTAAATGAAAGTGATGTCCATATAGCCTCTCTACCATATGCAATACTTCCTTCGCGCTTTCCATAATTTCCGGACCAACACCATCACCCGCTAAACAAACGATACGTTTTTCCAATTAAAACACTCCTTTTTGTCTGAATTTTCAGAAATATACTTTGATAAGTAAGGGACGATCCCCTCACTTATCAAACAGTTACTTCACAAGAGTAATAAAAGATTTTAATTTTCCGGCCGCATGAACATACGCTCTCGCCGATGCTTCTAATACGTCTTGCGCAACACCAAAACCTGATACTTGATGAGTTCCTTCTTTTAATTCAACATGAACATGTGCAAGTGCATCTTGACCTTGCGTTATAGATTGTATGCGATAATCCGCTAAGTCACATTCTAATCCTAAAATTCTTTGAATTGCATTATAGATCGCTTCAATACTTCCAGAACCAGTTGCTGCATCTTCGTACATATTTCCTTCCTCGTCTTTTAGTACAACCGTTGCACACTGTGTACTATTTGATACGAAATGTACTTGCAATTGAGTAATGCTATATTGCTGGGCCGCAAATGCTGCTTCACCAAGCATAAGCGCACGTAAATCTTCTTCTGTAATTTCTTTTTTACGGTCAGCCAAGTTTTTAAATGCTTCAAACACCACATCTCGTTCTCCTTTTGTAAACTCATAACCAAGTTCTTTCATTTTTTCAGTAAACGCATGGCGCCCGGAATGCTTTCCTAATACAAATAAATTTTGTGACTCTCCAATCAGTGATGGTTCAATAATTTCATACGTCGTTACTTCTTTTAATACACCGTCTTGATGAATACCTGATTCGTGAGCAAAAGCATTTGCTCCAACAATCGCCTTATTTTTCGGTACAACCATACCCGTTAACCGACTTACTAACGTACTCGTCGCTTTAATTTCTTTTAATGTCATAGAGGATTCTGCTTCATAGAAATCTTTTCTAATATGGAGAGCAACCGCGACTTCTTCTAGCGCCGCATTCCCCGCTCTTTCTCCAATTCCATTAATCGTTCCTTCTACTTGTAACGCTCCGCCTTCAACCGCAGCTAACGAATTCGCTACTGCCATCCCAAGATCATCGTGACAATGACAAGAGAAAATTGCTTTTTCATACGACGGAACGGATTCTTGTAAGTATTTAAAAAGAGAATAATATTCTTCTGGATTCGTATATCCAACTGTATCAGGAATATTGATTACATTCGCTCCTGCGCGAATCGCGACTTCTACTGCTTCAGCTAAAAATGCTCTCGATGTTCTTGTTGCATCTTCTGCTGAAAATTGAACTGTTGGAAATAGTGATTTCCCGAGCGTAACCGAGCGATGTATGCTATCTAATACATCTTCTTTTGACATACAAAGCTTATATTTCATATGAATGTCACTCGTAGCTAAAAATACGTGTAAACGAGGAGAGACAGCGCCTTTCACAGCTTCATAGGCTCTTCGAATATCACTTTCTTTCGCTCTAGCTAAACTCATAACCGTAGCATTTTGAATGGTATTTGCGATACGTTTTACCGATTGAAAATCACCTTCAGAAGCTGCTGCGAATCCAGCTTCCATTACATTAATACCAAGTCTCTCTAGTTGCCTCGCAATCTGTAATTTCTCTTGTTCATTTAAATTAACTCCTGGTGATTGTTCGCCATCACGTAGCGTCGTATCCATGAACAAAATTTGCTTCATATTATTTGACCCCTGCCTTTACTCGCGGCTGTACAAACGGCATCATTTCACGTAATTTACGTCCAACTACTTCAATTTCGTGTTCATTCTCTTTCTCATTTGTCGCATGGAAATTTGGTTTTCCTGCTTTATGCTCTGCAATCCAGCCTCTTGCAAATGTACCATCTTGAATTTCTGCTAGCACTGCACCCATCGCTTTCTTTGTATCTTCCGTTACAACGCGTGGTCCTGATACGAAGTCGCCCCACTGCGCTGTATCTGAAACTGAATATCTCATATTTTCAAGTCCGCCTTCATACATAAGGTCAACGATTAGTTTTAGTTCATGTAAACATTCAAAATATGCAACTTCCGGTTGATAACCAGCATCAACTAACGTTTCAAACCCAGCTTTTACTAGTGCAGTCACTCCGCCGCAAAGTACAGCTTGCTCTCCAAATAAATCTGTTTCTGTTTCTTCTTTAAACGTTGTTTCTAATACACCTGCTCTCGTCGCCCCAATTCCATCTGCATATGAAAGTGCCTTTTCAGTCGCAACTCCTGTTGCATCTTGATATACTGCAAATAATGCAGGAACAGCTCCCCCTTCCGCAAACGTACGACGTACTAGATGTCCTGGACCTTTCGGTGCTACTAGAAATACATCTACATTAGCTGGCGGTTTTACTTGATCAAAGTGAACATTAAATCCATGCGCGAAAACGAGAGAATTGCCGCCTTGTAAGTTTGGTGCAATTTCAGCTTCATATACTTCCGGCTGTAATTCATCAGGTAGTAGAATCATTACTACATCTGCTTTTTCTGCTGCTTCCGCTACTGTATATACAGAAAAACCGTCTTCTTTCGCCTTATCCCATGACTTCCCTTTCCTCAGTCCTACTACCACATCAAATCCGTTATCACGTAAGTTTTGCGCATGCGCATGGCCTTGCGATCCATATCCGATGATTGCTACTTTCTTTTCCTTTAATACATTTACCGTTACGTCTTTTTCATAATAAACTTTCGCCATTTTCATTTCCCCCTATTTTTTAAATAATTATTGAATTAACATAACTTGTTTATCTTGTTTTTTCATACTACGTGTAAATGCTGTTACACCTGTTCTAGCAATTTCTTTCAAACCATATGGACGAAGTAATTCAATTAACGCTTCTACTTTCTCCTGGGTACCTGTTACTTGCACCACTATGGAATCCTTCCCAACGTCTATTACAGCGGCTCGGAACGGTTCAATTAAACTATATAATTCTGCTCTTGCTACAGACGTTGCTACTTTAATAAGTGCAAGTTCTCTAGCGATCATCGCTTCTTCTGTAATATCTGATACTTTCAGTACATCGATTTGCTTATGAAGTTGTTTAATTAACTGCTCAACTTGCTGTTCATTTTCAACGTGTACAACAATCGTCATTCTCGAAATATCCGATGATTCCGTATGACCTACTGAAATACTTTCAATATTAAAATGTCTACGTGTCATAACACCTGTAATTCGATTTAACACACCGCTTTGATTTCGAACTGTCGCTGTTACAATTCTCTTCACCTTTTCTCCACTCCCTCCATTTGATGAACGCCTTTTCCTGGGGCAACCATCGGCATTACCTTTTCGGATTGAAGTACGCGGCAATCAATTACAACAGGCTCTCTTAACTCAATTGCATACTGTAATTGTTGCTTTGCAAGAAGTGGGTCTTCAATACGAACACCTTTTATGCCATAAGCATTGGCAAGCGCAACAAAATCTGGTTGGCATGAAAGTAAGGAGTGCGAATATCGCCCATTATAAAATTCCTCTTGCCATTGTCTTACCATCCCTAAAGCTTCATTATTTAAAATAAAAACTTTAACTGGTAAAGAATGCTCTTTTAACACACTAAGTTCTTGCAGGGTCATTTGAAATCCAGCATCACCGACAATTGCAATAACTAGTTCTTCAGGCTTTGCGATTTGTGCACCTATTGCTGCTGGAAACCCGAAGCCCATTGTTCCTAAGCCTCCAGAAGTTACCCATTTATCTGGATTTTTCAGCGGATAATATTGAGCTGCCCACATTTGATGTTGCCCAACATCTGTCGTTACAATCGCTTCCCCTTTCGTAATTTCGTATAGCATATCAATTGCATATTGAGGCTTAATACATTCCGAATGCTCTTTGTAAGAAAGAGGGTATTTTTCTTTTCTACTATTCAATAATGAGAGCCAATCATTGTGATTTACTTCCCCTTCCTTAAAGTTGAGTAGAGCTTCTAATGCTTGCTTCGCACTCGCAACAATTGGAATTTCAGTCGGCACATTTTTTCCGATTTCCGCTGGATCAATATCTATATGTGCGACAATCGCTTCTTTAGCAAAATAAGCTAAATTTCCAGTAAGACGATCGTCAAATCTTGCTCCTATATTTATAAGTAGATCACATTCATATAACGCCATATTAGCCGTGTAAGAACCGTGCATTCCTCCCATCCCAAGAAATAATTTATCATCTGGCGGAAAACCACCAAGACCAAGTAATGTATGAACAACAGGAATTTCATATTTACGAGCAAAGCTTGTTAATTCTTTCGATGCCTTTGCATGCAATACACCTGCTCCAGCTAAAATTAACGGTTTTTTTGAAGTCGCAATCGCTTGTAATAATTTGTTTATTTGTAGTAGATTCGGTTCGTAATTAGGCTGGTATCCTGGTAAATCCATTTGTACATCACTACATCGCTCACCTTTCTCTACTACCATATCTTTCGGAAGGTCAATTACGACTGGGCCTGGTCTTCCTGTTCTAGCGATATGAAATGCTTCTTTAATAATTCGGGGTAAATCCGATGCTTTTCGTACTTGATAATTATGTTTTGTCACCGGCATCGTAAGCCCCATAATATCAGCTTCTTGGAAAGCATCACTCCCGATTAACGTTGTTGCTACTTGCCCTGTAAATACAACAAGTGGCAATGAATCAATCATCGCGTCAGCTAGACCCGTAATAACATTTGTAGCACCCGGTCCACTTGTTGCAATTACCACTCCTGGATTTCCTGTAATTCTTGCATATCCTTCAGCAGCATGAATTGCACCTTGCTCATGCCTCGTTAAAATATGCGGAATTTCACAATCATAAAGCGCATCATATAGAGGTAAAACCGCACCACCTGGATAACCAAAAATCACCTCTACTCCTTCCTTTTCTAGCGCTTCTAACAATAGCTGTGCACCAGTTGCCAGTTTCTCTTCCGTTTTTGAAGACATTTTTCTTATAAGCCCCCTTTTTTAAAACATTTATAAAATAAAAAAATCCTACGTCCACACTCCAGCTATGTGCTGAAGGGACGAAAGATTTCGCGGTACCACCCTTCTTTGCAAGATTACTCTTGCCTCAGTGACTCGGGATATGAGTCTAGCTAATAACGGAGCTACCGTCTAAGCCTAAACAAACGTTTCAGCTTAGCACTCAAGGGTGATGTTCGTCAACGTGAACCATCGGTTTCCAGCAACCACCGACTCTCTGTGAGGCTTCACAGTCAACTACTCCTCCCTATCAACGCTTTATCATGTCATAAGAGCTATTATCCAACTTTATTTTCTTCGTAAATTTTCTCTCCATCTTCTACAACTAATTTACGGAATTCTTCTAATAAACGATTCGTATGTGGCCCTGTTCTACCTAAACCAATCGTTCTTCCATCTACTGTCGTAACAGCAATTACTTCAGCAGCTGTTCCTGTTAAAAACACTTCATCAGCTACATATACATCATGCCTTGTAAATAATTCTTCTCTTACGTCATATCCAAGTTTTTCGCCGATTTCTAAAATCGCGTTTCGTGTAATACCTTCTAACGCTCCAGCAGAACTTGGTGGTGTAATTAATTTATTTCCCTTCACAATAAATACATTATCTCCAGAGCCTTCAGCTACATATCCTTGGTCATTTAACATAAGTGCTTCTTGTACTCCAGCTAATTTCGCCTCAATGCGAACTAAAATATTATTTAAGTAATTTAAAGATTTTACTTGAGGCGATAAAACATCCGGGCGATTGCGACGCGTTGCAACTGTTATAATCGGAATCCCTTTTTCATAATATTCTTGTGGAAATAAAGATAATTGCTCTGCAATTACTACTACATTTGGTTTCGTACAAGAATCGGGATCTAATCCCAAGTTCCCAGGTCCTCTTGATACAACGAGGCGGATATATCCATTAGATATTTTGTTTTGTCGAATCGTTTCAACAACGATTTTCGTTGCTTCTTCTAACGTATATGGAATTTCTAACATGATGGATTTCGCTGATTCATATAACCGGACAAGATGCTCTCTCAAACGGAAAACATTACCGCTATATACCCTAATTCCTTCGAACACTCCATCGCCATATAAATAGCCATGATCATATACTGAAACCTTTGCTTCGTCTTTTGGAACAAATTCTCCATTTAAGAAAATCCACTGCTCGTTCACTTGAAAGCGCCCCCTATGTTCTATGAGTTTTTTATTGTTTCCTAGTCTACTCTCCTTTTCAAATAAATCAAGTGAATTTTTAGAAAATTTTTAATTTTTAATCGTACGTACATCTTTGTTTATATTGATTTAATAACATTGTTAACGTTTACAAAAAGTCAAAATTTTTTTTTCGTCAAATTCTACTAAAAAAAATATTTGTTTAAAAGAAGGGTTTTCGCCAATTGATACGAATCTATTGTATTCAATAAACGGACGTCCGATTTTATAAATCCGGTAATATACAACGACTTTTGGTGAAAAAGGGGGAAAATAACAAAAATAACGCTGTCTAAAAATAACATTCATATTTTTCATTTAGTAATCATAATCCTATTTTTAAAAAACAATTTGTCAAATTGAAGGAGGAAATAACAATGGCGTGTGTACAAATTAAAGGAACGAGACAAGAGGTAGTAGAAATGCTTCAATTATTTGATTTAATGGATACGAAAGGTTTTTGTAAATTCGATAATTACGTTGAAGTAGAACCACATAGCAAAAAACATAACAACTACACAGCTTCAATCGATATTCAGTCTAATAACAGTTCAGCACAAGATACATTAAACGATCAATTCGTAAGTCAAATGCTTACTGGTGTATATAACGACTAAACAAATATTCTCTTCCTACCATCTTTTCATAAATATATGCTATGAACTTGAGCATACTAGCAACTAGATGGTAGGAGGTGAAAATTATGGCTAGAATTGGTGTTGAGAACTCTTTAACTGATGTTCAACAAGCTCTTCAGCAACAAGGACATGAAGTCGTTTCACTTAACTCTGAAAATGATGCACATGGGTGTGATTGTTGCGTTGTAACCGGGCAAGATTCTAATATGATGGGCATTGCAGATACATCGATAAAAGGATCTGTAATTAAAGCACATGGTTTAACAACAGATGAAATTTGTCAGCAAGTTGAAAACCGCACTTAATCATTTTTATCACATTATTTGTGAGCTAACATGTAAAGGGAATAGAATGGTTCCACTGATTATAGTTTCAATTTATTTATAGAAAGAGGGCTCCTTTTCAAAAGGAGCCCTCTTTTTTATATTCACCTAACGGGAAAGTAACATATACTGGATGAAAGCCCTACCTCTCTCTCACCATTACGGTTCCACTGACCGCTCCTTGATTCACTAGTATACATATAAAGCTTACATATACAATTTATAGGGTTTGTTCACAAAAGTTGTTGGTAAGACTACCCGATCTTTCGCAAACTTTTCGTATTATATTCATAAGATTTATTTACTTTACACTAGCTTTAACCGAGACACGAATTAAAATTTTAACACCAATACAATAACTTGTCAACATTTTTCACAAATTAAAAACAGACATTAACGGTTTGTCTGTTTTAGAATGGAGCTTTTTCTTTTATTACATATACAACAAAACCGCTTACTAACATACATAAGCCAACTACTAAGTTTTTGATATTAATCATAAATTCCTCTCCCTTATTCCACACATCATATATATTTACAGTTCAATTATTCCGATCGTCATAAAGCGCACTTTTTCTAATATATCATAATTCCTAAAAAATGCAAGTTCACTTTTGGCGACCATTCACAAATTTATCCACAGTGCTTGGCACAGTATTTAACGCTTTTTCAATTAAATGTGTACTACTATTGAGATGCAACACTTGCACACCGTTAGAACCAACTACTAAAAAAGCAACTGGGCTAATAGAAACCCCAGCCCCGCTTCCGCCTCCGAATGGATGACTTTGCTTGTTCTCTTTATGCTGCCCTTGTCCGCCGTTATGTTTTTCGGAAATAAAATCACCTTTAAAGTCACTTCCACCAGCTCCAAAACCAAAAGCCACTTGAGATACTGTTAATACTACATTTCCGTCAGCTGTTGAAACCGGACTTCCAACAATCGTATTTACATCTACCATCTCTTTTAAATTTGTCATTGCTGTTTTCATTAAATTTTCAATTGGATGTTCCATTATGTACTACACCCTTTCCTCATTATTCTTTTTTATACTTTCCAAAATAGAGGAAGTCATACTAAGTTTTCCTATTTTGAAAAAACATTTTCCACTTTCCAATTGGATATTACTCCCTGTACAAGTTCGGATAAAGTGAAACTTTAATCAGTGGAGGTTTTGTTCATCCCCCACTGATTATTAGCCCACACCAATCGGGCGTTTACGAGCCGCAGGGCTCCAGCCAAATTTTGAGGTGGGAGTCTCACTGCTCGCAAATAGCGGGATAAAAACAGTAAAGAGAAACATACTACTATTGAACCTTGTTATGAAAGGAGTCCTTACTTTGACTGAGAAATTTGATGAATATAAAAAAAGAGATCGAATAGATAGTGATTATAAAGAAGAATACGCAGCTGAAGTTGCACCACAGCGTATCGATTATGATGATAAAGATAACGATGATGTAAGATCGTCTGCAGCTGGATCGACTGCTGGTTTCATTGCTCTTGCCTTAGCAATATTATCATTATTCACATTCCCAACACTATTTGGTCTTGTGTCTGTTCTACTTGGTATTTACGCTTATAATCGCGGGGCTACTGTAACTGGCGGTACCGCTGCCATTGTGGGTGGTATCGCTGCACTCATTGCGATTTTATTCCGAGTGGCGCTTATTGGTTTATTGTTCTCTCTTTTTTAAAAAGAAAAAGGTATCTCGCTTTATGCGGGATACCTTATCCTGTAAATACATCTTCTGATGGATATTTAATTTTTTGTTTTGCTGGTCGTGCCAAAGAGAACACAAGTGTTAACGGTCCGATTAATCCACAAAACATAACAAACATAATAATACATTTTCCAAACGCCGATAGCTTCGCAGTAATCCCCATTGTTAACCCTACTGTACCAAACGCTGAAATTGTCTCAAATAATAACTGAATAAAACTGAAGTCTTCTGTAAGCATTAATACAAATACCGCTGTAAAAATAAGTATTTGACTAGCAACGACAATTGCTAACGCTCTCGTTACTGTCGACATTTTAATCGTACGCTGAAATAAAACAAAATTCTCTTTCTTTCTAAAGAAAGAAAGAACTGATGTAATTAAAATAACGAATGTCGTTAACTTAATTCCACCGCCTGTCGATACACTTCCCGCACCAATAAACATTAATACCATCGTAAATAGTATCGATGACTCTTCCATCCCCCCATAATCTACCGTGTTAAAACCAGCTGTACGAGGTGTAATTCCTTGGAAGAACGAAGCCCATAATTTTTCATTTAAAGATAAGTGCCCCAAAGTCTTCACATTATTATATTCCAATACAAAAATCACAATCATCGCAATAACATTAAGTGCTATCGTTCCAACAATCATGATTTTGGAGTGCAGTGATAATTTTCGGAAACTACGGCTATACCATATATCAATTAATACCGTAAATCCTAACCCTCCTATTACAATTAAAGAACAAATCCCAATATTAATAATAGGATCTCCTACATATCTTGTTAAATTATCTGGCCAAAGCGCAAAGCCGGCATTATTATATGACGCAATAACGTGAAAAATACTATAGTATAAACCTTTTCCAAAACCAAACTCTGGAATAAAGCGAATCGATAAAAAGATAACTCCAATTAGCTCAATACAAATAGAAAAAATAAAAACACGTTTTACTAATTTCACAAGACCACCAATATTTGTTTGATTAAATGCTTCTCCAATTAATAATCGGTGGCGTAAACCAATTTTTTTCCCTAATACCCAAACAATTAAAATGGCTATCGTCATAAGACCGAGACCACCCGTTTGAATTAAAAACATAATAACAATTTCACCAAACATCGTAAACGTACTCGCAGTATCTACAACACCTAAACCGGTTACAGTCGCTGCCGACGTAGCTGTAAAGAAAGCATCTACCCAACTAATATGTACTTTCGTTGCAAACGGTAACTTTAATAACAATCCTCCGACCACAATTAAACAAAAAAAGCCTAATGCTAAAATTTGTGGTGGATTCAATCGTATAAAACGATTATACAACCCTTGTTTTTTTGCTACTTCCATATCACTAACTCCCTTTATCAAGTGAAGCTTTTATCCCCTCATAAATAAAGACTCTTTAAGAGCCTACAAGTAGCGGGATAAACCTTATATTCTCATAATATAGTTGAGCATAATCCTTTTTTTCATAGATTTCAACTTTTATTTATATTCAGACTCCTATCGTTTTACAAAAGAATATTTTCTATTATATCTCCACTTATACTATAACTCTTACAACAACTATTTTATCCCTTTTCAAATTCCCATATCTTTCACTCCAAGTTCACACGAGGGTCACATCTACCTTTTATAGTATATGTATCGGAGCTGTTCCTCCCTAATTTATAAGACATTCCCCAGTGTCTTGAACAGCTTTCCATCCCTAATTAAATTGACATAAATTGTCCCCTTCCCTTGACCATCCTATATGTGATGGTCTTATTTTTTTATTCTTTCTATCTTTTATTTGAAACTCCCTCTCTCTTTCACTCCAAGTTCACACGAGGATCACATCCACCTTTTATAGTATATGTATCGAAGCTGTTCCTCCCTAATTTATAAGACATTCCCCAGTGTCTTTGAATAGCTTCCATCCCTAATTAAATTGACATAAATTGTCCCCTTCCCTTGACCATCCTATATGTGATGGTCTTATTTTTTATTCTTTCTATCTTTTATTTGAAACTCCCTCTCTCTTTCACTCCATGTTCACACGAGGATCACATCTACCTTTTATAGTATACGTATCGAAGCTGTTCCTCCCTAATTTATAAGACATTCCCCAGTGTCTTGAACAGCTTTCCATCCCTAATTAAATTGACATAAATTGTCCCCTTCCTTTGACCATCCTATATGTGATGGTCTTATTTTTTTATTCTCTCTTTCTTCTTACTTAAAAATCCCTCTCTCTTTCACTCTATGTTCACATCTATCTTTTATAGTATATGTATCGAAGCTGTTCCTCCCTAATTTATAAGACATTCCCCAGTGTCTTTGAATAGCTTCCATCCCTAATTAAATTGATATAAATTGTCCCCTTCCCTAGGCCATCATGTGATGGTCTATTTTTTTTCCAAATACATAAATGTATTCTTTCCACATATTTCAGCAAAACTGGACTATATACATTGAAACAGACAGTTTTATACTAAATATTCAGAAAATATTGTCAAAATAGGTATTTTTTCGGTATAATTAATTTAGAAAGCAATTTTACAAAAACAAAGGGGGGTTTTTATTGAAACAAACAAAGGCAATCTTAATTGCATTATTTCTCGGTCTAGTTGTCGGACTCACTTTAAATTTAGCTGCTCCATCTATTTTTGAGCCATTGAATCAATATGCGTTCAATCCACTTGGTCAACTGTTTATTCGACTTATTAAAATGCTAGTTGTTCCTGTTGTGTTCATTTCTATCGTACTTGGGGCTGCTGGTCTTGGAGATCCGAAACAACTTGGAAGAATTGGTTTAAAATCAATTTCATTCTTTCTCGTAACAACAGCTGTCGCTATCTCTATTGCAGTTACATTTGCACTTATCATAAAACCAGGAGCTGGCGGTAACTTTAAAACAGACGGGCTTAAGTATGAAGGTGCAAAAACTGAAACATCTTTCGTTGATACATTGCTGAATATTGTGCCAGATAATCCAGCAAAAGCGATGGCTGATGGGAACATGCTACAAATTATTGCCTTTGCCGCATTGATCGGACTCGGTTTAGCTGTTTTAGGAAAACGAGTTCAAGGTGTCCATTCATTACTTGAACAGGGCAACGAATTAATGATGTATCTTGTTAATCTCGTCATGAAATTAGCTCCAATCGGAACATTCGGGTTGCTCGCTTCGTCCGTTGGTAAAATGGGTCTTGCAGGCGTCGCTGCGATGTTCAAGTATATGATTGTCGTTATGTTGGTACTCATTATTCACGGTGTCTTCGTATACGGCGGCTTATTAAAGGTACTAGCCAAAGAAAGTATTATTCGTTTCTTTAAACATTTCGGTCCGGTAATGGCAATTGGGTTTAGTACATCTAGCTCTAATGCGTCCCTTCCATTTGCCATGAAAACAGCCCAAGAAAAACTTGGAGTTCCAAAAGCGATAAGCTCTTTTGTACAACCACTAGGTGCAACGATTAATATGGATGGTACTGCTATTATGCAAGGGGTAGCAACTGTATTTATCGCTCAAGTATACGGCGTTGAACTTACATTACCACAATTAGCTATGGTCGTATTAACTGCTGTACTAGCTAGTATCGGTACTGCAGGTGTACCAGGTGTTGGACTAGTAATGCTTACGATGGTTTTAAATCAAGTAAATCTACCAGTAGAAGGCATTGCTTTAATTATCGGTATTGACCGCATTCTAGATATGTCTAGAACTGCTGTAAATATTTCCGGTGATGCAATTTGTGCAATGATTGTTGCAAAATCAGAAGAAAAATATAATACGGATCAATCTGCAGCATCTTAAATCAAAAAAGGAGTGAATCATTTCACTCCTTTTTTGATTTACTTCCTTTTTTCGAACGATATTCTTTTCCTTTATTATCATTTCCCGTTTCAAATTCAGTACTAAACTCCTGCTGGAATTGCCCTGATTTTGGTGAACCTTGATTCCCACTTCCTTGACTACCATTACGATTCGTCATATTTCTCCCCCCTTCCTTTATTAGTAGTATGGCGCTCTATCTTTTTTCATACACATTTTATTTTTTATCATCTATTACACACAGAAGAAGACCTTCCATATATGAGGAAGGTCTTCTTTTTAATTAGGTAAGCGTTTTCTTATTTGTAATTATTTAAATAAGTTTTTTAGAAATAGATATCATTATATCCATTTCATCTTCTGAAAGTGCGGAAAATCTTTCTTGTAAATATTTCTTTTTCTCACCTTCCATTTTCGCAACTAACTCTTTCCCTTGTTCTGTAATCTCTAAATATACAACTCGGCGATCTGATGTAGAACGTGAACGAGTTACAAAGCCTTTATTAATTAATTTTTCTGTAACAGCTGTAATATGACTATTCGACACATTTAACTCATTAGCTACACGTGAGACCATTTCTTTATTCGTACGGTTCAATATTCTAAGGACAATGAACTCATTCCACGGTATGTAACCACCAAATATTTTTCCAATATCATTACGCAACGTGCGAAACATTGCAAAAACATTTGTCGATAGTTCTTCCATTAATTGTTCTCGATTTTGAGACAACTTTGACAGCCCCTTTTATTTAATTTAGTTAAATAAAAACCTTATTAATAATTTTACACGAAATCTTACTTTTTGTCACCTTATTTCCCCATAATTCGTAGTTTTTTAATAGATATTTCATGGTACAATGAAATTGATTTTCCAGAAAAAGGAGTTGGGGCAATGAGTGAAGAAGACAAACTTTCTAATCTCAGTCTAAAAGATAAGACTATTATTATTAGTGTTGTTATTCTTATTCTCATTATATTCTTTGCATTTATATTTTTTGTATATGTAGGAATCTTTCATATTACAGGTATAGAATATTCATCAAGAACAGCTCTACTACTCTTTTTTTTACTCATTCTTTTATTAGACGGTATTACATATTTTATATTCATTTTCTTTAAAGTGCTCCTACATCCAATGATGACAAGTATGCCCAATTGGCTCTCAATTGCTCTGCTCTCTATAATTGAAATTACGTTAGATTGGTTTGTCATACATACCGCCGATGACTGGATAGAGAGTGTACAAATGCCCAACATAGCTGAATTATGTGTCGCACTATTCCTTTACACACTAAATAAATTATTTAGTGATAAGAAAGAGTAAGAATACAAGCTTTTCTATATAAAAATTGGTACAATAAAAATAAATCATACTAAAGAGGTGTTACTTATGAACTTACTACAATGGGCCGATAAAGGCATGTCCTTTGATACATATGTGAATGAAATGAAAGTAAACCAATACGAGCTACTACACATTTACAATAACTTTTTAATTCCAAATGAATTACTTCCAGTTTTAGAAGAACGTCAAAATGATGGCTGGCGCGTTATCGTATTAACAGCTGACTGGTGCGGCGACGCTCTTTTATGTGTACCTGTTATGAAACGAATTTCTGAAGTTGCAAATATTGATATGCGTTTATTAATTCGCGATGAAAACTTAGAGTTAATGGATCAATACTTAACAAACGGAACAGCACGTGCGATTCCAATCTTTATTTTCATTGATAAAGACGGAAATGAACAAGCCGTCTTTGGACCACGAGCTCCAAAAATACAAGAATTAGTAACTTCAATGCGCGCTACATTACCTGAAAAAGAAGATCCAACATTCGAAGAGAAACAAAAAGAAATGTATGCTAATTTCCGTGCTACATTAGCTGATGATACTTCTCTTTGGGAACATGTAATGGAAAGCATGATTGAAAAAGTAGTAAAATAAAAAACATGCCGAATTCGGCATGTTTTTTATTTTACTAAATTATAATCCTTTTTTCTGAGAATATACAGCATCTACGCACGCTGCTAAACGTTCCATTTCACCCATGTATATTCCACGTGTCATCCACCCAGTCAACTTGTACATAATCTTATATAAAAAATTCTTCGGTTCAAATTCTACGATTAAAGTAAGCGATGTACCTTCTTCATCCTCTTCTAACATATAAGTTGCAGCTGTATAACCTTGCTTCATCTCACATCCAACTGAAACGATATACGGTTCATCATACTCTAAAATTTCCGCCTCAAATTCATATATTTTCTTCCCCATCTTTTGTACAGATATATATTTGTCACCTTCACGAGGGTTTTCAACATCTATATTTGAAGGATACCTATTTTCTACCATAAAGGTACTCCATTCTAGTATTTTCTCGTCATTGTGTACATAATCAAATACAACATCAATTGGTGCTGGAATTACTATTTCTATTGCAAAACTCACTAAATTGCTCCTCTCAAATACCCTATCGATTTCCTTAAAATTATTATAACGAAATCATTATGGCATATTTCACATGGTGAAATACAAGTAATTGAAGGTAAAAGTTTCATTTTTCTCTCTCTATAAAAAAATACCCTACAGAGTAGACTTTTTTCAAGTGTCTATTCTATAGGGTATTGCTGATATTTTATACTTACATAATGAAGAAATAGAATACCGCAGCTAAAATGAAACGGTAGTAAGCGAACGGTGTTAGTTTTACACGACCTAATAATTTTAAGAATGAAACAATTGCAAGCATCGCAACAACGAATGCTGTAATAAATCCAGTTGCAAATAACGGTATATCAGCCGCGCTTAATATATCCCAGCTTTTAATTAAATCTAAGGCACTTGCAGCTACCATCATTGGCACCGCTAAAATAAATGTATATTCCGCTGCCGCTGTATGCGAAACACGTGCTAATAAACCACCACTTATTGTTGATCCAGAACGAGAAAACCCTGGCCAAAGTGCTAAACATTGGAACATTCCGATTGTAAATGCTTGCTTATATGTGATTTCATCTAACGTTCTTGCTGTACTTGGTTTTGAAAACTTCTCAGCAACAATCATTAAAATACCACCAGCTACTAAGCTAATAACAACCGGTCCTGGACCGAATAAAACTTCTTTAATTGCGCTATGGAATAGTACGCCGAGTATGCCGGCAGGAATCATCCCGATAATAATATGTAATAAATTTAAAGATGGTCCATCAGTTACTTTCCCTATTCCAACTAATGACCATAAACGTTTCCAAAATATAACAACAACTGCTAAAATCGATCCCAACTGAATAACAACTTCGAAAACTTTCGCTCTATCGTCTTCAAATCCAATTAAGTGTCCTGTTAAAATCATATGTCCTGTTGATGATACTGGTAAAAACTCTGTTAAACCTTCAACAGCACCCATGATTAATCCAATTAACCAATCAGCCACAAGTAGTGCCTCCTTAATAACGAATATGTAATTTTTTCACACCTTATCATAATACCTTATCCCTTTTCAAAGTGCATCCTTTTTTTATTGATTTCATTTGTTGTATACGCTTATTTCTTTTCTATTTTTTGATTAAATTGTATGATAATAAGAGTTTGTTTTTTACGTTGAAAGGGGATTTTATGAAAGAAACTACTTCATTCTCACAAAAGTTAAAGCAATTTTTACTACTCTTTTTCCCGATTTTTGTAACGCAAATGTCATTATTTGCGATGAGCTTTTTTGATACGACAATGTCAGGACATGCGAGTCCTATTGATTTAGCGGGTGTTGCTATCGGAACAAGTATATGGCTTCCCGTTAGTACCGGCTTAACAGGAATTTTAATGGCTACTACTCCTATTGTTGCACAGCTCGCTGGATCAAAGAAAAAGGAGGACGTTCCCCACATTGTCATACAAGCAGTATATTTAGCAATTTGTGCTAGTTTCGTTGTTATCCTTATCGGATTCTTCGCTGTTTCACCTATTTTAAATGGCATGCAATTAGAAGAACCCGTGGAACGTATTGCAGCACAATTTTTAATTATTATCGCGATTGGAATTATCCCTTTATTTACTTACACCGTCTTACGTGGATTTATTGATGCATTAGGAAAAACTCGAACAACGATGATTATTACATTACTATCATTACCAATTAATGTAGTATTAAATTACTTATTAATTTTTGGTCACTTTGGCTTTCCAAAACTCGGTGGTGTTGGTGCGGCAATCGCTTCTGCAGCAACCTATTGGTGTATTTTAATTATTACGGTTATTATTATTCGTACGAAAGAGCCTTTCGCTTCTTTCAATATCTTTAAACAGTTATACCGCCCTTCCTTTACAATCTGGAAGGAATTCCTGAAACTTGGCGTCCCTATCGGATTTGCTATCTTTTTTGAGACGAGTATTTTCGCTGCGGTAACACTTATGATGAGTAATTTTAGTACGACAACAATAGCAGCACATCAAGCAGCTATGAACTTTGCTTCCTTGTTATATATGACTCCTTTAAGTTTAGCAATGGCAATGACGATAGCAGTCGGATTTGAAGTTGGGGCAAAACGTTACAATAATGCGAAACAATATGGATTTATCGGTATTGGGTTAGCCCTTGCTTTCGCTCTTTTATATTCAATCCTTCTTTATTTCTTTGATGATGAAATTGCTTCTATTTATACGACAAATGCAAATGTCCATCATTTAGCTAAAGAATTTCTTATATTCGCGATTTTATTTCAAATTTCAGATGCTATTGCAACTCCAGTACAAGGAGCACTTCGTGGTTATAAAGACGTAAATGTTGCCTTAATTATGACATTAATAGCTTATTGGGTAATAGGTCTACCTCTTGGCTACATGTTAGCAACTTATACTGACTGGGCAGCAAAAGGTTATTGGATCGGTCTTATTATCGGTCTAGCATTTGGAGCAATCTTCCTGCTTATCCGTCTCTTTCAAGTACAAAGAAAATATACAACGCAAAGCAGCCGCTAATGATATAGCGGCTGTTTTCTTCATGCATATTTTTTCTTGTAACGTGTAACATAATGAAAAAGAAAGGTGGATACATATGGACGAAAAACAAAAGAAACAATCATTCGATGAAGAATTCGCCCCTGAAATTTCACCTGGATATCGGCAAGATGTACATAAGCCACCTAAATATAAAAACACTTCTTTTTTAATGGGCATTACCATTTTCGCAGCTGTATTACTCGTGCTCATCATTTTCGTCTATTTTTAAGGAAGGGTGGTCTATTATATGAAGAAACAAGATTCAAATCGTTCAAAAAGAACTGTTAAAACAGAAAAAGGATATGCAGGAGATTCTGTTCATACACTGAAACAAGTTGAGCAAGGAAATTTATACATTGCTCAAAAAGAACTTGGTCAACAAAATGAAAATCTTTAAAGTCCCTCTGCTTCTAGAGGGTTTTTTATTGTACATATTGTTTTTGTTCTAACACCATGAATAAATTATTAACCTTTACAATTTTCATGTCATAATTTAATTTCATTTCACTTCTCTTGCCATTTTCAATACCAGTAACGTACGCTACAGTATGATAGCGAAAACTCTCATCTGTCTCTTCACGTATCTCTTCGTTTGTAAATTTATACTCTAAATCCCGAAAACGATTTGGGTAATAATTTTCTATTAACTGTTCATACCCCATGCCCATCAACCTAAGGAATCAAAATCCCCCCATAACGAAAATTCTATTGATTTGAAGTAGCTTTGCTCATCTAAATTTGATATTATGTTCAAGCGCAAAATACATAAGGGGGATTAGGAATATGGAAAGACCAGTTGTTATTGATGAGTATACACCGGATTGGGCACTACAATTTAAAGAAGAACAAAGGCTTCTAAAAGGTATAATGGGAGATAAAGCTATTACAATCGAACATATTGGAAGTACATCTGTTGAAGGATTAGGAGCTAAACCAATATTAGATATTATGATTGGAGTTCATAATTTAAAAGAAGTAGATGAGTTTATTGAACCTTTAAAAAAGATTGCATATGAATATGTATTTCATAAAGATTTTCCAAACAGAAGGTTTTTTAGAAAGGGATTATGGAGAGCGGGAACACATCATTTACATGTTTATGAACTAGGGAGTGAAGAATGGAACAGTAATATCTTATTTAGAGATTATCTAAAAAATCATCCTGATACACTCCAACAGTATTATCAATTAAAACAAAAATTAGCTGAAAAACATCATCATGATAGAGTCGCATACACAAATGAAAAAGCGCCATTTATAACAGATATTATTCAGAAAGCTAAAAATGAAATTAACTTCCGCTAACGAAAAGCATGTAAATATATAAAGTTATCAAACGACTATATGAGGTACCGTCCCATCGCCATAAAGATAAATTTTTACACTATCCATTAAGTAAAAAAGACGTTATTCTTTTTGTAGAAATATACAGAAAGGATGGCGTTTTTGTATGAATCTATCGATTCAGGATGAGTTTCATTTGTTCGCAGAAGAACTACAGCGATATCTATCTCCACATATTCTTCAACAACTCGCACAAGAGACAGGTTTTGTAAAACGTAAAAGTAAGTATGGCGCACGAGATTTGGCTGCTTTATGTATCTGGATTAGTCAACAGGTAGCAAGCGATTCTCTTACTCGATTATGTAGCCAGCTTTATGCAAATACAGCTACACTTATGAGTCCAGAAGGACTTAATCAACGTTTTAACCGATGTGCTGTTTTATTTCTACAGCGTGTGTTCTCCCTTTTAATCAAAAGCAAACTAAACGATTCGTCTCGAATCTCAAACCAATACACCTCTTATTTTCAACGTATACGTATTTTAGATGCTACTATTTTTCAAGTACCCAATCATTTGGCTCCTATTTATCCTGGTTCAGGAGGATGTGCACAAACAGCCGGTATTAAGATTCAGCTAGAGTATGATTTACATAGTGGAAAATTCCTCAATTTTCAAATGGAACCAGGTAAAAATAATGATAAAACCTTTGGTACAGAATGTTTGGATACCTTACGACCAGGAGATTTATGTATTCGAGATTTAGGATACTTTTCTCTAAAAGATTTAGACCAGATGGATCAACGAGGGGTGTTCTATGTTTCACGGTTGAAATTAAATAATAGAGTATATGTGAAAAATGAATCTCCAGAATTCTTTCGGGATGGGACAGTAAAAAAGCAATCTTTATATGCTTTACTTGACCTTGAACATATCATGCATCAGATAAAACCAGGAGATACTTATGAAATTCGAAATGCCTATGTTGGACAACAAAAATTACCCTCACGAGTTGTAATATACAGACTCACATCAACTCAAGTTCATAAACGTAGGAAACAGCAAACTTATGTTGAAAAGAAAAAAGGGGTTACATACTCTGAAAAAAGTAAACGTTTAACAGAAATCAATGTTTATATTACCAACATCCCATGGGAAATTGTTCCGATGGAACATGTTCACGAGATTTACTCTCTACGTTGGCAAATAGAGATTGTATTTAAAACATGGAAATCTCTTTTTGGTATCAATCATTGTCACAATATTAAGCGAGAGCGTCTAGAATGTCATCTTTATGGACAGTTAATCGCTATTTTTCTTTGTTCTTCCACTATGTTCAAAATGCGACAGCTGTTACTACAGAAAAAACAAAAAGAATTAAGTGAATATAAAGCAATTTATATGATTCAAGATCATCTGTACTTAGTATATGAAGCTATACAACAAGACACCCAAGAAGTATCAAAAATTTTTCTTCGTCTGTTTGACCTCTTACAGAAAAACGGACGGAAATCCCATCGATATGAGAAAAAGACAGTCTTTGATATTCTAGGTGTTGTTTATCAGTGCACTGTATCCAATCTAAAGCAGAAAACTGCATAACCTTTAAAAATACACCTTATCAAGGTTTATTTGGAATGCGTATTTTTAGAAACAAATAAGCAAAATATCAAGCATGTAGGCAACAAGAACGGAAGTTCATGAAATACCCAACCTTAGCTTGATAGGCATGTGTTCATACCCTCTATTTACAAATATTTCTTCACCTTTTCGTTTCACATCTTCTTTATTATTAAACTCAAACACTGCTAGTTGCGCTGTCACCAAGTGTTCTCCTATCATTTTCATTTCTTTATCAGTTAAAGTTTCTATACCTTTGTTCTTTAATTCCTTATTTAACTCGTAGCGATCTATCGGTTTAAAGGTGGCAAAAACCTCCTCTTTATATGGCCAAAACAATCCAAAAGCGATACATAGAGAAATGATTAATATTCTTTTCTTCGTAATGCACCCCACCCTCCTCCATAATGATAGTTATATTTTAACATATAGAAAGAAAATTCTGATATCATAAAGTGGAATAACCTACCTTTAACTTAGAAACGAGGAACAATTATGGACTCTTACAAACAATATATAAAAGAAGCTCTGCCCGGTCTTTCTATACATTCATATAAACAAAATGAAGAAGGTTGGGATAATATAGCGGTTATTATAAATGACGACCTACTCTTTCGTTTCCCTCGAAAACTTGAATATGCAAACCGAATTCCGTTAGAAAAAGAACTGTGCACAATTCTTTCTCATTCATTACAAGAAATTGCAGTCCCTAAGTATAAACTATTGTATAAGAATAATTGTAATACCGTTCCATTTTGTAGCTATTATCCTCTCATTCACGGTGAACCGTTAACAACCGAAATAGTTACCAAGCTAGAGAAAAAAGAATTGAAAGCAATCATTACACAATTAGCCACTTTCCTTGCGGCTTTACATAGTATTCCTTTAAAACGTACTGAAACGCTAGGGTTCCCTATCGAAAAAACACTTACCTACTGGAAAGAACTACAAACAAAATTAAATCAATATCTTACTAACAGTCTTACTTCATTACAGAAATCAGCCTTAAATCGTTTATTCGAAAATTTCTTTACCTGTATAACTAAATCTACCTTTCAAAATGCAATCATTCATGCTGACTTTACACATCATCACATTTTATTTAACAACCTGCACAAAAACATTTCAGGTGTTATCGATTTTGGAGATGCTCAAATTGGCGATCCCGCTTTTGATTTTGCTGGGCTATATTATGATTTCGGTCGTGAGTTTACTAAATCTGTATATGAACAATACAGTGCACTTATTTCTCACCGCGATCCATTACTCATTCACCGCATCACTACCTTTTATCAATACAGCCCTTTACTACATAACCTTATTTATAACATTGAAACAAACAACGAAATAATATTAAAGAAGAATGAAGAACAGCTTAAAGCAATACTACAGGGACGAGATTAAATTCTCTCCCTATACTCTCTCTCCTCATACATCATTAACTTTTTATCCATTTCAACAATAACTTTATACAATTGAAACGCCTGTAAAATTTGCAGTTGAATTCCAAAAGGAGCATTCTGTTCTTTTAACCATTGAAATACTGCCGTTTCATCTTTCATTGATTATTCCTCCTCTTATTAAAATCTGCTACTCATATACCGTAAATGATGAAAAGCTTTTCATGTCAATAATAAAAAGGATGCAAAATTGCATCCTTTAATGTACTATATTTTTCTTCTGCTTCGCTTCTTTCTTTACTTCTTCCCTTTGGCATTCACTACGAAACGCACAACTCATACACTCAGAACGAAAATGACGCTCTGTATAGTGCTCAGGTTGCTGCAACATTTCTTTCATTCTAAATAAATCATCCATTCCAGTTATAATATCTTCCTGCTTTGGAATGTACTCATACTTAGTTCCTTCTATTAAATTAATAACTTCAATTTTCCCCGGAAGAATACCGAAAGCTTTATAACTGAATACTGTCATTAGCTTCTGACAAAGAGCAAGCATTTCCTCATCCGCATCGACAACATACTTTTTAATTACAAACGATTCAGCACTCCACTCACCAACTTCAAATGTCAATGACATGTGGACACCTAACTCTTCCATATATGTTTGAAACTTCTCATATAAAAATAACGGCGGTGCCTGACTATCATCCCTTTCAACAAACTGTAATAAGTGATCAGTTAGCTTCGCTAAAACAATATAGTACTCCGCCTTTGAAGCAAACATATTAATCCTTACTTTTTTCCAATACTTTTCTATTAATATTAAAAGTACAATTTTCGTTTGTTGGCCCGCAGGTAGCGTGTAATATTCATTAATAATTTGATTCACAATCATTTGCGCTATTTGTTGCCATTCAAATGAAGAAGGTTCTCTTCTTTTTATATGACGGAAATAAAATTTATGCGGACAACGCATAAAATCATACAAATGGTAATCTGTCATCGTTTTGATTGAGATTTTCTCATGCAATTGCTCTTCATCTCCCTTCTGCCATTAAGAAAGGTGTTTTACGAATTCAGCTCCAAACTGTAAACATTTTTCTACATCTTCATCTTCTGGCGTTAATTCTACTTTCAATCCTTCTAACACAACTGCTGCCCCGCGCTCCTGCAGCTTTTCTATTAAAATATCAACCGCTACCCCGTATTTCGGATAAGCCGAATCACAAGAACCGAATGCAGCTGCTTTTTTACCAGTTAAGTTAATAGAATCCATTGCATCATAAAAATCTAAAAAATCATCAGGAAGATCACCATCTCCCCAAGTATAAGCGCCTAAAATAATCCCGTCATATTGCTCTAATATAGAAGCTTCTGGTGTATCCATAATATCAATTACTTCAATCTCATTTTCTGTTTCACGAATCGCACCCGCAATATGGTCAGCCATTTCCTCTGTATTTCCACTCATACTTGCAAAAATCATTACTAACTTACTCAACTGAACCTCTCCTTTTACCTTGTATCTCTTTTTCTGTTTGAAGCGTACTCTTCTCATCTACATATTCAGAACGAATTACATTTCGTTGCCATTCAATATGCTTATCAACATCTTTATTTTTTAATCCCCTTCGTAAAAGGTGAAATGTTTTTCTCATTAAGGTTCCTCATCTATTTCATTGATAATAATTATCAATTTCAATTATACCATTAGATTAATTGAAATTGATTATCAAAGTCAATAACTATTTTTTAAAAAATAGTTAAAATGTACAAGCTTGTCCGTTAGCTATTCATATACTATAAATGAGCATAGTTCTTTCTCAGCCCTCTCTGACGGAAGAAATAAAAGCAACTGCAATAGAGTGCAGTTGCCTTTTTTTATGCTTTATCAGTTTCTAGTAGTCTTATAGTTGTCTCTAAAAATAGTTCCACTCCATTAATTAAAGCCGATTCATCCACATCAAATTTCGGATGATGATGTGGATAACAAGTATCAATATTTTTATTCCCTGTTCCTAATTTAATGAAACAACCAGGTGCTTTTCTTAAATACGCTGAAAAATCTTCTCCTCCCATAGAAGGTTCAAGATGCACAATACGCTGATTTCCGAACAATTTTATCGCACTTTTTTCTACTATTTTCGTAATGTACTCATTATTAACAACTGGATCATATCCGTAACGATACGTATATGTATAATCTCCCCCATGTGCTTCTGTAATTCCTTTTACAATTTGCTCAATTTTCTCTTTTGCTTCCTCTCTTAATGTTTGATTAAAAGATCGAACAGTTCCCATTAAAGCTGCTGCACTAGGAATGATATTATCGGCCATCCCACCATGAAATTGTGTAACTGACACTACTCTATGCATAAAAGCACTTGTATTTCTTGATACGATATGTTGTAAATTTGTAATAATTTGTGCTCCGATAGCAATAGGATCTATCGTTTCTTCTGGTCGTGCCGCGTGACCACCCTTTCCTAAAATTTCAATTGTAAATACGTCTGGTGCTGCCATCATAGGGCCATATACAATTCCTATCTTTCCACTTTCTAATCCAGACATAACGTGCAAACCTACTACATAATCGACGCCGTCCATAACACCGGCCTCCACCATTTCTTGTCCACCACCTGGATACACTTCCTCTGCGTGCTGAAAGAACAGACGGATTTCGCCTGCAAAATCTTCCTTCATATTTGCTATCGTCTCTGCTGTACTTAATAAAATAGCTGCGTGAGCATCATGCCCGCATGCATGCATTATTCCTTTATGCACAGACGTATAAGGTTTCCTTGTCTCCTCTTGGATTGGTAAAGCATCTATATCAGCTCGAATCGCAACTACTTTCCCTTGTTGCCTTCCTCTTTTAATTGCTAGCACACTGTACTGCGTTGGTCTCGTTACTTCAAAAGAAGAAAATGAGCATAATGTTTCATATATAAATTGCGAAGTTTCTTTTTCATGAAACGATAATTCCGGATACTTATGGAAATGCCGTCTCCATTTAATGATATTTTCCTCTGAAATAAAACTCCTCCACTCTCTTTTCATAATAATTACCTCCTTTTAAAAGGCTCTATACCTTGAAAATGTACTAAGTACCCAGTGATTATTAACCCACTCCAATTCAGGAATAACAAAACAAATATTATATTTTCCCGCCTTCTCACAATCCACTTCCTATTTACATGTCAAACCCATTACAAATTCATGCTGAATGTAATATAATTGCTAAGTTAGGGATTTTCTTTTTTAGTATTTAGTGCTAATATCAGAAAAGAGCCTTTTGACTTATTTTTACCTAAAATGTGGGATTTTGTTTTTTTCACAATAATGTAGGACATGATACCTACAAAGAGCTATTATTTCATTAAGCGAGGGAAAGACATGGAAAGATTAAAAGAGATATGGTCTCAACCACTCACACAATGGGTTGCAAAGACGGTTTATTACCTTGCAATTTTATTTGCATTACTTTGGTTGTATGGATTCCATGATACAAACACAAGTACATTTATTTACAATGAATTCTAGGGTGGGAACGTTATGAAGTTATTAGAACAAATTGAAAAGTGGGCTGTAGAAACGCCTGATCAAACCGCTTTTGTTTGGCGAGATGCGAAAATTACGTACAAACAATTAAAGGAAGATTCTGATGCGTTAGCACATTGGATTTCTTCTGAGTATCCAGATGATCGTTCACCAATTATGGTTTATGGCCATATGCAACCTGAAATGATTATTAACTTTTTAGGTTGTGTAAAAGCTGGACATGCTTACATTCCTGTAGATTTATCTATCCCAGCTGATCGCGTACAACGTATCGCTGAAAATTCTGGTGCGAAATTACTTTTATCAGGAACTGAAGTAACTGTAACTGATTTACCAGTTCGTATCGTAAGTGAAGACAACTTAAAAGATATTTTCTTTACTCATAAAGGGAACATTCCAAATCCTGAACATGCGGTAAAAGGTGATGAGAACTTCTACATTATTTACACATCAGGAAGTACAGGTAATCCGAAAGGGGTTCAGATTACTTATAACTGTCTTGTTAGCTTTACAAAATGGGCTGTAGAAGATTTCAACTTACAAACAGGGCAAGTATTCTTAAACCAAGCACCTTTCTCATTCGATTTATCTGTAATGGATATTTACCCATCATTAGTAACAGGTGGTACACTTTGGGCAATCGATAAAGATATGATTGCACGTCCAAAAGACTTGTTTGCTTCTTTAGAGCAATCGGATATACAAGTATGGACTTCGACACCATCTTTCGCAGAAATGTGTTTAATGGAAGCCTCTTTCTCTGAAAGTATGCTACCAAACATGAAAACATTCTTATTCTGCGGTGAAGTGTTACCAAATGAAGTAGCTAGAAAATTAATTGAGCGTTTCCCGAAAGCAGCAATTATGAATACGTACGGTCCAACAGAAGCTACTGTTGCTGTAACAGGCATTCACGTTACAGCAGAAGTGCTTGATCAATACAAATCACTTCCAGTTGGCTACTGTAAATCAGACTGTCGCCTTCTTATTATGAAAGAAGATGGTACAATTGCACCTGACGGTGAAAAAGGTGAAATCGTAATTGTCGGTCCAAGCGTAAGCGTTGGCTATTTAGGAAGCCCTGAATTAACAGAAAAAGTATTTACCATGATTGATGGTGAGCGCGCCTATAAAACAGGTGATGCTGGCTATGTAGAAAATGGTCTTCTATTCTATAATGGTCGTCTTGATTTCCAAATTAAGCTTCATGGTTATCGAATGGAATTAGAAGAAATCGAACATCATCTTCGCGCGTGTTCTTACGTAGAAGGTGCAGTTGTTGTTCCAATTAAAAAAGGTGAAAAATATGATTACTTATTAGCGGTTGTTGTTCCTGGAGAGCATTCGTTTGAAAAAGAATTCAAATTAACATCTGCAATCAAAAAAGAACTCAATGAGCGATTACCAAATTACATGATTCCACGTAAATTCATGTATCACTCTTCTATTCCAATGACACCAAATGGAAAGGTAGATCGCAAAAAATTATTGAGTGAGGTTACAGCATGACCGCATATGGATCATTTTATTTTTTCGCTATAGTAGGCATTTTATTAATACCTACTATCATAGCTGGATTAAAAGGTAAAATGTTGCGTAAATATAATGCCGTTTTAACATTAGTAATGCTCGTTATTATCTTCTCTGATAAACCGAAGCAAGCAATCATGTTAGCCGCATTTATTATTTGGCAATATGCCCTTATTAAAGGCTATTTAATGTTAAGAAAACAAAATAATAGTACATTCACGTTTTGTATAGCTGTTATTTTATCGATTTTACCGCTTGTTTTAGCAAAAATTGCACCGTTTGTACCTGAGCTAAAGTTTGTTGTATTTTTAGGAATGTCCTATGTAACATTTAGAGCAGTACAAATGGTATTTGAAGTTCGTGATAACTTAATTAAAGAACTTTCCTTCTTTAATTTCTGGGAATTCGTTTTATTCTTCCCAGCTATCTCAACGGGACCTATCGATCGTTACCGCAGATTCCAAAAAGATATTCAAAAGCCACCTAGTGCAGAAGAATATCAAAATTTACTATATACAGGGCTAAACCGTATTTTCCAAGGTTTCTTGTATAAATTTATTATTGCTTACTTAATAAAGCAATATTTTATGGATCCGGCATTCGCTCAGCAAGATACAATCCTATCAAATATGATTTACATGTATAGCTATAGCTTATATTTATTCTTTGACTTTGCTGGTTATAGCTCATTTGTAATTGGTGTAAGTTATATGATGGGAATTAAAACTCCAGAAAACTTTAATAAACCATTCCTTAGTCGTAACATTAAAGACTTCTGGAACCGCTGGCATATGAGTTTATCATTCTGGTTCCGTGACTTTATTTACATGCGTTTCGTCTTTTTCGCAACGAAGAAAAAGTTAATTAAAAACCGTTACACAATTTCGTATATCGGTGCATTTTTAAACTTTTTCATCATGGGAATATGGCATATTACTGGTGAGCATGTGTATCAATACATTATTTATGGTCTTTATCACGCTGCCTTGTTTATCTTGTTCGATATTTTCGAACGAAAAAACAAGAAGCATAAGTTTTGGCCAAATAATAAATTTACGCATGTCCTTGCGATTGTAATTACGTTCCACGTTGTATGTTTCGGTTTCCTGATCTTCTCTGGACACCTTAACAGATACTTTTAATGCACCCTTCTTATACTATTAAGAAGTTGCACATATAATATATTTCGGATATAAAGGAGATTTTTAAAATGGCAGAATTCAAAGAGCAAGTATTAGATATTTTAGAAGAAGTATGTGAAAACGATATTGTGAAAGAAAACTTAGATGTTCAATTATTTGAAGAAGGTATTCTTGATTCTTTCGCTGTAGTGTCTTTATTAGTAGAATTTCAAGAGCGTTTAGAGATTGAAGTTTCTATTTCTGATTTTGACCGCGATGAGTGGGCTACACCAAATATGGTTATTAAAAAGTTGGAAGAAATCCGATGAACAAAGTAAAATTTGGTCCGATGCTTTTAGCATTGGCCCTTTTTGCTGTATTCTTACTTATTCCTACGCGCTTCCTACTCCCACTTTTAAGTGATGAGAAAGTAGAACAAGCTGCGACTTCTTTAAAAGAAGAAAAGATTCAAAGTATGATTTTACAGCAAAAGATGTTAGCAGACCCGAAATATCTTCCGATGTACGGTTCATCGGAATTCGCACGTATGGATGCTTTCCATCCATCGAATTATTTCAAAGTAAGGCCTGAAGGATTCACACCATTCCTACTTGGGCGCGGTGGAACACAAGACCTTGTACATGTATTAAACTTCGCATCTACAATGGATCAATTGAAAGATAAGAAAATGATATTCGTTCTTTCTCCGCAATGGTTTGTACCACAAGGTATTGATGAGACACACTTTGCACCTAACTTTTCAAAACAACAAGGTTACCACTTCATTTTCAACGATGATTTAAAACCTGAAATGAAAAAACAAATTGCAAAACGCTTATTAAACTTTGAGATTGTTAAAAAAGAAACTTTATTAAAAATTTCGCTTGAAGGTATCGCCTACGATGATACAAAGTATAAAGTAAAAGCACTTGCTGCTAAACCTTTCGCTTATATTTATCGTAACATTCTAGATCGTAAAGACTTATTTACAGTTATGTTTAATATTAAGCCGCATAAAGAACAGCTTGATCCATCATTGAAACAAATGAACTGGGAAGAAGCTCGTAAGCATGCTGATCAAACAGGTGCAGTAGAATCAAGCTCTAACGAATATGGTATCGAAGATGATTACTTCAATAGCAAAATTAAGAAGAAATTAAAACAACGTGAAGGTTACTTAAAAAATGATGCTTATGACCAATCACCAGAATATGAAGATTTACAAATTGTACTTGATTTATTAAAACAATCTGGCGCAAAACCGCTCTTCATTTCTGTTCCTGTAAAAGGTCCTTGGTATGATTACGCTGGCTTCCCGAAAGAAAAACGCGAATTATACTACAATAAAGTTCATGAGCAAATTAAGCAAGCTGGCTATCCAATTGCTGATTTCTCAAATCATGAATATGATAAGTACTTCTTAAAAGATCATATGCACTTAGGTTGGAAAGGCTGGGTTTACATCGACGAAGCTATCCAACAATTTTATAAAGCAAACTAACCAAAAGACCGCTTGAATTATTCAAGTGGTCTTTTTTTATATACATCTTGTAATTGTTCAATTACGTTCTCTGCTTCTTTCATGACACGTTTCACTACGTGCTGAGCTGATTCCGTTCGTGCTAATGATGATGCTTGTCCCGCCCAAAGCGACATATACTCTTCCTTATTTTGCTTCGCTGCTTCTTGACGTATTTTTGAAGTTAATACGTTTTGCACTGGATACATTGGTAAATTCTCTTCTCTTCCTTCATGTTTCTCTATAAATTCATTACGAATACCCCGTGCATATTTCCCGGAAAACGCACGGGTTACCGTTGTACTCGTATCTGTACTATGTAAAATCGCCTCTTTATACACGTCATGCGTAATACTTTCTTCACTCGTTAAAAAGGCTGATCCCATTTGAACAGCTTCTGCCCCTAACGCAAATGCCGCAACAAGCCCTTGCCCATTCATTACACCACCTGCTGCAACAATCGGGATATGAGGTACTTCCGCTACTAATTGCGGGATTAATGCAAATGTACCAATCATCGCATCTTGTTCTTTCCCAATAAACGTTCCTCTATGCCCTCCTGCCTCGCTACCTTGCCCGACAATAATATCTACCCCTAACTTAGCAAGTGCTTTCGCTTCCGCTACATGGGTAGCTGTTCCGATAACTTTTATCCCTTCCTTTTTCAAATCATCTATTTCTTCTTTTTCTAACGTTTGAAATGCAAAACTAACGACTGGTACCTTTTCCTCTAATAATACTTGTAATTGTTCTTTATAGCCTTTTGGAAGTTTTAAAGTCTTTTCTTCCTCTATACCTAATTCTCTATTCACTCCACTAAGTAATACTTTCGCCTCGTTTACCTTCTCTTCTTCTATCTGTATCTCTTTCGTTAAAAGTAAATTAACACCGAAAGGCTTATTTGTTAGTTCCCTTATTTTATAAATCGCTTCACGGATTTGTTCTGGGCTCATATACCCTGCTCCAAGCGTACCTAATCCTCCGCTATTACTCACAGCTGCAACAAGTTCTGACGTTGTAATCGCTCCTGCCATACCTGCTTGAATGATCGGATACTTAATTTGTAATATATCTATTACTCGACTTGTAAACATCATTTTCCCTCCTACTTTCCCTATACCTTCTTTATATGACATGCTTTCCCCTTCTTTTACAAGGATTGAACTTTCGCTCAAGCGAATATATTGAAAGAGAAGGAGGCTGAGAACAATGATTTATCCAAATGCGTTGCAAAAAGGTGATACAGTAATGGTTATTGCACCGTCTGGCCCACCAACACTTGAGAATATATTAAAAGGTGTGAACGTATTACAAGAGATGGGATTATCCGTAATAATTGGAAAGAGTGTTTATGAAAAATATGGATATTTAGCTGGAAGTGATCAAGTTCGTCTTGATGATATACATGAAGCATTTACAAATACTGAGGTCAAAGCAGTCTTTTGTGCACGAGGTGGTTACGGCAGCGCTCGTCTCCTCCCTTACATTCAATATGAAATCATTCAACGGAATCCAAAGATTTTTTGGGGATATAGCGATATTACGGCTTTACATACTGCCTTTTCACGTTATGCGGAGCTGGTTACTTTTCATGGTCCAATGATTGAAGAATTAGGAAAAGGTATAGATTCTCTCTCCTTATCTTCTTTCAATCAACTATTCCATCCGTATTCATCTATCTTATATGCATCAGAATGTATCGTACCTACCTCTCCATGTACAGTTACAGGCACATTAGTTGGAGGGAATTTAACTGTGTTAACAAGTATAATTGGCTCGCCCTATGAGATAAATACGCCAAATAAACTTTTATTGCTTGAAGATATTGGTGAAGAACCGTACCGCATTGACCGGATGTTAAATCAACTACTTTTATCTGGACAGTTTAATGAATGCAGCGGCGTTATTTTTACAAGTTGTCACGACTGCAACCCTTCTAAGCCATCTCAATCATTGCAAACAATATTATATGAATATTTCACGCCATATAATATACCTGTGTTATTCGGTTTACCGATTGGACATATAAGTCCAAATATCGGTATTCCCCTCGGAGCTACAGCAACAATAAATACAACTAACAAAACTGTTTCTATTTCTTCTGGTATAGCCACTCCATGTTCAAATTAAAAAGGAAAAGCTGCTAAGCTTTTCCTTTTACTTATAATAATTAAAGATTCGTCCTGATGCTATCTCTGCAATTTCTTCTGGAATAAATGTTTTACTCATATCTGTTCCAACATTTAATACAGCTGTCGCATCTTTCTCGATGCTACCCAATAATTCTTTTCCACGTATCGTAATAAGGGGTGTACCTTCTGGCAACACATCTTTTACAAATTTCAATTGTGTAAAGAACGGAACGATCCATCTATCCTCTCCTTGGAAATGACGCAAACGAAGTGTTCCTTCCGTTGCCCCGTCTTCTGCTTCAAGTGAACCAGCAACATAAAACTCCGTTGTTAAGAGCAATTCATAAAATTCCTTTTGCTTTTGTTTATCATCTCCTGCTAAAACGAGTACTTCTTCTATTTTCTTTACTGGAATTTGCTCCATATGATGACACCCCTATTTTCAAAATGATTATACTTAGATTATACGAAATATTCTTTTTTTTTTCTACATAATTCCACAATTATTTTCTTAAAATAATTTTAAAACACCTTCAGTCGTAACGATTTTGGCAAATTCATCATGTAAGTTTACAAGTGTCATATTGTGAATGTCCTCTGCACTATACTCTGTCCCGTCCAGACCTTTACGATTGAATGTAGCCGTCGCATCGCTCACTAAATACGTTGTAAACCCTAAATTACCTGCCATCCGTGTTGTAGTCTCCACACAATGATTTGTTGTTAATCCTACAATCACTACCGTATTACATTTTTGTTCTCTTAATTGTTCTTCCAAATTTGTCCCAATGAACGCGCTATTAACGGATTTCTGGATAATTATTTCATCTGGCATTGGTTGCACTTCTTCTTTAAAGTTTACCGTTTCCGCATGTTGATAAAACATCGATTGAACATTTTCTTTATTTACATGTTGAATATGAAAAACTGGTAGTTTTCTTTTTCTCCATTCTTCTAACAAACTTTTCATATTTTCTTCCGCCAAAAGGTTATTCCTCACGCCCCAGTATGGTAAGTTGAATGCTTCCTGTACATCAATGATTATAAGTGCTGCTTGATTAAGCATAATATCCTCCTAATTAATTGGGCTGTAATTGAAACAGAAAACCAAGTTGCTGCGAAGCAGTAATAAAACAAATATAGGCACAAAGCTCTACAATTTCTTTTTCAGTCCAATATTGTTTTAATATATGAAACATATTATCATCTATCGCCTTTTGGTCATGAACAAATGCATGTGCAAAAGTAACGGCTACGCTAATTTCTTCTATTTTTTGTATATCATCCGGCTTTCCCTTTGCCATACAGTACGGACATTCATTCCCAAACGCTAATGTTCTTCTTACTTGCTCCTTTAACTCTACGGAAAGGGCCCCTGTACTATACAGTGTATTCTCTAACGTACTCCACGAATTTAATATATCTGGATTATGACCTAATAATTTTTGAAACTTTGTATCTCCTACATTTGATAATGTAATTCTCTCCATCATTTCCCCTCCTATTTCCTTCTTTTTTATTGTAAAATAAATAAAGTTCACTTTACATTTCATATGAATCTTAATTTTAAATTTTTCTTTACAAAAATTATCATTTTACTGGAGGTATATTTACAAATGCAATTAGACCGTGTTGATCGAAAAATTTTAAATGAATTATATAATGATAGCCGCCTTTCGATGCGTGAATTAGCAAAACGAGTAAACTTATCGGCTCCGTCTACTACAGAACGTGTACGTAAACTTGAAAGTGAAGGGATTATTCAAAAATACACAATCGATATCAATTATAAAAAAGCAGGACTTGTTTTAGATTGTATTTTAGAAATCACTTTAAAAAATGGTGATACAACACGTATGCAACAGTTTATTCAGTCTTATCCATCTGCAAGTTTTTGTTACCGAGTAACAGGAAGCTTATGCTACATTGTAAAAATCTCTGTTCCTTCACTCGTTGAACTTGAAGAATTTATCAATGATGTTTCTTCATATGCAACGACAGTTTCTCATATCGTATTATCAGAAGTAGCTCTTACTCCGGACATTGAACATATATTCCCAGAAGATTAATTCATATTTATTCACAAAAAGAGTAAAAACCCCTTACATTAAGAATAAAAATGATATATCATGTATTAAAATACATAAAGTTCGAGAAAGGGGCTTTACATTGAAAATCTGGTTTTATGAAAAAACGGCACAATTAGATGACTTGCTTGGTATTTGGGACAATGTTCCGACCATCCCTCGAATTGGTGAAAAAGTTGAACTTCTAAAAACCGTTCGGATCGTTACAGATATTAAATATGTAAAGAACGGTAATAATTTTCGTGTAGAGATTATTACAAATTAAAAAGTAGCTCTTTAGGAGCTACTTTTTAATTATCTATTATGCGCTTTCTTTATAACAATTTTATCTTCTTCTACAGAAACTGTTACATAATCATTTTCTTCTAACCGAAGCTTATTTACAGCTTCATCAGGTAGTTCTACAGCCATCAATTTATCTGTTACTATCACTTGGCTATATATTTCATTTTCTTCTGATGTATTCACTACTTTTTCTTCATTTATGAAACGAATCGGTGGCACACCAACTTCTTTTACTGTACGCCACTGGTTCCAAGTAAAAGGAATGAACCATAATAAACCGATAATCACAAGACCAATGCCGATCCATAAATTACTTTGTGCTTGTA
This sequence comes from Bacillus cereus group sp. MG9, assembly GCF_040459995.1. NCBI lineage: Bacteria > Bacillati > Bacillota > Bacilli > Caryophanales > Bacillaceae > Bacillus > Bacillus cereus group sp. MG9. Next base: position 1,373,192 of record NZ_JARVHC010000001.1, on the reverse strand, counting down.
ATTCAGTAATCGAGATTGCGTCACTTCCATCTCCACCTACAAATTGCATACTCGTTGCAATCAAATTATTTAGAGCATGCACAGCAATATTCGTCCATATATTTTTTGTCTTTATGTATAGAAGGCACATAATAACACCGAACATGAAAGCACCGATAACATCAAAATGTCCTAGTCCAAAAATAAGAGAGGATATAATAATCGCTCGTTTAATCCCCCATTTGTAAGCCATTCGTTGTAAGAAAAAACCTCTAAAAATAACCTCTTCCATTATTGGGGCTAATACACATGCTGAAATAAAAGTAAATATCGTCATGTATATGTTACTCGTATTAATTACATTACCATCTTCTAACATGGTAACTAAGAAATTAGGTAAAGTATGTGCTAAAATATAAAATTGAATTTGGGATATACCGACTGCAAAAATCATTCCCATGATCGTTGCTAATACAATTAACCCCCAATGTAAACGTCCGGGCTTATCAAAAAAACTTTTAAAAACAACATTATTTTTACTTGTTTTTAAATATAGCCACAATAGTGGAAATGCGAAAAATATTGATATTTGTGACAGGAACTCTATCGTATTGTCAGAAGCACCTGATAAATTTAATGGAATCATCGTCAGGAACATCCCTATAATCGTCCATCCAAAAAAACTACGTAGCCTTATACGTGAAAATGCATGTTGCATATTGAACACCTCCAGAGATGATATAAAGTGAAAATTTATTCAGTGTTTTATGGGTAGCCCTTCTCCACAAATGGCCGAATAACTAAATTATAATATGAATATAGTTGAAAATCTTCCTATTTTTCTCACTTTATTCCGAATAATATACGTATTAAATTACATAATAACAATCCTATTTGATATACCATATCAATGTTCTTCAACTTAGTTACAATTATGTTCCTAAGTAAATATGTATCTGCCACACTTAAAAGCTACATAAATCAAAAAAGCTGGTTAATAAAAATCCCCGTTAACACGGGGATTTTTTCTACTATAATACGTCACGTTTTTGGAATAATACACTTGATGCTACAAGTAATACAGCAAAATATGCAACCACAAGTAATAATGAAGTTGTAAACGTAAATTCTGTAAATGGTGGTTCCATTCCACCGCTTACTAATTTATTACTGTCGTAAACACTTAAATTTAAATGGAAAAACACCACAAATTTCGCTACACCTTTTGCAAACATCATTAGTACCATATTAATTGGTCCTTGTAAGAAAAATAGGAACATCGTAATAATTAATGGTAATACAGAATTTCTAAATACATTAGCTAAGCAAAATGAAAGAGTTGCAAAGAAGAACGGTGAAAGTACTTGATATAAAATGGACTTCATTACGATTCCTAACGTTACTCCTGTTTTACTACCATCCATTACAATCCCGCCAATAATCATTGCGATTAACGTGCTAGCAAATATGATAAATAATATAGTAAGTAACACTGTAATATATTTAGAGAACAAAACTGTAATTCGTTTTCTCGGACGGATTAATAACTGCTTAATTGTACCTTTTTGGAACTCATCAGTAATTGTACGAGACGCAATCGTAATTCCAAAAATTGTTGCAAATAAGGTAATTAAACCAATCTCTGAACTTACAAAATCTAAATATGATCCTTTAAACTCATTTCCTCCTCCCCATTTCAGCATCGCTAAAACTCCCAAAATCTCCAATGCTGCAATTACACCTATTAAAATGTACATACCTTTTTTCGCATGTAACTTTAAAAATTCATTTTGAATTAATTTAAACATTACGCTTTCACTCCCCCTGTAATCGCTAAGAACTCATCCTCTAACGTTTTATTTTGAACAGTAACACCGTATACGAGTACATCAGCATTCACTAACTGTTTTACAATTTGCGGAATCCCTTCTTTCATTACAGATGCCACAGCTACATTTCCTTGTACTTTACCTTTAATAATTTCGTTCGCTTTTTGAACTTGATCTACTTCAAATGCAACTACAACTGTTTCATCATGCTTCGCTTGTTCATGTAAGTTATACTCTTGTACAAACTCACCTTGCTTTATAATAACTACGCGATCACACATTAATTCAATTTCACTTAATAAATGACTTGATACAATGACTGCAATATTTTCTTCTTTCGCTAATCGTTGTAAATAATCACGAATTTGGCGAATACCAGCTGGATCTAATCCATTTGTCGGTTCATCTAAAATTAAGATTTTCGGCTGATGAAGTAACGCCTGCGCAATTCCTAAACGCTGTTTCATACCAAGTGAGTATGTTTTCACCTTTTTATGAATCGCATGCTCTAATTCAACAAGCTTTACAATTTCAGCGATGCGCTCTTTACTAATTGGGGTAATCGCCATGTTCGCAAAATGCTTTAAATTTTGCATTCCAGTCATATAATCATATAGCTCGGGATTTTCTACAATCGCTCCAATTTGCTCTAGCGCCTTTTCACGCTCTGTGCGAATACTATGACCACAAATTGTAATATCGCCTTCTGTCATAGAAATAAGACCTGTCATCATACGAATTGTCGTTGTCTTACCGCTACCGTTCGGTCCAAGGAATCCGTATACCTCTCCTTCACGAACCTCAAATGATAAGCCCCGAATAATTTCTGTTCTACCAATTTTTTTTCGGACATTTTCTAATTTCACTACTACATTTCCCAATGATGATTCCTCCTTTAAACTTCTAGTTTTTTGTCGATGATGCGCCCTGTTATATAAACAAGTAGGATAAATATTCCTATAGAAAAACTAAGGCTATATAAATTCATAAGCTTTTCCGGGAATAACATTATATCTCCATCTGACGATTCATCTATATAAATTAAATTTCTTATTAAGGGCACTATAGGAGCAAGCCCACCCAACATTTCATATATAACGCTCATCACTTTTGTTACTAATAAAAACAACAAAAATATAATCGTATATTCTAGCTTCTTCTTTTTCAAAGAAAAAACTTTAACGCTAGCTACTGCAAAAAGTAATACAAGCAATATGCTAGATAATTTAAATACATATAACATAGTACTAAAGAGGTGCTTTAATGGATTGAATACACTTTGGGTAAATAACACTTCATAGAGCTCTGTACCCTTTATTATTTTCATAGAAATACTATATAAAAAAATAGAACCTATTACTTCAAAAATAAGTAAACTAATTGCAGTATATAACAATATTGCTAAAACAATCTTTTTACCTGATGTCGGTGTTAACCGAAATAATGTACTTTCAGTCATTTTTCCAAATGCAGATATCGCCTGAATAAATATCAATGCTATAAAAATTATATATACTAAGATGACTAAGGAAACTATAATTATTTGCCTTACCTCTCCTGATTCTTGCTTAATATAATTTCCCAAGCTTACGAAAGCGACAGCTACAACGAATATAAATGATAATAATGAAATAATAATTTGCTTTTTATTCACATTGTACATATATATTAAGCTCGACTTCACCTACTAAACACCTCCTTAAACACATCTGTGACAGCTTTCCCTCTCTGAAAACGTAACTCTTCTACATTTTCATACAATACAATTTCCCCATCTTTTAAAAAGATTACTTCATCAAAAATATTTTCAACTTCATTTATTAAGTGAGTCGAGATTAGTATCGTACAATCTTCTCTATAAAATTGTAGAATGAGGTTCAATACGTGTTCTCTAGAAACAAGATCAATTCCGCCAAGCGGTTCATCTAGTACGTATAACTTCGCTTTCCTCGAAAATGTTAAAATAATTTGTAGCTTTTCAACCATACCTTTTGATAAAGCTGTAATTTTTTCTTCTAACGGTATTTTAAATTCCGCAATCGTATCTACCGCTTTTTGAATGTCGAAGTCTTTATAAAAATCTCGATAGAAAAATAAAGAATCTTTTACCGTCATCCAATCATCAAAGACTGGCTTATCAGACATAAATGAAACGATTTCTTTCGTCTCTAACCCTACTTTTTTACCGTTAATTACTATGCTGCCTTCAGAAAGGTGTTGTAGGCCTGCAATCATTTTTAATAACGTCGTTTTCCCGCTTCCGTTATCTCCAACAAGCCCAACGATTTTTCCTTCTGTAATCTCTATGTTTAACTCACGGATCACTGCTTTTAATCCGTACCGCTTCCATAGATTTTCTATTTTTAATAACTCTGTCATTCGCTCTCCTCCCTTTTCTCATGTAATGAAGAACGAAGGATTGTAAGAATTTCTTCTTCTGAAAAACCTAAATTGTCCATTCCATCTATAAAAGAATGAAGTAATTCTTTCGCCATATCTTTTCGCAGCTCCATAATTTTCTCCCCTTCATTCGTTACATATCGCCCCATTCCTCTACGTGTTACAACAACTCCATCCCGCTCTAACTCTTGAAATGTACGTTGAATCGTATTTGGATTTACTTGTAATTCACTCGCTAATTCACGTACGGAGGGAATTTTATCGCCAGGCAATAAATGACCCGTTACAATTTCTTTCTTTATGTATTCCATTACCTGAATGTAAATTGGTGTATTTGGAGAAAACTCGATTTTCATTTCTCCCCTCCTGTCTTAGTGTGTTAGTTAAATAGTACACTAAGACAAATTACATGTAAATACTTACAACAAAAAATGTAATAAAAAGGCAGTGTAACTTTTCGTTACACTGCCTTCCTGTAATAACATACAGGTAAATCTATTCTAATTTTAGTTTCAATCGTTTGAATTCACATATAACCTTATACAAAATTTATTTTACTTTTACTTGATTTAGCACAGATTTAAACGTATTAATAACTGTATCTACTTCTTCATAACTAATTGTAAGGGATGGTTCAATACGAATTGTTTTTGAGTTAATTAATGTTCCCGCAACAAGAATTCCTTGATCAAACATCGCCTTTGACACTTCATAACCAATCTCGTCTTTATGGAATTCAATCCCAATCATTAAACCTTGACCACGAATTTCAAAGATTTTATCTTCGTGCCCTTCTGCAGCTTGTTTCAATCCATTTAAGAAATACTCCCCAACTTCCATAGCTCGTTCCGGTAATTTCTCTTCCAATAATACATGGATTGTTGCAATTGCAGCAGCACATGCAAGTGGATTTCCTCCAAATGTTGTTGTATGCATAAATGGATTTTCAAACCAACTTTTGAATACTGTTTCTTTCGCAACAATAGCTCCCGCTGGCATTACACCTCCACCAAACGCCTTCGCAAGACAAATAATATCCGGCACGACATCATATAATTCTGCAGCAAACATTTTTCCTGTACGTCCCATTCCAGTTTGTACTTCATCAAAGATAAGGAGTGATCCAAACTCATCACAAAGCTCTCGTACTTGTTTCAAATAATTTTCTGGAGGTAAAATAATACCGCCCTCTCCTTGAATTGGTTCTAAAATAACTGCTGCAACATCTTCTCCCACTAATGCACATGTCTCAAATGTTTTTCTCATCATATCAATATCGCCAAACGGAACATGACGGAAACCCGGAATTAATGGTAAAAATGGCTTACGGAACATTCCTTTTGCCGTCCCCGATAAAGCACCAAGGCTCTTACCATGGAAAGCACGCGTTGTAGCAATGAAAGTTGTTCGTTCACTATACATTTTTGCTAGTTTTAATGCTGCCTCTACGCTTTCTGTTCCACTATTTGTGAAGAAGGCGTATTTCAAATCACCAGGTGTAATATCCGCTAAAATCTTTGCAAGAATTGCTCGAAGTGGATCTAGTAAATCCTGACTATGCAATGCTTGACGCTTTAATTGATCCGTTACAGCTTTTACCACTTTCGGATTACGGTGACCAACATTATAAATTCCAAATCCACCTAAACAGTCAATATACTTTTTACCATTAATATCCATGAAACAAGATCCTTCATCTGACCATTCTACTGCTGCAAATTGTCCATCTTTTGTTACTGTTTTTCTATAAGCAAGAAAACCAGGGTTTACATGCTCTCTAAATCCATCTACTGTTTCTTTTTGAATCCAGTTTGCCTCTTCTTCAGTAACCTTTTCTTTTTCAATTAACTGTAGTACTTTCGTAATATACTCATTTACATTTGATTCTTTCTCATTCAATTTATTTTTCACGTTCGTTTCCATCTAATTCACCTCTACATTTTTTTTATTTGCAAACCAACCAATAGGTTCTACTTCTAGATTTATATTAATCTGCTTAATTTCTTGAAATTCTTCTAAACCAAACGTTCCTAGACTACGACCTATACCACTTTGCTTATATCCGCCCCAAGGCGCCTCATTGTATGTTGGATGATAGCTATTAATCCACGTAATTCCTGCGCGAAGCTTGCGAATTACGCGCATTGCTTTTGCACCATCAACCGTAAATACCCCTCCAGCTAAGCCATAATCTGTACCATTTGCTAACTCAATTGCCTCCTGTTCATTTTTAAACTTTTGAATTACTACAACAGGACCGAAGATTTCTTCCTGGACAATGCGCATATCAGGTTTTACATTGACAAAGACTGTTGGTTCAATAAAGAAACCATCACCTTTTCCATCCTCCATTATTCGTCTACCTCCGCTGGCAACGTTTGCACCTTCGTCTTTCCCAATTTCAATATAACGTAATACTTTTTCCATATGTTCTTGACTTACAAGTGGCCCCATTTCTGATTCTGGATTATCACCAGGTCCAACGTTAATTTGCTGCGCTCGCTCTACAAAACTATTAACAAATTTATCATAAATATTTTCTTCGACAAGGATTCTTGATCCTGCTGAGCATACTTGTCCGCTACCTGCATAAATACCGAATAGAGCATAATCAATAGCGGTCTCAAAATCCGCATCTGCAAAAATAATATTTGGAGATTTTCCCCCAAGCTCTAACGAAATCTTTTTCATATTATCTGCCGCTGTTCTCATAATGTGCTTACCTGTCTTTGTTCCACCTGTAAAGGAAATCATATCCACTTTATGACTCGCTGCAATTTCATTCCCTACTATTGGACCAGCCCCCATTACCATATTGGCAACACCTTTTGGTAGCCCTACTTTTTCAAGGATTTCGAATAGCTTTGTTGCAGTGATTGGTGTCACTTCAGAAGGTTTAAACACAATTGTATTTCCAGCTGCTAAAGCAGGTGCAATTTTCCATACACTCATCAATAGCGGATAATTCCATGGAACAATTAATCCACAAACACCAACTGGCTCTCTTACAACCATCGCTTGCATCGGATCGGCTACATGATATGTTTGACCATCTGGCTTTGTAATCAATCCGGCATAATAGCGAAAACAAGCCGCTGCATCTCCAATATCTCCTTCTGCCTCACGGTACGTTTTTCCATTATCCATTGTTTCAAGGTATACTAATTCTTCCATATTTTTATCAATTTCATCTGCTATTTTAAATAAATATGATGCCCTTTCAGCAGTGGATGTTGCTGACCAAATTCCGCTATCGAAAGCCGTTCTTGCCACTTCTATCGCGTATTTTGCATCCTCAATCGTTCCCTCAGGTGCATATGCTATACCCTTGCCATTCGCAGGGTTAATAATCGTTCTTTTCTCTTGATTACTAGACTCTCTCCATTCACCGTTTACATACATTTTTAAATCTAGCACTATATTGAATCCCCCTTCATCAATCGTTTATATATTTATAAGCAATTTTCATGCCAATATTTAAAATCCAAAGGAATCATACATAAACTGACTATTTTCTTAAAAACAATAAACAATTTATGCACTCTCGCATACACTATTCCATTTTGCATAAAACGGAATGTTAATCATTTCCGCTACCGCCTTCACCACTCGGGACTTGACTCCTAGAGAATATGCACATGCTGAGCGCACACAAAAAGGAGAAGTCTATGTGACCTTCTCCTTTTTTAGGAATAAGAGATGATATCAGCCGCTATCCCTTTTTCACTAACAATTTTTTGATATTTACGACTCACTGAAGATTGGCTGATTCCAAGAGCTTTTGCAGCCTTAGTCGTTGTTTTATACTGCTTCATTGCAAGTAAAATCAATTGTTCTTCTACAGAATGTAGTGCTTCTTGTAATGGTAATACTCTTGTAATAACTGGTTTTGATTTTTTAAAGTCATAACCAGTTGTTAAAAACTTACTAACAAACTCCGCTTCAATTACTGGATCGTCTGCTGATACTACTAAACGTTCAATCATATTTTGTAATTCACGTACATTTCCTGGCCATGAGTAAAACTCTAGTAAGCTAAGCGCATCTGGAGTTAAATGATAATTTTTATTATATTTTTCATTTAACTGTTGCAAGAAATGAAAGGCAAGTACCGGAACATCTTCCATTCGCTCTCGTAGAGGAGGCACTCGCAACGGAATTACATTTAGCCGATAAAACAAATCTTCACGGAATATTCCAGATTCCACCATCTTTTCAAGACTCTTATTTGTAGCAGCAATAATTTGTACATTTATTTTCGTAGGGATTGTACTTCCAATAGGAATTACTTCTTGTTCTTGCAAGACTCTAAGCAATTTCACTTGCAAATGTAAAGGCATTTCTCCAATTTCATCTAAAAATAAAATACCTTGATCCGCCCGCTTAAAATATCCTTCTTTTCCATTTTTATCGGCTCCTGTAAAAGCACCTTTCGTATAACCAAATAGTTCACTTTCTAGCAAAGTTTCTGGAATTGCACCACAATTTAATTTTAAAAATGGCTTTGAAGATCGGTTTCCAAGTTGATGAATTGCCTGAGCAATTACTTCTTTTCCGACGCCAGATTCTCCAGAAATAAGAACATTGGAAGAAAAATCTGCTATTTTTTTAGCTTGGTTAATAATTTGCTCCATTTTCGGACTACAGTAAATAAGCTTCTTAAGAAAACGATCTTTATTTTTAAAGTCATCTAACTCCTTCTTATATTGCTCTGATATCTTCTTTATTTCATGTAATTCCGTCTTCAATCTCGTTGCTTCGGTAATATCCCTTGAAGCAATAATAATACGATGAAGCTCTCCGTTTTCATTAAATACAGGGTTTCCAACTGCTAATATTTTTCTTCCGCTTTTTGTTTCTTGTACAACTGATACCTTTTTTTGTTTTTCCAACACTAATCGCGTAACAGACGGACTGAATAATCCTTTATTTTCTAATTCTAAAAGATTTTTTCCTAAAAGGTCTTTCAAACTACTCCCCCAAAAATCATTGATAACAGTTTCACTATAACGAATTAATTCCCCTTTATGATTAACAACTAATATTTCATCATAAATACTAGACAAGATTGCATGTAAATCTTCATTTAAATCCTTTATATATTCAATTTCCATCGCCATGTCCTCGACCATCGGCAAATCTTGCACAATAATAACCATTCCTTCAATACTTTGATCAAAGTTTGGAATTGGACTATAGTCAACTAATACACCCATCTCATTTGTGATTTGTAATTGATTCAAGATCGTTTTTCCCGTTGTAAATACGTTATTAATGTGCTCTTCGTTAAAAATCAGTTCTGCTGGTACATTCATAACTTTTTCAGGAGTCGATTTAATCATCTTCAAACCAGACTCATTGCAATTTACAATTTTCTTTTCACGATCTACTACAAAAATCCCCATTGGAATAGACGTTAAAATAATTTTTAATATATCAACACTCTGATTTTCTTGTTTAAATAGTTCTGCAAAAACATCCTCTCTTCTTATATATCCTGTTAGCTCATCCATTTCATTTTTTACTATCGCAATCGGTGCTCCAATAATTTGAAAAAGAGCTGTTAAAGAAATATCTTTACTAAGATGACATATTGTATCTAGTGAAACAGCATTTGAAAGCAATACCTTAGCAGTTAATCCCTTACTATTTGATAGCAGATCCTTCACATGAACGTATGCAAATAATTTCTCTTCTCTTTTTAAAAATAGAAAAGATTCTTTTATATTTTCAACATCTATATTCCATTCCTTTTCAGATTGATCGATAGGTAGAGAAACAATAGGTCTAATTTTTTTATGAGCAATGGAAAACATGCTGCTATTCCTCCTTTGAACTATATAATTTGTATTGTATCATTAAATGCAGATTTTTTTAATTAATCTGAAAATAAAACGTTTTTTTCTTTACTTAATAAAAAAAGGAAGATGAACGCCTCCATCTTCCTCATTGTTCTATCATTAATCACTACCACTAACGAAAAGGTCTTCTTGAATATACGCTAATACCATACCTGGAATTACTTTATCTCCCGCCTCTACTTCTAAAGATTGAACTTCTCCACTACATCCCATCTTAATTACTTCCAGTTTACCATTCATATCTTTAATAGAGAATAATGGCTCCCATTCATAAATTCGAGAATCCTTATTAATAGACACTTTTTCAATTATTCCATAACACGGACTCGTAATAATATCATAATACACAATCAATCATCCCTTTCTTTTATTCTATTAATATTGTTCTTCTAACCTTTGTGACTGAAGAACCATATAGAAAAAGCTTTGAAGCTCTTCTATATCTTCTACCTCAATTCCTAACCTTGGTGCCCAATATTGTTCCTCTCCAATATCTTCTTGACTTAATAAAACCATTCTCCCATTTTGAATTGAGGTAACCATTGCTTTTCCAAGAAACTGTTGCGAATACGTAACAGCTATATCGTAACGATGGCTATTCGACAAAATGCAATAATAGCCAATTTGTTGTCTCTCCACTTCTTCTAATAAAATATCCAGTTTCATTTGCTCCCTCCTTTAGGTTAAAAATGCAACTAGCATATTAGACATGCTATTCCTACAACTTTGCAACCACCTTCAATGAAATGATTTTCAAGTTCAACTGTATTTGTTTTCTACTTGGATTACGACAATAACACCCCGCTTTTATATTTTTACTAATTGTACAAAGCAATAATTGTGCCAAATGAAAATACTATATTGATCATCTTTTATCAGCCATACTCCCTAGACTTGCCCCTCTTCCTTATGAATCGTTGAATGAATTATGCAATACTGCATGGTTGCCCAATCTTCAAAGAAAAAGACATCGGATCCATTCCCGATTTCTTTTTCTTTTTTATCCCGCTATTTGTGGGCAGTAAAACTCCCACCTCAAAATTCGGCTGGAGCAAAGAAGTTAGGTGGGAGCCCTGCTGCCCGTAAACGCCCGATTGGTGAGGGCTAATAATCGGCGGGGGATGCCCCACCCAACTGATTATAGTTTCACTTTATATTTCCTGTGCTTCTTCAAAATGCATTTGCGGAGGAGCTGAACGGAACATATTTGTAACATATAGAAGGTACCCAATTCCAATAGCAGCCCAGCAAAGTCCCAAAATAAGTGAATGGATATTGAGATTAAACCATAGTACGGCTACAGTAGCAGCACCCAAAATAGGCATAACTAAGTAATTTAAGAAATCTTTTATCGTCTTATATCTTTTTTTCTTGATTATATAGTAAGAAATTACAGACAAATTAACAAATGTAAATGCAATAAGCGCTCCAAAGTTAATAAGAGATGCTGCTGTTTCTAAATCAATGAATATAGCGAAGAGCGAAATAATTCCTACAAAAATAATATTATATACTGGGGTTCTCCAGCGAGGATGAATGTATCCGAATATTTTCTTCGGAATTACATTATCTCGCCCCATTACGTATAATAATCGAGATACACTTGTATGAGAAGCTAAACCAGACGCAAGTGTCCCCATAAGGGTTCCTACTAAAAAGAAAGCTTGAAATAATTTCCCGCCAACATATAGCGCAATTTCTGGGGATGCTGACTCTTGATTTTTAAATACAGATGTATCTGGAAAAATAGATTGTGTAAAATACGTTGTAGTAATGAATAAAACTCCGCCGATTAAAGCAGTAAGAAAAATAGCTCGAGGAATTGTTTTTTTGGCGTTTGGTGTCTCTTCTGAAAATGTAGTTACTGCATCAAAACCTAAAAATGAGAAACAAAGAATTGTTGCACCTGCAACTAACGGTGATATTTGTATATCTGATTGAAAAAACGGCTGAATGGAAAAAACTTCTCCTGTTCCCTCTCCCGCTAATAAGCCTTTTATAACTAGAAAAACAAATACGGCCATTACTAACACTTGAAATATTACTAAGAACGTATTGAAATTAGCAGTAACATTTACGCTAATCATATTTATTAATGTAACCAGGAGAACAAAGCCAATGACCCATACCCAACTAGGAACACTTGGGAAAAATGCTGACATATAAATTCTCGTTAATAGTGCGTTCACCATTGGTAGAAACAAATAATCCAATAACGCGGACCATCCAACAAGAAACCCAAGCCTTGCACTAATTGTCTTCTGTGTATACGTATAAGCAGATCCTGCGGTAGGAAAAGCCTTTACCATTTTTCCGTAGCTTGCAGCGGTAAACAACATCCCCGCTAATGCAATAAGATAAGCTCCTGGAACATGACCACCCGTTTTTTCAGAAACGATTCCAAATGTGTCAAACCCAACCATCGGTGTCATATACCCGACCCCTAGCATAACAATTGACCAAAGCCCTAATGAACGTTTTAAACCAACTACTTTCCCCACCTATCATTCCTCCTACTTTCTCTATCTAATTTCCATTTAAAAATCGACAATCAAAAGGAAGCGTTTTCAAATAACTATATATCACACCGAGTATTACCTCCCTTTTTGTTACTTTTTAAATATTCATGCAATTTTCAAGCCAAAATTTCTAGAGTTTAAAAATTCAATATTAAAAGAACGTATAGGTGGAATTAGACCTCATTTCTTCTCATTTTTTATTCATTTTGACATAAGTTATTCAATCTCTCATACGACTAAATATGAAAATAAAACCTTAATCCGTGTTTTTTCTTGATTCCCACTTCCTCAAAAATTGGGCTTTTACAAGATTAAAATATTTCCATGAAATAATAACATTATGTAAACTATTCATAGCAAAAAAGCTGTCTTTTCTATAAAGACAGCTTTTTCTATAACACTATATTAAAAATTGAATACGAAGTCATCGTCTGCTAACTTTTCAACATTCGTTGCTTTTACGTAACCATTTCCTTTTACAGAGAAGAAGTCATGGTTTTTCGTATCTGTACGTAAACCATTTAAAACGATTGGGTTAATTTCTTCTTCCTCAAACTTCGGCTCAAGTCCTAAGTTCATAAGTCCTTTATTCGCATTGTAACGAACGAAACGATTTACATCCTCTACAAGACCGATAGAAGTGTAAATTTCTTCTGTATATGCCAATTCAATTTCATACAGTTCCATTAATAACTCTTGCGTTTCCGTTTGTACTTCTTGTTGCTCTTCTGCAGAAAGTTCTGTGAAGATTTGTTGTGCTAAAATACCAACGAATACGCCGTGAATTGACTCGTCACGAATTATTAGGTTAATAATCTCACCACTTGCCGTCAATTTACCTTGACCCGCTAAGTAAAGTGGATAGAAGAATCCACTATAGAATAAGTAACTTTCTAAGAACACACTTGCTACCATTGCCATGTATAACTCTTTTTTCGTTACTTCAGGCTTTAATAAGCGACGATAGTAACTAGTAACAATACCAGCTTTTTTCTCAAGTAATGGATGGTTATCTACCCATTCAAAAATATCATCAATTTCTTCTTCAGTAGCTAACGTTGTGAAAATATGGCTGTAACTCTTCGCATGTACTTCTTCCATAGCGCCCATGAAAGCTAATACACTTTTCGCTTGTAAATTTTCAAGATGAACAAGTACAAGTGGCATCCCTTCGCCACCTTGTTTCGTATCTAAAAGTGTTAAACCACCTAATACACGCTTATAAGCAATTTGCTCTTCTTTTGATAATTGTGCCCAAGTATTTTTGTCAGAAGACACTGCGATTTCTTCTTCTGTCCAAAACTGAGCGATGTTTTGCTTCCAAAACATTAAACTAAAATCATCTTCTTTTTTGTTCCAGTTTACCGCACGCATTAAATCGCCCCTTCTCTAAATAAACATAAAAAATTGATAACTAAGCATGAGCAGGGTTCAGAAAAACCCTGCTCATAATGTCTCATTTTTTATATTAAACGGTACAAGCCACGCACTCTTCCACGCTTAATTTACGTGTTCTCGTATAATAAAGACTCTTCAAGCCTTTTTTATGTGCATAAATGTAGTAACGTGCTAACTCACGTGTTGAAATATCACTATTAACATAAAGAATTGTACTAATTCCTTGGTCAATATGTTCTTGAACTTCTGCGATTAAATCAATTAATTTAAACTGATTCATATCATAAGAAGATTTATAGTACCAGAACGTATCTTTTGATAAATACGGCATTGGATAATATGTTGTCGCATTCGCATATGTTCTTGATTCAATTTGATTTACGATCGGCATTACGCTTGAAGTTGCATTTTGAACGTAACTGATCGATTGTGTCGGAGCGATTGCAAGACGATATGAGTTGTATAAACCATTCTTCTGTACTTGCTCTTTTAAACTTGTCCAATCTTCTTTTGTTGGAATATGAATTCCTTCAAATAATTGCTGAACTTTTTCAGTTACTGGGCTGTAATCTGTCGTTTCATACTTTGCAAAGTATGTGCCGTTTGCATAATCAGACTTATCGAAGTCTTTAAATGTCTCGCCTTTTTCTTTAGCGATTTCCATACTTTTCTCAATCGAGTAGTAATTTAACATCATAAAGAATGTACGAGCGAATTCTTTCGCTTCTGCACTTTCATAAGCGATTTTATTTTTTGCTAAATATCCGTGTAAGTTCATTGCTCCAAGTCCAACTGAATGAAGCTCATCATTTGCTTTTTTCACAGTTGGGGCATTCGGAATGATCGTCATATCAGAAACAGCTGTTAAAGCTTCCATTCCCGCATGAACTGCTTCACGAATTTCTTTATTTTCCATTACGTTTACGATATTTAACGATCCTAAGTTACAGTTAATATCACGACGGATAATGTCTTCTGTACCGTAATCATTTATTTCAGAAGTTTCTTGTAGCTGGAAGATTTCTGTACATAAGTTCGACATCTTCACAGTTCCAATATCCTTCAGTGGATGCTGGTTATTTGCATTTGATTTAAACATTAAGTATGGGTAACCAGACTCAAGCTGAATCATAGCAATTTTAATCAGCATATCACGCGCACTAATATCTAATGGCTTCTTCTTCACTTTCGGATTGCCCATTAATTCATCGTACATTTCGTCGATATCTATATCATCTAAATGTTTTCCGTACTCTTTAAATACTGTATAAGGCGCGAAAACATGGAAAGGTTCGTTTTTCTCAGCAAGTTCAAAGAACTTACTTGGAACGATAATTCCGATTGATAGAGACTGAATACGGCTCTTCTCATCGGCATTGATTTTTTTAGTATCAAGGAACTCAATAATATCCCAATGGAAAATGTTTAAGTATACTGCACCTGCACCTTTTCGTTGCATATTGTTACTCCATATCGTCA
The DNA here is from genome assembly GCF_040459995.1 of Bacillus cereus group sp. MG9. Classification (NCBI taxonomy): domain Bacteria; kingdom Bacillati; phylum Bacillota; class Bacilli; order Caryophanales; family Bacillaceae; genus Bacillus; species Bacillus cereus group sp. MG9. The sequence goes on along the minus strand of NZ_JARVHC010000001.1, from coordinate 1,357,727 downwards.
AAACGTATGGGGGATAGTCATTTCTGCTATCCTCTCTATATCGCTATAGAGTTCAGACCATATCTTCTTCTCGCCAAATTCTTCATTTAACCATTTATCATATGTTTGATGCACATGAATATGGCATAAACTATAATAACTGTATACACCCTTTGAATTTGGTTGTTTTGAGAAGCCAGGTTCGAGCTACTTAGTCACCTACATAGCCACTTGGTCGTTGAACCTTCTCCTTATCTAATAAATTTAGGAGCTCGGCTGCTGATTTCCTGCAATCTTGGATTTTCAGGGTTCGCTACGTAATTTCTTCGTAGTATCCTACCTTGATATACTCAGGCGTTCCAGCAATTGACCTGGTTTTATAGTTGAGCCATAAAGTTAACCCAACTGATTCGCATACGAAAACGAATCTTCAAGTAATTTCATAACAGGTACTACACCACTTGCGGCGTTATCAATACCTTTAATTTGCTCACCACGTGCACGTAGCTTAGATAAGTTTAAAGCTACTCCACCACCGATTTTCGATAATTGCATTGCAGTATTAATGTTAAAGCCGATTGAATTTAAGCTATCATCCATCTCTAACAAGAAACAAGACACCATTTCTCCTCTTCTGCTTCGTCCCGCATTTAAAAAGGTTGGTGTCGCTGGTTGGTAGTTTTGTTTTACAATCATGCTTGCGAAGTGTTTTGCCTTCGCAACATCACCGCGTCCTAAGTATAATGACACAATTGCTACACGATCTTCATAGCTTTCTAAGTATTGTTTTTGATCATTCGTTTTTAACGCATAATCTTTATAGAACTTAGATGCTGCCATATAAGATTGGAACTCGAAGTTTTCACCATAAGCGATGTTATAAACTCCTTCTACTTCCTCCAAGCTATACTCGTCCAGAACGTTGTAATAGTAATCATGTTCTTTCATATACTCCATTCGCTCTGCCACGCTATTAAAATGAACGGTATTCTCTCTAGCTTCTTCCATAAAGACTTCTAATGCCTCTTTATCTTTATGAAGCTGATAAAAACCGTCCTGCATTTGCGTGATTTCATTATTCAGTTCAATGTGTCGCAATCTCCCGCACCCTTTCTTTAAAATATTCTACATCATTATTTGTTCCAGATAACTCAAATTTTGATACAATAGGCACTTCATATTTAGTAGAGATTTTGTCAGCACTTGCACCAAACATGTCTCCCCAATTACGATTGCCACTTGCAGATACGCCTTTTAATTTTTCATTATTGCGTTCTAAAAAGTCTAAAACACGTTCCGGTACATTTCCAAAACCTGTTGTATACGTAATAAGAATAAAGTCTTCATCTAATACTAGAGCTTCATCAATTTGAACGGCCGGCATATTTAATTTGTGAATGAAACGCTTCACGTTTCCTGTCATAGAATCATATGCAACTAACATTTCCGACCCTCCCTCTCCAATCTATATTCTCTGTATGTCGTTTCTTGATTTCTCTATATATTGTATTACGTTTCAAAATAAGACACAAGATATATGTATAAATTCTTTCTTTTTTTAAATTTCACTTTTCGACATGACCGTCGATTTTTTTCAATACAAAGACTATGAAACAACATTCTAAAACTCATGTCAATAAAGTGCTTTTCAAAAAAGTTGTCAACGAATTTAACCTTATTTTAAAAAAAGTTAACAATATTTTTTGTCATAAAACAGTAAATGCTGGAGTAATATATTTCTCCAGCATCACGCAAAAAAGAACAGACCTTAAACGATAATCTGTTCCAAAAAACGATTACATTTATCAATTTTACTTTATTAAATATTTATACATACTCTTTCGTTCCTCGTTACATACTAAAAGATAACTATTATAGAAAAAGATTATTATTATGGAACTTCAATTTATTTATGAAAAAAATCATTCAGGCTGCTCAATACGCAAAATATCTTTTACAAATATATGATGTGGATTCTCATCTTTATCGAGCATTGTACATACAGGAGCTTCTTCATCAAAGTATACGATCATTCCTTCTACGTACTGATATGTATGTTGAACTTGTACAGTTACTTTAATTTCTATTGCTTGCTCATATGCTCTTTTTATTTTCTGAAGCATTTTTGCTGAACATTTTCGTTTCTCTGGATACATAACCATTCCCATAAACCTATTCCCAGCTCTATCTTTCCACATGTAATCCCAATGTGGCAATATGCCTTGTTTAAAATCTCCCATAATTCTCCTCTCCTTTATCTTCTATTTATGAACGTGGTGTTTCTGAATATGTATAAATTACCTGTCCACCGCGCTGTGCGTTCCCGATAATATGTTTAAAATCTTCTCGATTTACAACAACTTCTCTGAACGTATAAAATACATCTTTCGTCGCAACATACTCCTTTATTTCATCATTTTTCAGCTGATCCAAAATTGTATTTGCTAATTGTTTATCCATGTATTTCACCTCTCTGCAATATTTTATTCTATCGCATCTTCTATAGGTCGACAACGGTAAAATTATCCCGTTACTATTATGTAATTCACTTTCATTATTTTTATATCTATATCACTTTATTATATTCGCACTAAATATCATATACTAACATAGCTACTTCTCTATATCAAACTTTTTGATGCCCTGTATAACAAAGTTCCAAATCACTGTTTGATATTTTATTTTATGCTACAATATACATTTAGAACTAGGAGGGATACTATGATTCGGAAAGCAAAAAAGACAGATGCGGTAGAAGTAGCACCTTTATTGTATAACGCTCTGCACGAAATTGCTGAAAAAATCACAGGTAGCACAGTTGAAGCAAAAGTAATACTAGGACTTGAAACATGGTTCGTAAAAGAAAATAATCGATTGAGCTATGAAAACTGTTTAGTGGCTGAACAAGGTGGAAAGGTAGTTGGGGTTATTGTCGTTTATCACGGTAGTGACGCTGAACAACTTGATGCACCAATCATACACTACTTAAGAGAACTACATGAAGACGAATCCATTACGTTAGAAAAAGAAGCTGAACTTGATGAGTATTATATTGACACGTTGTCAGTTTCAAGTATGTACAGTGGACGTGGTATTGGCTCTAAATTAATCGATGCAGCTGAACTTCATGCAACTGAAAAAGGGCATGAAAAAATCGCCTTACTTGTTAATTTAGAAAACAAACGCGCTTTTTCACTATATGAAAAACTTGGTTACAAAGAAGATAAAACCGTTATGCTCGTCGGTGAACCGTATGCCCATCTAATAAAACCATTACGGTCATTGGTTTCTATATCTTAAAAGGACAATTCTTTTTTACTTGTTATGTAGAGAAAGAGGCTGCCAAAGGGACAGCCTCTTTTAAATTAATTTTGTATTTAATACATTTCCATCCATCGCCTCATGAAATGTATACGTTGTACATCCCCATGGCTTCCTATGAAAAATAGGCGAACCAGACCACCCCATTGCCCTCAGTTCAGTCCCAATCATTGCATTAAAATAACTATGACCTACAAGGGCAATATGTCCATGTACGAGCGCATAGCGGTGCAACATATTAGCGGCTTGCCTTGCTCTTTCTCGTACTTCCTTATAAGACTCAACCTCTTTACTATAACCAACTATCCATCGTGTACGTCCAATAAACATCCATACATTCGGTTTACATTTCAACCATTTTGGAGCATAAAAACTCGTTGGAACTTCAGCTTCCCTAAAAAGAGGATTTTGCACAAAAGATAGGGAATCCAATAACTCAGCCGCTGACTGTACAGCGCGCCTTTGATCACTCGTTACAACCAGTTTCGCTGATTCAATCGCCTCAATTGTTTCAATTGGTATAGGAGTTTCTTTTACTGTAGTCCCTAAATCATATTGCTTCATCCATTCACGAAATGAAATAATTGTCATTGGCTCTATAGTACTGTCCAAACGACCATGACGAATAAAAGAAATTCGCATTCTTTCCACTCCCCATTCATCACTTACGAACTATATTACGTACTATTTCTTCTTGCCATCATACCATGCATAAAAAGAAAGTTATATATCCCCACCACTATCATGTGTTATCGAAGTGTGCACACCATCCAGTCCATCAAAATATGTAGTTGTTTCATGATGACGCACTTTCTTCAACTGTATATATGAAAATAAAAATAATAAAATCGCTATAAAGCTCCCCACAATTTCAAACATCATTTTCCAGCCCCTAATTTCTCCCACTTTAGTAGGTCATTGTATCTTTTATTATACTCCCGTATAAAGATGTATGCATTTTCATCATTCTTCTCCTAAACAATATTTTTTACATATTTTCTTACAAAAAGTGAATATTTTTCGAATTTTTACTTTGGAAACATTTACAAAGTAGTAAATATAGTTCAAAATAGGAAGAAATAAAAAAGCCCAAATTATTCTTTTTTTGGGAAAACTGGAACAAGGAGAGTTGCTTATGCAGATCGCAGAAACTGGAGATATCATTGAATTTAAAGGTGGAATGCAAGGCCGTGTTCAAAAGGTAAATCAAAACTCCGTTATTGTTGATATAACAATTATGGAGAATTTTAGAGAACTAGATATGGAACCTCTTACAGTTGTAAGCCATAAAAACTATACTGTCATTAATCAACATGCATAATATAATAGAAAGAAAGGATCTGTATATCATACAGATCCTTTCTTTCTATATTAACGATTATCGATCTTTTCTGGATATAAATCGTGATTCATCATGCGGTAGTCTGCCATTTTCTCATACTTAGTTCCTGGGCGGCCGTAGTTACAGTAAGGATCGATTGAAATACCACCACGTGGTGTAAATTTCCCCCATACCTCAATATAGCGTGGATCCATTAATTTAATTAAATCATTCATAATAACGTTCATGCAATCTTCGTGGAAGTCACCATGATTTCGGAAGCTAAATAAATATAGCTTTAAAGATTTACTCTCTACCATTCTTTGTTCTGGAATGTAGCTAATATAAATTGTTGCAAAATCTGGTTGTCCTGTTTTCGGACATAAACTTGTAAATTCAGGACAATTGAATTTTACAAAGTAATCACGGTTTGGATGGTTATTATCAAATACCTCTAAAATTTCCGGGCTATATTCAAATACATATTTTGTATTTTGATTTCCTAATAATGTTACATCTTTTAAATCTTCATCTAATCTTCCTGCCATTTTAAACATCCCTTCTCATTATACCCCTCGTTTATTTCCCCATACTAACGCATGAAGCTGAGGCAGTACTTTCGCATCATTCATTTCTTTACAATTCACAGCTTTTTCAATAAGCCACTCATATTTTTCTAATAGTTTTTTTATAAGCACCGCATCATCCACTGTTTTCGTATCATCATTCCCTACTTGTAAGAAAAATGGTACATTCGGATAACGCTGGTGCATCTTAACTGCATATTCAAAATCTTGATCATCGAATACTACTACTTTTAAACTAAAATCTTTCCCTGCTAGTTTATGAATAACAGAATCTAACATCTGAAAATCTGTTTTCATAGTTGAACTTGGTGGTTTTGGAGAAATCGTTACCTCATCAATTTGAAGCAACCAATCTTGCCATTTACTCCCTTGCGTTTCTACCGCTGTTCGCATTCCATTCTCCTTTAATATAGAAAGAAGAAATTGCATATTTTTCAGCAAAACAGGATTTCCACCCGAAATCGTAACATGAGAAAAATTTTCTCCACCAATTTCTACAAGCTCATTCCAAATGTCTTCCGGTGTCATTTGTTTAATTTGATCTTTGGCCGATCCATCCCATGTAAAAGCAGAATCACACCAAGCACAGCTATAATCACAGCCCGCTGTACGGATAAACATTGTCTTTTGTCCTACAACCATCCCTTCTCCTTGAATGGTTGGACCAAATATTTCTAAGACGGGGATTTTACTCATCGAGCATCCACTCCCGTCTTACTTCCGCATAACTAGTCGGCGTCTCAAAAAGACGAACAAATTCAACACGAGCTCCCTTATATTCGTTCGCACGATTATCTTTCGTTAATGCTTCTGCCATCTTTTCATAAATCCAAACGACCATATTTTCAGCAGTCGTATTCATTTCTGGCAATGTTTCGTTTAAATAACGATGATCTAAATAAATTTCTATTTCATTTTTCCAAATCTCTTTTATATCTCCAAAGTCAATTGCAAGGCCTATTTCATTTACATATCCGCTAATTCCAAATACGACTTTATATGTGTGTCCATGTAAATTTTTACATTTCCCTTCATAGCAGTGTAAATGGTGCGCTGCGTCAAATGTAAATTCCTTGCTGACCATTACTCTTTTATTATGATATTTGAGTTGTTCACGCTGAATATCCTTGTCCATTTTTTGCAAATTTTCTACGATGCGAAATCCAAAAAAGTTATCCATTAGTTGCTCGCTCCTTCGCGTTCTTGTAGATACGTATCTAATCCCGCTTTACGAAGTTGACATGCTGGACATTCACCGCAACCATCACCAATGATTCCGTTATAACATGTTAATGTTTTTTCTCTAACAAACTCAAATGCTCCAAGTTCATCAGATAATTTCCATGTCTCTGCTTTATCAATCCACATAAGTGGTGTATGAATAACAAACGGATAATCCATAGATAAATTTAATGTAACGTTTAATGATTTCACAAACACGTCACGACAATCTGGATAACCACTGAAATCAGTTTCACATACACCCGTTACAATATGACGTGCTCCAACTTGTTTTGCTAATACAGCCGCAAATGATAAAAATAGTAAATTTCGTCCATCTACAAATGTTGATGGCAATTCACCTTCTTCATGTGTAATCTCCATATCCGTTCTCGTTAACGCATTTGGAGCAAGTTGATTTAATAGGCTCATATCTAGTATCGTATGTTTAATTCCTAGCTCTTTCGCAATTTCCGCTGCACAATCAATTTCCAATTTATGACGTTGATTGTAGTTAAATGTTACAGCTTCCACTTCTTCAAACTGCTGTATCGCCCAAAATAAACATGTTGTACTATCTTGTCCACCACTAAAAACAACAACTGCTTTTTCTTTTTTCATTTCACTCATTCTCCTTCTCTACTACGAATAAGAAGAAAGAACGTTCTTGAACTGTCACAATAAAAAAACAAAACAATACCTAATGATATTGTTGTTTCCATAGTTTTTTATAGAGGGAGTTCGCGAACCTCTCCCATGCAGTGCACGGAATTTCTTCTTTCATTGACAAAGATTATTGTAACATATTGTATACTACCAGAAAAAATTTCTGATTTTTTCCGCTATTTCGCATTTCATTTATTTCATTTTATAGTATGATTAATTTAATGTTAGAAGAGAGGAGGCATCCCACTGGAACTCTTTATTATTTACCTCTTTTTAAATATATTATCTATTCTCGTTACAATGCTCGTATATCATTTATTTTGGAATCAGAAAGGGAAACGATCTCCTAAATTAAATTCAGCCATATTTATTGTATTGTGTTGCCTCGCTACCATACTATGTATCACTTTCGCAGCAAAAACAAATAATGGTTTTCAGTTCGACATGCGACATATCGTATTAATTGTCGGCACGTTAACGGGAGGGCCTATTGCTGGTGGTTCTATTTTAGCTGTATTAAACATTTATCGCTTTTTATTGGGAGGAATAGGTGCGTTTCCATCCTTTATCGCTTCTATTCTCCTATTTATTGTTCTACTATTAACATACAAATTTTTTAATCGAAGTTCTAATCATATAAAAATAACACTTGCTATTTTTTACAGTCTTACTTATGGATTTAGTTGGATACCATTTTTCCTTGCAAGTGTTACAAATGAGGCAGATTATATACCACATATCATTGTGTACGAACTATGTACGATGATTGGCACGATCCTTATTTTATATTTACTACACATATTACAAATGCAAGTTCGTCTCCAAAATGAACTTATGAACGCTGAGAAATTTCATTTAATCGGCGAAATGGCAGCTTCTATCTCTCATGAAATTCGTAATCCTTTAACTGCAACGAAAGGTTTTTTACAACTTTTACAGTCAGATACATGTTCTGAGAAAGAACGAAAATTATATATCGACATAGCCATTAATGGTATCGAACAAGCAAATCACGTTCTTACAGACTACTTAACTTTTGCAAAACCGAGTATTGAAAAAGAACAAAAATTACAAGTAGAGGAAGAATTACTTCATGCGTTGTCTTTGATCACACCTCTCGCCAATTTAGCAAATGTTCGTATAAATTATATAAAACAAAGTACATCTTTCTTTATCGCTGGCGAAAAGCAAAAACTGAACCAATGTTTATTAAATATTTTTAAAAATTGTATTGAGGCTATGCCTACAGGTGGCGACCTTATTCTTACATTAGTTCCAGACCATAAACATATACAATTATATATAAAAGATACAGGAGTTGGTATGGATCAAGAACAAATAAAACGCCTTGGATCACCTTTCTACTCAACGAAAGAAAAAGGTACCGGACTCGGAATGATGGTCGTCTTCAGCGTCATTCAAGCAATGGATGGAAAGATTGATATTATGAGCGAAAAAGGTACAGGTACAACTTTCTTATTAACTTTCCCACTCATACAAAAAACGTGATGAACTTCATCACGTTTTTTCTGTTCCTTCAACTAATTCTGCAAAAGCTTTCACTTTCCCATGCGGCTTTTGATTTTCTTTCCGAGCTTTCCAGGCGCGCTCTTCTTCTCTCTTTTTCTTTGACATGCTTTTCAACTCCTTCTTTTCTCCATGTAGTATTCCAAAATGAGAAAGAAAACTATGCATGAGTAAAAAAGAAAAGAAGCGGTTCCCCACTTCTTTCATTTTAACGCTGTAAAATTGCATGTTTCGCTTCTTTTAGCTGTGTAAGATGTCTTTGTTCGTGTAAATCTAGAAATTGAACCCATTGATATAAATTCAAATCATTAAAAATAGGATGTTTTAATCCATTTTCAAATAATTCTTTTTCATCTATTACACTATGAAGGGCATGTAATAATTCTTGTCGTGAATGTTCTAGTAATTGAATTCCTTGCAGTTTTTTCATTAATGTTTCTGTTGGTTTCATTTGTTGAGGAGCTTCCCTTTTATGTGTGCGATCAAGCGTAAGTTGGAGGTCTTTAAATGGAGCAAGTTTTCTTTCTTTTTTTTGCAAAGCATATACAAGGGCAGATGTGACAGACTGTTCAACTAAATGCAAATGATGCAAAATTTGAATAATACTCCATTTATCACGGCGTGGCTTTACATTCACCTCCGTATCATTTAACATTTCAATTTCTGATAACAGCGTGCTTCGTGTAGACTGTAATGAGTGGACTAAAGTTTCTAAACTAACATCCATATTAGATTGAAGCATAGTGCTTTCCCCCCTTTTGTTGGTGAAAAGGGGCGCTCCCCATTAGAAACACCCCTAAAATAATTCTGAATTTTCTTTTATTATCTCATCATTTTTCTATTATGTCGATGTTAAACATAGGAAAAAAGTGCATGTTTTTTACAATTTTGTGTCGTCAACAGCACGTAACCACGCTTCAATTTCTGTAATTACACTTTTTACACACCCTTCAGCGAATGGTGATGTTAAATTTGCAACTTCTACTAATTCTAAGAATGATTTACTTCCACCTTGTTGACAAAGATTCACATAATCTTCCCAAGCCTCTTGTCTATTATCTCTTGCACGTTTCCAAAATTGCAGTGCACAAATTTGAGCTAACGTGTAGTCAATATAATAGAAAGGTGAGCTATAAATATGACCTTGACGTTGCCAGAAACCACCACGCTCTAAATAATCATTATCTTCATAATCACGATGTGGTAAATACTTCTTCTCTATGTTACGCCATGCTGACTTACGTTCTGCTGGCGATGCTTCTGGATTTTCATATACATAATGTTGATATTCATCTACAGATACACCGTACGGTAAAAATAGAAGTGCTGAACTTAAGTGTGAGAAATAATATTTATCCGCATCTTCTTCAAAGAATAACTTCATCCATGGCCATGTAAAGAATTCCATACTCATTGAATGGATTTCACATGCTTCATATGTTGGCCAATTATATTCTGGAATTTCATACTTACGACTTTCATATACTTGGAAAGCATGACCAGCTTCATGTGTTAATACATCAATGTCCCCAGACGTTCCATTAAAGTTTGAGAAGATGAATGGCGCTTTATAATTCTCGATATATGTACAATATCCACCACCAGCTTTTCCTTTTTTCGCAACTAAATCTAATAAATCATTATCGAGCATGAAATTAAAAAACTCATCTGTTTCAGCTGATAATTCTTTATACATCGTTTTCCCGTGATTAATAATCCAATCGGCATCGCCTTTTGGAGTTGGATTACCTGTAGCAAACTCAAAGTTTTCATCATAATAAGCGAGCTTTTCTACACCAATGCGTGCTTTTTGTCTATTTCTTAACTCGGTTGCAACTGGAACGATATAATCTAATACTTGCTGACGATAGTTCGCTACCATTTCAGCATTATAATCTGTACGATACATTCTTGCATATCCTAATTCAACAAAGTTTTTAAAACCAAGTGTTTTTGCGATTTTCGTTCTCACTTTAACAAGCTCATCATAAATACGATCTAACTCTTCCTCGTTCTCAGCTAAAAATCCGTAGTATGCTTCACTTGCTGCTTTGCGTTCACTTCTTTCTTTTCCTTGCATAAACGGAATAAGTTGCGATAACGTTCTTTCTTCTCCTGCAAAGTCAATCTTTGCAGATGCTAATAACTGTGTATATTGCGAAGACAATTTATTCTCTAATTGTAAATCTTTCACTACTTCATCTGAATATGTTTTTAAATCACATTCAGCTAGAGCAAATAATTGCTTTCCATAATACGCTTCTAATTCTTCGCGGAATGGAGAATGAATTAACGCATTATAATACTTTGTACCATACCCTTGTACAACTGGAGAGAATTCATCAAAGAAATCCTGCTCATCCTTATAAAAGGCATCTGTCGTATCAACAGAATGACGAATGTAACAAAGGTTCCCCATTGTACCAAAGTCATTACGAATTTCGTTAATTGAATTGATAACTTGTTTTTGTTCTTCTACAGTTTTTGCGTTATTAAACTTCTCTAAAGCAACAGTAAATTTCCCTTTTAATTCTTCAATATTTGGCCGTTTATATTCATAGTCTTTAAATGACATGAACGAGCCCCCTCTCCATTATATGCATCATTATTATAATTCAATTCTTACTTACAAATCTCCTCTTATTCTTCAGCAAAATGCGGTAGATGATGTCATAAATACATGCACACAAAAAAGCCTTGGATTTCTTTATCCAAAGCTCCTTTGGAACATATCATCATTTTTCATACTTTCCAATTTTTTTCAATAGCTCGAGTAATTCATCCTTCTCATCCTTCGTTAACATTTCAAAAGACTGATATATAACTTGCTCATGACCTGGAAAAATAGAAGCAATAAAGCTCTCTCCAGACTCCGTTAATTGTGCATAAATAACACGCCTATCATTTGGACATGGAATTCGTTTTACAAGCCCTTTTTTCTCTAGCTTATCTACAACGTATGTAATGCTGCCACTAGCTATTAAAATACGCTCACCGATTTGCTGAAGTGGTTGGCCTCCTTTATGATATAGTAATTCTAATACAGCAAACTCAGTTGGATTTAATCCGTTACTTTGTATGGATTTATTTGTAGTATCCATAACAGAACGATGTACACGGGATAATGCAATAAATACTTTTAAAGATTGAGAAATGTCTTCTCGCTCATTATTTGATGTCATACCATTTCAACCCTTCACTTAAATTCTCCACAACAAAAAGAAAAGCAACGTAGCACTTCATTACAACTTCCGAATGAATATTCACTCATTCCTTTTCCTTTCCCTAATGTAATGCAAATGATTCTTGAATAAAAACATGACAATTTTAACATAGTTTATATATAATGATAATAAAAAAAGAAGGAGTACCAAATTTGAAAGTCAAATTACAAAGCATAGTTTTTTACATACTGCTTGTTATACTGCCAACGATAGGGATTGGTGCCACATTTTTTTCATATCACACTTATCAAATGAAACAGGCAAACAAACTATCTGCTCACACTGTTCTCTTTTTATATAGAGACTATTTAGACCATCACCTTGGTGAAGCTATATCTGCCTTAGAAATGCTCGCAAAAGTCGTAGGGACCGAAACTGGAAACATCAATGGGATTAAACAGATTGTACATGATACCGATGGAAATGATGAACGTTTTTCCGGTCTATATTACGCTACGACAGATGGGATGATTACACTCGCATCCCAAGGCGATTCGCCGCCTATTGACGTTTCTGACCGCCAATACATCCAAGATGCGTTGCAATCTAAGAAAACAACTGTATCATCAGTTATTACAGATCGCGTTCTTGGACATCAAGCTATTATGATTGCGTCTCCAATATTTAATAGACAAAAGGAACTCTCAGGCTTATTATTAGCAAGTTTACGCTTTGACTACATTTCAGCCTCTTTAAATGCTATTAAACCACAATATCATTTCGAAGTGACTGATAAACATGATGTAGTTTTTCTAACCGATGATAATAACGAAACAAGCGATGGGCATTCTAACATGCTTACTACCCCACTCCAAAGATTAAATTGGAAAGTCTCTGTTTCTCCGTTACCTATTCATCAACAAACTTTATACCAGTTAGTTTCAATAGAGTGTATAGCTACTTTATTTTTAATGTCTATTTTATTTTTACTTGCTCAATATATGTTATTAAAACGTCAAACAAAACTAGAAAGACAACAAAATGAACTACAAAAAATTGAATTGGTTGGAACTTTTGCAGCTAGTACAGCTCATGAAATCCGTAACCCTCTTACTGGAATTAAAGGACTCGTTGCTCTGTTAAAAGAGAAATATAAAGATGAACAGGATCAGTTCTACTTTTCCGTCATCGAGCAAGAAATAGAGCGGATTAATGAAATTGTAAGCGAATTTCTTATTCTTGGAAAACCAACTGCCATCATTGAACAAACATATGATGTAAGAACGATTCTTAATGAGGTAGCATTAATTATCCAATCTGAATCGAATCTACATAACATTGTATTTCATTTACATTTGCCAGACCACCCTGTTCATATACGTTGCTCAAAAGACCATATGAAACAAGTGGTTTTAAACATTACAAAAAATGCAATTGAAGCCATGGCTTCTGGTGATTCATTAACCATTGTAGTAACAAACAACGAAAAACACGCACACTTGCAAATTATTGATACTGGAAAAGGGATTCCTAAACATATTCAAAAACACCTCTTTCATCCGTTCTTTACTAATAAAGATACTGGAACAGGTCTTGGGCTTGTTATATGTAAACGAATTGTAGAGATGTACAATGGGCATATATTTATTGATAGTAAAGAAAACAAAGGAACGACAGTTCATATAGAGATTCCATTACACATAGTATAATTATCCTTATCCTAAAAGGGTAATTATACTTATTTCATAAAACCAGCTACAAACATTCTCCAAAAATTGTTTGATTTCCCTTCATACTCAATTTGAAAAATAGGAACCTTTATAATTGAAAACCATTTCGGTGTTTGTTTTTCTTTGTAACGCTGATACTGTACGATAAGCTTGTCCAATTCTTGACTAACTTGAATTGTCTCCATACTATTTAACCCACTTGTTAATCCTAAATGAATCATTTCTTCACGTTTCATATGAATATCATGCGAAAGCTTTTCTAATGTGTACTTCCTTTTTACAGTAAACATCCATATCCCCCTTATTTTTCTTCCATACTCTCAACGCCTCATCTACTTTAGCCCTTTAAACACTTAATTCTATTTAAAATTGAAGAATCAGAAAATTTAACATTTTTCCCCTGTAATTTACAAATCTTTACCCTCACTTTGAGAATTATTACAAATTATTCTATCTTTGTAAATACATTCGCAATAATAGACATTTTTTTCATCTTCTTTTTTGTAAATACTCAGTAAACAGTGGATTCTCTATTTTCAATGTACTTTTCTTCGACATTTTTTGTTTAATTTATGTAAAAACGCAAAACATAATGATGATTGATAAAGTGAACTTTAATCAGTGGGGGTTTTGTCCATCCCCCACTAATTATTAGCCTTCACCAATCGGGCGTTTACGGGCAGTGGATTTTCCACCTAACTTCTTTACTCCAGCCAAATTTTGAGGTGGGAGTCTTACTGTCCGCAAATAGCGGGATAAAATAGAAAGGAAATATTTATATGCGCAAATATACTATTACAGTTCTCATCTTCACCCTGTTCATACCATTCTTCCTCTTTCCTATTCAAGCAAACGCTCATACGAATAAAGTTGCTATTGTCATCGATGATTTCGGCAATAATATGAAAGGCACAGATAAGATGTTATCACTTCCTATTCCACTCACTGTTGCTGTTATGCCATTTCTTCCTTCTACTAAACAAGATGCAATAGCTGCCCATAAAAAAGGGCATGAAGTTATTATACATATGCCAATGGAACCAATTAGAGGAAAAAAAGAGTGGCTTGGACCAAAAGCGATTACAACAGATTTAAGCGATGAAGAAATAAACAACCGACTCGAACAAGCAATTCAAGAAATACCTCATGCAATAGGAATGAACAATCATATGGGATCAAAAGTAACTGCTGATGAAAGGATTGTACGTCTTATACTTTCTGCCTGTAAAAAGCACGGTTTATTTTATTTAGATAGTAAAACAAACCCTAATAGTGTTGTCCCAAAAATCGGTAAAGAATTAGGCGTTCCTATTATTGAAAACCAATTATTTTTTGATGATGTATATACGGTAAGTCACATTTCAAAACAAGCACAATTACTCATAAAAAAAATCCAAGACAAACCCATTATGGTAGCTATCGGACACGTTGGGGCTCCAGGTGAAATTACATCACGTATTATCGAAACTTCTATTCCTAAAATTCGTGAGCATGCAGACTTTATTTTTTTATCTGATTTAGCATTATCTCCACCTTCTGTTTCAAAATAAAATTCATTTCTCGTACTAAAAAAGATACCTATCTACACATAGCAGATAGGTACCTTTCCTTTTCAACTTAAATATAATCTACATGACTCACCCTAAATCCCTTTTTCTCTATCTTTTCAATTAATTGCTTTAATTTTTTTTCATTTAACTCATCCGATATATTTACGATAACACGGCGAATATATTGATCACCGTTATCAAGCGTAAACAGTCCACCGATATTATATGCTTTTAATAATGTCCCAAGCTCTTTAATTGTTCCCTTACAATCTTGTGTTGCAATTGTTAATATATAACCACCCGTCCGCATACCGAACGAATCCTCAATAACATCAAATACATTAGAGTGTGTTAAAATGCCGACAAATTCATTATACTCATTTAAAACCGCTAAAAACGGGAGACGACGAATAACGTAAAAAGCTCTAAAAAAAGAATCCTTTTCAAAAATAAACGAATTTGGATTTTCCAGTACATCTTCTGTACTTACATCCTCTAATCTGCTATTACACTTCTTTTCTAAAAGATCTACTTTATAAATAATCCCCGTGAATTCCTTCTCATTTTCTGCTAATACAGGAATTGCGCGAAATCCCGTTTCATTCATAATTTGTAGCGCCTTTTCACCAGAATCATTCGTTTTGCAAAATGTCACCTGCTGTTTTGGCAGAAAATGATATTTAACTCGCAAAATATGTTCCTCCTTACATGTCAACATGTAATCTATATATAATAAGGAGACCTATATTTTATGAGTAAAATTTCTTTTTAAAACGCTTTCATTTTTAAGGGATGATAATCTCTGTGAATACATCTTTATATAACAGAACTTTTTGCCCCTTTTATCATTAAAAGCTTTACGTGATAGTTCATTAAATACTCTATACCTTCCAACCATTTTTTCGCTTCTTCTGGAGTTTTCCCCCACACGATCATTCCGTAATTATGAACAAGGACTACTCCTCCACCTTCAATAAAATTCGGAACATTATTTTCTAATAAATTAGCGAATTTCTTTTCATCTTCTACAATTGGAATTGTCATTTCTGTAATACCGTCTTTTCCAAAAACACGTTCCACACTACGTTTTTCGAATGTTACTTCTCCTTCTTTCCCATATAGCTCTGACATTAAATGACTATCTACAGTCTGTACTTGTAAAATGCATTCTGCACTACTTTTTTTATAAATATCCGCATGCATAAATGACTCTATAGCTGGTTTTTCTTCGTTTTCAAATACTGGCTCACACATGCAATTTACGACAATAAAATCTTCTTCAGAAAATACCCCTTTATCTCTTCCCTCTACATTCACTAAAAATGTTAATGGCTCTTTTGACGTACACATCGATAAACTAATTTTCGTACCATAAAACCAATCGCGAAGTGCCAATTCTGCTTTCACATCTTTTAATTCGTTCCATTTTTTCAGAAAAAATAACATTTCGTCACCCCCGGCGTAATATTAATATAATATTCAAATCCTATCTATATAAAAGGAATGTTTTTTGATTATTCTAAAAATTTAATTGAATTATCACACGAGAATGCCTTTTTGTCAATATGGTTTCAGCACCTATCGGAAAAATAGGCCTATCACATGTAAACACTCCTGTCTATTTAGCATTTGATTTTGTACATATAAAAAATACGTTATTCTTCTTATTAAAGAATAACGTATTTTTCTCATTTGTTATTTAATTATTGCATTATATAAAAATTGTGCGTATTGTTCACGTGTTACGAAATCATCACCTGAAAAATTACCTTTGCCGTCACCTTTTGATACTTTATTATCCACTAAAGCTTTCACATATCCTTCCGCCCAATGACCAGATGGCACATCTTTAAAGCTCTCTACACTATTTTCATTTTCCTTTAACTGGAATACTCTTTGTAATACCACTGCCATTTCATAACGAGTTAATACTCCATCTGGACGGAACTTATCATTACCGTATCCTGTCATAATTCCAGCTTGTACCACTGCATCAATAGCCTTTTCATACATATTTCCTTTCGTATCTGTAAACATCGTTTTTTGTTCTAAATCAGTGTCTAATTTTAAATACCTTTGTATTAGAAGTGCTACTTGCCCGCGAGTAATGTTGTCACCAAATCCAAATTGCCCATTTCCATAGCCTATAAATAACTTTTCTTTCGCTAAATAGTTAATTGCTTCTTCTGACCAATGACCCTTTGGCACATCTTTAAATTCAATTACTTCTTCCGCTACTTTTTCATTTACAACATTTTGAATAACAGACCCTGTGAAGAAGATTCCTGTATCCGCAAATGGATCTTTCACACCAAATTCATATACTTTCTCACCTGGTGTACTCCACTTAACTACATCGTTACTATACATACCACCTTCACTCTTCAAACGAATTTTTGTAGAGATTTTACCATCTTTTTCGTATACAGGTACTTTCACTTCTTTATTTACTTCTGTGTCCGCTAAAAAGACTTTTTGATTTTGAACATTAATGTAAGCTGTCTTACTTAGTTCCACAACTGGTCTCACATCGCGGATTTCATTTGCAACAAAACTTAAATATACTAACTTATTCAACTTACTAACTGGCGATAAGTCTGAAATATAATTTGCTTCTAAATCAAGTTTTTGTAAGTTTACTAGATTTGATAATGGAGTAATATCCTTTAACTCATTATTAGGTAAATCTAATTCTGTAAGCTGAGTCATTTTAGCAAGTGGTGTCACATCTTCAATTTGATTTTTACCGATAAATAATTTATTTAATTGATTCATTTGATCAATACCCGATAAATCTTTAACCTTATTACGCGTTAATACTAAGTCCTTTAAAGGTAATGAATATAACGGTTTAATATCTTCAATTTGATTACCTGCTAAAGTTAAGTATGTTACATTTTTCAATGCGCTTAATGGAGCAACATCCGTAATTTTATTATTTGCTAAATTCAAGTAATCTAGTTGTTCCATTTTCGCTAATGCTGTTACATCTTCTATTTGGTTGCCTGATAGATATAAACTTTTTACATTTTTCATTTCAATTAGTGGTGCAACGTTTGTAATTTTATTATTACTCAAATCAAGAGATTCTAAATTTTCCATCTTAACAAGTGGTGTTACATCTGAAAATTCATTACCTCGCAAAGCTAAATGATTTAATTGCTTTAAATTCGCAAAGAACGACGGATCTGTTATCTTCGCATTCGCAACTGTTAAAGATTTTAAATTTGGCATATATTTTAATGCACTATAATCCAGAATCTCATTCGTGTTTAAAAACAAGTCCTTTACTTGTAATAACTCTGCTTTCGTAATTGGTGTATTTAAATCTTTTCTATTAAATACTTTTTTATTAACAAGTTCTCTTAATTTGTTATCTGTTATCATATTTTGATTATCAACTGGATTATCTGTTTCCGTATTGCCTGAATTAGAGTTATCATCTGGTTTCTCTGTTTCTTTTTCACCTACAGTTGGATCTTTAATTTCAAATTGAACTTGATATTTGTGATCATATCCAATAGCCGGAATAAATATATGCATTTGCATATTGTGCTTCTGCTCAAATTCGCCAATTTCAAATTGGACTACTTTCGTTCCATTTTTTCTTTTATCTTCTGACAGAACTTTCACATCATGAAATACACCAGGTTGATTTCTATCTTCTATTCTAAGATATTGAAAATAATCGCTATCTTGTATTGTTACAGTAACGATTTTTTTCCCATCTTCAATTGCTACTTTAGGATTTTTTATGTACTGAGAAACCATAGATGGCTCATCTTTTTGATCCTTATATATTTTAATCTCAGTATCATACGTGCGATCACTGGCTGCTGCTACCGACTGGTTTGCTTCAATTTTTATTGCTGCTAACGCTGGAGTAGAATACGCAGCAAATGGAATAGCTAATGTTGTTGCTACTACTAGAGCTTTAATATAACTTTTTTTCAAAATAATATCCCCTTATCTTATATATATTTCAATTGATAATTACTATCAATTGCTAACATAATAAATGATAATGAATCTCATTATCATTGTCAATAAGAATATTACATTAAGTTTATATTTCCATAGATAAAAAATAAAAAACCCTTTACTCAAAGGGCTTTTTTGCCTATCGTATGAAGGATTTCACTTTTTTCTTTTTCATTAATAACACCAATTTTTTGCAAAATATTTGCATACAATACAAGTTTATTATATATCCGTTCCGACATACTTTCCCTTCTTTCCTTCGACCAACTTTTTTTGTATTGGTAAATTATATGAACGAGATGAGAAAATGTGTCCACTTTTTGCATAAATACAAAGCTTTTATTTTTTTACTTGCTGATAGTAAAACTCCCACCTAAAAATTAGGTGGGAGTTTTAACGTATTCAATTCATTTAGCAAACTGTCCATTGAATATTATGCTTTTTGACTTCTTCTTCAAAACTATAGGGCATTTTCTTATCACAAATAATATGTTGAATACGAGAAAATCCTGCTATTCGGTAGTTCCCTTTTACGCCTACCTTTGTATGATCGCATAAAATATACGTTTTCTCAGCTAATTTCATCATCGCTTCTGACAGTTTCGCCTTTTCTAATTCAAAGCTAGAAACCCCAAAACCTTGCAACAACCCATCAATCGAAACGAATGCTTTATGAAAATGAAATTGATGAATTACTTGCTGTGAAATAGACCCCGACACACGTGAATGTTTTGGAGATACTTTCCCGCCTATAAATAAAACTTCACCGTGAAACATCTTTTTATTAATAGAAGAAATTAATTGTGTTGCTACTGGAAATGAACTTGTTACAATCGTTAAATTTTTACGATGAACAAGATATGGCACCATTTGAAGTGGTGTACTTCCATCATCAATCGCAATAACATCTCCATCTTCCACAAACGTTGCTGCTTTATACCCAATTCTTTTCTTCTCTTCTATATGCAGCATCTCTCGTTCTAACATCGGTGCCTCTATCCCAGCTCCCGGAAGTTGAACGGCTCCACCGTACACTTTCTTCAATTTTTTTTCACGATCTAATTCTTCTAAATACCGACGAATCGTCTCTGTTGATACTGCGAACTCTCTCGCTAATTCTGAAACTTTTACTTTTCCTTTAAACTCTACCTTCTCAAGAATTGTCCTCTTTCTCTCTTCACCTACTACAGACATAGCCTCACCCCATTTATATCTACCTCATAAACTGTCTTACTTATACAAAGTTATAATTTTCTTTTTCAGTGAAAATCTCTTCATGAATATAAATACCGCGCTTTTCTAGTTCGTCAAAAATAATTTGTGGATTTTCGAAAGCTTCTTCAGGAGTAATAACACCGACTTTATTAACTACTCCTTTTGCAATTAACTCTGTAGCGATTCCAAATGGGATACCAACATTTCTTGTATAGGCCCTTAATTTCTCCCAACCTACTACAGAACCGTCAGATAGCGGATGCGTATGGTATAACACATGCCTTTGTTCTTGATTATTTTTCATACCTACTACTTCTACATGAAGTGCATAACCATAAAGCTCTGTTGCTTGTCCTTCTTTCGATTTTAATAGATACTTCGAAATACAATCCATAATACCAATTTCTTTACCGTTTATTTCAATTTGATCATTACGCAATATACCATAATCATATAAAGCACGAACGAGCTGCATATTTTGCTCTGGCCAAGTTCCTCTTGTTTCAATAAGCTGTACACCTTTATCTTCCAGTGCCTTCGCTAACGTAATCGTTTCTGAATGCGGGATTATATACTGCATTGTTTTTCCGTAAGGTGCTGGTAATTCAATTTCTCTCGGGCGCGCAAACGGAGGTACTTGCTTAAATTCACCTTCCTCATACACTGTACGTGTCGGCAAATGTGGATCATATTCATATGTCGTTGTCTCTGTAATTGATGCAGAAAAAGCAATTGGACGATACGAGCCATGACTTACTCGAACTGACTCTACAGTATCTAACTGATTTGCTGCATACATGGCCATCATTTGCGTTACACCTGGTGTCATACCAAACCCAGGTAAACATGTTGTTCCATGTTGAACAAATTTAGAGTGGGATTCATTTTCTTCACCAAATCCATTTAAGTTCACACCGTGACAACCGGCATCTGCGATACAGCGAGTAGACAATCCATTTAACTTTATCGTCGTACCATCCATTACAATGTTATAGCCCTTCATTTTTGCGACCGTATCCTCATGATTTGTCACATCGACTTTCACAAAATCAACACGAGGATCATTTAACCACTCTACTACTTTTCGGCCTTCCTCTTCATTAAAATCGGCTACCGTAATCGTCTCAAAAGATGAAAATTGAACTAAATCTAAAATTGCTTCACGACAAATTTTACCTGCTCCACCTAAGCAAAATACTTTCACCCTATAACAACCCCTTTAGCAATACTATCAACTAAGCGATTAATATCGTCTTCATGTACATCACCGATATTTCCAATGCGGAACGTATCTACTTTCGAAATTTTACCTGGATAAATAACAAATCCATATCGCTTTAATTCATTATATAGCTGCAAAAATTCAAATCCTGCTTCTGGATAAATGAAAGATGTAATAATAGGAGATTGATATTTTTCATCTACTAATGGCTTAAAGCCCATTTCTTTCATTTTGTGCACTAGTAGTTTTTGATTGCTATAATATCGATTGTAACGGGCTCTTACCCCGCCTTCTTCTTCTAATTCAAGCAATGCCTGATAAAAAGCATGTACAACATGTGTAGGTGAAGTAAAGCGCCATTTCCCATTTTGCTCTTCCATCGTTTCCCACTGATCATATAAATCTAATGATAAAGAACGAGCTTGCCCTTTACATTTCAATAGTTCATCACGATTTGCGATGACAAAACCGAATCCGGGAACACCTTGAATACATTTATTCGCACTACTAATTAGAAAGTCAATTTGCAACTCAGCGATATCTATTTCAATACCACCGAAACTACTCATTGCGTCAACCAGTGTAACTTTTCCATATTTTTTTCCCAATTTACATACGTCTACAATTGGATTAATAATACCTGTAGTTGTTTCACAATGAACAACTACAATATGCGTAATCTCTTTATCTTGTTGTAATAACTGTTCTACTTCTACAATATTAGTAGGCTCCCACTCTTCTGTTTGACTGACCACCACATCTATATGTAACATCTCTGCCATTTGTACAATCCGCTTACCATACGCACCATTTGTACAAACTAGCAGCTTTCCGTTTCTAGGAATAACAGAACCAATTACTGCTTCAACCGCAAACGTACCGCTTCCCTGCATTAAAACTGTTGTGTACTTTTCTTCTTCCTTTGTCGCTAACGATACAAGCCTATTTCTTACATCTTGCACCATAGTGTTATATTCAACATCCCACGTACACCAATCGTATAACATAACTTCTTTTACAGTTTTTGTTGTCGTTAATGGTCCTGGTGTTAATAATAAATAGTGATTTTCATTCATGATCGTGTGCCCCCCTTTATGAAATAATAAGTTCTTGTTTCTCGATATGTTCAATTACGTTTTCGAGCTCCTGCATCGTTTCAATTGTAAAATGAGCCCCATTTTCAATGAAACGATTACGAACTACTTCTATTTTTTCACGAAGCTCTAACGGATCCATATTCTCAACTTCCTCTTCCGTTACACCGAGCTCACTACTACCGAGGATTACGCCAACTGTCCACATTCCAGCATTTCTGCCCTCTTTCATATCTGACACGGTGTCTCCAATTTTTATCATATGATTCATTGGGTATACACAGAGTTCCATCGCATTTTTATAACACATCCACGGATATGGACGACCTGCTGGAACATCATTTGGCGTCACAAGAAAATCAGGTTTATACCCTTGTATTTCTGCTTCTTTTGCAACAATGTCCATCATTTCTCTCGTATAACCAGTTGTTGATCCAATTTTAATACCTCTTTCACGTAGTGAAGAAACCACTTCTTTTACCCCATCAATTGGCGTGGCATAGTACGGTAAAATAGCAAAGAGAATTTCTTCAAACTCTTCATACATCTCATGAATATCTTCTTCTGTTGGTAATTGTCCGAAGACACGCTTCCACTCATTCGAAATACGGGGCATTTCCGTTAATACCCTAACATGATCAATCTTCAATAACCCCATTGGTTTACGAGCTTCTTCTGCTGTAATTTCAACACCGCGTTTATGAAAAATCTTCATGAATACTTCTAATGGTGCAAAACA
This sequence comes from Bacillus cereus group sp. MG9, assembly GCF_040459995.1. NCBI lineage: Bacteria > Bacillati > Bacillota > Bacilli > Caryophanales > Bacillaceae > Bacillus > Bacillus cereus group sp. MG9. The sequence continues at coordinate 1,334,410 of NZ_JARVHC010000001.1, read as the reverse complement.
TCCGTAATCAACTGTCGTACCTGCCCAATCAAAAATGACTGCTTCAATTTTCATTCTATCCATCACCCTTCTTACTTATCTTTTTTGCCATTGTGACGTTCGGTTACGAAGTGCTTTCGTTCCCCATTCATATACAACCCTCACTACAATATTTGTAACAACAATAAGTACACTCATTGCAGCTGCTGGTGCTACATTTCCTGCATCATCCATATTTACAATTGATACAGCAGCTAGTTTAAAATCAGCCGCATATAAGAACACTACTGCCGATACAGTCACCATTGAATTTACGAAATAGTACATAACCATTTCTAAAATAGCGGGTAAACACATCGGTACTGTTACTCTAAAGAAAGTTTTATAAAACGGTACGCTCATCGACTGTGAAACAAGTTCAAACTCTCGGTCCAGTTTCTTTAAAGCAGTCGTTGCGGTAACAAACGTTACAGAGTAAAAATGAATGATATTTACTAATACTAAAACAACAATTGTGCCATATAAGGAATGAAACGGATTTGTTACTGAAAGTCCTAGAATTTGAATTGTTGGTTGACTAAAGAAAAAGACATATCCTAATCCAAGTACTAATCCAGGAATCGCTAACGGTATAATAGAGAACAAGTAGCCTACTTTTCTGAAAAACTGTAGCTGTTCTATTTTTTCAATCGCATAAGCGAACACAAATGTTAAAATCGCCCCGATAACTGCCGTAATAGCTGAGACAATTACACTATTTTTAAATGCTTCAATTCCGTCTCCTGTCAAACTTGAAAAATTAAAATGCTCAAGTGTAAAACTCATATTATATGGCCATACTTTCACACTTGCAGCAATACCAACTGCCACAAATAAAAGAATGATCATAAACGTGACTACGCTACAATATACGAATGAAATAACATCTCTTTTCTTATTATTTATTATTCTGTAAGGTACTGCTTTTGAAGATAAGAGATTCGCCTGTTTTCTTTGCGTAATACGATCAACTGCAAATGCGAAAATAGCTGGGATCAATAAAATCATTCCGACAGTTGCGCCCATGGACATATTTTGCTGTCCAATTACTTGCTTATATACGTCAGTAGCAAGTACGTTATATTGTCCTCCAACAATTTTAGGTGCCCCAAAATCAGTGAAACTAAGTGTAAATACAACGAACATCGCACTAATTAATCCGTATTTCACACTAGGTAAAGTAACCGTAAGAAACTGTTTCACTTTACTTGCACCCAACATATTAGAAGCTTCATATAAACGATAATCAGAACCTTGGAGAGCAATTAATAAAATAAGGAATGCCTGCGGAAATGTATACATAACTTCAGCCATTACAATTCCTACTGGTCCGTATAACGGTATTTGTATTCCTTCAAATAAACCAAACATTCCTTTTGTTATTAACCCTTGATTACCAAATAAATATGTAAGCGCAATACCGTGCATCATCGTTGGTGCGAATAATGGTAATAATGCTATGTATTGAAATACGCGCTTTCCAAAAACATTTGTACGAGCGATCACATATGCGTAAGCGAAAGCGAGTGTAACCGAAATAATTGTTGTAGCGCCCGAAATCCATATCGTATTTTGTAGTGATTGAACTAGCGTTGGTGTTGTGAAATATTTACTGAAATTCGCAACACCAACAAAAGCTCCATCTTTATCATAAAAGGCTTGTGTAAACAGTTGTAATAAAGGCAATACAAGCATGATAAAAAATGAAAGAAGCATACCAATAATTAATAGTCTTTGTATCCACTCTTCTTTACCGATACGTCTCTTAATCTTTTTTTTTGTACTTTCTGCCTTAAAGTTTTCTAACATCTCCATCTATACAATGACCTTCTTTCCATATGACAACATATGATTTTCTGAGAAAGAGATTTGAATTGGCTTTCCTTTTCTAATAGCAGTTTCCTCTACTTCTGATGCCAATATATCCACTACAATTTTCTCATTATAAAGATGTGTTTTCTCTTCTATGACCCGCACTTCCGTCCGGTATACAGAACCTCGAAATTCCATGCTTTCTACAACTGTTTTAATACCATTATTTTGTACAACTGTTACATGTTCAGGACGAATCGCATGTTCTTCGTTATTTTTCGAAAAGAAATTAATAGAACCAATAAAATCTGCCACAAACGGATTGGCTGGTCTTTGATAAATCTCCTCTGGTGTTCCAATCTGCATAATTTCCGCATGATTCATTACAACAATTTTATCAGCCATCGTTAATGCCTCTTCTTGATCATGCGTTACCATAATAGTTGTTACTCCCACTTTTTCTTGCAAATCACGCATTTCTCTGCGCAACTTTTCACGCACTTTTGCATCTAAAGCAGATAACGGCTCATCAAGTAACAAAATATCGGGAGACAGAGCGAGCGCACGTGCAAGTGCTACTCGCTGCTGTTGTCCACCAGACATTTGAGCAGGATATTTATCTTTTACATTCAGCAAATCAACAAGTTCTAACGCCGATAGCGCTTTTTCTTTTACTTCTGCTTTTCCATATTTTTTTGTTTTTAAGCCGTATTCAATGTTTTCAAGTGCAGTTAAATTCGGAAATAATGCATACGATTGAAAAACCATTCCGAAGTTCCTCTTTCCAGGTGGTAATGCTGTAATATCTTTTCCATTCACAGTAATACTACCTGTTGTTGCCTCTTCTAGCCCCGCTAAAATTCGGAGCAATGTCGTTTTCCCACAACCACTTGGGCCTAATAAACAAACAAACTCATTTTTTTTCACAGTAAAAGAAATATCCTTTAACGCTGTAAATGCATCAAACTGTTTTTGGATGTGTTGAATTGATAAATATTCGCTCATTTTTCTCTCTCCCACTCACTTACTTTTTCGGTTCTGCTTTTTGGCCAAACTCTTTTTCCCATTTTTCTAAAATTTTGTCACGATTTTCTGCTGCCCATTTAAAGTCATTCTTTTTATATAACTTTTCTGTCACATCTTTAGGGAATCCATCTGGAAGTTTATAATCATTTTTAATTGTCGCAAATCCATTTTTCTCGAAGTATAACTTCATTACATCATCTGTAATTGCCCAATCTAAAAATGCTTGCGCTAATTTATCATTTTTAGCATTATCTTTCTTAATAAGTGCGTTCGCTTCTACTTCCCAGCCTAATCCTTCTTTCGGCAGTACAACTTCAACTGGTGCACCTTTTTGTTTCTCTTTCAAAGCACTATAAACCATTGATACACCAACTGGATATTCACCTGCGCCTGCTAATTTCGCTGGTTTTGAACCTGAATGAGTATAAGTTGCCATATTATCATGAAGTTTCTTCATGTAATCCCAGCCCTTATCTTCTCCCATAATTTGTAGCCATGCAGAAACTGTTAAAAATCCTGTTCCAGAAGAAGCCGGATGCGGCATAACTAGCGTTCCTTTATATTCTGGTTTCGTTAAATCTTCATATGATTCTGGCATCGGTAAATTTTTCTTCTTCAATTCTTCTTTATTTACAGCAATCCCCGTCATAAATGCAGTATTTCCTACCCATTTTTCTGGTTTCTTATCGTCTTTAAATTGCGAAAGGACACGATCTGCTCCTTTTGGAGAGTATCCTTTTAACATATCTTTTTTCTCTAAAGCTAATAGACTAGACGCTGCAGTTCCCCATACAACATCTGCTTGTGTATTTTTTCCTTCAGCTAGCAATTTCGCTGTAATAACTCCTGTTGAATCACGAACAATGTTCAACTTCACGTCTGGGTACTTCTGTTTAAAAGAATCAAGATAAATCGGTACAAGCTCTTCTTCAATCGCTGTGTAAACAGTTAATGATCCAGATAATTTATCATCTTTTACTTTTGCTCCAGCACTTTCTTCTTTCTTTGCACCACACCCCATTAATAACGAAAATACCATTCCAGTTGCTACAGCTTTAAAGATTGTTTTTTTCACTGTCTCTCTCTCCTTTTACAAATCTTATGTACAACTCTAATATAAACAACTAGTGTAAAAGCAGTATTAAACCAACATTAATCTTTTGTTTGTTGTTTGTTTTTGTGTAATACGTTGCTACTTCTATGTTTTTTCGCATTTTTCTGCTAATATCAAACGTGAAATTTACAAATAATTTAAAAAACCTTTATAATCCCACAAAAAAATGAGGCGTTTGTAAAAAACGCCTCACTTTTGTTTACCTTTTTTTGAATTACGATTTGCATACTTCGCACTATTTTCTCCTTCATACTCTAATGCAAATTCTGCATCTGGTAAGCTTTCTTTCGGAGTTTTATTATTATTAATTGCTGCATTTTGTTTTACTTTTCTTTTTACCAACATATTCACCTGCTCTCACGAAATAACTTTCTATTCTAGTTTGAAACAACTTACAGTAATTATTACTGGGAAGTGTTAACAAGTACATAAGAGCTTATAGATGGAAATACTACATACGAACAAGCCATTACAAAAAGGAGCGATTACTTTGAAAGAAAAAGAAACGATACAATCGCCAATTTTAGACGAGACGCTCCCTCATCAAATGAACTTTCCTTCTTTTAAAGGCACAGGCAAAAAGATGCAACAACCTTTTATAAATCAATATGATGTTGTAATTGGAGACAGTAAATACGATTCCACTAAAAGTCCTCTTAATAATTGGAGTGATGAGGTAGATCCTGCCATTATGGCTGGGGAAGAATGGATCCATCCTACAAATGATATCGGATGGATTGCAGAAGAAAATCAAGAATTACTTAAAAACGAAGTTGATAATAAAAATGATGCTTTTATGCATCCCCAATTCGGAATTAACGACTAAAAAAACCATTCTACCTAACGCAGGTAGAATGGTTTCATACTATCCAATAATAATTCGCTCTTTCGGGTACTTATAGCGAGCTGGTTGCTCTCTTCCACCACTAGCTAAAATAAATGTCAAAATACCGACGCGTCCGATAAACATAAGTACAATAAGTACAAGTTTACCAACAGTTGTTAAATCAGGAGTAACACCTGTTGATAGTCCCGTCGTTCCGAAAGCAGAACAAACTTCAACGATTAAGCTCATAAGCGGTACATTTTCCGTAATAGATAAAATGAATAGCGCTGAGGCACATAATAAAATCCCCATCGTCATAACGACAGACGCTTTCAACACGTCCTCTTCATGTAGCTGACGTTTGAAAACTCGGACTGTTCTCCCGCCTCTTGCAAATGTATATAACGATAATATACTAACTGCAAATGTTGTTGTACGTATTCCGCCCCCAACTGAACTTGGAGATGCCCCAATGAACATTAATATACTCATAAATAAAAGCGTTGGTTGTGATAATTCACGTATGTCCATTGTAGCGAGTCCTCCACTTCGCGTCGTCACAGATTGGAATAATGTATAAAATACAGTTTCATGCCATGACTTTCCTACTAAAAAATGATTTCGTTCTAATAGAAAAATCATAATTGTTCCAACAATAACGAGTACAAAAAATGTCGTTGTCGTCAATTTTGTAAATAACGAAAAGCGAAATAGTTGTTGTCGCCTTTTACTAAGGAATTGTTTTACTTCCATTAACACTGGGAAACCGATAGCTCCTAAAATAATAAGCAACATATGAATCATTTGAACAATATAATCTTTTTTGTACGGAATAAGTGATTGTCCTGTTAAATCAAATCCTCCGTTCGTTGTTGCGCTCACAGCGGCAAAGAAACCGTGAAAATAAGCTTCTTGCCAAGTCGGGAAATATAGTAAGAACCTTGTACCTAACAGTATTGCTCCAATGAGTTCTATCGAAATAATTACAATTAAAATAGAACGCATCAATTCTACAAGGCCCGATAAATTCCCTTGGTTATGGTCTGCCATAATTAATCTTCTTCTTTGCAAACCAATCTTTTTCCCCGTTATAATCCAGACGAATGTACCAAGCGCCATAATTCCTAATCCGCCTAATTGTAAAATAAGGGCTAAAACAATAATTCCTGCCGTTGTAAACGTATCTGAAATCGTAACAACAGACAGTCCCGTAACACTTACCGCACTAACAGATGTAAATAGTGCATCGATAAATGTCCATTTCACTTCAGGCTTCGTAACAAATGGTAAACTAAGCAAAATTACCGATACGACTACTGCTAGTAAATAAAATACAACGATAAGTTGTACGGGACGTAACTTTTGTAAAAACTTTTTTATATCTCTCATTCCATCACTTCGCTACCTTTTTTCTATCGATTAAATAAAGAAAAATCATCACTTTCTTCATTTGTAAATAACTGCTGAAATAGTTTCGCAAATACCATTCCGTATACAGTTCCATTTCCCCCATACGGCAGTGCGTAATATAAATTATGTATTTTTTTATCTTCTTTTAAAATAGGAAGACCGTCATGACTGCCACCAAATGCTGCTGCCCAATAGTACTCTGCCCGTATATTTTTATACTGCGGGAACATTTCTTTTACAATGTTAATAAGAAGATCACGCTTATGCAATAATTTCGTATCGCCGATTTTTTGAATTTTCAGCGCCTCATCTAATCCGCCTATAACAATGCGGTTTTGATACGTTCGACTATACAAATACGGACGTGCTGTTTCCCAAATTAACGATTGCTCATGCCAGCCTTCAAAATAATCTATCTTATTTGTCACAACGGCATAAGACGTTTCTACTGTTGTATTTTTTTCTTTCTTTCCAAAAATTGCTTCATAACCTGTCGCCATAATAATATTCTTTGCTACAATTTTATTTCCTGTTTTCGTGTAACAAATTAAATCATTTTGGATTTGTTTAATATGTAATGCCTCTGTATGTTCATATATAGTAGCGCCCATTTGTTTCGCTTTATGCAAAAGACTATGCGCTAATAAATACGGATTCACTTCTGCATCACCGCTTGTATATAACGCTGCTTGTTTTGTAAATGAATAACGTTTCTTAATATCAGACTCTGTAAAATATTCAACCGGAAATCCATAATGGCGTAACGTATTATATTCTTCTTGTAAAAATGAAATATCCTCATCTCTACTTGCATAATACAAACTATTTCGCGGAATAAAATGGGGATCAATATCGAGAGTTGGCACAACCTTTTCCATTGTTTGCAGCGCTTCATAACAAAGTCTATATGCTCGTACCCCTTTCTCTTCACCAAATGTATGAATAAGAGAGGTCAACGATTTATCATGAACAAATTGTAATAATCCTGTATTTGCAGCTGTGCTACCACATGCAATTGCTCTTTTTTCAATGAGCATAACACGCATTCCAATTTTAGCTAACGAATACGCTATATGAGCACCTGCTTCTCCACTTCCAATTACTAGTACATCACATATCATATCATTTTCTAACGTTGGATAACAAGGTACAGAAACTCCAGCACTCCAAAACAACTTACCAGTCATAAGCTTCATATATTATACTCCTACCATGTAATTTTCTCCTTCCTATGTTTCGTCATTTTCCATAAAAAAATCCAACTAACATAAGCTAGTTGGATTTCTTCTCTTTAATTAGAACGCTCTTCAAGCCAATTTCCAACCGTCGGATATGTTTGCTTTACAGCCGTTCCACCATACACAATAGACATATGTCCTGTCGGTAAACATACATACTGTTTATCTGTGCTAGAAATATGATCAAGTAAAGCTTCTACTTGACATGGCAGAGCAATGTGATCACGTTTCGCAGAAATATTTAAGACATTCGCCTTAATATTTGCAAGGTCTACCTTTTGTCCGCGAATAACGAGTTCACCCTTCACTAATTTATTATTTTGATAAAAATCACGAATCCATTGTCTATACGATTCACCTGGGAACGGAATACCATCGCCTACCCACTTTTGAACTAATTTCCAACTTTCGACGAAGCGCTCATTTTCTGAACGATCGACTAAAGCAACATATGGACCGACAAAGTTTGTAATTGGTTTTAACATCTTATTTCCGAAATCAATCATTTCTGGCGGAATATTTCCGAATGTATCAACCGCTTTATCTAAATTGAAATATTTCTCATCTAATAAAGGACCGTATAATCCTGTTTCAGAGAAATCAAAAGGACTTGTCATAAAAATCAAGTTACGAATTGGCATGTCCGGATGAAGCGCTGCATAAATAGATGTTAACGTTCCACCCATGCAATAACCAAGTAAAGAAATCTCGTCCGATTTTGCAGTTCTCATTACTTTTTTCACTGCTTTTGCAATATAATCGAACACGAAATCATCAAACTTCAAATGACTATCTTCTAAACCGAATGTGCCCCAATCAAGCATATACACATCAAAACCACGATCTACTAAATATTCCACTAAACTATTTCCTGGAGTTAAATCCATAATATACGGTTTATTAATAAGAGCGTATATTAATAAGATTGGAACTCTCTGTGTTTTTTCTTGTTTTGGAATGTAACGATACAGCTTCGTTTTATTCTTCGTCCAAATAACCTCTTTCGGTGTTAAACCAACTTGTGGTTCTGGTTCGCGTAATAAAACTTCGCTCGCTCTTTTCACACGGCGATATGCTTTACGATATTCTTCTGGGTACAACTCCAATTGCTTTTCCCATTCCGTTACGAATGTAGTCATTTTTCCTATCTCCTTTTTGGTCAATTTCTTTCTAAAAAAAGAAGTGCATTCCTGCTATGGATATGCACTTTTTTCTTACTTCATTACATGTATAATCCGCCGTTAATGTTTAATTGCTGACCTGTGATATACGCACCGTCACGGCATAGATATACTACACCTTTTGCAATTTCATCAGCTTGACCAAAACGTTTTTTCGGGATTTTCGCAACGATTTTTTGACGCACTTCTTCTGGTACTTCTGCTACCATTTCAGTATCAATAAATCCTGGGCAAATTGCGTTTACAGTTACATTTGTTCTTGCAAGTTCTAACGCTAATGATTTTGTAAATCCTAGCATACCTGCTTTTGCTGCTGAGTAGTTTGTTTGTCCAAATCCACCAGCTTGGCCAATAATAGAAGAAATACTAATGATTCTTCCTTCTTCTGCTTCCGATATGTATGGAAGTACCGCGCTTGTCGTATTAAATACACTGCTTAAGTTCACGTCAATTACGCGCTCCCAATCTTCACGATTTAACTTCTTGAATGTACGATCTCTTGTAATACCAGCATTATTAACAAGAATATCAACTTGACCAAAATGATTCACAGCTTCTTCTACAAGTCTGTTTGCATCTTCTACTTTAGAAACATCCGCTTGAACTGCATAAACGTCATGTCCTTCTTTTCCTAATTCATTTACTAAGTTTTCAGCTGCTTCTTTACTGCTGTTATAGTTAATAACTACTTTTGCTCCCTCTTGTGCTAATGCTACTGTAATTGCTTTTCCAATTCCTTTTGCCCCACCTGTTACGATTGCTACTTTGCCATTTAATTGAACCATTTCTTTTCCCCCTTAAATGAATTTGTGAACGATTGTTATGAATCATTTTGGTACTCATACTAATTGAGTCCATATATTAATTATGTTTCGTTGTTTATACATGAAAAGAGATTCTCCCTCTCTCTTTTACACGTTATAAACAAACGCCATTATCATTTTTTATTTTCTGGCTTATTTACAGGCTTTACTTCTTCTTTTACAGGTACTTGTAGTTTAGCTAGTACTGCATTTTGCTTTTCTAGCAATTCTAAAATTTGATCAACTTTCGTTTCTAACGTGCGCATATCTTGTTTTACTTTCGTAACATCACGCTTTAATGTAGGAGCTTGTCCTAATGAATCCACTTTCTCTTCTAGAATTTCCTCGATGTTATCAACTTTATTTTCTAAGTTAATAACAAGCGTAGCTACTCTAGCGATATCCTCTCTCGTCGGCACATTCACCTGTTCTAAATAATTTTTTGTCGTATCATTTAATGCTTTTTGATAAAACAAATTCAAATCTAGAACGCTGCCCATCCAAGCAGAATATTCTTCTGTTTTAATTGTTTCATTGAGCGCTTTTCCCCAAAATGTTTCGGTTTGTTCATAAGCATTTTTCCATGCTTGCAATGGATCGAATTTTTGATCAATCACTTCGACTACACTCCCTTTTTCGTTTTTGAAACAATTCAACCTATTCACTATTTTCTAATATTCCGAATAAAACTTCAAGTATATATTTTATTTTTCTTTATTTTCTAACAAATGTATTGACATTAAAAACAGATAGGTGTAAATTGCACTTATAAGCAAAAAATTCCATCTAACTGATTCATGAGGTGATGCACAATCATGCTACATAATGAACCAGAACACCCAGAAAGTTTGGAAAAAAACCAAGCGAAACAACCAAACTCCATGCCAAAAAACTTCTTAGTTCCTTTCTTACTTCTCTGTCTAAAAGACTGGAGTCTTCATGGTTACAAACTTATTCAAATGCTAATGGACATCGGCTTTTCTTCTGTTGACCAAGGTAATGTGTATAGGACACTACGCAAATTAGAAAAAGAAAATCTTATTTCTTCTACTTGGGATACAAGCGAAGGCGGGCCAGCGAAACGAATTTATTCTTTAACAGAATATGGAGAGCAATATTTAACAACATGTGCGACTTCTTTTGAACATTATCAAAATATGTTGCGGACGTTTTTCACGTTATACACCAATGCATTCTTTCCATTTTCTACTTCTCCAGAAAAGGATGAAAAGGATTCTTCATCTTCACCTGGTGGTACAGCAGAGTAATCTGCGTTCACAATATGCAAAAAAACATTTGGAGGTCAAACAATGGAAACTAAGCCATACGAATTAGTCGATGCATTTTGGAAAAACTGGTCTCAATCTCTTTCCCTCTTCTCTTCAGCTGGGAAACAATTAGAGCAACTTACTTTAGAAACGTTAAAACAACAACAAGACGCTTTGCATAAATTAACATCAGGAGTAGATGAACTAGAAAAAGAACTACACCAATTCACTACTCAGTTCAATAACCAATATACAGACTATGTGAAGCAATTAACTGGAAACTCCTTAAATGATCAAATTAACGAGTGGCAAGAAAAGTGGAATGAGCTTTCTAATCAAATGCACCAACTTACTGTTTCGCCTACGAAAACATCTTTGTCTATTCTTACTCAAACTAGCGGCCAATTTGAAGAAACAACAAAACACTTTATCGAACAACAACAGTCGCAACGTGAAGAGGTTCAAAAACAGTTAGAAGTTTTTTTGGGAGAGTTCAAGTCCAAACAACTAGAACTCGCAAAGCAGTTCGAGGAAAACTCAAAAAATCTATTTACTTCCATCAAGTAAGAAAAATGTGGCAACTAACTGCAGCACAAACAAAACTCTTTCTTCCTCCTACTACATCAAGATGGCTTACATTTTTCGATATGGAAAAGAAGGAGGACAAAATGAATCCATTTCAAGAAGCACAAACTGTTCCGGAGCTTCGTTACGATGAGATTCAAGTCGGTGATCAAGCATCACTGACAAAAAAAATTACGGATGAGGACGTTATCAATTTTGCAAAATTGACTGGAGATGTAAATCCTATTCACATTCTAGACTCTTTTGCAAAAACGACAATGTTCAAAGAACGTATTGCCCATGGCATGCTCGTTTCAAGTTTTATTTCTACCATTCTTGGAACGAAACTTCCTGGCAAAAATACGATTTATTTATCACAAAACGTTTCATTCCGTGCTCCTGTCAAAATCGGTGATACACTTCGCGTTGTGGCAGAAGTTATTAAAAAACGGGACGATAAAAAAATTATCACATTGCAAACAAACATATATAATCAATCTGATGATATTGTCGTAGAAGGTACAGCGACAATACTGAAAAAAGAGTAGCAAATTTGCTACTTTTTTTTCTATCCAAGAACTTCTAATCACACCGTTTACTTCCGTGTATGAGTACGTCGTTTACACATAAAATAACATTACCAGATAGCACTTAGCTAAACTGGATTACTCTTTAAGGATGTGTATCAACATGGTGAAAACAAACAAATTACTAGTTCCGGGTGCAGAGCAAGCACTTGAACAATTCAAATATGAAATCGCACAAGAATTCGGTGTAAGCTTAGGATCTAATACAGCATCTCGTTCTAACGGATCAGTTGGCGGTGAAGTAACGAAACGTCTTGTTGCTTTAGCTCAACAACAATTACGCGGATAACTATATAACCTATGGCTTAGAGGCAGATATTCTCTGCCTCTTTCTTTTTTAACATACATAATAGTGCTTCTTCACATACTAGTAAGAGCAAATCGAAAGGAACGATATGTGAAATGAAACGGATTAACATTAGCATGAGTCCTCCCCGTGTTCTTACTGTATCTTTTATTATGCTATCGATTATCGGTACATGCCTATTGAAATTGCCAATTGCTACAACAACGTCCATTTCATGGCTCGATGCCTTATTTACAACGGTTTCTGCTTGTACGGTTACAGGGCTTGGTGTTGTGGACACTGGTAAAGTATTTACCTTATTTGGCCAATGTGTCATTTTAACACTTATACAAGTTGGTGGGCTTGGCATTATGAGCTTTGCTGTTTTAATCGCAATTATGCTCGGCAGAAAAATCGGCCTTCAAAACCGGATTTTATTACAACAAGCATTAAACCAAACAAATGTCGGCGGAATCATTCGTCTTGCAAAAGCATTATTTTTATTCTCTTTTACTGTAGAATGTATCGCTACTTTACTTCTCTCTTTTGAATGGGTACCAAAATATGGGGTTGCCAAAGGTATATATTACAGCTTTTTTCATTCTATCTCAGCCTTTAACAATGCTGGGTTTTCTGTGTGGAGCGATAATTTAATGTCGCACTCCCATAGCATTCTCGTCAATCTCGTTATTTCTTCCCTCATCATTTTAGGTGGGATTGGTTTTACGGTTATCATAGATATAAAAAGAAAGAAAAACTTTAAAAACCTTACTTTGCACTCAAAGCTTATGCTCTCTTCTACTCTAATCGTCAATATTATTGCTACAGCTTTTATCTTTATATTTGAGTTCCATAATTCAATTTCCATGAGAGGTTTTACACCATTTGAAGAAGGTATGGCTGCTTATTTTCAAGCGGTTTCAACACGTACTGCCGGTTTTAATACTGTTGATATCTCTGCATTATCAAAACCTTCACTTTTATTAATGATGCTTCTTATGTTTATTGGTGCTGGCAGTGCTTCAACTGGTGGTGGGATTAAGTTAACGACTTTTTTGATTATGTTTTTCGGCGTATTTAAATTTTTGCAAGAACAAGATGATATTGTCGTGTTTAAAAAATCCATTAAAGATACGCTCATTGTCAAATCATTAACGATTACTATTATTTCAATTTCTTTTATTTTTCTTTCCATTTTAATTTTAAGCATCACTGAGAAGGTTCCTTTATTAATGAGTGCTTTTGAAGTATTTTCAGCATTTGGAACTGTCGGCCTTAGCATGAATTTGACGCCACACTTAACAATCATCGGCAAAACAATTATTATCTTTATGATGTTTTTTGGAAAGATGGGGCCTTTAACATTAGCCTTTTCATTTGCACGTAAAAAACAAAGAAAAATAAAATATCCAAACGAAGATATTTTAACAGGTTGACAACCGTATAAATTATCCATATAATGAGAGTACAATAGCATATCTCCAAAGGGGAGTAGCGTCCAAGAACTATTTCTTGGAAACAAAGTCGTCATTACGTAGAACTTAGTTCTTCCGGCTTTGTTGGCATTTTCATTACATATGTCTAGCAAGACCTTTGCCTATCAACGGCAGAGGTCTTTTTTGTTTTCAAATTCCTTTCACCGTTGATACGCAGGAGTATGGGGAAACTAAACAGTGGGGAACTTCTTCACTTGTTTAGTCTTTATAGAAATGAGAGGAGAATGTACATGGATGTATCATTATTATTGGAGTATGGTTGGGTATTACTCATCCTAATTGCACTAGAGGGGATTTTAGCGGCTGATAACGCTCTCGTTCTCGCAATTATGGTAAAACATTTACCAGAAGAAAAACGAAAGAAAGCACTATTTTATGGATTAGCAGGAGCGTTCGTTTTCCGCTTCGGATCACTATTTATGATTTCGTTCCTAGTAGATGTATGGCAAGTGCAAGCAATTGGTGCGATTTATCTTATGTTTATCGCGGGGAATCACTTATTTAAAACGTATGTTAAAAAGAATACACATGAAGAAACAGAAGAAAAAGAAGCAAAGAAAAAACAAGAGAACTTTTGGTGGACTGTATTTAAAGTCGAAGTTGCTGATATCGCCTTCGCAGTTGATTCAATTTTAGCTGCTGTTGCATTAGCAGTGACTTTACCGAAAACAGGATTAGGTACGATTGGTAGTCTTGATACAGGTCAATTTATCGTTATCTTTACAGGTGGACTTATCGGATTAGTTATAATGCGATTTGCAGCAACTGCTTTCGTACAAATATTAAAACGTAAACCAGGACTTGAAACTGCAGCATTTTTAATTGTAGGTTGGGTTGGTGTGAAATTAACAGTTTATACGCTAGCACACCCTGCTTTAAATGTCCTTCCGCATTCATTCCCAGAATCCACTCCGTGGAAGCTTACATTCTGGATTGTATTAGTTGGAATCGCAGTTTGCGGTTGGTTCTTCTCGAAAGAAGTAGAAGTAAAAGTAGAAAAGAATTTAGACGAAAAAGCGCTGTAATTACAGCGCTCTTTCTTTTTTCTCGTTTCAATTCCCCTCTCTATTTTCAGAAAAAATTCCATTATACTACCTTTTGTAAGCGCTTCCTTTCTAGATGTATGTCCTTTTTGTGAAATATTGCACAAACTTATTGAAACTATGAACAAATCCATGTACCTTATTCATATAAGGAGTATTTATAGACGATGTATTAAAGGAGCGTATTACTCATGCTAGAACAAGGATTAGATTACGTTGTAAAACTGGCTAAGAGCAAAAAACAAATGCTAGATATAAATCCAATGCAATATTTCATTCGTGCTGCACTTGCGGGCATTTATATCGGTTTTATTATTGTACTATGTTTTAAATTAGGTAACTTTTTTCATATTGCAGATTCACCAGCAACATATTTAGCTTCCTCCATGTTTTTCGGAATTGCTCTCGTACTTATTATATATGGCGGCGCTGAATTATTTACTGGCAATACAATGTACTTCACAGTGGCAACTTTAAGAAAAGAAACAACGATTTCTGATACACTTCGCAACTGGGTTGCTTGTTATGCAGGTAACTTAGCTGGCGCTTTATTCTTTGCCTTACTATTTTACGCAACTGGAATTTTCGAAGCAATTGATCACAGTCATTTAATGAATAAAGTTGTTGAAGGAAAGATGAATACACCTACAATGCAATTATTCTTTAAAGCGATTTTATGTAACTGGCTCGTATGTCTTGCCTGCTTCTTACCTTCTCAAGTGAAAGGTGACACAGCAAAAATATTAATGATGATGATGCTCGTTTTCACTTTCTTTTTATCTGGTTATGAGCATAGCATTGCAAACTTATCACTGTTTGCTTTATCTTTAGTATCACCACATCCTGAGACAATTTCTTTTGCGGGCGCTATTCATAACTTAATTCCAGTTACAATCGGTAACATTATTGGCGGATCCGTATTTGTCGGTATGGTATATCATTACTTAACAAAGAAAGCACCTGTTGTTGAACAAGAGAAAACTCAATTAGTTGGAGCTCAAACGGAGGAAATTATTCCTTTACAAGCACATATGAAACATTAAAAACTCCAAAGTTTTACTTAAACAGACTATAATTATAAG
Organism: Bacillus cereus group sp. MG9; assembly: GCF_040459995.1. Classification (NCBI taxonomy): domain Bacteria; kingdom Bacillati; phylum Bacillota; class Bacilli; order Caryophanales; family Bacillaceae; genus Bacillus; species Bacillus cereus group sp. MG9. The sequence goes on along the minus strand of NZ_JARVHC010000001.1, from coordinate 1,318,656 downwards.
AGGATACTATGTTCAGTATGAGAGCATAGATCCTCTTTTTTTATACATATTGTTATGTATAACTAGATATTATAGATATAGTTTAATATGTATATAATGTTCAAGAAACCTATGTTTGTTTTTGAGAGTAGAAGACGTAGCTCATAGTGGAAGGCATAGCAAGGTCGCGAGACAGATCGTAAATGAAAAAAGGTTTAGGAGTGAAAAACTATACGTGTACAAGAGATTATACTAGAAGAGGGCAAAAGATACATTTTAATAGATGAAAAAGGAATTCCTGTAATCCCAGTGGTGAAGTACCTCAAATATTTAGATTTCACAGGAAAAAGCAGCAATACACAGAAAACGTACTGTTATGCATTAAAACAGTATTTCTCTTATTTACAAGAGACAGAGAAGGATTATAGAGAAATACGATTAGAAGACTTGGCAGATTTTGTGGGATGGTTGCAAAATCCTTATGGGAGTAAGAGGATAACATCACTTGTTCCCGTGAAAACAAAGAAAACAGAGAGAACAGTGAACCTGACGGTCACCGCTGTCACAAACTTCTATGACTATTTGTATCGTAATGAAGAGTTATCACAGGATATGGGTGAAAAGTTAATGCGTCAGGTTTTTACAGGTGGGCGAACACGTTACAAGAGCTTTCTTCACCATGTCAATAAAGACAAATCATCTATAAGGAATGTGTTAAAGGTCAAAGAACCACGCAAGAGGATACAAATACTTACAAAGGAACAGGTACAGCAAACCTTAGTAGCTACCACAAATATAAGGGATACATTCCTAATTCAGCTTTTATTTGAAACGGGATTGCGGATTGGAGAAGCACTTTCCCTATTTCTAGAGGACTTCCAATTTGATTATGGAAAAGGGCATCGTATTCGCTTGACGGACCGTGGAGAATTGGAAAACGGAGCGAAACTAAAAACAGGCGAACGAGAGATTTTTGTATCACAAGCCCTCATGGATTTATACGATGACTATCTGTATGAGGTCATTGATGAACTGAATATCGATACAAACTTTGTATTTGTAAAGTTACGTGGTGAGAACAAAGGCAAACCCATGACGTACAGCGATGTGGAAGCCATGTTTAAACGATTACGACAGAAAACAAGAATTAATGTTCACCCTCATCTGTTCCGCCACACACACGCAACGATGTACTATCAGGAAACAAAAGACATCAAACAAGTACAGGAACGCCTGGGGCATTCACAAATCCAAACAACGATGAACCTGTACCTTCATCCTTCGGACGAAGAAATCCGTAAGGATTGGGAAAAGGCACAGGGTGCATTTCAAATACAACAACAGAATGGCGGGACAGAATGAAACAAAAACAGCAGATCAACATAGAACAATTAGGATTTCATGAAAAATTGCAGCATGAGTTATCAAGATACCCTATGAAGACGGTACAAGATAATGGTTCCGTTACAGTTCGGTATATCAAGGACCCCTACTTCTTGGTCAATGACACTTGGAATGCCAACTTTTTTGAAGTCATTCCACAGTTTAAGATAACAGTGCCTTTTAATAATAGCGGGAGTCAGAATGTGGGTTTTAAAATCAACAGCCCGACTGTCAACCTGGAAGTAAAATATGTATGGTATCAGAAGCTGTTCAACGATGCATGGGTGTTAAGCAGTGCTTTTGGCGGAGAAGCAAGAATGATGCGCAAGCTAACAAGATTTCTCAACGAGAAATACTCTTCCCTTCACTCCCTATTAGATTTGAACATTGAAAAGACGGAACGGGAATGGTGGTTTTGGTTACAGGAGCAAGGAGCTTCAATACAGCGAATATCACGTAAATCATCATATCGTGAATACACTACTAAATCACCCCTAGCAACCTTTTTGCGAAAGATTTATTTATCTTTCTTTGTACTGACAGATACCCGTGAAGAGTGGGAGAAAGAACGATGGGATGTACGAGTATTACATGATAAATATGGAGTTGCTTATAACAAAAGTAAGCCTGATTATTACATTGATTTCACCAAAGTTGAACAAGGTAAAATGCGTGAGCAAATAAAAAAATACTTCAAACAACGTATTCTGAGCAAAAATAAATTTTCTTGGGGCACAGCTCAAAATTATCTACTATACTTTTCGAGGTTCGTATCGTTTATATTTTCGTTAGAACCTTCATGGACAGATTTAAAGAGATTGAATCGTTCACATATAGAGCAATACATTCTATGGATACATGAATACGCTAAGAACAATTTAAAGCAAAAAAATGCGCATCCTGAAAAATATATAAACTATGGCTTGGTAGTTATAGGAAAGATTCTTACAGATATCCAGCGATATGAATATGATATCGCCCCAGAAACAGATGTGCGATTGCTACTCTTTCCAGAAGATAAACCGAAGCTAAAAAAGAAGTCAGTTGACCAGATTGATTACATTCCTGACTTTGTGTTGGAACAACTTTTCACATACATCAACGATTTACATAAAGAAGTCATTCCTGTCGTATGGGTGGCTTTTAAAACAGGATTACGAATTTCGGATGTATTAGAGCTTACCTCTGATTGTTTAAAACAGTTAAATGGCAAATATTCCATTGTTACGGATATTGAGAAAACTTATGTAAACGGGCATCGAATTCCAATTGACGACGAATTGGCAAATATCTTAGCGGTTCTTATTCAACACTCCAAAGAGAACAGCAATCAAGACAATAATCCTGACGGATTTATTTTCGTTCGCTATCGTGGTTCCCGTAAGGGAATGCCATTTATTCAGTCCTGGATTCGAAATAAACTAAATATCTTGGCAAAACAAAAAAACATTGTGGATGAGCAAGGAAATCTCTTTTATTTTACGAATCACCAATTCCGTCATACCTACGCAGTAAAAATGCTGAACGGTGGTGCGGATATTTTGACGGTACAGGAATTGTTAGCCCACGCCTCTCCTGAAATGACTTTACGGTATGCTAAACTATTGGACAACACGAAGCGAAAAGCATTTGAATCTGTCATCAGTCAAGGAGTATTTAGCTTTGACTTGAATGGCGAGATGCAGGAGATAAAAGCAGGCGAAGATATCCCAGCAGACATCCTTCAAGCTCTCTGGCAGGATCATAAGTTGAATGCGATGGATAATCCCTACGGGACATGCCATGCGCGTTTGAAAGGAAATTGCCCACATATGGAAGCCCCTCCTTGCCTCACTTGCAACGGAGGCAGCCCATGCAAGGACTTGGCAATTGGATTTTCAGAATACGATGTTCAAAAATATGAACTTCATGTAAAAACCACAAACAAATCCATTGAAGTGGCAAAACAATATGGTCGGGATGATGTGGTAAAAAAACAAAAGGAAAATTTACAACGTTACCATGGTATTTTAAACAATATCCGTGAGGGTAATATTATCTTTGGCAGACAGGACCGCATGAAGAGAAAGGCAGGTGTGAGAAATGGCCAATTATAACCGAAAAGAACAGTTAAAAGCACTACATGCATCAAGAAAGGCCATTACCGCTAAGAAAGTCGATGAAGCTATTCAAAGACTCATACGAGCCTCTGATCCTATCAATTTTAATAGTGTAGCAAGCGAAGCTGGCATAGCAAAAGCAACGTTATACAACAATCAGGAGCTACGCGGAAGAATTGAATCCTTACGGAAACAACAAGCACAAGCGCCTACTTTGAAGCAAATCAAACGTGAGTTGACTGAAAACAGCAAAGATGCCATCATAGATTCTTTAAAACGTCGCATCAAGAAATTGGAAGTAGAAAATAAGAAATTGCGTGAGCAATTAAAAGTTGCGTACGCGGATGTATACAAACAGATATAAAACAGCGCATCCGTTAAAACGTTGATTAAGTCCTTCTGGACTCATGGGTGTAGCTGTATTTGCATAAAATTGACTACATAATCGAGTGAGAGAATCACTTGCCACATGTTGACTAATCCAAATATACAAAGCAGCCAAATGTTCCATTTAATAATGTAATGGATGAGGAACTCAACTTTGTCTGTTAACCGTCCAAAAACACTATTTCTAATTTCTCTTTAAAGTGATATTTAATAAAAAACTGCCTATCCAATTGCTAGATTTGTGTTTGACAATTGAATAGGCAGTTCATCATTGGATGCTTTATTCCAATATGGTAATTTCGTAGTCTTTTTCGCCATTTGGTGAACCATTAACAGTTCTAATTAGAGACTTTTTTTGTTGAAATAGGTTGTTAACATAGTTATTTGTTATCGTTTCTTGATTGCCAATCTCAAGAATTACATCTCCATCATCATTAGGTATATTATTTATTTTGAATACCTTATTTTCGGATATTATGTCAGATATGAAGATGTTACTTTTTGTTTTTTTTGAAGTACGCATCATATCAAATAAACCTCTAAATATCATTCCGTTATTTGAATCTGTGGAGAATTGAATTGATTGTTTATCGCTATTAATATGTAAACAAATATATATTACTTCGTTATCCTTTAATAGTTTAAAGATTATAGAATAGTCTGTTATAGACACTTTTTGATTATATTCTAGAATAATTTGATCCCTTGTGTTAATGGATATCCTCAGTGTAGGACGAATTAAATTTTTTATAGTGTCATTTTTTGTAAGTATATTGTTGAATCGAAAAAAGTTTAGTAATTCATTATAGCTACATTTATTATTCTTAGTTATTATTAATGACTTATTTTTATTGAACATCTTAATAATTTTTGGTATAAACAAAAATACTGCTATGAGTATAAAAGAAGCGACCATAATTAGTATTCTTTCGGTCCAAGTTTTCGCATTTAGAGCATATCCTAAAGACCCAAAAAACCAAAGTGCTACTAGAACATACAGTATAACTTCAAAAAAGATTAAAGTAATATTATACACGCGGTTATTCGATAGAACTTGTATTATTTTATTAAACTTATTGCTTAACTCACTATATGGTAAGTCCTGTTTATTATCTTTATTATCCTGAAGAATCGATTGAATTTCTTCTACAATATCATTAGATTTTTCTATTGAGCGTTCGTTATAATGTGTGAAAATTATTGTTGTTAACGCTATTATTCCTCCAACAATTGCAGTTATCCATCCAAGGTATTCTACTGAATAACTATCAAGACTTTTTAGTATTTCACAAACTTTACACATGTTTAAAACTCATCACCAACTTTGAGTAGCTTAATTATTTTTAATGCAATATCAATAATTTTTTCAATAATAATGCGATCATTAGTCATGCTATAAGTAATTAATCCATTCGAATAGATTTTTAACAAACTATATTTTTCATCAATATTCAAAATGACACTTATACCAAAGGTATTCTGAGATTCTATACTAACAATTTCCTTAATTTCATGCTCATCGAGTTGATACTTTAATGGAATTTTAACTATCTCGGTTTTTAAATTACTGCCGAATAATTGCTCTAATATATAACTCAAGACTTTATAATTTTGAACAGATGAGGTAAAAATTATAAATGTGTTATTTTTTCTCATGAAATTTATCAAGTTCATTTTACCGTAATGAAAGGATTCGGACCAATGAATTTCACCAATTGTCTTTTCTGGATTATAAAAGTTAATTGAATAAAAAGCATAATCATCTAGCCCTTTTTTGGGTTGAGTAAAATGACTATTCCTCAAAAATTCATCAATAGGTGTCACACTATTAGCTTTTACAATAATACATGAACTCGATAAAAACATATTTTTCTCCCCTTTGTATTATTAATCGGAGACATTATAGGTACTTTGAAAAAAGCTCTTGACCTTCTCGGCTTTATCTGGAAGTAAATCCGTTAACTCATTCTTTAATGTATACATAAATGCATTAAATTGTGGTCTAGTATCAAATGCTAAACGTTGCATATTCTCTTTTAATAACGTTTGACCTATCTCTATAGTATGTTCGTCATCCATTAATTCGTTGATACCATTAAAAAGATCGACACATGCTTGAGAGACAGTAAAGGTTCTTTCATTCTGATTATCAAAAATGAACTTTATCATTCCTCTAAAATCAATAGTTAAATCCGTAAGGAGTACAGCATTGCCACCAATCATTTTCATAATATTTACAGTGAACTTGGTTATTTTGTCTGCACTATATATTCTTTCTACAACGTCTGGGTCTTTAAACAGGTCAGTACCGGTTAATTTAGCATTTTTAATTCTTGGTGCGTTTTCATTGTTAAATGATAATGAATCCACACTTTGTACCATATATCCCATGTCATTAAATTTCTTAAAGATCAAGTTAATTACCAGTAATGTTAATGAAGCAAAATCGCTAGTTGCAGCATTTTTAATATATCTTATGTTTTGCTGTAAATAATATGGTTTAATGTTTATCTGAGGATGATAATTATGTTTAATTAAATCAATTAATTTATTAATTATTTTGTTATATCCGACCATTGATGTTATATATAGCTTGTTTTTCAGGTCAAATATTACACGAATCGTACCACTTTGAATCTCACGTCCTAGTTCACCTGTTTTCGGATCAACATAAAATTCTGTATATCTACATTTGAATTCAACGGTTTCATTAATACTATCAAGAGTTACTTCATGGCAATCAGAGAAAATAAGATTTTCATATGAACAGTCTTTATTTAATAAAAGTTCTTCTAATAATTTTTTGATTTGATCTAAATTTAATCCGGTTTCTAATTCTGACACTGCGTAGGGCTGACCTGCTGAATATCTTTCCATTATTATGTCTGCGATATCGCCTAAGACGACATCACTAATGTCTGGTTCTTCTCTAATCATCTGTAAAATGAATGCTGAACATTTTTCAGTATCATTTTCAAATGCTATGTCAATGTCATGGTTAAAAGCTAGATATTCTTCGATTGCTAATAGTCTTTTCTCTTTATTAGATCTCATTTTTTGTCCAAATAGTGCTTCGAATTTTTGAATATCCATATTTAACTCCTTTCATTAAGTAGTCTATTCTATTGATTATAAAAGATATCTAATATCGCATGTGTCGAATACTGTCGAAAAAAGATAAAATATAACTAATTAATATAGGAGAACCCCATTCTGGCACACTATTCATGCATACAATTCGGTAAATAAACGATATAGCGCTACGAACAAAGAACAGACCAAATATAACAATTATCGTACACGGATACGTACTTTTATTAAAGACTTAGTTATTGAAGAAGATTTGGATGTGTATAGTGATAATAAAGTTATTGAATTTTGATTAAAAAAGATAAGAGCCTTACTACATTCTATATGCAGCAAGGCTCTTTAAAGTTGTTTCAAATTATATCCATCTGCTTATGTAATGCTTAAAAAATGAATAATAAAGTTGTTTACTTCTTATTGAACTAACGCCCCCGTTAGTTTAAGTGTAACTCTTCACAATTATTTGATATTATATAGGTGAATAGAAAGATAAATTAGAATTTAGTTTATAGTTATAAAAATAAGTTATTTATACCCTTATAATTCTTCAAAAAGGAGAGTGTATGAAAAAGACTATTGTTTTTGTATTAACGATATTTATATTATTCTCAGGATTCGCAATACAAGGTTATGCGTTGTCAGATTCGAAATCTGTGGCAATACAAGCATTGCTAGATGATGCCTGTCGTACGTCAGGTGTGCCTGGAATGTCAATCTCAATACTTGCTGATGGTGAAGTGTTCTACTTTTCTTCTGGGTATGCAGATCTTGAAAAGGGCCTGTCTGCAAGTGAAAATACACTCTATGAGTTGGCCTCGGTGAGTAAAGCTTTTACTGGTATGGGGATTTTGCTATTGGAAGAGCAAGGGCTGCTATCAATGACTGACCCTATCCAAAAATATTTACCTTGGTTTACGTTAAAGTATCAAGGTAAACCTGTTGATATGCAAAACCTTACACTAAATAACTTTCTTCACCATACCAGCGGCCTAACAAATATTAGACATCTTCAAAATATTCCACAAGGTAATACGCCTGATATGTTGCAAAAGACTGTGGAAACGCTGGTAGATGCAGAATTGGCGTTCTCTCCCGGTGAACAATATAACTATGGAACCGTTAATTATGACGTATTGGGTTTGGTTATTGAGATTGTATCACGACAAAGCTATGAAGACTTTATGAAGGAACAGGTATTTCTACCCTTAGGTCTTCACCAGACGTATGTTTATAAAGAGGATGCTCAAGCCACTGGACAGTTAGCACAGGGCTACCGTTCTTCCTTTTTTATAACAACTCCATTTAACGCTCCGGATTATGCTGGGAATAAACCTGCCGGCTATATCATTTCTAATACAAAAGATATGGCGCGTTGGATGGGCATACAGATGGGTATCGTGCAGGACATACCCGAAATATTTCACAGGGCCATCGAAAAATCACATAGAGGTGATATGTCTGTTTCGGCTGTCAATGATATGTATTATGCGGCAGGTTGGTCGGTAAACGCCGAACAAACGTTTATAGAACACACTGGGGGTAATCCAAATTTTAGTACCAAAGTAGCCATACTGCCAAATGAAAGAACAGCCATCTGCTTACTGAGCAACGGCGCAAATACCAATATAAACCTGGTACTACAAGTTAAAAATATATTAAACGGCAATCTAACTCAGTCATATGAGATAAGTGGCACACAGCTTTTGGACATCATTTTGTCGTCTACCACAATTATTCTTTGCCTATTAGCCGTTCTGTTATTTTTCTTAGGATTAAGAAAAAGGAAAACGAATGAGCAGCAGCCAATGACAAAAAAGAGAACAATCGTAACAATTATTTTCCTAATCGCTACGATTGCCCAGTGTATAATGTTTTTTGCCTTCGATTGGTCAACGATACTTATTTGGCAAACATATAGTGTTCTTACAGCTTTAATTTCGTCAACATTATTAACAGCAAGCATTACTTGGTTTGTATATACTCACCGATTAGATGCCTCGGTCCGAAAATAAGTATAATGTTAAGTAAGTAAATCTTAATTTATCGATATCCTTAATTTAAAAAACAGAAGACACTTCTCCTAGTTAAACCCACTTGCTATTTCTTCCACTAACCTGCCTCGTTAGTAGAAGAAGGATTTTTAAATGACTTTATTGTAAATTAAACAACTTTATTATCTCTGTACAGGATGTACTAATAGAATTAATTAACGGGAAGTAAATGTATAAAGACAATAAAGTGATTTAATTTTAAAACCTAAAACAAGCATAACCCCGTTCTAAATTTAGGACGGGGTTAAAATATAGTTGTTTAATTTTCGATATAAGTTACTTCACTGTACTCAAAAATATAACAATAAAAAGGTTTGAAAATCTAAGGTATATTCAAAAAATAACGCCTGATTACGGAAGAACAAGATAATAATTATGATTGCTGGATTAAGCTTTTTATCTATCATAGCCTTTTAGTTCACAAATGATCATTGGCTTAAAGAAGAAGCTAATTCAATTAATTCTTTTTAGACAATCTTATTCTCTTATAATCGATCGCATACTCAATGACACTATCTATTCTTAGGTTTTGCTTTTTATATTCTTGTAATTATATTGTTAGTTAATCACCAATGAGTTCTTTTAATCCATGACGGTATCCTACTGGTTTTTCTGGAAGATTTTTAAGTAGTTCAGCCACCTCATTAAGCCGGTCACTCGCTATAGTCCTTCTATAGTCCGTTTTTATACCATCGACGAGCTGTTCTTCAAGTTTTTTCTTTATCCTCTTTCTTTGCTCATCTGACGGGTCTGAACCCACATCATCTTTATTAAATGGTGGTTCATGTTGTTGGATTTTCAAACGTTCAAGTGTTAACATTTCTAGCCTATTATTTATATAATAAAGTCTTATATTTTTAGCTGTATATTGCCAATAAGGGAAGTAACCACTGCGATCAGCCATATGTCCTTGAAAACGACCATGAAATCCTTTTTTACCCCAACTTTTTCCTACATAAATAACAGTGTTAGTATGGTCATATATCATGTACACTCCATGTTTTTTGGCAAATCATCAAAAAGGGTCGAGTTGTTCCAAGGAATAATTATTTCATCTTCAATATTGATTGTATCGCTATCGTGTTCATCCTGCTTAGAAATTGGGTCTATATGTTCAAGACCTGAAATGGTAATTGTTCTTTTCATTTCTCTCTCCTATTAAATTGTAGTATTTTATTTCTCATTATTCTTAATTTTATTATGTGTTATTAAATGAATCAATATTTCCTTATTTATTAGTAAATAGATTCATCTTATAGTTTAGTGTAAACTACATCATACTAGCGTTACCATAAGTATTCAATTTTACTTTAGATTCATGCTCCATTAAATGGCCCGATTGTTGAATAGCATGACTGGTTTTTTTAAACGATTTTATTATCTCTGTACAAAAAAGAGAGCCGGAACTAAAATGGCTCTCTTTTTTGCTTTATAAATAAAGGTATAATAGAAGAAAAAGCAAGTTTACTTAAGAATAGGGAGACATTATCAATATGAACAAAAATTTTCCAACTTATAAAAAAATTTTTGAAGCAACTCAGAGAAGATTAAAAGGAATGAGAAGGATCTGTTCACGGAACAAAAAAATAGATGAAGTAGATGAATTAATGTTTTATCTTGTTGGAAATATCAATTTAAGAATAAATACTATTTTTCATCTATTGGAGAATGATATTACTGATGGAGTTTTACCTTTACAAAGGACATTATTTGAATTACAAGTAGCATTTGACACTTTTACGAATGCTGAAGATGAAGATAAAAAGATATATGTTAAGTTTTTTAATAAGAAAAACAACTTTGAAACTACTAATAAGTTGAATAGATTTTTCCAAAGTAACAATGAAGAAATAAAAAATATTGCTACTTCTGAAGAAATTGAACTACTGTCCCAACTTAAGAAAACAGCAATAAAACAAATTAAATCAGAACACTTAAAAGGAAAGAATCCAGAATTTAAGCAGTGGTATGAGATAGCAAGCGGAAAAAGCTTGAAAGATTTGAGTACTGAATTTCAAGAGATAACCTATTACCAGTGTTATGATGAACCTTCAAATTGGGTTCATCCGCAGAGGATAATTGAAAATATGGATTTTGAAACATTTAGTCAGCAAATGCCTTTTTATAGTTTAATGATAGGAAATGTATATTGGAGTATCAATCAACTTTTAAACAACATAACATTTTTAGCAAATTATTATAATATTGTAGAAAGTAATCTGCTATATGAATATGGAGAGAAGCTTGTTGAACTAGCTGAGCAATTAAAGCTTTTAGTCGAAAAAGAGGACTAAATAGCCCTTTCTGTTTATGGTTATGGTTTTAGGTTTCCGTTATTGTGGTAGTTGTAGATACGATGGCCATAGCGGAAGCTGGGGTTGCTAAAAGAAATAAGCGCTCATTTTAGTGTCTTTTCTTTATGCCCCCTAACATATTATATATGTTTAATATGTTAGGGGGTTGATTTAATAATATTTTTTAAAATTAGGTCTTGATAATTATTATTTGGAGTTTTTAGCTCCCTACATATTTCAAGGCAATATAAGGATTAATTTCCCCGTTTTCCTTCCCTCTCTCTATGCTCTTTTTCATCTGATGCATACCGATGACATCATTTGTATGAAGGTGAATTTCATTAACATATAAACCTTCGTTGCAGAAAGCTTCTACGAAATCTAACCCACTTTTTTGTCGCCATCCCATATTATAATCGAGGGAAATAATATTCACCTCATTATCCCTAACAATTTGCAAGGCAGATTCTACTGTAGTTGCCAAAACATATCCGTATGGGCAACTTCTTTGATCATCCATATATACATTCATTTTCTATCTCCTCTCTATTTTGCATATGTGACCAACACATAACATATTGCTCCAAGGCTAATAAAAGGTCCGAACGGAATTGGAGTTCTTATGTTTATACGTTTTAGCGCTATACCTATCCCGAAAAAACAAAGACTAAAGCAAGATGCTAAAAATAAAGTTATAAAAACCCCTTTCACTCCGACTATACATCCGAGTAACGAAAGTAATTTTACATCACCTCCGCCAAGACCATCTGGATAAATCTTTTGCATGCAATATAACAAAATGAATATAGTTCCACTACCAGCTAAACTATCTATCCAAGTAACTAACGGTACAAAAATACATTCTAAAATAAGCAAAAGCGCAAACCAAATTAAAATACGATTAGGTATTAGCATATATACTAAATCTGTAACTGAAATAATTAGAAGTAACGAAAAAAGCGATAAAATGATGATGAGCTCTCTTTCCATTCCAATTACATATACAGTAAGAAAAAATAAACTGCCTGTAACAAATTCAAATACTATGTACAAACTTGAGATTTTGCTCTTACAATTCGTACAACGCCCTTTTTGTATACAAAATGAAATGATTGGAATAAGTTCTTTCGGCTGTAACGTATACTCGCAGTAATGACAGTACGAACGCGGTGTAATAATAGATTCCCCTACTGGAACTCTCATCGCAATCACCATAAAAAAAGAACCAAACACCATACCTATTAACAATGCATATAAATAAGTGAACATCCCTTCCTCTCCTTTCCAAAAGAACATAACAAAAAAAGGAGAGAACTTCTACTTCATATTATCTTTATTCTATTAAAAAAGCAGGCCGTTTTCCGGCCTGCTTTCCCCTATTTTATACGATGAAATATACTGCTTTTAACGGCCCGTGTACTCCGACAACAAGATTCATTTCAATATCCGCAGAGTTACTTGGTCCTGTAATAAAGTTAATACAAGATGCGACTGCTTCACCTTTTTCCACACGAGAGTTCATATGTTGAACTGCTTGTGTAATACGCGGTACAAGTGTTTCACGTGGAATAATAGCAAAGTATACAGTCGGTAAAAAGTGTAAAGAACGCCCTTGTCCTTTATGACTTTGTACAACAATCGTACCAGATTCAGCTAAAGTATAATCACTAAATGCAATACCGATATTCGCTTTTTCCGCTATACGCATATTCTCTTCTTTTTTCTCAGGATCCCATACATTTACCTCAACATTTTGCTTTGGAAGCTCTTCTTTAAATAAAGAAGTCAATCCATAGGAATCAAAACGTTCATCTGCTGATAATATAATAGGTCCTCCGCCGTTTTCAACAATTACTTTTTGAATATCTTCACGTAAGCGGTCGTTTGTCGTTTCCACAACAGTTGTATGAATGTTTGTACATTGCTTTTTAAATACTTCTAACAATTCTTCTTGTGAATAATCTTTTAACGTTTCTACATTCACATTACTTTTCCATGCTGGACGTTCTACGCCTTCTGTTTTACGCGCGCGCCCAAGTTCTTTTGCGATATTATCTAGAAAGGACTCACGGTTTTGAATTAATCCTGTCATTATTTGTCCCCGCCTTTCTTATGATCTTTATACCAATCACGGAATCGTTCTTTACTTGGAGCTGGGAATTCACGAATATCCGTCCAGTTTTTAAGTGGTCCAACACCTTTTGATACACGGTTACCAGATGTAAATGGACTCATTGCTGCCGGTGCCATTTTCGATCCCATTTTATATAAAGCTGCTGAAGAAGCACCCATACTAAACATTTTCATTGCTAATTTTTCTGCAAGTGGGGCACGACCTTCTTGCTCAACGATGACTTGACGATGTTTTAATAATAAATCATGTAATGGAATTTTTACTGGACAAGCTTCTGTACATGCTCCGCATAAACTAGATGCATAAGGAAGCTCTTTGTAATCGTCATACCCACCTAAAAGTGGTGTTAATACCGCACCGATTGGTCCTGAATAAATAGATCCATACGAATGTCCACCAACGTGACGATATACGGGACATACGTTAACACAAGCGGCACAACGAATACATTGCAATATTGAACGGAATTCCGATCCAAGAATTTGAGAGCGGCCATTATCAACAACGACTAAATGAAACTCTTCTGGTCCATCTACCTCTTCCTCTTGAATTGGTCCTGCTACTGTTACATAACTTGTTAATTTTTGACCGACCGCACTACGACATAGTAAACCAACTAAAACATCTAATTCTTCCATTGTCGGAACCATACGTTCCATACCCATTACTGCAATTTGTGTTTTCGGAATCGACATGACAAGATCGGCATTACCTTCATTCGTCACTAAACAAAGAGAGCCAGTATTTGCAACAGCGAAGTTACAACCTGTCACACCAATTTCTGCATCCATAAATTTCTCACGAAGTTGTTTACGAACAAACTTTGTCATTTCGTATGGATCATCAGAATTTTCATATCCAAGTTTTTCTTTAAATACATCACGAATTTGCGTTCTGTTTTTATGAAGTGCAGGCGCAATAATATGTGATGGTGGATCGTTATCTACTTGCAAGATATACTCTCCTAAGTCACTCTCTAACACTTCACAACCAATCTCTTCAAGGGCATGATTCATACTAATTTCTTCAGTTACCATTGATTTTGATTTTACAACTTTCTTCGCTTGTTTCTTTTTTGCAACGTCTTGAATATACTTTGCTGCATCCTCTTTCGTTTTCGCAAAGTAAACGTGACCGCCTCTTTTTGATACATTTTCACTTAACTGCATTAAATAATAATCAAGATTTTCTAACGTATGTTGACGAATTTGTTCACCTAGTTCACGCCACTCTTCCCAGTTTCCCAACTCGTCAGCTGCTTTTAATCGATTTGTATATAAACGCGTTTGTGCAGAAGATACCGCTCCGCGCATAAACGAATCTTGAATTCCATCGCCAACGCGATCATTAAATTTTTTCTCACTGATTTTCATAGACATAGCTTATGTTCCCCCTTCATGAGCGACTATTCAAGACCTCAGCAATATGCATTACTTTTACTTCTTTTCCTAAACGCTCAATACGTCCGCCAATGTTTAACAAACACCCACAATCTGCACCGATTAAATAATCTGCACCTGTTTCCATTACACTATCTACTTTTTCATCTACCATTTGCTCAGAAATTGGAGTCATCTTAACTGAAAACGTTCCCCCAAACCCACAACAATTTTGCACGTTCGGCAGTTCTCTCACAATTAATCCTTTTACGCTTGATAATAAAATTCCTGGTGCCTCTTTTACTCCAAGCAGGCGTGTCATATGACAAGATTTATGAATAGTAGCTATCCCTGGTAAACTTGCACCAACATCTGTAACTTTTAAAACATCTACAATAAATTGTGTAAATTCATATGTTTTATCAGCAACCTTTTGTGCACGTTTAGCCCACTTCGGATCATCTTTAAAAACATGCGGATACTCATGAAACATTGTCGCACAAGATCCAGATGGCGTAACGATATATTCTGCATCTTCGAAAGTTTCAATCATATGTTTCATCGCTTCTTTTGCTGCTTCTACATGGCCGCTATTATAAGCAGGCTGACCACAACAAACTTGTGCTTCTGGAAATTCAATTTCACAACCTAAACGCTCCAATACTTCAACTGTTGCTTTACCGACGTTTGTTTCAAACATATCGACTAAACAAGTAACAAATAAAGTAACTTTCATAACTATAATTCCCCCTCATTACAACTCCGCCAAAAATCATATGGTCATCAGATGACTAAGATTAGAAGAAGTAGGCTCAACCATGGCCTATCCTCTCCCTCTTCTAAAGAAAACGCTTACTTAATCTCTCTCTATTTTATCAGAAAATTAGATTTTTAAAAGATTAAATTACGAATTTATATCGCTTTTACCTGTGACAATATGTTCTACATTTGTTAAATGATCTAGCATCGCTTGCTGCGCTAATTCCACATCTTGCTTTAACACCGCATCATATATAGATTGATGCTCTTCTAAAAGTCGTTCTGATGTTGTTTGTTCACCATATAAAATAATGCGTCTTGATTCACCAATCGTTTCAGCAATCATCTCTGAAACATGATTCATGAGCTCAAGCAAGATGTTATTATGCGAAGATTCTGCAATTCCCATATGAAAATGAAAGTCTGCTTTTTCGCCAGCCTTCTCATCTCCAATGCTCTTTGCCATTTCATCTAACCACTGCTTCATATTTTGCAAATTAGCTTCCGTACGTTTTGCCGCTGCCGCTCGAACTGCCCCCACTTCGAGCACCTTCCGTACTTCTAATAAATTCAAAATATCCTCTTTCTTCATTAATAACTTGTTATTTAGTGATTTTGTTAATGAAGAAGGATCGAAATTCCTTACATATGTACCTTCTCCTTGTTTCATTTCAATTAAGCCCATTGCTCTTAGCGCACTTAGCGCTTCACGAACAGCAGATCTGCCAACTTGAAACTGCTCAGCTAATTGATGAACAGGAAATAGTTTGTCACCAGGTTTTAACGTACCATTTTTAATCATTGTTAAAATAGCTTCAGATACTTCTTCGTAAATTTTTTTCGGTTTAATAGATTTGTACTCCAGTTAAATCACCTCAGTATCTTCCAAACAACAATTGTAACGTTTTATAAGAACTTAGCATCCATAACTATTTTAGAACGAATTAGTAAGAAGTACAAATGTTTTGTTCATAAAATAGTCAAATTTTTGATATTTGTTTGATATTAATTAATACATTTACGCGTAACTATTTACCTTCAATATGAAGAGCATATTCCAAAAGTTAGAATATGCTCTCCTCATCTTGTGCTTTTAATTTAATACTAACTGTCGTGCCCTTACCTTTTTCACTTTCTATTCTCCACTCACCGTCATGTATATGAACAATTTGCCTTACAATTGCAAGACCTAAACCTGTTCCACCATGTTGACGACTTCTCGCTTTATCTACTCGGTAAAAGCGTTCCCCCAGATTTTCTAAATGCTCTCTATCAATACCTATTCCTGTATCTTTTATGTGCAATTCACAATAATCATCGATTTGCTTTAATGTTATTATGATATCCCCGTTTTGATTTGTATAACGTATCGCATTATCTAATACATTATGAAGTACTTGTTGCATACGATCCTCATCAATCATTACGATAATTTCAGGATTTAAATTCGTTGAAATACGAAGGTTTTTTTCTACAAACTGTAACTCGTACGTATTTAGTACATCTTCAATAAGCTGTGAAAAAACGATAGGTTGTTTCTTTAAGGGAAAGTGTTCACCTTCTAGCTGCGCTAGATCTAATAAATCATGAACGAGGCGCTGCATGCGACCTGCTTCTTTATGAATAAGTTGCGTTACTTTTTCCTGCTGCGGCCCCTTCGCTACACCGTCTAAAATAGCTTCACTATATCCTTTAATATAACTAAGCGGTGTTCTAAGTTCATGCGAAACATTAGCTAAAAATTCCTTACGCTTTACATCTTCTGTTTCTAAGGAGCTTGCCATTTTATTAAAGGCTTTTCCCAATCGTCCAATTTCATCTTCTGAAGAAATTGTAATCCGCTCTGAGAAATCTCCAGTAGCCAAATGATTTGCAACTCGTTCCATTTGCGAAAGCGGTCTCGTGATGGCGATAATAATTTTTCTACCAATCCATATTGTAATTAAAATCATTGCAAGTGCTAACGGCGCTAAAATAAGACCCATATCAAATATTAAGTCTTTTATACTTTTTAAAGGAATATAAGAGTATACAATACCAACTAATTTTTTATTATCTAAAACAGGGATGACAACACCCATAATATTACGATCAAAATGTTCTTCATACCCTATCTTTGTCACAGTTTTCCCATCTAATAGCGCCTGTCTATCCCCTTCACTTATAAGAGAATGATGGTGAACATCAAAAGGCAAACATGCACTTAAATCACGCGGATTGTATACGAAAAGGACATCTGAACTAGATATTTGATCATATGCCCTTACTTTCTCTTCAAAAGTGGATACTCCTTCACGTTTATCATATTGCGTGGCAAGACGTTTCCCTTCCATTACTAATGAATCTTTTAAATTATCAACGTATAACTTTTCATATGAGTATAAAGATACAAAATAAAGAAAGGAAACTGTTACACATACTGCACATACTACTGTAAGCCAAAGCTTTTGTACCATCGTAAACATACGTTACACCTCAAATTTATAACCTACACCCCAAACGGTTTGAATGTAGTTTCCACTTTCTCCTAGCTTTAGACGCATCGTTTTCACATGCGTATCTACCGTTCTTGTACTTCCTGCATAATCATATCCCCACACCTTTTCAAGCAATTGTTCCCGGCTAAATACTTGTCCATTATGTTGGCAAAGAAAATATAGTAAATCGAACTCTTTTACCGTAAGAGGAATCGTCTCACCATTCGTCTCGACCCTCCTACTTTTTTCATTAATAAGAATCGGTCCAAATTGAATCTCTTCTTGCTGTTCTTGCTTTGTATATCGTCTTAAAACAGCTTCCATACGAGCAATTAGTTCCCCAGGACTAAATGGCTTTACAATATAATCATCTGCTCCCATACGTAAGCCGTTCACCCTATTCCACTCTTCACCTTTTGCTGTTAAAAATATAATAGGTACATCCGACGTTTTTCGAATCTCTTTACAAACTGAAAGCCCATCCATCTCAGGCATCATAATATCTAGTACAACGAAATCATAATGATCCGTCTCTAATTTTCGAAGTGCCTCTTTTCCATTTTCAGCTTCTCCCCACTCGTATCCGAAGTTATCTAAGTACATTCCGACAAGTTGCCTCATATCACTTTCGTCATCTACGACTAGCACGTTATATTTACTCATTGTCCTTCCCCTTCTCTCTCTATGAGTTGAAACGGTCCTTTTCCGACTTTAATTGTTTGTTTTATTTTCATATTCTTCATATCCATTACGCATACTTCATCGCTATCATAACTAGCTACATATCCTTCTGCACCGCTTTTCAAAAATGCAAATGGATTAGATCCTACTTCTGCAAATCCTACCTCTTGATACGTACTTGCATCAAACTTTCTAAGCGTATTTGAACCGTGACTTAGCGCATATACATACTTATCATCCTTTGTTATATTCACAGGCATAAACGGAGCATGTAAAGAACGCATCATCTCTCCGCTCTGTAAAGAATACACTAATACTTTCTCATTCACTTGACTTCCATCACCATGTCCACCAATCCATATTTCTTTCCCATCAGCGCTAACCGTTGCTCCTGTTGATGCTGGTGGAATCATAAAGGACTGTATCACTTCTTTTTTCTTTGTATCAATGGTCGTTAATTTCGTATCATAAAAGTTGAGTACAGATAACTGGTTATGATGCTCTACCATCGTTATCGGCCCTTTTCCTGCTGAAACACTCCCTGTCTCTTTTCCTTTTATCGTAAAGAACCTTACCTTTTGTTCATTTTGATCGGCAGCAAATAATTGTGTTCCATCATCTGATGCGATAACATTAGCAATTCCTTTTCCAATCTTATATTTGTCCACTTGTCTTCCTTCTGCTAGTGAATATACATACATATATTCTAATTGCTTACCATAAACAAGTATTTCCTCGCCATTTGGAAGTAGCGTACCCCCCGCAATCGGCTCATTTAATTCCCATGTTGTTAATAGCTTCTTTGTTTTTTTATCAATAAAACTAATACTACCTTCCTTTATATTCGTTGTTATAATAACACTTTTATCTTTAGCAATCGGTGTATACGAACTTCCTTGACACCCTACTAATAGAAATAAAAAACAGAGAAGAAAAACATACTTTCTCAAAAGATTCCCTCCATCTTCGGATGATTTCGTTATAATTGTAAAATAACAAATAAATGTGTGGAAAATGTGAAATCTTCCTTTATTAATAAACTTACATATATAATGTACAACAAATAGAATTTGAGGTGTGTAAATTATGCTTTTTCCTGATTTAGCGAATAAAATTGTACGTGAAGTACGCAGATTAATTACTGAAAACATTATTATTATTAATATACAAGGCGTTATTATCGCAAGTACAGATGCGGAAAGAATCGGTCAATTTCATGAAGGTGCACTCCGCTGTGCGAAACAAAAGAAAACTGTCATTATTACAAAAGACGATGAACGACGACTGCAAGGTGTAAAAGCTGGGATGAACCTTCCTTTACTATTCCATGACGAAGTAATCGGCGTGATTGGAATTACAGGAGAACCTGAAAATATTTCACAATACGGAGAAATATTACGTAAGATGACCGAATTATTAATTCATGAAAACTACTTTTTAGAACAACTAGAACTTGAGCACCGTTCTTATGAAGCATTTGTCTTTGATTGGCTTCAAAATACAGACTGGTCTCCAAGTTTTCTCGATCGTGCAAAAACGCTTGGCATTGATTTATATAAGAAGAAACAACTTATTTTATTATCAATCGCCCAAGATAATACGATGCTCCAGCGTAAAATTTGGCAACATATGCGCAACATTTTAGCAAAAGAAAATTTATTTGTTCGCTGGGGAAATGATCGGTTTATTTTGTTTACAACAATCCAATCCAAAGAGCAAACCTTTCAATTTTTAAAACGGTTAAAACAAGACTGTGAAACTTTATTTTCTATTACTTTATATATCGGGATTGGACAAACAGTTACGCCAAGCAATATGAACTTATCGTACGAACAAGCATTACGCGCCCTTTCAGTATCACTTGAAACGAAAAAAATTGTATTTAATGAAGATTTACGTTTAGAAATGTGCTTACAAGATATTTCTACTGAAACTCGAGAACAGTTTCTAGAGCGTACCATTGAAAACTTAGTATCATCTCCTGAGCTTATGCACACTTTACGTTTATTTATCGATTATAACCAATCTTATAAGCAGACAGCTGAGCAATTACATATACACATTAACACATTGCATTACAGGCTAAAAAAGATTGAAGAACATACAGGACTTGACCCGAAACAATTCAAAGATTTAAATGTTTTATACTTCGCACTCCTCTTATTAGATAATCATACAAAAAATAACGGTAAAATTGATTAATCTTTAGATGATTGTACATAGAAAGAATCCTCCAACTTTTTTATCATTATAATGAAAGCACTGTTACAACGTTTTTTATTATGACGAAATACGTTAACAGTTTGAGGGGGATTTCCAATGTTAGAAAAGCAAATTATTGATTCATTCGTATCTATTGTTGGCGAAGATAATGTAGATACATCCAATATGGGGCGTTTAACTTATAGTTATGATGCCACTCCAAACTTCCAAGCGATGCCTGATGCAGTCATCGCTCCTCGTAATACAAATGAAATAGCAGACGTGTTAAAAGTGTGTAACACTCATAAAATCCCAGTATACGTTCGCGGGTCTGGAACAAATCTTTGCGCTGGAACGTGTCCACTTGAAGGTGGTATCGTCCTTATTTTCCGCCATATGAACAATATTTTAGAAATTGACGAAGAGAATTTAACAATTACTGTACAAGCTGGTGTTATTACACTTGATATTATTAAAGCAGTAGAAGAAAAAGGTTTATTTTATCCACCAGATCCAAGCTCTATGAAAATTTCTACAATCGGCGGTAACATTAATGAAAACTCCGGCGGATTACGTGGTTTAAAATATGGCGTAACACGTGATTATGTAATGGGGCTTGAACTTGTCTTACCGAACGGCGATATCATTCGCACTGGTGGTAAATTAGCAAAAGATGTAGCTGGTTATGATTTAACTCGTTTATTTATTGGTTCTGAAGGAACACTTGGTGTTGTTACGGAAGCTATATTAAAACTTGTCCCTATGCCTGAAACGAAGAAAACGATGCTTGCGCTATATGAAGATATTAACGAAGCTGCTCGAGCTGTTTCTGCTATTATTGCAAATAAAATTATTCCGGCGACACTTGAGTTTTTAGACCAACCAACAATTGAAGTTGTAGAAGAGTTTGCACAAATCGGTTTACCAACTGACGTTAAAGCAATTTTATTAATTGAACAAGATGGCCCGCCCGAGGTTGTCAATCGAGATATCGAAAAAATGGCTAACGTTTGCCGTGCTATGAATGCGGTCGATGTTCGCGTTGCAAAAGATGAAGCCGAAGCAGATGCGCTTCGTACAGCACGCCGGAGTGCACTATCAGCACTTGCAAGACTAAAACCGACAACAATATTAGAAGATGCAACTGTACCACGTTCACAAATCGCTCCAATGGTTGAAGCAATTAATGCAATTGCAAAGAAATATAATATTCCTATTTGTACTTTTGGTCATGCTGGTGATGGTAATTTGCATCCGACTTGTATGACAGATGCCCGTAATGAAGACGAAATGCACCGTGCTGAACAGGCTTTTGCTGAAATATTTGCGAAAGCGATTGAGCTTGGTGGTACGATTACCGGCGAACATGGTGTTGGCGCGATGAAAGCTCCGTATTTAGAAATGAAATTAGGTAAAGAAGGTATCGCTGCTATGCAAGGGATTAAACAAGCCTTCGACCCAAACAACATTATGAATCCTGGAAAGATGTTCGCGAAAGACTCTCGTAAAAGAGTGGTGGTTGAGCGATGACCACATTAAATAAAGAAAACATTCAAAAGGAATTTAAAGAACGATTAAGTGAAGATGAACTACTAAACTGTATGCGATGCGGCTTTTGTTTACCAACTTGCCCTACTTACATTCAATCTGGGTATAAAGAATCACATTCCCCACGCGGACGTATCGCCTTAATGAAAGCCGTCGTTGATGGTTTAATTGAGCCGGATGAAGATGTTGAAGATACATTAAATGTTTGCCTTGGCTGCCGCGCTTGTGAACCTGTTTGTCCATCTGGTGTGAATTATGGACATTTATTAGAAGAAGCTCGTGATATTATTAATCAAAATAAAAAGTTCTCCATGCCCGTGAGAGCTGTTCGTAAAGTTTTTTTTGAAGGACTATTCCCGCATCAAAACCGAATGCGAACATTAACAGGACTAATCGGATTTTACCAGCGTTCTGGTTTACAAACGCTAACACATAAAACAGGTATTATGAAGTTATTCCCTGAAACACTTGCAACGATGGACCTCGTTTTGCCAAAAGTCCCTAAAATGAAAGCGATGAAAGATCGTCCTGAATTTTTACCTGCTGAGGTGGCAAAGAAGAAACAAGTTGCATTCTTCACAGGCTGTTTAATGGATACGATGTTTTTAGAAACAAATAACGCAACGATGAAACTTCTTCAGTTAGCTGGTTGTGATATCGTTATTCCGAAAACACAAAGTTGCTGCGGGGCATTACATGGGCATGCTGGTGAAAAGAGTGGAGCAAAAGAATTAGCAAAACGAAATATAGAAGCATTCGAAGATTTAAACATCGACTATATTATTACGAATGCAGGTGGTTGCGGAGCTTACCTCGTAGACTATGATTATCTGTTAAAAGATGATCCCAAATGGGCTGAACGCGCAAAGCAATTTGTTTCTAAAATTAAAGATATTACTGCTATACTAGTAGAACTAGATTTCCATAAACGTAATGACTTACGACTCACGCCGCAAATCATTACGTATCAAGACTCTTGTCATTTACGTAATGTTATGCGAACATCTTCGGAACCTCGTATGTTACTAGAGGCC
Organism: Bacillus cereus group sp. MG9; assembly: GCF_040459995.1. Lineage (NCBI taxonomy): Bacteria > Bacillati > Bacillota > Bacilli > Caryophanales > Bacillaceae > Bacillus > Bacillus cereus group sp. MG9. The sequence goes on along the minus strand of NZ_JARVHC010000001.1, from coordinate 1,295,162 downwards.
ATTCAAGGCGCAACATACCGCGAAATGAAAGATGCGGACCGTTGCTGTGGTTCTGCTGGTATTTATAATATTGTCCATTCGGAGTTATCAATGGAATTTCTAGATTACAAAATGGACCGTGTACATGAAACAGATGCAGCGACAATTGTTACTGCAAACCCTGGATGTCTATTACAAATGAAACTAGGTATTGAACGTGAAGGTCTTTCTCATAAAATGAGAGGAATTCACATTGTTGATCTATTATTAGAAGCAATTGAAACCAACTCGTAATAACTCGTAACATACGTAATAATAGGAAAACGGCTATCTCCTTCGTCTATGTAAAGAGATAGCCGCTTTTTTGTCCGCTACAACATTAAAAATATGTTACTTTATTATAAAAAAGAACAACAGAAACATTACAGTTTTGTAAAAATACATCCAGTATATTCCTCAAAAAAATGTTAAAATCATTGATACAATAGGATTCTTCATTTTTAATATAGGTACATTTATCCAAAAACCCCCTCTTAAAACCAAGTATAAAAATGCTGAAAATTCCTTTTATACTCTATGTTTCTCTTATTTCATCCCTTTCCTCCTCTTAGGATAAATTAGGAAAATTTTAAGTCTATGAATTTTTTTCCATCTTTTTTCTCGCAAATTGTATGCTACGATGAATTGGTCAGTCAGACAGGCTGTCAAAAACAAATCGTGTGAAAACAAATTAAAACTTTATATAGGGGGACACACATCATGAAAAAGCGTGTTTTATTATCTGTAGCTGCTGCAACAGCTCTTACTTTAGGAGTATCTTCTTTAGATGCACAAGCTGCAACAGTACAACCATCTAACATAAAGGTTCAAAATATTCAGCATTCAAAAATGATGATGAAGCAAATGAGCCAACAAGAATTACAAGCATTCTTACAATCTATGGGAGTTGAATCATTAGCACAATGGAACCAAGGACAATTCCAACAAGATTGCTTCATTCCTGGTCAACAGCCTACTGAAAATGTTGTCACTGAACAACCAACAGCTAAGCCAGAAGCTCAAAAGCCTGCTGAGGAAACTCAAAAACCAGCTGAACAAAAACCTGCTGAAGAAGTTGCTAAACCAGAAGCTCAAAAACCAGCTGAAAACAACAATACTCAAAACGAAACACAAAAACCTACTGAGCAAAAGCCTGCTGAAGAAGCAAAATCTTTAAGCGAATTCGAACAACGCGTTGTTGAATTAACAAATGCAGAGCGTACAAAACAAGGCTTATCAGCATTACAAATTGATACTGAATTAAGCAAAGTAGCACGCATTAAGTCTGAAGATATGCAAAAAAACAACTACTTTGATCATAACAGCCCTACATACGGGTCTCCGTTTGACATGATGAAGAAATTTGGTATTTCTTATAAATCTGCAGGTGAAAACATCGCCCAAGGACAACGTACTCCAGAAGAAGTTGTACAAGCTTGGATGAACAGTGCCGGACACCGTGCAAACATCTTAAATAGTGGCTTCACTCATATCGGTGTTGGCTATGTAGAAAGCGGCAACTACTGGACACAACAATTTATTACGAAATAAATAAAAAGAGAGTCTTCTAGGAGAAGACTCTCTTTTTTTATGTTTCATAGCTTTCTAATATGTATGCGTATAAAATGTAGAACATAAACAAAATAGACCCGCAGCTTATTACACTAATTAACAAGTAAAATCCCCACTTTAGGCTCAAAAGCAACGAAAATAATATGCTGCATGCCATCACTTGAAAGATTCGCCTACTAACTAAACGGATTTTTTGTAATTTGATCGGTTCTTTCTCTCTATCCTTCACCTTTTTAAACACTTTACTAAACATAAAAAGAAACATACTAACTCCAATCGTTAGTCCTGTCTGAAAGGATATAATACTTCCCAAATTAATAAAGAGAATTAGTATATGGACAAACATCATAAATAAAGTAATACTCTTTATAAATCCATTTATAATGAAATACTCCCCTTCATTAAACTTATATATATTATGCAAAATAACATATACTAATCCATGTAAAATAATAATAAGGACAGGGATAAATAATACGACCACTTGTTTACTCATAAACTCGTTCGCTCCACCATTCTCGTTCCAATGCACTGCCATACGAGTTGGTAAATATGGATAAACACATAGAGTAAGTAAAAGACAAGCGAAAAATATCCCTAGCATATATTTATATTTGATCAAGTAATTCTCACCTCTCTTTTCTCTTAACGGCTTCGCCTCTTTCAGAGAAATCCCTGCAAAAATCTACCTTTTTCAACTTTAAACTTACACTTTACCTATTTTCTCTTTCAAGTTTTTTCATTGTATCGTTTAAATTTGTAGGGAAAGGTACGTCAACAACGATCTCTTCTTTCGTAATCGGATGCAAAAAATTAATTTTCATCGCATGTAACGCTTGGCGATCCATATATTTTGTTTGTCCACCATATAATACATCCCCAACTAACGGATTTCCATTATAGCTCATATGAACACGAATTTGATGAGTTCTACCTGTTTCTAATTGTAACGTTACCAAGGTAGCATCTTGCTTCTTAAAATATTTTTCTACTTTATAATATGTTATAGCTTGGTCACCATTTGGAGAAACACGGCGCCTCGTAGCATGATGTCGATCTCTTCCGATGGCCGCGTCAATTGTCCCTTGCTTCTTTTTTACTTTTCCTTCAACAAGTGCCGCATACGTTCTTTTAATTTTCCGTTCCATTAATAAACGATCCATAATTGCACCCGCAATTCTATGTTTTGCGAATACAACACCACCTGTCGTATTTTTATCTAATCTATGGATATGCCGAACCTTCGTCTCTAAACCTTGCATTTGAAAATGAAAAGCAACAAGATTGGCAAGTGTTCCCGTCCCATTTTTTTCAGAAGGATGTGTATCCATTTGCCCCTGCTTATTTACAATGAGTACGTGATCGTCTTCAAACACTACATTTAATTCACCATATTCCGGCTCTACGCCGTACTCCTCCTCCATAAACATATGAACTTGTAACTTATCTCCTTCTTTTAAAAGTTCATTCCATCTCCTTTGTTCTCCGTTAACCGTAACACCTTTTTCCATACGAAGCTGATGTAATAACTTTTTTGGTACTTCCCATTCTACTTTTAACAACGACTCAATACTTATACCATTCCACGTCGCTGGAACCGTAATTTCGCACCATTCGCCCTTTTTCTTTGTTTCCATACTATAATCACCTTATTTCTATTGATTCTCTCATTGTAACGGAAAACATACTTTGATGCACCGTCAAAAATAGAGGACAGCCTTATAATCGACTGTCCCCTCACGCTCTAAGCCTTTTCATTTCCTGCAACACTTCTTCAGCTTTTTGTTCATACAATAAATCTTTAAAGAAATCCGCCAATCGTTTATAGTCGTTGTACGTATCTAATAAGTCGTCTATTTTCTCTCCTTTCATAACTTGTTGCTTTTGCTTCATTTTTACTGGATAGCGATACCCCGATACTTCTTGTATTTTGTAATACTCATCCTCTACTTGAATGACTTTTACAAGTTCCTCTTCTTCCGCATCCATCGTATACCCGTCAAAGTCTCTAAGCAGTTCATAAATAATATGAGTCCATTCATCTTTTGGGTAAAACCCTTTTTCCAACCGATAACCGACAATGCGATACATATGCCCATCGTTTTCAGCAAACTGTACTGTATCATTTAGCTTAAACTTAAAATAACGAAACATTGCCTTCACCTACTTGTATGTAATGTTCTTATCACATACTATGCGCAAAATATGGGCCCTGCTATTCATAAAAAAAACTCATCTTATAGATGAGTTTTTTTACGATGATTTTTCTCTTTTCTTTCGAAATGGTAGCCACCAGTTCCAATCCCCAAACAATTTCATTAAACTTGGTACGAGCATAAGACGGATAATTGTTGCATCAAGAAATATTGCTAATGCAACCCCAAGCCCCATCTGCTTTACTGGTAAAATATCAGTAAAGGCGAACGCACCGGTAACAACAATCATAATTAAAGCGGCGGACGTAATAATTCTACTTGTCGAAACAAGTCCTTCTAACGTTGCTTGATCGTTATCTCCTGTTTCTTCATAAAGCTCATGAATACGTGAAATAAGAAATACTTCATAATCCATGCTAAGCCCAAATACGAGGCCGAAAATAAAGATTGGTAATACAAATAAAACTGAACTCTCTTCTAATCCGAAATGACCACCTTCAAATAACCAAATTACAATTCCAATTGTTGCACTTAAACTAAGTACGTTCATAATAATAGCTTTAATTGGAATGAGTATAGAGCGGAATGCGAATAATAAAATGACAAAGGTTGATCCAAATATAACAGACATACCAATTGCAACTTTATCTTTAATTTCATCTTCTAACTCTTGCTGGAACGTCGTCATACCGCCCAAATAATAAGTAACATCATTTTCTTTATAATTCTTTTTGAAATCACGAACCCATTGTTTTGCGGTTTCTGTACTTGGCTTCGTATCCAAAAAGACTTCCATTGTTGTTTTATTCCCTTTCGTATACGCTTCAAATACAGGAGCTATTTTCGCAGCTTCTGGCGACTGTAACATTCCAGCAACTTGATCTGCTTTCATTCCATTTAGCCCGTCATATACACTTTTCACCTTATATACTTGCTTATCGTCTTTTAACTTTTGAACAACAGCTTCTATCTTTTGTAAACTTTCTTTTTCTGTTATATCTTTCTTCGTCTCTACTACTAATGTAACATCAGCGTGTGTTTGGACAGTTTTATTAAAGGCTTCTTCATACTTCTCAAATGCAACTCTCGTATCACTCTTTTCAGGTAACGCTTCAACACCAGGAAACTGCAAGTTAGCTGTACGTAGCGGTAATAAACAAATAACAATAAATGTTGTAACAACAATAATCATGACGATTGGATGTTTCATTACAAACTGTGCAAATTTACGCCATACATTTGATGGCGTAGGCGCCGCCTGATTCTTTTTTAATATCCTTTTACCAATTAAAGATAATAGCGCCGGAAGAAGTGTGAGCGAAAACAAAATGCTCATAATAACGACAATCATCCCGCTAATAGCAACAGACTGAATATAATCTATCTTAAAGAAAAATAAGCCTGATAAACCGACGAATACACATAACCCTGAAAATACGATAGCACGCCCTGCCGTTTGATACGTAATCGCTATCGCTTCTTTCACTGTTCTCTTCGCAACTTCCTCTCGAAAACGATTTACAAATAACAGTGCGAAATCAATTGATAATGCGAGCCCAATCATCGGTGCAACATTTAACACGAAAATAGATAGCTCTTTATCACTACCTATAAAATATAAAATCCCCATCGTACTAATGACACTAAGCGCGCCATTTACAATCGGTAAAATAGACGCAATCAGACTACCAAATGAGAATAATAGTACGAGAAAAGCAATAGGTAATCCAATCATCTCTGCTACTTTTAAATCATTTTGCGTTCTTTCATTAATCTCTTGATTAATTTTCGGATATCCTGTCGGTGTTACTTTTAATACGCTATTACTTTCCTTCTCGATTTTCCCGGCAAATTGTAATGTCTTTTCCATTCGTTCTTTATTTGTTTTCTCGGAAAATAAAATCGTCGCATAACCGATATCATCTTGTAACATCTCTTTATTTTGCATTGGATGATGGAAAGATTCGTATTTTTCTTTCTCTTCAATTTGATTTATTATCCCCTCTATACGCTTTTGGAACTCCTCATGCGAAGTATCCTTTTCCTTCTCAAAAACGAGTAAAAGTGTATCTTGAGACTGCTTAAAATCTTTATCTAAAATTTCTTTCGTCTTTTGATAATCCCCTTCTGTTTGGAAACCATCACCGCCCAATACTCCTGGAAGTTTTGGAGCAAAAATACCGAGCACTATCGCAAGTAGTAGTAATGCTACAATTACTGTATAACGAAATTGATACAAAAAAGTTCCTAACTTCCCCCACTTATCAATTTTATGTACATTTGTCTTCACACATTTTCACCTACTTTATATAATTCACTTGTCATTTATACTTTATCACATCTCCCCATAAACAAAAAACGTCTAGAAAAACTATAATACTAGTTTTTCTAGACGTTTTTTTATCTCTCGTTATTAAGTCCCAATCTCTCGGTAAGTAAACGATGACAATAAATTGCGATGATTAACAAAATGCCACCTGCACAGTAACCAGCTAAAATATCAGTCGGGTAATGAACATTTAAAATAACTCTACTTAATCCAATCAATATAATTAATATGCCCATCGAAATCGTAATACCACATTTTCCAGCTACACTCTTCAAATTGGCAGCAATGATATAGGCAAGAAAACCGAATGTTATAATAGATAGCATTGCATGTCCGCTTGGGAAGCTATACCCAAGTGCGTCAAGTGCCTCATTTAATGATGGGCGGTCTCTTTTTGCAATTTCTTTTATTCCCTTATTAACAAGGTGTGTCGTTAATATAGCCATTGGATACACAATCATAGCAGCATAATAACGCTTTTTCCAAAAAACGAGCAAGCTTATAATTAGTGTCGTTATAACTCCAATTGCAGATCCTAGCTTTGTAAAGTATGAGAAGAATGTAAGTGAGCTTTCCGTTTGTAATCCTTTTACCATATCACGTACGTATGTATCCATCATTGTAACACCACCTACATGTACCCTCCAAGCGATGATGCTAAATAGAACAAACAATAAAATGATACACATTAACTCATACTGATGTAACTTTTTCTTCAATCGATTTCCTCCTACTATGAAAAAATGCGATTTCTACTTTAGAAACCGCATTTTCTTACTTATTTACCTTTTGTTTTCAGCTCTGTCCAGTAGCGATCGTAGTCTTTTAACTTATCGTCTACATCAACAAGCCACTCTGTACGATCTAATTCTTCTTTTGTTAAGAAGATCATGTGATTATCACGATATTCTTTACTATGAAGAGGATGAGCTTTTTCATTTGGATTACTGTAACCAATTGACTCGTAGTTTTTCACACTTACTTTTTCATCTAATAAGTAGTTCATAAACTTCTCTGCAAGTTCTTTATTTTTCGCACCTTTTGGAATTGCTAACGTATCAGCCCAAATTGTGCCACCTTCTTTTGGTACAACGTATCCTACATCTTTATTGTCTTTCGCAATGAATGCTGCGTCTCCAGACCAAACTGTCCCGATCCAAGCATCTTCTGTAATGAATTTTTGTTTAATATTATCTGTATCGAATGCTAATAAGTTTGGAAGTAGCTTCTGCAAATCAGCAGACGCTGTCTTTAACTGTGCATCCTCTTTCGTGCTATTAGAGAAACCGTTTTTCTTAAGTCCCATTCCTAATACTTCACGAGAATCGTTTAATAAAGTAACATGTCCTTTATATTTCTCGTTCCATAAATCATTCCAGCTTGTAGGTGTTTCTTTCACATACTTTTTATTGTATGCAATTCCTGTTACACCCCAAGTATATACTAGAGAATACTTATTCTCTGGATCAAACGCAGGTGTTTTAAAGTTAGAAACAAGGTTCTCGATGTTCGGGATATTCTTCTTATCTAAAGGCGCTAATAAGTCCATCTTCGCCATCGTTTTCACCATGTAATCAGATGGCTGAATTAAATCATATGTCGCGCCACCAGCTTGTAATTTCGCAAGCATTTCTTCATTACTTGCATATTTATCGTAGTTAATTTTCACGTTATATTTCTTTTCAAAATCTTTTAAAACTTGCTCATCAAAATTGTCAGCCCAGCTATAAATGTTTAATTCTTCTTTTTTCTCACCACAACCAGCAAGTACACCTGCAGCAAGACTGAAGCTAATTGCTATACCAGCTAATCTCTTCACTAATTTCATCGGTTTATTACCTCCTCGTTCTTTCTATATCATTCGTATTATAAAGGAAGGTGTCCTCCAGAGTTCTCTTCACCGTCTGCACCTTTATTACGGAAAATTTCCGATAGCACCATTAATCCTACAATTACAACAATTAATATTGTAGAAAGAGCATTAATTTCAGGCGATACTCCACGCTTAACCATACTATAAATGTATAATGGCAATGTTGTTGATCCTGGTCCTGATACGAAGAAACTAATTACAAAATCATCAATCGATAATGTGAATGTTAATAATGCGGCTGAAATAACTCCTGGTGCAATTGCTGGAAACGTTACATAACGAAACGTTTGCCACGGCGTTGCTCCTAAATCGTTTGCAGCCTCTTCTAAATCACGTCCCATACCAGAAAGACGTGCCGCTAAAATAACAACAACAAATGAAATACTGAATGTAATGTGTGCAATAATAATTGTTGTTTTTCCAAGTTCCATACCTAATTGACTAAATAGGATAAGTAAAGATAATCCCATTAAAATATCAGGAATTAAAATTGGTAAATATACAAGACCGTTAATGGCCCCTTCAAAACGATATTTGTAACGGTGTAATGCAATAGCAAAAATCACACCAAGAACTGTCGTCACAATTGTCGTTATAACAGCAATCGTCATACTATTTACAAACGCATCAATAACATCTTGTTTTTGAAATAAATCTGTATACCAATGGAGTGTAAAGCCCTCCCATTCCGCATTAATGCGAGAATCGTTGAAGGAATATACCATTAAAACCATCATTGGAAAATACAAAAACAATAAGATTAACCAAGAATAAGAAACTAAAAACTTCTTCATTTTTGCCTATTCCCCTCCGTTTCCATCATATTTATATACTTTCGTTGCACGATAATATAAGTAAATTAACAGAACAGAGAATAGAACAACAATCATAGATAACGCGGAACCAAACGGCCAGTCACGTGAACCTAAGAATTGGTTTTGAATTACGTTTCCGATTAATGCTACTTTCGATCCACCCATAACGTCTGATACAACAAACATTCCGATAGAAGAAACGAATACTAAAATAGAACCAGTTGTAATCCCTGACATCGTCATCGGTACTGTTACATTCCAAAATGCCTTTACTGGTGTTGCTCCTAAATCATAAGCCGCCTCTAGCTTACGCTTATCAAGCTGCTCAATTGCTGCATACACTGGTAAAATCATAAATGGTAATAAAGAATATACCATTCCGAGTATTACAGAAGGCGTATTATATAGCAGATTTAAAGGTTCACTAATAATACCTAGTTTCAATAGCAATGTGTTTACAAGACCTTGTGAACGTAAAATAACAATCCATGCGTATGAACGAACAAGAAAGTTAATCCAGAACGGAATCGTTGCCAATAATAGAAGGATAGAACGATATTTACGATCAACAATTGTAATTGTATAGGCGAATGGATAACCGATTAATAAACATAGTACTGTCGTAATAACAGCTATCTTCACTGTTTCCCATAACGTCCCCATATATAATGGGTCAAACACACGTGCTATGTTATCTAATGTAAATTTCATTTCCACTGTCCCGTATGCTCCGCGCTGCATGAAGGCAAATGCTAATACGAACAGAAGTGGAATTAGGAAGAAGAGTAACAGCCATACGACTGTAGGTAATGCGAGTAATTTCCCTTTCTTCAATTTAAGGTCACCTCGTCCTCTTGCTCCCAGCCTACATATACATTATCTCCAATGCTCCACTGCGTTGCTTCTTCAGCAGTTTGGTATGCCATTAGTAATTCCGCTGTTTTCTCCTCACGTACATATAGCTTTTCCATATTTCCAACAAATTCAATATCTTCAATATGTCCAAGATGGTATTCTTTTAAAATTGGCTCTTCAACCGAGCGAACTTTTACATTTTCAGGGCGAACTGCTACGTAGTTTTCCCCATTTTTCACGATATTATTTTCACCGATGAACGTCGCAACAAACAATGTTTTCGGCTTATTGTAAATTTCCTTAGGCGTGCCGACTTGTTCGATATGCCCTTTATTCATAACGACAATACGATCACTCATACTCATCGCTTCTTCTTGATCGTGCGTTACATATATGAACGTAATTCCTAAATTACGTTGTAAGTTTTTCAATTCACGTTGCAAATCTTTTCTTAACTTAAAGTCAAGCGCTCCAAGTGGCTCATCTAATAGTAATACACGTGGGTTGTTTACAATTGCTCTTGCAATTGCTACACGCTGCTGCTGTCCACCAGAAAGCTTCGAAGGTTTACGATTACGGAACTCAAGTAACTGCGTTAAACGCATTGCCTCTTCCGCACGTTCTTTCTGTTCTGCTGCTGATACTTTTTGCATTTTCATACCGAAACAAATATTTTTTTCAACATTCATATGTGGGAATAGTGCGTAATGTTGGAACACTAAATTCATATGACGCTTGTATGGCGGCAAATCGTTAATCTTTTCATCATCTAATAAAAGATTCCCTTTAGTTGGGGTTTCAAATCCTGCGATCATACGAAGTAAAGTCGTTTTCCCGCAACCACTCGGTCCTAAAATTGTTAAAAATTCTCCTTCTTTAATATCTAAAGAAAGAGGGGGGATAATCACTTGATTTCCAAAATGTTTTTCTACTGCTTCAACTTTAATAATCTTTTTCATTTTCCCGTCCTATCTACCTTAAATTTTAATTTTTATATTCATGAATAAATATTTATGTTCTATAGACTATTTTTTTGTTTCGATCCAAACAAAAATGGTTGTTTAGCAGCGTTCTCTTCTATTCTTTATGTAGTATGTTTGATTCATTTTCGCATGATACATATGTCGAACAGAAAAACCCCTTCAGTTGCGAAGGGGTTTTTATCATACGGCTACGCCTACTGATAAACACCATCATCATTTTAACAACTTTCGTATGAATTTTAAAGCACTTTTTGTAGAAGAGTAACGAATTTTCATGTCGAATGCTGTAGATTGGGACAAAATGCTTTTATAATGGGAAAAAGTCCGAAAACTTTGTTCACCATGATAGCTGCCTAATCCACTACTTCCAGCGCCCCCAAAAGGTAAATATGGCGTTGCAAGATGATATACGACATCATTTATACATCCTCCGCCATATGAAATATTACTCGTCACTTTCTCTTGCACTTTTCTATCTTCAGAAAATACATATAGTGCTAACGGCTTTGGATGGTGCTGAATCGTTTCAATTACCTCTTCTATTTTATCATATTCTATAATTGGTAAAATCGGCCCAAAAATTTCATCTTCCATAACAGCACTTTGCCATGTAACATTCGTTAATACTGTCGGCTCGATGTGTAATGTTTCTTTCGTATAATTCCCGCCAATCACAGGTTTACCATCTTGCAAAAATGTACATAAGCGTTCAAAATGACGCTCACTCACAATTCGTACATAATTGTCATTTTGCAAAGCATCTTTTCCATATTGCTCTGCGATTTCATGTCGTAATGCCTCGATTAACTGCTCTTTCACTGAAGAATGAACGTACATATAATCAGGCGCTACACACGTCTGCCCAGCATTCAAAAACTTCCCCCAAACGATACGTCTTGCGGTTACATCTAGCTTTGCATCTTTATGTACAATACATGGGCTTTTCCCGCCAAGCTCTAACGTAAGAGGCGTTAATTTTTTCGCCGCTGCTTCCATCACAACTTTTCCAACCCCAACACTACCTGTAAAGAAAATATAGTCAAGCGGTTCCTTTAAAAGTGCAGTGCTTTCCTGAGCGCCGCCTTCTACTACCGATACAAGCTCTTCTGGGAATAATTCACCTAACATTCTCGTAAGCACTTTTGAAACGTTTGGCGTTAACTCTGACGGCTTTAAAACGACTGTATTGCCAGCTGCCAATGCTCCTACGAGTGGTGCAATTGCTAATTGAAACGGATAGTTCCACGGTGCGATAATAAGCGTCACACCATACGGTTCTGGCACCACTTTCCCCTTCGATCCAAAATGAGTAAGAGCTGTGCGAACACGCTTTGGTTTACTCCAAGATGAAATATGCTTCATTTGAAAAGAAATCTCTTTTAGTACATATCCAATTTCTGTTGTAAATGATTCGTGAACTGATTTATTCAAATCTAATTTCAACGCTTGAAAAATCTCATCCTCAAAACGCTGAATTCCTTCATAAAGCTTCTTCAAATTATTCTTTCTCGTCTCTAGACTTCTCGTATGCCCTTTGTAAAAATATTCCTTTTGTTTATTTACAATAGAGGAAATACTCATGCACTCACCTTCTCCCACTATTTTTATCCAATTCTTTCATTATTTATATAGACTTCATATGTAACAAATTTCTATTCTTAAAGTTACATTATATATAACTTTTCCCTTTATATAAAATTCATTGCTCACAAAAAACTACCGAAAGAAAATCTCCCGGTAGTTTTACTGTATTAACGGTATAAACGAACAGCACCTGCAGAATTATCATCAGCTTGTCCTACTACTTCAAACTTCAGGCCAAGCTTCGGTAAAATACGTCCTGCATCTGGAATCTGCTCATTAATATACTTTTTAGAGTCATCGAACTTCGGTACCCCTGGTAATCCATCGTATACGAATGTTCCACGCGTTGGAGATACAACTTTCCAAGCTGGCGTTTTGTCGAATGAGAACGCCGAATCAGCAATTTGGAATCGCGTACTGCTTGTAAATGTTGGTTTGCCATTTAAAGTTCCTGCAATTGCTTCTGGATGAGAGTCAACTACACCAAGGAAACCATGTCCTGGATGTATGCCAACCCAGTTATCTGTGTAAGCTGAATCCGCATACCATACAACCATACCAGTGTTATATACTGGACCGCGAGCAAATTTCAATGCGTTATCTGAACCCGCATAGTTTCTCCACTCTACATAGTAGTTATGTTTTTTCTTATCCATTCCGTTAGATGTAACGAAACCGTCCAATTTGAATTGTGGTGTACCTTCTGCATCATCAGAGAATGCAACATTTCCATCTACAGTTAGTGACGCATTATCAAGTGCAAATCCATTTAACGCCAATCCACCGTCTGTAATATATTCAAATACTAGTTTCACTTTCTTACCTTTGAATTGACTTAAATCATATGATTTATCAACCCATTTTCCATTTGTAGTAGCTGCATTTCCACTATTTGCTTTCTCACCAATTCTTTCAATTAACGTTTTTTGACCGTCTTCTGTTACAGCGTGTACTTCAAGGAAATCGTACTCTGCTTCGATTTCATACAATGACTTATAATCGAATTTTGCAGTCGTTGCTTTCGTTAAATCGAATAGTGGCGTTTCCATCGTTGTATGAAGGTCATCACCTTTTGTGCTGTAGTAATACTGTTTACCAAATGCAGGCTGAATTCCTTTTACATCTTTATCTGGTAAGTTAACACGAATCAGACCTGGACGATCTGACTTCGTAACACTTTGGTCTAAGTATGTTGCAAGACCGATACCTTTATTTAATTTCTCGTAATCTACTTCTACGATATTCGCCCAGTTACCACCGATTGTTTTTTGGAAAAACTCTTTATTTTGTGGTGATAAACTCGTTGGCGTTGTTCCTGCGATTTTACCAGCCCAGCTTCCGCCACTCATAATAGACCAAGCTTCAACCGGTTCACCATCACCGCTATACTGTGTATCATACTCATCTGGAAGACCTAAATCATGGCCATATTCATGTGCGAATACACCAACTGCACCATCTTCTGGTTCAATTGTGTAATCATACGCAGCCATCTTTCCTTCCCAATACGGAACTTTCGACTTTGTTCCTTCAATCGGGAATGGCTTTGATCCAACTGTCCAACGATGTGACCAAATCGCATCATCACCTAATTTACCACCGCCTGCTTCTTGTCCAACGCCCGCATGGATAATCATTAAATGATCGATTAAACCATCAGGTTGATTTTTATTTCCATCTTCATTTACATCATATTGGTCAAATTGATCAAACTGTGATAAATCAAGTCCGCTATCTACAGCCGCTTTTAATGCATCTTTTACTAGATCACGTGGTCCTTTTGGTCCTTTATTATCATGACCTGTACCAGCATCTGCACCGTAATCAGCAGCTTTACCTGGAACTGTTAACCATTTTGTGACTGTTCCGTCCACTGTGTAACTACCACCTGATTGCTCTTCGTAATATTGTTTAAACGTTTCGATTTTGCTTCCATCCTCTAACGCGAATGGCTCATTACCGAATAACATTTTTTCATAATGTTCTTTGTTAAAATCGTTAGAATACATGTAGCCAGGCTCTTTATCAATATTGTTATGCTTGAAATCAGCGTACTCTACAAGTAAAACAAGTACTTTATCTTTACGAACTTCACCGTTATACTCTTTTTGCTTAGCAGGTGAAGTTGGTACTTTCCCATTTAAGCCTCCTCTAACTGGACCTGTTCCTGCTGTAGTCCCGTTTGCTGACTGCTCTGATTTTTCTTTCGTATCTGCCTTTGCATCTTTCACTTTCTTTAAAAAGTCAGATGCATCTTTCGTAAGTTGGTCCCCACTTGCCGCTTCTTTCCCAGGATTTTCACCCTTCTTTTTCTCTACATACTTTTCGACAGCTTTCTTTGTTTCTGTCCCTGAAGCAGATGAATCAATTACCCCACGTTTTTTTAGCGCATTTGCTAATCTCTCTTCTGGGATTAAGTGATCATCAACTGGGCTTGTAGCTGTCTTGTTCTCCGGCGTTTCAGCATATACAGACTGGCTTCCAGCACCAAACGACAAGCCTAGAACAGCTGTCAAAGCAATTGATGATAACACTTTAAATGGTTTCTTTTTCATCCCTTATTGCCTCCCCTAATATAAAATATGTATTACATACTTTATATTATTAAAAATTCAATATATTTTCAATATTTAGTTATATTATGTAATTTTTTTAATATATTTGTAAAAATTTCATAGTTAGTATACGAATATATCACAATTCAACAATGTTTTCAGAAAATATTGAAAATATTTGTCAGAAACTTTATAATCGCCATAGAGGGAATTTAATGGGGATTTTATCTTTGTTTCATCTACAAAATATATGATAATTCACTATATAAAATACAAAATCCGATTGTATTATCATATATTCTGTAGCAGCAATTATGACCACTAATTAGGGAGGAATTACATTTGTACAAAGATAAGGCTGACTCACTAGATCAAGAATGGATTGATTTAATACTTGAAGCTCTAGATGCTGGCATTGCCCTGCAAGATATTGAACACTTTTTTCAACGTATGAAGCATACGAGCCAGGCTCAATAGCCTCGTTCTTTTTAACGAAGTTTATGTTATAATAATCACATCATAAGACGACTACATATTGATAGAAAGGTGCGCAAATATGATAGGAGAACGTATAAAACGCCTTCGTTTACAAAAAGGCATTTCATTAACAGAACTCGCCGAAAAAGCTGGTGTAGCTAAATCTTACATTAGTTCTATAGAACGGAATTTACAAAAAAACCCTTCTATTCAGTTTCTTGAAAAAATTGCAGCTGTTCTACAAATTCCAGTTGATACTTTACTTCACGATGAAACAACAACGGAGGGTCACCTAGACTCCGAATGGACACAGCTCGTTAAAGATGCGATGAGCTCTGGTGTCTCAAAAGAACAGTTTCGTGAATTTCTCGAATTTACACAATGGAAGAAAAATCAACAATAATACATATAAAAGAGTGCTTAAAACGGGCACTTCTTTTTTTCTTTATAAAAAAAAGCGGGGAATCCCCCGCTTTTTTTATTTATTATTTTTCTTCTCCATCTGTTTGGTTAGCATTGAATGTCCATTCTAAGTTCAATGAATCGCCTTGGAATTTGTTTTGATCTTGACCATTCTCTTCGAATACAAATTGTACCCATAGATAGTCCTCTGTACCAGCTTCTAAGCCACCTTTTTCTCCCCACTCAGGAGCAAAGATGTCTTTAGCTAAAAGATCTGGATCAGCATTTTGTAAATCAGCTAAAGTTGTTTCATATACAGGCTCGCTTTGTTTATCCCAGTTCCAAAGGAATTTCACTTTAATATGCTTACCGAAGTCTTCACCAGCATTATCACCTTTTGCATCTTTCACAGTATACTTTGTCGCTAATTTAACATCTTTAATTGCTAAAGTACCGTCGTTCTTTAATAAGAACTCTTTCTTAACAGAATCCCCTGGTTTTAAATCTTTAATATCTACAAGCGTTTTAGGGTTTAATGTAAGATCTAACGTCCCAGCTGCAAATGTATTGTTTGATACTTCTTTATCGCTAAAGTAAGCGAATGTTCCTCCACCAATTAAAGATAACCCCAATGCTGCTGATGCAACTCCCATACCTAATTTCTTTTTCAGACTCACAATCAATTCCCCCTAGCTGTTTTTTGTATTTTTATCTCTTATTTCAAAATAAGAGGTGTAACTAAAACTATATTAGCTTAGCTAATATTTGTTCTTTTTTTAAAACCTTAAGTTCATTATAACGAACAAGACTATATAAATACAATATATATTTTGATTATTTTTATTTCTCAACATTTTTTCCTTTTTTTCAGAAAAGTATTGAGAAATAAAGTGAAACCTTAATCAGTGTTTTTCTGTCCATCCCCACTGATCATTAACCTTCACCAAGCGGTGCTGCCAACTAACTTCCTCGCATTCGTTAAATTTTCAGGTGAAGACCTTATATCCACGAATAGTGAAATAAGAAAAACAAAGCAAATAGGTAAGTCGTAGGGCTCTCTCACCTATTTGTCTTATCATTGTATTTATTCCTTCCGAAATGCTGCTGTATTTTACTTACTATTCCTTCTTTTCTTCTTGCTTCTTACTCTCTTCTAGTTTTTTCGCCTCTTCCTGCTTCTTACTCTCTTCTAGCTTTTTCGCCTCTTCTTGTTTCTTGCTCTCTTCTAGCTTTTTCGCTTCTTCTTGCTTCTTACTCTCTTCTAGCTTTTTCGCTTCTTCTTGCTTCTTACTCTCTTCTAACTTTTTCGCTTCTTCTTGCTTCTTACTCTCTTCTAGCTTTTTCGCCTCTTCTTGTTTCTTGCTCTCTTCTAGTTTTTTCGCTTCTTCTTGCTTCTTACTCTCTTCTAATTTCTTTTGCTTCTCAGCCTCACTCACTTGCTTTGCTGTTTCATCTACTAATAATTTTTCAAAAGCTTGAATTTGTTTATCAATCTCCTGTAAATTAACCTCTTTATCCACATACTCGCAGTATTCTTTAACTGTATGAAAACCAGCATTCACATACGAGAATACTTGCTTATTAGATTCACTTTTATCTCCAGTTAACTCTTCTTTCACTTTGTTATAGGGATTTTCTATTGATTCATATACTTTTTGTAACAACTCTCTCTCAGCAGCTATTTTCTCACGCCCTTGCTTCCACGTAACAAGCACCTGTTCTAACTCTTGAGTGGAAGTGAAAGTTACTTTCAATTTCATCTCTTCAGACTCATGCAAAATAACTTCCTTATGTTGCTTAGCTTGTTCTGTCAACTGATCAACTGTTTTTGGAAAAATACTTGCTGTCGAAATAGTAGCCTGCACTTTCGTCTCATGAATGAAAGTTGCCTCTGTATAAGTCATCATTTGAGAGCCTAAATAAAAAGTAATAGAGCACAAACATGGCAATATAAGCATCTTTTTGAATTTGCGAGGTGTCTTCAGCATTTTAATCTCTCCTATCGAACATCTTGTTCTTTATCAAGAACTATAACCTTATTATAATAAAGCGAATTACAAAATGATATAAAAATTATGTTTCTTTTTACATTTCTCTTTTAACACAAAAAGAGACTACCACTTTTGATAGTCTCTTTTTGTTGTCATTATTATTTCGTTTCACCATCGCCTTGCTGTGCATCAAACGTCCAAGTTAATTGTAACTTATCGCCTTGGAATTCATTTTGATCTTTTTTATTATCAACGAATTCAAATTTCACTTTGAATTTATCAGATTTACCTGCAGAAATACCTTTTTCATCCCAGAACCAAGCAGCTAAATCATTATTTACTGCTGTAAGTGTATCACCCTTCAATTTATCTAATGTAGTTTCTTTCACAATCGTCTCATGCTTATCTACATTTTTTAAGAATGTTACTTTAATATGTTTACCAAAATCATCTTTATTATCTTTCTTCGTATCTTCTACACTATAGTCTGTTTTTAATAGAACCTTTTTAATATCTAAAGAGCCTTTATTTTCTAGTTTAAATTCTTTTTCAATTGTATCACCAGGTTTTAAATTCGATACATTAACAACTGTTGATGGATTTAATGATAAATCAAGCGTACCAGCCGCAAATGTATTATTTGACACTTCTTTATCGCTAAAGAATGCAAATGTTCCTCCACCAACTAATGCTGCTCCTAATACTGCTGATGCGATACCCATTCCTAATTTTTTCTTTAAAGTCATGTCCATATCCCCTTAATATATATTTGTTAACTTCCTAAACGGAAAGTATAACCAAACGAACTAGACGGATTGTTCTACTTTTTTATCTTTCTTTTCTCCGTCAATGCTACGAATAGCGCCAAAAATAGAAATTGCGGAATAGCCAAGTAAAAAGACTCCAGGAATAATGAGAAGTAATGCTGCTCCCGCTTTTGAACTCGCATAATTCAGTCCATAACCAACGTATGGAACTGTAATATCTGCATACTTTCCAATTACATTCTCTGCAAGTACTGGTGCTAAATCTGGTCCGTTGTTGTTATCCCCTTTTGTTTCATACATTACTTTTCCATTTGTATCTTTCACACCGATAATACGGTGAGTGATAATTTTGTCATCTTTCTCTTTAAACGTAATAACATCACCTTTTTTATATTTAGAACCATCTTTCGTTGGCTCTATCGCAATGATTGATCCTGTTAAAAATGTTGGTTCCATCGATCCTGAAAGAACGCTCTTAAATTGATATCCCATCACTGTTGGATCCCCGCCACTCGCTTTTGAAGAAATAACTACAAAAGCTAAACAAACCATTACCGCAAATAAAACAAATGAGATAACGTTGCTAATCACCTTCCAAATTAATTTCATCGTCTCTCTCCCTCTCCGTTGTTTTATGTTATTTGAAGTATACAATATTCATTTAGTTCTCTAACAAGAACACAAGTAAATAATATAACGAACGATTTGGAAATGCAATAAGAAAATTTACAATTATTAGTTAAATCATTTTTGAAATGCATACAAAAAAGACCGTGACAAAATCTCATCACGGTCTACTAGCAATTTATTTTTCTTCTGATTTCATCCCTTGGTTATTTCGGCGCAGCACTACATATAAAATCGCTCCAAATAATAAAATCGCACCTATTCCAACACTTATCACTTTCACATTCGATTCCTTTACTTCAGGTGCAACTGTATCTTTTTTAGGCATCGCAAAAGTAACATCTTCTTTTGAAAGAACATTTATAGTCGCAATCGTTTGATTATTCTTTATAATATCTACCGCACCAACTACTTCACCGCGATGAATTCCTTTTTGATACAAAGATTCTTTATCCACTGAATTAACCCGAAAAGCCGTTTTTATATTTTTCCCTTCATCTTTCTTTAGCATAAGCTCTGCACTTTTTTCCAGCTCAGAATCAATATCTTTATTTAAATACTTTGCCTTTTGGTGCCAACTATGTTTATCTAGTACAGTTTGCTTCGTAAATTGCCCAAAAGAATATTCCGCCATCTGCTTCAAATCTTCATAAATTTCAGGTCTTTGAGAAGCCATTACTACATTTATAATACGATTACCATCCTTCTCATTTAATAAAACGAGCGTATTGCGTGCTTCATTCGTAAATCCTGTCTTACCACCCATACTATATGGATTTTCAAAATAAGTAGACTTATTAAAAATAGAAACTGTTTGCGTAGATGTCGTAACCGTCGTTCTTTTCGTATTCATCGCTTGTAAAATTTCAGGATACTTTTGCACACCTCTCGTAATCATGGCCATATCATATGGCGTCGTATAATGATTTGGATCATGCAATCCATTTGGCGTTACAAAATGACTATCTTTAGCCCCTAATTGCTTCGCCCTTTCATTCATCATATTGGCGAAGTTTTCAACACTTCCTCCAATACGCTCCGCAATCGCATACGACACATCATTCGCACTCAGCACCATTAAAATCATAAGTGCAGTATTTCTATTAATAGTCTCACCAGGGTGAAACTCAATTTGATAATTACTCTTCTCTTGATCTAATGCTAATTGTGAAAACGTAAATTGATCCTCTGGCTTCGTATGCTCCATCAGTAAAATCGCCGTTAACACTTTCGTCATACTAGCAGGGAACGCACGATGATGTGCATTTTTGTCGTACAACATATCTCCTGTTTTCGCATCAATAGTAGTCGCAAACTGACTAAAAACATTCGGCCCTTCCGCAGGTGGAGGTGCCACTTGCTCCGGATTTACTCCAATATTCGTCTCAGCATATAACGTCATAGGTGTCAAAAAAAATAAACAAATAACCATAACAAAAACCGAAATTTTCTTAAAATTTACCATATGACTCTCCCTTTTCCCTTTACTTTCACATTCTATAAAATACCTCTACCAACCTATATGTAATTTGTATTAATTTGGAAGAATATTCACTTTTTTTACTATATCACACTTTTACGATTAGGAACATAAATATACAACAAAAAATAAGAAGGAATTACTCTTTCTTATCCTTCTCATCAATCAATGAGTCTATTAAATTTTGACTAGCTTCCTCAGGTGTAATCTCATCTGTCATCCCCATAAACGACCAACCTTTAGAATCGACCCACTCAACAAACTCTTGTAAAAACTCATCATGTGTAACATCCACATCAAGAATTGAGCCATTAATCGAAATCGTTCTATTTCTAGATACGCGCATCTTGAACGTTTTTCTTACCATTACAATAATTCTCCCTCTACTTCTGAATATTTATAAATATCTTGTACTTCTTTTATACATGATTTCTTGAAAATTGTAAAAAGGATATATTGGCCAATTTGCATATTAAAAATGAAAATCTCTTATTATATAACCCTCACACTACATTCATTTAGTCATAAATTACGGAATACATCCATATAAAAAAACAAACCAACTTATATTCTATCACACTAAATACACTTGACTTTAGTACAATTAAATGGAATATATTAGAAAACACCTTAAAATGAGGAGGAACTCCATGGCGCGTTGTACATATTGTAAAACGAAGTGGAAAGTAAAAGATGTATGGTCGATACTCGTGACATTTGAAAAAGATTGTCCGTATTGCTTCGGAAGGCAATATCTATCAAAGAAAACATTGAACTCCATGCCAGAACTTATAAGCTTACCTTTACACTTCTTATTCCCTTTTCTTGTTGACTTAAGCGATGAAGGTCCTTTGGATTGGTACCGGAAATCATAACAAGTCATCATCTTCTACTTATTAAAAATAAAAACATACATTATAATATAAACTCTAAAATAAACCTTTTTTCCATTACACATCTAATATAAAATATTGTAAGATTTCAGTTAATTATATATAATTGCTTTAGCAGATTTATTAAAGATGCTATTATATAAGTATTTTTGAAGATCCCGTAGCTCAGCAGGGAGAGCGCCACCTTGACAGGGTGGAGGTCGCTGGTTCGAACCCAGTCGGGATCATACGAAAAACCCCTTGATAGTCAAGGGGTTTCTATTTTATATTTATTAATTTTAAAGCCGTCACAGACTCTCTGGTCACAAATTGGTCACCCTACCATAAAATTGGTCATTTATACTACCGCGCTTCGCTTGCTACCCTCTACAAAACAATTTAGGACGTTGTCCTAAATCATTTCGTAAAGGATAATTTTTAAAAATAATGCTTAATTTACAAATTATTCTTATAGATGATGTTTTTTAATATATACTAAAAAATATTAGAAAACTATAAATTTTAAGAGGTGGACAATGTCAAAAATTGAATCTGTTTACTGGGGAACAGGCTTTGAATATATTGTTATGGGAGATTTCTTAACCAGAGGATATGAAGCTCAAAAATTAGTACCTGATTTTGGTTATGATATTTTAGTAACAAATAAACTTAAACTTCTTAA
The DNA here is from genome assembly GCF_040459995.1 of Bacillus cereus group sp. MG9. Taxonomy (NCBI): domain Bacteria; kingdom Bacillati; phylum Bacillota; class Bacilli; order Caryophanales; family Bacillaceae; genus Bacillus; species Bacillus cereus group sp. MG9. Next base: position 1,273,124 of record NZ_JARVHC010000001.1, on the reverse strand, counting down.
TCAAAAACATGAAGAACCTTTTCAATATTATATACAGGTAAAATCCAGATTAGTTCTTAAAGAGTTTGATAATGGAATTATAAATTTTTATATTGAATCAGATTTTTTTGATAAACTTATAAATGATACTAATGGTGTACTAGTATGTTGTTACGTAAGTGGCCGAATTCTAAAAGATTCTTGGTCCAGTGATCCAACTGATGGAGTTGATTGGAATGCCATGGGATTGGCGAAAGTCATTCAAGAAATCGATAAAAGTATTTATCATAAATATCAATTAGAGAATCACATCTGGTTAAACAACTGCGATTTAAAATATTTACATGAAAATAATTATACTTTTAAAAAGTTTTTGCACGAAGGAATATCGTATACAGGTATTAAAACAAATTATTTAACCAACGAAATTATAGACTGCAATAATGAGGGACATTATATAAACCCCACACGTCATGATTTTGTTCATTTGACAGATAAATTAGGGTGGCGACACGATGGTTTATTTCTCTAATACTATTAAGAACAAAAGCTGTGCATATTGATATATTTATTACACAGCTTTTTCTTCAATATATATAACATTTTATTAATTTAATTCATTTATACGATTTAATAAACTCTTGAAATACTGGATTAGATCCCCACTTCTCATCCCTTACTAATTCTATGAAATAACGTATTACTTCCATATTATCTTTATTACGGATAAATCCAATAGAGTCATTATCCTTCAAAAAATCAGCAATTGAATTAAGTAAAAGAAAAGCAATTTTTTCATTAATTAAAAAGTCTGCTGTATCTTTTTGAATAAACCCTACAGGCAACTCATCAATCAAAAGCTTTATAGCCTTAACATCTGATTTCCATCCTTCATTTCGAATATCATCATCTTGAATAACAACCCTTATATCCTTACCGTCAATAAAATTAATTGGTATATTTTGTTTTAATAAATCATTTAAAATATTTTTATCCATTCCAAACATCCTCCTGTAAAATAACTTAGAATAAAAGATCATTTATTTTATTTGCAGTCTCAAGTTGCATACTCGGTAATACATGACTATAAGTATCTAATGTGACACGTATATTTGAATGTCCTAGTCGTTCTGCAACTACTTTAGGATGAATCCCTTCTTTCAATAACAAAGTTGCATGTGTATGCCTTAAATCATGGAATCTAATCTTTGTTATATCTATTTTCTCTATTAAGCTATAAAAAGACCTTAATAAATTTCTAGGTAAACATGGTGTCCCAATATTTGTGCATACCACAAGATCATGGTGTGTATATAAAATCCCTGCCACTCTCTTTTCATTATCAATGGTTTCTTTATGCTTCACTAAAAAATTTATTGTTTCATTAGGTAATGCAATGCTTCTTTGTCCAGACTTTGTTTTTGCTCCTGCTATTATTTTGTTTCCTGCATGATTTAAAGTCTGCTTAATAGAAAGTGTATTATTATTAAAATCAATATCTTTCCATCTTAGGGCTAATATCTCACCCTGTCGCATTCCTGTAGTAAGTGCCAAAAGGAATGCGATATAATACCTACTACTTTCTGCTACCTTTAGAAAACTTTTAACCTCTCCTATATCCCAGACTTTCAACTCACTTTTATATGCTTTAGGCCTATCAACCAAAGAAGCAACATTACGTTTTATTAATCCCCACCTTTCGGCTTTTTTTAAAGAATCATTTATTAAAGAATGTATTTTTTGTACATTCTCCCTTGATAATAAATTATTATTTATTATCTCATTATACAGTTTTTGGATATCAATAGGTCTTATTTTAGAAAGTTCTATGTTTCCTAGATTAGGAATAATATATTTATTTATTAACCAACTATAAGTTTTAAAAGTAGATTCTTTTATAAGTATCCTTTTATCCTCAAGCCAACTATTTAAATATTCTTTGTACAACATTTTAGAAGGTTCACTAAATGTACCATCTTTCAAAAGAGCGTGTTCTACTTCAGTCAAAGCATTTTGTGCTTCCCTTTTTGTTTTAAATCCTCTCTTCTTTTTTTGCCTTCTCTTTCCGTTGACTTTTCCTAATTCTAGTACATAATACCAACTGTTACCGTCTTTTTTTACAGAACCAGCCAATTAATTTCCCTCCTTTACATCGCTACCTTCTAGCCAAGATATAAAGACAGTCTTTAATACTTTAATTCTTCTTCCTATTCGAACTGTATGAAAATCTCCAGAGTTAGCTAATTCATAAGCTTGTCTTCTTCCAATTCCTAATATTTCTTGAATATGTACAACATCTAATACTGATGGGTATTGTTCTAATGTATTCATAAAATCCTCCTGTTTTAGCACGAATGAGTTGATAAAAAACGCCTATTCCTTTGTATTTTTTCTTGATCAAAAGTAGTGTTTTTCTTATTTAACTTTGATTCAGTCCATCTCTTTGCAATTTTAGTAGTAACATCTAAACTATCATGATTATTTAAGGCTCCCACTGAAATAAGTAAACCAGCAATTTGATCTAAAAGCTGTTCTGTATTCCCTATTTTCACTTTTTTTCTTATACTTATAATGGGAGAAAAAATTTGTGTTAAATCTGCTTTTTGAACGACCGTCCACCTAGGATCTAGCGGCCACCTAGTTTTATTTTTATCTGATAATGGAATCTTAAGGGTTAACCATTCCATTGTTAAGTAAGACCAAATGTTATTTTCCTTTAGAATAAAATCTTCTATAGAGCTAACTCCAAATTCTTTTAGACATTTTCTTCTAATTTGGAATTCAACCCTCCATACAGATTTTATTTCATCCCATAAATTCTCTTTCCACAGATCATAAAACCACAGTTTTTGAGATTTTTTCACTTCAAGCGTTTTATTATATATACGTGCCAACAATGGATCACCACGCCCTATTGTAAAACCACTAAATTCACTTCCATTGTAATATTCATCATTTACAAAATGATTTACTTTCCCTCTTGCTCTAGTTACTACTTTCTCCAAATCATATTTAGTAAAAGGAGTTTCATCACTATCTACACATACATCAATCCTTGATAACTTTGTATCTGTTATAGAGATTCCAAAACCACTTAACCAATTAAGAAATTCTTTAACAGCCTTTTCAAAGCCAAGTGACCATAAATAAGATGCAAGAAATCGCACCTTAATCGGTGACGTATTTTTTACTTCTTTATCCATAAAGTACATTAGGAAATCATTACACGATACCTTATAGGAATAGAAAGGAACCCCATTTCTATGTACTTTCAAATTAATCCCATTTATTTCAACTTCATACTCTTTTGATTCTTCTTGAGCCTTAGATTTTAATAAAGCTAGCATATCTAATGTGCTTTTGAGAGATTGAAAATAATCAAAAACTTCAACCCCAAATTCAACCGTATCAATACCTTTAATAATCAATATATATTCCCCCTTACCCTAACGTTGTAATTTGAACCCCGCATGTTATATGGTTGCGGGATTCTTAATCGATGTAACGCCTCAGTTTTGATATGGAGCCTCTGCAAGATTATGCTAGGCTGATTAAGATCAAGCCCGATAAGCCCTCAAGAGGCCTGATCGGCTTAATCAGTCCAGCATAACTTGCCCCTCCATATCAAAAGCTAGCCGTCTCTTCGCTTCTCTCTTTTCCAGTATCAGCTGTATGGTTACTCCATATTTCGAAATACTATTAAAAAGTCATCTATTTTCTCTTCAAACTATTTAATGTATTACTAATGAAATATCCCACCAATTATAACGGATTACGTTATAATATAATAATACTAACAAAATCCGTTATAATCAAGGGTGAATTTTCCATTTCCGTTATCCAAAAGGATTCTATTACTATTTTTTTAATCGTCTATAAATGATAAGATGAGATTATTAGAGGTGATAAAGTGGATAATAATACGGAAAACAAAATTAAAGAATTAAGAATTGCCAAAGGCTGGACACAAAAATCCTTAGCAGAAAAACTTGATGTATCTTCTCAAGTAATTTCTAATTGGGAACGAGCTTACACATCTCCTAATCAAGAAGATTTAATTAAATTAGCAAAAGTTTTTAATGTAACGATAGATTATATTTTATCTAGTGATAAAATAATTAACTTAAATTATGATATTGAAAAAATAACGGAATATGTTTCTTCATCTATGCTTAAACAAGATGAAAAAGAATTGATGGAAAAAGTTAAAAAACACACAAAAACTAATGATATAACCCTATTTGAACAAATTTTAGAAAATAAATTACACATAGAACGACTATTTGATTCTAATATAACACTGTATTTTGATAACAAAAAAATCGATGAAAAGTTAAAATATAAGATACTGAAACTAATATCAATTCTTATTAAGGAATAATGGAGGTAGGTGAGACATTGAATGTTCGTGAGGCAATAGTATCTAATCGACCACGTGAAAATAGTGGTTCTAAAAGTGCAAATAGATTTGATTATCAAAAAAACTGGGCACTTTGTAAATTATTTGAAATTCATTTGAGTAAGGATGATTATTTAATAGTATTTGACTACCACGAGGACATCATTCTGACAGATAGTGAAACTAACCCTCAAAAAATCACTTTTTATCAAATAAAAACAAAAGAAACTAGTCATTGGAATATTACAGATTTGGTTCGCCCGAAAAATACAAAAGATTCTTCTAAAGCATTTTCAAAAATCGGAAGTTTATATAAGAATAAACTTCTTTTCAAGGAAGTTGCAGATAGCTTACACTTTGTTTCTAATACCTACTACAACGTGGAATTAGAAGATGAAACTCCCGCGAATAATATTAAAGAATTATGTATATCTAGGTTAACTGAAAGCCAAAAAAAAACAATCATAGCTAAGTTAAAGAAAGAGCTTGAATTAGAAAACTTACAAATTGAAAAAGATCTGCTCTATCTAGATATTTCACCGTTGAGCTTAAAAGAAAATGCTGAGCACGCTAAAGGTCATTTAGTACAGTTCTTAGAAAAAATTGATCCTAACTTAAGATATAACGGAAATATAATATACAGTGTATTATTTGATGAAATAAACAGAAGGAATAATTACGAGTGGGATGTTGAGGATTTTGAAGAGATAAAAAAATATAAAGGAATTGGAAAATCAGAATTTAGCAATATGGTTGATAAGATAGTAACTAGTTCCCAAAGTAGTGATCTATGGAATGAATTAAAATCAGACATAGATGAATTAAAGTTAAATTTAAAAACGAAAAAACAACTTAGAAAACAATTTTTTAAATATGAAACAGAAAGAATGAATCATTCCAATACTCATTTACAAAATACACGTTCAGCAATAATAAAATTAATTTCTAAACATGAAGAAAAATGTGAAAGCCTAAAAGAATTGATGGATGCAGTTCTGACTGAATTTAATACTTCATATAAATTAAATGATGGTATTTTTTCCGAAGAATATATTATGGCAATTATATTAATGGAGTTTTGGTTATCATGAAAATAGAAAACTATAAAAGATTGATAAGAAATTTAAGGGTGAAAAATTATGGAAAACTTAAAATTAACGAGTCTACTAGTACTCTCAATGAAGGAAAAAAGGTCCAAGGAAATAACATTTCACGAAAAAGTAACAATAATTAACGGGATTAATGACACGGGTAAATCGGCATTAATAAAAAGCATCTTTCATACATTCGGTGCCAATACAAAATTGCAAGCTAAGTGGAAAAAAGCAAATGTAGTTAGCTGTGTTACTTTTAAATTTCAAAATAATGACTATAAAATGCTTAGATATAAAGATCAATTCGGGTTATTCGATAATGAAGATAAATTAATACAATCATTTTATAGCGTAACTGACGAGCTTGCTCCTTATTTTGCTAATTTATTTAACTTCAAAATAGAATTAAAGGATAGTAACAACAGAATGCTACAGGTACCGCCTGCTTTTTGCCTATTACCATTTTATATAGATCAAGACAATGGTTGGCAAAAAACTTGGAGTTCATTTGAACAATTGGGTCAACTAAAATATGGCTGGAAGAAGAATATTATTGACTTCCATACTGGCGCAAGACCTAGTGAATACTATTCCTTAAAAAAAGAAAAAGATGAATTATTATCCCATAAACAACAGCATAGTGAAGAACAAAAAGAATTAGATAGATTGTACCTTAGGACTGTAAAAAAATTCGGTACAACCGATGTAAGTGTTGATATTGACGAATTTGAGAAGGAAATTGAAATCCTATTAAATCAGCTAAATAATAAACAAACAGATTTAGAATACGCTAAAGAAAATCTGGTAGGATTATATAATGATAGATATATGATCGAAGATCAAATAAACTTAACAAATTCCGTAATGGACGAACTAAATAAAGACTATACATTTGCAACAAAAAACATACTTGAAGATAAAGTTACCTGTCCTACTTGTGGAGAAATATACAGCAATAGCTTTAATGAAAGATTTTCCATTGCTAATGATGAAAGCCGTTGTTTTGAACTTATTGCAGACTTAAAAAAGGATTTACAAAAGATCAACAAAAAAATTGATATACAAAAAAAAGAATTAAACAATATAAAAGAAGATTTTAAGGAAATACATACACTCCTACAAACTAAAAAAAAGCAAGTGGCATTAAATGATGTAATTCAAAACGAAGGTAAGAGAATGTTGTTAAGTAGTTTAGCTACAGACATCGCACATGTACGTTCTATCATCTTAGACTTGGAAGATCAAATAAAAACAAAAGATGATGAACTAAAAAATATTGATAATAAAGAAAAAAGAAAAATAATAAAAACAGAGTATCTAGATTATATGAATGAATTTCTATTAGAACTTGATGTAAAAACATTAAGCACAGAAGATTTTAAGAATCTTGATACTACAATTAAAGAATCTGGTAGTGATGTACCACGAGCGCTCCTTGCATATTTTTTCAGTATTTTAAAATTAATAGTAGCAAGATCAACATCAACATTATTTCCAATTATTATTGATTCTCCACTACAACAAGAACCTGATGATGAAAATAAAGTTAGAATTTTAGAATTTATAAAGAAAAATACTCCACAAGATGCACAACTAATACTAAGTACAGTAGACTCCGCAAATGTAAATTTTGAAGGTTCCACTATACTACTTAATAAAAAATTACATGTACTAGATGATCAAGATTATGAAAAACATTGGAAGCAACTTAAATTGCTATTAGAACAGCTTTCTAATTAACAGCTTTCTACTTGCTTACAACATGGTCACATTTTGGCCACGCACTATCGAAAACTAAGGGAAACATAAGGTTATAATTACTAATTCATAATCATTTTTTACTGCTGATATAAGTACTTAAAGACACAAATAATAATTAACGGATATTCATTTCACTATCTTGACAGGGTGGCGGTCGCTGGTTCGAGGCCAGTCCGGATCATATGAGAAACCCCTTGATAGTCACGGGGCTTTCTTTATGTAGCAAATCAATATATTATTTTTATAATAAATTTTTTATATACTATTCAAGATTTGATCAATATCTCTCTTTTGGTTAACGATTAATTTTTCATATGAAAATAAACTTATGATTTTAAATCTCTTATTAGATTTGAGTCAATATTTTAGACAAAAAAGTTCAATCTTAGCTAGCTTTATTTTATTTGATTTACTGCTATTTGTAATATCGTTCACCGTGATATAGCAAAGTGCGATTATAAACTTGTAATATTCAACATGTCTTCAAAAAGCAATAAATATATCCACTTCTTTCAACTTATATTTATTTCGATTGAAACATTGCGTAAGATTCTGTGAAACTTCCGGTTCATCAATCGCTAATATTATATTTCTACCATTTTCCCCTACTTCTTTTCCTCAATTTTTGAGAAAGACATAAATTATATCAATCATCACTCTGCGTTGTTCGCCAGAACTCAATTCTTCACTCTCTTCTTGGGAGCTTTTTAAAGTTTTCTTTGAAAAATAGCCTAATACAATAATTTTTATATTTATTTATATATATTTTGTAACAACAAAGAACTACATAGATTAACTATGTAGTCTTTTTAAATATGAATAGGCCAATCTTATTTTTTCCCTAACTTGATTGCCTTTTTTATATTACTGAATGCACCTTTACCATATAATAATACGCCACCGCGGTAAACACGACTCGTTAAACCAATCATCATACATATTGTTGCTAATAGAATCGCTAATGCAAGCGCAATCTCCCATACTGGGATATTGAGGAATCCAATTCGTACGAGCATAACAATAGGAGTAAAGAAAGGTATATAGCTAGTAATGGTAACAACCGTGCTGCTTGGATTTGACATTCCATAAAGTGCGATATACAAAGCAGCAATTAACATAAATGTCAGCGGCATAACAGCTTGAGAAGATTCCTCTATACGACTAATAACAGAGCCGAGTAGACAAGATAATGAGCCATATAATAAGAATCCTAATGTGAAGAATAGAATCCCATAAAACACTAGAGTAGGAGCAATAGAATTTAAATCAATACTATTTAAAATATCATTTTTCGAATCATTAATTGCTGTTTTATACCCTACAGTTGCGACCAAGCCCCAAATTATTATTTGTGTAATACCTGCCAATAATGTTGAGAAGAGCTTCGCATATAAATGTTTTGTAGGCGAAATACTTGAAACAACTAACTCCATTACACGAGAAGATTTTTCTGTTGCAACATCTGTAGCTAATTGTGCAGCATACATTAATATCATTACATAATTTAGCATGATAAAGGTATTAATTAAAATTCCTACACCCTCTGTATGTTCTCCATCTTTAACCTTATCTGAAACAGTTTTGGTTTGTATTTCTACTGGCGTTGTTAACACCTTTAATTCATCTTGCGATAGATTCAATTGCTGAGCGAAATTAGAAGATTGTATTTGAGATAAAATAGTTTGAACCTTGCTAACATCTTGCTGATTTACATCTGTCTCAGTTATATACGTAGCCTTTAGTTGTTTATTATCCAATTCCTCTACAACGATTGCATATGTATAATCACCATTTTTAACACCTGATTCTGCTTTTGGTTTATCCGTACTACGCTTAACATGTATCTTACTATCGACATTTTTAAACACTTGATTAATAGTTGTATATAATTCTTCTTTTTCTGTAACAACAACAACTTGATCGTCCTCGTTACCTGCAAAATAGTTATAAATCTTGTCAAAATTCATCAATCCTATAATTAACATAGAAATTATTATTGTAATAGCAAAATATGATTTTGATTTCACCTTAGATTTATAGTTTTGTAAAAAAATTGTCCAGAAACTACTCATGTTGCGCACCTACTTTCGCAATAAAGATATCATTTAATGTAGGCTCTTCTACTGCAAACTTTTTAACATACCCTAACTTCGTTATTTCTTTAAATAAAACATGCGAAACTTCTTCATATGAAATTTTAAGAGTAACTGCATTCTTACGTTTCTTCATACTTTCTACACCTTTTATTTCTTTCAAATGGTCAAAGTCATGATCGCCAACGATTACAACATTCTTTTTACCAAAATCACTTTTAATTTTTGCAATGTCTCCCTGAACAACAGGTACTCCTTTGTGCATGATACAAATGTGTTGACATAACTCTTCCACATGTTCCATACGATGTGAACTAAAAAGAATGGACGACCCTTGTTTTTGCATATCAAGAACGGCTTCTTTTAACATTTCAACATTTACTGGGTCTAAACCACTAAATGGTTCATCTAAAATTAAGAGTTCAGGCTTATGTATAATCGCTGTTATCAGCTGAATTTTTTGCTGATTCCCTTTTGAAAGTTCTCCTACTTTTTTGTTCAGATTCTCAGTTATATTAAAACGCTCCAGCCAATAGTGAAGTTCTTTTTCTGCATCTTTACTTTTCATGTTCTTTAGTTTTGCAAAAAAGTTAACTTGTTCTTTGACAGTCATTTTCGCATAAAGCCCACGTTCTTCTGGTAAATACCCAATCTTATCCGTAACATCATAATTTATAGGTTTACCATTCCATGAAATAGTTCCGCTTGTTTTTGATAAAAGTCCAAGTATCATTCGAAATGTAGTCGTTTTACCCGCTCCATTTCCGCCCAAGAATCCAAATATTTCACCTTTTGGTATCTCGATATTCAAATTATTCACTGCAACATGCTCGTCAAATTTCTTTGTTAAATCTTTAATTAGTAAACTCATTATCCACGCCCTTAATTCCCAAGATGATTTATTTATACAATTGTATATCCATAGTCAACAACAATATTTTGACCTCTAATGGCACCGCTTTTATCAGACATTAAAAATCAGATGACATTTGTAACATCTGAAATTCTAACAATTTCCCTATATGGTACCTTTTTCAATAACTTATTTCCTTCAAAAATCATTCATTACCAACAAATGTTATATTTATCATTATAAGGTTAGCATAAGATTTAGAATAACCAATATGTAATTTTGCATATTTTAATATTTTCATAAAGTATTTCTTCGGAAAAAATTTTCGTTATGTACTTTAAAACAACTTATAGGCACATTTAAGCTGCTCAATAGATAAATCATTCGTTTCTATTTTTTCAAAAGTTCCTGCTTTCCATCTCATACCGCTCACTACTCTCTATTAAAAATTTGTTTCTTCATTTATATTATAATACTTGTTTTAACATCGGTCTTACGATTCTATATTCGTCACCAAAAGGCTCCTTTATGATTAGTGGTGAGTAATCATCCTTTTCTTCCTCAATCGTTGCAAACACTTCTGTTTTTTCTTGTAATATATTGGATTCACTATTTTCGATAGGTTTTTTACTTGTTTCAATTTTCTTTGTTACTTCGCCAAGTTTTTGCCCGGCTTTTTCTGCTTTCGCAGGTTCATTCGTAACGTAGTATTCTTGGTTCTCCCATACTAACATAGGTGGCACTTGTTCTCATTTGTTACATATTATATAAGTAATACTAGCTATAAGTAGTAGACATGTTAATTAAAAGAAGATAGCTTTTTTGTTCATATACTATTCTCCTTATCTATCATTTTATTGGATTATATAATAGGAAATATAGTCACTAAATAGTTTTCATGGTATTTTTTAGTATTAATTTCAAATAGAAAAACCTTACTATAAAGTAAGGTTCCGTTTTTAAGTTCTATAATGTTTTATTAATTAAAACGATCATTACGATAATCGCTATAAACATAACAACTAAGCAGCCGATCATTTTATAAAATCCTCGTTTCGTTAACGTCCCACCTTGAACGTCTTTACGAATAAATAAGAATACCGCTAAAAATAATACAAGCCCCATGCCAAAAGCATACATCATTTGCATATGTTAATCTTCCTTTCTCTTTTACATCTTAATATCTTTTTGATAAAACAACAAATGAGATAAAAACTGTACTCATCGTGAGTGCCATAAGTATGTTCAATAGTTCAGTAGCAGATAGTGTAAGTATTTTTAAGTTTAAGCCGATAGAGAAAAGAAGATAATATGCGGTTAGTGCAAAAAAGGTCACGAACATCCCTTTATAACGAATAAGCTTCATTCGCTCATCTTTTTCTTTAAATTGTGGGTGCAAGTAACTTAAGCAGAAACTCATAATCATCATCCCAAGCAATGGATAAGTTATAGCCGGTGGTGCAGAATGCGTCATTATACCTGTTAATATCATAAATCCACTCATAAATAGAAAAATAATTCCCATCATAACGAAGTACTTTTGTGAATAGTTCATCTTTATTCCCCCTCTTCTTTTCCTTCATAAATAAATACATGTTCTATCGTTGTCTGAAATGTTTTTGCTATTTCAAATGCTAACGGAAGTGATGGATCATATTTTCCCTTTTCAATTGAAATGATGGTTTGTCTGGAAACTCCAAGTTTCTCAGCCAATTTTTCTTGAGATAGTCCAAATTTTTTTCGGTATTCAACCATTTTATTTTCCAAGGAAATTTCTCCCTCCTTCCTTATACCGAGTATATATGTAAAGTAAACTTTACGTCAAGTTTCCTTTACATTCATTTCGTCTATTTTTCATTCTATTTATATAGAAGAAACTTTTTCAAATTCAGCACGTCTATTTTGAAATGAAACATGGAACAATGTATATAGCCGTTACTATATCTCCTCTCCGTTTTTATGAAAATTTAATATCTCCATATTTGTTTTATCCTTTTAAAATGTTTCATTCTGCTCTTTATCGGGTGAAATGCGCTATTGTTTTTACGTTGTTTTTCGCCATATTTATAGAAACTAACGGTTTATGAAGCATTTTTTATGTATAGCCACTTTTTTTGTAGAAATCCTTCATTTTCCTTTCGATATTTAACACTATCGAGATAAAGTTTATGGTAAATTCATAATTTTTTATTTTTTATACTATATTCCGTTATATTGTTGTATAATATCAATGAAAGCGCTTATTATTCCAATATACATAATTCGAACTAAACTTTATCGAAACATTCTGATAGTTATACTTATATTTAAATGCAACAATTATAGGTATTAATGTAGGTATACCAAATATATCCACCCCGTTTTCCCGTGAAATTACTTTATAACATGAAAGATTAACTTGGGTGATAAGTTATTGTGAATGTTTTTTTACAAAACAGATAAGTAATAGTGTTTGGTATTATGTAAATTATTGTAATAACATAAGAGTAAAGAAAAACATTTACATTGATTATTGGTTCATCAATTATTGAAAAGAGCAAAATGCACCTTTTTGTATGGAAAAAGGATTATATGCATTGGGAGGTTTAAACAAATGACGAGGAAGAATACAACGACAAACCCTTGGGCCAAGTTCCATGGTCCGAACCTTGGTTATGTTATTGAACAGTATGATCTTTACGTAACTGGAGCAGGTTCTGTTGATCCGGAATTACAAGAGCTTTTTGAAATTTTTGGAGCTCCTTCGTTTCAAGATGATGTCGTAACAGGGGACAACACAGCAACACATTTTTCTCCTCAAAACACAGGGAACATTGAAAAGATTCTTAAAGTCGTTCAACTTGTTGAACAGATCCGTTCTTTCGGGCATACATTGGCTCACATTAATCCGATGGAAGATGCTGCAAACGGACAATCTCTTATCGAGAAAACAATGAACGAACTGAGCGATGCTGACTTGAAAGCGATTCCAGCAAAAACAGTATGGCAAGATGCACCAGAGGGTATTCACACTGCACTTGATGTAATTCATAGATTAAAAGACGTTTATACAAAATCTTTAGCTTATGAATTCTCACATATACAAGATAGTGAAGAACGCGCGTGGTTGCATCAAATGGTGGAATCAAATTCATTGCGTCAACCATTATCAAATAAAAAACGAACTGCTCTTTTAAAACGTTTAGCTGCTGTTGAAGGTTTCGAGCAATTCTTGCATAAAACATTCGTTGGTCAAAAACGTTTCTCAATAGAGGGCGTTGATATGCTTGTACCTGTACTAGATGAAATTGTTTCTGAAGGTGCTAAAGGCGGCGTAGAAGATGTCATGATTGGTATGGCTCACCGCGGTCGTCTAAGCGTACTCGCTCACGTATTAGAAAAGCCATATAATCACATGTTTGCAGAATTCAAACATGCAAAAATAGAAGGTGCAGTGGCAAATGCTGGCTGGACTGGCGACGTGAAATACCATTTAGGTAGAGAACAAGTCGTTGGTAATGAAGAAGTTAGCACTCGTGTTACATTAGCAAATAACCCGAGTCATCTTGAGTTCGTTAACCCTGTTGTTGAAGGTTTCGCACGTGCAGCTCAAGAGAATCGTAAAAAATCTGGTCTTCCAGAACAAGATACTACAAAATCATTCGTAATTTTAGTTCATGGTGATGCTGCATTCCCTGGTCAAGGTGTTGTGTCTGAGACACTCAACTTAAGTAGATTGAATGCATACCAAACTGGCGGAACTATTCATGTTATCGCAAATAATGCAGTCGGCTTTACGACTGATAGCTATGATTCTCGTTCTACTAAATATTCAAGCGACCTTGCAAAAGGTTTCGATATTCCGATTGTTCACGTGAATGCTGATGATCCGGAAGCTTGTCTTGCTGCTGCAAACCTTGCGATCCAATATCGTACGCTGTTCAAAAAGGACTTCTTAATCGATTTAATCGGTTACCGCCGATATGGTCATAACGAAATGGATGATCCAGCAGTTACGCAACCACAAGTGTACAAAAAAATTAAAAATCACCCAACTGTAAGAGCAATTTATGCAGATCAATTACAATCTGCTGGCGTTCTGAATGCAGATGAGGTTGAAACAATTACTCAGTTTATACAAGAGGAATTAAAGGCTGAATACGCACAAGTGCCACCAGCTGATACGAGTGCTGCAACAATTCACGTTAAAGTTCCAGAGGTTGTTGCAAAAGGAATTCAACCGATTGACACTGGTGTTTCAATTGAATCACTTCGTGCAATTAATGAAGGACTATTATCTTGGCCTGAAGGCTTTAACGTATATCCAAAAGTGAAGAAAATTCTTGAGCGCCGTAAAGATGCTCTTGAAGAGAACGGTAAAATTGAATGGGCACTTGCTGAATCGTTAGCATTCGCTTCAATTTTACAAGAAGGTACACCAATTCGTTTAACTGGTCAAGATTCACAGCGTGGTACATTCGCGCACCGTCATATCGTATTACACGATACTGATACAAACGAAACGTATTCACCATTACACCGTTTACCGAACATTAACGCATCATTCTCTGTTCATAACAGTCCGTTATCAGAAGCTGCTGTTGTTGGTTACGAATATGGTTACAACGTATTTGCTCCAGAAACTCTTGTGATGTGGGAAGCTCAATACGGTGACTTCTCAAATACTGCGCAAGCATTATTTGATCAATATGTTTCAGCAGGAAGAGCAAAATGGGGTCAAAAATCTGGTTTAGTTCTTCTATTACCACACGGTTATGAAGGTCAAGGGCCAGAACACTCTAGTGCACGTCCAGAGCGTTTCTTACAATTAGCTGCTGAGAACAACTGGACAGTTGCAAACTTAACGAGCGCGGCACAATACTTCCATATTTTACGTCGTCAAGCATCTATCTTAGGAACAGAAGCTGTTCGACCGTTAGTGCTTATGACGCCAAAGAGTTTATTACGTCACCCACTTACGCTTTCAACTGCTAGTCAGTTAAGCGAAGGACGTTTCCAACCTGCTTTAGAACAAGAAAACCTTGGTGCGAAACCAAATAAAGTAAAACGTCTTGTTTTAAGTACAGGTAAAATGGCAATTGACTTAGCAGCAGAAATCGAAAGTGGTAAGCATGAGTACAGCCTAGATGAAGTTCATATGGTTCGTATCGAGCAGTTGTATCCATTCCCTGCTGAAAAAGTTCAATCTATTATTAAACGCTTTAAAAACTTAGAAGAAATCATTTGGGTTCAAGAAGAACCTCGTAATATGGGCGCATGGCATTACATGGCTCCAATTCTGTTCGAACTAGCTGGGGATAAAGTGAAAACAGGTTACATTGGACGTCCGGATCGTTCTAGCCCATCTGGTGGCGATCCATTCGCTCACAAAGCTGAGCAAGAATTAATCGTTGCACACGCTTTAGATGTGAAGTACAACTTCCGTCAAGATAAACAAGAAATTGAAGTTTTCAGCAACTGAAAGTAACAATGAGTTTTTCAGGCTTGGCTGTGGCAGATAGTCTGCCACAGCCAGGCTAACAAATGGAGATTACCGAAGATTAAAGAAGATAAAACACACCGTTAGGCAAATAAGGGGAGGACATTTAAAATGATCGAAATTAAAGTACCTGAGCTTGCAGAATCTATTTCAGAAGGAACTATTTCACAATGGCTTATCAACGTAGGCGACAAAGTTGAGAAAGGTGGCAGCGTTGTTGAGCTTGAGACTGACAAAGTCAATGTAGAAATCATTGCAGAGGATTCAGGTATTGTATCGAAGTTACTAGGCGAACCTGGAGATACAGTTGAAGTTGGTGCTACTATCGCAATTTTAGATGCAAACGGCGCAGCGGTTGAAGTAAGCACACCTGCTCCGGCTAATGAGCAACCAAAACAAGAAACTACTGAAGCACCGAAAGCAGCAGCTCCAAGTGCTGAACAAAATAAAGCGTTGCAAGGTTTACCAAATACAAATCGTCCTATCGCATCACCAGCTGCTCGCAAAATGGCTCGTGAATTAGGAATCGATTTAAACGAAGTACGTAGCACAGATCCACTTGGACGTGTGAGACCACATGATGTACAAGCTCACGCTGCAGCGCCAAAAGAAGCACCAGCTGCTCCAAAACAAAGTCCGGCTCCAGTTGCAAAAACTGAATTTGAAAAACCAGTTGAGCGTATGAAAATGTCCCGCCGCCGTCAAACAATTGCAAAACGTCTTGTAGAAGTTCAACAAACATCTGCAATGTTAACTACATTTAACGAAGTTGATATGAGTGCAATCATGGAATTACGTAAAGAACGCAAAGATGCTTTCGAGAAAAAACATGATGTACGTCTTGGCTTTATGTCATTCTTCACAAAAGCAGTTGTTGCAGCATTAAAACAGTTCCCATTATTAAATGCTGAAATTCAAGGCGATGAGCTTATCATTAAAAAATTCTATGATATCGGTATTGCAGTAGCAGCTCCAGATGGATTAGTTGTTCCAGTTGTACGCGATGCTAACCAATTGAACTTCGCTGAAATTGAAAGCGAGATTCGTAATTTAGGTCTGAAAGCACGCGATAATAAACTTTCATTAAAAGAGCTACAAGGTGGTACATTTACAATTACAAATGGTGGTGTGTTCGGTTCTCTAATGTCGACACCAATCCTAAATAGTCCACAAGTAGGTATTCTAGGGATGCATAAAATCCAAGTACGTCCAGTTGCAATTGATGCAGAGCGTATGGAAAACCGTCCAATGATGTACCTTGCACTATCTTACGATCACCGTATTGTTGATGGTAAAGAAGCAGTTAGCTTCCTTGTTGCTGTTAAAGATATGCTTGAAGATCCAAAATCATTATTATTAGAAGGTTGATAGATTATTAATCTATTAAAGGCTGTAGAATGAATCATTCTACAGCCTTTTTTCATTATGTTCATATGGGACAAATCACACTACATAGACTAATAATGTATGCCTAAAACGTAAGGGGGATAAACATGAATAACCTTCCAGTTCATGCAAAACTTAAAGCAAATAAGGATACTTTCTTCCTCCCCGATTCAAACGGGGGTGTTTACTTTCGAAATAACTCCAGTTCATTCCGTATGGATGGTGATGGGATTTATGACTGGATTGAGAAATTAATGCCTATGTTTAACGGTAATCATTCTTTGACAGAAATAACCGATGGTCTCCCTCTCCCCTATCAAAATCGTGTATTTGAAATTGGAGAGATTTTATATGAAAATGGTTTCGTTCGTGATGTAAGCCAAGATGCTCCCCACGAATTAAACAGTGCATTACTCGACAGATATGCTTCGCAAATTGAGTTTTTAGAAGCTGATTCCCATTCAGGCGCTTTAAAATTCGAAACGTACCGCGCAGCAAATGTGCTTATAATTGGTTCTGGCGATATGCTTACTTCCCTAGTTTCTTCTTTATTAGAATCTGGTTTACCTACATTTCATTATCTTGTTACAGATCGTGCTGAAACAAACTACGATCGAATTCATGAATTAAGCGAACGTGCATATGCAAATGATGACAATGTACTCATTCAAGAAATAGATATTACAATTGATCGCCCTTTACATGAAGTATTCGAGCCTTTCGACTGGATTTTATACGTTTCCCAAAATGGAGATATTGAAAGTTTAAGAGCAATCCATACTATTTGTAGAGAGTTTAAGAAAAATTTCATACCAGCTATTTGCTTATCAAGAATTGGTTTAGCTGGACCCGTCGTAACCGTAGACCGTGAAGAATGCTGGGAATCAGCTTGGCATCGTCTACACGAAACTACTTTACAAAGTGAAAATCCACCTGAACCTTTCTCACCAATTGCATCTGCAATGTTAGCAAATGTTATCGTTTTTGAGTTATTTAAACATGTCGCTGAAGATTCACATAGGCAGCATAATCCTCAATTCTTTTTATTAAACTTGGAAACACTTGAAGGAAAGTGGCACCCTTTCATAAAACATCTTCTCGCAACCGATGAAATCTTTACAATTGATACGGTGCAAAATCTTCAAGAAAACCTTGCCCAACGTTCCGGACAATATACTTCAACTGAACTTTTTCGTTTTTTTGATGCGTTAACTTCTAAAGAAGCTGGCATATTCCACATGTGGGATGAACAAGATTTAAATCAATTGCCTTTATCACAGTGCAATATTCAAGTTGCAAATCCATTATCAGACGGACCTACCTCTCCCCTTCCTACTATAACTTGCGGTGGATTAACTCATAATGAAGCACGCCGCGAAGCTGGCTTAACAGGAGTTGAAACATATGTAGCTGAAATGATTCATCGTCTTATCCCCGAACATACTGATATCGGTATTGGTGCTGGGGAAACGATGACAGAAGGTGTATACCGAGCACTCCAAAAACATTTAAATAATAAGTTATATGAACGCCAATCACATATGCTAGAAGAGATTACAGAGCTTTATTTAACCGAAATTCATGATAAACATTGTAGGTTTTACTACGATGCTCTCTCTACAATTCATGAAATACCTAAAGTAGGAATGAGTGAGGAGTTACTTGGTTTTCCTGTCGTTTGGATCGGTATTAATGATAGATGGTATGGTGCGGTAAATATTAATATAACACTCGCATTAAGAAATGCTCTGCAACAAGCACTCCTTCATATTCAAAATGAAGAGATTCCTTATAAAGCTAATATGTTACCGGAATCATCCATTGTTTTATATAGTACGGATCCTGTTAGAGTAGCAATACAAGAAGAGGAAGAAATTCCAGGCGTACAGTCTTTACAAGTTGCTTTGCAAAATTTAACGGAAAACAACTTGTATCCATTCGTTTTTGATTTAGCTATTGAGTCATTTTTAAGAGACAACTTAGACGGTGTATATGGGGTATTAATTGCAAAGGAGGATGACCAATGACTCAAAACATACTACTTATAGGAGATGGCCTACTCACAGACTATGTACATGAGCAATTGTGCAAGCAATATTCACTCATCCGCCAGCATACAATTACAGAAGCTCTCCCTGAAAACATTCATCTTGCTCTCGTTTTACATGACGGGTCTCCTTCTTCCGTACATCGTGATGCTGAGCTTATCTTTCGCTCAAATAATATTCCGTGGCTTCGCGCGTTTACTTCGTTTGGTGAAGGTATTATCGGTCCTTACGTGAAGCCTCTTACAACTGGATGTTCCCACTGCGCTGATGGACGCCGGTTTATAGCTGGCTTTGATCAAAAAGAAATGTGGGAACTACAACGAAAATATGCATTAAAAGCAGAGAACGTGACGAGGCGTGATGTACGCGCCACCCAAAATGGAATGTTACAAATGTGCCAGCTCATTCATGCTGAAACAGAGAAAATATTAGCTCATGGATATTCTTCTTTAGAAAACGAACTCATTTTACTGGACTTACAAACGTTACAATGTACCCGGAATTCGTTTCTTCCAGACCCTCTCTGTCCGGTATGCAGCAATTTGCCTGACGATACAGCAGATGCAGCGCAAATTTCTTTACAACCAAGTTTGAAAACGAGTACTGAAACGTATCGCTGTCGTTCCATTCATGAGCTAAACACATTTTTAACGAGAGACTATTTAGATTACCGGACTGGTATTTTAAACGGTAAAATGCAACATTCTCTATTACCGTTTGCTGATGTCATTATAAACATGCCGTTACTGTTTGGAAATGAAGGTGTCGCGGGCCGGACTCATTCATTTTCACTTAGTGAAGCAACCGCTATTTTAGAAGGTTTAGAACGCTATTGCGGTATGTCGCCTCGTGGAAAAAAAACAAATGTACATGGCAGTTTTCGTGAGCTAGAAGATATTGCACTGAATCCCCTCACACTTGGTGTGCATACAAATGAACATTACAATCGTGATAGTTTTCCATTTAAGCCGTTTGATCCTGATTATGAGCAAAACTGGGTATGGGGATATTCTTTATTACAAAACCGACCACTTCTAGTTCCAGAATCAATCGCTTATTATAGCCTTGGTCATAGAGATGCTTTCGTGTATGAAACATCAAATGGATGTGCAATTGGTGGTAGTTTAGAAGAAGCAATTTTTCACGGCATTTTAGAAATTGTAGAGCGTGACGCCTTTTTGCTCACTTGGTATGCCGAATTACCTCTTCCCCGTCTCGATCTTAGTTCAGCCAATGATACTGAATTGCAACTAATGTTGGAACGCTTACGCACAATTACTGGATATGAATTATACGTTTTCAACGCGACGATGGAACATGGTATTCCGAGCATATGGGTCATTGCGAAAAATACAAGACAAGATGGTATGAATCTCGTCTGTGCTGGCGGCGCACATATGGAACCAATTCGAGCTGTAAAAAATGCAATTCACGAAATAGCAGGCATGTTACTTATAACAGATGAAGAGCTTGAACAAAAAAGAGAGAAATATGAACACTGTTTACAAGATCCATATCTTGTTTCGCAAATGGAAGATCATAGTATGCTGTACGGATTGAAAGAAGCTGAAGAGCGTCTTCACTTCCTTTTACGTGATGATGCTCCAGTGCAAACGTTCCAAGAAATGAATGCATTACAATCATTTGATATGGATTTAACATCTGATCTTCATCAACTTTTAAACAGGTTACATCAATCTGGACTTGAAGTAATTGTTGTAGATCAAACGGTCCCCCTTATAGAAAAGAACGGCTTACATTGTGTAAAAGTAATTATTCCAGGCATGTTACCGATGACGTTCGGTCACCATCTCACTCGGGTTACAGGACTGGATAGAGTGTATACCGTACCGATGACACTTGGATATTGGGCTGAGCCTTTAACGAATGAAAGTTTAAATCCACATCCGCATCCGTTTCCATAATTCATAGTGAGGGGGAAATTTGATGCAACCTGATACTTTTTTACATCATCTCCATTTTTCTATTAATGAAATTATGTCGTCCGATAAAGAGATTGACTGGGAAGACGCACCACTTCCTTATAAATTATATCGAAATTTACCAGTAATCCCTCTCTCTTTAGAAATCCCATTAACTTTGCGGAATTCTTCTACTAAACCTAACTTAGAGGAAATCGGTCATTATCTTTGGTACTCATTTGGTTTAACACAATTATGTCAGCCTACTACTAACCTAGAAAATAATAAAACAACGACTCTATTTCGAAGATTCATCCCTTCTGGGGGTGCTTTATATCCGAATGAATTATATATGTATTTAAAAATTGATCATTATCCAGACGGCATTTACCATTACGACGCCGCGCATCACCGTCTTATCTTACTTCGCGAAGGAAATTTCGATTCTTATCTTACAGAAGCACTCGGCAATCGTTGTAACATACATTCTTGTTTTGGTGCTGCATTTGTATCCACTATGTTTTGGAAAAACTTCTTTAAATACAATAACTTTTCGTATCGTCTTCAAGGATTAGATAGCGGTGTTCTCATCGGTCAATTACTTGAATGCGCAAAACAATTTGGTTATACAAATGGTGTATATTTTCAGTTTCTAGATCGGGCAATGAATCATTTACTTGGACTGTCAGAAGGTGAAGAAAGTGTGTATGCTGTTATTCCTTTAAGTACAGAACCGAATACAGATTGGTTTCATGATGATCATCACGAAAATAAAACTATTACTTCTCATGACTTGTTGCAGCAAATCCCGCCGTTAACACATGAGCATTTCGTTCGTTCAAAACATGTAGATGACTATCCGATGATAAAAAAAATAACCGCGGCATCTATGATTGAATCGACAGAACACTTCCAAACATTTACCTGTGAAGAACGACAACAATATAGTGCACACGCTATGCAGCTACCTAAAGTGGAACGTTTATCATATGATTTCTTACAACTTTGTAAAAAACGATATTCACCTGATTCTGACTTCATTTTAACGAAATGGGATGCAGCCGAGCTCGCTACTTTACTACAAGAAGCGAGCCTCTCCTTCCCTTATTACAACGACCTTGATGGCAAGTATGTAAATGAAAACGCACGAGTCTCACTATATGGATGTTTTTATAACGTAAAAGACATAGAAAACGGCGCTTACGCTTATAACAGTAGGACACATTCCATACAGCCAATTCGGTACGGAGATCTTCGTTATTCTCTGCAATCCAGTATGACGATGGATAACGTAAACCTTTTTCAAGTACCACTTTGTCTACATGTAGTCGGAAATAAAGATTACTATAAAAATAAATTAGGTTATAGAGGATATCGCATTCATCAAATGGAAGCTGGCATGCTCGTTCATAAACTCGTTTTAGCTGCGACCGCTATGGGGATGGGCGGGCACCCGTTACTAAGTTTTGATACAAATTCATGCGATCAATTGTACGGGATTGATGCCGGAAATGAAACTTCACTCATTCAAATTCCGGTTGGGGCTTACAGGGCGCGAAATTGGCTAAAAGGGTCCTTGCATAATTAGAAGCACGCCGATTAATGGCGTGCTTTTTTTAAAGGAGTTAAATTATTAAAAGCGAAATAAATACATATTCTTATATAAAAAATGATATGAAAGAAGTATTTCGCGTCTTAAAACCGAATGGATCCTTTTTACTAGTCGCTGAAACTTTCAAAATCCAATATCATATGGATAAATTTAAGACGACCGAAGAATTAGTAAACCTTTTTTATGAGACGGGATTTACAAGCGTGAAATGTTATGAAGAAAGAGGGTGCCTTTATTTAATAGGAAATAAGTAAAAAAGCAGACCTTTCAAGGCCTGCCTTTTTTACTAGATTACTTTAAAAATACTCTTAATTTGTCTTGCAAATAACCAGTTTTTCGTACCGTAGTTATCATTTAGACTATCTAAATTAATAGCTTTCCCGTTAGAAAACTTTAGTTCTAACGTTGTATTTTTGTCATTTGTTTTTAAGTTGCTATTTGTAATGTCATCATACTTTAATTTTTCAATCTCAATATACTCTTCCTTCTCTTCTCCGATAACGACGTGATCTTGGAAGAAGAAGAATACTTCTACTTTCTTACCGAAACAAAATACGTTTTTCGTATAAATTAATGTCGCGTTATCAAGTCCGACACATACTTCTTTCATCTCTTCAACAACGTTTCCTAAGTCTTCTTCGTTTCTTGCATTTGATTCAGCAATCCATTCTTCGATTGTATTCATGTTAATTGCCATACTGTGCCCCCTGGTTCGTTCATTGCTTTATTAAAAAATAAATACTATATGACAATATAAGCGATACGTACTATGTTTTCAAGGGTGAACGGTATATTCAAAATAAAGTGAAACTTTATTTATTCCCCTTTCACAAAAAAAATAGCACTTAAAAAAGTGCTATTCCGCTCTCCTTGCTGCTTGTTGAATTGGATCCCAAACGCTGTTATATGGTGGTGCGTAACTTAAGTCGACATCTTCTAAATCGTGAATACTCATTTTATTGAAAAGTGCCATTGCGATAACATCAATACGTTTATCTACGCCCTCTTCTCCAATTACTTGACCGCCTAACAATTGTTTCGTATCGGCGTGATATAGTAATTTCAAGTGAAGTGGCGAAGCACTCGGGTAATAGCCTGCCATATTTGTTGAATCTACTTTGACCGTCTTATACGGGATGTTTAGCCCTTTCGCTTCTTTTTCATTTAAGCCTGTTCTTGCGAGCGTCAGATTCATAAATTTAATAATGCCCGTACCTAACGTACCTTTAAATGCTCTTCGTTTATCAACCATATTGAGTCCGGCAAGTCGCCCTTGTTTATTCGCAGTCGTTCCGAGCGGGATATGATCATGAGTTTCCTTTATAACATGGTAATGCGTTGCACAATCACCAGCAGCGTATACGTCTTTCACATTTGTTTGCATATAAGCATTTACTTCAATTGCACCTTTATGAGTTTTACGTATATTTGTCCCCTCAAGAAAATCAGTATTTGACTGTACACCGACAGATACTAAAACGAGATCAGTTTTATACGTCCCTTTATCCGTCTCCAGTTGTTCTACTCTTTCTTTTCCTTTAAACGCTTTTACATTCTCATTCGTTAAAATTTCAATATTATGTTTGTCTGCTTCTTTATGTATATATTCCGCCATATCGGCATCATAAATTGTGCCAATATGATCGTTTCGCTCAATCATTCTTACGTTCTTTCCTAGTTCTATAAATGTTTCTGCCATCTCTAGACCAATTGCACCGCCGCCAATAATCGTTACATCCTCAACTTTATTCGTTTCTAGCGTTTTTAATATGCGCTCAGCATCCGGAATTGTTTTTAAAAGATGAATGCCTTGCAAATCTCGCCCTTCCCATTCTGGCATAACAGGACGCACTCCAGTCGCAATTAATAAACGGTCATATGGAAATTCAAAAACATCTTTCGTCTCCGTATGCTCTGCGTACACCATTTTCTTTTCCGTATCTACTTTCGTTACTTCATGACGTACTTTCGCATCAATTCCATATTTATCACGAAACGTCTTTACATCGCGTGCAATTAACTTTTCAGTAGAAGCAATAACACCACTAATCACATACGGTAATCCGCACTGAGCGTATGAATAGATTTCACCTTTTTCTAACGTTACAACATTTGCAGTTTCATCGTTTCTAACAATTTGCATTGCTGCACTCATACCTGCTGCATCTCCGCCAATAATGACATAGTTCACTTTACCACTCCTTCTTTTTTACATACTCTTTACGATTTCCATATTTTATAGAAATAACACCTACTTCCATTGTAAAGAAATAGAATTCTATCTACAAATTTGGTGCACAAACCTATGCATGAATAGGTATCCGTCGTGTCTTATAAACAAGATGTTTAATATGCTATAACAGCAACTATTGAAAGTAGGTGAAACATACATGTGCGCCGGCCTTCTCGCTCAAACTCCAGAGGAACCGCAAGAACCGAAAGCCGCCATGCCACTTGATCAAGAATTTTCTATTAACGTAACACTTTATAGTGCTCGCGCTTGGTTATCTAATGATGACACTTTCGCACAAACGATTTGGAAAGGCTCTCGCTTCGCTTCAGCATCACACGCTGGCAAATCCATCTTACCAATTGGTACTGTTAAAATTGTAAACTTATCTGATGATACAATAACAGTTACTGCATCATCAGAAAAAGATGATACTCTCAAAATAGTCGTACCCCCTCGTTCTGAAGGTGTTTTAACATCTAGTGCATTATCTGATGTGCAAGCAAGTACATCAGGAGGAGCAAGTAAAGTCACATTCCTCTTTCATATCTTTTTCTCAAGGGATCCTGGTCCAGCTAAATAACCATAGAAAAGGTACAGCTATGCACTGTACCTTTTTCACGTGTTTATTCTCTTGATTTGATCAATTCAACATTATAAGTTTCAATATCTGTTAGCTTTCCTGTAAAATACGGATTTTCTCTATACCAAGACTGTTTTGAAAAATACGCTTGCATATCTTTCGTTTGAAACATATGTCCATGTCTTGCGTATATCTCGTTTCTTGCTATTTTCAATTGTTCTTTCGATAAATATGTTAAGTCCGTACTCGTTAATTTTCGAATATCACTATCAGGGAAGATGAAACCATTATATACATACCCAGTCGTAGGCGGAGTAACATTGTAAACAACTGTTTTTTCTATACTTTTCTTTTGGAATGGAAGATTATAAGCCGACAGTGCCGTTACCGTTTCTACCTTTGTCGTTTCCCTGCCGTTTTCTCCATTTCGTTCTAAATAAATCGCCGCACTTCCATCAGTCGCTATCGGTCCCCACGTAATTTCTTCTCCGGTCAACGCTGTAACTGGCTTTTGATTCACGTATAATGTCGCACCAGATTCATTCGTTTGAACTGTAATATATTGCCCTTGCAACGTTAAATCTACCGTTACATTATTTTGACTTTGTTTCATAAGTACAACCTTTTCCTCACGTGATAGTTTTACATAGTCATTTTTATATTCAGATTGAAATACTTGAGTTCCAGGAAGAAACGGTCCATATTGCTTCTCAAACTTTTTGTCATTTGTCTTATCAATTTCTTTTCCGTTCAATTTTAAAGATGTACCTTTTTCATTTGTAAGCAGAGTCGTATAATACGTCTTCGCTTTCAATTTATACCGATCAAATAAAAAGAAATGTTTCCCATCTTTCGTTAAAGAAAAATCTGCTCTTTCTATTCCATCCCCTTGTTTTTCACCTTGCCTCAAATATTCTTTCAATTCATTCACGTAAGATGGATTTTCTTTTATATATGAAAATAGAGGCGTTAAACCCTCTCTCGTTACAATAACGGTTGGATCATCTGCCGTGATGATCTCAGCTAATTTCTCCCCGTCCCTCTCTTGTAAAATAGTAATCATTCGGTCTACTTGTGCCGTCTGCTTATAATACGATGATCCATACAAATACAATCCAAAAATTACTATAACAAGTAATGTTAAGAGTGTAATGCCAACTTTTGTACCGCCGCTCATTCTCTTCTTTACTACAAGACTTTCCCTCTTCATCCCGCAGTTTTGGCAAAATTGCACTCCATCTTCATACTGAGCTCCGCATTTTGTACATACATTCATCCATTCAACCACCTTTTCGTTAGAAGCCTGTTAATCCCCCGATAAAGGTTTGGATTATCGTTTTAATGTAAGACCAAAACACGATAAACGTTGCAATTCCGATTAAAACATTTGCGATAATAAGTGTGTAAACAGGATCTACTCCGCCGTTGTCTAGTTTTAATATAGCTACAATTATACTAATTCCCATATACGTTGTAGCCAGCCCTAATAAGATTGGTAAAAAAAAGATCAATAGGAAACTAAATAGAAAAGAAAGAACTAGTATAGCAATAGCTGGCGTCGCTATCGTCCCCCATATACCGAATGCTTCAAGAAAAGAAAAAGATGATTTCATCATCTTACCACTTACAAAAATAATAAATCCGACAAATAAAGTTAAAATTAATAAAAAGAAAAAGACCATTACAGATTCTCCAAAGAAAGTAGGAGTAGCTATATCTGGCACTAATGTCCTTGTAACAGTCGCCGCTGCGCTCATCATTCTATAAAAAATACATGCTCCTAAAAAGCAAATAAGCACAAGACTTACAATTCCATTTCGCACTTCAATATTTCCACTTTCCATAATGGCCGATGGTGATTTAAAAGCATTTTTAAAGAACTGAAAATAGCCACTTGCAAATTGTTTCGCTTGCTCTACCGTTTCATTCGGACGGCTTTCCTTTACTTGTGCTGCGCGCGCTTGTTGCTGTCCTTCTTCCTGTGCACCACTTGCTACCACTTCTTCCGTTAACGAATGTCCACAATTCCCGCAAAACCTTGCTTCCGCTGCATTTTCAGTATGACATGCCGGACATTTCATTCTCTCATCCCTCCTTAAGCATATACCTTATAGGGTGTTACAAATTCAATATATGACTTTGTACATAAAACATGACTACAAGAAAAAGAATATGAAATCCTTCTTTTAAACGAAACTATGTGTGCTAGTATTATAGAAAAATAATGGTATTATGAAACAGAGCAAATAAAGTGAAACTTTAAACAGATTGGATGAAGACAGTGGAATTTGTAAACTCGATTTTTCAAACACTCCTTACAAGCGTGATCCAATTATTTTCTTTAATTGGTGTCATCATTGTAATTGGATTTATATTAGGTTATTTAGAATCTCTCACACGAACGTATTGGTCGAGAGCTTTTGGTAGGAAGGGATTTCTTTTAACTGCATGGATCGGTGTTCCCGTTCATGAGCTTGGACATGCAATTATGTGTCTATTATTCCGCCATAAAATTGTAGCAACTCAGTTCTTCCCGACAGATACAAGTCAAGGAGCTTTAGGTTACGTCCAACATCAATACAATCAAAAAAGCGTATATCAACGGATCGGTAATTTCTTTATCGGCATCGGTCCTATTATTTCTGGTATTACTGCCTTAATACTTTTAATGCGCTATTTCGTACCAGAGTCATATTATTTATTTAATACGAATCTGGAAAAAACTGTTGCATCGACTTCTATTAACTTAGACATGATCCAAAACATGCTACTATCGACGTTTGTATTATTGAAAAGCTTATTTACATTTAACAATTTATTGAATCCTTCATTTTGGTTATTTTTATTTATCGCCATTTGTATTTCTGCACATATCGCTTTAAGTAAACCAGACATTAAAGGATCAATAGACGGTGTTATCGTCATGTTTATCATGTTATTTTTATTCAATATAATTGCAGGACTTTTTCAGTACGATAGTAACCAACTAATCGGAAAAATGATGAAGTATAATATGTATCTCATTGCGTTTTCTAGTGTGGCGCTTCTTTTCTCTTGTATTTCTACACTTGTGAGTTTTGTGTTTTATAAAATGAGAGGAGGACGTTCGTTTTGAAAGTCCTCTTCTCATCAATTATTTCTCTTATAATCACAATGCTCAACCGGCACACGAGCATGCCCCTCTTCATCCGTACACCATGACTGTGACTGAAAGGCAAGAAAAATACCAATCCACTCTTCCTTCTTCTCAAAGTGAATCAATATCCCACCGTCTTGCCATTTGCCATCATCACCTTGCCATTTCTCTACATTCCCTTGATTCATATGAATATCGTGTATACCGTTTCCAGGTGTAAAATGAAAATACGAATCCGGAACCTTTTCTTCTGGTCCCCACCTTTCACCAAACGCATAAATAATTGCTTTCTCATCTATTGCTCGTTTTATATAACGTTCTATTTTCTCATTTAAATCATTATCAGATCCCGATTTTTCAGCAGGTAAAGGAATCATTTGCTTTGAATCAAATAAATTACCTCTTACATAATCTAAAGCTACTTTCGGCTCATTGTTTTTCACTTCTGTAAACCCAAACGGTAATGTTGGTAAAATATGAATAGCTTCTGAATCAATATGTTCGCTTGCAAAATATAAAACTTCTGACGGATAACTTTGCGACTTTACGTTAATTGCAATACGATAATCTACTTCTGCTTCGCCTTGTAAATGAACTTGATAATGAGGTGTTTTCCCTTTTCCAATCTTAGATTGTACAACTGTACCTTTTAATACACCGTAGTTTTTTAAGGGCATCTCTTTCATCTCCTATTCATTTAGTAGAAGCTGTTCATACTTTAGGCATTATCCATATAAAAAGAAAATCCTCCTTTCCCAGGAGGGTTTCTTATTTTCTCAACATATACCAAACAATAACCTCCACCACTACAAGCAACACCGCACCAAAAATCATTAACGTCGTCTTCTTTAATAGTTCATTTTCACGATAAGGGATATTACATAAATACGCGCCTAGTGTAATCCGTGATGGACAAGCGATTGTGGCTACTGATGATGCGGTGTTTTGGAGTGTTGTGACATATTGCCACGGGAGCGCTACGTTTTGCGCTGTTTGCATTTGGAGTTTAATAAACATCGCATTTGATCCTGCGTTACTACCTGTTAAAAAGCCGCCAATTCCGCCTATGAAAGGAGCAACGAAAACGAAAAATGTCCCAAATGTTTCACCAGCTGTTTTTGCGAGTAATGAATGCATACCGGATGCACCCATTAGTTCTGAAATTGCGATAAACATTGTCGTTGTAATAGCGAAAGGAATCCATTGTTTTATCGTTTGTGAGAGTGATTGTTTAATAATATTTGATGGAATGCGGAAGAAAATAATTGTAAATAAACAAGTCATAGCGAGCCAAAATCCTGGTGAATATAGTAGCTCTAGTTTGTAAGAATATGATTTTAAATCGAGAACTGCATATGACCTGAGCAGATCGTGTAATGCTGGAACGAGGCGAGAAAGTAAAATACAAACAGTTAAGAATATATAAGGGCTAATAATTTTTATAATAGATACTTCCCTCTCCATTGCCGCCGCATGTTCTGTTATAAGATTTTGCTCACTTTTCCCTTTTAATTTAATGATTAAAAAACCAAATGTAATGGTAACGATAGAACTTAATATCCCTGCTAGTTCAACACTTACGTATGCGTTAGAAAGATAGATTCCGAGAGAAAATAATAGAAAGAATCCTACTCCTTCCTTCCACTTTTCTATAACTGCCTGCCAGCCACCGACAACGTATAAAGAAAGGAAGATAAAATATGCGAAAATCGGGATGCTTAATAATGCTGTATTTGTACCAAGAGTTGTGAGCGGCATGTTAATAAGCTGAGAACCGATAATCGTACCCGTTGCCATCGCGCCCCATGAACTTGCAAGTAAACCGATAAACGATAGTAGCACAGCTTGAAACGGTTTATAACCGAGCGAAAGAAAAATAGGTGCTGCGACCATAAAACCAATTCCGAATCCACTCACTGATTCAATAAGTGGACAAATACCAAAACACATAAGAAGCATTTGTAGTAAGCAATCGTGCGTAACTTCTTCTAGAAAACGCGCTACTTGATCGATGTACCCCATTTTATTCATGAGGTGAAATAAAAAAATACCAAAAAACAACACGTATCCGACAATAAAACAAATTAACCAACCTTTAATCGTTGCGTGCACAGTTTCACTTATCCCTAATTGGAACGTTGGCGAAAGTAAAACGATTCCGACAGAAACGGCATAAGAGATTAATGAGGCTCTTAATGACGTTTGTTTAAATAAAAACAAACAAATGAAAATCATCATAATCGGGATAAGTGCCAACAATATGGCCATGCTATCATCTCTTTTCGTAAAAATTGCAATTTTTAACTATTATATAACAGATGTTATGATTTTCAATTATTTTTATAACAGATTTAAAAAAGGAGCCGCTTGGCTCCTTTTTTGAATAACTAATATTTTATCTTTTATCCTGAAAAACCGTCTGCTGTCCAATCATTTTTTCTAGTACAACAAACACAATATAAGCACATATTACTTGCAATACAATATTCCCAAGTTTTATTAATTCAAATGAATGGATGCATTGGAATAATTCACTTAATAATACAATCGAAACGATACTAAATAGTTCTATACTAACCGAAAATATACATACTTCTAAAATAGATTGCTCTTGTATTCGATTTAATTGGGAAAAGATGAATACATATCCTAAAAACAGAGCCATCAACTCTATTTTCGTCATACTAATGAGCCAAGCGTATAATGGTACAGTTAAAAGAAGATATAATAGTTTACGTCTTAGCATGCCTTCTCACCCTCTAAGTTATAAGTATTTTCTGTATATTTTAACATTTATTACACAAAAGAAACAGAAGAGACTTAAGCCTCTTCTGTTTCTTTTACTGCATGTATTAACTCACAAATTTCTTCTCGCTTTTCATTTTCTAACAGCTCAATGACTTTACTTCCAACGACTACTCCATCACATATTGTAATCATTTCTTCAATTTGCTCTCGTGTTGAAATACCGAATCCTGCGACTACTGGTAAGTGGACGTGTGCTTTTACTTTTTCTAAGTAACTACGAATCTCATCTTTAAAGTTTTGACGTACTCCCGTTACGCCCGCTACTGTAACGGCGTAGACGAATCCTTGTGATTCACTCGTAATTTTTTCGATTCGTTCAATAGGGCTCGTTACGGTAACGAGTGGAATTAAAGCGATATTCGCCACGCGAAGGAGCGGTGCAATAATGTCTTGTTCTTCATACGGTAAGTCTGGAACGATAATACCGTCCACCCCTGCTTCAAGACAGCTCTCAATGAAACGTTCCTTTCCGAATGCGAGTACTGGATTTAAATATGTCATAAGTACAAATGGAATTTGAACTTCTTGCCTCACCTCTATTAATGCTTGAAAAATACCTTTCAATGTTACACCGCTATCTAATGCTCTTTTTCCTGCCCTTTGAATAGTTGGACCGTCTGCGACTGGATCTGAGAACGGAATACCGATTTCAACGATGCTTGCTCCTGCTTCATCAAGAAAACGAATTCTTTCTTTTAACTTTTCAAGTCCACCATCTCCGCCCATTACATACGGAATAAATGCTTTCTTGCCATTTTCAAACGCTGCTATAATTTTTTCTACTCCCATTTTTTACACCTCTTCCATATAACGTTTTATACTCTCTACATCTTTATCACCGCGGCCGGATAAACAAATGACAAGTCCTTCGTCTTTCTTCATTTGCGGCGCTAGTTTTAAAGCGTATGCAACAGCATGTGAACTTTCTAATGCCGGGATAATCCCTTCTTTTTTCGTTAATAATTGAAATGCTTCTAACGCTTCTTCATCTGTAATGGAATGATAAGAAACGCGGCCAATATCTTTTAGCAAGCTATGTTCTGGCCCAACACCTGGGTAATCCAGCCCTGCCGAAATAGAGTGCGCTTCTTGAATTTGCCCTTCTTCATTTTGCAGAAGGTACATCATCGATCCGTGTAAAACACCGACACTTCCTTTCGTTAAAGTGGCTGCGTGCTTTTCTGTGTGAACACCTTTTCCAGCTGCTTCAACACCGTAAAGAGCAACTTCTTCATCGTGTACGAACGGATAAAACATTCCCATTGCATTACTACCACCGCCAATACAAGCAACGACTGCTTCTGGTAATTTTCCTTCTAACGCTTCGTATTGCTTTTTCGTTTCTTTCCCAATTACACTTTGGAAATCACGAACAATTTGCGGGAATGGATGTGGCCCGAGAACTGATCCCATAATGTAGTGCGTATCGTGTACATGTGAAACCCAGTAACGAAGCGCCTCGTTTACCGCATCTTTCAACGTGCCGCTACCTGCCGCAACGCTTTCTACTTTTGCTCCGAGTAATTCCATTCGAAACACGTTTAATTTTTGTCGTCTCACATCTTCTTCTCCCATGAAGATGACGCATTCTAAACCGAAAAGTGCACATACAGTAGCTGTTGCAACTCCGTGTTGTCCTGCTCCTGTTTCAGCGACAACTTTTTTCTTACCCATTCTTACCGCAAGAAGTGCCTGACCAATTGTATTGTTAATTTTATGAGCTCCCGTATGATTCAAATCTTCACGCTTTAAATAAATCTTTGCTCCGCCGCAATACTTCGTCATATTTTCCGCAAAATAAAGCGGTGTTTCTCTTCCAACATACGTTTGTAAATAATGATCTAATTCCTTTTGAAACGCTTCATCTTGCATCGCTTCTTTATATGCTTCTTCTAGTTCTAATACGGATTGCATTAACGTTTCTGGAACGTATCGCCCCCCGTATATACCGTAATGACCTTTTTCATCTGGATATGCGTAGTTCATTTGGAACACTCCTTCGCTTTTATAATAAATTGTTTTATTTTCTCTATATCTTTCTTTCCTTCTGTCTCTACTCCGCTGCTTACATCGACCATATATGGCTGAACGGTTCGAATTGCTTCTTCTATATTAAGGATGTTTAATCCGCCAGCTAATATCGTTTTCTCTCGCAACTCATTTGGCATATGTGCGAGTAACTCCCATGAGAAAGTCTTTCCGTTTCCTCCGTGGAACTTTTCTTTCGGGCTATCAAATAACAGATAATCTGTTTCGTATTTTTTCGCACGTTTAATATCTTTCTCTAAAGCTACTCCTACCGCTTTTATAGACGGAATATTCAATCTTATGATTTGATGATTGTCTTCATCCCCATGTAGTTGCACATGCGTTAACCCGCACTCCTCTGCAATTTTCTGGATCACTTCGACTGATTCATTTACGAAAACACCTACCTTGAAAACGTGGGCTGGAATTTCCCCAATAATTTCTTTCGCTTGTCCTGGAGTGATTTTCCGTTTACTTTCTGCAAAAACAAATCCGATTGCATCTGCTCCGTATTCACAAGCATGTTTTGCTGTTTCAACATCAGTGATGCCGCAAATTTTCACTTTCATATGTTCACCTTACAGTCTTCGAAAAAGGTACTTATAGAAGATGATGTCATAAGGGCTTCTCCAACTAATACACCTTTTGCACCAGCTCGTTTGACGCGAATAATATCTTCATTTGAATGAATACCACTTTCACTAATCCAAAGTAGGTTTTCCTCATTCAGTCGTTTTCCGAGCTTTTCAGTTTGGCTTAAATCTACTTCAAACGTTTTTAAATTACGGTTATTAATTCCGATAACGTGCGGATTTAATTCGATTGCAATTTCTAATTCCTGTTCATCATGAACTTCAACAATCGCTTCTAATCCCACTTCTAGTACGTAGTTATAAAGCTCTTTTAGCTTCTCTTTTGACAATGCTGCAACGATTAATAAAATTAAATCTGCACCAGCTTCATACGCCCTATCAATTTGAATCTTATCAATTATAAAATCTTTACATAAAAGCGGAATGTTACTTTCTGCTCTTGCAGTTTGTAAGTCGTGAAACGATCCTTTAAAAAATTGACCGTCTGTTAAAACCGAAACTGCTCCAGCACCGCATTCTTCATATGTTTTCACTTGTTTTGGCACATCAACGTGTAAATTAATATCGCCTTTTGATGGAGACGCTCGCTTTACCTCTGCTATTACAGTAAACCGCTCTAAAGCTTTTACAAGTGAGTGTGTTTTCCTTTTTTCTTTCACTGGTGAATATGTTTCATATAACTCCGCAACTTCTACTTTCTTTTGCTCTACAATTTTGTCTAAAATCGTCCCCATTTTAATTCACCCTTTCTAATTTTTCATGGCTTGCTGCAATTAATAAGTTTAGTTTGGCTAATGCTTTTCCAGAGTCAATGCTATGTGCCGCTAGTGTAATTCCTTCTTCAATCGTTTCTGCTCTTCCATTTGCGAAAAGGGCTAGACCTGCATTTAATAAAACAGTATCGCGATAGACACTCTTTTCTCCGCTTAATACTCCGAGCGTAATCTTTGCATTTTCTTTTGAATTCCCACCTCTAATTTCTTCATTTTTCACTCTTGAAAAACCATACTTTTCTGGATCAATACTCATTTCTACTATTTCATTATCTTTTAAAACGACGACATGATTTTCTCCCTGTAATGATGCTTCATCTAAAAAGCCACTTCCGTTTACGACGAGCGCTTGTTTTCTGCCAAGTTTCTGCAACACTTCCGCTACTGGCAATAACATATCTCGTTTATAAATACCGACAAATTGTGTTTCTAAGTTAACAGGATTCGTTAAAGGGCCAATTAAGTTAAAGATCGTCGGAACGTTTAATTCTTTTCTTATTTTCATAATACGTCTTAATGCTGGATGCATCGCTGGTGCGAATAAGAAGGCAATACCTACATTCTCTAATAAATAGTCAATCTCACCCGGCGTGCAGCTTATGTTTACACCGAGTTCTTCTAATAAATCAGCACTTCCTGTTTTACTAGAAACAGCGCGGTTTCCATGTTTCGCGACCTTTACACCAGCTCCGGCAAGTACAAATGCCGATGTTGTACTAATATTGAATGTTTGTGCACCGTCACCACCCGTTCCGCAATTGTCCAT
This sequence comes from Bacillus cereus group sp. MG9, assembly GCF_040459995.1. NCBI lineage: Bacteria > Bacillati > Bacillota > Bacilli > Caryophanales > Bacillaceae > Bacillus > Bacillus cereus group sp. MG9. Next base: position 1,237,581 of record NZ_JARVHC010000001.1, on the reverse strand, counting down.
CGCGCCTTTTATATGATTTGAAAACGGTAATGCCTTTTCTCGAAGAGCACGAACGAGCCCGTATATTTCTTCTGCTGTTTCGCCTTTCGCTTTCAGCAATACTAAGAAAGCTGCAACTTCACTTTCCAATATGTTGTCACTTAATAAAAGAAGTCCCGCTTCATACATTTCTTCTTCTGTTAAATGTTGTCCCTCGACTAATTTTCGAAGATAACTGTTCATACTCTCTCCTCCTCTTTCACTTGTGCTAAAAAGGCACGTATTAACTTTCCGCCTTCTTCTGTCGCAATTGATTCTGGGTGAAACTGTAATCCGAAGAGCGGATAATAGTTGTGACGAACTGCCATGATTTCTCCGTCATCCATCGCCGTCGCGAGTATGTCAAAGCATTGTGGTAAACTATTTTGCGCTGCGACGAGTGAATGGTAACGCATTGCCGTTAGCGGCTGCGTTACGTACGAAAAGATTGACGTTCCGTTATGTTTCACACGCGATGTTTTTCCGTGTTTAATGCGCTCTGCTCTAACAATTTCTCCTCCAAATGCGGATATGATTGCTTGATGGCCAAGGCAAATTCCTAAGATGGGAACGTTCTTATAAAAGTGACGAATAACATTAATACAAATTCCAGCATCTTCTGGTTTCCCAGGTCCCGGTGAAAGCACAATTCCTTTCGGCTTCATCTCCTCTAATTGTTCAATTGTTATTTGATCATTTCTTAAGACGACGATGTTTTCTTCGTACTCGCCTAATAGTTGATACAAGTTATATGTGAAGGAATCATAGTTATCAATTAGTGCAATCATTTCATAACCTCCAAAAGCGCTCTCGCTTTATTTAATGTTTCCTCATATTCAGCAACTGGATCTGAATCGTAGACGATACCCGCTCCTGCCTGAACGTACGCTTTCTCGTCTTTTACAACCATCGTTCGAATTGCTAGCGCCATATCAAGATTTCCTGAGAATGAAATATATCCAACAGCTCCGGCATATACATTTCTTTTCTCATGCTCTAACGTATTAATAATTTCCATCGCCCTTATTTTCGGAGCACCTGATACTGTACCAGCTGGTAAACAATATGCTAATGCATCAAATCCACTCGTTTGTTTTCGCAATGTTCCGTAAACTTCAGATACAATGTGCATAACGTGAGAGTATTTTTCTACTTTCATATATTTATCTATCGTCACAGAGCCAATTTCACTTACTCTGCCAATATCATTTCGTCCTAGGTCCACAAGCATCATATGCTCTGCTCGCTCTTTCTCATTTCCTAACAGTTCTTTTTCGATTTCCTCATCTTCCTGCTTCGTTTTCCCTCTCGGCCTCGTACCAGCAATTGGGTTTGTCATCACTTTATCCTCTCTTACTGATAACAAACTTTCCGGTGAAGAGCCAAGTACAACATAATCTTGAAAATCGATATAGAACATATATGGTGATGGATTTGCAATTCGAAGTTTCCGGTATAATGCAAATGGATCTCCAATACATTCACTTTGCAAACGCTGGGATAATACAACTTGGAAAATATCTCCGGCCCGAATGTATTCTTTCGCTGTTTCTACCATTTCACAAAATTCTTTTTCAGTTATTGAAGAAGTGAATGATAATATTGATTGTATTTCATTTACTTCCGCTTCTTCTCCCTTTAGCACTTCCTCTTTGTATACTTGCAATCTTTCGTATACTTCTTCATAAGAAGCTGAATCGTCTTCCCTGCATACATATACAAATGACAACTTTTGGCGTAAATGATCGTAAACGGTAAACTCACGATATAGTAAAAGGTGTACTTCTGGAATATTTAATGGATCGTGTAAATCTGCTCCAATGTTTTCATATTGCCGAATGACGTCATAGCCAATATATCCAACTGCTCCCCCGCAAAACGGAAATGGACTGTCTACTTGCGCTGGTGCGATTACCTCTTCTAGCATTTGCAGTACGTTACCCTGCAGCTTTTCTTTTTTCCCATACATCATTCGCTCTACTTCTATACCAACGCTTTTCACTTCTCCATAAGGATTACACCCTAAGTAAGAATAGCGCCCTTTATCTTGATGAAGCTGCGAACTTTCTAATAAAAACTTTTTCTTTCCCTTCATACGTCTATATAAAGAAATTGGCGTAATGCTATCTCCTTCTTCTTCAGCAATTACTAAAAATGTGTTTCTTTGTTCTTTTTGCTTCATAAATTCCTCTTTTGTCATCATGCCTTTCACCTCACTCTGAAAAATAAAAAAGTCCCCTACATATCGAAATATGTAGAGGACGATAAATTTACCGTGGTACCACCTCAGGTTGGACGCAAAAGCATCCCGCTTTATTCAGGTACAAAATATATACCTTATCCTTGTAACGGCGGAACCCGGGTTGCCTACTGAAAATAATTGTTCAGCATACCTCTCGTAAGCCCATTCCGTATATGGCACCGCACCGGGCTCCCACCTGTCCCCGGCTCTCTGAAACGTCTCCAATATACGTACTCTTCTTACTTAAACGATTTAACATATTTAATTTTTTGTACACAAAAAGGGAGTACTCATCCTATAGAAAGGACGGGTACTCCCGTGGTGCCACCTTAATTCGTTACGAATGTAACGCACTTTGCCGTATCAAAAAATAATACGTGTCTCTTGTATCGATGAGATCATGTCGCCAAAGCCTACTTCTTTCGTTTCGGTTTGGAAGCTCCGAAGCCCATTCCACATCAATCCCATACTGATTCGCACCAACCATCAGCTCTCTGACATGTTCATCATGTGTACTCTTCTTCATCAACGCTTGCATTTTTTTAAGTTGCACTCATTATAGACCTAACTTTTTTCACAAGTCAATACTTTTTTCAAAAAAATATTTCTCCCTTCTTTCAATATTATATTGACAAAACAACGTGTTTTTATGTAAATATAATAAATACTCTATTAAAATTAAGGTTTTTTTGTCTGAAATTTATATATTTAAAAAGTAAAACGATGTCAAAAAACGCTTACATTTCTGAAAATTCGTATTTCCGTATGGATTTTTCAGAATAATCATGATAGATTATAAATATGCATAACGCATCAAAAGACATGACAAAAGGAAGGGGAACTACATGAGTACGCAGATGTTAACTTTAACTTCTATCTCTATTTACATGCTCGGGATGTTAGTAATCGGCTATTTCGCCTACAAACGAACGTCCAACTTAACAGATTATATGCTTGGCGGGCGTACACTAGGCCCCGCAGTAACAGCATTAAGTGCTGGAGCATCAGATATGAGCGGTTGGCTTTTAATGGGCTTACCCGGTGCAATGTTTAGCGTTGGATTAAGTAGTAGTTGGATTGCATTCGGCCTAACACTAGGTGCATACGCAAACTGGCTTTATGTCGCTCCTCGCTTACGTACCTACTCTGAAATTGCAAACAACTCTATTACTATCCCAGAATTTTTGGAACACCGTTTCCACGACAAATCTCATATGCTACGCTTAGTATCCGGACTTGTTATTATGATTTTCTTTACTTTCTATGTAGCTTCAGGATTAGTTTCAGGTGCTGTATTATTTGAAAATTCATTTGGTATAAACTATCATGTTGGATTACTCATTGTAGCCGGCGTTGTTGTAGCTTATACACTATTTGGTGGTTTCTTAGCAGTAAGTTGGACAGACTTCGTGCAAGGAATCATTATGGTAATTGCTCTTATTCTTGTTCCTATTGTAACAATTATGAATTCAAACGGACTTGGACCTGCATTTGATACAATTCGATCTGTAGATCCAACACGTTTAGATATTTTTAAAGGTGCCTCTACTTTAGGAATGATTTCTTTATTCGCATGGGGCCTTGGTTATGTTGGACAACCTCATATTATCGTACGCTTTATGGCTATTTCGTCTGTAAAAGAAATTAAAAGCGCACGAAGAATTGGTATGAGCTGGATGATTTTCTCTGTTGTCGGAGCTATGTTTACTGGTCTTATCGGTATTGCTTACTATTCACAACAAGATTTGACATTATCTAACCCAGAGACAATTTTCCTTGAACTCGGAAAAATTTTATTCCATCCACTTATTACTGGATTTTTATTAGCCGCTATTTTAGCCGCTATTATGAGTACAATTTCTTCTCAGCTTCTCGTTACTTCAAGTGCAGTAACAGAAGACTTATATAGAACATTCTTTAAGCGTTCTGCTTCTGATAAAGAACTTGTATTTGTCGGTCGTATGGCTGTTCTTGGTGTTGCTTTAATTGGGTGTGCATTAGCGCTTAAACAAAATGATACGATTTTAGCTCTTGTTGGATATGCTTGGGCTGGATTTGGTTCTTCATTTGGACCTGCTATTTTATTAAGCTTATATTGGAAACGTATGACGAAATGGGGCGCGCTTACTGGTATGATTTCAGGTGCAGCCACAGTAATTATTTGGACACAGTTTAAGTTCCTAAAAGATTTCTTATATGAAATGATTCCTGGTTTCGCTATTAGTTTAATAGTGATCATAATTGTTAGTTTACTAACTAAACCTTCAAAAGAAGTTGAAGAGCAATTTGAGAATTTTGAAAAACAACATATTCATAATCTATAAAAAGAAAGCTCTGCTGTTACGATAACAGCAGAGCTTTCTTTTAACCGCATTTCGACAATATTCTTCTCGAATTTAACAATTTCTTTATGTTTCGTTAAATTTACTATAACATTCTTCCTTTATATTATTAGTATCGACACCTATACAGAAAGGGGACTCCACAATGTTAGCATCTTTACAGCAACAACATATAAGAAAATTTTCACCTATCACAAACACTTCTACTTCTCTTTTAAACATACAACCTAATCCATCCAAAATTTCAATTGCTCCTTCTGTTATATCTGTAATTGGTATTCATATACAGAAAAATAAGCTTAAAATAAAAACCGGACAAAGTGCCGATTTATCAGCCTCCGTTTTGCCAATGCAGGCAAAGAATCAAGAGCTTATTTGGACAAATATGAACTCCGACGTCATCACCATCTATCCGAAAGGTGAGACAGTAACGATTACTGGAAAAAGTGCAGGAAGAGCAGTCGTAATTGTCACAACTGCTGAAGGAAAATTCCGCGACTTATGTATCGTTCACGTACAACCTTATATGACAAATCCAAAGTGACATAAAGAGAGTAGATATGAATCCACTCTCTTACTTTATTTCAATCCCAGGTTTTTTTCTTTTTAACAACAAAATAAATTCTTCTTTATTTCTTGGAGAAATAAGTTCTGTTTCATATGATCCGTAAACAATTTCTAATCGATCGAATGATAGTGCATAGGCGGCTAACGGATTTTTCGTGCTCGAAATTTGTTTTATATCTCGTATAAATATGCACTTTTTAACGAAACCCGATCTAATAGTAATTGTTTCTTCCCCAACAATATATTTTGTTGAAAACCAACTCCAAATAAATAGTATGGCTAAAGGAATTGTAAAAAATAAAAGAAAATATTCTCTACCTGCAAATATGGGAGCAAAACACGCTCCAATGCCAACGAAAAAAATCGGATATAACCATACATCTTTTTTTGATGGAAATTCCACTAAACTTCCCCTCCCTTGATTTAAGTCAATGAATCTCCTCCTCTTCCCTATTACAATGAAAACAACATTAGAATAGGAGGACGTATTATGACTGAGCGAAATTTTGCCTTATTTGCAGGCACTTCTCTTCTTATCATGGCATTCACTGCATTTTTTTCTTACGGTTTTGTTCACGAAAATCTCGTTGTACAAGGAGATACGAGCACGACACTCCATAATATTCAAACTTCAAGTTCACTTTTCAAAGCAGAAATTTTCGGATGGATTATCATTTTCATTACGGATATTATCGCCTCGTGGGCTCTTTATTTCTTTCTAAAACCTATCCATACTAGCCTCTCATTACTAGCTGCCTGTCTTCGTCTTATGTATACAGCTATACTTGGGATTGCTATATTCAATTTAATATTTGTATTACTTCTTTCAAAAAACACAGTTGCTAATTCAGAAGCATATACAATGTTATTTCTAGAAGCTTTTGAATACATTTGGTCTGTAGGATTAATCATTTTCGGCTTACATCTTCTCACCTTAGGATACGTAACCTTTCAATCTAAAAACATACCGAAAACTATTAGTATATTACTGCTCATTGCTGCAATCGGCTATATCATCATTAACGTAATGAATACGATGTTTTCACAATATGATGCGATTATTTCCATTCTTAACGTTGTCTTTCAACTACCGATGATCGCAGGTGAACTAGGATTTAGTATATGGCTATTGCTTAGAGGTGGAAAAAACTCTACTGTTTGAGTCGTTTCTTAATTCTGCTTAATGATTCTGGCGTAATACCTAGATAACTTGCCAATTGATATTGAGGAACACGATCGATTAAATGAGGTCGTTTTTGTAATAATGATTTGTAGCGCTCTTCTGGTGTCGATGCAATAAATAATGTAAGTTCTTCTTGTACTTCACCAAAATTGTATTCAATCATTTGGCGCGTCATTTCTTCTAACTGTGAATATTTCTTATACATGTCCTTTTCACTATACAGATCGCCAACTACAACTAGACAATCTTCTAGGCACGTTAACGTATGTGGGGATAATTTATCTTGTTTATGATGATTGAAATTTGCGATTGCTTGTTCTTCTGTATAAAAATTTGATGTAACTTCTTTTCCAGATTCATCTATACAATGTTGCCTCACGCATCCTTTTAATACAAAATAACATTTAGACGGAACATCTCCTTGCCCTAGGAGCACTGTTCCTTTTTTATACTCTTCAATTTGTAATTCTTCTACGATCATGCGCTGCTGCTCTTCACTTAATGTTGTAAGATTTGTCATGTATTTCATTAAAATCTCTTTCATTTTGTCTCTCCTTCCCCCTCTATATTTGTATGAGAAACGTATGATGTAACTCCACTATATATTATCTTTTTTCATGCTACATGGCGGGAATTCCCCCTATTAATCTGTTTTATTTTCTGCATGGAACAAAAAAAAGAGAAGTTACCAATAACTTCTCTTTTCGTATATTAGAATAAACTCGTTATAATTCCTGTGTATAAGCCGGTTCGTTCACCACATTTTTTGCTGTTCGCTTTTGTTGCTGTAGTAAGAAAACAGATACACCAAACAATACGAGCATGCTACCGATAATTTGCATTGCATTTAATTTTTCTCCAAGTAAGAAGAACGCTAGTATAGATGCCCCAACTGGTTCTCCTAAAATGCTCATTGAAATCGTTGTTGCATTTACGTAATTTAATAACCAATTATTAATGACGTGTGACACTGTCGGTACAATCGCAAGTAAAAGAAAAATACTCCAATCCCACTTCGTATAGCCTGTAAATGGCACTTGAAGTATAACGTTATAAATGGCTATAAATATACCAGCGAAGGCAAATACAGTGAAACTATAAATCCAATGAGATACTTTCTTTACTGTCGTTTGTCCGATAAATAAATAACCGACAACTGCTATTACACTTAAAAAGGATAATATATCCCCATAAATTGCTTGCTCACTTAGCCCTAAATCTCCCCAGCCAATACACATTACGCCTAGTATCGCAATTCCCATCGTCGCAATTGCTGAATAGGTTGTTCTTTCTTTAAATAAGAAAAAACCTCCCACTAAAGATACGATCGGTTGAAGTGCTAAAATAATCGTCGAACTAGCAACTGTCGTATGCTTTAAGGATTCAAACCATAGAAGAAAATGAAGAGCTAAAAAGAAACCAGATCCAATTAAAAATCCCCAATCTTTTATTTGAATCCTACTAAACTCTTCCCGTTTTTTCCAAACGATCGGCAGCATAATAAGTACGATAATCCATAATCGATACATACTTAAAACGGAAGATGGTGCTGAGGACATCTTTGCAAAAACAGCTGCGAATGAAATTGCTATAATGGAAATTGCTAGTGGTAGTGCGATTGATCTTTCTTGTTTCAAATCCTGTCTCCCCTCTCACCTGTAAAAAATCCCACTTCATTATATCCGTTTTCTTTCACAACTTAAATACTAATTTTTTAGATTCTTCGTACCATTATGGTAAAATAGAAATTAAGGCACCTATTAGTGATTATTTCTTTCCTTTTCACTACAAGCGTTGCTCTTACAATCATTACAGTAAATTTTTATTTAGGGGGATATACATGAATCAAACAATAGGGAGAATTGAAGAAATTTCATTTTTTAGTACATCACTTCAAGAGGAGCTTACACTTCTTGTTTATTTACCAGTAAATTACACACCTCTCCATAAGCATACGGTTGTTATTGCACAAGATGGTAGAGATTATTTTCAGCTTGGTAAAGCGCACCGTGTAATTGAGCGTCTTCGTGAAACTGAAGAAATCGACCGCACAATTATTGTCGGTATTCCATATAAAAATGTACACGATCGTAAGGAAAAATATTTCCCAAATGATGTAAAGAATGCTGCTTACATTCGCTTCCTTGCTCACGAGCTTGCTCCATATATTGATGCAAATTATCCAACGTATCAAATGGGTAAAGGACGCGTTTTAATTGGAGATTCTCTCGGCGGTACAGTTTCCTTCATGACCGCACTTATGTATCCGCATACATTTGGTAAGGTCGTTATGCAATCACCATTTGTTGATGAAACAGTCATGAACTTAGCAAAAGATTTCAAAAATCCGGGGGCGCTAGATCTTTATCACGTAATTGGGACCGAAGAAACAGCTGTCAAGCGTACAGACGGACAAGTATCTGATTTCGTAGAACCAAATCGCGAGTTAAATAAACTACTTACAGATAGAAATTTCATCACGCATTATGAAGAGTTTGAAGGGAATCACACATGGAAATATTGGCAAGCAGATTTACCAAAAGCATTTTCTCATATTCTATCAATGAAATAATAGAGAGCGGTATTCAGAATAATTTGATATAATAGATAAAGAGATTTATTCTCAAAATCTAACTAGACTTGCAAAGGGAGGAATTGTAACATGAAATTAGGAATTGTAATTTTCCCATCAAAAATGATTCAAGATAAAGCGAACGGATTACGTAAACGTTATGATCCGCATTACGCATTAGTTCCGCCACATATTACATTGAAAACACCCTTTGAGACGCAAGATGAACAATTAGAATCGATTGTGAATGAGTTACATACAATCGCAAATAAAACGAACCCTTTCACCCTTCATGTTGGGAAAGTCGGTTCATTCGCACCTGTTAATAATGTTCTTTATTTTAAAGTAGAAAAAACACCTGAACTTACTTTCTTAAATGAAGAAATGCATAATGGTTTCTTTACACAAGAACGCGAGTACTCTTTCGTACCTCATTTAACAATCGGTCAAGACTTATCAGACGCAGAGCACGCTGATGTATTAGGTCGATTACGTATGAAAGATTTCTATTATGAGCAACCAATCGATCGTTTCCACCTTCTATACCAATTAGAAAATGGAACGTGGACTGTACATGAAACATTCCACCTTGGAAAGGAGAACAACTAATTTGCACGCACAAATCGTACAAACGGACGAACAACTAAGAGATGCATTCTCTGTACGTAAGCAAGTATTTGTGAATGAGCAACGTGTTTCTGCAGAAGAAGAGTATGATGAGTTTGAAGAAATTTCAACACACGTTGTTATATATGATAATGATGTTCCAGTTGGTGCTGGTCGCTTCCGCATCGTTGATGGAGTTGGAAAGATGGAACGCATTTGCGTACTAGCTTCCCATCGCAAAAAAGGCATTGGTAAAATCATTATGGATGCACTTGAAGCGTATGCGAAGGAAGAGTCTCTATCGAAATTGAAACTCCATGCTCAAACACATGCTGAATTTTTCTATAAAAAGCTAGGATACGTGACGGCTTCTGATGTGTTTATGGAAGCAAATATCCCACACGTCGTAATGATAAAAGAATTATAAAGTGAAACTTTAATCAGTGGGGGTTTTGTTCATCCCCCACTGATTATTAGCCTTCACCAATCGGGCGTTTACGGGCACCTGAATTTTGAAGTGAGAGTTTTACTGCCCGCAAATAGCGGGGTAATTTTGTAGCAGGAGGTAGCCCCTCCTGTTTTTTACATTGCTATTTTCTTTTTCTTCCGCTAAAGTTAAATGTTGATGCTATAGTTTTGAAGGTGAATATATGACACAAGAAAAATTTTCACAAAAACCGTTAACACACGCTGGCATTCCGCAAGCGGCGTATCATATTCCGAAAACATCTACCCATTTAATTATGGAAGAAGATGCAGATGCGGCGTATTTCCGCGCTTTAGAACAGCAAGGTGTTTATTTAAATGAAAAACAGTTAGAAGCAGTGCAAACGACAGAAGGACCTGTCCTTACACTAGCTGGTGCTGGAAGTGGTAAAACATCTGTTTTAACAACTCGCGTTGGTTATTTAGTTAATGTAAAACATGTCCATCCGCGAAATATTTTACTGCTGACGTTTACACAAAAAGCAGCTGAAGAAATTCGAAGCCGTGTAGCGAATTTACCTGGTATGAATCATGCCGCAAGTAGCTATGTCGTTGCTGGTACATTCCACTCCGTCTTTTTAAAATTGCTTCGTAGTCAAGGATATAATCAGCAAATTTTAGCAAATGAAAAACATAAACAAATTATGATAAAGAAAATTTTGAAAGAATTGCGCTTAAAAGACGATTATGATGCCGAAACGATACTCGCTATGATTTCACTTGAGAAAAACAACTTGAATCGTCCGAAAGATGTAAAAGCGAAAACACCGGTTGAACAAGAGTTCAAAGAAGTATACGAACGTTTCGAAGAGGTAAAACAACGACACAATTATATCGATTTTGACGACATCTTATTAGAAATGTATTATATGTTAGAAAATAACGCTCCCCTGCTTACTCAATTACAAGAGCGTTTTCATTACATTGAAGTAGATGAGTTTCAAGATACGTCGTATGCACAATATGAAATTGTAAAATTGTTAGCCACGCCAAGAAATAATTTATTTATCGCAGGTGATGACGATCAAGCGATTTACGGCTGGCGAGGGGCAAGTCACCAAATTATTTTATCTTTTCCAAAGGAATTTGATAATACAACGATTATCGCACTTAATACGAATTATCGATCTAATCCATTTATCGTCGGACTTGGAAATGAAGTTATTAAGCTCAATCAAGAACGTTTTGATAAAGAGCTATATTCTGTTCGTAACGATGGCATGCAGCCGTTTTATGCACGACCTGCGACAACTCTTGATGAAGCAAATCAAATTTTGCAACTCATTCAGGAAAAAGTAGATAGTGGTGAACGAAATTATAAAGATTTTTGTTTATTATATCGTACACATTCTGTGAGCCGTTCTTTACTTGATCAGCTTACAATTCATAAGATTCCATTTATTAAACATGGAGCGAGCCAATCGTTCTACGAACATTCTTTAATTAGGCCCGTATTAGATCACTTACGACTCGTGCTTGAACCGTTCCGCCTCGAATCACTTTCAAATATATTACCAACAATGTATATTGGCCGTGATGAGTGCATTTCATTTATTGAACGTGAACAATGGAAATATGGTGAGGGCCGTTTCCCTTCTCTTCTTCATTTTCTATTACTAAACCCAAGCTTGAAACCTTTTCAAGTTAAAAAAGTAAATGAGCGAATCGATTTTATTAAGTTTATAAAAGAACTTGAACCGAAAAAAGCATTGAAAGAAATTATTCATGGTAAAGGAAAGTATTTAGAGTACTTACAAAGTAATGATCGTTCTTCCTTTACGATGCATAAGGACATACAAGAAGAAATGTTAGAAGAATTAATGGAATCAGCAACTCGCTTTACGGATATTCCAGCTTACTTACAATTTATTAATGAAGCCATTCAAGGTCAAAAAGAAATGGAAGCATTAAAAACAATGCCGCAAAAAGATACCGTATCGCTTATGTCAATTCATAACGCGAAAGGCCTTGAGTTTCCATGCGTCTTTTTACTCGGAGCAAGCGATGGTATATTGCCGCATACTTCTTCTTTAAAAGATGCAAATGACCGTGTGACGGAGACTTCTGAAGCATTAGAAGAAGAACGACGATTACTCTATGTCGCCATTACACGCGCAAAAGAAGAACTTTACATTTCCTCCCCGCAATTTTTCAGAGGAAAGAAACTAGATATATCTCGTTTTCTATATACTACCCAAAAAGATTTACCTGAAAAGACATCCATTAAATAATGGGTGTCTTTTTCCATATCACGATATGTACATCCCCTCTATATAAATTCCCTGTTTCTATCCTGAGAATTAACGTAATATCAACCATATCCCGTTCATATTGTAATAGTGTATGTCAGAACTCACGATAAGGAGTGAACATAATGAGCTGCAATTGTAATGAAGATCATCAACACCATGATTGTGATTTCAACTGTGTATCTAATGTCGTTCGTTTTATACATGAACTACAAGAATGTGCAACCACAACATGTGGATCTGGTTGCGAAGTTCCATTTTTAGGAGCACATAACACTGCATCAGTAGCGAATACACGTCCTTTTATTTTATACACAAAAGCTGGAACACCTTTTGAAGCATTTGCACCATCTGCAAGCCTTACTAGCTGCCAATCTCCAATTTTCCGTGTAGAGAGTATAGATGATGATGACTGTGCTGTATTGCGTGTATTAACTGTAGTTTTAGGTGATGGTACCTCTGTACCACCTGGTGACGATCCAATCTGTACATTTTTAGCTGTACCAAATGCAAGATTAGTATCAACCTCCTCTTGTATTACTGTTGATTTAAGTTGCTTCTGCGCTATTCAATGCTTACGCGATGTTTCTATATAAAACTGAATACTAATTTAAGCATGGATTGGGTGGCAGATGATTCTGCCACCCAATCCATGCTTAAAAGGTATTATTATGTATTTTTTATAAAATTGGGAACTTGTCTAGAACATAGAACCTGTCCTTTTCATTAACTAAAAGTAGAAACAGATAAAGGAGTGAAAAACATGTTCTCTTCTGATTGCGAATTTAATAACATTGATTGTGAGGCGAAACCAGCTAGTACACTACCTGCCTTCGGTTTTGCTTTCAACGCTTCTGCACCTCAGTTCGCTTCACTATTCACACCACTACTATTACCTAGCGTAAGTCCAAACCCAAATATTACTGTTCCTGTAATAAATAATACAGTAAGTGTCGGAGACGGTATTCGAATTCAAGTAGCTGGTATTTATCAAATCAGTTATACATTAACGATCAGTCTTGATAACGTTCCTACTGCACCAGAAGCTGGTCGTTTCTTCTTATCATTAGGTACACCAGCTAACATTATTCCTGGATCAGGTACAGCGGTTCGCTCTAACGTTATTGGTACTGGTGAAGTAGACGTATCCAGCGGTGTTATTCTTATTAACTTAAACCCTGGTGACTTAATTCAAATTGTACCAGTTGAACTGCTTGGAACTGTAGACATCCGTGCTGCAGCATTAACAGTTGCACAAATTAGCTAGTAAAAAGCGGTATTTCTTAATTGAAATACCGCTTTTTATTTTTACAATAAAAAACACTCACCGTAACATGAGTGTTTCATTCTTCATATTGTTTTATTGTATTCTTCTTTTTCCCACAGTTGCATCCCTTTTTTTTCACAAACCCTTGTTGCTGTAATTGCTCTTGATATGCCTGATGTTGTGCTTGTTGCTGTTGCTGTATGTTATACCACTGCTGCAGGTCATATGAATTTCGCCTTGGATTATTGCTCACAGCAAACATCTCCTCTACTGTCAATTCTGTCTATTCACTATATGAACAACTCCTTATTTCCGTTCCCTCATTCTTTTAAACTCCGCTTTTTCTAACATCATGAAAATTTATCCCGATTGGTGAGGGCTGATAATTAGCGGGGGATGCCCCACACTGATTAAATTTTCACTTTATTATTCTCCCATAAAATATCCTGTAATTGTTTCAATGATCGCTGCTGCACCTGCAATGGCTAATAATGCTAGTACAGGCTCTGCAACAATAGGAATCCATTTATATAAAACTAATAAAAAAGCACTAACCCACACACCTGTACACCAATAGCAGCTTAATAATTCTCCCATCCACTTTCTTAATCCTTTCCCTTTCACCTTTGTAAAAGTCGATACACTTCCATCAGGCTCTGTAATCTCTAACTCATCAATAAACGGTCTTCGCAAAAAAGCTGTAATTTTATCATAAACAATAAGACGAGTTAACCTAAATGCAGCTAGCGCAAAAATAAAAAATAAAAGCCAGCTTGTAAATAACATAATTCCACCTTCCCTATCCTCTTTAGCCTATTTAAAAAAAAAGGTCTTAAGATTGTGACCAAATCTCCCCCACTCCAATATCTTATTAATGTAAATACAAACAAGAAGATAAGGAGTGACATTAATGAGTTGTAACGAAAATAAACACCATAGCTCTTCTCACTGCGTAGTTGACGTCGTAAAATTCATCAATGAACTACAAGATTGCTCTAGTTCAACATGTGGTTCTGGTTGTGAAATTCCATTTTTAGGAGCACACAATACAGCAGCAGTAGCAAATACACGCCCTTTTATTTTATACACAAAAGCTGGAACGCCATTTGAAGCATTTGCACCATCTTCAAGCCTTACTAACTGCCAATCTCCAATTTTCCGTGTAGAAAGCGTAGATGACGATAGCTGTGCTGTCCTACGTGTGTTAACTGTAGTATTAGGTGATGGGTCTCCTGTACCACCTGGCGACGATCCAATTTGTACGTTTTTAGCTATACCAAATGCAAGATTAATCTCGACATCTACTTGCATTACTGTTGATTTAAGCTGCTTCTGTGCTATTCAGTGCTTACGCGACGTTTCTATAGTTAAGTAAACTAAAAAACTATTGGGGTGGTAGAAGCTTTCTACCACCTTTACATATTTAAAAGCCGGCCATATCAATCGATTTGATGTCTTCTATAGATAATCGAATATCTCTCATACTATTTGGTGGCATAATGGATACAATGCCATTACGGTAAGATATAATCGATCCTATATATGAGACGGTCGTCGTTCTTATTCTACATCTTACTTTTGGAATGTAATGAGGACGATTTAATAAAAAATGAATTTTTTCTTCATTATTCATATCCTTAAAGGATTTATTGTAAGGGACCGTTCTCACTTGCTCTTCCTCTACTTTTTCTTCCACCTCCACTTGAGGCTCCTCTCGTGGTTCTTGTTTCTCTTGTTCTACCACTTCTTCCACAGCACTACTTACAATACTTTCATTTCTATTACTTTGCTCTTTTTGATCCTCATCTTCGAAATTCGTTAAAATAATTCTTTTTATTTTCGGTGCAGCGAGTTCTAAATTTACTTGTGCAATATATAACAACGGTTTTCCAACTGTTGAACTTTTATTTTTATTCTTCACACTCGTCCCTCCCACTTCCATACGTAGCTGGATAAATCGTGTACTATTATAGTTATATTCATAACGTGGCTAGAACTTTCGTTAAAAATCGTTCTTTCTGAGAACAATTAAAAAGGACAGTCTCAACGTTTAGAGACTGTCCTTTTTAAACTTTAATTCCTATTATATTTATCCTAAAATATGATATCCTGAATCAACATGAATGTTTTCACCTGTTACTCCGCGTGCTAAATCACTGAATAAGAATACTGCTGTATCTCCAACTTCTTCTGGAGTCGTCGCACGACGAAGTGGTGCGCGTTCCTCAATTTCTTTTAAGATTGAGTTAAAGTCGCCTACACCTTTCGCAGATAACGTACGAATTGGTCCTGCAGAAATAGCGTTAACGCGAATGCCATGTTGTCCTAAATCGTTCGCTAAATATTTCACGCTAGCTTCTAACGAAGCTTTCGCAACACCCATAACGTTATAGTTTTTCACAACGCGCTCGCCGCCAAGGTATGTTAAAGTTAAAATATTTCCGCCTTCTGTCATCACTTTCTTCGCTTCTCTTGCTACAGCTGTTAAAGAGAATGCACTAATATTTTGTGCAAGTAAAAATCCATCGCGAGAAGTATCTACAAATTCACCTTTTAAATCATCACGATTTGCAAAAGCAATACAGTGTGCAACACCGTGAATTGTACCAACTTCTTGCTTAATAGTTTCAAAGCAAGCTGTAAGTTCTTCATCATTCGTTACATCACAAGGTAATACAAGTGATTCTTGTCCTTCTAATGTTTCCGCTAGTTCACGAACGTTTCTTTCTAAACGCTCTCCTGCATATGTGAATATTAATTTTGCACCTGCATTATGCAAAGAGCGAGCAATTCCCCATGCAATACTTCTTTGGTTCGCAACGCCCATAACAACAAATGTTTTCCCTTGTAATAGTTCCATGATATATCCTCCCAGAAATACTTATACTTGTTATTAGTACCTGATACTATAATTATAGTACCATAAAACCTCTTAAAGGCAAACAAAAAAGTCACTAACATAAATTTGTTAATGACTTTTTGTTTCTATAAAAAACCTTTCTAATCCTTCTTCCCAAGTAGGCATTTGTAAAAAACCATTTAATCGTAGCATGTTATGTTGAAAGATAGAATATTTTGGTCTCGCAGCCGCCGATCCGAATTCTTCAGTTGAAACAGGTAATACATTCACTTTCATATTTGCATACGAAAATATTTTTTGGGCAAATTCAAACCAAGAACATGAACCGCGATTTGATACGTGATACGTACCGTATAAGGATGTATGAATGAGCTTATTAATCACAGTAATTAAATCCGCCACGTACGTAGGAGAACCAACTTGATCAGCTACAACAGATATGTTTTCTCTCTCTTTTCCTAATCGTAGCATCGTTTTCACAAAATTATTTCCATACTTACCATACAACCACGATGTACGAACTATAAAATATTTATTATGTAACTCTTTTACGAACTGCTCTCCTGCAAATTTAGAAGCTCCATATATATTTATCGGTGCTGGATTATGAAATTCATGATAGCCATCCGGTTTGTCACCTGGAAATACATAATCGGTACTGACATACACTAACTTAGCCCCTACTAATTGTGAAGCAACCGCTACATTTCGAGCTCCAATCGCATTTATTAAGTAAGCAAGATCCTGTTCTTTCTCAGCACCATCTACCTTCGTATACGCTGCACAATGAACAATTGTATGTGGCTTTATTTCTTGTACCACTTGCTTAATTCGGGATATATTTGTTACATCTAATAACTTTTTATCAAATGGATATATGTCATATTCCTCAGAATTCAACTCTTCTTGTAGTTGCTTCCCTAGCTGACCGTTCGCTCCCGTTATGATAATCCGTTCTTTCATCTACATGCCCCTTACTTTTCTTTTAGTGGTTTCCACCAGTCCACATTGTTTTTATACCATTCCACCGTTTCTTTTAATCCTTGTTCGAACGTATACTTCGGTTCCCATTCAAACTCATTCTTCATTTTTTGTGCATCAATCGCATAACGACGGTCGTGACCTAAACGGTCTGTTACAAATTCAATATCTTTTTTCGTTTTTCCTAAAAGTTTTATAATTTGTTCCACAACATCTACATTTGTTTTTTCGTTATTTCCGCCGATATTATACACCTCTCCTACACATCCCTTATGCAAAACGGTGTCAATTGCACTACAATGATCCGTTACATGCAGCCAATCCCTTACATTCAATCCATCACCATATAATGGTAGTTTCTTTCCTTCAAGCGCATTCGTAACCATTAACGGAATTAATTTCTCAGGATATTGGTACGGTCCGTAGTTATTAGAACAACGCGTTATAATAACTGGTAATTGATACGTTTCATAATAAGATAAGGCTATCATGTCGCTACTCGCTTTACTTGAAGAATATGGACTATTAGGAGCTAGCGGGGTTTCCTCTATAAATTTCCCGGTTTTCCCTAAAGAACCGTATACTTCATCTGTTGATACTTGCACGAGTTTAATATGTGAATATTTTTTCACTAACTCCAACAGCGTGACTGTACCTATTACATTCGTATCATAAAAAGGAATTGGGTTTTCAATACTACGATCCACATGTGATTCAGCTGCGAAATTTACAATTACTTGCACGTCACGTTCCTTAACAACATGTTCCAGCAGCTCTCCATTTTGGATTTTCCCTTTTACAAATGAGTAGTTAGGATTTTCTTGAATAGACTTTACATTATTTAAATTCCCGCTATATGTTAATGCATCGTAATTAATGATTTTATATGTTTCATAGTTTTTTAACATATAGTGAATGAAATTACTTCCAATAAATCCAGCTCCACCTGTAACTAATATATTCATAAACAACTCTCCTACTTAAAAACTATCTTCATATTCCTGAAGTAATGGTAATATTCGATCCTTATCGGACAAGATAGGATTTGTTACCGGCCAGGGAATTGATAATTCTTTATCTTCCCAAAGCAAACCGGAATCGTGATCAGCACTATAATACTCATCTACTTTATACATAACAATTGTATGAGGTACAAGTGTACAAAAACCATGAGCAAATCCTTTCGGCACTAATAATTGCCTATGATTATCCGCACTTAAAATATAACCTCTCCACTTTTTAAATGTAGGTGAATCTTTTCGCAAATCAACGATAACATCATATATTGCACCTTGCATAACTTGAATGAGTTTCGTTTGTGCTTTCGGATTTTTTTGAAAGTGTAGCCCTCGAATCGTCCCCGAATGCGCTGAATAAGATACGTTATCTTGCAGAAATGAATGCGTAATCCCTAACGATTCTAGCATCTTCTTATTATAACTTTCAGTAAAAAAACCTCGCTCGTCTTCAAACAATCTCGGTTCTAACAATTTCGCATCGGTAAAATTTGTTTCTACAACTTTCATATTTTCACCTATTCTCCATTAAACTGTTTCCCAAAGTTTATATCCCGCGCTAACGTATTCGCTCTTTGAAGAGAAGCATGCGTTCCCGCATCAGTCCACCAGCCACTCATTTCATTATAAGTAAGTACTCCTCGTTTTAAATACCAATTATTTATATCTGTAATTTCAAGTTCCCCTCTTGCGGAAGGTTTTAATTCTTTTATATAAGAAAAGACTTTCGAATCATACAAATAAATTCCCGTAACAGCATAAGAACTTTTCGGCTCATTCGGCTTTTCTTCAATTTCAATTATTTTTCGGCCTTTAATATGCGCTACACCAAATCGCTCGGGATCTTCTACAGATTGAAGCAGCACTTTAGCCCCTTCTTTTTGACTTGCAAACTCTTTAACATACGGGCAAATATCATCTGAAAAGATATTATCTCCTAATATAACTACCATCCGATCATTTCCTACGAAATCTTCACAAAGTCCTAGCGCCTGCGCAATCCCACCCGCCTTATCCTGCACACGATACGTAAAGGATACACCAAACTCTTGACCACTTCCTAGAAAGCTCACAACATCTCCCATATGCTCTTTACCTGTAATAATCATAATATCTGTAATTTCACATCGCTTCAGCTTATATACCGCATGATAAATCATCGGATACCGCCCAACGGGAAGTAAATGTTTATTCGTTACTTTCGTTATTGGATATAATCTCGATCCTGTCCCGCCTGCTAAAATAATCCCTTTCATCCTTCATCTCTCCCTTATGATGGAGATAGCACCTCTTTATAATGTTCCACAAAAATTTCCCGGTATTTCTCATATGTATCCGCATCAAACTCATCTCCGTTGTAATGAATACACCATAGATTTGCTTGATTAGGGATACCAATTAAATATCCAGCCTTTTGAAATTCTAAAGACTGTGACACATCATAGAAATGGAATCCTTGAAACAAATCCTCTCGCCACGGAATATCATACTGCGTTGCCATGAGTAAACCATCGATTGCTTGCACTGACATAAAAGATTGATTTCCATAAAACCCCAGATCCAAATTTAATAATTGATAATTCCGTCTTCTGTACTCAATCACTTTCCCTACTAAATTTTTCCCTTCCCACCATATCCCGTTACTCGGTAAAAACTGAGCACCAGCTACTCCAATTAAACCAAGCTTTTCATTTTCTTTAAAAAGAGAAATGAGGGTACAAAACATATCACGATTAATAAGGTAAGTATCTTGATGTATATATACTTTATATTTCGCCGGATATGAAAGTGCTCGATTGTACGCACTTGCCATACTTTTCGCATCTCGTATCGGAAAAATTTGCACTACATAGCCAGGGGGAACAACAATGTTTCTTATTTGCCTTTCGCATTGCTCGAAAAGCTCTTCATTATTTACACAAACAACGACTAATATTGTATGATCTTTCATTTTGTAGCCCTCTATTCTTCCTTATTCACATCTGACATATAGTTCTCTACAAATACTTTTCTATACTTTTCATAGTTCGTCATATTTACATCGAAATGATAATGAATACACCAAGCATCACGCTGCACAGGGACACCGACTGTATACCCAGCTTTTTTAAATTCAAAAGATTGGGATACATCATAAAAATCAAACCCATCAAATAAGTCCTCTCGCCACGGAATATCATATTGTGTCGCCATCAATAAACCGTCAATACATTCCACAGGAATAAACGTTTTTGATTCATGAAATGGTTGCTCTAAACTTGCCATATAAAACAAATCGTTCATATAACCAATGACTTTCCCGACAATCCCACGCCCTTCGTTCCATACACCATTTGGAGGAACATATTGGGATCCAACCATCCCAATCATCCCAAGATGTTCATGCTCCTCAAATAATTGAATTAATCCGTATAGAAAGGCCCCATTTATAATAAAGACATCTTGGTGTAAATACACTTTATACTTCGCTGGATGTGAAATGGCTTGATTGTATCCGCTCGTCATACTTTTTGCATTTCGAATCGGCATAAATTGTATAGTATACCCAGGAGGTACTGCCAATTTCAATATATGTCGCGCACATTGTGCATACAATTTCCGATCATTTATACATGTAACAAATAGTATTGTTTTTTCTGCAGCACTCATAATTGTGATTTTTCTGCTTCAATAATATATTGAAATACAACTGTCTCAGCCATGAAGCCACTTCCAAGACGATACTTTTTACAAATTCCATATAACTCTTCAATAAGTGGCTCATATATTTTATGATCAACATATACACGATCTACTTTACTAATAGAATATCCTGCTTTTAAAAACATTCTTAGCATTTCATTAAAAGTAAAGAAACGAATATGCGTTTTATCTAATAAGCCATATTCTGTATACGTCCAATTTCCAGCGAGTAAGGGAGCTAATACTGAAATGTGCGCAACGTTTGGTATGCTAGCTAAAATCACACCATTTTCTTTTATATATGGCTTTACTTTCTTTATGACAGCCCACGGATCAAATAAATGCTCTAATACATCCCCGAATATGACACAATCAAATTGTTCCTTCTCATAAGGAAGATCCATTGTTTCTATATCACCTAAAATAACATGATCTAGTTTTTCTTTCGCTTTTTCGGCAGCCTCTGGGAACGCCTCAATTCCTGATACACGTGCTCCATTTTCTTTTATAGCCGCTCCTAATGCACCGCTCGAGCAACCAATATCAAGAACTTCTTGCCATTCCTTTTTTATATGCTTGAATAAATTAGGATTTATCGCATTATAATAATGTTCAGATTTTTCTTCGTATAAAGAACTTTTCTCCCGATTCATTTCACACACTCCTTATGCAAATTGAATTTGAAATATAAACAAAAGGTATTCTACAAAGGATGCCATCTCTATTGGTTGCATTACCGATACTCTAATATATAGCCATTCTACTATCATTAGAATAGCGACAAGTCATTTCCTAAAAATAGAACAAATTACATTTTATATTGTTTATCATAGATGCCTCTAAAATATTTACGGTTATATTCAATCGCAGCATTATTCGGAACATAAGAAGCTGCCAATTCATTATAATAATAAGCTTTATCTTGATCTCCTAATCTGCTATAACAAATACACATTTGTAAATATGGAATCCACGTATAACTAGCCGGACTGTGAAAAGGACTATCCTCTGCTAGCGGCACTTCAGTTGCTAGCTTAAACCAAAATATCGCTTCATTATACTTTTGTTGTTCCATATATATATATCCTATTCTTGTACAATTCTCTCCTCTAGGAATACCATAACGAAACGACTTCGTACAAGTTTCAACTGCCTTCTCCCAGTCTCCTAACTTCGCATAACAATCTCCTAACTTACCACATGCATAAATTTTCTCTTCATGCCATCCTTCCTCTTGATTAAGAAATGTTTCATACAGAAGAACCGCATCGTCGTATTTTTGATTATCCATAGATTCATTACCGTAATAAAATAAATCTCTCGGGCTTAATTCTTCTCCAGCTGCTACAGCATTTTGAAAAATTTTCAAATTACGATTCGTTATTTCTTTTTCTTTCTTATGTGTAATGGCGACATTACTATTGTAAATCTCACCAGAAACAGCTAAATACTCATGCACCTTTCCAAACCATTGAAATTGTTTTTCACGCTTTACAAGTCGATATCTTCTTGTGCAATATAAAGGTTTCCCATTAGAATCCATTACAAGATAATAAGGCATAGAAACAGCGTCAACTTTACCATCTAACTCTCGTTTTAATGTTTTCAGTGATTCTTGAGCTTCCTCTAATAACACATCATCAGCATCTAACCATAATATATATTCTTGCGTTGCTTTTGAAAACGCAAAATTTCTAGCTGCCGCAAAATCATCAACCCACGGAAAATCGTGTATGTTAGAAGTGTATTTTGCTACAATTTCCTTCGTTCGATCAGTGGATCCTGTATCAACTACAATAATTTCATCAACAATTTTTTCTACCGCGTCCAAACATCGATCTATTGTATTTTCCTCATCGCGAACAATCATACATAGACTAATTGTAATTCCTTGCTTGTTCAACATAATCACCCTCTTCCAACTCAATCATATGTTATACATACAATAAACTTTCCATTTTTTTAACTTGTTCAAGCTATTTAAGATTTCTTTTTAATAATTCAAATGTCCGTGTCATTTTCTTGTGATTTTGCATCTACTATATAATGAAAGCTTTATGGAGGTGAATTTATGTCAAATAATAATTATTCAGATGGCTTAAATCCTGATGAATTCTTATCAGCTAGTGCATTTGATCCTAATCTTGTAGGTCCAACTTTACCACCAATACCACCGTTTACACTTCCAACCGGGCCAACTGGACCGACTGGGCCTACTGGGCCGACTGGACCTACCGTACCTACTGGGCCTACTGGGCCTACTGGACCGACTGGACCGACTGGGCCTACTGGGCCTACTGGAGACACTGGTACAACTGGCGCGACTGGCGCAACTGGACCTACTGGGCCTACTGGGCCGACTGGAGACACTGGCGCAACTGGACCGACTGGGCCGACTGGAGACACTGGCGCAACTGGACCTACCGGGCCGACTGGAGACACTGGCGCAACTGGACCTACTGGGCCTACTGGAGACACTGGTGCGACTGGACCTACTGGACCTACTGGGCCGACCGGGCCGACCGGGCCATCTGGATTAGGACTTCCAGCAGGATTGTATGCATTTAACTCTGCTACAGTTTCTTTAGCTCTTGGAATTAATGATCCTGTACCGTTTAACACGGTTGGATCTCAGTTTGGTACAGCAATTTCTCAATTAGACGCTGATACTTTCATCATAAGTGAAACTGGATTCTATAAAATTACTGTTATCGCATATACTGCAGCAGTAAGTATATTAGGTAGCCTTGCAATTCAAGTGAACGGCGTTAATATACCTGGCGCTGGAACAAGTTTAATCTCACTTGGAGCGCCTCTCGTTATCCAGGCAATTACACAAATTACAATAACACCATCAATGGTTGAAGCTGTCGTTACAGGACTTGGATTATCTCTAGCTCTTGGTACAAGTGCATCCATTATTATTGAAAAAATCGCTTAATTTTTTTACTTAGCAGTAAAACTGATATCAGTTTTACTGCTTTTTCAATTATGAATTCAAGCATGAAACTTTCACTATCTACATAATCATATTGTTGTATGACATTTTGCAGGAGGCACAAATATGGAAAATAAATTTGCTGTTCAGCTTTATCTCGAGTTGTTAAAGAAAACAATTTTATTTGAAATATGGCTAGAGTATGAGCCATATTTACCTGCTTCATTACATATTTCTAAGGAACTTCCATATGAACCAGTTACCGTACCACTTCCTTTATTCATTAAGCAATATGCTGAAAACCATAACTTGAAAATTGTGAAACCAGATGTTTTAAAAAGTGAACGTCAAGATGGGATGGATTGGCCCAGAGCAGCACACAGTATGATCGGCCGGGAACGAATGAATCAATTACATGAAGCACTAGAAACAGTTGTCCGTGAAAATATAGAAGGTGATTTTATTGAAACAGGTGTGTGGCGCGGGGGATCGTGCATTTTTATGAATGGTTTTTTACAGGCAAATAACATTACTGATCGTAATGTGTGGGTTGCAGATTCATTTGAAGGTTTGCCAACACCGAATTTAGAACACTATCCGAAAGATTACGGAGATTATTTACACTCTTTCGATTACTTACGCGTTTCTTTAGAACAAGTACAAGAGAATTTTAGAAAATATGATTTATTAAATGATCAAGTAAAATTTTTAAAAGGCTGGTTTAAAGATACTTTACCAACAGCACCAATAGAAAAAATTGCAATTGCACGCCTTGACGGTGATATGTACGAATCCACAATGGATGGTCTCGTGAACTTATACGATAAAGTTTCTAAGGGCGGCTATATTATTATTGATGACTATGGACTACCAGCTTGTGCAGAGGCCGTGACAGACTTTAGAAATCAAAGAAACTTAAAAGCTCCTATTACTAAAATTGATGTATTCGGGGTTTATTGGCGAAAAGAATAGGGCGAAACTTTATTCAGTTAGGGTTTCTCCATCTCACACTAATTATTAGCCTTCGCCAATAGCATGATAAATAAAAACAAAAGCTCCCATTACTATTTCCAGTTGTTCTAGGGAGCTTTTTACATATCGCAACAGTTCTAATATCGTTTCCCCTCCCACTATAAAATGTTAGCTGCAGGTTAAAAATGTTAGTTCCCTATTTACTACAAGGAAGGAGTGAAATTATGAGCGAGCTTGAAAAAAAAATCGCATTAATCCCACCTCCCGAACTCGTCCAATATGTAGGTGGCGACTTTCAAAAGGTTGGAAAAGAATTCATAAAGCATTTTATTCAAATTGGCAGTTTAAAATCCAATGAAACAGTGTTAGATGTAGGTTGTGGTGTCGGTCGAATGGCGGTTCCATTAATGAATTACTTAGGTGATGATGGAGCTTATTATGGATTTGATTTATTTAAAGATGGCATTACATGGTGCAAAAATAATATTTCAACTGCCCGTAGCAATTTCCATTTTGAACACGTTGATATATATAATCAATTCTACAACCCAGAAGGAAAAGAAGATGCTTCTCAATACAAATTTCCATATGAAGACGATTCATTCGATTTTATTTTTTTAACTTCTGTATTTACCCATCTCCTTCCGAAAGAATTAGAACATTACGTATCTGAGATTGTACGTGTTCTAAAAAAAGATGGGAGATGTTTTATTACCTTCTTTCTCATTAACCCTGAATCATCCTATTACTTAAATTCTGGGCTAAGTACATTAGGTTTTTATCATCAAATTGAAAATTGTTATGTTGTGAATAAAGATATTCCTAATTTCGCAGTTGCCTATCCTGAAGAAGATATCCGCACCTTATTAAATAAACATGGCTTAGAGGTAATTAATAAACCGCATTATGGTTTATGGTGCGGCAGAAATGAATATACAAGTTATCAAGATATCGTTCTTACAAAAAAAGCTTCTGAAAGGTAGTTTCGTATGAATAATAAAAAAAAGTCACCTCTCGTTTCCATCCTTATTCCCACTTATAATCGACCACATTATTTCAAAATTGCTCTAGAAAGTGCATTAGCACAAACTTATCCAAACATTGAAATTATTATAGGCGACGATAGTACAAATGATGAAACAGAAATCTTAATAAATGAACAGTATTTACCTAATTATAAAAACATAACATACATTCGAAATACCACTACTTTAGGACAATTTCATAACGATCTTATGCTCTTAGAGAAATCTAATGGGGAGTATATAAATTTTTTAATGGACGATGATGTGTTTTATAATCATAAAATACAAAAAATGATGGCTTATTTTGAGCAAGACACAAATAAAAATCTCGCTCTTATAACTTCTTATCGAGTACGTATTGATGATCACGGGAATTTAATTGGAGATGCTCATCCAACACAAAGATTATATAGCGAAGACATTCAATTAAACGGAATATTTTTAGGCGACTGGATGTTAAAAGGTGGACATAACATTATCGGTGAGCCTACAACTATTCTGTTTAGAAAACAGTTACTCACTGAACCTTTCGGCACGCTAAAAGGAAGGCACTATTCTTGTAGTGTCGATATGGCATCATGGATTTCCTTACTTTCTAAAGGAGACGCAGTATACATATCCGAACCTTTAAGCCAATTTCGCTACCATACTGGGCAACAAATACACAGCAAACTCCTTGAAGGATCTGAGGATTTTACGCACCTCGTTATAACTTCAAAAGAATACGGATTTTTACAAGATAATACAGATTATAGACTAGGTCTAATTAGCGCTTATAAATGGTGTAAAGGTTCCTTAGAATATTATAGCCAGCTACCAAACCTCATTCCAGATGCACATGTACGTCTTTCCCATTGTTTGGACATAATTATAAAAGAGCTACATCATTAGTC
The DNA here is from genome assembly GCF_040459995.1 of Bacillus cereus group sp. MG9. Classification (NCBI taxonomy): domain Bacteria; kingdom Bacillati; phylum Bacillota; class Bacilli; order Caryophanales; family Bacillaceae; genus Bacillus; species Bacillus cereus group sp. MG9. Next base: position 1,210,682 of record NZ_JARVHC010000001.1, on the reverse strand, counting down.
TATTCTGCGAAAATAAAATGTGTGAGCTTTACGTGAATAATGCGTATAGTTCATACATTCTTTTTAAACTATGTGATGCACCAACTAAAACCCACTAATATAGAGAGCAGTAGAAAGGAATTCATACAGTGAAAGATCCGAACACTCAATATCAAATAGACTACATATTAATATTCATTTTATTTGCCATTGGGATTGTTAGCTGCTTTGCTATCGCAAGTGCACAAGCTTCTTTACCACCATTTTTACAAAACGTAAATTTTGTATTAAAACAAATCCAATGGTATGCCATTGGATTTATCGCCATTGGTGTTATTATGGTTATTGATTTCGATCGCTATAAACAAATCGCTTGGTATTTATATAGCTTTGCACTCATACTTCTAATTGGCCTAGAACTTCAAGTTCCTGGCGCCGTTACAATTAAAGGGGCTACCGCGTGGTACAGACTTCCAGGCATCGGAAACTTTCAGCCTTCTGAAATTATGAAATTATTTTTGATTATCGTCGTTGGGCGAATTATAGCGAATCATAATGAAAAATACCTTTTTCGGACAACTCGTGAAGATTTCATTTTACTTTTAAAAATATTTGCAGCTAGTTTACCTCCACTACTTCTAATCGCAAAAGAACCTGATTTAGGAAACACAATGGTCATTTCAGCGATGCTTGCAACAATGGTTTTAGTTTCTGGTATACGTTGGCGCTTTATCCTCGGATTAACCTCCGGTATTTTCGCCATAGGCTCTACCTTAACATATATTTATTTCACGCATACAGAGTTCTTTAAAGAGCACATTCTAAAAGAATATCAATTAAATCGCTTCTATGGTTGGCTTGCACCTTATGAATATGACGCACAAGGATATCAATTAAGACAAGCATTTTTAGCTACTGGATCAGGAGAGATGCAAGGAAAAGGATGGGAAAATAGACAAGTATATTTTCCAGAGCCACATACAGATTTTATTTTTACAAATATCGCTGAACAATTCGGTTTTTTAGGAGCAAGTGTTATTATTTCATTTTTTTTCTTACTCATTTACCGAATGATCCATATCGCTTTAGAAAGCAATGAACCTTTCGGTAGTTATATTTGCGCTGGTACAATTGGAATGTTTACGTTCCAAGTATTCCAAAATATTGGGATGACAATTGGTTTACTCCCTATTACAGGAATAACGTTACCGCTTATGAGCTACGGCGGGAGTTCACTGCTCACATATATGGTTGCTATTGGATTTATTTTAAACGTACGCTCAAGAACTAAAATCTTTATGTTTAAATGAACCATATCGAAAAACGGTATGGTTTTTTTCTATGTCCATTTTAGATATACTAATGAAAAAATGAGCTGGAGGTTTAAATATGAAATATGACATTATAGGTGATATTCACGGATGCTTCCAAGAGTTTCAAGATTTAACAACGAAACTAGGGTATAGCTGGGATAGTGGTATCCCAATTCATAACGCAAAACGAAGGCTTGCATTCGTTGGTGATATTACAGACCGAGGTCCTCATTCATTACGGATGATTGAAATTGTATGGGAGCTCGTAATAAATAGAAAAGATGCTTATTATGCTCCAGGGAATCACTGTAATAAACTGTATCGTTTCTTCCTTGGACGTAATGTTACAATCGCTCATGGGCTCGAAACAACTGTTGCAGAATATGAAGCATTGCCTTCTAATAAGCAACAAATAATAAAAGAAAAATTCATTACTCTTTACGAACAATCACCGCTATATCACATACTGGATGAAAAAAATTTAACCGTCTGTCACGCTGGTATTCGGCAAGATTACATAGGAAGACAAGATAAAAAAGTACAAACCTTTGTATTATATGGTGATATTACAGGCGAAAAACACCCTGACGGCTCACCTGTCCGCCAAGATTGGGCGAAAGAGTATAAGGGTGAAACATGGATTGTTTATGGACATACACCTGTCAATGAACCTCGCTTTGTGAATCATACAGTCAATATTGATACTGGTGCTGTATTTGGTGGTAAACTAACTGGACTACGTTACCCTGAGTTGGAGACCGTTTCTGTCCCTTCTTCCCTACCTTTTGTCCCTGAAAAGTTCCGCCCAATTTCATAAAGTGAAACTTTAATCAGTGGGGGTTTTGTTCATCCGCCACTGATTATTAGCCCGCACCAATCGGGATAAATACCTCTACTTAATACAATTCACGATTTGCAGAGGATCATGGTGTTTTCTAGACATATTCCACACTAAAACTAGATAAAGCAATTAAAAAAAGATGCAATAAAGTGCATCTTTTTTTAATTGCACGGCATATACTGTCGCAGGAGGTGACGGAATGAAGAAAAAATCTTCTAAACAAAAAAGAAAATTCCACCCTTTATACCATCCCATGTATGGAATTAACAACTGGTGCAGTATTCGAGCTGCAGCTATAGAAGCAATAGAAGAACAAGAGTCATCAAAAAAAAGCAAACCGAGAGAAACATATGTCTCTTTAGAAAATGCTGTTATGAGGCGAATTATAGATAGCAGGAAAATAAAAGCAAAACAAAAAAAGAAGCTCGCTTCTAATAATGATGAACCTGTGCTTAATTCGGAAAAGATACAAGAAAATATAGAAGAAAACATTCCTGCAGCAATAAAGGAAAAAGTACAACCAGAAATTCCAGCTACTATTATAAATCAAGTAAAAAAAATAAAAGAAGCATTAATCTCGGGCAACGATGTACAAATAGAAAGATCCGCCCCTATTCAGGCTCCTGTACCTACACCTATAAAAAAAGAAAATAACAAAGGAGCTCGTCACGCATATAAAGAAGGACTTCACTCTAAAGCTGATGGAATCGCTTCACATGCAGAAGGGCTTCTTACACATGCAACGGGTCCCTTTTCTCATGCAGAAGGGACAAAAACAAAGGCAACTGGACATAGTTCGCATAGCGAAGGAAGTGAAACGACAGCAGGCGGCTCTTATTCTCATGCAGAAGGAAAACATGCAATTGCTTTGGGCGAAGCAGCACATGCAGAAGGAACCGCAACTATCGCTAACGGATTCTCATCTCATGCGGAAGGAAATCATACATCAACAGCTAATTTTGCAGGCAGCCATATTATGGGTAAATTTGGTACAGCAGAAGAAGCTTATTCCTGGTTTATCGCAAATGGGACAAATGACACTGATTATAATATAGGTGCCAAATGGCTTGCCCATAACGGAGAAATGTATATCGATGGTGCTTCTTACAATGCAGGTGGTACTGATTTTGCACAAATGTTTGAGGCAGCAGATCATAGCCCTATTGATATCGGCTATTTCATTACATTTAGTAGCGAAGAAAAAATTCGAAAAGCTACTTCAAATGATTCATTCATATTAGGAATATCTAGCGCTACCCCCGCTCTCATAGGAAATAGCGGTGCTTTAAGTTGGCAAAAACGCTATAAAACAGACAGCTTCGGAAAACGTCAATATACGCGTACGGATACGCAAGAAATACGACCTCTTTTAAATACAGAATGGGATCCAGCTTGTAAGTATATATCAAGAAGAGACCGTACTGAGTGGCTTCCTGTCGGATTAATTGGACAAATGTTAGTACGTGATGACGGCACTTGCGAAACACACGGATATTGTCGTCCGAATGATGACGGCATTGCCACGAAAGCTGAAAGTGGCTTTTTCGTTATAAAACGTACTGGTGAAAATCAAATTTTAATATTATTCCGCTAAAAAAAGGGAACAAAATTCTTTTTATGATAAGAATTTTGTTCCCTTTTAATTGTTATGTAAAGCGTATTGCATATCCTCTGGGATACTTACGGTAAAAGTCATTCCCTTTTCTAAAATAGGATGATAAAACGTCAAAGATGTACTATGCAGCGCTTGACGTTTTATCACATCTCTTCGGCCACCGTATAGATCATCCCCAAGTAGCGGATGTCCTATATATGCCATATGTACACGAATTTGATGTGTTCTTCCCGTCTCGAGCTCAAGCGCTACATGCGTCTTATCGGAAGAACTCTCCATCACTCTAAAATGAGTAACAGCTCTTTGACCATCTTCACAGACAGTTCGCTCGATAATACTATCCGCTTTTCGTCCGATTGGCGCGTCAATCGTTCCTACTTCTTCTAAAATAGTCCCATGAACGATTGCCTCATACGTTCGTTTCACCCCTTTTTGTTGATGCTGCTTCGATAAAAGGTGGTGAACGAATCTATTTTTCGCAATTAGCATAAGCCCTGAAGTATCACGATCTAACCTCGTCACAATGTGCACCGTACTTGCAAGATTTTGTTTATCATAATGATATAAAAGAGCGTTTGCAATACTTCCTGACGGGTGCTCCCTAGACGGAATCGTCGACATATTTGCTTCTTTATTTATAACAAGAACCGCATCATCTTCATATACGATACATAAAGGGATCTCTTCCACTTCCATCCCTTCACTTCTTTCCTCCACTGGAAAAAAGATTTGTAACTCTTCACCAGCTTGTAACTTGTGACGAACACTTGTGTGTTGACCGTTTACTTCAATTGCTCCCCCGCGGAACTTTATATCCGTTAAAGCAGCTTTCGAAATCCCTTTTGTTTTCAAAAATTCTCTAACTAAAGTTCCCTCTTCAGCCAGCCCTATATCCCATTTCAATGTAAATCTGTTCAAATATATAAACCCTCTCTATTTATCTGCAACAAACGAGTCACGAACACGTTTCCAGAATGGGAACGGACGGAAACGAACAAATCGTACTTTCTCGTTTGCAACGCGATACTGAATTGATTTCACATCTTGATGAACCATCGTCAAATGATCCACGGTAATTTGCATGTTCATTCCTGCAGCCGGCTTTAAAACGCATGTATGATGCTTCGGCAGTACGAGCGGCGAACCTACCGTACGAAATACACGATTGTTGATAGATGCCATTTCTGCAATTTGAATCGCTTCAATAGAAGGGTGAATAATTGCTCCGCCAAGCGCCTTATTATACGCGGTACTTCCTGAAGGAGTAGAAATACAAAGACCATCTCCGCGAAACGTTTCGAAATACTCTCCGCGTATTTCCACTTCTGTTACTAATGTACCTTCTGCACTTTTTACAGTCGCTTCATTCATCGCCAAATACTGCGACTCTTTACTACCATTCACATAGCGAATAATCACTTCTAAAAGTGGATATTCAACCACTTGGAACGGTGTTTTAGCGATTGCAATCACCAACTTCTCTACTTCCGTCGGTAACCAATCTGCATAGAAACCTAAATGCCCTGTATGTACACCAACAAATGCGGTTTCATCTAATCGATTATAGTAACGATGGAATGCATATAAAAGCGTTCCATCTCCCCCAACAGAAATTACAATATCAGGTTCCTTTTCATCCATTGTAAACCCAAAATCTAACAAGTATTCTTTCATCGTACTTGCTAGTGTATCTGATGATTGATCTCCCTTTGACATAATTGTAAATTTCATCGCCCAACACCCTTTAGTTTATGATTCAGAATCTTTCGTTTCCTGCTTTCGTGAAAAGACCTTTTGCGCTTCTTGAATTTCAAGACGAATGGAAGACATTTCTTCATCTAATAAAAACGCCGCTTCCGCTGCACGTTGTAAGCGTATTTTAATATCTTCAGGAAAACGTCCACTATATTTGTAATTTAAAGAATGCTCAATCGTTGCCCAAAAATTCATTGCTAACGTGCGAATTTGAATTTCAACTAACACTTTTTTCTCCCCCTGTATCGTTTGAACAGGATAACTAATGACAACGTGGTAAGAGCGATAGCCGCTATCTTTCTTTTGCGTTACATAATCACGTTCTTCTACAATGTCAAAATCATTTCGTTTTCGAAGATATTCTACAACAGGCTTAATCTCATCTACGAATTGACACATCATTCGAAGGCCCGCGATGTCCTGCATATCTTCTCTAATTCGGTCTAGCGGTACATTTCTCTTCTCCGCTTTATCAATAATACTTGCAACCGACTTTACCCTTCCTGTTACAAACTCAATTGGAGAATGCTCCGTTAACATTGCAAATTGAGTACGCATTCCTTTTAGTTTCACTTTCAGCTCCGCCACCGCTTGGTGATACGGTGCTAAAAATTCTTCCCAATTACGATTCATTTCAACCACCACCAAAATCAATCCATTTGCTTATAGAAACACTTTTTCTACAGCAGTTACTAGTTCTTCTCCGTAATTTGCATTACCTTCAATATTTTCAACTAAATATTCGACTTCTTCTTTTAATCCTTCTAATTCTATTTCAACATCATTCACGCGAATAAACATCGCTGTATCTTTATTCATCGCTTCATGCATTGCTTCCCAGCATGTATGCGGAATACTTACATAAATGAAAGATGATTCATTTTCTAAGATATATAAAAATGATAAATTGTCTGAGTCTACAAGTACGTGATTACGCGCACTTAACTCCTTTACCTCTATTTCAGTATTTTCCGCACAAAAAATAAGCGCATTCTCTCTCGTTTCTACGCTCTTAACTTGAATTTTATTTTGCATACTCGAACTCCTCCATCTCAACTTCCTGTCTTACTTAACAGTATTATTGTATCATAACATGGACGCAAACAAATAAAACATTGAACCAAATTTGCGAAAAAGCGATAATGTGGAAAGAATTATTTTTCAAAAGGAGCGCATACAATGACACAAGAAATTGAAATTGAATTTAAAAATATGGTTACAGAGGAAGAATTCCAAACATTATGCAAATCTTTTTCTATTGAAGCATTTACAAAACAAGTAAATCACTACTTTGAAACGCCTCACTTCTCTTTAAAAGATACGGGCTCTGCACTTCGTATTCGTCATAAAGATGGAACTTATACATTAACATTAAAACAACCTGCTGAAATTGGTTTATTAGAAACTCATCAGTCTGTAACAGAAAAAGAAGCACAACTTATGATGGAAACAAACACAATCATTCAAGGAACTGTAATGGATCAGCTACACAAATTACAAATTCCCGTTTCCTCTTTAACTTATATGGGTAGTTTAACAACAGAAAGAGCTGAAATATTATTTGAAGGCGGAACGCTTGTCTTTGATCATAGTTTCTATTACAATCACGATGATTATGAAATTGAATACGAAGTGCAAGATGAAAAGACCGGTAAAGCAGCATTTATAAGGTTATTAAAGCAACATAACGTACCAGTTCGTCATACAAACAACAAAGTAAAACGCTTTTTCCTTGCCAAACAAAACGAAGAGCGCTAAAGTAAAATTTCCATCAGTCAAGAAGAGCTGTACTTACGGCTACATTTCACCTTTTTGAAAAGTAAAAGATTTATTAGCAACATATAGAATAAGCAAAGAATGTTATGAAGGCTGTTTAGTTGCTCTTCATAACATTCCATTGCTACAATAGATATACATTTCATGGAAAAAGGGGTTTATAAAGGATGAGCAAGCAACCGATGACACCATTTGAAGCAATCGGCGGTGAACAATGCATTGCAACATTAGTGGATACATTTTATTCCTATGTCAGTGAACACCCTGACTTATCTCCGATCTTCCCGGATGATTTAACAGAAACTGCTAGGAAGCAGAAACAATTTTTAACACAATATTTAGGTGGTCCTAATTTATACACTGAAGAACATGGGCATCCTATGCTAAGAGCACGCCATCTTCCGTTTGAGATTACTCCAAAACGCGCAGAAGCTTGGCTGTCATGTATGGAGCAAGCAATGGATGATACAGGAGTGCACGGTCATATAAGAGAGTTTGTTTTTGAACGTTTAGCATTAACTGCTCAACATATGGTCAATACTCCAAATGAAACAGGTGAAGTGTAATGGATAAGCAGGAAGCAAAGCATATAAATATGCCTTCTCCTTCCACATGCGAGCATAAATCTGTAGAAGCATATTTATTTATTGATCCACTTTGTAAAGATTGCTGGGATATCGAGCCATTTATTATTAAACTATGGCTTGAGTATGGGAAATACTTCTCTATTCGTCATATAGTAACAGGAAAAGTGGACGGGGCAAACGCTTCCTCACACAAATGGAATAAACCTGCTAATATTCGATTTGTGTGGGAAAAGACAACAAGTTTACAAGGTTTTTCATGTGATGGAAAAGTACATATGCAAGAGGCGTCGTCAACACCGTATTTAGTTTCGATGGCAATTAAGGCGGCGGAGTTGCAAGGCCGAAAAGCAGGTTCGAAGTTTTTGCGAAAACTCCAAGAATACATTTTTCTTGAAAATGTATCAAACCCTGACTGTGAATTATTGCTTACATGTGCTAAAGATAGTGGCATTGATGTAGAGGAATTTAAAAAAGACCTACACTCAGTTAGCGCAAAAAAAGCTTTCCAATGCGACCTAAAATTCACAAATGAGATGCATATTACAGAAATACCTTCCCTCCTATTTTTTCATGCAAATTCAGATGAGGAAGGTATTAAAATCACAGGGATTTATTCCTATGATGTATACGTACAGCTATTAAAAGAACTGGTAAAATGCGAAATTGAGCCAGAACCATTACCTCCTTTAGAAGTATTACTAGAAGCAACACAATTTATTTCTTCAAAGGAAATCTCATTTATATATGACTGCCCTCAACAAGAAATAGAGCGTGAACTAAAAAAATTACAACTAAAACGAAAAGTACAAATGATTGAAGTGAAGTGCGAGCGTTATTGGAAATGGATAGCAAAAGAAAAAGACCTGGTGTAAACACCAGGTCTTTTTCTTTACGGCTTATAAAAATATTAAAGGGGATGGGAGAAATTTTCACGTTCAAACAAAGGGGTATATGTTTGTATGTGAATTCGTTCACGCTTATTATATTACAAGATTCGACGTCAGATGACAACCCCTTTTGTCGAATTTCACATTTTTGTCACATTCTAAACGTTTTCATTCTTGAATAAGCTATAAAAAAAGCAATTTAGGAGGTTTCCTTATGAAAAAATCTCATATTTTTCTTATCTTTCTATGTGTTATTGTTTCTTTTTTCTTGTATATCCTCTCTCTATTACAAGCTTTCCCTAAAATTATTGCCTTTCCTCTTTTATTCGGAGTTATCGTCATCGCTGTCTCTTATTTCAACTATAGAAAACGATTTAAAGGATTTTAATTACAAAAATCAACTGTAAAACTGCCTTCTAATTTAGAAAAAGTAAGGAAATCCTCCTTATTTTTTCGACAAATATCGACAAAAACATTTTCAAACAAAAAAGACGAGGATAAAATCCCTCGTCTTTTCTCATTACTTTTCTTCAAATAATAACGCTTCTAATTCATTTAATTTCTCTTCAAATACTTGAAGTGCCTCTTTCACTGGTTCAGGAGATGCCATATCAACTCCTGCTTTTTTCAACACTTCAATTGGATAATCGGAGCTTCCCGCTTTTAAGAATTCGTTAATGTAACGTTCTACTGCTGGTTGCCCTTCTTCTAAAATTTGTTTAGATAACGCAGTCGCTGCACTAAATCCTGTTGCGTATTGATATACGTAATAGTTGTAATAGAAGTGCGGAATACGAGACCATTCTAAACCGATTTCTTTATCGATTACTAAAGCATCCCCGAAATATTTCTTATTTAAATCGTAGTAGATCTCCGTTAACATATCTGGCGTAACCGCATGTCCTTCTTGTACTTTTTTATGAATGATATGCTCGAACTCTGCAAACATTGTTTGACGGAATACAGTACCACGGAATCCTTCTAAATAATGATTTAATAAATATAGACGCTCTTTTTTATCTTCTGTCGTTTTTAATAAATAATCATTTAGAAGCGCTTCATTACACGTTGATGCTACCTCTGCAACGAAGATTGAATAATCACAGTATACGTGTGGCTGTGTCTTTCTTGTGTAATAACTATGCACCGAATGACCAAACTCATGAGCAAGTGTATATAAATTATTTACATTATCATGCCAGTTCATTAAAATATACGGATTTGTTCCGTATGCACCAGATGAATATGCTCCGCTTCGTTTGCCTTTATTCTCGTACACATCTACCCAGCGATTTTCATATGCTTCTTTTAAAATTTCAACATATTCATCACCAAGTACGTTTAAAGATTTTAATAACAGGTCTTGCGCTTCTTCATACTTCACATTCATTTTCACTTCTTGTACAAGTGGTGTATATAAATCGTACATATGAAGCTCATCAAGTCCTAGTGCACGCTTACGAATATCAATGTAACGGTGTAATAAATGTAAGTTATCATTTACCGTTTCAACGAGTTGATCGTATACTGCTTCAGGAATATTATTATTGCTTAATGCTGCTTGGCGAGCAGAGTCATATTTACGAATACGTGCATTGAAATTATTACGTTTCACTGCCCCGCTTAACGTACTTGCAAATGTGTTCTTAAATTTCCCATACGTTTCAAATACAGCTTTGAATGCATCTTCGCGAACACGACGATCATCACTTTCTAAAAACTGAATGTAACGGCCATGTGTTATTTCTACCTCTTCTCCATCCTCACCTTTAATAGATGGGAATTTCAAATCCGCATTATTCAACATACCGAATGTATTACTTGATGCACTCATCACTTCAGATGCTTCTGCTAATAACGCTTCCTCTGCCTCAGATAATACGTGCGGGCGTTGACGTGTAATTTCTTCTAATGCATGCTCATATACACTTAGTTCTCGATTTTCTTGTAAGAATGTTTGCAATGTATCTTCTGAAATAGATAAAATTTCAGGTACGATATACGCTGTGCTACTAGATACTTGTGAGTATAAATTTGTTGCGCGATCATTCAGTGCTTGATACACAGAGTTTGTTGTATCTTGATCGTAACGCATATGTGCATATGTATATAGCTTACCTAATCGCATTGAAATTTCATCTTCATATTGCAATGCCTCAAGCAAATTGTCTGCAGAGTCGCCAAGCTTCCCTTTAAATTCAGTTAACTTTGGCAATAGCTCTTTAATAGCTTGGAATTCTTTTTCCCATTCTGCATCTGTTTGGAAAATATCTTCTAATCGCCATGTACTTGCTTCTTCAATCTCATTGCGATTTGGTAATGATTTTGCTTTATTTTGTTCAGACATTCTGTAAGCCCTCCTTTAAATATCTCTACTTAAGTACAATTCTGTTTTTCTTATGTAATTCCTTCACGTTCATTCTTTATTATATCCCCTTTTTCTTCTCTCATGTTGTACTTTGTCTCAAATAGAGATAGTGCGTGCGCTAAGCAAATTTCATCATATTTCATAATTTCTCCCTCTGTTTTTACCAACACAACATCTCTTATTTTTCGATACTTATTAATACCTATTTTTATTAATACACCTGCATAACATAAAAATGTCATATACTCCGCAACTGCTACCTTCCATATATGTTGTGCAAAATACGGAAGTAGACGCCTCTTCGTATATTTTGCTACATAGTTACATACGTATTGCAGAGAAATATACTCCCCTACCTTAAGCATACCTATACACTTCAAATAAAGAGAAGCTTGCCATGTAAATGGATTTGTTTGAAAAGCAAACGCGGATGGGAGCGGAACACCAATTTCAGAAGGAAAGCTCGCTGGGGTACATTTATATTGATATAAGAGGCGGAGTAGTGACTTATGATTATAATTCCAGATAGATAGAGCGTTTTGCCGAAAATGGTTCTTTTTTCTCTTCCATTCTTGTCCTAATACCTCTTTTTGGAAAGGAACAGAGGAAAAGAGCATGTCAACAGTAGTCGTATCAGTTGGTAAATAAATAGTATGTGAGAAAGAGACATTTGTAGAAAACGGAGTGATAAATGCGCATTTCATAAACGATTTTTGTTTCGGACAGAAGAAAATAAGAAATGGCTGAGGATAAGATTGTAAGGAGAAAGCCAGAAGTGAGGAAAATTTCATCCAATATGTAGATTGCTTTTTTAATTGATTTCCACCAATGATCCAGATGACCTGTATACCAGCTTGCCAATACGAGTATGTTCGTTTAGAAAGCTGTTCTATGGAGAGATTGGCGCATTGATATTCAATCGCAATTTCCCTGCCTGCTCTCTCTACGAAAACATCTGGTCTTTGCTGGATTTTTGGAAGGTAATGCTCTATATCCACATGAAAATTTTGACGTTTCAACCATCTATATAACAATTCTTTACCGTGCATATGATACATAGATTCTGCTTCATAAAAGGTAAGACATGAATCCACTTTCTTATGAGCAAAATGCCAGCTCTTTTGTGTTCCTAATTTCATTTGCACTTCTTTTCCGCAAGCTGTACAAAAGAATTTTTCTCGTTTACGCATTTCGCGTAAACGTTCTTCATCCCGGTTATATAATAGATGAATTTTCTCTCCGTTTTCTCTCCTTGCAATAAACATCCACCATCACACCCTTTCAACTTCTTGTATTCTACAATTTACTACAAATTCCTCTCAAAAAAAGAGATGTCCTAAATTAGGACATCTCTTTCTATAATAAAGGTGATAATAACCGATACGTCGATTCAACAATCCGCCTATGAAGACGTCTCTTATGAAATCGGTCAACATGAATTTCACTGGATTCTTCTAAATCGTCTTTAAAATCTTGAACGAGCTTTCGAATGCTACCTGTATCATATAAAAAGGCATTTACTTCAAAGTTTAAATGAAAACTTCTCATATCCATATTAGCTGTCCCAATTGATGCGAGATCAGAATCCACGATGACAACTTTACTATGAAGAAAACCTTTTTCATATTCATATATTTTTACTCCTGCATCTAATAACTCCGGAAAGTACGATCTTGATGCATAAAAGACAGTCCGCTTATCTGGCTTACTTGGCATTAACAAACGAACATCAATACCAGCAAGTGCAGCTACTTTTAATGCAGATAAAATATCATCATCTGGGATAAAGTATGGTGTTGCAATCCAAATCGATTTCCTAGCTGAAGCAATCATTGCAAAATATAAATGTTTAATTGTTTCCCATTTATTATCCGGTCCACCTCCAACAAGTTGGACTCCGCCCCAATGATCACCCTCAACTGCTTCCGCTTGTAAATATTCAGGTGCTAATACCGCCTCACCAGTCATATAAAACCAGTCTTGAAGGAAAATTAGCTGTAAACTTTGAACTGCTTCACCGCGTAAATATAAATGCGTGTCTCGCCAAAAACCGAAATATTTATCCTTCCCTAAATACTCATCACCAATATTTAATCCACCTACAAACCCTTCATTTCCATCTATAATAACGATTTTTCGGTGGTTTCGATAATTAATTTTATCGTTTAAAATTGGAAAGCGCACAGGGAAAAATGGAATCATTTCTACTCCTGCATCATTCAATTCTTCAATATACGAATTTGATAATTTAAAGCTTCCAACCGCGTCGTATAAAAAACGAACGACAACGCCTTCTTTTGATTTTTTTATTAAAATATCTTTAATTTCTGTACCGAGCTTGTCATCACGCACAATGTAATACTCCATATGAATGTGGTGTTTCGCTCGATTTAACCCATCTAAAATTGCCTGAAACGTTTCGTCTCCATTTGTTAATGTCCTCGTTTCAGTTTGAAATGAAATATTTAAAGCACCTAGTCGATCTGCTAAACGAAATAACAATTCTTGATGCTTATGATTTCGTAAAATCCGTTCTTCGTAATCTTCGTGTCCCTTATATTGTAAAAACGCCTGTTCATCGAGTAATGCCTTCTTTTGGAACATTCTTTTTCTACGAAAATTTTGTCCAAATAAAAGATAAGCAAAGAAACCGAACACCGGAAAAATACCTAGTACGATTAACCACGTAAGTGTTTTAGACGGATGGCGGTTTTCTAAGAAAATAACACATCCAATTAAAAATGCGGAAACCGTAAATAAAATACTAATAATACCTAAAATAGAAACATCCTTTATCCCAATGACATCCGAATAAAATGCTACATCAATAAACATGCGTAATGAAACAAATAATGCGAACAATAGTAGAAAAAAGAAAAGTAGTTTTAACGTGTTTTTCATCTCTTACCTCCTTACTAAGAAAGCCTTCCTATTCTTCATAAAAAAAGCCGATTTCATACTATAGAAATCGGCCTACATTTTAGGAGGGAAATTGTTGCGAATTGTCTCAAGCGCACGCTCTTTCACAACCTGTTTCCCATACTCACTTACACGGTGAATCGTTAAAGTAGATTCTTCTCCATATTCTAAAACAATACTTAAAATACGATCAATTTCTTCTTCATCATGTAGCACTTCATCGAATTCCACATATACATAATATCGGTCCTCAAATGAATGTAATTCATCTTTTATATCTTCAAAGATAAGACGATGACTTAATGAAATAACATCTTCAAAATCATTAAACTTAATTAAAAAGCCAAACGTACCATCTTCATTAAAGTTTGTTCCTATTTGTTCTTCTACCTCTTCCACTAATTCTTGCTGGAATAATGATTCGATGCCTTCATCTAGAGGAATGTCTATAATTTTGTCTACACCTATTGGTAGTTCCAGCTTTTGTCCATCCTTTGAAAGCTCCGCTTTCGTTACAAGTACTTCAATCCCTTTATCGACTGCTTGCACTTGGATCCATAACGGCCCATCGATAAAGAAATCATCATGATCACGAGCTTCGTCCATCATCTCCCAAAAGAGCTCTTCACTTCGTTCGCGATCATACCAAATTTCTTCACGATTAAACCCTCTGTCCTCTATATCAATGTACGTAATAAAAAATTTCATCGTATGGTCATTAATTCTTTCAATATCCAAAATACAACGCTCCCTTCCTGCTTAGAATTGTTATGAAGGGATTCCCCACTCATATGACAAAACAATAGATTCTTGTACTCTCATTTTATGATAAGATTCTCCAGAAGGGAAATAAAATCGATTTATTTTACAAAAATAGTTATATACCTATCTGTATTCGACTTTTTACATAAAGTGAAACAATAATCAGTATTTTTTTCATCCTCCACTGATTATTAGCTCGCACCAATCGGAATAAATATACCATTATACCAATTCACTGCTCGCAAAAAATTTGGACATACATTCCCATATTCCCTCGTACACTGTAATAAAGTGAAACTTCTATTAGAGGTGATTATTTTGTCCCTGGGAGCGCGGGATCAAAACTAGACAAACTTTCTTCACCACATACATATATTTCGCTTATTAAAACATCATAAATGGAGGCAGACGAATGGACTTAGAGTTTTTAACATCTGTACTACTGATTGTCGGTATCGATGTTGTACTAGGTGGCGATAACGCAATTGTCATCGCACTAGCTAGCCGAAATTTACCTGAAGCAAAACGAAATAAAGCCATTTTGATTGGTACTATGTTAGCAATTGTGCTACGAATTCTCCTCACGATACTAGCTGTCTATTTACTTGATATCCCATTTTTACAACTCACCGGCGGAATTTTACTTACATTAATTGCGGTCAATTTACTCACTGATAATAACAACGACCTTTCTTCTATCAAAGGAAAAACGACTTTATTCCAAGCTGTGCGTACAATTGTATTCGCGGATCTCGTTATGGGGTTTGACAATGTTATTGCCATTGCAGGAGCAGCTCACGGAAGACTTTCACTCGTAATTATCGGTTTATTCATTTCTATCCCGATTATCATTTGGGGAAGCAAACTTATTTTAATACTCATGGAACGCTTTCCATTTCTCATTTATTGCGGAGCAGCAGTTCTCGCCTATACAGCAGGAAAAATGATTACACATGAAGACAGACTTGCAACGTTTTTTCATCATAATCCTAGTTTTGCCACAAGTATCCCTTATTTGTTCATTTTCACCATTTTATGCATAGGCTTTATCGTTCAACAAGTGCGATTACGTAATGTTAAACAGTAAAAAAAAACCTTCTACTCTATAATAGGTAGAAGGTTTTCATATTATTATAATTAATTTACAAGACGCTGTGCTTCACGTAATTGGAACGTTCTTACTGTACGTGGTAAGAAACGACGGATTTCATCTTCGTTGTAACCTACTTGAAGGCGTTTTTCGTCAATCATAATTGGACGACGTAAAATACCTGGATAGTCACGAATCATCTTATATAAATCTTGAAGTGGTAAAGACTCTAAGTTCACATTCAATTCTTGGAAAACTTTTGAACGAGTAGAAATAATCTCATCCGTTCCGCTTTCTGTCATACGTAAAATCTCTTTAATCTCATCAATCGTTAATGGATCTGAGAAAATATTACGTTCTGTATAAGGAATATGATTTTCCTCTAGCCATAATTTCGCCTTTCTACAAGACGTACAGCTTGGAGAACTATATAATGTTACCATACAAAGCTCACTCTCCTTAAAGAGTACAAATTCTGTACTAATTACAGTTTAAATTTCTAACTTCCGCAATTTTTCGCGATAACTTGTCTTATAGCAAAGTAAAAAATCGCAATTCATGTAAGCAACAATAATTACTTTTAATAAGTAACTTCTATAATCATTATACAATAGTTTTTGCAAGAAATATACAGTGAATTTACTGCTAGTTGAGAAAATCCCTCCGTGTACTCCACTGCTATGCAACATGATTATACTCAGTAAAACTGTCCTTTAACAACGGTCCTCAACCCTTTTGATACTTACTTTCTACAATAATCTTCACTTGATATACAATTACAGTTTCATAATCTTCCCCATTAAAAAGAGAGCGTTTTCTTACCTTTTCCCGACAAAACAATTGGGAAATGTAAGACTCTAAAGGTTAGAAATAAAAAGGAACATTTGTTCTTACTTTAACAAATCTCTCCGCTCATGTCTATATGCTTTCTAAAGTAAATCGAATATTTTTCTGACATTTCTTTCTTTTTTACCATTTATCTCATACAATAAAAATACAGACAGACAAAGGGGGAATTTGCATATGATCGCTTTTTTTACTGATTTTATCATTGTTGCTACCCTCATCATCGGAATAACAGCATTGATTGGTGTCATTACAAATAGCATCGGTGAAAAACTCTTTGGTGGGAAAGAAAAAATGAAGTTTGTTAATAAAAGTTTAGATGTACAATCTGGCTGGAACCAAGTTGGCGGAAAAGGCATTTATAAAAAACGTACGTACTAAAAAAAGCAGGTAATCACCTGCTTTTTTTGTTATTTTCCTACTGATGCCCATTTGAAGCTTACTTCCCCGCCATACTTATGGTTGTACATATCTTTAATTGTTTCTCTTTGTAAATATGCTCTACCACGTTGATATACTGGAACAATCGCAGCGTCATCAAGTAACATTTTTTCTGCTTCAAGTAAGTTTTTCCAACGAGCATTTACGTCGCTTCCATCTTTCTTCGCTTTCATAATAATCTCATCGTACTTCGGATTAGAATACTTCATTTTATTTTGTGCCCCATCAGTTACGAACATATCAAGATATGTAACTGGATCTGGGAAGTCTGCACTCCATCCAGAGAATGACATTACAAAGTCGCCCGCATCTTCTAATTTTAGTTTTTGCGCGAATGGTTGTTGTTTAATTTTCACTGTTAAACCTGGTAAATTCTTTTCTAACTCACCTTTTAAATATTCACCAGTTTTCTTCGATAATTCAACGTCTTCATTTA
Organism: Bacillus cereus group sp. MG9; assembly: GCF_040459995.1. Taxonomy (NCBI): domain Bacteria; kingdom Bacillati; phylum Bacillota; class Bacilli; order Caryophanales; family Bacillaceae; genus Bacillus; species Bacillus cereus group sp. MG9. The sequence continues at coordinate 1,193,067 of NZ_JARVHC010000001.1, read as the reverse complement.
ATAGCTCTAATTCAATTTCGTTTTTACCAAGCTCTTTTTTACCAGCTTCCCAATACTTTTTCGCTTCTTTTACATTTGGTTTTACAATATCTCCATTTTCAACACGGAAATCTTTTTTATCCGGTCCTTTAATGAAATTGTCAGGAATTAATCCCGTCGCTGGCTTAGAACCGTTATTTAATAATGTATCAACGAATGGTTTACGGTCAAAACCAAGAGAAATTGCTTTACGAATATTTTTATTTGCTAAAGCTGGGTCTTTTTGATTTAAGCGAAGGAAGAATACAGATGTATCTTCTACCGTTTTGAAATCTGGTTTTCCTTTATATTTATCGATGAACTCTGCTAATAACGTCGCTCGATCGACTGCGTTTGTTTCATATAAATTAATTGGCGTAGACGTATCTTTTACAATATTAAAGTTCACTTCCTCAAGCTTCACTTCTTTATTGTCCCAATATGATGAGCTCTTTGTCATTTTGAAGCTACGTTCATGTTGCCAATCACTTAATGTAAATGGTCCGTTATAAAGTGTTGTATTTGCTTCTAAACCAAACTTCGTCCCTTGCTCTTTCACATACTTTTCATTAACAGGATAGAAGATCGGATAGACCATTAAATCAACAAGATATGGAATAGAATTATCTAATTCTACTTCTAGTGTATGATCATCAATCGCTTTTACACCTAATTGGTCTGGACTCATCTCTTTTTTATTAATTTTCTCAGCATTTTTTATATCGTACATAATGTACGCCGATTTCGCAGCTGTATCTGGATTAATTGCTCTTTGCCATGCATACACGAAATCTTTCGCCGTTACAGGTTCACCATTTGACCATTTTGCATCTTCACGTAATTTAAATGTATACTTTTTACCATCTTCTGACTTTTGGAATTCCTTCGCTACACCTGGAACTAATTTATCGTCTTTCCCAAGGCGGTATAGGCCTTCCATCGTATTGTTCATTACTTTTGAAGAAACTGCATCAGCTGATAACGCTGGGTCCATCGTTGGAATTTCTTGTGTTTCAATTAAGTTAATAACTTGCTTCGCACCGCTTTTCCCGCTATCCCCTTTTGCGTTCGCTTGCGGTTCATCTTTTTGGTAGCCACATGCCCCTAAAATCATGCTCATTGCTACTGTTGATGCTACAAAAACTGGTATCTTTTTTTTCATACTTCCACCCTCCAAAAAAAATGTTAGCCCTTTCATTTTCAAACAGAAAGAAATATATATATGTTCTAATAATTCATATTATACACATAAATATATTCTTTGTATATTTATATTTCTATTTTATTAAAATTTTCTGTTAACACAACGTGCCTTTGTAAACGTTTCACACTGCGTTTTTATTGAACTAAAGTGTTAAAAATGACCATTTTTATACTTTTCTAAATTATCAGAGAAAAATAAATTTTATATTCTATAATATCTTACGCATAATTATTCCTCCTTTTTTGTCATAAAATGAAGGTTTATTCATATTGAAAATATGTAGGCTAAAATAAGTGCAAAGGATATGAAAGTGTGTTACGATACACTTTGCTAAAAATAGATATCGGTAAAGAGGGGACGGACATGACAGCAATTCGCTCAAAAAACGGGCCAACAGAGAAATTAAGTTTATTCTTATTAACATGGCCTATTTTTCTAGAAGTTTTTCTTTTTATGCTGATGGGGATCGCTGATACTTTCATGTTAAGTGCATTATCAGACGATGCTGTATCTGGGGTTGGTGCAGCGAATCAATACCTTCATATCGCGATTTTAGTACTAGAAGTCATAGGGAATGGTGCAGCTATCGTTGTATCCCAATACCTCGGTTCTAAACGCTTTATGGAAGCATCAAAAATATCAGCATTAGCCGTCACATTAAATTTAGTGGTCGGACTCATTATAAGCGCTGGTTTTCTTTTATTTTCAAAACATATGATGATGGCAATGAATTTACAAGGCGATGTACTAACGTATGCACAAAGCTATCTATCCATCGTCGGAGGAGCTATTTTCCTTCAAGCTATTATTAACTCATTAGCCGCAATTATCCGCGTTCACGGCTTTACAAAGCAAGCAATGTTTGTTTCGCTTGGAATGAATATCATTCATATCGCCGGAAACTACGTACTTATTTTCGGGAAATTCGGTTTCCCTGAACTTGGTGTGCAAGGAGCCGCGATTTCTTCCGCTGTCAGCCGGTTAATCGCACTTATCGTTTTCTTCTGGTTACTGTACCGCGTTATGGAATACCGTGTGAAATTACAATATTACTTCACTTTATCAAAAGAATACGTTGGCAAAATTTTAAAGATCGGCATTCCATCTGCATTCGAACAAGTCATGTATCAAGCTTGTCAAATTGTCTTCTTATATTACGCAACATACTTAGGTACGGAATCGTTAGCTGCAAGACAATACGCTACTAACATTTCCATGTTCACTTATTTATTCGCCATTGCTATCGGTATGGGAACAGCTATTATCGTTGGACGCCTAGTTGGCGGAAATGAAAAGGATGAAGCTTACACACGCGTATGGAAAAGTGTACAATGGGCGATTGGTGTAACTTTATTTATGGTCATGCTCGTTGTTACATTCCGCACACAATTAATGGGACTATTTACGGATAATCCTCATATTATCGCTCTAGGGGCAAGCGTTCTTTTACTAAGTGTACTACTTGAAACAGGACGGACGATGAACATCGTCATCATTAATTCACTTCGTGCAGCTGGCGATGCAAAATATCCTGTTTTAATCGGCGCATTCTCCATGGTGTTAATGAGCTTACCACTCGGTTACTTTTTCGCCTTCCATTTAGACATGGGGCTCGTTGGTATTTGGCTAGCGATTGCTATCGACGAATGGACGCGAGCAATTATTATGTTCTTCCGTTGGAGAAGTAGATCGTGGGAAAATTATGCACTTGTTAAACCAAATGAGCAAGATGAGAGTGTTTCTGTTCAAGCGCAGTAAAATAAAAGTGTTTCTAAATGAAGAAAAAGGCGGCTGGATTTCAGTCGCCTTTTCTTCATTCTTGGAAACTCTTAATTTGCTGTCTTTAAACCGAAAAAGAACTTGGATAAAATCTCTTTATACTAAATTAAGTTTAATTAGTATAATAAAGTAGAGCCATCCTTCTTTAATAGAAGAATGGCTCTACTTTATTATTGATAGATTTCTTTATATTTCTTATACTCTGCTTCAGAACATAATACAAAATGTCCTGGGCGAATTTCACGCATTGTTGGTGCTTCCTCACCATATTGATGTTGAGATGGATCGTATACGATACGTTTACGATTGCGCTCATAATCTGGATCTGGAAGCGGAATTGCAGATAGTAGTGATTTTGTATATGGATGCATTGGATTCGCATATAACTCTTCACTTGTTGTCAACTCAACGATTTGACCACGGTACATTACACCAATGCGATCACTAATGTATTTTACCATTGATAAATCATGGGCGATGAATAAGTATGTTAAACCTTTTTCTCTTTGTAACTGTTTCAGTAAGTTTACAACTTGCGCCTGAATCGATACGTCAAGTGCTGAGATTGGTTCATCAGCAATGATAAATTCAGGTTCTACAGCTAGCGCACGAGCGATACCGATACGTTGACGTTGTCCGCCTGAGAATTCATGCGGGAAACGGTTTGCGTGCTCTTTATTTAAACCAACTGTATTTAATAATTCATGAACACGGTCCATACGCTCTTTTTTGCCTTTTGCTAGTCCGTGAATATCAATACCTTCTGCAATAATATCCCCTACTGTCATACGAGGATTTAATGATGCATATGGATCTTGGAAAATCATTTGCATTTTACGGTTGAACTTCTTCAGCTCGGCACGTGATTTTTTACCATGTACATTTTCACCATCGAACAACACTTCACCAGCAGTTGCATCATATAAACGAATAATCGTTCTTCCAGTTGTCGATTTACCACAACCTGATTCTCCTACAAGACCAAATGTTTCTCCGCGGTAAATATCAAATGAAATATCATTAACCGCTTTGACAACACCACCACTCACGTCGAAGTGCTGCTTTACATTTTTTACTTCAATTAATTTCTCACGTTGTTTAGTCATGTTGTTCACCTGCTTTCATTTGAAGAATGCGTTTTTCAACGACTGCCGGTGGTTTTACTTCTGGAGCTTGCTCGTGAAGTAACCAAGTTGCCGCATAGTGTGTATCACTTACTTTAAATAAAGGTGGGTCCATTTCAAAATCAATTTTCAACGCCTGCGGGTTACGTGGTGCAAAAGCATCACCCTTTGGCGGTTTTAATAAGTCTGGAGGCGTTCCTGGAATCGCATATAGCTCGTCCTCTGCACCATCTAAGCTTGGCATAGATGCGATTAAGCCCCATGTGTATGGATGTTTTGGATTGTAAAAAATTTCATCAACAGTTCCAATTTCAACAACTTTACCAGCGTACATAACCGCAACTCGGTCTGCAACGTTTGCCACTACACCTAAGTCATGCGTAATGAAAATGATTGCTGCTTCTGTTTTTTGCTGAATGTCCTTCATAAGTTCTAAAATTTGCGCCTGAATTGTAACGTCTAGCGCTGTTGTCGGCTCATCGGCAATTAATAATTTCGGGTTACAAGCTAACGCCATCGCAATAACTACACGCTGTCTCATACCACCTGAGAATTGGTGAGGATATTGTTTTAAGCGCGCTTCTGGATTCGGAATACCTACAAGGTCGATTAATTCTAACGCAACTTTACGTGCATCTGCTTTACTCATCCCTTGGTGTTTAATAAGGCCTTCCATAATTTGATTTCCAATTGTCATCGTTGGGTTTAATGATGTCATTGGATCTTGGAAAATCATCGCAATATCTTTACCGCGTACTTGTTGCATTTCTTTTTCTGTTAGTTTCGTTAAGTCACGACCTTCAAATACGATTTCACCGTTTTTAATACGCCCTGGAGGATTCGGAATTAATCCCATTAACGCTTTAGAAGTAACTGATTTACCAGAACCAGATTCTCCTACAATCGCTAATGTTTCTCCTTTTTTCAAATCAAAAGTAACACCGCGTACAGCTTGTACTTCACCTGCATGTGTATCAAAGGAGACTTGCAAATCTTTTACCTCTAGCAATGTTTTCATTTTTACTTCTCCCCTCTTTTACTTACGCATTTTTGGATCTAACGCGTCGCGTAATCCGTCTGCAATTAAGTTGAATGCTAAGATTAACATACTGATGACAACCGCTGGGATGAACATCATATGTGGATACGTTTGAATTGATTTATAACCATCATTTACAAGAGAACCAAGTGATGCGAATGGTGGCTGAATACCTAGTCCGATGAAGCTTAAGAATGCTTCACCAAATACCGCTGTTGGAATTGTAAACATTGTCATTACGATAATTGGTCCCATTACGTTCGGAATTAAGTGCTTCACAATTAACTGTGTATTCGTTGCCCCTAATGTACGAGATGCTAATACATATTCTTGGTTTTTTAATTTTAGGATCTGTCCACGAACGATACGCGACATCCCTATCCAACCTGTAATTGCCATCGCAAGTGTAATTGACCAAATACCTGATCCCATAATGATTACCATTAAAATAACGATGATTAAGTATGGAATACCGTTAATGATCTCCATAATACGTTGCATAATATTATCTACTCTGCCGCCATAGAAGGCTGAAATACCTCCATATGCAACCCCAATTACTAAGTCAATCGCTGCTGCTAAAAGAGCGATATATAATGATACTCGTGTACCTTCCCATGTTCTTGTCCATAAATCACGGCCAAGATCATCTGTACCAAACCAGAAGTACTCTTTAATATCACGTTTTTCATATTGGTCAACACCATATTGATCTGTACCGTCAAATGGTAGCCAATGAACATTTTCAATCACTGGAATTTTCGGTGGCATTTTCGCACGACCTAAATCCTGCTCTTTATAAGAATGCTTACTTACCATCGGTCCTAAAATTGCTAGTAGTACAATAAGCATTAATAATATGAAACCAAACATTGCACCTTTATGTTGGAACAAACGTCTTCTTACATCTTGCCAAAACGTTAAGCTTGGACGGGCAATGACTTCATTATCAACATTACTCTGATTGGCTGGTTGAAATAAATCTGGAGATAATTTTTGTACATCTTTCATCATTTTTTCCCTCCCGCTAAACGAATACGAGGATCAATAATTCCGTATAAAATATCGACAATGAAAATAACTAAGATGAAGATCGCACTATAGAAAATTGTAGTTCCCATAATAACTGTATAGTCATTCACTGTAATCGATTTAACGAATTGTTCCCCAAGTCCAGGTACAGCGTAAATTTGCTCAATAACTAGTGTCCCTGTAATTAATCCTGCAACCATTGGTCCTAAAATTGTTACAACTGGAATTAATGCGTTACGCAGTGCGTGCTTGATAATGATAACGCCTTGGCTAATTCCTTTCGCTTTCGCTGTTAAAATGTAGTCTGCTTGCATAACCTCAATTAACTCTGCACGAGCGAAACGTGCGATTGTTGCGATAACTGCCATCGATAAGGCAATTGTAGGCATTACTGTAAACTCCGGTCCTTTCCAGAATGCTACTGGGAACCAACCAAGTTTTACCCCTACGAAATATTGTAGTAATGCGGCGAATACGAATGAGGGTACCGACATCCCGAGTACGGAAATAATTGTCGCCCCATAATCGACCCACGTATTGTTACGAAGCGCCGCAACGATTCCTAAAATTAAACCGATAAATGTTCCTAATATAATCGCTTGTAAACCAAGTTGTGCTGATGGTCCAATACGATCCACAATCATATCTGTTACTGGGCGGTTATCATATTGGAATGATACCCCTAAATCACCTTTTGCTAAGTTACCTAAGTAACGTGCATATTGAACTGGTACCGGATCATTTAAACCATATTTTTCAAGAATGATTTCTTTTTGTGCCGGTGATAGCTTCTCCTGGTTTTTAAGCGGAGAACCCGGTAGTAATTTCATCAAAAAGAAAGTCAGTGTAGTAATTAAAAATAATGTCAAAGCCATGTACACGAAACGTTTTAATACATAACGTCCCATAGTCAAGCACCTCCCCGTTTTTCTCAAAAGCAATAAGATAGTTTAAAATATTCTTACTTTTATTTTTTTAAAATAAGAGCATATGCCCATCATAGGCATATACCCTTGTAAACGATGGAAAAAAGATTATTTTTGTTCAACAGATGCCCATTTGTAAGTTAATTTACCACCATAGTTAATTGGGATAATATCTTTTACGGCACCTTTTACCACATATGCTGAACCTTTTTGGAAGATCGGAGCAATAACTGCATCCTCTTTAATTAATATTTTCTCTACTTCTAAAAGGTTGTTCCAGCGAGCTTGTAAATCTTTTGTATCTGTTTTTGCTTTTAGAATTAGCTCATCATATTTCGGATTAGAATATCCTGTTTTATTTTGTGAACCATTCGTAACAAACATATCTAAATATGAGACTGGATCTGGGAAGTCTGGACCCCAAATACCAAACGCCATATCATATTCTTGAGAGTCTTCTAACTTATTTTTTTGTGCGAATGGCTGCTGTTTAATTTTAATCGTTAAACCAGGTAAGTTCTTTTCCATCTCACCTTTTAAGAATTCGCCAATTTTTTTCGCATCTTCATTATCGAAGCTTAAGAATTCTAGTTCAATTTTATCAGTGCCAAGCTCTTTCTTTGCTGTTTCCCAAAGTTTTTTCGCTTCTTTTGAATCCGTTTCAACTAGATTTCCATTTTCAGCACGGAAGTCTTTTTTATTCGGACCTTCAGCGAAATCTTTTCCAACAAATCCGTAAGCACCGATTGCGCCGTTGTTTAAAATAACTTTTGCAATGTTATCACGGTCAAAGGACATTGAAATTGCTTTTCTTAAGTTTTTATTACTCAAATACTTATTATTTTGATTAAATCTTAAGTAGGCAACTCCAGCTTCTTTTCGTGTTTGGAACTCTGGAGTTTGTCTAAATTTATCAACAAATTCCGATGTTAGAGCCGCACGATCAATCGAATTTGTCTCATATAAATTTACATCAGTCGATGTATTTTTCACAATATTGAAATTTATTTCTTCGATTTTAACCGTCTTGTTATCCCAATATGATGGGTTCTTCTTAAATTGGAAGCTTTGTTCATGTTTCCAATCACTCATAACGAATGGCCCGTTATATAATGTTGTATTTGCCTCTAAACCAAACTTATCACCTTGTGATTTCACAAAGTTCTCATTTAGTGGGTAGAACACCGGATAAACCGTTAAATCAATAAAGTAAGGAACGGGATTGTCTAATTCCACTTCTAATGTATAATCATCAATCGCCTTTACACCTAATTGGTCAGCAGGTAATTCTTTTTTATGAATTTTTTCTGCATTTTTAATATCGAACATAATGTATGAATACGTCGCTTTTGTATCTGGATTTACTGCTCTTTTCCATGAATACACAAAGTCTTTCGCTGTTACAGGTTCCCCATTCGACCATTTCGCATCTTTTCTTAACTTAAATATGTATTTCTTCCCATCATCTAGCTTTTGGACATCTTCAGCAATCCCAGGCATTCTCTTTTGATCTTTGCCAGTACGATATAAACCTTCCATCGTATTATTTAATGCTGTTGAAGATGCAGAATCTGATGCTAACGATGCATCCATTGATGGAATTTCAGATAACTCTGTCAAATTAAGAATCTGTTTTCCGTTACTACTACTAGTAGTGTTTTCTTTTCCTTTTGCTTTAGCGTCCTCTTTCTGGTAGCTACACGCGCCAAGCAACATACTTGCAGTTAAAGTTGATGCAAGTAATAACGGTATCTTTTTCTTCATGTTGTGTTGCCTCCCCTAATTGCACTTACTGTACCCTCACTTGTAGAAAAGTAGAATTGAAAGAATAATCTCCAAGTTTCTACAATTTTCATTATACATATAATATGACGATTGTGAATATAGTTTTTTGTTTTTTTGTTAAAATTTTTAATAAAATGTTTATATTTTTAATTTTTCGTAAAGGGATACGTTAACATTGCTACCATCATCTTGAAATTAGAACCTCAATTGCGTATAATTTTCAAAAAATTATTTATATTACTTATTATAACTTTTATAGTATAATAATTCTAGTAATATTTTGACGGAGGGGAATATTTTGAATAAAGTTTTTTTTCATACTTGTATACTATTTTTGGTTGCGATAATCGCTTCTAGTGTGGGCGCATTCCTCGTTTCATCACATTTTTTGTTGAATTTTGTCAACATCTCATTCTATATTGCATTGGTTTTTATTCTTATAGGTGGTTTTTTATTCATATTTCAAAACGGATTTTTTAACGTAACAATTTACGCATTCCAAAGAGTATTTGGTACGAATAAAAAAATTGACTCTTTAATTGAAGAAGCAGAGGAACCTATCGATAAGAAAGAACGTATTTATAAAACATATTCATTCAAATGGACGTATCCGATTTGTATTACCGGTATCGTACTTGGGTTGTTCTCGATCCTCATTAGCTTTACTATTTTGATGTAGTTTGCAAACACTATCCCATATGATATAATAATCAGCAAAACATTTTGTTATAAAACTTTAGTTCTTTCATATTAAAAGAGCTTAGGTAACAATAAATAAATTTATATGTATGCGATGATAAAGAAGAGTACATATTGAGGCAATTTCAGAGAGCTTGTGGCTGGTGTGAACAAGTAATTGTACAGTATGGAATGGGCTTTTGAGCACCAAACCGAACCGAAAGTAGTAGGCTTTGGCGTTATATCCAGACGTTATTATGGATCTTGAGAGATTTCACAGCTGTGAAATAATTAGGGTGGTACCGCGGTCCATTCGTCCCTATGTAATTTGGGATGAATGGGCTTTTTTGTATGCCTTCTCTTCCCCATCGCACATTCAATTTTAGGAGGAATTACTTATGTCAGTTATCTTTTCTGGTATTCAGCCAAGCGGAACGATTACACTTGGAAACTATTTAGGAGCTATGAAGCAATTTACAGAGCTTCAAAATGAACACGACTGTTATTTCTGTATTGTAAACCAACATGCGATTACAGTACCTCAAGATCCCGTACAACTTCGTAAAAACATTCGCAGTCTTGCTGCACTTTATGTAGCATGTGGCATCGATCCTGAAAAAGCTACTTTATTTGTACAATCAGAAGTACCAGCACACGCTCAACTAGGATGGATTATGCAATCAGTTGCTTACGTTGGAGAATTAGAGCGTATGACGCAATATAAAGATAAATCTTCTGGTAGAGATTCAGTTCCAGCTGGATTACTAACGTATCCACCATTAATGGCTGCTGATATTTTACTTTACAACACTGAAATCGTACCTGTTGGTGATGATCAAAAACAACATATGGAATTAACACGCGACCTAGCAGAGCGTTTCAACAAACGCTTCCGTGAAGTGTTCACTGTTCCTGAAATTCGTATTCCAAAAGTAGGAGCTCGCGTTATGTCATTAACAGAACCTACGAAAAAAATGAGTAAATCTGATCCGAATCCAAAAGCAATGATCAGTATGCTTGATGAACCAAAAACAATTGAAAAGAAAATTAAAAGTGCTGTAACTGATTCTGAAGGTATCGTGAAATTTGATAAAGAAAACAAACCTGGAATCTCTAACTTATTAACAATCTACTCTTCATTCTCTGGAAAAACAGTTGAAGAAATAGAAGCAATGTACGAAGGAAAAGGATACGGAGACTTCAAAGGCGACCTAGCACACGTAGTCGTAGAAGCAATTCGTCCAATCCAAGACAAATATAACGAACTAATCAACTCACCAGAACTAGACGAAATTCTAGACAAAGGTGCCGAAAAAGCGAACCACGTTGCATTCAAACAACTACGCAAAGTAGAAAACGCAATGGGATTAAGTAGAAAACGTAGGTAACTTATAAAGCGGAGGCAGCTCGCTCAGAATGTGAGGGGGATGGAGCTCCTGACGTAGAGGCGCTTTTTGCCTCGCAGGAAGGCGCGAAGCCACCGAACATTCTTGCCACTGGAGCTGGATTACTACAAAAGCGGAGGCGACTGCTTAGCCCTGACGGATAAGGTTCTTCCCCACAGAAGGTGCTTTTTACCTTCTCGTGGGGAAGGTTCTTAGACGCAAAGGGCTAGGAGCCGGAGCTGGATTTCATAAAAGGCGGAAGCGGCTCGTTCAGAATGTGAGGGGGATGGAGCTCCTGACGTAGAGGCGGGTTTTGCCTCGCAGGAAGGCGCGAAGCCACCGAACATTCTTGTCACCTCCATAAAAAAAACCGCCAATTGGCGGTTTTTTAATTTACCTTCTGCTCATTTTCCATTTCCCATAACTTTTCAAAAAACGGCTGTCCTTTTACAAGGCGCTCACATAATTGCTCGTGCTTCTCAGACCATCCAGTTTTCGCTTCATCATAAAGTTTAGCCCAAACATCTTCAAACTCCATATGTTGGACCATTCCGTACGCTGATGGATCCCATTCTGTGAACCAATAGCGAATTTCAGCTGGATTTTTCGTTGTATGTAATTGATCTAATGCCATAAATAATAATTGTTTTAACTGTCTTTCTTTACGAGTTAGGCCGTTCATAATGAAAGGCGACGGTGATAAAATATGATGTTCTTTTTCAATCTCTTCCACTTGGAACTCATACTTTTCTGCTTGCACATTCTCTACCATCTCATATACCATCTGTTCTTGACGCGGTATAAGCCTACTTTTTCTAATTGGCACATTATAGCCGATTGAATCAATCGCAATAATTCCTTTTCCATCTGTAACTACAAAACAATATTCTTGTTGCAAACGTTCGTGATTTTTACGAATATAAGCCTTATGATATACGTCTTCCAATAATTTTTGCGGAAGCTCTAATAATTCGTTCTCGATGTAATGATATAATGTGGCATCTACTTTTAATAATGGCACTTGATCTAATAGCTCAATCGTATCATCTTTCCGCCATTCGTAAAAATGACAAACGTTATACCCATTCTCTTCACCTTCAAACCAATTTACCCATACATCATGTAGATATAACATTCACTACCCCTCACTTCACTACTGTTTGTACCAATCATTATGTTCAGTTTCGCTTAACTTTATTCCACTTGAGGAAATATATTCTAATTATTATTTTTTCTTCTATAATATAAAAAAAACAGGAGATAGCTCCCCTGTTTTTCATGAAACATGAAATGTATTTGCTTTATTCAATATTTCTTTCGCATCTATAGATAATAAAGAAAGTGTATTTTCTCCTTCAAATGCTACACAATCTTTCACAATATGAAATCCAAGTGCATAGCCAAGCATTTTCGGATACGAGTGCAGTCCATTTAATAAAACATCATGCTCCCTCGTACCTCTCTTTACGCCTATTCGTTCTTGTATTGAATTCCTCCAATAATAAATAGCATCTTCTTTTGAAATGTAAGTAGTCCACGGTGCACATCTTTTTTCTGTATACCTTTCATACACAGCTTGCTCAGCTAACCCTTCCATAATCATCGTATCAAGTAATGTATACTCTGTTTCTTTCGTCTCAATTTGATGTAACCTACATATATGATGGTATTCATGCGTTAATAAAGCTTTTAGTTCCTCTACTGAATTACGTCCACATACGAATAAGAACATAACGTGACGCATAGATAAGCCAGCCTTCCCGTTATATTCCTCTTGTACAGTTCGATTGTATGAATCTGATAATAAAATAAAGATAGGGACATCTGGACCTTTTAGCCAACCTTTCAATTTTTCATACTCCATGCTAAGTTCTTTCCAAATTTCTTTCTTCTCTAACTCTTTAATTTCCTGCTCCCCCCGCATTACTGGGCGATACATACCTTTAGAGATTAAAAAGCGATACAGTCTCTCTTTTGGCAATGGAATATACTTTGTAAATTTCTCACAAAGCTTCTCTGGACGTCCATAATACAGATGTAACCATTCTGCCGTTTCAACAACCCCCAACCTTCATCCCTCCTTTTCTTATGTATATGCAAAAAAGAAAGGAACGTAAAGGTGATTAAAAATAAATAAGGTGTCTTTTCGTAATACTTTACGAAAAGACACCTTATTGTACATATTATTTATATGCTTTAAATACTAATACTGCGTTATGACCACCGAATCCTAATGAATTACTTAATACAGCTCGCACTTCTTGATGCCTCGCTGTATTTGGTACGTAATCTAAATCACATTCTGGATCTGGTGTTTCATAGTTAATCGTCGGAGGAATTACTCCGTCTGTAATTGATTTAATAGAGAAGATCGCTTCAACAGCACCAGCTGCTCCTAATAAATGACCTGTCATTGATTTCGTTGAGCTAATCGCTACTTTATATGCATGCTCACCGAAAGTTTCTTTAATTGCCATCGTTTCATACTTTTCATTTGCATCTGTACTTGTACCATGTGCATTAATGTAATCAATATCTTTTGGCTCTAGACCTGCATCAGCTAAAGCTTGACGCATCGCACGAACTCCGCCTTCACCGCCAGGAGCAGGCATTGTAATATGGAACGCATCACCAGTTGCACCATAACCAGCAATTTCCGCATAAATGTGAGCACCACGTGCTAATGCGTGCTCTAATTCTTCAAGAATAAGAATTCCTGATCCTTCACCCATTACGAAACCGCTACGATTTTTATCGAATGGGCGGCAAGCCGTTGCTGGATCTTCATTGAATGTTAATGCTTTCGCTGAGCTAAACCCAGCGAATGCCATACTTGTTAATGGCGCTTCTGCTCCGCCTGTTATCATCGCATCAGCATCACCGCGCTGGATTACTTTAAACGCATCACCAATTGAGTTTGCTCCAGATGCACAAGCTGTTACAGAGCAAGTATTAATTCCTTTCGCTCCTGTAGCGATTGACACTTGACCTGCTGCCATATCTGGAATCATCATTGGTACGAAGAATGGGCTCACGCGGCGCGGACCTTTTTCAGTAAAAATCTTAAATTGTTCTTCGTATGTTTCCATACCACCAATACCAGAACCAACCCATACACCAATGCGTGGTGCATTTTCTTCTGTAATTTCAAGCTTCGCATCCGCAACTGCCATTTTCGCTGCTGCTACTGCATATTGCGTAAAGCGGTCCATACGGCGCGCTTCTTTTTTATCTATATATTTTTCGACTTCAAAGTCGTTAATTTCTGCTGCTACTTTTGCAGGAATTTGTTCTGAATCTATTCTTGTAAGTCGTCCGATTCCGGATACACCGTTTTTAATGTTTTCCCAAGCTGTTTCAACATCTGTTCCGATCGGTGTAACAGCTCCTAGCCCTGTAATTACGACCCTCTTTTTTTCCATACAAAATACACTCCTTTTTTTCTCTCAGTCCTTATTTACCCCAACGAAGAGCTACTGCTCCCCATGTTAACCCGCCGCCAAAACCGACTAGTATAATTAAATCACCATCTTGAATACGTCCATTTTGCAATTCCTCTACCATTGCAATTGGAATTGAAGAAGCCGATGTATTACCGAACTTTTCAATTGTCATACTCATTTTTTCTTTCGGTAAATTTAATCTTTCTCTTGCAGATTCCATAATACGAATATTCGCTTGATGTGGTACTAAGAAGTCCACATCCTCTTTCGTAAGTCCCGCTTTTTCTAACACGCGAAGACAGGAATCACCAAGTTGGCGAACAGCAAATTTAAAGACTTCTCTGCCGTTCATCATAACATACTCGTCTTGATAAAGATGCTTACCGCCACTTCCGTCCGCTCCTAATTCAAAAGAAAGTACACCTTTCCCTTCCGAAACAGCTCCCATTACGATAGCACCTGCTCCGTCCCCAAATAGTACTGCTGTATTTCGATCGTTCCAGTCTACAATTTTAGATAGTTTGTCACTACCAACTACTAATACATTTTTATAAGTTCCCGTTTGAATAAATTGCTGCGCTGTAATCATTCCGTACATAAAGCCAGCACACGCTGCACTTAAATCCATTGCGGCTGCGTGTTTTGCGCCAATTGCTTCTTGGATTACACAAGCTACTGCTGGGAATGCGCGATCTGGCGTTACTGTTGCCACTAAAATAAGATCGATATCCTCTCCGCTAATCCCGGCATCTTCAAGTGCTTTTTTAGAAGCCTCTACCGCCATATATGAAGTATCTATTGTATCATCGGCAATGCGCCTTTCTGCAATTCCCGTTCTCGTACGAATCCATTCATCAGATGTATCTACGATTTTCTCTAAATCGTGATTTGTGACTACTTTTTCTGGCACATATCTTCCGATCCCTAAAATGCCCACGTTCACATCGCAGCCCTCCGTTTTATATCAATTATTATGACTTGGTACTAATTTTAAAACATAAATGTACTTTTGTCTAGAATATATTTCAGCTAAAAAAATAAGACAGCGTATTACTAACTTTATTTTTCATTAAAAGAAACAGAAAAATCCCTATCCTTTCAAAAGATAAACTTCCCAATACTTTTGACCTTACTCCGCTCGAAACAAAAAAAGCCCTTTCCGCTTCTATCCACAGCTCGAGCCTCTCTCCCATCAAAAAGAAGGGTTTGGTTTTATTCTTTATCTGCTTTCCCTTCAAAACTAAGACCTTCTCCTCATAACCTTCCCCTTTAGCCTCATCATCCCTCAGGTTTCACTCCACTCGAAACAAAAAAAGGCCCCAACCGCTTCTATCCACGGCTCGAGCCTCTCTTCCATCAAAAAAGAAGGGTTTGGTTTTATTCTTTATCTGCTTTCCCAAGCTCATATGCTTCGCCCATTACTTTCATCAATAGCTCTAACACCGGCTGTGCTTTCTCCATATCAAGTGCAATTCCATTAGAATCTAAAATTGCCTTTGCTTCTGGTAAATGCTTCATTGCGATTTGTAAAAATTGCATACTTTTTTCGTTCATGTAATCTCTTCCTCTCCATTAAAGCTTTTCAATCAATTATCCATACAATAGTTTAACACGTGCGCTACCCTTCGTATAACTCTTTATATTTTTTCATATGTGCTAATTGTTTATTTAAACCGAATTCTACTGGTGTATTTTTTTGAATAGAAATAACCTCTACAGCTTCATCTCTTACTTCCACATTTTTTTTATTTACTTTATCATCTGCATGCAGCAAGGTCATACCTTTTTCCCATAACGCTTCTTTTCCGCTAAGTAAGTTATATATACCGAGGTGTTTTACATTCATTCCATTTTCCCATAAATATTCACATACATCTTCAACGTAAAGTAAATCGCTTCCTTTTTCTCCATTTATACAACGGCACTCTTTTTCATCAAGTTCTGATAAAATAAGCTGATGATACATCATAAACGACGGTTGCCACGGCCCATATAATGTAGGAACTCGATATGCACTATATTGTAATTCGCCTTTTTTCAACCCTTCTTCCACTTTCGAAAATAGATGTTTGTTTTCGGATTCTTCAGTGCTTCCTATTTCAATAGAAGAAATTAGATTTAACTTTACTTTATTTTTTTCACACATCCTTACGATTCGTTTTAAATATTGTAATATGACCCTTTCATTCCGAAATCCACTTTGCTGATTCGGCTCATACAAGCAAAAATAAACCGTATCGAAACTCTCTTCCTCAACCGATCGCCATCCGTCTTCATCCCTTATAGAATAGTACGTAAATAACGCATTCCGCCCAATCAACAATAATTTCTCTTCATTAATTTTTGTCATACTATCAAATTCATCAAAATCAAGACCATATACTTCTACTTCTTCTGCAATCATTTTATTCACAAGGTGATAACCTACAAACGTAAGTGCACCTATAATCAGCACGCGTTTCATACCACCAACCCTTTCCCCTTGAAACAAATAGCTCCTCATTTATGTATATGGGAGCTTCACAATTCTTCTTCATATTTTTTAAAGAAATCAGTTGTTTGTCTAACCATTTTATATTTCACATCTTGCAGATGGAATAAAACAGAAGTATCGCATTGATTGAATTGCCTCATTTTCTCGTATTTACGTAACAATTGTTTTCTTCCTCTTTTTTCCTGTGTTGATACGAAAATCTTAACAGGTACACAAGACGGAAGAAGCGCAAATGATTTCTTATTTATTTTTGATTCTAATTCTTCTTCTTTGGAATCATACGCCAAACTTAATTCCTTCACTAATCTTTTGTAAAAAAACTTATGCTCTTTCTCAAACTCCACATATTCTGGTAAATCTAAACACGGATTTAACATAACGACAGAACGTATACATTCCGGGTATTTGTTCATCATCTCCAGTGCTACAAGCGCTCCCATACCATCTGCCATAATGTGCATTTTCGCATTCAATGTCTCTTTTCTTAGAACGACATCATACAAACGTTTTGCAAGACGAACAGCTCGATCGTTCCCCCAATGCCTTCCGTATAAGTTAGATGAAAAGACCGTATAGCCTTTTTCAATAAGACCCTGTAAAAAATAAGCTCTCCCTGCATGTTGTGTCCATAAACTTGTACCATTCTCAATAAAATAGTTATAATCCCCTAGGAGCATAACAGAAAATCCATTTGGCTTTTCTGGTAAATAAATTACACATGGTTCTTTTTCTAAATAAAAAA
The DNA here is from genome assembly GCF_040459995.1 of Bacillus cereus group sp. MG9. Classification (NCBI taxonomy): domain Bacteria; kingdom Bacillati; phylum Bacillota; class Bacilli; order Caryophanales; family Bacillaceae; genus Bacillus; species Bacillus cereus group sp. MG9. The sequence goes on along the minus strand of NZ_JARVHC010000001.1, from coordinate 1,175,418 downwards.
AACGTTCCGTAATACTCATTTTTCCCCCGCCTTATTTTCTAAACGTATAAAAGTACTCTTTTATAATGTATGAACAGAATGCAAATTTGCGTTGAAAAATCTACAAATATTTTTCTATATTCTTTTTTCAATTGTGTTACAATAAGGACAGATTGAACGAATAGAGGTGTAAAATATGCGTTTCATTTGGGCATTAATTTGGTCGTTCGCACTTGTACATATGATGAGCTATGTAATCGGCTCTATGACTGGCGGTACATACGATTTTAACCAAGCGTCTATTTTCTCAGTTGTTCTTGCGGTATTAGTATTAGCGATTGCAGCTGCGATTCCAAACGAGCCAGTAGAACAACACTAAAAAGAGTCCGGATTTTATCCGAACTCTTTTTTTACTTTACATGAACGACTAATTCGTTATTTTCTACATCAACAACTACGTGACTATTATCCGTAATCGCTCCTGCAATTAATTCTCTCGCTAATTTCGTCTCAACTTGACGCTGTACGTATCGTTTTAAAGGACGAGCTCCGTACAGCGGATCGAATCCAGCTTCTACAACAAATTCTTTTGCAGATTCCGTCAATTCTAATGATATGTGGCGATCTGCTAAACGCCCTTGTAATTCTTGTACAATCTTATCAACAATACCTTTAATTTCATTCCTTGTCAGAGGTTTGAATAAAATAATTTCATCGACACGGTTTAAGAATTCTGGTCGGAAATGTCCTCTTAATTGTCCCATTACAAGTTCTCTTGACTCTTCTTTAATAGAACCATCTTCTTCTAGCCCTTCTAATAAGTGAGCAGATCCAATATTTGAAGTCATAATAATAACCGTATTTTTAAAGTCTACTGTACGTCCTTGTGAATCTGTAATGCGGCCATCGTCTAACATTTGTAATAAAATGTTGAATACTTCTGGATGTGCTTTTTCGATTTCATCTAACAAAATAACAGAATATGGTTTACGTCTTACTGCTTCTGTTAATTGTCCACCTTCTTCATATCCAACATATCCAGGAGGCGCTCCAATTAAGCGTGACACTGCGTGTTTCTCCATATACTCAGACATATCGATACGAATCATTTGCTCTTCACTGTCAAATAATGTTTGCGCTAACGTTTTTGCAAGCTCAGTTTTACCAACACCTGTAGGGCCTAAGAAAATAAATGAACCAATTGGACGATTCGGATCTTTAATACCAGCGCGAGCACGAAGTACTGCGTCTGATACAAGGCTTACCGCTTCCTCTTGACCGATAACACGCTCTGATAAAATTTGTTCAAGACGTAATAATTTCTCACGTTCACCTTCAACGAGTTTTGCGACAGGAATACCAGTCCACCTTGAAACAATGTCTGCAATTTCTTCTTCACTTACTTCCTCGCGTAATAAACGATTCTCTTGTTTATTATGTGCACCCATCTCTTCCGCTTCTTTTAACTCTTTTTCGATAGCTGGAATTTTCCCGTGGCGAAGCTCAGCTGCTTTATTTAAATCATAATTTCCTTCTGCTTCTTCTAACTCACGGCGCAAGCGCTCTAAATGTTCACGTAAGTCACGCACTTTATGAATGTCTTCTTTTTCTTTCTCCCATTTCGCTCTCATACTACTTGCAACTTCTTTTAAATCCGATAATTCACGTTGCAATGTTTTTAGGCGCTCTTGACTACCTAAGTCCTTTTCTTTCCCAAGAGCAGCTTCTTCAATTTCCAGCTGCATAATGCGGCGCGTTACTTCATCTAGTTCTGTTGGCATAGAATCAATTTCTGTTCGAATTGTTGCACAGGCTTCATCAACAAGATCAATTGCTTTATCGGGCAAGAAACGATCCGAAATATATCGATCTGATAAAACAGATGCCGCTACAATCGCGCGGTCATGAATATTTACACCGTGATAAATTTCAAAACGCTCTTTTAAACCACGTAAAATGGAAATTGTATCCTCAACAGTTGGCTCTTCTGCTAACACTTGTTGGAAACGTCTTTCTAACGCTGGATCTTTCTCAATATATTTACGGTATTCATCTAATGTCGTTGCCCCGATACAATGCAGTTCACCACGCGCTAGCATTGGTTTTAACATATTTCCCGCATCCATCGCTCCTTCTGTTTTACCAGCGCCGACGATTGTATGAAGTTCATCAATGAATAATAAAATGCGACCTTCACTCTTTTTAATTTCATTTAATACAGCTTGCAGACGTTCTTCAAACTCACCGCGGAATTTTGCTCCGGCCACAAGTGCACTCATATCTAAAGCGAAAATTGTTCTATCTTTTAATCCTTCTGGGACATCTTTTTTCACAATACGCTGCGCTAATCCTTCAACGATTGCTGTTTTACCAACACCTGGCTCTCCGATTAAAACGGGGTTATTTTTCGTTTTGCGTGAAAGAATGCGGATCACGCGGCGAATTTCACTATCTCTGCCAATTACAGGATCAATTTTCCCCGCTCTTACTTCAGCCACTAAATCACGGCCATATTTTTCTAACGCTTCATAAGTTGCTTCTGGATTTTGACTAGTCACTCTTTGATTCCCCCGAACTGTCATTAAAGACTGTAATAAGTTATCTTTCGTAATATAAAATTTTGCGAATAATTGATTTATATCGCCTTTTTCTTCAGAAAAAGCAAGTAATACATGTTCGATTGAAATGTAGTCATCTTGCAATTTCTCCGCTTCTTTTCCTGCTCTTACAAGCAGTTGTTGCAAGGCACCTGTTACATATAATTTCCCTGCCTCTGCCCCGCTTCCAGTTACAGAAGGCTTTTTCTTAATTAAACTTTCTACACCTTGCTTTAACGCTTCTATATCGACATTCATTTTTTGAAAAATACGTACCGTTAATCCGTCTTGTTGCTCTAATAACGTAAGCAATAGATGAACAGTATCTACTTCTTGATGATGATGAGATACCGCTAAAGATTGAGCACTCATAATCGCTTCCTGTGTTTTCGTTGTCATTTGATTTAAGTCCATCTTTACAGCCCTCCAAACGTTTGACTTTCTTTGACCTTTGATTTGATTATACGCCAACTGACTTTTTTATACAATAATTTTGCTTATGTAGTTCAAACTTATTATTGGAAAAAGAAAAAAGTAACATTCATTTTCCTAATCAAAAAAGCCGCAATAACGATTGCGGCTTCTGTTACGGTTTTCTTTTATATGTCCACTGACGGTTATGATTTGCGTTCTCTGGAAACTTTTCACCGGCAGTTAATTGTACCACTTGCGGATTTTTCACCATACTTCCCGTTTCACCAATTTCTACGTAAATGCCATCATTTGGCGCTTTTTGCCCTGAACGAAACCTGCGATTTTGTCCCATTTCCATTCTCCTTCCATGACGTCTTGCCTCATTAGTATATCCATTTTAAAAGAAAGCTTTTCTGTCATGTTTAGGAAACAAGTACTACCGTTTACCCATGTACATATATATAATTACACAAGCTTAAGCAGGAATTATTGGCATATTTGTTGAAAAAAAAGAAACCAACCTACTTTAGGCCAGTTTCAAAGGAGAGTCAAACATATACGAGAAGATTACATGTTCATTATAAGTCGCATTGTTCAAACAATGTAACCCTTTTCACAAATTGTACATAATGAAAGAAACATTGTTTGAACTTTCTAAAAATATGTTGACTTTTCCTAATTTCCAATGAGAAATAGTAGACACCACAGCGCTTCGCGACGTAAGATGGATATATAGTGAAACTTTCATTTACAGTAGTTTCACCCAGTCTAACCTCTTATTTCTGCATATTAAAAACGGAAATACAGATAGAAACAAAAAAATTATTATAAGAGGTGAAATTATGAATAAACAACATTTAATCGCATTAGACTTAGACGGAACTTTATTAACAGACAACAAAATAATTTCTCCAAGAACGAAAAACACAATTGCAAAAGCAAAAGAACAAGGACATATTGTCGTTATTTCAACAGGACGTCCATTCCGCGCTAGTTACGATTATTATAAAGAACTTAGCCTTAACACACCAATCGTAAACTTTAATGGAGCTTACGTTCATCACCCTCTTGATTCAAGTTGGGGAACACATCACTCTCCTCTTGAACTTTCAACAGCGCAAGAAATCGTCCGAGCTTGCTTTGATTTCGGCGTGAAAAATGTCTATGCTGAAGTCATCGATGATGTGTATGTCCGTGAAATTGATGAAGATAAAAAACATATTTTTGAATTCGGTTCTCCAAAGATTTTCACAGGAGATTTATTAAATACTTTAAATGACCATCCAACTTGCTTATTAATCGATGCACATGACGAGCATTCTGCTGCAATTCGCCAACATTTAACAGATATGCATGCTGAAGTCATCGACCATAGAAAATGGGGTGCGCCTTGGCCAATTATTGAAATTGTAAAAAGCGGATTAAATAAAGCTGTCGGATTACAAAAAATTTCAGGCCATTATAATATTCCGAAAGAGCGAATTATCGCTTTTGGTGATGAGGATAACGACTTTGAAATGATCGAATTTGCTGGTCATGGAATCGCAATGGGTAATGCGATTCCTGAATTAAAATCACTCGCAAATCATACGACATTAACGAATGAAGAAGATGGTATCGCTCTATATTTAGAAGAGGTTCTTGGATTGTAATCTAAAAATTCCCTGCTTATAGTTTCTCGCCAAACGCTCATACTATTATTAGACGCAAGAGAAAGCGCGTCAATTGTTTTCAGCTAAATAAAGGGGGTTTTTCGAATGGGTAAAAAGAACAAATCAAAGCGTTTTATCCAGCAAGGAGCCGATGCTGTTATGAAGCATGATGCAAGATTCCCGTACAGAGGTACATTAGCTGAGGCAGAAAAAGCGAGAAGTAACTCTTCATTTGGAGGGGTTTAAATGGGGAACTTACTATTCCAACAAGCTAGAGACGCTGTTTCAAGTGCCGTTTCTTGTTCAAGTGGCGCTGAACAACAGGAACTCGTTTATAGAGCAAAAAACTCTTTGCACTCTGCTTATGCAAACTCTTCAACTGCTGAAAAAGTTCAGCTACGTGAAATGCAGGAGCAATTGCAAAACATTACGAATTCACATTAAAAAAAGAGGACCAGCTTTGGTCCTCTTTAATCTTTTCTAAACAATCCAAACACACCGACCGTTTGCAGTATATTTGTAAATGCACCTGGGTCCACTTGTTTAATAACCCTCTCTAATTCGTACAACTCGTAACGAGTAATAACAATCATTAACATTTCTTTATTTTCATTTGTATAAGCACCTGTTGCTGGTATAGTTGTAATCCCCCTCACTAAGCGAGAGTGAATCGCTTTTCGCACATCTGCCCCGTTCTTTGTAACAATTAATGCCGTAATCTTCACATGACGGGTATGAATCGCATCAATAATTCTCGTTGATACATACAAAGTGACTAAAGTATATAATGCCTTTTCCCATCCATACACGTAGCCAGCAGCGATAATGATAAGTGCATTAAAGAAGAAAAAATACGTGCCGACAGGCTTATCTTTTATTTTTGATAAAATCATGGCAATAATATCTAGACCACCTGTAGAAGCCCCCCACTTTAAAGCAACCCCTACCCCAATCGCTGAAATAATACCACCAAAAATCGCATTCAATATAATATCGTGCGAAACCGCTCTAACTGGGATAATTTCTAAAAACAAAGTCATAAATACAACACAAAGAAAACTAAAAAATGTAAAGGCCTTCCCAACCTTTTTCCACGCTAAAATAACGACAGGAATATTAAACAAACTAAACAATACCCCCGTAGATATATGAATAGATAAAAAGTCACCTAATATTTGTGACAATAATTGAGACAATCCAGCAAAACCACTCGCATACACTTTCGCTGGTGTTAAAAATAAATTCATCCCAATCGCATTTAATAAACCCGCAATAATTACAACGACTAACTTCTTAATAAGTTCAGTATAATTCAGCTTCAAATCCATTTCTAATCCACCTTTAGTATTCATGAATGCACCGCTATACATAGTCTTTACGAAAAAGGAAATGATAAACATACAACGTTTAGAAATGGAGTTGATACATATGCCACATACTAGCGATAACGACAAAAAAGCACGCGACAATAATGCAAAGCGCACTCAAAAAAATGAACAAGAGCAAAAAAATATTCAGCAAGGAAAACGTGCATATTCTAAGAAAACCGATCACCTTTGATTACATCGTACATCAACGTTAATGTTGATGTACTTTTTTTACATTTTACAGGAAAAAAACATTAAAAATTCACTTCATGTTCACTTCTATATTCTACAATAGCGATAACATATTCGGATGAGGTGTTAGCATGAAAGGAAAAAGTACATTCATTATCACTGCACTAATAAGTATATTAATGCTATCTGCTTGCGGACAAAAAAATGACTCGGCCACAATCGCTACAACAACAAACTCAACCATTACGAAGAGCGATTTCGAAAAACAATTGAAAGATCGATACGGAAAAGACACGCTATACGAAATGGTAGCACAAGATGTTATTACTAAAAAATATAAAGTATCTGATGATGCAGTAGATAAAGAGGTAGAAAAAGCAAAAGTTCAATATGGAGAACAATTCAAAGCAACACTAGAAAATAATCGTTTAAAAGATGAAGAAGATTTCAAAAATCAAATTAAATTCAAACTTGCATTGAATGAAGCGATTAAACAAAGCGTTACAGAAAAAGATGTGAAAGACCACTATAAACCAGAAATTAAAGCTAGTCACATTTTAGTAAGTAACGAAAATGAAGCGAAAGAGATAAAGAAGAAATTAGATACCGGCACTTCATTTGAAGAATTAGCAAAACAAGAATCTCAAGATTTAGCATCAAAAGATAATGGCGGAGACCTCGGATACTTCGGGGCAGGCAAAATGACACCTGAATTTGAAAAAGCTGCCTACAAATTAAAGCCCGGCCAAATTAGCAATCCCGTAAAATCACCAAACGGCTATCACATTATTAAACTAACTGATAAAAAAGATTTACAACCTTACGATAAAGTGAAAGACTCTATACGTAAAGACTTAGAAGAAGAACGTCTTGCCGACCCTTCCTTCGGTCAAAAATTATTACAAGATGAATTAAAAAAGGCGGATATTAAAATAAACGATAGTGACTTGAAAGATACATTTTCTCATCTTTTTGGGAAAGAGAACTAAAAAACGAGGGTGCAAACTTTTTGAACAGTATGCATGATGGTAAATGAGATTGTATCGGCGGTTTTTCGAATATATCGATTTACCGACAAAAATTAACAACATAAAGAAGTAGGCTGCTTGAGCAGCCTACTTCTTTTATTCTTTCATTAATACTTTCAGCTTTTTCTTCAGACTTTTATAATGCCAATTGATGTGATCTAGTTCTATCTCTACTTCAATTAATATATCTATTAAGTCGTCTTTATTTTGCTGAGATTTCATAATATTTTCAAGCAATTTTTCGAATCTTTCACTACTCTCATATATATCATTTAAATCCACCGCTAATATTTCACGTTCTTTTTCAGGGCATACTACGGAAAGACGGTTTATTAATTGTTCTAGTACATTATCTTGCACTTCCGTACCTCCGTTTCAATATCTCATCTATTCTTTCTTAATCTCTTGTAACAAAAGCATACAAAATTCAACTGAAGCTATTAGGGGGCACCATACCCAAAAAAGAAAACTGTACATTTAGACATTAAATTGACGTATTTCAATTTATTCCCTGTACGTTAAGGAATTAGTTTGTATATTTGTGGAGATATACGAGACAGGTGTGAATTTAGGGGAATCCAATATTTTCTATTCAAATATGATAGAATGAAAATATATCCAAAAGGAGGAACAACAAATGAACTCAAACACAAAACAGTTTATTTATGATATCCAGCAAAGAAAGAACAATTATATGGAAAATGTATTAATAGCAATACAACACCCTAAAAAAGAGCAATCTGAACAGGTCATTCAAAATATAGTAGAGAAGATGGATATGATGATTAGTTTAGTTACTACTTATATGAGGATTGAATCAGGATCTACGGAAGAATTAGAAGCACTTCAGGAAGAAATCATTCATGCTCAAGCATATATTCAAAAACGAAAATTTGAAGAAACACAGAGATAAAACCCTGTGTTTTTATTTGATCGTCTATGACGCCAATCTGTTATAAATCAAATTAGATGTAATTTGATCATTGTTTTGGCATAATCCATACAATTTGTTGAATACGTACAATATGCGGCACCTTATCTTCAATGAGCAAATGATCCGGTTCACATTCTTTAACTTTCCTCTTACATTACCTCTTACAGCTTCAATAACCACATGTTTACCAATTACCGATTGTAATGTCTAATATACGTAGGGATTAGGTACACTTACCATATTTTGTTCACTAAAGTCATTTGCCTCTAAAAAGCTCATTCTATAGGACTCCTTTCTAACTTACATTTTTTCTCTTAATATATGATATAAATCTTATAACTATACTAGAAGGATAATTCATTATAAAAAACGAAACTAACATTTTAATAAGGTGCGTTTTCTATTCCTAAATTGCTAAAAAATTATTTATATAAGGTTACTTTTACTAGTTAATAGGTGATGATATAGGGATATTTTGAATGTACATCCAGGTTGTTCCTTTCAAGATATGTATCATTTTAAATACGCGCTTTATTAGAATACTGCTCATACTTTTTTTGAGATTCTTTCGTAATACGTGCGGTAAGTAAAATTGCTAACAATAAAAACACTCCATATTTTCCCCCTGTAGCTCCTATGATAATCACACTACTACAAACAAGTACAATTAATAGGAGAAACGAAACTGAATAAATACGGTCATAATTCTTTGACATCTTTTCGTATTTTATGCGTTCTTTCCTTGCATCCATCTAAATTCCTCCTTTACATTATCCATTTCACTATCAAATAAATCTCGCCCTTAAAAAGGAAACCATATATCGTTTTAAATAATTAGTTTGTTTTTTTAGCAACTAATGTATATAACATGAAAAGAAATCCTACCAATGTTAAGCTTTCCACTATGATAATCCCGACCCTCTCCTTCCTTTTAACCCCAATACATTAGATAAAAGTTATGTATATCCCATATTAGCTGCAGCAAACAAAAAGGATCTTCCCTTCTCGTAAAGGCTGATCCTTTTCTTCGTTCATACAACTATTTTTAGCTATTCTTGATTAATTAGAATAACAGCTGGTCCATCTACACGAATTCCACCAACTTCGATTTTTTCATAAGGCTCAACTGTAATAGAAATGATTCCTTCTCGCTTCTTTAATTCATTACTTAATTCTTTTGTTAACATTTTTTTCATGTGTGCACTCCTTCTTACTGCTTAATTTACTATTGTTATGTAAATAAAATTAAAAATGGTTTCCTGGTCTGGAAACCATTTTTTGTAGTTGACCATATGGTGTTACCAGTTCGTTTATCAATTTTACGTAAAGAAGATAAACAATTACTATTCACTGTCTCAGTAGATGTAAGGAACTCTGAAAGATAGCGGTGAGATTGATTGTATTTTCTTCTAGAAATAATGACTTAGATAGTATATTACCTAAAACAATGAAAGCCCTACCTCTCTTTCATCCTTACGGCTCCTTGTCCGTGCCAGTGTGAATCAGGATTGCAAAAATCAAGTGACTATTTAATCGAGTTATTTGATGAAACTTCGAACGTTCGTAAAAGAAATTTAAAAATAAAAATGGATTAGATTGAAGTAATAACAAAAGAGGTTCCTACTCTAAAAGTGAGTTGAAGAAGTTGAATGTCTTTGAAATGATTTACTTTTAATAATAATCATATTCCCGAAAAATTCAGGATATTTTCGGGGGATGTAATACATTATCTATAATGAACCTTAACAGAAACTTTTTAATTGATTTTCAGTGATCCCTTTAATTAAACCCAGTTCACTAATCAAAAATTCATGTGCGTTATCCAACATTTTTTTTTCGCTTGTATTAAGTGCCTTTTCTTTCTTCATACGCATTAAATCACGTACAACTTCAGCACCTTCTTGTATTTCACCCGTTTTTATTTTGTCCGTGTTCACTTTATACCTTTGTTTCCACGGCAATAATTTATCTGATTCTCCATGCTGAAAAATGTGTATAATGTGTTTTAATGCAAGTATATCAGTAACTGGGCGTATACTCGAACTTAATATTTTACCCATAGGAATCATGACTTGCATATTACTGATTGACATTTTTATAACAAAATACTGTTGTTTTTTCCCTGAGAATTCTTTTTCTTCTATGGCTTCAATTATACCTGCTCCGTGCATTGGATAAACAATGTTATCGCCAATTTGAAACATATAATCCACCTCCATATATGGTAACCTTCTTAACCTTAACATATATGTGATTTTTTATCAAATATTTTATAATATCACAAATTTATTTTTGGAGTCAACTACTTTTTTGATAAAAATTAAATTAAGTAAAAAACACCCCCAAAACAATAGGGAGTGTGTCAGATTCTCAATAAAGGGACGGTCAATTTGCCCATATACATCCTAAAATATCGATTAATTAACATAGATCAGTTTTCCCTTGAAAACGACCAAATCGGTCCCGTATTTTTTTCAATCTTATGTGGTACTCCAAAATCTCAATTCTTGCTTTTTCAGCTAGAGGTGCAATGGGTCGTAAGTCTTTTAACCCCCAATAATCAACTACTACATCAAGTACTTGATCAAAATATTGCAGCGGCCCATAGTTAGCTTCTTTTGCAATTACAGTCATTCTATTTTCAAAATCAGGCATGACAGCACCTGGCATTTTAAAATTCCTAATCACATTGGCAATATGATAGCAATAATTAGGTTCCAATTCCAAATGTGTTCGAATGACGTCTCGATAAAACGCATAATGAAGAGTTTCATCTTTTGCAAGACGGCGTAATAATGTAGCAAGATCTGGATCATGCTTACTTGCAACCTTAGCTACATTATTGTAAAACACCATCGTTGCAAGTTCTTGTAGCGTCGTATATGTCATTGCTTCGATTGGTGTGTGAAAATCGGGCTCAAATCCACCCTCAACGACTGACTTTCTTAATTCATGTAATCGTTTAGGGTTCACACTTCGAGTGAGTAGTAAATATGTCTCCAATAAATTCGAATGTTGATCCTCTTCTGAAGTCCAAGTATGAATAAAGTCTGTAATAACAGAAAGGGACCCTTTAAAAGTCGCAGATAAATACGTTGTAAACCATGGTAAATTCACTTCTGTTAATAAAGCTGTTTCAATGGCCGTAATTACACCAGAAGGAAGAGTAACTTGACTTTCATCCCAAGGAACTCTTTTAAAGTCCATTCCCTTATCCCATGGTAAAAACTCATGATAACCCCAGTCTATCTTCTGCGCTCTTATTTTATGTTGTTCATACAGTTCTTTTAAACGTGGTTCTAATCGGAAATCTAAATCATTTGTTAGCATATATAAGTGCCCCCTTTTTTATCGTAGATAGTCATTCTATTTTTACATTCATTTGTATCCTTAAAAATTTTCTACAAATAAATATTACTTTCCTTTTTTTAAGTCAAATACAACAAATTTTTAACAAACCACTTTAAGAACGCTTTATTTCTATATGATTTTTTTCATATCAAAAGGGAAGCCGTTACATATATTGTCCTTTTTTATAAAAAGGGTTCTAAGGCATACGATATGTTGCTTAGCCTAAATAAAAAAACTATCCTCAACAAATAGAGGATAACATTCATGGATGAAGATACTCGTCATATTGTAAATCTTGGTGAGTATAAAAAGGTGCATATCCATAAAGAATCGTTTTATAATAAAGATTGATAAACAATTTATCTTTCATCCGTTTTCGCTACTTTCTAATTTTGTTATTGGTAGCAAAAACTTAAAAGATTAATGGCGTTTTATACACACTAACAATTTATTTAGATATAAGATATTAGATTAAGAAATTGCAAAATATATACAGTTGATAAGATAGCCTTAAACGACAATCCCCAACAAAATCACTGTACATTGGCTATGATGAGTTAGACCGAATTTTCGGAAACAGTATACAATACAAAGGAAAGAGGCGATAACCATGCAGTCAACGGAATCGTATATGAAGGAAAGACAACGTAGAGAAAAAATAGAAATAATATTTAATCACAGGGTAAAAGGAGAGAGTTATTTTCATGGTTCTTCCTATCAATGGAAAAACATTGTATATCAAAATTATAATAAGATACAACAAAAAGAGTTGGAAATTGAACAAATCATTTCGAAAATGGAAAAATCAGGAGTTCGTTTTACGCAGCACCGCTCGCTCATACACTATCCCATCATTGATTTCGTAAAATATATAGCTAAGATTTATAAGGAAACCCTCGAAACACAATAATCATATTTAAAGGAAACCTTTATAAAGTGTTTATTTTCGAAACTTTGTTAACTAAAAGCCCAAAAACTCATTTTAATATTCTTTTTATTAAAAATATTCTTATTTCTTGTTAGAATAAAAACCATAACGTATTCTAGTTGTTTGTATATCTTCAGATTTTGTGAATTTTATTACACCTTATTTACTTTTTATGTACTTTATAATAAAAAAAAGAATTATCTCTTCTCTTAAAAATTAAGAGAAAAAATAGTTCTTTTTCATTTATCTTATTTCTTAAAGTAAGTCCAGCCTTCTTCTTGGTAAATCTTTTCTTCTTTCATCAGTTTACCAAGTGCACGCTTAAATGCAGCCTTACTCATATTGAAACGTTCTTTAATGTCTTCTGGGTTGCTCTTATCCCAAAACGGCATTGCTCCGCCTCGTTCTTCCATATATGCATAAAGTACTGCTGCATCATCTTCCATTCCTTCTTCTTTACGAGGAAGAAGTGAAATGTTAATTGTACCGTCGTCTTTCACGTCAATAATACGACCTGTTACGCGCTCACCGATGCGGACTTGTTCTTTTCTTTCTGTATGGTGTAAGAAAGCACGGAAATGCTCGTCAGTTAGTATGAATGAACCAACTTGAAGTGAGCGATACACACGTCCATTTACGTTTTTATTACGCATAGATGGCGTTGCATCTACGATAATTTCTTGCATATCACTGTCTCTTGCCGGAAGAGCAATTAAACGATCACGATTCGTTAATTTTAACGTACAATATAATTCGTCGCCTTCCTGAGGCCATACTGGCATATAAATTGGAAACTCATCAAGTGGAATTAGTATATCTTTTGATACACCAATATCAACAAACACACCTAAACTAGGAATAACTTCTACAACCTTTACCCAATTCCAATCATGTGTTGTAATAATTGGTTCCTTCATTGTTGCTGAAATACGATTTTGGTGATCAAGGTATAAGAATACATCAATCGTATCGCCTTCTGCAATTTCTCCAGCTAATTCGTTTTTATGTAGGAAGATTTCTTCCTCTTCGTTTCCAACCATATATCCGATTTCCGTTTCGCGTAAAACAGTTACCTGTTCAATCGATCCTAATTGCAAATACATATTTTTTAATTCCCTTCTATATATATAAAATTATCTTTTTTATCATTCCAAACAAAAGTTAATTATAACACGATTTTTCCTTTATTTGTCCAACTGCCCAAAATTCACTATAATTAAATAAAGACTGTATCTATAGGACTATATTCCCCTACGGATGACCCGTCAAAACACTTAAGTTGCAACACTCTATCTAATCGATGTATTTTCCGCTATACTTTAATATGTATATTACATAGCCTATTTAGGTGCATGAAAAGATAGAAATTTATTTGGAGGTGCTAACTATGGCAAAAGAGAGTTCTTTTGACATCGTTTCGAAAGTAGAATTACCTGAAGTAACAAACGCAATTAACATCGCATTAAAGGAAATCCAAAACCGATATGACTTTAAAGGTAGTAAAAGTGATATTAAATTAGAAAAAGAAGTACTTGTTTTAACTTCTGATGACGAGTTCAAATTAGACCAAGTAAAAGACGTTCTAATTTCTAAACTTGTAAAACGTAACGTTCCAATTAAAAACTTGGACTACGGAAAAGTTGAAACCGCATCTGGTAATACTGTTCGCCAACGTGCAACTCTGCAACAAGGTATCGATAAAGATAACGCGAAAAAAATCAACAACATCATTAAAGAAATGAAATTAAAAGTAAAAACGCAAGTACAAGATGACCAAGTACGCGTAACAGCGAAAAGCCGTGATGACTTACAAGCAGTAATCGCAGCCGTTCGCAGCGTTGACTTACCAATCGACGTACAGTTCATTAACTATCGCTAAAAAGAAACCTCCTCTATTCAGAGGAGGTTTTATACTTATTACGAGCAACAAAATATTGCTTTATCCAATGATTTTTCTGAAATATACACTTTATCATTTTCAATTTTGTATTTAATATTATTTCTCTTAAGAACTTCTGTATCAACAGAATGCACACTATCGCCCCACCGAACAAATTTCCCATCGTCACCGTTGTCCCAAAAATGCAAACTTACGAATACGATAAGAATACATAAACATAAAGCGAACCACTTCTTTTTTCTCAAACATCTCACCTCATCATAAACTATCAATTAAGCGCAAAAGAGAGCCCCCTCATTTCCTCCTCTTTTTAACCGCAATTAAAAAAGCAATAAATAACACGTTCACACCGACTATTAAGGAGATAAACAACCAATTCACACCTGTTTCTTCGCTAACTTTATACACATTCGACTCTTCGCGCTTTAAAACAAGATAAAACTTTCCGTTTTCTTCTCTTATAATTTCGTCTTCTAACAATCCTCTTAACTCTTGTTTTTCACCAATTGTACTTACAGGTAAGGAAACCTTTTTCGTCTCTTTCGTATTATTAATCGCTACTAGTGTTACTTCATCTTTATACTTTCGTTTTAATATACTCATTCCATCTTTATCATATAGAAGTTCAAACGTACCACGTCGTAAAGATGGTCTCGCTTGTCTAAGTTCACCTAGCTTCGTTATGTGCTGCATAAACTTTTCATCAGATTTGAAATCCATTAATCGTCTATTATCTGGAGCATCTCCCCCATCTAATGCGATTTCAGTTCCGTAATAAAAATTCGGTATCCCCGGGGATGTTAATAAGTAAGTGATCGCTAGTTTTAAACGAGACGGCGGGTAATACATATTTTCTTTTGCAATACGTGCAAATCGCTTTGTTTCTTGATTATCTAAAAACGTAGCGAATTCCTCTTCTTTTCCACTCACATCATATAAAGGTTTCACAGACATATCTGCTTTTGAAAATGACTCTACTATTTTTTTATAGTACTCATTATCTTCCTTTGTCATAATGTAAAAATCTTTCTTTACCTTCTGCAAATCCTTTTGCACTTCATCCCAAAAAGCACGCGGCTTTTTTTCACTATGTATCACATAACTTCCGTCTAAATCGACTTCTTTTATCCACCATTTCATCGAGTATATTAATTGTTGTTCATTTTCTTCATACGGAAATTGAAAGACAACTTTCATTCCTTTTTTGTGAGCCTCATTTACAAGTTCTTTCACATCATTTTCTGTTCCGAAATGTTCATTTACTTTTCGAAAATTTCGAACGCTTAATCCATCATACTTTTCACTTTCAAAAAGCGGCGAAAGCATAATAGTAGTAAATCCCATTTCTTTTATGTAGTCCAATCTTTTTATAATCCCACGTATATCTCCGCCCTGATACCCTTCTAAATTACCAACGTCTAACTGTTTGTCATTTTTCGATTCTCCGTTATTAAAGCGATCAATCATAATGGAATATATAACTTCATCTCGCCATTCCCTTTTTTCTTCCGCAAAAGTATGTACTGGTACAAACAAAATAACAGCTAAACAAAAACAAATGAATAGTTCCTTAGTCCATATTTTTTTCACACGCATCCCCCAAACTTACAATTGTAAGAATATTATACCAATTTTTAGAGCAAATCGCATACGTTGATTTTATCCCCAAAAAATACATCATGTTAGGTTTTCTAACATCCCCTAAAAAGTTTTCTGAATTTTTAGTTGATTTTTCTTTTTATTTCGAATATGATATGAAACATAACATACAGATGTTATGTTTTCTAACATCATAGGGGGAGAGAGAATGAATACGGGAGATACAGTTTTTATTTTTGTAACGACAGTAATGGTCATGTTGATGACACCAGGATTGGCACTTTTTTATGGGGGTATGGTTCGCAGTAAAAACGTACTCAGCACGACAATGCACAGTTATAGCGCAATGGCTATCGTTTCGATTCAATGGATTGTTATCGGTTATTCTTTATCATTCGGGCCAGATTGGCACGGACTTATCGGCAATCTCGATTGGTTCGGTCTAAACGGAGTTACCTACGCACCAAACCCAGACTACTCATCTACTATTCCTCACAATTTATTTATGATGTTCCAACTCATGTTCGCTATTTTAACTCCCGCTTTAATTTCAGGGGCATTCGCCGAAAGAATGCGATTTTCTGCCTTTCTTATTTTTATCCTTCTTTGGACAACAATCGTTTACAATCCTGTTGCTCATTGGGTATGGGGCGTTGGCGGATGGCTGAGAGAACTCGGCGCATTAGACTTCGCTGGCGGTAATGTCGTTCATATCACATCTGGCGTTGCCGGTCTTGTATTAGCTATCTTCCTAGGAAAACGAAAAAACATAAGCGGCACCTCCCCTCATCATTTACCATTTACAATGTTAGGCGCAGGCTTACTCTGGTTCGGCTGGTTCGGTTTCAACGTCGGTAGTGCATTATCTTTAAATGACGTAGCTTTAACTGCATTTATTAATACAAATATAGCCGCCGCTGCCTCAGCTCTAACTTGGATGCTTTCTGAATGGTTCTTCCAATCAAAACCGACTGCGATGGGAGCTGCTTCCGGGGTTGTTTCTGGTTTAGTCGCAATTACGCCGGCTTGTGGATTCGTTACACCTTTCTCCGCTCTTCTTATCGGAGCAATCGGCGGTATATTATGCTTCGGAGCTGTCTTCTTCTTAAAAAACAAATTCGGATACGACGATACACTCGATGCATTTGGATGCCACGGCATTGGAGGAACTTGGGGCGGTATTGCAACTGGACTATTTGCTACTACTACTATAAATAGCGATGGTGCTAACGGATTATTTTACGAAAACGCCACTCTCCTTTTCAAACAACTTGTAGCAATCGGAGCAACATATGCATTCACAATCATAATGACGTACGCCATTATTAAGGCTATTAACTTCTTCCTTCCTGTTCGCGTCGATGAGCACGAAGAACAAATGGGGCTTGATATTTCGATGCACGGGGAGAAAGCTTATGAGTATACAGAGCGAGTAAATTAAAAAAGAGATGCAATCTATTAATAGTAGATTGCATCTCTTTTATCGCACTGATTAGATTAGCATACCCCACCCTGTATTCCCATAAATATATCGATCGTTTCTTTCAATATATCGATTTACCGACGAATTCCGACATAGCTAAAACGCAAAATACCCTGCATGATTTTACACAAAAAAGACGACCGTTTAACAGTCGTCTTTTCCTATTTACTTCGGAACATTCCCTACATACTGCGTAATATCAACATTTAACGCCCCTGCTAAACGCATTCCGTAGTCATGATCCGCGCGGAAGAAGTTGCAAATAGCTAGTAATTTTGTTTGCTCATTTACGCCTTTTAAGTCGTTTGTTAAGTTCGCAATTAAGTTGTCTTGCTCTTCTTTAGAGAATGAACGGTAACGCTCACCCGCTTGTTTGAAGTCATTTGGTTTTTCAATTTTTTCACGAGATACATAGCCTTCTACTTTCATAGTTGAATCGCGGTAAGCCGGATCTTCCACTGGATTTTCAGTATGACGGCTCGGTTCGTAGTTTATTGTAGATGGGTTTTGATCCACTTGCATCGCACCATCACGTTGTTGATTACGAACAGCTGCGTATGGGCAGTTTACAGGAATTTGTAAATAGTTTGCACCAAGGCGGTAACGCTGTGTATCTGGGTAAGAGAATAAACGACCTTGTAATAATTTATCTTCAGATGGTTCAATACCATTTACAGTTGCACTTGGAGAGAACGCCACTTGTTCTACTTCCGCAAAGAAGTTTTTCGGGTTACGATTTAACGTCATCGTCCCTACTTCAATTAATGGGAAACGATCTTCTGGCCATACTTTCGTTGGATCTAGTGGATCGAAGTCTAAAGAGTCCGTTTCATCTAGTTGCATTACTTGTACGTGTAAATCCCATTTCGGATAGTTTCCTTTTTCGATTGCATCGAATAAATCACGAGTTGCATGATTGAAGTCTTTCCCTTGCACTTCTTGCACTTCTTTCGCACTTAAATTACGTACACCTTGCTGTGGCTTCCAATGATATTTAATGTAAACAATTTTACCTTCTGCATTAATCCATTTAAATGAATGTACGCCGAATCCTTCCATTTCACGGTAGTTTGCCGGTGTACCATAATCAGAAAATACCCACGTCATCATATGTGTAGATTCTGGAGTTAACGTCATGAAATCCCAGTAACGATCTGGTGTTTGAACATTTGTATCAGGTGCTGGCTTTAATGAATGCACCATGTCAGGGAATTTAATTGCATCACGAATGAAGAAAACTGGTAAATGGTTACCTACGATATCATAGTTTCCTTCTTCTGTATAAAATTTAACAGCGAACCCACGCGGATCACGAGCTGTCTCTGGAGAACCTTGACCATGAATAACCGTTGAGAAACGAACGAATACAGGTGTTTCAGTTCCTTCATTTTGTAAAAACGCTGCTTTCGTATATTGCTGCATGCTGTTTTTCGTTACGAATACACCGTGAGCACCTGCACCACGTGCATGCACAACACGCTCAGGAATACGTTCACGATCAAAGTGAGCAAGTTTTTCTACTAAATGATAGTCTTCTAACAATACTGGTCCACGGCGACCAGCTGTACGAGAGTTTTGGTTATCTCCAACTGGAGCACCTTGGTTTGTTGTTAAGCGCTTATTTGGATTCATCAAGGGTGATCCTCCTCTTTCCTTCATAGTAATTATTATTTATTTAAAATTATTATAAACTAATTATTATTCAAAATTAAATCCTTGTCAACTATTTCCTTCATTTTTTTGGAAACAATTTCAGCTAAACAATCAATAAATACAGATTGTGAATTGGGCATATTTAGTCTAAAATATGCGGCATTTAATTCATCAGTTACAACTTTACATTCATAATCGGTGTCATATAAAGTGAAACTTTAATCAGTGGGGGGTTGTTCATCCCACACTGATTATTAGTTGAACCAATCGGGCATTTACGGGCAGTTGATCTCCCACATAACTTCTTTGCTCCAGCTGAATTTTGAGGTGGCAGTTTTACTGCCCGTTAATGCGGGATAAAACTCCTAAATCGAGCAATGTGTTTTAAACCTAAGTAACAAACAAATTCATGCTCTGTAAACATTTTATTCATTGAATCTGTTAATTTATGCGCCTGCTCTTTCATTATTTTCCCAAGCGGTGAAATTCCACCAATTGCTTTATACCGTCCGATTAAATTTTGGAGCGCTTCTTCAGATGGCTTACGGCCATGACGAATGTGAGTATAATAAGCTTCTACATCATCTAATGACCCCGGTGTTCCATATGCCATTACAAGCAAACCTATTTTCTTCTTCGTCATCTATATAGCACCTCAATTTTGGAAATGAGAATCTTTTTCAAGAACATTTGTTTCCAATTATAACAAGCGATAATAAGTACGTCAAAATAATAATTCTAAATAAGTATTGTTTATAATATGATTTCGAATTTTATATGACAATTTATTTAAGAAAAAGAGCGGCTCACATAAATATAAGCCGCTCTTTCCCTATTCCTTAATATTTACCCCATACTCTTTAAACCAAACATGAATTTGCGCTAAATGAGCTAAAAGCTGCGGCCCAGTCATTAATTGACCAAACCATGGTTTTTGAAATGCACTGCCCCCAGACTCGATCAATCCGCTCAATTGCTCCTTATCGAACAATTCATGCAAAATTGAGCCTTTATCCGTTAATAAATCTTGGAGCCATACTGTTACTGCTTTTGTATAGTGCGGGTTATGCGTTTTCGGATACGGACTTTTCTTTCTATACAATATATCATTTGGAAGTAATCCTTCTAAAGCCTTACGCAATAGACCTTTTTCGCGGTTTTTATACATTTTCATTTCCCAAGGAATATTCCACGCATATTCGACAAGTCGGTGGTCCGCAAATGGAACGCGTACTTCTAAGCTTGCCCCCATACTCATACGGTCTTTTCTGTCTAATAATGTTGTCATAAACCATACCATGTTTAAATAAAATAATTGTCGTCTCTTCGCTTCTAATGGGCTTTCTCCCTCTAAAATAGGAACTTCTTGAATGGATTCTTCATAGCGTTGTTGTACATATTGTTGTAAATTTAATTTATTTCTCCATTCTTTCTTCAGAAGTTGTTCACGCGCTTCTGTAGAACGCATCCACGGAAATGCACTTGATTGTAAATCATCTTCTCTATAAAACCACGGATAACCTCCGAATATTTCATCTGCACATTCTCCAGATAGACCGACGACAAAATCTTGTTTTATTTCACGGCAAAACCATAATAATGAAGAATCAATATCTGCCATACCAGGCAAATCGCGAACGAGTACTGCTTCTGTTAAATACTGTGCTAGTTGTTCATTAGAAATGACGCAGCGATGATGAATTGTTTGAAATGTCTCTGTCATTAAATTAATAAATGGTGCATCTGAATTTGGCTGAAACGCATTCGCTTTAAAATATTTGTCGTTATCTTCATAGTCAACAGAATACGTGTGCAATTGACCTTTCCCTGATCTTTCATACTCTTTCGCGGCAATTGCTGTGATAGCACTTGAATCTACACCTCCTGATAAAAAAGTGCATAGTGGTACGTCAGAAACTAATTGTCTCGTAATCGCATCTTGTAATAAAAAACGAGTTTTCTCTACTGTTTCTTCAAATGAATCTTCATGTTTTTTACTTTCTACATTCCAATATCTCCATATGCATAAACCGTCTTTTGAGAACGTCATTGCATGACCCGGACGCAGTTCTTGAATACCAGCATATACACCGTGACCAGGCGTTCTAGATGGTCCGAGGCCAAATATTTCTGACAACCCTTCTAACGTTACTTCCGCCTTCACATCTGGATGCGCTAGTATCGCTTTTAACTCTGAACCAAATAATAATCGTCCACTATCATATTTATAAAAAAGCGGTTTTACACCTAATCGATCTCTGGCAATAAAGACTCGTTCATTTTTCTCATCCCATACTGCAAACGCATATATACCGTTTAAATGATCGACACATTCTTCTTTCCATTCAATATAAGATGCCAATAGTACTTCTGTATCGGAATGCCCTTTAAATGTATAACCTCTTCTTAATAACTCTTTGCGAATATCTTCTGTATTGTAGAGCTCTCCGTTATAGCAAATCGCATAACTCGTTTCGTCTTTTAAACAAGTCATGGGTTGTTTACCACCTTCAGGATCTACAACGATTAACCGTTTATGCCCAAATGCGACGTTCCCTTTAATCCAAACTTTATTATCATCTGGACCGCGTTTCGCTAGCGTTTCCGCCATCTTCGTCACGATGTCCCTTTCCCCTTCTAATGAGCGTTTATAATCCACCCATCCTGTAATCCCGCACATAAGAATCATCCTTCCTAATCTAATATCTGTTTCTGAACGTGCAGTAATCCCCACCCTATGAGTGCGGATACATAAAAACAACAAACTTGACGATAACTAACTATCCACATATGGAATAGCAGTTTCACAGTGTAAAGCGTGTTTTATTGTATGCCCATCTATCTTTAGGTGTGTCTAGTTATAAAGAACGTACGAACTGTCCATAACAAGAATAACTATTTCTATAAAAGGAGAAATGAACTATGATACAACGCAAACACATTTTGTATAACCAACCGCGCGCTCATACAGTCGGTAATGTAGAATATATAAACAAAGAATGGGTATTCTTTGATGATGAAAATGATGAGGCTTTTCTATTAGAAGATATTGCTGAAGATGGTTTTGAAATTTTATATAACAACAATTGGCTACCAGCTCGTTTTTATGAACAAGATATATTACAAATTGCAAATGAACAACATTCTCTCCAAAACGGGGAAATGATACGAATTCGAAAAAAATTACTTCTTAGCTATAATGAATGGCTTGAGGAATTACCTGACTCTGTCTTTACATTATTAACCGAATCATTGCAATCACTTAATTACTCTTTATATGATTGCATGTATTGTCATAATTATTTATCCTTCTTGCCAAAAGAGGAAGCATGCGAAGGAGTAAATATTCTTTTATTCGATAACGACGAAATGATTTGTACATTGCAGCATCATTTTGTACGCCACTCTTCCTCTAATAAAAATATTTTGCGATTTACGAAAGCAAACGGAGAAGAGTTGCATATTGATGCGACATAAAATAAAAACCACCTTATCTCCCAAATATTTGAGATCATAAGGTGGTTTTATTTTTTATTAGAATACTTTCCAACCAATCGGTAATTTCAGTCCAAGGTAAAATACCGCTACTAGTGCAACAATAAATAATCCCCAAAATGCCCCTGTTGCTTTGTTCTTGCTCATTTTCACAAGAACCATTTCCATTCCAGCGATTACTAATATACCAGCTAGCATTTTCATGCCGTACCACATGTGCATGCTACCTGTTGCCGTCTTCACAATACTCATGTACAACATGAAACCTGTCACAATAATGATGATATACATAAGGCGAAGCCCCATATGTACACCTTTACCTTTTCTTCCTGCTGAATAAAGTGAATACGCAACGAAGAATAAAATTAATCCTAACGCCCATGCTGTAATATGCATATGTACCATCGTATCCCTGCCTCCTCTTTTTCACACTTTTTCACTCTATATGATAACATGTTCATATATTTTCAGGAAATGTTTCGCTTTTTTATATTTAAATGCTATAATATTTAGAGTATTTACAAACTTCTTGTAATAACAAAAGGGGGAACAATCATGATTCAAACTAAGGATATTATCGAACTTACAGACACATACGGGGCAAATAACTACCATCCACTTCCAATCGTTATTTCTAAAGCAGAAGGCGTTTGGGTAGAAGATCCTGAAGGAAACCGCTATATGGACTTATTAAGTGCATATTCTGCAGTAAACCAAGGTCATCGTCATCCAAAAATCATTAACGCTTTAATTGACCAAGCTAATCGAGTGACGTTAACTTCTCGTGCTTTCCATAGCGATCAATTAGGTCCTTGGTACGAAAAAGTTGCGAAACTAACAAATAAAAATATGGTACTTCCTATGAATACAGGTGCAGAGGCTGTTGAAACTGCAATTAAAACAGCTCGTCGCTGGGCTTATGATGTGAAAAAGGTAGAAGCAAACCGTGCAGAAATCATCGTTTGTGAAGATAACTTCCACGGACGTACAATGGGTGCTGTTTCTATGTCATCAAACGAAGAGTACAAGCGTGGCTTCGGTCCAATGCTTCCTGGCATTATTGTAATTCCTTATGGTGATTTAGAAGCGTTAAAAGCTGCGATTACACCAAATACAGCTGCATTCATTTTAGAGCCAATCCAAGGTGAAGCAGGAATTAACATTCCACCAGCTGGTTTCTTACAAGAAGCTTTTGAAGTATGTAAAAAAGAAAACGTTTTATTCGTAGCAGATGAAATCCAAACAGGCTTAGGCCGTACGGGTAAAGTATTTGCTTGCGACTGGGACAATGTAACTCCTGACATGTACATACTTGGTAAAGCACTTGGCGGCGGCGTATTCCCAATCTCTTGTGTTGCAGCAAACAGCGACATTTTAGGTGTATTCGAGCCAGGTTCTCACGGTTCTACATTCGGTGGTAACCCACTTGCATGTGCTGTTTCTATTGCAGCTCTTGAAGTATTAGAAGAAGAAAAATTAACAGAGCGTTCTCTTCAATTAGGAGAAAAACTAGTTGGGCAATTAAAAGAAATTGATAACCCAATGATTACTGACATTCGCGGTAAAGGTTTATTCATCGGTATCGAATTAAACGAGCCAGCTCGTCCTTACTGTGAACAACTAAAAGCAGCTGGTCTACTATGTAAAGAAACACACGAAAACGTAATTCGTATTGCACCACCTCTAGTAATCTCTGAAGAAGATTTAGAGTGGGCGTTCCAAAAAATTAAAGCTGTACTATCTTAATCATAGTGAGGTTGTCCTAAATATAGGACAACCTCTTTCTTTTTTAGTAGTTTATCGTAAAATAAAATTGAATATTCTGTTTTTTGTCAAAAAGGGGGTAACTGTATGCTATTGAAATACGGTAAACACATTAACAATTTAGCTACAATTTTTATTTCTATGACATTCATCGGCTTCATATTATCTACAACTTTACTCAGTCATTATTCAACTCCTAATACATTCACACTACTCAAAACATCATTTTGGGCTGCTGTTTTCCTTACAATTATCGGTTTTGGCCGTGAGAGAAGCGCACTTGCAGTTATGCTAATTGGAATTTGTACTTTAGCATTAATCGGATTGTATATTTTCGCCATCATAGATTACTCCGTTAATCCACGCCCATAGAAAAGAGCTATCTTTTCACAAGATAGCTCTTTTTTCATTTCACTATATTTCTTAACGTACCAATTCCCTCTACTGTAACAACAACTTCATCACCAGCATGCAAAAACTTCGGTGGTGTGAAACCTTTACCAACACCAGCTGGTGTCCCTGTTGCAATGATATCTCCTGGTTCTAATGTCATGCCTTTACTTATAGTTGAAATAATTTCTTCTATTGAAAAAATCATTTTATTTGTGTTTGAAGTTTGCCTTATTTCTCCATTTACTACGGTTTCAATGTGTAATGCATTCGGCGTTTCAACCATTGATTTATGAATTAAATACGGTCCCATCGGACAAAATGTATCGAAACTTTTCCCTAGGAAAAATTGTTTATGTTTTCTTTGAATATCCCTAGCAGTTACATCATTGATAACTGTATACCCAAAAACATGATCAAGAGCTTTTTCTATTTTTATTTGTTTCCCTCGCTTACCAATAACGATTGCTAGTTCACCTTCGTAATCAAGTTCATTCGTTGCGTGAGGGTGACCATTAATTTTCTCATCAATTCCAATCACTGTTGTTGGCGCCTTTGTAAAAATCATTATATTTTCAGGGATAGACTCTACTCCGCCCATTTCCACTGCATGCTCACGATAGTTTTTTCCAACGCACAAAATATTCTTTCTTGGCCTTGGAATCGGTGCTAATATTTTCACCTCTGTTAACGGATAATACGCCGCTTCTCCGTTCTCTTTTGCCCAATTTACAATTTCACATACTTTCTCAAAGCATTCAGTCCCTCTTTCAATACACTCTAACATTGTAATCGGGATCGTAACCTTTTCCCCTTTTTGCCTTTGCGCTTCTCTTAAATGTAAAACTTTATCTTTCTCTTCATCCACAATACCTACAAACACCTTTTCTTCTTTCTTCGCTGTTACAAAACGCAATATTTCCACTCTCCATCCTAAAACTCATACCCTTTAATTGTATTCGCATCCTTCAGAAAAAACCCTTCTCTCGCACGCTAATTTTTACAATATTCCTTCCTCCTTATATTCGTTCCTCATCCGTTATTTGACATAAAATGTAGAAATTATACTTTTTTTAGCGAAGATGTTTCTTTTTTATTGAATTTTTGTATAATATGTACTACATATATACATAAAATTTATTGAGAGATGGAGCCGATTTCAATGTTTGAGCAAGCTATCGAAAAAAAACGCGAAAAAATGATCTATTTTGCTGAACGCTACGGAATGACTTCTCAAAAAACAGTGAATTGTAGCCAGGAATTGGACAGGCTCTTAAATGTTGTTTGGCCTATACACACAGATTGCACACACACTCAAATGTTCGAAACACATACGCAATAACGTATGTGTTTCTTTTATTTCAAAAAAATACACATTTTATTGAAAACGCCCATACAATAGTAGAAAAGAAAATTTTAAAAACGAAAGGTGTTTTGTATGCCAGCTATGGTCGGACATATTCGTATCGTTAATATTGGATCAAGTGGTATTTTTCATATTGGAGATGTATTTGCGATTAGGCCTATTAGTTATTCACGCGCTTTTGCCGGAGCCGGTTCATTTAATGTTGGGGATAACGTCTCTGTCTACAATTATCAAAGCTCAACGACTGTCAATGATTCAGATGTAATTGATCAAGCAATAATCGGTTCGAACTAAAGGAGGCGATTGCATTGAATTTTTATGTGAACCAAAGTATCATCATTAACAGCATTAAAATCGATAGCATTACGACCTCTTCCGTTTTTCAAATTGGAACTGCAGGTAGTATTAAGGCTCTTTCTAAATTCTCAAATTCTGGCGGATTTACAGAACCTCTTCGCCCTTTAAGTGCGAAAGGACAAATTATTTCTATTAAACCTTCAACTAGTTCTTCTTAAACCATCCTTATCATAAATATATAACAGTACTATCCCCTCCCTATTGAAAAGGAGGTTTCACAAATGAATCAAGATATATACACTTACCTACACCAACTTCAGCAAGCTCTCCAAATACAGCAGCAAACTATTCTAAATCTTGAAGAGCAAGTTCGCCTACTACAAGAAGAGCTTAATGAGTTAAAAAGTCGTCCCTCCTCTTCTATAGGAAAAGTGGAATATAAATTCGATCAATTAAAAGTAGAAAATTTAAATGGCACTTTAAATATTGGCTTGAATCCATTTTCATCAAAGGGGCAGCAAATTGAAGATTTTCAAGTGGATACAGAAACATTAAAAGTAAATCCTGAAACAGAAACAAATCCAGACTTTTATCAAGGCGTCCTTCAAGAAATGCATCGCTATTTAGATGAAGAAGCATATAGTCGAATTCTCCATTTTGAACAAGAAGAGAGAACGCCGCTTGATGAGATGTATCGGCAAATGATGGTGGATGACATAAAAAAACAGATGGAACATAGACTTCCATATTATTTATCACAAGTTCAATCGTATGAGGGTATTTCCACAGATCCCGATTATTTACGAGACGTCATTATTCAAGCAATGAAACAAGATATTGACAAAGCCTTCCTTTCCTTTATTCAACACATACCGGGCAATTTCCGAAAGGAGTAAGTATGTATGAATTTAAATGTTGTGAACCGCGAGTTAAAAGTAGGGCAGATTAAAATGAACGGGGTTTCTTCTTCCGCATTATTTTTAATTGGAGATGCTAACCTTCTCATCCTTTCTTCAATTCTTGATACGCCATTCGAATCCGTTACAGAGGGGCCATTTGTACCATTAGTAACAGATGTCCCTCCGACTCCAGGTTGAGGAGAGGAAAAATTATGCTCCGTCATACTTCAGTTGTACAAAATGTTTCTATCATTTCTATGGGGATTTCGGCCGTCTTCCAGGCCGGGGATGCTAATCAAATAGAATTAAAAAATAGAGCGCTTATCGTTCATCGAGAAATCCCTTGTTATATAAAAGGTGAAGGTCGTTTTGATGCGTTTGAAATCTTTACAGATGAACACATTACAATTCCAAAGCGAACAACAGATGTAAGAATGAATATTGTAAATGAGTGCCCTTTTATTGAAGTAAATGATGTTCACTTGCGAACAATTTTAAATTCCGCTTGCTTTCAAATCGGCAATGTTGACTATGTTTTTAATAATTCTCGCACGCTACAAATCCGTCAATTTATTACTGATGAACCTTCCTCTAAATAATTCATATAGTAATTAAAAAGCTTAGTAAAGTAGGTGGATGGTATGCCTTCGGTTGTAGGAAATCTTGTCGTTCAAAACAGTAATGGCTCTTTCAACTTAGGAGATTTTTATAACGTGTCTCCGAAAGAAAATACGAAAGCTTATAACGGGTCTGGAGCTTCCAATGTCGGATTTGTCGTCAACACTTTTAGCGGCGTTAGTGCAACAAATACATTTGATTCGGACGTTGCAGACCAAGATCAAATTGGAACAGCGTAAAAAAACAGCCTTAGCTCTATTTTGTGTAGAGCTAGGGCTGTTTCTTTTAATTTTAACATCTTACATATTTACGTTTGAATCCGAGTCTTCCTCTATCAAGTTCTTTATGAATACTTTCGTAAGCATTTAGAAAACTGCTTTT
Source organism: Bacillus cereus group sp. MG9 (assembly GCF_040459995.1). Classification (NCBI taxonomy): domain Bacteria; kingdom Bacillati; phylum Bacillota; class Bacilli; order Caryophanales; family Bacillaceae; genus Bacillus; species Bacillus cereus group sp. MG9. The sequence continues at coordinate 1,147,131 of NZ_JARVHC010000001.1, read as the reverse complement.
TTTGTTGTCCCGTTTTAGCTCCACTATGCCTACTTCCTTTGCAGTTTCAACTGCCTTTTCATGTAGCGGCACATATGAAATCCCCACGGTGTTTAGAAAATTATTCATAGCGGATTTCGTTCGTTCTGGCGCATCGTGAATTGTATTTTTCACAACTTCTAGCATATTGGTAATCTTACTTTCGGAAAATTCATGGTCTTTTCGATTCCCTAAAAGCCAGCAGTAGCAACTCCAGCCCGCTGACATTCTTAGTTCGTCACCACTTGCAATCCATTTATCAGCAACGTCTTGTGCAAAATCTGATTCAGATAAAGTTACTGCCACCACATAATCGGACAGCATATAAAAGTACGCCCCATCCATCCAACGATCAAAATCCGATTCATTCATAGTTTTCGGGTCTGCAATAATGCCTGCAAAGTACATCGCATCATAGTTACCTGTAGCATAAAGCTCTTCAGCTAAACCTTGATTGATTTTTATTTTCTTCGCGATTGGTTTCATAGCACCTGTAGCTACTCCAAAAAGTGGCTCCTTTGCACCATTGGATATGTATATTTTTTTAGTTCGTTCCTTGCCGAGAGTTTCAAGCTCTTGCATTACTGTTTCAAAATCCATCGTATTGCACTTCCTTCCTTAATATTATAATCAATTCGCTTATCTTCTTTATCAAGTTCTCTATACTTCATAACTCCATCTTTTAAAGCATTTTGTCCATCGATTTACGATTTTCAAAATGGGATTTCGTTATATGCGTTTATCTAGCTAATTAATACCGATTATAAAAACTAATCATTAATGAAGATGCTACTCCCCGCTAATGATTAGTTTTTTTATTTAAATGATAATCCCTTATCTTCTAAAGCCGCTCTCAATTTAGGTAAAGATGCTGGTCCTATACCGTGCAGTTTCAAAATTTCTTTTTCACTATACTTTGAAAGTTCTGCTTCAGTCGTTATTCCATGGTGCTCTAACGCTCGCCTTGCTGGTGCTGAAAGAAGAGAAAGAAAGCCTTCTTTTGGCTTTCTCTCTTTCTCACAGGTTGGGCAAGTTGGACAATCGCTACTTTTGTAGTACTCGTGTCCTTGATCACAAGTTCTTAACGTCGCCATAATCCATAACCCCTTTCTAAGCTCTATTCGTCAATATTTACAACATGATTTCCATCAAAGAAATATAAACATTTCTCTTTCACAGGATGTTTTAAGCTTTTCTCGAGTGCTTTTGCATATAGTGAAAGCTGTACTTTGTATCGGTCTTCTAAAATTGGTTTCGCTTGATCAAATCCGCCTGGGAACTTTCCTTCAATCGTATCTGTTTTAAAGTCGATTAAAGTAATTCCGTCTTCCTCTTCGATCATGCAGTCGATAACCCCTTGGACAAGTATTGATTCGCCTTTCTTCCCTTGCCAATCTTGATACGCTTCTTCTGCTGAAAGCATCATCGTAAATGGTACTTCACGTTCAACACTTTTTGCTGCTAATACCCTTTTACCTAAGTCACTGTCAAAGAATGAAATTACCTTTTCAATCGCTATTTCTTCAGCTTGTTCAAATGTTAATAGTTCTTTATTTACCATTCTTGCAATTTGTTCTTGAAGAACTTCAATCGTAATTGGTTTCTTCAAATCTACATGCTGCATAACGGCATGGACTGCTGTCCCTCGCTCTGCGTATGTTAGCCCTTTTTTCTCCATAAAGCGCGGACGTATTTTAATTGGTGCACGAAGTTTTTTAATAAAGGCATTATCGCTACCTTCTTCAGATTGATAATTTCTCTTTATTTCTGTAACAGACTGTTTCGCACGGTGAGATGTCGCGTCCGCATACCCGTATTCCCACATTAATCTGTCGTACACTTCTTCTTTCCGTTCACTTTCTAACGGAACAGCTTTTTTATCGCGAAGCGCTTCTAATAACTCTTGTTTCTCTTCTTGAACTGGTTCTGGCGCAAGTAAATCTTTTCCTTCAACAACTTCTACTTTCCAGCTAGCACTATATTCATAAATTTCGCCTGGAATATTTCCTTGTCCTAATTCAAGAAGCCTTTCACTATCACGGTGTCTATATAAGGAAGGTGCAATCCAGTCTAAGTAGCAAGACGCTCCAGCGCGTATATGGTCTGGTAATAACCATTCACTATGCTCTCTTGCATCGAGCCATTTTTCCATTTCTTTATTTGCATCTTTAACTGTTCCAATTAAAATTAACTTCTCTTTTGCACGTGTTAATGCTACGTATAGTACGCGCATTTCTTCCGCAATTAATTCCATCTTCATTTTACGCTTAATCGCTAGTTGCGATAATGTCGTATATTTAATTCGTTTACGAGGATCGATAAATTGTGAACCGAAACCGAAATCTTTATGAAGTAAGAAACGCTTCATTAAATCTTGTGTATTAAAACGGCGACCAAGTCCAGCTACAAATACGACTGGGAACTCTAGCCCTTTACTTTTATGAATCGTCATAATGCGAACAACATCTTCTTGTTCTCCGAGGGCTCTCGCCGTTCCCATATCATCTCCGCGTTCTAAAATACGCTCAATAAAGCGCAAGAAGCGGAATAATCCTCTAAACGATGTTGCTTCATATTGTCTTGCGCGATCATATAGTACGCGTAAGTTTGCCTGCCTTTGCTTTCCGGCTGGTAAACCGCCGACAAAGTCGTAATAGCCTGTCTCACCGTACACTTTCCAAATTAAATCAGAAAGAGATTGTTGACGCGCAAATTCACGCCACCCTTGCAGTAAGTTATAAAACCACTCTAATTTATCATGCAGTTCTTGTTCTTCTTCAAGCGGCGCTCCCTTTAAGAATGAGCTCATCACTTCATAAAACGAGCCTTTCTTTCCGTGAGCACGAAGCGTCGCAAGTTCTTCGTCATTTAGTCCAACGATCGGTGAACGAAGTACAGCTGCAAGCGGAATATCTTGCATCGGGTTATCAATGACGCGGAATACGTTCATCATAATATTTACTTCTGTCGCTTCAAAGTAACCAGTCGCAAGGTCAGCATATACCGGAATTCCTTGTAGTTTTAACTCTTCCATAATTTGCGGCGCCCATGGCATGGAGCGAAGTAAAATAACGAAATCACGATATTGCACTGGGCGCATACTATCGGTTTTACGATCATACACTTCATAGCCTGAATCGACCATTGCTTTAATACGCTGCGCCATAAGACGAGCTTCAAGCTGCGCTTTTTCTACTTCGGCACCTTCTTCACCGTCTTGCACTTCTTCCTCAGTTTGCTGAATACATAATAGCTCTGCCGCTACATCTTCACCTTCTGGATAGCTAGCACCTAGCTTTAATTCAGCGTCAGCATCATAATCGATTTCGCCGACTTCTTCGCCCATAATTTGTTTGAAAATAAAGTTCGTACCTGCTAGCACTTCATGACGGCTACGGAAGTTTTTCGCTAAGTCAATCTTCATTCCGCCGCCCGATCCTTCTTGTGTGAAACGTTTATATTTTCCTAAGAATAAACCAGGCTCTGCTAGTCGGAAACGATAGATTGACTGTTTTACGTCACCAACCATGAACAAGTTTCCTTCACTCTCAGAATCTTTCGTTACGAATTTAATAATTGATTCCTGTACGAAGTTCGTATCTTGATATTCATCAACTAGTACTTCAGCAAATTTATTACGATATTGAAGTGCTACTGCTGACGGCTTCATTTCACCGCCTTCACTTTGCTCGCTTAAAATTTGCAAACAGAAATGCTCTAAATCTGTGAAATCGACCATTCCTTTATCTCGCTTAATCGCTTGGAAACGCTCTGTAAATACTTTTACAAGCTTCACGAGTTTTTCTAATACAGGATGCATATCTTGAAAATCTCGTAAGAAACTTTCGGGTCTGCGGCTAAATAGCTCTTCTTGTAATTTCTTCACTTCATCTTTCGCTTTATTACGAAGAGAATCTACTTGTTTTACAACATCTTCGTTGTAATCACTTTTTTTAATACGCTTTAACGTTTGCCACGATACATTTTGCATCGCTTCATAAACGCTTGTCCACGATCCACGAGCTGCTGAGGATAACGTTCCAAGTAAAGCTAAATCCGCTTGTAAAGTTTCAACGCGAGGCGCTGGACCATCAGGAAGCATTGCGAGTTCAGTCGCCTTACGAATATGCTTTTCCGCTGTTTCAAGCTGGAATTTTACATCTTCTAATAAGTAAGAAGCGTACACTAAATCTTCAATCGTCTTTCCTTCAACGTCGTATGCTTCTACTAATTTATCAAGCCACTTCTCCGGGTTTGGATGCGCTCTTGATTCTGTATGAAGCGCTAAAATCATTCGTTGTAAGTCATCGTCACTACGGTCACTCGTATAACGATCAACTAGTTCAAAGAAAATACTATTATCTTCGATTCCATATTCTTCTTCTAATATGTCATCTAGCACTTCTTCTTTTAATAACTCATTTTCTGTTTGGTTCGCAATACGAAAACGAGGATCGACATCAAGCATGTAATAATATCCTCTAATAACTTGTAAACAAAATGAATGAATTGTTGAAATGGAAGCTTTATTTAATAAGCTAAGCTGCTTTCTTATATGTTGTGAACCTGGCCCATCAATTAATACTTTTTCTAACGCTTCCCCAATTCGATTTTTCATTTCTTGCGCTGCTGCATTCGTAAATGTTACAACGAGCAGGCGGTCGACATCGACTGGATTTTCCTCACTTATAATCTTTTTAATAATACGTTCAACTAATACCGCTGTTTTCCCTGATCCAGCTGCCGCTGCGACTAAAATATCACGTCCGTTCGCTACAACCGCTTTCCACTGGTCATCTGTCCATTGACTACCTTCTGGTTTCTGAGGCCAATTTTCTATCATTCTCCGCCAACCTCCTCTCTAATTTTCTCCATCGCTTCGCTATCTTTCATATCTTTTAACGTACGGAATTGGTTATCTTCAAGTGATTCATCAAATTGACAAACAGATTTGAAGTTACAGAACGTGCATGCCGCTTTATTCCCCTTTTTGTAAGGAGCAATATCGATAACACCTTCTGTAATGTCTTTTCCGATATTTTCAAACGAGTGGTGTACATATTTTTGAAGTACGTTAAACTCTTGTTCACTTGCAATGCTAGAACGCGCACTAAAACTACCATCTTTTTTCAGACCAGCAGAAATAATATCAGAGCTTCCTGTTGAAAGTTTATTATCCATTAAACGCACAACGTCAGCATCTCCTAGTACGAGACCTTTCATTTTAAATTTCTTTAAAATTTCTTTCTCAATTTCTTCTTCAGATGCATCGCCTTTCATCTCAACAATCGGGTTATGAATATGGAAATACAATACACCCGCCGGTGATGCAGTACTGCCCTTTTTCATCCACGTATGTGCATTTGAAGTAACAACATCTAAATACGTTAACATTTGAAGTGCGAGTCCGTAATACACTTCTGTTAAATCTAACGCTTTCGAACTTGATTTATAATCAATAATACGAAGGAACGTACCACTCTCATCTTCCGCCTTATCAACACGGTCAATACGGCCAACTACTTCCATCTTCACACCATTTGGCAACGCAAATTCCATTGGCGGAAGAGATCCAGTCCCGCCCATACCGAACGGTACTTCTAAATCAACTGGTACAAATCCACTCGACTTCGCATGTTCACGAAGAATAAGTGACGTACGGAAAATGATTTGTTGTAGTTTTTGCTTTAAATAGAAATGACGGTTCGAACTTAATAAAATTTGTCTTTGTAATAACGGTGCAATTTCTTCTATTACTAAAGCAGAAAGGTGTTCACACTCTTTTATTGATAAATCCGCCCAAGTCCGATTTTCACGTAATAGCTTGTCTGCAATTCTCTTCAGCGCTGCATGGAATAATTCACCGATATCTGGCGCATCAAGTTTGAAAATATCACGCTCTCTTAGCGATAAACCGTGCTGGGCAAAATGAGCGTACGCACAGCGATTAAATAGTTCCATACGAGAAACGCTTCCCTTAATTGTATCTCCATATAAATCCCTACTTACATCTGTACTTAGTTTCTGTGCACGATTTCGGTAGAATAAACTTGATAACACACGGCTACTTTTTTGCTTCCATTCATCTGAAGTAACGTAGAAGTTATATACATCCCACCAAAAGTCTAAATTCCCTTCAAATCCGTATCGCTTCCACGTTTGCAGTTGCTGCATGACATAAGACAACGTTACTTCTGGCGTTGCTACATATGAGATTTGTTCCGAACGCGATAAGTCATTTACATCATTCGTAATAAACGATTCTTTCACATCAGGGAACATTCTTTTTATTTTTTTAATAAAACTAGAAGCAAGTAACGTCTTTCCTTCTTCATCCGCAAGCGGACAGGAAATGTATAACTTCTCAGATGCTCTCGTCACCATTTGATACATAACGAACTGTTCTTCTAATAACGTTTGTCTCGTCGTTGGTGCTAATTCGATACCTGCAGCGGTGAGAACATTTCTTTCCTCATCAGAAAGCATACCTTCATCCATAGGCGCTGCTGGAATCACTCCTTCATTTACTCCAATAATGAACGTCGCTTTAATATCTGATAATCTAGAATGATCAATGTTAGCAACTAACACTTGATCTAGTGACGGCGGAATGTTCGCAAATTGAAGTGCCTCAAGACCTGTCGACATAACCTCCGTAAACATTGAAAGGGACATCTTCTCTTCGCCAAGCATCTCAACGAACGTATCAAGAAGATTCATCACTTCTTCCCATACTTGCTCATGGTCTGTCGCAAATAAGAAATCTCCATTTTCTTCTGCACGAACACGTAATTCTTCTAGTTTTTTCGGAACGTCAAGCTCCTCTAAAAATAAATATACCGCTTCGCACATTTGCATAACTGTTCCAGCACGCTTCAGTCTTTTTTGCATACGAATAACTGGCGTTCTTACAACGTCGCGAAGTCGATTTATTTTCTCTTCCATTTCACGCTCACTGTCTGTTATCATTTCGCTCGCATCATCAAGAGAACGATAACGACGATACATCCACGGATCTTCAGAAGTCCATCTCTTCCCTTGTACACCGTACGCTAAACAGTAGTTTTCAAACTCATCCATCTCTTCGCGCATCGCTTCTTTTCTTACATCTAATGGATATAAAAGCTCTGTTTTCACGCAGCGGAATACTGCATCATAACGCCAATTCCCGCTAATAATCTCGAGTGCAGAACGAATACATTCTACTAGCGGATGATGTGACATTGGGCGTTTTTCATCGATGAAATGCGGGATATTATAATCCGTAAATAACGTTCGCATTACGTCGTAATAACTTTCTCCGTTACGAAGAAGGACTGCGATATCTCGGTAACGATAGTCTTCATCCGCCACAAGTCTTCTAATTTCACGAGCTACACCTTCTACTTCAGCTCGTAAATTAGCTGCTGTACTAATTGTTACACTCGCTTCACCATGATACTTTTCATTCGGACGCGCTTCATAATGCGTTTCTAAATGAGCTAATGCTGGAGAATGAAAACGCGGTTGTTCCATAAGTGGAATTGTTTTTTCAATTTCTATTTTCTCTTCACGCGCTACTTGTTTTATTTTTTCATACGTTAACGTCGTTTCATAAAATAAATCTAGTTCATTCACTGGCTGCGCTAACGTTTTTTCATCTATCGTTAATGTTATTGTTACTCTTGTTCCTAATCTCATTAGCCCTCTAACGATTTCTAGCTCTTGAGGAGAAAATGAATGGAATCCATCTATATAAATTTCCGCGCCTTTTACATACTCAGAGTCTGAAAGCTTCTCAATTAATAATTGTAAGTAGTCTTCTGAATCTAAATACTTTCCGATTAAAGCACGTTCAAAATCATCATATAGTAACTGTAAATCATACACTTTATTCGCTAGTAGCTTTTGCTCTGCACTACTGCTATGCGTGTCTAATTGTTGCCACATTTCATATACGTTAGACGGCGTCACATTGTAACGTTTAAACTCAGCAATCATACTACCAAGATGTTCAAAGAAACCGTTTTGCTCCGCTGCTTTTTGAAACACAGATAGTCCATCTTTACGAGATTCTACAATTTTACGAAGCAACATATGTACACCAGCTTCATCAATATGAAGACGACTCGCTCCGCCAACTTCTTGCAGCACCTTCCACGCTAATCGCGAAAAACTAAAAACTTGTGCCCGAATAGAACCTCTTACATCTTCACTCCCAATTAACGCCTGCTGCGTTTGGAATGTCATCTGTTCTGGTACAAGATATAATATTGTTTTCCCTCTTGGGCGCTGTTTTAACTCTTCTTGCACTTCGTGTAAACAAAGTGTACTTTTTCCACTTCCAGCTCTACCAATCACAAATCGAAGTGACATGAAACCCCACCTTTCACTTACATAACGAACGTTAGTTTGCTATCACAATTGTATTATAGGACGATAAAAAAGACAAACATACTCGTTTGTCTTTTCCTTATACTTCATTTTATTATATCAGCCTTTTGAAAAATTCGTTTGTACCTCTTGAATCGGCCAATATCGTAAATCAACTTTACCGACAACTGTATCAGCTTTCACAAAACCGAAGTGCCTACTATCCCAGCTACCAAGGCGGTTGTCACCAACTACAAAAATAGAACCGGGTGGTACAAACTTTTCTTTCGTTAACTCTTCTAGTTTAAAATCGCCTGTTAATTGCCGTCCATTTGTCTCTTTCTTATACGTCTCTAAATAAGGTTCATCCACGAATTGTCCGTTTATATATAATTTATCATGCTTATATTCGATATGATCCCCAGGTAAACCGATAATTCGCTTTACATAGTCCTCTTTTTTATTCGCATGAAAAACGACGACATCAAATCGATTCAAGTCCCCTACTTGATAACTCACCTTATTCACAACGAGCATATTGCCATCTTGCAATGTCGGCATCATTGACTTCCCCTCTACAACGTACGTTGAAAAGAAAAACGTTCGAAAAAATATAGCTAATAGTACACCAATTAAAATTGTTCTTATCCACTCTAGCCCTTCTTTTTTCAAAGTTTTCTTCATTCGCTTCTCCCCTCGCCCTTTAATGATGAAGCTTGCATTTATAAAGTGAAACTTAATCGGTGGGGGTTTTGTTCATCCCCCACCGATTATTAGTTGAACCAATCGGGCATTTACGGGCAGTTTGATCTCCCACCTAACTTCTTTGCTTCAGTCGAATTTTCTGGTGGGAGTTTTACTGCCCGTTAATGCGGGACAAAGAAGACTTTTCCTAATGTAGTTCTAACTTTACTTCAATTTTTTTACCGACATACCATAAAATAAAAATAACAACGCCCACAATAACCGATTTCACCGGCTTATGAATAAATGACACTAAATCATGACCGATATACGTTAAAATAAAGATCATAACAAGCTTTCCAAATGCTAATGCTAGTCCAAACTGTTTTACGCTAATGCGAGATAAACCAGCTACAACGTTTATAAGCGCAGATGGTGTGAACGGAAAACAAAATATAACAAAGATTGGCGCGAACCCTTTTCTTTCAATCCATCCCATCGCTTTTCGCACTCTCTCATGCTTATTTACAAAAGAAAAGAAACGACTTCTTCCAAAGCTACGAATAATGAAAAATACAAGCATTGCACCAATTACTGACCCAATCCATGAATAAAGAAAACCGAACCAAAAACCAAATGCAACAGCATTCGCCAACACAAACACAATGAGTGGCAATGCCGGAATAAGCGCCTCTATCATCGGTAAGCCAATACCGAGAAGTGGTCCGAACGCACGATAACTTTCAACAATATGATCCATATTTTCTGGTGAAAAATACTCTTTGATCGTTTGAAAATCCATTCTACACTTTACCCCTTTACTCTAATTACTACCTCTACTGTATCATTGCTTAAATGAAAGAGGAAATGGTAGATACGACATATGGAGATGTATTTATTAAAGTTTCCATATCATTCGCTAGAATTCCTTCATTATTATGCTATGATAATCTTTCAATATTCGACAAGGTTTGTTGTACGTTTGGTTGTTTGAGGAACAATATTTTTTAATGATTTTTTTCGGTAAATGAAATTACAGCGGTGATTTTCTGAATACATCGACCACAATTTGATTTTTATCGACTTTCCGACAAAAACAGACAAATAAAAAGGATGAGTCTCCCCATCCTTTCCCTCTCACACTTCGCCTTCCTTCACAAAATACACTTTCTCATATGCTGGTGTTAATTTAGATTCTTCATTTTTATCAATCTCTTTAAAGCAAGGATTTCCTTGTTTTTTCTTACGATCTTCATACTCTGTCCGTAATTTCGCTGTACGATTTTGCTGATTTTCAAAGCTACTTTTTGACATTTCTAGTTTCACAGCGAAACCATTTATAAATCTAATAATAAGATTTCCATCTTTTAATTCTTTATTATCTTCAATATGAAAATGAGACAACCACGCACACTCTTTTCGAGAATAAGAATACGTAGGGAAAAAATAAAGTTGATCTGTCGGGCTAATTGCGATAGGAGCTTTATGTGTAATACGAGTTAACTCCTTCGTTCCTTCTTTTCTTCCAAAGAAACTAGAACCATGCTTCCGGCAACTTCTCTCTATAATATCAAGAGGCTTTTGAAATACGAAAAAAGAATCTTCCATTTCTACAATTCGCGTAACAACTTTCTTTTCTCCTAGAACAACAGGAAGTAAGGCCATTGTATTTTTGCTTACAACATAGTTTTCGACATAACGTTCTACTTTACTTTCCATAGTCTACTGTCTGCTACTACAAATATAGGAAAATGTATATCCTTAGAGTATGTAGTTTTTGCACGCTAAGAATATTTTTATCTATACTCGCTCTTTTGTTAGTAACAGATTTTTCACCTCTCTTTTTTTAATTTTCGATTGCTATTTAATTTCCCTTCTTCATTTCCCTTTTATAGTAGCACCTACGAAAAGGAAATGGTTTACATTCTACGATTCTTTACAAATACTTATAATAAATCAAATATAATACAAATCTATTAATAATTATATATGAATATTAAGGGAATAATCTGTATAAAAAGAGGATTCTATATACGAAAAAAGAATTTATATCATTTTTAATATGTTTAACACATTCCCCTTTTCATATAATTACAGCAATTAATTTTGCTATAATTAAAATATAAATCAAATATACGGAGGTCTCTCATGGAAGAAAAGCAAGATCATCCAACAATTCAAATGAAAAATAGTAGCATTGTTATCGTAAAAAATTCAGCGAGTATTATATTCGGTTTATTTTTTATTTTACTGTTCTTCGCGAAGCCTTTTCGTAAATCTAAATGTCCAGAATGCAAGAAACGTGAAAAGAAAAAAGCTGTGAAAGAACACTAAAAGGCCTTCCTTTACGGAAAGCCCTTTTTACATACTGATTGCCATTTCCTTCATTCTTCTTCATCCTCAAAAAAAACTACTATTTTTCCTTCCAAGATTCTCTGTATCTCTTTCAACCTGTACTATGATTATATATGGTTCTTGATCTAAATACCGAGAATGAGACTTCCTCAAATCAATTACCGTCACTTTATCATTTTCATAAGTTTTCGAGTACGCCTTTATTTCTTCAATCGTACTTTTTAGGCTGTCTTTATTACTAATATAAATATCGTATATCTCAACAACAAAAAAAAGGATGGCATAAGCCATCCTTTTTTCTATAATAAACTATAAAATTATAGTTTGATTACGTTTTTAGCTTGAGGTCCACGGTTGCCATCTTCGATTTCGAAGCTAACTTTTTGGCCTTCTTCTAAAGATTTGAAACCATCAGTTTCGATTGCAGAGAAATGTACGAATACATCGTTTTCGCCTGGAACTTCGATGAAACCGAAGCCTTTTTCGTTGTTAAACCATTTTACTTGTCCTGTAACTGTCATAATTATTTCCTCCTACGAAAATACATTTTATTTAGTCTTCATGTATAAAAAAAGAATCCACACATTATCAAATTCGAAACATAAACTAGTTCTCACATACTTTTTCCCGTTTGTTTTCGGCATTTGATAATATATGGATTGCTTAATTTAATTATTCAACTGGTATTATCATAACACACTTAAAATAGAATGTACAATCTTTTTAAAAATAAAATTTCTAAATTTTAGTATTTCTTATAAAATATAACCATACCTATTCTAATAAGGAGGCGTGTATGACAGAAATAATCCCTAAAAAAACATTAAAGAGAATTGAAAAAGATATTGAAAATAACAACCTTGGAAAAGCAAGAGATAGATTACACGGATTAATCACTACTTATCCGAATGAATTAGCACTTAGGAAAAAACTCGGTGACATTTACTTTACATTACCCAGAAATGGCCGGACGGTATTGGTATCTTGAAAAAGAGAAAACAGATGTTATGCACGCGGCATGTCTACAATTTGAAAAATCGATGGGAAACGACTCTTATCATATTGTACGTGCTTTAAAATTCAAAGGAGATCGTAACATTATTACAGGACTACACACCGAACGTCCCTTACAGCCATTGCAGAAAAAAGTGATAGAGGAACTAATTGATGATTATGAAGAAACATGGAAAGACAAACTATTTACATGGGGCTGTCTATCATTATTCGCATTCCTTCTTTTTACTGCTATCGTTGGTATATTCACTATATTAGATTGGATATTTTAAATAGAAGTGAACGTCCCACAATACGACGACAAATAAAATTACATCAACTTTCCGACAAAGTTTAACAATGTCAGCGACGTAATAACAAATAAGAAAAGTGCCCCAAAAATATTTTTTGGGGCACCTACTTATACCTTTATTTCGTAAACTGTTCTTCTTCTGTGGATCCTTTTAGAGCAGTCGTTGATGAAGTACCGCCTGTAATCACTTGTGCTACTTCATCAAAGTATCCTGTTCCTACTTCGCGTTGATGGCGCGTTGCAGAGTAACCGTATTTCTCTGCTGCGAACTCTGCTTGTTGTAATTCAGAGTACGCTGCCATGCCGCGCTCTTTATAACCACGCGCTAATTCAAACATGCCGTAATTTAATGAATGGAATCCAGCAAGCGTTACGAACTGGAATTTATAACCGTACGATGCAATTTCTTTTTGGAAGCTTGCAATCGTTTTTTCATCTAATTTTTGTTTCCAGTTAAAAGAAGGGGAACAGTTGTAAGCAAGTAGCTTCCCTGGATATTTCTTATGAATTGCGTCCGCAAAGCGTTTTGCATCTTCTAAGTTTGGCTCCGACGTTTCACACCAAACGAGATCTGCATACGGCGCATACGCTAAACCACGTGCAATTGCTTGATCAAGACCTGCTTTCGTATGATAAAACCCTTCTGGCGTTCTTTCACCTGTAATAAACTCTTGATCAACTGGATCGATATCGCTCGTAATTAAATCTGCCGCATCTGCATCTGTTCTTGCGACGATAATTGTTGGTACACCCATTACATCCGCAGCAAGACGTGCCGAAATTAAATTACGCACCGCTGTTTGCGTCGGTAATAATACTTTTCCGCCTAAATGCCCGCATTTTTTCTCTGAAGATAATTGGTCTTCAAAGTGCACGCCAGATGCACCCGCTTCAATCATCCCTTTCATTAATTCAAATACGTTTAACTGTCCACCAAACCCAGCTTCAGCATCCGCCACAATTGGGACGAAATAATCCGTATCACCGTTACCTTCCATATGCTGAATTTGATCAGCACGTTGAAGTGTTTGGTTAATTCGTTTTACAACAGCTGGCACACTGTTCGCTGGGTATAAGCTTTGGTCAGGATACATATGTCCAGAAAGGTTCGCATCTGCCGCTACTTGCCAACCGCTTAAATAAATTGCTTTTAATCCAGCCTTCACTTGTTGCATCGCTTGGTTTCCTGTTAATGCCCCAAGTGCATTAATATAATCTTCTGTATGAAGTGATTTCCAAAGCTTCTCTGCACCACAGCGCGCTAACGTATGTTCAATATCAATCGATCCGCGCAGACGAATTACATCTTCAGCTGTATATGGACGTGTGATCCCTTTCCAGCGCGTATCTAGTTCCCAGCTTTCCTGCAATTTATCAATTCTTTCGTTTTTCATATGTTCCATCCCCTTTTCTTGTTTCTTATAAAATTTCATAACCCGGTAATGTTAAAAACGGCATGAACTCGTTATTACGAACAAGGTTTGTAAACAGTTTTGTTGCTTCTTCAAATCTCCCCTTATTAAATGCTTCCTTACCAATCTCTCTTTCTATTTTTGCTAGTTCTTCTTCTTTCAATTCTTCCATCAATTTAAAAGTGATATTACGGCCATCACTTAACTTTCCACCCTCATGACGAATCCACTGCCATACTTGTGCTCTTGATATTTCCGCTGTTGCCGCATCTTCCATTAAGTTATAAATTGGAGCTGCTCCTCTCCCGCTTAACCAAGATGCAATATATTGAATACCGACGTTAATATTCGTGCGAAGGCCACCTTCTGTAATCGTTCCCATCGGCACTTCTAATAAGTCCTTTTCTGTTACACGTATTTCTTCACGCTTTCTAAAAATTTGATTTGGCGTTTTCATTATGTGATTAAATACTTCCATTGCAACCGGTACAAGTCCCGGGTGGGCAACCCAAGTCCCGTCATGACCGTCTAAAGCTTCGCGCTCCTTATCAGCACGCACTTTCTCGAAAGCTGCCTCATTTGCTTCTGGATCATTTTTAATTGGGATTTGCGCTGCCATCCCTCCGATTGCTGGCGCATTACGGCGATGACACGTTTGAATAACTTTCAAAGAATACGCGCGCATAAACGGCGCTGTCATCGTGACTTGCGCTCTATCCGGAAGTAAAAATTCATTATGATTACGGAAGCTCTTTAAGAAACTAAATATATAATCCCATCGTCCGCAGTTTAAACCAGCAGAATGATCTCTTAATTCATACAAAATTTCATCCATTTCAAATGAAGCGTGAATCGTTTCTATTAACACAGTCGCTTTAATCGTTCCGTTCGGAATGCCGATATACTTTTGAGCGAATATGAAAACGTCATTCCATAATCTTGCCTCTAAGTAACTTTCCATTTTCGGTAAGTAAAAGTACGGGCCACTTCCTTTTGCTAAAAGCGTCTTCGCATTATGGAAAAAGTACAAACCAAAATCTACTAAACTGCCAGACATGTTCTTGCCGTCAACTTGCATATGTTTTTCTTCTAAATGCCACCCTCTCGGACGCACAATTAATACAGCTGTTTTACTATTTAAACGATATTCTTTTCCGTTTTCATTTTTATGTGAAATCGTTCCCTTACTCGCATCTCGTAAGTTAATTTGACCTTCGACAGCATTTCTCCAAGTTGGTGCATTCGAATCTTCAAAGTCTGCCATAAAAAGATGTGCTCCTGAATTTAAAGCGTTAATGACCATCTTTCTATCCACCGGCCCAGTAATCTCCACGCGGCGATCCTCTAAATCTTTCGGAAGCTGGGCAATTGTCCAATCCCCTTCACGTATATGCTTTGTTTCTTCTAAAAACGTAGGAAACTCCCCTGCATCAATTCTTTTTTGTTTCTCCACACGCTTTTTTAAAAGTTCCGTGCGGCGTTCATTGAAATTTTCATGCAGTTCCTTTAAAAAACTAAGCGCCTCAGGTGTCAATATTTCGTTGTACGCTGGTAACATTTCTCCGGCCAGTGTAACCCGTGAAGTTTGCGTCGACATATTAGCATCCCCTTCTTAAACTGTCTTATAACAGATTTGATTTTATGTTTTATATTATATAACAAATCTTCAGAAAAGGAAGTTTTTTTTGAAAATTCACTTCGTTTTTTTCAAACCGCCTTTCTTTCGCGCAAAAAAAGGCCACTGCTATACAACAGTGGCCTTTATGTATTATTTTTTATTGCTGTGCCATATCATTCGAAATGGCTCTATATAAAAACTGTGCGTATTGTTCGCGCTTTACGCTCATAGACGGACCAAATTTATTTTCTCCTATTCCAATTGTAATATTATTTGTTTGTATTGCGCTAATTGCATTGTTTGCCCATGAATCTGTTAGAACATCATTAAAAGTATGAGGTCCCTTTGCTTCTAATTCAAAAGCATTCGTAAGAACCTGTGCCATTTCCGCACGTGTTAGCGTATCCTTCGGTCTAAAGTTCCCAGTTCCATCACCTTTTAAGATACCTACTTCTGTTAATACTAAAATTTCTTCTATGAACATTGTTGAGTTTTCATTAATATCTTTGTATGGATTCTCAAGTACGTCGCCTTCCTCAAACACTTCGCTAAAATCAATCGTACGATAAATTAAAGCCGCTACTTGCTCACGTGTTACATCATCACCAAAACCAAACTTCCCATCTCCATAACCATTAATGATTCCCCAGCCTGCTAGAGTGTGAATAGCTTCAAAAGACCAATGACCTTTTGGTACATCTTTAAATACAACAGAATTTGCTTGTTGTTGTTGCTTCACAACTACTTCAGCATTTACTTTAGTACCTTCTGCACTTAATACAACTCCACCCATAATTGTTAAAGCCGTTGCTATTTTTAAAAACTTTTTCTTCACCGCATTTTCCCCCTAAAAACATACTTTTTTTCTACTATAAAGAATTAATAAAAAAGTATCAATATACTTATTTATATAAGTTTTGTCTAATTTGCGAACATCTTTTCACATACTTTCCTTTACACTTCGTTGATAATAAAGTTACTAAATAATATCTTTTTCTTATGAATTGTCACTTTAACACACCTGTTTTTTTCATTTTTGGTAAATTCATGTTTTGTATTAAAGTGAATAAATATACATGAATTAAATAAAAAAAGCGCAAAACTTTTGCACTTTTTTCAAAATAACATATTACTATAATTAAAATATTTTCACCTTTCTATTAAACAACTTTTGAATTTCCGCTTAATACTTCTCATCTTTCAAATGAAAATTAATAATAGCCTTATATAAAAATGCTGCATATTGCTCACGTGTTACAAATTTATTTGGTTCAAATTTTCCATTCCCTGTTCCTATTATGACATTATTAGATTGCAATGCACTAATTGCATTTTTTGCCCAATAATTATTTGGTACATCTGCAAATGTATGTTTCTTCTTCACTTCAAATGAAAATGCTCGTGTAAGGACTTGTGCTACTTCTGCACGTGTTATCGTTTCCCCCGGTCTGAAATTCCCCTTCTCATCGCCTTTAAAAATACCATGTTCTGTTAATGCTAAAATTTCCTTTGGAAACATTGTTGATCTTTCAGAAATATCTTTATACGGATTATGTAACGGTCCTTCATGTTTTATATTAAGTGCGCGATACAGTACTGCCGCCACTTGTTCTCGCGTTACATTATCGCCAACACCAAATTTCCCATTTCCATAACCTAGCATAACTTTATTATATGCAACGTCTATAATATATTCATATGCCCAATAGCCTACTGGAACATCATCAAATACAATCATTTCTGGATACTCTTCTGCTTTTATATTAGGAACATTTGCATTTAATAATAAACCACCCATAATAGTCGCTACCGTCATTATACGCAACATTCTTTTCTTCATTGCCCTCTCTCCTTCATTTCCATTTTATTAAAATGGAAAATAATAGACTACATTCTTTTTCCATATTACATATGCTGTATTTGCAAATCTCATGTAATACATTCATTTTTAACATCTATTATTTTGAAGATTACTACTAAAGGGAAGCAAATCCGTCCTCATTTCAATTGGTATACCGAATCATAGACAAATTATTATGACGTACACTCTGTAAATCCTTCTTCAGTTTCAAAGGATTTACAATGTTGTACACTAACATATTCTATAAGATTTTCATTAAATCCTTTGCTTATAAAAACTTCATTTTTCAGACAAAAAAAGTGCAAATATTGTCCATTTGCACTAAAAAACATTCCACCTATTAACGTTAATGACGTAGCTACTTTTAATCCCGGTAAATATTATGCTTCTGAGTACACTTTCACTCTTTCATCCCTCGGCTTCCAGAAAGTAAATGCCATTCCTACAAATATAAGGATAATCCCCACTACTTGCATACTAGTCGGTCTAAATCCGGTAAAGACTGTATCTAATAGTATTGCAACCGCAGGATCTAAAAACACTAATACCGAAATTAATCTCGTCGATAAATCTCTTAAACTGTCAAAAAATAAGTAATATACAAATCCCGTATGTATAAGTCCTGTCGCTGTGATCATTATCCAGTTCATCTCTGTTAATCCTTGAAATTTCCCGAAATCTACGAATGGTAGCAATAAAAATATACCCAAAAAAGTTTGTAAAAATGTCATCGCATATGCACTCGCATGCTTAATTCCTTTTCCGAGCAACGTTGTAAATGCATAAAATAAAGCTGCAAGAAGCGCCCACACCATTCCAGACGACATAAGTTTCTCAAGCGACATACTTCCATCTACCCCAGCTACTAAAACTGTACCGATGAAACATATGGTAATGGACAGAACCGCAAATGCTGTTAACCTCTCTTTAAATACAATACTACCAATCATTAATACGATGATCGGTGCAAGATGATATACAGAAATCGCAATTGTAATCGACATAAGTTCAAACGCTTTAAATAAAAACACCCAGTTAAAAACGAGAAATACGCCACACGCTAATATTTGTACAATTTCTTTTTTATTCCATTTCTCATTTTTATATTGTCCTGTTGCAAACCAACATAGCGTTAAAAATAAAGTCGCACAAATACACCGAATAAATACTAATTCAAAAGATGGTAAACCCGTTTGGACAGAAAAAAATCCAATCGATCCGAAAATAGACATCGAAAGGATCATTTTTATAGCCGGCATTGATTTTGAATGAAACAATTTTCTCCTCCCCCTACAATCATCTCTTTATAAACTAAAAATTCTAAAAGCATTACATATCATTATATATCACAATTGAAAAACTGTAAAAAAATAGAATGTAAAAAGTAGAATTCACACCAAATCTTCATAATAGAAAAATCATCCTTTATTTCTTATAAAGGATGATTTTTCTATTATTTATTCAGAGGAATTTCACTATATATAAACTTAAATATACTATTTTTGAAGAGTAAATTGTGAAACAATCTGCTTTAATCCTCCTGCTACGCTATGCAGATGCTCAATTGAAACCGAGATTTCTTGAACCGATTTTTCTTGCTGATGAATAGACTCTTTTACCCTATCAGTTCGATCAGATGATCTTTGAGAAATTTGAGCCATGTCTTCTGCAGAAGCAGAAATCTCCTCACTACTCGCTGCAATTTCATCTGTAGACATAGATACAGTTTGAATTTGATTAGATACTTGCTGCACTTTTTCAGTGATTTTTCCAAATACTTTTTCTGTATGCATCACTACTTGTGTACCTGCCTGTACCTCATTATCTACTTTCCCCATCATGTCTACCGTATGGTTCGTTGTTCCCATAACTTGAATAATAAGTTTCTCAATTTGTTTTGCAGAATCACTAGATTGTTCTGCTAATTTTCTTACTTCATCTGCCACAATTGCAAATCCTCTACCACTTTCTCCAGCACGTGCAGCCTCAATTGCGGCATTTAATGCTAATAAGTTAATCTGAGAGGTAATACCTTGCATAACATCAATAATTTTAACAATCTCTTCTGATTGTTCCTTCATAGTCTCAACTTGTTTGACACCGCTATGTACTGAATTTTGGATCGTATCCATCTGTTGAATCATTTGTTTCATTAATTTGTTACCACTCTCTGCATCTAATGCTGATTGAGCAGACAATTCATTTACAGAGGATGATGTATTCACTATACTCTGCATTCCTTGTGTCAACTCTTCCATCGCACCCGCAGTTTGCTCCATTGCTTGCATTTGACTCTCTGCACCATTTGCAACTTCTTCAATATCTATAGTGATTTTCTTCGCTGCACCACTAGATACTTCCGATGCAGATACTACTCCGTCTGCATGTTGGAATAAAAGCTGAATATTATTATCTACTTCTTGCATATTTGCTCTTAGCCCTGCAATCATCTCGTTAAAATCACTTACTAATAAGCCCAATTCATCTTTAGCATTATAATCACCATATACAGTTAGATCTCCTTCTTTTGCTCTTTCCATCATACGACTAACCGTTTGTAAAGGAGCAACTATAAGCTTGCTAATAATATAACTTACTATACATATAACGATTGTAGTAACTACTGCAAGAATGATAAAAGTAATAACGGACTGATCTATCATTTTTTGAGAATCTTTAAATACTTGATCAGCTAAGTTTGAAACATATGCTTCTAGATCTACCGCATAACTAGCTAACTCTACTCCCTTTGGTTTTAATTCCTTATGAAATTCGTTTACCAGCTGGGGTTCGTTTGTCACCTTCGCTTTTTCAAACAACTTTTTATATGTATCCATATAACTTGGCAAAGATTTCTTCATCTTCTGAAACAGTTCATCCTCTTGCTTACTTAAATTAACGCCATCATCATATTCTTTTAATAAAGAATCATATTTCTTTAGATCCTTTTCAACATTACCAATAATCCCCTCTTTATTTGTCCCCTCATTTTGTGACGTTGTAATTAATTCTAGTAAGTTATATTCTAGTGAATTTTGTGTACGAAGCATCCCTTCTAATAAAATTGCTGAATTTTGATAATCATCTACGACAATTTCCGTATCATACTTAATCTGATTAATTGAATTAACTGCTACACAACTCATAGTTATCATTCCCAAAACTGCTAATGAGATAAGCGAGAACAATTTATATTTCACTTTTAAATTTTGTAAAAAATACATTTTTCCACCTTTATTCCTTTATATATAGATTTTTAGAATTTTATAGCTTATTATTTACAAAATCACAATAAAAAGCAATGATAAATATTCCCATTCTCAAACTTATATTTTTATAAAAAGAAAAAAGTAGCATAATCGCTACTTCTTTCTTTATTTTTTCTGTTTTTCATATTGTTCAAACGTATGAATTCTTTCAAAAATTGGTGGATGTGTATATAAGAAAAACTTCACTAACGCAGGCGGATTCACTTGGCTTAAGCTCGTTTTTGATAAATATTGAAAAGTTTTCACACCTGATTCCCCATCTTTCGTCATGTCTAGAGCGTATTGATCTGCCGCCCGTTCTTCTATGCGTGATACGTAATTTGATGCAGGACTTGCAGCAAAAGATAGTATAGAAGAAATTAAGAAGAATAAAGGTAAAATTGAGAAACACGCTAATTTTGAAATTTGCAATGTATCTCCCCATTTTCGAATACACATATTTAAAATACAACTAATTAAATACATACCTATAAACGATATCAAGACATAGCTCGCAACGCCCCAATATATATGTTTCATTACGTAATGTCCCATTTCATGAGCCATGATAAATAAAATCTCTTTATCTTTTAATTGCTTAAGCGTCGTATCCCACATTACAATGCGAGAGTTAAGGCCAATTCCCGTTACGTACGCATTTAACGAATTCGTTTTTTCCGACATATTTACTTCATATACGTGTTTAGCTGGAATATCAGCTTTATCTGCCATTGTCAAAATTTTCGTTTCTAATTCTTTATTTTTTAGCGTCGAGAAATCATTGTAAAGTGGATCAATAATAACAGGTTGCACGAACGTTAAAAAAATCGTAAACGGAACAGAGAGTGCCCATCCTGCTAGCCACCATCTCTTCGGGAATTTACGGATAAGCCATAAAAGAACAGTAACGATAAGTAACATAGTCGCGTAATTCACCCAAAAATCGATAACGTGATCTTTTACCCAGCTTTGTGTACTTTGCGTAGAGATTCCGTAATCAACAGACACTTTACGCCCAATCCATTGCATCGGTAATGCAAGAATTGTTGTCAATAATGATAAATAGAAGAAATAAATCGCAACTTGTAAGACATTTATTTTGGTCGTTTCCTTCGACCATTTCTCAAATTTTCTTGAAATACCGAGCACGAGTACAAACAATAAAATAATCCATTCAAGAGGCGTCGCTAAAAAGAAAAGTAAATTTTTCACGCGCGAATAATCTTGGCTTAGCGTAAGCTCCCTCGCATTCATAAAAGTCTCTGGATCTGCCCTCGTTCCTTTATACATGTCCGGAATAATTTCATGATTCCATCCAAATAAATACCAGTATATAAATAGCGCAAAACCAACGTATAAAAAAAGCGACCACCCAATAACCTTCCTCACGTTATTCCCTCCTCTATGCTGCCTGTCTATTATTATTGTAAGTTCGTACTTTCAAAATTAGAACAAGCTAATCGTGATAATTGTTCTAGCTCGTTCAATTTACATAAAAAAACTCTTCTATTACAAGAAGAGTTTCACCTATTTTCAAATATTTTCTTCGGCTCATAATCTAGTATAAGAAATGTACTTACAAACAAGTTCCTTTTACATATCCTATATATTCATAACCCTTAAAATCCTTCTTAAGGAAGCACATCTATTAACAAACTAAAATCTTGCAAAGAAAAAGAACTATATTTCATAATACCTTGTACAGTTAGAAGTAAAATAAGACCCATCACACACATATAATTAATACTTTCTTCATGCTTTTTCTCAGCAACTACTCCGCCCGTTATGCATAAAATCCCTAATAAATGGAGCGCTAAATACATGAAAAAGTAAGCTTCCTCCCAGCGAAGAACAACATTTACTGTCGTAATCAATACTAAACTCAGTACAATCAAATAAAAAAACTTATTTGACGATATTGTTTCATTCATATAATTTTATACATCCCTTTCAAATTTCGAATTAATGATGATTTAGTTTTCATAAAGTGAAACTTTAATCAGTGGGGTTTTGTTCATCCCCACTGATTATTAGTTGAACCAATCGGGCGTTTACGGACAGTTAATCTCCCACCTAACTTCTTTGCTCCAGTCGAATTTTGAGGTGGGAGTTTTACTGCCCGTTAATGCGGGATAAAATAAAAGTCCCCATCACTTTCTCAAACATTTTATGAGCCCTAACATAATTCACTTCATTTTTTACATACTGTCTGAAGATGCGCTTCATCATTTCTTCTATAATAAAGCTGACTATTATTAATGTCCCTAACACGATAAAAAGAAAAATAATATTTCCTGTATCATTATTGATGGAAAAGTACTTATATCTAATAGAAGTACAATAATCTATCATTTCCTTCAATATTTTCTCAAACGTCTTCTCTACCTTATTTATCTCCTATTATACTTGAAAAGCTCTTCTCCCTCTCCGCATATATAACAGGCACTTCTTTACTCCAATATTTGCGATTCACAAATAAAAAGATGAGCACTAAGTTTAATCCTGTCATAAAAATAATTAATCCTGGAAAGAATGTCGTATAGTTCGAAAAATCGGCAAAACTCATTATCTTTTCTCTACTTACTAAAAAAGAAGAACTAAGCACAAACGCATTGTTTAACATATGAATAGCAATTGGCATGAGTAAGCTTTTCGTACGAATATATACAATTGATAGTACGATGCTAAACACAACTGCACCAAGGAAATCAACATGTAAGCACGCAAATAAAAGTGCTACAACGACCATTGCTATACTAGTACCCCATTTTGCCGCAAAACGCTGCAGTAAAAACCCTCGAAAAACAAACTCTCCGACAATAGGCGCGATAAATACAACCCTAATAAATTGAAATACATATCCCCCGGTACTATCTATAATCGGTTCATGCAAGGCATTCATAATAAAATCTGGTGTAATCCATGCAAAGCTGTACATATATAAAATAAGATAGCCGTAACTAAACATACAAAGCATAATCGCGATGTACAAAACTTGCACTAGGTTAAATGTTTCGTTTCTATTAATAAATAATGAAAATGAAACACGATGCTTTCTATATCCGTAAAAAAGCCATATTATTGGAAGGATATAAAATATAAGCATATTTATAAAAGATGAATTCTGTATATGAAATGTATTTTCTAGCACTTCATTACTACTTCGTGCTATTAAAATTAGTAATGCAAATGCAATTAAAAAATATCTAGCTCGCATCGTTTGAAACGGATTCACATTCATCTCCTCCCCATGTTACTTTTATCATATCATTTGAATCTTAATTTTTTGTGAAAGAAAACCTTAAAATTTCCTTAAAAATTCCATAAGTTACAAAAAGATGATATGATATTCGAGGAAATTAGGAGGGATTCATATGTATCACGCAAATATTCTACTCATTGATGATGAAACAGCAATTTTACAATTACTAACTACCATTCTTGAAAAAGAAGGTTTTTCTCATATTACAACTGCAACATCTGCGGAAATAGCCTTATCTCTCACCGAGCAAAACGATTACGATTTAATTATTTTAGATGTAATGCTTCCTGGACAATCCGGTTTTGACATTTGTCCAATCATTCGCCAAAAAACGGATTGCCCTATCTTCTTCCTAACAGCAAAAACATCTGATGTAGATAAAATTTCCGGATTTTCATACGGTGCGGATGATTACATTACGAAACCATTTAATCCACTAGAAGTAGTCGCTCGTATGAAAGCTCAACTCCGAAGACATATGAAACAAAACATACAAGAACAAAGAATATACTCCTTTTCTTTTGGGAGATTTGAAATTGATCAACATTCTGCGGAACTAACAGTAGATGGAAACGTTGTCGAATGTTCCGCTCAACTCTTTCAACTACTACTATTCTTTTGTGAGAATCCGAACTACGTATTTTCGAAGGAAGAATTATATGAAAAAGTTTGGGGAGCACCTGCCTATAATGGAGATGATAATACTGTTATGGTTCACATTCGAAAACTACGTGAAAAAATTGAACAAGATCCAAGTAAACCAGAATACATAAAAACAGTTCGCGGACTTGGCTATAAGTTCATTACAAAGTAGGTTAAAGATATGAATTTTAATAAACGACTTATAATCCAGTTTATTTTACAACACGTTTTTGTCTTAGTTACGTTACTTATCGCAGTAATTGCTTCTTTTTCTTATTTAATTTTTCTTCTTAATAGTACTTTATATGAACCTAATATTTCTGATTATGATACCTTTACAATCTCCGAATATATTTCTTCTGAAGACAATAACATTACTTTAAAATCTGAGGTAAAAGATTTAATAATAGAAAAGAGTGATTGGCTTCAAATTGTAGATGAAGATGGAAAGGTCCTTTACAACTTTAATACGCCTAAAGATGTTCCGACCTCTTACACAAAGACATCCTTACTTACGTATTTACAGAATAGTAACAACAATATTTATAAATTTAACTATTGGGAAATTAAATTAGAAAAGAAACCAGTGATCGTTATTTACGGTGCCAAACTAAAAAGTAATGCATTACTAAAAACGATACAACAAGGACACCCTTCTTTATCATTAAATGAATTTGCATTAACTGAACAAGAAAAACAATTACTTTCTAAAGAAAAAGCAACACTGCAAATATTTAATAACAATGGCGAAGAAGTTTTTTCCTATCCAACTGGGAAGAAAAAAACATTTTCGGCTATAAAAACGGCTCTTAATGAAAAAGAACCGTGGAATTATAAAGAAAATACATCTAGTTTTTACGATTCAAATAGTGGTCATCTCGTCGTTGTATCCGCCCCAAACGCTCATTATTATCCAGATGATGAATTAGATGATATATTTACCAAGAAACTTCTAATCGGATGCAGCTTAATCCTCCTTATTGTGTTTGCTTATTTAGTCATTCTTTCAATTTGGTATGGAAATAAGTTTGGAAAGCCTTTATTACACACGATGCGCTGGCTTAAAAACATAGCCGGAGGAAAATATGAAGAACCTGTTAATAAAAAAGGCAAACCTGTTCGGTTTCGGCGCTCTGGTAAAGAAAAATGGTCGTTCCGCATATTTAAAGATGTTACAAACTCACTAGAGCACCTTTCTATTACTTTGAAAAAGAACGATGCAATGAGAAAAGTACTGCAACAAACACGTGAAGAGTGGATTACCGGCCTGACGCATGATCTAAAAACACCGCTTAGCTCTATATACGGCTATGCATTATTACTAGAATCGAAGCAATATAATTGGACGGATCAAGACATTCAACAATTTGGCCATGTAATGAAAGAAAAATCTCAATATATGACTACATTAATTGATGACTTAAGCTTAACATATCAATTAAAAAATGATACTCTTCCTGCGCAACACGTAAATGTTGAAATTAATCAGTTCGTCCGAAAAGTACTATTACAATTTATTAATAACCCGACACTACAAAATCAAAACATTGAATTCGTGCCAAGTTCAAGCAAAATCCAATATTTTATTGAAGAAAAATGGTTCCAACGTATTATCGAAAACCTACTCGCAAACGCTGTAAAACATAATAATGAAACGACAAACGTAATCGTAAAACTTTCGCAAAATGCAAATTCATTTACACTATCTATTTCAGATAATGGAAAAGGTATGGATGATAAAACGAAAGAACTTCTATTCGAGCGATATTACAGAGGAACGAATACAGAAGAAAGCAACATCGGAACTGGACTTGGTCTTGCCATTACAAAACAGCTCGTTCATGCCCATAACGGAACGATTTTCATTGATAGTGAACTTGGAAAAGGAACGACGATTATACTTGTGTTTCCGTTTAGTTCGTAGGAAAAGGTGCTTTTATAAAGCACCTTTCTCTTTTCGGAGCAGCGCGCTAGTAAATGAAATTATATCGACTTAACTATAAAATACAACAATAGTAGCAACCTATTAATAAAAGAAGACCGTCCAAAAATACCTTTTGAACGGTCTTTCTTTCTATTATTTCTTCTTCACCGGTATCCAAAGTTCAATTTGAGCGAACTCACTTTTATCTGCATGGGAACGTTCATCGTATAGCTCAAACTCATTAACGCCGCAATGTTCGTATCCTGAATGCGGGAACCATTCTGAGAATACTGCATTCCACGTTTGGTGAATAGACGATACCATTTCTTCATGAGGAACTTTTGGCGTTGTAAATACTGCATACGTTGCGGATGGGAATGTGCGCTTTGCAACTGCATTTGGTACATTTTCAAAGTCTGTAACTTCCATTCCGATAATATAAGTGAAGTCCCCTGTTTCTAAATTAAAATCAGTACATAATCCAAGTTCTACCCATTGGCTCGTATCTTTACGATTCGGAATCGTCGTTCCAAGATCTTTTTGTAAATATTCTTGCCAAAATGCTGGAATGTCTTGGTGGTTTTTTCCTTCTTTACTTGTCGTCTTCAGCTCATAACCCGCCATTAAAAATTCTGGTTTATTTACAATACGATATTCCATTTGTATGCCCCCTAAATATGGATTTAATTTTCTTTGTTTTACATTCACTCTATAATACATTGGTGTTTCAATTTCTTGTTTTCGATATTCACTTGGTGTCATTTGAAATAATTTTTTAAAGGCTCTCGTGAACGTTTCATGAGATTGAAAGCCATGCTCAAATGCGATATCAATAACTTTTTCATCCGTATGAGAAAGTTGATAAGCTGCCCGGGCTAACCTCCTCTTTCGAACATACTCCATTACTGTATCGCCTACTAACGCCTGGAATACACGATGAAAATGCGACTCAGAAAAACCTGCAACACGTGCTAAATTACGCAGCGTTTGTTTTTCCATTACATCTTCCTCAATATAATCAATTGACCTTTGAATTTGTGTTTCATAGCTTTCCATCTCTGTTCACCCGCCTTATATGTATTATGATAAAAGAGAATCCTATCCAATTCTTGACGTTTTTTACTATAATTCCATAAAAATTGTAACTTTTTTATATGTATTTCGTTGTTATGTATGAAGGGAGGGAAATGTAGTGAAACGCAAACAATCATTAGAAGAAATTTACTCCGAGCATATGCAAGATTTATTTCGCTATCTTCTCTCCCTAACCGGAGATTCTCATAGTGCTGAAGATCTCATGCAAGAAACATTTTACCGAATGCTCGTCCATATTGACTATTATAAAGGAGAAGAAATTAGGCCGTGGTTATTTACAATCGCCTACAACGCCTTTATCGATTGGTACCGAAAAGAAAAGAAGTATAAAACAACGCAAATTGAAGAATTCCATTTACCAAACGTGCCAAGTACAGAACACTCTTATTTCGTAAAATATGAGATTACTAGTTGGTTACAAAGTATATCCTCTCTTCCGCTCGAAAGACGAAATGTGTTACTACTACGAGATTACTACGGATTCTCTTATAAGGAAATAGCAGAAATGACTGGTCTCTCGTTAGCAAAAGTAAAAATTGAATTACACCGAGGACGAAAAGAAACGAAAAGCATAAAGGAGTGATACAGATGGGTTGTGCAGAGTTTAAAAAACTGTGGACGAAATACGAAAAAGGAACGCTCACACATGACGAACAAGAACAGTTAGAAAGTCATATAGAAACTTGTGCAGAATGTGAAGCTCATTTAGATGAATTGCTTGCGAAGAGTGAACCCGTAAAGAAAAAATTACCGCCAAAAGATCTTAAAGTTCCTTTTTGGAGAATTAAGTGGAAACATCGGTTACAAACGTTTGGTTTTATATTATCCATTTGCATCGTTATATATATAATCGGCGGGGTATTATCAGCCTTTTATTTTCAAGCTAATAATGATAAAAGGCTAGAAGAAATTAGAGAAGTTCCTTCG
The DNA here is from genome assembly GCF_040459995.1 of Bacillus cereus group sp. MG9. Taxonomy (NCBI): domain Bacteria; kingdom Bacillati; phylum Bacillota; class Bacilli; order Caryophanales; family Bacillaceae; genus Bacillus; species Bacillus cereus group sp. MG9. The sequence continues at coordinate 1,118,427 of NZ_JARVHC010000001.1, read as the reverse complement.
CTTGCACTTGAAGCAACTATCCCAAATAGCCGTGTTATGGGGGGCGGAACAAGTGTAGAAGCTTTTTTCCGTACGAACAGCAGCTTCGATTTAGTAAGAACCGTCGGTAAAAAAGAAATGCCACTCGGTACAGTAGAAACAAAAAGCTTCTTATCATCTGTAGATGTCACGAAACAAACTTGGATGAATCCGTTCTATCAACCAAAACTCTTCTTTGTTCATCCCAAAACAAAGCAGGGTGATTATTTAAAGGATTCCTCAAAAAAAGTATGGGATACACTTGCAAAAGTACATGATGGAACCGTTGCAGAAGTAGCAATTTCTTTTGATAAAACTTACACTTTAAAAGAATTAGAACCGCTTTTATATAGCATATTCGAAGCACAAGAACTCCCTCCAACTCCTGTATGGTACGCTTTAGATACAGGACAAGAAAGAAAAAATGTAGATGACTATATCTTACATGGCGGAGAAGCTATAGGATTTCCAGAACATGTAAGATTTCTAGACAGTAACGCAGACAAGTACAAAACGCCAGAAGATCAAGTAATCGAAATGATGCGCGTCCTTTCTATCCATAAAAAAACGGTAAGTAAAATAGCAGCACTTCCTGAGAAAGAACTAAACTTAGATAAACGTTATAAATATGTAAAAGATAACGGCGTAAAAGTATACGGCATTGTCATTACTGGGCCGTCGAAAGAATTATTAAAATTACAAAACTCCCCGCACGTACGTTATGCGACTCTTGGAGATATTGAGGTTTGGAATTGGTTTGATTAGTGAAAATGAAAAGGTTGTGTAGAAAATAGCAGCTATTTTCTACACAACCTTTTTAATAATTTAAAACCTATATTTCACTAACAGAATCCGTGAATAAAGCGTGGAATACGTTAACTTCCCCCATACGTAAACATTCCGTTTCTATATCAGGAATTGCAGTTCTAGCAACCTCTCGTTCTACTCTTACAAATCCTTTTGTATTCATTAGTTTCTCAAATTCACAAATGGTATCCATTTCTACATCGATTGTTTCAAAAGTCCATTCCCTTACATCTTCATCATATGTTGTTTTTAATACGTATTGACACTCCCACCCCTAAAGGGGCCAGCTGACTAACGTCAGTGGGATTCTTGCTACCAAAGGCGAAGTCCATTTCTGGTATCGCTGACGTGCAAGATTGCGGTGTGCCATCACCACTCCCACAACAGACCATATAGGTTCGTGGGCTACGGTACTGTGACCATACCGTACAGATTGTTCATTCTCAAATGTTTTTACGTCTTTTGCATGACGACTTAATACATTTTACGGAGTAGAAGAATTTGCTACCCCAACCTCATATGTATTCTGTTTTCAGAGAACAATCGTTTTAGAGTCTTTTGCATGACTATGAATAAAGTATACCATGTTTTGCTATGCAAAAACGATGCTTTCATCCCACGTCTAAAGACGGACTAAAGTCCTGCGTGGGCTTTCCCGTATCGTAAATTCTGTAATAATAATATTTATCAAGTAAGCTAACAAAAACCCCTAAATCAATATCATCATTTAACATCGGTTCTTTTCCATTTAGTAACACATTATATTCTAGACAATTATATAGGTTTAAATCTGTATAGTCTGACACGTGATAATCACAAAATGTTGACTCGATTAAAGACAAAACTTCCTTTTGAGAGCTTTCGTTTTTTATAAAACTCTCTTTCAAGTCTACAAACTTTTTATGCTCTTTGGACTCCTCGTACAATCCTTCTTCTTTCACAATATTTTTCGGAAAGAATTTGTAAACTGTTTCTTTTAATTCATTCATCATTTCAGGTTTTGCCGTTTTAACCATTCTGTAAATCCTCCTATGCTAAAAAGAATTCTCACCGCAATAAAGAATCATACCCTAAATATGTTATTAATTAACAAATAAATTATATTAAAATAAGCAATATGATTCAATTCTGTTTTTTGAAAATTTTTCTGTTATAATGGCTGATTCCGAACATTATGTTTATCATAATATGAAAATTACAACAAAAAACGACAAAAACCTTTAAATCACCTTAAAAAATATAACAATCCATATGTAAAGAACGAAAGATTCTAAAGCGATTATTGAAAAATATATTATTTTGTCACATTAAAAATTAGTACTTTTTTCACAAATTATTTTTGATGGAAAACTTTATAAAATTTATTTTTTACTATAAAAGGTATTTCTCTGGTAAAATATTATAGTCTCGTAAAAATGTAACACATTTCCATACGAACAACCCTTTAAAGCGAAAAGGTGTCATCATAATTGATGACACCTTTTCCTATTACAAATAAACTAATTAGAAATCACTTTCACATACATCCCTCTTATCGCCTTTTCATAAGCGATATCGCTCATCTGTCTTATTTTTTCCGATACAACAGACGATCGAACAACTTCACCTTCACGAAGTAATGGAGGATCAATAAGACGCACTTTATTTTTCTGATGTAGATCATACTCATTTCTATCTTCTTTTACTTCTATACTTGGATGAACTTTTCTTAATAAAGCATCTACTTCTTGATCTTTACATAGCCGCAATTTCGTAATAAGCTCATGATCTTCAAGAAGAAAATCATCTGGATTGATTATCTTTTTATGAAGAGCTAATTTTAACGTTTTAGCTAACATATCGTTTCCATAAATATTCATTGGTTTCATAAAGAAATCAATTACTTCTTTGTAATACGTCTTCGTAAACCATTCTGCAATTTCAATATTTTGAAGAACCATTTTCCCATCTACTTCGATTAAATCCTCTAAAAAACTATGAACTTCTTCTAAAGAAATATATCCATATGTAAACATATCCCGTAATGTGTAATCCACTCGGTCTGCACATAATTCTGGCGCAGATTTTTCAAGTAATGTCCACTTCGAATCATCTAACAAAATATCTTCATAGTTATAACCATGTTTTGAAAGAATCGCCGGGATTTCCGAGTTTTTCACGACAGAACTAAATATTTCTTCATGATAACTTTCATTTTCGTTATCAAAAACGTAATCGATCACATGGGAAAAAGCAGTATGCGATACATCATGCAGTAAACCAGCAATCTGTTCTTCTACTGAACCACCAAGCTTTTTAATTAACAACATGACACCAACTGAATGATCAAAACGTGTTACATTCCATTTCTCATTCATTAAGTAACTTGCTCCGGCCTGATGAACCCCTTTCAGCCTTTGCACAGGTTTACTTAAAATTAATTCTTCTAACACTTTATCTACCTTAAACTCACCGTATATGACATCTAATATGATCACTTAAAATCCCCCTTTTCAAGCAGAGTCTTCTTATAGTATCTCTTTTTCCAAAGAGAGTAAATACGGACATTCCGCCCTTACATATCTATAATTAAAAATATATTGATTTTACGTTTATTTATATATATATATTATAAATGTCTGTTATTTGTTTTAATTCATTTGTTTTTATTGAGCGCTCCTTATATGGAGCCTTTTTTCATTTTAAAAAATAGAGAGCACTCAGCTCTCTATTTCACAATCCTATTCAAATGTAACTTCAACCTGCACAATCTCAGATCTGCTTCCCAGTCTAAGCGGTGGTCCCCAGAATCCAAATCCAGAAGAAACAATTGCGTGGAATGCACCTTTTTGTGCGTATCCCCAGTCTAGTTCGTACATTCTTCTCGTCACAATATGGTTCGGCGCCATTTGTCCGCGATGCGTGTGACCGGATAATAATAAATCAACGCCGGCGTCCGCTGCTTGTTTTAATTCAAATGGTTGGTGATCCATTGCGATAACAGGAAGCGATTTATCTACCGTACTCATTAGATTTTCAAAGCTTTGACGATCTCGCTCTGTTTTATCCCTTCTTCCAACGAGATAAAAATCATCTTCAATTGTAATGACTTCATCTAAAAGAATACGAATATCAATCTTATCCATCTCTTGTAAAAACTCAGGAACAGCTCGGCCGTAATATTCATGGTTTCCTAACACACCATATACGCCTAATGGAGCTTTCATCTGTTTCATGATTGGTCCCATATTTTTCTGAATGAACACACCTGGATGATCGTCGATAATATCACCAGGCAGTAAAATAATATCGGGCTCCATTTCATTTACATGACGAACGAGTCTCTTTAAATGAGCAACTCCAGACAGTTTACCGAAATGCATATCAGAGGCCATCGCAATGCGTAAACTTTTACGCCCTTCTACTTTTTTCGGTATGTGCACTTCGTACTTTCTTACTACTGGACTATATGCGTTGAATACTCCATACGCAAAGATAAAGATGAACGCAAGTAAAACGGCCGATCCTGTCCAAACAATTGCCGTCTCTTTCTCCATTGAAAACTGTAGAAGGAAAACTGTAATATCGGCTAACGGCAATAACATAAGCGCGTATTGTATAACCGCAAACCAAATTGAACCGACCGTTCGCAGGAAAGGAAGGAATTTAAACACTTGTACGAGAATATACGCATATGAAATGAAGCTAACTACGAAAGCGTAATATCCCCAAGATTCCCAGCCGAACACCGTACTGAGCCAAACCCATCCGTTCCAGCCGATGTAAAACATGAGTAGTGTGTATACAATTAAAATAGTGAATATATTGAAATAACGAAAATTTTTCACTGCTAGCCTCCTTATTGATTTCTTCTATTATATCTTGTTATGCACGTTTAACGGAAATAGTAAGCACATGAATCTTCACAATAAAAACATTGATAAGCATATCGTTTTAAAATTTTTAGGAACGGCTGTAATGGGCATTTTAGAATCTTACGTGTTGGATGAAATTGACATTGATGTTGCGTTTATTGCGACGCAGGTTGGGGAATTGATGAGGCGGAATATATAAAAATCAGACATTCACGTAAACAAAGAAAAGCCGCACCTATAAATACTCATATAGGTGTGGCTTTTCACTATTAAATCACAAAATCCTCCGGAATAAACACCTTCACTTCTCTCGGCTGTACGTATACAAAGTCACCAGCTTGAATGTTCAGCTGTCTAAACTGCTCTTTACTAATTTCTGCTTCTAAATATTCCTCTGTTCCGTCGCGCTTCAATTCTACATATACGACAGGGCCAACTGCATGTGAGTATGTTACTTTCGCCGGGATGGCATCTATACTTTGTTTCGTACGATCGATTGATAAGTGATGTGGTCTTACGTATCCCACCCCGTCTACGTTTGAAACGTGCTTATGCTCTGGTGCTTCTAGTTCCACTGATCCTACATTTAGCTTACCTTTATGAACGCGGCCGTGAAATAAATTCACGTTTCCTAAAAAGTCGTATACGAACGGACTTGCCGGTTTTTCATATACTTCTTCCGGTGTTCCCATTTGTTCAATACGTCCTTCATTCATTACAACGATGCGGTCCGCAACGTCTAACGCTTCTTCTTGGTCATGCGTTACGAATACGCTCGTAATTTGAAATTCGTCATGTAGTTTCCGGAGCCATCTTCGTAATTCTTTCCGCACTTTCGCATCAAGTGCACCGAACGGTTCGTCTAGCAATAAGATTTTCGGTTCGACTGCAAGTGCCCGGGCTAGTGCGATACGCTGGCGTTGTCCGCCAGATAATTGCGCTGGATAACGTTTTGCGAAACCATCCATTTTTACTAGTTTCAATAGTTCTGTTACTTTTTCTTTTATTACTTCAGCTGAAGGTCGTAAGTTTTTCTTTCTTACTTTTAAACCGAAAGCGACATTTTCAAATACATTCATATGTTTAAAAAGTGCATAGTGCTGGAAGACGAAACCGACTTGCCGGTTTTTCACGTGAATATCAGTTAAATCTTCCCCATCAAAAGAAATCGAACCTCCATCCGCTTCTTCTAGGCCTGCAATAATTCGTAATAACGTCGTTTTCCCAGAACCTGATGGGCCTAATAAGGCAACAAGTTCTCCTTTTGGAATATCCAAATGAATGTCTGTCAGCGCTTGAAATGTACCATATTGTTTTGATACATTTTGAATTTGAATACTCACCGCACTCACTCCTTATTGTCGTTTTTCCATTCTCCATTCAATCCAGTTTTTTATAACGAGCGTAAAAACTGCGATGAGTGACATTAAAGTCGCCACAGCGAACGCTGCTGAAAATTGATATTCATTGTACAAAATTTCAATATGAAGCGGCATCGTATTTGTAACGCCGCGCACGTGACCAGACACAACGGAAACTGCCCCGAACTCACCAATAGCCCGGGCATTACATAAAATCATGCCGTATAAAAGGCCCCATTTTATATTAGGTAATGTAACTCGCCAAAACATTTTCCAGCCGCTTGCGCCAAGTGATAGCGCCGCTTCTTCTTCACTTTTCCCTTGCGCCTGCATAACTGGGATTAATTCACGCGCAACGAATGGAAACGTAACAAATATCGTCGCAATGATAATGCCAGGAACAGAGAAGATGAGCTTTATCCCGTGTTCCATTAACCATCCGCCAAGAGCAGCACGAGGTGTGAAAAGTAAAACGAATACTAATCCTGCGATAACTGGTGATACAGCAAACGGCAGTTCAATAAGAGATAATAATACTTGCTTTCCTTTAAACTGAAACTTCGTAATAAGCCAAGCTGCTGCTATTCCGAATATCGTATTCAGCGGTACAACAATTAATGCAACGAGAAGTGTTAACCTGATTGCCAAAAATGCTTCTTGATCTGTTACAGCGGCAATATATACATCAATTCCTCGTTCGAACGCTTTCATAAAAATTGTCACGAGCGGCAGTAATAGAAAGAGAGATAAAAATAAAATTGTTATCGTAATGAATAGAATTGGTACAAATTTAGATTCTTTTTTAACTGATACGCTTTTTACTATTTTCTTTTCTAATAATGTTGGTTCCATTTTCTCCCCTCCTATTCACTTTTCAGTTCATGCCTTCTGCTCCAAGTTTGAATCATATTAATAAATAGTAGGAAAAGGAGAGAAATAATAAGCATCACAGCCGCTACAGCTGTTGCGCCTGCATAATCATATTGTTCTAGTTTTGTCATAATCATAAGCGGTGCGATTTCTGTTTTCATCGGCATATTACCTGCAATGAACACGACAGATCCATATTCCCCTAACGCCCGAGCAAAGGCGAGTGAAAAACCAGCAAGTAGAGCCGGGAATATTTCTGGCAAAATAATTTTCACAAATATTTGAAAGCGTGATGCCCCTAAACTAGAAGCTGCTTCTTCTACTTCTTTATCAATACTTTGCAGCACTGGTTGCACCATTCGAACGACAAATGGTAAGCCAATAAACGTAAGCGCCACAATAATGCCGAGCTGGGTAAAAGCTACTTTTATATGAAACACACTAAATATTTTTCCAATAAAGCCATTTTCCGCATAAAGCGTCGTAAGTGTAATACCAGCTACAGCAGTCGGAAGAGCGAATGGTAAATCGATTAGTCCGTCTAATAACCGCTTCCCTGGAAATGTGTAGCGAACGAGTACCCAAGCAATTAATAAAGCGAAAATGGCATTTACGATTGCCGCTGCAAGTGAAGTTGTGAAACTTACTTGATACGAATGCAACACGCGCTCACTCGTTATAACCCCAGCAAACTTCTTCCAGCCTAGCTGCGAAGTTTGAATAAATACGATAGAAAGTGGTATAAGTACGAATAAACTCATATATAGCATTGTAAATCCAAGAGATAATCCAAACCCTGGTAAGACACGCTTCTTCCTCATATAACGTCACCTCATCCCCCCTTATTTTTTATACATTTGATCGAATACGCCGCCATCATTAAAATGCTTTTCTTGTGCTTTTTTCCATCCTCCAAATAGTTCATCAACTGTAAATAATTGAACTTTCGGAAATTGTGATGCATACTTCTCTGCTACTTTTTCATTACGAGGGCGATAAAAGTTTTTCGCCGCAATTTCTTGCCCCTTTTCTGAATACAAATATTCAAGATATCCTTCTGCTACTTTTTTCGTTCCTTTTTTATCAACGACTTTGTCTACAACTGCTACTGGCGGCTCGGCAAGTATACTAATCGAAGGTGTTACAATTTCGAATTTATCTTTTCCAAGTTCTTTTTGTGATAATAACGCTTCATTTTCCCAAGCGATTAACACATCACCAATTCCTTTTTCAACGAAAGTTGTCGTTGCCCCGCGTGCTCCTGAATCTAGTACTTCCACGTTTTTATAAATTTGACCGACAAATTCTTTCGCCTTATCTTCACTATTGTTATATTTCTTCAGTGCATATCCCCACGCCCCTAAATAGTTCCACCGTGCTCCCCCAGATGTTTTCGGGTTTGGTGTAATGACAGACACACCTTTTTTCGTTAAATCATCCCAATCTTTAATTCCTTTCGGGTTTCCTTTTCTAACAAGAAATACAATCGTTGATGTATACGGAGTAGAATTATCCGCAAGTCGCTTCTGCCAATCTTCTGCTAGTTGTTTCTTCTTACTAATCGCGTCAATATCATAAGCGAGCGCTAGTGTTACAACGTCTGCTTCTAAGCCGTCAATAACGGAGCGTGCCTGACTTCCAGATCCCCCGTGTGATTGCTTTACATTTACTGTTTGACCATGCTTCTCTTTCCAATACTTCGCAAAGTCTTTATTGAAATCTTGATATAACTCACGCGTTGGATCATATGAAACATTTAAAAGTTCGACTGTCTTCTTATCTGCACTTCCTTCAGAATTGTTAGTGGATGTTGCCGAACCACAACCTGACAAAAGGACAAATGCTGATAATAAAACACCTGTACTTTTCATTAATGCTGTCTTACTCCACTGTTTCATATATAAAGCCCCCTTAGTTTGTACAATAGAAAAAGGCACACAATCTATTCACAAAAGTGAACGTTGTGCGCCTTCAGTTTCTCTGATGAGCTTCTATTGTATTCTGTTTGATTTCTTTCCATTTTAATTCCGTAATTCACATGTGTCAACTTGGAATTCGGAATTATTATATAAGAAACTTCATACAAGCTAAAAATCAGCGGGAATGGAATCCCACTGATTTTAGTTTCGATTTATTTCTTTAACTTATCTGTCTTCGCAATAAATTGAGCTGCTTCTGCGCGGCTTACCGCTTTATCTGGAGCCCATCCATTATCTGTTCCAACTGAAATATTTTCTTGGATTAAAATGTTCGCATACTTCGTACCCCAATGATCTTTTAAATCAGCAAATTCTTTTGGTAGTTTAATATTTTCATTTCTTTCTAATTTATATGCATTCACCAGCATAGAAGCCATTGATGCACGGTTAATTAGCCCGCTCGGATTAAAGTTACCCTTATCATCACCTTTTACAATGCCAGCTTTTTCAACTGCTGCGATGTAAGGTGTAGCCCAATGATTTTGAGCATCGCGGAATGATGGCTTCGCATCTTTATTAATTTCTAACCCTAAAACAGTAGCTAATATTTTTGCTGCTGAACCACGATCGATATTTTCAGCGGGTGCAAATGTACCATCTGGCTTACCGTGTACTGCCTCTTTGTCTACTAAATATTGAACTGACTCTTGTGCCCAAGTCGGTACATCTGAGAACTTAGATTTGTTTTCAATTGCACTCGCATCGATTTCAAACTGCACTTGATATTTATGATCATATTTAATTGCTGGAATTAATATATGCATTTGCATATTATATTTTTTCGAGAACTCATCGATTTCAAATTGAACAACTTTCGTACCATTATTTGTTTTATCTTCAGAGATCACTTTCACATCATGGAATGTCCCCACTTTATTAGTATCTTCTACTTTAAGATACTGGAAATAGCTACTATCTTGAACTGTTAACGTAACGATTTTTTTATCACCTTGAATTGTTACTTTTTCATTTTTTAAATATGTAGAAGCAACAGATGTTTCATTCGTTTGATCTTTATACGTTTTTAAAATAACGTCATATGTACCATCTGCAAGTTTACTATTTGCTTTCATTTCTACTGCCGCTTCTGCTTTCGCAATCGGTGCCATAATACCACTGAATGGAACTGCTAAAGTTGCTGCTATAACGAACGCATTAACATATTTTTTCTTAATCATTATCAATACGACATCTCCTTTTATATGAATATACCCAACATAACTATCATATTGATAATGATTATCAATGTCAAATAAAATTAATAATACTATTTCCTACATAAGTACGCCTTCCGCTCATTTTTAAAAAGTAAATAATGCGCCGTGTGAACTTTTCTTTCCAAATAATCAATAGAATACGAGCTTGATGGATCAACTAAATCACCTATCGCCCCTGAAAGGTGATCAATTACCTTTTGCAATGTTTCTAAGTTCTTCTTTTCATTCTCCATATTCATTTCATCCATAATGTCACAAATAAGATATTGTACTTTCCGTAAGCGTAATTCCTTCTGCTCCACGTATATCTCCTCCTTATTAGCAATATTACGTTTTAAATATATGGGCTTATAGCTTAACCAATTCTAAAAAATAACGTGAAACTTTAATGAGTAGGAATTTTGTCCATCCAAACTAATCCAGCTTTTTTGGGACAAAAAGATATCCATCTCTATACATGTAGTCATAGTGATGGATATCTTTATTTTTATACTTGCAATGCCTTCTCTCTCAAAGCTCTTCGTAACAACTTACCAGTTGTATTCTTCGGCAATTCTGTTAAAAACTCAATGCTCTTTGGCACTTTATATTTCGCTAAATGCAGCGTGCAGTAATGCGTAAGCTCCTCTTCTGTTACGTTCGTTTGCTTCAGAACGACGTAAGCTCGCACTGCTTCTCCTAAGTTTTCATCCGGTACACCAATTACGACAACTTCAGCCACAGATTCGTGAGTATATAATACTTCTTCTACTTCACGAGGGTATACGTTATAACCACCAACTAGGACGATATCTTTTTTGCGATCGACGATATAGAAGTAACCTTCTTCATCCATTTTCGCTAAGTCACCTGTATATAGCCAGCCGTCTTTAAGTGTCGCAGCTGTATCTTCTGGCGCATTATAGTAACCCTTCATAACGTTAGGTCCGCGAACAATTAGCTCCCCAACTGCACCGACAGGTACTTCTTCCCCAAGTTCATTCACAATTTTATTTTCTACATGCCAAATATTTGTACCAATCGAACCTGGTTTACGAGGACGATCTAACGGATTAAAACAAGTAACTGGTGATGCTTCTGATAAGCCGTATCCTTCTGAAACAATCACATCAAAACGTTTTTCAAAGTTTTGCAGAAGGGCAACAGGCATTGACGCACCACCTGAAATACAGAGACGAAGCGTCTTTACATCTTCTGCGCTTGCTTCTTCAAATAAATATAAGTAATTGTACATCGTCGGCACACCTGCAAAAATCGTTGGTTCATACGTACGACAAATACGGAATACTTCTTTCGGACTAAACCTCGGTACCATTAAAATCGTTGCCCCGTTCACAATCGGCGCATTTACTGCAACCGTTAAACAGAACACATGGAACATCGGCAGTGCCGCAACGACGCGATCATCCGCAGTATATTGTAAATATGACGCAACATCGCTTGCGTTACTATATAGGTTTTTATGTGTTAACATAGCGCCTTTTGGCTTTCCAGTTGTACCTGAAGTGTATAAAATAACAGCTACATCTTCTTCATCTAGTTCAGGACCTTCGTAAGTTATATCTCCAGTTCCTATAAAACTAGTAAACGTTTTCATTTTTTCCGTTTCTGTATGAGTAAAATCTGATGAGGTTTCGCATATGATGATATTTTCAAGTGAAGGAAGTCTTGTTGTAAGAGATTGTATAACAGGTAGAAGGACGTCGAGTACAATGATTGTTTTTACATCTCCATTTTGTAATATGTAATGTATTTCGTCTGCTGTATAAATTGGATTAATCGGAATGACAGTTGCTCCGGCTTTCATCGTTCCGTATAAACCTACTAAAAAATGTGGTGAATTGCCTACAGCTAATGCGACATTGTCCCCTTTTCCAACGCCCATTTTTGCTAAATTACTAGAAAACCTAGTGACCACTTTGTTTAATTGGTCATAAGAGACCGACTGATCCATAAATATGTACGCCGGTTTATCCCCCTTCTTTTTTGCCGTTTCAGCCAAAGATTGAACGAGATTCACACAAACCCCACCTTTATAAAATTTAGAATATTTAAAAATTCTAAATTAATTATATTAAAAGAAAATTAAAGTAGCAAGTGATATTCCATTAACTGCATATACAACGATCACCTCCTGTTGACTCTCTTTGGAAGGATACGGAAATTTCATTCGTTAGCAAATGATGAACCAAAGGCTAAAATCATTTCAAGATAATATGCACTCATCTTTTCACTAAGTTTTTCTAGTTCCTCTTTATTCAAGCTCGTATGCTCCCCATACAAGTTGATTGCATCCGCTCCGTTTTCATGAAAAAACAATGTTACATATAATGTCAGTAACCCGGTATTGGCCTCATCTATTGACAAAACAAGATCTGGCGTTTTATTCATCGTACTAAAAGCTTCATTTCTTTTCCATTTCTTATTTTGAAACATAGTTTGTATATCATCTATCTTTCGTTTGTTATCCGTATGCGTAAAATATATGACATTATCCCTCCCTGGCTTTCCAATAGATAAAAGTGTGCGACTTGAGGACGTTTCATCGTTACAGGCTGTCATTCCGATGACGAAGCTGAGCAGTAATACAACGTACATTATCCTTTTCATTTCAATTCGCCTCCTTTTGAATATATATATTCCTTTATGAGGGGCAAATGTCCTGTGATTTTATGGTGAATGAAATTATATAAGCGATTTTTAAAATATATCGACTTACCGATAAAACGTGACAATCTACGCAAAAAAGAGGCTGCCCGTTACGGCAGCCTCCCTTATTTTTAGAAGAATAAATGCAAGAAATCTTCTGTTGTAATATTACCGAAATAGCGTACGATATCTACGCCTTCTAAAGCTACAGTGAATGCATCTTTATCAAATTGTACACCTGTTAGACGCTCTTCAATGTCATGCACATCTAGTGAGCCGAAGAAGTCACCGTAAATTTTACATTCTGTTACTGTCCCTTTTTTCACTTCAAGACGAACGTCAACTTGTCCAACTGGGAAGCGGTGTGAATGTTGTAAGTTGAACTTCGGAGATTTTCCGTAGTTCCAATCCCAATTTTGGTAGCGCTCTTCAGAAAGTTTATGGATTTCTTTCCAATCATTTTCTGTTAATTCATACGTTGGAATTTCTGTTTCTCCTTCGAAAATTGTTTCTAGAAGAAGTTGTCTAAACTCTTCTGTCGTCATTTTTTCGTTTAAGAACTCTGTAATATTCGCAACGCGGCTACGGATTGATTTAATGCCTTTTGATTGAATCTTATCCATTTTCACTTTAAGTGCCGATACAACGTGATCGATTTCAGAGTCAAATAGTAACGTACCGTGACTGAACATACGACCTTTCGTTGAGAACTGCGCGTTACCTGAAATTTTTCTACCTTCAGCTAAAATATCGTTACGACCACTTAGTTCTGCATTTACGCCTAATTTACCAAGCGCTTTCGTTACAGGCTCTGTGAACTTTTTGAAGTTGCTGAAACTATCTCCATCATCTTTCGTAATAAAGCTGAAGTTTAAGTTTCCTAAATCATGATATACTGCGCCTCCGCCTGATAGACGACGAACGACATGAATACCTTGTTCTTTTACGTAATCTGCATTAATTTCTTCTACTGTGTTTTGGTTTTTACCAATGATAATCGAAGGTTTGTTAATGTAGAACAGTAAATATGTTTCGTTAATATCTAAATTCTTCACACAATATTCTTCAATTGCTAAGTTTATTCTAGGATCTGTAGTCCCTTTATTATCAATAAATAACATCGTATCACCTCATGAATTCCATACGTAGCCACTATGCGCTAGCGTAATATGGCCACTGAAAATTTGTTTTGCTTCTGTTACTAAATCAGATGGGTTTCCTGTATGCGGTAAGTGCGTTAATAAAAGTTCTTTTACATTTGCATCTTTCGCAATACTTGCTACTTCTGTACTATTCATATGCCCTGCTTTTGCAGCCTCTTGATGTGCATACATATTACATTCACAAATGAAAAGATCAGCATCTTTTGTGAACGGAATAAATTCAGGAATATAACTTGAATCTGCACTGTATACAACAACATCATCGCCAGCTATAATACGCATCGCAAAGCATGTAACAGGATGAACAGTTTTTAAGAATGAAATGGAGAACGGTCCAATTTGAAGTGTTTCTTCTGGATTGTACGCGATTCCTTTCGTATGCGGTTCATGCGTTAAAGAATGGAATCCATTCTCATCAAACGAATGACCGTATATTGGTAACTCCGGTAGTTGTCCTTTTGTCACACTCGTAATTAATCTTGCATATTGCAGCACCCCAATGTCTGCAACATGATCATGATGATAGTGTGACAGTACAACTGCATCTATATGAGATGGTGTTATATATTTTTGAAGCTGTGCTAGTACACCACTGCCACAGTCTACAAGTAAACGAAAACCATCGTGTTCAAACAAATACCCCGACGTTGCTTCTCCCGCTTCTGGAAAGCCGCCCCAAAAGCCGACAACAGTCATCTTCATATGTATCCATCCTTTCTAAAACCGCGTAGGAATGCCGTTTTTTTCCGTACTTGAGAAAGTTTTTTACTTACATCCTACATTGTTAACTATAATCCATTTCCTAAACTTTTTCATTAATTTTCACTTTTGTTATAAAACAGTTGTTGACTTTTATTATTTGTACTAATACAATGATAGTAAGAAATGGAAATGGAGGGATTGACATGATCGATCAACCAATGGAGTTTTTCCGAAATTTACCGACGAAAACTTGTGCTCATTGCGGGAAGGAAATTGATGAGCAGCACGAAGCATACCATAACAAATGTGACGATTGCGTTCACGAAGAATAGTAGTTTGTAAACATAAAAAAACCTAGCAGACATAGTCTACTAGGCTAATAACATCGTATCCTTCATCGTTGAACCTTTCACCAAGAGCTCCAGTTCAAACTCATACAATTCTTTTTGTCGATAATTTTTCGTATGGATTTTATCCATCATTAAGTCGACAACTTTTCGGGCCATCTCGTCGATTGGTTGTTCAATTGTCGTAATACCTGGCTCTGTAATCTGCGCCAAAATTTGATTATCAAAACCGATCACAGCGAGATCTTCTGGAATACTCCAACCATGGCGTTTCGCCTCTGAGATAATTCCAGCTGCAACCTCGTCGCCTCCTGCCAAAATCGCGGTAGGATTTTTTTTGTCCTTTAATACTTCATTAAATATTCGTTTTCCATCATCCCAAGAGAAAGCGTTTTCAAGAAAATCGATCGCTTCCACTTCTCTACTCTTTTCAGTAATAGCGCGTAAAAAGCCCATTTTTCGCTGTTGGCTCACTACTTTCGTTTCGTTGCCACGGCAAAAAATCAGATTACGATATCCTTGTTCTAATACATGATTGGCAGCTATGTATGCACCCTGTGCATGATCGAACTTCACTGTTGGAACATTTGCTTCCTCAATATATTCATTACATAACACGATTGGACCGTGTTGCAAGTATGGCTCCACATTCTCCCATGGATTTTCTAGTGAACATAGAATAATCCCATCTACTTGTTTCGTAGATAATAATTGTAAATACTCCATCTCTTTTTCCGGTAAATATCTTGTTTGACAAATAATCAGTTTATATTTATGTTCAGAAGCAGCAATCTCGATTGCTTCAATAAATCTACTAAAAAAAGGATTTGTAATCCTTGGAACAAGCACCGCAATTGTTTCTGTTTTTTGTTTACGAAGCCTTCTCGCCGCAGAATTAGGAACGAAGCCTAAATGCTTCATTGCTAATTGAACCCTTTTCTTCTTCTCATCTGAAACATATGGATGATTATTGATCACCCTAGAAACCGTTGTCCTTGATAACCCCGCTAATTTCGCCACGTCCTCGATAGTCGACACGAAATTTCCCCCTTTGCATGAAAACGTTTTCTTATCCTGATTATATAGTATATTATTGGAAACTGCAATATAGGTTCTTATGATTTTACTATATTAATATTATACATAGGGAAAAGTCTGTTAATGGCAGGGAATTACACACTACTTTTAGAATTTCACAATATGCATATGAAAAAAGATTTACATACCATAACGTATATACACCTTCTTAATTAATAAGAATTCTATTCAATATAAAAACCCATCAATACGTCGTCTCCATATGATCCATCTTCATATTTAATTTGCTTTCTTTGCCTTCCTTCTTCTACAAAGCCAGTTCGTTTATACACTTTAATTGCCCTATCATTAATAGAAACTACACCTAAGCAAATTTTCTCTAAACCTTTCTGCCCTTTAGCCCAGCTAATAAGAAATTCAATTAGCTTCGTACCAATGCCCTGATTACAATACGCCTCCCTAATCCCCATTCCCATTGTGCCTGCATGTCGTAACCGTTCTAGTTCATATCGTTTAAAAACCAGAAAGCCAACCACCTTACTATCTACCTCGTAAACTATATAAAGGTTGCCTTTTTCACTACTTGTCTGTATCTTTTCTCTTTCTGAATCAATATCATTTGGTAATTTATTTGGAGATGATATAAAAAACTTTGTAGTAGTTTCTGATAATATAATTTCTTTTCTAATATCCATAATTGATTCCGCATCAACCTCTTTTGCTAATCGTATCACCGAATCACCTCGTACCTTTTTCTTTTAAAAATAATATTGGAACTATCAAACTAAGAATCTCTAAAACGCTCAATATGCAACATTACATATTGAGAATCTTTTCACTTTTGATACAATATCCTTACATCTATATAAAAGGAATGTATGCAATGAATCCAATTTTAACAGCTGCAAAACAACTACTACATAAAGAAGAAAAGATTTTATCTACTTTAAAATGTTCACTTACTGACTATGTAAATACGCATAAAGTCCCATATCCAGGCATGCTACTTGCTACTAATAGAAGAATTCTCTTTTTTAGCCAATATAAAAATACATTAATTTCCGAATTTGAGTATGAAAAAATTGTATCTATAGAAACGAAGAGAAGAATCTTTGATAAAAAAATAATATTTTATTATGAAGATGAATATATAACGGTGGGATACATTACAAGTTCAAATATTGAAGAATTCATAGACTTACTACAAAGAAAAATGCAAGACTAGCGCGGGCTACTAATCGGGCATTTACGGGCTGTTGATCTCCCACCTAGCTTCTTTGCTCCAGCCGCATTTTGAGGTGGGAGTTTTACTGCCCGGCAAATAGCGGGATAAAAGGTGGTTTGTCCATATTCAAACCACCTTTTTCATACAAGCTTATAATTATACTTCCCACCTATCCTTACGCTTTAGATATTTCCTGCATAAACCCAGCCATGCTCGCTAATAAACTAGTGAAAACGAAAAGTACAATAATAAGAGGGATAAGTTTGTCTTTATTTAAATTCGTTATCGTTTTTAAACCTATTCCTAATAAAACGTAATACCAAATATTAAATATATCTATTCTTTGAGCAATTGTATGCAAGATCATATTATCTGTCGCTATTGCACCTAAACCTGTATAAGATATCTCATACCCACTTAGAGAAAATGCAATTAATCCGTTTAAAATCATCCCTAATCTTAATACAAACGAAGCATAAATAATTACCGGGAACGTTTCTTTATAGTTAATATCAACTCCAAAGAAAATCATAATGTTCTTATAGAATATAGGTGCAAAAAGTATAGCTACGATTCCGCTGACTGCTGAAAATCCAAATGTAGTAAAGAAAGTTATGTATTTCGGAACAGTAAATCCCGTTTTATCATGAAACATACTGAGTGCAGGATTATTTAAAGTATTCCAAGACATTAAGGCACTTGAAATTATAATAAGCACAATTAAAAGAGCTAACGGGAAAAATATATTTCTTTGATTCTTCATCCTTTTGAATTGTAGTGTTGGCGAAGTGAATATCCCAAAAATCGATGGTTTTCCAGAAATCTCTTCATGCATAAGACTACTAGCTTGCAAGAAAATCCCCCTTCCTCATTACATTTATAACTCTTCCCATTTCCTCCATACTTCTCTCTCATTTATACGATACACATTATCCTCCCGATCCATAAATCCATGCACGATAAACTCTCGTCTAATCGTACAAAAATCATCATGATATTGTTTTATGAATGTATTAATTTCTTTTTCTGTATATTGATTTTCAGCGTTTAATTTGCTAATCAAATGTTCTAATAACACTAACTTTTTCTTCTTTTGACCTGGAATCGATTTTAAACGATTCTCTTTATCAAAAAAGTTACGAATGGTCGTATCCCTAAATTTCATTTCGCTTTCGGTCATTTTGTTGTCCTCCATCAGTTTTTATGTAATAAAACTTTATTGTTTGTCCTTACTATTTTTCTTCATTCTTTTACTTACAACATCCATAAAGTAATACCCACTAATTAGCACATAGTAAACTACAAGTATTCCTAGTGCATCTTTCATATTTGTATATTTTTCTTTATGAAAAAAGACAGGTGAAAGGGCGTAAACAAGAAAGATGATTAGCGGATTTACGATAAAATAATAAGTAAGATTTCCTTTCATCGTATCAACTCCTCTATTCTATGTTTCTCTGCAAATTGTTGTAATTCCTTTTCACTTTTACTCCTCTCATCCACACTTTTTTAATTTATTTATCACCCTTATATTTGTAACTTATTATTCAAATTAACAATTCCGTATGGTAAATTATGTTATAATCGATTTATACATACTTTGGAGGGTACATAGTGAAAAAAGCTATTATAGTATTAAGCATCCTATATCTTATTTTAACCGTACATACAGGAGCTGTTCTTTTAGGAAAAGAAGATTATAGAGGTGCTATCAATACATTAAAAGAAACGAAGGAAGTCTCTTCATTTCAATCTGCAAAAGACGGTGTGATTTTATTAAAAGGAACATTAACTACTACACAACCTATTACAGAGGAAAAACTTCAAAATAAAGAATTTGCACTTCTTGAAATTAATACATATAAACGACGAAAGGCAAATTGGAAAAACATTGATACCGAGCAGCATATTGCAAAGCAGCTCTTACTAAACAATGAGGCTCTTCCTGCATTAAAAGAAATCCGTTTTTCAATGGAGCCAATTACACTGTTAGGAAAAGATATTTCCACCGAAGATTACTCACTAAAAAAGGATGATACTCAATTAACAATTAAAGGTAAGGGATACCGATATACAGGAATAGAAAACAAATCAGATACTCTTATTTTTGGTATAAAAAAAGGAGATACACTTGAAGGGTATAGTGGCTCAGAAATTCTAATAGGAAAAACAAAAGAGGACATTGCCAGTAACATGAAACTATATACTTTTGCTGAAAGATATGGTCCATTTGTTTGGATTGTAGCTACAATTATTCTTATAAGTATTGTTATATACTTGTTCCGTAAAAATAGAAAAACAAATGAACTTTCTCAACCAATAAAACAAGACCAATAAAAAAGGCACCATTTCGGTGCCTTTTTTTATTGGTCTTATTTAAGCTTCAACCGATTGATTCTCAGCAATATTTTTAAACTGTCGCTTATGCATCCAAGTTAATGAAGCAATTGTTCCAAGTGATAATAAAACGATAAAGATCATGAGTATCCCAATATTTTGCCACATGAAGTTAAAGTCTCCGCTTGATACGACTGCTTTCAATCCTGATACAGAATATGTCATCGGTAACCAAGCATTAAATGGTTGTAAATACTTCGGAATCAACTCTAGCGGGAATGTTCCAGCACTTGTTGTAAGCTGAATAATTAATGTGATGATGGCGATGAAACGCCCTGCATCACCGAATGCTGTTACTAAACATTGAATTAATGAAATAAACGCTAAGCTCGTAACAATACTAAAGAGTATAAAGTATGGAATACTTTGTACTTCTACACCTAACCAGAACAGTAATATGACATCTGCTACTATTGCTTGAATAATACCGACTGATAGTAAAACACCAAACTTACTAATAAACCAGCTGAATCCTGATTTCGGAACGCCGACTGTATCGCGTAATGGGTATACGATAGATAATAGTAATGCCCCAACGAATAAACCGAGTGATAAGAAATACGGTGTGAATCCTGTTCCGTAGTTTGGAACTTCCGCCATTTTCTCCGTCTTCACTTTTACTGGGCTTGCAAACATATCATATGTTTTATCCGTTCCTTTTACTTCTCCTGTTTTTTCTGCACCTTCACCAAGTTTCTCAGCAAGTTCACCTGATCCATCATTTACCTTTATGAGTCCATCTGTCACTTTTCCGGATCCGTCTGTTAGCTTATTTACTCCGTCGATTAGCTGGGTTGAGCCAGTTGACAATGTACTTAATCCTGTTGTTACTTGGCCAGAGCCATTTGCTAATTGCGTTATTCCGCCTGACATTTGGCCCGCTCCTGCAGATAATGTACCTAAGCCGCCTGTTACTTGGTTTGACCCGTCTGCTAATTGATTTACTCCTACAGATAATGTACCTAAACCGCCTGTTACTTGGTTTGAGCCATCTGCTAATTGATTTACTCCTACAGATAATTGACCTAATCCTGCTGTCAATTTTCCAGATCCGCTTTGTAATTGCGTTACTCCATCAATTAATTGAACTGATCCATCTTTTAATTTATCGGCACCTATTTTTGCATTATCTAATCCCTCACCAAATCCATGAAATTTACTAACAAATTCATTTTGTGCATTCGTTAGTTTCTCAATACCACCTGCTAACGTTTTCACTCCTTCTGAATTTGGTAATTTGTTTTGCAGTCCATTTGTTGTTTGATGTATTTCGCCTTTTAATTGTTTTACTTCTTCATTTAATTTATTCGTTCCACCTGCTACTCCGACAGCTTTTTGCTGAACTGTCGCTGTACTTTTTACAGCACTTGTTATGAATGGTTGTAATTGCTCTTGATATTCTTTCGGTAAACTTTCAATTTGCTTTTGTAAATTCGTTACCTCTTGCGCTGCATTTTTTGCATCTCCTGCTGTTGATTGCGTAAGTTCATTTAACCGATTTACATTCGCCCCAGCTCCATCTATTTTCTCATCTACTGTATTCAATATAGAAGGAACTTTCGACTGCATTTCCTCTAAGCCTGCAGCAGAATTTTGTACGTTACTATTTAAATCTTGCAATCCCTTTTGAATCGCTTGAGAACCTTTCTCTAATTGACTTTGCCCTTCAACAAGTTTCCCCATACCATTTGATAGGTCAGTTGTTCCTGTTTGTAATTCACCGGATTTACTTACTAGTTTGTTCAAGCCACCGGTCACTTTCTCAGATCCATCACGCAATTCACCCGTTTTACTATTTAACGTATTTAAACCGTTCGTTACTTTTCCGGAGCCGTCTACTAATTTCCCAATACCCGCATTGCTATTTAGTACATGTAAACCATCTGTTACTTTTCCGGATCCATCTACTAATTTTCCGATACCTATTTGCATCTCACCTGTTTTACTATTTAACGTATTTAAACCTGCTGTTACTTTCCCAGATCCATCAAATAGTTTCCCTACACCTGTCTGTATCTCCCCAGACTTCCCTTGAAGTGTATGGAGTCCATCCGTCACTTTACTTGAACCATCATGCAACTCACTTGATCCATCGTGTAGTTTATTTGCTCCTTCCGCTCCATCTGCTAATCCTTTTGAGACGTCTTTAATGGAATCAAACATTTTCTCTGCATATGTTTTCGTTAACGTGCTTGATACTTCACCTTTAATTTTTTCAATTGCTGTTCCGCCAATTTGTGAAGATAAGAAGTTTAAACTTTCATTTGGAATGTATTCTAAGTTTAATGGTTTCGGATCGTCTTTTAATAACGTTGTAGCGTTACTTGAGAAGTCATCTGGAATACGTACTAACATGTAATACTTTCTGCCTTCCATTCCTTTTTTCGCTTCTTTTTCACTTACAAATTCCCATTTGAAACTTGTATTATCTTTTAAGTTATCAACGAGCCGATACGATAAACTTAACTAAATCTATACAATTCAATCAAATTTACACAAGTTAGTGCTTCAAAGTGTTCTCGCAACCCCAAAGGGACGAGGGGTATAACACTCCACACGAGGCAGTATCGTTACCTCCTATTATCAAGCATTTATTTTACCCATCTTGATAAATTTATCGCAGCATTTACATCCCTATCGTGATGGCTATTGCATGAAGCACAACGCCACTCACGTATTTTTAAACTCCACTGTCCTTCTAGTTGAACTAAATGGTCGTATTTAACTCCGCAACATGAACAAATCTTGCTTGAGGCGAACCATTTATCAGCTTTTACATACTCGATGCCATATTTCTCACACTTGTATGACAAACATTGAAAGAAGAAGTTTAATTTTTGAAATGAAAATGCTTTCGATAGTTTTTTGTTTTTTAACAGGTTTGAGATAGGTAAGTCTTCCACAACAATTTTCATTGGTTTGGTTTTCACCAATTTTGCTGTTGCTTGATGGATATGGTTATTTCGGATATTCGTAATTTTCCTAGATAACCGCAGGTGCTCCGCTTTAGCTTTTTCATATCCGGCAGATTGAATTTTTACACCTTTTTTAAATCTCCTAGACATATCTCTTTGCGCTGACTTTTTCCTTTTCAAAAGTTTTTTAACCTTAGCATCTTTATTTATATTTCGTTCTTTCATACCATTAGAAGCCACAAACAGCTCTTTTAAACCAACATCCACACCAATCGACTCATTGGTTAGCTCTTGTAATTCAAAGTCTTCTTGGAACCCTACACTAATCCACCAGTGACGACCATCAAATGTAACTCTTGGATTGGATGGCTTTTTGTTTCTTGGTAGTTGTTGGCTTGTTTTCACTTCTCCAATAGACTGAATATGAACTACTTTCTTTCCTATAATCAGTCTTTCATAATTGGCATAAAATCCTTGGATTAAATCTTTTTTGGATTTATAAGAAGTGTGATAACCATTTTGGTACTTTTCGAACGAATTTTTTCGCGCCTTGTCAAAATCTTTTGAAGCCTGTTTGGGAACTTGTGCGTTGATATTTTTTAACCACTCATATTGCTTTCGCTTCTTGATCTTTGTAAATCGTTTCTGTAAAGCTAACTGTGAAACAGATTTTCCAAATAGCTTATAGTATCTATCACTCATTCTTTTACAATAGTTATAAGCAAATCTTGCAGCTCCAGCATGGTTTCTAAGCACTTTTTCTTGTTCAGGCGTTGGAATCAGTCTGACTTTCTTCGCTAATATCATCAGAATTTAACTTCTTTAATGAAAGATTTGTTCTTCTGAATAGTAGCGTGTTCCACCAGCATTCTCCTGAGACTACCAGGATACAAACCTGTTAATTCCGATACTTGACTAACTCGTGAAAATTTCATTATTATTCTCACCTCATTGAACCAAACATAGCACGTACGTTCGATAAATTCAATAAAGTTTGATAGATTCAATAAAATTTATCTTGTTCAACTAAGGGCGCAATTCCTTAGCCAGTTCTCTTATGAACTTCTCATGTTTTCACATGAGCGCAGACTATATGTTTATCTACTTAGAGATAGAGGATTTTTCCACCACCATAGGCTTGTGATGTACTCTCGTCAGTTATACGAGATAGTCGTTGAACGTTCATCTTATCCATTTTGACTTAGATGATTCGAGGCGGAAGACCCATTGTTCTAGTGTTTAGGATTTAACCTTGCACCATCTGATTGATTTTTTCTGCTTTCGCGACATTCACGCTCGCCATTTCTAGCCACGTTGTAGTTCAATCAGCTTTAGGGATTGCCCGCAGTTAACCCTCACTACTAGCCAATCACTTGACTAGCAGGGCTTACTGATATATTTAATTAACTTTAGTTTTAATTGGTTAAATAAATCGTAACAGTTAATTACCCTTTTCCGACCTCAATTGGTTTCCCATCAAATACTGCACCTTTATCTAAATTGACTACCGCCACTGGCAAGTCATCTAGCTGTTCATACGGATCCCAAAAGGCCCATAAAAACATACCCGCATATAAAATCGGTACGAATAAAACCGCGATAATTGGAATTAATATTTTTTTACTTTTTATAATCTCTGCAAATTCTTTACTAAGCAACTTATGCCATTTCATAATTTATCCCCCTTTTCAAAAATGACCAAAATGTATTTTTAGTCATTTTTACCCAAATAAAAAGGCTATATCTGTTCATACATATGCCTTATCCCCGAATTTATACTATGCACATTTTCATCTACATGATTATATTTAACCATCCTCCTTATACGATTGACCGATTTGTTCAATTAGTCATTTTTTATAATATTAAAAGGATTATCTTAATTTGACAATCCTTTTAGTAAATAAAGTTCGAATAATTCCGATATTTTTTCTTTTTCTAACGGTTCATGATTTTTTTCCCAATCAAAAATAAGTGATACGTATAGGCGAAGCATAATAAATGCTGTAATTTCTGGATCACATTTGCTAATTTCACCTTTTTCAATCGCAATCTTTAAATACGATTGAATGACAGAAACGATTTCCACATCTACTTGTTGCATCACTTCTTGTACTTCTTTCGTTCCCATATCACGCTCTTCTTGAATTAACTTAATCATGAGCTGATGTTCTTTTCTGAATTCTAATATGCTATATAATGCTCTATGTACATTTTCAAAAAATGAAATATCTGAACGAATTGCATTTTCTGCAACTTGCTTCATTTCTGTAATTAAATTAGAAATAATTTCACCAAATAGCTCTTCTTTATTTTTGAAAAAAGTATAAATCGTTCCTTTTCCTACATTCGCTAACTTCGCTACTTGATCCATCGTTGTTGCTTTATAACCGAACGCTGAAAAAGACTTTGTTGCAGCTTCAATAATAGAACGTTTTCGATCTATCGCCACATCGTCACCTCCAAAAATGACCAATTGGATAATATAGTCAATCAGTACATCTTTGATATTACCACACGCTTACATTCTATACAAGTTCTCTTTTTTATTATTTCCAGTATTAAAAAATTCCAGTCAAGTTATACCATACTGTCCATAGTGTATCAAAAAGTATACTTGTATGGAAAGCAAGAATATATTCATAATAATTGCTGGCTAGATCACACTAGAAATCTAATTAAATAGACAGTGTTCTTAAAACCAAAAGTTTAAGAACACTGTCTTTTATTTTGACATAGAAAGTAATATTTTCTCCATCTCTTTCTTAGTTAGCTCATCATCGATTATCTCTTCGTATATCTTTGTATCTCTTGTAAAAATATCATTCACTATGACAATTTGATACTCACTATTCTTACCTTGTGCTGGTACAAACATTTTGAGGCCTCTTAACTTACCCTCTCCATGAGAAGATTTATTATATACCATTCCTTTCCCATCTAAACTATAACTTTCTAGATTCTCTTCTCCAGGCATCATGTAGTGTAGTGGATCCTTATTACCACCTACATACATTCTTGACTGATAAATTGTAAAACCATATTTCCCTTTTGTATATTCTGATTTAATAACTAATTCTACATCTCTTCCAAAATATGAATCAGCCCATTCTCTTTTTAACTCATAACCTTCAGTCATATAAGTCGGCTGCTTAATTTGAAATGGTACATGATCTTTCGCTTCTTCTATAGTATATGTTAAAGACTTCTCCAGCTTATCTCCAAGCGATTTTAATGTCTTCTCAATAGTAGCTAGTCTTTCTTGATCAGCTTTCTTCAAGCGTTCAGGTTTATATTCCTTTGTATCTCCATCATAATTCTCAGGCACATTTTTCTTAACCATTGCTTTTTTATGAATTTCTTGCGCTTCCTTAAATAATTGAACATACTGCTCAAATTCTTCTTTTGTAAAATTCTTTTCTGCCAAATACAAAAAATCTGTATTCCTTTTATATGACTTTATTGACATCCCCCATTCTCTACTTGCATTCTCCGGTGTACCTAATACTGTTTCTATCGCTTTTTCAAAAGCCGCTTTAGATTGCTTTTTTTCTACAACTTTTTCTTTCTGTCTTTCATCCCCCTCAGTTATCCTTGCATTTAATAAGAATCCGCCTGCTATAGCTGCTATAGCAATGATTCCAAGTAAAGAAAGACGATAAGATTTCTTTTGGAACTTTTTAATCATAACGATTCTCCTTTTCAGTGTTCGTTTATTTCTACTTAAATTTGCTAGGCTTGGTGCTTGATAGGAATAATGTTCTAAAAGAGTAATAATTGTATGACCGTATGCAATTTGCTCCTCTTTATCTATAAAAGTAAGCGCATATGCATCACAGGCTAATTCTTGATCTTCTCGCATACAGAAATAGGCGTACCAAAGAATCGGATTGAACCAATTTAATAGGAGCAAACTGTACATAATCCAATTTACAGCTACGTCGTTTCTCTTAATATGAGCTAACTCATGGTAAAAGACATATTGTAATTGTTGCTCATTTAATACTTTCATATGTTTTTTTGATAGTAATACTTTCGGCCGAAAGAAACTGAAAACAGTTGGGCTCGCAATCTTTCCTGCTAGACGTAATGAAACTGCCTTCTTCATTTTCATAGACTGCTTACAGCGATTAAACACTGTAACGACCTGTTCATCCGTAATATCCGCTTGTTTCTTTATGTAAGAATATAAACGTCTATTTGTAATAAACGTTATGACTGCTAATACGATTACCCCAGCTAGCCAAACATATAGAGCAAGTTTGTATAAAGAAAATGTAGTCTGTTGTTCCGCACTCGCGTTTACTTCAGGTTCACCATTTTTTGTCACAGTTTCAGAATTTGATTCCAATTCCACTGTATGATTGGTTTCTATGTTCACTATACTCTCAGTAGACGGCATATTTTTTGGAATAACTTCCGATACACTAGAACTATAGGAAAGTAATGAATAAATACTATAAGAGCTATCTGGTGACCATGGTAAAAGAAGTCTTATCATTAATACGATCCACAGCATATATTGCCATCTCGGCGTTAACTTATTTCTAAATAGAACTTTTATACATAAGATAAATCCAACTAATATACTAGCCATAAGTGACGTTTCTATAAGCCAATCAAAGATTCGAGGAAGGTATATATTTATAAACATATCTATCATTTTTATCTATCCTTCCTCTTATTCTCCTCTGTCTTCTCGTCTAAAATACGTTTCAGTTCATTAATATCTTCTGAAGACAATTTTTCTTCTTTCAAGAAATTTACAAGTAACGGTTTAAATGCAGCACCGCAAAAACGCTGTAGCAAAGATTTCGTTTCTACTTGTAAATAATTATCTTGTGATACTAGCGGAAAATAAGCATACATGCGCCCTTTATCTTGATGGTAAGAAACGGCTTCCTTTTGTACTAACCGGTTAATTAATGTACGGATGGTTTTCGGTTTCCAGTCCATTGTATCTTCCAGTTCTTCTATAATTTCATTCGCTGTTTGTGGAGAATTCGACCACAACACTTTCATAATTTCTAATTCTGCTTCAGATATTTTAGGTAATTTATTTGTCATATTGTTTTCCACCCCTCGTATTACATTTGTAATCTACTTTTAAGATTACAAATGTAATACTTAATTGTCAACCATATTTTAGAAAAAACAACTTTTGTAAGTCTTGTATTGAAACCTTACCTGACAACACTTAAATTTCTCTTTTTCTAATAAACAAATAAAAAAACAAGAAAATCCTTACATTTAATAGTAATATAGAAAGTAGACAGATTTATAAAAATAGTGGAGGCTTTTTCAGTCATGATGCGTGCGCTTCGTTTAAATATAAGGCAAGCTTTTTGTAATCGTGTTTCTTTAATTATTATGTTTAGTGGATTAGCTCTTATTTCTATTTATCATTATTATTATGTAATTCGTTATTTAGGAGACGCAACGAATGGGGCTATAGCAACTGCATTTAAATGGATCGGGTTTCGTAATAATGAAATGGATATTTATTTATTATTAATGCCTGTTATTGCAAGTTTACCATTTAGTACGAGTTATAATTCCGATAAATCCGATGGTTTCAAAACTTTTATAAGTAAGGAAATTTCCCTATTCTCGTATTCCTTTACAAAGTATATCGTTACATTTTTCTGCGGTGGATTTCTTTATACTTTACCGTTCATTCTTTCTTTATTACTTTGCAAATTAACAATTCCAAATGGAGATCCAACCGTCGGTACTAGCATGATAAATGGCAACGGAATGTTCGCAGAGTTATATTTCTCTTCTCCCATCACTTATATTTATCTATATATTGGGATTAATTTTTTATTCGCTGGTTTAATGGCCCTCTTAGGTTTAGCAGCGTCCACATGGTCACAAAAGGATTACATGGCACTTCTATTCCCATTGGCAGTTACTTCCATTCCCTTCGTCCTGCTAAATACAATATTCCCTACAATAGGCGGAGCACCTATTCACTTATATGACCCAAAACAACCATTACACGGGATGTCACCATACATTTTACAATGTACATTTTTCTTCCTTGTCAGCTTATTTATGTACATAAAAGGATTACAACGGGACAAAAAAAGATATATGAGAAGACTTCAAAAACGAGATCGATGTAGAAAGGCTTTTCAGCCATTATAAAGTGAAACTTTAATCAGTGGGGGTTTTATCCATCCCCCACTGATTATTAGCCTTCACCAATCGGGCTTTTACGGGCAGTTATCTCCCGCCTAACTTCTTTGCTCCAACTGAATTTTGAGGTGGGAGTTTTACTGCCCGGCGAATAGCGGGATAAAAACCTAATTTCCTCACGTTATCTTGGAAATTAGGTTTTTTTTATTCATTTACGGCGTACCTGCCAATCCCCATAAAATAACGATCGCCGCAAAATAAATCGCTTTAATACCTACAACTGAACATAATAAAATAATTGCGTATTTACTTAATTCTCTTCTTGCACCGATTAAAGTAAAAATAACCGCCAAACTAAACGTTATATAGGAAGTTGCGGTATTTATTAAGTAATACATACTATCTAGATTCTGTGTAAGCCCTGTTATATCGGCTACAAACTGAAGCATGATGATCATGCTAAAAAAAATTGCAAGCTGATTCATTAATTTCCCGTTTATTCGGGATACCATATGTCTACACCTCCCTACATTGAAGAGTGAATATTCAATCTATTTTATCATAAGAATTCCTAATAATGTAAAAGAACGCTTAGTATATTTCTAAGCGTTCTTTCTCGACTATTTAAGAAGCCTTCTTCAAATCAATTTGAACAAGTACTGGATCGTGGTCACTTACACGTCCATGTTCTTTCATAATGTTTGAGTTTAAGTGTACAGGGTCTACAATTGTGTGCGGTGCGATGTTATTTGTTACTAAAATATGATCTAGCACTTGTGCGTTACCTTCATGAATGTACGTGTAGCGGTTCTCTTTCGGCACTGTGTTTAACATATCTTTTAATATCGTTCCCTCTAGTGCTTCTAAAGGTTTAGAGAATTCAAAGTCATTCATATCACCTAATACAACAACTGGTGCATTTGTATTCTTTTCTTGAATACCTTGTACGAAATGATTCACTTCTTGTGCTAATTGAACTCGTTTTTCTTCACTCTTTAATACGAGCGGCTGCACTTTTCCAAATGGCGTTGCATCTCCTAGTTTTGAGTTTAAGTGATTTGAAATGACAACAACGTTTTGTCCTTGGAATGTAAATTCTGCCGCTAACGGTTTACGTGTACTTTCAAATAAAGGATTTTCGTCTCCAATACGAACTACATTTTTATCTAGTAACTTGGGTACTGTCGCTAATTTCACACGAGATGGGTTATAGAAGAAACCGACGCGAATATTCGCTCCAGGTGCCCCGCCGTCTTGATTGTTGTTCGGCGCAATTTCTACATACTCATACTTCGGTCCACGAATTTCTAATACAGCATCAATGATACGTTTTGCGCTTAAAGATGCATCAGTCGTACCGTCATTGATTGCTCCATTATTATCTTGCATCTCTTGTACACCGATAATATCAGGCATTTTTAAATTATATTTAATAGAATAAGCTAACGCTTTCACTTTTTCATCTGTTGTTTCTTTTTTGTTCGCTGAGAAGTTTTCAATGTTATATGTAGCAACTGTTAACTTATCAAGACGCGGCTGAATATTTGCCCCTACTTGCTTAAATCCACCGTCCACTACAGATGGTAATTCCGTTACTGGCGAAATGCGGAACGAACCGTAGTCATATCCTACTACGCCTGTTATATCTCCAGTGAACGTATCGCCTACTTTCGCGACATAATCACGAGGTACTTTTACAGAAAGGCGCTCTGGATTTAATTGCTCTTTATCTAATAAAGGTGTACCATACTTCGTTACTACTTTATCTCCGCCATTTTTTACTGTTACATATAGGTTACCATTTTTCTGAGGAGCGATAATTTTTGGCGTTGGCATCGTAACGCGCATGCCTTCTACACTCTCATAAAAATCAATTGCATCTTCGTTCGGATCAAATAGACCAAATCCATCATTATCAATAATTTGATCTGGGATTTTCACTCCGTTTTCTCCTAATACAATCGGCGCTGGTAAAGGTTGATCTTTTGCGATTACAGCAACACGACTCGCCTTAATTTCCGTCGTCGTTAAGTCTGTTTCAAATCGCTCTGCATATCCAGGTCCAACATATTCTTCTACTTCTCCATCAACTTGGACAAGATCTCCTACTGCTACATTCGCATCTTTTTTGTATACGTAAATACCTTCAGAAGTAGCTGGATCATTATCCGGCTGATTATCTTCTACATAAAAACCATTTTTATCAAGTGCTGTGACAACGCCTTCCACATTGTTTAATTTCTTCCCATTGTAAGGAGAAATATGTGATTTCCCTTGAATATCATGAATACGAACTGGTTCATTTGTTACGATTATAAATGAAAATGTCGAAACTGCTGAAGAAGTAAGCCCTTCTTTTTCAGCGATTGCTTTCACTACACTATTTTCATTCACTACAATTTGTCCGTTATAACGAACACTTTTATTTGTAGGATTAGAGCCATCTAACGTATAGTAGATTGTTGCTCCTTCTGTATTCGTTGTTAATGTTACTGCTGTTCCTTTTGCAACTTCCCCACCATTTGGTGATGCCACTACATCGCTAACGCGGTTTTGTTCTTCTCCTTGAAACTTATGAGCTGTTACTGATTTTAAACCTGGGCTACCGAAATATAACTCAAGCATCCCTGTCAACCTAACTTTCTTCCCGATATTTTCAGGATGATCTTTCACGTTTACAGCCGTCCTCACATCACCTTTTGGTAATTGAACAGGCATGATCTTGTCTGGATTTGTTTCGTTTGGCGAATCGGCAATTGCCACGTTTGTGTCGTCAAACTTAGCCGGATCTTTCGTGTATTTAGAAGGACTTTGCGTATACCCAACGATATATCCTTCCACTATCCCCTTCGTTTTCCCTTGCTGCTTAAATACTTGAATTGCTTTTTCTACTGACATAGAAGTAGTTTCTTCCGCCTGCGCTAAAGTTCCAGTAAATGAAAGCAATAACATTAATGATAAAAAGACACTTAACAATTTCTTCACAGCCATCTCCCTCTCCCTATTTCATATTTTCTCAACATTTCTATCATATCAAATGATTCGTTATATAGAACTATATTTCGACAAGTTTTACACAAAATTTATTTAATTTACAAGTTTTCAAACTATAATACAAAATAACTTATATAGGTTTATTGACTAAAGGTATTTTATCCAATAAACAAAACGCCTTCAATATAATTGAAGGCGTTTTGTTTGAAATATTTTAATGTGCGACTAATTTAGTCTCCATTACTTTCTCTAAATGAAATAACACACGTTTCGCCGCTAACTCACCTTGCTCAATACAAGCCGGAAGACCAGAACCAGCGTAAGAACTACCTGCCAAATACACACCTGGCAATTCTTCCTCCATAAATGTTGTGAGCTTTTTCATTCGCTCTTTATGGCCTACTGTATATTGAGGCATGGCTTCTTTCCAGCGGCTTACAATTGTAAACTCTGGATCCTCTGTAATATCCATTGTCTTTTGTAAGTCCTCTAATACGAGCTGTACAATTTCTTCGTCAGTTTGTTCAACAATCGCTTCATCACCTGGGCGTCCGACGTAACAGCGAAGAAGCGTTTTTCCCTCTGGCGTTGTATGTGGCCATTTTTTATGTGTCCACGTACACGCTGTAATTGTATAATCACTATTTCTTGATACGACAAATCCGGTACCATCAATATCACGCTGAATTGCAGACTTTTGGAAAGCAAGTGCCACGTTTGCAACTGATGTAGACGGAATGTTACGGAAGAAACGAAACTGCTTATACTGCGCAAACATAGATGGCAATACTTTATGCGGCGTCGCAACTACAATCGCGTCTGCTTCCATTTCTTTTCCGTTACTAAGCGTAATCGTATAACTATCACCAAGTTTTGCAACCTTTTCGATACGAGTTCCCTTCATTACCATATCATTAGGAATCTTCGTTTCAAGAGATTCTACTATAGATTCTAAACCGGTTTTCACAGTTTTAAATATTCCTTTTTTCAATTCAGCCTTCTCTTGCTTTGGAGCGAGCGTACGCATACCGAGTGAAATACTACGGTGCTCCTGTTCAATTTGATAAATTTGAGGGAATGTTGACATTAAACTCATTTCATCAATATCCCCTGCATAAATACCAGATAATAATGGCTCAATTAAATTTTCAACGACTTCATTTCCAAGGCGATGCCTGAAAAACTGCCCGAGTGATTGATCAGAAACTGGTTTTGATCTAGGCATTAATAAGTCAAAACCAGCTCTTAGTTTACCAATTGGGGAGAACAATCCGGAAAATAGAAACGGCGTAATTTGCGTTGGAATTCCCATCATTGAACCGCTCGGCATTTTATGTAACCGATTGTTTACGAGAACGAACGATTGACCAGCCTTATTATTTACAAGTTCAGCATCAAGTCCTAATTCTTTCACTAATTTAGCTGCACTCTCTTTTCTTGCTAAGAAAGAATCAGGACCGCGTTCAATTGTAAATCCATCTTTTTGAACGGTTTGAATTTTCCCGCCAAGTTTACCAGACGCTTCTATAAGCAATGCATCTATCGGCAAGTTTTTTTCACGAATTTCTTTTTGTAAGTTATACATTGTTGTTAATCCTGTGATGCCACCGCCGATGATCACAACTTTTTTCCTCAAGTAAGCTCCCCCTTTCTACTTACATTACAGATTCTTTTTTCTTTAATACAACATCTGCTAAACAGTCGATAAATGCGTCCGATGCGTTTGGCATTTCTGGACGATAATATTTCGCGCCAATTTCATCCGTTACAACTTTACACTCAAAGTCATTGTCATATAAAACTTCTAAATGTTCCGCAACAAATCCAACTGGTGCATATACGAATGAATTGTAGCCGTACTTTTCATTTAATTCTCTCGTTAAATCTTGTACATCTGGACCAATCCAAGGATCTGGTGTATTTCCGGCACTTTGCCAACCTACTGCATAATTTGCTACTTCAGCACCACGTGCAATATAGTCCGCTGTTTCATTTAGTTGATCTGGATATGGATCGCTGAGTGCGATAATTTTTTCTGGTAAGCTATGTGCAGATACGATTAACACTGCTTTTTCACGTTCTGCTTCTGACATACCGTTATATATACCTTTCACTGCATCGACCCAATACTGAATAAATTTCGGTTCTTTATACCAGCTATCGATGCCGTGAATTGTTAAGTTTCCAAGTTTTCCTGCTTCTTCTTGCGCTCGTCCTACATACGACTTCACGCTAAAAGTAGAATAGTGAGGGGCAAGAACGAGTGCAATTGCATCTTCTATTCCATCTTTATGCATAGCTTGTACTGCATCTTCAATGAACGGTTCAATATGTTTTAAACCAAGATACATGTGGTACTCTACTTCATCTTGTATTTCATTTAAACGCGTTTCTAACTTTTTAGCTTGCTCTAATGTAATAGTAGCTAAAGGAGAAATACCACCAATTGCACGGTAACGCTCTGTTAAATCTTCTAGCATCTCAGGACTTGGCTTTCTTCCTCTGCGAATATGTGTATAGTAACGTTCAATATCTTCTTCTTTATATGGCGTTCCGTATGCCATTACAAGCAAACCAATTTTCTTTTTCATACAGACAATCTCCTTTACTTCGCTAACTGTTCTTTAGAGTACTCATGAATAAATGTAGTTAAGCGTTTTAATGTATCTGGATTTACTTCTGGGAATACGCCGTGACCTAAGTTAAAGATATAACCTGGCTGCTTCATCCCTTGATCTAAAATACCTTTTACATGTTCTTCAATAACAGGCCAAGGTGCTAATAAGAATGAAGGATCCATATTTCCTTGTACCGCCTTGTGAACACCACGTGCGCGTGCTTCTTCAATCGGTAAGCGCCAATCTAAGCCTACTACATCAAGCGGTAAGTCGTGCCATTCATTCACTAAATGTGCAGCACCTACGCCGTGCATAATCATTGGAACACCCACCTTACGAACTTCTGCAAAAATACGCTCCATCGCTGGTTTAATAAATATACGGTAATCCGCTACATTTACTGCTCCAACCCAAGAATCGAAAATTTGAACCGCTTTTACTCCTGCGTTAATTTGCGCTTTTAAATATGTAATAACCATATCTGCAAGCTTATCCATTAAAGCGAACCACGCTTTCGGCTCTGCATACATAAACGCTTTCGTATTATGATAGTTACGAGAAGGACCGCCTTCAATCATATAGCTCGCTAACGTAAATGGAGCTCCTGAAAAACCGATTAACGGTACATCTAACATTTCTGTCGTTAATAAACGAATTGTATCTAGTATGTAAGGTACGTCATCTTCTGGATTGATTTCCCCTAATTTTTCTACGTCTTGTAAAGAACGGATTGGACTATCGATAACTGGACCAATGCCAGATTTAATTTCCACATCAACACCAATTGCAGGTAGTGGTGACATAATATCTTTATAAAGAATTGCTGCGTCTACGTTATATTGATCAACTGGCAACTTTGTAACGTAAGCGCACAACTCTGGATTATGTGTAATTTCAAATAAAGAATATTTCTCTTTTATCTTTCTATATTCCGGCTGTGAACGACCTGCTTGACGCATATACCATGCTGGTACATACTCTGTACGTTCCCCCCTACATGCTTTTAAAAATGTCTCATTTATAGTTCTTACCAAGACCCTAGCTCCCTTCCTTACCAATGCTTTTTCTTTAAATATGCTCTATTCCGATATTTATCTTTTTTTACTATACAGCTTGTAAAAACAAAATGCATAACATTATGTACGTTGTTCATTAAATTGACACAAACGTTCGTAAAAACGTTTACTATTTTCACAACATTCTTATTATAGCACAGAGAAAAACTACGGTTTAGCTACTTTTGACTTTTCTCCTTCACGGTTCGTTTGTGTGTTATATGGCACAACGTAAAAACTTGGTTTTGAGAATATATTAATAAACTTCTCCTCATATTTCCCTGTTCCTTTTGCCGTTCCAACGTGAGTATGAATTCCTTTTTCAACTTTATAAATCCGATACATAATTCGCTCATCAGGAAGCGGCGTCCAGCTTAGTTTCATTGCAAATAAACCGAAAGGACTAAATGCTAGTTTTGCTTCCACGTTTTGAATCTTATCTAAACGAATTGGCAGTCCAATTGTTTCAACACCTTTTGGCCTATGAAAACTCGCTTTATCTTGTATGTTTGCTTTCGTTAAAATCTTTTTAAATAACATCGTTGCAGATGCATTTCCATCTTGTAATTGATGCTCTTTATCGGTGCGGTCATAGCCAATCCAAACTGCACCTACTAAATTCGGTGTATATCCAACGAACCACATATCACGCGCACCATTGTCATCATTCGGCAATGAAGTTGTGCCTGTTTTTCCAGCTAAAGCTCCATTATATACGCCAGCTTTCGCCGTACCTTCTTTCACAACTCCTTCAAGCATCTTTGTCATATACCATGCCGTTTGCTTCGAAAAGACTTTCGTTTCAGCTTTTGATGATTCTCCAATGACTGCTCCGTGTCTATTTAATACTTTATCGATAACGTGCGGTTCGATAATATTCCCGTTTGCTAAAAAAGATCGGTACATTTTGACAAGATCAAATGGAGACACACCATTTTTCAGCCCGCCAAGTGCTGTGCTTAAACCTGAGTCCGCAATATGAACATTCCCTTTCTCTAAATATTGCTTTCCCTCATCTACCCCTAATTCATTTAATAAAGATACAGCTGGCACATTTGCCGATTCTAATACCGCATCGTACATCGTCATCTCTTTCGTATACTCATGATTATAATTTCGAGGTTCATAACCTTCAAACGAACTTTTTTCATTCGTTAATAAAGAATATGGATTATATTTCTTCGTCTCAAGTGCAGGTCCATATACGATAAGCGGCTTTAAAACAGAACCAGGCTGCCGCTTTGCAAAAACGCGATTAAGCCCTCTCGGAACATACTCTCTTCCGCCAATCGCGGCTTTAATTCCGCCAGTCTGATTATCCATTAATAAAAATGCACCTTGCGCCCCGTTTTCTTTACCAGGGAAATTTCTCGCATCTTGAAACTGGTTATATGCTACCTTTTGAACTTTTTCATCCATCGGTACGACAAACGTATATCCTCCGCGCAGTACTTCTTGATGCGATAAACCATATAAACGCGCCGCTTCATCTATAACCATATCGATATACGGCATATATGCGAGTTCACGTTCATCTGAATTTTTATAAAGAGCGATTGTTTTCCCTTGGTAACGAACACTATCTTCCGCTGTTAAATAGCCTTGTTTATGCATAAGTGACAAAACAAGATCACGGCGCCCTTTACTCTTTTCTAGGGATAAGTACGGTGAATAGCCATTTGGTGCTTTCGGAAGCCCTGCAAGCATAGCTCCCTCTTCCACTGTTAAATCTTCTACATTTTTATTAAAATACAACTTTGCTGCCGCTTGGATACCATATGCCCCATGACCGAAATAAATATGGTTCATATACATTTCAAGAATTTGCTGCTTCGTATATTTTTGCTCTAATTGAAGAGAAATTGCGACCTCTTTCAATTTACGCGTAAATGTTTTTTCGCGAGTTAAAAAGACATTTTTAGCTAGTTGCTGCGTAATCGTACTACCGCCTTCTACCTTCTCTCCAGCTAACGCGTCTTTATAAAGCGCCCGAAATATAGAAGGGTAATCAATTCCTTGATGCTCATAAAAACGAGCATCTTCCACAGCAATAAATGCTTGCTGCACGTACTTTGGAATTTCTTCAATCGGCACGAGCTCTCTATTTTCTACATATAACTTCGTAATTTCTTTTCCTTTCTGGTCAACGATACGTGATGAAGAGTGGAAAACAAGCTGCTTTTCATCCATCATATAGCCACCAGTTAACACAATAAGTTTATAGAGTACAATCGCTACTACCAACGTTGCTACCCCGCCTAATAAAGTCCACTTTGCTTTCTTCATACATCGGCCTTCTTTCCAAATGATGGTACATTTATTATTTGAAAAAGAAGTATCTTTATGTATATAATCTTCGAAGTTTTTTAAGAGAATTGATATAATAGAGACAAACCATAAAGGGGGCATTAAAATGAAGGCTATTATTTCATACGAAACACCTCTAGAACAAGCACATTTCACTGCAAAAAATAACGAAAAAGATATGTTTTATAAAGAAAATACTGAAGAATCTGTGGAATCCACACTTCAGTATGACGTATTAGACGCTGTTGGAGAATTTAAAGGACAACCTGGCTACATCGTTTGTAACAACATTTCTGTAACAGACGAAGGTCGCCCTGTATTTGAAAACCGTTTTAAAAACCGTGCTGGTCTAATCGAAAATGAGCCTGGCTTCCAAGCAATCCGTGTTCTTCGCCCATTAAGTAATGATACATATGTCATCTTAACGATGTGGGAAACTGAGCAAAACTTTAAAGACTGGACAGAATCACGTTCATTCGAAAACGCTCATAAAAAACGCCCTGCACAAGCAGAGGGACAAGCTCAGGCTCAGGCGCATCCACATGCAGAACAGCAAAAAAGTATTTTCTCTCGCCCGTCGTTCGTGACTACTTTTGATGTGTTAGTTTAAGTTTCTGAGTTTAGAGACCTGGCTACATGAAATTATATTAGCGATTTTTCGAATATATCGACTTATCGACAAATGACGACACACAAAAAGGAAACACCATTACACGGTGTTTCCTTTTTCTTTGTACCAATTATATATGCGAAGCGCGTCTTCTTTTCGCATATGCTTCACTTCATAACCATGTCCCGCCACCGCTACAGCAGCTGTACATAACTCATCTTTCTTTTGAAAATGCGACTGATTATATCCTACTACTTGAACATGCCTTCTTCGCATGATCCCTGTATATTTCGCGAGACCTCGGTGCACCATTACTAACTGATTGTCTCGTATCATATATCCACCACTTTTATATCTAGCGTATGCAAGTATTGTAAATACAATAAATAGCGGTATAAGAACGAACAACGCAGTATGTTGTTTAAAATATATACTCGCACCAGCGATTGGCACAGCGAGCACAGCACTTGTAATCCAGCCCATTACGACGTAACGGCGTAATGCAGCCTTCGGTAAATGAACGATTTCCTCTTCTATTTCATATGGCAACTGTAAATAGGCAAGTAGCTGCTGTACATCTTTTTTCTTCATAAAAGGATGTAACATCACTTCATTCCCTGCCGCTTCTATACTTTGAATGACTTCCACTTCGACAGAGCAATAACCGAAAGGCTGGCGGAGAATTCCTTCTTTCACAGTAATTGCTTGAATGCGGTGGAGCTTTAAGACAAA
Organism: Bacillus cereus group sp. MG9; assembly: GCF_040459995.1. Taxonomy (NCBI): domain Bacteria; kingdom Bacillati; phylum Bacillota; class Bacilli; order Caryophanales; family Bacillaceae; genus Bacillus; species Bacillus cereus group sp. MG9. Next base: position 1,079,428 of record NZ_JARVHC010000001.1, on the reverse strand, counting down.
CTCTTTCTTATCAAATAACCCTTGCACAATACGAATTTCATTTCTGTTTCGCTCTATTTTAAAGTTCGCATATTTTAGCGCATAACCAGCTGTCGAAACGACCCACGAAACCGCCATTAAAATCGCGGCCATAACGATTAATTCATATACACCGTTATCCATCACATACGCTTCCACTTTATTTATGAGCCATTCTGGAAGAAATTGATTAAACTCTGTGTAAATAAGAAGTAATCCAGAAAACACTAATCCGAATCTACCAGACGTAATGGAAGCTACTAAAATCTCTTTCATCGTTAACTGATAAATCGTCTTACTTTCTTCTGCCCTGGGTACTTCTTCACTCGCAGCGCTTCTTTTTTTATTTAATAAGGCAATCAGTTCCTTCGCTTCATCTTCTTTAATACCAGCTAACATCACTTCCGGCTCACTACCGCCGCCCGCTACTTCTATATTTAATTTCGTAAGCCCAAGCATTTGATAAATGACATTAGAAGATGTACTAATGTTTTGCACACGATCTTTATTTAAATAACTTTCCTTCTTCACAAAAACACCGTGTTTAATATGTACAATATTATTTTCAACCCAGTACACTTTGAAATACCATTTTATAGCTGAGAAAATTGCCATAATAAATAATATGGCCAAAAGAACAAGATGTAAGAAATACCAAGGTTTTACTTCACCATCTGAACGAAATAAAACAAGAAAAATAAAAGGCAACAAAGTCGCAATTCTAATACCTAACAATATCGTAATCGGATGTTGCCTCTTATACACCCTCATCACTCACCTTCGCAAGCTCTCCAATTTGTCTTTTCAACTGCTCTGCTTCTTCTTTCGTTAAGCCTGGAATACTATGAGAAGTTGCCGCTGTTGAAATATGTAATTCTGCTAAATTATACTTTCTCATAATCGGTCCTTGCTCAATCGTTACGTGCTGCACGCGGATCATCGGAATAAGTACGCGTTTTGCAACGAACATTCCCTTTTGAATCTCAATCTCTTCTTCATTTAATCTGTAACTATAATAACGTTGACGTAAATTTGGAAATACAAAATAGTCGAGTGGTATGTATATAACTGCTCCTGTCACTAACAATCCAAACAACCAGCCCCACCAGTTAAAGTTAATCATAAAAAAGAAATACGCAATTACGACTGCTAGTATAACTGCCGCCCCAATTAAAGCATGAATTCTCCACACTTTTAGCATATTAGAATGAATCTCCCTCTCTAACGGCTGCATCTCATCACTCCAATTATATGAATTTATTAATTATATATTAGTTGTTATATACAGTTTTGTAAAATTATAGTTTCTTACATTGTGTCGAGCATTTCTTTAAAATTCCCTTCATTAATGGAATACACCTGAAACTGAATGTAATCTATCTCATTCGTATTAGGGCGAGCGTATGGCAAAATGTTAAATTTAGAAGCAGTTCTTCCTAACATATCTATAATCATTAGAGAAACGTCAATATATTCGAAGTCTACACGGAATACTACTGCTTCTCCCGTAAATTCATACTCTTTAATCGCATCATAAGACTTATTCGCACTTATAAGCGTCACTTTTAATAGTTGGTTTAAATTTTCTGGCTTGAAATTAATCATTTATACAACTCCTTTTTAATAAAACACTATGAAAATAGTGTAATCCTTTACTTTCATAGCCTCACACATTCATTATATTAAAAATAAAGCTAGTTTTTTATAATTTTTTTGATATAATTACTTACGGGAAACGGGAAGAATTTTGTCTTCCCTTGTGTTTTTATTTGCATCTAGTACTTTTGCTAGATGCCTTTTTTTATGCTAAAAAGGTACCCTCATATACTTTGAGGATACCTTTTTCATCAATTTAGTGCATTTCAACAATTGTACCATCTTCGAACACCTTGAATACGCCAGTAAATCCTGCTCCAGCTGCGCCTTCTATTTTATATGTCGTACGCACTCTAATTTGATAATATTTCTTTCTATTTTCTACTTGCGTATCCTCTAGCGTGTAATTATATTCTTCTTTATATTCATTTTTGATATATTCTTTAGCTTTCTCAAAAGTAAATGCATCTTGATTCTTCCCTGTCTCTACTTTTTGGTTCTTTTCTGTTACTACCTTCTGATTCTTTTCTGTCTCTGTTTTTTGGTTCTTTTCTGTTACTACCTTTTGATTTTTTTCTGTCTCTGTTTTTTGGTTCTTTTCTGTTACTGCCTTTTGATTTTTTTCTGTCTCTGCTTTTTGGTTCTTTTCTGTCGCTACCTTTTGACTCGTTACTGCATCATTTTTTTGTGCCTTCGCTGCTGTCGTTACACTCTTTGCAGTTTTTTCCTCTTCACCAATTTTAGTGATTAATCCTAAAGCCTTTTTATTATATTCTTCAAGGTTCTTGTTATCTTTTGTTTCTGAAACTACCTTATTTAACATCTCTTTCGCTTCTGCATCATTTTTCTTACTTATTAACTCTTCGCTTTTCACCAGTTGCTCGCTATAATTCTTTTTTTGTTCTAAGATCGCTACTAATGCTGTTCGTTCTTCCTTTGCTTGTTTTATAAGCGTATTATTTCCATTCTTCATGTTCTCTACTTTTTCAAATGACTTGATTGATTCTTCTACCTTTGTTTCTTCTTTTAACTTCACTGCTTCAATCATTACTTTCGTTTGTTCTACAAGCACTGTTGCATCTGAATCACCTTTTTTCTCATCTAATGCTCGTTCAAATGATGATAAAGCATTTTTATATTCTTTATTCGTTAACGCGGTCTTCCCTTCATCCATTGCTTTGTCAAAATCCCCATTACTACATCCAGCTAGCATTAAAAACGTAAGTCCAATTACCGTTAATAACTTTCTCATTTTCTCTCCCCCTATATATAACTAAAACAATAACATCATATGTATAAAAGTCTGTGTAGTAATTAGACTGAAAGTAAATATGTACTGTACATTTCATTTACTATCATTACTTAAAACTCCTAAATAGTTGGTAGTTGGTTTTCTTCTTCTTTTAAGACAGAAAGGAATTTTAATAAAGCCCTTACTCAGAATCTTTACTACACACACTCTTATACACACAGAAAAATCATTTTTCGTTTATAGTTTGCTATTTCTTCAGCTTTAAACACTCTCAGCTAATTGGAATAAGAACTATAATCTGTAACATACCGAAAAGCAAAAGAAAACAAACCGTAACAAAAGTCACAATTCGTAACTCTCTTGTAACACAAATGTAACATAAGGTTTTTAAACATACAATAGTTTTTTTTACATTATTTTCCGCCCTCTACATTTTAAGATCCAATAAGATTCCAACCCTAATTTCATCTCCCACCTACTATTGGACTATCGCTCTTCAAACGCTTTAAGAACGGGATTTATTTCCTAAATCATTAAAATTAATTACATAGATTGCTCTTTTTTCAACAAAACACTACGAAAACGTATAACCTTTTCCTTCCATACCTTTACACATCAAATATATATAATAAAGCTAGTTTTTATACTTTTTTTGAAATAAGCACATTCGTGAAGCGGGAAGACATTTATCTTCCCTTGTGTTTTTTATTTGCAGCTAATTCTTTTGCTAGATGCTTTTTTTATGCCAAATAAAGATAAAAAAGGTATCCTCAAATACTTTGAGGATACCTTTTCACTTTTATTATCTTTGCTGTTTTCTACCTAATACGAGTAATCCAAAACTCATCATTACAAGAAGTGCTCCCATATATGGTTCCACAGGCATTTTCTGCCCTGTCTTCGGTAATTCTTTTTCAGGTTTCTCTGGATTCATTGTTCCAGGCTTCTCTGGGTTCGTTGTTCCAGGTTTCTCTGGATCTGTTGTTCCAGGCTTCTCTGGATTCGTTGTTCCAGGTTTCTCTGGATCTGTTGTTCCAGGCTTCTCTGGATTCATTGTTCCAGGTTTCTCTGGATCTGTTGTCCCAGGCTTCTCTGGATCTGTTGTTTCCGGTTTTTCTGGATCTGTTGTTTCCGGTTTTTCTGGATCTGTTGTTCCAGGCTTCTCTGGATCTGTTGTTCCAGGCTTCTCTGGATCTGGTTTTTCCGGTTTTTCTGGATCTGGTTTTTCCGGTTTCTCTGGATCTGGTTTTTCTGGACCTGGTGGTGCTAAATGACTCAATTCGTTTAATACTTCTAATTGAACTGAATTTATCATTCCTTTTGTGATTTCAAATGGAATTGGATTAGTTAATTTTTCATATCCTTTTGGTGCTTCTACTTCTACAAGTGTGTAGTTACCTACAGATAGATCTGAGACTTTTGCTTTTCCTTCTTTATCTGTTGTTACTCTCGCTACTACTTTACCTTTTTCATCATGAACTTCAAACACAGCTCCTGATAATATATTCTTGCTTTCAGCAGCCATTTTTGTAATTTCCACTGAACCTTTATCTAACTGTTCATTCTCTACTTTCAATGATAAAACTTTCGTCATACCTTTTGTAATTTCAAATGATACTGGTTCTGTTAATTTTTTGTATCCTGGTAAGTTTTCCTTCTCTACTAATTTGTACTTTCCTACAGATAAATCTGAAATTGTTGCTTTTCCTTCTTTATCTGTCGTTACTTCTGTTACTACTTTGCCTTGCTCATCTTGCACTTCGAAGACTACGCCTGCTAATGCTTTTTGACTGTCTTTATCTACTTTTGTAATTTCTACTGAACCTTTATCTAACTGCTCATTCTCCACTTTCAACGATAGGACTTCTGTCATACCTTTTGTAATTTCAAATGATACTGGTTCTGTTAACTTCTTGTAACCTGGTAAGCTTTCTTTCTCTACTAATTTGTACTTGCCTACAGATAAGTCTGAGACTTTTGCTTTTCCGTCTTTATCTGTCGTTACTTCTGTTACTACTTTGCCTGCTTCATCTTGTACTTCAAAGACTACGCCCGCTAATGCTTTTTGGCTCTCTTTATCTACTTTTGTAATTTCTACATTTCCCTTGTCTAACATTTCGTTTTCTACTGTTAAAGTAAGAGATTTTGTCATACCTTTTTCAATTTGGAAAGTAATCGGATCTACTAATTGCTTATATCCTTTTGGTGCTTTTACTTCTACCAACTTGTATGTTCCAACTGATAAATTAGTAACTTGTGCGTGTCCTTTTTTATCTGTCGTTATTTTAGCGACTACTTGTCCTGCTTCGTCTTGAATCTCAAATACGGCATCAGCTAAAGCATCTTTATTTTCTTTGTCTACTTTTGTAATTTCTACATTTCCTGTATCCACTAATTCATTTTCGACAGTTAATTGTAATGCTGTAACTCTACCTTTTTCAATTTCGAATAAAATTGGTTTTTCTAGTGGTTTGTATCCGGCTGGTGTTTCTACCTCCACCAACTCATACTTTCCAATAGATAAATCTGAAACGTTTGCCTTTCCATCTTTATCCGTTTTTACTTTTGTTACTACTTTCCCTTTTGAATCACGTACTTCAAATACAATACCTTCTAATGGTGCTTTACTATCTTTGTCTATTTTTGTGATTTCAACATTCCCCGTATCCACCATTTCGTTTTCTACAGTGAACGCTAGAGATTTTGTCATACCTTTTTTAATTTCAAATGGTACCGGCTTTTCTAATTTTTTGTATCCTGGTAAGCTCTCTACTTCTACCAGCTTGTACTTTCCTACAGATAAGTCTGAAACGTTTGCTTTCCCTTCCTTATCTGTTGTTACTTTTGTTACTACTTTGCCAGTTTCGTCTTGAACTTCGAAGACTACACCTGCTAACGATACCTTATTATCTTTATCTATCTTCGTTATCTCTACATTTCCCGTATCTACCATTTCATTTTCTATTTTTAATGATAGAACTTCTGTCATACCTTTTTTAATTTCAAATGATACTGGTTCTGCTAACTTTTTGTAACCTGGTAAGCTTTCTTTCTCTACTAATTTGTACTTTCCTACAGATAAGTCTGAAACGTTTGCTTTTCCTTCCTTATCTGTTGTTACTTTTGTTACTACTTTGCCAGTTTCGTCTTGTACTTCAAAGACTACGCCCGCTAATACTTTTTGGCTGTCTTTATCTACTTTTGTAATTTCTACTGAGCCTTTATCTAACTGCTCATTTTCTACTTTCATTGATAGGACTGTCGTCATACCTTTTGTAATTTCGAATGATACTGGTTCTGTTAATTTTTTGTATCCTGGTAAGCCTGCTTTTTCTACTAATTTGTACTTGCCTACAGATAAGTCTGAGATTTTTGCTTTTCCTTCTTTATCTGTCGTTACTTCTGTTACTACTTTTCCTTGCTCATCTTGTACTTCGAAGACTACGCCTTCTAATACTTTTTGACTGTCTTTATCTACTTTTGTAATTTCTACTGAACCTTTATCTAACTTTTCGTTCTCTACTTTCAATGATAGGACTTCTGTCATACCTTTTTTAATTTCGAACGATACTGGTTTCGCTAGTTTTTTGTATCCTGGTAAGCTTTCTACCTCTACTAGCTTATATTTCCCTACTGATAAATCTGAAATTGTTGCTTTTCCATCTTTATCTGTTGTTACTTTTGTTACTACTTTATCTTTTTCATCTTGCACTTCGAAAATTACGCCCGCTAATATTGCGCCACTTTCTTTGTCCACCTTTGTAATTTCCACTGAACCTTTATCTAACAGTTCGTTCTCTACTTTCAATGATAAAACTTTCGTCATACCTTTTGTAATTTCGAACGATACTGGCTCTGTTAGTTTTTTGTATCCCGGTAAACCTGCTTTTTCTACTAATTTGTACTTGCCTACAGATAAGTCTGAGACTTTTGCTTTTCCGTCTTTATCTGTCGTTACTTCTGTTACTACTTTGCCTGCTTCATCTTGTACTTCAAAGACTACGCCCGCTAATGCTTTTTGGCCTTCTTTATCTACTTTTGTAATTTCTACATTACCCTTGTCTAACATTTCGTTTTCTACTGTTAAAGCAAGAGATTTTGTCATACCTTTTTCAATTTGGAAAGTAATAGGATCTACTAATTGCTTATATCCTTTTGGTGCTTTTACTTCTACCAACTTGTATGTTCCAACTGATAAATTAGTAACCTGTGCGTGCCCTTTTTTATCTGTCGTTATTTTAGCGACTACTTGTCCTGCTTCGTCTTGAATCTCAAATACGGCATCAGCTAAAGCATCTTTATTTTCTTTGTCTACTTTTGTAATTTCTACATTTCCTGTATCCACTAATTCATTTTCGACAGTTAATTGTAATGCTGTAACTCTACCTTTTTCAATTTCGAATGAAATTGGTTTTTCTAGTGGTTTGTATCCGGCTGGTGTTTCTACCTCCACCAACTCATACTTTCCAATAGATAAATCTGAAGCATTTGCTTTTCCATCTTTATCCGTTGTTACTTTAGTAACTACTTTCCCTTTTGAATCACGTACTTCAAACACAACACCTTCTAATGGTGCTTTACTATCTTTGTCTATCTTTGTGATTTCTACATTCCCTGTATCTACCATTTCATTTTCTACAGTAAATGTTAAAGACTTCGTCATACCTTTTTTAATTTCAAATGACACTGGCTTTTCCAACTTTTTATAACCAGGTAAACTTTCTACCTCTACTAATTCATACTTTCCTACAGGTAAATCTGAAACATTTGCTTTTCCATCTTTATCTGTCGTTACTTTTTTCACCTCATTGCCCTTTTCATCTTGGACAACAAACGCTACTCCCGCTAACGGCGCCTTATTATCTTTATCTATCTTCGTTATCTCTACATTTCCCGTATCTACCATTTCATTTTCTATTTTTAATGATAGTACCTCGATCATGCCTTTTTTGATTTCAAATGATACTGGCTCTGTTAGTTTCTTATAGCCTGGTAAACTTTCTACTTCTACTAGTTTGTACTTTCCTACTGATAGGTCTGCAATTTTTGCTTTTCCACTTTTATCTGTTGTTAATTTCTTTATTACTTTTCCAGCTTCATCTTGCACTTCGAAGACTACACCTTCTAATGCTTTTTGGCTGTCTTTATCTACTTTTATAATTTCTACTGAGCCTTTATCTAACTGCTCATTTTCTACTTTCAGTGATAAGACTTCTGTCATACCTTTTTTAATTTCGAATGATACTGGCTCTGTTAATTTTTTGTAACCTGGTAAGCTTTCCGTCTCTACTAATTTGTATTTTCCTACTGATAAGTCTGAGACATTCGCTTTTCCATCTTTATTTGTCGTTACTTTTTTTACCACTTTTCCTTTTTCATCTTGCACTTCGAAGACTACGCCTGCTAATGCTTTTTGGCTGTCTTTATCTACTTTTGTAATTTCTAATGAGCCTTTGTCTAACTGCTCATTTTCTACTTTCAATGATAGGACTGTCGTCATACCTTTTTTAATTTCAAATGATACTGATTCTGTTAGTTTCTTGTAACCTGGTAAGCTTTTCGTCTCTACTAATTTGTACTTTCCTACTGATAGATCTGAAACGTTTGCTTTTCCATCTTTATCTGTTACTACTTTTCTTACCACTTTATCTTTCTCATCTTGGACTTCAAATTCGACACCCGCTAATACTGCGCCGCTTTCTTTGTCCACTTTTGTAATTTCTACATTACCTTTGTCTACCATTGCATTTTCTACTGTTATTGGGAATATGCCGTCCCCTGTTACATTTACTTCGAACTCTTTTTCTTTTAATTGGTATCCTTCGGGCGCTTTCGTTTCTTTTAAAATATATTTTCCTGGTGCTAACGGTTTAGAAATTGCCTTACCGTCTTTATCTGTAATAATATGTTCAACTACTACACCGTCTTTTACTACATCAAACTCTGCATTTGCTAATGCTTTACCACCATTTTCCGAATCAATTTTCTTTAATTCAATTTGACCCTTTTGCATGGTATTTTTAATTTCAATTGTTTTTGTTTCTCCAGCTTGAAGTGTAACCTCTACCGGACTTGTTAATTTTTGATATCCTTCAGGTGCTACTTTTTCATAAATTTTATACGTTCCAGGTGCTAAAGTTTGAGGGGCTGAAAAACCTTTTTCGCCTGTTTTCAGTACTGCAACAACCTTATCCTCACTATTTCGAACTTCAAATTCGGCACCTGTTAACTCTTTATTCGGATCCTCAGCATCTATTTTATGAATAGCTACTGTACCTTCTTTTGGAGGTTCCGGCGGCGTAACCGTTACTTCATTTGATGTTAATTTCTTATCATCAAAATGTAATTCTGCTTTATTAGGAATCTTCTTATCTACGTAAGAAGATAAGTCTGCATCAGCTTTAATTTTCGCCTTAATATTCAAGTTAATTATCTGGTCTTCATATGACTTATAGTCAAAACTCTCACCGAACGTAAATGCTACTTCACTTTTTTGTTTATCTATCTTTAGTGTTCCTTTAGAAGTAATATCTTGGCCATTTTGATCATACACTTTTGCCTCTAATACTTCTAATACATCTTCTAAATCATCACTAATTACCATAGATGTGTATTTAGGAGGATCGTTTGGTATATGTGTACCAACTTGATATTGAATAGGTTGATCCATTTGCGCTAACTGCTGATTCTCTACAAGCTTACCATTCTCATCAACTATATTCTTTTCAATACTAGGTGGATTATCTTCGCCTGAACCGCTTCCTCCCCCACCACTTACGAATACTTCTCCTACTTTTTCTTCAGTTTTAATATTTTTGCCTTCTAATTTCACTGTATTTTTATGAGGCTTTGCAGCGGGATTGGTAATCTTTGTTTTATATCTTAAAATATAACCTTTTGAACTGTCTGGAAATTCAATTGTAAATCCAGTCTTCGTTGCATTAATTTTAATTTTAGATAAATCTGCTGGCTTAATATTTGTTGGTGCATAACCATCTTCAAATACAGCCTCTTCTAATACTACACTGTCTGTAATTAACTCATGCCCAGGTCCTAATGTATCTGTTAATTTAAGATCTTGCATTTCTGTTCCAGTTGCATTTACATATACAAGCCAATCAGCAATGGACGGATCTTCTTGATTATAAGAACCCCATTTCAATAGGTTATCTGTATTGGGCTGCGGCTTCGGTCTCTCTGTCGTATTACTTACACTTACTTCTTTATTTACGATTTGACCATCAACGTTAAATTCTAATGGGATTTTTTGGACACCATCATATGCTTCTAGACCAAAGTAAAATTCTACGAATAAAGAACCTTTAACGTTATTCTTTCCTTCTACATAATCACCCATAGTACACGTTAATAGACCCTTTTTCATCTCACATATACCAACTGTTTTGCCTTCAGCATCTTTTAAAGGAAAACTCATATTCATAAGATCTTTTCTAAATTCTTTTGGCATATCAATTGTGAATTGATCTCCACTTTTTATTTGCTCTTTAGCTGACCACTTCACTTCTACTTTCATACCATCTGAAGCCTGATATGGTTCAGATGTTGTGCCATCAGTACGAGAAATATTAATCTCGTCCACTGGATTTTTTATCACAGCGGCTTGAATAACTGGAGCCCATACATTCAGCACTGAAAATAATACTAGAAAAACTAATGAAACCATTGAAATGTGCCTTTTAGTACTTTTCGTTTGCATAATTTCCTCCTAATTTTTTATATTTATATAACAAAAAAAGACCGTCCGGTTGCATCAAAAATGTGCAACCAGACGATCTTAGTAACCAATATATTACCGTAGACTCTAAGCTTTGCGGCCTATCCTTTCGAATAGTGTGCTAAAAATATTTTTTTATTCTTTTTTTGTTTCATTTTCCTTTTGAACCAAATATTACTATACCGTCTGGACGGTTATAATTCAACACCCTGCAAAATTGTTCTATTATTCTAATAAAAAAATAATTCCCCATCGGATTAAATAAACCAATGGGGAATTATTTTTTATTCTATAGTTTGTATATTCTACTTATAGGAAGCATTGATAAGAGCTTGAATCACTTTTTCTCTTAATTCAGAACTTAGTCTTCCAATCCCTAAATATTCCGAATACCATAATCCATCAGCTGCTAATCTAATAATTGTGGCACAAACAGAATCCATTTCATCATTTTCTATTTTAGTTTGCAATTGCTGAAATGCTTGTTGTAATGGCTCAAGTAATTCAGGTTTTAGCATTAATGCTGCCATCATACTACTACACAACTCTTCTGTTCTTTTCTCATTACTTAATCTTTCCTCTACAAAAGAACGAACCCACCTTCCTTTCTTCTCTGTGTCTTCCGTTACCTTATTATGAATAGCACCATGATACTCCTCTGTCCCTTTAAGTATCATGCCTTCTATTAAAGCTTCTTTATTTGAAAAGTGATACAATAACCCACCTTTACTTACACCTGCCTCTTTTGCTACTGCTTCTAAAGTTAACTTAGCTACTCCTTTAAATTGAACAATTTGAGAAGCGGCGGCTAAAATTTTTTGCCGTGTTATGCTCGTGTTCATTACTTTTTAAACCCTCATTTCTACTAATTCTATCTAAATACGTATTTTATTTTTAATATTGTTCAGTACTACTAGGTATTTTTTTATTCAATATAGGCTTCATTACATTTGAATTGTTAGTTGCTTCTTCTATTAAAAATTTCCATATCATCCAATATGATAACATTAAATACACTCCGTAGACTATACATCTATACATTTATATAAATTCCTAATATCCCCATAAATGTGAAATACAATTTTAACGAGTCGATTTCCTATCCTTTAGTTTTCAAGCATTTTTCGACGCTGGTCTTCCTACCACCCTATCAGCTTTATTGTTTTATTTTATAAGACGGTGCCAATTCTTTAATCACTAAATAAAAAATGTTATTACTTCTCTTTCTATAAGTAATAACATTTTCTACCTATAAACCACTTAACAAATTTCTCTCCAGCTAGCATCCTTCACATCTTCACTAGTCGGCTTTCTAACTGATCCAACGAAACATTCCTCGCAAGCACCAAACGCAATGAAATTTCTCTGCGCTTGTCTTAACGAGGGCTCATTTGCTCCGCCTTCAAAGTCATGATCGTTAAACTGAACAGGATCATCTTCCCAATAACATATGTTACAGATTTCATATGTACCTGGTGGTTCTTCTTCTATTGTTCTATACCCGCAGCATGGACAAGTGTATTTCATACAATCACCTTATTTCTCTTCATATGTAGTCCTGCTTACTAAAAATGTAATAGAGCAAATGACAGTTAGTCCCATAAAGTACATCATTACAACAATACGCGTATTTTCATATATTGTAGGGAACCCGTCAGATATAACTTCATAACCAAAAACAATACTTATAGCTAAGAGAATATATAAAATTAAGGATGGAATAAAATGTAGCTTTACAGGTAAAATAACACACCTAAACAATATCTCCCCAAGAAGACAGCCAACTAAAACAACAGGGATTCCAATTATCAAAGTAGCAGCCAACATGTTGGCCATAGCAATAAAAAGATTCGTAAAAATAGAAAATAGCCCTCCTTCGAAAATCCCCTTCTCATCGTATATTTGAACTATCGTCATTGAAATAAATAAGCTTAATAAAGAATGGGAATACGGAATTAAAAATTTCCTCAATCATGCTCACCTCACTTTTCCCTTCACATATATTATTCATTATTTTCTATCATTTTTACATAAAAAAATAACCCTCTATGATAAAACATAGAGGGAAGAATTTCTATATAAAGTGAAACTTTAATCAGCCCGCATCAATCGGGCGTTTACGGGCAGCCCGACTCCCACCTAACTTCTTTGCTCCACCTGAATTTTGAGGTGGGAGTTTTACTGCCCACAAATAGCGGGATAAAAACCTATACCTTATCCTGAAGTGAACCCGAAAACAGAACACATATCAAAACACCTAAACCGTCTGTTCCCTATATTCTTTAGGGGATAAGTGGTTTAGGTGTTTTATTAGAAGGTAGTACCTTCTTTTTTATAATATTCTTTTGAAATCTCTTCATAAAATGCTGCCGATGTCGCGTAGAAATAAGGTGCAGACCATAAGAAACCGATTCCTAAAGTAAGAATACTTAAAATGAACCAGCCAAGGAAACTTAAGCATAGTAAAAAGTAATCCATTTTATGTCCATTCATCATACGGCGACTTTCGGTAATTGCTTGATTCGCTGTGTATTCTGGACGATCATTCAAAATAAAATACGTCATAGAATAAGAAAATGATTTAATAATACCCGGAATAATAAGAAGTAATGTCCATAGCATCAAGTATACATACATTAGTAAATATGTTAAAAACGACTTCATAAGCTTACTTCCATCGCTAAACCATCTAAATAAATCACCAATGCGAGCACTAGTCTCACGGATTACATTTAAAACAAGATAGTAGGCGCCTATTGTTAACGGACCAATAACAAGCATTGCAATAATACTTACTGTAAGCGAATCACTTGCTTCTTCCCAACCCCAAAACATCGAGAAAACACCTGTAATTAGAAGTTCAACAGCTCCAATAAGGATTCCAAGTAATAAGGTTGCCCCTACCGCTAATCCCCATTTTCCTTTTAATGCATCAAGTGCTTCTCTTTTCAACTGACTTATCATATATAACCTCCTAATATTATTTCTATATTAGTATACCATTTATATCAAAAATTTCACGAATTTCCCTGAAATAGAAAGGTACTACTTTTTTCTGATACGTATTGAGAAATGTGAGCTGTATTTGCACCCATATATGAATCAAATTACTCATTTCTCCATAACAAAAAAGCCTGCCTTTCATACTAGGCAAGCCTTTTCAAATTAATTCTCACTTATTCTCTTCTTATACCAATCCTGCATTCTCTCCGCATCTTCTACTCTCGTATGCTCTAGTTTATAATTCGATGATGCACTAGAAAACGTATACGTACATAAATCCGCTCGGCGCTGGAAATATGATTGTGTTTTTTCAATTGATTGGACGTGTCTTCTTCTTACAAGTCCTGTATGTTTCCCAATACTACGATGTATAATCGTAATTTGTTCTCCATTTACACCGTAACCATTTGTTTTAAATGTTGCGTATCCAAGTGTAAAGATGAGGATAGCTAGCGGTAACAACGCCCACATGATGAAATACTTTTCAAAGTATATGCTTATCCCAGTAAGCGGGACTGCTAGCATTGCGAAGAAAATGAAACTATCAATTAAATAACGGCGCAAGGCTGCTTTTGGTAATGCAGTAATATTTGTATTCAGTTCATATGGCAATTGTAAATGAGCGAGTAACTCTTGCACACGATCTTTTCGAATAATCGGATGCAGCGTAACTTTGTCTTTCTCTTCTCCCAATCCCTTACTTTGAATGACTTCGACTTGCACAGCACAATAACCGAACATCTGACGGAAAATACCTTCTTTTATCGTAATCCCTTGAATGCGGTGTAACTTTAGTACTAGTTCTTTCCTTTCAAGTAATCCTTGAGAAATACGCACTTCATCGTTTTTTCGATTTACTGTGAAATTACCATGTTTTAACGCGTAACCAATTGTAGATATAATCCACGAAAGGACGAGTAAAATAGCTACCATGTAAATCCAGCCGTATATATCATGATCCATTACATACGACTCTACGCTATTTTTTATCCATTTCGGAATGTACTCATCTACTTGGTGATACACGAAAAAGATTAATGAGAATAATAATCCAAACTGACCAGATGTAACAGATGCTAATAAAATTTCTTTCAAAGTTAATTTGTACTCTGTCGCTTGCTTTTCCTCTGTCATAACTTCTTTTTCTACTACTTCTTCTGATGTTTCTTCTGCTTTTACTTCTGGAGTTGGCTCATTTAGTAAGGAAATAAGCTCCTTCGCCTCATCTTCTGTAATACCAGCTAGGCTTACTTCGGCATCATCGCCTCCGCCAGCTGTTTCGATTTGAATTTTCTTTAAACCGAGCATTTGATATAACACGTTTGAACTCGTATTAATCGTTTGAACACGTTCTTTATTTAAGTAGCTCTCCTTCTTCACAAAGAGCCCTTGTTTCACATGTAATACGTTATTTTCAACCCAGTATGTTGTGTAATACCATTTTTCAAACGCTGAAAAGACGGTGAGTAAACCGAATCCAGCGGGAATTAAATACCAAAATGGAAACTTTCCATTTAAACTAAACATGAAAATAAATAATGGTATAAAGTCTGTTATTTTTAATTCTAATAACATCGTAATGGGATGCTGCCTCTTATACATCCTCATCACTCACTTTCGCTAATTCTGCGATTCTCGTTTTCAGCATTTCTGCTTCGTACATCGTTAAGCCTGGAATACTATGAGAAGTTGCTGCTGTTGAAATATGTAATTCTGCTAATCCATATTTTCTCATAATTGGTCCTTGTTCAATTGTAACGTGCTGTACACGAATCATCGGTACTAATACGCGCTTTACAACGAAAAGACCGTGCTGAATTTCAAGCTCTTCTTCATTTAATTGATAGCTATAATAACGCTGACGTAGTTTCGGGAATAAAAAGTACGAAAATGGTGCTAGCGCAACTGTTAACCCAACCATCACATACAAAATCCACGCCCACCAATCAAACTTTATCATGAGGAAAAGGTATACTAAGATGACGAGAATACCTATCCCTTCTTCAATTACAGCACGAACTTTCCACACCTTGACCATGTCAGGATGAATTTCATTTTTCAATGGATCCATGTAACCACTCCAAATCTATTAATCTAATATATGAATACTCTCAATCTATATTTTACATAACTTTACAGAAAATTAGTATTTATTCTTCTTTATCTTTCTTCTCAGGAATAAAATATCCGAACCAAAGTAGCCAAATGAAGCCGATTAACTTCATCCAACTTCCATCCGCTTGAAAAGCTTCAATCATACCTGGTATTTTATAAAGTGAAACTTTAATCAGCCCTCACCAATCGGGCTTTAACGGGCAGTTGATCCCCCACCTAACTTCTTTGCTTTCGCTGAATTTTGAGGTGGGGGTCTTACTGCCCGTTAATGCGGGATAAATGCCAATAAATCCAAGAAAACCGAGCCACCAGTTTTTTTGCATTTTCACTTTTATTCCTCCTTCATGACGTTTTTCACATTTCGAATCCAAATTTCTTTATACTTTAACTGGAATCCCATTAACATGTAATTACTCATATTATCGATCACGAGCGCTAACGTATGAGCATTTTCTTCCGTTGCCTGTTGTGACACAACGTCAAGTTCCACACCTTTCTTCAATAAATCGTGGAAACCATTTAAGAAATCTTCTTGTATTTCAAATAAGCGTTTCTGATACTTTTCATTTCGCGATGCAGTTACGATGAATTCATTTATGACGCGTAGTATACCTTCTTGTCCTTCATACTCAGAGAGCATATGTAAACCATCGGCAATTAATTTTTCTGCAAAGTTTTCTTTCTTATATTGCTCTTTATCGAAGTAACTTGCAAAATGGTACCCAGAAAAAATTTCTTCAAATAAAAAATCAACTAACGCTTCTTTAGAAGAAAAATGATAATAAATAGCCGGTTTTGAAATACCTACCTCTTTCGCAATCATAGAAAGGCTCATCTTCTCAATACCGTGCTCTGCCATGAGTTTAAATGATGCCTCTACAATGTTTTGCGATGTTTGTAAATTCTTTGTCATACTGTACCTCACTTATTTTTACTTACCGGTCGGTAAGTAAATTGTAAAATAAAAAATCATCGTTTGCAAGTTTGATTCAAAATTGTATATTACTTTTTCAATCTACATTATGGATCTAGGATCATATTCCTTAATAATGACTACAATAATCTTTAATCCAGTTAAACTACAAAAAGCACCTTTGTGAGTGCTTCTTGTAATTTAATATTTAGGCCCCATGTAATCATAACTTTGATCTAGCGCTTTTAATAAATCAATCGCACCCTTTAACTCCCTTTTATCAGACTCTAATTCTTCCATCCTTCTTTCGATATCTTTTTTAAAAGATTCTAAATCACTAATGGCCTTCTTCCCCACTCCAAGTTGCGACCAGCTTGATAAGAGTAAATTATGTACATTACTTACAACTCTTTTATTATGATTTAAGTCTTGGATCATATGGTCAAATTGTTGTAAGGCTTGGTTCAATGCTTCTTCATTTAAGTAAATTCTCGGCATCCTAATCTTCTCCCTTAATATTGTTGATCCGTCTTCTTATAATCATCGGCTTTCTTCTCAATAAAATCTGAAATTTCCGTTGCTGTTCGTATGTACCAAAAACTTAAATGCTCTACATGTGCACGTATATTATTTACTTTAGCTTCTACCCGTCTACTTTCAGCCGTTTCTAATAATGTCATCATATTAGAAATTAACCTCGGTACTCTATCTTGAAATTCTTGCGCGTTTCGCTTCATATCTCTTACGGCCTTTTCCAAATTCTCTACAACCACACGAATCTCTCCCCCGCCTAATAACGCGCCTGGTGAATCATAAACTCTTTCATTCGTGTCTACATTTAACAAGTATTTATTGGATAAAGACCCATTCTCTCCAAACCGGAAGTTCTGATCT
This sequence comes from Bacillus cereus group sp. MG9, assembly GCF_040459995.1. Classification (NCBI taxonomy): domain Bacteria; kingdom Bacillati; phylum Bacillota; class Bacilli; order Caryophanales; family Bacillaceae; genus Bacillus; species Bacillus cereus group sp. MG9. The sequence continues at coordinate 1,061,902 of NZ_JARVHC010000001.1, read as the reverse complement.
GTTTGATAGTGATAACCAGGGCCACTTATCGAATTCAAAAATCGAGTAACATCCATCCCGATCTTTTGCTGTAATGATAGCTTTGACATTTCTTCTTTCGAAATTGGTGGGGTTACCGTATAAGTAGAGCCTATATGACTTTCATATGCACCAAATGGTCCATAGCCAATTGAATCATTTCCGTGAACAACACTTACAATTCTATTATTAAACTCACCATTATTTGCTTTTTCTTGTAAATCAGGCGGTAACAAATGTTTTGCACTCGGCGCATTCCATGACATACATCTTACATTATCATTAGATGCCGCTGCATATTCCGCTAAAGCTCCCCCTAACGAATGACCCGTCGTATATATCTCCACATCATCCCTGTCCTTGTATGTATCCGTTACTTGTTTCATGACCCTTTCAGCCTGTTCGAATTGATTGTGTGTTTCCCAGCGCTGATTCTCTTCATTCCAATATTTCTTTGAACCTTCATTCTCAGTCCCTGCTACAGGAGGTGCTGCTGGTTCATGAACACCTTCTCGTAATACAAAATGATTGGTATCCGTTTTTAAATCCTTCATGCCTTCCCCTGACTTCATCGGAATGCCTAAAGAGTTTTTCTCTATAATTTTATCCCCTTCTGTACCTCGGAAAGCTACCATAACTTGCTTTTTCCCATCGACATCTCGTTCAAAGACTACTGCGTCCATTCCGGTTTGTTTGTCGTGGAATGTTTCACGGACCTTCCATGTTTGTAAAGTATCATCATTCGCATTATTCACTGTAATTTCATTTCTTAACTCTTTATCTGATTTATACGCATCTTTAGCCATTCGATAAAAGCTTAAATCTAACACTTCTTGTGTATTTTTGCTATCCAAAGTATTCCCTCCTCGGGATATTTAGTATATTCTAAATTATAGAACAACATTAACGGAGGGTAAACATGAGAATTAAAATCCGAAAATTTACCTTTTTTGTCTTTTTTATCTTTGTAAGTACAATAATTGGGGGATGTAATATGCAGGAAAATAATAAAGAAAAACAAATAGTAGATAAAGCAACAGAAAAAACAATTAATTACTTTAAAGAGAAACAAAATTTAGATGTAACTATTACTGATTACAGGTTCCCTTCTAATGATCTAGAATCAGTCTTCATAACTGGTCATATCAAAGATGATGAAAGCAAGGAATTCACTGCTACAATAGATTACAATAATAATTATAATGTTGGTTCTGTTTCAACGAATTTTTCTCTAAAAAAATAATACAATATGGATAAAAAAATGAGGAAATAGCATTAAAAGAAAAAGCAGAAAAGATCGCAATCCAACATTTTAAAGAAGATAAAAAGCTAGGTGTCACAGTGACAAGAGTGGAATTCGCCCCCTCAGATTTTTGGGTGATTTTTGTATCTGGTCATGTAACAAATAATCCAAACCGTAAAATAACTGCAGATATAAATTATAAAAATAAGGTTGAAAGTATTAGTTATGATGACTGAAATTAATATGAAAATAAAGTATATTTTTGTTGGCCCTTTATATTAATTCCAATTATTTCATATGTATATAAAGGATGAGATCAATATTCAATAAGCTCAACTTCTAACATTAAAAATTTAGAAGCAATGTATCAAACTTTTGGGCACCTAACAATAAGGTGTCTATTTTTATTTTCAAAAGGAGCCCCTCAAATAATTCTTAAAAACCTAGATTGATTTGAACCTATTAAAACATTTTAAAGTTTCTCTTCTACAACATTTGATATATCCCTAATTTAGGAACCAATGATTGGAGGAGAATTATGTTGCATAAAAGATTGTTTTTTTATTTAGTTTTCATTTTCATTATTACTACCTTAGGAGGCTGTAATAATGAAAATAATACCGAGGAAGAAATCATTAATAAAGCAACAGAAGAAACCATTCAATATTTCAAAAAAACAGAGGGCTTAGATGTATCAATTACTGATCATGAATTTGGACCAAAAGACTTTCAAACTATCTCTATATCAGGCTATGTGACTAATGATAAAACTAAAGAATTTACTGCTTCAGTTGAATACGCAAATAATTATCATATCGGCGCTATTTCAACCACCAAAAATTTAGAGCTTAAAAACTAATAATTGGGGCACTTTAGAGTGCCTTTTCTTTTTGCTTCACTACACAATGTTCAGTGAATATAAAATTTAGTGGCGAGGAATATAACGCACTATTAATGGAGTGATTATTCGTGAAAAAATATAGTATAAGATTATTCATTATTCTTACACTTATACTTTTAGGAGGATGCAGTATGAATAATAAAACAAATGAAGAAAAAGAAATAGTAACAAAGGCAGAAGAGGTAACAATTAAATATTTTAAAGAAACAGAGGGCTTAGATGTAACAATCACTGATCATAAATTTGGACAAAAAGATTTTCAAACTATCCTTATCTCAGGTTATGTAACAAATGACAAAAGTAAAAAGTTTACCGCTTCAGTCCAATACGCTAATGATTATCATATTGGTTCTATCTCAGCGTCTAATAATTTTGATTTTAAACATTAAATCTAATAGTTTCACGTCAACATAATTATTTAAGTTTGCTTCTTTCATTCAGGAGTATTCCTTATAAGAAAGAAAACTAAAAAGCACCCGCTACCAGAAAAAGTGAGTGCTTTTTTCCCTAAAAACATTCCTTCTATCACGATATTTTATATAATCAAGATGTCATTATTGGAGCATAAATATGGATATTAAAATCAAAAAGATTAGTTTTTTTCTATTCTTTACATTTATTTTAAGTATTTTAGGGGGATGTACTATAGATCAAAAAAATACTGAACAACAAATAGTTAATAAAGCAAAAAAAGTAACAATTGAATATTTCAAAGAAAAAGAGAATTTAGAAGTAACCCTTACAAGTCATAAATTTGCTCCCAATGATTTTCAAACAGTTTTTATAAATGGACATGTTAAAGATGACAAAAGTAAAACTTTCTCTGTGGATGTAGAATATAGTGGCGGAGAATATCGTATAAGCTCTATGTCTCATTCAAAAAATTTAGAACTTAAAAACTAATAACCTGGGCACGCAAAATAAAAAGCCCCGGTTATATTTAACAGCCAGCGCTTTCTATTTTCAGTACTCTTATAATGTTTCATTTATATTTCCAACTCGTATGCGCGGGCGCTCTGTCGCACACGTAAATCATTATTGATCATCCACAATAATATACGCTGTTCTAATTGGCCCGTGTACACCTACGACAAGGTTCATTTCAATATCTGCGCTATTTGACGGACCAGAAACGAAGTTCACACAAGCCGGCAAGTTTTCTCCCGCTTTACTTTGATCATGAATCAGTTTTGTAGCTTGGGTTAACCTTGGTACGATCGTACTTTTAGGAACGATTGCAATATATGACTCTGGAAGCAAACTAACATGCCTTCCTTTTAACCCATCATTAAATAGCACAACGGTTCCTGATTCCGCCAGAGTCATATCACTGAACGTAATGCCAAGGTCAGCAGCTTTCGCAAATTTTATGTCCTCTTCTTTATCACCTAATCCCCATGCACGAAAATGTGTTGTGCCTTCATTGTTGAAACATGAAGTAAGACCGTACTCATTAAAGCGCTCATCGTTCGAATACATAGCAGATTTGATATTCCATTCTTTTATTAAATATTGAAATGTTTCAACAAGATTTTCCTTTGTTGTTCGCTTTACTTCTGTATGAATCACTTCGCAGTGCTCTATTAACTTTAATACAAGTTCATCTTGCGCCAGTCCGTCAAAAACATCCCACTGCGGGGAAAAAGACCAGTTCGGTTTTTTCACTGCTTCTGGACGTTTCCTACCAAGCTTTTCTGATAACTGGAGTAAAAATTCCTCACGATTTTGGATGGCCATCATTGTTCTCCTTTTCGTGTTTTTCAAACCACTCTCGAAACGGTTGTTTTTTCGGAACTGGAAAATCTCTCGCATCCGTCCAAGCTTTTAACGGCCCAATTCCACGCTCGATCTTATCCCCTTTTGCAAGAGGTTTTAATGCATACGGAGCGCTCTTCGCTGCAAAAGAAAATAGTCTAGGACTCTTCACCGCTTTTTCAAAACCTTTCATAGCCACGTTCCAAGCTACAGGTGATTGTTTTTCTTCTACAATGCGGCTACGATGTTTAATTAATAAGTCATGTAACGGGATTTTCACTGGACACGCTTCTGTACAAGCACCACACAGGCTAGATGCGTAAGGTAAATCCTTATATTCATCATATCCCCCTAAAAGCGGTGTCAACACAGCTCCAATTGGTCCTGGATAAATTGAGCCATATGCATGTCCACCAATATGCCTGTATACAGGACACACATTAATACATGCCGCGCAACGAATGCACTGAAGGACACTTTGGAATTCTGTTCCTACAATATCGGAACGGCCATTATCAACAATGACTAAATGAAATTCCTCAGGTCCATCCGTCCCGCCAGGCTCAGTTAACCCTGTAATATAACTTGTTAACTTTTGTCCTACAGAACTTCGGCATAGAAGTGTTACTAAAACATCAAGCTCTTCCCACGTCGGAACAATACGCTCCATCCCCATAACTGTAATCAACGTTTTTGGAAGTGTCGTAGTAAGTCTTGCATTTCCTTCGTTTGCTACGATAGAAATTGATCCAGACTCTGCAACAGCAAAGTTACATCCAGTCACCCCTATATCCGCTGCAAAAAAATCATCACGTAAATACGATCTTACAAACCTCGCCATTTCCGTAGGATCAGATGTTCCAGTATAATCTAACTTTGTTTTAAATATTTCACAAATGTGTTCTTTATCCTTGTGAAGGCATGGAACAACAATATGCGAGGGAGGATCGTGGTCGTTCACTTGTAGAATAAATTCAGCAAGATCTGTTTCTAACACTTCCGCTCCAGCTTCTTCAATCGCTTCATTTAAACTAATCTCTTCCGTTACCATCGATTTTGATTTCACAATTTTTTTCGCGTTTTTCTTTTTTACAATCTCTTTTACATATTCCCTTGCGTCTTCTGCAGTCTTTGCGAAATAAACGAAACCACCGTTTTTCTCAATATTTTCACTCAGCTCATATAAATAATAATCAAGGTTTTCTAATGTATGCTTTCGAATTTCTTCTCCTAAAGCTCGCCATTCTTCCCAGTTCCCAAGACTCTCAGTAGCTTTTAATTTCTTGACTCTCAGACCATCTTGCGCTTTCCTGACAGCCTGTCGCATAAATTGATCCCCAATACCTGTTGCAGTACGCTTATGAAAGGGATCGTTCCCAATTTTCATTCCCATCTCTATATCCCCCCTTGTTTTCGATCTTCATTTAATACTTGAGCAATATGTTTTACATCAATCTGATAACCATTACGTGTTAAACGTCCTTTTATATTCATTAAGCAGCTACAATCCATCCCGATTAACAATTCCGCACCGGTTTCCATAATATGCTTTACTTTTTCTTCAACCATTTGCTCAGAGATTTCTGGCATTTTCACCGAGAATGTCCCTCCAAATCCGCAACAATCATAATTATGCGGCAATGAAACAACTTCCAGTCCCTTTACACACTTTAATAGTTTTTGCGGTGGTTCCTTAATCCCCATTAATCGGCTCATATGACAAGATGTATGAACCGTTGCTTTTTTATGAAGCTCCGCACCTAAATCTTCTTTCCCTAACACTTCAACTAGAAATTGTGTGAATTCATATGTTTTATTTCCAAGTTCAGTAGCTTTTTTCTTCCAATCTGCTTCACTTTCAGAAAATAAGCTAGAAAACCCGTGAACCATCATAGCGCAAGACCCCGATGGTGCCACAACATATTCTGAACTAGCAAAGGCTTCAATCATATGTTTTGCAGCTGTTTTTGTTTCTTTCACATACCCGCTATTATAAGCAGGTTGTCCGCAGCAAGTTTGAGTTTTTGGAAAATCAACTTCACACCCTAAATCTTCAAGAATTTCGACGACATCACTTCCGACCTCTGGATAAAAAACATCTGCCACACAAGTGATAAAAATTGATACTTTCATATTTGCACCCCTAAATACAGTAAAGTAATCTCAAGTAACTCTATTTGTATATTATTGGTAAAAAGATGAAAAATATGAATAAAAATAACAAAAAGCATCCTAAATGTGTAATTTAGGATACTTTTTGTAAAACAAATTAATTTCTATTAAGCAATCGCATACGATAACAATTCATCGTCACTTCCCCAAGCCTTTGCAACAATTGATAATTTGCGTACGCTCCGACCGGGGCACCGATGATCGGGACGAGCTGGAGCATTTTTGCTAAATCGATATAGTCTCGGTATTCTGTTTGGAACTTTTCCCAGTCCATATGATTTTCTTCTTCTGTATCCCACGTTTCAATCGCTTTCCATACTTCTTTTCGGTGATCGTCACTTGAAAAAGCAAGTTGGAAAACGTGAAGAATAAAAAGGCGCTCTTCTTTTTTACTCGTATCAAATCCGTACAATGTTGCTGCATCAAATAAAAATTTTATTTTAATAGTAAGTAATAACGGGAAATCGGCAAGGCCAAGGAGAATACCACCTGCTCCTGTTCCTGCCCCTTCTGCCGCTGCGACTTTTTTGTACTCATCCATTTTTTTACGTACTTCATCGTCTCGTCTTTGCAGTGACCAGTTCGTTTCTTTTAGCTTCGGTTTTATGAAGTTTGATCCAGCACTAATTGTTTGCACCATCATCCGAATCGTTTCTGTTAGTACCTTTTGCACTTTCGCGGGCACTAGTTGTTGCACTTTCACCTGCACTTTTTTAGAGAACCGTGTCATCATAGAAGAATCTTTCATGAATGTAGCTTTCCACTGCTCCAATTCTTTTATAACCTTCTCTTCATATGTAATCATAGGTTCATTCCTTTCAGTTTAAACGCTCAATGCGCTTTGCACCGTATTGATAAACGAAACCAATACTAAATAATATGCTTACTACAAATAAAATGCCGGTCATTATGAAATCTTTCGTCGCAAGTGCAAATATAACTGTAAATACAACGCTGCCGATAATAAGAATCGCATTTAATAAAGTAAGGAAATCTCTCTTCTTCTCGTCTCCCCCTACCGGATATAAATCAAGCCAAACTTTCATACGGTGATGTTTCCAAAGGGTTAAGAGCTGGTAGCCGATTAAGTATAAGAAAACAAGGCTTACGATAAAACGTCCATATAAAAATGGGATAAAGTAAAGAATAATTCCCCCAAGAACGAGTAAACGCATATATAATCCGAAATAGTTACCCGATCTTAAAAATGTTCTCGTATATAAGTATAAATATGTACGTTTCTCACCAATCATCGAAAGAATGAAATCAAGCCATTTCCTACGTGATACTCTCTCTTTTAACGCTGGTACATCAACGAACATATTCGCAATGCGGTACAGCAGCATCATTTTTTTACCTTCTTCAGAAATTAAATACTCCCAGTTTAGCGGCTTTCCTTTCACCTTTTGATGCATAACAGCAAGGTATAGTGCCATAAGAAAGACAATTACACCGGTAAAAATGAATGAAGTACGTTCTACAAGGACGTACACAAATAAGCCGTTTAAGATAAAGCGAATGAACCAATCTGCTTTTTGAACGCTTTGATCTGTTAAAAATGATTTTTCCCACGCTACGAATAAATTCCACGCTTTTACAATGACAAACGCGATTACAATCCATATGTAATTGGCACCTGTTTGTTTCATTTGCTGGAAATATAACGGGGCAAGCGCAGCTGCTACCATTGCGATTATGTATAACTGAATCATAAACGTAAAGAGAAATGCCTTCGTAAAGTAAGGCTTTAACTTTTCTTCAACTGGAAGCAAATACACGAGATCCGCTTCTTTTAATAACGTTTGGATGGACCCAGCTGTTAATACGAGGCCAAGTAAGACTGCCATAACAAACGCTGTCGGAAACGAAGGTGTTAACGTTTGTAACCATTGCTGGTAATAATACGCTCCTGCGCCGATGATAAATACGAAAATAAATTTCAAATGATCATTAAATACGTATTTACTATATGTACGAACTTCTTTTAGAAAGTGCCGAAATCGTTCTTTCCATAACGCTGTGCTATTCATAATCTTCTTCCTTCGTTAACGCAATATAAATATCATCAAGCGTTGCACCAGGCATATTAAACCCGGATTGAAGTTCTGATAATGTTCCCATCGCTCTCACTTCACCTTGATGCAAAATAATGAATGAATCACAATAGCGCTCTGCTGTCGCTAAAATATGTGTACTCATTAAGATGCCCGCACCACTCTTTTTCATTTGATCCATCATTTGAAGAAGTGATTGAATCGCTAACGGATCAAGCCCAACGAAAGGTTCGTCCACAATGTAAAGTGATGGTTCAACTAAAAATGCACTCATAATCATCACTTTTTGTTTCATCCCTTTTGAGAAATGAGACGGAAACCATTTCAAACGATTTTTCATCCGAAACTCTTGTAATAGTTGTCCTACGCGTTCTTCATATTGTTTTTCATCTACACCGTACGCCATCGCTGTTAATTTCAAATGCTCTTCTAACGTTAACTCATCATATAATACTGGCGTTTCTGGAATGAAGGAGAAACTAGAACGGTACGCTGTCATATCATCACGAATTGTTTTCCCATTAATTGTGACAGTTCCTTTTTTCGGCTCCATTAAACCGATGATATGTTTAATTGTCGTACTTTTCCCCGCTCCATTTAAACCGATCAAGCCAACAAGTTCGCCTTTATTAACAGAGAACGAAACATTTTGCAGTACAGGTCGTTTCGTATATCCTCCTGTAACATTTTCTACACGCAATAACTCGCTCATACGACACCACTTTCTTCATTTATATTCATTCACTTTTGTAAGAAATGTATATATTCATCTTACCAAAAATCATGGTGCACTACATAGTATCGATGCCTTCAAAAAAAAATTTAAATTTCTTGGCATATATTTTTACGAAAGCGGACATCATAATTAGTGAAGAAGGAACACATTGAAAAAGCAACCACCAATTGATGAGTACAACAACATAGTGAAGTCATCATGAAATGGGGTGTCCAAGTTGGACAATGAAATTTACACATAACCAGATAATTTGTTTCATTTTCGAAACGGGGTGTCTCCGAAAGAGCATATACTGTTTTAAAAAATAAACAATTTCATTTTAAAAAAAGATTGCAATTCATTTCACTTGAAAATGGGGTGTCTACGGCAGAAACTTTAGCCGATTTACCGTGCATTTCTTAAATAAATGAGGTGTCTGCGAACCGTAAATTATAAAAAATGCTTTTTCAATCCCTCTTCAGAAAACAGGAAGCTGAGTCAGCTTCCTGTTTTTCGTGTTTGTTCTCCTATGTAATTATGGTAAAATACGGCTAAGACTATTTGAAAGGATGAGATCGATGAATCATACAGCGGACAATTGTATTTTTTGTAAAATCATTGACGGGCAAATCCCTTGCTCAAAAGTATACGAAGATGAACATGTACTTGCATTTTTAGATATTAGTCAAGTAACAAAAGGACATACTCTTGTTATTCCGAAAGTTCACAAACAAGACATTTTTGCGTTAACGCCAGAAATCGCATCACATATTTTTGCGGTCGTTCCAAAAATCGCAAATGCAATGAAAGCAGAATTTAATCCAGTTGGTTTCAACCTACTTAACAATAACGGCGAGAAAGCTGGACAAACTGTATTCCACTTCCACCTTCATTTAATTCCACGCTACGGTGAAAACGATGGTTTCGGTGCTGTTTGGAAATCACACCAAAATGAATACACAATGGAAAATTTACAAAACATCGCAAGTACAATTGCAAATAGTGTGAAATAGTGCCACTATAATAAGAAGTAATACATAACAAGCCGATTCCTCTGGCATTTATTGTATGGCTTCTTTCTTCACAAAAAATGCCGGGGGTATGATTTTTTGTGCATAGCATGTACAAGAGAGAAAAGCTCACTTTTCTTCCCCTTGTCTTAAAGATATGCACACTTTTATACATCATGAATACGAACGAAAAATAAGGAGGTTTCCTTTTATGTCAAAAGCTAAATCCTTTATTACAGGTGTACTTTGCGGCGGAGCAGTTGCTGGACTAGCCGTTCTTTTCTCAACTCCTTCTTCTGGTAAAGCTATGCGCGGTAAGCTGAAAGAAAAAGGAACTGATATTAAAAAAACATTAGCTGATATTACAGCTGATACGAAGTTATTAAAGCGTCAAATCGTTGAAACTGCTTCAGAAGGTAAAGAAGTATTCCAAGAACTAAAAGACGATATGCATGACACGCTTTCTAACTGGAAACAAGATATTTCTCAAAACAAACGACATATCGAAAAAGAAATTTTAGACATTCAAAAGTCAATTGAGAAACTACAAGAAGCTGTTCCAGAAAAAGCGTAAACATATTCCTGCTTAGTTTTTTGCATATAACAAATATTTTTCATACGAATTGACCTTAACACGGCATATCACATAGATATGCCGTGTTTTTATGCATTTACAATATATGTTATCCCTTAACATGTAAAGACAACACATGTATTCTCGACTCATAAAACGCTTCCATAGTTATGCATGATTTGTATAGAATGTTATTTTTCCGAAAAATTTTCACAATTCTCACAAAAAGACTTTATTAATTTTTATTTTACTGGCATAATAGATAATAATGAAAAAAGAATGTTAAAGTGGGTGAGTAAATGAAAAGTGGAGAAAAAAATTACTCGGTAAAAGAAGCGATGATTTTCAGCCAACGTATTGCTCAATTATCGAAAGCGTTATGGAAATGCGTAGAGAAAGATTGGCAACAATGGATTAAACCTTACGATTTAAACATTAACGAGCATCACATTTTAACCATCGCTTATCATTTAAAAGGGGCTTCTATTTCTGAGATTGCTAAGTTTGGAGTTATGCACGTATCAACGGCGTTTAACTTCTCTAAAAAGCTAGAAGAACGCGGCTATCTTGTATTCTCTAAAAAAGAAGATGATAAACGAAATACGTACATTGAAATTACAGACAAAGGGGAAGAATTACTACTTCGCTTAATGGAGGAGTATGACCCTGAAAATAATTCTGTTTTTAATGGGGCACTTGAACTTCGTAATTTTTACGGTAAGTTCCCAGAAAATATCGAACTTATTGCGATACTTCGCAATATTTACGGACAAGACTTCATCGATATTTTTGAGAAATCATTAGAAGATATCGAGGAGAACTTTACGGAATCCGATCAAAAGTTAGTTAAGAAATAATCTATTTATTTTTTCGCAATCATGCTTAAGAATTCATTCATAAGTGGCTTAAATAAACCTTGTTTTGCTAGCGCTTCCGCAGTTTCGTGTACTTCGAGCTGATGTGGAAGCGCTTTTTCAAATTGATCTAATAGCGCACCAAACAATAGAAGGCCTTCTGCTTTCTCCACTACATATTGTTCGTTCAGCTTTTCACAAAGTTTTAGTATACGTTCAATGTCTTTTTTACGAGCTTTTTTCTTTATGATTAAAGAATAAAATGGACACTTTTCTTCATCAATCATTTTAAATAGTAGGTCTACGTAGTATTCAGCTTGTTCTAGTCTTCTTACAACGTCCATTTTCTCCCTCGCTTCCTAACACAAAGTCTTCTATTTCTGAATTTTGTAACACGAACAAAATATCGTATGATACAATATATAAAGTATATGTATTTTAGCCAAAAGGAGGTCTCGCCTCATGACTCTTATAACCGTTGTTTTTGTTGCATTCGCACTTCTTGTTATATTTTACACGAATTTCATGACACATACACTGTGTGAGCGAAAACAAATATCTGCGAGCCGCCAGCCCGGTGTCTTTCGAGTTATTAATGTATGTATTACCATTCTATTAATTTCTAGTTATGTAGAAATTATATTTCATGGAAAGTGAGGAAGGAAGCCCCTTCCTCATTTTTTTCCTCTATAAGCAAATTATACCTACTATAACTAATAAAATAAACAGTACAAGTAATAAAATAAGTTTTGAATTCATCCCCCATCCCCTCCTCTTTTCTGTATATGCGACATGCGCCCAATATGGTACCCTTTCAAAATCTGACACAAACTGGTTAAAATTTCTTTATCAATAGGAAAACCCGTCGAAATATGATATATTAAATTTTGTACATATTGCTTATACTATGAAATAAACGACACGCATCTAAACTTTATCCTAAAGCCTCGGTAAGCCCTGTTAAGCGTGCTTTTACATATAAAAAAAGCAAAGACATCAGTGAGACTTAATCAGGTTCTTATGAACGAAAATAACCTATCATAAGGCGTTTCTTCATTCGTATGGGATAAATTAAAAATACATAATAGTAGGAGTGTTTATTGAATGAAGAAAGCTATGCTTGCCTTAGCCGCAACAAGTGTAATCGCATTATCAGCATGTGGAACATCATCATCAGACAAAATTGTTACATCTAAAGCTGGTGACATCACTAAAGAAGAGTTCTACAATCAAATGAAGACACAAGCTGGTAAACAAGTACTAAATAACATGGTTATGGAAAAAGTACTTATTAAAAACTACAAAGTCGATGAAAAAGAAGTAGACAAAAAGTTCGATGAAATGAAAAAGCAAGTCGGTGACCAATTCGATACACTAATGAAACAACAAGGCCTTAAAGAAGAAACAGTTAAAAATGGCGTTCGCGCTTCATTAGCTCAAGAACAAGCGATTGAAAAAGCAATTACTGATAAAGACTTAAAAGCAAAATTCGAGGACTATAAGCAAGAAATTAAAGCAAGCCATATTCTTGTAAAAGATGAAGAGACTGCTAAAAAAGTGAAAGAAGAACTTGCACAAGGTAAATCTTTCGAAGAGTTAGCGAAAAAGTACTCTGAAGATCCAGGTTCAAAAGAAAAAGGTGGCGACTTAGGATTCTTCGGACCAGATAAAATGGTAAAAGAATTCGATGAAGCTGCTCGTAAGCTGAAAAAAGATGAAGTAAGTGAACCAGTAAAAACACAGCATGGTTACCATATCATTAAAGTAACTGAGACTCATGCTGACGCAACTTTCGATAAAGCAAAAGCTGACATCAAAAAAGAAGTAGTTCAAGAAAAAACACAAGATGCTCAATTTATGAATGATCTTATGATGAAAGAAATCAAAAAAGCTGACGTAAAAGTTGACGATAAAGATTTGAAAGATCTTTTCGAAGAACCAAAAGCTGACGCTAAAAAAGACGAAAAGAAATAATGAAGTGAAAAAAGCTTGGGTAGCCCCAAGCTTTTTTATTTTGTAGTAGTTTTTTACCGATAAATCGATATACTCCCCCATCTTACTCCATTCAACACAAAAAAACCTTGATTTCGTACAGCACGAAACCAAGGTTTATCTTATTATCATTGATTAAATTAAAAAACTATGTTAAATTAGTACAGAAACGCATTCGATAAAAATAAAAGAATGTATTTATCCGTATCTTAATTGTACACCAAAACACATCTTCAGTCAACCTCTATTTTTCACTTTTAAAGGAGTGCTTACGTATGAACAAAAAACTTGATCAAGAGCAAAAACGATTGGATAACGTAATAGAAACGATTACGGAGCAAATTGATAAACTGGAAAGCGAAACTGGCAGACGCCGGGCAGAAGTAATCAACATTCGTAAACACTTTTGGGATGATGTAAAAGTTAATACTGATACTTTTGACGATTATCTTGAAACAGTTATCAACTTAAGACAACAAGCTCAGTCACTAGCCGTAACACAAATTACCCATAAGCACACCTTTAATCGACTTGCCGCACTACGCCGTATGCATAAAGCACCTTACTTCGGACGAATTGATTTCAAAGAAGAAGGAGAAATTGGTGCAGAACAAATTTATATCGGCGTTGCTACACTTACCGATGCAAGCGGAGAAAACTTTCTTATATACGATTGGCGCGCACCAATTTCAAGTGTTTACTACGATTATCCACCAGGACCGGCTGAATACAGCACACCAGGAGGCGTAATCTGCGGTAATGTGGAGAAGAAATTACAATATATAATTCAGAATGGCGAGATTGATTCAATGTTCGATACGAGCCTCACAATTGGCGATGAAATTCTGCAACAAGCGCTCGGAAAAGGAACAAACAAACATATGCAAAGTATCGTTGCTACTATTCAGCGCGAGCAAAATGAAATTATCCGTCACGATGAAGGGCGACTACTTATCGTGCAAGGAGCTGCTGGTAGCGGGAAAACGTCAGCTGCCCTGCAGCGAATCGCCTACTTACTATATAAATATCGCGAATGGCTAAAAGCAGATCAAATCATTCTCTTCTCCCCTAACTCCATGTTCAACAGCTACGTATCTAACGTACTGCCAGAACTCGGTGAAGAAAATATGCAGCAAGTTACATTCCAAGAATATTTAAATCATAGACTAAGTAAGTCATTTGACGTTGAGGATCCTTACGAGCAATTAGAATATATGCTAACTGAAACGAATAGCGCAAATTATAAAACTCGAAATGCGAGCATTCGATTTAAAGCATCTACTCAATTTTTCGAGATGATTAGAGCGTACAGACAATCTCTTGAATCTTCAGGCATGCTATTTAGAGGAATGAAATTTAGAGGAAAACTGATTGCCTCTGCTAAAGAAATTACAGAGCAATTTTATAATACTGATTCCTCCCTCCGCTTCCATAATCGAATTGAGAAGTTAACGGATTGGCTAAACAAACAAATAGACACAATTGAAAAAACAGAACTGAAAAAGCCTTGGGTAGAAGAAGAAATTGAGCTACTTAGTAAAGATGAATACCAAAAGGCTTATAAATATTTACAGAAAAAAGGCGAGTTTGACGACAACTCCTTTAATGATTTTGAGAAAGAAACGAAAGTACTTGGACGTATGATTGTCCGTAAAAAATTGAAGCCGCTTCGTAAAGGTGTTCAAACATTGCGCTTCATCAACTTCACAGGCATATATAAACAACTCTTCACAGATGCATCATGGGTTGCTGGGGAAAAACCTAAAGAATGGGACGACATTTGCTCATTAACTGTGAACATGCTTGATGAAGGAAAGCTACATTACGAGGATGCGACTCCATTTTTACTTTTAAAAGAATTAATTGAAGGCTTCCAAACGAACAGATCCATTAAACACGTACTTGTAGACGAAGCACAAGATTATTCTCCGTTTCAGTTCGAGTTTTTAAAACGTCTCTTCCCTGCCGCAAAAATGACTGTACTCGGAGACTTTAACCAAGCGATATTTGCCCATGCGAGTGAAACAGTTAATTTCAATACACTTACTAGCTTATACGGACCAGATGAAACGAACGGCATTAACTTAACTCGTAGCTATCGTTCAACAAAACCGATAATTGAATTTACACGGGACCTCGTACCTGAAGGAAAGAACATTAATGCATTTGAACGTGACGGTGAAAAGCCTACAGTAACTAAAGTTTCGGATTACAGTGAGCTGCATGAGCGTATCACTTCCAAAGTTGCTGAACTACAAAAACAACAGCACAATACGATCGCAATTATATGTAAATCCGCGGCTGAAAGTGCCGCTGCATACGAGGCACTCAGTCATATCGAGAATATTAAACTTGTGAAAAGTAACTCAGCCGAGTATGAGCAAGGCATCGTCGTTATCCCTGCTTATTTAGCGAAGGGTATCGAATTTGATGCTGTTATTATTTACGATGCTTCTAAAGATGTGTACAGCGATGAGAGCCTACGTAGATTGTTCTACACTGCTTGTACACGCGCAATGCATGAATTGCAGCTTTATAGCGTTGGTGAGGTTAGTCCTTTTGTAACAGGGGCTGCTTCGGAGAGTTTTGAACTTGTAACGAAAACACCTTGATCATCATCAAGGTGTTTTTTTCATTCTAAACGGCATATCTTTACGCCGATACACACTCAGCACAATCCCCATTATAAATGCATGAAACAGAGTTGGTATCAATCCGTAGCTAATAAAGGGTAATGATATAGAAACACGTGGTAATATCCCGAGGATCATGCCAACGTTACAAATGAAATGGACTACAAAAAGAGTTACGCCACCAACGAGTAGCAATTTACCATAACCATCATTTATTCTATACGATATGGTCATTATTCTCACTGCAAAAAGAGAAAGAATCAAGACAAGAATCAGCGCAAGCACATATCCATAATAGTAAGTCAAACTCGCGAATACAAAATCAGTATGCGCAGCAGGGATAGACTTTATATTTCCATATGTACCAAACCAACCTGCCGACGACATTGCCTCTTTTAAACGTAAATACCATAGATCATGCTCTGGGTTTAAAAAACCTAAAATTCTAGCTATCCGGTATTCTTTTACGGCAGACCAGGAAAATAGATCCTTAATAACAAAGGGTAAAATTGGTAAAATTGTAATGAGCCATGCCGTTTTCTTTCCTAGCTTACTCCACCAAAGCATAACGAATACCATCGTAATATAAATAAAAATTGGCACCAGAATTGATGTAGTTGAAAATAGATATAAAGAAAATACGTACAACATGAGAAGGTGCATAAACTTTAACCTACTATTATTGAAAAAAGAAGCCCAAGCTAGAAAGAAGAATGGTATCGTCATTAAACAGTCAATTGTGAGAGGACCAATCTTTATTAATGCTTCTCCATTCACAGAAATAGTCGGAAAACATTTTATAGCTAACAAGATAAGTATTCCAATTGTATAAAACAGCCACCCGATTCTTTCTAACTTCCGGTAATCAAGCAACATCATTCCAATAGCTGTTGCAATGCCGAGAATAACAGAAATTACCTTGTTCATTAATAAATCATTCGTATGCCCAAGAGCGATTATTGGTAAAAACCCTAGCCCCATAGCAGCCACTAATAAAATAATTAAGAACCAATCCACCTTTGGCTTATGAAGTTTGTTAAGTTCCCTGCCAAGCTTGATCGGACTTCCCATTTGTTCAACAGCCTTATTTTCAGCAACTTCCTCACTTAACCCTTTCTCTATCCACGTGTTCTTCGCCTGTTTCAAGTGAAAATCTAGTTCAGTTGCTACAAAGCTCTTTGCTTCTTTTGATTTAATGTGATTGGTAACTTCGCTTAAAAAACGATCCCCTTTTTTGTTCAATTTTATCTCACTCCTGTACTAATCCTTTTAATATAAACCGTGCCTTCGTAGAATCCTTTTCTGCCTTTCGCAGCATCTTGTTTCCTTTATCATTTAATTGATAATATTTAGCTCCTGAATGATCCCAACTTGATTGGATAAAACGATTCTGTTCTAGACGATGTAATACGGTATATAAAAACCCTTCATTCCCTTCGAATTTTCGAATCCCTCTCCCTCGTAGTAGCTGTGACAATTCGTATCCTGTTTTTTCATTACTGAGGAGTTGTAAAATGGCTAACGAGATGTCCTCTTCCTTTTCGTGTGATGCATTGATTTTTTCACGCACCCGCTTTCGGTGTTGATCAGAAAAACTCAAATGTTTAAACGTTGTATTCTCCATTGATTTTCGCAGGCCTTTTAATCGATCTTCCATTTGATTATTCCTCCAATCCTTTCTTCAAAAGCTCCTTCGCTTTTTTCAGTCTCGTTTTTATCGTGTTTTCTTTCACTTCTATTACAATAGCAATCTCTTTAATTGATAGTTCTTCATAATAAAATAGATAAATGACTTCTCGATATTTTATCGGTAAATTCATTACTGCAGAAGCCAGTTCACGGTCCTTCGCATTTTGAATAACAGTTTGTTCGACACTATCATTTTGAACCCCAATATAAGCAGCTTCATCCTCTGTCACGATCACCTTTTTGTTATACCAACTTTTTATGTAGTCCTTACATTGATTAATCGCAATTCTCCACAACCACGTTTTCACATTCGATTTCCCTTTGTATGTATGAAGAGATTTATAACATTTCACAAATATATCTTGCGTTAAATCCTCAGCGACTTCTTTATTATTCACATATGAATACACAAGCTGTAAGACTTCTTGTCCATACTTGTTCATGATTTCATCGATAAGGAGTTCCTTATCTTCTATTTCAAACGCTTCTACCGTTAATTCATCCACATCATTTCCTCCTTCCCATTTATTAGACGACGCACTGTATGGAAAAGTTTTATAAATTCATAAAAAAACGGTTGGAAATGTCCATACCGTTTTGCTCATCCTCTACTATTTAATTTTTTCTAAAACAAAACTTTTAATATCCCCCGCACTTTTTATAGCTTGCGATACGTCTGTTTTATTAAGTTCTTCAAAATAAGGATATCTGACTTCAATCGCATAACTATTTAACTCTGCACAATCATCTATTAAATCATTGAACTCCATATTAAATTCAGCACATCCCTTTACTAACAGCAATAAATTATGCGTTTTAGGCGGATGAGTTCCTTTAAACGTTAAATACCCCTTTAGATATTTCTCAGCACACTGTTGACAATGATAACAGATAATTGCAAAAGGAATAGGCATTAAAGACAATAAATGATTAGAAGCTCTAAGATCTGAATCTGCAATTTCAAACCATAAATTTGCCTCACTGAAATTTTTCATACAATACCTTACCTTCTTCAGCAATCTTGTATTCCATTGTTACAGGATTACCAGAACGCTCATTAAATTCTTCAGAACCGTAAACAAGTAAATCGACTGGTGTTTTCATTACATCGAATATACTTAAATTCAATTTCTTTAAGGCTTCTCTTTTCCTCTTACCAATACCATCAACCACTACACACAAATCAAAATCACTATCCTCATTAGGCATACCGTAAGCATGAGACCCAAATAAAATAATTTTATTAACATCAGAAAGAGAGGAAGTCATTTTATCTACTAATTGATTTAACTCTTTTTGAACATTAGTATTCATTCCATTCACCTCTTTAAATTAATCCTGCTCAATAAATCCTAACTGTAGAAACAAATTAATAAATTGATTCATTTCAACTCCAATACACTACTACAATTGTTAAGTTATTCAAACGGTATAATAATACTTATTATACCTTTCGTATTCATATCCTGTTAAGCAACAAAAATCTACACTCAGTTAATTTCAGTACACTCTATACAAATATAATAAAACAATAAACCGCACGAGGGCTCTCCCTCACGCGGTTTATTTTTAAGCTAAAGCAGCTGCTTGTTCTTGCTGATCTACAGGAATTACAGCGTCTGTTAATGCTTTTTCTAATTCAGCTGTGTATTTCATTTGCTCTTCTTTGCTCCAGCCTAGTTTCGCAGCCATGTAGTTGATTACTGCTTCTTTCCACTCGTATACCCAGTGGATGTTGAAGAATACAGCGCCTCTGCGGCGTACGAAGAAGTCAACTGGTTTCGCTGTCATTTCGTAATCCATTGCGTATACAAGTGGGATTAGAACGTCTAGCGGCATGTTGTATTCTTTCGCTTCGTCTTTATGTTTTTTCGCTAAGTCAAACAGTACGTCAACGTTAGAGCCGTAGAATTTCGCGAATTTTTCCGCTTGTGCTGTCGTTAAACCATATTTCGTACCTTCGCCTGCTTTTTTCGCAACAAATGCCGGGAATCCGTGTGAACCACTTACATGACCACCAGAGATTGGCATATGTTTCGTATCGCTCTTCTTATATGCGCTATGGCCTTCTTTTTGTAATAGATTCGTTACGTAGTCTACTACCATTTCAGCCATTTTGCGGTATCCTGTTAATTTACCGCCCGCGATTGTAATTAAACCAGATTCAGAAGTCCAAATTTCATCTTTACGAGAAATTTCAGATGCATTCTTACCTTCTTCATAAATTAGCGGACGTACACCAGCCCAGCTTGATTCCACATCTTTTTCTGTAATTTTCACGCTTGGGAACATGTAATTAATCGCATTAATGATATATGTGCGATCTTCTGTTGTCATGTGCGGTACAGCTGCGTCTTTATCATAGAACGTATCTGTTGTACCTACGTACGTTTTTCCTTCGCGAGGAATCGCGAACACCATACGTTTATCTGGTGTATCAAAGTAAATTGCTTGCCCTAATGGGAAACGTTTTTGGTCAATTACTAAATGCACACCTTTTGATAACTGAAGTACTTTCCCTTTTTTAGAGTTATCTTTTTCACGAAGTGTATCTACCCAAGGACCAGCTGCGTTTACAATTTTCTTACCGTAAACTTCATACACTTCTCCGTCTAGTAAATCGATTACACGTACACCGCATACTTTTCCATCTTTATATAAGAAACTGTCTACTTTTGCGTAGTTAACAGCTTTCGCACCATGTTCAATCGCTTCTTTCATTACTTCAATTGTAAGACGCGCATCGTCTGTACGATATTCTACGTAGTAACCGCCGCCTTTTAATCCTTCTTGTTTTACAAGAGGCTCTTTATTTAGCGTTTCTTCACGGTTAAACATCTTTCTGCGCTCGCTTCGTTTTACACCTGCTAAGAAGTCGTATACACGAAGACCAATTGATGTACTGAATGACCCGAACGTGCCGCCTGTATGGAACGGAAGTAACATCCACTCCGGTGTTGTTACATGGGGACCGTTCTCATATACGATCGCACGCTCTTTCCCCACCTCTGCTACCATTTTCACTTCAAGTTGTTTTAAATAACGTAAACCGCCGTGTACAAGTTTC
This sequence comes from Bacillus cereus group sp. MG9, assembly GCF_040459995.1. NCBI lineage: Bacteria > Bacillati > Bacillota > Bacilli > Caryophanales > Bacillaceae > Bacillus > Bacillus cereus group sp. MG9. The sequence goes on along the minus strand of NZ_JARVHC010000001.1, from coordinate 1,041,225 downwards.
GTTGAACGACTTGATGTACCTGCTGCAAAGTCCTGCATTTCAAACACAATCGTTGATAAACTGCGTGTTGCCCCATCTAATGCAATACCAGAACCAGTAATACCTCCACCAATTACGATCACATCTAACTCTTGTTTATTTACTCCGTTTAATACGTCTTTACGTTGTTTACTTGAAAATTTCATGGTAATTCCTCCCTTTGATAACGAAAAAAGAGACCACAAGCTCCGCTATAGATTTCGCCTCTACAGCGTGTTGTGGTCTCTCCAAATCTCCTACCGAATTATTAACTTGTCATCATTATAACACTGTTTATGATTATTTGAAAGCTTTAGTTGCTTCAATTGCTTTTTTCCATCCAGCATATAGCTCTTCGCTTGTTTCCGCTTCCATCGTTGGTTCAAAGCGTTTGTCCATATGCCACTGTGCTTTAATTTCATCTTGGTTTTTCCAGTATCCAACCGCAAGACCAGCTAAGTATGCTGCACCTAAAGCTGTCGTTTCATTGATCACTGGACGCTCTACAGGAACTTCTAAAATATCACTTTGGAACTTCATTAAGAAGTTATTTTTAACTGCTCCGCCATCAACGCGTAATGTGTTCAGTTCAATACCTGAATCTGCTTCCATTGCGCATAGTACATCTTTCGTTTGGTATGCTAAAGATTCTAGCGTTGCACGAATGAAATGCTCTTTCGTCGTACCGCGTGTTACACCAAACATAGCGCCGCGTACTTCACTATCCCAATACGGTGTACCTAGTCCTACGAATGCCGGTACTATGTATACACCTTCAGTTGATTCAACACGGCTAGCGTACACTTCGCTCTCGCTCGCATCTTTAAACATACGCAGTCCGTCACGTAACCACTGAATTGCAGAACCAGCTACGAAAATACTTCCTTCTAATGCGTAATTCACTTTACCATCTAAACCCCATGCAATTGTTGTTAATAGGCCATGCTCAGAAGCTACTGCTTTTTCGCCTGTGTTCATTAACATAAAGCAACCAGTTCCGTAAGTGTTCTTCGCCATACCTTCACCGAAACAAGCTTGTCCAAATAATGCTGCTTGCTGGTCACCAGCTACACCTGCGATCGGTACATTTTGACCGAAGAAGTGATAATCAATTGTTTCTCCATATATTTCAGATGATTGACGTACTTCTGGAAGCATGCTCTTTGGTACTGTTAACATGTCTAGAAGCTCATCATCCCACTGTAAGTCGTGAATGTTAAACATTAATGTACGTGATGCATTTGAGTAATCTGTTATGTGCGCTTTACCGCCAGACAATTTCCATACAAGCCATGTATCAATTGTTCCGAATAATAACTCGCCGTTTTCTGCTTTTTCTCTTGCACCTTCAACGTTATCTAAAATCCATTTTACTTTCGTACCAGAGAAGTATGCATCAATTAAAAGACCTGTTTTTTCGCGAACCATCTCGCTATAACCTTTTTCTTTTAACTCATCACAAATTTCAACTGTTTGACGAGATTGCCATACGATTGCGTTATAAATTGGTTTTCCAGTCGTTTTATCCCATACAACCGCTGTTTCACGTTGGTTCGTAATACCGATACCAGCGATTTGTTCTGGCTTCACATCTGCTTCGCTTAAGCAAGTTGCGATAACTGCTAAAATAGATCCCCAAATTTCTTGTGCATTATGCTCAACCCAGCCTGGCTTTGGAAAATGTTGTGTAAACTCTTTTTGAGCTGAATGAACGATTTTTCCTTCTTTATTGAAAAGAATTGCGCGTGAGCTTGTTGTTCCTTGGTCTAATGAAAGAATATATTTTTTCATATCAGTTTCCCCCTATGCTACTTTTCTACTATTTGTAGTAGCTTCACTTTTTTTACTTGTCATATAAGAGATTGTTAGTACAATCACAGTTGTAATAATCACATAAATAAGTGCTGAATTTTGTTTTCCTTCAAATACAACTTGATGGAATAATCCTGCAAGTGATCCACCTAGAATTGGACCAACTACTGGGATCCATGCATACTTCCAGTTTGAACCGCCCTTTCCTGCAATCGGAAGGAAGAAGTGTGCAATACGCGGACCTAAATCACGAGCTGGGTTGATTGCGTATCCTGTTGTTCCACCTAATGATAAACCAATACTTACAATTAAGAAACCTACGATAAATGGATTTAAACCATCTGCAAATTTATTTGCTCCAATTGCTAATATACCAAATACTAAAACGAATGTTCCAATCATTTCACTTAAAAGGTTTGTAAATGTGTTCGGAATTGCTGGACCTGTTGCAAATACACCTAACTTTGTTCCTGGATCTTCTGTTTCTTTCCAGTGTGGTAAGTAATGTAAATATACAAGAACTGCCCCGATAATTGCCCCAATCATTTGTGCTGCGATATACATAGGTACGTCACTCCATGGGAACGCTCCCTTAAAAGCAAGTCCTATCGTTAAAGCCGGATTCAAATGTGCCCCACTAATTGATCCAACTGCATACGCTGCCATAGCAACCGCTAGACCCCAACCCATTGTAATTACAATCCAACCAGAATCTTTCGCAAACGATTTCTTTAAACTTACACCAGCGCAAACGCCGCCACCAAGTAAGATTAACAATGCAGTCCCTATTAATTCCCCTAAAAATGCTGACATAAAATCCCTCCACAATCAATTTAAATGCTTTCGAAAAGTGATAGAGGTAAAATGAATGGCCATTCGTTTTTTTCAAAAGAAAAAGATCCACAGCTTACATGCTTCTATATAATATATATAGAAACAATAAAATGTGGATCTCTTCTTTTCTCCGTCACGTTTATTAACTTGTCTATAATGTTAACCCTTAATGAAAGCGGTGTCAACAGAATTTTTTCACATTTTCGTCACTTTTTTTGGTAATGTTTCCATAGTTCTTTTTTCGATGTCGTAATTGCTGTCGCACCAGCATTTAACGCTCTTTCAACGTCTTCTACCGTTCGAATAAAACCACCTGCTAAAATTGGTACACCTGTACGCTCTTTCACCTCAGCAATGACACCCGTTAACGCACCAGGAAGCACCTCTATATAATCCGGCTTCGTCTTTTCTAGCAAATTACAGCTCTTTTCCATTGCGCTAGAATCAATTAAAAAGATGCGTTGAATGGAGACGACACCTTTTTGCTTCGCCTTCATAATTACGCTCGCCTTTGTCGATAATAACCCGTACGGTTTATATTCTTGGCATAAAAACTCCGTCGCATGCCCATCACTTTGTAATCCATGGATCAAATCCACATGTAAAAATACTTTTTTATTATGCTGCTTCGCGAGCGACACAACACTCTTCAATTGACCGACATGAATATCTAAAATAACAATATACTCATACGAACTATGTAATAGCTTCTCCAAATCTTTAATTTGCCTCACTGCCGGCAAAATCTTTTGCTCATGAAATTCCATTCTAAACGTCCCCTTCCTATCTATCCTTTATAGTACACAATTTGGGTGAAAAGAACAGCTAGTGTAGGGGATTTCTTACAAATCTTTCTCTTATCTATATATTTTCTTCAACTTATCAGAAACCGTACCACCTATAATCATTAATAGGAGCGGTAAAAAATTCATTACATATGGTGCATCTGCGACAATTGTAATGCTTGCTCCTGCAAACTTATTTAACGCCCATACAACGATTTTTGTAATAAATAAAAATACGCCCATCATAAATAGACTATCGAAAAACACCTTCCATTTCGGATACGCTAATTGCTTACTATCCTCAATTACTTTTTGCGTCAACTCTTCATCACTCCTCAATAACTCATCAATTGTAATACCGAACAGATCACTTAAATGAATAATAATTTCAATGCTCGGATAGTTCTTTCCCGTCTCCCATTTCGAAACAGACTGCCTACTTACATGAATTTTTTCAGCCAAATCATTTTGCGACCAATTTCTTTTTTCCCTTTCTTCTTTTAAACGTTCACTAAAAATCATACTGTGTTTATCACCTCTCTATGTCTAGTATGGTCAAATAAATGATGAAGAGTAAAGCTAGTTATCGTTGCGTAACCTGTGCAACTTGTGCGTTACAGGTTGTAATGGCGCTATGTAGTGTGTATATTCCATATGCTATGCTCCTATAATAATTTCCCGAACAATAATACAATGAACGGATGACTAGATTAAGCATAAAAAAATACGCCATCCCTTCTTATCATTCTCCAGAAAGAATAACGTAAAGTTTCATTTTTAAACATTTTCATCAAAAAGAAAAGAAGCTAACAATAAATTGTTAACTTCTCGGCTGAAAGTAAAATATTATCTTTCCTTATCTTCTAATATCTAGGTTGGGATTGAATATTTGTAAGATGAACATCAAACATATCAATTATTTCAAGAAATCTATCAGCTTCACGGAAAACATGGTCTGCTAATAATGGATGAATGATACTCTTTATTTTACATTGCTCAATTAAATCACGTGCTGTTTTCTTAAAATCCCGAAGAGATGTAACCGACACACGATTTTGATCTAAAAATTGATCTAAAAGAGGGACTGTTTGGGATTGTGGTTTCATAGATTCTAAGTCAATTGCTTGATACATCAATTCATCAAAATCATTGCTAAAATTCCGTGCTGTGTCTACAAGCTTTCTTTCCGATGGATCAAGAAGATGCCCAATAAATTTAGCATGGTCTGCCATAATCCTTAAAAAGAAAACATTTTCTTTAATAATAGCATCAGGAAGGGCATCTAATTTCCCTTCATTTAATTGTATTAAACGTTTTCTAAAATAGTCAGCTTCCCTACTTGTATGGTCAACTAACAGTGGAAAGTTATTTTGTCCTGGCAATTTACATGTGAGAATTAATCCTAAAATTTTTCTTTTAAATCCCCAAATATTAGTTGCGGCTTGTTGTACTTCTGAATTAAATCTTTTTATTTGCTCAGGATCTGTTTCATTTGTATAGGAATGCGCTATTTGTTCGATATGTTCAAACAATCGATAAAATTGATTAGCCTCTTCAATTAGTTGAGTATCCTCGCATCTAAACCCTAAGCGAAGAAAAAAAGAATGCTCCTTCATGATTCTAGACCAAAAACGAATTTCATTTAATGAACGCTCAACAAACATTACAGATGTAACACCTGTATCAGGATGTAATGATGTTTCATCCCTATGCATTGTTAATCCCCCCTGTAGATACTGCGCTATTTCCATTCTTATGAGTGAACATATATATAAATACCATCAATAAAGTTTCATGATGAATATCATATACATGTAAAATTAAGCTTATATAAGCTTAGCTTGATGAACATATACTGCTCCAAAAAAGAAAAAAGGCTACCACCTAGATATAAAGTTCTCCTAGTTGGTAGCCTTTCAAAATTTCTATTAAAGCAATACCGAATCTTTATCACTATCCTGATTCCGCTTCTCTCGCTCTTCTTCTAAACGCTTCATATATACTTCGCCTTCTTTTTCGATAAAATCATTATCCATCTCTTGCTCTTTTTTCGAAGTATATAAAACCATGTAGCCACTTAGTACAATCCCAATGATTACAAGATAAATCCACCATGGTAAAGTTTCCACTTTCGTTCATCCCTTTCCTTAGACAAGCCTTATTAGTTTCACTTTATGAGGAAAGAAGTGGATTTATGCTTAAAATTTTATTGTGGATTCTTCGCGAAGAACGCTTGTACATATTCCATAAACTCTATTGGTTCCTGGCGAAACGGTGCGTGGTATCCTTTTTCAATGATATGGAACGTACTATTTGCAAATAGCTCGTGATACAGTTCACCATTTTTCCAAGAAACACTCTTGTCGTGTCGTCCCCATATAATTAAAGTCGGTACCTTAATTTTATCGGCTTCCATCGCAATGCGGCGCTCTCTCATTTTCGTAAGCTGATCATAATGCTCTTTATCATCGCGACTATTTTTCACTTCATTTTTATTATAATCCGTAATCTCTGTTACAGTTTGTAAGTCTGTCGATAGTGGCGGCACTTCATAACTTTCTTTTTGCTGGAAAGACTCTATTCCTGTAGAATCCGCTAAAACGAGATGCGTTACTGCATCCGGATATAAATACGCTAAATTTAGAGACATCTCTCCGCCCATCGAATGACCAAGTACTGCGAATTGATCGTATCCGAGTTTCTTCATTAACTTATAATATAAATTCACTTGCGTGGGAAACGAATACTGAAAATCAATTGGTTTAGAAGAACGCCCAAACCCTAAAATATCAACCGCAATAATCGTATGATCCTTTACAAGTTCCGGATAAATATCATTAAACCCATCTGAAGAACCACCGAACCCGTGAAGCATAAGTAAAGGCGGTTTCCCCTCACCAATTTGCTTAAAATAAATCGTCTGCCCATCAATCTGCGCCATACTCTCTTTCGTATTCATCCTCATCATCACAGTATCTTTCACTTCTCCAACCTTCGCAATCGGCTTATCAACGAAGTTACATACGATTAACAAAACGAGCACAATACCGCTAATAAAATAAAATTTAAACCGTTTCAAAATTCCCGTCTCCTTTCTCATGTTGCTATTTAAAGTTTTTACATTATTTGGTTGTTTTATGATTATTTTTAATTGTAACCACTTTAGTTACAATTATATTAAAAAAATATAACTCATTTCTATTAATGATGGTTATTTTGTAACTATTATAGTTACATATTTAAAGTAAGTCAATTCTTTTCTCTACGTGGCCTAAAAATAAAGAAAGGGACTCCATTTTGATAATCTGTACCCTTTGTAAAGGACATTTTGAAAAAAGTTAGGCAACATCAAGGAGATGATTTCTGTATCCAACAGGAGTCATCTTTTTTAAATTCCATTGATATCTATAGTGATTATAGTACGTCATATATTTCTTAATCTCTTGTTTCAACTCAGTAAAAGACTCGCAAGGTTTTATATGTGCTTCATCTTTCAGATGACCAAAAAATGATTCCTGTGGAGCGTTATCCCAACAGTTTCCTCTTCTTGACATAGATTGTCCGAGCTTTAGCTTTTTGACTAATTTTTGGTAGGTAGGGCTTGTGTAGTGGGCTCCTTGATCTGAATGAATATATGCACCGTTAGTCAATCGAATCCTCTTATTCCGTTTTAGTTTATGAAGAGTTGTTGTTACGAGGTCTAATGTCATCTGTTCTGAAACATGGTAAGCTAAAATTTCATTGGTTGAGCTATCTAAAATTGTAGATAAATAAGCTCTTTTATTCTTACCATAAACTAAATAAGTGATATCTGTAAGAAGTGTTTTTCCTGGGGTGTTTTGTTTAAATTCTCGATTTAATTGATTCGGCACTACTCGATGTTCTTTTGAAGCTTTCAGCATTCTTTTATAAGGGTTTGCTTTCCGAATCGGACAGACAATCTCATATTTCTTCATGATTCTACGGATACGCTTTAAATTGTAGACAACTTGAAAATGACCCGCCAATGTCATTTTTATTTGACGAGCCCCTTTCTTTCGATTTCTAAATCGAAGTGCTTTTAATATGATTTCTTTCACGATTTCATCTTGATCGTTCTTTTGTTTCCGTTGTTCTTGAGATGAAATGGAAAAATAATTATAGTATCCCGAACGGGATACACCAGCTACTTTACACAAGTAACTCACCATATTTCTTAAGTTATATTTTATGATAACAGAACGAATCAGGATATATTTCTGACTAGGTGATAACGTTATTTCCTTCTCATCCTCCCTTCCATAAGTTTGATCTTTTTTAACAATTCATTTTCTGCCTTTAGTAAGTTCCGTTCGGCTTCTAAACGAGCATACTTCTCTTCTAACGTAAGCTCTCTCTCAAGAGTTCTTCCCGCGTTTTCGGTGCGTGTATCTCGTAAACCAAATACACCATTTTTTCTGTAAGCAGCACGCCATCTACTTCCTGATGACATAATTCGTTTCATTCCAATCATATCTATATCAAAACCACATTCTTCAAAAATATTTCGGGGTAGTTTTCCTTTCGCATTCTCCTCAATAAAAATACGCTTAAATTCATCTGTATAAGTGATACCTTTCTGACTTACAGATTTTATATATGGGTTATTTGATAGAATTTGAATGTCTCTTTCTGTAAATAGCTTTTTTGTCATTTTAAACCTTCTCCGATTCCAATTTTCTCTCATTATACAAGAAATACCCTATAGAATAGACTTTTTTTCAGTGTCTATTCTATAGGGTACATTTTATTTTGAAGTCCCTTTCTTTATTTTTATTATAGTTGGCTTACTCCGCCGCCGTCGCCTCTATTATCTGCTGGTGCTCCGCCTGTGTCACCTCTAGTATAGTCTGGTTTTGCTGGCGCTCCACCTGTATCTCCCTTATTAAAACCAGCATAATCGGGTCTTGCTGGCGCTCCACCTGTATCTCCCTTATTAAGAGCAACGGCATTAAAATCATGGGAACCTAAAACTGAGAAAGTAAATGCAAATCCAATTACTGTTAACACAATTTTTTTCATTACTTTAACGCCCCTTTTGTCATCTGGTTTTGCCTTGCTTCTTTACTCATACGATAATATTTACTAGCCTTTTCATGATTGTTTATATCATAAAATTTATCTGCTAAGCGTTCTGTATATTCCTGAATACAGTCAAACAACTCTTCTCTTTCAAAGTAAGAAATACCTGCTATAACAACCTCTTCTAATGCATCAATATTTGTATTCATTTTATTTAAAACCATGAATCGGTATTGATATTCTTGATTCTTCAACTGATTACAAATATGCAATCCTTTACTTATTATGGCACTCGCTTTTTCAAATTCTTTTATTTTTAAATATTCATCAGCCTCCAAGTACAGTGCCCTAAAATGATTAGGAGCTTTCTTTGTTACTTCGGATAAATGACGAATGGCTAACTCAGATAAATTCTGATTTGCATATAGCAACCCTAAGTTATTTCTAACCATTAAAATGTATTTTTCATGATTAATTTGCTGAAAAACATTTAACGAATTATTAAATATCTCCTCTGCTAACTCAAATTGATTTAAATCAACATAGCATAACCCTAAAATATTTTCACATAAAGCAAAATTAATCTCATATCCTGATTGCTTCGTAAAATCTTCTTTTGCCTTTTTCAAATAATCAATCGCATTGATTTGTTGATAGGAATGATAATAAAAATTCCCCATCCGATAATTAAACTCCGCATGCTCTATCGGATCTGCAATATATTTCAATAACTTCTCAGCTTGTTCATACTGTTCTTTCGCTTCGTTATAATTTGAAATTAATGTGCAATGAAATCCTTTAAAAAAGTGATAGTAATAAGCTAGAAAACCTTCTGTCGGAATTTCGAAAGATTCCACTTTATTAAAACTATCTTCTCTAACTGAAATCCAATCAACTAATGCATCATATCTGAAGTTCAATAACGCATGATAAAGCAATACATCTTGATCCACGTCCAACCCACTAATCGTACTATCAATCTCTTCTTTCATTTCCGTAGCTTTCTCTATGTTTTGCTGCAACATTACACGATACCAATTATCTAAAGAATGTTTCATTTGCTCCTTCGTTACTACATCTGTTCCCATACCTTCGCATCCCCTTTTCTCCAAACTTACAAAATTAGGATATTTATACAATTATTCAAATTGTATATTATCACCCCTTTTCTATGTATTGAAAAATAATTGTCAGAAAATTTATAATTTAAATGAATTATACCAAATATTTCTATTTTAAAAACTTGAGAAACATTTTTCAGAAAATTTTATAGACCAAATAAAAAAGCAAGCAATTCCAGCGATTCGCTAAAACTACTTGCTCTTCTACTTATTATTTCTATTTTTACTCTTTAATAAATTCCTTAGTACTTCTCACTGTATCAATCGGACGAACTAATTTTTCGATTTCTTCACGCTTTGGCTCTAAGAACGGAGGTAAAGATAATTTCTCTCCAAGCGTTTCATAAGGCTCATCTCCCATAAAACCAGGGCCATCTGTTGCAAACTCGAATAAAATTTGCGGCGCAACTCTTGCGTATAATGACTCAAAGAAGTGACGATTTACATAACCAGATGAAGGGAGTCCAACTCGGCTTAGTCGCTCAATCCACTCTTCTAATACAGCGCGATCCTCTACACGGAATGCTGCATGATGCACTGTACCAAAACCTTGTTGTGCTTCAGGAAGAACTGTATTATGTTCTACAATGACAGAGGCACCATTTCCACCTTCGTTTACTTCAAACAAGTAGAATTCTCCTTCTTGAGCAATCTCTTTAAATAATAGAACTTTTTCTAGTACTTCTTTGAAATAACTAAAGTTCGCGATACGAATAAATACAGGTCCTAAGCCAGTAATTGCATATTCTAATGGCACTGGGCCGTCTTGCCAAGGTGTACCTGATTCCACGCCTTTATCAAATTCATCTGAGATCAATTGATAGTGTTGATCATCAAAGTCAACGAATGAAAGAGTTTTCTTACCGAATTGCTCTTTCATTCCTGTATGTTCTACTTCAAGACGGTCAAAACGTTTCACCCAATACTCTAGTGCTGCGTCAGTTGGAACGCGGAATGAAGTTTTTGAAATTTCATTTGTACCGTGTACTCCTTTTGGAACACCTGGGAAGTCAAAGAATGTCATATCTGTTCCTGCACTACCTTTATCATCTGCAAAGAATAAATGATACGTTTGAATATCATCTTGGTTTACTGTTTTTTTAACTAAACGCATTCCTAAAACGTGAGTGAAAAACTCATAGTTCTTTTCTGCACTACTTGTAATTGCTGTAACGTGGTGAATTCCTTTTAATTGGTTCATTTTATATTCCTCCAATGGTTTTTAATTTTATATTTTATATTTTCTCTTCTATTATTTCTCTTCAATAGGTGCTAATTTCGCTTCAATTTCTGCTCGCTGTTCTTCTAAGAACGGCGGTAAATCAAGTTTTTCTCCTAAATGCTCTACATCTCCATCAACTGTAAATCCTGGTCCATCTGTCGCAATTTCAAATAGGATTCCATTTGATTCACGGAAGTATAAGCTTTTAAAGTAGAAACGGTCGATAATGCCTGAAGAATGGAAACCTTTTTGTATCACCTGTTCTTCCCAATAAGCTAGCTCTTCACTGTTTTTCACGCGAATCGCTAAATGGTGAATGCTACCGCGGCCTGGCTTTTCAGTAGGACCATCTAAATATTTCACAACGATTTCTCCGAAGGCTTCTCCTTTAATAGACTGGAAAATCGCTTCTTCGTCGCTTCGGCTAACTTCTTTATAACCAAATATATCTGTTAGTGTACTTGCCAGTTTATCAAGTCTACGCACTGTCATTTCTACAGAACCCATTCCTTGAATTTGATGTTCAGCTGGAACTTCGGATTTCTCCCAAGTTTCCCAGTGCTCCACTTTTTCTCCGTTTGAAACGAGTAGCACGAGACGAAGACCTTCCGCATCCTCAAATTGCAAAGCAGGACGATTTGCATATGTTGTCATTTCACTATGTTTCACATCAAATTTCTCAAATCGTTCTTTCCAGTAATGTAAGCTTTCCTCTGAAGGAACGAGTAATCCGATTCGCGTAATTGCATTCGTACCACGGTACGTTTTTCCTACTAAAGGCATTTCAAAAAATGATAGTTCAGTACCTGGACTTCCTGTTTTATCTCCGTAAAATAAATGATACATGGATGGATCATCTTGGTTTACCGTCATTTTCACACGGCGTAAACCAAGCACGTTTTTATAAAAATGGTTATTCTCACTTCCGTTTTTTGTAACCATTGAAATGTGATGATGCCCTTTAATTTCATACATTGATAATTCCTCCGTTTCATTTTACTAGTCAAGTGATAACTAAAAAATAATATGCTTCTTAGCTTTTTAATTTATTCTCATTATATTTTTGTAAATTCATCTTAGTTTTTACTGAATAAGTTACTTTGCTTTTTAATCGAAAGCAAGTGAGTGTATGTTTTTCATATGACTCAATCGCTTTCGTTACTATCACTTTACAACTCAAGTGATTAAAAAGCAAGTAATTTATCTCAAATTCGAGATATTTTTTTATTGCATAACATTTTGGACTGGAGAATGGTTTGGTAAATATTAAAAACATTAGTGGAGAAAAGAAACTTCAATATTATCGAAAACTGTAATGTCGAGAATAGCAGGATAACTTTTTCCTTCTTCAATTTTATATGAACAAACAGTGGAGAATCCCGTAAACACTACACCGTTAATATTTATTGTAACTTCCTCTTCGATTAACTTATTGGCTTTTTCTACATACGCCATATATTTCATGTTTCTTCCTCCCTTTCCTAATTGAAATTATGAGATAAAAAATGTAAACATATAAAATAAAACTTGTCTAACAGAAAATGAAGCCAATTTATATGTGAAATAAAGTTAGTAAAATAAAAGAGCATCCCCAAACGGAAATGCCCTTTTATTTCAGGTTTAAATTACACCCATTTCTTTTAACATATCAATTAAACTAGTATAGAAGTATTCACATGCTTCTGTCTCAGAATTAAATATCTTAATATTACTCTTTATTACTCGCTTACTATAACATTTTACATTCTTTTCGAAGATATTTAATGAATTCACACTTGGTAAATTTACATCTCCTCGAACCATTTTACCTTGTTGTCTTTAGATTTTCGTATTCTCATCAAACTTCTTTACCAGTTAAATTATCAACAAATCTTATTTTTCCATTCTCAGAAACTAATTGTAAATCACTACCTATTGGTAGTTCGTATATTCCCAGAATGGCCGGTTCAATATTTGCTACAGTATTAAAATCACATACTACTAAATTATCAGGATTATTAATATAATCATCATCATCAATTTCTGAAAAGAATCTCCAACCATTATCTACCGCATCTATTGATTGCTCTCTCAATATCCATTTCAATTTTCCTGTTTCATTTATTATATTTTTTGAAACAATACAGGCCCCAGCTTTTTCAATAAATTCAATAGGCTCTTTTTGATTCATATTTTTCCATCCTTTCAATTAAACTTGATCTATATGGGAATTTTCTAGCGTATTCAATAGCTGAAAATCCTGCACTATCTTTAGAAGTTAAATCTAAGTTTGGTTGAGAAAACCACAAATTATATAACTTTTCTAATACTTCATCCAATTTCTTTTCTATTTGCGATTTTTCTTCTTTTGAAAGAAACGAATCAATTTCTCTATTACACCATCTCGAACTTGATCATAAGACCATTTTTGCACCTGTATTTTTTCTCTTATAGCTTTTAATTCTTCTATATTTTCCTTCGAGTATCTCGGATATCCTTCCTGACTTCGCTCTGTTTGACCATACTTTAAGCAAATCGAGAGTCACCCCTAAATGATCCGCAATAATTTTCGGTGTATACATTTCCGATTTTAGTTCCAATTTTCATTTCACCCCTGTTCTCAAACATAAATCTTCATAAAACACCCTATATGTCTTCTATACATCTAGATAAAACAAAAAGAGCATATCCCTTTCGGAATTGCCCTCTCAACTTAAAAAATAATATCAATTTCCTTTTAAAATTTGATCAATCTCTTTCTCATTTTCACTTATTAAATCATAAAATCCTACATGAATATCTTCTTCATACAGCCAACATAAATCAGTACCATAAGGAGCATCAAAAATTTCTAACATAACTGGAGCTATTTCTAATATAGAGCTTGCTCCTAATACTTGAAAATTACTAGAATCATTTACATATTCATCATCATCTTCCGAAGAATAAATAGTCCACCCATTTAATTGAGGAATTTCTGATTTTTCCCTAAATGTATAACGTATTGATTTTCCAGCTACAACATTTTTAGAAACAATAAAGCCCCCGTAATCAGAATTATTTACTTTCATATTAACACTCCTCAATAATAGTTAATAAATCATTTCTCCAAGAATACTCTTTAGCATAATCTACACATGATTTTCCAGATTGATCTTTCAAATTATAGTTTGAACCATTTTTAATAAGTAATTTATACATGTCTTTATTGTCTTCTGTAGACAATTTATTTATCGTAATAGCATACTTCAAAGGAATAGCATTATATTTATCCAAAGCATTTATATTAATTTCATTATCAATAAGTAATCTTGTTATCTCTAATTCATATTCTATTGTTGGGCGTAAAACACAAAAATAAAACATATGCAATGCATTCCTTTTATCTTTAGCTGTAGTGTAATTAATATCAATACCCTCTTCTAGTAAAAATTTTATAATTTTAAGTTTTTCACTAGAATTTTTCTTATTGATTCTCCTAATGTTTCTTTATTCATATTTAAATCTCGCTCTCTCTAATTTTAAAAATTTTTCAAACCTATTTATCAGATCTTCTTTCGTAGTTGGGACTTCTTGAGGCATATAATTAACAAAACTCACCATATCTTCTGGGTAGTGATGATTTCCATAAAACTCTGCAATTTCATTTAATAATTCATTATCTTCTTTACATCTTTCTTTTATTTCAGATAAAAAAACAAATCTTAGTTTTCTATTCTCCTCTACTAACATTGTGCTTTCTTCATCTAATTGAGGAAAATAATTAGTTTTTATTTCTAACATCACCTTATCTAAATCTTCACTAGATACTCCCCATGCAAGTTCACTAACAAACCCACTTTCATCACCAATATCCATCAATTCTACCGCATAATCGGAAATGACGTCTTTATTAAAATAATTTTCTTGGATGCCTACAAAAATAGTTTTCCAGTCATACTTAATATGTTTATTTTTTAAATCTTTTAATTTCATATTATTTACCTCTTACTTTTTTGGAATTTGATTTGGCTTACCCGTCATAACACCATTTTCAATGAATCTCCTGTGGCTCACATCACCATTGGGCTCAACAATCCATTCAAAAACACCTTTATTACCATTGTTACTTCCTGTTATTTGATATAATTCCCTTTTAATACGGTCCCCTCCTTCTAGTGGAAACTCCTCCGCAAATCTTGAATAATTATCAATAACATCAGAAAAACCATGTTCCTTTGATACATGAGGGAACTCTTTTTCTATAAAAGGTTTCCCTTTTTCATCTCTTCCCCAAACTGGTTTTACATTATCAACCTTTTTTCCACTTCCAACTCGTTTTCCATCTATAACAGGTCCTTTAAGTTCTTCAATTACTCTAAGATTAGCTCCGCTGTTTGTCCCAGCAGTGACTTTTTTAGCTGTATTTGCAGCCTCAGCAGTCATTTTAACTCCTTTTCCTACTTTAGCTATCTTTCCAAAGGGTGTAAGGCCGGCTACAGCCATGACACCTGCCCCAGCACGTTCCCACCCCGAAAGTTTTTCGCCAGTAGATGGATCAATACCATCCCAAACACGACGAACATCATACTCACCACTTATTTCACCCGCTATATCCCTAGCTAGTTTTTTACCATCAAAACCCTCTTTTTCTGATGATAGTGGTCCACACATTGCACCTTCTTCCATTGTAACATCTTGATTATCTGTGTTACGAAATTTTTCGGCAATTCGTTTCAAATCTTCTTCCACTTGTATAAGTGAATTGATAGATGTAAAAGCTTTTGGTCTCGCATCATTGAACATTTGAATGAACTGTTGATTAGAGGCACCAATCCATTGAAAGCACAAATGATCAATTTCATTACATAAATTATTATGTATAGATTCTAATGCGATTCTGGTATTACGTGCACGATTTGCAACTTCTTCTAGCATTTCAGGTGTTACCTTGATTTGAACCATTTCTTTCCTCCCTTTTCCCAATTAAAATTATGAGATAAAAAGAAAAAAATGTAAACACAGAAATTTTAGATTAGTATAATAATGTGTATATAAAATAAAAGAGCACCCCCAAACGGAAATGCCCTTTTATTTCAGTTTTAAATTACACCCATTCCTTTTAACATCTCAATTAAACTAGTATAGAAGTATTCACATGCTTCTGTCTCAGAATTAAATGTCTTAAGGTTACTCTTTGTTCCTCGCTCATTATAATATACTTTCCATACTCCATTCTGTTCATTAAAACAATACGATTCGTTTGGTAATCCACCCTTTAAACTATATAAATCCTTTGGCACCTCTTCTTGTAATAATTTCTGTTCTAACTCATTTTTTCGCATGTTTAGAACCTACCCTTTTCAATGCTTCTTCTTCAATTATTTCATTTTAACTATTTCATTTTTAATAAAGAAAACAGCCCCACTAAGCTTTTAACACTTAATGAGGCCATTCTATTCACAATCTTAATTATGGAAAGTTGGCTTATAGAACGAACGATTATCAAGCGCAAAGACACGTTCTGTGTATTCGCCTGGTTTTGTGCGTCCTAATGCGCGGTCCATCATGTTCATTTTTGCATCTAAGTTATCGATGTAGTGCAGAATTTCTGCTTCTTTCACTAATGGTGGTTTTGGGCTACCCCATTCTGCTTTTCCGTGATGGGAAAGGACGATGTGCTGAAGGATTAATACTTCCTCTGCATCGATTTGTAGTTCCTCTGCTGCTTTACCAATTTCGTTCACCATGATAGAAATGTGGCCTAGTAAATTTCCTTCTAACGTATACGTCGTAGAAATTGGTCCAGATAGCTCAAATACTTTACCAAGATCGTGTAAAATAACGCCCGCATATAGTAAGTCTTTATCTAACGATGGGTATAGAGCTGATATAGCTTTCGCTAAATCTAACATTGATACAACATGATAAGCTAGTCCAGATACGAACTCGTGATGGTTCTTTGTCGCTGCTGGATATTCTAAAAATTCATTTTGATGCTTATTTAACAAATGTCTTGTTAG
The DNA here is from genome assembly GCF_040459995.1 of Bacillus cereus group sp. MG9. Classification (NCBI taxonomy): domain Bacteria; kingdom Bacillati; phylum Bacillota; class Bacilli; order Caryophanales; family Bacillaceae; genus Bacillus; species Bacillus cereus group sp. MG9. The sequence goes on along the minus strand of NZ_JARVHC010000001.1, from coordinate 1,024,412 downwards.
ACGCTGTATGTTCGGGTTTCTCATTTCAAATATGTATTGCGTAATTTTCTCAACCATATCTTCTTTTTTTATTGGAGCTTTTTCTACAAAGTCTGAGATGTCTGTTACTTCATTCTCATTCGCAACACGAATTTGTTTCACACGTAATTGAATACGTCCTTTATAGTTTAGAATATCTCCAGCTACTTTAACGATTGTTTCCGCTACATATTGTTTCTCAACTTCTGGCGATACGTCCCATAGCTTTGCTTCAATATCTCCACTTGGATCTTGTAAGATTACTGTTAAAAATGGCTTGCCATTGCTTGCGAGACCTTTTGTCGCTGTTTTAATTAACAAGAAAACATCGACTTGTTCACCAACTTCATATTCTACAATTTTCTTTTTCATTCGAATTCCTCCACCAAATCAGTTACTTTTAGTATAGCATACTACAACTCATTTTCTTTACGCTTACGTGTTAATTTTATAATCTCATTTTCTGTAAAATACGTTAATAAATGCGCATGGCATGTAAAGAAGATAACTTGTCTATCTTTCGCAATTTCTTTTATAAGTTCAATCGTTCGATTCGTCCTTACCGCGTCAAAATGTACGAAGCTATCATCAATAATAAATGGATAGTCATGCTCAAACGTTTTCGCTAGCGCAAATCGTAACGATAAATATAACTGCTCCGCTGTCGCTTGGCTTAGTTCATGACTGTAAAAACGCATACCATCGTTACGTTCGACAATGAAAGGTTCCGCTTCTGACGGTGAGAATATTTTACTATATCTTCCGCCTGTTAAATACACGAAATACTCTTCGGATTTTTGTAAAATACGCGGCAAATGCACTTCATGATAATATTGCTTCGTTTTCGTTAATACTGTCTTTGCGGCCGCATATGCAGCCCACTTCTTCACTTGTTCACGCACTTGCGCTTTTTTCATTTCCCACTCATGTAGTAAATCACCATACGTACTGCCTTCTTCTAAATTCGCAATTTCTATTCGATGCTTCGCAATACGCTCTGTCAGTTCTTTCTCCCCTGCCAGACAGTTTTGCGCGGCTGTAATTTCTTGCTTTAATTTTTCATCATAACCGTCAGCCTCATAATGCTCAGCTAATGACAAACTCGTTAAGCGCTGCTCTAACAAATCAATTTGAGGTAATAAACGCCCCACTTGCTTATCCGCGTCTTCACGTTTCTCTGCCAATTTTCCAGCTTCTAAAAACATCTCTTCATCTGTAGATTCTGCGATATGCCATAACCCATCTCGCTCTACTAGTAGTTGTTTTAATTGCTCTTGCATGAACTCATATTCTTCTTGCCATTCCGCCAGCTTCTCTTTCAGCTGCTTACAAGTTTGGCGCTTCTCTTTTTCATTTTGCATACGACTTTGCGCCTCATGCAAATTGCTATACTCCGTGCTACCGATAACAGTTTCTAGTTTATGCTCAAAGTGCGAAATCATTTCATACAATGAAGATTTCCGCTTACTTTGCTTCTCTAAATCACGATATAATTGTTGCATTTTTTCAATACGCTCAAACGCCGGCAATATGTGCGCATACGTATAAAATTCTGGGAACATATAACGCGTTTTATACGCATCTACTTGTTCTCCTATTTGGAACGTTTCTCTCTCCCATTCCTCATAAGATGAAACGACTTTATCATACGCTCGCTCCATTTGCTGCAACTTATACGACTCACGCTCAAATAGCTTACGAATCTCTTCATCTTTTTCTAACTGATAACGAACAGACATCGCTTCTTCACTTTGTCGTCCGCCAGCACTTTGCTGAAGAGTAAGAAGCTCTTCTTGTAATCCACCCGAAGGATCTTTATATAAAACGAGTGCTAAAACAATCCCTACAAAAACAATCACACTAATAAATAACAGCACGCGGTTATCTATAAATAGACTCGTGAATAAAACAAGCGTGTTAATAAGAAGTAACAGAAGACAAATTCTTTGCCACTGTTTTTTCTTTTGCATAGCCGCCCCTGTTTTTTCCTCATACTTGCGCTTCATTCTCTCTGCGCCCATTCCTAAAAATGCCGCATCCTGAAATGATTTTTCTCTCTCAACTAACGTATTTCGTTCTTCATCAGCTAACATTTGCTGGCTGATTTGTCTTATATTTTCTTCTTGCTCTTCTAATTGCTCCTGAGCCGTTTTGAAACGTTCATCAAGCTGCGTTTTTTGCGTTTCTAACTCTCTCGCTTTTTGCACCGTTTGTGTAATTAATTCTTTCGTCGCTAAACTTATATCAAATGAAAGAACAGTCTCTTGTTCAAAAGTAGCGCCAATTTGTTGCTGTAGTTCTGCGATTTCTTCTTTTATATTCGCAATACTTCCCGTCATATCACGCATTTCTTGGCGTGCATTTTCATAAGACATATGTTGCATACGAAGTTCTTCTACGTAACTTTCTTTTTGTAAAAATACTTCATCTATTTCTGTGGAATCAATTTCTGATTGCACTGTTTCTATCTTTTTTTGAAGCGAATCTACTTGTACTTGCAGCGGTTCTATCTTTGCCTTTACCGCCTCATAGCGCGCCATTCCGTTTACAGGAAACTGCCCGTTCTCGTTTTTCAACACTTTCTCGTGCGCACTCTTTTCAATAACGAGAGGCTCAAGCGCCACTAATATTTCATAATCTTGCTTTCGTCTTTCGGCTGACTCTTTTTCCGCACGAACAGAAGCAAGTTTCTCTTCACTTTCTTTTAACTGCTCGACCTGTTTTTCATACGTGCCAATCTTCCCTTGCCACTCTTTCATCTTTTCCTCAATTTTCTTCATCTCTTGCAGTGACACGTTAATTTCAGGATTACGACCACTCGGCTTAAAGCGCTGATTCATTTCTTTTTCTAATTTTTTATCTAACTGCAATAACGCATCGCTTCCGACTGCACTTGCCGAAAATAAATAATTACCGATATCCGCTTCGCCGAGCTGATGAATATTTTGCAAACCATGCATATCAAATGAAAAAACAGAATCAAATAAGCTTTCATTCACACCGCTTAATATATCGTTTAAAATATCTTCGCCGCCAGTTTTCCCGTCTTCAAAATAAACGGTCACCGCGCCTACTGCCGTCTTTGGCAATCGTTCAATTTTCAAACGACCGTACTTCTCTGTTTGTACAGTGACCGCTCCGCCGTACTTTCCGCCTTCTTTCGGCTCATAACGGCGCTGTCCTCTCGTCGGAAAACCGAATAAAATACTTTTCATAAACGAGCGAATTGTCGATTTTCCCGCTTCATTTTCACCGTACAACACCGTCAGCATTGACAGATCCATTTCCACATTTTCTAGTTTTCCATAGCCATAAATATGGAGTTTTTCAATTCTCATTTTTTATCCCTCTCTTGCTGGAATAATTGCTCTAAAATAATATTTTCCGCTTCCTTTTGAATCTCTTTCTTCTCTTCTTCCGTAAAAGCTTCAATGCTATTACGTGCTACAGGAGATGTCCAAATGGTGCGCAATACTCCGTCCATATTTGTGAAAGCTTCTAACTCTTTCAGCACACTACCGACGAAATGATTTTCTTCTTTCAAACGTTCAATTTCCGCAAAAGAAACCGTCTCATTTTTCCACTTCATCGCATACACAAAGTCTTTTCGCTCTTCGCCAGCTGCTAAAATATGAAAAATCTCTTCCACGCGCTTGTCTTCACGCAAATAAGGAGAAAGTGGCCCCTGCCCTGTAAATACGACAGTTAAAAGCGTGCCTTCCTCTTCTCTTCTGCATTCATTCATCGCACTTGACGCGCTCGTCATAAGATCATCAACAGTTTCAAGTCCATCGATACTAACTTCAATCTCATCCCACACAACATCCGCCGTATGGAAAAATGAACAATGCGTTCCTTGTTTCGTAAGTTCAATCAGGTACGCACCTTTCTCCCCTGTTTCCTTACGATGACGCCCTTGTATATTACCCGGATAAATAATGCACGGCTCTTCTGATAAAATTTCACGTTTATGTATATGACCAAGAGCCCAATAATCAAACTGCTTTTCTTTCAGCTCACGAATTTGAAACGGTGCATAACGATTATGTTCTGCATCCCCTTCCACACTTCCGTGAAGCATTCCAATATGGAAAGGCGCATCACTCATTTTCGTATACTGCGCTGTCATATTATCCGTTACCGCTTGCTGCAAATAACTAAAACCATAAATAGAAGCTACAAGCTCACCATTTTTATAAAATGACTTCTCTTCCACATAAGGCTCCGTAAACACGTGAACATTTTCCGGAAACTCAATCGCTGCCCAGCTTCCCCCTAAATGATCGTGGTTACCGTGAATAATAAAAACGGGAATATCGTACTGCGAAAGTCTCTTCATTTGCTCACGCACAAACACTTGCGCTCTCAAACTTCTCGTCTCCGCATCATACAAATCTCCGGCTAGTAATACGAAATCAACGCGCTCTTGAATCGCTTTATCAACAATACGCTCGAACGATTCAAACGTACTCTGCTTCATTCTCTCCCAAACAGACTGTGGTACATTCATTTCCATCCCTTTAAACGGACTATCCAAATGCAAATCAGCCGCATGTATAAACTTCACTTGTTTCACAAATAACGATCCTTTCTATAGTTCAAAAGTTTCATCTTATCCGCATGAACACAAACAATAAATGCTCAATTGTTGAAAACTAGTAATAAGCAGGAAATAAAAAATCCCCCACTGATTAAAGTTTCACTTTACCCCGTATTAACGGGCAGTAGGCAAAGAAGCCAATCTGAAAGTAAACTGCCCATAAATACCCGATTAGTTCAACTAATAACTAGTGGGGATGAAAAGACTCCCCACTAGTTAAAGTTTCACTTTATTGTAACACGCAATGTCATATATTTCTTTGCATATTCTATTGATTTATGCCAAAATAGTTATAAGATTCTGATTTTAATTATTGGAGGGAATTTTCATGGGAGTATACGTTCTAACAGTCTTTGAAAAAGATGGTTCAAAAGCATTAGACGAATCATTCGAGGCAGCAACTGAAAAAGAAGCGAAAGCAAAAGGTGAATCTATTTTACAAGAAAAAGGATTGTACGAAAAAACACATCGCTGCACATCTTCTGCAGGTAAGCTCGTTTTATTCCAGCGCTAAAAAAAAGAAGCGTCATCCGCTTCTTTTTCACTCTACTATATCTTCGTCACACCACGTAAACGCCACATCTAGAATACGATTACCGATACGTACGCGCTTATTCCATTTTCCTGTTTGGATCTGATGTTGCAATTCCGCTTTCATCTTTTCCGTCCAGTCGTGAATCGTGTCACTACGGTCGTACGGATATACGCCTGGAAACTCTTCCTGCAGAAGATGCAAGCTCTCTGCATCAAAATGAAAATGGAAGAAGTAGTTTGCTGTAAGCGATGGTTCTTGCAATCGTAAAAAGTAATCGTCAACTTGCTTTCTATTTCGATAGAAAGTAAAGATATTCACCTTACCGCTCGTAATTTGGTCAATTTGAATTTCGTGCTTCTCTATAATCACGTCTTGCCCACCTCGTTATATACTACCCTTAGTATATATGTCTTTTGCAACAAAGTTAACCATTTTCGCGCGAAATTCATTTCCTTCATTATATTACCCGTACCTCCAAGTACAATCAGGACAAATAAACAAAGTTGAAGGGGAGCGATCACATGTATTTCGGAAGCAAAGGTTGGTATGTAAAAGAACTTAAAAAATTAGGGATTCGTACTTACGAAGGTAAAAAACTAGAATCTTATCGTACACATATTTTATCTAGTTTACTTGAGAGAATGAAGAAAGCTTCGGCTTAATAGATGTAGGAAGCGACTACGGTTGCTTCCTTTTTATTTACTAAATAAAAAGGAAATCATCATACCTTAACTTTTTAACTTTACCGTTATACTTCCTTGATAGAAACCGCCCATTATCAACTGAATCTCTATTACCGAATACTCTTCCAGATAATCATTTGTATATATTTTAAATTCTCCATACTTATTAACCGGTCCGCTTCCAACATACATATCGCCACTCGTTATGACAATTGTTGAATGAGGTTCTGCACGGCCCAATACACAATTATCACCATGTTCCACAGAATCTATCGTTATTTTTTGATGCATATTATTAACTGAACCTATACAGTTCTTATTACACAAATTAACATCTCTTTCTTCAGCCCTCGATAGCGCTCGATTCCTACTAGTCTTTTCTGAAGAGAAAGCAACATTCCCCAGCCAACTAAACCTATCAAATGTAGTAATAGGTAGAAACATCTACGTTAACTCCCCCATTCTTCCAATACTTCCAATACTTCCATCTCATTTTTTATCAACTACGGTCTTTTAATGAACTTACAGCAATACGTTTTATGTTGGGGTAAAAGAAAACAGCTTTGGTCTTCCATTCAATTTCGCACTGTTAATTTGTACAGAACACATAGAATACTGTTTTTCACCCCAGATGTAATGACAACACCACACAAAAGAAACCACGATCCATTAAATGTAAATCCACCTTCAAATATATTAATAATAATTATGTTGCCAATTATTAAGAGAATCCATGAAATGGAATACTGTTTTCCATTTGTAATATATAAAATTTCATCCTCATAACAGACTGTAATTCCCCCACCTTGCCAAACACCAATAGCAAAAGAAAAAAGCGTAACTGCCAGTAGCTCTGCTTGTAAATCCCTAGTTATTGGTTGCGGCGCCGTATAAGTAATACTCCCTATCATCATGAGAAAAGTTATAATATCTATCCAGTTTATTTTTCTTTGTTTGCTTTGCAGCCAAATAAAGAAAATTAATACAGGAATTAAAAGCAAAGTTTCCATTTAATTATTCTTCTTCCTTTCCTACATTAGAAACGTCTATAATTGTAATGCAATTAGATTGTTCTTAAATCTCTCATACTTTCTGAAGCATAACATGAGAAAGAAATAAAAAAATCGTACAAAAGGGCAAGCCTATAATGTACGATTGGGCATATATAATGTTTTAAAAATGAATTAACTTCCTTTCAATAGATACAGCTACTGCTTCTGACCGTGAATTAACACCTAATTTATTGTATATATTTGTTAAATATGCTTTTACCGTTCGCTCAGCTATTCCCATATCAAATGCAATTTCTTTATTCTTATATCCGCGCGCAATAGCTTTCAGCACAAACAATTCTTTAACCGTTAAGTTATTTTCTGCAACCTTATCAGCATGTACTTCTTTCCTTTTATACTTCACTATCTTTTCCATAATATTTGGTTGTAGTAAAATCTCACCTCGAATAGCCGCTTCCAATGTTCGAAATAAATTCTCACGATCCGTATCTTTTAGCAAATATCCTTTTGCCCCTAACTCAATTCCCTTTAACATTAATTCATCTTCGTTATAAGTAGTTAATATAATAATCGGCGTATGGTTTTGTTTTTCATTCAAAGCCTCAATTGTTTCTAAACCACTCATTTTAGGCATATTCAAATCCATTAAAATGACATCAGGTTTCTTCTTTTCTATGAAAGAAAGGGCTTCTTCTCCGTTTGCAGCCTCACCTATAATTTGAAATGAATCACTCGTTTCTATTATTAATTTCAGACCTTCTCTTACAACGAAATGATCATCTACAATTAATACGTTATGCTTCATGGCTATCTCCTTCTTTATTTATAGGCACTTGAATATACACTTTCGTACCTTTCATCTTTTCACTCAATATATGTATTTCTCCCTTAATCAATCGAACACGCTCATTTAGACCAATTAAACCATAATGTCCAGGATTCTTACCAATATATCTAGTGTCAAAACCAATTCCATTATCTTCAACTTCAATAGTAAGTTTTTCAAGATCATCGATATATTCAACATTTAAATTTACATCTGCTGCCTGTGAATGTTTTGCGATATTCGTTAAACATTCACTAATTACATATAAACAGTGCTCTTTTACTACGCTTGAAATATACGGTGGACTTTGAATAGTAAGTCTCACATGTATAGACGTAGCTTCAGAAAAACGTTGAACCTCTTCTTTTACTGCTCCATTAAATGAATTAGTAGTATGACGCAAATCATCAATAACCAACCTTGCATCATGTAAAGTTTGTCTCGCTCTTATCATAGTTTGTTTCATAATCTCTTGAGATCGTCCTGTATTCCCTTTTTGCATATGGGCATCTATCGCTTCCAATTGCATAATTAAGCTTGCTAAACCTTGCGCTAACGTATCATGTAAATCTCTTGCCATACGCTGCCTTTCATTAGCTAATGTCAATTCTTCCACTCTCATATATGCAGACTCTAACTCTTGAATATAGCTCTGTATACGATTACGTGCATCAAATTGCTGCTTATTAATATAAGAAAAAGGAATAATAATTGCTAACACTAAAAGAAACATAGAGATAAGAATAGCTAATTTATTCACACCATAATTGATACTAATTGCAGCACAAAATATTGCATACATAAGAGTAAAAACTGCCATTACTTTAAATATATTGTTATAAACATATAAACTTTGGGCGATTAAAATAGGAGTTAATCCAACAAAAATCGCTATCGAAGCATTTGTTGCAATAAACGCAGCCAAAAACACAATGAAAAGTTGTACAAAAAAGAAGTACAACAATTGCCTATTTTTTAATGAACTCGCATACCAATGAAAAATAGTATGAATAACAATGACTATTGTAAAGAAAAAACTATCCATAGAGAAAATATTATTACGAAATTCTAAAAGTACTGAAGCTATATATACGAGTGTAATCCATAAAATAATAAACCTTCTTGGAATAAATACCACTTCCAATACATTTGTATCCAAATCTATATTTAAACTTATTTTTTTCATATCTGACCTCCACCATTACATTATACAAGATGCAACTTACATTTTGATAAAGTGAAGGCTTTTACATACAGCCCGACTCCCACAAATAGCGGGATAAGTCACTTATTCCTCTTCATCCTCATTACCAAATACAAATATGAAATATTGTATATCGAAATGCATTGATGTTTATGTAAGATTATTATTCAGCAATCCATACAATGCTACATAATTAATGTATATTTTAAAAGTTTGCACAATCAAAATCTCCTCAAAGTATAAACGACGACTTTCTGTTCCCTTTTATTTAGTGCTAATGAAATAATCATTTAAACCAAAAATGCTATAATAAACCCAATCAAACTAAGGGGGAACAACTATCTTGCACGGAAAATACATTCAATTTCATGAGTTTGGTAACCCAAAAGATGTATTACAAGTTGAATCTAAAAATATAGAACCATTAAAAGATAATGAAGTTTTAGTTCGTATGTTAGTTAGACCGATTAATCCATCTGACTTAATTCCCGTAACCGGAGCGTATGCACATAGAATGCCTTTACCTAACATCCCTGGTTATGAAGGTGTTGGTATTGTAGAAGATGTAGGCGCGGGCGTTACTAGAGATCTTATCGGTAAACGTGTTTTACCGTTACGCGGAGATGGTACTTGGCAAGAGTTCGTTACAACATCAGCTGAATTTGTAGTCCCTATTCCTGATTCCATTGATGATTTTACAGCGGCACAAATGTATATTAATCCCCTTACGGCATGGGTTACATGTACAGAAACACTAAATTTAAAACAGGATGATGTTCTATTAGTGAATGCTTGCGGATCCGCTATTGGTCATCTTTTTGCTCAGTTATCACAAATTTTAAACTTCCGATTAATTGCTGTTACGAGAAATAATAAACATACAGAGGAATTACTTCAGCTCGGTGCCGAATATGTAATTGATACTTCCACTGCCCCGCTTTATGAAACCGTTATGGAGTTAACAAACGGGCTTGGTGCAGATGCTGCGATTGATTCTATCGGAGGGCCGGATGGAAATGAATTAGCTTTCTCCTTACGTCCAAACGGGCGCTTTTTAACGATCGGCCTTCTATCAGGAATACAAGTTAACTGGGCAGAGATTGTCACGAAAGCAAAAGTGCACGCGAACATATTTCATTTACGACATTGGAATAAAGAAGTATCACCATATAAATGGCAAGAAACGTTTCGTCACTTAATTCGCTTAGTGGAAAACAAGCAATTACGTTTTATGACGGTACATTCTACATATGACTTAGCGGATGTGAAAACAGCGGTTGATGTCGTGCAGTCTGCTGAGAAAACGAAAGGGAAAGTGTTTTTGACGGGTTATTAACTACAATTGAAGGAGTCTTTTTGATTGGTCATTTAAATAGACTAGATAGTACGTTCAGGAATGGCTAATTGTAAGTATCTGGTATAATTCTATTAAAAAGGGAAAGGAGACTCTAATATGTGGTTACTTACGGCAATTGCGCCTGTTGTAATAGTCGGGGGAATTGTAGTATATGTGATTGAAAGGCTTAAACATAAATATAACAACGGTAACTTAGGTAAGAAAAAATCAAAAAAAGCTCAAGTTTTATTAGATAATTTCATACCAATGGGAATGCTTTTAGGGTGTTTAATCGGTATAATTGTCGACATATTTTTCCCGAATTATTCACTGCTTACAATTGGTTTAGGAGCTGGAATAGGCTATTTATTTGGATTTTTCGCCTATGAATTTTATAGCAAGACAGGAAATAACTTTTCATAATCCAAAAAGAATAATCAGGACAGTACATAGTAGTCATATACAATATGTACTGCCCTTTATTTTTGTATCAAAGCTATCACCTTACCTTTCACATCCTATACACCTTTTTTATTGATTTTCCTCTCCCCCCCTTTTTGCATATCCGCTTTTTTATTTTCATTGGATCTATACCCAAAGTAAAGTAGCGCACATGTAATAACTGAACCTACAATGTATCCTAAAAAGCACCCTAACCAAAACATATTGTAACCGCCTCGATTTCTTTATAAATTTTATGTAATAAAACTCTTAAAATGCTCAATCGTTTTTCCCATAAACTATACACCCTCTGAAGTGTTCTCGGTCCCTCCATTTTTATTACAAATTGGAAATCCTCCTTAACTGTCTCTAAAGTTATTCATACCATTAATTCTCTCTTTACCTCAAATAACAATTTTATTATTTGTCATAAAGTTAACACTTTCGTTAAGCATATATAAAGATTGCTATATTTCTTACTTTTCTCTTTGAAAACAATATATACTACATTTGAAATAAGCGGGTGCGTCTGCTTATTATCTAAATTCCCATGCAATACCCTTTATGGAGTGCTAAGAGAAATCCTAGCCTTTTTCCATGTTTGACGAAAGTTTCCCCACTTTAAATATATGTATATGATAGTTTCTTTTCAATTTTATCCCTTAAGCAGTCATATAGTTTAAGCGCGCTAGTACATCAACTCTTCTTCATTTTAACTTTAGTCATGAAACAAAAAAATCCCCTCAAAGCATAAGCTTCAAGGGGTGAGCCTGTTTTTTATTTAATTATATACGTACAGCTGTACCACTTACAGCAACCATTAACATTCCATCACGAACAACTTCATAATCTACGTCAATACCAACGATAGCGTTCGCACCTTTTTGTTTTGCAAGTTCTTTCATTTCATCCATTGCGATATCACGAGCTTCTTTTAGCTTGCTTTCGTAAGAACCAGCACGACCACCGACAACATCACGAACGGAAGCGAATAAGTCGCGGACAATATTTGCACCCATAATAGCTTCACCATTTACAATATCGATATACTCAATAATTTCTTTACCTTGAATTCCAGACGTTGTTGTTACAATCATGACTGACACTCTCCTAATAACTTATAGTTTTTTGATTAGCTTTCTTATGTCTTTATTATGACATGGAAAAAGTATCTAATCTATTGAATTACCTTACATGAATGTGACAATTTTGTAAGAATGAAATATTATTCTACCTTTTCCTTACAATAACTACCTTAGTTAACAGAATATTGTTATAATTAAATTAGAGGAGGAGATAAAATGAAAAAAATCACTTACATATGTGCTCTAAGTATTCTATCTTTCACTTTAATAGGCTGTACAAGCACTTCTACTACAAACAATACTCCAAAAACTAAGCAAGAAAATACGAAAAATACCATTCAATTAAACTCTGCAGACATTACCAACATTGAGATGCTTAGAACAACAAGTAATACTAGTTCCAAATCTCAAACAGATAACGAGGAAATGATAAAATCTATCGTTTCGGCAGTTCAAAGCGGAACTCCTAAAGCAATCACATTAGATCAAAAAAAGAGAGAATCTGCACATTCTACTATTACCGTTACATATAAAGATGACGCAAAAGAAGAGTTTCTTGTATGGGTTGATAATAAGGAGAAAATTACGATTGCTAAAGATGAGAAGAAAGATAAAGTAGAAGCTGTGACGGTGAATATTAAAGGCGCTAAGATAATGAAGGATTTTTTTAAAAATGATAAAACATAAAAGAATCCCCATCAACTTAAGGATTCAAAATTAGCACAAAATTTTGTTCAGAAACACTATAAAATTTCAGCCTAATAGGTCAGTGGCAAGACCGTATATTATTAAACTTAAAATGTTTCAAATCGAAGGAAGACACCTTATAAGGTGTCTTTTCTTCATGAAAAAATCCCCGTGCTAAACAAAAAATAAAATAAGCTGCCCATATGGACAGCACATTTACATAATTATTATTATTGGAAGTGAAAAGCATCAATTCAAATCCAGTTATCATTGTTCTAATGTCACTAATGTTGATTTGGTTACATTAGAACTCAATATGTTATATGGTCGTTTGTCTTTTAGCGAACTAAAATCATAATTTGATTTGGTCCTGTGCGCTTCATTACTCGATATCCTTCACTTGACGCAGTTGCGATACCTTCACTATTAGGTTTACAATATTTCTTTGGCTGACATGTTCCATCATCTCGAACCAGAAGTTTTCCAACAAGACCAACAGGTACCCATTCAGGTCTTTGCAAACGTGGGATATACTCTTGTGAGGAGTCCCATTCAGGATTTAATATAGGTTCGATTTTTGTAAAGGAGGGGTGAATCACTTTTCCATCGTCATCTTTTTTTTCTGGTACAATAACTTCATGATATTGAGTTCTTCCCCATTCATCTTTTACGAAGAGATTATGCCAACGCAAATCACTTGAATCCGCAATCATTGCTGGAGTTGCACTCACTACCCCTAGAATATAATCATCATCTGCATTCGCCTTTCGTATTTTGTCACCATCTCCACCTAAAGTTACAAAGTATCCAACATCAATTGAGTTTCCATCAACGGTTTCAAACATTTCTGCATAATCCGCAGCAGCAGGAGATAATACAACACCGTCAAGGTAAAGATTTCCTGTTGCTCCTTCAATTACAGCGGAATTTAATGATGGTCCAATACCAACACCATTTGCTAAATGCCACGAAAAAGGGAATCGTGTAGTTCCATCGTGTCCCATAATATGAGAACCTGGATGAATTATATTTACAATGGTATTTAGACCTTCAGCGTGGGAAAAAAGTCCATTTGCTGTTGTGCTAAACCCTTCGGCATGGGAGGTAGTTGCACTTGCTATTGTGCCACTTCCTTCGGCATGGGAGGCACTTCCGCTTGCTGTTGTGCCAACTCCTTCGGCATGGGAGAAATCTCCACTTGCTATTGTGCCTCTTCCTTCGGCATGGGAGAAATCTCCACTTGCTGTTGTGCCACTTCCTTCGGCATGGGAGGCACTTCCGCTTGCTGTTGTGGTATCTCCTTCGGCATGGGAGGCAAATCCATTTGCAACAGTACTATTTCCTTCTGCCACAGAACATCCGTTATCGGGGTCAGTTCTAATACAGCTTGTTGCTGTTGATCCTGTTGGCCCCGTTTCTCCTGTTGGTCCTGTTAATCCTGTTGGTCCCGTTTCTCCTGTTGATCCTATTGGTCCTGTTAATCCTGTTGGCCCCGTTTCTCCTGTTGATCCTATTGGTCCTGTTAATCCTGTTGGCCCCGTTTCTCCTGTTGATCCTATTGGTCCTGTTAATCCTGTTGGCCCCGTTTCTCCTGTTGATCCTATTGGTCCTGCTGGCCCCGTTTCTCCTGTTGATCCTGTTGGTCCTGTTGGTCCTGTTGGTCCTGTTGGCCCCGTTTCTCCTGTTGGTCCCGTTACTCCTGTTGATCCTGTTGGTCCTGTTGGCCCCGTTTCTCCTGTTGGTCCCGTTACTCCTGTTGGTCCTGTTGATCCTGTTGGTCCTGTTGGAAATGTAAAAGAAGGAATTGGTGGTAATGTAGGACCAATTAAATTTGGATTTAATGCAGCACCACTCAAAAAATCATCCGGTATTAGATCTTTCCTGCACCTTTTTGTGACCAACCTGCTTGCACTAAATTATATATATCATTAATTCGTTCTTGTTTTTTGTTAATATCTGTAATTAGCTTTGTCAAACGTTCAAATGCTGTTTCTATATGTTCCTCATTAAAATACATATGTCTCATTTTTTTAACCACTCAAATCCTTGGAAATTTTCATCTGCATTCTTATATTCTTCAGCTTTTTTTCTAATAAAACCAGATACTTCTCTAGCTTTTGTTACGTATACTCTACTTGTTTGATCTAAACAATGATATAACTCCTCAATTCTTCTTTCCATGCGTTGACTTTTTGTAGAACTAAGATATTGCATCACTTCTCCAATTGCTCTTGGAACTTGATTTTGAAACTCTTCTGCACTTTGTTCCATTTTCCTCGCTGATTCTTCTAAATACTCCATGACAACTCTAATTTCACCGTGTCCCATTGAATACCTTGGAGATTTATATATTTCTTTCCCTGTACTAGCATTTACTAATTTAGAATTATTTATATTACCAAAAGTATCAAAATGATAATTATTTAACCCATGAAAATCTTTTGCGCCAATTGAATCTAAAAATCTATCAACTTGATGTATTCCATAATCACTATTTGCAGTCTTAAAATCAGAATTTACCATATATGTATCACCAATATGTTTTTTATCTTCTCTTAAAGCACCACCACTAATTGAATCTTGTGGATTTATATAATTCGTTATTTTACCTTTATATTCTCCTTCATTTACTTTCTTTTGTATATCTTTTGGTAACATATCATAAATACCGGGAGCACTATAAGTAACAACAGGCACATCACTTAATGCTCCTGCATATTGAGCCTGTGCACCACCTAATGAATGACCTGTAGCTGATATTTTTACATCTTTGTATTCTTTTTTCACATGTTCCATAAGAGATACTGCTTGTGTAAATTGATTCGCAGCAATTATTTGACTTTTATCATCTATATTGATCTTCTCTCCATTTTGTATAGGATTATCACCCATCATAATAAATCTTAAATCTGTATAAAAATCAGGTCCCGACCTATCTAATGATTCACTTCCTTCAGTTCCTCTATAGGCTACAACAATTTCTTTTGTTGTTTCATTTTGATAAACAGTTGCATCAAACCCTGTAGCTGAATCATGCAATTTTGCACCTTTTGGATGTATTGGTTTCCATTCTTCATTCGAGATATCATCTTTAATTGCCTTTTCATCTTTATAAGCAGATTCAGCTAATTGATGATAAGCTGAATCTGATATATTATTACTCATCATTTCTCCTCTTTTCTAAAATTTAGTATTTTAAGTATAATATAATTACATATAATGAAAGGTGAAAAATCATGAAAAAATTTGTATTAAAACCTATAGTCATATTTGGTATTATTATTATCGCTCTTACTTCTTGTACTGTTATAAAAGTAATAAATACTGTAAACCCTTTCCTCTCTATGTCATCTAAAGAAGAACAACAAATCAAGGATAAAGCCTCAAAAACAGTTATTGATTACTTTAAAAACGAAAAAAATCTAGATGTTGTTATTACAGAAGCTGAATTTTCTGGAGAAACAGGTGGAGGTACGATTTTTATAGAAGGACATTTTTTAAACAACAAACAAAAAAAAATATCTGCTAGTGTTTATTGGAAACAAGATTATACAATTGGGCATCCTACCCATGATTAAATTAATAAAATTTAGTAAAAATAAAAAGAGTCCTATAAGTTAGGACTCTTTTTATTTTTATAATTTCTTTCTTAATGAACGGATTTGTATTTTTACCGTTTCTTCTGATTTAAACAACTTTTCGGCTATTTCTTTTCTTTTCATCCCTTCTTTAATACATCCGAAAATTATTTTTTCGGTTTTTGTAAATTTCTTTAATTTTTGTTCCAAATCTTTAATTTCAGCTATAAGCTCTATAGTTTTCTTCAAAAAATTAAACTCCCTCATTAATTTAACTTAATTTACCCACCGCTAATTGCTATTTTATATTTTGTTTCCTTTACAAAATATAAAATAGCATCCAGACACTTCAAAATCTATTTTAAAGAATATAGATTTGAAATAATATTATTTGTCGTAAAAACAAAAATATATTCTTAAAAAACAAATAGTATTAAGTAGAAAGTTTGTAGTTGCTTTTTGGCTAGAATGCTGGCTCGTCGTGTGGGGGCGAAACCCCACGTATTAAACGTATTGAAATATAGTATAAGAACTATTTTTGAACGATTGACCTAAGCGGTTCGGCTCGTATACTTGCTAATCCAAGTCGAGAACCATTGCTTTGCTTTTTGTCTGTCAGCTTGGCGAAAAAAGCACACGAGCCGAAAAAAGTTTCGCAAAGACAAAATCAAAAAGAAAAGGCGTTAGCCTTTAGGTGAGGATAAACGAACCGACTTTTTAATTTTGAGGGTGGAGATTTTTGAGTGTTCTTCTCAAAAATACGACCCGTTCCTTGCGGAACTTTTAGCCCTATATATAAGAGTGAGATAGGGCTAATAAAAAAAGTCAGTAATACCAAGGGTTTATAGTATGTGAGGTGTTACTTTTTCGTAACAGGGGTACGGAAACGATTCTGGGTATGAGGGGCCACTCTGGGATTAAATTCCAGAATGTAATTTTGATAAGTGTATTTGAGAGCTTCTAAATACTTTAAAATCAACAACTTCCTATATTCTCAATAGGGTAGACTCTATTGAGAAGTTTGTTTATGCAATTGTATATTTTTTTATTTGTATATTACTAAAATATTTAATTTTGTATACAATTGTAAGGTTATAATAATTACATATTTTAAAAGGGGATGCCTTTATGAAGAAATTTATAGGTATTATTGATAAATCCAAAACTCCAGTAAATAATTTAAAGAGAAAAATAAAATTATGAATTTGTACCTTTTAGCACCCGAAGTAGCGGGGGGACATGGAGAACAAACAGTTTATGGAACTGAAAAGGAAATTAGAGAAGAAGGGATTTCAGGAAAAGTTCAATTTTTACATTATGAGTTCTATGGATGGCTTGGGGATGATTTGTTAGAATCTACACCTTGTTTTATTGTTTCAGATAAATTTAAAAATGCATTAGAATCTAGTCAATTAAGAGATTTTAAAATAGAAAAATGTTTGATTAGTCTTTCAGAGGAATTTCAAGAATTATATCCTGACAAGAAAATCCCCGATTTTTGGAGACTTACTCCTATTGGGACAGTAACTACTGAAAATGCGCATTATGCTGACTGGTCTGGGCATCATTTTTGTTTATCTTCTAGAGGAGATCTTGTTTTGACAGAAGAAGTTCTCTTATTTCTAAAGTCATTTGTATTAAATTATTGTGATATTACTCCATTAAAGAGAGCTTAATTATTTAGAGTCAAGTTATTTTATGATTTGACTCTTTTTGAATATCTTTCCAGAGTGGCCCCTCATACCCAGAATCGTTTTCGTACCCCATAAAGAAAATATAAACTTTGATTATATAATATTTATCCCTCTAATAAGGTGGTTTATAGATGAACTATAAGGAAAAAGAATTTACGTTAGATTTGAAAGAAAAGATAGTTAACATAGAACAAAAACTTAGAAATGTTTCTGTTCTATTACTACAAAACTACGCCCCTTTATTTATTAAAAAGGATATGGAGCTTTTTATTGAGCTTGAAAAAAGTAAAAAGGATACCTTTGAAATAGGTTATAAATCCTCAATATTACTGGGAGTGACTGATGCACAAGGGGATATGATTGATTTTTATACGATACCAATTTGGGAATGTAATCGTCATTTTTTTGGTCTCCCAGTTTCGATAAATCTCCCTGGAAGCAAAGTAATTGGGGAACTTATTGATGAATCAGAAAAAGACATTCAAATTGAACTTAGGAAACATCTAGAAGAATTCTTAGAGTTACCAGACTAAGAACAAATTTCTGTTATTCAACTAGTAAATAACTAATGTTAAACAAACTACATCTATTTACTTCCAATAACGGTAATTATGTAAATAAGCTGTCCATATGGACAGCTTATTGTATTTTTGCTTAGCGTGGTTTTTTTGATGCATGTTGATCGTTTTTATCGTTTTGGAGTAACTCGTCCTTGTTAGCTTGATGGATATGGGGTATTTGCATTTCTTATCTTGATGGCAATGTGAAACTATCCCTAATATAAAAATACTTTGTCTTTACAAATAATACTCAAACATTTTTGCAACCTTTTCTTTCATTTTTTCTTTTATAGATAATTGATTGACATCAGAGGATGTTACTTGCTTTGAATTTTGTAAGTCTGCATTAATCACTGGTTTTATTCTCGAAATATAGATAGGGTCATGAATATAACAGTTCATTTCTTCATTTAAATGAAACGAGCGTGAATCAAAATTCACGGTCCCAACCATCAATACTTTTTCATCAATCAAAAATACTTTACCGTGTAACACCCCATTTTTATAACCATATACTTCCATCCCCTGTTTTAATGCTTTTCGGATATATGGATATGCTGCTTCTTTAACTAATAGTGCATCCGAATGAGGTGAGAATAGAATTTTGACACTGACTCCCCTCTTTCTTGCATCTACTAATGCGTTCCAAATAGTTCTGTCTTTTGGTATAAAATAAGGTGTTAATATAATGATGGATTCTTTTGCTTGTTGAAACAGCATTGCATAATCTTGCCCAAGTTTTTCTCCACTATAATATGCAGTAAATCGTTGCGAGGTTGCTCCCTTTTCCTTTACCGCATTGTGTATCGGAATCGGTTTCTCTGAGTTTTTATTCCAGTCTAATACAAATTGGTGTTCTAAATCTTGAACTCCTTCTCCTCGTATTTGAAGATGATAATCTCTCCAATAACCAAGTTTTTCTTTTTCCCCCAAATACTTCTTTCCGATGTTGAATCCGCCAATGTAACCAACCTTTCCATCAATAACTGAAATACGACGATGATTCCGATGATCCAAAGAAGAAAAAAGATAAGGGAAAACAGGTTTATTGTAATATGTAAAATGAACTCCTTTTTTAACTAATAATTCTCTTTCCTTTTTCTTTAGTAAAATTCCACCTAACCTGTCCACTGCATAGTATACTTCTACACCTTCCTGACTTTTTTTCCGCAATAGCTCTAGAAACTGATGACTTACTTTATCATCAGCAATAGAAAAAAAGTTAATATGCACGTAATGCTTTGCTTTCTCTATATCTGAGAATAATTGATTGTTTAACTGTTTCCCATCTGTATACATAGTAATATCACTTTGACGCATAGGGTATTGACTAGAATTCTGGCTAAATACCCCATTTTTTTCGGCTATTGTTCTGTCAATTTCCCCCCAAACAAACAGAACTAAACATCCACCGATAAATAAAAAGAGGAATACTCGGAAAACTCTTCCTATCTTTTTCAGCATATTTAATCTCCTTTATATATTATCGTTTTATTTCTGTTAGTTTTTGTTATTGGGACAAAACTATTCCATACATCTATTAGCTAAAAAATTCTCCTTTGAATGATTAACTATAAAATTTCTCATTCGCATATCCCTAAAATTGGAAATCGTACTATGATAACAAAATAGGCATTCTATATTTTGAAGTACATTTACAAGGAGGAATACTACATGACAGTAAGTACTAAACTTAAACAAACTATCGCTGGATTAAAGAGTGCTCAAGCATGCCTAGAAGGATTTGTTCTTGATACTGATAACAAGCAAGCAAAACAATTATATAAAGGTGCAGCACAACAAACTCAAGAAATTATTGAATCTTTAAATCCTCGTCTTCAACAAATTGAACATGAAGAGCCTCAGTACAAGTAATAACATAATACCTTTCACATAGAATATCGTCCCCATGGAAGAGTGCCCAGCTTAAATAACGATTATCATAATGCTGATTACGATTAAAGGATATCGCCATATGCCCATCAACTTAAGAAACGGAATACACAATCTGCGTATGCTTTTATGAAACGACTCGTTCAAACTTTTGGAGAACCAGCGGTTCTGACAACAGATAAGGCCCTTTCTTTACTTTGTTCACTCAAAAAATTAAAGGTGAATGACTTTTATAAAAGTACTACTCATTCTACAATCAAACATTTCAATAATTACATAGAACAAGATCATCGCTATGTAAAGCGCCGGTTTGCTAAATCCTCAGGATTCTAACACTTCGCATAAATCTGTCCTTATAGGTCAAAATATGTAAGGTATTGTGCTGGAATGCACTTGCCTATTCTAAATAAGGAGTGAGATGAGTGGCTGATAAAAACGAACGTAACCGTGTTGATAATGATACTGGCGAAGCGGTAGGAACTGGTGTCGGTGCTGTCGCTGGAGCTGCTTTGGGTTCTGTTCTTGGTCCACTTGGTACCGTTGCAGGAGCTGTTGCAGGAGGAGCGATGGGTAACAAAGTCGGCGAAGGTGCCGATGAGGCTAATGACAGTGTTGCGAACCGAGAAGATTAGACTTTAACCAAAGTGACACTGAATGAATTGGATTCCCAAAAAGGGAGTCCTTTTTTTTATTAAGTTAATTCAGCTTTTTTAGGTAAATCCCCAGTAAGATTGTGAATCAATTCACTTAAAGTAACGTGTGCGTTAGTTCAACAAGCTATAAGCAGCAATCATAATCATTTTCTTGGTCTTCCGCAATCGGGCGCGATTGCTGAATAAACCTTAGATTATCAATCGACTTTATTGTTATATTTTTGAGTACAGTGAAGTATCTTATATCGGAAATTAAACAACTATATTTTAACCCCGTCCTAAATTTAGAACGGGGTTATGCTTGTTTTAGCTTTTCAAATTTAATAGCACCACCTAAATGGAAGTTTTATCTCGAAACGAAGAGGTAACTCCAATTCTAAAAGAAGGGCCTGAAGTGTTTTGGAGTTTGTAGAGTTGATAGATGCTTTAAAATATGTTTCACCAAGTCGTGATAAACCTTTTAAAGCTTATAAGCATATTACTGAAAACTGGGATGATAACTGGGATAGTGTAAATTCACAGTGGAAAAATATAATTGGAGGATTATCAATTTCTAGTGTCCAAGGTGAAGCATTCAAGGAAGTTACTAGTACCATAGAAGGTTTCTTTAAGGAACAGGAATGACTTAATAGTCATTCCTGTTTGTTTTTTTGCGGTATCAAGTTAAGAAGCACATTCTTCCCCAAAAATCATAAAAATGAACTTCGGTGCTATAAAAAAATTCCATTTAGGGGGTACTTTAAAATCTTAGCTTGATGGGCATGGGGTGCCGCCAACAAAACGCGATTTCGTACGCTAAGAAAAAAGCCTTGCTACATAAGTAATGTAGCAAAGCTTTTTTAAGTTGTTTAATTCTCGCTCCACTATCGGCTTTGTTAACTAACACTTTAATTATTTTAACAGCCTTTTGTTTAATTCCCACAAAGCCGTTTTGTTACTATCCCATTTTAAAAGCGTTACGGCTTCCTCAAAGCACAGCCATTTATAATTGAAGTGTTCTTTAGATAATTTAATATTTTTTGTAGGAACTTTAACTCCAAAAGAAAATTCTTTTATTACATAAACATCTTCGCCCCAAAGAAATTCACCAACTACATCCTCTACTGGTAGTGAAGACACAGAATCTAGTTTTATATATGGACTTTCTCTTGTAATACCAGCCTCTTCAAACGCTTCTCGTTTTGCTGATTCAATAGGAGTCTCACCATCTTCTCCACCACCAGCTATTCCTTGCCAATAACCATAATCACTTCGATTAAAAATGGCATATTGAATGGAATCGTCAGTTTTTATATAAGGAAATATCAATACTTGATACGGTGCTCTCATTGCTTAACATCCTTCCGAAAAAATATGAAAAATTTATTCACTAACTTGCTATTTTAGTAAATAAAGTATTTGTATTTAAACTTTATAAAACTCAAATGTATTTTTTTCTAAACATATTGTTTCATTGGAATTTTTGATAATAATATCAAAACGTTGACTATACTGATGCATAAACACTTCATACTGAATCCGACGTTCTTCATGAGACTTCCTTAAGTAATTAATATCGGCTCCTCTTTCAATAATATCACGGCTAGACCTTCTCATTAATTCTGTTTCTCCATCTGTATAGAAGTAAATTTTCAAATCAAATAAATTTGGATTAATAAATGCGACACTCATTCCTTCTACAATCGTCACCTTATTTTTCGAAGAAATTAACTCACTTTTTATATAATGTGTATCCATTGTATAAAAATCTAAACCAGCTCTTACCATTTGAACATCTCTTTCTAACGCAGACAAATGATGGGCTGATGGATGACAAGCTGTCATT
The DNA here is from genome assembly GCF_040459995.1 of Bacillus cereus group sp. MG9. Classification (NCBI taxonomy): domain Bacteria; kingdom Bacillati; phylum Bacillota; class Bacilli; order Caryophanales; family Bacillaceae; genus Bacillus; species Bacillus cereus group sp. MG9. The sequence continues at coordinate 1,001,781 of NZ_JARVHC010000001.1, read as the reverse complement.
TTATCATAATGATTTTCATTCTGATATGTATAATGGATATTTGTATACTTTCGTACATTTGAACTAACAATGTATGGATCTGTATTAATATAACTCACTTTATTTTGATTTAATTGGTTTATGAGCTTATTGGCGAACGTTGTTTTTCCGGCAGCACCGTGTCCTGAAATGCCAATAACAATCTGTTCATCGGTCATACTGATCCAATTTATAATTTCTTGTAATAACTTTTTCATTATTCTCCCCCTGTTACTAATATACCCCCTTTTTTATATTATCTTAATATAGAGGTATTCTGCTGTAAAATCATACGTGAAGTAAAAAAATGGTATGATTATCCATCATATCATCTCTATTTTTAAAAAACTATATTAATTTTCGAAGGATCTTATTGTTATTTAGGGTAGTACCACATGCCCATCAAGCTAACCAAGTACACCATTTACAAATTCAAAAGAATCCCCCTCAAAGCATCAACTTTAAGGGGGTCCTCCTAGTATCTTCTCTCTTCATACAATCGATTTGCTTTATATGAGAAAAAGAAAAACATACCAATCGCAGCTGGGATAAACAACCATGAAATACCTCTCATTAATGCAAATGGCGTTTCAAATAATAATGATCCTAAAAATGCTGCACCGTGCATATCCCATAATCCTGGTGTATAGTATAGGCCTTTCGGATTTAAAATCACTCCTAAATCAATTGTATTATTAAACATAAATAGGATTAACAGCGGCAAATAGCATATTGCTAATTCTAAAAATGTCTTAGATAAACGTTTATACTTCCCTGCTCGTGACATTTGATCTGAAAAAATGTCATCTTCACTTTCCTCATCTATCTTTTTAAAATATTGCGTGCCTGCCCACCATTTACCGGCTATATGCTTCCAGCCGCTATCTTCAAATAACGTACAATAATTAATAAAATCACTTCGTCTATAAAATATTCTATAATCTATTTTAATTGTCGCATCCTCTGGTTCTGCGATTTTAAATTTATAACCGAATGTATTACTTTTTAGTTGATAGCCTTTCCAAGCCATCTCTTCTAACCATTTCTCTTCTTTCTCAAAGTCTAAAAAGAATTTCAATCTCCACATCTTTGCTTCCCCCTAACTATACATTTAATAAGCTTTTTGTAACCCCAATAATGTGCTGCATTCTCATAAAGTCTAAATGTAATACTTCTTTCCCGCGTTCAGTAATGACATACACTTTTCTTCGTTTATCTTCACTTTTTACAGATTCTATTAATTGTTGCTTTAATAAATTTTCAACCGCACCATACAATGTACCCGCTGCGATTTTCACTTGATGATTACTAAGTTCCTCCACCTTTTGCATAATTAAATATCCATGAGCTGGCTCTAATAAAGCTAAAAGAACGTAATACGTTGTTTCCGTTAATGGTAAATTTTTATCTCTATTCATAAAGACCTCCAATGTAACGATTAATATATAGCTAAACTATATAGTCGAACTGTATATGTCAAATTTAGGTACAAAAAAGAAACCTAGATCTCATAGGATCTAGGTTTCTTTTTTACATAAACGTAATCGTCACTAAAGAATATCCTTCTTTCGCATTATACGGCTCAGCTTTATAAGAAACACGGTTCGCTCCTTGCGGATAACCGATTTCTCCAATTACTTTTTTCACATCTTGCAGTGCGCCATCCATTGATTGTTTATAAAGGATTTCAATCTTTGCTGACTTTGTGCTATAACGTTGCTGCATTTTATTTTTGAATTCATTATAGTTATTTGCGATATATTCATTTCCTAAATAATTTAACTTTGTATCTTTTAATATTTGCTGATATGCAGGTGCTTTCGTACCACCTGTCGCAATTTTATTTGTTAATGTACTATAATAGTTTGTTGTAGCTTGCGGATAGTCCCCTCGGTTCCACACGTGATTCTTCGCAATTTGCTCATCTGATAAGTTGAAATATGAATACGTTACGCGGCCTTGTTCATCTGGCACTGGATCATCAAATGTTGTATCAAGATGGTACCATTTGTTATCGATTTTCACTAAATTCCAAGCATGAGGCTGACCGTCTCCAGTTCCTACTACAAAATGATTCTCAATTCCAGCTTCTTTTAATAATTGATAGGTTAATAGTGTGTAACCTTGGCAAACGGCAGAACGATTCGCGAGTGCCTCATATGCTGTATAGGCTTTATAAGACGTATCGTAAGAAACATGTTTTACAACATAATCATGAATCGCCTTCACTTTTTCATGATCATCCATCCCGACTTGAATAATAGAAGAAACGATCGCTTTCGCTTGTTTCATCACATATTCTGTTTGTTCTTTCGTTTCACGATATGTAATCTTTAGCGTAAACGTATAATTCCCTGACGATCCAGATAGTGAGTATGAAACATTCGATCTATTATAATTTGTATACTCATTTTTACTTGCGACTTCTTTATATGCGGTGAAAAGTGTATTCATCACTTCTTTTGTATTGCTATTTTTCGTTTTATATGGAAGTGTAATATTCGTTTCATACGTATTAATACGCGTTTGTACTTCATTTTTGAATGCTGCTAATAATGCCGCATCTCCTGTATCTTGCACCGCAACCTCAGGCTTTTTATATTTCAATGCATTATATAAAAACTGTGCATACTGTTCACGCGTTACCGTTTTAGCTGGTTCAAATTTCCCGTCTCCTGTACCAGATGCAATCCCGTTTGACTGCACCGCACTAATCGCATTTTCTGCCCAAAATCCATTTGGAACATCATTAAATGTATGTTTTTGTTTAGCTGAAACTTGGAACGCATTTTTAATAATTTGCGCCATTTCTGCGCGGCTAACAGAATCTTTCGGTCTAAAACCGCCATTTCCATCACCTTTAAAAATCCCCAATTTCGTTAACGTTAAAACCTCTTCCGGAAACATTGTAGAACCTGAGCGAATATCACGATACGGATTATTTAAAGTAGACCCATCTTGTAATACATAACGAGCACCATCATTACTAAACGTACCGCCTTGCTTATTCGGTACTAACACACGATAAATTAAAGCTGCAACTTGCTCCCTCGTCGCAACATCACCAAAACCAAACATCCCATTTCCATAACCTGAAATAATATTTTTGCTCGCTAAGTCTTTAATCGCAGGATAGGACCAGTGCGATGTTGGTACATCAGAAAAAACGCCCGCTTCCGCAGCTTTCACATCACTGCCATTTGTATATAATAACGCACCACCAATAAGTGATAATGATGTAATTGATTTTAATAGTTTTATGTACATAATGCATTCTCCCAATACGTCTTCTATTTTTGTTGTTTTTTGTCGAAAAATCTAAAATAATATGACAAAACACATTATACAATTAAAACTTTTCGGAGGATATACTGAATTTCAAAATATGCAAAAATTCATATCGCTATAGGGATTCATACTGATATTATGCTATTTTATTTACGAATATATAAAGTGAAACTTTAATCAGTGGGGGTTTTGTTCATCCCCCACTGATTATTAGCCTTCACCAATCGGGCGTTTACGGGCAGTTGATCTCCCACCTAACTTCTTTGCTCCAACCGCATTTTAAGGTGGGAGTTTTACTGCCCGTTAACGCGGGATAAATAAAAAGAAAAACACTAATGTAACATTGTAAATATACATATCGCTTTTTGAGCTTTTATTTCGCTAAAATGTAGCCTAAAAAACAATGCTACCTCCATTAAAATCACAATATAATCCTGAGAACATACCTTTTAACATGATTCATTGTAATTAACTTAACTTTTTATTTGCTAAGAAACTTTGCAACAGAACCTAGTAAAGTCTCAAAAAACAACTTATTATCAATCAATATTTAGTAAAAATATATTGATTCTTTAGAATTTCTTTAATTTTCATTATTCTTTATTTAAGGTTATCCTTTATATTTATAATGTATTTATTTGAATTTATCATATTGAGGCAGAGTTTCACATGACTATAAGCAATTCGAAAAATGGAAAAAACAAGGTCCCCATTAGATTAATTATACTGTTTTTTTGCGTCTCTTATCTATTTATGTTAATTACTATGCAGCTAAGAAAAGTACAATTTATTGATGGATATACATATAAGAATGTAGTTAAAAAACGAGAGAATGCGACAATTAATATTACAGTTCTGTGCGGGAAAACTTGGGTAAATTCAAAGGCATTAATAAGACAATTGATTGGGATCGTAATTACGGAAATGATAACATATGAAAACGATGGAGAGAGGAAATAAAATGAATTTAGTGAACTTACGTCCTAAACAGCGGTCTAAGTATCGCATTCTACTAGGGACATGGTATTACTCTACAAAGAGGTACATTCAGTGGTTAGCAGATGGAAAAACATATGCAAAAACGTTTCAACAAGAAAAGTTACCCTATACAGCGATTCAGCATCGAACGATACTACTTCGTAAGCTCAAAGATGTAGATATGTGGTATCAACAGAATAAAGTTGTTAATTTGAAGATTGCTATTAAACAACTAAATGGTATCGTCATTAGACCGGGAGAAACATTCTCTTACTGGCGTTTAATAGGTAAGCCTACGAGAAGAAAAGGGTATGTAGAGGGCATGATACTACACTATGGATCTTTTCAAGCAGGCATTGGAGGAGGGCTTTGTCAGCTTTCAAATTTAATATATTGGATGACCTTACATACACCATTGACAGTAACAGAGCGATATCGTCATAGTTTTGATGTCTTTCCTGATTCCAAGCGGACCCAACCATTTGGAAGTGGAGCGACTTGTTCTTATAATTATTTGGATTTACAAATCAAAAATGAAACGGACCAATCGTATCAACTTCACCTTTATATTACAGATAAGCATTTAGTCGGTGAGTGGAGAATTGCCCATCCGCAGCTTTATCAATATGAAGTATATGAAAAAGAACACTCAATCCAATCTGCATACTGGGGTGGTTATATACGACATAATGTTATTCAACGTAAAGTATATACTCAACAGAAACAGTTTATAGAAGACCAATATGTAACGGAGAATCACGCTATAATGATGTACGAACCACTATTAGCTTATAATACTGAGGAGGGTGAGTGAAGGTAACATTGGTGTATCAAGTATTTTTGTCTAGTAACACACTACCTGCCTCTCTTCATATAATTAATAGGCACAACCCTTTTTGCAACATAACTTTTTCTTGTTAAAAAACTTTGTAACAGAACCTCTTTTTAGGTTCTAGTGTGAAAATAAAGGGATGTGATAATTAATTTTTTCTGTACATCATAAAAAATCAATTATACTTATCATTTCTTACAATCAAATCTGATAAGTATTTTGTAATTTAATAAAAATTTCGTATGAGAATGTATTTTTGCTCATGCATTTCAATTAATTTGAATTATGCTATATTGTAATTTATTGATTTATTTCTACTTTTAAAACTAAAGCGGCATGCTACATAAATCTATTTTGATTTCTCGACATATAAATCGCTGCTATGCAGAATATAACAGGACCGCTACTGACTTTCTCCCTTTGTTTTATACCTCGAATATGGAAGGAAAAGGAAGTTTTCTAGAGATATCATTTCTCGTTTTTATTGAAAATAAATTTTATATCTTCCTTTCCAATGAACTGGTTCCTAAACTAAACTGCCACGTTTCTAGAATAAGAAAAGAGCTGTCCATAAGTCAGTTTCACCAACTTATGGACAGCTCTCATAGTTTCACCTTATTCTATCGATGAATCCAAACTGCACCTGCAGATTTGTCTTCAGCTTGACCTACTACTTCAAACTTCAATCCTAATTTTGGCAACTTACGTCCTGCATCTGGAATAGCGCTGTTGATGTACTGCTTAGAATCATCAAATTTTGCAACTCCTGGTAATCCTTTATAGTCAAAGATACCGCGAGTTGGCGAATCTACTCTCCATGCTGGCGTTTGATCAAATGAGAATGCCGCATCGGCAATTTGATAACGCGTACTGCTCTTCACAGTCGGTTGTCCGTTTAATGTTCCTACGATTGCCTCTGGATGAGAATCTACTACTCCTAAGAATCCTTCACCTGGATGAACACCTACCCAGTTATCTGTAAAGCTTTGATCCGCATACCATACAACCATTCCTGTATTAAAGACTGGACCACGCGCATGTTGTAACGCCGTGTCAGAACCAGCGTAATTTCTCCACTCTACATAATAGTTATGTTTTTTCTGTTCCAATCCGTTAGATACAGTAAATCCTTTTAATGTCATTGCTGGCCCGCCTTCTGCATCATCTGAGAAAACAACTTTTCCATCTACAGTTAATGCAGCATTATCTAACGCAAATCCTTTATAAGCTACTGCAATATCTGTTAAATACTCAAATTGCAGTTTTACTTTTTTCCCTTTAAATTGGCTTAAATCGTATGATTTATCAACCCACTTACCATCAGTTGTATCCACGCCGCCTTTTACATCTTTTTCGCCCATTCTATCAATACGTGTCTTCGTTCCATCTTCTGCAATCGCATATACGTCAAGGAAATCATACTTCGCTTCAAGTTCGTAGAATGCCTTATAATCGAACTTAGCATCCTTTGCATTTGTTAAGTCAAATACTGGTGTCTCAAGTGTTGTATGAATGTCATTTCCTTTTGTACTGTAATAAAACTTCTTACCAAATGCTGACTCGATATTTTTAATATCTTTGTCTGGCAAGTTAACACGAACGATTCCTGGTCGTTTTGATTTTGTAACACTTTGATCTAAATATGTTGCAACACCGACTCCCGTGCGAAGTTTATCATAATCTACCTCAACGATATTCGCCCAGTTGCCATTCATATTCTTTTGGAAAAACTCTTTATTTTGTGGTGAGAAACTTGTTGGCTCTGTTCCTGCAATTTTTCCAGCCCAGCTGCCGCCGCTCATAATAGACCATGACTCAACAGGTTCACCTTGTCCTGAGTACTTCGTATCGTATTCATCTGGTAAGCCTAAATCATGACCATACTCATGCGCAAACACACCAACTGCTCCATCTTCAGGCTCGATTGTATAATCGTATGCAGCCATCTTTCCGCCCCAATTCGAAACAGAAGATTTTGTGCCATCAATCGCATATGGTTTTGATCCAAGTTTTGAACGATGAGACCAAATCGCATCATCTTTCAATTTACCGCCGCCAGCTTCTTGACCAACGCCAGCATGTACAACCATTAAATGATCAATAATGCCATCTGGCTCGTTTTTATTTCCATCACCATTTTGATCGTATTGATCAAATTGATCATAATCTGCTAAATTAATTCCTTTTGCTACCGCTGCTTTTAATGCTTCTTTCACAAAATCACGTGGCCCTAAAGGACCCTTATTATCATGGCCAGTTCCTGCATCCGAACCGTAATCTGAAGCTTTCCCTGGAACAGTAAGCCATTCCGTTACAGTTCCATCAACTGTATAGCTGCCGCCAGATTGTTCTTCATAATATTGTTTAAATGTGTTAATCTTCGATCCATCAAATAACGTAAATGGTTCATCACCAAATAACATTTTTTGATAATGTTCACGATTGAAGTCCTTAGAATACATGTATCCTGGCTCTTGATCAATATTGTTATGCTTAAAATCGCTAAATTCTACAAGTAAAACAAGTACTTTATCTTTTCGAACAGCACCGTTGTACTCTTCTTGCTTCGCTGGTGCAGTAGGTACTTTTCCATTTAATTTACTAGAATTCAATCCTGCACCTTGTCCAGCTACTGGCCCTACTGTTGGCTGCTGCGCCTGTTCATTTTCCTTCATTTTTGCATCTTTTACTTTTTTCATAAAATCAGAAGCTTCTTGCGTAAGACTATCTCCTGTCAAGATTTCTTTACCAGGGTTTTCCCCTTTCTTTTTCTCAACATATTTTTCGACAGCCTTTGACGTCTCAGCTTGTGATGCAGATTGATCAATTACGCCCCGTTGTTTTAGCGCTTCTGCCAAACGCTCTTCCGGTATTAAATGCTCATCTATTGGTAGAGATGATGGCGAATCAGCATACGCTGCATGACTTCCAAAAGCAAAACTACTACTTAGTACTGCTGCTGTTGCTAAAACTGATAATGGTTTTAACTTCTTATTCTTTTTCAATGCATTTCCTCCCCAGTGTCTGCGAATTATCGTTTTTTTTGCCGATAGAAACATAATATTCTCTTTATAGAGAATATTCAATCTTTTTCAACGAATAAAATGTTGAGAAATATTTTTTTGTGCAGGGTGGGGATGCGTAGGATAAAAAATACAAAACTTCTACTAGTTTATGTTTTGCACATAACCATAAAGTGGGCTCACTCGTTCTTTTGTTTTGATGGCGATAGAGTAGTGCTAGGAAAGGAAAGAAAATACAACATACAAACAGCCCAAGTTCCCTATTCGAACTGATATTATCCCCTTTAGGTAGACAGTGTAAAAAAGACCATGTACACACATGGATGTTACACTATTACTTGGAGGGGATTTTTCATGACTAAAAAAGGATCGACATTTAATACCTATTCAGAAGAATTAAAGTTATCAGCTGTTCAAAGTTATTTAAACGGAGAAGGAAGTTACAATATGATAAAGGAAAGATATCAGATTAGAAGTTCTACCCAACTTAACAATTGGGTCAAAAAATATAAAGAATGTGGTGAGATTACAGATACTCGCGGGAAAAATGGGGGAATGAAAGGTATACCAAACCCTCTAAAAGGAAAACGTGTTTATTTTAAGACAATTGAAGAGGAACGTGACTACTATAAGGCACAGGTTGAATATTTAAAAAAGCAGTATCCAAATCTATAAATGGAGGTGTACTAAAATATAAAGAGAGATATCATATCATTGAATCATTAAAGACAAAGTATCCAGTTATATGGCTTACGAAATTTGCGGGTGTACATCGTTCAAGTTACTATAAATGGATTCATACCAAAGGTATGAAAAACATACGACTAAAATCCGAGAAACGATTAAAAAAGGTAATACGATCTATTCACGTAAAGCACAAAGAATATGGTTATCCACGTATGAAAATCGCTTTACAGGAAGAGGGATATTTTATAAATCACAAAAAAGTATATCGCTTAATGAGTGAGCTCAATATTCAATCTATTATTCGAAAGAAGCGTCGCTTCTTTAAAGGGAACTATTCCAATATTTTTCCGAATGTTTTAAACCGTGAATTTAAAGATCGCCAACAAAATGAGGCACTTGTTACAGATATTACTTACCTACGATTCCAAGAGGGATTTCGGTATCTTTCTGTTGTACAAGATGTTTATAATAACGAAGTTGTTTCTTGGAAAATATCTACGCGCAATGATAATGAACTTGTATTAGATACGATTGAAATGTTGGCACAAAAAAGAGATGTGCGTGGAACCATTCTCCATTCAGATCAGGGATTCCAGTACACATCTCATGCCTACAACAAACGACTTTCCGATTTAGGTATCATTGGTAGCCACTCTCGCAAAGGAAACTGCCATGATAACGCTTGTATCGAGTCATTTTTCTCCCATTTTAAATCGGAGATGTTGTATTTGAATCATTTTAAAACAGAAGAAGATTTAATACAAGCAATTGAAGAATATATTTACTTTTATAACTATAAACGGTTCCAAAAACGACTCAACCATCGAGCTCCGATAGAATATCGAATCTCGATGGCTGCTTAGTCTTTTTCATACTGTCTACTTGACAGGGGTAAGACCAAACTTGGGCTGTTTTTTAATATAAACTGATACTTTTCTTGCTGGTGCAAAAACTCTAAAAACCTTGTAAGTACGCTCTTAAACTTGGACACACTGATACTATTAATTTAGCAAAGGTTTGCACCAGAACCTTATTTTTTAATCAACATTATTTAACTGACTCTACTTGTTTTTCTAATTCTATTCCAAGAAATTTAGCAAGTTCAAGCATACCAAATTGATTAGCTACAGACTCTGCGTCAGAATTATAGTTTGTGTTTGTATTAATATCATACGTATAAATTGTTCCATCCGAACTGCGAATAAATTCAATACCAGCAACGGTAATTTCATTTTCTTTCAAAAATTCTTTGTATTGTTCAATAATTGGCTCTTGGAAGTCCGATATAATTTCAAATTTTGTTGACGACTCTTTCTTACTCTCTTCTCCTACTGGGCAAAAAGCATCTTGAATCGAGCATGCATCTGCCGGGCAAAGCTCAAATCCTTCTGATGTATCTACTTTAACTGCATATACAAACTGACCGCCTACAAACTCACAACGTGTAATATATGGTTCTGGCGCTTCAATATATTGCTGGATTAAAGTAATTCCATCAATAGGTTCTTGAAATGTCGGACCATCCAAATATTGTTCTAAAGCATCAATAGAATGAAACAGTTGAACACCAAGGCCTTTACCTGCACGGTTATGCTTTGTAATGAACGGTACTTCCCCTAACTCCCTTGCTGCTTTTACTATATTATCACGGCCAACAGCACCAATTGTTTTTGGCACTTGTATCCCAAAATTTCTTAATGCTGCATATTGATTCAATTTACTTACTTCAAGGTGTAATGCTCGAGACCCATTAAATACTGTTCGTCCGTATCCCTCTAGCCAAGCAAGAACCCCTTCAGTCAATTCAGGTGCATATCGATGCCCTCTCGTATGTGAAGAAGCACTCATGCGGCTATAAAAAACACCTTGGGGAGGTTCTTGTTCTAACGAAACAGTTCCTTCATCTAAAAACCACTCCTCATAAGGTAACTCCAGTTCTTCCAACCTTTTCACTAAATGATTCGTCCATTCCTTATTCTCATGTAATATGTAAATTTTACTCATTTGTAATCAATTCCTTTCTTTTTGCTTCAACTAACGGCATCACTTTTTCAGAAAATCGTTTCATCTCTTCAAGCTGTGGCGAAAATTGTAAAAGTAATAACGTAACACCCACTTTTTCAAAAGCAAGTATCCTTTCTGCAATTTGTTCTGGTGTTCCGATTAAATTAGGACGTAACCCGCGATTAGATACGGAATAATCATTTAGCTTCACTTGCTGTTCCAAATGCGATTTACTAATAAAGTCTTGATAACCCGCGTAACCTAAAGCATCGTCTTTCACATCCGTTATGCGTCTCCATTCCTCTAATGCCTCTTCTTCTGTATCACGACAAATGACGTAAGCCGCAAGCCCGAGTGACTGCAATGGCTCCTCTGTGACTTTCTTTCTACGATTCTTCATATCTTCTATTTTCACAAATACTTCTTCCACTGTTCCGCCATGCATTACATATGCATCCGCGTGATTTACAATTACTTCTTTTCCTCGCTCACTCTCACCACCTGCATAGATCTTAATGCCTTGTTTCTGCACAGGTTTTGGACTTAAATGTGTATGATGAAGCTCATAAAAGTTCCCTTTATAAGAAAACTCTTCTTCTTTCCAAAGCTCTTTCAAAACTGTTACAAATTCCTCTGTACGATCATATCGTTCATCATGTGCGGTAAATACCCCGCCGTACTGTCTCGCTTCTTCTTCCCACCACGCTGAAACTACATTCAATGTAAAACGACCATTACTTAATTGATCAATATTTGCTGCCATTTTCGCTGTAACTGCTGGATTGTGAAAACAAGGTCTTACAGCTGTCATAACCTCTAATCGATCTGTTACCGCAGCAAGTGCTGCCGCAGTTGTCCATGCTTCCAAACTTGGTGCTGAAACACCTTTTATATCATTTAAGTTTAATTCCGCAATAAGTGTTGTTGAAAAACCTAATTGTTCTGCCGCTTGCGCTGTTTGTTTTGCATACTCAAACGTAGGTGGCATAGATTCATCATCTACATTTCGAAGCCATCCCCCCAAAATCGGTAACCAAAAACCAGACTCCACTACCTATTCCCCCTTTAACTTTTAGCCATAAAAAAAAGCTACTCTTAACGAAATAAGAGTAGCCTTCTTGACTAAATGAACCGCTCTTATCTTTCAGGTGTTTTTTCACCTGCAGGATTTGGCACCTTTCGTCTAAAACGAGGTTGCCGAAGTTTCATAGGGCCCGTCCCTCCACTTCTCAACATAAGAATTGTTTGATTTCCATTTATTATAATCATCAGAATAATAAAACTCAATACTTTAATACTTATTTTTCCGATAAACATTAAATGATATATGAAAAACCATATTGTTATAGAGGTTTATAAGGGTATTGTGTTGTTTTACTTGCGGATATATAAAGGGCTATGTTGTATCATGTCGAAAACATCATTTATAACCAAGTTGCTTTACTTCTATCTTAAAAACACAGAAAAATAAATATCAATCAAATGAGGTGTTAGTAACATGAAAAATAAACGATGCGAGAATTGTGGTTCTACTACATTTAAAGAAGGAAGGGTTGGATCTGCTTATCATGCATATGTTTGTGAGGATGAATCTAGTAGATTCTTTTCAGGAGGGAAACGTTCCAAACTATTAACCACATTTTGTTTAGAGTGCGGTGAGGTGCAATCATTTAGAGTTGAAAAACCGGAGATATTTAAAGAATAAAATAATACTAATTACATATTATGCAGATGTTTATTAATGATACAGTAGGAATGATAACAACGGACGATTTCGCTACAACTAGAGTAAATACACCAATCATATGAATAAAAAAGCAATGATGGTAGCATTCAAGCATTTCGCCTACCTTTAGAATTAGAATATTGGGTACTTTCATCTATAGGTGCTGCTTCACTAGGAAAAATCCGTTCCTCTGTAAAGTTGTTTTCGGGATAATAGACACTAAATTTCATGTTAATACAAATAAACAAGGAACCTATTAGTCGGTTCCTTGTTTATTTAGCTAAAGCAGACTTCTTTGGAGAACCCAAATAAAAGTTAAATCAACTCCTATTTAACATTTTCCTTCAGATATATGACAGTAAAGAATACATCATCACGGCATCAGCAAGCAAAAGTGTATTCTGCATTTCTGAAAACAGTAGATGGTAGATTGTGACCTGCTGAATCTGCTAAGAAAGAATATACAAGAACATCCTTAACATCATCTTTATTTCCACTAATGATGACATCAAGAAAATCTTCTATTTCGAATTCTGGCGTAAACAACACAATCTTAGTTGTTCTGTTTGGTTCTAAAGAAACAAAAGTACGAGAGATTTCAACTAATTCATTTTGAGTTGGGAAAAAAGTGTTTCGACTTCTCTTAACAGTTACCGTTACATTACTAGTATGGCAGCGTGAATCATTGTTTAACATAATGTTGAGAGCAGTTGGAATAATCCCATTTTCAGAAACTGGAACTCGAAACACTCCAGTAGATTTATGAGCCATATAATCACATCCTTTCAAAATAAAATATATTTACAATATATTAGATGCAAGAAACGTTCATTTTGATATGGACAAATTATATGATTAATATATCTATAATAACCCTTGGTATTACTAAGACAATGATTTAAAAGATTAAAAAATATCGTGAGAACCAATCGAATGTATATTAAAAGGAAAAAGAATAAGGTGTCTAAAAGATTACCTATTTTGAGCCAATAATGAGACATTATGTTAATCTTATATGTATAGTTGCACAAAATTGAGAAACTTAAGGAGACAGATCAATTTTATGAGAAAATCATTCATATTACTTACTTTAATTCTAGTATTAGTCAGTGTTACGGCTGCTTGTACACAAGATAAAAAAGATAGTGCCGTTGAAAATGGTCCAATAGAAGAACCAACCGCAAAAAATGAAAATGAAGAATTAATAAATTTTGAAGAAAAAGAAGATATGAGCCGCTTGGAACAAGGTATTTTATTAGTTGGTGAGAGTGTTAAAGGAGGCTATTACTTGGCCACCGTTCAAAGTGCATATTTAAATGCTAACAACGATTCCGTCGTTGTTAATGTCTCTGTAAAAAATGTACGAGGTCAAACGATTGGACTATCAGAATTAAAATATAACCTAAAAGATAAAAAAGCCGGAAAGGCCTATGAAGGAAAGGTGCTTGATCAAAACCCTTCTGATATACAAGTTAAACCAAATGAAACGGTAGAATTAAAAATAGCTTTTGAAGTAACAAGTACCGCAGATGAATATATGTTTTATATTGAAAGCTCTTTAGATCCTCTAGGAGCACGCTGGAAAATCGATAAGTTGCAATCACAAAAAAACTAAGTCTCAAATAAGCAAAAAGCAATGAAAAATTTGATATAGATACAAATGAATAATATATAAACATAAAACCATCGATTTAATGAATCGTTGGTTTTTTCAAAAAATGCTCCATTAAAAACTAGGAGACAAAAAAGAACTAATCCCTAGAAGAGATTAGCTCAATACATCAAAAGCTATTATAGTACATAGTTTTATGAGCAAACATTATATAATGTTGTATGGGATACATAACCTGTCATCCCTTTATATGTAACTTTTAACCACTGTTTAGAATTACTGTAATGACCTTGAACATATTCACCAGTTACCCATGTTCCAGTAATTTTCGCACCATCATTAAATGTATGTAAGACAGGTGATCCAACAGTGTAACCACTGCGCATCTTTGCACCATATACACCTACCGTACCTCCCTTTGCACAAGCTGCTACTACAGTTTTATTTTCAGTAGTATTCGTAGCCGCAAAAGCAGAGCCGTTAAATGTAAACAAAGTAAACATAAAAGCTGTTAATAAAGTACAAATAGATAAGCGACGTAACAAAATAAATTCCCCCTTTTTTTATAATATATTGCTTCACAAATGATTATCTTAAATATTCTAACTATTTTCAATATATTAATGTTGAGAAATATTAGTTGTAGTTTTGAAATAATATTTTATCAAAAATATTAACAAACTCATATTTTACAGAGAGAGCCCCGAAAGAAGTCTTCTACATATTAACTATAAAAAAAACCTCCACCATAAGGTAGAGGGGATCTTCTCATTCCTATTTCAAACTACCCGCAATCTCCGTAAAGATAACTCCAAGCGCATGTGCACCTGCATCTGGATATCCTAAACTTCTTTCACCAACTGTACCGGCGCGGCCCATGCGAGCTACGATTTCTTTCGTATACTCTGCGCCTTTAACCGCGGATTCTGCACCTTTTTCGAAGGCAGTTTTCACGTCTGTGCCGTTTGAAGCACTGTCAATCCAAGAATCTACACATGGAGCAAGTGCATCAACAAGTGTTTTATCACCAACTACCGCTCCTCTACCGAACGATCTTTCACCGATAGATTGTATGCCTTGAAGTGCCGCTTGCAATATTTCAGCGAACTCTTTGGCTGTTAACTCACGTTTTTCGCCTGCTGCCTTACTAGCTGCGCGGAATGCTCCGCCCCAAATTGGACCAGAAGCGCCGCCGCAATGTTCCATAATAATCATTGAACAACCGTCAAGGAATGATCCGATCGTTACATTCTCTTGATCTACAATAGAATGCCACTCACGCTTTAATTGCTTAAATCCTTTTGCAACACTCATTCCGAAGTCTCCGTCACCTGCATGTGTATCTAACTCACAGAACGGTACTTCATTTTTAATAATAATGTCACTCATTTTATCAACGAGATAAATCATGTTATTTAATGTAATGACATTATCTTTAATAACAGCGTGCTCTTCCGCTGTTTCTATTTCGAAGGAAACTTCCTTCTCTTCTACATCTTCAAGCACATTCACGTACTCTACACTTTCAACTGGTCCATCTACTTTAAACGCTGGTGTATTACACTCTTTCGATAACAACGTTTTTAACTCGTCATCTAACTTCATTACTGTTAAAGACATACCTGCCATATCGATACTCGTCATATAATTACCGACGAATACTCTATTAATTTTAATGTTTCTATCAGCTAATTCTCTCGTAACTGCATTATTAAATAGATATAGTTCTTGCAGTGGTGTTCCGCCAAAACCATTTACTAGAAGCGCGATTTCCTCACCATCTTTTACTCCTAAATCTTTTATTAAATCATTTGTCATACGGTTAGCTAATTCATCTGCTGACAGCGTTTTTTCACGTTTAATACCTGGTTCACCGTGAATACCTACGCCGTATTCCATTTCATCTTCTTCAAGTGTAAAAGTAGGTGATCCGCTCGCTGGAACTGTACAAGAAGTTAATGCTAAACCGATTGTACGCACGTTAGCCGCTGCTTTTTCCGCTACAGCTTTCACCGCTCCTAAATCCATTCCTGCTTCCGCAGCTGCACCGGCAATTTTATGAACTAAAATAACTCCCGCAACACCGCGGCGTCCTACTGTATACAGGCTATCTTCTACCGCAATATCATCGTCTACTTTTACGTAGTCGACTTCAATTCCATCTTCAGTCGCTAAATGTGCACCGTTTTTGAAATTCATAATATCGCCGCTATAATTTTTAATAATTAATAACGTACCTTTTTTACTAGCTGTCTCTTTAATCGCTTGATATACCTGAATTTGTGAAGGAGAAGCAAACACATCTCCGCACACTGCCGCATCCAGCATTCCTTTTCCGACTAGACCTGCATGCGCTGGCTCATGACCACTACCGCCGCCGCTAATTAACGTTACTTTATTTTCATTCATTTCTTTCTTCTTAATAACTTTATACTTTTTCAAAAACTCAAGCTCTGGATGAGCCATAACCATTCCGTTGCACATTTCCATTACTAATGTTTCTGGTTTATTTATAATCTTTTTCATTGTGATTCTCCCTCAATTCCTTTAATATATTGTGATATATTTGAAATCTTCTTCTTACTACTCATGTTAAAATGAAAGCGTTTTATAGTAAACGGACAAAATGGACAATCTGTCTAAAGACGCTTCTTTCGTTTATAGATAGAATTTTTATATTAATAACATTCTAGGGATGATTTAGATGACCTCTTCTATAATTTCTAAAAAGATAATCGCGAATTCATTGAAATATTTAATGGAAACAGAGTCGTTTCATAAAATATCAGTAAGCGATATTATGTTACACTGTCAAATGCGCAGGCAAACTTTTTATTATCATTTTAAAGATAAATTCGAACTATTAAGCTGGATTTATAAAGAAGAAACGAAAGAAAATATTATAGACTTTCTTGATTATGAAACATGGGAAAACATTTTCGATTTATTATTTGATTACTTTTATGAAAATCAAAAATTTTACCGAAATGCCTTTAAAGTCATTGAGCAAAACTCGTTTAATCACTATTTATTTGAGCATACGAAAAACTTATATATGAAGATTATTGATGAATTATCTATGAGCTGTGGATTCAGCCTTTCTGATGAGACAAAAAATACGATTGCCTCTTTTTATAGTCACGGCTTCGTCGGAACGATAAAAGATTGGATTGAAAGCAAATGCGAAGTAGATCCTTCCATTATGTCTTCTCTCATGAAAAATATGATAAACAATCAATTACTACTATTACTGGAGCAATCAGCAAAGTAATTAAAGGGTGGCAAAAGCAATGAAAAAGATTATGAATGATGTACAAAATATCGTTCAAGATATGATGCATGGCTTTTATTTTGAACATAACGACAAAGTAAATTACGACGAAACACATAACATCATTTATGTAAAAGATATCGAAAAACTGAAGCAAGACGTCGCGATTATAAGCGGCGGTGGTAGCGGACATGAACCTGCTGATATAAGTTATGTAGGAAAAGGAATGCTTACAGCGGCCGTAAACGGCAACATTTTCACTCCGCCTACAGTGGAACAAATTACAATGGCAACTCGCCTCATGCCAAAAGATAAAAGTATTTTATTCATCATAAAAAACTTTAAAGATGACGTAGAAAACTTTTTAGCGGCAGAACAAATCGCAAAAGAAGAAGGAAGACAAATTGACCACATCATCGTAAATGACGACGTTTCAATTGAAGATGATGCTTCGTTTAATAAAAGAAGACGCGGCGTCGCTGGTACTGTTTTCATTCAAAAAATAGTAGGCGTGGCCGCTGAGAGCGGTCATTCTTTAGAAGAACTAACAGCACTTGGCCGTTCTGTCATCCAAAACTTACACACATTAGGAGTCGCCCTTTCACCTGCAAATGATCCAGTACAAGGAAAAGCTTCATTCACATTAAACGACGATGAAGTCTTTTACGGCGTTGGTATTCATGGCGAAAAAGGTTACCGCAAAGAAGCACTAGCCTCTTCTGAAATATTAGCGATTGAACTTATGAACAAACTAAAAAGCATTTATCGCTGGAGAAAAGGTGACAACTTCGCCATCCTCATTAACGGACTCGGTGCGACACCATTAATGGAACAATACATTTTCGCAAACGATATTCGCCGTTTATGTGAGCTGGAAGGCTTACATGTGAAGTTCGTAAAGGTTGGTACCCTTCTCACTTCTTTAGATATGAAAGGTGTTTCGCTGAGTTTACTTAAGGTAGAGGATTTGGATTGGGTGAAGTGGTTGAAGGCGGATGTTGGAGCGAGTGGTTGGTAACAATAAACTAAACATTATGATGATTGAACGTTTAGTAATCAAAAGTACTGACTTATATGAAGAATGTATAAATCTTAGGTATCTGTAAATAAATAGAAGCATACATACTATTTGCAAGTTATCCACCAGTTTCGAAATGCGGTTATCCAGTCGGAGAAAGGCACCTTAATGTGTCTTTTTTTTATTTTCAAAAGGACCTGCTCAATTATTGCGTAAAAAACATAAAGTAAATTGAATCCGTTAAAATACATGAGTGACCCCTTGTTTTCCCCTCTTATTAAAGGAGGAACTATTATGGGATTTGGTGGTAGTTGTGGCGGCTGTGGATTTTCTGGCGGCTTTGCTTTATTAGTAGTATTGTTTATTTTATTAATCATAGTTGGAGCTTCTTGCTTCTGCTAAACAAACTATCGGAAAAGACACTCTTATATGGGTGTCTTTTCTTTGTAATAAAAAACTCTCCATAAAGGAAAGTTTTTAGGTTTATACATTCAAGTCATCCAAATTAGTTATTTATACAGCACCTTATCACTTTCGGTCTTTAGTGTGACATACAAATAATCCTTCTCCTACACAAAGTTGCTCAACTAACTTTAATTCCTTAGATCCGAAACTTATATAATTAAAACACTCATCATAATAGGGTGATTTAAATAGATAGGATAAGGTGATAATCCTTCATCATTTAACATATACACTCGTTTTCCATCTATATGAAGAGCAGGTTGAGACTCTTTTAGTAAGTATTGAGATAATTGAACACTTAACACATTTACACCTACCTATCATTTAATACATAAACTGTTTCTATTAAGTTAGAAAAGGAGGATGCGCCATTCACATTTTACCGTGTTTGAGCTTGGAGAACTAGAATCATTTTATCATACAAGGACATAATCACCTCACTGAAGGATTACAGGTCTTCCAAATAAAGCTGGATAATAAATTAACATCGCACCTACAAATGAACACACTAAACAAAAAATAGCCTCGTATTTTATGACTAGAGACGAATTGTTATCAAGCTTTTCTTCCTCTCTTTTAAATATCATTTTAAATAAAGCTCTATATAATAAATACCCAACAATCGCCCCGAGGGTGTTCGTAAATAAATCATCAATATCTGTAATTCTATTATTTAGTAATTGATTTAACTCAATTGCCAATGAAAAAAAGAATCCCGCACATACGGTGTTTTTCAGTTTTCTAAAATGCGGCCAAATAGTCGGTAATAAAAAACCTAACGGCATAAACAGTAAAATGTTCAAAAGATACGTAGTACTACCTGCAGTATCAAATAGAGTCAAGTTGATTTGACTTACACGAATCCACGTTTCATATCTACTTATATCCCATACAGTCGCGATTTGCGTCACCTTATACACTAGCGAAAGGTAGAACAGAAAAACATATACCCATAGAAAATGCCGAATAGATATAGTTCTTTTCGCTTTAAAATAAAATCCAATTTGAAACACAATACAAAAAATAATAGTAAAAAAATAAGTATACAAATAACCCATCAAAACTCCTGTATGCATGTAGAATCCCCTAACTTTACATTTTCATCTATGACTTTTTCGTTTTTAGTCTTCTTCTTGATGTAACTCATTTATAGGATAGGAAAAACTTTTAAAATAAAGAGCGGGGTAAACATTAAATTTTTCTTAAATCTTCACATGCAACCCTTGTAGTATTTTCATCAATACAGTATATATAATCATGTGAATCGTTTGTTCAGTTAAAGTCTGACTCAATCAGATATACTTATTCTGACAAGAGGAAAACAGTAAGCATGAATGAAAAGGTACTTGATGAAATTAGATGCTTCTAATAAAATCGCGAAAGAAACGATTAATGAATTATATTAATTAAGGGATTGCCACATGGCAATCCCTTAATTTTTTTCATACAACACAAAAGCGAGGAAAGTAGCTACTTTCCTCGCTTTTAAAAACGCCGATTGATGTGCGCTGATTAAAGTTTCACTTTATTCCTTCTCATCTCTCATACTGTAATACCCTAAATTAATAATAACTAAGAAATACCCACCCATAATTCCAGCAGCTAATGTCCACATGAAATCATGATGTTCAATTTCATACATAATAATCGCGCCGAGTATTGCAGCTGCAAACCGATTCATCATTCCAAGCATCGGTGCTTTTTCTTTTTTTACAATGCTATCTCCGAACTTTTCAATACGCCTTCCTAAAATCCAGGCGCAGTACATACTCACTAAAAGGCCAATGCTTATCCCTACAAACTGGGCTGAAAAAGGTGTGAGCAACCATCCTAATAACATCACGCCTAGCAAACAATATATTTGTATGTTAAATGATCTTAATGCCATACGAATCATGTTATGCTCCTTATCTTTCTCGTTATATTTCCGTATCATCAATCCCATCTTTCGGACTTCAAACTTTCCGATATATCTTTTTTAAAATGGGGGAATTTGATTTTGCTCACCATTAAATAAGCGAGTACGCATGTGCCAAACGCCACGGAAACTGGATTATTCATGAGGCATAAAATGAGGAGACACATTGCCGCGAATGGAATTGGCATGCCTATAAATGTCGGGAGTTTGCTTTGCTGCGTGTTAAATCTCGCAAGCCGCAGCATTCCACAAACACTGTAAGCAAGCGCACATATCATCCCGATAGACTGCAAATCTTTTAACGCGATACTATATGCAAGAATAGAAGGTGCCACACCAAAGGTAACTAAATCCGCAAATGAATCTAGCTCCCCACCAATTTCCGAAACAGAATCAAGTTTCCGAGCGACCATGCCATCAAAAAAATCAAATAACATACCTGTAATAATAAAAACTGCCCCCAAATACATATCGTGAACGAGGACAGCGTAAATAGCCAAAAGCCCACATACAAAATTTGCTATCGTAATCATATTTGGTATGTAACTCATAACAGGCTTCTCCTCCTTTCTACTAATTGCTTCATCAAGGTTCTTACTCATTACAATCAAGATCCTTCTGTTTTTCTTCCAATATCACTTTATTTATTTTCGTTAACGTATCCGTCATTTGCTCTAAAGCATTTATATTGATTTTAGAAAAGTATTTCTCAATTAATACATCATCTAACTCAGACAACCGCTCTATATACTTACTACCGTTTGGACCAAGTGTAAGGAAATACTCCCGTTTATTATTAGGGTTTACTTGTTTCGAAATCATTTTCTGCTTTTCCAATTTCGATAACACTTGGCTCACAGCACTTTTCGATATATTAAAAGTAGTCGCAATGTGATTTGCTGTCGTATTTTCATTTAAATTAATATGAAATAGCATGCTCTCTTGCTGTCCTGTAAGACCGTACTCATCTTTCAACTCCTGAAATAGTAAAATGTAGAATTCATTATAGGCTCGGTTCATTTCATTAATTACTTCTTTATATGATCTAGTCATAGCATTCTTCCTCCAGTTATGCTGTTATTTCGTTTTGTTAAATAGTTAAGTTTACTTAACTTAACTATATTATACTGTTATGTTCGTGTAAAGGAAAATATAGCTCCATACTTTATTCACAATGAAAAAAAGAAGACATCTTAATTGATGTCTTCTTTTTATACTTAAGATTTCAAACTCTCACCATTCGTCTCAATTACTTCTTTATACCAATTGAAACTGTTCTTCTTCGATCTTTTTAATGAGCCTTTTCCTTCATTATCTTTATCAACGTATATATATCCGTAGCGTTTTTTCATTTCTCCAGTAGAGGCACTTACAAGGTCAATTGGGCCCCAGCTTGTATATCCGATAATATCTACTCCATCTTGGATTGCTTCGGACATTTCAATCATATGCTTTTGCAAATAATCAATACGGTATTCATCATTCACTTCGTCTTCACCATTTAATTGATCGATTACACCGAGACCATTTTCAACAACAAATAAAGGTTTTTGGTAACGATCGTAAAGTTGGTTCGCTGTAATACGGAAGCCTTTCGGATCAATCGTCCATCCCCACTCTGATTTTTCCAGATATGGATTTTCAACAGAACCGAATACATTCCCGCTCGTTATGCTTTTTAATACTTCCGAATCTGTACTTGTTGCTCGGCTTGAATAGTAGCTAAATCCGATATAATCAACTGTATTATCTCTCAAGATTGACTCATCGTCTTTTTCCATTTCAATCGTCAAATTGTTGTCTTTAAAGAAACGTTTCGCATACCCAGGATATGCTCCTCTTGCTTGCACATCAATGAAGAAGAATGATTCACGGTCTTGTTCCATCGCGCGTAAAACATCATCCGGATTGCATGTATATGGATACGTTGCACCAGCAGCAAGCATACAACCGATTTTTGCATCTGGAATAATTTCATGACACGCTTTCACAGCTAACGCACTTGCGACAAGCTGGTGATGCGCTGCTTGATACTGAATTTGTTTTTTATTCTCACCTTCTTTAAATGCTAACCCTGCTCCCATGAAAGGTAAATGTAAAAGCATATTAATTTCGTTAAACGTCATCCAATATTTCACTTTATCTTTATATCTATTAAAAATCGTTTTTGCATACGCCTCAAAGAAGTTTACAAGCTTTCTACTTCTCCAGCTTCCATACTTTTCTACTAAATGAACAGGAACATCAAAGTGCGCCATCGTAACGACTGGTTCAATTCCATGCTTTAACAGTTCATCAAATACGTTATCATAAAACTGTAATCCTGCTTCATGTGGTTTTTCATCATTACCATTTGGGAAAATACGTGTCCAAGCAATAGATACGCGTAACGCTTTAAATCCCATTTCTGCAAACAGAGCAATATCTTCTTTATAACGATGATAAAAATCAATTGCTTCGTGTGATGGATAAAACTCCCCTTCTACCGGTGTAAATGAATGAATATTCCCTTTCATAATATCCCAACGATTTTCACCAGTTGGCAATAGATCAACTATCGTCAATCCTTTTCCATCTTCTAAATATGCTCCTTCAGCTTGATTGGCAGCAATCGCGCCGCCCCATAAAAATCCTTTAGGAAAAATAACTTTAGACATATAGAAAAACTCCTTTATATAAGAATTAACGAGGAAAGGCATTACAATTTTTAAAGAATACCTTTCTTCGTTTGAACCTGTATGAAATGTAACTACTATTTAACTGCTAACTCTAGTAATGAATCTCCTGCTTGAATCTTTTCTACTTCCGTTTTTTTAATGCTATATTTATCATAATTTGTAACAACAACTGGTGTTGTCACAATATAACCCGCCTTTTGAATTTCAAATATATTAAACTCAATAAGTAATTGCCCTTTTTCTACTCTCGCTCCTTGTTCAATATGAGAAGAGAAAAATTCGCCATTTAGTTTCACAGTATCCATCCCAATATGGATTAAAATTTCAGCGCCTGAATCCGCCGTAATTCCTACTGCATGATTCGTCGGGAAAAGCGCAGAAATCGTACCTGATACTGGTGAAAACAACTTTCCTTCTGAAGGCTCAATCGCAACTCCTTCACCTAACGCACCTGATGCAAATGCAGCATCATCAATATGTTCGAGAGGCTTAACTACACCATGAAAAGGACTAAAGATTACTTCATCATCGTTTGATGCAGCAATTTTATTAATTGTTTCAACTGTTTCTGTAGAAGCTTTCTTTTTAGTAAAACCAAATAAGTAAGTAAGAACAAAACCTAATATTAAGGAGACAACCATCGCAATAATCGCTCCCCAAAATCCAGCCGTGATGCCTTCTTTCGGACTAATAAATGTTGGAATCGCAAATATCCCAAGACCACCTGTCATATAAGCTTGCGTACCGAATACGCCAAGTATTCCGCCGCCAATTCCTCCCGCAATACAGCTCATAATAAACGGCTTTTTAAGAGGAAGTGTAATACCATAAATCGCTGGTTCTGTAACCCCGAAAATACCCGAAATAAAAGCTGGAATACTAAGTGTTTTTAATTTCTGGTCTTTCGTTTTCATCCAAACTCCAAGAACAGCCCCAATTTGAGCAAATGAAGTAGCGAATATGAGCGCTAATATAGGATCAATACCGTGCACTGCTAAATTATTATAGCCAATCGGGACAATTCCCCAATGAAGTCCGAAAATAACGAGCACTTGCCAGAAAGCACCAAGTACTATCCCTGCTACTAATGGACTTAAATTATAAACCCAAAGTGTAGCCTGTCCTAAAAATTGACCTGCCCACGTCGCAATCGGGCCAATCACAAGAAATGTAACTGGTACAACGATAAGTAATGTGAAAAATGGTACTACAAATGTTTTAACAACATCTGGAATTACTTTCTTTAAATTTCTTTCTACTTTCGATCCAAAATAAGTAGCGAGAATAATTGGAATAACTGATGACGCATAATTCATTAAAATAACTGGTATTCCTAAAAACGTAATATGAATTGGTGATTCAAACATCGTTCCCGCAAATAGCGTATATAATGGCTCGCTTGCTTTTAAACCTGATAAAGCCGGATAAACTAAAGCTCCCCCAATTGCCATACCAATGAATGGTGATCCTCCAAATTTCTTACTTGCTGTATATCCTAGGAAGATTGGGAAGAAATAAAATAACGAATCCCCAACCGCGTTTAATATTTGATACGTCCCTGACTGAGTACTTAACCAACCTAACGCTACAAATAGTGCATTAAATCCTTTAATCATCCCTGTTGCAGCTAACACCCCTAAAATAGGAGTAAAAATGCTAGAAAGAATATCTATAAGACTACTCTTTTTCTTCTCACTCGTAGCTTCCTCTTCTGTTTCTTGAAATCCTCCGGCAACAATAACCGCTTTATACACGTCGGATACATGGTTACCAATAACAACTTGATACTGTCCACCGCTTTTCATAACAGTCACAATATCTTCCATACTTTTCAGTATTTCCGTATTTGCTTTCCCCTCATCCTTTAATTGAAATCTTAAGCGAGTCACACAGTGAACAACACTATGTACATTTTCTTTTCCACCTACGTTTTTCAAAATATCCTTTGCTAATTTTTCATATTTCATAATAGGTTCCCCTCCTTATAATCATCCCATTTATCATTTATAAAAGAAAAAACCTAAACTAACTCTAATGACGTGATACATACGAATCACTCCATTAAAAGTCAATTTAGGTTTTGCCTGCCAGCCAGTAACAATCCCGATTTATTCAATTAGATAACTCATTACGCTTCGTTACACGATGAATGTGCAACGTTACATACACTTTTTCATCTTTTGAAAGATGACTATTATGCGCTTTTCGTAAGTATGCTTCAATTTTTTCTGTACAACAATATGCTTCATGATACTTACTTTTCACTTGCTCATATAAAAAATCATCATCTGCCGAATTTAATTCCTTCTGCATTAAACGTTGAGCAAAATATCGTAAATGCGTTACAAACCGACTATAATTAAATGAATTTTCATCTAAGTTCATCTTATAGTGGTACTTAACAACATTTAAAATATCTTGGACGATTTTCGTCATCGCCACCGTTTGCTGCATCGCCGGCTCTCCTTGCTGCGCATTAACGAAATGTAGTGCAATTGACCCTGCTTCATCTTCAGAAAGTCTAAACCCAGTCTCTTCTTCAATAATATGTAAAGCTTGTAGACCGATTTCAAACTCTTTCTGATAGAATCTCTTAACTTCCCAAAGCAAAGTATTTTTGAGATCCATTCCTTCTTTATGCCTAGTTAAGGCGAAACTTAAGTGATCTGTTAATGTAAGATAAATATAATCACTTAACTCCCCCGGCAAAACTGTCTTAGCGAATCGAATAATTCTCTCTGTAATTTCTAAATTCTGCACAGGAATTTCAGTTAACAATCTAGCAAGTTTCTCTGATAATTCTTTTGTTTCTAGCACAAAGGTCTTTTCTATCTTAGATTCATCAATAGTATCGCCTACTTTTTTCTGAAATCCTAAACCTCTGCCCATAAGTACAACTTCTGTATCATTATCCTTCATCGTACAAACAACATTATTATTTAAGATTTTATGGATTCTCATATTGTTCCGCCTTCTTTTTCTACTAAAGTCACAAAGGGTAATAAAAAAACCTAAACTGATTCCAAAAGCCACACTACACACGTAGCCTCTAGATCAATTTAGGTTTTGCCTGCCGAACAGTAACAATCCTTTTACTTATTAACTTACCTTTATTATACACAACAAGTAAGCGGTTGCAACAACGAATTATTGAACATTTTTTTACAAGGGAAAACAAAGGCATAATATTTAGTTTTTTCAAATTCCATATAGACCCATTTTTGGTTAAAATGTTATAATTAAATCACCCTACATAGTTACTCATAGTCAGACTGAGAAACTAGCGTCTTATTAAGCAATGCGCATAACTCCAATAAAAAAGACACTCTTATATGGGTGTCTTTTCTTTATCAATTAAAAAGGATGCGAACCCAAGCCTTTAGCCATAATTACAACTAAGGCTTTTTCTATATAAAAAATAAAACATAGTAAAAATAGAATACTCACTTAAATTGTCTTTCACTTTACAAATTATATCCAAAAAGTTGGATAGCTTCTTTTACTACTCATATTATTAATGAATAAAGCAATAACCACAATAACCACGGAACCAACTAAAACTGGTGTTACTAAATAACTCCAACTGTTTGCCCCTAAAATAACGATAATTGGATCGGCCCCTGCCGGAGGATGCGTTGTTCTCGTTAACATCATAACGGCTATTACCATCCCCACTGCTAAAGCAATTGTCCAATATTCATTCCCAAACAAATGATATATTGATAGACCAATGAAAGTTGAAATTAAATGTCCTCCAATAATATTACGCGGCTGAGATAGCGGTGCATTCCAAACTCCAAACGCTAATACACAACTCGCTCCAAATGGAGCCATTAGCAATTCTGTAGAGGTTATACTCGTTAAATATGTTAAGGTGAGAATTGTTAAAAATCCCCCCAGTAGTCCCGTTAAAGAATCCTTTATATTTACTTGTAATGGACTTCTCCCTTTCCCTTTCATTTTTGAAAAATATCGTACACTTATTGGCTGAGCCTCTTTCTGCTTAGCTGCTGTTATATTATCCATCGTTTCCTCCTTTATCCCGCTATTCGCGGGGATGGACACCCCACTAATTAAAGTTTCACTTTATTTACCTACAATTATAACCCGAATTAACTAACCTGTAAATATCAATTTTAGGGGTTAGTTTAAAGGTCAAAAAAAAAAAAAAAGGATCAACTGTTATAAGTTGATTCCCTAAACCTCTTCAGATTTTCGATCCTGAAATTTTGCCACCTTTTTCCGGTTTCCACATATTTTCATAGAACACCATTTTCGTTTTCCACTTTTATCTATAAATAATAAAACACAATCAGGGTTTGAACATCTTTTAAGAGAAATAAGCTTATTCTCTGCTATTAACGTTAAAGTATCAAATGCAATTAACGATACGAGAACATCCTCAATTTCTCCAACTGGGATGGGTACGAGACGCTGTTCAATGACTTTATATGTAAATGGCGCCTTCTCAATTTGTTTTTCTAAATACACAATAAAATCATTAGAAATTTCGTGCTGATCAGCAATTGCTTCGAACTGTTTTCTCAGTACCTCTCTTATTTCTAATATGCTAGATGTAACTTGATTCATGCGCTCTTGGAGCACCATTTCATTGTCAAAAGGAATATTCTCCTTTACTACATGTAGCCATTCTAATACATCTTCATCTGTTATTAATAAATCATAACGTTGTCCACGCCTAACTAACTCTGTATTCACTAAATCTAATGAGAGATTTCCAGATATAAGCGGGAATTGTTTTGTTTCCTGCATGTACTCATCACCTACTCTTTAACCAATCATATTCTAAAGCAATATGACGGTGCAACTTTTTATAAATTCACATCCAGAAAGAAAGCCCCATGGCTAAAGCACCCCATTCACATTTAAAAGGATCACGTATACCTTCTCCCCTAAAATAACCAAAACCCATTTACAAATCTATAAAAGTAGATATAATATCCTTATGGAACCTTTATTAATTTATAAAGCATTGTCAAATGAAACAAGATGTCAAATTTTATCATGGTTGAAAAATCCAGAAAACTATTTCGATGAAAAACCTTATCTAGAGCAAGACCTTAACTTTCAAGTTGGAGTGTGCGTAGGAGATATCCAGCTTAAAACTGGCTTAGCCCAATCGGTTATTTCTAGTTATTTATTAACTATGAAAAAAGCAGGACTACTAGACTCTGACCGAATTGGAAAATGGACATACTATCGTCGAAATGAAAAAACAATACGAGAGTTTTCTGAATACGTTCAAAACGAATTATAAAATGAAAGCTAATAATCAATCTACATATCAATTGATTATTAGCTTTCACACATTCTGCTTTTTTACAGGTATCCAATTACTTTTTTATAAGATTGCACTACCTATAAAAGCAAGAAACATAGAAAGGAGAAAATTTTTTAATATATCATATCTAGTTATTTAGATATCTGTTATTGTATTTAAAATTACATAGTCCTGATAATATTGGCATCCAATCATACTTGTAATAATGCTTCTTTGTTAATGAATTTACTTTCAAAATACCGATACGAATGGAGAGTTTTATAAATGAAAAAAGTAAATCCTTTACTTATTCTGACACTCGCAATAGGTGTGTTCGGAATTATTACTACCGAGATGGGTATTGTCGGCGTATTACCACAAATCACTCAAAAATTTGGAATTTCAACTACACAAGCTGGATTTTTAGTAAGTATATTTGCACTAGTTGTTGCTATTTCTGGTCCGTTTTTAATTCTGCTCGTCTCTAGTATTAATCGCAAAATAATTTTATTAACAGCAATTTTTGCATTTGTTATTTCAAATATAATCTACGCTTATACAACACAATTTGAAATCATGCTTATTTTTCGTATTTTACCGGCAGCACTTCACCCACTCTTCTTTTCAATTGCTCTTGTAACAGCTGCTAAACTTGTCCCTCCAGAAAAGAGCGGTCAAGCGGTTACAAAAGTTTTCATGGGAATTACTGTTGGCTTTGCTTTAGGTGTACCACTAACCTCTTACCTTGCAGACCAATTTTCACTCGAAATTGCTTTCTTATTCGGAGCACTTGTTAACACTCTTGCATTCATTGGAATACTAATCCTACTTCCTTCTATGCCTGTTACAGAAAAAATGTCTTTCGGCAAACAAATTCGTATACTCGGCAAACCAGGATTATGGTTAAATATTTTAACCGTCACATTCCTTTTTGCAGCCATGTTTTCCGTATACAGCTACTTCGCCGAGTACCTTGCAAAAGTAACTTCCATGAATGGATCTCTCATCAGTATCATGCTATTCATATTTGGCATAGTTATGATTTTAGGCAATCATTTATTTGGTAGTCTCCTGCAAAAAAGTATAGTAAATACAGTAATATTATTCCCTATCCTATATTCTATTGTTTACATATTGGTTTATTATTTAGGTTCCTACCTTGTTCCAATGATTTTTATCGTATTCATTTGGGGAATCGTACATGCTGGTGGATTAATTGTTGGTCAAACATGGTTAATAAGCGAAGCAAAAGAAGCGCCTGAATTTGGTAATAGCCTATTCGTTTCATTCTCAAATCTCGGAATTACTTTAGGAACAACTATTGGAGGCTGGTTCATTTCAAACTTAGGTATTCACCAGCTTATTTGGAGCGGATTCATTTTCACACTACTCTCATTTCTGTTAATTATAATAAAACTAAAATTTTTCAATTCTAATAGCCAAGCTTCATTATCAAGCTAGTACATTTTCAGTTTCAAATTTTATAAACTAAAAAGTATAATGATCAAAGCCTTTAGCCATAATTACGACTAAAGGCTTTTTTGTATATAAAGTGAAACTTTACTCAGTGGGGGGTTTTGTTCATCCCCCCACTGAGTATTAGCCTTCACCAATCAGGTTTTTACGGGCAGCAGGGCTCCCACCTAACTTCTTTGCTCCAGCTGAATTTTGAGGTGGGAGTTTTACTGCCCACAAATAGCGGGATAAAAATAAATCTAAAAGGAGCTAATTTTATGGAACATAATCAAAATGGAGTACTTGCTTTAATTGTTTTGTTTTTAGGATTAGTGTTTTTTGTTAGTGGAATGGTTTATCATTTATGGGGTTCTTATTAATTTCAACTTTTAGAAAGATAAATAATTTAAAAACTAAAACGTGTATTGTAATTATCGATATGGCATATTTCCAAAAACAACTTAACATGGTAAAATAATATTTGGACGGGAGTCCAATATTATTAAAATTAAGATGGTTCAAGTCGGAGAAAGGCACCTTAGGGTGTCTTTTCTTTATTTTCAAAAGGACCTGCTCAATTATTGCGTAAAAAACATAAAGTAAATTGAATCCGTTAAAATACATGAGTGACCCCTTGTTTTCCCCTCTTATTAAAGGAGGAACTATTATGGGATTTGGTGGTAGTTGTAGTAGTTGTGGCGGCGGCTTTGCTTTACTAGTTGTATTGTTTATTTTATTAATCATTGTTGGAGCTTCTTGCTTCTGCTAAAAAACTATCGGAAAAGACACTCTTATATGGGTGTCTTTTCTTTGTAATAAAAAGCTCTTCATCACTTTCGGTCTTTAGTGTGACATACAAATAATCCAGTTCCCCAAGCGCCCATATTCCACAGCCCCTTCTTTGTGCTTTTCTTTTCATTTATATTTCAATTTCAAATATAGTAGAAACTCATTACAAGGCTAGTTATATATACAATTATTATAGATAATATATACCTTTCACCACATGTATCATTCTGAATAATTAAAAACAACTATTGAGAATTCCATATAGACCCATTACTGGTTAAAATGTTATAATTAAACCATCCTACATAGTTACTCATGTTCAGGATGAGAAACTAACGTCTTATTAAGTAATGCGCATAACTTAAATAAACAAGACACTGCAAAGTGTCTTGTTTATTTGCATCAAGTTTCCTTTTTATCCCAAAACCAATATAATCAAATGCAACATTTAATACATATAAAGAAAAATATAGATTTATTAAATCATTATGGCACCCATGAAAGTACTTTTATTTTGGAGGAACAAACTATGAACAATAAGTTATTAACATCATTATTATGTAGCACATTCTTATTTGGATTATCAGCTTGCAGTTCACATGATACATCTAGTAATAACACGAAAAACGAGCATAAGGCGCCTAAAGAAACAAAGAATACTGAACTTAGTAACAAGGATTCGCAAGAAAAGCTTTCCACTCAGGGAGTTTCTTCTGATGTATACATATCAATACCCTATGCAGAGTCATTAGATGCTATAGGTAGTGGAGAGGTTACAGCACAAGGTGTATTTAAAGTATTAGACGTCTCAGTTTATAATAGCCAAAAGGAACCCATTACACTACATAGTAACAACTTTAAATTAATTGACGGACTAGGAAGAGAATATTACATTTCTAATGAGTCTCAATTAGTACTTAAAGCTGCAAATACCTCTACATTTAAATTTGGTGTTCTTAATCCTAATGAAAATTCGGAAGGGAAAATTGTATTCGATGTACCGAAAAACACACAAGGATTAACTTTGAAAATTAATGGAGATATGCTGGATAAAGGGATCGAGTTAAAGGTGGAATAGTCAAAGAAAATATAAACCACCTATCACAACTTATACTAACATAAAAAAAAGTACAGCCTCTGTATTAACTACAGTAGACTGTACTTTTTCATTTGTGATTTTGTATAACTCACTATAACAGGATTCCTTAGTTCTTTTGAGAAGATGCTCTCCAATCACGAAAAGATGTTGGAAACCCAGAATGTCCACGTTGCTTTGTAACAACTGGTTTCTCTTGAAGAGTAGTTGATTTCTCTTCAAGAATAGTTGGTTTTTCTTCAAGAATACTCAAAGCTGTTTGCATTTTCTCCAGCTGTTCTTTTAAAGCTTGCTGCTCAATCTTTAAATCCGTAAGTAAACGTAATATCATCTCAGAATTAGCCATAACGATCTCCTTTCCCCCAATGCACAGAATAAAATACCATATGTAATAAGCGGAATACTCGTGACAAAAATAAGTTCGTCAACTCTTTTAAAATACCGAGTACTTTTATTTTTTCAAAAGGACCTGCTCAAGTTTATCCGTAAAAACATAAAGTGATATAAATCCATTAATATATGGACTTTATGGAAGGAGGAGTTAATATGGGCTATGGTGGTAGTTGTGGAGGCTATGGTGGTAGTTGTGGTGGAGGCTGTGGTTTTGGCGGTGGATTCGCCTTACTTGTTGTGCTCTTTATCTTATTAATCATCGTTGGAGCTAGCTGTTGGGGCGGCGGATTCGGCTGCTAATAAGAGGCACTCTTGAGAGTGTCTTTTTTTTATTTCTCAATATAGGGCTAACATATATGTGTTACTATCAAAAGGTGAGATTCCCTAAGCGTAATATAGTAGTTTACCAACTATGAAAGCCACTGTCACAAGAAAACAGTAGGCTTTTATTTTGTTATTTAACAAGATTAAAACATGAATTGCCATTTCCCCTCAGTAACATTTTCAAATTGACATAGCACTTCATGCACCATATACTGTTAACAACAGTATACTGTCATTAACAGTATATATTCTAGGAGGTATATTCATGAAGCATACAGGAAGACATACAGGTGCATTTCTTTTGTTATTTTTAGCAGAAGGCGATAACTATGGCGGGCAGCTACTTCAGAAATGTGAAGAAGAACTTCCGGTCAATCCAATTGATAGTGCCATCCTTTACCGCACGCTGAAGAAATTAGAAAACGAAGGCGCTATTGAATCTTATGTAAGTACATCCGTTCCAGATAAGCCGAGAAAGATGTACAAAATTACTATAGCCGGAAAAGAACAATTAGCGGATTTTCAAATGGATATTGAGGAAAAAATGAAAAACTTATCATTTTTCTTAGACAAATATAAAGACTTAAAGGAATCTAATCATGATTAATGGTGTTATTCTTTACACTTTAGCCATTATTCTTACGGGGATTTCTTTTATGAAAGATCGGAATAAAACGAAAGCTGCCCTATTAAAATCATGGAAAATATTTCGAAACCTCCTCCCTGCCATGCTCTCCATTATGCTTTTCGTTGGACTATCACTTTCTATCTTAACGCCGTCCTTCATCTCTTCCATCATTGGAGAACAGTCCGGATTGTTAGGTATTATTTATTCTGCAATACTCGGATCTGTGGCACTTATCCCAAGCTTTGTCGTGTTTCCTCTTGGTAATACGTTAGTACAGCACGGCGCAGGTCTTCCTCAAGTTGCGGCACTCATGTCTACACTAATGTCAGTAGGAATTACAACCTTGCCGATGGAACAAAAGATATTCGGACGAAGCTTTGCTTACGCTCGTAATGCATCTGCATTACTCATGTCACTCCTATTCTCATATATCATTTGGGTGGTGATGGTATGAATGAACTAAAAAGATATCGCTTCTTTTTCATATTACTGTTTGGGCTCCTCGTACTAACTTTTATAAACCAATCTTTAGGATGGAGCGCATTACAATTAACGGGGAATAGCATTTTAGATATGTTGTTTCTACTCCCCCCTGTCCTAATATTTGTAGGGTTACTTGATCAGTGGGTGAAGAAAGAAACACTAATGAAATACATGGGAGAAAAGTCCGGCATATATGGAATATTATTCTCTCTATTATTAGGCGGAATTGCAGCTGGTCCCCTCTATGTTGCCTTTCCGATTGCAGCACTACTATTAAAAAAAGGCGCCAGCATTAGGTACATCGTATTTTTCTTAGGTGTTTGGACAACTGCGAAATTACCGATTATGGTGTATGAATTTTCTTCATTCGGAGCTACCTTTACGCTCATTCACATTTGCTTCGGTCTGTTGTTCTTCTATGTAATGGGCATCGTTTTTGAGAAGTTTTATGATCAGGGGCAATTGTTGCGGTATGATGTTACGAAAGAAATGTAAAAAGACATCTTTATCTTGTAAAGATGTCTTTTTAATATGAACCTTAATTTTCGTTCTGTAAAACCCTCGCTGCCTTTACTTCCTTTTTCTCTTCTTTTAAGAACAACGATACGATAAAAGCAATAATGATAAAGATTAACCCTAGTGTAAATGCACCTTGGAATCCAGATGTTAAACCATTTAACTTCTCTACTGGATCCATTGGATTTGCTGAGCTTTCCATATACTTAGTTGTTCCTGAAGACATTTTCGAAATAAAGATAGCCGTACCAATTGCACCAGCTACTTGCTGTAACGTATTAAACAGCGCTGTTCCGTGCGGATATAGATCTGGTGTTAATTGATTTAAACCGTATGTTTGTGCTGTCATTACGAACATGAGTCCAACCATTAATACGCTATGCATAATAATAATTTGTACCATTGATGTATCAGGAGTAATGCCTTTAAATAAGAACATTGCAATACCTACTAACACAATACCGGTAACGATAACAACTTTCGGGCTAAATTTATCAAATAGTTTACCTGCGATTGGTCCCATTATGGCGCTAATAATACTTCCTGGAAGCATTATTAGTCCTGATTTAAATGCTGTAACGAGTAAAACTGTTTGCAGGAACATCGGTAATAAAGTCATCGTTGAAAATAACGACATCATAACAATGACGATTAATCCAACTGATATTGTAAACATCGGAACTTTAAATGCACGTAATTCTAAAATTGGATTCTCGATTTTTAATTGTCGCACTACAAAAATACATAGTGATATAAGCCCAACAATTAAGGCGCCATACACTTTCGGATCGGGCCACCCTAAATCACCTGATGCACTAAAGCTATACACAAGCCCGCCAAATCCTAATGTCGATAAAAGGATAGAGGGATAATCTACTTTCGGTCTTGTTAACTCTGTAACATTTTTAATGTATTTCATTCCAATTACAATTGAAATGATCACGATAGGAATAACAATGTAGAATAACCAGCGCCAATTTAATGAATCAACGATTACTCCAGATAATGTAGGACCAATTGCTGGAGCTGCCATCATCACAAGTGCGATTAATCCCATCGTGGCACCGCGCTTTTCAGGTGGACAAATAATTAAAATCGTATTCATTAATAACGGTGAAATTAACCCCGTCGCTACTGCTTGGACGATACGGCCGACTAATAAAACGGAAAATGTCGGTGCAAATCCCGCAATTAATGTACCGACTAAAAACGTTACCATAGCGATCAAAAACATTTGTCTCGTTGTGAGCCATTGCTGAAGTAACGCTGTAATCGGGACTAAAACCCCTACCACCAACATGTAAGCTGTAGAAAGCCATTGAATAGTTGAAGCTGTTACGTCAAATTCTTTCATTAATACAGTTAACGCATTACCAAGTAATGTTTCGTTTAATAATGCAACCATTGCCCCTAAAAGTAATGCAATTAAAATCGGGGTATGTTTCATATTAGAAGTATCAACTTTGCCACTTGCAGGGCTCTTAGTTGTTATATTCATTTGCAAATTCTCCTCCTGTTTCTTACTTAAAAAGCTTTAAATACACCGGAACACATGTAATATAATATACATATGTAGATTAAAAAGGGAGAATCAATTTTCATCCATTGTATATTTAATCTACAAAAAAGGAGAATTGTAGATGAATGATAATGAAAAACAACTTGATTTACGTATTAGACGTACACATAAATTATTGTGGGATTCCTTATTTGAATTAATGACGCAATCAAAACAGAAATATAGTACTATCACGATTAACCAAATTTGTGATCGCGCAATGGTACACCGAACAACTTTTTATAAACACTTTGAAGATAAAGATGCTTTATTAACATTTGGATTTAAACGATACAGCAAGATGATTGCGGGAATACCGGTTTCAGATCGATTAAGTAAACCATTTCAAGTAATGGAACAATTTCTACACCATGAAGAAATCGGTAAAATATTAGAAACGCAAATGTCTGATGAACAATTTATTAGCCGTACACATTATTTAAGTCACGAAACGAGAAAACAAGAAATAGAAGCGTTAAATCAACTTTGCAAAAACCATACGATGCCAAATGATTTAACCATTGAATTTTATTCAGGGGCAATCACCTCATTAAGTGCGTGGTGGTTTAAAAATGAAAGAAGCGTTTCTGCTGCTGAAATGGACCAATATCTTCACCAACTTATTAACCGGGATATTTTTCAGTTTGAGGAAGAATAACTTCACCATCAAAAAAACGCCTATATGAAATAGGCGTTTTTTACATACTATTACTTACCGATTTTTTTCAAATCCGAACTTTCTATAATTGAACGAGAATATCCATCTTTCCCAACTCGTACCATAGCTCTTCCCAATTGCTCAGAAGTTATCACACTGCCGAATCGCTTCAACAGAGGGTTAAACGGCTTCATCACATCGTACATCAATTGATACGATTTCGTTTTTGATTTCACACCATTTGTCGGGATAATTAATCCTGGTCTAAACATATACGCAGATTTGAAAGGTAAACGTAATAACTCATTTTCCGTTCTTCCCTTCACTCTCGCCCACATCGTACGTCCTGATTCTGTACTATCTGTGCCGCTACCAGATACGTAAATGAACGTCATGTTTGGATTTAACTTCGCTAATGTTTTTGCGGTAGATAACGTTAAGTCGTACGTAACTATAGAAAAAAACGTCGATAAATTTTTGTTCCAAATATTCAGAATTAATATTAAAATAAACAATGGGGATAGGGGTATGGAATCATAAATTATACATAACGAGGGAATAGAAATGAGAACTCAATTAAAAGCGGATTTAATGCTACTACTAGTTACATTCTTTTGGGGTGCATCCATCTTACTTACCAAGATTGGACTTGAAGGCATAGAAGAATACAATTTAATCGCATTACGATTTATTATCGCCTTTCTTTTATCAGGTTTAATATTTTACAAACATTTATTCAAAGTCGATTTTAAAACTGTAAAATATGCATTTATACTCGCTTCTGTTTTATTTATCGTTTACATTTTCGCGACTTTCGGCACAAAGTATACGAGTGTTTCTAATGCTGGTTTCTTACTATGTCTCACAGTCATCTTCATTCCGATATTATCAGCTATATTTTTAAAACACATTCCTGAAAAGAAAGTTATAGTAGGAATCATTTTAACGATAATAGGAATTGGTTTATTAACATTAACTAGCGAATTCAAGATCGGTAATGGCGATATATTTTGCATACTGTCTGCCTTATTTTATGCCATTCATGTAATCATCACTGGAAGCGTAACGAAACATGTGAACTCCATTGCACTTGGAGTCATACAACTCGGTTTCGTCGGTCTATTTAGTCTTATTTTTTCATTCATTATAGAAACCCCAAAACTTCCTAGCACGATCAACTCATGGCTAATCATATTAGTCTTAAGCATATTTTGTACCGCGGTCGCTTTCATCGTGCAAGTTATCGCCCAGCAATACACGACGCCTACACATACAGGACTTATCTTTTCATTAGAACCTGTCTTTTCAGCAGGATTTGCTTTCGTGTTCACAGGTGAAACACTCACAGGAAAAGGGTACTTAGGGGCGACGCTTATATTGTTAAGTGTGTTGATTGCTGAGGTGGATTTTAAGGGGTTGTTGCGGGTTAATTATAAGAAGAATATAGAGTAAACATTTTACTATGATCAATAAACATACCCTAGAAAAATATGAGTTTATATTATTTTCATTCTCTTCACTTAGATCTTCTT
The DNA here is from genome assembly GCF_040459995.1 of Bacillus cereus group sp. MG9. Lineage (NCBI taxonomy): Bacteria > Bacillati > Bacillota > Bacilli > Caryophanales > Bacillaceae > Bacillus > Bacillus cereus group sp. MG9. Next base: position 963,550 of record NZ_JARVHC010000001.1, on the reverse strand, counting down.
TTAAATGAGACTTTTTAGATGCTATCTTCAAATAAGATAGCATCTAAAATTGTTAAAAAGAATTCCCCCCTGGTATCTTCTTATACTTTATGTAGTCTTCATATTTAACCCTTTCTACGTTTTTTGAAGAAAAGATGTTCAAAATTACTTACTGAATATAGTCATACAGATTTTTCGCTAACAATAAACAAGTTACTGTAATGAAAAGAGCACGAACATACCCACTTCCTTTTTTTATAGCAAATTTGGATCCAACAATCCCTCCAGCAATTTGAGCAATCCCCATTATAAAACCATACACATAGTTTACTTGCCCTACATACATAAACATCAACAATGCACCAACATTACTTCCTAAATTAAGAAGCTTCGCATTACCTGCTGCTTTTAAAAAATCATACCCAATAAATAAAAGAGAAAACATTAAAAACGAACCTGTACCAGGGCCTAGAAACCCATCATAAAAACCAATAATAAAAATAAAAAAAGTAAAAATAATGAAGTGTTGACTGGACAATTTCTTATGAGTGGAAACACTACCCCAATCCTTTTTGAAAATCGTATAAATAGCGACCACACCAAGCATGATCAGCATCAATGGCTTCAGTACTTCTGGGTTCATTAAATGAACGGTCCATGCCCCTATTATGGAACCTATGAAAGTGAGCGGAAATAATTTAAACGCCGATTTCAAATCAAGATTACCAGAACGATAAAACACAATATTACTAGTTGCACACCCCATTGTCGACGCTAGTTTATTCGTAGCTACTGCACTTGCTGGGTTCAGTCCTGTAAATAATAAAGCTGGTAAAGCAATGAGTCCTCCACCACCTACAACTGAATCAATAAATGCAGCTAAAAATCCAAAAGCAATCAAAATAATTAATACGGATGGGTCTAAATAAAAATCCATATTATTAACCTCCCCTTTAGTCACTATTCGAATAGTAACTAATAATTTGCTAAATGTAAACAGTTATTGTAACGTTAAAATATAAAAGCAAACATCGGAGGACGAAAAAAGTGGACTACATAGTGCAACAGCTTAAAAAAATTGGTTTTAATGAATATGAAGCTAAATCTTATGTATCTCTTGTTAAACAGGGACCTGTCACTGCCTACCAAGTGAGTAAGGATTCGGGTATCCCAAGAGCGCGAATTTATGAGATTTTGGGTAACCTTGTAGAAAAAGGAATTGTCATGAAGGAAGAAATAAATGACACCACTCGCTATTCACCTCTACCTGTTGAAATCTTTTTACAAAAGGCACAATCAGAATGGCAGTCTACTTATGAAGGAATCAGTGATTCATTAAAAAAACTAGAAACTTTCGAGGAAAAAACAGATAATCGAGTGATTACTTTAAAAGACAATAAAACAATAATTAGCTACTGTCAGGCATTAATAAAAAAAGCCCAAAAACGTATTGTCATTTCAATGTGGGATGAGATGTATGAAGCGTTAAAAGAGGAACTATCTGAGGTAGCTGATAAAGTTACAGTACAAGGTATTACCCTGCATGTTGAAAATCCCATTAAAAATCTAGAAGCCCATCGTATAACACCTTATACAGAAACTCTGTCTACAGAACATTGGTTTATTTTATCTATAGATTCTAAAGAGATGATTTATGGACCATCACTTGAGGAGCGTAATATTGCTTTTTATACAGATGACCCCGTTCATATATACCTATTAGAGGATTATGTATGGCATGATGTGTTAGTGAATCGACTTGTCCAACGTAGCCAAGACAATTTGGAACAATGGATTACTACAGAGAGAAAATCCTTCTTTATGGGGAAATAAGAAACATATTCAAAGAATCGAAAAATAAAGCATAAGTTAATTAAATAGAAAACTTATGCTTTATTTTATTTACAAAGTGATACTCCAGTCTTTTAACTATTCCCCTCCACAAACCGCCCAAACTCCTTCAAAAATCTCAGCTTAAAACTACCCACAGGCCCATTCCGATGCTTCGCCACATGGATCTCCGTCATCTCTTTCTGTATCGTTTCCTTATCGTAATAATCCTCACGATACATAAGCATAATGACATCCGCATCTTGCTCAATTTGCCCCGTCTCTCTTAAATCAGATAAAAGCGGACGCTTATCTTGACGTGACTCTACAGAACGAGACAATTGCGATAATGCTACTACACAAACATTTAAATCACGCGCTAATAACTTAAGCTTACGTGAAATTTCACTAATCTCTTGAAATCGATTGCCCTTATGCTTTGGATCGCCCGTAATAAGCTGCAAATAATCTACAATGACTAACAGCTTTTTATCACCATGCTTCCTCTTTAACCTACGAGTCTGCATCCAAATATCTTGCACCGTAACGCCTGCATGATCGTAAATCTCAAATGGCAACTCACCAATCTCCGCAAACGCCTTACTTACCTTCTCCCAGTCCTCTATCGCAAAACGATGCTTCGGATTTTTCAGCCTACCTCCTGACACTCCGCCTACGCAAGAAGCCATCCTTTTTAACAATTGCTTACTACTCATCTCTAACGAAAACAATCCAACCGCCGCTCCAGACTTCGCCGCATGCAATCCAACATTAAGCGCAAACGCAGTCTTCCCCATAGAAGGACGCGCACCAAGAACAACAAAATCACCTTCCTGCAATCCGCACGTCATTTTATTTAGCGATGTATAACCAGTCTCAATACCAGTAATCTCTTTTACATCTTGATGCAGCTCTTCATACAAATCAACTAACGCATCCTTCAAATCAAACTCACATACACAATCCCTTTCCTCTAACTCACAAAGTGCCGTAATCGTCTCACCAATAATTTTCTCACTCTTCTCCGCAATAAGACGCTCTCCCATCTTGTGCCCAAGAACACCAGCCTGATACATTTTCCAGGCACCTCGAACAAGACCCTCATAATAAGAGAAGTTGGCAGTTGTAGGCACACCCTCTATTAATGCTATAAAATACTCCATTCCCCCGATATTCTCCAAAAAATTTGGATTCATCCGAGAAACGAGCGTCACAAGATCAATTGGTTGCCCTTCATCTTCAATTTTTCGCATTAACCGAAATATAGACTTATGCACCGGCATAGAAAAATAATGCTCCGTCAAACGGCACTCCTTAATAAGCTCTCCATCAATTAAAAGAGAACCTAATACCGTCTTTTCCGCCTCCACATTTTGAATACTCATGGACGCCACCCGCGTTCCGCTAAAAACCGCTGCAACTCTTCCTCTGACAGCGCATTCTTCTCCCACTCCTCACACTTCGCCAAAAAATTCTCCGTCTCCCCACTGCTAACAGACGACTCCTTCTTCCGAAAATTTGCCGTATCCGCCTCAACCTCCGACACTTTCGTAAATCCCTTCCCATGCCATCCCCTCAAAATCCCCTTCACATAAGCAACCGTCCGCTTATTATTCTCATACGCAATTTGAAGAGCCTTCAGCACAAGCTCCTCTGACAAATCAACCATCCACGCACTCAATTCCTCTACCGCAAACGGAGACAAACTACCAAAATGTTGCTCATAAAAAGAAAACACGCGACTTCCCGTATCTTCCTCTATAACCTCTTCCTCCGCCTCCCCGCAAACTGGCTCTACATCATCCACAGCCAAATCACTCGGCATACCAAAATGTGCTAAAAGCATCGGAACACTCAACTCCTCCTCCGCACACTTCTGAAGAAACATATGTACAAACTCCTTATTCTTCACACCCTTCAGCTCACGAAGCACACACTTCTCCACATTCGTATTCGTCACAGGATTATAACGAAGCCAATTTAAAACAAATAACTCCCGCGTCTCCGCATCATAAAGAATCTTCCCATAATCAATAAAGCGCTGCACAAGCTTATCAACAGTCTCCCTGTTATAACCAGTCTCCATCTCAGCTAACCGCTTCGGAAAAGGAAAAATCCCACACTGCGTAGTCTTCGAACAAGTTAACAAATAAACATAAAAATACCGCTCCTCCGGCGTCAAATCCAAAACAAAATCATCCTGCCAAAAATTCACCTGCACATTACGATACACCGCCATCCTAATTCCTCCTGTCCCGATTCAAAAGTAAAAAATTCTTCTTTGTACTATATATAGGAAGGAGGGGTGGGTTTTTGGCGTGTTATTTCAAATTTTTTTTTGACTACTACTACGGTGTTTGTAGTTGTTTTTGTTTTGTTATGTTTTTTCTTAGTGATTTATTACTTGGTAGGGGCTTGGAAGGGGCTAGTTATCGGTTACTTCGACTAAGAATACTCTGTTTTTGAAGCCGCCTCGTTCTATTGCTTTCTTTTTACGGATTTTGTTGATTTCTTTTAGTTTTGTACCTTTTTGTTTGGCTAGGGCGTTTTTAGTTTTAGGAGGTTGGCATGGGATTCCTTCGTTACTTTTTTCTTCTAATATAAATAAAAAAGCAGTTTAACTAGTTGTTAAACTGCTTGCTTGATTGCTTCTTCTTATTAATTAATATCAATCTTTTCTACTAACATTGCTGGGATACTAATTTCTCCACCCATAGTAGATTTATAAGTATATATACCTGCAGATTTCCCTTTAACAGTAACATTATCATTTTCTAACACTCTCGAATTTATAATATCACTTTTATAAGCAACGTATAATACTTTATCATAATTTCCACTAACTGCCACTCTTAATTGAGTCTCACCTTGTCCTTCCATTACTTGAATGACTTTTCCTGTAAATTTAGCTTTCTTTCCTTTAAAATCATCCGGTGTTCTAGCTAATTGATCATATGTAATTCCCGTTTCATATCCAATTCGCTCTTCTTCCTCTTTCGCCGCTTTCTCCGCTGCTGCTTTCTCTGCCGCTGCTTGTTCTGCTGCTGCCTTCTCCGCTGCTGCTTTCTCTGCTGCCGCTTTCTCTGCCGCTGCCTTCTCTGCTGCTGCCTTCTCTGCTGCTGCTTTTTCCTCTGCTGTTAACTCTTTCTTCTGCTCAGCTTTAGCTGGCTTAGCCTCAGTGTTTGCCTCTTCTGTTTTTTTCGTATCATTAGCAGTCGCAACCATTAAAACAAACATTGCTATTAAGCCTATTCCGTAAAACTTTAATACGCTTTTTCTAGTTCTTTTTTCTACTGCTCCCCATCTAACTACTAGTTGAGGTTTAATAACCCCAATAATTAATGCTATTAAACATACAAAAAACAATAATGCAAATAAAGTATTCAATTCACTTAGTCCTCTCATTCTTTAATCTAATTACAATTAATTTCATACAAACTATATATTCCCATGTTTCAATATTTTTTTCAACATTAAATTATTTAATTGATTTGTCAGATAATAAAAATTGAAATTCATCAAATGAACTACCTGTAAAAATACTTATAAAGGTAAAAAACAGAAGAATTTATCTTACGATGATACTCAATGAAAAAAGGATAAAATGAGTAATTTTGTACATCTTTAGACAAATAAAAATGTACATGTTTAGGTTGATATTTACACTTATAGTCATCGAATACTCATTGTATTCAAAATATAATCCTATACGATCTAACTCATCATTCGTTTTAGTATCTGATTTTTTACTTACTAAATATTTTTGATATAAAAAGACCCTCGCCGCAATCTGACGAAGATCTCCATACAAAATATTAATTATTACACATCAATAAAATTAATCACAAACCACTCATACTATGCAGTTCTCAAAATTACATTTTAAACTTTTACTGTATCCCGGAATATCTAAGGCTACATTTAAATCTTCCACACCCAAATATTTCAGATTCAAATAAACTGAATATAATTCTGCCTCCGATTCTGTATCGGTAAAAATTACATGTAAATCAAAAATCGGATGGTCTCGTTTAATTTTTATAATAGCATCCATAGCGTTCGCAATATCAACACTTGTTTCAGATGCAAAAAGATATTCATCTTCACAAGTTATTACAAATACACCTGGTAAGTTAGAATGTTCATCGATAAAGTTAAAAATATCTCCATTTAGAACGAACAACTCAAACTTCGAAGAGGATTGTACATACTTATGTAAAGGTAATAAACTGATTCTCAAGTTATCAGGATCAATTTTTGCATAATCATCAACCAACTCACTGGCATAATCCAAGAAATCTTCGATATCAAAGTTTTCATTTTTTGAATCTGCTTCCCTAAGTTTCCAAGTAAATGAATCTGAAGGCAGCCTAATTCCACAATGTAAAAGAATATCATCATACTTCGCAGTAACAGTATGAATAAGATTAGCGAAATATAAAACTTTAACAGTATGTAACTCATTTATACCTAAGGAACGGCATAGTTTACTACAATACCTTGAATAAAAATCAGGATTATCTTTCAAATTATCATACCAGTACTTACTCATCTATATCCCTCCGTCCTTTATAATTTATAAAGATTTTTTAATATAAAGATTTTTTGGTTGCAAATAAATTATTAAAATTTAGGATTTGAATACTCTTCCTTTTATTCGCTCAAACATATACAAAATTAAAAGTAGAATCCTCTTATATCCTACTTAACTTAAACAATATATTCTAATCCAATAAATAAGGCCATATCAAAAGCATACTCCGATGCCATTTTGATACAGCCTTATCTTATCCACTAATACTACTATCCCATTAATCATTTTTGGGCTATACAAGCATTAAAATTTTAATCTACTTACAAAACATTACTATCCTTTAAATAATCATAGAGCTTATTATCAACTGATTTCTCCATAATCATATTCATTGTCACAACCGGTAGTTCTTTCCCATTTTTATCTTGCATTTCAGTTTGTTCTACACTTGTTTTATCAGGGCTCGCTTTCCCTAAATAGTAAAAGTCGCTTCCCTCGTCATCATCTTTTTTCACAAAAATATGGACATCAATATTATTTTCTTTAGCATCAATAATCGTCTGAACTTCCTTTGACTTTAATGTTCTATTACTTCTGGTATACCATTTAAGAACATCTTGATTAAGAAATTCATCACCATAGTTCACACTGGATTCTACTTCATCATTTTTATGATATGTGATAAATATTGGACAAGTATAATATTTTGTTTTATAACCATATACAGTTGAAGTTTCATCAATATGCCAATTTAAAAGTTTGCATACATCTTTTCTTGAGTACTTTTTATATATAGTCAGGTTACTATCACACTCATAGTTTTTGTTTTTTTCTTTCGCACTTTTAATGATGTCCATTACCATATACTTAAAGTATTCATTCCGTTCTAAACTTTCTCGGATTAAATCATTAAACATATACGTCTTATCTTCTTGCAATGCGATAATTGACTTTTCCCCATATTTTTTCTGGCCATTCTGTGTGAAAAACGATAACTCAAAGACCCGCTGCACAGAAGTAATCGTTTCATCATCTGTTAAGCAATTAGATTTTTCAAGTTGTCTTACATACTCATCTTTATCAACTTTTTCTTGCTTTAATAATAAGTCTAACAAGACGATTTCGTTTTTACGTTTTCCATTTAATACTTCCAATGAGAACATTGTTAAAACTTTATTTTCGTAATCCGTTAATGCAGGGACATCTTCTTTCATTTTCAATAGAAACTGATAATAGTTCGAATATCCTTCCACAAGCACAACTGGATCAATAGAATGGTTTACTATAAAGTCATATAAATATGGAATTCTTCCTATTCTATTTTTCAACTCAGCAAAGGCTTCCTTCAATACTTTCATTGCTGTTAAATTACTATTATTAATCGCTTTAAAGATTTGCTTTTTCGCTATCTCTTCAAAGTTAACTGTTGAAATACCTTTAATATAACTCGTGTCATTTGTATATCTACGTATATTATCTTTATTTTGTGATCTATCTCCTGAAAGGGCAATCGGAATTAAATAGTTATTTTTATAGTTTCCAATAAAATCAATAACCGTAACAAAATCTTTCGAATCGTGTTTTCGAAGTCCACGCCCCAACTGCTGTATAAAGATAATACTTGATTGAGTTTGTCTTAACATGACAACTTGATTAACACTTGGAATATCAATTCCTTCATTAAAAATATCTACTGTTAAAATATAATCCAGTATGCCATTTTCTAATTGATTGACCCGCAGTTCTCTTTCCTGTTGGGAGTGATCACCGGTTAATGCAAATGTGCGAAAACCTCTATTATTTAAGGTATATGATAATTGTTCTGCCTCATCTTTTCGGCTGCAAAACATTAATCCTGTTACCTTTTCACCAGAAAAACCATAGTATTTTACTTTTTCAACTATATGATCCACTCGCTCTTCCGTAACAAGTTTAGATAAAACAGTAGTGTCATCTATCTTTTCACCATCATATTCAAAATCAGTAACTCCAAAATAATGAAAAGGACAGAGCATATCTTCTTCAAGTGCTTCTTGCAATCGAATTTCATAAGCAATATTGTAATCAAATAGCTCATAAATATTAAAGTTGTCTGTACGTTCAGGTGTAGCGGTCATTCCCATTAAAAATTTCGGTTTAAAATAATCAATAACTCTATGATAAGAACTAGCACCAGCTTTATGAACTTCATCTATTAAAATATAATCGAATAGCTCAGGATCAAATTGGTGTAAAGCGTCCTCTTTTGAAATGGTTTGGATCGTCGCAAATAAATATTTAGCATTTATTTGCTTATTTGATCCTGATAAAATCCCAAAATCCTCATCGGCTCCACCAAGAACTTTTTGAAAATCTGATTTTGCTTTATTTAATATTTGCTCTCGGTGAACAATAAATAGCATCCGTTTAGGTGCAAAATTTCTAACATCAAATGCTGAAAGATATGTCTTACCCGTTCCTGTTGCGGAAATAACTAAGCCTTTTGCTTCTCCAGCTTCTCGAATAGCTTGTATTTCTTTTAATGCAGCTTGTTGCATTTTATTTGGTGTAATTTTCAACGCTTCTTCAATTGCATTATGATATTGACCAGGTAATTCTATAACTCGATCTAGCAACTTATTTTCTGCAACTTGTTCATATATTGTTTCGTAATTTGCAATCAACTCTTCAGTTAATACTTGAGAATGCTCCCAAACTTCTTCAAATTGATTTTTAAAATGCTGAACAATCTCTCCATCTTCATGCGATGTTAACTTGACGTTCCATTCATAGTTTACCTTCAAAGCATGTGCAGTTAGATTTGAACTACCGACAATTAATGAACAATGTGTTTTATTATCAAATATGTATCCCTTTGAATGAAAACCAGATAAATTTGTTAATCTTACTTCTACATTTTCAAGTTTCATTAATTCTCTAAACACTTTTGGTGTATTAAAATTTAAGAATGTAGATGTTAATATACGTCCTTTAACCCCTTTTTGTTTAAGATCAAGGAAATGTGATTTTAAAGTCGCTAGCCCACTTTCCGTAATAAAAGCTACTGAGAAAATAAAAGATGTACTATTTTCTAGCTCCTCCAACAATGAGCTTAAAACATTCTCATTTTTTTTCGTATTGTTTACTAATAATTTAGGCTTATATATTCCGGGATGACTATGTTTTTGATCAATAAACCCTTTATATAAAGACCCCTCTAATTTTTGAATAAAATTCTCCATATGATCACCATTTATGACAAATTTTTATACTAATTGTATTACTCACTGATTTAAAGTGCAAATTTATTACAATAAAAAACTATCCGCATAAAACGAATAGTTTTTAATCCAATCACTTTACAAGCGATTCTTTTGCTAATTTCTCAATAGTTGGGATATCCGCAGGTGCCCATTCTAAAGCTGCTAGTTCATTTGGAGATAACCATTTAATTGCGACATGCTCAGTTAAAACTGGGCTTCCTTCAACAAGCCTACAATAAAAAGTTTTCAAATGAACAATACCAAAATCATACTCATAGGCTGTATAATCAATTTGTTCACCAATCTGCACACTACAATGCATTTCTTCACTAATTTCACGCTTTAGAGCCTCTTGAGGTGATTCTCCCTCTTCTATTTTTCCACCTGGAAATTCCCACATAAGAGGTAGCGATTTAGATGGTCCTCTTTGTGCACATAAAATTTTCTCATCTTGAACAATTACTGCTCCAACAACATAAATATTTTTTTTCATAATGTCCTCCTTAACCTAACAGAAACTCTATAATTTACGTTTCCACACCTTATAGACTGAAAAATGCCTTTTATATCTTTTAACGACTAATAAATTTTTAATCAGTTAGACAGCTTTTATCTATTCCTATCTAGTACCATTAATGTAATTAGCCTAACACTCTCATCTCTTTTATATTATATAGAAGTAACTACAAAAATAAAGCATGATTGAATACTTCCCTCTTAAGCCTCTTTTTTCACCATCTCTTCATACCTAAAATTACTCTCCTCCAAAAACCCCCTACTCTCCCCACTATTCTTATAAAACCCCTCCCAATCCCGCTCCCTCAAAATCCCCTTCCAAGTATCACTCTGTGCCATCCTCTTAATCACATCATCCCAATAAGCAACCTCTTCCTCCGTCATATCTTTAGGTCCCATAATTCCTTTCCAGTGCTGGAAGACAACGTTGATTCCTTGTTCTTTCCACGTCGGGATTTCCGGTAGTCGGTCTAGGCGTTTGGATGCGGATACGGCTAGTATTTTTATTTTGCCGGCTTTGTATTGTTTTTCGGCTTCGGATAGGGTCATGGTTGCGGCGTTGATTTGTTTGTTCATTAGGGCATTTATGATTTTTTCTTTGTTTTCGTAGACGAAGAATTCTAGTTCGGCAGGGTTTATGCCGAATGCTTTGCTTACTTGTACAAAGGATAGGTGATCGTCGTTTCCTAGGCCTGGAGCAACGCCGATTTTGAAGTTTTTCTTGTCTTGTTTTAGTTGTTCCATTAGTTCGTTTACGTTTTCTATGCTTGATTCTTTTGATACGACAACGACTTCCCAGTCTGATGCTAATGTTGCGAGCGGCGTGAAGTCTTTATATATTAGTTTACTGTGGCCTAGTAGGTTATTCGTTATGAGTAAGCTTGAGTTAATCGTAAGTACGTGACCGCCTTTTTGTTTCGTATATTTCCATCCGACATCACCACTGCCACCAACTTTGTTTGTGACTGTGATTGGTTTTGTGAAGATTTTTTCTTCTGTTAGTGTTTTTTGCATTGCTCGTGCTGTTAAGTCCCATCCTGCTCAGTATGTTAGATTCAATACCTTTTAGTGAACTACCCACCACTTAGTATCTCTTACGAGCTTACCCCAAAGTGGGGGCTTCTCGGTTCATCGCTACTTTTGATAGCTAACGAATTTGTCCTAGGACAGCCGAGCTAACTCCCTTGTTCCAAAGGTTATTTCTCACGATTTATATCAATGCTAATAACCGCATGGCTTCCTTTTTGATATTGATAGCTGCGTTATAGTCACGACTGATTGTGAGTCCACACGAACACGCATACATGCGTTCACATAATCGCAGTTCTTTTTTATTTCCACAACAACTACACATCTTTGTAGAAGGAAACCATTTATCTATTTTTACAAGCTGTTTTCCTTGTTCTTGTAGCTTATATGCTAAAAATGTCGTGAACATCCGCCAACCGTTGTCCGCTACACTTTTACCAAAGCGTAGTGCTCGTGACATTCCTTTCATATGTAAGTCTTCAATTGCTACAGCGTCAAAACTCGTAGCTAATTCTTTAGACTTGTGATGAAGGAAATTTTTACGTTGATTGGCGACTTTTTCATGCAACTTCGCGACACGAATGCGTTGTTTATTCCAGCGCTCCGAATCTTTCACACGTCTTGCTAATACTCGTTGCGCTTTTGCTAATTTGTCTAATATCTGACGATAAAAGCGAGGATAATTGGCTTTCTCATCTTCGCTACTCACATACAATTCAGCCATTGTGAAGTCTAATCCAACTACACGTTCTACTTCTTTTGGAGTGATTTCTTTTTCATATTCAGTCAAAATAGACACGTAATATTTACCAGTTGGTGTCATCGAAATCGTACACGATTTGATGATATGTTTTGGCGGAATTTCTCTGTGTTGCTTCAGTCTCACCATTTTCAATTTCGGTAATTTGATATAACCATGAAATAACATAATATTTCCGTTTACTCGATTCGTTGTATAGGATTTTCTACTCTTTTTACTTTTGAATGTAGGAAAATCACTTTGACCACTAAAAAAATTCTTATACGCAGTTTGCAAGTTTAATTGCGCGTTGGCCAATGCCAATGAATCAACTTCTTTCAACCATTCATACTGCGCCTTGTATTTCGCAGGAGTAGGAAATTTTTGCTTCTTCAGTTCTTCCTTATTCGCTTTGTGTTTTTCATATACTTCCTTTCGTTCAGCCAGCATTTTATTATATACAAAGCGTACACACCCGAATGTTTTACGTATAAGATGTGCTTGTTCTTCTGTAGGATACAAACGAAATTTGTACGCCTTATTCTGCTTTGGCACATCCATTCACCTCACTTTTCGCTTCATTTCCCATAAGCTATGACGGTGATTACACAATCTGATTATTATCTACTTTCATTGTTATACCAAACTTTACCTCTTATAAGACTGATTATATCAGGGGCGAAATAAATAGGAAAACCAAATGTTTGGCTACGCCAAACCGAAATTCATCTCCCACCTACCGCTGACTATCGTTTTTCACACGCTGGAGGAAGGAGACTTCTTTCGGATAATATGTTAAAACTCTCCATGTACATAAAATACAAAAAGAATAAAATTGTCATAATATTGAGATTTAACTCTGTAAACAGTACAATTCAACTATAATAAACACGCTTTCATATATACTTTTTATTTATAAGCAAGAGGAGGAATTATTATGGCTCAAGCAAAATCTAACCGAGTCGCCGGCAATATCTTCAAAGGTTCCGTCGGCAATTTAATTGAATGGTACGACTGGTACGTTTACTCTGCTTTCGCCGTTTATTTTTCAGCAGAGTTCTTTCCTAAAGGAGATCCAACGAGCCAATTACTGAACACAGCCGCTATTTTCGCTGTCGGATTTTTAATGCGCCCTATCGGAAGTTTATTAATGGGACGCTATGCAGATCGGCACGGACGCCGGGCAGCATTAACGCTTTCCATTACAGTTATGGCCGGTGGTTCTTTAATTATCGCCTGTACACCTAGTTACGAAAGCATCGGTATTATGGCGCCAATTATTTTAGTTCTTGCTCGTTTACTTCAAGGGTTATCACTTGGCGGAGAGTATGGAACTTCCGCAACGTATTTATCTGAAATGGCTAGTAGTGGACGCCGTGGCTTTTATTCAAGTTTCCAATATGTAACGCTCGTTGCTGGACAGATGGTTGCGTTAGGTGTTCAAATTGTTCTTCAGCAATTACTAAGCGAACCAGATATGAAAGCTTGGGGATGGCGTATTCCATTCATTATTGGTGCGATGGGAGCAGTAGCTGTATTATGGCTTCGCCGTACGATGGATGAATCGGAGCAGTTCTCAAACATGGAATCTAAAAATCGCGAAAGCGCAGGAACCGTTCGCGCTCTTATGAAACACCCGAAAGCAGTATTAACAGTAGTCGGCCTAACACTAGGAGGCACTGTTGCATTCTATACGTACACAACATATTTACAAAAGTTCATGGTAAACACAGTCGGTCTCCCGAAAGAAGTTGTAAGCTGGATTAACTTTGCCGCACTACTTATATTCGTTGTACTTCAACCGATTGCAGGGCTATTATCCGATAAAATTGGACGCCGCCCACTATTAATGGCTTTCGGTATTCTCGGAACGTTACTAACAGCACCAATCTTCTTCTTTATGGAAAAAACGACAGAACCAATTGTAGCATTCTTACTCATGATGGTCGGCCTCATTATCGTTACTGGTTACACTTCCATTAACGCAATTGTAAAAGCCGAACTCTTCCCAACTGAAATTCGCGCACTTGGTGTAGGTTTACCGTATGCACTAACAGTTGCGATATTCGGCGGAACAGCCGAGTTCATCGCATTATGGCTAAAGAGTATCGGAATGGAATCACTATTTTACTTCTACGTAGCTGGATGTATCGCGATAAGCTTTATTACGTATTGGCGTATGGATGAGTCATCGAAGACTTCGCAGATTGAGGCGGAGCTTAATGGTGGAGATAAACTAGCTAATAATAAATCTAGTTAAAATTACGTATTCTATGTTCTTCGTTTACCTGAACTCGATTTGCTTTATCTAAAAAAGCATAATTCATTAATATACAATTTAAAAACCTCTACTTATATGTAGAGGTTTTTGTATGACGAAAAAACACGTAGTTCCATTGTTATTTTACAAACCCCAAATTCTTCCTCATCTTAAAGTGGAACAAATTTATTACTTAGAGTGTCTAATAAGTGTATTTCTAATATTAGTTGTCCAGATTGGATACAACATATCCCGTTTGACATCTATTTTTATGTATTACAAAAAAAAGAAAGGACTTATTATTCCCAAAAGTAAAAAATATGTATTGTAATACTTTCACAGGTGAACCATTACAAGTGGAAACAAAAAAGAAACAGCCCAAACCGTGACTTATCAATCATATAAAGTGAAACTTTAATCAGTGGGGGTTTTGTTCATCCCCCGCTGATTATCAGCCCTCACCAATCGGGCTTTTACGGGCAGCCCGACCCCCACCTAACTTCTTTGCTTCCGCTGAATTTTGAGGTGGGGGTCTTACTGCCCACAAATAGCGGGATAAACGTTTTGGATGTCCTTTAACCTGTGAAATTTTAGCTGCAGTAGTATTGTTACCCTATGCCATCTTTAATTTCATTGGTATTTAGAATACCTAGACAAAATCCATATATTCTTGAAAGAGGTTGAAAATTTATGTTCGTTTTAAACAAGTTCTTTAACATTTTACATTACAAAAAGATTGTGCCTGTAGTATTACTTTCATGTGTATCACTTATAGGCTGTTCCAATAGTAACACTCAATCTGAACCACCTAAACAAACGAATCAAGCTAATCAAATTAAACAAGAAAATACAGGTAATCATTCTTTTACTAAACTTGAAAAAGAATATGATGCTAAGCTTGGTATTTATGCACTGGACACAGGTACAAATCAAACTGTTGCTTATCATTCAGATGATCGTTTTGCATTTGCATCTACATCTAAATCATTAGCTGTGGGCGCTCTTTTACGCAAGAACTCATTAGAAGCTCTTGATCAAAGGATTACGTATACTCATGAAGATCTTTCTAATTATAATCCAATTACTGAAAAGCATGTTGATACAGGAATGACGTTAAAAGAACTTGCAGATGCTTCTGTTCGATATAGTGACAGCACAGCACATAATTTGATTCTTAAACAGTTAGGGGGGCCCTCTGAATTTGAAAAAATCTTGAGAGAAATGGGAGATACTGTTACTACTTCAGAACGATTTGAACCTGAATTAAATGAAGTGCATCCAGGAGAAACACATGATACCAGTACACCAGAAGCGATAGCTAAGACACTTCAATCATTTACATTAGGAACTGCACTTCCAACAGAAAAACGTGAACTATTAGTAGATTGGATGAAGAGAAATACAACTGGAGATAAATTGATTCGTGCGGGCGTACCAAAAGGATGGGAAGTAGCTGATAAAACAGGCGCGGGATCTTACGGAACAAGAAATGATATCGCAATTATTTGGCCACCAAATAAAAAGCCGATTGTTCTTGCTATACTTTCTAATCATGATAAAGAAGATGCTAAATACGATGATAAACTTATTGCAGACGCAACCAAGGTCGTGTTAAATACCTTAAAAGCTACGGAATAAGTGATAATAGGTTAAAAGTTTTCTATTTTAGGCTGGTGTTTTCATCCACTAAAAATTTAATAGTGTCCCAAAAACGAAATTTGGTGCTAACTTGTAATAAAAAGCTCATTTTTATTGTTTGGCGATAAATCGTTCTTTAAGCTTGATGGCGATTTGGTGCTATCCCTAAAACATCTGGACTTTAATAGCCAACTAAAAAATGCAAACAAAAAGACCTTTAATCAGTCGTTTTGTTTGCATTTCCTTTTTCTAAAACCACAGAAAAGATAAGTACTATAGTTAACAGCATAATAAACCTTACTTCACTTCCATCACTTACAAAAAATGAATACAAAGTATAAATTAAAATTAATATTCCATAAATAACTTTGTGCAATGAACTCCCCCCTTTTTGTCGTACATATTTTAGTGTAAAAATTTAATTCAAGCCCTATATCAAAATGAAAATAAAAAGCACCTGTGATATACACAAAGTGCTTTTCTCTTGTCAATTTATCTATTTTCACTATATTTATCTATTTTCTTTTTATAACTCAAATTTCTTCGAATCGTACTTTTCTAGAGTTTGCTGCAATTCATTTTGTTCATATGGAATATGTTTATCTGTCTGTACATCTTCAACATTTTCTCCACCTGTTAATAATCTCCTGTACTTAAAAGAGTGCCCTGTTAATACTGTTGTAATCATTTTGTATTGCCCTCCTTTTGTTTGATTACTTGTATCATAAAACAAGTATCTGAAGTTGATATGTAGTTTATCTAGAGTGTATGTAAATTTAAAAAACCTCTAATAAAATGTTTATGTTGTAACGTTACCACCAAAACTAGTGCTCCAAACACCATGATTTGAAGAGATAGTCCCCCATGTTCTAGCCTCAATTCCCGCTACAGTTCTATATTGAGTAAAACTAGTTAATCCCTATAATATAAAAAGAGCACCACTTTTTGGATGCTCTTCGTTATAACTATATATTATTTAATTTCCTTCTTTTGTTGGTACCATTTTTCCTTCTTGAGAGTCTGTACCTTCTGTTCTTTCAACAGTTTTTGCATGCTCTGGTTTTTCAGGGGCTCCCATTTCAAATCCAGATTGAGAATCTGTACCTTCTTTTGTTGGTACCATTTTTCCTTCTTGAGAGTCTGTACCTTCTGTTCTTTCAACAGTTTTTGCATGTTCTGGTTTTTCAGGGGCTCCCATTTCAAATCCAGGTTGAGAATCTGTACCTTCTTTTGTTGGCACCATTTTTCCTTCTTGAGAACCTGTACCTTCTGTTCTTTCAACAGTTTTTGCGTCTCCTTTAGGAGTTGCTGGCACTGCATCTTTAGGTAAATCAAAGTTTTGTGAGAAAGACGTTGTTCCATCTGCACTTTGTGTAATTACTTGATTTGAACTATTTTCATTTGATTTTAAATTGTCCATTTTCGCATCATCTGCACCTACTGCACCCCCCGCTACCAATCCTGTACTTAAAAGTGCTCCTGCTAATAATGTTTTAATCATTTTTCATTACCTCCTTGTTTTGTTTGGAACTACATTTAGCATAAGACAAGAATCTATAGTTGATATGGACTGTATCTGGAGATTATGTAAAGAAAAATAGATGATCAATTGTATATCCTAATGGATGCTTAGACAAGATTGAAACTTTATATGAATTTGAATAATTGAGTTCCCCTTTGTTTTTGGGTGTGAGGTTTTTAGCTGGAGTAGAGTGAGGGACTAACCCTTTCTAATTTGAAAGCAAACTTTTTATTATTAGTTTACTTTCATATTTTCAACTCTTTTATTATAGAAAAATAAAAGAGTAATCGCAAAGACTACTCTTGTTTCTTTTCCTTCTCTTCTTTTTCAATTTCAGATACCGATTTTTCAGGATCTTTTATAAGTTTTCCTAATTCTCTAGAACGTGTAAAATCATCTTCAAAATTTTCTGTAGTACTAATATAAGCTATAAAATCTAATTTTTCATTATTGTTTATATATCCTTTTAATCTAGGAACACCCATCGGACTTATATCATGTTTTGTAAACGTAATACATTTTACATCCTGAATATTGTAATGAATATAATTTCCTATCCGTGTTTCTTGGTCTTTCCAAAACTTTTCTTCTTTTTCTTTTTGTTTTAAGTATTCCATAGTAAAATACCCTCCTGCTATAATACAAATAATGGATAAGATAATTACCGTTTTTTTCTTCATAGAAAATCCCCTTGCATTTAAATATATTTAAAATATACATTGAAAATAAAATTGTTAAACAAATGTTGAGAAATATCAAATTTCAATTTCCATTATATTCTATTCTTGCTATTATTTAATGTAAGACTATTCAGAAAAGGAAGGGATTATATGCAGGTTCCAGTGAAGGGGAATGAAAAGATTACAAAGTTACTTAATGACTGGTATCAATTAATGCTACAACAACAACTTTCAAAAGTAACAAACTTAAAACAAGAACTTGATGAATATATTAAAATTTTAAAAACTGAAGAAAACGCAGAACTACAAGACCAAAACCTATTATTATACTACTCTCTATTAGATTTTCGTTTTAAAACACTTACCGATAGATTCAGTATCACTAAAAGTAGTTTTGATAAAATTGATTCTTTTGAAACTCCGACTGATGGTTTCTTAGCTTATTATTATCATTTTTATAAAGCTGTACATTTCATGATACTCACTGACCATAATGAGGCACAAAATCATTATGAAAAAGCTGAATCTCTTTTGAAATATGTTTCCAATGAAATCGAACAAGCTGAATTTCAATCTAAGTTAGCTTTGTTTTACCATAACACCTACGAACCACTTTTAGCTATTCGTTATGCAACTACTTCAAAAGATATCTTCTCTAAACACCAAGGTTATGAAAGTAATGTAGCTTCTTGTGAAAATACAATCGGAATGAGTTGTGTATCTCTAAAACAATTTGAACAAGCCGAGGAACATTTAAATTCTGCATTAAACTTATTAAACAAGAATAACGAAGAAACATTAATTTCATTAGTCCGCCACAATTTAGGTTGGTTATATTCAAGTCAAAATCTTTCTGAATCAGCTATTCGTCACTTATCAGAAGTAACAGAGAAAATTCCTAATCATTTTAAAGCTATTTTCCTACAAGCTAGAGAATATTCTAAGTTAGGTGAAACAAATATTGCCTCTGACCTAATTGAAAAAGGTTTAAAAATTTGTTTAAACCTAGAGAATGAAGAATACACGCATCACTTTACCATTTTAAAAGCACTAAATAACAATGCTTCTATTGAAGAATTAAAAAGAGTAACTATTGCAGGTATTTCCTATTTCAAAAGAGAAACACTTTGGGATTATGTAGAAGAATATGCAGAACTGTTAGCAACTAGATTACATACTGCGTGTGAGTACCAAACATCTAGTGACTATTTCTGTTTAGGTCTTGAAGCAAGAACAAAATTATTAGCTAAAGGGGCGTTAAAGTAATGAAAAAGCTTGGTTTAACGGTAATGAGTTTAGCTGCTACAGGTATTATGTCTTTCGGATTAAGTACTATTCCTGAAACACAACAAACAGCAAAGATAGAGAACGTTAATAAATTACAATCAACACATGGAGAAGGCTGGTCACCTCAAAGACCTGACTTAGCGTATAGTCACGGTAATGGTGGCGGTGCACCTACTTACGATCATGGAAGACCGCCTGCATCACAAGCTTAATTGTTTCGCAAAGAAAGTCATACTACTTGTATGGCTTTTTCTTTATTTTAGTTACTTAAGCCCTACATTTTTATCTAATTTGCTTTTGCTGGTGTAGAAGAGGAAAAAGATATAGAAGCATAAAGTGAAACTTTAATCAGTGGGGGTTCTCTTCATCCCCACTGATTATCAGCCCTCACCAATTGGGCTTTTACGGGCAGCCCGACCCCCACCTAATTTCTTTGCTTTCGCTGAATTTTGAGGTGGGGATCTTACTGCCCGTTAATGCGGGATAAAAGAAAACCGCCTGAAATGATGTGTACTCGAATAGTAGTACATAAAAAAATACAAATAACAATAAATTAAATCTCGTTAAAACAAAAAGGAGATGTCCCAGGCATGGTACTAGGACATCTCCTTTACTTATCTAAATTTCTAAATTCTATACAGCACTATCAATTAAACAATTATTAGATATATCTTCTATCTAAAACATCGTATTATCATTAGCTGCTTCACTTGGAATCTCTTGAATTACATCCCAGTGTTCAACAATCTTTCCATCCTTGATACAAAATATATCCACTATAGCAACTCCCTTATCTTGAGAATTAGTACGAGAATGTACATGAAGAGCAACTGTATCCCCTTCAGCTACCACACGTTTAATCTCTGCAGAGGAATTAGGATTTTTAACAAAATCCTCCTTAAAGAAATCCATGAAGGCTTTTCGTCCATCAGCAACAAAAGGATTATGTTGCTTATAATCTTCGCTAACATATTTAGGGATAATATCGATATTATGTTTGCTAAAAACTTCATTATAGAAATCAACTACCATCTTTTTATTCTTTTCATTTTCTTTCACTTCTTTTGATACAGAAGCAACATTCTCGCTCTTTATTGAGTTACCTTTGTTATTACCGGTGGAAGCTTGAAATATCAAAGTCGACACAATTCCTAAAATAAACACAGAAATAATTATTACTATTAAATTTTTCTCTAATTTCATATATACCTACCTCTTCTAATCATATAAATTATATTCCATAACACGATTGGGAAGTAAAACCCTTCCCAAAAATGTAATGTCAGGGGTAATGTTAGGAAATTTCATTTATCCTAACACTCCCCCCTATACAAGGCATATTAGAAACGATTAACTCTAACTTAATACCTCATTAACAGTTGCACTGTCCACAATTTGAATAAACTTCTTAACCTTATTGTTCTCATCAAACTTATAAAGATGACAAAAATCTGCTACAAATGACTTCCCCGTAGCTTTATATGTTCCACTATATTTTCCATACACGATAACAGTATTGTTATTAAAAGTATAAATTTCATCTTTAGCACTATAGTCATCCCATTCCGTACCAAGACGTTCATGTACGTTTTTCACTACTTCATCTGGACCTATATAAGTACCTGCATATGGAAACCCAGCAGCTTCTGTCCAAGATACATTTTCACTTAAATACGTTTTGAACGCATCCAATTTTCCTTCGCCAGTTAACACATACGTTTCATGTAATAGTTTTTGATATTTATTCATAACATTAACCCCAAGGCATTTCTTTTGTTACAACTTTTGCACTTAATTCTAATACACCTTTATTTGCATAGCCTGGATATGCTGCTTCAAGTTTTGCCACAAAATCTTTTGAAGTTCCACTTTCCTCAGAAGCTTGAACCGCAGTTCTTAGATAATCCATTGTCGCAGTAAGTGCTTGATTATTTAGGGATTTTTCGATTGATCCATGGCTAGGTACAATTATGTCAGCATTTAATGCTTGTAACACTTTCAAGTTCTCAATCCATGTCTCCATCGCCGCTTTTGAGCTAGTATCCGCTAAGAATACATGTATTTCGTTAAATACATCAATACCACCAATTAATACTTTTAGCTCTTTATTAAATAAGCTAGTTCTGTAATAATCTAAGCCTACTAGTTCAAATGTTAACCCCTGAAAATTAATCGTTTTTTCTTTAAACACTTGAGGTAATACCACGTTACTTGGTGCATTTTCTCCAAGGGCATCTTTCCAAACTTTTAATTTCCCTAAGACAGAATGAACAATATGTTCAACAGTAGACTCTGTAGCATACGCTATAGCTTCTGGGTAAGCAGCTTTAATATTTTCTAATCCAAAGTAGTAATCAGGATCCCCATGAGTAATAAAGATTTTATCTAAAGATAAGTCGTTTTTTTTCAGATACTCAACAATTTCTTTCGAATCAGACTGAGTAAATTTTGAGTTTATTAAAAACGCATGTCCTGCTTTCTCAACTAAGGTTGCAGTGACCATGAAACTTTTTTCGTCTGAATTAAACACCGTCAATTTTACATCTTTTTGATTTGTATCAATTGTTTTAAACATAGAATGTTATTCTCCTTTTGTTAAAGTTATTAACTAGTTAACATATTTTTAACTTGTTCCGACAGAAGCTTCCTCTTCCATTCACCTGAAAATGTGTTAGCACCATCAGAATATCAGCTGGCGTAAGATAACATGTTTGCCACTATGGCCTATAGTAAAATTGAATCCTCTTTAGAAATAAATTGAAACAAAAACTGTTATAAGAAAGATACATTTCAATCTACTTCTGGTCTTTATTAAAAGTTAAATGTTATATACTTTAATCTAATATTTCTTATTAAAAATTCTTAAAACGTGCTTCGATTTTATCCGGCGTCATTACC
Source organism: Bacillus cereus group sp. MG9 (assembly GCF_040459995.1). Lineage (NCBI taxonomy): Bacteria > Bacillati > Bacillota > Bacilli > Caryophanales > Bacillaceae > Bacillus > Bacillus cereus group sp. MG9. The sequence goes on along the minus strand of NZ_JARVHC010000001.1, from coordinate 941,396 downwards.
CCACCACCAATAGGGATAATTTGATTATCCTTTTGTAAAAGTAATGAAGGATAACTATTTACACCCAGCTGTCGAACTTTATTGAAATCATTTTGGACATCTATTATTGTTTCTTGAGCGTTTAAACGTTCTAGTACTTGTTCAGGATTCAAACCATGCTCAATTGCAATCTTACGATATGTTTCAGGATCACTCAGACTTTGTCCCTCATAATAAAACGCTTTTTGCATAGCTGAAGTGAATTCTAACAAACGGTCTGGCGCTAATGATCGTAAAGCTGAAAAGCCAATTGCAGCATCTTTCGAATTCATTTTAAAAGTCCCTTCCTCCACCAGTTTTTGATATGAAGGACCAAATTCAGCACCTGTAAGTTGATTAATTCTTTTATTTCCTTCTTCTATATATGAGAAGTTTTTCATTGGTAAATTATCTAAAAATAACCCTCCACATAAAACCATTAATGGCACTTCAGTGTGGTTTTTGTAAAATCCTTTAATACTTTCTGAAAAACCATAGCACCATCCACAATATGCGTCCCATACGTAAATAAGGTTATCTTGTTTCGTCTCCATTTAAATCTCCTACCTTTCTTTTTATTATCCAGCTCAACTAAATTTTTGGTTTATATAAGTACATCTTTTTATACCTTGTTCTTTTTTTAGATACCTTACTATATTTCCCCAAAACTAATATTTCCAAAGAAAGATCAACCAAGGTTTTTAACAAAAGATAACGCTGCACCTTATTGCCCCGTAACAGAAAATACTAAAGCTTGGAATATGCATTGATTTGAATGCGTTAGTAACTGTCTACACCGGGTGGCAACGTATGGACCACCATCCTTAATTAAATATATAAATCATATTTTTTAGCTGATATTAGTTGTAACTAAATCAATTACATCTTTATGTAACCATTTTAGTTACAACTAATATAGAAGTCAATTCTTTTTTCCGAAAACATTAAATTTCTACATTATAACGAAATCCTGTGTTAACTTGTAACAAAAAAAGAGGAGTCATCTCCTCTTAATAAATAAACACTATTTAATTTGTTCCTTATACTCATGGTTAACAAGTACATACCATTTTCCTGTATCAAATTTTTCTTTATTAATCACGTAAACTTTATTTTGTCTCTTTACCTCCCCTGGTTTTAATTCCTTAGTAATAGTAGAGGTCTCACCTTTTTCAACCTCATAACTACTAGCTGCCCACACATCACTTTGGTAAGCATTATCATTTTCATCCACTAAATCCACTGATGGTAAAACGGCTAATTTCATCGATTCGTTTGTGATGTTTTTCCCTTCTACTTCTAAAACAATAAATACATGTCCATTTTCAGGTTCTTGGAATCCTATACTTTCTTTACCAACCTTATCTCTTTCTACAACTCTTTTTACAGTTACATCAAATTTAGGTGTATGAAAATCCTTGTTTACAGCATACTCTTTTTCTTTTACTTTTGATTTCTCTTTTGTTTGTTCTGTATTTTTCTGCTTTGTATTCTCTTTCGTTTTCGCCTCATCAGTTGTTTGCACTTTCTTTTCTTCTTGTTTAGAATTGGTTTCTTTAGATTCTGAAGAAGTTTTTTCGGATGCATTGCCGCAACCAGATAAATTGAATACTAAAGCGCCACCTAAAATACATGTAGTAAATTTTTTCAACATCTCTTTTTATCCCCCAATAACACGATATATAAATTCCTTACTTATCATAGCAAAAAATACAATCTTAAATTGTTGCATATTGTCGAATAATTAAGAATAATCAATTGTTTTTATTACATATAAAAAACATGATTTTGATGTAGTACCAAGATCATGTTTTACGTTGATGTTATTTATAAAATACTTTATCCACATTATACTTCGCTTGAAATTCGTTAATCATATATGTTTCGTAAATTCCTCTTTCCATCGGATTTTCTACAATACATATATCAATACGATACACTTCATCACGATGATTTTTAATACGTTGTCTTACTTTACGTGCTTTCCCAACAAAAAGAAGTTCGTCATTAAAATTATAGTTGAAAAATAAAGGGAATTATATGATAGGAGATACAAATATAGACAGTCGCTGACCATTAATCTACAACCAATCCCACTCTTTACAAAAATATATCAACGATTATCCAATTATATCGATCACAACTCCGAATATATCGACGATTCGACACAACATATCGACTTACCGACAAATTTCGTGAAAACTATAACCAAAACACCAACCAATCCCACACCGGCACCCACGCTCCCTACAAAAGAAAGAAACACCTTCAATTTGTCGTTTACATCTACATACGACAGACTGGGTGTTCTATCCTTGTCTCACTTTATTGGGTCACTCCAAAGTATGCCAATTCAATCGGTGCATTCTTACTCATGATGATCGGTGCTACACTTCCATTAACGCAATTGTAAAAGCAGAACTCTTCCCAACTGAAATTCGCGCACTTGGCGTAGGTTTACCATATGCTCTAACCGTTGCGATATTTGGTGGAACAGCCGAGTTCATCGCATTATGGCTAAAGAGTATTGGAATGGAATCACTATTTTACTTCTACGTAGCTGGATGTATCGCGATAAGCTTTATTACGTATTGGCGTATGGATGAGTCATCGAAGACTTCGCAGATTGAGGCAGAGCTTGGTGGTGGGGATCAATTAGTTAATAATAAATCTAGTTAAAAAAGGCACCTTAAGGTGCCTTTCTCTCATTTGAATTTACTATTTGAGTAATCTAATCGTTTACCTTTGATCCTTAAATCCCCAACCAGAGACTAAATAGTTTTGCGTTTTGTTTATCGTAACGCGGATTACCTTTTTCTTATCATTTTTAGAATAACCTTCTACATCAATAAAACCATCACGTACTCCATGTAAAATCTCAACTTTAGTAACTACAAGATCTATATTTTCTTTATCCTTCATATGATTTATTGCTACTTTTGAAGCTTTATCTTGAGTAATATTTTTGTTGTACATTGTATAAGATATGTAGCCTATTATTAATAATAAAATCGTAAAAATAGCAATATTCACCTTTTTTCTCTTATTCAATATATTTCCTCCTTAAGAAGATTTATAATATAACTATAAATCTTTTTTGAGGAGATGGAAATATGGGAAGTTCAGTTTCAGATAAAAGCCTTTCCCATTTGGCTACTAGTAGTTATGGTGATGCTCTTACAGAAGTTGTAGAATTTGGTAAACAAAAAGAGATTTGGAAACCTGTAGAAATAAATGGTGCTGTTCTTCATAACTCAAAAAATAGCTTTGATGCAACTGTTTACAAGAATGAAGAAACAAAACAAGTTGTGATTGCTTTTCGCGGCTCTTGGGAAGCACCTGATTTTTATGATGCAGATGTATTTGATGTTATGGGGAATCGTTTTAGAAAAAATCAAGATAGTTTGGAAAAAATGAATAGCTTTGACACTTCATCACTTCCTTTAACTGAACAATTTAATTTCGCTATGGCGAAAGAAAGAAAGCAAAAAATGGTTGCAGAAAGTCAATTTACTAATGCTGATGATTTAACAAAAGAAGTAAAGAAATATATGGAAGACCCTAAAAATGAGTTAGACGGATACCAGCTTACATTAACCGGCCATTCTCTAGGTGGTGGTTTAGGTGAATATGCTGGGGTTATGAATAATGTAGCAGTTGTTAGTTACGAAGCTCCAAATGTTATTGATTCATTACCTAAAGATAAAAAGGAAAAAGCCTTAAGGGGAGATTATAAAGATCAAATTACAACTATCGGAAACCCCAATGATACTGTATTTACTGGTTTTAGAGGAAATGATAATAAAAATAGAGGTCGTATAGGTCATTTATTTTATACAGATAAACCAGATATAAAAAATGATAATAGGATTCATGATACAAGTGGTTATATTCCATTTTTACCTTTTTTAACAAATGGTTATAATACTGTTCGTTTTTTCATGGGTTTTATGGGTCCAAGCTTTCATTCCATGGATAACCTTAGTCACGATAAATACGGTTATTTAAATATGCCGAATATGTACGATGGGGAGACAGGAGAGAAAATTCAGGGTTCCCCGCGCGCTGATGGGGTTACAATTCATTTAACAGTCGAAGAAGTTAAACAAATTACTTCAGATTTAAGAAGGGAAATTGATGATATTAACCAAAAGATCGTACAAGCAAGCAATAAAATTATTAATGTATTACAACAATCGCCAGCTAGTGTTGATGGCAATTTAATTAATACACTTACATACGGCATTTATGGATTTCAAAGAGGATATATGGAACGTATTCGTTCTGAGGCTGATTTCATTGAACAAAGAGCGGTTGAATTTGAAACTGTTGATAAACAAAACTGAAAAACGGGTGATCTTCATGAAAAATTATGATGTTATAGCACATGCTGCCGATGTAGTAGGTGCCAAAAATGATTTAGAATCGTGTATTTTAGAATTAGAAAATCACAGAAAGAATGTTAATGCCATAAAAACACTATTAGCACATAGCTGGAAAGGAAATACCGCTAAAGAAATTGAAAGAAGGTTAAGTGAAGTAGAGAAGGAACTCGTCTATAGAATCGATGAATTTAGAAAGATAGGAGATGATTTAGATAGATATAGAAGAGCAATGGATAGCTTCGCGAATCAATTCATGATGATGGGGCCTAAATATTAGTATAAAAAACACCTTAATGTATCCATTTCTGGCTTCGATAACTATATATTATCTTAGCTCTGCGCGCTTTCCTTATTTCTCATACTTAAGTCTAAATTTAACCCTACCAATATGAAGGTTATTATAAATTATGCATGTATAACTAATATTTGTTTCATCTTACAAAATAATATGTACTACATATTGAATTTATTTACTATAAAAAAGGACTTAAATTCTAAAACATTTAATTTTGTAGAACCTGTTCCCTTTGATTAGCACATAATACCCATAGTGATTTCTCCACTTAATTTTGGAGCACCGGCAATCAAAGCTTGTTATCTCTGAAACAAGAAGCGTTTCGTATCTAATAATCTCCTTTGTTAACTTAATGGCCACGTAAAGCAAAAAAGCACCAGGTCCCCCCAATGCTTTTCCCCCACTCTAAAACAAATGACAAGCCACCTCATGCCCTTTCGCAATCTCAACCATCTTTGGTACTTCCTTTGCGCATTTTTCAGTGGCGAATTTGCAGCGCGTTCTGAATTTGCAGCCGGATGGTGAGTTGAGTGGGCTTGGAACTTCGCCTTGCAGAATGATCCGTTCTTTGCCTGTGTTTGTTGGATCTGGTTCTGGCATGGATGAGAGTAGTGCTTGTGTGTATGGATGTGCCGGTTTTGTGTATAGGTCTTCGCTGTCGGCAATTTCTACTATGTTTCCTAGGTACATGACTCCGATTCGGTCTGATATGTGTCTTACCATGGATAGGTCATGTGCGATGAATAAGTATGTGACGCCTGTTTCTTCTTGAATATCTTGCAGCATGTTTACGACTTGTGCTTGGACTGAGACGTCTAGTGCTGAGATTGGTTCGTCACATAGGATGAAGTCCGGTTTTACAGATAGTGCGCGTGCGATGCTAATGCGCTGTCTTTGGCCTCCGCTAAATTCGTGCGGGTAGCGATATAGGTGTTCTTCTTTTAGTCCTACTTTTTTGAGAAGGTCTAGAATGATTTCTTTTCTTTCTTCGGCTGTGTAAGAGCCATGAATGTTCATCGGTTCGCTAATAATTTGGAATACGTTCATTGCCGGGTTTAATGATGCGTATGGGTCTTGGAAAATGATTTGCATTCGTTTTCTGTATTCTTTTAGTTCACTTTCCTTTAGATCCGCGATATCTTTTCCGTCAAATAGGATGTTACCTGAAGTTACATCGTGTAAACGAATGATGCTTCTTCCTGTCGTTGATTTCCCGCAGCCGGATTCCCCTACTAGTCCGAACGTTTCACCCTTTTTAATTGTGAAGCTTAGGTCATCGACTGCTTTTAATTGCTCTGTTTTTCTGCCGAATAGTCCTTTTTTAATAGAAAAATACTTTTTTAAGTTCCGAACTTCAATTAAGTTTTCTTCATGCATGGGAATCACCTACCGCCCTATCGTTTAGCCAGCACATAGAGCGTCTTTCGTTTCCGATTTCAAAATATGGCGGACGTTCTTTTTCACAAATGTCCATTTTATGTGGGCAACGCTCTGCGAATGGGCAACCTTTCGGCGGATGTAGTAAGTTGGGCGTTACACCTTGAATTGGTGCTAGTCTTTCTTTTACTCCGTTCGATATTTTTGGCAGAGAGTTTAATAACCCTTTCGTATATGGATGATTCGGCGATTGAAAAATATCAAGTACATGTCCTTCTTCCATAATAAGCCCGCCGTACATAACGATGACGCGTGTACAGTTTTGCGCAACAATTCCAAGATCGTGCGTAATAAGAAGTAACGACATATTCGTTTCGTTTTTTAAGTTTTTCATTAAATCTAGTATTTGTGCTTGTATCGTTACATCAAGCGCTGTCGTCGGTTCGTCCGCAATGAGAAGGTCTGGATTACAAGACATTGCCATTGCGATCATAACCCGCTGCTTCATACCGCCGCTTAGTTCATGCGGATATTGTTTTACCCTTTCTTCCGGTGAAGAAAGACCGACTTGTTTTAGTAAGTTGACCGCGATATTTTGTGCTTCTTTCTTTTTCACTTTTTGATGCCGAATAATTACTTCCGTCATTTGCTTTCCAATTTTCACAACTGGATTTAATGCCGACATTGGATCTTGGGAGATAAGTGAAATTTGATTTCCTCTAATAGAACGCAATTCTTTCTCCGATTTAGAAAGCACGTTTTCATTTTGAAAAAGAATCTCTCCTTCTTTCACTTTCCCCGGAGGCGTAACGAGGGCCATAACCGATTTCGCCATAACGCTCTTTCCGCTTCCCGATTCGCCAACAATCCCAACGACTTCACCTTTTTTCAAGCTAAATGAAACGCCGCGAACCGCTTCTACTTCGCCGTCTTCTATGAAAAAAGAAGTCTTTAAGTTTTTCACTTCTAATAGTTTTTCAGACACGCTTTTCACTCCCCCTCACTTAAAGCATTAGTTCTCATGATGAGCCCCTTTTGGCGCGAAAGCTTTTTTCAACGCTTCACCGATTACGTTAAAACTTAGTACTGTTAATAAAATAAGGAACCCTGGGAAGAGTGTTAAATACCAAGCTTCACCTATGTATCCTTGCGCATTATTTAGCATACTGCCCCAAGAAGAATCTGGTTCTCTAATACCTAACCCTAAGAAGCTAAGTGATGATTCCATTAAAATCGATGTCGCAATTGTTAATGTCGCTGCGATTATAATGGTCGATAAAATGTTTGGAATGATGTGTCTTACAATAATCATCAATGATTTTTGTCCAGATACTTTTGCGTATAACACGTATTCACGCTCTTTTACAGATAACGTTTCTGCCCTTACAATGCGGGCGGTGTCCATCCACGTTAATAATCCGATAATAAGAACAAGCGTTGTAATTCCTGGTTTTAAATACGCATTTAATAACAGCATTAAAAAGAATGATGGAATTGACATTAAAACTTCAACAATTCGCATTAAGAAGTTGTCTAACTTTCCGCCAAAATATCCGCTAATTGTTCCTACTGCGGTCCCGATTGTAATGGAAACAACCATCGCTAGAAAACCAACCGCAAGGGAAACTCGTCCGCCATATAACGCTCTCGTTAAATAATCCCTTCCGTAATCATCCGTGCCAAACGGATGACTTAAACTCGGTTCTTGTAAACGATCTGGAATCGACATTTTACTAGGATCGTACGGTGATACGAATGCGAAAAGAGACGCGATTGTTAAAACACCCAGTATAATAACTCCCATTACTACAAACTTATTTTTCGTAAAACTATTTTTTATCGTTTGAAATCTCCTATTGTTCATTCCATCACCCCCTCATTCGAATGCGCGGATCTACTACGCCATATAAAATATCAGCAATTAAATTACCGAGAATTAACATGAACGATGATAATAATGTGATTGCCATAATAATTGGATAATCAAATCTAAAAATAGCATTTACCCCAAGTGAACCAAGTCCCGGCCATGAGAATACTGTTTCCGTAATGAACGCTCCGCCTACTAAACTTGGAATGGATAATCCGAAAATTGTAATGATCGGTATTAATACGTTTCGAAGTACGTGATTAAATAAAACTGTTTTCTGTGAAGCACCGTACGCATATTGAATTTGTACGTAATCTTCCTCTAATTGCTGGATGGTACTTGAGCGAATATATCTCATATAAACAGAGATGTTTTGGAACGCTAGCACCATGCAAGGTAAAATGCCGTGCTGGACAATATCCCAGAAGGAATCTTGACCGACTGTGCGCATACCCATACTCGGAAGAAGATTCAACTTTAAAGAGAATAAGTAGATTAATAGTAACGCGAACCAAAAGACTGGCATTGAGATTCCCACATAGGAGATGAAGTTCACAATGCGGTCAAAGAACGAGTTCTTTTTCACACCTGTAAATAGTCCAAGCGGTATTGCGATTACAAATGAGACGAGTAAAGATGATCCCATTAACCCGATTGTTGCGGGTAATCTTTCTGTAATAAGTTCTAAAACAGGACGATGGTTTTGAAGTGAGTATCCAAAATTCCCTGTTAAAATATTTTTTAACCATAAAAAATATTGCACGTAAATCGGCTGATCTAGTCCTAAACTTTTGCGAATACGCTCGACATCAATCGGACTCATATTCGGCGTTACAAAGTTTCGAACAGGATCGCCCGGCGCTAGTTTTATTAATAGAAAAGAAATAATAGAAATAACAAATAAAAGCGGAATCGCATTTAAAAGCCTCTTTGCAATTACTTTATACACAAACTTCCCCCCTCAAGATAAAGTGAAACTTTAATCAGTGGGGGTTTTGTCCATCCCCACTGATTATTAGTTGAACCAATCGGGCATTTACAGGCAGTTGATCTCCCACCTCACTTCTTTGCCTCAGTTGACTTTCGAGGTGGGAGTCTTACTGCCCGTTAATGCGGGATAAAGTGAAACTTTAATCAGCCCTACTCCCGCCTAACTTCCTCGCATTCGCCAGATTTTGAGGTGGGAGTCTTACTGCCCATTAAAGCGGGATAAAGAAGCTGATTTTCACCAGCTTCTTTACAGTTTCTTACTTCACTTCATAAATCTTCGATAGATCTTCAAACATTGTAACTGGAATTGCTTTTGCTTCTTTTAACCCATCAAACTTTTTATCTACTGCAATAACTGCTTTCGGATATGCGATTGGAAGATAAGGTAAGTCTTCTCTCGCTGTATCTTGGATTTTGTGGTATAGCTCTGCGCGTTTTGTTTTATCTGTTTCAACCGCAGCTTCTTCCCATAACTTATCGAAGTCAGCATTTTTATAACGTGCATAATTGTATTCCGCATTACTTAAGTACAGGCTCTTATATGAATCTGGCTCTGGTCCCATTATGTAACCACCGAATGTAATGTCATATTCTTTATTCTCTTTATCTAAGCCTTTTTCACTTGCTGCACTAGCATCTAATGCATTCAGTTCAACTTGTAAGCCAACTTCTTGTAATTTTTGCTGTGTATAAAGTGCTAGACTTTCCATGATTTTATTATTCGTCACATACATAACGCGGATTTTTTCTTTATCTTTCACACCAGCTTTTGCTAATAAATCTTTCGCTTCTTTTTGATCATACTTATACTCTTTAATATCTTTCGCATAATACATAGCGTCTGGCGTTAAGATTGAATTTGCCGGTTCTGCAAATTGACTAGAAACGAATGCTGAGTTAATCATTTCTTTCTTATCTAATGCATGCGCAATCGCTTGGCGCACTTCTTTTTTCTTCATAAGGTCTGTATTAAAGTTATAAGCTAAGTAGAATAATCTACCTTCAGGGAATGTGACCATTGAGAAGTTCCCAGTGCTATCTAATTTCTTAAAGTCTTGCGGTTCAATCATTTTCATATTGATTTGACCATTTTGTAGTGAAACGTTTGCTGTATTACGGTCTTTTACAACACGGTACACGATAGAATCTAATTTCGCTTTACCAGCAAAATAATCATCGAATCGCTCTAGCGCAACATATTCATCTGATTTAAACTCTTTTAATTTAAATGGACCTGATCCTACAGGTTGTAGGTTTTTCTTACTCTTCACTAAATCCGCTTCACCTTCAAATACATGTTTCGGAATTGGGAAGAAATCATTCATAACCCCTTCGAAAGATGCACTTACTTGTGGTAAAACGAATTGAGTCGTTAGCTCATCCACTTTTTTCACCTCAAGCGGCTTTCCTTTAAAAATAAAGTTTTCACGGCTTGAACTATTTTGCTTCTCATCTAGAATAGATTTGAATGTAAATACAATATCATCTGATGTAATTTTCTTACCATCATGCCATTTCAAATTGTCCTTTAATTTTAAAGTCCATGTTAATTGATCCTCTGAAGGCGTAAAGCTCTCAGCAAGAACAAACTTTTTCTTACCGTCTTCCATATGATACAGCGGTGCATATAAAGCTTGCTGCACAGTTAACGACACTCGATCATTCGCATAAAGCGGGTTCATCGTATCTGGATTATCACTAACACCAACCGTTAACGTTCCTCCATCTTTCGGAGTCCCTGATTTACTAGTTCCTGCTTGCTTCGAAGAATCTTTCTCCCCTGAGCAAGCCGCTAATGCAATAAGTAATAGTAGGACAAATGGTAATGCAAACAACTTCTTCTTCATATTTCGACCCCTCTCGACTATTTACACCTATAAGAAAACTCGGAATTAATACCGAGTTTTCTTATAGGTTTTAAATTACCACTACCCTTATGTATTGTCAAACTTTTTCGCAAAGATAGACAGTTTGAAATCTATTAATGAATTCTTGCGATAAAATATATTTATGCGGGGGGTAAAATAAAAAGACCACGAATAGGTGGCCTCGTAAAATGCGTTGAAAAACTAGCAGCCTACAGAAAGTTTCTCTGAAATGGTTGTTATATATAATTGAAAATGTAGAATGAGATTAAAGATAAAAAAACATTTTTAGGAGGTTATCATGACGTTTGATGAATTGAAAAAAAACAAACCAACAACCTCATGGGTTGAGCATGATGAAGATGGGGAATTTTTCACTGAAGAAAATATAAGTGCAACAAATAAGGTTCTTGACACTTACATTAACCATCTAGAGCAATTAGGCGAGACTCCAACCGAAGTCGAAGTAATGCAAGTTGTTAAAGAGGTAGTTATTAAACTAAATGAACTAAATATCGAACATGACCATTTTATCGAAACAATGGAAAGAGAAGATCTCTATGAATTTATCGATGCAGCAGCACGAATAGCTGGCTTAGAATCCGAAGAAGATATAACAGAAGAATGGCGAGAATGGTAAAAAGCTGCATACTTGGTGTCTAAATTTACTCCTTCATAAAACTTTGTCCCTTATTCTCCAAATGGAAAATAAGGGACAAACAAAGCTAATCAAATACTGATATACATTAAAATCTCCATTCATTTCCCATTACTTTAAAATACAGTTTTTCAAACCCACTAAAATACTTACTATAAATACTTAACATTTCAATATATGTATGAATAACTTGACTTAAATCAAAATGAACACCATCTTTAGCTAAGTCATAGCTATCGTCTAGACTATACAATTCAAAGTATTCCGCCTCCCAATGCACCCCCCTGTTGACTAAAAGTCTAGTGGTGCATTTAATTGATTCTTCAATCGTCAGTTCATGTTTTTTTAGTTTTTCATGAATGACGGAAAGAGTTAACTTAACAGTGTATTCTTCATCAACTGTGCTACTAAACTCAAATAACTTCCCTTCAATATCATCTATCTTTGCTTTAGACATTAAGGATATCTCAATTATTTCATATGGCGGACTGTCACTTGCTTCAATCAATTCATCACACCATTGAATTACTTCAGCTTTACTCCACAACCCACAGCAAAGCCCTAAGCCATAAATACGAGTTAATTTCCGAACTAAATCCAAGGTTTCTCACCTGCAATTTCTTATATGCATTTTTGTTTAATTTTAACAGAATATATGATACATCACATAATTTCTTTGCAAACACTACACATTACAATTGAGATGCATACGCGCATTATAAACAAAAAGACCACCAAAAGGCAGTCTCACAACTGAATCATAGTACCCACTCCACACTCCACCGCTTTTTCATACAAATACTTCGCAACAATTATATCTACTACTGCTAAACCTACTGATTTGAAAATAGTAATCTCTTCATCATTCTCCCTACCAGCCTTTTCCCCGTTAATGATTTGACCAAGTTCGGCGTGGATGTCGTTCGCTTCAAATAATCCTTCTTTTATCGGGACTTGAAGGTCACCCGTTTCTTCGAGTGCTGCCTCTTTTGATTCGACTACTACTTTGTTTGCGTTCGCGATGGCGTGGGATGGTAGTTCTTGCATGCTCGGTCTAAATGAACCGACGGCGTTTATGTGGACGCCTTTTTGTAGTTTTTCTGAGAAGACTGGTGTGGATGCATTCGTTGTTGTGACGATGATGTCCGCTTCGCTTATTGCTTCATTTGGATCCCTGTAGACGTAAGCCGGTTTATTGAATTTCTCTTGTATATATTGCGCGAATGCATAGGCTTTTTCTTCCGTTCGGTTGTACAAAATTACTTTTTCAATATCCCTAACGGCGAGTACAGCTTCTGCAATTCCTTCCGCTTGTTCACCGGTACCGATGATGCATAAAGTTTTTGCGTTATGACGAGCTAAATGTTTTGTCGCTACTCCTGATAAGGCTCCTGTTCGAATCATCGTTAAGTACGATCCTTCTAAAAGTGCGAGTGGTTCTCCCGTTTGAAAGTCTGATAGCATAACGATCCCGTTTATCGTTTTCTTTCCTATCTTTTTATTATGCGGAGCTACCGTTACTACTTTTAAACCGAGCGCTTTGAGTCCTTCCGCTACTGAAGGCATAATTAATGCGGTATTTTGCTCGTTCGCAAATGGTAATGAACCGCGAATTGGTGTGATCGTTCTTTCTGCTGAAAATTCTTTTAAAGCAAGCGCCGCGTATTCAATGACTTCCTTCATATTTACTAAGTTTCGTTGTTCGTTCGCGCTTATGACTAGCATATCTTTCCACCTCCTCCTTCTACTCTAACAAAAATCCCCTATTCAAATCATCTCTCGGGTCTACAACAAACTGATGAAATCCTGTAATAAATGCATTCCCCGTTACTTTCGGAATGACAGCTTCATATGTATCTACTGCGGTTACCGACAATACTTCTCCCTCAAATTGGCCGTCAGTAATGCATTCGTGGATGAACATCTCTCTTTTTTGTAAGGCATTTTTTTCAAAAAGAGTTGCGATTCTTGCGGATGTTCCTGTACCGCAAGGAGAACGGTCCACTTGCCCATCAGCAAAGATCGTTACATTTCGTAAAGTAGCGTCTTTGCCTTTCGGTTCATCTGAGAAAATAACTCCGTATATTCCTTTTAAATCTTCTTCAAGTGGATGTTTTACTTCCATTTGACTTTCAATGTAGTGTTTAATTTTACCGCCCCACGTTTGAATTGCAGCTAAATCTTTAAAATCGACTTTCAAACCAAACTCTTTACTATCCACTACAGCGTAGAATGCTCCGCCAAACGCGATATCTACTTGAAATTCATAGTCATCTATTTTGATAGGAACGTCTTTTTTGTATACGAACGAAGGAACGTTTTCAAATGATACTGACTCTACTTCGCTCCCGTTAAATTTTGCGTACGCAATGACTTCCCCAGCAGGGCTATCAATAATAAATTTTTGTTTTTCCCCTATCACTTCAAACATACCAGTTTCAATTCCTACTGTAATAACAGCGATAATTCCGTGACCACACATCGTACTCCAGCCTTCATTGTGCATAAATAATACGCCAAAATCAGCATGAGGACTTGCGGGCGGAGTAATGATACAACCGTACATGCCGTGATGTCCTCTCGGTTCATACATAAGAACCTCGCGAAGATGATCCAGATGTTCCATGCAGTATGCGCGTCTTTCCAGCTGCGTTTCTCCTTTTATTTCTGCTACCCCGCCCGTAATGATTCGAAGTGGTTCCCCAGCTACGTGAGCATCAATTGTTGTGTATATTTTACTAACCTTCATTTCTATCTCTCCCCTATATGTTAATACTATTTTCATTGCAAGTATCATGCCAACGCATAGAGTATAAAGTGAAACTTTAATCAGTCGGAGGGTCTTCATCCCCCACTGATTATTAGCCCACACCAATCGGGCTTTTACGGGCAGTTAATGCGGGATAAATCTGTATACATTTTTTGAAAAATACATACTACTGTCTATTTTTTTATACAGTAGGTGATTATTAGCCCCAAAACAAAAAGATCCCCCGAAAACTCAGGGGGTGATTTAAACCATAACTTTGCCACTTAGATAAGGTTATGGTTCCCTTTAAAATAGCTTTGCGAAATTCGAGTTAAAAATCGAATTTATTCTTCACTCCCCAAGCTTTCCCACTCACTCAAATACATGACGTCTTGTTTTACTTTTTTCTTTTCAGGAAGTAAACATAGAAATTCTAAAGAATTGCCGTCAGGATCGTAAAAATAAAGATTTGCACTAGGTGTCCAAGTTTGAACCATAGGCTCGGAAGGTTCAAGACCGAAAGCAGCCCTTGGGTTTATTCCTTTATTAAGAAGCCATTCTCTTGCATGAATGATTTCTTCATAGTTAACCTTGAATGCAAAGTGACTTGTATGGAATGCTTCTTCCGATACTTCCCAAATGCCCAGCATTTGTTCCTTCTTATTTTCTTTATCAAACCAAAAGAAAGCTACACGGCGTTCTTCAATAGTGCGAGCATGAAATAATCCAAGTTTAGTATAAAACTCTTTTGCCACTTCTAAATTTTTTGTTTTAACATGTGTTTCATATAAAGTACCTGGAAACAAAGCATATCCCTCCTTTATACTTTTAGAAATTCTTACTATAAATCCTATTTTAATAAACTAGAAATAGAAGTGATGTCGTATTTTCTTTAAATAGTTTTCAATTTCGTAGCCCTAATGCTGAGGAAAAACTACCACTGATTAAAGCTTCACTTTGTGAGAAGGGATTCTTCAAATTCATGATTCACGGTAATATTACGCTTCAAAACGAGGCGGATTTATGACTCAAATCACCCTGACCCATCAAACCCTAACCGCCACCACATCTGGCACTTGCTTAGCAATCTCCTCACCAATCTTTATACTAGCCGTTGCGGCCGGGGATGGTGCGTTGCAAATGTGCAGAGAATTGATGCCAGGGATAATGCAGAAGTCATCAACCATATTTCCGTTTGATAAAATGGCTTGTGCCCTTACACCTGCATGGGTTGGCACGATATCTTTCTCTGTAAGCTCTGGTATTAAGCGCTGCAAGCTTTTTAGGAATGATTGTTTACTGAATGAGCGCACCATTTCTTTTATGCCTTCTTTCATATTTGGCATCGCCATTTTCCAAAATCCTGTGTATGTCATTGTTTCCATGAAGTCTTTTATGTTGAAGTCTGTTTTCGTATAGCCTTCTCGCTTAAAGCTTAATACTGCGTTTGGTCCTGCATGTACGTCTCCGTTTATCATTCTTGTGAAATGAACACCTAGAAACGGGAATTCTGGATTTGGAACTGGATAAATTAAATGTTTTACAAGATGGCGTTTTTCTGGGACAAGTTCGTAATATTCACCGCGGAACGGAACAATTTTCATATCTGTTAATATACCTGTCTTTTTCGCAATACGATCACTATGTAATCCAGCGCAGTTAATGAGAAATTTCGTTTTAAATACACCTTGATTCGTCTCAATTGTTACGGCGTCTTTCTTCTCAGTAATACGCTCTGCGGCTGTTCCTAAATGTACTTCTCCCCCGCTTTCTTGAATTAAGCGAGCGAATGCATGGCTTACTCCTCTATAATCAGCAATTCCGCAAGATGGAACACGAATTGCCCCAAGTCCCTTTACATGAGGTTCAATTTCAGCTAATTCTTCCTTACCTATTTTTTCAATATGTAAATCGTTTTGTAAGCCTCTTTCATATAAATTATGTAAAAGAGGAAGTTCGTCCTTTTCTGTCGCGACAATTACTTTTCCGCACATGTCATAAGCGATGTCATTTTCTTTACAAAATTGAACCATAGCTGCATTTCCTTCTTTGGCAAACTTCGCTTTATAACTCCCTGGTTTATAATAAATTCCAGAATGAATTACTCCGCTATTATGTCCAGTTTGATGATGTGCAAGTTCCTTTTCTTTTTCAATGATCGCGATTTTCGCACGAGGGAATTTTTTCGTTAAAGCCATTCCCGTTGAAAGCCCAACAATTCCTCCGCCAATAATTATAAAGTCATACATCCTACTTCCCCCTTAATATGATGAAAGGCAGGCCTTTTTTAAGACCCGCCGTACAAACTTATTTAGAAAAACAACCACGTTGACGCATTAGTTCTCTATATAAATCTTTATTTTTTTCAAATGCAGCTCTTCCGTGCATCCAAAATAAGTTGTTTAAAAGAACTAAGTCACCAATTGGTAATTTCAATGCATGTGTTGCTGGTGAGTTTTCAACAGAATATGATAAGTCTTTCAAATAGTTTGCTTGTTCAATATTATCTGGATAAGCGAACTGATCAATAAAGCAAATACATGGTGCGTTATTCACATCAAAAAACGTTTCACGATAGACGATTTCTTGCGCATTTTTACTTGGTGGCGCTTTATACGTAACCTTAACAGATGCGAGCGAATGATTTCTAAATTTATGAAGGTCTTCCCAATCATCTAAATGTAGTAAACGAGATTCTCCGCCTACTGCATTTTGCTCTTCAATTTTCATCATAAGAAGCCAATCTGTCGGCTCATCAACGAATGTACCGTCTGTATGCAGTGTAAACAATCGGTACGCTTGACGAAGGTAAGAATCACTACTATCCGTATCTTTCACATTAAATCTAGCATAGTACGTTCCTGTCATTGCATCAAAGTTTGGCTCCCCGATTAAATGTGTTAATGCTGTTGCAAATTTCACGTAGTCTGCTGGATCTGACGTTTCACCTTGTACCCCAATTGTAAATCCGCCCGTTTCACGGTCATGAACAATGCCGCGAATGTTATCCATAAATGATTGCCCAAAAATCTTTCTCATTCCATCCGCAAGATTAAACCGAGAATAAGGAATGTATTGTAATGACTGCTCTGAATGCTCTTTTACCTCTTCAAAAAACTGCTTAAGCAATTGCTGGTTTAGCGTAATATGATATAAACGTTTATGCTCTGGATGAGGAACAATCTCATACCCCTCATATTTCTTTGCAAATTTCATCTTTGTACTTTGTTCTGTAATAATCGACATTTCAATTCCTCCCTAATTTAAATATGAAGAACTTATTGACGTTTTTTACAGACAGTTATCCTTATCTTCTTATACTGAGATTCGGTCTTACTGCCCTAACATCGAAAAAGCCAGTTATACGCATCCACGACATAAAATCGTAGAAACGTACAACTGGCTCATAATTACGAGTGTTCTTTAATCTCTTAAAGTACAATAATAATAGACAGTTTGTATGAAAATATTTGTAAAACAGGAAAGCAAGATCGAATATAGAGAAGGCTAATTTCTCGTATGGATCTTATTAATTAAATAATAATTCAAAATATTCTAACTGTCAATTCGTTTTTTATTATTTTCTCTACATACTTTATATGTTTTAAAAATCCCCTTACTTTCTACGCACCCTCTTTTTTTCATCTCTTGTTTTACAACTTACACTTCATTTAACTTTTTCATAGTTCTTGCCTCCTCAATAAAATAAGCCAGTCGTATCTCTTTAAAAGAAATACAACTGGCTCTCGTTTATGGTTGTAAACTAGATAGTTTTTATGGTGTTGTTTCCTCGTACTCTCCCCTGGGCTGTTCATCATTTAAATAACTTACATATTGGCGATGTAAATCTTTCACCGCACTGACGATAGCATTTTGCGCTTTTCCTTGATAATGGTCCGTAATATCTTGAACGATTTCCTCAATACCATCTTGCAAACTATGTCCTCTCAACATTTGAGCGACGAAGTCTCTACCGTGCTCTGTCGCAAGCGTACATGAAGCTTCAATAATGACATGATATTTATGATCTGCCTCAATTGTAATTGTTAATGTTTCATACATACTGCGAACAGCCATACCTTTCGGAAGTCTCGAATGTCCTGCCATAAAAAAAGTCCCTTTACGCATATTTCATCCTCCATTACTATGTTAAGAGCCAGAAAAACAATGTACACATTTGCATTGAATTTTACTACCCTTATCCTTATAGCTCGTACTTCTGCTAAAGAAGCTCAAGTGGAAAGAAGTTACTCTCTTCATTTTCAAACATAAATCCGGGCTTACAGCGAGGCTAATCACTGTCATCCGATAATAAGTTAATCATAATAAAAATAAACTGAATATTCAATGTTAAACTCCGCAAATTTCATGAATAAACAAGAAAATTCTCTCGCCCAGGCACATATACTGTTCAAAAGAAAGAAGGAAGTGGTCTCATGTATTACGGAACGAAAGGCTGGTACGTAGCTGAACTAAAGAAATTAGGTGTTCGCTATCATGAAGGACGAAAACTAGAAAGTTACCGCGCACACGTATTACGCAATTTATTAATCGCACAACAAGAGACAACGAAAGAAGAGTAATTCACTAACAAAACAACTCTCGAGATATATCGTCTATTCAACAAATCCCGTCAAATCTCCCATCTAAACTACCAACTAATCACACATTGATACAAACCCAAAAAAGGTCACCTACACAGGCATGCCCATCAACTTAAGAATTCAGAATCACCACAAAATGAAAAAATAAGCTTTTTTGTCACAAGTGTAGCTTTGTAAAAAAGATTGATTAAAAACATCAAACCTCTATAGATTTCTTAGAGGTTTGATGTTTTCTCGTTGGATATTTATGTTAATCTAACGAGAAACATTGTGAAGAAATGTACTTCAACTAACGGGGCAGGTTAATTGAAGATTGCTTTGACCTTTGTTCAACAATTGGGCCATTTAGTTGAAGATCTCATCAAATAAGTAATGATATTTAAAGGAATAATTCATTCTGATAAAGAACATTAAAAAACGTGATGATAAGGAGGCGATTGTATGGCAAATCATGTAGAAAATCTATATAACTATCATGTATGGGCAAATCAACGGATTATTGATCATCTTAAGACACTTTCTCCTGAGAAATATCAAAAGGAAATGAAAAGTGTCTTTTCTTCTGTTTCAAAGGTTTTATCTCATCTCTATTTGGTGGAATATGGATGGCTTCATACCCTTGAGGGTCAGAGTATGAATGAAGCAATGCAATCTTCATTTCAAATTCAAGAAAAGATTGAGAAACTGCCCATTGAAGGCTTAGAAACGGAATTTCACACTTTAACATCCCGGTTTAAAACCTTTTTGAACAGACAGGAAGATATGGAAAAGAGAATAATGTTGGATAATCCATGGGCAGGATTAAGAGAAACAAGTATATCTGAAATGGTCTTACACGTTGTGAATCATGGAACCTATCATAGAGGGAATATTTCAGCTATGTTACATCAGTTGGGTGATTCTTCAGTTATGACTGATTATGCTTTTTATTGGTATTCTTGAAATGTTATTCATTAAGGCTCAGTAAAATAATCAAACTTTTTTATAAAAATCTCATACTTAGCTAAAAAGGGTAACTCCATTTTGATCAATCTTTATTCAAAATGGAGTTTTTGTATTTGTTGTTAAATAAAAAAGGATAATCAGCCTCATAATGGACTAACTATCCTGTAATTTATTAATTTAATAAACGGGTGACCTTTCCTATTCACAAACAAGAATTTGTCTAGAAAATGATCCTTTTCTTGTGATACAGCGGTCTGTAATTTCAAATCCTGCTTCATGAATCATGTCGTCCATTGTTTCCATCGTGACAACGACTACCTTTTTTGCAATGCGGCGCGCACTTGAAAGAATGGAGAACTGGTCTTCTGGTGTTGCATGCGTAAATAAGTCGTACGGCATATCGATAATTGCAACGTCGTAGTTCTCAGTAATTTCCTCGATTGGACCTTTTGTTACTGTTCCTTCAAACCCGAAATGTGCGATGTTTTTTCTCGTTCCAAGCACCACAAGTGGATTTATATCTCTACCAACGATGTTAATCCCCATAGAAAGTGCTTCTACTACTACTGTTCCAATACCGCAGCACGGGTCAATTGCTCGTACTCCATCTGGATTTGGTACAGCAATATTGGCAACTGATCTCGCAACACGTGTGCTAAGAGATGTCGAATAACTATGCGGTTTTTTTATGTGATGATACCAAACTGGTTCACTTTCTATATAGTGCCCGAAGTACCAGCGTCCTCCAAGAGGAACAATCCCGAATACACGCTCTGGATTACGAACATCAGCTTCTCCTTCAATATGCATGCCGAGGTCTCGTTCAATGAGACGTCTTTCCCCATATTCAATTTTATTTTCTTTGCCAAGATCATTGATTTTAACGAAGATGACTTTGAACGTCGCTCCTGCCAAGTCAATTTGTTCCACTTGTTTCAAGATGCTTTCTAAGTCTTCTCCTTCATAAATAACCTCAACGCGCTCTTTAATAAACGCACTTCTACTCGGGTCAATTTTGACATCGCTTTTCAAAATATTAACGTGAGACTCCATTCCAAAGAACGAGCGCATTTCCAAGTAACATAAAGCACGCTCCTCCTCACGAAATGCATACGTATATATACATGCAGGTGTTTTACTATGATTACTCAATCTATTATCATCCTTTATCGTTTAAAATTGTTATGATCAAAATTACTCAAATACTTTTTCATATAAAATTAAATGATATCATATGCCCGAAATAAAGAGAAACCTTTATAATTTGTTTTATAAATAAAAAGAGACTGCCTCTCGGCAATCTCTTCCATAATTTTTTCTATTATTAACGATAAGAAGATACATCGTTACCTTGCCATTCATAGTAATCTAGAATACCAGAATAAATTGCTTCTGCTGCACGTTGTCTCCATTGTTCAGTAGCTAGTTTTTCACCTTCGCCTTTAGCATCGATGAAACCTAGTTCAGCTAAAATAGCAGGCATTGTATTGTATTTCACTACATAGAAGTCTTCTGTTTTTACACCTCTATCATTTGATTGAAGTGCTTGTACTAAACGTTTTTGTACTTTTTCTGCTAGTACACGGCTCTCTTCTGAATTTGGATTTGATGCTGATCTGTAGTAGAACGTTTCTGTTCCTTCTACTTGTTCATTAAACCCGTTTGCATGAACACTCACAAAAATATCACCTTTATTTTCTTGCGCAAATTCTATACGTTTTTTCAAAGATTCACCAGAGGTATTTCCTGGACGTGTATCATCATTACGTGTTAATAAAACAGTAAATGGTGTCTTTTGTTCAAATAGTTTTTGTACGCGTAAAGATGTATCTAATACGATAGCACTTTCATCCATTTTCACACCAGAATGCCCTGGATCAACCCCGCCATGCCCCGGATCAATAATAATCGCTTTTCCTTCTAAGAAGTTCCCTTGTTTCGCTGGGTTCAATTGGTTTTTATCAACCCATTGGAAACCACTAGTTGTACGGATGCGAATCCAGCTGCCGCTTTCTTCAATAACAGTTACTTGTTGTGCTCCATATGTACCTAGTACTTTAGAAGTATGGGTAGTCCCTGCATATGTAGTGAATCCTTCCTTAATAGCTTCTGTTTTCTCTACTAAAGGTGTCCATTTATCACCGTTACTTGTTGCAATTTTGATCCATCCATCTCGCTCTTCTTTTACTTCAACCATTTGTGGATCATGCTGATTTGCACTAATCCCAGATGTTAATGATGGTCCGTGATATGTAATGAATTTTCTATCCATATATATTTTCTTTGTTTCTACTGGACGATTACTATTCTTTCCAAATTTATCTGTTTGAGCAGTAAGCTGAGCTGCCTGTTCACGTGTAATAGAATTATCTGGTTTCCAGCCGTCACCTGTACCTAAAGAAAGTTTTAATTCTACTAAAATATTTACTTCTTCTTTACCCCAATGATTTTCTAAATCAG
Source organism: Bacillus cereus group sp. MG9 (assembly GCF_040459995.1). Taxonomy (NCBI): domain Bacteria; kingdom Bacillati; phylum Bacillota; class Bacilli; order Caryophanales; family Bacillaceae; genus Bacillus; species Bacillus cereus group sp. MG9. The sequence goes on along the minus strand of NZ_JARVHC010000001.1, from coordinate 919,180 downwards.
CAAATTTTGTAGGCGCTGTTCCGGTTACTTGGCTTTTCAATTCATATGCCCTTACAAGCATAGCCGCCATTTCAGCACGAGTTACTTGTCCTTCAGGATCAAATACTCCCGGTCCTCGGCCTTTAATAATATCCTTTTTTTCAATCGCTGCAATATATTGAGCTGCCCAATGATTTTTTGAATCATTAAAAGATGGCTTCGCGTTTGGATCCACTTTAACGCCAATTGCTGTTGCGATAATCTTTGCCGCCTGAGCACGTGTTAAATTTCCTTGTGGCATAAAGTTACCATCTGGCATACCATTAATTACATTTCTCTCTACTAAATAATAAATCGCGTCTTTCGACCACGCATCGTCTGAAACATCAGGAAATTTCTTCGTTTCTGCTAAACTACTAATTGGATGTGCTAGTAAATTTGCTGCTAATATACCTGCGGCTATTGCTTTGTACTTCATGAAAAATAAATCTCCTCTCGAAACTTCATATTTATACAATTTCTCCCATTAAACTAACTATAAAGTATTAACTAATAATTAATCCTTTCATAGTTTATAACATTATATATCTATAGTAAATACGTTTTCCCTTCACATAACAAAAATCGTATATATATAACTGATAATGAATGTATATAAAAAAGCGATTAGTACATAGTACTCTAATCGCTTTTCCTAATGTATTATTTAAAATTTTCTTTAATATATATTCCCTTCCTCCAAAGAAAGCTTTACCTGATCGATCCTTTCTGCTTTTCCCGTCTCAAGATTTGTTTGGAAAGTCGAGAAATACCATATTCCTTCTCCATTATCATAATTCCCTATAAGGAACTTCCCTTTATCTAAAGCTTTAAAACAAGTTCCTGCAATACCTAGGTCACCTTCGCCAATTTTCACTTCGAGTACTTTTCCTTTATGAATATAAAAAACTTGCGCTAATGAAAAGCTGATTAAAAATAATATTTTCAATCAGCCCTCTCTATTTGCTATGAAATTATTCCTCAATTAAATTAGACATTACATATGCATACACTAATGCTTCTGTATACATAATGGAACTCTCATGCGTACGCTCAAATGCGTGAGAAGAATCAATACCAGCTCCAATTAATGCATGTTTCACATCAAATCCGGCGCGAATCGCAGCTGATGCGTCTGATCCGTAGTATGGATAAATATCCACTTTATATTCAATAGCGTTCGCTTTCGCCAGTTCAACTAAATGTTTACGTAAAGCGTAATGGTATGGACCGCTAGAGTCCTTCGCACAAATGGATACTGTATATTCATCAGATGCTTGTCCATCACCTAACGCTCCCATATCAACTGCTAAATATTCTACCGTTTCCTCTGGGATATTTGAGTTTCCACCGTATCCAATTTCTTCATTATTAGAAATTAAGAAATGTGTTGTATATGGTAATGTTACCTTTTCATCTTGCAATCTTTTAATTAGTTTTAATAGAATTGCTACACTTACTTTATCGTCTAAATGACGTGATTTTATGTATCCACTCTCTGTAATTTGTACGCGTGGATCAAATGAAACGAAGTCTCCTACTTCAATTCCTAACTCACGTACTGCATCTGCTGAAAAGACACGCTCATCAATACGCACTTCAATATTTTTCTCATCGCGCTTCGCTTCCCCTGCATCTTTGTACACATGGACAGAAGTTTGATGCATTAAAATTGTACCTGTATACGCCTTACCGCTTGACGTTTCAATTTCGCAATATTCCCCTTCTACAGAGTTCCAGCGAAATCCACCAATCATAGATAGACGAAGACGACCGTCAGGCTTAATCTCTTTCACCATTGCACCTAACGTATCAACGTGTGCAGTTAATAAACGATGCTGCTCATCATTCTTTCCTTTAACCGTTAAAATAAGAGCGCCTTTATTATTACGCTTCGTCTCTACATTCCACTCGCTTACATAGTTTTCAATAAAATTAATAATTTTCGCCGTATTTCCAGATGGACTTGGAATAGAGACAAGCTCTTTAATTAATTCCATCGTTTCTTTTGCATGATGTGCCATTGTCGTTTCCTCCTCATTCTCTCTACTATTCAGTATACAAAATTTACTATAAAACCTCTACTAATATAGTTTAATTTTCTAAATTGTAATAAAATTCACTTTACCCTAATCTTAATGACAAAAAAGCACAGCATTAACGCTGTGCTTTTTCTATAAAATTACTCTTCCGAAACGTCCATTAAATAAATCCCTCTTGTAAACCCGCCGCGCTCTTCTTCTTTCTGCTTACGAATACGCTCTACCTCTTCAATTGTTGCACCTTCTGCGCGAGCTAATGAGACAATAACTTCAAGTGCATCTGCAAGTGAATCTAACGCATGTTCACGATCTTTCATCGAAGCAAATTCACGAATTTCTTCTGTACCAATTTTCGCTAACGCTTGTATGTAAGCTTGTCCTGTTAATTTTTGTGCTGTATATGTTTTTCCAGACATTAAGATTTTCTCCGGGACACGGTCTCTTACTAACCTGTTATAAGTTGACATCACTTATCCTCCTATTTTTAATAACACCCGATTGGTGAAGGCTAAATCAGTGGGGATGAACAAAAACCCCACTGATTTAGCCTTCACTTTATAGAAAAACCACTCTTTTTTCACATCCCGTTCTTTCTTCACTTCACCAGAGAAAGCAACAGTTGGATGTCCTTCAAAGAATAATGCAGTCCGTACCGCAAGAGATGGTGTAATATACAAGTAAAATCATAACGATAACACCGCTAATTTTCTTCATTTATTACTCCTAAAAAAAGTGCTAACACAATTATACTAAAATGTGTTAGCACTTTCTTCCCTTTATCTCGAATTAACGGGCAGTAAAACTAATAATCCGCGGGGGATAAACAAATCCCCACGGATTACAGCTTCACTTTATTCCCCTTTAAATGCTGGTAAACGTTTTTCTAGAAAAGCAGCAATACCTTCTTTATGGTCCGCTGTTTGCCTCATCGCATATTGACCACGCTTTTCGAGCTGAAGCGTTTGTTCTAAATTAGAACGATTTACTTCACATAAAATTTGTTTCGTTTGAATCATCGCCTTGATTGGTTTTTGTAACCATTCATTAATTTTTTGCTTCACAGCCGTTTGGAAATCCTCACCGATTACTTCATCAATTAAACCGATATCTAGCGCTTCTGTCGCTGATAATTTCTTCCCTTCCCAAATGATTTTCTTCGTCATATTTTCACCGACGCGCTTTTGAAGGAAGAAATGGCCACCACCATCTGGAATTAAAGCGATTCCAATAAAATTCATCGCAATAACTGATGATATATCTGCCATTACATAATCAGCTGTTAATGCAATACTTAATCCAAGTCCAGCAGTTGGCCCGTGAATTGCACTAATAACAAGCTTTGGCATCGTATATAACGTCACAACGATTTCAGAAATTGTATTCATGATGCCTTCAAACTTACTTTCATCATTACTTGAAAGCATTGATTTAATATCTCCACCCGCAGAAAAACCACGGCCACTTCCGCATAACACAACAACGTGAACAGAGCTTTCCGCTACTTCTTTCAACTTTTGTAATAACTCTTTTAACGTTGGTTCATCTAATGCATTTAAAACCTCTGGGCGATTGACCATAACCGTTGCTACGCGCCCTTCATATTTCACAACAACAGATTCTGTTTTACTTGTTACTTCCATTATATATACCCCTCTTTTCCACTTAAAGATTATACTTATATAATTATAGAAAGCATATTAAAAATCCTTCTTTTTTCTTAATTTTCTGTCTAATTTTCTCGTAATTTGTATATATCTCCGTATAAAACATCCAATTTCGTTAAAAAATATAGAAATTAAAGTCGGTTTATCAATATTTTTCATCTATTTACCATTACAATGAAATGGTGTATTCTTAATTTTGATGCAAAAAAATAAATATTGAAATTCATTCGCCTTATTATGTAAATAAGGCTTTTATCCCCATCTCTTGGGTATTGAACTAAAGGAATGAAGAAATGGAGGAATATATGGTTAATAAGTTGAAACAAACGGATAACTACTTCCCGCATTTCCTATTGCTATTCATTGTGTTTCAACCAATTTTAGATTTATTAACGTCTTTTTCAATCTATGTATTACACATGAGCGCAACAGTTGGAATCGTAGTCCGTTTCGCCTTTATGCTTCTTGCATTAGGTTATCTACTTCTTCATAGAGAACAACCTGGAGCGAAAAAGTACATTCTCTATTTATGCCTACTCGGGATCGTACTAGCAATTGGTCTTGCAAATAATATGATGATTAAATCTCCAGTTTCATTTGGCGAAGAAGTAAAATTTATTTTAAAGAGCATATATCCAATTGTGCTACTGTTTGGATATATCATCGTCTTTAAAGAGTTGAAAAATAAAGAATATACGTTGCATAAAATCATTACATATTTCTTATATACAACTTTAATTTTAAGCATCACACTGATTGTTGCGATGCAAACTGGTACAGATTTCCCAAGCTACCCTCACTCAAAGATTGGCTCAAGAGGTTGGTTCTTTGCTGGAAATGATTTAAGTTCTATTTTTGCAATTATGTTCCCAATCGTAGTGCTCTATTCGATTCATAAAACAACTTCTTTCTCGAAAATCTATTACTGGATTCCAACAATGCTTGCGATGTATGCAAGTATTATGGTCGGAACGAAAGTAGGATATGGTGCAATTGTTCTAACGCTTGGCGTGGCACTTTTATTCTCATTCATTGAATATATGATTCATCGCAAAAAAGAAGGAACAGGATTCACATATCTCGTAAATACAGTTGTTGCCGCTATTGTACTAGGAGGTTTAATTGTACTTACACCACATACTCCTATCGCAAAAAATATGGGCATCCACATGCAAATATACGAATACAAAAAATCAGTACAAGAAGAAAAGGATAGAAAAGAAGGAAAAGTAATTAAAGAAGAAAAACATGAGCAGGGTGAACTAACAGACTCTGAAATGAAAAGTTTAATTTACAGTGATCGCGATAAATTTTTAAAAGTATACAAACAATACTATAAAGACGCACCACTATCACAAAAACTATTCGGAATGGGCTATGCTGGTAACTATACTGATAAAATTAAGTTAATCGAAATGGATTTCCATGACCTATTCTTTGCATTCGGAATCGTCGGTTTCCTTATTTACTTAATACCATTTCTATACTTCGGTATTAAATTATTCATTCGTATCATGACAAACTTCAAGAAAATATTAACTGTGAAATATATGCTATTAGCTAGCACCGTTGTACTATCAATCGGAATCGGCTTTATGTCCGGCCACGTATTAACAGCGCCGTCCGTTAGTATTTTCTTCGTCGTTATACTCGCTTATATGATTGTTGATTTTGAAATTGAATAATAAAAAAGAAGGTGCTCAAAAAAGTCAGTTATTCTGGCTTTTTGAGCACCTTTTTTTAAAATGCATCTAAATAATCAGTTTTTCTCTTTTATATTTAATTAGTGTTTTACGTATTCTAAGTTTTCTTTTGCGATATATGCTTCATTTACAGCAGGATTATCAGAAATAATTTTAACCCACACTTGTCCATTTATCGTTTCTTCACCTGTAACTGTTACAACTTTATTTGTAGTTAAGCGATAAAGTCGTTCATTTGATCTATGAGGATCCTTTTTCACTTCCACATCATTCTTCACACGAGCAAGTTTATACTTGTTGTATTCTTTTTTACCTAAATAAGAATCAAAACGGTACATATGCCCTGCTACTTTTTTGCCCCAGTTCGCATCAGATGCATATTTCATATTTAAACCGGTAGCTTTATCACCTGTATATGTTGCTGTATAACGCCAATGTCCCGGATTTAAATATCCTTCATTCATGTATACTTTTGCAGCATGTTCAATACAATCTTCTTTTGAATTGAAAGATTCTCCGTTACCATATGGACTATCGTCTGTTGCTTTTAAACCAAACAAGTTATTTTTATCTTTTGCAAGAGCGCTTGTTCCATAATAGCTCTCATGAACTGCTAATGAATATAGGAATAATGCATTTACATTATACTTACTTTCTACTTCTTTAAATTTCTTTCCTAAACCGATTAGTGGAGAATCTGGTTTAACCGATTTTATGTAACTATCTAATTGTTCAGCTGTATAGTCTGTTTTAGAACGCAATGATAAATAATTGAAATATTGATAGAAAGTTTCATTTCCAAACGTCTTTCCATCTACACTATACATTTGCTGTCCTTGCTTCATGAAAGAAGGTGCCGCTCCATATCTAAATTCTGTATATCCAGGTGAACTTGTATTATATGTATAATATCTATGGTATAAATATCCATCTGATTTCACATAATAAGATGAGTTCTTCATTTCATTTGTAGGAATTAAAGTGATTTCATTTTTCTTCACATAACCTGTTAAATCAGAAAGTTGAACTTTCACACGATCTTCTCCAACTTCTAGCACTTTAAATTCCGTTCCATACTGAACATAAGTATAAACTGTTTGTAAATCGTTACCATAAACATTAATTATATTTTGTCCTTCTACTCGCTTCGCACTTGCAAATCCATCTTTAATCCATAAGAATTCATTTTCATACTTCACTGCATTAATACCTTTATTTTGCGCAGCTGTAACTGCTTCTTTATATGTATTATAGCGCTCTACTTCTTGCTCTGTTCCGTTTTCTCTTACATTTATCACGACATATTTCTTAGTTTCTACAGGATTGCTATTTCCGTTTTTTTCAATTGTCTGAAGCATGCGATCCAACATAGCTGAAGCCATACCTCTTGTAGCTGATAAATGTGGTCTAAATGTATTATCTTCTGGATACCCCTTAATAATTTGAGTAGCCACCATAACTTGTACATGCTCTTTATAGTTAATACTATCTTTATCAGTAAAGGTAAGCGGACTTACAGCTATTTTAATATTTTTATAGTCTAACGCTCGCTTTACCATTATCGACATTTCTTCACGTGTAATCACATCATTTGGTGAGAATGTCTCGTTAGTACGACCATTAATAATTTTCGCTCCATATGCTCTACTTACACCATCATATAAACCGTAAGTCTTCGGCACATCCTCGAAATTCGAATCAGCTTTCGGTAAATTTAAAGCCCTTGCTATGAATGTAGCAAACTCTGCTCTTGTTACTAATTTATCAGGCGCATATACATTCTCACCATACCCCATTAAAACTCCTTTAGTAATAAGTGAACGCATATGCGTCTCAAACATATGACCTGTAATATCATCATTTGCCGCATAACTTGAAATAGGAGTTAAAAGTAATGATCCCGTTAATGCCACTGCTGTTATACCTTTTGAAAAAGTCTTCAAGGTTATCCTCCTCGTAATCTACGAATTTATTATCACAAATTTGATTATATAATAATCGCAATCATTTTAGCATAATAAATAGAAATTAACATAAAACGTTTTTATAATTAGAATTTTCATTAAATTAAAAAACAAAATAAAAGACACTTTACTTTTTTAATAAAGTGTCTTTTTCCATATGATCAATGAGTTTCTTTGTTGCCTGTTTGCCTTGCAACCGAAGTTCATCTATTGTTAATTGTAACTCTTGCTGCACAGTTCCTTGTTGCATTAATTGCTTTTTTGCAAGTTCATATAAATACTCAGCACTCCATTCGCCATCCACACTTCCTATAACTGGCTGATTCACTTGACTTAAAAACGAATCAATTTTCGGATCGTACGAAATCCCGACCATTGGAGTTTTGGCTACTGCAGAAAAAACAAGTGCATGAAGACGCATACCAATTAGTAATGAACATTGTGATAAAATGAATATTTTCTCGTCGATATCCATTTTATATGGAAGCATATACGTCTCCTCTCCCATTAATTCTATTACTTCACGCGAAGCTTTTTGATCAAATGGCTCATGCATTGGAACAAATAAAATTTGGTATCCTTCTTGCTTTAATTTTTTTAATGCCATAGCTAATTTTTTTATATAATCTTCTTTTGCATGCCAATAACGTACACTAACCGCGATTACTTTTCCATGTATCGAATGCTTTTGCAACCAATCCGATTGTTTTGTTCGTTTCCATGTTAAAACAGGGTCTGGAACAATTTCAATATCGTTTTTTATACCAAGTCCTTTTAAATATAAAAACGAATCCTCATCTCGAACTGATACATAGGAAGCTTTTGACAAGTTCCATTTTACTAATAGACGATTATATCCTTTTGTAATTGGCCCTATTCCTTGTGAATAAATATAATACGGCTTTTTTAATAATCGAGCGAGTCCCATAATACCCGTATAATATAGAATACTCTTCGTACTTGTCTGATCTTGAAGAAGGCTCCCGCCACCGCTAATAACTCCATCACTGTTTTTAATCGCATGATAAACAGCTTTTATATTCCAGCGATCTACCGATTCTACACCATACATTTCCTTTGTATATTTAGAATCATTTGATAGTACTACTAGTTCTATATCCGGGTTCTCTTTACTTAACGATTCAATAATTGATTGTAGAATCGCCTCGTCTCCAACATTATAAAAACCATAATATCCTGATAAGACTAAACGCACCCTAAATCTCCTCCAAAACTAGGTAACCGTTTATCTCATTTAACATAAACTGGTACCCATTCCTTACCTAAACACTTGATACCCTACATAGTTTCCTCTTTATCAGCTCATATGAATTTTAATAAAAAATTAAATTTCTATATTTATCTTTTCAAAAATGGTATTTTTTTTATTGATATCCATTTTAATTTCAAAGCACATACACCATACAAAATGGTTGTAATACTTAATGCTATACCACTGAATAATAACGTCATAATTCTTGAAGATGTAACATCTATCACATTACACAGTTCATACAATCCTAGTCCCAAAATACATGCTATTCCTAGCACACCAAAAAAGCTTTTTAAATGAATAGAATAGGCAATGTAGCTTCGAATATACAAATAATTTACAATACAAATCAATACGTAAGTAATTAATGTACTATACGCCGCTCCATCTATGCCAAACTCCTGCACTAACATCATGTTTAACACGACTTTCACAAAACTCGCGCCAATAACAATCCATGCAGCTTGTGCAGAACGATTAATCCCCTGTAAAACACCTATTGATAATACCATAACCGCAGTAAAATACGAACTGCCAATCATAACTGTTAACATACTACTGCCTTTTACGTCTGTGAACAATCCGATATTTAACGGTACTGTTAATGCCATCAACCATATTGTTAACGGTGCTGTCAAAACATGCGCTAGTCGATTTGTATTTTGAATTGTTATTTTCGCCAAATTTATATCTCTTTTGGCCAATGCGGAAGTTAAGAGTGGTATTAACGGAAATACAATTGCACTTGCAAAAATAACAATTATTTGCGTGAATGCAAAACCGCGACTGTATATTCCAAATTGTTCTTGAATTTCTGTTGATGATCCTTGTAATACATGCGGTATTGTAAGCGAGTCTACTAAATTTAAAAGTGGCATTGATAAAGCTCCGATAGCGATTGGGATCGATACCCGCAATATCTTTTTGCCGTTTTCTCTTAAATCTCGGAGCGAATAGGAATTGCTTTTATTGTAGTATGGACTTCTATTATATTTTATACGCAAATATATAAGCGAACTAATGACTCCAAGAAAAGAGCCAACCATCGCACCACTAGTAATAACAGTATTACTCTTATCCCATGATACTAGTATGTAAGCAATTATTAGCATAAAAAACACACGTACAAATTGCTCAATGACTTGTGATACCCCTGTTGGTTTCATATCACCGAAACCTTGAAAATACCCTCTATAAACCGCCATGTATGGCGCAATGAGTAATGCTAATGAAGTAATAAGCAACGGCATTCTAGTTTCTTGTCCACCAAGCATATTTGCAATTTCAATAGAAAATAATACAATGACTAAACAGCCGAAAACGCCAAATGCTATCCCTATAATTGACGCTGATTTAAATAATTTCGCAATTTCCTTTTGCTTATTTTTTTCGTTCAACTCTGCAATTAATTTCGAAATTGCAAGCGGAACTCCGGCTACCGATAATGTAAGAGCAATCATATATACAGGAAAAACAAGGCGGAAAATACCGAGCACTTCATCTCCTGCAATATTTTGTAATGGAATTTGAAAAAAACTACCAAGCAATTTCGACAAAAAAGTTGTAATGGTTAAAATTGCTGCTCCTTTTACAAATGTTTTATTCATATTTTTTCTCTTTTCTTTTATACATATACTCTCAAACATATTGTTTTAAACGATAGGGATTCACTTTATCCCATTGATTATCATAACAAATTTATTATAGGTTGAATACTTGGTTTTTTTTTCAAAATAGAAAAGAGAACCAGTTCACGCCTATTTCTTCACAATTAATTTTCTAATTCTTTCCATTATATATGTAAATATTATCACTGTTTCTGTTACTCAAAAAAGCTCTTCTTCTCTATCAATGCGATACATATTACTAAAAACATTATAAGAATATCCCACAACTCTACATTATAATGTATGTAAGATTGTGAGATATTCTAATTACCATCTAAACACTTAAGATTTTCAATTGCTCTTTCTGTTCATCGTTCGCCATTACTACGATTGTTTTTTCAATACTCGGATGTACTTGCTCAAGCTTTACACTTGCTCCTACTTTATTTGATTGCTCAACAAAATTTAATAATGCCATAGCTCCTGATACATCCATATAACGCACATCTTTCATACGTAAAACAACCGGTGACTTCACATCTTGTAAAGTAGAGAAAATACGATCTACTGATAGGAAAGAGAGCGGCCCTTGAATCGTGTACGTTTCTTCTCTTTCTTTTACGATAGAAGTTTTACGTTCTTTACACTTCACCATATATATGATGAACGAAAGAATAATACCGAATGCAACAGCAATCATTAAATCGAACTTCACCGTTACAATCATCGTTACGAGCATAACAACGACATCACCTTTAGGAGCGACATGCATCTTTTTCATGCTTTCCCAATCGAACATTCCAATACCAGTTAAAATTAAAATACCTGATAATACAGCAAGCGGAATGTATTGTACGACCGAACCAAGACCCATAATAAAAATAAATAATATAACACTATGCATACATGCCGAAAGTGCTGTTTTACCACCACTTCTTATATTCACGATAGACCTTACAGTCGCACCTGCACCTGCTAATCCGCCAAACAATCCGCTCATCATATTACCGATACCTTGTCCAATGAGCTCTTTATTACTTTTATGACGTGTACCTGTCACATTATCCATTACGACCGATGTTAACAACGAGTCAATCGATCCTAATAAAGCAATACTAAGCGCTGGTAAAATAAGTGTTGCTATTCCTGTTCCACTTAAAGATGGAATATGAAGCGTAGGCATCGCTTCTGGAATGGTTCCAATCTTTTCAATTACTTTGTTTAATGAAAGATTTCCGATAATCGGTAACTTTACTGTAAGTCCTTCGAGTAGAGAAGAAAATAAAGGAAGCAAAGCTGTCACACCGACTAGTGCTACTAAACTAGACGGAATCGCCTTAATCCATTTGCCAGAAACAATCATTACAATAATCGTTAACACAACAAGTAGAAAACTATTTTGTACGTGCTTTATTTCACCTAAAATAATGATTAATGCAATACCATTCATAAATCCTGAAACGACAGGATACGGAATATATCGAACGTAAGAACCGAGCTTACATACACCGAATAAAATTTGAAATAACCCTGCCATCATAAAGGCAATAAAACTTGCCTCTAAGCCGTGCGTCGCAATAACTCCTGTTGCGATAACAGTAATTGGTCCAGTTGGCCCCGTTACTTGCCCAGGTGTCCCGCCAAATAACGCTGCGAATAAACCTGCAAAAATCGCACCATACAATCCAACAAGTGCTCCCTCAGACGTCCCTGTCGCGGCAATACCAAATGCAATTGCTAGAGGCAACGCAACAATCGCAACAGTAAATCCTGCTAAACATTCCTTTGCTATTTTTTGAAACATATAAATAACCACCTTCATATAAAGTGAAACTTTAATCAGTGGGGAGTTTTTTCATCCCCACTGATTATTAGCCCGCACCAATCGGGCGTTTACGGGCAGTTGATCTCCCACCTAACTTCCTCGCATTCGCCGAAATTTGAGGTGGAGGTCTTACTGCCCGTTAATGCGGGATAAAGTCCACGTTCCATTGTACACCTAAAAATACTCATCCGTTAGCCTGTTTATAAGAAACTCTTTACAGTATCGTGAAGTAAACGCATCCAAATAAAAGTTTCCCCCTTACCTTTGGAAACAATTACAACTATGCTATAATGAACAAATTAAATCTTTTACTATATACTTGGAGGCACTATGCTAACTTTTGAAGAAAAATTATCGATTATTGAATCTTTCCCAGAACTAGAAAGAAAGAACGTATCATTAAAACGTGTAAACTTCCACTTTGAAGAAAGTCGTTTAGATAAAAAGAACGTTGTATATCATTTACACCCAAATGGAAACGGATTTGTATATGCAAACTTCATTAAAGGTTATAGAACAGATGATAAAGGTATGATTAACATCCGTGAGTTTTCAGAAGAAGAACTGCGTTCATTAATTGAAAAAGTAATTGAACGTCTATCACAGGAGCAAGAGGAAATTGTAGCACCAATGGAACCTGCTGCGGAAGAAGAATGGCGTAACGAAGACGGTCATATCCTAACTCTTATTCAAGAGGATGACATGTGGAACGTTTACGCTGGCGTAAACTTAGACGGTACATTCAACTCTTATCCAGAAGCTGCGGAATACCTTGATGAAGAAGGATTTTCACGTAAATAAAAATAGAAAGTGGGTGTCCCCACTTTCTATTTTTTTGCCCCTTTTAACGACTCCCTCAGCACAAACTTCTGCAACTTCCCGCTCGCATTACGTGGAAGTTCATCTACAAATAAGTAATGACGTGGACGTTTATAATCTGCTAATTCATCACTTTCTTTACAATACGTTTCTAAATCAGCTTCTGAAATATTTTCATCTTTCTTTACAACGACCGCAACGACACGCTCTCCCCATAATTCATCTGGCTCACCAAGTACTGCAACATCTAATACACCAGGGTGACTATGAAGAAAATCTTCAATTTCGCGAGGATAAATATTTACGCCACCGCTAATTACCATATCATCAACGCGGTCTGCAACGAATAAATAGCCGTCTTTATCGAAGTATCCTAAATCACCAGAATGATACCAGCCTTTATACATCGATTTTGCATTTGCTTCTTCTCGATTATGATAACCAGCCATCATAGTTGGACCGCGCAAAATAATTTCCCCTACTTCATAAGGAGGCAACGTATCATCTGGCTCTGCTGGTCCATCTTCGTTCGGTTTCACAATTCGAATTTCATGGCTAAAGCACGGTGTTCCTGCTGAACCAGCTTTCGTAATTTGATCCTCTTCTACGAGAAACGCAACAACTGGTCCCATTTCTGTCATTCCGTAAATTTGAACAAGATCAATATAAAGGCGCTCTTTACATTCCTTCACTAGCGCCGGTGCCATTGCAGCTCCGCCGTATACACCGATTTTCATTGAAGTTAAATCATACTTAGTTAGATCTTTTTGCAGTAACATATTCCACATCGTCGGTGCTGCAAAAAACGTCGTAATCTTCTCTTCTTGAATGGTATGTAATACTCTATCCGTATCAAAATGATGTAAAATAACATTCTTTCCGCCAACTTGAATGCGCGGTATGATTCCAGCATTTAACTCGCCGCAATGATATAAAGGTGCTACCACAAGCCCGGCGCTATCCCTGTTATATTTTATGAAATACGTACAAATCATACTATGCTCAGCCATATCACGATGGCGATGTAGTACGCCTTTCGGATGACCAGTCGTTCCGCTCGTATAAAGCATAGAACAAAAATCCATTTCATCGACTACAATATCTACTTTCTCAGCTGATGCTTCATTTACTTTTTCATGGTAAGAACTAGCATAGGAAGGTGCATCGTCTTCCACGTACCAAAAAGACGAATTTGGAAAATCTCGTTCAATCATAGTAACTGTTGATTCGACTGCTTTTTCAAAGACAACTACTTTCGAGGCTGCATCTTGGAGGATATACGATAATTCTTTTGCTTTTAAGCGGAAATTAATTGGATTGAAGATCGCGCCAATTTTCGCACAAGCTAAGTAAACGTTTACAAATTCACGACAGTTATATAGGTAAACAGATACACAATCTCCCTTTCTTACTCCTTCTTTCAATAGAGCTTGCGCCGTTTTATTTATTTGCTCATCCCACTGTTTATATGTCCAACGAATATTTTTTTCTGGTTCTACTAACGCCTCTTTATTCGGATATTTGCCAACTGCCAAATCAAAAATTCTCCCTATCGTCATGTACATGCCAACAATTTCCCCCTTTTCTCTTTCATAAATCTATCATTTCGTCTATAAGTAGACATTGTCCTCTAATAATCTGACTAATTTTTCTGATTATTATCGACATAGTTTTACATATAGACCGTTTGATGGTAAATGAAATTATATCGGCGATTTTTTGAATATATCGAACGCAACTCAATTTATATCAGCTATGTTTCGAATATATCGACTTACCGACAAAAACTGACAATATAAAAAGAGGCTGTTCCAAACCGGAACAACCCCCTTCTTCTTACACGAATAGCTCTTCTAAAATTTTCAGTTTATCTTCTGTATATTTCACGAAGCCATCGTTATATGATTTTGGATCTTTCGGATTCGCAAAGTGTGTAATTGCTCCTGTTTGTGGGTGAACAAATTTACTTGATGCCCCGCAACCAAGTCCGATAATCGATTGTACTTCTTCCATAATAACAATATTGTAGATACTTTCTTGCGTCGGTATTGCATACCCAACGTTTTCTAAGTTACCTAAAATATTTTTTTGACGATATAAATAGTATGGTACGTAATTATGGTTCTTCGTCCACTCTTCCGCCTCATGCATCATCGCAGTAATTTCTTCGCGACCTGCTACTTTATATTTACGTTTGTTTTGCGTCATTTCAGAAGCACGTTTAAATGATAACGTATGAACTGTTAACGATTCTGGCATTAACTTTTCTGTTTCATCTAACGTATGCTTAAAGATGTCTAATCCTTCACCAGGAAGACCAATAATTAAATCCATATTAATATTGTTCATTCCCATTTCACGTGCTAAATGATACTTCTCAATCGTTTCTTCTACAGTGTGATGACGTCCAATTGCTTTTAGTGTTTCTTGGTGGTATGACTGCGGATTAATACTAATACGGTCAATATTCCATTTATTTAACACTTCTAGCTTTGCTGGTGTGATCGTATCTGGGCGACCTGCCTCAACTGTTACTTCACGTACATCTTTCACATCAGGGAAAGCTTGGTACATTTCTTCATACAACATATCCATTTCTTCTGCTGTAATACTCGTCGGTGTACCTCCGCCGTAATAAATCGTCGTAACTGTAACACCTTTTTCTTTTAAAAACTTACCAATTTCACGAACTTCATAATGTAACCCGCCTAAGAACGAATCAACTGATCCTTGGCGTCCGTTAATTGCATAAGCCGGGAACGTACAGTACGCACATTTTGTAGGACAAAACGGAATACCAATGTAAATACTTACTTCTTCTTTCAAACGGTATAAATCCGGAACAACCGCTAATTGGCAATCAACAATACGCTGAAGAAGTTCAATTTTCTCTTCATGAATTAAATAACTTTCACGAAGTTCTTTATGCGCTTCTTCTTTTGACATACCATTTTGAAGCAGTTTGTGAAGAAGTTTCGTTGGGCGTACCCCAGTTAATATTCCCCAGCTCTGTTCAAGTCCAGTTAGCTGTTGAAGTACAGAAAGATATACGTAAGAAACAACATGTTTCACTTGCTTCATACGTTCTTTTTCTTCTGTGAAAGCAGATAAATCTTTTGCGAATGTTTCTTCATATACATTTCCGGTTGCAACATCTGTTAAACGAGCCGATGCTGTCACATTACCTTCTATCTGTATATCAACGATAAGATTTGCTTCTTCTTTCTCAAACCCTATCGTGCTCTCTTCAAAAAATAAACCGCCAATATTTTGTAGCGGACGTAAAAAACGATCATCTTGTAACGTTTTAATTGAAATTAACAACATTATCACCTTTTCATTTGCAAACTCTCTTTAGTTTACTTGAAGGGCGTTTGAAGGTCAATACAGAAGGTTTTACCTGTTTCTCTTACATTTTTTCAAATAATTCTTTTTATGAATATCGCTCATGTATATAGACATCATGATTTTCTCTTGTTAAAATTTATTAGTACGAAAATCTATACATGGTGAAAATACAATATATAAAGGAGGAATGTTAACACTAGATTCCATAATCTAATGTGTTAAAAAAAATATGAAAAAGAAATTTTATAGTGTTTTAACTCTCTCTCTTGCATTACAAACTGTTCTTGCACCTACTTATTCATTTGCAGAGAGTGCTGAAAAATCCGCCGAAGTATATACGGAGGATCAAGTTTTTAAAAGTATCAAAGAGCATGTGAAAGAGCATAGTACTCATGAAGAAGATATCGAGGTTACTGGCCAATTCCTACTATACACATCAAAAAAACATTCATTATATACCGCGAATGATTTAAAAAACAAATCGAATATCGAGATTACAGAACAAGTCGTAACGGCGACAAAGAAAAAAGGGAATGCATACTACATAACAACTCCAGCTGGCGCTGGGTGGATAAATAACAATGATAATAGCTTAGAAGTTCAAGAGATTCATAAACTATCTAATCAAAAATTAATTGTGAAAGAAGAAGCTTCCATACATTCATTACCATTCCAAACGTTTAAAGAAGAGGGTAAACTACAGCCTCAAGTAATTATTCCTACTGAACAAGCAGGAAATTGGTTTAAAGTCCAAATAAATGAAACATCAAAATGGATTTATGCACCTTCTGCTACATTTGAAGGTACAAAAGCTTCATTATTAAAAAACGGTCGTTCTGCTAAAAGTAGTTTATTGAGAGCTCCAGCTACTCTACAAACAAACAATATTTATGGCGTTACATTTAAAGAAATGATTGTCCCAAAAGGAAATGACGATATTCGCCCTGGCTACGCGATGGTCCCTAAATATATTACGATTCACGAAACGGCTAATCCAGCGAAAGGTGCCAATGCTCTAAATCACGCAAAATTCTTAGATAGTCAAGCACGCGGAACAGCTGATCGCGCCGCATCTTGGCATTTCACAGTAGATGATAAAGAAATTTATCAACATCTTCCAGTAAATGAAGTTGGATGGCATGCTGGAAATAAAACTGGAAACTATGAATCTATCGGAATTGAAATTGCCGTTAATCAAGATGGAAACTATGAAAAAGCGGTAGAGAATGCCCGTAAATTAGCAGCTTATTTAATGAACGAATTAAATATTTCTCTAGATAAGGTCCAAAAACACCAATTTTGGTCAGGAAAAAATTGCCCTGCGTATATGATTCAACGCGGACAATGGGATGCTTTCTTAAAAGGAACTGAAACATACTATAAGGAAAACCGAAAAGATCCAGTAACTGATGACATTACAGGTGGATGGTATGAACAAGACATTCGTCAATTAGCAGCTAGAGGCATTATGCAAGGAGAAGGGAACGGCAAGTACTTCCCAGAACGTCTTGTAACGCGTGCTGAATTTGCTACATTAATTACTCGTGCTTTACAATTACCAAGTGGAAATGCTAATTTCACAGACTTAGAACAAGTACATCCATCTTTAAGAGACGGTATTAATCGTGCAGCAAGCGCAGGCATAATCCGCGGACGTGGTGATAATACCTTTGATCCAAATACTACAATTACACGCGAAGAAGCTGTTATTATGATTGATCGTTCTCTAAAACACGCTGGTATTTTCGCAAAACCAGTTGAACTACCATTCGTAGACCAAAACTTAATTTACGCTAAAGAAGAAGTACAAAGAGTGTATGGATATGGAATTGTAAAAGGTAACGAATTTAATCAATTCGTACCAAAAGGACCATCACAACGTGCTCACGCAGCTGCATTTATAAACAGAATGCTTAACGTGATTGAAGCTTAAAAACATTTATAACTAAATATAGATGTTTTTACTTTAATCCTTCTGTATTAACCTAAAAGGCAAAAGAGATAATATTATCTCTTTTGCCTTTTATACATGTATTAACTATTTTTAGTCATAAATTTTAAACGTATTCCTAATAATAGAAGAACAACACCGACGAATGGAAGATAATTCATATCATGCCCTGTAGCTGGAAGTTTTTGATTGTTAAAACCGCCTTGTTCTTTTTCTGGTAAGTTAGGCTTTTCTACTTCTTCGCCTGGGCTTTCTGTTCCTTCACCTGGCTTTTCTATTCCTTCACCTGGCTTTTCTGTTCCTTCACCTGGTGTTTCTGTTCCTTCACCTGGCTTTTCTGTTCCTTCACCTGGCTTTTCTGTTCCTTCACCTGGTGTTTCTGTTTCTCCACCTGGTGTTTCTGTTCCTTCACCTGGCTTTTCTGTTCCTTCACCTGGCTTTTCTGTCTCTCCACCTGGTGTTTCTGTCTCTCCACCTGGTTTCTCTGGACCTTTTCCTGTTTCTTTTTCATTGGTAATTTGAAGCTTTATAACTTCTACTTTCTCATTAGAAATCGTAAATTCAATTCCCTTATCAGATAAATTATATCCTTCTGGAGCCTGGACTTCTTTTAAAACGTAATCTCCTGGTTCCAGTTTCTTCGAAGTTGCTTTACCATTTTTATCTGATGTTAATGTGTCTATTTTTATTCCATCTTTCAGAATTTCAAACACTGCACTTTCTAATTTTTTCTCTGTATCATTAGCATCTATCTTTGTAATTTCTACTTGACCTGTGATTTTTTCTTTCACTTTTTCATTCAATACTTCTTGTTTTACTACTTCATTTGCTACAACATTTACTTCCACTTTTAATTCTACCGCTTTGTAGCCTTCCGGCGCTTTCGTTTCTTCTAACGTGTACTTACCTGGCACTAAGTTTTCGAATGTCACAACACCATCTTTATTCGTTGTTTTCGCTTCTCCAACTACTTGACCAGTTTCGTTTTTCAGTCTGAATTCTGCGCCTTCTAGAACTTTTCCACTCTCTGCATCCTTTTTGATTACTTGTAAGCTTCCTAGTTCTTTCGCATTTTCTACTTGTACTTGTACTACTTTGTTTGCTTCCACAACGACTTCAATTTCTTCTTTTAGTAATTTATATCCTTTTGGTGCTTTCGTTTCTTTTAACGTGTATTTTCCTGGTTCTAATTTCTTAGAGATTACTTTACCTGTTTTATCTGTTCGTAACATCTCTACTTTCTTACCATCTTTATACACTTCAAATTCTGCGTCTGATAAAAGCTTCGTTTTATCGCTTGCATCTACTTTTACGATTTCAAATTGACCAAGGCTCTTACTATTCGTTACTTTTACATCAACAACTTTTTCACCGTCGACTGTTACATGAATTACTTGTTTTGTTAACTCATAACCTTCTGGTGCTTTTGTTTCTTCTAACGTATACTCACCCGGTACTAGTCCTTCTACTTTAACCGTTCCAGACTTATCTGTTGTAATTTTTTCTTTTACAACATTTCCTTTAGCATCTTTCAATGTAAATACTGCGCCTGCTAAACGTTCCGCTTGATCTTTATCATCTGTTTTAATAATTTGTAGAGAGCCCAAGAGTTTTTCATTTTCTGCCTCTACTTTTACTACTTCTTTCTCATTTTGAATTGTTACTTTCCATTCTTTATTTGAAATCTTGTAACCTGCTGGTGCTTTCGTTTCTTTCACTGTGTATTCACCTAATGGTAATTTCGGTAACATCGCTTTTCCACTCTCATCAGTTTTCAACTCTGCTACCTTTTTACCATCTTTATACACAGTAAATTCTGCATCTGATAATAGCTTCGTTTTATCATTCGCATCTACTTTTACGATTTCAAATTGACCCAGAACTTTTTCGTTCATTACTTCTTGTTTTACTACTTCATTTGCTACAACATTTACTTCCACTTTTAATTCTACCGCTTTGTAGCCTTCCGGCGCTTTCGTTTCTTCTAACGTGTACTTACCTGGCACTAAGTTTTCGAATGTCACAACACCATCTTTATTCGTTGTTTTCGCTTCTCCAACTACTTGACCAGTTTCGTTTTTCAGTCTGAATTCTGCGCCTTCTAGAACTTTTCCACTCTCTGCATCCTTTTTGATTACTTGTAAGCTTCCTAGTTCTTTCGCATTTTCTACTTGTACTTGTACTACTTTGTTTGCTTCCACAACGACTTCAATTTCTTCTTTTAGTAATTTATATCCTTTTGGTGCTTTCGTTTCTTTTAATGTGTACTTTCCTGGTTCTAATTTCGTAGATATTACTTTACCTGTTTTATCTGTTCGTAACGTATCTACCTTTTCACCATCTTTATACACTTCAAACTCTGCGTCCGATAATAGCTTCGTTTTATCATTCGCATCTACTTTTACGATTTCAAATTGGCCTGTAGCTTTTTCAGCGATTTTTTTATTCAACACATCTACAGTCACTGTTTTATTAGCAGCTACATCAACACGAACTGAGCTAGATGATAGTTCATAACCTTTTGGTGCTTCAACTTCTTTTAATGTATATGTTCCAACTGGAAGTTGTTTTGATAAAGCTGCACCTTTACCATCTGTAATAATTGTTTCAACAACATTTCCATCTTTATCTATAACATCAAATTTTGCACCTGGTAGAAGTTGACCAGATTCACTATCTTTTTTCAACAATTTAAATTGACCATTCTCTACTTTTTTCGTATTCTTCATAACAATTTCAATTACGTTTGTACCATTAATTGTTACTTTTACTGGTGTATCAACTTTTATATATCCTTCTGGTGCACTTATTTCTTTTACAAAATAGTCACCAAGTGGTAAATCCTTGACTTCAGCAATACCCTTTTCATTCGTTGTAACAGTAGCTACAACATTATTGTCTTTGTCTATAACATCAAATTTTGCATCTTTTAACACAATGTTTTCATCGTTTGCATCAACTTTTTTAATTTGTAAATTTCCTTTTTCAACTGATGGATTTTTCCATTTCGGCCAGTTAAATTTAAAATTGTGAACCTCAAACCCATCTCTTTGGTGTAATCCCCCAACATAGGCTTGTCCATTAATAGAACCACCCTTTGTCTCTACAACAGCATTTGGAGCAAACACACTTCCTACTACGCCATATCCTTTTGTTGATATTTTTGTAGCATTCGGAAACGCCCAAATTACTTTACTAGCTAACTCAGTAAAAGGTGAATTAGGATCATATGCTTGTGATGTATTAATTAAGTCTGTTGCCATCCCAGTATTTTTCGTATCGTACAAAATTGCACCGCTACCAAAATTCACTTCTTCTGCGTCTGAATAAATAACAATAAAGTCTTTGTTATTTACATTCGGAAGATAAACATCTCTTACATCAAATGTTTTCTTTCCTGTTAAGCCTGAAGAAACATAAATATTAGGATTGTTTACATCCTCTCCGATGCCAAAACTCATATTAGGTTTTGGTTTATCAGTATGTAATTGACTCGCATCTCCAATTACACCATCAACGTCTTTTCTAAATTCTTTGAACTTGGCATCAATCTCTGCTTGCTCTTTATAAGAGATACGGTCATAAGATGACTTCATTGCACCTTCTGGGTCACCATCTTTTGTCATCGCCACTGTTCCATCTTGAATGATTACTTGTCCTGCTCCCGCTTTCGTAAATTGACCACCTAGTAATAATGATGGATATCCTTCATCTTTCCATGTTGCTCCAGCTAAGTTGTTTGCTCCAGTTGCAGCCGCTACGACTGTATAACTTGATGCGTTCATGTTCTTTTGAACAGCCATCGCACCCTCAATATCCGCACTCGTTGCACTATGATCACCAAAAATGATTGCGTTATAATAAGATGTATCGCCTAAACCTTTTAATTCTGTTGTAGCTGCCTCCGCTTTATACGGTAAATGGATTAAAAAATTCATACATACTAACAATATAATTATAAAACTACTGCATATCTTTTTTACTTTTTGACTTAATGATTTCCTCAAGAAATTCATTCCCCCTTTTCAAATTTCAAAAACTTATAACAAGAAGTACATTTCAGATGTACTTAAAACCTATTCATACTAATTTACAAATAATCCATTTAAATAAAACAAAGAAGCTCTACAACTAATTGGCGAAACTACTACAATTCATTTTTGAGATAATACGTGAACTAAACTAACATGCCGAAGTGTTTTTACGTACGGGAGCTCAATAAAATTAACTCGAAGAATATTTCATGTGGTGTAACTATTTTGGCAACATCATCCACTCTACAACAGTTTTTTAAAGTATTCAAGTGAATTGTATGGATTACAGACACAATTCCTAACCTGAAACGCTTTCATTTCTTATTGGAATATTGATTTAAACTTTTCAAATAAAGTCGACAAAAAAACGTAGCCAAAAAGCTACGTTTTTCTTTCATCGTTTCGGTGTATGTTTATGATTCTTTAAAAAAGGAAGCGGGAATTGCTTACGAAAATGCTCTTTAATCATGTACTCTACGCCGTTCTCAGTATTAGAACGTGTAATCCAGTCCGCCGCTTGCTTTAATTCTACAGGAGCGTTCCCCATCGCTACCCCAAGCCCAACATTTTCAATTACCTCTAAGTCTTCTACGCTATCTCCAATCGCAACCATTTCACTAAGGTTAATATTTAAATGCTCCCCAAGTAATTGTAAACCACGTAGTTTTGATACATTTTGAGGGAGAATTTCTATATGTCTTTCATCACACTCGACGTACTCTACATCTTGAAATGCCTTTTTTAACGTATTCATCCCTCTTTCTTTTTCACCTTTCGTATGGAAAACAATATCAATTTTTGGCGCAGCTACTGGATGATCACGCAGTGCATCCCCTAGCGAATCTACAAATTGAACTGGATAAAATAACGGATCTGCGCTTGATAATACAGTACGCGCAATTAAGTTTGGTGTATTTCTCTCACGATTCCCAATTGAATATCGTTCATGAGAAATGCGAACATTACAATCAAAATGCTCTAACACTTGCACGATATTAAAGGTTTTCTCTTCAGATAATCTCCTTTGAACGAACGGCTTATCTAACGTCGCTGAAACGAAAGCACCACCATGTGTAACTAATATAGAATCTAATTTTAACGCCTTCGCTATTTTATGAGCAGATTGAAAATTACGATTCGTAAACAATGTAACGTATACATCTTTTCTTTTCACAAAGTCAATTGTCTCCCGTAACCCTTTTGCGATTTTTCCGTTGTTGTATAGTAGTGTCCCATCTATATTAAGAGCTAGTAAGCGATAAATCATGTCGCACTCCCCCTCTTCGCTGTTGTACTCTATCCATAATTTATGAAATAAATGTAGTAAATAGAACGAGTTAGAATTACTACTGAAAATTTGGTTTACTATATACATATACAACTGGCAAAGGAGATAGTACAATGCAGGCACCTCCTTCTTTTTATGAAGGCGATACATTAGTGGTCGCAAAGAAGTTACTCGGACATAAACTCGTTCATATTGTAGACGGCATAAAGCGGAGCGGTTTTATTGTAGAAGTAGAAGCATACAAAGGTCCAGATGATAAGGCCGCTCATAGTTACGGAGGCAGACGGACTGATCGAACAGAAGTAATGTTCGGTGCACCCGGACATGCTTACGTATATTTAATTTACGGCATGTATCATTGCTTTAACGTAATTACAGCACCAATCGGCACCCCGCAAGGAGTTCTCATTCGTGCCCTTGAACCTGTAGATGGAATCGAAGACATGAAACTAGCGCGCTACAACAAAACTGACATTACGAAAGCTCAGTATAAAAACTTAACAAATGGCCCCGGAAAACTATGCCGCGCGCTCGGAATCACTTTAGAAGAGCGCGGCGTATCACTTCAAAGTGATACGTTACATATTGAATTAGTTCCTGAAGAAGACCATTTATCATCCACACATAACATAATAGCTGGTCCTCGTATTAATATTGATTATGCAGAAGAAGCCGTTCACTATCCATGGCGGTTTTATTATGAAAAGCATCCGTTTGTTTCAAAATAAAGAAGCTATCCTATAAGTAAGTGAAACCAACTTATAGGATAGCTCTTTTTTCGTAATTCATCACACGCCGAAAAGCCGAAATCCGGGCTCGGATTTCGGTTTTGTTTCTATAAAAGAAACCGTTGTTCCTCCAACATTGCCAAATACAGCTCATCTCCAAAGAGAAAATCTTAAAAGCATTATTTTTTTAATGCATAATAATTATCCAAATTGAATTTCGACATAATGAAAGTTCCTGTTGGCGTTAAAAGTTGTGACATAGATTGTATGACCTGCGGTAATTTCGCTGGCTCAATAGGATGTGATAACAAAATGTACTGGAATTTTTCATCTGTAAATACCTCATGTAACTTGTCATACTCAGCAGAAGTTGTAGGAGCTACCCTATTTGCAAGAGCTGCTGCTTTTTCATTAATTTCTGCTCCAAATATGGGAACTGCCGGGTAACGCCTTTTCATTTCTAATAAAGTTGCACCACATCCAGCTCCTATATGAAGAATATTCACTTGATCAGGCGCAAATCGATCTACAATTGCTAGTAAATCATAATGAATGTATAAACTTTCACCATAAAATCCCCATTTTTCATACAATTTTATATTATTTGCATGTAAAACTACAGAAAATTTCATACTATCTTCTTTCCATGAGACACTTCCGTAGTGATGAATAAATGTATCTTTACATAAATACAGTTTATATCCTTTTTCAAACATTCTTAGTGACAAATCATCATCTTCATAATTCCCCGGTGTAAATCGTTCATCTAATAATCCAACTTCATCTAACACTGATTTTTTTATAAGCATACAGAATCCGATTAATTTCATACGTTCTTCCCATTTATTTTTATCACTTTGATTATATAAAGTTGCAAACTTCTGCATTCCTTCAATATCTTTATAAAAGGTTGGTATAGCAGTATAGTAAGCGGCATTATTAGTTATGGGCCCTACCGCTCCAGTATCCTTACTTTCATATAAACACCGAATTAAGTTGCTTAGCCAATTTTCAGTTACGACCACATCATTATTCAATAATAGAATATTGTCACCTTTTGCCTCTTTAATTCCCTGATTGCATCCCTTTGGAAAACCCATATTCTCCGCATTTTCCACTAGCATAATATCCGATTGTTTTTGTAACCATTCTACAGTACCATCTGTTGACGCGTTGTCCACAACTATTAACTCATACTCTTGTTCCACTGTATAAGTTCTAATACTTTGGATGCATTCTTTTGTATACTGTAATTGATTATGAGTCAATATAATTATACTTGTGAGCATGAATCAAACTCCTCTCAGCAGCCAAAATGATTATCTAGTATTATTAAATATTATTTTTCCGATAAACTATCAAAATATTTTCTATTATATTCAATGCTCGGATTATTAGGTATGAACAGTGCAGCTTGTTCGTTATGATAAATTGCCTTTTCATATTCTTTTATTCGATCATAACAAATACATAGTTGAATATGCGGCAACCATGTATGACACTCTTCTCGGACAAACGGCGAATCCTTTGGTCGTGGCCCGTCAATTGCTGCATGGTACCAATATATCGCTTTAGAATATTCCCCTTGTTGCAAAAATACACGTCCTAAGTGGCAACAAAGTTCTCCTCTAGGCGTGTCATACGTAAATGATTGTAAACAAGACTGTATAGATTTTTTTAAGTCTCCCAATTCTAAATAACATTCGGCTCTTTTTAAACATGCTTGAATGTTATCTTCAACCCAACCCTTTTCTTCATCTAAAAACCTAGAATACCCCTTAACAGCCTTATCAAATAATCTGTGATCCTTACATTCATTTGCATAATAGTACACATCGCGGGGGCTAAACTCTTTTCCATCCTCAAGATGTTTTTCATATATTTTCAAATTACGATTAGTATATGCTTTTTCTTTTTTATGACTTACCCCTACGTCACTATTTATAAGATTTCCATACACCTCTAAATATTCATGAACAAATCCATACCATTGAAAATTTTTACTTCTGTTGACTAATCGATATCTCCTTAAAGAATGTGTTGGATTTCCTTCTATATCAAAAGTTAAATAATATTTCATAGATACTGCATCCGTACTACGATCTAACGTATGTTTTAACTGCAACAATTTCTTTATATCTTCCGTATCTATTATGTCATCTGCGTCTAGCCAAAGAATATATTCTTTTGTAGCTTTAGAAAACGCAAAGTTTCGTGCCGCTGAAAAATCTTCAATCCATTGGAAATCATAAACTTTCGCGTCGTACTTCTTCACAATTTCTTTTGTAGCATCTGTGGAACCTGTATCTACAATAATAATTTCATCCACAACACTTTTAACCGATTCTAAGCATTTTGATATAGTTTGTTCTTCATCTTTTACAATCATGCATAAACTAATAGTAATGGAGTTTTCCATCATATCCCCCCTATCCTTTTGATGTATATGTTTGGAGAGAAATTTATATTTCTTTTGCTTCAAAATTGAGTTTTCATTTTACAAAAGAAACATAATGAGGCGGTGCAGTGAAATTGGATAGGGGAATTTCACTCGAAGATTGCAAATCAATGAAAAAAACCGAAGCCTGAACAAGACTTCGGTTCTTTATATAGAGAATACATAATTTCGATTCCTTTTTACTCCGCACCTTCCGCGGTCGCAATATCATTCTCTAAGTTTTCTCTTGATAATTCCGCCGCCATAAAATCAGCTGTTTCAGGAAGTGCTAAATGCATATGAGCTTTTTGACAAATTTGGATCGTACAGTTTTCTACAACATAGTCGAAAACATGTCCTCCCCCGCTTCTTTCATCATCAATATAATGTAAGTGGAAACCAGCTACACCAATACCTTGCGCATAATCTGGTGTCCAAAATCCAGCTAGCGTACCTTCTGTATCTTTAAACGAAAAAATCGGTTGTGATTTCGTCACTTCAACGAGCGGCGTATACGGTTTTTCTTGTCTTGGAACAGTTCTCGTTCTAACTTCACGGAACGTTCCATCCATTCGAATACCATAAAATAAGTTTTTACTTGGCATTAACTCATGTAATAATGCTTCCACTTCTTCACGATTCATCGGATGCTCTACCGTATAACTCATTTCTTTTTCAAAAAACGTTACAGTCGCAAAAGGTGTTGTTTCTTCCGGTTCTACTTTTTCCGCTGAACCGTCTGAACGTAAATGGTAAAACTCATTATCAAACGCAATCATTTCACCATCTAATTGATCAAATGTACCGATGCCAAAATCACCACGTTCTTTCAGTTCCTCAAAGTTAATAACACCATCGTATATACCATCTAATAGCGCAAGCATTGTAGATGTTTGATATACTTCATTACTCATTTTCGTTCTTTTTGCATCAATATCAATTAATTGCGCAACAGTCATCTCACTCATGCCCCCATCAGTTTAATTGGTTTGGTAATAATTTTTCGCTTAATTTAATGTTGTCACGGTAGTCAATTGGAATATCAATAATGACAGGACCTTCTGCTTCTAACGCTTCTCTCAATACACCTTCTAATTCGTCTGGTGTATTGACACGAAGACCTATTGCTCCGAAACTTTCTGCATATTTCACAAGATCAACATCGCCAAACTCTGTAGCTGATGTTCTACCGTATTTCATCATTTGTTGGAACGCAACCATATCATATGTACCATCTCTCCAAACGAGATGGACAACAGGCGCATTTAAACGTACCGCTGTTTCTAATTCCATCGAAGAGAATAAGAAACCACCATCACCTGACACGGAAACAACTTTCTTGCCCGGTTCAACTAAAGTAGCTGCAATTGCCCAAGGAAGTGCAACACCTAACGTTTGCATACCGTTACTAAATAATAGTCTACGTGGTTCATAAGAACGGAAACATCTTGCCATCCAAATAGAATGGGAACCGATGTCACATGTAACGGTTGTATCGTCACTAATTAAAGAACGAAGTGTACGAATGACTTGAAGTGGATGCGTAACACCTTCTGAAGCACGATTTGGAACTTCTGCTTGCTCTGATAATTTCGAGCGTAATCGTTCTAAAACTGCTTCTGATTTCGTATTTAATACAAGCTTCGGTAATTTCTCCGCAATGCTATTTACAGTTAAAGCGATATCGCCAATTAATTCACGCTCTGGTTGGTAATCATGGTCGATATCTGCTTGGTGATCATCAAGGTGAATAATTGTTCTATCGCCAAGTTTATTCCAGAATTTCGGATCATACTCAATTGGGTCATAACCGATCGAAATAACAAGGTCTGCTTCTTCTAGTAAAATATCACCTGGTTGGTTACGGAATAATCCAACACGGCCGAAGAAATGATCTTCTAACTCACGCGAAATTGCACCAGCTGCTTGATATGTTTCAACAACAGGAAGTTCTGTACCAGCAATTAACTCACGAACTGCTTTCGTTACTTCATTGGTGCTTGCTCTCATACCGAGTAAAATAACTGGTAATTTCGCTGATTTTATTTTTTCTACTACATATGTAATTTCATTTGTGGGAGCGATTCCAAGCTGTGGCTTAGAAAGCGCACCTATAGATTCTACTGTCGTTTCCGCAGTCATAACGTCTTGCGGAAGACTTACAAGTGTTGCTCCTGGATTTGTAGAAGTAGCACTTCGAAATGCATTAGTAAGTGCTTCTGGTACATTATCAGGATGCTCGACTTCTACGCTATATTTAGTGATTGGTTCGAATAATGCAGCATTATCCATAGATTGATGCGTACGTTTTAATCGATCTGTACGCGGAACTGCACCAGCTAAAGCAACAACGGGATCACTCTCCGCATTCGCAGTAACAAGACCTGTCGCTAAATTTGATGTCCCTGGTCCTGAAGTTACAAGACATACGCCCGGTTTCCCTGTTAATCTACCAATAGCAGCTGCCATAAATGCTGCATTTTGTTCATGACGACAAACAATTAACTCTGGTCCTCTTTCTTGCAGTACATCAAATACAGAGTCAATCTTCGCTCCTGGAATACCGAAAACATGTGTAACACCTTGTTTAATTAAACAATCAACAACAAGATCTGCTCCTTTTGTTTTTGTTTTCACGTCGTTTGCTTTTACACCTGTACTCAAACTAATCATCCCTTTATTTCATAATGTGTGTAATAAAGATTTTTAATTTCACCTAGTTAATTAATGTGGTGAAGTATTGTTTATCATTATATTACAAATGCATTATTTTTCCAATGATATAAATTTGACAGTATTTTGACAACCTCTAAGGAATGCGCTTACAAACCTTTGTTTATCCTAAAATAACATTTTTATATCTCCTCTAAAAATGCACGAAAAAATTCCATCTAATCACAGTATTAATAAGATTATAGTACCTTGCAAAGAACATTACTAAATGATATATTTGTAAATATTGGTATACCCAATAATTGGAACGCACCTTATAATTCGTATCCCCCTTTTCAAAAGATAGGATTCTCAGCTGTAATTCATCATTTTATAAAGGAAAGTGATTGTTATGAAGAAAAATGAATTTTTGGAACAACTTAGTTCTTCCCTGCGGAATATGCCTAATGTAGAAAAGAAAGATATTATCTCAGAGTACGAAACTCATTTTATCAGTGGTAAACAAGATGGGAAATGTGAAGAAGAAATTGCTAGAAAACTAGGAAACCCTAAAACGATCGCGAAAGAGCTTAATGTCTCCTATACAATACATAACGCTGATAATAAACGAAGCTTTAAAAATATGATAACCGCACTATTTTCTGTTATGAGTTTAAGTGTTTTAAACTTTACCTTTATCATTATCGCCTTTTTCGTACTACTCTTTTTATTACCGATTCTTCTAGCACTTATCATTGCTACTCCACTATTAATCATCTCACCTATTTTATTAATAGGGTTAGGATTTTTTAAAGGGTTTCATCAAATCAGTTATTCCGATGTTTACAATGTGTTCATCGCTTTTTGCAGCGGTTTACTCATATCCGTCATATCTTACCAAATGGTAAAACATCTATACGCAACTTTAGTAAAGTATTTGAAATGGAATATAGCTATTTTACAAAGATAATAATGAATATAAAAGGAGATTAAAATGAAGAAGTATACTTTATATCTACTCATGTTACTTACAATTTTATTTCTATCAGCTTGTTCAAACAGTGCACAACCTAAGGAAGAAAACGATGTGCAATCTATTAAAGATGTAACGATAAAAATTCCAGAAACTATATTCACTTCCTCAAAAAAGAATGAAACGATTAACGAAGACGAAATGAAACAAAATATAAAAATTTATTTAGATTATAGCGGAGAGTTAGACGAAAACATCGTTCCACTTTCATCATCTATGTCTGACGAGAATGTCACGGAATCCGACCGAGAGAAATTAAAGCAACTAGTAGATTTAGCGCAACAAAATGATGCGAATTTCCATGATTTTATTAGTAACAATACGATCCCTGATGATTACAAAAAACCTTCGAAAGAAATGTATGAATTCATTTCAGCATCTACGGCACTTTCAGTAGAACTAGAGCACGAATTAGACAAAATCGCGCAAGATGGTAACTTATTCAAAACCGATTTTTCTTTTACAAAACGCTTTGAGAAAGTTAATGGTAGGAAGCAAAAAGAAATTGAAAAGTTTTTGAAAGAAAAAAATATTAGAACTGAGTATTTCAACAAGTAATTATATATGTAAAAGAGAAATTGAAAGATACATCATATATCCCCTTCAAAACAGTCACTAACACATGGCTATTTTGAAGGGGTTTTTTTTGTGGAAAGACTATCAAATTTCCTATACAAAAAAAACGCCCCCATACTAGGAGCGTCTTCTATCATTACGCTTGTTGCGCGCTATATAATTCTTCAAGTGGCTTCATGATGATTTTGTTAACGTCAGTGATAACGATGTTTAAACGTTGCTCAGTTTCCATTAACTTTGTGATTTTTGCATCTTGTTGAATGCGAGCTACAACTTCTTGTGCTTTTTGGTTGTCTTCTTCAGTTATTTCTTGGCCTTGCATCATTTTTTGTTGTAAGCCAAGTTGCATCGCGCGGAACTCTTCGAATAAGTTCTTTGACTCTGCATCTCCTTGTACTGCTGCGTAGCTTGCTTTTAGTGTTTGGAAATCTTCGTTTTCAGCGATTGTTTTTTGTAATTCATATGCAACATCATGAATGTTTTTTGTCATTTTATTTTTCCTCCTTTAGAAGGCTAGCGCTTTTCGCTCGCACTGCCTTTTAAGTGCATTTACATACGCACCTCTTCCTACCATATCAAACTATGCAAGAGATGGGAAGAAATTTCACTTTTATTTCTATGCACCCATCTTTATTACTTAAGGAACAAGAGTAACAACCCTTGAATAAATCCAATTGTTCCTCCTAATAACGCCCCTAAATATGTAATCATTTTTAACTCATTTTTTGTAATGGACAATACAAGATCTTCTAGTCTCTCTGTTGAAAATGTAGATACTTCTTGCTGGACAATTTCCGCAAGCTGTAGATTTCCCAATATACTTCCCACATTTTCTGTCCCCCACTTCAAGCCTTTCTCTACTGCGCTAGGGACCACTTTTTCAACGATTGTTTCTCGAACTGGCTCACATACTTGCTGAACAGACTGATTTAAAAATCTACTCACTGTTTCCTCTACTTTAACCGCTGTCAATATGGAGTTCACAATCATTTCTTTCTCTACGAACGTTTCTAATTCTTTTACGTCTCTTCCTTTTAACTTTTCCCACTCTTTTTGCAGTACATCAGTTAACAGACGCTCTGTTCCATCTTGTCCTAAAAACTTAATGACTTCCGGCTGCACGCGATCAACTAAACTTACATTCCCTAAAAACATACCAACTAAGTTAAGCAGCGTCCCGCGAGAAGCAAAAAAGTCATCAATCATTTTTGAAAGGCGTTCCTTTCCTTCTTCACTTTCCAAAAAGCTAATTCCTCTTTTTAAAATAAAAGATGCTACATTCGGAATCGCATTCTCTAC
This sequence comes from Bacillus cereus group sp. MG9, assembly GCF_040459995.1. Classification (NCBI taxonomy): domain Bacteria; kingdom Bacillati; phylum Bacillota; class Bacilli; order Caryophanales; family Bacillaceae; genus Bacillus; species Bacillus cereus group sp. MG9. The sequence goes on along the minus strand of NZ_JARVHC010000001.1, from coordinate 886,919 downwards.
TTTTTCATGAACAGAATGAGGTAACGCCTGTTCCCATGTATATGTATAGTACTCTGCTAAAAATGCATGAATTTTTTCTGTAATAACATGTTCGATTTTCCCGATCGCCTCTTCTTCTACATGTTCTAAATTCCATTTTTCTAACATATCCCGTAACGACTGTTCATTTGTAATTACTTTATCAACTTCCACTTGTGTCCAGCGAATTAAACTGGTTTGAAACTCTTTATTTGTTAGTTTTTTTCCGATTCCTTCTGGTGTTAACAAATGGTCTACAACCATTTTACCTAATTGAACAGCAAGCTCATCGCGGCGTTTCGGAATTAACCCTGGCGTAAATGGAACTTGAAACTTCCCAATATAAATCGGACGATGAGGACGAAATAACATTTTTATCGCTAAATGATTTGTGTATCCTCCAATAATTGCCCCGAGCCCTGTCGTTATTAACATATTTAACCATATATTCATCACAATCAACCTTTCACTTCTCCAAAACTATAGCATATCATCATACGGACAAAAGTATAATGGTATAAAAACGTATTTGCAATATATAGCTTCGCCTATAATGCAAACATCTTATTACTAAAGGAGTGATTTCGTTGGTTCTTGGTCTTTTAACTTCCGGGCTCCATCACGAGCAAACGTATTACACCGAAATCGCTAAGCGAGCTCGTCTTTATCATAACGTCGTTGCCCAATTCACACCGTTTAGCATTGATTCAAAGACAGATCTTGTTTCTGGTCTTATTTACGATACAGATACAGGAAATTGGATAGATCAAACCTTTCCCATTCCTTCATATATATATGATCGTTGTCATTTCAAAGAGGATGAGGAATTCCAACAAGCAAATGCGATTATTCATTCATTACACAAACGTTCTTCCACTACTTTTTTAAACAACACACTTATTAACCCAAGCGATTTACACAATCTTTTTCTTACTAATAAACGTCTTTCCCCTTACGTACCAAAAATAATAAAAGGAACAGTACAAGGAATTTTTAAATTACTACTAGAAACAAGAGATATTATTATAAGACCAATCAATATACACTCCAATGAAAATTTATATCGGGCCACTTACAAAAATAAAACATTTCATATCGATACAATAAATGAACAACATCATACTTCTACTCAATTCAAACGAACAGATAAATTTATATCATGGTGCAAATCGAACATACACTCATTCCGTTATATGATTCATCCAATGTTACAACCTCCAAATCAACTATCATATCCGATTCATATTCGAACCATTATGCAAAAAAATAAAGAACAGAATTGGAAAGTGCTCGGTCAATTTATACAAAAATCTTCATTCCCAGCACAATTTTTACTTTCAGCAACAGAACGTTCTATGTTACATCCATTTTCTAAAATTAAATATTTACTTTCTCCAACTGGCGTTCAATTATTAAAAGATGCTTTACATGATGTTGTAAATGAAGTGTTTAAAACACTCGATCAGTCCTATTCTTCATTATTTGAACTAGAGCTTTCTACCATTATGGATCAAAAAGGTGCCATTTGGCTTATGTACGTCAATACGATGCCATCTTACGATGTTTATACTAGGTACAACGACGAACTGGCTGAACAAATTTTTCATGGTCCATTAAAGTTTAGCCGATTTACACCATAATGAAAGGAGGAAATCCCTGTTGAAAGAGCACATATATACATTAAGTATTTCAGATGAGCATCCAAATAGTATTACTTTACCTTACGTTTTTTCTATTACACCACCAATTACATCCTTTTTCTTTGGCTTACGTTATATTACATGTGAGAATATTAAAATTCATTATTCATTCACGCGAGAAATTATTATTGGCGAACAGATTGCAGCCGATCTTTTACTACCGCATTCAGCAACAATCCATGCCTTCTTACACAATCAAACCATTGTTTTCGGCCCATTAATCGGGATTTTCACAACTGGCTTTAACGATGATTCTAATTCTCCTTTAGGAAGTCGTTCCATCTCTCTCAGTGAGTTATTAACACCACCATTCACATTGCAGCCATTTGTATTTGTCTTTGGCATTCAACATATAAACTGGGAAGAGGAAACAATTGAAGGGTACTTCTTTCAAGAAGGAAGATGGGTAAAAAACAAAGTCCCTTTACCAAATGTCATTTACGACCGATTACCAAATCGGCAAGCAGAAAATTACAAACCTATCGTAAGAGCAAAAAAACGTTTAGAAAGCGACTATGCGATTCCGTGGTTTAATCCGGGATTTTTCAATAAATGGGAAGTGCATCAACTTTTAATGAAAGAAGATTCAATTAAACCATTCTTACCAAATACAGAAGTATTTCAACATTTTGAACAAGTAGAACGACTTCTCGGTACGCATAAGTACATTTATATGAAACCAATACACGGTAGCTTCGGAAGAAATATTCATCAAATACTCTATTCTCAAACTGATAATTGCTACTATTGTCGTTACCGTGAAAATGAACAAAACAAACTAAGAAAGTATCAATCATTAGAAGCCCTTCTTAACCATGTGTTAAAAGGACATGATTTAAAAAAGTTTATCGTACAACAAGGTATCTCACTGCTCCGCTTCGAAGGGCAACCCGTCGATTTTCGCATTCATACAAATAAAAACCATTTTGGTAATTGGGTAGTCAGTGCAATCGTCGCAAAAATCGCCGGCAAAGGTAGCTTAACAACTCATGTAAATAGCGGCGGTGATACGAAATTACTTCAGGAACTATTTCCTGATTCAACAAAGCAAGTTCAAATTGAAAATAAACTAAAACAAACAGCCTTACAAATCAGTTATGCACTCGATGGGCAAGTAACCGGGAACATTGGAGAAATTGGTTTTGACATTGGTTTAGACACCACGGAAAACCCGTGGCTATTTGAAGCAAATTCTAAACCGGGGCGAACTGTATTCCAAGATGAAAAGTTAAAAGAACAAAGTGAACTTACGCGCCAATTATTTTATGAATATGCCATCTATTTAACTGAACACTCTTTGCGCGACAAGAAAGAAAAAATGTCACAAATAAAATCAGGTCCTTCGTCACATACCGAAAACATCCCTTCCCCTATGATTAACTCACAAATACAAAAACAAAAACTTCCACCTCCTTCATAAGGTGGAAGTTTTTTATTTAAACGAGCTTCACTACAACTTCTGTTTCCACATTACATACTCCGCAATAAAAAACATGATTGCAATACTCCTGTGAATTATTATGTGTTAAACCGTCTACTGCACTTAATAATTCTTGATCCATATATGCACTGTAATCGTCTATGTAATCTACAGTTTTCCCATAATCTTGGAGTATACCTTGGCAATTTTGACAAGAATATGTTTGTGATTCTAGCGCGTTGCAAAGCGGGCAAATTCCCATCATGATTCCTCCATACGTTATCGTTTAAAAACAATTAAAAAGCCCTTTTTTTAGATTGAAGAGAGCATCTAGCCGTGCATAGACGCGGTCAGTTCCTTTTTCTGCCCCATCCTGGGTTAAAACAGAACTATGTAGTTGCTCCCGATTTAATTTTCATTTTACTAAACTGGAATTTGTCTCACTTTAACAAATCATAAGTTAAGTAAGCCAAGCTGGTTATACAAGGAAAAAAACGCATATGATTTCGCTCTTAGTTTAGCCTTCTTTCTTAAAAATACAACGATTACTCTTATTTCATAATTTACGAAATGATGAAATATTTTTTACAAAATTTACAAATTATTTTTTTGTATATCTTTCTAGGTAACATCCATACTATGAGTACAAACTTAATTACCGATGGATTAGCGCCAAACGGGGCGATAATCTGGTTCAAATCCAGCTAGTCCAACCAAAAAAATTTTTATAACTCTAAGGAGGATATATTCCTATGGCAAACCAAAGTTCTTACAATCAATTAGTAGTACCAGGTGCAACAGCAGCAATCGATCAAATGAAGTACGAAATCGCTCAAGAATTTGGTGTACAATTAGGAGCAGATTCTACGGCTCGCGCTAACGGTTCTGTTGGTGGAGAAATTACAAAACGTCTAGTTGCAATGGCTGAGCAAAGCCTTGGCGGATTCCAAAAATAAATATATATGGCAAAAAGGTCTCAAGGCATATGCCTTGAGACCTTCCTTAATTTATTGCAACATTTGTAAAAACTTCTTCGTTCGTTCTTCTTTTGGATTTGTAAATACATCTTCCGGTGTACCTTGTTCGACAACGACACCGCCATCCATGAAAATAACACGGTTCGCAATTTGATGAGCAAAGCGCATTTCATGCGTTACAATGACCATCGTCATTCCTTCTTTAGCAAGTTCTTTCATAACCTTTAAAACTTCTTGAACTAGCTCAGGATCAAGTGCTGACGTTGGCTCATCAAATAGTAAAACTTCCGGCTCCATCGCAAGCGCACGAGCGATTCCAACGCGCTGTTGTTGTCCACCTGATAATTGGAACGGATATAAGTCTACTTTATCCGCAAGACCAACTTTTTCAAGGAAATAGTTTGCTTTTTTCTTCGCTTCTTCTTTCCCCATCTTTTTCACTGTAACGAGCCCTTCCATTACATTGTGAATTGCTGTTAAATGAGGAAATAGATTATGGTGTTGGAATACCATACCTGTTTGCGTACGAAGATTTACAATATCTTTCTTCGATACTTTTTGAGAGAAATCGAGCTCTTTATTGCCGATGCGAATGTTACCAGCGTTCGGCGTTTCTAACACGTTGAGACAACGTAAGAATGTCGTTTTACCAGATCCAGATGGCCCGATAATAACAACCACTTCGCCCTTCTCAACTGATAGGTCTATATGTTTTAATACGGTATTATCTCCGAAACTTTTTTGTAAATGTTGAATTGAAATCATAAAAACAAAAACTCCTTTTATGAAAGGGTTATTTTAGAGTATAACGTTCTGAACGTTTTTCTAATATTTGTTGCACGATAGATAATAAGAAGCAAATTACCCAATAAATTAGACCTGCTTCAAAATAAACAATTAAAAACTCATAGTTCATTGCCGCAATTTCCTGCGCTTTTCGGAACATTTCTGTTACTAAAATTAACGACGCTAATGACGTATCCTTCACTAAACTAATAAATGTATTAGAAAGCGGCGGAATTGATACGCGTGTTGCTTGTGGTAAAATAACACGTTTTAATGCTTGCGGGTATGTCATCCCAATTGTGTAAGCTGCTTCCCACTGTCCTTTCGGGATTGAAAGGATAGAAGCACGAATAATTTCAGATGCATATGCACCTACATTTAATGAAAATCCAATAACTGCTGCTGTATATGGCTCAACCTCAATATTAAGAGTTGGAAGACCATAGAAAATAATAAATAACTGTACAAGAAGTGGCGTTCCGCGAATGATAGATACATAGATACGAGCAATCCATTGTAAAATACGACTACCTGAAATACGTGCGAGCGCTGTTAACGTCGCAAGTATAATACCGATAATAAATGTAATAAGCGTTAACGGAATTGTCGTAAAGACAGCTTCCTTCAGCATAGGCGCGAAGGAAGTCTGCATAATATCTATCCAAGTAGACAATCGATCTGACATCAATGCGCTACTTAGATACATTTTCACCGAACCATTTTTTCGTTATTTTATCGTACGTACCATCTTTTTTCATATCCTCTAACGCTTTATTTACTTCTTGTACAAGTTTGTCGCTACCTTTACGGAATAAGAATCCACTTTGTGACGCTTCTTTTTCTGTATCTACAATTTTAATTTTTGCATCTTTTTTCGTTTCTAAATAGTTTAACACTGATAATTTATCATTGATTGTGAAATCAACGCGGCCAGAACTTAATAATTCTGCTGCTTGGCTAAATCCTTCTACACCTGTGATTTCCGCACCATTTTTCTTAGCAATATCTGCGTAGTTACTTGTTAAAGATTGTGCTGCTTTTAATCCTTTTACGTCAGCAAATGTAGCAGGTTTATCTTTATCTTTCGCAATAACTAATGCTGCTGAAGAAGAAATATATGGACTAGAGAAGTCATATTTCTTTTGGCGATCCTCACGAATACCAACTTCGTTCGCAACCATGTCGAAACGTTTTGCATCTATTCCTGCAAGTAAGCTATCCCATTGTGTTTCTTTAAATACAGGCTTTACACCTAAACGTTTTGCAACTTCTTCTGCTAATTCAACGTCAAACCCAGTTAATTTATCGTTTGTATCGTGGAACGTAAATGGTGGATATGTACCTTCTGTACCAATTACAAGCTCACCGCTTTGTTTTATCTTCTGTAATGCATCTTGATTAGCTGTATCTTTTTTCTCTTCTTTACCGCAGCCCGCTACAATCCCAATCGCTAATGTAGTTACTGCAAGCACTGAAAATAATTTTTTCATGATAGTAGTCCTCCAAGTATTCTGATAGGAATTTAAAAACTATATTGATTGTATGCAATTTCGAACAATTTTTCAATGAAAATGTTCTTATTTAGTTTAACCTTTTTCTTCATAATCAAACAAAATGGAAAAATAGCGCTACATACAAAAAATAAGTAACATTTTTTAATATAGCATTTATAAAGAAAAAGGTAAAACAATACCTACTTATTTATAAGTTTTTCAGCCGGTGAAATATATTAACTTCTAAGCGGACAATCCTATCAAAAAAGAACTTGCGAAAATCGCAAGTTCTTCTAAAAATTAAGCACTCTGGTTTCCTTCCATTTGCGTTTTATACATATCGTAATAACGCCCGCGCTTTTTCATTAATTCATCATGGGAACCTTTTTCCAAAATCGTTCCTCTATCAAGCACAATAATTTGATCAGCGCTCTTAATTGTTGAAAGACGATGAGCGATAATAAACGTCGTTCGTCCTTTTTTCACAACTTCTAGCGCTTGTTGAATCATCGCTTCTGTTTCTGTATCAATACTGGAAGTCGCTTCATCTAAAATTAAAATAGCAGGATCAAAAGCAAGTGCCCTAGCAAACGATATAAGCTGACGTTCTCCGGTTGAAAGTGTACTTCCTTTCTCCGTAATTTTTTCATCTATATTGTTCGCAAACCTTTCCGCACCAACATCACGTAACGCCTTTACGATGCGATCTTTTGAAATTTTTTCATTTTCTAAGCTTACATTGGATGCCACTGTCCCGCTAAATAAAAACGGATCTTGCAATACAATTCCCATATGTTCACGTGTTGCTTGTTTCGGCATCTCTGTTACATCGTGACCATCAATCGTAAGCTTCCCTTTTTGAAATTCATAAAACTGAAAGAGTACATTCATAATGGAACTTTTTCCTGATCCAGTATGACCGACAAGTGCCACTGTCTCCCCTTGTTTCGCTTCAAAAGAAATATTTTTTAATACTTCATCTTTTCCATTGTAAGAAAACGAAACATTATCGAATTTCACATTTCCGGTTAAGCGAGGCATACGTTCTTCTTCTACTGCCTCTCCCTTTTCCTCTAGCAATTCAAAGACGCGCTCTGATGCAACACGCGATTGCTCTAAGTTAGCAAGTTGGTTCACCATGTTCGTAATTGGCGAGAACAATCTCGTTAAATAATCGACGAAAGCATACAGTATCCCTAGAGAAAGGAGGCCAGAAGCACTTAATGAAGCACCACCGAAATACCAAATTACACCTGTAAAAGCGATGTTTCTTAATACAGACACTAAATTATGCGAAGTTGCTGCATTTAAATTTAAAATTTTATTTTGATATTTAAAATAATCACCATTTAACTCTTCAAATTCCTTCTTCGTTTCATGTTCTTGACGAAATGCTTGAATAATTGGCATCCCTTGAATTGATTCATTCACTGTTCCGTTAATATCCGATAAACGCGAACGCATTTTATGATTGTATACAGACGCATACTTTCTATACATAATCGCCCAAACAATTAAAATTGGGATGATGAGTAAGCATAGTGCCGCCAGTTTTACATCAAGTAAAAATAGCGCAGCAAAAATCCCGATAATATAAATGATACTAGAGACGAATGTCGCAAGCACTGTTACATATAAATCACGAATCGCTTCTGTATCATTCGTTACACGCGATACAATTTTCCCTGCTGGTAAATGGTCAAAATAACGAATTGGCAACGTTTGAATATGGGAAAAGACGTCTTCCCTCATAATTTGAATAATTTTGTTTGCCGCCTTCTGTAAGAAGAACTGCTTTCCGTATGCAAATAATGATACGACTACTAATAAAGCGAAATATCCACCGCCAAGTAGTAATAACCTATTTATTTCTGGTTTATAAAACGCAAATACTTCTTCTTTCGTTAAGGCTTTCGATTTATACACTTGCACTGCCTTACCACTTTGTACTGTAAGCACATCACCCTTAACAGAACGAGTTCCTTCAAGCGTTATTTTATTCGGTACAAAATAGTACTGAAAACCAACTTGAATCACTCGGACTTCTTTCCCTTTTTGCTCACCTTGTTCAAAGCGATCACTTCGCTTATAAAAGGCGCCATTATATGAAACAGCATCCTCACTCTTTTCTGTTTCATACCAGGGTCTCTCTATTCCAACGATATGCTCATCGATCATCGTTTTTGCGACGAAAGGACCCGCGAGTTCTGCAATAACGAAAACAAATAGCATCGCCATCGCTGCAAAAATCGGCCCTTTTACTTTCATCGCGTATTGAAACAATCGTTTTGAAACACTCATATTTTCACCCCACTATCCGTACTTTCACTTTCACCTTGTTGTCTTTCGAACTGCTCTGCATACCAGCCCCCATTTCGAACGAGCGCTTCATGCGAACCTTCTTCAATAACCTCACCGTTATCCATAACGAGAATCCAATCAGCATGCTGCACTGCTGACAAACGATGCGTTGTTATAATCGTCGTCTTCCCGCTTCTTTCTGTTCGTATGTTTTCAATAATTGCCGCTTCAGTACGAGCATCAACAGCTGATAAAGAATCGTCCAAAATTAAAATTTCCGGATTTTGAATAACAGCCCTCGCAATCGAAATCCTTTGCTTTTGCCCACCTGATAAAGAAACTCCTTTCTCTCCAACAAGCGTTTCTAAACCTTCCGGTAAAAACTCTAAATCCTTTTTAAACGCAGCTATTTCAATCGCTTTTTCAAGTTCTTCTTCAGTCGCTTCTCTGTTTCCGAATAAAATATTTTCCTTCGCTGTTTTTGAGAACAAAATGTGTTCCTGAGGTACATACCCAATCCAGCCAAGTACGTTATCATTCGTAATTTTATCTAGCTTCACATCAGAAACCGCAATATCCCCTTCCCCAAGTGGATATTGACGAAGAAACTGACGAACGAGCGTCGTTTTCCCGCTTCCTGTTTTCCCAACAACTCCAAGTGTCTCTCCTTGTTTTAATGAGAACGAAACATTTTTTAAATTTGTTTCAATTGATGAAGGATATGAAAAAGTAACATTATCAAATTCAATGTAATCTGGCTCTTGTACAACCTTTGGATCTTTCGGATTCTTTACATCCGGTTCATAAGCTAACGTTTCATTTACACGGTCGAGCGACGCATTTCCTCTTTGCATAACATTAATCAATTCACCAATTGCAAACATCGGCCAAATCATCATCCCTAAATAGACGTTAAAAGAAACGAGCTCACCAAGTGTCACCTTTGATTGGAATACGAGATATGCACCGTACACTAAACCAATTAAATAGCTAAGACCGACGAGCATTTTTACAGTTGGCTGGAATAATGCATCGATTCTTGCTACTCTCATATTTTTCTCGTATACGTCATCTCCTAAATGATGAAACCTTTCTTGATCAGCGTTCTCCTGTACATACGCACGAATAACGCGTACACCCGCAATTGATTCAAGTACTTTATCGTTCATATCCCCGAACGCATCTTGCGCGACTGTAAATCTTTCATGCAACTTCTTTCCGTATCTATTCATCGCATACGCCATAATCGGAAGCGGTATAAGCGCAGCAAATGTTAACTGCCAACTAATTGAAAAGCCCATCATACAAACGATTGTAAGCATATATAGACTAGAATCAACGAGCGTTAATATACCAAAACCAGCTGTCATGGAGATTGCTTTTAAATCATTTGTCGCTCTCGCCATTAAATCGCCAGTACGATTTTTTTGATAAAACGTCGGTGTCATCTTAAGTAAATGCCCCATAAATTTTGAACGCATCGTTTTCTCAAGTACGAACGCACCGCCAAATAGTTGGTGCTGCCAAATGAAAGTAAGTACATACCCAACAATCGTTACCCCAAGTAAAATAAGAATATATTGCATAATCGCCTCATTCGTTAAGGCTCCCGTTTTAATATTATCAATTGTAATTCCTAACACTTTCGGTGGAATTACCTCTATCACGTTTACAATTAAAAGTACCCCAATTGCAATACTATACCTTTTCCAATGCTCTCTAAAAAACCAGCTTAACTTTAGTAATACTGAAAACAATATAACCTCTCCTTTCTCGTTCCCGTTTGATTCACATTTCTTTATCCGCTATCCAAACCCATCACATTTACATTTCGTAAGCCATACAATTTCATCACATTTTTCCACCTTCCAAATTCTGATTTTTTATAGTAACAAGGAAAATAAACAAAAAAAAGCATACCGCCGCTTGACGATATGCAATAGAATGCATAAAAGCGTACGTTACGATATACGCAACGTACGCTTCTCATAAGACAAAAAGGTCCTATATATCCGCACGGGTTGCGTAATGATATGAATGTTTTCCGCCATTTAACAGAGCTAAGCCCATTACATTTACGATTACAATCATTACGCACACCCCCTTCATTTATTTTCCATTTATAATCTTACAACTTTATTGAGTATTCTGTCAATTATTTTTTTCGCTTTAGAATAAAATAATCTTTTATCACAAAAAATAAAAGTGATGCATTCTGCTTATAATTCAGTTTGAAATAAGAGAATCTTCTGTAAGAAAGGGCATACAAAATAAAAAAATAGTAAGAAATCGTTTTCACAAACATTTCATTTGAAAAATATTATCAAACCACCTACAATCACCTTATACTCACTCTTACAAGTTGCTATTTTAGGAGGACTAATCATGACAACTAGCAATACGTACAAATTTTATTTAAACGGAGAATGGAGAGAAAGCTCTTCTGGTCAAACAATCGAAATTCCATCTCCATACTTACACGAAGTAATTGGGCAAGTACAAGCAATTACTCAAGGAGAAGTAGATGAAGCAATTGCATCTGCAAAAGAAGCTCAAAAATCATGGGCTGAAGCTTCTCTACAAGATCGCGCAAAATATTTATATAAATGGGCTGATGAGCTCGTAAATATGCAAGATGAAATTGCCGATATCATTATGAAAGAAGTCGGTAAAGGCTATAAAGATGCGCAAAAAGAAGTCGTTCGTACAGCTGACTTAATTCGTTACACAGTTGACGAAGCACTTCACATGCACGGTGAAAGCATGATGGGTGATAGCTTCCCTGGTGGATCTAAATCTAAACTTGCGATTATTCAGCGCGCACCACTTGGTGTTGTATTAGCAATTGCACCATTTAACTACCCAGTAAACTTATCTGCTGCAAAACTTGCACCAGCACTTATTATGGGTAACGCTGTTATCTTCAAACCAGCAACTCAAGGTGCAATTAGCGGTGTTAAAATGGTTGAAGCACTTCATAAAGCTGGCCTTCCAAAAGGTCTTGTAAACGTAGCTACAGGACGCGGTTCTGTAATTGGTGACTACTTAGTAGAACATCCTGGCGTAAATATGGTATCGTTCACAGGTGGTACAAATACAGGTAAACATTTAGCGAAAAAAGCTGCGATGATTCCACTTGTATTAGAACTTGGTGGTAAAGATCCTGGTATCGTTTGTGAAGATGCAGACTTACAAGAAGCTGCAAAGCATATCGTAAGCGGTGCATTCTCTTACTCAGGTCAACGTTGTACAGCTATTAAGCGTGTACTTGTACATGAAAATGTAGCAGACGAACTAGCTGGTTTATTAAAAGAGCAAGTAGCTGAACTATCAGTTGGATCTCCAGAACAAAACAGCACAATCGTTCCATTAATCGACGACAAATCTGCTGACTTCGTTCAAGGTTTAATTGACGATGCTGCTGAAAAAGGTGCAACAATCGTTATCGGTAACAAACGTGAGCGCAACCTAATTTATCCAACATTAATCGACAACGTAACAGAAGAAATGAAAGTTGCTTGGGAAGAGCCATTTGGCCCAATCCTTCCAATCATCCGTGTTTCTTCTGACGAACAAGCGATTGAAATTGCTAACAAATCAGAGTTCGGTCTGCAAGCAAGTGTCTTCACAAAAGACATTAACAAAGCATTTGCAATTGCTAACAAAATCGACACTGGTTCTGTTCAAATTAACGGACGCACAGAGCGCGGCCCTGACCACTTCCCATTCATCGGTGTAAAAGGTTCAGGTATGGGCGCACAAGGTATTCGTAAGAGCCTTGAGTCTATGACTCGTCAAAAAGTAACTGTATTAAACTTAGTTTAATCTTATATGTAGCAGCTGATCTAATATTTAGGTCAGCTGCTTTTTAGTTAAAATCCTCCGGGACCTAATAACAAATTCTTCTCTATAATCTGATTATTACTATATCCATTGACGTATAAAAATACATTTGTTACTCTTAAACATGTTAATTTAATACATAAATCCTCATTCGTATCTCGGTGAGGTAGAGGTTGCAGTCATTAAGAGTATCATTTCAGGAGATGTAGTGGCATTGATGAAGAAATGAGAAAGGAATGATTGCCGAAGTAAGTCGTGTCCACCATGCACGCTTGCTGGGTCTGCATTTAATAAGTGCAGAACTGTCACAAACGTTTCGTTTGTGGAGAGCTATCGAGAGGTATGTCGTGGGTTTCTTATAAGATAGAAAGCATGTAGCGGCAAATTACGTGCTTTTTTTGTTTTGTTTGGACCTTCTCTTCCTTATCAGGAAGACATACATATCTCCTCGCTTGACTTGGTTATACTAACTTTGGAGGTATTTTCTATGCAACAAAAAAAATGGGGCTTTTGGGTACTAACAGCTTTCGTTGTCGGTAACATGGTTGGCGCTGGTATTTTCATGGTGCCAAGTACGTTAGCACAAACAGCAAGCCCACTCGGTGTCACTTTAGCTTGGTTAACAACAGGGTTTGGTGTTTTAATGCTAGCTCTTGTTTTCGGTAATTTAGCAATTCGTCGTCCTGATTTAACGACAGGACCACAAAGTCATGCATATGCTTTATTCTCAACACCAAAAAGAAAGAAAATGGCTGGTTTCAGCATGGTATGGGGATATTGGGTTGCAAACTGGGCAAGTAACGTTGCCATTATTACATCTTTCGCGGGATATTTATCGCTCTTCTTCCCAATTATGAAAGATACACGACTACTATTTTCAATTGGCTCTTTCAATATAGAAGTTGGAAAACTAATTACATTTACTATTTGTTCCATCTTACTTTGGGGAACACATTTAATTTTAACAAACGGTGTAAGCGGAGCTGGGAAGCTAAACTTCTTAGCAACAACAACGAAAGTGACTGGATTCCTTCTATTCATCGTCGTTACGTTATTTGCGTTCGAAGCTTCAAAATTTGGACAATGGTACACACCAATGATCGATAAAGAAGGCGTATCACACGGTCTACTTTCACAAGTAAACTTAGCTGCTCTTACAACACTTTGGGCATTTATCGGGATTGAATCAGCCGTTCTTTTATCAAACCGAGCTACCTCTCCAAAAACGGTAAAACGCGCAACTGTTGCAGGATTACTTATCACAGTTGCAATTTACTTAGGAATTACAATTTTAACAATGGGTGTACTTCACGTTGATAAATTACAAGCTTCTGAACGTCCATTAGCAGATGCATTAAACGCTGCAATGGGTCATGGCGGCGGGAAACTTATGGCATTACTTGCTCTTACTTCCCTATTCGGTTCAATATTAGGCTGGATTTTATTAAGCTCAGAAGTACCTTATCAAGCAGCAAAAGAAGGTTTCTTCCCTTCCTTCTTCGCAAAAACGAATAAAAAAGGAAGTCCAATTCATTCACTACGATTAACAAACATTATGTCGCAAGTGTTCTTATTCTCAACATTATCAGGAACAATTGCGGAAGCTTATACATTCGTTATTACCGTATCAACACTGGCCTACCTCATTCCATATCTCGTTTCACCAATATTCCAGTTAAAACTAGTCGCAACTGGTGAAACATATAAAAATGAAATGGGTTCAAGAATTATGGATGGTGTAGTTGCAGTTATCGCACTTTGCTATGCACTATGGGTTATTAAAACCGGCGCATCCGATATAAAAACATTTCTTCTCGGAATTGGTTTATTCGGGATTGGCTTTGCCTTCTATCCATTAATGGATCGTGATCAGAAAAAAAATAAAGAAAAGAAAAACGAGCAAGTTGCGTAACGCAATTTGCTCGTTTTTTACTTTATAAAACATATATAATAGAAAAAAGAGGTGAAAAACATGTCAATCGAATCACTATGGAGCTCTCGCTTTCAACAACATATTCAAAATGCCATCACATACTTTGCACGTATGATTAACGGTTTACTATATAGCTTCATCTTCGTCTCATGTGTAGGTGCATATTATTACGCTAAGTTTCTTAAAACGGATCCTTCTAAAGGAATATCTTTATTACTCATCACGATCGTACTTACACTCATTATAACGAGATGCCAAGTTCGCACATTTATTCAAAAACCGGACGCTGTCTATTTACTTGCATTAGAAGAGAAATTAACATCTTATTTTAAAAAATCTCTTCTATATAATTACATCATTCAGCTTTTCCCGCTTATATTTACGTTCCTTGTTATCGTACCGCTTGCCATGCAATCATTACAACTAACCGTACCTTTCTTATGTACAATCTTTATAATTTTAATGATTCTAAAGGGCTGGAACATATACATACATTGGATGTGGCGTGATAGTTATGAAAAAAGCATATGGTTTATCATTCGTATTGCTTGTAACGCCCTGATCATTTACATGCTGTTTTATACTGCAAATGTGATCGTGTTAGGCGGACTACTCTTACTTCTTGCTTTCCTGCTTCTATACACGAAGAAACAACCTACAAAACGAATACCGTGGGATTACATAATCGAACAAGAAGAAAAAATGGACGTTCGTTTCTATCAATTTGCTAGCATTTTCACCGATGTTCCGCAACTGAATAAGCAAGTAAATAAAAGAAAGTGGCTTACAAATTGGATTGAACCTTTATTACATAAAAAACGAGCAACTTTCTTCTATTTACATACACTAGCATTTTTACGCGGTAATGATTATTTCGGTATATATATTCGCTTAGGGTTGATCGGTGCTTTCGCTCTATATTTCATTCCGAATATATATGTAAAAGGTGCTATCGCTTATATCGTCCTATATATGATTTCTATGCAACTTCGTTCTCTGTGGAAATATTTTTCGGGAAATATTATTGTAGCATTATATCCAATTGATACTGAAAAACGAATGAATCAATTTCTCCGCTTAATCTTTATATTGCTAAGCATTCAACTCATTGTATTTTCAAGTGTTATACTCATTGCTACAGGGCAATTTTCACATAGTCTTATCATTATGATTATCGGGTTAATCTGGATCAAATTTATTATTGTACCAAAAACGAAGCAACGCGTTTCTTCGTTTTAACGAAAAGAATTATCTTAAAAGCCAAGGAGAAAATAAATTATCTCCTTGGCTTTTTTATTTTTCTTCCTCAAACAAGAATCACTGAAACAACCGATATTTTATGATTTTTACATACAAAAACGATAATACATGTTTACGTCCTAATAAAAAGGGTATTTATTAAATTAACAGGGCAAAGGAACTGGAGGGAATGAAAAAATATGAATTAAGGTTTCACTTTATAAAAGGCGTTGCTCAAGGACGATTCTGGAACCGATTATATAATATAAGGAGCTGATTGCAATGAGTAAAAAAATTGCTATTTTAATAACGGATTATTTCGAGGACACAGAATACACAGAGCCAGTAGAAGCTTTTAATCAAAAGGGATACGAATTAACAACTATTGAAATGGAAAAAGGTAAAACGGTACACGGTAAACAAGGAAAAAGTGAAGTCGTAATTGATAAAAGTATTGATGATGTTTCTCCAGAGAACTTTGATGCCCTCTTTATAACAGGCGGATTTTCCCCAGATATACTTCGTGCAGATAAACGTTTTGTTCGCTTTAGCAAAGCATTTATGGATGCGAAAAAACCTGTTTTTGCTATTTGTCACGGCCCCCAATTACTCATCACTGCACAAACACTTGAAGGACGCGATGTGACTGGATATAAATCCATTGCGGTCGATTTGAAAAATGCCGGTGGAAATTTTCATGATAAAGAAGTGGTTGTATGCCAAAATCAGCTAGTAACAAGTAGACAACCAGAGGACATCCCAGTGTTTATTGAAGAATCATTGCGTATATTAGGATAGTTATTATAGGTTAACCAAAGTAGTTAAATAACTACTTTGGTTAACCTTTTTATTTGTAAAAACCAAAATTAACACCATATGAAACATTTCTTCATCTTTAATGATTTTTTGAGACAGCCTCTTTTTTCGTCCCAAAATTTCTAATCACTTTTCATAGGCAGTTCTCATATAGTGAAAATGACTATACAATTCCTATCCATAAGTTAAATAATGATTTCGCACATATAAATAAAAAAGATAGGAGCTCTATTATGAACAACAATCCACCTGCAACGCCCCAAAACAACTCAGAAGAAAATAGCCGTGACATTAAATTGCAAACATTACGAGTCATCGGACTCATCGTCCTTATTAGTGGTTATATCCTCGTCGCTCTCTCAGAAGTAGGTGAGCTGAAAACCTTATTAACAAACCCTAACGCCAATCCTGATTTAGCTGAAGTTGATCCGTTTTAAAAATTATATAAAAAGCGGGTCCCAGTATAACTGGTTCGCTTTTATATAGTTTCATCCAATCTGAGAAACATTTCCTTCATTCTGATACTTCTCTTTCCCTATCGCCTTCATAAATAATAAAATACTGCTCATACCAACGATGAAATATAGAGTGCTCATGCCCCAAGATGCAATAAATGAACCTCTTACTTCATTTGGTACCATATGTGCCAGAATAGATTGACATACTGGCACATACATCATCTCTCCTACAGTTTAGAAAAGCCCTGCGATTAATAAGATCCATAAACTATAGCTCACTCCGAGTATTGTAAATTCAATTGTATAAATGAATAAGCCTACATATTATGACTGTAATTATTGAATGACTTCTTCTAAATGGTTCTTCAAGTTCTCTAAATACTTCTCAACAGTAGGATTTTTCACCACATCATAACAAGCAAAACTCTTTAACGGACTCATACCAAGAAACTTCTGCACACGATGTAAATGACTAAGTGCTGATTCTAAACTTTCTCCTTCAAAGAACTTCGTCTTATCTCCGAATGCTTTTTCAGGTGCATTCCAAGTTGTAGAAAACATATACTGCTTCTCTTTTAATAAACCACCTGTTCCATATTCATCTACACCTTTAAAGAACAAGCCATATTCATATACTTCATCCATATAAGTTTTAAATAATCCAGGAACACTAAACCAATAAATTGGTGTTTGATAAATTACAACATCGGCCCATAAAAACTTCTCTTGTTCTTCTTTAATATTGTGGCCATCTTGAATCGTTGTTGTTTTCACATGATGATTCTCACTTAGTAAACTTATCATGCAATCAGCTAGCGTTTTATTTAATCGTCCTTCTTTCGTACCGTATTTTTCATGTCCATTTATAATCAATATATTTTTCATCACTTTTCTCTCCCCTATATGATCTATTCTTCAGCTATTAAGCCGAGTTGCTGCTTCAGCGTAAGATTATCTTCTAAATGCCAATCTTCCGTTATCTTTCCGTCTTTCACATGTAAAATATCAATTGCAAAAAAACGAATGTTTTTACCATTATGAGTTCCTGTAAAAGAAAGACGAGCTGTTACTTTATCACTAACCACTAATAAATCTTCAATTTCACAATGTATGTCTGGAACTACTTTACGAAAGTTTTGCGCTGCAAGCTTTAATCCTTCAGTGCCTTGTGGTCGACCTTTCGGCAGTGTGTTATCGAAAAAATTTTCAGTAACCGTCTGCGGAATAAGTTCCTCTCTACCTGTATCCCAAAATGCATAAAAGCGCTGCGCTGCATGAACCATTTCTGTCGCTTCTTTTTTGCCTAGTGAAGGATCGATTGTCATTGTTTTTGGCTTCGGCATTTCCTTCAATAATTGGATTTCAATTTTTTCCTCCCCACTACACGCTACAAGCACAATACAAATGACAAAAAAACTAAGTAACGCAAATAACCTTTTCATACCCATGGAAATCACCTCCTTCTCATACAAACCCTTTGTATTTCGTATTGCTATTGTATATGCATTAACTTCCTTTATGGAAGTAGTGATATTTTTTTCATATAGTTACCAAAAAGATAGTTTTGTGATACGATAAGGCAAATTCATCCAAAAAATTTTTATGGAGGCTATTTCCATGAGCAATATAGATCCAGTTGTATTAACGAAAGGTTTACCTGGTATACCTTGTCCTATCGCTAAAACGCTTGACGTAATTAGTACAAAATGGACGTTTTTAATCATTCGTGACCTTCTTATCGAAGGAACTTTACGCTTTAGTGATTTACAAAAATCAATGGACGGGATTAGTCCGAAAACTTTATCGCTTCGCCTAAAAGAATTGGAAGCACAAGGGATTATAACGAGAAAAGTATATCCAGAAGTTCCGCCTCGTGTAGAGTACACATTAACGGATAAAGGAAAGCAATTAGAGGGAATTTTCATTGAATTAAAGCGGTTTGGATTAAGTTTATAAAACAAAAACCCCTTACCATCGTAAGGGGTTTTATTACTTCGCAAAACTTTGAGCTAGCTGTTTCTCTCTCCACATAAATGTAATGCCGAGACCAACGATTAAAACAACACCTGAAAATGCATATGGATAATTAATGTTTATATCAAATAATATTCCGCCCATCGCTGGTCCTGCGATATTTCCTAAACTCGTATACGTTGAGTTCATACCAGCAACGAATCCTTGCTCTTTTCCAGCTGCTTTTGATAAAAACGTCGTTAAAGCTGGACGAAGCAAATCAAATGCTAGGAAAATAAAGCAAGTAACGAGAAGTACAATCCAATAATTAAAGACTACAGTTGAGACGAATGCTAATACTGCACCTACAATTAAACATATTTGAATTAATACTTTCTCACCGAACATGTCAACCAATTTGCCAAACATAAATACTTGCACAACTACCCCAAAGATGGAGCTAATCGTAATAATTGCAGCAATATCTTTCGGTGTGAAACCAAACTTATGATCAGAGAACAGGCTAAACACAGTTTCATATGCTGATAATCCAAATGCGAGTACAAATACAATAATAAATGCGATTGCATACATTGGATTTAATGATTTCTTTAAATCTCCGATAAAGCTGGATTCTTTCGTATTAGCTGCAATCTCTGCAAGTTCTTCTTTCGTTAACGGCTCTTTCAAAATAAATATAGAAATCACGCATGCAACAAAGGCAATCACTGCTGCCACAAAGAACGGCACACGTATACCGTATTCTGCAATAAACCCGCCGATTCCAGGCCCTATAATAAATCCGGTGCTGATAGCTGCTGAAAGATAGCCCATCGCCTTTGGACGTTCTTGAATAGAAGTAATATCAGCAACATATGCCGTAACACCCGGCATAATAAACGCGGCACTAATTCCGCCTAACACCCTCGCTGCATAAAGCATCCACACATCTGTACCTAATCCAAAAAGAAGCTCTGAAACACCAAAAATAAATAATCCAATGATTATCATTTTCTTCCTACCGTAAATGTCGACCCAACGACCCGTAATAGGTGAAGTAATAAGCTGCGCCATCGCAAACACTGCAACGAGATAACCCATCGTCTTTCCTGTTAAATTCATATCATTCATAAAGGACGGCATAACCGGAATGATTAATCCAATCCCTAAAAAAGCGATAAATATATTACTCAAAAGAATGATCAATACCATCTTTTGTTCTTTTATCGGTTTCTTCAATTTTTAACACCTCTTCCCGTAGTTCCTCTCAAAAATAATGCCCAAGAAGTTTTTTCTTTATTCTGCTATTTGTGGGCTCATACTGAGTAAAGATGTCCCCACTCATTAGAATTTCACTCTATCCTTCCACACATACATAAACACAGGGTGAATGACTATCATTCAGTTTCCCGCAGAAATGAACCTACCTTTTCAGACAGGTTCATCTTACTACTTCTTTATCCCGCATTAACGGGCAGTAAGACTCCCACCTCAAAATTCAGCGAATGCGAGGAAGTTAGGTGGGAGATAACTGCCCTTAAATGCCCGATTGGTTCAACTAATAAACAGTGGGGATGAACCCTCCCACTGTTTAAAGTTTCACTTTATATGTAGTGCATGTGTTAAAAAATCTAGTACTTCTGCCTTTTGTAGCTCGACTTGCTCATCATCTTTATGATCATATAAATAAACTTGTTCCGCTGCTGATTCAACAAGAGCGATAAATAACTTCGCTGTTCGCTCTGCGTGAACCGAATCACGAATTTCACCTGATTCTTTTGCCTCACTTAAAAAGTCACTTAGCCATATATAAAGAGGCTCATATACAGCTTCCCATTCTTTTATATGTTCAGTTGATGCAAGGCCCGCATACATTAATGCTTGTATTTCACGATATTCAGCTATAAAGGTAAATACTGCATCTATTACTTGCTCAACTTTACTTGAAAAAGGTGAATCGTTCTGTACTTTTTCTTTCACTGCAAGTATCATCTTCCCAACCATCACTTCTGCTATTGCAGGCATAACAGATAACTTAGAAGGAAAATATAAATAGAAAGTTCCTTGTGCAATGCCAGCCAATTTCACGATATCAGAAATCTTCGTTTTTTCAACGCCCTTTTCCTGAAACACTTCAATAGCTGCATAGACAATTTTTTCTTTTTTATTCATCATCTAAACCCTTTCACACGCGTATTGAATGACTGTCACTCATTTTATAAAATAACTAGCTGTACTGTCAATCATCGTGCACTTTTCATAATAAAAATCTCCCAACAAATCGTTAGGAGATTTAACTTTAATATCCTTTTCTTATGAAAGAGCTTTTAACCCCGTAACTCCACATACGATAAGAGCTACACTAATCAAACGTGCCTTACTTTTCGATTCACCAAACAGAAACATATTTAATAAAACAGCTCCTGCTGTTCCAATGCCAATCCAAACCGCATAAGCTACACTTACTTGTAAGAACAAGAAAGATGTGTATAAGAATGCAAAGGAAGTTGCAAATCCACCTATATAAATCGCTCCATTTGCTAACGTCTTATCTTTACTATACATTTTAAGGCCTATCACACCGACTATTTCACTAATTGCAGCACAAAATACGAAAAACCAACCCATTTTAAGCAGCTCCTTTCACAATTTCTTCCGCGGTTTCTTCTTTATTATCAGCTAATTTTAAACCGATAACGCCCGCTACGACCATTACGATAAAGAATAGCTTTCCTAAACTGAAACTGCCGCCGAAAAGGAATACATCCATTAGGAAAGTACCAACCGTACCAGCTCCGGCAAACACAGCATATACAGTCCCTGTTGCAAGATGTTCGCACGCTTTCGATAGGAAGTAAAAATCAACAGCGATAACTCCTACAATAATGACCCAATGCCACCAAGTATGAGCTGTATTAAAACCAAACACCCAAAAAATTTCAAAGATACATGTTAATATGACATATAACCAAGCTTTATTTTTCATATCTCTCACCTTCTATTATTTACTGACTGACCGTCAGTCATTTTTGATTTAAAAAATATAATCTCACTCTAACTACTATTTAAAAAACCAATATCATCCTCATTTATCCTTATATTTGTTCCGTTATTAAGCTAACTACATATAAAAGTTGCTTATCTACACCCTTCCACAGAAAAAATGACTGAATGTCATTCATAAACATTCTACATGACCAATTGATAAAGTGTCAACACCCGGATTCTATTAACTAAAAAATATTTTAAATTTCTTAAATCCACATGTATATTTCTTAATAATCTGTCAATAATGGTAGTAACATAATATTTTCTCCATTCCCCCCTTGGAGATCCCTTTGAATCGAGCAGTTGCTTTTAGCTAACTGCTCTTTTTTAATTTATCGGTACATTATAATAAAATACTCATAGATAAATTCCAAAACAAAGACCTGTACTCCCTTTTCAACATGCAACAAAGAACGAAATATTTTGTACGCTATTTACTTTTCAACGAGTCTTTGTATGCAATAATTTTATTTTCGAGCATCTTCTCTGTAATTTCTAAGTTTTCTCTTTGAGTTCGAATAGATTTTTTATGATTTTCTAACAGTTGTAAACGAGCTTCGGTTGTATGCTCTCCTTCTAAATATAATCTAGCGTATTCTCTTATTTTCGCTATCGGCATTTGTGTTTGTTTTAATTTCATTACAAACTGCAACCACTTTATATGTGACTCTTCATACAATCTATTCCCATTTGCATCGCGATTTGCTATTAATATGTTCTCCTTTTCATAATAACGTAATGTATGTGTGCTCACTCCTAATAATTTAGCTACCTCGCTAATTGTGTACATAACCATACTCCCTTCGCACGCCATTTACTCTCATATATTTTACTGCCTTATCCAAATTATCCCGCATTAACGAGCAGTAAAACTCCCACCTCAAAATTCGGCTGGAGCAAAGAAGCAAGGTGGGAGATCAACTGCCCGTAAACGCCCGATTGGTTCAACTAATAATCAGTGGGGGATGAACCCCCCCCACTGATCAAAGTTTCACTTTATAAAAAAACATTTGACTTAGAGTATACTCTAACAAATACAATCTAACCATGATAAATTAATTTGAATTTAGGAGGCTTTTATATGAAATATACTGTTATTACTGGTGCTAGTTCAGGAATTGGCTATGAATCCGCTTTAGCCTTTGCATCTCGCGGAAAAAACTTAATACTTGTAGCTCGAAGACAAGCAGAATTAGAAGAATTAAAATTGAAAATTAACGAAATGCATCCGGAATTGGATGTTGTCATTCGAAGAACTGATTTATCAGTCACTGAAGAAGTTTATAAATTTTATGAAAGTCTACAAAGTTTTCAAATTGAAACGTGGATTAACAACGCAGGTTTTGGTAATTTCGCCTCAATTGCTGAACAAAATTTAAACAAGATAGAAACGATGTTGCATGTAAATATAGAAGCACTAACAATACTATCTTCCCTTTTCGTTCGAGATTATTCAATGACCGAAGGAACACAGCTTATTAACATTTCATCAGGCGGTGGATACACGATTGTTGCCAATGCTGTTACGTATTGCGCTACGAAATTTTATGTAAGTGCATTTACAGAAGGACTATCTCACGAACTGAAAGAACAAGGTGCAAAACTACAAGCAAAAGTTTTAGCTCCTGCTGCAACTGAAACAGAATTCGCAAAACGTTCATTTGATATTGTTGAGTTCCAATACGCTAATGTTGTACCACAATTCCACACTGCAAAACAAATGGCACAATTTATGCTCGACCTTTATGATAGCGATAAAGTTGTAGGACTTGTCGATGGTTCTACGTATAACTATGAACTTAGAGATCCACTTTATAATTTTGCCGTGAGAAAAACGAATTCAAATTCCTAATACCATCTCATTTTGTATTAAAATATAGATACCCACTATTTCTTAAATAATAGTGGGCCTTTTTTCTCTCTAAAAATTTCACCCAACATACCGTATCATCGCCACCTCATCACAATAATCAACTTTTGGACAATGTCTACAATCAATCCATACTTTCTCTGTTAATGATTCTTTATTCACAAAATCAAATCCACACTTTTGAAAAAAATCCGTTTCATATGTTAAAGAAATTACTCTATTCACTTTTATTTTTGCTGCCTCATTCATTACATGATTCACTAACATACGCCCTATCCCTTTTCCTGCATATGTATGCGAAACTACTAACGATCGTACTTCTGCAAGATCCCCTCCTAACACATGTAAACCAGCAACTCCAATAACATTCTCTTCTTCTTTCATGACATATAAACATTGTAAATATTGATAAAGAGACAAGAGAGAACGTGGCAAAACAACTCCCTCTTTCGCGTACATTTCAATGAGATTATAAATTTCTTTCACATCACTTGTAACCGCATTAAAGATTTCCATATTATATCCCCTTGCCCCCAGTGTTAATATTTATAACATTACATGAATTTTAATTCATAATTTCATATAATAATACATCTCTCTTTTCTCTCCGTCAATCACTTTTCTGAATTTTATCCCGCATTAACGGGCAGTAAGACTCCCACCTCAAAATTCGGCTGAAGCAAAGAAGGTAGGCGGGAGATCAACTGCCCCTAAACGCCCGATTGGTGAAGGCTAATAATCAGTGGTGGATGAACAAAACCCCCACTGATTAAAGTTTCACTTTACACAAACAAAAAACCAAGCAACTTAATCGATGCTCGGTTCCTCATTTCGTATCGGCAATACCGTCGAATATTTAATTTCACGAAGTGCTAAACTCGTCTGTATACGTGTAATCCCTAATTTATTTAGTTTCCTAATAAAATGCTCCAGTTCCTTACGATCACGATTTGCAACTTTTAATAAATAATCATACTCTCCTGTTAAACAGTGACATTCTAACACTTCAGGCATAGATTCTAATTCTCGTTCTAACACTTCAAGCTTTTCATACTGATGAATATTCGTGCTCATAAAAATGAAACATAATAAATCAAATCCAAGCTTTTCTTGATTTAAAATTGCTACTTGCTTATCAATGAATCCTTCCCCGTCTAATCTTTTTATTCTTGCATGCATAGCAGCTGGTGATAAATTAACGCGGCGTGCTAGTTCTGCATTACTTACTTGTGACTCCTTCTGCAATATATCTAAAATTTGTACATCTAAATCATCTAACACTTTAATAACAGATGACTCCATCAAAATTCCTCCTTTTTTCTTACCGATGATTATTCGAAGAAACATCTCATAACTTATATAAAACTGAATGTTTTTCTGCAAAATAGTTTTCTAACGAAACATTTTATCGAGTTTTTACCATTATACAAAAGAATATATTAGACAATAAAGAAAAATGCTAAAATTATTTACAGTTCATTCTTATTTCAACAAAGGGGTTTTTAGCATGCCTTATTTTTATGTCTTTTTACTATTATTAACAAGCTTATTATGGGGAGGAAATTTCGTCGTTGGGAAATCACTCGTCGATCATGCATCTCCGATGACACTGACAAGTTTAAGATGGCTAATTGCGATTGTTTGTTTATTACCAATGGTATGGTTTAAAGAGAAGAAAATCATTCCACCACGCTCTGCAATACTTCCATTAATACTTATGGGAATTTCAGGAGTCGTTCTTTTTAACATTTTTCAATTTTTAGCACTAGAAAAAACATCCGCAACGAATGTAGGTCTTATTTCTACATTGAACGCTATTTCAATTGCATTATTTTCTGTGCTATTTCTAAAAGAAAAAGTAAATACGCTTCAAGTTCTTTCTATGATTCTTTCATTTTTCGGGGTCATCCTCGTTCTTTTAAAAGGAAACTTTGCTCTTTTATTTTCACTACATTTTAATAGCGGGGATTTATGGATGATTGCGGCTGTTTGTATTTGGGGAATCTATTCTGTTTGTAGTAAATGGGCTACAAAAACAACTACACCACTCATGGCAACATTATATTCTGGTATTTTCGGCGTTATTTTATTACTACCATTTAACATAGGAAGCTTCACTGTTTCCAATATTAATTCTTCTTTCATTACATCACTTTTATATACAGGACTCATTTCAACGGTACTTTGTATGGTGTTTTGGAATATTGGTGTACAGAAATTAGGCGCTACTACATCGGGGATTTTTCTAAATTTCAATCCAATTTTCACAGCTATTTTAGCATTCCTTTTCCTTGGAGAAAAATTAACATGGATTCAAATTTTCGGTACAATCATCGTCGTGACAGGGTGTTATTTATTTTCTCATTTCAAAACCGTTGCTGTTCAGCCAACTAGAGCTTTAATGCGAAAACATTCTTAATCAAAAACATCGCCACCAAAGTGGCGATGTTTTTATTTACCTTTCATTTCTTTCACATACTGCTTTTCTTCTTCTGGCGATAAACGTTCTGTTGCCTTTCCGGTATCACCACCTTGAATTTCCCACAAAAAGTTATGATCCTCAACCGTTTGTGAAAAGTCTCCTTTCTCCCAACGCTTCAAAGTAGAAAGTAGCTTTGCTTTATATTTAAAATTTGTACTGCTTTCTACTGCGTTCTTCGCACTACGAATTTCCTTATTTGTCATTTCGATAAATCCCCATTTATCAGATGATTTCACTTTTTGATGTACCATCCTATGCATTGTAGAAATAATTTCATCTTCACTAACTTGTGGCTTCTCTTCCTTTACTTTCTTCTCTTGTTGATCCATTACTTTTTGTACTTTAAGGCTCTTCTCCTCCTCCTCTATATAATTAAGAAGTTTAGTAACACCGAATACAGCTCCTACCGCAATTACAATCATTGTAATTGTCCCTATTATCCATTTTTTCATATTATGTACTCCCCATTCCCCCTAATAATTACATAAACAAATGGAATCGCCTGCACATAGTCGATTCCATTTGTTTCCTTATTTCATTTTAAGCCTTCATCGCTTCTCGTACAATGTAACTGTCCACATATTGCTTAAATTTCACGATTTTTCCATTTCCAAGCTGCCATACATGAACAAATTCCGCTTCAAATGATTTTCCCGTCTCTTTATAAACTCCTGAATAAACACCTTCAGCAATAATTACATCTTTTCCGTTTACTTCATGGTACGTCTTTACACTCGCTTTATAATCATCCCATTCTGATCCTAAACGACTAAATACATTTTCCATTATAGCTTCTGTACCTATATACGTTCCGCCGTACGGAAAACCTTCTGCCTCTGTCCATTCCACTTTTTCAGAAAATGCTTCTGCTAAATGTTTTGCATTCGAAGAAGCTGATCCTTCATACGTGCTTTGAATAATTTCTAAATTTGTTTTTTGCTTCATTATTTTTTCACCCCAAACGCGTTTGCCGCTAAAACAAGTCCAATTTCTAACGCTTTAACGTGCGGGAACCGCTCCTTTATTGCCGTTTGAATTTCTTCACTTGAAGGATTTCCTGCAAGAACTTCATCAAATGCAACTAAATATTTACGAGTATGTTTAATCGCGTCTCCTGTATTTGGTACGTCATAATCACGATGACCCGCTACAACAATTTCAGGATGAAGATTTTCAAGTTCACTTAATGTTTCTAACCATTTATGACGAGCTTCAGCATCTGTTTCTAACGTCCATACGAAAGTATTGTTATAAACGATATCGCCTGTAACAACGGCTTTTAATGATGGAATCCATACATAACTATTATTCGGTGTATCACCTTGCAAACCACCTTTAATGATTAAATCATTTCCCTCTAAAATCAATTTCTCTTCTGTTAATTCATCTGGAACAATTGGTTGATGAGGAACATTATGCCCAATAGATGGTTTCCACTGTTCCACTTTCTTCTCAAATGTGTTACGAATATCTTCAACAGTATTCCGTAATGCAACAATCTTCGCTTCTGGAAATGCTTCATGTAATACATTTAATCCAAAATAGTGATCTGGATGGAAATGAGTCACATAAATATGAGTTAAATTCTTTCCTGTTTCAATAATTTGAGCTGCTAAACGGTGCGCATCACTTAATAAAAATTGTGCATCGATAAGAATTGCATCTTTTTCTCCGTATACAATTGTGGATGTAACTTGAAATGCTTGCTCAGATCCTGTAAAAACCTCTAAATGTAATTTTGACATGTTATTTCCTCCACTTTTTATTTACTCTTTTATATTCCTTTATTCTTTAAGCTTCATTCCAATTGTAACTAAATTAGTTACAACTGGAATAAAAAAATATACGAATCATTTTATTACTAATCGACTTGATGTAATCATTATAGTTACACCAAGTCGTCAAGTCAACACTAAAAAAATAAAATTTACTTCGTTTTCATTACTTTCTCTTTTAAGAAGCGATCTACATATCCTTCTGCTTTTACAACGAATAAATACGCACCCATTGATAATAATGCAAGATCTAATTCATATCCCGGATTCTTTCCATCTCCTAATAAGCCTGCTGCTCCATTTACCTTTACGATAGCTCCAGCCAAAATAAGAGCGAATAACAATCCTACATACCTCACGCCTAAACCGATAATTAATAATATACCACCTACTAATTCAACTGTCGCTACGCCATATGCAAGACCACCTGGTAAACCGATGCTTGTAAACCATCCTACTACGTTATCTATACCTGATTGAAACTTTGCTAAACCGTGTGCAAAAAAAGTAACTCCTAATACGATACGAATAATTAAATTCCCAATATATTGATTCATTCTGAACTCTCCTTTTTTGTTTTGTTATGGTGAACATTTATTCACAAGACAAAACAATACGGTATTTCTTTTCATTCGTCAAATACTTTTTTTAAAGAAACCAAAAAACATTATCCTTTTTGAGATAATGTTTTTTATAAAATAGTGCTAATTCAAGCTTTCGCTCTATTACTTAGAAAAAAGTTGAAAATTTTTCCCAGCACCTATATAAGACAATAAAGACACATCTTCTTCCATCACCATTCCAACAACATTCACTTTCCTATCTTCAGGTAAATCATTTATAACTATTTGCATTTCACCAGCATATCTACCGTACAATTCATTATCAATTGTAATACTGCCTCGTTTTCTTGAAATTGTATTCATCGGTTGTAATGCAACTTTATTTTCTTCGCGCGATTCTACAGAACGAATTACATCACGAGCCGGATCTAACCTATTTGTATGCACTTGCGCTACCACTTTTAATACTTCACTTGCATTTATAAATGACTCATATCGCACTGGAATAATCCCACCACTCGCACTCGAGATTTCTTGTACACTCTCTAAGCTCCCGCTTATATCTCCAATTAGCACTTTATCAACATCGCACTCTTGCACAAGCTCTAAATATGCTTCAAGCGGGCGCATATAGCGGTGCTTTTCTAAAGTTGGTAAACCCTCATATAACGGACCGCGTTTTTCACCATCTCCCGGAATAAACGCCATCGTTTTTATTCCGCACTCATGTAAATATTTATTTTGTTTTTGCAAGAATGATTTGGCTAGTCCTGTTTCTGGACGCGGATAAAAATTATGCCACGCTTCTACTCGATCTACTCGTATATTTTCCGCAAGTAACTCTTTCCAAAATGATTCTGTAATCGTACTCGCGTTTAACGCTACCTTCATCTTATGAGATACACGTGCGATTTCTTTTGGCGTAATACCGTAATCCATTCGTAAACCAGTAATGCCAAATTCTAATAACTCTTCCACATTTGCATACGTCATCCCTAAATGGTTTAACGATTTTGGAGAGACATCAACCATTAATTCCATTTCATTTTCGAGGGCTTGTTTCCCAAGTATTTGAATTAACTCCTTATACGTATTCGGATCATCTTCTGGAATGTGAAGAGATGTAAAAACAGATGAAAATCCGTTTTCTTTCACTAGTTTTAACCATGCTTCTTGTTTCTCTACTCGCTCTTTTGAAAGATAAATTGAAACTCCTATCATATAAATCTCTCCTTCTATTAATATAAAAAAAAGAGAAAGGAATCCCTTTCTCTATATGTTTTCTGCCATTTCTTCTTTAAAGCCGAAGAAGTACGTAAAGATGAATCCGAACGTATATGCAACTACTAATCCAAGGAAATATAATAAATATTTATTATCAGCAATTAACGGAATTAATGATAATCCTGATACACCTATTCCGAGTGAAGCCGTTTTCATAACAGCTTGGAATGCACCACCGACAGCCGCTCCTAAACAAGCAGTAATAAACGGTTTCCCAAGTGGCAATGTAACCCCGTATAATAGCGGTTCGCCAATTCCTAAAAATCCTACTGGTAATCCACCTTTAATCACATTACGAAGGCGTTTATTTTTTGTTTTCACATAAATCGCAATTGCTGCTCCTACTTGCCCAGCGCCAGCCATTGCGAATACTGGTAATAAAGGCGTTACGTGCGTTTGATTAATAAATTCCATATGAATCGGTGTTAAACCGTGATGTAATCCGACCATTACGAGAGGTAAAAATGTTCCGGCAAGCACAGCTCCAGCAAATGCTCCGCCAACATTTAAAATTGCATTAATACCGCTTGTAATACCATCAGATAAGAAGCCTGCTACTGGCTGAATCGCTAACATCGTTACTATACTTACAGCTAATACAGTAATGAGTGGTGTTACGATAATATCAACTGCATTTGGCACAGCTTTTCGCACTCGTCTCTCAACTACAACCATAAGCCATGCTGCAAAAATAACTGCAAATAATCCGCCCCGTCCGGGTACGAGCGCTTCACCAAATAATTTTACATTCGCCATCGCTGGGTTGAAAATTAAAATACCTGCAATTGCCCCAAGAACTGGTGTCCCGCCAAATTCTTTCGCTGTATTCCAACCGACTAAAATTCCTAAGAATGTAAAGATACCGCCGCCAATAAGTAGTAGCATTTGTAGCCACGTTGCATTCGGATCAGCACCTGCGTTTTTCGCAAAGTTAGCAACCCCATTTATAATTCCTGACGCAACAAGCCCCGGAATTAGCGGAATGAAAATACTTCCTATTTTTCTTAAAAAGTTTTTCACTGGTGTATTATTTTTCTTCTTAATCTCTGACTTCATCTCTTGCCCAAGATCTTCAAGGTGGTGATCTGCCACCTCACCAATTCGCAGTCCCGTTAAACCTTCCATCTCAGCTGCTACTTTATTTACTATCCCTGGTCCAACAACAACTTGAAGCGTCTCATCTTCAATAACGCCCATAACCCCTTCAACCTTTTTCAAAAGGTCCATATTCACTTTACTTTCATCATGAAGCGTTAATCGCAGTCTCGTCATACAATGAGCAATGCCACGAATATTTTTTACTCCCCCAAGTTGCTCTGAAATCTCTTTGGCCATTCTCTCTTCTTTCTTCATAATAGAATCCCCCTCCCCAAAGTTTAAAGTGCTTTCTTCACAAATCCTTTCGCACCTTTTAATTTTTCTAGTGCTTCCCCATATTCACACTGTAGTAATATCATAACGATTGCAGCTTTCACATTTCGATCTGCTTTCTCATAACACTCTGTAGCTACTTCATAACTAGCGCCTGTCGCTTCAACAATAATTCGTTTTGAGCGTTCTACCAATTTTTCATTTGTAGATTGAACATCTACCATTAAGTTTTTATATACTTTCCCTACACCAATCATAGACGCTGTAGAAATCATATTGAGTACTAACTTTTGCGCTGTGCCAGCCTTCAACCGTGTTGAGCCTGTTAATATTTCTGCGCCTGTTTCCACTTCCACATTTAGTTTTGCATATTTACTTATTTCAGCATTTTTATTACAGGAAATACTAGCTGTACTTGCTCCCACGCTACTTGCATATTTCAATCCGCCAATTACATAGGGTGTTCTACCACTTGCTGCAATTCCAATAACCGTATCTTTCTCGTTTAATCCAATACTTTTTAAATCTTCTTTTGCTAACTCTTCACGATCTTCGGCACCTTCCACCGCCTTAGTAAACGCTTTCAATCCACCTGCTATAAATCCTTGAACCATGTTATCATCTGTTCCAAATGTCGGGGGACATTCTACTGCGTCTAAAATGCCTAAACGGCCACTCGTACCAGCCCCAATATAAATTAAACGGCCTTCTTCTTCAAAAGACTTAGTAACAATTTGTACAACCTTTTCAATTTCTTCTATTTCATTTTCAACTGCTAACGCAACAGTTCGATCTTCTTCATTCATACTTTGTAACACTTCTTTTATACTCATCTCATCTAGATTCATCGTTTTCTCATTACGGTGTTCTGTCGATAAATTCTCTAACATATTGCCACCCTCTTCGAAATTATATTTCACACTTTTATTATAACTTTAAGAAATTAAAAATCAATAACTCTTTCTTATTTTATGAAATAAAATTTCACAACATGACATATTTGTGTCAAAGATAATAAAAAAGATGAGTCTCCCCATCTTTTCTTCTACTTCAATTTCCGTAACCGTAATGCTTCTTCTCTCGTCTCCATAAATTGATCTAATACTTTATTACCAATTCGATTGAAAGTAATCACGTATAAAGCATCAATCATATTCAGTTGCGTCATTCTCGAAGCAATACTCGCAATGCGATGGTCTTGCTCTACATCTGGCATACAAAGGCGAATGTCTGCCGCTTTATATAACGGAGATGATTGGTCTAGCTTCGTAATCGCAATAACTGTAGCCCCTCGCTTCTTCGCATATTGCGCCATTTCAAGTACATCTTTCGTACGACCAGAAGTTGAAATCGCAACAAATATATCTCCCTCTTTTAAATTCGTGACGAGTGGCAACATCATATGAAAATCAGATAGCATCATTGCAGTAAATCCAAGCCTTGTAAATTTATAAGCCCCGTCCATCGCCGGAGTAGCCGATCCGCCTACTCCGTAAAATATAATTTTATCCGCATTTACAATACGATCTGCAGCTTTCTCAAGTTCCTTTTTATCTATCGCAGTAACGCTCGCCTCAATTGCAGCTTTATTCACATATGTAACTTTATTAAACAAATCGTACGGTCCATCTTCCGTATTCATCACTGAAAAATCATTAATATTATAATCAGCAATCGTTAATTCACGAACGAGCGCTATCTTAAATGCTTTAAAGCTTCCGATTCCAATCGATTTACAAAAGCGAACAACACTCGCCTCACTTGCACCTGCATTCGTTGACACTTCTTTCGTCGTTAAATTCGGAAC
The DNA here is from genome assembly GCF_040459995.1 of Bacillus cereus group sp. MG9. Taxonomy (NCBI): domain Bacteria; kingdom Bacillati; phylum Bacillota; class Bacilli; order Caryophanales; family Bacillaceae; genus Bacillus; species Bacillus cereus group sp. MG9. Next base: position 853,782 of record NZ_JARVHC010000001.1, on the reverse strand, counting down.
AATCTCAGCATTCTCCATTATGTACATGGCAACCTTCTTTTCAGCTGGTGAAAATTGATCCATATTACTTTCAATTTTAAATAGTAATGTTGAAGCTTTCACTATTTAACCTCCACTTCTTACGGTTGCGTATATTCTCTAATATCATTTGTATCATATAGATAAAAACCATCATTGCCAGGTGGATGGTGAACAATTACAGTTCGATCCTCTTTTTTATATGACGTTATTTCACCTTCAGATCGCTGTTTTTCCCATCCATGTATCCAAATTGCAAAGTCAGGTACAAAAGCAGTGTACTTATAGTCTTTCGGGTTTTCGTCTTCTACATAGGAAGAAAAAATAGAAACTGGAAAATTTTTCACTTTTGACTCTTTCCATGCAGTAAATGGTATACATAGTGCAATAAGTATGATTACACCTATAACTTTCCCCTTTGTAATCTTCACACTTCCCTCTCCTTGTCATATCACATACATAGATTTTATCATAATTACAATCCATTCATGCTACATGACCACTGCATTTTGCAATAAAAAAAGAGCTTACCTACATCAGATAAGCCCTTCCTCTCTATACAAAATACTTCTTCAAAAGCGGCGGCGTAATAATTGTCGTCAATATAACAACAATGACAATCGCTGTGAAATTTTCTTTCGCTAACAAATTCGCCGCAAGTCCATTTGCTGCAATGATAAGCGCTACTTCCCCGCGCGACACCATTCCCGCACCAATACTAATAGAAGATTGTAAGTTAAACCCTGTTAATCTTGCTCCTAAACCTGATCCGATTAACTTTGTGAAAATTGCGATGAGCGTCATAATGATAATGAACCAAAGTTGGCTTCCGATACCTTGAAATGTAATTTCCATTCCAATACTTACGAAGAAAACCGGTACGAATATCGCGTAAGCAATCGGTTCAATTTTATGTTCCACTTCATGCTTATACTCTGTTTGCGAAATCGCAATTCCTGCTGCAAATGCCCCAATAATACCTGCGATTCCCATCATTTCACTGTAATACGAAAAAGAGAAACAAATAATAAGTGCAGCACTAATTAACGCTTCTGTTACGCGAAGTGGTACGAGCATTTTCATAATCCACGGAACAACTTTCCAAGCGATGAAAACAATACTTACAAAAAAGATAATTTTCTTTGCAATGACTAGCGTTACATTTACATCTTGTGTGCCTAAAAAACTCATGACAAACGCTAATAAAATAACGACAATTACATCATCAAATACAGCTGCACCTAAAATCGTCGTACTTTCTCTCGTATTCATTTTCCCTAAATCTCTTAGCGTTTGAACAGAAATACTAACCGATGTGGCACAAAGTAATAACCCTAAAAAGATCGCATGCGACTGTAACATTCCAAAAGCAAGCCCTGCTAAATACCCACCAAGGAATGGGAAAATAATTCCTCCCATCGCTACTGCGAATGCAGATTTTAAATTACGATTTAACTCTTCTAAATCAGTTTCGAGTCCTGCCATAAACATAAGTAGCAAAACACCGATTTCGCTAAGCTCATCAATAAGTTCTGAACTATTAATAATACCTAGCACAGCAGGACCGATAATAATACCAACGATTAATTTACCAAGTACAGAGGGCTGGCCAAGTCTTACGCTAATATCACCAGCTAATTTCGTACAAAGTAAAATGACGACAAGTTCAAAATAAAATAACATAACATCTTCTCCTACTTTATAAAGTGAAACTTTAATCAGTGGGGAATTTCCCCATCCTCACTGATTATTAGTTAAACCAATCGGGCATTTACGGGCAGTTAATGCGGGATAAAGTGAAACTTTAATGAGTGTTTTTGTCACTCTGTTAACCCTCGTCCATTCCTGCAAGTAGTTTCCCCTATTCATTCGAATATTATTTGTCACATTTTATTTGACAAAATATTCTGAATTATAATAAAATTAACCCAGAAATTTTAAAAAACTACATACCATAACTGTACCTTTATTCACTTACGTACTCTTTTCCAATGGATTCACACTATTCGCAGTTATGGAGATGAAAAATGGGAGGAGAGTCCAAAGTGAAGTCATTATTACGAAAAAAAGCGCTTAGTACTGAATCACCACGACAGCTAGATAGAACATTAACGGCACTCGATTTAACGTTTTTAGGAATCGGCGCCGTAATTGGGACAGGGATTTTTGTATTAACAGGTATCGTAGCGGCAAAACATTCTGGCCCTGGTATTATGCTATCATTCCTTATTGCTGCATTTACTTGTGCTTGTGTAGCCTTTTGTTATGCTGAATTCGCGTCTTCTATACCAGTCTCAGGCAGTGTTTACACTTATGCATACATGACTGTCGGAGAAGTTGTCGCCTTTATCGTTGGTTGGTGTTTAATGCTCGAATATTTACTTGCCGTCGCAGCAGTAGCTGTCGGTTGGTCTGGTTATTTACAATCTTTACTACAAGGATTTAACATCCATCTGCCCGCCATAATAGCCTCGGCCCCTGGTACAGGAAAAGGTGGTCTCATTGATTTACCAGCTGTTTGTATTTTACTTCTCATTACTGGGCTTTTAAGTTTTGGTATACGCGAAAGCGCACGCATTAATAATATTATGGTCCTTATAAAATTAGCAGTTATTATCGCCTTTATCGTAGCAGGTGCAAAATATGTAAAGCCTGAAAATTGGACACCGTTCATTCCATTCGGGTACGACGGTATTATTACCGGAGCTGCCACTGTCTTCTTCGCCTTTTTAGGTTTTGATGCAATCGCAACCGCGGCAGAGGAAACGAAAAAACCGCAGCGTGATTTACCAATTGGCATTATCGGTTCCCTTCTTATTTGTACAGTTTTATACATGATCGTATCTTTCGTTTTAACAGGCATGGTTCCTTATACGCAATTAGACGTTTCTGATCCAGTTGCATTTGCACTACATTTCGTTGGTGAAGATACTATTGCGGGGCTACTTGCAGTAGGTGCGATGACAGGAATGACAACCGTTCTTTTAGTCGTTATGTATGGACAAGTTCGTGTTTCTTATGCAATGAGCCGAGACGGCTTACTCCCAAAAGCTTTATCACGCGTAAATAAAAAAGTGAAAATCCCTTTATTAAATACATGGATTACTGGAGTATTTGCAGCTTTATTAGCAGGACTTTTAGACCTACATTTACTAGCGAATTTAGTAAACATCGGTACGTTAACAGCCTTCACATTCGTTTGCTTTGCTGTACTTATTTTACGGAAAACTCATCCTGATTTAAAACGAGGCTTCCGCACACCACTCGTACCTGCACTACCGGTTGTCGCTATTCTTTGTTGTTTATATTTAATGACTAATTTGTCCAAAACGACATGGATCAGCTTTTCATTTTGGCTTATAGTCGGTTTATGCGTATACTTCTTCTACTCTAGAAAACATAGTCATTTAGCTACTAAAAAAACAAATGATGAGAAAAAAGAAGTATAAAAAAATAGCTCGCCTATAATAAAGGCGAGCTATTTTCATTAACGATTGTAAAACGAAAAATATACCGATCAACTTTTGTATACTTATCCCGCTATTTGCCGGGCAGTAAGACTCCCACTGATTAAAGTTTCACTTTATTCTCCCTTACTTCGTCTCTTTCTTTTTCTTTCTCCACGCGTTTACACTATCAAAGAAAAAGTTAATAAATAGCGTTCCTAATCCCGCTAATAAAAATGTCATTAAAAATAGAATCCATATACTTTTATCTTTTAATAAATAATATCCTACAAGGAGCACAACGGCGATCCATACATATTCAAGAATTCTTTTTAGCTTTTTCTCTTCCAAATTATTCGCTCCCTTTTTCTATACTACTTTTAGTATAACAAAAAAGAAGCCTATCATGATAAGCTTCTTTTTCTTATACCTTATTTGTTGATGCTTTTTTCAACCAGTGAAATAGCGTACTCTAACGTACGATTCATCGTTTCTACCTGTGCATCTTTTACTTTCACATCTTTTAATACAGCTTCTGCAACTGTAATTTTTTGACTCAATGATCTCACTGAACCGTCCGTTACATTTGCAGCTTGTGCTTTTTTCACTACTGCTTTTGCAGATTCAATAGTCACTTGTAATTTTTCTTTCGGTGTTTTTGGCTGTTCTTCTGCTACCTTTGATTGTACAAATGTTTGATTTGCTGTTTTTAATTCATTATACGTTTGAACAATTTGTTCTCCTGTACTTGCTATATTCTCAAACACTTTCTTTGCATTGTCATAGCTTCTTTGTAATTCGTTAAAAGCTGCTTGTGAATACTGACCTGGCTGTTCACCAAATTCATAAGTACCTGCCAATACTTCTTTCACTTTTCCGATTTCTTCATATAACGTATTTACTTGCTCTAATTTTGTACGAGTAGAAAACTCGTTATATGCCGCTACTACTTCTGAAGAACTTAATGCTTTACTATATAATTTTGCTAATGCAATTTGTCCATTTAACGGAATACCGCCATTTCCGTTGCTATCAGGATCTGCACCAAGTGCGAATGGTACGTTCGGGTGATATACTTTCCCTTGAGCCGGCTGACTATTTACTTTTTTACCATCTACATAAATTGCTACTTCACTTCCATTATACGTTCCTGTTAAATGATACGTTTTGTTTGCTTCTAATTGAACACCCACACGTTTATAACTTCCGCCAATATGAGCCCATAATTCTACATATCCACTTCCTGTAGACTCAAAACCAATTCCACCGCTCTCTGTATTTTGCAAAATGCCTTGTCCGCGAATTTCATTCATTGAAAATACAGTTTCTAATGTAAATGAATTTGCTACTTTTTCTTTTTGTGTTGCTGAAAATGGAAGATACCCAAATGTATTTGCTTTTCCATTTAATTTCATTACATTTGTTTTCAACGCTTTATCATATTCAATAGATACATTTCCTTTCACATCACCTTTTGTTCCAAACGGTGAGTTATCTTTAAATGTACCATCTAAGAAATTCACATCAAAAACGTCTGCCTTTGGTACTTTCACATTCGGATCAATATTATCTTTTTTCATTATGATTTCTGCAGTTAACGGTTGCGCACTTTCATTGCCAAACGAATCAATCGCAACTACTTCAAGTGTATATGATTTCCCGCCATCTAATCCTGCCAGTGTAAATGTAAGTTCTTTCGGCACTGGATCACGATAAAACTCTGAGAATGCTAATAACTTATTTTTAATCTCACCTGTTTGTTTATCCTTCGCTTGTACACGATAAGAGTGAACAAGAAGGTTGTCCAACGCTTGCTGGAATGTTACTGTTGCTGCATTTTCTGTTACATTTGATACAGCAAGCTTTGCATCTTTTGCAAAGTATGGTTTTTCTTTATCACGATCTTCTACATGAGTAAATGTTTCTTTCTTTGATGGTAATTTAATTTTCCAAGGTTCACCTGTCCAAGAATTCGTATGGAAGTCGCGACGATTAATCGTTACTTCTTTATCATCCACTTCTACTAATAAACCTTGGCTTAATGTACTAGCTCCTGGCGGGATATTTCCTTGTACTTTACCACCTTCAACTTCCATATAACTTACAGAAGATGTACCAACTGATGTAAAATCTTTTTGATGAATCGATCTTGGATCATCTAACGGATAATGTGAATGACCTGAAAACGTAATTACTTGTGGGTATTCTTTTAATACCGCATTAACTTTCGCACTATCTTTCGTTCCCCATTCTTGGCTACCGTACACTGTATCTTTAATATGTTGATGTAAAAATACAAAAATCGGTTTTTCTGGATCATCTTTTTGTGCCTTTGCCGTTTCTTCTTTTAACCAATTAATTTGCTTGTCCGAATAATAGCCATGTGTTGTCCCATCCTCTGGAGACATAACAAGGAAATGATACCCTTTTACCACCTTATGATAATAAACCGATTCCATTCCTGTCTTTTCTAAGAAACGCTTCTGTGCTCCCTCTACCGATAAGCCGTTCCAATAATCATGATTACCTAGAGAATTCATTCGTACCGCATCTTTATTTGCATTTTCGTTATACACTTGCATGAAACGATCATATTGCTTTACTGAACCCGAATCAGTAAAATCACCTACAATGACAAACGCATCTTGCTTTGGTGCAAGCGTATTAAATTGCTCAATCGCTCTTTTCCAGCGGAACGTATCATCTGTTCCACTATCTTTAATATGCACATCACTTACAACTGGAAAAACTATCTTCTTCTCACTTGGTGCCTTTTCTTGCTTTTTCTCTTCCGCTTTAACCGACGTACTCCACGGTAATGATACAAATGCCAATACAAACACCATTAATAATCCAATAAGACCTTTTACTTTTCGTAAAGCAGTTCTTTCCACGTGAATCCTCCTCATAATAATTGATTCATTACAAGGGCTATTTTATCTTAAACATATTAATATCGTTTAAATAACAAATGAATTTTATTAGATTTTTGTAAATATACAGTTAATTAAGTGTTAAGTCCAACATTACTCGTACTATTGTATACAACCACCTTTTGTCTAAAAGAGTCTGATCATTCTTTTCCCATGTCTATTCACATATAATCTTTTCTGTAACATTAATGATAAGTTAAGCTGTAAGCCTATTAGACAATCTTATTTTTAAAAATTTTCTTCTTTTCTTAACACATCGGCCATGCTTCTACATTTAATAGTAGTAAAAGACAACTTAAAAAGGAGGGGTTGTATTGAAGAACAAAAAAAATATTGGCTGTTTCGCTCCTTTATCTATCATTTGTCCAGACCCTTGTCCACCGCCCCCTCCTCCAAATCCAAGTTGTGAGCGAGTAACAAATGAATTTGCAGGGAATTTCCTCATAACTAACAACACCATTCCCTCTACCAAAGATGCACTACAATCAATGATACTGTGGCAAAGTGATGGGATACTGCTTATATCAGGTACTGTCTCGGTTTACAATAGTACTAGCAGCACTGAAGCAATTACAATTCAAATCATTGGAGCAGTAACCAATATTTTCACTGTGTTTCCTGGCAATACAATATCTTACACAGGTAAAGATTTAAAATCCGTTAGTATTATTAATATACAAAATAATCCTTCACTATATTTAGAAGGCAAGTACTGTTGCCAATTTACATGTTGCTTATAGAATACCAATTTTATTACTTCCTCAATTTAAAAAAAGCATACCATTTACGGTATGCTTTTTTTATGAAATTGGATAACGTACTGTAATACAAAACTCGCCTTGATTAACAGTTGTTCCTGTCGTAGTAATTCGGACAGTAGTAAAATATCGTACAGTGAAAGTACCACTACTTTGTGGTTGTACAGTAATTGTATCAACTACTGTAGCACCGACTAAAAAATCAACTGTAATGGGATTCGCGCCTACATCATATTTCACATAACCTGAACCATATACTTCTTGTGTAATATTATTCGTATATACAATTTGAGTACCAGCACCTGTAATAGACCAGTCTGTACATACTTGATCTTGCACAAGTGTTTTATTAGAACAACAAGACAAACCGGAACTTCTCATTCCCATTTCGATCCTCTCCTATTCTACTATGAAAGTGGATAACGTGTTGTAATACAAAATTCTCCCTGATACGTTCCACCAGGTGTTGCAGGTAACACAACTTGTATACTAGCAAAGCGGCGATACGTAAAAGCGATACTCGTTCCTGGGTTTAATGTTTGTGTATCAATTGTAGCCCCAGCAGAATCAAGCGCTTCTACAGTAATTGGACCTGGACCAACATCATATTTAACAAAACCAGTACCAACTACATTTTGGTTAATATTATTTGTATAAAGAACATTATCAATTGCTGTTGCAACTACAGTAGCAGACCACGGACTACACACTTTATCTTGCACATAATTTTTATCTGGACAGCAAGTTAATACTGACCCTGAGCACTCACAAGACATAGTTGTTTCCCCTCTCTCTTTTATATTCCCTATATGTGTATGTCCTTCAGAGTCTTTTGCCTGTACTATTCATCCATTTTCAAAAAATAATCCCACCCTAATACTACTAACTAAATAGATTCAGTTTTGTTTCGTTTTTTCATAAATTTATAGATAAAGATACTACCTATAACAATAAGAACAACCACTAATATAGGTAACATATATTGTCCAACAACACCCGCTGCTTTTTCCCAATGCGGACCTAATTTCATTCCAAAATAAATATACAAAGTCGTTAACGGGAACATTGCTACAAATGTATATATGCTAAATTTCCATATGTTCATTTTCGCCATACCACATGGAACGGAAATAAGCGTTCGAACTCCTGGCACAAAGCGTCCAACAAATGCTACAACCGGTCCATATTTTTCAAAGAAATCATCTGCTTTTTGAATTTGTTCTTCTTTAATGAAGAAGTATTTCCCGTATTTTATTAATAGAGGACGACCACCGTAATAACCTAGTGCGTATAACGTTAATGGTCCTGTCGTTCCCCCTAGTGTTCCAGCTAATACAGCTAGCCAAAAATTCATATCACCCTCGTATACCCAATATCCAACCATAGGCAAAACTACCTCTGCTGGAATAAACTCAAAAGTTAAAGCTAACACGACTCCAAAATAAGAAAACTGCTTTAAAAACTCGATTATATCTAAAATAATTTGCTCCATATTTTCAACTCCTATCCTACGTTTACGTTATGCTTTTCTTGCAATTGCACTGGCGCCATTTTTACAATTCGATTTAAAATAAATAACACAATTCCAATATCATCTAAAATACCGATAAACGGTAAGAAGTCTGGAATTAAATCGAGCGGCATCGCTACATAACCAACTAAAAAAGCAATAGATAAGATTTTCTTCTTTATGGAAACCTCTTTTGAAGTAAAAAAGTCAAATAGAAATGGAACAAAACGGCGGACATGAAATACAACTCTTAATCTACTAATAAGTTTTTTCATTTTCTAGCTCCTCTCTTTGTATACAAAAAGGACCCTACCAAATATGGTAAGGGTCCTAAAAAGACAATAAGGGGCCTTTACCATTGCTGGTAAAGGTCTCACTAACAACGAAACGTTGCCAATAAAGCCGAGGGTTTCTCCCTGTAATGACGACTTTACTGTAATAAGTTACTCCCCTTTAGATACACAATTTTATACAATCACATTAAGATATTTGGAGGGGCTTGTCAATATTTTTTTCATAATGAAACTTCACATACTTCTATCACTGTTACAATTTGTCTGCTTAATCTTCCCTACAATCTATTTTTAAAGCGGATTACATTTCGGTATCTCTAACCCTGAGGATTGTGCTAACTTCAATAAATAGTAACACTCCTCCCTCGCCATATGATCCGCCATCCTGGCTGATAATGAACTTAATATTTGCTCAGACAACTCTAATTCTTCTACTTCTCGAAGGAAATGCGAGAATAACTTTAGCTCTAGTGAAACGTCTTTTGTAAACTTCTTCAAAGCTGGAAAATGTTTCAGTTCTGCCCGTAAATAACCTGTCATTTCAACTGCCTTTAAATAAAATTGTTCAAAATGTTTAGCAAACAAATCACTTTTCTCCTTCAATCTTTTTTCCACAACATCTAATCCGCCTGAAATAGAACCAGCATGCCCTGCTGCATCCGTTAACCACGCGAGATGATAGTGTAGTTCATGAAAAACGGGCGGGACTTCTCCCCTCCCTAAGTATTCTAATACTGTTATATATTCCTCCACTTCATTTACCATATGATTAATAAAAGTCGGAGTAAAATGAATCACAATTTTACCTTCCAATTGCTTTTGTATAATATTTAATTTAAATGCTCGAATCTCCTCTGCAGCTTGTTCTGCATCTTTTGAAAATGCAATAAAATTTACAGTATGAATTTCATTTAAAAAGTTCGTAAATTTTTCTACAAAATAGGTGGCTTTCTGTATATCTTCTTTCTCCTGTGGAGCTAAAGCATCTAGTAAAAACTGAGCATGATCCCCAAGAACTTTGAGCCAAAATTTATGTTCAAACAGTGCGCTTTCTTCATACATTCTATCCACACTATCCCCCCTATGGTTACTCATGCCTCTGATGAAATTTGAAGCTTATAGCAATCTGGATCATACAGAGTAATTACCACCCCATCCGCATGCTGTTCTTCCGCAAAAGATATTTTGTAAAACTGTAATTTTCTCTTTACTTTTTCCATATCAGAAATTGAAAAGGTTATTAATTCACACGAAGAATTAGCAACCTTCTCTCGCCCTCGTAAATTCCGATTTACCACAAAACAAATTCTCGTTAAACCAACGTCATACCAAACACCTGTTACATGTAGTTGAGGTCTCTTCTTGCTTGGTTTAAAGCCTAAAATCCCTTCATAAAAATACAATGTTTCCTTTAAATTTTTTGATTCTAATACGATGCATGTTGTAATGCCTTCCATCCTCAACTCCCCCTGTCTCTATTAGTTTTTTATATGAGTCATAAATGACAATTATGTACGAATACAATACATAGTAATGGATATTTCATTTATAAAGGAGGGTTGTGACATGGATAAATTCATGAAATCCTACATACCTTATCACGGTCCAAACGATCCTTGTCCTCCAATTGGAAAGAAATATTACTCAACTCCCCCGCACTTATATATGGGTTTTCAACCAACTAATTTACCCCAATTCACACCAAAAGAAGCTTTAAGAAAAGGGACTTTATGGCCTGCCTTTTATGATTATTATGAAAATCCTTACAAAAAAGGACGGTGAATAAAGACGTGACACAAACATTGCCTGATGAATATTACAAATGGATTGAAGAACTTCAAGAATTAGACTTTGTATTAGTTGAACTTACTCTCTATTTAGATACGCATCCCGACGATACTGCAGCTATAAATCAATTCAACGATTTTTCTTATAAACGAAGAGTATTAAAACAAAAAATTGAAGAAAAATACGGACCACTTCAGCAGTTTGGAAATAGTTATTCTAACGCTCCCTGGGAATGGAGCAAAGGACCGTGGCCATGGCAAATATGAAGGAGAGAAACTATGTGGATTTATGAAAAAAAATTACAGTATCCTGTTAAGGTGAGTACTTGTAATCCAGCACTCGCCAGATTATTAGTTGAACAGTACGGTGGTGCGGACGGCGAACTAGCTGCTGCTCTGCGCTACTTAAATCAGCGTTATACTATTCCTGATAAAGTCGTTGGCTTACTAACCGATATTGGTACAGAAGAGTTCGCACATTTAGAAATGATTGCTACAATGATTTATAAATTAACAAAAGATGCAACACCTGAACAAATGAAAGCTGCCGGATTAGACGCGCATTATGCGAATCATGATAGCGCCTTGTTTTACCATAATGCAGGTGGTGTTCCTTTTACTGCCACTTACATTCAAGCGAAAGGAGATCCTATCGCAGATTTATACGAGGATATTGCAGCTGAAGAAAAAGCACGAGCGACTTATCAATGGCTAATTGATTTATCAGACGATCCCGATATAAATGATAGCTTACGCTTTTTACGCGAACGAGAAATTGTCCATTCTCAACGTTTCCGAGAGGCTGTAGAAATTTTAAAAGAAGAACGTGATAGGCAAATTTATTTTTAATACACATATCCTAGCGATATGTGTTTTTTTACGTTAAAAGTGAAATTCTTCCTGCATTAACATATAAATAGTATATTTATTCAATTTTACGCATTATTTTAAAATATTTTTAAAATTCCCTCTTGCTTTCTAGTCATCAGACCTTTAAAATAATAACAGTTAATCGACAAATTATTTGAATTTTCGACAAAAAAACGCTCATTAGGAGGCTTTTCTTTATATGCGTACAACTTTAAAACCAGCGCAAATACTTTCGATTAGTTTATTACTATTCGCAGTTTTCTTCGGTGCTGGTAATATGATTTTCCCGCCTCTTCTCGGTCTTTCTTCCGGAGAAAATATGTGGGTTTCCATTACAGGATTTATTATTACAGATGTCGGTTTATCTTTACTAGCTATCGTCGCTGTTGCCCTTGCTGGTGGTAGTTTTAATACTTTAGCGAGCCGTGTCCACCCAAAATTCGCAGCAGTATTCGCTATCATTATTTATCTTTCCATCGGCCCACTATTTGTTATTCCACGAACTGGAACTGTATCTTATGAAATTGGGATTGCACCACTTTTCCCAGATCAATGGTACTCTATGTTAGTTTTTAGTGCGATTTTCTTTATAGTCGTCTACTTCTTATCGTTAAATCCATCCAAATTAGTAGATCATATCGGAAAAATATTAACGCCAATTTTGCTTGGAATTATTGCAATTATGGCAACAAAGGCGATTCTTTCACCAGTATCGTTCGCAGAACCTGTTGGTGACTATAAAGAAATCCCATTTTTCAAAGGATTTCTCGAAGGCTTTTTAACATTAGATGCAATCGGAGCTCTCGTATTATCAACAATTGTTGTAAATGCAATTCGCCAAAACGGTATACAAGATAAGAAATCCATTGCAAAATATACAATTATTTGCGGAAGCATTGCGGCTCTTTTCTTAACAATTGTTTACTTCTTACTAGGTTATATCGGCGCTTCAAACGGAAACTTAGGACAATTTGAAAATGGCGGTCAACTATTAGCAACTATTATGTATCAATTCTTTGGGACAAGCGGTAATGTTTTATTAAGTATCGCAATTATAGCTGCTTGTTTAACGACTGCAATCGGTGTTGTAAGTGCATTCGCCAACTATTTCACAACAGTATTAACAAATGTTTCATATAAGAAGCTTGTACTATACGTTTGTATTTTTAGCTTCGTTATTTCAAACTTAGGATTAAGTTTATTAATCAAAATTACATTACCCGTATTAATTATTTTATATCCAATTACAATCATTTTAATTTTCGTATCATTTATCGATAAATATACGAAACGTAAACCTTCTGTCTATATCGGAGCGATGATCGCAGCATTCATTATTAGCTGTATTCATGCACTTGATAATGTGGGAATGATACCAAGTTTTATCGCTAATATCGTACACACAATTCCTTTTTATAACTTAGGAATCGGCTGGATCGTTCCAGCAATAATCGGTGGTATAATCGGATACTGTATTCCACAAACAGAAGCTGCAGGTGAAGTTTCTACAAAATAAAGAAAAAAAGCAAGCATGAAATCCATGCTTGCTTCTTTTTATTTTCTATCGCTGAATACAGTATTTGTATATGAGCGAACAGTTAACATATAGTAGCCTAAGTAAATCATGATATACACTCCTATACTACCTAGTAAAGGAAGACTATATTCAAACATCCCTGTAAAGCCCATCAAACTTAAAAATGCAAAGAATGTATGACAAATCGCAAGCAGTAATGGTACTACGAAAATCGCTCCTACTTGTTTTCTTACAGACTCTGTTGCTTCTCTTTTCGTTAGTCCGATTTTCTTTAACATTCCATATGCTGGTCGCTCTGCCAGCGCTTCTGTTATTTGTTTAAAGTATAAAATACAGCCAGTAGCCAGAATAAAAACAATCCCTAAAAATACACTTGCAAATAACAACACTGCACCATCTTGCAACTCAGCTTGACTCGCCTGTTCAAATGATTGGAATTTCGCTTCCTTAAAAAGAATAGTCTCTAGCTCTTTCGTTAGCTCTCTACTACCGTTTCCTTCAACGATAAATCCACTTACCTTTGAAACAACATTTCCTTGCTGCATCTTATTAAAGAACGAATCTTGAACAACAAGTCCAACTGGTGCAAGTTTCGCACTAACAATTGTTTCCTCACGATGCTCAACAATTGTTATACCATTCTTCATCCCTTCAAAGGACACGTTGTTTCCTTCAAGCGAATTCTTTTCAATGTTATATGATTTATACGGATCTAATAAAATTGCTTCCTTTTCCGAATGAAGCACAGCTTTTTTATTCCCTAACATAGAAGCTGATTTATTAAAATCCGACTCTTTTATAACTTGTACATTACCATTACCTATTAAATACCCAGTTAATATTTGTTCTCCATCTATCTTCCCTTGCATAGAAAGTAAAGCTACGAACGTTTCATTTTTTATTCCTAACTCATGTTTTTGAATTTCTTCTCTAACTTTCTTATCTAATTCCTTTCCAGTTGTTACATACTCATAACTAACTGGATTCATTAATGTCGCCGTTTTCTGCGCTCCATAATACATACTAGAACTAATTCCAATTGTACATAGTGTCACTGCACTTAATAAAGATAATAGCGCAAGCATCTTTACGTTCCCTTTTATTCTAAAGAACAATGAAGAAATGGATAAAATGTTCGTTCCATTCCAATATTTCGTTTTATCTCCCTTTATTTTATGGAGTGATTTCACTGTATACTGCTCGAATAGTAAAAATGTACCTTTTACAATACACCCAAAAATAATTAGACCTGTAATAAAAATTGCTCCAAACCCAAAAACTTGTGTGAGTAACGCAATTATATAACCTGTAATTAATAAAACAATCGCTCGTTTTGCCTTCTTACTTGAATACGTAGGTGCTTCTTCTTTCTGATTTTCACCATATAGTAATTCAACTAAACGATACTCATAAATTAACTTTTTACTTTTCCATGATGCAATAAAAAAAATCGCACCTATCGTTATAAGAACTTCTACTATAGACAAAAATGAAATCGTAAATGTAAAAGTAAACGCACTTCCCATTAGCTTCGCAAGAAGCCCTGCACATATATTCGCTATAAATAAACCAGAAATAATACCTAATACACTTGCCGCAGCACCAACTAGTAATGTTTCATAAAAGAGTAACTTCGCAATTTCTTCTTTACGGATACCTAGTAAACTGTATAGCGCAATTTCTTTTTTCTTCTTTCGCAAAAAGAAGCTATTACAATAAAAAATAAATATCGTCAAAAAGATAATCAATAATATTTGTGCAAACGTAAATGTCGTTTCCACCTTATCTGACTCTTTTAAAAGAGCTACTACACTTTCATTTCGTTTAATCGATACGAATGTAAAATAAATAATAATGCTGCCTACTAATGAAATAAAGTATAGAAAATAATCTTTCACATTCCGCTTTATACTACGTTTTGATACTTCTAAAAAATCCATCGTATACCTTCACCAGCTCTCGCGTTTCTCTATACATGAAGTGTATACGAAATTGTATTTCTTCCCTATCGATTTTCATTACACCTCTCTTACGATATTGTAATATAACAAAATAAAAGAACCTAGTTTCCTAGGCTCTTCACATCGTATGTTTAAAAGTAAATAACTCTTCTTTTGACTGCACAGCAGGCTGTTCCTCTTCTACATCTTTCCTCTTTCTCTCTCCTCCTAATCTTACTTTCAACATCGCCTCTTCTATACTTTTCACAATCATATTTCCTGAAAAAATAGTAAGCCCGAAAAATGTAATTGGGACGAGAGGAATCCATGGATGCACTGTTAATGACCTAAAGTATACTCCAATTAAACCTGACCATTCATGCGTATAAGATTCCACTTCTTCCACCGGCCCCATAAAGTTAACTGTTCCACCAAAGAATACTTCCAGTAACCCTAAGTGCAGTAAAATAGTAAGAGTCTGCGTAAACTGTTGAAGAAATACGAGTATAAACGTCATATAGAGATGCGGAAAAAGATGTTTTATAACAATACGTCTTCTCGATCCGCCTAATATGCGCGCGGCATCAATAAATTCTTCCGTTTGTAATTTACGAACTTCCTTCGCAACATACAGTGCAATAACTGGCATCACAAGCATTACGAGTAATACCACTTGAAATGAAGCTCTTTCAAAAAAAGTTGTTGTCTCCTCTCCACTTCCAAATGTATTTGCAAAGTGAAGAAAAAAATACGCAATCATAACTGTTGGAATAACTGTAAAACTATCAAAAAAAGCCTCAATCTTTGAAAAGCCTCTTTTTACATACGTTCCGATTACAACACCGAAAAAAACACCTATTACCATTCTAAGTGCCGCAATTAAAATAGATATACCAATCGTCCATTTCGCCCCTTCAATGACTAAATGTAAAAGGTCGTATCCTTTCCGGTCTGTCCCGAGTAAAAATTGTAATGAAGGTGAAAACGGTGGTACTTCTGGATTTTCATCCGCATCATATTGCAATGTAACTTGTCTAATATGTCCATCATTCCATATCGTATTTCCGATGCTCAAAAGAACTAATATGAGAAGAAACCCAATGCTTATCCAAAATCTTTTATCGCGTTTTATATACGTCCACATATTATAGTCTCTCCTTCATCGCAGCTGGAATGAGGTAATCAAACAATTTAAACAAAATAAAAATCGGAATATAAATAAGTAGCACACTAACGATGAAAACCTCCACCCTAATACCCTCGTACGATTTTAAAAACATGAAAATACCACCCGTATTAAAAATCCATTCTATAATATATAAATTAGATAACATAAAAAAGATATTTGTTTTCGCAAAGAAAAGTGTACTAAGCAACACATTTCGTAAAACATGACGATTTAAAATATGAATACGATTTAGCCCTTTCGCCTTAGCAAATAGTACATAATCTTTTTCTAGTTCATTTTCAAAACGAAGCACCAACATTTTTACGAACAGAATCGTAGTCGGTATACTCAAACAAAATATCGGTAATCCTCTAATCGACTCGCCTCCAATTGACGCAATTTGAAAAGGTAAAAAACCTGTTTGTTTAAAAAACCATACAACTAAAATTTGCGATACTAAAATAAGAAGAATGTCTGGAATAGATTCTAGAAAGATGAGAAATGATTTAATACGATGTTGTATACGCGGTGAACTACTCATAATTACATAAACAATACAAAATGCTACAAATAATGAAATGAAAAAAGCAGCCAAAAAAATAACAATCGTTTCTTTATAATGGACGAACAACTGTGGAAATAAAAATTTACCTCTCACATATTGCAAATTGGAGATATCCATTAAGTTCACAAACACTTCTTTTAAACTCTGTATGTACTCTGATGCATGCAGCTCAAATCCATAAAATAATTTCGGCAGTGCTCCTATACAAATAATGCCCAAAATCGAAATAATAAATTGAATTGTCACTTCCATCCCATTCAGAAAAACTTTTTTGACCACGTTTTCCCTTCTCTCTATATATAATTTACCCTCTAATTTTATTCTTAATTTTCTGAATTGTAAATATTTATAAAGAAAAATCACTAGGTTATGACCCTAGTGATTCTTTATGCGCATGCCCTTCTCTTTTCGCAAACGGTATATACAAAATGAAACATCCCATAAGCGCAGCTATTTCTAATGAAATAATATAGTAAGGATGCGGCCCTAACATATCGAGTAATGAAGCAGTTTCTGGCTTATGAGCTAAAAACATATAATTGCCACCCGTTTTATAATTAACAAATGAAACGATTGGAATTACTATGTTTAAAAATATCATCGTACGCTTAATCGATTGCAAGGTAGGTCTATATCCTTCTACCCACGTCATAAAGAGCGGTGCCCAAATGAGTAATACATGTGCAATGAAGAATTCTATAAAGCGAAAATGCGGAAAAGCGTATTGCACGTTCGGCGTTAAAATGGCTTGCGATGCACCGATAATTCCTGTAAAAAACACAATCTCATATATTCGATAGCTTTTCGTTACAATCATAATCGATGCTAACAATAAACTAATCGTACATAACTCAAATGGTAATGAAGTGCCTAGCTCAAAAATACCGGCTTTCCATTCCCACATATGAAGTCCAATCTCACTTCCTATAAATAGAAATGCAATCGCATATCGAACCGTTATATTCCACTCACTTTGACGCAATAAATCTTGGTATTGATACAGAAAAAATATCCCCACCAACATAATAAATAATATAATGACATGTTGCCTCGAGTACGGAATAAATGGTTTTAATGGATGCGTACTAAAATAAGCTTCCATCTTCCTTCCTCCTCTCCTTCATACAATATTATTATTAGAAAGAAACAACGAGTCAATTCATTTGCTTAAACTAGGACAACCTCCACCTTACATTTACATATTTATACCTTACAAAACTGTAAGGTTATTGTAAGCTAAAACGATTTGTCAGATTCTTCACCTCTTCTATACTTAATGTAGATACTAAAACGAACGAAAAGGTGATAAATAGATGAAGAAGAAAAATAAAGTGTTAATTACTAGTGTAGTAGCGATCGGAATTGCAGCTGGATCATATTTTGCTTTAGCTGGTGGTAGTTCAGAAGTAGCAATGGCATATAGCGGATATAAAGTAACAGAAAAACAAATTGAAAACGCGCAAAAATTTGGCGGTGAAGTCATTCCAAACGGCATCGAAACAATTTCATTTGATCCAACAAAAGGTACGTATGAATTAGCTGTTAAAAAAGGTGACGAAGTGAAAAAAGGGCAGCTTCTATTTAAATATAATGACCCTACTGCTAAACAAGGTGTAACAGAAGCAGAAATGCAAAAGAAAATTGCACAAAAAGAAGTGACATTATATCAAAAACAAATTGATGCAGCGAAACAAAAATTACAAAAAGATAAAAATGCAGGTCTTCCTCAGGAAGCATTAAAGGCATCGGAAGTCGAAGTGCAACAATTAGAATCACAACTTGAAATGAAAAAGTTTGAAGTAGAAAAAGCTGATGAAATGATTAAAGCAGCAAAAGAGAAAGTAAACACACTTTCTGTAACGAGTCCAACCGACGGTGTAATTGATGATATCGTAAAAACTGCTGATGAAAAAACAGGTATGAGTGGCATTACACTTCGTCACGCTGGTCAATTTAAAGTAAAAGGTCAACTTTCTGAATATGAACTTGCTAGTATGAAAGTTGGGCAAGAAGTAACTGTTTCATCAAAAACTGTCGCTGGTAAGACTTGGACAGGAAAAGTAACAGAAATCGGTTCTACACCATTAAAGAGCATGGACGAAAATAAAACTGTTTCTAATTATCAATTCACTGTCACATTAGATAATAGTGAAGAATTACAAAACGGCTTCCATGTTTACGTAACAAGTAAATCCGGCGAAGCAACTGGTACAATTGTTCCGAAAAGCAGCATTGTGAAAAAAGGTGACAAAAGTGTTGTCTTCATTGTAAAAGACGGTAAAGCGAAAGAACAAGCAGTTACTGTTGAATTCGAGACAGATAGCGAAGCAAAAGTTTCTGGAGTGAAAAAAGGAGAGGAAATTATCTCTAAACCTGAAAAAGACTTAAAAGACGGTATGGAGGTTGTCACTCAATGATTAACTTAAAAGGCATCACGAAATCTTTCCAAAATGGTGCAGAGTCCGTTCAAATATTACACGGAATTGATGTAACACTAAACCAAGGAGAATTCACTTCTATTATGGGACCATCTGGTTCTGGTAAATCAACATTAATGAACATTATCGGTTGCTTAGATAAACCAACGACAGGTGCGTACGAACTAGCTGGTCAAAACATTTCAAACATGTCTGAAACAGAACTTGCACATGTTCGTAATAAAGAGATCGGATTCATATTCCAAAACTTTATGTTATTACCGAGACTTACAGCACTTCAAAATGTAGAACTACCTCTTATTTACGCTGGAGTCGATAAAAAAGAAAGACGTGAGCGCTCATTAGCAGCTTTAACAAAAGTCAGTTTAGCTGATCGTGCTACTCACTTACCAAATGAATTGTCAGGTGGACAAAAGCAGCGTGTCGCAGTCGCACGTGCAATCGTAAATAACCCGAAATTTCTCTTAGCAGATGAACCGACGGGTGCACTTGATACGAAAACAAGTACACAAATTATGGATCTCTTTTACGAATTAAACAAACAAGGCTCAACAATCATTATGATTACCCACGATCGTGAAATTGGGGAAGCGGCAGCACGTCAAATTGTAATTCGTGACGGAAATATCGTCCAAGATTGGAGAGGTTAATTTTGAACACGAGTGAAAATATACGCATGGCCCTTTCCTCTATCTTTGCTCATAAAATGCGTTCTATATTAACAATGCTAGGTATTATTATCGGTATTAGCGCCATTATTACTATCATTTCAATGGGTGATGGTACAAATGCAAAGTTTAAAAAAGAGTTAGGACAAGGAAAAGATACTGAAGTAACGATTTACTACAACAACCCTGATTATGGAACTGATAGTGCCAAAATCACACCTGATATGCTAAAACGTCTTCAAACTGTACCAGGCGTTAAAGATGTTTATCCAGATGTAAGTATGAAAGTAAAAGCATCTTCTGGTTCAAAAGATGTCTCTCTTGATTTAAAAGGTGGAACAGGCGCCTTTATGACAGATTCGAAAATAAAATTAGTTCACGGTCGTGAATTAAACGACAGCGAATTAAACCAAGCAATCCCTGCTGTTATATTAAATGAAGAAGCTTTCAACAAATTATTTAGTGGTTGGGAATCAAATTTATACACAGATGTAAAAGGAAAGCCGTATAAAATAGTCGGTGTATACGAAACGAAAAACGAATTTGGAATGGCTATGCCTGAAGGTTATACATCTCTTGAAAACGCGCCTGTCATTTCAGGAGTAAATGAGTATGACTCTGTAAAATTAACAATGACCTCTCCAACAGAACGTAAAAGTGTAGAAAAACAAGCTGTTTCTGTTTTAAACGACATGAAAGCTCCTAAATTCGAGCACAAATTCGAAGCACAGGACTTAGGTGAATTTACGAAGCAATTAGACGAATCCATCGGTATGATGAAAATGGTATTCGGTGGCATTGCCGCTATCTCCTTACTTGTTGGTGGTATCGGTGTAATGAACATCATGCTTGTATCTGTAACAGAACGTACACGTGAGATCGGTATTCGTAAAGCACTTGGTGCAACGCGCGGTAAAGTATTAACACAATTCTTAATTGAATCTTGTATTTTAACAGGACTCGGTGGTTTCATCGGATTCATGCTTGGTATTTTCTTCGCTTGGATCGTCTCAATCTTTGCCGGATGGCCACTCGTTATCTCAAAAGAACTTGGACTTCTTTCAGTAGGTATCTCAATGCTAATCGGTATTGCATTCGGTTTACTACCAGCAAACAAAGCTGCTAAACTTGATCCAATTGAATGTTTACGATATGAGTAAATAAAAAACGTAGGAGTTTACACTCCTACGTTTTTTATTTTGTTGAAGGCAAATGTAATTTCATCGACGTTTTGACAAAAATAAGAACCTCTAACTTCTATTATATAAAGTGAAACTATAATCAGTGGGGGTTTTGTTCATCCCCCACTGATTATTAGCCTTCACCAATCGGGCTTTTACGGGCAGTTAATCTCCCACCTAACTTCTTTGCTTCAGCCGAATTTTGAGGTGAGGGTTTTACTGCCCACAAATAGCGGGATAATTCTACTGAAACTCGCGAACCAACTCATAACGATATCATCCCTTTAAATCATGTTTCTTCTATTATATATGTTTCATGTTGCGATTATCTTTTTATCCTTGCAACTTTCATTTCGCATTACCACTATCCTACAATCCTATTATTGCAAAAATAATATGTAAAAGAACAAATTCAAGGCGTAATTTTTTCCATACTACAACTTATTTTGTAACAATTATATCTCTATTTCATTAAAATCCCCCCTATATATACGACTTCACACACAAGAAGATTATATTTTCATAACTACATTACGATTCAAACAATTAAATACCCCTTTTTTGTAACGTTACAGAAACATTCGAGTAACACTACTGATACAGTATTAATCTATCAGTAATTAAAAAAGTGTTGATTTTATGAATCGTATGTTCTAATCCCCTCAAAAACGCAAAGAAAACGCTATCAGGATATTAATGGAATTATTACAGAATATTAATGCCTCGTTACGAATGCTTTGTAGTTTTGTGTTTTCCGCAAATAAGAAAATAATGGTTGCTATAATGAGGTCAACGAAAACAAATGCAATGGAGGCTATTATGAAAAAATTTATGGGTATAGCAACAGCAGCGGTTTTTGGTCTTGGGATTTTCACAACATCTGCTAAAGCAGAAACAATCGTAACGACTGATGTACTAAATGTACGAGAAAACCCAACTACTGAATCACAAGTTGTCGGAAAGTTATTAGATGGATATAAAGTTAACGTTTTACATACAGAAAACGGATGGTCAAAAGTTAAATTAAATAGTGGTAAAGAGGCTTTCATAAGCGCTGACTACACAAAAGATACTTACTACGTAACAGCAAACGTATTAAACGTACGTGCTGGAGCGAATACAGATTCAGCGATTCTTGGTAAATTGAAAAAAGATGATGTAATCGAAACAACACACCAAGTACAAAATGATTGGATCCAATTTGAATATAACGGTCAAACAGCTTATGTACACATTCCTTACTTAACAGGAAAAGCACCAGTTAAAGTTCAGCCAGTAGTTAAAGCTGAAAAAGTAACTAACGTTCAAGATACAGCTAAAGTTCGTGAAGCAGTTAAAGCCGGGGAAGTAGCTGAAACTCAAGCAAAAGCTAAGGCTCAAGAAGCAACTAAAGCTCGTGAAGTAGCTGAAACTCAAGCAAAAGCTAAGGCTCAAGAAGCAACTAAAGCTCGTGAAGCAGCTGAAACTCAAGCTGAAGCTAAGGCTCAAGAAGCGGCTAAAGCTCGTGAAGCAGCTAAAGCTCAAGAAGCAACTGAAGCAGCTAAAGCTCAAGCAGAAGCTAAGGCTCAAGAAGCAGCTAAAGCTCGTGAAGCAGCTAAAGCTCAGGCAGAAGCTGAAGCTCAAGCAGAAGCTAAAGCTCAAGAAGCAGCTAAGGCTCGTGAAGCGGCTAAAGCAGAAGCTAAGGCTCAAGAAGCAGCTGAAGCTCGTGAAGCAGCTAAGGCTCAAGAGGCAGCTAAAGCTCGTGAAGCGGCTAAAGCTCAAAAACCAGCTACACAACAACCTGTTGCAAAAGAAACTGAAACAAGTGCACCATCTTCTTCTCGTGAATTAAGAGTTCAAGCAACAGCTTACACAGCGGATCCACTTGAAAATGGTTACAAAGCAGGAGACCAAGTAAAATCAGCTATGGGTCATAACTTAACAGCTAATCCAAACATGAAACTAATTGCAGTTGATCCAAGTGTCATTCCATTAGGTTCAAAAGTATGGGTTGAAGGTTACGGAGTAGCAATCGCTGGTGATACTGGTGGAGCTATTAAAGGAAATAAAATCGATGTTTTAATGCCAGATAAAGGTACATCAAGTAACTGGGGACGTAAAACAGTTACAGTGAAAGTTTTAAACTAATTACTATATAAAAAAAGAGTCAGTCTCAACGTTGAGACTGACTCTTTTTTTATGATTCTTACATTCTTTCTCTTTCTCCTTCTCCCCCGTCCAAGTTAAATCTATCCCTTTGAATTCTATATACGATAGACTACTATTTCAACAGAAAAAAGAGGATGCTATAGCATCCTCTCTTACCTTCCCTATTCCACACAAGTAAACTGTGTCCAAGCTCCTACATAATCTAGTAAGAATAACTCTTCTTCTGCAATTGTACCGACAATATTTTTCCGTTCATCTATTGGCATTTCTTTCAGAATGATTTGTAGTTCACCTTTATACTTTCCGAATAGGTTATTACCAATTACAACTTGCCCTCTTTCCTGTCGTACACTTTCGCGCACTGGGAAGTCATAGTCTTTGTACCTTTTACGTACTTCTGTAGAACGTACCATATACTCTGTTATGTCACCGCGTCTTACGTGTAATTCTTGCAGTGTCGCTCTCTTCTCTACTTCAGTCGCTTCGTCTACAAATTGTACCTTTAGCTGTAACATGTAACGATTTAAGTTTCCTAGTTTCTCTAACTCTTCTTCACTCGCATAAGCATTTCCGATAATAACATCATCAATAAGCCCTGTTGCCCATAAATGTTTCGCTTGTACTTCAATTGGTAAGTTACGATGTTGTTCTAACGTACATAATCCGTCATTAATATCCCATGGACCTATGTCAGCTACATGCGATGTAATAAAGGCTGCACTGCGAATACCATGCTTTTTGAAGCGTTCACTACAGCGAATGAAATAATCATACGGAAGACCAGTAAATTTTTGCGGATAAAAATTGTGACAACCAATTAAAGCTGATTTATTCGCTTGATGCGAAAGGATATTTTCTAAATAGGCAATATCATTACTTACATTCAGCTCAATTTTTAAGCCATATGGATTATTCGTCATTTTCGCTTCTGTTAACCCGTCAAACCCTACATCTAAACGAATTCCATCCGCGCCTAGCTCTGCAAAGAATGATAGATCACTATAACTAACACCAAGTTGATCGAATACAGCTGGAGCTACATCTAAAATAACTTCCATATTGTTATCTTTTGCATGATTAATAATTTCTTTAAATTCAGCTACAATTTCTTCTTTCGGACGATTAACAGACAGTAAACAAGTGAATATTCTTGAAAAACCGTGGCGTGCCGCTGCCGAAATGTATGCCATATCTTGTTCTTTCGTTGAATGCTCTGGATAAAGTGAAATTCCTAATTTACGCTCCATGCTTTTGCATCTCCTTCACACGTTGTATTAATGCCATGCTCGTAAATCTATATTTTGCAGATAAACATGTTGCACATAAAATCGTTGGTACGATGATAAAGTACGGTGATTCTAAACTAAATACCACATAAGCTCCCATTGAACATCCAATAAATAATATCGACACAAGTAGTAAAACTAATAGCGATTTACTTTGTACCCACTTTGAATAATGTGCAATACACTGCCCCGCCACGAATGTAATTAAGATGATAATTGCTCCGAGCATTCTGTTTTCTCCTCTCCTGCTAATTGTTGCTTCTCATACATTTTGAAGAATGGATAGTAAATAACGAATGAGATAACAAAGTTAACAAGTACAAGTACACCAGCCATAATTGTCCAGTCCGTACTAATAATCGCTGCAATTGGCGCTAACATCGTAAATGGCAGCTTCGCCATCATGAGCGGAATCACACCTGAAACAACTGCGAAATATGATACTGTCGTTGTAACTAACGGTGTAATAACGAATGGAATAATTAAGATCGGGTTCATTACAATTGGTGCCCCGAAAATAATTGGCTCGTTAATATTGAATAATCCTGGTACGAATGATAATCTACCTAACTCTTTTAAGAACTTAGATTTAGAGAACATAAACATAATTACTAAAGCTAACGTTGAGCCTGATCCACCGATCCATACGAACCATTGAATAAATTGCTCTGTAAATAAGTTTGGTAACTGATGTGCATTTCCTGTAGCCGTGAACACTTCCATATTTTCTAGAATTGCTGAATCCCACATCGGACGGATGATTGGTCCTAAAATCGCTGGGCCATGTATACCGAACGACCAGAAGAACACGATTAGGAATACTGTTAATAAACCACCGAATAAATTATTACCTACTAACACTGACTTTAATGGTGCAATTAAATATGTGATCGTTGTATTTACATCAAATTTCAAACCGTAACGAATACCCCAGAATAAAAGAATAACTACTAAAGTTGGAATTAATGCTGCAAACGAGTTTGCAACTGCTGGTGGTACACTATCTGGTAATTTAATCGAAATATTATGCTTAATCATAAAGTGATAAATTTCTACTGCAATTAATGCTGTCACAATAGCTCCGAATAAAGAAGTTGCACTTAATGTTCCTACTGAAATATATCTACCTGCATCAATAACACCTGGTACAGCTTTTGTTATTTGAATTGGTTCAACTGATGCTAGTAAAAAGGCGAGTACAGATAATAATCCTGCACTTAATTGATTGAGCTGATAAAAGTTCGCGAGTGAAGCCCCTACCCCGAATGCTGCGTATAACGCCATTAAGCCTACTGTAAATCGGAATGGAATATCTAAAATATGGCGAAACGGTGCAATCCACTCCATATATGCATCAATTGGTAAGTTTAAAAAGATAACGAAAAATGACCCGACAATCGTTAACGGTAATGTAGAAATAACTCCATTTCGAATTGCTAATAAATGTCGTTGCCCCGCAATCTTTTGCGTTGTTGGCATAATCTTCTGTTCCATAAAACTCATAAAACCATTCATCGATAACCCTCCCTATGTTCAATCTGACAAAAGTAAAAGTTATAACATTATAATGTTTATATTTAAAAAAATATAATTACGCTAAAACTAATTGTTCAGCTTGCTTAAGTACTTTCAAACCATCACACATACCATAATCTCGCTGCTCTATAATTGCAACTGGTATATCGTATGATTTCGCAAGAAACTCTACCGCTGGAAACAAATACTTCACCTGTGGTCCAATTAAAACAACATCAGCATTTTTCATTTCCAGTTTCACAAGTTCTGAATCGACTGCTTTAATTTTATAATCCTTCCCTTGTTTCTTTGCCTCTTCTTGCATTTTTCTTACAACCATACTCGTTGACATACCTGCCGCGCAACATAATAAAATGTACATATTACACTGTCACTTTCTCTTCCACTCGTTTATGAAGAGTGATAAATTCTTCAGCAAGTTCTTTCACTGTAATGGCATTCATTAAATGATCTTGTGCATGCACTAATAATAAACTTATCTCTGCATGATTGCCTCTTGCTTCTTCTTGAATTAAATCCGTTTGAATACGATGAGCGGATGATATTTCCTCACTAGCAAGTGTCATCTTTTCACTCGCATTCTCAAAATCTCCTTGTCTTGCAAAAGCGATTGCTTCAAGTGCCGCGCTTCTCGCGTTGCCACCATGTAAAATTAACGCAAATGGAGTTTGCATATCAGTCATTTTAAATTCCCCCAAGCTATCTTTTTTCTATATTTTTATCTTATTATGAAAACGCATACAATTAAACATAAAAAACTTCCGTTGTGTAACGGAAGTTTTAATATACTTTTTCATAATGATAGTAAGATTTCTTGAAAATCATCAACAGCTTGAGCCTGATGCAATTTTTCTATTATAGTTTGATTAGACATAATATCATATAAAAAATCATAAAGCTTTTGTAAATCTTCATTATTATTGCGCTTCACACTAAATAAAATAATAACTTGTACTTTTTTATCTCCCCAGTCAATCGCCTTATCGAGTGTACAAAACATCAAAAATGTCGTATCGCTTAATAATTGCATCGGATGCGGAATTGCCACTAAGTTTCCAACCGCTGTAGGAGATGTGTTCTCTCTCTCCATAACAGAAGCATAAAAGTTTGCGGGTACATAGTTTTTCTCAGCAGCTTTCTCACATAAAAACTGAATAACCTCCTCTTTCGTAGAAGCACTACGATTTAAGAAGATCAAATCTTCCTTAATATATTGCTGCATACTATCATTCACATGTGTAAATAACTGCTTACCAATTGATTTAATCTCTTTATCATCAAATATTGAGTTTACCTTTATAACCGGAACAGGCAAACCACTCGGTATATGAATCGTACTAATAATACAATCTATTTTATCTTTATAAAGATCTTCCACTTTCAATTGATAGTACCCTGTAATACCTACAATCTCTAGTTTATCTCGGAAATGTGATAGAATTTTATATTTCAGTAGTTGTGCACTCCCTTGACCAGTTGCACAAACTAATAAACATCTTTTCTTTTGATTATTTTCCTGCAAGCGGCTCATCGCCCCACCAAAGTGAATGGCAATATAACCAATCTCACTCTCTGGAATGGATTCACCCGTATATTCACCAATTATATCTCCAACGAGAACTGCAATTTCAAAAGCATATGGATAATTTTTTTTCACTTCTGCCAAAAGAGGATTTCGCGTATTTAACTTATATTTCAAACGATTTAATAACGTTTTTAAATGAACACCAAAACCAAATAATAATTCTTCATCATAATAAAAAGTAAGATTCCGTTCTTCCGCTACTTTGAAAAGAATATGCTGCATGAATGCATATACGTCTTTCCCTAATAGCTCTTCCACATTTTCATAGCGATCTCTCGCTGTAACAGCAGTACTTAATAAATGCATCGTCACATATAAAATTTCTTCTTCTGGAAATGGAAGTTTTAGCTCTTCCCCTAAATTCCCTAAAATCTGTTTCGCAATTTTATATTCTTTCTTTATTATAAGTTCAGATTCCTCTACATGTAGTGCTTGAATGTAATGATCATCCCTGCATCTCTTTAAAGCAATCGCAATATGAATTGATAAATTATCAATTTCTATATCTGATAAATATATCGTTCCTCCCTCGATATACTTTAGTATAACTGAGCGGATGAGAGAAATATGGGGTAACGATAAATATGTGTCCGTCTGCTCATAGTTCTCATGAAACGGAGTATGTTCATACCGCGGTAAACCATATTGTGATAAACAAGAACGAATATTAAATTCTTCTCCTACAATACGTATACCATAATATGGTCTTTTTTCAATTTGCAACTCATAGCGACTACAAATATCCGTAACATCTTTCATAATTAAGTTTACAGTAGATTTACTCACATAAATCTCTTCCGCTAGCTGTGAAAGCTTCACATACCCATCTGTCGTTAAAATACGGTGTAAAATATAGGCTACTCTTTCTTCATAAGAAGTTGGAATCTTTTCTGTCTGTTTTTGAAATACATTTACGCAAAAATCTTCAAACTTCTTAGTTTGTATAATTTCTAGTTCGTACCCATTCCCTCTTTGTGATTCAATTTTCGCTCCGTGTTCTTCCAATATATCATTTAATAATTTTATATCCTTTTGAATCGTCTTCGTTGATACGTGTAAACGGCTCGCTAAAAAAGCTCGATTTAACATCGATTTCTCTTCTAAAAACTCCTCTAAAATGGAAATTAATCGCTGATGCACTTTTGTCATAGCTCTTCCTCTCGCTCTTTATATAAAAGGGAAAAAGCCACTGAAATCAGTAGTTTTTTCCCTTTTATCCCGCGTTCATTATTTCTTTAGCGTAAATCCAAACTTATCCCAAGCTTGTAAATAATCTAATAAGAAGATTTCTTCCTCTATAATTCGGCCAACTACATTTGTTTTTCCTGTATTCACCATATCTTTTAAAGCAATTTGCAATTCACCTTTATATTGGCCATATTTCTCATTATCAATTAAAAGATCGCCACGCTTAATTTCACGCGTATTATGCGGTTTAAACTCTTCTTTTTTATATTTCACACGACTTTGTGTAGAACGAATCATATATTCAGATACATCCCCCCGATAAAAATGAGGTTCTTCTAATACGATAATTCTTTCTAAATCTGTTGTTGTATCGTATAGTTCTATATCAAATGTTTGTTTCTCTTTATTTAACGCACCTAGTGCTTGTAATTCTTCTTCTGAAGCATAAGCATTCGCAATAATAACATCATCAATTAATTCTGTTGCAAACAAATGCTTCGCCTGTGTTGTCATCGGTAATTCGCGATGCTGCTCTAACGTACATAACCCTTCTGTTACTGGCCAAGGTCCATATGTTGCATCAAATGATGAAATAAAAGCAGCCGTTCTCATACCGTAATCTTTAAATTGTTTCGAGCATTTAATGAAATGATCGTATGATAATCCTGAATAACGATGTGGATAAAAATTATGGCAACCAATTAAATTTTCACGATTTGGTCTATGGCTCATAATGTTATCTACATATTTCGTACCGTTACTCATATTAATTTCAATTTTTAAGCCGTATGGATTGTAAGTCATAATCGATTCTTCTAAACCAGAGAATCCAACATCTAAACGGATACCGTACGCTCCTAACTCATGGAAGAACGATAAATCATTATATGAAATACCTAATTGTGTAAAGACAGACGGACTAATATCAACTAATACTTGGAACCCTAATGCATTTGCATGAGAGATCGTTTCTTTAAACTCTTCGATAATTTTCTCTTTTTCGCCATCTACAGATAATAAACATGTGAATACACGTGTAAATCCGTATTTACTCGCTAATGTTACATACTCTTTATCTTTCTCTACTGTCGAATGTTCTGGATAAATAGAAATACCTAATCGTCTCATATGTACACGCCTCTTTCTTCATCATATTGTAAACCTTTTCAAATATATGTAGCGAAAAAGTATGTATCCCCTTTTCTTCCACTACAATTTGAATCCGCTTTCTTTAAAGAAAAAACAATTTCTATCATTCATAACAACTACTAGTCTATACATCTATACCTTACATCTTTTTTTCATAGTTGTGTAGCTTTTACACAAATTTGTCAGTTTTTTCGCCTCGAAAATTGTTATACGTTTTCAAGGCACCTTCCTTGACTGTTACGTTGACCAATACATATACTCGAAAGAATAGAGAAAACTTTTATATAGGGGATGAATATATGGGAGAGGCAGTACTCGTAAAACGAGAACCGTTATGGACGAAAGAGTTTATTGCGCTAATTCTAGCAAACTTATGTATGTTTTTAGGATTTCAAATGTTAATTCCAACTTTACCTGTTTATGTGAAAGAAATTGGGGGCACAAGTTCAAATATCGGATTCGTTGTCGGCATGTTTACCGTTGCAGCACTTTTTATTAGGCCGCTAACTGGAAATGCCTTGCAGAAATTCAACAAAAAAATCATTTTAATGATCGGTACCGCTATTTGTTTACTCGCTATGGGCAGTTATCTTTTCGCTTCAACCGTTTTCCTATTGCTTGCCGTTCGAATTTTACACGGAGCTGGTTTTGGTATTACAACGACTACATACGGAACTGTCGTTTCAGATTTAATTCCGCAAGCTCGCCGCGGTGAAGGCATGGGGTATTTCGGTCTTTCTGGAACTATCGCCATGGCGCTCGGTCCGCTTATCGGACTTTGGCTTATGCAAGCATATAACTTCACGATTCTTTTTTTATGTGCACTTTCATGCACAATAGTTTCATTAATATTAACGAAACTACTTCAAATCAAAAAATCGCCGCAACCACCACAGCAAACATCTGGTACCTTTCTCGATGGATTTATTGAGCGTAAAGCTTTACTTCCTTCATTATTAATATTATGTATTACATTAATGTACGGGGGAATTGGGAGCTTTATCACATTATTTGCTACGGAAGTCGGGATTGCTGATATCAGTCTCTTCTTTTTATTTAACGCACTTGCAATCGCTGTAACTCGTCCGTTTTCTGGAAGATTATATGATACGAAAGGCCATACATTCGTCATCATTCCAGGAGTTATTATTACGTTTACAGGTATTATCTTGCTGTCGTATACAACTACAATTCCGAGTTTAATTATTGCCGCAGCGTGCTACGGCAGTGGTTTCGGAGCAATTCAACCGGCACTACAAGCATGGATGATTGACCGAGTAGCACCGCACCGGAGAGGAGTAGCAACAGCAACATTCTTCTCAGCATTTGATCTTGGAATTGGTGCTGGAGCGATTATTTTTGGATTCATTGCACACTTTACCAACTATGCAACTGTATATCGATATTCCTCTCTATTACTTATCGCTTTTCTTTTCATTTACATCACAAGCTTACGGAAGCAAAAACAGGGGGATAAAACAAAAGAAAAAGCCGTTGGGTAATGGCTAGTTGGTTCTTTTTCGAAGTACTTAGACCAAAAAATCATGTATACACATTTGTAAAAAGCAGTGGATTCCTAAAAAAATCACACTGCTTTTTGCATTGTATTGAAGAGTGAACCGCTGTTCTATTTATTCATGTTGTTCGTATGATATTAATATATATAGAACGAATTGGAGGAAATATTAATGAAAGCAATAGTGTACACAAAATACGGTCTCCCCGACGTTCTTCAACTGAAAGAGATAGAAAAACCTACTCCTAAGGACAATGAAATACTAGTAAAAATAAAAGCGACAACCGTAACAGCAGGAGATATTCGCTCACGAAGTTTTACGGTTCCCTCTTCTGTTTGGCTACCCGCTCGAATCGCACTTGGCTTTAAGCAACCGAAAAAACAAATACTCGGAATGGAATTGGCTGGTGAAGTTGAATCGGTAGGAAAAGACGTCACACGATTTAAAAAAGGAGACCAAGTTTTTGCAGCTACCCAAGTAAATTTTGGTTCTTATGCTGAGTATATTTGTCTACCTGAAGGTGGAGCAGTGTGCATGAAGCCCTCCAATATATCCTATGAAGAAGCCGCAGCCATCCCAATTGGAGCACGTACAGCTTTGTTTTTCCTTAGGAAAGCTAACGTTCAAAGCGGTCAAAACATTCTTATTTACGGAGCTTCTGGAAGTGTCGGAAGTTATGCAGTACAAATTTCCAAGTATTTCGGCGCAACAGTTACAGGTGTGTGCAGTAGCTCAAATTTAGAATTGGTCAAATCTCTAGGAGCTGACGAAGTAATTGATTACACCACAAAAAATTTTTCTACTACAGACGAAACTTATGATGTTATCTTTGAAGCGGTAAACAGGAGCTCCTTTTCAGAGTGTATTAAAATGTTAAAAGAAGATGGTACCTATATAAATATCGTTGAACCGTTACCAAGTGCTCAAATGCTCTGGACTAAATTGACAAGTCGCGTGAAACTCATATTAAGTCAAAACGCACCTGAAAATTCCGAAGCATTAAATTTCCTTAAAAAACTTGTTGAGAACGGTAAAATAAAAGTGGTCATTGATAGGCAATACACTTTTGAGGAAATTATTGAGGCTCACATATATGTTGAAAAAGGACATAAGAAGGGAAATGTCGTCATAACTATGGAGCATAATGACGATTCTAAATAAAGAAAAAACACTTTGCATAATTGTTAAAATGCAAAGCACCGAAAGTTTTTAACATAAAAAAGCAGAGCAAATTCATATGCGAATTGCTCTTTTTTATTGTTGCGAGCATCTCAAAAGAAAACAGTTTAAAATAATTTAATCGTTTTTTACTCTCATTAAATAAATCCATTTCAAACCTCCCCCGTTTCCCTACATATTTTTCTAACTTTAATCAAAAAATATGCAAAGAACCATCATCATAACAAAATAAAATTCCAATCCACATACCCAGTTGGGTAGTTTCCCTTCACCTATTTTTACTATCCACAAATAGTGTGATAAATGTGACTTCTTTACAAACCGATCAGATATATCATCTGAAAAACCAATTAAATCCAGGTGTTTCTTTAAAGATTTGTAAACTTTTTATCCCTTTGTAAATTTAGTGTAAATTTTACTGATAAACCGTTTACAGTGCCTCAAGGTTTAGTTAATAATTACATCGTACATGAAATTTAAGGAGTGGAATGCGTGGAATACAATATTCAAGATATGATCTTCCAGTTCATTGGTGGATTAGGTATTTTCTTATTCGGGATTAAATACATGGGCGATGGACTGCAACAAGCAGCTGGAGATCGTCTTCGCGATATTCTAGATCGTTTTACAACAAACCCTCTTATGGGTGTACTAGCGGGTATGTTAGTTACAGTATTAATTCAATCAAGTTCAGGAACAACAGCTTTAACAGTCGGACTTGTAAGTGCCGGATTTATGACATTAAGACAAGCAATTGGTGTTATTATGGGTGCGAACATCGGTACGACAGTTACTGCATTTATTATCGGAATTAAAATTGGAGAATACGCTCTCCCAATTATGGCGCTTGGAGCAATCTTACTATTCTTCTTTAAAAATAAAAAAGTACATTCTTTAGGTCAAGTGATATTCGGTTTTGGTATGTTATTCTTCGGTTTAGAACTAATGAGTTCAGGTATGAAACCTCTTCGCTCTTTAGAGTCATTCCAAGAATTAATGGTTAGCATGAGTGATAACCCAATCTTAGGAATCGTTGTTGGTACAGTCTTCACTTTAATTGTACAAAGTTCAAGTGCGACAATCGGTATTTTACAAGAATTATTCGGTCAAGGTGCAATCGATTTACAAGCTGCCCTTCCTGTATTATTCGGTGATAACATCGGTACAACAATTACAGCTATATTAGCAGCAATCGGTACTTCTATTGCAGCAAGACGTGCAGCATTAGTTCACGTTATCTTTAATATCGTCGGTGCAATCATCTTTACAATTTTATTAGTACCATTTACAAGTTTAATTCAATATTTCCAAACATCATTAAACTTAAATCCAGAAATGACAATCGCATTTGCTCACGGAACATTTAACGTAACGAATGCAGTTATTCAGTTCCCATTCATTGCAGTGTTAGCATGGATTGTAACAAAAATCATTCGCGGTGAAGATGCTGCTATTGACTTTAAACCACAGCATTTGAATCCGATTTTTATTGAACAATCTCCATCCATTGCACTAACAGAAGCACAAAAAGAAGTGATTCGTATGGCTGAGTTTTCATTACACGGATTAAAAGAAGCAAACCAATTTTTAAATACACAAGAAAAGAAACACGCGGATATGGCTACTCAATTAGAAGCAGCTATTAACAATTTAGATAAAAAAATTATCGAGTATTTAGTTTTACTATCAGAAAAACCACTTTCACATACAGACTCCGAAAAGCATTCAGTTCTAGCAGGTGTTGTTGGAGATATTGAACGTGTCGGTGATCATGTAGAAAACCTGGTAGAACTTGTAGATTTCCAAATTTCAAACCGCGTTTCACTATCAGATGAAGCACTAGCTGAACTAAATGAAATGCTTGAATTAACAATTTCAACATTACAAGACGCAATTGGAGCTTTAACAAACTTCGACATTGAATTAGCACAAACAGTTATTGCAAAAGAACGTAAAATTGACCAAATGGAACGTGTTCTTCGTAAACGTCATGTATTACGTCTGAACGAGCGTAGCTGTTCAGGTGATGCAAGCATCATTTTCGTTGATATGGTAAGTAACTTAGAGCGTATCGGTGATCACGCTGTAAATATTGCTGATGGCGTTTTAGGTGAACAAGGAAAAGTAAATTTAAAACAATCATTATAATAGGAAAGAGACGCTCAAATTAGCGTCTCTTTTTTCATTTCATCTTTACAACAGTTCTTCCTTTTAACTTTCCTTGCAGTATAAGTGTAAACTTCTCATCTAATTCTTTTAATGTACATTCTTCTGTATAAGATAATAGCTCTGAATTTTTCCACTCACCTGCTAGCAATGCCCACACGTCTCTTCTCACATCTACTGGACATTGAACTGAATCTATTCCTAAAAGGCTAATCCCTCGTAATATGAATGGGTATACAGTTGTATTTAATTCATGCCCTGCTACGTTACCACACGTTGTTACACAGCCTCCATACTTAACTACCTTTAAAGAACTTTCTAACATGCTTCCGCCTACGGTATCGACAACCCCAGCGTATATTCCTTTAAGCATCGGTCTTCCTGATTCATCACTCAACTCCGCGCGATGAATCATCTTTTTTGCACCTAAACGTAGCAGCATCTGTTCCTCTTCCATTTTCCCAGTTGATCCTACTACGTTATATCCTAGCTTCGCTAAAATGCTAACTGCTACACTGCCTACTCCGCCCGTAGCACCCGTTACTAAAACATCTCCCATACTAGGCGTAATTCCCGCTCTAATAAGCTTATATACCGATAGGGCAGCTGTAAAACCTGCTGTCCCGTACATCATACTTTCCTTCAAAGTCATTTCTTTTGGTAAAGGAACAACCCAAGATGATGGCACGCGAATATATTCCCCGAAACCACCAGAAGTATTCATACCTAAATCATATCCAGTTACAATAACTTGATCGCCTTCCTGAAAGGCGTTATTTTCACTATTAACTACCTCTCCCGCTGCATCTATACCAGGTGTATGAGGATATGTTCTCGTTACACCTTTATTACCAGTAGCTGAAAGGGCATCTTTATAATTTAATGAAGAATAATAAACACGTATTAATACGTCTCCTTCAGGTAAACTATTAATTTCTCTCTCAACAAGATTTCTTTCAAATTGATTATTTTCTTTTTCGTTCACGACAATTGCTCGGAATGATGTATGATTCATTATGCTCTCTCCTTCATCCGTAAAATCTTTCTTTATTATATAAGAAGTATATATACAGCTAATCACATCTTCTTGGCTATATTTCAACAAATCTTACTTCTCTATCACTTTCTCACAATACATATTTTCATTTCTACTAAAACACATTATACTTGTTCTACATCTTAAAAATAAAATATAGAAAATCTGACTTTTTATAAATAAATTGAATTTTTACGAAATGTAAATGATTTGTAATGTTTTTTTTCGCTAAATTTCATTATAATAAGTGGATATGAGTGTCGTATTTCAATTCAAATGAAGGAGTACAAGAAATGGAGCAAAACCCATCTTTGCAAGAAAATACACGCAATAAACCGAAAAAAAGTAAGAAAAAAACAAAAATTATTATAAGCGTTATTCTATTAGTTTTAATAATAGGTGGCGGTTATACATGGTTTTTAGTAAATAAAGCATCTTCTGCTGTTCGAAACGCCGCTCACGATTTAGCACGCGGTGATAAGTCTGATTTACGTGATAAAGCTGTAAAACCTATTACAAATAACGTCTCTGTCTTAATAATGGGCGTTGATGAAAGCGATGTCCGCGGAAAAGAATATGGTGAAGCTATAAGAACGGATGCACTATTACTTGCAACGTTTAATAAAGATAGCAAAACTGTAAAACTATTAAGTATTCCACGAGACACATATACTTATATTCCAGTAGAAAAGAAAAAAGATAAAATTACACACGCTCATGCATTTGGTTCTACTAAAAACGGAAAAGATGGTGGACCACAAGCTAGTATTGATGCAGTTGAAAAATTAATGAATGTTCCCGTCGATTACTTTGTAAAATTCAACTTTAAATCATTCATGAAAATCGTTGATGATTTAGGCGGCATTGAAGTTGACGTACCAGTTGAGTTTACTGAACAAGATAGTAATGATAACGCCGAAGCAATTCACCTGAAAAAAGGTGTTCAAAAGTTAAATAGTGAAGAAGCTCTTGCTCTTGCTAGAACAAGGCACATTGATAGTGATGCGATGCGTGGTCAACGTCAGCAACTCGTTATCGAAGCCATTTTAAAGAAACTAACAAGCGTTAACTCTGTAACAAAAGTTGGTAACATAATTGATGATATTAACGGACAATTCGTTACAAACTTAACATTCGATGACATGCTTTCATTCTATAAATATGGATCGGATTCGGAAATTGAGAAATTACAACTTCAAGGTGAAGATTGTTACATGGCAAAAGGTGATGATACATGTAGTAAGTCAGCTGGTGGTGGTCGAACTTACTACTACAATCCAGATAAAAAAGAATTAGCTAATGTTACAAACGAACTTCGTAGTCACCTTGGACTACCTGCCTATACAAAATCTGATTCTGATTCGAAAAAAACAAGCTCAGAGAAAACAAAAGAATCTAAGTCTGAAAATACGAGTGAACGCGAATCAAGTAACGATGAAACTCAAAATAAGAATAACAGTGAAGATACAGAAACATCGTCTAATGACAATGAATAAAGTGAAGCAGTGCTCTATGGAGGTAGAGCACTGCTTCTTTTTAATGCTTTCAAAATAAAAAATCAGAACTTTCCAACTATCTTTTTTAATATTTTTAAATTATAATAAATAGTAGTAATCTATTCCAATTATCAGGGGGCTCATACATATGAAAGCTGCAGTAAAACATAACATTTCAGATTTTAAAGAGTATTTAAAATCAAACGATATATACATGGAAGAAAATATAGATGAAAATGATGGTTCGGTACATTTTTCAGTAGGATTAGAAACAGAAGCTGGCGCAAAAATTCAACTTATCGCTGCTTTCCAAAGCGAACATCCTGCTGTGGATATATACTGCTTCAATGTTGCTCTTGTACCTGATTCAACATCAACAAATGATATTTTACATGTCATCAATGAATTAAACACATCTTATCGATTTGCAAAATTCACGCTAAACAAACAAAATGCAATTGATATTTCAACATCTCTTGCATTCTCAGAACCAAACTTTAATCCCGCACTTGTCTTTGAACATACGAGAATGCTATATAAACTGGCAAACGATGAATATAAGAACTTAATGAAAGTGATTTGGGCGTAAATAAAAAGATGGTGCTACAAGAGCACCATCTTTTTATTTCGATATCATATCAACCCACATCTTTATCGCGGTTCCTACAATTAAAGTAGACAATACGTATTGCAAAACTTTTTGATTCACTCTCTTCCCTACTCTCACTCCAAGAGGAGCGGCAAATAAACTTGCTATCGCAACGATAAGAGCCGGAATAACAACTATTTGTCCAGTAATCACTTTCCCAGTAGTAATTCCTATCGAGGAAATAAAAGTAATAGCGATAGATGTTGCTATTGTTGTACGTATCGGTAGTTTTAAAACAACTAGCATAATCGGTACTAAAAGAAATGCACCACCAGCCCCAATAATGCCGGAAACACTTCCTACAATAAAAGCTAGCAAACTAGCGAGCCACTTATTGTACGTAATTCCTTCTGTCCCCTTACGATTGCTTCGCTTCGGTATAAACATCATAATAGACGCAATAGTAGCTAGTAATGTGTAAACAACGTTTACAGCATGCTCATTTAATAGATTCGCACTAAAGCTACCTACAAAGCTTCCTATCAATATACTAGCTCCCATATACACAACTAAAGTTTTATCCATATCGTTACTTTTCCTATACGCCCACGCGCCTGCAAAAGTTGCAAAGAATACTTGAATCGCTGTAATACCGCTCACTTCATGTGATGTATATCCAGCAAATCCTAGCAATACCGGAATGTATAAGATCATCGGATAATTAATAATTGCACCACCAATTCCAACCATTCCTGATATAAACGATCCTATAAACCCAATTATAAAAAGTAATACGACTAAGCTCATCTTACATCCCCTCCCTTCTAAAAAGAAGGTGAATTAAATGAATAAGTTTACATTCCCATCCGAAGCATCTGCTAAATAAGCTCCTACTCCTGCAAACTCTACCCCATCCATAATCTCTTCCTCTTTTAACCCTAATAAATCTACTGTCATTTGACAAGCTACAAGTTTAATTCCCTGTTCTTTCGCCAAATCGATTAAATCTGGTAAAGGCATCGCATTATGTTTTTTCATAATACCTTTAATCATCTTTGGTCCCATACCGGCAAAATTCATTTTTGATAATCCCATCTTATCAGCGCCGCGCGGCATCATTTTTCCAAACACTTTCTCTATAAATGTTTTCTTTACTTTCACATGCTCATCTTTCCTAAGAGCATTTAAACCCCAGAAAGTATGAAAAATAGTCACTTCATGATCGTACGCCGCTGAACCATTTGCAATAATATAAGCAGCCATTGCTTTATCATAATCTCCGCTAAATAAAACGATTGTTGTTTTCTTCTGTTGTTCCATGTTGTTCTCCTCCTAATTACCTATAGGGGTATTTTATCATTTATAAAAAGGCTCAAATCATTTATCTCTGTACTATACGACTTTACCTTCCCACGCTAACATACCGCCTACCATATTGATTGCTTGAAAACCGTAGCTCTCTAAAAATTGAACTGCTCGTGCACTTCTTCCGCCAGAACGACAAACGATAATATACTCTTTCTTTTTATCCAACTCATGCATACGAAACTCTAATAGTCCTAGTGGAATATTACACGCTTCTGGAATTTCCCCTTCAGCTACTTCTTCTACTTCACGTACGTCCACAATATTTACTGCTTCTTTACGTAACAATTTTCCTTCTAATTCTTTTGCTTTCATTTCTTTCATTTTAAATTCCCTCCTCACAAACCATTCATACCGCCTGAAACATTGATAACGTGCTGAAATCCTAATTTTTTTAATACTTTTGCAGCCTGCTTACTTCTCATCCCGCTCTGGCAAATAACGATTACTTCCTTATTTTTATCTAACTGATTTGCTTTACTCGCTAACTCATTTAACGGGATATTTTGAAATCCTTTCATATGATTCCCTCTATACTCACCTACTGTACGAACATCGATAAACTGCTTTCCCTGTTTTCCCACTATACTCTTTAATTCTTTTCCATTTATATTTTGAACACCTTTCACCGGTAAAAAACGTGAAATAACAAACCATACAGCAATTACAATGAAAAGCGTACTTAATATTGTATTCATATAACCAACCTCTCCGCCTTTACAAAACTAGTTCTTCACTACGCCTTCTTAATCCAAAACTTCAGCACATCGTCTTCTATATTATGCTTTACTATTTCATGACCGCCTGTTTTTGACCATGCTGGAATATCTTTTACTGATCCTTTATCCGTTACATGTACTTCTAACACTTCTCCAGTTTGTAAAGTATCCATCGCTCTCTTCGTTCTTACGATCGGCATTGGACATGCTAAACCTTTCGCATCTAATACTTGTTTTACATTCATCATCTATTCCTCCAGTTTTTTATTTTATAATGAATCATGAACTGCACAGCGATTTGGACCAATCTCCATTTCACGCTCTTCTTCCACACTCGGATAAATCTTACCCATATTCGTTTGACGAATTTCTTCATAAGCATTCGGCTGAGGCGGTAAGTTCTCTGTCACAGTTTTACGAAACTCTACCTCATCGGCAATATTTAACCCTACATTCTCCTTAAATAAATCTTGTAAATGCGCACTCACAATGCCTCTGTCGTCCATTTCACTTATTTTTGAATAATGAGCTGGTAAAACAATTAAACCTTGAGATAATTCCTTATAACGTTTATATAAAGTATTTCGTAAATCCCCTACCCAGTCTTCCGCCTTCCCAGCAAGATCTGGACGCCCGATTGAATCTACAAATAAAATATCGCCTGATAATAAATAGGAATCATCTACAATAAATGATGTACTTCCAATCGTATGCCCCGGTGAGTATAATGCGTCAATTTCAATTTTGGTACCCCCCACCGTAATAACAGATCCTTCAACAAGCGGTTTATATGAGAAAACGACTTCCTCCGCATCTTTTGGAGGTAACCAATACGTACCCCCTACTTTTTCAGCTAACCTACGTCCTCCAGAAATATGGTCTGCATGTAAATGTGTATCCATGACATTCGTAATAGTAACGCCATGCTCTTCCGCAAAATCTTCATATGCTTCAACCGTTCTGACTGCATCAATAACTGCTGCTTCACCGTTTGAGACGATCATATAAGATAAACAGCCTTTTCCAAGACGGTTAAATTGATATACACTTCCTCCGCCCTGTACATCTCCTACTTTTAACGGCTTTACATATTCACTCCAAGCCTTCATACCACCAGCTAAATAATAAATATCATTGAATCCGGCATGTAACAATTGCTCTGCGACAAACTGCGAAGAACCTTCTTTCGCACATACGACTAAAATTTCTTTCTCCCTCGGCAATTCATTTACAATATGATCTACACCATCTAATAAGTCAAAATACGGTTTATTTATAGAAGAAACTTGTTTCCCTTCAATTTTCCAATCTTCATAGTCCGTTTCATTACGAACATCTAAAATAAACAATTCTCCGAATAAAACTTTCTCTGCGACATCTTTTGCTTGTAACAGTTTAACACTCATTCAATTACCCCCTGAGGTATATTTATATTTAAAAAATTTTATTTTTCTATATTTCCTTGCCACTCTAA
Source organism: Bacillus cereus group sp. MG9 (assembly GCF_040459995.1). Lineage (NCBI taxonomy): Bacteria > Bacillati > Bacillota > Bacilli > Caryophanales > Bacillaceae > Bacillus > Bacillus cereus group sp. MG9. The sequence continues at coordinate 812,237 of NZ_JARVHC010000001.1, read as the reverse complement.
CATACCTGGAATGACATTTTTCACGTTTGAAAAACCTCTCTCTTTCAACACTTGGCAAGCTACATCACTACGGTTACCAGTTCGGCAAACAACATAAATTGGTTTCGCACTGTCTAACATAGCACTATCTATTTCACCTAATGGAACCGAAATGGCAGATGGAATATGACCAAAGGCAAATTCCGCCGCTTCACGAACATCTACTACAATACACTCTTCACCACTTAATAATAGATCTTGCAATTCCCCATTCGTAATTGTATGAGGATACTTCACAACTTCATTTACTTCATGTTCATGGGATTTTCGTACATAATGCTTTAATATATCTCCCTCTTGTTTCGTTCCGATATATTGATGCCCTACTTTACTTGACCAACTTTGAATATCTAGCATAGAACCTTTATCTGTCGCCTCTATTTCAATAACTTGCCCTGATGCCAACCCTTCCATCGCCTTTTTTGTCTTCACAATTGGCATCGGGCAAGCCAAGCCTTTACAGTCTAAATTCATATCAACTTTTATACTCATAATCATTTCCTCCCTAATTAGCATACATATACCTGTAGGGGTATAATAAAATGTTTTTGAAAATCTGTCAACACATACGTTTGACAGATTATCGGCTTTTTACAAGTAATTGAACGGCTTCTTTAATTAACTCTTCATTTGAACCATTACCTGTTTCAAACTGCTCGCGCAAACATTGCTCTAAATTTGTTCCAACAACGAGTCCAATTGTACGATCAAGTGCAGAACGGGATGCAGTTAACTGTGTAATAACATCTCGGCAATCTTTTCCCTCTTCCATCATGCGAAGCACACCACGAACTTGACCTTCAATACGTTTCAATCTATTTTTCATATCTTGATTATATTCCACTGTAGACCACCTCCGTAATTATACCTATATTATACATTACTTTGTAACTTTGTATAACATCATATACCCTTAAGGGTATATTGTAAAGTGGTTTATTTTTTTGAAATCTCCTAGAGTATAGTAAAAATGCAAAAGCCACTGATTTCATTGGCTTTTGCATTTCTCAACTACACTACTTGGTAGTCCAACTAATTCATTTCATTTACGAATCAAGGAATCAACCGTTTTATTATCCTACTTCTTATAATCTCTTTGTAAAACTATAATCCATTTCTCCACCTAACGCTTCAGGTGTATCACCAGTTTCTCTAAAATCATGTGTATAAATTTGTTCAAATGAACCGAAATCTACTTGCTTATAAAATTCGAAACAAGGGAATCCATCATGTTCCCCTTGAATATCGATACTACCATCCTTGTTCACACATACAGTTAATAAATAGTCCACAGGAGGGGCATACACATTTAACGGATTACTAGCGCTTGCACTCATTTTGAATTGCACACCATCAGAATTCCATGAAATATCCGTACAAACAATATTTTCAGTACTCGCTTTTCCTGTTCTTTTATTCACAGAACCATCTGGATTTGTGACCTTCTCTGTCGTAATACCCGTGTTTGCATATGAAAACACTTCTTCTTTATAAAAGTCCACTACTACCTCTTGCTCAACTCTAGAGCGCATAGTATTTACCGCATGTGGTGTAAATTCACGTGAATCACCTTCGAACTGGATTACTTTCCCTGTTTGTGCATCCTTCCGCGGTTCTGTCCAAGACATTGGAATAAATACACTGGCTCTAATTTTAACGATATTCGTCATAAGAAACACCCCTGTAATTCTAATTTTATATACTGCATACTATTGAATAAAATAGACCACAATTTCAATCCTAGAACCAATAGCTTTCTCTTTTACGTTTGCTACTTCCTTCTAAAAAATAGCACTATATTTATATCTAGATTTTCGTTTTAAAGCTATATTCCATTTCTCCAGCTAGTGCTGCTGGGGTATCATCCGTTTTCCTGAAATCATGTGTATATATTAATTCAAATGAACCAAAGTCGATTTGTTTATAAAATTCATAGCAAGGAAAACCATCATGTAAACCTTCAACATGCGCAGTACCACTTTCATTAACTCGTATAGTCAAAAAATAATCAGCTGCAGGTGCTGCCGCGTTTAACGGATTACTTGCACTTGCTCTCATTTCAAATGAAACTTCATCTTCACTCCATACAATATTTGTACATGCAATGTTTTCTGTACTTGTTTCTCCTTTTTGATACTCAATTGAGCCATCTGGATTTGTAATTTTCACAGTAACGATACAAGCATCTGCATATGTGAAAATTTCTCTTTTATAAAAATCAACAACCACTTCTTGTTCTAATCTTGAACGCTTTGTGTTCACAGCGTATGGTGTAAATTCACGTGCATCTCCGGCATATTCAAACACTCTTCCCGTCGCAGGATCCTGAATAGGTTTCAGCAAAGCATACGGTGCAAATACACTCCCTCTAATTTTAACGATATTAACCATGTGAAACCTCCATAATTCATTGATTTTATTTAGATAAATCATTATTTGTTCTATTACTATTATATAGTCAATTTGATTGACTATATCCTGTATAGTACAATAGATTCTACTTATAGTCAATTTAATTGACTATAAGTAAGGAGGTTATATACATGACTCATCAAACACTTAACGAACTAGATCTTACTTCACTTTTATCACTATCCTTCAGTACATTAATTACTGAACTACACGACAAATTAAGTGAATTGGGATTTGAAGATATTAGGCCCGCACACGGTTTTATGTTCAAACGTATCCTTCCTAATGGAGCAACCGGTATAGAACTAGCTGAATATTTAGGGGTTTCAAAACAAGCCATAAGTAAAATGGTAGATTCTCTTGAGAACAGTGGTTATGTCACGCGCCAAACGCATCCTACTGATAAAAGAGGTAAAATTATTGTTTTAACCGAGCGTGGTTTAGCAGTAATGAAAGCAAAAGAAGAAATAGTAGCTGAAATAGAACAACGATGGATTGCAAACATAGGTGCAGAACGAATGCAAATGCTTAAAGAGGATTTAACAACATTCGTTACTAAAGAAAATACAGGAAAATTATCATCGAGCATACGACCTGTTTGGTAAACAAAAACTCCATATAATAAAAAAGAACGGACATAGCATTTCTATGTCCGTTCTTTCCATCACACATACTTCCGATGCACCATCTTCCCATCATAAGAAAACACAACGCCCTTACTCTCCACAATCGACTCCATATGCACTGTTCTTCCCCATAGCTGATGAAGATACGGTAATACTTTTTCTAAGTATTTTAAATCTAACTCAATTCCTTCATAGCTATGTTTAATGTACAATTCCCCATTCTTTAAGTAGTCTCCATCTTCTACTACTAAGTACGGGAAACCTCCATTAGTACGCATATTTACAAGTTGATCACGCACATGCTCCCATTCTTTATCAATTACTTTATATTCTTTTCCTTGGCGCTGGAATAAGTACATATCTTCTCTCATTACAAGTTTTTTATTTAAATAGTTTCTTAGGAACGATACATCCCATTCAATTTCCCGTACTTCAAAGATTTTGTCACGACCAGAACCAGGTTTCACACCGCGTCGTTTCATTTCTTCTGTCGGGTTGTTATAGCGCTCTTCAATATCTTCGAACATTTTAATACCGAGGTAGTATGGATTAATACTTGTTTTTGATGGCTGTACGACACCTGCATTTAATTTCGCAAATTCAATTGCTTCACCAGATGTTAAGTCCATTTCACGAAGTATGCGTTGATGCCAGAAGGAAGCCCAACCTTCATTCATAATCTTCGTTTCAAGCTGTGGCCAGAAGTATAACATTTCTTCACGCATCATCGTTAATATGTCGCGCTGCCACTCTTCTAGCTCACGGCTATATTCTTCAATAAAGAGGAGTAAATCTTTTTCTGGCTGCGGTGGGATTTTCTTCTTTTTATGCATATTAGGTCGTTCTCTCTTTTTGTTTCGATCATCTAAATTCCATAAATCATCGTACTGTGATATCTTTTTCTTTTCTACATCCTCTTCTAAATCTTCAATACTCCATGCAAGTTTCGGACGCATAAGCGATGGATCAATATGTTCTTGAATGGCAAGTACGGCATCTAAAAATGTTTCTACCTCTTCTCTTCCATACTTATGTTCATACGCCTTCACACGATCTGCTGTCGCTGCCATACTCTCCACCATATCGCGTTTCGTATTAGAAAAACGAATATTATTTTTGAAGAAATCACAATGTGCTAAAACGTGCGCCACGATTAATTTATTTTGAATTAAAGAATTCGTATCTAATAAAAAGGCGTAACATGGATTAGAGTTAATAACGAGTTCATAAATTTTACTAAGTCCTAAATCGTATTGTAATTTCATTCTGAAAAATTGCTTTCCAAAACTCCAATGCGAAAACCTCGTCGGCATCCCATATGCACCAAATGTATAGATAATTTCCGCTGGACATACTTCATAGCGCATCGGATAAAAATCAAGACCAAATCCAGTCGCAATTTCCGTAATTTCAGCAATCGCATATTGTAGTGCTTTATCATCACTTGCTCTCATTATTTTCCCTCCTTACACTTTCCCTTAAGAAAGTGTATGATGAGGAACAAGCTTTCATGAGGATTGATTGCATAATAAAAAGACACCCTCTAAAAAAACGAGAATGCCTCTTTCTAATTAACCTTCAATGATCTCCATCTTCTCCGTAATCGGTGTACGAGCTTTTCCTTCTGGTGCTTTATCGAAATAGCCGATATGAAGAATTCCAATGATGCGTTGACCTCTTGTTAAACCGATTCCTTCTATAAATAGTGGATTGTAGTTTAATCCACCTGATTTCCAAACGCATCCTAAGCCGCGTTCCCAAGCAAGTAATTGGAAGTTTTGCATAAATGCACATGTTGCAGCGTAATCTTCGTCACGTTGAATTTGACGCGGATCTTCATTAATGTAAACAACGATTTGTGCAGGTGTGCTTAAGAAACGATCAGATAAAATTTTGCCGCGTTTCGCTCTTTCTTCTTCTGTGAAAGAGTTTAGTACTGCGTCCACTAATTTCTGACGGCCTTCTCCAATGTATAATTTACAATTCCATGGTTCACGGTGTTTATGATTCGGTGCCCATGTTGCGTCGTTTAATAGTTCAATTAATAGCTCTTTTTCTACTGCTTTATTTGTAAATGTACGAACAGAGCGTCTTTCTTTAATAACATTTGCGATGGAAGTATATGTAGTCATATTTTTCTCTCCCTTATTTTTATCTATATGTATAATTCCGTTATTGATATTGATTTTCAATTTCGATTATAACCTAGTTTTTCACTATTAATCAATGTTTTATGTTGGAAAACAGCTAAAAAATTAATTTCTCGTTGTGAATAAAAAAACTTAGTGTGTTCACAAGTTTTTCATATTTTATGGAAATGATATGTGTAAGTTTTCCACATTACCCATCTAGGAGGAGTTTATATGTACAAGAAAATCGCAGTAAGTATGACTATGGCAGCATTATTGTGCGGGATATCTGTCTTTCCTGCTTCCGCTGCCACGCCAAAAGAAGTAACAATGCACCATCATAAGCCTATTTCAGAAGAAGAAATGCAGTCGCTCGAAAAACTCGGCTATAATAAACATGAAATTTGGAAAGCTTCCCACATTGCAAGAATAAGTAAAAAAGAAATTAAGGACGTTTTAGCTTACTATAAGCAAAATAAATCTTGGGAGAAAACAGCCGAGCATTTCGGTGTAGACCCAAGTAAATTGAAAAAGCATCATATGAATAAAGAAACGAAAAAAGCACTACTGCAAAAATTAGCAAATATGCAAAAGTCCACACCAGATGGACTGAAACAAAAAATGAAAGAATATAACATCGGCTTACGCCAACTTACCGTGTTAACAATCATCTCTCAAAAAAGTAATACCCCTCTTGACGATGTACTAAAAATGAAAAAAGATGGGATGGATATTAAACAAATTGCGGAAAAATTAAATGTTAAAAAAGAAGATATACGGGCAGAAATGATTAAATTAGTGAAGTCTATTAAAGAAAAGAAAACAAATTAGCCTGTCAAAAAGGAAGAGATATTCAATACTCTTCCTTTTCTTTATACCGCTATTTGTGGGTAGTAAAACTCCCACCTCAAAATTCGGCTGGAGCAAAGAAGTTAGGTGGGAGTCGGGCTGCCCGTAAAATCCCGATTATTAGCCTTCACTTTATGAACTTTCAATTTTCAAGTATAAATTCCCGTCTTTCCCAAAAACTAACACAAGTAAATGATGTGTGTAAGGGGTGAGGAAATGTTCCGTGTATCATCTAAAAAGAAGAAAAAAGCACTCTGTTCTATTCCGGAGTTTATCCACACTATGAAAGAATCCAGTGATTTCGTGTCTTATAACGTAGTAGACGATGGAACATTGTGTTTGTTTTATTATAAATCTACAGCCGAATCACTCCTCATTAATCGGTTCATTTTAACACCTATAAAAAGAGAATTAGATCACATTGAAAATATAAGTGATATAGCAAATATCGTAACACTCGAGGACATCATCACCAACCCTTCTATTGATGATATTCGTGAAAAATTATTAAGTGGGTATGTACTTATTCAGCTAAAAAATGATTCTCACTCAGCAGAATATGCACTTATTCGTGCTGAAAGTTCGGTTTTAGGTACACGGTTATATAACGATACAGAGAATGAATATAGTGTCATCGGTCCAAAAGTCGGCTTCGTTGAGAATATCGATACAAATATACACTTACTTCGGCGAAATATCGTAACAGAACAATTAGTTTTCAAAGAAGTTATAGTTGGTTCTATATCAAAAACAAAGGTCGTAGTTGCTTACATCGAAGGCATTACAAATGATCAGCACGTCAATACTGCAATGCAGCGCCTACAAGGCATTGACTTTGATGTTCCTTTCGATGCGACTATGATCGAACAATTTATTAGCGATAATAGTAACTCTCCCTTCCCTGTTTTACTCCCTACAGAGCGTTTAGATCGCTCCGTTTATGCATTATTGAATGGAGGAGTTGTCATTTTAACAGACGGTTCACCATATGCATTAGCTGGACCAGCGACATTACTCGATTTCTTCGTCTCTCCAGAAGATTATTATTTACCCTGGATAGCAGGCTCATTTCTTCGAATGGTTCGCTTTTTCGGAGCAGCATTCTCGCTATTTTCATCAGCTATTTATACAGCTGTATTAACGTATCACTATCAAATGATTCCTGCGGATTTACTAGGTCCGATTATTTTTTCAAGAGCCAATGTACCCTTTCCGCCCATTTTAGAAGCACTTTTTTTAGAAATCACAATCGAATTGCTCCGTGAAGCTGGAGCACGATTACCTACAAAAGTTGGACAAACAATCGGCATCGTTGGCGGAATTGTAATTGGCCAAGCATCTGTTCAGGCTGCTTTAACGAGTACCATTTTATTAATTGCGGTTGCTTTATCAGCACTCGCTTCTTTTACAACACCAACTGTAAAAATGTCTTCTACTATCCGGATACTACGATTTCCACTTATTCTTTTAGCTGGTGCATTTGGGGGCTTAGGTCTCATTGTAGGATTCGTATTCATATTAGCTCATTTAATTCGCTTAAAATCACTTGGATCACCTTATTTATTACCTTTATATCCATTTCGCGGTTTAGGGACAGCAGAAGGTCTCCTGCGCTTACCATTTAGTCAAACTGCAGGGCGCGCCTCTTTTCTGAGACCAAAAAAGAAATGGCGCTATGATCCAAACAAAGCGAAAGAAAAACGCGATGGTGAGAAAAAATGAAAAATATTTTACTATGCTTTTCCATTATCATTTTAATTTTCCAATCCGGCTGTACACAAACGAATATAGTTGATACGCAGCGAATTATTCATGTGGGTGGATTCGATATAACGAAAGATACAAAATTCCGTGGGACGATTTTATATCCGGATTACACAAAAGGAGTGCAATCCAAACCAGAAACTCAGTCAACTACCGCTGGTACCATTGAAACAATCTCTTCACTCCTAAACGCCAAATCGCCACATACTATCGCTGTAGGTCAAATGCGTCTTGTCCTATTTGGAAAATCATTTGGCGAACGTGGAATTGGGGATGTTATTAACAACTTGCAACGTGATCCTAACATTGGCCGAGATGTGCAGCTAGCACTTGTAGATGGTTCAACAGAAAAACTACTTAAACATGTCAAAACAAATGGATCGCTATATCTGTCTGATTTACTGGAGCAAAATATAGAAACCGAGACAATCCCTCGGACAGCTTTAAATATTTTCTTATATAACTTTTATTCATCAGGTTCCGATCCATTTCTTCCTTACATTCAAGTTGCAGAAGACAAGTCTGCTTCCATTAAAGGACTCGCTTTTTTAAAAAAGGATAAAGTAGCTATGTATACAGATAAAACAGGATCTTTTTTATTTAAATTACTCATTAATCCAACTAACAATGGACGTTACGAAGTTCCGATACGTCAAGGTAAACATAAAGGATTAATCGCAACTCAAAACTTATCTGGAAAAAGTTTTTGTTCCCTTTCCCAAAACGGTGACATTCCGAAAGTTAACATCCACTTAAAATTAAATGGACTCATAAAAAACGCTCCCGACTGGCTTGATTTATCAAAAAATAAAAACATAACTTATGTAAAAAAACATGTGGAGAACACACTTGAAAAACATTTAAATGAATTAATAAAACAATTTCAAGAAAAAGAAATCGATCCAATCGGGATACGTGAAGAAATTCGTAGCCACTCAAGAAAATGGAGTATAAAACAAATTCAAGAAATGTATCCTAGCGTAGAGGTTGCCGTTAATGTGCAAATTAATGTCGTTCAATCTGGTATCGGAGAATAATGAGGTGCTAAAATGGCTGAGCAAAATAAAAAGAATACTGTTTCCCCTTATTTCGCATTTCTTCTATTACACTCCCTTCAAATCGGAGTAGGTGTGTTAGGATATCAACGAATTATTGCGCAATATGCTGGCTATGATGCTTGGATTTCCCTTATTGTTGCAGGTATTGCAACTCATATCGTGCTCTTTTGCATGCTTAAAATGTTAGAAAAAGATAATGATTTAATAAATATTCATACGACATGTTTCGGAAAGTGGATTGGAACCTTTTTTTCCGTGTGCTTTGCCGCATACCTTCTATTATTTTGCCTTACTGTTCTTCGTACATATATTGAAGTCATTCAAGTTTGGGTCTTTCCTACAATTAAACCGTGGAAATTAACTTTACTATTTTTACTTGTGACTTACTACGTAATTAGAGGCGGCTTTCGCTCTGTAACAGGAATATGTTTTTGGGGCGTCGTAATACCGATTTTCGTACTATTTTTCTTAGTTTTCCCGATGAAACATGCACATGTCCGTAACATTTTCCCGATTTTTACTCATTCACCTTTAGACATTCTATATTCAGCTAAAGCATCTGCATTAGAATTTCTTGGATTTGAAGCAATCCTTATTTTTTATCCATTTATTAAAAAAGGAAAATCGTTAAATAAATGGGCACATAGTGGTATTGTTTTTACAACCATTCTATACGTAATATTAGCGATCGTGTCCCTTATGTACTATAGCCAAGGACAACTACATCATACTATTTGGCCTACATTAACAATGTTAAAAATTATTAAAATCCCTTTTATTCAGCGATTTGAATACATAATTATTTTCGTATGGTTCCTTATTATTTTACCTAACCTTTGCTTAACGATTTGGTCTTCTTGTTGCATTACTAAGAAATCTTTTCGCATACCATTTAACATTGCACTGCCATTTTTTATCGCAACTATATTTATTTCATCCTTATTTTTCACAAACCGCGAAAGTATCAATACATTAAATACTGTACTGTCTCAAGCTGGTTTATATATTGTATACGCTTATATCCCAATCTTATTTCTATTCCATTCACTACGATGGCGCTTCAAAAATAAGTCGAAAGAATCTTCACCCGACACACCATGATATTTGATACAATTTGATTAATACATGTGTAAAGGGGACAAGCGTATGAAGAAATATGTATTTTCTTTACTTGCAGTACTGAGTTTAATTCTTGCTGGATGCGGGAGTACTGGTACAAATGAAAAAAAATCATCTGAATCAAAAGAAGAGCATGACCATGCATCACATACTCAGCAAGCTGACATTCAAGAAAAGACAAAAGGAGTCGATACACTTCCGGCCTTCCTAGACAAACTTGATCCACAAATGAAAGACATCTATACTGTCGCTGGACAAAATGCTGAACTATTGGATTGGATTCCTTGTTACTGCGGGTGTGGTGAAAGTGTAGGACATAAAAATAATAAAAATTGCTTTATTCGTGAAATTAAAAAGAATGGTGAAGTTGTTTGGGATTCCCACGCAACAACTTGTGTCAACTGCCTAGAAATCGCGTTTGAATCGGCTTCCATGAAACAAAAAGGAAAATCAACGCTCGAAATTCGTAACTATATCGACAATAAATACAAAGAAGGCTATGGCAAGCCAACACCTACGCCAATGCCAAAAGCATAAAAACGAGGAAATCCCTCGTTTTTCTCTTTTCATTCACCTTTTTTCTTAACAAATTCTTTCAAGTGTATTTCTCCTTACTTGTCACACACTATATATAACTCCTCGGTAAGGAGGGTACACAGTGCAAACATATAACGACTATGATAAAGCTCTCTATTACACGTATTGCTGTAATTGGGATAAATTACTCGTTCTCATGGTTCAAACGAACGATCAATTATTTTCTAAGCGTATTGAGCATTTTTTATACGCTTATCAATACAGTAAAGAACTACCAGAAGTTGATAAACAATTGCAGCTCCTATTTCAATATATTGACCACGCATCCCAAAAGTCACATGTAGAAGAAGTAGAGCAAATTCAAATGTAAAATATAGCGCTATTCTCTTTATGAGAATGGCGCTTTTTAAAATGTTCATATCAATAAATGTTTCTCCTCATAAAACTTTTATTGATAAACATATTTTTTCTTTCTTTTCCCTACTACTTCATACTATAATTTAGTATGTAACTATTATAAGTGAGGTATAAAATATGGGACGAGAAAAAAAGCAAGAATATGCTTTACTTACTGCATGGGGAGCTTCGTTTATTGCTACATTAGGAAGTCTATACTTTTCCGAAATTATGAAATTTGAGCCTTGTGTCCTTTGTTGGTATCAACGTATTTTTATGTATCCATTTGTTTTATGGCTCGGTATCGCTGTAGTAAAGAAAGACTATCGCATTGCAAGTTATTCTTTACCAATCGCAAGTATTGGTGCTTGTATTTCTTTATATCACTATGCAATTCAAAAAATCGCAGCATTTTCAGCTGCTGGGGCAGCTTGCGGCCGCGTACCTTGTACGGGAGAATACATAAACTGGTTCGGCTTTGTGACAATCCCGTTTTTAGCACTTATCGGCTTTATCACAATCGCTATTTGCAGCTTTATTGTAATTAAAAACAAATAAGGAGATGAAAGAATGAAAAAAATGCTTATATTTGGCGGTATTATTATCGCCTTGTTTGCAGCAATTTTCGCTGTAACACAAATGGAAGAAAAAAATGCTTCAACAAGCCAAAAAATTGATAATGCTACTAGTCAAACAGATGGTTCTGACTACTACACAAATAAAATCTCTCTTTCAGATCTCCAAAAGAATTTAAAAGAGAAAAAAGAAGAAACAGTATACTTTTATCAAACATCTTGCGTTCATTGCCAAAAATTATCTCCTATCTTAGTACCAATGGCTAAAGACTTGAATGTTGATATGAAAGTTATGGATATTGAAAAATTAGATGCTCCTTGGGATGAATATAAAATTAAAGGAACTCCAACAATCATTCATTTTAAAGATGGTAAAGAAGTGAGCCGTATTAGCGGCGAACAACCGGAAGACAAATTAAAAGAGTGGCTTGAGCAAACGAAAAAATAATAAGAAAAGGAAACTCCTTCTATACATGAAATGCGTGTAAACTCCCACACTAATGTATAAGGAGGGGGTTTTATGCCAGAAGTGAAATGCTCTGTTTCCAATTGCTCATTTTGGGGACAAGGTAACCTTTGTCAAGCAAGTGCAATCGTTGTTCAACCTGATGCACAAGAGGCAGGTCAAATTGAAAACAGTTCATATACAAACGCTACTTTAACAAACGAGACGCTTGAAAGTTCTGTAACAACGAGTGTAGAAACGTGTTGTCATACATTTAAACCGAAATATTAAACGTAAAAGCATACGATTGTCGTATGCTTTTTTACATTCCTCTCCAAACATCATGCATCATAAAAAAGTACAAAATAACGAGAAGGACCGTCCCGCATAAAGTAATGCGCCGATATACACTCTTCTCCCCTTCCCTCGCTTTAACAAATGCCCAAATAAATCCAACGAACAATATTAAATCAATATATGGAACATAAAAGGAGAAGACGAGTAACGCATATAAATACACGATAAATAAACAAGTCGTGATTAAGAAAATTTTAAATGCAAATTCACTTTTCATAATGTGACCGCCCCCCAGTCTGTACTGTATTATATTCAGCAAAACATAATAGTTGCTGTTTCAATTTTTTTATCTCACTATTTACAGGCGCGCGATTGGTATGAAATCATTAAAACCAACTAAACTTCATCACAAATAAGCTACCGCCTATACACGGTAGCTATTATGGAACATTATATTTCCTTTTATATATGTTACTTAAAATCGAATAAGGTAATTGCTCATAACGAATTTTTTCTCCCGTTACATCTACAATATACAAATTGTTTCCTATATAATAGGTTCCATCTTTTCGTTTTGAATACACTGTATATTTTTCAATTGGCAATACCGTTTTTACTTTCGTCAATTGTCCATTTGGTTCTTGCCAATATATATTTACACGATCTACTAACGTAAGCATTCCAATTTGTTCTTCTTCTACTTTACGACCATTCCAACTCACAACCCGATAACCAAGCTTATACGCTTCATATTCGGGACTCGTATGAAAACGAGAAATAATTACTTTCGTCTGTAATTGTACCCGGTCGTATAACCATTGTATGTCCCGATCGTGCATGCGAATACAACCATTCGACTCCCTGCTTCCAATCGTCCATTCCCGATTTGTTCCATGAATTGCATATTCCTTTTTATCTAGACCTAACCACCTCGTACCGAGAGGGTTATTCGGAGCACCCCCAGCTATTTTTTTACGATGGTATTCTTTATTTTTATATTTAGTTATAATACAAAAATTACCCTCAGGCGTCGGGGTCCTGTCTTTTCCTGTCGTTATCGGAAATGTCTTAGTATAGTTTCCATCTTCAAAAAAAGACAGCTGATTCGTCGTAAGGTTAACTAATATTAAATGATCTGTATTAGCAAAAACGCTAGTTGGCAGGCAGAAAAATAGGATTGCGATAAACCATACTTTCTTCATCTAAATCCTCCCTAGCACTAACATCATAATAAAGTGAAACTTTACTCGTTGGGGGATTTTGTCCATCCCCACTGAGGATTAGCCTTCACCAATCGAGCATTTACGGACATTTATCTCCCACCTAACTTCCTTGTATTCACCGAATTGTTAGGTAGGAGTCTTACTGCCCGCAAATAGCGTGATAAATACAATTAACTTTACTTTGCTCTTATAAATGAAAACTATCCATTCACAATTACTCCACCATTTACATGCATCATCTGTCCCGTTACATATGCCGAATCACTAGACGCTAAATATACATATGCAGGCGCTAATTCATACGGCTGACCAGGCCTTTGCATAGGAACATTACTCCCAAACTGTGATACTTTTTTCTCATCAAAACTGGATGGAATAAGCGGTGTCCAAATTGGGCCTGGTGCAACACCATTTACACGAATTCCCTTTTGTACTAACGACTGAGATAGCGATCTTGTAAAAGCGACAATCGCTCCTTTCGTTGCAGAATAATCAATCAACGTTTCATTTCCTTCATACGCAACGATAGATGCCGTGTTTATAATTACATCACCTTGTTTTAAATGAGAGAGTGCTGCTTTTGTAACATGAAAATAAGAAAAAATATTAATACGGAACGTTTTTTCTAACTGTTCCGCTGTAATATACTCTAGCCCTTGCTGCGGATATTGCTGTGCGACGTTATTCACAAGAACATTTAAACTCCCCAGCTGCCGGGCGGTCTCTTCCACAATATCTTTACATTGTTGTTCCTTACTTAAATCCCCCGGCAGTAATACACAATTCACGCCTTCTTTCTCAACAAGTTGTTTCGTCTCATTCGCATCTTCGTCCTCATCTAAATAAGCAATCGCAATATTTGCTCCCTCTTTTGCAAAAGCGATGGAAACAGCTCTCCCAATCCCACTATCTCCCCCTGTAATTAATACATTCTTTCCTTTTAACTTTTCGCTTCCTTTATAATTAGGATCTTCAAACTTTGGAAGAGGATTCATTAACGATTCAATACCAGGCTGTTTATTTTGATGCTGCGCTGGCATCGTTAAAAAGTTTTTTTGCTGTGGCATAACTTCCTTCAACTCCTTTCCCCTTATAATGTGCACAATAATAAAAACTACTTACACATTAAAAAACCGCAATTCACACGCAATTTTACGGTTAACATTCGAATTTAAGACATAAAATATGAGTTGTTCTAAAGTTTTTATGCAAAACTATTGCAAAATAGATAAAAAACGAATATTATATATAACTGTTGTGGAAATTATTCGTAAAAAGAAAGGATGTTTATATGTTTAACCTTTCAAAACATAAAACTTCTATTAAAACTGAAATTATGGCAGGTATTATTACCTTTTTAACAATGGCATATATCATTGTCGTAAACCCTGTCATCCTTGGGGATGCAGGCGTTCCATTTGAACAAGCATTTACAGCTACAATTATCGCTGCTGTTGTCGGAACATTATTTATGGCAATCTTTACAAACTTACCAATCGCAATTGCACCGGGTATGGGATTAAATGCTTACTTCTCTTATTCTGTTGTAAAAGCTCATGAAGGCATGACTTTCGCGATTGCATTCTCTGCTGTATTCGTAGCAGGTATGATTTTAATTTTGTTATCATTCACATCATTCCGTACAAAATTAATGGAAGTAATTCCTGAAAACTTAAAACATGCACTTACTGCTGGTATCGGTCTTTTTATTGCTTTTATCGGTTTGCGCTTAACGGGAATTGTTACAAAAAATGATGCAAACTTAGTTGGGCTTGGCGATCTTCACTCTGCTCCAGTTCTACTAGCATTAGCTGGCCTTGGAATTACAATTATCCTTATGTCTTTAAATATAAACGGGGCACTATTTATCGGAATGTTATTAACTGGTATTATTGCTTACTTCACAGGTCAATTAACATTCTCAAGCGGCGTTACATCAATGCCTGGATTACCAGAAGGAATTATCGTTTCAAATCCAATTACTGCTGTATCTGATGTAATTAACTACGGATTATACGGCGTTGTGTTCTCATTCTTCCTTGTTACACTATTTGATACAACAGGTACACTACTTGGCGTTGCACAACAAGGTGGATTTATGAAAGATGGAAAGCTTCCAAAAGCAGGACGAGCTCTTCTATCTGACTCATTCTCAGCAACAATTGGAGCTATGTTCGGAACAACACCATCAACAGCTTACATTGAATCATCTGCTGGTGTTGCAGCTGGTGGTCGTACTGGTTTAACAACTGTTACAGTAGCTGTTCTATTTGCATTAGCAGCATTCTTCGGACCGTTAGTGAGCGCTGTTTCTGGCGTTTCAGCTATTACAGCACCATCACTAATTATCGTTGGTAGTCTTATGATGGGCTCAGTTCGCCACATCGATTGGGATACATTCGATGAAGCATTCCCAGCATTTTTAGTAATCTTAAGCATGCCACTTACATCAAGTATCTCAACAGGTATTGCACTTGGATTTATTTCATACCCACTTATGAAAGTGGCAAAAGGACAATTCCGTGCTGTTCACCCACTTGTGTATTTATTCGGGATCTTGTTCGCTTATCAATTAGTTTTCTTACCACATTAAAATCCCTCGTAAAGAGGGATTTTTTATTTACAAAAAAACATTTGACAACAGCATACACTTATGGAATAATTCGAAATAGTTAAATATTCGATGTCTTATCAAGAGCAGGTGGAGGGATGAGCCCTACGAAGCCCGGCAACCGACCCATTTATGGGCACGGTGCTAATTCTTACAACACATTGTGTTGAAAGATAAGAGTAATATGATAAGACGTCTTTTCTATATGAAAAGACGTTTTTATTTTCACTCCCTCCTCTCTTTTCTTAATTTAGGAGGGATTTTTTCATGAAAAAATTATGTTCCACCGTACTCATTATTCTCTTACTCGCATTAACAGCTTGCACAAATGAACAAGATGCCATCTCTTCACAAAAGCAACAAACGGTGAAGAAAGAAGCTACTACAGCAGCAAATCATTTACAAACAGAAATTCCAAGCCAAGTAAAAAATCCATTAAAAATCGCATTAATTATGCAAATGTCTATCGGAACTTTTTCCTCTCAATATATTGAGGGTGTCAAAAAACAAGTCGAGCTATTCGGCGGCAGTGTGCAAGTCTACAATTCTGATAATGATTTAGCAAAAATGGCAGCAAATCTAGATACTGCTATTAATTCAAAAGTTGATGGTATTTTAATTGATCACGGTCGCTCTGAAGCACTAAAACCCGGAGTAGAAAAAGCATTACAAGCGAATATTCCTGTAGTTGCATTTGATAACGACCTACGCTTACCAGGCGTAACGATTATTGATCAAGATGACTATAGTCTTGCATGGAAATCATTAAAAACGTTAGCGGAAGATCTGAATGGACAAGGGAATATCGCCGTCGTATGGGTTGGCGGATTTGCTCCAATGGAACGTCGCAATGTTATCATTGATGCTTTTTATAAACGTTATCCAAATATAAAAGAAGTTGCACGCTTTGGTACCGCTAGTAATAACACACCACTTGATACGCAAACACAAGTAGAGGCTTTACTAAAAAAATATCCGAAAAAAGGTGATTTACAAGCTATTTTCGCTTCGTGGGATGAGTTTGCTAAGGGGGCCGTCAAAGCACTCGAACAAGCTGGTCGTACAGATATAAAAGTATACAGCATTGACTTAAGTAATGAAGATTTACAACTCATGCAAAAAGAAAATTCACCTTGGACTGCTACGGCTGCAACCGATCCAGCTGAAGTCGGTAAAGTTCAAGTGCGTTTCTTATACAAGAAAATCGCTGGTGAACAAACGCCAGATATTTATTCACTAGAACCTTATTTAGTAAAGAAAAATAGTTTGCCACAAGAAAATATAACGATGGATCAATTATCAAAACATATAAACGGTTGGGGAGACTCGAAAGATGCATATTCACCTTGGATGAAAAAATTAGAGAAGGAGAAAAAATGATGACATTCTCTCTTCAAAACATTACACATTCTTATCACATCTCTACCCCTGTACTAGAAAATGTTTCTATTAACATACAAAAAGGAAAAGTTCACGCTTTACTAGGAATGAATGGTGCAGGAAAAAGTACTTTACTAAAAATAGCAACTGGTGAAATTCAACCAGTTGCTGGGAATATAAAAATTGATAATCAGTCTATTTCCTTTACTTCACCACGCGATGCAAAAAAGCATGGTATTTCTTTCGTAACACAAGAAGTGGATCACGGACTTATTCCTGGATTATCTGTATTAGAAAATGTACTAATCGATCATTTAGCAATGCAAAATAAAGTACTATTTTCAAAGTCAAAATTAGTCTCACTCGCTAAACAACATTTGCAAACTGTACAGGCTGATTTAAATGTTTCGGAAGATGTTTCAAACTGCTCATTACATGAAAAACAATTACTTCTTATCGCAAGAGCTTTATCCAACAATACAAATTATCTTTTATTAGATGAGCCTACTTCTTCTCTTGGACCGAAAGAAGTTGAAACCTTCGGGCAACTATTAAAAGATTTAACATTGAAAGGAATTGGCATCATCTTAATTTCTCATCGTTTATCAGAGATTCGAAATTTCGCGGATGATGTAACCGTATTACATAACGGTAAAGTTGCAATTTCTGAAGCGATTACAAAGGTTACAGATCAACAAATTGTGGAAGCGATGACTGGAAAACAACTTACACTTCCTATTAATACAGCGCCAAAACGAGGGAACGAAGAATTATTTAAAGTACAAGAACTTCCATTACACAAAGACCATTCTCCTCTTTCTCTCACCGTACAGAAAGGTGAAACTGTTGTGATATACGGATTAATTGGCAGTGGCAAAACAACACTTGCTGAAACGTTATTTGGTACTCGTCATACTTATCACGCAGAAATAGATGGTCAAACAATAACAATTAAAACACCGCGAGATGCGATTAAAGCAAAGATCGCACTTGTACCAGAGGAAAGAAGAAAACAAGGCGTATTTCTTTCGGAAGATATTATAAGCCACACTAATTTACACCAATCAGGTTGGAGACGAAAGCAAACCGAAGTAAATAATGCTACTACAGCAATTTCTTCTTTCAGCATTTCACCCAATGACCCAAAAGCATTTATTCATTCACTTAGCGGTGGAAACCAGCAAAAAGTCTCCATTGCAAAGTGGCATGGATTCAAACCGAATCTATTTCTTTTGGACGAGCCAACTAAAGGTGTAGACATAGCTGCAAAACAAGACATTTTTCAATTCATTCGTAACATTACTGAAAACGGAAGTTCCGTAATTTACTTCACAGGAGAACAAGATGAAGCACTACATATCGCTGATCGCATTCTTATACTCGCAAACGGAGAATTTGTAGGTGAATACTTACCAGACGAACTATCTCCTGAACAGCTTTTACATTTATCTGAAGGGAGTTATTCCATTGAATCTCGTTCATAAAACAAAAACTAAGAAACTATATTTACCTACTCATCTTTTTTATCAATTTAGTACGATTGCTATCATTATAGGTGTTACAATTTTCTTCTCTATCGTCAACGATTCTTTTTTAACATACAACAATATTAGTGATATTTTACGTTCCATTTCTATCGTAACGTTACTTGCAATTGGTGTTACCTTTACATTAATTGTAGATGGATTTGATTTATCAGTCGGCTCTACCGCTAGTTTAGCAACCATTGCCGCTGCTTCCTGTCTCATTTTATATCGACAAGAACTATTAGTCACACTCCTTGTTCCTATTCTTTGTGGGCTATTAGTTGGATTATTAAATGCACTACTCGTTATCCGAATTAAACTACCAGATTTACTAGCTACATTAAGTATCATGTATATCGTGAATGGACTACACTTAACATTTTCAAAAGGATCTTCTATTTATGAAGGAATGTCTGGTGCCAAAGGACATTTTATTCCATCCTTTTTATTTATCGGTCAAGGTTCTGTGTTAGGAATTCCAGTCCCTGTCATTATCATGCTTATCGTCGTTTTAATTGCATATGTATTTTTAGAAAAAACAACGTACGGTCGTTTCTTTTATATGACAGGTGGGAATCGAGAAGCTGCTAGACTAGCTGGTATTCCTACTGATCGTTACCGTGTATATGCTTATATGATTAGCGGTTTACTTGCCTCTATTGGCGGTATTATTCTATGTAGCCGCGTTGGAACAGGACAAGTTTCAGCTGGCGCCCCATTATTAATGGATGCAGTTGCAGCTGCCTATATCGGTTATGCAATGTTCGGTGCTAAGAAACCAAATGTCATCGGAACATTTCTTGGTTCCGTATTAATTGGAATCATATTAAACGGCCTTACAATGATGAACGTTCCTTATTATGCGCAAGATATCATTAAAGGCAGTATTTTAATTGCAGCTTTAGCCTTTTCATTTATTAAAAAGAAGCGTAAATAAAAAAGTAGCGCATCGAATTCCGATGCGCTACTTTCCTTTTGCAACAATCACACGAACTACTTTCAACGCAAAAAGCAAAAGACCGTTCGCTATTGCTGTAACACCTAAGAAGATTGCTATCATAAGCTCTCCCATTCCGTTATTAAATATAAAAATAATAGAAGAAATGAAAGCCAAAATAAACAATATGAACGCTGGTATATATTTAATAAAAGGCTTCTCAAATGATCTTTTAGAAAGAAGAAATGTAATTAACAATGTCATAATAAAAACAAAATATACCGCAAATAAAAAAGTCATATGAAAGCCTCCTCTACGACCAAACTACTTAAAAGAGGTTAGAAACCTTTAATATTTCTCATTTACCTGCAATTCTTTACTATACTTTTGAATGAACACTGATGAAATAACCATTACCATTCCTATACTAAAACCAATAAGCTGATCTAATAACATTTCATCATGAATGAACCAGCGCAGTAGAAATACGCCACCAAAAATAAGCAACATTGTAAATCCAGTATGTCTAAGCCCTTTATATACATTTTCCATATGTATCACCTCTCTACATACTTTTATCCATATTATACCATAATCCCAAAATGTATATAACCAACATTCGGTATTGAAACCAATAATAAAAAAGGCTGCAGAGAACTCCTTCTCCACAGCCTAATTATTATTTTTGCAAAAACGCCTGTAAATCTGCAAATTGTCTCTTTGCATCTTCATAGCCTTGCTCATATAAACTTTGTAATTTAGCCGTATCCTTTTCCATACGATCTACTTGAAGCGGTACTTCTGGGCGAATAACAAATAAATTACCAGCTTGCTCTTCTTTTTCAATGTAGTGAAGTGTTTCATTATACACTTCATAACGATTCAGCATCGTATTTACAAGGTTTGGATACTTCTTATAAGCCTTTGCTGCAATCCAACCAAATTTTGATTTTTTCTTCGCGTAACCATGATTTCTCGTCAAAATAACGACTGATTTTTCAAATCCATCTTCCTGTGCTTTACGAACTGGAATCGGATCTGAAATCCCGCCATCTAACAATTGCTTACCTCGGTAGTTTACTGCCGGTGCAATGAAAGGTAATGAACTAGATGCTTGCAATAAATTTAGTGCATCATCATTCGTTCCCTCTTTTTCAAAATAAACAGACTGTCCTGTTTCACAATCAGTTGTTCCTACAAGGAAACGCTCTGGACTATTAAAGTATGTTTCAAAATCAAACGGTACATGCTTTTCTGGAATTTCATGAAAAATGAATTCCATATCAAATAGCTGACGTTTTTTCCACAAGTTTTTATACGATAAATACTGCGGATGTGATGCATAATCAATATTTACTGTTTTATTTCTATTTCTTTGTCTGGAAAGATACGACGCTGCATGACAAGCACCAGCTGATACACCAATTACATATGGAAAATATAAATCTTGTTCCATAAAATATTCTAATATCCCGCCCGTATATACACCACGCATACCGCCGCCTTCTAATACTAACCCCGTATTTTCAAGCATGTTATTCTCTCCTCTTTATATATATTGACTCTTTAATTATTCACTTTGTTAAGTATCTTCCTCTATTATATATGAGTTTTTTTAGAAATTATATTCAAAAGGCTTGAAATAAAGGAGTTTTTTTCTTCCAATTATATTTCCAAATGTTTGGAGACATCCTTTATAAACCTTTGAATAAAATCTTGCTCTTCTTCCGTATATCCATCTAACAGTAGCAGCCACTTTTCTTCAGCTTGTTTATGCAATTTATCATGAGCTTTATATATTTCATTTCCGCTTTCCGTTAAGCGAAAGAAAATTTCTTTTTGATTATCTAACATTTGCATCTTCTCAACGAATTGCTTTTGAAACAACTTTGTACAAATTTTAGAGATTGCACCCTTCGTCATTCCCATTTCTGTCGTAATAGCCGTTACATTCATAAGACCCTTTTTTCCGATACACTCGATAACATGTAACTCAGATAAAGACATACCGCTTACACCTGTCTCACGAAGAAACTTCTCATTATTTCCTTTCAACTGCTCTTCTTTTTTATGAAAAAGTGTACGAATATCCGAAAGTATTTCCATTTGTTTCGCTGTACGTTCCAATCCGTTCGCCTCCTAAGTTTCCAAAGAAACAATTTAACTATATACCATTTTAAAATCATTTCCCCATCTTTACAAGTGAGAAAATCATGTTAAAATGAATTTAGTTTCTAAGGAAACTAAATAACAAGGAGGTTAGCATTATGGAAAAAACCAAACTGAATTTCATTTTATATGTTGTCTGTACGAGTGCCTTACTCGGTTCCTTCTCTCAAAATATTTACACACCGATCTTACCGATGATTCAAAATTCGTTTCATACTTCTCTTTATCTTGTAAATTTAACAGTTTCACTTTTCACATTCGTTCTTGCGATTATGCAGCTCATATACGGACCTTTAATTGATACAAAGGGAAGAAAATCTGTCCTTATCCCTAGTTTAATCATTAGTACAATCGGCTCAATTGGTTGTGCTTTCTCACCAAACATTTACTTATTTCTATTTTTTAGAGCTGTTCAAGCTATAGGAATAGCGGCTATACCTGTAGTTGCAGCAACGATTATCGGTGATTTATTTGAAGGAAAAGAACGCGGAGAAGCGATGAGCCTTTATCAAATGTTACTTGCTCTCGCACCTGCAATCGGTCCTCTCATAGGTGGCTATCTCGGCAGTATAAATGGCCACTTATCTGTATTTCTTTTTTTATCTACAATTGGCATCATCTTATTAATTATAAACATTTCACTACTTCCAGAAACAAAACCAAATGTAATTGAGAAACCTAAAGCAAAAAAGAATTACTGGCTTATCTTAAAAAATAAAACTGGATTTTCCATTACACTTATTGGCTTTATTCAATTTTGTATATATTTCTGTTTCCTCGTTTTTTTACCTAGCATATTAACAAATATATTTCATCTAAGCGCAAGCGAAATTGGTCTTATGTTTGTACCGATGTCCCTTTCTCTTATGTTAGGAAGCTATTGCTACAAATTTTCGCAAAAACATTTCACAACAAAGCAGGCTTTATTCATCACTAGTTTCTTCAATATTATATGTGTCACTTTATTCTCTTTCACATATAGCATCAATATCCCATCCGTAATTATCGTTACCTCTTTATACGGTTTTAGTATGGGACTTTCTATACCGACTCACACTACTTTATTAACGGAAGAATTCGTACAAGAACGCGCAACTGCCATCGGTATGTACAACTTCATTCGCTATCTTGGTATGGGTACAGGGCCTATTGTAGGTGGGTTTCTTTTATTTAATCAAAATTACTTTTGGATTTTCTTCCTAGGGGCAATTATATTTCTACTTATAGTTTTACACGCAATGAAAATGCTACATTCCCATGCTGCACAAAGAGCTTAAGAGACCTATAGATGGTCTCTTAAGCTCTTTGATCAGCAACGATATGAATATCAATATACTTCGTTTGTCTCATAATTTCATTTACAATAGAACCTTTTCGTATTTCTTCCCACCGTGTTCTCGCCGATTGCCCGAGTAAAACTTGTGTCACCTGTAGTCTTTTTGCAACTTCAATAATAACATCAGCGGGCTTTCTTCCCTTTGCTTCTTCTAATACAAAGCTCGCATCAAATTGATTCGTTAGCGATTTCCATTCTTCAATCGTTTGCTTTTTGCCTGCTGAAATAGAATCTATATTTTCTCTTTCAACGTTTAACACATACAATTCAGCATTTAGCCGATCAGCCATGCGCCAACCTCTCCGTATTAATTTCTCTGCTGTTGAACTGTATTGTACACAAACGAGAATTTTTTCTTTCACACCGATCGGTTCTATTACTGTTTGGCTAATTTTCTCATCCATATCATCTGCAACTTCTCGAAGTGATAACTCTCTTAATGCCCCTAAATTATTTATCGTAAAGAAGTTTTGTAAGCTTTGTTGAATTTTTTCTTCCTTATATATCTTTCCATCTATTAATCTCTTCCGGAGTACCTCAGGTGTTGCATCAACAAGCTGAATTTCATTTGCTTTTTGTAAAATAAAGTCTGGAATACGCTCTCGTACCTTGACATTCGTAATTTGAGCTACAATATCATGAACACTTTCTAAATGTTGAATATTAAATGCTGATAATACAGATATACCGGCATCTAACAATTCCTGCACATCCATGTAACGTTTCTTATTTTTCGACCCGGGAATATTACTATGCGCAAGTTCATCCACAACAACAATTTGTGGTGCCCGCTTTATAATTCCTTCCACATCAAGCTCATAAAATCCCTTTCCTTTATAATCTATTTCTTTTAAAGGGACTTTTTCTAAATCAGCAATCGCTTCTTCTGTCTCTTCCCTACCATGTGTTTCAATTAAACCAATTACAATATCAATACCATCCTTTTTCATTTCTCTAGCATCATAGAGCATTTTATAACTTTTCCCTACTCCTGGTGCAGCCCCTACGTATAGCTTTAACTTTCCGCGATTTTGCTGCCGAATATATTCTAAATACTCTTCTGGCGTTCGCCTTTGAAACGTCGGTTTATAGTCATCCGCATACAAAACACTCACAACCTTTCTTTCGAAACAACGCTACCTCAATCCGTTAGATTGAGGTAGCACTGTTACTATTTCATTAATTTCTGCAATTCTAAATTTAACTTTAAGACGTTCACGCGATCTTCTCCAAACAAGCCGAGTGCAGCACCTTCCGTTTGATCCTTAATCAATTGATCTAGCTTTTCTTTCGGAATATTCGTTAATTTCGAGATGCGATCTACCTGTACGGAAGCCGCCTTCGGACTAATGTCAGGATCAAGCCCTGAACCTGAATTCGTCACTAAATCTATCGGTACTTCTGTAACTGGAACGGCCCGGTTTTGTTTCTTCCAGTCATCAATACTTTTCTCAACTCGTTTTGCTAAATCTGGATTAGACGGTGCATAGTTATTTGAACCAGATGCTTCTGCTTTATATTCTATACTAGAGACACGTCCATGAAAATAGCGTGGATCTGTGAAATTTTGACCGATTAATTTTGAACCAACTACTTCATCCTTATCATTATAGATAAGACTTCCATCCGCATTATCCTTCATTACCGCTTGCGCAATACCAGTTACAATAAGCGGGTATACAAGTCCGCACAAGACTAAGAACGTAAAAGTAATACGAATAATTGGTGAAAGTATACTTTGTTTTTCCGCCATCTTTTTTCCCCTCTTCCTTATATGAACAAGCCGACAATCATATCAATTACTTTGATTCCAATGAATGGAACGATCACTCCGCCAAGCCCATAAATGAGTAAGTTTCTGCTAAGCAATGCATTAGAACTCATTGGTTTATATGCGATACCTTTCATCGCTAGCGGAATAAGTAACGGAATAATAACCGCATTAAATATTAATGCTGATAAAATCGCTGAAAGTGGCGATGTTAATTTCATAATGTTCAATGCTTCCATTTGCGGAATTGCTAATGTAAACATCGCTGGAATGATTGCAAAGTATTTTGCTATATCGTTTGCAATACTAAACGTTGTTAACGCACCACGCGTCATTAACAATTGCTTACCGATTCCTACAACCTCAATAATTTTAGTTGGATTCGAATCTAAATCGATCATATTTGCTGCTTCTTTCGCAGCTGTCGTACCACTATTCATCGCTAACCCAACGTCAGCTTGCGCTAATGCCGGGGCATCATTTGTACCATCACCTGTCATCGCTACAAGTTTCCCTTTGTCTTGTTCTGCTTTAATAACCGCAATTTTATCTTCTGGTTTACACTCAGCAACGAATTCATCTACTCCTGCTTCCTTTGCAATTGTTGCTGCTGTTAACGGATTATCACCTGTACACATAACCGTTTTAATCCCCATTTGGCGCAATTGTTCAAAACGTTCACGCATACCAGGTTTCACTGTATCCTTTAAATATATTAAACCGTAAATACGATTGTCTACTGCAACTACAAGTGGTGTTCCGCCTTCTTTTGAAATTAAATCTGCTTTTTGATTCACATCCTTTGGAATCATCCCGCCTTGCGATTGAACCCATTCAATCACGGCACCAACAGCACCTTTTCTCACTTTCGTTCCATCCTGTAAATCAACACCGCTCATTCTTGTTTCTGCTTTAAATGGAACAAATTCACCTTGTTCTGTAATTTCTCTATTATATGATATAGATTTCGTTTGTACATATTCTATAACAGATCGACCTTCTGGTGTTTCATCTAAAACTGAGCTAATCGCAGCCCATTTTCCTACTTGCTCAATCGTTTCATTTCCTACTGGTAGCAGTGTATGTGCCATCCGGTTCCCGAAAGTAATCGTACCTGTTTTATCTAAAATAATCGTATTAATATCGCCCGCAGCTTCTACTGCTTTCCCTGACATCGCTAATACATTAAACTTTGTTACGCGGTCCATCCCAGCAATACCAATCGCTGATAATAACCCACCAATTGTCGTTGGAATTAAACAAACTAACAATGCTACAAGTACAGCTGTATCAATTTGAAACCCTAAATAGTTTGTAAAAATCGGCAACGTCACAACGACGATTAAGAAAATTAGAGTTAAACTCGTTAATACTGTATTTAAGGCAATTTCATTCGGCGTTTTTTGACGCGCAGCTCCTTCTACTAAAGAAATCATTTTATCAATAAATGATTCGCCAGGGTTACTCGTAATTACAATCGTAATCTCATCACTTACGACCATCGTACCGCCTGTTACTGAACAAAAATCACCACCTGCTTCTTTTATAACAGGAGCTGATTCCCCTGTAATTGCAGATTCATCGACAGACGCTAAACCTTTAATTACTTCACCATCATTTGGAATCATTTCTCCTTGTTTTACAATAACAACGTCACCTTTTCTCAGATCAGTTGCTGAAACTTGAACAATATCTCCATTTTCTTTTACAACATTTGCAAATACATCTTTCTTCGATTGTTTTAAAGAATCAGCTTGCGCTTTACCACGCCCTTCAGCTAAAGCTTCTGCAAAGTTAGCAAATAAAACTGTAAATAATAGAATGAGAGAAACTGTTATATTAAACCACCCTGGTACACTACTAGAACTACTTGGAAGAAAGGATAAAATTAACGTAATGATAAATCCAATTTCCACAACGAACATAATCGGATTCTTTATCATTACTTTCGGATTCAATTTCGCAAAGGATTGTTTCATCGCATGTGTCACGATATCACGATCCATCGTTTTTGCTTGTCTAACCTCATCTTCTACAGCATGTATTTGTGATTCATTTACTCTTTTTTCTTTTACTACTACCGGTCTCATCATTTCCCCTCCATTACTTCAATGTAAGAAATTCTGCAATTGGGCCAAGTACTAACATCGGGAAGAATGTTAACGCACCAACAATTACAATTGTTCCGATAAAGATCCCTCCAAATAAACCATTATCCGTACGGAATGTCCCGACTGTTTCTGGTACTACCGTCTTCTCTTTCAGTGAAGCTGCAACAGCTAGCATCGTAATTAAACTGAAATAGCGTCCTAAAAACATAACTAAACCAGTCGTAATATTCCAAAACGGTGTATTATCCCCCAATCCTTCAAATCCAGATCCGTTATTCGCAGCTGATGATGTATACTCATAAACAACTTGCGTTAAACCGTGGAAACCTGAATGAGAAATTGCATCCGTTCCTAAGCTTGTTGAAAGAGCTAATGCTGAAAACCCTAAAATAAGCAATGGATGAAATAAAATCGTTACCGCAATCAATTTCATTTCCTTACCTTCAATTTTCTTACCTAAAAACTCCGGTGTCCGTCCAACCATTAAACCAGATATAAAGACTGCAATAATTGCATACATAATAATGTTCACAAAACCTGCTCCAACACCGCCGTATACTGTATTTAACATCATATTTACGAGTGGAACTAGACCACCAATTGGTGTTAACGTATCATGCATCGTATTAACGGCCCCTGTTTCCGCAGCTGTCGTTACTGTCGCATAAAGGGAAGAAAATACTGTTCCAAATCGGACTTCTTTTCCTTCTGTACTTCCTTGTACATGTTCGATACCCATTCCATTTAACACTGGATTTCCATGTAATTCAGATGTCGTAATCGTTATAAATCCTAGTAAAAACACCATGAATAGTGACACGAAAAGGATACGACCTTGTTTTTTATTTCCTACCATTCGTCCGTACGTAAATGGAAGTGCTGTTGGCAATAACATCATAAGCATCATTTGCAAAATATTACTCATTTGCCCTGGATTTTCAAAAGGATGTGTAGAGTTTGCCCCGAAAAATCCACCGCCGTTATTTCCAAGTTCCTTAATTGAAACGAATGATGCAACTGGACCACGTAAAATACTTTGCTTCGCACCATCAATTGTTTGTGCCGTAACTGCCCCGTCTAACGTTTGTGGTACACCAAGTGCGACAAAGACCAACGCCGCAATAAATGCGATAGGAAGAAAAACTCTCGTTAATGCTCTCGTAAAATCAACGAAAAAGTTACCAAGTTCTTTTCCACCGAGCCCTCTTATAAATGCCATAACGAGCGCTAACGTCGTTGCTGGTGCCGCAAACATTAAAAATGTAATCCCGATTAATTGTGATAAATAAGATAAGCCATTTTCACCGCTATAATGCTGTAAGTTTGTATCAGCCATAAAACTAATTGCTGTATTAAAAGCGAGCGTAGGCTCCATCCCTTCAATATGCGCTGGATTTAATGGCAATACGCCTTGTAATCTGAAAATGAAATATACAACAACAATCATAAATCCATTGAGTAAAACTAATGATAATGCGTACTGTTTCCACGTTTGATTGTATGCTTTTACACCCGTAATTTTAAAAATAAGTTTTTCAAAAGGCCCGAATACTTTATCTAGCGTTTTACTACCTTGAAAGGCTTTCTCTAAATAAATTCCCGTTGGCTTTGCTACTAAAATAAACAAGAGCATTGTAATAACGACTGCAACCCAAATCATAATGAATGATTCCCCCTAATTAAAACTTTTCTGGATTTAATAATGCGTACACTAAGTACACCATAATCGCTGCAACAATAACCGATAAGGCAATCATCATGATTGCTTCCCTTCTTTCACAACTTTATCTGACCAACTTGCAAGACTTGCCATCGATGCGACTAACCCAACAAAAATACCGATCATTACAACATCTAACATAACTACCCCTCACTTTTGTTAAAATTTACCATCTAGTTATCAAAAAAAGAACACTAAGCTCTACTTAGTGTTCGAAACGAACAACACAAAGTAAACCTCCTCTCTAAACGCTTACGAGGTTAGCTGTCGGATTCGGGCCTAAAGAGTAGCCCTACTTTCAAAATTGAAAGATTCACCCCAAGTGACAATGCACAAAATTGGTTCCCCCGCTCCATTTCTGGAACTCAGCGATTTTAGGTTTTTTTGGAAATTTCATGAATGATTTATGAGAGTAAATATACTCCTCTATATTTAACTTGTAAAGAGGAGAATTTCTTAAAATACGAAAATATTCCGTCATTTAAGCGTTTACATTGAGTGTTATTAATATTTTTTCATCTGTTTTCTTGTCTTTTCTTTCTTTTTCATAAAAATGATCCTTTAAATATGAAATAAAAAGAGCGAATTACATGAAGTGCATAGCTTGTTGCACTCAGCATTCGCTCTTTTTTCATTCAACCTTTATTCTCCACGCAAAAAAGCACGCAAATTTCTCCCTCGAATATAAACTTGTGATAATTCTGCATGTAACTGCTCATATTCGGTAATATCCGTCTCTAAATACAAAACATCTTTTGATGGTAATATAATATATGGCCCTGGAAAAAGAGGATCGAGCACTACCAATTCGTGAACTCTCTCTACCGATATCGCCCAACGATTCGCTATATCTCCTAGTAACAACACTTTCATCTTCATTTCCCCCACCTTATTCAAAAAATAAAAAAGAAATATTATCACAGTTCGTAAACACTACAAATTTAGCTCCAATTGTTTCATAGAGCCTGGCCGGATATCGTTTATTCCTTGTAACAACAGTAATAGGCGCTTGAAAAGAAAAACGAATGCGTTCTGTGAAGAAACTAACTATCGGAAGCTCATCTCCTAGTAAAATCACCTTCTTAATATGCTCGCAAATACTAGTAAAATCCTGCTCCTTAGTACAGCTATAAGTCCAATCAAATCCACAATTTCTAACTTGATCTGCTATCTCTTCATTTGCTGTAAAAATAATTAACTCATGCTGAAATGCTGCTAGCTCTCTTAAACTCTTTACCTTATTTTCTTCTCCAACGCAAATAAGCGTTAATTCCATGTACCTCATCCTCCTTAGCATAAAAGAACTCAAACATAGATTGATATTCTCCTATACTAATCAGACCGACGAAGTGATATATCCATCATGGCACCGCCCTCTCTCAAGACGCTTACGAAGTTAGCTGTCGGATTCGGGCTTTGAGAGTAGCCCTACTTTCAAAATTGAAAGATTCACCCCTAGTGACGACGCACAAATTGGTTCCTCCGCTCCATACATTTGGACTCAGCGTATTACAAAAAATGTATTCTGGCTGATATATTACTCCTGTATTTGGAAAAAGTAAACAGAAAAAAAAGCCAGTTACAAAACTGGCTTTTCACTTACTTATGCACGCGCTTTATTCCATTTATACGCAAAATGATTCGTCGGCCCATGACCACTTCCAATATTCAACGGCTCTTCAATCGCTATGCTAATAAATTGTTTCGCCTCTTGAACTGCCTCTTCAATTGAATACCCTTTAGCAAGTCCTGCTGTAACTGCAGACGCAAATGTACACCCGCTTCCGTGCGTTTGCTTCGAAGGAATTCGCTCGCTTCTAAATTCAATAAACTCTTCTCCATCGAAGAGTAAATCAATTACTTCATTACCTTGATATTCTGCATGTCCGCCCTTCATAAGCACATATTTAGCACCTAATTCGTGCAATACTTTTGCAGCTTCCTTACTATCTTCTACATTATGAATCTCCATTCCAGTTAACACTTCTGCTTCAGGAACATTCGGTGTTACAACAGTTGCTACTGGCAATAAATATTCTTTTAATGCTTGTACTGCTTCTTGTTGTAATAATGACGCACCGCCTTTAGCAATCATAACAGGATCTAGCACAATATTATTCCAGCCAAATTTCTTAATATGCTCTGCCACAATTTGAATAATTTCACTACTAAATAACATTCCCAGTTTTACAGCATCTGGTGTTAAATCCGTACCAATTGAATTCAGCTGTTCCGTAATTCCTTCTAAAGAAACAGGATATACCCCTTGAACGCCAAGCGTATTTTGAGCAGTAATTGCTGTAATAGCCGTCATTCCATACACACCAAGCTCTTGGAAAGTTTTTAAATCTGCTTGAATTCCAGCGCCGCCTCCGCTATCAGATCCTGCAATTGTTAAAGCTTTATTCACTTTCATCCCACTCATCCTTTTCTACCCAAAATAGCGATGATAAATTGTTTTCGCTTCACTTATATCTTTTGTTCCATGCACAAGTACACGACCATCTTTGAAGGCAACTAATCTCTTTTCTCCAACAGAAAAGGATAATAAATATGGATTTATATTTAAATCAGTCACACGATCATTCAGCAATTTTTTATATTGTTCAAAATCCATTTCCTCTTTATGAGGTGGTCTAATTTGAACTGTATTTCTCCCGCATAAAACGGCTGTTTTTGAAGTGTTTTCTTTATTCAAATACGGGTATAATGCGTTCTCACCGCACGATAGACAATTATGCTTACGAAGCTTTTGCACATTCATACATGAATATTCATTTTTCCATACATCAAATGATACAAGCCCATCTCGAAGCGAGTCATAATCTTCTACTAACAGTTTAAGTGTTTCCGTTACTTGATGAGAAACGACAAGAGATACAGCAGGTGATATAATCCCCGCTGTGTCACATGTCGCTCCGCCAAGTGGAATCGATTGTAATAAACAAGATAAACATGGCGTTTTGCCTGGAAGAATAGTATAAGACAGACCGTAACTTCCTACACATGCCCCGTAAACCCATGGAATAGAATATTTTTGCGCTACATCATTCACAATGAAACGCGTTTCGAAATTATCAGTCGCATCGATGATTACATCAACATTTGTAACGAGTTCTTCTAATTCTTCAGCCGTTACATCTTGCACGAGAGCTTCTACTCTTACTTCACTATTAATCTCTTCTAGACGTTTTTTTGCCGCCACAGCCTTCGGAAGGTTATTCTCTACATCACACTCTGCATACAATTGCTGCCTTTGTAAATTACTCCAATCTACATAATCGCGGTCAACAATTGTTACCTTACCAACGCCTGCCCTTACAAACATCTCTGCATTTGCACTACCTAATGCACCTGCACCGATAATAAGTACATGCTTTTCTCCTAGCTTTTGTTGCCCTTCTTCCCCAATTGGAGAAAATAGTTCTTGGCGAGAATATCGATTATTCAACTACGCTCATTCCTTCTAAAGGACTACTTGCTGTCGCGCAGCGCTTGCGTGCAATACGACCTGCTTCAAAACCTAAACGACCTGCCTCAATACTTAATTTCATTGCTTGTGCCATCTTAATAGGATCTTTTGCTCCCGACACAGCTGTATTCAATAACACACCATCCGCTCCTAATTCCATCGCAAATGCCGCATCAGCTGGGCTACCAATACCTGCGTCAACGATAACTGGTACTGTCGCTTGTTCAATAATGAAGCTTAAATTTAATGGATTTACAATACCAAGTCCTGATCCAATTGGTGATGCTCCTGGCATAATCGCATGCACACCAAGTTCTTGTAGTTTGCGTGCTAATACAACATCATCAGATGTGTAAGGAAGAACGATAAATCCTTCTTCTAGTAACATTTCAGATGCCTTTAACGTTTCTACTGGATCAGGTAATAACGTTCTATCATCACCAATAACTTCTACTTTTATCATGTCACAAAGTCCAAAAGCTTTTGCTAATTTTGCAATACGAACAGCTTCTTCAGCATTTTTTGCTCCTGCTGTATTCGGTAGTAACGTATATTTTTTCACATCAAGTTTCTCTAATAAATTAGGCTGCTTCGCATCAAATATATCCATACGACGTACTGCGAATGTTAAAATCTCAGCCTCAGAAACATCAATTGCCTTTTGCTGCACATCAAAATCAGGGAATTTCCCTGTTCCTAATAAAAGTCTAGAATGAAATGAAAATTGTCCAATGTTTAACATAATCAACCGCCTCCTACGAAAGTTACAATCTCAATTTGGTCCCCATCAAAAACAGATGTATCGTTATGATCATCTTTTTGTAAAATATCTTTATTACGTTCTACTACAACAATTCTGTTATCTAACTCTAAATGTGTAAGTAGCCCAGCTACTGTTTTTATACTCTCTGGTACTTCAATTTGGTTACCATTAATTTTTAAATTCAAACTTCCATCCCCTTTCTAAACCGTTTTAGAAAGCAATGAATCTAGCAAGTGATTCTCCTGCTTTCCTTCTATTAAATCAGCCATATACTGACCAGAAACAGGACTTAATAAAATGCCGTTTCGATAATGGCCCGTACAAGCATATAAACCTTTTATTTCTTCATGCTCTCCCATATAAGGAGCTTCATGATTAGACTGCGGTCTTAACCCAGCCCACGTACTTTCCCATTCTGCTTCTTTTAAAGCAGGCAATATTGTGTAGGCACGCTCTAATATGGCAGTAATACTTTCTGGTTGTACAGACTTATTAAACGTATGAGGCTTCATTGTTGCCCCAATTACGTAACGGCCACCACGTTTCGGTGTGATGTAAAATCTTTCTTGGAAAATAGGAGCTTTCAAGAGAGGTTTCCTGCTTCTTACTGCAACAACTTCACCCTTCACAGGATACGTGCCCCAATCACTATGGAAATAATGTAGTAATTTCGTACTCCATGAACCACCCGCAATAACAACTTTTTCACATGTGATAACACCTTCGCTCGTAACAATTCCAGTCACTTTATTATTTTCAATACGAATATCAAACACTTCTGTTTGTTCATATATATCAGCACCGGAAATTGCTGCAGAATGTGCGAATGCTTTCGTAAGCTCTGGTGCAATAACGTGACCATCTTTCGGATAATATACCGCTCCTATAATTGACTCGGAAAGAAACGGCTCTTTTTCCCGTAAATGGTCCCCCGTTAGAAATCGGGAATCTTCACCTGTTTTCTGCTGCCAATCCATAATATGAAGAATTCTTTTCTTCTCATCTTCATTTTGAGCGATGCGATAAATGCCCTTTTCTTCATACCCAATATCGATGCCTGTTTTTTCACGTAAAACTGCTGCAAGTTGTGGAAATATAGCACGGCTTTCTCTAGCAAGCTCAAACAACGGATCATATGCATCCCATTCTGCCTGAACACCGAGCAAACCAGCAGCTGCTTTCGAAGCTTCAGATGCGATTCCTTGCTTCTCTACAATCGCTATTTTATGCCCTCTTTCTGCTAGAAAGTGTGCAACTGAACTACCAATTACACCTCCGCCAATAATCGCTACATCGTACTTCTTACACATGTTTTTCCGCCCACTTTCTTATTGATTCCTTATAAGATTTCGCCTTGCTATGCGGATTACTACTGCTTATAATCCCGGACATAACAGCAATGCCACTTACACCATTTGCAAGAACATCACCTGTATTTTCAGGAGTGATTCCACCAATTGCAGTTATTGGTATGGATAAACACCTTGCCATATCAGCAATTTCTTCTAATCCTCTTGCTGGCACATCCTTTTTACAAGCCGTTGGAAATACATGACCGTAAACGAGGGAATCCGCTCCATTTTTAAATGCCACTATCGCTTCATCTAGAGAATGTACTGAATAACCAACATGCAAATAAGAAAACTTTTCTTTCACTGACCTTACATCTGCGCTTCGATATCCTAGCTGCACACGCGGAATATTTAATAGAATAGCAATATCAATTCGATCATTTATCACTATCTTCGATGTCGGAAAGCCTTTCTCCAAAAGACTTTCCACACCTTCATACAATTCCTTCGTACTTTTCTCACGCTCACGAATATGCAAATAATCAATCTCACTCTCAATTTGCATCGCTACATTTACTAACTCTTCGAATGGCATGTGACCATTTGAGATTACATGGAGCTCATTTTTCATATTCATTCGCCTACTTTAAAATGTTTTCGAATAATTCATCGGCTGGAACGATTTCTTTCGTCATTCCTTTTTCTTTCAGCCATTTATTTTGTTTCTCCCATGACTCTTTTGAATCTGATAAGAATGGCTCATCTTTCGTTTCCATCTTCTCTAATAAAATTTTCATACTTTCTTTTTCAACTTCTGGTACAAGTGGGAAGTTTTCTTTTTCTTGATGATTTAATAAAATATTCAATGCTTCATCCGGATTTTTCTTCATGAAATCATATCCTTTTTTCGCACCACGTAAAAAGGCCTGTAATGCTTCTTTATCCTTTTTCAAAGTTTTATCACCTGTTACAAACACAAGTTCATGATAATTCGGCACACCGTAATCAGCTGGATTAAAGTACGCTGGTTCATGGCCCTCATGACGCATAACAGGTACTTCATGGTTAATGTATGCTCCTGTTACAGCATCCACTTTTTTCGTAATTAACGCTGGTACTAAATCGAATCCAACATCGACTACTTTTACTGTATCTGGATTACCACCATCTTCTTTTACCATTGTTTTTAAATATGCTTCACTTAAAGGTGTTCCAGAATATCCAACTGTTTTTCCTTCTAAGTCTTTAGGTGACTTAATACCTGCTGATTTCAGCGATACAACATGATTTAATGGCGAACGTACGACAGCTCCAATTGATTTCACTGGAATTTGTTCATTTGCTTTTGCCATGACAACATCTGGTTGATAATACAAACCAACTGTCACTTTCCCTGCTGCCGCTAGCGTTAATGGATCAGTCGGATTAGAAGGGAATTTAATATTCACCTTGACTCCTTCTTCTTTAAAGTATCCTTTTTCAATTGCCGTATAAATAAAGCTATGTACCGCATTCGGGTACCAATCAAGCATTACTGTTATTTCTTTTTCTGATTTATTCTTATCTGATGCCGAGTTACTCGAACATCCTGCAATCATTGCAACTAATAATGTAAACACAAAGATGCGTTTTAATAATTTCATGAATGTTTCCTCCAACTAATAAATTTATTTTCCAATATAGAAATAAGTATGACGAAGAAAATAGCTAATAATGATAACAATACAATTGGTGCAAATACACCAGCTCCGTCTAACTGCGTCATCATTCTTTTACTGAAATATCCAAGCCCAGCTTGTGCACCGAGCCATTCACCAATCGCTGCCCCAATAACGCTAAGTGGTACCGCAATTTTTAACGCTGAAAAAAAGTAAGGAAGAGCAGATGGCAACTTTAGCTTTAGAAAAACATCTTTTTTCGTTGCACCATATGTAACTAATAGCTCCTCCCATTCTTTTTTCGTACTGCGCAGTCCATCATACGTATTGACCGCAATTGGGAAAAACGTAATTAAAACGGTAACAACAACCTTACTCCAGATGGTATATCCAAACCATAAAACGAAGAGCGGTGCAAGCGCAGTAATCGGGATGGTTTGTGAAGCAACTAATAACGGATAAAATGCTCTTTCCATCCACGTACTCGCATTCATTAACATTGCTAGCCCTACGCCCAGTACGATAGAAATAACAACGCCTATTAAAACGACGTACAACGTTGCAGGTAAATGAACCGTAAATAATATATCTTTCAGCGCCCATATCTTCATTACAATTGCAGAAGGTGATGGCAAAATGTACATCTCATCTACAATTCTTGCTCCTACTTCCCACAGAGCAAGTAAAATTCCACTTAATATTAGGGCAGGTAATAACTCCTTCAAGCGATTCATCATACGAGTACCTGCCTTTGTAACATACTAAGGAGCTCTTCTTTAAGCGCTAACACTTCAGGCTTATATAAATCTTTTCTTGTTCGGTTACGATCAAGCGGCACAATTCGCTCAGTTAAAGTTGCTATCGGTCGATTTTCTACAACCAAAATTCGATTAGAAAGAAACAATGCTTCTTCAACATCATGAGTGATAAATAAAATTGTTTTTTCCCACTCTTTCCATTGTTCAAACAACCATTCTTGCAAAGATGCCTTCGTTAAAGCGTCCAATGCGCTAAACGGTTCATCTAACAATAATATCTCCCCGCCTGTTAATAAAGTTCGGATAAAAGATACGCGTTGCCTCATACCACCAGATAAATCTTTCGGATATTTTTTCTCGTACCCTTGTAAACCAAATTTATGTAACAGTTCTTTCGCTTTTACTTGCGCTTCTTTCTTCTGCACACCTTGGCACTCTAGCGGCAGGGCAGCATTCTCAATAATCGTCCTCCACGGCAAGAGCATATCTTTTTGGGGCATATACCCTACAGGATGACTCTTTGTTTTTGTCAGCTCTATCTGTCCAGTACTTGCCTCTTCTAAGCCTGTAATAAGGCGAAATAAAGTACTTTTCCCGCATCCACTCGGCCCGATAATACTTACAAACTCTTTATCTTGTATAGAAGCATTTAATTCATTGATGATTGGTTTCTCATCATAATGAAAGGTAACATTATGAAACTGTAGTATGTTCTTGCTCCTCAAAACCCCACATCTCCTTACGATAAGCCATATCCCAGAATAAATATTCAAATCGGCTGGAATATAAGAAAATCTCCTCTAATCGGTCTAGCTCTTTCTCTGACTTTCCAACTGCCATTTCATTTAATAAATCTATTAACCAAATACAAAGGTTACCGTATTCTTCAGAACTATATCCTTGAATCCACTCTCCAAAGAACTCATGATCGCTTGCTCCAGGAATATCATTTAAACGCTTTCCGATCTCCCAATAGCTCCACATACATGGAAGTAAAGCTGATATTAATTCTGCAAGTGTGCCATTTTGAGATACAGACATCATGTAATTTGTATAGGCTAAATTTTTAGCAGATGGTTTCGCAGATTCTATCTCCTCTACAGTAATGCCAAGTTTGTTTGCATACTGTTTATGGATCGTCATTTCTCCATTTAAAATCCCATCAATTTGCTCTGCAAATTTTGCCATAACTTGTGGATTCGTTGCCTTTACAACCCCAATTGCATATAGCTTTGCATAATCTAACAAATATAAATAATCTTGAATAATATAGTACTGGAATTTGTCTTTTTCCAACGTACCATCCCCCATACCTACTACAAACGGATGATTATGACTTTTCTCCCAAACAGGCTGCACCGTATCAAATAATCTTTCACAAAATTTCATTAATAATTCCCCTTCCTATATATCTATTTATCTCAATAAAAAAACCACTTCTGTATATAAGAAGTGGTTACAGCAAATAAAATTATAATTTATTCGTTGTTCCACTTCCCTTCGCTAGTATTATCTAGATCAGGTGTTGTAAGGGTTAAGGATTATTCCTCTCTCAGCACGAAAAGCACCCCTAGTGGTGTTAATATGAAATTTTCAAATAAAAAAGCCCCGTTTCTATACGCAAAGAAACGGGGACTCATTGTTAATGTCCGAATTGCTTCCCTACGCTAGCATAATCTAGATCAGGTAATAAAAAGGATCAAAGGCTTATGGCCCTACTCTCAGCTGGCAACACCAGCCCTCCTAGCAAACTATAAAATTATCACTGTCAGTATAACATCGCCATAAGACATCATCAACTGTTTTAATTTTCTTAATTGCGAATTAAATCTTAACGTGTTAAACAAATATAAATGCGACCTCACAAATGATATATACAATATTTATATACGAATCTCTCTTCTGACATTATTTTTATTGATTTCATATTACATTTATGTGAATACGACCAATATATTATATCTTTATACTATAATAAAATTACAACTATACAACTAGAGGAGGTCTTTATTACATGAATATGAAAGCCACAGCTTTAACAGCAACTACTATCGCAATTGCTTCTTTACTTCCTTCTATGGGAGAATCCGATATACAAACAGCGGCTGCTAAGCAACCATCTACAGTAAAAACTGGATATGTAAAAATTGACAACGTTGCACTACATCAAAATAGCCATACAGACAGTGCAATAGTTGATACCATTCGATTTAATAGCCCGGTTACTATTCTTGAAACAGTTCAAGATTGGTATAAAGTATCTGTTAACAACAAAACAGGCTATATGAAAAAAGATGCAATTCTATTCAAAAAAAATGTTCAACCAAAGTCTCAATATATCGTAAATGCAAACGCATTAAACGTTCGTTCTGAACCTAATACAGAGTCTTCTATTCTAGATATATTACCAAATGGTCAATTCATTACCATTCAAGGTGAACAAGGAGATTGGTACAAAATATTACATAACGGTCAAATTGGTTACGTACAAAAAACATTTGTATCTAATGGATCCACACCTTTAGTAAAAGGTGTAACAGTACAAGGTTCTCCTTCTTATACTGTTGCAACACCAAAATTAAATGTACGTAGCAATGCTAGCACAAGTGGCACTCTACTTGGCTCATTACAAAATGGTACACAAGTGCAAGTAGTAGAAACGGTAGGTACTTGGTATAAAATTCGTTTTGGCACAGGATACGGATATGTAGCAAAACACTATGTAGTGCAAAATCAAAATCAAGCACAAGCTAAAACAGCTCAACCTGCATCAATTCCAGCAGTTTTCAAATTCCCTACTCAAGGGAAAATCAGCTCCACTTTTGATATGCGCTGGGAGCAAATGCATTATGGTATAGATATAGCAGCACAAGGAAATGTCTCTATTCAAGCTGCTGCTGCAGGTAAGGTTGTGAAATCTTATTATTCGGCTAGCTACGGCAATGTCGTGTTCATCGCCCATCAAATAAATGGGAAATTATATACAACAGTTTATGCTCATATGAAGGATCGCACTGTACAAGCTGGTGATCAAGTACAAACTGGACAATTAGTAGGTCATATGGGAAACACAGGTCATTCATACGGGCAACATCTCCATTTTGAATTACATAATGGGGAATGGAATTTTGAAAAAACAAATGCAGTAAACCCACTGCCATATTTAGTTAGGTAAATTATATGCCACGCAATATACCTCTCTTTATTGAATACCTGGCCTTTTTAGGTTTAATCTGTTGTTTAATCATTTATAATACGAACACTGTATTTTTATCTATTATTATTGCTTTTGTTGCTTTAGAAATCATTATGGAAGCATTACAAATGCGGCTAAAACAAAAAATTGCCCATATTTATAATGTAATTTTTCTTTTAAGTGCTCTTATAACAAATATAATTAGTAATGGTTTTTATTTATCTACCGTACTTCCTGTATTCTTTATAGGTGTTTTATTATTCATAGCTAGATACGTTCATGTTCCTAATAACCAAAAACATGAACAAGAAGCTTAGAAAGAGGAGACACTGTGTACCAATCTTTCAAAGATAATCCAATGAAATATATATTGAATTTATATGAAAAAATGAATACTTTTTTTGGTATACAAGGAAGTTATACTGCACAATTTCTCCTTTATGGAATGTTATTTCTTATCTTAGTTACTTTCTCCTTGCTCTACTAACAAAAAAAGGATCTCACATAAACTTGAGATCCTTTTTAATTTATATTAATTTTTAATATGTAAAATATGGTTTATCCACAAGCATATTTTTCATAAATGAAACTAAGATTATATTTTTTCTCTAAGCTCATTCTTTGTTCATCGTCGCACCAATAGAAAAGAATATCATGAATCGTTGCATAACGCTTATTTTTAAGAAATAGTTTAAAGAATGATGGTAAACAATCATGTAATTGTATAAATATATAATTGCGTAGTATTTCTTCTTTGTATTCAATTCCCTTACAAATATACAGTAATTCTTCACAATAATATGCATGCTGTGGAACTTGGATCATTTCGAAAAATGGTACATATGATAGTAGCTTTCCAATAAAATGACCATACCGATCCATTACCCCTATCGTCATATGCTCCATCATTTCTTTCATCACATATAAATAATCATCTACATGAGTTGTCTTTAAAGGGTCTAATCGATCGGAAATTTGTGAAAGTACAGCTCTTTGACAAGCTAAAACTGCTTGACTAGGTCCATAATATGATAGGAAGTCTGTACACTTACGATACTTTCGTAATAAGTCATGTGTATATAAATCATATACAAAAGTATTACAATACATTGCCAGACTCATCATATCACTATTTAATTGCTCTTTTGACAGTGTTTTAGCTCGCTTACACATATAAAAGAATGTAAATTCCAATACTTCTTTATGAGATAATAGATGTTTGCAATCTGTTATACATTTCTCACTAAATTTAACTCGCTCCCAAATTTCTACATCCTCAGCTGTTAATTCACCAATACGATATTTAATAATTAAATAGTTTAAAGCAACTGCTTTCGTCAAAAGATCCCATGTTTCATACTCCAATGAAGTTCGGACAAATTCATCTAGCCCTTGGGTTATCATAAAAGCATTTGCCTCTTCATACCAACCAATCTCTTGACATAAACGAAGAATACGTACTAGAGTTGGAATTTCATCTTTATGAAACTGCGGTAAATTCTTTACTTTATTCATGCCATATACGATAAATGCCGCTAAATTTTCTTCTTTATAAAATTCTTTTTCTTTCCATACTAATATA
Source organism: Bacillus cereus group sp. MG9 (assembly GCF_040459995.1). Taxonomy (NCBI): domain Bacteria; kingdom Bacillati; phylum Bacillota; class Bacilli; order Caryophanales; family Bacillaceae; genus Bacillus; species Bacillus cereus group sp. MG9. Next base: position 770,486 of record NZ_JARVHC010000001.1, on the reverse strand, counting down.
GTTCGCTCTTTCCTTTCACCTTTTGGATGACAAGGTACAAGCAAAGAAAATAACTCAGCGAAATTATTTGGTTCTATATATGTATCTGTAACCAAATTCCAATTTGGATCGCCCTGTACAGCCCTCATATAATTCCCCTTCCCTTTTTATCCCGCTATTTGCGGGCAGTAAGACTCCCACCTCAAAATTCTGCGAATGCGAGGAAGTTAGGTGGGAGATAAAACTGCCCATAAAAGCCCGATTGGTTCAACTAATAATTATTGGGGGATGGACACCCCCCAATAATTAAAGTTTCACTTTATCTACGTAGGAAATATTAATTCATTATTACATCATTAACAACGAATATTGTTATATTCAAAATCTATAATAACACTTATATCTCTCAGTATATCATTTTTTCTCTTATTAAAAATTAGGAATGACAAATTTAAAAAAACTGTCAAAAATATTGACTCTATACTTATTATATAATGTCTCAGATACATCACGCTAACATATTAGTTTAATCCGTATATACTAGAATAATGTATCTGATCTTTATACATAATTTATTCCATATGCTCTGAGATTTCACTTAAAGCAAACCCTGCTTGATCATCTGCTGATTTTCTTATAGCTAAATCACCTAGTGCTAGCATCCCAACAAGTTGACCGCTCTCAACAACCGGTAACCGTCTAATTTGATATTGTGCCATTAATTCTGTAGCTTTTTCAATAGAATCGTCTGGAGAAACTGAAACAATGTTTGTTGTCATTACATTTGTAATTTGATTAGATCCAGGATGTTTTTCAGCAATCCCACGAACAACTAAGTCTCGATCAGTAACAAGCCCAACAACTTGTTTATTTTCAATAACAGGAATCAATCCAACCGATTCTTCCTTCATTTTTACAGCTGCCTCATATACATTGTCTAATGGTGTACAATGTACGATATGAGTACTCATAAGTTCTCTAACTTGCGTCATTTTTCATCTCCTCCTTTTAATACATACCATAGCTTTTCCTAAATCCCTTTATTTATTTCAGGAAAATAAGGTGATAAAAAGAGGCTTATACATAATAAAAAAAGAGTCAGCAATATGCTGACTCTTTTTTTATGACCCGTACGGGATTCGAACCCGTGTTACCGCCGTGAAAGGGCGGTGTCTTAACCACTTGACCAACGGGCCATGGCTCCGCAGGTAGGACTCGAACCTACGACCGATCGGTTAACAGCCGATAGCTCTACCACTGAGCTACTGCGGAATATATATGGTGGGCCTAAATGGACTCGAACCATCGACCTCACGCTTATCAGGCGTGCGCTCTAACCAGCTGAGCTATAGGCCCATATACTTTACAGGGGCAGTAGGAATTGAACCCACACTGGAGGTTTTGGAGACCTCAGTTCTACCTTTAAACTATGCCCCTAAATGGTGCCGGCTAGAGGACTTGAACCCCCAACCTACTGATTACAAGTCAGTTGCTCTACCAATTGAGCTAAGCCGGCATAAAAAAAAAACAAAAAATGGTGGCTCGGGACGGAATCGAACCGCCGACACGAGGATTTTCAGTCCTCTGCTCTACCGACTGAGCTACCGAGCCAACATAAAATGGCGGTCCCGACCGGGGTCGAACCGGCGATCTCCTGCGTGACAGGCAGGCATGTTAACCACTACACCACGGGACCATTGGTTGCGGGGACAGGATTTGAACCTGCGACCTTCGGATTATGAGCCCGACGAGCTACCGTACTGCTCCACCCCGCGACGATATTATGTTTTAAAAATAAATGGAGGAGGTAGAGGGATTCGAACCCCCGCGCGACTCTCGCCGCCTGTCGGTTTTCAAGACCGATCCCTTCAGCCGAACTTGGGTATACCTCCATGAAGGAAAAATTAATATCTTATTCATTTTTATATGTAACTAAACCACTTTTTAAAAAAATGGAGGAGGTAGAGGGATTCGAACCCCCGCGCGACTCTCGCCGCCTGTCGGTTTTCAAGACCGATCCCTTCAGCCGAACTTGGGTATACCTCCGACATATAAAAAATAAAGTGGAGCCTAGCGGGATCGAACCGCTGACCTCCTGCGTGCAAGGCAGGCGCTCTCCCAGCTGAGCTAAGGCCCCATGTTTTTGGGAAAATCGGGAAGACAGGATTTGAACCTGCGACCCCCTGGTCCCAAACCAGGTGCTCTACCAAGCTGAGCCACTTCCCGTTAATAAAAGCGCGCCCGAGAGGAGTCGAACCCCTAACCTCTTGATCCGTAGTCAAACGCTCTATCCAATTGAGCTACGGGCGCATATGGTGCCGAGGGCGGGGGTCGAACCCGCACGGTGGTCACCCACCGCAGGATTTTAAGTCCTGTGCGTCTGCCTGTTCCGCCACCCCGGCATGTCATACTGAAAATTGGAGCGGAAGACGGGATTCGAACCCGCGACCCCAACCTTGGCAAGGTTGTATTCTACCACTGAACTACTTCCGCAAGACATGTTTGAGTTATTTTATTAAAAGTGCGGGTGAAGGGAGTCGAACCCCCACGCCAAAGGCGCTAGATCCTAAGTCTAGTGCGTCTGCCAATTCCGCCACACCCGCATATTTTTAAAGAAAATGGTGAGCCATGAAGGATTCGAACCTTCGACCCTCTGATTAAAAGTCAGATGCTCTACCAACTGAGCTAATGGCTCTTAATGGCTGGGCTAGCTGGATTCGAACCAGCGCATGACGGAGTCAAAGTCCGTTGCCTTACCGCTTGGCTATAGCCCAATAATTAAGAAATGGTGGAGGGGGGCAGATTCGAACTGCCGAACCCGAAGGAGCGGATTTACAGTCCGCCGCGTTTAGCCACTTCGCTACCCCTCCGACATATATGGTGGAGGATGACGGGATCGAACCGCCGACCCCCTGCTTGTAAGGCAGGTGCTCTCCCAGCTGAGCTAATCCTCCATTTTGCCTGGCAACGTCCTACTCTCGCAGGGACAAGGTCCCAACTACCATTGGCGCTAGAGAGCTTAACTTCCGTGTTCGGTATGGGAACGGGTGTGACCTCTCTGCCATCATTACCAGACTATATTCGATTGAGACAAACATTATTTTACTTGATTCACTTAGAAAGTCAATAAGTTTTTTATATTCTCTCAAAACTAGATAACGTTGCTTCATATTATATGGTTAAGTCCTCGATCTATTAGTATTCGTCAGCTCCACATGTCACCATGCTTCCACCTCGAACCTATCAACCTGATCATCTTTCAGGGATCTTACTAGCTTACGCTATGGGAAATCTCATCTTGAGGGGGGCTTCATGCTTAGATGCTTTCAGCACTTATCCCTTCCGCACATAGCTACCCAGCTATGCCCTTGGCAGAACAACTGGTACACCAGCGGTGCGTCCATCCCGGTCCTCTCGTACTAAGGACAGCTCCTCTCAAATTTCCTGCGCCCACGACGGATAGGGACCGAACTGTCTCACGACGTTCTGAACCCAGCTCGCGTACCGCTTTAATGGGCGAACAGCCCAACCCTTGGGACCGACTACAGCCCCAGGATGCGATGAGCCGACATCGAGGTGCCAAACCTCCCCGTCGATGTGGACTCTTGGGGGAGATAAGCCTGTTATCCCCGGGGTAGCTTTTATCCGTTGAGCGATGGCCCTTCCATGCGGAACCACCGGATCACTAAGCCCGACTTTCGTCCCTGCTCGACTTGTAGGTCTCGCAGTCAAGCTCCCTTATGCCTTTGCACTCTACGAATGATTTCCAACCATTCTGAGGGAACCTTTGGGCGCCTCCGTTACACTTTAGGAGGCGACCGCCCCAGTCAAACTGCCCACCTGACACTGTCTCCCGGGTCGATGAGACCCGTAGGTTAGAATTTCAATACAGTCAGGGCGGTATCCCACCAGCGCCTCCACCGAAGCTAGCGCTCCGGTTTCAATGGCTCCCGCCTATCCTGTACAAACTGTACCAAAATTCAATATCAGGCTACAGTAAAGCTCCACGGGGTCTTTCCGTCCTGTCGCGGGTAACCTGCATCTTCACAGGTACTATAATTTCACCGAGTCTCTGGTTGAGACAGTGCCCAAATCGTTACACCTTTCGTGCGGGTCGGAACTTACCCGACAAGGAATTTCGCTACCTTAGGACCGTTATAGTTACGGCCGCCGTTTACTGGGGCTTCAGTTCAGAGCTTCGCTTACGCTAACCCCTCTCCTTAACCTTCCAGCACCGGGCAGGTGTCAGCCCCTATACTTCGCCTTACGGCTTCGCAGAGACCTGTGTTTTTGCTAAACAGTCGCTTGGGCCTATTCACTGCGGCTTTCCGTTAAGAAAGCACCCCTTCTCCCGAAGTTACGGGGTCATTTTGCCGAGTTCCTTAACCAGAGTTCTCTCGCACACCTTAGGATTCTCTCCTCGCCTACCTGTGTCGGTTTGCGGTACAGGCACCTTTTATCTCGCTAGAAGCTTTTCTTGGCAGCGGGGAATCAAAGACTTCGCTCCATAAGGAGCTTCCCCATCACAGCTCAGCCTTCACGATAAGCGGATTTGCCTACTTATCAGCCTAACTGCTTGGACGTGCACAACCAATCGCACGCTTCTTCTATCCTTCTGCGTCCCTCCATTGCTCAAACGATAAAGAGGTGGTACAGGAATATCAACCTGTTGTCCATCGCCTACGCCTGTCGGCCTCGGCTTAGGTCCTGACTAACCCTGAGCGGACGAGCCTTCCTCAGGAAACCTTAGGCATTCGGTGGACGGGATTCTCACCCGTCTTTCGCTACTCATACCGGCATTCTCACTTCTAAGCGCTCCACCAGTCCTTCCGGTCTGACTTCACTGCACTTAGAACGCTCCCCTACCACTGATACCATTGGTATCAATTCGCAGCTTCGGTGGTGTATTTAGCCCCGGTACATTTTCGGCGCAGAGTCACTCGACTAGTGAGCTATTACGCACTCTTTAAATGGTGGCTGCTTCTGAGCCAACATCCTAGTTGTCTAAGCAACTCCACATCCTTTTCCACTTAATACACACTTTGGGACCTTAGCTGGCGATCTGGGCTGTTTCCCTCTTGACTACGGATCTTATCACTCGCAGTCTGACTCCTAAGGATAAGTCATTGGCATTCGGAGTTTGACTGAATTCGGTAATCCGATGAGGACCCCTAGTTCAATCAGTGCTCTACCTCCAAGACTCTTACACTTAAGGCTAGCCCTAAAGCTATTTCGGGGAGAACCAGCTATCTCCAGGTTCGATTGGAATTTCTCCGCTACCCACACCTCATCCCCGCACTTTTCAACGTGCGTGGGTTCGGGCCTCCATTCAGTGTTACCTGAACTTCACCCTGGACATGGGTAGATCACCTGGTTTCGGGTCTACGACCACGTACTAAACGCCCTATTCAGACTCGCTTTCGCTGCGGCTCCGCCTCTTCAGCTTAACCTCGCACGGGATCGTAACTCGCCGGTTCATTCTACAAAAGGCACGCCATCACCCATTAACGGGCTCTGACTATTTGTAGGCACACGGTTTCAGGATCTCTTTCACTCCCCTTCCGGGGTGCTTTTCACCTTTCCCTCACGGTACTGGTTCACTATCGATCACTAGGGAGTATTTAGCCTTGGGAGATGGTCCTCCCAGATTCCGACGGAATTTCACGTGTTCCGCCGTACTCAGGATACATTCAAGAGAGAACGAAGTTTCGACTACGGGGTTATTACCCTCTGTGACGGACCTTTCCAGGTCGCTTCGTCTACCTCGTTCCTTTGTAACTCCGTATAGAATGTCCTACAACCCCAAGAGGCAAGCCTCTTGGTTTGGGCTAGATTCCGTTTCGCTCGCCGCTACTCAGGAAATCGCATTTGCTTTCTCTTCCTCCAGGTACTTAGATGTTTCAGTTCCCTGGGTCTGTCTTCCATACCCTATGTATTCAGGTAAGGATACCATACCATTACGTATAGTGGGTTTCCCCATTCGGAAATCTTCGGATCAAAGCTTACTTACAGCTCCCCGAAGCATATCGGCGTTAGTCCCGTCCTTCATCGACTCCTAGTGTCAAGGCATCCACCGTGCGCCCTTTCTAACTTAACCAAACTAAAATTAAAAAAATATGAGCTACACTGTTATCTAGTTTTCAAAGAACATACATTTAAACTTGAGAGATAGTTCTCTCAAAACTGAACGAAACAAAACAAGTCAACGTTTATTGATGAACTGCGTTCATCAATTCTCCATAGAAAGGAGGTGATCCAGCCGCACCTTCCGATACGGCTACCTTGTTACGACTTCACCCCAATCATCTGTCCCACCTTAGGCGGCTGGCTCCATAAAGGTTACCCCACCGACTTCGGGTGTTACAAACTCTCGTGGTGTGACGGGCGGTGTGTACAAGGCCCGGGAACGTATTCACCGCGGCATGCTGATCCGCGATTACTAGCGATTCCAGCTTCATGTAGGCGAGTTGCAGCCTACAATCCGAACTGAGAACGGTTTTATGAGATTAGCTCCACCTCGCGGTCTTGCAGCTCTTTGTACCGTCCATTGTAGCACGTGTGTAGCCCAGGTCATAAGGGGCATGATGATTTGACGTCATCCCCACCTTCCTCCGGTTTGTCACCGGCAGTCACCTTAGAGTGCCCAACTTAATGATGGCAACTAAGATCAAGGGTTGCGCTCGTTGCGGGACTTAACCCAACATCTCACGACACGAGCTGACGACAACCATGCACCACCTGTCACTCTGCTCCCGAAGGAGAAGCTCTATCTCTAGAGTTTTCAGAGGATGTCAAGACCTGGTAAGGTTCTTCGCGTTGCTTCGAATTAAACCACATGCTCCACCGCTTGTGCGGGCCCCCGTCAATTCCTTTGAGTTTCAGCCTTGCGGCCGTACTCCCCAGGCGGAGTGCTTAATGCGTTAACTTCAGCACTAAAGGGCGGAAACCCTCTAACACTTAGCACTCATCGTTTACGGCGTGGACTACCAGGGTATCTAATCCTGTTTGCTCCCCACGCTTTCGCGCCTCAGTGTCAGTTACAGACCAGAAAGTCGCCTTCGCCACTGGTGTTCCTCCATATCTCTACGCATTTCACCGCTACACATGGAATTCCACTTTCCTCTTCTGCACTCAAGTCTCCCAGTTTCCAATGACCCTCCACGGTTGAGCCGTGGGCTTTCACATCAGACTTAAGAAACCACCTGCGCGCGCTTTACGCCCAATAATTCCGGATAACGCTTGCCACCTACGTATTACCGCGGCTGCTGGCACGTAGTTAGCCGTGGCTTTCTGGTTAGGTACCGTCAAGGTGCCAGCTTATTCAACTAGCACTTGTTCTTCCCTAACAACAGAGTTTTACGACCCGAAAGCCTTCATCACTCACGCGGCGTTGCTCCGTCAGACTTTCGTCCATTGCGGAAGATTCCCTACTGCTGCCTCCCGTAGGAGTCTGGGCCGTGTCTCAGTCCCAGTGTGGCCGATCACCCTCTCAGGTCGGCTACGCATCGTCGCCTTGGTGAGCCGTTACCTCACCAACTAGCTAATGCGACGCGGGTCCATCCATAAGTGACAGCCGAAGCCGCCTTTCAATTTCGAACTATGCAGTTCAAAATATTATCCGGTATTAGCCCCGGTTTCCCGGAGTTATCCCAGTCTTATGGGTAGGTTACCCACGTGTTACTCACCCGTCCGCCGCTAACTTCATAAGAGCAAGCTCTTAATCCATTCGCTCGACTTGCATGTATTAGGCACGCCGCCAGCGTTCATCCTGAGCCAGGATCAAACTCTCCAATAAAGTTAGTTTGTCTAGCATCTAAAAATAAAAATTGACGTTCACGTTGTTTGTTTCGTTCAGTTTTCAAAGAACTTGTCTGCCGCTTCAAAAGCGACTTCATCATATTAACATCTTCATTTTTCGATGTCAACTATGTTTTTGAATTTCTTTTTTGTCGTTTTCTGCGTTTCCGCATCAGCGACGTTTATTAATATACCATCATGGTTTTTAAATAACAAGTATTTTTTATAAAAAAATACAAAAAGTTATCTATCCTACTTTCTTCTATAGAAAGAACCCTTATCCTTTCTACTAAAAACATTCATTTTGATTGTATACAAGTTACTATACACTATCATCAACCAGGCAGTATTTCACAATAACTTCCTAACCTATAGTCTTCTCCTTTTTTAATTTTATAATTACTATAGTTCTGCTTAAGAAGGACAAATAATCATTTAAATGTAGAGTAACAAAAAACGAGGCCACTATACTAGAGCAAAACTTTAATTCCTGATTTTTCTCTCCAATCAGGAATTTTGCTTCCACAAATAACAAACTTCCCCTCGAAATATTAAATTAAGATTATTGTTAGAATTTTTTTACATTTAATTAATGAAAGATATCCAATTTTTGTTATATAGTAAGAAAGTGCCCACAAAACTATAAATAAACTAATGGAGGAATTATTTTATGGATAGGTTAACAAAATTTTCATTAAAAAACCGAGCCGCTATTATTATCATGGTTTTTCTCATTTCCATACTCGGTGTTTATTCCGGCTCTAAATTACCTATGGAATTTTTACCAAGCATCGATAACCCTGCAATAACTGTTACGACATTATCTCAAGGGCTCGATGCTGAAACGATGACCAAGGACGTAACTGATCCCCTTGAAAAACAATTTCGTAATTTAGAACATATCGATGGCATCACTTCTTCCACACATGAAGGATTATCACGCATCGACATTGCATATACATCCAAGGCAAATATGAAAGACGCGGCACGCGAAGTCGAAAAAACAATTAATACGATTAAATTACCTAAAGATGTAACTAAACCTGTTGTTAGCCAATTAAACACTTCTATGATTCCACTCGCTCAAATTACCATCCAGAAGCAAAACGGATTTTCAAAAGCTGACGAAAAACAAATTGAGAAAGAAATCGTACCACAACTCGAAAGCATTGATGGTGTTGCCAATGTTATGTTTTTCGGAAAATCAACTTCCGAATTATCCATCGTACTTGATCCTAACCAACTAAAAGATAAAAATGTAACATCACAGCAAGTATTAACAGTTTTACAAGGAAAAGAAACTTCCACTCCAGCCGGAGCAATTACCGTTAATAAGGCAGAATACAATCTTCGTGTCATCGGGGATATAAAAAATGTAAATGACATAAAAAATATCACCGTTACACCTCAAGTAAAATTACAAGATGTTGCTCAAATTGAATTAAAACAACATTACGATACAATCTCGCACATAAACGGGGAAGAAGGAACAGGATTAATCATCATGAAAGAGCCGAGTAAAAATGCGGTTGCAATCGGAAAAGAGATTGATAAAAAGATTAAAGATATAAGCAAGCAATATAAAGATCAATTCTCTATTAAACTTTTAGCTTCAACTCATGAGCAAGTTGAAAATGCTGTTACTAGTATGGGAAAAGAAGTAATCCTTGGGGCAATTGCTGCAACTCTCATTATCTTAATCTTTTTACGCAACTTCCGAACAACACTCATCGCTGTCGTTAGTATTCCATTATCTATTTTATTAACACTATTTTTACTCCATCAATCTAACATCACACTTAACATTCTAACTCTTGGTGGCTTAGCCGTTGCAGTTGGACGTCTCGTCGATGATAGTATCGTTGTCATCGAGAATATTTTCCGTCGTTTACAAAAAGAATCTTTCTCTAAAGATATTATTCTCGATGCAACAAAAGAGGTCGCCGTCGCAATTACCTCTTCTACTTTAACGACAGTCGCCGTTTTTTTACCTATCGGTCTCGTATCGGGAGTAATCGGAAAACTAATGTTACCTATGGTGTTAGCAGTTGTGTATTCTATACTTTCTTCCTTAATTGTGGCATTAACGGTCGTTCCACTTATGGCTTTTTTACTGCTCAAAAAAACAAAACGTCGCAATTCACATTCTTCACCGCGATATGTCGCTACATTAAAGTGGGCTCTTTCTCATAAGTTTATCATTCTACTCACTTCTTTTTTATTATTTGCAGGATCAATTGCAGCCTACATACTACTTCCGAAAGCTAACATAAAGTCTGAGGACGATACAATGCTTTCCGTTAACATGACATTTCCAGGTGATTATGATTCTGAAGCTAAAAAACAAAAAGCCTTTGATTTCGAAAAGAAACTCCTCTCTAATTCTGATGTAACAGATGTTATTTTGCGAATGGGATCTAGCGCAGAAGATGCACAATGGGGACAGACAACTCAAAACAATCTTGCAACTATATTTGTAGTCTTTAAAAAAGGATCTAATATCGACCAATATATTAAAGAATTAAAAAAGGATCATAATACTTTTGAACCAGCTGAACTTGATTATATAAAAACGAGTTACTCTGACTCTGGAGGCGGAAACAACTTACAATTTAACGTAACCGCTACTAACGAAACAAATTTAAAAAAGGCCGCTAACATCGTCGAAACAAAACTAAAAGGTATGGACGATCTCTCTAAAGTAAAAACAAATATGGAAGACTCTAAAAAAGAATGGCAAATTCATATCGATCAAACAAAAGCGGAACTACATGGTTTAACACCAGAATTAGTAGCACAACAAGTATCATTCCTTATGAAGAAATCTCCTCTTGGGGAAATCTCAATCAATAATGAAAAAACAACCATTATGATAGAACATAAAAAGGCATCCATTAACAAACAAGAAGATATTTTAAATACAAACATACTATCACCTATTAACGGACCAATTCCTTTAAAAGACATTGCAACTATTTCAGAAAAACAACTTCAAACGGAAATCTTCCATAAAGACGGGAAAGAAACGATTCAAATTACTGCAGAAGCTTCAAGTGAAGATTTAAGTAAAGTAAGCGCAGAAGTAAACAAAGCTATAGCCGACTTAGATTTACCTACCGGAGCAAAAGTAAATATCGCAGGTGCTACTGAATCTATGCAAGAGAACTTCACAGATTTATTCAAAATTATGGGGATCGCAATCGGGATTGTATATTTAATTATGGTTATCACATTCGGGCAAGCACGCGCTCCTTTCGCAATTTTATTCTCTTTACCATTAGCTGCTGTCGGCGGTATTTTAGGATTAATCATTTCCAGAACACCTGTTGACGTAAATTCATTAATCGGCGCATTAATGTTAATCGGGATTGTCGTTACAAATGCTATTGTATTAATAGAAAGAGTGCAACAAAATCGGGAAAACGGTATGGAAACTAGAGAAGCCTTACTAGAAGCAGGATCTACTAGATTACGCCCAATTATTATGACAGCTATAACAACAATCGTCGCTATGCTACCACTCCTCTTCGGGCAATCTCAAGCAGGAAGTATGGTATCGAAAAGTCTGGCCGTCGTTGTAATCGGTGGTTTGGCAGTCTCAACCGTTCTTACATTAGTAGTCGTTCCCGTTATGTATGAACTATTAGATAAAATCGGGAGAAAAAGACGCTCCCGCAGAAAAATAAGCACTTCTACAGAAACACCTGATATTTAAACCAAAAGGCGTTATCTTCAATTATGAAGATAACGCCTTTTTTATCCCTCTATCTATCCATAATATAATCCATCACTTTTTTACCATACTTCTCTAGCGGCTCTCCAGAATCCACAATAAGATATTCACCATGTAAAGGCCTTTTACTGCCAGCCAGACATTTTTTAAATGCTACCTCTGATTCTACTTTTGTAATTTGACTTATCTTACGTTCACGCGTTTGTAACCTACGATTAATTTCTTCTATATTATTAAGATAACATTCAATATATTTATATGTAGCACCATGTTTCTGACATAAATCTATTCCTTTTTTAACCATCCCTTCATAGAGACATGGACTATCTAATATCACACTGTGCTCTTGCTCCAACAAAAAATCGATCAGTTCCCACTCAATATCATAGGAGATCCCCCCAACCACTGTTGGTTCAACACCTTTTGCCTTTAATGATTTTAATAAAGCTGATTTCACGACGTCATGATCTACAATAACAGCACCTGTTAACTTAGCGATATACTTAGAAAGAGTCGACTTCCCTGATCCAGGAAATCCCGACATTTGCAGAAAAAACACCTTCAAACCCCTCCCTATTTTCATCCGAATATCCACATATCAAATTACCTATTCAACAACTCTCCTTCTTTTCCTTCCAGCAACAAAATGACCGTAAAAAAACTCCCTGTTTTATAAACAGAGAGTTTTCATCTTCAACTTATGCCGCTTTTACCTTCTTCGTCGTTTTACGACTTTTTTTCGCTCCTGTAAAACGCTTGTGTAATACAGATGCTACGAAACGAGAAATGATATTAAAGAGTAATACCATAATAATTAATACAGCTGCAGATTTTGTTGCAATTAACTTCGCATCCGGGATAATCCCTTCAGAGTTTAATTTCCAAATGTGAACAGCTAACGTTTCAGCTGGTCTAAATGGATTTAAAGGATGCGAGGGGCTCGAGAAGTCCGCTGCTGAATTTAAAATAGGTGATGTTAAACCCGCTGTATAAATTAACGCCGCAGCTTCACCGAATATACGGCCTGCCGCTAAAATAATACCTGTAATGATTTGTGGTAACGAAGACGGGATAATGATGCGGGCAATTGTTTGCCATTTCGTTGCACCTAGTCCAAGACTCGCCTCTTTTACATTATGAGGAACTTCAGAAATCGCATTTTCACAAACACGTGTTAAACCAGGCAAATTCAAAATAGTTAAAGCAAGAGCTCCACCCATTACTGTATATCCCCAGCCTGTCATGGTAACAAATACTAATAAGCCAAATAGTCCAACAACAATAGAAGGTAAAGACGCCATTGTTTCAATACATAAACGAACAAAACTTAAAAAACGACCTTGTTTTGCATACTCCGCTAAATATATTCCAGCCCCTAGTCCAAGAGGAATAGATATAATAAGTGTTATAACAAGCATGTAGAAAGAATTGAATAACTGTGGACCAATTCCCCCACCAGCTCTTGTATTGCTTGGTTCTCCGAATAAGAAACTAGGATCCCAAAATCCCCATCCCTTTTGCAGAATTTCGTACATTAAAAAAGCCAGCAAAGCTACAACTAAAGCTGCAACCCCATAAAAGATACCTGTCCAAACTTTATTTACCGTTCTTGCATTCATTATTATCGCTCACCTCTTTGACCAATCGCTCGAATTACTAAAATAAACAGGAATGAAATAACAAGTAAAATCATTGCTAACGTCCATAGCGCATTGTTCCAAGCTGTTCCGTTCAATGTATTCGTCATATCCATTGTCAGAATACCTGTTAACGTTGCTGTTGGACTATATATTCCTTCCGGTAATTTAATCGTGTTCCCGATTACCATTTGAACCGCTAACGCTTCACCAAAAGCACGCGCTAACCCTAAAACTATACCTGTTAAAATTCCTTGTTTTGCAGCAGGAACAATAACTCGGCTAATCGCTTGCCATTTCGTCGATCCTAGACCGTAAGAAGCTTCCAAGTAATCAAACGGAACAGAGCGTATTGCATCAGAGGCAATACTAGCAATAGTAGGTAAAATCATAATACTCAGGACAATAATACCCGCAATTAAACTAAATCCCACTCCACCGAACGAATCACGTAATAGAGGAACCAAGATCGTAACCCCTAATAATCCGTATACAACTGATGGAATACCAACTAATAATTCTAAAACAGGCTTTAATACTTTATTCCCAAACTTCGGCGAAATTAAATTCATGAATATAGCAAGAGCTATAGCAATTGGTGCACTAATGACAACAGCACCTAACGACACAAGCGTCGAACCGACAATAAAGATGACAGCACCATACGTACCTTGATCAGCATTTGGATTCCATTTTGTCGAAGTTAACACCTCAGAAAATGAGATACCACTTTGCGTGAAAGATTGAATTCCTTTGCCGCAAATAAACGCAATAATAGCTAATGTAATAAAAACAATAAAGATACCGCAAAACGTAACAAGTGATCTACCTATATATTCACTCTTTACGTAATTAATTTGTTTTTTCCCCTTCATCACAGGACAGACCCCACTTCATAGATTGCATTGAACAGGACTGACCTTGCAGCCAGCCCCATAAAATTTTATTACTTATCTAATTTAGACATTGGGATGTAACCCATATCTTCTACTTGTTTTTCGAAATCTTTACCTTTTACATAGTCAATGTAAGCTTTTGTCGCTTCTTTTGCCTCACCTTTAGTTACCATGTACTCGTAAGACCAGAATGGATATTTACCAGCAGAAATATTTTCAACTTTCGGTTCAGATCCATCAATTTTAACCGTTTGTAACGCACCTTTTTTCTCACCAACCATGTAAGACATTGCTAAGTAACTAACTGAACCTGGAGTAGAGTTAATCGCTTGCTCTACAGCACCATTAGAATCTTGTGTTGTACCAGTTCCATCATTAATCTTCGCGTCTTTCATCACTGTCTTTTCAAAAGTAGCACGTGTACCAGATGAAGCCGGTCGGTTAATTACATTGATTTTTTCATCTTTTCCGCCTACTTCTTTCCAGTTCGTTACTTTTCCAGTGAAGATATCTTGCACTTGTTTTACTGTTAAGTTATCAACTTTTACATCTTTATTTACGACAAGTGCGAATGCGATACCCGCAACTTTGTTATCTACTAATTCTTTTGCTTTTTCAGCATCTTTTATTTTATCTCCAGCTGGAACATCTGAGTTACCAATTTGTACCGCACCAGATGCTACTTGGTTAATCCCAGTTCCACTACCGCCACCTTGAACTTGAATAGAAACTTTTGAATTTTTCTCCATGAATTTCTTTCCAGCTTCCTCCGCAAGAGGTTGAAGAGCTGTAGAGCCAGCCGCTGCAATCGTACCTGATAATTCTTGTTTTGCATCGCTACCTTTAGCAGCTTCCTTATTATCCGTACTTTCTGCTTTTCCACATCCAACTAATGCACCTGCAACAACTAAAGCCGCTAAAGAAAATTTAATACCCTTTTTCATAACCATGTCTTGTACCCCCATTTGGATTATCACTTTTCGAATTCATCTTCTTTCGAACACAAATTCATTGTAGGACAACAATATTATGTGAGTGTTAAGCAATTTTTAAGTTTAAGTAAATAGAGATAACATCCCCTAAAAGCTAGACATTCCAACATTTACAGTTGAAAAAGCCAACAAAACCCACACTAAACACGTAGTATTGTAAATTTAATCTTAACAATGTAAATTCAATGTAAATGATTTTCTGTATTTTTCCCTTTAGGTTAAAACTACATTTACAATTCCCCTATATTTTTAAGCTTTTACACTCTTACTTTAAGAAGAATTCCAGTAATATTTTTCGGTACAACTAAATAAATTGGAACAATTCTAAAAATATTTGAATATTTTTAAAGTACTAATTGACAGCATCATTAAATGTAGTCTACTATATTAGTATCAAAAAGTTTACCTAAGGAAACTTTTTAAACTAAAACTAAAAATATAGAGATGAGGTAACTTTTATGGTATCGGCTAATACTAAACCCCTTTCCGAATTCAGAACAGGGGAATTTGTACAAATTGAGAAGATACAATTAGAAGGAACTATGAAACGACGTTTATTAGATTTAGGCTTTTTTCCTGGAGCGACAATTAAAGTATTACAACGCAGCCCACTTGGAGACCCAGTCGCTTATCAAGTAAGCAACACAACTATTGCACTGCGTAGTGAAGAAAGCTCCCTTATTTTCGGGGTATTAATAGGAGATGATTTCAGATGAGTAACCATCGCATTGCGTTAGCTGGTAACCCGAATACCGGGAAAAGTACATTATTTAATACTTTAACAGGCTTAAAACAACATACTGGAAACTGGACGGGGAAAACTGTTTTAAAGGCTGAAGGGGAATATAAGCATGGCGGAAATATATATACAATAATAGATTTACCTGGAACTTACTCACTGTATTCAAATTCGGCAGATGAAGAAGTAGCACGAGATTATATTATATTTGAAAAACCAGAAGTAACTGTAGTTGTTATAGATGCAACTGCAATGGAGAGAAATTTAAATTTAGCACTCCAAGTGATGGAAATGACAAACGATGTGGTCATTTGTATTAACTTAATTGATGAAGCGGAGAAAAAAGGAATCATTATTGACGAAAAGAAATTAGCAAAATCACTCGGTGTACCTGTAGTGAAGATTTCTGCTCGCAACCGAGTAGGCATTGGTCATTTGCTAAATGTCATCGCTAAAGTAGCAAATAAAAAACTCATTCCAACACCAATTAAAATTACTTATAATGAAAAAATCGAAAATATGATTCAAGAATTAGAACCACAAATTTATAAAGTGTTCGGCAATACGTATCCAGCACGTTGGATTGCGTTACGTATTTTAGATGGAGATAAAAATTTCTTAACTGCACTTCAAAAACATCATAACGAACCACTTGTAAGGGAGGTCGTAATAAATGGAATCTCACTCAGCCAGTAAAGCTCTTCCGCTGGACTATATTGTTCAACATGCACAAACACTTTCAAAAGAAGATATACGAGATGATATTGTCGGAGATATTTATCGAACCTCCGCAAGTATATGTAAAGAAGCTGTCCAATATACAAATACCGATAAATTGTATCGTTCTGAAAAACTAGATAAAATTTTCACATCTCCAATCTGGGGATTCCCAATTATGCTCGGTATTTTATCTATTGTTTTTTATCTTACAATTGCAGGCGCTAACGTACCTTCTGATATGATCGCTAAGTTCTTTGGCTGGGTAGAAGGATATTTAACATCTTGGTTCCAAGCAGCGCATGCACCTGAATGGTTACATGGCATTTTAATACTTGGTTTATTCCGCGGTACCAGTGCTGTTATAAGCGTTATGTTACCACCTATGGCAATCTTTTTCCCTATGTTCGCACTATTAGAAAACTACGGATATTTACCACGTGTCGCATTTAACATGGACCGCTTATTCAAACGATCTGGTGCACATGGCAAGCAATCTTTAACAATGGCAATGGGATTCGGTTGTAATGCAGCTGCCATTATGTCAACACGTATTATTGAATCACCACGTGAACGTATGCTTGCAATCTTAACAAACAACTTCGTTCCATGTAATGGGCGCTGGCCTATGTTAATTTTAATGGCTTCACTATTTATGGCTGCTGGTTATACAGGTAGTATGCAAACACTTGTTACTGCTGGCGTTGTAGTTGGAATGGTTGTAATTGGTGTCATTATGACATTAACCGTTTCTTGGGTACTATCAAAAACAGCTTTAAAAGGTGTTCCGACTCACTACACACTTGAGTTACCACCGTACCGTAAGCCAAAAGTTTGGAATACAATTGTACGCGCAACACTCGATAAATCAATATATGTTTTAAAACGAGCTGTAGTTGTAGCTGCCCCTGCAGCTGCATTAACTTGGTTACTTGCTAATATTTTCATCGGTGACACAAGCTTACTTATGTATTTTGTAAACTTCCTAGATCCATTTGCTAAAATGTTAGGACTTGACGGGTTTATTTTAGCTGCATTCATTCTTGGACTACCAGCGAATGAAATTGTTATACCGATTTTATTAATGTCTTATTTATCAACTGGCGCTTTAACTGAAATAGATGATTTTAATCAAATTAAAAATCTATTCTTAGAAAATGGTTGGACTTGGTTAACAGCTTTAAACACAATGTTGTTCTCACTCCTTCATTTCCCGTGTGGAACAACACTAGTTAACATATATAAAGAAACAAAAAGTGCAAAATGGACATTCTTATCGTTCGCAATCCCTACTGTTATCGCAATTGTTGTTACATTCCTCTCTACACAATTGGTACATTGGTTAGGACTTGTATAAAAAACAAAGCATACATAGAAGGTATCCCCCTTCACATATGCTTTGCACGAAAGAAACCTGAAATTATTCAGGTTTCTTTTTTTCTTTCCACGGCTGGGCTCCATACGTTGTGATTTTTTTATGAATGGAGTATATGGCTCCCGGAAGAATCGCCATTAATATCGTGCAACTAATTCCTAGTCCAGTAAACAACTTAAATCACCTTATTTCACTCTCTTCGGTAAAGCTGAACCTGAATGCTCAATTGTCGGATGAACATGAACAGTAACCTCAGCATTACTAAAATAATTTTCACCTTGATCCCAATTCTTATCTATCTTCTTCCATTCTTTATAATTATGCCGCTTATATACTTCTCCTAACGCTAATACATCTACCTTATATTTTTTTTGAACAAGCTTAATCGATTTTTGGATACGCTTCTCCATTTCCTCCGCAATGGTTTTCTTTAATCGCTTTTCATTCATAATTTGTTTATGATCACTAAAATGCAACTCTGCTAAGGTCCCTTCCAAAGATAAATGGATATCAAACTTCGGTTTTGTAGCATTTTCCGTAGATACTTTAATCTTTCGGTGCATCTTATGAATTTCGTATGTAACAAGCTGACCTTGTTTACGGATAGTATAGAACCCTCCAATTTTTTTACCTATTACATAATTCATTCCTAATGTTTCTTCTCCATTCAAACTGCCTACACACTTATTATCTTTTCCACGAAACAACGCTGCCCCGTTCATTTGTACCCCCTGCTTTGTTAGTTCGAGAATAGGTAATACGAAACTTTGGTTAGCAATCATTTTTTGCTGTACCTCACCAATTCTTGCAGCTTCAATCATTTGAGCATTTTTCGGAGGATGCTCAGCTAACATATCAATATACTGTGCCGGTAAGTTCTCAGGCTTGGCACTCTGCTTTAAAATAGCTTCTGCATTTTTCTTAGAAACGAACAAACGAATATTTCTTCTCATCTCGTGATCACGAATATATACATCTAACGTATTTTGTAAAACATATGGATTCGCTAGTAAATCTTTAGAAAAAATTATCACTTGTATATGCGGAAAGAATAATGAGCGACTAATTTTTTTAGCAATAATTCGTATTTGCTCAAAGACACTATCTGCTTTCGCACTAACATTAATATAATTTTCACTATCTCCACCGCCTTGGCCA
The DNA here is from genome assembly GCF_040459995.1 of Bacillus cereus group sp. MG9. Lineage (NCBI taxonomy): Bacteria > Bacillati > Bacillota > Bacilli > Caryophanales > Bacillaceae > Bacillus > Bacillus cereus group sp. MG9. The sequence continues at coordinate 751,463 of NZ_JARVHC010000001.1, read as the reverse complement.
CCTTGTTGCGCTAACTTACTGGGAAGTACCATCTGATACGTCCCTTTCATAATTGGATTCGATTTCTTTTCCTTCACAATATCGTAAGCTGCGCCTACTACAAATCCTCTTTCTTCTATTTCTTCTAGCTCAGAGCACCCACTTATAGATCCAGCTAAAACCATAACCATTATAATTTTAAGAAGGTGTTTCATTTCTACCATTCCTTCTTTTTATTTTATATACAATAAAAACTAACAAAGGCGCTAGCACGACAAACCCCATATCTATCCAAGCTAAATAAGTCCCATAACTTGACAAATTATTCAAATTACTAGGTATCATATTCGCCATAAAGATAATCGGGGCACTTACAAAAATGAAAATATGTTTCTTCACTTTCGGAAACATAGCACAAAATAATAAAGATGCGACGTCATAATACATTGCTGTCGTGTTATAAATAGTAATAATCCAAGTAGTAAAAAAAATGGCATCAAATCTTTCTAAAAAACCTCCACCAATTTCAATTTCTTTACCCAATTCAATTGTTGGATACGTCAATCCACGGGTTGTCATATACGAAAAAACGCTAATACAAGTTACATAAATTAAAATGTATGACAGCACATTTACCATCACTGCTTTTGCAACTGCCATTGGCGCTTTTTTCGCTGTCTTATCGTTCAACATCACAGCATAAAACAGAGCTACCTCAAATCCGATAAATGTGAAAATAGAATTTTTAACTCCTACAGCATATTGACTTGCGTTCGTTTGAAAAGCTGGTAGTAAATTGTTTATTTCCATTAAATTCACATTCAATAAAGAAAGCAACACTATCGCAATGAACACGATAGGTAAGAATAGAACATTTAACCTTACTAAAGCCGCTCTCGATCCTGCTACTCCATAAATAACAACTAATAAGAAGAAGAAAGAGAGTAGCTGTATTGGTGTATCACTAAATAAATATGTTTGTGAAATAATTGCAATCATTCGCGATTCATATGCGGTCAAAGCAGCAAATGTTAATACTAAAATGCTACTAATTGTGTATGCAACAGGCTTCGTCAAATGTGCACTTGTATATTGAACAAAGTTTTGTTTTGGGAATAAAATAGCTATCCTCGTTACAAACCAACCTAAAACCGCACATATCAATCCACCCAAAAGCAAAATAATCCAACCATCCGAAAATAAAGTTTGATCAGCAATATCTCGAGGCATAGATAATGCACCTATACCGATAATTGTTGACGATACCGCAAAACCAAGTTCCCGAGATCCAATTTCTTCATCCCCATATTCAAATGGTTTCAATTACTCTCGCTCCTTTGGACGTAGTGTAGAGTCTTTCGTTTGTAAATATTCTGGTCTCTCTTTTAACATTGATTTTGGTAGGCGAACCAATTCTTCTTCCCAATCTTTATAAAAAGCAGGAGCAATAGGTGTTGTATACGGTACCCCAACACTCTTTAAATTTGTAATATGGATCGCCAGTGCAATAAGAGCTAAAATGATTCCGTATAACCCAAAAGCAGTTGCAGCTAACACGAAGACGAAAAGTAAAATTCGAAATGTAATCGTAATGCTATATACAGGAAGTGAAAATGTAGCAATTGCGGTAACCGCAATAATAATTACTAAAAACGGATTTACAATCCCCGCATTTACTGCCGCTTCTCCAATTACAAGACCGCCTACGATGCCAATTGTTTGTCCCATCGGTTTCGGAAGCCTAATCCCGGCTTCTCGTATTAATTCCATCGTTAATGCCATCATTAACGTTTCTATATAAGCAGGAAACGGTACCCCTTCTCTCGCTCCCGCAATGGAATAAGCTAGTTTAGATGGAATAAGCCCTTGATGATACGATACAAGCGCTACGTACATGGCAGGTAATAAAACAGCAGCGATACCTGATCCCATACGTAATATTCTTAATAACGTTCCAATTACCCACCGCTCATAATGATCTTCTACAGACTGAAAAATATCAACAAACACTAGTGGAGCTATAAGAGCAAATGGTGACCCATCTACTAAAATGGCCGCTTTCCCTTTCGCCAATGCAGCCACTATATTATCTGGTCTTTCTGTATTTAAAAACTGCGGAAACGGCGATAAATTATTATCTTGAATTAATTGTTCAATCGTTCCTGTCTCAAAAATGACATCTGTCACTATTGATTGAAGACGCCGATCTAGCTCGTTTACGATGTAAGGGTTAATAATATCCTCTATATATACTAGGGTTACTTCTTTCTGCGATCGCTTCCCCATAATATAAGATTGAAACCGTAACTTCGGATCACGTAAACCACGGCGAATTAGCATTTTGTTCACATTAATATCTTCATTTAATCCAACTCTCGGTCCACGTATTAAATCTTCTGTCACTGGAGGCTCTAGACTTCTTTTTTCCCAAGCTCTACTATTAACAACAATAGCCGTTTGAATATTATCAATTAATATGACTGTATCTCCTGCTAAAACCGCATTTATAATATCTGGAAAAGTCGTCTTCATACCGACTTCTGCAATAGAAATAAAACGATCCAATAATATCTGAACCACAGCTGCTTCATTTGGTATTTCTTCATATTGAAGTGTACGAACTACATATTTATAAACATTATCCTTATCTGTCAATCCACATAAGAAAACAACCGCACAACGTGTAAAACTACCAGCAAGAGCAACTTCTCTAATTGTTAAATCATTAGGTGAACCTAACTCATCTCTAATTTCCTTCATAACTTCAAACAAGTTACCTTTTAGCTCTAACAATTTCCCCACCTAACTTCCTTTTCAACAAGTTTTTAGTTAGATTCCGCTAATAGAAGAAAATATATACAAAAAAGAGCTATCTCTTTTCGAAGATAGCTCTAACATACGAATTACTTTTCTACTATTATATTGTCGGTCTTTACAGATACATTTCTTGTGAATCCACTAACGATAAACATCACAATCATATTCATTAACAATGCGACTATACCTACATTTAAATCTTTTATATATTGCGGAAAACTTGGAAACATCGTAGCTATAGTTGAACCAGATAAGGTAATATATGCGACAATTAACAACCCAATCCCCATTCCTGCAATCGCTCCTTGCTTCGTAATAATTTGACGTGGAAACAAACTACATACAAGTGCAGGGAAAAGTTGCGTAACTATACTGTACCCCATTAAAAGAAGAGCCCCTATCGTTTCTCCCCCTTTAAATGTAAACAATACTGCAACAAGCGTTACAACAGGTACAAATAGCTTAGCTGCTTTTGCAACTTGTTTATCAGAGGCGGATGGTACCATCGTTCCATAAATATTTTTCGCTAACAATGTAGAAGCGGCCATAACAAGCATGGAACCGGGAACTAGTGCTGTTAATACCCCCGCACTACCAATAATCCCAATAAACCATGGATCAAAAGTTTGAAGAGCAAGACGGAATAATGAAAGGTCTACATCCGCTCCCTTTAACCCTGGAACTTGTAAAATAGCAGCAAAACCTGCAAAGAACACAAAAAGCAAAACTAAAGAATAGAGAGGCATAATTGCTGCATTTTTCCTAAATACTTTTTCACTTTTCGCTGAGAAAGCTGAGGCAAATGTATGAGGCCACATATAAAAACCGAGAGCCGTTAATATAATAGTAGAAACAAACCAAGAAATACTCATTCCCTTTTCAGGTAAAGATAAAAAACCTGGTTTTGCAGCTTCTACAGCTTCAAACATCGGTTGAAATCCTCCGTAATAGTGATACGGTAAATATATACCTAAAAACATAACGATAAATAGTATCATAATGTCCTTCAAAGCAGCTGTCCACGCCGATCCATGTATACCTGAAACCATTACATAAATAGTTATAACAATAGCACCAATCCATACCGCAATAACAGGTGTCACTCTTCCATAGGAAGCTTCCGAAACGATAATTCCTAATCCCTTTAATTGCAAAACAAGATACGGGATAATCGAAATAACACCAATAATTGAAACAATTACCCCAAGCGTCTTACTCCTGTATTTCTTCGCAAAGAAATCTGATTGTGAAATGAGGTTATGTTCTTTTGCATACTTCCAAATTGGAGGCAATAAGAAATACGATAAAATATAAGCTAATGCACCATACCCTAAAATATAAAATGTAGGAGCTCCTTTACTATAAGCCCAGCCACTTCCTCCTAAAAATGTGAACGTCGTATAAATTTCCCCTGCCATAAGGAGAAAAACGAAAATAGTTCCAAATCCTCTTCCTCCAACTGACCATTGTTCTAAATTCATATCTTTTCCATGTTGTGCCCGAATTCCTAAAAATAGTGCGAGAAACAAAAATATAATAATGATAAATAATGCAGTCATTTTACGTCCCCCTTATTAGCAGGATCGAATACGTACACAAGACCCATACAAAGAGACGTAATGAGCACTGATAATAGTACCCAAAATAATAAAAATGGCATCCCCCATACGTAAGGAGTGACCGAATTTGCAAATACTGGTCCAACTACTAAACAAAGAACTGGAATAAGTGCTAGCACGTGTATTTTTTTCATCTCATTCTCCTTTACTTATAAAATTCATAATGGATGATACAAAGACTTCCACTCCAATTGGTAATGCATCTTCGTCAATTGTAAAACGAGGGTGATGATGCGGATATATAATTCCCTTCTCTTCATTTCCTGCCCCTATAAAAAAGAACGTCCCTGGTGCCTTTTGTAAAAATGCTGAAAAATCTTCCCCTGCCATCGTTGGCTGTAAACGAACAACTCTTTCTCTTCCATACAGCTGTAATGCTGTATGTTCAATAAGCTCTGTAACTTCATAATCGTTCACAACTGGGCGATATCCATATTCATAAGAAAATGTATACTTAGCACCGTAGGATTCTGTAATATGTTTTACAATCCTTTCAAGCTTCTTCTTTGTTTCTTCTCTTAATTCATGCCTTAAACTTCTCACTGTCCCTTCAATCTCCGCTTGTTCCGGGATAACATTATGAGTTGTCCCAGAATGAAATTGCGTAACAGATACTACGAGAGAATCTAACGGATTCGTGAGGCGAGATACAATTTGCTGAATTTGCGAAACTACTTGCGCACCAATGGCGATACTATCAACTGTTTCATGCGGAATTCCAGCATGCCCACCTTTTCCCTCTATCGTAATTTTAAAAACGTCCGGCGCCGCCATCGCAGGACCATAAATTACACCTACTTTTCCAACCTCTAATGACGCCCAAAGATGAGCACCAATAATGTAATCCACACCTGTCATCACTCCCGCTGCAACCATTTCCTCTGCACCGCCCGGAAAGTTTTCTTCTGCATGTTGAAATAAAAAGCGAATCTCTCCTTTAACTTTCTCTCTTTCCTCTACCAACTTATGTACTACACCAAGCAATATTGCCATGTGACCATCGTGACCACACGCATGCATCACACCTGGATATATAGAAATAAAATCAAACTTATTTTCTTCATGAATAGGAAGAGCATCCATATCAGCACGAACAGCGATAGTTTTACCAGGCTGCCTACCAATTAACCTTGCCATTACACTATATTTAGTAGGCCTTGAGACTTCTAAATACGGGATTTCCCGAAGTATGTCGAATACAAATTGAGATGTTTTTTCCTCTTGAAAAGATAACTCTGGATACTTATGAAAATGCCTTCTCCACTCAATCAACTGATTCTTTGATAAAACAAGTTCCTTTGCGACATCCATTTCTCTTCTCCCCTTCTTTACCAAGTTAAATGTTATTATAGCGTGAATTGTTAACTTCTGAAAGAATTTTCAGAATTTTCTATAACGAATATTCAAAAAGAAAAAGCCATCTCAAGATGACTTTTCATTTTATAAAATAGTAATTGCTTGTTTCCCCATTTGCTCCCATGCCTTTTCAAATTCAGCACGAGGAACAGCTTTTCGTGGATTGTTTGCAAGAGGATCATTTACGTATACAAAGTTTTGATCATATCCAATTACTACAACACTATGCTCATAATATGTAATTTTCACTTCACCTGAACTCGTATTCCATGTTTCAAAACTACTTTCGGCTAATGGTTTAAACGTTGTATTAATAATTACCCATACTGGAGAACCAGAACTAATTACTTTATATAGATCTTGCACGTCTCTACCCGTTAAATTAATTACTTTTTCAGGAACATACTTTTCTGCTAAATTAAAAATCGGTTGATTATATACACCGTATCCCGGCTCAGCTTTCGTGTAAATATTTCCAACGAATCCTTCATACGGATTTCCATGCAAACCATCTTGTTTAAATGGAACGCGATGAATTTCACTAGCAAGTTGCATCTTATCTACTTGTACACCTTTATGTTGTAGTAGCATAGTTAAACTTGTCACTTCACAACCTCTAGGTAATTCAGGTAACTGTCTAATAAACGGAACCTCTGTAATCATTGCACTTTCTTTCATCTCAGAGAAAAGGTCTAACCGAAATTCTTGTGCCTTTTTCATAATTTTATCTTTCTCGAAAAAGAACACGACAGCAAATATAATACCGAAAATAAAAATATATTTTAACTTTTTCATCATAAACCAAACTCCATTATATCAATTATTTTAAAGGCACAACTCCTATCATTGTACCTTTCTTCTTACTAGTTTGCTAGAAAGATTCTGTGAATTATTATTCACAAATACCTTTTTAAAATTCCGATTGTTTGAAATAGAAAGAAAAAATATAATTTTTCAGAATTTTTTACTGAAAAACAAAATTATTAACCTAGTGAAAGAATCACGTTTCCTTCACTAGGTTAATAAACATTCTAAGGTATTTAGTCATAGTTAGTTTTTCCTTTACATACTCAGTTCACAACAAAATAAACCAAGTATGTTTTTCACCCCCACTAATGATTAAAAGCACCGAATAAAATCTAGTTAAAACATACAAAAAAATATGGGGGGAGGAACATATGAATCAACAAGTAGAACAAGCAGAATTAAAATACCGCACACCACTTTATCCAATAGTTCCAATCATAGCTTTCTCACTCAATTTCCTTACATTTGTTAGTTTAGCTTTCATTCCAGATCAGAGAATTGCTCTTTATTGCGGGGTTCCATTTATGATCATTTGTTACATTTTATACCGAGTTAAAGTTTCGGAAAGTTGTCACATTTGAGCAAAAAAGAAATATAACTTAGGTAACAAACTGAATATATTAAAAATTCAGTATTTTTCCTTATGATAAGATAATTTTTTTCTATTTATTGGGTATGTTGGTATAACTTTATTTATCTTAAAATTCCCACAATCACGTTTTTATCTGGAAAATAGTTTACAATGTTATCAAGTTACAAATGATATTCACCTTAAAAAGCGTGCATTTGTGTCTATTTTTTAACAATATAACAAAAACTATTGCCATCTATAAATTAATAGGTTTATATTGTTTTATTGGCATAGTTTCAATCCAAGGAGAAAGGAGATTTTCAATCGTGCAACTAAAGAAAGCATTTTGGAAGTTGGCTTCGCTTCTTCCGTTATCATTACTTCTGTTCCTCGGTGGCTGTGATAAAAAACTCGCAGTATTAAATCCGCAAGGACCTGTTGCAAAAGCACAGTATGATTTAATTGTTTGGTCATTCTTGCTTATGTCATTAATTATCGCAATTGTATTCATCTTGTTTACAGTCATCTTGATTCGTTATCGTGAAAAACCAGAGAATATGGACTATGAGCCACCTGATCAACATGGTAACACATTATTAGAAATCATTTGGACAATTATTCCTGTTATTATCGTTATCGCATTATCGATTCCAACAGTTAAAGCAACTTATGCTTCGGAAGAGGTTCCGCAAGAGTCCAAACATATTAAACCAGTTGAAATTTATGTTACATCTGCAAACTGGAAATGGTTATTTAGTTACCCGGAGGAAAAAATTGAAACCGTTAACTATTTAAACATCCCAGCTGGTGTACCAATTCAATTTAAACTGACTTCTGTAGGTCCAATGAATGCTTTCTGGGTACCAGAACTTGGTGGTATGAAGTATACAATGGATGGCATGATCATGGACTTATATTTACAAGCTGACAAACCAGGTTCTTACCTAGGTCGTAGCTCGAACTTCTCTGGTGAAGGATTTACTCACATGGAATTCGAAGTTGAAGCAAAAACTAAAGAGAAATATGATAAGTGGGTAAAAGAAGTACAAGAAACTGCCCCTAAATTATCAGAAAAGAAATACAACGAAATTATTAAACCTGGTGTAGTGGGGCGTATGACCTTCTCTAGTCACCACTTAAGTTATGTAGATCCAAAATCACTTGAATATTGTGATTACAACTACTACAAAAACAAAAAATAATAGCTATTATTCCAACAGATTGGAGTGAACACAGTGAAGCTTGATGAATTTTTTGTCACAGGTGACCCGATTATTTACGGAGCTGACGCTTCTATCGTTCTTGTGACATTAGCGATTCTTTTCGTACTAACAAAGTACAAAAAATGGAGATGGCTTTGGGATGAGTGGTTGACAACTGTTGACCATAAAAAAATAGGGACCATGTATATTATCTCTGCCGTTATAATGTTATTCCGTGGTGGTATGGATGGTTTAATGATTCGTGCCCAGTTAACATTCCCGGAAACAACTTATTTAAACGCTGAACACTATAACGGAATCTTTACAACACATGGTACGGTAATGATTCTTTTCATGGCAATGCCATTCGTTATGGGATTAATGAACCTTGTAGTACCATTACAAATTGGTGCTCGTGACGTTGCATATCCGTTCTTAAATGCTTTAAGTTTCTGGTTATTCTTTGTCGGAGCAATGTTATTCAACATCGCTTTCGTAATCGGTGGTTCTCCAGACGCTGGGTGGACTTCTTACTTCCCAATGGCAGGTACAGAGTTTACTTCTGGTGTAGGAAATAACTACTACGCAATTGCATTACAGATTTCAGGTCTCGGTACGCTAATGACCGGTATTAACTTCCTTGTTACTATCTTAAAAATGCGTACACCTGGTATGAAATTAATGAGAATGCCAATGTTTACTTGGTCAATCTTAATTACAACAATTATCATTATTTTCGCTTTCCCAGTATTAACAGTTGCTCTTGCATTAATGACATTTGACCGTCTATTCGATGCTCACTTCTTTACGATGGCGAGCGGCGGTATGCCAATGTTATGGGCCAACCTATTCTGGGTATGGGGTCACCCTGAAGTATATATTGTTATTTTACCGGCATTCGGTATTTTCTCTGAAATCATTAGTACATTCTCACGTAAACGTCTATTCGGTTACAGTGCGATGGTGTACTCGATGGTTGCAATTTCTTTACTAAGTTTCGTCGTATGGCTTCACCATTTCTTCACTATGGGTGCAGGTCCAGCGGTTAACTCATTCTTCTCGATTTCGACAATGGCGATTTCGATTCCAACCGGTGTTAAGATCTTTAACTGGTTGTTTACACTGTATAAAGGACGTATTCGTTTTACAGTTCCAATGCTTTGGTCATTGGCATTTATTCCAAACTTCGTAGTTGGTGGAGTTACAGGGGTTATGCTTGGAATGGCAGCAGCTGATTATCAATACCATAACAGCTACTTCCTAATTGCTCACTTCCACTACGTATTAATCGCAGGTACAGTATTCGCTATGCTTGCTGGATTCACATACTGGTATCCAAAAATGACAGGTCATATGTTAAATGAACGCCTAGGTAAATGGACATTCTGGATCTTTATGAGCGGATTTAACATCTGTTTCTTCCCAATGTACTTCTTAGGTTTAGACGGTATGACTCGTCGTATGTACACTTACTCTGAAAGTCTTGGATGGGGCTGGCTAAACCAAATCGCATCTGTTGGTGCTGTAATGATGGCTATTGGCTTCCTAATCCTTTGCTATAACGTAATTTGGAGTGCACGTCACGGTGAGCGTGACACAACTGGAGATCCATGGGACGGCCGTACACTTGAATGGGCAACTCAATCTCCTGTACAACATTACAACTTCGCGAAACTTCCTGAAATTAAAGAAGCTGATGCTTTCTGGTTCATGAAAAAACGTGGAGAAACAATTACACCAACAGCAGATGAATTAAAACCAATTCACATGCCAAGTAATTCTGGTGTGCCTATTATTGCGTCTTTATTCTTCGGTCTTGCAGGTTTTGCATTAGTATTTAGCTGGTTCTGGATTGCAGCAATCGGTGGTATTGGTATTTTAGGTTGCTTAATCTATCGTTCATTCGATTATGATGATGGCTACTACGTAAGCGTTGATGAAATTAAAGAAACAGAACATATAGCATGAGAGGTGAAATGACATGGCGGCTTTAGATAAAAGCTTACCTTTGGAATATCAATCCGAGCAAAGCAGATTGAATATCCTAGGATTCTGGATTTTTCTTGGGGCTGAAATTATGCTGTTCGCAACACTTTTCGCCTCTTATCTAGTCCTTGCTGGTCGTACGGCTGATGGCCCAACACCAGCGCAATTGTTTGAAGTTAAAACACTTTTAATTCAAACACTGTTACTTTTAACAAGTAGCTTTACATGTGGGATCGCAATTCACGAAATGCGTAAACACAATCAAAAAGGAATGTTAGCTTGGTTTATCCTGACTTTACTTTTAGGTGCAGGCTTCCTATTCTTTGAAATTGAAGAATTCATTTTGTACGTTGGTGAAGGTGCAACGATTCAAACAAGTGCTTTCTTATCGGCATTCTTCGTTCTTCTTGGAACGCATGGTGCCCACGTAACAGGTGGTATCATCTGGGCAACTTGTGTTATTATCCAAATTTTAAAACGAGGTTTAACACCAGTTACAGCTCGTAAAGTATTTATTATCAGCTTATACTGGCATTTCCTTGATCTTGTTTGGGTCTTTATTTACACACTAGTTTACTTGAACGGGATGGTGGCGTAAATGGGTCAAAATAACAACCAAGCAAACGGGCATGGGCATAGCGGATTCCCATGGTCACACGTTTTCGGATTTATTTTATCGCTTGCACTAACGTTTCTAGCGTTATACGTGGCACTTTACACAGACCTGCCACTTTCAACGATATTAACAACTATCATCATAATGGCAGTTGCGCAAGCGTTATTACAATTAATTATGTTCATGCACTTAAAAGAAGGAGAAGGAAGAATTCAAGTTCTTACAATGATATACAGTTTCTTCGTTGCAACTGCAACAGTTGGACTTACTGTATGGATCTTCTTCTCAATGTAATTTGCATGAAAAGACTGCTGGGATTCCTCAGCAGTCTTTTTTTTATCCCCCATTAACGAGCAGTAAGACCCCCACTGATTAAAGTTTCACTTTATCCCCTCCCCTATTACATCCACATTACGGAATTAACAACAAAATCATGCAAAATATACTTATTATGACAAATGTTAAGAAAACTCTTTCTTTATGAAATCGAAACCATATCCGTTGCTTTTCTTCCTATTATATGGCTAAATAGTTACTATATTTATTTGAAGGGAGAGAACGCAATGGAACATCATTCTTCTGTTCTATCACTTATGGTTGTCGTCGCAATCGCGTTTTTCGTTCCCCTTTTGTTACAGCGCTTTAAATTAAAAGCACTTCCTGTCGTTGTTGCAGAAATTATCGCAGGAATCTTTGTAGGTAAAAGTGGATTTAACATCATTGAGCCAGATATGTGGCTTCAAGTCTTATCAACACTAGGGTTTATCTTCCTAATGTTTTTAAGTGGTTTAGAAATTGACTTTTCGATCTTTAAACAAAAAGGGAAAAAGAATACGACAAACGAACCGAACACATTTCAAGCAGCAAGCATTATCTTCTTGTTTATTTTCATTTTATCTTATGCCCTATCATTAATATTCGTATGGCTAGGATTCGTAGACAATGCAATGTTCATGACTTTAATTATTTCAACTATTTCTTTAGGTGTTGTCGTACCAACATTGAAAGAAAATAACTTAGGAAAAACCGCAATCGGGCAAATCATTTTATTAGTCGCTGTTATTGCAGACTTAGTTACAATGATTTTACTCGCTGTATTCGTCGGATTAAATTCCGAAAGTGGCCAAAGCATGTGGCTTCTACTTCTTCTATTCGGTGCTGGTATTGTAATTTACTTTGTCGCAAGACGGTTTAAAAATATTCCATACCTAGAAAGCTTAAAAGCCGGTAGTGTACAAATTGATACACGAGCTGTTTTTGCACTCATCTTAATATTAGTTGGATTATCTGAATCTGTTGGGGCAGAAAATATTTTGGGAGCCTTTTTAGCAGGTGTACTCGTATCCTTATTATCACCAAATGAAGATATGGTTGAAAAACTTGATTCCATCGGATATGGCTTCTTCATTCCTATTTTCTTCGTAATGGTTGGTGTAAATCTAGAAGTATGGTCTATTTTTAACGAGCCTTCTAGTATGCTAATGATCCCAATTCTAATTGTGGGACTCTTTATTTCAAAACTGTTGCCATCACTCGTCTTACGAAAATGGTACCCACGCAATATCGTACTCGGAAGTGCTATTTTGTTAACATCAACACTTTCTTTAGTTATTGCGGCTGCACAAATCGGTGAAAAGCTAGGCATCATTAGCCCAAGTTTATCAGCATCTCTTATTTTAAGTGCAGTTATTACTTGTATTTTTGCACCTATATTATTTAAAAAGATGTTTCCAAAAGTGGAAACACCAAAACCGAAAGTATCTATTATTGGTGCAAGCAGAATTACCCTTCCGTTATCACTTGATTTAAAACGTGAAGATTATGACGTAACACTATATATGATACGTCAAAATAAAATAAATGATGAGGAAGCGAAATCTCATGACTTCCCTATTGTAAAATTAGATGAGATTACTATTCAATCTTTAATGGAGCAACAAGCTTTCGAAGCAGACCGTGTTGTTGTTGCGACAAGTGATGATGAACAAAACTTATTATTAGCAGAACACGCAAAAGAATTAGGTGTTGAACACGTCATTGCAAGTGTAGAAGATCCCCTTCTACAAGAAAAAGCGACTCAAGAACATATCGCTGTATTCTCGACTATTAACTCTACACGTATTTTATTACGTGCACTTATTGATAAACCGAGTCTCGTTCGCTTGATTACAACAGCAAATGAAACGGTGCGTGAGGTTGAACTACGAAGTAATAAATATAACGGCTTAGCACTTCGTCGCCTTCCGTTTCTAGGTGATGTACTTGTCATTCAAATTTACCGTGGTAATAAAGCATTAATACCACATGGTGATACGAAGTTACAGCATGGCGATACTTTACTTGTAACGGGTTCAAAAGAACATATTGATACAATGAAAAACATATTAGAATAGAAAATGCCCCTCACATAAATGAGGGGCATTTTTTCAATTTCATATGGTAAAATGTTACTATCACATATTATGGGGATGAATCACATTATGTCTATTTCAACTTTAGCTCTCTTATTATTAGCAGAAGTACTCGTCGCCATTATTCTCATCGGTATTAGCATTGAAATTTGTAGTTATGGATGGAAAAAATCGAATGGAATTAAGTACTTTTGTCTCTTAATTTCACTCCTTCTCGGAACAGCTAGCATACTAGGACTTCTCGTTGCACCCGCATATTTCTTCTTACAACTTATAGAAAAAGGCTTATAAGAAAGGATGATATTATGATTACAGTGAAACATATTGATGCATCTGAAACATACTTATTACGTCAAAAGGTTTTGCGTCCCAATCAATCATTAGAAGATTGTAAATACGATTCAGATTACGAAACAGACGCCTTTCATTTAGGTGCATTTTTATATGATGAACTTGTTAGTATCGCCTCTTTCTCTAAAGAAATACATCCTGATTTACAAGCTGGTACCCACTATCGTCTACGAGGAATGGCAACATTACCTAATTTCCGAAACCAGCATGCTGGCAGCTCCTTAATCCGTAAAGCTGAACAAGTCCTCCAAGAACGCGAAGCAAATATTCTATGGTGTAATGCCCGAATTACCGTAGCGGATTATTACAAACGATTAGGCTTCCATGAGCATGGTGAAATCTTCGAGATTGATCCAATAGGACTACATAAAGTAATGTATAAAGAAATATAAGAAAAGCTTTCTGCATATCGCAGAAAGCTTTTCTTATATTTCATCTTCACTTTTTATTTTTTTCATATATATGTATATAAACAAACTAGGAATTAAAAAACAAGCAAACATAATAAGTCCTGTTATACCAATTTCCTTTATCGCAATATCCGGTGTTACAATGATACAAATAGCTAACAGTCCAATAACAATCCCTACTGGAATTAATAATAGTTTCATGAAATAACTACGAGATACTCCCCCTGTATGCTCATACACTTCCACCGAATTTTTTAAGTTTAAAAAGTTAATAACTATTATCCCGCCCATAAATACCATTAATAAATCCGAAACACTTTCATACCCTGCCCCTTGCAAGACGTAACGGTAAAAAACAATGCCTAGTATGACGACATTTTGTAAGATGAAAGCCAATCTAATATGTTTTAATCCCTCAATCATTAAACGTTCATCTTTCACGATTTTCACCCTATCACTCCTTTTCCTCCCAAAACAAATCATTCAATGTTTTATCTACTGCATAACAAATTTTCAAACATAAATCTAAAGATGGATTGTATTTCCCCTTCTCAATTAAACTAATTGTTTGCCTTGTGACGCCTACTTTTTCTGCTAATTGTTGTTGTGTTAAATCTAACTGAACACGTGCGACTTTTATTTTACTTACAGCCATTCATGTTCCTCCTCTGCCTTTATTGTAACATATATATTCCATTAAGTAATTTATATTTTACGTAATTGATTTGTTTTTTTCACTTTATTATACACAAAAAAGGAGCCTCTCATAAGAAGCCCCCTTTCCTATCTCTATACTATAAGAATAAATGACATCCAAATAAAATTGTAAATAAATATAGTAACGGATGTACTTCCATCCCTTTCCCCTTCACAATTTTTAATACTGGATACACTAAAAATCCAATTGCAATTCCATTTGCAATACTAGACGTTAACGGAATACCAACGAAAATTAAAAATGCTGGTAATGCATCTTCAAATTCATTCCAATTAATATCACGAATGCTTTGTGCCATTAAACTACCTACAATAATTAATGAAGGAGCTGTAATAGCAGCTACACTTGATAAAGACGCGATAACAGGGCTGAAAAATGCCGTTATAATCGTTAGACCAACAACTACAATACCTGTTAATCCAGTTTTACCACCTGCAGCAATACCAGCTGACGATTCAATCGTTGCTGCTGTTGGGCTTGTTCCGAAGATAGAACCTGTCGTTCCGCCAATCGCATCTGCAATAAACGCTTTGCCAAAACGTTTCTCTGTATTATCTGTAATTAAACCAGCTTGTTTAATTAAACCGAGTAATGCACCTGTCGTATCAAATAAAAGTACAAGTAAAAATGAAAATACAACACCATATAATCCATACTGAATTACATCTGAAAAAGCATTAATTGGATTTGAAACGATAATACCCTCTGGTAAATGAGGCATCGCTACAATTTTATCCTCAAACTTCAGTTGCCCCGTAAAGAAGGCGATAATTCCTGTCACAATCATACTAATAAATAATGCACCACTCACACGTAATACCATTAATACTGCCGCTAAAATTAAACCAATTAAAGTTAAAATAACTGCTGGAGAATGAAAATCACCAATCGTAACTAAGTTAGATGGATGATCCACGATAATTCCAGATAGACGTAATCCAATAAAAGCAATAAATAGTCCAATTCCACCTGCAATTGCATGTTTTAAACTGTCAGGAATTGCGATAATTAGCTTTTGCCTAAATGAAGTGAAAGATAATAAAAGAAAAATGATACCTGTTACAAATACTGCTGAAAACGCAATGACATACGTAATCCCCTCTGCCTGTTGAACAACAGAGTAAGCAAAATATGCATTCATCCCCATAGCTGGAGCAATAACAATTGGATAGTTAGCTAAAAACGCCATACATAGCGTCCCAATAACTGTCGCAATAATAGTTGCCGTAAACGCTTGATCAAATGGTACACCTGCATCAGATAATATTTTCGGATTGATGACAAGAATATACGCAAATGTAAAAAAAGTTGTGATGCCCGCTAAAAGCTCTTGCTTCACAGAAGTGTTATATTTTTGTAATTGAAACATGGCTATGTACCCTTCCTACACCTGAATTATTATCACACATTCTTTTCTTACTAGTATGTGAGAAAATATAATACTTAATCTTAACAATCAATAAAAAGAAGAGTCAATATATTCTCTAATAGTGAGAATTTTAAGTTTAAGTCTGACAAGTTCAGATGTAGTACAGTTCATTTTGATTATTTTTGTAGCATAACAGATAGAAATGTTTTATAATTTGAAATAGTTAAATATTTAGTTAGCTCATTCTACAAGGGGGATTCTTCTTATGCAGCACACAAACAAATCTGGAACTTTAAATCGAGGTTTAAAAGAACGACATATTACTTTAATGTCACTCGGTTCGGCTATTGGCGTTGGGCTATTTTTAGGATCCGCTTCTGCTATTAAACTAGCTGGTCCTTCCATCTTACTAGGTTATATGATCGCTGGACTCGTTATTTTTTTCATTATGCGAGCGCTCGGAGAAATGGCAATTGAACAACCGGTTGCCGGCTCTTTTAGTAAATATGCTAATGATTATATCGGCCCACTTGCTGGCTATATTACTGGTTGGAACTACTGGTTCTTATGGGTTGTTACTTGTATGGCTGAAATTACGGCGGCTGGAATTTACATGCAGTACTGGTTCCCAGATATCCCGCGCTGGACTTGGGCACTACTCGCTCTATTATTAATGAGCGCTTTCAACTTCTTATCAGTAAAAGTATTTGGAGAACTTGAGTTTTGGTTTGCTCTCATTAAAATTGTCACAATTATCTGTATGATAGTGATTGGCTTTGGTATTATTCTATTCGGATTTGGAAATGGCGGCGTTGCAACTGGTATTTCAAATCTTTGGGAACATGGGGGCTGGTTCCCAAATGGCTTCTCTGGATTATTGCTTTCCTTACAAATGGTATTATTCGCTTATTTAGGCGTTGAACTAATTGGTGTTACAGCTGGTGAAGCTCAAAACCCGAAGAAAACACTCGCAAAAGCTATCGATAACGTATTTTGGAGAATCCTAATCTTTTACGTCGGGGCATTATTCGTTATGATGGCAATTTATCCATGGAACGAACTTGGCGAGAAAGGAAGTCCATTCGTATTAACATTCCAACAAATCGGCATTGCAAAAGCAGCAGGTATTATTAACTTTGTTGTATTAACAGCTGCACTTTCTTCTTGTAACGGTGGTTTATTTAGTACAGGGCGTATGCTATTTACTTTGGCACAACAAAAGAAAGCTCCTGAAAGATTCGGTCGTTTAAATAAAAACGGTATTCCGAGTCAAGGGATTGTAGCAACGGCTATCGTTTTACTTGTTGGTGTTATATTAAACTACCTTGTGCCTGCAAAAGTATTTACATGGTTAACTAGTATTTCAACTTTCGGGGCAATTTGGACTTGGGGTATTATATTAGTCGCTCAAATTAAATTCCGTAAAGGATTATCAACTGAGAAAAAAGACAAGCTAACGTATAAAATGCCTTTACATCCATTAAGCTCTTACTTCTCACTTGGCTTCCTTGCACTTGTACTAGGTATTATGGCGTATTCAGAAGATACACGAATTGCATTAATCATTGGCCCAATTTGGCTTATCAGCTTAGCTATCGTGTATTACATGAAAGGGTTTCATAAGATCGATGAAACACCTAATTCAAAGATTAGTTAAACAAGCTATCCCTTCCTTATTAATTGGAAGGGATTTTTTATTGTCTATATAAATATTTCTCAACAAAATTCACTTTATTTTTACAATTTTTTAATATTTTTTACGTTTTCTGTCTTTATTTTTTCAGAAAAATAAATTACATTATTAAAGCACATATATTTATTATTAGGGGGATTCTTCTATGAAGAATAAAAAATGGATTACATTTTCTTTAGCAACAGCAATTACACTTAGTATGGGGAGTTCGTTCATACCGTCTACTTATGCCGAAAGCTCTGTAGACCCAGCTCCTGAAATTGCTGCAAAGGTTGTAAATCAAAACAATGGGAAGAAAGTATTATTTGATAATACGCACGGTCAAACTGCCGGGACAGCTGATTGGGTTATTGATGGCGGTTTTTCTGATTTCGGAAACGGCATTGCCCAGAACGGATATCATGTAAAAGAACTTCGTAAATCAACACCTATTACATACGACGACTTAAAAAATTACAACGTGTTTATCGTTCCAGAGGCAAATATTCCTTACAAAAAATCTGAACAAGACGCAATGTTACAATACGTGAAAAATGGCGGCAGCATTTTCTTCATTGCCGATCATTATAATGCAGATCGTAATAAAAACCGCTGGGACTCCTCAGAAGTGTTCAATGGATATAGACGCGGGGCATGGGATAATCCAGCAAAGGGAATGTCTAATGAAGAAACAACTTCACAAGCTATGCAAGGAGTAGAAAGCTCTGATTGGCTATCCAATAATTTCGGTATTCGCTTCCGTTACAATGCACTTGGTGATGTTTCAGCTAAAAACATTGTCTCACCTGCGCAATCATTCGGAATTACAACTGGCGTTTCATCTGTAGCGATGCATGCCGGCTCTACTCTTGCGATTACAAATCCAAAACTAGCGAAAGGCCTTGTATATCTTCCAGAAAATCCATCAAAATGGAATAACGCTGTTGATAGCGGCGTTTATAACGGTGGTGGCGTTGCAGAGGGGCCTTATGCTGCTATTTCGAAAGTTGGCCTTGGAAAAGCAGCCTTTATTGGTGATTCCTCTCCTGTTGAAGATGCTACGCCAAAATATGTTCGCGAAGATTCAGGTCAATCAAAGAAAACTTATGATGGTTATAAAGAAGAAAACGATGCTGTTCTATTAGAAAACATCGTGAATTGGTTAGCGAAGCAAGAAACATTTACAAGCTTAGATCAAGTGAGTGGTTTACAGCTTGATGCACCTACAGCTCTACAAACATTTGAACAACCAAGCTTATCAACAGAACCACAACCAGAACCTTGGAGCGCACCAAGTCAAGGTTACCAGTGGTTCAATACCAATACTTTCAAACCAGGTTCATACGGCTATAACGGCACAGTGACAACGAGTGATTACGTAATTACTCACCCTAGCATTCTACCAAACAATGAAGTGTTCCAAATGAAGATTCAAGTAAATAACTTATTACCAAATACAACATACAATAATTATTCTTTAGGTATCTTCACAACTGGCGGAACACAGGTGGCAAAAGTTCAAAATACAAATGGCACTTGGCCGTCTTCTTTCGGATATAGCAGTACATTCTCTTTCATAACAAATAACCAAGGATCTGCTGAAAAAATTGTGAACGTACAACTTGATCCAAATACAACTGGACAGGCAACACTTCGTCTAAGACAAAACACAACAGCTAAATATAATGAGGCTGTAACGATTGGTAAGAAGTAAAGTAAAAGAAAAGGCAATCCGTAAAGGGATTGCCTTCTTCTCACTTCTCTTCTTTTGAGAAAAACATTCTTGAAATAACGATACCTATACTACCTACGATTAAGAATAACACCGCTCTAATCATCATCGACACCTCTGGTAGGTCGAGAAGGAATAACTTCCCTACTGTTACTACTAATACGACTAATCCAGCATATAATATTTCGTTCATCTGTCTATAACGGCCAAACCAAACTGCAAATAAAGCATATACCATCCATAATAATGATACAGATACGCTAATTATACTTCCATCTGTAGAAAGAACTTCACCGATCCTAGTAATTGTAATAAATACAATAACCATTAACGAGTAGAGCGCTATAGAATAAACATATTTACCTAAACTCGCTAACACTTCTTTTGCTTGTATCATGCAATAATAGAACGTTCCTATTAAAATAATATGAGCGACAAACCCTGCCGAAATGAAATGATCAAACGGGCTAAAAATCGTCTGCACCATCCCAATAGCATAAATCGTTGCACTTACATACAATTTAATATTTTGCTTTACTTTAATAGCAGTAACCATACCGAGGAAACCTTGTAACAATAATACGATCGCTGCATTCACCAAACTATACTCGTATAAAATCGCTAAACTAAATGATCCCATTGCAAAGCCAAATATTAGATTTGAAAATACCGAATGTTTATTCTTCCTATATTCAAGTACAAACATAACAGCATGCACAAATGCACTTATAACTAATCCCCACGTTGTAAATTCAGGAATTTGAGAAATGGCTAAAATAAAGAAAACTGCATTCGCACTAAATATCGCCAATCGTGCTTCTTGTATAAACCTTCTCTCCGAAAACATATGCCAAAATAATAGTAAATGAATTGCACCGTATACAACTGTTAACTGTACTTGCACATTCTCTACTAATATTGACATAACAACAAAGAAGACAAATAGGACAATTGCCGCAACAACATAAGAAATCATATACAAGTACTTATAAAGGTTTCTCAATGCATACCATAATAGGCTAATTGTTAATATCGTCTCATAACTAAAGAAAATATACGTATTAGGAGTCGTACTATTTAACAAGAAAGGAACAAAAAATGCTCCCACCGCCACGAAAATAGCGAGATATTCCGATCTATATCTTTTCGCTAAATAAATCCCTAAAACAACCCATATAATGTTGCAAACAAACGCAATACTTGCAGGAATAAACTCATATAAATAATGTGCCGCAAACGTTGTTAAAACAATTCCCGTAATACTTCCTCCAGCTAATACTAACCCTAACGCTTGCCGCTCTCTTTTAATTTGTATATCTCCTACGTAATACAAACCGGCAGATAGTACTATACCAAACACAACTCGTATCGCTGGTGTCAATAATCCGGCATCTACCCCTGCTTTGAATAACCAAATAACGCCAAGTAGCATAATACCGACAAATATGCGTGGTAACCACGTTTGACAAAACTTTATAATATTAAATGGTTCTGGTTTAAATGCAGATATATCTACTTGTTTCACCTCTGGCTCTTGCATGGACTTCCTCGTCTTAACTACATCTTCTTGTAACTTTTCATTACTTACCGCTTCAATATATTCTTTCTTTTCTTTATTAACATTTTGTTGAACTTTATCTACTTCTATTTTTCTTTGTTTCGCTTTCAATTCATAAAGTGCCTCTTGCATCGTTTCAATTGCCGTTTCGAGTGCTTCTATTTTCTTATTCAAATCCTCCTTCATATGCTCCCCCCTCATCATTCATGTAAAACCTATATATTACCAATTATCTTTATCATACTCTTAGTCTATTCATTTTCAATACTATTTTTCCAAAAAAAGAAAGGTGTTTTCCGAAATAGGAAAACACCTCTTACTTATTTATTCTTATTTATAGCAATACTAACAATTACACCGAGGCAGACACCTACAAATGCCGGAACAATCCAACCTACACCTTCTGAATAAAACGGAAGCATTTTTAGTAGTGGTGTCCATTTATTCATCAGTACACTTTTGTTTAAAATATCAATCGCACTAAATACCGCTACGAGTCCAATCGTTACCGAATATACGTATACATACTTTCCAATATACTTATGGAATAACCCTAAAATAATAAGCGTTAGTGCAACTGGATAAATAAATCCAAGAATCGGTACCGATACTTTTAAAATTTGCGTTAATCCTAAATTAGCTAAAACCATACTAACAAAACTTAATATAAATGCCCAAACTTTATAAGATACTTTCGGAAATACACTTGTGAAAAATTGACTACAAGACGTAACAAGTCCGATGGAAACGCATAGACAAGCGACAGTAAAAATAAGACCTAATAAAACTAACCCACCTTGTCCAAATAATGTAATCATAACTTGTGCTAACACTTTCGCACCGTTATCAAATGTACCCAATGAACCACTAATTGAACCAACATATCCAAGAATGACATAAATAATAGATAATAAAAGCCCTGCTCCAATACCAGCAATACTCATATATTTCGCTAAACCTTTATCATCCGCTACACCTTTTGCACGCAGAGCATTTGCAATAACAATCCCAAATATTAAAGCTGCTAACGCATCCATCGTTAAATATCCATCTAAAAATCCTTGGAACATAGGAGCTTGTCCATAATTTCCTGCAGGCTCTTTCACACTGCCTACTGATGTAAACATACTTTTTATAAATATAATAGCAATCATACATAATAATAAAGGCGTTAACACCTTTCCAAACAAGCCCATTAATTTAGACGGTGATAAACTTAACCAATAAACAATACTAAAGAAAATAGCCGTGTACAATAACAAAACTACGCTACCCGCTTCTGGGAACAACTGGCCTGGCCCCATTTCAAAAGCTAAACTTCCTGCACGTGGTATACCAAGACCTGGTCCAATAAATAAGTACACAATACATGGAAAAATAATTACAAATGAAGAATGAACCCTGCCCGCTAACGTTTGAAAACTCCCTGCTTTCGCAATAGCGATAACACCTAATATAGGAAGCCCCGTTGCTGATATAATAAAACCTAACAATGCAATCCATACATGTTCTCCTGCTTCATATCCAAGGAAAGGTGGAAATATAAGATTTCCGGCCCCAAAGAACATAGAGAATAACATAAGACTAATAAGCAAAATTTCTTTTTTCTGTAACAATTTCATTTCTTTCTCCTTCTTCAATTTCACCTTACATGAAATCAATTCCACAAATAAAAAAATGCGGTAATCCGCTTCCTTACAAAGAAAACATAGTCCATAGTCTATCACAAAAGAAACACCCATTCTATAGCTATTTCCCTTTTCAAATTTCTTCTGAAAAATCAACCTTTATTGACTTATAATAGTTAATAAGGTAAAATATTAATCATACAATACTATTAACTTTGTTTTTTGCTTGTGTCAGGAGGAAAATATTATGGAATCAGCGATACAACTAGAAAGAGAACAACAAAGAAAAAAGAAACATCCTCCAGGTTTATACTTACTCTTCTTTACAGAAATGTGGGAAAGATTTAGTTACTATGGATTACGAGGATTATTAACATTATATTTAACAACAGCTTTAGTAAGTGGTGGTCTTGGGTTTAGTCCCGCTTGGGCACTCTCTATTTACGGATTTTATACTGGTGCTTGTTATTTCACACCATTGATCGGTGGATACTTAACGGACCGTTTTCTAGGCAAACGAAAAGCCATCACAATTGGTGGTATAACAATGGCAATCGGTAACCTTACACTATTCGCCTTGCAAAACCAAGTCGGTCTATACCTCGGATTAGCGCTTATTATTATCGGTAATGGATTCTTCAAACCGAATATCTCTACACTTGTTGGAGAATTATACGAAGAAAATGATCCAAAACGTGATAGTGCATTTACAATTTTCTATATGGGTATTAACGTCGGTTCATTTTTAGCTCCACTCGTTTGCGGGTTTTTATCAGAAAATTTATTCAAAACAACAATAGATGGCGTTGCTCATTTCGGATTCCGTTACGGTTTCTTAGCCGCTTCAATCGGAATGATCATTGGACAAATTTTATTTACAACACTATCAAATCGCTTCCTTGGTGATATCGGTAAAAAACCAACTCGCGATTTGCAAACGGATGCTGGACAACAAACAATAGGAAATACACCGTTAACAAAAAAAGAAAAACAACGTACAACAGTTATCGTCATTTTAACATGCTTTGTTGTCTTCTTCTGGGCTGGATTTGAACAAGCTGGTAGTTCGTTAACATTATATACAAACAAATTTGTAGACCGCTCTGTGTTCGGATGGGAAGTTCCAACATCTTGGTTCCAATCGGTCAATCCGTTATTTATTATTTTACTTGCACCAGCTATTTCAGCATTATGGGCGAAACTGGCAACTAGAAAAAATGGTGACATGAAAATCCCAACAAAAATGGGACTTGGTATGATCTTACTCGGTATCGGTTATATTGTTCTTGTTATCGCTACATTAAAAACAGGCAGTGACGAACATAACATTACAGAAAAAGCAAACTTACTATTTATCGTCTTTACGTATCTTTTCCATACGTTAGGTGAGCTATTCTTATCACCTGTCGGGCTATCAATGGTTAGTGCTCTCGCTCCAGTAAAACTAGCCTCTTTATTAATGGGCGTATGGTTAGCAAGCTCAGGTATTGCTAATATTTTAGGCGGACAGCTTGCAAGCTTCACAACTTCACTTGGATATGCTGAAGTATTCACAGTTATTGGCGCTGTGGCGATTGTTTTAGGTTGTGTTTTATTATCAATTTCTAAGAAATTAGTGAAATGGATGGATTAAAAAAAGATGAGGAAAATTCCTCATCTTTTTTTACGCTTTCTTTCCCTTTTCTATTGCTTGTTCATACAAGCCTTTATGTTCTTTATATTCACTTGGCACGAAACTCTTATAGAAGAACGAAAGCCAGCTGTCTCCTTTTTTATATCCTTCTTCTCGAATTTCCGCTGCCTTTTTATTTGATTTAAATCCTTCAGTAAACCATTTCTTTAATGTTTCATTCTTTTCATACTTAGCAGGAACTTTTAAGTCGTAGTTTTCAAATGCATGTGTATATCCAGCTTTTTCCGCTGCCTTTTTAGCAGCCTTATATCCCTTTTCATACGCGGTTTCATATACTTTCACATATGTATCCTTTTCAGTATTTCCAGGTTTCTTTTCAGCTAATTCTTTACCAGCCTTTTCACCAAGTTCCGCTTGTTCTTTTTCAATCTTTTCGGTTCTCTCTTTATTACCTACTTGGAAACCTTCTGCAAAGTTCACCTTAAACTCAGGAGTAATTTGACTATCGTCCATTGCTTCTTGTGTTAACCCTTGCTCTTTACCTTTTTCAAAATGTGCTTTTTTCTGTTCTTCTAAAGACCATGCCGCAGCATACGCAGTTGTAAATGCTTGTTTATATGCGTCTGACTTTCCAGCTACATGTCCTTCTGCATTATTCTTTCCTGCTTTAAAATCTGTCTCTCCACTTTTTTGACCTTCAAGCTGCCCTTTTTCCATGTCAGCTTGACGCTGGGCTTCCTCTTGCTTACGTGCCTCTTCTGCTTTTCTTTGCTCTTCGGCTACACGTTGTCTCTCTTCTTCAGCTTTGCGTTGTTCTTCTGCAGCACGCTGTCTCTCTTCCTCTGCTTTACGCTGTGCTTCTGCAGCACGTTGTTTTTCAGCCTCAGCATTGCGCTGCGCTTCTGCTTGTCTTTCAGCTTCTACAGCACCATTATTATTTTGACTAGGCGCAGGGCTTGTT
The DNA here is from genome assembly GCF_040459995.1 of Bacillus cereus group sp. MG9. NCBI lineage: Bacteria > Bacillati > Bacillota > Bacilli > Caryophanales > Bacillaceae > Bacillus > Bacillus cereus group sp. MG9. The sequence goes on along the minus strand of NZ_JARVHC010000001.1, from coordinate 726,067 downwards.
GTTCCGCCGCTAGAAGCTGGTTTATTGTGATAATGATATTCCCCGTACTGCAATCCCCATTTTTCACAATTTGTACGACACGTATGTCCACCATTAGCATCTGTACGTCCTGGATGTGCATAAGCAGAAATTGGCGCTACCAATAACGCTACACTTGTTGTTAAAAGAAGTCTTTTTACTTGCTGTTTCACTTTTGTTCCTCCCAAAATCTAGAATCATTACTTTATTATATAAAAATAGAAAAATATTTAAATACCAACTAAAATATTCTTTTATTTCTCAACATTGGATAAAAAAAGAAGGTTCACTCTTTAAAGAGTGAACCTTCTTTTTTCTTTATTTCTTAGCCTTTGTTCCTACTAAATCACCCGTAATAACAAAACGCTTAGAATTATCCTTAACAGATACACATGTAATAAGTGTTATCTCATCTTTCCCATGATCCTCTACAACTTCCCATTTATCAGGAGTCACTTCAGATACACCGGTAACAGTATACTCATACTCATTTGCATTGTTATACAAATAAATTTTATCGTTCTTCTTTAAAGTTGATACATCACTAAATAAAACACCTTTTTTTGACATATTATGCCCTGCAAGTGCATAATTCCCTTGTCCCATTACTTGATTTTCTCTTACAGTTGCCGCACCTGATAATAAATTCTTTTCAGTCGACGCTTTTAAAACAGGAAGTTCTAATGAGATGCTCGGAATTGAAATACGACCGATTACTTGTTTTTTATCTAACGATGCACTCGCTACTTCTGCCAAGTCTGGTTGATTAATTTTTGAAGCATCTACAAATTCTGTATCATGCTTTTCATATTCCATCTTTTGAACAGCTTGTACATTCGCTGTCTGCTTCTTCTCTGCATTATATCCATCATAAAATGGCTTTCCGATTAATACACCACCTACAACAAATAGAAGGATTGCTACTATACTATAAATTCTTTGCTTATTCATATACAATTCCTTTCCGTTACAAAATCTTACTCTATATAAAATGATAAGACAATATTGCTATATGTACAAGTGTAAGCTAAAAAAGAAACCTTCTTGCATCAGCAAGAAGGTTTTTTTTAGACTAATTTATTTCTGTACAGGGATACGTAAAAGACTGTCATTTGAATAAAAAGCATGAAAAATAAAATATATAATGGATATCCAGGAATATATAAATTAGCTACAGGAGAAAGTGTTAAAAATCCAATAGCAATAACTATTCCATACCAAAATGAAATAAATGTTGTCCGGCATGCCTTTTGTGTAATTGCTTTTTCCCGCTCGTCTTCTTGTGGAAATAATAACGGGTACATCCAATAAGAAAGAGCTTTATGTTTCTTCTTTTGAACTTTATAAAAAATCGTCGTTATAATAGCTACAATTGTTAACAATCCTAATGGCATCATGTTGATTGTTACTTCAAACGGTAATTTCTCAGTTTCAATAATATTTGCCAGCTCTATCCAAGCATAATAGAGCTCAATAAACGCCCAAAAAGCTATCACAAATCTCAGCACATTTAAGATATAAGAAACCCCAATTCTATTCATCCTCTTCCCCCTCCTTATTTAAAACAAATACATCTTCCATCTTTAACTCGAATACATCACAAATCGTCAATGCTAGTAATAATGAAGGAACGTAATCCCCTTTTTCAATTGCAGCGATCGTTTGTCTCGTCACCCCAACCTTTTCTGCTAATACACTTTGCGTAAAATTAAAGCGAGCTCTTAATTCCTTCACCTTATTGCAAATGGTCAAATTTACCACCTCTTACCATCATTGTATGCTGTCCTTAACAAAATGTAAACTCAACTTAACATTATTTTTACAAAAAAATCCAACTTTACGTTTTGTAAAGTTGGATTACGTTTTAGTTTAAAATTGTAACTTTAACATTTTTTCTGCCCCAATTACTAGACGAGGCTTTATCCGGCATTAAAACATCGATTTTGTGACCTTTAATCGCGCCACCAGTATCTGCTGCAATTGCAATTCCATAGCCTTCAACATTTACAGTAGATCCTAATGGAATAACAGATGGATCCACCGCAATTAATTTCATTCCTGGGTTTGCAGTTAAGTTATAAGGCTTACCACCCGGTCCCCATGCAGAATATACTTGTTGACCTGCTGCATAACCATTTTCAGATGGATCTGCTGTATAAGCTGTTGCGTGTACATACATTTCTTTTCCGCCAGCAGTTACTTTAGGCTGTTCAGGCTCTACTTTCGAACTATTATTAGCAACTGGTTCAGCTGGTTTATTAGCAACTGGTTCAGCTGGTTTATTAGCTTTTTCTTGCTTTTGCTTTTCAGCAAATTCCGCTTGCGCTTTCGCTAAAGCTTCTTGCTCAGCCTTTGCAGCTGCTTCAGCTTTTGCGCGCTCTTCTGCTGCAATTCTTGCTGCTTCTTGTTCACGAGCAATTGTTTCTTGTACTGCTTTCATATTTGCTTCAACTTTTGCTTTCTCTTCCGCTGCTAAATTAAGTTGGCTTGCAACCTGATTATATTTAGCTTGAACTGTTTGTAAGTTATCTTGACGTTTTTTCAAGTTATCTTGCAAATCAGCTTGTGCTTTTGCTAATTTTTGTTTATCTACTACTAAAGATGCTTCTTTTTCATCAATCTCTTTTTTATCTTCTTCAATTTGACGAAGATCTTGTTCTTGTAGACGTAAAATTTCTTTATCTGCTTCTAGAATAGTCGTAACTGCGTTCATACGTTGTATGAAATCTGCAAAGTTTTTTGATTCTACAACAACTTCTACTACTAAACTCGTATTTGAGCTATTTTGAACAGAAACCATACGTTTTTTCATAATATCCTTACGAGCAAGGACTTTATCTTCTAAAACGACAATTTCGTTCTTTTTTTGTTCAATCTGCTTATGTGTTTCATCGATTTTACGTTGAATAGCAGCTTGATCCTCTTTATTTTTTGCAATTGTATTATTTAAATTATGTAGTTCATTTTCGATACCTTGAATTTCTTTACTAACAGCTTGCTTCTCTTGCTCTTTCTTCTGCATATCTGCATCGTTTTGCTGCAATTGCTGTTGCATGTTGTTAAGTTTCTCGTCGTTTGACTCTGCTTTTACAGCGACTGTACTAGAAAGAACGATAATTCCTGCTAATACTAGACTACTGATTCGCTTAAAATAGTTCATAATCCGACTCCCTTCTTATACAGTTATACATGATTTATTTTACAGTTTGTTTACAGAACCATTAAATACAGTTTATTTTTCATGACAAAAAAAGAGAATTGTGAACAAAATGTAATAGATTCTTAAATATTTAACAATTCCTATATTTAAAAATTATAAAAGATGCTAAAATCCAAATATAGAGAAATTAAAAATCCTAAAGGCGGTTGAATTAAATAAAATGTTTACTCAAAAGAAATCACTCCAACATAAAATTGATCAACTAGAAACTCATATACATGAACTAGAAGCAGAATTAAAACAAAAAGATGTGGAAAAACAAGAAATTATATCTTCTATCCATAATCGTGTAAAAAGCGTTATGCAAGAGCACGAACTTGTAAATAGCCAACATCATACACTCCAAAACTTAATTCAACAATTGAACGCATGCTTTGAAAATGTTTCTACGCGTACTACACATTCCAACGAATTAAATAACGAAATGCTACAAAAAGAGCAAAACTTAATTCAATCTATTGAAGAAATTATCGATTGCTCTAATGAAGGAAAAGAATCCGTTCATCGCTTACTCATTGTAATTAATAGATTAGGTGAACAATCTCAACGTACTTCTAATAGTATGAATCATTTAAGCGAACGCTCTAAAGAAATTGAACAAATTGTAGAAGTGATTCAAAACATTGCAGCACAAACAAATTTACTAGCGTTGAATGCAAGTATTGAAGCTGCACGTGCTGGAGAACACGGTAAAGGATTTGCTGTTGTTGCTAATGAAGTAAGAAAACTAGCTGAAAGTACAGCTGAAAGTACAAAAAACATCGGTAACTTAACGAAAAAAATTCAAGAAGAAATTGAAAAAGCATATGAAAATACAAAAGATAATTTACATTTAGTTGATGAAGGTGTAGAAATGAGCGCTGATACTAACGCTAGAATTGAAAATATTTTAATGATGATTCAAACATTACAAAGTGGCGCTACAAATGTTATTAAAGCTATCGAAAACCAAAAATCTTGTAACGATGATATATTACGAGAATTTGCAAACACACAACAAATGTTCCACAAATTAAATACTACTATTATGAATCATATTAATGATGCTGAAAAAGTCGATGTTCAATTATCAAAAAGTATTCAAAAAATAGTAGGTTTTCAGTAATGTAAAAAATCCCCTATGACGTCATAGGGGATTTTTATTATATTTCGAATATTATTTTCTTCTCAATATTCGCTCTCTCTTTTGTTATAATAGAAAAGTTATTTCTTTCGACTAATACACAAGGAGGATGTTATGGAACAATTTTATTACATTTTAAAATATTTAATTCTTGGTCTATTCCAAGGACTAACAGAACCAATTCCGATTTCTTCAAGCGGTCACCTCGTTTTAGCACAGCATTTGCTAGGACTAAAAATAGAAGGGTTTAGCTTTGAGCTACTTGTTAATTCAGCTTCATTATTAGCTGTATTACTTATTTATAGAAATGACTTAATTCGTCTAACAAAGAATGGTCTATCTTATATATTCACAAGAGCAGAAGATGCAAAATCCGATTTCTTTTTTATTATTTACCTTGTTATTGCAACCATTCCAGCAGGTGTAATTGGAGTTTTATTTAAAGATTATATCGACCACTATTTAAAAGGTGTTAAAATGGTTGGGATTTCCCTTCTTATTACTGCTATCGGCCTTTGGATTATTCGAAACTTGCGTGGACGTAAAAATGATGGCGACCTTTCTATGAAAGATGCAATCATTATTGGTCTAGCACAAGCTTGTGCACTAATTCCTGGTATAAGCAGATCAGGTGCTACAATCGTGGCAGCAATGTTACTTGGTATGAAGCAAGAAACAGCTCTTCGCTTCTCATTCTTACTATACATTCCTGTTAGCTTAGGTGGTTTATTGTTAAGTATTACAGACATTGCAAACGATCCAAATTTAGATACATTATTTGTACCTTATATTGTTGCTTTCATCGCAACATTTGTCATGACATATATTTCATTAAAATGGTTTATGAACATTATGGCAAAGGGAAATTTAAAATACTTCTCTTTCTACTGTATTATCGTAGGTGTGCTAACTATCATTTTCTTATAAAATGAAACTTTAATCAGTGGGGGTTTTGTTCATCCCCCCTGATTATTAGCCCTCACCAATCGGGCTTTTATGGGCAGCAGGGCTCCCACATAACTTCTTTGCTCCACCTGAATTTTGAGGTGGGAGTTTTACTGCCCACAAATAGCGGGATAAAAAACCACTTACTGCCCTCATACAGTAAGTGGTTTTTCCTTATGCATAAACTTTCTTTTCCTGACAATACAAGCGAATAACATGTGTATTTTTTTGAAATAAATCATGTGTTAAGCGAATAATAATAAAATTTCGTTTTGTATTATCATCATGAACAAAAATCTGTTCCCCCTCTTGAAAACGCCATGTGCTTTCAAAAGTTGTAATATGATCCCCGCTTACCGAAAAAAGCTCATATTGCATATCATGTACCCTCTTTCAACTTGTATAATCATAATATCTTTATATTAAACTTATTATAACTTAATCTATTTTAAATTTGTAATTTTTTCTATTTCGAGCTATTTCAACTTTGTTTTACATTCTTTTAAGCGCTATAATGGTAAACGAAATTTCATTGAAAGGAGCTTCATTTTGACTGCATATTTATTTCCAGTAAAAACAGCTTTTATTTTATTTCCTATTTTAGCAATGTTTCTATTAATTCCTTTTTTAATATTTAATTATCGAAAATACGGTTATTTAAATAAATGGCGCTCATTTATTTTATACTCATTATTACTTTACTTATTAAATGCCTATTTTCTTGTTATTTTGCCGTTACCACAAACGTATGATACTTGTAGCCTACAACCCGCTAATACACAACATATGCAACTCTCACCATTTTATTTCATACAAGAGATTAGTAATCATACATCGGCAATTTTAACGAAACCTACTACTTATTTCTTGTTATTAAAAGAATCTGCATTTTTACAAGTTGCTTTTAACGTTCTATTAACCGTTCCATTCGGTATTTACTTACGTTATTATTTCCGACGTAGTTTCTTCCAAACAGTGTGCATTTCTTTTTGCCTTTCACTGTTCTTTGAATTAACACAAGTAACTGGATTATATGGTATTTATAATTGTGCATATCGCTTATTCGATATCGACGATCTGTTTTTAAACACACTAGGCGGCGTAATCGGTTTTATCATTGCACCAATATTTACGTACTTCCTGCCAAAAACAAGCGAATTAGATAGTCATATTGATTTGGAAACGAAACCAGTCGGATTCGTTCGTCGTCTCATCGCTATGCAAATTGATTGGATCTTCTTATCTATCGTTGTACCTTTCATTAAAAACAAAGGAAACTCACTATTTATTTCTAACATCCAATCTTATACAAATGTATACGAACTCCTTTTCATCGCATGTTCAATCTTAATTTACTTTATTATCATCCCATACTTTACAAATGGAAGAACAATAGGGAAAGCGTTGCTTCGTATTTACATTAAAGGACAAGCAGAGCGTATTACACTAAAAGAATTATTCATTCGTTACGGTATATTCTATTTCATTTTAGGTGGAATCAATTACATTCTTTCTAGTAGCTCTATTTTAAATCATACAGAGCCTTTAGTATTACTAGTTATACTGTTATTCCAATTTGTAATTAACGGGCTATTTATTATTCATGTTTTATTACATTTATTTAGTAGTGATAAATTACTATTTTACGAGCGTATTAGTCATACAAGAAATGCAATTACACTTAAAAAAGCTGACAAATACTAATTTGTCAGCTTTTTTTCATAATCGTAAATAACTTTTCTGTATAAGGGCTTAAAAATATTCCTGTTTCATCTAGTGACTTCCTCACTTTTAGAAACGAATGCAATTCTGGATATATATTTTGCAATTTTTCGTACGTTAACGTATGCATTTTCCCCCAATGTGGGCGCCCTTCATACTTTAGAAAAATTTTCTCCACTTCACCAAAATAAGCGGCATACTTCATACCTTTATACATATGAACAGCTATATACGCTGAATCTCTTCCATATGCTGGACTGAGCCATATATCATCACCTCTCACGTAGCGGCATTCAATCGGGAAGTGCACCTTATACTTTTTCTTTTCAATAAGATTTGAAATTTCTTCTACAACAGCCCTCATATACTTTGAAGGGACACTGTACTCCATTTCATAAAATGGAACTGTACGTGATGTAGCGAATACTTCATAGCTTGGTCCAATTATTTTCGTGTTCGGTACAGCCTTAGCTGATAATCGGCTTACTCCTTTACTTATAGAAGGAAACCATTTACACCCTTTAGATAATAAAGAGAACATCCTATTTTCAAGTAACTCCACCTTTAGTTTATGCCATTTCAAATCACTTTCTTTACTCGTTGTTTCGTTTGTAAATTTCACTTGCACTTCATCTGAATAAGGAAAAACGAAAAATTCAAAATGACGATTCTTCTTATATTCTTCTAGTTTGTTCATTACAGTAGACAATGATTGTTTTTCACTTTCATAAACAAGCGAATACGCTGGGATAACCTTCAATTTTATCTTTACAATGATACCTAGCATTCCAAGCGACAACTGAAATGCTTTCCAATATTCGGCGTTCTCGGTTTCTGAACAAACTATACTCTCACCTGTTGATAAAACTGCCGTGATCTCTATAACTTGTGTTGATAAACTCCCAAATGTAACACCCGTCCCATGAGTCCCCGTACTAATCGCTCCTGCAATAGATTGTGAATCAATATCTCCTAAATTTTCTTGCGCATAACCTTTTTCCTGAAGTAACTTCCCTAAATCATGTAGCTTTGTTCCCGCCCATACTTCGGCAACCTTCTTCTCTGCATCAATATTCACAATGCCCTTCAATTCATCTAAAGAAACTAAAATTTCTTCCGTTTGCACAAGAGGTGTAAACGAATGACCTGAACCGACAACACGAATTTTCTTTCCTTTTTTTCGTGCAAGCCCCACAACTTCTACTACATCTTGTATACTTTTTGGATACATCGTATAATGCGGCGTTCCTTCTACATTCCCTGTCCAATTTCTCCATTTTTGTCCCTTTATAGAAAGCATTGTCCATCCCCCCGATATGTTGAATACTCTCCAACAATTTCCCCTTGTTTAATGCGATATAAAATAGGAAAACGCTCACATAACTCCCCAGCTTTACTATGGCGAAACAAGATAGAATCTCCTATATCCACTCGTTCCTCGCCGTTATAAAAAATTGGTGTTTGCACTTCACCAGCACCTTCTAAAGCTAATAGTTTTGCACCATGCGGCATCCAAACCTCAGGCTCTTTATCTTTACCAACTGCACCTGAGGCAATATATCCGCCACCTAGGCAAGTATAAATAAAAGGATCCGGTTTACGTACAACTGGTAAAGCAAATCCGGCAGCTGGCTGAAATTTCACTTCTTTATAATAGTCAAACAGTTTAGGAGAGTAAAAGGCGGATCCTACAGTAATCTCTGAAACTGAGTTATCTTGCTCAGTTGTTTTTATACTTCCTGTTCCTCCCCCATTTACAAATCTTAGTTCAATACCAAGGTTTTGTATTTCTTTTACGATACGTTCTCTTCTTTCTTTAACCTCTAACACTGATTTCTTCTTTAAATACGAAACAGCTTTACTTTTCATCCATTGATTCGGTATATGATCCCCCACCCCGGCAATTTGAGCTTCATATCCCATTACACCATCTAGTATTAAATATGATGAGCCCTTCACCTTTTCTACTATTTTCAAAGCGCTCTGCACATCTTTTACCGGGGATCTTTTTACACCAAAATGAAATTTCAAAAAACGACTACTCATATCAATATCCAAACAAACGCGAAAACACCCTTTAGACTTCTCAGCAATCTTTTCTAAATAAGTAATATGGTCTTCACAATCCACCATACAAGTTATAATGTGCCCTTGCTTTGTTAGCAAACTAATTTCATGTAAAGCTCTTTCATCATAAACAGGATATCCGAGCAATAAATCATTAAATCCTTGTTCAATTAAAAACAAAGCTTCTCTAGGAGAAAAACACATAATACCTTGAAACCGATTATTTGCAGCTAAAATCTTTTTCATAACTGGAACAGAGCGTAATGATTTACTCGCTATACGAATTTTCTTATCTCCACTTAACTCTATAATCGATTGAATATTCCTCTCTAAAGCCACTTCATCTAAAAATGCACACGGTAATGGAACTTCCTTAAAAATTCCTCTATCCACATTTTTCTCTCCTCTTCTATATATGTCTTATACATATTGGAAAGAAAAAATGATTTTCCTGTTTTCAAATAAAAAAAGTTTCTTCTTCACGAAGAAACTTTTTTAAGACTACTCTACTTCATAGAAATAGTCGCCTCTACTGGATAATGATCAGAATAATCATCATACGTATATTTTTTGAACCATGATGTAACAGACCACTTTGGAGATTTCACTTGTAATACGTTATTCTCTACGAATGATGGATTCGCATGATCTTTACTCGCAATAATATAATCTAAATGTTCAGCAGGTGCATCTGGATAATTGTATTTCGCAATACTGTTTGTCGTCGCATCCCAAGTTGCTGCATGTCCTGTATAAGATGGAACAGACGCATGTAATGTTTTAAACATCGATGCATACTCTGAATTGCTATTATTCTCAGCATTTATTTTATTTACATTCATATCACCACCAATTAACACATACTCGTTATTTGGTATATTTTTATTTTTAATAAACTCTTGAATTTCTTGTAGCTGTTTTGTACGTACAGATGCTGGCGAAGTATTTCCACACATACTATCTTCAGCTTGTAAATGAGTCCCAATCACATGTACAAAACGATCATTTTTCTTAACTTTTGTGTATACAAATCCTTTATTTGATAAGTTATCTGGTCCACAGCCTTTTTCAAATACATATTGAATCTTTTCAACAATTGGCCATTTACTCACAATCGCTACACCTCCATCTTCAGGAGTCGAAGATGAATAGTTTCCTAACGTCTTATCCCACTCGCTTCCACTACTACGACCTAATACTGCCGTTTGATTTGGATATTCTTTCTTCAAATTTCCTAATAAGCGATTTGAAGCACTATTATCAAACACTTCATTTAATATAACAACATCCTGATTCTTTATATAATCTGCCGCTCCAATTAAATCAGCACGCTGACTTTGTCCCCAGTTGGGATATAGGTTTGTTGATAGCATGTATACATTATGCGTCATAACTTTTAATGTATTATTTTGATTTATAGACATTTCTGCTTGAGCTGAAGATCCACTATATAAAGCTCCTAAACCAATACCAAAGCTTAGTACACCTTTTAGCAATTTACTTTTCACGTTTCATACCTCCATGTACTGTGTAGTGATAAAAAGGCCAAATACTCTATTCTGAGATTTGACCTTTTTCAAATATTTAACGATTTCCGTACGTATCAAACCAAAGCTGGATGTACCCAGCAGTAACACGTTGTGCATCCATTAATCGCGTACCTGTCATTGGTGTAACTTCAGCGCGCCATTTATCTGCATATTCTTGTGATACAGCTGCTTTCACGAACCAATCTTTCGTATTATCATTTACAATGCCAGAATAATCTTGTTTCGCAGCTACTGCCGCTCCATGAATCCAATCTTCTGGATTTGTACCTTTCCAGTTCCAATATCCATTTCCATCCGTTACTTTATAATTATCTTTTATCGTATCTACAAAGTTTTCATATTTAGAATGGAACCCTTGTGGATAAGAAAGATTTGTAAAGTTTGCCGCATGCATCGGTTGATTTACATCCCCTAAATAGTGAAGTGATAACCCTAAATAGAAGAATGCTTGTTTCATATCTTTATTTTTGTATGACTCACCTGCTAATTTAAAATATTTAGCTCCAGTTTCCTTTGCCTGCTTTGCAAATGGAATATAAGTTTTTCCATTGTCAGGGTCATAGAAGTGTGAAGCAAATGTGCTATTATCATAATAAGGATTTTCATAGTCAGCAGCATAAATACCGTTCTCTAACTCCGTACGCCATTCATTTAATAGTGCAACCTGATCTTGTTTTACAAGTGTTGTATTACGAGACATAATATCCATTGCACGGTTTACAATCCATAAATGAGAGTTTACGCCTTCTTTATGCTTATCTTCAGCAGACCAGCGGTGAACTATATTTATTCTACTTCCCCCATCATTTTCATGAGCAAATGCAACACTTTGTAACGGAGCTACTAATGTAATAGCCGCTGCTAAAGCAAGTACTTTCTTTTTCATATAAAACCCTCCATTTTTTAATTGAATTATTGTAAACTTTTTGTTAGGATCCTATGATATCGTCTGGTTAACCTATGACTAGAATATCCCACCTTTCATGAAATTTCTATCAATAAATTAAAATATGCAAATGTTCATATCATTATAACTTTATACATAGTGAATATAATGAATGAATACACTTACATTGTAATAAAGTATTGTTAAGCTACTGCAAATGATTGTCTAAACTAATGTAAAAAAAGAGTAAAGCATCCACATGCTTTACTCTTTTTTTCTTTTCGATAATATACTTGGCAGCTGTACATTAACTGCCAACTTATGAATAAATCCAAACACTAATCCAATCCCGATAAATATGTATAAGATCGTAAATACCTTTCCGAAATCAGTTTGCGGACTAAAATTCCCATCACCGACAGTCGTCAACGTGACCACACTAAAATATAGGGCGTCAAGAGGACGTAATCCTTCAACTGTACTATAAAAAATCGTACCAGATGTTAATGTTAAAAATGTTAATACGAATAATACTTGAAATTCTTTATCTTTCCACGCTCGTAAACAAGCTTTTAGCATCCGTTTCAATGTCAACATAAATGAAAGCATTAGACTTCCCCTTCCAAACAAAATACCTGTAGTTAAAGGAAAGTCTATCACCTTTCTGTATAGAAAAAAAGTAGCCCTCTTCTATTTCTAGAAAAGGGCTACTTTTTACTATTCTCTATTATTTAGGTGAAACAAGAATTTTCACTTGTGTTTTATCTTTTACAAGTGCTTCAAATCCTTCTTCAACAACTTGATCCACTGTGATTTTTTTCGTAATTAATTTCTCTGCTTGAATTTGGCCAGAGCTAATTAATTTAATAACAGCTGGGAAGATATGACGGTATCCAAGAATACCGATAACTTCTTTTTCTTTTAGTACAAGGTTGTTTGGCGTAATTGTCGCATCTTTTTCCCACACACTAACAATTACAGTTTGTCCTTCAAAACTTGTACTTTCAATCGCTTGACGAAGTACTACTTCGACACCTGTTACTTCAAAGCTCACATTTACACCTAAACCATTTGTTAAGTTACGAATTTCTGCTAGTACATCTTGAGTTGCTGGATTTAATACGTAATCAGCACCTGCTAATTTAGCTAGCTCTTGACGTTCTTTAGAAAGTTCCACTGCGATAACAGGAGTTGCTCCTGCTGCTTTTGCTGCTTGGATTACAAGAAGCCCAATCGGACCACAACCAAATACCGCTACAGCTTCTCCCTCTTTTAATTTACTTTGACGTACTGCATGAACTGCTACTGCTGCTGGTTCTACAAGTGCACCTTGTTCATACGTCATTTCATCAGGAATATGGTGGACCATATCTTCTGGTACTACTGTATATTCAGAGAAACCGCCGCCTTCTCCGCCAAGACCGTGGAAAACAAGTTGTTCACAAACATTGTAATGTCCGTGTTTACAAGCTTCACATTTACCACAAGAATAAATTGGTTCTACAACGACGCGATCTCCCACTTTATGAGAAGTAACGCCTTCACCGATTTCAACTACCTCACCACTAAACTCATGACCTAAAATAACCGGTGCTTTTACGTGTGTTAATGGGTGCTCTTCTGTTGGAATAAAAATAGGTCCTGCTAAATATTCATGCAAGTCTGTTCCGCAGATACCACACCATTTAACTTTAATCTTAACTGCTCCTGGTCTTACAGTTGGTTCTGGTACTTCTTCTACTCGTACATCACGTTGATTATGCCAAAGTAGTGCTTTCATTTTATACATCCCTCTCTACGTATATACTTAACCTGGTGAAGTTTACAAATCTATTATAATACTTCCATCCATATATTTCAAAAAAACAATCTCATTTCCACTAAATTTTAACAAATAACGTTCAATATTTTGTCACTTTGTACTTTTTTCCACATCTGTTAATGCTAATTTCATTGCGGTTGAAATTAGCATTATGCCATAATAGCATAGGAGAGGTGAATATCGCTTGAAATATTTTATTTACTTTATTGTTATCGTAGCGTTTTTAGATACATTTTCACAATTACCTATTATGAGTACTTTCGCTCAAAGTCTTGGAGGAACCCCTCTTGTTATCGGGCTAGTTATCGGTATGTACTCATTCGCTAATATGATCGGTAATATTATCGCTGGTGCCGCTGTCGATAAATTTGGTGCAAAAAAAATCCTTTATATAAGCATGGGAATTACGAGTTTCATAGTCTTGTTATACACCGTTGTTCAAAGTGGTGAACAACTATTAGTTGTGCGCTTTATGCACGGTTTTAGTGACGGATTTTTAATTCCTGCTGCCTTTACGTTTTTATCAAAGCAAACGAATTCAGCAAGGCAAGGTAAAGCAATGGCTCTATCTGGTGCCGCTGTTGGAACAGCTGCAATCGTAGGACCTGCTTTCAGCGGCATTATGAAAGCAACAGCTGGTATAGAGTGGGTGTTCATTACTATTTCTATTTTAATGGTCCTTGGTACAATCGTATCTCTATTCTTCTTACCAAATAACGTATCAAGAAAAGATACATCAAGAACACAAATGATGAACAAAGAAGATATGATTGAACTATTGAAATCAGAACCGTTATTACAAGCATATATTGGTGCTTTCACACTAATGTTTTCACAAGGGATTGTCACTTATATGTTACCAGTAAAAGTTGAGGCATTAGCACTTAAAGCATCTACAACAGGCATGATGTTAAGTGTATTCGGAATTACCGCTATCCTCTTCTTCTTACTGCCAACAAATCGCATTTACGATCGATTTAATCGTTCCAAACTAATGCTAATCGGGATTGCAGTAATGGCACTAGCGTTATCTTTACTCGGATTATTTGCAACAAAAGGCATGCTCTTTATCGTTATGATAATTTATGGAATTGGATTCGCTATCCTCTTCCCAGCAATTAATGCTTTACTTGTTGAAAATACAACAGATAGTAACCGAGGGAAAGCATTCGGATTGTTTTATGCATTCTTCTCGTTAGGAGTTGTTGCTGGCTCCTTTACAGTCGGAGCAATCGGAGCATCACCTAGCGCTAGCTTCGTTATCGGAACTGCATTCTTGTTAACATTTGCTGGAATGATTTTTGTAAGAAGCAAAGTAAAAAAGACAATGATGGGTTAATTCCATCATTGTCTTTTTTTTCGCCTAATATATATTACTTTTGCATATAACCAAGTAATACTGTAAATAAACTTATGTATAAAAGCAATACTACATTCTTCCTTTAAAAAAGAAAGTCTATAAATACCAACGATACTTCGACAATTTCCTCGGAAATATTTCTTTTCCCCACATAATTTGCTACACTATATATGAACAGACGATTGTATTACATAAGCTGAAATAATAACTTACTGTACAAATATAAAAGCACACTCTTCATATGAAGAATGTGCTTTTACTTTATTAACGTCTAATCCAAACAGCGCCTGCTGACTTATCCTCTGCCTGTCCAACAACTTGGAATTTAAGTCCAAGGTTTGGAACTTTTCGTCCTGCGTCAGCAATTTGCTTATTACTGTATACCTTTGAATCATCAAACGTTGTAACACCTTGTAATCCAGTATAATTAAACTGTCCTCGTGTAAATGAATTTACACTCCATGAAGGTGTTTGATCAAATGAAAATGCAGCATCTGCAATTTGAATTCCAGTATTACCGTATGCTGGTTTCCCACCTAAATTTCCAACAATCGCTTCTGGATGAGAATCTACAACACCAAGGAAGCCTTCACCTGGATGTAACCCAACCCAGTTATCTTTGAAACTATCATCTGCATACCAAACGACAAGACCTGTATTATACACCGGCCCTTTTCCCGCTTTTAATCCATTATCTGATCCAGCATAGTTTCTCCACTCTAGATAATAATAATGGGGTTTCTGTTCTGTCCCATCAGAAACAACGAATCCATTTAACTTCATTTTAGACTGTCCTTCTGCGTCATCTGAAAATACTACTTGTCCATCAACTGTTACATTTACATTATCCATTGCGAAACCTTTATATGTTAAAGCTGGATCTGTAATATAGTCGAATTGTAGTTTAACTTTCTTCCCTTTAAATTGACTTAAATCGTATGATTTATCAATCCATTTTCCATCTGTTGTATCTTTATCTTCTTGGACTATGTTTTCTCCCAATCTATCAATTAATGTTTTCGTTCCATCTTCAGTTACAGCATGTACTTCGATGAAATCACACTCTGCTTCTAGTTCATAATTCGCTTTATAATCAAATTTCGCATTTGTTCCTTTTGTTAAATCAAAGAATGGTGTTTCTAATGTCGTATGCATATCATCTCCTCTTGTACTATAATATGCATGCTTTCCAAACTCCGGTTTAATTGTTTCAACACTTTTACCTGGTAAGTTAACACGTACAACGCCTGGACGATTGGATTTCGTAACACTTTGATCAATATATGTAGGAACGCCTACACCACTCTTAATTTTATCGTAATCTACTTCTAAAATTTTCGCCCAGTTTCCACCCATATTCTTTTGTAAGAAGTCTTTATTTTGTGGTGAAAAACTAGTTGGCTCTGTTCCTGCGATTTTTCCTGTCCAGCTACCTCCACTCATTAATGACCACGCTTCAACAGGTGAACCAGTTCCAGTATATTTCGTGTCATATTCATCCGGTAAGCCAAGGTCATGTCCAAATTCATGTGCAAACACACCTACTGCACCGTCTTCTGGTTCAATTGTGTAATCATGAGCCGCTACTTTTCCACCAAAGTAATCTACCTTTGATTTTGTACCTTCAATCGCTACTGGATCTGTTGCTAATTTTGAACGATGTGACCAAATCGCATCATCACCTAATTTACCGCCACCAGCTTCTTGACCAACACCAGCATGGATTACCATTAAATGATCAATTACACCGTCAGATTCATCTTGATTACCATCACCATTTGTATCATATCTGTCAAATTGATCAAATTGAGATAAATCTAATCCTTTATCCGCTGCAGCTTTTAATGCTTCTTTCACTAAATCACGCGCACCTTTTGGTCCTTTATTATCGTGACCGCTACTACCATCAGCACCATAATCAGCAGCTTTACCTGGAACAGTTAACCACTCTGTTACATATCCATCCGTCGTATAACTACCGCCAGACTGTTCTTCATAATATTGCTTAAATGTTTTTACTTTCGAACCATCAAATAATGTGTAAGGCTCATTACCAAATAACATTTTTTGATAATGTTCTCTACTAAAGTCTTTCGAATACATATAACCTGGTGTTTGCTCAATATTATTATGTTTATAATCACTAAATTCAACGAGTAACACTAACACT
This sequence comes from Bacillus cereus group sp. MG9, assembly GCF_040459995.1. NCBI lineage: Bacteria > Bacillati > Bacillota > Bacilli > Caryophanales > Bacillaceae > Bacillus > Bacillus cereus group sp. MG9. The sequence goes on along the minus strand of NZ_JARVHC010000001.1, from coordinate 709,184 downwards.
TTATCATTGCGGACAGGTCCACTATATGGAGCTTGTTTCGCCTTAGAAGTTGGAACTTTCCCATCTAATTGCTTTCTATTTGGCTCTGGCTTTTGCTCAGGGCTAACATTTTTTTCAGCTTTCTTTACTTTTTCCTTTTCTTCCATCTTCTTCTCTTTTACCTTTTTCACGAAATCAGATGCTTCTTGAGCAGCATCTGGAAGAATTTCTTTATTCGCCTGATCCCCTTGTTTCTTTTCAATATATTGCTCTACGGCCTTTTTTGTCTCTTCTTTAGACGATGCTGGATTAATTGTTCCTCTTTCTTTCAGCGCTTCCGCTAAACGATCTTCTTGAATTAAGTTATGATCAATTGGCGTTGTAGACACACTTTCTTTTGCTGACGTTTCTGCATATGCTAACGGAGCACTCATTACAGCTGAGCATCCGATGAGTGTTGCGATCGTTAATGATGACAACACTTTAAATGGCGCTTTTTTTCTCATTTTAATCATCCCCTTGTATCAATCTTAAACTTCAGATAAAAATATGTAATCCATCCTCCCTTGTATAATAAAAGACATGATTCTATAAGAAATAAGCTTTCTGTTATAGAATCATGCCCTCCAGTTTTCTGGTCAGACCCTCTATCTTTTTATGTCGAAATGTGAAAAATAAAGAGTGATTTGTATATATTAAATAGCTTATATTAAAAATTTAAAAGATAATATGCACAATTGCATGAAAATTCTTTCAAACAAAAAAAAGAACCCAAGTTAATTAAACATGGGTTCTCCATTTCGTATTATTTCTCTTGTGTTTTTTCCCAATCAGCTAAGAATTTCTCAATTCCTTGATCTGTTAATGGATGCTTCACTAATGAAGCGATTACGTTTGCTGGGATTGTTGCAATATGTGAACCGTTTAATGCTGCTTCTGTTACGTGAACACTATGACGTACAGATGCTGCAATGATTTCTGTTTCAATGCCGTGAATTGCAAAGATTTCTGCGATTTGGCGAATTAAGTCCATACCGTTATGACCGATATCATCTAGGCGACCTAAGAACGGTGAAACGTATGTCGCACCAGCGCGAGCTGCAAGTAATGCTTGCACTGCTGAGAATACTAATGTAACGTTTGTACGAATTCCTAAATCTGAGAATGCTTTTACTGCTTTTAAGCCTTCTGTTGTCATTGGAACTTTTACAACAACATTTGGAGCGATTTTTGCTAACTCTTTTCCTTCTTCAATCATTTTGTCAGCTTCTAAGCTAATTACTTCTGCGCTTACAGGTCCTTCAATAAAGCTGCAAATTTCACGAATACGCTCATGGAAATCTACGCCTTCTTTTGCTACAAGTGATGGGTTTGTCGTTACTCCAGCTACTACGCCTAATGCATTTGCCTCTTTAATTTCGTTAATGTTTGCTGTATCAATAAAAAATTTCATTTGTTATTCTTCCTTCCTAATTTTCATTTTATATTTATTTATTTTTTCTTAATAAGCTCTAATTCAATCGGAATAAATTTGTCCACTTTTTTACCTTGTGTTATCTCTTTTGCTGTTTCCATCGCCTTCTCTCCGATTAATTCCGGTTTTTGAGCGACTGTTGCTGCCATACGCCCATCTTTAACCGCTTTTACAGCATCATCCGTTGCATCAAATCCAACAACGACTACATCCGTTTTACCAGCAGATTTTAATGCCTCAATTGCGCCTAATGCCATTTCATCATTATGAGCAAATACCGCTTTAATATCGCTATTTGCTTGCAAAATATTTTCCATAACAGATAACCCTTTTGCACGATCGAAATCAGCTGCTTGTTTTGCTACTACTTTTAAAGACTTATCAGCTACGTTATGGAATCCTTTCCCACGCTCACGAGCAGCAGACGATCCAGGTATTCCTTCTAACTCAGCGACATTTGTTCCTTCACCAACTACTTCCCGAATGTAATCACTAGCCATTTGACCACCTTCTACATTGTTGGAAGCTATGTGAGAAACAACTTTACCTGAATTTGCAACTCGGTCTACTGTAATAACAGGAACATTGGCTGCATTGGCTGCACTTACCGCTGAAGCAACAGCATCTGAGTCGGTTGGATTAATAACAATTACATCGACACCTTTTTGAATTAAATCTTCAACATCGTTTGTTTGCTTCGCTGCATCATTTTGTGCATCAACAGCAATTAATTCAATGCCGCTATCTTTTGCTTTCTTTTCTGCACCTTTTTTCAACGTGACGAAAAATGGATTATTTAAAGTTGAAACAGAAAATCCAACTTTAATAGTTTTATTTCGACCTTTATCGCTAGAATCCTTTGCCCATTCTGGTGGTTCCATTGAACAACCAGCAGTAACTACCATGATGCATGCAACGAGTATCAGTAACCATTTTTTCATGAATTGCCCCTCCATTACGCTTCTTTTCGACGATCAATTAGTACAGCTAGTAAGATTACAAGTCCTTTTACAACTTGTTGGAAGAAAGAAGATACACCTAATAAATTTAAACCGTTATTTAGTACACCAATAATAAGCACACCGATGAATGTACCAACAATCCATCCTCTTCCACCTGAAAGACTCGTTCCTCCTAACACAACTGCAGCAATTGCATCCAATTCGTAAGAAGTACCAGCAGTCGGCTGTGCAGAATCTAACCTTGATGTTAAGACAATACCTGCAAGCGCTGCCAAAATTCCGGAAAGACCGTAAATCATTACTTTAATTCTCGTAACATTAATACCTGATAAAGCTGCCGCTTCTTCATTTCCACCAATCGCAAACGTACGGCGACCAAACGTTGTTTTCTTTAAAATAAAGTACAGTACTGCAAAAGCGATCATCATTGTAACGGCTGGCACAGGAATACCAAGGAAATAACCACGGCCAAACATTTGGAACATTAAATGATCACCAAGACCAGTGATCGGACGTCCGTCCATATAAACAAGCGTCAACCCGCGAAAAATAGTCATTGTTGCTAAAGTTGCAATAAACGGAGCTACTTTTCCCTTCGCAATAATGATACCGTTTACAATCCCCATTGCAAGACCTGCTAATAATCCAACTGCCATTGCAAGGAACGGATCCATGCCACTTGCCATCATTCCGGCAACAAGTGCACTTGATAATGCTAAAATAGAACCTACCGATAAGTCAATACCCCCTGTTAAAATAACGAAGGTCATTCCAAATGCAATGAGTGCATTAATCGATACTTGGCGCAGTATATTAAATAAATTTGGAATTTCAATAAATGCTGGATTTAAAGCTGTAATTACTGCGATAATTAATACTAATCCAATTAAAGAACCAAGTTGTTGTAATACATTCCCCTTCTTAGCCATATCTTACTCTCCCCCTGTAGCTAGTGCCATAATAGACTCTTGCGATGCCTGATCTTTCTCTAAAATACCACCGATTTTCCCTTCATGAATGACGAGAACCCGATCACTCATTCCTAAAACTTCTGGAAGCTCAGACGATACCATAATAACGGCATCTCCTTGCTCGGTAAGCTTATTCATAATAGAGTAAATTTCTTTTTTAGCCCCAACATCTACACCTCTCGTTGGTTCATCTAAAATGAGTAACTGCGGATGAATACCTAACCATTTTGCAATTACAATCTTTTGCTGATTTCCACCAGAAAGAGATTTTACAGCTTGCTCTCCGTTTGCTGCTTTCACATTAAGAAGCTTCATCATATCCTCAGTAAATTGCTGTTCTAAACCTTTATTAACAACGCTTCCCTTTGAAAGACTTTCTAAATTTGGTAAAGCTAAATTTTCACGAATCGAAAAATCTAACACAAGCCCTTCAGATTTTCTATCCTCTGTAATAAAGGCAATTCGTTGTCTAATCGCATCAATTGGACTATCAATTTTCACTTCTTGTCCATTCATGAAAATTTTTCCTGAATCGAGCGGTTCATATCCAAATATTGCTTTCATAATATCCGTGCGACCAGCTCCCATCAAGCCCGCAACACCAAGGATTTCACCTTTTCTAACTTGAAACGAAACATTTTCAAATTTCCCCTTTTTCGTTCCGTTTCGCATTTCAAAAATCACTTCGCCAATTTGACTATTTCGTTCTGGATAACGTTCACCAATACTGCGCCCCACCATCATGCTAACTACTTCATCAAATGATGTTTCTGGAATTAATCTCTTCCCTACATATTCTCCATCACGCAAAATCGTAATAGCATCACATATTGAAAAAATTTCTTCCATCCGGTGTGAAATATAAACGAATGAAACGCCCTCTATACGTAATTTATTAATAACAATAAACAGCGTTTCAATTTCGCGATCTGTTAATGCTGCTGTAGGTTCATCCATAATAATAACGCTCGCCTTTGTCATTAATGCTTTAGCAATTTCAATAATTTGCTGTTGTCCAACTGATAATTCACCTGCTAGCATAGCACCTCTCACATGTAGGCCAAGATCTGCTAATTGTTGCTGGGCAATCGCATTCATTTGACGCGTACGTAAAATGCCCGTTTTCCCATACATTAACTCTTTTCCAAGAAACATATTTTCAGCTACCGTTAAATTCGGTAATATGTTCAACTCTTGATGGATAAATGCAATACCATACTCTTCAGCTTCTTTCGCATTTTTAAAAGTTCGTTCTTTCCCATCAATCATGACTGTTCCACTGTCTTTTTTATATACACCTGTTAAAATCTTCATGAGCGTCGATTTCCCCGCTCCATTTTCCCCCATCAATGCATGAACTTCTCCTGTTTCAATCATAAACTGTGCGTTTTTTAGAACAGGATTACCACTGAACGCTTTTGAAATGTTCTTCATTTCAATATGCATTCTCATCACATCCCTTTATTAAAAAATCACGCCTGCATGTAAAATAACATTCGCATAAGGCGTTGCTTCTCCTGTACGAATAATCGCCTTCGCTCTCTTTGTATGCTCTTTAAATTCCTTATGAGACACATATTCAAATGCTGGCTCTATTAATCGCATCTCAACTTCTTTATTTACCTCTGCATTATTTATAATAACTTCTTCTGCTAACATCACTTTTTCAATTGCCATATCATCAGCAACTACTTGTAATACGTCTAAAAAACTAGGTTTTCCGATTTCAACTGCTAAATCAATTCGTTTTACTCCATCAGGAATAGGTAACCCGCAATCAGCAATTACAATCGTATCTGTATGTCCAAGTGAAGCAAGGACCGCCGCAATTTCACTATTTAATACACCGTGTTTCTTCATCCGACAATCACCTGCACTTCACGTACTCTATCTCTTGTTGGCATACCGCCCTGTGCCCCAAGTTTCGTTACAGAAAGACCACCAGCAATGTTCGCAAAACGAATTGCTTTTTGAAGTATTTCTCCTTCAGAAAGTGCAACTGCTAGCGCGCCGTTAAATGTATCACCAGCTCCAGTCGTATCCACTACGTCTACAGCAATACTTGGAACTTGAACAACTTCCGTTCCGTTATGGAAACGAACACCGTTAGACCCTTCCGTCATCAATAGCTTATTTGGATATTTCGCAAGTAACTCTTCAATTGGTGATGTGAAATCATTTAATACGATGCGACATTCATGTTCATTCGGCGTAATATAAGTCGCTTTTTCTAAAATATCTTCTGATAAGATTTGTGCTGGAGCCGGATTCAACATAACTGGAATGTTATGCTCCTCACAAATAGCCAGAACGTATTTTACTGTTTCAAGCGGAATCTCTAGTTGAAGAACAACCATATCTGCTTTTACAAGAAGGTCTTTTGAACGATCTACAATCGACTCATTTACAAGAGCATTTGCTCCTTGTACGACAACAATACTGTTATCCTCTTCTGCTAAAACGATATGAGCGATTCCTGTCGTCCTATCTGTAACCGGTACCACATAGTCGATAAAAATGCGTTCGTTCTCCAAATTTTTTCTAACTACTGTTCCGTAATCATCATTTCCTACTGCACCAACCATCGCTACATTTGCTCCTAATCTAGCTGCAGCAACTGCTTGGTTGGCCCCTTTTCCTCCTGGTATCGTATGAAACGCTTCACCAATTACTGTTTCTCCTGCTTTCGGCCGTATTTTTGAAACAGCCACTAAGTCCATTGAAATGCTACCTACTACTGCAATATTTGGCATCTGTCTCATCTCCTTACTTCGTTGTATTTCGTTCTATAATTTCAATCGGTAAACGATAGTGTTTCTCTTCTAATGGATTTCCTTCCATCTGCTCTAACAACAATTCTGTTGCAATTTTCCCCATTTCATAAATTGGCTGTGCAACAGTCGTAATAGATGGATACATCATTTCAGTTAAAGAAATTCCATCGAACCCAATAATTTGTAAATCGTTTGGAATAGAAATTCCCTTTTGAAGTGCAGCCTTTACAATACCAATTGCAATTAAATCATTCCCAGCAACAATTCCATCAATATGCGGATATTCTTCTAATAATTCCACCGCTACCTGTTCACTATTAGCTGGATCGAATGTACTCTCTGCAATCATATAAGAAAGATTATTTTGCGTAATAACGTCTACAAAACCTTCAAAACGTTCATTAGCTGTGCTCACATCACGCGGTCCACGAATATGTGCAATATGTTTACACCCTTTGTCTATTAATAACTTTGTCGCCGCCTGGCTCCCTGCATAGTTATCTGCATATACAGTAGGAATGCGCTCATTAAACATACGGTCAATCGCAACAACTGGAATAGACAAATTCATGTAATTAACACTATTTTGTGGATTCGTTGCTACAATAAATCCGTCCACATTATTTTGTCTAAGCACATCAATGTATTGCTTCTCTTTTTCTAAATTTTCATCAGAGTTACAAAGTACAACTGTGTATCCTTGCTTATGTGCTACATCTTCTACAGCACGTGCAACTTCCGGAAAGAATGGATTCACGATATTTGGAACAACTAAGCCAATTAAACGAGACTTTTTATTATATAAAGAACGCGCTACTGTACTAGGCTTATAATCTAGCATTTCAATTGCTCGCTCTACTTTCTTTAATGTATCCTCATGGACATATCCATTTTTATTTAACACTCTGGAAACGGTCGCAACAGATACCCCTGCTAATTTTGCAACGTCTTTAATCGTACTCATTCTCTTTTCTCCTCATTTCATGTAACCGTTTACAGAAAATAATATAACGCATTTATAAAAATACGTCAATCATTTCTAACTAAAAAGCTTTTAAGGTTATACTCAAAAAAAGCATCGCCATAAGGCGATGCTTTTTTATTACGAATATGATACAGTTTTTTCCTTTTCTTCTACAGCAGGCTCTTCAGCATCTTTTTTACGATCAGACAGTTTAATTTTCTGTAAGAAAATCGTAAAGATAGCACCTACTACGATAAATACCAATCCTGTTAAGAATACAGTATGAAGTGAGTCCACTAAAGAGCTTTTCAAAATTGGTACGATGCTATTAGAAAATGCTTCTGGCATTTGTTTTAATGCCTCTGGACTAAATAGCATAGAATATAAACTTTGTGGATCTGTATGAATCATATCTTTAAATTTTGTTACCATTTGTCCCGCTTCTTTTGGGAATGTGTCTAATACAGGTACTAATTTATTTGTTAACGTTGTACCTGAAGTGTTATTCATAATTGATCCTAAAATTGTAATACCGAATGTTCCACCGATTTGACGGAAGAATTGACTTGATGATGTTACAACGCCAAGATCTTTTTTCGGGAAGCTTTCTTGTAATGCTAATGTTAATATCGGCATAACAAGACCCATTCCTAAACCGATAACCATCATATAAGAAGTAGCGGTAAGCTTAGTTGTATGCATATCCATCGTTGTTAATAACCAGAAACCACTAGCCATAATAAGCATCCCTGTAATAATTTGTGGTTTCACACCAATTTTTAATACAAGCTGACCACCGATAATACTCATAACGATCATTGTAATCATCATCGGTGTCATAATCGTTCCTGATTCAGCAGCACTTACGCCTACAATTCCTTGCATAAAGAACGGTACGAACATAATTGCTCCAAACATTCCGATACTCATAAAGAAACCGATCGCATTCAGTAGTGTAAATGTACGGTTTTTAAAGAAGTGCATCGGTAAAATTGGTTCCTCAGCCTTCGTTTCAACGATAACAAAGCTAACAATACCAATGGCAGCTAGTGCAAATAACCCGATAATTTGCCAAGAATCCCATGCATAATCTTTCCCGCCAAACGTTAACGCAAGTAATAAACTTACAACACCGAGAATCATCGTGAAGATTCCAGCGATATCAATTTTAATTGGTCCTGTTTGTTTATGTGCTTTTAATCCCATTGCAATGAAGATTGTCGCTAAAATACCAACTGGTAAGTTAATATAGAATACCCATCTCCAGTTCACTGCGTCTACAATCCAACCACCAACTTGTGGTCCAATTACAGAGGCAAGACCGTATAGAGCTCCAAAAATACCTTGCCATTTAGCACGTTCTTTTCCCGTGAACATATCTCCGATAATAATCATAGCCATTGGCATCATAATACCGCCACCAAGACCTTGAATACCACGGAAAATAATTAATTCTGTCATACCGTTTGCCATACCACATAACGCTGAACCAACCATAAAGATAATTAATCCTGCTATATATACGTTACGACGCCCAAGTAAATCCGCTAATTTACCTGCAATCGGTACAACCGTTGTTGATGTTAACATGTAAGCTGTTGTTAACCATGTCATTAAACTTAATCCACCTAGTTCACCGACGATACGCGGCATTGCTGTACCAACGATTGTTCCGTCCAATGCAGCAAATAGCATTGCGATTACTAAACCGATTAACAACAACTTTCTATTCTGATTTTCTTGTTGCTCCATGTAATCTCCTCAATTCCTCTTAGTTTTTCTCTTTTTTCTCTTTTTTCTCTGGTTTCCCGCAAATAATTGTTTCTAGCTTTTCAAAGAGGCGTAACAAATCTTCCCTCTCTTGTAATTCTAAGTGTGAGAAGTACTTTGCAATATGCTCATTACGAGCCGCCATCGCTTCTTCTACTGTAGCTTTCCCCTTCTTCGTTAGCTCAATGACAACAACGCGGCGATCATTATCGTCGTGATAGCGCTCTACTAACCCATGATCAATTAAACGATCAGTCATTACTGTAATCGCACTCGGTTTCACGTACATTTTCTCCGCCAATTGTGTCGCTCTTGAAGCTCCGTAATGATCTAAAATCTTTAAAATATAAAACTGCGGTGGTGTAAGTCCTGATGCTTGCATTTGTTCTAATAGCTCTGTTTGCATTTTCTTTCCTATAGCGAATGTAAGAGCTTGAATCTTATCAATATGAGTCATATCATTTGGCATGTTATCCACCTCTTATTTAAGCAATAAAATATTTAACGTATTTAAATATTAATCCCACAAACAAAATACGTCAACAACTTTCTTTATAAAAACGTTTACATTTTTGTCACAAAGTTGTATAATTTTCGTCGAAGTTAATATTGACAGTCACGGAGAATCGGAGTATATGGCTATGAATCATAAAAAAGGGAACTTTTTTATATTTCATAGCCTTTTTGTATTCTCTCTGTCTTAAAACGCTTCCAATTAATTAGGGGAGGATTTTCATTTTATGTTTTTCACACAATTATTTAAACCTGCGCCCCACGCAGAACGCTTACCAGCTGATCGCACTGATAGCGAATACCGCAAATTGCGTTTGCAAGTATTCTTAGGCATCTTCATCGGTTATGCGGGTTACTACTTTGTTCGAAAAAACTTTTCACTCGCAATGCCATACTTAATCGAACAAGGCTTTAGTAAAGGGGAACTTGGGGTTATCCTTTCAGCAGTATCTATCGCTTACGGATTAAGTAAATTTCTTATGGGTATCGTATCCGATCGTTGTAATCCTCGCTACTTTTTAGCAGCTGGGCTATTTTTATCCGGTATCATTAATATTATTTTCGGCTCATTTTCTTTCATTACAACGAGCATTATACTTATGTTTGTACTTCAGTTTCTAAATGGATGGGTACAAGGTATGGGATGGCCTCCTTGTGGTCGTACGATGGTTCACTGGTTCTCCGTTAGTGAACGTGGTACAAAAATGTCTATTTGGAACGTCGCTCATAATGTCGGCGGCGCGCTTATGCCTTCTCTCGTTACATTAGGCTTATATTTCTTTGCAAATGACTGGAAAAGTATATTTTACTTCCCAGGTATTCTTTCAATTTTAGTGGGGATTTATGTATTAATTACGATGAGAGATACACCTCAATCTTGCGGATTACCTTCTATTGAAGAACATACTGGGGAATATCCATCAGATGAAAAAGTAGCGGACCGTGAACGCGAACTTTCGGTAAAGGAAATTTTATTTAAATACGTATTAAACAATAAGTTTTTATGGTACATCGCTATCGCTAACGTTTTTGTTTATTTCGTTCGTTACGGCGTTGTAGACTGGGCTCCTACTTATTTAGTTGAAGAAAAAAGCTTTACTCATAGTAGCTCACGTACAGCTTATGCTCTATATGAATGGGCTGGTATTCCAGGTACGCTTCTTTGCGGATGGATGAGTGATAAACTATTTAAAGGACGCCGTGCACCTGCTGGTATTTTATTTATGGTCGGTGTATTTATCGCAGTTCTTGTTTACTGGCTAAACCCTCCTGGTAATCCAATGGTTGATAGCATCGCACTTGTCGCAATTGGATTTTTAATTTACGGACCTGTTATGTTAATTGGCCTACACGCTCTTGACTTAGCACCAAAGAAAGCTGCTGGAACTGCCGCTGGGTTAACTGGGTTCTTCGGTTACCTAGGGGGAGCTACTTTTGCTAGCGCAGCTATGGGCTTTATTGTAGATGGATTCGGATGGGACGGCGGATTCATTTTGCTCCTTGCTTCTTGTGTGCTTGCAATGTTCTTCCTTGCTCTTACTTTAAATACAGGATCTACAAAACAAAAACAAGCTTAAACACTAATATTATACTTACAAAAAAAAGAGAGACAGTTCTTTCCAGAACACCTCTCTTTTTTCTACATATAGTACTTTTTTATTACAAATAATTTATCAATCCAACCCATAATTGTGAGCGTTTTAAAAGGGTTTTTATCCTTATATTACTGCATCTCATCTCTATATAAAAAGATTTTTGAATATTTACTCTTGTCAAACATTGTCACTTTATATTAAAATAGCAACAACATACTAAATATTTAGTCTTTTCAGAAAAGATGGAGGGATAACCATGAAGAATCCACTTCTTCGCATTGAAAACTTACAGACTTCCTTTCGCATACAAGATCAATATCATGCAGCAGTTGATAACGTTTCGTTAACTGTCCATGAAAATGAAATTGTCGCGATAGTTGGTGAATCCGGTTGCGGAAAAAGTGCACTTGCCCTTTCCATTATGCGACTGCATAATGAAGCAAATACAAAATTACAAGGGAAACTTAACTATAGAGATAAGGATTTACTTACTATGTCGACCGCAGAGATGAATAAAGTACGCGGATCAAACATCGGTATGATTTTCCAGGAACCTCTTACAGCACTCGATCCTCTTATGACAGTTGGAAAACAAATCGAAGAAAACTTAGACTACCACACAAACCTTTCGAAAGCAGAAAAGAAAGAACGCACCTTAGAACTACTCCATCAAGTTGGTATTCCAAAACCAGAACTTACATATAAACAATACCCTCACGAATTATCTGGCGGAATGAGACAAAGAATTGTTATCGCGATTGCGATTGCTTGTAACCCAGCACTCATTATTGCGGATGAGCCAACAACGGCTCTTGACGTAACCATCCAAGCACAAATTTTAGACTTACTAAAATCTATTCAAGAACAAACGAAAATGGGCATCATTTTAATTACACATGATTTAAGCGTTGTTGCCGAAACAGCTGATCGTATTGTCGTTATGTATGCAGGACAAGTTGTAGAAACAGGAACAGTAGAAGAGATTTTTAATAACCCGCTTCACCCATATACTCGTTCTCTATTAAACTCAATTCCATCTGCGTATGCGGAAAAAGAAAAATTGCATGTAATTCAAGGCGTGGTTCCTTCGTTAGCGAAGCTTCCTCGCACTGGATGTCGATTCCAAGCCCGAATCCCTTGGGTTAGACCAGATCAACATGAGGAAAATCCTGTTTTACATGAAGTAAAACCAGACCATTGGGTACGTTGTACTTGCTATAAGCACTTCAACTTCCAACATAAGAAAGGAGATGACGTAACTCATGGCACTGCTTAAAGTAGAAGATTTAAAAGTACATTTTCCAATTAAAGGTGGCTTCTTCGGCCGCACATTAGATTACGTGCGTGCTGTCGATGGTGTAAGTTTTGAATTACAACCGGGTGAAACATATGGGATCGTTGGTGAATCCGGAAGCGGCAAATCAACAACGGGTAAAGCAATTATGCATTTAACGAAAGCAACAGAGGGTAGCATTCATTTTAATAATAGAGATTTAACAAAATTAAGTCGCTCGGAGCTACGTGAACAACGAAAAGATATTCAAATGATTTTCCAAGATCCGTATTCATCATTAAATCCGAAGAAACGTGTTCTCGACATTATTGCTGAGCCTCTTCGAAATTTTGAGAAGCTCTCACCTGATGAAGAACGTAGAGCAGTTCAAGAATATCTTGATAAAGTTGGTCTAAATCCAGAGTCAATTTATAAATACCCACATGAATTTTCCGGTGGGCAAAGGCAGCGAATTGGTATTGCACGCGCTCTTACATTAAAACCGAAGCTTATTATTGCTGATGAGCCAGTATCTGCGCTCGACGTCTCTGTACAAGCACAAGTATTAAACTTCTTGCAAGATTTACAAGCTGAGCTCGGACTAACATACTTATTCATTAGTCATGATTTAGGTGTAATTCGTCATATGTGTGATCGTATCGGTGTTATGTATCGCGGACGCATTGTCGAAGAAGCAACTAGTGCAGAAATTTATAGTAATCCGCAACATATTTATACGAAGCGCCTAATATCTGCAATTCCTGATATTCGTCCTGAAAACAGAGAGAGACAGCGTAAGATCCGTCAACAAGTAAGCTCTGAATACGAGAAATCATACGAAAATTATTTCAATGAAAACGGTCGGGCTTATGACTTAAAAGCAATCTCGCCAACGCACCGGGTGGCATTACCATAAGGGAGTGATAAAACATGTGGAAGTTTATATTACGGAGATTTTTAGTGATGATCCCGCAATTATTCGTGTTAAGTGTACTTGTCTTTCTACTAGCTAAGGCAATGCCAGGCGATGCCTTAACTGGCAAAGCAATGAATCCAAAAGCGGATCCAAAAGTGATTGAAGAACAGCGAGAAAAGCTTGGATTAAATGACCCAGTTACAACACAATATGTTCGCTGGATTAAAAATGCAGCCCAAGGTGACTTTGGTATTTCCTATGCACATAAAATGAAAGTAACCGATTTAATTGGAGAACGACTTGGAAACACAGTATCTTTAGCACTTGTCATTCTTATTCTTACTTATTTAATTGCCATACCACTCGGAGTTATAAGTGGGCGTTGGAATGATACCTGGGCTGATCGACTCATTACCCTTTACAACTATCTAGGTTTTGCTACACCACTATTTATATTTGCACTAGTTATGCTCTTCCTATTCGGATTTAAGTTTGCAATATTCCCAACCGGCGGTAGCGTAGATCCTCAAGTTGCAACAGGTACATTTGCTTACTATTTAAGCAAATTGAATCACATGCTACTACCAGCTTTATCCGGGGCATTAATCGCAACAGTTGGTACTGTTCAATATTTACGAAGCGAAATTATTGATACGAAACATAAAGATTTTGTTCGTACAGTAAGAGCAAAAGGTGTTCCAGAATCAAAAATCTATTCTAGACATATTTTACGAAATTCATTCTTACCAATTGCAGCCTTCTTAGGCTATGAAATTACAGGATTAGTTGGCGGTGCCATCTTTTTAGAAAGTATTTTTAGCTATCCAGGAATTGGACAACTATTTATACAATCTATCTCTCAACGTGATTTTAGTGTAATAACTACACTCGTTATGTTTACTGGATTTGCAACGTTACTTGGAACTCTCCTTTCAGATATTATTCTAAGCATCGTCGATCCACGTATTCGTATTGATTAAAGAAAGGAGATGACGTTATGTTAGCAAACCCTGAAAAACAAACTGAAGTTATTCATTACGAAAAAAGCCCTTCTGGTTTCTCTATTATGTGGCGAGAACTTCGTAAAGATAAATTAGCAATGTTTTCACTTATTTTCCTAGCAATCTTATTAGTAGCAGTCTACGCAACATCTTTTATTATGAAACAAGAAGATATTGTACGAGTTGATTTATTCGCTATTTATGCTCCTCCCTCTGCTGAACATTGGTTAGGAACAGATTACGGAGGACGCGACATTTTCGGCCAACTTATTATTGGTACACGTAACTCCTTTACAATTGGATTAGCAATTACTATTCTTTCTTGTTTAATTGGTCTTTCAATTGGATTAATTGCCGGGTATTTTGGAGGAGCTATTGATAATATCATTATGCGCATTATCGACTTTGTTATGGTTTTACCATTTTTAATGCTTGTAATTGTATTTATTACACTTGTTCCTACATTCAATATCTTTACTTTCATTTTAATTATGAGCGTGTTCTTATGGACAGGAAAGGCCAGATTAATTCGCTCAAAAGTATTAACTGAAAAAGAACTAGATTATGTCTCTGCATCTAAAACTTTAGGAACACCAAACTGGAAAATCATTCTTTTCCAAGTACTACCTAACTTAAGCTCAATTATCATTGTTAGTGTTACATTAAATCTTGCTGGAAACATCGGTATTGAATCTGGTCTAACTTTCTTAGGATTTGGTCTACCAGAAAGTACACCAAGCCTTGGTACACTTGTTAGTTATGCTAGAAATCCAGATGTATTACAAGAGAAATGGTGGATTTGGTTACCCGCATCAATCATGATTTTAGCATTGATGCTGTGTATAAATTTTATTGGTCAAGCGCTACGTCGTTCGGCCGACGCAAGACAAAGAAAAGGATAAGGGGTGGAAGAAATGACAAATAAGCCAAAATTTTTCAAAGTATTAAGTACACTTGCGGTTTCAACATTACTACTTTCAGCATGTGGGGGCAGTGGTGGTAGTGAAAAAACGAGCAGCACAAAAAAAGTAGATACAAATAAATTTAGTGCATCTGTTAAAAATGATAAAAAGGAAATTAAAGATGGTTCATTAACATATGGTCTTGTTTCTAACACACCATTTGAAGGACTTTTGAACTTCGCTGTATATGAAGGAGATCCTGATAACCAGGTCATTACAATTTTCGATGAATCTTTATTATCAAATGACGAAAACTGGGAATACACGAATGATGGTGCTGCTACATATGAAATTTCTAAAGATAAAAAGACAATTACCCTTAAAATTAAAGATAATGTAAAATGGCATGATGGAAACCCTGTTACTGCTGAGGATTTAGAATACTCTTATCTAGTGATTGGTAACAAACAATATGCCGGTTCTCGCTATGACACTCAAATGCAAATGATTGAAGGTATGGAAGATTACCATAATGGAAAAGCCGAAAAAATTTCAGGTATAAAGGTAACGGATCCAAAAACAATTTCGATTACGTTTAAAGAACCGAATCCTTCAGTGAAAACTGGGCTTTGGACATACCCTCTTCATAAGAAATACTTAGGAGATGTACCAATCGATAAATTAGCAGAATCTGATAAAATCCGTAAAAACCCAATTGGTTTCGGACCTTTTAAAGTGAAGAAAATTACGCCAGGTGAAGCTGTTGAATTTGAACGTTTTGATGATTATTATGGCGGAAAACCAAAACTAAAAAGTATGGTTTTAAAAGTTGTTAACCCTTCCGTTGTTAACGCGTCCTTAAAAAATGGTGATATTGACATTGCTGAAGTAAGTGCAGATCAGTATCCAAATGTAAGTACATTAAAAAATGCACAATTAGTCGGTAAAACTGATTTATACTATAGCTATATCGGTTTTAAATTAGGCCATATGGATAAAGAAAAAGAAGAAGTAGTAATGGATAAGGAGAAATTTAAAGATGTTCGTGTACGTCAAGCAATGGCGTATGCTATCGATCGAAAAGAAATTGGTGAAAAATTATATCACGGCCTACGTTATCCGGCTAACTCACCAATCCCACCATCTCTACCAAAATATCATAACAATAAAGCTGGTGCCTATGATAAAGATATAGAGAAAGCTAAAAAATTATTAGATGAAGCTGGCTATAAAGATACGAACGGAGATGGATTCCGTGAAGATCCGAATGGTAAAGAATTTAAAGCTAATTTCTTATCAATGAGTGGTAGCGATGTAAGTGAACCACTTGCAAAATTCTTTATTCAATCTTGGAAAGACATCGGCCTAAAAGTAGAGCTTCTTGATGGTCGCTTACATGAATTTAACTCATTCTACGATATGATTAAAAAAGATGATCCAAAAGTTGATCTTTTCGCGGCAGCTTGGGGAACTGGATCTGACCCAGATCCTTCTGGTATTTGGGCTAAAGATGCAGCGTTCAATTACCCACGTTGGGCTACTGACAAAAACACAGAATTATTAAAACAAGGTATTTCTCCAGAAGCTGCTGATGAAAAGTACCGTAAAGATGTCTACGATAAATGGCAAAAATTAGTTCATGACGAAGTACCATTAATTCCACTTCATTATAAATTTGACTTAAAAGGTGTAAATAATCGCGTAAAAGATTATAAATATACACCAGAAGATCAATACAAGTGGGGTAAAGTTAGCGTAACAAGCGATAAAGCAGAAACAGAGAAATAAGAAAATAGCTCCTAGCACTAAGATACATGCTAGGAGCTATTTTTTATTTATAATACTTCTCTTGCTATTAATAACAACCAATTCCTTCCCTACTCTAAAATTAAAAGATTTGATGAACCATCTTTATTAAAATAGCTAACGTAACAGATGCAGCAAATCCGCCTAAACAAATTAAGCTTACCCCTTGACTATATGATAAATTTTGCAATGATTTCATACCTTCCATCCTCCCTATCTCCCCTTTGATACTCTTATTTTACCAATGGGAAAAATTTCATAACATCGATTTTTCTGACAACAAACTTACAAATTTGTAAGTTAACGATTTCCCTTTAAACTTATATATCTAGTATGTCCGCACTCTCCCTCTTTATACGCAAAAAAAGACCTCAAATTATATCAAGGTCTTGCTTACACTACATAATATCTCACTCAACTTATTTTATCCTGCTATTCGCCGGGCAGTAAGACCCCCACCTCAAAATTCAGTGAAAGCAAAGAAGTTAGGTGGTGGATGAACAAAACCCCCACTGATTAAAGCTTCACTTTATAATCATAACCGGGCATTTCACACGCTTTGCTATTTTATGACTTACACTACCAAGCACCATCTCTTGCAGTGTATTTAGCCCTCTACTCCCAGCAATAATAAGATCTATATCTCCTGTATTTACATATTGAACAATCGTATCTCCTGGATCGCCATGTAGAATCGTAATTTTGTAGGAAATGTTCTCTTTCTTTAATAAACCCTCAATCTCTTTTAATTTATCTTTTCGACTAGCTGATATTGTTTCTAAATCCGTTTGTCCTTGTATAATATCTGACTTTGCCGTTCTATTATCCACTACGTACACAACTTCAACATGTGTTTCTTCGTTAAATTTCGCAATATATGTTGCATGCTCGGCTGCTCGAAGTGCATGTTCAGAACCATCGCATGCTAATAAAATTTGTTTGTACATATGCTGAATCCCCTTTTCGTTATCCTACCCGTATTATATAATAAAGCCCCCTAAAAAGGAGGCTTCTAACTAGCAATTCTCTTATTATAAGTAGCTAAATTCGCAACGAGCTTCGAGCTACGTTCATTTAACCCTGTGATCCTTACTTTCACACCGTTCTGTTCATATTTCATGATAACTTTATCAATTGCCGCTACTGCTGAATCATCCCATACGTGTGCGTTAGTAAAGTTCATCTCAATTTCTTTCACATCTTCATTGTATGAAAAAGCATTTATATACTCTGCCGTAGATGCGAAGAATAGTTGGCCGTGAATTTCGTATATTTTCTTATTTTCAATATACAAATGTTTCACGTGAATCTTTGCCATATTGAATGCAAATAAAACTGCACTAATTATCGTTCCGATAATTACACCTAATCCTAAATTATGTGTAATTAGGACAATCACAACTGTTACGATCATAACAAATGCGTTTCCTTTTGGTACTTTATGAATCGTCGCTACAGAGTTCCAATCAAACGTCCCAATCGAAACCATAATCATAACTGCAACTAAAGCTGCCATCGGAATATGAACAACGTAATCACCTAAAACAAATAGCAATACGATTAAAAAACCACCGGCTACAAACGTCGATAATCTCCCGCGACCACCTGATTTAATGTTAATAACAGATTGTCCAATCATTGCACATCCTGCCATTCCTCCGAAGAAACCAGCAACAACGTTCGCAATCCCTTGTCCACGTGCCTCTTTATGCTTATTACTTTCCGTATGTGTCATATCGTCTAAAACCGACGCCGTTAATAATGACTCTAGTAAACCTATAACCGCTAGCATAACTGAATACGGTAAAATAATTGCTAATGTCTCAAGTGTAAATGGAACATCAGGAATACTAAAGAACGGTAATTCTTTCGGTAAGCTTCCCATATCCCCTACTGTTTTTAACTGTAATCCGCTCATAAGTGCAATGCTTGTCACAATAATAATTGAAATAAGTGTAGACGGAACAGCCGTCGTAATACGTGGAAATAAATATATAATCGCAAGTCCTAATGCGACAAGTGCATACATTTCCCAAGTTGCATTTTTAAAATGCGGCAATTGCGCTGTAAAAACTAAAATTCCAAGTGAATTTAAAAAACCACTCATAACGGATTTAGGAACAAACTTCATAAATGAGCTCAGCTTGAACACTCCAAAAATAATTTGAACAATACCTGTTACTATTGTCACAGCAAATAAATATTGCAAACCGTGATCCTTCACAAGAGTGACCATTAATAATGCCATCGCACCCGTTGCCGCCGAGATCATCCCTGGTCTTCCGCCGACAAACGAAATTGTAACCGCAATACAAAAAGCGGCGTATAACCCAACGGTCGGATCTACACCTGCAATAACAGAAAAAGCTATCGCTTCAGGAATTAATGCTAAAGCAACGACAATTCCTGATAGTACGTCCCCTTTCACATTAGAAAACCATTCATTTTTTATCTTTTGAAACAAGCTACCACCCTCTACTCTTTTATCATTTGATTTTCTCCATAAGAAAATCAAGGCCGACTGCACGAAGGCTATTATATAACGAGCAAAGGATGTTGTGCTATGTAAAAGTTTCCTAAAGAAAAGACGCTACCTTAGCAGCGTCTTTTCTCATTTCATTAATGTCCACCGTGACCTTGACCACTTTCCTGAACAATCTCTAACCTCTCATCTAATATCCCTTGTGTTTCAAATGAGATATCACTAGTACTTCCTAATAGGAAACCATGGTTATACGGTCCAAGTGTTGGGTCATCCTTAAACTTCGGCTGAATAGTAGCAAGGAAGTCATAAACTGGTTGTTTTGCTTTTCCTTCCTCAAGCAAAACAACAGGGGCATGTTTACCCATATGTGAAAACGGTGCTCCCGCAATTGCTAAGTCTGGTGTTTTGCTTGAAACAAATGACAAACCGTGACCTGGTTTTGTGAATCCCCAGCCAAATTTCGTTTTTTCATCTTTAAATTTCGCAAATGCAACCGAATTTTCTGTTGGAGTCTCCCCACTAATACGCGTTACTTTCCCGTATTTACTTAACTCTTTTTCTACTTCTTTCGAAACGATTTTTTCTGGTCCTAACACATATATATTCGCTTTATCTTTTCTCGTCTTTAATGCCTCTATTGTCGCTTCTGGCACTTTATTTTTTTCAGTATATAGAAGAGGTTCTGGCATATGAGAAATCCAATTTACAGCTGGTGTTGTATATAAACGTCCTTCTTCTTCAGACGAACCGATAATAACGCTATTTGGATAATTTCCTGTTATATCGGCATATTCTTTATCAACATCTTTAGCAAATTTAGCTGGGTCCGTTTCTTTTATTTGCTTTACTTTATATTCTTTTAATTGCTCTAGGCTAGATGCCCCTATATCCCCCATCACCATAATTTGCGTTCCATCTTTCGTTCCGAGCGGATTTAATCGTTTTATTTCTTTTAACGTCATTTCGGGTACATTTTCTTTTTCTATAAATAAAATTGGCCCGTTATTCGGGTGATGAATAAGATCCGCACTTGCAATACCTAATTGCCACTCGTTCACTGGCACTAAAATAATAGCGCCTGGCTGATTCTCTTTATGCGTTGCTGGCCATATCGTTTGCGAAGTTAATACTGCCATTTGCAGAGGATCATTTGTATTTAATCTCGTTACATTTTTTAAACTTGTCGTTAATAAATCATTCGATGCACCTTGATTCATTTTCATTTCCTTTTGCTCTGTTTTCTTCTCTTCTGTAGATTCATGATTTTTATGATCTGTACTCGTTTGTCCGCATGCCGCAAGACCGACTGCTGCAATTATTGTTATCCCCAAAATTCGGGTCATCTTTTTCACTATATCGCCTCCGTATTATTCGTTTTCGAGCCAATATTATTACCTAAAATGGAATTTCAACTTTACAATAACAAGCAATTCTGAAGAAATTATGCAGATGCATTATAATCTGCACCATTTCTTCATGATTTTGCCTTACAATTTAAGTAATAACTACAAATGCGGAGGTACTCTATGATCGATATACTACTCGTAGATGATGAACCGAGAATGCTTGAATTATTAACGCTTTATCTTACTCCAATCGGATATAACTGCGTATGTGCAGCATCCGGAGAAGAAGCTATTTCACATATAGAAAATCGAAACTTCAAATTTGTTTTACTCGATATTATGATGCCAAAGATGGACGGGTGGGAAACTTGCAAAAGAATTCGATCATTTAGTAACGTTCCTATCATTATGGTAACTGCTCGTGATCAGACGGTAGATGTCGTTCAAGGGTTAAAACTTGGAGCAGATGATTACGTGACGAAACCATTCCACGAAGAGGAGCTCTTCGCAAGAATTGAAGCTGTTTTACGCCGAACCAATCAACATGCACAAATCCAATATCACGGCATTTTATGGGATGAGGCCAAGCATTTCATTTCTGTCCATAATGAAGAACTTCTTCTCACCCCAATCGAATTCTCTTTACTCGGATTATTTTTACGTCATGTGAACTACGTATTAAGCCGTGATCAGCTCATTGAACGAATTTGGGGATTAAATACAAATACAGAAGATAGAACAGTCGATTCACATATTCGTAATTTACGTGATAAATTACGAAAAGTAAATTTCCCCATTGATCACCATTTAAAAACTGTTTACGGAGTAGGATATCGATGGATTGATATTGAAAACTAAGGAGCAAAACGATGAAGCGAATTTCTATTCAACTCGGATTTTATTTTCTAATTGTTACACTTTTAATCGAAAGTGTTCTATTTGTCTTGCTCTATTATAGCCTTGTAAACAATAGAGTGAATGAAGAAATGACTGCTTTATTAAAGCGTGGAAATAGTCACCGAGATGTCCTTGAAAAATATTTTGACAGGCAAACAATCTCCCATGTTGCTTTAATGGAATCCGAAGCTGAAACAACTGTTATTATTACAAATGCAAATAAGGAAATACTAGCTAAATCCAATGAAATAAATACTACTATAAAAAAACATATTGAAGGAATGCAAACACGAACAGATCATGATGGAGCAATTATAGAGAATCATTGGAAAACATCTAATTATATATGTACAGTTAGCCCAATTGTAGTGGCAGGAAAAACGGAAGGCTATGTATATATGTTTCTCGGAACGGAATCAATCGAAGAAATGGTTAACGGGCTCACACGGCAATTCATTATCGCTGGAGTCATTACTTTCCTATTAACAGCCATCACCATTTTTCTATTATCACGTTTGTTAACAAAACCATTGTTACACATGAAACAAGCGACTGAAAAAATGAGTAAGGGCGATTTATCCGTTTCATTAACAACTACTCGAAATGACGAAATTGGTGAACTAGCACAATCTATCCAAACTCTCGCAAATGATTTACATTACATGAAAACAGAGCGAAGTGAATTTCTAGCAAGTGTTGCTCACGAATTACGAACACCATTAACGTACGTAAGAGGTTATGCTGACATTGCATTAAAAGAAAACACACCCCCAGAGCAACGTTTACGATACTTATCCATTATAAAAGACGAGTCTGATTATATTACAAACTTAGTTCAAGATTTATTTTCACTCGCTCAAATGGAAAAGCATAACTTTTTCATTCAAGTACAGGAAGTGCATTTACACACCTTCCTTACTCGCATCACTGAAAAAATAAATGTGATGTACGGAGAAAAACAAATTAAAGTTGTTTTCACATGTCCTTCCTCACTCTTAGTAAAGCTAGATGAGCAACGCTTTGAACAAGTTATGGCTAACATTTTAAATAACGCGTATAGACATTCAAAAGAACATTCTCATATTAATATTTCTGTTACAGAAGAACATAAACATATTTCCATCAAAATTAAGGACAAGGGAGAAGGTATTCCCCCTGAAGACCTCCCTCACATTTTCGACCGCTTTTACCGTGTTGATAAAGCGCGCTCTAGAGCTACAGGAGGCACTGGTTTAGGGCTCTCCATCGTAAAAGAAATCGTAGAACTACACGGCGGGAATATTACTGTCACAAGTGAAATTGATCACGGATCTTGCTTTACAATTTCATTGCCATCTATATAGAAACACGACTATCATCAATAGTCGTGTTTTCTTATCCTTTAGGACTTTACTTTATAATATAAATTTACGAATTGGCCAAAACGTTTCGTATCCGTTAAAGTTAAATGAATTTCCGGGTTCTTTTCTTTAAATAACGGAACTCCAGAACCTAATATGTGAGGTGTAATCGTAACAACATATTCATCAATTAAATTATTCTTAAAAAATCCTTTCAGTAGACTCCCTCCACCGACCATCCATATTTTAGATCCTTCCTGCTCTTTCAACCTTTTTGTAAACTCTAATACATCTTCATTTACAAACTCTACATGTTCGTTTGAACCTTTTTCTGAATTAGAAAAAACATAACATTTTTTATCTAGGTACGGGAATGTTTCCGTATGCTCTACCACATAATCGTACGTTCTCTTTCCCATAATTATCGTATCAATTGTTTCGTACATTTCTGTATAACCGTTGTCTCCCTCACCTTCTGTTTCCATTAACCACTCTAAATCATCATCTTCTTTCGCGATAAATCCATCTAAGCTCGCTGCAATAAATAAAACAATTTCACGTGACATATCTTTTCCTCCTTACAGCTTCTATTGATAAAATCATCTTATAAGCACTATACTAACCATAAAACATGACAACTTATGTCATGTTAAAAAAGAAAAAGGTGATATCCTTGTCAAAAGCAAAACGTTTACTAGACATTCTTATATTTGCTTCTGCAAAAAAAACATTTACAGCTCAAGAAATAGCTGATGAATTTAATATTTCCGTTCGTACGGTCCATAGATATATTTTAGATTTAAGTGATATGGGATTACCCATTTACGCTGAACAAGGTCGTAATGGAGGATATAAAGTATTAACAAGCAGCATGCTTCCCCCCATTTTATTTACCGAAGAAGAAGCGGTCTCCATCTTTTTTGCTTTCCAATCTTTAAGCTACTATCGTAACTTGCCTTTTAATACAGAAATCAATTCTGTTACTCATAAACTGTATAGCTCTCTACAAAATGATGCGAAAGCTAAAGTTGATAAAATACGTTCTTATATCGCTTTTTGGAATCCGAAAAGAACAATTGAGACAACTTTTTTAAACGAAGTATTAACAGCGGCTATTGAAAATAAAAACTTACACTTTCAATACGAGTCTAAATCGGGGATTAAAACGAAACATGTTCATCCTATCGGTGTATATGCCCACGATGGTTTATGGTACTTGCCATCCTATGACTATAGTCGAAACAAAGTATTACTGTATCGCGTGGATCGTATTCTTTCCATATTATCGACCGAAGAAAATAAAGATAAGTTTATGAATTTAGAAGAATGGTTCGCCTCTAACTCTAACGTAATAAACATTCCTACTCAGTTACATGTTTTATTAACGACAGAAGGCGTGCGCCAGTGTAAAAGCGTTCCCTACCTTGAAGAGTTCGTTATAGTAAACGAAGACGGGACAGGTTATATACATTCAACAATTGATAAAGGTGAAATTAACTTTATTACCCCTTTATTTTATAGACTTGGAAAAGATGCACGAGTTTTAGAACCGAAAGAATTAATAGATGGTTTACGTATACGTGCGAAAGAAGTTTTACATATGTATGAAGACTGAAAAAGCTGCTAAATATAAGCAGCTTTTTGTGTATTTGTTCCTATTATTTTGACTGTTGACGAATATCAATCCACCAACGATATGACGCATTCATATTTTCAGTACTTCCATTCCCTCTGTAATGGAAAGCATCCAGGAAGATTGAATCTAGTTTATCCTCATCTACAAAATAACCTAATTTAACTTTTACCGTTTCTCCTGGTCGGATACTACCAATATTGTAAAAGCTTTTTCCCTCTCCGTGAGGTTCTAAATAATCAACTTCGCCCGTCATAATACGCGTTGCGTCCATTCCCTCTTCTTTAGCGTAGTTCCATGCATTCCCTTCAAATTTAAGCTGTTTTATGGATGGAGTCATATAGATTTCTTCTGTCATCTGTTCACCTATATTTTTCACTGTTGTTGTCAGGTAGACAAATTTAACATTAACT
This sequence comes from Bacillus cereus group sp. MG9, assembly GCF_040459995.1. Classification (NCBI taxonomy): domain Bacteria; kingdom Bacillati; phylum Bacillota; class Bacilli; order Caryophanales; family Bacillaceae; genus Bacillus; species Bacillus cereus group sp. MG9. The sequence goes on along the minus strand of NZ_JARVHC010000001.1, from coordinate 684,170 downwards.
AATTTCGAATCTACTAATGTATCAATTGAATCTTTACCATTCCCTAATTTATATACATCCCGTCTGTACGATAGCAATTTTCCCGTCTGATCTAAAGCCTTCTTCTTGCTTAATATCCCTAGGCCAAGTTCATTAAAGTTCTCTTGTTTAAAATCTTTAATCGAATCAAAAACTTCAACTTTTTCTATCACATATTCAATTTGGCTGTTATCCATAGATACCGTTACTGGAACCTTTTGTCCTATATGAAATAGTCGTTTGCTATCTTTTTTCAAAGGAATAACCTTAGTTTTTTTAGGTTCATCTGCTTGGCTAAAATACTTTTTATCATAATCTGCTATATGTGATGCCTTTTCTTTTGAAGTAGGCTCCAGTGAAATATTCCCTAACACATCTATCATTTGTTCTTCATTTACATCGGATCCGATATAGCTTTCTAACATAATCCCTTCTTTCTCAAAAAAGAGAAAGACCTTCCTATCAAACATTATATTGTTGTTTCCAGTTTCTTTATGAACAATTACTGCTTTCTTGCCACTTATCTCTTTTTCTTCGTAGCTTTTTGAGTATAAAGTTTGAAAGTCCGCATTTTCCCCTACTCTCCAAAGACTAAATGAAAAGCCTCCATTTGCGTCGTTATCTTTAAATGAATATTTCATAGCAGAGTCATCAATTGCCTCCATATTTTCTGGTAATTTATCGATTTTCAACTTATACCACTTATCAATCTTTTTCGATTCCTTATTCGTTACTGAAACATTTACTTCGTAATTTTGTTTTTGAACAATCATATTATAGACTTTTACTGCACCAAAAACAGTTGTCGGCATACCAATCAATAAGCAGGCAGCAGCGATTAACATATGGTTTCTTTTACGCTTTGTCTGTGGTCGCTCGCCTTTCAGCTTAATTTCCTCCATGAACAATTTCTTTTTGCGCGTATATGTATGTGAAAATTCATGTTGTTCTTCGAGTTTATCAAAATCATCTAAAGCAATTTTTTCAGCAAGTTCATATATTTCTTTGGAGTTCTTTGAATTCGTCATGTTGTATACCTCCTATAATATTTTGGATTCGTTTTCGAGCGCGTTCAAACTGCTTGCGGGCATTAGCCTCGGTTATTCCCATAACACTTGAAATCTCTTGATACGTTAAGTTATAGAAGACTTTATACTTAAACACCTGTCTGTTAGATTCACTTAATTCTGTTAGCAATGTATCAATTTGAACCTCAGACATTTTACGTTTTTCCCACTCTTCAATATTTTCATCTACTGCTTCTATTGATTCTCTTTCATATTCTTCTAAAAATGTTTCATGTCGTTTATTTTTCCGGTAACTATCAATCGCCTTGTTTTTCGCGACCCTCAAAATGTAGCGTTTAAGCTCTTCAGTGCTCAAGCTATGGAGCTTTTCCAAGTTCTTATAAAGAGTAATAAACGTCTCTTGAACCGTATCTTCAGCCTGCTGAATATTATTTAAAATAGAATAAGCTAAATAATAAATTTTTTGTTCATACAACTCGTATAGCTCTTCCATCTTTTCGTAATCTTTGTTTGTAACTTTCATATAATTCCTCCTCTCATTCTATATAACGAATGAGCGATATACTTTGTGACACTGCAGAATTCTTTAATAGAGAAAATTGAATAATAGAATAAAAAAAAGCCCAATTTCTCTATTTTAACTGAGAAATTGGGCTTTTTAATATTAGAATTTTCCTGACTGTCCCCTTAAGAAAACCCCTCTTACGCCTTTTCGCTATGTATTATTTTCTCTATTGCTTCTTTTAATAAATTCTTTGTCTCTTCAAAGTTATGGTTTTGCTGTTCTCCTGGCTGCACCGTATAAAACTCAGCAAACGAACGCTCTTTATATCTCGGTACAATATGCATGTGATAATGAGTTAACTCGTTAAAGATTCCACCATTTTGATAAAGTGAAACTTTAATCAGTGGGGGTTTTGTTCATCCCCCACTGATTATTAGTTGAACCAATCGGGCTTTTACGGGCAGTTGGATCCCCAACTAACTTCTTTGTTTTCACTGAATTTTGAGGTAGGGAATCTTACTGCCCGTTAATGCGGGGCAAATTGTAACTCCGTCTGGTTTATATAATAACTTAATAGCCTTTGAAATAAGCTTAGAAGCGTCCATAATCGCTTGCGCTACACAATCATCTAATTCGTCTACTTCTACAACATGCTGCTTTGGAACGATTAAAGTATGCCCTGTATAGAAAGCGCATGATCTAAAAAACAAGTTACATAATCATCTTCATACACTTTATATATAATTTCTTCTTCATTTGCTAATTTACAACCTAAACATTCCAACATACTTTCCCCTTTATTAAAAACATAAAAACGTGAGCGCCCTATCTCACGTTTTTATGTTTCACTTTACTAATTCAATTGTTTCTGTAACTTTTATACTATCCTTTACAGATTGAACAATTGTGCAATTTTTCACCGCAAGTTGCAGTGCCTTGTCTAATTGTTCTTCTGTAATGTTTTGCGCTTTAATTTTATAGTGCAAATGAACACTTTCAACTGGTTTTGATAAAGCTTCACTTCTACCAATTTCAGTTTCAATTGTAAACGTATCGTATGCAATACGTTTCTTTTCTAAAATCGTTCGAAAAACAATTGCACTACATCCTGCGATAGAAGAAACGAGTAATTGTAACGGTGAATACCCATTTTCTTTTCCAATCGCTAATGGACCATACGATAAATCTGCCTCTATATCATCATGCTTAATTTTTATTTTCATACTTCGCTTCCATCTCCACTTTCATCGGCTTCTTCCGTTTCTTACTCATATAATAATATATATAGCAGAAAATGATAAATGGAATACCACAATATAACGCCATTCGTTGTTCTGGAATAAACGCTAAACTAATAACAACGATGCTATTTGTAATTAACGCTAAAATTGGAACAAGCGGGTATAGTGGTGTTCTATACTTTAAGTCCTCTAATTTCCCTCCGCCTTTTAAATACTGACTTCTAAAGCGAAGTTGTGATAAAGCAATAATGATCCAACTTGAAACAGCCGATAAACCAGCTATAGATAATAAATACATATATACTGTATCTTCTGCAAGGAAACTTGTTAATAAAGATAACGCCGCTACAGCAATCGTTACGACTAACGCTGTAATCGGAATACCACGTTTATTTACTTTCTTGAAAGAAGTTGGTGCCATTCCTTCATTTGCAAGTGACCATAGTATACGCGTTGCTGCATATAACCCTGAGTTCGCTACAGATAGAAGAGCTGTAATAATAACGAAGTTCATAATATCAGCTGCATATGGAATACCGATTTTATCAAATACAACTACGAATGGGCTTTCAATTATCCCTGCTTCTTTCCAAGAAATTAACCCTACTAAAATTGTCATTGTTAAAATGAAGAATAACATAATGCGCCATACTGTATTACGAATCGCACGTGGAATTGTTTTTTCAGGATTCTGACTCTCTCCTGCTGCAATCCCGATTAACTCTGTTCCTTGGAAGGAAAAGTTAACTGTAATCATCGTAAGAAGCACTGCAGCTAGTCCATTTGGGAATAGCCCACCATCACTTACAAAGTTAGAGAAAAGAGGCGCTGCTTCTTTTCCATCGTATGGTAAGAATCCTAGTAATGCGCTACCACCAAGTAAAATGAATGCAATAATTGTAACTACTTTAATACTAGAGAACCAAAACTCTAATTCAGCATAACTCTTCGCTGATATTGCATTTGAAGCATATAAAATAACTCCGAATACGAGACACCATACCCAAACATCAACATTCGGAAACCATCTTTTCATCATTAAACCGATCGATGTTAATTCTAATCCTACTGTTACTGCCCATCCAATCCAGTATAGCCAACCGATCATAAATCCAGTTCCTGGTCCAATAAACTTCGTCGCATACTTTTGGAAAGATCCTGAAACTGGCATTGCTACCGTTAGCTCTCCAAGACAAAGCATTGTTAAATACATAATAAATCCGCCCACTAAATATGAAAGGATGGCTCCCCCTGGTCCAGCCTGATTAATGGTGTAACCTGAACCTAGAAAAAAACCAGTTCCGATTACACCACCTAGTGCGATCATAAATAAATGTCTACTCTTCATCGTACGATGTAATTGCTCATTCGTTGTTTGCTGCATCTTAATCCTCCCCCTACAAGTACCCCTATCTCTTTTTAAAATTTTCTGATAATAAAAATATACACGAAAGCGATTACAATTTCTATATAAAATTAAAACTTTTCTGATAAAACAATATAAAAATTCAACTATTAAGAGCTCACGATACTAATTTGAGGCAAAAAAGGATTTATAAGGAAAAAAACTCTTACATTTTTTGTAAGAGTTAACGTATTTCTAATCTTCTAGATAAAATTGATAAACCGTAGTTTACAACAAAATACATACAAGCTACTACTATAAACGTTGGAATCATATAATTTACATTCTGCCCGCTAATAATTTGAGCATTATGCATAAGCTCTGGCAGTGATATACCAACTGCTAATGATGTATCTTTCAGCAATGAAATAAACTGACTGACAAGCGGCGGGACCATTCTTCTTAATGCTTGTGGTAAAATGATATGCCACAGTGCTTGAACATACGTTAATCCTGAAGATCTTGCGGCCTCAATCTGTCCTTTTTCAATCGATAATAAACCACTTCGAACAATTTCAGATATCATTGCTGCTTCAAATATTGTTAAAGCAACAATTACAGCTGTTATAATCTCTAATTTCAAGCCTGCTTCTGGAAGCGCAAAATATGTGAAAAATATAATTAAAAGTAGTGGTAAGTTTCGAATCACTTCAACGATAATTCCTAATACTTGTGAGACGACAGGTATTTTCATGTAGCGCAATATCCCTATTACACTACCAATAATAAAGCTAAGTACAATTGCTACGAGCGCTACCTCTAACGTTATGAGTAATCCTTTTAATAAAAAGAGGATATGATCACCTGTTATCGCTCCTTTAAAATCCATTTATACCGCCTCCTTTGCCAAGCGTTTTTCTAAATAACGCACTAGCATACTTAGCGGTATTGTTAATACTAAATAAAACATCCCGACAAATATATATACATCAAACGTAACGAACGTCTTCGTTGAAATTAAGTCTCCTTGATACATTAAATCCGTTCCAGCAATAATTCCGAGTATTGAAGAGTTTTTTACTAAATTGAGAAATTGATTTCCTAGAGGAGGAATGACGATTTTCATCGCTTGAGGTAAGACGACATGATACATCGCTTGCGTATAAGTTAATCCTGAAGAACGTGCTGCTTCCATTTGACCTTTCGCGACTGATAAAATACCAGCACGAATTACTTCCGCAATAAAAGCCGCTGTATAAACTGTAAGCGCAACTGTCCCTGCTACAAAACCGTTGAAAGTAATTCCTATTACAGGCAAAGCAAAATAGAAAATGAATGCAATTAATACGAGTGGAATATTTCTAACAAACTCTACAAAGGCGGATCCGATCCAATTCAAAATACGAATAGGTGCAATGCGTATCACTGCCATAATAATCCCTAAAACAAAACTTCCTATTAGCGCAATAACACTAGACATTACCGTATATTTAAATCCTTCTAAATACATATCAATGTTGTTTGTCAAAATAGAAAAATCAGGCAAATACAATCACCTCTTTCTTTATAAGAAGAGGATGAGCATCCCTCATCCTCTCATTCTTACTATTTATCCCGATTGGTGTAGACTAATAATCAGTAGGGGGATGAACCCTCCCCCTACTGATTAAAGTTTCACTTTATTTTTCTTGCTTTTGGCCGATCCATTTTTCATATAATTTATCGTATTCCCCATTCGCCTTCATATCTTTTAGCAAGCTATTAATCTCTTTCGTTAAATCATCCGCACCTTTTTGAACTGCAATTCCGTACGGTTCATCCGTAAATTTTTTCCCTACAACTTCATAATTAGAATCTTGTTTTGCCATTCCATAAAGAATCGCATTATCTGTCGTTAAAACATCGCCTTTACCTGCTTTCAACGCTGTAAATGCCTCACTATAATTCTCAAACTCTAATACTGTTGCTTCTGGTGATTTTTGACGGATGTTATTTGTAGACGTTGAGCCTTTTACAGCCAATACTTTAACTCCTTGTTTCACATCATCAATACTTTTAATATTGCTTCCTTTCTTCACAAGTAACGATTGCCCCGCTTTAAAATATACATCTGAAAAATCCACTTCTTTTTTACGCTCTTCCGTAATTGTCATTGTCGCAATAATGGCATCAATATCACCATTTTTCAGCATTGGAATACGTGTTTTAGACGTTACTTCTTTCAGCTCTAGCTTCTTTTCATCACCAAGAATTTTTTTCGCAAGCGCCTTCGCGATATCAATATCGAATCCTTCTACCTGCCCTGTTGAAGGATTTTTTAATCCAAATAAATTCGTATCATTCTTCACCCCGACTACTAATTTCCCGCGCTTCTTAATTTGTTCGACAACCCCGCCCTGCTTCGTATTTGTTTCTTTCGCCTCGTCTTTTTTACCCCCGCATCCAGCGACAACAAGCACGAATAAGCATGAAAATACAATTAAAGTAAACAGCTTTTTCATTTTAAGCATGAAATTCCTCCTTTAATGATTTAACACCCGACTTAAAAACAAACGAGCTCTTTCTTGTTCAGGATTCGCAAAGAATTGTGTTGGTGTTGTATCTTCAATAATTTGACCTTCATCCATAAATAAAATCCTATCTGCTACCTCACGTGCAAATCCCATCTCATGTGTGACAACAACCATCGTCATGCCTTCTTTGGCTAATGCTTTCATAACATCAAGTACTTCTCCGATCATCTCTGGATCAAGAGCAGACGTTGGCTCATCAAACAACATAATTTTTGGCTGCATCGCAAGCCCTCTTGCAATCGCTACCCTTTGCTGTTGTCCTCCAGATAGTTGATGTGGATATACACTAGCCTTCTCCGGAATTCCTACTTTCTCTAAATAAAACATCGCTGTTTTCTCCGCTTCTTCTTTTGAAACTTTATTTACTTTAATTGGTGCTAGTGTAATATTTTGAAGCACCGTTTTATGTGGGTATAAATAAAAATGTTGAAAAACCATCCCAATATTTCGGCGCAACTCATTCATATCTGTTTTCATATTGTGTACTTCCATTTCTTGTACAATTAACTCTCCATCCGTAATAGTTTCTAATTGATTTATGCATCGTAGCAGTGTGCTTTTTCCTGATCCTGAAGGACCAACGACCACCACTACTTCCCCCTTTTGAACTTGTAAATTAATATTCTTTAAAACTTGAAAGTCACCATAATATTTATTTACATTACGAAATTCAATCACCCTACTCCCCCCTTCCCCTAACAAAGCATGTACATTCTTTTTATATTCAAAAATAGCCGGAAAAATAACTTTCATCTGCATTTTGTCCATAAAAAAAGCAAAGGGATTTCCCTTTGCTCTCTCATTCCTATTCTATTAAGATACTTCTTCTTTTTTATCTTTCCCGTATTCATGCTCCCAGAAATCAGCATTTTTAATTCCTAATTTCTGCGGATCGAACACTGGATCTTTTCCTTCTTTTTTCTGCTTTTCATAATCCTTTAATGCGATCAATGCCGGTTTTTGTAATAATAGAATCGCAATAATGTTAACCCATGCCATAATTCCTACACCAATATCTCCTAAAGCCCATGCTGTTTCTGCTGTTTTTACACAACCGTAGAATACAACTCCTAAGAATACAAACTTTAGTACGATAGACATCCAAGGACGGTCTTTATCACGATTTAAGTAAGCTATATTCGTTTCTGCAATGTAGTAATAAGCCATAATTGTTGTAAATGCGAAGAATAGTAAAGAGATTGCTACGAAACCGTTTCCAAATCCAGGGAAAACAGATTCTACTGCTGCCTGTGTATAACCAGGACCTGGCTGTGCACCATTTAATTTATTGACGATAAAGTTTTTTCCGCTTGCATCAAATACGTTATACATGCCTGTAATAATCATCATAAATGCTGTTGCTGAACAAACAAATAATGTATCAATGTAAACGGAAAATGCTTGTACTAACCCTTGTTTAGCTGGATGCGATACTTCAGCAGCTGCTGCTGCATGGGCCCCAGTTCCTTGCCCTGCTTCGTTTGAATAAATACCACGTTTTACACCCCAAGAAATTGCTAAACCAATAATCCCGCCAAAAGCTGCTTCTAATGCAAATGCACTTTTTAAAATTAACATGAAAGCGTCTGGTAATTTTTCAATATTCATACCTACAATTACACAAGCTACTAAAATATAGCCAAGCGCCATAAACGGTACTACAACTTGCGCTACGTTAACAATTCGCTTAACTCCACCAAAAATAATAAGTGCTAATGCCGCTACTAATACCGCCCCTGATACAGAAGTATTAATACCAAAAGCTGTTTCTAGACTTACAGCAATACTATTCGCTTGAACACCTGGAAGCAGCATTCCTGTTGCAAGAATTGTCGCTGCGACGAACACTAATGCGTACCATTTAACACCTAGTCCTTTTTCAATGTAATAAGCAGGACCACCGCGGAATTGCCCTTGATGCTTCGTCTTATATATTTGTGCAAGCGTCGATTCTACATATGCAGAACCAGCTCCTAGAAAGGCTACCGCCCACATCCAAAATACAGCGCCTGGACCACCAAAGGCAACAGCCGTTGCAACACCCGCAATATTTCCGGTTCCAACGCGCCCTGATAACGAAAGTGCTAACGCTTGGAACGAAGAAACACCCGCATCAGACTTTTCTCCCTTAAATGTAAGCTTCACCATTTCTCCTACATGTCTTACTTGTAAAAACCTCGTTCGAATGGAAAAATATAAGCCTACTCCTAAACATAAATAGACAAGTGCGGGACTCCAAACAATATTATTTATCCAACTTACGATAGCCTCCAATACTCCTCTACCTCCTTTTGTTAAGAATTTTCAGAATATATAAAAATTATAAATGTATACCGAATCTATGACAATATTATTTTAATAAAACAAACATATTTTTGTATAAAAAAACAAAGTATACATTTATTTTGTATACTTTGTTTCGATATGAATGTATTATATATTCACAATTGCTTCCTTCTTTATAATTCTTTCATAGAGTTGTTCCGCTAATTCTATGAAATGATTTGGCATATCTTTCCCTTTAAACTTCTTTTGGAGCGTACCGTATAAACCTATATCACGTAAACGTAAAAATAACGGTAATGATTCATACCAAGTTTCCGCTAGCCTGTGCTCATATTCATACCCTTTTCTTAACACTTGTAACTGTTTACGAGCGAATGTCGTCTTCTCCTCCACTGTCCATGGTGTAAAAAGAACAGAGTAATAAAGAACCATTGCCAAATCATGAATAAAATAATTATAGGCCGCATCATCAAAATCAAAAATTGTTAGCTCTTTTCCATCATAATGAAAATTACCTGGATGAATATCACCATGCATAAGGCCGAATGTTTCTCTTTCAATTGGAAGAGCCTTTATTTCCTCCATTAATACAGCAGCAATTTCTTTCACTTTCTCATCTTCTAATTCATTAACAATACTACTTTCATCCTCTTCCCACGTATCACGGTAGTCTGTTTTAGGGTAATTCATTGTAAGGCGGTGCAATTGTCCGATCGCTTTTCCCCACGCTTCAAAGTAAGCATTTCCCCAATAAGGCGATTCTTCTCCTTTTACTTGCTCACCTTTTGCATATGTAAATAAAGACGCAAAAAAGAAAGTACCATCTTCCGCTCCGATTTCTTCTACAAGATTTTGAGATATTGAATTAAGAGGTCCCGCCACTTTCGCCCCATGCTCCGCAACATACCGTAAAAAATCTAGTTCGGCCTCTACCTCTTTTTTAGAACGATGAGAAGAATGAGTTAAGCGTAATACGTAATCTTCATTATTTTTACCCTTCGCCTTAAAAATATAATTTTCAAAATCACCAAGTCGGTTTTCTTCTACTTTCACATTAAATATCTTTGCAGATTCTGCTAAAATCTCATTTGTAAAAACTCGTTCCACAGCTATTTCCATATTTATTCCCTCCTATATGTACCCTATAATTAATTCGACATGAATGTGAGAAGTACTGCTATGAAGTTAAATAGTGCATGGGCAATCATAGCCGATAAAATAGAATTTGTTTTCTCATATAACCACGCAAATGCTACTCCGCTTAAAAAATTCACCGGTAATGTGTTATATGTCGGGATATGAACAACAGTAAATATTGTTGAACTTATAAGCATACCGCCCCATATACCATACCTATCACGAAAAAATGTATAAAAAACACCTCTATATAAAATCTCTTCATAGATTGGTGATATAACCGCCGCTCCAATTACCGCGATGCAAAACGAATATATTGATTTATCATCTTGGATCGTCTCCGTTTTACTATTTTCAAAAGAAATCCCCAGTTTCTCCATTATCATTAATACACCAATACTAACTACAATCAAAGAAATAACCGCTACAAATGTCCACAATAAATCTTTCCATGAAAGCTTCCGAATTCCAATATCTTTCCACGACAGTTTATATCTTTTTATGCAAAAAAGATATACTACAAACGTAAATATCACTGCCATTATAAGTCCCATTAATACTCCAGCATATAATGAGTTCCCTAGTATTTTTAAAGCATAATCATAAAAAAGAGATTCAATTGTTACTGGAACAATCATGAATACAAACACAAATAAATATAAGATTTCTTTCCATCCCCACATATTTCTTAAAGTCATCTATACCATCCCCTATATCCTATTTTCTTTAGTATAAAAGATGACGTAACGTAACTTTCAAGCTACTTTTTCAAATAATCCAAACATAAATTTCTCACAAACAACAAAAATTAACAGAAACAATTGTACTTTAAAAGAGGTGGAAATTATGGCCGAACACGAAAATTCATAACAAGATACTAGCAAAAAGCATATGTTTCCATCCCTCCTATATATCCTCTATTTAATTCGCCATAACTGTGAGAGGTACTGCTATGAATACTATAAAAAATTCAATCCCTACACATAAAAAAATCTAAAAACAAAAAAGGCTGATTCACTAAATCAACCTTTACACTATTAAAAATACTATTGCTCAATTCTTCATCAATTCATTCTTATATATAACATTTACCTTTATATTTACTTATCTTCACCCTTTGTCTGCATTGAATTGAAGGTCCAATTTAACTTCAGTGCATCTCCTTGAAATACATTTTGCTCTTCATCATTATCTACAAATGTGAACATTACATAGAAAGTATCATCATCACCAGGAGCAAGTCCATTTCCTTCTCGGTCTACAACACCTTTTTGTACAAGGTCAGGAATACTTCCATTTTGCGTAGCTACCTTTAATTCAGATAATGTAGTAGACCAAATTGGAACCTCATTTTTATCCAAATTCCATAAGAAATCAACACGGATATGATCACCAAAATCAGCATTTCCATTATCTCCTTTAGCATCGATTACACTATAATCTGTAAGAAGTTTCACGTCTCCTATCGCTAAGGTTCCTTTGTTAACTAATTGAAAACCGCGCTCCATTTCATCACCTGGTTTAATATTGTCGACATTAATAACAACTTCAGGATTAACGCTCAAATCTAAAGTACCCGCTGCAAACGTGTTTTGTGATACTTCCTTATCACTAAAATACGCATATGTTCCCCCGCCAATTAAAGATAAACCAAGCGCTGCAGTTACAACACCCATACCAAGTTTTTTCTTAATACTCATTTCACAAGTCCCCCTATTTTTAAAGTTCAAACTACAAACCTTATTTCCATCCCACAAACAATAATAATTAAGCAACTACCTTGTCCCATAACAAAAGCAAACTAGCTTTAAACTATTTACTTCATGTACCCAAATAGCTATTTTTTTAAATAACCGGTAATGTTACAGTGAATCATTACCGGTTCATTGTTAGCAAAACCCATTTTCTTCTGTGTTCATTGCTTTATCGCTTAGTTTCCCTTAGAAGTGTATCCCCTTATTTTTTTGGTTCTAAACCAATAGAGCGTAAGATTTTATCTAACGTCACTGGCCCTACATTTTCTTTCGGTTTCTGATTTTCTTTAGCATCTGGACCCTTTTTCAAGAAGTTTTTCTCGATAAAACGAATATCTGTTTCATCTACAACACCATCTTGATTTATATCTCCATCTTTTACAGATCCTTTTCCTTTTCCATACGATAAAGCTGCTATTCTAGCATCTTGAATATCTACCATTTTATCGCCGTTTACATCACCTGCAAGGTTGTCATCCATGTCAGCTCTAAAGTTTTGTCCCACTAATTCTCCATCCTGCATTTTTCCTATTTTTGTTGTGAATTTACTATTTAAATGACCTGGCATTTCTACGAAAATATCATATTCTTTATCGCTTACAGGAACATTATGAATTTCAAATTGCCCACTATCACTAACCGTTCCTGTATATTTCTTTCCATCCTTGCCAACTGCGTACACTTTTGCTCCTAGTTTTGTGTAATCATTCTTACCTAAATACCCCTCTTCATGCAAGAATGCTTCTGGTCCAATATACCCTGTAACTGTTGAATGTTTCGAAATAATAGAGAAAGATTTATCCTTAAACACAGGAATTTCAATACCTTCTGATGTACCAGCTTTTGTATAAGAGAATTTATCTGCTCCAAATGCAGTTACATCATTAAAATATTCATCGCTCGTCATTTCGAATGTAACATCTAAAAATGGTGTATCTCCATCTAGTCCTTTAAATTCTTTTCCTTCTAACGATGCACCAACTTTCACCTTGTTTTCCCAGTTTCCTTCTTCATTTATCACCGGATCTTCTAATTTAATATTCAATCCATGTTGTTTTGCATATTCCGCAAGCGCTGGATTTGGTTTCACATCTGTAAATTTAAACAGCTGTTTGCTATAAGGAATGTCAAATGCACCTGACATAAGTTGTTTTACATTATTGAGATTTAAAGTTAATGTAATTTTTTCTCCTAATTTTATGTTACCTTTGTCGTAGCTTGGAACAGCGTATTCTGTCCCTTCTTTTACAAAGACGTAATCTTTAAATCCAGTTGCCATATTCCCTGCAGTTGCGAGGTCATATCCAAATAATCTTAAGTTTAACGGCTCATTTATTTCCTCTGGAAGTACTCCAAATTTAAAATCACCATTTGCTTGAATTGTATTCAGCCAACCTGATGGAAAGGCCGAGTTCTGATAATATGCAATTTGATTAGCTTTTTGATCATACTGCAGGCCTTTTGCCTTTAATGCATCCACTGTAGAATCATAAATATTACCATGCACCCATAATGCCCGCTGGCCGTCTTCTTCTTTGAACATGGAATCATTTACTTCATGAATACCAGGTTGTACATCCGTAAATTTCATTTCAGGTATCAAATTATCAATGATAATACTGTCGCCTTTTGTATAAGATCTTCCATCTTTATCGTATCCAACAAAGTCCAATTGGTAATCTCCGTCAGGCAACATAACTCGCTTGTCTCCAATCGGATGATTCGGATCTCCTGTAAATGGGAATACATATCCCCCCATGCCAGTAAACATGTAATATTCGATATTAGGAGTTAATGTACTTGCATTAAGTGTTCCTACAATTCCTAACGCCTTACCTGTTTTTCGATCTTTTACAACCGTGTCAATTGCTTCCAATGGACTGTTTAATTTAAATGCTAACCCTGAGAATGGTGCTTGCATAAACGGATGGAATTTAGATCCATCTGTTGCCATTGCATCTCTATCCAAATCTACAGATTCAATCCCTTTTTCTGTGAATTTAACTGCAAACGGTACTTGATATACTTCTTTTTCATTGTTTTTATTTGAAATATGAATATAGCCCTCATACCTACCGAATTCTGCGTTTTCTGGAATGATAATTTCAGGACTAATTTCCCCTGATGTACCAGAAGCCACTTTAATAGAATCTTGTACGTTCAGCTTCACACCATTCTTTACTGCATCCTGCACACCTACACTTGTTGGTGAAAAATCTACTTCTAATTTGAACTCTTTTCCATCTGTTTTACTGTTGTTCTTAATTAAGACTTTTCGACTATCTTTAATTGGTCCATTTCCCAGTTGATTTTTATATCCGAATGCAATAGAACCTGTTTTTTCTTCAATTTCTACTTCTTCATCATTTACAACATTTGATGTTTTATCGATAACCTCGATAGATGTATCTGCATGAACTGCACGATACGCATCAATTCGGCCTGATCCCACCTCAAATACAGAGCGCGCTTCTTTTAAGTCAACTGCAGTATTCATAAGCGCTTCTTTTACTTCAAACGGACTATAGTTTGGATGTTCTTGCAAAATGAGTGCTGCCACCCCCGCTGTATGAGGAGTTGCCATAGATGTACCTGACATACGTCCATACGCTACCGGATAATTTTCTCCATCCTTTGGATCATTAATATATTCAGGAACAGTTGAGAAAATAGACACACCTGGTGCTACAATATCTGGCTTAATATCATCTGTTTTAGTTGCAGGACCACGGGAGCTGAAATCAGCTAAGTGATCTCCCTCTGTTTTTATATTACTAAGTTCCCCAAACGCTAACGACACATCTCCTTGTACAGCTTTTGCTTGCAATTTCTCACCATCTACTTTTGTTAAGCGGAACGATGGAATAGATGCAGTATTTTCCCCAAGATAACTTGTAATTTCCCCATCTACATTGTTGTATACAATTACCGCCTTTGCGCCTGCTTCCTTAGCATTTTTAATTTTTTCATCAAATGTAATCTCACCGCGTTGAATAAGAGCTAACTTCCCTTTAACATCTTTCCCTGTAAAATCATCTGATTTCCCAAGCCCTGCATATACAACCGATAAGGATTGACCTTTCAAATCTTCAATCTTATCAGTAAAGCTTTTTCCAAGTAGCATCATCTTATCCACATGTAAATCACCTGCATTGGCGGAAAACGTTGGGATAGTCATCGCAGCGTCACTTGCTCCAACTGTAATCGGAAGTGCCGCTGCACTAGGTGATCCAAGGGTACCTTCTCCCGGACCACTATTACCTGCTGCTACTACTGTAACAACACCAGCTAACATCGCATTGTTCACTGCCACAGAAGTAGGATATAAAGGATCATTAATAGACGCACCTAATGATAAATTGATAACATCCATATCGTCTTTCACTGCTTTATCAATCGCAGCAAGAATGCCGCTTGTTTGACCACTTCCATATGGTCCTAATACACGATATGAATATAAGTCTACATCTGGAGCGACTCCCGTAACCGCGTAATCAACATTATTCTTTTTGTCTGCAGAGATTGTCCCAGCTACATGAGTACCATGGGATGTATAGTATGCACTTCCATCATAAATTTCAGGATATCCTCCAGAATTTTGCCAATCCTTATACGTTGTCTCCATTGGATCAGCATCATTATTAACAAAATCCCACCCTTTTATTGAGTTCGGATCTATTTTGCTTGGATCTTCACCTTGCTTTGCACGATATCCTTTATATGCATCCTTCAAATCAGGGTGGTTATAATCAATGCCAGTGTCCAGTACCCCTACCTTAATTCCTTTACCCGTTATTTTTTCAGCATGCAGCTTGTCCACACCAATTTGTGGTACGCTATCTGCCATTTTGGGTTCAACAGCCGTTTTAGCTGTTTCTTTCGGTAAATCAATTTTGACCTCACTATCTTCCCATACGCGCTTAACAATACCAGTGCGAACTAAGTCTTTAATCATATTCGCAGGTAACGAAATCGCTACACCATTAAAAGCATTCTTATATTCTCTTGTTATTTTGGCAGATTTAAAATTCGTCCCTTTATCTTTATTCTTTTGAAGCTGTTCAAACTCTGATTTAAATTCTTTATGAGATGCTTCTACCTTTTGTTCCGCAGTTGAAAGGGCTATTTTTTTCCCCTTAGCTGCTTGTTTTAACATCTCGATTTTGCTAGGTGCTTGCTTAAACTCTACAATCACATTCACATTATCAGGACTTGCTGTATTGATACCTGGTGAAATAACAAAACCCGGTTTTGTATCTAACGTCTTTAAAGCATTACGTTGTTCCTTTGTAAGTCCCTTCAATATAGAGCTTGCATCATCAATTCCAGTTAAAGTAGATGTATTTACCTCTTCTGCCAATACGTTATATGGAATTCCTTGAGACAATAGCATACCAACAGTTAGCGTTCCAATAAGAATCTTTCCAAATTTCCTTTTCTTCATATGGCATCCCCTTATAATTACAAAATTATTTTTTCTAAACAAATTGATTCTCAAAACCTTGTTCAGCATTGGCAATTCTATCAACCTGAAATCTATTTAAAATGATTGAGAATTTCCAAGACTCCTACCGCCATCCCCACACTTCTAATCTTCTTTCTATAAAAGCTCCCATGAATTATTTCCAACAATAGTGACTTACAACGTGAATTATTAGTAGTGTTAATCAATAATTCTATTTTTATTATTTCACATTTTGATTTTTCTGAATATTGAACAAAAGGAGTAATTTTTGTTCTAATGATTCTATGTCTAAATAGTACAAAAGAACTACCCGCTTCTTTATTTTTTGTAATACAAAATAAAGAAGCGGGTAGTTCTTTTAGACATCTTTTTATTTAATCGAGTGGAACCAAGTGATTTCGAACAGCATAAATCACTGCTTGTGAACGACTTTTTACATTGAGTTTTTTAAAAATTTTATTGATGTGAATTTTAACTGTCTTATCACTAATATATAGAACTTCAGCAATTTCTTTATTACTCAGTCCCTTAACCAATTCAAAGAGAATTTCCTTTTCACGCTCTGTCAGTTCATTTTCGTTTGGTTCTAATTTCATTTGTTGCTGATGATATGTAATTAATTTTTTCGTCATACGAGGATGAATGACTGAATCGCCTTGATATAACATTCGAATTGCTGCCACTACCTGCTCCGATGATGAATCCTTCAATAAATAACCATCAGCGCCAGACTGAAGCGCATCCATTAAATACTCATCATGCTCATACATTGTAAAAACAAGTACTCGGCAATTAGGATATTTTTTTTTCACTAATCCCGTAGCTTCAATTCCATTTTTTCCCGGAAGATTAATATCCATCAAAATACAGTCTGGTCTACATTCCTCTACTTTTCCCAATACCTCGTCCCCAGAGCTCGCCTCTCCAACCACTTTCATATCAGATTCAACCTCTAGTATGCTCCGAATTGCGTCTCGTAAAAAAGCATGATCATCCACTACTAATATTTTAATCATTTTACGCACCCCTTGTTTGTGAATCTGGAATTAACAGTGTAATTTCTGTCCCTTTACCTACAGAACTATCAATCTGTAAAGTAGCCCCTAGTTGCTCAGCTTGTTCATTCATATGTAATATACCATAATGTGGTTCATGCTTCGTTTTAACCATAGACTCAAATAGTGAAAAGCCAACCCCATTATCTTTAACCCTTAAAAGCACGTGCTCACTTTGATAGCTTAGCAAAACATCAATCTTTTCTGCTTGTGCATGTTTAACAATGTTTTGTAAACTCTCTTGTAATGTATCAAAAATGACTCTTTCTTTTGAAAAGCTAAGCGCACGTGAATGGCCTCTTTCATGATATGTAATGTCTAGTTCATATTCTTGTTTTAAAGATTTTATTTTACTTGCTATCGCCTGTTTAAGCCCTAATTGTTGTGTCGGATACGGTTTTAAAGCATAAATAGAATAGCGAACTTCCCCTAAGCTTTCCCTTAAATCCTTAATACTTTTCTCTACTACTTGTTGCATATCAGTTGGTTTATCATGGTATTTTTTCTGAGCGGATTCTAGTTGAAATATTACCCCGGCCAATGCTTGCGCGATACCATCGTGAATTTCGCGTGCAATTCTATTTCTTTCTTCTAAAATCATTCTTTTTTCCTGTTCAGAAATCAATATTCTTGTTTTAACTACGTTAGCTAATTGGTTAGAAAACGTAGCTAAAGACTGTACATCCTCCGGAAAAAAACCCGCATTTCTAGTTTTTCCTGCAACAAACATTCCAACTAATTCATCATTTACACTAAGAGGAAAATAAACAAGCGAGCGTATGACATCATTGAATATTTCATCTCCAGGAGCCGCACCAGTTTTCCAATCATTAAATACAAGATTTTTAGAGATTTCTCCAAACGCCTCGAACTTATCCGAATCATCAGAAATATCAAGTTTTACTTTTCCATCTTTTAATAGAAGATTCCAGTTTCCATCATCTTTTGTCCATATTACATATGCTTGTATTCCAAAAAAACCTTTAAGTGCCTGTTTAATATGTTTCAAGTTCCCTCCAGTTAGTCCACGACTAATTTCTGTTGTAATAAGAAACAGTTCGTATAATCGTTCCTTTTCCATCCTAATTCGCACAGAAAAAGAGCTGATAACTGAAATTGCTACAAGTGGAAAAAAGAAAAACAGTACTGTAATCTCGTTTATTTCCACACTATACGTACTACTTAATAAATGCATCAGAGCAGCATACGATAAACCAAAAGTTTCACAAAGAAATACCGTTATGGTTTTTTTATACCATTGATATATCGAATACGGCTG
This sequence comes from Bacillus cereus group sp. MG9, assembly GCF_040459995.1. Lineage (NCBI taxonomy): Bacteria > Bacillati > Bacillota > Bacilli > Caryophanales > Bacillaceae > Bacillus > Bacillus cereus group sp. MG9. The sequence goes on along the minus strand of NZ_JARVHC010000001.1, from coordinate 665,484 downwards.
TGGAAGGAGCACCATTAACAAATCGTATAAACGGTTGTTGAAAAAAACAAAAAACAAGCAAAACAATAACAAGGATATTAATTTCTCATACAGTACTGACATATCCATTCTGCTAATCAATAAAGACAGACATTCATTTGAAAACCATTCTGCCAAGATCAAACTAAGAGCATGTTGTGTACTGTTAAATAACATTCTTTGTATCGGTGAACGACGATGCAGGTGAATAATTAGTGTAACGAATACAATAGCAATAATAGTTATATGTATTCCAAACTGCCAATTCATGGCGTAAATAATTGGAAAGGTAAGCGAGCTAGTTCCTCTCCAAAATCGTACAGGAAAATATTCCGCAATCCCCATAAATATTAATAACAATATTAGTATTGTTGGATGAGAAGGGATTTTAATTTCAAGTAAAGAGATAGTTATAGTAATTAACCCCAAAAAAGAAATGAAATAAAGATAAAAGCTAGCAACTTTTTCTCTCGTAGAAATAGAATTTACATCTTTCAAAACAGTCCCTTCTTTCTTTATAAGTATTCATTTTCTCTATTATCCAACAAAAAACCGGCACTGGCAAAATGGAAAAACTCCCACTAGCCAATCACCGGCTGTGCGCTATACCTAAAGAGGCAAGACACAATACTAGTATAAATTGATTTTCATAAATTTCCTATTCATCAAATGATGTAATTATACATACCTCTAGGCTTATCCTCTATAGTACAAAAGATATATATTAATATCACTAATCTACTATACGCTTTCTTTCCATCCCCCTACTTTTCATTTTCTTTAAGTATAGAAGATAACGCAACAGAGCTTCCAAGCTGTTTTTTCAAATAATTCAAGCATAAATTTCTCACAAAAAACAAAAATTAACAGAAGTAACTTTATTCTAACAGAGGTGGAAATTATGACAGAGCAAAAAGAACAACAAAAGAGTAAGAATCAAAAGCATATGTTTCCATCACTTTCGGAAAACATTAATTACATTGAAAACAAGCTCTCTCATTCCGATGACATAAAAAAATTAGATGTCCCTTTTCAAAATGGAAAAGGAACAATCTTATATATCGAATCTTTAGCAGATCCAAATTTAATTCACCAATTAGCTCTTGAACCACTATTAACTCGATCTGATTTGTCTTTAGAAAAAGCTTTTTCTACATTGAATATGAAAAAAGAAACAAATTTAAATTATGGTGTGCAACTTTTATTACAAGGTAAATCTTTATATTTCCATGAGCATGTCGAGAGCTTTTGTATTTTTGAAACGGCTTTATCTTTAAAAAGAGATATAACAGAGCCTGATAATGAAGGCGTTGTACGTGGATCACATTCTGGTTTTGTTGAAGATTTAGTTACGAATTTAGCTTCCGTACGGAAACTAATTAAGAGTCCAAATTTAGTCGTTAAATATTTTATCCTTGGTGAAGAGATGCACACGAAAATAGCAATTGTTTATATGCAAAATATAGCTAATGATGATCTCGTCACAGAAGTAAAAAGAAGATTAGAAACGATTAAGACCGATGCACTAATGCCACCAGGTTACATACAAGAATTTATAGAAGACACTTCTTTCTCACCATTTCCGCAACAATTAAATACAGAAAGGCCTGATAGAACTGTCGCTAACTTAATGGAAGGACGCGTTGCTATTTTATCTGATGGAGACCCAACTACCCTTATTGTTCCCGTTACACTATTTGCTTTTTATCAATCACCAGATGATTATAATAACCGTTGGATTGTCGGTTCTTTCGTGCGAATGATTCGCTTAGTAAGTTTCTTAATCGCTTTTCTCCTACCAGCTATATATATCGCAACCGTCGCCTTTCATCCTGATGTATTACCACTCGAACTCGTTTATACAATTAAAGCTTCATTAGAAAAGGTACCACTCCCTCCGATCTTTGAGGCACTCTTAATGGAATTAATCTTCGAATTATTAAGAGAAGCTGGTATTCGTCTGCCGAGCCGAGTTGGACAAACAATCGGTATCGTAGGAGGTTTAGTAATTGGTGATGCGATTGTAAAGGCTGGACTTGTCTCTTATACAATGATTATCGTTGTAGCTTTAACTGCAATTGCGTCTTTTCTCGTTCCATCAAATGATATGAGTTCAGCCGTTCGAATTCTTCGGTTTCCATTAATGATTTTAGCTGCTCTATTTGGATATGTTGGAATTTCTTTCGGTTTAATTATTACTTTCGTCCACTTATGTCAGCTGCATTCTTTCCATACGCCATACCTTTCTCCTATTGCGCCCATGCGAATAAAAGACATGAAAGATTCTTTTGTAAGACTTCCTATTTGGTCATTTTGGGAACGCCCCCATGATCCAAAGCCGAAAAAAATGCAAAGACAACATGTAACGAGAGAGGATGAGAACGGTGACAAACACGCAAAGTAAAATTACACTTCCACAGTTCACCTTCTTCGTTGTTCAGTGTCAAATTGGTGTTGGTATACTGTCTCTTCCAAATCGTCTTCATCCAATTGCTAAAGGCGGCGGCTGGATTTCTGCACTCATAGCTGGTCTTGCAATTCAATTAATTATTTTGCTTATGTGGCTTTTACTCAAAAGATTTCCTGACAAAAATATATATGAAATTGTTTGTACAATGTTTGGAAATAGGTTCGGGAAACTACTAGGTTTTTCTTATATTGTTTACTTTATCATCATCGGGATGACTGTTATGTTAAATGCTTGTAATGTCATTAAAGTATGGATTTTACAAGCAACTCCTTGGTCTGCAATTCTAATTTTATTTACAATCACTTGCGTTTATTTAGCTTATAACACATTTAAAGTTATCGTCCGCTTTTACGTCATGGCCTCCATTTTAATTATCCCTATGGCCCTTTTAATTGCTCTTGGACTAACTCGCGCTGATTTCTCTTATATCTTTCCAATTGCAGAAGCCGGATGGTGGAACATTATCCAAGCATCAAAAGAAACCATTACAGCAATGTATGGCTTTGAAATTATTCTTATTGCTTATCCATATGTAAAAGGCAAACCAGCAGCAAGACTGAAAGCAATTTCTATTGCTAACGGATTAGTAACACTATTTTATGCTTTTACAGTTTTGATTTGTTTTATCGTATTTAGTCCGAAACAAGTTGAACTTATCCCTGAACCAGTTGCTTATTTGCTACGCTCTCTTCATATCGGAATTGTAGACCGGACTGACTTAATTTTCATTCCAATATGGATGATAACCGTTGTAGCTTCTATCGCTAGTTATTATTGTGCAGCTTCAATAGGAATCGGTCATATATTCAATATAGCTAATCATAAGAAAGCTGTTCCAATTGTTGGTCTCATCTCCTTTTTTGTTGCAATATTTATAGACACACCAGAACAACTAAAAATACTTGCGAATTTCACAGATAAATTCACTTATATTTTCATTGTCGTTCTTCCTTTTTTATTTCTCCTTTATTCCTTATTAAGAACTAAGAAAGGAGAGAATTATGTCCAAAAGAATAGCTAAACTGTGTACAGTACTATGCTTTAGCCTACTCCTTTCCGGTTGTTGGGACCAAGAACCATTAAGAGAAGCTAGATTAGCCTATAGTCTCGGGTTTGACATTATAGAAAATAATAAACTACAGCAAACCATTGAACTCGTAAAAAGCTCGAGTGGTGAACAATCTTCATTCGAAAATGAAGTGCATTCAGCAACTGGCTATAACGTGCGTGACACAAGTGATTCTTTGAGAAAAAATGTGACAGGTAACATTCGTTATTTTAAATATGGAATAGAGCTATTAGGAACTACAATTCAGAAGAAAGGAATACTTTCCTATTTAGATGTTGGATTTAGAGATCCATCAAATCCAACCGCATTAGTAAAACTTATTTCAGTAGATGGTGGCACATCCGAGATACTCAACAAAAAGAAAGTAGGGAATTTACTGATTGGGGATTTTCTAAAGAAAAAAATTAAAAGCCTAGAGGATATGAGTGTGTTTCCAGAAGAAACTTTAGAAACAGCTGCTACAAAAATGTTAGATCCGGGCAAAGACTTCACCCTCCCGTCTATAAAGCTAAAAGGAAAAGAAGTTGTAACCAATGGAATAGCTTTATTTAATAAAGACAAATTAACTGGACATTTACCTTTAAGACAGTCGGTTCTCTTCGTATTATTAACTGGAAAAATGGGAACAAGTGCCCGTATAACCCAAAAACTTACTAGCAATGAATCAGAGACGACATCTGATTATTTAACAATGGAAGTGAGTAATAGGAAATTAAAACGAGACTTAAAAATAACAACGGATAAAAAAGGAAATGTTTATGCTAACATTAAGCTCCAACTAAAAGTTGTAGCACTTGAAGCCCCAAGGGATAATCTTTATAAAATGGGTGAAAGAAAAAAGCTAAATAAAGAATTATCGAAACAACTTACGAAGGAAGCTAAACAAATAACGAAAAAGCTACAAAAAGCAAATTGTGATGCTTTCGGGATTGGTAGACATCTTATCGCTTATCATCCTGAATTATGGAAGAAAAAAAATTGGAATAAAGATTATGCAAAAGTGAAATTCAAGCCCGAAGTAGAAGTAAGTATTTTATATAGTGGTGTCTTAAAATAAAAAGATTGTATGCCACTCAGGCATACAATCTTTTTATTTCGTATATCGATATACAATTGACTCATACGGTCTTAAGCTAAGACTTGTAATATCCTCACCTGAATCTTTATAATTCGATAATAATACTTCTTGCTTCATTCCCTCTAGTTGGACATGAACTGGTGCAGAATACACTATTTCTTCACCATAGAAGTTATTTATAACAAGTAATACTTCATTATTTACAGTACGTGTATACGCCCAAATTTTAGGGTCATTTTCATCTAAAACAGCATATTTCCCTTTTGTAATTACATCATACGTTTTTCTAAGTTCAATTAACTTTTTATAATGATAAAATACAGACCTATCATTTTCCAATGCTTTTTCCACGTTTATTTCTTTAAAGTTTTCAGCCACAGAAATCCAAGGTGTACTTGTTGTAAAACCACTATTCACCTCTTCATTCCACTGCATCGGAGTACGGGAATTGTCACGAGATTTTTGTTTTAAAATCCCGATAATCTCTTTTTTTGATAATCCTTCTTCTAGCTTTATATCATATATATTTAACGATTCTACATCACGATATTGCTCGATGGACTCGAATTTAGGATTCGTCATACCGATTTCTTCACCTTGGTAAATGTAAGGCGTTCCTTGCAACATATGCATAGCTGTCGCTAACATTTTCGCAGATTCATTCCGGTACTTCTCATCATCACCAAACCGTGAAACGATACGAGGCTGGTCATGATTACACCAGAATAACGCATTCCATCCTCCGCCCTTTTGCATTTCAATTTGCCAATTAGACATAATTTCTTTTAATTTAATGAAATCAAAATCAGCTTTCGTCCACTTATCACCATTCGGATAATCTACTTTTAAATGATGGAAACTAAACGTCATGCTTAGTTCATTGCGCTCAGGATTCGAATATTTAATACAATTATCAATTGTCGTAGATGACATTTCTCCAACTGTAATTACATCTTTCCCTTCAAAAACATTTTGGCTCATCTCTTGTAAATATTCATGGACGCGTGGACCATCTGTGTAATATTTACGCCCATCACTTGTAGCCGTGGTGCCTTCATCACTTAAAAATCTTTGATCTTTTGAAATTAAGTTAATAACATCAAGGCGGAATCCTTTTACACCTTTCTCCAACCAAAAGCGCATCATATCGTACACTTCTTCACGAAGCTTTTCATTTTCCCAGTTTAAATCAGCTTGCGTCTCATCAAATAGATGTAAAAAATATTGCCCTGTTTTCTCATCATATTTCCAAGCAGATCCTCCAAATTTAGACTGCCAATTATTCTTTTCATCACGCCAAATATAATAATTTCGATACGGACTATTCTTATCTTCTTTTGCTTCTTTAAACCACTTATGCTCCGTTGAACTATGATTTACAACGATATCAAGCATGATTTCAATGTCACGTACTTTCGCTTCTTTTAAAAGCTCTTCAAACTCTTCCATCGTCCCGTAAGATGGATCAATGCTGTAATAATCACTTACATCGTATCCATTGTCATTTTGTGGTGATCGGTATATCGGTGTTAACCAAATATAATCCACTCCAAGTTCCTTTAAATAATCTAATTTCTCTGTAACTCCCTTTATATCACCGGTTTCTTTATTATAGTAACTATTAAAGCTCTTCGGATAAATTTGATATACTACACTTTTATGCCAATCTTTCATGCTTAATTTCCTCCTACTTCTGTTTTACTCGTTTCGCAAATAACCATGTTAATGTAAATGGAATTACTACTGCGATTATCATCCCTACAATAAACATTGGAATCGATTTCGGAATGATAGAAATAAATGCTGGCAATCCGCCAATTCCGATTGCTGGTGCTAATACACCATTTAATGTAATAAATATCGCTGCTATAGCAGACCCAATAATCGCTGCATAGAACGGGAATTTATTTCTTAAATTCACACCGAACATCGCTGGCTCTGTAATACCGAAGTACGCTGAGATTGCTGATGTTGATGCCATACTTTTATCATTTTGATTTTTAGAAATCCAGAACATCGCTAGTGCCGCACTACCTTGTGCAATGTTAGAAAGAGCAATCATCGGCCAAATAAATGTACCGCCGTGCTGTGCAATTAGCTGTAGATCAATTGCAATAAACATATGATGCATTCCTGTAATTACGAGCGGTGCATATAATGCTCCAAATAATACTGCTCCAACTACTGGTACCGTTTCATATACGCCAACTAATCCAGCCGTTAATAAATCGCCAATATGACGTGTAACTGGACCAATAATTCCTAACGCTAACACACCTGTTACAACGATTGTTGTAATTGGTACAACTAATAATTGAATTGCGTTTGGCACATGTTTCTTTAAGAAGATTTCAACTTTACTTAATACGAATGCTGCTACTAAAATGGGTAAAATTTGACCTTGATACCCTACCTTTTCAATTTGGAATAGCCCTAAAATATCGAAGTACTCAATCTTTTGTCCCTCTAAACCAGTCGCTGCTTTTCCATAATCCCACGCGTTTAATAAGGCCGGATGCACAAGCATTAATCCCATAACAATCCCTAGTATTGGACTACCACCAAAGCGCTTCGTTGCTGACCAACCAACAAGTGCCGGTAAGAATACGAATGCTGTATTGGCCATCATATTAATTAAATCCCAAAGCCCACCTAAGTTCGGATATACTTCTAATAAATTTTTCCCATCAAAAAATAAGTCCTTTGCCCCTAACAGGTTATTAATCCCCATTAGTAAACCTGCCGTAATAATTGCTGGCAAAATCGGCATAAATACATCTGAAAATACTTTTACAAACTTTTGAACTGGATTTAATTTTTTATCTCCTGAACCTTTTACGTCAGCTACTGTCGATTCTTCCATACCTGCAAGCGTTATCAATTCAGCGTATACTCGATCGACATCACCTGGACCAATTACAATTTGAAATACCCCAGCGTTATGAAACGCTCCCTTTACTAATGAAACAGACTGTAATTTATCATTATCTATTTTATTTTCATCTTTTAAAGCGATACGTAGCCTCGTTACACAGTGCGCAGCTTGTTCAATATTGTCTTTCCCACCAATATACTGCAACACTTCTTTTGCTGTTTTACGATAGTCTTTCCCCATATTCCCGTCCCTCTTTTCTTTTTTTGATACCGTTTACACTTACATATTAACTCGTATATATAAGTTAGTCAACACTCGTATATATAAGTTGGTGATTTTTTTATAAAGTGAAACTTTAATCAGTGGGGGTTTTGTTCATCCCCCACTGATTATTAGCCTTCACCAATCGGGCGTTTACAGGCAGTTGATCTCCCACCTAACTTCTTTGCTCCAGCTGAATTTTGAGGTGGGAGTTTTACTGCCCACAAATAGCGGGATAAATAAAGAGATGGAACGATTATTTCGCTCCATCTCTTTATTTTCTTCGCGCCACATCCGAAAAGTGAAAAATATCTAAACGGTGACGTGATTCCGTATATTCGAACTGACTCCCATCGTATAAATGAGTAAAGTTTTTTACAACGACAACATAGTCTGTTCCATTTAAATCCAAATACTTTCGGTCATCCTCTGTACATGGTTGCACTTCAATTACCCGCTGTGAATAGCTAATATGTAGCCCTAATTCTTTCTCAATGTATTTATAAATCGATGCAGTTGCAATTTCTCTCGTTAATCCTGGAATATATTCCGATACAAAATGGTTTATATCTAAAATTACTTTTTCTCCATCAATATTTCGTACACGTTTAATATGATTTATTTCCGTTTTTTCTTTCACGTTTAATAACTTTGCTACATCTTGTGTCGCTTTCATTTTCTCTATTTCCACGACTTCTGTAATACAATGACGTCCTAAACGTTCATTTTCTTCTTGAAAACTTACAATACCACCAAAGTTAAATTCAATGTTTTTGCGCTTTAATACAAAAACACCTTTTCCGTGTATTTTTTGAACATATCCACGCTCTTGTAATAAATCTACAGCTTTTCTTACAGTACCCCTACTTGCCTCATACTGCTTCATTAATTCCGTTTCTGATGGGATTTTACATCCTTCTTTTAATTGTTTATTATCAATAGACTTGCTGATTTCTGTATAAATTTGTTCATACTTACTCATCATCTACAATAGCCCCTTGTCACCTTCTAGTTCTATATATATTATACCACGCTATACTCTTCTGCCAATCTCTCACTTATTTTCCAGTACAAGAAAACTATAGGTAAATATTTAGTCTCTAAAACGTATTTTTATAAATTTTTCTTTTCATTCAAAAAAACATGTAGTATACTAACTTCAAAATCAGAGGAGAAAGGGAGCAAAGAACTATGCTTACTTATACAACTGTAGTTACATTTGCACAAAAACATCATCATCATACTTAACCCTTGAAACCTAGCGGAAAAATTACGCGTAGGTACAAGGGTTATTCCCGTTGTACCTACGCTTTGGCAAAGAGCCATGTAGGTATTTTTTATCTACATGGCTCTTTTTTTATTGCCAAAAATGCTAGTAAAAAATGATGTTTAAGCAAAACTTACTACAAAGGAGTTAACAAAAATGGAAACGAAAAAATGGGGATTATGGATTTTAACAGCTTTTGTTATCGGGAATATGGTTGGCGGTGGCGTATTTATGCTCCCAGCAAATTTAGCACACGTATCAGGTCCAATGGGATCTACACTGGCATGGAGTATTACAGGACTTGGTGTATTTATGATTGCACTCGTATTTGGAAATTTAGCAATTCGTAAACCAGAATTAAAAGCAGGACCACAAAGTTACGCCCAAGCAATGTTTACTTCTCAAAAGACAGGTAAAGTTGCAGGATATAGTATGGCTTGGGGATACTGGGCTGCTAACTGGGCTGCTACAGCATCTGTAATTATTTCCTTTGCAGGATATTTATCAACATTCTTCCCAGTTTTACAAAGTAAGCAAATTCTCTTTTCAACAAACGGATTTTCATTAGAACTTGGAAAAGCTTTAACCTTCATAGTATGTAGTATGATGCTATGGGGAATTCAATATATTCTTTCTCAAAATATTGATAGAGCCGGAAATATGAACCTTCTGGCAACAATCGCAAAAATCATCGGATTTACAATGTTTATTGTAATCACATTATTCATTTTCAATGCCTCTAATTTCGGGGACGGTCAAACATTTATGAATGAAGCTGGACAACCTATTTCGTTGGGTGGACAAATAAATTCCGCTGCTATTGCAACACTTTGGGCGTTTATCGGTATTGAGTCAGCAGTTATGCTCTCTAACCGTGCAAAATCTCAGCACGATGTTAAGAAAGCTACGATTTTCGGATTAATCATCGCTCTTCTTATTTACATGGCAATTACTCTACTAACAATGGGCGCTCTTCCACAAGACGCTTTAAAAGAGTCTCAAAAACCATTAGTAGATGCATTAAATTTAGCAATTGGTACTAAAGGTGCTTATATAATGGCCTTACTTGCACTCGTATCTTTATTCGGCTCTACTGTAGGATGGATCGTTGTTAGCTCAGAAGTACCTTACCAGGCTGCTAAAAATGGCCTTTTCCCTAAGTTTTTCAGTAAAACAAATAAAAAAGGTAGTCCTTCAAAATCATTATTTATTACAAATGTGATGACGCAAATTTTCTTATTCTCAACGATTTCTGGTACTGTTTCAGAAGCATATAATTTCGCTATTGTTGTAGCAACATTAGCATATTTAATCCCGTACCTTGTTTCTACCTTGTATCAGTTAAAATTAGTTATTACGGGGGAAACGTATGATATAATGCCGGGATCTCGAATAAAAGATGGAATCATTACTGCATTAGCATTTTTATATTCTATATGGGTTATTAAAACGGGAACTGCGGATTTAAAAACATTCTTCTTAGGCATTGGTTTGTTTGTATTAGGTCTTATTCTTTATCCAGTTTTAATGAAAGATTCACAAAAAAAACAATAAAAAAGAGAAGCTTTTCGCTTCTCTTTTTTTATTAAAAATCAGTTAATAACTTTTCTTTTAGTTCCCCTATATCTAACGGTTTCGCATAATAAAAACCTTGTACAAAGTCGCAACTCATTGATTTTAATAAACTTTCTTGTTCTACCGTTTCTACCCCTTCAGCAACCACTAATAAATTTAAACTATGGGCGATTTCAATAACCGATTTTACAATCGTTCGCTCTGGTTGTGCATGATCATAATGAAACTCACGAATAAAATTACGATCAATTTTCACAATATCAAGTGGTAGTTGTTTTAAATAATATAATGAGGAATACCCTGTTCCGAAATCGTCTAAAGCGATTAAAATTCCCATACTTCTTAATTCTTGTAATGTAGCAATAATATAATCAAAATGACGTACAGCTATACTTTCTGTTATTTCTAATATTAAACGATTTGGCGGAAACCCTGTTCGCTTCAATATACTACGAACAGATAAAATAAATCGCTTTTGCATCAATTGTTGTATTGATAAATTAACAGATAACTTCAGTCCCTCTTGATAATCTGGTAAAGTTTTAAACAGTCGACATGACTTTTCTAGTACCCAGTCTCCTAGTTTTATAATAAGTCCACACTCTTCAGCTACAGGGATAAATTCACTTGGTGAAATAGGACCTTCTTCTGTCTTACAGCGTACTAAAGCCTCAATACCAGTACATTTCTTTGTTTTCAAATCAATAATGGGTTGTAATGCCACTTTTAATTCTTCGTCACGAATCGCTTTTTGCAAAGCAAATTCTATTTTCATTCTACGGTTTATTTTCGCACGTAATTCATCTGTAAAGAAGCACGCCGCATTTCTTCCTTGCTCTTTCGCACTATACATGGCTAAATCCGAATTTTTTAATAACGTTTCAACGTCTTTTCCATCTTGCGGATAGGAACAAAGTCCTAGACTAGCTGAAATATATACTTCATGACCTTCAAGCATAAATGGCGCTTGAAAGCATGATAACACGGATGTCGCTAACTGCCTCATCTCATCATGTGTATGAGTTTTTGTTAACAGCACAAATTCGTCGCCACCAAGCCTAGCCAGAACATCTTTCTCTCCTAGCACATAATGCAACCGTGAAGCAACTTCGCTTAAAAGTAAATCTCCTATCATATGACCTAACGTATCATTCACTAATTTAAAACGATCTAAATCAAAGTAAATCATGCCAAACTCTATTTTCTCTGCAATCATCTTATTTACAGTCGTAATTAACTGTAAACGGTTCGGTAAACTTGTTAACGCATCATGATAAGCAAGTTCCCTATAACGACTTTCGCTTAATCGTAATCTTTGTTCTGCTTCTTTCCTACTACTTATATCATTTCGAATTGCAATAAATTGATAAGGTTCTCCCTTTTCATTTAAAAATGGAACAATTGTTGTTTTAACCCAATAATACGTACCATCTTTTGCTTGATTTCGAATTTCCCCTGTCCAGACTTTTCCACTCAAAATACGCTTCCATAGGATTTGAAAAAATGCTTTCGGATGATATCCGGAATTTAAAATACGGTGATCTTTTCCTATTAACTCTTCTCTTTTATATTTTGAGATTTTACAAAATTTATCATTCACATATGTAATAAGACCATTTCGGTCTGTAATAGCAACAATTGAAGACTCATCTAATGCTAATTTTAAATCTTGCAATGAAGAGTCATATAATGCATGACCTCTTTGTTCTAGCATGCGCACCTCTCCTTGCTTCCTATCTGACTAAAACACAACTCGTTTCTCTTCATAGAAATAGAGATATTTCATTTTCTAACAATACGCCTTTACATAAAATGAAACTTTAATCAGTGGGGGGTTGTCCATCCCCCACTGATTATTAGCCTTCACCAATCGGGCTTTTATCTCCCACCTAACTTCCTCACATTCACCGAATTTTGAGGTGGGAGTCTTACTGCCCGTTAATGCGGGATAAATCACAATTTTTTTCTAAATAGGCCGATTAAAATAACATAATATTATTTATAAAAAAAAGCAATATGGTGCTGTTTTAATTATAGTAGAAGCTTCTCATCTCTCTACTTATCTAAGCTTATTATACAGTATTCTCTTACATTCTTTGAATTTGTAAAGTGACAATTTCATCACTATTAGCCTCTGCTCCCTACTAATACGACCTCACACCTAACCTCTTTTATTTCATTAAATGTTAAGATGTAAATCTAACTGCCGATACATAATGAAATAGAGATTAACATACAAAATGCAACGATTCACGAATAATAATATAAAGTGAAACTTTAATCAGTGGGGGTTTTGTTCATCCCAACTGATCACCAATCGGGCTTTTACGGGTAGCAGGGCTTCCACCTAACTTCTTTGTTCCAGCTGAATTTTGAGGTGGGGGTTTTACTGCCCACAAATAGCGGGATAAAGCCAAAATTTGCATTTAACATATTGAATTATAATAACAAAATATTAACATATTTTCACCTTGTTTTTGGAAATATTTTATAAATAAATTATTAAACTAAAAAAGAGGATATCCTCTTTTTTAGTTTAATACTGATATGGTATTTGCTGATAACCCGGGTATGGCATTGGATATGGTGCTGGGTATGTTACTGGGTACGGTGCTGGATAGTAGCCTCCAGCAAAACTTCCTGGGAAAAATCCTCCGCCCCACGAGCCGCCACCCCAGCCCCATCCACCACCGTGATGATGATGATGATGATCATAATGATTGTGTCCTCCATGGTGATTATGCCCTCCCCCACCATGATGATTACGATAATATCCTCCGTGATTTAGCATATAGTTCATTTCTCTTCCTCTCCTTTTCAATTTCCCTACTTTAATATGTGTTGTATGAATAATAAGGATACTGTTAATAATCCGTATAGTATGGATAGCAATATCCGCCATAATCAAACGCAGGACTAAGTAAAGCCCCTTCCAGGAAAGAATCCTCCTCCTAAAAATGGAGAATGTACAAATCCACCAAATGGAAGATCGTACATTTTATTCATCCCCTTTTCTATATAAAAATGTAATAATATACTGTATGTAGGACAAATGCGGAAAGCATGGGGAAAATGTCTATATTTTGTAAAAAAAACAAAACACTTTATAATAAGAATGTCAGATTACACCTTTTATATAAGAAGTCTATATTTAAGAAAGATTTGAGGAATTTTATAGAAATGAAGAAACCTATCGTTCAATTATTATTAATATTTACAATCGTATCTATCGTTCTTTTTCTATTAAATACATCGGTTATTTCGTTATATACGTTTGTTGGTGCTCTATGGTCCATCACAATCGTAGGAATTTCATTCGTTATTTTTATCGAAAATAGATCACCCCAAAGTACCTTAGCGTGGTTTTTAGTATTAGCACTTCTTCCTGTTGTAGGTGTACTTTTATACTCTATTTTCGGGCGTAGCCGTTGGAGAAGAAAAAAACATCTTCATCGTTCAGAAGAACAAAGAAAGTTATTCCGCGAAATATTAGAAGGAAGACGACTAGAATTATCACTCACAGTCCCATTACATGAACGTTCTATACATTTAACAGAAGTCGTACAAAAATTCGGAGGCGGGCCTGCCGCAGATAGAACAACAACAAAACTTTTAACAAACGGTGATCAAACCTTTTCAGAAATTTTGAACGCAATCGAGAATGCAAAACATCACATACATATTCAATACTATATTTATAAATCTGATGAGATTGGTACAAAAGTGCGAGATGCTTTAATACAAAAAGCAAAAGATGGTGTTATTGTACGCTTCCTTTATGATGGACTCGGAAGTAATACGTTAAGACGACGATTTTTACAACCTATGAAAAAAGCTGGAATTGAAATTGTCGAATTTGACCCTATTTTTTCAGCTTGGTTACTCGAGACAGTTAATTATCGTAATCACCGTAAAATCGTCATTGTAGATGGAGAAATTGGTTTTACCGGAGGGCTCAACGTCGGTGATGAATATCTTGGTCGCTCAAAAAAATTCCCTGTTTGGCGTGATAGTCATTTAAAAATAGAAGGAAAAGCATTGTATAAATTACAAGCCATCTTTCTAGAAGATTGGCTTTATGCGTCTAGTGGATTGAATACTTATTCTTGGGATCAATTTATGAATAGACACTACTTCCCAGGAAAAGAAATTCCGGATGCAGAAGGTGCGGTGCAAATTGTAGCAAGTGGACCAAGCTCAGATGATAAAAGTATTCGTAATACATTACTAGCTGTTATGGGCTCAGCCAAAAAATCTATTTGGATCGCTACACCATACTTTATTCCGGATCAAGAAACTTTAACATTATTACGCTTAAGTGCAATATCTGGCATAGATGTACGCATTTTATATCCTGGTAAGAGTGATAGTATTATTAGCGATCAAGCATCTCAATCCTATTTCACTCCACTTTTAAAAGCTGGTGCTTCTATTTACAGTTATAAAGATGGATTTATGCACGCAAAGATTGTACTCGTTGACGATAAAATTGCAACAATCGGAACAGCAAATATGGATGTACGTAGCTTTGAATTGAATTATGAAATTATTAGCGTACTATATGAATCAGAAACCGTTCATGATATTAAACATGATTTTGAAGAAGACTTTAAACACTCCACTGAAATTAAATGGAACTCGTTCCAAAAAAGAAGTATCAAAAAAAGAATATTAGAGTCCTTTATGCGACTCATTTCTCCTTTACTATAAGCAATCAATGTGATATTGATTGCTTTTTCTTTTATATTTCCCCCTTCTCCTTTTCTTTGCATACCATATTAAAACAAGTTATCATAAGATGTATTACTTTATGAAAATAATGTTAGGTGGGAAATACATGTTAGAACAATTTCATATACATTCTGATTTAAAACAGCAGCTTTCTACAATTCATGAAAAGAATAAACAAGAAGCTGGTGAAAATGCACATTTAATTGGCAAGAAAATATATAAAGCATCTGATAACAGCATTATTGAAGATGCCATTACAGCACTTTTACTTGGTAAAAACATTCTATTAAAAGGACCAACTGGTAGTGGTAAAACAGTACTAGCGGAAACTCTTTCTTCTTTATTCCAAAAACCAATGCATAGCATTAACTGTTCTGTCGACTTAGATGTAGAAGGTATTTTAGGATACAACACATTACAAACAAAAGACGGCGCATCTGAAGTTACGTTCGTTAACGGTCCTCTTATGAAGGCAATGAAAAACGGTCATTTCCTTTATATTGATGAAATCAATATGGCAAAACCTGAAACGTTACCACTTCTTCATGGTGCGTTAGATTACCGTAAAATGATTACAAACCCATTTACACAAGAAGTTGTATACGGTGATGACGAATATCGCGTAATTGCTGCGATTAACGAAGGTTATGTTGGGACAAGTGAACTAAACGAAGCGTTAAAAAACCGTTTCGTTATTATTGAAGTTCCTTACATTCAAGGTGATACATTAAAAGAACTATTACTATCTGAATCAAAATTAAATGATGTTGCAACAATTGAAAAGTTCGTTGCATTCGCAAGCGATCTTATGCCTTTAGCTCGTGATGGGCGCGTAAGTGAAGAAGCAGCTAGTATTCGTGGCATTATCGATGCATGTGATTTAGGTGTATATATTCCTGTTATGCGTGCAATTGAACGTAGTATTATCGCAAAATTAAACGATGAAACAGAACAAATGACTGTCCGTGAATTAGCAGAAAGTTATTTCTTTGAGGGATAATTCATGAGACAAATTTTTAGTGACAAAAAAATTGATGCGTCGCTGTTTCTACAAATGGAAAACTTAATGTATGCTCTTCTAAAAGAAGACGATGCCTATCTTGAGTATGGCTATAAAGCATACTACGACGAAATTGAAAAAAAGGTTGTCATTAGTCACTTTTGGGATGATCGAAAAGAAGAGGATACAGTAATCGGATTAAAAAGCGAAGTGTTCTTAAAGGCACTTGGTAATAAACATTACTCGGACATGACTTTAATTCGTTCTTATGCGATTGAGTTACAAGAATCGCCTCTAAAAAAGTTTTTAACACAATTATTTGTTCTATTAGAAGATTTACGTGTTGAGGAAATCGTCAAAAATTTACGTCCTGGCACAAAACATATTTTTAAACGCCGAAAAGAAATGTATCGCAATTACTTTGGCTCACAAAATGAAATAAATCGTGTTCGTAACTATCACGGTGATCGTCTATTTTGTCTATGCTATCTTTCATTAACGAGTGATAAATATGAAATGTTTAATAATGAATATTTCGAGCAAATTGAATCAATTTTGCATGAAACATTCCAAGCTCGTAATACGGAAGATATTATGTATATTGTTGAGAAAATTCGCTATCGTTTAGAAGGACTTCTTGAAAGTGATATGCTTAATAATTATTTCGGACATGCACCGCTTTATTTATCTGTGATTGCAGATGAGAAAGACAGTCGCGCTGAAAAATTAGCAAATGATGATACGCAGCTCCTAGATGACGATGATAACAAAAACAAAATGGATGAAAGCTTCTCGACATGGCACCGTGAAAATAAAAACAATGAAAACGAGAACTTTTTACGCTTTGATTTAGAAAGCGGAACAAAAACAAATATGATGGGTGATACTGCTCGTGAATCAGAAGATGGTGACCAAGCACTTGGTTCTGTACAAGGTACTTCCCAAAAAAGTACACAATCTAACTTTGATGGTGCTGATACAGAGGAAGCAAGAGCGTCTCATGCTTCTAGCCAAAATGACGGTGCATACGGCAAGTATAATGTGGGAGCTTCTCATACATTTAAAGAAGCTCGCAAATCAAATCCTGATGAGAAAAAAGATTACCAAGCTATCAAATCAGTCGTTAATAAAGATGTAAAAGAATTAAAGAAAATTATCGAAAAAACAATTGAAAACAAAACGAATGCAAACAGTGATAAATATTACGGAAGGCTTCGTAAGAAATTCCTTCGTATTTATACTGAAAAGCAGCCGCGTATGTTTTATAAAAAAGGACAAGAATCACAAGAGCTCGACGTTGCATTCCAACTATTAGTGGACTGCTCTGGTTCTATGTATAACAAAATGGAAGAAACGAAGAAGAGTGTGGTCCTATTCCATGAAGCTTTAAAATCTTTAAAAATCCCGCACGCTATTAGTGGATTTTGGGAAGATGCTTCTAGTGCTAAACCTGAAGATAAACCGAACGTTATCCATGAAGTTGTTACGTATAAAAACTCAACGTTACCAAACGTCGGTCCAGAAATTATGCAACTTCGCGAAGAAGAAGATAACCGCGACGGGTATATTATTCGTATCGTTTCCGAAAAGCTTGCGAAAAGACCAGAAAAACATAAATTCTTACTTGTCTTTACAGACGGTGAACCTTCTGCACTAGACTATCAACAAGACGGAATTTTAGATACGCACGAAGCAGTCAAACTTGCTCGTAAAAGTGGTATGGAAGTAATCGGCATCTTTATCGAAGAAGGCGAAGTGAAAGAAGCGACTTATCAACTAATGAAAAACATTTATAACCATCACTTCTTAGTTGCAAATCATGCTGAAGATTTGCGCCTGAAGATTAAACCATTGTTGAAAAAACTATTACTGAAGACGATTGAATAGAAAAACAGGAGCCCCCAGGCTCCTGTTTTTCTTCGTTAACTTACTTTGTTTCTGGTTGAAACTTGTATGGAATGGAAACTTCTAATAATAATTCGAACCCTCCATCATAGTATGGGAATCGCTCATTCGCGATTGTTCGATCCACCCACTCGATTGCGGAAATTTCTCCTTCATCTTCTGCACGAAGTTCACCTGTTACTACATTTGCTCGGAATGTAAAAAATAATGCATGATGTCCTTTCTCTTCAAAAAACTTCTCATTTAATGCGACAAGTCCACTGAGTGCGGCAGTTAAACCTGTCTCTTCTTTCACTTCTCTTACTAGTGCTTCCTCTAATATTTCACCTTTTTCAACAGCCCCGCCTGGCAATGACCAAACGTTTTGTTCTATATTATGTACCATTAATATTTTATCTTTTTCGCTATCGTGTACTAATGCATATACAACATCAACTCTTTGCATGTTGCTTTTCTCCCTTCCTAAAATAATTAAGAGCCAATTCCTAAGAATCGGCTCTTCCTATTAATTCATCACTAACTCAGCTGCAAGCTTTTTTTTTAACTTGGCTAACATATCAGTTGTCATTTTGTCTAAATCATATTCTGCTTTAAAGCCCCACTCTTTCATTGCTGCTGTTGCATCAATAGAGTTCGGCCAGCTATCAGCGATTGTTTGACGAGCTGGATCTACTGCGTAATCCATTGTAAAGTTCGGAATGTGTTTACGGATTGATGCTGCAATTTGCTCTGGTTCAAAGCTCATTGCTGTAATGTTAAACGCATTTCTATGAACTAGTTTATTTGGATCAGCTTCCATTAATGAGATGATTGCTTGTAAAGCATCTGGCATATACATCATGTCCATGTATGTTCCTTCTGCAATGTATGAGGTGTATGTACCTTTTTTAATCGCCTCATAATAAATTTCAACTGCATAGTCAGTTGTTCCGCCTCCTGGAGGAGCTACGTAAGAAATTAAGCCAGGGAAACGTACACCGCGCGTATCAACGCCAAACTTTTGATGATAATAATCACATAATAATTCTCCTGCTACTTTGTTTACCCCATACATCGTAGTAGGACGCTGAATTGTATCTTGTGGTGTATTATCTTTTGGCGTTGATGGACCAAATGCACCGATAGAACTTGGCGTGAAAAACTTACAGTTTAATTCACGTGCTGCTTCTAATGCATTTACAAGTCCGCCCATATTTAAATTCCAAGCAAATAACGGATTTTTTTCTGCAGTTGCTGAAAGTAAAGCCGCTAAATGAATAATTGTATCTACTTCATTACGCTTTGCAATATCATGTAATTTTTGTCCATCTGTTACATCTAACGTTTCAAATGGACCAGACGTTACTACTTCACTATCTGTTTCACGAATATCAGTTGCAATAACATTTGATGCGCCGTATACATCACGAAGTTTCATTACTAGTTCAGAACCAATTTGCCCTAAAGAACCGGTTACTAGAATTTTTTTCATTTTTCCCACTCCCCATTTGCAAGCTATTCAAAAGATGTCGTTACTTAAATGATACCCATTTCTTTCCCTACTTTTTCATACTTACGAATTGCTTCATCTAGCATTTCTTTCGTATGAGCTGCTGTAGGCATATTACGAACGCGTCCCATTCCTTTTGCTACGGTTGGGAATACGATAGATTTTGCGTATACGCCTTCTTCATTTAGACGTTTACTAAATTCTTGTGTTAATACTTCATCACCAATAATACAAGGCGTAATTGGTGTCTCACTTTCTCCAATGTTAAAGCCAAGTTCTTTTAACCCTTGTTTTAAATAGCGACCATTTTCCCATAAACGATCGTGTAACTCTGTGCTTTCCATTAGAATTTCAATTGATCTCATACAAGCAGCTGCATCAGCTGGTGTTAAAGCTGTTGAGAATAAGAATGGACGTGAACGCACTTTTAACCAATCGATTAAGTTTTGTTTCCCAGCTACATATCCACCAATTACCCCAATTGCTTTTGATAATGTACCAATTTGGAAATCAACTTTATCAGAAAGACCGAAATGTTTTACAGTACCTGCACCTTTGCCAAGTACACCTGAACCGTGTGCATCATCTACATATGTCATTAAATCCAGCTCTTCTGCAATTTCAACAATCTCTGGTAATTTTGCAATATCTCCATCCATTGAGAAAACACCGTCTGTAATAACCATTAATTTATTATAAAGACCTGATTCTTTTGCCTCGATTGCTTTTTTGCGTAAATCTTCCATATCAGAATGCTTATAAACGATGATTTTCGCTCTTGATAGACGACTACCATCAATAATAGATGCATGGTTTAATTCATCTGAAAGAATCGCATCATTTTTATCCATAACAGCTGAAATCGCTGCCATATTACAGTTAAATCCTGATTGATAAGCAATTGCTGCTTCTGTATGTTTAAACTTTGCAATTGTTTCTTCTAATTTAATATGCAAATCTAAAGTACCGTTAATTGTACGAACAGCTCCTGCTCCAACGCCGTACTTATGAATTGCACCAATTGCTGCTTCTTGTAAGCGATTATCAGTCGCTAATCCAAGATAGTTGTTTGAAGATAAGTTAATATATTCTTTTCCGCCAATTGTAATAATCGGTCCATTTGGACTTTCAAGCGGATCAATTACGTTATAAAGCCCCTTTGATTTTAAATCCTCTAAATTTTCTTCTAAAAAGTTTGCAAGTGTTTTACTAGACATCGTGAAGCCTCCCATCGTTCATGTAAGCGGATTATTATCTTAATAGTTCTAATAATCCCTCTACTAGCTTAACACGTTTTCAGAATTTATTATAGAAAAATAGTTTAAAGAAACCGCTTACAATTTTAGATTATATATGATTCATTACAAGAAATCTATCATTTACTTTTCATATTTGATAGAATTAAAAAAATATTTAGGAGGCTTTTAAAATGGCTTTTACTGAATCTGATGTATATAATAACGAATCGTTTTTAGAGCAATATATGCAGCGAAGATATCGAGAAAATAGTCCAAACGAATCCCTTGAAAAACCAGCATTCTTTCAGCTCATTGGCAATGTAACAGGAAAACAAATCCTCGATTTAGGTTGTGGTGATGCTAAATTCGGCGAAGAATTATTAGAACATGGATGCCACTCTTACACTGGTATTGAAGGCTCCGAGCTTATGTATGAAAAAGCTACAAAGGAACTAGAAAATAAAGTGAAACTTTAATCAGTGGGGGGGTTGTCCATCCCCCACTGATTATTAGTTGAACCAATCGGGCTTTTACGGGCAGTTGATCTCCCACCTAACTCCTTCGCATTCGCAGAATTTTGAGGTGGGAGTCTTACTGCCCGTTAATGCGGGATAAAAATGGCACCGTTCATTTTTTAAACCTCAAAGACTACACATACCCTCCTTCTACTTTTGATTTAGTAACATCTAGACTCGCCTTACATTATATTGAACACCTTGATATCATTTTTCAAAATGTGTTTCAAACTTTAAAAACAAACGGAACCTTCACCTTTAGCGTTCAACATCCCGTTATTACCTCTTCATTTAAAAGCTTGCAAACGAGTGGTAAAAGAACTAGTTGGCTCGTCGATGATTATTTCGAAACAGGAAAACGAGTTGAGCCATGGATTGATCAAGAAGTTATTAAATATCACCGGACTACGGAAGAATATTTTACATTATTACAACAAGCCGGATTTACGATTACAAGCTTAAAAGAAGCTACACCAAATCGAAACTGTTTTCAAGATGAAGAAGAATATGAACGACGTTTACGTATTCCCCTTTTTCTATTATTTTCTTGCCGAAAATAAAAAAGACGATGAATCCTCATCGTCTTTTTTCGTTATCTCATCGCCTGAACAGCCTCTTTAAGTACACGTCTTCCTCTTCCATGCGGGATACAGAGCGGTGTCCCAAATAACGGATCAGCGCTTATTTGACACTCCATACGGAATACATCCCGAACTAACTTCTGGTCAATAACTTCTTCTGGTTTACCTTGCGCATATATTTGTTTATCTTGAATAGCTACAATGTTGTCTGCATAACGACATGCCAAATTTAAATCGTGCAATACCATAACAATCGTTCTTTGCTCTGTTTCATTTAATTCGAATAATAAATCTAACACTTCAATTTGGTGCGTCATATCTAAATATGTAGTCGGCTCATCAAGCAAAATAATATCTGTATCTTGTGCAAGGGTCATTGCAATCCAAGCACGTTGACGTTGTCCACCTGAAAGGGCATGAACATCACGCTCAGCAAATTCTGTCATACCCGTTGCAGCAAGCGCTTTTTGTACCATTTCCTCATCTTTTTCGGACCATTGCTTCAGCCATGTTTGATATGGATAACGTCCTTGCTTTACAAGTTGTAATACCGTAAGTCCTTCCGGTGCTTGTGGCCCTTGCGGTAAAATCGCCATTTGACGAGCGATTTGCTTCGTTTGCATACTTTGAATTGCTTGATTATCTAACAAAATGTCACCGGTTGTTGGCTTTAATAATCTAGCTAGTGAACGTAATAAAGTTGATTTCCCACAACCGTTAGAACCGATGAAGATTGTAATTTCCCCTTTTGGAATTTCTAAATTCAGCTCATCAATAATAATCGTTTCACCATACGACAGCGTCAAGCGTTTCGTCTCCAATGCTTTTTGCATATTCATCTCCCTTTATGAATTCCGACTTTTATAAAGTAAATAAATAAAATAAGGTGCACCAATTGCTGATGTAAATACCCCTGCTGGAATTTCGAGTGGTGTGAAAACTGTACGCCCAATTAAATCTGCAGCGAGTACTAGAATTGCACCGATAATCGCCGCAACTGGGAGCAATGCACCGTAGAAAGAGCCAACTAATCTTCGCGAAATATGAGGTGCCATTAAACCAACAAATCCAATTCCTCCTGCAAAGGCAACTGCCCCGCCAATTAAAGCTGTACTAAGTAATAACATGAATACGCGTGACTTCGTTAAAGGAACACCCAGTCCTACCGCAATATCATCCCCTAACTCTTGAGCATTTAAATGTCTAGCCGCTATAAATGATATTACCGTTAAAATAAGAACCCACGGCGCAAGTATCATAACGTTTTGCCATGAAGAACCGTAAACAGTACCTGTGATCCATACATTCGCTTGACTTGCTTGATAAATTGGCGCTAACAACATAAATAAAGTTGTTGCTGCTTTCGTTAATGCCCAAAATCCAACACCAATTAAAACAAGACTAATCGGTGATAATCCATCATTTTTCCAGGCAAATAAATATACAAAAAACGCTACAATTGTTGCCCCAGCAAAAGCTGCTAGCGGCATATAATGAATGCTTACTGTTAACGCATTGTTTTTATCACTAAATATAGCTAAAAAGAGTACAACTGCAACACTTGCCCCGCCCGTAATTCCGATGATATCAGGAGAAGCAAGCGGGTTTCGAACGAGCCCTTGTAAAATACAGCCCGCTACCGCAAGCGCAATTCCTACGAGGATAGCAATTAAAATACGCGGCATACGAAATTTATTTACAACCATATTTGACATCGCATCACCATTTCCAGTAATCGCTTGCCATACGTCATAAGGAGCAATTTTCATATCCCCCATACCTGCACTCGCAAAAAATAATCCTATTAAAACAACTAGTAAACTCAATAAGACGAGACAAGCTCGTTTATACATTAAAAACGAGAGCTCGCCTTTTCCAATACGAAACGGAATATACTTCTTCATTTGCTAAGCCCTCTCTTACGTGCAATATAAATAAAGAATGGGGCCCCGATAAATGCTGTCATAACCCCTACTGGTACTTCTTGTGGCATAATGACATATCTTGCTGCTATATCAGCCAAGATTAATAGTATTGCACCTAACAATCCGCTATAGGGTACTCTCCATCTGTGATCTACCCCAACAAGAGCTCTTGCGAAATGAGGAGTAACGATGCCAATAAATCCAATTGGACCAGCAACCGCAACTGAACCACCAGACAACAGTACAATAATAAGTAACACGAATGATTTCATTAAAATCGTTCGTTGTCCGAGCCCCTTTGCGACATCTTCCCCCATCATTAATGTATTTACTTTCCCTGCCATCATAAAAGATGCAATCCAGCCTATTAATAAATACGGGAATACTGATTGTAAAATCTCTAACTTTCTTCCTTGCACAGATCCGGCAAGCCAAAATAACACTTCTTCAAATGCTTTTTCATTTAATACAAGTAACCCTTGTGTTAATGATGAAAATAAAGCGCTTATCGCTACACCTGCTAATGTTAACTTAAGAGGCGTTGTCCCTTCTTTTCCTAAAGAACTAGAGGCAAATACAAGTACTGCTGCAACTGCCGCTCCTAAAAAGGCAATCCATGTGAAAGCTGATAATGATGTCACGGAAAAGAGTACAATTGCTACAACTATAAAGAACGCAGCGCCTGAATTTAATCCAATAAAATCTGGAGAAGCAAGCGGATTCTTTGTTAAAGTTTGCATTAAACAACCTGCAATGGCTAAACTAGCACCAACACTTGCTGCAATTAACGCCCTTGGTAGACGCACATTTTGAATAATAATATGCTCATTTGAACCATTAAAATGGAAAAAAGCATCTAAAGCTAATTTCCAACTCGTATTTGTATATCCGAAAATAATACTTCCCCAAATACAAATAACGACTGCAATGATTCCAGCAAATAATCCAATCCATTTTGCTTGATTTGTTTTTAATAACATGCAGCGTTTCCCCTTCAATGTATAATGATACGTTGTAAGTGTATTTCAACTTAATTCTCATTGTCAACGATAATGAGAACTATTTTCAGTAATATATATTGACAATCAAAAGATAAAGGCTTAATATCATGCTTGCTATTGAAAAATATTCTCAACATGTAGGGGGTACATAATGAATTTCATGCAAAAGAAATCGTTTACAGTATTTGTATTTCTACTAGCTTTTTCACTTCTTTTAAGTGCTTGTGGAAAATCAAATAACAAAGAAGAATCAACAAAAGAAGATAATAAAAAAGAAATGATTACCGTTGAACACGCAATGGGTAAAACAGAAGTTCCTGCTAATCCAAAACGTGTAGTTATT
Source organism: Bacillus cereus group sp. MG9 (assembly GCF_040459995.1). Classification (NCBI taxonomy): domain Bacteria; kingdom Bacillati; phylum Bacillota; class Bacilli; order Caryophanales; family Bacillaceae; genus Bacillus; species Bacillus cereus group sp. MG9. Next base: position 640,143 of record NZ_JARVHC010000001.1, on the reverse strand, counting down.
TTAACGAATGAAGGAACTGAAGCTTTACTTGAATTAGGTGTGAAACCCGTTGGTGCTGTAAAGTCTTGGACTGGTGATCCGTGGTATCCGCATATTAAGGACAAAATGAAAGATGTAAAAGTTGTTGGCGACGAAGGACAAGTTAACGTTGAAACGATTGCTTCTTTAAAACCAGACTTAATTATCGGTAACAAAATGCGTCACGAAAAAGTGTACGAGCAACTAAAAGCAATCGCACCTACTGTGTTCTCTGAAACATTACGCGGTGAATGGAAAGATAACTTCACATTTTATGCAAAGGCTTTAAATAAAGAAAAAGAAGGTCAAAAGGTTTTAGCTGATTACGAAAAACGTATGAAAGATTTGAAAGGCCAACTTGGCGATAAAGTAAATCAAGAAATTTCTATGGTACGTTTTATGCCTGGTGATGTTCGTATTTATCATGGCGATACATTCTCTGGTGTTATTTTAAAAGAACTTGGATTTAAACGTCCTGGAGATCAAAACAAAGATGATTTCGCAGAACGTAACGTATCTAAAGAGCGTATTTCGGCAATGGATGGCGATGTATTATTCTACTTCACATTCGATAAAGGTAATGAGAAAAAAGGTTCTGAACTAGAAAAAGAATATATAAACGACCCTCTCTTTAAAAACTTAAATGCAGTAAAGAACGGAAAAGCATACAAAGTTGACGACGTTATTTGGAATACAGCTGGCGGTGTAATGGCTGCTAACTTACTACTAGACGACATTGAAAAACGCTTTGTTAAATAATTTCATTCTAACCAGCTCCCTCTTTTATGGAGCTGGTTTTTTCATTTCACTGAAGTGTCACATTATTTCATTTTGTATTTTTATTCCCGATATGTTATATTATAAAAGTAAATATAGTATATTTTCTCTATATCAGAATAAATATTTTAATCTAAATTTTCTGATTTATCACTATTTTACTTTATTTTAGAATTCAATTACTACATTTGAAAACGCTTATTATCTTGTTTTCAGGGGAAAATATAATAACGGTTGAAGAAAAATAGATTTTTTCATAAATTTTCTTGCTATTTCCATATAATTCTATTGACTTCTAAATATTTTGTGAATTAAAATAATTACATAAATATCCGTTATACAGGATTAGGGGGAAACAAACATGGATGCAGCTTTAAAATTAGACAAAGCTGGAGAGCAACAATCACCAAAAAAACATCCACCAGGATTATATTTGTTGTTCTTTACAGAGGCATGGGAAAGATTTAGTTATTACGGAATGCGTGGCTTATTAGTTCTTTATTTAACAACGAGCTTAGTAAGTGGCGGTTTAGGCTTTGATAAAGCAGTTGCTGTACAGATTTACGGTATTTTCACAATGTTAGTATACTTCACACCTATTATTGGTGGTTGGCTAACTGACCATTTCATTACGAAACGACACGCCATTACCATCGGCGGTATCATTATGGCACTTGGTAACTTCGTACTATTTTCAATGAACACGAAAACTGGACTATTTTTAGGATTAGGATTATTAGTTATCGGTAACGGATTCTTCAAACCAAATATTTCGACTTTATTAGGTCAATTATATAGCGACAACGATTCTCGTCGTGATAGTGCCTTCACTATCTTCTATATGGGAATTAACTTAGGAGCTCTTATCGCTCCATTCATTTGCGGTTATTTCACAGATTATAGATACGGTTTCTTAACAGCTTGTATCGGTATGATCATTGGACAGATTGCATTTAACTTATTAGCACCTCGTTACTTAGGATCAGCTGGAACAACTGTTGTCGGTAAAAAATCTAAAGAACAAAATGCAAAACCTATTGAGAAAAAACCTTTAACAACACAAGAGAAAAAGCGTACAACTGCAATTTTAATTTTAACTTGTTTCGTTGTATTCTTCTGGGCTGGATTTGAACAAGCTGGTAGTTCTTTAACACTTTACACAGATAAGTTCGTGGATCGTACAATTGGTGGATTTACAATTCCAACACCTTGGTTCCAATCTGTAAACCCACTATTCATTATCTTACTAGCATTACCAGTTTCTGCATTATGGATTAAACTTTCAAAAACAAAAAATGGTGATTTAAAAATCCCTACAAAAATGGCTTTTGGTATGATTTTACTAGGAATCGGGTACTTAGTTTTAACTTTAGCCGTTCTAAAAACTGGTAGCGATGAAGGTAACATTACAATGAAAGCAAACTTACTATTCATTGTATTCACTTACATGTTCCACACAATCGGTGAATTATTCTTATCACCAATTGGATTATCTATGGTAAGTGCAATCGCACCTCTTAAATTAGCATCTTTATTAATGGGTGTATGGTTAGCTGGTACTGGCTTTGCAAACTTATTAGCAGGACAATTAGCTGCTTTCACTCAATCTTTAGGATATTTAGAAGTATTCGCAAGCATCGGTGTTATCGTAATCGTGCTAGGATTAGTACTTCTTATGTTCTCTAAGAAAATTGCACATATGATGTAATAGAAAAGACGCTTCTACAATTAGAAGCGTCTTTTCTATTACATCTCTTCTAAAGCCGTGACATCCACGTGAACGCTCTCTCCTGGGTTGGATACGTCATACACTTGAGCACTACCCTTCTGCTCATCACAACTCTCAATCCATACGGGGACTCCCTCGTATGTAACATCAATTCTACTTGAAGAAGATAATATCTGTTTCACACGTTTTACATCCATTATATTATTCCTCCTTTGGCTTACAACACTCCTTTCTATCTTTTCATATCCCTTCAGAATATATTCCGTCAATTTAGCACTTCAACCGATAGTTTGTTTCTTTCTAACGCGCTAATATATACGCTCTCAAATCTTCCTATTATTAGATCCTTTCCAAATAAAAAAAGACGTATATTTCACACGTCTTCTTTCCATAATATTCAAAAATTAAGAAAATAATGTTTTTACTACTTCACTTACTTTATCGTTATGAATTTGATAGTACACTTCTAACCCGCGTCTCTCAAAGCGTACTACTTTATTTTGTTTTAATTTCGTTAAATGCTGCGAAACAGTTGATTGCGGAATTTCTAATACCTCTTGTAATTGTGTTACATTACATGTTCCACGCTGCATCAGTTCCATTACTAAACGTAGACGCAATGGATGAGCTAATGCTCTTAACATCTGTACGTCTTCTTCTGAAATACGACAGTCAAATTGGTTTTGGTTCATAAAATTCCCCTCATTTTCATTTTTTATTTTCTCTTTATTTATTTATATATCTGTTCTTATATTTCCTGTTACGACATAACTTTATCAACCTATAATGCTGAGAAAATTTTCCGACTTTTATCAGCACACAGTTCAAGAAAAAATCCCACCTGATTTTGAATATTATACTATATGATACAATAAAAAAGCAAAACAAAGGGCTAGCAATACTTTGCTTACAAACGTTGTTTTATCAGGCTTTTTGTTATATTTTCACCTTACTGAAATGTACAGTAATGATATTGTAAAATATCGTCCATAATTGATAACCTATCGTAAAGTAATTTGACCATATTTAACCACTTTGTTACGATAAAAAGGAAATTTAAGTAAGGAGGATGATGTAATATTAAAAAATGGTTTATTTTTGCGTTAATTAGCATTGCGGTTGGCTGGACTATTATCAATCACTTCCTATTAGACAAAAAAGAAGATATAGCTTCAAAATCAAACATCCCCATTGGAACTGAAGTTGGCAATGCTGCACTCGATTTCCTTCTGGAAACAACCACTGGTCAAGAAGTTCGCCTTACAGACTATAAAGGAAAAAAAGTAATATTGAATTTTTGGGCAAGCTGGTGTGGTCCATGCAAAATAGAAATGCCTGATATGGAAAAGTTTTATCACGATACTAAAGATATGGGGATTGAAATTGTCGCTATAAATGCGACAGCTACTGAAAAAGACCCGAATAATGTAAAACAATTTCTTGAAGAAAACAAATATACCTTCCCCGTCCTATTAGATCAGAAAGGCCAGGCAAGTGCCGCATATCAAATCATCAGCATTCCAACATCTTTTGTCATCGATACAAACGGTGTCATTCAATATAAGCATGTAGGACCAATGACATATGAAAAAATGAAAGAATATGTAAATAATTTATAGAAGCGTAATCAAATCAATTTGATTACGCTTTTTGTCTACTTTATGAACAAAATGTTACTTTTAATACTATTATGGAATAATTATACTTTTTCACGTTGACAATAGTGTTGAAGGAGAATATACTAAGCATGTAAGTTGATTGTGAATAGTTTCACAAATAATGTGAATTTCTTCACATATAATAGATAGGAGTTGTCATTATTATGAGTACTTGGACACAAATTTATGACCCATTAAACAATATTTGGTTATCTGCACTAATCGCAGCACTCCCAATTTTTTGCTTCATTATTTGTTTAGTGGGATTCAAAATGAAAGGTTACATGGCTGGGCTTTATAGTGTGATCGTCGCTATTATTCTTGCTATATTTGTTTATAAAATGCCCGCAACTGTAGCTGTAGCATCTGCCGGATTCGGTGTTTTATCTGGATTTTATCCAATTTGTACTATCGTTATCGCAGCTATCTTCCTTTACAAATTAACTGTTAAAACAGAACAATTCAATGTCATTCGTGATAGCATTTCAAGTATTACAAATGATCAGCGTTTACAAGTATTATTAATCGCTTATTCTTTCGGTGCTTTCTTAGAAGGTGCAGCTGGTTTCGGTGTTCCAGTTGCTATTACAGCTGCATTACTTGTAGGTATGGGCTTTAATCCATTAAAAGCAGCAGGTATTTGCTTAGTAGCTAATATCGCTGGTGGTGCTATGGGTGCTATGGGTATTCCAGTTACAGTACCTGCACAATTAACTGGGCTAGATGCATTAACTGTCGGTCGTCAAGCTGTTTACATTTTGCCATTCATTAGCATTGTTTTACCGTTCTTACTTGTTTCAATGGTAGATGGATTTAAAGGCATTAAAGAAACTTGGCAAGGTATTCTTGTAAGTGGTGTTTCTTTCGCAATTACTCAGTTCCTTGTGACTTACTTCTTAGGCGCTGAACTTACTAATATTTTCGCAGCAGTCGTAAGTATGGTCGCTCTTACATTATTCTTACGTGTTTGGCAACCAAAATCTTCTGCTAAAGAAGAAAAACAAGAAGAAAAAGAATCTCATACATTCAATCAAATTTTATATGCTTGGTCCCCATTCGTATTCTTAACTGCATTTGTAACAATCTTTAATTTAAAACCAATTAAAGCTTTATTTGCTCCGGATGGTCCATTGGCAAACTTAGTATTTAACATTCAATTCCCTGGTCTTCATAATGCGGTTATGAAAACTGCACCAATTACAAAGGCTGATACACCTTTCGCAGCGATTTTCAAACTAGATGTATTCTCTTCTACAACTACTGCGATTGTATTAGCAATCATCGTTTCACTTATCGTCTACCGTGTAAACGGCAAAATGATTAAAGAATTAATGATCGAAACAATAAAAGAACTAAAAGTTCCAGTATATACAATTTGTAGCGTTATCGCTTTAGCTTACGTAGAAAACTACTCTGGTATGTCATCTACACTTGGACTTGCATTCTCTTCTACAGGAAATGCATTCCCAGTTCTTTCTCCAATCTTAGGATGGATTGGCGTATTCATTACAGGTTCAGTCGTATCAAGTGGTTCATTATTCGCACCACTTCAAGCAGTAACTGCCGATCAGTTAAACATCGTACCATCTACTCTCGTTTCATTAAACGTAGTTGGTGGTACAATCGCAAAAATGGTTTCACCACAATCTGTAGCAGTTGCTTGTGCAGCAGTTGGACTAGTTGGTCAAGAATCTGCTCTATTTAAAATAGTAATGAAATATAGTTTAATCTTCTTAGCTATTATTAGCTTACTTCAACTTAACTCTGTATTTAATATCTTCTAAAAAAAAGCACCGATCCAAATGGATCGGTGCTTTTTACATTACATTTTTTTAGTCTTTAATAAAGAAGCACCAGCAATTTCAGGATGCGTCATTTCGTATGGATCCAAAATAATATCAAGCTCTTCTGCTGTAAGTACACCATGTTCTAAACATAGCTCCCTAACAGATTTTCCTGTCGCAATTGCTTCACGTGCAATGCGAGAAGCTGCTTCATAACCAATATGAGGATTCACTGCTGTAATAACTCCAACACTTTTTTCAACATATTGCTTAAGCAACTCTTCATTCGCTGTAATTCCCTTTATACAGTATTCACGGAATACACGGAAACCGTTATTCATAATACTGATGGATTGAATTAAATTAAATACTAATACCGGCTCCATTACATTTAACTCTAATTGTCCAGCTTCTGACGCTAAGCAAATTGTATGGTCATTTCCAATTACTTGGAAAGCAACTTGGTTAATTACTTCTGCCATAACTGGATTTACTTTCCCCGGCATAATAGATGAACCTGGTTGACGAGCTGGTAATTGAATTTCCGCCAACCCAACACGTGGACCAGACGCCATAATACGAAGGTCATTTGCAATTTTAGACATATTCATCATACATACTTTTAGTGCTGCAGATACTTCTGTATATGCATCTGTGTTTTGCGTCGCATCAACTAAGTGCTCTGCACCAACAAGAGGGAAACCACTAAAAGTTCGTAAATGCTTCACAACTTGTTCTATATAAGTAGGGTTTGCATTTAATCCCGTACCGACAGCTGTCGCACCCATATTAACTTCGTATAAATGTTGACGAGACTGTTTAATTCTTTTTATATCACGCTCTAGCACTCTGCTATATGCTTCAAATTCTTGCCCAAGGCGAATTGGAACTGCATCTTGCAAATGCGTACGCCCCATTTTAATAACGTGATCAAACTCTTTTGCTTTATCATGAAAAGCAGAGTGAAGTTCTTCCATTGTAACAAGAAGTTCTTCCAGCATCATAAGAGTTGCTATATGAATCCCAGTTGGGAACGCATCATTTGTTGATTGAGCCATGTTCACATGAGTGTTTGGGCTAATTTTCGCATATTCACCTTTTTCGTATCCCATACGTTCTAGCGCTCTATTAGCAATTACTTCATTAGTATTCATATTAATTGAAGTACCTGCTCCGCCTTGAATCGGGTCTACGATAAATTGATCATGGAACTTTCCATCAACAATCTCTTGTGCCGCTTCTGCAATTTCTTGTCCGATATCTTTAGCTAAGTAACCTGTATCTATATTCGCAAGCGCTGCCGCTTTTTTTACAATTGCCATTGCCGTAATGAGTGACGGATGAATGCGGTATCCTGTAATAGGAAAGTTTTCTACGGCACGTAATGTTTGTACACCATAATAAGCTACACTCGGTACTTCCTTTTCACCTAAAAAATCTTTTTCTATACGTATATCCTTCGTTGCTATCATTTTTCATCACCTATACTTTTCATTCTAAATCCTTATCTAAAGAATTCGCCCTATAAAATACGAGTATCATTAAATGAATTCTTCAGTATCCACTTTCACTATATAGCACCTTTTTTGAAAGCGCAAACATTTATTTTTCTATATATACTTTTTATTAAAGTTTATATAATAGAAAATCCATTCATTCTTCTACTTTCTTTATTTCAACTCGCTTAATTTGATGCATATCCTTTTCAAGAACTTTAAAAGAAAAGCCGTGTTTTTCAATAATATCTCCTTCAGCAACGATTTGCTTTTGTACCATAATCCAGCCACCAATTGTATCTACATCATCAGCGATTAAGTGTATGCCAAATAAATCATTTACTTCACTAATAAGCACTTTTCCCTCTACGATTTTACACCCTTCACTTATATGCTCTATAGGCGGGTGTTCATCTTCATCGTATTCATCTCGGATTTCTCCAACAATTTCTTCTAAAATATCTTCTAGTGTAACGATCCCCGCTGTACCACCATATTCATCATATAATACAGCTAATGGAATTCGTTTTCTTTGCATTTGTAATAGCAAATCATGAATAGGGATATTTTCTAACACTTCAATAACTGGTCTTGTATATGGCGTAATCGAGCACCCCTCGTCTCGATTACCATCCATATAACGAATAAATAAATCCTTTACATTAACCATCCCAATAATTTCATCTTTATCTTCACCAAATACGGGATATCTCGTGTACTTTTCTTGTGCGATTATTTTAATATGTGTTTCAAATGGTTCGTCCTCATATAAACCTACAACTTCCGTACGAGGTACCATAATTTCCTTTGCGACTCTATTATCGAATTCAAAAATATTATTTACATATTTAAATTCCCTTTGATTAATCTCTCCACTCTCATAACTCTCAGATAAGATTAATCGTAATTCTTCCTCCGAATGAGCTACTTCATGCTCAGAAGCCGGATGTAATCCGAATAACCCTGTTACAAGCCTTGCAGAACCATTTAAAGCCCAAATAAACGGATACATTACTCGGTAAAAGTAAATAATTGGCTTCGATAATAATAAGCTAACTTGCTCTGCCCTTTGTATAGCGAGCGTCTTCGGAGCAAGTTCACCAATGACAACATGTAAAAACGTAATAACTGCAAATGCAATAATAAATGAAACTGTACTTGCAATTGCAGGAGATAGGTGTAGTTTTAAAAACAACGGCTCGATTATATGTTTTATAGTGGGCTCTCCTAACCACCCAAGCCCTAAAGCAGTAATTGTAATACCTAACTGACATGCTGATAAATACTCATCTAAATTCGAAGTTACTTTTTTAGCTGCCAATGCTCCTCGTCGTTTTTCACTAACGAGTTGATCAATACGACTGCTACGCACCTTAATAATTGCAAACTCAACAGCCACAAAAAATGCTGTTAACGCAATAAGGATGGCTACCATCAGTAATTTTAAAATATCCACATATGTCCTTTAGCTTTCTTAGCTAAAGTTACACCTCCTTTAAAAAAGAAGTTTCACTTTAGTTTCTTCATTTATTTGAAAGCAACCCTATATAAAATTCACCAATTTCAAGCCTCATACAATTCTAAAGGCAAGCCATCAGGATCTTGGAAAAAGACAAATTTTTTATCCGTAATTTCATCCATACGTATCGCTTCAGTCTCCACACCGCATTGTTTTAAATGGTTTACAGCTTCTTCTATATTTGTAACAGCAAATGCTAAATGTCTAAGTCCAGCTGCTTCTGGAAAACTTGGGCGCTCAGGTGGACTAGGAAATGAAAATAATTCAATTTGATACTCTTCCCCTACACATAAATCTAACTTATAAGAATCTCGTTCTTTTCTATATACTTCATTTATCGCTTTAAAACCTAATATCCGGGTATAAAAATCCTTTGACAGTTCATAATTCGAACAAATAATTGCAACGTGGTGCACTCTACATATATTCATGCTCTCTCTATTCCTTTCTTTACCAAAGATGCATATTCTCCCTTGAAATGAAAAACATATATAGCAGAATATCTCTTTTAGGGGGCTTACTATGAAATTTATTACTTTTTTCGTGGGACTTATCGTTGTTTTCTTCCTTGCTTATATTGCTAGCAACAATAAGAAACATATTAAATTTAAACCAATTTTTATCATGCTTATTATACAATTAATTTTAACCTATTTATTATTAAATACAGAAATTGGTCTCATACTTATTACGGTAATTTCTAGCCTGTTTACGAGGCTACTTGAGTATGCTGCCAGTGGTATAAACTTTGTATTTGGCGGTCTTGCAAATAAAGGGGAAATGCCATTTTTCCTTAACGTATTATTACCGATTGTCTTTATCTCCGTCTTAATTGGCATATTACAACATTTCAAAATACTACCATTCTTTATTCGTTGGATTGGTTTCTTTCTTAGTAAAATAAACGGTCTTGGGAAATTAGAATCTTACAACGCCATCGCTTCCGCTATTGTCGGCCAATCAGAAGTTTTTATTACGGTTAAAAAACAATTAGCCCAAATTCCAAAACATCGACTATATACACTTTGCGCCTCTGCTATGTCAACAGTATCTATGTCCATTGTCGGTGCCTATATGACAATGATTGAACCAAAATATGTAGTAACCGCACTCGTTCTCAATTTATTTAGTGGTTTTATTATCGTACTCATTATTAACCCTTACGACGTTAACGATGATGAAGACATTTTGGTAATAAAAGGGGAAAAACAAAGTTTCTTTGAAATGCTTGGAGAATACATTCTTGATGGTTTTCGTGTAGCAATTGTCGTCGGTGCTATGCTCATTGGATTCGTCGCATTAATGAGTTGCATTAATGACCTATTCCTCATTATATTCGGCATTACTTTCCAACAATTAATAGGCTATGTATTCGCCCCTATTGCATTTCTTATCGGCGTACCAAGTTCTGAAATTGTCACAGCGGGTAGCATTATGGCAACAAAGCTTGTAACAAATGAATTTGTAGCAATGATGGATCTTAGTAAAATTTCCAGCACTCTCTCTATCCGTACAGTTGGTATTATTTCTGTCTTCCTCGTTTCTTTTGCCAACTTTTCTTCCATTGGAATTATTTCCGGTGCGGTAAAAGGGTTAAACGAAGAACAAGGAAATGTTGTTGCCCGCTTCGGCCTAAAATTACTATACGGCGCTACTCTTGTTAGTATTTTATCTGCGATTATTGTAAGTATTATGCTTTAATTAGGTAAAATTTTATCATTTTCTTATCCCTGTCTTTTGTATACAATAACGAATAGATGTCTTATAAAGTGAAACTTTAATCAGAGGGGGCTATCCCCCACTGATTATTAGTTGAACCAATCGGGCATTTACGGGCAGTTATCTCCCACCTAACTTCCTTGCATTCGCTGGACTTTGAGGTGGGAGTTTTACGGCCCGTTAATGCGGGATAAATAATCAATACATCTATTTTTTATACATGTACAATACCTTTTATTTAGCGTAAAATATTTTTTATGTGTTTTAATACGCTTCTAGATGTATACACTTTGATTGTTTTAAAGGAGAAAAAATGATGAAATCCGACATTAACAACGAAACTCGAGCCAAAAAAGGACGTTCAAAGAAAAAGCGCCTACTTTGGTTCATTCTTATTCCCTTACTTATTGTAGCAATGGGAGCAGGAGGCTATTCCTTCCATATATACAGTAAAGCAAAATCCGTCTTAAGCAACGCTTATTCTGAACTCGGCCGAGGAGATAAATCCAGCAAACGTGAAAAAGCTGTTAAACCTATGACTGATAATATTTCTGTCCTGATCATGGGTGTTGATGAAAGTGATATCAGGGAAAAAGGTTACGGAAAAGCGACTCGTACAGATGCATTACTACTTGCAACAATTAATAAAAATGATAAATCTGTTAAACTAGTCAGCATTCCACGTGATTCACGCGTCTTCATTAAATCACGTGATAAATATGATAAAATTACACATGCACATGTATTTGGTGGTGTAGACAGCACAATTGATACAGTAGAAAAATTTTTAGATGTACCAGTTGATTACTATGTAAAATTTAATTTCAAATCCTTTATCAAGATTGTTGATTCTCTAGGTGGTATAACTGTCGACGTTCCAGTTGAGTTCACAGAACAAAATAGTAGCGACGAAGCAGATGCAATTCACCTAAAAAAAGGGCGTCAACATTTAAATGGAGAAGAAGCACTTGCACTAGCTAGAACGCGTCATATTGATAGTGATTATATGCGTGGTCAACGACAACAACTTGTTTTAGAGGCTATTGCTGAAAAAGCCCTATCTCTCAATTCCATTAATAAAATCGGAAGCCTATTAGATGCTGTCGATACAGACTTAAAAACAAATTTAACTTTTGATGATATGATGACTATTGCAAAAAATTCAATGGATTCAAATTTAAAAATGGATAAATTGCAAGTGGAAGGTACTGATAAATATATAGGTGGTATTTATTATTACGTTCCAAACGAAAAGAGTGTTAATGATATATCGACAACACTTCAAGAACATCTCGGTGTTACGAATAAAAATGAGCATAAAAAATTATAATAAAAAGGCTGCTAGATTTTTCTAAGCAGCCTTTTTATTATAATTTTCAACATATTTCTCATGCATATTGTGACAAAAAGAGACAATTATTACAGCAGTGTAACATTTTTTATGAAAACATTACACACGTAGTGAAAATAATAGTATACTAGGACGTACATAATGTTATTTTCATCATTTTTATACAAAAAATGTAATACATATATTTATACAAATTTTTCTGGGGGGAAATAAATGAAGCTAAGCAAAATACTGATTGGTTCCGCTATTGCTGGTGGCATATTACTTTGTGTTGGTGGTATTGGTGGATATCAATATGTATCCAAATTAAATAATCAACTAAATACAACTGCACTACCAAACACTACATTTGAAGGTATTTCTCTTGATGGAAAAAATAAAGCAGATATTCAAGCCCTTGTTAATCAAAAGATGAATGAATTAAATCAAAAATCTCTTAACTACGTATTCCAAAATGATAAGCAAAATTACACGTGGAAAGATTTAGGAGTAGATTATAAAGAGAAGGATATTGTCGACAATATCTTTAAAGAACAAGAAGGGAACGTAATGAATCGTTACAACATGCGTAAGCAAGCTGAAAACGGTGAAGTAAAACGTGACTATAAATTAACACCACAATTAAATACAACAACTTATGAAACCTTTATAAAGGATAAATATAATGAAACATTAAAAAATCCTGTCAACGCCGAATTAAGTGTTGAAGGCTCTACAGTAAATATTAGCCAAAGTCAAAATGGAGAAAAAATTGATAAAGGAAAATTAACCGATTTAACAAGCGCAGCTATTACTTCTGGCACACCCGATGTTGTATTACCAGTTACACTAATAAAACCTGAACGTTCTACAGAAGATATACAACAAATGGGGATTAAAGAAGTGATTGCTGAATATTCTACCCCAATGGCTGGCCGTAATGGAAATCAATCCTATAACGTAAATAAGTCAGCTAATACGTTAAGTGGAGTTATTGTAGCACCTGATGAAACGTTTAGTTTTAATGGCCGTGTTGGCGTAACTGATGCTGCACATGGTTATAAATCCGCAGCAGTATATTCACAAGGTAAAGTTATACAAAGTGCAGGCGGAGGCGTTTGCCAAGTAAGTAGTACTTTATACAGCGCAGCTTTAAGGGCAGATTTAGGAATTGTTTCTCGAAGCAATCATTCTATGCCCGTAAATTATTTACCACTTGGGCAGGATGCAGCAGTGGCAGATTATGGTCCGGATTTAAAATTTAAAAACAATACAGGTAAGCATATTTACATTCAAGCATTTTCAAATGGCGGTAGTATTACTACACGTATTTTCGGTACAAATACTGGTAAAAATGTTGAAGTTTCTTCTCAAGTAATTAGTAATACTGGTGATAAAATAACAGCGGTTACGTATAAAAAAGTAACACAAAACGGTGAAGTACTCTCAAATGGACAAATTTCAAAAAGCGTATATAAAAGTGCCCCAAAACAATGAGATAATATCAAACGGACAAATTTCAAAAAGCGTATACAAAAAGGCGTGATCTACTCACGCCTTTTTCTTTTGCAATAATAGTAAAAAAATTTCCAGATGATCTTTCGTTTCTTCTAAAGACCACACACGATTGCCTTGCTTCGCAGCTAATACGCACGCTTCTTCCCACGCGTTCTTTTTCTTCATATTTACTAATTCATCGCGTAATTTCAAAACAATCTCTTCGTCCTCTTGCTCTATAAACTCTTCCATTACGCTTACTATTTCATCCTCATGAATACTTAACGTACAGTACGATTTAAGAAAGTATTGTAATGTTGGATACATATATACTCCCCCCTTTATTTATCTGATGGATAAGAAGTAATAATCTTAAATCCTAGATTTCCTGATTTATCTCTCGCTAAAACAGTAACAGTCTTTACTAGTTTGTCTTTTACATTCATATTTTTCTTTATTACTGTTTTTCCAACTGGGAATGAATGAGTTGTATTCAATACAAGACGAGCCTCTTTAGAGTTTTTCAACCAATCCTGAATTTCTTTATCATGTTGTTTTAAACTATCTTTCACAGCCTTTGTCGCTGTTTCCTTATCATAGTATGTACTTGCCGCTGAAACTTTATCTGTCTTCAAACGATTCTTCAAATCCTCTTCCGATTTGCCTACATGCCTTTCAATCGTATGACCATTTTTAGGTGGCCCTTCCATTTCATCTAAAATATTATCACTAATTTTTTCTACTGATGTAGAATGATCCTCTTTTGGTTTTTCTGTTTTTTGTTCTTTTCCTGCACATCCACTTAAAATCAGCATTAGTGCCAATAAACTACTCAAGAAAAGACTACTTAATCGTTTCATCGTATCACCTCTTCCATGATTATTATCGTAACTCCACTAAAAGTCAATTTCACAAAGAAAAAATGTATACAGTTTTAAAATCCTCATTCATTTTGCTATATTTCTCCCCCCCTTTCATCAAATCACTGTTTTTCGCCCTTTTTAAAATATACCCCCATGTTTTTATAATTATTTCCCAGATTAAAACACCAATCGAAACACTCCATAAACCCTTTAAATACAGGATTTATGGAGTGTTTTTTAAACAAACTAAATATACCCCTGCTTTCATATACCCAATACCTATATAAGGTATACAAATCCCTTTCTATCAACTGTTTTCTACATTATGTAAATTTGCACTTGCCTATACAATGTAAATATGGTGTAATGCAAAAAAAGATAAAGGATTTTAAAGAATGGCTGAAACAATTCATAACTTCTTAACAGACTATTATTCAATCGCAATTCCACTTAGTATCTTAATCAACATCATCATCAGTCTTTTAGGTTTTATCCCTAGTATTTTTTTGACCGCCATTAATATACAGCTCTTCGGTGTAACAAATGGCACAATCATTTCGATCGCAGGTGAGGCATTAGGGGCTATTATCTCGTTTTATATTTATCGTATAGGCCTTCAAAAGTTCACTCACGATAAAGTAAATACGTATCCAAAGGTAGAACGCCTTCTTTACGTAGAAGGCAGAGAGGCATTTCTACTAGTCCTATCTTTTCGTTTTATTCCTTTCATTCCGTCCAGTATCGTTACTTTATTTGCAGCTCTAGGCAAAATGTCATTACTCTCTTTCAGTATTGCCAGCACAATAGGGAAAATACCGGCTTTATTGATTGAAGTATATTCTGCATATCATGTCATTAACGGAACAAATGAAGCGAAATGGATTATTACAATCTCAGGTTGTGTTGGATTATTTTATTTGTGGAAAAAATGGAGAAAAAAATAAAGAAGGAGCATAGGCTCCTTCTTTATTTTTGAGGTATTTTATTAATAACTATCCCTTAAAGCCTTAGTTTACACCAACAGCACTAAATGATTGCTTAACTGCTGCTACTTCTGCAGAGCTAGCACCATATAAATCAGCTGCAGCTTGTACTGCACCAGCACGTGCTTGACTAAATGTAGTAGATTGCGTGAAATACTGTGTATTTGCACGGTAGTAAATCGCACCTAATTTATCTTTACCGATACCAGTTACAGTTACACCAGAATGCGTACCACCATTTGCTAATAAATAAGCTTGTTTGTTAATAATACCACTGTTTGTATGAACGCCACCGTTATCACTTGAACCAGTGTAACGCTTAGAATAATGGTCTGGGTCACCATATTTCGCTGGATCACTCATAGAACGAAGTGCATCTCCCGCCTTACCAGGTGTATAAATATCTTCACCAATCTCCCAATCTGGGTTACGGTTATCATAGAATTCTACTAAAGTACCAAAAATATCAGAAATTGCTTCATTTAACGCTCCTGATTCATTTTGATAAATTAAATCCGAGCTATTTTCCGTAACAGCATGTGTTAATTCATGGCCAATTACATCAATGCCACCAGATAATGAAGTGAATGTTACACCATCACCATCTCCGTATACCATTTGTGAACCGTTCCAGAATGCATTATTATACTTACTTCCGTAATGAACTGTTGATTTTAATGGTGCTCCTGCATCATTAATAGAGTTTCTGTTAAATGTAGCTTTATAGTAATCATATGTTTTACCTGCATAGTAATGAGCATCTACTGCCGCTGCATCATACGCTGCATTGAAAACATTATCTGCATCTGCCCATAATGTTCCTGGTAATGTTGAGCGGTTTTTCGCATCATATGTGAAAATTGTTGCTCCGCGCGTATTATCTTGCAAGTAGTAAGATGATCCAGATAACGTTGTATTAAGCGATTTCGTATCTCCTAATACACCTTTACCAGTTCCCACTTTATTCGTTCCTGTTACAGGCTTTACAACCGCTTTCGCATCCTGTTTAGGAGCATCTTGCTTAACTGGTGACTTATCATCATTCGTTACATGATCAAGTTTATTATATTTATTTAACACTTTACCGCTTTCCGCTTCAATGAAATAGTAATAGTTTCCTGGATTTGGCTCTAAGAAGTTTAAATTCACAACGTATGCATATGTCGTTTCTTCACCATTTTGATATACATATAAATCCGCTTTTGGATCCACTTCGTATTTAGGTGTTACTCCTAAATCTTGTTGCGCAATTTCAATTGCTTTTGCGCCTTCAATCTTATTTTTGTTTTTTAACTTTTCCTTCTTGTCTAAATCAGGCGCAACTGTTCCAGACAATACTTTTAAAGAACCATCTTTACTTACGTGAGCTACTTGAGTAGACCCCCATACAGGTACTCCTTCGTAAACTTGTTGCATACGTACTACTGTTGAATCAGTTACAGCATCTTTTTTCACTTGTTTTACTTTGAAAGAATCTTGTGCACTCTTTTCCCCTAGCTTATAATCACCTTTTGCTGCGTTTAAGTAATCAAACACCACAGATTCCGCTTTCTTACCAGTCGCTCCAGTTAGATCACCAGAAATAAACTCAGGTGACTGTACCGTCTCATTGTACTTCTTAGTAGAGAGTACATTTTTAGAATCCGCAAATGCAGAGCCTGTCCCTCCGAACGTAGTAACTGCCATTCCTGCCGCTAACACTAACGCTAAACTCTTCTTTTTCATCTAACATTCCCCCTAATAAAAAATTTTTGAAAAAGAGTAGTTTCATATTATCATTATGTTTCCACTATTAATATACTAAAAATTCAATTAATTTCTTTCTCAAGTGTTGTAGAATTTTGAGGAACAAATATTGAAAAAAAACCCTTTCCGTTGGGAAAGGGTTTTTTTTATAAATTAATTTGTTCAACTGTTTTAGCTTCTTGCCCTAGAGTATCCGGCTTCCAAGCATACTGAATATCCAATACTACAGCTGCAATTGCCATAACCACAAATGTTCCTGCAATTAACTTTTTCATACTATCCCTCCTCTTTACTCTTCTAATAAAGTAATCGCTAATTTATAATAGCGATTACTTTCTTTAAAATCTGAGCACTCTTCTAAGTATTCAGCTAGTTCTAAGTATACTTTCTTTAAATCTTTTATATTTTCCTCTGTTTTAAAGAAAGGAACTACTTCTGTTTCTAGAAATTTTTTATAGAGGTCTCTTTCTTCAAAATATTTATATCTTAAATTTAACAATAAATATAACATCCCTTTGTATCTATCATCTTTCCTTGCAGCAAGGATACCTTTTTCAATCCATTCAGCCGCTTCCTCAAGTTCTCCTAATTGAATACACTGTAATGAGAGCTCATACATGGCATCAATATAATTCATATCCTCTTCTTTTTTATACTTTAAGCATTCTATATAATACTCTTTCGCCTTGGCATAATTTTTTTGTCGGTAGTACAGATAACCAATATTATTTAAAGCAATAGAAAGAATATTATCTTTATCAGCAAAAGAAGTTGCTTCTCTTATGATATGATTATAGATTTCCATAGCTTCATTATATTGTTTTTTTCTAGTATAACTAAACGCAATTAAAAACTTACAATTAATTATATTTCTAAATTTATATTCACTTTTAAAACCTTCTAATGCCACATTAGCAAAATATAATGTCATATGGTCTATTTCCATCTGACTATATGTCAATGCCAAATTATAATATATTCCTGTTTCATAATATCCTAACTCTTTTGCCATCGATTCCGTCTTTAACAGATATTCTAATGCCTGCGTATATTTGTACTGCACAGAATATAATAATGCCTTATTATACGTATATAACATCTTCTGAAAAGGCGAGTATTTCTTATACACTTTCTTCAATCCGTCCAATTCTTCTTCAACAGCAGGGAGATCCCGCTTCATCATTAAATAACGTGTATACAGCAGTTTATAATAATTTATAATTTCAAAATCCAACACATGCTTCATTTCACCTTGCAACTCTTCGTATATGCGCTCTACTTGTTGCTTGTCCAAATGAACTAATGCATTCAACCACTCGTCCAACTTCACTTTCACATCTTCTTCTACATCTCTCAAGTCCGTCACAGCAATTTCTAGTCTTGTGCAGAGCAATTGTAGAATTTCTTCTGATGCTTCAATCTTTCCATTTTCGATCTTACTTAAGTATGAGACAGAACAAATGCCCTGACATAATTCTTCTTGTGTCATTTTTTGCTGTAGCCGTTTATAAAAAACTTGCTTGCCTATTTTTTCTAATGTTTGTTGCATTGTCCTCCTCCATTCTCATTACCCCCACTACTCTAATAATACATAAAATCTAGAGAAATATAAATTGATAAATGTAAATTTTCTAAAAAATATGCATTATTTCATTTTTTTCTCTCTTGACTTCAATCCCCTATTACTTCTTTGCTACGAAAGGGGAAAAATTGGTATACTATAATCAAATTACGGAGGTGTTTTCGCAATGAATCATTATAAAGACGATAGTTACGCCTTACATACAGATTTATATCAAATCAACATGGCTTATACATATTGGAAAGATGGTATTCATACTCGCCGTTCTGTTTTTGATCTATACTTTCGAAAGCTTCCATTCGAAAACGGCTATGCTGTTTTTGCTGGTCTTGAAAAAATTGTAGAGTACATAGAAAATTTCAGCTTTACCGAAAGTGACATCGCTTATTTAGCAGAGCTGCAATTTGAAGAAGACTTCCTTCATTATTTACAAAACATGAAATTTACTGGCACGATTCGTAGTATGCAAGAAGGCGAAGTTGTTTTTAATAACGAACCATTATTACGTGTTGATGCACCGCTTGGCGAGGCACAAATAATTGAAACCGCCCTCTTAAATATTGTAAATTACCAAACATTAATTGCTACAAAAGCTGCACGTATGAAGCACGCTGCAAATAATGATGAGCTTTTAGAGTTCGGTACAAGACGAGCTCATGAGTTTGATGCTGCCCTTTGGGGAACACGAGCTGCCTTTATTGGTGGTTTTTCATCTACAAGTAACGTTCGCGCAGGGAAACGATTTGGCATCCCTGTAGCTGGCACACATGCCCATTCTTTCGTTCAAGCATATCGCGATGAATATGTTGCATTTAAAAAATATGCTGAAACACATAAAAAATGTGTATTTCTTGTCGATACATACGACACATTAAAATCTGGTGTTCCAAATGCGATTCGTGTTGCAAAAGAGTTCGGGGATCGTATCGATTTTTATGGCATTCGCCTTGATAGTGGTGATATGGCATATTTATCAAAGGAGGCCAGAAAACAACTTGATGCAGCTGGATTTACAAACACAAAAATTATCGCTTCTAGCGATTTAGATGAATATACGATTATGCACTTGAAATCTCAAGGGGCAAAAATTGATGTATGGGGTGTTGGTACAAAGCTGATTACATCCTTTGAGCAGCCAGCATTAGGGGCTGTTTATAAACTAGTCGCTATTGAAGATACTGACGGAAAATTAAATGATACGATTAAGATTTCATCTAATCCTGAAAAAATTACAACCCCAGGACTTAAACGAGTTTATCGTATTATTAACCGTGTTAACGATCATGCAGAGGGCGATTATATTGCTTTAGAGTCAGAAGAACCCGGAAAAGAAGAGCGTTTAAAAATGTTTCATCCAGTTCATACATATATAAGTAAATTCGTAACAAGCTTTGAAGCACGCGAACTACATCAAGATATTTTCATTAACGGTAAAAGAGCGTATGAATTACCTAATATATTAGATATTCAAAAGTATAATGAACGCAGCCTCTCACTATTTTGGGAAGAGTATATGCGAACTTTAAACCCAGAAGAGTACCCTGTCGATTTAAGCCAAGAATGTTGGGATCATAAAATGAATTATATTCAAACTGTTCGAGAACAGGTTGAAAAAAACATACAAAAATAAAGTGAAGCTTTAATCAGTGGGGTTTTGTCCCTCCCCCACTTCTCCATTTTTCAATACTATATGGATATTTGTAAAAAATATATTAAAATAATAAGAAGAATATTATATTTTTTGCAAATTTATATATTAAATTATTTTGTTGAGTCAATTTCAACAAAATAACCAATAAAAAAGAGGACGCCATTGCGTCCTCTTTTTTATAAATCTTTTACTCGTAGTACACGCATTGCATTTAATACTGCAAGTAACGTCACACCAACATCTGAGAAGACTGCTTCCCACATTGTTGCAATACCAAAGGCGCCGAGTAATAACACTAACCCTTTTACCCCTAATGCAAATATAATATTTTGCCATACGATGCTACGTGTACGTTTTGCAATTTTTACTGCTGTCACAATTTTTGAAGGCTCATCAGTCATAATAACGATGTCAGCAGCTTCAATTGCTGCATCTGACCCTAAGCCGCCCATCGCAATACCAACGTCTGCCCTTGCTAGTACTGGCGTATCATTAATACCATCACCGACGAATGCAATCTTTTCTTTACCGCGTTTTGCTGCATCAATTTTTTCGATTTCTTCTACTTTTTGGTGTGGTAATAATTCGGCATGAACTTCATCTAAACCTAATTCTTTACCAACAGCTTCCCCGACTGATTTTGCATCACCAGTTAACATGACTGTCTTCTTAATACCTAGTTCTTTTAACTTTTGAATTGCTTGTTTTGAATCCTCTTTTACTTCATCAGAGATAACAATATAACCTGCATATTTACCATCTACAGCAACATGAACTAGTGTACCTACTGTATTTGGTTGCTTAAATGTAATGTTTTCTTTGCTCATTAATTTAGCATTACCTGCGAAAATTTCTTTTCCTTGTACTTTTACAACCGTACCATGACCAGAAATTTCACTATAGTCTTCAATAGCATTTTCATCGATTGATTTTCCATATGCACTTCGAATAGATTGTGCAATCGGATGATTTGAATATACTTCTGCAAATGCTGCATATTCTAATAGCTCTTCAGCTGTGATACCTTCACTAGGCTCCATCTTCGTAACTTTAAAGACACCTTTTGTTAATGTTCCTGTTTTATCAAAAACGATATATTTCACATCATTCAATGCTTCTAAATAGTTACTTCCTTTTACTAAAATACCACTTTTAGATGCCCCACCAATACCGCCAAAGAATCCAAGAGGAATCGATACAACGAGCGCACATGGACAAGAGATTACTAAGAACACTAAAGCTCTATAAATCCAATCGGAGAATGTAGCACCCTCTAAAATAAGTGGTGGAATAAATGCCATTATTGCTGCTGTTATAACTACAACAGGAGTATAATAACGTGCAAACTTTGTAATAAAGTTTTCTGTTGGCGCTTTTTTGCTACTTGCATTTTGTACTAAGTCTAAAATTTTCGATACAGTGGATTCACCAAACTCTTTTGTAACTTCGACAATTAATACACCATTTTGGTTTACAAAACCACCTAATACGTCATTACCAACTTCTACTTCCCTCGGTACAGACTCACCTGTTAACGCTGAAGTATCCATCATTGATGTTCCCTCAACTACTTTCCCGTCTAACGGTACTTTTTCACCTGGTTTTACGATAATATACTCACCAATTTGCACATCTTCTGGTGATACTTGTTTCGTTTCGTTTCCAACTTTCACATTCGCATAGTCAGGACGAATATCCATTAATGACGTAATTGATTTTCGAGAACGATTTACTGCAATACTTTGGAACAGTTCCCCTACTTGGTAAAATAGCATAACTGCTACCGCTTCTGGATATTGTTGAATCGCGAAAGCTCCTAAAGTTGCAATTGCCATTAAAAAGTTTTCATCGAACACTTGGCCGCGAGTTATGTTTCTTACCGCTCTCCAAACGATATCTCCACCTATTAATA
Organism: Bacillus cereus group sp. MG9; assembly: GCF_040459995.1. Classification (NCBI taxonomy): domain Bacteria; kingdom Bacillati; phylum Bacillota; class Bacilli; order Caryophanales; family Bacillaceae; genus Bacillus; species Bacillus cereus group sp. MG9. Next base: position 617,879 of record NZ_JARVHC010000001.1, on the reverse strand, counting down.
AATAAGCAAGGACGAATAATGGAATTGTTATCATTTGCGGTAATCCGGCTAACGCAGCAATTCCTGTCAAAATTCCACCGACTACTAATCTTCCTATCATCTTTTTCACATTTCCATCACCATGATCATGGTCGTGTCCTTTTTCCTCTTCACGAACAACTTTTACATCAGGCTCTAACTTTTGAACAACATTTTTTATATTTTGTACAGTCGATTCAAGTTCTCGTTTATTTGCAACTTCTACTCGTAATTTCTTTGATACGAAATCAACAGTCGCTTCTGAAATTGTTGGCATTTCCTTTACCTTATTTTCAATCTTCATTGCACAATTTGCACAGTCTAAGCCTTCTAATACAAATACTTCTTTTACTGATTTTATTTTTTGCTCTTCTTGCACTTTAATATGTGGCTCTAATTTTGTAACAAGTTGCTTCGCTTCCGTAACAACTTGATTTTCTTTATTTTGCGGTGTTTCTAAAAGCATCGTTTTTGTTGCAAAGTTTACGGAACAAGATGTTACCCCTTCTATATTCCCAACACCTTTTTCAATTTTCATTGCACAATTTGCACAATCTAAACCTTCTAGCATAAGTTTCTTTTTCACTAATGCTTCTGCCATCGTTCTCCCTCCTCGCCTTTTTATTCTTCCTCGTTTACGTGTTCAAACGCTTGCTCGAAGATATGAATTACGTGTTGATCAGCTAATGAGTAATAAACTACCTTTCCTTCTTTACGGTTCTTTACAAGCTTCGCTTGCTTTAATACACGAAGCTGATGTGAGATTGAAGATTGCGTCATTCCTAATAAATAAGCTAAATCACAAACACACATTTCAGCTTCAAATAATGCATGTAATATTCTCGTACGTGTACGGTCACCTAATACTTTAAATAATTCTGCTACTTTACTTAAACTTTCATCAGTCGGAATTGTTTGTTTTACTTGATCCACGATTTCCTCGTGAATTACCGTTTGAGAACATGCTTCCTGTTGCGTTTCTACTTTATTTTCAGCCATCACAGCTCACCTCTTTATTTGAACATATGAACAATTATTCATATGTATTATACCTTTATTATATGAGCGTCCATTCATATGTGTCAATGAATTCTCATACATTTTTTAAAACATTTCGTTCATATTTCAAAATAAACATATAAATATTCTCCGCATCTATCATGCTCTTCATACAAAAAGGATGCACGAAAACTACCGTGCATCCCTTCTTATTTATCCCGCATTAACGGGCAGTAAGACTCCCACCTCAAAATGCAGCTGGAACAAAGAAGTTAGGTGGGAGATTAACTGCCCGTAAAAGCCCGATTGGTGAGGGCTAATAATCAGTGGGGGATGAAGCCCCCACTGATTAAAGTTTCACTTTATTAACTTTTACTGCATCCACAATTAACGAAGCAAATCCTAATTTACCATCTTGATTTCTATGATCAAAACGTTTCGATCGATAAATAAATCCACCGTTCTCTTCCCAATCACTATAATGAAACTGGCCATTCTCATCACAGTATTCTAAAAGCTTTACTTGAAAACCTGCAGCTTCAAACATAGATATAATCGTTTTGTAGTTATGTACAATTTTATGGCTTGCAGCTGGATGATCTAACGGGCCAGGTCCTCCCACTTGCACACCACGCTGATACTCTTCATTTGGGAAAAATGCATCCGGCACTGCGCAGCGAATATATCCACTATCTTCTAAAAACTCATAACAAACTTTAGCTGCTTCTATACCTTCTTCATACGATAAATGCTCCCATACGTGCTCAGCCAAAATTACTGATAAAGAATTAGACGGAAATTTATTAATCCACGTTTCTCTTTTTAATAAATTTAATTCTTCTTCATTCGTATGTAACCAACCTGGATTATTGTTATATCCCTCTGCTCCAACGACAACTTTCGTCTCCATCTTTCCACCTCTTTTTTCATATTCCGACATAAAAAGTTCGACAAAGTAACATTGACCCCCTTTATTTCCCCAAAAGAAAAAACCTTGCGCGCTCCCTAGACGCACAAGGCTTACTATCTTATATCCCTTTAATTAGCTTTTTCTAAACTATCTTGCGAACTTCCATCTTCTTTTAAATGACTGTGCTTTTTCGAATATACAAAGTATACAACTACTCCTATTGCCAACCAAACACCGAAGTATATCCATGTTTTTAACGGTAGATTTACCATTAAGAATAGACAGCATGCAACTGAAATAATCGGTAAGATTGGTACAAATGGTACCATAAATCCACGTTGTAATTTCGGATGCGTTTTACGAAGAATGATGACAGTTACACCAACCATCGCGAATGTTAATAACGCTCCAATATTCGCTAAATTTGACAATTCTTTTAAATCGATAAATCCAGCAATTAAAGCACTACCAATTCCTGTTAACCAAACTGAAAATGTTGGTGCTTCTGTCTTCTTGTTAATTTTCGCAAAAGATTTTGGCAATAAACCGTCACGGCTCATCGCGAAGAATACACGTGTCGTAGCGTAGATGTATGCGAAAATTACAGCCATAATACCAATTACAGCTCCAATAGCAATTACACCAGCCACTTTATCTTGTCCTACAACTTCTAGTACATAGGCCATCGCTTCAGGTACATCTAATTCCTTGTAAGAAACCATACCTGTCATAACGAGACAAACTACAACATAAATGATTGTACAAATGACTAATGAAGCAATAATACCAATCGGTAGATCACGTTGCGGATTTTTTACTTCTTCAGCAGAAGTTGCTAATGCATCAAATCCTAAGAAAGCGAAGAATACTGCTGCTCCTCCGGCAAAGACTCCACTTAAGCCGTACGGTGCAAATGGTATCCAGTTTTCTGGTTTCACGTAGAATACACCAACTGCAATGAATAAAACAACAATACTAATTTTAATTAATACCATTATGTTATTCACACGCTTACTTTCTTTTGTACCTCGTGATAATAACCAAGTTATCACCAACGTAATGATAACTGCGGGTAAGTTCACCATACCACCTTGCGATGGAATCGTTAACAATGCTTTAGGAATTTCAAGTCCCAATCCACTCACTAAATTATTGAAATAACCTGTCCATCCGCCAGCTACTGCGGCAGTCGTTACGACATATACGGATAGCAATGTCCATCCCATTAAATGGGCAACAAACTCACCAATTGTTGCATATGAATATGTGTACACACTACCTGAAACAGGAAGTGCAGATGCAACCTCTGCATAACATAAAGCTGCAAATCCACAAACAATTGCTGCAATCATAAATGAAAAAATAACTGCTGGACCAGCATCTCTTGCTGCTACTAATCCAGTTAATACTAGAACTCCTGTACCAATTATCGCACCAATCCCTAGCATTGTTAGGTCAAATGCCCCTAGCGTTTTCGTCAAAGTTTTACTTTTACTTTCCCCTAACAATTGCGTAACGGATTTCTTTTTAAATAGGTTGGCCACGATGAATGCCCCCTTTTACCAAGAAGAGCTAAGAGGTATTATCTCTTAGCTCTTATCATGTTGTTTTATATATTGTTCGATTTTGTTTTGTATAATGCTTCTATTAGCAAGATACTGTTTCTGCTTCTAATAATTCTTTAGCACCTTTGTACTCTACACCGTGAGCTTCTGCAACTGCTTCGAATGTTACATAGCCTTCTAATGTATTAATACCTTTTAATAATGCAGTGTTGCCTAGGCAAGCTTCTTTGTAGCCTTTGTTAGCAATTTGTACTGCATATGGTACTGTTACGTTTGTTAATGCAAGAGTTGATGTACGTGGAACCGCACCTGGCATGTTTGCAACTGCATAGTGAACAACGCCGTGTTTTTCATAAGTTGGGTTATCATGAGTTGTAATACGGTCAGTTGTTTCGAAAATACCACCTTGGTCAATCGCGATATCTACAACAACAGAACCTTGTTCCATTGATTTAATCATTTCTTCTGTTACAAGTTTTGGCGCTTTTGCACCTGGGATTAATACTGCACCGATTACAAGATCAGACTCTTTTACAGCTTCTGCAATATTGTAAGGATTAGACATTAAAGTTTTTACTTGGTTTCCGAAAATGTCATCTAATTGACGAAGACGTTCTGCACTTAAGTCGATGATTGTTACATCCGCACCTAGTCCAACTGCAATTTTAGCAGCATTTGTACCAGCTTGTCCACCACCGATAATTGTTACTTTACCACGTTTAACTCCTGGAACACCTGCAAGTAAGATACCTTTACCGCCTTTGTTTTTCTCAAGGAATTGCGCACCGATTTGTGCAGCCATACGACCAGCTACTTCACTCATAGGTGCAAGTAATGGTAATGAACGGTTTTCTAATTGTACTGTTTCATATGCGATAGCAACAACTTTCTTCTCGATTAACGCTTTTGTTAATTCTGGTTCTGGAGCTAAGTGTAAGTATGTGAATAAGATTAAACCTTCGCTGAAGTGTTTGTATTCGCTTTCAACTGGTTCCTTAACTTTCATAACCATTTCCATGTTCCAAGCTTCTTCAGCTGTATCAACAATTTTTGCTCCCGCTTCAACATACTGAGCATCTGTGAAACCAGATCCTACACCTGCATCCTTTTGAATGAATACTTCGTGATTGTTACGAACTAAATGTACAACACCTGCTGGTGTCATTGCCACACGGTTTTCGTTGTTTTTAATTTCTGCTGGTACCCCAATACGCATAATGAAATGCCCCCTTATAATTAACAGAAAAAAGGAATTCTTTTTTCTTTTTGTAATAATTAATAACTTATGTCCTTATTCTAGCATAACTTAAAAATTATGAAAACGCTAACATACCATTTTTTTAAAGTTTATATATTTAGAATAGTGTAAATATACGAAACATTGATTCTATTGGGTTATTTGTACCATCTCATTATCTATCACTCTATTTACATTATATCCATTCAAAACGCATAGTAATTATTTATTATTTGACAATAATGTAACAATGCAAAAAAACTAAGTAGTTACGTATACACTTATTACTTTGTACAATACTTTAGAAATATATTCTTTCCATAAAAAAAACAGCTACTAGCATTTAGCCAGCAGCTGGATAACTTATAAATAACTTTGAAAATAGATCTTCTGTCGTCTCACTAATTTTATCAAACATATCACTTTCACGATCTTCTTGCTCTTTTAACATCTTAATTGTTTCACGTGCGTCTTCAGGATAATCGGTAATGATACCATCCACGTTTAACTTATAATATGCCTTTAAACTTTCCATATCATTTACTGTCCATACGTAAATTGGCTTGTTTAGCTTCCTTGCTTCTTTTACTAATTTCTTATTTAACATGTATTCTTCTGCTACATAAAAATCAGCCTTCACATTCTTTAAGTTAGCTCTACTCGCATACAGTATGTATCCTACTTTTATATTTGGATTTGCACGTTTAAACTCTTTAATAAGCGGATAGTGTAACGTTTGAATGACACATTGCTTCTCAAATTCATTATCTTTAATCGCTTTTAATACTTTGTTTACGAAATCTTTTTCGCCACCATGAAGCTTCACTTCAATATTAAGTTTGATTTTTCCTTTTGCCAGCTTAATGATCTCATCAAGTGTACTTATTTGTCCTGAAAACCCATCTTGACTAAGGGTAAGCTGTCTTAACTCCTCCATCGTTAAATCTGACACGTGAACATTAGCATTCGCAAGACGTTTTAGCTTCAAATCATGTATAACTGCTAGTTCACCGTCTTTTGTTTGCAGTACATCAATTTCAGCGTAGTCTGCTTTGGCATCAATAGCCCCCTGCAGAGCTTCTTTCGTATTCTCTACACCTTTTGAAATATAACCACGATGAGCCATAATAATTGGTTCTTTATATGAATTTGAAATAAACGTTACAATGAAGGCAACGACCATTCCGGCAGTAATAATTCCTACAATATATACACCAATAAATTTCCAACGATGTTTTTGGAAGAAACATTTATCTGCTTTTGTTTTCGAATAATCTAATCCTTCTTCTAATAAAACATCTTCAACCGGAACCTTTTGTAAATACAATCGTGTTATTGCCATAATATAAAATGGTGTCACGATAAAACTAAATAAATACAATGTACTCGTTAAAAATACAGACATTGTTGATTCTGCTAATAATGCAAATGTTCCCTGTGGATTTGTAAATTCATACATGCCCCATAGACACAATAAATACATTCCAAAAAATACACCGTACACAATCCCTATTGAAATAAAAAATCCTACTAAAAAGAATAGTACTTTAAAAAAACTTTCTTTTACTAACATTGCACTTTTACGTGCTGCTGTGCGAAACGGCTTTTGCTCTAAAACAACAATAGGTAGAACAAAAATCCAGCGAAGGTTCAAATACGCAACTACAGCAAAGAACGTGTAATAACCAACTTGTCCCATCGTTGTCTTAAACAGTTCTCCTGTAATAAAGTTAGGAATTTGAATTTGCGGAATTAATGCCGTTTCATATCCAAGATTTAAAAGAGGTAACAATACGACAGCATATAAAATAAATCCTGGTAAGCAATATGTGAAAAGAGTAGGTAAATACGTTACGGTTTTATATAAAATCGGACGTAATTTCACCTTTTGTCTTTTATGAGCGAAGTACGAAATGATAATAAGCACCGCAAATTCCGTAAAGATAAGAAACAGTGCTAACAATGATAAAATTATGATTGCCAAAATGCCGTATGGTGTCTTTAAAAACGCTAATAATTCATCATTCGTCGCATTTGCATAACCACCAAAATACAATAACTTATTAAAAATGATCCCAAATAGCGGGACAAATACAATCGCTGCTAATAATTTATAAGCAAGTTGAAAGGTTAATACATTCCAAAAAGCAAATCTAACTGTTTGAAAGGAATGTCCCATTACCCCTGGTATAGATAGTCTTTTACGGTGTTGCATATATTCCTCCACATTCTAAAACGATATTTGAGATGGATTCCATATTTCCATTTCCAACCCATCTTTTTAATAATAATATATTCCGCTTAACATGAACACTCTTATACATACAATGAAAAAGTGATGGCTACTTGCCATCACTTTTTCATTTACTCTATTTTTTCTCTAACCCTTGACCAAATGCTTTCAAGAAGCTAAAACCGAATGTAATTGCTCTATTGATATCTGGATCTTTTAACACTTTAAAGAAATCCATCACTTTTGTTTTTTTACCACTATTTAATTCCTCTGTTGCAAATTGTAATCCAGTGACTAAACTAGATGTTATTTGTTTCGTTATTTCTGGGTCCACTGAAGATAATGCCTCTCCTGCCCCCATCATATTGTTTAATGCATTCTTTACTGGTTCACGATTCAATTGTTCAACAGCTATTTTGGAAACATCTTCTTTTGCAGCAAGTAAACTAATTGCTGCATCTAAAATTCCAGCTTTTTGCAACTGCGCTAATAGCTGCATCGTCTCTTCTACTGCTTCTCTATTTTCAGCTAGATCATTTAACAACTCATCTGTTACTTGCTGTTTTTTTTCTTCTTCTGTTACAATCTTCTTTTTAATTAAAGTAATCTCTTTTGCCATTATCTCCGCCCCCTAATTCTGGTCCACAAGTGATACGTATTGTTTTCTTTGCCACTTTCGCTCGATTTCAACACCATTTTGCGGATGACGTTTTTTATCTCTCGGGTTTGAAGATGGTAACGGACGATTTCCTTTTTCACGTAATACGCGCAGTTTCACCATTGTTTGTTTATAAGCTGGTGTACACGTATAAATGTCTGTTGCTGTTCCTGTTAAAATATTGATTGCCTCTTCATTTACTGTCGCATGCATCGGCAAATATAACTCATTTCCAGTTACGCGATCTGTAACAAGCGCTTGTACTTTGATTTTTCCAAATGGTGATGCTAACTCTACAAGACCACCATCTTTCACATTGCGTTCTTTAGCAAGTTCAGGTGAAATTTCAACAAATACTTCAGACACTTTAGATAAAATACCAGCCGACTTATTCGTCATATTCCCTTCATGGAAATGCTCTAGCATACGGCCATTATTTAATAGTAAATCATACTCATCTGGTGCTATAACTGGCGGAACCCATTCATCTAGTGATAAACGTGCTAGTTTGTCTGGGAAGTTAAATCCATCTACATATAATAATGGTGTATCACTACCATCATGGCTACCCCAACATAAACTATTCCAGCCTTCTAGACGGTCGTACGTCGCTTGAGAGTATAACGGTGCAAGCGATGCAATTTCGTCCATAATTTCACTTGGACTTCCATAATTCCAGTCTCCGCCCAGTGCACGAGCTACTTTTTGTAAAATCCACCAATCTGGCTTAGAATCACCAAGTGGCTTCAATACTTCATACAATCTTTGAATACGGCGCTCTGTATTCGTAAACGTTCCTTCTTTTTCTAAGCTTGGTGCTGCTGGTAAAATAACATCGGCGAAACGAGCTGTTTTCGATAAGAACATATCTTGAACAACAAGGAAGTCTAAATTCGCTAAAATATGTTGTACATGGTTGGCATTTGAATCTACTAAAGCCATTTCTTCTCCCATAACATACATACCACGCAGTTTTCCTTCTTCGGCCGCAAGTAACATTGCGATATTATTTAATCCCGGTTCTTTCGGAATCGTAGTACCGTATGCTTTTTCAAATTTCGCACGATGCACATCATCTGAAACAGCTTGGTAACCCGGAAGCCAGTTCGGTAATGTCGCCATATCACAAGCACCTTGTACGTTATTATGCCCGCGTAACGGATACGCACCGGCACCAGGACGACGGTAGTTACCTGTAACGAGAAGTAAATTTGAAATTGCTGCTGACGTTGTACTTCCTCCTGTATTTTGAGTTACACCCATTCCCCAAAGTACACAAGTACCATCTGCTTCATATACCATACGAGCCATTTCTTTTAACTGAGCTTTAGAAATCCCTGTAATTCCCTCAGTATAATCAAGCGTATATTTTTCTAGCATTTTGCTATATTCATCAAAATTCTTTACATTTTCAGCTATGAACTTTTTATCGTGCCAATCTTGATCGATAATGTATTTCGTTATCCCAGCAAGCCATACATAATCCGTCCCTTGACTCGGGTGAACAAATATATCAGCACGCTCCGCCATTTCATGTTTACGAAGGTCTGCGACAATTAGTTTTTGTTCATGTAATTTATGAGCACGCTTCACTCTAGTTGCAAGTACAGGATGTCCTTCTGTTGGATTTGCCCCAACAATAATAACAAGACCTGCCTCAGCAATATCTTTCACTGTTCCAGCATCTCCGCCCATACCGACAGTTTTAAATAAACCGTCTGTTGCTGGAGATTGGCAATAACGGGAACAGTTATCTACATTATTTGTTCCATATATTTGACGAGCTAGTTTTTGCATAAGATAGTTTTCTTCATTTGTTACTTTCGAAGAAGAAATAAACCCAAACGCATCGCTACCATACTCTGATTTAATATGTTGCATATTAGATGCAACAACTTCAAGAGCCTCTTCCCATGAAGCCTCAACAAACATATCCCCTTGGCGAATTAACGGCTTTGTAATACGCTCTTCACTGTTCACAAAGTCCCATCCGAATTTTCCTTTTACACATGTGGAAATACCATTAACCGGTGCATCTGAAACAGGTTGCACTTTTAAAATTTGACGATCTTTCGTCCATACTTCAAATGAACAACCTACACCACAAAATGTACAAACTGTTTTTGTCTTATTAATTTTCGTCTTACGCATCGCGGACTCTACTTCTGAAACTGCTAAAATACTGCTATATCCAGGCTCTACATCTTTTACAAAATCAATCATTGGATTTAGCACATCTGGTTTTAAACCAGTCATAAATCCAGCTTCTCCTAGCATCGTTTTTTCCATTAATGCATTACAAGGACAAACTGTTACACATTGCCCACAGCTAACACAAGACGAGTCATCTATACTCACACCATTGTCCCAAATAACACGTGGACGGTCTAAACTCCAATCAATCGATAAAGTTTCATTTACTTGTAAATTTTGGCATACTTCTACACACTGCCCACAAGCAATACATTGATTTGGATCGTATCGATAGAATGGATGCGACGTATCCACTTCGCATGCACTTACTTTCGGTTCATATGGATATTTCTGTTCTTCAATCTCCATCATATGTACTGTATTATGGACTTTACAGTTACCATTATTGTTATCACATACTGTACAATACAATAAATGATTCTCTAATATTCGATCCATCGCTTCAGTTTGTGCTTCCTTTGCACGTTCCGATTGCCTCTCAATATGCATGCCATCTTCCAACTTTGTCGAACAGGCACGTAGTAAACTTCCATTCACTTCTACAATACATGTATCACAAGTTTGAATAGGATCTACCTCTGGTACATGACAAATTTGAGGATGTTCTAAATTACTTTCGTTAAACAATTGGAGTATCGTCTTTTCACCTGATACGAAAAATTCTTTACCATCAACGGTTACACGGACTGTCTGTTCTGTCATAGTTTCCCCTCTCCTTACAACTAACTGTACAACACAATTATGAATCCGTTTTCATAATTGTGTTGTACATATTTTTGAAGCGCCCTGTTGAAATACTTTCCTTTGGAAGTCGATTCTAGATGTTATAAGGTATAACTAAGAAAGCTTGAAAATGTCGCTATTCTACAAATCTATTATATCGTACATATACAATAATAACCAAAATAATCTGCCATCTTCTTGTTAGTAGATGCTTTTGTTTTTTCGATGTTTTATGATAAATATGGAGAAAAATACATATAAAGGGGAATTTAATATGGGGCCTATTCAAGAAACATATACAATTGTACGTTATCAATCTGGTACATTTTCAAAACAAACCGATGAGGTTGTTACGGAATCTCCCATTACAATTAAATTAAATAGCGAAGAATACGTAACAGTTGTATGCACTCCTACTTACATTGAAGATATGGTAACCGGTTTTTTAATTTCTGAAGGAATTATTTCTTCTTATAAAGATATTGAAGAATTATGGATCCAAAAAGAAAACGGAATTGTCCATGTAAAATCATCAAAAATTAATCCGCTCTATCAAACTTTATATAATAAACGGTACGTAACTTCTTGTTGCGGGAAAAGTAGACAAGGTTTTGTTTTCGTCAACGATGCAGCAAAAGCAAAAAAGTTACATGATATACATATAACTATTACTCCGGAAGAATGTTTTCACCTAATGACTTCCTTACAACAATCTTCAACTACATTTCGCCAAACGGGTGGTGTGCATAATACCGCTTTATGTGATCGAAATAACATTCTTTTATCAAGAATGGATATCGGAAGACATAATGCGCTAGATAAAATATACGGTCATTGTTTACGAAACAATATCTCTGTTCAAGGGAAAATCATTGCGTTTAGCGGACGCATCTCATCTGAAATTTTGTTAAAGGTTTCAAAAATAGGTTGCGAAATTGTTCTATCTAAATCAGCTCCAACTAAACTAGCCCTGCAACTCGCCCACGATTTAGGTATTACCGTAGTAGGATTTATTCGAAATGGATCTTGCAATATTTATACACATCCGGAACGAATCGATGGCTACAAAATAAACGATTGAATACGTAAAAGAAAGTGAAAATTTAATCAGTGGAGGTTTTTCCCTCCTCACTGATTATTAGCCCAACCAATCGGGCTTTTACGGGCAATCCGACTCCCACGAATATTTGGATAAAAATGACTCCTTTACAAAGTGGGAATTTTAGTTATAAAAATGTAATATATTAAAACCTTGAATAGTTAATAAAGTTAATATATAATTTCATTACATAAAGTGAAACTATAATCAGTGGGAGGTGTTCATCCCCCACTGATTATTAGCCTTCACCAATCGGGCTTTTACGGGCAGCCCGACTCCCACCTAACTTCTTTGCTCCAGCCGAATTTTGAGGTAGGAGTTTTACTGCCCACAAATAGCGGGATAAATAAAATGAAAACATAGTAGCATAATCTTTTCATTCTTTTACAAATTAAGAAAGAATAGTCACAGAATACATTTAACTAAACTTAATCTTACAAAGTTAATGAATTAAATTTGAATCAATCTAGGAGGTTACAACTATGGAAATTCGCTTATTAACAACAGAGGATGCAGAAATTTATTTGAAAGTGTGTATGGAAGGTTTAATGAAAAACCCTGAGGCTTTTAGCTCTTCTTATGAAGATGTTCTTAAACAGGAAAACCCTGTCGCTGCTATGGCAAAGCGATTAAGCAATCCGGATAAGTATACTCTAGGTGTCTTCAAAGATAATGATTTAATCGGTATTGCTACTCTAGAAACAAAGCCATTTATTAAGCAAGAGCATAAGGCAAAAATCGGCTCAGTTTTTGTTTCTCCAAAAGCGCGTGGCCTCGGTGCAGGACGAGCTTTAATTAAAGCGATTATTGAAAATGCCGATAAATTACATGTAGAACAGCTTATGCTTGATGTTGTCGCTGATAACACTGCTGCAAAAAAATTATATGAGTCCCTCGGCTTCCAAACTTACGGTGTGCAAGAACGGTCCTTAAAACATAATGGCCAATATTGGGACGAAGAGCATATGGTTTTATTCTTAAATAATTAACATTTTAATATAATTTTTCAAAAGCATCTTCTTATTAATTAAGATGCTTTTTTCATTACAACAATGTAATCTTCATGTCACCTTTATCGATCGTTCCAATCCTTTCCATTCGTTATACTAAAAATATAAAGTGAAACTTCACTCAGCGAGGAGGATCCGTCCCCCGCTAATTATTAAATGAACGTATAGCATGCAATTGATATGTAGAGGAGAATGTAACATGAAACAAAACAAACAAGCTATCTTTTTAATATTTGCTACAGCAATTGTAACTTCTGGACTGGCAATTCTACCCTGGTTTATTATATAGAACACATTAAAAAAGCTTATTGCTTCTTAAGAAGCAATAAGCTTTTTTTCTATTATAAAATCCCGAAAAATTTATTTACACAACTTATCATAATAAGCATAGATACCGCAACACACATTACAATCGCATTACGATCTTGCTTTTCTTTTTGTAAACGTTCTACTTTTTTACTCATGTGTACAATCCCCTTTATATTAAAAAAAGTGTGAGATAGGAAATTTTTCTTATCCGATGCGAGGTGAATACGAAAACCCTCTCTATCTCACATACACAATAGAATGGAATTGTCATTTTATAAATAAAATGACATGACGTTATGTCGCAACATAGGGTATTTGTGTCGCTACGTTTTCTATTATAAAAAATAGTTGTGCAAAACTAGTGCATTTTTTATGTCAATTGCCCTGATTGAAAAAATCAGCCATCCATTCAATCACATAAAAAGAGTTTTTTATTATTTTCATGTAAACTATACAAGTAGAATGAATAGTTTGGGGTGCACAAGATTATGGTGAAAATTTTATTAGTAGACGATGAAGAACGTATGTTACGATTGTTAGATCTGTTCTTAAGCCCTCGTGGCTATTTTTGTATGAAAGCTACTTCTGGCCTTGAAGCGCTAGAATTAATCGAACAAAAGGACTTCGATATTATTTTATTAGATGTTATGATGCCGAATATGGATGGGTGGGATACTTGCTATCAAATTCGGCAAATTTCCAACGTTCCAATTATTATGCTAACAGCTCGCAACCAAAATTATGATATGGTCAAAGGCCTGACCATGGGAGCAGATGACTATATTACAAAACCATTCGATGAGCATGTATTAGTTGCGCGAATCGAGGCTATATTACGCCGTACGAAGAAAGATGGCTTTGTTAGCTTCAATGGTATTGAGTGGGATAAAACGAAACATACTGTTACAGTTTATGGTGAAAGAATCTCACTAACTCCTATTGAATTCTCGTTACTTGGACTCTTTTTACAAAATACAAACCGTGCTTACAGCCGTGATGATTTAATTGAAAAAATTTGGGGATATCAAACAGACATCGAATACAGAACTATCGATTCACATATTCGTAATATCCGTGATAAATTACGCAAAAAAGAATTTCCAGTTGAAGATTACTTAGAAACCGTCTATAAAGTCGGATATAAATGGAAAAGTGAATAATTACTTTAATCAGTGGGGATGGATAAAACCCCACTGATTAAAGTTTCACTCTATATGAAATAAGGTATGGTGAGAAAATGAGCAAACTTTCCCTTAAAGTTGGGACATACTTTTTAATATTAGCTTTATGTATTGAAACAATTGCCTTCGTATCTTTTTATAAGAACCTTTCAAACATACGCATTGAAGAGGAAACTCTTGCTCTTTTAGAGAAAGGAAATCGCTATAGTAAAATGATTAAAAACCGCGCGAAGTGGGGTGCATATTCTAAAGAAAGGCAACTCACAGAAAGCGCTGAACACAGTAAACGGCCTAAACGTGCTGTGTACCCCGAGTTTGATATCAACACTGAGGCTGAACACTTAGTTGAATCAGAATTAATTGCTAACTCTGATATAGCTATCATTATAACAGACAATAACGGCAAAATTATTTCTACCTCAGAACCCGTAACGAAAGAAATGCAAAAACAACTTACTTGTAAAACTGAGACTATCCCAGAAGGTGGATTAATCGTTGAAAAAAACTGGAAAAAATCAAAATTCATCTCAACAGTAAGCCCGCTGGAAATTCAAGGATTTCAAGGTAAGTTATATATGTTATTAAAGACATCTTTCTTAGAAAATATGTTGCTTAAACTCATGAATCAATTTCTTATCATTAGTGTTTTGACAATTATTTTAACTACTATTTCTGTCTTTGTTTTTTCTCGTGTTATTACAGAACCGCTTATAAAAATGAAGCGGGCGACAGAAAAAATGTCAAAATTAAATAAGCCGATTCAATTAGGAATTAAACGAAATGATGAACTTGGAAGCTTAGCAAAAACGATTGAAGATTTATCTAGTGAACTTACGTATATGAAAAAAGAACGAAACGAATTTCTCGCTAGTGTAGCGCATGAATTACTAACTCCATTAACCTATATGAAAGGTTATGCAAAGGTAGCAAAAAGAGATTCTCTAACGAAAGAAGAACGTGAAGAATACTTACAAATCATTGAAGACGAAACGGATAGTGTAACCGATCTCGTACAAGATTTATTTATGCTTGTACAATTAGAGCAACACCAGTTTGTTATAAAAAAACAAAAAGTAATTCTTAAACCATTTTTAGAACGAATGGTTGAAAAAACAAAAACAACATTAACAAACAAACAAATGCAACTCCATGTACATTGCAAAGATGATTTAGAAGTTTGCATAGACGAAAGACGTATGGAACAAGTTATGTTAAATTTATTACACAATGCCTATCAACATTCACCAGAAAACACTTCTATAATAATACGTGTACTAACCAGTGCGAATACTTTTACAATAAGTGTACAAGATGAAGGTGAAGGTATTCCAAAAGAAGATATCCCACATGTTTTTGATCGCTTTTACCGTGTCGATAAATCCAGAACACGAGCTACAGGTGGAAAAGGTATCGGACTGGCTGTTGCAAAAGAGATTGTAGAACTTCATAATGGTTCTATTGAAGTTAAAAGCGAATTAGAAGTCGGAACAGAATTTATAATTGAATTACCATTTGTATAATATATGCGTGAAATCACCAGTGGTAGTCAACACTACTGGTGCTATTTTATTTATAAAACCAACTATTATAAGCTAAGCTTTTGAAATTATTCTTATTTCAATATAAAATATAGGTATAACTGTCAAAGATTTGGAGGGTGATACAATTGGATATCCATGTATTAACAAAAGACGAAGCAGAAATTTACTTAGAACTTCGAGTAGAAGGATTAAAACAAAATCCGGAAGCTTTCAGCTCTTCTTATGAAGATATTATTAATAAAGAGTGTGCTATTGAATATAAAGCTCAAAAATTAGCACAAGATGAGAACTATACACTAGGTGCATTTAAAGATGGCACTTTAATCGGAGTTGCAACACTGGAAACGAAACCATATGTAAAACAAGAACATAAAGCAAAAATCGGTTCAGTATACGTGTCTCCAAAAGCACGCGGACTTGGAGCGGGAAAAGCACTTATTAAAGAATGTCTTGAGCTTGCTAAATCTTTAGAAGTAGAGCAAGTTATGCTTGATGTTGTTGTCGGAAACGATGGTGCAAAAAAACTTTATGAGTCATTAGGCTTTAAAACATTTGGCGTGCAAGAACGTTCATTAAAATATAACGGACAATATTGGGATGAAGAGCATATGGTTCTTTTCCTAGATGAAGAAAAATAATAAAAAAACATCCTCCATTTATGAGGATGTTTTTTACTTTCTTGTAAACCATGCTGTATATAATAATTGAATGGCCTCTTCAATTTCTTCCTCTAATAAAGTCGCAAATCCAAGCAATACTGTACTTTTGGGAGAAGTCTCTTCCTTATAATATATCGAAGCAGGATACACTTTAATACTCCTTTCAGCTGCAGCTTCCATTAATTCTTTCTCTTCCATCCCATTATGCACTTTTAATAAAATATGTAGGCCGGAATCTTCCCCTATTACTTCAATGCGATTAGAAAAATATTTTTCTAATACCGAAACAAGACGGTCTCTCTTCTTTCGGTACACAACACGCATTTTATGAATATGTTTTTCCCAATGCCCGTCATTTAAAAATTTCCTAATGATCTCTTGATCCATTCTTGAAACGCTTTGTGTGTAAAATAAATATTGTTGTTGATACTTTTTAATCAATTTCTTTGGTAACACCATATAGCTCATCCGTAATGATGGCAACAATGCTTTAGATAGCGTCCCCATATAAATAACTTTCCCGTCTGTATCTAACCCTTGCAGTGCCGGTATAGGTTTTCCCGAATAACGAAATTCACTATCGTAATCATCTTCAACAATATACCTACCTTCTTCTTTCTTCGCCCATTGTAAAAGCTGCATCCTTCTCGTGATAGGCATAATCATCCCATATGGAAACTGATGAGAAGGTGTAACAAACACAATATTAGCTGAACTATTTTCTAACTCTGAAATACAAATACCATCTTTATCTAAAGATAACATTTGAACATTTTGTTCACCCTGTTCAAAAACAACCATCTTTCGGTGGTAGCCTGGATTTTCAACTGCATAACCACTTCCTTTTAACAATTGAAATAACAACTTCACTAATATTTGCGTACCAGCTCCGATTACAATTTGACTAGCCGAACATCGCACACCTCTAGATTCATACAAATAGCTCGCGATTGCTTCTCGTAAACTTACCTCCCCTTGCGGATGTCCAATAAAAAGTAAATCTTTATTTTCAAATTGCCATACCTCGTTCGTAATTTTTCGATATACATGAAACGGAAAAGTGCTAGTATCCACACCCGTTTGAGTGAAGTCAAATTTATACACCTGCTCTTGAAAAGGTACTTCCCCTATTACCTCTTCGCTACCTTCCGCATGAATCATTTGCTCGATTTCACATACAAAATAACCTTTTCTAGAAATCGACTCAATATATCCTTCGGCAAGAAGTTGCTCATAAGCTGCCTCTACTGTATTTTTACTTACTTGTAAATATGTTGCTAGCTTCCTCTTAGCCGGTAATTTCGTAAAAGATAGAATCGTTCCATCTTTAATTTCTTTTTTTATATACTCATACAACTGCACATACAATGCCTTCTTACTATTCATATTTAAATTAGGCGTTAATTCTAACATAATATCTGACCCCTTAATAAAACTAAAATCTGATACTTTTTACAGTACCAGATTTTATATATAATTCCTTTTATCATGTCACACATAAAAAATCAAATACTAAAGAGGAGATGCATGATCATGAACAAAAGTAGACGTATCGGACTCATTATGATTATTACAGGAGCCACATTATGGGGATTATCTGGACCGATGATTCAATGGCTATTTCAACATACGAACGTATCATCAATTGATTTTTTAACAATTCGCTTGTTGCTTGCAGGAGTATTTATTTTGTCTTTCTTACTAATAAAGAAACAAAACATATTTCAAATTTGGAGACACCCTAGACATTCTATACAGCTTATTATTTTCTCTATTCTTGGCATGCTTGGTGCGCAGTACGCTTTTATCGAAACAGTTCATATTAGTAATGCCGTAACGGCAACGCTATTTCAATTTCTAGGCCCTGTTCTTATTACCATTTACGTTGCGTTTGAGCAAAAGAAATTCCCTGCTTCTATGCAAATACTCGCAATTATAACTGCTCTAACAGGGACATACTTTATTATTACAAACGGTTCAATTGAAAATATTGTTTTATCTAAAGCAGCTATTACTTTCGGTCTATTAACAGCGATTGGTTTTGCGTTTTATACCCTTCATCCGGCTTCCCTTATTAAAGAATGCGGAACAACTATAGTAATTGGCTGGGGGATGTTAATTGGAGGGATTGCACTGCTTATTTGTAATCGTTCTTTTGGGTGGAATCAGATTTCGCAAACTTTCACACTTCAAACTTTTTCTATGCTTATTCTTATCATTATAAGTGGCACTCTTTCTTTCCTTCTTTATATCGGGAGTCTTAAATATTTAGCAGCAACAGAAACAAGTATTTTATCTAGCATTGAACCACTTGTAGCTGCCATCGTTTCAATCGCTTGGCTTAATGAATCTTTTGGAGCATATCAATTATTAGGCGGAGTATGTATCGTCCTTTCTGTTATTTTCTTAACAATGCCTCAAAAAGAGAGAGAACCAACCTTTTCAACTGAACAAATATAAAGTGAAACTTTAATCAGTGGGGGGTTCCATCCCCCACTGATTATTAGCCCTCAACAATTGGGATAGAAAATGTCAAAAGAGGTCGTACAAAACTTACGACCTCTTTTTATGATTTAAAGGAATTGTCCCGCCTGCTAGCAAATACAATTATACTAACAATAAAAATTAGGAGTGTGGCACCATGAAAAAAATCGGAACTATGCTACTTTTCTCCTTCCTCATTACTGGCTGCGCGCAATCGCAACCCGATTCAACAGCACCTAAAAAAGAAGTAATAGAAACGTCATCCTCTCAAATTAACGCACCTTCCTTTTTTCACCTTAGTGTCTTAAAAGATGTAAATTGGGAAGAAGCACCATCATTCGTAGAAGGAAAAATACCGTTAAAAGGCATTGAAAGAAAAATTGCAATGGCTGATAGCTCTATTATCGCAAATGAGCAAAATGAAATAATGTGGTTCTTCCTGGATCCTGAAATGCCAACTGGAAAACTATCTATTATCGCGTTAAAACAAGGAACTACAACTCCAACACCAGTACTCTTTCAAAAAGAAACCTCCAAACAAACTTGGACTACTTCAAATACAGTCGATACAACCGTAAAGGAACTCCCTCTCGTAATGTCACTACCTTCATCTGGATTATGGGTATTAAACATATATGTGAATGAAAGATATTATGATCAATTTGTAATCAATGCCGAATAAAGTGACAAAACTGAAACACTTCCTTACAACAATGTAATTTCTACGTCACGTACTTCGATAGGTGGATTATCT
Source organism: Bacillus cereus group sp. MG9 (assembly GCF_040459995.1). Lineage (NCBI taxonomy): Bacteria > Bacillati > Bacillota > Bacilli > Caryophanales > Bacillaceae > Bacillus > Bacillus cereus group sp. MG9. The sequence goes on along the minus strand of NZ_JARVHC010000001.1, from coordinate 598,285 downwards.
CTCTTCTCTTATACTTAAAGTAAGAAATGACGCGAGGAGAGATGAGAGATGAAAAAAATGATAGAAGTGATCGTAGCAGTAACTGAGGTTTTAATAAATGGTAAACAAGTTGCAATGGAGTTAAATAAATAATGAAAGGGGCTTGAATAAATTTACACTTCTTCATTATTTTGATTTCTTATCTCAAAAAAAGCAGTGCCTTTTTAAGGCGCTGCTTTTGACTATTTATAACTTGGCATTTTCGTAATCTGTGCCACACCTGAATCAATGGCTGCTTTCGCTACTACTTCTGCAACACTTGGAACAACTCTTTTATCTAATGGATTTGGAATTACATAATTCGCATTACGCTCTTCGTCCGTAATTATGTTAGCGATCCCATATGCTGCTGCTAATTTCATCTCTTCTGTAATATCAGTCGCGCGTACGTCTAATGCACCACGGAATATACCAGGGAACGCTAATACATTATTTACTTGATTTGAATAATCAGAACGACCAGTTCCAACTACAGCAGCTCCAGCTGCTAATGCGTCCTCTGGGAATATTTCTGGGATTGGATTCGCCATTGCAAACACAATTTGTTTCTCGTTCATCGTCTGTATAAGTTCTTTCGTTAATACGTTTGGAGCAGATACACCGATGAAAATATCAGCTTGATGAATCGCTTCCTTTAATGTTCCACGTACATATTCTCGATTTGTCTTCTTTGAAACTTCGATTTGCGCTTCGTTCATCCATGTTTCACCTTCACAAACAATACCTTCTAAACTAACTAACGTAATGTGTTTTGCGCCAGCTTTTAATAATAATTTTCCAATTGCAATTCCTGCCGAACCCGCACCGTTAATAACAATTTTCACATCGTCCATTTGTTTACTTACAACTTTTAATGCATTAATAACAGCTGCTAAAACAACAATAGCCGTCCCATGCTGATCATCATGAAATACAGGAATATTCGTTTCTTCTTTTAATCGTTTTTCAATTTCAAAGCAACGTGGTGCTGCAATATCCTCTAAATTAATTCCTGCAAATGTAGGCTCTAAATTTTTAACAAGGGTAACGATTTCATCCACATCAGTCGTCCCTAAACATAACGGGAAAGCATCTACATTCGCAAATGTCTTAAATAAAATACTTTTCCCTTCCATAACAGGCATAGCCGCTTTCGGTCCAATATTCCCTAAACCAAGTACTGCAGTTCCATCTGAAACAACTGCAACCATATTACCACGTGCTGTATAGTCATAAGCTGTTTCCTCATCTGCCGCAATTGCTTTACAAGACTCTGCTACCCCCGGTGTATAAGTCAAACTTAAATCGTCCGCTGTATTCACTTCTACTTTACTTGTAATTTCAATTTTCCCTACTAATTCTTTATGCAATAACAATGATCTTTCATTAATTTGTTTTTCTAACATACTTATAATCTCCCCTTAATTTGACAAGCTAGCTATATGAATATAGCTAGCTTGTTTGATCATGAAAACATTTTTAATAAAATTGTCGCTGTTACGACCATTGCAGCCCCACCTAAACGCGTTGAAATTTGTGCGAACGGCATTAATTCCATACGATTTGAAGCTGATAAAATAGCAACATCTCCAGTTCCACCTAAACCACTATGACATCCAGTTACAATCGCTGATTCAACTGGATACATTTTCATCACTTTCCCTACAAGAAAACCTGACGCTACCATTGTAAGAACAACCGATGCGCACACAACAACATATCCTACCGAAAGAACTGCTGCTACGTCTTTTAACGGAATATATAGCAATCCTAAACCGACCATTAATGGCCATGTTAAATTCTTTGAAATGAATTTATATAAATGGAATGCTCCTTGCTCCATTTTTGCTGGCATTAGATTAAAGTACTTCACAATTGCCGCTGAAAAAATCATAATGATTGCTCCTGGAATACCGATAAACTTAGAAGCGAATCCTCCGAAAATAAAGAATGTACATGCAATCAATAATCCTGCTCCCATTAATGAGAAATCAATTGGTTTTTCTGTATTTTGCTCCTTTAATAAATCTGCTTGATTGTCTGTTTTTACTAATACACCATTACCACTAAGCTCAGGTCTCTTCTCACCTAAACGCTTCATATACCCTGCACTCACGATTGCAAACATATTCCCAATAATAGCTGCCGGAATAAGCTGTGATACAAACGTTGCTGATGATTCATTTAAAATATCACTATAAGCTAGCGACAATGGTAAAATCCCTTCTCCGATACCACCACTCACAATTGGTACGATGATAAAGAAAAATGTCTGCTTCATTTCAAATCCAAATAGTGAACCGACTAATAAGCCCACTGCTACAGAAGCTAACGTTCCTACTACTAAAGGAATAAACATACGAACGAACCCCTGCACTAACACTTTACGGTTCATTCCCAAAATACTTCCAACTACTAAACAAGAAATATATAAATATAAAAAGTTCGATTTTTTCATTAACATAGTCGCAGCTTCCATTGAAGCTGGATTCATCCAGTTAAAAAATACAAGTAACGATGGAATAAATAATGAGAGAATTGCTGGACCACCGATATTTTTTAATATTGGAATTCTCATTCCAATATCACCTAAGAAAATACCCATGATCATAATAACTGCAAAACCACCAATCATATCTGCTGGTAATTTATTATATACAGATGCTCCATAAATAATAGCAGCCAATACTACATATAACGGTAAAGGTATAACACCGATTTTAACGTTCATAATTTTAGAAGCGAAAGATTCACTTTTCAATTCATTGCCTTCAGAAAATGATATCGCTTCCACATTTTTTTGAATTCCCATATGGCACCCCCTTGTTTTCTTAATAACAATATTAAAACGCTTTCAATAGTAAAAATAGTTTTTGTAAGTTTTGTAATTGGTTTTGTAATTAAAAAAAGTATAAGCGACTTATAATAAGCCGCTTATACGTAAAAGTCTATTTTATTCCGGTCAATACACCTTAATTTACTCACCGGTCTTCCCACATTTTGATACACCATTTCATTCTCTAATACTCCGATTTCAGTCAAAAACATTACATACTTTCGAATAGAAACTCTCGAAACCCCTACTAATTGCGCCATTTCATCAGTTGTAAATGCTTGTCCATTAAGTGATTCGATTTTCTTCCAAATTAATTGCAATGTTTGCTTCGTTAATCCCTTTGGAAGTTCTTTATTAACAAAAGATTCTCTTTTTTCTTTTTGCAAAATTAATGAATCTAATTCCGATTGACTAATTTTTTGTTGTTCTTTCATAAAAGTAAGTTTTTCTCGATATACAGTTAATGCCTCTTTAAATCGTTCAAATGTAAATGGTTTAATTAAATAATCTACTACGCCATATTGTAATGCCTTTTTAATACTCACCATATCATGTACAGCTGAAATCATCATAATATCAATTTCTTTTTCTTGATTCCGAATATACATTAACAGCTCAAATCCAGTCTCTTCAGGCATAAAAATATCAAGTAATACTAAATCTACTCGTGATTTCTCTAATACTTCTATCGCCTCTTTTACTGATTTAGCTGCATGAACAAGTTCAAATCCTCCCACTTGCTCTAAATAATGCGTATTTAACATCGCAACCATCGGATCATCTTCTACAATCAAAACTTTAATCATATTTGCTTCTCATCCCTACCTTTAGGTATTTCAATTGTTATCGTTGTTCCCTCTCCTAATAAGGAGGAAATGTGAATCTCCCCATTTATTCGCTGTATACTTTCTTTTACAAGATACAAACCATAACCGCGATTATCCCCTTTTGTGGAATAACCTTTTGTAAATAATGCATCCACTGCGTCTTCTTCTATACCTTTCCCCGTATCTTGTACTGTAATAGTTAATGCATTCTGATATTGTATCCCAACTTCAACTTGTTTCTTTTTGCAATGTATCACTGCCTCTAATGCATTATCTATTAAGTTCCCTACAATCGTAATAAGTTCATGAGTAATACTTTCATCATATATTTCCGGCAAGTAAGAATCTTCACTTATAATTAACTTTATATTTTTCTCCCTAGCATAGCTAAGTTTACCTAGTAAAAAACCAGCAAATACTGGACTTTTTATTCTTTTCATAACCCCACCAATTTCATATTGATGCTCTGATACCATACTACTTACATATTTCTGCAATTCTTCATACTGTTTCATATGTGTTAGCCCTAATACGACATGCATTTTATTCATAAATTCATGAGATTGTGCCCGTAACGCTTCCGCATATAGCCTAATACCAGTTAGTTCCTCTGCTAATTTTCTAATTTCTGTTTTATCACGAAATGTTGCGATCGCGCCAACTATTTCTCCTTTTACATATAAAGGAACACGATTTGTGACAATCGTAATCCCGTAAATATTTTGTTCTTCGTTTAATTGTACCTCGCCTGTTTGCAACACTTCTTTTATACGTGAATTTGGCATATACAATTCAACATCTTTACCAATAAAGTCTTCTTCAAGTCCACTTTTCTTAAATAATCGTTTTGCCTCATTATTTATTAAAGTTACATTCGCCTCTTTATCTACAGCAATAATACCTTCTTTCACCGAAAGCAACATCGTATTTCTTTCTTCAAGAATTTTTGCTATCCTATGCGGCTCAAGACCAAATAAACTTTTCTTTATATGTCTAGCTAGCAATATTGCTCCTATAATCCCAACTAATACTCCAACTCCGACACCAATATAAATAATATGTCTACTTTGCTTAACTCTTTCTTTTACATTATCTGCTGAAATACCGACAGCTACTGCTCCAAGCTGTTCACCTGTTTCAGAAAATATTGGTACAAACACTCGCATTGAAATACCTAAAGTTCCTTCTGCTAGCGATACATGTTCCTTCCCTTTCAATGCAGGTCCTTCATCTCCCCCAATAAAATGATGACCTATTTTTTGAGGATTTGGATGAGATTTTCTTATTCCATCCATATCCATAACTACAATAAATTGAACACCTGTATTTTTTAATATTCTATTTGTATACGTTTGGATTGCTGAAGTATCTGCTTTCCCAATCAAACCATTGATTACAACTGAATCATTCGCCACAATGTGTGCAATTGTTTTCGCTTTCTCTGCTTGGCTTTCCTCCGTTGTCCGTTCTACATTATGACTAATTAATATATCTGTCACAAGTAAAGAAAAAATTACAACTGTACAAACTAACAATGTAATCGTTTTCCATAAATTCCATAGTCTTTTTCTTTTTTTCATCCCGTTAATGACTCCCCTAATTACTGAATAGAAAAATAAGTAAGGTGATATTATTTTCACCTTACTTATTTGCTGTTATTATACTTTAAATTTACTAGTCATTGCTTGTAGTTCTTCGGCCATCTCAGCTAAGTTTTGCGAAGCCGAACTAATTTCTTCCATCGAATTTACTTGTTCTTCTGTTGAAGCTGCAACACTTTGCATACTAGCTGTATTTTCTTCTGCAGCCGCTGCAATTTCATCAATAGCGTTTGTCACTTCATTTGCATCTCCAGCGATTCTCTTCGTTGTTTCTACCATTTGATTAACTTGAGAAACAATATGAGTAGTAGAACTTAAAATTTCTGTAAAACTTACTTTCGTTTTTGTTACAACATCTAAGCCTTGTTGAACTTCCCCACTCACATTATCCATTGCCTTAACAGTATGTTCAATATCAGCCTTAATTTCTGCAATTAAATTTGCAATCTCTCCAGATGATTCTCCTGATTGCTCTGCTAATTTTCTAACTTCATCAGCTACAATAGCAAATCCTCTTCCCTGCTCACCTGCTCTTGCCGCCTCAATAGCCGCATTTAAAGCTAATAAGTTCGTTTGAGTAGCAATATTTTGAATTGCTTCAGAAATAGCTCCTACCTGCTTTGATTTCTCATCAAGAAGTTTAATAATAGCATCTGACTCGGATACCGATTTAGAAATAGACTGCATTTGTTTTGCTGTTTGTTCAACCAATTCTTCCCCTTCTTCAGCTCTTTCTCTCGCATGTAATGAGGAGATAGAAATTGATTCCGCGCTTCCAGTTACATCTTGAATTGCTGTATTTACCTGTTGTAATGTAGCCGCACCTTCTTCAACACCTTGACTTTGTGATTCAGCCCCACCTGATACTTGTTCCATTGCAATTGTAATTTGATCTGTCGCATCATTTGCTTGCTGTACGCTCGCTGTTAACTCTTCAGCCGATGCAGCGACATGTTCTGCTGAAAAACTAATTTGAGTAATCACATCTTGTAAAGAGGCAGACATTTCATTAAATGAATTCCCTAATTTCCCTATATCATCCTTGGAATGGATTGTAATTTTCTCTGTCAAATCTCCCTTACTAATTTTATGTGCCGAGTCAGCTATTTTTCTTAATGGTCTTGTAATAGACTTTGTAATGAAATAAATTAGTACACTACCAAATACAATAGCGATAGCAATGACAATCAAAGTCTTATAAAACACTGGATTCGCAGCTTGGGTAATTTCTTCGTCGAACATAACTCCAACTACTTTCCATCCTGTTTTCTCATTTGTTTCAAAGATTAAATTCTTTTTATCACCTTGTTCTGTATAAGACACATTTCCTTGTTTTTCTTCATAAATTGGTTTAATCCACGGATCAGTAACTTTTGCACCTGGTTTTCTAGACGGATGACTAACAATTTGCTTATTTTGATCTAAAATAACGGCATAACCTTTTTCACCAATGTTAATCATTTTGGAAATTTTTAAGATGTTATCTAAATTTAAGTTAATTCCTATAACACCTTTACCATCTTTTACTTCTTTAGCAATTGTCACTACCATATTTTTAGTAGATGCTGATTGATATGGTGCAGTAACAATTACTTTCCCTTTATTTTCATGTGCTTCTTTATACCAAGATCTATCTGTTGGATTATACCCATCAGCCATTTGGATAAATGGTTCTCTTATAAACTTTCCCGCCTGTGTTCCAATATAAATACCTTCTACTTCTGGATGAAGTTTTATATATTGCGCTAACTTCGTTCTTACTATTTCTTCTTGTCCGTTTGGATATGTATCCTCTGTTAAGATGTCTGCAAAGTACGTCGCATCAACAAATTTCTCTTCTATATTTTGAGAAATAACAGTATTTAAAACTGAAATATTCTCCTTTGCTTTATCGGTCATTTGATGTTCAAAATTTGTTTTGGCAGTTTGATATGAAACACCACCGATAATAAGTCCTGGTATAGTTAAAATAATAAAAAATGAAATGATTAATTTTTTATTGATACTCATACTTTTAACCCAGTTAAATATATTTTGCATAATAAGCCTCCTTTATGTAATAGAACACTTGTGTAATTTTACACAATCAACATGTATAAAACAATATATAATGATAACATGTAATTTTTTCGTCAATTATGCATTTTTACATATCCACTTCTCCTAAACATTTTAATCCTAAAAAACAAGAGAACTTTAGCATATATAATAAGCTAAAGTTCTCTTGTTTTTTAACAGCTTCTCTTCAAAAAAATCTGCAAAACTTCTCTTACAATTCCTTAAATCTTTATCCTTCACCTTATAGTTATATAGTTCATGCTCTTCTTCCTAATTTATTTGGAGTTATTTACATAGCTAATTGCCTGACTCCCCATCTGCACCCATGCCTGTTCAAATTTTCCTCTTGGCACTTTTACATCTAAGCTATCATCGAGGGGATCTCGAATATATACAGATTCCTTATCGTACCCAACAAGTACAACACAATGTTCATTATACGTAATAGAAACATCCCCACTATTTGTTTCCCATGTAGTAAATTCATCTTCATCTAAAGGAGCATATGTTGCATTCGTAATCATGACTACCGGGTGCCCTGCTTTTACACTCTTATAAATTTCTTCTATACTCTTCCCTGTTAAGTCCACAGCTTTATTCGGTAAATATTTTTTTGCTAACTGAAAAAGTGGTCCGTGATATACACCGTATCCGGATTCAGAAAAGGTATAAATATTCCCTACAAATCCTTCATTCGGATTCCCACGTACACCATCTTCCATAAAATTAACTTTTTTTATTTCATTTGCTAATTTCATCTTATCTACAGAAACACCTGCGTATTGTAACATCATCGCTAAACTTGTTACTTCGCAGCCTCTATCTAACTCTGGTAATTGCTGAATTAAAGGCACATTTGATAACATGACTTTTTCATCGTTATTACTAAACTCTATTCGTTTTTGACTTTGTACACTTGAAAATAGTAACCCCTTTACTTTCTCTACATACTTTGTAATTCCATTTGTATATGCACCCCATACCCCTATACATAGTAAGGCCATACATATATACCACTTCCATTTTCGTATCACTCTCACGCCCTTTTTAATTCGTTAAATACGAATAAAACGCATCAGCATCTGTTTGAACCATAGGAACAAACTTAAGCTCTTTTCCCTTTTCAGGTTGTTCAAGATTTATCTTCTCCGCTAAATCTTGAATCTTCAAATTCGTTCTATCCATACCTAGCTCATCTGCTATTTCTATTACCTTTTGCTCATTTATTTCTCTTAATACTTGATATATATCTTTGCCATATAAATCAATATGATATTTTTTTGCTTCTTCCTGTACTTTTTGTTCGTACACTTCTTGTGCTAACTCTTCCATCTCTTTTCCTTGTTGAGCAATACCTAGCTTTTCTGCTTCTTCTCTAACTTTCGTTCCGTAGATTTCTTCCTCAATCTCTTCTATTTCTTTTCCTTCAGTTGAAACACCAAGCTTTTCTGCTTCATTATTAATTTTAATCTTATTAATTTGATCAATTAAACTTACAATCGACGTATTCTCTATAGATATTCCTAGTTTCAACGCTTCTTTCCTCACTTTTGTTTCATAAATTTCTTCTGAAAGAATTCCAACATCTTTCCCTTCTGCCGAGATACCTAATTGATTAGCTTCTCTTCCTACTTCCGTCTCATGAATTTCTTTTTCTAACGTAATTTGTTCTTTCCCATCCGTTTCAATGCCTAACTTTTCCGCTTTTTCTTCCGTATGCATTGCATGTATTTTCCCATCATTTAATTGTTCTTTACTACGCTGCGTGTAATCTGTCTTTCCTTTTGTCATTCCAGAAGGGGAGGCACCCCCTAATATACTTAAACTCATTACTCCAATAGTGAATACCGTCATCATTTTCTTTTTCAAGACTTCTTCCTCCCTCTCACGCTTTCTTTTTCCAGCTTTCCCATAAATTTTTTTATACTATACATAAACTTCATCTCTGTTAGAAATAACCTTATGATTTATCCAGTTCATTCAAAAAAACTTACATCTTTTCTTTCCATCACAAGTTTCCATTATGTAATACATGCTACAAGTTATTCCTTAACTTTCCCTTAAAAAAGACGACCTTGTAAAAACAAGGTCGTCTTCTCACTTATAATCTTTGATTTTTTGGGAAAATCACTTCAAAACAAGTTCCTTCTCCCCATTTGCTCTCTACCGATATTTTTCCATAATGCTTTTCTACAATCCAATTAGCGATTGAAAGACCTAACCCAGCTCCTTCTGACATACTTCTTGCTTTGTCTCCTTGATAAAAACGATCAAATAAATTTGGAATATCTTCTTCTTTAACTCCTATCCCATTATCTTTCACCCGTATACGAATTGAATTACTCGTTTGTGTGCAATCAATTTGAATATGCCCATCTTCATTCGTATACTTCATCGCATTATCTAACAATATGACCATCATTTGATGGATTCTCTCTCTATCACCCATAAACGTTATATCACGTTCTACTTTTAATATCATCGCTTTTTCTTGATAAGAGGCAATTTCTTTATATGGATTTATAATTTCTTCTAACAACTTATCCAGTTCAAATGTTTTCTTTTCCATCTCAATTTGATTAGAATCCGAACGTGCTAACAACAATAAATTGCTAACGAGTTTCGATAGCCGCCTACATTCTTTTGAAATTGTAGAGATATCCACGGCTTTTTCTTCTATCGTAGCGGATGGGGACTGGAATAATACATCCGTTTTTGATTGAATAACTGCAAGCGGTGTTCTTAATTCATGTGATGCATCGGAAACGAATTGCTGCTGTTTCTCCCATGAATTTTGAATAGGTATGAGTGCCCTGCCAGCTAGGAAAAAACCGATACCTATTGCACATAGACTGCCTATGCTACAACCTATTATGAGAATTAAAAATAAAGTATTTAGCATTTCTTCTTCAGCTGTTGTATCACGTACAATTTGAACTATTTTTCCATCTTCTTGAAACGCAAACGTTCTAAAATATCGTCCTTGCACTTCAATATCTTGCAAATCCCCTACCTTTTTTGGAGAAAACTTTTCCAAATCCCCTTCAAAGTTAGAGCGAAATTTATGGTTATCGCCTTCTATCTCCACTATTTTTCCATTCCAAGTTATTATAGTTATCCGTGGGTCTCGAATTTTGATATTCTCTATACGTTTTCTTGGTGGTGGCATTTTAACATCAAATTTTTCTCTATACTGAGTTATCATTTTTATAGATTGATCCACTTCATTATAAGTACGCTTGTATGTGTACGAATAAATAATACTACCTAATACACCTATTAATAGGATAAATACTAACGAATTCAATATAGTTAGACGAATACGTGTCTTTTGAAACATGCTTCCCTTTCTCATTGTTCTTTTAATATATATCCAATACCACGAACGGTTTGAATATCTTTCTGATAACCGAATGGTTCTAATTTTTTACGTAAATGATGTACATACACTTCTACAATTGCTACTGTCGTATCAGAATCAAATCCCCAAACACGATCAAAAATTTGTTCACGCATTAAAATCTTCCCGCTATTTTGAATGAGATACTCTAGTAGCTCATATTGTTTTAATGTCAGCTTAATACCTTGTCCATCTACTTGAATGTCTTTATCTTTTCCGAACAATTCAATCCCTTTATAGCGAATGGTCTGCTGTGTTGTTAAACTACCACTTCTGCGTAGTAATGCACGAATTCTCGCTTTTAATTCAGGGGCCTGAAACGGTTTAACAATATAATCATCTCCACCAAAGTCCAATCCTTTCACTCGATCTTCTAAAGAATCCCTCGCTGTCAAAAACAGGACTGGCGTTTCAATCTTTTCATCACGTATTTTTTGAATCACTTCAAATCCGTCCATTTCTGGCATCATCACATCAAGCAAAATTGCATCATAAATGTTTTGCAGCGCCAAAAACAAGCCGTCTTCCCCATTCATTGCCGTATCCACTTCAAATTCATCACGTAAAATTTGTACGATAGACTCTAATAACGAGGCATTATCTTCTACTACAAGTAAGCGCATATTCTCACCTTCCACAATCTATTTCAACTCTCTTTATTATTGCATCTCTTCTCTTCATAACGAAATAATGTAATCATATTATGTAATTTCATTTTCAACTATTTCCTTCTAAAGTTTTGCTCGATATAAAATTTTGAACCTTTATTATAAAGGCTCTTTCTTAAATTTTGCTTAATAAAAAATTGAAAGAAATAAGATTCCTCTTATCTCTTTCAATTTTTTACTACATATACCTTTTTACTTGGCAACTCCAAACAATTTAACTGACCACCATACACAGCCCCGCCATCAATTCCAATAATACGATTACTACCAAAATACACTCCGCAATTCTCACTACCATGAAGCGTTTTTGTTTCCGTATGGCCAAATACAACAACCTTTTCGCCGCTATATCCATTATGAAATTCATTACGGATCCACATTAATGTATATGGTTCTGATTCAGAAACTCGATTCATCGGCTCAACACCAGCATGTACAAAGATATACTCTTCTGTTTCAATGTAATGATCTAATTCTTGAATAAACGTTACATGTTCCTCTAATATATGAGATTGTAAAATCGGTTTTTTGAAGTTTTCCTCATTAACCGCAATGTCTTCTTCTACAAATCCATAGCTATATAACGTTTTATCCCCACCATTCCTTTTTACCCAATGGTTCCATGAACGTTCCTCATCTGTCGTTAACGCCTTAATCATCATATCTTCATGATTGCCCTTTAGAACGAAGGCTCCCGCTTCTTTTAACTCTTTTACCTTTTCAATTACTGCACGCGCATTTGGACCACGATCTACATAATCCCCCAACAAAATTAGTTGATCCTGTTTTGCATCGTAGTGAGCTTCTTCCAATAATTGTTCGAACTTTTCTATTTCTCCATGAATATCACTAATAACAAGTATTCTCTTCATTTCTTCCCCTTCTTTCTAAACCATTCTCTTTCTAATTATAATTCAAAACGACAGAAACTTCTGAATCACATTTATTACAAACTAAAACTATTATCCTTACAACAATGTAAGTCTCTTGTCATCCAATTCGATGGTTGCAATTACTGCATTTCCTTATACTAAAAGTAAGAAATGAAACAAAAAACAAGGAGAGATGAGATATGAAAAAAGTGATGGAAGTTGTAGTAGCGGTGGCAGAGGTTTTTGTAAATGGGAAACAAGTTGCAATGGAGTTAAACAAATAATGAAAAAGACAAAATTCATTCTAGACCCTTTACTCATATAAAAGAGATAAGACTTCATCATTTCTTTGATCCCTTATCTCCCAATAAAGAAAGCCGCATCCTGAAAAAGGATGCGGCTTTCTCTTATTTTTGACTCGTACGAGCTGAAATACTAATTGCTCTATCTGTTGCTTTTGCAGCTTCATCTAACGCTTCTTTACTATTTTTCCCGTCATACATTGCTTCTAATACTTTTACGACTGCATCTCTTGATTCTGGGAATACACTAATTAATGCACCTTGAGTTGCTGGAGATTGCTTCGTTGCTTGTAATTGCTCTACCGTTACTTTTAACTGCGGATACTTTTCATACTGCTCTTTTACTAACGGCTCATTATATGCATCTGGATTAATTGAGAAATATCCTGTTGCAGTATGCCATTTTGCTTGTACATCTGGCTTCGTTAAATATTTCATAAAGTCCCAAGCACCTTGCTGCGTTTCTTCTGAAACCATATTAGTCATCCATAATGATGCACCGCCAATAACAACACCATTTTGTTTCGAATCTTCTGGATACGGAATATACGAAACGCCTACATTAAACTTAGATGCATCAATTAAATCACGAACACCAGCTGAAGAATCTAAATACATAGCGACTTGTCCAGACTGGAACGCAGCACGAATATCATCCCAACTTGCTCCATACTTTCCAAGTGCACCAGCTTTATTTAATTCATATAACATCCCAAATACTTTTTGACCTTCTTTTCCGTTAAATACCGCTTTCTTTGCAGCATCTTTACGGCCGTTTTCGTTGTCTACATATAAAGCACCTTGTGTCGCTAACAACTCTTCAAAGAACCAACCATAATTCAGCATTGAAAATCCATACTGCTTTACATTTCCGCCTTCTTTAATCGTTAACTTTTTCGCCGCTTCTTTTAACTCATCATATGTTTGCGGAGCTTTCTCTGGATCTAATCCAGCCTTCGCGAAAGCATCCTTATTATAAATTAATACTGGTGTAGATGAATTAAACGGCATAGAATACATTTTTTCATCAATTGAATAATAGTTCGTAATTGCTTTTTCTAATTTTGATGTATCGTACTTATCTTTTTTAATCCAGCTATCGATAGGCGTAATCTTTTTGCTATCAATCATATACTTCGTTGTAATTTCACTCGATTGAACAAGAGCTGGCGCTTCTTTCGTTGCAGACATCGTTTTAAATTTCGTTAAAGACTCTTCGTATGTTCCTTGGAACTCTGCCTTTATCTCGTATTTATTCTGCGACTTATTATAGTCTGCAACAAGCCCATCTAGTACACCTTGTGTTTTTCCACCCATTGCATGCCAGAAACGAATTACAGTTTTATCACCATTCTTTTCAACTGGAGCTACTTTTGCCTGTGCTTCAGGTTTCCCCTCTGTTTTACTATTTGAACAAGCTGCGCCGGTCAATGCCATTGTGGCTGCCATTAAAAGAGCAGCACTTTTTTTCAATAAACTCATCTCAATCCCACCTTTTCCTATGTATGCTTATTTAATTGCACCTTTTGTTAATCCTTTTTGTAATTGCTTTTGCCCTAAAAATAGTAAAATCAACGTTGGAATGACGATAACCGTAACACCGGCCATTACACTGCCCCAATCAGTTGCAACTTCTTGAGATTGAAGCTGCTTTACACCAATTTGAACCGTTCTTACTTTTTCATCAGTGGTTACTAAGAGCGGCCACAAATACATATTCCACGTTGTTAAAAAGCTATATACTCCAAGCGTAATAAAACTCGTTTTACAATACGGAATTACAACACTGAATAAAAACCTTACATTTCCAATCCCTTCAATAAAAGCAGCTTCTTTCAGTTCATTCGGAAGTGTCATAAAATGTTGACGTAGTAAGAAAATACCGAAAGCTGTTGCAAAAAACGGCACCGTCATCCCAGCAAAACTATTAATCCATCCGAAGTTTTGAATCGTTAAAAAGTTCGGTACCATCGTTGCTTCCCACGGAATAAGCATTGTTGAAATAAACAAGAAGAAAATTAAGTTTCTACCTTTAAACTGAAGAAAAACAAAAGCATAAGCTGCTAAACTGGATACGATAAGTTGTCCAAGCATAACAACTGTCGATACAATTAAACTGTTATATAAGTATGTAAAAAGAGGTACTTTTTGAAAAATATTAATGAAATTATCAAAAGTAAATTGAGTTGGAAATAACCTTCTCATTTGAATATCGTCTGGTGTCATAAAGCTTATTAAAAACGCATACAGTACAGGAAAAAACACCATTACTGCACTAATAATGAGCAGCATGTATAATAGGAAATTTTGTTTCCACTGTTTAACGATCATTTATAATGCACCTTTCTCTCAGCAAACTTAAATTGAATCAATGTAGCAATAAAAATGAAAATAAATAATACCATCGCTTGTGCACTTGCTGTTCCAAATTGATGATTTACAAATGCCTCTTTATAAATCGAGTACACAATTAAATTCGTTGCATCATTCGGTCCACCGTGCGTTAAAATATCAATTTGTCCAAAGCTTTGGAATGCACTAATTAACGTTACTGTCACGATAAAAAATAAAGTTGGTGATAGCATCGGTAATGTGACGCGGCGAAGCTTATGTAAATAACTAGCACCATCTATAGATGCACTCTCATATAAAGACGTATCAATATTTTGTAAACCACCTAATATAACTAAAAATGCAAATCCTGTATTCACCCAAACCGTTGTAACCGATACAGAAAACAGCGCCCAGTCCGGACTCGTTAACCATGCGATTGCCGGAAGATTCATAGAGGCTAATATATTATTAAATAACCCTACACTTAGATGAAATAAAAATAGCCAAATCACTGCACTAGCAGCTACTGATATTCCCATCGTTGAAGAAAACAGTACTCGGAATAACCCGATCCCTCTTACTTTTTCATTTGCAATTAATGCAAGAAATACGGCGAATACAATACTAGTAGGCACTGTATATAAAACAAATAATAAAGTTGACTTTATACTTTTATAGAAAGCAGGATCCGAAAATAAATATTGATAATTTTCTAAGCCAACGAAAAGATTAGCTTCTCCGTGTATATCTGTTAAATAAAAGCTATAGTAGATCGTCCTAAACAATGGATAGAAAAGAAAAATTGAAAATAACAAAATAGATGGCGCCAAAAACAATAATCCTATTCTTAAATCTTTCGTTCTGCCCCATAAACTCTTCTTTTTTGACACTTTTGTTTGAACTGGTAACTTACCTACTTCAATCATTATTTCGCCACCACTTTCAACTCTTCTTCAGCCACCACTTTTAATCGTTCATTCGTATTTTGATGAAAGAAGCATAGTCTTTCTTGCGAGAATAATAATTTTACTTTGTCACCTTTGTTCAGGAGTAACTGTCCGATGACTTTCGCACCCCAAGTTGTTCCATTTACCGCAAAGTTTAATATAGATTCATTCCCTAATACTTCTACAGATTGCAGCGTAACTTCTTGTCCTTCCTCAGACAATGCAATATGCTCAGGACGCATGCCGATTCGAATTATTCCTTCTGGTAATTGCTTTAACTGTCCAATAGATAATGGAATTTGCAATTGCCCTATATGTAATATGCCTTTTTCTTTATCCACTTCCCCATCATTTATATTCATAGAAGGAGAACCTATAAAACTTGCAACAAATTCGTTTGCTGGTTCGTTATATATATCAAGCGGTGTTCCAACTTGTTGTATACTTCCTTTATTTAAAACCATAATACGATCTCCCATAGTCATTGCTTCTATTTGATCGTGAGTAACGTAAATCATCGTAATTCCTAATCGTTGCTGAATTTCTCTAATTTCAATCCTCATTTGGGCACGTAATTTCGCATCTAAATTCGAAAGTGGTTCATCCATTAAACAAATCGGTGCTTGACTCACGATCGCCCAGGCTGTAACGACATCAGCACCATATCCATTCCCTTGAAACTCCACTAAAGTTTCCACACTTGCCTCAGCAGCTACGGGCGTACTTCTGGCACTGCAACATATAGAAACTACCTTTTCATTTTTTACAATTGTAAAATAAGGTCGCCTCCATTCCATCTGTTCTATTAGATTAGAAAAATTTTCTCGCAAAAGCTCTTTATTCTTCTCTGTTATTTGTATTGTTCTAGTTGGCTTATGTAAATTATTAGGGAACATGAAAGCAGGACCCACCCAAATATTCTCCACCGTTCTCTCTTCATTTAATACTTTAATGATCTTTGCTATCTCAATGTGATTTGAGCATTCTCGAATTAATTTCTCAATCTTACTTATCATTTCACCATTCAGTTTATAATGATACCTCGTTATATTCCCTTCACGAGTTCTGCTAAGAAAAAAACGTGGTGCTTTCAGATTTCCATTTTCATTTACACACTTTATTCTTCCCACTTGATTATGAACAAATAAAACTTCTGCCTGAATTGCTATTAACTCAAGTTCTGAAAATCGCATTTATACCCTCCTTAATTACTATTTGTAGCCTTCTCGATATAGCATCCATCCATTTTTTCAAAACAAAAATCCCATTTAAATACACATTACTGAATCCATCATACTAAAATGACTTCTTCATTCTGTCTATCTAAATGGGATTATTTCGTGCTTTTTATTTCTTCAGCTTGTTATTCCGCCAGTTGTGGTTGCGGCTGTACTACTTCATTCGCTCCAGCTATCCTCAACATATTCGCAATATCTTTAAAACCTCTTTTTTCAGCATATTGCAGCGGCGTAATATTTTCCTTATTGGCCATATTTACATCTGCCCCGTGGTCAATAAGCATTTGAATTACTTTCTTATGACTTTCACTACCATTTCCTAATACAATTGCTTCTAATAAAGCTGTTCCACCACGTTCATTCTTATAATTCACATCAATATCTGTATGCTCTAATAATTCTTTAACAACCTCTACATGGCCACGCTCAGATGCAGAAATAAGTGCTGTTCCACCTGACTTAGTCGTTTCCTTCGTATTAACTCCTGCATTAATTAATACTTTTACAATATCCGTATATCCTTCTCTACTTGCATAAAGAAATGGATTGCTTTGTTTTTCGTCTTGAATTTCAATATCAGCACCCGCATCAATTAATGCTTTAACTGTCTCTACATGATTTTGATACGTCGCTGCAAGGACAGGCGTTTCTCCGTTGTCACCTTCTACATTGATATTCGCTCCATCTTGGATCAGCTTCATAGCTGTTTCTGTGTCTCCAAGCGTCGCAGAAAGTAGCAACTGTTTGTCCATTAAATTTATACTTTTTTCTTCTTTAGATTCTTCCTGTTCTTTATGCTTTTCTTTTTTCTTTTCGTTTTTCACATGAACCGGTTTTGATTCTGGCTCCTCTTGCTTATCGCAAGCCACTACCGTCATTAAAAGTCCTAATAACATACATAATAAAATTTTTTGTTTTCTCACAACTACAGCTCCTATGAAAGATAATGTTTTCTTAACCATTCCTCCATCACATACAATAACTCTTCTTGAGTACATTTATCCATAAGCCCTTTAGATTCCTTCTTTAATCGGATTATCTTAAACTTATACTATGTTTCTCAACCTATTGGAATGATACGCCTGATGGCCTCATCATTAACATTATGAAGCAATTAGTTTAGCACGTTTTTACCGCATTTGTATATATTTCTAAAAAGTACATAAATGATTGCTTTAGGTTACTATATTCCATTGTAACCGTTCTTCTAAAAATTTTACACCTTTTCTATATTTGCACCTGAGTAATAATAGAAAAAGACAACTATATAGTTGTCTTTTTCTATTATTAATGATGCCCACCGTGATTCCCTGTTTTCGGTTTCCCCATCATCTCTTTATTCATTTCCCATTTATGCTCTGATAGCTCTTTATACGAAAGAACTTTCCCCTTATAGTTAGATACAAAACTCTCTGCATCTTTTTTATTTTTAAATGAAATGACATTATAAGCCATCGGTGTCGTTATTGTTTTATCATATACGTAAGTAGCATCTTCTAACGAAACCCAATCTTTCGAATCATAATCTCGAACAAATTTTTCTTTCGTCTTTTCACCTGAATTGATCTCCATCCATTTATACATACAACCGATATCATCAAACTTTAACGCTTTTCCACTTTCTAAAATGATTTCTGTTGCAAATTGATTATCCATTACCCCGATTTGGCAAATATCACATTTATCATGTTTCTCATTAATTGCCACAGCTTTTATTTCCTGTTTTCCACATCCTACTGCCATAAAGATGAAACATACACATATAACAAGTACGACATATTTTACCCTCATTAATATTCCTCCCTAAAAACCGTATACTCCACGAAAAGAATAGCAGAAGGTTGTGTGAGATTTGTGAAAAAACAATGTTCTTTTTGTAATATATGGAACAAAAAAGAGATGTGCAGTTACTTCTACACATCCCTCATCATTCACAACCAGTAATTAATAAATCATCTTCCAGCTTAACTAATAATGTATCCGTATCAATTTCCTGTCCAACTTCTACATTTACTAATCTTATATTTCCACTGATCCCTATCCCGATTTTCTCAAGCTCACCATCATTTTTTCGGATCATCATTAATTTTTCCCATTCATATACGTAAGAGGATTCATTAATAAAAATCTCCTCTACTTTTCCTTTACATGAACTATAAATCTCTTCTATTCTTGTTTCCATTCAAAATCTACTCCCTACTTCACGCGCTTCTCGTTTTCACCTTATTCTACCATTCTTGTACGAAGGCATTTATCTTTTTAAAAATTCAAAATTACCTCATGAACAAAATGATCAAAATAAAGATTATGTTTCTAATGATGTTATTTCTTTAATTATTTACCATTCGAATTGAACCTTTTATTATAAATAAAAAACCTTTTATCTGAATTTTCGTTTTATATTGAAAGCGCAATCATTTTTTGAGGGGGAGATTACATGGTAGCATTACTTGGATTTGCAATGGTATTCGTCTTTATGTTTTTGATTATGACTAAACGTATGTCAGCCTTAGTAGCATTAATATTAGTTCCAATTATTTTCGCATTAATTGGTGGCTTTTATGCCAATATGGGCCCGATGATGTTAGAAGGAATTCAAAAGCTAGCACCTACTGGTATTATGCTTATGTTCGCCATTTTATATTTCGGAATTATGATTGATAGCGGTTTATTCGATCCTGTTATTAGTAAAATTTTAAAATTTGTAAAAGGTGATCCTTTAAAAATTGTTGTTGGTACAGCTATTCTTACTATTATCGTTTCATTAGATGGTGACGGAACAACAACATATATGATTACAGTTTCCGCAATGTATCCACTATATAAACGTCTTGGAATGAATCCACTTATATTAGCTGGGGTTGTTATGTTAGGGGCAGGTGTTACAAATCTTACACCTTGGGGTGGACCAACTGCTCGGGTTATGAGTGCTCTTGGACTTGATGCATCAGAGCTCTTCACACCACTTATACCAGGAATGATTGCTGGTGCAATTTGGGTAGTTTTCGTTGCCTACTATCTTGGAAAAAAAGAAAGAAAACGTTTAGGAATTATGGATGTCCAATATTTAAAACAAATGCAAACAATGGATGAGCAAGCTGCGACTGTTGAAGCTGCCGTGCATAAACGCCCTAAACTTCTATGGATTAACTTTTTATTGACCGCTACATTACTTGTCTGTCTCATACTAGAAGTTATGCCGCTACCTGTTCTATTTACAGTCGCTTTTGCTATTGCTGTTATGATTAACTATCCTAACTTAGAACAGCAAAAAGAGCGTATTGCGTCTCACGCTGGAAACGTATTAGCGGTTGTTTCTCTCGTCTTTGCTGCTGGAATTTTCACAGGTATTCTATCTGGAACAAAAATGGTAGATGCAATGGCTCAAAGTGTTGTTACTCTTATACCAGATGCACTTGGCCCCCAACTTCCAATTATTACAGCTTTACTAAGTATGCCGTTCACATTTTTCATGTCTAATGATGCCTTTTACTTCGGTGTATTACCTATTTTAACGAAAGCTGCTGCCGCTTACGGAATTAGTGCAGCAGAAATGGGACGTGCTTCGTTACTCGGTCAACCTGTTCACTTACTGAGTCCCCTCGTGGCTTCCACTTATTTATTAGTCGGAATGGCCAAGGTTGATTTTGGTGAACACCAACGATTCACTTTACTTTGGGCTGTTGGAACGACAATGGTTATGTTGATTACTGGAATTGTAATTGGAATTATTCCAATATAAGATGAAACTAGAAAAAACAGTAGAGGAAATGTAATAATCCTCTACTGTTTTTATTGTTGTAAAAATCCCCTATGAAGAAACGCGGAAATACCTTCTTTCTGGCCTTCCCACACTTCCATATATAAGCTCCGCATGCACTTTCTTTCCAGAGATCAAATACTCTAAATAGCGCCTAGCAGTTGATCGGCTTACACCTACCATTGAACTTAGTATCTCTGCAGTAATTCCCTCTTCATTAATAGTTAGCATATGCTTTTTTATTTTTGCTAACGTTAAAGGATCGATTCCTTTTGGCGCATATTCTATTGGATTTGCCTGCACCCCTCTTTGGGACCATAGATGTTCAATCTGTTCTGAAGATAATTGAGCATTTTTCTTTAACTTCGTAATCTTCTTTTGATAACCTTCTAAACTTGTTTTAAACCGATCAAATGTAAGTGGCTTTACGATATAATCTGTTACCCCGCCTCGTAAAGCATGCCACACTACATCCGTCTCTGATGCGGCTGTAATCATAATAATATCTGTATCATGCAAATTATGCCTAATATATGTGACGAGTTCTGTCCCTTGCATGTCAGGTAAATATACATCTAGTAAAACGAGTTGTGGCTTTACAAACTCTAGCCACTCTTTCGCCTGTTCCCCAGTCGTTGCTGTTCCAATTACTTTAAACCCCTCAATTTTTTCAGTAAAACGACGATGAATTTCCGCAATCCGAATATCATCTTCTACAATCAATACTTCAATCCCCTCATTCATTACAATTCGCCTCTCTCTTTCGGTAATGCAATGATAAATAAAGCACCACCTAAATCCCCTTTTTCAATCGCAATACTTCCATTTAAATCTTCCACTAACTCTTTCACTTTCGCTAATCCATATCCACGTTTTTCGCCCGCCTTCGTCGAAAAACCTTTATAGAATATGCTTGTAATTATTTCATCATGAACACCTTGTCCTGAATCTTCCACTTCAATTAATATTTCTTCGCCAATGTCTGTTACAAACATTCTTACTTTCTTATTATGCTCGTGATTTCTTTCAATTGCTTCAAATGCATTCGTAATCAAATTCCCTAAAATAGAAACAACGTAATTACTCTCAATATGCGGACTTAACTCTTCTAAACTACTTTCCCGATCTAACATAAACTCAATCTTCAACTCTCGCGCCCTATTATAAAATCCAATTAAAATCCCACCTAACCATGGATTTTGAATTCGTTTCATAATAAATTGAACGAACTCTTGATATACTGCCGTTTCCTTATGAATAAGCTCTAAAGCATCTTCATAAGACTCTAATTGAATAAGACCTGAAAGCGTATACAATAAATTGTTATATTCGTGTGTTTGCGCCCGTAATGCCTCTGTATATTGCCGTGTTTGAGATAATTCCGCTGTTAATTGATCCATCTCAGATTTCAAGCGCAAGCTGGATACTACACCAGTTACTTTATGATTAACTTTAATAGGTAGACGATTAGCAATAACATCCTGCCCCTTTATATTTAATTGGCGATCAAATTGTTCTTCTCCGGTTTGAAGTACATCCAGTATCGATGAATTAGGAATAACATCTAAAATAAATTTCCCTATTATATTTTGTTGTTTATCTAAAGAAAGGATATCGTATGCCGCTTGATTTACTAAACTAACCATACCATTTTTATCGATTACTACAATTCCTTCACGTACAGATTGAATAACTGTACTATGCTCCTCGTATAAAGATGAAATTTCTTCTGGCTCCATTCCAAACATCATCCGCTTAATACTTTTTGCTAAATATACAGAGCCTATTATCCCAATTAACAGACCTGTTATTGTAATCCAAAACACACGCTTTCCATACACTTCTATCGCTCCATGAATATCATCCATGGAAAAACCAACAGATACTACGCCAATAATTTCATTATCCTGATTACGAATCGGAACTTTGCCGCGTAATGAAGGCCCTAATGATCCCGTTGCTTTCGAAACGTAAGATTTCCCTTCTAATAGAACCCCTTTGTTATCTCCGCCCACCATAGCTTCTCCTATTTTATCTCGCTTAGGATGTGCATAACGAATACCATCTTTATTTCCAACTACAATAAAGTCAGCATCTGTTTCGATTCGAATTTTTTCTGCAATTGGCTGAATAATAGAAGCTGGATTTTCTTTTTGAAAAGCTTCCTGGATTTCCGGTATAGCAGCAACTGTTTTCGCAACATGCAACGCTCTTTTTCCGATTTGGTCTTCTACCGTTTCAGATAATATGTAGTAAAATAAATAACTCGTTAACAGAAGCACAGCAAGAATAAGTGTACTAATAGTTAATGTAATTCTCGGTTGTAGTTTCAATTTCTTCAATTTCAAAATCATTCCCCTAACATGGCTAAAGATAGAATTTAAAGAAAATACAGTTTTTTTAATTATCACCTTTTATCATAACACGGTTACTATATATTTCTTTATCTTTATCTTCATAAAGTGAAACTTTAATCAGTGGGGGTTTTGTTCATCCCTCACTGATTATTAGCCTTCACCAATCGGGCATCTACGGGCCGCCCGACTCCCACCTAACTTCTTTGCTCCAGCCGAATTATGAGGTGGGAGTTTTACTGCCCACAAATAGCGGGATAAAAAAAGAAACGAAGTAAAATTACTACCTCGTTTCTTAATGCTTGTTATTACACTTTAAATTTACCAATCATCTCTTGTAATTCTTCAGCCATTCGCGATAAGTGAACTGCTGCTGAATTTATTTCTTCTACTGAAGCTACTTGTTCTTCAGAGGAGCCAGCAATATTTTGAACGCTTGCTGCATTTTCTTCAATCGTTGCTGCAATTTCATTAATAGATGCACTTACTTGTTTTGTATCTATCGTCATTCGCTTCGCTACATCTACCATACTATCAATTTGTACAACTGTATCATTTGTAGATTTCAATATTTCTACAAAGCTTTGCTTCGCCTCATTTGCAACTACAAGCCCTGATTGTACCTCTGTCCCAACTTGATTCATAGAACTTACAGTTTCTTTTATATCAAATTGTATCTCTTTCACTAACTTTCCAATTTCCGTAGAAGACTGTCCCGATTGTTCCGCTAGTTTACGTACTTCATCTGCTACAATTGCAAAACCTCTTCCTTTCTCTCCAGCTCTTGCAGCCTCAATTGCAGCATTTAATGCTAATAAGTTTGTCTGCTGTGCAATATGTTGAATCACTTCTAGAATAGCTCCAATTTGCTTCGACTTATCATCTAATAAAGAAATGACTTCGTCTGACTGTGACACAGACTCATGAATTAATTGCATTTGATTCACAGTTTGTTCAACTAACTTTCCACCATCTTCAGCTTTTTGCTTCGTATACATAGAGGCTGTGGATACTAATGAAGAGCTATCCGCAACACGCTGAATTCCTTCTGTAACTTCTTCTAACAGAGTCGCTCCTTCTTCAACTTCCCGCGTTTGTATTTCTGCCCCACTCGATACTTGTTCCATCGCCCTTGTAATTTGTTCCGTCGCTTCACTTGCTTGCTTCATACTAGCCGTTAATTCTTCCGAAGAAGCTGCTACATGACCAGCTGAAGTATTAATATTTGAAATTACATCATGTAATGATGCCGCCATCTCATTAAAACTTTCACCTAACTGTCCAATTTCATCCCTCGAACGAACAGCAATTGATTCCGTTAAGTCACCTTCGCTAATTTTCCTCGCTGATATAACAAGTTGCTTTAACGGTTTAATAATAGAAGCGATTATGAAGTAAATTATAATTCCACCAATTATTAACGAGATACCAATAACAGTTAATGTTTTATAGAAAATAGGTTCAGCCGCTTCAATTATTTCTTTTGAAGGCATAATTCCTGCTATTTTCCATCCAGTTTGCTTATTTGTTTTAAAGGTAATATTACGATCCTCACCATCTAATGAGAATTTAAAATCACCTATTTCCTGCTTGTACAACTCTTTTTCAAGTTTCTCTTCTACCTTCTCCCCCGGCTTTAACGCTGGATGTGCTACTACATTTTTATCTTGATCAAAAATTGCAACATACCCTTCTTTACCGATATTAACCATTTTTGAAGTATTTACAATATCATTAATAATTAAATCAATACCGAGAACGCCACTTTTATCTTCATTTTGTTTTGCTATTGTAACAACAATATTTCCTGTCGTTTTTGATTTATATGGAGCTGTGATAATTACTTCACCACTTTTTTTCACTGCCTCTTTATACCAATCTCTTTCTGTAGGATTATACCCTTCTGGCATTTGAAGTACCGGTGATTGAATAAATTGTCCATTACTAGATCCAGTATAGATTGCTTCCATTTCTGGATGTAATTTATTATATTCTTCTAATTTATTTTGCACGTTTTGAAGCTGATCTGCTTGATAGCTCGCTCCAGTGAATAATTTTGTAAAATATGCTGCGTCTACTTTCTTACTATCTAACTCTTTATTAATTACATTATTTAAAACCTTCACGTTATCTTTTGCTGATTGCAAAATTGTTTCATTAAAATTTGTCTTCGCCTGCTGATAAGACGTCCAACCAATTACAATACTTGGTGCAATCAAAATAATAATAAATGATACAAGTAACTTTGTTTTTAAGCTTCTACTCCTTAATTTTCCTTGAAACATATTCCTACCCCTCCATACCGTTTTAAATGCAATTGCTTTACATTTAATCTCTTTATACAAATCATACGATTTAAATGTATTGATGAGACCCTCTTTCTCTTTTCCCTCATCTTTCTCTACATTTAAAGTATTGTTACATACCTTTTTCATTCTATAGAATTTAAATAATTAAAACAATATATAAAAATGTACATTATTCGAAATATTACATTTCACGAAAGAACCTCTAGTATCCCATTTACTAGAGGTTCTTTTCATCTTGCTATTCTTTATCTTTGTTTATTTCTTTCTTCTCATCTTCTACTACTGATACTACAGGTTTATCGTTTGATAGTTGCTGCACGGCACCTTTTCCAGCGAATCCTTCTAGTAATTCTTTTAAATCAATACCAGAAGAGGCTTTTAAAGTTTCTTGCATTGTTGCCATTAAATCTGTCGCATAGCCTGCAACTTTTCCGGCGCCGCTATTCTTTCCACCACCGCCTGTATCAACGACTGTAATTTTATCAATGTTGCTAAGCGGACTCGCAATTTCTTTCGCATAACTCGGAAGCATTTTAAGAACCATATCCATAATCGCGGCTTGCCCATATAATTCAAATGCTTCTGCAATTTTTTGTTTCGCTTCTGCTTCTGCTAAACCTTTTAACCTAATAACATCTGCTTCCGCTGTACCTTGCGCCTTTTGTACTTCTGCCTTTGCCTGACCTTGTGCTTTTTCAATTTCTGCTTTTGCTAAACCTTCTACACGAACTTCTTCTGCACGTGCTCTTGCTTCTGCTTCAATTTTATATTGATCCGCATCTGCTTTTTTCATTTGTTTTACTTTTTCCGCTTCAGCTGATTGTTCAACAGCATAGCGATCTGCATCTGCCTTTTTCTTTACTTCTGCATCGTATTGCTTTTCACGACGCGCAATCTCTTTTTCTTCTAACTCAATTTGCTTTTCACGCTCAATGATTTTAACTCGCATTTGCTCTTCTGTAACACCTTGTTGCGCTTTCGCTTGTTGTAATTCGTAAGAAAGATCTGCATCTGCGCGAGCTTGTTCTTGGTCCCTCTTATAAGATTGTACTTTTAATTCCTTATGTTTTTCAGCTTCAGCGATTTGTGCATCACGTTGATATTCTGCTTCTTTTGCTTCTTTCTCAGCACGAGCTTTTTCAATTCGTGCCTCTTTTTCACGCTCTGCATTCGCAACTGTTGCATCACGCTTAACCATTGCAATTTGCGGCTGACCAAGTGCATCTAAGTAGCCGTTTTTATCCATTATTTCTTTAATTGTAAAGGAAACGATGCGAAGTCCCATCTTCTTCAAATCAGTAGAAGCTACTTCATGCACCTTTTGTGCGAATTGCTCTCTATTACTATAAGCATCTTCTACTGTCATAGAAGATAAAATAGCACGTAGATGCCCTTCTAAAACTTCTTTTGCTTCTACTTTTAACTCTTCCGTTTCTTTTCCTAAATATTGTTCAGCTGCTGTAGAAACTTCTTCAATTGTCGATCCTACTTTAATAATAGAAACACCGTTTACTGTAATCGGTACACCTTGTTTCGTATACGTATCACGTGTTCCAACTTCTAATTTGTAGTTTAATAAGCTAAGAAGTTCTGCCCGTTGCATAATTGGAACAACGAAAGTACCACCACCGCGGATAATCTTAATCTTCTTTCCATCATCAGTGATAACAACATTCTTTCCACCACCAAGCCAGTTCCCTGTTACAATTAATGCTTCATCTGGACCAACTGTACGATACTTCGTAATGAATACTAAAATGAGTAGAAGTAAAATTGCGAGTAAAACTCCACCGATAATTAATGGAATCGTCATGTAAATTCCCCCTTATAATTTTGGTTTCTTTAAAGAATAAGCGATGTTTTGTACAAGTAAAACACCATCTTGAACTCCCTCAATAATGACCTCGGTTCCTTGTGAAATATCTTTCTTTCCAATTGTTTTCGCTGGTATTGCATTACTTCCAAATGGAGAGGAGATTAACACTTCTCCAAATCCTTCTGTAGGAATTGTCGTAATGACTTCTCCCTTGCGACCAATGAATTCATCCATACGTTGCACCGTATTTTGTTCTGCTTCTGCAATCGGTTTTAAAATTAATATTTTCATTATGAAAACACCGATAAAAGATATAGCAAATGAACCAGCAAAAATAATAGTACTATTAAAGGAAAATAAATATTCTCCTATATAACTAAGTCCACATAACATGGCGAAGAAACTAAGTAGTAAAGTAACAACGGATACAGATCCGCCCCCAAAACTAAATATTGATTCAAATATATCTCCAAAGAAAATATAAATAACAGTGAGTATAGTAGCAATAATAAATCCATATAAATAAATTGTTTCAAGTGGATAACCAAACAAGACCATTTCTTATCCCCCTTTCTTAAACAATCCCTTTTTTGTTATATGTATGCCCCACCTCTTTCAAAGATTATCGTTCTTAATTTTCAGTTATTTACCTTTTAAAGAAAAGCCTGTAAGACAGGCCTCTAAAAAAGAACAGGAGAAACCTATTGTGACAGGCTCCTCCTAGTAAATAACCGATATATTGTATATCTATATAATATACTATTTTCCACAAAAAGTAAAGTTAAACATACATTGGAAAAGCACTTATTTTACTGATAATGCGTACGCTCCATCGCCATTATCATATTTATATACATACAAGTAATACTTACCTGGTTTTGCATTAAATTTTGCTTCTATATGATTTCCATTAGCTTGACCGTAAGCTGCGTAATTTTGCATATCTGATTCATGGTGAAGTACCCATGTCATCCCGATTCCATACTCATTTAAAACAGAAATATCGATATCTTTCGCTGATGCGACATTAAATGTATAAACATCGGTGTGATCCCCACCGATAAGGCTACCTTTTATAGTAGTGTTTAACCCAATACGATTTGCTTCTTCTGGACGATTATTTGGTTCTGATTCTGTTACACTTCCATCTTTAATTGTAACAGTTGTTTCGCTTCTACTCTCTTTTCCTTTATCGTCTTTTACTACTAACGCTACTTTATAAGTTCCTTCTCTTTCATATGCATGTACTGGATTAACTTCTTTACTTGTTCTGCCGTCTCCAAAATCCCATAAATAAGAAACGATTTTTCCATCTTCGTCTTTTGATCCATCACTTTTGAATTGAATTCCTTCTTTTACAAACCCATTATAAGGTCCGTTTACATTAACCGTCGGAGCTTTATTTTCTCTGTCATCTTTTGCGATACCATGGAAGACTACATCATATTCAAATTCATTTGAACTATTCACACGATAATTAACGAAGTATGCTGTAACCGTTTTGTAGCCACTCCATTCTTTTTGCGTCAATTGTTCTAAAGCTTCATTTACTCTTTTACTCATTGCTTTCCAGTCTTCTGACTCACCTTTTGTTACACTACCTGTAAACGTGCCTTCTAATGTAAATGTATTAAAGAATTGAGATGTATGCTTTGTCATTTTTGTATCTTTCATAGACAACGTTTCACTAATTTCTTTCTTCACTTCTGTTAGTGCTTTTGGTGCATGTTCAGCTAAATAATCATCTGCTACTTCCGGCACATTGTACTTATCTTGATTATCAATTAACTGCTGCATATACTCTTGATACTCTTTATTTAACTTAGAATCTTTACTTAAAGTCTCACGATACGTATCATAATTTCCCACATCATTCGCACGAATTAAATCTTGAATTTTATCAAACGTTTCAAATTGATGAGTATATAAGTAAGACTGCAATGCGAACGAGTAGTTATAGAAATCCCAAGAACCATATTTAGCAAATAGTGTACGCTCTGCTGTATAACGACTTGCAGGATCAGATGATAATCCACTAATGATGCTCTTTCTTGGTACAACGTTATTTGTACGAGTAGATCCTGCGAAAAATTCTGCATTCCCTTCTTGGAACCAAGTTAATCTTTCATTTTGATACATATCTCCTCTTCCAAATAAACCGGGAACTTCATATCTCCCTTGAAGATAATGAGTAAACTCATGACGGAATAACTCTTCTAAACTATAAATACTTTGCTCTGGCGTACGCTCATATGTAAAGAATGTCCCTGTCTCTTCAATATAAATTCCACCGTTGTTTGTTTCATATCCATACAATTGTCTATTTAACTGGTATTCGTCTGGAGTATTATAGATTACTATCGTTAATACGTCGTCTGCATTACCTTGTTCTAAAGCTTTGTCATTTCCGATCACACGGTGATATTGCGCTTTTACTTCCTTCGCAGCCCAATATAATCTCTTGATTTTTTCTTCTGACACTTTATCCCCAGTTTTAAATACAATAGATCCATCATCGAATGTATACGTTTTTGGTAAGTATTGCTCTTTTCCTTCTTTACGTATCTTCTCTAAATCTACCGTATTCCCGCTATAATCTTTCCCATTATAGTTTGTTGTAATTTGTTCTACTGCAACAAAATACGGCTCACTTAAACGCGGGTACATATGCATTGCCTGTGTAACAACCTCTAATCCTTTATTTGGATTACTATGAAACTTACCTAAACGACTAGCAAAATAAATTCCATTATTAACGAGCCATTTATTTTCTGGCGTTACTTCATTTAGAAGAGCAATACGATTTATTTCATTAATAAAACCATCTACTTTTCCATACCACATCGTTTCATTCGCTTCTTTACGAGCCTCATTTAAGTAAGACTGTATATCATAATCAATGCCTTGCATCATATCGTATACAGCTTGTCCTTTCATACGATCGTCTACATATGCATTAAAATTATCATTATATTGTTTTAAAATATTCGATGCGTATTGCACCGTTTCAACATCACTTGATGCATTACTAATTAATTTTCCGTATGCAGATACGACTGTATCTTGCTCATTTGTTCCAAGCTTAAAGTTGGGATTTTTCGCAATAGCTTTTAACGCTGGTAAACATTTGTCCTGGAAGCTTCTTTCATTTAAGTCGCTTAATTCATTATTATAAAATGCAAGATAAAAAGCTGAACGTAACACTTCAGTAAACGTTTGAATTCCTTTTGAATCATCTTTCGTAAATGTACTACCTCTATGAGCTAATTCGTCTATAATTACTTGCATTTTTCCGTTATCTTTATAAAAGGCTTTTGCATCTTCATTAAACTGGAATAAGTCTGTAATTTGGTGCCACTTAATACTGCCTAACGTTTCAATTAATTCTTGATCATTCATTTTGTTTAAATCAGCCATTGAATAGCTTTCTTTAACTTGCTTTACTTCTGGACTCTTCATAATAGATGCTGGTCGCTGTGAAAAGTCCCCTGTTTTTAAACGTTCTTGAAATGATAATGTTTCATCAACTTTTGAAATATGTCCAACTTCATCTACTGGCTTTTCAATTCCAACCGGTTTCGTTTTCAACACGTTATACGGTACCTTTTCTTCTGCTGACACATGAGTTTGAATTGCTCCTAACGATAGAGCCATTGTACTAATACTAAGCATCACTTTATTAAACTTCGATTTCTTGTTCATATCATTGCCCCCTATTTAAATATTCCATTCACGAAATTAACATATTATCTGGATAAAATGATATAAAATGCAATATTTCATATTATTTCTTCCTACATTTTGACCATATCGTGAACAAGATTTTCCTTATACATAGCTATCATAAAAAATGAATTTTTTGACAATTATTAGATTTATT
Organism: Bacillus cereus group sp. MG9; assembly: GCF_040459995.1. Classification (NCBI taxonomy): domain Bacteria; kingdom Bacillati; phylum Bacillota; class Bacilli; order Caryophanales; family Bacillaceae; genus Bacillus; species Bacillus cereus group sp. MG9. The sequence goes on along the minus strand of NZ_JARVHC010000001.1, from coordinate 567,065 downwards.
GTTATGATTAATATAATTGTTAACTTTATTAAATAAAGGTGGGATTCTATGATAAAAAAAGAAAACAGTGTATTCTATATCTCCATCTTGCTTACAACCTTATTTATTATATGGGGTGTAATTCCAGCAGGCTGGATACAAGGCTATGATTTACAAAGCGTTACCTCTTCTTTAAACTCATTTATCCTCAATAAGTTTGGTTGGTTTTACTCTCTACTTATGACCACAATGATTTTTTTAGCTGGTTATTTAGCATTTTCAAAATATGGATCCATTCGTCTTGGTAAAGATGATGAAAAACCGAAATATAGTTACCTCTCTTGGCTTTCCATGTTATTTGGAGCAGGAATGGGGATCGGACTTCTCTTTTATGGAATTACTGAACCCATTTCACACTTTGGAGCACCGCTTACTGGCGAACCTGGAACTGAGGAAAGCGCTAAACTTGCTATGCAATATTCATTTTTCCACTGGGGTCTCTTCCCTTGGTCACTTTATGCAATGGTCGCTCTAACAATTGCATATTTTACATTCCGAAAACAAAAAGGTAGTACAATTGGTGCTACAGTTACTCCATTATTTAATCGATCGAAAAATTCTCCTATTGGAAAAACAGTCGATATTTTAGCTGTTTTAGCAACTGTATTTGGGATTGTACCTTCTGTCGGAATCGGTGCACAACAAATCGCTGGAGGATTAAGCTATTTATTCCCTTCTATCAATAATACAATTGGTACACAACTCGTACTTATTGCCATTTTCACTGTACTCTATTTAACAAGTGCACAAACTGGCTTAGATCGTGGGATTAAATATTTGAGTAACTTAAACTTCTCCCTCGCCGGAATATTACTCGTTTCCTTTTTAATTTTAGGACCAACTGTCTTTATCATGAAGTATTTTACTTCTACACTAGGTTCTTATATTGGAGCACTACCAAGCATGGGATTAAATTTAGGTGCTTTTAGTAAAGAATCTTCTTCTTGGATTGAAAATTGGACTATTTTCTACTGGGGTTGGTGGATCTCTTGGTCTCCATTCGTCGGTACTTTCATTGCTCGTGTGTCTCGCGGACGTACAATTCGTGAATTTATTATTGGCGTCGTATTAATCCCAACATTCATTTGTACATTTTGGTTCGCTGTCTTTGGCGGTACAGCTATTCATATGGAAATGTTCCAATCACTTGGAATCGCTGATGAAATTGCGAAAAATGGTACTGAAATTGGGCTATTCGCTGTCATTTCACACTTACCATTCTCAACTTTCTTAACCATTATCGGCTTAATTTTAGTTGCGACATTTTTCGTTACTTCTGCTGATTCTGCAACATTTGTTGTTGCTATGCAAACGAGTAATGGTAATTTATCACCGAAAAACAGCTTAAAGCTTATTTGGGGATTAACGATAGCAGCTATTGCAGCTATTCTCTTGCAAGCTGGTGGGTTAAATGCACTGCAAATCGCAGCGATCATAGCAGCTTTACCATTCTCTATTGTAGTCGTTCTAATGGTCACGTCGCTCTTTAAAGAATTACGTAAAGAAGATATCATTACCCAAACGAAACAAGTACCACAAAAAATCAAAAAAGTTATGTAATAATTAGCACCTCTTCTTAATTAAAGAGGTGCTTTGCTATTATTTAATCTACTGTATAGCACTGAAAACAAGCCTTTTCGTGAAACCCTAATTTTTTATATAATCTCATGGCATTCTCATTATTCGTACTCAAACATAGTTCAATCCTCCTCCCTAATACATTTACATTACCTCTATCAATATCCTTCTTACATAATGTCTTTTTTGACTCTCTTTCATTCAAAAAAGACATTATCGTAAGCGTATTTCGAAGTGAAATTGCTATGATAATGTCTTATCGGAGAAAAATTTCAATATAATTAATTAACTAAATAAATTTAACGGTATTTAATTTAAAGTCATTTCTCAAACAATTTCTTTCTAAATACAAACATACTTAACGATGACAAAACGAATGCCAATCCGGAAAGTATATAAACCGTATTTGTTTGCCCACCCGTTGCAGCCAGGGACTGTTTATTCCCGTCTTCTTTATTCTCACTTTTGCTCTTCACTGTGTTCTCTTTTATCCTTTGATTCCCTACTAAAGCTTCTTTTATTACTTGATTTTCTGTTTTTATTTCTTCAACTGGTTTTGTTACTTTTTCTACTTCTTTACCTTCTTTTGTTGACTCTTTTATTTCTTCTTTCAATTCTTCAACTTCTTTTGTTGGCTCTTTTACTTCTTCTTTCGGTTCTTCAACTTCTTTTGTTGGCTCTTTTACTTCTTCTTTCGGTTCTTCAACTTCTTTTGTTGACTCTTTTATTTCTTCTTTCGGTTCTTCAACTTCTTTTGTTGACTCTTTTATTTCTTCTTTCAATTCTTCAACTTCTTTTGTTGGCTCTTTTACTTCTTCTTTCGGTTCTTCAACTTCTTTTGTTGGCTCTTTTACTTCTTCTTTCGGTTCTTCAACTTCTTTTGTTGACTCTTTTACTTCTTCTTTCGGTTCTTCAACTTCTTTTGTTGGCTCTTTTACTTCTTCTTTCGGTTCTTCAACTTCTTTTGTTGGCTCTTTTACTTCTTCTTTCGGTTCTTCAACTTCTTTTGCTGGTTCTTTTACCTCTTCTTTTGTTCCTTCAAATTCTTTTACTGGCTCTTTTATTTCTTCTTTCGGTTCTTCAACTTCTTTTGCTGGTTCTTTTACTTCTTCTATCGATTCTAATTTTTCTACTATATTCTGCACGACGATTCCACTATATAATATGCCAGTCTCATAATGATCTGCATCTAAATCAAATTCATATATTTTTTCTCCTAGAGTGCTCCAAATGATTCCCTCATCAGTAAACGTTCCACCTGCACTCTTTAGCGTAACCTTTTCAATTCGTTCTCCTTCTAAGTCATATACAGGAATTTTTACTTCTTTGTTTATTTTTACATCATCTAAAATGACTTTTTGCCTTCTAACATCAATTGTTCCCCACTGACCTAATTGTATTAGGGGCCTTACATCACGAATCTCATTTCCAGCTAATTTCAAGCTAAGTAAGTCTAACATTGAACCAAGAACCGATACATGTTTAATATGATTATCAGTAAGATTTAGCCACTGTAAATTTTTCAGTGAAGATAACGGTGTTGTATCTTCTAATTTATTTCCTACAATTTCAAGTACATTTAGTTTGTTTATCTGACTAATTGCTTCCAAACTACTAATTGCATTATTATTTACGAATAATGCCTCCAAATGATTTAGCTGATTTATTCCTTGAAGATCAACATTACTAATTTGATTATTTGATAGTGCTAAATTTTTTAATGAGGATACTGTAAATAACGGTTTAATATTTTTTATATTATTATTGCTTAAATTCAATTTTTCAATATGTCCCAAGTTAGATATTGGTCCAATATCTTCAATTTGATTATAAGATAAATTTACATCTTTCAATTGCTTCAATTTCGAGATGAATTCTATATTTTTCAAGCCTACTCCTTCTAAAGTTAAGCTTTCTAAATTCATCATGTGCTCTAAACCAGTCACATCTTTAATCTCTTTACCCTTTTCTTCAAGTACCTTTAATGTTTTAATCTGTAATAAATCCTCTTTTGTTATAGGTGCATTCAGATCCTCTCTACCTAAATTATCTTTGTTAATATGCTGTTGTAAACTCTTATCGAATATCACATTTTCATTTTGTTCCTTATCCTCTTTTGCTGGTTCTTTTACTTCTTCCAACTTCTCAACGACATTTTGAATTACTGTCCCATTAAACTTTATACGGTTTTCATCAGGATTTATGTCTAACATAAATTCATACATTTTCTCACCTGGCGTACTCCATTTTATTGTACCGTTACTAACTGTTCCGCCCTCACTCTTCATTCTAACAGTCTCGAGAACTTCTCCATTTAAATCATATACAGGTACCTTAACTTCATCGTTTACTTGTGAGTCATTTAAAAAGATTTTCTGCCTTTGAATATCGATATACATCCTTTTTCCTAACTCTTGAACTGGTCTTGCATCACGAATTTCATTCGAGCCTAGTTTTAAATTATACAATCCTGTCAATTTACTAAGTGGTGTTATATCAGAAATATAGTTTTCCTCTAAATTAAGCGCATGTATCGTAGATAGCTTTGATAAAGGTGTTATATTTTCTAATTCATTTTTAGAAAGATCTAAGTCCGCTAATTTTTTCATTGCGGTAATATGCTCAATATTAGTAAGTCCATTATTACTTAGTGAGAGTTGCTTCACATTTCTCAACTGCTCAATGCCCTTAAGGTTATCATTACTAATTTGATTATTTGCTGCAGTTAAAGTTCTTAAAGATGTTATTGTAAATAATGGTTTAATATCCTTTATATGATTGTTATTTACATCTAATATTTTCATCTTTTTCATCTGACTCAAAGGGCTCACATCAGAAATTTTATTATTCCTTAAACTTACTGTTTCAAGATTCTCTAATTGTGCTAAAGGTCCAATATCTTCAAGCTCACTGTAAGTTATACTTAATGATTTCAATTGTCTCAAATCCGAGATAAATTGCATATTTTCTAGCTTAACTTCTTCCAACGTTAAGCTTTCTAAGTTCATCATATATTCCAAACCGCTTATATCTTTTATTCCTTTACTTTTTGCCTCAACTACGATTAAAGATTTCACTTGTAATAAATTTTTCTTTGTTATTGGCGCATTTAAATTATCTCTACCTAAGTTATATTTATTGATATGTTTTTGTAACTGCTTATCTAGTATTACATTTGCACTTTCATCTTGTTCTACTTTGTCTTCTTTATTTTGCTCTTTTGGCACATTGTTTTCTAAATTTAACGCATTTACTTCAAATTGCACTTGATATTTATTGTCATATCCCATTGTTGGAATGAAAATATGCATTTGCATATTATATCTCTTTCCTAATTCTCCAACTTCGAATTGAATAACCTTCGTCCCATTTTTCTTTTTATCCTCAGATATTACTTTCACATCATGAAACACACCAGGAGTATGAATATCCTCTGTTTTCAAGTATTGAAAGAAATCACTATCACTTAACGTTGCCGTTATAATTTTCTTTCCATTCTCAATTGTTAATTTCGGATCCTTTATATAAATAGCTGCCATAGACTCTTCATTCGTTTTATCTTTATATGCTTTAATAACAGCGTCATATGTACCATCTTCTAAACCTTGTCCCGTTTTATTCGCCTCAATTGCTACTGCCGCTAAAGCAGGTGTCGAATACACAGCAAACGGCAGTGATAACGCCGCAGCTATAATCATTGCATTTATATGTTTTCTTTTATTCTTTCTCAACTTTACATCTCCTCCGAAATATATAAATCGAAATGTAATCATTTCTCGAATAAATGATAATGATTTTCAATATCATTGTCAACTAAAAAAAAATAAAGTGAAACTTTAATCAGAGGGGGTTTTGTCCATCCCCCTCTGATTATTAGTTGAACCAATCGGGCTTTTACGGGCAGTTAATACGGGATAAAAAGTTTACAAAAAATAACCCCTTTTACAAGGGGTTATGCCATTTTCTCTCCTGATTCTTCTTTAAAAAAGCTTTTCATTGCATGAAATACATCTGCTTTTTGCTTTAAAATATAATATCTGAAATTCTCATCTTTAATGTTTTTGTAGGCTGACATAAGTGTACTATGGCGGTTGTATTGATTCACTTCCCCATACCCAAACATATTACACTTCTTCATCAACTCTTCCACAAGCTTTACGCATCTAGCATTATCCGAAGTTAAATTATCACCGTCTGAAAAATGGAATGGATAAATATTATAACGGTCTGGTGAATATTTATTATCGATTAACTCAAGTGCTTTTTTGTATACGGAAGAACAGATCGTTCCGCCACTTTCCCCTTTTGAGAAAAACTCTTCTTCTGTGACGACCTTCGCTTCCGTATGGTGAGCAATAAACTCAATGTCTACGGTTTCATACTTTGTGCGTAAAAATCTTGTCATCCAGAAAAAGAAGCTACGTGCCATATACTTCTCCCATATCCCCATCGATCCACTCGTATCCATCATCGCTAATACAACAGCTTTTGAATCTGGCTTTAACACTTCATTCCAAGTACGGAACTTTAAATCTTCTTGGTGAATTGGATGGAAAGATGCTTTACCGCGCATTGCATTTCGTTTATATGCAGATATCATCGTTCGTTTTTTATCGATATTTCCCCATAATCCTGTTTTTCTAATATCATTAAATTCAATGTGTTCAATCCGGTTTTCATCCAGTTCTTTTCTCTTTAAATTAGGCAACTCTAACTCTTTGAAAAACGCTTGCTCCAATTCTAAAATTGAGACTTCTGCTTCATAATAATCTTCTCCAGCTGCATCTCCTGCCCCTTGCCCTTTTCCTGGTCCCTTCTGCTTTTGACCACCTGATCCATCTCTTGCAACAACATCACCAACTTTGCTGTCACCGTTTCCTTGCCCAACGTGTTTGTTTTTATCATAATTGTATCTAATCTTATATTCATCTAAAGAACGAATCGGTATTTTCACAACATCCTTGCCATTAGACATAACTATACTTTCTTCTGTTACAAGGTCTGGTAAATTATTTTTGATTGCCTCCTGCACTTTTTCTTGATGGCGTTGTTGGTCGTCATATCCTTTGCGATGGAGGGACCAGTTTTCCTGTGAAATCGTGTAATTTGGTTGGTTTTCTTCGCTCATTCCTTTCCCTCCTTACTGTAATTGTCTTCCCCTATGAACAGCAATCTATAATTTTGTTTTCTAGTGTGCGTAACTAGAATATTTGAAAAATAACTGTTCATCGAAAATCATCCCATAAACATATATAGCGTTTTTCATACAATACTCCGAGCATCCTAAACAAAATTTTGCCACTCACATAATAAGAAAGAAACATTCAGCCGTTGATAAGAAAGAAACACAATGCATTGTTGCACACATTTTCGTTTTGCAACATATTGTATTGTGTTGGCTTTTTTGTATGAATGGTTGGTTACTCTATCATATGCATATTGTAAAAATAATTGACAAGAAATTCATAAAATCGCATCTTAATTTATTATATTCGGACAAGCTATGACATTTTTTACAAATATCAATAGATAACAAAACGCCGCCCCAAGAATAAGAGACAGCGTTTTGTTATCAAACTATCGATTTAACAAACTACCTACATATCGTAACAATTCATTCGCAGATGAAGAATTATAGCCATGCTCATCAATTAAGCGTGCAACAACATCATTGATTTTCTTAAGCTGATTTTCGTCTGGTGTTTTCGTTGATGTTGTAATTTTCACTATATCTTTTAAATCGGCAAATAATTTTTTCTGAATCGCTTCACGAAGACGTTCGTGTGAATTATAATCAAAGCGTTTCCCTTTACGTGCGTAAGCAGAAATGCGAATTAAAATTTCTTCACGGAATGCCTTTTTAGCATTTTCTGAAATTCCAATTTGCTCTTCAATCGAACGCATAAGTTTTTCATCTGGGCTCATTTCTTCACCAGTTAACGGATCACGTAATTTTGATTTATTGCAGTATGCTTCGACGTTATCTAAGTAATTATCCATAAGTGTCTTAGCTGATTCTTCGTATGAATAAACAAATGCTTTTTGTACTTCTTTCTTAGCAATTTCATCGTATTCTTTTCTCGCTAATGAGATGAAATTCATATAGCGCTCTCGGTCCTCACTACTAATTGACGGGTGCTGATCCAATCCGTCTTTTAACGATCTCAGTACATCTAGTGCATTAATAGATGGTACCTCTTTTCGAATAATTGTAGAAGAAATTCGGTTAATGACATAACGAGGGTCAATCCCCTTCATACCTTCATCTTGATATTCGCGTTGCAGCTCCTCTACATCAATCGTATTATATCCTTCTACCGTTTCTCCATCATATAAACGCATCTTTTTAATTGAATCAATATCTGGACGCTTCGGGTCTTTTAAACGAGTTAAAATAGTGAACATTGCTGCAACGCGAAGTGTATGCGGTGCAATATGAACATTGGACACATCACTTTCACGAATCATTTTTTCATAAATATGTTCTTCTTCACTAACCCGTAAATTATATGGAACCGGCATTACAATAATTCGTGAATGCAATGCTTCATTTTTCTTATTTGCTATAAATGAGCGATACTCTGTTTCATTTGTATGCGCTACAATTAATTCATCTGCTGAAATAAGCGCAAATCTTCCTGCTTTAAAATTCCCTTCTTGTGTAAGCGATAGTAAATGCCATAAAAATTTCTCATCACATTTTAACATCTCTTGGAATTCCATCATGCCGCGGTTCGCCTTATTTAATTCTCCATCAAATCGATATGCACGAGGATCTGATTCCGAACCGTATTCTGCAATTGTAGAAAAGTCTAGACTACCTGTTAAATCGGCAATATCTTGTGATTTTGGATCAGAAGGACTAAATGTACCAATTCCTGTACGGCGATCTTCAGAGAAAAAAATACGCTCTACAACTACATCCTCAATTCTTGACCCATATTCTTGCTCTAGACGCATAACATTTAATGGTGATAAATTCCCTTCAATCCTTACTCCATATTCATCAAAGAAATCATTCCGTAAATGCTGTGGAATTAAATGAAGTGGATCTTCATGCATTGGGCATCCTTTTATTGCAAAAATCGCTCCACGATCTGTTCGTGAATATGTTTCTAATCCTCGTTTCAACATCGTAACTAATGTTGATTTCCCCCCACTAACAGGCCCCATTAATAACAAAATACGTTTCCTAACATCTAATCGTTTTGCAGATGGATGAAAATATTCTTCCACAAGGCGTTCTAAAGCATCCTCTAATCCAAATAGCTGATTACTAAAGAAGTTATATTTTCTTCTACCATCAACTTCTTCAATTCCAGCATCTTTTATCATATTGTAAATGCGAGAGTGTGCTGTTTGAGCCACCCATGGTCTTTCTTTCACAAGCTCCAAATACTCCGCAAACGTACCTTCCCATTGTAAACGTTCTTCTGCTTCCCGATATTGTTCAATTTTCTTTAGAATATCCATTATAGCTCCTCCCCCATCTCCTTGTTCAATCGGATTATTATAAAAGGTATGCTAGGATGTCCTTAAACATTCTTTAAATCAAAACGAAATATACAATAGCGCTATAAAATTCTCTCCAAAATTCAAAGAAAATTCTGTATAATAAAGGTATTAAAGTTTTCACGCTGCTATTCATTGTAAATAAATTCTTTTCTTCTAGGAACCTTACATACATTTCGATTCACAAATAGGATTCGTAAACCGAAAAAGTAAGGAGGAAATTAGTATGAAGTTATTATTAATTTTAGGTGTATCGCTCACATTTCTTACAGCTATTTTCACATCTGGTTATAACGATAAGCCAGGTACAAAAAAAAAGTGATGTGCTTTTCAGCACATCACTTTTTTTCTTGTTTTTTATACACTATTTAAAATAAATATTTTCCACATCGTATATCGATAAAGGGCGATTATAAAAATAACCTTGTGCTATTTTTATATTTTTTTCCTTTAAAAATTGTATTTGTTCCGCCTTTTCTACTCCTTCTGCAATTACATTTAACCCTAGAGTATGTGCTAAATGAATAATTGCAGCCGTAATATTCGTATCCCTTTCATCTTTATATATACCTTCCATAAAAGAACGATCAATTTTTAACGTATCAATCGGATATGTTTTTAAATAACTTAAAGATGAATATCCCGTTCCAAAGTCATCTAAATGAATCTTTAAATTTTGTTCTTTTAACTGCAATAACACTCTTTTTGATACATCTTTATGTATAAGAGCCCCTTCTGTAACTTCTATTGCTAATAAATGAGGGGGAACGTTGTACTTATTTAAAGCACGTGTAATCATCTCTATTAATGTAATAGAACGAAAATGTCTAGCTGAAATATTAACTGCGATTGGTACAACCTCATATCCTTTATTTAACCATTCACGTATCTGTTCACAAACTTGATGTACTACCCATTCATCAAGTTTAATAATAAACCCTGTTCTTTCAGCAAGTGGGATAAATTGATTGGGCGAGACAAAACCTAGCTCCTTATTCTCCCACCTTATTAAGGCTTCCATACTGGCTATCTTTCCCGTTTCAATATTAATTTGAGGTTGATAATAGAGGGAAAATTCATTTTTCTCTATAGCACGATGTAACTGATTTTCTATTATAAACCTTTGTTCACGTTCACAATCTAATCCACAACAATAAAAATGATAATACCCTTTTCCTTTTTCCTTTGCTTTTTCCAAAGCTGCGTCGACTCTTTGGAAAAGGATTTTTTCATCCATTCCATCTTCTGGGGCCATTACAATCCCAATTGATGCACTCAAATAAACATCCTCTTCTTCTATTACAAAATGCCCACTAATTTTTTTTAATATTGTTTGTGCAACTTCCTCTACGTATTCTCTCGTTATATTTTCTATTAACATAACAAATTGATCATCATGTTCTCTAAATAAATGCATCTCTTCTATTTTTAGGTCTCGTAAGCATTCAGTAACTTTTTTTAAGACTTGATCCCCTTCTTTATGACCAAATGTATCATTAATAAGGTGAAATTCATCCAAATCTATAAAAACCAATGCGAATTCTTTATTCTCAGCTAAAAATTCATTTAGCTTATTTGTACATGATATTCTATTCATTAACCCCGTTAACTGATCAAAGTAAGCCAAATATTCTGTTTTCATCTCATTTAATACTTGCCTCGTAACATCCCTCGTAACAATGTACACCCCGACGATTTCACTATTCACAATAATGGGGATTGTCCTCACGGAAATATAAAGTTCATATCCTTCTTTATGAATATATTTCTTTGCAACAATTTGTTTTGCTCTTCCCTGTAAAGCATTTTTAAATATAATTTGAAAAGTTTTTTCATATTCTTTATTTATAAACTGAAAAATAAATTGGTCCTTTAACTCTTCATATCGATACCCAAAAATTTCATAAGTCGCTGGATTTGCATATGTAATTCTTCCAATAGAATCTACAGATATAATGGAATCATTATTATATTCTAGTAATGACTTAAAGAACATTTGTTTTTCTTCTATTTCCACTTTTTTCTTAACCTGTGCTGTAATATCTCTAGTAATACAAATAATAAACTGACATGTTCCATTTACATCACATACTGGATTAAGTGAAGATTCATAATGTATATCACCAGTTGGCAAACTAATTACATCACAAAATGTAATTGCTCTCGCTTCTCTCATTACTTTTGCATAGTGTCCTTGCAATAACCTTGCCGTATCTTCTGGTAATACTTCTGCAAAAGTTTTCCCATAACATTCTTTCCCTAGCCTGGCGTGATTCATTCCTATTTTATTCACATAAATATATTTAAAAGTTTCATCATCAATAACTTTCACAATAAACACTAAATCTTGAATAGCATGTAACAATCCCTGTCTTACTAAATCCATATCTATCATACTTAAAAAGGTATTTTGATTATTATATTGTTCCTTCATATTTATCTCAACCCGTCTTATCTATTTTTATTCATATATCTCATTCTATATGAATACGTACCTTTTTTAAAATGTATGATTACATATTTTTTAAAAAAATAAAAAAGCCGCCAAATGGCGACTTTTAATAAACGATTTCTAAATCTAATCCTGGATAATTTTGTTGACGGAACGCTTCATAAATTAAAATTGCTGCTGTATTAGATAAATTTAATGAACGTACTTTATCCGTCATTGGAATACGTAAACAATGATCGAAGTTTTCTTCAATTACATTAGCTGGTAATCCATTTGTTTCTCTTCCAAATACGAAATAGTAATCCTTCTCACGTTTGCTATAATCAAATGCTGTATGGGCTTTCTCGCCATACTTTGTTAAATAAAAGAATTCACCATCTTTATTTTTCTCATAAAATTCTTCGATTGAATCATAATACGTAACTTTTACGTGCTGCCAATAATCTAATCCTGCACGCTTTAACATTTTGTCATCCGTTGAAAATCCAAGCGGTCTAATCAAATGTAATTCTGTTCCAGTTGCTGCACAAGTACGTGCAATATTTCCTGTATTTGCTGGAATTTCTGGTTGATATAAAACAACATGTACTCCCACGCGATATTCACCTCTATTTTTTATCTACTACGTATTATACCACTTGAACGAAAAATCTCTACCCATTAATAATATGAAAGAATTTATATTTCATTTGTGGTGTATATTTACTAGAATCTTCATAGTTCCAATAACGCCTGCGGCTATTCGCTGAATGTGCATTTACAAGTGGCATACCATCTGCGTCTTTTGCTACTACAATTGTCGTATGATTCCACCTACCATCATCCTCAAAATCATACGCAATTACATCGCCAAGAATAAGGTCTTCTGGCCTTTCTACTGCTTCTGCTCGAAGCCCTGTTGTAGCACCTGACAAATACCAATAAAAAGAGTGTGCTACAGCCCAGCTCCAACTCCACTGGTTTCCCCTTTGCCACCACCCTTTACGAATGTTAGGGTGTCCATTCATCGGTACTTCTCCAGTGTGCAGACATTGTGAAATAAAATTTGTACAATTATCCGGAAAATTACGGTATGCAGAATTGCGATCATCCCACCAACGCTCTGCATATTTCACTGCCTCTAAACGATTATATTGATATGAACCGTATTTTTCTTTCGTGACTTCCCGTTCTAACGTTTCACCTATTCCTATTTCTTCTGACACTTCAAGAGCATAATCATCTATTATACAACTATTTTTTAAACAAACTCGTCGTTTTAATTGTTCCTCTTCGATATAAAATAATTCTTTATGCTTAATTAAATATTTCAAGTGTATTTGATAATCAATTTCTTGATGCTCATTACTATTTAATTGTCTAATGAAAGAAATATCTGCAGTTGCTTTCACTATATGTGCACTACGCTTTTGAAACAATTGTTTCTTTCTCTGTACCATTTGTAACAAATCTACTGCAATACCATCTACATCCGTTCGTTTCTCTGTTATATATGCTAAAAACTGTTGCACTTGCTTTTCAATATTCGCTTTTACAACCATTTCGTCTCCCTCCCATATTACAATATGAAAAAGGGAGATATTATCTACTCTTTTTTCTGTGCTAACAATTCAAGTCCACGATTCATTTCATGAAGAACCTCTTCATCTTTCTCACGTTCCATCGCTTTTTCAATCGCTTCTCCTACTCCATCTCCACCAATTTCCCCGAGTGCCCATGCTGCTGTTCCTCGAAGTACTGGTCTTGGATCATCTTTCATAACACCGATTAAATCAGGAATTGCTGCTGTTTCTTTAAAATGCGCAAGTGCTAAAATAGCATTTCGTTGCAATGGTTTTTTACCTCTCCATGAACCAGACATAATTCCATACTTATCTTTAAAATCACGATTACTAATTGTTAAAAGTGGTGTTAATAACGGTTTAACTAACTCAGGGTCAGGCTCCATTTCAGGATGGTTATGAAAATCCATTCCTTTATTTTTCGGACAAACAGTCTGACACGTATCACATCCATATATACGGTTTCCTATTTTATCGCGATATTCTTCAGGCAGAAACCCTTTTGTCTGTGTTAAAAATGCAATACATTTCTTCGAGTCCAACTGCCCGCCTTGTACTAAAGCACCTGTAGGACAAATATCAATACATTTCGTACAACTTCCACATTGATCTTCTATTGGCCGATCAGGAGGGAATGGAACATTCGTAATCATTTCTCCTAAGTATACATACGAACCAAATTCCGGCGTAATAATAGCGCAGTTCTTACCACTCCATCCAATACCGGCACGCTCTGAAACAGCTCGATCACTTAGCTCCCCTGTATCAACCATTGATTTCACTTCTATATCCGGCAGCTTTTCGATTAAATACGCCTCTAACTTTTGCAAACGATCTCGTAGAACAAGGTGATAATCTTGGCCCCAAGAAGCACGGCAAAAAATCCCACGTCGTTCCCCTCGTTTACTTAATGGTGCATTTTTTAATTTTGAAGGGTATGCTAAAGCAATCGCAATAATTGATTTCGCACCAGGTAACAATAGCTGTGGATTCGTTCTCTTCTCTATATCAGGCTCTTCGAATCCAGACTGATAATTCAATTGTTGTTGCTGGATTAGGCGCTGCTTTAATTCCTCAAATGGTGAAGCACTGGCAAAGCCTATTTTATCTATACCAATCGTTTTACTATACGCAATTACATCTTGCTTTAATTGTTCAAAGTCCATTTTCAATCACCTCCACCGATGAATCCATCCCTTATGTAACGACTATACTAGTTATCAATTCACTTTTGGAATAATATTCTTCACTTCTATTTTCGCATACAATTATGATTTTCAAACAGTGAACTACCCACCACTTAGTATCTCTTACGATCTTACCCCGAAGTGGGGGGCTTCTCGGTTCATCGCTACTTTTGCTAGCTAACGAATTTGTCCTAGGACAGCCGAGCTAACTCCCTTGTTCCAAAGGTTATTTCTCACGATTTATATCAATGCTAATAACCGCATGGCTTCCTTTTTGATATTGATAGCTGCGTTATAGTCACGACTGATTATGAGTCCACACGAACACGCATACGTGCGTTCACATAATGGCATTTCTTTTTTATTCCCACAACGACTACACATCTTTGTAGAAGGAAACCATTTATCTATTTTTACAAGCTGTTTTCCTTGTTCTTGTAGCTTATATGCTAAAAATGTCGTGAACATCCGCCAACCGTTATCCGCTACACTCTTACCAAAGCGAAGTGCTCGTGACATTCCTTTCATATGTAAGTCTTCGATTGCTACAACGTCAAAACTCGTAGCTAATTCTTTAGACTTGTGATGAAGGAAATTTTTACGTTGATTGGCGACCTTTTCATGCAACTTCGCTACACAGATCCGTTGTTTATTCCAGCGCTCTGAACCTTTCACACGTCTTGCTAATACTCGTTGCGCTTGCGCTAATCTGTCTAACATCTGACGATAAAAGCGAGGATAATTGGCTTTCTCATCTTCGCTACTCACGTACAATTCAGCCATTGCGAAGTCTAATCCAACTACACGTTCTACTTCTTTTGGAGTGATTTCTTTTTCATATTCGGTCAAAATAGACACGTAATACTTCCCAGTTGGTGTCATCGAAATTGTGCACGATTTGATGATATGGTTTTGCGGTATCTCCCTATATTGCTTCAGTCTCACCATTTTCAATTTCGGTAATTTGATATAACCATGAAATAACATAATATTTCCGTTTACTCGATTCGTTGTATAGGATTTTCTACTCTTTTTACTTTTGAATGTAGGGAAATCACTTTGCCCACTAAAAAAATTCTTATACGCAGTTTGCAAATTTAATTGCGCGTTGGCCAATGCTAAGGAATCGACTTCTTTCAACCATTCATACTGCGCCTTGTATTTCGCAGGAGTAGGAAATTTTTGTTTCTTTAGTTCTTCCTTGTTCTCTTTGTATGCTTCGTATATTTCTTTCCGTTCAGCCAGCATTTTATTATAAACAAAGCGTACACATCCGAACGTTTTACGTATAAGATGTGCTTGTTCTTCTGTTGGATACAAACGGAATTTGTACGCCTTATTATGCTTTATCATATCCGTTCACCTCATTTTCCGCTTCATTTCCCATAAGCTATGACGGTGATCACACAACCTGAACATTACACGATTATTATCTACTTTCATTGTTATACCAAACTTTACCTCTTATAAGACTGATTATATCAGGGGCGAAATAAATAGGAAAACCAAATGTTTGGCTACGCCAAACCGAAATTCATCTCCCACCTACCGCTAGACTATCGTCTTTCACACGCCTCAGGAAGGAGATTTCTTTCGGATAATACATTAAAAAACGCAATGCTTCGTTTATCTTAGAAACGAAACACTGCGTTGATCACAATTTATTAGAAAAATATTAAATAAAATTTGGAGCGGGTGAAGAGAATCGAACTCTCGACCAGAGCTTGGAAGGCTCTTGTTTTACCACTAAACTACACCCGCAAATATGAAATAAATATAAGATATTGAAATAACTTATGTAACGTAGTATAGCATGTAAAAAAAATCGAAGCAAGAAATTTATCGAAAAAAGTCGAAAAAGTGATGAGATACCTCATCACTTTTTCAATTCTTTATCAATCGCCTTCTTCATACTATCGAAATCAGGGTTTGCAAGATTCCCATTTATATATACTGAAGGAGCACCTTGAACTTTTAATTTTTGAGCACGATCTGAATCTTTACGTACTTTGTCTTTCATTTCTTTACTGTGTAAATCTTTTTTAAACTGTTCTACATTAATTTTCGGAAGCTTATCTTTCACAATATTAAGAAGTAATTCTTCTGTAATCCATTCTTCCGTATCTTTCTTTTGATTTTGATAAATCTCATCATAGAAAATCCAGAATGAATCTTGATCTTGTTTATAAATTGCTTCACCGGCAGCTGCACCTAAATCAGAGTCTTTTCCGATAAACGGGAAGTTAATAAAATATAACTGCACTTTACCTTTATCAATATACTCTTCTTTTAATCGTGGTAATACTGTTACATCCCAAGTACGACAAGCAGGACATTTAAAGTCTCCAAATTCAACTACCTTAACTGGAGCATCATCTTTCCCTAAAGATTGTTGCGTAGAATAAGCAAACATCTCATTCCCTTTATCTTTCTTGTCATTTATGATGCTATACACAATCGTCCCGATTACAATCAATACTGCGATAGAAAAAACTATACCAAGAACCATGAGTTTGTTTGATGATTTCATATACATTCCTCTTTAATTTCATATTCTGTATACATCATTGTACACAATACACATAATATCAATACTTGCATAGGTCACGCAATGAACACGCTCACATAAATTACAAAAATACAACATTTGTGACGATATTGTGTCGTCTTTTGTCAC
This sequence comes from Bacillus cereus group sp. MG9, assembly GCF_040459995.1. Lineage (NCBI taxonomy): Bacteria > Bacillati > Bacillota > Bacilli > Caryophanales > Bacillaceae > Bacillus > Bacillus cereus group sp. MG9. The sequence goes on along the minus strand of NZ_JARVHC010000001.1, from coordinate 550,058 downwards.
AAATTATTCAAAAAAAGAAGCCCCTATGTAGGAACTTCTTTTAACTTACTGCTTTTTCACGGGCATTTTTTAACATGGATTGCTCTGTTTTTATATCATGACGAATTACTAATTTCTCACTAACTGCTTGCACATATTCATCATGATTTATATACCCTTCTTTCTCCATTAGCCTTAAAACTACATTCCGTCTCTCAACTGCTTTATCATAATTTTGTGCAGGTGAGTAATAAGCCGGTGCTTTTACTACAGCAGCCATCATTGCACTTTCAGCCAACGTTAATTGATCCACCTTTTTACCGAAGTAAAGGTTTGCTGCTTTTTCAATTCCCCATGCTCCTTCTCCGTAGTAAATATTACTCACATATAATTTTAAAATCTCATCCTTTGTGAATGTACGTTCAATCTTTTTCGTGTAAAAAATTTCTTTCCACTTACGAGAAAATGTACGTTCATTAGATAAAAAAGCATTTTTAGATAGCTGCTGTGTAATCGTGCTTCCTCCTTGCACAACACCACCAGCTTTTATATTTTCAATAGAAGCTCGAATAATTGCTATATAGTCTAAACCGTTATGATGATAAAACCTTTTATCTTCCGTCGCAATAAATGCGTGTGTTAATGATTCTGGCACCTCTAACTTAGCGGGTACATGTAATTTACTAATATCACTTCGCTCAATCATTACATTTCCAACGAATAATAATGCAAAACTTAACAATAATAATAATATAATGGCTTTATAAAGAAATTTAGTTAATGGATTTAATGCAACTTTTTGATGATAATTCACTCTAGATAATACTCGTTCTTTCATCTCGAACACCTCTTTTCCACACAGCATATAACTCTTAATTTAAGAATACCTTGTTGTAAAAGAATATCCCATCGATTTCTCTTACACCTACCTTACAACATTGTAAGGTGTAAAAATGTATTGTATCACAGTCCCTTTTTATCTACTATTCATATGAAATATTGAATATATATTTCCTTATCACACTATTCATGGGAAATAGGACTCTCCTTAATTTCACTTTATTCTTTTATTATATCAGTTTATACATTTATTCTTTTAAACATCTAGCAATCTAATTATATACGATATATCACCATTATACAGAACAAACGTTCCATAAATCAATACTAGCTTTCGGATTATCTCGCTATTTGTGGGCAGTAAGACTTCTCCCTTAAAACTTGGCTAAAGCTAGGAAATTAGGTGGTAGTCCTACTTCCTTCACTAATTATTAGCCTACACTTTATTATTGTGACCTTTTTCTGAAACAGTATACATAAAGAAAAGGTCAGCAATTTGAGCTATCCTCAAATAACTAACCTAAACTTTACAGCCTTCCTATAAGATTATATGGCTGAACTTCCCATGTTTCGTATGGAATGAAATGCATTGCTTTCATCGCATCAAGTGTCCTTGATTTCATATGAGGACGCGTTATATACTCATCAATGTTCTCTTCGTTTAAAGCAACAAATTTAGCTTCTTGTATTTCTTCAGGTTGAATTTTTATTTCACCACTAACATATGCTACTTTAAAAACAACAGCTACAATATGCATAGAAGCATTATAATAAACGCCTGTAACTCCAAGTGGCTTCACCGTTAAGCCCGTTTCCTCAAGCATCTCCCTACAAACAGCTTGATCGAGTGCTTCTCCTTCTTCTACCTGCCCTCCTGGCAACTCCCACGTATCAGCTCGCCAATGTACTTTAGCTAATAACACTTCATTTTTTTCATTTGTTAAATATCCTGCTACGGCAACAATATGCTTTGGTGTTTTATGTTCCACAGAAATACCTCCTAGAAATATGATTATTTAAAATACAAACCTATAACCATATTCCCTAGCAGCTACAAAATACCTTTAATACTTTACCACCTTAATTAACTCCATAAAAAAAGACCCTATCCGTTAAAGGAAAGGGTCTTCTGTCTTATATTATTCCCCTAAGTCTACGTTGTGGTAAACTTGCTGTACATCTTCTAAATCTTCTAATGCATCAACCATTTTTTCAAATTGCACTTGAGCATCTTCAGGAAGTTCTACATCACTTTGTGCAAGCATTGTTAATTCTGCAACTGTAAATTCTTCAACACCAGCACCTTTAAGTGCAGATTGTACTGAATGGAACTGATCAGGTTCAGCATAAACGATAACAGAATCTTCTTCTTCTAGAATGTCACGTGCATCTACATCTGCTTCCATTAAAATTTCAAGAACTTCATCTGATGTTTTACCTTCAAGACCGATAACAGCTGTCGCATCAAACATGTAAGCCACAGAACCATTTACACCCATGTTACCACTGTTTTTGCTAAATGCAGCTCGTACATCTGCTGCAGTACGGTTTACGTTATTTGTCAGTGTATCTACAATTACCATAGATCCGTTTGGTCCAAAGCCTTCATAACGAAGCTCGTCATAGTTTTCTTCTGAACCGCCTTTTGCCTTTTCAATCGCACGGTCAATAATTGTTCTTGGCACGTTGTATGTTTTCGCACGTTCTAATACAACTCTTAACGTTTGGTTTGATTCTGGATCTGGCTCGCCTTGTTTTGCTGCCACATAAATTTCACGTCCAAATTTCGCGTATATACGGCTTGTATTTGCATCTTTTGATGCTTTTTTTTCTTTAATATTGTTCCATTTACGGCCCATACTTTCCACTCTCTTTCCCATTTTAAATCTACATAAAAATATTAATATGAAATATAATGTGTATTCAACACATTTTTAAAAGAAATATAAAAAGTTCATTTTTGATTCATATTACAGACACAATATAAATCACTATCATTTTGTTCTTTCGACAAGTTATATTATACATGAATTCCTAAGTTTATTACGAATTTTAGAATCACATAGCATAATTTAACAAAAAAAAACCTAACATTTCTGTTAGGGTCTTTTTAGGTGACATTTATATAGAGTGCTACCCTTAAAATCCTTTATTTTAAACCATTTTAAAAATTTTGAGCTTCTTTAAACATGATAAATTAAAATGAAATGGAGCCAAAATGGAATCATATTAAATAACTGACACCTTTTACTTTCATTTCTCTCCCTTGATTAAATTTATCATATTTCATTTATTACTGTGATGATTTATTTTATTATTTCTCGCTAAACAATAATAAACAGGGCAAAGCTGCCATGTCCTTTTAAAGATTTGTTATGTAGTATGTTATGAACTATTCATTATCAAACTAAAGTTATTCCTTTTCATTCCTCTACTAATCCCATAATATTTCCTTAATTACTTTCTATTGCTGTATAATTAAAATAGGAAAAAATTTGAAGAAAAGATGGGGGGAGAATTATGACACATTCAAATGAGAAAAAATCACATGGTTTTAAAGGAATAGGAGAGAAGTTAAACCCAACTATCTATCAAGTGAGATTCATAAAATTGGATGGTCCAATTCAATTTGAGTCGTTCCCTAAATTAAAGGAATTAGGGGACTGGTTGAGTACTTCAACGCAAATATGGTCTTGTCACTCAACTATGTACAAGTACAACAGAGAAGAGTTTGAAAAGAAGTTTTTCGAAATTACGAAATTACCAGCTGATAATGTGGTAATTTCAACTGGTGGTATCGGATTTAACTTCATGTCACCAGGGTGGAGAGATTCTCTCTAGAGTGCTCGAAAAAATTCTTGTATATGTAATATTCTACTGAAATTTTATCCTTTTAATACTTCATAGTTTCTTCCAACTGTATCTAAAGTTCGTCACTTACTCACCGCACACTACAAAATAAGCACTATTAGTGCTTATTTTGTAGTGTGAAGAAAACACAAAAAAACTCTACACAATTAGTGTAGAGCCTTGATGTTACGCCGTTCGTGATACCGATGGTCGGGGTCGAACCGACACTCCCGAAGGAACACGATTTTGAGTCGTGCGCGTCTGCCAATTCCGCCACATCGGCATAAAAGAAAGGCGGCAACCGGATTTGAACCGGTGGTAAAGGTTTTGCAGACCTCTGCCTTACCACTTGGCTATGCCGCCATATGAAGTTAAAATGGAGCGGAAGACGGGATTCGAACCCGCGACCCCAACCTTGGCAAGGTTGTATTCTACCACTGAACTACTTCCGCAAAAATGGCTGGGCTAGCTGGATTCGAACCAGCGCATGACGGAGTCAAAGTCCGTTGCCTTACCGCTTGGCTATAGCCCACCGAAGTTTTACTTAATTATATGTAAGTATCCATTGATTTATTTGTAATTTTAAAAAAATAAAAATGGGGCGACTGATGGGAATTGAACCCACGAATGCCGGAGCCACAATCCGGTGCGTTAACCACTTCGCCACAACCGCCATGTTGTGTTTATATATTTGGCAGGGGCAGTAGGAATTGAACCCACACTGGAGGTTTTGGAGACCTCAGTTCTACCTTTAAACTATGCCCCTATGTAAAATGGTGGAGGGGGGCAGATTCGAACTGCCGAACCCGAAGGAGCGGATTTACAGTCCGCCGCGTTTAGCCACTTCGCTACCCCTCCGAAACTTACATGGTGCCGGCTAGAGGACTTGAACCCCCAACCTACTGATTACAAGTCAGTTGCTCTACCAATTGAGCTAAGCCGGCATATTTTATTAAAATGGTGGCTCGGGACGGAATCGAACCGCCGACACGAGGATTTTCAGTCCTCTGCTCTACCGACTGAGCTACCGAGCCTTATTAAAATGGCGGTCCCGACCGGGGTCGAACCGGCGATCTCCTGCGTGACAGGCAGGCATGTTAACCACTACACCACGGGACCATTTGGTTGCGGGGACAGGATTTGAACCTGCGACCTTCGGGTTATGAGCCCGACGAGCTACCGTACTGCTCCACCCCGCGACAATATTATTCATATAATTTATATGGTGGAGGATGACGGGATCGAACCGCCGACCCCCTGCTTGTAAGGCAGGTGCTCTCCCAGCTGAGCTAATCCTCCAAAAGTGGTGACCCGTACGGGATTCGAACCCGTGTTACCGCCGTGAAAGGGCGGTGTCTTAACCACTTGACCAACGGGCCAAATATTATAAATTCCTTATGGCGGAGAGCAAGGGATTCGAACCCTTGATACGCTTGTGACGTATACACGATTTCCAATCGTGCTCCTTCGGCCAACTCGGACAGCTCTCCAATGGCTCCGCAGGTAGGAATCGAACCTACGACCGATCGGTTAACAGCCGATAGCTCTACCGCTGAGCTACTGCGGAATAATATTGCCTGGCAACGTCCTACTCTCACAGGGACAAGGTCCCAACTACCATCGGCGCTAGAGAGCTTAACTTCCGTGTTCGGTATGGGAACGGGTGTGACCTCTCTGCCATCATTACCAGACATTATTCTTTTGAGACAATCATCATTATAACTTATCTACTCAAAAAGTCAATAAGTTTTTTATATTCTCTCAAAACTAGATAACGTTGCTTCATATTATATGGTTAAGTCCTCGATCTATTAGTATTCGTCAGCTCCACATGTCACCATGCTTCCACCTCGAACCTATCAACCTGATCATCTTTCAGGGATCTTACTAGCTTACGCTATGGGAAATCTCATCTTGAGGGGGGCTTCATGCTTAGATGCTTTCAGCACTTATCCCTTCCGCACATAGCTACCCAGCTATGCCCTTGGCAGAACAACTGGTACACCAGCGGTGCGTCCATCCCGGTCCTCTCGTACTAAGGACAGCTCCTCTCAAATTTCCTGCGCCCACGACGGATAGGGACCGAACTGTCTCACGACGTTCTGAACCCAGCTCGCGTACCGCTTTAATGGGCGAACAGCCCAACCCTTGGGACCGACTACAGCCCCAGGATGCGATGAGCCGACATCGAGGTGCCAAACCTCCCCGTCGATGTGGACTCTTGGGGGAGATAAGCCTGTTATCCCCGGGGTAGCTTTTATCCGTTGAGCGATGGCCCTTCCATGCGGAACCACCGGATCACTAAGCCCGACTTTCGTCCCTGCTCGACTTGTAGGTCTCGCAGTCAAGCTCCCTTATGCCTTTGCACTCTACGAATGATTTCCAACCATTCTGAGGGAACCTTTGGGCGCCTCCGTTACACTTTAGGAGGCGACCGCCCCAGTCAAACTGCCCACCTGACACTGTCTCCCGGGTCGATGAGACCCGTAGGTTAGAATTTCAATACAGTCAGGGCGGTATCCCACCAGCGCCTCCACCGAAGCTAGCGCTCCGGTTTCAATGGCTCCCGCCTATCCTGTACAAACTGTACCAAAATTCAATATCAGGCTACAGTAAAGCTCCACGGGGTCTTTCCGTCCTGTCGCGGGTAACCTGCATCTTCACAGGTACTATAATTTCACCGAGTCTCTGGTTGAGACAGTGCCCAAATCGTTACACCTTTCGTGCGGGTCGGAACTTACCCGACAAGGAATTTCGCTACCTTAGGACCGTTATAGTTACGGCCGCCGTTTACTGGGGCTTCAGTTCAGAGCTTCGCTTACGCTAACCCCTCTCCTTAACCTTCCAGCACCGGGCAGGTGTCAGCCCCTATACTTCGCCTTACGGCTTCGCAGAGACCTGTGTTTTTGCTAAACAGTCGCTTGGGCCTATTCACTGCGGCTTTCCGTTAAGAAAGCACCCCTTCTCCCGAAGTTACGGGGTCATTTTGCCGAGTTCCTTAACCAGAGTTCTCTCGCACACCTTAGGATTCTCTCCTCGCCTACCTGTGTCGGTTTGCGGTACAGGCACCTTTTATCTCGCTAGAAGCTTTTCTTGGCAGCGGGGAATCAAAGACTTCGCTCCATAAGGAGCTTCCCCATCACAGCTCAGCCTTCACGATAAGCGGATTTGCCTACTTATCAGCCTAACTGCTTGGACGTGCACAACCAATCGCACGCTTCTTCTATCCTTCTGCGTCCCTCCATTGCTCAAACGATAAAGAGGTGGTACAGGAATATCAACCTGTTGTCCATCGCCTACGCCTGTCGGCCTCGGCTTAGGTCCTGACTAACCCTGAGCGGACGAGCCTTCCTCAGGAAACCTTAGGCATTCGGTGGACGGGATTCTCACCCGTCTTTCGCTACTCATACCGGCATTCTCACTTCTAAGCGCTCCACCAGTCCTTCCGGTCTGACTTCACTGCACTTAGAACGCTCCCCTACCACTGATACCATTGGTATCAATTCGCAGCTTCGGTGGTGTATTTAGCCCCGGTACATTTTCGGCGCAGAGTCACTCGACTAGTGAGCTATTACGCACTCTTTAAATGGTGGCTGCTTCTGAGCCAACATCCTAGTTGTCTAAGCAACTCCACATCCTTTTCCACTTAATACACACTTTGGGACCTTAGCTGGCGATCTGGGCTGTTTCCCTCTTGACTACGGATCTTATCACTCGCAGTCTGACTCCTAAGGATAAGTCATTGGCATTCGGAGTTTGACTGAATTCGGTAATCCGATGAGGACCCCTAGTTCAATCAGTGCTCTACCTCCAAGACTCTTACACTTAAGGCTAGCCCTAAAGCTATTTCGGGGAGAACCAGCTATCTCCAGGTTCGATTGGAATTTCTCCGCTACCCACACCTCATCCCCGCACTTTTCAACGTGCGTGGGTTCGGGCCTCCATTCAGTGTTACCTGAACTTCACCCTGGACATGGGTAGATCACCTGGTTTCGGGTCTACGACCACGTACTAAACGCCCTATTCAGACTCGCTTTCGCTGCGGCTCCGCCTCTTCAGCTTAACCTCGCACGGGATCGTAACTCGCCGGTTCATTCTACAAAAGGCACGCCATCACCCATTAACGGGCTCTGACTATTTGTAGGCACACGGTTTCAGGATCTCTTTCACTCCCCTTCCGGGGTGCTTTTCACCTTTCCCTCACGGTACTGGTTCACTATCGATCACTAGGGAGTATTTAGCCTTGGGAGATGGTCCTCCCAGATTCCGACGGAATTTCACGTGTTCCGCCGTACTCAGGATACATTCAAGAGAGAACGAAGTTTCGACTACGGGGTTATTACCCTCTGTGACGGACCTTTCCAGGTCGCTTCGTCTACCTCGTTCCTTTGTAACTCCGTATAGAATGTCCTACAACCCCAAGAGGCAAGCCTCTTGGTTTGGGCTAGATTCCGTTTCGCTCGCCGCTACTCAGGAAATCGCATTTGCTTTCTCTTCCTCCAGGTACTTAGATGTTTCAGTTCCCTGGGTCTGTCTTCCATACCCTATGTATTCAGGTAAGGATACCATACCATTACGTATAGTGGGTTTCCCCATTCGGAAATCTTCGGATCAAAGCTTACTTACAGCTCCCCGAAGCATATCGGCGTTAGTCCCGTCCTTCATCGACTCCTAGTGTCAAGGCATCCACCGTGCGCCCTTTCTAACTTAACCAAACTAAAATTAAAAAAATATGAGCTACACTGTTATCTAGTTTTCAAAGAACATACATTTAAACTTGAGAGATAGTTCTCTCAAAACTGAACGAAACAAAACAAGTCAACGTTTATTGATGAACTGCGTTCATCAATTCTCCATAGAAAGGAGGTGATCCAGCCGCACCTTCCGATACGGCTACCTTGTTACGACTTCACCCCAATCATCTGTCCCACCTTAGGCGGCTGGCTCCATAAAGGTTACCCCACCGACTTCGGGTGTTACAAACTCTCGTGGTGTGACGGGCGGTGTGTACAAGGCCCGGGAACGTATTCACCGCGGCATGCTGATCCGCGATTACTAGCGATTCCAGCTTCATGTAGGCGAGTTGCAGCCTACAATCCGAACTGAGAACGGTTTTATGAGATTAGCTCCACCTCGCGGTCTTGCAGCTCTTTGTACCGTCCATTGTAGCACGTGTGTAGCCCAGGTCATAAGGGGCATGATGATTTGACGTCATCCCCACCTTCCTCCGGTTTGTCACCGGCAGTCACCTTAGAGTGCCCAACTTAATGATGGCAACTAAGATCAAGGGTTGCGCTCGTTGCGGGACTTAACCCAACATCTCACGACACGAGCTGACGACAACCATGCACCACCTGTCACTCTGCTCCCGAAGGAGAAGCTCTATCTCTAGAGTTTTCAGAGGATGTCAAGACCTGGTAAGGTTCTTCGCGTTGCTTCGAATTAAACCACATGCTCCACCGCTTGTGCGGGCCCCCGTCAATTCCTTTGAGTTTCAGCCTTGCGGCCGTACTCCCCAGGCGGAGTGCTTAATGCGTTAACTTCAGCACTAAAGGGCGGAAACCCTCTAACACTTAGCACTCATCGTTTACGGCGTGGACTACCAGGGTATCTAATCCTGTTTGCTCCCCACGCTTTCGCGCCTCAGTGTCAGTTACAGACCAGAAAGTCGCCTTCGCCACTGGTGTTCCTCCATATCTCTACGCATTTCACCGCTACACATGGAATTCCACTTTCCTCTTCTGCACTCAAGTCTCCCAGTTTCCAATGACCCTCCACGGTTGAGCCGTGGGCTTTCACATCAGACTTAAGAAACCACCTGCGCGCGCTTTACGCCCAATAATTCCGGATAACGCTTGCCACCTACGTATTACCGCGGCTGCTGGCACGTAGTTAGCCGTGGCTTTCTGGTTAGGTACCGTCAAGGTGCCAGCTTATTCAACTAGCACTTGTTCTTCCCTAACAACAGAGTTTTACGACCCGAAAGCCTTCATCACTCACGCGGCGTTGCTCCGTCAGACTTTCGTCCATTGCGGAAGATTCCCTACTGCTGCCTCCCGTAGGAGTCTGGGCCGTGTCTCAGTCCCAGTGTGGCCGATCACCCTCTCAGGTCGGCTACGCATCGTCGCCTTGGTGAGCCGTTACCTCACCAACTAGCTAATGCGACGCGGGTCCATCCATAAGTGACAGCCGAAGCCGCCTTTCAATTTCGAACTATGCAGTTCAAAATATTATCCGGTATTAGCCCCGGTTTCCCGGAGTTATCCCAGTCTTATGGGTAGGTTACCCACGTGTTACTCACCCGTCCGCCGCTAACTTCATAAGAGCAAGCTCTTAATCCATTCGCTCGACTTGCATGTATTAGGCACGCCGCCAGCGTTCATCCTGAGCCAGGATCAAACTCTCCAATAAAGTTAGTTTGTCTAGCATCTAAAAATAAAAATTGACGTTCACGTTGTTTGTTTCGTTCAGTTTTCAAAGAACTACTTCGCCGCTCAATTGCGACTTCCTTATGTTAACATCTTCGTTTTTCGATGTCAACTAAGTTTTTTAAATTTCTTTTTTGTCGTTTACTGCGTTTCCGCATCAGCGACGTTTATTAATATATCACGCAGTATATATAGGGTCAATACTTTTTCTGAAAAAATTTCACATCCCGTTAAAAAACTAAATTAACTTATAGAAGAAAATTACTACTCCTCTTTTATAGACATGCTCCTTCCACCTAATCTCTTTCTGTATTGCATCTTAAAAGAAAGCACTACTGTTCTTTAATAAGTGATAAATTTAATCATCACCTTCGTTTTCATAAAACATTCTAAATTGTGTGTTATATTATTCCTATAGGAGTGTGGTGGGAATGGGTATTAAATATTCGAACAAAATTAATAAAATCCGAACCTTTGCATTGAGTTTAGTATTTATCGGCCTCTTCATTGCATACTTAGGTGTCTTTTTTCGCGAAAACATCATTATTATGACAACCTTTATGATGGTTGGTTTTTTAGCTGTCATCGCTAGCACTGTTGTTTACTTTTGGATTGGTATGTTATCTACAAAAACGATACAAATTATTTGTCCAAGCTGCGATAAACCAACAAAAATGCTCGGTCGTGTCGACGCATGTATGCATTGCAATCAACCTTTAACACTTGATCGAAATCTAGAAGGAAAAGAATTTGATGAGAAATATAATAAGAAGAGTTATAAATCATAGGTATATGGAGCTTACAAAACTAAAGAAGTTTCATCTCATTAAAAAGGTGATTTCTTAACTAAGAAATCACCTCTTGTATTTGTTCTTATTAAATTTGATTCTTCACTTAACATTTTAAATCCTCATGAGTCTAACACGATTCCCATATATAATAAAGAAAGAGGTCGACGTATAGCCGTCAGCCTCTTTCTTTATTATATATTACGCCTTATGACACTCTGGACAAACGCCATAAATTTCTAAGCGATGACTATTAATAACGAAGCCTGTCGTTTTTGCAGCTTCCTCTTCAAGCTGTTCCAATCCTCCATAAGGAAAATCAACAATCTTACCACATTTTTCGCAAATCACATGATAATGTTGACTTGTAACATAATCAAATCTACTTGAAGCATCCCCATAAGTTAATTCCTTTACAAGTCCAACTTCTTTAAACACACGTAAGTTATTATAGACAGTTGCAACACTCATATTTGGAAACTTACCTTCTAATGCTTTATAAATGTCATCCGCTGTTGGGTGCGTCATAGATTCCACAAGGTACTCTAAAATAGCATGACGCTGTGGAGTAATGCGTACACCCGTATTTTTCAGCATTTCTAGCGCTTCTTTTAATTCTTCTTTGACCACCGTCATGCACCCCGATTCTATACGGATTATTATTTTATAATTCTTATAAAGAGTGTACTCTTTTTCTTATAAATCGTCAATATTTCTACTATAAGTATGTGGTTTATTTTCGTATATAGCCTTATTCTTATGTATCTTCCCCCATTCCCTATACATTTACATAGAAAAAAGTGCGACATAATCGCACTTGGAATACTATCATCTGAGGAGGTATGCCCTACACTTTCACTTTATGTATCGCAAGAAAATATGTATAGACGCATGCCTTACATATGTATTTTTTCTCCTCATTAATATAGATTTATTTTATATAAGAAAGAACATCCTCAATATGCCCTTTCACTTTCACTTTACGCCACTCATTTACAAGCTCACCGTCTTTACTAATAAGGAATGTAGAACGCTCAATTCCCATGTACTCTTTTCCGAAGTTCTTTTTCAGCTTCCAAACATCGTACAATTCTGCTACTTTATGATCTTCGTCTACTAAAAGTACAAATGGAAGCTCATGCTTCTCAATGAATTTCATATGTCTATTTGCTGAATCTGGACTTACACCAAGTATAACCGTATCCTTCTCTTGAAATAATCCATATGCATCACGAAAATCACATGCTTCAGTTGTACATCCCGGAGTCATATCTTTCGGATAAAAATATAGGACTACATTTTTACCGCGAAAGTCAGCTAAGCGAATTTGTTCTCCGTTACTTCCTTCTAATGTAAATTCTGGTGCCATTTCTCCTACTGTAATCATTGTTATCACTCCTTCTCTTTTCTTTTACTATATCAAATGCGACCTTATTTTTCATTGTCTATTACAGATCTCATCACAAAGGCAAACGGTAATGTATATCCAATTAGCGCTTCTCCAATTGCAATCCATCTTCCGATTCCAATCGGAGCTATATCACCATATCCAACGGACAATAAAGTAACCGCGCTAAAATATAAACATATTTCAACGAGCTGAAAGGAATGAGCACTTAGCCTATCCCCATCTTCTTTCAAAACTGCAAAACCCATTTCCTCTAGCACAACATAACTTAATCCAAACGCAATCAGTACCGTTGTATAAATCAAAAACAACGTAGCTAAATTGTACAGCGAAAAGAAACGATTGGAATTTGAATATGAACTCCATAATAATTGGACACTTCTCAAAATAGCGATTGCTGCAATTAATAGAATAAATCCCCATAACATGTCCTCCACCTCGTTTTATATGTATGAGGACTGTAGCTGATTTATCCCTTAGAAACGAACAAGCTTCTATAATTAATTTCCTGCACCACGATATCGTTTAACCCCTTGATTCCAGAGGGTAATTGCAATAGTAAAACAGATAACACCAACAATTGGAGTTGCGAAAGCATAGCTATTCCACTCTGTTTTTCTTAAAAAGTATGCTGCTGGATATACCCCAACAAATGCAAACGGTAAAACAAACGTTAAAACAAAGCGAATAACACGGTTATAAATATCAACAGGGTAGCGTCCATAATTCCCTATGTTATACATAAGCGGCATAATGGAACTTTTCGCATCCGACCAAAAGCCAAAACTTGCAAGCGTAACAAATATCCCGCCGTACACAAGTGCCCCTCCCCCTACCATGAGTAGGAATAAGAAGAAATCATACCAGTAAAAAGATAATTGCAGCTCCATTGCTGCATAACCCATCACAATAATCCCCGTAATAGCTCCAATTAAAGATTCAAGTTCCATTCTTTCTAATATAATTTGAAATAAACTATGAATCGGTCTCGTTAATATACGGTCCATTTCTCCTTTAATAATGTAACGATCATTAAAGTCCCATATATTAAAGAAAGCTGAAAAAATGGCAAACGGTACTAAAAAGAACCCATAAATAAAGATTACTTCTTCTCGGCTCCACCCTTTTAGTGCTTGGGTATGCCCAAACACAACGAGAATGAAGATTAAATTAACAGCTTGTAGTGATAAATCTGAAAGTAATCCGACGATAAAATCGCCACGATACTCCAATTTTGTTTTTATATATTGACTTGCATATTGCAAAAATAATTTTATATATATCATCTCGTCATCCCCCTTGTACGATTAGACGTTTTCTCGCCGTTTTCCACATCAGTACAATTGGAATAATAAGTATAATTGCCCAAATCACTTGAAATAATAAAGCTTCATATAACTTACTTCCTTGTATACCTTCAGAGAAAATCATACTTGGAATATAACTAATTGCTTGAAACGGTAAAAACACCATTGCTTTTTGGGCCCATAACGGATAAAAACTAATCGGTAATAATAAACCAGAAAATAAATCGATAACAACACGTTTCGCATACATAATTCCACTATTATTAAATAAGAAGAATGTAAGCATTCCTGTCATTAAATTTATTTGTGTATTAATGATAAAACTAAATATTAAAGATAGGAAGAAATATAACCATGTTTGAAAATTCGTTGTAATTTGTAATGAAAATAATAACGTAACAATAACCATGCCCGGAATCGAAAAGAAAGCAAAACGAAATATGCCTTCTCCAAGCCCTTGCATAACTTTCATACCTAAATAGTTGTACGGACGAATTAGCTCTACCGCCACACGTCCTTCTTGAATTTCCATCGCAATTTCTCTATCTATATTATTGAAATAAAAAGCGCGTGCCATCCATGCGATCGCAATATACGTAGTCATTTGTGAAATAGATAAACTTTCAATATTCTCTTTCCCGCTATAAATTGCTTGCCATAAAAAATAATACGCACCAATGTTAATCGTATAAATTAAAATCCCGCTGTAATAATTTGTACGATAAGCAAGCATCATTAAAAAGCGAATCCGAATCATTTCAATATACTTACCCATGCATAATACCTTCTTCATAAATGTTACGAATAATTTCCTCTGTAGACACTTCGTTAATTTTCAAATCTTTAATTTGAAAGGCTTGTACTACTTTAGAAATCAACATAGAAATGATAACTTCTTCATTCGGTATTTTTGCAACCCATGCGTTTTCTTCTTTCGCTTTTAACCAAACAACATGGCTATCTGGCATAACCATTGATAACTCCTGGTATGAAACTGGGGCAACAAACTGAAAATGTATTTCTTTCTCTACTCCCCACTGCGTACGAAGATTATCTAAAGATCCGTCATACATAATATTCCCTTCATCAAGCATGATGACGCGTTCACATAAAGCTTCAATATCAGTAATATCATGTGTCGTTAATAAAATTGTTGTTTTATAACGTTCATTCATCTCTTTTAAGAATTCTCGTATTTTCAATTTCACAAGAACATCTAGTCCAATTGTTGGCTCATCTAAAAATAATAACGGCGGATTATGAATTAACGCCGCTGCCAATTCACAACGCATTCTTTGACCAAGAGATAATTTCCGTACCGGTTTATCTAACAAAGGACCGATATCTAACGTTTCAATAACATGTTCCATATGTTCCTTATACTGAGCGTCTGATACACCGTACACTTTCTTCAATAAACGAAATGATTCTTGTACAGCAATATCCCACCAAAGCTGGGAACGCTGACCAAACACAACGCCGATTGTTCTTACAAATTCTTCTCTCTGTTTGTGTGGATTCATTCCATTCACTGTAATTTGTCCTGATGTCGGAGTCAAAATCCCTGTAAGCATTTTAATCGTCGTTGATTTACCAGCACCATTCTCACCAATATAACCAACCATTTCACCTTGCTTTACAGTAAAAGAAACATCATTTACTGCTGGTACTATTTTATAATTACGATTTAATAAATCGCGAAATGCACCCTTTAATCCCGGACGACTTGAATAAGCTGTAAACTCTTTACGTAACCCTTGTACCTCAATTACCGATTTCATAATCGGACCCCCTTCCTAAATGTCACAACGAATAGTTTACCCAACTGCTCCTTCTATCACAAACAATACGTCTTTTCAAAAAACATGTTAGAATAATACATAGATTTTTGTAAGGAGATGAATTGTATTGAATTTCACAAAATCAGAAGCGTTACATAAAGAAGCTTTAGAACATATCGTTGGTGGTGTTAATAGTCCTTCCCGTTCTTTTAAAGCAGTTGGAGGCGGTTCTCCTGTTGCAATGGAACGCGGAAAAGGTGCTTATTTCTGGGATGTAGATGGAAATAAATATATCGATTATTTAGCAGCGTATGGCCCTATTATTACTGGACATGCTCACCCACACGTGACAGAAGCAATTAAAACAGCGGCTGAAAACGGCGTACTATACGGTACTCCAACAGCATTAGAAGTAAAATTCGCAAAAATGTTAAAAGAAGCAATGCCCGCTTTAGATAAAGTCCGCTTCGTGAACTCTGGTACAGAATCCGTTATGACAACCATTCGTGTTGCTCGTGCTTACACTGGCCGCACAAAAATTATGAAATTCGCTGGTTGTTACCACGGTCATTCCGATTTAGTACTTGTAGCAGCTGGCTCGGGTCCTTCTACTCTTGGAATTCCTGATTCAGCGGGTGTGCCACAAAGTATCGCTCAAGAAGTTATTACTGTTCCATTTAATAATGTAGAAACTTTAAAAGAAGCGTTAGATAAATGGGGACATGAAGTAGCAGCTATCCTTGTAGAGCCAATCGTTGGAAACTTCGGTATTGTTGAGCCAAAACCTGGCTTCCTTGAAAAAGTTAATGAACTTGTTCACGAAGCTGGTGCACTAGTAATTTATGATGAAGTTATTACTGCTTTCCGCTTTATGTATGGCGGCGCTCAAGACTTACTTGGCGTAACCCCAGATTTAACAGCACTTGGTAAAGTTATCGGCGGTGGACTTCCAATTGGTGCTTACGGTGGTAAGAAAAAAATTATGGAACAAGTTGCACCGCTCGGCCCTGCATACCAAGCTGGTACAATGGCTGGGAACCCTGCTTCTATGGCATCAGGGATTGCCTGCCTAGAAGTACTTCAACAAGAAGGCGTATACGAGAAATTAGATGCACTTGGCGCAATGCTTGAAAAAGGAATTTTAGATCAAGCTACAAAACATAACATCGATATTACAGTAAACCGTCTAAAGGGTGCATTAACTGTATACTTCACAACAAATACAATTGAAGATTACGATGCAGCCAAAAATACAGATGGTGAAATGTTCGGTAGATTCTTCAAGCTGATGCTTCAAGAAGGTATTAATTTAGCACCTTCTAAATATGAAGCATGGTTCTTAACGACAGAACATACAAAAGAAGATATTGAATATACAATTGAAGCTGTTGGCAGAGCATTTTCTACCCTAGCGAACAATAAATAATCTCTTCATTACAAAAGGAAAAAAGAAAGCCCATCTTTCTTTTTTCCTTTTTTCTATTTCATAAATCCCTCATTAATAGTATAATTATTCATAATTATCTGTTTTATATTCTTTTATATCCTTACTATCCATGTATACAAGGCAGTTCACGCCTTAAATAGTAAGATTATTCAAAATTCATTTTCCAGAGGGGGGATTGACGGATGCTCAACAAAAAAAATAAATGGACACCGTCTTTATTTCGGAATTATAAAAATGCAGAACACGATGCGTGTGGAATCGTTTCCGTTATGGAAAAACGAAGAATTCCTACAAAAGAAAACATCGATCTTTGTATACAATCGCTAGTCAAAATGAATCATAGAGCTGGTTTCATTAATGGCGAAGGAGATGGTATCGGAATTCATATCGACATGCCAAAAGCACTTTGGAATGAAAAACTGAAAAGTAGCGGATATAATCCAACGATTGTGGATCATCCCCACTTTATCGTTGGACATTTTTTTCTAAACAAAAAAGAAAACATTGCTGAGTTAAAAGATTACATTCGTACGCAACTAAACAATGAAAGCTTTACAATTGTTCTCGAAAATGATGATGTAATAAACTCAGATGCACTCGGTCCTCTTGGTAAACAAGAAGAACCTTTATTTTGGCAAATTGCCCTTATCGCCGAAAGTGAAGTTAAAAATATTGAACAAACATTATTTTCTGTAACAATAAAAATCGAAGAAAATGAAGCAATTCATGTTGCCTCATTAAGTCATGAACATGTTGTATATAAAGTTCTCGGTGCTGGCGATACACTCGTTGCTTATTACAATGATTTACAACACCCACTTATCGCTTCAACTATGACACTAGGACATAATCGCTATTCTACTAATACGTTATCTAATTTTTTTCGTGTACAACCATTTAGCATTCTCGGACATAATGGCGAAATTAACACGATTGCAAAATTACGCGATCAAGCTGAAATGATTAATGTACCACTTACTGCCGGGGGCAGTGATTCCCAAGATTTAAACCGCACCTTAGAAACCCTTCTCGTTCAGTATAACTACAGTTTATTTGAAGCAATGGATATATTATTTCCACCAATTATTAATGAAATAAAACTTTACGAAACAAACTTACAAAACTTATACACTTATATACGTGAGGCTTGGGGGCATTTCGCACAAGGTCCAGCTGGTATTATTTCACGTTATAAAGATGAAGCTGTTTTCAGTGTCGATTCCCTTGGATTACGCCCAGTTTGGAAAGTAGAGACAGAGAGCTCCTATATTTTCTCTTCTGAACCTGGAGTTGTATCACCAACTGAATATGTAGCAGAGCCGAAACCACTCGCTCCTGGAGAAAAAGTTGGATTAAAATGGAATCAACAAGATGAGCTCGTTCTCTATGAATACGACAATTATCAAATTGAAGTATATAACCGTTTTAAGAAACGAATCGATGTTACCAATTATCATGTAAACTTATCTATCCCTGAAACGAAAGAAACTGAGGGATTATGTGCTTCGGTTCAAGTTGAAACGAATCAATACGTCGCTTTTGGCTGGGATCGAGAACATATTCAGCTCCTTGAACAAATGGCGACAAAAGGCGTCGAACCAATTCGGTCACTTGGGCATGACTCACCACTTGCCGCACTTGATACAGATAGACGAAATATTGCTGATTTCATTAAGGAAAGTGTAGCCGTTGTTACAAATCCAGCAATCGATCGCGATCGAGAAGTTGAACACTTCTCCACACGTACTGTACTCGGAGAGCGTCCGGGTTTATTAGATAACTCTAAACAACCATTTGTAATCGAGATGCTTTCACCCATTATTTTAGAAGGGAATTTAGCTCAATCTATCGCGGCAGACTTACACACGATTACGTACGAACAACTTATACAGCTATTCATTACTCATAGCTCTGTCTCTACAATTTCTGTTACATTTAGTCCATCAGAAACTCTACAAATCGCATTAAATCGAATTAGTTCCGAAGCGATAGCAGCCGTTAAAAATGGTGCTTCCCTACTATTATTAGATGACGCTAAATCTCATCAAAATGAACTGTTATGGATTGACCCACATCTAGTTACTGCTAAAGTACATCAAGCATTAACTGAAAATAAATTACGCCGGAAATGCTCTCTCGTTATACGTTCCGGTGCCCTTCGCTCCTTACACGATATCGTCACGCTATACGGATTAGGGGCAGATGGTATTAATCCATATTTATTGTTCGCAACGGTAAATGATGAAACAAAAGTACCAATTACTAATTTGTATACCGCACTTAATAAAGGACTAGAGAAAGTAATTTCAACGATTGGAATTCATGAATTACGCGGTTACGGTCGCCTCTTCTCCTCTATTGGATTACATGAGGAAATCGCAAATATATTACAAATTACAAACTTCTGCGGTTCAAATAATTTAGCTTTTTCACTTGAATCACTTGCTGAAGATGCAAAAATTCGAGCTGAGGATTTTAACAATCCAAAAGTTAGAATGCGAAAATCATTTCATATATTCCCGCGGATTTGGAAAGCAATTGGTGATGTTGCAAAAGGAAACTCTTATGATGATTACCGTGACAAGTTAAGTGAATTAGAAGAAAACACTCCCATCGCAATCAGGCACCTTGTTCAAACAAAACAAGCACAGCATGTAGTTCCGACTGAAGAAGTGTCCATCGGCATTCACAATCATGATTTACCATTTATTATTAGTTCTATGTCATTTGGTTCTCAAAATGAAATTGCCTTTCGCGCGTATGCAGAAGCTGCCGATCAGCTAAATATGATTAGTTTGAACGGTGAAGGCGGCGAAATTAAAGATATGATTGGTAAGTACCCACATACACGCGGACAACAAGTTGCATCTGGCCGATTTGGAGTAAACGCTGAACTACTAAATTCATCAAATTTAATTGAAATTAAAATAGGTCAAGGAGCAAAGCCTGGTGAAGGTGGACATTTGCCTGGTTCAAAAGTGACTGCCAAAATTGCGGAAGCACGTAATGCTACAATTGGTTCGGATTTAATTTCACCTTCTAACAACCATGATATTTATTCAATTGAAGACTTGGCTCAAATGATTACAGAAATTAAAACGGCTAATCATCTTGCAAAAGTAGCTGTAAAAGTTCCTGTCGTTCCTAACATCGGAACAATTGCTGTCGGTATCGCAAAAGCTGGCGCTGACTTTATTAACATTAGTGGATTTGATGGCGGAACAGGTGCTGCGCGTATTCACGCATTGCAACATGTTGGTCTTCCTGTAGAGATTGGTGTTAAAGCTGCTCACAATGCGTTACTAGAAGCAAATATGAGACATAAAGTAGAGATTTGGGCAGATGGCGGTATTCGAAGTGTAAATGACGCCTTAAAAATCATGCTCCTCGGAGCAAACCGGATCGGATTTGGCACATTATCAATGATTGCAATTGGCTGTACAACTTGCCGTGGTTGTCATCTTGATACGTGCCACGTCGGAATTGCAACACAAATTGAATCTGAAGCTCAAGCGAAAGAACATGGACTGCGCCGTTTCGTTCCACGTGAATTAGAAAGCGCAGTTACAGGGCTATTAAGCCTATTCACTACTTTCGGTACAGAATTGAAACGTTTAACAGGGCAGCTCGGTTACACAAACTTACAAGATATTATCGGACGATCGGATTTATTAGAACAAACTCGAGGCAAGGACTTATTAGACTTACGTAATTTAATACAAACGATAGAAGATTCATCTGTGAAAATAACGGCATCTGTACAAGAAAAACAATTTGAAACAACAAATTCTCTCCAGTCAAAAGAATTAGTAAGCGTCGGCGTAGAGCAACGCGTAATGGGCGGTCTAGAATCCTGTTATCGTATTCGTAGCAAATTATATGAAAACACTCATCTTGAACCACTTACATTAAAGTATACAAACGGATCTGTTCCTGGAAACGGATTAGGCGCGTACAATAGCGAGAACTTATTTATACACGTAAATGGTGGCGCGCAAGATGGAATTGGAAAAACTTCATTTGGCGGTGGCATTTATATAACGAAAGCAAAAGGAACAGATGGAACATATTATAACGGTTCTGTCGGAAAAGGATTTGGATACGGTGCTCAAAAAGGTGCATTATACGTGCAAGGTAACGCTGATGCTCGTGCTGGCATTCGCCTTTCTGGAGCAGATATGATAATTGGAGGCAGAATTACAAAACCACTCCGCGAAAAAGAACAAGGAAATATCGGAGTATATTCTAATATAAAAGGATTTGCTTTTGAATATATGACAAATGGTCGCGCTCTTGTTTTAGGAGATCCTGGTCCATGGATTTGTGCCGGCATGACTGGTGGTGTTGTTTATTTACATCATGAGCCAAACTTAGGTTTAACAGAACACGCTTTAAAAAGAAGAATTGCTAAAGGTGCAAATGTAACATTGCAGCCAATTAGTAAAAATGGTTTGCAAGATGTGAATGAATTATTATTAGACTACATTCGTGTATTAAATGAGCACGAACAATATGAAGAAGTCGCTTTGTTAACACCATTATTAGATGATATCCAGCTTCACTTCTATGAAATTATCCCGAAAAAAGAACAGGCGGATCCATCTATTTCAACCGAATGACATGTACAATATTTATTTTCATAAAAAAATTGACGAAGCGAGCATCGCATAGTAATCTAGAATAACAATTTGAAACCTGCTGAAATTCAGCAGGTTTTTTTATTAAAGAATAGATGTTTAAAGAGAATTTGGAGAAATTATAAATTGATTGTAATTTATTTATTAAACTTTTTAACGTCACTAAAATATCACTTGCTAACATATTGTAATGAATGTATAGTATCATGTTGTACATTCATTATGACAAGAGAAAGGATATCAATAAGGGTATGAAACTTGGTGCTCGCATTTTAAAAACGGGTATTGCCATTACATTAGCTTTATTTGCTTGTATTTTACTTCAATTACCGAGTCCTGTATTTGCGGGAATCTCAGCTATCTTTGCTGTTCAACCGTCTGTATACCGCTCGTATTTAACTGCTCTTGAGCAAATTCAAGCAAACGTAATTGGTGCTGTATTCGCTATCGTATTTGCTACTGCTTTTGGACATAATCCTTTTATTATTGGATTAACGTGTATATTAGTAATTGCTCTTACTTTACAATTACGCTTAGAAAAAACAATATCACTCGCTTTAGTAACAGTTATCGCCATTATGGAGTATCAAGGCGAAGATTTCTTTAATTTTGCCTTACTTCGATTCGCGACGATTATGATTGGAATTATTGCGGCTTCGCTTGTAAATTTAGTATTTATGCCGCCAAAATATGAAACAAAACTTTACCATCGCATCGTTGATAATACAGAGGAAATTGTTAAATGGATTCGTATGAACAGTAGGCAAGCTTCTGATTTTACAACGCTAAAAACCGATATCGATCGCATGAAAGAAAAAATGATTAAACTAAATCATTACTATTTGCTGTATAAAGAAGAAAGAAGCTATACGAAAAAAATACAATTCGCGAAAATTCGTAAGCTCGTTTTATTCAGACAAATGTTAGCGACAACAAGCCGCGCTTTAAGCACGTTAAAATCATTACATCGCACCGAAAATGAACTGCGCTATATGCCAGAAGAGTTTCAGGAATCTATTCAAAACGAACTTGATTCATTAACGCATTATCACGAACAAGTGTTATTAAAATTTATTGGTAAAGCAAAGAAACAACAATCCGTTGAGATGCTTGATGAAGTTGAAACCGGTAAACAAGAATTGATTGATATCTTTATGGATTATCAAAATAAAGACGATGAGGAAGCATATAAAATATGGTTACACCTCTTCCCTCTTATTTCTTCAATTATTAACTACAGTGAGGAAGTAGAGCATTTAGATTTACTTGTGGATAGCTTCTACACATACCATAAACCAGAAAGCGAACTCCAAATCGAAGATAAAAAAGAAGACGAATAAAAAAACAGCTCCTTTTACGCTAAAGGAGCTGTTTCTGTTATATGCTGAAGTTGATATAGATTGTAATAAAACCCCCTCTTTTTCATTAACTCTTCATGAGAACCCTTTTCTTTTATTTCACCATCTTCAACATAAATAATTGTATCAACATGCGTAATCGTCGCTAATCGATGTGCAATAATAATTGTTGTCCGATCTGCAGCTAACGTTTGCAGTGCCTCTTGAATATATCGTTCATTTTCTAAATCTAAAGCGGAAGTTGCTTCATCTAATATAAGTAAAGACGGATTCTTTAGAAAAACCCGTGCGATTGCTACACGCTGTCTTTGTCCACCAGATAATTTCACACCACGTTCCCCAACGACAGTATCATAGCCCTCTGGCAACTCTGTAATAAAATTATGAATTTGTGCAGCTTTGGCAGCTGAAATCACTTCCGCCTCTGTAGCTTTCGGATTGCCATATAAAATATTAGCCCCGATTGTATCGCTAAATAATAAATTATCTTGTAGCACAATTCCAATATGACTACGTAAATTTCTCATATTATACTTTCTTACATCTATCCCGTCTATATAAACTGCACCTTCAGAAACATCGTAAAAACGCGGAATTAAACTAGCAAGAGATGACTTTCCTCCTCCGCTTGCCCCTACAAGCGCAACCTTCTCTCCCGGGCGCATAGTTAATGACAGATTATGCAATATTTCTTTTTCATCCGCATTATAACGAAAAGAAACATTATCAAATATAACTTCCCCATCTAGCCTTTTCGTTTGCACCGCATTTGGCACATTAACAATATCGTATTTTTCATCCAACAATTCAAACACTCGATCCATCGAGGCGAAAGACTGTGTTAATGTTGTAGATGAATTAACAAGGCGACGAAGCGGACTATATAAACTATCCATATATCCAACAAAAGCAACCATCGTACCCAGTGTTAACGACCCTTGAATTACCTCATATGCCGCAAAACCAATAACAAGTAACGGCCCTAAATCCGTTAACGTATTCACTACCGAAAACGTTCTCGCCGTCCAACTCGTATGAGTTAGTGCTTTCGTTAAAAATTCATTATTTCTCTTTTCAAACTGTCCTCTTTCATACTCTTCTAATGCAAAACTACGTGTCACTTGCATCCCTTGAATACGTTCATGTAAATACCCTTGCATAGTTGCTAACGCTTGCGAGCGCTCTTTCGTCAATTTTCGAAGGCGCCCGAAAAAATATTTCACTGCAACTACATAAATAGGTAAGATTAATAAAGCAACAAAGGTTAATTTTATATTCATAGAAAACATAACGATAATGGCAATAACAATTGTTGCAGTATCTAACCAGACATTCATAAGACCAGTAATTACAAAGTCCTTCGTTTGTTCTACATCATGGATTACACGTGAAATAAGCTCCCCTGTTTTTGTGTTCGAATAATAACGTAAGCTCAATTTTTGCAAGTGCCCAAAAATGTATTTTCGTAAATCGTATAGTATTGTATTGGCAATGCGCTGCGCGAAATATTGACGATAATATTCTATCGGCGGTCTTACTACTGCAAAAATAAAAAAAGCAATCCCAATTGCGGTTATTAATTGAGACGTTTTTTCTTGAAGCGATCCCGTGCCTTGAATAACATCATCAATAATATACTTTAATAACCATGGCATAATAAGCGGGATACCGAACTTCACAAGACCAATAATAATTGTAATAGCAATAAGCCATCGATATGGTTTAACAAATTGTAAATATCTTTTTATACCTTGCACATAATCCCCCCTCTAATAGGACAAACCTGCCGGGAAATTCCCTGCAGGTTTGTTTTAATTTCTGTACATTAAATATCTTTCGTACCACATATCTACGAAATCCGGTGCGAATGGACCTTTTCTTTGATGAATCCACTGTGTTAAATGTGCTACATTTCGTTTTAAAATTGTATCAATAACAGGTGGATACTGCATGATTTGACTATGCTTTTCATACTCATCTTCATCCAAAAGTGTATATGTCATATCTGGGTACACTTTAATGTCTAAGTCGTAATCAATATACTTTAATGCTTCAGAGTCATATGCAAAAGGAGAACTTAAATTACAATAATAATATACTCCTTCTTCTCTCAGCATTCCAATTACATTAAACCAATAATTAGCATGGAAGTAACAAATCGCAGGTTCGCGAGTAACCCATGTTCGACCATCTGATTCCGTAACTACTGTACGATCATTTGCTCCGATCACAAGGCTCTGCGTCCCTTTTAAAATTGTTGTCTCTTCCCACATTCTATGAATGGAGCCATTATGTTTATAACTATGTATTTGTACCTTTTCTCCTTCTTTGGGAAATCCCATATATGCTCCCTTCTTTCAACCGCAAATGCTTTTCTTAAGTTGTCTTAACTACCCCTTGAACTGCATTCACTTTTTTTCTATTATAACTTTTTTGTCAAAATTTTAAAACTAAAGCGATAGGACACTTGTTTTCATGAGGAATATAATGAAGTTTGTATTATTGAATACCCCATCACTAACCCTTTTAACGAAGGAACATTTCCTATGAATTAGCAATACGTATTTTAGAAGATTAAACGAAGATATAACAAAAAGAAAAGCCCCCTCACCTCTGTTTAAGAAAGGACTTTTCACCTAAAATCAACAACATATCTCACCCTTAATTTGAAATTATTTTTTCGGTTTCAAAAGATTGAATCACATTATTCGTTTGCTGTTCAAATTTTTCATGCAAAAGTTTTAATGCTATTTCTGTTCTGTATATTTCTTGACGGATAAAATGCAATTCTTTTTTATCGCACGTATCCCTTCCACTCATTTCAATTTGCTGATACTTCTCTAAATGTGATTGTAACTTTAAAAGCTCATCCATCGTTTCCAACTGCTCTCCTACCAACTTATCAAAATCGTTCATCACTTACCCCCTTTTTAATTCATTCGCCATTTATAATTCCTATTACATATTTTCTAATCGTGAACTTCTTTCTCCTTTGACTATATTTGTTGACTTATTAGAAGTTATGTCGTTCCCTTTATTTTCATTACAGTGACACGCACACAAAGAAAACACTTCTCTCGAATTGAAGTGAACCCCGAAAACGGGACACCAATCAAAACACCTAAACCACTTGTTCCCTAAATTCTTTAGGGGATAGGTGGTTTAATTTTTCTTGAATTCGCACACAATTGTAGTAATGAATGTATTCTAGCACAATTTTTCGCACAGTTGTGTTGGATACTTTTGTTATCTCTTGTGAATAGAAAGCTTCACTTTTCAAATGACCAAAGAAGCTTTCCATGACGGCATTATCATGGCAATTTCCTCTCCGGGACATGCTGGTGATAATGCCGTTTTCTTTGGCATACGCTTGAAATTCTTTTGCTGTATAAATACTTCCTTGATCCGAGTGAAGAAGAACATCTTTTACTCTTCGCCCTCTCATTGCTTGTTTCAATGTCTTCATCGCTAATGTCAGTGTTTGTGTTTCGCTGATGACACAACTAATAATTTCACGATTAAAGGCATCCATGATCGTTGATAAATACAAGGTACGCTCTCCAAATAAGAGATACGTCACATCTGTAAACCACTTTTCATTTGGTCTGGATGCATCGAATTCACGCTCCAATCGATGAGGGGCTACCATTGGTTCCGCACCATTGATATATTTCTTTTTCTTTCGACGTACTTTTGAAAGAATGTGATTTTGTCTCATGATTCGTAATACTTTTTTATGATTGACACACAGTCCCATTTTTTGAAGAGTAGCGGTCACTCTTCGATATCCATACCGAAATTTATGCCTAAGACAGACGTCCTTTACTTTCTCTTCTATATCATCTTTCCGATCTTCCGTTCGTTGTAACCAGCGATAAAATGTGGAACGGGGTAATTCTAATACGTTACACAATTCTTTTATCGTTATTTTTGTTTTTACATTTTTCCATAAAGTAACTACAGTTTCTGGTTTCAGCCCCTTTCGATTTCCAGATACTTTCCCCATACAAGTAATTTTGTTTTTAGATGCTTATTTTCTAAACGCAGTTGTTCTAATTCACTGAGCTCTTTTGGTCCTTTTCCATAAGAATATTGTTTTCCTACAGGTTGTTGAAAACGATACGTTTGATCTGTACGATACCATTTCATCCATGTCTTAATTTGGGAAACATTTTTAATTCCGAGTTTCTCCATAATTGTACGATTTGAATAACCATCTTTCTTCATTTCAATTACTTTCCACTTTGTTTCTTCTGGGTAATGAACTCTTGTCGTCATACGAAAAAACACCTCCATTGAATTTGCATACTTAGTATGCGAATTCAGGAGGTGTTTTTTTCATGTACCACTATTCGGGTTCACTTCAAATTGGAGAAGTGTTTTTCTTTCATTACTCGTTTGAACTAGAAGATTGTGATTGTTTTGCAGCTGATTGTGCATTTTGTTTTTTCACTGCATGCACATCTGTTTCAGTTGCAAACTCTGTACCATAACTAGCATTTGCACTTTGAGCAGCAGAAGCTTGTGCTTTCTGTGCCTCTGATTGTGCGTTCGCTTGTTTTACTGCTTGTACATTCGTTTCAGTTGCAAACTCTGTACCATAGCTAGCATTTGTACTTTGAATGCTAGCACCAGAAGTTGCCTTATTATAACCTTGTTGTTTTTTACTCATCTTTCTCACCTCCACAATCAATAATGTAACCAATTCACTTAGAAGTTATCCCTAATTTTCTTTTTAAAAATTCACGTATATATCTCTTATCACTCATTCAAACTACATATGATGGAGGTGGGAATATGTATACTGGACGTGATATGACTGAGCTAACTATGATTTCCAAAAATGAATGGAAAGAGGATGAATTAGCTTATTTTCATCATTCATTTCAGCAAATTATGCCTTATCTAAATGTAGAGGGACAAACGATTTATAAAGAAGTTGTTAAAGAAATCGAGTCACGGGGCGGATTATAAACGCGTGGATTTTCAACCTCAAAATACAAATTTATTTTCAATATAAAAAAACGTGTTCCAAAGTTCTGGAACACGTTTTTATTATTTATCCCGCTATTTGCCGGGCAGTAAGACCCCACCTCAAAATGCAGCGAAAGCAAAGAAGTTAGGTTGGGGTCGGGCTGCCCATAAAAGCCCGATTGGTGAGGGCTAATAATCAGTGGGGGATGAAGAAAACCCCCACTGATTAAAGTTTCACTTTACTGCATTGTAATTTTCTCAACACACTTTTCGTAAATTGTACGATGTGATTTCGAGAAAGGTAACTGTTCAAACGCTTCTTTCGATACAAACTTTAATGTATCCGTTTCGACAATATTACCTGTTACTTTTCCGTAAAATATGAAGATATCCCAAGTACGATGTGTAAAAGTATGTTGTACATTCATCGCGTATTCATCAATAGAAACAGAGAGATCAAAGCTCTCCTTCATATAATCCGTAAGCTGTTGTTTTTGATTACGAATACCTTCACTTAGTTCAATATTCGGGAACTCCCACATATTAGCCAGTAATCCCGTACTTGGGCGTTTATTAATTACGTAACGGCCATCTTCAGTTTGAAGTACTCCCGCAACGAGCGGTACCATTGTAGGTGCTTTCGCTTTACTCTTCACTGGTAGTTCTTTTTGAACACCTTCAGCATACCCTCTGCAATGTTCACGTACAGGACAAAGTAAACAAGATGGATTTTTCGGTATACAAATTAATGCCCCTAATTCCATCAAACCTTGGTTAAAATAAGATGGATTTTCTATAGAAATAATTTCACGCACAATCTCTTCAAAAACTTTTCTCGTTTTCGGTTTTGCAATATCATCCCACACTGATAAAATACGAGATAATACGCGCATAACATTTCCATCAACCGCTGGCTCTGGTATGCCATATGCAATACTTAAAATGGCACCTTTTGTATATGGTCCCACTCCTTTTAATTTTTCAATTTTCTTTACATCGCTCGGTACTGTCCCGCCGTATACTTCCTTTACCTCTTTTACTGCAGCATGTAAATTTCGTGCTCTAGAATAATAACCTAAGCCTTCCCATGCTTTTAATACTTCTTCATCATCGGCAGTTGCTAGCGCTTCAAGCGTAGGAAACTTCCCCATAAAATTTGCGTAATATGGTTTTACAGCCTCTACCCTTGTTTGCTGTAACATAATTTCTGAAACCCAAACACGGTATGGATCTTTATTTTTTCGCCACGGTAAATCACGTTGTTCTTTTTCAAACCAACCAATTAAATCATTTTGAAACTGTTCTATGTTAAACTCATTTAATATTTCAAGTGTCAAACTTGATCCCCCTCATTTTTTTGCATATACGTACTATTATAAAGATTTTAGGAAAAAATTTAAGTAAGATGACATAGGAAATAGAAGGCAAAGGACTTGAGGTATCGAATAAAAAGAGTTACATTAATAAAAAACGGAGGTGGATTTCTATGGACACAGCCACTCACCTTGTTATGGGCGTTACTCTAGGCAGTTTGGCAACATTAGATCCAGCTATAGCACAAAGTGATATTGGGCCACAAGCAGTGATGCTTGCAACAATTGCCGGTTCCAATATTCCTGACATCGATACAGTTTTAAAATTGCGTAATAACGCTAAATATATAAGAAATCATCGCGGGATTACTCATTCCATCCCTGCAGTGATCCTTTGGTCACTGCTTATAAGTGGCATCTCTTTCGCCTTCTTTTCAGACGCTCCCTATCTGCATCTACTACTTTGGTCATTTATTGCCGTCTTTCTTCATGTCTTTGTGGATATTTTCAATGCCTATGGTACACAGGCATTAAGGCCCTTCACAAAAAAATGGGTAGCGCTCGGCATAATTAATACATTTGATACTGTCATTTTCTTTATCCATATACTAGCTATCGCCTGTATGCTTGTCGGAGCACATAAAGGCTATACTGCTTTAGCAGCGTATATATTAATGTTTGTTTACTACATCGGCCGCATTATGATGCATCGAAATATTAAAAGTGTAGTATACAAACGTTTCAAAAATGTAGAGAAAGTAATTATTTCTCCTTCTTACAAATTTTATCATTATCATTTAGCCGTCGTTACAACTGAACATTACTACGTAGCAAGATGGCACCGCGGTAACATCCTTGTATACGATAAATTTAATCGCGTACCGTTCCCGAATACCGCCATTATGCAAGCCGCTGTGCGAGATGAAAATATATCTGCTTTCTTATCTTTCTCGCCTGTATATCGCTGGGATATTTTCGATTATGATAACTATTATGAAGTTCGATTTATTGATTTGCGGTATCGAAGTAAAGATTATTATCCATTCGTCGCAATCGTTCAGCTCGATCAAAATTTAAATATTATTAGTTCATATACAGGATGGATTTTCAGCGAAGAGAAACTTCGAAAGAAACTGGAATTGCTTCCACATTAAAAAAAGCGACCTACGTCGCTTTTTTTAATGTTTCAAATGATCTTCTTGATTGATTAAATGGCTATACTTCGGATTATTTGTACGCATTTCATGAAGGCGCCCTCCATGATTATTAACCCATGTTCGTACCACTTGTTCAGTCATTTCCTCACCTTGGTAACGACCTGATTTAGCATAAGTTGTTCGGAAGTCTTCCCACAGTAATTCAACCCATGCACGAGCTTGTGCGTAAGAAAGGTTGTCATTTTTATCTAATAATTCTTTCGTTAATGTTTCATAAATATCATTCATGTTCTATTCTCCTTTTACCTATTTATTCCCTTAATTTCTAAAGGATAGTTTCTTCTATTTTGCACATTCTATAAGTGATACTTCTTAAAGGGGTATCGACTGATAATGAGGGGGCGTTCTTAATGGGTAGACAAGCCGAATTTTGGTCTGAGTCAAAAAACAACAGCAAAATCGACGGTCAACCGAAAGCGAAATCACGCTTCGCTTCGAAACGACCTAACGGCACAATTAACACGCACCCACAAGAGCGTATGCGTGCTGCAAATCAGCAGGAAGAGTAGTACAAATTAAATTCCTACACGAGGTGATAAAGATGAGCTACCGTGACCATTTAGATCGTCGTTCTGAATTATTTAACCATACGTGGACTCGTCCAAAACATGCGAAAGCGCAAGTTAATGGACAGACGCAACAAACCCAGTCTCTCATTATACTGGCAAACGAATGTAAAAAACGCCAATTTTAGAATCTCCTATCTCCTTTAACGCCTACCAAAGATGAAAACCAGAGAGATATTCACTCTCTGGTTTTTATTTTTCCTGCAGCAAGGAAATTGGTATTCCAATCTCTTCATTATCATGTTGCTTATATCCCCAAGCAAATACCCCATTGAAATACGTAATTTTAAATACCACACCAGGTTCTTCTACTAATTCATATGTCTCACCAATATGGAATTTATTTATATCTATCATATAAGCACGAGCCATAGCCATTTTTCTCATTAATACATCGAATTCATTTACAATTCCAAGTTGCTCAGCCTTTACTGCTTGCTCCTTCAAAACCCCAATTTCTTCCCTTAGCTCATGTGGTGTCATTTCACTGTAGCGTTTTGGCGTACCCATCTTATTTCCTCATCCCTCTTCACGTTTCATTTGTAAAAATATATCTATCTCATCAATAGAGAATCCTTTTCGATATAACGCTTGCTTCACCTTATTTTCGAATGTCCAACCATCATACTTCTTATATTTCTCATAATATTTATTCCCATGATAGTGTAACGCTTCTTGTTGCTGTTCGTCATCTTTTTCGTCTTTCAATTCTTCCAAGCAAATTTGAATCACATCTCTAGAATATCCTTTACGAACAAGCATTTCATCTAACTTTAGCTTCATTTGTAAAAATGAATGCTTTTGATAAGATTTTTTCTTCTTTTCTATAAGAAACAAAGCATTCTCCATTTGCTTCTCCTTTGGATACTCTTGTAAACTATGTGTAATGATTAAATCCTGAACACCTTTACTTAATAGCCCTCTCCTAATAACAGTTGGACCTTTTTGATTCACATTACTTTGCGTTCGCACGTATGAAATAGCGTACTCTTTATCATTAATATATCGATCATGTAATAATTTCGAAACGACTTCAGAGATGATGGCCTGTCCCACTTCTTTTTTTCGTAAGAAATCTTCTATTTCTTGTTTTGTTCTCATTTGATAGGATAAATAGGAAATCGCTTGTAAATATGCTTTTTGTACCTCTTCATTGTACAAAATATTCCCTAACGCTACTTCATCAATTTCTAAGCCTTTTTGTAACCCATGTTTCATTAAGATTGATTGATTCACACTAAACCCGTACTCTTCACCTTGACCTTTATCAATATAAATATTAAATCGTTCTTTCGATCGTTTTTGCACTTCTATTTTTGTAATGACAGTCATACTCTCACCTCTCTATTATTTTAACATAGTCAAGGAACGTTTTTTCTTTTCAAGAATATATATAATGAGGAGGAAATGATTGTGAAAATCGCAATTTCTGGTGGCTCTGGCTTTATAGGCAAATCCCTTTCTAGTTTTTTTATTCAAAAGGGATTTACTGTTTACATTCTTACTCGAAAAAAAATTACTGAAACTTCACACACTAACCTTCAATACGTACAGTGGACACCGGATTTACAGACCTTCCCTCTCTCCTCTATCGATGTAGTTATTAATCTAGCTGGAGAATCTATTAATAGTAGATGGACAAAAACACAAAAAGAATTAATTTTAAACAGTAGAATTCAAACAACAAAAGGACTCATTAAACAATTACAAACCCTTGAAACAAAGCCACACACATTTATTAATGCAAGTGCCATTGGATACTATGGGACATCTGAAACCGAATCTTTTACAGAACAGCAAGAGACTTCAGGAGATGACTTTTTAGCAAACACAGTATATTTGTGGGAGCAAGAAGCATCTAAAGCCCGCTCCATTGGAATAAGAACTGTCTACACAAGATTTGGAGTCGTATTGGGCGCAGATGGAGGAGCTCTTCCAAAAATGCTACTTCCCTATCAATTATATATCGGCGGTACACTTGGATCTGGAAACCAATGGTTATCATGGATTCATATAGACGATGTCGTTCGCATGATTGATTTCATCATTCACAAAAAAGAAATTGACGGACCTTTTAATATTACAGCGCCAACGCCAATACGGATGAAAGAGTTCGGTGAAATTATTGCCACTATAACTAGGCGACCTCATTGGCTACCTGTTCCTTCATTTGTACTTCGCGCTTTACTCGGTGAGATGAGTATACTTGTATTAGAAGGGCAACATGTATTACCCAATAAAGCTATTAAACATGGATATCAATACACATTTCCAACAGTTAACCATGCATTACAAAATATCCTCTTGCATACAATGTAGTACTTTTAAAATACAGTTTTACGGGTAGTCTATCTCCTCCAAGACTTCTTACTTTTTAAACACCGGAGCATTACTACACGAAAAACCTTTCAGTTACTTTGTCTAAACCTATTCTACACATTACAAGGTGACGGAAATGAGGTCTCTATGAAAATATTGCTCAAACAAGCCATTGTATATCCTATTACATCCCAAAAGTTTCAAGGAGATGTACTCGTTATAGGAGAACGCATTGCCGCGGTCAAACCTCATATTGATACTACTCAGGATATGACCGTTATAGATGCACGAGCTCTTCATCTCTTGCCTGGATTTATTGATGTTCATACTCACCTTGGCCTCTACGATGAAGGTACTGGTTGGGCTGGTAATGATGCAAATGAAACATCCGAAGTTTCAACACCACATATCCGTTCTTTAGACGGGATTCATCCTTTTGATATTGCATTTCAAGACGCTGTACAAAATGGTGTTACGACTGTTCACGTGATGCCCGGAAGCCAAAACATTATCGGCGGTACTACTTGCGTAATAAAAACTGCTGGAACTTGTATTGATCATATGATTATTCAGGAACCTGCTGGTTTAAAAATTGCCTTTGGAGAAAACCCTAAAAAGTTCCATAGCAACGGCACAAAAGAATCAATAACACGTATGGGAATTATGGGGTTACTTCGTGAATCATTCTATGACGCACAACACTACGGGCATGAAGCTGATTTTCGAATGCTACCTATTTTAAAAGCACTCCGCCGAGAAATACCGGTACGTATCCACGCTCACCGCGCAGATGATATCACTTCAGCTTTACGCTTTGCGACAGAATTCAATCTTGATTTACGTATTGAACATTGTACAGAAGGACACTTTATTGTTGAAGAGCTTTCGAAACACAATCTAAAAGTTTCAGTTGGACCTACTCTTACGCGACGTTCGAAAATTGAATTAAAAAACAAAACGTGGGATACTTATCATATTTTATCGAAAAATGGAGTAGAAGTTTCTATTACAACCGACCACCCTTATACACCAATTCAATATTTAAATGTTTGCGCTGCCATTGCAGTAAGAGAAGGATTAGATGAGAAAACAGCGTTGGAAGGAATCACTATTTTCCCAGCTCGAAATTTACGTTTGGAGGATAGAATTGGAAGCATTGATGTTGGAAAAGATGCTGACCTCGTGTTATGGACACATCATCCTTTCCATTATTTAGCCAAGCCTGTACTCACTATGATTGACGGAAAAATAATTTACAAAAAAAATAAAAAAAACTAGTTTATTTTTTTGACTAGATACAGTATTATACGATTATAAACTGAATGAAACCATAATCAATTTGTGTCGTGATTATCATTTTCAAATTGATGAATGGGGAAGGCAAATGGTGCGCCACCAGCGTTAGAAACTGGTTCTAGTGGGTTCGATTCCCACCCCGAAATTTTTTAAAGATTGATATAAAAATTTCGAGGGTGGGTGCTTTTTCGTCATGCTACCCTCGTGTGAGGAGGAGTTAGTGTGTTGAAAAAACGCGACTTACACGACAGCCACGTTCTATACGAATTAATGGTGGATCCTGCTGTCTTCCCTTTTGTGCGTCAAAAGGCCTATTCTTATGAAGAATATTTATTTTTAACGAAACAAACAATCGAAGCCGAAGAGCGTGGAGAATTAATCTCACGCACAATTTTAGATGAATGGGGTAACCCCATCGGCACAATTACTTTATTTGATGTGCAAGAAAAAGCTGGATTCCTCGGAACTTGGCTTGGCAAACCATATCATGGTAAAGGATATAATAAATTGGCGAAAGATTCATTTTTTAGCGAACTTTTCTATGAATTAGATATTGAAACGATTTTTATGCGTATTCGTAAAATAAATATTCGGTCTATTAAAGCTGCCGAAAAACTACAATATGTAAATCTAGCAAACGAAACAAGAAAAGCCGTTTATGATGAAATTAACGCGCATGAAGAAGTATATAATTTATATGAAATTCCAAAAGATCAGTATACACTTGCAACAATGCGAGATACAACATTCCAAGAAGCAAACCAATTAAAAGAGGCGTAATCTAAAAATTCAGAAATAATAATTAATCATTACTAGTTTGACATATATGTATATCACCCCATGTCTTTGGAAACGATAGATAGTGACTTTAGGACACGAGGTGATTTGTAATGGATAAAAAGAAACGTGATAAAGCAAAAAACACATTATCTAGTACACAAGAAGTTCTCTATCAGCGAGAATTTCGAAAAGCAGATCGTGCAGCGGGCTATCGCTCAAAAAGTATTTAAAGTGAAACTGAATAATTAGAAGGTTTCCCCCCTAATTATTCAGTTTCATTACATAAGATTTTCCAATGAATTAGCAAAAAAGGTTCCTTATTTATAAGGAACCTTTTTTTGTGGACAACCTTATCCACAAAAACCGTAGAATTGTGCATAAATTACAAAAGTATTTTACGAATTCATTTATTTAAATGAATTCTAAACGTGAGAATTGTGGATATTTTTCTAAAAATTGTGGATTATGTGGATATAGCTGTTAATATTCCGATTTTACTGTCTAATGAAAGCGTAATCCCTTGTGGATAAAGTGAAACTTTAATCAGTGGGAGTTTTGTTTATCCCCACTGATTATTAGCCCTCACCAATCGGGCTTTTGCGGGCAGTTGATCCCCATCTAACTTCTTTGCTTTCGCTGAATTTTGAGGTAGGGGTCTTACTGCCCACAAATAGCGGGATAAGTTAATAATTCACGTTTATTTTTTTTACAACAATAAAAAAACCCTCTTTAAATGCTTAAAAGAGGGTTTCATATTAAGTAAAAGATTCGGCAAGAACTGGTGATTTAATAGGTATATGATTCGGCTCTGCATGATTTTCTGCCAAAATTGTATCCACAATATGACCAGCTGGCTCAGGACGATAAATACTTTTCATTGCTTCTTTCATCTGAAGAAGCTTCATATCATCTTGTAATAACGCCTCTGTTTTTGCAAAAACTTCACTATCATCACGAATTACAACTGCAGCCCCTTTTTTTTCAAAATACAACGCATTTTCATTCTCTTGTCCTGGGACAGGTTTATATAAAATGACAGGTACTTGTAATGCTGCTGCTTCGCTTAATGTAATACCACCTGGCTTCGTAATCATACAAGAAGTAACACGGAACAATTCATCAATGTTTTCAACATAACCAAATACTTTTAAAGCATCAGAACTTTGTTCCTGTAGTTCCATTAAATCCTGCTTTAAAGCTTCGTTTTTCCCACAAACGACAACTACTTGTAAGTTTGGTACTGACATAAATGACTGGCATAGCTCTTTTACACTCCCTAGCACACCATGAGCACCTGCTACAATTAGTAACATCTTTTTATCCTTACATAACTGATATTTATTATATATAATTGCTGGATTTATCTTTAGCTCAAAACTGCTACGAATCGGAATCCCTGTTTCAACAATTTGTTCTGCGGGTACACCGATATCAACCATCACTTTTTTCACATGATCGGTTGCTACAAAATAACGATCTACTTCTCGATGGATCCATATTTTATGCACGCAAAAATCCGTTAATACGTTATAAACAGGAATAGAAATACCTATTTGCTTTTTCAATTCTGGTACAGCGATGATTGGAAAGGTATTAATAACAATATCCGGTTTCTCCACCTGTAATAGCGTCTTCAAACGCTTTCTCCCAAAATTCGCATACCAAGATGCTATTTTTTTATCATAAATTTTCTCTACACCATAATAAAACAAACGATATAATTCTTTTCCTACCGTATAGCTTTTTAAATATAAATATTTTGTAATATCGGTTATAACTGGATGTGATTCTCCAAACAAGTCGCATACAATTACATCTTCGATTCCTTTTTGGCGAAATGTTTGTTCTAATGTTTTTGCCACTTGCACATGACCGTTACCGTAATGTGCAGTTAATATTAAAACCTTGGGGTTTTTTATCAAACAAATCCACTCCTAGCTTTTTGTTTCTCCATATTGCATATACGACAATAGGAAAAACATTTTCCTTAAAAACTACATACTCGGATTCTAATACTTTCCTGTTAGCTATGTATCTGTCGTGGATATGCAAAGCATATAAGATTGACCCCTTAATCCTATCTGTGCTCATATCTTTACATTATACTTTCCTATAAGAGCTTTCGCAATAACTTACAAATGTTCTATATTCCATAATACTCACTCTTTTACTTCTTAATTCTTTTTACTATTTTGATTTCCCTTTACAATTATGTAAATTTCTCCGCTTATTCTTTACAAAAATATGGATATTCCCTTTTCAGTATACTCTTTTCTAAATATATACTCTAGATTTTATTATGAAGAAACAAAAAGCCTAACCAAATGTTTAGGTTAGACTGCTTGTAAAATATGTTTTGCATGTTCAACATTTTCTTCTGTCGGTGGATTCACATCCGCAAGTGGATACTTATGTCCAAGTGCCTCCCATTTATAAACACCGAGCTTATGATATGGCAGCACTTCCACTTTCTTAACATTAGATAGACTTTGAATAAAGTTTGATAATTTTTGCAAATCCTCTTCACCATCGGTAACACCGGGAACCAATACATGTCTTACCCAAATTGGTTTCTTTCTATCCGATAAATAACGAGCAAATTGTAAAATGTGTTCATTTGGTTTCCCTGTTAATTTACGATGTTTCTTTGAATCAATATGCTTCAAATCCAATAAAACTAAATCTGTATACTCCATTAAAATATCTAGCTTATTTTGGAATTCTGGTTCTTCAGAATAACAACCGCCAGAAGAATCGATTGTTGTATGGATACCAGCTTCTTTGCACTTTTTAAACAACTGGGTTAAGAAGTCTAGCTGTAATAGTGGCTCTCCACCGCTAACTGTTATACCGCCTCCAGAAGCTTCAATAAATGGAAGGTAACATGTCACATCCTGCATCACTTCTTCAACTGTTATTTCTTTACCTTTACCGATTTCCCATGTATCAGCATTATGACAATATTGACAACGTAATAAACACCCTTGTGTAAATATGACATAACGAATCCCTGGGCCATCAACAGTACCACAAGACTCTACAGAATGTATTCTTCCTTTTACCATGTTACTTCCTCCTTTATTGAAACAGCCTCCCTCCGCTATATATTAAAAGCGGAGGGATACTTCTTTCACTTACATGCTTTCATGCATTGTACGGTTTATTACATCAATTTGTTGTTCACGAGTTAATTTAATAAAGTTAACAGCGTAACCAGATACACGAATTGTTAATTGTGGATATTTTTCAGGATGCTCCATTGCATCCATTAATGTTTCACGGTTAAATACGTTAATATTTAAGTGGTGTCCTTCTTTTATTGCATATCCATCAAGCATAGATACTAAGTTGCGTACTTGTACATCATCTTCTTTACCAAGTGCTTTTGGAATAATAGAGAATGTATTTGAAATACCATCTTGTGCATCTTCATATGGTAATTTAGCTACAGATAATAATGATGCTAATGCACCTTTTGTATCACGGCCATGCATTGGGTTTGCGCCCGGTGCAAATGGTTCTCCAGTACGACGTCCATCTGGAGTGTTACCAGTTTTCTTACCGTATACAACGTTAGATGTGATTGTTAAGATTGACATTGTATGAACAGAATTACGGTATGTTTTATGTTTGCGAAGCTTGTTCATAAATGTTTTCACAAGATTTACTGCAATTTCATCTACACGATCATCATTGTTACCGTATTTAGGGAAATCTCCCTCAATTTCGAAATCAACTGCAATACCATTTTCATCACGAATTGGTTTTACTTGTGCATATTTAATTGCACTTAAAGAATCTGCTACTACAGATAATCCAGCGATACCTGTTGCCATTGTACGAAGAACATTTGTATCATGAAGTGCCATTTCAATACGTTCATAGCTATATTTATCGTGCATATAGTGAATTACATTTAATGTATTTAAGTATAGACCAGCTAACCATTCCATTGTCATATCGAATTTACGCATAACTTCTTCATAATCTAATACTTCAGAAGTAATTGGTGCGTATTCAGGACCAACTTGTGCTTTTGACTTTTCATCTTTACCACCGTTAACCGCATATAGTAATGCTTTCGCTAAGTTTGCACGTGCTCCGAAGAACTGCATTTGTTTACCAATTCTCATTGCTGATACACAACAAGCAATACCGTAGTCATCACCGTAGTCAGCACGCATAATGTCATCATTTTCGTATTGAATTGCTGATGTTTTAATAGACATTTTTGCACAGTAGTTTTTAAAGTTCTCTGGTAATTGTTTAGACCAAAGAACTGTTAAGTTTGGTTCTGGTGCTGGTCCTAAATTATCTAATGTATGCAAGAAACGGAATGAGTTTTTTGTTACTAACGGACGACCGTCTAACGCCATACCACCGATAGATTCAGTTACCCAAGTTGGATCTCCAGAGAATAGTTCATTATAATCAGGTGTTCTTGCAAATTTCACAAGACGTAATTTCATAATGAAATGGTCAACAATTTCTTGTGCTTTTTCTTCTGTTAAAGTACCATTTGCTAAATCTCTTTCAATGTAAACATCTAAGAATGTAGAGGTACGTCCAAGGCTCATTGCTGCCCCGTTTTGCTCTTTAATTGCTGCAAGATAAGCAAAGTATAACCATTGGAAAGCCTCTTGTGCATTTGTAGCTGGCTTAGAAATATCGAATCCATGAGAAGCAGCCATCTGTTTTAACTCTTGAAGTGCACGCATTTGCTCAGATAATTCTTCGCGTAAACGCATTGTATCTTCGCTCATTACACCGCCAGTTAAATTATAATCAGCTTTTTTCGCTTCAATTAAATGATCTATACCATATAGCGCTACGCGGCGATAGTCACCGATAATACGTCCACGTCCATATGCATCTGGAAGGCCAGTAATAACACCTGATTTACGAGCCGCTTTCATTTCTGGTGTGTATGCATCAAATACACCTTGATTATGAGTTTTACGCCAGTCTCTGAAAATACTACTAAGTTCTTTATCCATTTCATATCCATACGCTTCACAAGCTTGTTCCGCCATACGAATACCACCATATGGTTGTAAAGAACGTTTAAATGGTTTATCAGTTTGGAAACCGACCACTTTTTCAATATCTTTATTTAAATATCCTGGTTCATGTGATGTAATAGAAGAAACAATTTTTGTATCCATATCAAGAACGCCACCGTTTTCACGTTCCTTTGTTGTTAAATCCATTACTTGATCCCAAAGTTTTTTCGTTTCTTCAGTTGCTTCCGCTAAGAAAGAGTCTTCTCCCTCGTAAACGTTTACATTATTTAAAATGAAATCGCGAACATCAATCTCTGCTTTCCATTTTTCACCTTTAAAGTTTTCCCACGCGCTTTTTACATTTTCTAATACTTGAGTCATCCTAATCTCCTCCATTTTTGATTAGTACAGGACTACGATTTTTTATATAACAGCTTACACACTTAGAATACTACTTTTTTTCGGAAGTGGATGAAATAGTTGTGACATGTTTGTGAAATGTTGAGCAAACTACTACATACATAGTGTTAACCTCATATAAAACTCTTTATAATTAACCCTTTCTTTAATTGTATTTTTTTGGTATTCTTATATACGAGTCCTATTTTGTAATATAAGAACGATACCCATTGTAGAGCTGTAATACTCTTATCTCCTAATCTGTTATAGTTTTTATAACAGAGCAAAAAAGTGTACATACGTTGTACACTTTTTTTGTTACCACTATAAAACATCTCTTTTTCTATTTCCATCGTAAAATCCACCACGACTGTTTGTTAATGCAATTAATTGCTCTAATCCTTCTATATGATCACCAATAATTCGAAGGACAGCTGGAGGATGACCTATTTTTGCAAAATGTTCACTGGGACGAATACGGTTCATCTTATCAACATCGACACGACTTACACAAGCGATTTCAAAACCTGAAAGTACAGCTTTCACTTGTGCTACACAAGGTGACAATAATGATTTATACCCTATTTCCTTCAAACAAGTACGACTAAACGCATTAGGTACAGCAATAAGAGAGCCTACTCCTAAATCTTTTCTATCACAAGCTAAATTTAATGCATATTTAAATGCTGTTACAAGATGAAGTGGTACTCTCAAATCTAAATAATGATTTAAATCATTTAATGCGACATCAGTTCCATCTGCAATAGCTTTTGCAAAGGGATATAGCTCACTAGCTGGAATAACAAAATCACCGTCTATAAATAAAACAATTTCTCCTTTTGCAAAATAAGTTCCAAGCGAACGCCCCACATCGTTTCCAAGTGCTTCTTTATACAAAATTGTTGTTGCTCCCTTGTCTTTTGCAATTGTTGCCGTTTTATCGGACGAACCATTTACAACAACGATGATTTCAAAAGGTTCAATTTTGCGAAGCTCTTCTATAACGTTTCCGATTGTTTTCTCTTCATTTTGCACAGGAATAATTACCGATAATTGCTCTCCTTTATACAAATTAGATGTAACGCCCCATCCTTGATAAAAATCTTCAAAATTTAGAGTATGATAGACACTCTCTCTTTTCCTATTTCCATCATAATATCCTCCGCGCCCATCGCTGCCTAATATCCGCTCTGCTACAGCTTCTATATGATCACCTATCATTCGTTTTTCAGATTGAGAAAGATCCGTGCCATATGCAGCATGCTCGAATGGACGAAATTTATTTGGCGTAATAACGTCAATTGCACAATGACGACTAATTCTCCATTTACTTTGTGCTAGGCGTAGATGAGCCACAATAGGATTAACAAAACATTCGTCTCCAATACTTTGCACAACTTCCTTCGTCAGCGCATGAGGTACAGATAATAAAGAATCAATTTTTAATTCTTCACGCTCTAACATTGCATTTAATATTTGGCGCCATACTGTCACGGAGTGCGG
Source organism: Bacillus cereus group sp. MG9 (assembly GCF_040459995.1). Taxonomy (NCBI): domain Bacteria; kingdom Bacillati; phylum Bacillota; class Bacilli; order Caryophanales; family Bacillaceae; genus Bacillus; species Bacillus cereus group sp. MG9. The sequence continues at coordinate 507,865 of NZ_JARVHC010000001.1, read as the reverse complement.
TTTTTGTTTCTTTAAAAATAATGCGTCCAAATTATTTAAAACGATGTCCGCCTGATCATGTAAAATCGGATTAAGGAATAATTGTAATTTTGAAGTTTGAATAGCAAAATCTCCATCTACAAACAGTAATACATCACCTATCGCATGTTTTGCACCAACTGCGCGTCCAACGTCGTTACCAAGTGACTCTTTATGCTGGATTACTGTACATCCTAAGCTCTCAGCAATCGCTTCTGTACCATCATTACAACCATTTGCTACTACAATAATCTCTACTGGATTCAATGGTTTTACCGATTGAACCACATCTGAAATCGTATCCACTTCATTACATACGGGAATAATAACTGATAACGACTTAGCCATTGTTTTCTTCACGAAACCATTTAATAGTTTCTTTCAATCCTTGTTTCCACGTTACTTTCGCTTGAAACTGAACGAGTTCTCTTAATTTCGTTACGTCTGGTCTTCTATTTGGAATCTCTTCAAATCCATGTGGATATACTTCCTCAAATGGAACGTGCACAATTTTGGAAATAGACTTCGTTAATTTTTTTATATCTTCCGCTACTACCCTTATATTTTTTTCATTCTCAGAACCTATATTAATAATTTCACCATTTACCTTCTCATCCATTGCACGAATTGTTGCCTCGACCGCATCACTTACATACGTAAAGCAGCGTGTCTGCTTTCCATCTCCATACACGAGAATATCGTCACCTTGCAAAGCCGCACGAATAAATCGTGGAATTACTCCTGCGTACGGACCATCTTTCGCTCTTGGACCATAAATATTAAAATAACGAACAATCGTTACAGGTAAACCTTCTAATGCGTACCCTAAACATAATGTTTCCTCTAACGTTTTACAAATTGCATAACTCCAACGTATTTTGGAAGTTGCACCGTATAAACGATCTCCTTCTTCAGAGAATGGCGGCTCTCCCTTTCCATATACTTCAGAAGTAGATGCAAATACTACTTTCTTCTTCCCTTTTAACGCTGCTTGTAAAATATTTCTCGTTCCATCGAAATTTGTTTCAATAAGCTCTACACTTTTTTCCATTGTAGTTTTGACTCCCAAAATTGCAGCTAAATGAAACACCACATCATGTTGATTCACTAATTCATAAATTGAATTTTTATCTAAAACGCTTATTGGAATAACCCGGAGCTCTTTCATTAACTCATTATGATATTTATTTTTTCCTTTATAGAAGTTATCCACAATAGTAACTTCATAACCTCTTTTCACCAACTCTTCAGCTAAATGCGAACCAATAAATCCTGCTCCACCTGTAATTAAACATTTTTCACTCATACACTCACCTTCTTTACGATTCCACGTGTATCTATTAATCGCTCAATCCCTTTAAAAAGATTCCAATCGATACTAGAGTGATCCGTTACAATTAAAATACAATCTGATTGTTTAATTCTTTGTTCATCTAATGGAACAGATTGATATAGTGTATCTCCAATTTTCGCTGTAGAAATATACGGATCATGATATTCTATCTTGTATCCTTCTTTTATTAATAATTGAATAATTGGCAACGCCGGTGATTCTCTCAAATCATTTACATCTTTCTTATATGCAATCCCTACTATTAAAACCGTTGCGGGTGATTGCACCACACCTTTTACTTTCCCGATTATTTTCGCTGGCATTTCTTCATTAATTACATGTGCTGCCTCAATTAATTGACTAATTGCTCCAGCCTTTCTTATTCTCCATTGAAAATATAAAGGATCTACCGGAATACAGTGTCCTCCTATTCCTGGTCCTGGCCAATACGGAGTAAATCCAAACGGTTTTGTAGATGCCGCTTCAAGCACCTCATAAAAATTAATATTCAAATTTTCACAAAGTATATTTAACTCATTTACTAATGAAATATTAACTAAGCGCTGAATATTTTCAAATAGCTTACACATCTCGGCCACTTTCGGAGAGCTAACTGGAACGACTACATCAAATATAGTGCTATACAAATCCTGTAATTTTTGTTTACACTGCTCGGTTTGTCCACTAATAACTTTTGGAATTGTTTCAACTGAATACTGGCTATTCGCTGGATCAATTCGCTCTGGAGAATACCCAATATAATAATCTTCTCCTACCTTTTTACCTGTTTGAGAAATAATAGGAATGATAACTTCCTCCAGTGTACCTGGATATGTGGAGCTTTCAAAAATGAAGGTTTGTCCTTCTTGAAGGTGTTGTTGTATATAATGGGAGGCTGAAACGAGTGCACTTAAATCGGGTTCTTTATTCTCATTAATTGGCGTTGGCACAGTCACAATAACATACTCACTATTTTGGAACTCCGCAACACCTTTATCTGGTGTATTTACTATTAATTTTCTCTCGTTCAATAAATTTTGTAATACGTTAGAAGAAACATCAGGAATATAACTTTCTCCTTTAATTATTGATTCTATCTTCCTAGTATCTTTATCTAATCCAAGTACAGCATGTCCTCTTTCTGCAAAAAGGACCGCTAAAGGAAGGCCAACATATCCTAATCCAATAATGGTTACTTTACTACTAGCATTCATCTATATTCTCTTCTTCCCTTCTCAATTGTAGTATTATATCTCTATCCTTTTCTCCGTCTGTAAAACTCCCGCGCCCATTCGTATGTTGTAATAAATAAGCAATCGCCTCAAGCTGATCACCGAAAATACGATCGAATGCAGGAATTCTTCCATTTACAAACCCATGTTGCTCTGGACGTACTCGATTTGTTTTTATAACATCTACGAATTCCACTGCTGTAATAGAGCATTCTTCTAAAATAGCTTTCATTTGAGCTAATGGTGGAATGATAAGGGAATCATATCCAATTTTCTCTATTACCTTTTTATGCATAGCATGTGGCACTGCCGTTAATGAGTTGTTCCATAAATCTGGTCGTTTCGCTACCAAATTCACGAAATATTTCCCCATACTAATTGGATCTGCCGGGTGAAACATATCTAACAAACATTGCAAATCATTTAACGCCACATCATTTCCGTCTTCAATAGCATGCAAAAATGGAATTAGCTTTTTTGCCGGAATAGCAAAATCACCATCAACAAATAAACAAATATCTGCCGTAGCATGCATAGCCCCTATCGCTCGTGCTACATTATGTCCAAGTGCCTTCGCGAATTCAACTACAATAACATTCTCTAGCTTTGCTTGTTTAATTGTCTCGGCATCTGCTCCATTCGCAACAACTATAATTTCATCTACACCTGCCTTTTTCACTTCCTGTATGACAGATCTTATAGTCATTTTTTCTTCTGATACGGGTATAATAGCACTGTATTTCGCTTTTTCCTTTTGTAATAAAACTGGTTTATACTTCCCTATAAACTCTCTATCCCTGTTTCCCTCCGAAAAACCGCCACGTTTACCATATGTTTCGATTACGTATTGCAAAGCACACAAATGATCACCCATAATACGACTAGTCGCCTTCGGATAAGGAGAACCAGGTGATGTACCCGTATGCACAGGACGAACCTTATTCGTGTGAATTACATCGACCGAAGCCATATCGGCAATATCTACTCCTCTAGACATCGCCATCGCTTGAAATAGTGCTGGATCTGCTAAATTCCACCACCCAAGATTCTCAATAACATCCCGATTCATCGCATGTGGAATTGCGATTAAAGAACCAACAACAAGCTCTTTTTTATTCAAATAACGATTCAACATGAATTTTCCAACTGTCGTATAGTGTGGTCTCATCTTTAAATAAACAGACCATGTTAAATTATTCACAACAATTTGATGCCCTTGCTGAACTCCTTTCACGAAACGTTGTAGCTCTTTACTCTCAATAACGATGTCACCATCTAAAAACAATACAATTTCACCTTTTGCTTCTCTAGCTCCAATTGCCCTTCCTACATCATTACCAAGAGAATGTTTATAATAAATTACATGGCAACTATGCTGTAATGCGACTTCATTCGTTCCATCTGTCGATCCATTATCTACTACAATAATTTCATACGGCTTCAGCTTCTCCACTTCTACTAAAACTTGTGATAAAGTACTTGCTTCATTATGCGCTGGAATAACAACTGATATTCTCATACTTGTATCACTCTTACCCTTCCAAGCGAACATAAGCAATAATAGGAATACGCACAAGTACATCTTCAGGTGGTCCATAAGAAGGTGATGTACGAACACTTACTGCCCCATCCGTCACAGATAAAAGAATACCTGCAACAATTTCAACAGCTGTCACAACTTGCACTAATTCACCAACATGGTTACGCAATTCATCAGTAAATAACATATATAAGTCTCCTTTCTTACACTTCTTTCATTGATATAATACTTGTAAATGGTAATAAAACTTCAGTTCCTATTCCTTCTTGCAGCGTTAAGAAATCGTCACCAACTGCTACAATAACACCTGTTAACTGTCCAACTGTCACAGTAATTTCTACGTTTTTACCTAAATATTGCTTTGCAATTTCCTTAAAAGGTGATGTATTGCATTCTTTTAAAATGTTACAAATAATAGATTGAAATTGACTTGATTCTATAAACTCTTCCGTAGCTTGCTTAGAATTTCTTTGAATAAATCTCGCAAAGTTTTGTGAAAATAAAAGTCGTTCCACAGCAGGCAGTAACTTGTCATCTAAAAAATAGCCTAATTGTCTATTAAACAGTCTGGATAATTTATGCCAATATTTTCTGAACAGACACATATGCTTCTCCTCCTATTATTTTTAAAGTATAAAAATTTACATCCATACATCTTAATGTATACAAAACGGCTTTTTTTGTGATAGGTAAGACATACATTTTATAGAACATATTCATTATTTTTGTATTACATTAAGTAATAATTGTAGATATATTTCCTGAGCATGAAAAAAGACTATCCAAAAGGATAGCCTCTTACACTTCAATATTCCGCAACATCGTATAAATGTCGTTATTCACTTTACCAAATGATTTAATGTTATTTTGAATGTTAGATAATAAAACCACATATACACTACCATTTTTACTAAAACCATTTAAGCAATTCCAACCTGGCATTACACCGTGATTTGAATAGCTTCCTGGATCTACATACCAGCCAAATCCATAATCCTTTTTCACGGCTGTAAACATTTGATTATAACTCTCTTTTGAAATTAATTTTCCAGAAAAGAGTGCTTCATTAAATAAATATAAATCATGCGCGCTCGTATATATATCACCACAACCATATAGTTGTGACATGCTCGGAATATTAGGTGTTGTCATATTGTTATTCACTATTTTATAACCCGTTGATGGGAATCTTGTTTGTTCCAACGCTGTACCGAAACCAGATTGTTTCATACCCGCAGTCGCAAAAATATGTTGTTTTATATATTCTTCGAGCGACTGTCCACTTACCTTCTCAGCAATGTAAGCAAGTATAGAGTAGTTCGAATCGGAATACTTCCATTTCTCTCCTGGAATCCCGATACGCTTTTGATTTCCTATCCGCTTTATCAGTTCTTCACGAGAAATATCCTCTTTTCCCTGCTCATATTCCGGAATGCCTGATGTATGTGTTAATAGATGTTTTAACTGAATGCTATTACCTTGAGGAAAGTCTGGAATATACTTTGCAACTGTATCCTCTACTTGTAACTTATTTTGATCTTTGAGTTGCATAATAGCAGTCGCCACAAATGCTTTTGAAATAGAACCAATATAAAAGGTCGTTTCTGAATTATTCGCTACTTGCTTCTCTTTGTTCGCCATACCGTATCCTTTATTCAAAAGAACTTTTCCGTTCTTCACAATAACAGCTGTTCCACTAAATCCTGCGTTTTGTAAATATTGATCCAATTGAGCGTTTTCATTAATTTCTTGAGGCGGTCCTTCAGCAGGTTTCTCTATAGCTTGCGCTTGTTTCACTTGTTCTTCCTGCTCTTTTTGTTTTTGTGCTTCTTGCTTCTTTTTTTCTTCTTCTTTCTTTTTCAGCTCTTCTTGCTTCTTCATTTCTGCTGCTGCTTTTAAAGTTTCCTCTTTTTTATTATGCGCAACAATTTTTGTATACATGAAATATACAAGTGACAGTAGTAGGGCTAGAATGATTGTTCTTTTTATGTATACAATCGACCGATTTGCTTTCCCATTAACAGTATTTTTTTCCTGATCCATGATTACCTTTTTCCCCTTATTTACCGATAATTTAATTCATCTACACAAGACTTATTTCAAATCATTTCCGCAGATTATGGACACTCCATTTTATGTCATCACTACTGTATCACGCACCGAACATATTACCAACCTATATGTTCAAAAAAGAAAAAGAAAATTTATAAAAGTAAGATTCCCTTTAAAAAATTAACAAAAAAAGAGGATATCCTGTAAAAGACTGTTGTTATCAATCTTTTTGGATATCCTCTTATCTAACTATTTACACGTGTTTTTTCATATCATCGGCAACAGATTCAACATTTGTACCTACGATAACTTGTACACTTGTGTTACTTAATTTCATAACGCCTTTTGCACCTGCGCGTTTTAATGCCGCTTCGTTTACTTGACTAGCATCTTTCACTTGTAAGCGTAGACGTGTTGCACAGTTATCAATAACTGTTAAGTTGTCTTTTCCGCCTAAAGCCGCTACGTAAGTTTCACCAATTGAACCTGCAACTGGTGCCTCACTATCTTCAACTAACTCATCATCATCATCTTCACGACCTGGAGTTTTCAAGTCAAACTTCTTAATTAAGAAGTAGAATACTACAAAGTAAATTACTGCATAAATTAAACCTATTCCCGCTAGCAATACTGGTTTTGTTGCAATACCAAAGTTTAAGAAGTAATCAATTGCACCGGCACTAAATGTGAAACCATCGTGAATGCCAAGCGATGTTGTTACAAATAAAGAAATACCTGTTAACACGGCATGAATACCATATAATACTGGTGATAAGAACATAAATGAGAATTCAATCGGTTCTGTAATACCAGTTAAGAATGAAGTTAATGCTAGACCACCTAACATACCTGTAACCATTTTACGTTTTTCTGGTTTAGCAGCTGCAATCATTGCGAAACATGCTGCTGGTAAACCGAACATCATAACTGGGAAGAAACCAGTCATAAACATACCCGCTGTTTTATCCCCTGCAAGGAAGCGAGCGATATCACCATTTACAACATTACCTGCTGCATTTGTAAAGTCACCAAATACGAACCAGAAGTATGTGTTCATTACATGGTGTAAACCAATTGGGATTAATAGACGGTTTAATAAACCAAATAGACCTGAACCAACTGCACCTAAATTAACAATTCCATGAGCTAATGCATCGATACCATTTTGAATTGCTGGCCAAATTTGCGCGAATAGAATTCCTAATATTAGCATCACAACCGATGTAACAATCGGAACGAAACGTTTTCCAGCAAAGAAACCTAACCATTCTGGAAGTTTAATTTTATGGAATTTATTATAAAGTAATCCTGCTATAACACCGACAATAATACCACCTAAAACTTTCATATCCACTTTAGTCGATAATTCGGCTGCCTTAGATACTTGTGTCATTGTATCTGCAAGCTTAGATGGATCTACATTTGCGCTATTACCTATTAAATCTTGAACTTTACCTAATTTATCTTGTAATTCTGCAGTAGAATATCCTTTACTAAGTGCATCAATACTATTTTTCATAACTAGATAACCAATTGCACCTGCAAGACCTGCTGCACCACTACCATCAACTGAAAGACCAATTGCAATACCAATTGCAAAAATAAGTGCTAAATTATCAAAAACCGCTGCGCCGGCCTGTGCCATAACAGGAATATCAAATACATCTGGTTGCCCTAAACGAAGCAATAATCCTGCTGCTGGTAGTACGGCGATTGGAAGCATTAACGCTTTACCAATACGTTGTAAAAACTGCAACATTTTAATTCCCCCTATCAAATTTATGAAATCGTTATCATTATAAGTACGCTTTAGAAAACGCTTTCTATTTACATAACCATAATAACATATAGTTGTATAGATGTGTAGTTTTTATTTTCGAACTTTTTATGGATAAATTTCCTATTTCCAAACTGTTATATAAAAGGAAATTTCTCCTTGCTAGCTACACAATATACAGACAAAAAAAACTTATTATAGCACAAATAACTTTCGTTTTATCATTCCACTTTTTCATGTTATTATTTATTTCCGAGCATATCGGGAAAAGTAAACTTAGTTAATTCGAAATAGGAGCGTTGGTACTATGCAGTGCATTGAAACAAACAACTTACAGCAGTTGTTAGAACAAGTAAAACCATATACGAAAAAAGGAAAACTTGCTACTTATATCCCCGAACTAGGAAATGCAAATCCAAATGATCTAGGGATTGCCATTTTCCATAAAGAAACAGAATATATCCATGCTGGTAACTCACAAACACTATTTACTCTTCAAAGTATTTCTAAAGTAATTACACTTGCTCTTGCCCTTTTAGACCGTGGTGAAGAATATGTATTTTCTAAAGTTGGAATGGAACCAACTGGTGACCCATTTAATTCTATTATTAAGCTTGAAACAACAAGTTCTTCCAAGCCTCTTAATCCAATGATTAATGCGGGTGCATTAGCTATTACAAGTATGCTAGCTGGTAATGATAACGAGGTGAAGATGGAACGCATTCTTCAATTTGTGCGTGATATAACAGACAATCCTACTATTAGTTATTCTTCTAAAGTTGCCACTTCTGAATTAGAAACAGCTTACTTAAACCGTTCACTTTGTTACTATATGAAACAAAATGGCATCATCGATAACGATATTGAAGAACTTATGGATTTATATACGCGTCAATGTGCAATTGAGGTTAACTGTATCGACCTAGCACGTATTGGTTTAATCTTTGCAATGGATGGATATGATCCTTATAAAAAGAAACAGATCATCCCTAAACATATTACGAAAATTTGTAAAACATTTATGGTTACTTGCGGGATGTATAATGAATCTGGTGAATTTGCAATTCGTGTTGGAATCCCTGCAAAAAGTGGTGTAGCGGGCGGCATTTTCGGCTGCGTAAAAGGCGAAATGGGAATCGGTATTTTCGGACCAGCTTTAGATGCAAACGGAAATAGTATCGCTGGTTTTAAAATTCTTGAATTACTTTCTGCCCAAGAAGGTTGGAGTATGTTTTAATTTAGAAGTTATCCTGCTATATTGGCAGGATTTTTTATTTCACAAAAAATCCGTTCTACTAGGCATCAACACAATTCAAAAAAACAGTAATAAAAGTTCTCTTTATTATGCATATTTGCTCCCCCCTCCTGAATAATATAGTACAACCTAGCGCTGTATGTGGAGGTGTAAAAGATGAAACTCATATTTCAAATGGAGAAACAACCTGTTCTCGAAAAAACAATTCTTCTTTTTATATTGAGTATTGTAGAAAGTTTGAAACTAAAAGTTGTTTCACTCGATGAATCTCACCGATACATATTCAATTTAGAAGTGCTTGAACTATTAATGGATCGGAACATCGATGATCAAGTATTAGAACTTATTCATTTCGGAATGGGACTTGAAGACATTTACCATGTACTTCCCGAAGAACTTGAGCATAGTATTGAAGAACTGAAATGGCTTTGTATTCAAGTTTTAAGTGAGTACAGTATGCATGATGAAGAATGTGCACAACTAATTGAAGATATACGCTAAAAAGCACCTATACAGGTGCTTTTACTTTTTTAAACCTTTTTACACCAAAGATTTGTATAATACTTACAATCTTTCATTACCGTGAAAAGATTTCACGTCGATATATGCAATTTTTTAGTGTATTTCCAAGGAAATACTCGAATACTGTTTTCCCTATCCTTCTTACAACAATTGATCAATTCCAATAAGAATTAATAACACACCTGCAATTATAGTTGCCCATTTCCCTAAGTATTCAGCTAAAAATCTTTTACCAACATACGTAAAACCACTAATACAAATAAAACTAAAAACTCCAGAAATACATGCCGTAAGCCAAAGATTTAAATTTGTTACTCCAGCATCAAATCCACCTGCAATATTGTTTATGGACAATGCAACTCCTAAAACAATTGCTTCAGAAAAACTAATTGTTTTAGAACCATCAAAATCTGCTTTTTCTGGATCACGTAAAACCCCCATAAGTACACTACTATCTTTAGATTCTACGGTATCTTTTTGACTCAAGAAAGGCTGACATAAAATAAACACCCCGATTATTCCTAAAACGATTGCTCCAATAATGTTTGCTGTGAACTCTGAAATAAATAATGCGATCCAATTCCCAAAAAATCCAGCTAGTAAAGTAAATAAAAATCCAAAAAATGCGATGATAAAATTGTTAAGACACGAAATTCGAATTTTACGAATGCCATATGCAATCCCAACACCTGCATTATCTAAATTAGACGCAATCCCGATTAAAAAAATTGAAAATAAACCTGCCGTACTCATCGTACAGTCACCCCTTTTCTCACTTTTCGTTGCATATTATGAAAATGTTGAGCAACTGTGCCTGTCTGTTTCATATACTTGTAATAAATGCTCAACATTTTTTCAACGATAGACAATAGAAAAGGAGTGCCTACATTATGCCCAATGAAAATCCAAATGAGCGGCTCGGTAAATTAATAAAGAAACTGTTAAAGGAGCGCGCTCTATCTATGCGCCAACTAGGAACACTTACAAATATTGATCCTGCAACAATTTCAAGAATAATTAATGGCAAACAACAACCGAAGCAAAACCATTTACAAAAATTCGCAAACTGTCTACAAGTTCCACCGCAATTATTACTTGATGAAATGTACCCTAACTCTCCACACATAAATAAGGAAAAAGCAGATATGTACACATCTCTCGATACAATTCAACAAACATTACAATCCTCTAACCTATTCGACTTCGAATACACAACAACTCGTGTAAAACAAGAACTTGAAAATTACGAGCGCTATGCTCAAACTACTGAAGGCGAAAAACGTATTCACGAGAGTTTCAAAAGTAAAATAGAACAAATTGATAGTGCTGGTCCTTTCATTGAGCAATTAACAAATATGTACCAACAATTTTGTACAGAAACCATTTCAACCGAAGAGCGTGCAATTATTGGGGGTGCCTTACTATATTTCATTTTATCAACAGACATTATCCCCGATTATCTTTTTCCAATCGGCTATTTAGATGATGCGATTGCCGTTGAATTAGCTAAAGAGAAATTAATTGAAATAAAACGAAAAACATAGAAAAATAAATAACTATTTCAGTTGTTTATGTTCAACTCTGAAATAGTTCACTAAAAAAGCGTACAAGTACATACCTGTACAATTTCAATATACTAATCTATTTTTTGTATGACACCATTCATATATGAACGCTGTTATTACTTTTGTAAATTCAATTAACTGCTCAACTTCAACTTTCTCATTTATTGAATGAGCTTCTTCTAATGTACCTGGTCCGTAAATAACAGCTGGAATGTTAAACTCACTAAACCATCCGCCATCAGTTACCGTTGCTGACATATCTAAAATTGCATTTTTAGATAAAATAGATTCATGTACTGAACTTAGCGTTTTGACAGCAACATGTTCGCTATCTACTTCTAAAGAAGGAAAAATTTCGCCACGATCCACAATCATTGATTCTCCGCCCCACTTAAATTGTGGTGGGTTCTCTCTTAACCATGGATCTGCTGCTGCCACTTTTCCTAAATACTCTTCTATTTCTTCTATTATTTGTTCATGCGTTTCATTTGGATAAAAATGTACGGTTATCCACAATCGGCACTCATCCGCAATAAATGCCGCATGACGTCCTCCTTCAATAACAGCTGGATTAATTGTTGTTGTTCCAGATGGATAGCCTTCATATGTTTTCATGACTGCCCAATGACGCTCTAATTCTTGTAAGCTTTGGACAATCTTCATCATTTTCTCAATCGCACTCGCTCCAAATAGACGTCCTCCAGCATGGATCATTTGTCTACGTGTTGCATCATGAAACGTTTGTGGGCTTTTCACTGTAATCCATCCAGTAATTACGCCGCCCTGCCCTTGCATATGTAAATTACTTGTATCAACTACTACTGCAAAATCAGCATCGTAACCACGTTTACAGCATTGAAGTGTCCCTGCTTCTCCTACTTCTTCGCCAATTACCGATTGAAAAATTAAATCCCCAGGTAATTCAATCCCCGCTTCTTCTAAAAGTTGAATAGCAAACAAGGCTCCAGCTAGTCCACCTTTCATATCTGCCGCACCTCTCCCAACTAACCAACCATCTTTTATAAACGGCTCAAACGGATTTGTTTCCCACGGTTCGTCCTTTGATACTTCTGCAACATCTATATGTCCATTAATAATGAGACTTTTATGTGACTCACTTGCTGTCCCTTTTTTCACTCCAACAACATTCGGATCATTCGGATATACATCCCACTTATCAATACTAAAATTTCGTTTTTTTAGAAACTCTGCAACAAATTCTTGCGCCTCATTTGTATTTCTTGCTGGTGGTGCTGGTGTTTCAAAGCGAATTAAAGCTTTTGTAAGTTCTAGTAGCTCGTCTTTTCGTAAATCAATCTGTTCTAATAGCTGTGAAACTTCTTGATTCATTGCTAATTCCCCTTTGCATACATAGTATGTTTCCAGCTTTATTTTTACAAAAAAAGAGACTGTTTACAATTCTACAGTCTCTAAATTCCTTGTTATTATAAATTCAATTTCAACTATAAACTTTCTAATTCTGTTGTATTCATCTTTTCGATATGTTCTATTTTACTTTTCTTACTTCTTGTAGCACGGTAAAACAGTAAACAAACGATCATAAATGGAATACCACAATATAATGCCATTCTTTGTTCTGGAATAAAAGCCATAGCTACAATTACTGTTAAATTTAATACTAAAGCAAGAATTGGAACAAATGGATACAGTGGTGTTTTAAATTTCAAATCCTTAATATCTCCCCCTTGCTTCACGTATGTCCTTCTAGCTAATAGGTTAGATAAAGCAATAGATGCCCAAACTAATATCGCTCCAAACCCAGCAATAGAAAGAAGCCATAAATAAACTGTATCTTCCGCATAAATACCTGATAGTAATGAGAGACACCCTACAAACGTACTTACAATCAATGCATAAATAGGAACACCGTTTTTAGATAACTTACCAAAAATCGGGCTAATCATTCCTTGATTAGACATAGACCATAGCATACGGGAAGTTGCATATAATCCTGAATTCGCAACTGATAGTACAGCTGTAATAATAACGAAATTTATAATATCAGCCGCATAAGGAATACCAATTTTATCAAATACAACTACAAATGGACTTTCTATCACTCCTGCTTGCTGCCAAGGAAATAGTCCCGCAAGAATAAAAATAGATAGTACAAAGAAAATAAGTATGCGCCAAACTGTATTATTAATTGCCTTCGGGATAGTTTTCTCTGGATTTTCACTCTCACCAGCTGCAATACCAACTAGTTCTGTTCCTTGGAAGGAAAAATTAACTGCAATCATCGTAATTAAAATGGCTGATAATCCATTTGGGAACAATCCACCATAATCAGTAAAGCTAGAAAACATCGGCGCTGGTTCATTTCCTTTCATATCTAGAAAACCAAACATTGCTGCCCCGCCCAAAATGATAAATGCAATAATTGTAATTACTTTAATACTTGCAAACCAGAATTCAACCTCCGCAAAACTTCTTGAAGATAACGCATTAATAACAAAGAGCAATACGGCAAACACTACGCACCAAATCCATGATGATACATCTGGAAACCAACGTTTCATTAATATACTAACTGCAATTAATTCAATGCCTATCGTAGCCGTCCAGTTTAGCCACGACATCCATCCCACTACATAACCCGCTGCAGGTGAAATATGTTTTGTAGCATATGTTTGATACGATCCTGCATCAGGCATCGCAACCGCTAACTCTCCAAGACAGAGCATCGTTAAATACATAACAAATCCACCGACAAGATACGCTACAATCGCTCCTCCAGGTCCAGCTTCATGAATTGTATAACTGGATCCTAAAAAAAGCCCAGTACCAATAACCCCTCCGAGTGCAATCATAAATATGTGCCGACTTTTCAATTCTCTTTTTAATCCCTGGTTTTGATCCATCATATAAATCCCCCCTTTTCACTTTGCAAACCCATTTAATGTAAGCGTTTTTAAAATTCTTCATAGTAAAAATAATTATTTAAAAGAGCAAAATACATATTACTACTATTAATCACTACCTGTTATTAAAAGGTCATCCCTCACTGTTATTAATAGTTTTTGATCAGCGATAGCTTGTCCTTCTACCACTTCTAATGATTCGATATAACCACTGATTCCCACTTTAATTTCCACCTGCTGCTTATCTATTGTTTCAATTAACGCTAATTTTTCCCACTCATATACGTAAGAACTTTCAGTAACAAATAATTTCTCTACTTTCCCGTAACAAGGACTATACACGCCTTCTATAACCGTCTTCACTTTATAAATTCCTCCCTCTTATTAATTGAAACTGAAACGTTGCATACACTATAAAGATTCATAATCCCCCTACTCTTTAAATTTAGAGATCTTAACTACTATTCATGCAAAATACGTACCAACCTCAATACCTATGTAAAATTAGTATTTCTTACGAAAAAAATCTGCATAACCGCAAAATTTTTCTATCATTTGAAAATTTTTAAGAGAAAATAGCAAAAAAATTTTGCGATTTTATAAGAATTTTAATAAAATTATAAAAAGTCAGTCTTCATAGGGTATAACGAGGAGAAGATAATACATGCATACAGAAGAAATCAATTTTAAAAAGATTATTGAAATGAATGTGCTATACGAAACTTTACTCAATGAACTAGATATTGGGATCCATATTATTAATGAGGAAAGTAAAACGATTATCTATAACCGTAAAATGATGGAAATTGAATCAATGGATCGCTTAGATGTGCTAGATAAAAATCCTTTAGAAGTATTTGCATTTGAAGAAAATAAAAATAGTACTCTTATAGAGGCTTTAAAACTTGGAAAAACAAACAAAAATATAAAACAAACGTATTTTAACAATAAAGGACAAGAGATTACGACGATTAACGATACTTTTCCTATAATAGAAAATGGAAAAATTAAAGGCGCTATTGAAATTTCAAAAGAGATTAGTCATTTAAAGCAAACAATGAAAACGAACCTTTCTCGAAAACAAAATACTAAGTTTACCTTTGATCACATAATTGGTGATTCTAGAGCTATTCAATCGGTCATTACAGAAGCAAAGAGAGTAATACGTACGCCATCCTCCATACTTATAATCGGGGAAACAGGGACCGGTAAAGAGCTATTTGCGCAAAGCATCCATAATGAAAGCCAGCGTTCAACAAAACCATTTATTTCGCAAAACTGTGCCGCTATACCAGAAACCTTAATGGAAAGTTTACTATTTGGTACAAATCGAGGTGCTTTTACAGGAGCAATAGATAAACCTGGTTTATTTGAAGAGGCAAATGGGGGAACTTTGTTATTAGATGAAATCAACTCATTAAGCCCAGCACTTCAAGCTAAATTATTGCGTGCTATACAAGAAAAAACAATACGAAGAATCGGAGGCACACAAGAAAAAGAAATTGATGTTCGTATTATAGCAACTATTAATGAAGATCCTCTTGAAGCCATAGCACACAATCGATTAAGACAAGACTTATATTACCGATTAAGCGTTGTTACTTTATGTCTTCCACCTTTACGGGAACGAAAAGAAGATATTGCATATCTTGTTCAACACTTTATTGAAAAATACAATATCCAATTTGATCTTAGCGTAAAAGATGTAGATTTAAACGTAAATAACTTCTTCTATAAATACGATTGGCCTGGTAATGTGAGAGAACTAGAACATATAATTGAAGGCTCCATGAACTTAATAGAAGATAAAGATATCATTACAGCGTTCCATATGCCAACGCACTTTCGCGAACTAGCAAAAAAGGAACTGAATATGCAGACTCCGCTAACTAGTCACAATACTGATACGCCACAAACTTTAAAACGTATAATCGAAGAAATGGAAAAGAAATATATCCATCAAATTCTTAAAGAAAATAAAGGTAATATCTCACAAGCCGCAAAATTTTTAGGATTGAGTAGACAAAACTTACAATATCGAATTAAAAAATTGCACTTACACATATGAAATGAATCTTTCTCCAAGTGTAAAGAAACTGGTAAAATATGTTATAATAAACGTATAATATGCTAGAAAGGGGCAATGTATATGAGTAATGATAAGAAGTTGAAGTTATTACACTACTTAGGTCTTTTCCCTACCATTCTATGTATAATGCTATTCATTGATATGAGCAGCTTTCCTCATGCAAAGCTCTTAGGCACAATTAGCGGCTCCTTTGCAGCTATTATGCTTGCTGCTTTTTGGAATTTGAAGCTACGTATGAAGAAAGAGAAATCTTCTTAATTTCAGAGTGCAAAAAAATCGAGCCTTATCAGCTCGATTTTTTTACTTATTATTAAAATTCAACATTCTCCAAATACAATCCACTCGCCTCAGCAAGACAATTAATTTGATTAC
Source organism: Bacillus cereus group sp. MG9 (assembly GCF_040459995.1). Lineage (NCBI taxonomy): Bacteria > Bacillati > Bacillota > Bacilli > Caryophanales > Bacillaceae > Bacillus > Bacillus cereus group sp. MG9. The sequence goes on along the minus strand of NZ_JARVHC010000001.1, from coordinate 491,228 downwards.
GTTGTTTTTCCTCTAAAATGTTTGGAATTGCGTCCGCCTCTAATTGCCCTAATCCAACTTCAATTAATGCTCCAACAATTTTCCGCACCATGTTATGAAGGAATCCGTTACCACTTACTCTAATTTGTACAAATCCTGATTCTTCGGAAACATCAAGTGTATACACTTCTCGAACCATAGATTTTTTCTTAGACTTTGCATTTGAAAAGGCAGTGAAGTCATGTGAACCAACTAAATGTTTCGCAGCTTCTTTCATGCTTTTCACATTTAATTGTTTATTCACGTGCATGCTGTATTTACGCATAAATGGGTTCGTATGCTCTTCATTCCAAATTTTATAAAGATATGTTTTTGCTTTAGAATTGTAACGAGCATGGAAACGATCTGGTACTTCTTCTACACTCGTAATACTAATATCATTTGGTAAATATTGATTTAAATACTTTTTCACTTTATGTTCTACTAACTTCTCATCACTTTGAAAGTTAGCTACTTGATTCAAAGCGTGTACACCAGCATCCGTTCTACTACAGCCGATAATTTCAATTTCTTTTCCGACCATTTCAGATATTATACTTTCGATTTTCCCCTGAATCGTATTGTCATTATTACCAAGACGTTGCCACCCTTTATAACGCGCACCATCATATTGAATCGTCAATTTATAATTGTTCATTATATTCTCCTTACTTCCATTCGCTAAATAAAATATACCCTCACATAGCTCCTGCTTTGTGAGGGACATATCCTTATTGAATGTTACTTTCTAACAAGTTTCACTACATTTTCTACATGCGCAGTATGCGGGAACATATCAACTGGTTGTACATACTCCACTTCATAGCTCTCCATTAATGTTTCCACATCACGTGCTAATGAGGAAGGGTTACAAGACACGTAAACAACTTGTTTCGGTTTCACTTTTAAAATCGTTTCAAGTAATTTATCATCACAACCTGTACGCGGTGGGTCGACAACAATGACATCTGGACGCCAGCCTTCTTTTACCCACTTTGGTAACCATTGTTCCGCTTTACCAGCTTCATACTTTGCATTTGTGAATCCGTGGCGTTTTGCATTTTTCTTTGCATCTTCAATCGCTTCTGGAATTACATCCATACCACGTACTTCCGCTGCATCATTCGCAAGCCAAAGTCCAATCGTACCAACACCACAATACGCATCCACAATCTTCTCGTTTCCTGTTAAAGCAGCTGCTTTTTTCGCTTCATCGTATAAAACAACTGTTTGTTCTGGATTTAATTGGAAGAATGCGCGTGCTGATAATTCAAATGATAAATCACCTAGTGTTTCTTGAATTACTTCTTTTCCAGCTAATTTAAATGTTTTATCACCGAAAATAACAGATGTTTTACGCCAGTTTACGTTTTGCATAATTGATTTAACACTTGGCATTTGTTTTTGCACTTCTGCGATAAATTGATCTTTATTTGGTAATTCTTCTTTTGTTGTAATAAGTGTGACTTGCACTTCCCCTGTTTGAACTGCAGTACGTGTCACAATTGTGCGTACTAAACCTTTTTGTTTTTTCTCATTGTAAATAGAAACATTTAATTTTTCTAATATACGTCTTACAACTTTTGTCGCTTCATTCGTTGCTTTATGTTGAATCATGCAATGAGAAATATCAATTAACTGATGTGAGTTTTGCTTATATAACCCTGTAATAACCTTTTCGTCTTTACGCCCCACTTGCAATTGACTTTTATTACGATAATGCCATGGATTTTCCATACCAAGCGTCGGACGAATTTTCTCTTCCAGACTGTTATTCATGTACTTCTCAAATGCTTGTACAACGATATCACGCTTTTGATTTAATTGTTCTTTATAATCTAAATGCTGCAATTGACAGCCACCACACTCCTCATATACTGAACATGGTGCTTTCACACGATGTGTTGAGGATTTACGAACTTTTTTCACTTTCGCTTCAGCGAAGCCACGCTGAATTTTCGTTGCTTCAGCAACAACTTCTTCTCCTGGTAATGCCCCTGGAATGAAAACAACTTGTCTCTTAAAATAACCAACGCCTTCTCCGTTAATCCCAAGACGTTTAATTGTCACAGGAAACGTTTGACCAACTTCCAACTTACTCTCTTGTTGCTTTTGTATCATTATTACACCTCTACTCTATACTTTTCCATAAATATAACGCTGCATAACTGCAATATGGTTCACACTCTTGTTTCACTTTTTCTAAAAATGCATCATCAGGCTTATTATCTAATTGAAATACACCTTGCACTGCGCGCTGAATTCCAATGTCTGCTTTTGGAAACATATTTTTCCGACCAAGCCCAAACATTAAAAAGTTTTGCACTGTCCATGCTCCAATACCCCTTATTGGTAACAATTGTGCCGATACTTCTTCTTCTGTTTCATTTTGTATCCTTGCTAAATCTAATTTACCGCCTACAATATGTTTTGCTAATCCTACTATATATTCGGCTTTTCGCTGACTAAACTTCTGCTCTCTCAATTCTTCTATTGAAATGTTTGCTACTCTTTCTGGTGTTGGGAAAAAGAAAACGCCGTTCTTCTCTGTCCCATATCGTTTTACAAATTGATCTGTTAGCACAGTAGCAAATTTCAAATTTATTTGTTGATGAATAATACAGCGAAGAAGACAAGCGAAATAATCAAATTCTAAAATAATTGGAGTATAAGCATATGTTTCAAATAGTGGACGTAATGATGTGTTTAAAAAATGATTTTGTATATTTTGAAACGGTTCATTCCAGTGAAAAATGGATTTCATTCGTTTCATTACTTTCTCTTGATCTCCTGCCTGACTAGAGATCCAAAACTGTGGATTTTGAACAGTACCAATCCCTTGCAAACGAACAACAATCTGTTCTTCGTCTATAAAAAGCGGGACATAAATTACTTTCTCGTCTAATTGAATAACGTTTAACGGGTCGAAAGATAAACGCTTTAGTACTTCCTCAAAATGGTACGGATATTCTAACGTAACATGTTCGCTCCACATACGTTTCCCCATCCTTTTTACACATCATTATAGCATGAGAAAACCGCAAGCATACATGCTTACGGTTGATTGCTTTTTACTAAATCATCTAGGCTTTTAAAATGATACCCTTTCTCGCGCAAATCATCAATGATTTTCGCAAGTGCTTCTGCATTATCTTTTGATATTGCATGAAGTAACAAAACAGATCCTGGATGAATCATAGTCATTACATTATTATGAGCGTATTGCCATCCTCTTTGCTGATCTACTTTCCAATCAAGAAATGCAAGCGACCAAAACACGTTATAATATCCCATGTCTTTCGTAAGCGCTAGCGTTCTTTCACTAAACACGCCTCGCGGAGGGCGTACATATTTCACTTCTTTTTGCCCAGTAACTTTTTTAATCTCTTCCGTTACGCTCGTTAATTCTTCACGAAGTTTTGCATCATTTACTGTTGTAAAATCTGGATGACTCCAAGAATGATTACCAATAATATGTCCTTCATTTTTCATTCTTAATAATAAATCTTTTTGTGTTTTTATATAATGTCCCGTCACAAAGAAAGTTGCTGGTACTTTTTTCTCCTTCAGTACATCTAAAATCTTTCCTGTATATCCATTTTCGTATCCATTATCAAATGTTAAATAAATATCTTTTTTCTTCGTATCTCCTAAATAAAACCCACCATTTTTTTGTAGTAATTCTGTATATAGTTTCCCTGCATCTGGCACCGTTTCATTTTTAGGACGTGGGATTCCCCAGTTATGTGGTGTATTCGTATAAGCAAATGCTGAAACTGGAACAAGTGCCATCATAATTGAAAAAATGAGACCTATATATAACCATTTATATTTCATAAATAGTCTCCTTTCCATATATAATCGTACCTGTAGTTTCTGTTTCCCTGCTTTCTTTCATGCTGAACATGTTTTTCTATATATACCAAAAAAATGCACCTCGAATAATTCGAGATGCACTTCTCTTTACTTAAATACAGGTTCTTTAAAGCTCGCCAATTTTTCAAGTGATGTTTTATCAACATCAGCATGTAGACTTTTACCATGAGAATCCATCGTTACAACTGCTTTAAAACCATCGATACGTAAATGCCACATTGCCTCTGGGATACCGAATTGTAAGAAATCAACATCTTTCACTTCTTTAATACATTCAGCATAATATTGCGCTGCACCACCAATTGCATTTAAGTACACACCACCGTGTTCTTCTAAAGCTGCTAATGTTTTAGCACCCATACCGCCTTTACCAATTACAGCACGAATACCGAACTTTTTCATAATATCGCCTTGATATGGCTCTTCACGAATGCTTGTCGTTGGGCCTGCCGCTTTAATTTGCCAATTGTCATTTTCATCTTTCACTACAACTGGACCACAGTGATAAATAATTTGTCCCTTTAAATCTACTGGACAATCGTTATCCATTAAATGTTTATGAATCGCATCACGTCCTGTATACATCATGCCGTTAATTGTAACAACGTCACCAACACGAAGTTCACGAATTTGCTCTTCTGTAATTGGAGCTTGTAATACGATTTCACGCTGCTCTGTTTGTTCTTGCGCAGCGTCTTGTTGAAGTGTATCTTCACCTTCTTGGTATAACCAATCCATAATTTCACCTGTTTCAGGATGAATTGTTACGCCAAGCCGACGATATGCCCAACAATTATACGCAACAGATACGTAGAAGCTCGCTGGCAAACGATTATATACTCCAATTTTGCAACCTAATAAAGTTGTTTCTCCGCCAAATCCCATCGTACCAATGCCAAGCTTATTCGCATTCTCTAATACATACTCTTCAAGCTTGTGTAATTCTGGAACTGGATTTACATCATCTAATGTACGGAATAATTGATTTTTTGCTAATTCGTAACCTGATGTGCGGTCTCCCCCGATACCGACGCCGATTACTCCTGCGCTACACCCTTGACCTTGCGCTTGATATACTGCATGAAGAAGGCATTTACGAATTCCTTCTAAATCACGCCCAGCTCGTCCAAGTCCTTCTATTTCACAAGGCAGGCTATATTGAATATTTTTATTCTCACAACCGCCGCCCTTTAAAATTAAACGTGCATCAATGTAATCTTTTTCCCATTGTTCAAACTTAATAACAGGTGTACCTGGTCCTAAATTGTTTCCGCTATTGTCTCCAAAAAGAGAATCAACAGAGTTTGGACGAAGTTTACCATCTTTTGTCGCCCGCTCAAGCGCACTATAGATAGCTTCCTTCAGTTTTAATTGATTCACACCAACTGGTGTATAAATTTTAAACGTTGGCATCCCTGTATCTTGGCAAATTGGCGAGATATTATCATCTGCCATTTTAATGTTATTCGTAATTGTGCCAAGTGCCATCGCCGAACGAGTTCCTGCATTTTCTCGTTCTTTCGCTTGTTGAATTGCGCGACGAACATCTTTCGGTAAGTTCGTTGACGTTTCAACAATTAGTTGATACATGCTTTCTTGAAGCTTTTCCATTGTTACTTCCCCCTCAATTGTGAACGCTACCAAAACGTTATGAAATGAAAATTCCATTGTTATACTCTTCAGCTGTTTATTTATTTCACGCCATTAAAGGTTAAATGAAATTTTTCACAACTTGATTATACCTTTTTTTCTATATTCCTTCTATTATCCGTACAGAAAAAGGCTGCCAATTTTGTAGTGGCAGCCTTTTTAATATATTATTCGTCTTTTTTAAATTGCTCACATTTCAGTTCTAATTCATCTAACATTGCAAGAAGACGATCTACATCTTCTAATTCTACCTCTTCTGGTTCAATCGTATCAATTACTTCAATGAACATATTTAAACGTTCTTTCAAATATACTAGTTGTGAATCTTTACCTTGAATTGCTTTTCCCATGAAGGCACTCTCCTTTTAATTCGAGTTGCTTTTATTATACCGCAAAAATGATTGCTATGGGCATGTAATTTCATCAATTTCGTCACAGTAATTCATTATAATGTAAGCCCTCTCTCTTTTTTCACAAAAAAGTTTCACTTTATAAAAAGCTCATATTCTTCTATTATAGAGAATGGACAAATTGTTATTTCAATAGTCAAAGGAGTATTTCATATGACGATATCACAAATAATGAAGCCGATTACTCCTTCTTACGATCCATGGGAAGCGTATATGGACCTTGAAGAGTACGGCAAACTACTATTAACAAACGTTGAGTTTACAACGACGACGTTATGCAATATGCGTTGCGAGCATTGCGCTGTTGGTTACACATTACAGCCGAAAGATCCAAACCCGCTTCCGATGGAGCTTTTATTAAAACGATTAGATGAGATTCCTCATTTACGTTCTTTAAGTATTACAGGCGGAGAACCTATGCTTTCAAAAAAATCCGTCGACAACTATGTAACACCACTCTTAAAATACGCCCATGAACGAGGCGTTCGCACTCAAATTAACTCAAACTTAACCATAGATTTAGCACGTTACGAACAAATTATTCCCTACTTAGATGTATTGCACATTTCACATAACTGGGGAACAATCGATGACTTCGTTGAAGGCGGATTTGCAATGATGGAGCGTAAGCCTACTTATGAACAGCGCGCTAAATTATTTGAAAGAATGATTACAAATAGTAAAGCTCTATCAGAGGCAGGTGTACTCGTATCAGCCGAAACTATGTTAAACAAACGAACTCTACCACATATTGAACATATTCACCGTCAAATCGTTGAAGAAATGGGCTGTAAACGTCATGAAGTTCACCCGATGTATCCGAGTGACTTCGCTAGCACACTTGAAATTTTAACAAAAGAAGAAATTCGAAATGCAGTTGAACATTTATTAGAGATCCGTGATGAAAATGTGTGGATGTTATTCGGAACATTACCTTTCTATGCATGTAGTGATAATGAACACGATTTAGCTACACTAAAGAAATTACATGAAAGTAAAAATGTAACTGTCCGCAATGATCCAGATGGTCGTTCTCGTTTGAACGTAAATATTTTCGATGGAAATATTATCGTGACCGACTTCGGTGATGTCCCGCTTCTAGGTAATGTACAAACAAATACACTACAAGAAGCTTACGACAAATGGTGTGACTCAAAAACAGCAAAATCATTAAGTTGCCATTGTCCTGCCGTGAAATGCCTTGGACCAAACGTTCTTGTAAAAAATAGCTACTATCCAAAAGAAGATTTCTTATCAAAAACATCAAACATTATGTTATAAAGTGAAACTTTAATCAGTGGTTGTTTTGTTCATCCCCCACTGATTATTAGCCCACACCAATCGGGAGTTTACGGGCAGCAGGGCCTCCCACCTAACTTCTTTGCTCCAGCCGAATTTTGAGGTGGGAGTTTTACTGCCCGCAAATAGCGGGATAAATAAAAAACGTCAGCTTATAGGCTGACGTTTTTTATTTCATTGTGCATGCGATGAAGAAACAAATTTAAAAAATAAATGATCATGAATTGGAATAGCGGCTCCGATTCCTTGAGATGTAATATTTTTCACGACAAGCTTTTTTTGATTCCCTTTTAACACAAGGTAGACTTCTCCAAATGTTACTTTTCCTTTTTCATTTACTGCTGGTGTATACGCATATAAATATCCAAGTTGACTTGGACTAATATTATAAACACGCTCATGTCCGGTACCATAACCAATGGTTGTTTTAAATGAAAGTGGCAATTGTACTTTTTCAAGCGCTTTTAGAAGCATCATTTTTTTCACATCTGTAGTATCTTTCATATCTGCTGTTAAATCACCTTCGATTGTCTTTTGGGTTTCTTGCTTATAGCGAAGTGGGTATAAGCGATCCCCTCCGCGATTATCATATACATTTCGATTTACTTGCTTATATTCCCAATTAATCGATGTGTCTATTGACTCATAATTTAATGCCCATTGTCCTAAATAAATTTTCGCTCGGTACCCTACTGCAAGCGGTGCATTCGAAATTGTCGTTTCATTAAACATTCGAATTAAATCTGGGTTTTCAATTTTAATATTTGCTGTTTTCAATAGTTCTTGCGCAAACTTACTTGGCTGTAAACGCGGTAAATCTTGTGCGTCATTTGGAAATGTATTATCCTTTGAAATATTTAAAACAGATGAAGGCATTTTTACTTCTACCGTTGTCTTTGCAAAACTACTGTTAGGAAATAATAAAATAAACGAGACCATGGTTGAAAGACATATGCTGTATACTCGTTTCACCTGTCTGGCTCCTTCCTACGTAAAGGTATATAAATTACTGTATTTAGTGTTTTCCCTCTGAAGCATTGTTATCCCTATTTTTCATAATAAATAAAAACCAATTCCCATAATGACATACGCAGCTAATAAAGTGCCTCCTTCAAACCAGTTTGTATCCCCATCATTTGAAATGGCGATAGTTAAGAAAACAGCTGTAATCATAGAAACAAGTTCTGGTATTGTAAATACTAGAGGCATCTTTTGTGCAAAAAGCATCGAAAGAAGTACTAACACAGGAGCAACAAACATGGCGATTTGTAATGTAGAACCTACTGCAATTTCTACTGCGATATTTACTTTATTTTTATATGCCATAATAATCGCAGATGCATGTTCTGCTGCATTACCAACAATCGCAACGATGATAACCCCTATAAATAACTCTGACCAGCCAAATGACTTTGCAACCGTTTCAAAAGTATGTACGAGTGCCTCTGAAACATAAGCTACCGCAATTGTTGCTATCGCTAAAACGAGTAGCGCTTTACCTTTCGACCACTCAGGCTCCTCCTCATGTACTTCTTCATCGCTCTTATGTTGATATACACCGCGGTGCGTAACTAACTTAAATAGCAATGCAGCAAGGTACATAATGATCATGATAATAGAAACACCAATACTTAATTGATACGTCTTTCCAGCATCCATCTTCATTGAAAAAATCTCTGGAATAACAAAGGCTACGACAACAGCAAATATTAATAAAGCTGAATTATGTCTTGCATCATAAACATTGAAACTTTGTCTTTTATACTTAAGGCCACCTATAAAGAAGGATAACCCTCCTACCAGTAATAAGTTTCCAAGTACAGAACCAGTTAAGGAAGCTAAAACAACTTCTGTTAATCCTGCCTGGAGTGCAAAAATTGAAATGATAAGTTCCACGGCATTACCGAAAGTTGCATTTAATAAACCACCTATCCGAGGCCCAGAAACAATTGCTAAACTTTCTGTCGCCCTCCCCATAAAACCAGCTAATGCAATAATAGTAATGCAGTATACAGCAAACATAATAGTTTGTGGCCAATGAAGTGTTTTTCCGATTACAGAAAGTGGTACACCTATAAGCGCTACTATGAGAAATATTTTATTAAACATGCTTTTCATCCTTCCATCGTATGTATTTCTCCTCGATATTATTATTATTCATCTCCTAACTTGTCCGATTTCATCACAATTACGTTTAAAAAATCGGATTAAAGAAAACAGTATGAAAGATATTTAAATTATCTTGTCCAGACAGAAAAAATTATGAATTATGAAAAGAGGCTAAAAATATGCACTTAAAAGAAAAAATCGCAACTATTATTCAAGGTCAACGCACTGGTGTATTATCTACTGTACGTAACGAAAAGCCACATAGCGCCTTTATGATGTTTTTCCACGAAGATTTTGTACTATATGTTGCAACAGATCGAAATTCAAAAAAGATAACAGATATTGAAAAAAACCCCAATGTACATGTACTACTTGGACGTGAAGGAAAGAAATTAGATGAGGATTACATTGAAGTTGAAGGTATAGCTTCCATCGAAGAAGATCAAACATTAAAAAACAAATTTTGGACTAATAGCTTAAAACGCTGGTTACTCGGTGCGGAAGACCCTAATTACGTACTAATAAAAATCAATCCCGATACAATTTATTACATCGATAGTGCTGGTACGACCGAGCCCGAGTTTTTACGACTATAAAATAAAAACAAGCCCCCCTTAGGTGGGCTTGTTTTGTCGAAAGGTTCTTCTGAAAAAAACAATAAAATAGGTGGAACTTTCTAAAGATTCTGTTATATAATAGCAGTAACTTAAATAAACTGTATTAAAACAGATTGAGGGGAGAAATTAAAATTGATGAAAAGAGAAGAACGAAAAAACATGATTGAGTTTATTGAAAAGAAAAAAGGGATTGAACGTGACGAATTATTATTTATGACGGATGATGAAGTAGAGCATATTTATAATGTAACGTACTTTTTATATGAAGAAATAGCAGAGTAGTATAATAAACCCCCACCTTATTAAAAATATAGGGCGGGGGTTTATTTCGTTTTTATACATGAGAATGATTTTCATGTATAATAATGTAAGATTGGAGGAGTTTCACTATGAGTTCATGGCTATTATTCGCACTATTATCAGCAATTGCTGCTGCCCTCGTATCTATTTTCGGAAAGATTGGCTTAGATGGAATCGATGCCAACGTCGCAACAACGGTTCGCTCTATTATTATGGCATTATTTATGGTAGGAGTTATTATTATACAAGGTAAATTTCAAAATATCGGTGATGTCCTCCTAAATAAAAAAGCACTGCTATTTATCACATTAAGTGGAATCGCTGGTGCTTCGTCATGGCTATTTTATTTTCTTGCGTTAAAAACAGGAAAAGTTTCACAAGTAGCACCTATCGATAAATTAAGTGTAGTATTTTCCATTATTCTCGCGATGATTATATTAGGTGAAAAGTTAAACTTTATGACCGGTATTGGTGTAGTCTTTATTACAGCTGGTGTATTATTTATTGCTTTCAGCTAAAAAAACCGCTATTATTAGCGGTTTTTTCTTTTCCTTATGTAAATCCACACAATCAATATTACAATTGCCGAAACTAATAAAATCCATATTCCATAATGATGTAAACTATATTCAACAAAGCGCCACTTCTCTCCCAGTTTCCAACCTAAGCCAATAAAAACACTTATCCAAATTAGTGCACCACCGTAAGCATACAAACAAAATCGCCACAATGTTAAATTTGAAACTCCAGCAAAATATGCTGTTAAATGACGTACTCCCGGTATAAAGTAGCCAATCATTAAAAGAAATGGACCGTATTTTTCAAATAAAATATGTGTTTTTTCAATATGATGTTCCTTAATTCTAACTTTCGGACCATATTTTTTTAAAACAGGGAGCCCAAGTTTTAAACCTAATATGTAACTTAATGTAATGCCAAGCATTGCACCTGCCATTCCACTTAAAAAAGCAGCTGTTCCTGACATAACTCCTTTTGAAATGTTATATCCAATAAAAGTCAATAAAAACTCATCCGGTATAGGTAATCCAACAATCCCGCCAGCTAAAGCTATAATAATTCCAAAATATCCATAATGTGCGATTAACTCGCCAATATGTTGTTCCATTCGGAAGACACATCCTATACACGATCGTTATCCCATATTGTGCCCATTCTATCTTTAAGACAAACATGGTATACATATTCACTATACATTGTTTTTATAATGAACTCTACTTCTATTCCATTCCTTAAATAGAGATTTAATCGGTGGTTTTTTATCCATCCCCACTGATTATTAGCCTGAACCAATCGGGATTTTACGGGCAGCAGGTCTCCCACTTAACTTCCTTGCATTCGCTCAATTTTGGAGTAGGAGTCTTACTGCCTATAAATAGCGAGATAAAAAAATAAAAATTCATAGGCTTATTTTTTTGTTACAATAAAGGGAAGTTACTTTTTGCAACGGTTTAACTCTCAAGAAAAATGATATATCTAGCAAAAACATAGTTTGGTCTATATAATGCAACTTCTACCTATTAGAGTAACATGCACCCTTTTACATACAACATCATTTTTCTAAATTATACAGGGGGAACGAACATGACCATTGAAAAACAATTTATCCAAAAGATTTACTATAAAACATTTTTAACAGAAGACTCTTCCATTCCGGTAGCGGAAGTACTCGGTGAAGCATATATAAATGAATCAAAAAATGAATTCTCCAATATATCTAATATTCGCTTTGCACAAGGTGAAGTTTATTTTCAAACTAACGACTTTGAAGCCGCTATATTCAAATGGGAGAAAGTAAATAATGAACTTGCTCTCTGGGCTATGAAGAATATTGCAGATGCTTATTTCGAATTAGATTTCTTGCCAAAAGCAGAAGAAATTTATACATCTATCCAAACAGAAGATACAACTCTTACAATGGAAGTTTCCCTACAACTTCTTTCCCTTTATATAGAGCAAAATCGTTTAGGACTAGCATTTAAGACGATTAGCGAGGCTGTTGCATTTCAACCAGACTATCCAAATATTACTGCAATCGCTCGATCGTTCTATGAAAAACAAGAAGATTGGAATAATGCTATTGAACTCGCTGTTCAAGAAGGAATTCGAACAAAATCATTACACTGGTTCGATACTTTAATCAATTATGTGAACAGAGGCTTTACTAAAAAAATTAAACCTGAGTATTTCTATGAATCTTTAAAAGCCTTATATACAATTGATCAAGTTCAATTTAAAGAGCTTGTTATCTCACTTTGGAACAGCTATGAAAATGAATCATTCCATCTCCCTTGGATTCAAACAATAAATCACCTATTCTTACATGTTGAAGTAGATGCTCATGACGATTGGAATGAAATTTCTACTCGCTATCAAGAAACGTACTTCGAATTGATTACTGGACAACATTTCATGCACGAATTACAAGGACTTGTACCAGATTTATTAACAAATTGGTTTAGTTTAATGAGAGCGGAAGATTCTTTACTTGTATCCGCAGCAGTATTAGCATGGAATGAAGTTTCACCGACAACTCTAGAATCATTACTCGTAAAAAGCGCAGGTGCCTTACTTTCAAATGCATCAGCTCATGCAAATGTTGATATGGCAGACGTATCAGCATTATTTGAAACGATTGCTGTATGGGCTGAGAAGAATGATGTAGATTTAGGTCATCAATTCACACTACTTGTTCGTGAGTTATACGATTTAACTGTTACACAACTTCTAGTAGCAGGAGCTAGCGATTATGATAAATCAGCCTTTATTAACTCTATACTAGGAGAAAATATATTAAATGAGGCTATAACAACTTCAATTACATTTAAAGATGATAGTCAAACTGAAATAACTGAGCTTACAGAACTAGATATACGAAATATACCAAACTTTGACGAACTTCATAACATACTAGCGGTACCTTCTCAGTCAAAACTAGAAAGAAAATGTATTGAAGTTAAATTACCAAGTAGATTTTTACGAAAAAATAAGTTTTCATTCCTTGTCACACCTACTGTGCATGGACAACTTGACAAAAACAGCTCTCACTTTGAATACTTACAGGCAGCAGATAGTCTCATCTATGTCCTAAATTCAGCTTCACCATTACATGATGAAGAGCTCGATACATTATTATATATTCGTGAGCAAGTACCAAATTTACAAATTAAATTCGTCTTACAAACAATTGATACGAATACTAGTGAAAATATCACGAACAGCATTAAAAAGAAAATACTCGTGCATTTCCCAGAAGCACACTTTTTCCCTTACTCTCCTTCACAAGAGAGTAGTGAACAGCTAGGTAACGTAACAGACTCTATTCTTTCTAACCTTACTAAGCGTAACGTGGAAAAAGAACGCATTGAAAAATTATTATGGTTTATCCAAAAAACAATTGCATACCTTGTAAATGAGCGTGTGGAATTAGAAAATACGTTAGTGAAATCCGTTCGCTGGAATAAACATATTTTAGTAAAACTTGATGGTTTTATTAATAATCTTACTGCCATTCAAAAAGATAAAATTCGTTCTATTACAGAATCTTATCTCTTAACGAAAGAAGAGATTACGCAGGATATACATTCTCAAATTCCTGAATTGTTGCAGAGTTGCTCTGACCTCGTTCAAGAAGATAGTGATTTCAAACTGGTCCATGAAGAACTAAATGTAGCAATGAATGAAAGAATTCAAAAACATGTACAGCAAGTGCTTCTTCCTAAATTTACTGGGTCTATTCAAGAATGGATTGAAACTGCTCATAATGAATTCATTCAAGCTCAAGCTTATTTAGATGAAATGAGCGATACCTTTAATAAGCTCTATGAGGAAGAGCGTATTAAACTTCCTTGTGATTTCAAATTACTAGATGACTGGGATAGAGATGTTGCAAGAATGACGAATAGAATTACAGTAGCTAACATCAATATTTTATTACGCTTTACACCGACACAATTTTTCTTAAAGAGTGCAGGGAAATTATTCGGTAATATGCAAAAAAATCAATCTATGCTATCAAATAAATATAAACAATATATTGAAACAGAAGATTATACAGAAGTTGCTCAGATGATTTCAAAACAATTCTTCCTTCAATTTGAAGTATTTGAAGGTGCGCTAGAACGGGATATCATGATGTTCTTTAAAGACCCTCTTAGCATATTGAAACAAACCGTAGAAGCGGCCCAACTTGAAATACAAGAAGATGAGCAAACATTAACAAAGCTAAGAACAAACCCAGAAACTTATCATGATCCTTTAACACTCTTTAAATTGCAATTGTTACAACGAAAATTCATGTTAAATATCGACCAAAATAATGAACATATTGCTTCACAAGAAACAATAAATAAAACACCAACTGTTTAAATAAGAAAAACCAAGCAACTAATTCGCTTGGTTTTTCTTATTTTTAATCTACAATTTTCACATGTTCAAATGGATAATATATCGCCATGAACTTTCCTAATACTTCTGTTCTATCAATGAGCCCTAAGCCGTTCCTACTATCCCTACTAACTAAACGATTATCTCCCATCACAAAAATTTTATTTTTAGGAATTGTAATCGGTCCAAAATCTTCAGTTAAATTGATAAGTAATTTTTCTGCCTGTTTTTTATTATTCTTTAAATACTCTTCATTTTTCACTTGATGATTAACATATAATTGATCATTCTTCATCTCAATTACATCTCCTGGTAATCCAATAACTCTCTTTACATAGAAATTATCTGTCTTCACGACAATAATATCCTCTCTCTCATAACTTTCAAATCTCTTTGCAAGTTTATTAATAATTACTTTATCTCCATCTTGTAACGTCGGCCTCATCGATGCTCCTTTTACAGTCGTAGGGAAAAACAAAAAGATTTTTGCCAAAAACACTAATAAACATGCAATTGCAATTATTTCAAAGAATTCACGCAAACATTTTTTCTTTTGCATCATTCCACCATCTCATCATCTTTTTATTTTTATTATAAGTACTCCGACTGGTTAATTTCCACAAAATTCTGAATTATAACATTAGAATATTACAAATACAAAAATAATAATCCCTATAAATTCACTATTTTTATATACTATGTTTTCCATCTATCAAACAGGACTTTTCCTATGAAATTTATGCTTAGAAAGTATAAGATACTGCACAAATTAAACAAACAAATATAATAGCATAGCAATAAAAAAGATACTCTCAAAATAGTCTATCAACTATTTTTGAGAGTATCTTTTTATAATCCTACATATACAATACACATCTGCGCTGCGACATATGTAAACCAAATCCAAAGCGGTTCATACTTCAGTTTGCGCCCTCCGATATCTGTCACGCCGATAATAAAATCAGAAATCACAAACAGTAAACCACCAAGTGCTGGTATCCACCATATTCCTATATTCTCGTAATATAAGGCGAATGCAAAACATGCCATTCCTCCAACCCACAAACCGTAAATTAGAGCGCCTATTGTAAAAAGTTTGTCTTGTTTTTCATTTCGAATAAAGAAAAACCACCCTATAATTAGAAAGAGTCCGTATACGAATAAACCGATCCAAAAACCATTCCATGAAATACCTGTTTGTAAAAATGCTTTCACATAGAAACAATGTGCAAGAGCGAAAGTAACCATTCCTCCAATTAATCGATGACCAATTGGAATTAATCCTGCCATAAATAAATCCCCTACAGTTGATAAAGTCATACCGAGTGCAACCCACGTACTGTACTCAGCCGATGGATCTTGTAACCATATCCAAATTGCACTTCCTGTTAAAGAAAAACTAAGAATAAGACGAACTGCTAAAGGTAACGGCATATTATTTCTCGTTCTCTTCGTCTGTCCTATTGCATAAATTGCTCCCATTAAAAAAAGAATAATTTGCCCGACTAACACAATGTAAAGTACATTCATAATATGTTCTCCTCAATAAATGCTTTATTCTATCTTTTTTCGTTACATATATCACGTTCTCCTTTTTCTATGTAAAAAAAGAAGAACAATACTGTTCTTCCATTTTAATCGTTTTTCTGTTCTCTATGCTACTTGTTTTTCTTGCTCAACTTTCTTTTTAACCGGGTTACGATTTACTACAATAATTCCCGCTGCGACACACGCTAAACCAAATAGTACAAAGGAATGGATTGCTTCCCCTAAAATTAGACTTGATAGTAGCACACCAAACACTGGTATAAAGAACATATACATCGAGACTTTCCCTACTTTGTTATACTTCATAATTGTATTCCATATACAGAATCCGGCTGCTGATAAGAACGATAAATATATGAGCATAAGTATTGCATGTAGATTAAATATGAATGGCATCATTCCAACTTGAGATGCACCTATACATAGCAACCCAATTGATCCGAAAATCATCTGATATGCTGTCATATACCCAATATCTAATGTTTTACTACCTTCTTTCGCTAATATGTTTCCATACGAATACATCATGGCTGCCCCAAGAAGTAATAAGCTACCTATTCCAAAATGAAATGATAAACTTCCATCACTCGGTACATTCACTAAAATCACACCGCAAAAACCGATAGCTACTCCAATTACTTTTCGCCTATTTAGAGCATCATCTTTATATAAAAAGTGTGCGAGTAAAATTTGAAAGAATGATGATGTTCCTGAAATAATCGCTCCTTCAATTCCTGAGCTGTAACTCATTCCAATATAAAAACATATATATTGAAGAAAAGTTTGAAACAAGCCAATTTGAACTAACTGCTTTCCTGTTCCTTTTTTGAACTTCATATCTTTTCCTAACGCTTTAAAAAATAATAAGAGCATTACACCAGATAAGAAAAAGCGATAGCCAGCAAATAATATTTGTTCCCCGACTTCTTGTGGCTGAATTCCAAGTTCAGCATAGCTTAATTTAATAAAGGGAAATGCGCTTCCCCATAAAAATGTTGCCACTATTGCAGCAATAAACACGCCAATCGGATGGGTAAAAAATTTCTCTGTCTTCAACTTGATGTCTTCCTTTCCGACCTTTTTATGAACAATATTCATATATACCAAAGGAAATGCGAAAACACAAGTTTTCAGTTTATCCCGCTATTCGCCGGGCAGTAAAACTCCCACCTCCAAATTCGGCTGGGGCAAAGAAGTTAGGTGGGAGCCCTGCTGCCCGTAAAAGCCCGATTGGCGAGGGCTTTTAATCAGCGTGGGATGAACAAAACCACCACTAATTAAAGTTTCACTTTATACTAAAACAAAAACATATCATCTAAGAAAAACATATGCTATACTATAGAATAATTACAACATAATAACTATTAAAATCAGATTCAACAGAAATGCTGCTATCCATTATGGATGGCAGCTTTCGTCGTTTTATAGGGGTTTCGATTTTGATTCTTTTTCTCAATAAGAATTCGGAAGGAGCGAGTATTAATGAACGCAGAAGTAAAAACATTACAAGCACAAAAAGATATTTCTAATCCCTCTTTATGGGATACATTAAAGAAACATTATGAACTTATATTTGCAATCGCATCTGGTATTTTTATTTTAGCTGGTTGGTTATTCACAAAAAATGATGCAATAAGTGCAGGTATTACTTTATATATCCTTGCTTATGTAATTGGAGGATTTGCAAAAGCGAAAGAAGGTATTGAAGACACAATTGAAGAGAAAGAGCTAAATGTTGAAATGCTCATGATTTTTGCAGCTATCGGTGCCGCAGTTATTGGTTACTGGGCAGAGGGTGCTATTTTAATCTTCATCTTTGCATTAAGCG
Source organism: Bacillus cereus group sp. MG9 (assembly GCF_040459995.1). Lineage (NCBI taxonomy): Bacteria > Bacillati > Bacillota > Bacilli > Caryophanales > Bacillaceae > Bacillus > Bacillus cereus group sp. MG9. The sequence continues at coordinate 473,169 of NZ_JARVHC010000001.1, read as the reverse complement.
GAGCAATGGAATCTTATACATTAAGTAAAAGCCAAAAAGAAATTTCAGCGCTTCTTGATCTACAACCTGAAGAAGCATTACGTATTTCAAACGGAATTGAGGAACGTGTTCTAGTTGAACAATTACAAATTAACGATATTATTTTAATTAAGCCAGGTGAGCGTGTTCCTGCTGATGGCACAATTCATACTGGTGAAACAAATATTGATGAAGCTGCTATTACAGGAGAACCCATTCCGAATGAGAAAAAATTCGGCGATGAAGTATTTGCCGGCACTGTAAATTTACGTGTTGCTATTGAAGTTAAAATTACGAAGCCGAGCGATCAAACATTATTCCAAAAGATTATTCGTCTCGTTCAAAGTGCACAAAGCGAAAAATCCCCATCACAACTATTCATCGAAAAATTTGAAGGAACATACGTAAAAGGTGTACTACTTGTTGTTGCGCCTATGATGTTTGTTCCTCATTTCTTACTTGATTGGAGTTGGAATGAAACGTTTTATCGCGCGATGATTTTACTTGTAGTCGCTTCTCCTTGTGCGCTAGTTGCAGCCATTACACCGGCAACTTTATCAGCAATTTCAAACGGAGCGAGAAACGGTATTCTCTTTAAAGGTGGTATTCATTTAGAACGTCTAGCTTCAGTAAAGGCGATTGCCTTTGATAAAACAGGAACATTAACACAAGGAAAACCTACTGTAACAGATGTATATGTTCGAGAAGGCATAGCAGAAAGTGAAGTACTTTCTATTACAGCAGCGATTGAAAGTCACTCTACACATCCTTTAGCAGAAGCGATTGTTAAATATGCAAAACATGCTTACGACATTACGATAAAAAAACCAGAAAACGTTGAAGATGTAACTGGTTTTGGATTAAAAGGAATATTAGAAAACAAATCTTATAAAATTGGTAAAGCTGATTTTATTGGAGAAGAAACAAAGACATTTCATAATGGCATTTCTGCTTCACTTGAAAAAGAGGGGAAAACTGTCGTTTATATTAGTGATGAGGATGGTATTCTTGGACTGATCGCTTTAAAAGATACCCTTCGCCAAGAAACGATAGCGGCTATTCGTGATTTGCAAAGCATTGGTGTCGAAGCAATCATGATTACTGGTGATAATGAAGAAACAGCAAAAGCAATTGCCAATGAAAGTAATATAAAAGAATATTACGCATCATGTTTACCGGAAACAAAAGTTGAAACGATAAAGCAGTTAAAAGAAAAGTACGGCATAGTCGCCATGGTTGGAGATGGTATAAACGATGCACCTGCACTCGCTACTTCTAGTATTGGTGTTGCAATGGGTGAAGGAACAGACGTAGCATTAGAGACTGCAGACGTTGTTCTTATGAAAAACGAATTATCTCGTCTCTCTCAAGCAATCCGTTTATCAAAACGAATGAACCGTATTGTGAAGCAAAACGTTATCTTCTCTTTAGCTGTCATTGCAATGCTGATTTGTTCTAATTTCTTGCAGTTTTTAGCTCTTCCATTCGGTGTTATTGGACATGAAGGAAGTACCATTCTTGTAATCTTGAATGGCTTACGATTATTAAAAGGAAATAAGTAACGGGTCCCTGATAAAGGACCCGTTTTTTTTAATGGTAGCTATTGTGACCGTTCGCACTACTGCTCGTTTTATGCTTTGGATGCGAACTGCTCTTTTGTTTATTATTACTTTTATTATTGTGGTTCTTTTTATTATTACTCATGAAATATCCCCCCTGTTCCCTTTTATTATGGAACAAGAGCTCATTTTTCATTACGGGAATTATTGTCACCCGTTCTATAATGATGGAGTAAGCCATTAATTTCACCGCCAAGTAAAATTACCCACCCAGTTAAGTAAAACCATAACATTAAAATAATGATACCACCGAGACCACCATATGTATTAGCGTAATTCGCAAACTTATCTACATAATAAGCAAATGAGTACGATACCACAATCCATCCTACAGTAGCAAATACTGCTCCTGAAATAACTTCTCTTCTTTTTAACTTGCGATCTGGTGCAAACGTATATAAAAAACTAAACAAGGCAAATAGCACGAAGAAACTCGCGACTAACCGTGTAATACTCCACACGTAAGAAAAACTATCCGATAAACCAATTGCTTTAAACACAGCTGCTCCAATCACTTGTCCGAACACTGGAACAATTAGTGCAAACACAATCATAAAAATAATAGCTAATGTAAACACAATTGATAACGCTCTTGTTTTAATAAAAGAACGTGTTTCTGTTACATCATAAGCACGGTTAAAAGCGTTCATAACCGCATTCACCCCGTTTGAAGCAAACCATAACATCGATAGTAAACCGAATGATAATAAACCACCATTTTGTTCGTTTACAACTTTATCTACGTTTACTTCAATTAAGTTCATTGCATCTTCCGGTACGTACGGTTCTAATAAATTGAGCACACTTTCTGTTTGAAGGTCGATAAAGCCAAGAAGCGTAATTAAGAAAACAAGCCCAGGAAAAATCGCAAGCAAGAAGAAATAAGCGAGCTGTGCTGCCAAGCCCGCTACATCATCGCGCATCGTCCGGTCATATAAATCTTTCCCAAACGAAAACGTACGATTTCTTCTCACTTTTTCTAAAATTTTTCTCATATATGTTTAAACGCTTTTCTTCTCTTCTTTATCTTGCTTTAACTCAATGTACGCTTCAGTTTTTTTTTCCTCTGCATTTGAGTCTTTCATAAATAATTCACGTGCTTCTTTCATACCGCCATCTTCAGCAACTACCGGCTCTTCTTCTGCTTTAAGCTCATCTACCTTTGGAGATACAGCTTGAATTTCAATCGTTTCTGGCTTTTCTTCTCGCTCAACTTTTTTCTTACTAAAAATTTCTTTCGTTTCTTTTAACGTCTCTACAACAGACGGTGTCAATTTTTTGATTTCCGCTACTTTCGCTTTCACTACATTTAAATCAGCAAGTTCGCGTCCTTTATCTGTAACAGTTTGCACTCTTTCTTTTATCTTCGCATTTTCACCAATTTCAATCATCTTTGTTTTTGCTTTTTCTGCCGTATTTTTTACTTTTTCACGGTTTTCTTTCTTTAACATAGATACAGCTACACCTGCAGCTACACCAATCGCAATGTTTCGAGCAATATTATTTTTCTTTGCCATATTCCTTCACCCTTTCATTTCTTATATTAGAAAGTATTACTTTCTAAGTTTCCTCATATTCCTTGTTCATTTCGAATGAAAGCTAATAGCTTTGCACACCCTTCTGTTACAAGGTCATACACTTCTTGAAAGTTCCCTGTATAGTAAGGGTCAGGAACGTCTGTCCAGCCACCGTCTGGAACAAAATCGGACAGCCTACCAATATAGCCTCCAGTTTTACCAAAACTTTTTAAATCTGCTATATTCTTGTTGTCCATGGCAATAATATAATCAAACTTTGTTAAGTCTTCTTTTTCTACTTTCCTTGCTTTAATTCCTTCAAAAGCGACTTCATTTTCTTTTAAAATTTTTTGTGTTCCTTTATGTGGTGGATGACCAATATGCCAATCTCCAGTTCCTGCAGAATCAATGACAATTTTCTCTTCGAGTCCCTCTTTTACGACAAGATCCCGAAAAATTGCTTCTGCCATTGGAGAACGACAAATGTTCCCAAGACAAACAAACAATACTCGGACCATATTTTTGTTTCTTCCCTTCTTGGTGCATTTCTTACCATATACTTATATAGTATAAACAACCAATTATTAATTATAAAGGAAATCCCTACTAATTTAATAGGATTGAAAAGTTTCATTAACGAAAATGATAAAAAAATGTTAAGATAACCTTATGTTATTTTAAAGGGGGACACTTCGGTGGATTTATCCGTAAAATCAGAAGCAAACGTTGAATATATGGTAGAAGCTATTAAAGAAAAATTACGCATGGTTAATGCTGGAGCAATGAGAGCTGCTAGTTTTAACGAAGAAATGTACGAGGACTTACGTGACATTTATGAGCACGTTATGAAACGTGAAACATTCAGTATTAGTGAAATGCAAGCTATTACTGAGGAATTAGGTACATTAATTAAAAAATGACAAAGAGCCTCACGTATTCGAGGCTCTTTTAATTTCAACAAATTCATGACAACTCTTCTCTTTTCCTCCTCACATTCTAAATTACTGTACAATGAAAGTAGAACCTCACCTTAGATTTTTTCTCCATACATACTACTCTAAAAAAATTGCCACACTACCATTGCTAACTGTTTTTACTGGAGGTGCTTACTTATGAGCAATTGGTACAGTAAGACGAAAAATCAAACATTAATCGACCTAGAAACAAATGAACAACACGGTTTAACAGATAAAATCGTAAATGAACGTTTAAAGCAATATGGTTATAATGAATTAGCTACCAAACAAAAACGTACTTTATGGCAGCGCATTTTCGCCCAAATTAATGATGTCCTCGTATATGTCCTTATTATCGCGTCCCTTATTTCCGCCTTTGTAGGTGAATGGGCCGATGCAAGTATTATCGCGCTCGTTGTAGTTTTAAATGCTGTTATCGGTGTAATCCAAGAATCGAAAGCGGAACAGGCTTTAGAAGCATTGAAAAAGATGGCAACACCTAAAGCTATCGTAAAGCGAGATGGTGAACTAAAAGAGATTCCATCTGAGCACGTCGTTCCAGGTGATATCGTCATGCTTGATGCTGGGCGGTATATCCCCTGCGATTTACGACTTATCGAAACTGCGAATTTAAAAATTGAAGAATCTGCTCTAACTGGTGAATCTGTCCCTGTCGATAAAGATGCAGTCTACCACCCTTCCATGCAAAATGATGAGCAAGTACCATTAGGTGATCAAAAAAACATGGCCTTTATGTCGACGTTAGTAACATACGGACGTGGCATCGGTGTTGCTGTTGAAACTGGGATGCATTCACAAATTGGCAAGATCGCTACCCTTTTACATGAAGCAGACGATGATATGACACCACTTCAAAAAAGCTTAGCACAAGTAGGAAAATATTTAGGATTTGTCGCTGTAGCTATTTGCACTACTATGTTTCTCATCGGTTTTTTACAGGGCCGGGATACGTTAGAAATGTTTATGACCGCAATTAGTTTAGCTGTTGCAGCCATTCCAGAAGGCTTACCAGCTATCGTTTCCATCGTTCTTGCAATTGGTGTTCAGCGTATGATTAAACAAAGCGTTATCATTCGTAAACTACCAGCTGTTGAAGCTCTCGGTTCTGTCACAATTATTTGTTCAGATAAAACAGGTACATTAACTCAAAATAAAATGACCGTTACTCACTTTTATAGTGATCGCACATACGACCAACTAAAAAATTTGAATGTAAATAATGATGCACACCGTCTATTATTAGAAAATATGGTTTTATGCAACGATGCCTCTTACGGTGCCGACTCACAAACAGGGGATCCTACAGAAATTGCCCTTCTTGTTGCCGGAAGCTCTTTTAACATTCAAAAAGATCATTTAGAAAATAAACATGAACGTGTTAACGAATTGCCTTTCGATTCTGATCGTAAAATGATGTCAACTGTACATACGTACGATGAAGGCTACTATAGCATGACGAAAGGTGCTATTGATAAACTTTTACCTCACTGTACCCATATCTTTATAAATAATAAACTTGAGGTCCTAAAAGATTCTGATAAAAATCAAATATTAGAAGCTGCCGGGTCAATGTCGCAAGAAGCCTTAAGAGTACTCTCATTCGCATATAAACGATACGATTTAAACGATATGGATATAAATCATCTCGAAGAAAATCTCATCTTTATCGGTCTTGTCGGTATGATTGATCCACCACGTACAGAAGTAAAAGATTCAATTACAGAATGTAAAAAGGCTGGTATTCGCACAGTTATGATTACGGGTGATCATAAGGATACCGCCTTTGCAATTGCCAAAGAACTTGGCATTGCTGAAGAAATATCTGAAATTATGATTGGAACTGAATTAGATACCATTTCAGATACAGAACTAGCAAGTAAAATTAATCACTTAAATGTATTCGCTAGGGTCTCTCCAGAACATAAAGTGAAGATTATAAAAGCATTACGTGCTAAAGGAAATATCGTTTCCATGACTGGTGACGGTGTAAATGATGCTCCATCTTTAAAACAAGCAGATGTTGGAGTAGCAATGGGAATTACAGGAACAGATGTCGCAAAAGGCGCAGCAGATGTAGTTTTAACAGATGATAACTTCTCATCTATTGTGAAAGCTGTTGAAGAAGGAAGAAATATTTATCGTAATATTAAAAAGTCTATTCTCTTCCTACTTTCTTGTAACTTCGGCGAAATTATAGCTCTCTTTTTAGCTATTTTACTCGGCTGGGCAACACCACTACGCCCTATTCACATTTTGTGGGTAAATTTAATTACAGATACACTGCCTGCATTATCACTCGGTGTTGATCCTGAAGATCCAGATGTGATGAAGGAAAAACCACGACATGCGAAAGAAAGCTTATTTAGCGGCAGCGTTCCTTTTCTTATTTTCAATGGGGTTGTAATTGGACTTCTTACTTTAACAGCCTTTATCGTTGGGGCAAAGCTCTATACAGGAGATACAAATTTATTTCCTCTCTTCCCAGAGCAAATTGATGAAGACGCGCTATTACACGCTCAAACGATGGCATTTGTCGTTCTTAGTTTTTCTCAGCTCGTTCATTCATTTAACTTACGTTCAAGAACGAAATCAATTTTTTCAATTGGGATATTTACAAATAAATATTTAGTCTTCTCACTTCTTATCGGTGTTCTTATGCAAGTTTGTATTATCTCCATCCCACCTCTTGCCAATATATTTGGTGTGCATGCATTAACATTACGCGATTGGGGATTTGTTCTCTTGTTAAGTATCATTCCGCTTGTTGTGAATGAAATCATTAAATTAGTTAAGAGAAACTAAAAGGCAATGAGGACTGTTCCTCATTGCCTTTTCTTTATCCTTGTAATTCTTTTTTGATGTTCTCTGTTAATGTAGCCATGCGCTTGCGGCTTTCTTCACGCTCACGTTTATTTTGCTCTTCAATTTGTTGTGTTTCTTGCATACCTCTTGAAATAATGTTCCAAGTTTCCTCAAGTGTTTCCATCTTAATACTAGAAGAACCTGATAATCTCGCTACTTCCACACTTTGAGTTGCGATATTTTGTGCATTTTTCTTAAGTAATTCATTTGTACGGCGATCAAGTTCAGCCATAGAGTCCGCAACAAGCTTTTGACGTTTCGCATTTACCGCTTGAATGATACCATTTTTAAAGATAGGAATCGTTGTAATAAATGCCGTATTGATTTTACCGATTAATTTATTGTTACCGCGTTGAATCATACGAATTTGTGGTGCTGTTAATAGAGCAACCATACGTGCTTTTTCTAAATCATCAATACGCTGTTCTAAAATTTCAACAGAGTTTTTAAGCGATTCTAATTCAATACCCGCTAACTGATCATTATTACGTATGCGCTCTTCGTACATCGGAACTAACTCTGTATTTAAACGCTCTAATAACATTTCCCCTGCTACTACGTATTTTTCTAAGTCTAAATAATACTTTAAGTTTTGCTCATATAAACCATCTAACGTACCAATTGATTTTTTCATTTCATCTTGATACTTCGTAATTTCTACGTATACTTTATCCATTTCGCGACCCATCGTCTGATACTTACTAAAGATTTGTTCAATCATTTTATCTGCTTTTTTGAACATACGTGAGAAGAAACCACTTTTCTCTTCCGCAAAGTCTTTACTATCAAATCTGTCCATAATTTTACCAAGCTGTTTTAATAATTCACCAGAGTCTTCTACTTTCGATAAAGACATTGTATGTAAAATTTGATCAGCGAAACGTGAAATTTCCATAGAAGGTTCTTTTCCGAGTTCTATTAATTCTAATTGATCTTTAATATCTACTGCGTTATAAATACGTTGCACTTCTGCATCTTGTCTAAGTTGCAAGCGAACATCTTGTGCGGTTTGCTCATTCAATTCTGTTTTCGAATCTAGTACGACTGGGTTATTCATATGGTATTCTCCCTTTCCTTATAAAAATGGACGAAATAGTCCTTTTATTGTTTGTGATAAATTTTTATAGGCTGATGAACCATGAAATTCAAGATCGAAATTAACTTCTTCAAGCCAATGTGAATCAAATGCTCCTGATTCAATATACGGTTCAATATCGTTTCTCCCCGTTGGATTAAAGTGGAATACATCTACTCCAATTTGATTTAAAAATAGTAATAACACAGCATCAGAACGACTTAATTCTCCGCTCTTCTCATTATTAAATATAACAATTTTCGGTACTTCTTGCGAATAATCAAATTTCTCAAGCTGCTCTAAAATGTTCGGTGGTATTTGAGAGAGTTGTGCGAAAACATACAGCGCTACATCTTGTTTCGTCTCTTTCGCAATTGGTTTACACATTTCACTTTCACACGTATGGATCATTGCTTCTGCAATACCATGTTGTAATCCTTCTGGTAAACGCTTATGCGGCCACCAATGGCTGTTCATAATTAAATCCGGATGTAACTTTCCCCCGCGGTCCAATGCATCTCGATAATGATATTGGAAATTCGCTTTTTGTTCTTTCGTAAACGGGAATGTATTAATTAATAAACTGTTATCAAATGATGTAACAGCCTTTAATCGCTGAAAATATTCTTTATCATTCTTTGAAACGCCGGATATTTTTGCAAATAAAGAAGGAATATAAATATGCTTATTTTCAACAAAGAATGTTGGGCGTACAAATGCCTTTTCTTTCGTAATTAAAAAGAGTTCATCGTACGTCGTTTTGAGCGTACGGGCTACAGGTGTATACGAACGGAATTGCCACGGTTTGTATAATAATGAATTATCGTGGTGAAGTACTTGCTCGATTTCTTTTGAAGCTTGATAAGCTACTGTTGCGACGCGTTCACGACGCCGATCAGGAAATGGTTCCAATGAAATACGGCCTGAATGAGATACGACAAAGGTCTTCCCTTCCTCATCTACACTCTCAAATCCATCTTTTCCTTCTGGGTGATAATAAAGCACATCACAGCCGAGCATAATAAGAAAGTATAAGAAATATATACGACTCTCCGTCGCATCACCGTACCAAACGATACGTGGCATTTGTTTCTTATAATTAATCGTAGAGAACCACTTCGCTACGTAATTTTCACTTAATTTAATCATATCGATTAAGAAACGCCGGAATCCTTCTGTTTTTAAAGATTGATTATGTTGTTTCTCATACAATTTCAATACAGAAATAAACGTCGTATGTATATAATGCTGTAAATCAGGATTGTCTACTTGCGGTAATAGTTGTTTTCCAGACAAATGTGCTACAAGCCTATTTACTGTAAGTCCATTCGGCGCTTCTTGATGTAATGCAAAAACTTCTTGAATATGGCGTAGTTTTTCGGGATCAATCACCTTATTTAAATTTTGTTCATGCAAAACTTCGATCCCTTTTGCTTCACTATAATCAAATAGTTCATTGAAATATTCATCTACATCATTCGGAACACCAAGAATGCGACTTGCTATATAACTAAATTTCATCTCATTCTCTGTCAGTTCATATTGTGGGCGTTTTTCTAAAAGCGCTTCAAATTGCTTTAAATCTGATTCTTCTTTTAATGCACATGGTTGAAGTGTAAAACGTGAAAACACAACAGTTCACCTCCAAAAACATTTACGTTTTTTATAAAGTCTCTCTTCTATTATAAACTATTTTTAGTTATAAAAAATGGGCGCTCGCATAACGAGCAAACCCATTTCAATTATTTATGTTCATTTTTAGTAGCTGCAACTTCTTCTTTAGCTTGTCCAGAATTCTTCATGTAGTGAAGTATAAATGTTGCTCCAAACGCTATAACTAAAATAATAAAGAACAGCGTATGACTTACTTCAATATGAATAACAGACAGTAGCATTTTTGCTGCAATAATTAAGATTAAAATATATGCTGTCGTTTCCAGTTCTGGAATACGTTCTAACAACTTTAAGAATACGCCAGCGATACCACGCATCATTAAAATACCGAGCATTCCGCCTAATAGTAAAATCCAAACTTCATTCGATACACCAAATGCAGCAAGTACACTATCTACAGAGAATGCGATATCCATTAATTCAACCATCGCAACTGTCCCCCAGAAGACACCGAACATTCTGAAGAGAATACTATTTTGGTTCATACCATGAGCTTCCTCTTCTTCTGCATTACCTTTTCTTTTATCAATGAAGTATTTAACTGAAAGCCAAGCTAAGTAAAGTGCACCTAACACTTTTACCCACCATAATTTAATTAAGAACATTCCGATTCCAATTGCAATAAAACGGAATACATAAGCTCCAATCAGTCCATAGAATAATGCTTTTTTTCGTTTTTCTTCTGGAAGATGTTTTACCATTACCGCTAGCACAAGTGCATTGTCAGCAGATAATAACCCTTCAAGTACAACAAGTGTACCTATTAACCCCCAAGATACTGGATCTTGTAACACTTTAATCCACATGTCCAAGTCGAAAAACTGAGCATACGTATCAAGGATTCCTTGCAAAATACTCATCTTACCTTTATCCCCTATTCTTTGCTAGATTTATAGAAAGGTCAAAAAAAGGAAACGAATGTCGTTTCCCTTCTTATGCATCCAAGCCATACGCTTTTACAAGCGCACCTAATCCACCTTGGAATCCGCTTCCTACTGCACTAAACTTCCACTGTCCATTATGACGATATAATTCACAAAAGACAACTGCTGTTTCAATGGAGAAATCTTCCCCTAAATCAAAACGAAGAACTTCTTCGTTTGTTTCTTCATTTGCTAAACGAACGAATGCATTTGCAACCTGTCCAAAGTTTTGATTACGGCCTTCACCATCATAAATTGTAACTGTAATAGCAATTTTATGAACATCTGCTGGAACCTTTTTCAAATCGACAACAAGTTGCTCATCATCACCGTCACCTGCACCTGTACGGTTATCTCCTGTATGTAAAACTGATTCACAAGGAGACTGTAAATTATTATAGAAAATAAAATCAGTTTCCTTCGTACATTTCCCGTTCGCATCTAATAAAAAGGCAGATGCATCTAAATCGAAATCAGATCCACCATCATAAGATTTAATATCCCATCCAAGACCAATTACTGCTCTTGATAAACCTGGGCTTGTTTTAGCTAAATCAATTTTCTGTCCTTTTTGCAATTGAATAACCATATATATTCACCTCTATATTTTAATTTTTAAAAATATATCCATCAGTAATTACGCGTTTCACTGATGGATATATAAATCTATTACTCTACATCTAAACCAAAGTTATTACATAGAGAACCTAATCCACCTTGGAATCCACTTCCGATTGCATTGAATTTCCATTCACCTGCGTGACGGTATAATTCGCTCACTACTACAGCTGTTTCAATAGAGAAATCTTCTCCTAAATCGTAACGAATTAATTCTGCATTCTTTTCTTCATCCATAATACGTACGAAAGAATTAGAAACTTGTCCGAAGTTTTGGCTGCGGCCTTCTCCATCATAAATTGTAATTGTGAAACAAATACGCTCAATGTTAGCAGGAACATTTTTTAAGTCTATTTTAATTGTTTCATCGTCGCCTTCACCTTCACCTGTACGGTTATCTCCTAAATGCTCTACAGCACCATTCGCACCTTTTGGATTATTATAGAAGACGAAATCCTCTGCACCTGAAACTTTACCGTTAGCACCTACTAAGAAGATACTAACATCTAAATCGAAATCATTTTGTCCGTCATAACGATTCGTATCCCAACCAAGTCCTACAAGAACTTTCGAAAGACCTGGATTTGTTTTTGTTAAGTCTACCTTTTGTCCTTTTTTCAATGAAATAGATGCCATATTATACTATTCCTCCTTGGTTTATTTTATTGGTAACGTGATACAATCTCACTTAAGTTTTTATCTTGTGTTCCTTCTCCCACTGCTGAAAACTTCCATTCGTTTCCGTGTCGGTACATTTCACCTGCAATTAAAGTCATTTTGCCAGCATAATTATCTGACAAGTTATAACGCGCTAATTCTTCACCTGTTTGTGGGTTTTGAATACGAATATATGCATTGCGAATCATCCCAAAGTCTTGACGACGATTTACACAGTCATAAATATTTACAACGAATACTAAACGATTAATACGGCTCGGAACTTTATGTAATTCTACGAAAATTGTTTCGTCGTCACCAGCGCCTTCACCTGTTAAATTATCTCCTGAATGAATAATACTACCACAAGTAGAAAGTTTGTTGCCGAAGTAAACTAGATCATTTTTGTTTAAAAAACGATCCCCTTCTAACATAACGACAGATGCATCACAATCTACACTTGGTTTACTTCCAAATAAAGAAGACAGAAACCCACCTGATTGCCCAATTGGATCCCAGCCTAAGCCAACCTGTAGTTTCGCTACTCTCGGTTGTCCTTTCGTTAAATCAATCTTTTGTCCTTTTTCTAAAATAATAGGCATGAAGTTTCTTCCTTTCTACAAAGCATTTTCCAACTCGGAAAACATTGTATTCTTCTCTTATATTGTAGCATTATTTATCTAATGAGAAAAAGGATAAATTCTCAATTATATGAAAACAGATACTATATTTATTTATACTGATGTAATAAGTGGTAAATAGAGCCAATCATTCCTGCACAATTACCGCTTTGCGCAAGTTTAATCTCACAATTACTATAAATCTCTTGATTTAAGTATGTTCCTATCTCTTCCTTCACTTCATTTAAGAAATCATCTCCTCTTTCAGTAATTCCCCCACCAATAATAATCATTTTCGGATTAAAAATATAAGCAAGATTGCTAATACCAATCGCCAAATGTTTAAAGAAAATCTTCACGGCTTGAGTAACACCGCTATCACCCTTATCATATAATTCGAAAATTGTTTTACCATCCCACTCCTTTTTACCTTTATATCTTCGTACAAGATGAATTAATCCAGAAATTGAGGCAACCTCCTCAAAAGTTTTCCCTTCTATTAACATGTTCCCCCATTCCCCAGCGCCAAACGAATGTCCACGGTATAACTCTCCATTTATAACAATTGCTCCACCAATGCCCGTTCCAAGCGTAAGCATAATAAAATCGCTTTCTCCCCTCCCTGTACCTTTCCATTTCTCGCCTAAGGCTGCACAATTAACATCATTTTCAATAGATACAGGAACTTTTAATACTTCTTGTAATCTCTCAACAATAGAAATATTAGCATAACGCGGAATATGATCCACACCTCCCGTTATAACTCCTTTATCAATATCAACAATTCCCGCTGTACTAATACCAATTCCGGAAATAGTATGTTCAGTCATTAACTTTTTTGATAAACATATAAGTTTTTGAACAATTTGTTCCCCGCCCAAGTGAATTTCTGTTGGGACCTTTTTATGTATTAGTACTACCCCTATTTCTGAAACAATTCCATATTTAATTTGCGTACCACCAATATCAAATGCAATATATTCTTTCATCCGTTGCCACTTCCTCTACTGTTATGAGTGTAAATTCTCCATCACTCTACTATTTGCAAGGAATTTACATTAACTCTTTTCTCCCTTTAGAAATACACCACCTTTTTCTATATATAGTTTTTTTTGCATAAAACTCTTTTTCCTATGAAATATTACAAAGGGGTGTATTTTAGATGGAACAATAATTTTTTCTTCAGGAGGAAAACAATGACAAAAATCTTCATTTTAGCATCAACACTTTCTTTATCCTTTTTTAGTGGCTTAAATATTGGTAATGCAGCAACTGAAAACTTCCATCCAATAACAAACGCTATTGTACATAATAACGATACTTTAGCAGAAGGTAATTCAAAAGATAATAATAAACCTCCAGGAAACAATGGTTCTCAGGACGATAGTGGTTCTGATGGCAACGGTTCTGGCGGCAATGGTTCTGGCGGCAGTGGTTCTGACGGCAACGGTTCTGACGGCAACGGTTCTGGCGGCAATGGTTCTGGTGGCAGTGGCTCTGGCGGCAATGGTTCTGGTGGCAGTGGTTCTGACGGCAACGGTTCTGGTGGCAGTGGTTCTGGCGGCAGTGGTTCTGACGGCAATGGTTCTGGTGGCAGTGGCTCTGGTGGCAACGGTTCTGGTGGCAGTGGTTCTGGCGGTAACGGCTCTGGTGGCAACGGTTCTGGTGGCAACGGTTCTGGTGGCAGTGGTTCTGGTGACAATGGCTCTGGTGGCAACGGTTCTGGTGGCAATGGTTCTGGCGGCAATGGTTCTGGTGGCAATGGCTCTGGTGGCAACGGTTCTGGTGGCAATGGTTCTGGCGGCAATGGTTCTGGTGGCAGTGGCTCCGGTGGCAATGGTTCTGGTGGCAATGGTTCTGGTGACAATGGCTCTGGTGGCAGCGGTTCTGGTGGCAATGGTTCTGGCGGCAATGGCTCTGGTGGCAACGGTTCTGGTGGCAATGATTCTGGCGGCAATGGTTCTGGTGGCAGTGGCTCCGGTGGCAATGGTTCTGGTGGCAGTGGCTCCGGTGGCAATGGTTCTGGTGGCAATGGTTCTGGTGGCAATGGTTCTGGTGGCAATGGTTCTGGTGGCAATGGTTCTGGTGGCAGTGGCTCTCAGGGCGGCAACCGTGTTAAAGGCGACAGCAGTTCTCAAGGTGGTAATGGCTCTCAGGGCGGCAACCGTGTTAAAGGCGATAGCGGCTCTCAAAGCGGTAACGCAAAAGATAATGCAACAAAACAAGGCAATAAATTGCCTAATACTGCAACGCATTATCCTGCATCTATTTTAATTGGGCTTTCAACATTCCTAATCGGTGTGTTACTATTTATTCGTCGTAAAAACGCAAAATAAAAACATCATCCTTCCATCTAAAAAATACATGAAACAAATTATAAAGTGAAACTTTAATCAGTGGGGGTTTTGTTCATCCCCCACTGATTATTAGCCTTCACCAATCGGGCTTTTACGGGCAGCAGGGCTCCCACCTAACTTCTTTGCTCCAGCCGAATTTTTGGGTGGGAGTTTTACTGACCGCAAATAGCGGGATAAAACTAAAAAGGACCTTGGATTGCATTTTATTATGCAATCCAAGGTCTTTTTTGTCATCTAGCAGAAAGAGTATTAATACGCTTTTCCCCAATACACCATCTGCTTCGCTTTTTTACTACAGCAAATACATTCGTCAGCTAAACTTTCTTGTTCGAACGGAATACAACGTGAAGATACTCCAACTGCTTCTTTTAGTTTTTCTTCACAAGCTAGTTCTCCGCACCACATCGCTTTAATAAAACCTTGCTTTTCATCAGCCGCTTTTTTCATCTCTTCGAAATTCGTCACACTATAAGTACTCTCATCTCTAAATACTTTTGCTTTATTAAATAAAGAATGATGAATCTCCTCAAGTAGTGCTGGAATGCGTTCTTCTAATTGATCCATTGTTATAAACTCTTTTTCTTTCGTATCTCTTCTTACAAGTACGACTTGATTCTTTTCAATATCCTTTGGACCAACTTCCAATCGTATTGGAATCCCCTTCATTTCATACTCATTAAATTTCCAGCCAGGTGTTTTATTGCTAGCATCTATTTTTACACGTGCAACCTTCTGAATACGTCCTTGCAACTCTGTTGCTTTTTCTAACACACCTTCTTTGTGCTGAGCAATAGGAACGATAACAACTTGTACTGGAGCGACTTCCGGTGGCATTACAAGTCCATTATTATCGCTATGAACCATAATAAGTCCACCTATCATTCTTGTTGATACACCCCAAGATGTTTGATGTACGTATTGCCATTTACCGTTACGGTCTAAAAACTTAATATCAAATGCTTCAGAGAAATTCGTTCCAAAATTATGAGATGTTCCTGTTTGAAGCGCTTTTCCGTCATGCATTAAACTTTCAATCGTATAAGTCGCCTTCGCTCCTGCAAACTTTTCTTTTTCTGTTTTTTGCCCTTTAATAACCGGAATCGCTAAATACTCTTCACAAAAAGCAGCATATAAATTTAAAATATTTAATGTTTCAATTTGAGATTCTTCTGCCGTTTCATGAATCGTATGACCTTCTTGCCATAAAAATTCAGTTGTACGAAGGAATGGTCTCGTCGTTTTTTCCCAACGAACTACTGAACACCACTGGTTATATAACTTTGGTAAATCATTATATGAGTGAACAATTTTTGAAAAATGCTCACAGAATAGAGTTTCAGATGTAGGGCGTATACAAAGCCTTTCCGCCAATTTCTCATCTCCGCCATGAGTAACCCATGCTACTTCAGGAGCAAATCCTTCAACATGATCTTTCTCTTTTTGTAATAAACTCTCTGGAATAAACATTGGCATGTACACATTTTCATGACCAGATTCTTTTAATTTTTCATCCATCACTTTCTGCATATTTTCCCATAATGCATAACCGTATGGACGTAAAATCATACAACCTTTCACACTTGAATAATCAACAAGCTCCGCTTTTTTTACAATATCGGTATACCACTGAGCAAAGTCTTCTTCCATCTTCGTAATGGCTTGTACTTGTTCTTTTACCATATTCATTCTTCCTCCTTTAGAAAATAGAAAAAGCCCGCGTCCCCAAATAGGGACCGAGCTTTGTCGGCGTTACCACCCTGATTCATACACAAAAAAATTGAGTATGCTCTCTTTTTGATAACGGGAATTTCCCGCTGCATATGCAGAACTCAAAGGTAGGTTCCATATCGCCTTTTAAGAATCTTCCAGCCAAAAGGATTCTCTCTCTGCAAAAAGGTAAGACATGTACTATTCCTTTTTCATCGTTATAACAAAATAAATTTGTTGAATATCATAATATAAATTTTATTTCAAAACAAGAGCCAATTTTCTTATTTTTATACATTATTTTCAATTATCACTGTTTTATACGTAACTTTTCCGAACTATTTTTACAAGTTGATGAGCAACCATACCAATTAGTGTACCAATTAAAACGAAGAAACAAATAAATCCGTATCCCATTCCTTCCCAACCACCAATAGCGATCATTGTTACAGGAAAGAAAGCTAAACAAAGAAGTACTAAACTAAGTGCAAATATAATATCAAACTGTTTGTCTGGAAAACGTTTCTTTAGTAAATATGACATAAAAAATACAAGGAGAACGGTGACTCCACCAATGATGTAAAAGATACCAAATCCATCTAGCCAATCCATAGTATTCCCTCCTTCCATTCATTCCCTTATACTTATTATATGTTTAATTTTTCTGAAAATAAATAACAAAATTTTATTCAAAAATATATTTTTATTACCAGGTATTAATAGTAATATATAAGAATAGGTTTTATATAATCAGGAGGGAAACTTTATGGATAAAGCATTAACAAATCGCGTCATTATTTTATCTTTTGACTGCTTATCAGCTTTAGATTTTCCTATATTACAAAAACTACCTAATTTCCAAACTTTAATAAAAAGGGGCGCGATTGCGAAAAAAGTGGAGCCAATTTATCCTTCTGTAACATATCCAAGCCACTCAACAATCGTAACCGGTAATTATCCTAATAAGCATGGCGTTGTCAGCAATACATTACTTCAACCAGGACGTGAGTCACCAGATTGGCATTGGTACCGAAAGTCCATTAACGGGACAACTTTATATGATGAAGCACGCAAAGCAAATTTAACGACAGCAGCCCTTCTATGGCCTGTTACTGGAAGAGCAAATATCGATTACAATTTACCAGAAATTTTTCCAAATAGACCGTGGCAAAATCAAATTTTAGTTTCATTATTTAGCGGTAGCCCGCTATATCAATTAGATTTAAATCGTCGTTTCGGCCATATACGAAATGGATTGTCACAGCCTGAGCTTGATGATTTCGTCCTTGCTTCTGCCGTACATACAATCCATACGAAAAAGCCTAATGTTATGTTTGTACATTTTACTGATTTAGATACTCAAAGACATTACCATGGCTTCGAGTCCGAGGAAACAGTAGCTGCAATCCATAGACACGACGAACGCCTTGGAAAAATTATTCACGCATTAAAAGAAAGCGGGATATACGAAGAAAGTACAATTATTGCACTTGGCGACCATAGCGCTTTAAGTGAAAACAAAGCCATTCAATTAAATGTACTATTTCATCAAAAAGGGCTTATATCTATAAATTCAAAAGGAAAATTAGTAGATTGGAAGGTCTATTGCCAAAGTTGCGACGGCTCTGCCTATGTATATGTGAAGGACAAGAATGATACGGATACAATTCGAAAAATACAACTACTACTTGAAGAACTACTTCAAAATAAACAAAACGGAATTGAATTTATACTTCATGATGAAGCTGCAAAAGACTGCGGTGCAGATGGTAACTGTTTATTTATGTTAGAAGCACAAGAGGGATATTATTTCACTGAAAACTATACAGGAGATTTTATAAAAGAAATTACTGAAAAAGATGTTACGCCTAGTAAAAAATATACATTTGGTACGCATGGATACTCTCCAACAAAACCTAACTATGAAACAATTTTTATGGCTGCTGGGAAAGGCATTCAAAGCGGCGTTACAATTCCGTATATGAGACTGATTGATGAAGGTCCGACTATCGCTAGGTTACTCGGTTTGCACTTAGGTGAAACAGACGGCGCAATTGTAGAGGATTTACTTCAATTGTAAAGAACTGTGTATATATGTAAAAGTTATGTAAAAATCATCACTGTTTCTCTTTTTATAATTTTTATTTTTGTACACTGTTAGTAGAACAAATTTAAGGGGGAACATTATATGAGAAAAATGTCCAGACAAGAAAAAAGCTGGATATTGTACGATTGGGCGAACTCGGTATATTCGCTCGTCATTACAACTGCATTATTTCCAATTTACTTTAAAGCAGCTGCAAAAGAAGCTGGACTATCTGGCGCAACTTCAACAGCCTATTGGGGATATGCAAACTCGTTCGCTACACTTTTAATTTCTATACTCGCTCCTATTCTCGGCACAGTTGCTGATTATAAGGGATTTAAAAAACGATTTTTCACATTCTTCTTTGGACTCGGTATCGTATTTACAAGTATGCTAGCAATTGTTCCAACATCTCAGTGGTACTTATTACTAGGATGCTATATGCTCGCATTAGTTGGCTTTGCTGGAGCAAATATTTTTTATGATGCATTTCTAGTAGATGTTACCTCTGGAGATAGAATGGACCGAATTTCTACGCGAGGTTTTGCATTAGGTTACATTGGGAGCACAATTCCTTTTATCGGTTGTATTGCTCTTATTATTCTTGCTCAAAAAGGAACTATCCCCTTATCAGTCGGAATTGCTAGTCAAATTTCCTTTGCAATAACAGCTCTTTGGTGGGGACTATTTACGATACCAATGCTAAAAAATGTAGAGCAAACACACTATATTGAACGTCATCCAAGACCAATTGCAATGAGCTTCAAGCGCCTTGCTAATACGTTTAAAAATATTAAAGAATATAAAACTGTATTTATGTTCCTAATAGCTTACTTTTTCTACATTGATGGGGTAGATACAATTATCACTATGTCTACTGCTTACGGAACAGATCTCGGTATTAGTGCAACCAATCTATTAATCATCTTATTTGTAACACAAATTGTCGCTTGTCCATTTGCTTTATTATATGGAAAACTATCGGAAACATTTACCGGTAAAAAAATGCTATATGTCGGCATTATCATTTATATCATTATTTGCACATATGCTTATTTCTTAAAAACGACGTTTGATTTCTGGATTTTAGCAATGTTAGTTGCTACTTCTCAGGGCGGGATTCAAGCACTTAGCCGTTCTTATTTCGCAAAACTAGTACCGAAAGAATCTGCAAATGAATTCTTCGGATTTTATAATATCTTTGGTAAATTCGCGGCAATTATGGGTCCGGTATTAGTTGGTGTCACAACACAATTAACAGGAAAAACAAACGCTGGTGTCCTTAGTATTATTGTCTTATTTATTATCGGTGGATTCTTATTAACTAGAGTACCCGAAAATGATACGTCCGTTACACCACCTAATCCGAAAACTAAAACAATATAAGAAAAAGATCCCCTTCACACAAGAAGGGGATCTTTTTCTTATATTTTTAACGATAACGCCCCACAATTAAAAACTCTAAAGCTTGTACAAAAATAGTTTATCGACAGTTGTTCCTAATACTTCTGCTAACCGGAATGCTAGTGCTAAGCTTGGATTATATTTATTATTCTCAATTGCATTTATCGTCTGTCTTGATACGTTACACTTATCCGCTAATGCACCTTGTGAAATATTATTTGCAGTGCGCAATTCATAGATTTGATTTTTCACACCGTTTCTCCTAACCTGTAAAATTATTTTTACAACATCAGTATATAGTTGGTACATTTCATTGTCAAAAGATTGCCATAGAAAAAGGGAACAGTTCTGCCCCCTTACAATAGCTATTTCGAAACCAATGAATTCGTCATTTCCTCTCGATTAACAACATCTTCTTTCTTTATTTGCATACGTAAAACCGGACCTATTGCTAATAAAATAAGTGACATCGCTATACAAAACACAATAACTAGTGACGTCATTTCCTTCAATCCTCCAGCTAGTGAAGTTCCAATTAGCATTGCACCCATAAACAGTGGTAAAATTGTCCCATTTACCCTTCCAATCATATTTTCTGGTACAAGTTGAATCATAAGCGTACCGACAACGATATTGACACAGGCTAAACAAATACCTGTTCCAAATCTCATGAAACTAGTAATCCAAAATGATGTAGATAACCCTTCTACTAAAAATGACATCGCTAATATGCTCATACCGAATACAAACATCTTTTTCGGATTCACTTTTGAAGCGAAAACTGCAGCAACAATACCACCAATTAACATACCGATTCCATCAGCTGCAGCTAAATATTGAACGGCTTCTTTTTCCATTCCAAGCCGTTCTATTACAAGAAACACTTCTAATGGATTCGTTAGTCCAACAGCTAACCCCATAATGGTGAAAGTGATCGTAATCATACGTAAATTTTTCGTATGAAGAACGTATTTCCAACCTTCTTTTATATCATTTTTTAATGAACCTCTCGCCACCTGCTCTTGTTCCACCCATTTTGGTAAAAATGAAAGAGCGATAGCAGATAACAAAAATAAAATAATTAAGCTATATAGTGACGTAAATAAACCAAGTTGTGTGTACACAAGCGATCCTACCACTGGTCCAAAAATCATAAATAGCGACTGTAATGTTTGATTAAATGCAATCGCATTTGCTACCTGTTCTTCTTTTACATAGCGTTTAAATATACGCGAAGATGATGGCTGAGAAAACTGACCTATAATCGCGGAAATGAGTGTTGCAAAAAATATAGCCTGCCAATAATCCAGCTTTAGCAACAAGACAATTCCTATAATAGATAGTACGCTTAATACATCCCCAGCAACCATCGTTCTTTTCGGATTCCAGCGATCAGCTAGCGCCCCACCGATAAACGAGAAAATAAAAATAGGTGCATATTCCATAACCGATAACAAAGAAACTGAAACTGGATCATTATTCGTTCGCTCCATTATGAAATACAAAAGAGCCATATTTCTGATCCAAATTGCAAATTGTTGTAAAATATCAGATGCCATAACGAGCATAAATGCTCGGTTTTTAAATAAAGCGTTCATTTTCATTCTCCTTTCATAAACCGACCGTTCGGTCTAATTTATTTTGTAAGAAAAGCAACTGACCTATTATTCAGCTGCCATTCCTTTTAACAATACATCTATTGCCTTTTTATAAATACGTTTCAGCTCTTTATAATCTAACTCGTAGTAAAGTACTCCAAGCCCCGATAATAATCCATTCACAATATACATAAGATCACGCGTATCATCTTCTTGAAACTCTCCAGACTGTATACCTGCTTCAATTAATTTCTCAACCATAACATATGATTCTCTAGTTAAAGCTAACAGTTCATCCAGAATTTCTTTACTTACAACTTGGCTCATAGAGAATTCCTCTATTGCATTTGAAATGGGTTGCTGTATGTCCTCTACATAATATTCCGCGAGACCATATAGTTTTTCAGTACTAGTACTATACAACTTCTCTTTTTCATTCCATTTTTCAAGCCAATCATACGTATGCTGTTTCACTACAAATAAAAATAATTCTTCTTTACTTTTAAAGTGATAATAAATGCTTCCTTTACTTCTCTCTGTAATTTCACAAATCTCTTCCATAGATGTAGCTGCATAGCCCTTCTGTGAAAACAGACTTTCTGCTTTATAGGCAATTTCTTTCTTTATCTCTTCTGCGCTTCTTCTCATATTCACACCTCTTTAAACCGACCGTTCAGTCTAATAATAACAAATAAAAAACCTCTATCGCAAGAGGCTATACTCCTTATTTAAGAAAACGTACTTTCAAACCACATTCGAATCATATGTATTATTCCAAATTTAAATCCTCATTTAGTAAGAAATACGGTTCCCTTTTCATTTCCCCTAGCATGTTAAAAATATTTAATCAAACGTTTGTTTAACTGTTTTTATGCATATGTAAGCCAACTAATCAAACGTTTGTTTAAAAAGAAATACGCCCCCTATAAGGCGTATTCTCATCAATCACCGCCGCCTCCACCACCGCAGCTACCTCCACTATCTCCACCAAAAGAACCTCCGCAATCATGTGAACCGCCATCGTGCGAGCTATCATTATCCGATCCAGCAAAGAAAAATAATGGTGATGAGCTGTTGGATGAATTATGAATGTTATTTTGTTTTGTAAGATTTACCTTCTTTTTGTTTGATCGAACTGCTGTTACGATCGTTCCAACTACAACAAATAATAGTATGACAATAATAAATTCCATATAAAAGCCTCCCTTAATCTTCGAATAATTGAATGGTTCTCTCTAAATTTTCAAGTGAAATGAAGCGCGATTCACGAAGGATCTCTTTTCCATTATAAAATAATAAAACTGTTGGCCCTGTAAATACTGCATATCGCCCCGCAATCTCTTGCATGTCTTGTAGTAATATTTCTACTTTCTCTACGTAATCATAATTCTCTAATACGCAATTTACTTTTCTTAACATAACATCACAAACACCACAATTTTCCGTTTTAATAAACAGCAGTACTAATTGTTGTCCTTCAATATATGTCGCTAATTCTTCTATCGTTTCAAATGTATTCATCTTATCCCTCTTAGCGTAATTTACGAAATACTTTACCCTGATACATACGAAAAGCTGAACTATCTTTAATCTTTCTCTTTTCCATTACCTGCTGAAAACGCAGCGTTTTTGCTGTTAACTCTTCTTGTAATTCTTTTCTCTCTACTTCATCATAACAGCACGCAATTAAGTCTTCTATTTTTAATATATCTTTTTGTAGTTCCATTTCTGGTGGAATCATACCTGCATTTTTCAAGATTTTATAACTCATTCTAAGTTCTGTAGGTACCATTGAAAAGTCTTCTAATTGTAGTGGTTTTCCTTTCCCCGGAATATGATCGAGATCACCATTCCGTATTGCTTGTCGAATTTTTTCTTCAGCAATGCTCAAAAAGACATCCACACCATTCGCTCCTTTACATATTTTTACTATTATTTTACATGATATTTTCTCATCTTGCTACGCTATTACAAATTGCCTTTATACAATTTTTTCTCAAATTTAATTACAAGGAGCCTTTTCCTCCCTAATCAATATTTTATTTTCATGTGTAGTCTGTATTAGAGCCATTTAATATTGAGAAAATCTTTGTGAATCAAATAAAGCGTTTACACCAAATCTTGTATTTGCTACGATTTAATCACCCCCCAGCTCCCTTGTATAGACCTCGTGATGTCTGATCATTTTTATCTAGACGTTTCATACGTCTAGATTCACTTTGGTTTATTGGCGCATGCCTTTAAATATATCTTTTATTTTGAAAGGAGAACTGACTATGAGATCAAAAAAATTCACGCTACTATTACTATCCCTACTACTTTTCTTACCTCTTTTTCTCACAAACTTTATTACTCCAAATTTCGCATTAGCAGATTCACCAAAGCAAGGTCAAAAAATTGTTGGGTATTTTCCTTCATGGGGCGTTTACGGACGTAATTATCAAGTTGCAGACATTGATGCATCAAAGCTAACTCATTTAAACTATGCTTTCGCTGATATTTGCTGGAATGGAAAACATGGAAACCCTTCTACTCACCCCGATAATCCAAATAAACAAACGTGGAACTGTAAAGAATCTGGTGTACCACTGCAAAATAAAGAGGTCCCTAATGGCACTCTCGTACTCGGTGAACCATGGGCTGATGTCACAAAATCTTATCCGGGATCGGGTACAACTTGGGAAGATTGTGATAAATATGCCCGCTGTGGAAATTTCGGAGAACTGAAACGATTAAAAGCTAAGTATCCTCACTTAAAAACAATTATTTCAGTTGGTGGCTGGACTTGGTCTAACCGCTTTTCTGATATGGCCGCTGATGAAAAAACAAGAAAAGTATTCGCTGAATCTACAGTAGCTTTTCTTCGCGAATATGGATTTGACGGCGTTGATTTAGACTGGGAATACCCGGGTGTTGAAACGATTCCTGGTGGTAGTTATCGTCCTGAAGATAAACAAAACTTCACCCTTCTGCTTCAAGATGTTCGAAATGCATTAACGAAAGCTGGTGCAGAAGATGGTAAACAATATTTACTAACAATCGCGTCAGGTGCAAGCCAACGTTATGCGGATCATACAGAGCTAAAGAAGATTTCTCAAATACTGGATTGGATTAATATTATGACATACGATTTCCACGGTGGATGGGAAGCTACTTCTAACCATAATGCTGCACTATACAAAGATCCAAATGACCCCGCAGCGGATACGAAATTTTACGTAGATGGTGCGATAGACATTTATACAAATGAAGGGGTTCCAGCGGATAAACTCGTATTAGGTGTACCTTTTTACGGACGTGGATGGAAAAGTTGCGGAAAAGAAAATAATGGGCAATACCAACCTTGTAAACCAGGTAGTGACGGAAAGCTCGCTTCTAAAGGTACTTGGGATGATTATTCTACCGGTGACACAGGTGTGTACGATTATGGTGATTTAGCATCTAATTATGTGAATAAAAATGGTTTTGTTCGCGGATGGAACGATGTAGCGAAAGTACCTTATTTATATAATGCGACTACAGGAACCTTTATTAGCTATGATGACAATGAATCTATGAAATATAAAACAGACTATATAAAGACAAAGGGTTTAAGTGGCGCAATGTTTTGGGAACTAAGCGGGGATTGCCGTACAAGTCCAAAATATAGTTGCAGTGGACCAAAATTACTTGATACGCTAGTAAAAGAATTACTTGGTGGACCTATTACTCAAAAAGATACTGAACCACCAACAAACGTAAAAAATATTGCTGTTACAAATAAAAATTCAAACTCAGTTCAATTAAACTGGACTGCATCTACTGATAACGTAGGCGTTACTGAATATGAAATTACTGCCGGAGAAGAGAAGTGGAGTACAACAACAAATAGCATTACAATTAAAAACTTGAAACCTAATACAGAATACACATTTTCAGTATTAGCAAAAGATGCTGCTGGTAACAAATCACAACCTACTTCTATTCTTATAAAAACAGATGATGCTAACACAACACCTCCTGGTGGAAATGGCAATGCTACCTTTTCAGTCACTTCAAATTGGGGAAGTGGTTACAACTTCTCAATTATAATTAAAAATAGCGGAACGACCCCTATTAAAAACTGGAAATTAGAATTTGATTATAACGGCAATTTAACACAAGTTTGGGATTCTAAAATTAGTAGTAAAATAAATAATCATTACGTAATTACGAATGCAGGATGGAATGGTGAAATTCCTCCTGGTGGATCAGTTACAATCGGAGGGGCAGGAACAGGCAATCCCGCCGAACTTGTAAATGCATCCATTAACGAAAACTAAACGTAACCTCCATTAATTATTTCACTAAAGTTTGAATTTAGGTTTGAGTGCTCTATCCTAAATTCAAACTTTTAATTTTATGAAAAATCACAATTCATATTATAATAACCTATTATAATTATATTTAGTTTCTAATATGAAGTTCGCGTGAAGTTCATCTGAATTTTACATGAATTTCCTTTAAGTTCTATTGTCTTCCCATACTAATCACATTATCCTTTACATATAGGAATCATTTCCATTCCATTTCAAACTATCTGTATATATAAAAAAAGATAGTAGCCTATTAGGGAAAGGCATCTAGTATTATTATAAATATAACCAAAGAAAAAGAACTCTTATGGTGCGCTTATAAGCGCACCATAAGAGTTCTTTTTCATACAATTCTCATTTGAGAGTTCTCGAAAATCATGTTAATCACAAAGAAGAGGCATTAGCTCATAAAAGCTAATGCCTTTTCTTTGTGATTATTGTTAAACGTTCCATTTTTCGATATTCCATATTTTCGTTATCCATGCTTCATAGAAAGAGGGCTCATGTGAAACAATTAAAACTGTACCTTTATATTGTTTTAACGCTTCCTGTAAATCCGTCTTAGTCTCTGTATCCAAATGGTTAGTTGGTTCATCTAAAATTAAAACATTGCTTTTAGTTACGATAAGTTCGCATAATCGTACTTTTGTTTGTTCTCCTCCACTTAATAACTGGATAGGTTTTAATACATGTTCTTCTTTCAATCCGCACTTTGCTAATGCTTGTCGGATTTCTTTTCTTGTCATATCTGGTCTCCCTGCCCATACTCTTTCTAGTGCAGTTATTTCTGAGGAAAATTCCTCTTGTGCAAAATAAGCGGGTTTTACTCGTTCCCCAACAGAAACTGAGCCGCCTAACGGTTTTATTTGTCCTAGTAATGTTTTTAACATTGTTGTTTTTCCAATCCCATTATGACCAATAATCGCAATCTTTTCCCCTTTTTTCACTTGAAAATCCAATTCCGGAAATAACGGTTCACCATAACCAATTTTCAGTTTCTCTACCTGTAATATACGACTCACTGGCTCAGTATAAACATTAAAATCAAAACGGGCGCGAGGTACATCGTTAACCTTTTCAACCTTTTTCATTTTCTCTAATACTTTTTCACGACTTTTCGCTTGTTTCGCTTTACGAATTTTATTTTTTTGAATAAAACCCTCTAAATGTGCAATTTCTTTTTGTTGTTTCGCATACGCCACTTGTAATTGTTTCCTTTGTAATTGATAACTTTGCAAAAAGGTTTCATAATCTCCCGCATAGCGCTTAACCTTTCGTTCTTCTAGATGATAAATAACATTCGTAATATTGTTCAAAAATATTTCATCATGCGAAATGATAATATAAGCTTTTTCATACATTTGTAAATATGATTGCAACCATTCTATATGTGCTGTATCTAAATAGTTAGTTGGCTCATCTAATAATAAAACATCCGCTTTTTCTAAAAGGAGTTTCCCAAGTAACAACTTTGTCCGCTGACCACCACTTAACTTTGAAACATCCTTTTCCAATCCTATTTCAAACAAGCCTAAGCCTGTTGCTACTTCCTCAATTTCTGTATGAATTTGATAAAAATTAGAATTCTCCAATATAGTTTGTAACTCTCCATACCTTACTAACAATTTCGCTACTTCTCCTGCTCCAGCCATCTCTTCTGTAAGTTTTAACATGTCACGTTCCAACTCATACAGGTTAGAAAACGCACTTTGCAAGTATTCTTCAATTGTTATGCCTTCTTGTAAATCTATATGCTGTTGCAAAAAGCCAATCTTCACATGTGGAAACCATTCAATTTTTCCATCATCATGTATAAGTTCTCCTGTTAACAAGCGTAATAATGTTGATTTTCCAATTCCATTTTTCCCTACTAGCCCAACATGTTCTCCCTTTAATAATCGAAAGCACGTATTATTTAAAATGGTTTTCTCACCATATGAATGACTTACATTTTCTACTGTTAATATACTCATCTTTTCTCTCTCCTTTTCTTATGATCCATAAGCTAAATAGAGAGAACAACAGTATAAAGCCTTATTTAGTTATACATATAAAAATGGGTAAGGTGAATACACCTTACCCATTACATATTATCGTAAGAAAGGATTAAGGTTCTTTACCTGCTGTCTTCAATTTAGCTTCATCTTTAAAAATGGGCAGACCTCTCCCGTATCAAGCTAAAACCATTTGAAGAACAGTTGATAAAGTCATTTTATCCTTTCACTCCTTTAACATTTGTTATCTTAAGAGTATAAACCACTCTGTTATATTCTATTCTCTACTTTTTCTTTTGTTCCTTCTTCCAATTTATCCGATGTTAATGAACCCACTATTTCCCCTATAGATTTCATCTTTCTCCTTCAATAGAAAAAAGCCTCTTAACAGCAATTATACAAAAAACTGTTAAAAGACTTATTTCTATTTTTTCATGTAAGGAGCCAATACTTTTAAAATTTCTTCCTTATCCTTCTTTAACTCAAGAGATGTTAACATATCCATCGTTCGCGGCCTAGGTAATTCCACTTGGACCTCGCCAACTATTGATGCTGGTCTTTGAGATAAAATAAATACGCGATCAGAAAGTAAAATTGCCTCATCTAAGTCATGTGTAACCATAACAATTGTTTGCTTTTCTTGATGCCAAGAATTTAAAAGCCAACTGTGTACTTCCATTTTTGTAAATGCATCTAATTTTCCAAAAGGCTCATCCAGCAGCATAATTGGCTTTTCACATAAATACGTACGAAGGAAACTAATTCTTTGACGCATTCCACCTGATAACTCATCTGGATAATGATCTGCATATTCATCTAGCTCAAATTGCTTTAATGCTTCCATTCCTTCTGTCAGCCTTTGTTTTTTAGGCTTCCCTTCGATTTCCAATGGAAGAACGATATTTTGCAAAGCCGATCGCCACGGTAGTAATAAATCTTGTTGCGGCATATAACTAACAACATCTTGTTTTTTTACATACTCCTCGTTATAAAACACTTCTCCGCTCGTTGGCTCTTCAACACTCGCGATCATATTTAACAAAGTGCTTTTTCCACAACCACTTGGACCTACAAAAGAGACGAATTCTCCCTCTTGTATAGAAGCACTAATATTTGCTAATACATTCTTTCCATCGAAAGCTTTTACAATATCTTTTATTTGTAATCCACTCATTTTTCACTTGGAAGGAATTCATTTGTAAAGGCATCTTTTACATCGATTTTCTTTTTAATAACTTTGTTGTCATATAAGAAATTCATGTAATTTGTCCAAATCTCTTCCTTCTGTACTCCCCACGCTTTTGCATCATCTTGATACTTTGTACTTAACCACTTTTGGCTTTCTTGTACTAATTCTTTATTCACATCTGGAACAGCTTTAATTAAAATATCCGCAGCTTCTTTCGGTTCTTTAATTGCAAAATCATAACCTTCTGTCGTTGCCGTCATAAATTTTTTCACAAAATCTTTATCTTGCTTCGTATGTTTTTCACTTGTAATAATAACAGGACTATAGAAATCAAGCGCTGGATCTAAGTCTTTTACCATAATTGTATTTAACTCTTTGCCTTGACGCTTCGCTTCAATTCCATCCCATCCATAATAAATCCATTCAAAGTCTGCATCACGACCGATTGATTTAAAGAAATCTGTTTGTCCAAGAATAATTTTTTCAACTTTATTAAAATCAGCTTGATGTTTCTCCATAATCGTCTTTAACGTCGCTTCTTCTGCTGGTCCCCCCCAGCCGCCGTAACGTTTACCTTCAAAATCTTTCGGTGACGTCATATTATCTTTTTTTAGAGATGCAAAAGCAGAGGTATTATGCTGAATAATTGCACCAACAGAAACAACTGGGATTCCTTCAACACGAGCTAATGTTACATTTTCTTGTGCGCTTATCGCAAAGTCTGCTTTCCCAGAAGCAATCATCTGCTCTGCCGTTACATTATCACCAGGCTGGATAATTTCTACATCAAGCCCTTGCTTTTTGTAATAATCTTCCGTTTGCGCTACATATAAGCCAGTATGATTCGTATTTGGAAACCAATCTAAAACGACTTTTACTTTTTTATCTTTACTTGAACTTTCTTCTTTCTTCGCCGGATTACATCCGGCAACAGTTACTGCTAATAATGCAGCTAACATAATTTTTAAACCTTTTTTCATTTTCTGCCGCCCTTTCTGTATATCCATGGTGCTGTTATTCTTGCCATAAATTCAACAATAAAGTACAGACATAATGTCACCATGACGATAATCGCTGCAACACCAAATACTCGAGCCGTTAAAAAGGATTTTGTTGCTCTTGTAAGCATAACTCCTAATCCTTCGCTGGCACCAAGCCATTCCCCAATAATCGCCCCCATCACACTATATGTAACAGCAATTTTTAAACCTGAGAAAAAGTATGGGAGTACTGCTGGAAACTTTACTTTCTGGTAAACTTGCCATTTCGTTGCCTTCATTGTTTGTAACAGTTTCAGCATATTTTTATCTACCGTTTGGAAACCTTCTAAAATGCTAAGCGCAATTGGGAAGAAACAAACAAGAATAACAACCATTACTTTTGGCAACATTCCGTATCCAAACCAAATAATAAATAATGGTGCGAGCACAACGATTGGAATTGTTTGCGAAATAACGAGCAATGGATTCATTAAAATCCGAAATAAAGGGATGACATCCATAATGATAGCAATACTCGTCCCAAGTAAAATTGCAAAAAACAACCCAATTATTACTTCCTGTAACGTTTGCACTGTATTTGGTAATAGTAAATCTTTCATTCCAATTAACTCTTGCACAATTGCAGACGGCTTCGGTAAAATCCACGGCTCAATTTTAAATAATGAAACAGATCCTTCCCATATAGCAATGAGAAGGATAAGCCAAATTGTTGTGATTATTTTAGATCGCTTCTGGTTTTGCATATTCATCACGGTACTTCCAAACTTTTTCGTCAATCGTTACGCCTGTACTTGGGCGATAGTGAATTTTAATAGAAGTGATTACTTCTTCTGCTCCAGCATCGACGCAAGCTTGTTGCGCGCGTTTAATGACGTCAAGAAGTACATCTAATTCTCCTTCCAACGTTGTTTCCATTGCCCCTACTTCATAACGAACTCCCGACTGTTGTACAACTTCAATTGCTTTATCAACAACGGAATACACATCTTTGTTCTTCGCTTGTGGTACTACTGAAAATGAAATTGTAACTTGTTGTGACATAATAAAATCCCCCTTACAAAATATGGTTTCAAAAAAAGAAAAGGCTTTCCTACCATGTAGGAAAGCCTTGTATACAAGTTATTCTATAATAACTTATGCTACATCACTTTAAAGTAACTCCCTACGCTGGCATTATCCAGATCAGGTTGAGGGTCGATGTATACTTACATCCTCTCAGCCAATTGGCTCCCCGGTTCTTAATTCGTTTTCATTGTAGCATGATTTATTTTATTGAACAAACAAAAGCGTACATATCATTTCATTATTTTTGGAAAATATCCAACTTCTTCACCATGAGCTAATAATTGCTGAATAAATTCTTTATTAATCGCTGGCACTACCAGTTCTTTTTTCTTAATCCATTCATTCGTTCTACGAGTACCCATTACAATTTCGGATTGCTGTGCTCCATCTCCTGCAACTTGAGAAGCAATTAGCTCTGCTATTACTTCATCTTCCTTCGCTAATATAAGCCCCATATTTATATATTGCGAGAGTGGAACCATTTCAAGATTGTATCCACATTCCTCAATTAGCTTTATAAAATGTTCAAATTCAATTTGATATGGGTGACAGATGTGTAACGTCTCTCCTACAATTTTTTGATCTTGTAAATACGATACAATCGACTTACTGGCAAAGTCAATTGGTGTAAAATCAACCTTCCACTTCACATTTGGTGCCTTTCCAATTAGAAGCATCGTTTTAATAAGACGATAAAATGCATTTCCTTCAATGTTTTGTTGGAACGAACCCGTTTCTGAATGACATGCTAGGTTACCTGCACGATAAATATTCCCTTGTATGCCGCTCTTCAAAGCTTCACGAACAAGATTTTCCGCCTGTAATTTACTATCGGAATACACATTCTCTAACTCTACATTATAATTGAAATCACCTGTTTCCATATATGTATCCCATTGCTCTACCGCTAAATCTATTGGAATACCAATTGTAGAAATAAAGTGGAATGTAGCACCATTCTCAGCTAATGCTAGCATACGGCCCGTGCCTTGGACATTCACATTTTCAAATTGTTTTACATCTCCAAAATGTCTTACATCTGCACCACAATGAATTACCGTATCAATCTTAGAACTAATTAAAGTGAATTCCTCTTCGCTCATCCCAAGATACTCTTCTCCGAGATCACCAGGTACAGCCTGTATACGCTGTAACCACTCTTCACATATATCATTAAAGTAACTTGCTAATGTATCGATAATTCTTTGCTGCACATCTTTTGTCGGCCTTACTAAACAATAAATAGTAGCAGATGTATCTCTCAGTAATTCATATAATATGTGCGACCCCAAATAACCAGTAGCTCCTGTTAAAAAGACATTTGAAATGTGGATGTCTTCCAAAGCATTTGAATAAGTAATGGTATCCGGTTCATGAATCACCTTATATTCACGGAACACTTCTTCTGTCTCTACTTTTACTTCTCTCTCAATTCTAGCTAATCCATATATCGTTCTTTCTTTAAAGAAATCCTGAATTGTTAAGTGTGAAAAATCTTCTTTTAACAATGTTAAGACTCGTAATACCTTCAATGAATGTCCACCAATTGTAAAGAAATCATCATGCACTCCAATTTTTGAAACCCCTAATACCTCCGCCCAAGCGTTCGCTATCTGTTTTTCTGCTTTAGTAGAAGGCGCAACATATTCTTGTAGACGGATCGGCTCGTACTTTTCTTCTAACTGGGCTAACTTCTTAACATCAATCTTTTTATTTGGTGTAAGTGGTAGTTCATTAATATAAATTAGTTTAGATGGCACCATATAATCCGGTAACTGCTCTTGTAGCTGATAAACTAATTCTGGTATTTCCTTTTTGTTTAAAGTTGTATAGAATGCAATTAAATATTGGCTACCTTCCTTACTCTTCTTAGCAAAAACAGCATTTTCTTTTATATTATGATCTTGAGAAATTTTACTTTGAATTTCTCCTAATTCAATACGATGTCCTCTAATCTTTACTTGATCATCTTTCCGATGTAAAAACTCTATATTTCCATCTTCTAATAGTTTAACAATATCACCTGTTTTATATATATTGACTATAGGATTAAGAGGGTTTGGAATAAAAGCTTCAACTGTTTTTTCAGGCTTATTAAAATACCCCTTTGCTAATCCTACTGAATCTATATACAATTCACCAGGTACACCAATTGGACAAAGATTCATATTTTCATCCAAAATTATAACTTTATAATTAGCACATGGCTTACCAATTGGAATACTCGCAACATCCTCATTCAACTGACTAGGTATTTGATAAGTTGTCGTCACTACAGTACATTCTGTTGGTCCGTATACATTATGAATTTCAACATTTGTACCTATTCTTTCTCTCCATAATTTAATAACCTCTACAGGCAACATTTCACCGCCAATAGCAATTCTTTTTAAGGAAGCTAGCTTATATACATCTTCTTCTGCTAAATAAGTTGCTACTTGTCGAACAAAAATCGTCGCCAACGCCAAGATCGAAGTTGCTTTCACTTTATAGATTGCATTTGCAAATGCCTCTACAGACAAGCGCTCCTCCTCTAATAATACATACAAGTTTCCTCCGCAGAATAAAGAAGCAAATGACTCCCATACAGAAGCATCAAAGCTAAAGGAAGGAAATTGTGCAAATACATCCTCTTCTGTCAATTCATATTGCCTTTGCATCCAAGTATATAGATTAACAACACCTCTATGTGCTAACATCGTTCCCTTTGGATTCCCTGTTGAACCAGATGTATAAATCATATATGCTACATCATCACAATGAGTAGAAAGCTTTACATCCGTATCATCACAAGTTTCACTATCATAAATTGAGACAGTTCGAACCCCATCACATGTTATAGGCGTTTCTTTCATTAAAATAACTTTCGCTTGGCTATCTTGAATAATGTATTGAATTCTATTTTCCGGATAATCTGGATCAATCGGAACATACGCCCCGCCAGCTTTCAATATAGCTACCATACTTACCACTGTGTCTATACTACGTTTCATAAATATTCCAACATAGTCGCCTAATTGCACACCTTTTTCAATTAACATATGAGCTATTTGATTACTTTTTTTATTTAGCTCCTCATAAGTTAAAGTACCTTCTTTTGAAGATAAAGCTATACGATTCGGAAATTGAGTAACCGTTTTATAGAACATATCAATGATACTTTTTTCAGGATATACTGCTGTCGTGTCATTCACTTGATTATAGAGTGCCATCTCGGCCTCTGTAATAATATTAAAATGATTTATATACTTACTTGTATTTTGTAATGCATCAATTAAAACACCATTTATTTGTTGTGCATAACGAATAATTGTTTTCTCTTTCCAATTAACACTATTAAATATCATTTCTACACTTTGCATATTTTTATTCAATACAAATTGCAACGTATTTTTGTCTTGTAAATCATAATACATTTCACCAATAATAATAGGTGACATTTCAGATGGATTATTACTGTTTTGAAACTTTTCTATTTCTTCCTCATTCATTTCTTGGATTTGTTCTACTTGCTCTACAATCTGCAAATTCAAACTTTCATAGGAGAGATAATTAGAAACTTCAATAGTAATAGGAAATAAACTTCCTCTTGTATGATAGAGCACGATAATGTGCTTTTCTTTAGAAATATGATATAACCACGTTGCAGTTGCTCCTATTAAATCTACAATATGAGTCAGTTTTGTAAATGGTATAGTTTTTCTTTTTATTCCAAACTCTATCTCTTGAATATCTTTAGGTATTTTAATATTCCCTTCTATTTCCCTTAAAAATTCTTTCACCATCTCATTATAAGAAATCGCTAATTTCATATTTATGTAAATTCCTCTCCTAAATATAATAAAGGTGTGAAAATCCACACCTTTTTTTATCCCGTATTAACGGGCAGATTGGTTCAACTCATAATCAGAGGGCTGGATAAACCAACCCTTGATTAGAATTTCACTTTCTCCTTATTCGCTTTTAAACTCACCAATTAGCTCTTGTAATTCCTGAGAAAGCCAACTTAAAGAAGTCGCTAATTCTGCAATATCTTGTACTGATATTTCTTGCTCCTTCATACTCTCTTCAACATTACTACTGCTATTCGCATAAGTGTTTGCAATATGTGATAATTCATTTACGACTTGAAGGATATTCTGGCTATTTTGTAAAATATCACTTGAGTTACTAGAAACAGCCCTAACTTGATTTGTAACAGACTGTGCTGACTTTGAAATTTTCTCGAAGAACGCACCACTACTTTGAACAAGAGTAATTCCAGATTCTACTTCTTTTGAACCTTTCTGCATTGAAATTACAGCCTCTTCTGTTTCAGCTTGCGTCTCACTAATTAATTTTGCTATATCTTTCGCTGACGTTTCAGTTTGTTCTGCTAATTTGCGTACTTCATCAGCAACAACTGCAAACCCTCTTCCAGCTGCTCCAGCACGTGAAGCTTCAATAGAAGCATTTAAAGCTAGTAAATTTGTTTGATTTGAAATACCTGTAATTACAGTTACAATATCACTAATTTCTTTTGACCTTATTTCCAACGAATAAATGATGGAAGATAAATCTTTTACTGCATTTTGGATTAAACTCATTTGATTAATAATTTGTCCAATCACTTCATTACCTTCAATTGAATGTTGCTCCATACCTTCTGAGGCAACTGCAACTTGTTTGGCAGCCCCAGTTATCTCTTCTACCTTATTTTCCATTCCATGCACAATTCCTAGGCATTGTTGTACTGAAGTTTCTTGAGACTGTGCCCCTACTCTTAAACCTTCAATAGAACTTGCAATCTCTTGAACTGCCATACTGTTTTCCTCTGTACTTGCCGACAATTCTTGTGAAGAAGAAGAAACTTGCTCAGCAGTCTGTCTTACTTTATCTATAATCCCTTTAAATTTATCAATCGTATTATTGAAATATATATTAATAATTCCAATATCATCTGGTCTTTCTTTTAATTTAATACTTAAATCACCTTCACCAATCTTACGTAATCCCTCTCGTAAATCTTTTAATGGAGCTAACGAGTGACGTACGATAAAGAATTGAGTAATAGTTGCAATTGCTAATGAAATAATAATAAAGAGTATACCCTGTATCACAAAATTCTTCTTTGTACTAGGAACGATAGAAGCATCTAAGTCAGCCGCAACAATTGCAACAATATTGTTTTCTCCATCTGTAATTGGCTCTAATATTGTCACCCACGAACCTAATTCATCTTCATATACTTCTGTCATCTGAGCCTTTTTCGTATCCATCACTTTATCGTATGCATTCATCCAATGAGCGGGTTGTTCATAATAATCTCCCGGCTTTACAGGGACTGCATTTGTTAACTCTGTAGTCAAACCAACGAGTTGTAACTCTCGCTTTTCATTCGCTTTTGCTCCTGTAACATACGTTTGTCCAACACTTTTCAATTCTTTTGACACTTCATCTAATTGCCCTGTTAACTTTTCTTTTTTCACTCTTTCGGCTGTAGGATCTTTCGTCATGTCTCTAACTAATTCTACATCCAGTTTTTTTAGCACTATCTCTCCCGTTTCAATAGACTGTCTTTCAAATAAAGACATCATACTATTTTGAAACATGTTGAAGCTTAATGCACCCATACTTCCAACAAGCGTCAAAATAACTAAGACAGTTAATAAGACGTTCTTTTGAAGAAATGATAACTTATGCCAATACTTTTTCATTAATATTCACCTTCCTTAATTATCAAAATTAAAAACAAAAAAACAAAATATACGAATATTTTGTTTGAAAATGATTCTCAATATGTTCGAGAATAAAAAAAGACCAATGTAAAAGCATTGGCCAAGACCAACCCTATCCGTCCGGTAACTGGCTAGCATAGCCTTTCGACCTTAGCTCCTGTAGTTTTGCGTCCTCATGTTTCCATAAGTTTGCCTTTCTCGCTGAACGAGTTGAACGATATGGGAGTTCTATGAGAATTACAATATTCTCTTTCAAAGATTACAACATAAAAATTAAAATGTCCACCCATTTGTACATATAAATATAAAGTTTTAACGGATTATTTTTTCGAAATAATTTAACAAAGTACGTGAATGTTACATTTCTTGTGTTATATAATAAAAAATGTATATAAAATAAGGATTATCACGGATATTTATTTAATTTTCATTCAAATTAAATTATTCGAATATATCTTAACTTACGAATTTCGGAGGTAGTTTATCATGTTTTGGCTACAATTTCTTACGTTACTACTCTGCATTTTTATTGGCGCACGCCTAGGCGGAGTTGGTCTAGGAGTAATGGGTGGCGTTGGTATGGCAATACTTGTTTTCGTCTTCCACTTACAACCTACAGCCCCTCCTATTGATGTAATGCTTATGATTTTATCAGTAATTACAGCTGCCGGTGCTTTGCAAGCTGCTGGAGGAATGGATTACCTTGTCTACCTTGCTGAGAAAGCATTACGAAAAAATCCAAAGCGTATTACATTTTTTGCTCCTATTGTTACTTATTTATTCACGCTATGCGCGGGAACTGGTCATGTCGCTTATTCTGTACTTCCCGTTATCGCCGAAGTATCTCGCGAATCAGGAATTAGACCTGAACGACCAATGTCAATTGCCGTTATCGCTTCCCAGCAGGCAATTACAGCTAGTCCAATATCGGCTGCAACAGTTGCACTTTTAGCAATGTTAGCCGACTATAAAATCACCTTGTTAGATATTTTAAAAGTCAGTATCCCTTCTACTTTTATTGCTTGTATGGTAGCTGCATTCGTTGCTAGTAAAATGGGAAAAGAATTAAATGAAGACCCTGAATACTTGAAGCGATTAAAAGAGGGAATGATCCCTAAACTTGAAGAGAAAAAAGAATTTGCGGGTGTAAAAGGCGCTAAATTATCAGTTATCCTTTTCCTAGTAGGAACTTTCCTTGTCGTACTTCTTGGTTCATTTGAAGCCCTTCGTCCGGGATGGATGGTTGACGGGAAGTTAGCTCGTCTTTCCATGCCAAACACAATTGAAATGGTCATGTTAACCATTGCTGCTCTTATTATTATTTTCTGTAAACCAAATGTGGAAAGCATTGTAACTGGTAACGTCTTTAAAGCAGGCGCAACAGCAGTTGTTGCTATTTTTGGTATCGCTTGGATGGGAGATACTTTCTTCAACGGAAACTTAAATATAATTCAAGGATCAATTCAACACTTAGTGACAAGTGCACCATGGCTATTTGCTATTGCACTATTCATTCTATCTATTTTACTGTATAGCCAAGCAGCAACAGTTCGTGCTTTAGTGCCACTCGGACTATCACTTGGTATTCCGCCGGCATTACTTATTGCGATGTTCCCTGCAGTAAATGGATATTTCTTCATTCCAAACTACGGGACAATCGTTGCTGCAATTAACTTTGACCGTACTGGTACAACAGGAATTGGTAAATATGTTTTAAATCATAGCTTTATGATTCCGGGCCTGATCGCAACCTTTACTTCTATCGGAATTGGAATGCTCTTAATTTCAATTATGTTTTAAATAAAAGCACAAACCTACGATACATAAGGGTTTGTGCTTTTTTAATCAAACGTTTGTTTAATTTTTTCAATCAATAACTTCTACAACATACCCTTTCTTTTTTAAACCACTCAATATTTCTTCAATATGATTTCTATCTTTCGTTTCTAATGACAAGTGCAATTGCGCATATCCTGGAAATACCTTTGTACCAATCCGTTCTAAATGTATATTTAATACATTCGCTTCAAAACTTGTTACAATCTCAAGTAAATGTTGCAAATAGCCTGGCTTATCTTTAATCATTGTCGCAATGTGAATGAAGCGTCCTGCTTCAACCATTCCATGCTCAATAATACGCGAAATAAAGTTTACATCGACATTTCCACCACTTAGTACGGATACGACCTTTTTTTCTCTTATTGGGATTTTGTGATAAAGCAAAGAAGCTAATGAGCTCGCACCAGACCCTTCAACCAACAATTTATTCCGTTCAAGAAGCATTAACATCGTTCGTGCGATTTCCATTTCATCTACACAAAACACATCATCCACATAGCGTTGTACAAGTTCAAAAGTTAAATCACCTGGCCTTTTAACCGCGATTCCATCCGCCATAGTTGGCGCAGAATCTACTGTTATTACTTTCTTTTCCTCAAGTGATTGTTTCATTCCTGGGCAAGCAAGTGTCTGCACACCGTATATTTTTACTGATGGCTTTTGTTCTTTAATTGCCATCGCAACCCCTGCAATTAATCCCCCACCTCCAATAGGACAAATAACAGCCTCTACATCTTCCAGCTGTTGTAATATTTCCAGACCGACTGTACCTTGACCAGCAATTACTGCTTCATCATCAAATGGATGTACAAATTTCGCTCCTGTCTTCTCTTTTAAATCTAGTGCATAAGCTAATGCATCATCAAATACATCACCTTGCAATTCTACACGCGCGCCATACCTTTTTGTCGCAAGCACCTTACTTAACGGAGCACCTTTTGGCATCACAATCGTACAAGGAATACTAAGCATATTACTAGAATAAGCGACTCCTTGCGCATGATTTCCAGCAGATGCCGCAACAACACCATTTTCTAAATCACCTTTCTCAAGAGAAACCATTTTATTATAAGAACCACGTACTTTAAAAGAGCCTGTCTTTTGTAAATTCTCCAGCTTTAAATACACTTCATTCTGTGATAATTCACTAAATGTACTTGAATAATCTAATGGTGTCATATGTACAATGCCCTTCATTTTTTCATACGCAGCTATAATATCCTGAAATACAATCATGCTTTCGCCTCCGAAACAATCTATGTTTATACATACTAGTTTAGGCGGCATATTTTGTTTTATACGACAAAAGACCACGCAGTATTTTCATACTACATGGTCTTTTATCTACAAGCTCTTATTTACTTCCTCAGCTAATTTCTTCGTACCTTCATACGCAGATTCCGCTAAGCTAATCGCTGAAATAACTGAAACACCATCCGCACCCGCTTCTATAACAGAAGCTGTATTTTCAATTGTAATCCCACCAATCCCAACGATCGGTATTGCAATCTCTTGTTCCCTAAAATACTTTAGACCTTTCGTTCCTTGAACCGCTTTTGTATCTTTTTTCGTACTCGTCGGGAAAATTGGACCAACTCCTAAATAATCGGCTCCATTTTCAATCGCCCAGCGTGCTTCTTCAATTGTATGTGTAGATACTCCAATAATTTTATCTCCCATTTTTTTACGAACAGATGTAATTCCTTCATCATCTTGTCCAACATGCACGCCATCTGCATCTAACTCGAGGGCTAGTTCCACATCATCATTTACGATGAATGGTACACCGTACTCCTTGCAAAGCGCTTGTAGTTCTTTCGCAAAATCAATACGTTTCTCTCCCGTTAAAGCCCCTTCTCCCTTTTCACGAAGTTGAAAAATTGTTATACCACCTTCTAGTGCATCTCTCAATACTTGTAGTGGCTCCTTCGTACAATTGTTACTTCCCATAATAAAATATACTGGTAATAACCTAGACATTTCATCCATTGTAATGCGCGACATCTAGTTCCTCTCCCTACTGTATAACCTCAATCTTTCCATACTTCTCAATATCATCTGAAGTTGTATTCGCTAACTGATTTAAAAATTCAATTTGAAAGCTTCCTGGTCCACTCTCTACTGTTTTCGAAGCCGCTATTTCTGCTGCTACTCCATAGAATGTTAATGCGGCTACCGCTGCCTTTACATAATCCTTTTTTACTGCTACAAATGCTCCTATTACAGAAGTTAGTAAACAACCAGTTCCAGTAACTTTCGTTAAAATAGGGTGACCATTTCGAATAAGAATCGTTCGTTCTCCATCTGTAACAACATCTTCTTTTCCAGTAATCACCGCTACTGTATCTAATTCATCCGCTGCCTGCCTTGCAATACTTACGACATTGCCATTTCCAGCACCGGCGTCTACCCCTTTAATTTCCCATCTCTCATTAATAACGTTCGCTATTTCAGCTGCATTTCCGCGGATAACAGCTAAATCGATTTCAGCTGGAATATATCTCGCAACTTCTGTTCGATAAGAAGTTGCTCCTGCCCCAACTGGATCAAATAATACTGGTACATCATTCTTATTTGCTGATTTACCAGCAAGTAACATCGCTTCTACCTCTTCAGGACGAAGTGTACCCATATTTAAAACAAGGGCTCCCGCAATGCTAGCCATTTCAGCTACTTCTTCTTTTGCATACGCCATTACAGGTGATGCTCCTAATGCTAACAAACCGTTTGCTGTAAAATTTGTTACAACAACATTTGTAATATTATGCACGAGTGGATTAGACCCTCTCACCAATTCCACTATTTTACTAATTTCTTGTACATTCATTCTATTCATCTCCTAACTTTAATGATGGGAGATACACAAAAAGGCACTTTGCGCGTACGCAAAGTGCCTGAACATGTGCTTTTACACTCTCCCTACGCTGGCATTATCCAACAGGTTCAAATGGTCAATGACGGATTAGTCATACTCTCAGTTTGCATCCACAAACTCCCATGTGTTTATTATTCATCTACTTCAAAGTCTACTCTTATTCTAGTAAAATAACAAGTTCTTTACTTTTATAAAATGATAGAGATCCTAACTCTCCTGGTTCAACCATTCTTCGCCTTTATATAAGTAAAACTCTCACACGTATATTTCATCACAAATAACTCAAACCGTCAGCAAGACTGAATAGAACAAAGATGTATGCTATATTTAACGTATGGAAATTTGAAAGGATGTTTTTAAATATGGCAAAAAGTATTGTAATTGCTGAAAAACCTTCTGTTGCACGTGATATCGCACGTGTACTGAAATGTGATAAAAAAGGGAACGGCTATCTTGAAGGTAGTAAATATATTGTTACTTGGGCTTTAGGTCATCTCGTTACATTAGCTGATCCAGAAAGCTATGATGTGAAATATAAACAGTGGAATTTAGAAGATTTACCAATGCTACCGGAGCGTTTAAAACTAACCGTTATTAAACAAACAGGGAAACAGTTTAACGCTGTAAAAAGTCAGCTTCTTAGAAAAGATGTAAATGAAATCATTATAGCTACTGACGCCGGTCGTGAGGGAGAGTTGGTCGCACGCTGGATTATCGATAAAGTTAAAATGCAGAAACCGATTAAACGTCTATGGATTTCATCTGTTACCGATAAAGCAATTAAAGATGGCTTCTCAAATTTAAAACCAGGAAAAGCATA
Organism: Bacillus cereus group sp. MG9; assembly: GCF_040459995.1. Taxonomy (NCBI): domain Bacteria; kingdom Bacillati; phylum Bacillota; class Bacilli; order Caryophanales; family Bacillaceae; genus Bacillus; species Bacillus cereus group sp. MG9. The sequence continues at coordinate 430,623 of NZ_JARVHC010000001.1, read as the reverse complement.
TGACAATCTATACGCTTCAGCTGTCGCACGTTCAGAGGCTGACTGGTATATCGGGCTTAATGCGACTCGAGCATTAACTACTCGCTTTAATGCCCAACTAAATTGTGGTCGTGTTCAAACACCTACTGTAGCCATGATTGCAAGTCGTGAAGATGAAATCAAACATTTCAAAGCTCAAACTTACTATGGTATCGAAGCTCAAACAGCTGAGAGATTAAAGCTAACTTGGCAAGATACAAAAGGAAATAGCCGTAGCTTTAATAAAGAAAAAACTGATGCAATCGTGAACAAAATTAGTAAGCAAAATGCTACTGTTGTAGACATTGATAAAAAACAAAAGAAATCGTTCGCTCCTGGTCTTTACGATTTAACTGAGCTACAACGTGATGCGAATAAAATATTTGGTTACTCTGCGAAAGAAACATTAAACATTATGCAAAAATTATATGAACAGCATAAAGTTTTAACGTACCCTCGTACAGATTCACGCTATATTTCATCTGATATTGTCGGAACACTTCCAGAGCGTCTGAAGGCTTGCGGAGTTGGAGAATACCGTCCTTTAGCACATAAAGTATTGCAGAAACCTGTAAAATCTAATAAATCATTTGTTGATGATAGTAAAGTAAGTGATCATCACGCAATTATTCCAACAGAGAGCTATGTAAACTTCTCAGCTTTCACAGATAAAGAACGTAAAATTTATGACTTAGTTGTAAAACGTTTCTTAGCTGTTTTATTCCCGGCCTTTGAATATGAGCAACTAACATTGTGCACGAAAATTGGTGACGAAACGTTCATCGCACGCGGAAAAACGATTTTACATGCTGGTTGGAAAGAGGTTTATGAAAATCGATTTGAAGATGATGATGCAAGCGATGATGTAAAAGAACAAATCTTACCTCGCATCGAAAAAGGCGATACATTAAACATAAAACTAATTGTCCAAACATCTGGTCAAACGAAAGCACCTGCACGTTTTAATGAAGCAACATTACTTTCAGCGATGGAAAACCCAACAAAATACATGGATACGCAAAACAAACAACTTGCTGACACGTTAAAGTCAACTGGTGGATTAGGTACTGTAGCTACACGAGCTGATATTATCGACAAGTTATTCAATTCGTTCTTGCTTGAAAAACGTGGTAAAGATATTCACATTACTTCAAAAGGCCGTCAGTTACTTGATTTAGTGCCAGAAGAACTGAAATCTCCTACACTAACTGGTGAATGGGAGCAAAAGTTAGAAGCTATCGCTAAAGGAAAATTAAAGAAAGAAGTATTCATTTCAGAAATGAAGAACTATACGAAAGAAATTGTTGCTGAAATTAAATCGAGTGATAAGAAATATAAACACGACAACATTTCAACGAAGTCTTGTCCAGACTGTGGTAAACCAATGTTAGAAGTAAACGGTAAAAAAGGTAAAATGCTTGTATGCCAAGATCGCGAATGTGGTCACCGTAAAAATGTATCCCGCACTACAAATGCACGCTGTCCTCAGTGTAAAAAGAAACTAGAACTTCGTGGTGAAGGAGCAGGCCAAATTTTCGCATGTAAATGTGGCTATCGTGAGAAACTTTCTACATTCCAAGAGAGACGTAAAAAAGAATCCGGCAGCAAAGCTGATAAACGCGACGTTCAAAAATATATGAAACAGCAGAACAAAGAAGAAGAACCATTAAACAATCCATTCGCAGAAGCATTAAAGAAATTAAAATTTGATTAAACAAAAAGGTTCCTACCACTATCGGTAGGAACCTTTTATTTTTAATGAATAATTTTACTTCCTTTTGCGTTCTCAACAAACTTTTCACTTGATTTGTTAATTGGTGTTTTCAGTAATAATGCAGCCACAACCATGATTACTACGAAAGCACTTAACACAAGTAAATCTCTAGTTACTATATCCCAAAGCATTCCACCTACTGTTTCACGAATTGCACTAATAGCATATGTGAATGGCAAGAACGGATAAATCGCTTGGAAGAATGGTGGTGTCATTTGAATTGGGAACGTACCGCCCGATCCTGCTACTTGTAGTACAAGTAAAATAATCGCCATCGATTTCCCAACGTTTCCGAAAATAGAAACGAGTGAGTACACGATACAAACAAATACTCCCCCAATAAATAAACTAAATAACACAAACCAGAACTTATCGACTACGTACGTACCGAGTAAGAATATATCTCCCATTGATACGATAAACGCTTGTGAAAGACCTATCGTTAAGAATGTTAATAAACGTCCGAAGTAAACTTCATGGCTCTTATAATTCGCGCCCTCTTCGTGTACTTCTACCGTTAATAATGAAACCATTAATAATGCGCCTACCCATAATGCAAGCACTGTATAGAATGGTGACATTGCTGAACCGTAGTTCGGCATTGCAAATAATTTATTCTCTTTTAAATTTACTGGATTTGCAAAGTAGTCACTTTGCTTTTCAACATCATTCTTTAATAAGCGTATGATGTCTTTTATATCCTCTTCAGATTCAAAATCACGAATTTTATCTGCTAATTCTTTAATCTTTTTCTCAGTAGCTGGCATTTCAGCTTTAATATCTGCAATTTTCTTTTGACCATCTACTAAGCCTTTTGATGAATCTTCAAGTAATTTTTTCACATCTGGAAGCTTCTTATCTGCCTCGCCTAAAATTTGAGATGTATTTTTAGACATCTCTTTTGTACGAGCAATTGCTGCGTTAAAGTTTGGAACGATTTCTGAATCATATTTAGCTAAAATGTCACCAATTTGGCCCGAAACATTTTTAGACACTTGATTAATACTTTCAATAACATCTGCTGCTGGTTTTTGACCTTTATTAATAGCGTCAATTCCTTTATCAGTTAAATCGATTCCTTTTTGCAAACCATCTTTTACTTTATTTAACTTAGCAATTGTGCCATTAAGATTTTTATCACTATTCACATCGCCCAAAACTTTATTTGTACTTTCCATAACCGGAATCATATCATTAACTAAATTCCATCCTGCTTTGAACTGTCCATTTAAATCATTTAAGGCTACTTTTGTAGAATCTAATCCATTAACACCTTTGTTACTTAAGTCTTCTCTTGCTTTTTCAAGCTCCGTTTTTAATCTGCTGTAATCATTTACAGCCTTATCATATTTTTCTCTACCATTGTCTAATGCTTCATTTGTTTGGTTTACTAAATCATTTGCTGCTTTTATATCTTGATTTAAATTCCCTCTTAACTGCTGAGCATCTTCTTTTACATTTTCAGCTTTGTTTTTCAATTGCTCAGCTGTGCTTACTGCTTTTTCGAAATCTGCTACAAACGTAGCATTATAATCTGCTTCTGCTTGATTTACCAAGTTATTTATTGCATCTAATTTTTTATTAGTAGCGTCTCTTACATCTTGTTTCACTTCTTGCCCTGTACCAATAATATTGGCAATATCTTTAACGCCACCATTTGCATTTTCAATAGCTGATTTAAGGTTTGTTAATTTTTCTATTCTCTTTTGGAAGAATTCTTTTCCAAAATCAGTTGATGCAGACTCTTTAAATTTAGTAAAGACATCAATTAAATATGAAACACTATCTGCTCGACCTTGCAGCGTCTCAGAAACCTTATTAAGATCTTGTTTCGCTTTTTCCGGATCCAAATTACCATTTTGCAACCCGTTTATAACACCTTGTGCATAAGTTGTTCCGACACGTATCGAACTAAAAACATTATTTACAGTTTGATCAATATTTTTAGCAATATTTTTATACCCCTCACCATTCACTTGCGGTAACGCTGGAATTTCTGGTATTTGTGGTACTTGCGGAATAGTTATATTAGGCAACACTGGGAATTTAGCCGGATCTGGAAGTGTCAGATTAGAATCAAATGATGGATTTTTTAAGAAATCCGTAATTGCTGCCGCACTATCTAAACCTTGTTGCATTACAATTAAATTATTCTTAATTGTTCCAGGTGCACGCTTCAATGTTTCATCATTTCTCGCAAAGAATTTATCTAAATTCCCTAACGCCTCTTGCCCATCATTCATAACACTTTCTACAACTGGCAACTCTTTTTGTGCTACTTTCACAACATCTTCTGCCCGAGTCGCATCATCTAATGCCTTATCCACAAGTGTATTCATTTCTGGGAACTGTGCTTCTAACTTAAATACAAGATCTTTTACTTTTTCGATGCTTGGTAAGTTTGTTTCTAAATCGATTCCAAGGTCATTGAAGATTTTAAAAATCTCACCGTTTGCTGTTTTAACAAAGTTTTTACTAACCTCTTCTGTAAGACCCGATGCACCTTTAGCTGTAATTTTCGGTGCAATCGCATTTACTTTTTCATTTACATAGTAATCAAGTTCTGGTTTCTGTGGATTTTCATTCAAGACCGTTGCAATCTTTTCAGAAAAATCTTTTGGAATAGTAATACTTGCGGAATAATCTCCACGCTCTACTCCATAAATTGCTTGCTTTTCATCAACAAACTTCCACCCGAAATTTTTGTCCTTCTTAAGTGAATCTACAATTTCTTCCCCGATGTTAATATCTTTCCCTCTTAAATTTGATCCAACATCTTGGTTAGAAACTGCAATTTGGATTCCTTTCGTATTTCCGTAAGGATCCCAAGAAGCTTTAATGTTAAACCATGCATATAACGATGGTAAAATCATTAACCCTAAAACAATAACAATTGCAGCCCAATGTTTGGCTACATTCCGTAAATCTGTCTTATAAATACGCCAAATTTGTTTCATAAAAGTTATCACCTAATTATATATTTTTCCTTCTTTAGAAAATGATACATACATTTTGTAATTATATCACTTTCTACATCGTGGATTAAACGAAAACATACTATTTTTCCCATTAAATATTTCACTTACTTCATTATATAACGAAGTAAAAAAAGTATGCATACAAAATGACCAAATTAGTTTTACATTCAATAATAACAAATATATAGGAAATGTCATAAAAAATACAAGTATTTTCTCTTGGGAATACTTGTATTTATCAAAAAAACCTCACAGCTTTTCATTATCTGTGAGGATTTCTTCTATTATATATCTAATTGTACTTCTACACCGAAATGGTCAGAAATTACATTTCGATTTGTTCCATTAAAAATGACTTTTGAAGAATTAACTGTTTTACTTTGATTGCTTAATATTAGGTCGATTCGTAAGTTTTGTTTATTTTCATCCCAACCAGCAATCTCGCCTTGGACAGTTGTTCCTTCATCCTTCTTTATCGCTAGTTCATATGTGTCATATAAACCTTTTTGCATCATATACTCATAGCCCTCTCCTTCCAAACGAGCATTGTTATTAAAATCACCCATTAAGAAGGAAAGTTCATTGCTATTTACACGCTCCATTAAACGATCAACTTGGTCTTTGAATGATTCTTCTTCATCATTCCACCAACCGAGATGGCAAGAATAAAACGTTATATTCTTATCATTATAAGCAATTGTTGCACTTACAATTTTGCGTGTTTTCCAATACGTTATATCCTTATTTTCTGAGACAAAGAACGTATCTTCCTTTACAATGTTGTGCTTTGTTATAATTGCTAATCCTTCTTCGTACACATCATATCCAATATGAGAGAAATCCCAAATAATATTGTATTCTTTTACATTTAATGCTCTTAACTCTTCTAGCAGTAAAAGTCCAAAATTATCTTTTTTCTTGTTACCGCATACATTTCCAGCTTGTATAGACTGACTTACTTCTTGCAATGCGATCACATCATAATCTTCTTCTTGAATTGCTTTAGCAAGATACTTTATTTTTTCAATTTGATTCTCTTCTTGCCAAGAGTGACAATTTAAAGTTAGCAATTTCATATTATTACGCACCTAACATATCTTGAATATCTGACTTTAATACGTCAGCTTTCGGGCCATATACTGCTTGTACACCTTTATCTTTTACAATAAGTCCTAAAGCACCATTTTGTTTCCATTGTACTTCTGGTGCAACGGCATCTAAATCTTTTACTGTTACACGTAAACGTGTCATACAAGCATCTACGTCAGCAATATTATCTTTTCCGCCCAATAAATCAATAACTTTTGTTGCTAATGAACCATCTTGTACATTTCCTGTTCCTTCTGTTGACTCATCTTCATTATCAATATAGTTACCTGCACGCCCTGGCGTTGGTAAATTGAATTTTTTAATTAAGAAGTTGAATAACGTAAAGTTAAGGCCGAAGAACACTAATGAAACAATGACAAAGTTGATTAAATCTCTCGTTAAACCTGCATTGATCATCATTGGTGTACGTGTAATTAACTCAATAAATCCAAATGCATGAACACGTAAATTAATTAAATCCGCTAATGCGAATGCAAGTCCTGTTGTAATTGCATACACAACATATAATACTGGTGCAATAAACATGAACATGAATTCAATTGGTTCTGTTACACCTGTTAAGAATACTGCTAATGCAGCTGATAAGAACATTGGTTTATATTTTGCACGTTTTTCTTTATCAACATTACGGAACATCGCAAACGCAATCCCCATTAACGCTGCCGTTGAGCCGATAACTTGTCCAGCTTTGAAACGAGCTGGTACAACGTTATTTAATAAATCGTTATATGCTTTCGTATCTCCATTTGCTAATAAGTTATTTAAATCTGTAATCCATGCAAGCCATAACGGATCTTGTCCCGCTACAATTTGTCCAACCTTTGAGCCTGTTAACATCGTATATGTTCCGCCTAGCTCTGTGTAGTTCATCGGAATCGTTAACATATGATGTAATCCAAATGGTAATAATAAACGTTCTAACGTTCCATATACAAACGGTGCAATAACTGGTGCACTATCTTTAGATGCTGCAATCCAGCGACCAAATTCATTTAATCCACTTTGGATAAATGGCCATACAAGTGATAATACAATCGCAGTGACTGTAGACCAAACAATTACAACGAATGGTACGAATCGTTTTCCATTAAAGAATGCTAATGCCTGTGGCAGTTTATTATAATTGTAGTATTTGTTATATAAAGTAGCTCCTAAGAAACCTGTGATAATCCCTACGAAAACTCCCATGTTTAATGCTGGTGCACCAAGTACAGAAGTAAAGTAATCTTTTACAAGTAAATCTCCTGCTAAAAATGAAGAAACTGTCGCTTTTGAATCCGTTAACATTTGAGCGTTTACACCAAATATAGCTCCTGTAATTCTGTTTGTTAAGACGAATGCTAATAGTGCTGCAAATGCACCACCTGCTCGATCCTTCGCCCAAGATCCCCCAATTGCTACTGCGAATAAGATGTGTAGATTTGTAATAATTGCCCAACCGATGTCTTCCATTACTCGAGCAATGGTATGAACTGCGTTAACATCCCCAGCAGACATCCCAATTAACTTACCGATGGAAATCATTAAACCAGCTGCTGGCATTACAGCTACAACAACTAGTAACGCTTTCCCGAACTTTTGCCAAAAATCAAAAGACGTAATTTTCATCTGTTTTTCCTCCCCTTTATTTATAACAACATAATGATTTAAATTATAATTTCTGTTTCTCTTATGAAAACGATTCCTTATGTTTCTTTTTCTCCTTTACGCAACCGTTTTCATAAATCTATTTTAATAAAAGCGTTTTCACATTGCAATAGAAATTTATTTTTTTTCATAAAAAAAGATGCTCAAGGAGCATCCTTTTTCATTATGAAATGCGATAAACCCTTGTTTCATAAGGTTTCAACGTGATTGTAATTATTTGTTCATGTTCCGCAACTTCATAGTTATTTAAAAGCAAACGTTTGCGTTCTAATGCGAATAAACTCTCATTATACACAGCTTCCTCTTTTGAGATATTACTAATTACAATGACTTTTTCATCCTGTAGCGTACGTGTATATGCATAAATTTGTGGATCGTCTTCTAAAAGTAAATCGTACGTACCGTAGTTCAGTACATCGTGCTCTTTTTTCAAGGCAATCATTTTCTTATAGAAATTGAAAATAGACTTTTCTTCATTTTTTTGCTTTTCAACATTAATTTCTTTGTAATTTGGATTCATGCTAAACCAAGGTGTACTTGTTGTGAAGCCAGCATTCATTTCATCATTCCACTGCATAGGTGTACGTGAATTATCGCGGCAAGAAGCCCATATAATTTCCATCATATCTTGATGTGATACGCCCTCTGCAATTTTCTCACGATATAAATTTTTAATTGCTACATCATCGTAATCTTCAATATTCGGGAACTGAACATTTGTCATACCAATTTCTTGTCCTTGATAAATAAACGGTGTGCCGTGCATAAAGAAATACATCGCTCCTAAAGCCGTTGCACTTTCACGCCAATATTCTTTATCATTTCCCCAAGTAGACACAATACGTGGCTTATCATGATTTTCAATATATAAAGCATTCCATCCCTTATTTTCTAAACCTTTTTGCCACTTTGTTAATACTTTTTTCAACTCAACAACATCAAGATCTTTCTTCTTTTCTGCATCCCATAAGCTTAAATGCTCAAATTGGAATACCATATTGAATTTACCATTCTCTTCTCCAACCCAAAGATCAGCATCTTCAACTTTCACACCATTTGCTTCTCCAACAGTCATAATATCGTATTTAGCAAATGTGTTTTCTTTTAATTCTTCTAGTAATGGCTGAATACCATTTACATTCATATGTTTGTCAAAAGAAGGCACATACTTTAACCCTTTTGGGTTTGGCATATCCTTCAGACCATCTTCTTTTTTTATATGACTAATCGCATCGACGCGGAAACCATCAATACCTTTATCAAGCCACCAATTAACAGTATCATATAAAACTTCACGAACTTCTTTATTCTCCCAGTTCAAATCTGGTTGTTTACGCGAGAATAAATGTAAATAATATTGCTCTGTCACTTCATCATATTCCCATGCAGAACCATTAAAGATACTTTCCCAATTGTTTGGTTCCGCGCCGTCTTTACCATCCTGCCAAATATACCAATCACGCTTCGGATTGTCTTTAGAAGAACTTGATTCAATAAACCATGGATGTTCATCACTTGTATGATTAATAACTAAATCAATAATAAGCTTCATGTCACGCTTATGAACTTCATCTAGTAGCATATCAAAATCTTCCATCGTACCAAATTCATCCATAATATCTTGATAGTCACTAATATCATAACCATTATCGTCATTAGGTGATTTATACATTGGACAAATCCAAATTACATCTATACCTAAATCTTTTAAATAATCCAGCTTTGCAATAATCCCCTGTAAATCTCCAATACCATCACCATTTGAATCCATAAAGCTACGTGGATAAATTTGATAAGCGACAGCTTCTTTCCACCATGTCTTATTCATACTAATTCTCTCCTTTTGCATCCCATCGGATTTTTTATGCAAACGTTTTCGTAACACTATCATAACAAAATATGAATAGTTTGCAACTGTTTTCATTGAACTCTATGTAGTTTCCTTATTCTTATGCCTTATTTATTTCTCACAAAGATAAAGTGAAACTTTAATCGTTAAGGAGGTGTCCATTCCCCGCTGATTATTAGCCCTTACCAATCGAGATTTTACGAGCAGCCCTATCTTCTTTTTTTCAGCCGGATTGTCTTACCGCTCGCAAATAACGGGATAAATCTAACCCTTCTCTTCTTCTCGTCCATGCGTGTTAAATACACTCTTCATATACTAATACAAGCTCATATTATTTCAGAAAGGAGATATAAATTGAAACAAACAAAATTAACTGGTCGTATCGTCGTTCCCTCGGATCCTGGGTATGACATAGCCCGAATAAATTTAAATTTAAGCATTCCAAAATTTCCTTGTATTATTGTTTTTTGTCAAAATAAAAATGATGTGTGTAACGCCTTAAAATGGGCACGTGAGCGTCATATACCATTTCGCTTAAGAAGTGGACGACATAGCTACGAAAATTTCTCTCTTTTAAATGGCGGGCTTATTATTGATGTGAGTGAAATGAAGCAAATTACGGTTAGTACAGGAAAATTAACAGCAACAATTGAAGCGGGTGCAAATCTTGGCACTGTGTACAAAAAACTTTGGAAATATGGTGTTACAATACCAGCTGGCACAAGTGCAAGTGTCGGAATTGTGGGGTTAACACTCGGCGGTGGCATTGGCATGCTTTCACGCTTATTTGGACTAACATGTGATCAATTAGTAGAAGTCGAAATGGTACAAGCGTGCGGGAAATTTGGTGCAAAAATCATTCGTGCAAATGAACAAGAAAACCCTAACCTATTTTGGGCATGCCGTGGCGGTGGCGGTGGAAATTTCGGGATTATTACTTCCTTAACCTTTCGAGTCCACCCTATTAAAAACGTATCAATTTTCTCACTTACATGGGAATGGAAAGACTTTATTGCTGCATTTCAAGCTTGGCAAAACTGGGCACCTTATATAGATGAACGTCTCACTTCATCAATTGAATTATTCTCTAAACAACGAAATAAAATCGAGGTGAAAGGTGAATTTGTCGGCTCTCCTTCTGAACTCTATCATCTATTATCTCCTCTTCTTGAAACTGGTAATCCTTCTCTCTTTATAGATGAAGTCCCGTATATAAAGGCTGTTCAATTCTTTAATAGCGGCAATATTCCTGAAAAATTCAAACGCTCTGGTTCCTACGTATATAAACCTATCCCTCTTAAAGGTATTCAAATCTTACAATATTTTCTTTCTCATGCACCAAATAAAGATGCGAGTATTTGGCACCAATCACTCGTAGGTGCTGTAGAAAACATTTCGCCTAATGAAACAGCTTATTTCCACCGCAAGGCAATTATTGCTCAAGAATATATTACTTCTTGGAAATGCAACGATGAAGAAAATCGAAATATACGCTGGGTTAAAGATTTACGGGAAAGCTTAGATCCTTACACATTAGGAGACTATGTCAATTGGCCCGATATCGACATAAAAAATTGGCAAACTAGTTATTATGGCTCTAATTTTCAAAGGTTGCATAAAGTGAAGACAGCGTATGACCCTTGTAATGTTTTTCGTTTTCAACAAAGTATCCCACCCTTTCATACGTAAAAAAGGGGATAAAATAAAAAACCATCCAATATGCCGTTACCTCACAGCATGTTGGATGATTCAAGTTGATTTTCTATATCTTTTCAAATTATTGCTCCTACTCATAAACTTTCAATTACGGATTAATTGTATTTCTCATCATTTTTATGCAATGAATGTAATTTAATATTTGGTACTTTATCTTTTTCAATACCGCTATTATAAGCAACAGGAATTTGAAATTCGAATTGTTTTGTCTCATGTTTTTGTAAATAGACTGGTTTCGGTACTGGATAACCTTTTGAATTCTCGTTTGCATTATCATATAAAACAACTTTTAATGCCTGTGAATGATTACGATAATTTTTTAAAGTCACAATGCATTTTTGTTCGATACCCTCTCCATTTTTCTCCATTCTACACTGGCTATCTTCTTTTTTATATTCTATCGCCTCTACCCCTGTTTTTCCTGCGTAGTACCATGTTTTATTCAATGTATGGAGAATGTTATTTAAAATAAACGGCATCATTAAAATCAAAATACTAATGCCTACTACTTTTATCTTATTCATTGTTCTAAATGTACTAGATTTCTTTTTTACTAGCCATTTTACAAATAATATAAATGCGATTATATGTAGTACGAAAGAAACAATTAATATATTTGAAACTTTATAACCCATATAAATATATGTATATACCGGAACCTTATAGAAATTGAATAGTTTTTCCCCAATTAATTCATTATCGTTTGGAATTTTTAATAATAACAAAACCCCTATACTGTAACAAATAGCTACTAATCGATCATACTCAATTCGAACCATTCCTTCTCCCCTTCCTTTTGCTTTTTTATTATCGATTTTAGCTATTATTACCATAATATACAATCATTTTATAGAGGATAACGTAAAAAAGTTCCTTATAAATATATAAAGAACCTTATTAATATACAATATGAATTAGAAAATCAATATGCAATTTTCACATAGAGATCTCCTCAAAATATGTTGGATTATGTATTGTAATTTTTTTATCCAGAATTGTAACAATACTATCGTTTTTTAATTGTTTTAATACGCCGCTAACCGTCTCTCGGGACGTCCCAGATATTTTTGATATTTCAATTGTTGTAAGTGGGCATGAAATTACAATCGTTTCGCCACTCTGTTCTCCTAAATCTTGCATTAAATAATTTAATGTTTGAATGACTCGATCTTGTGCATTAGGAATTGTAATATTTTGCACTCGATTTTCGTTTAGTTTTAATATTGATGATAATTGCTGAACAACGTACATTAATTGCGTCCTACTAGATTTCACCATATCTTCGAAAATTACTGTCGGAATATAATATACCTCTACATCTGTCATCGCTTCTGCCGTATAGTTATATCCTCTGTCTGTAAACATACCACCATAAGGAAAAATAGAATACCGCTTTACATAGTCATCATATAATAAATTTCCACTTTGATTTACCCGCTCTAACTTTACAAAACCATCTAACATGAAGTAAATTCTTTCTCTTGAATCCCCTTCTAAAAATAAAAATTGACCCTTTTTATAAGTTCGCCAATAGACAAACTCCGCCAAACCTTTCAATTTCTTTTCTGTTAAATGAGCAAATAATTCAAATTGTTTTAAGTCTTTAACTACGTTCCGTCTATTCATAAAATTCCCTCTCTCTTGCTGTATGTTGGAGCGAAAAATCAAGAAAGCGTATTCAAATTAAATTTTATCATAATTAACTTATATGTTAAGATTTCATCATGAAAACTTTATGAACAATGAGTACAAAAAATATTAATAAATAAAAAGAATGAAGTTACTAACTTCATTCTTTTTTTACTAATAAATAGCGCACACAATTATTTAAACATACATGCATACATTCTGTTTAGAAATAATAGTACCAGCTTTTTCTTCTAGTGCTTCATATACTTTTTCTAAAGACGTAATAATTGTTTTTCTTTTTGGATTTGTATTAACAAAATTAATAGCAGCTTCAATTTTTGGAAGCATACTTCCCGCAGCAAATTGTTTTTCCTCAATGTATTCTTCTAATTGATTCACTGTGACATGCTCTAATTTCTTTTGATTCAGTTGATTATAATTTACATACACATGATCAACTGCAGTTAAAATTACGAGCGTATCAGCATCTACTAATTCAGCTAATTTCTGCGCAGCGAAATCTTTATCGATAACCGCTTCAGTTCCTTTTAACCCTTCTTCGGAATCAATTACTGGAATTCCACCACCACCAACAGCTATCACTATATTTCCATCCTCAACTAAAGAATTAATTACTTTATGCTCATGAATACTTACAGGCTTCGGTGATGGAACAACACGTCTCCACCCTCTGCCAGCATCCTCTTTAAACACTGCTTTTGTTTCTTCCATTAATCTTCTTGCTTCTTCTTCCGTATAAAAAGGACCAATTGGTTTAGTTGGATTTTTAAATGCCTCATCTTTTTCATCCACGACAACGCGTGTTATAACCGTTGCTACGTCTTTTTTTATATTCCGTTTTTTCAATGCCTTTTCAATCGCATTTTCCATCCAATATCCAATCATCCCTTGGCTCATTGCACCACAAGTATCTAATGGCATTGCAGGTGTCTTTTCCGTTTCTGCAGCTTTTTGCTGTAATAAAATATTCCCCACTTGCGGGCCATTTCCGTGCGCAATTACTATATCTACATCATTTTCCATTATTTTCACAAGTTGTTCCGCTGTTTTTTCTAATGCTTCTTGCTGTGCCCCTGCAGTAGCTTTTCCAGACTGTATCGCATTTCCCCCTAGTGCAACTACAATTTTTCTTCGTGCCATATTTCAGCCCTCCAGTTAATTTCGCTTTCACAGCGCTTTATAAAGTAATACTGCCTGTAATTAATCCATAAATCGCAAAGAATGCTAAAGCACCAATTGCTACCGATGATGCTAATTCCACTCGAGTAAATATTTGCTTCGAACTCTTTTGCTTTTGAACATTGTAAAAAATAAAAATACCTGGCGCATATAAGGTCATTGTTAATAATAAATACTCTAAACCAGCTGCATAAACTAACCACACACCATAAATACTTGCTATCAAACCAATTATTATATTTTTATTTCGATCCACTTCTTCAGACTTTAAGCTATGCTTCAGTTGATAAAATGCTGAAAAAGCATATGGGATTAAAATAGCTGAAGATGCTAAAGAGAATGCAAAGTTATACGCCTGATCGGAAACGACGAATGTTAATAAGAACATTTGAATTAAGCCATTTGTTATCCATAATGAATTTATTGGAGCCTTATTTTTATTTTCTTTTGCAAACCATTTTGGAAATACTCCGTCTTTAGCCGCCAAATATGGAATTTCAGATGCGAGTAAAGTCCAGCCTAACCAAGCACCTAATACAGAGATGACTAAACCTAAATTAATAAAGATAGCCCCCCATTTTCCAACAACACTTTCAAATAAATAAGCCATAGACGGATTTTTCAAATTAGCAATATCTGCTTGCTGCATAAGTCCAAGAGACAGTAATGTAATTAAAATGTAAATGATGAGTGTACCGATTAAGCCAATAACCGTTGCTTTCCCTACATCACTTCTATTTTTTGCTCGACTAGATAAAACAACAGCCCCTTCTACCCCAATAAACACCCATAAAGTTACAAGCATTGTACTTTTAACTTGGCTGCCAACCGCTCCCCATGAAAAAGAACCAGTTTGTCCCCAAAATCCATCTAGAAACGTATCAATATGAAACGCGAAGATTCCTATAACAATAAATACAAATACAGGTACTAATTTTGCGATTGTAGTTACTAAATTCACAAGTGCTGCTGATTGAACTCCACGTAAAATTAACATGTGAACACACCATAATAATACGCTTGCACCAATAATGGATGCTACATTTTGACCGCCTTCAAAGATTGGGAAGAAATACCCTAATGAAGAAAACAATAATGTACCGTAAGCTACATTACCAAGCCAGGCAGATAGCCAATATCCCCACGCACTATTAAATCCCATGAAATTACCAAATCCTGCTTTTGCATAGCTAAAAATACCGCCATCTAAATCTGGCCGTTTTACAGTTAGATTTTGAAAAGATAATCCAAGCGCAATCATCCCAATTCCTGTTATAACCCAACCAATAATAATGGCTCCAGCACCAGCACCTTTTGCCATATCACTTGCTAAATTAAATGCTCCACCGCCAATCATAGACCCCACTACAAGCGCCGTTAATGTAAACAACCCTAATTTCTTATCTTCATCCATTCCACTCACCTCTCTTTAATTGCAATAACAATACGAAAGCCATAGTGAATGATAGTGTCTAAAGGAGGAGAAAGAAGAAAGGAAGACTCCCTTTCTTCTTACTCCATATTTCCTAAAGTAGCTGCCATAACCGCTTTAATTGTATGCATTCTATTTTCAGCCTGATCAAATACTTTTGAATGTTTACTGCGGAATACTTCGTCAGTTACCTCCATTTCCCTCAACCCATATTTCTCATAAACTTCCTCACCATACATCGTTTCAACATCATGGAATGCGGGTAAACAATGTAAGAAAATCACATTTTCATTTCCTGTTTCTTTAATCATTTTCATATTTACTTGATAAGGTTTCAATAACTCGACACGTTCAGCAAATTTTTCTTCCTCACCCATAGACACCCATACATCTGTATAAATTACATCTGCATTCGCAACAGCTTCTTCCACATTACTTGTTATCATTACCTGTTCATTATATTTTTTTGCTAAATCAATTACTTCTTGCTCTGGCCATAAAGATTCCGGTGTACAAATACGTACATCCATTCCAACGATCGCTCCACCAACTAGTAAGCTATTAGCAACATTATTTCGTCCATCTCCAACGTAAACGAGCTTCACATTTTCTAATTTCCCTACATGTTCTCTAATTGTTAATAAATCTGCAAGTGTTTGTGTTGGATGCCACATATCTGTTAATCCATTCCAAACCGGCACACCAGAATTTTGTGCTAAAGATTCTACAGTTTCATGATTAAATCCACGAAACTCAATTCCGTCAAACATGCGTCCTAACACTTTTGCTGTATCCTCTACGGATTCTTTTTTCCCAAGCTGAATATCACCTTTCCCTAAATATTCAGGGTTCGCCCCCAAATCCGTACACGCTACTGTAAATGCACATCGCGTACGAGTAGAGGTTTTTTCAAATAATAGCGCTACATTTTTACCTTCTAAATAATGATGTGGGACACCGTTTTTCTTTTTCTCTTTTAATTCTGCTGCTAAATCTAGAAAATATAATAATTCTTCTTGTGTAAAATCTTTTTCAGCTAGAAAACTTCTTCCTTTTAAATTTGGTCTAGTCATTAACATACTTCATCCCTACTTTCTCCGTTATTTATACTAAATATCTTTACGAACAATTGGCATACTCATGCAACGTGGACCCCCACGACCACGAGATAATTCCGAACTTAGCACCTCAATGACTTCTATACCATGCTCCCTTAATAAAGTATTGGATACATAGTTGCGATCATATGTAACAACTACACCTGGCGCAATTGCTAATGTATTAGAACCGTCATTCCATTGTTCACGGGCGGAAGCAATTGCATCTCCTCCTCCACAAGGAATAAGAACTAATTCACTTAAACCTAATACCCCTTTTAATGCTTCCATTAAAGAAGTACGATGTGTAATTTTAAGATTTTCCGCATCTGGACCTTTTTCTAAAATATAAATATTCATATTTCCTTTTGGCCCTTGAATGGCTGGGTGAATTGTAAACTTGTCATAATCAACCATTGTAAACACTGTATCTAAATGCATAAATGCTCGGCATTTTGGAATTTCTATTGCTAACACTTTCTTAATTTTATTTTGTCGGCTAAAAAGATTTTTAGCTAAACGTTCAATTGCTTTAGCTGACGTACGGGCAGATACTCCAATTGCAATTGTTTCTTCATTTAAAATTAGCTCATCGCCACCTTCAATCGGAAACTTATAATCACGATCTAGCCAAATTGGCACATTGTGATTTGCAAATCTTGGATGATATTTAATGATGTACTCCATGAATAATGATTCACGTCTACGCGCCGGTTCTCTCATCTTATTTATCGTTAAACCATCGCCCACGCTAGCTGCTGGATCACGAGTAAAATATAAATTAGGCATTGGGTCTAAGTAAAACGGATAATGATCTTCCATTAATTCGTATAAATGTGTCTTCTTACTTGTTTCAATTTCGTTTTTCCGTACACCACCCATAATTTTTTGAACCAATTCTTCATTTGAAAAGGAAAGTAAATATTCTTTTAAAGTTTGATGTGCAACATTTACGTCAGCCTGTCCTTCTTCTAAAATACGATCAACAAATTCTTCTCGAAGTTTTTTATCTACTAATGCCTCAGCAGCTAGTTTTTCTAAATAAAGAACTTCAACACCCCGATTGCGTAATGTTTGTGCAAAATAATCATGCTCTTTTTGAATAATTGGTAAGTATGGAATATCGTCAAATAATAATTGTTGCAAATAATCTGGCGTTAAGTTTTCCACTTCTTTACCAGGTCGTTTTAATAAAACTGTTTGTAATTCCCCAATTTCTGAAGTAACATGTATCGGATGCTTCATTTGTTGTACCTCCTTTTAAATATGTTTGATGTCTTACAAGTACATAATAAATGCTACGCGCTTTCATTTTTGTGAAAACATCCACATTATCATTGTGAAATATTAAACAAGTTATTTTTTTAAAATCATATAAATTTGTATTTTTATAACATTCCATCCCGCTTTTTCAATAAAAAAATACATATATTACGCATATATGCTGAATATTTAACTTCCGTATTTTTAAAAAAATCCTGTTTTTAATTTTTATTAAAAACAGGATTTTGCATCTAAATAATTAAATTTAACCTTTCTTCTAAAATCTCCCTATCTGATTTCGACTGAGAAATTATAAGGCATGTATCATTTCCACATATACATCCTATTTTTTCTTTCCAATCTAACTCATCAAACAAAGCACCAATAACATGTGCATTACCGGGTAATGTTTTAATAACCATTAATTGATCTACACAATCAATTTTTACAACAACCTCTCGTAATTTTTTCTTTAACTTTATATCAGTTTGTAAATGCTCTTCTGAGAAAAATTTATATATCATTAATCCTTCTTGAGAAGGTACCTTCGTTAAGTTTAACTCACGAATATCTCGAGAAACTGTAGCTTGTGTTACTAATACATCTTTTTTTGCTAACAATTCTACTAATCTTTCTTGCTTCTCTATTTCATACTCCTTTACAAATTGTTTAATTAATCGTTGTCTTTTTTCTTTTTTCATAAAAGACACCCCTTTTAATATTATAGCTCGCTATAATTTTCATCCGAAAGGGACAGAAAAGAATGTTGCGGAAACGTTCATAGTTTATACTTTTTAACTGTAGATATTAAATCTAGCTAAAAAAAGAGAAGAACAGCATTCTGTTCTTCTCTTTTACATTGAAAATCGTTCAATCGTTTGTTTCAAATCCGCTGATTGCTTCTCTAAGTCTTTTAATAATTGATCGATTGCTATCATATTTTTAGACTGTTGCAATGTCACACGTGCCACTTCTTGTGAACCAGCTGACGTTTCTTCCGCAATTGCTGCTACAGCCTTTGTTTGTGCTCCTGTTTGATGAATATGACTCACTTGTTCATTCATATAACTACTAATTTGCTTAGTTGTATCGGCTACTTCCATAACACTTGATGACATTTCTTTTAAAATTAATTCTGTAGCTTCTCCGCGTTTCGCCTCTTCTTTAGCTGTCTTCACCTGCTCTGTCATTTTCAATGCGACTTGCTGTACTTCATCTTGCATATTACGTAATAACTGCGATATGTTTCTTGCGGAATGATCACTTTCATCAGCAAGTTTACGTACTTCTTCTGCTACAACCGCAAAGCCCCTTCCATGCTCTCCTGCACGAGCTGCCTCAATAGAAGCGTTGAGTGCTAATAAATTTGTTTGGCTAGCAATCTCACTCACAACAGAAACAATATGTTCAACTTGTTTCATTCGTTCTTCTAACTTCTGTACATTTTGCATCGAATCTTCATTCTCTTTTGCCAATGTTTGAATGCCTTGAATTAAAGAAGTAAAGACACGTGTACTTTGTCCTAAAGCTTGAACCATTTCTAAAGACAACTCGTCGGACTGTTTTGCTTTTTCTTTTACTTCACTCGCAATAGAGGTTGTTGTATCGACAGTTGAAACAATCGCCTGAATGGAAGCTGCTGATTGCTCGGCGCCAGAAGAAATCTCTGCAAGAGTTTCAGACACACCGCGTGCTTGCTTTGTCGCTTCCCATGTTTGTCTTCTAATTTGCTGAACTTGATTATTTGTATACGAAAATGTAGTATCGATATTTTTTACCATGCCCCTTAAGTTCCCTAGCATCATATTAAATGCAACACTTAAAGATTTAATCTCATCATCGGTCTTTGGCAATGGGACATCTTCACGAATATCACCTTCAGCCGCTTTCCTTGCTGCTTCTTCCAACTTTCGAAGTGGTTTAATTAAAAATATCGCTGCCCCATACGCTAAAATTCCAGACCATACTACACCTAATAACATAACGATAATATTATAAACAGTTTGACTTACATAACTTTGAAAATAATCATATATAACGTAAATGAAAATTAAACTTGTTGAATATGTAATTAAAGCTAAAACTGTAGTGAATAGCATAAGTTGTGTACGTAAGCCAAAAGAAAATGTTTTTCTTTCTTTTCCCATCTCTTCTTTCCCCCTTCTTATAAGCAATATAAGTACTACCTATATATTATTATCCATATTTTCGTTATAGAAAGATATAGGGATTTTAAAAACCATTATTTCTTTGAATATCAAATTATACGAAAAAAATAAAGGATTCTGACAATTTATGACTAATAACAGAAATAAGGGGAAACATTTGTAAAATATATTTTTGACTGGGGGTTTTGTATGATTCAAGTTCGAAATCTAGTAAAATCATTCGGCTCGCTTGATGTTTTAAAAGGAATTGATTTAGAAGTAAAAGAAAAAGAAGTTGTTGTTTTAATTGGTGCCAGTGGTTCCGGTAAAAGTACATTACTTCGCTGTCTTAACTTTTTAGAAATGTACGATGAAGGTGAAATTCACTTACAAGGTGAACGAATTGATCCAAAGCATTCAAATTTAAACAAAGTCCGTGAAAATGTCGGTATGGTTTTTCAACACTTTAACCTCTTTCCTCATATGACCTCACTAGAAAACATCATAGAAGCACCTATTCATGTAAAAAAATTAGAAACAGTAAATGCAAAGGATATCGGAAATCAGCTTTTGCAAAAAGTCGGCCTACAAGATAAAGCGGATGTAACTCCTCACCTACTTTCAGGTGGTCAAAAACAACGCGTTGCGATTGCACGAGCTCTTGCTATGAATCCTAAAATTATGCTATTTGATGAACCTACCTCAGCCTTAGACCCTGAACTTGTTGGAGAAGTATTGCAAGTTATGAAAGAACTTGCTGAAGAAGGAATGACCATGATTATTGTTACTCATGAAATGAATTTCGCAAGAGATGTAGCTGATCGCGTCATATTTATGGATGACGGAAAGATTGTAGAGGACGCTCCGCCAGCACAATTCTTTTCAGCTCCATCACATGAACGAGCAAAACAATTTTTACGTAACGTTTTATAATGTAACTTCTGTTTCAAATGGAAAGAAATACATCCATACGGTGCACAACTAATTGTCCAAATAAAATATCTCAGTAACATACTTAAAACCATCCGTATGATCAATATATAGGAGGGGTTTTATGAAAAGAAAACTATTAACCATTGTTGCGAGTATTACATTATGTACATCCTTCATACTAGGAGCCTGTAGTAAGGAAAGTGCTACTACTTCTTCAAATGGTGAAAAAGAATTTCGTTATGCGATGAGTGGCTTATATAAACCTTTTAACTATAAAGAAAATGACGGAAAGCTTGCCGGTTTTGATGTGGAAATTGGTGAGGCACTTGCGAAAAAAATGAATATGAAACCCACTCCTATTACAAATCCATGGGAAACGCTAATTCAAGGTCTACAATCGAAAAAATATGATGCTATATTGGGCAGTATGGCAATTACAGAAGAACGCTTAAAAGCTGTTAGTTTCTCCAATCCTTATTATCGTTCTGGTGCCCAAATTTTTGTGGCTAAAAAGAATACATCTATCTCTTCTCCAGAAGATTTGAAAGGTAAGAAAATTGGTGTTGTAAAAGCTAGTACCTTTAAAGACCTTGTTGCAAAACATACAGATCAAATCACAGAATATGATAGCGATATTACTGCACTTATGGACTTAGAGCCTGGACGTATTGATGCAGTAATCACTGATCAAATGGTCGGTTTACGTATGATCAAAGAAGGTAAATCAAATATAAAAGAAGCTGGAAAACCATTAAATCTTGATGAAATGGGAATTGCTATTCGTAAAGATGATAAAGAAATGGTTGAGAAAGTAAATAAAGCTTTAGATGAAATCATTAAAGATGGTACGTATGAAAAGATCAGTAAAAAATGGTTTGGGCGTAATATTCTCGGTGAAGAGGAAAAAACGAAGTAAATTAGCTAGTCAAATGTTTCATACATTATGCCCCACTTTGTATGTGGGGCACTTCATTCACTACTAAAATCCATACAATATGAGGTGACACATATGTTTGAAATTTTTATCTCTACCTATCCCACACTCTTAAAGGCTACTATTGTCACATTACAATTAACATTAACATCCCTATTACTCGGTTCACTAATTGGATTACTAGTCGCTTTCTTTCGAATCTCTAACAATAAGGTTTTAAATAGTATTGCTCATGTATATATCGCCATTATTCGTGGTACACCTTTAATTGTTCAAATTGCCATTCTCTATTTCGGTATTACATCGATTATTGTCTTCACTCCTTTTTGGGCAGGAGCAATTGCTTTAGCAATCCATAACGGTGCATATATTACTGAAATTTTCCGCGGATCCATTCAGTCCGTTGACCGTGGACAATTGGAAGCTGCTCGCTCTTTAGGTATGCCTTACCCTTTAGCTATGCGCCGAATTATATTACCACAAGCATTTCGTCTGTCTCTTCCCCCTCTAGGGAACCAATTTATTATTGGATTAAAAGATTCTTCTCTTGTTGCTTACGTAGGATTGTCCGAATTATGGGGATCAGGTTTATCAATTGCTGCAAGTAACTTCCAACAATTAGATACATATATAATTGTTGGTTTATATTACCTCGTACTTGTTCTTCTATTTACTTATTTTGTTAATCTTTTAGAAAAACGACTTCAACGAAAAGAAAATAACTCTGTCCAGGTCAAGACGAAGAACAAGAAAGAAGTCTCTTTATAACAAAAAGCAAGCTCTAAGAGAGCTTGCTTTTTCATCGTAAAATATGTCTATTATTGATTTACTTTTTTTATAGTCTCTTTTTCCTCTATATGTTCCTCACGATATGAAATATTATGAGGATCCAATCCATTTCCTAAAGAACCATAGAAATGCTCCCTATGCGGATCAACTAATTCACTTCCGTGATAATACACACGTGGTGTATTCCAAAGTGCTGCCAAAGCTTTTGTCATCGGCATTTCGTGATAGCGTTCCGGCCACATTTCTTTAATTTTATCTTTTACTAATGGATAGTATTTAGAACTCATAGCAGGAAACAGATGATGTTCTGTATGGTATGAGAAATTGAAATGTAAAACGTCTACCCAGCGCGGTACTGTTACTGATAAACAGTTTGCTAACGGATCATTTACTGGAACAATTGGATTTAAGCGGTGATTTGTTGCGATATACGCCATTACAATAAAGTTAGCAATTAACAACGGAATCACGTATGCAAAGAACCACTTTGTAGGTCCCATAATAAACAATAAACTAATCCAAACTGTCCAGGGCAAAAGAAGTTGAAGCCATACAGATTTTTGATTGGATGACTTAAATTCTTTTATAAAATGAAAGAACATTCGAGTCGAATGTAACGTAAATTGAATTGTTAGTGACAGGAAACTAAAGAATGAACGTACATGAAGAGGCATGCGATATACCCAACTCAAAAACTTACTCTTTTTCAGTTTCTCAAATGTCGGCCATGCATCTGGATCATTCTCTTCATGCTGTGTGTGAACATGATGCGTTGCATTATGCCACTTTCTCCAAAGTTTTGGGCCAGTTGATAATGGCATAAATGCTATCGCACCTAAAAAATCACGAAGCCATGCCTTTCTTACAACTGTTCCATGTAAAATTTCATGTCCTAAAAATCCAAGTGAAGCAAAACATAATCCAAGAACAATTGCAATTCCTAGATTTGCCCACACATTCAATTCAAATACACCGATCGTTATTAAACCAGCCAATGCCACAAGTAAATAAGCCAGTCCACCAAATAATCGATTAGGAACTGGTTTAAATGCTTTTTTCGGCAAATGTGGTGCTACACGTGCTGCATACCACCCAAACGTATGAAGCTCCTTCATCCTTTTGCCCCTTTCTTATGCCGCGCCCCGCGCAACTTGCATATATCAATTCTTGCTTCCAGATTGATTTTACTACGTGATCCAAAAAGCATTTATCATAAGGAAAATATACTCACTCTATCGTCACTTAATTTTCGCTTTTATTATCAATGAAAAACATTTCTCTTTTTACTCTCTATCAACCTTTCCACATGATGAATCATAACAATAGAATTTCTATATTGTCAACAACTTTTATGACCTAGTAATAAAAGTTGGTTATATTTTTATAATTATACTTTATTTCACTAAAGAAAAAGCATAGATTTCATAAGGATTTATCAGGTATATATACATATCCACTTAAACAACATAGACTCTATCTTATTAAAGAACTCTCTATGTAATCAACAAATGGAATCACTTGAATTTAGCTTTATATAAATCCTACTTCTTCATACTGCCCCAATAAAATAATTATATTAAAATATTTTTTCTTTCGTTTGGTAAAAATAGAACGCTACGAAAACAACATACATGAATTCCATATAATATGGAAATATTAAAAGGAAAATTGTTCTAATTTGGAGGTTTTCAAAATGACAGATGACACATTTCCGCAGTTACCATCATCCTATTGGATTGAATCTACTCAATTTCCTACTTTTCCTCATTTATCCGAAAATATAAAGACAGAAGTTGCTGTTATCGGAGCTGGTATTACAGGCATTACCACCGCCTATTTACTCGCTAAAGAAGGAATGAAAGTCGTTTTAATTGATTCTGGTTCTGTTTTAAATGGAACAACTGGGCATACAACCGCAAAAGTAACAGCTCAACATGATCTTATTTATGATGAATTAATAAACAATTTTGGTGTTGAAAAAGCCAGGCTTTACTACGAATCAAATAGTAAAGCTCTACAATTCATAAACGAGACTGTACAAACATATAAAATCGACTGTAATTTCACAAATGAAGATTCGTATTTATATACAACTACCAATAATGGCCTGCGAAATTTAACGAAAGAATATGAAGCCTATCAAAAATTAAATATTCCTTGCGACTATGTTCAATCCCTGTCGATTCCTATTCCCGTACAATCTGCACTTGTGATGAAAAATCAAGCGCAATTCCATCCCCTCCTTTATTTAAAAGTACTTTTAGAAAAGTTTGTGGAGATGGGCGGAAAGGTTTATGAGCAAACAACAGCTATTGATGTGGAAAAAGGAGATTATCCACAAGTAATTTCAAAGGGTGACCATCGTATCACTTGTAAATATATTGTCTCTTGTTCACATTTTCCTTTTTATGATGCTAATAGCTTTTTCTTTACGCGAATGTACGCAGAACGCTCCTATGCTCTCGCAATAAAAGCAAAAACGGATTATCCAGGGGGCATGTATTTAAGTATCGATGATCCAAAACGCTCCATACGTTATACGACAAGCAATGGAGAAAAGTTGATATTGATTGGCGGAGAGAGTCATAAAACAGGACAAGGAATAAATACGATGCTTCATTACGAAGCACTCTATTCTTTTGCTGAAGCAACTTTTGGAGTAAATGAAGTTCCCTATAGATGGTCAGCACAAGATTTAATCACGCTAGATAAGCTTCCTTATATCGGACATATTAACGAAAGGAATCCAAATATATTTGTGGCAACTGGATATCGTAAATGGGGAATGACGACTGGAACTGCAGCAGCTCATTTACTGAAGGACTCCATTCTAAAAGTCCACAGTCCATATAAAGAACTGTTTGCACCATCACGCTTTCATGCAAATCCAGATATAAAAACTTTCCTCTCTCAGAACATTGATGTTGCTAAACACTTAATTGAAGGAAAAATTGAAACCGCATTACGTAAGCCAGAAGATCTTGAAGTTGGCGAAGGATCTGTTGTACATGTCAACGGTAAACGAGCAGGTGCTTATAAAGATAAAGAAGGAAAATTACATATCGTCGATACAACTTGCACACACCTCGGCTGTGAAGTTGAATGGAATAACGGTGATTGTACTTGGGATTGCCCTTGTCACGGTTCCCGTTTTTCAATTGATGGGGATGTTATGGAAGGTCCAGCAGATCAACCATTAAAGCGAGTTGATAACGAATAATTACAGATTCAGCGTGAGTTTTCATTTACTCCCTTTTGTAAGAATAACCGTAACTAGCACCGTTTTCTTTATTCCTAAAACACAAAAAGAGCACAAACTCACTTGTGCTCTTTTTCATATACTTCAAACAACATATTTCGAAATAATGTATTCAAACTCTCAATATCAATCCCTAATCCCTTTTCAATCCCTTTCACGTATTGCTCATAATAATCAATTTGTTCTTCTAAAAATTGATTTAACACCTCAATTTTCAATCCAACATCTAATTCCGTACCTGCTTTTTTCTTTATTAACAACTTTTCAATTTCATCTAATACACTAGGCTCTACTGATAGTTCCATAATTAATCGGTCAAATTCTACTGGGGGCAATGTCCCTTTCTCTTCTAACCATTTACAAGCTAAAATAGGACGTAATACGTAAAAGTACTTTTTCAACTTTACATTTTCACCTTGTAAAAATTCACGATAGTTTTTTGAAGCCATATGTAAGTAATGATATATCGTTGATTTCGGATTAAAATCCTTTTCACTCATTTGCTGAAGCTGTTCTGGAAGGTTCGAGTTTTTCGAATAAAAAATCGGCGATCGAATCCATTCGAGTAACGCTGGATTTGACTTTGCAAACAGTTGCAATGCCTTTTTAATATCCCAACCACTTATGTCTAAATCATCACTAATTGGATATTCGATTACATCACGCTTATCATGAATTGATAAATACCATTCTACTGGATGTATATAAACAAACCTAACATCATAATCGCTATCTTTCGATGGGAATCCCCAAGCACGACTCCCTGATTCCACTGCAAATAAAATTTTCACATCATTCTCTTTTTCAATTCGTTCTAGTTCTAATTCAATTTTCTCTCTCATTTCATACCATCTCCATTTTTTGATTATTTCCCTGGTAATTCGACAAATATACGACTAATTTTACTATATACCAAAACAGCTGTCAGAAAATTTCTGACAGCTCAATAAAGCACCTATTTTTTCTTTTCCATTACAGTAGCCGCAATGCGTTCAAACTCATTTTGAATCTCCTCTTTATATGCATCCACTTTTGAAAAATCCATAGCAGCAATATAAATTCGTTCTAATTTATCACGAACTGATTTTGCTTTTGCTAAGAAAGACATTGCCTCATTCATTTTTGCTTTATATTGAATGGAAACGTCACGAATTTCTGTAGCATACTTCTCATCCGTCCCTGGTTTAACAATAAGAGCATACATATCTATAATCTCATCACCTTCGCGACTTGGAAAATATTCATGTGGTGCGGTACTATCAAAAATTGCAAATCCTAATTCTCTTACGATAACCATATCAAGACTATTCGGGTCAAATCCGCAATGATATACTTCAACGTCAAAACCTTTTTCTTCTGCTGCCTTCGATAACTTTTTAAGCATTGTTGATTTTCCAGAACCCGGGCGTCCTTTTATAAAATAACGATGTGGTAATCCTTCTGTTAAATTAGGAACAAAATCAACTGCTCCTTTCGGTGTAGCAGCTCCTAAAAAACGATGTTTCACAATCGATTGTTTTCCCTTTTTATCTGCAAATAATTTCTGAATTAGCTGATCTGTTAGTTCATTTGCTTTATTAAAATCAATGTTATTAATATATATTTTCTCCCACTCATCATGTATAACTAATGCCTCTTTAAAACATCCGTAAGCAGATTTGAAAGCCTTTCCCGCTTCTGATACAAACCGTTCAATTTCTAACTTCTGCTTTCTTAATTTATCTGAGTCCCAAGCAACTCCTAAATTTATATACTCTTCAATAACTCCTGGCATTTTCGGCTCAATAACATGCGGTGATGTTCCATCAACAATTCCTACTTTTAATTTCGGAATAATCACCCCATCAACTGACTTATTATCAGAAGAACAATGCAAAAGTTCAATATCATATCCTTTTTCAACCCATTCACGCCCTATTGCCTTTATTAAAGAAGATTTTCCCGTTCCTGGGCCTCCCTTTAAAATAAACAACCTGTCTAGCCCCTTCAAATTCTCTTCGTATAAGCTGTGAAATCCTCTAGCTGTATTTCCACCGGCATAATAATTTAATACATTCCCTGTCACTTCACTCACTCCTTCGCAACAGTCTACTTACATAAGCTACAATATGCGAGCAACTTTATTTGGGTGAACACCTAATTTGTATTGCACGAAAAAAGGAAATGAATTACAATTTAAATATCACAAATATTCCGAATTTAAAACCGAATAAACCTTTATCAAGAGAGGCAGAGGGACCGGTCCTTTGAAGCCCAGCAACCTCAGTTTATGCAAACTGAATAGGTGCTAATTCCTGCAAAATGCATTGCATTTTGGAAGATAAAACTCAACTAGTATGTAAAGCTCATCTTTCTTGATTATGAAGGATGGGCTTTTTATTATTTGAAAAAATATATTGGAGGTATGTAAAATGAAAGTAATTGATCTATCACAAACGTTTGAAAATAATATGTCTCAATTTCCTGGAACACCAAAAATCCAACTAGAAGCCATTACAAGCGTTGAAGAAACAGGTTATCAAGTTACGAATTTTCATTCTGTCGTTCATGTTGGTACGCATTGTGATGCGCCTGCTCATTTCATTTCAGGCGCAACCACTATTGATCAATTACCCCTAAATCAATTTGTAGGCGAAGCTGTTCTTATCGATGTGACTCATGTTCAAGAGCGAAAATTACCTAAGGAAGTATTACATACTGTCGACATAAAAGAAGGCGATATTGTCATTTTCCATTCCAATCTATCTAATAAATGGAATACCGAAGCTTATGAGAAAGAAGCGTTTTATCTTTCCGGAGAATTAGCTGAAGAACTAGTTCAATTAAAAGTAAAATCTGTCGGTTTAGATTTTATTTCTCCTGATGAGGTAACGACAGAAACATCACCGATTCATCACATACTGTTAGGAAATAATATTTACTTAATTGAAAACTTAACAAACTTAGATGCCATTAAAGCGAAACGATTCTTTTTCTCAGCAGCACCTTTAAAAATTAAAAATAGTGACGGTGCTTTCGCAAGGGCATTCGCTGTTATTTTTTAAACATGGTCTACAAAAAAAGCAAAGATCACTTTTGACCTTTGCTTTTATATTTTTTATTTAAGTTAAAAAAGAATTGCTCCACCCTTGGACGTATCCAAGCTAAATAATCTTTATCTTTCTTCTTTGTACAAGCTATCTCTTCTCCATCTACCATTTCGACAAGTTCTAGCTCTAACAGTTGCCTCGTAAATGCTACCATATTTACTTCTTCTGCTGGATATTCTTCTTTTAATTTCTCCTCAATTTCTCCCAATAAAAAACCGTCACGCATCATTGCTAGTGCATCAATCCAAAGTGGCGGCATTTCATATGTCTCTCCTGTAATCGTATCTTTTACAATATAGTTCTTTTGCTCTTTTCGAAATTGAATCGTGTGTAAACATACAGTCGAATTTAATGTTAATTCCATCATACCACCCCTTTCATCATATCTGCATAGAAAAAAGGATGCGCGTGCACCCCTTCTTTTCTTTTCATAACACTACTGAACCGTTACATGAGCTAAAAGCTCTATGTCGATATTTTCCTCCATTATAAACGAAGTTTTTTATAAAAAAAACCCTTCTTGAAACATTTTATAAAATGTTTATATTTACACAACAAGAACACTTTTCTGAAAAGTAATTTCGTCTAATGCACTACACTGTTGGTAAATAAATTTCCACTTTCGTTCCTATCCCCATACTACTTTCAATCGCGATACTCCCTTGATGTTCTTCAATAATTTTATATGTAATCATTAATCCAAGACCTGTACCATTCTCTTTTGTTGTATAAAAAGCTTTTCCGATCTTTTCTATTTTCTCATTTTCTATCCCAAGACCTTGATCTTCAACAGAAATACACAAGTTCTCTCCAGCTTTTTCATATGCCAGAATCTGAATATTCCCGCCTCCTGGCATCGATTCAATTCCATTTTTGATGATGTTTAACAACACTTGTTTTAATTGCTTATCATCACCATTTATAACGGGTAAATTTCCATCTACTTGCAAATTAAATTTCACTTTATATTGAGTCGCATAGCTTTCCATTAACTGTACAACATATAAAAGGATTTCCCCTATATTACACCATTCATAATTTGTTGGTTTCGGTTTTCCTAATAACATCAATTCACTAACAAACCCATTAATTCTCTCAATTTCCTGCAGCATAATCTCATAGCTCATCGTATCTTCAGGATTTCTTTCTTTTTGAATTTGTGTAAATCCTTTTAAAGCTGTTAATGGATTTCGAATTTCATGAGCGATTGTTGTAGACATAGTCCCAATAACCGCTAAATTTTCTGTCTCTTTCATACTGTTCATCATCTCAACAACTGTCCTTACATAAGATTGAAATCTCTTTAATAAAGAATGTGAAATGATGAAAAAGAATATACATAATACAAGCGGAATCACAACTTTTACATCTTGTAATATCAAAGTAAAAAATACATATTTTCCAATTACACTACAGGAAACGAAATAAAAATATTTTCTGTTCACGAAAATCGGTGCAAATAGAATTAAAAATATTTCAACCATATTTCCATTTTCAAAAACACGATCACTGTGTAAATAAATCATTAAGTTATTAATAAGATCAATAAGCATGTACCCAATTAAAAATAAGTATTTCACAAAATATACATAACCTTGTTTTTGAAGATATATTGAAATAGGAAATAAAGATATTACTAATATATATACACCTATTCCCATACCACCTTCTGGCCACCCTACCCTTGCTTCATTAATATTCATAGCGGGATAAACAAAATAATAGATAACGTCATATAAAAAGAATATAATATAGAATAATAATATAAATACTTTTAAAGCTTCTCTTTCTTCATAAATCAAGCTCTTGTATTTGTTCATATAAAAACTCCTCTTGATCAATACAAAAAAACATTTCAAGTGTTATCTCTTTAAATTATAATTATGAAATTGCTTTCAGGGCAACATGTAACCTTCTAATACTAAAAGGAAGGAGATACAGCTCCTTCCTTTTCAGTTACAATTTATATCCATCTTACCCTATCATTTAGCAATCCATCTGTGAAATTATTATGTCCTACTACAAAATCCTTCATATATAAATTTAAATATTCCCCATACTTACTTTCAGTATTTAATAATAATTCTTCTACATAATAAGCGCCTTGTCCAAAAGTATCTAACAGTAAACTACATAAGCCAGCATAAATTCCACACCCTACTTGGAAGTACGTCGCATTTGTTTTATATTTTTGAAAAACTTGGCTACTATTCATTACATTATACATGTATGTCTCATTATGTTCATAAACGAGCAACACACCGACTAAATCTTCTCCTATAATATCATCTTCTGCTGGATTAAATACTTTACGATTCCAATTCCATAAATCTTCCACTTTATCTAAGTTCTGTATAATTAAGTTTGTTGTATACTCATTGATCCGATAAAGAAAACCCACTTCCATATTAAAAGATTTCCCTAAAATTAAAACTTCTTCATGTGGCATTAAGCAACCATAAAATTCTTTTTCACCTAACTTTACTTTATACTCTGAAGCATATACATCCTCATAAAAGTAAAGTGGACGATGATGACTCATATACATAGGATAACTCCATATCGCTTCATCCAGAAAACGCTCAACTGCCCACGATGCATAAAGTGTATGAGGTTTTATAAGCTCTTTATCATTCAAAAATGAAGTATCATGTTCTACAATATAGCATGCTCGCGGCTTTTCATTTGGACGTTCTTTCATAAGCTCAACAACCATCCATTGAACAACACCAGGATTCATACCTGAGCCTATAATCGCTCTTGTATTTGTAAATGTTTCTTTCTCCTTCTCAAACCTCGTATACCTTGCCGTAAGCTGAAAACCAAGTAAACTATCGTCTTGATCTACTGCCTCATTTTCCAAAGCCGAATTAATATAACAAATGCCAAGGTCATTACAACAACTCAGTACCCTAATTGTATCTGCACCTGAAACATCAATAACAACCTTCGTTCTTTTTTCCTTTAAATGATGTTTAAATTTGACTACATCTTGAAGGTTTATTTCATATAAAAAAAATTGCTCTTTCAAATTTGGAAACAACTCATCATAATAACTTTTATCTTTTTGTTTTATATCCACCAAATGGAAGTTCACATTCTTTATCACTTCATAAATTGGATCTTTTTCATTTACTACCGCTTGATTCAAAATTGCTAACACTGCTTTTGCTGCTCCACCAGCACTGCCAAGTAATGTAATCGAAAACGAATCTGGAAACTGCTCCACAAACAAAACCCCTTTAATAAAGTAGTTGAGCAGCACTTCCTCAAAAGTGAGTTGAATACACAAAAAGGTAGCTCGTACACCTTTAGTACAAGATTTCCCCTTCAAAGATCACACTAACATACCTATATGATATTCAATTCATTTCCCCCTCATATCCAAATCGAATTAAACAAATAGGCTCGACCTTTTCTTCCCTATATATAAAAGAAAAAGCCAGCCCTTTCAACTAGCCTACGGACAATGGACAGATTTCACATGTTGAATATTCACGTACATTTTTGCATCACGTGCTTTTAATATTTCAATATGCCCTTCATCAATTTTCGTCATCTTTCCGATTTTATTAGATTCCTCGCCTAAATCAAACACCATAATTTTCCCTGACATTTTAATAAGCTGTTCTTCAAAAGTTCTAGCTAGAGTAATATTTAATGGATTTACGGGGAGTTCATTTTTATTGAGGGAATAAGGTACTTGGTTCTCTTTATAAGGAATTAACCACTTCAAATGCTTTAAAGATATATATACAGTTTTGTAAACAGGGCTATAAAAAACAATATAATCGTTCATCACACTTGTAACATAACCGTGTATCGGAACATTTCCTGCCACATAAATTTCTGTAAAAATCCCTTTAGATGTGATTAATACTTTTCTCAAAGAAATTGAAGGTGATTCCCTCTTAATTACAGAGTCCACACCAGGCTTTAATATTTCTTCATCATGCTCTCTTAAAAATTTATAATACTGGATATGGTATAAAGATATATATACATAGTCTTGTCCATTGTAAAGAACTACAATATCATTTCCTACATCAATTAATACACCTTTAAATCTTTTTTCACCGATTAATTTAACGTATATATTTTCTCCAATATTTTTGTTTAACTCATTCATCTATATCCTCCTTTCTATAAAATACTACTTTTCCTGCCTTCCATTTCTAAAAAAATAATCAGGGCAATGTTCTGTCTTTTAATAGTAAGAGATCCTTTTCATATATCGTTCATAATTGTAGCGAACTATGAAATCGTTCTTTACTTCCAATCATAATGCCCCTCTTATTTATTAAACATTATTCATCTTCATTCTTTTTACATTTCACTACTTGACTCACACTCTTAATATGATAATTAATTATATAAATAACTTCATCACAGTTTACTAGTATAATACATTCTTCATGCACTTCACTTAATAAACCTTCTACACACTCTGGTCCACCGCGATTAATCTTTATCCACTTATACTTCAGGTCTTTTAATACATCAAAAAAAGTATCTTCATCAGAATAGAAACTTGAACCATAGTAATCGTCACATTTTGTTTCTTTCACTTTCTTGACTAGACTCTTCACATGTTTCAGCTGATAATACACTACTTCTCCATGAGGTAATTGTAGTGTAAGGTAATCTTTTCCTAACGATAACAGTACACCTACTCGACTTTCTGGTCCGCGCAGATTTACTTTTACATTCTCACCGACTAAACCTTTAATTTGATCACAGCATAATACGCTCTCCAAGTTCGTATCCTCCTTCCTTATTATCTTCCTCTACTTGATTGTCTTTGTGCACGAGTTCGACCTGAATTATTGCTTTCACTGTTGCTTTCACTGTTACTTTCTTCGCTCTCTCCGCACACTACTGGGCTATAACTAACACTCTTAATATGAGCTATTGAGATTAATATAACTTCTTCTTTTACAATTAATGTCACATAATCACAAGAAACATCTTGTAAAATACCTTCAATTTTTTCTGGGCCACCCCGATTAATTTTCACCCAGCGATATTTGAAGCTTTGAAGTAGCTTTTCAAAGTCATCTTCATATTCCAACCATCCATAATCATCTGCTTCACAATCTTTCGTATTTTTTGTAACACTTTTTAGATGGCGAAGCTGATAGTAAGAAAGCTCTCCTTTTTCACTCTTTAATACAAAGTAATCCGAACATACTGCGACTATTATTCCTTTTTGAAATTCTGGACCACCCCTGTTTACTCTCACGTAAGATCCAATTAAGTCTTTCAAAAAATCACAATGAAATAAACTCACGAGAAAACCCCTTCCATTAATTTATAAGCTTTTGCACTGATAGTATATGTATCTGTACAGGTTATGTTCGCTATGTTTGTCCCCGCTATGAAAAAATATGCTTTTAACTAATAATACTAATCCCCATAAAATCTTCTTTCCCTTAAAGTAACTCTAGGATTTCGGATGACTTTTTCATCCCTTAATATAAAAAGCCCCCGTATTAAGATACATTTCTGCATATCTTAATACGGGGGCTTTTTATAAATTTAATCTTCGTCTTTAACATCCATATCTTCTGGAATTGGTTCATTTAATATTTCTTCCACTAACTGCTTATATTTCTCCATTTGTTCTAAATGTGTATTAAACTGTTCCTTATTTATTAAATATTGCTCTCCATCAAACAATGCACGAACTTTCTTTTGCTGAATTAAGTCTTCAACATACGATTTTGGTAATTTCAAATACTCCGCAGCCTCTTCTATCGTTATATACAATGTGTTCATTCCTTTATTATTTTTTCATATACATAATGTATCTTACTTTATTTTTGTAAACAAATAAAAAAGATTTTGTAAATACAAATTAAAAAGCAGGTAGATGCATTCCATATATTGTATAATAGTATAGTAAGTATTTTTTTAAATATAGAATGGTATTACCCATTTACACAAAGGAGAGTTAACATATGGCTACTCGTCACATCATTACAATGTTAGAAAAAACATTACGAGTTGAAACAGAAAACACAATTTCTCATCTATCTAAGTCTTTATCCGATCGTATTCTTTCACAAAGTGCAGCAGTACATGAAAATAATTGTTATCATACGATTGGTGAATGGTACAAAAATCATTTCTTATTCCAACAAGATGATTTCCTTTGGGCTAAATACGTTTTCTATGATGCATATTGTGAAGCTATAAAAAAACAAGGCAATCTTACAAAACGCGTTCGTCAAATATTAGAATCATTAGCTCGACAACATGGAAAACAATATATTGTTTCTATACAAAATATTCCATTTCCTAATGAACAGGAAAAAGGGACAGCATAATTTAATAATGGTCCGCACAAACCAACTATAGATTCATTGTTTCCTAGAAAGATTTACAAATAAAATGTTCAAGTCTTTGTATTCCCTTTTTATAGAAATACATTCATATGACATGGACTAATGAAAACGGTGTCATGAAAATGATTGAAAATATAGTAAACAGGAAAAACCCCATTTGTATCTCTCGTCCATAGAAATAGAGATGTAAATGGGGGTATACTTGTTCCTTTATTATTTCATCATCTGCTTAATCAATTCTCGATTTCTCTTCTTAAATACTTCATTATGGGAAGAAACCATTCCGTACTCACTTGCATCAGGTTGAATAAATTGTTTCGCTTTATTCACAGCATTTCCAGCATCTTGGAATGCTCCTGCAATTAAATGTAATTTTCCATCATGCTTTAAAATATCTCCAGCAGCATATAATCCGTCTACCGAGGACTCACTATTTGCATTCCCTGCAATAAAGTAATTATCTACAATTGCGACATCTAGCTCACTATTTTCCAATAATGTAATGTCACGTTCATATCCATGATTAATAATAACTTCTTCGATAGATAACTGAGAAATCTCTCCCGTTTCATGATTTGTTAATTCTACATATTCAATCGCTTCATGGTTATCACCAGCAAT
The DNA here is from genome assembly GCF_040459995.1 of Bacillus cereus group sp. MG9. Classification (NCBI taxonomy): domain Bacteria; kingdom Bacillati; phylum Bacillota; class Bacilli; order Caryophanales; family Bacillaceae; genus Bacillus; species Bacillus cereus group sp. MG9. The sequence continues at coordinate 394,791 of NZ_JARVHC010000001.1, read as the reverse complement.
TAATTTTGTAATCGATGTATTAAAGAAACATTCTGCTGAACTATTCATAAGTTGTTTTACTTGTGCTTCGTGACCAGATAATTCTTCTTTTCTATATGTTAAGTACACTTTTTTCGCGATTGGTTCTAATTCATTCGCCCAATCAATTGCAGAGTTCCCTCCACCTGAAATAATTACCGTTTTATCTTTGAAGCGTTTTAACGATTTAACTGTATAATTTAAATTTGAGACTTCGAATCTCTCAGCACCTTCAATTGACAACTTTTGTGGATTCAATATACCACTCCCAGTTGCGACGATCACTGTTTTTGAAAAATGTTCTTCCCCAGAGCTTGTTTTCAACGTGAAAATCCCATCTTGATTACGAATAATTGATTCTATTTTTGTATTCAATACAACTTCAGGCTGAAATGTTAATCCTTGTTGTACAAGTTGCTCAATTAATTTCTCACCAGTAACCGGTAATAATCCGCCAATATCCCAAATCATTTTTTCCGGATAAACATGTATTTTTCCACCTAACTGTGGTTGAAATTCTATTATTTTCGTTTTCATCTCTCTTAGTCCACTATAAAAAGCTGAATAAAGCCCTGCAGGTCCTCCGCCTATCACAGTTACATCAAACAATTCTTCTTGATTCATTCGTGTCACTCCTCAGCTACTAATAATTGATTATCATTCTCAATAAAATATAACTTGTTTTTATAAATTTTACAATCAAAATCACTATTGACAATACACCTATATAAAATTATAGTATTTAAAGAATCAATAGTGATAATCATTATCAATTTATTAATTATTAGCAACTGCGAGATTACATCTTCTTCTATTACTATGGTGAATACTACATGGTAAAATCTCAAGTTCAAGATTGTTAATAAGACTTTTGTATTACCACTAACTTTTCAAAAAATCAAAGCTAAACAATTTATTGTATATCACATATCATCTATCAAAAGGAGAAAGACGATGAAAAAATTATTTATTTCACTAACAGTTCTGTTCGTCCTTGTTATGAGTGCTTGTAGCAACGGTTCAACAGACAAGAAGAACGACGCAAAAGGTAAGAAATCAGAAACAATTACATACCAATCTGAAAATGGTAAAGTAGAAGTTCCAGCAAATCCACAACGTGTTGTTGTCCTATCATCATTCGCTGGTAACGTAATGTCATTAGGTGTAAATCTTGTTGGGGTAGATTCATGGTCTAAACAAAACCCACGTTTCGATAGCAAGCTTAAAAATGTTGCTGAAGTATCAGATGAAAATGTTGAAAAGATTGCAGAATTAAATCCAGATTTAATCATTGGTTTATCAAATATTAAAAATGTTGATAAGTTAAAGAAAATCGCTCCTACTGTAACATACACTTACGGAAAAGTTGATTACTTAACACAACACTTAGAAATCGGTAAATTATTAAATAAAGAAAAAGAAGCAAAAACTTGGGTTGATGATTTCAAGAAACGCGCACAAACAGCTGGAAAAGACATTAAAGCGAAGATTGGTGAAGATGCAACAGTTTCTGTTGTTGAAAACTTCAACAAACAGCTTTACGTATACGGCGAAAACTGGGGCCGCGGAACAGAAATTCTTTACCAAGAAATGAAGTTAAAAATGCCTGAAAAAGTAAAAGCTTTAAAAGAAGGATACTACGCATTATCTACTGAGGTATTACCTGAGTTTGCTGGTGATTACTTAATCGTAAGTAAAAACAAAGATACTGATAACTCATTCCAAGAGACAGAATCATATAAAAACATTCCAGCAGTAAAAAATAATCGTGTATATGAAGCAAACATGATGGAATTCTATTTCAATGATCCACTTACATTAGATTTCCAACTAGACTTCTTCAAGAAGAGCTTTCTTGGTCAATAATACAAACATGAGGAATTCTTAATTTAAGAATTCCTCTTCCTTTATTCTATGAAAAGAAAAGATGTGAAACGAATGAAAAAAGAGCAAGACAACCTACGTTCCAACGCTTTTACATACAAATTAATTTTGAGTATCATTGCATTCTTTCTTATTTTTATGTTTGCAATGGTGTTAGGCGCTGCAGATACTTCTATAAAAGACGTATGGTTAGCACTTACTTCCTCTGCTAAAGGAGATAAGCTATCCATCCTTCGTGAAATACGTTTACCACGTGAAGTTGCTGCTATTTTTGTAGGAGCTGGACTCGCTGTTTCTGGTGCAATTATGCAAGGATTAACGCGAAACCCACTTGCCGATCCTGGATTACTTGGCCTAACTGGTGGCGCAAATGCTGCACTTGCACTAACACTTGCCTTCAATCCTTCTATAAGCTACCTTTACTTAACACTAGCTTGCTTTATCGGTGCTGCAATTGGCGCTATTATGGTATTTGGAATTGGCATGGTGAAAAAGGGCGGACTTTCCCCTCTTCGAATTGTATTAGCTGGTGCTGCTGTTTCAGCATTTCTACTTGCAATCTCAGAAGGTGTTGGCATTTACTTTAAAATTTCACAAGATGTATCAATGTGGACGGCTGGGGGCGTAATTGGAACGAGTTGGAGCCAATTAAAAATTATTATTCCGGTTATTTCAATAAGTATATTTATCGCTATCTTACTTGCAAAGAAATTAACAGTTCTTAGTTTCAGTGAAGAAGTTGCCGTTGGACTCGGTCAAAAAATAATCGTTATTAAAACGATTTTATTTATCATTATTATCTTGCTTGCTGGTGCTTCTGTAGCACTTGTCGGAAACATGGCATTTATCGGCCTTATGGTACCCCATATGGTTCGTCCAATCGTTGGACCAGATTACCGTTTTGTTATACCGATGTCAGCGATTGCTGGTGCTTCCTTTATGCTGCTCGCAGACACAATCGGACGTACAATTAACGCTCCGTATGAAACACCAGTTGCTGCAATCGTCGCAATTGTAGGATTACCATTCTTCCTATTTATTGTACGTAAAGGAGGAAGAACTTTCTCATGATGCAATCTATTCTAAAGAAACAACGCCTTATCATACTTGCATTACTCATACTTACCATCACAACAATTGTAATTGGAATGGGACTCGGTTCTGCCGCTCTCTCCTATGACAGATTAATCCCAACACTTATGGGACAAGGTACATTTAAAGAAGAATTCGTTTTATATTCTTTAAGGCTACCTAGAATCGTCATTACATTATTAGCTGGTATGGCACTCGCTTTATCAGGTGCTGTATTACAAGGTATTACCCGAAACGATTTAGCTGAACCTGGTATTCTCGGCATTAACGCTGGTGCTGGTGTTGCAGTTGCTTTTTTCTTTCTATACTTCCCGATAGACGTAGGTTCATTCCTTTACCTACTACCAGTCGTTGGATTTATCGGTGCGTTTCTAACAGCTGTTCTAATTTACGTATTTTCATATAGCAAATCCACAGGCCTTCAGCCAATAAGATTAACATTAACCGGCATCGGTTTTTCCTTTGCACTATCTGGCGCGATGATTGTACTTATTTCATCTGCAGATCGTATGAAAGTAGACTTTATCGCTAAATGGATTGCCGGAAACATTTGGGGAGATGACTGGACATTTGTTTTAGCAATGCTTCCATGGCTAATCGTATTAATCCCATTTGTCTTCTATAAAGCAAATCGATTAAATATACTAGCATTAAACGAACCAGTAGCAATCGGTGTTGGAATTGAAATTGAAAAAGAACGAAGATACTTATTAATCGCAGCCGTTGCACTTGCTGCCGCTGCTGTTTCCGTAACAGGAGGCATTAGCTTTATCGGACTTATGGCTCCTCACATCGCCAAATCTTTAGTAGGTCCAAGACATCAAATATTCATCCCTATCGCCGTTTTAATCGGCGGATGGTTATTACTACTAGCGGATACAATTGGACGAAATATCGTCGAACCTAGCGGTATTCCAGCTGGTATTGTCGTTGCTTTAATTGGTGCACCTTACTTTATGTATTTGTTGCTTAAGAAAGTGTAAGAAACACCCTCAAGATTTTTTCTTGAGGGTGTTTTCATTTCATTTTACTGCTGTCCATACCCTTCAAACTTCTTCGACAAATTCTCCATCTCGTCTTCTGGCAATAATTTTGGTTCCCCAACACTTTTCGTTTGGTAATAGATTTGAGCACAAAACTCAATTTCTTCTGCAATAGTAAACGCCATTTTTATATTATTCGCTCCGGCCATTAAACCATGGTTCGCAAGTAAAACTGCACGGCGATCAATCATGCCCTCGAAAGCTGCCTCTGCTAATTGCTTCGTACCAAATGTTTCATATGGTGCACAGCGTACATTCGGGCCTGCGAAAGCAATTAAATATGATACAGCAGGAAGTTCCCATCCTAATGATGCGATTGTCTTGGCATAAGGAGAATGTGTATGTACAAGCGCATTTATATCTTCACGATTTCTATAATAGATAAGGTGCATATCTAATTCGCTTGATGGTTTTCTCTCTCCTTCTATCACTTCACCATCTAAATTCAATATAACTACATCTTCAGACGTCGTTTCATAATAATCTAGACCACTTGGGCTAATTGCAACAAGACCTTGTTCACGATTAAAAATACTAATATTACCGCCAGTCCCCTTTGTTAAACCACTAGAAATCATTTTCTTTCCGTACGCTACAACTTCTTCTCTTTCTTTTTGCAGTAACATATACATCCCCCTAGTAAGAAACTTATGATGACTATTTTTCTAAAAACTATCTACTTATTGAAATAGCTTTTTTAAATTCTCCATAAACGGTGCTCTCACAATTCCCTTTTCCGTAATAATCGCTGTTACATTTTCATATGGCGTGACATCGAATGCCGGATTGTATACTTTACTTTCTTGAGGAGCAGAGTATTGTCCGAAACGATTGATCACTTCAGAAGCATCCCTTTCTTCAATTGGAATTTCTTTTCCTGTCAGTGTTTTCAAATCAATTGTCGGCGTTGGTGCTGCTACATAAAACGGAATGTTATAATATTTAGCCAAAATCGAAACACCTAATGTTCCAATTTTATTTGCTACATCCCCGTTTGCTGCTACACGATCACATCCAACGATTACTGCATCGATTTTCCCTTGTGACATGACCATTGCCGCCATATTATCTGTAATGACCGTTACATCAATTCCCGCTCGCTGCAGTTCTAATGCCGTTAACGTTGAACCTTGTAATCTAGGGCGTGTTTCATCGGAATAGATTTTTAAGCCCCATCCTTTTTCTTTCGCTAAGTACATTGGAGCTGTCGCAGTGCCATACTTAGTCGTTGCTAACGCACCTGCATTACAATGCGTTAATACCCCCATGCCATCATGGAATAATGTTAATGCATGTTCTCCAATTTGACGGTTAATTTCTTCATCTTCTCTATGAATCTCTTTTGCTTCTTCTAATAATCTATCTTTCAACTGCGCAATTGATAAGTGAGCATTCTCTTTCGCGACACTTTCCATTCTTTCAAGCGCCCAAAATAAATTTACTGCCGTCGGTCTTGATGTCGCTAAGTATGCACATACCTTTTTTACTTCCGCTATGAATTCTTCCGCCGAACTTTCCGCAACTTCCTTTACTCCTAAATACACACCGTAGGCTGCTGAAACACCTATTGCCGGCGCTCCTCGTACTTTCATTACTTGAATCGCATCCCACACACCCTCAGCCGTTTTAAAAGATTCATAGACTACTTCGTTCGGTAATACCGTTTGATCCAATAACACTAAAGCATCATCTTTCCACTGAATTGGTATTAATTGCTCTGCCATCATCTTCTCCCCTTATTTCGCACTATGCATTGACTGTTTTTTTAACGTTTCTACAAAGCTGCTACCTGTTTTATATTGATTCGCTTGTAAAATAAACTTCTTCGCTGTCTGAAGACAAATTCGCTCCGCTCTAGCACGCGCCTCTTCATTCTCAATACAAGTCATATCCTTTACCTTCGCTAGACCAACAATACGACGAATTAACTCAAGACCCGTCACTGCAGCTGTATCCTCTAATACAGATTGTAAATAAACTCGGTTAAAGCCTTCTTCCTTCGCCATAATCTCTGTCACATGAATATCCCAAGCATCTAAAAACTTCTTCTTAAATAAATCAATTACATCTATCATGGTAGATTCTATCCAGTTCATATATGTATCTTTCTCAATACCAGATTGCATCACTGCATCTGCATTCACCCATGCAAACATTAAATTCGCCATTATATTCCCAACGTCATATCCCATAGGTCCATAAAAAGAAAATTCAGGATCAATAACCTTTGTAGAATCACTTTTTACAAAAACAGAACCAGTATGTAAATCACCGTGAAGCAGCGCTTGTGCATTCGTCATAAAAGAAAACTTAAGTTTTGCTACTTCCATACGAAGCTCTTTATCACTATAAATATGCTCTCTAATCCATCCTTCGTTTAATTGAAACAATTCGTTGCGTTTATTATGATTTGTAAATGGCTCTGAATATACGAGGTCCTCTGTAATCTCACATAACTCAGGATTTATATAATTTTTCACGAGTTCCTTCTTTTCTTTATGATTCATTACAACATCTGATGTTAATAGAAGAGTGTTTACCATAAAAGTAGTTAAATCATCAGCAAGCCTCGGAAACATTTGATGATTTATGAGTGCTGTACGCAATATTGTGTGATCTGATAAATCTTCCATCACGCAACAATTCATCACACTATCAAACAAATATACATTTGGCACGAGTCCAGATGCTAACTCTCCTTCTAATCGCAAAACATCTGATTCTATACGGATTCGATTCGTCGACAACTTAAACTCATCTGAAATACGCGCTGTATCCCCAGCTTGCTTTACAATGACAGAAATGTTCTTCTGTTCATCCCAAACGCGGAACACATAATTTAAATTACCATCACCTATTTCTTTACACTTTAGCCCCTTTGCATGCTCGAACTTAGGTAATTTCTCTTGCACATATGCAATCACATCTTTAGCTTCCATTAAAAAATACTTCGTGAACTTAGACATGGTTTCCCCTCCACACTAAATGTAAACGTTTTCTAAAAGCCGTAAAAAATAATAGACTGAAACTTTTTCAATCTATACTATATCTTCTCTATTGCAATACATATCTCGCTTTTATTATATCTTGTTAGAAATGAGCGTCAATGTTTCTATTTCTCATTGCAATATACTCCTTATTATATATATTTAAGATGACAATAATTGTTCACAAAGATTCCGATACATTTTGTTTTATTTATTGCACAATTCTTTGTAAAATAGAAGTAAGCAGTTCCTTTTCAAATCCACAACTTCTAAGAAATATTTCCTTCCTAAGAATTTATACTTACACCATGTCCTAACATACACACTACTCTTTCAAACACTCATTGAAAATTTATGACTTGAAAATTACCTTCTAATTCCCTAGCAGCCTTAATTGAGAATAAATATTAATTAAATTGGTATAAAGTTGGTTTATTCTCTTGACAAAATAACCACTTCTATATGATAATTAATATCGAATTAGAATTATTATAGTTAATTAAAAAATATATTTTATGAGCAAACTAATTTCCGATGCTCAAAACCAACCTTTAGGAGGAATTTTAATATGTTATTAATCGGCACAGAAGTAAAACCGTTTAAAGCTAATGCTTACCATAATGGAGAATTTATCCAAGTTACTGACGAAAGTTTAAAAGGAAAATGGAGCGTAGTTTGTTTCTACCCAGCAGACTTCACATTCGTTTGTCCAACTGAACTTGAAGACTTACAAAACCAATACGCAACTCTAAAAGACTTAGGCGTTGAAGTATACTCTGTATCTACAGACACTCACTTCACTCACAAAGCATGGCACGATAGCTCAGAAACTATCGGCAAAATCGAATACATTATGATTGGTGACCCAACTCGCACAATCACTACAAACTTCAACGTTTTAATGGAAGAAGAAGGTCTTGCTGCTCGTGGTACATTCATCATTGATCCAGACGGCGTTATCCAATCTATGGAAATCAATGCTGACGGTATCGGCCGTGACGCAAGCATCCTTGTTAACAAAATTAAAGCAGCTCAATACGTACGTAACAACCCAGGTGAAGTTTGCCCAGCTAAATGGCAAGAGGGTTCTGCAACACTTAAACCAAGCCTTGACCTTGTAGGCAAAATCTAAGGAGTTCGATCAAAATGATACTAGATGCAGATATAAAAACACAACTATCCCAATACCTTCAGTTAATGGAGAACGATATTTTACTTAAAGTAAGCGCAGGAGACGATAACGTATCTAAAGATATGTTATCTCTAGTAGATGAATTAGCTACTATGTCATCTAAGATTACAGTAGAAAAAGTTGAACTAGAGAGAACACCAAGCTTTAGCGTAAATCGCCCTGGTGAAGAAACTGGTGTCGTATTCGCTGGTATTCCATTAGGACACGAATTTACTTCATTAGTGTTAGCTTTACTACAAGTTAGTGGACGTGCTCCAAAAGTTGAACAAAAATTAATCGATCAAATCAAAAACATTCAAGGCGAATATCATTTTGAATCTTATATCAGCCTAAGTTGTCATAACTGTCCTGATGTTGTACAAGCTCTTAACGTAATGAGCGTTCTAAACTCTGGTATTACACATACTATGATTGATGGCGCTGCATTTAAAGAGGAAGTAGAAAGTAAAGACATCATGGCAGTACCAACTGTTTACCTAAATGGCGAATCTTTCGGAAGCGGTCGTATGACACTTGAAGAAATTTTAGCTAAAATGGGTAACGGTCCAGATGCATCAGAGCTTTCTGATAAAGATCCATACGATGTTCTTGTTGTTGGTGGCGGCCCAGCTGGTGCAAGTGCAGCAATTTATGCAGCACGTAAAGGCATCCGCACTGGTATCGTTGCTGAGCGCTTCGGTGGTCAAGTAATGGATACTATGGGTATTGAGAACTTCATCAGCGTAAAACGCACTGAAGGTCCTAAGCTAGTAGCAAGTCTTGAAGAGCACGTAAAAGAATACAACATCGATGTAATGAATCTACAACGTGCGAAACGTTTAGAGAAAAAAGAACTTATTGAAGTGGAACTTGAAAACGGCGCTATTCTGAAAAGTAAGAGCGTAATCGTTTCAACAGGTGCTCGCTGGCGTAATGTTGGTGTACCGGGTGAAGCTGAGTTCAAAAACAAAGGTGTAGCATACTGCCCACACTGTGACGGTCCATTATTCATCGGAAAAGATGTAGCGGTTATCGGCGGTGGTAACTCTGGTATTGAAGCAGCTATTGACTTAGCAGGTATTGTTAAGCACGTAACTGTTCTTGAATTCATGCCAGAATTAAAAGCTGATGCTGTATTACAAGAACGTCTTAACAGCTTACCTAACGTAACTGTTCTGAAAAACGTTCAAACGAAGGAAATTACTGGTACTGACAAAGTAAACGGTATTTCTTACATCGATCGTGAAACTGAAGAAGTACACCATGTTGAATTACAAGGTGTATTCGTTCAAATCGGTCTTGTGCCAAACACAGACTGGTTAGGCGAAACAGTTGAACGCGTTCGCGGTGAAATCGTAACAGACAAGCACGGCGCTACAAACGTACCAGGAGTGTTTGGTGCAGGTGACTGTACAAATAATCCGTACAAACAAATCATCATCTCTATGGGTTCAGGTGCGAATGCAGCTTTAGGTGCATTTGATTACTTAATCCGTAACTAATTATATAAACGTGAGTTTTAAAAAAGCAGGTGCCAAGGCACCTGCTTTTTTTATAATCCTAATGTATAAACTAAAAATCTCTCATTCCCATTCTTCTCATAAGCACCCGGTAATCTTATTTCCTTCTTCAATTCAAATGCAGTCTGATTCTCCAAGAAGAAAATATAATCTTCAGAAGGGTAGTATAAAATAATATCAATTTCTCTCTCCACCGCTTCTACTGAAAGCAAAATGTTATTTACTACGTTCATAAACACTTGTACAGAAAATGGATTGAAGAAATAAAACCGGTTATCACGCGGATCAATCTCATATTCCTGCGCTAAACAACATTCAAACCGAATTTTATCTTTACTGTTTCTCACTTTTCGCGCATAACGATCACGATTATCCATTGCTTCTTTATAAAACTCTTCATTCATTTCAATCCCAACGGCCGAAGCACCACACTTATGGTGCATGTAAAAATTCAATCTCCCTTTTCCGCACCCAAAGTCTACAATTCGATCGCTACTTGTTATTTCATATTGATTCAATAACTCATCTAATCCGCTATATGGCGTCGGTTCATAACGGTGATAATGCATAGACTTATTAAATCCTTTTTGCTCACCGACAGTTTTTATATTTAATACAGCATCGTAATATTGTTCGTTCATTCGTTTGCTCCTATTAAGAATATATTACTATTATTATACACCACGTACTGAATTCTCATTTTTATCAAATTAATTGGTACATGAAATTATATTATCGCGAAATCGAATATATCGACTTAACAACAAATTCCTACCAAAAAAACAGGAGCTTTCTAGCCCCTGTCTTCTAATACTTTCAATACAGTTTGTTTCAATATTTCTACTCCATCCATTATACAGCTATGATCAAACTTCATATACGGATGGTGTAATCCAGGTTGTAAGTTCGCCCCTAGTCCAAGCATGACAGCTTTTAAATGGGGTCTTTTCACTGTATAGTAATGGAAATCATCGCTTCCTGTCGTATACAGTGGTCCAGTACATCCCTCTTCCCCGTACACTTCAAGAATGCCTTTCCGCATGAAACGCTCAGCTTCTTCTGACACTTCAGCTCCTGGTGCGAGATCAATCCACTCATAAGAAAGTTTAGATCCCATTGATTCAGCTGACTGAATTACTTGCTCTATTTTTCGCTTCAATTCATCTAGTAATATGTTATTTTCTGCTCTTACATCTAAACTAAAGTGCCCGTTACCTGGAATAATATTTAGATTATCACCACCAGCTTGGCATCTCGTCATCTTAACAGAATAAGACGTCTGCGGCGGTAACCATATATTTTTCAATCCAATATTGATCATCGAAATGACATCAATTGCATTTATACCTTGATGTGGGCGTGCCCCGTGTGCATCATCTCCATGAATCATCCCTTCTAAAAATGCTGCAGCTCCGTGACGAATAGATGGGGCTGCTTGTTTCAAAGGCAGTTCTTCAATCGGCCTTAAATGAACACCAAATAAGAAATCAGCATCATCCACGGCGCCCTTCTCTACCATCTTTAAGGAACCATTTCCTTTTTCCTCTGCCGGCTGAAAAATAAATCTAACAGTACCACTATCCCATCTCATATTTTTCAATTGTAAAATAAGGCCCATTACAATTGTCATATGAGCATCGTGGCCGCACGAGTGATTCGCTTTAAATTCTCCGTCTACTTCTTGCCATAGTGCATCCATATCAGCACGAATCGCGATAACTGGATTCCCTCTTCCGATTTCAGCAATCACGCCAGGGCAATCATCAAATATTTTATATGAAATTCCTTCTTCTTTTAGAAAGTTAGTAATATAAGCTGTCGTTTCATATTCCTTCCAGCTTACTTCAGGGTTTTCATGTAAATGCTGAAAAATTTCAGTTAAACGCTCTTGTAGTTCTAATGTTTTCAAAGCTTCATTCTCCTTCCCCTAATTACAAACCATTCAGATTAATTATACTTATGAAAAACAGATGTTTTTATGAACATATTGAATTTTAAGAAAAAAGTCAATTGTTTATTTTTCAATACCGTTAATACCCGATTTCAACTCATCTTATAAAGATATCCATACAAATAGAAGATTCGATATTTTCTGTTTTTATATTGACGCTTACATCTATTTTTAGTTATTATAACTTAATAACGTCTATTTTGCGACAATTCTAAAAATACAAACATACATAATGAGGAGGCAGTTTATGAAAAGAGAAATACCTTTTGGCATAGCAATAATCCCTATTATCATTACAGTTGCAGTTATGATGGTTACAATTGTTGTATTAGAACAAAGCCCTCACGTCCCACTTATTATCGGTACAACCGTTGCTTCGATCGTCGCTTGGCGATACGGTTACAAATGGAATGACATTGAAGAATCGATGTATAAAGGAATTCGCCTTGCATTACCCGCTATCGTTATCATTATTCTTGTAGGTTTAACGATCGGTGCTTGGATTGGCGGCGGAATCGTCGCTACTATGATTTATTACGGCTTAAAACTTTTAACTCCATCACTATTTTTAGTTTCAATTACAATTATTTGTTCTATCGTTGCATTAGCAATCGGTAGCTCTTGGTCTACAATGGGAACAATCGGTGTTGCTGGAATGGGAATTGGCCTAAGTATGGGAATCCCAGCTCCAATGGTTGCTGGCGCTATAATTTCCGGTTCTTATTTTGGCGATAAAATGTCACCGCTTTCAGACACGACAAACTTAGCAGCGGGATTAACAAATACAGATTTATTCACACATATTCGTCATATGTTATTTACTACAATTCCAGGTTTAATTATTACTCTTATCGTCTATGCTTTCTTAGGAAGAAGCTTCGGCGATAACAATATCGATGCAAAAAGCATCGATCAAACGTTACAAGTATTGCAACAAAACTTTGTTATTTCGCCTTTCCTATTAATTATACCCGTAGTCGTTATGGTATTGGTCGCTAAAAAAGTCCCTGCCATACCAGCTATTCTCGTAGGTGTTATTTTAGGATTCTTATCACAAGTCTTTATTCAAGGTGGCTCTGTCTCATCAGCTGTCGGTGCACTCCAAAGTGGATTTGTCATAGACACTGGAAACAAGCTAGTAGATGAACTATTTAACCGTGGTGGCTTAAGCTCTATGATGAATACAGTTTCTATGACAATTGTCGCTATGACTTTCGGCGGAGTACTAGAACATACTGGCATTCTTCGCTCAATTGTAAATCAAATTTTAAAATTAGCGACATCATCAAAAGGACTTATCGCTTCTACCATCGCATCTTGCTTTGCAACGAATCTTACTTGCTCTGAACAATATATTTCGATTGTTGTTCCTTCAAGAATGTATGCAAATGCGTACACAGAAAAAGGACTACATTCTAAAAATTTATCCAGAGCATTAGAAGATGGTGGAACATTAACTTCTGTTTTCGTACCTTGGAATACATGTGGTGTATTTATACTCGCAACACTTGGAGTCGGTGCATTCGAATATGCTCCTTATGCTATATTGAATTTCATCGTACCTATTATCTCAATCATTTATGGTATAACTGGCTTCACAATTACGAAGCTATCTGATATTGAAAAAGCAGACCTACTAAAAAAACAAAAAGCACAACTAGAAGCTTAAAATTTTTGAAACGAATACAACGGTAAATTTAGCTCATATATTGCACGAGGGCGCCCTTGTTGATAGGGCATTTCCTCGCCGCAAATATTGGCATATCTGTAATCAACTAATTTCTTTAACAGCCTTTCCGTCGATCGCCGAGTCACTTGTAAGTACTCAGAAAGATCCGCCGCTGTAAATTTCAATGATGGATGCGATTGACTAAATTGAATGATTTTTGACAAGTTTGCAGGACTAAGCTTCGTTTCCTTCGCTATTTTCATTAATTCAGGATTATCGTTTTTTAAACTTTGTACTCTCTGTTCTTTCGGGAACGGACCAAATAATTCTTTATCACTTGTTAGTATATAAAAGCAGCTTTCTATCGGATTATTCTTTGCGAAACCTCGAGCAATTTTTGCATTTTGTTCCGCTTCATTTACTGTTTTTCCGTAACCAAATCCAATAGATACTGCGCCTTCTATATTCATAAATAAACGATCTATCGTATTTGTTTTTATACTCAATTCAATATCACCACGAGTTGTATACAAAATAAAAGTCATTTCATCAACTTGTTTAAATGAACCACGTAATTCTTTTGAAATTACATTTAATTGTTCAAGCGAGCTTTCTTGTAACTCTATAAAGGATATAATACAAGCACCAACAGTAGCTGAATGGCTTTTTGCTAACTCAGCTTTTATTTTTGCATCTTTTAACCCATGTATAATTGATTGCGTTGGATCTATCATACGCTCTGAAGGAATCCCTATTTTTTGAAGTTCATCGTAGACAGCGTGAATACTAGTTAAAGCTAAATCAACCTCTCCAGATTGATATTTAGCTAAATGAAAATCAATGATTCTCTTAATTTCATCATTACTCCATAACATATTTTCATAATCCATCACTTGCGGCGTTTCTTTCAGACCGATGTCATGGAACACATTTGTAATAAACGAACGATCTACTAAATCAATTGAAATTTTATGAGGTTGAATACTTTGATGGTATATTATAGAAAGGAGTGAAGATGCGACAGTTGTCTCGTCTTGCTGCAAATATACACTTGGAATTGGTAATTGTTCTCTTATTTCTTTTGCCATATAATAAGGTAGGGCACCCGAGAAAAAGATAGCATCACAAGGTTTTAAACGCTTTAATAGTTCAGAAGATTCTGCCGGATGAAGGTAAATATATGGATCAATCTCTATTTCTTCTAGTTTATGAGCAATAGGTAAAAGATTCTCCATAAACTCTTTTGAACCGACAACTGCAATTTTTATCATCATTTTCTCTAACTCCTTATCATTAATTAACGACTATTTAACGTCAACTATATCAAATGTACAAAACCATTGTAAACAGGAAGGGGTCTTTATTCAATGAAAATTACAGCTATTCATCTTTACGCAATTCGTTTACCACTTCGCGATCCGTTTGTTATTAGTTATGGTTCTTATTCTGATATGCCTTCTATTATCGTCAAAATGGAAACAGATGAAGGCATTATCGGTTACGGTGAAGGCGTTGCTGATGATCACGTTACAGGTGAATCATGGGAAAGTACTTTCCATGTTTTAAAACATACACTAGCTCCTGCTCTAATTGGGAAAAATCCAATGAATATCGAAAAAATACACGATATGATGGACAATACAATTTACGGTATTCCTACTGCGAAAGCTGCGATTGATATCGCTTGTTTTGATATACTGGGTAAAAAACTAAATCAACCTGTATATCAATTAATTGGAGGACGCTACCATGAAGACTTTCCTGTCACTCACGTCTTAAGTATCGCCGATCCAGAAGACATGGCTGAAGAAGCTGCTTCCATGATTCAAAAAGGTTACCAATCTTTCAAAATGAAAGTCGGTACGAATGTAAAAGAAGATGTAAAAAGAATTGAAGCGGTACGTGAACGTGTAGGAAATGATATTGCGATTCGCGTTGATGTAAACCAAGGATGGAAAAATAGCGCCAACACATTAACGGCACTTCGTTCATTAGGTCATTTAAACATCGATTGGATTGAGCAACCTGTTGTCGCAGACGATATTGACGCAATGGCTCACATTCGTTCGAAAACAGATCTTCCGCTTATGATTGATGAAGGACTAAAAGGCTCTCGTGAAATGCGCCAAATTATTAAATTAGACGCAGCTGATAAAGTGAATATAAAACTAATGAAATGCGGCGGCATATATCCAGCTGTAAAACTCGCTCATCAAGCTGAAATGGCAGGCATTGAATGCCAAGTTGGATCCATGGTCGAATCATCTGTTGCCTCTTCCGCAGGATTCCATGTCGCTTTCTCAAAAAAAATCATTACTAGCGTCGAGCTAACGGGACCATTAAAATTCACGAAAGACATCGGAAACTTACATTACGACGTACCATTTATTCGCTTAAACGAAAAGCCGGGACTCGGCATTGAAATAAACGAAAATACATTACAAGAATTAACCGTCTTTCAAGACGTTGTACGCTAAAGGAGGACTAACACATGACGACTCTTTACGAAGGAAAATTAAAACAAAACAACGATCCATTTCACGTTACATTACTATCTTTAGAACATATGGAACAAATTTTATCATTACAAAACGTTGTAGTTGAAGCGCTAGAAGATAAAGGTCGTTTACAACCACTCTCGCTAGAAGAATTTCAATACATTCTAGAAGGAAATGGCATGATGATCGGTGCGTTTATACAAAACGAGCTCATCGCATTTCGTGCCCTACTAGTCCCTCCTATCGACGATGAACATTTAGGGCTTGATATTGGTCTACCAGAAAGTCAGCTACACCGCGTCATCTATCAAGAAATCTCAAACGTTCATCCAAACTGCCGAGGAAATGGCATGCAAAAAATATTAGCCACATTCATCATGGATGAATTACAAAAAGAAGACAGCCAGTACGACTATGTTTGCTGCACCGTTGCACCTTTTAACATTCCTAGTTTAAAGGATAAATTCGCGCAAGGTATGGAAATTGCTGTATTGAAGGAGAAATATGGCGGTAGTATGCGGTATGTTTTTGTGAAGGAATTGCGTAAAGATATAGAAAGAGATTGGACCGATGTTAAAAGCGTTCCTATGAGTGATGCTAGTGGACAGCAGGCGTTGCTTTCAGAGGGGTATCGTGGATATGAGATGGAGCATTCTAATGGAGTTTATATCATAAATTTCAGAAAATAACATGATATATTTAAACCTAGTGCTCCATTTGTGTTTGGGAGTAAAATCCTCCCAAACACTACTTTTTTTATTAGGAAATTAGCAAACAAAAAATTTCCTTCCTATCTACTCAAAAGTATTTATAAAATTACAACATAGCTGCTTTGAAATACCAATCTTTTAAATAATCTTCAATTCTATTACTTTTAATGGCTTCTTTAATTTGCCATCCCTCTATTGGAACAATTACTATATCTCCTTGTGATCCCCTTAAACTCTCTAAAGTAAATGTTTTAGCAAATCCCTTCCAAGCAATAAAAAAACCCAATTTAGCTCTTTTTCTCCTATTCTCTATTTTACTTTTAAATATAATAAGTTCATTTTTACCTATCTTTTTATCCCAATTCTTGCACTCACATATGAAGATTTGTGACTCTTTACGCCAAATTTCACTCTTTGATTCATTAGTAATATATATATCAATTTCTTCAGTTTGAGTTTTTTCGTTTGCAACAGCCTTAAAACCTTCTACTTGCTCAAAAAATTTCTTTATTAGACACTCTAAGGCTCTTCCTTTTTTTTGAGAATTACCCTCATTTTCAACAATTCGAATTAAATTTTCAAAACTATTCTGATCGCTTATTAATATATCGTTTTTCAGATTTACTATATTCTGCTTATTATTAATCTGCTTATTAAAATACCCAATATCTAAATTTTCCTTTTCAACTTTTTTCTGATATCTTGAACTTCGTTGTTCATACTCTATTAAATCCATATCATATCTGCATTCATTTCGAGCTAACACTTGTCCAATTCGATTAGCAATTGACTTTATAATTGATACTATAGACACATTACTAACTAATTGATATATTTTTTCTTTAGATATACTCTCTAGTTTCAGTTCCAATAGACCATGAAAATCAAGGTACTCTTCAATAGTTAGATTCCTAATCCCATAGTTATCTCTAACAAAATAATTCCTCCATCTATTACTGAGTGTTGGACATATATCACTATGCCGAAATTTAATTTCTCTTGTTCCTGGGACCATTTGCACAGAATAAATCAAATGCTGATTCTTAATATTTTCCTTAAGAACAGGATAAAGGTGCTTCTTTTCACTATAATAATAACAATCTTCTTTTCTATCAAAAACATTTATAATTTCATGCACCCCCTTCTTTAAAGGTTGAGGTTCTGGAAAAGAAAACACTTCAAAATTTCTTTCATCTCTAAATCCAACTATATATACTCTCTCCTTATTATGAGGCTCCCCCCCATACTCTTTAACATTTAATACCTTATAAGCCACCTGATACCCTAGTTCATTAAGAACTTTTATAAACTGATTAAATGTTTCACCATTATTTACTCTTAAATTCCACTTTATACCTTCTAACAGAATAGCCTTAGGCTGCTTTTCTGCAATAATCTCCACAACTTTCTTCATTAAATTATTATCCGCAAATGATTTAGTGTGAAGGAGAAAACTTGAAGTTAAAACATCAAAATTAGGAATATTTTTTAATTCTATTTCATTTATATCATCTTCAACAATTTCTACTGCAACATTATTATGTCGAAAAATTTCACAAGCATCATGCCTTATGTCATTTGCCCAGATAACTTGAAATCCTTCTTCTATAAAGGCTTTAGTCATTCCACCTATCCCAGCAAATAATTCAATCACCCTATACTTCATATTCATTCTCCTCCTGCAAATATTATGTTTCCCTAATCCTATATATATCCTATAAATTCGTTCATTAGTTATCTCATACAGTAGTACAATTATTAAACCGTTACTATTCAATTATTCATATAACTTCTTCTAGTAACTTTACTTATTACATACCAAACTTAAAGGATCTTTCTATACAAGCATTTCCCTAAATTATTAACAACTGAATTAAATACTTTGTTTAGCTAAAAGAAAAATAGTTAACGTAAATAAGTATTAATATAAAAAATCTAGAGTTATACTATCAACCCTAGATTTTTTGTTTTATTGATTTTTCATCATGACTTTCTACCACTGTCCTTCTTTTAACCAAACTTCCTAATTATTTTATTTCTTGTTATTTAGTTAAATTTTCTTCTTTATCCCTTTTATCATAATATTTAGTCGCTAATTTTGTTAATATCACAAAAGATATGGTTAATAGAAGATATACATCTTTTAGGTTCTTCGTGACAAGATTATAGTTATCGCTTAAGCAATAACTTAAAACAATTAAAACAAGAATTGTTGTGCCTGCATAAGCAAAGAATTCTCCAACACTAAAGTCTCTGCCTCTTTTGCCTCGGATAAACAAATCGAACAGACCCGTCAAGGTTAGCCCTACCGTAACGATGTTTGTTGTTTCTTTAAAAACAGGTTTATCAGTAATAAAATTATCTATACCACCCATTGTAAGAAAGATACTTCCCATAAAAAACATAGCTAAAACAAGTGTCCAAATCCTAGTTTTCCAATCCTTTTCTGCTGTCCAATCAACTATAAATTTGTCTATAAATATCTTTGCGATGCCATCAATCACATTACCAATTAAAGCAATACAGATTATGCCAAAAATCATACCGAAAATTATGCAAAATAACAAAGTCAAGCTTACAATTTGAATAAATGGTTCTTGCATTTCCATATCCTCCAATATTCCCTCTACATTTAGCAGAATTATATATAAATTTTACTAAACTTTTGTTGAGTTGAGAAAAAAATATTAATTCCCTAAAATATTTTTCATTCGTAAAACCTATTCTCTATTAATAGAATACGGATATAAAGCATTAAGTTATTTAGAATAAGCTCAAAATACATCTCATTCCTAAACCGTCATCTTCCAACTAGATAACGCTAACCAGTTCTCCATTTCCTTATAATCAGGCATTATCTTCCCGACAAGTCGCCAAAAAGATCGATCATGATTTAAATGGACCATATGACACATTTCATGAACAACTACATAGTCAATTACCCGCTGTGGTGCCATTGCTAGTTTCCAATTGAATGTTAGTTGTAGATTTGAATCACAAGTTCCCCACGTACGACTACTATCTGTAATACGAATAGAACGCGGTTTTGTTTTAAAGTTGCTTTGATGCGCTTTAATACTCTTTTCCACTACCGCCTTACACTGCTTATAATAAAATCGCTTCAAAGCTTGCTGGATTTTCTCATCCTTAAGCTCTTTCACATAAATATGTAGCTTATCCCCTTCAAACACTGCATTGTCTTGCGTAATACTTACATCTTGAGAAACCTGTATCGGATATGTGTTTCCTAAATACAGAAAACCCTCTCCTTGATCATAATCTTTTTCCTGTGGTCCAAGCGCTCGCTCCTGCATTTCCTTACGTGTTGCCTGAATCCAATCCCATTTCTCCTCTAACAATTGGACTAAGTATTCAACAGGTGTACCTTTCGGGGCTTGCACCTCAACATTTCCGTAAGAATCTACAAAAAGACGTACTGATTTTTTCTTCTTATAAGTTATATGAAAATTAATTGTCTCACCTAAATATGTATGTACCATTTCATCACCTAACGTATTCGTTCATAATTATTTTTACAAATAAAAAAGAGCAGGCTACTAACGTCCTACTCTACCTATTATATCATTTACTGTTTTATCATAAATGTTACAATGCTTATTTCTTATCCTCTATAGCTTACAGCTAATCCCTTTAAGAAATTCCTTGCGTATCTATCACCGCACTCTTTGTAATTCTTATGGCCTTCTTTTCTTAATAGAGCGCTTAATTCTCCTTTTGTTACAATGACTCCTACGTCTTCTAATATATCAAGCATATCTTCACTTGTTAATGATAGTGCTATCTTCAATTTTTTTAGAACGAGATTATTAACACTTCCATTACTCTTTAAAGACATCGCTTGTCTATCCGATTGCCCTGGTTTTGGATCTTGTTTTCCTCTTTTAAAAGTAATAAAACCATTCAAAAATGACTCTAACATAACATTATTGCATTTTATTTCGTAATCATATTCAACTACATCAATATCATCAACTTCATCATAGTAACTGTTTTTTAATTTTGTCAGTATCTTTCGCACTTCTTCTTTTGTTACTTCAACGCCACCAAGTTTAAATATCTCCACCATATCTGTATCTTTTATATCCAGAGCATATCTTACTCGAATTAATATATCATTATTACTTATAGCCATTGTTTGTCCTCCTGAAATGTTGATTATAGTAATGCTTTTAGCATGTGTAAATTAATGTCGTTAAGTTACTACTTTAACATTTTAGAGGGAGGTTTTGTAGTCTTCGGTGGATTAATGCTTGTTGGGGTGATTCTAAAACAGCAACATATATTGTCTAGGTACTTAAAATTATCCATTTTAACCCAATTAAATTATAATGATACTAGATTTAATATGGGATGGGGATTTACTATTAATTAACACACTTGAAAATGGACTAACCTGATATAGGTTAGTCCATTTCTTTTTATGCAACTCTAATTTAGTGGGCAACTCAAACATGAATGTTACGCAAAATTCAGGTGAAATATATTGATTGTGTTTACTTAGGTTTTCCTTTTTATTTGTGGTACAGTTCACCATAACTAATCTAAATGAGGTTATTATTCATTATTTTCATAATTAAATTTAACAAAAAAGGTAGTGCCTTCCGATCCTGTTTGAATTTCTATTTTTGCATTATGACGGGCAGCAATGGCATAACATATGCCTAACCCCAATCCAGTTCCATTATCTTTGGTCGTGTAAAATGGAGTACCCAGTTTCTCAAATACTTCAGGCCTGATACCTTTTCCTTGATCCCGCACTGCAAGCACCACACAATTTTGACCTTCCTTGTAGGTGCTAATGGTTAGAACTTTCCCTGTGCTCATCGCTTCTAAGCCATTACGGTATAGGTTTATTAATAATTGCCGTATCTCATTACGATTTAAAAGTAATTCCGGAATGTCATTTGTATCGACTTGAATATATTTATTTTGATTATACGTATCAATCTTTATTAAAGGAATAATATCGTGGATAATTGAATTTAAATCTAACATCTGCAAATCCAATTTCTTTGTATTACCCATTGAGAGAAATTCAGTAATAATAGAATTGGCACGGTCAAGTTCTTCAATCATTAAATTAAAGTACTTATTATGTTTCTCATAGGTGTGCTCTTCTTTTAATAACTGCAAAAACCCTCGTACTGTTGTCATTGGATTTCTAATCTCATGGCTGATACCTGCTGCCATTTGCCCTATTAAATCTATGTTCGATAACCTTTTCAATTCCTGCTCATATTGCTTTTTTTCCGTTATGTTTTTAAAAATACAACAAATACCATCATCATACGGGTATGCAATAACTTCGTGCCAATATTCATCAGAGGTAGAAAAAAATTCAAAATAAACTGTAGTTCGCTCTGACATTGCACGATGAAGTTCCTTATACATAACTTCTTCAACGCTACTCGGGAAAATCTCCCATATATTCTTGCCTAATACATCTTTTGCTGTTTTTCTTTGTGGAAAATATTGATGCTTATTTACGTACGTGAATTCCCATGTATTATTCAAAGTAAAAAATCCATCCGTAATACTTTCAATCACACTTGTAACCTTTTCATTAGCAACAGCTAGTTCTCTCGTTCGCTCTTCCACCATGCTTTCAAGTCGATCCATATATAACAAGTTGGAAAACGTAGGTGCTGTGGCATCAACGATAGATTTTGCCAGTTGCATTTGGGAATTATCATAATTGTGAGCTTTTCCCTCTTTGCCAACGACGATTACCCCTAATACTTCTCCCATTGAAACCAATGGAATCATCAGTAGACCCTTACTATCTATATTTTTTGTTTGAATAACCTCTTGGATCTTGGCTTCATAGCTTTTCTCCACCCAATCCGCTTCTGTCCAATCACAGTCCTTGCTTAACTTCGTTGTTTTAATCGTTGTTTTGTCTAGCGGGTCTAAAAGGTGGGCAGCCATGTTTTTACTCTCTAAAATCTGTCCTAAGTAAAGAAAACATTTATCAAAACTCTCCTGTATCGAGGAACACATTGATAAATCACGGGTAACATTTAGTAACAGCTGCTTCTCGGAAATAAGGTTTTCCTTTTGTGTTAAATTATTTGCGTTTTGAATTGCGACCGCAGCCATATTCACATAAGCTTCAACACTTTGAATTTCTGAATTTGTTAAATTCATTGGAATTCCATAATCAAATAAAAAAACCAGACCAAATAACTCTTGCCCAAATGAGATAGGTAGAGCTAATAAGGACTTAATTTTGAACGCAGCAACTGGTCTCGGATCCGGCCGATGATCCTTTGATGTATCAGGAATATAAATGGTTTTTTTGGTTTCAATAACTTCTTTTGCCAGTAAGTCTATTTCAGGATCAATTACCTGAGTATCGAGCGTTACGCCATTTATTGTCTCTGGTTTTCCTGCAAACCCTCTAAATGTTCCATCTTCCTGGGGTAAATAGATTCCAACAGCGTCGCACTTAACAATCTCCTCTGATATCGCCATTGTTACACGCTGCAATACTTCACGTAGTTCTAATTTTGTATTTATTATTTTTGTTATATTCGCGAGCCTAGAATATCTCGCCTGATCACTTAACATTCACATAGCCTCCAATTATAGGCATAATAAAATAAACATGATACTATCATTGAAAATCAAGACCAACCTACCATTTTCACTTTTCTCCTGTATTCTTTTCTTACCCTTTTTTACATAGAATACCTCACTTACTTATGATACGGTTCACCTTAATTAAAATGAAACAGTGTAACTTTCAAAAGTTACACTGTTTCACTACCTTCTACCACATTAACACTCGCCTCAAACTTATCAAGCAATGCACGCACTTCATTCGTTGATTTCGTACTCATCAATTGATTTCTTAGTTCAGCAGCTCCTGGGAAGCCTTTTACATAAATTTTGAAGAAGCGGTGAAGCCCTGTGATGGAGCGTGGTAATACTTCTGCATATTGATCTTGAAGATCAAGTTGCAATCTTAGAAGATCAAGGTGTTCTTTACTGCTATGCTCTCTTGGCTCTTTTTCGAAAGCAAATGGATTTTTAAAGATACCTCGTCCGATCATAACACCATCAATGCCGTATTTTTCAGCAAGTTCCAGTCCAGTTTGACGGTCAGGAATGTCTCCGTTGATTGTTATTAGCGTATTTGGTGCAATGCGATCACGCAATTTTTTAATTTCCGGAATTAGTTCCCAGTGCGCATCGACTTGGCTCATTTCTTCTCTTGTACGTAAGTGAATAGAAAGGTTTGCGATATCTTGTTTGAAAATATGCGTTAACCAATCTTCCCATTCGCTTAACTCTTTAAAGCCCAGTCGTGTTTTTACGCTGACAGGTAGTCCGCCTGCTTTTGCTGCTTGAATAAGTTCTGCCGCAACGTCTGGACGTAGAATAAGACCACTACCTTTTCCTCTTGATGCTACGTTCGGTACAGGGCAACCCATGTTAATATCGATGCCTTTAAATCCTAACTCTGCCATACCAATACTCATTTGACGGAAATATTCAGGATTATCTCCCCAAATATGCGCCACGATCGGTTGTTCATCTTCTGTAAAAATTAAACGGCCACGTACACTTTTCATACCTTCTGGATGACAATAGCTATCCGAGTTTGTAAACTCTGTGAAGAATACATCTGGGCTACCAGCTTCACTTACTACGTGACGAAAAACAACGTCTGTCACATCTTCCATTGGTGCAAGTACGAAAAATGGTCGTGGTAAATCACGCCAAAAATTATCTATCATTTCAAATTCAAATCCTCTCAATATGAATACAATTGCAAACTATCGATAAAAAATATAAAGCCAAATGTTCCACTTCCTTTACACTTATATCATGCTTAATAACTCCCTATCAAATACAAGTACATTTGGACATTTATAATTTACGAAGATCGGCAATATTTATTTTAACTAAAATCACTTATTAATGGTATTTTTGTAAATCCAAAAGCAGGTGGTATAGATTTTTTCTATATCAACTGCTTTCCTACTATACTAACTTAAGCCAAGCCACACACTCTACGTGAGTGGAATTGATAGTACATACAGAAGTGGCATTAGTTCTAATTTGATACGTGGTGATATTTCACATCGAAAGGGCATCTATTGAATATTACAAATGCTATAAAATCCATTTTATGGTACAAAATTAATATCACACCATATAGGTGTTTACTATTTTTTTCTAAAGTTTAAAAAGAGTTACTACAAACACACAAGAGGATGCTCAATGTAACAGAAAACTCGAAGAAGACTATAATACATTTAAAGATTATGCGATTATCTGATTCTATTGGATAGCAAGTTACATTGTTCAAAAAATTGAGGGCCGAAGCCACCCAATTTTTTATTACTGTAAAAAGAGTTGTGAAACAATCTCCACATTCGTTGTATGTAATCGGCACATGCATGCTATTTGGGAGTTTTCCAATACCATTAATATCTATTCTTTTACCTCTCTCGCCCCTCGAGCAAATTCTTTAATTTGCCAACGACTTGCTCGTGTGTAAGGTTACTATAAAGTAGTTTAATATTTTTTACTAATTCTAGCTCTTCCGCATGTACATCGGAAACACTATTAAACCTTTGAATGAACTTTTCCTCCAATTTTTTCCGAAGAATAGGTTCTCCTATTTCATTTAGAATCAGCTTAATCCGCCTTTTCTCCGTCACATCTATTGAATAATCCACATTGCATTCATCAATAATCCCCTTAATTTTCCTTTGAGCAAACGCCCCATAGCAATCCTCGAGAAAGAACTCATTATTCATCACGCGTTGAATGTTTTGCGCGAATGCTTTTATGTTACCTTTCTTTCTTACCTTCCCATCCCCCACTTCCAAAGCGATGATTGAACTCCTATTCAGATCAGATAAAAGAAAAGGCGAATGTGTCGTTGCAATCAACTGAACATGAATCTCCAATTCAGAATACTTATAACTCTTGTCGGACAAATCTACGGTCAAGCGATTTATATAAGTCATTATATAGTCCAGCAGATTCCTAGACCACTCTAAGTGCATGGTCGCTTCGATTTCATCAACTAAGACGATATGGTTTTTTCTAATCATCTTATTCATCGCTCTGATGGGCTGTATTTCAATAGACGCTTTCAATTCGTAAATAATTTTGCTAAATAACTGCAGTATTTTTTTCTCACCCGTTGAAATTTTTATTCTTTCGACTTCGAATGGTAAAACTATCGAAAAGCTACTATCCGTATATCTTTCGCCTTGTAGTATATCACTTATATCCCAATCTTCATTATTATGATTTTGTTGGAAGTTATACCAGACGAACTCCTGAAGTTCCGAATAGTACCTAAAAACTTTTGCTATGTTTTCATCATATCCCGAACCTGGAATATGCAATTGAAATCCATCGATGTCCGGAATAATTTGGTTTTGCACTTCATAGAGCGCATCAAAGAAACTACTAACAATTTCTATATATTTTCTAATTAATCCAATTTCCGTTTTTTCAAACTCATAGCATTTAAATATAGAAATACATTTTTGAAACAACATTTGGTAATCTTTTTGATTTAGGTCAACCTTATCAACATACTCTTTCTTAAAATCGTTCAACTTTGGGAGAGTCCCTAAAGGAGACTCGTCTTTGCTTAGAAAAATTAAATAATCGATAAAAACCGATATGAATCGAGAAAAGAAATCATCCATACATTCTTTCGTAATCAATAACACACCACCTAATTTTGAATGTTCATCCTTCATTCTAGGTGAGACTATGGGTTTTTGAGCCGTTTTTTGAAGTTTATTGTGAGTCTTGAACATAATCTGAACGCTCGGACTTTGAATCATCCCCATCTTGTACATATCTAAATATACTTCGTACCAATCCGACCAAGAATATCGATCGCCCGATATCCTAGGAATGAAATAAATTTCATTCGAAGTCAAATAAGACAGATAACTACTCGAGTTCGTCATTACATCATCCCTAAGGTAAATAATTCGATCCCTTACCTTGTTATCATATGATTTATCGATATGGTAACCCACCTGATCGTCTTTACGAAAATAAAAACTACGAGCTAAGGCTTTACTTCCCTCTAATATACTATCGTATCCAGAAATATTTCCGATTTCGACGATTCCAACTCCTTCGAAATAATACGTATCATCATCCGCAAGGAAAATCATAAAATATTTGTCTATCAATTTCCCATCAACTACATTAGCTTGCTCCAACCGATCTTTCAGTGTTCTTCCAATTAATTCCAAAATTGTTGTTTTCCCTGAACCATTCTTCCCGACGATAGCAGTGATATCTGAGATTACGTCTCCGTAAAAACCATCGAGGTATAACTCGTTCCTCTCGAGAGTAAGAGTTTTATGGGTCTTGTCATAACAAACTTTATATTCGTTAGAAAAGTCAAAAGAAATATCCTGAAACAAATCCCCGAATGATTCGATATACATATAAAGCAATTTCATTTCGGTTACTCCTCCTCAATAAGTCCTAGTTCTTTACTAATATCAGTGATCATTTTAGACAAGGGGCGCCTTCCGTAACTCTCTGAACCGGTGTATGCTCCAGTAATCAATCTCTCAAAATCCTCCTTCGAACCAAATAAACCCTCAAATTTTCTGTACAACTGATTCTGATACACTTCCGTATAGATTTCTTTCTTCATTAGTAATTCTTGAACACTGTCTGTATGTATCTGATACAGATTTTCCAACTTCAGAATATTGAGATTAGCTTCTAACTTATTACTTGATCCTTGTTTAAGCCGTAACTTCAACTGCGTACTGTCTGACAAATACTTCGCCCCTGTGATTTCAAAGGTAAAAGTGACCATTTCATCCGTTTTGACAGTTTCGTCGTAAGGGGAATAAGAGAAGTCCCACTTGTCCTTAACATGATTGCAGCTTGAGCATACAGGGACTAGATTGTAAAATGACACTGCCAAAATCGGGAAGGCACTTTTATTAATAAAGTGATCGAAATGACAGGTGGTTCTATCTTCTAGGGAGTTGATGAAATTACGATTACAATAAGGGCATACAGTAACGCCTAGTGATTGAACGAACAAAAGGCGCTCGATGTTTCTTTTGTATACTGTATTAAGCAAGTATTTCTTCAACGATTCTTGCATTACAATGCCTTTGGTGGAAATATACTTCCGTATTGAAAGCAATGTTTCTAAATTAGCCGTTACAATTTTCTCAAAAGACTTCATTGGAGATTGTAAATTCGTCTCCGGGAACAATGTAGCCATATCTAGGTTACTATCACACCATGCATTCAATTCTTCGATCCTTTTTTTGTTGCACTTTGACGAAATCCGTTCATAATACTTACTCACTTCCTTCTGCTGAATACGTTTGTCTTTACTTATAAAATCAAGACGAATCAATCTCATTCACCACCTTGGTTAAAATTAAAATAGGTTCTAATAGAAGCTATTAAGTTACTCAATGTCATTAAAGCAGATATAAAAGCCATGATAAAAGATACAATGAAAGTTGAAAAAATTCATGGTATAGCTGAGAAACTAGCTCTCTCAAATCATCGCTATTAAAGGGACTAAAGCAAATTGACAGAAACATTAATAAGCTAAACAATCAGGTAGACATTTTACCTACACTACATGCCGACAGAGCTATGACAACATATATGTTTAAACATTAAAGTGAGCGCATCTCCACCCAACTTCAAGGGCTAGCAAACAGGAAAATATACTTACAATCCACCTTGAAGACAAGGAAGGATAACACCGAACAACTACAAACCTTTATAAAAGCTATAGAACACCTTTCAGTTCTGGACATCAAAGACGAAAGCATACTAAAGCAAGTTCTACAAAGACTCATTAATACAATAGAAGTATACGAGGGCGGAAAAATTAAAATACACTATAATCTTTCCCCTTACTTAGATACAGTTCGATTGACTGTATCTTTAAAAACAAGTTGTACTATCACCTCTACATGAGTCATATGCAGGAACATATCAACAGGTTGTATTTCCTGTATTTTATATCCACCTTTTTCTAGTATTTTTCATTCACGAGCTAATATTGCTAGGTTATATGATACGTATACGACGCGATTTGGCTTCATTTCTATAATCGCGTTTAGACTTCTTTACTTTTGCTGAATTTTGAGATAGGGGTCTTACTGCCCACAAATAGCGGAATAAACAAAAAAGCAGATGGTATAGATTTTCCTATATCAACTGCTTTCCTATTATACTAACTTAAGCCAAGCTACACACTCCACATGAGTTGTATGCGGGAACATATCAACAGGCTGTACTTCCTGCGTTTTATATCCGCCTTCTTCTAGTACTTTTAAGTCGCGTGCTAATGTTGCTGGGTTACATGATACGTATACGACGCGCTTTGGCTTCATGTCGATGATTGTGTTTAGTAGTGCTTCGTCACAGCCTTTACGCGGTGGGTCTACGACCATTGTGTCGGCGATTACGCCTTCTTTGTACCATTTTGGAATGACTACTTCTGCTTCTCCTACGCCAAATTCAGCGTTTGTCATGTTGTTTAGTGCTGCGTTTCGGTTTGCGTCTTCGATTGCTTCTGGGACGATTTCAACGCCGTACACTTTTTTCGCTTTTTGTGCTAGGAATAAGGAGATTGATCCAATTCCGCAATAGGCATCAATTACTGTTTCGTTACCATTTAATTTTGCGTATTCTAACGTTTTATCGTATAGCACTTTCGTTTGTTCTGGGTTTACTTGATAGAATGAACGTGCTGAAATCGCAAATTTAATGTCACCGATAAAGTCATAAATATATTCTGATCCGTACAGTACTGTCGTTTTGTCTCCGAAAATAACGTTTGTACGTTTCGTGTTTACGTTTTGAACGATTGATTTTACTTCTGGGAATTTCGCTGCGATTTCTTCAATGATTGCTTCTTTATTTGGCAATTCAGCTGTACGTGTAATGAAGACAAGCATAATTTCCCCTGTTACTTGTCCGTAGCGAGCCATTACGTGGCGAAGTGTTCCTTTGTTACGCTCTTCATTGTAAGCCGAAATACCGTGCTTTTCACAAATACGTTTTACTTCTTGAATTAATGTATCGTTTTCTTCCGCCTGAATTAAGCATGATTCCATATTAATGATGTCATGCGTTCCTTGACGATAGAAACCAGCTACAAGTCCACCTTCACGTTCTCCAATTGGCACTTGTGCTTTATTGCGGTATACCCACGGGTTTTTCATGCCATGTACAGGATGAACAGGAACATCACTTAA
Source organism: Bacillus cereus group sp. MG9 (assembly GCF_040459995.1). Taxonomy (NCBI): domain Bacteria; kingdom Bacillati; phylum Bacillota; class Bacilli; order Caryophanales; family Bacillaceae; genus Bacillus; species Bacillus cereus group sp. MG9. Next base: position 364,980 of record NZ_JARVHC010000001.1, on the reverse strand, counting down.
TCCACCGATGCGCTGCATAACGTCACGTACTTGTTTTTCTTTCGCTTTTAATTGCCCTTCATATGTTAAGTGCTGAAGTTGACAACCTCCGCACTCGTTGTACACGGGGCATTCTGCATCTTTACGATATGGACTTTCTTGATGAAGCTTCATTAAACGACCAAACGCAAAGTTTTTCTTCACTTTAATAATTTTAATTTGCGCTTCCTCACCTGGTAATCCGTTTTTTACGAAAATAGGATATCCCTTCACTTTCGCAACACCGGCACCATCATGTGTTAAATCTTCAAACACTACATCTATAAACTCGTTTTTTTCAACTGGTGGCGTCATTTTTATACTCATTTTCCGACCTCTCTTTTTCATAACACTGCGTTACATTTTATCATACTTATATGGTCTATTTCTATTGGAAGAAAAAAAGCTATTGACGATAGTTCTCTAGTAATGTTACGCTACTACTAATTTAATACGGACGATGTTACCTCATATATAGTCGATAATATGGATCGAGAGTTTCTACCCGGCAACCTTAAATTGCTGGACTATGGGGAAAACTAATGAATATTAGCCTATGTATAAAAAAGACTCCTATTGATTAGCTTTCTCTCATAGATGAAAGTGAATCCATAGGGGTCTTTTTTTTATTTTTCAAAAAGGTCAGACATCTTACGTATGACATGAAACTTCCATTACTTTATTTTTAGTAATATAACGAGCGTTTTATGTAAAAACTTTATACGAACTTCTGAAAGGGGCAACTACATGCAATATGTAATGAGCATTATCGGTATTCTTGTCGTTTTAGGTTTATGCTTTGCTTTGTCAAACAATAGAAGTAAAATCAACTTCCGTGCAATTGCTATTATGATTAGTTTCCAAATTTTAATCGGTTGGTTTATGTTTGGCACAAAGATCGGACAGCAAATTATCATCTTCATTAGTAAAGTTTTCAACAAACTAATTAAACTTGGTACGACAGGTGTCGATTTTCTCTTTAATGGAATTCAAAGAGATTTTGTTTTTTTCTTAAACGTATTACTAATTATCGTATTTTTCTCAGCACTACTTTCTATCTTTAGTTATTTAGGTGTTTTACCATTCATCGTTCGTATTGTCGGCGGTGCACTTTCAAAAATTACTGGTTTACCACGCGTTGAATCATTCCACGCAGTAAATTCTGTATTCTTTGGTTCAAGTGAAGCATTAATCGTTATTAAAAATGATTTACAACATTTTAATAAAAACCGTATGTTTATCATTTGTTGTTCTGCAATGAGCTCAGTTTCTGCCTCTGTAACAGCATCATACGTTATGATGTTAGATGCGAAATATGTATTAGCGGCTCTTCCGCTAAACTTATTCTCAAGCTTAATCGTTTGTTCATTATTAACACCAGTTGATACGAAAAAAGAAGACGAAGTGGTTCAAAAATTTGATAGAAACCTATTCGGAGATAGCCTTATCGGCGCTATGATTAACGGTGCGCTTGATGGTTTAAAAGTAGCTGGTATCGTTGCTGCGTTAATGATTGCCTTCATTGGTGTTATGGAAGTTGTAAACTACGTAATTAGCGCTGCTTCAGGTGCAATGGGATATGCTGTTACTTTACAACAAATCTTCGGTTATATACTTTCTCCATTCGCATTCTTAATGGGTATTCCAACTCAAGATATTATCCCAGCTGGTGGTATTATGGGTACGAAGATTGTATTAAACGAGTTTGTAGCAATCCTTGATTTAAAAGGCGCTACTGCAACATTAGCTCCACGTACAGTTGGAATCGTTACAGTATTCTTAATTAGCTTCGCAAGTATTAGCCAAATTGGTGCGATTGTTGGTACAATCCGTGCCCTTTCTGAAAAACAAGGAAGCATCGTATCAAAATTTGGTTGGAAAATGCTATTTGCATCAACACTTGCTTCTATTTTATCTGCAACAATCGCTGGATTGTTTATTTAATAAAAAATCACCTTACGCTTTTAAGTAAGGTGATTTTTTTGATTCCTTATGAAATAGAACGGAATTCAATTACTTCCTCTTTACTAATAAGTTTTCCTTCGTGTATACCTTTTACTGAAATATCAATAATGGATTTATCCTCTCCTTCAAGCTTACCCAAAGAAAATATATAAATTAAATTTTCTTCTTTTAGCATCCATTGCTTGCCATGCCAGGGCCCCGTTATCTTTTGTTCCAAAGATGTTTTTTCTTCTCCAACATACTGACATTCTCCAAACGAAGTTTTTACTATATTTTTCTCCGTATCAATTACTATATTTCGAAATAGCTCTAAGTTTTTGCTTGAAACAATTTCTATCTCATGGTTACTTTTTTGTTTAAATTGCAGTTTTCCATCACTTGTATTAGATAAACTACTATTCTCAACGGCGTTCCTAAAAAAGTTATATTCTTCTTCTGTAATACCAAAATTAGGATGATATGGCTTCACCTGTTTATCTATATGCCCCGATATGTAGTTTACATACCACTCTTTATCATTTTTCACATGATCACTCATTTTTTTAGTAATAGCCTCTACTTTTTTACGAGTATCACGATCCATCTCAATCGTCATAATATCCGCCGTCACTTCCGCATTCATAAGATGCGGTGGAATATACTCCTCCACACTATTCGCTTTACTCACTTCACTTTGACAACCGACTATGAATAGCGATATGAAAAGGATATATACTAGTTTTTTATATTTCATTTCTGTTCTCCACTCCGTACATCATTCTTACTTACATTTATAGCGTTTCTTATTATAGTCCAAGATCCTGATATTTTAATAGAAACTACTCTACATATGCAAAATTGCATATTAATAAACCTTTCTCTTACTTTAAAATTAACTTAAATTATTTACCAAAATATACAAATTACAAATTAAAAATGTTATAATTTGTAAAAAATATATTGGAGGATATTATGAAAGCTCACGCCCTTTTCGACTTCTTACACTTACTAGTTTTAAGCATGAAAAGCTATTATGTATGGGGAATGCCAATCTATGTATTCATTATCCCTCTTATTTTTGTAGTAGGTTATATCATTATCAAATCAAATAAGAAACGCAAGAATACCTCTATTCAAAGTCACTAACCTACCATTCACCTAAAAATGATATGATGAACAAGGGTATATCCCCACCTCTCTTATAGCGGTGGGGATTTTAATGTAAGTATGCAACATAATACACAATAGAAGGTGATTTTATGAGAAAATACGCAGCGATTGCTTTATGTACATCTGCCATTCTAGCAGGATGTAATACTAGCAATGTAGAGCCTAAAAAAGAAAAAAAGGTTCAAGAGGTTAAGAAACAAGAAGAGACTGTGCAAGAACAAGGTAAAATTTCTTATAATCCAATTACGCACGAATCTACAAACGCAAATATTCATATTACAGACATAAAAGATTCTTTAACCGAAGTACAATATAAAATTTGGCGCACTGCTGATGGAAAGGAAAGTGCTAAATCCTTTTCTTCTAAAGAGAAAAATCAACAATTTACACTTCCCTTTGATATAAAAGAATTTGAAGGAAAACGCGGTGAATATCAAATTGAAGCTACAGGAACAACAGAGGGCGGAAAAACTATTCCACTTACGAAATCTACTATTACTTTCGAGCAAAAAGTTCCTGTTCTTATGTATCACGCAATTGATGATTATCATGGACAAGGTATTAAAGATTTATTCGTATCGCCTGCTAACTTTGAAGCACAAATGAAGTATTTAAAAGAAAATGGTTATACTTTGTTAACGTTTGAACGCTGGGGCGATATAAATAAAGTAAACAAGCCGATTTTCGTTACATTTGATGACGGTATGAAAAATAATATGAATGCATTTCATGTTTTACAAAAACTAAAAGACGATACATTTAAACCAGCGGCAACAGAATATATGATTGTTGATAACGTTGATGTAGAAGGAGCTCTTTCTACATCTGAAATAAAAGAAATGGTTGATTCAGGTATTTTTTCTGTACAATCTCACACAGCAACACACGCAGACTTGCCGAAAATTACAAACTATGATGAAGAGTTAAAAGGATCAAAAGAAAAGCTAGAGAAAATAACAGGTAAGCCTGTTATCGCAATTGCTTATCCTTTCGGTCATGTAGATGATAAAGTTGTCGCAGAAACAAAGAAACACTATCAATTTGCAACAACAACGAAGCCAGGACAATTCATTACGAAGGGTGAACCTGATGAGTTGTTAAAAATGAAGCGTGTTCGCATACACCATACAACGACTGTAGAACAATTTGCTTCTTCGATTAAATAACTATTAGAGCTCAATACATTTTGAGCTCTCTTTTTACGTTATATTTATATATATTTTTAGAATTTTCTTGTATTATATATAGTAAGAAATCTTTCAAACTAAAGGAGATTATACATATGTCATTTGAACAAACGTTAGAGAAATATGCTGCCCTTGCAGTCAATGTTGGTGTTAATATTCAACCCGGACAAACTTTATCAATCAGTGCACCTCTTGAGGCTGTACAGTTTGTACGCCTAGTTACAGAAAAAGCATATAAATCTGGTGCAAAACACGTATATGTTGATTGGAATGATGAGACGTTAACACGCTTAAAGTTCGATCTAGCTCCTGAAGAAGCTTTCTCTGAATTCCCTTCTTGGAAAGCAAATGCTCGTGAAGAATTAGCAAAAGAAGGCGCTGCATTTATGTCCATCTATGCAGAGAATCCTGATCTATTAAAAGGTGTAGAACCAAAGAAAATTGCAACAGCTCATAAAGTAGCTGGAGAAGCGATGAAAGTATACCGTGATTATGTACAAGCAGATAAAGTAAGCTGGTGCGTAATTTCTGTTCCTACGAAAGAATGGGCTGCAAAAGTATTCCCTGACGTAGCGCCAGAAGAACAAGAAACAAAACTATGGGATGCTATCTTCAAAGCTACTCGTGCTGATTTAGAAAATCCTGTGGAAGCATGGAAAGAACATGATGAAACACTACATACAAAAGTAGATTACTTAAACGAAAAACATTATAAAGCTCTTCACTATACAGGCCCTGGAACAGACTTAACAATCGAACTTCCAGAGAAACATGTATGGGCTGGTGCTGGTAGCTTAAATGAAAAGAACGTAGCATTTATGGCTAACATTCCAACTGAAGAGGTATTTACAATGCCTCTTAAAACAGGTGTGAACGGCCAAGTATCTAGCACAAAACCGTTAGCATTTGCAGGTAATATTATCGATAACTTTACATTAACATTCGAAAACGGACGTATCGTAGACTATAAAGCTGAATCTGGTGAAGAGGCTTTAAAACATTTAGTAGAAACAGATGAAGGTTCTCACTTCTTAGGCGAAGTAGCTTTAGTACCTCATGATTCACCAATTTCAAACACAAATATTTTATTCTACAATACGCTATTTGATGAAAATGCATCTTGCCACCTTGCAATCGGAAATGCTTATGCATTTAACTTAGTTGGCGGAAAAACAATGTCTAAAGAAGAACTTGCTGAAAATGGCGCAAACGCTAGTATTACACACGAAGACTTCATGATTGGATCAGCTGAGCTTGATATCGACGGCATTACAGCTGATGGAAGACATGAGCCGATCTTCCGTAAAGGTAACTGGGCGTTTTAATAAAAATAAAAGGCTATCTTCCACGCTGGAAGATAGCCTTTTATGATGCTGATGACACTTTCAGTCCAATTACTCCTAAAACAATAAAGAGAATACAAAATGCTTGGAATAAATTAATATGCTCTTTAAAAAAGTACACACTAATGATTGTAATAAGTAGCGTTCCCACACCAGACCAAATTGCATAAGCAATGCTTAAATGAATCTTTTTAACAACGATAGCAAACACGCTGAAACAAATTCCATAGAATACGAAAATAAGTACACTTGGAACAAGCTTTGTTAAACCGTTCGATAACTTCATCGCAATCGTTCCAGCTACTTCAAAAATAATTGTTACGAGTAATAATAGCCAATATACCATACTAGAATCTCCTTCTCTGTTACCTTATAGAGATTCTAGTATACTACTTATAGTCCTAACGAAATATATTTAATTTCTAAATATTCCTCGATACCGAAATGGCCTCCTTCACGGCCGATACCACTTTCTTTAAAGCCTCCAAATGGTGCTTGTGCAACTGATGGAAGGCCATCGTTTAAGCCGATAATTCCGTACTCTAACGCTTCACTAATTTGGAATGCTTGACTAATATCTTTTGTGAAAATATAAGCAGCCAAGCCATATGGTGTATTATTTGCTCGTTCGATTACTTCTTCAACTGTTTTAAATTTAGCAACTGGTGCAACCGGTCCAAATGTTTCTTCATTCATACAAAGCATCGTGTCATTTGCCAATCCAATTACTGTTGGCTGAATGAAATAACCATCTAACTCTGCAAATTTATGGCCACCGTATAAAACTTCTCCGCCCTTTTGAATTGCATCTTCAATATGTTCTTGTACTTTCGAAACTGCATTCGCATCAATAAGTGGACCTACAGTTGTTCCTTCGCCAAATCCATCTCCGACTTTCAGCTGCTCTACAGCTGTTGTGAACTTCCCTGCAAATTCTTCATACACTTCTTCTTGAACAAAGATGCGGTTTGTACATATACACGTTTGTCCTGCGTTACGGAATTTCGAACCAATTACCGCTTCTACCGCCTTATCTAAATCAGCATCATTCATAACAATAAATGGAGCGTGACCACCTAATTCAAGCGAAACCTTTTTCATCGTTTGCGCAGCGCTAGCCATTAATTCTTTTCCAATTTCAGTTGATCCTGTAAAGGAAACTTTTCGAACGCGCTCATCTTCCATCCACGTATCAGCAATTGCTTTTGCACTACCTGTTACAATATTTATTACACCTTTTGGAATATCTGCTTCATGTGCTAATTCAACTAACTTCAATGCAGTTAATGGCGTTTGACTCGCTGGTTTCACAACTGCCGTACAGCCTGCTGCAAGTGCTGGAGCTACCTTTCTCGTAATCATAGCAGCCGGGAAATTCCAAGGCGTAATAGCTGCCATAACCCCAACTGGTTGCTTCATAACTAAAATACGCTTATTCGGATGAGAAGCAGGAATCATTTCACCGTATATTCTCTTTCCTTCTTCTGCGTACCATTCAACAAAACTATTTGCATAATTCACTTCACCAAGTGCTTCTGCAAACGGCTTCCCTTGCTCTCTCGTCATGATTGCTGCAATTTCTTCTTTATTTTCATCAATGAGCGTGAACCATTTTTTTAACTTTACTGCGCGATCCGCTGCCGTTAATTTTGACCATAATTTAAAAGCCTCATGTGCAGCATCAACTGCTTGCTTTGCCTCTGTAATCCCGCCCTTTGGTACAGTTGCAAATACTCCCTTTGTCGCTGGATTATTCACTTCGATTTGTTCTTGCAGTGTAATCCACTCACCATTTATATACATCGCTTTTTTCTCTAAGTTTACGAACGTCGCTTTTTTATCCAATGTTTTCTTCCTCCTCTATAAACTTCTTAATCTTCCTAGTAGCAGCAGATTGACTTATTTGTAAAAACTCAGCCACTTTATAACTTGATCCATACGTTTTATATGCTTTAAGAATAATATTTCTCTCTACCTCTTCCAGCATTCTATAAAGACTTTGTCCGGATTGTTCAACTGTGGCCTCTTGCATAGATAGTGGCAAATCTTCTACCATTACAAAATCATCTGCAGTGATAACAATTCGTTCAATTACATTTTCAATCTCTCTATTATTTCCTTCCCAAGGGTACCCTACAAACATTTGTAACGTACTAGGTGCTAACTTCACATCACGTCCGTACTTTTTATTAAAATGCTGTAAATAATGATAGATGAGCGGCAAAATGTCTTCTGTTCTCTCCCGAAGTGGCGGAATTGAAATTGGAATGACATTCAGACGATAGTATAAATCTTTCCGGAATGTTCCTTGTTTCACCATCGTACTTAAATCTCTATTTGTTGCCGCTACAATTCTAACGTCCACCTTTTTTAATTCTCTTCCGCCTATAGGACGAAACGTTTTTTCTTGCAATACTTGCAAAAGCTTCGCTTGAATTTCAAGCGGCATTTCACCAATTTCATCTAAGAAAAGAGTTCCTTTATGCGCTGATTCTAATAGCCCCTTTTTCCCTTCACGATTTGCACCTGTAAAAGACCCACCTGAATATCCAAAAAGCTCAGATTCGATTAAATTCGTCGGCAATGCCGCACAATTAATTTCATAGAAACTTTCATTCTTCCGGTGACTCACTTCATGCAAATGGCGTACTAATCGGCTTTTCCCCACTCCAGTCTCACCTAATACGAGAACAGTACTATCTACTACAGATACTTTTTTTATTGTTTCGATTATTTTTTGCATAGCGATACTTTTAAAAATAAGTCCTTCGTGTTCATATGTTTCTCTTAATTCTTTTTTATATGTTTTTAACTGATTATCCATTTCCTCTACCTTTTGACGTAATTGATAGAGTTCTGTAAGATCACGAGAATAACTAATCACCCTTCTTAAATTTCCCTCATCATCAAAAACAGGCCTTGTACGAACATGCAAATACTCTCCTGATTTCGTTGTTTGAACAAGTTCAACTGGCCTTTTCTTTTCAATTACTTCTAACGTTGCAGACGGATAAAAAATCCCTTCTTTTTGTAGTTCTTTTACATGCTTTCCTACTAATTCCTTAGCAGAGAGCTGGTAATGTCTTTCACACATGCTATTTACACGTACAACGATTCCCTTATCATCCGTAACAAAAATTTCGTCAAATGCATATTCAAATACATCTTGTAAATCCATCAACACTCGTTCCTTTTCTGCAACCATCCTAGCCACCCCTTACTTTAAATCCATCGATTCACTTCACTACCTTTATTATAAAGTGAATTTTCTGCATTTTATATAGAGTAAGCTAGAATGTTTTCAATTTGTTATTTATACAAATCTATTTATATTTTTCTACACATAATTCGCTGCCTTGAAAAATACAGAATACCATCGCAACCACACCCTCACTTTGTTTTAGCTTGGCATGGGGCAGGAAAAGGGGCTGATCGATTCTATGTATGAACAGATGCTCTCTTCCGCCTAAAAAGAAAAGCTTTATGCCCTTTTTTAAGTTATCCCAATTCTTTAAACACGAGCGATATTTGCTTGCTCATAACAAGCTTGCAATGATTCTTCAATTATTGTTAAACCTTCCTCAAGTTGCTCATCTGTAATCACTAATGGCATTAAAACACGAATAACATTTCCATATGTTCCTGCTGATAGTAGAAGTAATCCATGCTTATTTGCCTCTGCACATAAATTAGACGCTAGTGTTTTATCAGGCGCTTTCGTCTTGCGATCTTGAACGAGCTCGAATGCACACATTGCCCCTAAGCCGCGCACATCACCGATGCAATTATATTTGTTTTTCATCTCTTGGAATCGGTTCATTACGACTTTCCCTACTTCTATCGCTCTATCATTTAATTTCTCTTTTTCTATTACATCAAGCACAGCTAATGCAGCCGCACATCCTAGTGGGCTTCCTGCATATGTTCCGCCCAGTTCTCCCGGTGCAGACTCATTCATAATTTCTTTACGTCCAATGACACCACTTATCGGTACACCAGCACCTAATGATTTAGATACCGTAATTAAGTCTGGAACGACATCATAATGATCAATTGCAAAGTATTTTCCGGTACGACTAAAGCCTGTTTGAATTTCATCAGCTACAAATAAAATACCGTGCTCTGAACAAATGCTGCGTACTTCTTGAACGAATTTCTTACTTGGAACGATAAATCCGCCTTCCCCTTGAACAGGTTCCATTACAACTGCTGCAATTGTTTCTGGTGCTACTTCTGATATGAAGAAGTTCTTGAACTCTTCAATGATAAAGTCATCATACTGCTCTTCTGTTAAACCTTCTGGGCGACGGTATTCATATGGGAATGGCGCTTTATATACTTCTGGAGCAAATGGGCCAAATCCAAATTTATATGGTTTTACTTTACTTGTCATCGTCATTGTCATTAATGTACGCCCATGAAATCCTTTAGAAAATGCGATAATTCCAGGTCTCTTCGTATATTTACGAGCAATCTTCACTGCATTTTCAACCGCTTCTGCCCCACTATTTAAAAACAGCACTTGTTTATCGAAATTACCTGGCGCTAATGCGGCCAGCTTTTCTGCCAATTCAATATATGGCTCATACATCATCACATTAAATCCAGTATGAATATATTGATCTACTTGTTTATGAAGCGCTTCTTTAACAGCTGGATGACAGTGTCCTACATTAATTGTCCCAATTGCTCCTGCGAAATCAATGTACTGATTTCCATCCACATCTGTTACGAGTGCACCATTTGCAGACTGTACAAATGTTGGAATACCATTACTTACTCCTTTTGGTACTATATTTTGGCGGCGTTCTAATAAAGACGCTGCTTTCGGTCCTGGAATTTGTTCATTTACTTTAGCAAATTTTTTTGTGTTCATTGTGTACCCCATCCTTTTCTATACAATGTTTTCTCTTTATATTGCAAGATGTATGCCAACTCCCTCTTTCTAGTATTCATCCCATTCTCTTACTATCTCGGCATAAAAAAATAAGTCTATAAAGACTCATATAGAGTCCTTATAGACTTATTCATTTATACATTAGACTTTCCTTGTTCCCAAATAAACTCACCTGAACGAGAAATTAAATCTTCAACAGATTGTAATACTAAATCTGCAAGTGGTTCTAGCGTTTGACGATCACCCGTACCAGATAGTACGCCAATCGCATAACAGTCGCCACCATTTTTCGCTAAATATAAATCCGTCGGTGTATCCCCGACGACTGCTACTTCACATGTCTCTAAATTAAATCTCTCACAAAACGATTCTACAATTTTTTTATCTGGCTTCTGTGCTGGAAATGTATCTGAAGCTATAACACAATCAAAAAAATCTTCCAATTGATATTGCTTTAAAAATAATTCTGTCGGCGCGAAATCATCAGCTGTAACGACACCTAGAATAAACCCTCTATCCTTTAACGCTTGTAAAACTTTCGGTAAATCTGCCGTCATTCTCATATGTGAACGATGCTCGTACATAAGAGCAAACAACTTTTCACTCACCCATTGATGCATCTCTTCTTCTCTAGATGATGCAATATACTTACAAAGCCCCTTGGCCACATCAAGACTCGTTCCAGCAGCGAGCGCACTACGCGGATGAACAAATGCTCCATCTACGCCAATCTCTTTTAATAAAGCCTGCTGCATTGACTGTGGGAGTTGATATAATTTTATACATTCAGCGACAAGCTCTTCAGCTACTTTTATCCAAATTGAATGAAAATCCATTAATGTCCCGTCTTTATCAAATAATATTGCTTTTACCTTCTCCATAGCATCCTACCTCTCATTTCTTATCTCTTCCAGTGTATCAATAAAATATGGATATAAAATAAACGGATTGTAAAAATACCATAAAAATCAAACTAACTTACAATTTACAATTCATCTGCACATAGAGAAACTTTAATCAGTGGGGGAATCTTATTACTCGCAAATAGTGAGGTGAAAGCAAAAAAAAGATGCCTTTACAGGGCATCCTCTTGATGTTCAGGAACAAATAGTTCCAGACAATGATATATATTTTCAAATTCCATTGGTGCATCTCCGCCATATTCACCATCTAAGTTGATCATTAATTTATCAGGTGAATGCACTTTAATACGATTCGCTTGTGTATATAGTACTTTCGGATTGTTAATATGTTCCCCACGCTGCGCTTGTGTTGCTGCTTTAATTAAATCAGCGATAGAACCTTTTTTCAGTACTAATAAATCAAATAATCCATCGTTAATAGATGCATATGGTGCTACTTTTTCGAATCCACCAACTGAACGAGTATTCGTAATTAAAAACATCGTAATTTCTTCTTGTAGCAACTTCCCATCATACTCAATTTCAACATATGTTGGATGTAATGATGGTAACATTTCGATTCCTTTTAAATAGTAAGCAAGTTGGCCTAATACCGTTTTTAGCTTGCTTGGTACTTCATATGTTAATTCTGTAATACGGCCGCCACCAGCGATATTAATGAAATATGTATCATTTGCTCTACCAAGATCTAAAGGTACCGTTGTTCCTTCACAAATAATATCCGCAGCCTCTTCAATAACACGAGGTACACCGATCGCACGCGCAAAATCATTTGTCGTTCCAACTGGAATAATTCCAAACTTTGGACGATGCTCATGTCCTACTAAACCGTTCACTACTTCATTTAACGTACCATCACCACCAGCTGCGATAACAACATCAAACTTACGATCCGCAGCTTGCCTCGCTGCCACAGTCGCATCTCCAGGACCAGTTGTCGCATGACAAGACGCTTCATATCCAGCTTGTTCTAATTTTTGTAATACTTCTGGTAAGCTCTTCTTAAATAGCTCGCGCCCAGAAGTAGGATTATAAATAATTCTTGCTCGCTTCATCATTTATTAGCACAGGAAATTCCTTATTCATTGAAAAACGAATACACCGAACCCTTATTCAGTATCCCTATGCTTACCTCCTCTCATCTTCCTATCCTTCTTTAATTCCGCTCAACCAGGCAGTAAGAACCCGATTCGTGTAGCCCATCAAAAGTAACTATTCACTCCTGATAGTTTTGCTTTATTTAACCAAGAAATTTATCCCGCTATTTGCGGGCAGTAAAACTCTCACATCAATTTACATATAATGAATAATAATTATCTATTATTTCATGAGATGAAAAAACTCTCTCTGTCTAGATTTATCATTATTCCCACCTTTTTGCAACTATCATACCATAGTTGCTATACAAACATTTTTTCACTTTTGACAGTTAATCAAACGTTTGTTTAAATTATTTTTCACCATTTAAACAAACGTTTGATTAACTCAGAAAAAACACCCAAATACGGGTGTTTTTTCTGTTTAATCTTTAAGAATCTATACTATTTTAGCGTTCAAAAATAAGAATTCTTCTCTTTTTTTAGCGCTTATTAATCTCTTCAAGTAAGATTTTATTAACAAGCGGTGGATTTGCTTGTCCTTTTGTAGCTTTCATAATTTGACCAACTAAGAAGCCAATTGCACGGTCTTTACCGTTTTTAAAGTCTTCAATAGATTGCTCATTATTATCAAGAATTTCTGTTACAACCTTACGAAGTGTTCCTTCGTCAGAAATTTGAACCAGACCTTTCGCTTTAACGATTTCTTCTGGGTCTCCACCTTTTTCAATTAATTCATTAAATACTTTCTTCGCGATTTTAGAAGAAATTGTACCTTTTTCAATTAATTGAACCATTTTAGCTAAGCCAGCTGGCGTTAATGCAACGTCTTTTAATTCTTTTTGTTGTTTGTTTAAGTATGCAAGTACTTCACCCATTAACCAGTTTGATGTTAATTTCGCATCAGCACCGTCTGCAACTGTTGCTTCAAAGAAATCAGACATCTCTTTCGTTAATGTCAATACATGCGCATCATAAGCTGGTAAGCCAACTTCTTCAACATAGCGAGCTTTACGTGCATCTGGAAGTTCTGGAATAGAAGCACGAATTTCTTCTTTCCACTCATCGTCGATGTAAAGTTCAACTAAGTCTGGCTCTGGGAAGTAACGGTAATCGTCAGATCCTTCTTTTATACGCATTAAGATTGTTTTCTTCGTTGCTTCATCATAACGACGTGTTTCTTGTTGGATGATACCACCAGATAATAATTCTTTTTCTTGGCGCACTTGCTCATGCTCAAGACCTTTTTGCACGTAAGTGAAAGAGTTTAAGTTTTTCAGTTCTGCTTTTGTACCGAACTTCTCTTGTCCAACTGGACGAAGTGAAATATTCGCATCACAACGAAGAGAACCTTCTTCCATCTTACAATCAGATACACCTGTATATTGAATGATTGATTTTAACTTCTCTAAGTACGCATATGCTTCTTCTGGAGTACGCATATCTGGCTCAGATACGATCTCGATTAAAGGCATACCTTGACGGTTGTAGTCTACTAATGAACCGTCAGCTGCATGCGTTGATTTACCAGCATCTTCTTCTAAATGAAGACGTGTAATACCGATACGTTTCTTTTTACCGTCTACTTCGATTTCAATCCAACCATTTTCACCAATTGGCTTATCAAATTGAGAGATTTGGTAAGCTTTCGGATTATCTGGGTAGAAATAGTTTTTACGGTCGAACTTCGTTTCCGTTGCGATTTCACAGTTTAATGCCATTGCGGCTTTCATTGCAAAGTTAACTGCTTCCTTATTTAAAGTAGGAAGTACCCCTGGGTATCCTAAGTCAATTACACTTGTTTGTGTATTTGGCTCCGCTCCGAATTCTGTTGGACTCGCAGAGAAAATTTTCGAATTTGTTTTTAACTCAACGTGAACCTCTAAACCAATAATTGTTTCTAAATTCATCTATGCTCGCCTCCTTACAGACTTGCTTTTTTTGTATGATAGTCTGTTGCTTGCTCAAACGCATGTGCAACGCGGTAAATCGTCGTTTCATCGAAGTGTTTACCAATGATTTGTAGACCAAGTGGCATGTTGTTAGCACCGAATCCACATGGAACAGAAATCGCTGGAACACCCGCTAAGTTTACTGGAATTGTTAAAATGTCATTTGCATACATTGTCATTGGATCGTCCACTTTTTCGCCCACTTTAAATGCTGGAGTTGGCGTTGTTGGTCCAATAATAACATCGTAGTTAGCAAATACATTTTCAAAGTCATTTTTAATTAATGTACGTACTTGTTGTGCTTTTTTGTAATATGCATCATAGTAACCAGAGCTAAGAGCAAATGTACCAAGCATAATACGACGTTTTACTTCATCACCGAAACCTTCGCTACGTGTATTTTTGTAAAGATCTAATAAGTTATTTACATTATCAGAACGAACACCGTAACGTACGCCATCAAAGCGTGAAAGGTTCGCAGATGCTTCAGAAGAAGATAATAAGTAATACGTTGCTAGAGCGTATTTAGAGTGCGGAAGAGATACTTCCTCCCAAGTTGCGCCCATACCTTCTAACACTTTTAAAGCAGCTAGTACTGACTCACGAGCTTCTTCGCCAACACCTTCGCCTAAGTATTCTTTCGGTACAGCAATACGTAAACCTTTAACATCGCCTGTTAAACCAGCTAAGTAGTTTCCTACTTCAACGTTTGCAGAAGTTGCATCCATACGGTCAATACCTGAAATAGCTTGTAATAAGTATGCATTGTCTTCTACTGTACGTGTAATCGGTCCGATTTGGTCAAGTGAAGATGCGAATGCTACTAATCCGTAACGAGATACGCGTCCGTAAGTTGGTTTTAAACCTACAACGCCGCAATATGCAGCTGGCTGACGGATAGAACCACCCGTATCAGAACCTAGAGAGAATAATACTTCTCCTGCTGCTACTGCTGCTGCAGAACCACCACTAGATCCGCCTGGAACGTAATCTAAGTTCCATGGATTTTTTGTAGCGTAGAAGCCTGAGTTTTCATTTGAAGAACCCATTGCGAACTCGTCCATATTTAATTTACCGATTGTAACTGTGTCAGCAGCTTTTAGCTTTTGTACAACTGTCGCATCGTAAATTGGATCGAAGTTTGCTAATATTTTGCTCGCACAAGTTGTACGAAGACCGTTAGTTACAATGTTATCTTTTACACCAATTGGCATACCGAATAATAAACCATTATCCTCAGCACCAATCTTTGCATCTAATTCTTTCGCTTTCGCGCGTGCATTTTCTTCATCTAATGTAAGAAAAGCTTTTACGTTATCTTCAACATCCGAAATACGTTTGTAAGATTCTTCTACTAAATCCGTAACGGAAATTTCTTTGTTGTTTAACTTCTTATGTAACTCTGATACAGAATGATCAAATAATGACATCGAAATTCCCTCCTCTATTCTAATACTGCTGGAACACGGATTTGATTATCTTTGTGATCCGGTGCATTTTTTAATACTTCTTCTACTGGTAAACCTTTTTCTGGCACATCTTCACGCATAACATTTTTCATAGTTAATACATGAGTTGTTGGTTTTACATCAGTTGTATCTAATTCATTTAACTGTTCTGCAAATGTAACAATTGCATCTAGTTGTTTTTGAAATTTTTCTGCTTCTTGATCAGTAATTGCAAGACGTGCTAAATGTGCTACGTGCTTTACATTCTCAACGGAAATTCTTGACACGGCTAGGCCACCTCCATAATATATCGTTCAATCTACAATACTATTGATGATACCAAATTTCCAGTACTTCAAGCAAGTCAACACACGGCACTTACGGTATTTTTACATAAAAAAAGAAAGGCAAATGCCTTTCTTTACAATTTACTCTTTATCTAACGATTTATTTTTCGGAAATCTCTCGTTATCTTCTTCATTATCACGAATTGTTTTTTGTAATACAAAACAAGACATCGTTAAAAATAATGTTCCAATTAAATAGTATCCTTTTACACTAAGCGTTTCATCTAGCGTATAAATCCCAATTAGCATTCCTGAAAGCGCACAAACAAATGAAGTCCATGCTAAAAACGTGAACGCTTGCGTATTTCGTCTTCTCATCGTTCTCCCCCTCGTTAGCTGTACACCTATTATAGATAAATATATTTATCACAATGGGTTTTTATGTAAAATCATTTTTCTATTTATTAATCTATCACAAAAAATTTCTATTTTGAAGATAATTTTCTTTCAAATCTGAAAAAATAGTTAAAAACATTGACATTTATTTCAATTCCACATAAAATAAAAACAAATATTACGAACCTCGAAATATACGGGAGTGGAAATAATTGTTACAATATGAACATTTTTTAGACTTACTGCTAGATAACGCCAAGAAACTTTTCTATCCTGAAGAATGGGTAAGCCTTGATTTAACACTTTCCAAGACAGAAGTATTTTGTTTACTTTGGATGGAGCGAAATACGGATATTACAATGACAAAAATTGCTGATCTTCTTGATATACCGATGAGTACAACAACGGGCGTTGTAAATCGCCTTGTAAAAAAGGGATATATTGAACGCTACCGGAATGAAAGCGATCGACGCATTGTATTAATTCGTTTAACAGAAAACGGCGTAATGCTCGTTCAAGAAGTAAAACAAAATGCGGCCCATTACTTTAGCCTAGTGACAGATGCATTGTCAGAAGAAGAAAAAGCATTCTTACTACAAATATTCCAAAAGATCATGAATCACATTGCTACGTCACAGCAAAAAACAGAAGAAAAGATTTCTACACCTAAAATGAAAAACATTCCGATTGAATAAGACCCTAGTTGGGTTTTTATTCAATTAAATATTTCGACACTCGTAATATTCGACATTCGAAACAAAGGGGATATTAATGATGAGAATTATTCTGTATACAGGTAAAGGCGGCGTAGGAAAAACTAGCATTTCAGCAGCAACAGCAATCCAAAGTGCAAAACAAGGATTAAAAACATTAGTAATGAGTACAGATCCTGCTCATAGTTTAGGGGATTCATTTGGCATAAAACTATCTTCTGAGCCACTAGAAATTCGTGAAAACTTGTGGGCACAAGAAATTAACACTATTTATGAAATGGAAAAAGGCTGGGGGAAATTGCAGAAATACATTACACTACTCTTCACTTCAAAAGCAGCTGATGATATTACAACAGAAGAATTAACGATGTTCCCTGGTATGGAAGATTTAATTAGCTTACTTCGAGTACTCGATTACTATAAACACAACACTTACGACGTCATCATTATTGATTGCGCACCGACTGGAGAAACTTTAGCAATGCTTAGCTTTCCAGACATGCTCGGCTGGTGGATGGAAAAACTCTTTCCTATTAAAAGGAAGATTTTAAAAGTTGTTCGTCCTGTAGCTCAACCACTTCTTGGTGTCCCCCTTCCAACTGATGATATTATGGACGAATTAACGAATACGCTTGAACAGCTCGGAGAAATGAGAGATATTTTATCAAACCGAAAAGTAACGAGTATTCGCGTTGTTGTAAATCCTGAAAAAATGGTCATTAAAGAAGCTCAGCGTAGTTTTACTTATTTAAACTTATACGATTATAACGTAGATGCCATTATGATTAACCGCGTCATCCCTAACACTGTTACCGACCCTTACTTTCAGGCATGGAAAGATACACAAAAGAAATATAAGGCGTTAATTAAAGATAGTTTTCAGCCACTTCCTATTTACGAAGCTCCCATGTTTGAACAAGAAGTTGTTGGTTTAGCTATGTTAGAGCGTGTAGGAAATGCTTTATTTAAATCAGACCCTTCTCCTACTGAAGTGAAATTTAATGGCCGCACACAATATGTAAAAAAAGATGGCGATGAGTATATTTTCGTTCTGTCCATTCCCTTCTCAAACAAAAGTGAACTTTCATTAAATCAAAAAGGTGATGAACTTATTATTCGAGCCGGCTCTATGAAGCGAAATATCACCTTACCAAAAACATTAACACACCTTTCTATTCAAGGAGCTAAGTTTGAAGATGATGTACTAAACATTCGGTTTGGAGGTGTAGTACATGCATGATGAATTACTAAGAAAGGTAATTCGTACAAAAATAAAAATCGGTATGCGTATATTAGAAGAGCTACCGAATCCGATTCAGCAATCAGCTAAGCACGCACTAAATATTTTGCAAGAGGAGCTCTCCTCCTATGCTGAAGAACAACCGCAACCTGAGAGTAATTTAAAAAGCATCATAATTGAATAACTATACCCTTGTAGAAAGCCTTTTCTTATAGGCTTTCTATCCCTTTATTGGAGCTGATATAAGTTGATAAAAACATCTTCAACAAGACATTTCACCACTAATACAATCTGGCTAATCCCCCTTCTATTCTTTTTTCATAACCTTGAAGAAGCTTTCCAAATGCCACAATATATCGCTAATCGATTTTCGATCCATTTTATAACTAACAAACAATTTTTCATTGCAATTTCCATATTAACAACCTTCGTCTTACTCATAGTCATTCTATATCAATTAAGCATCATATCTTCTATTTATTTGATCATTTTTATACAGGGCTGTATCTTCTTTAACGCCGTTCAGCATATTATCTTGTATTTCATTTATCGTTCTTATAATCCAGGAGTAATCTCAGCATCTATCATTATCCTATTTTCTCTTTTCTTATTTTCATCAAAGAAACTATTAATCCCTAAAAAGAAATTAGCAAGTACACTCATTTTTAGTTTAATCTCTTACCCAATCATAATTTGGATTTCCTTATTATTAGCCAGCTGCTTTAATTAAAAAAAGACCAGGAAAACTCCTGGTCCATCACTCTACTTAACAAACATTGGATTCTATGTTATACAAAATTAGAAGGTACAGAATTAGGGTTTTGTTTGTTAAGTAGATTATATGTTGAACGAGCTAACAGCGGAGGGGTTCCTACTGTTAGTCGTTAAACTCAATAATTATTTTACGATTTTTTCAAGCTCATCAAGTGAAAGATCTACTGAAATTGAACCATCATTTGTTTCTTTCTTAATTGCATCTGTTACTTCTTTTGAATGGTATAACTCAATTACTTTTTTCAGTGTTGGATCATTTTTATCTTTCGTACGAGCTGCGAAAATATTAATATAGGCCTTTGCATTTTCATTATTTGGATCTTCTAAGAAAATTGGATCCTTCGCTGGGTCTAATCCAGCTTGACCAGCAACACCGTTATTAATAACTGAAGCCGCTACATCTTTTAACACACGAGGTGTTTGCTGTGCGATAACCGGTGTAACTTTTAGCTTCTTTGGATTTTCAGCGATACCGCTTGGATCCCCAAATAGACCAAAATCTTTCTTAAGCTTTAATAATCCAGCTGCATCAAGAAGTTTTAATGCACGTGCTTGGTTCGTTGGATCATTCGGAATAGCAATTTCCGAACCATCTGGGATTTCATTTGCTTTCTTATATTTTTCAGAGTATAAGCCCATCGGTGCAATTTGCGTTGTACCAACAGCTGTAATATCTAACTTATGCTCCTTTTTAAATTGCTCTAAGAAAGCAATGTGCTGGAATGAGTTTAGTTCAATATCTCCATCAGCTAACGCTTTGTTGGGTGTTGTGTAATCAGAGAACTCAACCAGTTTAATTTTAATCCCTTCTTTTTCAGCTTTTTTCTTTAAAATTTCCCAAACGTCTCCATCTGTTCCAGTTACACCGACGCGAACTACTTTCTCTTTCGCTCCTGCACCTGTGTCTCCACCTGAGCAGCCGCTTAATGCTGTAATTCCTACGATCGCTGATAATGCAAATGCTAAAATTTTCTTCATTTTCTTTTCCCCTCTTCCTTTTTATGATCTGCGTAAAAAGACTTTCGCAAAGTAGTTCCCTAAATTTTGAGCCACCTGTACAAGAATAATAAGTAAAACGACCGTTACAAACATAACTGACGTATCAAAGCGTTGATAACCATATGTCATTGCTAAGTCACCAAGACCCCCACCACCGACAAGTCCTGCGACTGCAGAAAATTCAATTAAACCGACCGTCATAAACGTGACACCTAGGATCAATGGTGCTAAAGCTTCTGGTACGAGGATTTCAAAAACAATTCTAAGTGGTGAAGCGCCCATTGCTTGTGCTGCTTCAATTACTCCTTTCGGAACAGAAACAAGATTGGTTTCAACCATTCTAGCAATACCAATTGATGCAACTAACGTCATTGGGAAGATTGCTGCAGCCGTTCCAATCGTCGTTCCAATAACACTTCTTGTTAGTGGGCTTAAAGCTACTAAAAAGATAATGAATGGAACCGGACGAATTGTATTAATTATGATATTAAGAATAGAAAAGACCCATTTATTTTCTAAAAAATTCCCTTTTCTCGTTACATACAATAGTAAACCTAGAGGTATACCAAGAATTGTAGCGAATATAAGGGTTACAATTACCATTAAGAGGGTATCCCCCGTCGCATCTAATATGCGAGGCCAAAATATACTCCAATCAACTCGCATGAGCTTCTACCTCCTTCAGCTGCACTTGCAGTCTTAGATGTTGTAATGCTTTTTGAATTTCTTTCTGTTCACCTTGTAGTTCTACAAGAAGATTTCCAAATAGCACATTTTGGAGTTCAATAATATTTCCATAAAGAACATTTACATCGACGTTATAGTTTTTCGCAATATATGATAGTACAGGCTGCCCTGTCTCTTCCCCAGTAAAAGTCAGGCGATAAATCTGACCTCCGTTTTGAATTTTCGCTAGAACACTTTCTGGTAAGTGATCATTAATAACAGAGCGTACAAAATTTTGAGTGGTCTTTGTTTTTGGTTGTGTGAAAACGTCAAACAGTTTTCCTTCCTCAATTACTTTTCCTTTTTCCATAACGGCTACACGGTGACAAATTTCTTTCACAACGTGCATTTCATGTGTAATAAGTAGGATCGTTAAATTGTACTCTCTATTTACTTTCTTTAATAAATTTAAGATTTCTGTTGTTGTTTCCGGATCTAAAGCTGATGTTGCCTCATCACATATGAGAATATCCGGTGATGTCGCAAGTGCTCTTGCAATCCCAACACGCTGCTTTTGTCCACCTGATAACTGTTCTGGATAATAGTTCGCTTTATCTTCTAAACCAACAAATTTTAGTAGTTCATTCACTCTTTCTTTTATCTCATTCTTCGGCAATTTCGCTAACCTTAATGGATAAGCAATGTTCCCAAACACCGTTCTTGAATTAAATAGATTAAAACTCTGGAAAATCATCCCAATCCTTTGTCTTAGTGTCCGTAATTCTTTCGCCGATAATGATGTAATATCTTTATCATCTATTGAAATTGTTCCTGCAGTTGGTCTTTCTAACATATTTACTAAACGTAATAGCGTACTCTTTCCAGCACCACTAAATCCGATAATGCCAAAAATTTCGCCCTTTTCAACTGACAGCGTTACATCCTCAACCGCATGAACAGATTGCCCACCTGATTCATATACTTTACTTACATTGTTAAAAGAAATCATTTTCTTCCCTCCTATATGCTGTAAAAACTTGAAGTAGAGCTTTCGAGGTAAAATAAAAAGTGCTCTCCTTCTTATCAGTAATAAAAGATAAGAAGGAGAGCACTTTTATATGTACTCATTCACATCTTCTCATCTTCCAAGCCTTTATAGGCTTGCTGGAGTTAGCACGGTATTAAAAAACCCGTTGCTGAGGTATCGTAGGGCCAGTCCCTCCACCTCTCTGGATAAGAGTGTATCGATTTAATTGTCGTTTAATTAAGTCTTATTATAGAACTCAGAATAATGAGAGTCAATACATTTTTCGGAAAAATATTAATTATTTCTCTATTTGAATTTTAAAATAAGAAGTAACAATACAATAGTGATTTTTAAAGTTATGTAAAATCCTTCTCACTCATACTTTTAAAAAGGAAAATCTTCTCTACTCATTGAATAACATTATTTGAATATGAAATCGGAGGAAGATAGATATATGAAAACAGCTCTTTTGCTCGTCGACATTCAAAATGATTATTTTCCAAGCGGAATGATGGAATTACGTAATCCAGTAGAAGCAAGTGAATATGCTAGTCAGCTACTACAACATTTTAGAATAAGAAACGAACCTATTTTTCATATCCAACATGTAGCTATAAAAGATAGCGCTACTTTTTTCCTACCCAATACAGAAGGTGTCCATATTCACGAAAATGTCCGTCCACTTAGAGAGGAAACCGTGATCCTTAAACATTATCCAAATAGCTTCCGAGAAACTGATCTTCTAGAACAATTACAACGTTCAGGAATTGAGCACGTCGTAATATGCGGGATGATGACCCATATGTGTATTGATGCTACAGTAAGAGCTGCTTTTGATTTTGGCCTTCACTGTACCGTAATACACGATGCTTGTGCTACAAAAGATCTTTCATTTAAGAATGCTACTATACCAGCTGTTTATATTCATAATACAATTTTGGCGAGTTTAAATGGAGTATACGCAAATATAATGAGTACAGAAGAGTTTTTAGCGACCTAAAAAAAACACTCCTTTCAGTTAGCAAAGCCGAAAGGAGTGTTCTCTTGTCTAACCATAGATTTTCTTTCAAATTGTATTATACAGGAAATCCTCAAAATGAATACTAAAAAATATGACTAATAAGTCAATTTTTCTCGCTGTTTTGTTTCTATTTTCATGTTTACCCCGATATTAATAGGGTTTAACTAATCCAAAAGAACAAATAGTAATATTTGGAAATCTTTTCTTGATTGAAATTAACTAGCTTCTATTATAGAGAATTTCTCAAAAAGAAAAGATCTTCACAGTCTGTGAAGATCTTTTCTACTATTTCTTATAAAGTTTCAGAAGTAGTTTTTGCTTGCATGTGAAGTGCTAAGTAGTCAGGGCCACCAGCTTTAGAGTCTGTACCAGACATGTTAAAGCCACCGAATGGTTGGTAACCTACGATTGCACCAGTACATCCACGGTTGAAGTATAAGTTACCAACGTGGAAGTCTTCGCGTGCTTTTTCAATATGGTCACGGTTGTTAGAAAGAACTGCTCCTGTTAAACCGTATTCTGTATTATTTGCAATTGCAAGTGCATGATCAAAGTCTTTTGCTTTACAGAATGCTACTACTGGTCCGAAGATTTCTTCTTTCATTAAACGAGCATCTTCTGCAACGTCAGCAACGATTGTTGGTTGGATGAACCAGCCTTTAGAATCGTCTCCTTCGCCACCTGATACGATTTTACCTTCTTCTTTACCAATTGCAACATAGCTCATTACTTTATCGAATGCAGCTTGGTCATTAACAGGTCCCATGTTGATATCTTTTGCATCTGGGTTACCTACTGTTAATTCTTTTGTTAATTCAACAGCACGATTTAATACATGATCGTATACATCTTCATGGATTACTGCACGAGAACATGCAGAACATTTTTGTCCTGAGAATCCGAATGCTGATGCAACGATAGATTTAGCTGCTAATTCAAGATCTGCCTCTTTATCAACAACGATTGTATCTTTACCGCCCATTTCAGCGATAACACGTTTTAACCAAATTTGTCCTGGGTTTACTTTTGCTGCACGTTCGTAAATACGAATACCTACATCGCGAGATCCAGTGAAGCTAACGAAACGTGTACGAGGGTGATCTACTAAATAGTCACCAACTTCAGAACCATTACCTGGAACGAAGTTTACTACGCCAGCTGGTAAACCAGCTTCTTCTAATACTTCCATAAATTTCGCTGCTACTACAGGAGTTGTACTAGCTGGTTTTAGTAATACTGTGTTACCAGAAACTACAGCAGCTGTTGTCATACCTGCCATAATTGCGAATGGGAAATTCCAAGGAGAAATGATAACACCTACTCCTAATGGAATGTAAGAGAAACGATTATATTCAATTGGACGGCTTTCTACTGGAATACCGTCTTTTAATTTCAACATTTGACGAGCATAATATTCCATAAAATCGATTGCTTCTGCTGTATCAGCATCTGCCTCATTCCATGGTTTACCTGCTTCTTTTACAAGAATAGCAGAGAACTCATGTTTTCTACGACGAATGATTGCTGCAGCACGGAATAAAATGTCTGCACGCATTTCTGGTTTTGACTTTCTCCAAGTTTGGAATGTTGCATCCGCTACTTGCATTGCTTTTTCAGCTAATTCACGGCTTGCTTTTGAAACGCGACCAACAAGTTCCTCTTTATTTGCAGGGTTTACAGAAACAATTTTGTCTTCTGTAGTGATTTTTTCTCCCCCGATAATTAATGGATAGTCTTGTCCAAGATAAGATTCTACTTTCTTTAAACCCTCTTCAAACGCTAATTTGTTAGCCTCTACTGAAAAATCTGTAAATGGCTCATGTTTGTATGCTACTACCATCTTTTTAGCCTCCCCTTAGAAAAACGTTTACATTTTACAACATTATTCTACACGATAATTTAGATTTATTCAAATATTCCTAGACTTATATTTTAAAAATTAATAAATTTTTAAAATATAATAAAAAAAAAGAGATTCATACATACGTATGAATCTACAAAATATGAGTATATTCCAAAACATTTTTCCCGATTAATAAAATAGTAACTAATAAAAATAAAGTCCTTACATATCCAACACCTTTTTGAACCGCAAACTTCGATCCAAAATAAGCACCTAAAATCATTGATAAGCCCATAATTATACCGTATTCAAAATGAATCACATCTAAAAATAAAAAAGTAATTAAAGATACGATATTACTAACGAAGTTCAAAAGTTTTCCAGATGCTGCCGCTTGAATAAAATCCAAACCAATTAATAAAAATGCAAAAATTAAAAAGGATCCTGTCCCTGGTCCAAAAAATCCATCATAAAATCCTATCATTAAAATAACAAAGAAAAATATTAATGTTTTCCCTTTTGTCATCTTTTTATAGGTAGATGCACTTCCCCAATCTTTTTTCGCAATAATATAAATGGCAATAAAAACCAACATTACGAGTACTAGTGGACGCAAAATATCAGGCGGAATAAACTTTACTACTAAAGCCCCTGCGACTGCTCCAATAATAGTTAACGGGATTAACTTTCCTACAATCCGAAAATTCACCTTACCTGATCGAATAAAATAAATTGTGCTCGTAAGCGTCCCCATCGTTGCAGCTAATTTATTCGTTGCGATTGCCGAAGCTGGTGATAAACCAACAAACATAAGTGCAGGAAGCGAAATTAATCCTCCCCCTCCAACAACCGAATCAATAAAAGCAGCTAAAAACCCGAATGCAATTAATAAAATAATGACTTGAAAGCTTAGTTCTTCCATGACTTTGCCCCTTACCCCTTTATTTGTAACATTTAAAATTATAACAAAATTTTTCAAGAAAAAAAGCTGTTCCTTTATGGAACAGCTCTCATCTTTAATCTAAAATTTTCACAAACGGTTCATCTTGCTTCGCTTCACGTATAATAATTGCTTCTGGGCGTTCTACAGATTTAATTGTTACTTGTACTTTCATATAATTCGGGAAGTATTCCATAACAAGTCCAGCTACATATTGTGTAAAACCAATTACTTCAGCTTTCCCATTGAATTGGACAGGAATATCGAGCTTCATTTCTCTTAATTCATCATCTCTATACATTCCAGTACCGATAACAGCTGTATAATCGCCTTGGAAATACTCACTTAACTTCGCTTTAAAGTTTGACACCCTTGCAAGGTCTTCACGTTTATTATCCGCTTTTGCCTGTTCTGACGGGAACAAATAATATTTCTCATTGATTGGTTTCCAATCCTCAACCGTTTCACTACCTTTTTCTACCTTAGCATAAGAAACAAAATTCCCTGGTACAAGCGAAGACTTTGGACCTTGACGATAAATCGCAAATGTAACCGGAATATTTTTTATTTCAGGCTTTTTTTGCTGCATTACTTTCAAGATTTCTTGGGCCATCCTTTTCCCTTCAGCTAACATTTTTACATCCGGAATTGCAGCCTCACGCGGATAACCATGCTCTTCCTCATAATATTGAACAGAATTCATCGCTAATCCAACTACAATGCCACCACGTTCAACATCGTTCTCACCTTTTCTTACATAATAATCATGCTCTAAAATATTTGAGATATACATTGGACTTTTTTTATTCTTTACTTCTAGCGATTCTGATCCTTCACTTAAGGCTGGATTCAACCCTACATTCGGAAATTTAACTGCATCTTTTTTCAACTTGTCCTCTAGCTCTTTTTGTTCAGCGTCTGTACGCTTTCTTTTTACAAGCATTTGAACACTTTGAGTATCTAAAACGTCTCCGCCTTTAAAGAAATAATCTTTCGTGCTAAATGATTCTTTGGCAATACGCATTAATCCTGTTTCAAATTCATCTACATCTAGACGACTATTTAAACCTTGCACAACTAAACCACGTGCAGATCCTGCATTAAATGGAACTGTTGTCTTATAATATTCATCCGAAATCGAGTATTTCGGGATAACAGCTTGCTCTTTCGCTTTCCCCGATTTCTCAACTGTTTTTTCATCTTTATTAGAACCAATGCTACACCCACTTACAAGTAGGCTAAGACTTAATACTGCTAACGCTATTTTTTTCATCGTAAGTTTGCACCTCTTACTTATTCAGCTCTTGTAAGAACCTCTCTTCATTCCAAACTTCAACATTGTGCTTCTCTGCTTGCGCTAATTTCGAGCCTGCAGCTTCACCAGCAACAAGTAAATCCGTACTTTTACTAACACTTCCTGTTACTTTTCCACCTAATGCCTCAATTTTCTTCTTCGCTTCACTGCGGCCCATAACTTCTAATTTCCCTGTTAAGACGACAGTTTTTCCTGCGAAGTACGATTCAACATTTTGTAAATCAGCAATTTTTATACCTTTGTATGCCATGTTCACGCCATACTCTTTAAATTGTTGTAATAGCTCTAATACGTCTTCATTATCGAAATACGTTACAACGGATTGAGCCATTTTTTCACCAATCTCATTAATTGTTTTTAATTCTTCTTCCGTCGCTTTCACAAGCTCATCCATCGTTTCGAAATGCTCAGCAAATGTACGTGCCGCTTTCGCACCGACATGACGAATACCAAGACCGAATAATAATCGCTCTAATGAGTTTTCCTTAGAATTCTCAATTGCTTGGACTAAATTTGTTGCTGATTTTTCACCGAAACGTTCTAGTTCTAATAATTGCTCTTTCGTCAATGAATATAAATCAGCAAACGTACGAATATAATCCGCATCAAAGAGTTGTGTAATTACACGTTCTCCAAGTCCATCAATATTCATTGCATTTCTTGAAACGAAATGGATTAATCCTTCACGAATTTGAGCTGGGCAAGTCGGATTTATACATCGAAGTGCTACTTCTTCTTCTAAACGAACAAGTTCACTCTCACATGCTGGACAATGCGTTGGCATATGATATTCTTCTTCCTCACCAGTACGCTTATCAAAAATAACGTTCACAACTTCAGGAATGATATCTCCAGCCTTTTTCACAACAACGTAGTCACCAATTCGAATATCCTTTTCACGAATTAAATCTTCGTTATGTAAAGAAGCACGACGAACGATAGTACCAGCCACTCTAACTGGCTCGAGCTCTGCAGTTGGTGTTACAACTCCTGTGCGGCCGACACTTAATTCAATCCCTGTTAATCTCGTCACAACTTCTTCAGCTGGGAATTTATAAGCTATTGCCCATCTTGGACTCTTTGCTGTAGTTCCTAAGCTTTCTTGAATAGCAACATCGTCTACTTTTATAACGATTCCGTCAATCTCATAATCAAGATGCGGGCGTTTTTCTTGCCACTCTTCTACATAGGCTATTACGTCTTCAATTGTTTCACATGTACGACGATTTGGATTCGTCTTAAATCCAAGCTCACCTAAGAAATCCAGTGATTCACTGTGGGATGGAATTGTTTTTTCTTCTACATTAGCAAGACCATACACAAACATAGATAAGTTACGCTTCGCTGCAATTTTCGGATCAAGTTGGCGTATCGATCCTGCTGCCGCATTACGTGGATTCGCAAATACATCTTCACCATTTTGCTCTTTTTCTTCATTTAATTTAACGAATGAACGCTTCGGCATATAAGCCTCGCCTCGTGCTTCTAACGTTACTTCTTCATTTAAACGCAGCGGGATAGCTTTAATCGTTTTTAAGTTTTGGGTAATATCTTCACCCGTTATACCATCACCACGTGTTGCTCCTTGAATGAAGCGTCCTTTTTCATAATGAAGTGAAACAGCAAGTCCGTCAATTTTTAATTCGCATATATATCTTACATTCGCATCATCAATTCCCTGATGTACTCTTCGATCAAAATCACGCAAATCTCCTTCATTAAACGCGTTTCCTAAACTTAACATTGGTGATTTATGCGTTACCTTTTCAAATATATCAAGAACAGTCCCCCCAACGCGAATGGAGGGAGAGTCTTCACTCATAAACTCTGGGTTCTCTGCTTCTAATTTTATAAGCTCCTGCATATCACGGTCATATTCCGCATCAGAAACAGAAGGATTGTCTAATACGTGATATTGATAGTTAAATGTATTTAACAAATCACGCAATTCTTCTATACGTTTTTTGGCTATCTCTTTTGACATATCCTCAGTCCTTTCTTATTGTTTCGTCACAGGTGCAAATTTTGCTAATAAACGTTTAATACCAATTGGGCTTGGGAACGCAATATCTAATTCTTTTGAATCTCCTTCACCCTTTACACTTACAACTGTACCGACTCCCCACTTCTGGTGAGCAGCTTTATCGCCTATTCCCCAGCCAATTTGCTCGCCACCTGTCGTCTTAACAGCCGGACGCGCGAAAGCTGAACGAGAACGTGTTGTAGTTGCGCTTGTCGTTCTTCCTTTTGCACCAAACGAAGTTTCACGCTTCGGTGCTGTTTCGTTTAATGGTTCTACTAATTCTGCCGGAATTTCTGTAATAAATCGAGATGCTGCATTCATACTTGTTCTACCAAATAAAGTACGCATTTGAGCATTGGATAAGTATAGCTCTTCTTCTGCACGAGTAATACCTACATAGGCAAGACGACGCTCTTCTTGCATTTCATCCTCTTCCATAAGAGAACGAGTATGCGGGAATATCCCTTCCTCTAAGCCAACAATAAAGACAACTGGGAACTCTAATCCTTTCGCTGAGTGCATCGTCATTAAAATAACTTCTTCACCAGCAGTTGGATCTTCATCTACACGATCAATATCCGCAACAAGAGCTAAGTCTGTTAAGAATGCAACAAGGCTCTTATCTTCGCTTTGGGATTCAAATGTTTGTGTAACAGATAAAAACTCGTCTAAGTTTTCTAAACGACCTTCTGCTTCTAAAGAACGCTCATTTTTCAACATATCACGATAGCCTGTCTTCTCAATAACTTCTTCTACTAATTCTGTAACAGATAAATACTCTTGCATATTTACCCAGTTGTGTAATAAACTTGCGAATTCTTTTACTGCTTTTGTTATTTTTGCACTTACACCAACATGCTCAATCTCATCAAATACAGCAGTTAATGAGATTCCGTTTTGCACACCATAATTAATAATTTTATCGATAGAAGTCGCACCAATCCCGCGCTTTGGCATGTTTATAATACGTCCAAAACTAATCTCATCATCTGGATTCCCAATTAAACGTAAGTACGCCAAAATGTCTTTAATCTCTTTACGGTCGTAGAACTTAGTACCTCCGACAATTTTGTAAGGGATATTAGATTTTAGGAAAATCTCCTCAATCATACGAGACTGGGCATTTGTACGATATAACACTGCAAAATCAGTATATTTTCGGTTCCCCATTTGAATATCATCACGAATTTTTTTCGCAACAAAATACGCTTCGTCCTTTTCGGTTGCAGCACGATAATACGAGATTTTGCTTCCAATTTGATTTTCTGTCCATAATTTCTTCGGTTTACGGTTTGAATTTTTTTCAATTACAGCATTAGCTGCATTTAAAATATTTTGTGATGAACGATAGTTTTGTTCTAACAGAATAACTTGTGCATTCTCATAGTCTTTTTCGAATGACAAAATGTTAGAAATGTCAGCCCCGCGCCAGCGGTAAATAGACTGATCCGAATCACCAACAACACAAAGGTTTTTAAAACGTGATGCCAAATGTTTAACAAGAAGGTACTGAGCTTTGTTCGTATCTTGATACTCATCAACGTGAATATATTGGAATTTACGCTGATAAAACTCTAGTACTTCTGGAACACGTTCAAATAGCTGAATCGTCGTCATAATTAAATCATCAAAGTCTAATGAGTTATTTTTCAAAAGACGTTTTTGATATTCTGTATATACATCGCTCGTTAATTTTTCATATGGATCAGCGGTTGTAATTTTTTTTGCATATTTATCTGCAGATAACAGTTCATTTTTCGCATTGCTAATACCCGCTAAAATAGAGCGCGGCTCAAACTTCTTCGGGTCAATATTGCGCTCCTTCATAATTTTTTTTACTACAGTTAACTGATCACCTGAATCTAAGATTGTAAAGTTACGATTAATACCAATGCGGTCAATATCACGTCGTAAAATACGTACGCACATAGAGTGGAACGTAGAAATCCAAATATCTTCTGCTTCTGGTCCAACAAGTTTATCAATACGCTCACGCATTTCACGAGCAGCTTTATTTGTAAAGGTAATTGCTAGTACATTCCATGGCGCCACACCTTTTTCACCAAGTAAATATGCAATACGGTGTGTTAACACACGTGTTTTCCCACTACCTGCGCCTGCCATTAATAGAAGTGCTCCATTTGTTGTTTGTACTGCTTTTTGTTGCTGCGGATTTAAACCATTTAATAACTTATCTGTCGTACTCATATGTGCCTGCACCTACTCTCCTTTTACTGCTTTAACTGTTTTTAATGCCGATTTTATATCATCATAAATAATATTTCCAACAACTACTGTATCAGCATACTGTGCCATTTCTTTCGCTTGTTCTGCATTAGAAATACCACCGCCATAATATAGCTTAGCTTGTTTCAATTCTGCTTTTACATTTTTAACAAGCTCAATGTCTCCATACGTCCCGCTATATTCTAAATAGAATATCGGTAAATGTAATAGCTTGTCTGCTAAACGCGCATATGCAATAACATCATCTTCTGTTAAATCACATTTTGCATCTGTAAGCTGGGCTACTTTCGCTTCTGGGTTTAAAACACAATACCCTTCCATGTAAATTTCGTCCCAGTCCATAATATCCCCAAATTCTTTCAATGCCTCATGATGAACACCTGTTACCCATTCTACTTTTCGGCTATTTAAAACACTTGGGATGTAATAAAAATCAAATCCTGGTGTAATTGCCTCCACATCAGAAACCTCTAACACACAAGGCACTGCATATCTACGAATGCTAACTAGCATGTGTAATACGTTATCAATTGTTATACCGTCACTTCCACCTACAATAACAGCATCCGTTCCAGATTCACAAATCATTTCTAAATGTTCGTCACTTAACTCCTTATTTGGATCAAGCTTAAATACATGTTTCCATTTGGAAATATCGTACATGAAAACACCCTTTCTTTTCTCTAGTTATATAATTTCTGTTCAAAATAACAGTTAATTTTTATCAAGATTTTTTACATTCCTTGCTATATCTTTACCGGACTGGCGTATGCAACGATGAAATGCGACAGCTATCTTTACCGGACTTTTTGAACTTCCTTTTACGCATTCTTTCATTATAACAAAAAAAACTACCTACACACACGCCCAATCCAACATCTTTTTCAACGTCAAATGTTGGATTACATATCAAAAAACTTATACGGAATACTAACAAATGAAATAGTATTTTCTATTTCGAAGTTAATTAAAAAGGAGTGTTTTTCTAATGAAGCAAAACATCGGCACAATTAGTGCTCTAATTCGAATTACACTCGGACTCATCCTCTTCGGTTGTAGTACAGCTAAACTCGTACGTAAACCTTGGTGCACTTGGTCTAAAGTTTTGCTATGGATTGGTGCCATGAAAATTGCGGAGGGAATCGTTCGTTTCTGCCCTATTGTTGAAGCCTGTAAGTTTGGAAAATATATGAATATGAGCGCATTTAAAATGCCTAGCATGAATTTCACTGAAAAAGGACATAATAAAGAAGAAGTTAATTCAGCTTCCAGTCATGACAAGCCAAAGTCAAAGTCAGATGGAAGTTATGACACTTCTGACAAAGAGATTGAGTCAGCGATTGAAGAATTAATCCTGGCAAAACCGCTTTGAATCATTTGTCACGATGCAAGATGCTCTCAAAGGGACTTAGCTGCTGCAGTGGGCAGCTAAGTCTTCTTTATTTTACCACGAAACAGAACGTACATTCTTGTTTTTACCCTTAAAACGTACATAAAAGATATCAAACAATAAAATTCAGAAAATTAGGTGTAACCCTCTTGCATGTAATGATATAAAAGTGATATCATTTTTATATCAAGGAGGCGATCATATGAAAGAAAAACAAGTATTTTATGTTAATGGATTTCTCGGCGTTATTGGAATTTTAGTTTTAGCCGCTATCGGTGTATTTTGCCTTGTACAAGAAATGTTTGTAATAGCTATTTTAGCTCTCATATTAGCATCTGTTTTAGCTACAGGTATCGGTATCGTTCAACCGAATCAAGCGAAAGTTATTACGTTCTTCGGTAGTTATTTAGGAACAATTCGTCAAAATGGTTTATTTTTAACAATTCCATTCGCTTTTCGTCAAACTGTATCTTTACGTGTTGAAAACTTTAACAGTAAGAAATTAAAAGTAAACGATGTTGAGGGCAATCCAATTGAAATTGCAGCCGTTATCGTATATAAAGTTGTTGATTCCGCAAAAGCAATGTTTGGTGTTGAGCATTACGATCGATTCGTAGAAATTCAAAGTGAAACAGCAATCCGCCACGTTGCTACAAAATATCCTTATGATAATTTCCAAGATGAAACTTGCATCACGTTACGAGGAAATACTGAAGAGATCTCTGAAGAATTAAAGCGTGAGTTAGAAGCACGACTTGAAATCGCTGGCGTAGAAGTATTAGAAACTCGTTTAACACATTTAGCTTACGCAACAGAAATTGCCCATGCAATGCTCCAGCGTCAACAAGCAAAAGCAGTATTAGCTGCTAGAAAAGAGATTGTTGAAGGTGCTGTGAAGATGGCGAAAGATTCAATCCATATGTTAGATGAAGAAGGCGTACTGGAACTCGATGACGAGCGTAAAGCAAATATGGTGAACAATTTATTAGTTGCCATCGTTTCAGATAAAGGTGCGCAACCAGTTATTAATACAGGAAGCCTATACTAAAGGTTGTAAGTGATTATGGCCAAAAAGAAAAGCTTTCCATTACGTATTGATCCTGAATTACACGCAGTCATCGAAAAATGGGCGAATGATGAGTTTCGTAGCGTCAATGCACACATCGAGTATTTACTTCGAGAAATGGCAAAGCAAAAAGGGAAATTAAAAAAAGATAAAGATGCATAAAAATCCCGCTGAGAAATCAGCGGGATTTTTTATACATTAGCTTTTCATCATCTCATGCCCAATTGCACGATATCCTATATCACTTCGGTAAAATAAACCATCACTCTCAATTTTACCGATTTCTTTATAGACCTTATCTTTCGCTTCTTGTAAACTATTCGCCTTACAAGCAACAAATAATACACGGCCACCGTTTGTTACAAAGTCACCATGTTTCATCGCTGTACCCGCATGGAAAACTATTACATCTTGCAGTGCATCTAATCCGTTAATAATTTCACCTTTTTTATATGCTTCTGGATATCCTTTCGAAGCAAGTACGACACCAATAACTGCTTCCTTTGACCATTGTAACGTTAATTCACTTTCATCTAATACAGCGTTACATACATCAACTAAATCATTTTCTAAGCGTGGTAATACAACTTCCGTTTCAGGATCGCCAAAGCGTGCATTGAACTCAATTACCTTTGGACCATCATTCGTTAAAATAAGCCCCGCATATAAAATTCCTGTAAACGAAAGATTTTCTTGGATCATCGCTTTAGCAGTTGGATGTAATACTGTTTGAATCGCTTCTTGAACCGCTGATTCCGGAATTTGTGGTACTGGGGAATATGCACCCATTCCGCCTGTATTCGGACCTTTATCGCCATCAAAAGCGCGTTTATGATCTTGAGCAATTACCATCGGATGTACGGTTGTTCCATTTACGAATGCCATTAATGAAAATTCTTGTCCATCTAGAAACTCCTCAATAACGACCTTCTTGCTTGCTTCACCGAATTTCACATCTTGCAGCATTTCTTTCACAGCTTGTAATGCATCTTCAAGCGTCATTGCTACTGTTACACCTTTACCAGCAGCTAACCCATCTGCCTTAATTACGATCGGTGCACCAACTTTCTGAATGTACTTTACTGCCTCTTCATAGTCTGTAAAAGTTTCATATGCCGCAGTTGGAATATCATACTTTTTCATCAATTCTTTTGTAAAAGCTTTACTACCTTCAATAACAGCAGCCGCTTTATTAGGTCCAAATACACGAAGTCCCTCTTCCTTAAAGCGATCAACGATTCCATTCATAAGTGGAATTTCTGGTCCAACGAAAGTTAAGCCTACATTGTTTTCTTTTGCGAATAAGACTAATGCATCAAAATCATTCTCATCAATATCAACTGGTGTTGCAACGTCTCGCATACCTTCATTACCTGGCGCTACATATATTTTTTCTACCTTTTCAGATTGTGCAAACTTCCAAGCTAAAGCATGCTCACGTCCACCACGACCAATTACTAAAACATTCATATTCCATCCCCCAATAATTAAATAAGTACAAACTAGAAGCTATGCTCCTAGTTTGTTTTCATATCAATAAAAGTTTAAAAAGGAGGATCAAGAGAACCGAGCAGGTCAAGGCGCATTTGCCAGGAGGACACGGAGTGTAGCTTTCCTACATGAGTACCGCACTGGCTATGCAACGACGACATGCGACAGTTATCTTGACCGGACTTTTTTAACATCCTCTATTAGTGTTTGAAATGACGTACGCCAGTGAACACCATAGTAATCCCATACGCATCTGCCATTTTAATAGAATCTTCATCACGAATCGATCCGCCTGGTTGGATGATTGCTGTAATTCCAGCTTTTGCTGCTTCTTCTACTGTATCTGGCATTGGGAAGAAAGCATCAGATGCAAGTGCGCTACCTTGTGCTTTTTCGCCAGCTTGTGTAATTGCGATTTTTGCAGAACCTACACGGTTCATCTGTCCCGCGCCTACACCAACTGTCATGTTATCATTCGCTAAAACAATTGCATTTGATTTCACATGTTTTACAACTTTCCAAGCTAGTTTTAAATCTTTCCACTCTTGCTCTGATGGTTCACGTTTCGTTGGAATTGAAATTGTACTTTCATCTAATGATAACGTATCTTCCTCTTGAACAAGAAGTCCACCTTGTACAGAAGTTAGCTTTTTACTTGCGCTTGTTGCTTTTTCAATATTTACAGTTAGTAAACGTAAATTTTTCTTACTTTGCAATACTTCTAAAGCTTCTTGTGAGAAAGAAGGTGCGATAACAATTTCTAAGAAAATTTCGTGTAACTTTTCTGCTGTAGCTTTATCAATTTCACGATTCGCTGCAATAATGCCTCCGAAGATTGATACTGGATCTGCTTCATAAGCGCGTGTGTATGCTTCGTGAATATCAGTTCCTACTCCAACACCACATGGATTCATATGTTTTACCGCTACTACTGCTGGTTCTGTAAATTCTTTCACGATGCTAAGTGCTGCATCCGCATCGTTGATATTGTTATAAGATAATTCTTTACCGTGTAATTGTTCTGCGTATGCAACAGAAGAAGTTGCTGCGAATGGCGCTTTATAGAATGTCGCTTTTTGATGTGGATTTTCGCCATAGCGTAAATCTTGTTTTTTCTCAAATGTCACCGTTACTGTTTCAGGGCTTTCTTCGCCCATTTGCTTTGTTAAGTAGTTAGAAATTAACGCATCATATGCCGCTGTATGACGGAATACTTTCGCTGCTAATTTACGTTTCGTTTCCTCTGTTACTTCACCGTTCTCTTTCAGTTCTGCTAATACAACATCATAATCTACTGGATCTACAATTACCGATACAAATTTATGATTTTTCGCAGCAGAGCGAATCATTGTTGGGCCACCGATATCAATATTTTCAATTGCATCAGCAAATGTTACATCAGGCTTAGCGATTGTTTCTTTAAATGGGTATAAGTTAACAACAACAAAGTCAATTGGTTGAATACCTAATTCATTCATTTGCGCTACATGCATTTCATTATCACGAACTGCTAATAGACCACCATGAATATTTGGATGTAATGTTTTTACACGACCATCCATAATTTCTGGGAAACCAGTTACTTCAGAAATACCAATTACTTGCAAGCCGTTTTCTTCTAATAATTTTTTCGTACCACCTGTTGAAATAACTTCAATCCCTTGTTCAAGTAAACCTTTAACAAATTCTACTACTCCTGTTTTATCTGAAACACTTACTAATGCACGCTTTTTCATTTATCCTTCACCCCTGGTTGTATGTTAGTTAACAGTTGGTTTTTTCACAGACTGAACAATTTGATTCACTGTATTTACGTATAATTTATGTTCAACTTGTTGAATTTTCTTTTGTAAGCTTTCTCTCGTATCCCCTTCAGAAACAACTACTGCTTCTTGCGCAATAATTGGACCTGTATCCATACCTGCATCTACATAGTGAATCGTTACTCCGGTTACTTTCACACCCGCTTCTAACGCTTGACCAACAGCATCTTTCCCTGGAAAACTCGGTAGTAGTGATGGATGAATATTAATAATGTTCCCGCCGTACGCTTCTAGTAAAGTCGTTCCAATTAAACGCATATATCCAGCTAAAATAACATAATCAATTTCGTACTCTTCTAGCTTTTTTAATATCTCTTTTTCAAATGCTTCTTTTGACTCATATGCTTTCGCTGAAAAGGAAAAACACGGAATATGGTGATAGTTTGCCCGTCCAATAGCGCGTGCCTCTGGTTTATCACATACTAATAAACTAATATCTGCATCCAATATTTTGTCTTCTACCGCATTAATGAGAGATTGAAAGTTAGAGCCGCTCCCAGAAGCAAAAACTGCTAATCTACTCATACTTCTGTTCCCTCAATAAAGGTAACACCAGACCCTTGTACAGTGTGTCCAATAATATGAGCTTTCTCGCCTTGTTCCTCAAGAAGACGAACAATATCTTTTGCCTCTTCTTCCTTTACTGCTACTACCATACCAATACCCATGTTAAAAATATTGAACATTTCTTTCTCTTCTAGTTTTCCAAATTCTTGAAGTAAACTAAAAATCGGTTGAACTTGCCAAGATCCTAATTCAATTTCCGCACCGATTCCTTCTGGCAACATACGTGGAATATTTTCAATGAATCCACCACCTGTAATATGTGCCATACCGTATACTTCATGTTTCTTCAATAGTTCTAAAATAGGTTTGACATAAATTTTCGTTGGTTTTAATAATTCTTCACCAAGAGGTAGTTCTAAGCGTCCGTAAATACGATCTAAAGATAGTTCTCCATCTTCTAGTAGCACTTTTCTTACTAAAGAATAACCGTTACTATGAATACCGCTAGATGCTAAACCAATTAATACGTGACCAGCTTCAATTTTTTCACCTGTTACAATTTTCTTTTTATCAACAATTCCAACTGTAAAACCAGCTAAATCGTATTCTTCCGTAGAATACATTCCTGGCATTTCAGCTGTTTCTCCACCAATTAATGCACAACCAGCTTGGCGACAGCCCTCTGATATACCTTTGACGATGTTTTCAATTTTACTAGGTTCAGCTTTACCACAAGCAATATAATCAAGGAAGAAAAGCGGCTCTGCTCCTTGGACAACAATATCATTTACACACATTGCTACTGCATCAATACCAATTGTGTCATGTTTATCTGCCATAAAAGCGAGCATCAATTTCGTTCCCACGCCATCTGTTCCAGATACTAATACAGGTTCTTCTAATGCAAATTTTGATAGATCAAACATACCTCCAAAACCGCCTAAACCGCCTAGCACTTCTTTTCTCATTGTTGTTTGTACGTGTTTTTTCATGCGAGATACCGCTTCATATCCAGCTTCAATATCTACTCCTGCTTGCTTATATGCATTCGCCATCGTTATTTACACCTCGTCTTTTAATTTCTCCCCATCCAGGGCGGCCGTTTTAAGAAAGAAGCTAGCTTCTACATCAAAAGAAGTAGAAGCTTTTTTCTTCTTATTTCATACTTTCTAAAAGCTCTTGCTCATAATCATAAAGAGCTGTTGGATAGTCTCCATTGAAGTAAGCCATACATAGACCACCGTATTTCCCTTCATATGGGCGTCCAATTGCATCTACTAATCCATCTTCACTTAAAAATGTTAGTGAATCTGCTCCGATGATTTGACGGATTTCTTCTATTGAATTATTTGCTGCGATTAATTCTTTTCTCGTTTGAATATCAATGCCATAGAAGCATGGATACTTAAGAGGTGGTGAAGCAATTCTTACATGGACTTCTGTCGCTCCAGCCTCGCGAAGCATACGAACAATTCGTTTACTTGTCGTTCCTCTTACGATAGAATCGTCAATCATAACAACTCGTTTTCCTTCAACTACGCCTCTTACTGCTGAAAGCTTCATCTTAACTCCTTGCTCACGCAGTTCTTGAGAAGGTTGAATAAACGTACGTCCAACGTAACGATTTTTAATTAACCCTAACTCATACGGAATTCCTGTCGCCTCCGCATAACCAATTGCTGCTGAAATACTAGAGTCTGGTACACCAGTAACAACATCAGCTTCAATAGGAGCTTCCGCCGCTAAACGTTTCCCCATGTTTTTACGTGCTGCATGAACATTAATACCAGCTATATTAGAATCTGGACGTGCAAAGTAAATGTATTCCATACTGCAAATCGCGTGGTCTACTTCATTTGTAAAACGATCTACGTGAATTCCTTCATCATTGATAATAAGCAATTCACCAGGTTCTACATCACGAATGTATGTTGCACCAACTACATCGAAAGCACATGTTTCCGATGCTACAACGTAAGCATCCCCCATCTTTCCAATTGAAAGAGGACGGAATCCATTTGGATCTAGCGCAACGATCATTTCATTTCCAGTTAGTAAAAGATATGCAAACGCACCTTTCACTTTATTTAGAGCCTCTTTTACACTATCAATTAAAGAATCTTTTGTACTACGCTTAATGAGGTGTAAAAGTACTTCTGTATCTGAACTTGTTTGAAAAATACTTCCCTCTGCCTCTAATTCACGACGAAGC
This sequence comes from Bacillus cereus group sp. MG9, assembly GCF_040459995.1. NCBI lineage: Bacteria > Bacillati > Bacillota > Bacilli > Caryophanales > Bacillaceae > Bacillus > Bacillus cereus group sp. MG9. The sequence continues at coordinate 325,021 of NZ_JARVHC010000001.1, read as the reverse complement.
ATTTTTGCATTAATTAAATTTCCGTTATGAGCTAACGCCATGCTATGATCGGAAAAACGGAATAATAATGGTTGAACGTTAGCAACTTCACTTCCACCAGCTGTTGCATATCGTACGTGTCCAATTGCTGATTTCCCGTTTAATCCCTCTAGCTCACCTCTTGAAAACACTTCTGATATTAAACCTAACCCCTTGTGACCGATGATTTTTTCCCCATTATTTACAACAATGCCTGCGCCCTCTTGCCCACGGTGCTGCAAACTGTGCAATCCGTAGTACGAAACTTGTGCTGCATTTTCATGCCCCCAAATTCCAAAAACGCCACATTCTTCATTTAACCCCTTTATTTCAGCAAGCATGGGATTGCCCCTTTCCAAGCCTTTCTCATTTCATCTACATTTGCTGTAAGTAATACTTCATTTTCTTCATTATGAATTGTTACTTCATTTGTATTTGTCACTTCTCCAACTTGAATTGCTTCAACCACTTTCTCAAATGCTTCTTTATTTTCACGTTTTACGGTTATAACGAAGCGCGATTGTGATTCTGCAAATAATACTGCTGTTGCTTCTCCGTCTAATTTCACAGTAGCACCTAAACCGTTAGCACCAATTGCACTTTCAGTAATTGCAACTGCTAAACCACCTTCTGCAACATCATGTGCAGATTGAACAAGGCCAGCTTGAATTGCTGCTAGTACTTGTTTTTGGCGTTTTAATTCTACATCTAGATCGATGCTTGGTGATTGACCGAAAATTTTTCCGTAGATCATTTTCTGTAATTCACTTCCACCGAACTCAGCTTTCGTCTCTCCAATTACATAAACTAAATCGCCAGCTTGTTTAAATTCTTGTGTTGTTACGTGTTTTAAATCGTGTACAAGTCCAACCATCCCAACAGTTGGTGTTGGATATACAGCTTCACCACTACGCTCGTTATACATTGATACATTCCCGCCGATAACTGGCGTTTGTAACTTGCGGCAAGCTTCACTCATACCGTCTACTGATTTCTCAATTTGCCAGAAGATCTCTGGTTTTTCTGGGTTACCGAAGTTTAAGCAATCTGTAATTGCAAGTGGCTCCCCGCCAGAACATACGATATTACGTGCTGCCTCTGCTACTGCAATTTTACCGCCCACTTCTGGATCTAAATAAATGTAGCGAGAGTTACAATCTGTCGTCATTGCTAATCCTTTTTCTGTGCCGCGTACACGTATAACCGCTGCATCTGAACCTGGTGTAACGATTGTGCTAGTGCGCACTTGATAATCATATTGATCATATACCCACTCTTTACTTGCAATCGTTGGTTGTTGTAATAGAGCTAATAACGTTTCTTTATAATCTTCTACTTTTGGTGTTTCCATTTTCATCTGCTGGAACTCAGCAAAGTATGCTGCTTCTTTTGACGGTTTATGATAAATTGGTGCTTCTTCTGCAAGAGCATCCGCTGGTACTTCAGCTACCATTTCATCTTTATGGAATAATCGAAGCATTTTATCTTCAGTTACTTTCCCCATCGTAACTGCTGCAAGACCATACTTCTCAAATAAATCTACTATTTCTTGCTCTCTACCTTTTTTCACAACGATTAACATACGCTCTTGTGATTCAGATAACATCATTTCATATGGAGTCATTCCAGTTTCACGCTGCGGTACATCATCTAAGTACATTTCAATACCCATACCTGCTTTACTTGCCATTTCTGCAGAAGATGATGTTAAACCAGCAGCTCCCATATCTTGAATTCCAACAAGTGCATCAGACTGAATAAGTTCTAAACATGCTTCAATAAGAAGTTTCTCCATAAATGGATCCCCTACTTGAACTGCCGGACGCTTCGCTTCTGAGCTTTCAGATAACTCTTCAGATGCGAATGTTGCACCGTGAATACCATCACGACCAGTTGATGCTCCTACGTACATTACTGTATTACCAGCACCATGTGCTTGCCCTTTTTTAATATCTTCATGATTAATTAGGCCTACACACATTGCATTTACAAGTGGATTTCCTTCATAACATGGATCAAACTGTACTTCGCCGCCAACAGTAGGAATACCAATGCAGTTACCGTATCCTGCGATTCCTGCTACTACTTCTTCAAATAAATATTTCACGCGTGGTGATTGTAATTCACCGAAGCGAAGTGAGTTTAATAGAGCTACCGGACGTGCTCCCATAGAGAATACATCGCGAATAATACCACCGACACCTGTCGCTGCCCCTTGATATGGCTCAATTGCAGAAGGATGGTTATGACTTTCCATTTTAAATACAACCGCTTGATTATCACCGATATCTACAATTCCAGCGCCTTCTCCAGGTCCTTGTAAGACACGCTCACCTGTCGTTGGAAACTTACGAAGAACTGGCTTTGAATTTTTATAACTACAATGTTCAGACCACATAACAGAGAATAGTCCCGTTTCTGTATAATTCGGCAAACGGCCTAAAATCTTTTCAACCATGGCAAACTCTTCGTCTGTTAGCCCCATTTCCGCATATATACGCTCTTCTTTAATTTGTGTTGGATTTGGCTCAAGCATTAACGACATATGTTTCCCTCCACTGTTTTAAGATAGATTGAAAGACTTTTAACCCTTCAGCACCGCCAAGTAATTCATCTACAGCACGCTCTGGGTGTGGCATCATACCAAGAACATTTCCTTTTTCATTTACAATACCTGCAATATCTGAAACGCTTCCATTCGGATTTTCTACGTAACGGAATGCGATTTGATTATTTTCTTCTAATTGTTTAAGAGTTGCTTCATCACAATAGTAATTCCCCTCACCATGTGCAATTGGAATATTGATTACTTCATTTTTTTCATATTGTGATGTAAACATAGTTTCATTATTTTCAACACGTAACTGAACCGTACGGCACATAAACTTTAAGTTTTCGTTTCTCATTAATGCTCCTGGTAGTAATCCTGATTCAACAAGAATCTGGAATCCATTACACACTCCTAAAATTGGCTTTCCTTGCTCAGCAGCTTTTTGCACTGCTTTCATTGCGTTAGCAAAGCGAGAGATAGCACCACAACGTAAATAGTCACCGTAAGAGAATCCACCTGGTAGTAAAATTGCATCATATTCATCTAAATTCTCTCTATCGTGCCAAACGTAATCTACTTCTTCACCAAGCTCATCTTTAATTGCATGGAACATATCGACATCACAGTTCGAACCTGGGAATACTATGACTGCAAATTTCACTGTGCGACAACCTCCTCAACTTCATAACGGAAGTCTTCCATTACAACGTTTGCTAATAATTTTTCACACATTTCTTTTACCTTGCTATCCAGATCAGATACTGATTTATCAATTGTTAATTCCATATATTTTCCGATTCGAACGTCTTGTACTTCTGTAAATGAAAGACTATGAAGTGCTCCCTTTACCGCAGTTCCTTGTGGATCTAATACACTTTCTCTTAACGTTACATATACCTTAACTTTATACATGTGAAGCTCCCCCTAAACGTTTTAAAATTTCTTCATATGCTTCTGTTAAATTCCCAAGATCACGACGGAATACATCTTTATCAAATTTTTCATTGCTCGTTTCATCCCATAAACGGCAAGTATCTGGTGAAATTTCATCTGCTAATATGATTTCCCCTTCTTCTGTTACGCCAAACTCTAATTTAAAATCTACTAATCTTACACGACAGCTTGCGAAATGCTCAATCAACACTTGATTGATTTGTAGAGCTGCATCTCGTAATACGCTTACTTGCTCTGGTGTTGCAACATTTAACAAACGAATATGATCTTCCGTTACAAGTGGATCTCCTAAATCATCATCTTTGTAGTAAAATTCTACGATCGGTGTTGTAAGAGCAGTTCCTTCTTCCATTCCTAGTCTTTTTGAAAGACTACCTGCAATTACGTTTCTTGTGACAACTTCTAATGGAATAATACTCACCTTTTTGACAAGTTGTTCTGTATCAGATAACTTCTCCACAAAGTGTGTTTTAATTCCAACTTCTTGTAACTTTCTGAACAATAAAGTTGTAATCTCATTGTTCAAACGACCTTTTCCTGTAATTGTCGCTTTTTTCTCCCCATTGAAAGCAGTCGCACTATCTTTGTACTCTACCCAAACCATATCTGCTGCTTCTGTACGATAAATTCTTTTTGCCTTACCTTCATACAGCAATTCTAGCTTTTGCATTTCGCAAGCCCCCTGTAGTTTGAAAAATGTGAATAATATTTTTATAAAGAATGGCACAGAATGACTCTATTCTGTGCCATATGAAATTTTACGCTTCGTTTAATCCAAGGCGTTCAAAGATTGTATCAACGTGTTGCATATGATGTTCATAATTGAAACATTCGTTAATTTCTTCTTGCGTTAACTTACTTGTAATACGCTCGTCAGATTCTACAAGCTCTTTAAATTGTACTTGTGTTTCCCAAGCTTCCATTGCTTTAGGCTGTACGATATCATAAGCTTCTTCACGTACCAGACCTTTGTCAATTAGTGTAAGCATTACGCGTTGAGAGTAAATTAAGCCGTATGTTCTTGTCATATTGCGTTTCATATTCTCTGGGAATACAGTTAAGTTTTTAACGATATTACCAAAGCGATTTAACATGTAATTTAACGCGATTGTAGCATCTGGTAAAATTACGCGTTCTGCAGAAGAGTGAGAGATATCACGCTCATGCCATAACGGAACATTCTCGTAAGCTGTCATCATATAACCGCGGATAACACGAGCTAAACCAGTCATATTTTCAGATCCAATTGGATTACGTTTATGGGGCATTGCAGAAGAACCTTTTTGACCTTTTGCGAAAGCCTCTTCAACTTCACGTGTTTCACTCTTTTGTAAACCACGAATCTCAACTGCCATCTTTTCAACAGATGTTGCGATTAGTGCAAGTGTTGACATGTAATGTGCATGACGATCACGTTGCAATGTTTGTGTTGAAATTGGTGCTGCTTCTAATCCTAAGTTTTCACAAACATACTTTTCTACGAATGGATCAATATTTGCATATGTACCAACCGCACCAGATAACTTACCAACGCGAACTGTATCAGCAGCTTGTTTGAAACGCTCTACGTTACGTTTCATTTCTTCATACCAAAGACCAAGTTTTAAACCAAATGTTGTTGGCTCTGCATGTACACCGTGTGTTCTTCCCATCATAATCGTGTATTTATGCTCTTTCGCTTTATTAGCTAAAATGCTAACAAAGTTTTCTAAGTCTTTTAACAAGATTTCATTTGCTTGTTTTAAGATATAAGATAACGCTGTATCTACTACGTCTGTAGATGTTAAACCGTAATGAACCCATTTACGTTCCTCGCCTAATGTTGGTGTTTCTGATACAGCACGAGTGAAAGCAACTACGTCATGACGTGTTTCTTTTTCAATTTCATAAATACGATCAATATCAAATGTTGCATGTTCACGAATTTTTTTCACATCTTCTTTTGGAATATCGCCAAGCTCAGCCCATGCTTCACACGCTAAAATCTCAACTTCTAACCACGCTTTAAATTTGTTCTCTTCCGTCCAAATCGCACCCATTTCAGGGCGTGTATAACGATTAATCATCTTTTTCCCTCCAACAGTTGTTCTTGATGGTCCCAAATATGCAAACTCTTCGCTTTTTCTAGAGCGACTTCAATATTATCATTTAAAATATTAACATGCCCCATTTTTCGCTGCGCTTTTGCTTCTTCTTTTCCATACAAGTGTAAATAGCACCCGGTTAGTCTATTCACTTGTCCTAGGACCCCTTCTATATGTTCGCCTAAAATGTTTACCATGACAACTGGTTTTAACAAATTTGTTTCTCCAAGAGGTAAATTACAGATTGCTCGAATATGTTGACCAAATTGACTCGTTTCACATGCATCCTGTGTATAGTGTCCTGAATTGTGAGGTCTTGGTGCTAATTCATTAATGTAAATCTCACCGTCAGCTGTAGCAAACATCTCTACCGCTAGTGTTCCCACAAGTTCTAGTTCATCCGCAAGTACCTTTGCGTAATCAATTGCTTTTTGAGAAAGTTCTTCTGTAATGCGGGCTGGAACGATAGATTCATGCAAAATATTATTTACATGAATATTTTCCGCTACCGGAAATACTTTCGTTTCACCACTTACACTACGAATTACAATAACTGATACTTCTTTTTCAAAAGGCACCCATTTTTCTAGAATGCACTCTGCTTTATTAGTAAGTTCTTTTGCTCTCACAACATCAGCTTCACTCTTTAAAACCACTTGCCCTTTACCATCGTATCCACCTGTCGTTGTTTTTAAGACAGAAGGGAAAGATAACTCTTTAATTGCTTCTGTAAGTTGATCTTGATTTTGAACCAATCTATACGATGCTACTGGTAACCCAGCTTTTTCAATTGCATTCTTTTCTGTAAAACGATTTTGCGTTTTATTTAACAACTGACTACCTTGTGGTAAGTAAGCATGTTTTTCAAGCCATTGTAAACATCTATAATCAATATTCTCAAATTCATATGTGACAACGTCGCTTATCTCTGCTAAATGCTGAATTGCTTTTAAATCGTCATATGGTGCAACGACTTCAACATCAGCAACTTGTGCACATGGTGAATGCTTTGTAGGATCTAAAACAGCAATTTTATAACCCATTTCCTTAGCTGCCAACGCCATCATTCTTCCAAGCTGGCCGCCTCCAATAATGCCGATTGTTTTTCCAGGTAAAATGATTCTCGTCATACTAGCTCACTACCTTCACGCACAGTTTTCTCAATAGCTTCTCGTCTCAACTCTAATGCATCATGTATATCATCATGAAATGATCCAAGTATTTGTGCAGCAAGTAATCCAGCATTCGTTGAACCAGCCTTACCAATTGCAACAGTTGCAACTGGAACCCCTCCTGGCATTTGGACAATGGATAATAACGAATCTAGGCCGTTTAACGCCTTTGATTGAACTGGAACACCAATTACAGGAAGATTTGTCTTCGCTGCAACCATTCCTGGTAAATGCGCTGCTCCACCGGCTCCAGCAATAATAACTTTTACTCCACGTTCACGAGCTGTTTCTGCATATTCAAACATATAATCCGGAGTCCGATGAGCGGATACAACTTTTTTCTCATACGGTATATTTAATTCATCTAAAATGTCACAAGCATATTTCATTGTTTCCCAGTCTGACGTGCTTCCCATTATGACTCCAACTAGTGATTTCATATTAGAATCCCCCCGATTCAAATAAAAAAAGCCTGAAATAGAACAGTTTCTCTTTTACTATGAGAGAAAGTGCTCTACTCAGGCATACGTATCCCTTGTGAATAGAAAAATACCGAGTGACTTTCCCTCATAGTCTAACGAATAACGGTCGTTAGGTAGAGACTTGCAGGCCATATCCCCGCGATTATATGAGGTCTTATATATTATTGTTTCTATGGCTATATTAACAATATTTCATAAACAATGTCAATAAATAATCGAATGTTTTTTTATTAGTCATCGATAACGTTCGTGTTTTAGTTATATTCAAAAGAAGAATTGCAACTATATGCAAGAAGGAAAGGGAATTAGAATATATATTTCTAGAGATCTATTTTACGTATAACTATTTATATAATACTTCAGTATGTTTTAATCAATATATATACTCTCTTGTGTTCTATACATCGATAGAACCTATATTATAACGCTTTAATTTCAAAGGAGGAATAACCGTGAAAAAAAATAACTGTGCTATTATCCTATTTATTTTTCTCTATCGCAGTAATTGCTGTAATTATTGAATGCTTATTTATATCATCCCATTTTTTCTACTCTCATTATTATGATAGAAATAATCTTTTCTATTCTTAGGGATTATTTTAGGAGCATTCGAAAAATCCGGAGCACAAAAAATCATTACCATTATTTTAAACTGCCTCTATTTCATTCTTTTTTCGTCTTTAGGATTATTAAATTTATGGATTTTAACCTTCGGTAAATAAAAATAAACACAAAAAAACCTAAGTCGAAACGACTTAGGTTTTTGCTTGGCGACGTCCTACTCTCACAGGGACAAGGTCCCAACTACCATCGGCGCTAGAGAGCTTAACTTCCGTGTTCGGTATGGGAACGGGTGTGACCTCTCTGCCATCATCACCAAACTGATGAAGGTATATTCCTTCAAAACTAGATAACATTGCTTCATATTATATGGTTAAGTCCTCGATCTATTAGTATTCGTCAGCTCCACATGTCACCATGCTTCCACCTCGAACCTATCAACCTGATCATCTTTCAGGGATCTTACTAGCTTACGCTATGGGAAATCTCATCTTGAGGGGGGCTTCATGCTTAGATGCTTTCAGCACTTATCCCTTCCGCACATAGCTACCCAGCTATGCCCTTGGCAGAACAACTGGTACACCAGCGGTGCGTCCATCCCGGTCCTCTCGTACTAAGGACAGCTCCTCTCAAATTTCCTGCGCCCACGACGGATAGGGACCGAACTGTCTCACGACGTTCTGAACCCAGCTCGCGTACCGCTTTAATGGGCGAACAGCCCAACCCTTGGGACCGACTACAGCCCCAGGATGCGATGAGCCGACATCGAGGTGCCAAACCTCCCCGTCGATGTGGACTCTTGGGGGAGATAAGCCTGTTATCCCCGGGGTAGCTTTTATCCGTTGAGCGATGGCCCTTCCATGCGGAACCACCGGATCACTAAGCCCGACTTTCGTCCCTGCTCGACTTGTAGGTCTCGCAGTCAAGCTCCCTTATGCCTTTGCACTCTACGAATGATTTCCAACCATTCTGAGGGAACCTTTGGGCGCCTCCGTTACACTTTAGGAGGCGACCGCCCCAGTCAAACTGCCCACCTGACACTGTCTCCCGGGTCGATGAGACCCGTAGGTTAGAATTTCAATACAGTCAGGGCGGTATCCCACCAGCGCCTCCACCGAAGCTAGCGCTCCGGTTTCAATGGCTCCCGCCTATCCTGTACAAACTGTACCAAAATTCAATATCAGGCTACAGTAAAGCTCCACGGGGTCTTTCCGTCCTGTCGCGGGTAACCTGCATCTTCACAGGTACTATAATTTCACCGAGTCTCTGGTTGAGACAGTGCCCAAATCGTTACACCTTTCGTGCGGGTCGGAACTTACCCGACAAGGAATTTCGCTACCTTAGGACCGTTATAGTTACGGCCGCCGTTTACTGGGGCTTCAGTTCAGAGCTTCGCTTACGCTAACCCCTCTCCTTAACCTTCCAGCACCGGGCAGGTGTCAGCCCCTATACTTCGCCTTACGGCTTCGCAGAGACCTGTGTTTTTGCTAAACAGTCGCTTGGGCCTATTCACTGCGGCTTTCCGTTAAGAAAGCACCCCTTCTCCCGAAGTTACGGGGTCATTTTGCCGAGTTCCTTAACCAGAGTTCTCTCGCACACCTTAGGATTCTCTCCTCGCCTACCTGTGTCGGTTTGCGGTACAGGCACCTTTTATCTCGCTAGAAGCTTTTCTTGGCAGCGGGGAATCAAAGACTTCGCTCCATAAGGAGCTTCCCCATCACAGCTCAGCCTTCACGATAAGCGGATTTGCCTACTTATCAGCCTAACTGCTTGGACGTGCACAACCAATCGCACGCTTCTTCTATCCTTCTGCGTCCCTCCATTGCTCAAACGATAAAGAGGTGGTACAGGAATATCAACCTGTTGTCCATCGCCTACGCCTGTCGGCCTCGGCTTAGGTCCTGACTAACCCTGAGCGGACGAGCCTTCCTCAGGAAACCTTAGGCATTCGGTGGACGGGATTCTCACCCGTCTTTCGCTACTCATACCGGCATTCTCACTTCTAAGCGCTCCACCAGTCCTTCCGGTCTGACTTCACTGCACTTAGAACGCTCCCCTACCACTGATACCATTGGTATCAATTCGCAGCTTCGGTGGTGTATTTAGCCCCGGTACATTTTCGGCGCAGAGTCACTCGACTAGTGAGCTATTACGCACTCTTTAAATGGTGGCTGCTTCTGAGCCAACATCCTAGTTGTC